>NZ_CAJHCR010000001.1 GCF_904848585.1 Paraburkholderia kirstenboschensis
GCGTGAAGGACGGCAAGGCGTACGTGGTCAAGTCGCACGGCTGGCTGAAGATGGGCCTCGCGCCCATGGGCAGCCCGGCACGCGCCACGGTCAAGGGCGCAGCCTGACGCTTTGAACCGCACTTTCGCCTGCTGCATGAAGGGTGTGAGGTGCGGAGAGAACGCAAATGGCTAATCGTCCTTCTGGGGACGATTAGCCACGAAATGTCTACTAGCCAAATCAAAGGGCGGTGCCATGTGCACCGCCCTTTTTTCATTTCACCTTCCAGAAATCGGCATTCACCATTAAGTAACAGGGTGTTCGCCGAATATCGACCAGCTGGCCGCTAAAAATCCGTAATCGACGCGGGCAATTAAGAATATTCCTATTTACGTTATCAGTAATTCTCGGAATTTTCCTCGAAGCCAACAAAGACGGCCCCTAACGCCTTCGCCAAAATCCGAAAACATTTTTGCGATGCTCAGAGTTTTTTTGGAATAGTCCTATTCGCTTCGAAGCGCTCGACTCTTAATCTCTTATTCATGGGGCGACGCTGTTTCGGCTGAAAAATCCGCAAATTGTGACGCCATGGTATTTAATCTGAGTGCAAGGTTAATTCGATGTTGTCGCGCAAAAGCAAAGTAAATCGGCAGATCACCCGGGCAATGTGGGTTCTGCCGTTGTTGACGGCAGGCGTCGTTCATGCAGAGCCTGTTTCCACTGTCAGTGCAAGTCTGCCAGCCGTTCAGGCAGCCGTCGCTTTCAAGGTGATTCCCGCGGGCAGCCGCGAGGAGGTAGCAATGACAAAGGTGTTGCGCGAAAAGGCGGCAATGCTCGGCTCTACTCCCGCGAACCTGGGCGATGTGAATCTCTGGTCGGACCGTCTTACGGACGCGCTGCGCCAAGGCGGCTTTCCGGTCGCGCAGGTGTTGATGACCGACGACGACTGGCGCGCCGCCCAACGAGGCGCCCAGCCGACGTTCACCGTGTATCCCGGACGCATCCGGAAAATCGTGGTTCAAAACAAATCCCGCGTCGACGATGTGCGCTTGCAGCGCCTCATTTCACGCGCATTGTGCAACGGCGATTCGGTCAACGGCATCTGCGTGCTCAGCACGCCGCACCTTGAACGCTCCACGCAACTGTTGCAGGACGTGCCAGGCGTCGCGATCGAAAAAGCTCCGCAGATTGCTCCCGGCTCGGGCGTAGGCGACATAGATGTCGTCTTCAGCATCGCGCAAAAAGGTAAGCCGATGCAGGCTGACCTCATCATGGACAACCAGGGTATCGAGTCCACCGGCAGCTATCGCTTTGGCGTCACCGCTTCGGGCAACAACTATTTCGGCGCCGGCGAGAGCTATGCCTTCACGCTCATGGCCACCGACAAGAAGATGTGGACAGGCTCGCTGACTGGCAGCGTGCCGATCTTCGACGACGGTCTTCGTCTGACGGGCGGCATCACGCGCCAGCAGTATTCGATCAACGCGGGAACGCCGGTCGCAGGCGTCGCCACCACTGCTCAGGCGGGCGTGCTGTATCCATTCATGCGTGGTCTCGACGCGAACGTCTGGGGCGCTGCGTCCGTTCTGCACAGCCAGGCCGCGACCACCTACAAGGACTACGGGTTCGCCTCGCACAGCACACTCGATTCTGTACGTCTCTCGGTGCAAGCCGACAACGGCGATCGTCCGCAACAACTGCGCACGAACATTCTGAGCGGACAGGCAGCCGTGACGCTCGGTCATCAGCGCAACGACGAGCCCGCGCTCGACGCCGGTCCGCAACGCGCAGGCAACTACGCGAAGCTCACCGGTTCCGGATTCGGCACCTACGCACTGACGCGCAGCGGCAATCTTTTCCTGACGGGCCGCGTCAATTCGCAATTTGCAAGCCGCAACCTGGACTCGAGCGAAAAGCTCACGGCCGGCGGCCCAGACGCGGTCCGCGCTTACCGGACAGACGAAGTTTCGTTCGACGACGGCGTGGTCATCAACGCGGGTCTATATCAGCGCATCCCGGTGGCCACGGGGCATCAGCTTCAGTTCGGCATCTTTTCCGACTTCGCTGTCGGTCGCGTGAATCACTCGCCCTGGGCCAACTGGGAAAAGAGCTATGTCGGCGTGCCGGGTGTCACCAACACCCGCACGCTGGCCGGCTACGGCGCGAGCGTCGACTGGTTGACACCGATTGGCGCAACCGTCTCGGCCTCCGTATCCAAACCTTATGGTTTTTCATCGGCTTCCTGGGTCGAGCCCGGCAAGAAGCCGCTGCAGTACTGGCTGTCCGTTACCTGGAAACACTAACGATCAATGGCGCTTGTCGCGCCGATCTCCTCATCGCAAGCAATACATCAATCCTTCCCGGAGAGTGTCATGAAATTCAGCATCAACAAATTCGAATACCTTTGCTATCGCCGCGAACACGAAAAGGCGAGCCGTGAACTGCTGCAACTTCTCAGCAAGATCGACCAGCACTACGGCGTGCTGATGGACGTCGACGTATGGGCGCAGTCGAACGAAGCGCAGGACATCATGGACGACCACCTGCTCGCGCGCCTCACTTCCGCGATCACGAGTCTCGTGACCGATCCGAAATTCACATTTTCCGATTCAGGCATTGGTCGCACGGTGTTGTTCCAGCGTTGGCTTGCCGCGATGTTTGCCGCCAGCCCCTTCCGCAACGCCGACCATATTCTCCGTTCGCTTGGCGTCGACGAGCACGCGCGCAACGCCATCGAACTGCGCAACAGCGAAGTCCGCAAGTTCCAGCTTTTCTATCTGCCGGAATCGGAAGTCCGTCTCGACTGGGACGCGCTGTGGAAACTCGATAAAACGATGGCGGCATCGCTTGCGATGACCATCATGTCGTCCCGCTTTCTCGGCACGCCGTCGGCGCATCAAAAGCGCGAACTGCTGCTGCGCTGGTTGCCTGAGCGGCTCGAGCAGATCGACAGCATCGATTTGCTGCCGATGGGCGTTCTCCACGACGTCTACATGCATTGCAGCTACGCGGACATAGCCACGAAGCACGACATCAAGAAGCCGATCAACGCACTGATTCGCCGCAAGCTCGGGTCGCTTGGAATTACAGACGTCACGCGCCCGGCGGCTCGTGTCGAAGGTGAGAAGCCGGTGCTGCTGGTCGTGCTCGAATGGTTCTCGAAGAACCACTCCATCTACCGCACGCACTCGCAGACGCTGGTCGCGATGCGCGACAAGTTCCACCTGGTCGGCATGGGCTACGACGGCCGTGTCGACGACGCCGGCAAGGCGGTGTTTCACGAATTCATTCCCCTGCAGGGCGCGAACGTGTGGGAAGCCGCGCGTCATGTGCGTGACACGAGCGAAGCCCGCAACGCGCAGCAGATGTACATGCCGAGCGTCGGCATGTTCCCGATCACGATGGTTCTCGCATGCCTGCGCGTCGCGCCTTTGCAATTGATGGCTTTGGGTCATCCGGCTACCACCCACGGTCACGCGATGGATTACGTCGTGGTGGAAGAAGACTATGTGGGCGACGAAGCCTGCTTCAGCGAAAAACTGTTGAAGCTGCCCTCGGACGGCATGCCGTATCGCGCGCCCGCCGCCATGCTCGAATTGGAACCGCCGGCCGAGAAGGAGCCGTCGAATGTCGTGAAAATTGCAGTAGCCGGCACGACGATCAAGCTCAACCCTGGTTTCCTGCACACGTGTGCAGCGATCGCCCGCGAAGCAAGCGTGCCGGTCGAGTTCCACTTCCTGGTGGGTCAGGCAACGGGTCTCGTGTTTCCACAAGTGCGCAACCTGATCCGTCGATTGCTTGGGAAAAACGCCGTCGTTCACAAGCATCAGGGCTACGCCGGTTATATGAAGGTGATCGCCGGTTGCGACATGTTCCTGAACCCGTTCCCGTTCGGCAACACGAACGGAATCGTCGACACGGTGTGGGCTGGGCTCGTGGGTGTCTGCAAGACAGGCCGCGAAGTGCATGAACATATCGACGAAGGCATGTTCCGCCGCCTCGGTTTCCCCGAGTGGATGATCACGAAGACCAACGACGAATACAAGGCTTCCGCGCTGCGCCTGATCGAAAACGCGCAGGAGCGCCGCGAGTTGGGCGCGGCGGTGGCGGGTCCGAAGGCCATCGAAAAGCTGATTTTCCACGGCCGCCCGGAAATCCTCGGCGAGCGCATGCAAGCGTTGTGGCTCGACAAGCTGCACGAAGCGCAGTGAGACGAACATGAACGAAACCAGTAAATCGGCGATGCGTCGCGCACGCGACCCGTCGTTCCAGCAGCACTACTTCGCGGGCAAAGGCATCGATATCGGCGCCGGCGACGATCCGCTGAACGCGCATGCACACGCATTTCCACGCGTGACGGAGATCGTGTCATGGGACAAGCCGCAAGGCGACGCGCTTCGCATGGCAGGCGTGCCGGACGCATCGTTCGACTTCGTGCACTCGAGCCATTGCCTCGAACATCTGGCCAATCCGTTTCAGGGCCTCGCGAGATGGCTCGAACTGCTGAAGCCCGGCGGCTATGCGGTCCTGACCGTTCCCGACGAAGATCTGTACGAGAAGGGCAAGTGGCCGAGCCCGTTCAATCGCGAGCACAAGGTCAGCTTCACGATCTGCAAGCCGGAGAAAACGCTGCCCGGATCGGTGAACGTGCTGGATCTGGTGCGGGCATTCGCGCCGGTTGCGTCGTGCGAGCGCGTAAGTTTAGTACGTGACAATTACGACGAGCGGCGCGCGAATGTCGATCAGACAGCGCGTGGCCTCGCCGAATGTGCGATCGAAATCGTGCTGCGCAAGCGCGCAGTACCGAGCGCCCGCGAAATGATGAACGTTGCGTCGAAGGCACGTGACGCGCAGGAAAGCCTGCGCGCCTGGCGACTGGCCGTGAAAACGTATCCCTACCGCTTCGAGGTCTACCACGGTGCGATGCTCGCCTGGTTGCGCTGGGATCTCATCGAAGATATCGACGGATTGTGGGCTCAATGCATCGAATGTCTGCCGGACCAGCATCTGCCGCGGCTCTATCACGCGCTGCACACCATCGCGCGAGGCAAGATACAGGAAGGCTTCCGCACACGCGAATCGTGGATGAGCAAGTTCGGATGGCAGCGCCGCACGACCGTGCAGCCGCCGTCGACGATTCCCGCATGGTCAGGCGAGCCGCTCGACGGCAAGTCGATCGTCATATGGAGCGAGTTCGGCCTCGGCGACGAAATCTTCTTCTTGCGATTCGCGCGCATTCTGCGTGAGCAATGTGGCGCCGCGCGTGTGTCGGTGGTATGTCAGGCACCGCTCGTCACGGTGTTCGAGCGCTCGGGAGAGGCGGACACGGTGTTTAGCGTCGCGCAAGCCGCGGAGTTGCCGCCGCACGACTACTGGGTGTTTCCGCATGCGATTCCGGCACACGTCGCGTTGGACCTCGAAGCGTTGCCAAAGTCGGTGCCATACCTGCACGCGCCGGGCGCGACTGAGTTCGCTGCGTTGACCGAAAGTAAGGGCAAGCTGAAAGTGGGCGTGGTGTTCAAGGGTGCGCCGACTCATGAGAACGACAAGCAGCGGTCGTTGCCGTCGCTTTCTGTGCTGGACGACCTTTTCAAGGTGGACGACGCGGAATTCTTCAGCCTGCAGAAGGGCGCAGGCGCTGATGAAGCCGCGGAGTACGCGAAGCGCCTGCCGAACTTCCACGATGTCGGCGCTTCGCTGAGCACCATGGACGAGACCGCCAACGCGATCGCCGCGCTCGACGTCGTGCTGACCGTCGATACGTCGGTCGCGCATGTGGCGGCTGCAATGGGCAAGCCGGTGTGGTTGATGCTGCCGTTCTTCGGCGACTGGCGCTGGCATTACACGCGCAATGACAGTACGTGGTATCCGACGATGCGCCTGTTCCGCAGGCTTCCCGGCGGCGACTGGTCGGAGGTGGTCGCGCGCATTCGCGGCCGCTTGCTGATGGCGCTGAACTCCGACGGCGCAGAGTTGTGATTACCTCGGTGTCCTTCGAGCGACACGAAGCAAAACGGGCTCCCTCGGGAGCCCGTTTTGCATTCAGGGAGATCCGCAAACAACCAAAACCGATTGTTCCCCTGCGCAACTCTTCATCCGTCTGTCCCAATCCTTCTGCGCGCAATCAGTTCCTTCGCATCGGCCAGCTTCTCCGCAAGCGCCGGCCCGCGTTTGAGCGCGACCCCCACAGCGAGAATGTCGCCGATCGCAAGGTGCGAAGTGCGCGAGGTCATTGGCGAAAAGATATCCGTGTCTTCGTCGATGTTGGCGAAAAGTCCTACCGAGGCGATCCGCGCCAGCGGCGAATTGCCATGAGTCACCGCGATCACTTTCGCGCCGCCTGCTACAGCCGACTTCGCCGCATCGACGATATCGCGCGTGCGCCCCGTGTTCGAAATCGTGACCACGACGTCGCCTTCGCCGAGCATCGCTGCCGACATCAGGAACGTATGCGGATCGGAATACGCAACGCTCGGCATGCCTAGCCGGAAGAACTTGTGCTGCATGTCGAGCGCGGTGATACCCGAGCCGCCGGCGCCGTAGAACTCGATCCGCTTAGCTTGCGCGAGTACGTCGATCGCCGCCGCGACGCTGTCCGACGACAGATTGTTGCGCACCTGGATCAGCGCGCCGATCGTCCGGTCGAACACCTTGGCGGCGACGCCCGGCGCGGGTTCGTCCGAACGCACGTCCCGATAAACGGCAGGCACTTCGGTCGCAATGCCCTGCGCGAGCCGGATCTTGAACTCACGGAATCCTGAAAAGCCGAGCGCATGACAAAAACGCGCGATGGTCGGCTGGCTGACGCCCGCACGCGCGGCGACTTCCGTCATCGAAAGATCGAGCACCTCGCGCGGCGCCTCGATCACGTAATCGGCCAGCTTGCGCTCGGACGGGCGCAGCTGCTCGCGCATCTCTTCAACCTGGGACAGCATCATCGGAAAACTCGCACTATGCTGAAGAATGCGTGGACTATAGCTGATTGGTGAGTATGTACAAAAACTACATACTTGCCGTAGGTGTTATCCCTAGTCTTGGCTGAATCTTCACGGATGAGCCGCCAGCAAGGCATTGCGCGACATTGGCGATGCCGCATTGCAACAGGGATTCCGATTGCGAACGTGTAGTTTTTCTACTAATATTGCCGTCGTTGGTTGATTCGACTCCCCGCGATACCTACCTTGCATCATGTCCGCGCGCCTGCCGCCAGCGACGAAGGAGCTCCGATGGTTTCCCCGCATTCGCAATTGTCAAAGGTCACGCAGCGCGTGATCGAACGCAGCAAGCCGACCCGCGAGGCGTATCTCGCGCGCATTCATGAGGCGCAGGGCAAGTTCCCGGCGCGCGGCGCGCTTTCTTGCGCCAATCTGGCCCACGGTTTCGCGGGCCTCGAAGGCAACGACAAGCTCGTCATCAAGCAGATTCGCGAGCCGAACATCGGCATTGTGTCTTCGTATAACGAGATGCTGTCGGCTCACGCGCCGTACAAAAACTACCCGGACATCATCAAGCAGGCCGCGCGCGAAAACGGCGGCGTCGCGCAATTCGCGGGCGGCGTGCCGGCCATGTGCGACGGCGTCACGCAGGGCAACGCGGGCATGGAACTGTCGCTGTTCTCGCGCGAAGTCATCGCGATGAGCACTGCGGTCGCGCTCACCCACAACATGTTCGACGCGGCGCTGTGCCTTGGCATTTGCGACAAGATCGTGCCGGGCCTGTTGATCGGCGCGCTGCAGTTCGGCCATCTGCCGACCATCTTCGTGCCGGCCGGCCCAATGACGAGCGGTCTTTCGAACGACGATAAAGCCAAGACGCGCCAGCGGTTCGCAACCGGCCAGTGCGGCCGCGACGCGCTGCTCGAAGCGGAAGCCGCCGCCTACCACGGCCACGGCACGTGCACGTTCTACGGCACCGCGAACAGCAACCAGATGCTGATGGAAATCATGGGCCTGCATCTGCCGGGCTCGGCTTTCGTGCATCCGCATACGCCGTTGCGCGACGCGTTGACCGCGCAGGCCGCGCGCCGCGTGCTCGATCTGACTGTCGAGCGCGGCAACTACATGCCGATTGGTCACGTGATCGACGAAAAGGCGATCGTCAACGGTATCGTCGCATTGCTCGCGACGGGCGGCTCGACCAATCACACGCTGCACCTCGTCGCCATCGCGCGCGCGGCGGGCATCGTGATCGACTGGGACGACTTCGACACGCTGTCGCAAGCGGTGCCGCTGCTCGCAAAGATCTATCCGAACGGCAAGGCCGACGTGAATCATTTCCACGCCGCCGGCGGCGTCGCATTCCTCGTGCGCAATCTGCTCGAAGGCGGATTGCTGCATGAAGACGTCAACACGGTGGCCGGCAAGGGCCTTAGTCACTACACGGAAGAACCGAAGCTCCTCGACGGCAAGCTGCAGTGGGTGCCGGGCGTACAGGCAAGCGAAGACACCTCGGTGTTGCGCGGCATCAAAGAGCCTTTCCAGGCGGACGGCGGCCTGCGTCTGATGCAGGGCAAGCTCGGACGCGGCGTGATCAAGATCTCGGCGGTCGCGCAGCAGCATCGCAAGGTGAAGGCGCCGGCCATCGTTTTCGACTCACAGGAAGCCGTGCAGGAAGCGTTCGATAACGGCGAGCTGAAGCGCGATTTCATTGCCGTGGTGCGTTTTCAGGGCGCGCGGGCAAACGGCATGCCGGAACTGCATCGTTTGACGCCGCTGCTCGGTGTGTTGCAGGATCAAGGTTTCCATGTCGCGCTGGTCACGGACGGGCGCATGTCGGGAGCGTCGGGTAAGGTGCCCGCGGTGATTCATCTGTCGCCGGAAGCGCTGTTGCAAGGCCCGATCGGTAAGGTCCGCACCGGTGACATGCTGGTGATCGACGCAGAAGCCGGCGTGCTCGACATCGAGATCGACGCGGCCGAGTGGGCTGCGCGCCCGAACGCCGTGCCGCAGCATCAGGCGGAGAACGAAGTCGGTTTTGGCCGCGAACTGTTTGGTGTGTTTCGCGCGGCGGCAGCGCCGGCGGAGCAGGGCGCGTCGGTGTTCGGGCCGATGGTTGGCGAGCGTGCGGCTTCGCACGGCGAGCACACGGCGCCTGCCACCAGGCATGTGGGTGAGCCGGGCGTAACTGTTGCGAGCACCACGCACGCGGGGTAAGCGGCCTCAGCCGGGTGGTGGGCTAACTGGCCGAGCCGATTGGGCAAGACAGGTACGAACCGGACCGAGTAGGGTAATCGACTAACGCGACTAAGCGGGCAACTGACTAACACGACTGACCAACACGACTGGCTAAGCCGATTGAACAACCCGACTGGCTAAACCGACTAAGTTGGCCCTCAAGTCAGCCAACTGAGCCAGCCAACTGAGCCAGCCAACTGAGCCAGCCAATCCAGCCAGCCAAGCGCGCCAACCGGCAGCTGGCAGAAACAAGGAGTTTGACAATGACGTCGAAAACAGTAAGCGATATCGTGCGCCTCGGTCCGGTGATTCCGGTGCTTGCGTTCGACTCCGCCGAGCAGGGCGAACACGTGTCGCGCGCGTTGCATGCGGGCGGCGTGAAGGTGCTCGAAATCACGCTGCGCACGGCTGCCGGATTGGAAGCGATTGAGCGTGCGAGCCACCTTGCCGATGACATCGTGGTCGGCGTCGGCACGATCACCCGGCCTGAGCACTGCGCTCAGGCGAAGAAAGCGGGCGCGCAGTTCGGCGTCTCGCCAGGCCTCACGAAGGACATGCACAAGGCTGCGCAGGACGCCGGACTGCCGCTTCTGCCAGGCGTGATGACGCCGAGCGACATCATCACCGCGCTCGAACTCGGTTACGAAATCGTGAAATTTTTCCCGGCTCAGCAAGCGGGCGGTGTGCCCATGCTGCAAGCTTTTCATGGCCCGTTCCCGACGCTGAAGTTCTGCCCGACCGGCGGCATCACTGCGGAAACGGCCACGCACTTCCTGTCGCTGCCGAACGTGGTGTGCGTTGGCGGATCATGGCTCACGCCGAAGGCCGCATTGGCCGCGCAGAACTGGGACGAAGTCACGCGTCTCGCTCGCGCCGCGAGCCAATTGGCCGCGCCTGCTCACTAGTTCCGATCCGCCGCATTTAGCCCGGTCAGCGAGCCAGAAGTTAAAAGCCTCGTCGATACAGCCTGTCCGGCTGTCGCGGCGAGGCTTCGTTGCAAATATGCTCGCTAGTTTCGCGGGCATTTCAAGACAACAAACAGTAAAATTCAGCGTCCGCGCGGTTCGCACACTTCTGATGCGCGCCGTCGCCATGAGACGAGGTGGCTGCTGTCTTCCGCACCCACAATCAATAACGCAAAAGGAGGAGCTTCATGGAAGCTGTTCACGGCAGCACGCTGCTGGTATTCGGGGTAATCGCCATTGCCTTGCTGATCTTGTTGATCACGCGCTACAAGGTCTATCCGTTCCTCGTTCTGATCATCGTGTCGCTGCTGCTCGGGCTCGCGTCCGGCATGCCGATGGCGACCATCGTCAAATCGTTCGAAACGGGCAACGGCAACACGCTGGGTCACATCGCGGTGGTGGTGGGGCTCGGCACGATGCTCGGCAAGATGATGGCCGAATCCGGCGGCGCCGAACGCATCGCCACGACGCTCATCAACTGGTTCGGCGAGAAGAATATTCACTGGGCAATGATGGTCGTCGCGATCATCGTCGGTCTGCCGGTGTTCTTCGAAGTCGGCTT
Organism: Paraburkholderia kirstenboschensis; assembly: GCF_904848585.1. Taxonomy (GTDB): domain Bacteria; phylum Pseudomonadota; class Gammaproteobacteria; order Burkholderiales; family Burkholderiaceae; genus Paraburkholderia; species Paraburkholderia kirstenboschensis. The sequence continues at coordinate 10,680 of NZ_CAJHCR010000001.1, forward strand.
CGTGCTGCTGATTCCGATTGCCTTCAACGTCGCGAAGCGCACCAATAAATCGCTGCTGCTGGTCGGCCTGCCGATGGTCGCGGGTCTGTCCGTCGTGCACGGGCTGATTCCGCCGCATCCGGCCGCAATGCTCGCGGTGCAGCAGTATCACGCCGATATCGGCAAGACGATCGCCTACGGCCTGATTGTCGGCGTGCCGACGGCTGTCGTCGCCGGTCCGCTGTTTGCGCTGCTGATCAGCCGCTACGTCAAGCTGCCGAAAGAAAACGCACTGGCCGCGCAATTCCTCGGTCACGACGACGTCGCGCAGAACGGTGCAGCAAACGGTGCAACGAGCACAGCGCCGAAGCGCGAACTGCCGAGCTTCGGCATCACGCTCTTCACGGTTCTGCTACCCGTGATTCTCATGCTGGTGGGTAGCTGGGCCGACCTGGTGTTCACGCCGAAGACCTTGCCGAACGATCTGCTGCATTTCGTCGGCAACTCGGACGTCGCGCTGCTGATCGCGGTGCTGGTCAGCTTCTGGACCTTCGGTGCGAGCCGTGGCTTCAATCGCGACCAGATCCAGAAATTCTGCGGCGAATGTCTCGCACCGATCGCGGGCATCACGCTGATCGTCGGCGCGGGCGGCGGTTTTGGGCGCGTGCTGATGGATAGCGGCATTTCGAAGGAAATCGTTGCCGCGGCCACCGCAGCGCACTTGTCGCCGTTGCTGTTCGGCTGGCTGGTCGCGGCGCTGATCCGTCTTGCCACGGGTTCCGCGACGGTCGCAATGACCACTGCCTGCGGCATCGTCGCGCCTATCGCCGCGGCAAGCGGCGTGCAAGTGAAGCCGGAATTGCTCGTGCTGGCAACGGGCTCGGGCTCGCTGATTTTCTCGCACGTGAACGACGGCGGTTTCTGGCTGATCAAGGAATACTTCGGTATGACGGTGGGGCAGACCTTCAAGACATGGTCGCTCCTCGAGACCATCATTTCGCTGATGGGTTTGGGCTTGACCTTCGCGCTAGCGGCGGTCCTGTAAGGAGTTTTTGATGATTCTGATCGCAATGGGCGTGTCGGGCGCCGGCAAAACGAGAATTGGCGAGATGCTGGCGGAACGCCTGCACTGCGCGTTCACCGACGGCGACGCGTTTCATAGCGCCGCCAACAAGGAGAAGATGCACCACGGCATTCCGCTCACCGACGAAGACCGGTGGCCGTGGCTCAAAACTATCCGCGCCGCGATCGAAGAAAAGCAGAAGGCGGGCGAGACGGCGGTGTTCACGTGTTCGTCGCTGAAACGCTCGTATCGCGACATTCTGCGCGACGGCGACAAGGACGTGTGCTTCGTCTATCTGAAAGGCTCGCGCGAGGTGTTGGAACAACGTCTGACCACTCGTACCGGTCACTTCTTCGATCCGTCGCTGCTGCAGAGCCAGCTCGACACGCTCGAAGAACCGGGTCCAGACGAGGCGGTGACGGTGAGCATCGAACTGTCGCCGGAACAGATCGTCGACGAGGTGTTGAAGCAGGTCGAAAAACGGTAAGCTCCGGCGCGGAGTTTGCCGTTCAGATGCAAAAAAGCCGCTCTTTGGAGCGGCTTTTCTTTTGCCTTGAAGAACGACGAAGGCGGTTAGCCGATGCGCTTCGCCAGTTCGACCGCCTTGCCGATATACGAACCCGGCGTCATGGCGAGCAGGCGGTCTTTCGCGTCTTGCGGAATAGCCAGGCCGCCCACGAACGTTTGCAACGCCTCACGCGTGATGCCCTTGCCGCGCGTCAATTCCTTCAACTGCTCATACGGATTCTCGATGCCGTAGCGGCGCATTACCGTTTGCACCGGCTCGGCCAGCACTTCCCAGCAATTGTCGAGGTCTTCGTTCAGACGCTGGGCGTTCACTTCGAGCTTGTCCAGACCGCGGATCAGCGAGTCGTACGCGAGCAGCGAGTAACCGAACGCGACACCCATATTGCGCAGCACCGTGGAGTCGGTCAGGTCGCGCTGCCAGCGCGAAACCGGCAGCTTGTCGGCGAGATGTCGCAGCGTCGCGTTCGCGAGACCCAGATTGCCTTCGGAGTTTTCGAAGTCGATCGGGTTGACCTTGTGGGGCATCGTCGACGAACCGATCTCGCCGGCTTTCGTGCGTTGCTTGAAGTAGCCGACCGAAATGTAGCCCCACACGTCGCGGTCGAGATCCATCAGGATCGTATTTGCGCGCGCGACCGCGTCGAACAGCTCGGCCATGTAGTCGTGCGGCTCGATCTGGATCGTGTACGGATTGAATGCGAGCTTCAGACGCTGTTCGACCACTTCACGCGAGAACGCTTCCCAGTCGAACTCCGGATACGCCGACAAATGCGCGTTGAAGTTGCCGACCGCGCCGTTCATCTTGCCGAGCAGCTCGACATTCGCGATACGGTCGATCGCGCGTTCGAGGCGCGCGGCTACGTTGGCCATCTCCTTGCCGAGCGTGGTCGGGCTGGCCGGCTGGCCGTGAGTGCGCGACAGCATGGGCTGCTCCGCGTGCGCGTGTGCGAGTGCAACGAGCTTCTGATGCACCGTGCGCAGCGCCGGCAAAATGACGTGTTCGCGGGCGCCCGCGAGCATCAGGCCGTGCGACGTGTTGTTGATGTCTTCCGACGTGCACGCGAAGTGGATGAACTCGCTCGCGCGCTCCAGTTCTTCCTGACCCTTGACCGATTCCTTCAACCAGTACTCGACCGCTTTCACGTCGTGATTCGTCACGCGCTCGATTTCCTTGATGCGCGCTGCGTCGTGCGCGGTGAAGCGCTCGGCCAGTTGCAACAGGAATTGCTCGGAGGCCTCGGAGAAGCGCGGCACTTCGGCGAAACCCGCGCGCGAGAGGGCGATTAGCCAATGGACTTCAACCGTTACGCGGTTGCGCATGAACGCGGCTTCCGAGAGCCAGTCGCGCAAGGCTTCGGTTTTCGACGCATAGCGTCCGTCGAGCGGAGAGAGCGCATTCAGCGCGAACAGGGTGTCGGGGCGGGTGTCGGACATGATGGCGGCTGGCTCTAGGCGTTGAGCGCTCACTGAACTCACGGTGAGCGTATCGGAACGGAGGGAACCGCGAATTTTACCACCAGAGCGGCATCGGCCCGGAATACGCCGGCCGCCCGGATTGCGCCGGCCGCCGGGATTACGCCATCCTCCGCATTCATCCCTCCGCGACGGCGACGCTCAGGCCGGCGAGCCTTCGTAGCAAGGAAATAGCGTAGGCAGGATGAACGAAGGCATCGAGTGGCGAGAGAAACAGCGCGACGTCGACCCCGGATGCACGATATGCAGACAACTCGCCTGCGGATCGTCCGCGGCAATGACTTTACGGCCGGCTTCGACCACGGGCCGGATAAAACTCTCGTCGTCGCACAGATCGATATCGCCGAAGGCGGACACAGCGGCCAGCGCTTTTTCATACACGTAAGAGAAGCCATAGAACAGCACGAAGTCCGCGCCTATCTGCATCTTTTCGTGGAACTCCACATGGCTGACCGACTGGCCGCTCAGTTCGTAGTGCAGGCCGACTTTCGCGTTGAGGTCCATGTAGCCGAAGAATTGCGTATGCGGGGCGTACATGAAAAAGCCCGACAGCTTGATCAGATCCGCGTGGTTCTCACGCATCGTCGTGACCATGTGGGCGAGGTAATGCGGCGCATAGTGGTCGTCGTCGTCGAAATGGGCGATCACCGTACCGCGCGCCTCGCCGATCAAAAAGTTACGCTTTGCGCCGATCGACATCCGCGCCGGCGAATGAAAATAGCGGATGCGTGCGTCTTGCGACGCCAGCGCCAGCAGGTAGGCGCTCGGCTCGGCGCTGTCATCGAGAATCAGCCATTCCCAATCGACTCGCTGGCGCAACACGCAGCGCGTAATGGCCGGCAGCAGATGTTCGCGATTGGCGGTCGGCGTAATGATCGAAACGAGTGGCGGCATGAGCGGGCCGCGTTGCGCGGCGAGGTGAGCAGAGCGTTGATCGATGCGTGCCGGTCGTGGCCGCGGTGACGGCGAAGCGGAAGGAGGGTTGACCGCCCGCGTCTCGCGCCGACGCAAGATAGCGATGCGCGGCTCGCGGGCCTATCGGCGGAATCCGATTTTTTTGACGAAGCTGCGATAAAGCCGTCGCGGCTGAACGCCGGTGCGCGCCGCGACACCCACTAGAATGCTGACTTCTTCTTTCTCGCCGGCAGCAGGCTTCGCATGGAACTGAAATGGCTCGAAGACTTCGTTTCGCTCGCGGAAACGCGCAGTTTCAGCCGCTCGGCTGAGTTGCGTCATGTCACGCAGCCGGCGTTCTCGCGGCGCATTCAGGCGCTCGAGGCGTGGCTCGGCACCGAGTTGATCGACCGCTCGGTTTATCCGACGCGGCTCACGGCGGCGGGCCAGGTCTTCAACGAGCAGGCGCTCGCGATGCTCTCGCAGTTCCACGAAGCCCGGGCGCTCTTGCGCGGCCACACGGCGACGCCGCAAGCGACCATCGAGTTCGCCGTGCCGCACACGCTGTCGCTCACGTATTTTCCGCGCTGGCTTCAACGTATCGAGGCGCAGATGGGCCCGATCCATACGCGGCTGCGCGCGCTCAACGTGCACGACGCGGCGCTGTCGCTGGTGGAGGGCGGTTGCGATCTGATGATGGGTTATCACCATCCCAGTCACCCAGTCGCGCTCGATCCCGGTCGCTACGACATGCTGACGCTGGGCAACGAGCCGATCAGCCCATTCTCCGCGCCGGGGCGCGCAGGCCGGCCGCGTCATACGTTGCCGGGCACCGCCGAAGCGCCCACGCCGTACCTGTCGTACACGCCGAATGCGTATCTCGGACGCATGACCGAGGTGATTCTCGCGAACGCGCCCGAACGCCTCTATCTCGACCGGCTCTACGAAACCGACATGGCGGAAGGACTCAAGGCGATGGCGCTGGCCGGCCACGGCATCGCCTTCCTGCCGCACAGCGCGGTGGAAGACGCGGTCGCGGACGGCAAGCTGATCCGGCTCGACCGCGGTACGCGCGGCACGCCCGAGGGGCAACTCACGCTGACCATGGAAATTCGCCTGTATCGCGACAAGCTGGCTGCGAAGAGCGACGATGCCCGGCAAATCCTCGTAAGGCAGTTGTGGGACGTGGTGTCGGAAGAATTGGCGCAGGGGAGCGCCTGAAAGAACCTGCGCGCCAACGACGCCAAATTGCTGCTTTCCCACGTTATGCAAAAAAAACATAATCGGATAAGGAAACGGCATTGGATTTCAAAACGGCGTTTTTCGACAATGCTGCTATTCGAACAACGCCGGAGCGTTCATGTCTTCCCAGCAACAAGTCGCACAATCCGCCTCAACGTTGCAGTCCGTCCCCTCCTACCTGAATAGCGAAGACCTCGGCCCGTGGGGCAACTACCTGCGCCAGGTCGACCGCGTCGCGCCATACCTCGGCTCGTTGTCCCGCTGGCTCGAAACCCTGAAGCGCCCGAAGCGCATCCTGATCGTAGACGTACCTATCGAACTCGATAACGGCACCGTCGCGCACTTCGAGGGCTACCGCGTGCAGCACAACGTGTCGCGCGGTCCGGGCAAGGGCGGTGTGCGTTATCACCAGGACGTGACGCTGTCGGAAGTGATGGCGCTGTCCGCGTGGATGTCGGTGAAGAATGCTGCGGTGAACGTTCCTTACGGCGGCGCCAAGGGCGGCATCCGTGTCGACCCGCGCACCTTGTCGCGTGGCGAACTCGAGCGCATGACGCGCCGTTATACCAGCGAAATCGGCATCATCATCGGACCGAATACCGACATTCCCGCGCCGGACGTGAACACGAACGAGCAGATCATGGCTTGGATGATGGACACGTATTCGATGAACCAGGGCCAAACGGCAACGGGCGTCGTGACCGGCAAGCCCATTACGCTCGGCGGCTCGCTCGGCCGCCGCGAAGCGACGGGCCGCGGCGTGTTCGTGGTCGGTTGCGAGGCGGCGCGCCGCATCGGCTTCGACATCGAAGGGGCGCGCATTGCCGTGCAAGGTTTCGGCAACGTCGGCGGGATTGCCGCGCGTCTGTTCCAGGAAGCAGGTGCGAAGGTGGTCGCGGTGCAGGATCACACTGGATCGCTCTACAAGTCGACCGGTATCGACGCGGTCGCGTTGCTCGATCACGTGGCGAAGACGGGCGGCGTCGGTGGTTTCCCTGAGGCCGACCCGGTGACGAACGAAGAATTCTGGACCGTCGAATCCGACATCCTGATTCCGGCCGCGCTGGAAAACCAGATTACCGAAAAGAACGCCGGCAAGATCAAGACGAAGATCGTCGTGGAAGGCGCAAACGGCCCGACCACTACGGCGGCGGACGACATCCTGCACGATCGCGGCATCCTCGTCATCCCGGACGTGGTGGCCAACGCGGGTGGCGTTACGGTGTCTTACTTCGAGTGGGTGCAGGACTTCTCGAGCTTCTTCTGGACCGAGGACGAGATCAACCAGCGGCTCGAACGCGTAATGCGCGAAGCATTTGCCGCGGTGTGGCAGGTGTCGAGCGAGCAGAACGTGTCGGTGAGAACGGCGGCGTTTATCGTCGCGTGTAAGCGGATTTTGCAGGCGCGCGAAATGCGCGGCCTGTACCCCTGATCGCTGCTTGTCACTGCAGGAAACGGCGGGTCTGCTACCTTACCGATCCGTCGCGCATTTCACGTGAATGCGCATGCTTGAACGCGCTCCAAAAGAGCGCGTGTTTTACCCGGCGGGCGGCATCGTTACGATGCCGCCCGCCTTTGCATATGCCGAAACCTCGGCCGACTGCGAGAAGCGGCTGCGAGGCAATAGCGGCGTGCGCGCAACAACAATGGTTTATAGCCATACTTTCAGAATAATTACTTTGCTAAACTGGCGCCGGTTCTTGCCAAGGAGATCAAACATGAAGGTTAAAAAAGCTGCGCTGTTGCTCGCGACTCTCGGACTGTTTACGGTTGGCGCGCACGCGCAAGACGCCGGTACGCTGAAGAAAATCAAGGACACGGGCGTCATTTCGCTGGGTCATCGCGAATCGTCGATTCCGTTTTCGTACTACGACGACAAGCAGAACGTCATCGGCTATTCGCAGGAATTCGCGCTGAAGGTGGTTGAGGCAGTCAAGCAGAAGCTGAACATGCCGAACCTGAAGGTGAAACTGACGCCGGTCACGTCGCAAAACCGCATTCCGCTGGTGCAGAACGGCACGGTCGACATGGAATGCGGCTCCACCACGAATAACGCCGAGCGCCAGCAACAGGTGGCGTTCTCGAACACGATCTTCGTGATCGGCACGCGTCTGATGACCAAGAAAGATTCGGGCATTAAAGACTGGGCGGACCTGAAGGGCAAGACGGTCGTCACGACCGCCGGCACCACCTCCGAGCGCCTGCTTCGCAAGATGAATCAGGACAAGAGCATGGGCATGAACATCATCAGCGCGAAGGACCACGGGGAGTCGTTCCTGACGCTGTCCACCGGCCGCGCCGCTGCATTCATGATGGACGACGCGCTGCTCGCCGGCGAGCGCGCGAAGTCGAACACGCCCACCGATTTCGTGATCGTGGGCGCGCCGCAGTCGCATGAAGCTTACGGCTGCATGCTGCGCAAGAACGATCCGGAGTTCAAGAAGGTTGTCGACGACGCAATCGCGAAGGTCGAAACTTCGGGCGAAGCCGATCAGATCTACAAGAAGTGGTTCGAAACGCCGATTCCGCCGAAGGGCCTGAACCTGAACTTCCCGGAAAGCGACGACATCAAGGCGCTCTTCAAGAGCCCGAATGACAAGGCGATCGACTAAACCTTAGCTGTTTTTTTGAAACGCTGAACGAAACGGAAGGGGCCGCGCGCTTCTTCCGTTTCTTTTTGCTGGAGTCTTGGTCATGTCATATCACTGGAACTGGGGCATTCTGCTGAGTCCGGTCTCCACCGGCGAGCCGACCACCTATCTGGGCTGGCTGCTGTCGGGCTTTTGGGTGACGATTACCGTGTCGCTGTCGGCATGGGTGATCGCGTTGATCGTCGGTTCGTTGTTCGGCGTGCTGCGCACGGTGCCGAACAAATGGGCGTCGGGCATCGGCACGCTCTACGTCGCGATTTTCCGCAACATTCCGCTGATCGTGCAATTCTTCATCTGGTATCTGGTGATACCGGAGTTGCTGCCGGTCTCGATGGGCACCTGGTTCAAGCAACTGCCGCCCAGCGCGCAGTTCTTTTCGTCGTCGATCATCTGTCTCGGGCTCTTTACCGCCGCGCGCGTGTGCGAGCAGGTACGCTCGGGCATCAACGCATTGCCGCGCGGCCAGCGCGCCGCGGGTCTCGCAATGGGTTTCACGCAATGGCAGACGTATCGCTATGTGCTGCTGCCTGTCGCGTATCGGATCATCGTGCCGCCGCTCACGTCGGAGTTCCTGAATATTTTCAAGAACTCGGCGGTGGCGTCGACCATCGGTTTGCTGGATCTGTCCGCTCAGGCACGCCAACTCGTCGACTACACGTCGCAGACGTATGAGTCGTTTATCGCGGTCACGCTGGCCTACGTGCTGATCAATCTGGTCGTGATGCAACTGATGCGCTGGGTCGAAGCCAAGACCCGGTTGCCCGGCTATATCGGAGGCAAGTGATGCACCATTTCGACTGGAGCGGTATTCCGGGCGCACTGCCTACGTTGTGGACCGGCGCGATAGTCACGTTCAAGATCACGCTGATCGCGATCGTGATCGGCATTGTCTGGGGCACGGTTCTCGCCATGTTGCGGCTATCGTCGTTCAAGCCTTTCGAGTGGTTCGCGAAGGGCTACGTGACGATTTTCCGCTCGATCCCGCTGGTGATGGTCCTGCTGTGGTTCTTCCTGATCGTGCCGCAGGTGCTGCAGAACGTGCTCGGCCTGTCGCCGGATATCGACATTCGCCTCGCGTCCGCGATGGTCGCTTTCTCGTTGTTCGAGGCGGCGTACTATTCCGAGATCATCCGCGCCGGTATTCAATCCGTGCCGCGCGGGCAGGTCAACGCGTCGTTCGCGCTCGGCATGAACTACGCGCAGTCCATGCGTCTCGTGGTGCTGCCGCAGGCATTCCGCGCAATGGTGCCGCTGCTGCTCACGCAGGGCATCGTGCTGTTTCAGGATACGTCGCTCGTCTACGTGATCAGCCTCGCCGACTTCTTCCGCACCGCCACGAATATTGGCGATCGTGACGGCACGAATGTCGAAATGGTACTGTTCGCGGGCGCGTGTTATTTCGTGATCTGCGTGATCGCGTCGAGCCTCGTCAAAGGTCTTCAGAAAAAGGTCGCAAGATGATCTCTATCAAGAATGTTTCGAAGTGGTACGGCCAGTTTCAAGTGCTGACGGACTGCACGACGGAAGTCAAAAAGGGTGAAGTGGTCGTGGTGTGCGGACCGTCGGGTTCGGGCAAGTCGACGCTGATCAAGACCGTCAATGGTCTCGAGCCGTTTCAGAAAGGCGAGATCGTCATCAACGGCCAATCGCTGACTGACAAGAAAACCAACCTGTCGAAGCTGCGTTCGAAGGTCGGCATGGTGTTCCAGCACTTCGAGCTGTTCCCGCATCTGTCGATCGTGCAAAACCTCACGCTCGCGCAAATCAAGGTGCTCGGCCGCTCGAAGGACGAGGCGTCGGCGAAGGGGCTGAAGCTGCTCGATCGCGTCGGTCTGCGCGCACATGCGGACAAATTCCCGGGGCAGTTGTCGGGCGGTCAGCAGCAGCGCGTGGCGATCGCGCGCGCGTTGTCGATGGATCCGATCGCGATGCTGTTCGACGAACCCACGTCGGCGCTCGATCCGGAAATGATCAACGAAGTGCTCGACGTGATGGTCGAACTCGCGCAGGAAGGCATGACCATGATGTGCGTGACGCACGAAATGGGCTTTGCGAAGAAGGTCGCGCATCGCGTGATTTTCATGGACAAGGGCTTGATCGTGGAAGACGACCGCAAGGACGACTTCTTCGCCAATCCGAAGTCCGATCGCGCGAAAGATTTTCTCGCGAAGATTCTGCACTGAGGTTGCGAGTGCGGCGGCGTTTCGCACGCGATTCGGCCCGCCAGTGCAGCAACGAAAAGCCGCTCGAAAGAGCGGCTTTTTTTATTGCTGGTGTGGCGCTATCCGGCGTTTTTCACGACTCGAACGCCGCCGCATCATCCGCCGCTTCGAGATCCACTTCCAACGCCGCCGCGGCGGGCGTGTTGGACACCGAGGCCGCGATCGTGCTCGCCGAAGCGGACGCATCGAGAGCCGGATTGCGCAGCTTCTCCAGCACCGAAGTCGGCACAGGCACATTGACGCGGCCGATCACGTCGCCGTGCTGGAACATCATCAGGTCGCCCGGTTCGAACGCGGTCCACACTTCGTTGTCGGTCAACGGCTGCGTCGCGATCACCGCGACACGGTCTTCCGGCGTGGTGTACTTGGCGAAGTCGATCGAGACGTCGGCGTCGACGAGATGCGCGGTAGAAAAAGGCCAGCGCCGCACGATGTAGTGCAGATGCGTGGAGCAATGCGCGAACAACGCCTGGCCATTCGACATCAGAAAATTGAACACGCCGAACTGCGTAATCTCGCGCGTGAGTGTTTCGAGCGCGGCGAAGAGTTCATTGAGCGGCGGTTGCTGCGCGCCGGGAAACGCCTTGCGCAAACCTTCGAGCAACGCGCAAAAAGCGAGCTCGCTGTCGGTCGTGCCGACTGGCTGATAGACGCCCGTAAGTACCGGCGAATAGTCTTTCAGATCGCCGTTGTGCGCGAAGATCCAGTGGCGCCCCCAGAGTTCGCGCATGAACGGGTGGCAGTTTTCGAGCAGGATGTGCCCTTGCGTCGCCTTCCGAATATGTGCGATGGTGTTTTTCGACTTGATCGGATAGCGCTTGACCATTTCGGCGATCGGCGAGGTGGCCGACGATTGATGGTCGATGAACAGGCGACATGCTTTGTCTTCAAAGAAGGCGATGCCCCAGCCGTCGGCGTGGTGATCGGTGACGCCGCCGCGCGCCGCAAAGCCGGTGAACGAGAACGTGACGTCCGTCGGCGCGGCGCAGTTCATTCCGAGAAGTTGGCACATGTTGCGGGTAAGCCTGTGAACGGGGCGAGCCGTTACAATGATGATTTTCCAAGCATATCACCGAGCCAGAAACGCCAAATAGCAAAATTGACGTGTGTTCAGGCCGCAACACGGCGGTTTGACCTCATCGCTGGCGCATTGCTCGCATTTTCAGCCGCCTTCTGTTCCGCTCTCGCTCTCCTCTCGCCATGACCGATTCCAACGCTTCTTCTGATTCCCGCGACTCGATCACGCTCGCACGCCCGGACGATTGGCACTTGCACGTCCGCGACGGCGCAATGCTTGCCGCCGTGTTGCCGGACACAGCCCGCCAGTTCGCCCGCGCGATCATCATGCCGAACCTGAAGCCGCCGGTCACGACCACGGCCATGGCACAGGCGTACCGCGAGCGCATCATGGCCGCCGTCCCGGCCGGCGCCAAATTCGAGCCGCTGATGACGCTATATCTGACGGACAACACGCCGCCGGACGAAATCCGCCGCGCGCGCGCCAGCGGTTTCGTGCACGGCGTGAAGCTTTACCCGGCCGGCGCCACGACCAACTCGGACGCCGGCGTGACCGACATCATGAAGTGCGCGAAAACGCTCGAAGTGATGCAGGAGACCGGCATGCCGCTCCTCGTGCATGGCGAAGTGACGGACTCGTCGATCGATCTGTTCGACCGCGAAAAGGTGTTCATCGACCGGGTCATGACGCCGTTGCGCCGCGATTTTCCCGTGCTGAAAGTGGTGTTCGAGCACATCACCACCAAAGACGCGGTCGACTACATCCGCGAAGCCGGCGTTGCGCCGAACCTGCTTGGTGCGACCATTACCGCGCACCATCTGCTGTACAACCGCAACGCGATTTTCCAGGGCGGCATTCGCCCGCACTATTATTGTCTGCCCGTGCTCAAGCGCGAGACGCATCGCGTCGCGCTGGTCGAAGCGGCGATCTCGGGCAATCCACGTTTTTTCCTCGGTACCGACAGCGCGCCGCATCCGAAGGGTTTGAAGGAGCACGCTTGCGGCTGCGCCGGTTGCTACACGGCGCTGCACGCGCTGGAGCTGTACACCGAAGCCTTCGACAAAGCGGACGCGCTCGACAAGCTCGAAGGGTTCGCGAGTTTCTTCGGTGCGGATTTTTATGGCCTGCCGCGCAATCAGGAAAAGGTCACGCTGCGTCGGGAAGAGTGGACGTTGCCTGCAGAACTGCCGGTCGGCGATACGCCCGTTGTGCCGCTGCGCGGCGGTGAGTCGATCGGTTGGCGGCTGATTTGAGGCCTTGCTAGATGCAGGGTGACGCGGGCGCGGGGGTGAATGGCGGCGAAGGCGCTGTGGCACGTGTGGGTGCGGAAGCGGTGCCGGGCGCGGGCGCCGAGGCGCGCTTCGCCGCTATCGACTGGTCTAAGCCCTGGTTCGCGCACTTCGCCGGACGCGGCCAGCGCTGGCAGCGGGCCGCACTCACGAGTTACGCCGCCTTGCTCGCCGAGATGAATGCCGACGCCGCCGACACGCGTCAGACCACAGGCCGCGGCCAACGCCTCGCGTTCATCGCGCAGGACGAACTCCCGCCGGGCGCCGCCTACGAGGCGCACATTGCGTCGACCGGCCGCGTGCCGACACGCCACAATTTGCACGACTTCTTCAACGCGTCGATGTGGTTCGCCTTCCCGCGCATCAAGGCCGCGCTCAATGCGCGGCAGTCGGCAGCAATCGACCTGCTGGGCGTCGGGCCGACGCGCGGCGGCGTGCGAGATACGCTCACTCTCTTCGACGAAAACGCGCTGCTGTTTGCGTGCAGCGATCCAGCGTTGAGCGCCGCGCTGCGCGGCTTCGACTGGCAGACGTTGCTGCTCCAGCGGCGCGACGCATGGGGCTCGAACTGCGAGGTGCGCTGCTTCGGCCATGCGCTGCTGGAAAAGCTCATCGCGCCGTTCAAGGGCTGCACGGGGCATGCATGGATCGTCGACGTGCCATCGGCGTACTTCGAATGGGACGCCGCTGCGCGCGACGCGTGGCTGGACGAGGCCGTCAGCGCCGCTTTGCTGACCACCGAAGCGCTGACGAGCCGGCGGTTCGCGCCGCTCCCGGTGCTCGGTATTCCGGGCTGGTGGCCCGACAACGAGGCACCGGCCTTCTACGACGACAAGTCCGTATTCCGCTCCGGCCGGCGCGCAGATGTTAAAATCGGCGCCAGCAAAGCAGGCCAGGCAGTCGCGGCCTCAGCGGCTTCGGCCAAAGAGGGCGAGGAAAGTCCGGACTCCATAGGGCAGGGTGATGGCTAACGGCCATCCGTGGCAACACGCGGAACAGGGCAACAGAAAGCAAACCGCCGATGGCCCGGCGCAAGTCGGGATCAGGTAAGGGTGAAACGGTGCGGTAAGAGCGCACCGCGGCTGCTGCAAGGCAGAGACCGGCACGGTAACCTCCACCCGGAGCAATTCCAAGTAGGCAGGCGCGCATCTTCGAGATGCAGGACGGGGCCCCCGTCTCGTCTGCGGGTAGGAAGCTTGAGCGTGTCAGTAATGACTCGCCTAGAGGAATGGCTGCCACGCGCGTCGCGTCTTCGGACGTTGCGCGTGCACAGAATCCGGCTTATCGGCCTGCTTTGCCACCTCACAAAAAAAATGCCGGCGTCTTTTTAGGACGCCGGCATTTTTCGTTTTTGCGCGCGGGGCTTCGGTCAGGACCGCCCTCGCGGCTTGTACTCTCGCCGTGAGACTGCGCTCAGTTCGCCACAATATCGAACGAGTGCGTGAGTTCGGCCGTTTTCGCGATCATGATCGACGCCGAGCAATATTTGTCATGCGACAGGTTGATCGCGCGTTCCACGGTAGCCGGGTTCAGATTCTTGCCGGTCACGGTGAAGTGGAAATGGATCTTCGTGAACACTTTCGGATCTTCGCTGGCGCGCTCTGCCTTTAGCGTCACCGAGCAGCCGGCAATCTCCTGGCGGCTTTTCTTCAGGATCATCACAACGTCGTAGGCGGTGCAACCGCCCGTGCCGAGCAGAACCATTTCCATCGGACGGGGCGCGAGATTGCGGCCGCCGCCTTCAGGCGCGCCGTCCATCGCGACCAGGTGGCCGCTGCCCGTCTCCGCAGCAAACGCCATCCCGTCTTGCCCCATCCAGCTCACTTTGCATTCCATGCTGTGCTCCACCGCGCTTCGCTATATCGAGACGGCATTGTAGCCCGGCGATTCAGTGTCCGCCCGAGGCGACTTGCGACTCAAAATATGCGCAATGGTGCCGGACATGCTGCAGCGCGGCATGTTGCGACGGGTGAAAGAGATTTCCGACCGTTTAGGGGTTTTGCTCTAGTAGCGGCACGGTTGTGTCACAGAACCGTTCATGCCTCGCTGCTGAAGCTCGCCGAACGGACGCTCCTCGCCTGCTTCAATCCACATTATGAAATCCGATTTCGCATTGCAAATGTTCTTGCGTTGCACAAGCTTGCTTCATATAATTGCGACATCGGTTGCGGCAGTTCGCAACCTCCGCTGTCTCCTCCACCTCCTCCTTTGGTGGATTAAACCCGAACCACTTGTTCGGGTTTTTTTTCGCCCACGTTCTGACGTGCGCGGAAAGCCCCGCGAAGGTGCCTTTGGCAGCAAGTCCCGCACGTTTTGACTTGACGCCGCAAATTCCTTTATAATTCAGGGCTTTTCCGCATTCGCGCCCGCGGAGGAAGAACAGGGAGAGCCTGCACGCGCCTCGATGCGCACACTACAAGCAGGAAAAAACACATTGGGCGCAGCAATTTTTTTGGATCGATCATGAAGACGTTTTCCGCAAAAGCCCATGAGGTGACGCGCGAATGGTACGTGATTGACGCGACGGATAAGGTTCTCGGGCGTGTCGCCAGCGAAGTGGCACACCGTCTTCGCGGCAAGCACAAGCCTGAATTCACTCCGCACGTCGACACCGGTGATTTCATCATCGTTATCAACGCCGGCAAGCTGAAGGTCACGGGCAACAAGGCTACTGACAAGAAGTACTATCGCCACTCGGGCTACCCGGGCGGTATCTATGAAACGACGTTCGGCAAGATGCAGGAACGCTTCCCGGGCCGTGCGCTCGAAAAAGCGGTCAAGGGCATGCTGCCGAAGGGCCCGCTCGGCTACGCGATGATCAAGAAGCTGAAGGTCTACGCTGAAGCAACGCATCCGCATTCGGCGCAACAGCCGAAAGCGCTCGAGATCTAAGGGGAGCCCACATGATCGGTAACTGGAATTACGGCACGGGCCGCCGCAAGAGCGCCGTCGCACGCGTGTTCATCAAGGCAGGCAAGGGCGAGATCATTGTGAACGGCAAGCCTATCGCCGATTACTTCTCGCGCGAAACGTCGCTCATGATCGTTCGTCAACCGCTGGAACTCACGAACCACGGCGTCACGTTCGACATCAAGGTCAACGTGAACGGTGGCGGTGAAACGGGTCAAGCCGGCGCAGTTCGCCACGGTATCACCCGCGCGCTGATGGACTACGACGCAACGCTGAAGCCGGAACTGTCGAAGGCTGGCTTCGTTACGCGTGACGCTCGTGAAGTCGAACGTAAGAAGGTCGGCTTCCACAAGGCACGTCGCAGGAAGCAATTCTCGAAGCGTTAATCGCTTCGGGTGCGAACCGGCTCCAGGGTCGGAACGCAGCAAAAGCCGCCAACGCTGTCGCGAAGGCGGCTTTTTTTATGGTCAGTGGCCCGATTGGGGGCTACGGCTTGGGCGCGCCCGGCCCGCTTCGGCCGATGCAGGCAGACTGTGCGCGCAATCGCAGCGTCGATTCGGACGACTGTAAGAACCCATTGATTTTGTGGGCTTCGGCACGATATTGAGATCAGCCCTACAATAGCGGTTAGAAGCTTTTTGGAGAGTTCGAATGAACGCAGTCACCGACACACCCGTGACCGAGATGCCCGCCCCCTTCGTTTTTACCGACGCAGCGGCTGACAAGGTCAAGCAACTGATCGAAGAAGAAGGCAATGCGGACCTGAAACTGCGCGTTTTCGTGCAGGGCGGCGGCTGTTCCGGCTTTCAGTACGGCTTTACGTTCGACGAAGCCGTCAACGAAGACGACACCGTCATGAACAAGAGCGGCGTGCAATTGCTGATCGACTCGATGAGCTACCAGTACCTGGTCGGCGCAGAGATCGACTACAAGGACGACATCAACGGCGCGCAGTTCGTGATCAAGAACCCGAACGCGAGCACTACCTGCGGTTGCGGTTCGTCGTTCTCGGTCTGATAGCGGGCAGACAAAAGTTGGAAAGCAACGGGGCCTCGGGCCCCGTTTTTCATTTGCCTGTGCACGCCGACGAGACGCGCGCCCGCGCAACCCGCGCAAACGCGCTCGCTCGATGACGAAAGCGTCAACGCGGGTAAATCGCTCCCAGCACACGTTCCGCACTCGCGCCGGTAACAGCCGGCAAACTCCCCGGCAGCCGCGCCACACAGCGCATCGCGAGCCACGCAAAGGCCAGCGGCTCGACCTGGCTCGGCGGCACGCCGAGGGCGTCGGTCGTCATCACGGGTACGCCGCTTACGCCGCTGTCTTCCAGTGCCTGCTGCAGCGCCTTCATGATCTCCGGATTGCGTGCGCCGCCGCCGCACACGTAGACCGCTCGTGCGTCCGGCGCGTGCCGCTCGATCTCGCGCGCGACCGTCACAGCGGTTAGCGCGACCAGCGTCGCCTGCACGTCCGCCGGCGCGAGTCCGCCAAACGGGCGCAGTTTGGCGTCCAGCCACTCGGCGTTGAACAGGTCGCGTCCGGTGCTCTTAGGCGGCTGTTGTGCGAAAAACGGTTCGTCGAGCAGCGCGTTCAGCAGAGACCGGTCCACCTGGCCGCTTGCCGCGAACTGACCGTTTTCGTCGAATGGCTTGCCGAGATGGCGCTGCGCCCACTCGTCGAGGAGTGCGTTCGCCGGCCCGCAGTCGAAACCACGCACGCTGCCGGTCGCATTCAGAATCGTGATGTTGCTGATGCCGCCAAGATTGCACACGACCCGCGTCTCGTCTTTCGCGCCGAACACGGTCGCGTGAAACGCCGGCACGAGCGGCGCGCCCTGGCCGCCTGCGGCGACGTCCCTGCTGCGGAAATCGGCGACCACGTCGATGTGCATCATCTCGGCGAGCAGCGAGGGGTTGTTGATCTGCCGCGTATATCCTTTCTCCGGCCTGTGCCGCACCGTCTGCCCATGCACGCCGATCGCGCGCACTTCGGCGGCGGGAACGTGGCAGCCGCGCAAGAGCTCGTGACAGCACACCGTATAGCGCGTGGCGAGCGCGTTGGCGGCCAGCGCTTCTCGTTCGATCTCGTTTTCGCCCGGCTGCTGCAGCGCGAACAACGCGTCGCGCAAGCCCGCCGCAAAACCGACAAAGGCCTCGGCCAACACCACGGGCGGCTTCCCTTGGGCGAAGCGGACAGCCACGCCGTCCACGCCGTCCATGCTCGTGCCGGACATCAATCCAAAGTAGACGCCGTCTGCGGGGTCTTGCGCCACGTTGCTGCTCCTGGTAATGGTTCGTTGCTCGTTCATTGCCGCTTCATTGCGAAGGTTTTAGCAGATTATCGATGCAAGCGCGCTCGAATATGAAGCGCGTCGCCGCCGGAGCGACGTGCTGCGACGTGCTGCGGCGTGCAGATCCCACCGGCGCGGCGCGCTCGTGCCCCTGTCGGTGGGCGCGGCGACGTGCATCTATGGGACAATCTACTTTTTTCCGCGACTTCCCGTTTCCAGCATGAGCACCGAGTCCACCAAGCCTAACGCCGCCCCCGCCTTCCCGATCACCGACGAAGTCCGTCACGCGCTCGCCGTCACGAAGCGAGGCGTCGACGAATTGTTGATCGAAGAAGAATTCGCGCAAAAACTCGCGAAGAGCGCGGCAACCGGCACACCGCTGCGTATCAAGCTCGGGCTCGATCCGACCGCGCCGGACATCCATATCGGCCACACGGTCGTGCTGAACAAGATGCGTCAGTTGCAGGATCTCGGTCACACGGTCATTTTCCTGATCGGCGATTTCACGTCGCTGATCGGCGACCCGTCGGGCCGCAATGCCACGCGCCCGCCGCTCACGCGCGAGCAGATCGAATCGAACGCGAAGACCTATTTCGAGCAGGCCGCGCTGGTGCTCGACCGTGAGAAGACCGAGATCCGCTACAACAGCGAATGGTCGATGCCGCTCGGCGCCGACGGCATGATCAAGCTCGCGTCGCGCTACACGGTTGCGCGAATTCTCGAGCGCGAAGATTTCACCAAGCGCTTCCAGAGCGGCGTGCCGATTTCCATCCACGAATTCCTGTATCCGCTGATGCAGGGTTACGACTCGGTCGCGCTGAATGCCGATCTGGAACTCGGCGGCACCGATCAGAAGTTCAACCTGCTGGTCGGTCGCGAACTGCAGAAGCAGTACGGCCAGGAGCAGCAGTGCATCCTGACGATGCCGCTGCTCGAAGGTCTCGACGGTGTCGAGAAGATGTCGAAGTCGAAGAACAACTACATCGGCATCAGCGAAAAGCCGACAGAGATGTTCGGCAAGCTGATGAGTATTTCCGACGTGCTAATGTGGCGTTACTTCGAGCTGCTGTCGTTCCGTCCGATGGACGAAATCGCCGGCTTCAAGAAAGAGATCGAAGCCGGCCGCAATCCGCGCGATTTCAAGGTCATGCTGGGCCAGGAAATCGTCGCGCGCTTTCACTCGCAGGCCGATGCCGAGCGTGCGCTCGAAGACTTCAACCACCGCGCGAAGGGCGGCGTGCCGGACGACATCCCGGCGGTTACGCTGGCAGGCGCACCGCTAGCCATCGGCCAATTGCTTAAGCAGGCCAACCTCGTGCCGTCGACAAGCGAAGCGTTGCGCAACATCGAACAGGGCGGTGTGAAGATCGACGGCGCGACCGTGTCGGACAAGGGCCTGAAGGTCGAGTCGGGCGAGTATGTGGTGCAGGTCGGCAAGCGCCGCTTTGCGCGCGTCACGCTCACTGCCTGACTGTGCACGCGATGAACCGAACTTCGCAGCCGGAGCCGGCCCGATGATCGCGTTGATTCAGCGAGTGCGGCGCGCCGAAGTGCGCGTGGCCGACCGCGTGACGGGCGCGATCGACGCGGGCCTGCTCGCGCTCGTGTGTGCGGAGCGCGGCGACACCGAAGCGGCCGCCGACCGGCTACTCGCCAAAGTGCTCGGCTACCGCGTGTTCAGCGACGCCGCTGGCAAGATGAACCTCTCCGTGCAGAACCTGGACGGCGCCGGGCGCGCAGGAGGTCTGCTGCTGGTTTCGCAGTTCACGTTGGCCGCGGATACCAACAGCGGCTTGCGTCCGAGCTTCACGCCGGCCGCGCCGCCAGACGAGGGCAAGCGCCTGTTCGACTACTTCGTTTCGGCGGCGCGCGCAAAGCATCCTATCGTCGAGACCGGCGAATTTGGCGCCGACATGCAGGTGTCCCTCGTCAACGACGGGCCGGTCACGTTCTGGCTGCAGACCAACGCCTGAGTTTCGCGCAGTTCTTGCGACAATAGCGGTTCGGCACAACCGGCCAACAGCGCCCAACTGGATCCCATGACCACGCAGATTCTGTTTATCCGGCACGGCGAGACCGACTGGAACCGCATCAAACGCATTCAAGGGCACATCGACATTCCGCTCGCGTCGGTAGGACTTGCCCAGGCGCAAAGCCTCGCACGCCGCATCGTCGATCAAGTGAAGCACGGCGCGCGGCTCGATGCGATTTATTCGAGCGACCTGCAGCGCGCGCGGCAAACCGCGCAACCCGTCGCGGACGCGCTCGGCTTGCCGGTGCATCTGCGCGAAGGTTTGCGCGAGCGCTCATACGGCGCGTTCCAGGGCCACGACAGCGACGAAATCGCCGCGCGCTTCCCAGACGAATACGCACACTGGCAAACCCGCGACCCCGGCTTCACGCCGCCCGGAGGCGAGTCGCAGCGCGCGTTCTACCACCGCGTGTTGCACGCGATCGAACCGCTCGTCGCCGCGCATCCGGGTGGGCGAATCGCCTGTGTCGCGCATGGTGGCGTGCTCGATTGTGTGCGTCGCTTTGCATGCGGTTTACCGCTCGATGCACCGCGCGACTACACGCTGCTGAACACTAGCGTGAATGTGGTGGACTTCGACAACGGCCGCGCGACGGTGGTGTCGTGGGGCGACGTCTCGCATCTCGACGCACCCAGCGCGGACGATAGCTTCAAGAAGGTCCCGGAACCGGGGCGTTGATCACTCGCGCCGCGTCACTCGACGTTACGCCACGCCACGTGAGCTCGCGTCACGCCGTTGAGCGAAGTCCGTCTCGCGCGCCGCAGTAACCCGCCGACGCGCGCGTTTGGACACGCCGTACTCCCCGTTCATCTGATCACTGGTGACTGATGCGACGACGCGCACGCGAAGCCAAGCCGCTCAACCGGCCCACGAATAGCCGCTTGCGCTTTGAGATCCGGCTCAGGTCGCAGCCGAGTCCCACAGCCCAGGCAACGTGCTGGACGCGTCCGGCGCCGCGAGCCCGAAGTGCCGGTAAGTCAGCAGCGTGGCCACACGGCCGCGCGGCGTGCGTTGCAGGAAGCCTTGCTGGATCAGATACGGCTCGAGCACGTCTTCGATAGTGTCGCGTTCTTCGCCGATGGCCGCCGCAAGGTTGTCGACGCCGACCGGCCCGCCGTCGAACTTATGCAGAATCGCTTCCAGCAGCTTGCGGTCCATCAGGTCGAAGCCGACCGCGTCGACGTCGAGCATTCTGAGCGCCGCATCGGCGACTTGCGCGGTGATGTTGCCGTCGGCTTTAACTTCGGCGAAATCGCGCACGCGGCGCAGCAGCCGGTTGGCGATACGCGGTGTGCCTCGTGCGCGTTTGGCAATTTCGAACGCGCCGTCAGGATGAATCTGCGCATTCAGGAGCGAAGCCGAACGCGTGACGATGCGCGCGAGTTCCTCGGCGTTATAAAACTCCAACCGTGCAACGATTCCGAAGCGATCACGCAGCGGATTGGTCAGCATGCCCGCGCGGGTGGTCGCACCGACCAGTGTGAACGGCTGCAAGTCCAGCTTGACGCTGCGTGCGGCCGGCCCTTCGCCGATCATGATGTCGATCTGATAATCCTCCAACGCGGGGTACAGAATTTCTTCGACGACCGGCGAAAGCCGGTGAATTTCGTCGATGAACAACACGTCGTTGGCTTCGAGATTGGTCAGCAGCGCGGCCAGGTCGCCGGCGCGCTCCAGCACCGGTCCGGAGGTTTGCCGCAGATTCACGCCCATTTCCCGCGCGATGATGTGCGCGAGCGTGGTTTTGCCCAAGCCCGGCGGCCCAAACAGCAACACGTGGTCGAGCGATTCGGAGCGGCGCTTGGCGGCCTCAATGAAGATTTCCAGCTGACCGCGCACTTTTTCCTGCCCGACATATTCTTCGAGCTGGCGCGGTCGCAACGCTCGTTCGAACGCTTCCTCGTTCGGCGAGACGGGCGTGGCCGCGATGATGCGCTCGGCGGCGAGTTTGTCGGTTTCGATCATGTGGTCATTGTACCGCGCGAGGACGGTCCGGAAACCCGGCCGAATGGCCAAGGCGCCTCGACCTGACAGACGACTTCACATCACGCGGGCATCTTTCCCCGAGCACGGCGAGGCCGCCGCCGAGGCCCTCGGCTTCAGGCCTTGGACAACGCCTTGAGCGCGAGTTTGATGCCTTCTGAGACGCCGGTGCCGGCCGGCACGTTCTTGATTGCGGCCAACGCTTCTTTCTCCGAGTAGCCCAATGCGAGCAGCGCGTTGAGAATGTCGGACGCGTGATCCGATGCGGACGCCGCGCCGGCCATCGCGCCCAGGTCCGCGCCGAGCTTGCCCTTCAGTTCGAGCAGCAGCCGCTCCGCCGTCTTCTTGCCGATGCCGGGCACGCGCGTGAGGCGCGCGGCGTCCTGCATCGTGACGGTCTGCGAAAGCTCGTGCACGCTCATGCCGGACAGCACGGCCAGCGCCATGCGCGCGCCGATGCCCGAGATCTTGAGCAACTCGCGGAAAGTGGAGCGTTCCTCGGTGGTGCCGAAGCCGTAGAGCAGATGCGCGTCTTCTCGCACGATCATTTGCGTGAGCAGTACCACGCGTTCGCCGGTGGACGGCAAGTTGTAGAACGTGCTCATCGGCACATCGACTTCGTAACCGACGCCGTTGCAGTCGACGAGCAGATGCGGCGGGTTTTTTTCCAGCAGAACGCCGGCAATGCGACCGATCATGGCGAATTCAAATTCGAGAGAAAGGGCGAGTGTAGCGCAGGGCGTGTGTGCCGCTTGAGGCCAGTCATCGCATCAAGCGAAAAAAGCGGGGGCCGCACGGAAAGATCAGCCAACCAGACGCCCGCGTCTCACGCGCAATCCTTTCTTCGCGAGCGAAGGCGCGATGCCGCCGAGCGTGCTCAATGTCGTGCCGCCGTGCGCATGACATATGGCCATGCCGAGCGCGTCGGCGGCGTCGGTGCTCGGCACGCCCGAAAGATTGAGCAGGCGCACGACCATCTGCTGCATCTGCTCCTTGGTCGCGCGGCCATAACCGACTACGGCCTGCTTCAACTGCAGGGCGGTGTATTCGGCGACCGGCACGCCGCCCGCCACGAGTCCGCAGATGGCCGCGCCGCGCGCCTGGCCGAGCAGCAACGTGGATTGCGGATTGACGTTGACGAACACTTTTTCGATTGCCGATTGATCCGGCGAGTGCTGGCGAATCAGCGTCGAGATGCCCTCGAAGATAGTGCCGAGCCGCGACGGCAAATCGGCGTCCGCGGTCTTGATGATGCCGCTGGCGACATAGCTGAGTGTGTGACCGCTTTGATCGATCACGCCGAAGCCGGTCACGCGCAAGCCGGGGTCGATGCCGAGAATTCTCATGAAGTGCCGCAGATGCGGTTAAAACCAGGTGCCTGCGATACTACAACACACGCGCCGCGCGGCGGTCGGCATGTGGCGAGGCATGCGGAATAAAAACTGCTGCTTTCGACGCAGGGAGGCGATCGCACATGCAGCGCTATGGGAACAGGAGCGGGAAATCCGGCGTCGTGGCTTACGAAATCGGCGATGACTTCGTCGCCGCTCGCTTCAACTCGGGCACGACCTACTGGTATTCGAAAAAGAGCGTCGGCGCGAAACATGTGGCCGAACTCAAGCGCCTCGCGAAGCAAGGCGAGGGCCTTAGCACCTACATCAGCCAGCACCCGGAAGTGAGAGACGGCTACGAGCGCAAGGACCCGCCGGACTGACTACTCAGGCTCGGCATTGCTCGGGCGTCCAAAAACAAAACGACCCGGCGGAGAATTCCATCGGGCCGTTCTATCGTCTCTTATTGCGGATGATGCAAAGACACGCCGCTCGTCAGACCCGGATCAATGACGGAAATGACGCACGCCGGTCAACACCATCGCGATGTTGTGTTCGTCAGCGGCGCTAACCACTTCGTCGTCGCGCATCGAGCCGCCCGGTTGAATCACGCAGGTCGCGCCCGCTGCCACGACCACGTCGAGGCCGTCGCGGAACGGAAAGAACGCGTCCGACGCGACCGCCGAGCCAGTCAGCTTCAAACCGGCGTTCTGCGCCTTGATGCTCGCGATGCGCGCCGAGTCCACACGGCTCATCTGGCCCGCGCCGACGCCGAGCGTCATGCCGTTGCCGCAGAACACGATCGCGTTCGACTTCACGTACTTCGCCACGCGCCATGCGAACAGCAGGTCGTCCATTTCCTTCGGCGTCGGATGACGCTTCGTGACCACGCGCAATTCGCGCGGCTGCACGTTCTTCGAGTCGAGTGATTGAACCAGCAGGCCGCCGCCCACGCGCTTCAGATCGAACGCGTTGTGGCCTTCGCCCAGGGCGATTTCAAGCAAGCGCACATTCTGCTTCGCCGCGAAAACCTGACGCGCTTCGGCGCTGAACGACGGTGCGATC
The DNA here is from genome assembly GCF_904848585.1 of Paraburkholderia kirstenboschensis. Lineage (GTDB taxonomy): Bacteria > Pseudomonadota > Gammaproteobacteria > Burkholderiales > Burkholderiaceae > Paraburkholderia > Paraburkholderia kirstenboschensis. Next base: position 34,651 of record NZ_CAJHCR010000001.1, read on the forward strand.
AGCACTTCGACGAACTGCTTGGCCACCGCTTGCGCCGCCGCTTCATCAACCTCGCGATTGAATGCGATGATGCCGCCGAACGCCGACGTCGGATCGGTCTGGAACGCCTTCGAATATGCTTCGTTCGCGTCGGCGCCGACCGCCACGCCGCACGGATTCGCATGCTTGACGATCACGCAGGCCGGCACGTCGAAGGTCTTCACGCATTCCCACGCCGCGTCGGAGTCGGCAATGTTGTTGTACGAGAGTTCCTTGCCTTGCAACTGGTTGTAGTTCGCGAGCGCGCCGGCCGGAACCGACAGGTCGCGATAGAACGCGGCGCTCTGATGCGGGTTTTCGCCGTAGCGCAAATCCTGCACCTTGTCGAAGGCGAGGTTGAAGGTCGCCGGATAAGCGTTGCGCGACGCGTGCTGCAGTTCGTCGGTGAGGCTCGTCAGATAGTTCGTGATCGCGCCGTCGTACTGCGCGGTGTGTGCGAACACCTTGGTCGCGAGACGGAAGTTCGTCTTGTACGACACCGCATTGCTGTTCGCGCGCATTTCCTCGAGCACGACCGCGTAATCAGCGGGATCGACCACCACGGTCACGTCGCGATGATTCTTCGCAGCGGAGCGCAGCATGGTCGGGCCGCCGATGTCGATGTTCTCGATCGCGTCTTCCAGCGAGCACTCTTCTTTCGACACCGTCTGCACGAACGGGTACAGGTTCACGACCAGCAGGTCGATGGTCGGAATGTCGTGCTTCTCAAGCGCCGCCATGTGTTCCGGCAGGTCGCGGCGCGCGAGAATGCCGCCGTGCACCTTCGGATGCAGCGTCTTCACGCGCCCGTCCAGCATTTCCGGGAAGCCCGTGTAGTCGGCGACTTCGGTGACGGAGAGGCCCGCGTCCGCGAGCAGTTTCGCGGTGCCGCCGGTCGACAGGATCTTGACGCCGAGGTCCGACAGCGACTTGGCGAAGTCGAGGATGCCGGACTTGTCGGAAACGGAGATGAGCGCTTGCTTGATCATGATGAAGACGAAAAGCCGAAGGGAAACGTGGCAGGGCGCGAGAAAACTACTTGGAGCTACAACAAACCGTGCTGTTGCAGCTTCTTGCGCAGCGTATTGCGGTTGATGCCGAGATACTCGGCGGCCAGCGACTGATTGCCGCCGGCCTGCTCGAGCACCACTTCGAGCAGGGGTTTTTCAACGCACGAGATCACCATGTCATACACGTCGTGCGGATTCGAGCCGTCGAGATCCTGGAAATACACGCCCAGGCTGTCGCGGACAGATTGTTCGATATTGTTCTTGCTCATGCTGCCAGTCGGTCTGTGTGATCCTCGCCCTTGTTGTCGGGCCCGGAGTTGCCAACGGTTTCGTCGACGTAGACGAGGCGGTCGGAGATCGCCTTCTGTGCGTCGAAAAACTCGTTGACGGCGAGGAGTTGTTCGCGCGAGGTGTCCAGCGTATTCATGCGATGCCGGAACACGTTGGCGCCGGAAAGGCCGCGAGTGTACCAGCCGATGTGCTTGCGCGCAGTGCGAACGCCGGTAAATTCCCCGTAGAACTCGTAGTGATCTTCCAGGTGCTCGTTCATGACCTGCTGGATTTCGTCGATGCGCGGCGGCGGCAGCAACTCGCCCGTCTGCAGGAAATGTTCAATCTCGCGAAACAGCCACGGGCGACCCTGCGCGGCGCGGCCGATCATGATGGCGTCGGCGCCCGTGACGGCGAGCACGTGGCGTGCTTTCTCCGGCGACGTTATGTCGCCGTTGGCCACCACCGGAATGCGCACCGCCGCCTTTACTGCGGCGATGGTCTCGTATTCGGCGTCGCCGTGATACAGGTCGGCGCGCGTGCGGCCGTGCACGGTCAGCATGGAGATGCCGGCGTCTTGCGCTAGGCGAGCGACGTTCAGCGCATTCCTGTTCTCGCGATTCCAGCCGGTGCGGATTTTCAGCGTGACCGGCACCGCGTCGGGACCGACGCCCACCGCGCCCACCACCGCCTCGACAATGCGCTGCACGAGCGGCTCGTTCTGCAACAAGGCCGAACCTGCCGCCACATTGCACACCTTCTTGGCCGGACAGCCCATATTGATGTCGATGATCTGCGCGCCGTTCGCCACGTTGTAGCGGGCCGCTTCGGCCATCATGGCGGGATCGGCGCCGGCGATCTGCACGGCGATCGGCTCGACCTCGCCCGCGTGATTCGCGCGGCGCATGGTCTTCTCGCTTTTCCACAATTGCGCGTTCGACGCGACCATTTCGGACACTGCATAGCCCGCGCCCAACCGCTTGCACAACTGCCGGAACGGACGGTCGGTCACGCCGGCCATGGGCGCGACGAACAGGTTATTGCGCAGATTGTGCGAGCCGAGAGTGGGCATGACGTGGACGCGCGCGCGGCCGATTGCACAGTGTTGTCAATCGGAGCGTTCGCGAAATGCGAGGGAAAACCGCTATTTTAGCGTTAACAGATAACCCGCACCGGACCGGCGCACGCCGTAACCCATTAAATCTTCTATGAAAGTGGTCGGCGTCATAGAGTTCCGGCTGCTCGCCGAACGCGGTTCGGGCCGCGAAAACGGGGCGAAAGCGGAGGCGACACGAGCCGCGTATAAAACGGCACGCGAGCCGCGCGCCTTTCGCTCAGCGGCGCTGCCCGAACATCATCTGACGCGCGAGCGCGGTTTTCACCGGCGGCACGAATTCAAGCGCAGTCAGCGCGAGGCCGCGCATGATCGCGAGCGGCGCGAAGTCGACGGTGAAAAGGCGGGCGAGCGTGTCGGTCGCACCGATCGTCATGCGCCGGTCGAGCGCGCGGCGCTGTGCGAACGTCGCGAGCGCGAGCGGCGTGGGGCCTTCCGCCGACAACGCGTCGGCGAGCGCGTGCGCGTCGCGCAAGCCGAGATTGAGCCCTTGTCCCGCGACCGGATGCAGAGTTTGCGCCGCATTGCCAATTGCGACGGCGCGGCCCTTCACGAGCGTATCGACGGCGTTCAGCCCGAGCGGGAACGACGCCCGCCCCTTGATGTGCGTGAAGCGTCCCATGCGACCGCCGAACGCGCTGCCGAGTTCGTGCAGGAATTCGTCGTCGGAGAGTTGCGCGCGGCGCGCGGCTTCGTCCGGCGAGCAGCACCACACGAGCGCGTAGTCCGCGCCGCGCACGCCGCCCATCGGCAGCAACGCGATCGGGCCTTCCGGCGTGAAGCGTTCCCACGCGACATGCGGCTGCGGCGCCGACACGGTCACCGTGCCGACCAGCGCCGTTTGCCCGTAGTCGCGCGTGCCCTGTTTGTCCGCGCGATTGCCGGCGTGCTCGCCCGCGTCGTTCGGAGCCGATGTGCGCGGGTGCGTTTCGGGGTCGCGCCCGTCGTTTGCTTCGGCGTCGTTCGCTGCGCTCGCACCGATGGCCGCGGCTGCACGCCTCGTTGCGCCGCTGCGTCCGCCGTCGTGTCCGCCTTTTTGATCGCCGAACAGGCCACCTTCCGCATTCACCAGAATCCGTGTGCGCAAGCGGCGCGTGATGCCGGCGGTTTCGATCGGCAGCGTGACGCCGTCGTTTTCCTGAACGGGCGCGGCGGCGGAGGTCGAGCGGAACCAGTGCACCGGCGTCGCGTGCACCGCTTCGGCGAGGCCATGCACGATCGAGCCGTAGCGCAGCACGTAGCCGAGCGCCGGCAGGCCGTGCTCGCCGTGGTCGATCAGCGTGCGGCCGAAATGACCGCGCTGCGATACGTGGATGCGTTGGATCGCGGTGGCGTCGGCGGGCCAGCGCAGCGGCTCCAGGATCATGCGGCTGCCGTGCGAAACGGCGATCGCGCGCGGATCGGCAATCGAGTCTTCCGGCTCGCGTGCGTCGACGAGGCCGACTTTGAGCGCGCGCGTCGCGCTGCGGCGGGCCAGCCAACCGGCAAGCGCGAGCCCCACCGGCCCGGCGCCCACGATCGTCACGTCGAAGTCGAATGCCTGATCGAGTGCAGCGGGCTTCAAGATCACCGTGGACGGGGAGACATCGTTCATTGCGGGTTACTTCCTTGTTTCATGAGCCGCGGGCGTCGCGCATCAGCGCTTCGATCTCGTCGGCGGCGACCGGCACGTCGCGCGTCATAAGTTCACAGCCTGCGGGCGTGACGATCGCGTCGTCCTCGATGCGAATGCCGATGTTCCAGTAGCGCTCGGGCACGCCTTCGGCCGGGCGGATATACAAGCCGGGCTCGATGGTCAGCGTCATCGATGCCTGCAACCTGCGCCAGGGCAGCGCGCCGGCTTCGTCGCGCGGCGCGCCGCGCTCGCGGTAGTCGCCCACATCGTGCACGTCCATGCCGAGCCAGTGGCCGGTGCGGTGCATATAGAACGGCGCGTAGGCGCGCTCGGCGATCACGTCGTCGACAGAAGCGAACTTGTTGCGCTCGACGATGCCCGTGTCCAGCAAGCCTTGGGACAGCACGCGCACGGCGGCCTGATGCGGATCGTCGAAGCTGGCGCCGACGCGCGTGGCGTCGACGGCCGCCTGCTGCGCGGCCAGCACGATGTCGTACAGCTCGCGCTGCGCCGGCGTGAAGCGGCCGCTCGCCGGGAACGTGCGCGTGATGTCGGATGCGTAGCCGTCCAGTTCGCAGGCCGCGTCGATCAGGATGAGGTCGCCATCCTGCGCAATCGCGTTGCCGGCCGGATAGTGCAGCACGCATGCATTGGCGCCGGCCGCGACGATCGACGTATAGGCGGGCGCCTGCGCGCCGAATTTGCGGAACGTGTAGAGCAGCTCCGCTTCGAGTTCGTACTCGCGCACGCCGGGGCGGCACGTTGCCATCGCCCGGCGGTGCGCCTGCGCGGAGATTTGCCCGGCGCGGCGCATGATCGCAAGTTCGTGGTCGTCCTTGATGAGCCGCATGTCGTCGAGCAGCGGCACGAGATCGCGTGCGGCCATGGGCGCCGCGACGCCGCTGCGGCCTTGAGCGCGCACGGCCTCGAGCCAGCCGCGCACCTGGCTGTCCAGTTTTTCCGACGCGCCGAGCGCGTAGTGCAGCGACGGCTTGTCCGCGAGCAGCCGCGGCAGGTGCACGTCGATTTCGCCGACCGGAAAAGCGGCGTCGAATCCGAACGCCACGCGCGCGCCGTCGGGCCCGAAACGGAAGCCTTCCCACGTTTCACGCTCGATGTTTTTCTCGCGGCAGAACAGGATGGACGCGGGCTCGCCAGGTGCGGCGCTTGCGTCGAGCACGAGCAGCGCCTCGGGCTCGGTGAAGCCGGTCAAATAGTAGAAGTAGCTGTCGTGCCGGTACGGATAATCCGCGTCCCGGTTGCGCAGCGCTTCGGGCGCGGTCGGCACGATGGCGACGCCGCCGCCCGCTGCGCGCAGCGCGGCGAGTACGCGCTCGCGGCGCGTGCGGTAGACGTCGATGGCGATGGTGGGTTCGGTCGGCTGGTTCATCGTGCGATTGTAGCGCCCAATGCATAGAGTCATTTTGTGCCGATGCCGGCGGGGAACGACCGGCGCGTTGGCCGTTCGGCCGGCTAGACGGCGCTCGTGCGGCGCGGCAATGTTGCAATCCATCCACAGCGAACGTGCATGCGGCTCGCAGAGAGCGCACGGGCCGCTCGCGCATGGCGCCAAGCACTTATACTTTCGCCGGATTCAGAAAAAGGCAGATGGCAATGATGAAACTCATCGGTTCGCTCGCCAGCCCGTTCGTGCGCAAAGCGCGCATCGTGCTGGCCGACAAGAAGATCGACTACGAGCTGGTGCCCGAGAACGTCTGGGCGCCGGATACCCGCATTCACACCTTCAATCCCCTTGGCAAGGTGCCGTGCCTCGTCATGGAAGACGGCGAAGCGGTGTTCGACTCGCGCGTGATCTGCGAGTACGTGGACACGCTGTCGCCGGTCGGCAAGCTGATTCCGCAGTCGGGGCGCGAGCGCATCGAGGTGCGTTGCTGGGAAGCGCTCGCCGACGGCCTGCTGGACGCGGCCGTGCTGATCCGCCTTGAAAGCACGCAGCGCACGCCGGAGCAGCGGGTCGACGCGTGGGTGGCGCGGCAGCAGCGCAAGATCGACGAAGCGCTCGTCGCCATGTCTCAAGGCCTGGGCAGCAAGCCGTGGTGCGCGGGCAATCACTACACGCTCGCCGATATCGCCGTGGGTTGCGCGTTGGGCTATCTGGACTTCCGCATGCCGGAACTGAACTGGCGCGAGTCGCATCCGAATCTCGACAAGCATTTTCAGAAGCTTTCGCTGCGCCAGTCGTTTATTGATACCGTGCCGGCTAACTGACTGAACTATTAAAGCAAACTTGCCCAGGATTACAGCAAGTTTGCAAAATTGCGTTAATCGGTCTTTCAAAGTCATGAATTAATGCTTTCGTTTGTGGTAAAAAAGCGCCTCCCGTCAGGCGCTTTTTTTTCGTCTGCCGCGTGGGCGATGGTTGTGCGGTTATATATTCGGCGTGTTTTAGCGTCGAAAGCGGCCATTGCGAATGGGCGACGCCTTATGCGCGTCGTCAAAACGAATAACACCACAAAGAGACTTTCATGATGAAACCGTATCGTTTTGTTATTGTTGCTTCCGTCTGCTCGCTGTTTGCCGCGTGCTCGAATGTCAGCAGCCTCGATCCGTCGGCGCTGATTCAATCCGGCCAGTTGGCCACGCAAGCGGCCACGCTTTCGGATGCCGACGTGCGTACGTTGACCGACAAATCGTGTGCGCAACTTGACAGCGAAAACACGATTGCGCCCGCTAACAGCAAATACCAGAAGCGTTTAAACAAGATTGCCGCGCAATTGGGCGACAACATCAACGGCACGCCGGTGAATTACAAGGTGTACATGACGAAGGACGTCAACGCGTGGGCGATGGCTAACGGTTGCGTTCGCGTCTACAGCGGGTTGATGGACATGATGAACGACAACGAGGTACGCGGCGTGGTCGGCCATGAAATGGGCCACGTGGCGCTCGGCCATACGAAGAAGGCAATGCAGGTTGCGTATGCGACGTCCGCGGCGCGTTCGGTTGCTTCTTCGGCGGGTGGCGTTGCGGGCGCGCTGTCCGGCTCGCAATTGGGCGATTTCTCGGAAAAGCTGATTAACGCGCAATTCTCGCAAACGCAGGAAAGCGCAGCCGACGATTATTCGTTCGACTTGCAGAAAAAGAAAAATCTCGATCCGTCGGGTCTTGTCACGGCGTTCAACAAGCTCGCGCAAATAGACGGCGGAAAATCGAGTATGTTGAGTTCCCACCCGGCGTCGCCTGCACGCGCGCAGCATATTCAGCAGCGCATTGCGTCGAATCAGTAACGCTCGCGTGGTTCGGCAATAACGCTTGCGTGGTTCAACAATAACGCTCGCGTGGTTCAACAATAACGCTTGCGTGGTTCGATAAACGCGCGCTTGCGGCCATGCCGCAGCGCGCGTTTTTTATTGCTTATGCTTCACCGTTTCCGGATTTGCCGTTTCTCCCGCGGATACGGCCCGGCCCGAATGCAAAGCCAAATGCGAGTAGTAGTAACGAAACGGCGAGCACCGTGTTATTTCCGCTCGTCACGTACGGCGTGCGGCCGGCCGTGCCTTGCACGGTCAAGTCGAGAGAACCGATCGTGTAGGGCGTGAGCCGTCCGAGCACCTTGCCGTTGGCGTCGATCGCAGCCGTCATGCCGGTGTTGGTCGCACGCAGCATCGGGCGGCCGGTTTCGAGCGAGCGCATGCGTGCTATCTGCAAGTGCTGGTCGAGCGCGATGGTGTCGCCGAACCACGCGAGATTGGTCGAGTTGATCAGCACGCCTGCCGGCGTATCGCTTTCGCGGATGGTTCGCGCAATTTCTTCGCCGAAAATGTCTTCGTAGCAGATGTCGACTGCGACCGGCTGGTTGTGCACGACGAATGGCTTTTGCACCGGACCGCCGCGCGCGAAGTCGCCGAGCGGAATGCTCATCAGGTTGACGAACCAGCGAAAGCCCCACGGCACGAACTCGCCAAACGGTACCAGGTGATGCTTGTCGTAGCGGTAGATGTCGCGTGTACCGGGCGTCACGCCAAACAGGCTGTTCGTGTAGTCGACCACGCGGCCTTCGGGCGTAACGGAGCCGCCAATTGCGCCAAACAGGATCGCGCTGCCGGTCGAGTCCGAAAAACTGCGCACCGCCGAGGCGAACGGCGCCGGCAACTGCTGCGCCAGCACGGGAATGGCGGTCTCCGGCGTGACGATCAGGTCGGCGGGCTTCGAGGTGATCATCTGCTGATACTGGTCGATGGCGGCGCGCATGCCCGCTTCCTCGAACTTCATTTCCTGTTTGACGTCGCCTTGCAAGAGGCGCACGGTCAACGGCGCGTTGGCGGGAACCGTCCATTTGGCGAGCGGCAGCAACAGGCCCGCCGCGATCAGCGCCAGTGCGATGCCGGCCGGCGCGGCGATCCGCGCGATGCCGTCGCGGGCATTTTGGCCGCTGGACGAAGCTTCGCGAGGCTCACGCGAACGGCGCAGCAGAGCAAGCAGCGCCTGCACGATCAACGCCGCTGCGAGCGCGAGCACCCAACCGACGCCGTACACGCCCGCGAGTGGCGCGAATCCGGCGAACGGGCCGTCGACTTGCGCATAGCCGCTAGCGAGCCACGGAAAACCGGTGAACACCGTGCCGCGCAACCATTCGCCGATGGCCCATGCGCTGGCGAAGGCGAGCGCCCCATGCCACGTCGGCGAGAACGGCGTATCGGTGCTCGATGAGCCATTGCGGGCGTGACCGGCGCAGAACGACCAGACGCCCGCTGCCAAAGCGGGATACAGCGCGAGATAAAGCGAAAACAGCACGAGCGCCGTGCCGGCAAGCGGCGCGGGCATGCCGCCGAAAAAATGCATGCTGACGTACAACCACCAGACGCCGCTCACGAAGTTGCCGAAGCCGAAAGCGCCGCCTGTCAGCGCGGCGCTTTTCCAGCCGGTGGCGCGCGTCAGCCAGCCAAAGAAAAACACGAAGATGACGAGTTCTAGCCAGCCGCCATGCGGCGTGGGCGCGAACGACAGCGTATTGGCCGCGCCTGCCGCCAGCGCGACGAGGTAATGCCAGCGAGGTAGCGTGCGCACCCGCGTGGGATTCGCGGCAGAAGCGCTCATGCCGTGACGGGAGCGGGAAGTAATCGGGTCGGCCATTGTTGCGCGGTCGGCGTGAGAAGTGACAAATTGAAAAGTTAGCGTGCGGAGCAGGGCGGCGCGTGCAGCGGCAGGCTGGACCTTAGAGCAGCCGGGCCGCTCAGGTCTGCACGTGCTGCGCTTCGCGCTCGCGCTGACCGGCGAGCGGATCGCGCCGCACGAGCAGCATGTGAACCTGGCGGGCGTCGCCGCGCAGAATCTCGAAAATAAGATCGTCGATGCGAACCTTCTCGCCGCGATGCGGCACGCGTCCGAAGTGATGCGTGACGAGTCCGCCGATCGTATCGACTTCTTCGTCCGGGTAGTGTGTGCCGAACGCTTCGTTGAACTGTTCGATCTCCGTCAGCGCCCGCACACGGAAGCGTCCGTCCGGCGAGGCGATGATGTTGCCGCTTTCCTCGTCGAAATCGTATTCGTCTTCAATGTCGCCAACGATCTGTTCCAGCACGTCCTCGATGGTGATGAGACCGGCCACGCCGCCGTATTCGTCGACCACCACCGCGAGGTGATTGCGATTCACACGGAAATCGTGCAGCAACACGTTCAGACGCTTCGATTCGGGGATAAAGACGGCGGGGCGCAACATGCCGCGCACATCGAACTCTTCTTCCGCGTAGTAGCGCAGCAGGTCTTTCGCCAGCAGCACGCCGATGATGTTGTCGCGATTGCCTTCATAGACCGGATAGCGCGAATGCGCTTTTTCCAGCACGTAAGGGATGAATTCGGCGGGATTGTCCGCGATGTTGATCGCGTCCATTTGGGCGCGCGGCACCATGATGTCGCGTGCGCTGAGTTCGGTGACCTGGAACACGCCTTCGATCATCGACAGCGAGTCGGCGTCGATCAGGTTGCGCTCGTGCGCGTCCTGCAGAATTTCAAGAAGTTCGGCGCGCGAGTCGGGCTCGGGCGAGATGAAATCGGTAAGACGCTCGAGCAGCGAGCGTTTTTCCTGCGGTTTGTCGGTGTGGCGTCGACTGGGATACGTGTCGTTCATGGTAGTGCGCCCGGCAAGACTGGGCGCGCTGTTGCAGAGCATTAAGGATACACCAGGCACATGGCAGGACCGTGTCCCGCCGCACCTGGCGATGAATGAAACCGGGCTGACACCGGTGCGCCGCAAGGCGCGGTCCATGGGTCAATCCTAACTGATTACGGGGTGAAAAGCGTTTCGGAGCAAAAATCGGCGCGGCGCTTACTTACCCGCTTGCGGCTGCCTGCGCAGTTCATCGCCGGCAGAACCGGGCGTGTCATTCCCCGCCTGGCAGCGCTGGAGAAGCGCTTCCAGCGCCCGGTCCGGCATGCCGCTTTCGCGCAGCGCGTGAACCGTGCGGCTGACATATTCGAGTGTCGTGCCGTAGCGGCCGCGCGCGCAGCCGAACACCGTTTTGACAATCTCGTCGTCAAGCTTGCCGGTGTAACTCGGCACATCCCGGCGCATCACGAACGCGAGTGCGTCGACGCGCCGGCCGTCGGCGAGTACGCACGGCAGCCACGCTGGCCGGTACGAACCCATCGCCATTTCGCGGCGCCAGAGCGCTTCCAGATGCGGCATGGCGCCTTGCGCCGCCAGACGAAACGCAATGCCCGTGCAGGAGCCGCCGCGATCGAGCGCGAGCACGAGTCCTGGCTGTTCCGGCGTGCCCCGATTCACGCGCGACCAGAGATACAAGCCCCGGTGATAACCATGCACCTTCGAGCGCGTGGCTTCGACGGTGGGCAAGCCGGGGTTCCAGATCAGCGAGCCATAGCCGAAAAGCCATAAGTCGCTCTGTCGGTCCCAGTCGCGCAGCGTGCAATCGAGCGACGCGCGCAACTCCTCGTCCGTCAGCAGCCGCGACTCGCCGAGCGCGGGGGGATAGTCCGGGCAGGGCGTTCGGGCGTCGGCGTCAGAGGAAAATGAGCTCACGGTTCGGTCCGGGCGACGGTTAACGATAAGGGTCGGGAAAGCCGAGCTTGCCGAGAATCTCGGTTTCGATCGCTTCCATTTCCTCGGCTTCTTCCTCGACTTCGTGGTCGTAGCCTTGGGCGTGGAGCGTGCCGTGCACGAGCAGATGCGCGTAGTGCGCGAGGAGCGGCTTGCCCTGCTCGGCGGCTTCTTTCTCGACGACGGGGCAGCACAAGATCAGATCGCCCGTCACGGGATCGTCTTCCGATTCCGCGTACGCGAAAGTCAGCACATTGGTCGAATAGTCCTTGCCGCGATACGTGTGGTTCAGCGTCCGGCCTTCTTCTGCGTCGACGAAACGCACGGTCAGCTCGCCGTCCGCGAAAAGCGCGGCCTTGATCCAGCTGGCCACCGTGGCGCGAGGCAGCAGCGCCTTATGTTCAGGCCACGTCCTGGCCGCGGGGAATTGCAGGTTCAGCGTCAGTTTCGGGGCGCGGCTCATGCTGGTTTGAAGTGATGCGTGAAGCGAGGCGCAAGAAGATGCGCGAAGTGATGTGCGAGTCGATCCGCAATGCGGTGCGCGAGTCGATTTGCCGAACGCCGTGCGCAGCGCTCAGCGCACAGCAGCGCGAGGCGCCGCGAAAAACGCTGCGCGACGCGGAGCGCGAAACGCAGCCGGCCCGTTGGCCGCGCGTTCAGCGTGTTATGACGTGCGTCGAGCCGCATTAACGCGAATCCGCCGGGCTGGCAGTCTTCTGCGAATGCGCGTCGTACGCCTCGACAATTCGCGCGACGAGCGGATGCCGCACCACGTCCGCACTAGTGAAGCGGGTGAGCGCAATGCCGCGCACGTCGGACAGAACCTGCTGCGCTTCGATGAGCCCGCTCTTGTGCCCACGCGGCAAGTCGACCTGAGTCGTGTCGCCGGTCACCACGGCTTTCGAGCCGAATCCGATCCGCGTGAGAAACATCTTCATCTGCTCGGGCGTGGTGTTTTGCGCCTCGTCCAGAATGATGAACGCGTGATTCAGCGTGCGGCCGCGCATGTACGCGAGCGGCGCGATTTCGATCATTTGCCGCTCGAACATCTTCGCGGTTTTGTCGAAGCCGAGCAGATCGTAGAGCGCGTCGTACAGCGGGCGCAGATACGGATCGACCTTCTGTGCGAGATCGCCCGGCAGAAAGCCGAGACGCTCGCCCGCTTCGACGGCCGGGCGCGTCAGAACGATGCGCTTGACCTGATCGCGCTCGAGCGCGTCAACAGCGCAGGCGACCGCGAGATAGGTCTTGCCCGTGCCGGCCGGACCGACGCCGAACGTAACGTCGTGGGAGATGATCTGCTTCAGATACTCGCGCTGTGCCGGCGTGCGTCCGCGCAGATCGGCGCGCCGTGTGTACAGTTTCGGGCCGAGCTCTTCGAGGTCGTCTTCGTCGCCGTCGGCGGGTTGGTCGAACGGATGGTCGGGATTGCCGGGAAAGCCCGGCTCGCCCGCTTCGTCGCCATTGCCGTTGCCGTTAGTGCGATGCCGCGCCGGGTGTCGGACTTCGACGAGCGCAAGCTGAATGTCGTCGACCGACAGCGGCTCGCGCGCGTTGTTGTAGAAGTTTTCGAGGGCGGTAAGCGCAAGCTTGGCGCCGCGCCCGCGAATCGTAATGCGATGTCCGCGGCGTTGCAGCGTCACGTCGAGCGCCTGCTCGATTTGCCGCAGGTTTTCGTCGAGCGGTCCGCAGAGGTTGGCGAGCCGCGCGTTGTCGTCGCGCGGAGCAGTGAATTCCAGATGCGGCTGAGTGGTTTTCAAGGCGGTGATTCGATCCTGTCGGTTTCAGTACTCGGGTGCGTCGTGCGGTGCGTCGCGCGGCGGGGCCGCGCAGCTGGGTCGGTTGTCAGTCGGTCAATGCGTGATGGCGCTTGCGCCGTCCGCCGCATGGTCGTGCACCAGCACGAGTTCCCCACGCAGTGAATGTGGGTACGCTTTGACGATTTTCACGTCGACCATTTGACCGGTCAGCCGCGCATGCGAAGCCAACGGCGCCGGAAAATTCACCACGCGGTTATTCTCCGTGCGGCCCGCGAGTTCGTTCGGATCCTTACGTGCCGGGCGTTCGACCAGAATGCGCTCCACCTTGCCGACCATCGAATCGCTGATGCGCTGCACATTTTCTTCGATCGTGGCTTGCAGATGTTGCAGGCGCCGGAGCTTCACTTCGCGCGGCGTGTCGTCATGCAGATTCGCCGCCGGCGTACCAGGGCGCGGACTGTAGATGAACGAGAAGCTCGTGTCGTACTTCATCTCGTGCACGAGCGCCATCATCTTGTCGAAGTCTTCTTCCGTCTCGCCGGGGAAGCCGACGATCATGTCCGTGGAAAGTGACAGATCCGGGCGGATAGCGCGCAATTTACGGATCACAGACTTGTATTCGAGCACGGTGTAGCCGCGTTTCATGGCCATCAGAATGCGGTCGGAGCCATGCTGCACCGGCAGATGCAGGTGACTCACGAGCTTGGGCACCTTCGCGTAAGTGTCGATCAGGCGCTGCGTGAATTCCTTGGGATGCGACGTGGTATAGCGAATCCGTTCGATTCCCGGAAGATCGGCGACGTACTCGATCAGCGTCGCAAAGTCGGCGATTTCCGACGAACCCAGCGTGAGCGCGCCACGATAGGCGTTCACGTTCTGGCCGAGCAGCGTGACTTCGCGCACGCCCTGGTCGGCGAGGCCCGCAATTTCGGTGAGCACGTCGTCGAGCGGACGCGATACTTCTTCACCGCGCGTGTAGGGCACGACGCAATAGCTGCAGTACTTGCTGCAGCCTTCCATGATCGACACGAACGCGCTCGGACCGTCGACGCGAGCCGGCGGCAAATGGTCGAACTTTTCGATTTCCGGGAAAGTGATGTCGACTTGCGGGCGGCCGCTTTCACGGCGCTTGTCGATCATTTGCGGCAGACGGTGCAGCGTTTGCGGCCCGAACACCAGATCGACGTACGGCGCGCGAGCTACGATCGACGCGCCTTCCTGGCTCGCCACGCAGCCGCCCACGCCGATGATCAGGTTCGGATTCGCTTCTTTCAGTTCGCGCACGCGGCCGAGGTCGGAGAAGACTTTCTCCTGAGCTTTCTCGCGTACCGAGCAGGTGTTGAACAGAATGACGTCCGCGTCTTCCGGCGTGTCCGTCTTGATGAGCCCTTCAGCCGCGCCCAGTACGTCGACCATCTTGTCGGAGTCGTACTCGTTCATCTGGCAGCCAAAGGTCTTTACATAAACTTTCTTGGTCATCGAATTTCGCCGGTCGCAGTGGTTAATCTGGGGGCGTCGTATTAGGGGTCAAGGAGATGCGAAAACGTGCGCGAAGTCTCGGAACGGCCGGCAGTTTCCGCGGATTTGCGCGGGGCAAGACCGCCGTTCTGGTCATGTCTAGCCGCTCACTGCGCACGCTCGCAGCGTAACGCAACATTATAGCCCTTCGCCGAATACGGTTTGTCCGCCCGTTTCGGCGCGCGGCCCATCCGGCGGGAGGCCCAGCAGGCTTTCCAGTTCGTCGGACACTTGCGCGAAGCGCTCGCTCAGAAAATCGAGCAGCACGCGCACGCGCGGCGCCATGAAACGGTTGCGGTGGTAGAGCGCGTGCAGCGGCGCGTCCGGATAGCGCCACTCGGGCAGCAGAATTTTGAGGCCGTCGGCGCGCAGATCCGCTTGCACGTCCCACATCGACTTGATCGCGATGCCGTAGCCGCGCAGCGCCCATTCGCGGGCGACGGCGCCGTCGTTGGTCTCGCGCGCGGTTTCGAAGGGCACGGTGTACTGCTGCACTTCGTCGCCGCGCGTGAAGCGCCATTCGTTCACCGGACCGGAGCCGGTGCTGAGCACGATGCAATCGAAATTGGCGAGATCGTACGGGTCTTTCGGCTCGCCCTTGCGTGCAATGTATTCCGGCGATGCGCACAGCACGCGCCGGTTGGGCGCCAGCTTGCGCGCCACCAGCGAGCTGTCCTGCGGCACGCCGAAGCGGATCGCGAGGTCGATGTCCTCCTGCACCAGGTTCGACAGCGAGTCCGACAGCGTCAGGGCGAACGTCACTTCCGGGTAGAGCGCGTTGAACTCGTCGAGCCAATGCATCAGCAGATTGCGGCCGAAGTCCGACGTCGCCGAGACACGCACCTTGCCGCGCACCACCCCTTGCCCCGCTTGCAGCGCGGCCTTTGCGTCGTCTAGCGACTGCAGCGCCTGGCGGCAGCAGTTCAAATAGAGGCGCCCTTCGTCGGTGAGTCGCAACTGGCGGGTGGTGCGCTCGAACAGCCGCGCTTTCAGGCCGGCTTCGAGTTTCGCCAGGCGCGCGCTTGCAGCGGCCGGTGTGAGCCCCATTTTGCGGCCCGCGGCCGACAGGCTGCCGTGCTGGGCGGCTTCTACAAAGAGGCGAATGTCGCCGAGATTATCCATCGCTTTCTTCAAATGGCATTTGAAAATGCTTCAAATGCTACGCCAATTATCAAATTGACGCGTCGCGGCCACAATGCACATCTCGAAAACCCATGCGGCGCAGTTAGCCGGCCCAACCATGCAACTGGATCACGCGACTATCGTCACCGCCGATCTCGACACAGCCCGGCGTTTCTTCGTCGATGTAGTCGGCTTGACGCAAGGCGCGCGTCCGCCGTTTTCCGTCGGCGGCTATTGGCTGTATGCCAACGGGCGCGCGGTGATCCATCTGGTCGAGGCCACGGTGCCCGGCACCTCGGTGAGAGCCGCGCCGCGCATCGATCACATTGCGTTCCGTCTGGAAAGCGCCGCCGAGTGGCAGGCGCTGCTCGCGCGCCTGCGGGCAACCGGCGTCGACTATCAAACGGCGCAAGTGCCGCCGATGGGCCCGCAAGAAGCCGCCATGCAAATTTTCGTGGCGCTCGCGCCGGGCGTCGTCGTCGAGTTCGTGACGGCGCTGCATCACGCTCAACCGTAAAACCTGGAGAACAACAAATGCCGATTCCATTACTCGCGCTCGCGATCAGCGCCTTCGCTATCGGGACGACCGAGTTCGTCATCATGGGCTTGCTGCCCGAGGTCGCGCGCGATCTCGCGGTGTCGATTCCGTCGGCGGGATTGCTGGTGAGCGGGTATGCGCTCGGCGTCGCGGTCGGCGCGCCGCTGCTCGCCGTCGTCACGAGCCGGATGCCGCGCAAGCTCGCGCTGCAGTTGCTGATGGGCGTTTTCATCGTCGGCAATACGTTGTGTGCGATTGCGTCCGATTATTCCGTGCTGATGATCGCGCGCGTGGTGACGTCGTTCGCGCACGGGTCGTTTTTCGGCATTGGCGCAGTGGTGGCCGCGTCGCTCGTGCCGAACGAGAAGCGCGCGAGCGCTATTGCGTTGATGTTCACCGGCCTTACGCTTGCCAACGTGCTCGGCGTGCCGTTCGGCACTTTCGTGGGCCAGGAGTTCGGCTGGCGCGCGGCCTTCTGGATTGTCAGCGGGTTCGGCGTGCTGTCGCTCGCGGGCGTGACGGCACTCGTGCCCAATCGCCACGATTCGGGTCCTGCCGGTCTCGGTCATGAAGTGCGCGTGCTGAAGGACCCGCAAGTGTGGACGGCGCTGGCGATGACGGTGCTCGGCTTCGGCGGCGTATTCGTCGTGTTCACGTATATCGCGCCGATTCTGGAGCAGGTGAGCGGCTTCTCGCCGCGCGCCGTCACGCTGATTCTCGTGCTGTTCGGCGTGGGACTTACGATCGGCAACACGGTCGGCGGCAAGCTCGCGGACCGCGCGCTGATGCCCTCGTTGATGGGCATTCTCGCGGCGCTGGCGGTGGTGATGGCGATTTTCGCGCGCACCAGTCATTCGCAGGTGGCCGCGGCAATCACGGTGTTCGTGTGGGGCATTGCCGCCTTCGCGACCGTGCCGCCGTTGCAGATGCGCGTGGTCGAGAAGGCGGCCAAGGCGCCGAATCTTGCGTCGACCCTGAACATTGGCGCGTTCAACGTCGGCAATGCGGGCGGCGCGTGGCTCGGAGGTCTCGTGATCGATCACGGCCATTCGCTCGATACGTTGCCTTGGGTTGCGGCGGCCGTGAGCGTTGCGGCTCTGTTGCTGACGTGGTTCGCATCGCGCATGGACCGGACGGCGCCGCGGTCGATCATTCAACGCGATGTGGAAGTGCGCGAGCGGGCCTAAGCGCTCCGAGTGTGCAAGCCGCCGTTGCCGTGAGGTTCATCGGCGCGCTCTAACGAAAGTCGAAGCCGCGCGCATATGAAAAATCCGCACAAGCTTTGCGAGAAACGTCCTCCGCAATGCTGATAACAGTGTGAAGATAACTTCGTTGGGCGCGGCGGGGCGCGATGCTATCTTGCTTCCACTAACTGCTTGCCCGCCGTCCGGCGGCGCTTCTGGAGGCAATCATGCATTCCCCGCTTGCTCTGGTTCGCGATCCCACGGCTGATACCGATGCGCCGCCGCGTGCCGCTGAACCCTTCGATGCACTCGAACATCTGGTCGGCGTAAATCTCGCGCGCTTGCGCGCCGAGCGCCAGTTGTCGCTCGATGCTCTGGCCCGCGCATCAGGCGTGTCTCGCGCAATGCTCGCGCAGATCGAGTCGGCGCGCAGCGTGCCGTCGATCAAGGTGCTCTGCAAAGTGGCGGCCGCGTTGAAAGTGTCGGTCGCGGCGTTCCTGCGACGTCACGCGACCAATGGCTTCGAGCACTTGCCGGCGGAGCGCTCGTCGCGCGTCGTCAGTTCCAACGGACGCTATTCGGTTCGTCCGCTCTATCCCGACAACGAACCGACCGCTGCGGAATTTCACGAGTTGCGCATCGCGCCGTTGCACACGGAAGCAGGCACGCGTCGCGCGCCGGGCACGACGGTGAACCTCGTGGTCAGTGAGGGCACGCTCGAAGTGAGCGTGCACGATCAACGTCAGTTGCTGGCAACAGGCGACGCGATCGTGTTCGACGCCGATCAGCCGCATAGTCTGCGCAATCCCGGCGACACCGAAGCGCGCGCGTTTCGCGTGACGTTGAAGGCGGAGACGCCGCCGCGCTGGGACGTGCCCGCGCAGCCTGACACGGCGCGCGAAGCCGCGCCGGTTTGATCAAACGCGCCGGGGTCGAGTCGGCTCGCTTGTCAGCATGTCGAAGTCAGAGACGTGGGTGACCATGGCCCCCGACCGCGAATCCCGTTGCGCAGTAGGGTTGCGCTGCAACTCGCGCGCGACTGTTGTATGCTTGGCCCGCCGGTTCTCCGGCAATCAGTGCGTCTTCAGGGCGGGGTGAAATTCCCCACCGGCGGTATGCCGGCAACGCGAAAGCGTGAGCCGGCGAGCCCGCGAGCGCCCGCAGTCGTCTGGCTTTCAGCAAAATCGGGAAGCCGCCGCGGGGTCAGCAGATCTGGTGAGAAGCCAGAGCCGACGGTCACAGTCCGGATGGAAGAAGATGTGCAGATAGTCATGTTCGTCTCCGTGGCGCCGCTCGCAGGTTCGGGCGGTGCATGAACGCCGCCTCGACTATGCAGAGGCGCTTCGCGGCGCGTCTTTGTCTGTTTGCAATGCCCTGAAACGTTTTTCGCCCCACTTTTGCGATGAGCGTTTCAACTATGTCCTTTGCTACTTTTCCTGCCCCGTCGACGATTGCGGACGATGCATTCGCCGATCTCCCGCTGCTCGACACCGAACCCGTTCCGCCGCGTATCGCCGCCGCGCTGCAAGCAATGCGCGATGGCCGCGCCGTCGTGCTGCAAGACGATGACGACCGCGAGAACGAGGCCGATCTGATCGTATCCGCCGAGCGTCTTTCCGTCGAAACGATGGCGCTGCTGATTCGCGAATGTAGCGGGATCGTCTGTTTGTGCCTGCCCGACGAGAAGATCCGCGCGCTCGAACTTCCGCCGATGGCCGCCAACAACGAAAGCCGTCATGGCACGGCGTTCACGGTTTCGATCGAAGCACGCGAAGGCGTGACGACCGGAGTATCCGCACTCGACCGCGTAACGACCATTCGCGCCGCAATTGCCGATACTGCGAAGCCCGGCGACATCGTGAGCCCCGGCCACGTGTTTCCGTTGCGGGCAATGCCGGGCGGCGTGCTTGCGCGGCGCGGCCATACGGAGGGCACGGTGGATCTCGCGATTCTCGCGGGCCTGAAGCCGGCCGGCGTACTGTGCGAATTGATGAACGCCGACGGCACGATGACGCGCGGCGCAGACGTCGAACGCTTCGCCGCGCAGCATAATTTGCCGATGCTGACGATCGCCGAGCTGGCCGAGTTCCGTCGCGCGTTGGCTGAGGCGCGTGAATGCGTCGAGCAGGAAGCGTGAACCTAGGGGTGTGATTCGGCGCGGCGCGCGCCGGATCACGCGCTGTTCGAACGCCGCTCTGTGACGGGCTATTTTCGGTTTGTTGCAGCGCGTTGGTTGAATGCGTTTTGAACGCAGCACTTGGGACTCGAAGCACGAGGCCGACCGCATGCGGTCGGCCTGTTTTTGTCAGCGCTACCTTTGTGGCAGACCGCTACGACTGCACGTCGCCGAATTCTCCCCGTACGCCCGCTTCGAGCAACGCGGGCAATTCGTCCATGTGTTTCATGATGCGCGTCATGCCCATCTCGCGCAGCGCGTCCGCGTAGCCATCGGGAATATGGCTCGCGCCGACGAAAGCGATCGTCTTCATGCCCGCCGCGCGCGCCGCGTTCAGACCCGCCACGCTGTCTTCCACGACGATGCATCGCGATGGCTCGACGCCGAGCGTCTGCGCGGCAAACAGGTAGACATCGGGAAAAGGTTTGGGACGTGCGACCTGCTCGGCGCTGAAAATGCGCTCGCCGAAAATCTGTTGCAGTCCGGCACGCTGCACCGACGCAGTCACGCGCGCCATGCGGCTGTTGGACACGACGGCGGCCGGCAGCGTCACGCGTTGCAGCGCAGTTCGCACGCCGTTGATCGGACTAAGCGATGCGGCGAGCGCGAGTTCGACATTGTGTTCGATCGTGTTCAAGAAGTCGGGCGGCAGAGCGATGTCGAATGTTTTCTCGATGCCTTCGAGAAAGCGCGACGTTTGCTGGCCAAAGGCCGTCTTAACGATGGGTTCGAAGTCGAGGCCGGGGAAAGTCGCGGATAGCGTCTCGAACATGACGCGGTCAGCAATGACTTCGCTGTCGACGAGCACGCCGTCGCAGTCGCAAATGAGATGGTCGATCATGCCTGAAGGAACGGAAAGCGAAGGCGTGTGGGCCGGTGAATGGCCAGCCCATGCGCGCCGTGTGACAGCGCCATGATACGTGCTTTGACGCGGCGCGCGTCGCGCCGTCGCTTTCCACCGTGCTTTCCACCGCTTTCCACCGACGCTATCGCCCGCGATTCTCTCGCGCGTCAGCTGTTCCACACCACGCGGCGAGATCAGCGCGTATGCAGATACAGATAGAGAGCCGCCGCCACGGCGCCGCCGACGAGCGGCCCGCACACCGGAATCCATGCATAGCGCCAGTCGCTGTCGCGCTTGCCGGGAATTGGCAGCAGCGCATGCATCAGACGCGGCGACAGATCGCGAGCGGGACTCATCGCGTAACCCGTCGGGCCACCGAGCGAGATGCCGATGCCGAGCACGAGCAGGCCGACCGGCAGCGCGTCGAGCGCACCGAGACCGACTTGCGGCGAGGCTAGATACAGCACGCCGAGAATCAGCACGAAGGTCGCGATCATCTCGGTCAGCAGGTTGTGAGGCACGCTGCGAATCGCGGGCGCGGTACAGAACACGCCGAGCTTGACGTCGGCGTCGCCCTCTTTCGCGAAGTGCTGGCGATACGCAACCCACACGAGCAGCGCGCCAGCCATCCCGCCGAGCATTTGCGCCGCGATATAGCCGGGGACCTTGGCCCACGCGAACTTGCCCGCGAGCGCAAGACTGACCGTCACGACCGGATTCAGGTGCGCGCCGCTGTACGACGCAGTGACGTAGACCGCGATGAAAACGGCCATTGCCCAGCCCATCACGATCACAATCAGATCCGCGCCCTTGCCTTTGGTGCGCGCGAGCAGCACGTTGGCGACAGCACCGTCGCCGAGCAGCACGACGAGCGCCGTGCCGATGAATTCCGCAATGTATGGAGACATTGTTGGGTATCCGAAATGTTTTTGTTAGGGAAACCGCGAGACGGGCGGCCTCGTTGTGTTTCGTGGCCTGCTGCTTGCCGCCTCGTCGTTGGCTTTTGTTGTTTCGTCGCGCTTTCATCGCGCTGCGGTCGCGGCCGCGTTCAGCCTGGTTGGACTTGCCTCATGCCGAACGCTCAGCTGCGAACAACGCGAAGGCCGCTCTCACGGCGTGTCGGCCCATGCTTTGGCGGCGCGAATCGCGCGCTTCCAGCCGTCGAGACATTCCTCGACGTCCGCTTGTTCGAGCGCGGGCGTAAAGCGGCGGTCGAGCTTCCACTGGCTTTGCAGTTCGTCCACATCTTTCCAGTAGCCGACCGCGAGGCCCGCCAGATACGCGGCGCCCAACGCAGTGGTTTCCGACACTTTGGGGCGAACCGCGTCCACACCGAGGATGTCGGCCTGGAACTGCATGAGCAGGTTGTTCGCGCAAGCGCCGCCATCCACACGCAATTCACCGATTCGAATGCCGGAGTCGGCCTCCATCGCCTTCAGAACGTCGAGCGACTGATACGCGATCGAATCGAGCGCGGCGCGAGCGATATGCGCGGACGTAGTGCCGCGCGTCACGCCGAACAGCGTGCCGCGGGCGCGCGCATTCCAGTGCGGCGCTCCGAGCCCGGCGAACGCGGGCACCAGATAGACGCCGTCGCAATGCGGCACGCCGCGTGCCAGTGTTTCGATCTCAGCCGCGTTCTTGATGATGCCCAGACCGTCGCGCAGCCATTGCACGACCGCGCCGCCAATGAAGATGCTGCCTTCGAGCGCGTAGTTGATCTGATCGCCGATCTGCCAGGCAATCGTAGTGACGAGATTGTTCTTCGATTCAATCGGCTTGTCGCCGGTGTTCATCACCAGGAAGCAGCCGGTGCCGTAGGTGTTCTTCACCATGCCCGATTCGGTGCACATCTGGCCGAAGAGCGCCGCGTGCTGGTCGCCGGCGATGCCCGCGAGCGGAATCTTCGAGGCGAATACGGTGGTCTTGGTGGGCCCGTACACTTCGGACGAAGGACGCACTTCGGGCAGCATGCTGCGCGGAATGTCGAGCGCGTCGAGCAGTTCGTCGTCCCACTTCAGCGTGTGGATGTTGAACAGCATGGTGCGCGACGCGTTGGTCACGTCGGTGACATGCAGGCCGCCCTTGGTGAAATTCCACACGAGCCAACTATCGACGGTGCCGAACGCGAGGCGGCCTTGCTTCGCTTTTTCGCGTGCGCCTTCCACGTTGTCGAGAATCCAGCGGATTTTCGTCGCCGAGAAATACGAGTCGATCGGCAGGCCTGTTTTCGCGCGAACCTTGGCTTCGAGGCCTTGCTCCTTGAGCTGGTCGCAGAAGTCGGCGGTGCGGCGGTCCTGCCAGACAATCGCGTTGTAGATCGGATGGCCGGTCTCGCGATCCCAGACAATCGTGGTTTCGCGCTGATTGGTGATGCCGATCGCGGCGATCGACGTGCCGTTCATGCCGGCGCGCGTCACGGCTTCGGCAGCGACACCCGCCTGCGTCGACCAGATTTCCTGCGGGTTGTGCTCGACCCAGCCAGGACGCGGATAGATCTGCTCAAACTCCTTTTGTGCCGTCGACACGACATTGCCGAGGCGGTCGAACAGCATCGCGCGTGAACTGGTGGTGCCCTGGTCAAGCGCGAGGATGTACTGATCCTGCATTGTCTCTTCTCCATGCGTTTTATGAATCGCCGTAACAGCTTACCGGCGACGGGAACGGCTTGTCGTTCCAAGCGGCCGCAACCGCGCGAGTCGGTGCAGCCGGCTCGATGCAGCCGAGGGGTGAAACGGTTTTTTATGCTGCGAGCGCGCGCACTTCTACCAGGTTACGCGCTCTGTCGCTCGGGTTGGCGAGCGAACCACGCGTCGATGTCGCGTGTGATCGAGTCGAGCGTGCCCGGCTCGACGTGCAGGCCGAGCTTCGAGCGGCGCCATAGCACGTCGTGCGCGCTGCGTGCCCATTCGGTGTCGCGCAAATAGGTCAGCTCGGCCTCGTAGAGACCCGGCGCGAATGCGTGGCCGAGATCGGCGAGCGAGCGAGCGCCGGCGATCACGTTCTTCACTCGCGTGCCGTAAGCACGGGCGAGGCGGTGCGCGAGGTCCGCCGGCAACCACGCGTGCTGCTGCTTCAGTCCAGCGAGAAAGCGCTCGAAGTTTGCCTGCGGGATATCGCCGCCGGGCAACGGCGCGCCGGCCGTCCACGAAGGCGCGTTACTGCCGAGAGCGTGCGCGAGCTTGTCGACGGCTTCTTCGGCGAGCTTGCGAAAGGTCGTGATCTTGCCGCCGAACACGGACAGCAGCGGTGCTTCGCCCGCCGGCGTGTCCAGTTCGAGCGAGTAGTCGCGCGTCACGGCCGACGGATTGTCCGCGCCTTCTTCCTCGAGCAGTGGCCGCACGCCCGAATAGGTCCAGCGCACGTCGGCCGGGGAGATCTTCTGCTTGAAGTAGCGATTGATCGAGTCGCACAGATACTGCGTCTCGTCGGCGCTGATTGCGACTTGCGCGGGGTCGCCGCGATATTCGAGGTCGGTTGTGCCGATCAGCGTGTAGTCGTGCTCGTACGGAATCGCGAAGATGATCCGCTTGTCCGGATTCTGGAAGATGTACGCGTGGTCGTGTTCGAACAAGCGCCGCGTGACGATGTGGCTGCCCTTGACGAGCCGCACGCTGTGCGACGCTGGACGGCCGAGCGCGCCTTGCAGCAGCTCGCCGACCCACGGGCCTGCGGCATTCGCGATCGACGCGGCTCGCACGTCAACGGTCGTGCCGTCCGCGCGCTTCAGTTGCGCGCGCCATTCGCCACCTGCACGCACGGCGCTCAGCAGCCTGGTGCGCGTGAGAATCTTCGCGCCGTGCTCGGCGGCGTCGAGCGCGTTCAACACGACGAGGCGAGCGTCGTTGACCCAGCCGTCCGAGTAGACGAAGCCGCGCTTGATCGATTCGACGAGCGGCGCGCCGGCCGGATGGTCGCGCATCACGATGCCGCGCGAACCGGGCAGCAGTTCGCGACGGGCGAGGTGATCGTAAAGGAACAGACCGGCCCGAATCAGCCAGGCCGGACGCAGATCGGGCATGTGCGGCATCACGAAGCGCAGCGGCCACATGATGTGCGGCGCAGCGCGCAGTAACGTCTCACGCTCCTGCAACGCCTTGCGAACCAGCCCGAACTCGCGGTACTCGAGGTAGCGCAAGCCGCCGTGGATCAGTTTGGTACTTGCCGAGGACGTATGCGCTGCCAGGTCGTCCTGCTCGCACAGCAGCACGGACAGGCCTCGGCCCGCCGCGTCGCGTGCGATGCCTGCGCCGTTGATCCCGCCGCCCACGACGAGCAAATCGTATCTCGTGCCTTGCGTCACCTGCTGCGTCTCCTGACTCGTACGAAATTTTCTGAAAGCCTTATCGAACCGATAGTGTTCGTTTTCGAACTTTAATGAACAAATTCGAAAAAGTAAAGTTCGCACGTCCGAGCGCACCTCTATCGAACGGCCAACGTAGTGGCGCAACGCGCGGCCACGGACGATACTCTTGGCAGTAGCCATTTCAAGGTGATTTCATGCGTGTACTTTTCATGGTGGGCGCGGCAGCGCTTCTCGCAGGGTGCGTCGCTTCGCCGAGCTTGAGCGGAACGATGGGCGCGCCGTCGTTCGTCTCGTTGCAGCAGATGTGCAGCGCCCAGCCGGTCGACTACGGCAACGACGCTCAGGGCGTGTATGCGACGTTG
This sequence comes from Paraburkholderia kirstenboschensis, assembly GCF_904848585.1. GTDB lineage: Bacteria > Pseudomonadota > Gammaproteobacteria > Burkholderiales > Burkholderiaceae > Paraburkholderia > Paraburkholderia kirstenboschensis. The sequence goes on from NZ_CAJHCR010000001.1 coordinate 59,506, forward strand.
TTCGACGCGTATGTGGCGAACCGGCGCGGGCGGTTGTCGAAGGAAGATTACTGCGCATTTCAGATGGAAATCGCGCAGCGCTACACGAGCCAGGGGGCGAGTACCGACCCGCAGATTCGCAATCAATGGGTCGCGTTTTTCACGGAGCAGCGCGCGCGAGCACTGAGTTGGCGCGCCGCGGTCGACCCGACGTTGCGCAGCGGTTGAGGTTTTGTCGTTCGCTGGCGGCCGGGGCGGCCGTGGCGGCTCGGGCGGTGTATCCGATCATTGAGTGACGCGAGCGAAACGAAAGCGGGCGCCGCTGCGGGCGCCCACGTCGACACATACACAATGGACTAACCGGCTCGAGGGTCGGCCGTGCGCATGCGGCTGAGCTAGCAGCCGCGCCGGCCGTGAACTGGCAATGAGCCCGACGATGCGCGGGTTGTTATCAGGAAAGGCGTTTGATTGCTCGGAGTGCGCTATCGCCGGATTCCGTTACACGCCATTGTTCATTGCCCGAGGCGAGCCGCTCCAGTTGCACGAGCTGACGTTCGAGGAGGGCGTCGAGTTCTTCTCGCTCCATGTCTACCTGATTGGGAGCGTCCTTGACGAGCAACAACGTGGCGAATTCGTGCGGACTCAGCATCGTTTCTCTCCATGTCAAGCAAACGCGGACAGCCTTGACGGCGACTGGCATGAATGGCAAGAGCCATTGCCAGGTGGTCCGCAAAAAGATGGGGCGGGAGGTACGGCTACGACAGGTTTACTTAGCACCGGCGGCACGCGGGCACGCAATGAACGCCGGGGAACTGGAGTGTAGTCAAGCAAACGTTAAACACCAAACCGTCCCCTGTAAATTTTCCCTTTGACAACGGCTCCTCACAGAGGCGGTTATTCGCTGCGGCCAGATCCTTGATTTCACTTGAAGTTTCGCGTGCGCTGCAACATGGCCGCGACCGCCTGCTCAACCGGCCACGTACACCTGGCAATTGGCGGCGGTGAGCGTCTCGGCCATGTCAGGGGGCGGGGCCGCATCGGTGAAGAGCGCGTCGATCTGGTCGAGGTGTCCCTGACGAACCAGCGCAGGGCGGCCGAACTTCGAACTGTCGGCGGCGAGAAAAACAGTGCGTGCATGCTGGATGATGGCTTCGGCCACGCGCACTTCGCGGGTGTCGAAATCGCGCAGGGTGCCGTCGGTTTCGATGCTCGAGGTCCCGATGATCGCGAAGTCCACCTTGAACTGGCGGATGAAGTCGATCGCCAGTTCCCCCACGATGCCTTTGTCCCACGGCCGCACGATGCCGCCCGTCACCAGCACCTCGCAGTCGGGATAGCCGCTCATCATGCTGGCGACGTTCAGATTGTTGGTGATCACGCGCAGCCCGCGATGCCGGTTGAGCGCGCGCGCGACTTCCTCGGTGGTGGTCCCGAGATTGATGAAGAGCGACGCCTGGTCGGGAATGTGAGTGGCCACTAGCGCCGCAATGCGCCGTTTTTCGTCATGGAACATGCGCTGGCGCGCCGTGTACGAGACGTTCTCGGAACTGGTCGGCAGGCTCGCGCCGCCGTGATAGCGGCGCAGCAGGTTCATGTCGGCGAGCCAGTTGACGTCGCGGCGGATCGTCTGCGGCGTCACGTCGAAGTGCGCCGCGAGGTCGTCCACGGTCACGAAGCCGTCGCGTTGCACCCACTCCAGCAGTTCCTGTTGCCGGGCATTGAGAGTGAGGCGGGGGTCTCGGGTCATGGGTCTCGGTGATGGGTTGTTATCGGTGCCTGCCGCGGCCCGGCATGGGCGGGATGCGTATGCGAGTGTGCGTGTATTGTAAGACCATCGCGCCGGTGGTCTGCCAACTCGTGCGACATGCATAAGCCTGCGCGCGCCGCACATCCGGGGCATTCAGCGCCGCGGCGCATTTATCCATGCGATAAATGAATTTGCGTTTTGCGGCGGCTCGCGCTGCAATCGAAGATTTTCCGTTCCGTCCGCGTTTCATCTTTCCTTTTGTGTCCGGCGGCTTGCGTCGCCTGACCGTGCTTTCGAGAGCGTTCGACATGACTGGCTTCAACTGGCAAAACCCTTACCCGACACCGCGCTTGCCTGTGTTCGCGCGCAACATCGTTTCGACGTCGCACCCGCTCGCGGCCCAGGCGGGGCTGCGCATGCTGTGGAAAGGCGGCAACGCGGTCGACGCGGCAATTGCTGCGGCAGCCGCGATCACGGTCGTCGAGCCGGTCTCGTGCGGTCTTGGCGGCGACGCGTTCGCGCTCGTCTGGGACGGCCGCAAGCTGCACGGCCTGAATGCGTCGGGCGTGGCGCCGGCGGCCTGGAGCGTCGACTACTTCAAACGCAAATACGGCGAGGAAGACGGCCTTGCGATTCAGCCTAAGCGCGGCTGGGATGCGGTGACCGTTCCCGGCGTTATCGCGGGCTGGGAAGCGCTGCACCAGAAGTTCGGCTCGCTGCCGTTCGCGGATCTGATGGAGCCCGCCATCGAAATTGCCGAGCGCGGTCACGCGGTGGCCAGCATCGTCGCCCACAAGTGGGCAGCGGCGGTCCCGGAGTTGAAGGACCAACCGGGGTTCGCGTCCACCTTCATGCCCCGCGGACGCGCGCCGGAAGTGAGCGAACTCGTGCGCTTTCCCGGCCACGGCAAGACGCTGCGCAAACTCGCCGAACAAGGTCCGCGCGCGTACTACGAAGGGGAGATTGCCGAGCGAATCGCGGCGTTTTCGCGTGAATGCGGCGGCGCGCTGACGGTCGACGATTTGCGCAACTATCGCGCGGATTGGGTCGAGCCGATCGGCAAGGACTATCGCGGGTACACCGTGCACGAGATTCCGCCGAACGGGCAGGGCATCGCGGCGCTGATCGCGCTCGGCATCCTCGAACGGTTCGATGTGAAGGAGTTGACGGTCGACAACGTGGAGTCTCAGCACCTGCAGATCGAGGCGATGAAACTCGCGTTCGCGGACGTCTATCGGTACGTTGCCGATCCGCGCTCCATGGAAGTCACGCCCGAGCAGATGCTCGACGACGCTTACCTTGCGTCGCGCGCGAAGCTGATCGATCACAAGCGCGCCACGCAGTTCGATTTCGGCATGCCGAAGGCCGGCGGCACCATCTACATGTCGGTGGCGGACGAGCGCGGCATGATGGTCAGTTTTATTCAGTCGAACTACATGGGCTTCGGATCGGGGATCGTGGTACCCGACACCGGCATCTCGATGCAGAATCGCGGCTGCGGCTTCTCGATGGATCCGAAGTCGCCGAATGTGGTGGAAGGCGGTAAGCGGCCGTTCCACACGATCATCCCCGCATTCCTCACGCAGCAGGTGGACGGGCAGCAGGAAGCGGTCATGAGCTTCGGCGTGATGGGCGGCGACATGCAGCCGCAGGGGCATTTGCAATCTGTCGTGCGTATGCTCGACTACGGTCAGCAGCCGCAGGCCGCATGCGACGCACCGCGCTGGAAGGTCAACCGCGACTTCACGATCGACATTGAATCGACGCTCGACGCAAAGACGGCTGAAGGGTTGCAGAAGCTCGGCCACACGATTAAATCCGTCGACGATCCTTACATGGATTTCGGTTCCGGCCAGTACATCTGGAAGCTCGATCGCAATGATCCGGAGCGCGGTTATGTTGCCGCCAGCGACAGCCGCCGCGACGGTCTGGCAGCGGGCTTTTGATCGCGCCTTCTTGAACGCGTCTCGAAAGATGACTCGAAGTATCCGCGCGCCGTAACTTTCGAGCCGCGGTATGTCGCGTTTTGCGAAAAAAAGCCGGCTCGCTGAGCTGGCTTTTTTGTGCGCCGTGCAATCGTGCTTGCCTCACTGAAACTTTCGTCTATCGTGAAATTGGAACCTTGGCCAATCGGTACGGTCTGTGCGGGGTTGTCTGCAGACTTGCGAAACAGCGGCTAAGATGCAAACACAAGGGGTTAACTCTAATTCACGGCGCTGTATCCGACACGGCGAACCGCAACGCGAGGTAGCGCGATAGCAGCGGTTCCAAGCATGCTCCACGAGTCGATACAGCTTTCGGAGCAAGACACGATGCACACAGAGCTGAACCACGTCATGCCCTGGCGGATCGAGGACATAGACCTCACGCGCATTGATCGCCAGAAAGCGGTCGCGAACGAAGACCTGTTATTGCTGCTGTGTGCTGCTTCATTTATTGAAAGCGGCACCGATCTTTACACCAGTAATCTAAGCAAGTTTTTCGACGGCGATCCGGAAGTTTCCGCGTGGCTCAACAACGAGTGGGAGCCCGAGGAAATGCAACACGGCCGCGCGCTAAAAACGTATATCGCGTACGTGTGGCCAGAATTCGATTGGGACACCGCGTTCCGTAATTTCATGGACGAATATTCGCTGACCTGTTCCGTGGAAGATTTTGAAAAGACTCGCGCGCTTGAAATGGTGGCGCGGTGCGTCGTCGAAACGGGTACGGCGACCTTGTATCGCGCGATTGGCGAGTGTTCGGACGAACCGGTGCTCAAGGAGATTACCGACAACATTCGTACCGACGAGGTCCGCCATTACAAACACTTTTTCAAGTACTTCAAGAAGTACAACAAGATCGAGGGCAATGGCCGGCTCGCCGTTCTGGGCGCGTTAATGCGTCGAGTAATCGAGATCAAGAACGAAGACTCGGAGATCGCGTTGCGTCACGTGTTCGCGATCCGTTATCCGGAGCGCGTGCGCGACCAGGCCTACAACCGCGAGCGGGCCGCGCGCATCAATGCACTCGTGCGGCGTAATCTGTCGGCCGACATGTGCGTGAAAATGCTGCTCAAGCCGCTCGATTTGCCGGCGAAGATTCAGCCCGGCGTGCATTACCCGCTCGCCAAAATCACGCAGCATGTGTTCTTCCGTTAAGCGGTATTGCGAACATCGGCAATTCGCCAGCGTAATGATGGCCCGCGAGATGGCCCGCGCATGCGGGCCATCTGTTTTTCAGGGCATCATTGAGGCTTGCCCTCCAACCGGACACTTGCGATGAGCGATTCCTCCTTGCCCCAGCGCCCGCTCGAGCAGACCGCATTCGACGAATGGCCCGACGCGGTTCGCGCGCTATTCGACGGCTCGTCGCTCGCGAGCAAGACGGGTTTCACGGCCTCGCTGCTGACCGTCGACGCGAATCAGCATATCCGCACGTCGCTGCTCGGCGCAGGCGAGTTGTACGCGCCCGATTCGCGCACGCTTTGTATCGCGCTATGGCCGCAAGCCCGGGCGGCGCGCGCGATCGCGCAGAGTGGGCGCGCGGCGTTGAGCTTCGTCTTGGAAGGGGCGTTTTATCAGGTGCAGTTGCTCGCCGCGCCGCTGCCGCCGGCCGATGGCGACGACAGCGGTCTCGTCTACGTGAACTGCTCGATTGATTCGGCGGAAACGCAAAGCGTGCGCTATGCGCGCCTGACAAGCGGCATTACGTTTGAACTGGAAGGAGAGGCAGAAAAGGTACTCGACCGATGGGAGCGGCAGATCGAGCACTTGAAACGGGCCGCGGCGTTGGGGGCTTGAGGTAAGGCGCCGGCGCCGTTGCTGCGGCTGTGTTTGCTGGATGGTGGAGAGGAGGGGCTTGCGGCTTTCGCCTTGTATAGCGCGCCTCGCGGCGGCGCGTAATGGCGAGGCTTGGCGGCCTCTAGTCTGGCCGTCGCGCTGAGAGGCGGGACTCAACGGTCAGGCTTAATGGCGGGGCTCAGCGGCCAGCGTGCGTGTGGTCAGCCTCGGAACCGCCGAGCGCGGCGGCCAAGCTCAGCCGCGAACCGCAGCCGCCAAGCTCAACCGCCAACCTCAACCTCCCGAACCCTCAACGGCCACGCTGACCACTGCGCGCCGGATTGCCCCCGCGCGGCGAGTCGTTGCGCGATTTTGCGCCGCCGAGCAATGCACCCGGATTGCCACTCTGCGGTTTGCGCGGCGCGTGCTGCGCGGCGCTACCTTCATGAGCAATAGCGCGCGGACGGTCGTCCTGACGCTGACCGTCGCGGCGCGGCTGTCCGGCGTTGCCGGCCGGCTTCGCGGCTTGCGGCTTCGGCTGCTGCTGGCCGTTCGCCGGACGTTGCCCCGAGCGTTGCGCTGGTTTTGCTGCGCCGCCGTTGCCACCCTTCGGCGCGCCTTGACCTTGACGCGGCGAACGACCGCCGCCGCCACCACCGCCCTGGCCACGGCGCAAAATCGGTTCCGGCTTCGCGGTCGGGTCCGGTTCAAAACCGGCGATCACTTCCTGCGGCACCGGACGCTTGATCAGCTTCTCAATGTCCTTCAGCAATTGCAGTTCGTCGACGCACACCAGCGAAATTGCCTCGCCCGTCGCACCCGCGCGACCGGTGCGGCCGATCCGGTGCACGTAATCTTCCGGCACGTTAGGCAGATCGAAGTTGACGACGTGCGGCAACTGATCGATGTCGATGCCGCGCGCGGCGATGTCCGTGGCGACCAGCACCTGCAGCGTGCCATCCTTGAACTCGGCGAGCGCACGCGTACGAGCCGACTGGCTCTTGTTGCCGTGAATCGCCAGCGCGCTGATGCCGTCTTTGGTCAGCTGTTCGGCGAGGCGATTGGCGCCGTGCTTGGTGCGTGTGAACACCAGCACCTGAAACCAGTTGTGCTGCTTGATCAGATGCGTGAGCAACTCGCGCTTCTTGTCGCGATCCACCGGGTGAATTTTCTGCGCAACCGTTTCCGCCGTCGTATTGCGGCGCGCGACTTCGATCAGCGCCGGCGAGTCGAGCAGATTGTCGGCGAGCGTTTTGATCTCGTCGGAGAAAGTTGCCGAGAAGAGCAGGTTCTGACGCTTCGGCGGCAGCTTGGCCAGCACGCGCTTGATGTCGTGAATGAAGCCCATGTCGAGCATCCGGTCCGCTTCATCGAGCACGAGAATCTCGAGATGCGACAGGTCGATGGTCTTCTGCTGCATATGGTCGAGCAATCGGCCAGGCGTTGCGACGACGATGTCCACGCCGCTCCTGAGCGCGCCGATCTGCGGATTGATGCCGACGCCGCCAAACATGACCGTCGATTTCAGCTTCAGATACTTGCCGTAGGCGCGCACGCTTTCTTCGACCTGCGCGGCGAGTTCACGCGTAGGCGTGAGGATCAGCGCGCGGACCGCGCGCTTGCCCGACGCGGAGGCGTGCGGGGGCATGGAATTGAGACGCTGCAGGATCGGCAGCGTGAAGCCGGCCGTCTTGCCGGTGCCGGTTTGCGCGCCGGCCAGCAGATCGCCGCCGTTCAGCACAGCGGGGATCGCTTGCGTCTGGATGGGAGTCGGAGTGGTGTAGCCGAGTTCGTGTACAGCGCGGACCAGGGGTTCGGACAAGCCGAGGGAATCAAAAGACATAGAAACTCTTTGCAATGCAGTTTCGCGAACGGCACACATGGGCCCCCAGCGGGCACAAATGCGGCATGAACACGCCGCATGGCGTGATCGAGATCAAGGCCGAAGCCCAGTTCCGTTCGCAGAGAAATCGGCGGCACGCTCGGATGCGTGCCGAATGCTTCAACGCGCTATGCAGACACGTTGACTGGCCTTAAGTTGCATTTCGCCGCCGTGGACGTTACGCGACATAGCGCGCAACGCTGACGAATTGACACAGACTGCCCGCCAGTACGAACAGGTGCCAGATACCATGTCCGTGCCGGATGCGCTCGTCGTTGATGAAGAAGTAGATGCCGGCGCTGTAGATGACCCCGCCGGCCACGAGCCAGGCAGTGCCCGCAGCCGGTAATGCTTGAACCAGCGGGCGGACGGCAACGAGCGCGAGCCATCCCATCAGGACATACAGCACCATCGAAACGCTGCGGGTGCGTCGCCCGAGCGTCAGTTCCTGCACGATGCCAAGAGCGGCAAGCCCCCAGCTTACGCCGAACAGCGACCAACCCCACGGCCCGCGCAACGTGACAAGTGTGAACGGAGTGTAGCTTCCGGCGATCAGCAGATAGATCGCCGAATGGTCGCATTTCTGCAGCACTGCCTTGATACGGGGGCTGCGCACGCTATGGTAAAGCGTCGAGATAGCATACAGCACGAACAGCATCGCACCGTACACGCTGAAGCTGACCACCTTGTACGCGTCGCCCTCTACCGCGCCCATCGTCACGAGCGTAGCCAGCCCCACCACCGACAGCACGGCGCCGACGAGGTGGGTAATGCTGTTGAAACGCTCACCGACATGCACGGTCTTTCCTCCTGCACGGTTTCATCGAGGCATTTGTTGCCGCAGCCTCATGATACCGGTCCTCAAAAAACGAAGGGCGCGGCCGCGAATTTCGCAGGCCGCGCCCCCGGTGCACCGAACGCTGCTTAGTCGAGCGGCGCCGAACGCAGATCCGACACTTGCTGCGGCGACACGGCCGTGCCGTGGTTGCCCCACGACATACGGATGTAGGTGACGACAGCTGCCACTTCCTGATTCGACAGCGACTGCGCGAACGGCGGCATGCCGTACGGATGCGGGTTCGCTTCCGTGCTCGGAGGATAACCGCCGTTCAGCACCATGCGGATCGGGTTGACCGCCGACGGCATCTGGATCGACTGGTTGTTCGCGAGCGGCGGGAAGGCCGGCGGCTGGCCGAGGCCGTTGTCCGCGTGGCACTTGGCGCAATTGTCAGCGTAGATCTTCTGACCTTGCTTCAACAGTTCGCCGCCGAACTTTTCCGACGTTTCCAGTTGGAGCGGCTCCGGTGCTTCGCTCTTCTGCGGAATCGTCTTCAGGTACGTGGCCATTGCGTTGATGTCCGCATCGCTCATGTACTGCAGGCTGTTGTGAACCACTTCGGCCATCGGGCCGAACACCGCGCCGCGGTTCGACACACCTGTTTTCAGCAGATCGGCGATGTCTTTCGTTTCCCAGTCGCCGAGGCCCGCTTCCTTGTTCGACGTGAGCGACGGTGCGTACCAGTTCTGCAGCGGGATCAGGCCGCCGGCAAAAGCCGCTGAATTGACCGGGCCGCCCATTGCGTTGATCGACGTGTGGCACATGCCGCAATGGCCGAGGCCTTCGATCAGGTACGCGCCGCGGTTCCATTCGACCGATTTGGTCGGATCCGCTTTGTACTCGCCTTCACGGAAGAACAGCGTGCGCCAGCCGATCAGCATGTTGCGCTGGTTGAACGGGAACTTCAGTTCGTGCGGACGGCTCGCCACGTTGACCGGCGCGACCGAGCGCAGATACGCATAGATTGCGTCCGAGTCGGCGCGCGTGACCTTCGTGTAGCTCGTGAACGGGAAGCCCGGATAGAGCAGGCTGCCGTCTTTCGAGCGGCCGGTGTGCATGGCGCGGTAGAAGTCGTCCTGCGTCCACTTGCCGATACCGTACTGGTCGTCAGGCGTGATGTTCGGCGTGAACATCGTGCCGAACGGCGTGGCCATGGGCAGGCCGCCGGCGAACTGCTTGCCGCCGCGGACCGTGTGGCAGGCGATACAGTCGCCGGCGCGGGCGAGGTACTCGCCCTTCTTCACGAGCGCAGCCTGGTCGGCGGGCGTTGCCGCCACGGCCGAGCCGTTATGCAGATGGTCGCCGCCCGACCACAGGACGGGAACGAGTGCAGCAGCCGCGACAACGACAACTGCCGAGAGGGCGAACAAAGACTTGCGTTTCATTTGAGTGTCTCTCCCGGTGCCTTATTGCGGTTCGCTGCCGCAGGCAAGCGGAGTCTTCATCGAGCGGGCCGGAGCCGGCACGGGGTTTTGTGGGGCCTGTTGCGTGGAAAGCCAGGCAGCGACCGCGTTCACGTCTTCGTCTGTGAGACGCGTGGCAATGGTGTGCATGCAATCAGGTGCGATTGCGTGGCGCGTGCCCGAACGCCATGCGCCGAGCTGCGCGCTGATGTAGTCGGAGTGCAGACCGACGAGACCCGGGATGGCCGGCTCCATGCCGGTCAGGCCCTTGCCGTGGCAAGCCGCGCAAGCCGGAATCTGCTTCGACGCGTCGCCGTTCAGCACGATCTGCTGGCCGCGAGCGAGCGTGGTCGACGACACAGTCGGCTTGGCCGGCTGCGGATACGGCGGACGTTGCTTCGAGAAGTACGTGGCGATCTGATGCAGATAGTCGTCGGAAAGATACGTGACGAGGTAATTCATGGGCGGATACTTGCGGCGCCCTTCGCGGAAATTCTGCAACTGGTTGTACAGATAGTCGGCCGGCTTGCCCGCAAGGCGCGGGAAGTAGTCGTTGTCAGTACCTTGACCGTGCGTGCCGTGGCAGGCCGTGCAACCTTGCACGCGCGCTTCCATAGTATCGGGGGCCTTCGGTTGAGTCTGCGCTTTCGCAGCGCTATAGACACCCGCGGAGCCGATCAGCAGAAGGGCAAGCAACGGGCGGAAAATGCGTCTTGAAGACACGCGTAACTCCATCAAAATCGGGGACCTGACCGAACTTCGAGCGGCTCGGTGTGAAGGGCAGCCGGCGCTGCGGCGACGCAGCATTCTATCATCGAAGGGTGATGATGACTATTTGCCACATTCGACGAGCTTGCGGCTGTCACAGGCGTGCGACAGTTTGACGCGCATCGCCGCGCGGAACTCCCGCGTCTTGTCAGACGTTGGTGCGTGGTCCACGGTTGCAATCGCTGTACCCGGCAAACTTTTGCCCGCGCGATGTTGAACCGACCCGCGCGCGCACCATCGAAGCGTACACTTCCGGGCGCCGGACCGCGGGCGAGATCTGCTCGCGCGCAGGGATCCGGTTCATCCGGTCCGGCAGGCGCCCGCCGTTTTCCCGTTCATCCGCTATCGGCCTTACATGAAGCTAATCAATCTTTCCAGTCCGGCGTGGGTTTCGTCCGCGCTCGGCGCCGCGGCGCTCGTCCTGACGTCCACGGCATTCGCGCATGCGCATCTCGTTTCCAGCGAGCCCGCAGCCAACGCCGAAGTCGCCGCACCCGCAGAGGTCACCCTCCACTTCACCGAGCCGCTCGAGCCGGCCTTCAGCAAAATCGCGCTGGACGACGCGAACGGCAAGGCAGTCGCGCCTGCTGCGTCGCAAGTCGATAAGCACGACGCGCGCGTCATGCATCTGCCGCTGCCGCAGTTGGGCGCGGGACGCTACGCGGTGCACTGGACCGCCGTGGCTACCGACGGTCATCGCACGCAGGGCGACTTTGCGTTCATCGTCAAATGAGCATCGACGCCTTGTGGATCGGGCAGGTCGCCATGGCCGCGCTCATGAACGTCGCGTTTGCATTCGCCGTCGGTTCGGCATTGCTTGGCGCGTGGCTCGCGAACGATGCCAAGGCGAAGATCGCGCCCGGGCGTCCCGCCTGGTTGCGCGCGCAACGTTCAATGCTGACTGCGAGCGTCGTACTGGTGCTCGCGGACCTCGGCTGGCTGTTGTATCAGGCGGCGTCGATGAGTGGCGTTGCGCTTCCCGCCGCGTTTGCCTTCATACCGACGGTGCTCACCCAGACACATGTCGGCTACGGCTGGAGCGTTGCGTTCGCGGGCGCACTGGTGTTGCTCGGCACGGCAATGACGGGTCATAGCGGCATGTTGCGCAACGCGCTGCTGTGGCTCGCCGTGATTGCGATCGCCGCAGGCAAGGCGTCGCTCGGGCACGCGGTGGACGCTGGCCCCGCATCCGCGGCCATCGCAATGCAAACACTTCATGTGCTCGTGACGAGCGTGTGGGGCGGCCTCGCGATCACGGCCGGGTTGGCCGTATTGCCGGCGCTCGGCACGTCGACCGCGCGCGGCATATTGATCCGTACAGCGACGCAGGTGTCGAACGTGTCGGCGGTCGCGGTGGGCTTCGTGCTGCTCTCCGGCATCTTCAACGCGGTGCGCGGCTCGGGCGGCTCATTCGAGGCGATCGGGTCGAGCACATGGGGCCACGTGTTGATCCTCAAGCTTTCGCTCGTCGCGCTCGCGCTCGTGCTCGGCGGCCTGAACCGCTTTCTTGCGCTTCCGCGTCTGCGCCGGACTGCATCGACGATGGACGCCCATACGTTCGCCAACGTGCTTTATCTGGAAGCGCTTGCCATGATCGGCGTATTCGTCGCTGCTGCCGCGCTGTCGCATAGCGTGCCGGCGTTCGCGATGGTGAGCTGAGTTCGATACTCGAGATGGCCGGCGCCACGGCGCGGGCCATACTGTGAGTAGGCGTCGCGGCGCGTGCGGAAAAATGCGCTGCGCGGTTTCAACCTGCGGCGCGATAACCACGTACGCGATGCGTTGGCCGGCGAACCCGCTACTGCCCGGTATGTGAGAGCCGGGCTTTTGACCTTTGCGGTTCGAGCGTCTCCTCGGGAAACGTCTCCTGCGTCAATTCGCCGGCGTCGTTGAGCCATTGGCGGATCAGCCAGTTGCCCGATGCGAACAGCACAGGACCGCTGCACGCGACGGTCATTGCGCATCCGCCAGATTTGAGCTTAAGCACGTCGCCCATGCCGTATGTCGGCTTGGCGGCTCTGAAAGGTCGAGCAACTCGAACGAAGAACGGCATGTCGAGCATTCGACCGATCGACCAATTCATTCGAGACCTAGCCGATGACCGAGAATTGGCGCAAAAAATAGCGCGATTGCACAGCCAGCCACCTTGCCTTCGAATTCGGCGGCTGCTGCATGCGCGCCGTACACATGCATGAGCAGATCGGAAAGCTGCGGGATGCAATACACGACGGCGGCGACGACAAACCATTTCTCGAGCGCCGCGATGCGCCAGCCGCGTTCATACGCGACGGCCGCGCCTATCACGCGAAGCACGCCGAACAGCACGAGCGCGCCGACGGCTGCCTGCTCGCGCAGCAGATAATCCGGAATGAATTCGCCCATGAGACTCCCCGATGCATTCGTTGTTCGGACGCATTTCAGCAAGGAGCAGGCCATGTATCTGTCTGATGCCGAACAAAGGGCAAGCAAGCCTTCAGGAAGGCGTGAGCGGGCGCGCTGTATTCCGTAACGACGCTCAAAAGAGGACGCCGCCCGCAGGCGGCGTCAGTCAACGAGCGAGTGATGCGATTACCACTCGGCGACGCTGCCGTCCGCGTGACGCCAAACCGGATTGCGCCAGCGGTGACCGACCTTCGCCATCTCGCGCACTTTCTCCTCGTTCACTTCGATTCCGAGGCCCGGGCCTTGTGGAATGGACACGAAGCCGTCTTCATATTTGAAGACTTCCGGGTTCCTGATGTAGTCGAGCAGGTCGTTGCCCTGGTTGTAGTGAATACCGAGGCTCTGTTCCTGGATGAACGCGTTGTAGCTCACCGCGTCAATCTGCAGACAGGTGGCCAGTGCAATCGGGCCGAGCGGGCAGTGCAACGCGAGCGCGACGTCGTAGGCTTCGGCCATCGACGCGATCTTGCGGCACTCGGTGATCCCGCCCGCGTGCGACGCGTCCGGCTGAATGATGTCGACGTAGCCGCCGGACAGAATGTGCTTGAAGTCCCAGCGCGAATAGAGACGCTCGCCCAGTGCAATCGGCGTGTTCGTCTGATTGACGATGTCACGCAACGCTTCTGCATTCTCCGAAAGCACCGGCTCTTCGATGAAGAGCAGCTTGTACGGGTCGAGTTCTTTCGCCAGCACCTTGGCCATGGGCTTATGCACGCGGCCATGAAAGTCTACGCCGATGCCGATGTTCGGTCCGACCGCCTCGCGCACCGCCGCGACGTTGTTGATGACGCCTTGCACCTTGTCGAAGGTGTCGATGATCTGCAGTTCTTCGGAGCCGTTCATCTTGATGGCCTTGAAGCCGCGTTCAACCACGGCGCGCGCGTTGTTCGCGACGTCGCTCGGACGGTCTCCGCCGATCCACGAATACACCTTGATCCGGTCACGCACCTGGCCGCCGAGCAACGCGTGCACCGGCACGCCGTGATGTTTGCCCTTGATGTCCCATAGCGCCTGGTCGACGCCGGCAATCGCGCTCATCGTGATCGGACCGCCGCGATAGAACCCTGCGCGATACATGACCTGCCAGTGGTCTTCGATCAGAAGCGGGTCTTTGCCGATCAGATAGTCCGACAACTCTTCGACCGCTGCAGCGACCGTATGCGCGCGGCCCTCGACTACCGGCTCGCCCCAGCCGACGATGCCTTCGTCGGTCTCGATCTTCAGGAAGCACCAGCGCGGTGGAACGATGAAAGTTTCGAGCTTGGTGATTTTCATATCGTGCGTCTCCGATCGCGTGCCAGATATTCGAGGATTCTCATGCTACAACAAAAGGCCGCTACAGTACTATTAATAGTACTATTCGCCACATGTTGAGCGGCGACGCCGCAAGGAGGAAGCTATTCAGCACGATCTGCATGGTCGCGTCGCCCATAGGCTGGCTACTGCGATTCTGCGCGGCGAGTACGCGCCTGATTCGATCCTGCCGCGTGAAGCGGAGTTAATGGACGCGTTCGGCGTGAGCCGCACGGTGTTGCGCGAGGCGCTGCGCACGCTGACATCGAAAGGGTTGATCGAATCGCGCCCGCGCGTGGGCACGCGGGTGCGGCCACGACACGCGTGGAACCTGCTCGATGTCGACGTGCTCGACTGGTATTCGCGCGTCGCCGAGCCGATGCAGTTCGCGCTCAAGCTGCAGGAAATGCGGGAGATGATTGAGCCATATGCCGCGGGTCTAGCGGCTGCTTCACATTCCGACGATACATTCGGCGCACTTGCGGCCGCTCACGCCGCGATGGCCGGTGCACGCAACGTCGACGAATGGGTGCGGGCCGATCTGCAATTTCACCTGAGCGTGCTGGTCGCGTGCAGCAACGAATTGCTGATACCGCTCGGCACGCTGATCGAGCGCACGCTCGAGGCACAGCTTCGGCTGAATGCGAAACGCGCGGACGTCTTCAACGCTTCGCTCGCCGAACATACGGCGGTATTCCAGGCGATTCGCGACCGCGACGCGGACGCGGCTCGCGACGCAATGGCACGCCTGCTCAGCGTGACGCGCGCTCGCATCGAGGCGTGAGCAGTTCATCGCCGCATGCGCCGTCGACGCGTCTTGCGTCTTCTGCGCAGGGCGGATCATCCGCAGTAGTGGAATGAGCAGCAGGGTCGCGACAGTGAACATCAGCTTGAAGTCGTTCAGATAAGCGATCGTTGTCGCTTGCTGCGCGACCGACGCGTTCAGTGCCGCCGTGTCGCGGTTCGTGCCGCTGGCGAACATCGGCTGGAACGCCGGGTTCAACGGCGTCACAGTGGCCGCGAGGTCTGCGTGTGAACGATGCAGACTGGCGCAGCCGGCATCGGTGGCTTTTTATTTCGCTTCGGAGCCTGTAGCCGTGCCCGACGGCGGCGCAAGTTCATAGCAGCCCGGCGCGTTTTTGCCCGCTTCCTTGCCGGCTTCCGGCCCTTGTGGATCTATGCATTTGAAAGCGCTCTGATCGCGCTGGACATAGATGGTGTCGGCGGGGCCGCCGACGCCGCGAGGTGTATTGACGACGGCGACGATCTTGTAGCCGTTCTGCAGGAGTGTCGACAATGTGGTCTGGCTTGCGCGCCACTGATTGTCAGTCGGCGTTTGCGCCAGAACGGCAGTGGCGGAAGCGGCGCCGAGAAGCGCGATCGATGCGGCGGCAATGGCGCGCGCGGCGGTGCGGAACGTCATCAAGAAACCTCCTTGAAGTTGCGGGTGTCGCTGTCGGCACGGAATGCGGACAGCCAGAAACAAAAAAGCCGCTGAACCTTGCGGATCAGCGGCTTTTTCTTGCAACTGGTGGCGAATCAGGGACTCGAACCCCGGACCTGCGGATTATGATTCCGTCGCTCTAACCAACTGAGCTAATTCGCCGAAAGAAGCGAGATTATGAGGATAGCACCGAGGGCTGTCAACCCCCGGCACCCAACTTTTTCAGTTGCCGCCTGTGCGAGGCGTCTCAATCCTTGGCGTAGATGTCCGAGTCTTTAGTTTCGCGGACGAACAGCATGCCGATCACGAAGGTAATGAGCGCAATCACGATCGGATACCACAAGCCCGAGTAGATATTGCCCTTCGCCGCGACGATCGCGAACGCCGTGGCCGGCAGGAAGCCGCCGAACCAGCCGTTGCCGATGTGATACGGCAGCGACATCGACGTATAGCGGATCCGCGTGGGGAACATCTCGACCAGCATCGCCGCAATCGGTCCGTAGACCATCGTCACGTAGATCACGAGGATCGTCAGGATCACCACGCTCATCGGCCAGTTGATCTGCGAAGAATCGGCCTTCGGCGGATAGCCGGCGGACTTCAGCGTCGTCGAGAGCGACTTGTCGAACGCCTTGCCCTGATCTTTGGCGTCGGCGGCTTTGCCGTCATAGGTGGAGACCACCGTATCGCCGACCTTGATCTGCGCAAGCGTGCCCGCCGGCGCCGCGACGTTCTCGTAGTTCAAGCCGGACTTCGAAAGCGCGCTCTTCGCGATGTCGCACGAACTCGTGAACTTCGACGTGCCGACCGGATTGAACTGGAACGAGCATTCGTCCGGGTTCGCGATCACGACGATCGGCGCCTTCGCCGTGGCCGTTTCGAGCGCCGGGTTGACGTAGTGCGTCAGCGCCTTGAACAGCGGGAAGTACGTGAGTGCGGCGATCAACAGGCCGGCCATGATGATCGGCTTGCGGCCGATGCGGTCCGACAGCGAGCCGAAGAACAGGAAGAAGGGCGTGCCGATCAGAAGCGCAATGGCGATCATGATGTTGGCCGTCGCGCCGTCCACCTTCAGCGTCTGCGTCAGGAAGAACAGCGTGTAGAACTGGCCCGTGTACCAGACCACCGCCTGGCCGGCGGTCAGGCCGATCAGCGCGAGAATCACGACCTTCAGGTTCTTCCACTGGCCGAACGCCTCCGAAAGCGGCGCCTTGGACGTCTTGCCTTCGGCCTTGATGCGCTCGAACACCGGCGATTCGTGCAGTTGCAGGCGAATCCACACCGAAACACCCAGCAGGAGGATCGACGCAATGAACGGAATCCGCCAGCCCCAGGCGCCGAACGCGTCTTCGCCCATTGCCGTGCGCACGCCGAGAATGACCAGCAGCGAGAGGAACAGGCCGAGCGTGGCAGTCGTCTGGATCCACGCGGTGTAGAAGCCGCGACGTCCCGGCGGCGCGTGTTCGGCCACATAGGTTGCAGCGCCGCCATATTCGCCGCCGAGCGCGAGGCCCTGCAGCATGCGCATCGCGATAAAAATCACCGGCGAGGCAATGCCGATCGCCGCATAGCCGGGCAGGAAGCCGACGAGGAAGGTCGACAGACCCATGATCACGATCGTGACGAGGAACGTGTACTTGCGGCCGACCATGTCGCCGAGCCGCCCGAACACCACCGCGCCGAACGGCCGCACCGCGAAGCCCGCGGCGAAACTGAGCAGCGTGAAGATGAAGCCCGCAGTCGGATTGACGCCCGAGAAAAAGCTCTTGCTGATAAAGGCCGCGAGCGAACCGGCCAGATAGAAGTCGTACCACTCGAAAACCGTACCTAGCGACGACGCGAAGATCACCCGCTTCTCATCGCGCGTCATGGGTACGGGCGAAATGTGTCCGCCTACGGTAGCCATATGTCGTCTCCAATATTGATATACACGCGGTGCGCCGGCCCGCGGCGTTCCCGTGCAACCGATTATTGGAGTGAAAACTTACGGCCTTCTGACATGAACGGCTGCAGCCACAGCTTTCGACACGACGGCGGATCGTTGAGAAGATCCGCTAATTCGCGTTGAACGCCGCCTAGCTGGGTATGAACGCCGTCTATCTCGCCATTTTGTGCTCGTTGCCGTCAGTTCGCGTTAGGGTAAGTCCTGCCCCGCTCCAGCACATGCAAACTGACACGCACGAGCGTTCCTGCGAGCCGCGGCGAGTTCTGATAGACGTTGTCGCCGATAACCAGTTCGCCACCATGCATCGTCGCAATCTCGCGGACGATAGCAAGCCCGAGGCCGCTGCCATCGCCCTCGCGGCCGAGAATCCGGTAGAACCGCTCGATCACTCGCGAACGTTCGGCCACGGGAATGCCGAGACCTGTGTCTTCCACTTCCAGATGCACGAGCCGCGCGGCTTTCTCGTGCCTCACTCTGACCGTGATGCGGCCGCCCGCCGGCGTATAGCGAATGGCGTTGTCGATCAGATTCGACAACATCTCGCGCAGCATGACGGGATTGCCTTCCACTTCGACGGGCTCGTCCGGCGCTTCGTAGCCCAGGTCCATCTGCTTGGCGAGCGCGGCCTGCACCCAGTCGCGCACGGCGTTGCGCGCGACTTCCGCGACTTCCACCGGCGTAAAAATCTGCCCGGACATGCGGTTTTCCGCGCGCGCGAGCGCCAGCAACTGCGTGACGAGGCGCGCCGCATGTTCTGAACTCGTCGCGATCTGTTCGAGCGAGCGGTGCACTTCCGCCGACGCGTCCTGCCGCAGCGCCAGCTCCGCCTGGGTTCGCAGGCCGGCGAGCGGCGTTTTCATCTGATGCGCGGCGTCGGCGATAAAGCGCTTTTGCAATTCCATGTTCTGTTCGAGGCGCGTCAGCAGATCGTTGAACGACGTCACGAGCGGCTCGATTTCCGGCGGCGCGCGACGCGCCTCCAGCGGCGACAGGTCGTCGGGGCGCCGCGCGCGGATATGCGCCTGCAATGCGTGCAGCGGCGCGAGACCGCGCGACAGGCCGAACCACACGAGCAGGATGGCGAGCGGCAGGATCACGAACTGCGGCAGGATCACGCCTTTGATGATGTCGTTGGCAAGCTGACTGCGTTTGTCGAGCGTCTCGGCGACCTGCACGAGCACGGGCTCCGCGCCGGGCGTCTGCGGAAACTCGACCGTCGTATAAGCCACGCGGATGTCGTTGCCGCGCAGCATGTCGTCGCGAAATGCGACGAGCCCCGGTTGCGGCCGGTCGTCTTCGTGCGGCAGCGGCATGTCGCGCTCGCCCGCCACCAGTTCGCCTCGCGTGCCGAGCACCTGATAGAAAACACTGTCCACGTTGTCCGTGCGCAGAAAGTCGCGCGTGGAATCGGGCAGCGTCAGCTCGGCCACGCCGTTGACCGGATGGATCTGGCGCGCGAGCACATAGGCGTCGGTTTCGAGCGCACGATCGAACGGTCCGTTCGCGATCGACTTGGCGACCAGATAAGTCACCGCGAGGCTCATCGGCCACAGCAGCAGGAGCGGCGCGAGCATCCAGTCGAGAATTTCGCCGAACAGCGAGCGCGGGCGGGTTTCGGCGACGGCTTCGGCTTCGTCGGGCGGGGCGAACGGATTGGCGTAGCGCTCGTCGCGCGCCTCGTCGAGGTCCGCGGCGCGGGCCGTCGCGCGATCAGCGCGTGCGGACATGGGCGTGCTCTATTTGTAGTGGTGGCTCGCCGGCATCCCGCCTGACTGCGGCGACGAAGGCGAAGAAGGCGAAGAAGGCGAAGAAGGCGAAGAAGGCGAAGAAGGCGAAGAAGGCGGCTCGGGTTCGGGCTCGGCGGGCGTGGACGCGGCGGCATTCATATTGGGGCTTGCTGGCGCGACCGCCTTCTCGAGACAGTAGCCGAGCCCGCGCACGGTAATGATGCGCACGCCGCTCGGCTCGATCTTCTTGCGCAGCCGGTGCACGTAGACCTCGATCGCGTTGTTGCTGACTTCCTCGCCCCATTCGCACAGGTGATCGACCAGTTGCTCCTTCGAAACCAGCCGGCCGATCCGCTGCAGCAGCACTTCGAGCAGTCCGAGTTCACGCGCCGAGAGTTCGATCACCTGCTCGTTGATATAGGCGATCCGGCCGACCTGATCGAACGACAGCGAACCGTGCCGCACGACCGTCGGGCCGCCGCCCGCGCCGCGCCGCGTCAGCGCGCGCACACGCGCTTCGAGTTCGTTGAGCGCGAACGGCTTGGCCATGTAGTCGTCGGCGCCGAGGTCGAGGCCTTTGACGCGTTCGTCGACGCTGTCCGCGGCGGTCAGGATCAGTACAGGCAGATTGGAATTGCGGGCGCGCAGGCGGCGTAGCACCTCGAGCCCGGACATGCGCGGCAGGCCGAGATCGAGAATCAGCAGGTCGAAACTTTGCATGGACAGCGCGGTGTCGGCCTCGACGCCGCTCTTCACGTGATCGACGGCATAGGCCGATTGGCGGAGTGATCGAACCAGACCGTCCGCGAGTATGCTGTCGTCTTCGGCAATCAGAATTCGCATGGTGCGCCAGCTCAAGGCTTGGCCGGCACCTCGGGTGTCCCCGCGGCGCACAGCGGTCTCCGAAAATTATTGTGGGTGGTTTCGGCAGCGCGACGGTAAAAATGCGCGTTCGCATGAGAATCGCGCTTGCCAAAACTACTGTTTTTTTATACAGTGTCTGGGTTTCGTGTGCTGTCCTTCAAAAGGTGGGCCGCACATCTGCCTCAGACGCCGTTCATCATAGCAAAGGACGATTCATGGAAGAAAGCAAGAAAGGCTCGGCTGGACTGACTGCTGAAAAGAGCAAGGCACTCGCTGCCGCCCTCGCGCAGATCGAAAAGCAGTTCGGCAAAGGGTCGGTCATGCGGCTCGGCGCAGGTGAGGTAGTCGAAGACATCCAGGTCGTTTCAACGGGATCGCTCGGCCTCGACATCGCACTTGGCGTCGGCGGTTTGCCGCGTGGCCGCGTGGTCGAAATCTACGGTCCGGAGTCGTCGGGTAAAACCACGTTGACGCTGCAAGTCATTGCTGAAATGCAAAAGCTCGGCGGCACGGCAGCGTTTATCGACGCGGAACACGCGCTGGACATCCAGTACGCGGGCAAGCTCGGCGTGAACGTGAACGATCTGCTGGTCTCGCAACCGGACACGGGTGAACAGGCGCTGGAAATTGCCGACGCACTGGTGCGTTCGGGCTCGATCGACATGATCGTGATCGACTCGGTCGCGGCGCTCGTGCCGAAGGCTGAAATCGAAGGCGAAATGGGCGATTCGCTGCCGGGTCTGCAAGCGCGTCTGATGTCGCAGGCGCTGCGCAAACTCACCGGCACGATCAAGCGCACGAACTGCCTCGTGATCTTCATCAACCAGATCCGCATGAAGATCGGCGTGATGTTCGGCAATCCGGAAACCACTACGGGCGGTAACGCGCTGAAGTTCTACGCGTCGGTGCGTCTGGATATTCGCCGCATTGGTTCGATCAAGAAGAACGACGAAGTGATCGGCAACGAGACGCGCGTGAAGGTGGTCAAGAACAAGGTGTCCCCACCGTTCCGCGAGGCGATTTTCGACATCCTGTACGGCGAGGGTATTTCGCGTCAGGGCGAAGTCATCGACTTGGGCGTGCAAGCCAAGATCGTCGACAAGGCCGGTGCGTGGTACAGCTATAACGGTGAGCGTATTGGCCAGGGTAAGGACAACGCGCGCGAATTCCTGCGCGAGAATCCGGACATCGCTCGTGAAATCGAAAACCGTATCCGCGAATCGCTGGGCGTGAATGCAATGGCCGAAGCGGTGACCGGCGCAGGCGCAGAAGTCGCGGGCGAAGAAGAGTAACCATTACGTGATACGCAAGGGCCGGCCACTGTCCGATACCGGACGCAACGCGGGCGGCCCGCGTAATGACGAGAACGATTCGTTCGACCCGTCCGAATCGTTCGACGCACATGATCGCGCTGCGGGCCGTGGCCCGCGGCGTACTCAGTTTCAAAGCTCGCCTGCTAGCCGGAATTCCTCGGATCTCTCGGACCCGTTCGAGACTGCCGGAACTACCACGGCCACCGAGCCTACCTATAGCCGCTCACGCGACTCACGCCGAGTATCCGGCGAGGCGAAGCCCGGGCAAAACGAAGCAAAGAAATCCCAACGTCCTGCACGTTCGCTTAAAGGTCGCGCGCTCGGCTATCTGTCGCGTCGCGAATATAGCCGCAGCGAACTCGCACGTAAGCTGAAGCCGTTCGTCGAAGAGAACGACTCGCTCGACACGCTGCTTGACACACTGGAAGCCGAGAACTGGCTGTCCGATTCGCGCTTTACCGAAAGTCTGATTCATCGCCGGTCGTCGCGACTCGGCGCGAGCCGGATCGTCGGCGAATTAAAGCAGCATTCTGTCGATCAAACGCTCGTCGAAGAGGCGAGCGCGCAATTGCGCGAAACCGAACTCGCGCGCGCCCAGGCGGTGTGGCGCAAGAAATTCGGTGAGCTTCCGCAAACACCGGCCGAGCGCGCAAAGCAGGCGCGTTTTCTCGCATCGCGCGGTTTCTCGGGCGCCACCATCGGCAAAATCCTCAAAGGCATCGACGAAGAATGGAGCGGTGAATAGGCGCAAAGAGGGGTGTAGTCCGCGACCGCGCGCAGAGCGTCCTCGATTGCGAAAGCGGCTCTAGGCGGCCTGCAGGCCGTCCGGCCGCAATCGGGGCTGTCTCAAATACCCAGTATGCTAAAATTCACGCGTTTTCCAATTCGGCCTTTCCTTTCCGCATGCCGCTTTCCTCGCCAGTGCCCCGTCAATTGCGCCATCGCCGCGCAATCAGAGCGGAAGCTTATGAGCGAACCGATGGCCTGTGGGATGTGGAAGCGTGCTTGACCGACGAAAAGCCACGCGATGTGGTGCTTGCGTCGGGCGTCCGGCCCAATGGTCAACCGATCCATGAACTCTGGCTTCGCATCACCATCGATCGCAAGCTCAATGTCGTCGACGCCGAGGCGTCGTCCGACTGGGTGCCCTATCCTGGGCTATGCCAAGCCAGCAATCCCGCCTACCGTGCCCTCATCGGGCTCAATCTCCTCCACAACTTCCGTCGCGATGCTGCCCGTTTGCTGGCCGGCACGGCCGGTTGCACGCATCTCACCGAGTTGTGCGCGATCCTGCCGACCGCTGCTATCCAGGCGTTCGCCGGTGACGTGTGGGATACCGGTGACAAGGCGGCAGGCGCGAGCGCCAGTTCAGGAAACGAGTCGGCTGACGGTACCGCCGAAGCTTTAAACGACAAACCGCCATTCCAGTTGGGACGCTGCCAGGCGCTGCGTTTCGACGGGGAGGCAGTGCAGAAGTTTTACCCGCGCTGGTATGGCCATGCGCCACGCCCAGCTGACCGCCCGGCATCGCCAGACAACGGGGCGGCCCGCCACGAAGGCAGGGGCAATGCGCCCGGCATGTTGGACGGTAGCGGAAGCGATGTTTAATCCAACTCTCAGACTGAAGGGAATCACGCATGAAGATTCACGAGTACCAGGGTAAGGAAATCCTGCGGAAATTCGGCGTCGCGGTACCGCGCGGCAAGCCGGTCTTCTCGGTGGATGATGCGGTCAAGGCCGCGGAAGAGCTCGGCGGCCCGGTTTGGGTCGTGAAGGCTCAGATCCACGCGGGTGGCCGTGGCAAGGGTGGCGGCGTGAAGGTTGCCAAGTCGCTGGAACAGGTTCGCGAATACTCGAACCAGATCCTCGGCATGCAACTCGTCACGCACCAGACTGGTCCGGAGGGCCAGAAGGTGAATCGCCTGTTGATCGAAGAAGGCGCGGACATCAAGAAGGAACTGTATGTCGGCCTCGTGATCGATCGTGTTTCGCAGAAGATCGTCGTGATGGCATCGAGCGAAGGCGGCATGGACGTCGAGGAAGTCGCGGAAAAGACGCCCGAGCTGATCCACAAGGTTGCGGTCGATCCGTCGACGGGCCTTAAGGACGCCGAAGCTGACGACCTCGCGAAGAAAATCGGCGTGCCCGACGCGTCGATCCCGCAAGCGCGCGCGATCCTGCAAGGCCTCTACAAGGCATTCTGGGAAACCGACGCATCGCTGGCCGAAATCAACCCGCTGATCCTGACGGGCGACGGCAAGGTCATCGCGCTCGACGCCAAGTTCAACTTCGATTCGAACGCACTGTTCCGTCATCCGGAAATCGTCGCGTATCGCGATCTGGACGAAGAAGATCCGGCTGAAGTCGAAGCGTCGAAGTTCGATCTGGCGTACATCTCGCTCGACGGCAACATCGGCTGTCTGGTGAACGGCGCGGGCCTCGCAATGGCAACGATGGACACCATCAAGCTGTTCGGCGGCGAACCGGCGAACTTCCTGGACGTGGGCGGTGGCGCCACGACCGAGAAGGTCACCGAAGCGTTCAAGATCATGCTGAAGAACCCGAACCTGACCGCGATTCTGGTCAACATCTTCGGCGGCATCATGCGCTGCGACGTGATCGCGGAAGGCGTGATCGCCGCGTCGAAGGCCGTGTCGCTGAAGGTGCCGCTCGTGGTCCGCATGAAGGGCACGAACGAAGACCTGGGCAAGAAGATGCTCGCTGAATCCGGTCTGCCGATCATCGCGGCTGACAGCATGGAAGAAGCGGCTCAGAAGGTCGTCGCGGCCGCTTCGGGCAAGGCGTAAGCCTAGTCCACAGCGCGTTTACCAGGATTAACCAGGATTACGAATGGCGTCGCGCGAGCGACGCTGGCGGCGAACGTGTCGTCCAGTGGCGCCCCCGCGCGACGCCAAACGAACAGAGGTCAATACATGTCGATTCTGATTAACAAAGACACCAAGGTCATCACGCAGGGCATTACCGGCAAAACCGGTCAGTTCCACACGCGTGCTTGCCGTGAATACGCAAACGGCCGCGAAGCGTACGTTGCTGGCGTGAACCCGAAGCGTGCCGGTGAAGACTTCGAAGGCATTCCTATCTACGCGAGCGTCGCTGAAGCCAAGGCTGAAACGGGCGCGACCGTGTCGGTGATTTACGTGCCGCCGGCTGGCGCTGCTGCCGCAATCTGGGAAGCAGTCGAAGCCGACCTGGATCTCGCGATCTGCATCACGGAAGGCATTCCCGTGCGTGACATGATCGAGATCAAGGACCGCATGCGTCGCGAAAACCGCAAGACGCTGCTGCTCGGACCGAACTGCCCGGGCACGATCACGCCGGACGAGCTGAAGATCGGCATCATGCCGGGTCACATCCACCGCAAGGGCCGCATCGGCGTCGTGTCGCGTTCGGGCACGCTGACGTATGAAGCAGTCGGCCAGTTGACGGCGATCGGCCTCGGCCAGTCGTCGGCAGTCGGTATCGGCGGCGACCCGATCAACGGTCTGAAGCACATCGACGTGATGAAGATGTTCAACGACGATCCGGAGACGGACGCCGTCATCATGATCGGCGAAATCGGCGGTCCGGACGAAGCGAACGCGGCCGAGTGGATCAAGGGCAACATGAAGAAGCCGGTTGTCGGCTTTATCGCCGGTGTGACGGCGCCTCCGGGCAAGCGCATGGGCCACGCCGGCGCGCTGATCTCGGGCGGTGCCGATACGGCCGAAGCGAAGCTGGAAATCATGGACGCATGCGGCATCAAGGTCACGAAGAACCCGTCGGAAATGGCGCGTCTTTTGAAGGCCATGCTGTAAATCGAAACTGGCGCCCAGTTGGAGCGCCTTTTTTGATACGCTTACGAGATCCTTTCGTTAGCGTGCGGTTCCAGAAGCGGGGGAGTTAAATACTCCTCCGCTTTTTTATTGGCCGCGCATCCCGTTCCCTTCTATTCTTCCGCTCATGTTCGAGTTCCTCGCCACGCTCCATTGGGGCGCAGTCATTCAGATCATCGTTATCGACATCCTGCTGGGTGGCGACAACGCCGTCGTGATCGCGCTTGCCTGCCGCAACCTGCCGCCGGCCCAGCGCACGAAGGGTGTGCTGTGGGGCACTGCGGGCGCCATCCTGCTTCGTGTCGTATTGATTGCGTTCGCGGTCGCGCTGCTCGACGTGCCGCTGCTGAAGTTCGCGGGCGGCCTGTTGCTGTTGTGGATCGGCGTTCGCCTGATGGCGCCGGCCCACGACGCGCATGAGAACGTCAAGCCCGCCGACAAGCTGATCTCGGCAATCAAGACGATCATCGTCGCGGATGCCGTCATGAGTCTCGACAACGTGATCGCCATCGCGGGCGCGGCCGAGGCCGCCGATCCGCAGCATCGTCTCGCGCTTGTGATCTTCGGGTTGGTGGTGAGCATTCCGTTGATCGTATGGGGCAGCCAGTTGGTGCTGAAACTGCTGGACCGTTTCCCGATCGTGATTACGCTCGGCGCCGCGTTGCTCGGCTGGATCGCGGGCGGGCTCATCATCAACGATCCGGCCGGCGACCGTTGGCCGGTCCTCGACACGCCGGTCGCCGAATATGGGATGAGCATCGCCGGTGCGCTGTTCGTCGTGATCCTGGGCTATCTGATCAAGCGCCGCAACGCGAATCGCGCGGCGGCGTGAACTGGGCGCGATCGGTGCGTTAGTAAGCGGTGTGCAAGCGGCCAGGGGCAGGACCAACGAGGTGCCACTCAGGCGCTGCTATGGGCGCAGGCCATCGACACCACGGAGCACGCCCCTTGAGGAAGCCCCGACAAGCCCCCGACAAGCCTCCGACAATCTGGCCACACGCCGCCCGCACACCACAACAGGAAAAACCCAGCGCGGCTCAACATTAGCCATTCGGCCGACTGTGTGACACGAGCGCCGCTCGCTACGATGGAAGCGCCTGTTCCCGATCCGTGGGGCAGGCATTTTTCGTTTCTGGAGCCTGCCGATGATCGTCACTTTGCCTTATTCCCCATATTCTCACTCCGCGCTGGCCGCGCAGTCGCGGCTCGCGCGAGCACGCTGGTCTTCAACATTTGCGCGCGCGTGCCGGTGCCTCGGCCTTGGCTTCACGCTGATCGAACTGATGATCGTGTTCGCGATTGTCGGCGTGATCGCCGCCTACGCGATTCCCGCGTATCAGGACTATCTGGCACGCAGCCGCGTGGGCGAGGGCTTGTCGCTCGCCGCGTCGGCGAGACTCGCAGTGTCTGAAAACGCGGCGAGCGGTAACGCGTTTAGCGGCGGTTATGCGTCGCCGCCCGCAACCCGCAACGTCGAGTCCGTCCATGTCGACGACGACACGGGACAGATCACCGTCGCCTTCACGACACGTGTTGCGCCGACCGGCTCCAACACGATTACGCTCGTACCGTCGGTGCCCGACAACGTCGATGCACCCACCGCACGCGTCGCGTTGACGAAGGGCTCGGTGCAGGCAGGCGCCCTCGCGTGGGAATGCTTCGCTGGCGGTAAAACGGCGTCCTCTTTGCCGGCCCCGGGCGCGGGGCCGAGTCCCGTCAACGCGCCTACGTTGTCGTCGAACCTTGCACCGCCCGAGTGCCGCGCGTAATGCACGATGGACGGACGCATGGCTAGCGGTTCGAGCGTAAATCGCTGATTTTGGGATATTTCAGCGGGGCCGGCGCACAGCACAAGGATTTTTTTGTATAGTGCGCCGGTTGCTGACGCCCACCGCTTACTCGATGCCCACCCCATTCGCGCGCTACCTTTCTCTCGTTCTGTTGGCTCTCGCGTTGGTGCTGCCTTATGCAGTCGTCAACCATACCTATCCGATTCCGACGTTCTACGCGGAGTTCACCACGCTGGCGTTGTACCTGTTGATGGGCGCCGGCGTCGTCTTTCTGATCGCGAGTTCGCGGCCGCGTATCGGCTTTGCGTCTCCTGTCGTAGCACTCGTGCCGTTGCTGTTCGGCTTGCTGCTGGTTGCGCAGTCGGTGGTGTTGCCGGTCTCTCAACCGTCGATGAACTGGCTCGGCGGCGGCTTCCTGCTGGCCGCTTTCATGGCGACGCATGCGGGCTACGGCTTCGTACGCGCCAAGCTCAATGAGACGGCGCTACGCTGGGCCGCCTCCGCGCTGGTTGTCGGCGGTCTGTATGCGGTGTTCTGCCAGGTCATTCAGCTTTTTCATCTCGAGGCGCGAGTGTCGCCGCTGGTCGTCGCGTACAACGTGACCGTCGAGCGCCGGCCGTTCGGCAACATGGCGCAGGCGAACCACCTCGCCACTTATATCGCGTTCGCGATGGCGGGCGCACTGTTTCTCGTCCAGACGCGCCGGATCGCCGTCGCCATCTGGGCATTGGTGTCGACCCTGTTCGCGGTCGGACTCGCGCTGACTGTTTCGCGCGGACCGTGGCTGCAAATGGGCGTGATCGTGGTAGCGGGTTTCTGGATGGCGTTTGCGCAGACTCGCGCCGAGCCGCAAATGCGCCGCAGTCATCGTCAGTGGCTTATTCCCATCGCGCTCGGGGTGATGTTCTTTGTCGTCAACGCGCTGATTCGTTGGGCTAACGTGCGCTATCACCTGGAGCTCGGGCAGTCCGCGGCCGATCGCTTCAAGGACGCCGGCCAGATCGCGCCGCGGCTCGCGCTTTGGAAATACGGCTGGACGATGTTCCGGACGCATCCGCTGATGGGCGTCGGTTGGGGCGAGTTTCCGAGTTATCAGTATCAGTTCGCGAAGACGCTCGGCGGCGTCGAGATCGCCAACAATTCACACGACATTTTTATCGATCTGCTCGCGAAAACGGGCTTGATCGGCCTCGCGATCGTGCTGTTCGGTCTCATCACGTGGCTCGTGCGCGTAGTGCGCGCACCGCAGAGCGCCGCGCGTGTTTTCGGCATTGCGCTGATCGGCGTGCTCGTCATGCATGCGCTCGTGGAATATCCGCAGCAGTACATGTTCTTCCTGCTGCCTGCCATGTTCGTGTTCGGTCTGCTGGAGACTCGCCCGCTGCGTCTCGTGCCCGCGCGTTTGTCGTTCGGCGCGTTTGCGGTGGTCGTGTTCGGCGGCATTGCCGCGCTGTATCCGGTTTTTCGCGATTACGCGCGCGCCGAGGTGCTGTACTACGGCGCGCGTCCGGCCGAACAATATCGCGCCGATCCGTCGTTCCTTTTCCAGGCATGGGGCGAATACGGTATGGCCACGCTGTTGCCGATGAATTCGATGGACCTGCAGCACAAGCTCGCGATGCACCGCCAGGCGATGGCGCTGTTGCCCGGCGAAACCGTGCTACGTCGTTATGCGGTGCTGCAGGCGTTGAGCGGCGATACGGCCGCGGCATTCGACACCGTTGAGCGGCTGAAAATCTTCGCCCAGGAGCTGAAGGACTGGCCGTCGCAATTGAGTTACCTGTACCAGCTCTGCGATGAGCAGAAGACGCTCGCCAGCTTCAAGGCGGAACTGGTCAAGCGTTATGGCATGCCGTCGGGCGACGTCGCACCGGACGACGACAGCGACGAGGATTGATGAGCCGCGTTGTCGTTTGAAGATGTGTCGAAGAGGGGACGACGCGAGTGGGCACTCAGCCCGCCACCCAGTCCCCCGACTTCCCGCCGTGCTTCTCAAGCACCTTCACATCGGTGATCGTCATGCCGCGATCCACCGCCTTGCACATGTCGTACACCGTCAGCAGTCCAACCTGCACGGCGGTTAGCGCCTCCATCTCGACTCCGGTTCTGCCAAGCGTTTCGACCTGCACGGTGCAGTGCACGCCGGGCAGCGTGTCGTCGAGTTCGAAATCCACTTTGACGCGCGTGAGCGCGAGCGGATGACACAGCGGAATCAGATCGGCGGTGCGCTTCGAGCCCTGGATCGCGGCAATGCGCGCGACGCCGATCACGTCGCCCTTTTTGGCGTTGCCGTCGCGGATCAATGCGAACGTTTCCGGCAGCATGCGGATCGAACCGCGCGCGATGGCAATGCGCTTCGTCTCCTGCTTGCCGCCGACGTCCACCATATGCGCGTCGCCGGCAGCGTCGAAATGAGTGAGTTCAGGCATGGTTGGCTCCTTCAGAGGGCGCCTATCATAGCAGTGCGGCGCGGACGTCCGGCTTGTGTGAACGAGCCGGATCCGCGCAACGACTGATTACAATTGCGCCGTGCCCGCTTATGTTAGACCGCTTGTCCCCGCGCGGCGGGCGTCGCTTTCCGAATCCGTCATACGAACTCGCAATGCGTCCGAACCGGTTCCTTGCTGCGTTGCTGTGCGTCGCGCTTGCGGCGCCGCCCGAGGCATTCGCGCAAGCGCGGGCCGCGATCGGCGTCGCGCCCGTCGTTACGCAGTCCGCTGAGCCGCCGCTCGTAAGCGGGCCGGTGGAGTCGTACTCCGATCCAATGGTGCCGCCTGAGATCGCCCAAGGCGTGTTCGGCGTGTACGGCGGCGCGGAAAGCCGCTTTTCCGGCAACTATGGCGTGAACCGCGGCGCCGGCAATTCGGCCGGTGGCGGAAGCAACGACGGCTGGCGCGCGCCGATTGCCGCGCAGCAATTACCCGACCTCGGCAGCGGCGGCTCGGGCTCGCTCACGCCGCAAGCCGAACGCAAGCTCGGCGAACGCGTCATGCGCGAATTGCGCCGCGACCCGGACTATCTGGACGACTGGCTAGTACGCGACTACCTCAACTCAGTCGCCGCGAAGCTCGCCGCGGCGGCCAACGCGCTCTACATCGGCGGCTATCGCCCGGACTTCGATCTGTTCGCGGTGCGCGACGCGCAGATCAACGCATTCTCGCTGCCAGGCGGTTTCATCGGCGTGAACACGGGGCTGATCGTCGCCACGCAAACCGAGTCCGAGCTCGCGTCCGTGCTCGGTCACGAGATGGGACACGTCCTGCAGCGCCATATTTCGCGGATGATCACCGCCAGCGAGCGCAGCACCTACGCCGCGCTCGCCAGCATGCTGTTCGGCGTTCTCGCGGGCGTTCTCGCGCATAGCGGCGACCTGGGCAGCGCGATCGCGTTCGGCGGCCAGGCTTATGCCGTCGACAACCAGTTGCGTTTCTCGCGATCCGCCGAGCACGAGGCGGACCGCGTCGGTTTTCTCCTGCTCGCCGGCGCCGGCTACGATCCCTATTCGATGATTACGTTTTTCGGCCGGCTCGACCGCGCGGCGATGAGCGACACCGGCATACCGGCGTACGCGCGTACACATCCGCTGACCGGCGAACGGATCGCCGACATGGAGGACCGCGCGCGCCGCGCGCCGTACCGGCAGCCGCATCAGGCCGCCGAATACGGTTTCGTGCGCGCGCGAGCGCGTCTGTTGCAGGACCGTTCCCGCAGCGAGTACGCGGACGAGATCTCGCGGATGCGCTCGGAGATCGAAGATCGCACCGCACTGAACGTTGCTGCCAACTGGTACGGCATCGCGTTTGGCCAGATGCTGCTCGAACGTTATGACGACGCGGCGGCGTCGCTGGCGTCGTCGCGCGCGGCGTTTGCCGCAGTTGCGCAGGCGGCCAGCGACGCGGCGCGCAGTTCGCCCAGTCTCGACGTGCTGGCCGCCGACATCGCGCGGCGTGCCGGTCATGACGACGAGGCTGTCCGTCTCGCCGACCTCGCGCAAAAGCGCTGGCCGCAGTCCAATGCCGCTATCGACATGCACATACGCACGCTGCTGACCTTGCGGCGCTTCACCGAAGCCCAGGCGCTAGCGCAGAAAGAGACGCAGGCGCAGCCCGATCAGCCCGCGTGGTGGTTGTATCTCGCGCAGGCAAGCGCGGGCAGTGGCGACGCGCTCACGCGCCGCAGGGCGCTGGCCGAGAAGTTCGCGCTCGAAGGCGCGTGGCCATCGGCGATCCGGCAACTGAAGGACGCGCGCGATATGAAGACGATTGGCTATTACGACCTCGCCACCGTCGACGCGAGACTGCATGAGATGGAGAAGCGCTACAAGGAAGAGCGGCTCGACGAGAAGGGCTAGGCGCGGGGTTTAGCGAGGCCGGGCTGCGCGTGCATGCTGCGAGGCGCGACGGTCGATCGAATGGGCAGGCACGAGCCGCACGAGTTGCCGGGTCTATTGCCGAAGCCTTCTGCCTCAAGCGTTCGCCGCCGGACTTTGCACAAACCCGAAGCGCGACGCGATATCCGCCCGACGCACGGGCTGCAGCGGCAACGTCACGCCGTCGTTCCAGCGAAATTCGCCGCTCATTGCATCGTCGGCAAGCGCTGCGTGATCCGCGAAAAGTTCGAGATCGTGATCGTGCAATACGGCGACTCGCGGCGGCGCGGAGGTGTCGGCGAACAGAATGCCGCCCTCGTCATCGGCGAATACGGCCGACGGCTCGAAGTCGTTGCCTGCGTGGTCTTTCAGCGCCAGCGTGCCGCTGGCCTCGACCAACAAGCGCACGACCCAGGGCGTATAGCCGAGCTCGACATACACGCGCTGCGGTCCGTTCTGAAAGAACCATTGCCCGCGTTCGTCGCGCTCGTAATTGCGGTTGATGAAGCCCAGCAACGCCTCGTGGCGGATCGGCACACCCGGCGAGCCGCTCGCCTGCGCGGCCTCGTCGCGCATACGCCAGTTGCCGCGCCGGTCGAGCATCAGCCAGCCGGTGCAGCTTGGTACGTTCGGCCACTTGGCCAAAGCCTGCTTGACGATGTCATCCATGATCGACGTGCTGGTCCAGGTAGCCGAGCACGCGCCGCGACAGCCAGTCGATGCGGCCCGGAAACGGTCCGGTCATGAAGCCGGCGTGGCCGCCGTGCCGCGGCTGGTCCAGTTCCACCGCCGCCGACACCTCATGCCGCGACGGCAACGCCTCGGCCGGCAGGAACGGATCGTTGCGCGCGTTCAGCACGAGCGTGGGCACCTGAATATGCGGCAGCAACGGTCGCGTGGTCGCCGCGCTCCAGTAATGGTCAGTATTGCGAAAGCCATGCAGCGGCGCGGTGACCACGTTGTCGAACTCGTACATCGTGCGGCATGCGAGCATCGCGTCGCGGTCGAAAAGGCCCGGAAACTGCACCAGCTTCTGCCCGGCTTTCTGCTTGAGCGTCTTCAGGAAGTTGCGCGTATAGACGAGGCCGAAACCTTGCGACAACGCTCGACCGCCAGCGTGCACGTCGATGGGCGTGGAAATCGCGGCGGCGGCGGAGACGATCGACGCCGCGTCCTCGCGCTGCTCACCGAGCCAGCGCAGCAGCACATTGCCGCCGAGCGACACGCCCGCCGCGGCGATCGGCCCGCGATGCACAGCGCGCAGGCGCCGCAGGACCCAATCGACTTCGTTGCTATCGGCAAGATGATAAAAGCGCGGCAAGCGATTCAGCGCGCCGCTGCAGCTACGGAAATGCGGCACTACGCCGTGCCAGCCGTACTCGCGTGCGGCCGCCATCAACGTGGACGCATAGTGCGATGCCGAACTGCCTTCCAGACCGTGGAACAGAACGAGCAGCGGCGCGTCGGCGGCCGGAGTTGCGGCTGCTGTGTCCGTTGCAAGCGCCGGGCGTGGCTCGCTGCCGTGCACGACCCAGTCGACGTCGATGAAATCGCCGTCAGGCGTATCCCAGCGCTCACGGCGAAACGTCACCGCCGGACGCCGGGCGAACAGCGACGGCACGATGGTCTGCACATGTTTGTTCGGCAACCAGAGCGGCGCGCGGTAGAGCAGGTCGATAGCCGCCTCCACGGCAGCTTCGGCGCGCGTCGCGCCCAAAGACGTGGAGTCGTCCTGGGTCGTTTTCCATGGGGACTTGCTGCGGGGCGTGCTCATGCCGGCTGTGGAGCGAGAGTGCGGCGGTGCCGACCGCGCGTCAGTGAAGCGACCCTTGGCCATGTCGCATCTTGGTGGCGAACTGGCTGGCTGCTTCGTTCGGCATAGGGCTCGCGTGAATGTGCGCGATGCGCCACTCGCCGCGTTCGTGAACCATCACGTAGGTGGTGAAGACCATTGCAGGCAAGGCTTTCGGATCGACCGGACGATGCGCTTCCGCGATCGCGTAGACGACGGTGCCGAGGCTGTCGTACACGCGGATATCGAGCGGCTCGATGGAGACCGGCGCGGCTTCCAACTGGATCTGCAAGCCGGCCCGAATGCTGTCGAGGCCATGCAGATGCGAGCCGTCGGCACAGATGCAGCTCACGAACTCTTCATCGATCCACAGGCCCATCAGGCTGTCGATATTGACCTCGGCGACAGCCTGGTAATAGGCGTTGAGGGTATCGGCGGCAGCTTCGAAGATATGGGCAAAACGTGGCATGGCTCGTCAGTCTCTTGTGCGCGGCGCGCGGTTGCGGGGCAGCGGTCAGCGGGACAGTCCGGCGCACCGGACGATCGCCCCGGGCGCCAGCATGCCCGCGCCGCAAGGCGTGAACATGACGCGACGCGCTCAGGGGCGTGCGGTGTTGCGTGCGAGTGTCGGCCGGCTCAGCGATGCGCGAGCAACATGCCGCGCAGATCGCCGAAAACCTGCTCGGCGCTCAACTGCTTCAGACAGTTCAGATGGCCAAGCGGACACTCGCGCTGAAAACAGGGGCTGCATTCGAGATGAAGCCATTGTACCTTCGCAAGCTCCGACAAGGGCGGCGTGTGGCGCGGATCCGTTGAACCGTAGACGGCCACGAGCGGCCGGCGCAGCGCGGCGGCGACGTGCATCAACCCGGAGTCGTTCGTGACGACCGCGTTGGCTCGCGAGATCAGCGCGCATGCTTCGCCGAGCGCCGTCTGTCCGCACAGATTGCGCACGTTGGGCGCTTTCTCGGCGATGGCCTGCGCCAGCGGCGCGTCTTTCGGCGAGCCGAGCGCGACGATCTGAGTGTACGGGAACGACTGGCCGACCATTTGCGCGAGCGCCGCGAAGTGCTCGGGCGGCCAGCGCTTGGCCGGACCGTATTCGGCGCCGGGACAGAACACGAGCAGCGGCACGCGCGTGTCGAGGTTAAAGCGCGCCGACACGCGCGACGCCTCGTTCAGGTCGGCGTCGAGCCGCGGCATCGGCAGATCGTCGGGGATTTTGGCGCCGGGCGCGTAGGCGAGGGCGGCGTAATGGCCGACCATCGGCGGACGCTCGTCTTTGCGCGGATTCGCGTGACGCACGTTCAGCAGGCCGAAACGGCTTTCACCGGTGTAGCCAATCCGCAACCGGATGCCCGCCATCCACGGAATCAGCGCCGACTTGAACGAGTTCGGCAACACGTACGCCGCGTCGTAGCCGACGTCGCGCAAGTCGCTCGCGAGTTGCCAGCGGCGCAGCATCTGCAGCTTGCCGTGCGCGAGGTCGGTCGCGTAGACGTCATGGATTTCCGGCATGCGTTCGAGCACGGGCGCGACCCAAGAGGGCGCGACCGCGTCGATGACGATGCGGGGATGCAGTTTCACGAGGCGCGCAAACAGCGGCTGCGCCATCAATGCGTCACCGATCCAGTTCGGTGCGATAACCAACGCGCGACGCATCAGAGTGGTTGTCCGGTGTCGAAACGAAGCGCCGCGCGCGATGCGCGTGGCGCTTCGGATAGGTAAAAGTAAAAGGGGAAGCCGTCAGCCAGGCGACGCGATGCCGCCATAGCTGTCATGCCGCGTGGCTGCTTTGCTGCTGCGCACCTGTCTGCTCGCGTTGCCTCGAACTGGCTGGCGACGGATTGAGCAACGCGCAGAGGCAACGCATGCGAGGCTAAGTCTCGCGAAACCGCGCGTTGCAAACTCACACGATCAGTCGGTCAGGCAATGACAGGCAATGCCGCAGGTGAGCGCGTCAGAGCGCGAGCTTCAGTGGCCCTTGACGACTTCGCCGTCGCGCAGCTTGTAACGCGTGCTGCAATAGGGGCAGCGCGCTTCGCCGTGCGTGACGTCGATAAAGACGCGCGGATGCGCACTCCAGCGCGGCATGGCCGGATTCGGGCAGTACGCCGGGAGGTCTTTTGCCGTCAGTTCGACCAGCGGCATTTCCTTGATATCGCTCATGAGACTTTCTCGTTGTATGCAGGGTGCGTGCGGCGCGCCGTGTCGGGCCGTGGTTAAACGAAGGCGGCCCGAAGCCAGGTGCGGCGCGCGTTAGATCTTGGTCAGCCAGTGCGCGTACTTCTCGCTCTTGCCGTTGACGATATCGAAGAAGCCCGACTGCAGCTTCTCCGTGATCGGGCCGCGCGCGCCCGCGCCGATCGTGCGGTTGTCCAGTTCACGGATCGGCGTGACTTCCGCGGCGGTGCCGGTGAAGAACGCTTCGTCGCAGGTATAGACCTCGTCGCGGGTAATGCGCTTTTCGATGACCGGAATGCCCATGTCGCGCGCGAGCGTAATGACCGTATCGCGCGTGATGCCGTCGAGGCACGACGACAGGTCCGGCGTGTACAGCTTGCCGTTGTTCACGAGGAAAAAGTTTTCGCCGGAGCCTTCCGACACGTAACCGTCGACGTCGAGCAGCAGCGCTTCGTCGTAGCCGTCGGCAATGGCTTCCTGATTGGCGAGGATCGAGTTCACGTACCAGCCCGACGCCTTCGCGCGGACCATTGACACATTCACGTGATGGCGTGTGAACGACGAAGTCTTTACGCGGATGCCCTTCGCAATGCCGTCTTCACCGAGGTAAGCGCCCCACGGCCACGCCGCGATCGCCACGTGAATGGTGTTGCCCTTGGCCGAGACGCCGAGCTTCTCCGAGCCGACCCAGATGATCGGGCGCAGGTAGCACGACTCGAGCTTGTTCTCGCGGACCACCTCGCGCTGCGCCGCGGCAAGCGTTTCGTGGTCGAACGGCACGTCCATCTGGAAAATCTTGGCCGAGTTCAGAAGACGCTTGGTGTGTTCCTGCAAACGGAAAATCGCGGTGCCGCCGTCTGCCGTCTTGTAGGCGCGCACGCCTTCGAAAACGCCCATGCCGTAATGCAGCGTGTGGGTCAGCACGTGGATCTTGGCATCGCGCCAGTCGATCAGCTTGCCATCCATCCAGATCTTGCCGTCGCGGTCGGCCATTGACATACGATTCTCCAGCAGGTGCGTGTTTATCTGAGCCCCCAGGCCCGTCGCCTCGCGTCAGGCCCCCGAGGGGGCGGGGAAGCCGGCACGTGCCGGCGCCTTCCGGTGGGGTGCAGCGAAGAGCGTCATTTTAGCGTCTTTTGCACACGAAACGGGCATTCGGACGCACTTCGGACGCTATAATTCGGCACACGCATAATTCACATCCGGATGCGCCAGCGGGTGCTTGACGACTTGGCGCCGATTTCCCTCATCCGCGGCCACCTGCGCCGGCGCTTTTTGCCTCATGCTCGCTCGCCTGTCAGATACCGATCGCCGTGCCTTCCGTGAAGGCGCGCGCGCCTATTCGCCCACGCTCATGGCAATCTGCTCGTGGGGTCTCGTGACCGGCGTCGCGATGAGCAAGTCCGTGCTCACGCTGCCGCAGGCGCTCGCCATGTCGCTGCTGTGCTACGCCGGTTCGTCGCAGCTGGCGGTGCTGCCGCTCCTCGCCGCCAAGCTGCCGATCTGGACCGTGCTGCTCACGGCCGCCATGGTCAATACGCGTTTCGTGATCTTCAGCGTCGGCCTCGCGCCGCATTTTTCCTATCTGCCGATGTGGCGGCGCATCCTGCTCGGCTACTTCAACGGCGACGTGATCTATCTGCTGTTCCTGAAGAAGAACTTCCCGACCGGCTACGTGCCCGGCAAGGAGGCGTACTTCTGGGGCATGGCGGTGAGCAGCTGGCTGTCGTGGCAGGTCGCGTCGATCGCGGGCATCCTGCTCGCAAGCCTGATTCCCGACAACTGGGGGCTCGCGCTCGCCGGCACGCTTGCGCTGCTGCCAATTATGGTGGCGGCAATCGCGACGCGCTCCACGCTGGTGGCGGTCAGCATTGCGGGCGTCGTCTCGCTCCTCGCATTCGATCTTCCGTACCGGCTCGCGCTGCCGCTCGCGGTGATCGCGGCGATCATCGCGGGCAGTGCTGCGGATCTGATGGTCGAGCGCGCCGACTTGCGGCGCATTCGCAGCGGCGCGGGAGATTCGCGATGACATCCATGGAAATCTGGCTGGCTATTCTCGGCATGACCTTCGTCACCGCGGTGACACGCGCGATGTTTCTAATCGGCGGCGAGCGCACGGTTTTGCCCGCGCGCGTTCAGCGCATGCTGCGCTATGCGCCTGCCGCAGCGCTCGCGGCGGTGGTACTGCCGGACGTGCTGGCAACGCCCGAAGGCCTGTCGTTCGCGCCGTCCAACCACGAGTTCTACGCAACGCTGGCCGGTCTGGGATGGTTTCTGTGGCGCCGCACGATGCTCGGCACGATCGTCGTCGGAATGATCGTGTTCACGATGTTGCGGCTCTTCATGTAAGTTCCGTGCGGCCGATGCTGCGCTGCGGCATATGGCGCACCGCATTCAAATACGGGACATTCGCCCGCTCGCGGGTCAGAAGGCAGTTCGGATCAGTTAAAATGTCCCTTTCCGGGATGACCGCGCCGATGCCTGGCGCCTGCGCCGCGGCCTTGCCGCCGGCCCCCGACCTTGTGGAGCCGCCGTGCCGACGCGCTGGAGTTCACTGCGCCCAAAGCCCTGTGCGACGTCCGCCACCGCCTTCTCATCAACTCGCACACAAACGCCCATGAACAAGGTATTGCGTCTCTCCGATCTGATCGCCGAAGGCAAGCTATCCGGCAAACGAGTGTTCATCCGCGCCGATCTGAACGTGCCGCAGGACGATCAAGGCAACATCACCGAAGACACCCGCATCCGCGCCTCTGTGCCGGCCGTCAAGGCAGCGCTCGACGCGGGCGCGGCCGTGATGGTCACGTCGCACCTGGGCCGCCCGACCGAGGGCGCCTTCAAGCCGGAAGACTCGCTCGCGCCGGTCGCGAAGCGTCTGGCCGAACTGCTCGGCCGTGACGTGCCGCTCGTCGCGAACTGGGTGGAGAACGGCGTGAACGTCGCGCCGGGCCAGGTTGTGCTATTGGAAAACTGCCGCGTCAACAAGGGCGAGAAGAAAGATTCCGACGAGCTCGCGCAGAAAATGGCGAAGCTCTGCGACATCTATGTGAACGACGCGTTCGGCACCGCGCACCGCGCTGAAGCAACCACGCACGGCATCGCGAAATATGCGCCGGTGGCTTGCGCCGGGCCGCTGCTCGCCGCCGAACTGGAAGCGCTCGGCAAGGCGCTCGGCGCGCCGAAGCGTCCGCTGGTTGCGATCGTCGCGGGCTCGAAGGTGTCCACCAAGCTGACCATTCTGAAGTCGCTGGCCGAGAAGGTCGATCAGCTGATCGTGGGCGGCGGCATTGCCAACACGTTCATGCTGGCGGCCGGTCTGAAGATCGGCAAGTCGCTGGCGGAAGCGGATCTGGTGAACGAAGCCAAGGCGATTATCGACGCGGCGAAAGCACGCGGCGCATCGGTGCCGATCCCGACCGACGTGGTCACGGCCAAAGAGTTTTCGCCGACCGCCAAGGCGGAAATCAAGGCCGTCGCCGATGTCGAGGACGACGACCTGATCCTCGACATCGGGCCGGAAACGTCGAAGGCGCTCGCCGCGCAACTGGAGAAAGCCGGCACCATCGTGTGGAACGGCCCGGTAGGCGTGTTCGAATTCGACCAGTTCGGCAATGGCACCAGGACGCTGGCCGACGCGATCGCGAGATCGTCCGCGTTCTCGATTGCGGGAGGCGGCGATACGCTTGCCGCGATCGCCAAGTACGGCATCCACGACAAGGTCAGCTATATCTCGACGGGCGGCGGCGCCTTCCTCGAGTTCCTCGAAGGCAAAAAGCTGCCCGCCGTTGAAGTTCTCGAATCGCGGGCTTAACGTGGCGACGCGCTCCCCAACGGCGAAGTCTGCAAAAGCGAACGGTCAGAGCGGCAAGCCGCGCGACACCGAGGCAGCAGCGGCAGGGGAGCGCACAGCGCGCTCCGACGCCGCAACGGCGGCTCCGGAGTCGGCGCTTGCCGACACGGTTGCAGCTGCGGTTGCGGCTGTCGGCGAAGCCGCACAGACTATCAGTCATCCAGAAGAATCCGGGCCGTCTCAGTCGCCCGCGGAGTCGACCACTGCAGGCGACACAGCTCGATTGGCCAGCGCACAAGCTGCCGAATCAGCCGTTCCGCCAGCGGGACTCCCCGATGCGCAAGTCGCGCCCGCTCCCTCACCGGCGCCTCGCGTGCCGGTCTCGAACACTGCTTCACCCTATAAAGCGACGCTGGTTTCAACCGGCGCGCAGCCCCTGGCAGCATCTTTCGGTGCGCAGCCTCCGCATCCGACTCGCAGCGCTCTTTCCAGCGATCCCATCCAGACGAGGAGACTCATGCATCGCGCCACCAAGATTGTCGCTACCATCGGACCGGCTTCCAGCACGCCGGAGATCCTGCTGCAAATGATTCAGGCGGGCGCCGACGTGGTGCGGCTCAATTTCTCGCACGGCACGGCCGACGACCACCGCCAGCGCGCCGAATTCGTGCGCGAGGCGGCTCGCCAGGCGGGCCGCGAGGTCGCCATCATG
Organism: Paraburkholderia kirstenboschensis; assembly: GCF_904848585.1. Taxonomy (GTDB): domain Bacteria; phylum Pseudomonadota; class Gammaproteobacteria; order Burkholderiales; family Burkholderiaceae; genus Paraburkholderia; species Paraburkholderia kirstenboschensis. Next base: position 99,382 of record NZ_CAJHCR010000001.1, read on the forward strand.
GCTGACCTGCAAGGCCCGAAGATCCGGGTCGGCAAATTCGAAAATGGCAAGGTTTCGCTCGTCGCGGGTGAGCCGTTCATCCTCGACGCCGACTGCGAACTCGGCAACCAGGAGCGCGCCGGTCTCGATTACAAGGACTTGCCGCGCGACCTGAAGCCGGGCGACGTGCTGCTGCTCAACGACGGCCTGATCGTGCTGAACGTTCAGCGCGTGATCGGCAACGAGATTCACACGATCGTGAAGATCGGCGGCGACCTGTCCAACAACAAGGGCATCAACCGCCAGGGCGGCGGTCTGTCGGCGCCCGCGCTGACCGCGAAAGACATGGAAGACATCCGCACGGCCATGTCGCTCGGCGTCGATTTTGTCGCGGTGTCGTTCCCGAAGAACGCGACCGACATGGAAATGGCACGCCAGCTGGCGAACATCGCCGGCGCGCCGTACGGCATCAAGCCGAAGATGATTGCCAAGATCGAGCGCGCCGAAGCCATTCCGGCGCTGCAAGGCATTCTGGACGCATCGGACGGCATCATGGTTGCCCGCGGCGATCTGGCCGTGGAAGTGGGGAATGCCGCAGTCCCCGCGCTGCAAAAGCGCATGATTCGTATGGCGCGCGAGTCGAACAAGTTCGTGATCACCGCGACGCAGATGATGGAGTCGATGATCTACGCGCCGGTGCCGACCCGCGCCGAAGTGTCGGACGTCGCAAACGCGGTCCTGGACGGTACGGATGCGGTGATGCTGTCGGCGGAATCGGCGGCGGGCAAGTATCCGGTGCAGACCATCGAGACAATGGCCGCGATCTGCGTCGAAGCCGAGAAGTCCGAGCAGTCGGAGCTGGACCGGGATTTCCTCGATCGCACGTTCACGCGCATCGACCAGTCGATTGCTATGGGCGCGCTGTTCACTGCGTTTCACCTGGGCGCGAAGGCGATCGTTGCGTTGACCGAATCGGGTTCGACCGCACTGTGGATGTCGCGTCACTGGACGCACGTGCCGATCTTCGCGCTCACGCCGCGGGTCGGCAGCGAGCGGGCAATGGCGCTGTACCGCAACGTGACGTCGCTTCATCTGGACACCAACACCGACCGCGACACCGCGTTGCAACAGGCGTTGGAGACGGTGGTCAGCAAGGGTTACGCGTCGCGCGGCGACATGGTCGTGCTGACTGTCGGCGAGCCGATGGGGCAGGCCGGTGGCACGAATACGCTGAAGATCGTGCGGGTCGGCGAGCCGTATTGACCGCATGCTCGGCGGACCAGGGTAGGTGCGTTGCACCCACTCCGGTCGACCGCCTTGCATGGGACCGGAGTAACGCGCTAAAGCGCGACTCCGGGTCGACCGCCGTGCATGGGACCGGAGTAACGCGCTAAAGCGCGAACTCCGGTCGACACATTTTTGCTTGATCGGTCCAGGCTGGATCGAACGAAGCAGGTTGTCAGGCCCCGCGAGAGGCGGCGCACCGGCTCAGATTGCGCGAGTGGCGTCAAGGAACGCCCCACGCTTTAGTGACGGTGCGAACGGGTATGCAGCTTGCTTCGCGACAAGATCGCCCACAAGATGCCGACGGCACAGGAATTCGTTTCAATCTAAGGAGTTACAGCATGCCTCTCGTATCAATGCGTCAACTGCTGGACCATGCCGCTGAAAACGGTTACGGCCTTCCGGCATTCAACGTGAACAACCTGGAGCAGGTGCAGGCGATCATGGCGGCGGCCGACAAGGTCAACGCGCCGGTCATCATGCAGGCTTCCGCCGGCGCGCGTAAGTACGCGGGCGAAGCGTTCCTGCGCCATCTGATCGAAGCAGCGGTCGAGTCCTATCCGCACATTCCCGTCGTGATGCACCAGGACCACGGCCAGTCGCCGGCGGTCTGCATGGCGGCGATCCGCAGCGGCTTTACCAGCGTGATGATGGACGGCTCGCTCGAAGCCGACGGCAAGACGGTCGCCTCGTACGAGTACAACGTCGAGGTATCGCGCAAGGTGGTTGAAGCCGCGCACTCGATCGGCGTGACGGTGGAAGCGGAACTGGGCGTGCTCGGCTCGCTGGAAACCATGAAGGGCGACAAGGAAGACGGCCACGGCGCGGAAGGCACGATGACCCGCGAGCAACTGCTGACCGATCCGGAACAGGCCGCCGACTTCGTCAAGCTGACGCAGTGCGACGCGCTCGCAATCGCAATCGGCACGTCGCACGGCGCATACAAGTTCAGCAAGAAGCCGACGGGCGACATTCTGTCGATCCAGCGCATCAAGGAAATTCACCAGCGCATTCCGAACACGCACCTGGTGATGCACGGTTCGTCGTCGGTGCCGCAGGAACTGCTCGCGGAAATCCGCGAATTCGGCGGCGACATGAAGGAAACCTACGGCGTGCCGGTCGAGGAAATCCAGGAAGGCATCAAGCACGGCGTGCGCAAGGTCAACATCGACACCGACCTGCGTCTCGCGATCACCGGCGCGATCCGCCGCTACATGGCGACCAATCCGGGCAAGTTCGATCCGCGCGATTATCTGAAGCCGGCGCGCGAAGCTGCGATGAAGATCTGTATCGAGCGCTACACGCAATTCGGCTGCGAAGGCCAGGCCGGCAAGATCAAGCCGGTTTCGCTTGATAAAATCGCGGAGAAGTACAAGTCGGGCGAGCTTGCACAGGTCGTCCGCTAAGCGGTATTTGCGTCAGCGCATGGCTCTATGCCTGGCCGTCTGGCCAGGTTGTCGTTAGATCGCCGTTCCCGCATCATCCGGGGAACGGCGTTTCCCTTTTGTTCCGGTCACACTTTTTGCCTCACTTTTAGCGAACCACGACGATGTCTACCCTCTACGAATCCACGCTCCGCTCGCTGCCGCTGCTCGGCCGCGGAAAAGTCCGCGACAACTATGCGGTGGGCAACGACCAGTTGCTGATCGTTACGACCGACCGTCTGTCGGCGTTCGACGTCATCATGGGCGAGCCGATTCCGAATAAGGGGCGCGTGCTCAACGAAATGGCGAACTTCTGGTTCGAGAAGCTCAAGCACGTGGTGCCGAATCACTTGACCGGCGTGGCGCCTGAATCCGTGGTGGCGGCGGACGAAGTCGAGCAGGTCAAGGGCCGCGCAGTCGTCGTGAAACGCCTCGAGCCGATCCTCGTCGAAGCCGTGGTGCGCGGCTATCTGGCCGGCAGCGGCTGGAAAGACTACCAGGCCACGGGTTCGGTGTGCGGCGTCGAGTTACCGGCGGGTCTGCAAAACGCGCAGAAGCTGCCCGAGCCGATCTTTACGCCGGCAGCCAAGGCGGAAATGGGCCATCACGACGAAAACATCACGTACAACGACATGGAGCGCCGCATCGGCACCGAACTGTCGGCCACGATCCGCGACATTTCGATCAGGCTGTACAAGGAAGCTGCGGATTACGCAGCCACGCGCGGCATCATCATCGCCGACACGAAGTTCGAGTTCGGTCTGGACAACCACGGCAAGCTGTATCTGATGGACGAGGCGCTCACCGCCGATTCGTCGCGCTTCTGGCCGGCCGACCAGTATCAGGTGGGCACCAATCCGCCGTCGTTCGACAAGCAGTTCGTGCGCGACTGGCTGGAAACGCAGGACTGGGCGAAAGAGCCGCCCGCGCCGAAGCTGCCGGACGACGTAATCCAGAAGACGGGCGAGAAATACCAGGAAGCGCTCGAACGTCTGACCGGGCAGAAGCTCGCCTGATCAGATCCGCGTCGTTCGAGAAAAGGAAGCCGCAAGATGAGTGAAGCACAGACCGCCCACACGCATGGCGCGCCGGTTATCGGCGTGCTGATGGGCTCCAGTTCCGACTGGGAAGTAATGAAGAACGCCGTCGCGATTCTGCAGGAATTCGGCGTGCCGTACGAGGCAAAGGTCGTCTCCGCGCACCGCATGCCGGACGAAATGTTCGCCTATGCTGAAAGCGCGCGCGAGCGCGGCATCCGCGCGATCATCGCGGGCGCGGGCGGCGCGGCGCATCTGCCGGGCATGCTGGCGGCCAAGACCACGGTGCCGGTGCTCGGCGTGCCGGTGGCGAGCAAGTATCTGAAGGGTGTCGACTCGTTGCATTCGATCGTGCAGATGCCGAAGGGCGTGCCCGTCGCGACATTTGCGATCGGCGAAGCGGGCGCGGCGAATGCGGCGCTGTTCGCGGTTTCGATTTTGAGCGGCACGAGCGCTGAATATGCCGGGAAGCTCGCGGCGTTCCGCGTGCGCCAGAACGAAGCGGCCCACGCGATGGTGTTGCCGGCGCTGTAAGCGCGGGCCGAAATGGGCCGATGTCCTGCGAAAACGGACTCAGTAACGGCTCGATTGATACAGGAAGTCCTCTGTCTGACCCACCGGCCGGACGCTTGCCATTGCAGGAGTTGTAGGACTGCGGGCACGCCCGGTCGCGACCGACCACTAAGATGAACCCAGACAACACACCGGTTTCACCGATTTTGCCCGGCGCATGGCTTGGCATGGTTGGTGGCGGCCAGCTCGGCCGCATGTTCTGCTTTGCCGCTCAGGCAATGGGCTATCGCGTCGCCGTGCTCGATCCAGATGAAAGCAGCCCGGCGGGCTCGGTCGCCGACCGCCATCTGCGCGCGGCCTACGACGATGAAGCGTCGCTGACCGAACTGGCGCGGCTGTGCGCGGCGGTATCGACCGAATTCGAGAACGTGCCGGCCGCGAGCCTCGACTTCCTCGCGAAGACCACATTCGTGAGTCCGGCTGGCCGATGCGTCGCCGTGGCCCAGGATCGCATCGCCGAGAAGCGCTTTATCGCGTCGTCGGGCGTGACGGTCGCACCGCACGTGGTGATCGAATCGCCGGACGCGCTCGCCGCGCTTGACGATGCGAAGCTCGAAGCCGTGCTGCCCGGCATCCTCAAAACGGCTCGTATGGGTTACGACGGCAAGGGCCAGATTCGCGTGCGCAATGCCGACGAAGTGCGCGAGGCGTATGCGTCGCTCGCCGGCGTGCCATGCGTGCTGGAAAAGCGCTTGCCGCTGAAGTTCGAAGTTTCCGCGCTGATCGCGCGCGCGGCGAGCGGCGCGTCGGTCGTGTACCCGCTCGCGCAGAACACGCATCGCGACGGCGTGCTGTCGCACACCATCGTTCCGGCGCCGGACGCAAGTCCCACGCTCGTCGAGCAGGCGCAACAAGCCGCGCTGCAAATCGCCGACAAGCTCGGCTATGTCGGCGTGCTGTGTGTCGAATTTTTCATTCTCGAAGACGGCTCGCTCGTGGCCAATGAAATGGCGCCGCGTCCGCACAACTCCGGGCACTACACCGTCGACGCCTGCGCGACCAGCCAGTTCGAACAGCAGGTGCGGGCAATGACCGGAATGCCGCTTGGCGACACTCGTCAGCATTCGCCGGCAGTCATGCTGAACATTCTCGGCGACGTCTGGTTCCCGGACGGTCCGAAGGGCGCGTCGGTCACGCCGCCATGGCACGAGGTCGCGGCGATGCCGGCGGCTCGTTTGCATCTGTACGGCAAGGAAGAAGCGCGTTGCGGCCGCAAGATGGGCCATGTGAATTTCACGGCTGCGACGCTCGAAGAAGCGCGCACGGCGGGGCGCGACTGCGCGCGGCTGCTGCACATCGCCACGAGCTGACGCGCGAGCCATGCCCGATCAACAGCAACCCGCCCAGCCCGGTGAAGCCGCCGCAAACGCGCTGCCCGTGAGCGCCGCGCAGATCGAGCATGCAGCGGCGCTGCTCGACGCAGGCGGCCTCGTCGCGTTTCCCACGGAGACGGTCTACGGGCTCGGCGGCGACGCCGAGAATCCAGACGCGGTGGCTCGCATTTATGCGGCGAAGGGCCGGCCGGCGAATCATCCGGTGATCGTGCATCTGGCTCCGCAGGGTGATCCGCACTATTGGGTCGAGCATTTGCCGCAGGAGGCGCAGCGTCTGATCGACGCGTTCTGGCCTGGGCCGCTCACCCTCATCCTGAAGCGCGCCGCGCGCATACCGTCGGCGGTCAGCGGCGGGCAGGATTCGGTTGGACTGCGCTGTCCTTCGCATCCCGTGGCGCAAGCGTTGCTGGAGGCGTTCAGCGCGCTGCGCAATGGACATGGCGGCGTCGCGGCGCCCTCGGCGAATCGCTTTGGGCACGTGAGTCCGACCACCGCGCAACATGTTCGCGAGGAGTTCGGCAGCGCGATTCATGTGCTCGACGGCGGCGCCTCCGACGTCGGCATCGAATCGACAATCGTCGATTTGTCGCGCGGCTTTCCCGCCTTGCTGCGACCGGGCCGCGTCACGCCGCAAGATATCGCCGACGTGCTCGGTGAAGCGCCGCGCCTTCCCGACGGCTCCGATGCGACCGCGCCGCGTGCGTCCGGCACGTTGAAGGCGCACTACGCGCCTCGCACGCCGTTGGCGCTGTTGCCGTTCACCGCGCTTGAACCGGTGCTGGCCGCTCGCGAGCAGGGCGAGCGCGTTGCGCTGGTCGCGCGTGCTTCGCGCGCGGGCCATTGGGCCGACGCCGAAGGCGTGCATTTCATTGCGGCCCCGGAAGATCCGCATGTGTATGCACGCGAGCTGTACGGATTGCTGCGGGCGCTCGATCGTGCCAACGTCACGCGCATATTGATCGAGAAGTTGCCGGATACGATCGAATGGATCGCCGTGAACGACCGCTTGGGCCGCGCGGCAGCGGCGTTCGAAGCGCAAAGCCACGCCTGAGCTCCCGCTCCTCGCGCCGTGCTCCGAAGTGCCGGGCAAGCGCACAATAAAAAACGCCTGGCTGCAATCGACACACTTACACAGTCGATAAGCCAGGCGTTTCGCATTCCAACCTTTACAGCTAAAGACCGAGTCACGCGCGGTCTCTCGAACTCCGCTTATTTACCGAGCCCGGTAGCCGCGATCTGCTGCTGGACATACTGCGCGAACAACGCGTTCATGTGCGTGCTCGGGTGAACCGTGTCCGCGAACATGTAGGTCTGGTCGGCACCGGCCACCGTGTAGGTTTGCGGCGAGCAGAACAGCGACGAGCCGAACTGGCTGCCGTACTGCTCCGGAGTCAGTCCGTTCGTCGCGGCCGGATTGGCCCGGGCGTACGCCGTTGCGTTGGTCTGCATAGCGCTCAGGTTGCACGCTGTGTCGGTGTTGGACACCGTGAAGCCGAGCGCCTTGTAGTTCGGCAACTGCTGATCCTGCCACGCAAATGCATCGACCACGATCACTTTGCCCGTGCCCACGAGGCCGAGCGCCGTGAGGTTCTGAACGAAGAGATAGTTATACGCGGCGGAGATTCCCGACAGCAGCGCGGCGGAACCCGGCGTCTTCGCGTTGGATGCGACGCCGAGCGGTGTATTGCCGATGTCGGGCACAGTCGACACCACCACGTGGGTCGCACCCGCGCCGACAATGGTTTTCACTTGCGCGGCCAGCTGGGCTGCGGCATGAGCGACCTGCGGGTTAGGCAGCTGTTGCAGATAGCCGACGATGAACGCAACCTGGCCTGCCTGCGTGTTCGGCAGCTTGCCCGCCTGCACCAGCAGCGGGTATTGCGTCTGTAGCGCGGTGCCGAGCGCTGTCAGGTTCGCGGTGTTTTCCGCGAACTGGAAGATGTCGTTCGCGCCGCCGTTCACGAGCACCAGCTGATTCGGGTTGAAGCTCGTATGGGCGCCGAGGTAGTTCGCGACCTGAGTCACGATGGGCACCGTCGTGGCCGCCATGTTGTTAGGCGCCCAGCCTTTGCCTTGAGGGTTTACGACGTCCGAGCCGCCCTGCGCATAACCGAAGCCGCCCGTCGCAACCAGCGGCTGGCCGAAGCCGCCGAGGTATGCCGGCTTCAACGTGTCGCCGTAATACTCGGCCACTTTCTGCGTCCACACTTCGCCCGGATTGGTCGTGAAGCGGCCGCCGCCGAAGCTCCCCTGAATCACCGGCGAATAGGTGCCGGCGTCCGACAGGCTGTCGCCGAACGAAACGACTTGCAATTTGACGCCGCCCGCGGGCGTGCTGCTGGCGTTGTTGTTATTGTCGCCGCCACCGCCGCAAGCTGCGAGCAGCGCAAACGCCGCGCTCGCGACGGCGGTTTGCGAGACGCGCACCCAATGCTGTTTCCTCGATGCTGTGTGCTTCATGTTGACTACATCTCCTCGTATGTTTGGCCCTTGCGCCATGTATTGCAGGCCGCGTCCACCGCGTCGGCGGCGTGACGACAGCTTACAGAATCTTCTACGGTCTGCGTCGTGCGGAAAACGCGGCCATATCGTTGTTGTCGTTGATGGTTGCGTGCGCAAGCGTGGCCGTTGAGCCGGCCCTGCGGCGCGCGTGATAATCGGCCGCCCACGCGGGCGGTGCGAACAGCGCACGCAGCTTGTTGTGCGCGCCGTGCACGCTCGCGAAGTCGGCCGCCATCGACGCCCATTCGTGGAACGTCACCTTCAGCGGGTTATAGGCATCGAGCGGCTCCACGATGCCGTACACGGGCGGCTCGCGCGGGTCCTCGTCGACGTAGCTGCCGAACAGCCGGTCCCAGACCACGAGCACGCCAGCGTAGTTGCGGTCGATATAGCGGTCGTTGCGCGCGTGATGCACACGATGAATCGACGGCGTGTTGAATACGTATTCGAGCCAGCCGAGCTTGCTGCCGAATTTGTCGCCGAATTTGCCGATCACCTGCGTGTGCACGAAAAACTGGAAGCCCAGGTTGATCAGCACAATACCGACGATCTGCTTAGGCGGAAAACCGAGTACGGCGAGCGGAATCCAGAAGAGCCACATGCCGGCCACCGGATACATCAGGCTCTGGCGGAACGCGGTGGAAAAATTCATCCGTTCCGACGAGTGGTGCACGACATGCGCGGCCCACAGCCATCGCACGCGATGGCTGCAACGGTGAAACACGTAGTAGAGCAGATCCTGCGCGACGAACAGCACGGCAAACGAAAGCCAACCCGCGTGCCACGTGTAGACGCGGTAGTGGTCGTAGAAGAACGCATAGACGGGGATGATCGCGAGCCAGGCGAGCTTGTCGGTGGCTTGCTGCATGAGCGCGAGCGCTGCGTTGCACAGCGTGTCCCGCCAGCTATAGAGCCGCGCGCCGGGGCGCGTTCGCCGCAGGTGCCACGCCTCCCAGCCGATACATGCGAGAAAGACTGGCGCCATGGCGAGCAGCAGCAATTCGGCGTCGAATTGCATGGTGTCTTCCTCCGTGGTCCCTTGTCGCCGCGTGACATGCCGCGGTGTTTTGTCGTGTTGCTGTGCGAGCGTGCAGTGAGTCTCGAACACTGCTCGACAGCGTACACGCTTAAGGTCTCACCGCGCGCCGCCTTCGCTAGAAGGAATCCTCAATGCGCGTCGCGCTTGCGCGGGTTTTTCCTGGGCTTGCCGTGCGGTGCCGCGCTGGTCGATTCGGCGGCAGGCGCCGAGATTCTGCTGAAGCCCGAGTTCGGTCCTTGATACACCCATTCGAGCAGCGCGTCGTGCGCGGCGCGCGCGGCTTCGGAGTGCGGATCGTTGATGAAGCTCACCACCACGTAGCTGTTGCCGTCCGCCGATGCCACGTAGCCCGCGATTGCCCGCACGTCGCGCAAGGTGCCGGTCTTGATCTGTGCGTTGCCGCCTGCGCCCTGGTTGGTCAGGCGGTTGCGCATGGTGCCGTCGACACCGGCGATCGGCAGCGACTGCACGAACACCTGGGCGACAGGGCTCGCGTTGGCGCGTTGCAGCAGGTCGGCGAGCGAGAGTGCGGTGATGTGCTCGTCGCGCGAGAGGCCCGAGCCGTTGTCGAGCGTCAGATATTCCATGTCGATGCTGTCACGCCGCAGGAACGCCTCGATCGCGCGCGCCGACTTGGCGGGCGTCGCAGGCCCTTTTTCTTCGGCTGCCCCGATCGACAGGAACAGGTTGCGCGCCATCGTGTTGTTGCTGAACTTGTTGATGTCGCGAACGATGTCCGACAGCACCGGCCCCTGATGCGTGGCCACCAGTTTTGCGCCGACGGGCACAGCGCCTTCACGCGTCGCGCCGCTGAAGGTGCCGCCCGTCTGCTGCCACAAGGCAAGGAAGCCGCCGGCGAAGAACGCCGAGTGATCGAGCACCGCGACGTTGACGGTGCGCGGGCCGCAGCGCACCGAGTAGTCGCCGGCGAACGATGCGACGAGCGTGCCGTTAGGCGTCGGCGTGACGGTGGGCGATACGGATGCCGCTTCGCCGCGGCACGGGCCGTTGACCGCGCGCATCTGATTGTCGATCTGCAACTGTGCGAGCGCGGGCAGTACGTCGATCGTGACCGTGCCGTCCGATGAAGGCGTCAGCGTGAACGATAGCGATTTGAATGCGTACAGCAGCGGATCGGGCCCGACGTTATACGGCGCGGTCGCGTCGTCGTCGAAGGGCGGCAGATCGCGCGTCGACGGATCGAAGTAGCGCTTGTCGAGCACGAGCGCGCCGTCTATGCCGCGAATCCCCGCCTTGTGGATCTTCTGCACGAGGTCGATGAGTTCCTCGGGCACGAGCTTAGGGTCGCCCGTACCTTGAATGTAGAGATTGCCGTGCAGCACGCCGTTGGCGTCGACTGTGCCGTCGGCGTACGCGCTGGTGCGCCAGCGGTAGTCGGGGCCGAGAATCGACAGACCGGAGTAGGTGGTGACGAGCTTCATCGTCGAGGCGGGCATCATCGGCTTGCCTGCATTCAGCGCGACGATCGGCGTGCGATCGCCGACTTTTTCGATGACCACGCTGATCGACGACAAGGGCACGTGCGCGCGCTGCAAGCCGATCATCACCGATTGCGGCAACACGGTGCTGACGTTGACGCTCGGATGTGTCGTCTTGACGCGCGCGTGCGCGGCAAGCGGCAGCGACGCGCCGCCGGCTAACGCGGCACAGACGAGCAGCCACGCGCTCGCGCGCGGCGCGATCGAAACAGAGCAGGCGGACAAGGCTGGGATGAAAGCGGACGTTAAGCGCGAGCGCAGCGCCGCATGATGGAGATGGCGTGCGGCAAAAGACAGGAAAGCGTGCGTCATGGACGGGCGAGAAAGCAAAATGTCAGGGCGTGCAGCACGCGGCGATTCAAAGTGGTGGAGATGCGTCGCACGAAGGGTTTGCAGCGCGCCGGCGGGGTTCGCCATCGCGCATGCGGCGTCGGGCATTCGTGCTGGCGCGCATTGCTCGCCTACCACGTTAAGCCTTCCAGACCGCCGCGCGACGCAAAGCGCCCATTGTAGTGACATGCCGTCGGCCTGCGGTGAAAAAAGCGCCACACCGGCGCGCGTGCGGAGGGCGGGCGCTAGAATGCGGCATCATCGAATGTTGAGGAAACGTGACCATGCGCATCTTGCTAGTCGAAGACGACCGGATGATCGCCGAGGGCGTGCGCAAGGCGCTGCGCGGCGAAGGCTTCGCGGTCGACTGGGTGGAAGACGGCGAAGCGGCGCTCAGCGCGGCGGGCAGCCAGCCCTACGACCTCGTGCTGCTCGACCTGGGGCTGCCCAAGCGCGACGGCCTCGACGTATTGCGCACGCTGCGCGCGCGCGGCCACGCTATGCCGGTGCTGATCGTCACGGCACGCGACGCGGTAGCCGACCGCGTGAAGGGCCTCGACGCCGGCGCGGACGATTACCTCGTCAAGCCATTCGATCTCGACGAACTCGGCGCGCGCATGCGGGCGCTGATCCGCCGTCAATCGGGCCGTAGCGATTCGACGATCCGCCACGGCAATCTGACGCTCGATCCCGCGTCGCATCAGGTCACGCTCGACGGCGCGCCGGTGGCATTGTCGGCGCGAGAGTTTGCGCTGCTCGAAGCGCTGCTCGCGCGGCCCGGCGCCGTGCTCTCGAAGAGTCAGCTGGAGGAAAAAATGTACGGCTGGGGCGAGGAGATCGGCAGCAATACCGTCGAGGTCTACATTCATGCGCTGCGCAAGAAACTCGGCGCGGACCTGATCCGCAACGTGCGCGGCCTTGGCTACATGATCGCCAGGGAAGCCTGAGCCGATGCGTTCGATCCGACGTCAATTGCTGGTGTGGCTGCTCGCGCTCGTGCTACTCGGCGTCGGCGTGGCGGGCTGGCTGATTTACCGCCAGGCGCTTGCCGAAGCGAATGAACTGTTCGACTACCAGTTGGAGCAGATCGCCGCGGCTCTGCCGTCCGAACCGTTCTCACAAGTGCTCGGCTCGCGCGATACCGGCGACGAAGGCATCGTGCTGCAAATCTGGAATCGCAACGGCGTGCTGATGTACTACTCGCGTCCGCGCGCGCCGCTCGCGCCGCGCGCCGAACTGGGGTTCACGACCGAACACACCGATCGCGGCGACTGGCGCGTGTATGGGGCGATCGTCGGCGATAACGTGGTGCAGTTGGCTCAACCGCTGTCGGTGCGCAACCGCCTCGCCGCCGACGTCGCATTGCGCACGTTGTGGCCGTTGATCGTGCTGCTGCCGGCCCTCGGGCTCGCGGTGTGGGTGATCATCGGACGCGGTTTGCGCCCGCTGCGGCGCGTGACGAGCGCGCTCGACACGCGTCATCCGGAGGCGCTCGATCCGTTGCCCGATCAGCGCCTGCCGCTCGAAGTGCAGCCGCTCGTGCGCGCGTTGAACGGGCTGTTGCAGCGGCTCGCCACCGCGCTCGACATCCAGAAGGCGTTCGTCGCCGATGCCGCGCACGAACTGCGCACGCCGCTTGCCGCGGTGCAGATTCAATCGCAGCTGGTGGCGCGCGCAAAAGACGACGCGGCGCGCAGCGAAGCGCTCGCCGATCTGCAAGCGGGCGTGACGCGCGCAACGCGCCTTGCAGAGCAACTGCTCGCGCTCGCGCGCTCGGAACCGGACGGCCTCGCCGCGACCGATGCCGTCGACTTGCGCTCGTTGTTGCAGGACTGCGTGGTGACCTATGCGCCGCTTGCTGAAGATCGCGGCGTGGACCTCGGCATCGAGGCGAGCGAAGCGGCTACCGTGATCGGCGATCCTGAGGCGCTGCGCGTCATGTTCAACAATCTCGTCGATAACGCGACCAAGTATACGCCGCGAGGCGGGCGCGTCGACGTGAGTCTGCATGTCGAACAGGGTCATCCGGTGGTGCGTATCGCCGACAGCGGACCCGGCATCGAGCCTGCCGAACGCGAGCGTGTCTTCGACCGTTTCTATCGCGCGGGCGCCGGCGAAAATCGCGTGCGTACCGATGTGGCCGGCAGCGGACTCGGCCTTGCGATCGTACGGCGAATCGCCACTCAACACCACGCTACGGTGTCGCTCGACAAATCGCCGGCCGGTGGACTACAGGTCACCGTGCGCTTCTGAAGCAATGCTTTCAATTTGCTTGGTGCAGAAAACCCCTTAAAAATGAAGGCCAAACGCGATCTGTAGCTGCTTAAGACTCTTTTAAGCGATGCCCCGTACGCTTCCTGACATCTAAGTTTCTTTCTCCAGTCAGGAGTACACGATGAACGCGAAAACCTTGTCTCGCAGCGCTGTTGCAGCGGCTGTCGCCGTTGCACTTTCCGCCGGCTATGTGGCGGGCCATCGCGACGTACCCGCGCCTCAGGTCATTTCACCGGCGCAAGCGGCGATGATGCCCGCCGAAGCCGCCGCGAAAACTGGCATTCCCGATTTCTCCGGTCTCGTCGAAACGTACGGACCGGCGGTAGTCAACATCAGCGCAAAGCACGTCGTGAAGCGCACGGCATTGCGCGGTAATGGAGGCAATGGAGGCAATGGCGGCATGAGCGGCGGCAATCAGTTGCCGATCGATCCGAGCGATCCGTTCTACCAGTTCTACAAGCACTTCTTTGGCGGCACGCCCGGCATGCAGGGCGGCGACGGCGGCGATGCGCCCGACGAGCCGAGCGCGAGCCTCGGCTCCGGGTTTATCGTCAGCAGCGACGGCTATATCCTGACCAACGCGCATGTGGTGGACGGCGCAAACGTCGTCACGGTGAAGCTGACCGACAAGCGCGAGTTCAGAGCCAAGGTGATCGGCGCCGACAAACAGTCGGACGTCGCTGTCCTGAAGATCGACGCAAGCAGTCTGCCGACAGTGAAGATCGGCGATCCGCGTCAAAGCAAGGTCGGTCAGTGGGTGGTCGCGATCGGCTCGCCATACGGTTTCGACAATACGGTGACCTCGGGCATCATCAGCGCGAAATCGCGTTCGCTGCCGAACGAAAACTACACGCCGTTCATTCAGACCGACGTGCCGGTGAATCCCGGCAATTCCGGCGGACCGCTGTTCAATCTGCAAGGCGAGGTGATCGGCATCAACTCCATGATCTACTCGCAGACTGGCGGCTTCCAGGGGCTTTCGTTCGCAATCCCGATCAATGAAGCGATCAAGGTCAAGGACGACATCGTCAAGACGGGGCACGTGAGCCGGGGGCGCCTGGGCGTCGCGGTGCAAAGCATGAATCAGACGCTGGCAAATTCGTTCGGCATGCAGAAGCCGCAAGGCGCGCTCGTCAGCTCCGTCGATCCGGACGGTCCTGCCGCGAAGGCGGGTTTGCAGCCGGGAGACGTGATTCTGTCGGTGAACGGCGAGCCGGTGGGCGATTCGTCGGCGCTGCCTTCACAGGTGGCAGGCCTCGCGCCCGGCAGCACGGCCACAGTGCAGGTGTGGCGCGACAAGGGCGCGAAGGATCTGAAGGTGACGATCGGCTCGTTGTCGGACACGAAGCTGGCCTCGGACAAGACCGATCAGCCCGCGCAGTTGCAAGGCCGTCTGGGCGTGGCCGTGCGTCCGCTGACGCCGCAAGAAAAGAGCAGCGCTTCGATCTCGCACGGTCTTCTCGTGCAGCAGTCGGGCGGCGCGGCGGAGAGCGCGGGCATCCAGCCGGGCGACGTGATTCTCGCGGTCAACGGCCGGCCGGTGACGAGCGTCGATCAGTTAAAGCAGATGATCTCCGGCGCGGGCAATAGCATTGCGTTGCTGATCCAGCGGGACAATGCGCAGATTTTCGTGCCGGTCGATCTGGGTTGATCCACGCGCAGCATCGAGTAACCCTTGCCGGTCTGTTTGCACTTACTGCAGACAGACCGGCATTTTTCTTTCTATGACGGAAGCCGCAAGCAAGGCGCTTTGCGGCGCGTGACGTGCGAAGCGGCCGGTTCGCCGTCCTGGCGAGCGGCCGCGTGGCACGCCAGTTGCATCTAAGTTGAATCTGGTCCCATCGACGGGTCCCGGATAAGGACGTCAATAAGGAGCAAACCGATGAAGAACCAACGCACTCAGCGAAAGATCGTAGCCGCCGCGACCAGCGTGGCGCTCACTCTCGGTCTGGCGGGCGGCGCGTACGCGCAGCAGGCGAGCGAAGTAACCGGCGGCACCACCGCGGACCAGACGAGCGCAGGCAACGCCAACGGCGGAGGTCTGCCGCAAATCCAGCAACAAGGCGACGTGTCGTTCGTCTCGGGCGGCGTCGGTCTGGACGAGTCCAAGGCGCTGCAGCAGGCGCAAAGCCAGTGGCCGCTGTCGCTGCGCTTTACCGGACCGGGCTCGGACTATCTGGCCGACGTCCACGTGCGGATCGTCGATGCGCATAACGGCGAGGTGTTGAGCACCGCGTCGCGCGGACCGTACATGCTCGTGAAACTGCGCCCGGGGCGCTACACGGTGCATGCGACATACAAGGACCGCGACCAGTCGAAGGCCTTGACGGTGCCCGCGAAGGGCACGGCGAAAGCGGCGTTCTACTGGAACACCCAGTAAACCCGAGGCTTGTCGGGCATGCAGCACTGAGGCCGCGCAATCGCGAGGACTTTGACCGATAATGAAGCCACGGGCCTGTCCCGTGGCTTTGCTGTATGCACGACCGCACACTTTCACGGAGCCGAGACATGAGCGATGCCTTGAGACCTCACGCGAGCCCGGACAAACCCTCCGGCGGGCACGCCATTGCGATAACGGGCAATCATCACCGGGTGCGGGTGATTCACGGTGGCGTGACGATGGCCGACACGCACGCGGCGCTCACGCTCGCCGAAACCGGTCTGCCCGACGTGTTCTATTTCCCGCGTGAAGACGTGAACATGGCGCGGCTCGAACGCTCCACGCACACGTCGCACTGTCCGTTCAAGGGCGACGCGTCGTACTACCATCTGCGCACCGAAGACGGCTTGATCGAAAACGCCGTCTGGACTTACGAGACGCCGTTCGAACAGGCAGCCCCGATCCAGGGATATCTCGCGTTTTACTCATCGCGCGTCGACCGCATCGATCAGACGTCCTGATCCGCTGTCGCGTGTTTGTCGGAGGCTGGGATGGAACTGAACGACGCGTTACGGATTCCACTTGCGCCGTCCGATGTCTGGGACGCGTTGCAAGATCTCGCGCTTCTGCGCGCCAGCCTCGATAACTGCGAGTCGTTCACGCGCCTTTCGCACGGCGAATACGCGCTGGCTATGACGGTGCCGCTCGGGCCGCTGCGCGCGCGCTACGAAGCACGCGCGCACGTCGCCGGCCAGGATTCCGGTCCGGCCGATGCGGAGCGCCGCACGATCAATTTCAAGGCGCGCGCCGAAGGTATCGGCTCCCTGCGCGGACAAATCGAAGTGCGCCTGCGCCCGGAAGAAGGTGCGCTCGGCGCCAGGGAGCGCGGCACACGGATCGACTACACGATCTGGGCGACGTCGTCCGGGCCGCTCGCTGAACTGCCCACGCGTCAGCTCGAAAACGCGCTTCATCATCTCGCCGACGATTTCTTCACCGAATTCAGCGCGGTCGTGCGTGCGAAGCATGGGCAGGGCCCGAACCGCGCGCGCGGTTCGGCGGCGCGTCGCCAGCATGTATTTTTGCGGCCCATCACGCTCGGCGGCGTCTCGCGACGCACTCGCACTGAACATGGCAACGCGCTCGCCGGGCGGGCGGCCAGCGTGTCGCATGGCGTCTCTCACCCCGAGCCGACTCCGCATGCCATGCCGAACTGGGCGTGGGCGGCGATGATTTTTCTGGTCGCGCTTATGCTGTATGTGGCGCGCTGGATCAGCGAGCGCTGACGGCGTCCCTTGTTCGCGGCTTGACCGGCGCGTGAGCGGCATGAACGCGCGGAACGGTCGCGCAGCGTGCGAAGTCGAGTGTCGTGCGGGCGCGACTACGAATTCGCGGTGGCCGACTACGAAAGCGCGTCGCTTTGCACGTGGCGCTGCTTCGCGGCGTCGATGCGATGCTTCGCCTTCAATGTGTTACCCGGCGTCTTGATCGCCGTTAGCGTGTGGCGCCGCGTTTGCTTCGCGTGTAGCGTGCGTGTCACGCGGCACCTGCCTGGCCGCTGTGTCCTCAGGCGCCGCGAAACTCTCTTCGCCATGCCGAGGGCGACGTCCGAAAGGCTTCCGCGAAGTGTTGACGCAATGACGCCGCCGAGCCGAAACCGGCGATGCCCGCAATCGCTTCCACCGACTCATCCGAGCTCTCCAGCAACTGCTGCGCGCGCGTGAGCCGTTGTGCAAGCAGCCACGCGCCGACGGTCGTGCCGGTGGCGAGCCTGAAGCGCCGCGTGAAGGTGCGCCTGCTCATCAGCGCGCGGGCCGCGAGGCTGTCGAGCGTATGCGGCGCGTCGAGGTTGCCGCACACCCAGTCAAGCAGACCCGACAGCCGGTCTTCGCGGACGTTCGGCGGGACCGGCTGCTGGATGTATTGCGCCTGGCCGCCTTGCCGGTGCGGCGATACGACGAGCCGCCGCGCGACGAAGTTCGCCACCTCGGCGCCGCACATCTTGCGCAGCACATGTAGACAGCAATCCAGGCCGGCAGCCGTGCCCGCCGATGTCAGCACGTTGCCGTCGTCGACATAAAGTACGTCGCGATCCAGCCGGACACGCGGATAACGGCGCGCGAAGTCGTCGGCCCATGCCCAATGCGTGGAGGCCGGGCGGTCGTCGAGAATGCCCGCGGCAGCCAGCACGAACGCGCCGAGGCACAGGCCGACGAGTTGCGCGCCGCGTGCGTGCGCCGCGCGTAGTGCATCGAGCAAAGCGGCCGGCGGCGCCTCGGCGGGATCGCGCCAGCTCGGCACGATGATCGTGTCGGCTTCGGCGAGCGCCTCGAGGCCGTGAGTCACGGCAATCGAGAATCCTGCGGTCGTCGTCAGCGGGCCGGTTTCGGCTGCGCAGACGCGGAAGTCGAAACCGGGGACGCCACCACCGCTGCGGTCCTCGCCGAACACCACGCATGGCACAGAAAGATGAAATGGGCTGATGCGGTCGAACGCGATCACTGCGACGATATGCGTCCGCTGTCCGCCGGGCTTTGCGGCGGGCTTTGCGGCGGCGGGGGGAGAAGCGGCAGAAGCGGCAGATGTAGCCATGAGTCAGGCACCTCGTAAGAGCGACGACGATGGCCCGATTCTAGCGAATATTGTCAATCGGGCCGCTGTCGCCAAAACTGGTGTGGGCGAACAATGCGTCATCGCGGCGGCCTCGCTTGCCTGAAGCTAGCGGGTCTGTCGCGCGCGACCTCATCAACCTTTCACAGGAGTCTTGCCATGACCACACCACGCCGTGCGCTGATCGTCATCGACGTGCAGAACGAATACGTAAGCGGCAATCTGCCGATCGAGTATCCGGACGTCCACAGCTCGCTAGCCAACATAGGACGCGCGATCGACGCCGCGCGTGCCGCCGGCGTGCCGGTGGTGATCGTGCAGAACTTCGCGCCCGCCACTTCGCCGCTGTTCGCCCGCGGCAGCGCGGGAGCGGAATTGCACCCGGTGGTCGCTTCCCGCGAGCGCGATCACTATCTGGAGAAGTCGCTGCCGAGCGCCTTCACCGGCACAGACCTCGCCGACTGGCTGGCAGCACGGCAAATCGACACGGTCACGGTGGTGGGATACATGACGCACAACTGCGATGCATCGACGATCAATCACGCGGTCCACGCGGGCCTCGCCGTCGAATTCCTGCACGATGCAACCGGCTCGGTGCCCTACGAAAACAGCGCGGGCTTTGCAAGCGCGGAAGATATTCATCGCGTGTTCAGTGTGGTGCTGCAATCACGCTTTGCGGCGGTGGCGAGCACCGACGAATGGCTTGCCGCCGTGAGTAGCGGTGCGCCGCTGGAGCGCGGCAACATTTATGCATCGAATCAGAAGGCGCGCAGCCGGAATCGCTGATACGGGCGGGAGGACGCGGTTGAAAGGCCGCGAGTTGAAGGTAGCGACTCAAAGGCCGTGACTCAAAGGCCGCGACTTAAAGGTCGTGACTCAAAGGCCGTGAAGCGAAGGCCGTGAAGCGAAGGTCGTGAAGCGAAGGTCGTGACTCAAAGGTCGTGACCCAAGGTCGTGACAATGCCGGCCCAACGCCGGTCCAACACGGCAGCGAGCGCCGCGAGAGCAGGCGCGGCTGATTGCGCCAAATGGTGCGTCGGGAGCGTTGCCGGCAACGACGGCGCCGACAGCAATCCCAGCAATCCCAGCAACGCCAGTAACGCTAGCAACGCCAGCCACCGCCCAATCAGCCGCGAACGACCCAAGCAGGCCGCCTCGCGCCCATCCGGCCCGCCAGCCGCTGCTTCACGTTGTCTTACGCAACGCCGGACTCAGACGCAGTGCATCGAAAATGCCTTCGACCATCCGCTCACCGAGCGCGGTGAAATTCGTGGCATCCGGTAGAAACAGCATATCGCGCAGCGACCCGCCGACAAACGCATGCACCATGGCCGCAGCGAGCTTCGTATCGAGGTCTGCCGGCAATTGCCCTTTCGAGATCGCGTTGCGCAAGCCGCCTTCGATCTTGATCAGCGCCTCGCGCATATTGGTCTGGTAGCGGACCATCACCGGCCCCATCTCTTCGACCAGCTCGCACTTCAGGAACAGAATGTCGAACACGCGGCGGCGGCGCTGATCGGTCGCGGTATCGCGCACGCAGACAATGCAGATTTCCATCAGCCGCCCAAGCGGATCGGGCTCGTTCGGGTCCAGCGACGCGGCCTTGAGTTCGTCCAGCGGCAGCAGCACGCGGTCGAACATTTCGGTGAACAGATCGCTCTTGTGCGCGAAGTGCCAATAAATGGCGCCGCGCGTGACGCCGGCCGCCTGTGCGATGTCGGCGAGCGACGTGCGCGACACACCCTTTTCGAAGAAGACCCGCTCGGCTGCGTCGAGGATGCTATTGCGCGTCTCCAGCGCTTCTTCTTTGGTTCTTCTGACCATATTTGTCTAACTTGCCCTGATTGCGGGTTTTCCCGAGCTTTTTTAAGTACGCTCGATGACAATCCGTTTGCCCTGAACCGTTTGGCGAAGCTTTCTTCCGGGTCCCCGCCCCGCAAGAGAAGTAACGCACTTTTACATCCATTCGTGAATGTATATATAATAGCACCCCACGATCGGATAGCCCAAGCTGTGACGACCGGTTAATATCCGTCACTGTTGTCTTCAGAACGCTTTCGCGCCGTGATTCAACGGGCGGCGCGGTGCGGCATTTCCCGGTATGGCGCATTTGGTTCTGGTTGCCTGGCAGCTTGTCGGCACCCATGGCTTTCGGTCGAGCGTCGCAAGACGCATGTGTGCGCCGTCGTCCCCGGGGTAGGGATGCGCGCACTTTTTCATTCTCAGTCATAGACAGAGGTCGCTCCATGCGCGTCGAACGGGTTCCATTCCGCTTAATCAGTGCCGCGACGGCTGCCATATTGCTGGCAGCATGCGGACCAAAACAATCTGCCCCGCCGCAACAGACGCCCGAAGTCGGCGTCGTCACAGTCCAGCCGACTACCGTACCTGTCGTCACTGAATTGCCGGGCCGCACCAGTGCTTTCCTTGTCGCGCAAGTGCGCGCGCGGGTGGACGGCATCGTGCTGCGCCGCGAGTTCACCGAAGGCGGCCAGGTCAAGGCAGGCCAGCGCCTGTACAAGATCGATCCGGCACCGTACATCGCAACGCTGAACAACGCGAAGGCATCGCTCGCCAAGGCGCAGGCCAACCTCGCGTCCACCACGGCGCAGGCAAGCCGCTTCAAGGTGCTGGTTGCCGCCAATGCGGTCAGCAAGCAGGACTACGACAACGCGGTCGCCTCGGAAGGCCAGGCCGCCGCCGACGTCGCCGCGGGCAAGGCAGCGGTCGAGACAGCGCAGATCAACTTGGGCTATACCGACGTGACCTCGCCCGTGACGGGCCAGATCGGCGTGTCGCAAGTCACGCCGGGCGCTTATGTGCAGGCGAGCGCCGCGACGCTGCTCGCCACCGTGCAGCAACTCGATCCGGTCTACGTCGACCTGACGCAATCGAGCCTCGAAGGTCTGAAGCTGCGCCGCCAGATGCAGGAAGGGCGTCTCAAGACGAACGGTCCTGACGCCGCGAAGGTCTCGCTCATTCTCGAAGACGGCCGTACGTATTCCGAAAAGGGCAAGCTGCAGTTCACCGACGTGACGGTCGACCAGGGCACCGGCTCTGTCACGGTCCGCGCGATCTTCCAGAACAAGGACAAGGTGCTGCTGCCGGGCATGTTCGTGCGCGCGAAGATCGAGGAAGGCGTGAACGAGAACGCGCTCGTCGTACCGCAAGTCGGCATCACGCACGACCAGAAGGGGCAGCCTACCGCGCTCGTCGTCGGCGACGACAACAAGGTCGTGTTGCGTCAGCTCGTCACCTCGGGCACGTACGGTCCGAACTGGGTGGTCGAGAGCGGTCTGAAACCCGGTGACCGCGTGATCGTGCAGGGCACCGACAAGGCAAAACCGGGCATGCAGGTCAAGACCGTTGCCGCGCAACTTCCCGCTACCCCCGCCTCCGGCGCAGCCGCTCAAGGTGCGTCGGCCGCCAGCGGCAGCGCGCAGACGGGTCAACCTGCCTCCGCTGCATCGGGCGCGTAATAACAGGGAGCCCGCCACATGGCAAAGTTCTTCATTGATCGCCCGATTTTTGCATGGGTGATCGCCATCATTTTGATGCTCGCGGGTATCGCGTCGGTGTTCACATTGCCGATCGCGCAATATCCGACCATCGCGCCGCCGGCCGTGCAGATCAGCGCAACGTATCCGGGCGCTTCGGCGAAGACGGTGGAAAACACCGTCACGCAGGTGATCGAGCAGCAGATGAGTGGTCTCGACCACTTGCTGTACCTGTCGTCCACGTCGGACGACTCGGGTACGGCAACCATCACGCTGACGTTCGCGGCCGGCACCAATCCTGACATCGCGCAGGTGCAGGTGCAGAACAAGCTGCAGCTCGCCACTCCGTTGCTGCCGCAAGCGGTGCAGCAGTTGGGTACGAAGGTCACGAAGTCGAGCAGCAGCTTCCTGCTGGTCATGGCGTTCGTGTCCGAAGACGGCAGCATGAGCAAGTACGACCTCGCGAACTACGTGGCGTCGAACATTCAGGACCCGGTCAGCCGTATCGACGGCGTGGGCACGGTCACGCTGTTCGGCTCGCAGTACGCAATGCGAATCTGGCTCGACGCGAACAAGCTGACCAACTTCGGCTTGACGCCGGTGGATGTGCAGTCCGCGCTGCAGGCGCAGAACGTACAGGTCGCGGGCGGCTCGCTCGGCGGCACGCCGTCGGTGCCGGGACAGGTGTTGCAGGCGACCATCACCGAAGCGACGCTGCTCAATACGCCTGAACAGTTCGGCAACGTGCTGCTGAAGGTCAATCCCGACGGCTCGCAGGTCCGTATCAAGGACGTCGGGCGCGTCGAGCTCGGCGGCGAAAACTACAACTTCGACACCAAGTACAACGGTCAGCCGACCGCCGGCTTCGGTATCCAGCTCGCCACGGGCGCGAATGCGCTCGCCACCGCCAAGGCGGTGCGCGCGAAGATCGACGAGTTGTCGAAGTACTTCCCGCACGGTCTCGTCGTCAAGTATCCGTACGACACCACGCCGTTCGTGCGTCTGTCGATCGAGGAAGTGGTCAAGACGCTGCTCGAAGGTATCGTGCTGGTGTTCCTGGTCATGTACCTGTTCCTGCAGAACCTGCGCGCCACGCTGATCCCAACCATCGCAGTGCCGGTGGTGCTGTTGGGCACGTTCGCGGTCATGAGCATTGTCGGCTTCTCGATCAACACGTTGTCCATGTTCGGGCTCGTGCTGGCAATCGGCCTGCTGGTGGACGACGCGATCGTGGTGGTGGAAAACGTCGAGCGGGTGATGGCGGAGGAGGGCTTATCCCCTCGCGAAGCCACGCGCAAGGCGATGGACCAGATTACCGGCGCGCTGGTCGGCGTGGCGCTCGTGCTGTCGGCGGTGTTCGTGCCGGTGGCGTTCTCGGGCGGTTCGGTCGGCGCTATCTACCGGCAATTCTCGCTGACCATCGTGGCCGCCATGGTGCTGTCGGTGCTGGTTGCGTTGATTCTGACGCCGGCCTTGTGCGCGACGATTCTCAAGCCGATTCCGCAAGGTCATCACGAAGAGAAGAAGGGCTTCTTCGGCTGGTTCAACCGGAACTTCAACAAGAGCCGCGACAAGTATCACTCGGGCGTGCACCACGTGATCAAGCGCTCGGGTCGCTGGCTCATCATCTACATGGTGGTGATCTTCGCGGTCGGTCTGCTGTTCGTGAAACTGCCGAAGTCGTTCCTGCCGGACGAAGACCAGGGCACGATGTTCGTGCTGGTGCAAACGCCTTCGGGTTCCACGCAGGAAACCACGGCTCGCGCGCTGAAAGACGTGTCGGACTATCTGCTCAACGGCGAAAAGGCGATTGTCGAATCCACCTTCACGGTGAACGGCTTCAGCTTCGCGGGCCGCGGTCAGAACGCCGGTCTCGTGTTCGTGCGGATGAAGGACTACGCGCAGCGTCAGCACGCGGATGAAAAGGTCCAGGCGCTGGTGGGCCGCCTCTTCATGCACTTCGGCAGCTACAAGGGCGCGCTCGTGTATCCGGTGAATCCGCCTTCCATTCCGGAACTCGGCACGGCTGCGGGCTTCGACTTCGAGCTGCAGGACCGCGCGGGTGTCGGCCACGAAAAGCTGATGCAAGCGCGCAACATGCTGCTCGGCATGGCCGCGCAAGATCCGACGCTGGCTCAGGTGCGTCCGAACGGCCTGAACGATACGCCGCAGTTCAAGGTGAACATCGATCACGAAAAGGCCTCTGCGCTCGGCGTATCGCTGTCCGCAATCGACCAGACGTTCTCGATCGCGTGGGCGTCGCAATACGTGAACAACTTCCTCGATACGGACGGCCGGATCAAGAAGGTGTACATGCAGGGCGATGCACCGTTCCGTATGACGCCAGAAGACCTGAACGCCTGGTACGTGCGCAACACAGCGGGCGGTATGGTGCCGTTCTCGGCCTTCGCAAGCGGCCAGTGGACCTACGGTTCGCCGAAGCTCGAGCGTTACAACGGTATTTCCGCGGTGGAAATCCAGGGCGCGGCGGCACCGGGCAAGTCGACCGGTCAGGCGATGACGGCAATGGAAGCGCTCGTGGCGAAACTGCCCGCGGGTGTCGGCTACGAATGGACGGGCCTGTCGTTGCAGGAACGTCAGTCCGGTTCGCAGGCGCCGATCCTGTACGGCATCTCGATCCTCGTCGTGTTCCTGTGTCTCGCGGCGCTGTATGAAAGCTGGTCGATCCCGTTCTCCGTGATCATGGTGGTGCCGCTCGGCGTGATCGGCGCATTGCTGGCCGCCACGCTGCGCGGGCTCGAGAACGACGTGTTCTTCCAGGTTGGTCTTCTGACAACAGTGGGGCTGTCGGCGAAAAACGCGATTCTGATCGTCGAATTCGCGCGCGAGCTGCAGCTGAGCGAAGGCATGGGTCCGGTCGAGGCCGCGCTGGAAGCGGCACGTCTGCGGCTGCGTCCGATTCTGATGACCTCGCTCGCATTCATTCTCGGCGTGATGCCGCTCGCGATCAGTAACGGCGCGGGCTCGGCGAGCCAGCACGCAATCGGTACGGGCGTGATCGGCGGTATGTTGACGGCGACCTTCCTCGCGATCTTCATGATCCCGATGTTCTTCGTCGTGATCCGCGCGAAGTTCGGCGGCGATAAGGAAGACCCGGATGCGGCGCTCGCACACTACAACCAGCACCATCCGCATGATCCGCAAGGCGGCGGGTCCGACAGCAACGGCTCGGGCAAGGACGGACATTGAGATGCAAAAACACTCTTTGATTGCAGTGGCGGTCGCGTTCCTCGCCGCCGGTTGCACGATGGCGCCGAAGTACGAACGCCCCGCCGCGCCGGTGACGAGCACGTTCCCGACCGGCGGCGTGTACGCCACGCAGCCGGGCGCGACGCAGCCTGGCGGGGCCGGCGCGCGTAGCGCGAACGGCCTGGCCGCGGCCGACATCGGCTGGCGCGATTTCTTTATCGATCCGCGCATGCAACAGCTGATCGAGATCGCGCTGAAGAACAACCGTGATCTGCGCGTGTCGGTGCTGAACATGCAGGCGTCGCAGGCGCAGTTCCGGATCGTTCGCGCGGGTCTGTTCCCGACGCTCGACGCCGCGGCATCGCAAAGCAAACAGCGGACGCCGAAAGATCTGTCGGTGTTCGGCAATACGATTTCGAACTCGTATTCGGTCGGCCTGAACGCATCGTGGGAAATCGACTTCTTCGGGCGAATTCAAAGCCTGAAGGACCAGGCGTTGGCTCAGTACCTGGCCACGGCTCAGGCGCGCAAGGCGGCTGAAATCGCGCTGGTCTCGCAAGTGGCGAATCAGTACCTGACGGTACTGGAGCTCGACGACCTGCTGAAGGTTACGCAAGGTACGCTGAAGACCGCGCAGGAGTCGTATCGCATCACGAAGCTGCAGTTCGACAACGGCACGGGCTCCGAACTCGATCTGCGCCAGGCGCAGACCGTGGTCGAGCAGGCAGACGCGAACCTGCATGCGCAGGAGCGTCTGCGGGCCCAGGCGGAGAACGCGCTGGTGCTGCTGGTCGGCGAGCCGCTGCCCGCCGGCCTGGCGCCGGGCCTTACGTTGGACGACCAGAATCTGCTTACGGATATTCCGGCGGGTCTGCCATCCGATCTGCTGACGCGTCGTCCCGATATCATGGAGGCCGAAGAAAATCTGCTTGCGGCCAACGCGAATATCGGCGCCGCGCGCGCGGCCTTCTTCCCGAAGGTTTCGCTCACGGGCAGCTTCGGCACGCTGAGCCCGACGCTCGGCGGCTTGTTCAAGCCGGGTTCGGCAGCGTGGAGTTTCGCGCCGTCGATCACGCTGCCGATTTTCGAAGGCGGTCAGAACCTGGCCAACCTCGATCTCGCGAATATCCAGAAGAACGTCCAGATCGCCACGTATGAGAAGGCGATTCAGACGGCCTTCCGCGAGGTAGCAGACGCGCTTGCCGCGCGCGGCACATACGATCAGCAGATCCAGTCGCTCGAGCGCAACGCGTTTGCGGAGCAGCGCCGGCTGGATCTGTCGAACCTGCGTTATACGAGCGGTGTCGACAGTTACCTGTTGGTGCTGACCGCGCAGACCGATTTGTATTCGGCGCAGCAGTCGTTGATTACCGCGCGCATGGAGCGTCTGCAGAACCTGGTGACGTTGTACCAGGCGCTCGGCGGCGGCTGGATCGAGCATAGCGGCGATCAGCCGCGTCCGGCCGACGCGCCCGTCGACTATGGCGCGGCGAGTGCGCCGGCAGCGGCTTCGGCTGCGACCGCCGGCTGAGGGTTGCAGCAGTTCAACGGGTAAGCGACCGGAGATAGAAAAACGCCACGGCATGCCGTGGCGTTTTCTTTTGCAGCGGTCGAGCGGATCGAGCGGAGCCCCGCCGCCTGGCGAGATGTTGCACGTAAAACCCAGCGCTTTACCGGTTCAGCGTCCCAGCCGTCTCTCTCAATGCAGATCTGCCGCGCGCAGCATTTCGTCGCGCGGTTGTTCCTTGCCGCCACGTCCATCGAAATCGTGACCGGCCTTGCGGATTTCGCACTGCGCCTTCTTCTCGCTTTTGACGCCGTTGAAAATCAGATTCAGCACGACCGCGGATACCGAAGCCAGCAAGATTCCACTGTGCAGCAGCGGTGACAACGCGGGCGGCAGTCTGGAAAAGAAGTGCGGCGACACGACCGGCACGAGCCCCAGGCCGATACTGACCGCGACGATGAACAGGTTGTGGTGATTCTTCACGAAGTCGACCTTCGACAGCACCTTGATGCCATTGGCCGCGACCATGCCGAACATCACGATGCCGGCACCGCCAAGCACGAACGCCGGCACCGACGCGACCACTTGCGCCATCTTCGGAAACAGGCCAAGCAACACGAGGATCACGCCGCCCATCGCGCAGACAAAGCGGCTCTTCACGCCCGTGACGCCGATCAGGCCGACGTTCTGCGAGAACGACGTATGCGGAAAGGAGTTGAAGATGCCGCCGATCAGCGTGCCGAGTCCGTCCACGCGCAGGCCGCGCACCAGCGCTTTCTGATCGACCGGACGATCGACCATATCGCCGACCGCGAGGAACATGCCCGTCGATTCGATGAAGGTGACGAACATCACGGTGACCATGGTCGCAATCGACAACGGATCGAAGTGCGGCAGGCCGAAGTGGAACGGCATGACGAAGCCGACCCATGGTGCGTGCGTGACGCCGTCCATGTCGACGCGGCCGAGGGCCAACGCGATCACGAAGCCCGCGACAATGCCGAGCAATACAGAAATATTCGCGATGAAGCCCTTGGCAAACTTGTTGATGAGCAGAATCAGCATCAGCACGAGCAGCGACAGGCCGAGGTAGACGGGGTTGCCGTAGTCGGGATTGCCCACGCCGCCGGCAGCCCAGTTGATGCCGACGCCCATCAGTGACAGACCGATCACCGAAATCACCACGCCGATCACCACCGGCGGGAAGAAGCGCAGCAGCTTGCCGACAGCCGGCGCAAGCAGGATGCCGATCACGCCCGCGGCAATCGTCGAGCCGAAGATGTCGAGAATGCCGAGCGACGGATTCGTCCCGATCGCGACCATCGGACCGACTGCGGCGAACGTGCAGCCCATGATGACCGGCAGGCGGATGCCGAAAATCCACAAGCCGAGCGTCTGGATCAACGTGGCGATGCCGCAGGAAAACAGGTCGGCGCTGATCAGAAACGCGATCTGTTCTTTCGGCAATTTCAGCGCCGCGCCGACGATCAGCGGGACCGCGACAGCGCCCGCGTACATCACCAAAACGTGCTGGATGCCGAGGGTGAGCAACTGGCCCGCGGGCAGCCGCTCGTCGCACGGGTGAACCGTGTTCGATTGCATAACGTCTCTCTCCACAATCTGGTTTTGGGATGGACTCCAAGGTATCGGGGACGAAAAAGCGCAACAAGACCGCTGGAGCCTATTCCGGCATTCCCGGTGACGATATGCGCAAGCCGGTTTTGAAAGCCGGAATCCGGGCGAGCGGCGGGTTGATCGGCGGTCAGCCCCTTGCAGCGGCGATGCGCGCGCGGTCGCGCCACGTGCCCGAGCGCCGCGATATATGTGAGAATCGATCAGGTGTATCCGGGTGGCCACATAGTCGTGTTTTCGTGCAACTCGCCGCCGGCCGGGGTTAACCCGCGATTCGGCGGCTTTGCGCACGCGGCAGCGCCAAGCTTGCACACATCACGCGGCTAGTAAAAGTCGCCGCTCGCGGCACGGTCCGCGTGCTCTCACTTACACCTTAACTGACGACGCTCCATCACTCATGAGCTTTCTCGGCATCGACCTCGGCACCGGCTCCCTCAAAGTTGCAATCGTCGATGAAGACGGCCATGAGCAGGCCGCCGCGAGCGTCGCTTATGCCCTTGAGACGCCGCACGCCGGCTGGGCGGAGACGTCGGTGCAGACGTGGTGGCGCGCGCTGTGCGAAGCGGCTGCACGCTTGCCCGAGAGCTTGCGTCGCGGGGTCAAGGCGGTCGGTTTGTCGGGGCAAATGCATGGCGTCGTGCTGATCGACGAAGCCGGCAATGCGGTGCGGCCTGCAATGCTGTGGCCCGACACGCGCGCGCGAACTTTGCTCGACGCGTGGCCCGACCCGCAGCCGAATCCGGTGGCGCCCGGCATGGCCGGTCCATTGCTGCGCTGGATCGTGTTGCATGAACCGGAGTCCGCGCGCCGCACGCGCTGGGCATTGCAACCGAAAGACTGGCTGCGCGTCGCGCTCGGCGGCGCGGTCGCGACCGATCCGTCGGACGCCTGCGCGACCGCGCTCGCCGATCCTGATGGCGCGTGGGACGCGGCGCTGGTCGAACGGCTCGGCATTCCGCACGAGTGGTTCGCACCGTTGGGACCGTCTTATGCAGCTGCCGGCGTGTTGTCACAGAACGCCGCGCAGGCCTTGGGTCTGCGTGCCGGGATCGTGCTCGCGACCGGCGCCGCGGACACGTCATGCGCCGCGCTCGGCAGCGGCATTGCACGCGACGGCGACGCGCTTCTGACGACCGGCACCGGTGGCCAGATCGTCGTGCTCGCCGAGCACGAGCCACAGGCGGTTAAAGGCTTGCATCGTTATCGCGCGGCGAGCGATCACTGGTATCGCATGGCGGCTATGCAGAACGTGGGCATTGCGCTCGAGCGCGCGCGCGGATGGCTATGCTACGAATGGACCGATGCTTATGCCGAAGCCTTCGGCGATCACACGAACCACGGGTCTGGCATCAACGCTAATGCGGCCGCAGCGACAGCGCCGCTCACCTTCCTCCCCTACCTCACAGGCGAGCGCACACCGTGGCTCAATCCCACGGCGCGCGGCGGTTGGCTCGGCCTTGCTCTCGATCACACGCGCGGCGCGATGATGCGCGCCGCGTTCGAAGGCGTTGCCTTTTCGCTGCGCGCGGGGCTCGACGCGATCCGCGCGAGCGGCGCAACAGTGACGTCATTGAAGCTGGCAGGAGGCGGTTCCGTCGATGCACGCTGGCGCCAGTTGCTCGCCGATGCGCTGAACGCGGAACTGCACGCGGTCGATTCTCCGAATGCCGCCCCGCGCGGCGCGGCCATTCTGGGTGGCATTGCGAGCGGTCACTGGCATGTGCACGATCTCGCTGCGCTCGCGCCCGGTGCCACACACGTGGCGAGCCCGCGAGGCGATCACGCGCTCGCCGAACGCTACGCACGTTTTCTGGATCTGTATGGTCGCGTCGAAACATGGTTCGACGCACGCACCGGCGCTTGATGAAGAGAGCGGTAATGTCACCTGCCGACAATGCCGTGACGCACTTTGCAATACCATGACGCTTTTCATGCGTTAGCCTGTAGCTCGCGCGGCGCAGGCGTCGACCGCAGCATGATCCCAGGATATTCGCGCGCCGCCATGCCGTGGGCGGCGACGCGCGTCGCATTCACAGACTCACAGGAGCATTCACGATGAAGACCAAAGCAGCAATCGCATGGAAAGCCGGCGCACCGTTGACGATCGAAGAAGTCGATCTCGAAGGACCGCGCGCAGGCGAAGTCCTGATCGAAGTGAAAGCGACGGGCATCTGCCACACCGATTACTACACGCTCTCGGGCGCCGATCCCGAAGGCATTTTCCCGGCGATTCTCGGCCACGAAGGCGCGGGCGTAATCGTCGATACGGGTCCGGGCGTCGGCACGCTGAAGAAAGGCGATCACGTCATTCCTCTTTACACGCCGGAATGCCGTCAGTGCAAATTCTGTCTGTCGCGCAAGACCAACCTGTGTCAGGCGATCCGCTCGACGCAAGGCAAGGGTTTGATGCCCGACGCCACGTCGCGTTTCTCGCTGGACGGCAAGCCTTTGTTTCACTACATGGGCACGTCTACCTTTTCGAACTACATCGTCGTGCCGGAAATCGCGGTCGCCAAGGTCCGTGAAGACGCGCCGTTCGACAAGATCTGCTACATCGGCTGCGGCGTGACGACGGGCGTTGGCGCGGTCGTGTATTCGGCGAAGGTGGAAGCGGGCGCAAACGTGGTTGTATTCGGGCTCGGCGGCATCGGTCTGAATGTGATTCAAGGCGCGAAGATGGTGGGCGCGGACAAGATCATTGGTGTGGACATCAATCCGGGCCGCGTGGAACTCGCGAAAAAATTCGGCATGACGCACTTCATCAACCCGAACGAAGTCGAGAACGTGGTCGATCACATCGTGCAGCTTACCGACGGCGGCGCCGACTATTCGTTCGAATGCATCGGCAATACGAAGGTGATGCGTCAGGCACTCGAATGCACGCATAAGGGCTGGGGCCAGTCGTTCATCATCGGCGTGGCAGCGGCGGGCGAGGAGATCAGCACGCGTCCGTTCCAGCTCGTGACGGGCCGCGAGTGGAAAGGTTCTGCGTTCGGCGGCGCGCGTGGCCGCACCGACGTGCCGAAAATCGTCGACTGGTACATGGAAGGCAAGATCAATATCGACGACCTCATCACGCACCGTCTGCCGCTCGAGCGCATCAACGAGGGCTTCGATCTGATGAAGAAGGGCGAGTCGATCCGCTCGGTCGTGCTGTATTGACGCGGCTCATTGAAAGCGACTCAATGAAAGCGACTCAATGAAAGCGACCAATAAGGAGCAAGACGATGCTTGAGCTACTGTCGTCGCACGCCTGTCATGGCGGCGAGCAGCGCTTTTACCGGCACGAGTCGCAAACCATCGGCCTGCCAATGCGCTTCTCGGTGTATCTGCCGCCGCAGGCGCTGCAGCCTGATGCGAAGGTGCCCGCGCTGTTTTATCTGGCGGGGCTCACCTGTACCGAAGAGACGTTCGCGATCAAGGCCGGCGCACAGCGCTTCGCCGCGCAACATGGCGTTGCGCTCGTCGCGCCCGATACGAGCCCGCGAGGCGCGGGCGTGCCGAACGAGAGTGCTTCGTGGGACTTCGGCGTGGGCGCGGGCTTTTACGTCGATGCAACGCAGGAGCCCTGGGCGCGGCACTATCGGATGTACTCGTACGTGCGCGACGAGCTGCGCGAAACGGTGAGCAACGAGCTTCCCGTCGACGGCTCGCGGCTCGGCATCTTTGGGCATTCAATGGGCGGCCACGGTGCGTTGATGCTGGCGCTGCGCAACCCGGACATCTATCGCTCGGTGTCGGCCTTCGCGCCGATAGCGGCGCCCACGCGCTGCCCTTGGGGCGAGAAAGCGTTCAGCGGCTATCTCGGCGAGGACCGCGAGACGTGGAAGGAATACGACGCAAGCGAACTCGTGGGGCGCGCATCGCGCAAGTTCGCGGAGGGGATTCTGGTCGATCAGGGACTCGCCGACCAGTTCCTCGCCGAGCAGTTGTACCCGGACGTGTTCGAAGCCGCATGCCGTGAGGCGGGCCAACCGCTGACGTTGCGCCGCCATGCCGGCTACGACCACGGCTATTACTTCATCTCGACCTTCATCGAGGATCACATCGCGCATCACGCGAAGGTCTTGCTCGGCTGAAATCTTTTGTACCGATGGCGGCGCCGTTGCGGGCCGCCATCGCATCCAGCGCCTATCAGATTAGCGGCGCTTCAGCAGACTTCCGCCATACACCACCGCCGACAGCGCGGTGATCCAGAAGCTCGTCGGCCAATCGGTATAGAACGCGAGCGTCACGCCCAGCCACGCCTGCAGCAACGCGAATACGGCGGCGAGCACGAGGCCGGCGGAAAGCCGCGTCGTCATGTTTTGCGCGGCGGCGGCCGGACCGACCATCAGCGTGAAGACCAGCAGCACGCCGACGATCTGCGTGCACGCGGCCACTGCGAGCGCGGCAATCGCGAGAAACAGCACCGACACGAGACGCAACGACACGCCCTTTGCTTCGGCCAGTTCGGGCTGCAATGAAGCGAACAGCAACGGTCGCATGATCGCCGCGAGCGCCAGCAGGCTGACGACGCCCAAGCCCGCCAGCACAGCGAGCGTCGACTCATTTACGCCGAGCACGTTGCCGAACAGCAGCGCTGTGACCTGCGTCGCGTAGGCCGTGAAGAAGTGCAGAAACAGCAGGCCGAAGCCGAGCGACAGCGAAAGGATCACTCCGATCGCCACGTCGCGTCCGGCAAGGCGCTCGCCGAGCGCGCCCATGCCGACGCCGGCCGCGAGCGTGAAGCCGACCATGCCCCAGATCGGCGAAATGCCGATCAGCACGGCGCCGGTCGCGCCGGTGAAGCCGACATGCGAAAGCGCGTGGCCGGCGAACGTCTGTCCGCGCATCACGAGAAAATAGCCGACCACGCCCGCGAGCACCGCGACGATTCCCGACGCCGCGAACGCGTTTACCATGAAGTCGTATTCAAACATCGTGCTTATGTCCGTCGCGTGAGTCGTGCTGGTGTGAGTGGTCGTGCGCGGGTCCGTGCGAATGACCATGGGAATGCGAGTGACCGCCGTTCCCGTCATGTTCATGTTCGTGATCGTGTTTTTCTACTTCGACGCCGCCCGACATCACGAAGATGCGGCCGTTCACGCGCATCACGTCGATGGGCGAACCGTAGAGGCGCGACAGCACGGGCCGCGTGATGACCTCGTCGACGGTGCCGAGCGCGGCCACGCCGCTGCCGAGATACAGCACGCGATCGAGCGAGTTGAGCAGCGGATTCAGTTCGTGCGCCGAGAACAGCACGGCAATGCCGAGTTCCTGCTGCACGCGCCGCACGAGTTCGACCACGCTCTTCTGATGATGCGGGTCGAGGCTGATGAGCGGTTCGTCCAGCAGCAGCAGTTTCGGCGCGCCCAGCAGACATTGCGCGAGCAGCAGGCGCTGCCGCTCGCCGCCCGAGAGTTCGGATAACGGCCGCTCGGCGAGCTTGCGGCCGTCGACCAGTTCTAGCACGCGCTCGACGTCCGCGCGCGTTCTGGCGTCTGCGTGAGGTAGGCCCCAACGGTGGCCGTCGGCCGCCATCGCCACGAAATCGCGGCCACGCACTCGCCGTCCAGCGAGCGCGCTGCGCGTTTGCGGCATATAACCGATCGACGCGTTGCCGCGCTCCACCGGCTGCCCCAGTACGCGGATCGAACCGCTTGCCGCCGGCACGAGGCCGAGCACCGCGCGCATCAGCGTGGTCTTGCCCGCGCCGTTCGGCCCGAGCACGCCGATGAATTCACCCTGATTCACGACGAAGCCGGCATCGCGCAAGATCGTGCGGTCGCCGAGTTCGAGCGTGACGTGATCGAGTTCAAGCACGGGCGCGCGGCTCGCCGCGAGCGTCGCTGCGCTCGCTGACAGATTGGCTGGCGTGCTGCGGCCGGTAACATTCATTGGGTTTTTCCTTTGACGCCGGCCGCGTCGCCTTTGGCGAGCGCTGCGCCGAGCGCGTCGAGCTGCGAGAGCATCCACGTCTGATAAGTGTTGCCGGCCGGCTCGGTCTCGGTGACGCTCATGGTCGGCACCTTCGATTGCTGCGCGAGTTTCAACATGCGTTTGGTCAGAGCCTCGGTTGCCTGGCTGTTATAGATCAGCACGCGCACGCGTTTTTCACGCAGATCTCGTTCGAACGCGGCGATGTCGGACGCGCTCGCTTCGGTGTCGTTCATGGCGGCCAGTTGAAAGCGCATATTGCGCATGCTTAGTCCGATCGCGTCCGACATATAGCCGAACACCGGCTCGGTTGCCGTGACCGGCGTGCCCGCGTAATGCGCATGCAGTTCGGCAACCTTCGCCTCCACCGGTTTCAGCGAATCGAGAAACTTCGCGAGGTTCGCATCGTACGCCGACTTGTGCGCCGGGTCGGCCGCGACGAGCGCCTCGTTCACCGCGCGCGCCACCTTGGGCATGGTCGACGGGTCGTACCAGAGATGCGGATTGTCGCCGCTCTTCTTGCCGCTAAGCTCGGCCGCGACGATCGTCGTGCGCTTCGCGCCCTTCGAAGCCGCCAGCAGTTTCACCATCCACGGATCGTAGTCGGCACCGTTGTAGACCACGATGCTCGCGTGCTGCAACGCGCGCGCCGTCTTCGGGCTGGCTTCGAACAGATGCGGGTCCTGGTCCGGATTGCTGAGAATGCTGGTCACGTCGACGCGCTCGCCGCCGAGTTGCTGCACCACGTCGCCATAAAAGTTTTCCGCGGCTACCACGGGGATTTTCGCATCCGCGGCAAATGCTGCATGGCTTAACGCGAACGCGGCTGTAACTGCGGCGACATATCTGGACAACAACCTCGTGCTCGTCTTCTTCATTATGTGTCCTGCTGCGTGAGGGTTGAATGAATTGCAAACGTGAAGCGATGGCTCATATGGGCGCGACGGCGCGCGACGCGCGTGCGCACAACGCGCAAAGACCGCTCAATTCGACGACCTGACGGTGTACCTCGAAGCCATGTGCCGGCGCGCTATGCGACAACTGTTCGGCGAGGCCGTCGCCCGGAATCTCGACGGTCGCCCCGCAGCGGTCGCACATCAGAAACTGGCTGCAGTGCGGCACGCCGACCTCGCAGCAGGCGACAAACGCGTTTTTCGACTCGATGCGATGCACGAAGCCATGCTCGAGCAGAAAGTCGAGCGCGCGGTAGACGGTGGTGGGCGGCACGCGGCCGCGTTCGGGTTCGAGCGCGGCCAGCAACTCATAGGCGCCCACGGGCCGTTCGCTGGCGACAATCGCCGCATACACCTGACGCCGCAGCGGCGTTAGCGACAGGCCGTGCAACGCGGCATGCGCTTCGGCATGCGCGAGCCGCACAGCGTGATGTTCTGCAGTCGATGTAGCCATCAGCGTGGATCTCCTACGGTGACGTCATGCGGATGTAAGGGCGGCTCGTGAAGCGAGGTCGAAATGATATAACGTATCTCGATTTTTTGTCAGCTGTCGTGTGCAAGCTCGCCGCAACAGGCTGGCGCACTTGTTCCGCGCTGCACCATCGAAATC
The DNA here is from genome assembly GCF_904848585.1 of Paraburkholderia kirstenboschensis. Lineage (GTDB taxonomy): Bacteria > Pseudomonadota > Gammaproteobacteria > Burkholderiales > Burkholderiaceae > Paraburkholderia > Paraburkholderia kirstenboschensis. The sequence goes on from NZ_CAJHCR010000001.1 coordinate 134,975, forward strand.
TGAGAGAGCGCCTTGACATGACCGGGTGCGTATCCGATCATTCGATCACAAACAGAGCAATTGATCGCGCAATGAGCGTTCGCTCACTGCGGCTCCAAAAAGCGAAACGAATCGGAGACAAAGCGTGTCGGCACGATTGCAAGACAAGGTGGCCATCCTGACAGGCGCGGCAAGCGGAATCGGTGAAGCCGTGGCGCGGCGCTATCTGGACGAAGGCGCGCAATGCGTGCTGGTGGACGTGAAGCCGGCTGACAGTTTCGGCGACACGCTGCGCGCCGCATATGGCGAGCGCGTGCTCACGGTCAGTGCGGATGTCACGCGACGCGAGGATATCGAGCGCATCGTGGCGAGCACGCTGGAGCGTTTCGGCCAAGTGGATATCCTGTTCAACAATGCGGCGCTGTTCGATATGCGCCCGATCCTCGACGAATCCTGGGACGTGTTCGACCGCCTCTTCGCGGTCAATGTGAAGGGCATGTTCTTCCTCATGCAAGCCGTCGCACGGCAGATGGTCGAGCAAGGCCGCGGCGGCAAGATCATCAATATGTCGTCGCAAGCGGGGCGGCGCGGAGAAGCGCTCGTCTCGCATTACTGCGCGACGAAGGCGGCCGTTCTCAGCTACACGCAATCTGCCGCATTGGCACTCGCGCCGCACAAGATCAACGTGAACGGCATCGCGCCGGGTGTCGTCGATACGCCGATGTGGAAGGAAGTGGACGCGCTTTTCGCCCGCTATGAGAACCGGCCGCTCGGCGAGAAAAAGCGCCTTGTCGGTGAAGCGGTGCCGCTTGGTCGCATGGGCGTGCCCGACGATCTGACCGGCGCGGCGCTATTCCTCGCATCCGCGGATGCAGACTACATCACTGCGCAAACACTGAACGTGGACGGCGGCAACTGGATGAGTTGAGCGGCTGAACCCGCATTATCCAGCGTCATTTTCGTAGAACAAACGCAGCATTACATAACGCACGAGAAAGGAGACAACAGACATGAAACCAGCCCTCAAATCCGCGCTCAAGGCGGTTAGCGCAGGCGCCGCTACATGCTTCGCGCTGAGTGCGTCGGCGGCCACGGTGACGATCGCGACGCTGAACAATCCGGACATGATCGAGCTGAAGAAGCTGTCGCCCGAATTCGAAAAGGCGAATCCGGACATCAAGCTGAACTGGGTGATTCTCGAAGAAAACGTGCTGCGTCAACGCGCCACGACGGACATCACGACCGGCAGCGGCCAGTTCGACGTGATGACGATCGGCGCGTATGAAACGCCGCAGTGGGGCAAGCGCGGCTGGCTCACGCCGCTCACGAACCTGCCCGCCGATTACGATCTGAACGACGTCGTGAAGACGGCCCGCGACGGCCTCTCCGCCGGCGGCCAGTTATACGCGCTGCCGTTTTACGTCGAAAGCTCAATGACGTATTACCGCAAGGACCTGTTCGCGGCGAAGGGCCTGAAAATGCCCGATCAGCCGACTTACGACCAGATCGCGCAGTTCGCCGACAAGCTCACCGACAAAGCCAACGGCATGTACGGCATCTGCTTGCGCGGCAAGGCGGGCTGGGGCGAAAACATGGCGTATGGCACGACCGTGGTGAACACGTTCGGCGGCCGCTGGTTCGACGAAAAGTGGCACGCGCAACTCACTTCGCCGGAATGGAAGAAGGCGATCACGTTCTATGTCGATCTGTTGAAGAAGAATGGGCCGCCGGGAGCGAGCTCGAACGGCTTCAACGAAAACCTGACGCTGATGTCCTCGGGCAAGTGCGCAATGTGGATCGACGCGACGGTGGCGGCGGGCATTCTGTACAACAAGCAGCAGTCGCAGATCGCGGACAAGGTCGGTTTTGCCGCGGCGCCGGTGGCGGTTACGCCGAAGGGTTCGCACTGGCTGTGGGCCTGGGCGCTCGCGATTCCGAAGTCCTCCAAACAGGCTGACGCGGCGAAGAAGTTCATTACGTGGGCCACGTCGAAGCAGTACATCGAACTCGTCGCGAAGGATGAAGGCTGGGCATCGGTGCCGCCAGGAACGCGCCAATCGACGTACGCACGCCCCGAGTACAAGCAGGCCGCGCCGTTCGGCGACTTCGTGCTGAAGGCGATCGAAACTGCCGATCCTGATCATCCGACGGCGAAGCCCGTGCCGTACACCGGTGTGCAATTCGTTGGGATACCTGAATTCCAGTCGTTCGGCACCGTTGTCGGTCAAAGCATCTCCGGCGCGATTGCCGGTCAGATGACGGTCGACCAGGCGCTGGCAGCAGGCCAGGCGACCGCGGATCGCGCGGTGAAGCAGGCCGGATATCAGAAGTAACGAAGAGTGAATCGGAAAGCTCGCCACTGGAGTTACGTGGCGCGTGCCGGCTGACGCCCGTCAGCCGGCTTACGCAGCACAGCGGGCCGTCACGGCCGCGCATACGCCGCAACGCCGCCTCGTGTTCATAGCGATATGGCGATTCATGCGGTTCGTGCCGCCCGCGCATTACCGAACAGGTGGTCAATCATGCGTCCTCTGCGCCTGCCTCTCATGCATGCCCATCCTCAGACAGAAAAGGAACGAGAAGTCCGTAAAGCCAATTCCGCGCGCTGGCTCGTGTCGCCGTCGGTCGCGGTACTGCTGCTGTGGATGACGATTCCGCTCGCGATGACGATCTGGTTTTCGTTCTCGCGCTACAACCTGTTGAATCCGGACGTGAAGGGTTTCGCCGGTTTCGACAACTATCAGTTCCTCGCCAGCGATCCGTCGTTCGGTCCGTCGATCGGCCATACGTTGCAACTGATCGTGTCGGTGCTGGTGATCACGGTGGTCGGCGGCGTGCTGATGGCGATTCTGTTCGATCGCAAGTTCTACGGCCAGGGCGTCGCGCGGCTGCTTGCCATCGCGCCGTTCTTCGTGATGCCTACAGTGAGCGCGCTGATCTGGAAGAACATGATTCTGCATCCGGTCTACGGCCTCGTCGCGAGCGCGATGCGCGCAATCGGCCTGCAGCCGATCGACTGGTTTGCCGAGTATCCATTGACTGCGGTCATCATGATCGTCGCGTGGCAATGGCTGCCGTTCGCGTTTCTGATTCTGTTCACGGCGATCCAGTCGCTCGATCAGGAGCAGAAGGAAGCGGCGCGGATCGACGGCGCGGGACCATTCGCGATGTTCTTCTACATCACGCTGCCGCACCTGAAACGCGCGATTGCCGTGGTGGTGATGATGGAGACGATTTTCCTGCTGTCCATCTTCGCTGAAATCTATACGACGACCGGCGGCGGTCCGGGCACCGCGACCACCAACCTGTCGTACCTGATCTATTCGCTCGGCCTGCAACAGTTCGACGTCGGTCTCGCCTCGGCGGGCGGCATTCTCGCTGTCGTGCTGGCCAATATCGTGTCGTTCTTCCTCGTGCGGATGCTCGCGAAGAACCTCAAAGGGGAGTACGAAAAATGAGCCAGGTTGCCTCTACTCCGGCGTCGACCACGGCGCCTATGACCGTGCCGGCAAAGTCGCCGTTCGCCGCGATCCGCCGCGGCATTCCCGGCGTGATCGCCTGGCTTGTCGCGCTGCTGTTGTTCTTCCCGATCTTCTGGATGACGATCACCGCATTCAAGACGGAACAGCAGGCGTACTCGTCGTCGCTATTTTTCACACCGACGTTCGACAGTTTTCGCGAGGTATTCGCGCGCAGCAATTACTTCTCGTTCGCGTGGAATTCGATCCTGATCTCGGTCGGCGTGACGGTGCTGTGCCTGATTCTCGCCGTGCCGGCCGCATATGCGATGGCGTTTTTCCCGACGCGCCGCACGCAAAAAGTGCTGTTGTGGATGCTGTCGACAAAGATGATGCCGTCGGTCGGCGTGCTCGTGCCGATCTATCTGCTGTGGAAAAACAGCGGCTTGCTCGATACGGTGTCCGGTCTCGTGATCGTCTACACGCTGATCAATCTGCCGATTGCGGTGTGGATGTCGTTCACGTACTTCGCCGAAATTCCGCGGGATATTCTCGAAGCGGGGCGTATAGACGGCGCGGCGACCTGGCAGGAAATCGTCTACCTGCTGATGCCGATGGCGCTGCCGGGGCTCGCTTCCACCGCACTGCTGCTCGTGATTCTTTCGTGGAACGAAGCATTCTGGAGCATCAACCTGTCGAGTTCCAACGCGGCGCCGCTAACCGTTTTCATTGCGTCTTACTCGAGCCCTGAGGGCCTGTTCTGGGCCAAGCTGTCCGCCGCTTCGCTGCTGGCGGTGGCGCCGATTCTGATCGTCGGCTGGCTCTCACAGAAGCAACTCGTGCGCGGCCTCACGTTCGGGGCGGTCAAATGACGGCAGGCACCAGTGCAGGAAATTTCGCGCTGATCTGCGATTGCGACGGTGTATTGATCGACAGCGAAGCGGTGGCTGCCAGCATGCTCGTACATGAACTCGAAGCGCGCTGGCCGGGCGCCGATATCGAGCCGGTCGTGCTGCCGCTCCTCGGGCTGCGCATCGAAAAAGTGCTGGAGGGCACGGCGATGCAACTCGGCAAAAGCCTCGGCCTCGACGACATCGATGCGATTCGCCGGTCAGTGGAAGCGGCGGCGATGCAGGCGCCGGCAGTGCAGGGCATCGAGCAGGCGCTGGCGCAGGTGCCGCTCGTCAAGGGCTGCGCGAGCAACAGTTTTCGGCCTTACGTGGAGACGGTGCTTGCGCGTACCGGCCTCGTGAGGTTTTTCGGCGACCGTCTTTTTTGCGCCGATAGCGTGACCAATCCGAAGCCCGCGCCCGATGTCTATCTGGCGGCGGCGAAGGGTTTGCGGCTCGCGCCTTCGGCCTGCCTCGTGGTGGAGGACAGCGTGACCGGCGTCACGGCGGCAAGCGCGGCGGGAATGACGGTGCTGGGCTTCATCGGCGGCGGTCATGCGAGCGACGCGCAGATCGACAAGCTGCATGCGGCCGGGGCGCGCCATGTGTTCGACGACATGCGTCAGTTGCCGGAGCTGGTCGCGCAATGGACGTTGAGCGCGACCGCCGCGGCGCCGTAAGCGCGGGCGACACAACGCACGACGAACGTGCGACCAACACAGCAGCAACGCGCACGCAAACGCATAAGCAACGCGTGGCAATAGACAAGCAACACACAGCATTACACGGAGACACATCATGGCAAGCGTAACTCTGCGCAATATCCGGAAGGCCTACGACGACACCGAAGTGATGCGCGACATCAACCTCGACATCGCGGACGGCGAATTCGTCGTGTTCGTGGGCCCGAGCGGTTGCGGTAAATCGACGCTGATGCGGATGATCGCCGGCCTCGAAGATATCAGCGGCGGCGACCTCACCATCGACGGCACGCGCATGAACGACGTGCCGCCCGCGAAGCGCGGCATTGCGATGGTGTTCCAGTCGTATGCGCTGTATCCGCACATGACGCTGTACGACAACATGGCGTTCGGCCTGAAGCTCGCCGGCACGAAGAAGCCGGAAATCGACGCGGCCGTGCGCAACGCAGCGAAGATTTTGCATATCGATCATCTATTGGACCGTAAGCCGAAGCAGCTATCGGGCGGTCAGCGCCAGCGCGTCGCAATCGGCCGCGCGATCACCCGCAAGCCGAAAGTGTTTCTGTTCGACGAACCGCTGTCGAATCTCGACGCCGCGTTGCGCGTGAAAATGCGGCTGGAATTTGCGCGCCTGCACGACGAACTGAAGACCACGATGATCTACGTGACGCACGATCAGGTCGAAGCTATGACGCTCGCCGACAAGATCGTCGTGCTGTCTGCGGGCAATCTCGAACAGGTCGGCAGTCCGACCATGTTGTATCACGCGCCAGCCAATCGTTTTGTTGCGGGCTTCATCGGCTCGCCGAAAATGAACTTCATGGAAGGCGTCGTGCAATCGGTCACGCACGACGGCGTGACGGTGCGCTACGAAACCGGCGAGACACAGCGCGTCGCAGTGGAACCGGGCTCGGTCAAGCAGGGCGACAAAGTGACCGTGGGCATCCGCCCCGAGCACTTGCATGTCGGTATGACGGACGACGGCGTATCGGCCCGCACGATGGCCGTCGAATCGCTTGGCGACGCGGCGTATCTGTATGCGGAGTCGAGCGTCGCGCCTGACGGTTTGATCGCACGCATTCCGCCGCTTGAACGTCACGCGAAGGGCGAGACGCAGAAGCTCGGTGCGACGCCCGAGCATTGTCATCTGTTCGATAGCGAAGGCAAGGCGTTCCAGCGCAAGATCGTCGAAGTATTGGCGGCTTGACGATGGCAGGAAGGTGCGAGCGCCGCCTTCCTGCTTTTTGTTTTAATGGCGCGGTGGCGTGCGGCGCGTGAGTCCGCGCTAAGTGCACGCCACACTCAAACACGCCGGGAGCCCTTCAGGCCTCGAGAGCCGCCCGCGCGCACAGTTCGTCGGTAACGAGCCCCGACAGCCAGCCGCCCTTGAGCACCGCGATCAGTGCTTCGCGCTTACGCTTGCCGCCCGCAAAACCAATGGTCGGACGCTGCGGCGGCGAATCGATTTCGATGCTGGTCACGCGCCGGCCGGTCGGCGATTCGACACGGGCACCGGCTGCGTCGATGGGGAGTCCCAGCATTTCGGCCACCGCGCCGTTCTGCATCAGTTCTTTCACTTCCGCCGACGTAATGAAGCCGTCCTCGTGCAGCGGGCATTTCGGCCCGATATTGCCGATGCCGACGAACGCGACGTCCGCCTGCGCCGATAGCGATTCGACGATCCGATACAGCCGGTGATTGCACCACTGCGCGCGTTCGGCCTCGGTATCGGCAATCAACGGCGCGGGCAGCAGAAAATGCTTGCCTCCGGTCTTCTCCGAAATGTGCAACGCGACGTCATAGCGGTTCGAGGAGCCGTCCTGAGCGATGGCCCCGACCATCGATACCAGCCGGTGCTGCGGACGGTCTAGCTGCGCGATCTGATCGACCGCGGCTTTTAGCGTCCGGCCGCTGCTCACCGCGACCACCATCGGCTTTTCTTCGGTGAGGTAACGTTCCATCACCTGCGCGCCCGCGACCGCGAGTTTGCGATCGACTTCATCCGGCGTGTCGCTGTCGATCGGCACCACCTCGCACATGGCGAGACCGTAGCGTTTCGACAGCTGATCGGCGAGCGACAAACAGTCCGCCAACTGGTGATCGACACGTACACGGATCAGATTTTTTTCCACCGCGAACGCGACGAGCCGTTGCGCGACCGGGCGCGACACCTGCAGCTTCTCGGCGATCTCGTTCTGGGTATTGCCCGCGACGTAGTAGAGCCACGCGGCGCGGGTAGCAAGGTCTAGTTTTTCTGTGGACTTGGGCACGGTGACGATTCGCTCGAAGGGCGCCGATGATGGCAGCCGGCGCTTGCCTTCAGACGCCGCCGGCTGCGGATTGCGCTGTTGCTATGCGTTCAGGCGAGCCGCTCGCGCGCGGGGTCGAACAGCGGCCGCACATGACGGTACAGCGCACGATACGCGTCGAGCCGCGTCCGCAATTCAGCGTGGCGGCGCGGGTTCGGCGTGAACTCCTTTTCGATCGGCGGTTTGCTGAGTACGGTTGCCGGATCGCCGCCCGCCGCGAGCCAGCCGAGACGCGCCGCGCCGAGCGCCGCACCGGTCTCGCCGCCGCCGTGCTTGCGCGTCGCGGTGTCGAGCGCGTCGGCGAGCAACTGTGCCCAGTAATCGCTGCGTGCGCCGCCGCCGAGCAGCGACAGCGCCTTCGCTTCGGTGCCGGCTGCGCGCAGCGCGTCGAGGCCGTCGGTCAGTGCGAGCGTCACGCCTTCGAGCACCGCATAGCCGAGCAGCGCACGATCCGTTGCGTGATTCATGCCGAAGAACACGCCCTGCGCATACGGGTCGTTGTGCGGCGTGCGCTCGCCGGATAAGTACGGCAAGAAGAGCGGCGCGGTGTTGAGAGCGTCTGCGGGCAGTGCTTCTATTTCAGCAAGCAGCGTGGGTTCGTCGGTCGAGGTGAGCTTGCAGACCCAACGCAAACAGCTTGCCGCCGACAAGACCACGCTCATCTGATGCCAGCGGTCTGGAATCGCGTGGCAGAACGCGTGCACAGCGGAAGCAGGATTCGGCCGGAAGCTGTCTCCGACCACGCACAATACGCCGGACGTGCCGAGCGACACGAAACCGTCGCCCGGCTGCGTCGCGCCGATGCCGATTGCGCTGGTTGCGTTGTCGCCGCCGCCGGCCGCGACGATCACGCCGTCGGCCAGACCATATTCGCGCGCGAGTTCCGGCAGCAACGTGCCGGAGGGCGCGCTGCCTTCGGCAAGGCTCGGCATCTGCGCGCGCGTCATGTTGCAGGCCGCAAGCAGCGAATCGGACCAGTCGCGTTTTGCGACGTCGAGCCAGAGCGTGCCGGCCGCATCCGACGGATCGGAGACCTTGCCGCCCGTCAGTTGCAGACGCAAGTAGTCTTTCGGCAGGAGCACACACGCGGTCCGCGCAAAGATGTCGGGTTCGTGACGCGCGACCCACAGGAGTTTCGGCGCGGTGAAGCCCGGCATGGCGAGATTGCCTGCCACGCTATGCAAGTCTGGCGCGCGCTCCGTGAGTTCGGCGCATTCCTTGTCGCTGCGCATGTCGTTCCAGAGAATCGCGGGCCGCAGCACGCGGTCTTCGGCATCCAGCAGCACGGCGCCGTGCATCTGCCCCGAGAGGCCGATGCCGCGAATCTGCGCGAACTCGTCCGGATGTTTCGCGCGCAATGCGGCGAGCGCACTCTGCGTGCCGGCCCACCAGTCTTCGGGATTCTGTTCCGCCCAGCGCTGATGCGGACGCGAAACCGTGAACGGAGAGCCCGCGGTGCCGATCACGCGTCCGTTGGAGGCGAGCAGCAGGACTTTCACTTCGGACGTGCCGAGGTCGATGCCGAGATACATGGGCGGAAAACCTTCGTCGTTAGAGATGCGCTACTTTAGCCGCACACGGCGCGCGGTGCCATGCGCATTAAGCCTGGCACCGCGCGTGAATCGAAAGTGGATGTAGGTGCTTCTTACGCATGCGCACGTTTGGCGAGCCACACGTCGACGCGCGCCAATGCCCCGGCCAAAGCGGATTCCAGCTCTGGCGTCTGCGCCATGCTGCCCCACAGCAGGCGGTCTGCTGCGAATGCCTGCAATGGATCGGGCGCGGCGAAGAAGCCGCGCGCGACGCGCTCGTCCATCACGCCGTCCTGATACGTGTAGGGCAGCGTGCCTGCCTGCCAGCGCTCCAGAAAGCGGAAGAACAGAGCCGGCAGCATCGCGGTGGCTGCAGGCGTGACGCCGCGCTCGAAACATTCGGCGAGCGTCGGCGCGATGAAGCCAGGCAGTTTCGAAAAGCCGTCGGCGGCGACGCGCTGGTTCGTGTCCTGGATATAAGGATTGCCGAAGCGTTCGAGCACGACATCGCGATAACGTTCGAGATCGAGCGGACTCGGCGACAGGCATGGGATCACGTCTTCGGTCACGTAGTCGAACGCGAACTTGCGAATGTCCGCGTCTTGTGTGCCTTCGTGGATGTAGTTCAGGCCCACCAGCGTCCCCGCCCACGCAATGCAGCTATGCGTCGCGTTGAGTATGCGGATCTTCGCTTCTTCGTAGGGCAGCACCGAGTCGACCAGTTCGGCACCGACTTTCTCCCATGCGGGACGGCCCGCTATGAAGCGCTCTTCGATCACCCATTGAATGAACGCTTCGCCCATTACCGGGCAGGCGTCGTCCACGCCCGTCGCGGCCTTCACGCGTTCGCTCACGTCAGGTGTCGGACGCGGCGTGATGCGGTCGACCATCGAGCTTGGGCACGCGGTATTGTCGTCGAACCATTGCGCCAGGTCGCCCGCGCCGCGTAGTTCGAGAAACGCGCTCATGCCCGCATGAAAACGCTCGCCGTTGCGCCGCAGGTTGTCGCAGGTTTGCAGCGTGACCGGACCCGCGCCGTTTTTCATGCGCGCGTCGAGAATCGCCGCGAGCGCGCCGTAGATGGTGGTATGTCCGCCTTTGAGGTCGGCCGAGAGATCGGGGTTGACCGTGTCGAGCTGGTCATGTTCGTCGAGGTAGTAGCCGCCTTCGGTCACCGTGAACGAGATGATCTTGCAGGCCGGATCGGCTCCGGCTTCGATCAGCGTGTCGAGGCTTTCGGTCCACGGCACGACGCGCTCGATCGAGCGAATCGTCTCGTACGCGCGTTCGCCTTGAGGCGTGACGGTTTCGAGCGTATAGACGCCGTCTTGCGCGGCCAGCGCTTCGAGCACCGCGTTCATGTCGCTGCGGATATTGCCGACGGTGAGCGACCAGTGCGGTTCGCCCGGCAGCTTCGCTTCGTTCAATCTGTGGAGATACCACGCCTGATGCGCGCGATGAAACGATCCCGCGCCGATATGCAGGATCACGTGTGCGGCCGCGCCGCTATCTTGCCCGCTGCTCATTGTGCGTCTCCATGTATCTGGCTCGCGCGGCTTGTTGCGCGCGTCTTTTCTTCGGTTAGAGCATTTGCTCTGTATGTGAGCGAATGATCGTACCCGGCGAAATGAAAGTCAAGGCGACTGCACAGGGTTTTCGTGGCGCAGCGCGGCGGCGCGTGGTTGCGTGACCCGTTGAATGACCGGGCAACACGCTTCGTCGCAAGTTTTTGCATTGCATCATTCTTGACGTTGAACCCGCCAGGACTTACCCGAATGCAAAAAAGTATCGGTCCGCAGTCTCATTTTTAGTGGTGGCTTACGCGTTTGGAGGCTACTTTTCGCTGTACAAGATGAAGACGAGCGGCATCGTTGTGAGCCGCATCATGGAGGCAGACAGTGCAACCCGATCTGGAGATCGTGGCCGTACGCCGCGACGAGTCGTTCAAAGTGTGGTCGCACGGCTATCCGTATCGCACGGTACGCTGGCACTTTCACCCGGAGTACGAGATTCATCTGATCGTGGCGACCACGGGCAAGATGTTCGTCGGCGATCACATCAGCAGCTTCGCGCCGGGCAACCTCGTGTTGATGGGCCCGAACTTGCCGCACAACTGGGTTAGCGACGTGCCCGAAGGCGAGAGCATTGCGCAGCGCAATCTCGTCGTGCAGTTCGGCCAGGAGTTCGTGTCGAGCTGCCTCGAAAGCTTCCCCGAGTGGCGTCAGGTCGAGGCGCTGCTTGCCGACTCGCGCCGCGGCGTGTCGTTCGGCGCCCGCACGAGCGCCGCGATCCAGCCGCTCTTCCTCGAATTGCTGGCGGCGCGCGGACTGCGCCGTCTCGTGCTCTTCATGTCGATGCTCGAGATCCTGATGAACGCCGAAGATCGCGAGACGCTCGCGAGTCCCGCGTATCAGGCCGACTCAACCGGCTTTGCATCGACGCGCATCAATCATGTGCTCTCGTATATCGGCAAGAATCTCGCGAACGAGTTGCGCGAATCGGATCTCGCACAACTGGCCGGTCAGAGCGTGAGTGCTTTTTCGCGTTATTTCCGCCGGCATACGGGCTTGCCGTTCGTGCAGTACGTGAACCGCATGCGCATCAATCTCGCATGTCAGTTACTCACCGATAGCGAACTCAGCGTCACCGACATCTGCTTCAAGGCGGGCTTTAACAACCTGTCGAATTTCAACCGGCAGTTTCTCGCGGTGAAAGGCATGGCGCCTTCGAGGTTCCGCCGCTATCAGCAACTGAACGACGCGAGCCGCGATGCATCGGAAGAAGCCGCGGCGCGTGGCGCGGGCATCGACGATGCGCCCGCCATCGTCCTCGCGCCGGGTCTGCCGCGTCCTGCCGCCTCTGCTTATCCGCCAACGTAACGCCTACGTTGTTCATACCGCCGAGCTTGCCAGCTAGGCGTTCTGCTTCACCCGTGTTTCAACACGTATCGCGCTGTCTGACGGCAGCGTGACGGACGTGCTCACTTCAAGAACGGAGACAACCATGACGCAAATCACCATCAAACACGCATCGTTGAATACTTTCGCGCGGCGCGGCGCGTTGTTCGCGAGCCTCGCATTCAGCCTCTCCGTCATCTCGGCGCCTGCCGCGCAGGCCGCGCCGCTAAAGATCGGCATGACGTTTCAGGAGCTGAATAATCCGTACTTCGTGACCATGCAGAAGGCGCTCAACGACGCGGCCGCGTCGACCGGCGCAACAGTGATCATTACCGACGCGCATCACGACGTGAGCAAACAGGTGAGCGACGTCGAAGACATGCTGCAGAAGAAAATCGACATCCTGCTCGTGAATCCGACCGATTCGACCGGCATTCAATCGGCGGTGACGTCGGCGAAGAAAGCGGGCGTCGTGGTCGTCGCGGTGGATGCGAACGCGAATGGTCCGGTCGACTCGTTCGTCGGCTCGAAGAACTTCGACGCCGGACAGATGGCCTGCGAGTATCTGTCGAAGTCGATCGGCGGCAGCGGCGAAGTGGCGATTCTCGACGGCATTCCGGTCGTGCCGATTCTCGAGCGCGTGCGCGGCTGCAAGGCCGCGCTTGCGAAGTCGCCGGGCGTAAAGCTCGTGGATACGCAGAACGGCAAGCAGGAACGCGCGACGGCGCTCTCGGTGACCGAGAACATGATCCAGGCGCATCCCAATCTGAAGGGCGTGTTCAGCGTGAACGACGGTGGATCGATGGGCGCGCTTTCGGCGATCGAGTCATCGGGTAAGGACATCAAGCTGACGAGCGTCGACGGCGCGCCCGAAGCGATTGCCGCGATTCAGAAGCCGAATTCGAAATTCGTCGAGACGTCCGCCCAATTTCCTGCTGACCAGGTGCGCATAGCACTCGGCATCGCGTACGCGAAGAAGTGGGGCGCCAATGTGCCAAAAGCGATTCCCGTCGACGTGAAGATGATCGACAAGAGCAACGCCAAGGGTTTTAGCTGGTAAGCCGAATGCCCGCTGCCGCGCTTCTATTCCTGATGCGCGCGGCGGCGGGCAGTGATGGAGCACCCGATGGACACGATACTCAAGCTCGACAACATCACCAAGAGCTTTCCCGGCGTGAAGGCGTTGCAAGGCATTCACCTCGAGATAGCACGCGGCGAGATTCATGCGCTGCTGGGAGAAAACGGCGCGGGCAAATCGACGCTGATGAAAATCTTGTGCGGCATCTATCAGCCGGACGAAGGCACGATCACGATCGAAGGCGAGCCGCGCCACTTCGCGAACTATCACGATGCGGTGGCCGCGGGCGTCGGCATCGTATTTCAGGAATTCAGTCTGATTCCGTATTTGAACGCCGTGGAGAACATGTTCCTGGGCCGCGAAATGAAGAACGGCCTGGGTCTGCTCAACCGCGGCAGGATGCGGCGCGCGGCTGCGGAGATTTTCGGGCGGCTTGGCGTTTCGATTGACCTGTCGGTGCCTATTCGCGAGCTCTCGGTCGCGCAGCAGCAGTTCGTCGAAATCGGCAAGGCGTTGTCGCTCGAAGCGCGCATTCTGATTCTCGATGAACCGACTGCGACGCTCACGCCTGCCGAAGCGGAGCACTTGTTTGCGATCATGCGCGACCTGAAAAAGCAGGGCGTCGCGATGATTTTCATCTCGCATCACCTCGAAGAAATTTTCGAAGTATGCGACCGCATCACGGTGTTGCGCGACGGCCAGTATGTGGGCATGACGGAAGTTGCGCAGTCCGACGTAGGCCGCCTCGTCGAGATGATGGTGGGGCGCCGCATTGAAAGCAGTTTTCCGCCGAAGCCGCCGTTGCGGCCCGACGCGAAAATCGTGCTGGACGTGCAGAAGCTGCAACTGCTCAAAGACAGCCCGATGCTGCATTTCACGCTGCGCGAAGGCGAGATTCTCGGCTTCGCCGGACTGGTCGGTTCGGGCCGCACCGAAACCGCGCTCGCCGTGATCGGCGCGGATCCGGCCTACGTGAAGGAGGTTCGCATCAACGGCGAGGCTGCGAAGCTGTCCGATCCGGCCGATGCGTTGCGTGCGGGCGTGGGCATTCTTCCTGAAAGCCGCAAGACGGAAGGGCTGATTACGGACTTCTCGATCAAGCAGAACATCTCGATCAACAACCTCGGCAAGTATCGCTCGCTGCGGTTCTTCATCGATCAGCGCAGCGAAGCGCGCGCGACCGCCGACATCATGAAGCGCGTGGGTGTGAAGGCGCCGACGATGCACACCGAAGTCGCCACGCTGTCGGGCGGCAACCAGCAGAAAGTGGTGATTGCGCGTTGGCTGAACCATCACACCAACATCCTGATCTTCGACGAACCGACGCGCGGCATCGACGTCGGCGCGAAGTCGGAGATCTATTTGCTGATGCGTGAACTCACTGCGCGCGGCTATTCGATCATCATGATTTCGTCTGAACTACCGGAGATCGTCGGCATGTGCGACCGCGTCGCCGTGTTCCGCCAAGGCCGCATCGAAGCGCTGCTCGAAGGCGACCAGATCGACTCTAACGCCGTGATGACCTATGCAACCGCCGGCACTCGTGGAGCCCAGCATGAACACGCCTAATCCTTCTTCATCGCCGAAAACATCGACCGTCAGTAGTGACACTCCCGGCGCGCCGGTCCGCTTTTCATGGGCCGCGTTGAAGCGCTCCACGCTGTTCTATCCGTTCATCGGCCTGCTCGTTGTCTGCATCGTGATGGTGTTCGCGAGCGACAGCTTCCTCTCCGGCGCGAACATCGAAAACGTGCTGCGTCAGGTGTCGATCAACGCGATCATCGCGGTCGGTATGACGTGCGTGATTCTGACTGGCGGCATTGATCTGTCGGTGGGCTCCGTGATGGCTCTGGCAGGCACGCTCGCCGCCGGTTTGATGGTGGCCGGCATGAATGCGCTTGCTGCGTTGGCGGTGGGCGTCGCCGTCGGCCTCGGCTTCGGCGCGGCCAATGGGTTTTTCGTCGCGTTCGCCGGCATGCCGCCGATCATCGTGACGCTCGCAACCATGGGCATCGCACGCGGTCTTGCGCTGATCTACACAGGCGGCTATCCGATCGACGGTTTGCCCGACTGGGTCAGTTTTTTCGGCAGCGGCAAGATTCTCGGCATTCAGGCACCCGTGGTGATCATGGCGGCGATCTACGTCATCGCGTGGGTGTTGCTGGAGCGCATGCCGTTTGGCCGCTACGTGTATGCGATCGGCGGCAATGAACAGGCGACGCGTCTATCCGGCGTGCGCGTAGCGCGCGTGAAGCTGATCGTCTACACGATCGCGGGTTTGACGTCCTCGTTCGCCGCCATCGTATTGACTGCACGTTTGATGAGCGGCCAGCCGAATGCGGGCGTGGGTTTCGAACTCGACGCCATTGCCGCCGTGGTAATGGGAGGTACTTCGATTTCCGGCGGACGCGGCTCGATCATCGGCACGCTGATCGGCGCGCTGCTGCTCGGCGTGTTGAACAACGGGCTGAACATGGTCGGCGTGAATCCGTATGTGCAGAACGTGATCAAGGGCGGAATCATTCTGCTCGCGATTTACATCAGCCGTGACCGTAGAAAGTAAGGCTCAATTCCCCATCTGATCTCCACTTCAGGCAGGATTTGCAATGACGAATCAATCCACTTCATCCGACCAGCAGAACATGACCGCGATTGTTTGCCACGCACCGAAGGACTATCGCGTGGAACAGGTAGCGAAACCGCGAGCAGGAGCGCACGAACTGGTGATCCGTATCGCGGCGTGCGGCATCTGCGCGAGCGACTGCAAATGCCATTCGGGCGCAAAGATGTTCTGGGGCGGCCCAAGCCCGTGGGTCAAGGCGCCAGTGATTCCGGGTCACGAATTTTTCGGCTTCGTGCAGGAACTCGGTGAAGGCGCGGCCGAGCATTTCGGCGTCAAGGTCGGCGACCGTGTGATCGCGGAGCAGATCGTGCCCTGCGCCAAGTGCCGCTATTGCAAGTCGGGCCAATACTGGATGTGCGAAGTACACAACATTTTCGGCTTCCAGCGCGAAGTCGCGGACGGCGGCATGGCCGAGTACATGCGTATTCCGCCGACTGCGATCGTCCACAAGATTCCCGACGGCATTTCACTCGAAGACGCTGCGATCATCGAACCGCTCGCGTGCGCGATTCACACGGTCAATCGCGGCGATTTGCAACTGGACGACGTCGTCGTGATTGCGGGCGCGGGGCCGCTCGGATTGATGATGACGCAAGTCGCGCATCTGAAGACGCCGAAGAAGCTCGTCGTGATCGATCTCGTGGAAGAGCGCCTCGCGCTTGCGCGCGAGTACGGCGCGGACGTGACGATCAATCCGAAAAAGGACGACGCGCTCGCGATCATCCATTCGCTTACCGATGGCTATGGCTGCGACGTATATATTGAAACGACCGGTGCACCGATCGGCGTGAATCAGGGCATGGATCTGATTCGCAAGCTCGGGCGCTTCGTCGAGTTCTCGGTGTTCGGCGCGGATACCACGCTCGATTGGTCGGTGATCGGCGATCGCAAGGAACTCGACGTGCGCGGCGCGCATCTCGGGCCGTATTGCTATCCGATTGCGATCGATCTGCTCGCGCGCGGGCTCGTCACGTCGAAAGGGATTGTCACACACGGCTTTTCGCTGGAAGAATGGGACGAGGCGATCAAGATCGCCAATTCGCTCGATTCGATCAAGGTACTCATGAAGCCGCGCGCCTGAGCTTGCGCCTGGGTGGAAACCGGAGCGGCATATAAACGGAGACTGTATGGATTACGTCATCGGCGTGGATATCGGCACGCAGAGCACGAAGGCGCTGCTCGTGGATCAACATGGCGCCATCGTCGCGCACCATGCGTCGAGCTATCAGCCGGATACGCCCAGGCCGCTCTGGGCGGAACAGTGGCCCGCCGTGTGGTTCAAGGCGGTCACGGAATGCATTGCCGCGTGCGTTGGCAAGGCGAAAGAGGCGGGCGTCGCGGCGAGTTCCATCAAGGCCGTGTGCGTGAGCAGTCTGTATGGCGGCTCGGGTATTCCTGTAGATAGCGATATGCGCCCGCTCTATCCCTGCCTGATATGGATGGACCGGCGTGCGACCGATCAGGTCGAGTGGGTGCGCAACAACATCGACCTCGATCGGCTTTACACGATCACCGGCAACGGTGTGGACAGCTATTACGGCTACACGAAGATGTTGTGGCTGCGCGATCACGAGCCGGACGTATGGGCGCAAACGCGTTATTTCCTCCCGCCGAATGCGTATGTGATCTACATGCTGACCGGCGAGATTGCGGTCGATCACAGTTCCGCGGGCAATATCGGCGGCATCTACGACATTGCGAAGCGCGACTGGTCGGACGAGGCGCTCGACATGCTGGGCATTCCCGCAACCATGATGCCGGAGCGCCTCGTCGAATCGTCGGAAGTAGTGGGCGGCCTGCTGTCGCAGTGGACCGAAGAGTTGGGACTCGCGGCGGGCACGGCGATTGTCGCGGGCGGTGTGGACGCAGCCGTCGCAACGTTCGCGGCCGGCGTGAGCCGCGCGGGGCAGCATGTGGCGATGATCGGCACGAGCATGTGCTGGGGATACATCAATCAGACGGTGGACGCCCGCCATGGATTGATCAGCATGCCTCACGTTTTTAACGGCCAGCGCGACATTTATGTATTCGGCGGTGCGATTACCGCCGGGGCGTCCGTGGCCTGGTATCGCGATCAGTTCTGCCATGCGGAAATCGAAGCCGCGCGCGCGACGCCTCATGGCGATCCGCATCGGCTGCTAGAAGACAACGCAGCGAAGGTGCCGGCTGGGTCGGATGGCGTGATGTTTCTGCCGTATCTGATGGGCGAACGCAGTCCGGTCTGGGACGCGAAGGCGAGCGGCGCATTCGTTGGCCTGAGTCTGTTTCATACGCGTGCGCATCTTTATCGCGCGGTGTTGGAGGGCGTGTCGTTTGCGTTGAAGCACAACATAGAGGCGGGCCGCAAAGGCGCGCAGTCGCTCGAGGACAAGCTGGTCGTGGTCGGCGGCGCGGCGCATTCTGACTTGTGGATGCAGATCATCGCAGACATCACCGGCTATCCGGTCTACACCATCGAGCAGGAAGTGGAGGCGGCAATGGGCGCCGCATTGCTCGCGGCGCTGGGCGTCGGACTCATTTCGCAGGAAGCGGCGCAGGGAGGATGGGTCACGCTGATCGAGCGGGCGCAGCCGGACGCCGCGCGAATGGCGCTGTACGAGCAGCGTTTCGGCATATACACGGATCTTTATCCGGCATTGAAGCCGGTCATGCATCGCTTGCAAACATCATGAATGCTACTTTTGATTTCTCTGGCCGCTCGATACTGGTGACGGGCGCTTCGAGCGGGATCGGCCGGGCGACGGTCGAGATGTTGTGTGCTTGCGGCGGGAATGTCGTGGCGGCGGCGCGCAACGTGACCGAACTCGCGCGTCTCGCTGAGGAGACCGGCTGTGAGCCGTTGATGCTCGACGTGAGTGACGAAGCTGCAATCGACGATGCGTTTGCGTCGCTCGGTCCTTTCGACGGCCTCGTGAATTGCGCGGGAATCGCGTTGCTTGAGCGAGCAGTGGATACCACGGCCGCGAGTTTCGATCGCGTGATGGCAGTGAACACGCGCGGCGCGGTGCTGGTTGCGAAGCACGTCGCGCGAGGAATGATCGAGGCGAAGCGGGCTGGCAGCATCGTCAACGTGTCGAGTCAGGCGGCGCTTGTGGCGCTCGACGACCACCTGAGTTATTCGGCTTCAAAAGCGGCGCTCGACGCAGTGACGCGGGCTTTGTGTATCGAATTGGGGCCGTTCGGGATTCGGGCTAACAGCGTTAATCCTACTGTGACGTTGACACCTATGGCCGTGCAGGCTTGGAGCGACCCTGTTAAGCGGGAGCCTGCTCTTAGGGCTATTCCTCTCGGGCGATTCGCCGAGCCCGTCGAAGTGGCTTCGGTTGTGGCGTTTTTGTTGAGTGATGCGGCTTCTATGGTGAGTGGGGTTGCGTTGGCTGTTGATGGGGGGTTTACCGCGAGGTGATTTTTTGGGCTTGTGGTTTTGACACGGCGAACCCATCGGCTTCGCCTCTGCGTTCGGTCGAAAGATCGAGGGTGATAAGAAAGTTGCCATGGCAGCCCTCAGGTCGACCCGCGCGACGGCCGATACGCATGCGAATAAGACTGGTCTGAAAAGTAGAGGCGATATGCTCGACGCATATTGCCGTACCTCCAAAATGCGATGCTCTGGAGCCTTGATACGGATGGCTGCTCGGACGTTTCGCTCGTCGCCAGTTGAAAATCACACATATAAATTCGCAATATCTGATGCAGTCGGACAATTGCCTGTCAGAGGGAAATGGCTTGTCTGATGCATCACGTGTTTGAAATGTTTACTCTCCCACTGCGGACGGTTACGTATGCATTCCAGCTGCCTCTCTGGAAAGCGTAGCTGCGAAAATTGGGAAAGCCTGGTGGTTCCAAACACTGACCTCGACGGCGATAACATCGCCGCTATCTATACGCCCTATCAACCTTGAAGTCCTGCAGTGCTGACGCTCGCTTAGCGCTCCTGCAGCGGCCAGGAGCGCCGCGTCTTGCACTGGCAGAGCGATTTTCGAAATGTTCAACTTTCCCGACAGTACCTCGGCATCGGTATACAGGAATGATCTGCTCGCGCGCGCAGATGCCGACTTTTCCGCGATGCGGATCCAAAAGGCGGCGAGTGGCTACCGTCAGCTGCTCAGACTGAATCCGCGCGACGTGCACGCGCTGCACCGCATGGGTTTAGTGTGCGTGCACACGAATGAAATTGTCGAGGCGGACAACTATTTAACGCGTGCTGTGGACCTCGATCCCGCGCGAGCCGATCTGTGTGAACATGCAGGCCTGATTGCCGCGATGAAGGGTGAATACACACGCGCGGAGGCTCTTTATCATCGCGCGTTGCAGCTTGCTGGAAGTACTGTGACGCTGCATCGCAATCTCGGCGATTGCCTGCGACTGCTTGGGCGCCTGATAGAGGCTAGAGCGCACTATCGGGCGGCTTTGTCGATCGAGCCGCACCTCCATCATTCGGTGCGAGCTATCGCGCGCATAAGCACCGAGCTTGGGGACACGGATGATGCCGCCGACTATTGGTCGCTGGCATGGTCGCTCGACTCGTCATTGCTGCAGGACGGGCTGGATCTGATCGTGGCATTGGGGAAAGCCAAACGGACGGCATTCGTGAACCAGGTAGTTGCGCAGATCGAAGAGCGTGAAGCGACCAATGCGCAGGCGTTGCAGGAACTGTGTCTTGCGCTATACAAGATCGACCATTTTGCCGACATGCTAAATGTCGCCCGGCGTGGGCTCGCGCTCGATTCGCAACGCGTCACGCTCCATCACTATGCGGCACATGCACTGAGCGTGCGAGGTAACGTTACAGATGCATTGGTCCACAGTAGGCAAGCGGTAGGGCTTGCGCCTGATGATCCGGTATTGCAGTGTCAGCTTGCATGTCTCGAGTTGAGTGAAGGTGACTTCAGGAACGGCTGGATGCGTCGCAATGTGATTTATTCAACGCCGCTAGCGCACGCAACCCTCGTTTTTCCGGACTTTCCGTTGTGGGGTGGCGAAGCGGTTGCGGGGTCCCTATTCCTGCTCGTGGGCGAGCAGGGGCGCGGCGACGAAATCCAGTTCCTCCGCTTTGCCGAATGGCTCCATCAGCAAGGAGCAATCGTCGACGTGATGGTTAGCGAGCCAATCGCCGGAATCGCAGCCAGCATGAGTTCCGTGCGCTCGGTTTATACGTACACCCCGCCCGGTCCGTACGACTACTGGAGCCATATGCTGAGGATGCCGGAGCATATGAAGCTTGACTTGCCTATGCTCCCCATCGCCATCCCATACATTTCGGCACCGCCCCGCCATAGTGATCATTGGCGCGAAATAGTCGATGCAATGTCGCCGCCAGCCGCTCCTGATGACAACGTGCGAATTGCCATCGTGTGGGCGGGCGGTCCGCACACTGCTCTGAATCGATTTCGGTCTATTGGTATCGAGACTTTGAAACCACTGTTGGCGCTTCCTCGGACCACATGGTTCTCGCTGCAAAAAGGCGAGCATGAGCGAGATAGCGAAGCCTTCGCGAACGAGTTTCAGGTGCACACGCTCGGCCCAATTATTGAAGACTTCACCGATACGCTTGCGATCCTTGAGACCCTCGACCTGGTCATTACCGTCGATACGGCCGTCGCTCATCTTGCCGGGGCGGCCAACGTGCCTGTGTGGGTGCTCTTGCCCGCGTATGCAGAGTTTCGCTGGCTGACGGGGCGAAGCGACAGCCCTTGGTATCCATCAATGCGGCTGTTCCGGCAGCAGGAGCTTGGACAATGGGCACCGGTAATCGCTGAAGTCCTGAAAGGTCTGGGGGCCGCGCTGAACCGCTACTGCGAAGCAGCGTAATCGAGTGGTTCGGGAACTCTTTTGGCCGGGCGTCGCGGCGAGCGAGCGCCACATATCAATCTGAATTTTCCGAATGCCTTTTCCTCCCAAACCAAGAGGAATGCAGGGCCGGTCCGATAGCCGGGCGAAGCTGACGTACCCATACTCTGGAATCTGCAATCCAGTAACGGACGGCTATAGCGATGAGAGACGCACACCGCAGGAACCCGGCAGATCAGGCGCAGGGGACAGCCTGCATGGCCGAACATTTATGTCGCGTTGTGCATCCGTGCTCCGGCGATTACTGCACTGAATGAGGTCCGCTCGATGCATGGATGCGCCGCTGGGCCCGCGCGTGCGCACCGGTGACGGAACCTGGGGCGTGCATCTTTTGATCCGACCGTGACACACGTGGCGCTTTCTCCAGAGAGCGTTGAGCGTCTGTCGGCCGAACCTCGGCGCTACGAACTGCTGCTGTACGTAACCGGCGACAACCCCGGCTTCGTGCAGCAGGAGACCTCCATGCGCTCGACACAGCGCGGCCCCGTCGCACAGTGGCCGCCGCGCATGGGCACGCGTAGCGCGGCCTGAATGGCCGGCCATTGCATCAATCGATTCTGGACGAAGGAGACGCATGCTGAAGTTTTCGACCCAACGCACTATCACGGCCAGCGGTGCGGCCTTGCCCAGGTCGCCGTCGGGCGGGCCCGCACTGGTGCTCCGATCGATCCGCGGCGAGGAAGCCCTGTCGGAAATCTATACGTACCTGCTGGACATGGTGACGCCGGACGACCTCGACATGCTGGCCGACGACGCGGCGAACCTCGACCTGCGCGACATGATCGGCAACGAACTGACGGTGAGCATCCAGCTTGAGGGAATCAGCCGGTCGTCGGGCCCCGTGTGGGCACGGAATATCGGCAGCGGCACGCGTGAGATCAGCGGCATCGTCACGAGCGCGCGCTTTGTCGGGCAGCAGGACCGGCTCAGCCACTACCAGTTCACCCTGCAACCGTGGATCTTTCTGGCGGACCAGCGCTCGGACTACCGGATTTTCCAGCGCAAGAACGTGAGAGACATCATCCGCGAGGTGTTGCAGGCCTACCGGTACACCTGTGCCTGGCGCACCAGCCGGATCTACCCGCCACTCGACTACCAGGTCCAGTATGGCGAAACGGACTTCGCCTTCATCCAGAGGCTGATGCAGGAAAACGGCATCTACTGGTTCTTCGAACATACGCAAACCCACCACACGATGGTGTTCGTGGACCATGTTGGCGCACACAGACCGGCGGACAGCGAGGCGTATCACACGCTCGCGTACTACCCGCCGGGACACAAGATCGATGCCGAGTATATCGACGCGTTCGATATCGCCCAGACACTGCAGTCAGGCGTGTGGACAACCAGCGACTATGACTTCAAGCAGCCGGAGGCGAATCTCGCGGTTCGCAGGGTCCAGCCGCAGGAGACCGTGGACAACGATCTGGCGCGCTACGAGTGGCCGGGCGACTACACGGACCCGGCCGAGGGGGCGAAGCTCGCGCAGATCCGCATCGAGGAAATCTTTGCGCGCGGCGAGCGGGCAGAGGGCCGGGGCAGCGTGCGCAATGTCGTGTGCGGGACGAGCTTCCATCTGGAGAACCATCCGTACCGCAAGGCGAATCGGGAATACATGGTGATCCGCGCGAAGCTCGACGCCGAGGAGACGGCGCAATCCTCCGGTTCGGGCGTCTACCGGTTCCGCACGGCGTTCACCGTGCAGCCGGCGACCAATGTGTTCCGCCCGGCGCGCACGGTCCCGAAGCCGCGTACAACCGGCCCGCAAACGGCTGTGGTGACGGGCTTCGACAGGAACGTCGTGTCCACCGAGCCGTATGGTCGCGTGACGCTTAAATTCCGCTGGGACAGGTCATCGGACAGGGACGCGAACTCTTCGTGCTGGGTGCGGGTGATGTCGCCATGGGCGGGTAACGGGCACGGGAGCATCGGCGTGCCGCGTGTGGGCACGGAAGTGATCGTGGACTTCATCAACGGTGACCCGGACCGGCCGTTCGTCATCGGGCAGGCCTATAACGCGAACAACATGCCGCCGTGGCCGTTGCAGGGTAACCACGTTCTCTCGGGCATGCGTAGCCGCAGCCTGAACGGGGGCGCGTCGAACCAGTTTGTCGCGGATGACACGCCGGGCGAGTTGCAGGCGCAGGTGACGAGTGACCAGGCGAACTCCCGGCTGGTGGTGGGCTACAACACGCGCATTGTGCCCGGCGAGGGACGCAAGCAGGCGCGCGGTGAAGGTGTCGAGATCGCCACCGACGCGCACGGCGTGATCCGGGCAAACAAAGGCCTGCTCATCACCACGGAAACGCGCAACGGTGCCGAGGCCCCCGCGAAGGATATGGGCGAGACGGTGCAGCGGCTCACGCAGGCGCGCGAGCAGCATGAAAGCCTGGCTGGACTGGCGCAGCAGAACGGGGCGCAGGACCCGGACAAAGATCAGAGCGATGTCACGAAGGTCATCAAGGCGCAGAACGACGAAATCAGAGGGGCGGGCGGCAACAACGAAGGCCACTTCCCCGAACTGGCCAGGCCGCATCTGGTTCTTGCCAGCCCTGCCGGTATCGAAACCACCTCGGCGCGATCCACACATGTTGCGAGCGGAGAACATATTGCGTTGACCAGTGGCGAGCATGTGAGCGTGTCAGCTGGCGGACGGCTGCTGGCAAGCATCAGGAACGGGATCAGGCTGTTCTGCGTCAAGGCGGGCATGAACCTGATTGCCGCCGGCGGGGACATCGATCTGAAGGCGCTGAAAGACAGCGTCAACATTCTGGCGAAGCTGAACATCACTCACACCGCCAACCGGATCACGATCACCGCGAAGGACGAAGTGGTGATCAACGGCGGCGGTAGTTATACCCGGTGGCAGGCGGGCGGTATTGAGACTGGAACCAACGGTAGCTGGGTGGTGCATTCAGCAAGCAGGAGTTTGTCCGGTCCAAAAAATCTGCCCGTTGCAATCCCGATGCTACCTAACGATGTATGCATTGAATGCCTGCTCAAGCGTGCGGCAAGTCGCTCTGCACTGGTCAACAAGGGAATTTGACAATGAGCATCAACAATCTTGAGACGCAGGTGCTCGCGCTCCCGGTCGAACCGCCGCTGCACTTTTACTTGATAGTGGACTCGGCGCAGGACTCGCGGCACCCTTTGGCAATACAGCAGGCCGAGCCCGGAACACGCAGTCAATGCCTGCTCACCCTTGCGCAAGGGCCGGATCTGGAAGCCGCTGCACCGCATCTGATGACGTTTCCGCAGTTTGAACGGGACGCGGCAAGCTGGCAGTGGGTATCGAGTTATGGGCCGACGTTGCCCGCTGCGGTGAGCATCATTGCCAGCTCGTTGCAATTCGAGGCGCTTTACGCGCATCTGCATTCGTCCACTGAGGTGCTATTGCCGGACGGCGAAGAAATGATATTGGCATTCTGGGACCCAGCTGTACTTGCTACGCTTGTTGGACAACTGGACGACACCACGTTGCATGTGCTCGGGCCGGTGCTAACCGTGCAGCAGCGCGAAAAATTCCTGACCGGTATCACCGCATGGTGGTACTGGGACCGCAACGGCAAATTGCATCAGATTGCGCCCGCCCTAAACCCTAGCGCCGCAAACACGGTAATGCTTCCTCTAAGGCTCTCACAAACGCAGGTGGATATGCTGGTGGAAGCCAGTTTGCCGGATCATATCGTAGGCTACATCAACGCTAACAAGCCGGAACTGCTGGCGAAAATTGCTGAGCCGGAGCGATATCCGCGCGTCGAAAAGCATCTGCATGAAGCACGGAAACTACGCCTCTTGGGCATGAGGGACATTCTCGACTACGTCTGTGCTGCGCTGATCTACGGTGACGGAATGTACGAGAGCAGCGTCATCGAAGCTTTGCTGGAAAAGGTCAGGATGCGACAGACCAGCTTAGCGGAAGCACTGGAACAATTCCCATGACGACGCGTCGCCAGACCTTGAATCGCCTGCTGGCGCTGAGCCTGTTGTATCCGTTAGTCGCATGCGGCGATGGAAATCGAAATGAGGGGTTATTGATGAAAGCAGACGTTGTATTGGACGTAGTGTTGTTCAACTACCTCGACAGACCGATCTTCGATGTACTTCTTAATGGCGGCGACATTGGCGTGGCAGGCGCATACGGTGGTGGAAGAGGCGTCATGACCGGCGTGACGGTCCCCGTGGGACATCAAACGTTGACGTGGCGTCTAGACGGACCACCAGGAATGGCTGGAAATGGTGACACCGTTACTGCGAAGAATCCCCTCAGCCTTATGGCTGACCAGATTCCGCCTGATGTCCGCTATCTCGGAGTCCATATCTACCCGGACGGTACGGCTCAGCTAATGACGTCCCCGCATTTTCCGGAGCCGTCGCCAAGGGGTGAGCTAATTTACAAGGAAAAACATCTCTATGGCCGGTGAGAAGGCGACCCTACAGGCTGCACAAGCTTCCAACCGTGACGTATCTACTGCACAGCCCGGCGCGAGGCAGGATTGTTCCGATGTCGTCAACATCAGCATATTTTTCGATGGTACGGGAAATAACAAGGATGTCGATGAACCGCTAAAGAGATGGGCCAATCCTGCAAGGATGTGGCGTTCCGCTCTGATGTCTGCGGACTTGAGCAATGCCGTCTATCCCATTTACATATCAGGTGTTGGCACACCTTTTAATGGCACGGCGACTGGCTGGATCGATTCGGCACTGGTAAAGGTCCAGGACGGGATGCCCGGAGGCGCTGGTGGCGCGGGAGGAACCCGTCGCACTGAGTTCGGAAAGAACAACGTCAATGAAACGCTGCGTCAGGTATTACTCGACAGCGCAAAAAAATTGGACGCAACTACGAAGGCCTATGCGGAGAAAAGTAAAAGCGAAAGTCAGACGTAGCGATACGCCTGCGTGGAAAAACATCTGCTGGAGGCACGCAAGCTTCTCCTGCTGGGTATGAGGGACATCATTAACTACATCTGCGCTGCGCTGATTTTCGGTAATCAGGTGTATGAGCACCGCGTGATCGTAGGCTGGTGGAAGGTGTTCGAGAGAGTCAGATCAGCCTGGCAGAAGCGCTAAAGCAATTTCCGTGAACGTAATACCTTGCACCAAAAAATCTCCACTCACGAATTCAACCCTGAACCTGGAATGCAGAACTCATGCTTTTTAATCCAACCCGTCGAACGTTGATCCGATGTCTTGCGCTCGGCCTTGCTTACCCCTTGGTTGCGTGCAGTGATGAAAACCACAAAGTGAGACTGTTTATGAAAAATGACATTGTGCTGTCCGTTGTGCTGTACAGCTACCTGGATCGCCCGATATTCGATGTCACGCTGAATGGGTTTGATATCGGCGTCGCCAATGCTTACGGCGGGAACGGCATGATCACGGGCATCACGGTTCCGTTCAGGCAACAAACTCTGACTTGGCGTGATGCGGGCTCCGGCGAGACATTTGCTATGAAAAACTCCATCAATCTCACCAGGGATCATATTCCAGCTGATGCGCGGTATCTGGCGGTAAACATCTATCCGGATGACACGGCCGAGTTTGTTTTCGACAGGTACATACCCGAGACGACGCCTCGCGGAAGCCGGATCATTGAAGAGAGCAACCATCATGGCAAGTGAGCAGTTGCAATCCGCACTTTCCGCCAACCGGGATGTCCCGAACAGTGCCCCAAGCCCGAAGCAGGATTGTTCGGACGTCGTCAATATCAGCCTTTTCTTTGATGGCACGGGCAATAACCAGAAAGCCGACGAACCCAAGAACAAATCGGCCAATCCCTCTAAAATGTACCGTGCGGCGGCCTTGCTGGTTGGTAATGGAAAGCCGAATTACCCCATCTATATATCCGGCGTGGGTACGCCTTTTAACGGCACGGCAACCGACTGGCTGGACGGCGCGTGGACCGCAACGCAGGACAACGTAGCTGGTGGAATGGGCGGCGCAGGGGGAACCCGACGGACTGACTTCGGAAAACACAACGTCAATGACAAACTGCGCATGGTCCTGCTCGGCAACGCGCAGAAGCTGAACGCGACGACGAAGGCCTATGCCGAGCAAAGCAAGGGTGAAAGCCTGGGGGAACTGAGCAAGGCACTGGCGGCGCATCGTCTGATCAAGATAATCAATCTGTCGGTCTTTGGCTTTTCGCGCGGAGCGGCACTGGCGCGCACTTTCGCCAATGATTTCCTGAACGAATGCAAAACAGACAAACAGGGACAACTGACCTATCAGGGCTTTCCGGTCCGCATCCAATTCATGGGACTGTTCGACACGGTGGCGTCCTTCGGCGTGCCATCGGCGAATATGGACTCGGTCTTCACGGAGAAAAATCTCAAGGTTCCGGGGGCAGTCGAGCGATGCGTACATTACGTCGCTGGGCACGAATTGCGCTTTTCTTTCCCTGTTGACCTGATCCGGCAACACGGGAAACTGATGCCCAACTGGACCGAGACCATTTATCCAGGAGTGCATTCGGATGTCGGCGGTGGTTATGCGCCGGTTGACCAGAGGCTTTCGAACAACCTTGCCCGCATTCCGTTGCGGGACATGATGAGCGAGGCGGCAAAAGCCGGGGCGCGTTTGCTGGCCTATAACGACATGGCACACGATCCCAAGCAAAGGGCGCTGTTTAGCGAACAGTTTGCCGTAGATCCGGAGACCGACGCGGCCTTCACGCGTTACATGAGCGCAGTGCCAGCCAGCGGCCCCACCGAGAACGTGGTCAACGCGCATATGAAGGCGCTGTATTCGGCGTACGGAACGATGTCCCGGCGAGGCATCAGGACACCCGACAATAATTCTGATATCGGCCACAGACTCCTCGGCCATGCGAGCATGGCGCAGGAAGTAAAGGCACTGCGCAGCCGTCGAGCGGCAGCGGGTCTGGTGTTAGGGGAAGAGAGTCCACTTCAGATCATTGGAACAGTCTACGGCCAGATGGTGAAGCCCGAGGCGTGGCGTCTTGAGGCCTGGGATACAACTGCGACCGACGACGTGCTGGGCCTCATCAGCAAATATGTGCATGATTCGAAGGCCGGCTTCCTGTGCGGAGTTGAACCCTTCAGCTATTTCCGGCAGCGCGGTATGACCGAGTGCAGTCACAATGTGCTGGCTGAAGGCTTGCAGTGGCTCGACGCCAACGCGAACGCCGCCAGGGAGGCGGTCATCAAGGTCTACAACGCCGCCGGGCATATCGTGGTGGAAACGTGGCAGGCGGGCGAGATGATCGCGACGAAGACGTACAAGGTCGGGGAAACATTTGTAGTGGACACCGTGGCCGGGGGTCAGAAATACGCTGTCGAGGTCTATCAGACCAGCAGGAAAGTGGTGATCACAAAAATCGACGAAGGTCAGCGGGTCGTCATTGATTCAGTAGATATGGTGCAGAAGGAAGCGTCCTCGGCTTTGGACGCATTGAAACGGAAAGCAGCCAGCGTGACCCAGCAAGTGCAGCAGGGCGCCAGGTCAGCCGCCGATGCAACGGGCAAGGCCATCGACAGTGGCATGCAGACAGTTGAAGACGGGTGGCAATCGACCAAGGCCGCTCTCCACCTGTGACGTTTAAAAACTGACAGGTGGCGCGGGTATTCACACCGCGAATTGCCGATTGGACTCGCGTGGCTCAGTCATCGACAGCGCATTTGCAAATGAAAATAGAGTGAGAACGGATCGTCCGATTTGTTTCGAAGGCGACTCAACGGATCACGGTGGCAAAATCGTCAGGGTGCTGGATGTGGGCGTACCCGTCGCATTGGCAATGTCGTTGTCGTATCGCTTGCGGTTCGCGAGAGGCTTCAAGCGTCAAAGCCCCCGCACCGAACAACTACAACATAGTCCTAACATGCCAAAGCTCAGGAAACAGCACCACATCGAGCATCTTGCGCAGATAAGGCGCCCCACTAGTCCCACCGGTGCCCTGCTTGAACCCAATGATCCGCTCGACAGTAGTCACATGCCTGAACCGCCACTGCCGGAAAGCATCCTCGAGATCGACGAGTTCTTCGGCCATCTCATACAACTCCCAGTGCTGCGAAGGATTGCGATAAACCTCCAGCCAGGCCGCTTCAACGGAAGCATCATGAACCGTCGGCTGCGTCCAGTCGCGTGTGAGCCGCGAAGGCGAGATCTCAAATCCGCGACGCGCCAGCAGCTTCACTACTTCATCGTAGAAAGAGGGGGACTCCAGAGAAGCCTTCACCTCGGCGAGCACTTCAGCACGGTGCGCATGCGGCTTTAGCATCTGCTCGTTCTTGTTGCCAAGCAGAAACTCGATCTGCCGATACTGGTAAGACTGAAACCCCGACGAACTGCCCAGGTAAGGACGCATCGACGTGTATTCGGAAGGCGTCATCGTTGCAAGTACGCTCCAGGCTTGCACCAGTTGCTCCATGATCCGCGAGACGCGGGCAAGCATCTTGAACGCCGGAGGCAACTCATCGCGATGCACAGCGCCCAGCGCGGCGCGCAACTCGTAGAGCGCGAGCTTCATCCACAATTCGCTTGTCTGATGCTGAATGATGAACAGCATCTCGTTGTGATCGGGCGACAAGGGATGTTGCGCATCCAGCACCGTGCCGAGCGACAGGTAATCGCCGTAACTCATCGACTCGGAGAAGTCGAGTTGTGCGTCGTGCCAGCCATCGGCTGAAGCAGCGTTTGTAGCCGGCGCTTCAGCGGAAGGGGGCGCAGCGCGCCCATGACCGAACGGGCAACCTTGCGCAGGTTTTTCTTCGGGCAAGCCCGGCGTTTGCATGTGATCGTTCATCGCGCGCTCCTCAGGTCACCGCGCCGCGCGCGGCGAATTCGGGTGCTCGCCAGGTCTCGCGCACGAGCACCTCGCGCAACGTTTCGACGGCATCCCATACATCGACGAAGCGCGTATACAGCGGCGTAAAGCCGAAGCGCAATACATGCGGTTCGCGATAGTCGCCGATCACGCCGCGCGCAATCAACGCCTGCATGACCTCATAACCATGCGGGTGTTCGAAGCTCGCATGCGAGCCGCGCTGTGCATGCGCGCGCGGCGTGACGAGCTTCAACGGAAATTCGCTGCAACGTGTCTCGACTAGTTCGATGAACAGATCAGTCAGCGCGAGCGACTTGCGGCGAATCGCCTGCATGTCGGTCTGCAGGAAAACGTCGAGTCCGCATTCGACGAGCGCCATCGAGACCATCGGCTGCGTGCCGCACAGAAAGCGGCCAATGCCGTCGTCGGGCTGATAAGCGGGGTCCATCTTGAACGGCGCGCGATGACCCCACCAGCCGGAAAGCGGTTGCGCAAAATCGTTCTGATGGCGCTGGGGCACCCAGACAAACGCTGGCGAACCCGGGCCGCCGTTCAGATACTTGTACGTGCAACCCACCGCGTAGTCGGCGCTCACGCCATTCAGATCGACCGGCACAGCGCCGGCCGAATGTGCGAGATCCCACAGCGCCAGCGCGCCCTTGTCGTGAATCAGTTTGGTCAGCGCGGCCATGTCGTGCATATAGCCGGTGCGGTAGTTGACGTGCGTGATCATCGCGATCGCGGTGTCGTCGCCGATTGCCTCGGGCAATTCGGACGGATCGTCGACGAGTCGCAATTCATAGCCGCGGTCGAGCTGCTCGATCAAACCCTGCGCGATGTACAGATCCGTCGGAAAGTTGGAACGTTCGGAGACGATCACGCGGCGCTTCGGGTCGCGTGCGTTCGCGAGCCGCAGCGCGGCGGAGAGCAGCTTGAACAGATTGATCGAGATCGTATCGGTGACGACCACTTCGTTTTCAGCCGCGCCGATCAACGGCGCGAGCTTGTTGCCGAGGCGGCGCGGCAACGCAAACCAGCCCGCGGCGTTCCAGCTGCGGATCAAGCCCTCGCCCCATTCGGCAGCAATCACGGTTTGTGCACGTTGTGGAGCTGCGGCTGGCGGCACGCCGAGCGAATTGCCGTCGAGGTAAATCGTGGTCGGCGACAGCGCGAACTGGTCGCGTAATGTCGCGAGCGGGTCGGCGCTATCGAGCGCCAATGCTTCTTCGCGGTGTTTCATGGTGGTCTCGTTCAGTCGCATGATGCGGATTCGAAAAATCAGTGCGCGTCTGGCAGCGCGCGGAGCACTGCGCGCACGGGGCTCGCGTCGAGCGTGGTCAGCTTCAGCGGCAGCGCGATCAGCTCGTAGTCGCCTGGGGCGACATCGTCGAGCACGATGCCTTCGAGAATAGCCATGCCGTGCGCGCGAACGCGGTGATGCGCGTCCATCGTTTTCGATTCCTGTGGATCGAGCGAAGGCGTGTCGATGCCGATCAGCTTGACCCCGTTCGCCGCCAGCAGGTCAATCGTTTCAGGCGCGACGGCGCAGAAGCCACTGTCCCACGCCGCAGTCGGCGCATTTCTGTAAGTTCGTAGTAAGACTCGCGGCGGCAAGTCGCCCTGCAAGCCATCCAGGTGTTGTGGCATCACAACAGGCGAGGCGCCGATGCAATGGATCACACGGCATCGTCCGAGGTAGATATCGAGCGGCACATGGCCGATCGCGGCGCCTTCTGCGTCGTAGTGCAACGGGGCGTCGGTATGAGCGCCGGTATGCGGCGACAGAGTCAGCCGTGCGACGTTCACGGGCGACCCGGCCTCGATGCGCCAGACGCGCTCAATGCCGACCGGTGTGTCGCCAGGCCAGACCGGCGTCGCCGTATCGACGGCGGGGGTAATGTCCCAGAGTGTCTGCATGTCTCCATCTGCGGTTGATGTCCATAGGGAATGATAGGTGTCTGACCGCGAAATGTGATTGCGAAAAAATCTCCTTCTGAGCCGTGTCTTGGAACATAATTTGAGACAAATGGGAAAGGGAGACCGAATATGAACGCGATCTCGCTCGACGCCACCGATTGCCGTATTTTGGCGGTGCTCCAGCAAGAAGGACGAATCAGCAATCTCGATCTCGCGGAGCGCATCTCGCTGTCGCCGTCGGCGTGCCTGCGGCGCTTGCGTCTACTGGAAGAGCAGGGTGTCATCGAGCACTACCGCGCGTGTCTGAACCGCGAGGTATTGGGATTCGAACTCGAAGCATTCGTGCAGGTGTCGATGCGCAACGACCAGCAGAACTGGCATGAGCGCTTTGCCGAGGCGCTGCGCGATTGGCCGGAAGTGGTCGGCGCCTTTGTCGTGACGGGCGAGACGCATTACCTGCTGCGGGTTCTTGCGCACAACCTCAAGCACTATTCGGATTTCGTCCTGGAGCGTCTCTACAAGGCGCCCGGCGTGATGGATATACGCTCGAATATCGTGCTGCAGACTTTGAAGGAAGATTCGGGCGTGCCGGTGTCACTGGTCACCCGGACTGGCGGGCACGGCGCGCCGCACAACGATCGCTGAGGCGCTGCCTCTCGTTGGAGCCATTGCCGGTGCTATGTCGGCACCAAGCACGCTTACAGTGGTTTGAGCCCGTGAAACTTGCCGTTCTGAAACACGAGCGGCGCAATCTCCGCTGCATTCTCATGCACGCCGCAGCGCTCCACTTCGCCGACGAAAATCACGTGGTCGCCTTCTTCGTAACGGCTGCGGTTATGGCATTCGAACCAGGCTAGCGCGCCGTCGAGTACCGGCATGCCCGTGTCGCCCGCCGCGTGCGATACGCCTTCGAACCGATCGCCCTTGACCGTGGCAAAGCGCTTGCACAGATCGAGTTGCGACGAGGCCAGCACATTGACGACGTAATGGCTGTTCGTGCGGAACACGGGCATGGACGCCGAGCGTGTTGCCAGGCTCCACAGCACGAGTGGCGGGTTGAGTGAAACCGAATTGAACGAACTGGCGGTGATGCCGATCAACTGCCCCGACGCCGCACGCGTTGTGATCACGGTGACGCCGGTAGCAAACTGGCTGAGCGCCTGCTTAAAGGCGGACTGGTCGAAATTGGGCGGGCTGGCTTGCTTCATTGCGCGCAGGCCGTGAATGCACGTCGGCGTGAAGCCGGGCTCAAGCGCTTGTCCGCACGGCGGGAAACAGATAATTCGAAAGTCATAGTGAAAATCGTGGATTTGCCCCAATTTTAACTGCAATCGCGATGCACCGGCCGGGACACAGAACGGCGCATCGCAAAACCCGCTAAGCTGAACGCTGCGCCGGTGACATAAGCGCTGTGGCGAAGCGGAAGCGGCATAGGCCGATCACGAGCTTGAAGGAGCGAGCAGCATGAGTCAGACAGGCGAAGTCGCCACCTTGGGTGGCGGGTGTTTCTGGTGCCTCGAAGCGGTTTATCTGGGCGTCGAGGGAGTGAACTCCGTGGAGTCGGGCTATGCAGGCGGCGAGACGCAGCGTCCGACGTATGAGCAGGTGTGCGACGGCGCGACGGGCCACGCCGAAGTCGTGAAGGTGGACTTCGATCCGGCAAAGATCAGCTATCGCGAGATTCTGGATATTTTCTTCGCGATCCACGATCCGACGCAGCTGAACCGGCAAGGTAACGACGTCGGCTCGCAATACCGCTCAGTGATCTTCACGCACTCCGACGCGCAGCGCGAGACGGCTTTGCAGGCAATCCGCGAGATTGGCGAGCAGGGTATCTACGACGGCCAGATCGTCACGCAGGTATTGCCGCTCGACGGCAACTACTGGCCGGCCGAGGCCTATCATCAGAACTATTTTGCGCAGCATCCGAATCAGGGCTACTGCTCGTTCGTGGTCGCGCCGAAGGTCGCGAAGTTTCGCCAGAAGTTTGCTCACCGCATCAAGGCGAGCTGACGGGGAGGGCGCCGACATCTTCGTGCTCGTGTGCAAGCCGCGCATAGGCTTCGACGATCTCGCGCGCCAGTTCCACACAACTGAGCGGCGCTGAACCTTCAGCCTTGTTGTTGACCGCGATCACCACCGGCTGGCCGGCAAACGCATAGCGCGCGGCCAGTTCGGCGAGCGACGCGCGCGTGGCCGGGTCGCGGTCGACGAGTTGATCGAACGGCTCATACTTCGCCTTCGCCTGCTCGTACTTGAAGCCGCCATGCAGGCTCCAACGAACGATCAGCGGCCCTGCCGGCTCGCCGTCCAGCAGCGCGAGCGCCGCCGCCTGCCGCAGAGGGTCGGGCATCCGCGCATGGATGCCCACGCAGTAGCGCACGCCCGCCGTTTTGAGCGTACGAATGAAGCGCGGCGTGAGCAGACTGGCGTCGCGGATTTCGATCGCATAGCAGGTGCCTTGCGGCAGCTTCGGCAACGCCATCAGAAAGTCGGCCAGCCGTTCTATGAACGCGGCCGGCTGCGCGAGCATCTGGTCGGGCAGCGGCGAAAGCTGGAACACCAGCGCGCCGGCCTTTACGCCGAGGCCTTCCAGGCACGGCGTAACGAAATCGTCGATCGCCATTTGCGCGTTGAGGAAGCACGGGTTCAGCGACACCGGCTCGCCGCGTTCGGCGCGCACGGTTGCGTCGGTGATCGTCATCGGCGCTTTCACGATAAAGCGGAAATGCTCGGGCACCTGCTGCGCGTAGCGTAAATATTCGGTGACCGTGAGCGCCTGATAGAACGACCGGTCGATGCTGACGGTCTTCAGCAGCGGATGCGCGCCGTAGGCGGTAAGGCCGTCGCGCGCGAGCTTGCTGTTGCTGTACTCATCGCCGTAGACGATGCCGTTCCAGCCGGGAAACGACCATGTCGATGTGCCGAGGTGCACTTGCGGGGGCAGTTGCGCGGCGAGCGCGAGTACATCAGGCGAGGGCGGGGCGGCGAGGATTTCCCGCGTGCGGCGCTTTTTTGGCGCATCGGCCGGCGGCGCGTCTGCGGCGGCGGACGCCGGCGCTTCGTCCTGCTGCCACAGCGACGCGGCGGCGGCTTTCGCGCGAGCGCCGCGCCGGCTCTCGGGCTTCGACGCGGCGGCGGGGACGGCGGACGCAGAGGCGGCCTCCCGCGCTTGCGGGAGTGAATCGCCGGAAACGGTGCGCGAGGGCTTCGCGCGCGCTTCGGTTTCCGGCGATGCAACCGCCGCTTCCACCGGCATCCCGAACAGATCGAACTGCACCGCTTCGCTTTGCGCATCCGCCTGGAGTGGCGCATCCGGCTCGCCTGGCGCCTGTTCCACTTCGCTTGTCCCGCTCTGGCCCATCGAGATTCGACCTGCTGTTCAGTTGTTTGCGCCGCGGCGGCACGCTCGTGCACGACGCCGCGGCGCTCACGTCACAGCGGCTTCTCGTACATGTAGCGGCGCGACCACGGCAGGGTTCTCGCGCTGCGGCCAGCCTTGCGGCATACGACCTGATAGATGGAGACGTCGTCGTTTTCGAATGCATACGCGCAGCCGGCCAGATACACACGCCAGATGCGGAATTTTTCGTCGTCGACGAGCTTGCGGGCTTCTTCCGCATGCGCCTCGAAGTTTTCCGCCCAGATGTCGAGCGTGTGCGCATAGTGACGGCGCAGGCTTTCGACGTCAACCGCTTCGAGCCCGCCGCGCTGCATCGATTCGAGCGCGAGGCTGATGTGCGGCAACTCGCCGTCGGGAAACACATAACGGTCGATGAACTCGCCGCCGCCAAGCGCGGTTTCGCCGCTATCCGAATCGCTCGACGTGATGCCGTGATTCATCGCGACGCCGTCGTCGGCGAGCAGGTCATGCATCTTCCTGAAGTAACCCGGCAGATTCTTGCGGCCCACGTGCTCGAACATGCCCACGCTCGTGATGCGGTCGAATTGCCCGTCGACGTCGCGATAATCCTGCAGACGAATCTCGATCTGGTTTTCGAGGCCCGCGGCTTTCACACGCGCCGTGGCGAGATCGAACTGGTTCTGCGACAGCGTCACGCCCACGCATTGCGCACCGAATTTCTGCGCCGCGCGCAGCACCAGCGCGCCCCAGCCGCAGCCGATGTCGAGCAGGCGCTGCCCCGGCTGCAACTGGATCTTGGTCAGGATGTGGTCGATTTTCTTGATCTGCGCGGTGGCCAGATCTTCGTCGCCGTTCTCGAAGTATGCGCACGAGTACACCATGTTCTCGTCGAGCCACAGCTTGTAGAACTCGTTCGAGACGTCGTAGTGATACTGGATCGCCTTTCGGTCCGACGCTTTCGAATGCTGGAAATAGCGCCGCATGCGAGCGAGCTTGCTCGCACTGGAGACGGTATTGCGCGCGAGCTGATAGCTCACGTTGATGATGTCCGAGAGCTTGCCCTCGATGTCGATTTTGCCTTTGACGTACGCCTCGCCCAGATTGTCGAGACTCGGTTCGAGCAGGTAAGGCAGCGCCGTCGCGCTTTTCACATGCAACGTGACCTGAGGCGCGGCGAACCGCCCGAAGTCGTGTTGCTGGCCGTCCCACAGCACCAGACGTGCTGGTAAGTCAGCCTTGGTCTTTACTTCTTCCACCCACTGCGCCAGCTTTTTCTCCCAGAACATGTGATCTCTCCGTGTCCGTTGAATTAAAGCGAAGCTTGTGTGAATCGCAACTCAGTGCGGCGCGACTCCCATGCCGCGAGGTGCGATCCGTACGCCGCGCGCTGCTGCATTGGCCGCACGCTGACGCCATTGTTTGTGTCAATTCAAGGCGACAGACGGGAGATCTGCCAGTCGCTATTCTCGTTAGAACGCGTGTAAAGCAGGCGATCATGCAGACGCGACGGCCGACCCTGCCAGAATTCGATTGCTTCGGGCACCAAACGATAGCCGCCCCAATGCGGCGGACGCGGAGGTTCATCGCCATATTGCAGGCGCATTTCGCGCTCGCGTGTTTCGAGCTGCGAACGGCTTTCAATCACCTGACTCTGGTTCGATGCCCATGCGCCGATGCGCGAACCGACCGGACGCGACACGAAATACGCGTCGCTTTCCTCCGCGCTCGTTTTGACGACGCGCCCCTCGATGCGCACCTGGCGTTCGAGCTCGATCCAGTAGAACAACAGGCTCGCGTAAGGATTGGTGGCTAGCTCCCGGCCCTTGCGGCTCTCGTAGTTGGTGAAGAACACGAAGCCCCGTTCGTCGACGCCCTTGATCAACACGATGCGCGCCGAAGGGCGGCCGCGCGCGTCGACGGTGGCGAGCGTCATCGTATTCGGTTCGGGCAACTTTGCGTCGACGGCCTGTTGAAACCAGACGTCGAATTGCCGGAACGGGTTGCGGTCAACGTCGCCGACGTCCAGAGAACCCAGCGAATAGTTTTTTCGAAGTTCGGCGAGTGAGGTCATGTTTTTATGCGAACGCTACAGTCAGGGCAGTATAGCTAAGGCGTTAATTTTTTGCGCGCGACCAGATCAAGCGCAACGCGGCCCAGGCACGCATGGTCGGCTAATGCCCCGGAGCGCGACAGGGTGATTGCGGCGGCGATGCTCATGCAAGCGTTCAGGCAAAATACGGCTGGCGAGCTAAAAGCGCTTCCGTTTCCTGCCTGTTCAATGAGTCCATCATGTCGACCACCGCGCAATCCGATCTTACTACCAGCCTCGACGGGAGTGAAACCGCCGACCGTGCGCGGCGCTTCGGCGGCATTGCGCGTCTGTACGGCGCGCCGGCGCTTGCCGCTTTCGAAAGCGCGCATGTCGCGGTGATCGGTATCGGCGGAGTCGGGTCGTGGGTGGCCGAAGCGTTGGCGCGCAGCGCTGTCGGCACATTGACGCTGATCGATCTCGACAACGTTGCCGAGAGCAACACGAACCGGCAGATTCACGCGCTCGACGGCAACTACGGAAAACCGAAAGTCGAAGCAATGGCCGAGCGCATCGCGGCAATCAATCCGTTCTGCGACGTGCGCCTCGTGGAAGACTTCGTCGAGCCCGACAATTTCGCGGCAACGCTTGGCGGCAGCTTTGACTTTGTGATCGACGCTATCGACAGCGTGCGCACCAAAACCGCGCTGATCGCGTGGTGCGTCGAGCGCAAACAGCCGTTGATCACGATCGGCGGCGCGGGCGGTCAACTGGACCCGACGCGCATTCGCATCGACGATCTTGCGTTGACGATTCAGGACCCGTTGCTGTCCAAGGTACGTGGGCAGTTGCGGAAGCAGCATGGTTTTCCACGCGGGCCGAAAGCGAAATTCAAGGTGAGCGCGGTGTATTCGGACGAGCCGCTGATCTACCCGGAGGTGGCGGTCTGCGATATCGATGCGGAAGCGGAGCACGTCACCACGTCGCCGGGTCATACGGGACCGATCGGCCTGAACTGTGCGGGCTTCGGTTCGAGCGTTTGCGTGACGGCGAGTTTCGGTTTCGCCGCGGCCGCGCATGTGCTGCGGGCTTTGGCGAAGCAGGCGGGGTGATGCGCGCTTTTTAGCGCGACGGGTTTGCCGGGGAAAGCGGTGTGCGGAAAAGCGGCGAGAGACAGACGGCGTGCGGAAAAGCGGCGTGAGACCAGCGGCGCGAGACCAGCGGCACGCGGCAAGCGTCGCACGGAAAAGCGGCAAGCGCCGTGCGGCACGAGCCGGGATGCAGC
The DNA here is from genome assembly GCF_904848585.1 of Paraburkholderia kirstenboschensis. GTDB lineage: Bacteria > Pseudomonadota > Gammaproteobacteria > Burkholderiales > Burkholderiaceae > Paraburkholderia > Paraburkholderia kirstenboschensis. The sequence continues at coordinate 173,675 of NZ_CAJHCR010000001.1, forward strand.
CCGACGCCGCACGCGAGGCCCGCGTGCTTCAGGCTCGCTTCAGTACAGCGCCGCGCTCAGTTTGCGCCGCCATTGCGACACCAGCTCCGGCTGATGCGCGGCGAGATCGAACACCGACAGCATCGTCTTACGGCCAATGTCGTCGCGGAACGTGCGGTCGCGCTGCACGATGACCAGCAGATGTTCTAGCGCGTCCGCGTATTTGCGGTGTGCGATCAGCGCGCTCGCCAGATCGAAACGCGCCTCGAGATCGTCCGGATGACTTGCTACGCGCGCTTCCAGCGCATCGGTGGGCGGGAGATCGGCGGCGGCATCCACGGCGTCGAGCCGCGTCTTGATCGCGTTGAAGCGCGCGTCGATGCCCTGCGTGGTTTTGGGCGACAGCAGATCGACTTCGTTGCGCGCCTCGTCGATGCGGTTGTCGTCGAGCAGCATCTCGATGCGATCCATGCGCGCTTCGTCGAAGCCCGGGTCGTAGGCGAGCGCGGCTTGCAGCGCATCGTAAGCGTCTTCGCGGCGGCCTTCTGCAAGCGCGGCCTGCGCTTCGAGACGCGCGGCATCCGCGCCTTGCGGCACGAGTCGTTCGATGAATTCGCGCAGCTGGCCTTCCGGCAGCACGCCGACGAACTGGTCCACCGGCTGGCCGTCGGCGAACGCCATGACGTGCGGGATGCTGCGCACCTGGAAGTGCGCGGCGAGTTCCTGATTCTCGTCTACGTTCACCTTGACGAGCTTCCATTTGCCGGCGGCTTCGGCTTCGAGCTTTTCCAGCATCGGGCCGAGCGTCTTGCAGGGGCCGCACCACGGCGCCCAGAAATCGACCAGCACGGGGGCCAGTGTCGACGCCGTGATGACGTCCTGTTCGAATGTGGCCAGAGTGGTGTCCATTGCGTCCTCGTCGATAAAACGGTTTGTATGCCAGATGGGGCCGAACGGCGTGGATTCAATGTTCAATGCGCGCCGCGACGTAGCCGGGATTGGCCGTCACTTCTTTTGCGGCAGCGGAATCCATTCGGTTTCGCCCGGCACTTTGCCCATCTCCTGATTTGTCCACGCGAGTTTCGCGGCTTCGATCTTCTCGCGCGAGCTCGCGACGAAATTCCATTCGATAAAGCGTTCGCCGTCGAGTTTCTCGCCGCCCAGCACCATCACGCGCGCGCCGTGCGTGCTCGCGAGCGTGACGGTCTCGTCGAGCGCGAGCACTGCCATCTGGCCGACTTCGAGCGGCGTGCCGTCGATTTCCAGATCGCCCTCGACGAGGTACACGCCGCGTTCCTCATGCTCGGGTTCCAGCGCGAAGGCGCTGCCCGGCGCAAACTCGCCGGCGACATATAGCGTGCCCGAAAACGTCGTGACGGGCGAAGTTTCGCCGAAGGCCGTGCCGGCGATCACGCGCAGCGTGACGCCGTTGCGCTCGACCACGGGCAGCGTGTCGGCAGCGTGATGCGCGAACGACGGTTCCACCTCTTCGTCTTCGAGCGGCAGCGCGACCCACGTCTGTATACCGTGGATGGTCTGGCCGTTCGCGCGGTCGTCGGCGGGCGTGCGCTCGGAATGGACGATGCCGCGCCCGGCCGTCATCCAGTTGACGTCGCCAGGGACGATTTTCTGTTCGGAGCCGAGACTGTCGCGATGCATGATCGCGCCTTCGAACAGAAAGGTCACCGTGGCAAGACCGATATGCGGATGCGGACGAACGTCGAGGCCGACGCCCGGTTCCAGCGTCGCCGGTCCCATGTGGTCGAAAAATATGAACGGTCCGATCAGCCGCGCGGCCATTGCAGGCAGCACGCGCCGCACAGTCAGACTGCCGACATCGCGCAGATGCGGTTTGAGAACTGCTTTGATCGAAGAGGACATGGGCGGGCTCGGCTGAATGAGGAGAAAGATAATTCGCAATGGACGATTCTACTGCGGAGGGCGCAACGACGACGTTTCACAGCACAGTGCTGCTGCGAAAGTCCGTAGCGCGAACAATCACATGACGCGCCGCCCTCCGCTAAACTGGCAGGTTCAATAATCAATTGGAGACTGGGATGTCGCCCAGAGACCTGCTGCTCGCACTGATCGTGGTGATCGCGTGGGGCGTGAACTTCGTTGTGATCAAGGTGGGCTTGCATGGCGTGCCGCCCATGCTGCTCGGCGCGCTGCGCTTCACGCTCGCCGCGTTTCCGGCGGTGTTATTCGTCAAGCGCCCGCAATTGCCGTGGCGCTGGCTGCTGGCCTACGGCATGACGATCTCGTTAGGGCAGTTTGCCTTCCTGTTCTCCGCCATGTACGTCGGCATGCCTGCGGGGCTCGCGTCGCTCGTATTGCAGGCACAGGCTTTTTTCACCCTGATCTTTGCGGCGTTTTTTCTGCATGAACGCTTCCGCTTGCCGAACGTCGCTGGTTTGCTGATTGCGGCCGCCGGGCTCGCCGTGATAGGCATGCAAGGCGGCCACGCCATGACGCTTGCCGGTTTCGTCCTCACGCTGTGCGCCGCGTGTTCGTGGGCACTCGGCAACATCGTCACGAAGAAAGTCGGCAAGGTCGATCTCGTTGGGCTCGTGGTGTGGGGCAGCCTGATTCCGCCGCTGCCGTTCTTTGCGCTGTCGTATGCGTTGGAGGGTCCGCAGCGGATCGCTGCGGCGCTTTCGGGTATCAGCGCCATGTCGATTTTCGCGATCGTTTATCTCGCGTTTATCGCCACGCTGATCGGCTATGGCTTGTGGAGCCGCCTGCTGTCGCGCTATCCGGCGAGCCAGGTCGCACCGTTTTCGCTGCTCGTGCCGATCGTCGGCCTGGCGTCGGCATCTCTCTTTCTCGATGAGCGGCTCTCCGGCGCGCAGATCGCCGGCGCGGTACTCGTGATGGCGGGTCTTGCTGTGAATGTGTTCGGTGGGTGGGTCGTTCAACGTCTGTCGCCGGCGCGTTAGATCGTGCTGCTGAACGAAAAGAGAATAAAAACGAGGGAATAAAAACGAGGCAATAAAAACGGCCGCATCGCTGCGGCCGTTTTTATTGCCTCGTCGTATGAAGAGGCGCTGCACGCGCATCACGTCATGCGGTTCTTCGCGAGCGGCGGGTTCGCCGCGAAGTAACGCTTGATGCCCGTCATGATCGCGTCGGCCATCTTGTCGCGGTACGCGTCGTCGTTCAGGCGGCGTTCTTCGTCCGGGTTGCTGATGAACGCGGTTTCCACGAGGATCGACGGAATGTCCGGCGCCTTCAGCACCGCAAACCCCGCCTGTTCGACCGAACCTTTGTGCAGCTTGTTGATTCCGCCGATCTCCTTCAGCACGAAGTTGCCGTAGCGCATCGAGTCGCGAATCTGCGCGGTGGTGGACATGTCGAACAGCGCGCGGTTGACGGTCGCGTCGGCGGACTTGATGTTGATACCGCCAATCTGATCCGACGAGTTCTCCTTGTTCGCCATCCAGCGCGCGGCCGCACTCGACGCGCCATGCTCCGACAGCGCGAACACCGACGAGCCGCGCGCCTCCGGCGTGGTGAACGCGTCCGCGTGGATCGACACGAACAGGTCTGCGCCAACGCGCCGCGCCTTTTGCACACGCACGTTCAACGGCACGAAGAAGTCGGCGTCGCGAGTCATCATGGACCGCATGTTCGGCTGCGCGTCGATCTTCGCACGCAGCTTCTTGGCGATGTCGAGCGCGACGTGCTTTTCATAAGTGCCCGAGCCGCCGATTGCGCCCGGATCTTCGCCGCCATGCCCCGGATCGATCGCGACCGTGAGAAGGCGGACCGTGTTGCTCTTACCTGACTTCGGCGTGGTGAACGCGTAGGTGTCGTCGCTGGCGTCGTCGTCCTTGCCCAGGCTGCTAGCGCTATTGCCACCGTTACTACCGGTGCCTTTATTACGCGCGATTGCGGTAGGCGGCGACGCGGGGGCGCCCGGTGTCGCCGGCTTCGCGATGATCGGCGGCATCGGCGTGGGTGCGCCGTGCACGGGCGGATGTGGCACGCTCGGCGCAGACCCGCTGCCGCCGTTTTGCGCATAACGCTCGAAGAACGCTTCGCTGTTGTCGGCGACCGGCGGCGTCGTGCCCGGGCCGCTCAATGTGGCCGGCGGCGCGCTGTTTTCTTCGTTCAGCGTTTGCTGCTTGTGCTCGCTCTGCGCGAGCAGTTCCATCAGCGGATCGGGTGCGACGGCGGGATACAGGTCGAACACCAGCCGGTACTTGTACGCGCCGACAGGTGGCAGTGCGAACACCTGCGGCTTCACCGAGCCCTTCAGGTCGAACACCATACGCACGACGTGCGGCTGGAACTGGCCGACGCGCACCGACTGGATCTGCGGATCGTTCGGCGTGATCTTCGAGACGAGGTCCTTCAGCGCCTGATCGAGATCGAGGCCGCTGAGATCGACCACGAGCCGGTCCGGACCCTGGAGCAACTGCTGCGCGTTTTGCAGCGGCTGATCGGATTCGATCGTCACGCGCGTGTAGTCGCGCGCGGGCCATACGCGTACGCCGAGCACCGAGCTGGCTAGCGCGAGACGCGGTGCGACGAGACCAAGCACAAGCGTGGATGCGCCCGCGCACAGAATCTGCCGGCGCCGCCAGTTATGCGTTGCGGTGGCCGCCGATTCGATCGAGCGGAACGGTTTGATCAACATCTTTGAAGACATGCCTTTCCTGTTTCGCTGTATGCCCGTGCGACGAGTACGCGGCCGTCGCCCTCGCTGTCCAGGTCGAGCGAGAAGACGAGATCCGGCACGCCGAGAAGACGCCCCGCGCGTTGTGGCCATTCGACGAGGCAGACCGCGCCGCTGTCGAAATACTCGCGAAAGCCGGCGTCGGCCCATTCGGCCGGATCGGTGAATCTGTACAGATCGAAGTGATACAGCGCGAGTTCCCCGGTGGGCCGCTCGAGCACGTAGGGCTCGACGAGCGTATACGTGGGACTGCGTACGCGGCCCGTGTGACCGAGGCCGCGCAACGTGGCGCGCACGAGTGTGGTCTTGCCGGCGCCGAGATCGCCGACCAGTTGTACTTGTAGTCCGTGGAATGCCTGAGCGCCCTGGCCGCTGCCCTGGCCTTGTGTCGCGACGGCGACGCTTTCGATCGCCCGCGCGAAGCGCTCGCCGAATGCGAGCGTGGCGGCTTCGTCCGCGAACGTGAAGGCGCGTTCGAGCAGAACTTCGGCGGGCGGCGCGATCGCGCGATCGGGATGGTCAGGCATTCTCGTAAAATGGCGTGATGAACCGAAGTCCGGAGTCTCCCGTGTCCCCTGCGCCCAATGCGCCAACGTCTTGCGACGAAGCGCGCGCCGAGCGTCAATTCGATGAAGCGGCGCTGCATGCGCTCGCGCGAAACATCAAGACGTGGGGCCGTGAACTGGGTTTCGGGGCGATCGGCATTAGCGATACCGATCTCTCCGCTGCCGAAGCGCCGCTTGCAGCCTGGCTGGAAGCGGGTTGCCACGGCGAGATGGATTATATGGCGAAACACGGTATGAAACGCGCGCGGCCTGCCGAGCTTGTGGCCGGCACGCTACGTGTGATTACCGCTCGCATCGCCTATTTGCCCGCCCATGCAATGAGCGGAAAGCCGGACGAAAGCGAACCGCAGAAAGGGCCGCTCAGCGAGGACTGGCGGGCCGTCGAGCATGCGCGGCTAGCCGATCCTTCGGCCGCGGTGGTGTCGATTTATGCGCGAGGCCGCGACTATCACAAGGTGATGCGTAACCGTCTGCAACATCTGTCAGAGAAAATTCAGGCGGAGATCGGCGCGTTCGGTTATCGCGTGTTCACCGACTCCGCGCCGGTGCTCGAAGTGGAGCTTGCGCAAAAGGCCGGCATCGGCTGGCGCGGCAAACATACGCTGCTGCTGCAGCGCGATGCGGGTTCGCTGTTCTTCCTCGGCGAAATTTATGTCGACGTGCCTTTGCCGACCGACGCCGAGACGTCGCCCGAGATCGCGCCCGAAACGCCGGGCTCGCATTGCGGCAGTTGCGCGCGCTGCATCGGCGCATGTCCGACAGGCGCGATCGTCGCGCCTTACAAGGTGGATGCCCGCTTGTGCATCTCGTATCTGACGATCGAGCTGAAGGGCAGCATTCCCGTCGACATGCGTCCGCTGATCGGCAACCGTGTGTATGGCTGTGACGATTGCCAGCTCGTGTGTCCGTGGAACAAGTTTGCGCAGGCTGCGCCGGTCGCCGATTTCGACGTGCGGCACGGGCTCGACCGCGCGTCGCTGGTGGAACTGTTCGGCTGGAGCGCGGACGAGTTCGATACGCGCATGCAGGGCAGTGCGATCCGCCGTATCGGCTACGAAAGCTGGCTACGCAATCTTGCCGTGGGCATGGGCAACGCGCTGCGTGCACCGCGCGAGACGTTGAGTGCGGACGCTCGCGGGGCGATTGTAGAGGCGCTCACGCGCCGCGCCTGCGACTCTTCTGACGTGGTGCGCGAGCACGTGCAATGGGCGCTCGAAGCGGCGTAAAAAGCGGCGTAAAGTATCGGCAATTCGCGAGTCTGTTGTACGTCTCGAATCATCACGTCGCGCGAGTAAGGAGTAAGGAGGCGCCATGTTCAACGCAGTGATCGACGCGCCGTTCGGCAAGGTGGGCATTCGCCTCGAAGGCGAGGCCGTGCGCGAGATCGTCTATTTGCCCGAGTCGATGCAGAACGTCGCGCCTGATACGCCGTTGGCGCGACAGGCGGTCGAGCAGATCGAGCGGTATTTCGGCGAGGCGTCGGCGACATTCGAACTGCCGCTCGCGCCGGTCGGCACCGCTTTCCAGCGGCGCGTGTGGCAGGCAATCTGCGAGATTCCGCCGGGTACCGTGCTGACCTACGGCCAACTCGCCCGGCAGCTTGGCAGCGTGCCGCGCGCGGTCGGTCAGGCGTGCGGCGCCAATTACTTTCCCATTGTCATTCCGTGTCATCGCGTGGTGAGTTCGAGCGGCATTGGCGGATTCGCGCATCACGCCGAAGACGGTTTCTTTCGCAACGTCAAGCGCTGGCTGCTGACGCATGAAGGCCTTCCCTACGCATGAGCGATACCCTGGTTGAAGACGCGAGCGCGCAATCGCCTCCGCCGTCGCCGCTATCGTCGCCTTTGTTCGCGACGAGTTCCGCGTCGATCGACGCATTCTGCGACGCGCTCTGGCTCGAACACGGTCTGTCGCGCAACACGCTCGACGCGTACCGCCGCGACCTGCGTCTCTTTAGCGAATGGCTCGCGCAAACGCGCAACGCATCGCTCGACACCGCCAGCGAGGCCGATCTGAACGCGTACAGCGCCGCGCGTCAGAAAGACAAATCGACGTCCGCGAATCGGCGCCTTTCGGTGTTTCGCCGCTACTACGGGTGGGCCGTGCGCGAGCATCGCGCGAAAGTCGATCCGACGTTGCGCATCCGGTCGGCGAAGCAACCGCCGCGTTTTCCATCGACGCTCAGCGAAGCGCAAGTCGAGGCGCTGCTCGGCGCGCCCGACATCGAGACTGCCTTGGGTCTGCGCGATCGCACGATGCTCGAGCTCATGTACGCGAGCGGCTTGCGTGTCACCGAACTCGTCACGCTGAAGACGGTGGAAGTCGGCCTGAACGAAGGCGTGGTGCGAGTGATGGGTAAAGGCTCGAAAGAGCGGCTGATTCCTTTCGGCGAAGAGGCGCACGGCTGGATCGAGCGCTACCTTCGCGACGCCCGTCCGGCGCTGCTCGGCGCGCGCGCGACAGACGCGCTGTTTGTCACGAACCGTGCTGAGGGCATGACGCGCCAGCAGTTCTGGAACATCATCAAGCGACATGCGGCGGTGGCTGGCGTGCATGCGCCGTTGTCGCCGCACACGTTGCGGCATGCGTTTGCAACGCATTTGCTCAATCACGGTGCGGACCTGCGCGTGGTGCAATTGCTACTTGGCCACACCGATATTTCGACCACGCAAATCTACACGCACGTTGCGCGCGAGCGGCTGAAGTCGCTGCATGCGCAGCATCATCCGCGTGGGTGACGAAGGTTCAAGCGCTGGCCGCTGCCGCAGGCGTTTTCCGGCTTCAGAGAAATTCGCGCAGCCGGTGCTTGAGAATCTTGCCCGTGGATGCAGCCGGCAACGCGGCAAGTACCTTCACTTCGGCGGGCCGCTTGTAGGGCGCGAGGCGCTCGGCGCACCACGCGACCAGTTCGGCTGGCGTCACGCTTGCATTCGCCGCCAGTTCGACGAACGCGATCACCTCTTCATTGCCCTCGACCGGGCGTCCAATCACCGCCGACTGAACGACCTGCGCATGCGCGTTGAGCACATGCTCGACCTCGGCGGGATACACGTTGAAGCCAGAGCGAATGATCAAATCCTTGCTGCGCCCGACGATATGCAGCGCGCCGTCGGCGTCCTGCCGCGCCAGGTCGCCGGTTTTCAGCCAGCCGTCCTGTGTCACGGCGGCGCGGGTTTGCTGCGGGTTGCGATAGTAGCCGAGCATCACGTTCGGGCCGCGCACCCATAGCTCGCCGGTTTCGCCGATCGCGACATCGCCACCGTCAAGGCCGACGAAACGCACTTCGACGCCCGGAATGACCTCGCCCACCGAACAGTCGCGGCGCGGCGCGTCGAGCATGGTCTGTGAAACCGTGGGACTGCTCTCCGTCATGCCATAGCCGTTATGCAGCGGCAGACCGTACACGCTTTCGACGTGCGCTTTCAGCGCGGCGTCGAGCGGCGAGCCTCCCGAATAGACGAAGCGCAGGTGTGGCGCGTGCCACGGATGCCCGTGCGTCTGCAGATGTTCGAGCAATTTCGCATGCATGGCCGGCACGCCCTGGAAAATCGACACGCGTTCGTCGGCAAGCGCGCGCCGCACGGCTTCCGGCGCGAAGCGCGGCGCGAGGCGCAAGGTCGCGCCAGCGTACAGGCTGCCGAGACACATGGACGCAAAGCCGTAGACATGGGAGATCGGCAGCACGGCGTAGACGACATCGTCAGGACGGACCTGGCGCAGACGGCTCGATACCGAGGCGATGAACAGCAGATTGCGATGCGACAGCATCACGCCCTTGGGCGCGCCGGTGGTGCCGGTGGTGTAGATGAGCGCCGCGCATTGGCGGTCGTTCGCCGTTTCGACCGGTTCGGCTTGCGCGGACGAGTCCACCGTGTAGGACCACGCGCCGATGCCCGGCGCGACCTCTGGCGCTCTGCTCGCGTGATGACGCTGCGCATGCTGACCGGCATCGACCGAGCTTTCCACCACGTAGGCCGTTACGCGCGGCTGCGCGTGCGCGCGAATCGCGTCGAGCTCGGACGCCGACAGGCGTGCATTCGACACCAGCGCCCAGGCGTCGAGCCGCGCGGTCGCGAAGAGCAGCACGATTTGCGCGATGCTGTTTTCCGCCACGATCATGACCCGGTCGCCGCCACGCACGCCCCAATGGCGGAGCAATGCAGCGGTGGCCTCGACGGCCTGCACCAGTTGGGCGTTGGTGAGACGGCGCGCGTCTTCGATCAACGCAACATGCTGCGGATCGCGCTCGGCCGCCAGCGCGGGAATATCGGAGATGCGCGCGGGCAGGGCGGCCAGCAGCGCGGGAACGTCTATCGTGGAGCGTAAAGGCGAAGCGGTACTCAAGAGCGTCTCCTAAGTGCGATTGCATGCCCGGCGTGCATCGCGCCGGAAGATTTTCGAACGATCGTGCCACAACGCATCGAGCCGCACAATTGACCATTCGGCAAATAGCCGTTGTGCAAACTCGCCATTACAATGCGCCGATGAGCAAATCCAGACACGTTTCCGAGACGCCTGCCACGCAGTTCCTGCGCCGTCATGGCGTCGTTTTCGGCGAGCATCCGTACGATTATGTGGAGCACGGCGGCACAGGTGAATCGGCGCGCCAGTTGGGCGTGGACGAACATCATGTGGTGAAGACGCTCGTCATGGAAGACGAGCATGCCAAGCCACTCATCGTCCTCATGCATGGCGACCGTACTGTCAGTACCAAGAACCTCGCGCGGCAGATTGGCGCGAAGCGCGTCGAGCCTTGCAAGCCCGAGGTGGCGAACCGTCATTCCGGCTATCTGATCGGCGGCACGTCGCCGTTCGGCACGCGCAAGCAGATGCCGGTGTACGTGGAGTCGAGCATCCTCGAGATGGACAGAATCTGGCTGAACGGCGGCCGGCGCGGCTTCCTCGTCAGTATCGAGCCGCAAGTGCTCACCGACCTGCTGGCAGCGAGGCCGGTGCAGTGCGCGAGCGTCGATTGACGTTTGCCTGAATGTTTCCGGCAAGCGCGCGTTCGGTAGAATGTGCGCCGCTCGGTCCGCCACTGTGGTCCGCCGCATTGCGTCGCGTTCTGTTGCGATTTTCGTTTTCCGAGCGGTTGAGGTATTCAGTTGCAGACCGCCGATCCTTATAAGAGTCACAGATGCAAAACCTGATCGTTGCTGTCGTTGCCTACCTGATCGGTTCGGTGTCGTTCGCCGTGATCGTGAGCGCCGCGATGGGGCTGGACGACCCGCGCTCCTACGGCTCGGGCAACCCCGGCGCGACCAATGTGTTGCGCAGCGGCAGCAAGAAGGCCGCGATCCTGACGTTGATCGGCGACGCCTTCAAAGGCTGGCTGCCGGTGTGGTTCGTCGTGCATTTCGGCGCGCGCTATGGGCTCGACGATACGTCGGTGGCGATTGCGTGCGTCGCCGTGTTTCTGGGCCACCTGTATCCGGTGTTCTTCCGCTTCAAGGGCGGCAAGGGCGTGGCAACGGCGGCCGGCGTGCTGCTCGCGATCAACCCGATCCTCGGCGTGGCGACTCTGCTGACATGGCTGATCGTGGCGTTCTTCACGCGCTACTCGTCGCTCGCCGCGTTGGCTGCGGCAGTGTTCGCGCCGATCTTCGACGGCTTCCTGTTCGGGCCGCACGTCATCGCGCTCGCCATTGTCGTGATGAGCTCGCTGCTTGTGTGGCGTCATCGCGGCAACATCGCCAAGCTGATGCGCGGCGAGGAAAGCCGCATCGGCGACAAGAAAAAGGCGGCTGCGGCTGCGAGCGCGGGGGCGGGCGAGGATCGGTGAGCGGCTGGGTGGCTGCGTGGCTGGGGCTGCTTTGGTTGCCTTGGCCGTAGCGGTGTAGCTGTACCTGTAGCTGTAGCCCCTATCGCTGTTCGAGCTGCTGTAGTTACTGTCGCTGTCGCTGTATCTTGCAGCTGCGTTTCGCGGCTGGGTTCGGCCGCTGCGGCTGCGTTCCGCGGCCCCGCCATGCCTTGCAACTGTTGCATCCAAGCTTGCCGCCGCAGCGCTTCCCATGCCTTGCGCGCTGCGTCGCTCAAACAAACGTTCAGTCGCGGAAGTTGTTGAAATCCAGCGGCGTGTCGGTCACGTCCTTGCGCAGCATCGCAATCACGCTTTGCAGATCGTCGCGCTTTGTTCCGGTGATGCGAACCGCGTCGCCCTGGATGCTCGCCTGAACCTTGATCTTGCTGTCTTTCACGAGTCGCACGATTTTCTTCGACAGATCGCCGGATACGCCTTTCTTGATCTTGATGACCTGCTTGACCTTGTCGCCGCCGATCTTCTCGATCTTGCCGTAGTCGAGAAAGCGTACGTCCACGTTGCGCTTGGCCATTTTCGACAGCAGCACGTCTTTCACCTGGCCGAGCTTGAAGTCATCGTCCGCGTAGGCGGTGATTTCGTTTTCCTTGTGTTCGACGCGCGCGTCGGACCCTTTGAAGTCGAAGCGGGTTGAGATTTCCTTGTTGGACTGCTCGATCGCGTTCTTGACTTCGATCATGTTCGCTTCGCAGACGACGTCAAACGATGGCATTGCATTCTCCCAATAGTGCGGCGGTGCGTGACGCAGCCGGTCGGCTCGCCACGGGGCACTCGCTATAATCACGGACCGATGTCATTTTACCGACGCCGCCCCCATTTGCCTAAGGCCGCCGCGCGGCCGCAGCCCGAAGCCGTTTTCGCCTCGTCGCCTCATAGTTCATATCCAATGTCTCAAACCGATTCCGCCGAATTCGTTGCCGGCTATCCGCTAAAGGCGCACAACACGTTCGGCTTCGATGTCCGGGCGCAGTGGGCGTGCCGCATCGAGCGCGAAGCGCAATTGCTCGCAGCGGTGCGCGATCCGCGCGCGGCCGGCTTGCCGCGTCTCGTGCTGGGCGGCGGCAGCAATGTCGTGCTGGCAGGCGACTTCGCTGGACTCGTGCTGCTGGTGGCCTTGCGCGGGCGCCGGATCGTGCGCGAGGACGCCGACGCCGTGTATGTCGAAGCGGCCGCCGGCGAACCGTGGCACGACTTCGTTGCCTGGACTCTCGCTCAAGGGCTGCCCGGCCTCGAAAATCTTGCGCTGATTCCGGGGACGGTGGGCGCGGCGCCGATTCAAAACATCGGCGCGTACGGCCTCGAAATGTGCGAGCGCTTCGCGTCGCTGCGGGCCGTCGAGCTTGCGTCGGGTGAGACCGTCGAGTTCGATGCGCAGGCTTGCGCGTTCGGCTACCGCGACAGCTTTTTCAAGCGCGAAGGGCGCGATCGTTTCGTGATCACGTCGGTCGTTTTCCGTTTACCGAAGGCGTGGCAACCGCGCGCGGGTTATGCGGATCTGGCGCGCGAACTCGCCGCCAACGGCTATGCCGCAAATTGCGAGCAGCCCGACGCGCAGGCGATCTTCGACGCCGTCGTCGCGGTGCGGCGCGCGAAGTTGCCCGACCCGCTCGAACTGGGTAATGCGGGGAGCTTCTTCAAGAATCCGGTGATCGACGCCTCCCAGTTCGAGGCGCTGAAAAGCAAGGAGCCGGACGTGGTCTCCTACGCCCAGCCGGACGGACGCGTAAAACTTGCGGCGGGCTGGTTGATCGACCGGTGCGGGTGGAAGGGCCGCGCGCTGGGCGCCGCCGGCGTTCATGAGCGCCAGGCGCTGGTGCTGGTCAATCGTGGCGGTGCGAGCGGGGCCGATGTGCTGGCGCTTGCACGAGCAATTCAACACGATGTGCGGGTGAGATTTGGCGTCGAACTGGAAGCCGAGCCCGTGTGCGTGGGATTGTGAGCGGCGCTTCGGAGCGGGGTGCCGGTCGCGGATGATTAGTGGTCGCCGCAAGCGGGTCTGATAAGCCGCTAACCGTCTGACGGTGAGTAAAAAAATAAAGGCGCCGGGGCTTTTGGCCCCGGCGCCTTTTTCTGAGTCTGCGTTCTGGCTTCAGCCGCGCTTTCGGCGCATCACGCCTCTGTCGCGGCTTGGGCGTCGCCGTCCGCTACCGTGAGCCGCGCTGACTGGACCTCTCGGCGCTTAACTTCACACTGGCGCGAAGTTGGCCTGCACCGGAGCTAGCCGCTCAGCCGCTCAGCCGCTCAGCCGCGCTGACGGCGGGCGTTCTCCGCGATTCGCATACGCAAAGCGTTGAGCTTGATGAAGCCGCCGGCATCGGCCTGGTTGTAGGCGCCGCCGTCGTCGTCGAACGTTGCGATGGTCTTGTCGAACAACGTTTCCTTCGAATCGCGAGCGACCACCGACACGCTGCCCTTGTACAGCTTCACGCGCACCCAGCCGTTGACCTTCTCCTGCGTGTGGTCGATCAGCACCTGAATCGCGCGGCGCTCCGGGCTCCACCAGTAGCCGTTATAAATCAGCGACGCGTAGCGAGCCATCAGGTCGTCTTTCAGGTGCGCGACTTCACGGTCGAGCGTGATCGACTCGATACCGCGGTGCGCCTTCAACATGATCGTGCCGCCCGGCGTTTCATAGCAGCCGCGCGACTTCATGCCTACATAGCGGTTTTCCACCAGGTCCAGACGACCGATGCCGTGCTTCCCGCCAAGGCGGTTCAACTCGGTCAGCATTTCAGCGGCCGACAGCCGCTTGCCGTTGATCGCGACCGGATCGCCGTGTTCGTACTCGATGTCGAGGTATTCCGCCTGATCCGGCGCCTGTTCCGGCGACACGGTCCAGCGCCACATATCGGCTTCAGCTTCGGCCTTCGGGTCTTCCAGATGACGGCCTTCGAACGAGATGTGCAACAGGTTCGCGTCCATTGAATACGGTGCGCCGCCTTGCTTGTGCTTCATTTCGATCGGAATGCCGGCTTTTTCCGCGTACGCGAGCAGCTTTTCGCGCGACAGCAGATCCCATTCACGCCACGGTGCGATCACCTTGATGCCAGGTTCCAGTGCGTAGTAGCCGAGTTCGAAGCGAACCTGGTCGTTGCCCTTGCCGGTTGCGCCGTGCGACACCGCCTGCGCGCCGGTGGCGCGGGCGATTTCGATCTGACGCTTCGCGATCAGCGGACGCGCGATCGACGTGCCCAGCAGGTATTCGCCTTCATAGATTGTGTTCGCACGGAACATCGGGAACACGTAGTCGCGCACGAATTCTTCGCGCAGGTCTTCGATGAAGATGTTTTCCTGCTTGATGCCGAGTTGCAGTGCCTTCTTGCGCGCCGGTTCCAGCTCTTCGCCCTGGCCGATGTCGGCCGTGAACGTGACGACTTCGGCGTCGTAGTTGTCCTGCAACCACTTCAGGATGACGGAGGTGTCGAGGCCGCCCGAATAGGCGAGCACGACTTTCTTGATATCGCTCATGGTGAACTCGTAGCTGGAAAAAGCGGGAAAACAAGGCGCGCCGGCGGTTCCGGAGCGCGGAAAACAACTATTTTGACACTAAACGGCTGCGTGGCCGCATTTTTGGGCTTCTGCGACGAAGTGGCGGCGCATTCGCGCGCTCATTGGCGGCCCGATACGCGACCGCATTTGCGGCGGCGCACTTGGGATTTCGTGCGAGGCGTCGGCGCCGATGCCTTGCCTCGCAATCGACGCCCCGGCGCGCCTCACGCAGTTGCTGCGGAGCGGTCGGCTCAGTGATTGAGCTTGCCCAGCAGCAGATATTCCATCAACGCTTTCTGCACGTGCAGACGATTTTCGGCCTCGTCCCACACGACGCTTTGCGGGCCGTCAATCACTTCCGCGCTCACCTCTTCGCCGCGATGGGCGGGCAGGCAGTGCATGAAGAGCGCATCGGCATTGGCGCGCGCCATCATCTCCGCGTCGACGCACCAGTCGGCAAAGGCTTTCTTGCGCGCTTCGTTTTCGGCTTCGAAGCCCATGCTGGTCCACACGTCGGTGGTGACGAGGTCGGCGCCCGCGCAGGCTTCGTTCGGGTCGTCGAATTCCTCGTAGAACGGCGCGCTTTCCGCGGCGACCAACGCGCGGTCGAGCTTGTAGCCCGGCGGCGTGGACAGGCGCAGCCTGAAGCCGAGAATCTGCGCGGCTTCAATCCACGTGTAGAGCATATTGTTGGCGTCCCCGACCCACGCAACCGTTTTTCCGCGAATCGGACCGCGATGCTCGAAGTACGTGAAAATGTCGGCGAGTACCTGGCACGGGTGAAATTCGTTTGTGAGTCCGTTGATCACCGGCACGCGCGAATTTTCGGCAAAACGCTGGATAATGTCCTGCCCGAACGTGCGAATCATGATGATGTCGACCATGCGCGAGATCACCTGCGCTGCGTCTTCGATGGGCTCGCCGCGACCCAATTGCGTGTCGCGCGTGCTCATGAAGACGGCGTGGCCGCCCAACTGGAAAATGCCGGCTTCGAACGACAGGCGCGTGCGTGTCGAATTCTTTTCGAAAATCATCGCCAGCGTGCGGTCGTGCAGCGGATGGTAAGTCTCGTAGTTCTTGAACTTGCGCTTAAGAATTCGCGCGCGCTCCAGCACGTACTCGTAGTCGTCTAGCGAGAAATCCTTGAACTGCAGATAGTGGCGAATTTTCTTGGCGGTCATGAAACAAATACGGCGGTCTCACCCGGCAGGATTGCCGGACGGCGCCGCCGTCGTTATGTGGTAACTCAATGCAGCATAAAGGATTTCGCCTCATTTGACGAGTCGGCGCAGAGGCCGGGAAAGCGGTTTGAAAGCCTCGTTGCGCTGTCGGAACAAGCTTGTGTGCAGTGCGGAAAAAGACCCGCTGCGCTATAATCTGCGGGTTATTCCAAGGCCCAGCAGGCCGGTGCTTCGCTTTGGCGGGGGCACGGCTCGTATGGCTCGCGCGGTTCGGAAGGGCAGTTCGCGGTGCGCCGTCTCCAGTGCGTCACAGCGGCTCAGCCGGCCTTTCATGGTCTCCGGCGGCGCGGCTCTCTGGAGCGGCTCACACGCGAGGCTCAGGGTTTCGTAATCCGTTTTATCGCTTGCTGTCGCCGTCGTCCGCTGGGCAGTCACACAGGTATTCCTACATGGCCGAAGCAGCTCCAACCGAATATTTCATTCAGGGCATCACGTCGACGGGAAAAAAATTCCGACCGAGCGACTGGTCGGAGCGGCTCGCGGGTGTGATGTCATGCTTCGGGCCGGGTGCGCGGAAAGGCCCGAACGCCTACATGCAGTACTCGGTGTACGTCCGGCCAACCATGATTGGCGACCTCAAGTGCGTGATTCTCGATTCGCGCTTGCGGGACATCGAGCCCATGGCGTTCGACTTCGTCATGAACTTCGCGAAAGACAACGACCTCGTGGTGACCGAAGCGTGCGAACTCGAACTCGAGCATGCTCCGCCGCCGCAAACCAAGCGACACTTCATTTAAGGCAGGCCGCATCGGCTCCCCAAAAGGAAAAAAACCCGCGATCAGCGGGTTTTTTTATGCCGGCGTGACGGCGATTGGCGAGCCGCCCTCCAGTCTTTCGCAGCAAACAAAAAAGCCCGCCAAAGCGGGCTTTCATGCGCAGCGGAAACAGGAGGTAGCCCGCCGAAGCGGGCTGACCGGAATTACTGTGCTGCGGACGCCTGCAGACCCTTGATGGCTGCGGCGAGGCGGCTCTTATGGCGAGCTGCCTTGTTCTTGTGAACGATTTTCTTGTCGGCGATGATGTCGATGGTCTTCGACGATGCCTGGAAGATTTCAGCGGCCTTAGCCTTGTCGCCGGCGTCGATTGCCTTGCGCACTGCCTTGATAGCCGTGCGGAACTTCGAGCGCAGTGCCGAGTTGTGCGAGTTTGCCTTGGCGGCCTGGCGGGCGCGCTTGCGTGCTTGTGCGGAGTTAGCCATGACGGTTCCTTATCCTGTTCCTGTTTCCAGTACCTGACCTTCAAGTGGTGAGGCGCTGCTTTTAGATCGAACTCTTGGAAGCGATTGCCCAAGAGCGCAAAAGTGTCGAAAAACGATCGAACTACGCGAAGGCGGGCCCGTGTTTGCGGCGCCATGTTCCGGCGTATTGCAGACCGGCGGCAGACAACCTGGTGCCAGCCTCAGCCCTATCCGGAAGCCGTCCGAGAACTGAGCGAGCTTCGAAACCGGCGATTATAGCAACAAAATCATGGACGTGGCAACGGGAATGCGCCGCATCTCTGCCGCGCCAAGGCCGACGGGCGCCTCGTGACCCGGAAGCGCCAACGCTGTCCACGTACCCACGTCATTTGCGGCCGCCCGTACGCGACGCAACAAAAAGCGCGGCAATTTGCTGCCGCGCCGCGAACGTCTGCCGGGTAAATCGGTCCGAATCGCTTCCGGCTCGTCGTCCGCATCTGCGGCACCCTTATAATAAGCGCCCCATGAATCTATTCCGAGCCCTGCTGACGGTCAGCGGCTTCACGCTGTTGTCGCGCGTGACCGGACTGGCCCGCGAAACGCTGATCGCCCGCGCGTTCGGCGCCAGTCAATACACTGACGCGTTCTACGTCGCCTTCCGTATTCCGAATCTGCTGCGCCGCATTTCCGCCGAAGGCGCATTCTCGCAGGCCTTTGTGCCGATCCTCGCCGAGTTCAAGAACCAGCAGGGGCATGACGCCACCAAGGCGCTCGTCGACGCGACTTCGACGGTGCTCGCCTGGGCGCTCGCGGTGCTGTCGCTGATCGGCGTTCTGGGCGCGTCGGGCGTGGTGTTCGTGGTTGCCTCGGGTCTCGCGCACGAAGGCCAGGCCTACGCGCTCGCGGTCACGATGACCCGCATCATGTTCCCGTACATCATCTTCATTTCGCTCACGTCTCTCGCGTCGAGCGTCCTGAACACGTACAAGAACTTTTCGCTGCCCGCGTTCGCGCCGGTTTTGCTCAACGTCGCGTTCATCGTCGCCGCTGTGTTCGTCGCGCCGCGAATGCACACGCCGGTCTATGCGCTCGCGTGGGCCGTAATCGCGGGCGGTCTGTTGCAGTTCCTCGTGCAGCTGCCCGGTCTGAAGAAGATCGACATGGTGCCGCGCATCGGCCTGAATCCGGTTCGCGCGCTCGCGCATCGCGGCGTGAAGCGCGTGCTTTCGAAGATGGTGCCGGCGATGTTCGCCGTGTCCGTCGCGCAAATCAGCCTCATCATTAATACGAACATCGCGTCGCGCATCGGCCCGGGCGCCGTGTCGTGGATCAATTACGCCGACCGGCTGATGGAATTCCCGACCGCGCTGCTCGGTGTGGCGCTAGGCACGATCCTGCTGCCGAGTCTCTCGAAGGCGCATGTCGACGCCGACCCCCACGAATATTCGTCGCTGCTCGACTGGGGACTGCGCGTCACGTTCCTGCTGGCCGCGCCGAGCGCGGTGGCGCTCTTCTTCTTCGCCGAGCCCTTGACGGCCACGCTCTTTCACTACGGCAAGTTCGACGGCAACTCGGTCGTCATGGTGGGGCGTGCGCTCGCCGCCTACGGTGTTGGCCTGATCGGCCTGATTCTGATCAAGATTCTCGCGCCGGGTTTTTACGCGAAGCAGGACATCAAGACGCCGGTGAAAATCGGCATTGGCGTGCTGATCCTCACGCAGTTGAGCAACTACGTGTTCGTGCCGATCTTTGCGCATGCAGGGCTCACGCTGAGCGTCGGGCTCGGGGCTTGCGGCAACGCGCTGCTGTTGTTTCTCGGATTGCGCAAGCGCGGTATCTATATGCCGTCGAGCGGCTGGCTCAAGTTTTTCGTGCAGTTGCTCGGCGCGTGCCTCGTGCTTGCCGGCCTGATGCATTGGCTCGCTCAGAGCTTCGACTGGATTGGCATGCATGACCGGCCGATCGACCGTATTGCGCTGCTGGGCGCCTGCCTCGTGCTGTTTGCCGCGCTATATTTCGGTATGCTTTGGCTGATGGGCTTCAAATACGCGTATTTCAAAAGGCGAGTGAAGTGATTACGATGACGCGGGTTCTCGACTATTTCAGCACGCTCGTCGCCGAAGACGAAAGCTTGCCGCTGACAGAGGCGGCGCTCTCGCTCGCGCAGGATGCTTACCCCGATCTCGATTTGCAAGGCACGCTGGCCGAGATCGACGAACTGGTGGTGCGCCTGCAGCGGCGCATGCCGGACGACGCCGACATCCGTCAGAAGGTCGGCGTTCTGAATCGGTTTTTCTTCCGCGAACTCGGATTCGCTAGCAATCTGAACGACTATTACGACCCGGACAACAGCCACCTGAACGCGGTGCTCAAGCGTCGCCGCGGCATTCCGATTTCGCTCGCCGTCTTGTATCTGGAGATGGCGGAGCAGGTCGGCATCCCGGCACGTGGCGTGTCGTTTCCCGGACATTTCCTGTTGCGCGTAACCACGCCTGACGGCGACGTGATGCTCGATCCGACCAGCGGACATTCGCTGTCGGAGTCGGAAATGGTCGACATGCTGGAGCCGTATGTCGCTTCAGCCGGCGAATCGGTGAGCAGGGCGCTGCGCATGCTGCTGCAGCCGGCCACGCGGCGCGAAATCATCGCGCGTATGTTGCGCAATCTGAAGTCCACGTATCTGCAGACGGAACGCTGGCAGCGCCTGCTTGCCGTCCAGCAGCGCCTCGCCATACTCCTGCCTGACAGTATCGAAGAGATTCGCGACCGCGGCTTCGCGTACGCGCGCCTCGACTATCTGCGCCCGGCGCTCGAAGACCTCGAGCGCTATCTGGGCGAGCGCCCGGACGCCGAAGACGCGACGGTCGTCGAGTCGCAGTTGCAGGAACTGCGTCAGCGCACGCAGCACAACGATCGCGACTAGCGGATAGCAAATAGCGAACGGCGCTCGCGAGCGCTTCAAAAAGAGAGCGCCTGCACATGCTTCATGTGCAGGCGTTTTTCGTTGTCGCCGCCGGAATTTGCGGCGCTGCGTACGCCGCCGCGAAGCGACGTCCGCCGCAGACGGTTGTTACTTCGGCTGCATGCGAATGGCGCCGTCAAGACGGATCACTTCGCCATTGAGCATCGGATTATCGAAAATCTGCTTGGCGAGCATTGCGTATTCCGCCGGCTTTCCGAGGCGCGGCGGGAACGGCACCATTGCACCGAGCGCGTCCTGCACCTCCTGCGGCATGCCGAGCAGCATCGGCGTTTCGAAGATGCCCGGCGCAATCGTCATGACGCGTATCGCATTGCGCGACAGGTCGCGCGCGATAGGCAACGTCATGCCGACCACACCGCCCTTCGACGCCGCGTAAGCCGCCTGACCGATCTGACCGTCGTATGCGGCGACCGAGGCGGTATTGATGATCACGCCGCGCTCGCCGTTCGCGTTCGGCTCGTTCTTCGACATGGCCGTAGCCGCGAGCCGGATCATGTTGAACGTGCCGATCAGGTTGATCGAGATCGTGCGCCTGAACGATTCGAGCGGATGCGGGCCATCTTTGCCGACCGTTTTGACAGCGGGCGCAACGCCCGCGCAATTGACGAGGCCGCGCAGCGTGCCGAGCTTCGTTGCAGCCGCAACCGCTTGCGTCGCGTCGTCTTCGCGGCTCACGTCGCATTTGACGAAGATGCCGCCGAGCTCTTTGGCAAGCGCCTCGCCGGCATCCTGGTTGAGGTCGGCCAGCACGACCTTGCCGCCGTTCTCCGCGAGAAGACGCGCGGTGGCGGCCCCAAGACCCGATGCACCGCCGGTGATCAGGAATACGTTGTCACGAATCTCCATGTGTCCTCCTTTGCTTGATACGGTAAGTAAGTCAGATCGAATCGGCTTTCGATTATTAATAATCCCACAACGCCATGGCCGAAGATCGAATAAAAACGTCCGTGCCGAAACGCAATAAAAAACCCGCCGGAACAGGGCGGGTTTTCTTTGCCAGCGAATATTACGAGGCCGATTACTTCAACGCGTCGAACACGCGGTCGCGAATTTCCTCGACCGTGCCCAGGCCCGATATGCGACGGTATTGCGGCGCTTGCAGCGGCGTAGTTGGGTCGCCGTTTTTCGCCCAGCCGTTGTAATAGTCGATCAACGGCTTGGTCTGCGCTTCATACACTTGCAAACGCTTCTTGACCGTTTCTTCCTTGTCGTCCTCGCGCTGGATCAGCGGCTCGCCGGTTACGTCGTCGATTCCTTCGACCTTTGGCGGGTTGAACTTGACGTGATACGTACGGCCCGACGCTGCGTGCGAGCGGCGGCCGCTCATACGCACGATGATCTCGTCGAACGGCACGTCGATTTCCAGCACGTAGTCGATCGCGACGCCTGCCTGCTTCATCGCCTCAGCTTGCGGAATGGTGCGCGGAAAGCCGTCGAACAGATAGCCGTTCGCGCAGTCCGGCTGTTGCAGACGCTCTTTCACCAGGTTGATGATCAGTTCGTCTGTGACGAGTTCGCCTGCGTCCATGAAGCGCTTTGCTTCCAGGCCGAGCGGCGTGCCAGCCTTGACGGCCGCGCGCAGCATGTCACCGGTGGAAATTTGCGGAATGCCGAATTTTTCCTTGATGAAGTTTGCCTGAGTGCCTTTACCCGCGCCGGGCGCACCCAAAAGGATCAAACGCATGTGTATCTCCAGATCTATGTGAATTCTTTGGGGCGCTGCAGCCATCCCACGAGGGGCGAGGGACCCGCGTCGGCTACCGTCTGGTCTCGCGCTGCACGTCGACGACGGCGCTGCAAGAAACACACACGGCGCAACCGGGCAAACCCAGGCTCTCGCGAATAACGGGAGGCGCGCACAAGCGTCCGATTATGCCATGGGTTTTTGCGCTCAAGACCCGAATAAAGCCCGCACGCGCGCCAGATCCGCGGGCGTGTCCACGCCCG
Organism: Paraburkholderia kirstenboschensis; assembly: GCF_904848585.1. Classification (GTDB taxonomy): domain Bacteria; phylum Pseudomonadota; class Gammaproteobacteria; order Burkholderiales; family Burkholderiaceae; genus Paraburkholderia; species Paraburkholderia kirstenboschensis. The sequence continues at coordinate 195,556 of NZ_CAJHCR010000001.1, forward strand.
GAAGCGGCACCTCGGGCGTGATCAGGACCGCGATACACTCGCCGTGCCACATTGCGCGCAATTGCTCGAGCGCTTCGACCTGTTCGATAGGAGAGATCGCGAGATCGGGATACGTGCGCAGGAACTTCGCGCGATACGCATACAGCCCGATGTGCCGATGAACCACCGCCGGCGCGGGCGGCACGGGCATCGACGCGACGTCGGGCCAGTGCGGCTGATAAGCGTCGCGCGCCCATGGAATCGGCGCGCGCGAGAAGTAGAGCGCCACGCCGCGCGCATCGAGCACGACCTTGACCACGTTAGGATTGAAAATCTCCGCCGGGTCGACGATCGGATGCGCGGCAGTGGCGATCGCGCAGTCGTTTCTTGCTGCCAGGTGCGACGCGACGCCGCACACGAGAGCCGGATCGATCAGCGGTTCATCGCCTTGCACATTGACGACGATCGTCTCGTCGCTCCAGCCGAATTGCGACGCGACCTCGGCAAGACGGTCCGTGCCCGACGGATGGTCGGCGCGTGTCAACACGGCTTCGAACCCATGCTCGCGGGCCGCGTCGAGCACGGACTGCGCGTCCGACGCGATCAACACCTGCTGCGCGCCCGACTCGCGCGCGCGCTCGGCGACCCGCACCACCATCGGCTTTCCACCGATATCGGCGAGGGGCTTGTTGGGCAATCGGCTCGACGCCAGACGCGCGGGCACGACGGCAATGAACGGGGGCGTGGCGGGGTTCGTGTGGTTCATCGGAGAGATGCGCGGAAGGGTGAGGAGGACGGGAGCAGGGAGGCAGTGGGAGTGAGCCAGCAATCGGGAGACATCACGGCCGGCAACCTGGCTAACAAAGAAGATGAACGCCAGGACCAACGCCCAAGGCACGGCCAATAATGCGTGGCCAACAGCGCCGGCGGCAGATCAACAACGCAACCGGCACAGAAGCCAGCGCACCAGGCATCCACACTTACGAAGCGGTTGCCGCCGACGCGCTGCCTGGCAGTACCCGAATGCGGTTTGCGCGATACGCCCCTCGCTAGCCTGACCTGCGTTAGGCGACCGAACCCGGATTCAGGTCGACCGGCGTGCCTTCGACAGTCTGCCGCGCCTCGTCGACCAGCATGACCGGAATGCCGTCGCGGATCGGATACGCGAGCTTGTCGGCGTTGCAGATCAATTCCTGCGCGGCACGATCGTAGCTGAGTGGGCCCTTGCAGATCGGGCAGACGAGAATTTCAAGCAGGCGAGCGTCCACGGACTTTCTCCACAACTAATGCAATGAGGCGATGATCGAGCGCGGCTTCCACGGGAACAACCCAGATGCGCGCGTCGCGCCAGGACCCTAATTTTACCGCATCCTTTTCGGTTATCAGGATGGCATCGGCGTCAGCCTCGGTAAAAGGATTGCGCTCGAAAGCGTAGTGATCCGGCAGCGCGCGAGTCTCGGGCGCGAGGCCGGCGGCGCGCAGCGTGGCGAAAAAACGTTCCGGCGCACCGATGCCCGCGGCTGCCAGCACCCGCTCGCCACTGAACTGCGCGAGCGGACGGCGCAGCGCGGGATTCTCGAGATGCCACGCGTCGGCGGGTGCAAGTTGCAATGCGAATGTGTTCGGCCACGCAGGCAGCGTTTTCGCGTACGGGTCGTTGATCAGCGTGGCGTCGCGATGACGGGAGAGCGGCTCACGCAGCGGACCTGCCGGCAGAAGAAAACCGTTGCCGCCGAGCCGGTGATCGAAAACGACCAGTTCGGCGTCGCGTGCGAGCCGGTAGTGCTGAAGGCCGTCGTCGCTGACAATTACGTCGACGTCCCGGTGCGCCGCGCACAGTGCCTGCGCAGCCGCCACGCGGTCCGGGCACACCCAGACAGGCGCGCCGGTGCGGCGCGAGATCAGCAGCGGTTCGTCGCCGCCGACACTTGCCGCCGATGTGGGCGTCACCGGCGTCGGCGTCTTCACGCGCGCGCCGTAACCGCGCGACACGACGCCAGGATTAAAGCCGGCGCCGCGCAACGCTTCGACCAGCGCGATCACGGTCGGCGTCTTGCCCGTGCCGCCGACGGTCACGTTGCCTACCACCACCACAGGCACGCCCACGCGCACCGACTTCAACCAGCCGAGCGAGAATGCGGCGCGGCGCATCGCGGCGACTGCGCCGAACACGCAGGCAAGAGGCGTGAGCGACCATGCGAGCGGTCCGCGGTGTTGCCACTCGCGGGCAACGCGCGTTTCCAGACGATCGAGAATTCCGCTCATCGGCAAACCGGGTGAGCGAGCGGCGCTCCGCTCGCGAGTCGGTACAAGTGCAGCGGCGTGAAGGCGCCAGGGGCAATACGCGGGACAGGCATGAACGCGATTCTCCGGACGATCGAAGTGTGGAGCACGAAAAGGCGCAAGCGGGCCGAAACTGTACCCAGGCGCCGCGCGGCTTTGCTGTGCTGTCGAACCCGCCACTCTAGCGCGCACGCGTCCTGGCCCGCAAGTCGCGGGCATTGCGTCTATGGCCGACTTTCGTTTCGCCGGCCGTTTTCGGCCTGTGGATAACTTTGTGGAGAACTGGCCCGTAGCCGGGCCGCGAGGGCCGTTGCAAGCGCCTCGCATCGGCAATCATTCTCATTGCCCATCAGTAAAATTCATATAAATCAACGGGATGGTTCGGTTTTCCGCTGTGCTGGGGCCTCGTTGATGGCATCGGCCTGATAAGTCCCGACATGTGGACACTTTTGACAATTTGCGCGGCCCGCTGGACGCCGATGGCCGCTCGGTCTATCGTCTGTCCGGCCAGTCCTACAGGTCCCTCGCATGAATTCCGATAGTCCTTTTAGTTCGCCGACGATGCCCGGCGGCGAAGTCGTCGTTCCGGTTTCCGCTTTAAACCGAGCGATCGGCAGCATGCTCGAACGCTCGTTTCCGCTCGTGTGGGTCGCGGGAGAAGTGTCGAACTTCACTCGCGCCGCGAGCGGTCATTGGTACTTTTCTATCAAGGATGCGCAGGCGCAAATGCGCTGCGTGATGTTCCGCGGTCGCGCGCAGTACGCGGAGTTCACGCCAAAGGAGGGCGACCGTATCGAGGTACGGGCGCTCGTCACGATGTACGAGCCTCGAGGCGAGCTGCAGCTCAATGTGGAAGCGGTGCGGCGGACCGGTCAGGGACGTCTTTACGAAGCGTTTCTGCGGCTCAAGGCGCAGCTGGAGGCCGAGGGACTCTTTGCCGCGGAACGCAAGCGCGCGCTGCCGTCGCATCCGCGTGCAATCGGCATTGTCACCTCGTTGCAGGCGGCGGCGCTGCGCGATGTCCTCACAACGCTGTTGCGCCGCGCGCCGCACATTCCGGTGATCGTCTACCCGGCGCCAGTGCAAGGTGTGGGCGCGAGCGCGAAGCTGGCGGCGATGGTCGATGCGGCCAGCGCGCGGCGCGAAGTGGACGTGTTGATCGTATGCCGTGGCGGCGGTTCGATTGAAGACCTGTGGGCCTTCAACGAAGAAGTGCTGGCCCGCGCGATTGCAGAGAGCGCGATTCCGGTGGTAAGCGGCGTCGGTCACGAGACCGATTTCACGATTGCTGATTTCGCCGCCGATATGCGGGCGCCGACACCCACAGGCGCCGCCGAACTGGTAAGCCCGCAACGCGTGCTGTTGTTGCGCGAACTCGATCATCGGCACGCCGCGCTCGCTCGCGGCTTCGGCCGGATGATGGAGCGGCGCGCCCAGCAACTCGACTGGCTCGCGCGCCGGCTCGTGTCGCCGGCCGAGCGTCTTGCGCGGCAACGCATGCATCTGCAGCAGTTGAGCGCGCGGCTGTCGTCGGCCGGTGCGCGACCAGTGCGTGACGCTAGAGCGCGTTTTTCGCTGCTGCACATGCGTTGGCAGCGCTGGCGTCCCGACCTCGCCGCGCATCAGGCGAACCTCGACAATCTCACGCAACGGCTCGACGCCGCGTTGTTGCGCCAACATGAGCGTCAGACCGCGCGCATCGCGACGCTGGCGGCACGGCTCGAAGTGCTGAGTCCGCAGCGCACGCTCGAGCGCGGCTATGCCGCGGTGCTCGATGCGCAAACTGGTCGCGCGGTGCGTGCGCCGTCGTCGTTGAAACCTGGCCGCCGCCTGACCGTGCATCTCGCGGAAGGCGCCGCTGATGTCGCGCTCGCCGATGTGCAACCGCGTCTTGCGGACGGTTTCTGACATTGCGCTGACACGGTGCAGCGCGCGTACTTTTGACTGTTCTGTGCAGCGCGTTCAGGTCGAGCGCGAGCAGTAATTACGCCGTTTTGCGGGCAATTCGCCGATGCCGGACATAAAGGCCGTTTGTTTGCGGGGTTATTCCAAGTCGCCTACAATCGAGTGCTCTGAAGCGTTATCCGCAGACTCCCCACAACAGATACAGACTGAAGGAAAGCACCATGGAACATACGCTCCCGCCGCTGCCGTTCGCGAAAAACGCACTCGCTCCGCACATGTCGGAAGAGACGCTCGAGTTTCACTATGGCAAGCACCACCAGACCTATGTGACCAACCTGAATAATCTGATCAAGGGCACGGAGTTCGAGAATCTGTCGCTCGAAGAAATCGTGAAGAAGTCGTCGGGTGGCGTGTTCAATAACTCGGCTCAAGTGTGGAATCACACGTTCTTCTGGAACAGCCTGTCGCCGCAAGGTGGCGGCGCTCCGACCGGCGCACTGGCCGACGCGATCAACGCCAAGTGGGGCTCGTTCGACAAATTCAAGGAAGAGTTCGCGAAGACCGCTATCGGCACGTTCGGCTCCGGCTGGGCATGGCTCGTGAAGAAGGCAGACGGTTCGCTCGATCTCGTGTCGACGAGCAACGCAGCTACGCCGCTGACCACGGACGCTAAAGCGCTGATCACGATCGACGTGTGGGAACACGCGTACTACATCGACTACCGCAACGCACGTCCGAAGTTCGTTGAAGCTTACTGGAACATCGTCAACTGGGAATTCGCGTCGAAGAACTTCGCGTGAGTCGACAGTGAGCGTAGCAACGACTCCCCAGGTGAGTTAATGAACGGCGGTGTCGTTGTGCTTACGCTCTGAGCTGGCTGGAAATTGAGCCTAAAGCGTAAGCAGAAAGAAAAGCCCTCCACGTGAGGGCTTTTGCTTTTGTCGCGTTGGGTCATATTTATGGTTCGCATGCTTACACAAGTTTGTCACTGTTCGTAACCGCGCGAATAGGCTAAAGGCGCTGTTCAAGCCACTTGCGCGGCTTTGTGTGTCGGCCCAAAACATACGGTAACTATCCCGTAAACATAGCGTGCGCGGATTGGTCTAACGTGTGTTCTCCCATCCCCTGCTACACGCGCCATCATGATTTCAAATCTAAAACCAGTGCGCGCCGCGCTGCCTCTCGGGGCCGTTGCGCTCGCGCTGCTAGGCGGCTGCGCCGTCGTGCCGCCGAGCGGTCCCTCGGTGGTGGCCCTGCCGCGCAGCGGCGAGCCGCTCAGTCAGTTCCAGCAGGACGATTACACGTGCCGTGACTATGCGTTCCATTCGTCCGATGCATCCGGCGCCTCGCAGAGCGCGACCACGAGCAGTGTTAACAGTGCAGCGATCGGCACATTCGGCGGCGCGGCCGTCGGCGCGCTTCTGGGCGCGGCAGCGGGCAACCCCGGCGCGGGCGCGGCCATCGGCGCGGGCAGTGGTTTGCTGATCGGCGGCGCTGCTGGCGCGAATGGTGCGCAGTACTCGGCGAACAGCCTCCAGGCACGGTATGACGCTGCGTACGCGCAGTGCATGACGTCGAAAGGCAACACCATCTCGCAGCCGCAAATGCCGGTGTACGCGCCGCAGCCCGTGTATGCGCCGCAGCCGGTCTACGTCGCTCCGCCGCCGCGTTATTACGGGCCGCCGCCGGTTATCTACTCGCCTTATCCGTACTACTGACTGTACGTTATGCATGCGCGGGCATGAGCCACGTCCGGCACATGCGCAGATGGATGAGTGGCGCGACGTATTCCTATTCCGCGTCGCTGCTTCCCGCCGTCTTGCGCGGCCGGCGGTTGCGTGACGACGCGGTCTTTCGCGCGGCTCTCTTCTTTGGTGCTGGCGTTTCCTCCACGTCCGCTGACGATTCCGCGGCTGGCGGGGCAGTCTCCGCGGCGTTATCCGATCTTTGTGCTGCCGTCTTTCTGGCTTTCTTCGCGGCTGGCTTGCGCGGTTCGCGCTGCCTGCGACGTTGAGGCTGCGTGTCGTCTGCCTGCTCTGCCTCGGCGCTCGCGGCTGCGTCAGCTTCACTAGTAATGTTGTCCGGTTGCGCGGCGGGTGCCTGACGCAACTCTGACGAGGAATCCGTGCTTGCCTGCGCGGGTGCCTGCCTCAATCCAGTGTCCGGATCGCTTTGGCCGGTCGCGCCGTAGTCGTCTTGTGGATCAGCGCTCTTCGCCGATTCTTGCATGCTTTCTTGTGCGACTTCGCGCGCGACTTGCTGACTCGCGCCTCCTTTCCGGTTGCCGCGGCCCCGACGACGCTGATCGTGCTTACCGCCTGTCTCGGCTGTCACCGCTTCAACCGTTTGCGGCTCAACAAACTGTTCGGCCACCTCTGCGGTATAGGCACGTTCGCTCGCATGTTCGGCCGCCTGCTCGCCCGCACTTTCTCCGAGCACGTTCGAGACCGTGCTCCGGTACACATAGGCGCCTGACTTCTCGTCGCGGCCGAATTCCAGCAGTCCACGCGCGTGCGCCTCTTCCAGCAGATTGCCGAACGCTCGAAAGCCATAATATGTCTCGTTGAAATCAGGCTTGCGACGCTTGATCGCATTTTTCAGCACTGACGCCCAGATTTTTCCGCTGTCGCCGCGCTCGGAAGCGAGCGCGTCGAACGTTTGCACCGCAATCTCGACGGCTTTAGTGCGACGCTTTTCGAGGTCTTCCTTGCTGCGGCTTTTATCTTCTTCCTGCGATGGCTTGCCGGTCGGCTGAGCCGCCTTTTGGGGCCGCGACGACTCCCGCTTCGCAACCGTCCGTTGACTTTCCCTGACGAGGTCGTCGTAAAAAAAGAACTCGTCACAGTTTGCGATTAGCAAGTCTGACGTGGATTGCTGCACGCCGACGCCGATCACCTGTTTCGCGTTTTCGCGCAGTTTCGAGACCAGCGGTGAAAAATCCGAGTCGCCGCTGATGATCACAAACGTATTGACGTGTGACTTGGTGTAGCAGAGGTCGAGTGCGTCGACGACCAGCCGGATATCCGCCGAGTTCTTGCCCGATTGGCGCACGTGCGGAATTTCGATCAATTCGAAGTTGGCCTCGTGCATTGCGCCTTTGAAACTTTTATAGCGATCCCAGTCGCAATACGCTTTCTTCACGACAATGCTGCCCTTGAGCAGCAGACGTTCGAGCACCAGCTTGATATCGAACTTGTCGTACTTCGCATCGCGCACGCCCAGCGCGACATTTTCAAAGTCGCAGAAGAGCGCCATGCTGACGGTTTCATTGGATGACGCCATGTATATCTCCATTGAAGCGCTCGTCGATGTCGACGAATCGCGACCATGATAGCGATTCCAGCGAAGCTGATCAGCTTTTGTCGGGACAACACAGTCCAACGGGCCGCCTACAGGTCATGGCGTCTGTCTGGCACGACCGGAGACAGGCCTAGCGCCGCACGCGTTTCCAATACCTCGTCCACGAGGCCATAGGTTTTTGCCGCGAGGGCGGACATGAAATTGTCGCGGTCTGTGTCGCGCGCGATTTCCTCGATGCTTCGTCCTGTCCGTTCGGCCATCATCGCATTCAGGCGTGCGCGCAGATAGAGTACTTCCTTCGCCTGAATGTCGATGTCTGCCGCCGTGCCCTGGCTGCCGCCCGAGGGCTGGTGAATCATGATGCGCGCGTTGGGCAATGCGTACCGCTTCCCGCGTTGGCCGGCGCACAGCAGGAACGTGCCCATGCTTGCAGCAAAGCCGGTGCATAACGTCGACACTTCGGGCTTGATGAACTGCATGGTGTCGTAAATTGCGAGGCCGTCGTAAACCGAGCCGCCCGGCGAATTGATGTAAAACGAAATATCCTTGTCGGGGTTCTCGGATTCCAGAAACAGCAATTGCGCCACGATGAGACTGGCCGACTGCTCATTGACGGGCCCGACTAGAAACACGATGCGCTCGCGCAACAAACGGGAATAGATGTCGTAGGCGCGCTCACCGCGACCGGACTGCTCTATGACGGTTGGCACAAGGCCGAGACCTGTGACGGATGGATAACTGGAATGCATTTTTGCCTCGCGGAAGTGGGCTGCTGTCCCTATGACGATCCCGCTGCCGGCCGCGTGACGTAAATATTTTTTGGCGCGCCTGTCACGCAACGGACCGCCCAACCGTCAAGCTGCAATGGATGCCTTTTGCGGCGTGCCGCTGGAGAATCCTGCATATCAGCGCACGCGCTTTTCATCACGCACGATCTGGAGGTCAAGGCATGACAGAACACGAAAACGACAAGGCATCCAGCTTCGGTGCGGTGCGCGCCCGTCTCATCGCGTTGGCGTACCGCATGCTAGGCAGCCGCGCGGAGGCGGAAGACATTGTGCAGGACGTCTGGCTGAAGTGGCATCTTGCCGATACGCGTGAGGTGCAGACGCCGGCCGCCTGGCTCACCACACTGACCACGCGCACGGCGATCGACCGTCTGCGAAATGTGCAGCGCGAGCGGGAATCGCAGGCCACCGGCTGGTTGCCGGAGCCTTGGCTCGACGAAGTCGCGCCATCGGCCGAAGAACTCGCCTTGCGCGCCGCGGAAATGTCGTATGGCGTGATGCTATTGCTGGAGCGTCTCAAACCCGACGAGCGTGCGGCGTTCGTGCTGCACGAAGCGTTTGACTGTGACTATGCCGAGATCGGCAAGATCCTGCAGCGTACGCCAGCAAGTTGCAGGCAGATTGTCCATCGAGCGAGAGTTCGTTTGCAGCGCGCGGGCGCGCCGTTGCAAAGGCCGGATGCGCAGGCGCACGCGCGGATCGTCGAGCGTTTGCGCAGCGCGCTGGAGGCGCAAGACCGTGCAAGCATGCTCGACCTGTTTAGCGACACGCCGGAAGTCGTTAGCGACGAGCCGGTGTTCGGGCCGCTGAATGTGGTGGCACGTTCGCCCGCACCTTTAGTCGCGCGTGCCGATGCGGAAGCGGTAACAAACCCGCCGGGACTACCGGCACAGGCCCTCGCCCAAGCACCTGCCTGCAAGCAAGAATCTACGCTCGGCTCCACGTTCGGCGATTGGATCGAGAAGGTCACGTCGCTGGCAGGGCAGGCGAGTCATGTCGAACTGGTGTCGGTGGGCGGAGCGCCGTCCATCGCTTTCCTTATCGAAGGCGAGGTCGTCGCGTTGATCGACGTCTCTACGGAAGGCTCGCACAACGGCCGGACAAGCGGCGAGAGGCATGGTCAGATGGACGGTCAGACACACGGGCAGATGCACGGCCCGGTCTGCAGCGCGACCAGCGGCGCTCAGAAGATCGTGTCGTTGCGCGCGGTAACGAGCGCGGCGCGGCTGGCGGCGGCCAACCGCGTCTTAGGCCGCGCGGCGGTCACTGAGTTGCTGGCGCGAATTACGCGGAACCCGGTGCAGTCAATTGCGATGGGCCGCGACTTCCCAGTTGATGTCTACGCATAGCACTTGTGTACCCCTCGGCGTATGCGCGGCGATAGAGGCAGTCACACACAAATGCGCTTCGTTGATCGAAAGATAGGGAGGTGTTAGATGCACCTGGCCCGGCACACGCATTGCCTGAATGAAATACGGGCGGCGCTCCCAGCTTGCGCCCTCGGAATGCAACAGCGGGCGAAAGCGTTTGGCGCGTTGCGAGGCGCGCCCCGGAGGCAGCACGTTGTCGCCGATCTGCCGTCCCGAGCCGTCGAGAATGAAGCAGCGTGCCGTTTCGCCGAGCTTCAGCAGCGGAGCGGTCGCCTCAGCAGCAGGCCGCCCAGCATCAAGCTCTGCGGCTGCCGTTTGGAGCGCAGTCACGTACGGCGCGAGCCGCGTAGCCTGCGCGCGCTCACGCGCTGCAACGCGCTCGCGCAACGCTGCCGAGAGCGAGTCCATCAAACCAGCAGCGGTTTGCGGCTTGACCGCCTCGACGCTCGGACCCGCAAAGAAGGCGCCCTGCACGAAGTCGACGTTGCATTCGAGAGCGATCAGCGCATCGCGTTCGGTAGTGAGGCCACCCATCAGCACTAATTGGCCGGACTCATGCAGCAGTGAGACGAGGCCGGGCAACACGCGTTCAATGTGCGAATGTTCGCTGGCCTGGGCGAGAATGCAGCGATCGAGCGTGACAATGTCGGGGCGCAGGTTCCAGACACGGTCAATGTTCGAATGCTTGGCGCCAAAGCCATCGAGCGCAATCAGAAAGCCTGACTTGCGAAGTGCGTCGATGATCTCCGCAAAACGGGTTGTTTCGCCGCCCGCCTGTTCGGACACTTCCAGGACCACGCGTTGTGGCGGCAAGCCCAACGCCTTGAGGCCGGCCAGGAGTGCGTCGCCATAACTGGTGTCCATCAGTGCGGCCGGGTGAAGGCTCAGAAAGAGCCATTCATCGTGACTGTCGAACGCGTTGAAGTTGCCGAGGTGGAGCGATTCCGCCAGCCGACCCAGTTCTAGCAGGTCGCCGCGGCGCGCGGCCTGGGTGAAGACCTCGTGCGAGGGTACTTGCAACGCATGCTCGTCGTGGGCGCGCAGCGATGCGTGATAACCGATTGCGCGCCGGTGCGACACCGAAAAAACCGGCTGGAACACGCTGAAGACGGTGTAGCCGCCGTATAGAACGGTGCGCCGGGAGCCTTCGTCGCCGGCCATCGGGCGGGGAGGCTGGAAACCGGGAGGATCGAGTTCGATCATGCTCATCATGTCAGTCGTGTGAGGGGCGGCGCGATTGCATGCTCGAAGCAGATGTGCATGCGGGATACGTAAGTTTACAGGATTGAAGAGCAAGATTTATGCGCGTGCAGAGATGCTGCGTGCGCGCGTCGTTGCCACGAGGGATCGGGAACATTGTGCGCCAACCCGGGGGCTCTCGCAGTAGTTCGCACTTTGCTGGTGCGGGCGGCGCCCCGCGGCAGAGCCCACGTTGGCGGCGACGATCTTTCAGGAAAAGCCCCGTAGGAACTGTGCGTGAAGCGGTGGCAGGTGGTGGAACTCCCGTCGAAGACTGACAGCTAACGTCTTCCACTGGCACCAGCGGTCGACCCCAGCAGACATCCAACGCGCCGCCCCCAACCCAACGCAATCCAACCCCACCCGCCGCAAGCGAACCCAACGCATGCGAACCCAACGCATGCGAACCCGCCGCATGCGAACCCAACGCATGCGAACCCGCCGCATGCGAACCCGCCGCAAGCGAACCCGCCGCAAGCGAACCCGCCTCAAGCGAACCCGCCGCATACGAACCCTGAAGACTCAGGTGCGCTCAGAGGGATCGGTCTTTTTGGCGGGCGTCCGGATATCCGGCGACAGCTGCGCAAAGATCCACGCCGAACCTGCGGTGATGATGCCAACGCAAAGGAAAGTCGCATGAAAGGCGGGCAGCGAGTTAGCGGCTGTCACGCGCGGCAACAGGCCCGTGAATGTGGCGAGCAGGGCGCCGGCCACTGTCACGCCGAGGCTCATCGACAGCATCTGGACAAGTGAGAACAAACTGTTGCCGCTGCTTGCGCCGCCAGTGCCGAGGTCCTTGAGCGTCAAGGTGTTCATCGCGGTGAATTGCATCGAGTTGACTGCGCCGAACAATGCCAGTTGCACGAGCCTCAACCATAACGGCTGGCCCGCGCTGGTGAGGGAGAAGCTCGCCATCATCAAGCCGACAAGAATCGTGTTGGTCATCAATACGCGGCGATAGCTGTACTTGACGATCAGCTTTGTCACGAGGCGCTTGGACGCCATGCCCGCAGCCGCGACGGGCAGCATCATCATGCCGGCTTCGAACGCGCTATACCCGAGACTCACCTGCAATAGCAACGGAATCAGATACGGCATCGCGCCGCTGCCGATCCGCGCGAACAGATTGCCCAGCAGTCCGACGCTGAAGGTGTGGATCTTGAACAGATCGAGCGGAAAAATAGGCGATGGCTCGCGCACCGCGTGCAAACCGTAGGCGACAAAGCAGGCCAGGCTCAGGATCAGCAGCACAAGCACGGTCGCGTGTTGAATGCCGAATTCGGTACGGCCGTCGAGCGCGGACGAAATCGCCACCATGCCGACGACGAGAAGAAGATAGCCTTTGACGTCGAACTTGCCGACCTGTTCGTTACGGCTATCCGGCATGAATATGAATGTGGCGATGCATCCGGCGACGCCCACGGGCACGTTGATCAGAAAGATCCAGTGCCACGATGCGATTTTCACGAGCCAGCCGCCCAGCGTCGGACCGATCAACGGACCAATCAGTCCGGGGATGGCAACGAATGACAGCGCCGGCAGATAGCGTTCCGCGGGGAACGTCCGCAACACCGCGAGCCGCCCGACCGGCAGCAGCATTGCGCCGCCCACGCCTTGCACGATACGGAACACCACCAGTTGGTTCAGCGTATGAGCGTTCGCGCACAGCAACGAGCCGACCGCGAAGACCAGGATCGCGCTGAAGAACACGCGCCGCGTACCGAGTTTGTCGGCGAGCCAGCCGGACACGGGGATCATCACGGCCATCGTCAGCGAATAGGCGATTACGACCGACTGCATGCGCAGCGGGAGTTCGCCGAGGCTCGTCGCCATCGCGGGGAGGGCTGTGTTGACGATCGTCGAATCGAGCGTCTGCATGAAAAAGCCGGTGGCGACGAGCCACAGCATCACCGTGAGCGAGCGGGCGGATGGAGCGCTGGGTGCAACGGTTGCCGAGGCGGGCGGAGTTGGCGGCGTGGACATGAAGTAGCGGCTAGGCGCAAGGGCGGCAGGGACCCGCTATTCTAGGGAAAAGCAGCCGACGACGCAGGAAGGGCATAGCCGGGAGCCGCGCGAGGCAGGCAGGTTGCGAGGTGCTAATGCGCGCGGCGGGCCTTGTGCTGTAGATGCAACTTGGTGAGGCCGCGAAGTCAGGCGCGGACCACACGGGCCAGCCGCGAACCAACCAGCGAACCAGCGAGCCAACGAACCCAGCGAACCCAGCGAACCCAGCGAACCCAGCGAACCCAGCGAACCCAGCGAACCCAGCGAACCCAACGAACCCAACGAACCCAACGAACCCAACGAACCCGGCGAACCCAGCGAACCCAGCGAACCCAACGAACCCAAGCCCCCTCCCACCCACCCCTACCCCCGCAACCCCGCCGCCGCGCGAAAAAACGCTTGCGCCCTCGGCTCGTTTCCGAACGCGGCGTGAATCCGGATCCACGGGCTCTGCTCCATTCCCGGACGGAAATAGCTGCCCGGCGCAACGGTCACGCCCAGGGGCGCACCGCACTCCACCAGCCGCTCAGCGTTGTCCACATGCGGCACGCGAGCCCACAGAAATTTCCCTCCGACCGGCTTTTCGAACACCTCCCAACCGGCATCTTCGAGCGTTTGTATCGTCGAGCCCAAAGCATCGCGCATGCGGCGGCGCAGTCGCTCGAGATATTTGCGGTATGCGCCGCGCTCGAGCAGCGACGCCGTCACCGTCTCTGCAAAGAGCGACCCGCCGATGCTCGTCAGCATCTTGATATCGACGAGATCCTTGATGATCGCGTGGCTCGCCACCACACAGCCAATCCGCAACGACGACGACAGCGTCTTCGACAGTCCGCCGATATAAATCACGTGTTCCAACTGATCGAGGGTCGCGAGGCGGTCCGTGATATCGGTCTGAAAGTCGGCGTAGATATCGTCTTCGATAATCGTGAAGTTGTGCTCGCGCGCGAGTTGCAGCAGCCGGAACGCCACCGGCGGGGCAACGGTTGTTCCGGTCGGATTGTGGAACACGGTGTTGATCAAGAACAGCTTCGGCCTATGCAGCTTCAACTGCGCCTGCATGACGTCGAGGTCCGGGCCGCTCCGCGTGCGTGGAATGCCGATCAGCCGGACGCCGTGCAACTTCAGCAGGCCATACAGGTTGTAGTAGCCGGGATCCTCGACGAAGATCGTGTCGCCCGCCTTCAGCATGTAACGCATCAGCAGATCGAACGCCTGGCTTGCGCCGTTCGTAATCAGAATCTGCGAAGTGTCCGCGCGGATCCCCAGTTGTGCGATTCGTGCCTGCAAATGTTCGCGCAAGCTCAGGTTGCCGAGCGGCGTCGCGTAGTCGACCATGCTCGCGGGATCGGTTCGCAACACGTGCCGTATCGCCTGGGCGATGCCGTCGGTGTCCCGCCACGCCTCCGGAATGAAGCCGCTGCCAAGCTTCAGCGTTTCGCCGGGATGGTTGAACTGCTGAAGCAGGTGGTCGGACTCGTCCTCGGCGCGGCGCGGGTCCGACGTGCCGTCGCACTGCGCGCCGCCCGGCGGCCGGTCGGCCACGTAGAAGCCCGAACCGTGGCGCGAGTCGACGTAACCGAGCGACACCAGCCGGTCATAGGCCTCGATCACCGGAAAGCGGCTCACGCCATAGTCGGCTGCGAACTGGCGGATCGACGGCAATTTCGAGCCGGGATGCGCGGTGCGCGAGCGGATCCACGCGGTCACGCCCGCGACGATCTGCTCGGTCAGCGGCACACCATTGTCTCGGTCGAGCTGAATTTCGAGTCGCATATCGTTTCCTTCCCGAACGCGTTGTGCGGGTCAACGGAGCCGTCGCGCGTCAACTGTTCGGTTTTTCAGCTGCACAGTTCCGATGAAAGTGTTCGGAACTGTGCATGGGTATTCGATCATCGCACGTCAATAATCGGTACAACAGAAAAGCCCTTTGAAGGAGAACGGCAATGCGTGAAGTGCGGATTTTCGAACTGGAACATGATGAGCCTGCCGCGGCCTGGCATGTCGCGCGCCCGTCCACCTTCAAAGTGATCTCGGGTGAGATCTGGCTGACGGTCGAAGGCGACAGCGAGGACTACTGGCTCGCCACGGGTGAATCTATCGAACTCCCGCGCCGGGCTGTGGCGTGGGTCAGCGCGGGGCGTGACGGCGCGCGTTTCGCGCTCGCAAGCGGATCGGAACGCGGAACCATGAAGCCGATGCTCAGCGTGCCGGCACCGAACTGGCTGCCGCGCTGGCTTGGCGCTGCGTGACAAGAGTACCGACGGGAGTGCCGGCGGAAGTGCCGGCGCGACGGGCGGTTGCCCGCCGGCTCACGCCTCGAGCTCCCCAACATAGCGCGCCCGCGGCCGGATCAGCCTGCCGTCGCGCGCCTGTTCCATTGCGTGCGCGATCCATCCGACCACTCGCCCCACTGCGAAGAGCGTGAAGGCGGCGCTCGCCGGCAAGCCGAGCACACGCTCGATGGCTGCAAGCGCGAAGTCGACGGTCGGCTCCGCGCCGGTCGTATCGCGCACCGCTCGCGCCAGCGCCAGCACCTGAGGGAGCGGCGAGCGGGCCGGCGCACAGTCTTGCAGCAACTCCAGCAGCAGCCGGGCGCGCGGGTCGCCTTCCGGATAAAGCGGATGCCCGAAGCCCGACAGCACCGGCCCTTGCGTGCCGTGCTCGTGACGCGACAAACGGGTAGCCAGGTAACGATCGAGGTCGGCGGCGCGCGAAGCTTCGTCCAATAGTGCGGCAATGCGCACGGTTTCTCCGCCGTGACGCGGGCCCGCAAGCGCGGCGAGACCGCCCGAGACCGCGCCGAACAGATGAGTGCCCGTCGACGTGATGCAGCGAACCGTGAACGTCGACGCGTTCAGTTCGTGATCCGCGCACGCAACAAGCGCAGCGCGCAGCAGCCCCGCTTGCTGGCGGCTGCGCACCTGCCAGGCCGATGCCAGTTGCCGATGCAGCGGCGCATTCGACGGCGCCGCCGAGATCATGGCGGCGGCCAGCAGCCGCGTCACGGCGCAGGCGCTGTCCAACTGCGCATCGCGACCGAGCGCCCAGACCCGCGGCATTTGCGCCGCGGCCGCAGGCAGCAGCACCAGCGCGCGATCGAGCGGCGTACTGTCGCCCCACAGCTTCAGCCACGCGGCCCATTGAGCAGCGGCGATCGGAACGGCTGGCGCGTCGGCAATGCGCGCCGCGCTGCACTCCCATAGCAACGCGGCGACGTCTTCGAGCGATTCGGTGCGCGCGAGCGCCGTCGCATCGTGCCCGCGATACAGCAGGCGGCCCTGCGCGACCAGCGTGATCGAAGATTCGAGCACCGGCACGCCCCAGTCCAACACTTTCTGCGCGACTTTGCCCGCGCGTTTGCCGTCTTCCTTGCGTCGCGCGAGCCGCCGCACTTCGCGCGCGTCGTAGCGGCGATGCTTGCCTTGTGTGTGCGGCGACGAGTTCAGCAAGCCGCGGCTCACATACGCATAAAGCGTGGCGAGGCTGATGCCGAGTTCGGCGGCGGCTTCGCGGGCGGTCAACGAGTCGGACAAAGGCATTGGAATGCGCGGCAAATTGGAGGTTAACCAAAGAAATCAATATATGTTGATTATCATAATCAAGATTGATTAACGCAAGGCGCGATTCTAGACTCGATCGCATCCTCGTTACTCGAATGTGAACGACATGACGCCTGAACTTGCGCTCGACCACATCTGGACCCTTGCGAACTGCGAGCCAGCCGCGCTCCGTTCCGTGCATTTCACCGGCTCGGAGCCGGGCTTGCCGTCGGTGTTTCGCGTCGGCGCTCTGGCGTCCGCGACCATCGCGGCCACGGGGTTGGCGGCGGCTGAATACCATCGGTTGCGCACGAGGCACGGGCAGCGCGTAACAGTGGACATGCGGCGCGCGCTGGCTTCGTTCCGTAGCGAACGTTACCTGCGCGTCGACGACGGGCCGCCGCCCGCGCTGCGCGATCCGGTGACGGGTTTCTACGAGACGGGAGATGGCCGCTGGATCCAGCTCCATACGAATTTCGCGCATCACCTGAACGGTGTGTTGAAGGTGCTCGGTTGCCAGAACGATCGCGCCGCGGTCGCGGCGGCAATTCGCGGCTGGGAGGGCGCCACGCTCGATCAGACTCTCGCCGATGCGGGCCTATGCGCCGCGCTGATCCGCACGCCCGGCGAATGGGCCGCGCTCGACCAGGCGAAAGCAATCGCGGGTGTGCCGCTCTTTGAAATAGAGCGGATCGGCGATGCGCCCCCGGCACTGCCCAAGCCCCAGCCGCCGTTCGAGCCGCTATCGCGCAATATTGGGAACCGGCCGCTCTCCGGCGTGCGGGTGCTAGACCTGTCGCGCATCATCGCGGGACCGGTGGCCGGGCGAGCGCTCGCGCAGCATGGCGCTCAGGTGCTGATGATCAACGGGCCGCATCTGCCGAACATTGCGCCGCTCGTCATCGACAACGGGCGCGGCAAACGCTCGGCTGTGGTCGATCTGCGCGACGCGGCGGGACGCGAGACTCTGCGTGGTCTGACGCGCGACGCCGACGTCTTTCTGCAGGCGTATCGGCCTGGAGCACTGGCCGCGCGCGGATTCGGCCCCGAGGACGTGGCGCGCTTGCGGCCCGGCATCGTCTATGTATCGGTATGCGCGTATGGATACGAAGGACCATGGGCCTCACGGCGCGGTTTCGATAGTCTCGTGCAGTCCGCGAGCGGCATAGCGATGACCGAGCAGCGCGCGGCCGGATCGCCCGAGCCGAGACATCTGCCGTGTCAGGCGCTCGACCACGCGACTGGCTATCTCGCCGCTTTCGGTGCCATGGCTGCGTTGGCCCGGCGCGCCACCGAAGGCGGAAGCTGGCACGTCAAAGTTTCGCTCGCGCAGACAGGCCGGTGGCTGCAATCGTTCGGCGAGATTGCCGACGGGTGGCAAGCACCCGATGTTTCGCTCGATGACGTGCGCGATTGCCTTGTCACGGTCGATTCGGAATTCGGTCGCGTACAAGCCGTGCAACCGGCCGAACAACTGGAAGAGACGCCGGCTTTCCTTGCGCTGCCGCCATCGCGTATCGGCGCGCATGACGCGAAGTGGCTTTAACGGAGCCACTTCGCTGCATCGGACCGGCCCTGCCAGGTCCGCCTATTTGCGCAGCTCCGCGACGAAATCGTAGTAGTCGTTGCGGCAGTACGTATCGGTCAATTCGATAGCGCGCTGGTCGGCCGTGTAGCCGACGCGCGTAATCAGCAGCAGCGCTTCGTTCGGCGCGATGCTCATTTGCTGCGCGATTTCCTCGCTCGCATTCACCGCGCGGAAATGCTGCAGCGCGCGGACGATCGTCAGTCCGCGGTTCTCCAGATAGGTGTACAGCGAATCGCCAATTGCCTGCGGATCGGGAATCACCGCAGCGGGGAAGGTGGAGTTCTCGACCGCCATCACAATGCCGTCGGCGAGACGCAAGCGCCGCAGACGCGTCACGGCCGCAGCCGGCGAAAGCCCGAGTTGGATCACTTCTTCGCGATTGGCCGGCTGAATCTCGCGCGACAGCCACTTCGAACTCGGCGTAAAGCCTCGCCGCCGCAACATTTCGCTGAAGCTCGACAGACGCGACAGCGGATCTTCATAGCGTGGTGTGATGAAACTGCCGGCGCCTTGCGTGCGTCGAATCAATCCCTGCTCGACGAGTAGCGCGATAGCCTTGCGTGAAGTGATTCGCGAGACGCCGAGCGCCTCCGAAAGCACGCGCTCCGACGGCAGTGCCTCGCCGGCGTTCCAGCGGTTCTCGTGAATGGCCGTGCCGAGCTTGCGGGCAAGTTGCAGATAAAGCGGTGTGTCGTTTTCCGGGTCCGGGCGCAGGTCGCGCCAGCGGTCTTCCGAGGCAGAGGTCATGGGGCTTACGCTAGAAGGGCGAGGAGCAATTCTAAGACATCGGCGCGCTACGTTATAGCGGGCTTTTGCCTGATGGCCTGTCGGATGGTCTTGCAGCGGCTAAACTCGTCGATACGCTTTCTTGCAGCGCCGCCGTGCATCGGTTTTGCGCCGGCGCGTGGTCACACATCCGGCCACAGTCCACAGTCAGTCACTTCAGGAGTCAGAATGACGACCGATATCGCAAGCGTGAGCCTGCCCGACGGCGAGCGCATCCCCAAACTCGGGCAAGGCACGTGGGAAATGGGCGAGCAGCCGGCGCGCCGCGCGGCCGAGATCGACGCGATTCGCTCAGGCGTCGAGCTTGGCATGACGCTGATCGATACCGCGGAAATGTATGGCGACGGCGCGACCGAATCGCTGCTGGGCGAAGCGCTCGCGGGGCTGCGCGATCAGGTGTTCCTCGTCAGCAAGGTGTATCCGCATAATGCGAGCCGGCGCGGTGTGATCGCTGCTTGCGAGCAGAGCCTCAAACGTCTGAAGACCGATCGGCTCGATCTGTATCTGCTGCATTGGCGCGGTTCTATACCGCTCGAAGAAACGGTCGCCGGCTTCGAAGCGCTACGCGACGCGGGGAAGATCCGCCACTGGGGCGTGAGCAACTTCGATACCGAGGACATGGAAGAACTCATTGCCACGCCCGGCGGCGCAGCGTGCGCGACGAACCAGATTCTCTACAACGTCGCGCGGCGCGGGCCCGAGTTCGATCTACTGCCGTGGCTCGCCGAACGCAATATGCCAGCCATGGCCTACAGTCCCGTCGATCACGCGCGTCTGCCGAAGCGCTCGCCGCTCGACGACATCGCCGCCGCGCGCGGCGTCTCCGTGTTTCAGGTGGCGCTCGCGTGGGTGCTTCAGCAGCCGGGCGTGTGCGCCATTCCAAAGACGGGCCGCGTCGAGCACGTGCGCGACAACCACCGTGCGCTGCAGTTGCGGCTCGAGGCTCAGGAACTCGCCGCCATCGACAGCTATTTCAAGCCGCCGCGCGGCAAGCGCCCGCTCGAAATGCTCTGAGCCTGGCGCGCGCCGCAGAGGTATCGCGCGACAGTGAGCGCCCGGCGCCGTTCTGGGCATTCGTGGCGCGCCGCGTACCACGGACGCGAAGTCGCAACGGGAAATCGTCACGCCATGCACGGCGGCGCGACTCGGTGCCGCTCAGGTGCCGCACGTCTTCGTCAATTGCAACTGTGGTGCATGTGCACAGAGCCGAGCACCGCGACTTCGGCGGGCGTGTGCTTGAGCGATTCTTCGTTGACCTGGCCCGCGTCCCCGACGAATTCGTCGACGATCGAAGAAACCGGTGTATTGCGCAGACACAGCGACACGCGCTGTGTTTCGTTGGCCGGCAACGACGCCCGCTGGCCGAGGAACAGCACGCCGTACTGATAACCGTGGATGATGCCGCGGATCGCGCCCACGCATTGACCGTGCGCGACGTTGTCGTTCTTCTGCTTGCAGGTTTGCGCGAGCGAGTATGCGGAGAAGCTGGGGTCCACAGGCGGCGCGGCTTGCGACAACGGCTGCGCCGTAGGTGCCGGGCTTTGCGCGCCGGTTTGCGCATCGGCGAGCGAGGCGAAGCTCAGAGCAGCTGCCGCTGCGAGGCCGGCGACCGTGCGTGCCGCGGAGTAGCGGACGTTATGTTGCATGTTGTGGTGCCCTCATATCGAACGTTGAATCTGATATGAGGCAATTGCCGCGCTTTGGTTCCGGGCGTACGCGCCGCGCTGGATTGCGGCAGTTGTCGCGCGTGCCCGCATGCATGCGATAAAGCGGAAGCGGCATTAGCGCATTCGCCGCGGTGCGTTACTTCAGAAGCAGACGCAGAAAGCCGCAATGCGTGAGCTTCAACAGTGGGCAGCAGCCGGGCCGCAAGCAACGTTTGTGAGGTGGCGCTATGAGTCGCGCCTGGCACCGTTGGCGGGACTCGCGGGCTTGTCACGAGCAACGTCGCTCGCTTCATCGCGCGACGCGGTTTGCAATGCACGCAGTTCCTCGGCGGGAATGTGGCAGCGGATCAGATGCTTGCGACCCATGCCGTTTGTGGCCTCGCGGGCTGAATCGGGTGAATCGGCTGAATCGGCCGCATCTGCAAATGGCGGGTCTTGCTGTTCGCAGATCGCGCCGAGCTTGCGTGGACAACGCGTATGAAACACGCAGCCGGACGGCGGCGACGCGGCGCTCGGCAGGTCACCCGACAGGCGGATGCGGGCCGCGCTCGCGTGGCCTTCGAGTGTCGGCACGGAAGACAGCAGCGCTTCCGTATAAGGATGCTGTGGTCCGCCGAATACCGCCGCGGCCGGTCCGATCTCCAGCAGTCTGCCGAGATAGAGCACGGCGATGCGATCGGACAAATACCGTACGACATGCAGATCGTGCGAGATGAACACGTAGCTGACGCCACGTTCGCGCTGCAGATCGGCAAGCAGATTGAGGATCGCCGCCTGCACGGAGACGTCGAGCGCGGAAGTCGGTTCGTCGCACACCACCACGCGCGGCTCGCCGGCAAACGCGCGGGCAATTGCCACGCGTTGCTTGAGTCCGCCGGAAAGCTGGCGTGTGCGCGAGCCGAGATAGCGCTCCGGCAAACGCACGGCGGCCGTCAACGTCGCAAGCCGCTCGTCGATGGCGGCACCGCGCAATGCGGCGAGGCGTGACAACGCGCGGCCGATCAGCCGCTTCACGGAATGCGCGCGGTTAAGCGCCGAGTCCGGGTTCTGAAACACGATCTGCAACGACTTGACCTGCTCGTCGTTGCGCCGTGTGACGCGTGCGGCGAGCGGCGCGCCGTCCAGTTCGAGCACGCTGCCCGCGTCCGGCGTCAGAAGGCCGAGCATCAGTTTCGCGAGCGTCGTCTTGCCGCTGCCCGATTCGCCGACGAGCCCCAAGGTTTCGCCGGCCGCGAGTTCGAGCGAAACCTTGTCGACGGCGCGCAGCGCTGTGCCGGACACATGGAAAGTCTTCGATAGATTCTCGGCGCGCAAGACGAGTTCTCGCGGATCGTCGTCTGCAGCCGCAAGGCTATGCTCGGGCAATGTTTGCGCGAGCGCGCGCGGCAACTCGACGGCGCGCTCGTGATAGTGACAGCGCGACATCTGATCGCCATGCGCCGCGCTCACGCGGTACGGCGGCGGGGCTTCGCGGCGGCAACGGTCGTCGGCGAGACGGCAGCGCTCCGCATAAATGCAGCCTTGCGTCACCGAGCCCGGCGAGGGCAGGCCGCCCGCAATGGTATCGAGCCGCTCGGTATCCTTGCTGCGGCCCGTGGTGGGCAGACAGCGCAACAGACCCACGGTGTACGGATGACGCGGCCGCGTGAAAACGTCTTGCGTCGCGCCTTCCTCGACGAGCTTGCCCGCGTAAAGCACGCCGACGCGCTCGCACATGCGCCCGATCACCGCGAGGTTGTGACTGATGAACAGCACGGCGGTGCCGAGTTCCGCGCGCAGTTGCGCGATCAGGTCGAGCACTTCCGCTTCTACGGTGGCGTCGAGCCCGGTGGTCGGCTCATCGAGAATCAGCAGCGCCGGGTTCGACGCGAGCGCCATCGCGATCACCACGCGCTGCTGCATGCCGCCCGACAATTGATGAGGATAGCTGTCCATCACCCGTTCAGGCGATGCAATGCGCACGCGCTGCAGCATCTCGAGCGAGCGTTGCAATGCTTCACCGGGCGCAACGCCGGCGGCTTCGAACGCTTCGGACACTTGCCGCGCGATGGTCAACGACGGATTCAGCGCGCGCCCCGGGTCTTGATAGACCATTGAAATGGTGTTGGCGCGCATCATGCGCAAAGCGTCGGCGTCGAGCTTGTTGACATCGGCGCCGGCGATGACGATCTTGCCCGCCTTCACCTTGCCGTTGCGCGGCAGATAGCGCAGCGCCGCCATCGCGACCGTCGACTTGCCGCAGCCCGATTCGCCGACGAGCCCGTAGGCTTCGCCGCGCCGCACACGAAACGACACGTCCTGCAACACTTCGCGATCGCGACCGCGCATCCGGTATGTGACCGTCAAGCCTACGACGGTCAGCGCATCCGTGCGGTCGCTCTTCGACACGTCGAAGGCGGGGAACGAGGAGGGCGGAGGTCCGTTCATCGGTCGAGCACGCCTTGTACGCCGTCGGCGATGAGATTCACACCTACGACCAGCGTGGCAATTGCGCCGGCCGCGAATACGACGGTCCACCACGCGCCGCCCGCCATCAGCGTGTACGACTCGGAAAGCGCGAGGCCCCAGTCGGCCGAGGGCGGCTGAATGCCGAAGCCAAGAAACGATAGGGTGGCTACCGCGAAGATCGCATAACCGAGCCGCACCGTCGCCTCGACGATGATCGGCGGCAGCACGTTCGGCAGAATTTCCGCGAACATGATGTACGGCGCGCGTTCGCCCCGCAGTTGCGCGGCGGCAACGTAGTCGAGATGCCGCTCGGCGAACACGGCGGCGCGCACGGTGCGCGCGGTAATCGGCGTGAACGTGATGCCGATCACGAGTATCACGGTGAAGTTCGACGCGCCCACCGCAGCAAGCGCGAGCAGCGCGACGATCACGAGCGGCAGCGCAAGTACCGCGTCGATCGCGCGGCCCATCACGTTATCGACCCAACCGTCGAAGTAACCGACGACGAGACCTAGCGCCGTACCCGCCACCGTGCCGAGCAGTGTGGCGAGCGGCGCAATCGTGAGAATGTCGCGCGCGCCGACGATCACGCGTGAGAACACATCGCGGCCCAATTGATCGGTGCCGAACCAGTGCGCGCGGTCGGGCGGCATGAGCGAATTGAGCGGGTCGGACGCATACGGATCGACAGGCACGAACCATTGCCCGGCTATCGCGCACACGATCCACCACACGACGATGAGCAGGCCCACCACGAATGTCGGCGAGCGCAGCAGCACACGCAACTGATCGAAGCGCGGCTCGCTGGCGGCGCGCGACGCGGCCGGCGGAACAATGGTGCTCATTCGGCGCTCCTTACGCGAAGGCGCGGATTGAGCAGCACATGCAACGCATCCGCAACGAGATTGGCAACGGTGTACACCACGCCGATGGTCAGTACGCCTGCCTCCAGCATCGGAAAGTCCTTCGCCTTGGCGGCGTTGTAGATCAGCGAGCCGATGCCCTGATAGTGGAACAGCGTCTCGACCACCACGAGCCCCCCAATCATGTAGCCGAGTTGGGTTGCGGCCACGGTGATGGTCGGCAGCAGCGCGTTGC
Organism: Paraburkholderia kirstenboschensis; assembly: GCF_904848585.1. Classification (GTDB taxonomy): domain Bacteria; phylum Pseudomonadota; class Gammaproteobacteria; order Burkholderiales; family Burkholderiaceae; genus Paraburkholderia; species Paraburkholderia kirstenboschensis. The sequence goes on from NZ_CAJHCR010000001.1 coordinate 219,553, forward strand.
GCAACACGTGCCGCCAGATCACGGTGTGACGCGGCAAGCCCTTGAGGATCGCGGTGCGCGTGTAGTCGGCGTCGAGCGCTTCGACGGTGCCGGCGCGCGCCATCCGCGCGATGTAGCCGAAGAACACGAGTACGAGTGGCAGCACCGGCAGGATCAGATGACGCAGTTGTTCGAGCGCGCCGGCGTCGGGCGGATACGAAGCTTCGATAGGCAGCCAGCGCAGCCACACGCCGAACACGAGAATCAGCACGATCGACGACACGAATTCCGGCACCACGGTCGCCGACAAACCCGCAATGCTGATCGTGCGATCCAGCCAGCGTCCCGCATGCATTGCGGACCACACGCCACCCGCAATCCCCAGCGGCACCACGACAATGAACGCGAGCAGGCCGAGCTTCGCGGAATGCGCAAGTGCGTCGGCGATAAACGGTCGCACCGGCTCGCGATAAGCGTACGAAAGCCCCATGTCGCCGCGCACGAAATGCGAAATCCACTCGACGTATTGCGTCATCAGCGGACGGTCGGCGCCGAGTTGATGATTGAGCGCCGCAACCGCACGCGCGTCGGCGAGCGGCCCCAGCACCGCGCGACCGATATCGCCGGGCAACAATTGTCCGCCCGCGAACACGATCACGGACAACAGCCATAGCGTGATCAGCGACAGCCCGACGCGCGTTGCAAGAAAACGCACGACGCGCCCGGCGTTGCCGTTCGGGGCCGAGGCGGGAGGACTCACTGTGGTCGACATCGTGAACGCTTGCCGAAGAATTGCGCGCCGATGTGAGACGCTTACGCGCTCAACACCGCGCGGTCGAAATAGAGCTGCGCGAGCGCGGTGAAGCGCACGCCGTTCAGGCCCTTGCGCATAGCGATCAGCTGATCGTAGAAGAACGGAATGATGATCGGCGTCTCGTCGAGCAGCAGCGTCTGGATCTGGCCGGAGATTTTCTTCTGCGATGCGAGGTCGATGGCCGCGACGAATTGCGCGACCAGTTGATCGTATTGCGGGTTCTTGAAGTGCGCGGCATTCCACGTGCCGCTGCTCGTGAGCGGCGCATTGAGAAACACGTTCGGCACGCCGCGATGACCGTAGTCGGTGATGCCGAGCGGCGAGTCGAGCCAGTCGGATTTGCCCGGCGTGCCCGCGCCGTAATACAGCGACTGGCTCTCCACCTTCAGATTGATACGCACGCCGATCGCCTTCGCCGCGTTCTGCACGACGACCGCGAGATCGGGAATCTCCATGTACTTTTCGGTGGTCAGCGTCACGTCGAAACCGTTGGGCACGCCCGCTTGCGCGAGCAGTTGCTTCGCTTTCGCCACGTCGATTTTGCGCTGCGCGACACCAGCATCGGACGACGGAAACACCGGCGCAAAGGGACTGTCGTTGCCGAGTTGCGCGCGACCCTTGAAGAGGCCGCGCACCAGCACTTCGCGATCGATCGATAGCGCAAGCGCCTGACGCACGCGTTTGTCCTTGAAGAGCGGGTTGTCGTTGCGCATGTGAATCTGCCGATGCGCGCTCGACTTCACGCCGATTGCCTTGTAGTCGGGATTGTTCAGAATGGCCGCGCCGCCTTGCACGGTGAAGGTGCCCATCACGTCGGCCTGATGGCCTTGCAATGCGAGCAGTTGCGCCTGCTGGTCCGCGTAGAAGGAAAACTGTACGCGTTGCGGTAACGCTTTTTCGCCCCAGTAATCGGGGTTGCGCACGAACGATGCGCCGACCTTCGGCTGATACTTCTCGAACCTGAACGGACCGGTACCGATGAAGCTCTTTTCATAACCGCCCGCGTAATTCGCGGGCAAGATCACGGCGTTGTAATTGTCCGAGGAAACGTAGTACGGGAAATTGCCGTTCGGCGCGTCGAGATGGAACGCGACGGTGTGCTCGTCAACCACCTTCGCGCCGCCTTTGGACAGCACGCCCTTCAATACCGAGAGCGCCGCCGAGCCGCTCGCAGGGTCGGCGAGACGGTCGAATGTCGCGACCACGTCTTTGGCTGTGAAGGGTTGGCCGTCGTGGAATTTGACGTTCTCGCGCAGCTTGAACGTCCACACGTCGCCCTTGTCATTCGGCTTCCAGGACAGCGCAAGGGCCGGCTTCAGCATGAGCTTTTCGCCGTCGTCGTCGATCAGGAATTCGCCGGTCTGGTTCAGCAGCGCGAGGCTCGCGGCATCGGTCACGGTCAGCGGGTCGACGGCGCCTGCAGGCGTCAGATGCGCGACGCGAATCGTCTGGTTCGAAGGAACACCTGCGCCCGCCTGACCTTGTGCCCGCGCTCCCGGTGCATTCAGCACGCCGCCGCCAACGAGCGACAAACCGATCACGCTCGCATAGCGCAGCAGATCGCGGCGAGTGATGCGGCCGGCGAGAAACTCGTCGATTGCATGGTTGCCGTACGCGTCGGCGGTGCTGCGGGCGAGGTCGAGAGCGGGGAATCGGTCAGCGGGAGTCTTCATCGATGGAATGTCCAGTCCGTTCGGTTGCCGGTTCTGAGAAGCCGCGCCGGATGCGCGCCAGGCAGACTGCGAGGCGGCGCGATTGCGGCGATGCTTGTGGCGATGCTTGTGGCGATGCTTGTGACGATATTAGGCGGCTTCAGTTTAAGCGATTGCTCGCGGATTGGAGCGCTTGCGGCGGTGTCGTGTTGGCGATCCGTGGATAAAAGGGCCGGTGTGTGTCGTCATCACAACGGTCGGCGCGACATTGCTGTGGCACTTCGGCGCCTCGCGCGCGCCGCGCCGGGGCTCGCGACGTTACAGCGGACGAACCGGCGTGGCAGCTATGGAAAGCTTACCGCCCGCGGCTCACGCGCGCGTCGACGTGGACGCATTTACCGCGCCGCGATGGCAGGGCGCTTCCAGCGATGAAACAGCACCGAGCCGATCCAGCACGCCATGAACGCAGCGACGATGCCGTAGCCGAGCACGCCGAACTGCTCATTGGCGTTCGTCACCGCGTCCCATATCCCGCCATTCAGACCGAGCTTGTCCGACAGCAGTCCCAACGCCTCCACGCCGCCGATGACGATCGCGACGACAGCCGACACGAAGGTAATGCTCGCGTTGTAGTAGAGCTTGCGTTTGGGGTCGTCCATGGCCCAGCCGTATGCGTGGACCATCAGCACGTTATCCGTCGAATCGACGAGCGTCATGCCAGCGGTGAAAAGCGCTGGAAACACCAGGATCGAATACAACGGCAAGCCCTTGCCGGCTTCGGACGCGGCAATCGCAAGCAAGCCGATCTCGGTCGCTGTGTCGAAGCCGAGCCCGAACAGTACGCCGACCGGGTACATATGCCAGCTTTTTGTCACGAGCCGGAACAGCGGCCGCAACGCGCGGGACAAGAGACCTCCCGGACCTGCTGTGTGGTCGGTGTCCAACGCGGCAGCAGCCGGTTCGCCGTCACGTTGGACATGACGATAACGCCGCCACACGTCGCGCAGAATCACGAGGTTCACGGCCGCGAGCACGAGCAGGAAGGTTGCGGAAACGAGCGTGCCGATCGTGCCGCCCACGGCCTTGAAGGTCTCGAAGCGGCCGTGCAGCGAATGCGCGGTCCACGCTATGCCGAGCGTCGCAAGAATCACGATGCTCGAATGTCCGAGCGAGAACGACAGGCCCACGCCGAGCGGCCGCTTGCCGGTCTGCATCAGTTTGCGCGTGACGGCGTCGATAGCGGCAATGTGGTCCGCGTCGACTGCATGGCGCAGACCGAAACCGTATGCGAGCAACGCCGTGCCGAGCAGCAGCGGATAGTGGCGAAACGCAATCAGCGCCCATGCCCATGCGCCCAGATTGGCCGCGATCAGAACCGCGTACAGCGTGAGAAGGCGAGGGCGCAGCGAAGCAGTCGGCGTCATGAGTCGCGTGAAAGTAGTTAGTGATCGTGCGGATGTTTGTGAATCGGATCGACCCAATACACCGCTTCGGGTTGTTCGACGGCGTCGATATTCAGATTGACCACCACAGCTTCGTTGTCGCTGCGCACGAGCACGCATTCGAGCGGGTCGTCGGTGCTCGCGTTGATTTCCTGATGCGGCACATACGGCGGCACAAAGATGAAGTCGCCAGGACCGGCTTCGGCGGTGAACTCCAGGTGCTCGCCCCAACGCATCCGCGCCTGGCCGCGCACCACGTAGATCACGCTTTCGAGCGCGCCGTGATGATGAGCGCCGGTCTTCGCATTCGGATGGATCGTCACCGTGCCGGCCCAGATTTTCTGCGCGCCGACGCGTGCGGCATTGATCGCGGCCGCGCGATTCATGCCTGGCGTCTGCGCGGTGTTGGTGTCGAGCTGATCGCCTCGAATCACCTTCACGCCGTGCTCGCGCCAATCGACAGGTGCGGACTCCTGCTTGTCGTGCTCGTCGTTGTAGTGCGGATGTTCGTGATCCTGGCTCATCGCATGTCTCCTCGTGGGCTTGCGTTTGACATTCGTCGTGGCAATCGTCGCGGCGCCGTTCGGCATTTTTACACGTTAAAAAACGTGCGTGGGGCGAGTGACCGCCTGCGTCCTTCATGGACGAAAAAAAAGCCCGTTTGTGAAGGACGGGCTTTGACCGGTCAGCCTGAGCGGCCTTGTTGCGGCACGCAGGCTTTTTTCATCGGCGCAAGCGCCTACTTGTGCTTTGCGTTGATCACGGCTTCGGCGACGTTGTTCGGCGTTTCAGCATAGTGCTTGAACTCCATCGTGTAGGTCGCGCGGCCTTGCGTGGCCGAGCGCAGCGACGTGGAGTAGCCGAACATTTCCGCGAGCGGCACTTCGGCGCGCACCAGCTTGCCGCCGCCGCCCGCAATGTCTTCCATGCCTTGCACGAGGCCGCGGCGGCTCGACAGATCGCCCATTACGTTGCCCATGAAGTCTTCGGGCGTTTCCACCTCGACGGCCATCATCGGCTCGAGCAGCACGGGCTTCGCCTTGCGCATTGCTTCCTTGAAGGCCATCGAACCGGCCATGCGGAACGCGTTCTCGTTCGAGTCGACGTCGTGGTACGAGCCGAAGGTCAGCGTCACCTTCACGTCGACCACGGGATAGCCCGCGAGCACGCCGGCTTTCAGCGTTTCCTGGATGCCCTTGTCGACGGCAGGAATGTATTCGCGCGGAATCACGCCGCCCTTGATCGCGTCAACGAACTCGTAGCCCTTGCCCTGCGGCGCCGGCTCGAGCGTGAGCACCGCGTGGCCATACTGACCGCGGCCACCCGATTGCTTGACGAACTTGCCCTCGACGTCTTCGACCTTGTTGCGCACCGTTTCGCGGTAGGCGACCTGCGGCTTGCCGACGGTCGCTTCCACGCCGAACTCGCGCTTCATCCGGTCGACGAGAATTTCCAGGTGCAGCTCGCCCATGCCGGAGATGATCGTCTGGCCGGATTCTTCGTCCGTTTGCACGCGGAACGACGGGTCTTCCTGCGCGAGACGATTGAGCGCGATGCCCATCTTTTCCTGGTCGACCTTGGTCTTCGGCTCCACGGCCTGCGAGATCACCGGCTCGGGGAAGATCATCTTTTCGAGGATGATCACGTGGTTCGGATCGCACAGCGTGTCGCCGGTAGTCGCTTCCTTCAGGCCGACTGCCGCGGCGATGTCGCCCGCGTAGACCTCCTTGATTTCCTTGCGCTCGTTCGCGTGCATCTGCAGGATCCGGCCGAGGCGCTCCTTCTTTTCCTTGATCGCGTTGTAGACCGTGTCGCCCGAATTCACGACGCCGGAGTACACACGGAAGAAAATCAGCTGGCCGACGAACGGGTCCGTCATGATCTTGAAGGCGAGCGCAGAGAACGGATCGGTGTCGTTCGGGTGACGCTCGATCTCCTTGTCGTGTTCGTCGTGACCGGTAATCGCCGGCACGTCGACCGGCGACGGCAGATAGTCGATCACCGCGTCGAGCATGGCCTGCACGCCCTTGTTCTTGAACGCGCTGCCGCACAGCATCGGCACGATTTCATTGGCGATGCAGCGCGCGCGAATGCCGTGCTTGATTTCCTCTTCGGTCAGCGCTTCGCCGCCCAGGTATTTGTCGAGCAGTTCTTCGTTCGCCTCGGCGGCGGCCTCGACCATCTTGTCGTGCCATTCCTTCGCGGTGCCAGCGAGCTCCGCCGGGATGTCACGGTATTCGAACTTGATGCCCTGGTTCTCATCGTCCCAGAAAATGGCTTTCATCTTGACCAGATCGACCACGCCCTGGAAGTGTTCTTCCGCGCCGATTGGAATCTGGATCGGCACCGCGACGCCCTTCAGGCGCTCGCCGATCTGCCGCTGCACACGGAAAAAGTCTGCACCGACGCGGTCCATCTTGTTGACGAACGCGATGCGCGGCACCTTGTACTTGTTCGCCTGACGCCAGACGGTTTCAGATTGCGGCTGCACACCGCCCACCGAGTCGTAGACCATGCAGGCGCCGTCGAGCACTCGCATGGAGCGCTCGACTTCGATCGTGAAGTCGACGTGACCCGGCGTGTCGATAATGTTGATCCGATGCTCCGGATAGTTGCCGGCCATGCCTTTCCAGAAGGCAGTCGTGGCCGCCGACGTAATCGTGATGCCGCGCTCCTGCTCCTGTTCCATCCAGTCCATCGTCGCCGCACCGTCGTGAACCTCACCGATCTTGTGGGTCACGCCGGTGTAGAACAGGATGCGTTCGGTGGTGGTGGTTTTGCCGGCATCGATGTGAGCGCTGATGCCGATATTCCGGTAGCGCTCGATGGGAGTCTTGCGGGGCACGTGAACCTCCTTGGAATAGCGCGCCTGAAACGGTTGGCGGGCGGCAGTCTGTGCCGTCCGGACCGCGGGATGCTGCGTTGCTAAGAATACTAGGATAGCGCGTCGGCCCGTCTTTTGCAGGAATCTTGCCAGGCGAGGGCTGGCGGGGCGGGGCGGGGGGCGGCGGTGCTGTAATGCAAGATTAACGGGCAGCGCACGGCGAGAATGACAAAAGCCGGCGCCTCTGAGAAGGCGACGGCTTTTCGGTGACGCATCTGACGAAGCGGCTGGCTTTTCAGCAGCGCTGCCGCTGCGAAATGAGGCGGTGTGTGCGGCGGAGCACTGCGCGATCTACCCACGAACCGCCGTGCAAACTCGTGCGCGAGTTACTGCGCAGCCGGCAGCCCCTGAATCTTCATTCCGGGCTTGATACCCTTTGACGTGAACCAGCCCTTGCTCATCTCGAGCGCGTAGACGCCGTTGTTCTTCGGGCAGTGGTTGTTGGTCGTTTCCGCCTGCATTTCGTCGATGTCGGTCACGGTGCCGTCCGCCCGGATGAACGCAATCGACAACGGGATCAGCGTGTTCTTCATCCAGAAGCAATGCACGGCGTTCTCGTTGAACACGAACAGCATGCCTTCGTTCGGTGCCAGCTTCGTGCGATACATCAGACCTTGCTCGCGATCCGCGTCGTTAGCGGCGACGGCCGCGTCGATTACGAACATGCCGGCGGTGAGCTTCGCGCGCGGAAATTCGCCAGGCTGTTTCGCGCCGGCCGGCATTTGCTGCGCATGAGCGGGGGCCGCATTGAGAGCGGCAAACGACACCGCCGACACCGCCGCGAACGGCAGGATTGCGGCAACGGCGAAACGCGCCATCAACGAGCGCATGGGAAATCGCACGGCATGACTCCTTGCTGAAATTAACCGGGGAATGTTACGCGAGCGCGTCAAAAACAAAAAGGCAGATCGCCTTGCGGTGATCTGCCTTTCAACGCCGTAAGAACGGCAATGAAGCTTGTTCTTGACTGCGTCTTTACAACAAACTTACTCCGAAGCGCCCGAAGCTGCAGCAGCAGCTGCTGCCTTCTTGTGCGACTTCTTGTGAGCGTGCTTCGTGGTCTTCTTTGCCGACGAAGCAGCAGCTGCCGGAGCTGCCGAAGCTGCTGCCGGTGCCGAAGCTTGTGCGAATGCTGCCGTTGCGAAGAGGCCAGCGACCAGAGCGGCGATCAGTTTGTTCATTTTGAAAATCCTCAGCATTAGTTAATTAACCAAATGACCCGGTTATGTTTGAGTCATGTCGGTAAACGTGCCATCCACCTTTCGGTTGACAGGTGCATCGAACAAATTTTCGACGCGCCTGCCTAGCGCTCAGACTGCCTGCACTGACCGCGCATGCGGCTTGTACAAAAGGCCCTTAAGGCTGAATGCCGGACAGCTTCGAGCGGCATCTGCGTCGAATAACGCGTGAGCTCGCGCACCGGTTGACGTGAATTTTCCGGAAAGTTTCGATGTGGGACGTTGAGGTGAACCAGGCTTTGGACCAGTTGCGCGAATGTCGCTGTTTCACGGTTTTTCATCCGCGAGTTTCACGCGCCGTTTTGCTCGCGCAGACAATGACTTAGCGATTCAGACGAAGCCTTCCCATGGTGCTTTCAGCGGCAGATCGACGCTTTCTCCGGGCTGCAGACCAAGCGAAAAAATATCGAGCGCGCCGATGCCGACACGCACGAGACGCAGCGTCGGAAAGCCGACCGCGGCCGTCATACGGCGCACCTGGCGGTTCTTGCCCTCGGTGATCGACAACTCGATCCACGTGGTCGGAATTGCGGCGCGATAGCGGATCGGCGGCGTGCGGGCCCAAAGCGTATCGGTCGGCTCGACATAGTCGGCGCGGCAGGGCTGCGTCACGTAGTCGCCCAGATCGACTCCACGCGCGAGTTTTTTCAACGCGACGGAATCGACGGCGCCTTCCACTTGCGCCCAATAGCGCTTGACGAGCTTGTGACGCGGTTCGGCGATACGCGCTTGCAGCGCGCCGTCGTCGGTGAGAAGCAGCAGGCCCTCGCTGTCCGAGTCGAGACGCCCGGCTGGATAAACACCGGGCACCTTGACCCAGTCGGCAAGCGAAGCGCGCGTCTCGTGCGCAGAAAACTGGCAGATCGTGCCAAACGGCTTGTTCAGGGCGAGAAGGCGCATAAGAATGATGGAGTGGTGCGACGCCCGTCGCGGCGTGAAGCGCCGATGCGCAAACAGAACGCGCTGGGCCTGCAGTCGATGGCGCGATCATAAAGCATAGCGCGTGTCCGAAAACGCTGAGTCCTATATAAGACACTACGCTCGGCCGCGGCGGCCATGGGCGTTTTATGTTGGAAAACCCCGAGCCGCTCTCGCCTCGGTGCAGCGGCCGCGTGGGCTAGAATAACGGCCAGGCCGCTTGCGGGCGTCCGGCATTGCGCGTAGCGAGGAGCGCCCATTTTCGCAGTCTCCCATCAGCTTTCAGCACAGCCTTCACTGGAGTCCGATCATGCCGTATCAGCACATCAAGGTTCCGACCGGTGGTGACAAGATCACCGTCAATGCGGATTTCTCGCTCAACGTTTCCGACCAGCCGATCATTCCGTTTATCGAAGGCGACGGCACCGGTGTCGACATCACGCCGGTCATGATCAAGGTCGTGGACGCCGCAGTGGAAAAAGCCTACGCGGGCAAAAAGAAAATCCACTGGATGGAAATCTACGCGGGCGAGAAGTCGACCAAGGTCTACGGTCCGGACGTATGGCTGCCGGAAGAAACGCTTCAGGTGCTGAAGGAATATGTGGTGTCGATCAAGGGGCCGCTCACCACGCCCGTTGGTGGCGGCATCCGTTCGCTGAACGTCGCGCTGCGTCAGGAACTCGACCTGTACGTGTGTCTGCGTCCCGTTCAGTACTTCAAGGGCGTGCCGTCGCCCGTGCGCGAGCCGGAGAAAACCAACATGGTGATCTTCCGCGAGAACTCGGAAGACATCTACGCGGGTATCGAATGGCCGGCCGAATCTGAAGAGGCGAAGAAGGTCATCAAATTCCTGAGGGAAGAGATGGGCGTGAAGAAGATCCGCTTCCCCGAAACATCGGGAATCGGTATCAAGCCGGTGTCGCGCGAGGGTACGGAGCGTCTCGTGCGCAAGGCGATCCAGTATGCAATCGACAACGATCGCCGTTCGGTCACGCTCGTGCACAAAGGCAACATCATGAAGTACACAGAAGGCGCGTTCCGTGACTACGGTTATGCGCTCGCGCAGAAGGAGTTCAACGCCGAGTTGATCGACGGCGGTCCGTGGATGAAGGTCAAGAATCCGAAAACGGGCGGCGACGTCGTCGTGAAGGACGTGATCGCCGACGCGTTTCTGCAGCAGATCCTGTTGCGCCCCGCCGAATACGACGTGATCGCAACGCTCAATCTGAACGGCGACTACGTGTCGGACGCGCTGGCCGCGCAGGTCGGCGGAATCGGCATCGCGCCGGGTGCGAACATGTCGGATTCGGTCGCAATGTTCGAGGCCACGCACGGCACGGCGCCGAAATATGCGGGCAAGGACTACGTGAATCCGGGCTCGGAAATTCTTTCGGCGGAAATGATGCTGCGCCACATGGGCTGGTTCGAAGCGGCGGATCTCATCATCAAGTCGATGGAAACGTCCATCCTGCAAAAACGCGTCACTTACGACTTCGCGCGTCTGATGGAAGGCGCGACGCAGGTCTCCTGCTCGGGATTCGGCCAGGTGATGATCGAAAACATGTAAGCGGCGCGCCGGGATCGACCCGGCTTGCATCGTCGAAAATCCCGGTTGCGCTTCTGAGGCGGCCGGGTTTTTTTATGCTTGCCGTTCTGTATGAGATTCCGTTGTCGATGCGAATCGGCAGGAAGTGCAGCGCGCGATGACGCGGCGCGGCACAGTCAGATCGCTTGCGCGACCGTCTGCCCGTTATTTGGGACGTCGATGTATCCGCAACGGACTCCGGATCAACACGAAAGCGACGCCCAAAAAGAAACCCGGCGCGAAGCCGGGTTTCAAAAGGACGGGTACCGAACAGTTATCAGGCGGGTGCCTGGATGTTCGATGCCTGCTTGCCTTTCGGGCCTTGCACGACCTCGAAGGTCACTTTTTGGCCTTCCTTGAGGGTCTTGAACCCATTCATCTGGATGGCCGAGAAGTGTGCAAACAGATCCTCACCACCTTCGTCAGGCGTGATGAATCCGAAACCTTTTGCGTCATTGAACCATTTGACCGTACCAGTTGCCATTCCAACTTCCCCTGTAACTCATGTCACTACCACGAGCCCTCGAAAAGCTCGACGACCGCGGGATGCAGCCGCTCCCTCCTCACAAGCTCACCATCGGCATTTTTTCGAAATTTGGCGCAGTGAAAAAAGTGCCAGCTTGATTGTTGAGGCTCTTTATTCGAGTGTCAAGAAAATTTTGAGACGTCGTTACACGCGTTGCAAACAGTGGGTTTCCAGGGTTTTTCCCGCTTTTGTTATGTGCGGTTGCGCAAGCGGGGCGTCTTGAAAAGTCGCATAATCGACTCACTTGCTGTTCTGCGGGTCGCTCGCCGTCAGTTGGGCGAACGAGTGCCGGTCAGCTAGCTCCGGCAGGTTGTGCGATACTCGATCCGACTGCGGCGCAGCACGGTCGCGACGCATGATCTGAATAGGGGGCCGGCTCCGCAATCGGCTCGTCGAATGGCGCATGCAGGCGGTGAGTTTCCGCCGGGCGGCGGCGTTCGGGTGAACCGGCCAGTTGGCCGGGTTTTGACAGGATTGCGGGCCTGTCCTAGATGTTTAGAATGGGTGTATGGCGATTATCCCGGACAAGCAGGACGGCACCGTACTGGAGCGGCAGGAGAAAAAGCTCAAGCCGCCATCCATGTACAAGGTGGTGCTGCTGAATGACGACTTCACGCCAATGGAATTTGTCGTGATGATCGTGCAGGAATATTTCAATAAAGATCGTGAAACCGCAACACAGGTTATGTTGAAGGTGCATCGCGAAGGCAGGGGAGTTTGTGGGGTCTATACGCGGGACATCGCGTCGACCAAAGTCGAGCAAGTCGTTACCCACGCACGGCAGGCCGGGCATCCGCTGCAGTGTGTGATGGAGGAAGCATGATTGCCCAGGAACTGGAAGTCAGCCTGCACATGGCGTTCATGGAAGCACGCCAGGCGCGGCACGAGTTCATAACGGTCGAACATCTTTTGCTGGCACTGTTGGACAATCCGACAGCGGCGGAAGTGTTGCGTGCATGCGCGGCCAATATCGAGGATCTGCGCCAGAACCTGCGCAACTTCATTCATGACAACACGCCTACCGTGCCCGGCACGGATGACGTCGACACGCAGCCCACGCTGGGTTTCCAGCGTGTGATTCAGCGCGCGATCATGCATGTGCAGTCCACCTCGAATGGCAAGAAGGAAGTGACCGGCGCGAACGTGCTGGTTGCGATCTTCGGCGAGAAGGACTCGCATGCGGTCTACTACCTGCAACAGCAGGGCGTGACACGTCTGGACGTAGTGAATTTCATCTCGCACGGCATCGCCAAGACGAGCAGCACCGACGCCGCGAAAGCGAGCGACGCGAATGCCGAGTCCGACGAAGCCGCTGCACAGAAAGAAACTCCGCTCGCCCAGTTCACGCAGAACCTGAACCAGATGGCGAAAGACGGCCGCATCGATCCGCTGATCGGGCGCGAGTCGGAAGTCGAGCGCGTGGTCCAGGTGCTGTGCCGCCGTCGCAAGAACAATCCGCTGCTGGTCGGCGAGGCGGGGGTCGGCAAGACGGCAATCGCCGAAGGGCTTGCCTGGCGAATTACGCGCGGCGAAGTGCCGGATATTCTGGCCGACGCTCAGGTGTATTCGCTCGACATGGGCGCGCTCCTGGCCGGCACCAAGTATCGCGGCGATTTCGAACAACGCCTGAAGACGGTCCTCAAGGAATTGAAGGAACGCCCGCACGCGATTCTGTTCATCGACGAAATTCATACGCTGATCGGCGCGGGCGCCGCGTCGGGCGGCACGCTGGACGCGTCGAATCTGCTGAAGCCGGCGTTGTCGTCTGGCACGCTCAAGTGCATCGGCGCGACTACGTTCACCGAATATCGCGGCATCTTCGAAAAAGACGCGGCATTGTCGCGCCGTTTCCAGAAGGTCGACGTGACGGAACCGTCCGTCGAACAGACGGTGGCGATCCTGCGCGGCCTGAAGTCGCGTTTCGAAGAGCATCACGGCGTGAAGTATTCGTCGGGCGCGCTGTCTGCGGCGGCTGAGTTGTCGGCACGCTTCATCACGGATCGTCATCTGCCGGACAAGGCGATCGACGTGATCGACGAAGCGGGCGCGGCACAACGCATCCTGCCGAAGTCGAAGCAGAAGAAGACGATCGGCAAGAACGAGATCGAGGAAATCATCTCGAAGATCGCCCGCGTCCCGCCGCAAAGCGTGTCGCAAGACGATCGGAGCAAGCTGCAAACGCTGGATCGCGATCTGAAGAGCGTGGTGTTCGGGCAAGACCCGGCTATCGACGCGCTGTCGGCCGCGATCAAGATGGCGCGTGCGGGCCTCGGCAAGCTGGATAAGCCGATCGGCGCGTTCCTGTTCTCCGGCCCCACGGGCGTCGGCAAGACAGAAGTGGCCAAGCAGCTGGCGTTCACGCTCGGTATTGAGTTGATCCGCTTCGACATGTCCGAGTACATGGAACGTCACGCGGTCAGCCGTTTGATCGGCGCGCCTCCGGGCTATGTCGGTTTCGACCAGGGCGGCCTGCTGACCGAGGCTGTCACCAAGAAGCCGCACTGCGTGCTGCTGCTCGACGAAATCGAGAAGGCGCATCCGGATATTTACAACGTGCTGCTGCAGGTCATGGACCACGGCACGCTGACGGACAACAACGGCCGCAAGGCGGATTTCCGCAACGTCATCATCATCATGACCACGAATGCGGGCGCCGAGGCAATGGGCAAGGCGGTGATCGGCTTCACGAATCGTCGGGAAACCGGCGACGAAATGGTCGACATCAAGCGCATGTTCACGCCGGAGTTCCGTAACCGTCTGGACGCGACGATCAGCTTCCGTGCGCTCGATGAAGAAATCATCATGCGCGTGGTCGACAAGTTCCTGATGCAACTGGAAGATCAGTTGCACGAGAAGAAGGTCGATGCGCTCTTCACCGACGCGCTGCGCAAGCACCTCGCCAAGCACGGTTTCGATCCGCTGATGGGCGCGCGGCCAATGCAGCGTCTGATTCAGGACACGATCCGTCGCGCGCTGGCCGACGAGCTGCTGTTCGGCAAGCTGATGAGCGGCGGCCGTGTATCGGTCGACGTCGATGCGGAAGACAAGGTGCAGTTGACCTTCGACGAGCATCCGGCGCCGCGCAATCCGAATCCGGAAGCGGTCGAAGTCGAGTAAGCCTCAAGCGTACTCAGCACAAAAAACGGCGTGGACCCCAGGGTCCACGCCGTTTTTATTTGCGCTGTTCAATTCAGTGCTTGCCGGTGCTTCCGAAGCCGCCTGCGCCACGGTCGCTTTGCTCGAACTCATCGACGATATTGAACTTGGCCTGCACGACCGGCACGATCACGAGTTGCGCGAGACGCTCCATCGGATTCAGCACGAACGTGGTCTCGCCGCGGTTCCATGTCGAGATCATCAGTTCGCCTTGATAATCGGAGTCGATCAGGCCGACCAGATTACCGAGCACGATTCCGTGCTTATGTCCGAGACCCGAGCGCGGCAGAATCAGCGCGGCATAGCCGGGATCGCCCACATGAATCGCGAGCCCCGTCGGCACGAGTGCGGTTTCGCCGGGTTCGAGGGTCAACGGCTCTTTGAGACACGCGCGCAGATCGAGCCCCGCGCTGCCGCTCGTCGCGTAGGCAGGAAGCTGGTCGCGCATGCGCGCATCGAGAATCTTCAGGTCGAGTTTCATGCAGGTTCGAAGGTTTAGGAAGTTGAAGCCGGGCGCCCGAGATCGAACGCATCGGCAAGGAGTTCGTAGGAACGCAAGCGCGCGCGATAGCTGCCTGCGACGGTGAGCACGATCAATTCGTCGGCCTGGAATTGTTCCTGCAATGCATGGAGGCGCTCGGTCACAACTTCTGGCGTGCCGATGATACTGCGAGGTTTCTCACGGTCGATCACCAGTCTCTCGCGCTCGCCATACTCCTGCGCGACGCCCTGTTCGATAGTTGGAATCGGTTCGTTCAGGCCGTAAGCCATTTGCACGCGACGCAGATCGACGGCTTTCGCCAGATCAGCGGCTTCCTGTTCGGTGTCCGCGCAAATCACGAACGCGGCGGCGGCGAGATACGATTGCTGCGTTTCCTCGCTCGGCGTGAAACGCTCGCGATATGCATGCGCGACCTGATGCCCGAAATGCGCGTTGATGAAATGCGCAAACGCGAAGCGGATGCCGAGCTGTGCGGCGAGCAACCCGCCGAACTCGCTTGAACCGAGCATCCACAGATGCGGACGCGTGGCAACTTGCGGTTGCAGCAGTACGCCTTGCGCGACGTGATCGGCAGGCAGCGTGCCGTGCATCAGGCCGAGCAGGTCGGCCACCTGTTGCGGGAAAATTTCGCCGCGGTTGTAGTCGCCCGCGGCAACCGCCTGGGCCGTGCGCATGTCGCCGCCGGGCGCGCGTCCCACGCCGAGATCGATGCGGTTAGGGAACAGCGCCTCCAGCATCATGAATTGCTCGGCGACCTTGAACGGGCTGTAGTACGGCAGCATGATGCCGCCGGAGCCCAGCCGGATGCGTCGCGTGACGCTGCCAAGACGCGCGAGCATCACTTCGGGACATGGGTTCGACACGCCACGCAAGCCGTGATGCTCGGCGCACCAGTAGCGCGTGTAGCCGAGATCGTCGGCGAGTTGCGCGAGTTCCACGGTGGCGGCAATCGCGTCCGCCACCGAGTGCCCTGATATGACGGGCGTTTGATCGAGCACGGAAAGTAGCGTCATGTCAGTGTGCTCCAGATGGGTTCCATTCGCTTTGCCGACGTGGCTTGTGCCGGCTGCATGCCGGTGCCGGACTGCCCACTCAGCGAATCAAACTGTGTCGGGCAGACGCTTCGCGATTTCCGCGATCAGCGCGCGCGCGAGCGTCTGCTTGTCGGCGCGCGGCAGTCTGGTGGCGCCGCCCGCTTCGAACAGGACGACCTCGTTGTCGTCCATGCCGAATGTGAGCGGCCCGAGATTGCCGATCAGAAGCGGCACGTTTTTGCGCGCGCGTTTCTCCTCGCCATGCACTTCGAGATCACCGCTTTCCGCAGCGAAGCCGACGGTGAAAGGCGGATGCGACAGCTTCGCGACCGAGGCCAGAATATCCGGATTTTCGACGAACGAAAAAGTGGGCAGCGCGCGATCCGCGCTTTTCTTGATCTTGTGCTCGCTCGGGTGATCGACGCGCCAGTCAGCGACCGCGGCCACGCCGATGAAAACGTCCGCATCGGTGACCGCTCGCATCACCGCATCGTGCATCTGCTGGGCGGTTTGCACGTCTTCACGGACCACGCCCCACGGCGTTTCGAGCGCGACAGGGCCGGCCACGAGATGCACGTCGGCACCGGCCTGTTGCGCGGCGCGGGCCAGCGCGAAACCCATCTTGCCACTCGACCGATTGGTGATGCCGCGCACCGGATCCAGCGGTTCGAACGTCGGCCCCGCGGTCAGCAACACGCGCCGGCCGGAAAGAATTTTCGGCGCGAAGAACGATGCGATCGCCTCATAGGTTGCCGCGGCTTCAAGCATGCGGCCGTCACCGATTTCGCCGCAAGCCTGAGGACCGGAGTCCGGCCCGAGCACTGCGATTCCGTCCGCGCGCAGTTGTGCGACGTTGCGCTGCGTGGCCGGGTTTTGCCACATTTGCCGGTTCATCGCGGGCACGACGAGCAGCGGGCAATCGCGCGCGACGCACAGCGTGGCGAGCAGGTCATCGGCCATGCCGTGCGCGAGTTTGGCGAGGAAGTCGGTGGAGGCGGGCGCGATCACGATCGCGTCGGCTTCACGCGACAGATCGATATGCGCCATGTTGTTCGCGATGCGCGCGTCCCACTGGCTCGTGTAGACCGGCCGGCCCGACAGCGCCTGCATGGTGACCGGGGTGATGAACTGCGTGGCCGCTTCGGTCATTACGACCTGCACGGTTGCGCCGGCCTTGGTCAGCAGGCGCGTGAGTTCGGCGATCTTGTAGCAGGCAATGCCGCCCGTCATGCCGAGGACGAGGTGTTTTCCTGCGAGTTCTGCGGTTGCCAACTAAAGCCTCCGACAAAGCGTGGTGTCCGGGCGCGGCGCGCTTGCACCGTTGCCGGCCGTCAAAGCGGACTTCTGGCGCGAGGCGAGCGGTCAAAAGCGGACCTCTCGGCCTCGCGCCGTGAGGCGACGTAAACTCGACGTTATCGTGACAATAACGCGACATTAACGCGACATTAACGCGACATTAACGCGACGCTAACGGGACGCTAACGGGAAGTTAACGCGAGCCGCGTACGCGCCGCAACTCGTCGACCACCAGCAGGATCGCGCCGACCGTGATCGCGCTGTCGGCCAGGTTGAACGCCGGCCAGTGCCACGCGCGCACGTGGAAATCGAGGAAGTCGATCACGTGGCCGTACGCGAGCCGGTCTATCACGTTGCCGAGCGCGCCGCCGAGTATCAGCGCAAGCGCGGTGCAGAACATTTTTTGCGCGCCGTGGCGCTTGAGCAGATAGCAGATCACCAGCGCGGCGACCACGCCGAGCGCGGTGAATGCCCAGCGTTGCCAGCCGCCTGCCATTGCGAGGAAGCTGAATGCGGCGCCGCGGTTGTACACGAGAATCAGATTGAAGAACGACGTGACCTCATGCGCGACGCCGTAGGCAAACACCTTCTGCACCGCGATTTTCGTCAACTGATCGAACAGGATCACGATCAGCGCGACGCCCAGCCAGGGCGCCAGCGAACTGTTTCCGGCGGAAGCTTTCGATGTGGTTTTCGCCATGGTTCTCGCCATTATGCCGCGCTCCTCGCTTCACCGTTTCCGAACAGGTTGCTGACACAGCGGCCGCACAGCGTGGGGTGTTCCGCGTCCGCGCC
Organism: Paraburkholderia kirstenboschensis; assembly: GCF_904848585.1. Classification (GTDB taxonomy): domain Bacteria; phylum Pseudomonadota; class Gammaproteobacteria; order Burkholderiales; family Burkholderiaceae; genus Paraburkholderia; species Paraburkholderia kirstenboschensis. Next base: position 237,374 of record NZ_CAJHCR010000001.1, read on the forward strand.
CACGTCCGCGCGATAGTGCCAGCAGCGCTCGCACTTCAGATACTTCGACGTGATCACTTCGACGCCTTCTTCCGCTTCGCTCTCGACCTTGACAACGCTCGCAGCCGACGTGATCAGCACGAACTTCAGGTCGTCGCCAAGGCTCGTCAGCGCGTCGTAACGTGCGCCGCTCGCGCGGATCTCCACTTCCGCCTGCAGCGACGAGCCGATCAGGTTCGCAACGCGCGCTTCTTCCAGCGCCTTCGTCACGTCGCCACGCGCAGCGCGCAACAGCGTCCATTTGTCGAGCAGCGCGCCGGCGTCCGGCACCGCCGGGAACGCGTGGTACGTCTCGGTGAAGATCGTCTCGCTGTTCGGCTGGAACACCTTCCACGCTTCTTCAGCTGTGAACGACAGGAACGGCGCCATCAGACGCAACAGGCCTTGCGCGATGTGATACAGCGCGGTTTGAGCCGAGCGGCGCGCGACGGAATCTGCAGCCGTGGTGTACAGGCGGTCTTTCAGCACGTCCAGATAGAAGCCGCCGAGGTCTTCGGAGCAGAACGTTTGCAGCTTGGCGACGACCGGGTGGAACTCGTACTTGTCGTAATGCGAGAGGATGTCGTTTTGCAGATTCGCCGACAGCGCCACCGCATAGCGGTCGATCTCGAGCCAGTCTTCTACCGGGCGCGCGTTCTTCTCGAAGTCGAAGTCCGACAGATTCGCGAGCAGGAAGCGCAGCGTGTTGCGAATGCGGCGATAGCCTTCGGTCACGCGCTTCAGGATTTCTTCTGAGATGGCCAGCTCGCCCGAGTAATCGGTCGACGCGATCCACAAGCGGATGATTTCCGCGCCGAGGCGGTTCGCCACTTCGTGCGGATCGATACCATTGCCGAGCGACTTGCTCATCTTGCGGCCTTCGCCGTCGACGGTGAAGCCGTGCGTGAGCAGCGCGTTGTACGGCGGACGGCCGTCGAGCATGGACGCAGTCAGAAGCGACGAGTGGAACCAGCCGCGATGCTGGTCCGAGCCTTCCAGATACAGGTCGGCCGGGAATTGCAGTTCGTCTTTGTGCGAGCCGCGCAGCACATGCCAATGCGTGGTGCCGGAATCGAACCACACGTCGAGCGTGTCGCGGTTCTTTTCATACATGTTGGCGTCGTCGCCGATCAATTCGCGCGGGTCGAGCGTTTGCCAGGCCTCGATACCGGCCTCTTCGACGCGCTTCGCGACTTCCTCGAGCAACTCCAGCGTGCGCGGATGCAGTTCGCCGGTTTCCTTGTGCACGAAGAACGCCATCGGCACTCCCCACTGGCGCTGACGCGACAATGTCCAATCCGGACGGTTCGCGATCATGCTGAAGAGGCGCTGCTTGCCCCACGACGGATAAAACGCCGTGTTTTCAATGCCTTCGAGTGCGGTTTCGCGCAGAGTCTTGTCGGTATCGTTCGGCTTCACGTCCATGCCGGCGAACCATTGCGACGTCGCGCGGTAGATGATCGGCGTCTTGTGACGCCAGCAGTGCATGTAGCTGTGCGTGTACTTCTCGGTGCGCAACAGCGATCCGGCGCCTTGCAGCGCTTCGACGATCTGCGGATTGGCCGCCCAGATCGACAGGCCGCCGAACAGCGCGAGCGATTCGATGTAACGGCCGTCGCCCATCACCGGATTGATGATGTCCGAGTCGGCCATGCCGTGCGCCTTGCAGGACACGAAGTCTTCTACGCCATAGGCGGGCGACGAATGCACGACACCCGTACCGGTTTCCGTCGTGACGTAATCGCCGAGGTAGACCGGCGCTGTACGCTTGTAGCCAGGATGCGCGGACGCGAGCGGATGGTTGAAGCGCAGATTGACGAGCTTCGCGCCGGGCGTGGTGGCGATGACCGAGCCTTCCAGGCCGTATGTCTTCAGGCATGCTTCGACGCGCTCTTCGGCGAGGATCAGCAGGCCGCGCGGCGTGTCGACGAGCGCATAGACGATCTCCGGGTGCAGGTTCAGCGCCTGGTTGGCGGGGATGGTCCACGGCGTGGTGGTCCAGATGACGATGCCGCCTTCATTGCGCGGCAGCGCGGCGAGGCCGAAGGCCTGCGCGGTCTTTTCCGGCTCGGCGAAGCTGAACAGCACGTCGATGGTGGGGTCTGTCTTGTCCTTGTACTCGACTTCAGCTTCAGCGAGCGCCGAGCCGCAGTCGAAACACCAGTTGACCGGCTTCAGGCCGCGGAACACGTAGCCATTTTCCATGATCTTCGCGAGTGCGCGGATCTCGCCGGCTTCGTTCGTGAAGTTCATCGTCTTGTACGGGTTGTCCCACTCACCGAGCACGCCCAGACGCCGGAAGCCGACCTTCTGCTTTTCGATCTGCTCGGTCGCGTAGGCACGCGCCTTCTGCATTACTTCAGCGGCGGGCAGCGACTTGCCGAACTGCTTTTCGATCTGGATTTCGATCGGCATGCCGTGGCAGTCCCAGCCCGGCACGTAGACCGCGTCGAAGCCCGCCATGTTGCGGGCCTTGACGATCATGTCCTTCAGAATCTTGTTTACCGCGTGGCCGAGGTGGATGTCGCCGTTCGCATACGGAGGGCCGTCGTGCAGGATGAACTTCTTGCGGCCCTTGCTGGCGGCGCGGATCTTCTCGTAGATCTTGTGTTCCTGCCACTCCTTGACCCATTGCGGCTCGCGCTTGGGCAGGTCGCCGCGCATCGGGAACGGCGTGTCGAGCAGGTTCACGGGATAACGTGACGGCGGTTTCGAATCGGCTTTCTTGTTGCTCATGATGTGGTCGCGGTGAATTCTTTATAAGCGCAGCAGGGCGCGGGTTGCGCACGATGCGCGAGAGCGTGGGGCGCGCCCGGCAGGCATTTCGCGCGATGCACGGACGCCTTTCGATGCGCGAGAGCGACGGTCCTTGCGGCAATCAGCGCGCATGGACCGCGGCGGCTACCTAATTCGGTCGGTGGCCGACGTGGCGAAACCGGTTGAACGGCTGCCCGGCGAGCCCGCGCCGACGGCCGCGAACCATGCGCGCGCGTTGGCGACGTCGCGCGCAATGGCGGCCGTGAGCGATTCGAGGTCGACGTATTTTTCCTCGTCGCGCAGCTTCTTCAGGAATTCGACGCGCACGAGCTTGCCGTATGCGTCGCCGTGCCAGTCGAGCAGATGCACTTCGAGCAGCACGCGGCCGGAATCGTCGACGGTCGGGCGCAGGCCGAGGCTTGCGACGCCCGGCAGCGGTTCGTCCGCAACGCCATGCACGCGCACGACGAAAATGCCCGCGAGCGCCGGGCGCTTGTGGGCGATCGGCAGATTTAGCGTGGGAAAGCCGAGATCGCGGCCGAGCTTCATGCCGTGCACGACGTGACCGCTGATCAGATAATCGCGGCCCAGCGCGGCGCGCGCCGCGTCGAGATCGCCCGCCACCAGCGCCGCGCGCACCCCTGAACTGGAGATACGCGCGCCGGACGGATCGGCGACCGTTGCCATTTGTTCGACTTCGAAACCGTGGTGCTGCCCCGCGGCTTTCAGCGACGCGAAGTCGCCCGCGCGCTTTGCGCCATAGCGGAAGTCGTCGCCGATCATCACCCAGCGGGCGTGCAGCCCGTTGACGATGATCCGTTCGACGAACGCATCCGGCGACTGGCTCGCGAACGTGTGATTGAAGTGTTCGACGACGACGCGGTCCACGCCGTTGGTGCGCAGCGCCTCCAGCTTGTCGCGCAGCATCGCGATGCGCGGCGGCGCGCCGGCAGGATTGAAGAACTCGCGCGGGTGCGGCTCGAAGGTCATCACGCAGACGGGCAGGCCGCGCGCGTCGGCCGCCGCGCGCACGTGCGCGAGCAAAGCCTGATGGCCGCGGTGGACACCGTCGAAGTTGCCGATGGTCAGTGCGCAGGGCGCACGGCTTTCAGCATTGGGAAGACCGCGGAAAACTCTCACGATAGCGCGTCGGGATAGAGCGGGCGAGGTGCCGCAAAACAAACGATTATAAACGCTCGGCGCACCGGACGGCGGCGCGTCGCGGTTTGGGTGCCCCCGAATGATAAAATCCGCGCATGAAAAAACTCGTCATCCTGATTTCAGGGCGGGGAAGCAACATGGAAGCCATCGTTCGAGCCTGCTCAAACGAAGGCTGGCCGGCGCAGGTCGCCGCCGTGATTGCCAACCGTCCGGATGCCGCGGGCCTTGCGTTCGCGGCGTCGCATGGCATTGCCACGGCGGTGGTCGATCACCGCCAGTTTCCCGATCGCGACAGCTTCGACTGCGCGCTCGCTGAACAAATCGATCGTTTCTCGCCCGATCTCGTAGCGCTCGCAGGCTTCATGCGCGTGCTGACAGACGATTTCGTCGATCGTTATGCGGGGCGCATGTTGAACGTGCACCCGTCGCTGCTGCCGAGCTTTCCGGGACTGAAAACGCATCAGCAGGCGCTCGACGCCGGCGTGCGCCTGCACGGCGCGTCGGTGCATTTCGTTACTTCGCAGCTCGATCACGGGCCCATCGTCGCGCAGTCGGCGGTGCCCGTCGAAGCCGGCGATACGCCGGCCATGCTTGCCGAGCGCGTGCTCGCGACTGAACACATTATTTATCCACGCGCGGTGCGCTGGTTCGTCGAAGGGCGTCTCGCCCTGGATGGCCTGCGTGTCACGCTTACGCCGCCGGAGCCGCAATGGCTCTTTGCCGGTCACACCGCCGGAGAGGGCGCATGAGATTACATGGTTTTCTGATTGGACAAACTGAGACTTTGCTGGCCGAAGTCCTACGACTGAACGGCCCTGCCGACGCTACCACGAGCCGTTTTTTCCGCGCGCATCCGAAGCTCGGGCACGGCGAGCGCGGCGTGATTGCCGAGGCGGTCTTCGCCGTGCTGCGTCGCCGGATGGAGTTTGCGCACCTGGCCGAAAGCGGCGCGGGCAGCCCCGCCCGCCGCATGGCCTTGCTCGGCCTGATGCAGACGGCCGGCCGCACGGCGCTCAAGCCGTTCGTGTCGGACGCGGAGTCGAAATGGCTCGAACACGTTGCGATGATCGACCCGGAAAGTTTGCCGCTGCGGATTCGACTGAACCTGCCCGACTGGATCTATCAGGCGCTCGCCAAGCGTTTTGAACCCGCCGAACTGGCTCAGCTGGCTGCCGCGCTGAACTACCCGGCGCCTTTGGATCTGCGCGCTAACCCGATCAAGGCGAGCCGCGACGACGTGCTGAACGCGCTGTCGAAGGCCGGCATCGAAGGCGGCGCAACGCCGTTCGCGCCGTTCGGCGTGCGGGTGGTGGGCAAGCCGCCGCTCACCAAGCTCGACGCGTTCCAGCAGGGTTGGGTCGAGGTGCAGGACGAGGGCAGCCAGTTGCTGTGCTCGCTGGTTGCGCCCAAGCGCGGCGAGATGATCGTCGACTTCTGCGCGGGCGCAGGCGGCAAGACCCTCGCGCTGGGCGCGGCGATGCGCTCGACCGGGCGTCTGTACGCGTTCGACATCTCCGAGCGGCGCCTCGCCAAGCTCAAGCCGCGGCTAGCTCGCAGCGGTTTGTCGAACGTGAATCCGGTGTTGATCGACAGTGAGCACGACGCCAAGATCAAGCGGCTCGCCGGCAAGATCGACCGCGTGCTGGTCGACGCCCCGTGCAGCGGTCTGGGCACGCTGCGCCGCAATCCGGACCTGAAATGGCGCCAGTCGCCGGAGTCGGTCGCCGAACTCGCGCCCAAGCAGGCGTCGATTCTGGCGAGCGCGTCGCGTCTGGTGAAGAAGGGCGGCCGCCTCGTGTATGCGACCTGCTCGATCCTGGAAGCGGAAAACGAAGCGGTCGTTCAGCAGTTCCTCGCCGATCATCCAGACTTTGCGCTCGTCCCCGCGCGCGAGGTGCTGGCCGAGCAGCGCATCGATCTCGAAATGGGCGATTACCTGTCGCTCTGGCCGCACCGCCACGCGACCGACGGCTTTTTCGCCGCCGTTCTCGAACGCCAGAGTTGAGCCCGCAGTAGGCCAGCCGGCTCGCGGATCGATTAGCCGAACCGTGAGCCGAACCGCGAGCCGGTCATTCCGGCGACATCATGCAAAACCGTATCTTTCCTCATCTGTTCGGCGATCTCGCGCGCGACTTCGGCCAGCCCGTCATGCTCTGGCAGGTGGGCGTGCTGGTCGCCACGCTCGCACTCGCCTGGTTACTCGCCCGGGTGTTGCGCCGCGCGCTCGATTTGCGCCGTCAGACCCGCTATCAGACGTTGCGCTTTGGCGCGGAAAGCCTGAACCGCGCGTTTTTCCCGCTGATCGGCGCCGTGCTGGTCTGGGTCGCGCGGGCGATCGCGGGCCAGTTCATCCACACGTCGCTGCTCGATCTCGCGTTGGTGCCGCTCTTCGGCATCGGGTTGATTTACATCGTGTTCTTCTTCGCGCGGCGCGTCTTCAGCCATGACGGGGAGACGCACCCGTGGCTTTTCCTCGTCGAAAAAATCGTTTCTCTGGGCGTCTGGGTCGCCATGGTGCTCACCGTGATGGGCATTCAGGACGACGTGATCGCGTGGATGGCCAGCGTACACTTTCGTGTCGCGAATGCGCACATGACGCTGCTCTCGCTCGTCACGGGCCTGCTGTGGGTCTGCGTGACGATGATCGTCGCGATGTGGCTCGGTTCGGCGTTCGAAGACCGTCTGATGCGCGCCGCGACGCTCGACGCGAATCTGAAAGTCGTAGTGGCGCGCGTCGGCCGCGCGGCCTTCGTGCTGGCGGCGGTGTTGATCAGCTTGTCGCTGGTGGGCATCGACATCACCGTGCTCGGCGTATTCGGCGGTGCTCTGGGCGTGGGGCTGGGTTTTGGTCTGCAGAAGATCGCCAGCAACTATGTGTCGGGCTTCATCATCCTGATCGACCGGTCGCTGCGGATCGGCGACACGATCAACGTGAGCGGCCTGCAAGGCATGGTCACGCAGATCCGCACCCGATACACAGTCGTGCGCGGGCTTGACGGCATCGAAACACTGATTCCCAACGAAAAGCTGATCACCGACGTAGTGCAGAACCAGTCGTCCTATCTGACGCGTGGCTATGCGAAGGCGGCCGTGCAGATCGCCTACACAGCCGATGTCGAGCAAGCCATGGCGCTCCTCGCCCAAGCAGCGGAAGGCGTGCCCCGCGTACTGGCGGACCCTGCGCCCACGCCTTATCTGGTGGGCTTTGGAGCGGATGGAATCAACCTGGAACTGGGGTTCTGGATAGCGGATGCGGCAACTGGCACATCAGCCGTCCGCTCGGCGGTCAATCGCAATATCTGGCAGCTTTTTTCCGCACACGGCATCTCCATTCCGTTCGCGCAACGCGAAGTCCGGATCGTCGGCAATGCTGCTGATGTGGCAAATGTCGGCGGCGTGTTCGCCAAATCGGTAACTGTGACCGCCGCCGCGGCAAATCAGGCGGGTAACGCTATTTAGCGGGCACTCGCGAGGCACTGATGGGTCTAACGGGGCTTGCTGCGGGCCTGTTTGTGTTGATGCTGCACAAAAAATCCCTATTTGTTACAAACACTTGGAACGCTTCAAGTAGAATGTCGTCCAATCCCGCTGTATGCTTTCACTTTCTTGACACGCGTAGTTCGCGGGTGTCTCGTGTCTCTCGTTCCACAGGTAAATTGCCTTGTTGAATTCTTTGCTCGATTTCCTTGCCCACGGTTTGATGCGGTTCTCGTGGTGGCAACTTGTTCTGTACACGCTCGCCGTGACGCACGTCACGATCATCGGCGTGACGGTTTATCTGCATCGCTGCCAGGCGCACCGCGCGCTGGAGTTGCATCCTGTTGTCAGTCATTTTTTCCGGTTCTGGCTGTGGATGACCACGGGCATGCTGACCGGCCAATGGGCGGCCATCCACCGTAAGCACCACGCCAAGTGCGAAACGGAAGAAGATCCGCACAGCCCGCAAACGCGCGGCATCTGGAAGGTGCTGCTCGAAGGCGCGGAACTGTACCGCACGGAAGCGAAAAATGAAGAGACGATGCGCAAGTTCAGTCACGGCACGCCGAATGACTGGATGGAACGCAACGTCTACACGAAATACCCGATTCTGGGCGTGAGCCTGATGATGGTGCTGAACGTCGCGCTGTTCGGCGTGGTCGGCCTGACCATCTGGGCCGTGCAAATGGTGTGGATTCCGTTCTGGGCAGCCGGCGTGGTCAACGGTCTCGCGCACTTCTGGGGTTATCGCAACTTCAACTCGTCGGACGCCAGCACGAACATTTTCCCGTGGGGCATCATCATCGGCGGTGAAGAGCTGCACAACAATCACCACACGTACGCCACGTCGGCGAAGCTGTCGAACAAGTGGTACGAGTTCGACATCGGCTGGATGTACATCCGCATCATGTCGGCATTCCGCCTCGCCAAGGTGAAGAAGGTCGCGCCCACGCCGCGTCTGACCACAGGCAAGATGGTGCTCGATCAGGACACGTTGCAGGCCGTGCTGGCTAACCGTTACGAAGTGATGGCACGTTACGGCAAGGCGCTCAAGCGCGCGTATCGTCAGGAACTCGCGCATCTGAAGGAAGTGGGCGCGCGCGAGAAGTATCAGGTCATGCGCGGTGCGCGCAGCTGGTTCCACAAAGAAGAAGCGGGGCTCGACGAGCCGCAGAAGCGTCTGTTGCCGCAAATCTTCGCGAACAGCCAGAAGTTGAAGACCTACATCGACATGCGGAACGAACTTGCGTCAATGTGGGAGCGCTCGAACGCCTCGCGCGATCAGTTGCTGGTGCAGTTGCAGGACTGGTGTCATCGCGCTGAAGCGAGCGGCATTAAAGCGCTGCAGGAATTCGCAATGCGACTGCGCCGTTATGCTTAGCCACGAAATCCATTAAAATTTCGTTACGTCACAAAACCCCGCGTTGGCGGGGTTTTGCTTTTTGGGCCGCGGAATTTGCATGACGCGACGGGTATTCCACGGCGGCAAAGCGAGGGCAGAGAAGATCATGGATCAGCAGGCGATCAAGGCCGTCGAATACGACCGGCCGCAGGCGCAGGGCACATCCTGTGGGATCGGGCAGGCGTGGGCGAAGGTGCCCGACGTGCCGTCGGCGCAGGAGAAAGTGGCGCTGAAAGAGCGCATTCGCGCATTGCTCAAACGCGAGAAGGCCGTGCTCGTCGCCCACTACTATGTCGACGCTGAATTGCAGGAGCTAGCCGACGAAACCGGCGGCTGCGTGGCCGATTCACTCGAAATGGCCCGCTTCGGGCGCGACCACGAGGCGCAAACCCTCGTGGTGGCGGGAGTGCGCTTCATGGGCGAGACCGCGAAGATTTTGAGCCCGGACAAGCGCATCTTGATGCCGGATCTCGACGCGACATGCTCGCTGGACCTCGGCTGTCCGGTAGATGAATTTTCGGCATTCTGCGACGCGCATCCGGACCGCACGGTGGTCGTTTATGCGAATACGAGTGCAGCCGTTAAAGCCCGCGCGGACTGGATGGTGACTTCGTCGATTGGACTCGAGATCGTTGCTGACCTTCACGCGCGCGGCGAAAAGATCATTTGGGCACCGGACCGGCACCTCGGCGGTTACATCCAGAGCAAGACCGGCGCGGACATGCTGATGTGGCAGGGCTCGTGTCTCGTGCACGACGAATTCAAAGGCATCGAACTCAATTTGCTGCGCGCCGAATATCCGGGCGCGAAAGTCCTCGTTCATCCGGAGTCTCCTGCCAACGTGGTTGCGCAAGCGGACGTCGTCGGTTCCACGACGCAGTTGATCGCTGCCGCGCAGAAGCTGGATGCGACGCACTTCATCGTGGCAACGGACCTCGGCATCCTGCATAAGATGCAGCTCGCCGCGCCTGGCAAGACGTTGATCGCCGCGCCTACGGCCGGCAACAGCGCGACATGCAAGAGCTGCGCGCATTGCCCGTGGATGGCTATGAACGGCCTCGCGAATCTCGCCGACGTCCTCGAACGCGGTCATAACGAGATTTTCGTCGAGCGCGCTGTTGGCGAGCGGGCGCGTGTGCCAATCGACCGCATGCTCGACTTTGCGGCGCGTCACAAGAAACGCGTGCAGGCGAGCGGCGATCTCGCGCGCGACGCGCAGTTGTACTCGAACGTGGGGGCCGCCTGATGAACGCGGCAGCGCAGAGTTCAGCAGAGCCCCGTTCGGCCTCGTATAGCCAAGCCGAAGCCGTGTCGCCGCTCTTCGCCGAGATCCATGCGCACTACGGCGCGGCGTTCGACGCAGCGCTCGCGCGCAACGTCGCCGACGCACTCGCGGAGGACGTCGGCACGGGTGACCAGACCGGCCGCCTCGTCCCCGCTGATGAAGTGCGCCACGCGCGTGTCGTCGTTCGCGAGCATGCGGTGTTGTGCGGCGTGCCGTGGTTCAACGCGGTATTGCGGCAAGTGGATTCGCGGATCGAGGTGCAGTGGCTTTACCGTGAAGGCGAGCGGATGACGGCGGACACTCCCGTGTGCGAACTGCGTGGACCGGTCCGTGCGCTGCTCACTGCCGAGCGCAACGCGCTTAACTTCCTTCAGCTTCTATCAGGCGTGGCGAGCGCCACGCGCCGGTATGTGGATGCGATCGCTCATACGCGTACCCGCATTCTCGATACGCGCAAGACGTTGCCCGGCTTGCGGCTCGCGCAGAAATACGCGGTGCGCGTGGGCGGCGGAGCGAATCAACGGCTCGCTTTGTATGACGGCATTCTGATCAAGGAAAACCACATTGCCGCTGCTGGCGGAGTGGGAGCGGCCATGGACGCGGCGCTTGCGCTCAACGCGGGCGTCTCTATCCAGATCGAGGTCGAGACGCTCGAGCAGTTGGAAACAGCATTGGCGCATCGCGCGCAGTCCATTCTGCTCGACAATTTTTCGTTCGATGCAATGCGTGAAGCAGTGCGTATCACCGCCGGGCGTGCCGTACTGGAAGTGTCGGGCGGAGTGAACTTCGAAACGGTGCGGACTATCGCGGAAACGGGCGTCGACCGCGTGTCGATCGGCGCTCTCACAAAAGACGTGCGAGCAACCGATTACTCGTTGCGTATCGTCTGACGGAAGTTTGCCTCCAGCATGTTTATAAAACGCCATCGCCGGCCTGGGGCCGGCGATGGCGTTTTAACTTCCATCACACGTTGCGGTTGCAAACGTGCTCGGGCGAGAGCACAGTCGGCAGCGCTTTAGGCAGAGTTGCCGGCCAGTCGCGGCTGAAATGCAGGCCGCGGCTTTCGCGCCGCGAGCGCGCACCGTCCACGATCAACGAGGCTACGTCCACGAGATTGCGCAACTCGAGCAAATCGCGGCTCACCTTGAAGTTCGCGTAGTACTCGTGGATCTCGTCGCGCAATAGAGCGAGCCGGTGTTTGGCTCGCGCGAGGCGTTTGTCCGTGCGCACGATGCCGACGTAGTTCCACATGAGCCGGCGAACCTCATCCCAATTGTGCGCGACGACCACTTCTTCGTCGGGGTCCGAAACGCGGCTCTCGTCCCAGTCTGGCAAAGGCGCGTGGACGGCGCCGCAAAATCCTTCTTCGTCGATCGCGCGCGCCGCCGAGCGGCCAAGCACGAGGCATTCGAGCAGGGAATTGCTGGCAAGGCGGTTGGCGCCGTGCAATCCAGTGCAAGATGTTTCGCCGACTGCATAGAGCCCCGCGAGATCCGTGCGGCCGGCTAGGTCGGTTACCACGCCACCACACGTGTAGTGCGCCGCCGGTACTACGGGGATCGGTTCCTTCGTGATGTCGATGCCGAATTCCAGGCACCGAGCGAGGATCGTCGGAAAATGTTCGCGAAGAAAATCCGCCGGCTGATGGCTGATGTCGAGATACACGCAATCGATGCCGCGTTTCTTGATCTCGAAGTCGATCGCGCGCGCCACGATGTCGCGCGGCGCGAGCTCAGCGCGTTCATCGTGATTCGGCATGAACCGGGTGCCGTCCGGCAGCTTCAGGACGCCGCCTTCGCCGCGCACTGCTTCAGAGATCAGAAACGACTTCGCGTACGGATGGAAGAGGCAGGTGGGGTGGAACTGGATGAACTCCATGTTCGACACCCGGCAGCCTGCGCGCCATGCCATTGCAATGCCGTCGCCCGTCGCGGTGTCGGGATTTGTCGTGTACAGATACACCTTGCCGGCGCCGCCGGTGGCGAGCACGGTGTGCGGCGCCTCGATCGTGACGGTGCGTCCGCTTTGCACGTCCAGCGCGTAAAGACCATGGCAACGGCGGCCCGGCAGTCCCAGCCGGTCGGACGTGATCAGGTCGATTGCGTAGTGATCTTCCAGCAGCGTGATGTTCGGATGCTGCCGCACACGCTCGCTCAGCGTGGCGACTACCGCATGGCCCGTCGCATCCGCCGCATGAATGATCCGCCGATGGCTATGGCCGCCTTCCCGAGTCAGGTGGAAGCCGAGTTCCGCCGAGTCGTCTTTGGTGAATGGCACGCCCTGTTCAATCAGCCATTCGATCGCAGCGCGCCCGTTCTCGACGATGAAGCGCGTCGCGGCTTCATCACATAGGCCGGCGCCTGCAACGAGCGTATCGCGCACGTGATTTTCGATGCTGTCCGCGGAATCGAGCACCGCGGCAATGCCGCCTTGCGCCCAATCGCTCGCACCCTCGGTTATCGACCGCTTGGCGATCACCGCGACCCGCCGCGTCTGCGCGAGATTGAGCGCGACGCTCAGTCCCGCCAGACCGCTACCGACAATCGCCACATCGAATTCCATTGCTCGCATCTCCGTCTTTCGTTTTGCCGTGACAGCGTCCATTTGCGCGCTGCTAAAACGGGAAAGGATACGCGCCGCGACGGTCGAGGGAAAGCTGGCTGAACGGTATAGGACTCTGTTATCGCGGAAGATGGTGATCCAAGGAGGGCTGTTTTGGTAAGCCAAAAACAAAAAAGCCTCGCACGAATGCGAGGCCTTTTTGTGTATGTCTTGCCGTCGTCAGGCGGCAGGAGCCAAGACTTATTTAATCTTGGTTTCCTTGTACTCAACATGCTTACGGACGACCGGATCAAACTTCTTGATCAGCATCTTTTCCGGCATGTTGCGTTTGTTCTTCGTCGTCGTGTAGAAGTGACCCGTGCCTGCGGTCGATTCCAGCTTGATCTTGTCGCGTGCGCCTTTCGCCATGATTTACTCCTTAGGCTTCACCGCGTGCGCGCAGATCTGCGAGCACAGCGTCGATACCGTTCTTGTCGATCAGGCGCAGGCCGGCGTTCGAAATACGCAGACGCACCCAACGGTTTTCGCTTTCCACCCAAATGCGGCGGCTTTGCAGGTTCGGCAGGAACCGGCGCTTGGTTTTGTTGTTCGCGTGGGAAACGTTGTTGCCGCTCATCGGCGCTTTCCCAGTTACTTGGCATACGCGTGCCATGAGAGCACTCCTAATACGCTAATTCTGAGTTCGAACGCCGTGAAAGTTTCCCGAAAAGAGTCGCGCTGAAATCAGGCACGTATCCTTTCCGGAACGCCTTGGTGGCTTCGGAACAGGGGGTTGGAAATAGGCAAACCGGAATTCTAGCAGAAAAAAAGCCGCAAAATCAAACCTTATTTGCGACGGCAAGACACGGTGCAGCGCCTTTTGCTTTGCCGTTCGCGCTTTTTTCATACTGTTTCAAGGCAGCTTGCGGGCGCCTTCGCATGGTCCAGCGTCAGGGCCAGCCGTCGCGGGCAAAGGAGTATACGCTGTCGGAGCCGATTACCAGATGATCGACCAGTTGAACGTCGATTAGCGCCAGCGCTTCGCGCAGCGTGCGCGTCAGGTTGCAGTCGCTCGCGCTCGGCCGCACAGCGCCGGACGGATGATTATGCGCGACGATCAGGCTGGCGGCATTGAGCGTCAACGCGCGCCGCACTATCTCGCGCGGATACACCGCCATGCGCGTGAGCGTGCCACGCGCGCTTTCCTCGCTGCGGATCAGCCGGTGCCGGGCGTCGAGAAACAGCGACACGAACACTTCGTGCGGACGGCCGCCGATCAGGAGGCGCAGATAGTTTTCGACGGCCTCAGGAGAATTCATGAGCGACCGGCGGCGCATTTTGTCGACAAGCGAGCGGCGCGCCATTTCCATGATGGCGAGCAGCTGCGCTTTTTTCGCGGGCCCGATGCCGCGCAGCCCGTCGAAGTCCGTGTAAGTCGCATCGAGCATCGCGCGCAGCGAGCCGAAACGGTCTAGCAGTTCGTGAGCCACGCTGAACACATCGTGGCCCGGCAGGCCGGAGCCGAGAACCAGCACGATCATTTCGGTGTCCGACAGCACGCCGGGGCCCTGGTCGACCAGCCGCTCACGCGGCATGTCACGTTTCGGCCATTTGCGCCTTCGACGCAATCTGCCCGCCGCGGGAGCCGGAGCAACCTGCGGCGAACGAGCGTAATCCAACATTGGTTCGTCGATCGTCGACGCATAATCAGACATATACAGACAATTCCTCCGCTTGGGGTTCAGGCCCGGTGCGCGCGACGGACGCAAGCCGAGCCCAGCCATGTGGCTTACAATAGACGCTTTGCGCACGGCACGCCGACGGTTTGCCGCACGCGTCGGCTGCGCCCCGCGGCGCACGCGTGAGAGCGCGCTTCGACTGAGCGAGCATTGCATGAGCATCATCGACATTTCCGAAGTGAAACCCGGTTCACATGTGACGCTTCACTACCGGCTTTCCCTTGCCGATGGCGCCGAAGTCATCAATACCTTCAACGACAAGCCCGCCACGCTGCTGCTCGGTGCGGGACAACTCGCACCGCCGCTGGAAGACATTCTGATGGGTTTGAAGGTCGGCCACCATTCGACCTTTCAGCTAGCCCCCGGCGCCGCGTTTGGTCCGCGCAATCCGGAGTTGATCCAGCGCGTGTCTCTGGCAACGTTGCGGGAAAACAGCATGATCGGCGAGGATTTTTCGCCAGGTGACCTGGTCGAATTCAACGCTCCGGGCGGCGGCCGCTACGCTGGCGTTCTGAAAGAAGTGAACGAAACGTCGGCCCTGTTCGATTTCAACCATCCGCTTGCTGGCCAGGCGCTGGCATTCGAAGTGAAAATCATCGGGATTCTCTAAACATGACCATCGCGGATACGACCCTTGCCGAAACGGAGATCCTGCTGGCTCAGCCGCGCGGGTTCTGTGCCGGCGTAGATCGGGCTATCGAGATCGTCGAACGCGCCATCAAGCTGCACGGCTCGCCGATCTACGTGCGCCACGAAATCGTCCATAACGCCTACGTCGTCGAAGATCTGCGCAAGAAGGGCGCTATTTTCATCGAGCGTCTGGAAGAGGTGCCCTCCGGCAACACGGTCATCTTCAGCGCGCACGGTGTCTCGAAAGCGGTGCGCAGCGAGGCCGAGTCGCGCGGACTGCGCGTCTACGACGCGACCTGTCCGCTCGTCACCAAGGTGCACATCGAGGTCGCGAAGATGCGGCAAGACGGCTTCGACATTGTCATGATCGGCCACAAAGGCCATCCGGAAGTGGAAGGCACGATGGGCCAGGCGGGCGAGGGCATGTATCTCGTCGAAGACATCGAAGACGTGCAGGCACTGCAACTGGCCCACCCGGAGCGGATCGCGTTCGTCACGCAAACCACGCTTTCCGTCGACGACGCAGCGGAGATCATCGGCGCGCTGAAGGCGAAATATCCGTCCATTCGCGAGCCGAAGAAGCAGGACATCTGTTACGCCACGCAAAACCGCCAGGACGCCGTGAAATTCATGGCGCCGCAGTGCGACCTGGTGATCGTGGTCGGCAGCCCCAACAGTTCGAACTCCAACCGGCTGCGCGAACTGGCCGAAAAGCTCGGCGTGCCTTCCTATATGGTGGATTCGCCCGACCAGATCGACCCGTCATGGGTCGAGGGCAAGCGCCGGATCGGCGTGACTGCCGGTGCCTCGGCTCCCGAAGTGCTGGCGCAGGCTGTGATTGCTCGCCTGCGCGAGCTTGGCGTGCGCAACGTGCGCGCGCTCGAGGGCATCGAAGAGAACATCGCGTTCCCGTTGCCTCGCGGCTTGGGTCTGCCTGCCTGACAGCTCTGTATCGATCTGAAATCGCGCGCCTTTGAGCGCGCTTTTTTTTGTCCGTAGGCAGCGAGTGCCGGCGTTAATTGGTGCCATATCGATGGAAACACCCGCTTTCCGGCGTCCGCTTCGACAAATAATTGCGAATCCGATCCGGTATTTAATTGAGTTTTGATTCATGTGGCCCCGTTTTATGAGGCTTGAACCGGCCGCAAACTATTTTGACGCACTAACATGGTGCCGAGAGCGAAACATCGCGGCTTAGATATGACTTAAGCCAAACCGCAGTGCGGGCGGGCCTCGAACGAAGCCTCTACAACACTTGATGCCATTGGATCCCACGCTGGTGCAACTGATGCACGAAAATCAGTCGCAACCGGGTTGCTCCTTTGACGTCAGTGCTGTCTTGAAATGCGGTTGCAATGCAGGAAAACCCTGCCGGTTCAACAATATTGCCCGTCGCAAAATTGGAGTTACAATGCGCGCGTTCTCAAGGCCTTAGGGTCCCGAACAATAGATTTTGCAAGGCGCGGGAGACCTATTTAATGCGAGTCAAGTTTGCTTACGCCGTGTCCATCGCGGCCGCGGTTGCGATGTTGACCGCGTGCGGCAAAAAACAGGATGACGAGGCGGGAGCAGGAGCATCGGCGGCAGTGGCGGCATCCGCTGCGCCGGCGAGCGAAGCAATCGTCGTAAAGATCGGCCATGCAGCCCCGCTGACGGGCGGCATCGCGCATCTGGGCAAGGACAATGAAAACGGCGCGCGTCTCGCGGTCGAGGAAATCAATGCACAAGGCCTGACGATCGACGGCCACAAGATCGACTTGCAGCTCGACGCGCAAGACGACGCGGCCGATCCGAAGGCCGGTACGGCGGTCGCTCAGAAGCTGGTGGACGATCACGTGGTGGCCGTTGTCGGGCATCTGAATTCGGGTGTTTCGATTCCGGCTTCGAAGATTTATAGCGACGCAAGCATCGTGCAGATCTCGCCCTCGTCGACGAACCCGGCGTACACGCAGCAAGGTTTCAAGACGACCTACCGCGTCGTCGCGACCGACGCGCAGCAAGGTCCGGCGCTCGCCAATTACGCCACGAAGGCGTTGGGCGCCAAACGCATCGCCGTAGTGGACGATGCAACCGCCTACGGTAAGGGGCTCGCGGACGAATTCGCGAAGACCGTTGAGGCGAGCGGAGCGAAGATCGTCGCGCGGGAAGCGACGAACGACCGGGCTACGGACTTCCGGGCCATCCTCACAAAGATCAAAAGTGTTCATCCGGACGCCATCATGTTCGGCGGCATGGACGCGACGGGCGGGCCGTTTGCCAAACAGGCGGCGGCGCTCGGTATCAGGGCAAAAATCCTTGGCGGCGACGGCGTGTGTACCGACAAGGTGGGGGAGCTGGCGGGAACCGCCGTGCAAAACCTGGTCTGTTCGGAGGCGGGACTCGCGCTTTCGAAAATGGACAGGGGAGCGGACTTCGAGAAGAAGTACGTGGACCGCTTCCACACGCCGGTGCAGATTTACGCACCGTTCACGTATGACGCCGTGTACGTGATTGTCGATGCAATGAAGCGCGCTAATTCGATCGAGGCGCCCAAGGTGCTGGCTGCGATGCCGTCCACCGATTACAACGGGGTAATCGGCCGCATCGCGTTCGACGACAAGGGTGATTTGAAAGAGGGCGCCATTACGCTTTACGACTTCAATGACGGCAAGAAAGCGGTTCTCGACGTCGTGAAGATGTGATGACGGGACGTTCAGCCTGACGGCACCGAACCACCCAACGGTGCCGTTTTTGCATCCGCTGAAGGCGAGCCTGCGACTGTGACCCAGTCGTCTGGGCAAACCGGCGGCGGATAAACCCTTACCGGTCTTTTACATCAGTACCCGCAGTGCCGTTGAGATTCCGTAACGCATCACCGCCCACCGGCTGATGAAGAGCGCGAATCCAGTCGCACGGGCTAAGGAGCATTAAATGGATATCTTCATCCAGCAGATCCTAAACGGACTGGTGCTTGGCAGCGTTTATGCCATCATCGCACTGGGCTATACGATGGTTTACGGCATTCTTGGCATCATCAACTTCGCTCACGGCGATGTGTTGATGGTGGGCGCGATGGTCGCGCTCTCCGCCATAGGCGTGCTGCAGAACCACTTCCCTGGCCTCGGCAATGTGCCGACGCTGTGCATCGCGCTGGCAATCGCCGCCGTGGTATGCGCGGTGGTCGGCTACACGATCGAGCGCGTGGCTTACCGGCCGCTGCGCAAGGCGCCGCGTCTTGCTCCGCTGATCACCGCGATCGGCGTGTCGATCCTGCTGCAAACGCTCGCCATGATGATCTGGTCGCGCAACCCGCTGCCTTTCCCGCAGCTTCTGCCCACCGATCCGCTGAACGTGATCAAGGCCACCGACACGACGCCTGGCGCCGTGATCTCGATGACTGAAGTCGTGATCATCGTCGTCGCGTTCCTCGTCATGGCAGGTCTGCTGCTGCTCGTGCACAAGACCAAGCTCGGCCGCGCGATGCGCGCAATCGCCGAGAACCCGGGCGTTGCTTCGCTGATGGGCGTGAACCCGAACTTCGTGATCTCGGCCACCTTCATGATCGGCTCGGCGCTTGCTGCGCTCGCCGGCGTGATGATCGCCTCCGAATACGGCAACGCTCACTTCTACATGGGCTTCATCCCCGGCTTGAAGGCCTTTACCGCGGCGGTGCTCGGCGGTATCGGCAATCTCGGCGGCGCGATGGTCGGCGGCGTGATTCTGGGGCTGATCGAACAGTTGGGCGCCGGCTACATCGGCAACCTGACCGGTGGTGTGTTCGGCAGTAACTATCAGGACGTGTTCGCGTTCATCGTGCTGATCATCGTGCTGGTGTTCCGTCCGTCGGGTCTGCTCGGCGAACGCGTTGCGGATCGCGCTTGATCCAGGCCAAGGAGTAAATCAAATGACCTCAATTCAACCGATCGAGCCGTCCACGACGCTCATTCCCGAGAAGAACCTGGCGAAGACGCTGACGGTCGGCATCATCACCGCGTTCTTCGTGATCGCCGCGCCGATGATCATCGGCACCGCCGGTGGCAACTACTGGGTTCGCGTGCTCGACTTCGCGATGCTGTACGTGATGCTGGCACTCGGTCTCAATGTCGTGGTCGGCTTTGCCGGCCTGCTCGACCTGGGTTATATCGCCTTTTACGCGGTTGGCGCCTACACCGCGGCGCTGTTGTCCTCGCCGCATCTGACGTCGCAGTTCGAGTGGATCGCGCATCTCGCGCCGAACGGGCTGCACCTGCCGTTCCTCCTCATCGTGCCATGCGCGATGGGGGTGGCGGCGTTCTTCGGCGTGATACTCGGGGCGCCGACGCTGCGTCTGCGAGGCGACTACCTTGCCATCGTGACGTTGGGCTTCGGGGAAATCGTCCGCATCTTCCTGAACAACCTCGACCGTCCGGTGAATATCACCAACGGCCCGAAAGGCATTACCGGGATCGATTCGGTGCATTTCGGCGACTTCAGTCTCGCGCAGACGCACTCGCTGTTCGGCTTCCAGTTCCCGTCGGTGTACTCGTACTACTACCTGTTCGTGCTTGCTGCGCTGCTCGTGATCTGGGTCTGTACGCGTTTGCAGCACTCGCGTATCGGCCGTGCATGGGCCGCGATTCGCGAAGACGAAATCGCCGCCAAGGCGATGGGCATCAACACGCGTAACGTGAAACTGCTCGCCTTCGCGATGGGTGCGTCGTTCGGCGGCCTGTCGGGCGCGATGTTCGGCGCGTTCCAGGGCTTCGTGTCGCCGGAATCGTTCACGCTGCCGGAGTCGATCGTCGTGCTGGCGTGCGTGGTGTTGGGCGGCATGGGCCACATCCCGGGCGTGATTCTCGGCGCGGTGCTGCTCGCCGTCCTGCCGGAATTCCTGCGCTCGACGATGGGTCCGCTGCAGCACATGCTCTTCGGCCATGAAATCGTCGACACGGAAGTGATCCGTCAGCTGGTCTACGCACTCGCGATGGTGCTGATCATGCTGTATCGCTCGGAAGGCCTGTGGCCGTCGCCGAAGCACGAAGACAAGATTGCGAAACTGTCGAAGCGTGGCGGCAAGAAGCCGGTGCGCGCCTGACGGACAGGGAGAAAAAACATGAGCGATAACATTCGACTGTCGGTGAAGGGCGTCAACAAGCGCTTCGGCGGTTTGCAGGCGCTGTCCGACGTCGGCCTGGAAATCAAGGCCGGCCAGATTTATGGTCTGATCGGCCCGAACGGCGCCGGCAAGACAACTTTCTTCAACGTGATCACGGGCCTGTACACGCCCGACTCGGGCGACTTCAAGCTCGACGGCCAGAACTACACGCCGACCGCGGTGTATCAGGTGGCGAAGGCGGGCATTGCCCGTACGTTCCAGAACATCCGTCTGTTCGGCGGCATGACCGCGTTGGAAAACGTGATGGTCGGCCGTCATGTGCGCACGAAGCACGGCCTCCTGGGCGCAGTGTTCCAGACGCCGGCGGAGCGCAAGGAAGAGCGTGAGATCAAGGAACGCGCGGTCGAACTGCTGGAGTACGTCGGCATTGCGCAGTACGCGGACTACACGTCGCGCAACCTGTCGTACGGCCATCAGCGCCGCCTCGAAATTGCGCGCGCGCTCGCAACCGATCCTAAGCTGCTCGCGCTCGACGAACCCGCTGCCGGCATGAATGCAACGGAAAAAGTCGAACTCACGCGACTGCTCGACAAGATCCGCGCCGACGGCAAGACGATCCTGCTGATCGAACACGACGTGAAGCTCGTGATGGGTCTGTGCAACCAGATGACGGTGCTCGACTACGGCAAGGTGATTGCGCAAGGGCTGCCGCAAGACGTGCAGAAGGATCCGAAGGTGATCGAAGCTTATCTGGGTGCAGGAGTCCACTGATGTCCACGACGCAAGCAATGTTGAAAATCAAGGGCCTGCAGGTCAACTACGGCGGCATCCAGGCAGTCAAGGGCATCGACCTCGAGGTTGGGCAGGGCGAGCTGGTCACGCTGATCGGCGCGAACGGCGCGGGCAAGACCACGACGATGAAGGCGATCACGGGGCTCAAGCCGTATGCCGCAGGCGACATCGAGTACATGGGTCAGTCGATCAAGGGCGTGCCTCCGCATGAGCTTCTGAAGCGCGGTCTCGCGATGGTGCCGGAAGGTCGCGGTATCTTCGCGCGCATGTCGATCGTCGAGAACATGCAGATGGGCGCGTATCTGCGCAGTGACAACGACGGCATCAAGGCCGACGTCGATCGCATGTTCGGCTTCTTCCCGCGGCTGAAGGAGCGCGCCACGCAATACGCGGGCACGCTCTCAGGCGGCGAACAGCAGATGCTGGCGATGGCGCGAGCGATCATCTCGCGTCCCAAGCTGTTGCTGCTGGATGAACCGTCGATGGGCTTGTCGCCGATCATGGTCGAGAAGATCTTCGAAGTGGTGCGCGCAATTTCCGGCGAAGGCATGACCGTGCTGCTGGTCGAGCAGAACGCGCGTCTTGCGCTGCAGGCGGCGAACCGCGGCTATGTGATGGACTCGGGTCTCGTCACGATGTCGGGCGACGCGAAGCAGATGCTGGATGATCCGAAGGTGCGGGCAGCTTATCTGGGTGAATGAATGGGTGAATGAGTTGAGTGGATAACCCTTCAAGCTGAACTGCCGATGAAAAAAGGCCGCATGCGTGAGTCAAACGCATGCGGCCTTTTGTTCTGCGACGCATGACGCGCCTGAATACTAAACCGGCGTCGAATCCGCCAACTCACCAAGACGTTTGCCGAAGCTCACCACCGCATCCGCGCGATAATCGAGCGCCTCGTAAAACGCGCGGACGTCGCTCTTCGCGGACAACACCTGCAGGTTCAGCTTCGGACAGCCAAGCGCCGTCAGCGCGTCTTCGACGTGCGCGACCAGACGCGAGCCGATGCCATGCCGCCGCAACGACTCGTCCACCGCGAGCGAGTAAAGCCAGCCGCGGTGGCCGTCATAGCCGCCCATCACCGTACCGACGACCCGCTCATCCAGCACCGCCACAAAGAACAGCTCGGGCTGCGTCGCGAGCTTGTTCGCAATCGACAGATGCGGGTTGCGCTGCGGCTTCGTCACATCCCTGTACTCCGGAAAGGCCTGCTGCCACAGTGCGACCACCGCCTCGGTGTCGCCCGCATCGAAGCGGCGGATAGCGAGCGTCCCGGTCGCTGTCGTCGTCATACGCGTCCTTGGTTCAGTTACAGCGTGTCGAGGATCGAACGCAGCATCGCCATCATCTGGTCGATCTCTTCGTTCGTGACGTTCAGTGCAGGCATGAAGCGCAGCAGGTTCGGGCGCGCCGCGTTCAGCAGGAGACCGTCGGGCTGCATGTCACGCGCCTTTTCGACGATCTGGTTGCCGATGTCCTTGCCGAGCAGCAGTGCACGCAACAGACCTTCGCCGCGCTCGCCCTTGAAGCCGCGCTCTTCCGACAACTCGAGCAGCTTCGCGCGCAGATACTCGCCGCGCGCACGCACGCCTTCGAGGAAACCCGGCGCGGTGAGTTGCGCGATCACCGAATAACCGACCGCGGTCATCAACGGGTTGCCGTTGTACGTGCCGCCCTGGTCGCCCGCTTCGAACACGGCGACTTCGGCTTTCGCGAGCAGCGCCGCGAGCGGCACGCCGCCCCCAATACCTTTGCCGAGCGTCATGATGTCCGGCTCGATGCCCGACAACTCGTAGGCGAACAGCGTACCGGCACGACCGCAGCCGCTTTGCACTTCGTCGACGATCAGCAAAACATTGTGCTTGCGGGTCAGCTCGCGCAGTTGCTGCATGAACTCGCGCGTTGCCGGAATCACGCCGCCTTCGCCCTGGATCGGCTCGAGCATCACCGCGACCGTCTTCGCGTTGATGAGCTTTTCCACCGACGCGATGTCGTTCAGATCCGCTTTCGGGAAGCCCGGCACTTGCGGCGCGTAGATCGTGTCCCAGCCCGGCTTGCCGCTTGCCGACATCGTGGCGAGCGTGCGGCCGTGGAAACTATGATCGAACGTGATGATTTCGAATGCGCCGTCTTTGAACTTCTTGCCCCACTTGCGCGCGAGCTTGATCGCGCCTTCATTCGCTTCGGCACCGCTGTTCGCGAAGAACACCTTGTCGAAGCAGCTATGCTGCGTGAGCAGCGCCGCGAGCCTCACCATCGGCTCATTGTAGAAAGCCGGTGACGGATTGAAGAGCAGCTTCGCCTGCTGGTTCAGCGCTTCGATCATGCCTTCATTGCAATGACCGAGGCAATTGACCGCCCAGCCCTGAATGAAGTCCAGGTATCGCTTGCCGTTGTTGTCGTAGAGCCACGAGCCCTTGCCGTGCGTGAAAACGATTTCGGGCCGGTTGGTGATGTACATCAGCGACTCGATCGGATATTCATTGAAATTCATGACGGCAGGCTCCAGACAGCGGGTAAGAGGTGGATAAGGCGTTGGCGCACGTCAGCCGATGAGCTAACGGGCCGGAAAAACAAAAAAGCCACGGCATGCCGTGGCTTTCATGATTCGAACAGCTTGCGCTTTGTTGTAGCGCGAATCCGTGACGAAGCCGGCGGCGTCCCTAGGGAAGCGGCGAGCGGCGACGTCGGAGTTCGGACTGGATGCGGTTCATGCGCGAAAGAATACGACAAGAAAAGCGCTGGTGTAAACCTTGAATTTGCACGAATTCATGACAACGGCCGCGCCTACCAGTTTTTGCGCGCCCGTCTTCATGCTGACACGTTGTTTCAGGTACGGCCCGCACGTCGCAACGAGCGGGCCGGTTTTTACCGCAGGTTTCGAGTCAAACCGCGTTCGCCAGGTCTGCCTCGCTCGTGAACGAGTCCGCGTAGAACTCGTCTTCGGGCAGGCTGTGATGCTGCGTGAAATCGCGCTGTGCCGATTCGACCATTACCGGCGCGCCGCAGGCATACACCTGATAAGCGGACAGGTCGGGCAGGTCCTCGATTACCGCGCGATGCACGAAGCCGACGCGCCCGGTCCACGCATCGCTCGCGTCCGGCTCAGAGAGTACCGGCACGAACTTGAAGTTCGGAATCTCGCGCGCCCATTGTTCGGCCAGTTCCAGCAGATAGAGATCTTTCTTGCGACGCGCGCCCCAGTACAGCGTCATTGGGCGGTTCAGGTTCTTGAACACCGCATGCTCGACGATCGCCTTCAGCGGCGCAAAGCCGGTGCCAGAAGCAAGCAGCACGATCGGCTTGTCCGACTCTTCACGCAGGAAGAACGTGCCGAGCGGCGCTTCGAAGCGCAGGATATCGCGCTCTTTCATCGCGTTGAACACGTGGTCGGTGAACGCGCCGCCAGGCATGTGGCGAATGTGCAATTCGATCGGGCCTTCGGCGTGCGGCGCATTCGCCATCGAATAGCTGCGGCGCTTGCCGTCCTTCAGAATGAATTCCAGGTACTGGCCGGCCAGATATTGCAGACGTTCGTTAGCGGGCAACTGCAGCTTGAGCACGACGACGTCGTCGGCCTTGCGCTCGATCGCATTCACGCGGCACGGCAGTTTCTTCACCTGCACGTCGCCCACGCCCGCCACTTCGCGGATATCGATCTCAAGATCGGAGCACGCCGTCGCGCAGCAGAAGAGCGCCATGCCGCGCGTTTTTTCTTCGTTCGACAAAGCCGACGACGAATGCGCGCGCTGCTCAACCTGGCCGCTGACCACAGCGCCTTTGCACGAACCGCACGCGCCGTTCTTGCAGCCGTACGGCAGACCGATGCCTTGACGCAAGGCGGCGTTCAGCACCGGCTCGTCCTGTTCTACCTGAAACTGCCGGCCGCTTTGCCGGAGCGTGACGTTAAATGCCATAAAGTGTTCGAAGTCGAAAAGTCGGTAATCGTTAACGGAGAGACGGGGCGCGGATAACCGGGATCGCCCGAACCAGCGGTATTGTCGCCCGGTGCCCGCCGCGCTTGACGGCTACAATGCGTGCACCATGAAAGCGACCCGAAACTTCCGCCGTCCGCGCGTGCTGATCGTAGGTTGCGGCGATGTCGGCATGCGCTGCGTACCCCTGCTGCAGCACGCCCACGTCTTTGCACTGACAAGCCATGCGGAGCGCAGCGCCGAATTGCGTGCCGCGGGCGTTTCGCCGCTGGTCGGCGATCTCGACGAACGCCGCAGCCTGAAACGGCTCGCGGGACTCGCGCCCACGGTGCTGCATCTGGCGCCGCCGCAGAAAACCGGCGACGACGACCGCCGCACCCGCGCGTTGCTATCAGCCCTGGCGATGCGCCGCGCTCAGGCGTTGCCTGGCACACGTCAGACCCGCGCCACCATCATGCCTGTCGGGCGCTTGCGCCGCGCGCGCGCTTCATGGGCACAAGCACGGTCACTCGCGAAACCAGCCAATATTGTACCCGACGGCCTTCGCCGCGCCGCCGCCTCACGCGCGCCGCTGCGCTTCGTGTATGCAAGCACGACGGGCGTCTACGGCGATTGTGGCGGAGCGTGGATCGACGAGACGCGCGTCACCGAACCGGCCAATGCGCGCGCGAAACGCCGCGTGTCGGCCGAGCAGCAATTGCGACGCGCGACCGCTCGCGGCTCTATTGTCGCGAGCATCGCGCGGATTCCGGGCATTTATGCAGCCAATCGCCTGCCGCTCGCGCGGCTTGAAAAACGCACACCGGCGCTCGTCGATGCCGACGACGTCTACACCAATCACATTCATGCGGACGACCTCGCCGCGATTCTCGTACGCCTCGCCACTCACGGCAGGCCGGCGCGCGTGATTCACGCGTCCGACGACTCGTCGCTGAAAATGGGTGAGTACTTCGATCTCGTCGCCGATGCATTCGGTTTGGCTCGTGCGCCGCGCATCACGCGAGCGCAAGCTGAGGAGCAGATCGAGCCGACCTTGCTGTCGTTCATGCGCGAGTCGAGACGGCTCGTGAACCGCCGCTTGAAAGAAGAGCTAGGCGTGCGCCTGCGCTATCCGAGCGTCGAAGATTTTCTGCGCGAAGCGGCAGGCGCTAAGGACGCTGCTAAGGACGTTGCCAGCAGGCCATGAAGCCTGGCTAGCCGCATCAGATTGCCGCAGAAGCCCGGCGACGCAGTGGCAAAGAAGGCCCGCCGGACATCGGCCGGACAACTTTGTGAAGCGTCGCCGCACAGCACCACGCAGCAGCGCGCCTCGTCCCTCAGGTCAGCGCGGGCAGTGCTTCGAGCAGCAGGAAACACAGCATCCCGCCGATCAATGCGCCGATCAGATTCGGATCGTATTTGTGCCGCAGCCGCATGGCGATCAGCAGTCCGCCGATCAGCAGCAACCCGAGACACACGAACGCCGGCATCACATACGAGAGCATGACTCCGTTATGGACGATCATGGCCGCTCCTTGAACTCTTTGTAGTCTTTGTTTAAACGAGTATAGGGCGAGGCCTGACGAAGAGCATGCTGCGGCGCAGCGTGGAACGCATGCGCGGTCGCGCGAATGTGCGGATGCGCACAGGGCTTTCCTAATCTTGTCAGATGGTTGCGTGCGTCCTACCGGTTTACCCGCTCCGTAAAGATCCGAGGTCGGCTTCATCCAGCCATTGCCACGCGCCCGGCGCAAGAGTCGCGGGCAAAGCGAGTCCGCCGACGCGTTCGCGATGCAACGCTTCACAACGGTTGCCGGCTGCCGCGATCATCCGCTTGACCTGGTGATACTTGCCTTCCATCACCGTGAGCGCCAACGCGTGCTCGCCGCGTGCATCGGCCTCGACCGCCGCGACCGGCTTCGACTCGCCGTGCAGCAGCACGCCATTGCGCAGCGCGCTCAGCTGCGCGTCGTCGATCGCATGACGGGTTGTGGCGACGTACACCTTCGGCACCTTGCGTTTCGGCGACGTGAACATGTGGACGAACTTGCCGTCGTCGGAGAGCAGCAGCAAGCCGGTGGTGTCCTGGTCGAGCCGCCCGACGCATTGCACGCCGCGCTCGGCGAACTGCGGCGGCAACAGACTGAATACGCTCGGGTGATGCTGCGGATCGCGCGAGCACTCGTAGCCGGCCGGCTTGTTGAGCAGCAGATATGCGCGCTCGCGATATGGCCAAACCACGCCGTCGACGCTGAAGCAGAACGACGCATCGTCGGTGGGGAAATCGGCGTCGGCGTCGGTGCATACGGCGCCGCCGATGCTCACGCGAGCGTCGCCTATCAGCGCCCGGCATTGGCGGCGCGAGCCGAAGCCCTGGGTAAAGAGAATGCTTTCGAGATTCATGGCGAGCGAAGAATAACACCGCAAGAAGCGGGGCGTCCCGCGGTGCGATCGCGGCCACGATGGTGGCTCCTGTTTCGTTGCCGGAGCCATCGATGCACGCCACGTCGTCTTCGTCCCGTGTCCGTTTACCGGCCGCTTTCCAGCGGCTCGCGTGGTCCAACCTCGTCGCTCAATCCGCCGAGCAGATCAGCCTCGCCGCCGCGCCGCTCGTCGCCGTCTTCGCGCTCGGCGCCGACGCACGCGGCACTGGCCTCCTGCAGACAGCGCAGACCTTGCCTTTCCTGTTGCTGTCGATCCCGCTCGGCGTATGGGCCGACCGCCGTTCGCGCCGCACGTTGATGGCGCTCGCCGAAAGCGTGCGCGTCGTCGCAATGCTATGCGTGCTCATGCTTCTAATTACCCATGCGCTCAGCCTGCCGTTGCTCGCCGCGCTCGGCTTCGTGGCCGCGACCGGCACAGTGGCCTACAACGTCGCGGCACCTTCGCTCGTGCCGTCGATCGTCTCGCGCGAAGCGTACGCCAGCGCGAACGCCCGTCTCGAACTTGCACGCAGCGTCGCGTATTCGGCTGGCCCGGCGCTAGGCGGTCTGCTGGTCGGCTGGATCGGCGCGGGCTGGGCATACGGCTGCGCGGCCGCGTTGTCTGCGCTCGCGGTGGGCTTGCTCGCGGGGCTGCGCGAACCGTCGCGCACGGCCACGCCCGCGCGTCACTTCATGCTGGAGTTGCGCGAAGGCACGCGCTTCGTGTTGCGCGATTCACTGCTGCTTCCCATGCTCGCGACGGCCGTATTTTTCAACCTCGGCTTCTTCGTGCTGCAAGCGGTGTATGTGCCGTACGCGGTGCATCGGCTGGGGTTGAGCGCTTCGGCGGTAGGCATCACGCTTGGCGCGTATGGCGTCGGCATGGTGTGCGGCGCGCTCGCTGCGCCCGCTATCGCGCGACGTCTCGCGTTCGGGCGCGTGCTCCTGATCGGGCCGTCGTGCGGGCTGCTCGCGTCGCTCGTGATGGTGGGGACGCTCGTCGCGCCGTCGTTCTGGCTTGCGCTGCTGAGTTTCTTCCTGCTCGGCGCCGGACCGATCCTGTGGGTGGTCGGCTCGACCACGCTGCGTCAGGCAATCACGCCGCAGCGAATGATGGGCCGCGTCTCCGCGCTGAACAGCACGGCGACCTACGGCGCGCGGCCAGCGGGCGCACTGCTCGGTGCCGCCATCAGTGCGCGCTGGAACATGGACGCCTGCCTGGTCGCTGCCGCAGCGGCCTTTCTCGTGCAGGCGCTGATCATCGCAATGTCGCCTGCGGCGCGGCTCGCGCGCATTCCCGAGGAACGCGCCACGGCTTGCTGAAGATCAACTTCACTGCACGATGAGCGCCAGGGCAAACCCCAAAAAATGAAAATGAATTTTTTCTCAGGCCATTTCCATGTAAATATATTTTCATCCAATTCGCTTACACCTCGACGCGATTGGTCTTCGGGGACAACTACCGCGCTTACTGCGCCGCTTCGCTCGCATGATTCATCAACCGTCCGTAGCATCCAATCCGGCCGAGCAGGCCATCGCCGCGCGCATCGAGGCGGCCATGCCTACGCTCACGCCCATTCATCGGCGCATGGGCGAGTACGTGCTGGCCAATCTGTTTCGCGCGGCCACCATGCGGATCGACGAACTGGCGAGCGTGGTCGGCGCTTCGGTGGCGACGGCGAATCGCTTTGCCCGCGCGCTCGGCTTCGACGGCTATCCGCAGTTCCGTGAGGCGCTCGTGCGCGGCTTCGAGGCGACGCTCGCGCCGGTCGAACGGCTGCGCAGCGCGCAGGAGTCGCTCGCTGCGGGCGACGACGTGGTCGACGCGTCGCTCGAACAGGCGGCCAACAATCTGCACTTGACCCGCACGGCGATCGACAGCGCCGCCGCCGAGGCCGCGGTCGAAGCGATCCTTGCCGCGCGGCGCGTGTTCGTGCTCGGCGCGGGCACGAGCGCGTTCCTGGCCGGGTTGATGGAGCACGGCCTGATGGCGTATCACGACAACGTTCAGTCGCTCGCGTTCATCGGCGGACCGTCGCATGCGGCGCGGCGCCTGTTCAATTGCGGCAAGGGCGACCTCGTGATCGGCATTGCCTTCCCGCGTTATGTCGACGACACCATCGAACTCGCGCGCCGTGCGGCAACTCGCGGCGCACGCGTGCTCGCGCTGACCGACGGACCGCGCTCGCCGCTCGCGCAATTCGCCGATCTCTCGCTGTACGTGCGCTCCGAACGCCGCCTCGCGGCGAACGCCGATGCCGCTGTTCTTGCTGTGATCGAAGCGTTATGCGACGCGGTCGCTTATCGAGCTAAACGTTCGGTGAAGGCAGCCGCCGAAGTTACCGAGTTCGTATTGCCGTGGCTCACTGACCCGCTGTCCGCATCCGCGAGTGCGGCCCGTGAAGCCGCGCGCGAACCGGCGCGCAGTGCGCGTGCGTCAGTACGCGCAAAGACGGGCGCCGCGCGGGGGGCCAAGCGCGATCCCGCGCTCAGGCCCACGGTTGAGACCACGGTAACAAGCGCAGTTGCAAACCCCCGCACCACCCAGGCAAAACCCAAACTCAAACGATGAACGACAACGCAGTCATTGCCATTCATGGCGGCGCGGGCACGATCCTGCGCGTGTCGCTGTCGGCCAGTGCCGAGGCCGAATACCACGCGGCTCTGCACGCGGTGCTGGCCGCCGGCCAACGCGTGCTTGCAGACGGCGGCAGCGCGCTCGACGCAGTCAGCGAGGCCGTGCGGCTGCTCGAAGACTGTCCGCTATTCAACGCGGGCCGGGGTGCGGTCTACACGGCAGCGGGCACGCACGAACTCGACGCGGCGATCATGGACGGGAGCACGCTCGAGGCCGGCGCGATCTGCTGCGTGAAGCGCGTGCGCAATCCGATTCTGGCGGCGCGCCGCGTGCTCGAGTGCAGCGAACACGTGCTCTTCACCGGCGAAGGCGCGGAAAGCTTCGCGGCCGCGCAGGGACTTGAATTCGTCGAACCGCAGTACTTCGATACCGAAGCGCGCCACCGTCAATGGCTGCTCGCGCGCGATCAACAACGCGCGATGCTCGATCACGACGGCGCGACGCTCGCCGCTTCGCCGTCGGCTACAGACAAAACCGATCCGACGCCGCACGAGCCGATCGATCCGAACCGCAAGTTCGGCACTGTCGGCGCCGTCGCATTCGATAGGCACGGTCACGTAGCGGCGGCGACATCGACGGGCGGCGTCACCAACAAGCAGGTCGGGCGCGTGGGCGATACGCCGCTGATCGGCGCGGGCTGCTATGCGGACGACGCAACCTGCGCGGTCTCGACCACCGGCTCGGGCGAAATGTTCATGCGCATGGTCGCGGCTTACGACGTCGCCGCGCAAATGGCCTACCGCAACGTGTCGTTGCAGGAAGCCGCGCACGACGTAGTGATGAACCGCCTGCCGAAGATCGACGGCCGCGGCGGCCTGATCGCCGTCGACGCACGCGGCAACATCGCACTGCCGTTCAATACCGAGGGCATGTACCGCGGTTTCGCGCGCCTTGGCGAAGCGCCGACGACGGCGATCTACCGTTAGTTCGTTACCCGTAACATTGTTGAACACCGCTAGCGCGTTCGAATTCAAAGGAACCATTGTGCCGACTCCATCGCACACCGCCAGCCCGATTACTGAAAGCCTGCCGCCGCAACGCGTGCTCGCAGTCGAGAACCTGTCGGTCGCGTTTCGCAGCGGCGAGACCACCTTCAACGCGGTGCGCAATCTGTCGCTGACGGTCGAGCGCGGCGAGACGCTCGCGATAGTGGGCGAATCGGGTTCTGGTAAATCGGTGACATCGCTCGCGTTGATGCGGCTGATCGAGCACGGCGGTGGGCGCCTTGCCGGCGGCAGCATCGCATTCCGGCGCCGCGACGGCAGCGTGCTCGACCTCGCGAAAGCGTCGTCCGGCACCATGCGTTCGATTCGCGGCGCCGACATCGCGATGATCTTTCAGGAGCCGATGACCTCGCTCAATCCGGTCTTCACGGTCGGCGACCAGATCAGCGAGGCGATCTCGCTGCATCAGGGCAAGAGCCGCTCGGCGGCATTCGCGGAAACGCTGCGTCTGCTCGAACTCGTGCGCATTCCCGAGGCGCGGCGCGTGGCGGCGCGGTTTCCGCATCAACTGTCGGGCGGCATGCGCCAGCGCGTGATGATCGCGATGGCGCTGTCGTGCAAGCCCGCCTTGCTGATCGCCGACGAACCGACCACCGCGCTCGACGTGACCATTCAGGCGCAGATCCTGCAACTGATTCGCGGCTTGCAGGACGAGATGAACATGGGCGTGATCTTCATCACGCACGACATGGGCGTGGTCGCGGAAGTAGCCGACCGCGTGCTGGTGATGTATCGCGGCGAAAAGGTGGAAGAGGGTGCGTCGGATGCGCTCTTCGCGGCGCCGTCGCATCCTTATACGAAGGCGCTGCTCGCCGCAGTGCCGCGTTTGGGCGCAATGCAAGGCACCGATCAACCCGCGAAATTTCCGATCCTCACGGTCGAGCAGGCGGGCGCGAGCGGCGCGGATGAACCCGTGCGTCCCGCAGCCGCCGTCGCGAAGGAAGCCCAACCGCATGTCGACGAAAACACGCCGCCCATTCTGCGCGTGCACGATCTGGTCACACGCTTTCCAGTTAGGACCGGGCTTTTTGGCCGCCTGACGGGCCGCGTGCATGCAGTCGAGAAAGTCAGTTTCGATCTGCGGCCAGGCGAAACGCTCGCGCTCGTCGGCGAGTCGGGCTGCGGCAAGTCGACCACGGGCCGCTCGCTGCTGCGGCTTGTGGAAAGCCAGAGCGGGTCGATCGAGTTCGACGGCAAGGAAATCAGTTCGCTGACAGGACCTGCTTTGCAGGCACTGCGCCGCGACATCCAGTTTATTTTTCAGGACCCGTTTGCGTCGCTCAATCCGCGCCTGACGGTCGGCTTCTCGATCATGGAGCCGCTCCTCGTGCATGGTGTCGCGCAAGGCGCAGAGGCGCAGGCGCGCGTCGCGTGGCTGCTCGAAAAAGTGGGCTTGCCGCCCGAAGCCGCGCGCCGATATCCGCATGAATTCTCCGGCGGCCAGCGGCAACGCATTGCAATTGCGCGCGCGCTCGCATTGAATCCGAAAGTCGTGATTGCAGACGAATCCGTTTCCGCTCTCGACGTCTCCGTGCAGGCGCAGATCGTCAACCTGATGCTCGATCTGCAGCGCGAACTCGGCGTCGCCTATCTGTTCATCTCGCACGACATGGCGGTGGTGGAGCGCGTCAGTCATCGCGTCGCAGTCATGTACTTGGGCCAGATCGTCGAGATCGGTCCGCGCCGCGCGGTGTTCGAAGCGCCGCAGCACCCGTACACGAGAAAGCTGATGGGCGCGGTGCCCGTTGCCGATCCCGCGCGGCGTCACGCGAAACGGATGCTAGTCGCCGATGAAATCCCGAGCCCGATCCGTTCCTTGAACGATGAGCCGGCCGTCGCGCCGCTCGTCGCCGTGGGGCCGGGTCACTTCGTCGCGCAACATCGCGTCGGCGGCGCGTATTGAACGGCGACGAGCGCAGCCATAGGCACAAAACCAGACCCAAAGACCCGATGCAACAACGCAAAGCAAATCGTCTCGCAGCAACTTAAACCATTTCATTTCGCAGCCTGGAGCCAACTCATGAACCTGCTGGTCCCGTCTTCCACGTTTCGTTTGCGCGCGCTGATCAGCGGCGGCGCGGTAATGTTCGCGATGCTCGCGGGCAACGCGGCGCACGCCGAATCCACCGCGGTGATGGCCGTCGCCTCCACCTTCACCACGCTCGATCCGTACGATGCCAACGACACGCTGTCGCAAGCCGTAGCGAAGTCGTTCTACCAAGGGCTTTTCGGCTTCGACAAGGACATGAAGCTCGTCAACGTGCTCGCCGATAGCTACGAAGCGAGCCCGGACGCGCGCGTCTACACCTTCAAGCTGCGTCACGGCGTGAAGTTCCAGGACGGTACCGACTTCAATGCCGCCGCAGTCAAGGCGAACTTCGACCGCGTGACCGATCCGGCGAACAAGCTGAAGCGCTACAACATGTTCAACCGCATCGAGAAGACCGAAGTGGTCGATCCGTACACGGTGAAGATCACGCTGAAGGCGCCGTTCTCGGCATTCGTCAACGTGCTTGCGCACCCGTCGGCGGTGATGATTTCGCCGGACGCGCTGAAGAAGTACGGCAAGGACATCGCGTTCCATCCGGTCGGCACCGGGCCGTTCGAACTCGTGAAGTGGGACCCGGCAGGCGACCTGACGGTGAAGAAGTTCGGCGGCTACTGGAAGAAGGGCTATCCGAAGGTCGATGCGATCGACTGGAAGCCGGTGGTCGACAACAACACGCGCGCCGCGCTGATGCGCACGGGCGAAGCGGACTTCGCGTTTCAGGTGCCGTTCGAGCAGGCTGCGCAATTGCAGTCGAGCCCGAAGGTCGATCTGATCGCATCGCCGTCGATCATTCAGCGCTACATCAGCCTGAACGTGAATCAGAAGCCGTTCGACAATCCGAAGGTGCGTGAGGCGCTGAACTACGCGGTCAACAAGGAGGCGCTCACGAAAGTCGTGTTCGCCGGATATGCAACGCCGGCTGACGGCGTGGTGCCGCAAGGCGTCGACTATGCGGTAAAGCTCGGCCCCTGGCCGTACGATCCGGCGAAGGCTCGCGCGTTGCTGAAGGAAGCGGGTTATCCGAACGGTTTCGAAACCACGCTGTGGTCCGCGTATAACTACTCGACTGCGCAGAAGGTCATTCAGTTCGTGCAGCAGCAACTGGCGCAAGTCGGCATCAAGGCGCAGGTCGAGGCGCTCGAGGCCGGCCAGCGCGTCGCCAAGGTGGAAAGTGCGCAAGACGCGGCTACCGCGCCGGTGCGCATGTACTACGCGGGCTGGTCGTCGTCGACGGGCGAAGCCGACTGGGCGATCACGCCGCTGCTCGCGTCGGTCTCGTTCCCTCCGAAGATGGTCAACACCGCTTACTACAAGAACGATACCGTCGACGGCGACCTGAAGCAGGCGCTCGAAACCACAGATCGCACGCAGAAGGCCGCGCTCTACTCGGACGCGCAAAAGCGCATCTGGGCCGACGCGCCGTGGATTTTCCTCGTCAAGGAAAAGGTCGTGTATGCGCGCAGCAAGCGTCTGTCGGGTGCTTATGTCGCGCCGGACGGCTCGTTCAATTTCGACGAGATCGCGGTCAAGTGACGAGTTGACCGTGCGACGCTGCATGTTGAATCAGAACATGCAGCGTCGCACGCTCGCATCGCTGCCGTACATGACACCCCGTTGCCCGCTTCATTGCCTGATTGAGCTTCAATGCTGACCTTCCTCGTCAAACGTCTCTTCGGCCTGCTGCCGACGCTCTTTATCGTCGCGGTGCTGGTCTTTCTGTTCGTGCATCTGTTGCCGGGTGATCCGGCACGGCTCGCCGCCGGTCCCGATGCCGACGAAGCGACCGTCGCACTGGTGCGCGCGGACCTCGGACTCGACAGGCCGATGCCGCAGCAGTTCGCGCACTTCTTCGTGAAGATCGCGCACGGCGATTTCGGCACCTCCACGCGTAGCAAGCGCCCCGTTAGCCAGGAGATCGGCGAGCGCTTCATGCCGACGCTGCTGCTCACGCTCGCGAGCATGGTGTGGGCGGTTGTGCTGGGCATGGGCATCGGCATCGTGTCGGCGGTCTGGCGTAACCGCTGGCCCGACCGGCTCGGCATGACGCTCGCGGTGTCGGGTATTTCGTTTCCCGCTTTTGCGCTCGGCATGTTGCTCATGGAGATTTTCTCGGTGAAGCTCGGCTGGCTGCCGATTGTCGGCGACGGCTCGTGGCAGAGCTACATACTTCCTTCGCTCACGCTCGGCGCGGCCGTCGCTGCGGTGATGGCGCGCTTCACGCGCGCATCGTTCGTCGAGGTGATGAATGAGGACTTCGTGCGCACCGCGCGCGCGAAAGGCGTGCCCGAGCGGCTCGTGATCGTCAAACATTGTCTGCGTAACGCAATGATCCCCGTCGTCACGATGATGGGTCTGCAATTCGGCTTTCTGCTCGGCGGCTCGATCGTGGTCGAGGTCGTCTTCAACTGGCCAGGCCTCGGGCGCTTGCTGGTGGATGCGGTGTCCATGCGCGACTATCCGGTGATTCAGGCCGAGGTGCTGTTGTTCTCGCTCGAATTCATCATCATCAATCTGGTCGTCGACGTGCTGTACGCCGTGATCAATCCGACTATCCGTTTCAAGTGAGGCCTGCATGAGCACGACAGCCACCGGGCCGGATGCGGCCAAACCCTCCGGCGCAGAGCGCGCGATCCGCACACCATGGAGCGAATTCTGGCGCAAGTTTCGCAAGCAGCACGTGGCGCTCGCCGCCGGCATTTTCGTGCTGCTGCTGGTCGTGGTCGCGATTGCCGCTCCGCATATCGTGCCCTACGACCCTGAGAATTTCTTCGACTACGACGCGTTGAATGCAGGGCCATCAGCCGCGCACTGGTTCGGCGTCGATTCATTGGGCCGCGATATTTTCAGCCGCATTCTCGCGGGCTCGCGCATTTCACTCGAAGCCGGTTTTTTGTCCGTTGCGATCGGCGCGGTGATCGGCACTTTCTTCGGGCTGCTCGCAGGCTACTACGAAGGGTGGTGGGATCGCATCACCATGCGCGTGGCCGACGTGCTGTTCGCTTTTCCCGGCATTCTGCTTGCAATCGGCGTGGTCGCGATTCTCGGCAACGGCATGATCAATGTGATCTGCGCAGTGGCGATCTTCAGCATTCCGGCCTTCGCGCGGCTCGTGCGCGGCAATACGCTGATGCTCAAGCAGCTCACGTATATCGAAGCGGCGCGCAGTATTGGCGCGTCAGACTGGACCATCATCGTGCGTCATATCTTGCCGGGCACGATCTCGTCGGTGGTCGTGTACTTCACGATGCGTATCGGCACGTCGATCATCACCGCCGCTAGTCTGTCGTTTCTCGGACTCGGCGCTCAACCGCCAACGCCCGAGTGGGGCGCAATGCTCAACGAAGCTCGCGCGGATATGGTCACTGCTCCGCATATCGCGCTGTTTCCGAGTCTCGCGATCTTCCTGACCGTGCTCGCATTCAACCTGCTCGGCGACGGTTTGCGCGATGCGCTCGACCCGAAGCTCGATCGCCCATGAGTTCGACACAGTTGCCGGAGTTGCACAACTTGCCGGATGTGCCGCATATCGGCGACTTGCGTTGCGGCCCGCTCGGCACGATTGCCGACGTGCATGGCGTGAGCGTCGGACACTGCACGCTCGATGAAGGCGCCCTGCAAACCGGCGTGACCGTGATTCGTCCGCATGCGGGCGATCCGTTTCTCGACAAGGTGCCGGCGGCGGCGTCGGTGATCAATGGGTTTGGCAAGAGTGTGGGGCTCGTGCAGGTGGACGAACTGGGCACCCTCGAAACGCCGATTGCGTTGACCAATACCTTCAGCGTGCCTGCAGTGGCGCAGGCGCAGATCCGCGCGGCCATTAGCGCCAATCCGCGCATTGGCCGCGAGTGGTCGACCGTCAATCCGCTGGTATTCGAATGCAACGACGGATATCTAAACGATATCCAGGCGTTAGGCATCAACGAGCAGCATTTCAAAGAGGCATACGACGCGGCGAGTACGAGCGTCGCGAGCGGGTCGGTCGGAGCGGGGCGCGGCATGTCGTGCTTCGATCTGAAGGGCGGCATTGGCAACGCTTCGCGTGTGGTGCGGATCGGTCAACGTGAATACACGGTGGGCGCGCTGGTGCTCGCCAACTTCGGCCGTTTGCCGATGCTGATCGTCGACGGAACTCCGCTCGGGCGCATTCTTGCCGAGCGTGCGGCAACAGCGAAGGCGGAATCGGCGGGCACACCTGCGGGCATCGCGAAGCCGGAGCAAGGCTCGATCATCATGATCGTCGCAACCGATGCGCCGCTCGACGCGCGTCAACTCAAGCGCCTTTCTTTGCGCGCGGCCGCGGGCCTTGCACGCACGGGTTCTGTCTATGGTCACGGTAGCGGCGATATTGCGCTCGCCTTTTCAACGGCCTACACGATGCCGCATATGGCCGAATTCATCGCGATGGCGCCTCTGCTTGCCGATCAACACATGGACCCGCTTTTTCGCGCCTGCGCCGACAGCGTCGAACAGGCGATCCTTGATGCGTTGTGGAGCGCGGAGTCCGTGACCGGCCGCGATGGGCATAGGCGTCTATCACTGCGCGAGAGCGTTCCCGACCTCGCGCATTTACTGAAGAAAAAGTCCTGATGAAAGTCCTTATTTCCGCCGACATCGAAGGGATTGCCGGCGTGTTTCATCCCGAACAAACGCGCTCGGGCAACGGCGAATACGAAGCCGCGCGCCGCTGGATGACGCTCGAAGCGAACGCAGCCATTCAAGGCGCGTTCTCCGGCGGTGCGACTCAGGTGTGGGTCAACGATTCGCACGGCGGCTTTCGCAATCTGCTGCCCGACCTGCTCGACCCGCGAGCTCAGATCGTGCTCGGCAAACCGCGCACGCTCGGCATGATGGCCGGTCTGGAATACGGCGCCGCGCTCGTCTTCATGATTGGGTATCACGCAATGTCGCAAACGCGCGGCATCCTCGCGCATACCATCAACAGTTTCGCGTTTGCACGCGTGTCGCTGAACGGCGAGGAAGTGGGCGAGGCGGGGCTCTACGGCGCGCTGGCGGAAGAATATGGTGCACAGGTAGCGCTTTTATCCGGCGACGACGTTTTCGCCGAGGAAACCGCACCGCGCTTTCCGGGCGCGCGCTTTGTCGTGACGAAGAGCGCGACCGGACACGCGAGCGGCGTCACGCAGTC
The DNA here is from genome assembly GCF_904848585.1 of Paraburkholderia kirstenboschensis. GTDB lineage: Bacteria > Pseudomonadota > Gammaproteobacteria > Burkholderiales > Burkholderiaceae > Paraburkholderia > Paraburkholderia kirstenboschensis. The sequence goes on from NZ_CAJHCR010000001.1 coordinate 275,425, forward strand.
GCCGGCAAGCGCTCGCGCGGCCATCGAAAGCGCTGCGCGCGAGGTGGTGCGGCAGCATCTCGCCAACGGTCAGCCGTCGCAAGCCACCCGCGGCGCGGCAAAACCTGTCGAGTGCGAATTGCGCGTGCAGACGAGCGCACTCGCCGATCTGTTTTGCCAATGGCCGACAATGACGCGTGTCGATGCCGTCACGTTGCGCTTTGGCGCGGCATCGGCTGAACATGCGGTGCGCATGCTCAACTGTTTGTCCGCGATGTCGTTCATGCTGCGGTAGGTTTTGCGTTCGCGCTTGCGTCCGCATTTGCGTTCACGCTTGCAGGACGCGCCGCGAGTAGTTCAACGGCTTTGCTACTGCTGCCTGCTCAACTCGCGGGCGGCGCGGTCTATAACGTCGGCAATCGCGCCCGCATGCGACACCGGCGCGAGGTGGCTCGACGCCATCGGCACGATCTTCGCGCCCATCCGCTCGGCCATGAATCTCTCGACATCCGGCGACACGGCGCGGTCCTTCGTCGTCACCACATACCACGACGGCTTCTCTTTCCACGCGACCTGGCTCACCGTTTCGCCGAAAGCCTTGGCGGCGATCGGTACTTGCGCGGCGGACAGCACGCGCGTCAGATTTTCGGGGACGTCGGCGGCGAAGTCGGCGTGGTATCTGGCGCGGTCCAACCACAGAAAACCGCTCGCATCCTTGACGATGCTCTGGCCTGCGGGCGCGGGAGCGCCGCGTTTCAACAGGTCCATCGTCGACTCGTGCAGATCGGGCGCGATTGCCGCGATATACACGAGCCCCGCGACGTTCGGCGCATTCGCGCCCGCTTCGGTGATCACGACGCCGCCCCAGGAGTGGCCGACGAGCATCGTCGGGCCTTCCTGGCGAGCAAGCACGCGACGTGTCGCGGCGACGTCGTCGGCGAGCGAGGTCAGCGGGTTTTGCACCGAGCTCACGCGATAGCCCTTCTGCTGCAGTTTGGCGACGACGCCGTTCCAGCTCGAACCGTCGACGAACGCGCCGTGAACCAGCACCACGTTGCGCACAGGCCCTGTCATAGGCGCGATGGCGGGCCTGGCGGCGGAGGGTGCCGCAGGCGCCCCGGAGACTGCCGAGGGCACTGCGGCGGGGCTGGCTTCGGCGGCCGGCGAAGCAACCGGTTGGGCAGGTTGGGCAGGTTCGGCAGCGGGTTCGGGCGTGCGCACCGCGGCCGGTGCCGAAGGTGGTGTGGCTGCAGGCGCTGTGTTCTGTGCGACGTTCTGCGCGAACACGCCGAGGCTTTCAAAACCGAGACAAAGGACGGCGGCGCAAAACAGGTGTTTGGGCGACATGTTGCATCTCCTGAGGCATCAAACCCGACTAGGGCAACATACAGAAGCGGCGCGGCAGTGACAATCGCTATCTCCCGTGTGGTGTGGCGCGGAACCAGACGCGGGTTGCTACCAGTATTTGGGTAATATCGGCCGGGGTAAAATTTCCGGTTCTGCCGGGGTGGACCACAAGTCCGATCGGGCGATCGAAAATCCATACACTGGGGCGCAATTTGGACAATGCACTACAGCAAGACGGCCTGAAGCGCGGGCTGAAGAACCGCCATATCCAGCTCATCGCATTGGGCGGCGCGATCGGCACTGGCCTCTTTCTCGGCTCGGCGAGCGTATTGCAGGCCGCGGGTCCGTCGATGATTCTCGGCTATGCAATTGGCGGCGTCATCGCGTTCATGATCATGCGGCAGTTGGGCGAAATGGTCGCGCAGGAACCGGTGGCCGGCTCGTTTAGCCACTTCGCGTACAAGTATTGGGGCGACTTTCCCGGCTTTCTGTCTGGCTGGAACTACTGGGTGCTATACGTGCTCGTCAGCATGGCCGAATTGACGGCGGTCGGCACATACGTTCATTACTGGTGGCCCGGTGTGCCGACGTGGGTGTCAGCGCTGGTTTGCTTCGCGGGCATCAACGCGATCAACCTCGCGAACGTCAAAGCGTACGGCGAGACGGAATTCTGGTTTGCGATCATCAAGGTGGTGGCGGTGATCGGCATGATTCTGTTCGGCGGCTATCTGCTCGTGAGCGGGCATGGCGGGCCGCAGGCGTCGATCAGCAATCTCTGGAGCCATGGGGGATTTTTCCCGCATGGGTTCCATGGACTCTTCACGATGCTCGCGGTCATCATGTTTTCGTTCGGCGGGCTGGAACTGATCGGCATCACGGCGGCGGAAGCCGACGAGCCGCAAAAGAGCATTCCGAAGGCCGTGAATCAGGTCATCTACCGCATTTTGATTTTTTATATCTGCTCACTCGCGGTGCTGCTGTCGCTGTATCCGTGGAACGAAGTCGCGGCCGGCGGCAGCCCGTTCGTGATGATCTTCTCGCAGATCGGTTCGACGCTGACCGCCAACGTGCTGAATGTGGTGGTTCTGACCGCGGCGCTGTCTGTGTACAACAGCGGCGTCTATGCGAATAGCCGCATGCTGTACGGTCTCGCGGAACAGGGCAATGCGCCGCGCGCGCTGATGAAAGTCGACCGGCGCGGTGTGCCGTATATGGCGATTGGTTTATCGGCGCTGGCCACGTTCACCTGCGTGATCGTCAACTATCTGATTCCCGCCGAGGCGCTCGGCTTGCTGATGGCGCTCGTCGTCGCTGCACTCGTGCTGAACTGGGCGTTGATCAGCCTGACGCATCTGAAGTCGCGCCGGGCGATGGTCGCAGCGGGCGAGACACTCGTCTTCAAGTCGTTCTGGTTTCCCGTCAGCAATTGGATCTGCCTCGCGTTCATGGCGCTGATCCTCGTGATTCTCGCGATGACCCCTGGCCTGTCGGTCTCCGTGTTGCTCGTGCCGGTCTGGCTCGTGGTGATGTGGGCGGGCTATGTGTTCAAGCGCCGTCGGGCAGCGCTGCATGGCGCCGCGCGCGTGGTGGGGCGATAGCAGGTCAAGGGCGCACGGCGAAAGCCGTCGCCGGAAAGCAAAAACCCGCGAAGCGTTCGGCTTGCGCGGGTTTGCGATACATCTTGCGGCTGATTTGCGGCTAACATTTGCGACTAACTACAGGCCGACTACAGGCCAACTACAGAAAATGTTTGGTGCCCAGGGCCGGAATCGAACCGGCACGCCTTGCGGCGGGGGATTTTGAGTCCCCTGCGTCTACCAATTTCACCACCTGGGCAGATCTTGCAGCGCTCGCGCGAGAAGCTGGCGCGCGGCGAAGACGCAGATTATGGCCGAAAATTCGGCGACGGGCAAGCCGGTTGCAGCCGCCGTCCGCCATGCCGTCAAACAGTGCGCGAGAACCGTTCGAGCGTCTGTTGGCCGAGATAGCGGTCGAACACCATTGCGATGTTGCGCACGAGCATGCGCCCGGCCGTCTGCACTTCCAGCTTGCGGTCGGTCAGCGACACGAGGCCGTCCCGCTCGAAGCCGCGCAAGCGTTCGAGTTCGGGCTCGAACGTATCGGTGAAGCGGATGCCGTACATCGCTTCGAATTCGTCGAAACGCAATTCCAGATTGCACATCAACTGGGTGATGATGTCGCGGCGCAGACGGTCGTCGGCGGTGAGGCGTACGCCGCGTGTGATCGCAAGTTTGCCGGCGTCGATCGCTGCGCCATATGCGGGCAGATCTTTCGCGTTCTGCGCGTAGACGTCGCCGACCTTGCCGATCGACGACGCGCCGAAGCCGATCAGGTCGCATTCCGCACGCGTGCTGTAGCCCTGGAAGTTGCGGTGCAAGGTTCGCTGTGCCTGCGCGCGCGCCAGTTCGTCGGTGGGCAGCGCGAAGTGATCCATGCCGATGTAGACATAGCCCGCCGCGGTCAGACGGTCGACCACCCGTTGCAAAATAGCGAGCCGCATTGCAGGCGAGGGCAGCGTGGCCGCGTCCATCTGACGTTGCATTTTGAAGAGCTGCGGCATGTGCGCATAGGCGAACACGGAGAGACGATCAGGCGCGAGTTCGATCATCGTATCCAGCGTGCGGGTGAAGCTTTCCACCGTTTGATGCGGCAGCCCGTAGATCAGATCGACGCCGATCGAATGAAAGCCCGTATGCCGCGCGGCCTGCATGACAGAGGCGGTCATATCTAGCGGCTGAATGCGGTTGATGGCCCGCTGCACGAGCGGATCGAAATCCTGCACGCCGAGACTCAGGCGATTGAAGCCGAGCTTGCGCAGATGCGCGATGGTGTCGGGCGATGCCTCGCGCGGATCGACCTCGATTGAATATTCGGCTTCGTCGTCGGGCAGCAACGTGAAGTGCTCACGGGTCGCGCTCATCAACTCGGCCAGTTCTTCGTTCGACATGAAAGTGGGCGTGCCGCCGCCCAGATGCAATTGCGATACGGGCCGGCGCGTATCGAAACACGCTGCCTGCAAGGCCATTTCGCGCTTCAGCTGTTCGAGGTAGGGACGGGCATGCGCGCGGTTTTTCGTCGCGATCTTGTTGCAGCCGCAGTAGAAGCAAACCGTGTCGCAGAAGGGAATATGGAAGTACAGCGAGAGGTCTGTGGCCGATGCGCCAGTGTCAGCTGCCGCGCGAAAATAGTCGGCAATCGGGAAGTCGTCGCGGAACTGAAGGGCAGTGGGATAGGACGTATAGCGTGGGCCGTTCGCGCTGTACTTGGCGAGCAGGTCCGGGCGAAACAGCGGATTGGCGGTGGTCATGACGGGCTCTTGTTGATTGGCCACCGGCAAAGAGGCGGGAGCCCTGCTGCTTCCGCATTGATGAACGGAGCGCGGGCGCCTCACGAGCGTGGCCTTGAAGTTCAGTCGAGTTTACGTGAGCGGTCTCGCGCCGGATTGTGTAAAAAGGTCGCACGCGACACGGTGGCACAATGCGGGTCTGGTGGCGATGCGCCGCTCTTCGGTTTAAGGACAATCTGTAGTGAGTGATGTGCGCGATCGCGTTACGAAACGCGACTCTCCGTTTGATGTGGCAGATCATGCGTGCCGCCCCGATTGCGGCGCGTGCTGCATCGCGCCGTCGATTTCGAGTCCGATTCCGGGCATGCCGAACGGCAAGCCAGCGGGTGTGCGCTGCGTTCAACTAGGCGAAGATTTGCGATGCGCGATCTTCGGCCGGCCGGAGCGGCCGGCGTGCTGCTCGGGGCTGCAGCCGCAGTTGGAAATGTGTGGGCCGGATAGAGGAAGAGCGCTTGCATGGCTCACGCTGCTCGAAGCGCAGACCCGGCCGGAAGTTGAATGAAGCAAGTGCTTTGACCGAGGGGTAGGCCCTCAATTGTGGTTGATCGGAGATCGTGTATGACTCGACTTGTCGCGCCGACCAGGCGCCGTTTCTTAATCGCAGCGCTGGCAGGCGCCAGCGCGCTTGGCATTGTTTCGCTCGCGGCCTGCGCCACGCCGACCTTCCCGTTCATTCCGTCGCACTACACGTTCTCGCAGCAGCAGGTGCAGGACGCCGTGCAGCGCAAGTTTCCTTATCAGCGCACCGTCTCGCAAGTGTTCGACGTTGCGCTGAGCCATCCGGTGGTCGGCTTGCTGCCCGACGCGAACCGCGTCTCGGTGAAGCTCGATGCGCACCTCGCGAGCCCCTTCATGGCGCAGCCGGTCGACGGCGTCTTCACGTTGACGAGCGAACTCGCATACGACGCCGCGAGCAAATCCGTCGTGCTGAAATCGCCCAACGTCGACAACGTCAGCGTGAGTGGCCAGGCGCAGGCTTATACGCAACAGATCAACGCCGCCGCGGCCGTGCTCGCCACCCAGTTGCTGAGCAATTACCCGATCTACACATTCAAGCCGGAACAACTTCAATTTGCCGGAGTTAATTACGAACCCGGTACAATCACCATCCTTACAAACGGTATACGCGTGCAAATCGTCGAAAAATGACGCTGCGCGCGGCCGGCAGGACCGTGCGTCGTCGTGCCGGTCGTGCCGGTTCCGACAATCGACAATCTATAACGGTGAGGGGCACGGATGGACTGGTTATTGGCTTGCAAGGCGTTGATTCTGGGCATCGTCGAAGGCTTGACGGAGTTTTTGCCGGTGTCGAGCACAGGGCACCTGATCGTCGCGGGGAGTCTCCTCAACTTCACCGACGAACATGCGAAGACCTTCGACGTCGTCATTCAGCTCGGCGCGATTCTCGCGGTGTGCTGGGAGTTTCGCCGCCGCATCGGCAGCGTGGTAACGGGCCTGCCGAGCCGTCCGGAAGCGCGGCGCTTTACGTTGAACGTGATCATCGCGACCATTCCGGCGGTCGTGCTCGGCCTGCTGCTGGAGAAGTCGATCAAGGCCGCGCTGTTTTCGCCGGTGCCCGTGGCGTTCGCGCTGGTGGTGGGCGGCGTCGTCATCTTGTGGGCAGAAGCACGCCAGCGCGCGCAAGCTAGGGAAGGCGGGCAAGCGAAGGTCGCGCGCGTGACCGATGTGGACGACCTGAGCGCAATGGACGCGCTGAAAGTCGGCCTCGCTCAATGTTTCGCGTTGATCCCGGGCACGTCGCGCTCGGGCTCGACAATCATCGGCGGGATGTTGTTCGGACTCGACCGGCGCGTGGCCACGGAGTTTTCGTTTTTCCTCGCAATCCCGATCATGTTCGGCGCGACTGCCTACGAGTTGTACAAGGACTGGCATCTGTTGTCCGTCGACGCGCTCGGCGTTTTCGCGATCGGCTTCGTGGCGGCGTTTGTCAGCGCCTTTCTGTGCGTGCGCTGGCTGCTTCGCTACATCGCCGGACACGATTTCACGGCGTTCGCGTGGTATCGCATCGGCTTTGGATTGCTGATCTTGCTAGTCGGCTATAGCGGCGCGCTGAGCTGGACGGAGTAGATCTCCCGCGCTTTTTGCAGGCCATGAAAAAAGGTCCGTCACTCGAGTTGGCGGACCTTTTTGTTTGTGCGGCCGATGTTTCGGCGGAAAACGTCTCTGCCTTTATGCGACGTCGCGTTTGCAGAACACGAGATCCCACACTCCGTGGCCGAGGCGCAGGCCGCGTCGCTCGAACTTCGTCACCGGACGATATTCAGGGCGCGGCGCATAGCCGTCGACCGTGTTGTGCAACGTCGGCTCGGCGTTCAGCACTTCGAGCATCTGTTCGGCGTAGTTCTGCCAGTCGGTCGCGCAATGCAGATAGGCGCCGGGCTTCAGGCGCGATGCGAGCAGCGCGACGAACTTCGGCTGAATCAGGCGACGCTTGTGATGACGCGCCTTGTGCCAGGGGTCGGGAAAAAAGATGTGCACGCCGTCGAGGCTGTCCGGCGCGATCATCTGTTCGAGCACCTCGACGGCGTCGTGCTGAATGATGCGGATGTTGGTCAGCGCCTGCTCGCCCATCAACTTCAACAATGCGCCGACACCCGGTTCGTGCACTTCGACGCCGAGAAAATCGTCAGCGGGACGGTGCGCGGCGATTTCCGCAGTGGTCGCGCCCATGCCGAAGCCGATCTCCAGCACGCGCGGCGCTTCACGGCCGAATACGCTGTTCCAGTCCGGCTGCTGCGGCGCGAACGGGACGACGAAGCGCGGGCCGAGCTCGTCCATCGCGCGGCGCTGACCGGTCGACACACGGCCGGCGCGCGTGACAAAGCTGCGGATGCGGCGGCGATGCAGGCCTTCGCCGTGCGGCGCTGCGTTGTCGGCGGAGGGAGCGTCGGTTTCGTTGGAGGGCGTGGGAAGGTCGTCGGGCAAGCCGGCGTCGTTGGGATCGTGGATCATGGTCGATGCTGCTACAAGGGTAAAGGCTTCGCTGCTTGCGCGGCGCTTGTTCGCGCTCGCTGACAACGACGCGGCACACCGCGTTCAGCCCGCGCCGGTTGTCATGTCGGCAAGCGGATTGCGAACAGTTGCCGCGCGGGCGAGCCGTCGCTATAAAAAAGCCGCCTTCGTCGAGGCGGCTCGTGCTTGGTTTCCGCCGAAGGCTCGGCAGTAAGGTGGAGCGGGCGTTGCAAGTGCGCGTAAGGTAGCACAACGCAAAAGGGTGCGTCCAGACAGGTGCGCGCTTTGCCGCCTCGGCAGACAGCGCACATTACGTTTTAATAACGGTGCAAGTCTTTGTATGATTTAATCGTTCTGTAAGCCAGTCCTTTCCAACGATTAATCCACGCGAATACCGCTATGAGTAAGCACGCACACAATCACCGCGAATCAAAAGCAGCGAAAACCGGCTGGAACCCAATTGAGCCGAGCAGTGTTCCCGCTACCTCCAGGAATGCGCTTCGGGAAGCGATGTCGGCTGAAGGTGTGCCGCTGACTCAATTCAACGATCTGCTGTGGCTGATGGCGCAGGAGTCAGGCGGCGCGGTGAATCTGCGCAATCCGAAGTCCGGCGCGCGTGGTCTGTTTCAATTGCTGCCGTCGCAATATGAATTGAATCCGGATGGCGTCAAGTCATTTGGCAATGCAGAGGAAGAATGCCGCGGCGGGATTCGATATATTCTCGGCCGCTATCACAATGCGGCGTCCGCGCGTTTGGCGTGGAAAGCCAATCAGTGGATTTGACGTTTGTTAGGAATGTTTTGCTGCGCGTGACGCAAACTCAGCGCGGTGAATGCAGATACTTTCTTGGAACCGGTTGCGAACGGGTCGCAAAACGGGTTGCGAAACTGCCGGAAAGTATCTGGAGCGGGCGATGGGAATCGAACCCACGGCTCTAGCTTGGGAAGCTAGGGTATTACCATTATACGACGCCCGCAGAGCGCGCTATTTTACAGGGTTTTTAGGGGTTTGGGCAGTGGGATGGACTGGGCGCTGGCGTCGAAACTGGCGTGGCTTGACGGCGGAGTGGTGGCATCGATGGCGACGCTCGCCAGCGACCGGCTAGAAGCTGTCGTTGCGGCTGAAAGACGTCACCCGGAAAGACATCATCGAGAAGTTCATCGCCGGGGTGAAGCTGACGAAGGCTGGTGCGAGCACGTACTACCAGATGGTCAAGGACAAGCACGAGCCGATGGGCAAAAAGTGACGTTCGGTTGCGGAAACGGAAGACTCATTTGGGAGCTTTTTTTCGTTCCGGCAGAAGGTGGATCTCAAAACCTCGACAAATATTCACACACAGTGAATATTTGCCTTGCGCCGGTTGATATTTCGTGGTCTACTTATCTCACAGGCTAGGTGTATCACCTAGGTGAGCAGTGGCATTTCCTATCGCGTCGAAGGATTAGTTGTGCGTTAGCCCGTTCGAAAGAACGTGGCAGCTCTAGCGTCCAGGGTTAGAGAGGTATCGGTGCGCGGGTCGGGTACGGCCGCGTCGAGGAAGCCGGATCGCCGTTCCGTTGTGGGACGACCGATGGGACTTCCTCTAGCCGAAGGGACTGGTGTTGGGCTTGCGCATCGGGTTGGCTCCTTTCGATTCATTCGCCGCGAGGAACGTTGGGCTACGCCGTAATGGGACAGCGGCGAGGGCGCCGCGTTCTAGGAGCTGCAAAATGCAGAAAGATGCTTTAGCGGTAGCAATCGCAACGCTGGAAAAGCTTCGCGAAACCTATCACAGCCAACTCGATGCTGGTGTACTGGCGGAACTCGATGATGTACTCGAATTGCTGAAACAGCAGTTCGAACGCCTCGAAGCTATTCGGCGTGGAGAACTCGAAGACCGGGTCTTTCGCATCTTCGCAATGGTCTTGAGGATCGTGACTAACGTCACGGATCTAATGGATCGTTGGCAGTAAGCCAAGTCACGGCAAGCCCCACAGTTGATTGGGTGAGCATTATGAATATGGGTCAGGCTATCAAGATGTGTCGGACTCGTAGGTCGTTGTCACAGGCTGAATTAGCTGGACTTGCGGGTTGTTCGATTTCTTACCTTTCCATGTTGGAAAGCAATCAAAGGGATCCGTCGCTATCCACTTTGAAGAGCATTGCTGGAGCGTTACGCATCCCAACGGAGATTTTGTTCTTTCTGGGATCAGACCGAGAAGAGCTTGCGGGTATGGATAAAGAACTCTCAGGTCAGCTCGCCCGCGCGGCGTTGGAGATACTGAGTGATACACATGAACCGGTTAGAGGTTCCTAGGTACACGGCTACTCCCATAGAAAGTATGGCGGCATTGTCGCGAGCGCTGGGTGTAACAACCGAGCATCTCGTCGCAGTTGCCGCCAAAGCTTCCTCTCTTTATCGAGTCGCGGACAAGATCGAAAAAGCAGACGGTACCTTCCGCGAAACGTTCGATGCTAAGCCAGTGTTGAAGGATATTCATCGGCGGATCAAGCTGGCAATTCTCGATCGGGTAAGGTTTCCCACCTACCTGACTGGCAGTGTGAAAGGGCAGGACTATCGCACGAACGCGCTGCTGCATCGCAATTCAAAGGTCTTAATTAGCGAAGACATACAAGGGTTCTTTCCCGCGACCACACAGCATCTCGTGCAGGAAGTCTGGTCGCAGTTCTTCGGTTTTTCGGCCGACGTGGCGCAGTGCCTATCTGCTCTTTGCACTAAAGATGGCGCGCTCCCACAAGGGGCCATTACGAGTCCGCATGTAGCGAACCTGGTCTTTTGGCGAGTCGAACCAGCGGTGCATGCGGAGATGGCGTCCCGAGGGATTCGATACTCGCGATACGTCGACGATGTTTGTGTTTCTTCCAGCACTGGCATTGCGCATATCGACAAGCAATCAGTGATCGCAGTCGTATACGCAATGCTGGCGCGGCATGGCTATTCGGCAAAACGGTCGAAACACAAAATCCAGACTGCAAGTGGCCGCATCACAGCGACGAAGCTTGGCGTCAACGGCGATCCCAGCCTGTCAGGTCAGCAGCGAGGCCAGATTCGCGCTGCCGTACACAAACTCGAACTGACCTTCGCGGCTGGCGCTTTTTCGGAGGCGCGAGCGCTGTTGCCCTCCATCACAGGTCGAGTCAGTATGCTTGCACGTTTTCACTCTACGGAAGGACAAGCGCTGAAGCAACGCGTCGCTTCCGTACGCGAGCAATTGCTGCTAGTTCCGATGGTAACTAGAGCGGAGGACGCGCCACACAAGACAATTCGCGGCAGCGTTGACGATCTTTCAACTGCTCCGTGGTGATCCGCAACCCTTCCAAGATCACTGGTTCGCCGGCGAGGTGCGGATTCGTCAGCGTCTCGGTCGAGCTTTTCTTTTTGCGCAGGCGCGAGTCAATTTCCACTTTGGAGCGGGTGTCTCCGGTGAAGCGTCTGCATTGTCAGCTTGCCCGTCTCATTTCAACCCACTGCAGGCCTTCGCTCTGACTTCGGGCGCATCCGTTATCCCTTAGAAGCGCTCGCTCCAAGTACAGTCGAAAGCCGCCGCTGAGATCAACGAACATCCCCATCGCTTATTTCGGGAAACCATTGACGCAAGCGAGTGGCTAAGGCCTTTTACATGTTGTTAGTTCGTGCCCTGCATCTCGTCAATTTTCGCCATCAATTTCGGGCTTAATTTATTTAAATCTTCTTTGGTTGACGTAATCGTGCAAAGCTTCTTCTTGCGATACTCAGACATGAAAATATCGACCAATCTCTGAAGTTTAATTGCATCAGTAAGATTTGAGAACTCGGTGAAGAAACGTAGACTTCGTAGCAAGTTGTTGAGGTTTAGAATGAAGTGCGTCGGCTGGTGATAGGATTCATCCAAACCAATCTTGTTTTCATTGACGATTTCGATGTTCTGCAAAATCGTCGGATGATCTCTTGACAACTGCTCAAAGAATAAAGAAAGACCGCTCAAGCTCGACCATTTCTCTCTCCCCGAAGTTTGCCGCTTTAATTTGATGTTGCGTAAGTGGGCGCTGGCGGATTGGTAAGCGATCATACCGGAAGTCACGTTAAGGCAGTACTGAATAGCTAACGGATTGAAGATTGCCCTGTACGCCTCTGGGCTTCTTGGAAAAGCTTCAAAAACTCGGGCGTGTGCTGACCGGTTAAGAGAAAACCAAGTATGCCAGGTAGCACGCTTCGCAAATGGCTGTAGTCGTCCCACGCGAGTGGCGCAAATGGCATGTCGCCCAAGCGGCTGCCCGGGTGCAGTGTCTGAATCCGTTGGTCGTAGAATTCCTCAAAATAGCGTGCGTTTTCGCCGTAGCTTAAACCCAAGGGCTCATCGAACGTTCGGTAAAGCCACCTACCTGCATCACGAGAACTTGGCGAAGGAACTCCGCATTGTTTCAAATGCCGGAGAACCAGTTCGAAGGACGCGTCCAACGCAATGAACGTGTTAATCGTAGCTTCCTCCCGAAACTCGTATTCGAGTGCAAGCATGTCCGCTTTGATAAGAGCATAAACTCCGCGAAGAAGTACCAAATTGTGGAGTGAAATCCTGTTCCAAAAGGGAAATTGAAGTTCCATTTGAAGCCAATCGCGTGGAAAACACTGGAACTTGGTCTCTCCGATCGCGGCCCATGCATCTTGCAGCCCCCGCCAGTCCGCACGTCCTTGCGTTTCAAACAATGATTTCTTGATCTGGACGAGAGTACCAGTCTCCTCCAGTGTAACGTTGCCGTCAATATATGCATGACATCGAGGAAGGATACGAAAGGTACACCGCTGGCCGCCGTCAAAACGCTCGGTCATCATCAGTGATCCAAGCAGGCGGATTTCTTCTGGATTGAGCCACATAACATCACTGTACGGCAAATGATTCGGCCAGTCTGTACAGCGAGCTACCATGAATACCAGATTTTCGTCGGCCCAAAACGCGCTGTGGCGATTACTTATCCTTACTCTCGGATAAATGCCAGAAGGTCGAAATAACGTTATTCGCATCTGATGCCGACCGTCGATCGCAGGGTTCTGCCGACTTGCGAGAGCAACTCGTTTTGTCGTTCGATAGGTTTTTCTCACGTGGAACCCCGAGATAATTTTGCGAGATCGATTCTCAATCGCTCCCTATGATAAGAGCATTCTTTGGACAGGGCCTAAGTCACGAACTGAATGGCCGGTTCGTGAGTGGAAACGACGTCTGGATGCCAGAGCGAGGATTCAGGCGAATGACGCCTCAAGGCCGCACGGAGACGCTAGGATACGAGGCTGATTGTGGGACGGGACTGCCGGAAAGATGCCATCTAGATTATTAGCTTCCGACTTGATGTTCTGGGGTGAAAACTGGCGTCGCCATCAAACCAGCATGACACGTGGTTTTCAATGGTGCCCGCTGAAAACCCGCGTCAAAACCCCGCATGAATAGTGGGTTTGCTCAAGCCGTTGCAGCTTGGGAAGCTAGGGTATTACCATTATACGACGCCCGCAGAGCGCGCTATTTTACTCGCGAAAGGGCAGCGAGCGCAAACTGCGCCGCTGCTTTTGCTTGAGCCGCGTCGTGCGCGGCTACATCGTCCGGCATTCCGGTCGGCTTCAGATCACGAAGTAAGTGAGCTGGACGGCGGCGCGCGTGACCACCATCAGCAGCACCTGCACGATCACGAACAAAAGAATCGGCGAAAGGTCGATGCCCCCCAGGTGCGGCACAACGCGTCGCAGCGGATTCAGAAACGGCGCGGTCAGCTGATACAGGATCGGCATTGCCGGCGAACGCGGGTTGAGCCACGACAGCAGCGCCATCAGGATCGTCATCCAGATAATCAGATTCAGCGCCCACTTGATCACGGTCAGCACCGCGACGATGAGCAGCGTCGGCACCAGCGTGAGCGGGTCGGCGCCGGTGAGGACCACCATCAGCACCACATAGACGATCGCGGCGATCAGCGCCGCGACGAGGCTCGCCCAGTCGACGTTGCGCGTGCTCGGCAGAATGCGGCGCAGCGGCAGAACGATCCAGTTCGTGGCTTGCAGCACGGCGTTCGTGACCGGGTTGAACGGCGGCATGCGAACGACCTGCAACCAGGCGCGCAGCAGCAACGCCGCGCCGAAGAGCGTGAAGAGGGTATTGAGCAGAAAACGGGCGATATCGCCAAACATCTTGTGTCCTTATGCTTCTGATGACAGCCGTGGAACGGCATGGGCGCCGGCGCTTTTTGGTCTCGTGCACCGGCGGTTCAGTTATGTGGCATTGGCCGCCGACGCGGCCGCATGCATTGAAAAGCGGCTGATGCGGGTGGTGCAAGGCTTGCACTTTCAACGCCGGACGAGGAGAGCATCTCGCCTGGCTGCGCCGCCCTGATCCACATCAACTGCGGCCAGTCACACGGAAACCTTGATTTCGCTGATGAGAATGGCGCCGTTGCCGCCGTCGGTGTAATTCGGAATGTCGGCCAGAAGGCGCTCGGACGCCGGCTTGAAAACCTTGTAGAAGTCGTCCGTGCTATCGAAGAGGAAGTGGCCCGCGGCCACATACGGCGGCGGCGTGCCCGGCGGGCCCGCGTTGATGCCCACGTCGACGGACCAGCCCTTCAGCGACGGGCCGAACAGTTCCGCCGCGAGCGGCATGTGGGTGACGCAGTAATAGTCCACGTCGAAGTGGCCGTTTTCCCGGTACGGATAGAGGATGCTGACCTTGATCATTGTGCGTTCTCGTCTGTTGGTCCCGAAGCGGGGCGCCGGCGGATTGCGCGCGGCGCCGGACGTCACATTATCACGGCTTACTTGACGCTTGCACCTGCTGCCGCCTGATTCAGCGATCGGCTCAACGAATCTTCCACCGCGTCGGCGATTGCGGCGATTGCCGCAGGCGGCGCGGCGCGGCGTTGCGCCAGCGCGACTGCGCGCCGTGACAGCAAACCATACAACGCGGCGTGATCGCCGCCCAGGGTTTCCAGCAACGCCAACTGCTTCTGCACGACACCCGTGTCGCCGCGCGAGACCGGCCCGGCGAGCGCGTTGGGCAGGCCCTTGTCGCGAGCGGTCTGAATGGTGCCCGCGAGCATCGGCAAGAGGGCGCGCAGCGCTTCGTCCTCGGCGAAACCGAGCGTGCGCCACAATGCGACGCATTCGGCAAGGCTGCACAGCGCAAAACTCGCCGCATAGTGCGCGGCGCCGTGGTACAGCATGCGGCCGCCCGGCGGGATCGACAACGGATGGCAGCCTAGCGCGACGGCCAATGCCGTCAGCGTGTCTTTCAGGTTGCCGTCGGCCTCGATCGTCACCGAACAGCCGGCGATTCGGTCGAGGTCGGCCAGCTCGCCGCTGAAAAGGTAGAGCGGGTGAAAGCCGCCGATCGCCGCGCCCTGGTCCCGCGCGCTCGCCAGCAACTCGACCGGCGACGCGCCGCTGCAATGCACGAGCGCCTTGCCATGGGCAGCGTCGGCGGCGAAACGGAGTGTGTGCGCTGACGTACCGATGCTGTCGTCAGGAACGGCTAAAAAGACAACATCGGCGCTGTCGACGACTTGCTGCGGATCGTCGAGCGCCATGCATTGGGGAATTTGACTGGCGAGCCGATTAGCGGAAGCCGGCGAGCGGCTCGCCACTGCCGTTACCGGATAGCCTGCGCGGGAGAAACCCAGCGCGAGGCATCGCGCGAGGCGGCCCGCGCCGATAAAGCCAAGGCGCGGCAGAGGGGACTGGGACATGTCGACGTGCTCCAGACGGGGCGTGAAAGGGGAAGCAGCAGTATCGCGCATCGGCCGGCGCACGGCGCGGCTTATGCATCGGTTGTCAGATGAGTTTGCCGGCGATATGACGCCAGCTGTTGGTCATGGCGCCGCGCGCGCCCTACGGGCTTGAAAACTGCTCACAATTTCCCCATGGCCGATCGGCCGTGGCTGTCTTTGGGTACTTGGCTTCGAAATTTCGCAATCGGATTCGGGGAGGCTACGATGAACATTTTTTCTTACCGGAAGCACTTGCGGTTCTTGACCCACGCGCAGCGGCGTCGCTGGTGGGATCAGAAGAAGCGTCTGAGCCCGCGCGTGCGAATCAGCGCCGCCTACGTGCCACCCAACGTCTCACGCGAATTTGCGTATGTGAAGGTCGGCTGACCGACACCCGCTTTGCATTTGAGAAAAACCCGGCCTGCGTGCCGGGTTTTTTATTTGGCTGTTGCTCCACGCCGTCAGCATTGAAGCTAATTTGTAATTAAAGATTACCGACTCCGCGTCCGTTTAACTCGCAGCGGCTTCGCGGCATCAGCGTGTGCACCGCAGACGGCCCCAATCCGTTGATTCCTCAGGCCGTGCGCGCCTCTTAGGCGACGCTGCTTGCTGGGCTCCAGCGGAAATCCTTTTCGCGTATTGCAATTTGCAACAAATGCGAACAGCGTCGCGCGGGCTTTTTAGATAGATTCATTTTGTAGCATGCATGGCATGCGAAGTCGGCGACCTTCAATCGGCCGCGCCTGGAGAACAAAAGTGAAAAAGTTCGTTCCGTTTGTCGTTGCCGCCGCACTCGGCGTGGGGCTTGCCTCCACCGCGCAGGCACACGTCTCTGTCGGTATCGGTATCGGGGTACCGGTTGCGCCGGCTTATCCTGTGTATGCCGCGCCGCCGCCGGTGTACTATGCGCCGCCGCCCGTCGTCTATGCGCCGCCGCCTGTGGTTTATGCGCCGCCGCCCGTCGTCGTAGGTGGGTATTACGGGTACGGTCGCCCCTATTATCGCCACGGCTACTATGGCGGTGGTTATGGCCACGGTTACTATGGTGGTGGCCACGGCTACTATCGGCGCTGATTTCTGTTTGATCGACAGCTGCCTGGTTGTAGGCGGACAGAAAGTCTGAACGGCGTAACGCCGGCTTGATCGCCGGGTTACGCCTTTTTGTTTTTGCAGCATCGAGTGAGTTGTTGCCGACGTTTCAAAGCGTCGGCGAAGCTGGGAGAATGGCTGTTTCGCCACCGCTCTCGAGGACTCCGCCGATGCAGCCAATGCACCCACTCCCCGCTCCCACGTTCGACGACGTACTCGACGCCGCCGTACGACTCGAGGGCGTCGCGCACCGCACCCCAGTTTTGACCTCGAGCACGTTCAACGAGCGCACCGGTGCGTCTGTATTCTTCAAGTGCGAGAACTTTCAGCGGATGGGGGCCTTCAAGTTTCGCGGCGCCTATAACGCGATCTCGCATTTCGACGCGGAGCAGCGCAAGGCGGGCGTGCTGACCTATTCGTCCGGCAACCATGCGCAGGCTATCGCGCTGTCGGCGCGCCTCGCCGGCATCCGCGCGACGATCATCATGCCGCACGACGCGCCCGCGGCCAAAGTGGCCGCCACCAAGGGCTATGGCGGCGAAGTGATCACCTACGACCGCTATAAGGAGAACCGCGAGGAAATTGGCCGAAGGCTCGCCGAGGAGCGCGGCATGACGCTGATTCCGCCATACGACCATCCCCATGTGATCGCGGGGCAGGGCACGGCGGTGAAGGAACTGATCGACGAAACGGGGCCGCTCGACATGCTGTTCGTGTGCCTGGGCGGTGGCGGGCTGATTAGTGGCAGTGCGTTGTCGGCCGCGGCGTTGAGCCCGGACTGCACGGTAATCGGCGTGGAGCCGCAAGCCGGCAATGACGGTCAGCAATCGCTTGCGCGCGGCGAGATCGTGCATATCGACACGCCGCGCACTATCGCCGATGGCGCGGCCTCGACGCATCTAGGCGACTACACGTTCGCGATTATCCGCAAGCTGGTTGCGCGGATCGAAACGGTCACCGACGAGCAGTTGATCGAGACCATGCGCTTTTTCGCCCAGCGCATGAAGATCGTCGTCGAACCGACCGGCTGCCTCGCGGCGGCGGCCGTGCTGAACGGCGCGGTGCCCGTGAAGGGCAAGCGCGTGGGCGTGGTAGTGAGCGGCGGTAAC
Source organism: Paraburkholderia kirstenboschensis (assembly GCF_904848585.1). Lineage (GTDB taxonomy): Bacteria > Pseudomonadota > Gammaproteobacteria > Burkholderiales > Burkholderiaceae > Paraburkholderia > Paraburkholderia kirstenboschensis. Next base: position 293,011 of record NZ_CAJHCR010000001.1, read on the forward strand.
GTCGATCTCGCGAAGCTCGCGCAGTACCTCGCCTGATCGCTTTCCGGCGTGAAGCCGGCTTGATGTGTCGGAAGACGGCCCGCCCAGTTCATGGGGCGGGCCGTTGCCTGTCAGCTCGCCCTTTGTGTCGCCGGCGAGCCCTCTGCCGTTTGCAGAATCAGATCGCGGTAACCGTTCACGATCACGGTATATGAGAAGTAGGCGAACAGCAGCGCCGACAGCACGTGGCACGCGCGCAGCAAACCAGTGCCGGCGCGCTTGCGGCCGTGGCTGCCGAGGCCGCAGATAAACACCGTCCAGCACAAGCCGCCAAGAAAGAAACCGCCGAGAAATACCGGCGCCGTGGTGGCGCTCGTCGCGCCGGCTTTGGCGATCAGTGCGCCACCCACTGCGGCGAACCACAGAATCGCCGAAGGCGACGACACCGCCAGCAACACCCCGCGCAGGAAGCCGCGCCACGCCGACAGATGCGGCGAACTGGCGTCCGCCTCGCCGGCGACAGGCGGTGCCGAGGCCGGAAACATCGCTTCGCGCGCCATCTTCCAGGTAAGAAACAGCAGGACGGCCGCGCCGCCGATCCACACGACCCAGCGCACCGACTCGAACTGCAGCAGCGCAGCCATGCCGGCTAGCGCGAGGGCCGCATAAATCAGGTCGCCGACGCACGAGCCAAGGCCGAGCCAGAAGCCCGGCTTGAATCCGTGCGACAGTGCCAGCGAAATCATCGCGACGTTCACGAGACCGATGTCGAGACACAACGACAAAGACAGGAAGAACCCGTCCGACATCATCGAAAAGGCATGCATGCCCGCAACTGCTCCATCTGTTTGTTATTCGGTCACGCGCTCGGCGCGCTCACAGGCCCAGCTCGTTCCACAAGCTGTCGATCCGCTGCTTCACCGCCGCGTCCATTTCGATAGGCCGGCCCCATTCGCGATCGGTTTCGCCAGGCCATTTATTGGTTGCGTCGAGTCCCATCTTCGAACCGAGTCCCGCGACCGGCGACGCGAAGTCGAGATAGTCGATAGGCGTGCGATCGACGAGCACCGTATCGCGCGTCGGGTCGACGCGCGTGGTGATCGCCCAGATCACTTCTTTCCAGTCGCGAATGTTGACGTCTTCGTCCACGACAACGATGAACTTCGTATACATGAACTGTCGCAGGAAGCTCCAGACGCCGAACATCACGCGCTTGGCGTGGCCCGGGTAGCTTTTCTTCATCTGCACGATCGCCATGCGGTAGCTGCATCCCTCGGGCGGCAGATAGAAATCTGTGATCTCGCTGAACTGCTTCTGTAGAAGCGGCACGAACACTTCGTTGAGCGCGACGCCGAGCACGGCGGGCTCGTCGGGCGGCTTGCCGGTGTACGTGGAGTGGTAAATCGCGTCGCGGCGCATGGTGATGCGCTCGACGGTGAACACCGGGAACCACTCCTGTTCGTTGTAATAGCCGGTATGGTCGCCATACGGGCCTTCCAGCGCGTGCTCGTAGGCGGCGGAGGCGCCCTTGGCCGGCCGCGGCGGTGCGCCCGCAGGAGCGGGCGAGGGCGCGCCTTCCTGCGGATAGATAAAGCCTTCGAGCACGATTTCCGCGCGCGCGGGCACCTGCAAACTGTCGACGCCCGGCGTAATGCATTTGGCCAACTCCGTCCGCCCGCCGCGCAGCAAGCCGGCGAACTGATATTCGGAGAGCGTGTCCGGCACCGGCGTGACCGCGCCGAGGATGGTTGCCGGATCCGCACCCAGCACGACCGCGACCGGATACGGCTGGCCGGGATTCTTCAGCGCGAACTCGCGGAAGTCGAGCGCACCTCCACGATGCGCGAGCCAGCGCATGATCAGCTTGTTGCGTCCGATTAATTGCTGGCGATAGATGCCGAGATTTTGTCGGCTCTTGTTCGGGCCTCTCGTGACGGTCAGGCCCCACGTGATCAACGGGCCGGCGTCGCCAGGCCAGCAGGTCTGGACAGGCAGCTTTTCCAGGTCGACGTCATTGCCCTCCCACACGATTTCCTGGCAGGGCGGCGCGCTGACGGTTCGTGGCGCCATGTCCCACACGGCCTTCACAAGTGAGAACAGTTTGCCCGCGTCCTTCAGCCCTTTTGGCGGCTCAGGCTCCTTCAAGGCCGAGAGCAGCCGGCCGACGTCGCGCAGAGAATCCAGCGCGGCGCCGTCGCCTTCGCCGGCTTCAGCGTTGATGCCCATGCCGAGCGCTACGCGACGCGGCGTGCCGAAGAGGTTGCCAAGCACCGGGAACGCATGCCGCTCCTGGTTTTCAAATAGCAAAGCCGGCCCGCCGGCGCGCAGCACGCGGTCGCACACTTCGGTCATTTCAAGGACAGGCGATACCTTTTGCGGGATACGGCGCAGTTCTCCAATCGTCTCGAGACGGCCGATGAAGTCACGCAGGTCTTTGTATTTCATCTGATGCGGTTCTGTGCCGCGAGCGGCGATAGAGGAAGGCGCAACGGCGAAAGAGGCGCCAGAACGATTGTCGATTTTACCTGCGTTGGCTAGCGCACGTAGATCGGCCGAACGTCATACGACGAACGGCAATCGCCAAAATGCCGAAAAACCGCTCGGCACGGCGGTTTGAGCGGTCGAAACCCCGTTCATTATTACAATTAGTTATACTTTCGCCCGTTTATAGTGTTGACGATCTATAAAACAGTGCCCTAGAATCCGTCCACGTTGGTTGCAGGGCGTGAACCTTTTACCACTGCCCCCGGTCCCATTTGACGCAACGCGTCACCGCTTACCGAAGCCCTGCACGGTATCCGTCGGTCTTATCGATGTCCTCGCCAGCGCCAACTGACGCTGGTTTTTCGCGTGGGAGCCGCCGCCCGCATGTTTTCGGCATGCCGCGGACCGCTTTTCAGGAAGGCTCCCCACAAACGGTATTTACCGTTTTCCCGACGTCGCTGCTGCCCTAACCAGACAGAGCGCGCGATGTCTTGACTCTGCGAATGTGTGGTACCGCCTGTTTTTTCCCGGCGGGGTTCGCGGATCATGCAACATGGGAGATCTGAATGAACGCCTGGTTATCGTGGCGTCCCGACGAACGTATCGCGCAAGTCGTGCGCGGTGCAGTGCGTCGCGGGACGCAATTGAGTCATCACCTGTTCAGCATTGTCGGCGGCATTGCCGTCGTGCTGGCAATCGCGCTGTGGCTGATGCCCACGTGGCGCGGCACCCTCGCGGCCAAGCTGATGCCGGTCCTTTCCGCAGCCGTGCAAGCAGGCCCCGCGCGCCTGCTGCAAGGCAACCCGCTGCCTGCTTTCGGGCCGCCGGGGCGCAACTCGCCGGACGAAACACTGTCCGCGAACTCCAACCCGAACAGCGCTGACGCAGCGAGCGGCGGCAATAGCGCGGGCGTGAGCGTCAGCAATACCAGCTTTGACGGCGCGTTCGACGGTTCCGGCTCGGCCGGCATGGGTATCGCGGCGCTCAACGGTCTCGATCCGCGGACCATGCAAAGCGTTTCCGCGTTGGCCCGGCTGATTCCTGCACAACGCGTGTCCGCCGACGCGCGCGACGATCGCGTGCTCATTTCGTCGCGTGAACAGGCGCTCGTGGCGTCGTACCTGGCCCGTCGCTACCGCGTCGCCCAGGAGCCCGTCGGCGAGCTCGTAAAGGCTGCTTTCGACACCGGCCGCGAAGTCGGTCTCGACCCGCTGCTGCTGCTGTCGGTGATGGCTATCGAATCCGGCTTCAACCCGTACGCCGAGAGCGGCGTGGGCGCCCAAGGCCTGATGCAGGTGATGTCCAAGGTTCATTCGGACAAATTCCAGTATTTCGGCGGCGAGAGCGCGGCGCTGGAGCCGGTCGCGAACATCAAGGTCGGCGCGCTGGTTCTGAAGGATTGCATTGCGCGCGGCGGTTCGCTGCCGGGCGGCCTGCGGCTGTATGTCGGCTCGACGTCGCAGGACGACGGCGGCTACGGCGCCAAGGTGATGGCCGAGCGCGCGCGTCTGCGCGACGTGGCGCGCGGCCGCAAGGTGCCGATCAACGCACCGCAGGCGCCGGTTATCACTGCATCTAACAACAATGCGTCGTCCTCGTCCTCGTCGACTGCTGCTGCGAACAACAGCAACGGCAAGCGGGTGCAGGTCACGCTGGAAGGAAGCCACCCGTTGAGCGCTGCTGCACCGGGCAAGACGCCGGTTTCTGAACAGGACGATGCCAGCGCGAATGGTCCCAAACACGTGGCGTCTGCCGCGGAACTGGGCGCCTGAGTCGTTCGCATAACGTCATGTTGATGGCCTGACCCGAGCGCGAACGGCAAGAAAAGGACACCTTTGCGGTGTCCTTTTTTGCTTTTTGGGAGGCCGCGCGGCTATGCGATGGCAGCGGCTTGCCGGCGGGAGTTCCGGGCGTGCCTGGCGGCACAAAACCCTCGCAGCGCATGAGGCACTCGCCAGTCCGGCTGCGCTTCGTGCTCCTACTGCCCTCGGCCGAAAAGCCGCGCCAAACGCTCCACGGCCTCTTCCAGCTTCTCATAGGCGGTTGCGTACGACAGCCGGATATATTGTTTCGGCGCGTGGCTGCCGAAGTCCATTCCTGGCACGAGCACGACGCCCGCTTCGTGCAGCATCGCTTTCGTGAGTGCCGAGCTGTCGCCAGCGGCAGGATGAGCGACGCTGCGGCAGTCGGCGTAGACGTAGAACGCGCCGTCGGGCATGACGGGCACTGTGAAGCCCAACGATTCGAGCGCCGGAGCAATAAAGTCGCGGCGGCGTTTGAACTCGAGACGGCGCGCCTCGTACGTGGCGATGGTTTGCGGTTCGAAGCACGCGAGCGCCGCGTGTTGGGCGAGGGCTGACGCGCAGATGAAAAGATTCTGCGCCAGTTTCTCAAACGCACTCACCATGCCCGGCGGCACCACCAGCCAGCCGAGGCGCCAGCCCGTCATGTTGAAGTACTTCGAGAAGCTGTTGACCGTGATGACGTCGTCGCCATAGGACAGGGCCGACACCGGCTTCGCGTCGTAGCTCAAGCCCTGGTAGATCTCGTCGACAATCGTGAAGCCGCCACGCGAGCGCACCGCTTTGACAATGCGTTCGAGTTCCGCCGGCTCGATGGACGTGCCGGTCGGGTTGGACGGCGACGCGAGCAGCACGCCACGCGTGCGTTCGTTCCAGAGCCGCTCGACGTCGGCGGCAGTCAGTTGGAAGCGCTCGGCAGGGCCGCTTGGCACCATCACCGGCTTGCCTTCGGCCGCAATCACGAAATGGCGGTTGCACGGGTAGCATGGATCGGGCATCAGCACTTCGTCGTCGCGATCTACCAATGCCGCGCACGCCAGCAGCAAAGCTGCCGACGCGCCCGCGGTCACCACGATCCGGGCGGGATCCACGTTGACGCCGTAGACCTCTGCGTAGTGCGCCGAAATCGCCTCGCGCAGTGCGTGCAGGCCGAGCGCGCTGGTGTATTGCGTGACGCCGCGGCGCAGCGCGTTCGCTGCTGCCTCGATGACCGGTTCGGGCGCGGTGAAGTCGGGCTCGCCGATTCCCATGTGAATGATGTCGCGCCCGTCGCGCTCAAGAAGCGCGGCCTCTTTCGCCAGCTCCATCACGTAGAACGGCTGGATAGAGTCGACGCGTGCGGCGAGCCGCATAAGAGGTTCGGTCACGGAGTTCATACGGTTAAATCCAGTTCAAAAGCGAAAGCGCGACAGCGCGGTCTCTCGTGCGTGCGGTGTCGTCGTTACAAGCAATGCGGTCCGTGGCGCCAGTGTCGCGCAGAATTGCGACGGCATTGCCGCGGAGTTGCCGCGGAGTTGCCGCGGAGTTGCCGCGGAGTTGCCGCGGTGTTGACGAGCCGGCCACACGCATGCCTAGCGCTTGCGAGCGGCTTCGATTTCCGCGACGCGCAGCTTTGCCGCCAGCTTGTCGAGCACGCCATTCACGTACTTGTAGCCGTCGGCGCCGCCAAAGGTCTTGGCCAGTTCCACCGCTTCGTTGATCACCACGCGATAAGGAATATCGAGGTGATTCTTCAGTTCAAACGCGGCGACGAGCAGGACGGCGCGCTCGACCGGCGAAAGCTGCTCGATCGGACGGTCGAGGCACGGCGCGATATCGGCGGACAGCGCCTCCGAATCGCGGATCACACCGTGCAGAACGGCGTCCAGATGCTCATGGTCCGCTTTGTCGAAGCCCTGCGCGCCGCGCAGTTGCGCGTCGATCTCACCGCCGGGCGAACCCGACAGCAGCCACTGATAAAGCCCCTGCGTGGCCAGTTCGCGGGAGCGTCGGCGTGCGCTCTTCATGCCTCTTCCTCTTCTTCGTCTTCTTCTTCGTCGCCACCGAGTTGTTCGAGCGCGACCGCGAGGTTCGCCATTTCGACCGCCACGCGCGCCGCGTCACGACCTTTCTCGGTCATGCGAGCCACGGCTTGCTCGTCGTTCTCTGTGGTCAGTACGGCATTTGCAACAGGAATGCCGAAGTCGAGGCCGATGCGGGTGATGCCCGCACCGCTTTCGTTCGACACCAGTTCGAAATGGTACGTTTCGCCGCGAATGACCGCGCCGAGCGCGATCAGCGCGTCGAACTGCGCGCTCTCAGCAAGCTTCTGAAGCGCCAGCGGGATTTCCAGCGCGCCAGGCACAGTTACCAGCAGCACGTCTTCGCCGGTCACGCCGAGGCGTTCGAGTTCTTCGATGCACGAGTCGGCGAGGCCATTGCAGACGGGTTCGTTAAAACGCGCCTGGACGATGCCGATGCGCAGTCCGTCGCCGTCGAGGTTCGGTTGGTATTGTCCGATTTCCATGTGAATTCCGTAGTGTTTTTGAGTGAGCGCGAGGCGCGTGAAATGACCGGATCAGCCTTGGTGCGGAGGCTGCGCGGCACTGCCTGGCATGGGTATGAAGCCGGTGACTTCGAGACCGTAACCCGACATGCTGCCCAGCTTGCGCGGGTTCGACAGCACCTGCATTTTGCCGACGCCCAGCTCGCGCAGAATCTGCGCGCCGATGCCGTAGGTCTTGAAGTCGACGGGCCGGCGCTTGAGTGCGTCTGCTCTTTCCTTCGAATCGAACGCCTTGAAGACGTCGATCAGATGCTCTTTCGAGTCTCCGCAATTGAGCAGCACGATCACGCCGAGTTCGCGCGAGGCGATCTCTTTCATGGCTGCGTCGAGCGTCCACGAATGAGTGGATTCGCCGACTTCGAGCAGGTCGAGCACCGACAGGGGCTCGTGCACGCGCACGGGTGTGTCCTGTTCCGGGTTCGGCGTGCCGCGCACGAGGGCAATGTGCGGCTGGCCGCTCGGCTGGTCAAGATACATGACCGCGCGGAAAGCGCCGTGCGCCGTCTGCATGGTGCGCTCGCAAATGCGCTCGACGATCGACTCCGTGCGGCTGCGATAGTGGATCAGATCCGCGATCGTGCCGACCTTCAGATCGTGCTCTTTTGCGAACTCCATCAGGTCGGGCAGGCGCGCCATGGTGCCGTCGTCGTTGATGACTTCGCAGATCACCGCAGCCGGCGTGAGGCCTGCCAACGCGGTGAAGTCGCAGCCTGCCTCCGTGTGGCCGGCGCGCACGAGCACGCCGCCCGGCTGGGCCATGATCGGAAACACGTGGCCCGGCTGCACGATGTGCTCCGCCTTTGCGTCCGGGGCCACCGCCGCGGCGATCGTGCGGGCCCGGTCGGCGGCCGAAATGCCGGTCGTCACGCCTTCCGCCGCCTCGATGCTGACGGTGAACGCGGTTCCATACTGCGTGCCGTTGCGGTAAGTCATGAGCGGCAGGTTGAGCAGCTTGCAGCGTTCCTGCGTGAGCGTGAGACAGATCAGGCCGCGGCCGTAGCGCGCCATGAAGTTGATCGCTTCCGGCGTGACGAATTCGGCGGCGAGCACGAGGTCGCCCTCGTTTTCGCGATCTTCTTCGTCGACGAGGATCACCATCCGGCCGGCTTTGAGTTCGGCGATGATCTCTGGAGTGGAGGCGAGCGTCATGTTGGCGAGTTTTTCGGGAAAGCGCGTATTTTACGCCACGCACGGTCCCAAGTCGCCTCCGCCGAACGGCATATGCCGTTTGGCCGACTGGCGATGCGCCATCAGCCGTTGATATGCTCGGCAAAACGATAGACGCATGAACTGGCCGGAAGCGGCAAGGGGCCGCGATCGCCCCATGCGTGGGCGGCGGGCTCCGGTTGTTGCCGTGAGTTGTTGCCGAACTCTTGCTGGCGGTGCAGTGGGTGGTTCTGGCGGCTACTTCGGTGCGTTGAGCATTCGCTCCACGTAGCGCGCAATCAGATCGATTTCCAGATTCACCGGCGTGCCTTCGCGCAGATGCTTGAGCGCGGTCACTTCCACTGTGTGCGGAATCAGATTGATCGAGAATTCGCAACCGTCGTCGCGATCTTTAACCGAGTTGACGGTCAGACTCACGCCGTTGACAGTGATAGAGCCCTTGTACGCCAGATAGCGGCCGATCTCCCGCGACGCCAGCACGCGTAGTTCGTGCGATTCGCCGACCGACGCGAAATGGGTGACCGTGCCCAGGCCGTCCACGTGACCTGACACGATATGGCCGCCCAGCCGGTCGTGCGCGCGCAGTGCCTTTTCCAGGTTGACTTCGCCCACTTCGCCAAGGCCCGCTGTGCAATTCAGGCTTTCACGCGACACGTCCACTTCAAACGAATGGTCGGTCTTCGCGACCACGGTCATGCAGGCGCCCTGAATGGTGATGCTGTCGCCGAGTTGCACGTCGGCGAGATCGAGGCCGCCGGCTTGCACGTTCAGGCGCACGCCCGCGTCGCCGTTCGTGCCGAGAGGCTTGACTGACTCGATGCGGCCCACTGCCGCGACGATTCCTGTGAACATCGTACTAATCCTCGATCAAAACGAAACGGGTTGGGACGTGGCGTCGGTTCCGGCTGCGGTTACGCCCGCTGGCACAAGGCGCGCGAGAATCCGCAAATCTTCGCCGATCCGCTCGACGTTATGGAATGCGAGCTTGACGCGTCCTTCAAGTGTGTCAGGCGCGCTCAGGTTGAACATGCTCATCGAGTCGATGCCGAGGAGGCTCGGCGCGAGATAGACGAGCAGTTCGTCCACGCAACCTTCGCGCAGCAGCGAGCCGTTCAGCTTGTAGCCGGCCTCCACATGCAGTTCGTTCACCTGGCGCTCGCCCAGCACTTTCAGCATCGCCGGAAGATCCACCTTGCCGGCCGCGTTGGCCAGCTGGACGATCTCGGCGCCGCGCTCGCGTAGCGCTTGCGCACGGTCGCTATGCCGTTGATCGAGATTGCCGCAGAAAATCAGTGTGGGCGCACCGGCCAGAATCTGCGCCTGTGGCGAGACTTCCAACTGACTGTCGATCAGCACGCGTTGCGGCTGGCGCGGCGTGTCGACGGAGCGCACCGTCATGCGCGGATCGTCTTCCCTCACGGTGCCGATGCCGGTCAGAACCGCCGACGCGCGGGCGCGCCACGCATGGCCGTCGGCGCGGGCGGCCTCGCCGGTGATCCACTGGCTGATGCCGGAAGGCAAGCCGGTGCGGCCATCCAGCGAGGCTGCCACTTTCATGCGCACCCACGGCCGGCCGCGTGTCATGCGCGACACGAAACCGATGTTCAGTTCATGCGCCTCGTTGGCGAGCAGCCCGCAGCGTACTTCGATGCCGGCGTCGCGCAGCACCGCGAGACCGCGTCCGGACACCTGCGGATTAGGGTCTTCCATCGCGGCCACCACGCGCGCGACTTGCGCTTCGATCAGCGCGTTTGCGCACGGCGGCGTGCGGCCGAAGTGGCTGCACGGTTCGAGCGTCACATAAGCGGTGGCGCCCCGCAGATCGTGGCCGCGCGAACGCGCGTCTTTCATCGCGCGGATTTCAGCATGGTCCTGGCCGGCCGGCTGCGTGAAGCCTTCGCCGATCACTTCGCCGTTCTTGACGAGCACGCAACCCACGCGCGGATTCGGGTCGGTCGTGTACATGCCGCGCTTGGCCAATGCAAGCGCGCGTTCCATATGGACGAAATCGGTTTGCGAGAACATCGGTGTCTGGATAGGGTCCGGTGGCAGGGTGACGGCGGTTTCGCTGGACGCTCAGGTGCTCAGCGACGCGAACGCGCCACGCGCGGCATCGACAGTCGCGTCGACGATCGCGTCGTCATGGGCAATCGAAACAAAGCCCGCTTCATACGCCGACGGTGCGAAGTAGACGCCCGCGTCGAGCATCTTGTGGAAGAACGCGTTAAAGCGCGGCACGTCGCTCCTGGTTACTTCGGCGAAGCTCGTCGGAATCGACCCGGTAAAGTACAGGCCGAACATGCCGCCGAGCGAGTCGGCCGCGAACGGTACATTGGCTTCGCGAGCGACCTGGGCGAGACCTTTCACAAGACGCGCAGTGCGCGCGGCGAGTGTTTCGTAAAAGCCCGGCGCCTGGATCAATTGCAGCGTCTTCAGGCCTGCCGCGACCGCGACCGGATTGCCGGACAACGTGCCCGCCTGGTAGACGCCGCCGAGCGGCGCGAGGTGAGCCATGATGTCGCGCCGTCCGCCGAAGGCGGCCGCCGGCATGCCGCCGCCGATCACTTTGCCAAGACACGTCAGATCAGGCGTGATGCCGTAGACCTCTTGCGCGCCGCCGAGCGCCACGCGGAAACCGCACATTACTTCGTCGAAGATCAGCACGGAGCCGTATTCGGTGCACAGGCGTCGCAACGCCTGCAGAAACTCGGGCGTGGCGCGCACCAGATTCATGTTGCCCGCCACCGGCTCGACGATCACCGAGGCGATTTCGTTGCCGAAGGCCTTGAACGCCTCCTCGAGCGCGGCGACGTTGTTGTATTCCAGAACCGTGGTGTGCTTTGCGATGTCGACCGGCACGCCCGCCGATGTCGGATTGCCGAACGTCAGCAGGCCCGAGCCGGCCTTGACGAGCAGGCTGTCAGCATGGCCGTGGTAGCAGCCCTCGAATTTGACGATGCGGCTGCGGTTCGTGAAGCCGCGCGCGAGACGCAGCGCACTCATGGTCGCTTCGGTGCCGCTCGACACCATGCGCACCTGTTCGATCGACGGCACGAGCTTGCAGATTTCCTCTGCGATTTCTATTTCCGACTCGGTGGGCGCGCCGAACGAGAAGCCGTTGGCCAGCACGCGCTGCACCGCTTCCAGAACTTCCGGGTGCACATGCCCGAGAATCATGGGCCCCCACGAGCCGATGTAGTCGATATAGCGCTGGCCATCGGCGTCCCAGAAATAAGGACCCTGTGCGCGTTCGATGAAACGCGGCGTGCCGCCGACCGAGCGGAATGCGCGGACCGGCGAATTAACGCCGCCAGGAATGGTGCGTTGCGCGCGGTCGAAGAGGGTTTGATTGTTGGACATGACGATGCCTGGAATTGGGTTGCGCAGCGGCGCGGCTTGCCTGCGGGCGGTTCGCGCGGCGCCGGGATAGATGAGAGAAATTGTACCGGAGTCGGTGTCAACAGGTTTTGCGGAGAGACGTGGCTTTCAGGCGCATTCTCAGCGCCGGGGTGCGCGCTTCGTTGCGGGCGTCCTTGTCGAGGACTTCACAGGCGCTGTGCCGGTAGTCGATTGTGCCGCGTGCGCAGTCGTCTTGGTGGAGCGTGCCGGGCCAGCCGGCACGTCCAGTTGGGGCGGCTTGCGTTTGCCCGTGAGTTCGGCCCAGCGTTTTTCGAGCGCGCCTTCCGCGATCGGTTTGATCACCGTGCCTGAGCTCTGCGCGTCCCAGGTCTGCACGGAAAATGGATGCACGCGCAACATGTCGCGAGGGATCACCACGTCTTCATGCGCATCGAGGAGCCAGTCGTACACGAAGTCGATGCACAGGCGGTAGCCGCGCTTCGTCGCCGGGTCCGGGACCTCATACGGCGCGCGCGTCACATAGCCCGAGCCGAAGATGCCCTTCGGCTCCGTGGCCACACGATGCAAAAACACGCGGTCGCCGGGCAGAATGCCGCGCGCGAATCCGCAACCCCACACGTCGGCTACGGCGACGCCCGCCGCAACGCGTTTGGCCACATCGGGCAGTTCGGGCCACGGCCATTTCTTGGGGCTCCAGATCAGCAGGAAGGCAGTCATCGCAACGTCGCACAGAAGGTATGAGGGAGGCGCGCCACTGGCTTCTTCGCGCGACGCCGAATGGCCTGAACGGTTCACGCGGCAGCTTAACCGATCAGCGGCGCGCTTGCCCTGCAAGCCTGCAACGACCTCACGCTGCCGCTCGTGCCCGCCGCGGGCGAGGTCGATGCCTTAACCGTCGCGTACAATCCAAGCAGCTAACTGCAGTCTTTTTGTACCACCGCGCGCCGGTTTTCCGAGGACGCGCGCTTCACCTGGATTCCCATGTCTCACGTCACCGGACGCCGGCCAGATGGCCGGCTGATTCTGTTGCTCGGTGCGCTTGCCGCATGCGGGCCGATTTCCATCGACATGTATTTGCCGAGCTTGCCGACCATCGCGCAGGCGTTTGCGATCGGAACCGGCGCCGCTCAATCCACACTGACCAGTTTCATGTTTGGCTTCTCGATCGGCATGCTGCTCTATGGGCCGCTCTCGGATACGTATGGCCGCCGGCCTGTGCTTCTGGGCGGCATCATCATGTATGCGCTGGCGAGCATTGCGTGCACGCTGTCGTTCTCGATCGGCACGCTGGTCACGTTCCGCTTCGTGCAGGCGCTCGGCGCGGGCGCGGCATCCGTGCTCGCTCGCGCCATTGCCCGCGACGCGTACGGTCCGACCGACGCTGCGCGCGTGCTGTCGATGCTCGCCATCGTCACGTCGATCGGACCCTTGCTCGCGCCGCTGATCGGCGGACAGTTGCTGCTGCTTGGCGGCTGGCGTGTCGTCTTTGTTGCGTTGACGCTGTTCGGCATCGTGTGCGCGATAACCGCGTTTCTCAAGGTGCCTGAAACCTGGCCGCGCGAAAAGCGTGCGCATTCGGTGCTATTCAAATCGTTCGCTGCGTACGGCCGGCTGTTACGCGATCCAGTGGCGTGGGGGCATATGCTGTGCGGCGGCATGGCATTCGCGTCGATGTTTGCGTACATCACGGCGACGCCGTTCGTCTATATCCAGTATTTTCACGTGTCGGCGCAGCATTATGGCTTTCTGTTTGCGCTGAACATAGTCGGGATCATGCTGGGCAACTTCATGAATACGCGGCTTGTTGGCCGGCTTGGGTCGTTGCCGATCATTTCGTTCGCCGCGACCGTGAGCTGCATTGCGTCGTTGTTCGTCTGTCTTGTCTCGTTGACCGGTTGGGGAGGGCTGTGGTCGATCGTAGCCGGCCTGTTCTTTGTCGTTGGCGTGGTCGGTTTGCTGGCGGCCAATTGCACGACCGATCTGATGCATCGCTATCCGATGAATGCCGGCGCGGCGGCCGCGGTGTTCGGCGCGGTGCAACTGGCGCTCGGCGCGCTGTCGAGCCTCGCGGTCGGACTGTGGCAGGATGGCTCGCCGAAAGGCATGGGCATTGTGGTGGGCGTCGCGGGATCGCTGTGCTACATCGGCCGCATTCTGGTCGTCAGATGGCACGGGACGAAGGCGCCGGTGGCTGTCGTCTAACGACGGCGCGATGGAGACTGCGCGATAAAGACGGCACAACAAAGACGGCGCAAAGACCGCGCTCCCGCTTCCCGCGTCCGGTGCGTACACCCATTCACGGTGCACGAAGCGCTTCTACCGGAAAACACCAGGTGTTGCGCGCACGCGACCTCGCCTTTGAATTTGCATTGCTATGATGGGATCACTGTTCCTCGGAGCGGCAATCATGGCGATCAGAGATTTGATGAACGGCGAGCGGCAACATGCTGCTTTCGCCGAAGCGCGGAAGCTGGCCGACAGCGGCGCCTATCACGATTACACGGACATCGAATACGTTTTGCGCTTTGATTACGGCTTGACCGATGTGTCTACGTTGCTCGACAGCCAGTTGATCCACCGCGATCTGAACCGGCGTTGTGCCGACGCGCGGGAGAAGCTCGACGCGGTCAGTGTGTAACGCGGGGCGAGGGCGTCGTTTGTCGCCGTGCTGTCTTTACGGCGCGTACGCGGCCAACTGGTCGGGCGCATACGAGTCCGCGCGCCCGTTCCGCAAGTTCGTACGGCTTCAAAGCCGAAGCGAGGCGCCTGCGCTCGTGTCTTGAACGTCGCGAGCACAAACAAAAACGGGCCTTGCGGCCCGTGGATGTGTACAGAGATCTGGCGGAGGCGTGACCGCCTTAGTTAGCTCCGCAGCGATTGCACGGCATTGCCTATGCAGCTTATTCGGACCAGCGATTTACCACTGCCTGCCGGACTGCCTTGCACGGTACATCTTCGTTATTACACCGCCAACGACTGCAAGCAGAAGGCCGAAAACTAAGCCACAACGCAAGGCAAACACCAGCGCTCGCGTACCGCACGCGTCTCCGCATTCGAGGGTTTGTGACGGTAGCGCTATATAAAGCCCCACAAGGCCGCCCCCTACGGCGCCAATGACGAACAAGAGTGCGAAAACGAACGCCTTCTTCACTTGATTTCCCAGAATAGGATCGATTTCGAGTCCGCAAGATTGGAGTAAAGGTTTTCTGGACCGACGCCTAAAACGGATAGCGGATTCCACACCTTGTTTATACCGAACGTAAACCGAAGAGTCGTTTCCGAACTCGGCGTAAGGCGGTCTACGTTCCACAAGTCAATGTGATCGCCAGTCGGATCTTTGTCCTTCAAGTTGCGTCGCCAGTAGTTCCCAAAGAAGATCACTCCCGTTTTCCCCTTCACCCTATCTTGCCAGCCTGTGCCTGTAATTGGTACTGGAACAGGGCAACCAGCGAAAGGGCGACGCTGAAGCCATTCCGCCACTTCCTTGGCCCGAAGCATGTGACTCGTTGGATGACCGTGAAACCAGCACTTCTCGCCTTTGAACGACTTATTGGTGATTCCCACATTAGCGAGACATGTGCCGAAGCGAATGGCACACTCATCCTCAAAAGCTGGCTTTCCTGTGGACGGGTCGGTGCACGGATCTGAGTGGGGATATGCCGACCACAACGCGGCAAAAGTAACAGCGTTCAACTGCACTTCTTTGATGGAGTTAGGCGTTGAGTTGGTTCTGACTAATGTCTTTCTGTTCGGCATCATTCAGTCTTCCTGTTTTGCAAGGGCTTCATCGCCCCAATACACCGTGTAGTCGCCGCAACTCTCGCCAGTGTGAATGCGAGGTAGCAGTCCATCCGCATCGAGGCGTCCCGCGCGCATCTGGCCGTCTGGCGTCTCGATCCGATACGGATAACCTTCGAGCGTCATGCCCGCAGCAGCGGCGCGGACCTGTTCGTCGTAGATCGCATCTGTTACCGATGACGCGATTGCGGCAGCCGCCCCGCTGCTTGCGCCTGCCACGCTTTCGTCGGTCCAGTAAAAGCAACCGGGATTGGGACTAGCCATCACGCGATTTTGTCCGCAGGGACACAGCACCAGATCGCCTTCGATGACACCGGGCTTTCCTCTGTAGCATCTGCGTGTAGCTGTACCGGATATCCTGAATGCACCCTTGCAGTTGCCGCACGTTGCTTCGTCACCGTTGAGCGCGAATGGCCTGCCGTGGTCCGTCATGTGAATGGCCGACCCGCCGGTTACAACGCCACCTGTCGTCGTGGGGCTGCCTTGCACGACGAGCGCCTTACGCATGGGTGTCGCCTCTCGCATCGGCGAACTCAGCGGCAGGCGACAGGTATCCGGGATTGAACAGGCTGGGAGTCGTTTCGCCGTTACTTAGGCGCGAACCGATCAGCGCAAGCGGCTTACCCTCCCATGTAGCGGCATAAGCCGCGCCGTCGATAATGGTGGTTTGACTGCCGTCGTCATACGCGTCGATTTCTCCGACGCGGGCGAATGCCTTGCCTTCATGCTCGGCGCTGGTCATTACCGGGCCCGCGTATCGGCCGCGCCCGGTACGAGCGCCAATAGTTGCAAACAGGTACGTCAATTCGTTTATCTGCTGTTCCGGCATTTAAAAGTCTCCTGTCCTGGTTAAGTTGCTCCGATGCATTGCGCGAAAACTGGCCGCTGACGCGGCAAGGCATTACCCCGCAGGACAGGCCGACAGCCATATCGGACAACTCTGGAAACAGGTGACGTGCTGCTGTTTGGTGACGTGGGACAGTATTTTTCCCGCTCGCATTTCAGTGGGATAGTGACAATGCATTAATTCAGGTATGCGTAGCATCCTTGTGATGCTGTCAACAAAATCCGATCAGAACAGTCGGCTTCAGGTCGCTACGGCATCCCGAATATGCGACTAGATATCGTGAGCTAACCCTGCGCTCACGTCGACAAGGCCATCCTCGAACAGGCCAAAGATCAAAGCCTGTCCCGGCAGCGACAGATCGGCAAACTCTTCGCCATGGCCTCAAGTAGCGACAGGCTGGTCAGCGCATGTACCTGGTCGATGCGGATTGCGGCGATATCCAGCGCGGCAGTATTGTGACCGCTATCGGTACACAGAGATTTGGCCATGATGCGCCTTCATTGTTCTGTCGAAGCGCTTCAACAAAGGCAAGCACCATCGCACGGCTGGCGGCGCGTAGGGAGATTTGGTTTTTTCTGGTAGATCACGGCGCCCAGTTTTGACGGCTTGGCGCAGAATCCTGCCCAGTTGTCATCACCGGCCTGCGCGTTTCCAGGACGTCGCCGTGTCAATAGGCCGCCTCATTGCATCGCCCTGGGTGCGCGCGAACACCACCTCGGCCAGCTCGCGCGGGTAGTTTGTGTACCCGCTGGTCCAGTCTCAGAAAGTGGGGCGAAACCCTTCCAGCGTCGCCCCCAGGCTCTGTCGACGCATCAACTCCGGCAGTGACATGTCAGAGTGCGCGCGGCCCGATCGCGCTGATTGCCCGCCAAGACGGTCCGGAGAACCCACGACCGGGAACCTTCGCTCGCGCCCTTGAGATACAGGCAGTCCGCGCCGCCCAAGGGGTGCCGTCCCGGCGTCCCACAATAAAACCAGAGAAATAATGTTGGGTCTTTTGCGCTGAGAGCCTTAGCTGGTAAGGCTCAGCGCGGTTGAATCGGATTGATTCGGATGGGATGCGAGGGGGTGTCCTGGCGGAGGCGGTGAGATTCGAACTCACGGAAGGATCACTCCTTCGCCGGTTTTCAAGACCGGTGCCTTAAACCACTCGGCCACACCTCCAAGCCGCAAATTGTAACCTGAAAAAACCTCTCTGCGGCGCTCTCTTCATCTGCAATCACTGTGGATCTTTCAGAAACAACGCCTGTAGATCGTTGAGGAACGCTTGTCCAAGCGGCGTGGGCGCAATCTTTTCGTGGTCGCGCGTAATCAGCTTGCGGCGTTCCGCCTCCTGCAAAGCCGGCTCGATAGATGTCATCGACAAACCCGTGCGTTCGATAAACCGATGCACCGGAAAGCCTTCGACCAGTCGCAGCGCATTCAGCATGAACTCGAACGGCAGGTCGCGCGGTCCGACTTCGTGTTCTTCCTGCACCGCCGCGCCGGCCTTGGCCTGCTCGATGAACGTGGCCGGATGCTTGTAGCGCGCCTGACGCAACACACGATTCGGGAACGACAGCTTCGTGTGCGCGCCGGCGCCAATTCCTAGATAGTCGCCAAAACGCCAGTAGTTCAGGTTGTGCTTGCTCTGCCGATGCGGCTTGGCATACGCGGACACTTCGTAGCGCTCATATCCCGCCGCCGACGTGCGTTCGTGAATCCAGTCGTGCATGTCGGCGGAGGCATCGTCGTCCGGCAGCACCGGCGGGAATTTCGCAAACAGCGTGTTCGGTTCGAGCGTCAGGTGATACAGCGAGAGATGCGGCGGCGCGAACGACAACGCAGTCTCGACATCGGCCTGGCATTCGGCGAGCGTCTGCTGCGGAAGCGCGAACATCAGGTCGAGATTGAAATTGTCGAACGTGGTGGCGGCCACTTCCACCGCATGGCGCGCTTGCGTCGAATCGTGAATCCGGCCGAGCGCCTTCAGATGCGCCTCGTTGAAACTCTGTATGCCCACCGACAACCGGTTCACGCCGCTCGCGCGAAACTGCGCGAACTTCGCCGCTTCGAACGTGCCGGGATTGGCCTCGAGGGTGATCTCCGCATCGGCGTCGAGCGGCAGCAGTGCTCGCACGTCCGACAGCATGCGGTCGAGTCCAGCCGCAGACAGCAAGCTCGGCGTACCGCCGCCGATGAACACCGTATGCACCTGCCGTCCCCACACGAGTGGCAAAGCCATCTCGAGATCGGCACGCAATGCGTCGAGATACTCGTTCTCGGGGAAGCTGTCGCCTTTCCATTCATGCGAGTTGAAATCGCAGTACGGACACTTGCGCACGCACCACGGAAAATGCACGTACAACGAGAGCGGCGGCAGCGACGTCAGACGGATGCTGCCCGGCGACGTGAATGCCTTGATCACGCCATTGCCGACATCGGCGGGCGTCGACTTGATCGGAATCACGCTTCCTCCGTTAGACGCACAAGCAGTTGGCGCAACGCAATCGCGCGATGACTGCTGGCGTTCTTCACCGCCGGCTCGAGCTCCGCGGCGCTCGCGTTCAGCGACGGCAAAAAAAAGTACGGGTCGTAACCGAAGCCATGCGAGCCGCGCGGCGCATCCAGAATCTCGCCGTGCCACCGGCCTTCGGCGATCAGCGGCTCGGGATCGTCCGCGTGACGCACCAGTGCCAGCACGCAGTAGTAGTACGCGCGCCGATCGCTCTCGCCTTGTAACGCCGAGACGAGCCGCGCGTTGTTCGCAGCGTCGCTTTTCTCGCCGCCGGCCAGTTGCGCGTAGCGCGCCGAATACACGCCCGGCGAGCCGCGCAGCGCGCGCACGCAAAGACCGGAGTCGTCGGCGAGGGCAGGCAGGCCGGTGAGCGTGGCCGCATGCCGTGCCTTGGTAAGCGCGTTTTCGACGAACGTCGGATGCGGTTCTTCCGCTTCCGGCACACCCAGTTCGCCTTGCGCAATCAACTCGATGCCGGCCGCGCCGAGCAGCGCCGCGAACTCGCGCAGCTTGCCCGCGTTATTCGACGCCAGCACGACCTTGTTCAACGGCGATCCCGGTAGTGGCGCGCCATTGCCTTCACGAACCTCACTCACCTCGGTGCTCCAATGCTTCTTTCTGTTTCGCGATCAACGTGGCGATGCCGTCGCTCGCGAGATCCATCAGCGCGTTCATTTCATCGCGCGAGAAAGGCACGCCCTCCGCAGTGCCCTGAATTTCGACGAAGCCGCCCGCGCCCGTCATCACCACGTTCATGTCGGTGTCGCATTGCGAGTCTTCGTCGTAGTCCAGATCGAGCACCGGCACGCCGTCGTACACGCCGACCGAAATCGCAGCGACGTAATCGGCAATCGGCGAACTTTCGATGCGCCCCGCGGCCAGCAGTTTGTTCACCGCGTCATGCGCGGCGACAAAGGCGCCGGTGATGCTCGCCGTGCGTGTGCCGCCGTCGGCCTGGATCACGTCGCAGTCGATATGCAGCGTGCGCGCGCCGAGCTTCTCCAGATCGAACACCGAGCGCAGCGCGCGGCCGATCAGACGCTGGATTTCCTGCGTGCGCCCGGTCTGCTTGCCACGCGCGGCCTCGCGGTCGCTGCGCGTATGCGTGGCGCGCGGCAACATGCCGTATTCTGCGGTGAGCCAGCCCTGGCCGCGATCCCGCAGGAACGACGGCACGGTCTCCGCGATGCTCGCTGTGCAGATCACCTTGGTGTCGCCGAATTCGACCAGCACCGAACCCTCCGCATGCTTCGTATAGTGGCGCGTGATGCGCACGTCGCGCAGCTGATTGGCGAGACGGCCGCTAGGGCGTTGAGTGGTGTCGGTCATGTCGGATTGGGTCGGGAAGGAAGCAGGAAGGGAAAGCACGATTTTACAGCCGATCCGCACCGGTATGCGCCCCGGCGGCGTGCCGCGTCGGCCGGGGCTCTCCAAGGGGTCCCATCGCCAAAAATGGGATAATGCCGTTTCACCGCCTCGCGTCTCGTACACGCCGGGCGATTCGACTCTTCGGCCAGCGTCTCACGCATGGCCACCATCGCGAGAAATACGATGATCTACAGCATGACTGGCTATGCGAGCGCGACACGCGAACTCGTCGCGGCCTCCGGAACGGGCGGCGTAAGCGTGTCGGTCGAACTGCGCACGGTGAACTCGCGCTTTCTCGACCTCAACTTCCGTATGCCCGAGGACGTGCGCGTGTGCGAACCCACGCTGCGCGAAATGCTGATGAATAAGCTGTCGCGCGGCAAGGTGGATATTCGTATCAATCTGCAGCGCAGCGAACAGACGGCAAACGCCGGTTCGATCAATCATGACGCGCTGACGCAGCTTGCGTTGCTGGAGCGCACCGTGCTCGCGACGTTCCCCGAAGCGGGCCGTCTGCGCTCGGGCGAAATTCTGCGCTGGCCTGGCGTGCTCGCCGAGACGGGCGTGGCACCCGAGGTGCTGCGCGACGCAGTGCTCGCATGCGGCAAGCAGGCCATTACAGATCTGATCGACGTGCGTGCCCGCGAAGGCGCGCAACTGGCCACGATGCTGCTCGCCAACGTGACCGAGATGGAAGCGATCGTCACGAAGATCACGCCGCTCGTGCCGGAGCTGATCACGAAGCATCAGCAGAAGATCGTCGAGCGTCTGCAGGAAGCGCTCGGCATTGCCGCGCCCGATACGGCAGCGACCATCGTCTCGCGCGAAGAGATCAACGAGCGGATTCGCCAGGAAGTGACGATGTACGGTATCCGCATCGACATTGCCGAAGAATTGTCGCGGCTCACGGCTCATCTGAACGAAACGCGTCACGTGATCCAGAAGGGTGGCAAGGTCGGCAAGCGGCTCGACTTCATGATGCAGGAACTTAATCGCGAAGCGAACACGCTCGGCTCGAAGGCGGCCGCGAAGGAACTGGCGGATTCGTCGATGACCCTGAAGCTGCTCATCGAACAGATGCGCGAGCAGGTACAGAATCTGGAATAAGGCTGGAGCATCACAACATGACCGATCACCACACACGCGAAAGCGGCGCACCGCGCAACCCGTATGCCGGAGCTTATCCGGGCAACCTGTTCATGGTCGTCGCGCCCTCGGGCGCCGGCAAGTCGACGCTCGTGAACGCGCTGCTCGCCGGCGACGACGCGATCCGTCTGTCGATCTCGTACACGACGCGCCCGCCGCGTCCGAAAGAGCAGGACGGCGAGCACTACCACTTCACGTCCGTCGACGATTTCATGCGGCGTCACGACGAGGGCGAGTTTCTCGAAAGCGCTGAAGTGCACGGCAACTATTACGGCACGTCGCGCGTGTGGATCGAGGAGCAGATGAAGAGCGGCCATGACGTACTGCTCGAAATCGACTGGCAGGGCGCGCAACAGGTGAAGAAGCAGTTTCACAACGCGGTCGAAATTTTTATCTTGCCGCCGTCGCTCGAAGCGCTCGAAGAGCGTCTGAAAAAGCGCGGCCAGGACGAGCCGAACGTGATCACGCGGCGGCTCCTCGCCGCAGGCAGCGAGATGGCGCACGCGGCCGAAGCGGAGTATGTGGTGATCAACGAGAACTTCGACCGCGCGCTCGGCGAACTGCAGTGTCTCGTGGCCGCTACGCGTTCGCGCTTCGCCTCGCAATACGCGCGTCATACGCAGCTTTTCGTGCAGCTCGGCATTCACCTTCCGCACCCCTGAGCGCGGCGGCGATTCGAGCACATAAGGTAGAATAAGCAACATACTGAGAAGGAACTCAACATGGCCCGCATTACCGTCGAAGACTGTCTGAAACAGATCCCGAACCGTTTCGAACTCGCGCTCGCCGCAACGTATCGCGCGCGTCAGCTCGCTCAAGGCCACACGCCGAAGATCGAAAGCCGTGACAAGCCCACGGTCGTCGCGCTGCGCGAAATCGCTGCCGGCCAGGTCGGCGTCGAAATGCTGAAGAAGGTGCCGGTTTAAGGCGCACTGTTTCTGTTTTCGGTTGGCAAGCATTTTTGCCATAGCTTTTGCCTCACCTGATTGCATCAACGTGCAGACCGGCGTCAACGCTCAACCGCTACGGAGGCGACCATGAGTACCACCCCGCCCACCGCCACGGAAGCGGAGCATGACGCCGACTCGCCCTCGTCTGCACGGAAGTACATCGACGCGGTCCTCGAACAGTCGTTTCGCCATCTGTTCGGGCCGACCGCCACGCCGGAGCAACCGCGCCGGCATGACGTCGTATCCATTGCCAAGCTGACGTCTGCGTTGTCCGGCTATTTGCAGCCGGAAGAGATCAAAGACGTCAAGGCGGCCTTCCATTTCAGCGACGAAGCCCACCTCGGCCAGTATCGCCAGAGCGGCGAGCCCTACATCACGCACCCGGTTGCCGTCGCGGAAATCTGCGCCGGCTGGAACCTCGACGGCCAGGCAATCATGGCCGCGTTGCTCCACGACGTGATGGAAGACCAGGGCGTGACCAAGGCCGAGCTCGCCGAGCGTTTCGGCGCGAAGGTCGCGGAACTGGTCGACGGTTTGTCGAAGCTCGACAAGATGGAGTTTCGCAATCGCGAGGAAGCGCAGGCGGAAAACTTCCGCAAGATGCTGCTCGCCATGGCGCGCGACGTCCGCGTGATCCTCGTGAAGCTCGCCGACCGGCTGCACAACATGCGCACGCTCGGCGCGGTGCCGCCCGAAAAGCGTCGTCGCGTGGCGCGTGAAACGCTGGACATCTACGCGCCGATTGCGCACCGGCTCGGCTTGAACAATACGTATCGCGAGCTACAGGACCTGAGCTTCGCGAACTTCAATCCGCATCGGTATGCCACGCTCGAAAAAGCCGTGAAGGCGGCGCGCGGCAACCGGCGGGAAGTGGTCGGCAAGATTCTGGAATCGGTGCAGCGCGCGATCGCCGACGCGAAGATCGACGCGGAAGTCACCGGTCGCGAGAAAACCATCTTCAGCATCTACAAGAAGATGCGCGACAAGCAGTTGTCGTTCTCGCAGGTGCTGGACGTGTATGGCTTCCGTGTGGTGGTCGACAGCGCGCTCGAATGCTATACCTGCATCGGCGCATTGCATGCGCTCTACAAGCCGGTGCCGGGTAAGTTCAAGGACTACATCGCCATTCCGAAGGTGAACGGCTATCAGTCGTTGCACACTACTCTCGTCGGTCCGTTCGGCGCGCCGATCGAGTTTCAGGTGCGCACCCGCAAGATGCACGAGATCGCCGAAGCCGGCGTGGCGGCGCACTGGCTGTACAAGAACGGCAGTGCGGATCTGAACGATGTGCAAAAGCGCGCGCACCAGTGGCTGAAGTCGCTGCTCGACATTCAGAGCGAAGCCGGCGACTCGAGCGAATTCCTCGAGCACGTAAAGATCGACCTGTTCCCGGATGCGGTCTACGTGTTCACGCCGAAGTCGAAGATCATGGCGCTGCCGCGCGGCGCCACGGCGCTCGACTTCGCGTATTCGATCCACAGCGACCTAGGCAACCAGTGCGTCGCGGTGAAGATCAATAACGAACTGCTGCCGCTGCGTACCGAGTTGAAGAGCGGCGATATCGTCGAAGTCATCACGGCGCCGTATTCGAAGCCGAATCCGGCGTGGCTCGGTTTCGTGCGCACCGGCAAGGCCCGTTCCGCGATCCGCCATTATCTGAAGACGATGCGCCTGAACGAGTCGGTTCAGCTTGGCGAGCGTCTGGTCGATCAGGCTTTGAAGGGCTACGGCCTTGCGCTGTCGGACGTGACGCCCGAAGCGTGGGAAAAGCTCGTGCAGTGGACGGGCAACAAAAATGGCCAGGAAATTTTCGCCGACATCGGTCTTGGCCGGCGTGTCGCGGCGGTCATGGCCAAGCGCATCGAAGTGTTGATGAGCGGCCGCGATGCCGACGACG
Source organism: Paraburkholderia kirstenboschensis (assembly GCF_904848585.1). Taxonomy (GTDB): domain Bacteria; phylum Pseudomonadota; class Gammaproteobacteria; order Burkholderiales; family Burkholderiaceae; genus Paraburkholderia; species Paraburkholderia kirstenboschensis. The sequence continues at coordinate 316,851 of NZ_CAJHCR010000001.1, forward strand.
ACGGTTCGCGTTCCGATTCGGGGTCGCCACATGCGCCGCCGGTCGTGATTACCGGCACCGAGGGCATGTCGGTGCAATTGTCCGCATGCTGCCGTCCGATTCCGGGCGACGACATCATGGGCTATATCGGCATTGGCCTAGGTATGGCCATCCACACTACGGACTGCCGCGTCGCGCAGCGAATCCACCGGCGCGATCCCGGCCGCTGGATCGACGTGGCGTGGGCGCCGCAACCGGGGCGTCTGTTCGACGTCGCGGTCAAGGTGCTGGTCAAGAATACGAAGGGCGTGTTCGCCCGCGTGGCCGCTGACATTACCTCGGCAGACGCGAACATCGTGCATATCGCGATGGACGAAGACCTGTCGCAAGAATCCACGATTCTGCGCTTCGTGATCCAGGTCAGCGACCGCGTTCATCTGGCCAACGTCATGCGCCGCGTGCGCACGAATCCCGACGTGATGCGCATTGCGCGTGAGCGGCCGAGCGACGACGGCCATCATCGGCATGACGGCGGCATGCGAATCGACCGCGAGCGGGCCGATTACTGACCTTTGCCGCTCATCGGGCGAAGAAGCGCCGCATCTTTCCATCGGAACGCCGCCGCCACTAGCGAGTCTCACCTGAAAACTCAGGGAGAACGCAGATGAAAGTAGCTGACCTCGAAGGCCTCGCACTGGATTATTGGGTGGCCCGCAGCCTGCACGATTTTGTGCGCGAAATTCACTTTACCGACAGCGGCGAGACCGTCGCGATTCGCGGTAACGACCGCGGCCGTCCGTGGGATGGCCGTTTCACACCTACCGCCTCATGGGACGCCGCTGCGGCAGTGATGGAGCGCGCGCGTCGGCTTGAAATGCGCGAGCGCAGCGAGGAGGGCCCTGCGCACTGCGTGGCGGAATTCGAAGGCGGGCACGGCGAGGCGGAGGGACGCGGGGACTCGTTGCGCGTGGCACTGCTGCGGGCGTTCGTGGAAAGCCGGTTCGGCGATAGCGTGGGCGAGATGCTGCACGAGTCGCAGATGCTGGTGGGCGACACGGTGCGCCGCATTGCCGAGGCTACCGCTGGCGATACGTTCGAAGAAGTGCCGAGCCCCGGCGGCCACATCGGCGATATTCAGTCGCCGCCGCGCTAAGGCCGCGCTCCTGAACTTGCGGCGTGCCGAAACCGACTGCACAAAAACAAAGGGCCTTCCAACTGGAAGGCCCTCTAGAGGTGGTGCGGCTGGCAGGATTCGAACCCACGACCCCTTGGTTCGTAGCCAAGTACTCTATCCAACTGAGCTACAGCCGCACGCGAAACGGGTGATGCACTACTGCACTAAAACTGGGTAAAACATAAGGGCCTCCCCGGAGGGAGGCCCTCGAATAAGTGGTGCGGCTGGCAGGATTCGAACCCACGACCCCTTGGTTCGTAGCCAAGTACTCTATCCAACTGAGCTACAGCCGCACGCAGAAACGAGATTATAGCAAAGGTTTCAAAAAAGGGAAGCGTGTAACTGCGATTTGTCTCATTGTCATGATCGTGTACCCTAGTGAAGCAGCCGTTTGCTGCAGCTTATGGATCATCATGAACAAGGCCTTTGTCAAAGAGTCGAGCGAAGATAATGACGACGATCTCGACGTCGCCCAGCCGGATATCCCCGCGGGAACCAAGAACTACATCACGCCTGCCGGCCACCGCCGCATGCGCGATGAACTGCTGCATCTGATCGACGTCGACCGGCCGGAGGTCGTCAAGCTCGTGTCATGGGCTGCGTCGAATGGCGACCGCTCCGAGAACGGCGATTACATTTACGGCAAGCGCCGCCTGCGCGAGATAGATCGGCGCATCCGCTTTCTGACCAAGCGTCTGGACCTCGCCGAGGTTGTCGACAGCAGCAAGCAGGAGAACGTCGATCAGGTCTTTTTCGGGGCGACTGTCGAATATGCGACAGAGGACGGCGAGGAACACAGCGTGACGATTGTCGGCATCGACGAGGTCGATCTCGATATCGGACACGTAAGCTGGATCTCGCCGATCGCTCGGGCGCTGCTGAAGGCGAAGGTCGGCGACACCGTGACGTTGTACACGCCGGCTGGGCCGCAGCCGATCGACATACTCGACGTCAAATATCCGCCTCCGGATAGTGGTGGCTAGTCTCTTACCGCGCGCGAATTCGCCTGCACGAAGCGTGTGTTGAGGCAATAAAAAAAGGCGCCGCGAACGGCGCCTTCCATGCTGCGGGTCCTGCCCGCCGCGTCAGAAGCGGTGACGCAGACCTGCCGTGACCGCAACCTGCTTGTTGTTGCTCGAAGCACCCAGGCCGTTGATGTCGGCACCAACGATGGCGCCCTCGTTGACTTGTTGGTATTCGCCCTGCAGATAAACGTCCGTGCGCTTGGACAGTGCGTACGCCGTTTGCAGATTGAACTGGTTCCAGTGCGGGCGAGTGCCCGAAAGGCTCGCACGCGTGTACGTGTACGAACCGGCAATGCTGACAGCCGGCGTCAAAGCGTAACGAGCGTTTGCTTCGTAGTTCTGGAAGTGCGCGCTGTTGTTCGGAAGGCCGATGCCGCCGGGTTGGCCCGATGCACCTGCGCCGATGCCGACGAGACCCGACAGATTCGTCTGCGAATAGACGAGGCCGACGGTTGCCGGACCAAACGCGTAGCTGGCGCCTGCGCCCCACGTCTGCTGACGGCGAGCGAAGAACGTGTTGTCGCTGGACACGGCGCCACCGGCGTTGAACGCCGCAGACGCGGCGTTCGCGCCGTTGCTGTTCAGTTGCAAATACGCTGCGCCGACGTTCAGGCCGCCCCAGTTGTACGACGCGCCCGCGCTGTAGGCGCGGTTGTTTGCGAAGCCGTCAGCCTGGTTCGAGAAGCCATACATGCCGCCGAACTTGAAGCCGCCGTAGTTCGTGCTCGTGTATTTGACCGAGTTGTTGACACGGAACGAGTTGTTCAGGTTGTCGTTGTCGAACGGATGGGCGAACTGCGTGCCGCCGTATTGCGTGCCGGTCAGCGCGAGCGGGCCAACGTAATCGACCATGCTGTCATATTGACGGCCGAGCGTTACGGCACCGAACTGGGTGCTCGACAGGCCAACGAATGCCTGACGGCCGAACTCGCGACCGCCTTGTTTCAGCGAGCCGTCATTGATGCCGAAGCCGTTTTCCAACGTGAAGATCGCCTTCAGGCCGCCACCGAGGTCTTCAGCACCGCGCAAGCCCCAGCGGCTACCGTTCACCGAACCGCTCGTCTGTTGCCAGTTGCTGTGGCCGTGCTGGTTGTTGGTGTAGGTGATGCCGGCGTCGATCAAGCCGTACAAGGTGACGCTGCTTTGAGCGTGCGCCGCAGTTGCAAAAACGCCCGTCAGGGCCGCGACCATGAGAGTCTTTTTCATCTTGTTACTCCGAAAGCGAGAGTGAGCGGTGAATCGTGCTTCGGAACCCTTCACGCGGGCGCTGCGAGAGGCGTATCCGTGTCAAGGTGCGCTTAAAGATAGAGCGCTGATTTCCGGTTACGCAAAGTGTAGAGAGAGGCTCGAATCAGTGGACGTTTCGATTCTCGCAATAAAGTATTACTTGATTCGAAACGATGAAAGAATTCCGCGAAAGCCTTGCCGGTCAACGCTTCCAGGCATGCCAGCAACTAGGGGAACAAGTGGATGGCAAATGGCGTTGCGAAATAGCGACGCTAATTCGATGCGAAAAAACAACGAAATTGAATTGGAAGGCTATTGTTGTCGTTCTAGCAACAGACGATTGTATTTTGTGTGAATAATAGATTTGGGATTAAAAGCTATACTGAAATCTCTGCTTTCCGAAGCGGACTTTTTCGTTGACGAAAAAGATCTCCAAACCTTTGTCGGCGCGACTTCCCAGTCGCGCTTTTTTTTCGTCTGCGGATCGCGCGTTAGCGTCGTAGCGTCAGAAGATGATCAGTGCGCAGATGCGGTGCGGTCCGCATTCCACTCGTTCGCCGTGGTCGAGGTCCAGTCTTCCATGACGTAGTGGCGCGCGTCCATTGGTGAGGACAGGAGGTTCTGCCAATGGTCGCCGTGCCACATCGGATCGAACTCCAGCGCCGATGGTCGACCTGGCTTGGGTTGAGTGGGCGAGGCGGCTGGCGATTGTGCTAGATGGGGGATCAGCTTGGAAAGGATTCGGCGGATTTCACTGAACTGCATGGCAATCTCCTGAGACGCATTACTGCAAATGCTCGATTCATGATGCGTTTCGGCAGGTCGGCGAACAACTCGTAGAAACACTTACCAATGTGGCGAATCGTTACAGGCACCGGCGGCGGAAAATATTTCCTTTCTTACGATTTAGCGATTATCGGTTTTGGGTAAAGTTGACGTAAGGGCGAAAGTACGAACGATTAATCCCAGATATCAATTCGTTAAGCGCACAAGAAACATCTGCGACCAAAGCTTTAATTAAGTTCACGGCTTCATTAATCGAAGTGGATGTGACGATCGTTTGTGCACTTCTTCGAAAGGCGCACTACAAAGCTGAAAAGCGCTCAACCTCTTTTACCGAATGTGGTTTGACATCGCACGGCGAGGCGGAAAGGCAAGCGGCGAACGTCCAGCCGTTGTCGGGCGCGACTGCCACTTGGCAAGATGGGACACGGTCGCCGCTAAAACCCTTTGCCGACGGAGGCTGGACCACGCGGTGGTCACGCCCACAGGTCAGCCGCCGCCAACTAGTGCATACTTGCCGCAAAGTCACGCGTCCAAGCATTCCTTCATGTCTGAACAGTTTTTGCCCGAACCGGCCCTCAAAGATCCGATCGTCTTCGTCGATCTGGAAACCACCGGCGGCTCGACTAACGAGCACCGCATTACCGAAGTCGGCGTCGTCGAAGTAGGGCCGGCCGGCGTCACGCGCTGGAGCAGCCTCGTCGATCCGCAGCAACCGATCCCGTCGTTCATCCAGCAGCTCACCGGCATCACAAACGCGATGGTGCGCGGCGCGCCGACGTTCGACGCCATCGCGCCCGAACTGTTTGCGCGACTCACCGGCAAACTGTTCGTCGCGCATAACGCCAGCTTCGACCGAGGTTTTTTGCGCGGCGAATTCCGCCGCGTCGGCCTCTCATTCGACCCGGACGTACTGTGCACCGTGCGCCTGTCGCGCGCGCTGTTCCCGTCCGAAAAGCGCCACGGGCTCGACGCCTTGGTCGAGCGGCACTCGCTGGTGCCGTCCGACCGGCATCGCGCGCTTGCCGACGCCGATCTGATCTGGCAATTCTGGCAGCGGCTTCACGGCCTCGTGCCGCTAGACGTCCTGCGCGCGCATATCGAGCGCACTACGCGGCGCTATCGGCTGGCAGGCGACATCACCGAAGATCTGCTTGAGACCGCGCCTGCTGGATGTGGTGTCTATGCATTCTATGGAGACAACGATTTGCCGCTGTACGTCGGACGGAGCGTGCGTGTCCGTCAGCGGCTTCGTGCGCATCTGACAGGCGAGCGGCGTTCGTCGAAAGATATTCGGCTGGCGCAGCAGGTGAGGCGCGTAGAGTGGCGCGCCACCGGCGGCGAATTGGGTGCGATGCTCGCCGAGGCGCAGTGGATCGCGACGCTGCGGCCGGGGCATAACCGCGTGCCGCGCGTCACGAAGAGCGATCCCGCGGGCGCGCCGTGGCCGTTCCAGGGACCTGTCGTTTTCGAGGAGCATGAAGAAGCGTCGCAGGCGCGCGCTTTCCATGTCGTCGACCAATGGTGTTACATCGGCCATGCTCCGTCGTTGGCCCAGGCGACCGAACTGCATGCCGCCAGTTTGACCGGCGGATTCGAAGCGTCGACCTACAAGATTCTTCAGAGCCACCTCGCGCGCGGGTTGCGGATGATGCCGCTGAGCGTGCTGGGCGGCGTGCCTGTCGCAGGCATCGTTTGATCGCGCTCGCCTGATTGCGCGGCCGCTATGCGCGACCAGGCGAGATCTCGTCATTCCTCGCGGCGCAACGTTCCTCTTTGCGCCCGCGTCTTGCGTCTACCGCGCCGTCAGCCGGTTGCGCCGACGCCACCGCTTTCGCACACGTGTCCAAGCGCGCGAGCCAATGCCGCTGAGCGCGTGGAATCGTAGCGAGTCAGAGACTTCCAGTTAGCCAGCGATTGCGCGACGCGCGACGGACAATCCGGCGCCGCGCGCAGCGGTTGCACGCGAGCGAGGCCGGCGACGAGCGATTGCGTCAGGCGATCCAGTTGCGGACGCGTGCTCGTTGCCAGGTCGGGCGCCGGTTCCTGCGGCGGCTGCGTTGCACGCCAGCTTGCAAAGAGCGCGTTCTGCACGTCTTTGCTCGCGTCGATCTGATCCTGGAAGAACGCGCGCGCGAACGCCGGATCGACGTTGGCGGCTGCCGCTCGTTTCTCCACATCTGCAAGCAACGCCTGCTCGCGCGGCGTGTCGGTGATTGCCTGGTGATGGGCCCACTTCCAGCGCGCCACCGGTTCTGCGAGCGCGAGTCGCTGCGACGCGAGCGCGATCAGATTGGTGAGCGCCGTATCGTCGCCGTCGGCGAGGGCAGAAGTAGGTGCGAACGAGAGTGATGCGAAAAGCGCAAGCGCACACGGCGCGGCAAAGCGAAACAGGCGATTCATAAGCTGGACGATGGCCGGGCGGCCGTGAAAGGAAACCTGAAGAATAGACGATGCGTCACTGCGCGAGTGTTCTCGCCGGCATCTAGACCGGTGCCGCCGCCAGTTGGGGCAGGACAGTCAGTTCACGCAAGCAGAGGCGGGCGCAGGCTCGAGTGCGAGCGTCGACGCCAGACAGCGCTAGTCCGCCTGGTTGGAGCGTGATCCAAAGAAATTAACGAACCGCGCGCAGCCGCGACTCGTGCACCGCGCGCAGCCGCGACTCGTGCAGTAAGCACAAGTACCGCTACCGTGTCGCGCCACCGCACAATTACTTTGCGTCGTACGACTTACGTTGTTCGTCGAAAAAGGCGCGCACGTGCTCCGGCAGTCCAGCCCCCAGAAACTCGACGCCGACAGGTTCCGGATCCGGGCTAAAGACTTTATCCGGGGTCGGGATCTTCGGTGGTTTGGCATCCATGATCGTTCTCCTTTACAAACCGATTATCGGCCTCGTGCCCCGTGTCGCACCAGTGTCCGATTAGCATCACACCTTCTTTGTTGCTTTAACGGCACAGCGCACCATTTCAGCAGAGCTTCTGTTCAAATTTATAGGTTCGCTTGCGTTGTTCTTCTGCGGCCTTGCGTACAGTTCCCGCATCCATTGTTCTGCGAAATCGTCGCGAGCCTTGTCGGGCGGGCCGTTGCGGCAGTGGGCAGCCCCTTCGCGTAATCAGTCTTCAGTTTGTTGCGGGTATTCCCCGATTCGCGGTGAATTTGTGCATTGCCGCATCGGAATAATCTGCCCAATAAAAAGCGAACGTTCGTTTATTGCCGATCGGACATTTATTCGGTTGCGAATAGCGGATTACTTGGTAAACGATTGATTTGTCACCTCGTTGACGACTGACCAAAATTTTCAGCGCATTTGCGCGAAAGGCTTCTACGCGTGCGAGGGCTTCAGGCAATCTCGTACTGCCGTCGTCAACGTTGCGCACTTTGCGCCAAAACATCGTCTTCTTAATGACGAACCCGGCCGCGCCAATATCGGCTCCTATGATGAAGGTGGCTGTTATCAGCAGGCCACGGTGCGGTAGACAACTGACACCCGGCCGCTAACGCGGAAGATGGTTGTCTTCGCCTTCAGAGGGTTAGTCATGGAAAACGCTGTGTACTGGAATGGACGCCAGGTCGGGATCGAATGCGACGGCCGCATCTCGTGGTTTCCGTCAGCGCCGCAGGAGGCAGTTGCTGCGTACGGCGACGCTAAGCGCGCGGAAGGCGAAGTGGTCGTTCAGAGGAGCGATCCGGTCGTCGCGCGCAACCTCGGCACTGTCGCGCACTTCGATAGACCTGACTTGCGCGGCTAGGGAGTTACCCAAAGAGGTCGACGAAAAGCAAAAAGCCCAGTCGCAATGACTGGGCTTTTTGCTTGAATCTTGATGGTGCCGGAAAGAGGAATCGAACCCCCGACCTTCGCATTACGAATGCGCTGCTCTACCGTCTGAGCTATTCCGGCATCAGGAGAAACGAGATTATAGGGACTTCTTTATTGGCTTGGCAAGCCCTCGAATCACTTTTTTGTTTCGAGATGGTAGCGGGTCACGCGGTCCACTTCGTTCTTCGAGCCGAGGAACACCGCAACGCGCTCATGCAAGCTCTTAGGCTGAATGTCGAGAATGCGTTTTTCGCCGTTGGTCGCAGCGCCGCCCGCCTGTTCGACGATAAACGCCATGGGGTTCGCTTCGTACATTAGCCGCAGCTTGCCGGGCTTATCCGGCGTGCGCTTGTCGGCCGGATACATAAAGATGCCGCCGCGATTCAGGATACGGTGCACGTCTGCCACCATCGACGCAATCCAGCGCATGTTGAAGTCGCTCTGACGCGGGCCGTCTTTACCCTGCTTGAGTTCGCCGATGTACTGCTCGACCGGCGGATACCAGTGACGCTCGTTCGACGCATTGATTGCATACTCGCGCGTTTCGACAGGAATGCGCATATCGCTTTGCGTGAGGACCCACGAACCGAGTTCACGGTCGAGCGTGAAGCAGTTCACGCCATTGCCGGTGGTCAGCACCAGCACGGTTTGCGGTCCGTACACCGCATAACCGGCAGCGACCTGTTCTGTGCCTGGCTGCAGGAACGACTGTTCGGTGGGTTGCTGGCCGTCGGGGCAGCGGAGTACCGAAAAGATCGTGCCGATAGAAACGTTCACGTCGATGTTCGATGAGCCGTCGAGCGGATCGAACACGAGCAGATACTCGCCCTTCGGATAGTTCGCGGGGATAGGGAAGAACTGCTCCATTTCCTCCGACGCCATGCCCGCCAGGTTGCCGCCCCATTCGTTGGCTTCGAGCAGGATTTCGTTCGACAGAATGTCGAGCTTCTTCTGCACTTCACCCTGGACGTTCTCGCTGCCCGCCGTGCCGAGCGCGTCGCCCAACGCGCCTTTGCTGACGTGATAGCTGATCGCCTTGCATGCGCGCGCGACAACTTCGATCAAAAGCCGCAGGTCGGCCGGCAGGTTATTGGTTTCCCGCTGCTGCTCGATCAGGTACTTCGTGAGAGTGGTACGACGTTGCAAGGCCATTGCTGTACTCCAGGAGGCTTGAGGAATATCCCGATTTTAACCGCTTGGTGTGTCCGCTCCGTGCTTTTGACATCGGAGCGCGCGTGCAATGTCGCGCGATCGACAAGAGCGGCTCCGCATGAGCAAGCCGATCAGCCTTTGCGCCGGGCCTTGCCGCCCGTCGCGCTGCCGCTCACGCTTGCTGCGAGCGCCGCAGCCCGAGCGTGTTCCGCCGATACCTTGGGCAGCTTCGGGCGGTCCGCCTTGGGCATGGGATCTATCTCGCGTTCGATCTGCTCGCCCGCCGCCGCCGTGGCAACGCGCAGGTCGTAGGCGATTTGCAGATTGAGCCAGAACTGCGCGCTCGCGCCGAAATAGCGCGCGAGGCGCAGCGCGGTGTCCGCCGAGATTGCGCGCTTACCGCGGACCACGTCGTTGATGCGCGGCGCCGGTACGCGCAACGCGAGCGCAAGCGCGTTGACTGACATGCCGAGCGGTTCGAGAAATTCGCTGCGCAGAATCTCGCCAGGATGGATCTCCTCGATGCTGTCTCCCGCGTCGATGTCGGAGAAATCGATACTGTCCAGATTGGAGCGTTTGATGACCATGCCGGTCTCCCAATAATCAGTGATAGTCGACAATCTCAACATTCAGCGCCTCGCCTTCGATAAAGTGAAAACAGATGCGCCATTGCGCATTGATCCGGATGCTCCATTGCCCGCTGCGTTGGCCTTGCAATGCTTCGAGCCGGTTGCCGGGCGGCGTGTGCAAGCTGTGGATGCAGTCCGCAGCGTCGATCATCAGCAACTTGCGGTACGCAAGCGCCTGGATATGACGTGGCAGCGTATGTACAAACTTGCCCTGAAAGATTCTCGCCGTAGCCTTGTCGCCAAATGTCGTGATCATGGGATGATATAACGCAACTCGTTAAACGTAAACCGTTAAATGAATGCGTTTACTTTCACCCCTCGGGGCGCGAACGAACAGTCGGCCAGACGGCTAATGTCCATGCGAGCCTCCGCCCCCGAAGTCGTCCGAAAAAAAGGGCGAAAAAAAGCCGACAACGTGTGCCGGCTTTTCGATACGGAGGACCGCGTCAGAAGTGCGTCATGCGAGCGCCTTCTCGACGATCTCACGTACGTCGCGCGATTTGACCTGCGACGCCACTTTCTCCAGCGCCGCGCGCATTCCTTCGCGCAACGTCGGCGTGAAGCGGCGCCACAATTCGAGCGAGCGCGCGAGGCGGGCGGCCACTTGCGGGTTGATCGCGTCGAGCGCGATTACCTGGTCTGCCCAGAACGCGTAACCCGAGCCGTCTTCGGCGTGGAATTGTGCAGGGTTAGCCGCGCAGAAACTGAAAATCAGCGAACGCGCGCGGTTCGGATTTTTCAGATTGAAGGCCGGATGCGTCATCAGCTTGCGTACGACGTCGATCACCGGACGCTGCGCGCTGCCGCGCTGCGTGGCCTGCAAAGCGAACCACTTGTCGATGACGAGCGGCTCCTTATCGAAGCGCCGGTAAAAGTCGTCGAGCGCATGCTGCGCTTCGGCGCTGCCGCCATTTGCCGCCGATGCATTGAGCAACGCGGACAGCGCCGCCGCGCGGTCCGTCATGTTGTTCGCCGCGTCGTATTGCGCGGACGCGAGCCGCACCGTTTCCGCCGGATCGTCGAGCTCCGTGAGATAAGACAACGCCAGGTTCTTCAACGCGCGGTGGCCTGCCGCCGCCGGCGTGGCTTCATACGGGCCGGGCGTGCGATGTTGCTCGTAGATCTTGAGCCAGTCGTCCTTGAGTGCATTGGCCAGGCGCTTGCGCACGAATTGCCGCGCCGCATGCACGGCCGCCGGATTGGATTCGGCCATCTGCTCGGCCAGATACGCTTCGGACGGCAGCATCAATGCAAGTTCGCGGAAGGCCGGCGAAAGCGATTCGTCCGTGAGTACGCGTGCGAACGCGGCGGCCACCGAATCGTCGAGCTGCAGTTCCGCACCGCTTGCGGCCCGTCCTGCTAGCGTCAGCAACTCGCGCGTGGCGAGCCGTTGACCGGCTTCCCAGCGGTTGAACGGATCGCTGTCGTGCGCGAGGAGGAACGCCAGTTGGTCCGCCGAGTAGTCGTATTCGACGATCACCGGTGCCGAGAAATTTCGCAGCAGCGACGGCAAAGGTTCCTGCTCAACATTGACGAACGTGAAGGTCTGTTCGGTCTGCGTGAATTCGAGCACGCGCGTGGTGGAGTCCGAAGCCTGCGCCTCGCTCTCCAGTTGCAACGGCAAGTCCTTTCCATCTTTGCCGATCAGGCCGATCGCGAACGGAATCAGCAGCGGGCCTTTTTGCGTTTCGCGCGCGGCCGGCGCGGCTTCGCCATAACCTTGCGTGAGCGTTACGCTGTAGCGCTGCTGCGCGGCGTCGTAACGCGTGCGCACCGACACGCGCGGCGTGCCCGCCTGGCTGTACCAGCGCTCGAACTGCGCGAGATCGCGGCCGTTCGCGTCGGCAAGCGCGTGACGGAAGTCGTCGCAGGTCACGGCCTGGCCGTCGTGCCGCTTGAAATACAGGTCCATGCCTTTGCGAAAACCTTCGCGGCCAAACAGCGTCTGATACATCCGCACGACTTCGGAGCCCTTTTCGTAGACCGTCATCGTGTAGAAGTTATTGATCTCGACGTAGCTTTCCGGGCGCACCGGGTGGGCCATGGGCCCCGCGTCCTCGGCGAACTGCATCTGGCGCAGCACGCGCACGTCTTCGATGCGCTTGGTGGCGCGCGCGGCTTCATCACTGCCGTCGGTCTCGCCGCCTGCCATGTCGGCCGAAAATTCCTGATCGCGAAATACGGTCAGGCCTTCCTTGAGGCTCAGCTGGAACCAGTCGCGGCAGGTCACGCGATTGCCGGTCCAGTTGTGGAAATACTCGTGGCCGACTACCGCCTCGATGTTCGCGAAGTCGGTGTCGGTCGCCGTCTCGGGGTTCGCCAGCACATACTTCGTGTTGAAGATGTTGAGCCCCTTGTTCTCCATCGCGCCCATGTTGAAGTCGCTCACGGCGACGATCATGAAGCGGTCCAGATCCAGTTCGAGCCCGAAGCGCTCCTCGTCCCAGCGGATCGAGTGGATCAGCGAATCCATTGCATGACGGGTCTTGTCGAGATCGTGCGGCTCGACCCATACCTGCAGCAGTTTTTCCTTGCCCGAACCCGTCTTTACGCGCTCTTCCAGCGCGACCAGCTTGCCCGCGACGAGCGCGAACAGATAGCTCGGCTTTCTGAACGGATCTTCCCAGCGCGCGAAATGGCGGCCGTCCGGCAGATCGCCTTCTTCGAGCAGATTGCCGTTGGACAGCAGCACGGGATAGTCGGCCTTGCTGGCTCGCAGCGTAACCGTGTAAGTGGCCATGACGTCCGGCCTGTCGAGGAAGTAGGTGATACGGCGAAAGCCCTCCGCCTCGCACTGCGTAAAGAAATTCCCGCTCGACACATACAGGCCGGAAAGCGTGGTGTTCGCGGCCGGATTGCAGATGCTCGTGAGCGTGAGCTCGAAGTTCTCCGGCACGTTGTCGAGCACCAGGCCATGTTCGTGCGCATGCGCGTTCGCGAACGGCTGGCCGTCGAGCGTGGCACTGACGAACTCAAGTTGTTCGCCCATTAGCTCCAGATGCGCGGCGCGCGACGCGTCCGGATTGCGGCGCACGCGCATCGTGTTCTTCACGACCGTGCGTTCCGGCAGCAAGTCGAATTCGAGCGCGACGGTGTCGATCAGGAAAGCGGGCGGCGCATAATCGGCGCGGCGGATCACATTGGGCGTTGCGGTATCGGCCATGGCGTTCTGTAGTGATGGACTCGAGCGGCCGGCGCACGAAGGCGCGTGAGCCGGGCTTGTCGAGCCATTGTACAAAGCCTCGGCGAATCGTGCGGAGCGAACTTTCTGCCAATCCCATCGCAGCGCAAGGCCGGCGCACACGGCGCGGGACCCGGAAACGGTGCGACCTGGCCTACGGTCTACGTACAATACAAACACGAGCCGACCCAAACGCTTCACGAGGTAGACCATGAAAACGAACCGATGGGCGCGCCGCGCCATGTTGCTGCTGGCGGCGCTGACTGTGCTGCTGTCCGGTTGCACGACTTATGTGACGACGCAGGTCACCGCGTTCTCCGACTGGAGCGGCGGCGACGCGACGCGCACCTACGCGTTCGCGCGCGAACCGGACCAGCGAAACAATCTCGAGCTGACCACCTACGAGCACATCGTCGCCAACGAACTGGCTACGCACGCGTTTCGCCAGGTGGACAGCGGGGAGGCGCGCTATCTCGTCGGACTCTCCTATGGAATTCGCTCAGACGTGGTGACAGTGGCCGAGCCGGTCTATTACAACCCGTGGCCGGCGCCTTACTGGGGGTGGGGGCGCCCGTACGATCCGTGGGGGCCATGGGGACCGTTCCCCGCCGGATATGTGAACCAGAGCTATCCGATCTTCACGCATCTGCTCGGTGTGCGGATCACCGAGCGCGCGACCGGCAAGGAGGTCTACAACGTGACCGCGCGCAACTCGGGCGGCGAGTCGTCGCTGGTGAGGGCCATGCCGTTCCTGGCTCGCAGCGCGCTCGCTGACTTCCCGCTCGGCAATGGCGTCGTGCGTACGGTCAAGATTCCGCTTGGCGCGAGCGCAGATGCTTCCAACGAAACGTCTGTGCCCGCCGCTGCCCCGGCATCGGCAATGGCGCCCGCGGCCGCGTCCGGCGCGAAAGCCGTGCAGTGACAGAACGGTGAGCGCGGCGGCGCGCACTCCGGCTGGCACCCGGATCACGCGGTCCGCTTCAGATTCCGACGCCGAACAACGCCATCGTCCCGAGAACGACGAACAGCACGGCTGCGATGCCATGCACGAGGCCGGTCGGCAGACGGTGAGCGAAACGGTCGCCGAGCAGGATCGCCGGCACGTTCGCGATCATCATGCCGAGCGTGGTGCCGGCCACCACGCCGAAGAAATCGTGAAAGCGCGCGGCCAGCGCCACAGTCGCGATCTGCGTCTTATCGCCCATTTCTGCCAGGAAAAATGCCACGACAGTCGCGCCGAAGACGCCGAGGTGCGTACGGTTCGTGTTGGCCTCGTCGTCGGCGAGCTTGTCGGGCACGAGAATCCACAAACCCATGCCGATGAACGAGACGGCCAGCGCCCAGCGCATCACGGTCGGCGTGAGCAGCGAGCCGAGCCACGCGCCTAGTGCGCCCGCGCCCGCATGATTGACGAGTGTCGCGGCCAGCACGCCCAGGATAATCGGCGCCGGCTTGCGGTAACGCGCGGCAAGCACGAGCGACAGCAATTGCGTCTTGTCGCCGATTTCGGCGAGCGCGACCGCTCCGGTCGAAATGAGAAAAGCGTGGATCACGTTGTTTTGAATTCCCGGGCCGAGAAATGAACGAGCGACGACCCACGACACGCCGGGCCCAATTGCGGCGGGGTGTGGGTCATCGGTCTCGCCAGGCCCGAGGCTGCGGCTGCCATGGCCCTGACGGCCAAGTCTGTTGACAGGCGCCCCCGCGAGGTTTGCGTTCTACGAGCCCGGCATGTTTGCCGGCCGAACGCGCCGCGGGGCGGCTACTCCCCAATGAGGGGCGGATTATAACAGGCGTGGCATCGCAGTCTGAATGCCGCCCACGAGATTGGCCGGCAAAATGAATGTATTGAACTGCAACAGGATTCGCCGAAAGTTTATTGAAAGTTTCAGGCGATTTTCAGCGTAAGTGGCGCCGCGCGAAACCGGAATCCGGCGAGAAAACGCGCCGCCATAGGTATATTCCCAAGGCGTCCCCTGAAATGTCCGCGAAATCTAATATGGGTTGAACGGCACCGTGGCAATCGCGACACGGATACAGATGGATACGTCTTTTTTGGCTGATTTAAACGAGAATCTTCAGTATGATTCCGGCCACTGCGGGAGCCGGAGCCGAACCACCAGGCCAATTTTCAGAGGCGCCTAAATAACCTGGCCGATGTGCCGTTAATTTCGGTGAACCTACAAAAAGACTGGATCGACCCGCGGCTGGAGTTTGCCGGCCCGCGCGGCGCGCATACGCTATGACGGCTGCGTGTTCCGTCAGGCGCTTTAACCTCTCCCTGCTTCTACGCGCGAACACCGATATGCCCGATCCGCACTGGACCATTCCGGTCGCTCGCTGGTCTAGCTGGCCTGCTGCCGCATCTGCCGCACCCGACATCGGCTTTATCGAGCCGATCGTGCGGCGGCGTCTCAGCACTCTGTCCAGAGTCGCGCTGAAGGTTGCGCACGATTGTGTCGGCGCCGGCGAGGCCCGCGTCGTGTTCGCCTCGCGGCATGGGGAATTGCGCCGCACCACCGACATCCTCCGCGCGATCAGCTCCGGCGAGCCCGTCTCGCCGACCGCGTTCAGCCTCTCGGTGCTCAACGCAATGACAGGCGTGTTCGGCATTGCGCGCGGCGACCGCTCGGCGGCGAGCGCGATCTCCGCCGGTCCTGAAACCCTCGGCTACGCGCTCCTCGAGGCCTACGCGCAATACGCGACGCAGCCCGCGTCGCCGGTATTGCTCGTCTACGCAGACGAACCCGCAGATCCCGCATACGGCACCATCGAAGACGAAGTGCAGGGCGGTGCAATCGCGATTCTGCTGAGCAGCGAAGGCGCGTTGGGCGATCTGGTGTGCGCGCGATCCGCGGCTGTCGGCCCGGACACGGCGCAGGCAGTCGGCCAGCGCGACGCCAGCCCGACGGCTGCAACGGCTGCAAGCACTGGAGCCGCTGCACCTGCTGCGAAAAGCGTAGCGCCGGAACACAGCGCAGCAACAGATGCAAGCGGCGCGGCGCAACCGCGCGACGCCGCCGGACCCGAAACGCGCTTCGCCACGCAGAGCCAGGCGCTGCTGCACTGTCTCGAGACCGGCAATCCGGCAGCCTGGCAAGGCGCCGGCGCCCTATGGCATTGGGGATGGCATGACCGCGCGGCTTGACTACACCTGGCGACTTTTCGCCACCGGCATGGCTTTCGTGGTGTTCGGCATCTGCGGCGTGCTGTTTTCGGTGCTCGTGTTTCCGCTCGCGTGGCTGTGGCCGCATCGCGCGTCGCGACAGTTTGCGGTGACGGGCGTGATCCACTGGTTCTTCCGTGCGCTTGTCGCCGTATTGCAGCGGATCGGCGTGATGGAGCTCGAAGTGTCGGGCGTGGACGCGTTGCGCGCCCGCAAGCCGTCAATTGTGGTGGCGAATCACCCCACGTACCTCGACGTGATGGTGCTGCTCTCGCTCACGCCGCATGCGTGCTGCGTCGTGAAAAATGCGCACTGGAGCAACCCGTGTTTCTGGGGCATCGTGCGCTCGGCGGAATACGTCAGCAATGCCGATCCCGCGGAGCTGGTCGAAGCCGGCGCGAGGCAGCTAGCCGCAGGCTATACGATGATCATTTTTCCGGAAGGCACGCGCAGCCCCGCGCCGAACCGGTTGCATGCGTTTTCGCGCGGTTTCGCGCACATGGCGTTAAAGGTCGGCGCGCCGATCGTGCCTGTGCTGATGGATTGCGATCCGCCCGCGTTCACGAAGCAGATGCGCTGGTACCACGTACCCGCGCGAGCGTTCCGCATGCGCGTGAACGTGCTCGAACCATTGGGCGTCGACCAGCTCACGGCAGACGACACTACACCGGCTCTCGCTGCGCGCAGCGTGACGAGCGCCGTCGAAGCACACATTACTCAGCACCTGTTCGATTATGGATTCTTTAAAACTCGAAATTAAGCAGCTCCTCATCGAGGCGCTCGATCTGGAAGACCTGAGTCCCGCCGATATCGACGACGACGCGCCGTTGTTCGATACCGACGGCATCGGTCTCGATTCGATCGACGCACTCGAAATCGGCATCGTGCTGCGCAAACAATACCAATTGACCATTGCGGCAAACGACGAACGCACGCGTGAACACTTCCGCTCGATCAGCACGCTGGCCGCGCTGGTCGAGAGCCAGCGCGAAGCGGCGCACGCTGCGAACGAAACCAACAGAAAAGGGGAATAAATCGTGTCCGAGGCAGAGATTCTTGAGCGCATCCGCGCCATTTTCAAAGAGAACTTCGCAATCGAGCCCGAGCGCGTGACGCCCGACGCGCATCTGTTCGAAGAGCTCGATCTGGATAGCATCGACGCCGTCGATCTCGCGATCAAGCTGCAGGAAATGACCGGCCGCCGGATCAAGCCGGAAGAGTTCAAGTCGGTGCGCACGGTCGGCGACGTGATCGGTGCTGTCGAATCCCTGCTCGCGGCCCAAGGCTGATGCCGGCAGCGCGCTCGGGAACGCCGGAGACCGCGACTGGAGCGTCCGCTTCCGGCGCGCCGTCCACCGGCGAGCGTCATTGGGTCAAGGCAGTCGTGCAAGTGCTGGTGAAGCTCGCCTATCCGGCGTTGATTCTCTGCGCATGGCGTTGGGATACGCCGCGTTATGTCGGCTGCATGCTGTTCGCGATCCTGTGGTTGCAGCGCTGGGCGGGCGGCGGTCCGGTCGCGACTTCGCTTCGCCGCCTTTCCGCAATCGACTGGACTGTGGTCGGTTTGCTGAGCTGCGCGTCGGCGGCCATCGTGTTGACCAACAGCGAGCTGCTGTTGCGCCTGTACCCATCGCTCGTCAATCTCGGTCTGCTGATCGCGTTCGGCGCGACGCTCGTGCGCGGGCCCTCGATGATCGAAAAATTCGCGCGCCTCGGCAATCCTGATCTGCCGCCGGGCGCAGTGCGCCACACGCGGCGCGTTACTCAGGTGTGGTGTGTATTTTTTCTGCTGAACGGTGCTTTCTCCGCTTATACCGCGCTCTACTGGAGCCGCGCGAGCTGGTCGCTTTATAACGGCGCGATTGCTTATGTGCTGATCGGTGTTCTGCTGATCGCCGAGGTCATATGGCGCTACCTCGTGGTACTGCCGCGCGCCGCGCGTTCGGAGGCGGCATGATCGCGTTGCACGACCTGTTGTCGACTCCGTTGAATACAGCCGCGGCCGCCACGCCGGTATGCCGCGATCGCGGTTTGCTGCTCGATCGCGCCGCATTTTGCGCACGCGTTGCGACGCTGCTAGCGGCCGTGCAATCGCAAGCGGCGCAGCGCTACGCATTGTGTATCGACGACCCCTTCGATTTCGCCTGCGCTTTATTCGCGCTGTTCGCATGCGGCAAGGAGCCGGTGATACCCGCGAACGCGACCCCCGGCTATCTCGCCGATCTCGCCGACGCCTACGATGTCGTGCTCACCGACGCCGCGCTGCCGCCGCACGCGCAAGCCGATGCCGCCGCTCACGCGCCGGGCGCACACATCGACCCGCAAGCACCGCTCACGCTATATACGTCGGGCAGCAGCGGCCGGCCCAAGCCGATCCGCAAAACGCTCGCGCAGTTCAACGCCGAAGTGCATACGCTCGAAAAGCAGTGGGGCACGCTGGTCGGCGACGCGACGATGCTCGCGAGCGTGCCGCATCACCACATCTACGGTCTGCTGTTTCGCGTGATGTGGCCGCTGGCCGCCGGCCGCGCATTCGACCGTGAGATCAGCATCGAACCGCTGCATCTGCAAACGCAACTCGCGCAGTGCGGCGCGGCCGTGATCGTGTCGACGCCCGCGCAGTTATCGCGCTGGCCCGCGCTGCCTGGATTCACCGACTTGACGCCCGCACCGCGCGCCTTTTTCTCGTCAGGCGGTCCGCTCGCGCTCGAAGCCGCGCACGAATACGCGGCGGCCTATGGTGCCGCGCCGCTCGAAATCTATGGCAGCACTGAAACAGGCGGCATTGCGTGGCGCCGCCAGGATCAGACGGATGCATGGCAACCGGTGACCGGCATCGAAGTGCGTTGCGACGAAGACGGTGCGCTCAACGTGCGCTCGCCGCATCTGGACCATAGCAGCTGGCATCGCACCGACGACAAAATCGCGTTCGACGCGCAAGGCCGCTTCCGTTTGCAAGGCCGCCTCGATCGGGTGATGAAGCTCGATGGCAAGCGCGTGTCGCTGCCGGAACTCGAAGCGCGACTCGCGCTGCATCCGTATGTCACGCAAGCGGCAATCGTGCCGCTCGAGGGCG
The DNA here is from genome assembly GCF_904848585.1 of Paraburkholderia kirstenboschensis. Classification (GTDB taxonomy): domain Bacteria; phylum Pseudomonadota; class Gammaproteobacteria; order Burkholderiales; family Burkholderiaceae; genus Paraburkholderia; species Paraburkholderia kirstenboschensis. The sequence goes on from NZ_CAJHCR010000001.1 coordinate 336,060, forward strand.
GCGTGCGTGAGCGCGTCGGCGCTGTCGTCGCATTGACCGAAGCAGGTAATAAAGCATTGCGCGACGAAGGCCGCGTGCTGCTCGCGAAAACCTTGCGCCGACATCTCGCCGATTATTTCGACGTCGTCGTGTTGCCGCGTCACTGGCGCTTTCGTCTTGCGTTGCCGTTCGACGCGCGCGGCAAGCTGCCGGTGTCGGCGGTCGCGGCGGCGTTCGAGCCGCGTGCCGAAGGCGTCGAAGTGCTGGCCGAAGCGCGCGGTGCCGACATTGGAGAGACGCTGCACTACGAGTTGCGCGTGCCCGCTACGCTCACGCATTTCGCCGGCCACTTTCCCGGCTTGCCGATTCTGCCGGGCGTGGTCCAGATCGATTGGGCGATGCGGCTTGCCGCCGAGCAACTGCCGTGCGTGCGCGGCTTTACGTCGATCGATCGATTGAAGTTCATGGCGCCGGTTGGGCCGGGCGCGGTGCTCAAACTCACGCTCGCGCACGACCCCGCGCGTCAGCGAGTGCAGTTCGCGTACCGGGTGAACGAGCGCGAATGCGCGTCGGGCGTGATCGTTTATCGGGCGGGCGCATGATGAGCTTCGCTCCCTGCATCGTGATCCCGATCTACAACCACAAGGACGCGATTGGCGCGACCGTCGCGCATCTCGCGGTGCACGGCTTGCCGATTTTCGTCGTCGACGACGGCAGCGACGAGGCAACCCAGCAGGTGCTCGCACAACTCGCTCGCGAGTACGAGGCACAGCTCACCTTACTGCGTCTGCCCGTCAACGGCGGCAAAGGCGCGGCGGTGATGGCGGGGTTGCGCGCCGCGCGCGACGCCCACTACACGCACGCGTTGCAGATCGACGCGGACGGCCAGCACGACCCCACCGACGTGCCGCGCTTCATCGAAGCGGCGCGCACCGAACCGGGCGCTGTGATTCTCGGCCGCCCCGTCTACGACGAGAGCGTGCCGAAAGCGCGTCTCTACGGCCGTTATCTCACACATGTGTGGGTGTGGATCGAAACGCTGTCGCTGACCATTCGCGATTCCATGTGCGGCTTCCGCCTGTATCCGCTTGCGCTGGCTTGCGATCTGATCGACAGCGTGCCGCTGCCCACGCGGATGGACTTCGACATCGAGATTCTGGTGCGCCTCTATTGGCGACGCGCCGCGTTCCGCTCGATCCCCACGCGCGTCACCTACGCGAGCGACGGCGTTTCACATTTCGACGTGCTGTGGGACAACGTGCGTATCAGCCGCAGTCATACGCGGCTCGTGTGCGGCATGCTGGTGCGTCTGCCGATGCTGCTCGCGCACAAGTTCATGCCACGGCGTGCCACGCTCGCCGGTACACAAAGAGCACAGAGCGCACAGAGCGCACAGAGCGCACAGAGCGCACAGAGCGGCGGCCCTCACGCGCAGGACTGGTGGCGTATTGCTGAACGCGGCAGTCATCTGGGCATGTCATTGCTTGCGCTCAGTTGCAAGCTGTTCGGCCGCCGCTTCACCGGGCTGTGGCTGCATCCGATCGTCGCTTATTTTCTGTTGACGGGACGTGCCGCGCGCGAGGCGTCGGCGAATTACTTCAGGCGTCTGCGGGAGGCCGAACCGCGCGGCGATACGCCTCGTCCGGGCTGGCTCTCCGCGTATCGTCACATGCTGGCATTCGCGCAATCGGGCTTCGACAAGCTCGCCGCGTGGTCCGGGCGCGTCAACAATGCGGACGTCCGGTTCGAAGATCCTTCGGCGTTCGAAGCATTGGTCGCGAGCGGCAAGGGCGCGCTGGTTATCGGCGCGCATCTCGGCAATCTGGAGATGACGCGCGCGCTCGCCGCACAGGGCGCGTATGCGAAAGTCACGGCAGTCGTCTATACCGAACATGCGCGGCGCTTCAACAGCGTGCTGGCCTCCGCGAATAGCGAGTTCACGCGGCACTTGCTGGAAGTCGCGGACTTCGGACCCGAAACCGCGATGATGATGCAGGAGCGCGTCGACGCGGGCGAGTTGCTGGTGATCGTCGGCGACCGTGTGCCTGCGCACGAAGCAGGCCGCACCACCGAGGCGCGTTTTCTCGGCGCGACTGCGCCGTTCGCACAAGGCCCATATGTGCTCGCGCATGCACTCGGCTGTCCGGTCTATCTGTTCTTCTGTCTGAAAGAACACGACGGTTATCGTCTTTATTTCGAGCCGTTCGCCGAGCGCATCGAATTGCCGCGCCGCGAACGCACGCAGCATCTCGCGGCCTGGGCGCAACGTTATGCAGTGCGTCTCGAACACTACTGTCGCAAGGCACCTTATCAATGGTTCAACTTCTTCGATTTCTGGGCTCGCCCCAAGCGAGGCGCGAATGGCCGAACATGACCTGATCGACGCGCCGGATGCCGGCGCGCATGCGGCTTCCAATGGCGATAGCGACGCGGCGCACGTCGTGATCGGCGGGCGCAAGCTGAGCATCGAAGAAGTCGTAGCGATCGCTCAGCATCGCGCGCCGGTTGCGTTGAACGCGGACCCTGCATGGCGCGCCCGTATTCAACGCGGCGCGGATTTTCTGCGCCGCCATCTTGCTGCGGGCGAGACGGTCTACGGCGTCAACACCGGTTACGGCGACGCCTGCGTGGTCGACGTGCCGATGGAACTCGTCGAAGCTTTGCCGCTGCAACTCACGCGTTATCACGGCTGCGGCATGGGCCAATATCTCGACGACGCACAGACGCTCGCCGTCATCGCCGCGCGTCTGAACTCGCTCGCCTATGGTTTTTCGGGCGTGCGCCCGGTATTGCTCGAGCGCCTCGCGGACCTCGTCAATCATCGCGTGTTGCCGCGCATTCCCGCCGAGGGTTCGGTCGGTGCGAGCGGCGATCTGACGCCGCTCTCGTATGTCGCCGCGGCACTCGCGGGCGAACGGGAAGTCATGTTCGAAGGACGTCTGCGTGACGTGCGCGACGTATGGAGCGAACTCGGACAAACCCCGCTTACGCTCGCGCCGAAAGAAGGCCTCGCGCTAATGAACGGCACAGCGGTGATGACCGGCCTTGCATGTCTCGCGTTCGCTCGCGCCGATCATCTGACGCGGCTCACCGCGCGCCTGACCGCGCTTTGCACCGTCGCGCTCGACGGCCGCGCCGCGCATTTCGACGCAACGCTCTTCGAAGTGAAGCCGCACGCCGGCCAGGCGCAAGCCGCCGCATGGATTCGCGAGGATCTGGAAGGCCGCGACGATACGCCCGGCCACCGTTTGCAGGACCGTTACTCGATCCGCTGTGCGCCACATGTAATCGGCGTCGCGCGTGATGCGCTGAGCTGGGTGCGACGCGACATCGAAAACGAATTGAACAGCGCGAACGACAACCCGCTGATCGACCCCGACAACGAGCGTGTACTGCACGGGGGCAATTTCTACGGCGGTCATATCGCATTCGCGATGGATTCGCTGAAGGTCGCCGTCGCCAATCTCGCCGATCTGATGGACCGGCAACTGGCGCTCCTCGTCGACGTGAATTTCAACAATGGCTTGCCGCGCAACCTGACCGGCGCAGCGCCCGCGCGCGCCGCGATCAATCACGGCTTCAAGGCCGTGCAGATTTCGTCGTCCGCGTGGACGGCCGAAGCGCTCAAGAACACGATGCCTGCAAGCGTATTCTCGCGCTCGACCGAGGCGCACAATCAGGACAAGGTCAGCATGGGCACCATCGCCTCGCGCGACTGTTTGCGCGTGCTGGAGTTGACCGAGCAGGTTGCCGCCGCGCATACGCTTGCGACGGTTCAGGCCGCGCGTCTGCGCTTGCGAATCGACAGCGCGACGCCGGTTCCCGCAGCGTTGCAAACGTTCATGGAAAGCGTCGGCGCGCAATCGCCTTTCGTCGACGAAGATCGCGCGCTCGAACACGACTTGCGCGCGCTGACTGCGCGCATCGCCGCATGCGGGTTGTTGCAAGACTATCGCGGAGGACCGCAAGCATGAGCACGACGGAAAGCGCGACCCGCAAGGTACTGAGCGCGAGTGCAATAGTCGAGGTGCCGTTCCACGACGTGGATGCAATGAACGTGTGCTGGCACGGCCACTATCTGAAGTACTTCGAGATCGGCCGTGCGGCGCTGTTGCGCGCATTCGATTACGACTACCGCGAGATGCAGGCGTCCGGTTATCTGTGGCCGATCGTAGAAGCGCATCTCAAGTACGTTCGCCCGGCTACGTACGGTCAGAAGCTCGACGTGCGCACCCAACTGCTCGAACACGAAAACCGCCTGAAAATAGGCTACGAAATTATCGACTGCGCATCGGGCACGAGGCTCACCAAGGGTTATACGATCCAGGTGGCCGTCGATGCGGCCACGCAAGAGTTGCAGTTCGTGTCGCCGCCGGTGGTCTTCGAGAAACTGGAGCAGGTATGGCGATAGCGAATTCCGGCGCGCGGCTGTTGAACGGGCTGCGTGCATGTGCGTTTTCGTTTGCGGTGGCGAGTGCGTTGAGCGCGCCGGCATGGCCGGTGTGTGCCGCGTCCACAGACGGCAATCCCGCGCTGGTCTCGCAGATCGCATCGCATCTCGCAGAGGCCAAAGGCGTTCGCGCGCAATTCACACAAACGCAGACGCTGGCCGCAATGAAGCAGCCGCTCGTCAGTACCGGTTCCTTGCTGTTTCTGCGCGAGCGAGGCGTGATCTGGCATATCGACACGCCGTACAAAGCCACTTATGTCATTACCGATGCAGGCGTCGCCGAAATCAACGCCAACGGTCAGCGCGTCACGGCGCACAGTGCGCAAGGCACGCGCGGCGTCGCACAAGTTTCGAAGATGATGCGCGCGATGCTCGGCGGCGATCTGTCCGCGCTGTATTCGCAATTCGACGTGCAGGCCGAGGGCAGCGCCGCGCACTGGCGCATGCAGCTCACGCCGAACCAGCCGCAGCTCGCGCAGTCGATCAAAGGTTTGCAGATGAGCGGCGGCGATTTCCTGCAGAGCTTGCGTATCTCGCTCGCCAGCGGCGATACGACGCAACTCGAGTTCAGCAAGAGCGAGGCGGTGAGCGAACCGGCCCCGGCCGAACGCAGTCTGCTCGGGGCGCCCTGATGGATGTGCTGCATCACGGGTCCGCGAAAAACGCGTGGGGCATACGCGCCGCGTGGCTGGTGCTCGCGCTCGTCGCGGCGCTGTACTGCGGCTGGCGTTTTGCCGGGCCCTCGCCGTTGCAGACGAACCTGCTCGCGCTGCTGCCGGCGACTGAAGCAGATCCGGTCGCCGAGAAAGCAGTTGATACGCTCGCGAGCGCTCTTGGCGACCGCACGGTTTTTCTCGTAACCAGTCACGACGATGCCCATGCGAAAGCGGCGGCGAAGCAACTCGGCGCGTCGCTGCAAAAAAGTGGGGCGTTTGCTTCGGTGACGGCGGAGTTGCCGCCATTCGATCTGTCGCAGATCGCGTCGCTGTATCTGCCGTATCGTTTCGGCTTGCTGACGCCTGCTGATCGCGCGGCGATCGCGGGCAGTAAGTCACCGGACACCGCGTTGCACGACGCGCTCGCCCAACGCATCTATAGCCCGTTGCGCGGCGGACTCACCACGTCGCTCGCCGACGATCCATTCGGCTGGCTCGAACATTGGCTCGGCAATCTGCCGCTTGCGACATCGAATCTCGAACTGGAAGACGGATTGCTGGTGTCGCATCAAGACGGGCATCGAGCCAATGCGACGAGCGTATTGATCGTGGCGACGCTGCCAGGCTCCGCATACGAAACCAGGACACAGCACGCGGTACTCGCGGCGCTGTCGCAAGGCGAAAGCGCGTTGAAGCATGCATTCCCCGATGTGTCGGTCGCACGAACCGGCGCCGTGTTCTACGCCGAGTCGGCGCGCAGCGCATCGGAACGCGAAGTGCATCTGATCGGCGTCGCGTCGCTCGTCGGCATTGCGTTGCTGATGATGTGGGTGTTCCGTTCGCCGCGTCTGCTCCTGCTCGGCTTCGTCTCGACCGCGCTCGGCATTGTCTGCGCGCTTGCGGTGACGCTGCTCGTATTCGGCAAGCTGCATCTGCTGACGCTCGTGTTCGGCGCGAGCCTGATCGGCGAAGCGGTCGACTATTCGATCCAGTATTTCGTCGTCTATCTCGGCGCCGGGCGCGATTGGGACGCACGACGGGGCGCACGTGCAGTGCGTCCCGCGTTGAGCGTGGCGCTTGCCACGAGCCTGCTTGGTTACGCGATTCTCACTTGGGTGCCGTTTCCCGCGCTCAAGCAGATCGCGTGCTTTGCGATGGCGGGCATCGTGACGGCGTTCGCCTCGGTGATGTGGCTGTTGCCCGCGTTGCTGCCGCACGCGCCGAAGCGCAGCCCCCGGCGGCTTTTCGAGCGCTCGGCGCGTTTGTTGAGCGCATGGCATCGCTTGATCGGCGGCAAGCGTGCGTGGATCGTCGCGGCGCTGTTGCTGATCGTCGCGATTCCCGGCTGGTTGCGTCTCACGAGCGACGACGATGTTCATCTGCTGATCCAGCGCGATCCGTCGCTCGTCGCGCAAGAGGACAAGGTGCGCGACGCGGTGGGCGTCGATAACAGCGCGCAGTTTTTCGTGGTGCGCGGCGAGACGCCTGAAGCCGTGTTGCAGCGTGCCGAAGCGCTGGGCGCAAAACTCGACGCACTTAACGGCGCGCCGAACGGGGTGGGCGGTTATCAATCAGTCGCGCAGTTCGTGCCGTCCGCGCAGCAGCAGAACAGCGACCGCGCGTTGCTCGCACAGAATGTGTTCCGCGACACGGCGGCGTTGCGCAGCACGCTGCTGCAAGCCGGCTTCAAGGACGAAGTCGCCGACGCGTGGATTGCAGCGGAAACGAAAGCGCAAGCGAAACCGCCCGCGCTTCTGACCGTCGACCAGTGGCTTGCCGCGCCGTGGTCGCAGCCATATCGGCATCTGTGGCTCGGCCAGGTCGATGCGGCGACGAAAGCCTATGCCGCCGTCGTGATTCCGCAAGGCGTGACACCGCGCAACGAGACCGCCTTGATCGCGGCCGCGCGCGCGGTGCCAGGCGTGGCTTTCGTTGACAAGGCCGCGAGCGTGTCGAAGCTGTTCGGCGCGTATCGCGTGGACAGCGGCTGGTGGCTCGGCGGCGCGCTGACACTGGTGCTGATTCTGCTGATCGTGCGCTACGCCCGACAGGAAGTTCACGCGGCGCACGCCGCAAAAGAAGCTCGGCTCGGACACCGCGTGCGCGGCGGCATCGCCGTAACGTTGCCCGTGCTGCTTGCAGTAGGCGTCACGCTGGCGGTATTCGGCTACGCACGTGTGCCGCTCAATCTGTTCAACTGGCTGGCGCTCATGCTCGTGCTCGGCGTCGGCGCAAACTACGCCGTATTTCTGCGTGAAGGGTGCCTGCGCGCGGACGCGGATCTCGGCGCGGTATGGACGGGCGTGTTGCTTTCGGCCGCCACCACGCTGTTGTCGTTCGGCATGCTCGGCATGAGCGCAATGCCCGCGCTGAAGAGTTTCGGCGCGACGCTCGCGCTCGGCATTGCGGTCTCGGTGCTGCTCGCGCCGATCGGCATGCCATCGGAATCCAGGAGAGTCGCATGAAAGCGCCACCAGTTTATTTGCACGCACTCGGCATGATCAACGCGCTCGGCGGCGACCTCGAAAGCATCGTGCCGGCACTCGCCGCGAACCACGCGCGAGGCATGGCGGCCGTGCATACCGGCATCGGCGACGCGTTTGTCGGCAGCGTATTGGCGCCGCTCGATCTCGCTCCTCCGGCCGATCTCGCGCGCTACGACTGCCGCAATAACCGCTTGCTGCTGGCCGCCCTCGCGCAGATCGCGCCTGCTGTCGACGCGGCGCGCGAGCGCTATGGCGCGCATCGGATCGGCGTGGTGCTCGGCACCAGCACATCCGGTATCGAAGCGGCTGAAGCGGCGTTCGTCTATCAGGCGCAAGCGGGCGACTTGCCGCCGAACTTCAACTACCGGCAGATGGAAATCGGCACGGCCGCGCCGTTCGCGGCGGCGGCACTCGGCCTGAAGGGTCCCGCGTTCACGATCTCGACGGCCTGCACGTCGAGCGCGAAAGCGTTCGCGTCGGCCCGGCGTCTGCTGCAATTGCAACTGTGCGATGCGGTGGTGGTGGGCGGTGTCGATTCATTGTGCGAATTGACGGTGCAAGGCTTTGCGTCGCTCGAATCGACCAGCGGCGCGCGCACCAATCCGATGAGCCGCAACCGTTGCGGCATCAATGTGGGCGAAGGCGCTGCGGTGTTTCTGATGAGCCGCGACGAAGCGGCGGTGCGCCTGGCGGGTGTCGGCGAATCGAGTGACGCGCATCATATTTCAGCGCCCGATCCGCAAGGCGTGGGTGGAGAAATGGCGCTGCGCGAAGCAATCGCGGATGCGGACATCGTGCCGTCGTCTATCGGTTATGTGAATCTGCACGCCACGGCCACGCGCAAGAACGACGAGATGGAAGCGAACCTGATGTCGCGCGTGTTCCCTGACGGCGTCGCGACGAGCGGCACGAAACCGCTGACCGGCCATCAACTGGGTGCGGCGGGCGCAACCGAACTCGGCTTCGCCTGGCTCACGCTCGCACGCGACGACGTTGCTCTGCCACGCCATATGTGGGACGGCGAAGCGGACCCCGCGCTGCCCGCGCTCGATCTCGTCGAAAGCGAACAGTTTTTGCCGCGCGGTGACGGCACTCAATACGTGATGAGCAACTCGTTTGCGTTCGGCGGCAGCAACGTCAGTCTGATTCTTGCACGGTGAGGCGCGATGAACTCGACACGAAGCATTGACGAACTGCTGCAGCAACCTATCGAAGCGATCATCCCGCATCGCGGCACCATGCTGCTGATCGACGCCGTCACCGCGTTCGACGAAGAGACACTGAGTGCGCGCGCAAGCGTGCATGCCGATGCATGGTATGCGGACGCGCAAGGCGGGATGCCTGCGTGGATCGGCATCGAATTGATGGCGCAGTCGATCGCCGCGCACGTCGCGTTGCTCGCCATGCGTGGCGGCGGCCGCGCGCGGCCCGGCGTGCTGCTCGGTTCGCGCAGCTACAAGGCGCTGCAACCGTCGTTCGCGCGCGGCGCGCAATTGCTGATTCGCGCAACGGAATTGCTGCGCAGCGACGAAGGCCACGGCGCATACGAATGCACGATTCATCATGACGACGTGTGTTGCGCGGAGGCGGTGATCAAGGTATTCCAGCCGTCCGATTTTCAGTCATTCATTGAAGGGAGTTTCAGTTCATGAGCCGGCGTGTTCTCGTTACCGGCGCAAGCCGCGGCATTGGCCGCGCGATTGCGTACCAGTTGGCCGCCGACGGCTTCGCAGTATCCGTGCACTGCCGCACGGGGCGCGCTGAAGCCGAGGCAGTGGCGACGGGCATCGCCGCACAGGGCGGCACTGCGCGCGTGCTGCAATTCGACGTGCGCGAGCGCGCGGTGTGCCGCGATGTGCTTGAAACCGATGTCGCGGCGAACGGTCCGTACTACGGCATCGTGTGCAGCGCCGGCGTGACGCGGGACGCCGCGTTCCCCGCGCTCACCGAAGAAGACTGGGACGTCGTGATCGAAACCGGTCTCGACTCGTTCTATAACGTCGTTCATCCGCTGACCATGCCGATGGTGCGTGCCCGCAACGGCGGGCGCATCGTCACTATCGCGTCCGTATCCGGCGTGATGGGCAACCGCGGCCAGGTCAACTACAGCGCGGCAAAGGCGGGCCTGATCGGCGCGACCAAAGCGCTCGCGGTGGAACTCGCGACGCGCAACATCACCGTCAACTGCGTGGCGCCCGGCCTTATCGAAACCGGCATGCTCGACGAGATGCCGCTCGAACACGCATTGAGGACGGTGCCGATGAACCGCGTCGGCCAGCCTGCCGAGGTCGCGTCCGTGGTCAGCTTCCTGATGTCGGATGCGGCCTCGTACGTGACTCGTCAGGTGATCGGCGTCAACGGCGGGATGGTCTGATGAAGCGAGTCGTCATTACCGGCATGGGCGGCGTCACGGCGCTCGGCGATAGCTGGGACGCAATCGAAGCGCGTCTGAAAAGCGGCGTGAACGCGGTGCGGCGCATGCCCGAGTGGGACTACTTCGAATCGTTGCATACGCGGCTCGCATGTCCGTTGCCGCAGTTCGTCACGCCCGCGCACTATCCGCGCAAGAAGACGCGTTCGATGGGCCTCGTGTCGATGTATTCGGTGCGGGCAAGCGAACTCGCGCTCGCGGATGCGGGCCTTGCCGACGACGCGAGCATCAAGGACGGCCGCATGGGCGTCGCGTACGGCTCGTCGTCCGGTTCGGTGCAGCCGATCCGCGCGTTCGGCACGATGCTCGAAACCGGCTCGATGAGCGACGTCACGTCGAACAGTTACGTGCAGATGATGCCGCACACGACGGCCGTCAACGTCAGCCTCTTCTGGGATCTGAAAGGGCGGATCATTCCCACCTCGTGCGCATGCGCGTCGGGCAGCCAGGCCATCGGCTACGCGTATGAAGCGATTCAGACCGGCAAGCAGACGCTGATGCTGGCGGGCGGCGCGGAAGAATTGTCGGGTCCGGCGGTCGCCGTATTCGATACGTTGTACGCAACCAGCACGCGCAACGACGAGCCTCATCTGACGCCGCGTCCCTTCGATGCCGCGCGCGACGGCCTCGTGGTCGGCGAAGGCGCGGCCACGCTCGTGCTCGAGGAGTACGAGCATGCGGTGGCGCGCGGTGCGCGGATTCACGCGGAGATTGTGGGCTTCGGCTGCAACTCGGACGGCGCGCATATGACGCAGCCCACTGCCGAAACCATGGCGCTTGCGATGCAGCTTGCGCTGAAAGACGCAGCGCTTGCGCCTGAAGCGATCGAATATGTGAACGCGCATGGCACGTCGACGGATCGCGGCGATATCGCGGAGAGCCACGCGACCGCGCAGACATTCGGCGAGCGCATGCCGATCAGTTCGCTCAAGAGCTATGTGGGCCACACGCTGGGCGCGTGCGGCGCGCTCGAAGCCTGGTGGACCATCGAGATGATGAAGCGCAACTGGTACGCGCCCACGCTGAATCTGCGTGACGTGGACCCGGCCTGTGCGCCGCTCGATTACATCGTCGGCGCGGGACGCGAGATCGACGCGGAACTGGTGATGAGCAACAACTTCGCGTTCGGCGGGATCAACACGTCGCTTATTTTCAGGCGCGTTCGATGAGCGTGGCGTTGCAACGCGTGGTCGTCACCGGCATGGGCATCGTGTCGTGCCTCGGCAATTCGCTCGACGAAGTGTCGGCTGCATTGCGCGCGGGTAAGTCGCGCATCGAACGAATCGAAGCATGGCGCGAGCGCGGCTTTGCGTCGCAAGTCGCAGGCGTTGCGTCGGTCGCGAAGGAAGCGCCTTTCGAGCGCAAGCTTGAGCGCTTCATGGGCGATACCGCGCGCTTTGCTTGCCATGCCGCGCGCAAGGCCATCGACGATGCCGGGCTCGACGCCGCCATGCTGCGCTCGCCGCTTGCCGGCACCGTGATCGGCTCGGGCGTCGGCACGATGTCGAGCTACGACACGGCGATGAACATTGCGAACACGCGCGGCGTCGATAAAGTGCCGCCTTACACGGTGCCGCATGCAATGAGCAGCACTGCGTCCGCGAACGTCGCGCAGGTGTTCGGGCTCGAAGGCGTCAGCTATTCGCCGTCGTCGGCATGCACGACTTCCTCGCTCGCAATCGGTCAGGCGATGCAACTGATTCAGACCGGCCGCCAGCAGATCGTGCTCGCGGGCGGTAGCGAGTCGCTGCACGACAACATGACGCTGATGTTCGATTCGATGGGCGCGTTGTCGCGCCGCTCCAACGACACGCCCGAGCGCGCGTCGCGTCCTTACGATACGGCGCGTGACGGTTTCGTGATCGCGTCGGGCGGCGGCGTGCTCGTGCTTGAAGCGCTTGACCACGCATTGGCGCGGGGCGCGCGCATCTACGCGGAACTCACGGGGTTCGGCGACTGCACGGACGCAGGCATGGTCACTCCGCGCGCGGCAGGCATCGCACGCGCCATGCGCGGCGCGCTGGACGAAGCGGGCAAGCGTCCGGACTACATCAACACACATGCGCCTTCCACGCCGCTTGGCGACGTCGAAGAACTGCATGCGTTGAGGCAGGTGTTTGGCGCCGCATCGGAGCGAGGCGTGCCCGCGTTTTCGTCGACCAAGGGCATGACCGGGCATCCGCTTGGCGCATGCGGCGCACACGAGGCGATCTATACGTTGCTGATGATGCGCGACGGGTTTATCGCAGGCACCACGGGGATAGATTCAGTAGAGCCGGAAATCGACGGCATGCCGCTCGTGCGTGAGACGCGAGGCGCGCGCATCGGCACGGCGATGTCGGTGTCATTCGGCTTCGGCGGAAGTTGCGCGAGCTTGATGTTCGAGGCATGGCAGGGCGGCTGAAACGGCCGCGATTTTAAAAACGAGGGTGATAAAAATGAAAAGAACATTGGTGCTGGGCGCATTGACGATTGCAGCGGCGACACTGACGGGTTGTGCGACGCAGGTGAAGTCGCTGCCGCTCGCGGCCGCAGGCGGTGAATCGCGCGGCGGCGTGCCCGTGTATTTCGGCGAGCAGAGCCATCCGGCCGTGAAGCGCGGGCTGGGCGACGTCTCGTACTCGGTGCGCATCGCGCGCAAGGTCGCGGGTCCCGACGACGCATGCCGCGAGGCGCTCGCCGAAGCGATCGGCAAGCTTCGCGCCGCGGCGCGCGAGCGCAATGCGAATGCGGTGATCGATGTGACGACGCGCTTTCACAGCAGTGAGAGCAATTCGTCCAGCGAGTTCACTTGCGGCGTGAGCCCGAGCGCCGCCGCGATCGCGATCAGTGGCCGGCTCGCTGTGCTCGAGGCGAACTGAACTGTAGGGCAGTGGATGCGGGAATCGTAAAACTCACAACAACCACGAAGGAGTATCAATGAAACGTCATCTGATATTTGTCACACTCGCCGCTTCATTTTCGATGCTGAGCGCCGCACCGGCTTTTGCGCGGGACTCGGTGGGTACCTATCCGATCAACGAAGCGTTGCATAGCGAGCCGGGCAAGGTCGGCGACGACATCCCGCTGTATTTCGCGGGTCAGCGGCATCCGGCCGTCGCGAAAACGATCGGCGAGTTTGCGACGAACAAGAAGACCAACGCGTTCGGCAAGAGCGACGAGGCGGCATGCCAGCATGTGTTCCTGTCGGCGGTGATCGAGTTGCAGGATCGCGCGCGCAAGGAAGGCGGCAACGCGGTGATCAACATCAAGAGCAACTACAAGAACGAAGTGCGCGAAAGCGCGACCGAGTTCACCTGCGGCGCGGGTGCCGTGATTGCGGGCGTCGCGTTGAAGGGCGATGTGGTCACGCTGCGCAAGTAACGCAACCTGAGCCGACTCAGGCGGTCTTCACCGCCGCGACATTGACGAGCGTCTCACGGCGCTTGCCTGGTTGCGGACGGTAAAGGCCGAGCCGTTCGAGCAGACCGAAGTCTTTCGCGCGGCTCCACCAGAGATACGGCAGGGATACGTTGCGTTCGGTAAAGCTGAAGCCGCCGCGACGAATCATGTCGAGATAGCCGTCCGCGCTTTTTTGCACGTGCATTGGATGGCGAAACAGCAGCCGGATCACCCACGACCTGATGTACGCGTCGGTGGATTCGGCGAACAGCAGCACGCCGCCAGGCTTCAACACGCGGCGGAACTCGGCGAGCGCGCGGTCCTGCTCGACGAGATGATGGAAAGTCTGATGACAGAACACGATGTCTGCGCTCGCATCGGGCAGCGGCAGCGCCGCACAGTCGCCGTGCAGCAACTCGATGTCGGCGACCTTGTCGCGGCAGGCGTTGGCCGCATTGGCGGCGAGCGCAAGCGACGGTTCGTGATAGTCGATGCCGACGATGCGGCGCGGCTCGAACGCATCGGCAAGCAGGCGAAACGAAATGCCTTGTCCGCAGCCTACGTCGACGATGACGGGCGCTGCGGGCAACGGCGTATCGATCAGGCGCTTGAGGTCGTTGATCGCGACGCGCAACACATGGTGTTCCCATGTGTGAGTACGCAGGAACCAGATTCCAAATGCCGTTTCCGGCACGAAAGGCACGCTGGAGGGTTGAGACGGCGACACGCTGGACTCCCCGGTGAAATATTTATTGCTGTTAGAGATGCAATGTAACAGGACGTAAGGATGCAGCGTAATGCTGCATCGGGCAAGCAAACGATTGAGGCGAACTTGAGTACACATGACATGAAGCACACGGCGCAGCACACTGCCGTCGACGTCGCGATCATCGGCGCCGGTCCGGCCGGTGCAGTCGCGGCCGCGTTGCTGCGCAAAGCGGGCCGCTCGGTGCTCGTGTTGGAGCGCCAGCACTTTCCGCGTTTTTCGATTGGCGAAAGCCTGTTGCCGCAAAGCATGGCTTATCTGGAAGAAGCCGGCATGCTGCAAGCGGTGGTCGAGGCCGGGTTCCAGTACAAGAACGGTGCGCAGTTCGTGTATCGCGGCCAGTCGTCGTCGTTCGACTTCCGCGACAAGCACACGGCGGGATGGGGCACGACGTATCAGGTCGAACGCGCGGTGTTCGACGAGATTCTGATTCGCTGCGCAGCGGAGCAGGGCGCGGACGTGCGCTTCGGGCATACGGTGCAGGCCGTGCATACGGGCGAGGGCACGGGCGCTGCGCCGCGCGTCGAGGTGATCGACGAGGCTGGTCATGCGTATCAGGTCGAAGCGCGTTTCATATTCGATGCAAGCGGCTTTGGCCGGGTGCTGCCGCGCCTGCTGAACCTGGAGGCGCCCACGCGCATGCCCACGCGCGCCGCGCTCTTTTCGCATGTGTATGACGGCCTGCCGCCGGGCGTCCACGACCGCAACAAGATTTGCGTGGCAACGCATCCCGAGCGCCGCGACGTGTGGTTCTGGATGATTCCGCTTGCGGGCGGACGGTCGTCGGTGGGTTGCGTCGCCGAGTCGAGTTTCCTCGACGTACCCGCAACGGAGCGCGAGCCGAAATTGCGCGCGCTGATCCAGAAGGAGCCGACGTTTAACCGGCTGATCGGCGACGCGCCGTTCCTGTTGCCTGTGCGGCATATTGGCGGCTATTCGGCGAACGTCGAGCGTCTGCACGGACCGGGTTATGCGCTGCTCGGCAACGCCGGCGAGTTTCTCGACCCGGTGTTCTCGTCGGGCGTGACGATCGCACTACGCTCGGCGCATCTGGCGGTGCAGACCTTGAACCGTCAACTGGACGGCGAGCAGGTCGACTGGTCCGCGAATTACGACATCCCCTTGCGCAAGGGCATCGATACATTCCGCGCGTTTGTCGAGCGCTGGTACACGGGCGAATTGCAGGACATCATTTTCTATCCCGACCAGACACCGTCTATCCGCCGCATGATCAGCGCGGTGCTGGCGGGCTACGCGTGGGACGAATCGAACCCGTATGTCGCCGATCCTGTGCGCAGGCTCAATGCTTTGCATGAGGTCTGCACGCAGCGCTGAGTCCTCGCACGCGGGGCATGCACTGCATGCGGAAACTGAAACGGCGCTTCCTTGTCATGCAAGGAAGCGCCGTTTTCATTCAGAAGCAGCGACATACATCAGGCCACGTTCCAGCAGCGATCAGGCCGCGATCCGGGCGACGCGCGGCGCGTGCTGCCGCACGTCGTCGCGGCGATGCACGCGCTTGCCGGCCGCATACGTTTCATACACGGCGCGATCGTCGCCGAGCAGCGCGAAGGCGAACAGCAACTCTTCGAGCGATTCCGTGCGCGCGGTGCGGCGCGCGAGCAGCGGCGTTGCTCGTGGATCGAGCACGACGAAGTCCGCTTCCGATTTCGGCCTTAGCGTGCCCACCTTGTCTGCGAGATCGAGCGCTTCGGCCGCGCCCGCTGTCGCGAGATAGAACATGCGCGTAGCCGTCAGATGATGGCCCGTCAAACGCGCGACCTTGTGCGCTTCATTCATTGTTTGCAGCATCGAGAACGACGTGCCGCCGCCGACGTCGGTGGCGAGCGCAATCGGCATGCGGGCTTCATCGGCCTTGTCGAAGTCGAACAGACCGCTGCCGAGGAACAGGTTCGAGGTCGGACAATGCGACGCGACCGCGCCGGTTTCAGCCATGCGTCGCCGGTCTTGCGCGTCGAGATGAATGCAATGCCCATATACCGCCCGGCGGCGTAGCAGACCGTAGTGGTCGTAGATATCCAGATAGCTGCGGTGACCGGGGAAGAGACTGCTGACCCATTTCACTTCGTCGGTGTTTTCGGCGACGTGGCTCTGGATGAACACATCCGCATGCTTTCCCGCCAGCACGCCGCAAGCTTCCAGTTGCGCTTCGGTCGAGGTCGGCGCGAAACGCGGCGTGAGCGCGTAAATTTGACGGCCGCGATTGTGCCAGCGGCCGATCAGCTCCGCGCTGTCGTCATAACCGGATTGCGCGGTGTCGCGCAGGAACTCCGGACAGTTGCGGTCCATCAGCACCTTGCCTGCCACCATGCGCAGATTGCGCGCTTCGCTTTCGGCAAAGAGCGCGTCGGCCGACTCCTTGTGCACCGTGCAGTACACAAGCGCGGTGGTCGTGCCGCAAGACAGCAGTTCTTCGAGGAAGAAGCTTGCCGTATCGCGTGCATAAGCCTGATCGGTGAAACGGCGCTCGGT
The DNA here is from genome assembly GCF_904848585.1 of Paraburkholderia kirstenboschensis. Taxonomy (GTDB): domain Bacteria; phylum Pseudomonadota; class Gammaproteobacteria; order Burkholderiales; family Burkholderiaceae; genus Paraburkholderia; species Paraburkholderia kirstenboschensis. The sequence continues at coordinate 352,702 of NZ_CAJHCR010000001.1, forward strand.
CGGAAACGTGTACGTGTCGAGCCACGGCAACAGGCCAGGCGCAGGCGACGCGATCATGTCCGTCTGCGGATAATGAATGTGCGTGTCGATGAAGCCCGGCACGATCAGCTTGTCGCGCATGTCCTGAACCGGCGTACCCGGCGCGAGTTGCGACGCGAGCGCCGCGTACGCGCCCGCCGCGACGACATGGCCGTCTTCGACGATCAGCAGGCCGTCCTCATTGAAGATCGCCGCATCGGGCGAGCGCGACGGATCGCCGTTGAATGTCAGCAATTGCGCGCGGAATGCCGATTGGGCCGGGTTAGCCGTTGTAGCCGGGTGAGTCATGAGAAAACCGTCTCCGAATGTGAAAAGCTGTGCAGCGTGGAAGGCGGTGTTGCGATGCCCGCGCTGCAATACGTCGGCCCTTTAATGCGGGCCGCTTTGATTCCAATGCGCGTCGAGCTTCGCGATCAATTCCGCGCGTTCTTGCGGCGTAACGAACGACGCTTCCAAACCGTTGCGGATGATCGTGTAGACCTCGGCATCGTCGAGCTTCAATGCGTCGATGGTCGCCGCATAGTTGGTGTTCACATAGCCGCCGAAATACGCCGGATCGTCGGAATTCACCGTGACGGCGACGCCGTGATCGAGCAGGTCCTTCAGCGTGTGTTTTGTCATGTCGTCGAATACGCAGAGCTTGAGGTTCGACAGCGGACACACCGTCAACGCCACGCGCGTGTCGGCAAGACGCGCGACGAGCGCCGGGTCTTCGATGCTTCGCACACCGTGATCGACGCGGTCCACCTTGAGCAGATCGAGCGCTTCATAGATATACGACGGCGGTCCTTCCTCGCCCGCATGCGCGACGAGCTTCAGGCCGAGCGCACGCGCTTTCGCGAAGACACGTTCGAACTTCGACGGCGGATGGCCGCGCTCCGACGAATCGAGCCCCACGCCGATCAGGCGATGCTTGTACTGCTCGAACAGGGGCCGCGCTTCTTCGAACGTTGCAAGCGCGTCCTCTTCCGACAGGTGACGCAGGAAACACAAAATCAGCTTGCTCGACATGCCGCGCTTTTCCGCGTCGGCGAGGGCGCGCTCGATGCCGGCCACCACCGTCGCGATGGGCACGCCGCGCTCGGTGTGCGTCTGCGGATCGAAGAAGATCTCGCTATGAATCACGTTGTCGGCGAGGCAGCGCTCGACATACGCCATCGTCATGTCGTAGAAATCCTGCTCGTGCAGCAGCACGCTCGCGCCAGCGTAATAGATGTCGAGAAACGATTGCAGATCGGTGAATGCATAGGCTTCGCGCAGTGCTTCGATCGAGTCGTAGGCGAGCTTCACGCCGTTGCGCTCGGCAAGCGCGAAAATCAGTTCAGGTTCGAGCGAGCCTTCGATGTGAATATGCAGCTCGGCCTTCGGTGCGAGCATGGCCTTTTCGATGAGGGACGTAGCGGTTGTTGTATTCATGGTCGGTCAGGAGTTCATTGGTGTCGTTGTGCGCCGGATGCGTGAGCGTAATGTCGATTCGCCGTTCGTCAAACCGTCTGCGCCGCGCGATGCAGGCCCGCGTTCGCTTCGACAGCTTGCAGCAGTTGCGCCGCCGCGGAAATCGCAATGATCTCCGGCGACTTGTCGACGATGCCATCCACGCCGAGCGGGCACTTCATCCGCGCAATCCGCGAAGGATCGATGCCGCGCGCGGCGAGCCGGTGTTCGAACTGCTTGCGCTTGCTGTGCGAGCCGATCATGCCGAAGAACGCAAAATCGCCGCGCCGCAGAATGCGCTCGGCCAGTTCCAGGTCGCGCGTATGGTTGTGCGTCATGACGATGAAGTACGTGTTTGGCGCGGCCGTGTCGACGGCTTCGTCAGGCGCGTCGTTCGCGTCGATCTTCACGTTGTGCGCGTGCAGCGATTCAACGGGCGGAAACTGCGCGTCGCGTTCGTCGACCCAGCGTACCGTGCAAGGTAGCGTGGCGAGCACGCGAACCAGAGCGGCGCCCACGTGCCCCGCGCCGAACAGCACGACTGGGAAGTCGCCTGGCGCAATGGTCTCGGTGAGCAGCGCGCCGCTGTCGTCGAAACCGGCGCCGTCCCACAGCAGGCAGTCGGCGGCATCGACGCCCGGCTCGGGGTCGGACAGCATCACTGCATCCGGTGCGGGGCCGAATGATACGCTACGCACCGTCGATTGACCCGCCGCCACGCGCTTCGCAAGCGACGTGATCCAGCCGAGATCGCCGATGTCGAGCCGTTCGAACGCGAGTATCACCGCGCCGCCGCAGCATTGCCCGAGACTGGGCCCGAGCGCGAAACGCTCGAGCCGGCGCATATGCGGCGAGCGCATGCCGTCGCGCAACACCTGGCGCGCGGTCTCGATCGCTTTCCATTCGAGGTGTCCGCCGCCGATCGTGTGTTTCGCCGAATCGCGCGTGACGATCATCTTGGTGCCGGCCTCGCGGGGCGCCGAACCTTCGACGCGCGCGACCGTCACCAGCACGGCGGCGTCGCCGTGCGCGAGCAGTTGTTGCAGGTCAGGTAGCCATGCTTGCATCCGACGAATCTCCGTACAGTGCCGCTCGGGGTTTCCATGCGGCCGGTTGAGCTTGGCGCGAGGCGATCGTGTCGCGCCGGGCGTGGCTGTGAGTCACTTGCGTTCGCTGCGCTTCGCCCGGATGTGCGCCTCGGTTGTCTGTTTCGCGCATGTCAGGCATTCGTGTCGCTGGTTGTCGCTTCTTTGCTCGTGCCTTGCGCGGATGCCCGCTCGCTCGCGCTTTGTGCGTGCAGCGCATCCAGTGCATCGAGGATCGCTTCGGGCGTCGCGGGCGCGCGCAACATCGGCGCATGCTGTGCGGACGGCACCGCGGCTGCAATCGCGTCGCGAATCGCGAGGAACACGGAGAACGGCAACAGCAACGGCGGCTCGCCGACAGCCTTCGAGCGGAACACTGTCGGCTCCGCGTTCGGGTTCTGATAAAGCCGCACGTGGAACGCGGCGGGCGTATCGTTCACAGCCGGAATCTTGTACGTGGACGGTGCATGCGTCATCAGACGGCCATCGCGGTTCCACCATAACTCTTCGGTCGTGAGCCAGCCCATGCCCTGAATAAAGCCGCCTTCGACCTGACCCAGATCGATCGCGGGATTGATCGACTGACCGGCGTCGTGCAGTACATCGGCGCGCAGCAGTTTCCATTCGCCGGTCAGCGTGTCGATCACCACTTCGGACACGGCCGCGCCATACGCGAAGTAATAAAACGGATGACCGGTCAGCGTCTTCGCGTCCCAATGCACTTTCGGCGTCGCGTAGAAACCGTCCGACCACAACTGCACGCGCGCGAGATAGGCGGCGCCGACCACTTGATCGAAGGGCATCGCACCGCCGTTCACCATGACCTCGCCGTTCGCGAAGCTCACGTCGTCCGCATTGCCGCCGAGTTGTTTCGCCACGAGTTCGGCGAGCCTCGCGCGAATGGTTCGCGCGGCGGCTTCCGCAGCCTTGCCGTTCAGATCGCTGCCGGTGGAAGCCGCGGTCGCCGACGTGTTGGCGATCTTCGACGTATCGGTTGCGCTCACTCGCACGCGCGAGAGCGGCAAGCCGAACTCGTTCGCGACGACTTGCGCGACCTTCGTGTTGAGCCCCTGACCCATCTCGGTGCCGCCGTGATTGACGAGCACCGAGCCGTCCTTATAAACATGCACCAGTGCGCCGGCCTGATTCAGAAACGGCACGTTGAACGAGATGCCGAACTTGACCGGCGAAAACGCGAGGCCGCGCTTGAGTACCGGGCTCTTCGCATTGAACTCGGCGATCGCTGCGCGGCGCGCGCGATAGTCGCTCGAGTCGAGCAGATCGTCGGTCAACGGCGCGATGATGTTGTCTTCGACGCGCTGTCCATACGGAGTCGTATCGCGTTCGCCTATGCCGTAGTAGTTGGCGAGGCGTACGTCTAGCGGATCGTGGTTCAGTTGACGCGCAATGCTGTCGAGCATCACTTCCATCACGAGGGCGCCTTGCGGGCCGCCAAAGCCGCGGAACGCGGTGTTCGACTGCGTGTTGGTTTTGCAGCACAGCGCGACGATGTCGACGTCGGACAGGTAGTACGCGTTATCGAAATGACACACTGCGCGCGTCGCGACGGCGCCGGAGAGGTCAGCGGAATAGCCGGCGCGCAACGCAATTTCCACGCGCGCGCCGAGAATGCGGCCATTGTCGTCGAAGCCCGCTTCGTATTCGTAGATCGCGTCGTGCCGCTTGCCGGTGATCATGAAGTCGTCGTCGCGATCGGCCCGCAGTTTGACCGGGCGACGCAGCAGCTTCGCCGCGAGCGACGCCACGCAGGCAAAGAGCGCCGATTGCGATTCCTTGCCGCCGAAGCCGCCGCCCATCCGGCGGCACTCGCAAACCACGTTATGCGCGGGCCAGTCGAGCATATGCGCGACGACCTGCTGCATTTCGCTCGGATGCTGCGTCGAGCTGTAGACGAGCATGCCGTCCATCTCTTTCGGCACCGCATACGCGACCTGGCCTTCGAGATAGAACTGCTCCTGGCCGCCAACTTCGAACGTGCCGCGAATTCTGTTCGGCGCGGCGGCGATCTTCGCGTCCGGATCGCCGCGTTTCAGATGAAGCGGCGGCAGCACGAACTGTTTGGCGGCCTTCGCGTCCGCCGGCGTGAGAATCGCGTCGAGCGGCTCATAGCGGATCACGTCGTCGCTTTTCGCGAGCGCCGCGGCGCGGCGCGCGAGCTCGTGGCTCTCCGCTATCACGGCGAACACGGGCTGACCGAGGTACGGCACTTCGTTTACGGCGAGAATCGGGTCGTCGTGCAGCACCGGGCCGCAATTGTTCTCACCGGGGATGTCTTCGGCGGTCAGCACCGCAATGACGCCGGGCGCTTTTTTCACCGCTTCGAGATCCATCGACACGATGCGCGCGTGCGCATGCCGCGACAAGCCAAGCGCCGCGTGCAGCGTGCCTTGCAGTTCGGCGATGTCGTCGGTGTACGTCGCCTCGCCGCTCACGTGCAGCGCGGCCGATTCATGCGGCAGCGCGACACCGATCGCGGCTTCGGGTTGCTGCGGGGCGGCGTGGTTTTCAGACGGGCTTTCCGCCTGCCTTGCTGCGCGTTCGACAAAAGCATCGGTGCGGTTCATCACGACGGCTCCTTCACGATCGCGTCCGCCGCGCCGGCTTCGAACGCGAATGCATTCACGTCGAAGAGCGCGAGCGGCGCGTCGTCGCGCGTTTCCAGATGGAAGCGCCACAGCAGGTTGCTTGCCACTTTCAGCCGATAGTCGCTCGATGCGCGCATGTCGGTGAGCGGCTGGTAGTCGGCGGCGAGTGCGTCCATGGCCTGCCGCGCGGTGCTTTCGTTCCACGCCGAGCCGGTCAGTGCGGCTTCGGTTTGCGTGGCCCGCTTCGGCGTTGCGGCCATGCCGCCGAATGCGACGCGAGCCTCGACGATCGTGCCGCCTTCGCCGATATGCAAAGCGAAGGCTGCACAGACTGCGGAGATGTCCTGATCGTAGCGCTTGGACACTTTGTAGGTGCGAAAGCGCAGGTTGCCCGCCGGCCGCGGCACGCGCAGCGCGGCGACGAATTCACCCGCCGCGAGCGCGGTTTTCTGATAGCCGAGATAAAACCCGTCGAGGGGCAGCGTGCGCGTTCTGGTGCCGTGACGTAGCACGACTTCGGCGTCGAGCGCGAGCAGCGCGGGCATCGAATCGCCGATCGGCGAGCCGTTTGCAACATTGCCGCCGAGCGTTCCGGCATTGCGGATCGGCAGCGACGCGAAGCGCGTCCAAAGCTCGGCGAGTTCGGGATAGTCGGCAGCGAGAGCCGCATACGCGTCTTCGAGCGTGACGGCCGCGCCGATGGTGAGCGTCTGCGCATCGCGCTCGATCGTCTTCAATTCGCGCACGTTGCCGATGTACAGAACGTCGCCGAGATCGCGGAACTGCTTGGTGACCCACAGGCCGACGTCAGTGCTGCCGGCCACGATCCGGGCTTGCGGATGTTCGGCGCGAAGCCGCGCAAATGCGTCGAGCGCGAGCGGCGCGTAAAACGCTGGCGCACCGAAGGCGGCGCCGCGCGTGTCGGGCGCACGGTACTCGAAGGTGTCGCTGCGTTGCAGTTCGCGCAGCGCCTCCTCGACAGCCTTGCGGTCGAGCGTCACGCGCGGATATTGCGCGTAGTCGAACATTTTCTGCGATGCGTCCACGATCGGCCGGTAGCCGGTGCAGCGGCACAGGTTGCCGGAGAGCGCGGTGTTGATTTCGTCGCGCGTCGGCAGGCCGGCAGCGGCCGGCTGGTTTTCGTAGAGCGCCCACATCGACATCACGAAGCCCGGCGTGCAGAAACCGCACTGCGAGCCGTGACAGTCGACCATCGCCTGTTGCACGGGATGCAGCGTGCCGTCCGCGGCGCGCAGGTCTTCGACCGTGAACAGGGCTTTGCCGTCGAGCGTGGGCAGGAACTGGATGCAGGCGTTGACCGCTTTCAGCGCAAGCGCGCCTTGCGCGTCGAGTTCGCCGATCACCACCGTGCAGGCACCACAGTCGCCTTCAGCGCAGCCTTCCTTGGTGCCGGTGCAATGCAGATCTTCGCGCAGATGCTGGAGCACGGTGCGCGATGCGGGGACGCCAGAGATCTCGTGGACGGACCCCTGGCGATAAAAGCGGATGGTTTGCGTTGTCATGGCGAATCCAGAAGACAGTGCGGACCGGGCGCGCGTTACGCATGGGGTCGCGCCAAAGCCGGCCTCGCGCACGTAGATCGCCATCCATATCCGAAGATAGCATTACGGCGCCCCAAAAATATTTCCGATGTCGCATGAAGCTTATTCGGGACATGCAATGAGATAAGTCCGATTTGAGTCGGATTCGCTTCGCGCGGGGAAGTTGCGTCGTGCGAGGAGGAGCGCGAGACGCACCGCCGAGACACAGGCGGGAGCAGGCCGGAACTACGCGGGCAGCAGCAGCGGGGGACAGTGGGGAGCAGCGGGAAGGGGCGGAATGCGAACCAGGCGGAGCGCCGTGCCTACGGTTCAGAAGCGCCGGAAACCGGGGCGCGCAATGCAGGCAGCAACCGGATCGGCAAAAAAAGGAGAAAGGCAAAACCCGACACAGCGCAGATGCAGCCGCGATTCACACAGGCGCTCTCACTGCGGCGGTCTTCGCCTTCGAGCCGCGCCGTTAAGCGCGGGGCAGATGCAAGCGCCGTCTCGAACCGGCAAATCCCTCAAGCAATACGTCTACGATTGCGCACGAGGCTAATCGCCAGCGGAACAAAAGCCAGCACGAAGCCGGCCAGCGCCCACATCGGCAGCGTCAGTCCCAGAATCGGCGGATAGGCGGTTTCGCATAGCCCGGCCACCTTGAACACGCCCGGCAGCCAATGCGCGGGCGGCAAACTGTCGACGATCGGCTGCAGCGCGTCGAAGCCGCAGCTAAAGCCCGGATTCGCCTGCACATACACGTGCCGGACCGCGGTCACGATGCCCGCCAGTGCCGACAACGCCGCCATCGCTTCGAGCAGACGCACGCCGCGCCAGCTGTGAAACCGCGCGCCGAGGAAAGCGAAGATCGCGATCAACAGGAAGAAATAGCGCTGGATGATGCACAGCGGGCACGGGTCCTCGTGCTTGAAGTACTGCAGGTACAGCGCGCCGGCCACGAGGCCGACGCAGATCAGGCCAAGCAGGACCAGCAGGGAGCGCTCGCGGCGCAGCATCGCATTGTCGTTGTTCATGGATCGTGTGGCGGTTGTGTGGCTGTTGTGTAGCCGTCAATAAGCGGAAAGGGCGAGTGCCCGCGATTTTAGCGCGAACCCCCGCCCCCACGACGCCGCACCCGCACGCAAACCGTGACGCCGCTCAGCGAATTGAGTTGAGCACGGCTTCGGCGCCCCGGCCGATTGCTAGAAGCGCATCGTCGGCGTGCGGCGCGCCTGCCAGCATCAGGCCGACCGGTGCGTCTCCCCGCATATGGCAGGGCAGCGACAGCGAGCAGGCGTCGAGGAAGTTGAACACGCCCGGGTTGCGCAGCATCAGCGCGTTGGTGCGGCCGAAGACGTCATCGTCGGAAACGAGTTCGGCGACGCGCGGCGGCAGCATCGGCACGGTCGGCGCGACTACCACGTCGAAGCGCTGCCACAGCGTGCGGGCGGCTTCGGCGAGCATCGCGTCGCGCTCGGCGAGCAGGTCCAGATAGTCGGCCGCGCTGGCCGGCTGGCCTTTGAGAATGCGCACCAGCACGCGCGGATCGTATTGCTCGCGGTGTTTCTCCAGCAAAGGACGATGCCACGCATACGCTTCGATCGGCGAAAAGCCGAAGCGGTTGATGTCCGGCAGACGGTCGAGCGGTGCGAAGCGCACTTCGCTGACAATCGCTCCGGCCGCTTCGAGGTGCTTGAGCGCGGTGTCGACGGCCGCCGCGACCTCGGGCTCGACGCCGTCGGTAACGTAGTTGGTCAGTACGCCGAGGCGCACGCCTTCGAGCGGGCGCGCGGCCGGCACGCGCGGTTCGAGCCCGGCGAGCATGCGGTCCACCAGCGCGCAGCACGCCACCGAGACGCCGATGGGGCCGAACGAATCGAGCGTCGACGAAAGCGGCACGCCGCCTTGCTTCGGGATGCGCGCGGCGGTCGGCTTGAAGCCGGTCAGGCCGCACAGCGCGGAAGGAATGCGAATCGAGCCGCCGGTGTCGGTGCCGAGCGCGATGGCGGCCATGCCGTCCGCGACGGAAGCCGCAGCGCCCGACGACGAGCCACCCGAGATCCGCTCGTCGCCCTTTACATCGCGCCGGTAGGGCGACAGCGGGTTCCCGTAGTGCGGATTGAGTCCGAGCCCGGAAAACGCGAATTCGCTCATATTGGTGCGTCCGACGATCACCGCGCCCGCCCGCTTCAGGCGCGCGACGGCGACGGCGTCTTCCCTGGCGGCGGGCGCGTCGGCAAGCACGGTCGAACCGGCGCGGGTCGGCTGGCCTTCGATGTCGAACAGATCCTTCACCGAGACCGGAATGCCGGCGAGCGGCGAGAGTACCGTGCCGGCGGCGCGCAAACGGTCGTGCGCGTCGGCGGCCTGGCGTGCGCCGTCTGCGTCGACGTGCATGAAGGCGACCGCGCCCTGGCCGGCAGGATCGGCGATCCGTTCGAGCGCTGTTTCGACGAGCGCGCGGCTCGTGGTGCGCCCCGCGGCGAGGTCGGCGGCGAGTTGGGCAAGCGGCGGGAAGGGCGTGAATTCAGTGGCCATGATGTCGTTCGATCCGGTTGGTCTGCGTGAAGCCGCTTACGTAACGGTTTAGATGCGGTTGAAAAGCGTCGCGCGGAATGCCTCGATATGTTTCTGCACCGAGCGTTTCGCGCCTTCGGCGTCGCGCTCGCGCAGCAGGCGGAACAGTTCGAGGTGTTCTTCGTGCACGTCTTCGAGATGATGCGGCTCGGAGAGTGAAATGAACCAGAAGCGCAATGAGCGCTCATGCAGTCCGCGCAGGATGTCGGCGAGCACCGCATTGCGCGAGGCGGCCGAAATGGCCAGATGGAACTCGCGGTCAATGTCCATCATGCCTTCTATGTCATGCGCGGCGACGCACACGGCCGAGCGCTCCAGCAGCGCCTGCATCGCGTCGTAGTCGTGCTGCTGCGCGTGACGCGCGGCGAGTTCGACGCAGTAGCTTTCGTTGACGAGGCGCACGTCGATGATCGCGAGCACGTCGTCGAGCGAAACCGGGCGCACCATGATGCCCTTGCGCGGCATGATGGTCAGCATCCCTTCGTGCACGAGCCGGTGCAGCGCCTGATGCACCGGCGTCCTGCCGATGCCGGTCAGCGCCATCAGCTCCGCTTCGTTGAGCACCTCGCTCGGCCGCAAACGCATCGTGATGATCTCGCGCTTGACGAACGCATAAGCCTGCTCGGCGAGACTCGCGTTGGCGGTCGCTCGGGTGGGCCGTGGAGGGCGGGCGGTCTGCAAAAGCGTCATGTGAAGAAGGAGCGGACGATGTCGTCCGCGCATTGTAGAGCAAGGTCGAGCGAGGTTTTCGCGGGCGAGGCTTAGGCCAGACAGGCCACCTCAACTATTGATACCTCACGCACTCCCCGCCACCGCTGTCGCGGCGTGCTGGACCTTGACGCGCGGCATCATCAGCGTGACCAACCCGCCCACGATCAGCGCGCCCGCTATCAGCACGAGCCCGAACGTCACGCTATGCGTCGCGTCTTTGACGATACCAAGCACATACGGGCTGACATACCCGGCGAGGTTGGCGATCGAATTGATCACTGCAATGCCGGCGACCGCAGCGGTGCCTTGCAGGAAGCTCGTCGACATCGACCAGAAGATGCCGAAGCCCGCGAGAATGCCGATATACGCAATCGACAAACCGGTGACGGCAAGCGGAATCGAGTTCGTAACCGACGCGCTGCCGAGCAGGCCCGCCGCGCCGATGAAACAGCACACGGCGTAGTGCCAGCGGCGCTCGCCGGTCACATCCGACGAACGGCCGATCAGAATCATGCCGATACCGGCAGCCAGATACGGAATCGCGGTGACGAAGCCATTGGTCACGAGATTCGTCACGCCGAGGTCCTTGACGATCTGCGGCAGCCAGAACGAGAAACCCGCATTGCCGGTGACGAGGCAGAAGTAGATCAGCGTGAGCAGCCAGAAGCGGCCCGAACGCAACGCGACCGAGAGGCTATGTTCGGCGCCTTCTGCCGCAGCCGCAGCATTCTCGCGTGAGATGCGGGCGAGGATCACGCGTTTTTCGTCGTCGCTGAGCCACGGGGCCTCGGCGGGCGTGTTGCGCAACACGGCGAGCGCCCAGAACCCGGCGAGAATCGACGGAATGCCTTCGATCAGGAACATCCACTGCCAGCCGCGCAAACCGTGCGCTTCGTGCAGCGCCGACATCAGGAAACCCGATAACGGCGCGCCGATGATGCCTGCTACCGGAATCGCAGCCATGAACACGGCGACCATGCGCGCGCGGCGGTCGGAAGGGAACCAGAAAGTCAGATACAGCACGACGCCCGGCACCAGTCCCGCTTCAGCGACGCCGAGGAAAAAGCGCAGCACATAGAACATGGTTTCGCTGCGCACGAACATCATCAGACACGACAGCAGGCCCCACAGCATCGTGATGCGGGCGATGGTGGCGCGCGCGCCGAACTTCTTCAGTAGCAGATTGCTCGGCACCTCGAACACGAAATAGCCGAAGAAGAAGATCCCCGCGCCGAGTCCGTACGCCGCGTTGGAAAGGCCGAGGTCGCCGGTGAACTGCAGCTTCGCATAACCGATGTTGACGCGATCCAGATACGACAGCACGTAGACGAGGAACAGGAACGGCATGATGCGCCACGTGATTTTGCGGATGGCGGCGGCTTCGAGCCAGGCGTCCGAGGACGCGCCGGCGGCGGATGGCGATTGGGTGCTCATGAATGCCTCATTCGACAGTAGCTCATTCGACAATAGGTAAAGCGCGCACGCGATACGCGTGGCGCAGCGTGCGGTTCAGGATAGGGTCGTGCAATTCGAGTTCGAGCGCGTCGCCGTCGTCCATGCCGGCAATGCCGCCTTGAACCGGGAGCGTGCCGCAGAACATGGCCGCGCCTTCTGCGAGCGGTGCGCGCGCGAGCAGGTCGGCGGCGGGTAGCAGCGAGGCGACGCTGCCTTGTTGATACACGCGCCGCTCGCCGTTCGTCACCGCATAGGCGCGCAGTTCGAGCTGATCCCAATGGTCGGCGACGTCCTCGAATCGCCACGCGGCGCGCGCGACCGGTTTCGGGCACACCTGCTTGGAGACGGTCACGCCGTAGGCCTCGACTTCGCGGTCGGTGTGATCGGAGCCCACGGTGACGAGCAGCCCCGCATTGGATTGCACTAGCACGCATTCCGCTTCGCCGCTCGACTTCGTGCCGACCACGTCGATCTGTTCGGCTTGCGTCAACAGTTCGGAGCCGAGACGGTAAAAGCACGGCGTAGTGGACGGGCGCTTCACTCCGAGTTCGGCAAGTTCGGCAATGTGGTGTTCGATCGCGGCCTGATCGCGGCCGGCCCAGCCGGCGATCGTGAGGCGGTTCACATCGATTGAAATGGCGCGCGCGGCGCCGGAACGGTCTACAACCTGAAAAGACACCTGCTGCATCAGTGGACTCCGAGAAAATATGCAGCAAATATTATTGTGATATTTCACAGGCGTCCAGCGTGTCAAAAACATTCCTGCGAGAGGCGGGACCCGCGCCCAGCCGCAGCGACGGGGCGGTTTGTTACACTGCGCCTCTTGGGACATTACTTTTTGTAAGGGAAGGGCGCATGCACGAAGGCATCGGCTTCATTCAGGATCTGGCGGTCGTGATGGCGCTCGCCGGCGTCGTTACCGTGCTGTTCCATCGCCTGAAGCAGCCGGTGGTACTCGGCTATATTGCGGCGGGCGTGATCATTGGGCCGTACACGCCGCCGTTTCAGCTGATCCACGACGAGCAGACCATCAAGACGTTGGGCGAACTGGGCGTTGTGTTCCTGATGTTTTCGCTCGGTCTCGAATTCAGTTTGCGAAAGCTTTTCAAGGTCGGCGCGACGGCGATCGTCGCGGCGCTTTCCGAGATCGTGTTGATGTTGTGGCTAGGCTATGAGATCGGCAGCGCGTTCGGCTGGAGCCCGATGGATTCGTTATTCCTCGGCGCGATACTCGCCATTTCGTCGACGACTATCATCGTCAAGGCGTTGTCCGAGCTTGGCCTGAAGCGCGAGAGTTTCGCGCAACTCGTATTCGGCATTCTGATCGTCGAAGACATTCTCGCCATCGCGATGCTCGTGCTGCTTTCCGGCATCGCGCAGACAGGGCAGTTGAGCGCGGGCGTTGCGGTTGTCACGCTGGGCAAGCTGTTGCTGTTCATGACGGTGTCGCTGGTGGTCGGCATTCTGGTCGTGCCGCGCGCGCTGAACTACGTGGCGCGTGCGCGCAGCGACGAGATGTTGCTCGTCGCCGTGCTCGGATTCTGTTTCGGCTTCTGTCTGCTGGTGGTCAAGCTCGACTACAGCATTGCGCTCGGCGCGTTCCTGATCGGCGCGATCATGGCCGAATCGCGTCATCTGCATCGAATCGAGCATTTGATCGCACCGCTGCGCGACGCGTTTTCGGCGATCTTTTTCGTCACCATCGGCTTGATGCTGAATCCCGCGGTGCTCGTCGACTATGCATGGCCGATCGCGGTAATCACGGTCGCGGTAATCGTCGGCAAGATCGTCTCGTGCGGACTCGGCACCTTTCTCGCAGGCAAGGACGGCCGCACGGCGATGCGCGTCGGTATGACGGTTTCGCAGATCGGCGAGTTCTCGTTCATCATCGCGTCGCTCGGTTTGACGCTGAAGGTGACGAGCGCGTTTCTTTATCCGATTGCGGTGGCCGTATCGGCTTTGACGACCCTCTTCACCCCTTATCTGATCCGCGCCGCCGATCCGCTCACGCGGCGTTTCGCCGACGCGATGCCGCGCACGCTCGTCAATGTGTTCGGCATGTATAGCCAGTGGCTGAGCAGCCTCAGCACAGGCAGCGGCGAGCCCACGCTTTTCAGCATGACGCGGCGAATCGTCCTGCAGATCGCGGTGAATCTTGCGTTGGTCGCCGCGATCTTTCTGATCGTGTCCTACGGCGCGCCTTACATCAGTACGGTGCTGATGCGCTGGGTCAGTTCCGAGCCGATGCAGCGCGTGGTGCTGTGGAGCGTAGCGTTGCTCGTGTCGATGCCGTTTCTGGTGGCGGTTTATCGCAAGACCAAGTCGCTCGCGTTGCTGCTCGCCGAGGTGAGCGTGCAGCCGGCGACGGCGGGGCGCTTCACGAGTGCGCTGCGTTATGCGATCTCCGATCTCGTGCCGGTGGTCTGCATGGTCGGCGTGTTCCTGCTCGTCGCGGCGCTATCGGGCGGTATCCTGCCGCCGACCGGCCTGCTCGCCGCGGTCCTCATCTGCGCGGCGCTGCTGCTCGCGCTCGTATGGCGCTGGTGCGTGAAGATCCACGCGGCAATGCAGATTGCGCTGCGCGAAACTTTTGACGAACAGCCGGATCCCTAAGTTAGACGGAACTGCGCGGGGCGGCCCGACAATGTGAGCAATTGTGTGCGCGTTTGCCGGGTCAGGCACGCTGGCGGATAATCAGGGCATATTCATTCGTTCGCGTGAAAGGCGCCTGTCCAACAGTCATGAGCGAAAACAAACCCGAAAACGCCGGTCAACCCGGCAGTCCAACGCCGCCTGCGGCATCGCCGGAAATTTCCGGCCAAGCCCCGGCCGAACCGAGCGCATCGATACCCCTCTCGCATGAAGATGCCATTCAGTCGCCCGTGAAGGATCCGGTCACGTCGACGGCGGCGCCGTCGTCCGGGGCATCAACGGCGACGGGAGCGTCTCTTCCGTCCGGGTCGTCCGTGCCGGTTACGGCATCGGTCTCGGCGCCGGCCGCTTCGTCGGAGGCGGCTGCGAGGTCGTCGACTGACGACCCCGAAAGCGCGTCCACCATTACGCCAGTCGTCAAGCGCACGACCCAGCAACGCGACGCGGCCGAGGCGCGCAGTTCCGCCGCGGCTTCCACCGCGAAGCAGGTGGCCGCGGTCCATGAGCGCGACGCGCGCTCGGTTCGCGGGCGCGAAGTCCCGTCTGCACCGTCTGCGTCCTCCTCACAGACCCATAGCGCAACGCCGCTTACGAGTGAACCGATTCAAGGCGAACTCATCACTTCTGCCGACGACGCTCTCGCCGCAGAAGACGCCGCTGCCTCGACCGCTCGTCCTGCGGGTTCGCCGCCGCCGGGCTTCGGCGCCGCGCCCGATTTCACCGCGACCAACCCGCCGCCGCCGAATGCGTTGCCGCCGTCGCCACCGCGCTATCTGAAGCAGACGGACTCGGCGTGGTCCGTGTTTGGCCGGATCGTCGCGGCGCGCGCGCGCCAACTATTCGATCGTGCCGGTCAGCGGATCACGCAGCGTACGCTGCGCATCGGCGTATCGGCGCGAATCTTCCACCCGGAGCCGGGCGCGAAAGGGCTGCGCGGCAAGACGCTGCAATATCTCGAGGAGTCGATTGCGCACTGGGTGATGTCGCGCGACGTGCTCGTCTTCATGATTCCGACGGTCGGACATCAGGGCATGCTGCATCCCAGTAACATCCGTTTGCGCGACTATGCGAAGCATCTCGACGGCCTGTTGCTGCAAGGCGGCGCGGACGTTTCGCCGCAATCGTATGCGGAGGCGGCGACGAGGCCCGAATGGCCCGGCGACCGCGTGCGCGACATGTACGAGCTCGAGCTGCTGCATGAATTCATCGAGTCCGGTAAGCCGGTGCTCGGCGTGTGCCGCGGTTGCCAGCTGATCAACGTGGCGTTCGGCGGCACCTTGTATCAGGATATCGCCACCGACGTGCCGACCGCCGGCGCGCACGTCAACGAAGATTACGATCAGCACCGGCACGCCATCCATTTCCCGGACGGCTCTACGCTCGCCAACATGTTCCCCGCCCGGCGCGATGCGATCGTCAACTCCATTCACCATCAGGCGGTCAAGACGCTCGGCCGCGATCTGAATATCGAGGCGGTGTCGGCGTCGGACGGCATCATCGAAGCCGTGCGCTACCGGCGCGCGCCTTTCGTGATGGGCGTGCAATGGCATCCCGAGTTCCACCGCGCGGGCGGTCCGGAGTTGCTCGATTGCACGCCGCTGCTCGATACATTCCTGCGAGTGGCGCGCGAAACGCGCTTTTAGCATGGGGTGGCGGCAGTTCGGGCTTGCGCGTTGACGGCGCGGCCTGGCCAGAAAAAGCGATTCGTTAGAGGCGCCACTGTGAAAGTGGCGCCTTGTTTTTTGTGCGCGCGACGTTGTTCCTTGCGCGTGGTGTCCTGGTATTGTCTTTTCGATTGACACCATGTGACTTACTGCGTTTCCGGCCTTATCCAGATATGTTTTATTTCGCGATAGGCGGCTACGTCGTGTATTTCGCACAACGTAGTTTTATCTCGATTTAAAGTCCGTTTTTGCGACGCTTCAATGCTTCGCTTAAGCGCTAATCCGCGCGATAATCCAAGGCTGTTTTCTGGATTCGCATGGAGCATGCACGTATGAAGTACCCCTTATTTGTACGGCACGCCATGCTGCTCGCGACTTCGTGTGCGCTGTTGCAGCATGGCGGGTTCGTGCTGGCCGCGCAAGGCGAAGAAGCCGCACCCATGGTCGGCACGCGGCCGGCCATGAATACTCTCACGCCACAGCCTGTCGTCGCCGCGCTGCGCGACGCGACGTCGGCGTCGTCCGCTCCCTCGCCTGCGTCGCTTTCGTTAGGTTCGTTACCTCCGTCAGCTTCGTCGTCCGAGTCACCCACTGCTGGCGAAGCGCAAGGCACCGTGGCCGAGTTGATGCAAATGATTCAGGACACGAAGCTCAACGAACTGCGCACCACTTACAACGGCAGTTATGGCGCGAGCCTTTTCTTCTATCCGCGCGAGATGACGTACTACGTCGCGTTGTTTCAGGACAAGCACTTCTGGCGTGTAATCAAGTCGGCGGACGCGGGCCGGGCTGAAGCGATCTACGCGGGCTTCGTGCAGCAAACCGCGCAACTGGCCGAGGTGGAGATTCACCGAACGCAGTTGCAGGCGCAGAAGGCGTATATCGAGGACATTATCGCGTTGTCCGAAGACCGTGCGAAGCGCCTGCAAGCCGACCTGGAAGTCGCCCGCACCCAGCAGGCCAAGGTCAACGACTACCAGAGGCAAACGCAAAACGAAGCTGCCGCGTTACGCGAGGATAAGGAACGGGCGCAGGCACAACTGCGGCAGGTGCAAGGTCAGGTCATGCAGTTGCAACGGCAGACCGAAATGGGCTTGCCAGGCCAGAAGTAAAAGCGCTTGGAATACGAAGGAAGCCCGGCTTTGGTAGCCGGGCTTTTTTTATGCCGCTGTTCGCGCGGCTACCTGATGAATTGATCCGGGACTTCCGTCACACGCCGGTGTGTCAGCCGGGTACTCCAATGCTGCCCGGCGCTCGCGGACAGATTTGCGGATGATGCTGGCTGCGTTTGCTGCGTTTGCTGCGTTTGCTGCGCCGGGCGCGTCCCGCTGCCTTGGCGAGTGCTCGCGGACATCTCGACAAACGTGTAGTCGCCGGTGCCTGGCTGCGTCGGCGCGGGCGGCGAGTATGAGCCCGCGACCGACGGTTTGACGGCCCCTCGCGTTACAGGCGGTGGCGTTGCGATAGTCGACGCGCCGTCCTCTGCATGCTGCCGATGGTTCAGAGCCGAGGCCCTCGGGGAATGTCCATAGATGGTCCGGTGACCGTCGTTATTCCTCACGGCAAGCGGCGTGCGTGTGCGGACGATGGCCGCTGAGCGGTGCGGTTCAATCGACGCGATTATCGGCGGGTGCAACGTTAAGCCGCCCACAGCAACGGTCCGGGCAGTGCCGGACACCGGCGCGGCTTGCGCCTGCTGCCGCGCAGATACCGCGCTTGCCTGGTTCAGGCTTGTTGTCTCGGCGACCTTGTTCGACATACCAAAGGTATCGCGCTGCGGATTCTGCACGGCCGGCGCCTCGCGCTCGGCGACGGCGATATCAGCGCGCTTCGT
Organism: Paraburkholderia kirstenboschensis; assembly: GCF_904848585.1. Lineage (GTDB taxonomy): Bacteria > Pseudomonadota > Gammaproteobacteria > Burkholderiales > Burkholderiaceae > Paraburkholderia > Paraburkholderia kirstenboschensis. The sequence goes on from NZ_CAJHCR010000001.1 coordinate 370,300, forward strand.
GGGGTTGCCGTTGCGCGGACCACGGACGTCGACATGACCGAACGCCGTCCATGCGAGCAGGGCGGCGCCGCTCAACGCGCAGGCGCCGCCCGCCAGCGCCCACCGCGGCACGAGGGGCACGAGGGGCACGCGGAGCACGCGGGGCATCGGTCCGGCGACATGCGCTTTTACTGGCGCAAAGGCCTCCTGAAAAGCGGAAGCCTCAGTTGCAGCCGGATCGTCCGCCAAAGCGGAATCCGCCGAAGCCAAGCAGCGCTGAAGCTGCAACGTCTCCGCCTCACGCTCGCCCGCTGTTTGCGGCATCCTCGCGCCCGTCGCCGAGCCCATGATCGTCGCCGCGGTTGCGTCGGCAACCCGATGGTCCGGCGCCACCCATCGACAGAACGAGCGAATAGGCTGGTCGCTTAAGTCGAACGTCTTGAGGACCGCGCCATAAAGCCCATGCGGCTCATTATCCAGGCAGTGGCTTGGCGCGAGCAATGCCCACCCGCGGCCGAAGGGCGCCGGCACATCATTGAACGGGCGGGAGCGGGGCAACGCCATCGCGCCGTCAACTATGGTTAAAGGTGTGGTGGACATCGGTCTCTTCCAGCGCCTCGAGGACGGACGCCGCCTGGCGTCACGTGGGTCGGTGAGACGAAGGCCGGGGAGCAGTACGCGGGAAAACGCCTCACGCGCATCCAGGCGCAAAAAGCGCAGGGGCGCGTATGAGCGCCCATGAATGCGTCAGCGCCTCAGCTGGAAAGCCATCGTCGGGAAGAAGGCATGATGCGCCCGAACGAAAGCTGCAACGCTCAGACGCTTCGCAACGTGGGTGCAGATGTGTCCTGGAGTGCAGCGGCCGGGACGCAGATCAAGCGCCCGACTTGTCCAGCCGGTAAACATAGCGCAGCGCGGTGATATCCACGCCGCCCATGTGATCCGGTTCCGCGCCGACATACTGCCAGCCTTGGCGTTCATAGAAACCGATAGCCGGCAGATTGCCCTCCAGGGCGTACAGATAGAGTTGCGTCTCGCCCTGCGCGCGAGCCCAGTCTTCGGCGGCGCGCATCAGCAGCTTGCCTACGCCAATGCCCTGAAACTCCGGCAGTGCATGAAGGTTATCCAGCAGCACGCCCCACGCGGATTCCGGCTGACGCTCCACGCATACGAAGCCGATCGGCTCGCCGCCCAGTTCCGCAATCGCCACCATGCGACGCTCGCCGCCGGGCGTGCTCATGCGGGCTTCCCAATAGGCAGCGCGCTCCTGCGTGACTTCGCCGTCCAGAAAAGCGTCGGGCAACAGACCGCGATACGTGGCGCGCCAGCTCGTGCTGTGAATAGACGCAATAAGCGCTGCGTCGGCGATGGTGGCGGGGCGCAGCGAAGGGGCAGAAGCGGTTGGCATGGGGAGGGGCATCAACGGGAATGGCGAGTCGCAATTTTAGCGGTCGCGAGCGGTGCAGCCGGTTGTAATGAAAATGTAGGAAATACGCAACAGCACTATCAACGGTAACATGACGCGGCGCGGCTTCCGGCGGACCCGAGCGTTTACCCTGATACCGCGTCGGTGCATTCAGCTGCAGAATGCAGCGCCCCCGGCGCGGCTCTCCCTTGCGGCCTACCGCGTTCTCACCGAGGGCGGATCGTTTCAACTGCCAGATCGCCGCCGGCTTGCGCGGCGTGGGCCTATCAGAGAATGTCATGTCAACAGCGTCACACGCTATCTCCTCGTCGCAAGAATCCAAATTCAAGACCGTGTTCCGCGTGGTCAGCGGCAACTTTCTTGAAATGTACGACTTCATGGTCTACGGCTACTACGCGTCCGCGATTGCCAAGACCTATTTTCCGAGCGGCAGCGAGTTTGCGTCGCTGATGCTTTCGCTGTCGGTGTTCGGCGCGGGCTTCCTGATGCGGCCGCTTGGCGCGATTGTCCTCGGCGCCTACATCGACCATCACGGCCGCCGCAAGGGCCTTATCCTCACCTTGGGCCTGATGGCGCTCGGCACACTTACCGTGGCGTCCATTCCCGGATACGCGACGATCGGCCTGTTTGCGCCGGTGCTCGTGCTGCTGGGCCGCCTGTTACAAGGCTTTTCCGCAGGCGTGGAATTGGGCGGCGTGTCGGTGTATCTGTCGGAGATCGCCACCAAGGGACACAAAGGCTTTTATTGCGCGTGGCAGTCAGGCAGTCAGCAGGTTGCCGTGGTGTTCGCCGCGCTGCTCGGCGTGATGCTCAACAAGATGCTGCCCGCCGACCAGATGAGCGCATGGGGCTGGCGCGTGCCGTTCCTGATCGGCTGCCTGATCGTGCCGTTTCTGTTCATGATTCGCCGCTCGTTGAAGGAAACCGAGGAGTTTTCGGCGCGCAAGCATCGTCCGGGAATGGGCGAGATCATGAAGACCATGGCCGCGAACTGGGGCACCGTGCTGGGCGGCATGGGCATGGTGATCATGACCACCGTGTCCTTCTACATGATCACGGCTTACACGCCGACCTTCGGCAAGGAAGTGCTGAAGCTGTCGTCGATCGATACGCTTGTCGTCACCGTCTGCATCGGTCTGTCGAACCTGATCTGGCTGCCGCTCGCGGGTGCGTTGTCGGACCGCATCGGCCGTCGTCCGGTGCTGCTCGCTTTTACCGCGCTCACCATCGTCACCGCGTATCCGGCGCTTCAATGGCTCGTCGCCGAGCCGTCGTTCGCGCGCCTGCTCGCTGTCGAGTTGTGGCTGTCGTTCCTGTACGGCAGCTATAACGGCGCGATGGTCGTGGCGCTGACCGAAGTCATGCCGGTCGAAGTGCGTACGGCAGGCTTCTCACTCGCATACAGCCTTGCCACGACGATCGGCGGTTTCACGCCGGCCATCTCGACGCTGCTGATTCATTCCACGGGCAACAAGGCGGCGCCGGGTCTCTTCCTCGGCGTGGCCGCGATCTGCGGGCTGATTGCGACGCTGGTGTTGTACCGCACGCCTGAATCGCGCGATCAATACAAAGCCGCGTGACTGGCAGCGCGTGCTGACGCCGCTCGCGCGGTCAGTGCAACAAAAAAACCCCGCGCTCGGCAGACCGCGGGGTTTTTTGTTGCCGTAGCACCGGCATAACCGAGCAGCTAGCCTCGGCGCAATTCGTTTGCGACCGCCTGCACGACCTCGTGCCATGCATCCGGCCGCGGCTGACGTACCAGCGTCGCGCTGGCGTACCACGGGCTGCGCGTGTCACCGGGACACCAGCGCCAATCGGGCGCGAACGGCAGCATCAGCCAGAGCGGTTTGCCCAACGCGCCGGCGAGGTGGGCGATCGACGTATCGATCGACACCACCGCGTCGAGCCGCTCGATGATCGCCGCCGTATCCGCGAAGTCGCCGATACGCTTGTCAAACCGATGAATCGACCCGGCTCGCGGATGCGCGTCCAGCGCGGCGCATTCATCGGCGCTGAGGTTGGGCTGCAACACGATCCAGTCGATGCCTTCGATCGCGAAAAGCGGGTCGAGCTCGGCGAGCGGCATGGAACGCGTTTCGTTCTGATGGATGCGCCCCGACCATGCAAGCCCGATCTTGCGCTTCGCCTGGCCGCCCAGCGAGCCGCGCCATTTTCGCCGGTAAGCGGGTGGCACGCTCAGATAGGGCGTGCGCTCCGGAATAGTGTCCAACGTCGTGCCGAGCGCGAGCGGCAAGCTCAGCAACGGACATTGGAGATCGGCGGCGGGGCGCGATGCGCCTTTCGGGATGAGCGTCACACGCCACGCCTGCGCGGCCGGCTCGAGCAGCGGCAGCAACTGCGGCTGTACTTCGAGCAGCACACGCGCCGCGCGCTGCGCGGCCAGCGGGACGAAGCGCACGAATTGCAGCGTATCGCCGAAACCCTGTTCGGCGTGTATCAGCAGCGTGCGCTGTGGGACCGGCTCGCCGTGCCAGCGCGGCAAGGTTTCGATGGCCGGCTCGGCGACGGTTTGCAGACGCCATTCGTATTCGGGCAGTCCACGCGCGAAGTCGCCCAGCGCGAGCCACGCGAGCGCGCGGTTCATATGCGCGGACGCGAGATCCGGCTGCACGCGCAACGCCTGATCGAATGCACGCACGGCGGTGGCGTGCGCGCCGAGCGCCTGGTGCGCGGTGCCAAGGCTCAGCCACGCGAGCGCGAATTGCGGATCCAGTCCGACCGAGCGTTCGAGATACGGTATGGCCTGAGCGTGACGCCCGAGCGCAGCCAGCGCGTTGCCCATGCCGAAGATGACGGGCGGCAGGTTCGGCTGCAATGCGAGCGCCGCCTCGAACGAGGCAACGGCTTCCGCGTGACGGCCGGTGGCGTCGAACGTATTGGCGAGGTTGAAATGCGCGGCGACGAAGCGCGGCTCGGCGGCGAGTGCGGCCTGAAAGCATGGGATCGCTTCGTCGGCGCGGCCGAGCGCATTGAGCGACATGCCCATGTTGTTGAGCGCCCCGGCGTGGCCTGGGCGCAACTCGAGCGTGCGCCGGAACGAGGCGATGGCGTCCTCGTGACGCCCGAGCGCGTGCAATGCATTGCCCAGATTGTTATGCGACGAGGCGTCGTCCGGCTGCAGGCGCAACGAGCGGCGGAAAGCGTCCGCGGCGTCTTCGTGACGACCTGCCGCGGTGTACGCGTTGCCGAGGTTGTAGTGCGCCATTGGGAACGACGGCGCAAGCGTAAGAGCGTTGCGGAACTGGTCGATGGCTTCGTCGATCTGGCCGAGCGCCTTCAGCGCGTTGCCGAGGTTCAGTTGCAGCGCGGCGTCTTGCGGGCGCAGGTCTACCGCGCGCCGCACCAGTTCGGCGGCTTCGGCGTGCTGGCCCTGCTGGTGGCGCAGCACGCCCAGCAGGTGCAGCGCGTCGACGTGCACGGGGTTGCCGTCGAGCGTCGCGCGGTAGCCGCGTTCGGCGTCGTCGAGCCGGCCGTCACGATGCGCCGCGAAAGCGCGGTCAAATACAGGTTGCATGACGGGGATGGTAGTCGGGTGAGGCAAAGGCCGCATTTTCCCACACTCGCCGACCAGCACCCCGGTTTGACCCGGTGCGCCGGGTTCGCTAACATGTGAACACCTGTTCATATATGTGCCGCCCATGATTCCCGCTACGGCTTCGCCGCCATCGCCACCATCGCCGACGAGTTTCGAACCGCGCCCGGCGGACACGATCGCGCCGCTCGCCGACCTGTTTCGCCTGCTAGGCGACCCGACGCGCTTGCGCATCGTCCTGGCTTGCGTCGACGAACGCCGCGCGGTGGGTGCGATTGCCGAGGAACTGAATCTGTCGCCGTCTCTCGTGAGCCATCATTTGCGGCTGCTGCGGGCGGCGCGAATCGTGCGGGCGCAGCGGCAGGGCAAGCAGGTGTTTTATCTCGCCGCCGACCGCCACATCAGCACGATGCTGGCCGGCATGCTGGAACACGTGGCCGAGCCCGCCCGTGATGACGCATTGGATCTGCCATGAAGAAAATCGAAGAAAGGGAAGACGAACACGCGCCCGTGTGGCTCGACGCGCCGGATAGCAACGACCTTGCGGACGAGCAAAGTCGCTTTGCCGGCGCGCATGTTCATGAGGGCAGTGATCGCGCGGGTCAAGCGGGGGAGCGTTCCGCTCGTGAGCTTGAACAGGGCGGCCGTGGGGACAGTCGCGACATGGAGTTGGATGGCGGAGTGAGCCAAGGGCGGGGGAAAGGCGAGCGCGAAAGCCAGGGCCGCGGCCATGGGCAAGCCCAGCTTCATGACCACAACCTGGACCACGACCACGCAGGTCAGCACCATGACGTGGATCACAGCTGCACTGGCCACGATCGCGATGGCGGCCATAGCCACGCTGGCCACCTCCACGGCGGCGGCCATAGCCGCAGCCACGGCGACAGCGACAGCCACAGCCACAGCGACAGCGGCGATCACAGCCATGCTTCCGGCCACAGCGGCAGCGACGCTCACGAGCACAGCGACAACCGCGCCCACGACCACAGCCACAACCACAGCCACGACCACGACCACGACCCCACCCACAACCACAGTCACGCAGGCCACCACCATCACCATCACGCGCCCGTCGCGGGCCACGGCTTCGCGTTCGCGTTGGCTGTTGCGCTGAACGTCGCGATCGTCGTGATTCAGGCGCTGTATGGCGTGCTCGCGCACTCGACCGCTCTACTCGCCGACGCCGGCCATAACCTGTCCGACGTACTCGGCCTGCTGCTCGCCTGGGGCGCCGCCTGGCTCACGACGCGCCGTCCTTCCGGACGCTACACGTTCGGCTACGGCAGCTCGTCGATTCTCGCGTCACTGGCCAATGCGGCGCTCCTGCTGTTCGCGTGCGGCGTGATCGTCGCCGAGGCGATCGGCCGCCTGATGAATCCGGCGCCGGTCGCAGGGCTCACCGTATTCGTCGTTGCGACCGTGGGCGTGGTCGTCAACGGGATTTCCGCGTGGCTCTTCATGCGCGGCCAGAAGGACGACCTCAACATCCGCGGCGCCTTTTTGCATATGGCAGCCGATGCCGGCGTGTCCGCTGCGGTGGCCATAAGCGGCCTCGTGATTCTCTACACCAACTGGACGTGGCTTGATCCGCTAATGAGCCTGCTGGTGGTCGCGGTCGTCGTTTACGGGACCTGGGGTTTGCTGCGCGATTCGGTGCGGCTCGCGCTCAATGCCGTGCCGTCAGGCGTCGATCTGCAAAGCATCCAGGACTATCTTGCGGATCAGCCCGGCGTCGAGGGCGTGCACGATCTGCATGTGTGGGCACTATCGACCACCGGCAACGCGCTCAGCGTGCACCTCGTGATGCCGGCCGGGCATCCTGGCGACGAGCGGCTCGACGGCATCGTGCTCGTGCTGCGCGAACGCTTTTCGATGCAACACGCGACGCTGCAAGTCGACCTCGGCACGACCGATCATCGTTGTGCGATGGATCACCCGGCAAAAGCGCACTGACACCTGCCGACCCAACAGCCCGCTGATGCATTGGCGGACGCAACCACGCGCTCACAGCAACGCCTTAGAGCCGGCCTCCGCCAAGCCCGGCTCTGTGCGCGATACACCTCGCAATTGATGCACCGCGCCGTTCAGCCCGGGGGCTCGGGGGGTACACTAGAACGCACTGTGCTCTGCGGAGTTTCGCATGGACGCTGCTGCAAATAATGCGTCGCCGGTTCTAATCGTCGGAGCGGGTCCGACCGGGCTTGCCGCTGCCATGAGCCTCGCGCGCGCTCATATTCCGGTGCGTCTGATCGACCGCGCGATGCAGCCAAACCCTTATTCGCGGGCAATCGGCATTCAGGCGCGCACACTCGAACTGCTGGAGCAGCATCGGCTCGTCGAGCGGTTTCTGGAACTGGGACATCGCGCCCGCGTCGCCAATCTGTTTTCGAACGGCATGCGCCTCGCGCAACTCGACTTCGACCCGCTGCACACGCGCTATCCGTATCTGCTGTTTCTCGATCAGTCGGTGACCGAGCGTCTGCTGACCGAGCATCTGGCGACGCTCGGCGTCACGGTCGAGCGGGGCGTCGAACTCACCATGTTTACGCAAGGTTCGGCCGGCATTCAGGCGACGCTGAGGCGCGCCGACGGTCACACGCAAACTCTGCGTCCGTCGTACATGATCGCCGCGGACGGCGCGCACAGCATGATTCGCCATGGCCTCGGCCTGAGCTTCGAGGGCAAGACACTCGAGCAGACGTTCCTGCTAGCCGATCTGCACGCCGAAACGGATTGGGCCGAGGACGAGTTCCACATCTTCGCTTCGGGCGAGGGGCTCGTCGCGCTGTTTCCAATGGGTCACGGCCGGCATCGGCTGATCGCGGATCACGCAGTCGAGCCGGTCGCCGAAGCCGCGCCGCTGTCGCCGGTGGTGCTCGGCGAACCGCCGCTCAGTCGCGTGCCCGCGCCGTCGCTCGACGAATGCAAGGCGCTGCTCGCAAGGCGCGTGCATGAACGCGTCGATGTCTCGGAGCTTGCGTGGTCCTCGTATTTTCACCTGAATAGCCGGATGGTCGAGCGGCTGCGCGTGGGGCGCGTCTTCCTTGCCGGCGACGCCGCTCACGTGCACAGTCCGGCCGGCGCCCAGGGAATGAACACCGGCATCCAGGAAGCGTTCAATCTCGGCTGGAAGCTCGCGCGCGTTTTGAAGGGCGCGGCGCCCGATCGCCTGCTCGACACCTACCATCTGGAGCGGCATCCCATTGAGCGCGACGTGCTGAGGCAAACCGGCTTTATCACGCAGATGGCCGAGGCGGATCATGGGCCGCTCAAGCTGCTGCGCGAACGCGTAATGCCGGTTCTCGCCGCGCTCGGTCCGCTGCGGGACGCCGCGCGGCTCACGATCAGCGAGTTGTCGGTGCAGTACCGGCGCAGTCCGCTCACGCTCGAACGCGTGCTCGACGGCGGCCCGCGTGCGGGCGAGCGCGCGCCGGATGCGGTGGTGCACGTGGTCGACGGTCCGCTCGGGCGCGCGCCCGGCATCGGCTGCATTTTCGATCTGCACGACCCCGCGTTCTTTTCGCTGTTTGTGCTCGTGCCGCCATTGCCCGTCGACGAAAAGCCGCTCGATCCCGATGCAAAGCACGAGCCGCCTCGCGACGCCGGGTTCGAGCGTCTCGTAGCAGACATGGAGAAATTGTTGCCAGGCGCGGTGCGTATCTGGCGCGTGACGGATACGACCGGCGACGGCGGCCCGTCGCTAGCCGAGTCGTACGGACGAACGCGGCCGTCGTTCTATCTGCTGCGGCCCGACGGCTACATCAGCGCGCGCGGGCGCACCGGCTCGGACCTGAACGGCCTGTTGCGGCACTGCGAAGCGTGGTTCACCGTTGGCGGACAGATACCCGAGCAGACGGCCGTGTAGAGCTGCGGCAGGCGGCGCTCGCAGTTGGAGCCGCCGCCTGGCCGGCGCAAACCGTTCCGTTACATGCCGCTTCAGGCGATTGAAGGCTCCGCGGGCGTCAGGCGTTCGCGGTGTTTGACGAGCGCTTCCCTGACGATCGCCGACATCGCGATGCCGCCCGCGTCCGGCGCATCGAGCGAAGCGAGCAACGCGCGCCGCATGCGCGGCTCCCAGAAACGGCGGATATGGTCGGCGACGCCCGTAACCGCTTCTTCGCGATCCGGCATCGAATCGAAAAAGTCGCCGATGCGGTTTGCCATGTCGATCAGATTCTGTGTGTCCATGGCTCGCCTCACTTACCCGCGGTCGAGTTGGCCAGCTCGCGCTGCTTCAGCAGTTCGAGTTGCTCCGCGTTGAAGCGCGAATACTCTTTCTGCCATTGCGACGGCTGTTCGACCGGCATCACCTGCACCGCGGTCACCTTGTATTCCGGACAGTTGGTCGCCCAGTCCGAGCTATCGGTCGTGATCACGTTCGCGCCCGACTCCGGGAAGTGGAACGTCGTATAGACGACGCCCGGCTGCATCCGCTCGGTGACCTTCGCACGCAGTACCGTCTGTCCCGCGCGCGATTCGATGCCGACCCAGTCGCCTGTCTCGATGCCGCGTTCTTCCGCGTCGTGCGGATGCAGTTCGAGGCGGTCCTCGTCGTGCCAGCGCGAGTTCTCCGTACGGCGCGTTTGGGCGCCCACGTTGTACTGCGACAGGATGCGCCCGGTGGTGAGCAGCAGCGGAAATTTGCGCGTGACTTTTTCCGGCGACGCGATGAACTTCGTAATCACGAACTTGCCCTTGCCGCGCACGAACGTATTGATGTGCATGGTCGGCGTGCCATCGGGCGCCTCTTCGTTGCAAGGCCACTGGATACTGCCGAGTTCGTCGATCTTTTTGTACGACACACCGTGGAAGGTCGGCGTGAGACGCGCGATTTCGTCCATGATCTCGGACGGATGCGCGTAGTCCATTTCATAGCCGAGTGCGCGCGAGAGCAGCAGCGTGACTTCCCAGTCGGCGTAGCCCGGCACCGGCGGCATGACCTTGCGCACCCGCGAGATGCGGCGCTCCGCATTCGTGAAGGTGCCGTCCTTTTCGAGGAAGGTCGAGCCGGGCAGCAGCACATGCGCATACTTCGCGGTCTCGTTCAGGAAAATATCCTGTACGACGATGCATTCCATCGACGACAACGCGGCGGCCACATGGTGCGTGTTCGGGTCCGACTGTACGATGTCTTCGCCCTGGCAATACAGGCCCATGAAGCTGCCGTCGAGTGCTGCTTCGAACATGTTCGGAATGCGCAAACCCGGCTCGGTTTGCAGCGTGACATTCCACGCGTCCTCGAACTGCGAGCGCACGATCGTATCGCTGATGTGCCGATAGCCCGGCAGTTCGTGCGGGAACGAGCCCATGTCGCACGAACCCTGCACGTTATTCTGGCCGCGCAGCGGATTGACGCCGACGCCTTCACGGCCGATGTTGCCGGTGGCCATCGCGAGGTTCGCAATGCCCATCACCATCGTCGAGCCCTGCGCGTGTTCGGTGACGCCGAGACCGTAGTAGATCGCGGCATTGCCGCCCGTCGCATAGATGCGCGCGGCTTCGCGCACTTCTTTGGCCGGCACGCCGGTCATAGCTTCCGTTGCTTCCGGCGCATTTTCCGGCAGCGCGACGAAATCGCGCCATTGCTCGAACGCGCGTCCCTCGCAGCGCTCCGCGATGAACGCTTCGTTCAGCAACCCTTCGGTCACGATGACGTGAGCGAGCGCGTTGACTATCGCTACATTGGTGCCCGGGCGCAATTGCAGATGATGCGACGCCCTCACGTGCGGCGTATCGACGATGTCGATGCGACGCGGATCGACGACGATCAGCTTCGCGCCTTCGCGCACGCGGCGCTTCAGACGCGAGCCGAACACCGGATGGCCGTCGGTCGGATTCGCGCCGATCACCATGATCACGTCGGCCTTATCGACCGAGGCGAACGTCTGCGTGCCCGCCGATTCGCCGAGCGTCGTCTTCAGGCCATAGCCGGTCGGCGAATGGCAGACGCGTGCGCAGGTGTCAACGTTGTTGTTGCCGAACGCGGCGCGCACGAGCTTCTGCACCAGATACGTTTCTTCGTTCGTACAACGCGACGACGTAATGCCGCCGATCGAATCGCGCCCGTGCTTCGCCTGGATGCGGCGGAATTCGGAAGCTGCGTAATTGATCGCTTCTTCCCAGCTCACTTCGCGCCACGGGTCGGTGATCTTCGCGCGGATCATCGGCTTGGTAATGCGGTCCTTGTGCGTCGCATAGCCCCATGCAAAGCGGCCCTTCACGCATGCGTGGCCTTCATTCGCCTGACCGTTCTTGAACGGCACCATGCGTACGACCTGGTTGCCCTTCATCTCGGCCTTGAACGAGCAGCCGACGCCGCAATACGCGCACGTGGTGACGACCGAATGTTCGGCCTGGCCGAGCATGACCACGGTCTTTTCCTGCAGCGTCGCGGTCGGGCACGCGGAGACGCACGCGCCGCACGACACGCACTCGGACTCCATGAACGGCTGGTTTTCGCTGGCTGCCACGCGCGATTCGAAGCCGCGCCCCGCGATGGTCAGCGCGAACGTACCCTGGGTTTCTTCGCATGCGCGCACGCAGCGATTGCAGACGATGCATTTCGCCGGATCGTACGTGAAGTACGGATTCGATTCGTCCTTCTTGTCTTGCAGGTGGTTCGCGCCGTCGATACCGTAGCGCACTTCGCGCAGTCCGGTGACGCCCGCCATGTCCTGCAGCTCGCAGTCGCCGTTCGCGGGGCAGGTCAGGCAATCGAGCGGGTGATCGGAGATATACAGTTCCATCACGTTGCGGCGCAGCGATTGCAAACGATCGCTTTGCGTGCGCACCTTCATGCCGGCTTCGACCGGCGTCGTGCACGAGGCCGGATAGCCGCGCTTGCCTTCGATCTCGACGAGACACAAGCGGCACGAGCCGAACGGTTCGAGTGAATCAGTCGCGCAGAGCTTCGGCACATTCACGCCGGCTTCGATAGCGGCGCGCATTACCGATGTGCCGGCCGGCACCGTTATCGCCTGGCCGTCGATTTCCAGCGTCACGTCGACGTCGGAGTGACGCTCGGGCGTGCCGTAATCCGTGTCGTCGAAGTACGAGCGCGGGGCGCGCGATTGTGCTTGCGCTTGTGATTTGCACGCGCAGTTGCCGGAGCCGCAGCCGCCAGCAGGAGTATTGAGCATGTCTGACATGGTTGGGCTCCTCGTTCAGGCCGCGGCTTTCGGTGCGTCGGCGCGAGCGTCGGCGAGACCGAAGTCTTCAGGAAAATGGTCGAGTGCGGACAGCACGGGGTAGGGTGTCATGCCGCCCATCGCACACAGTGAGCCGGACACCATCGTGTCGCAAAGATCGCGCAGCAACTGCACTTGCCGAGTGGACGTGTCGCCGTTACGGATCCGTGCGATCACTTCGACGCCGCGTGTGGAACCGATGCGGCACGGCGTGCACTTGCCGCACGATTCGAGCGCGCAGAAGTGCATCGCGTATTGAGCGAGTTCGGCCAGATTCGACGTGTCGTCGTGTACGACGAGACCGCCGTGACCGACCACGGCGCCGACCGCCGCATACGCTTCGTAATCCATCGGGATGTCCCACTGACTTTCCGGCAGATAGGTGCCGAGCGGGCCGCCTACTTGCACGGCGCGCGCGGGCCGGCCGCTTGCCGTGCCTCCGCCGTAGTCGTGGATCAGTTCACGCAGTGTCACGCCGAATGCAAGTTCCACGAGGCCGCCTTGCTTGACGTTGCCTGCCAACTGGAACGGCAGCGTGCCGCGCGAACGGCCCATGCCGAAGTCTTTGTAGAACGCCGCGCCGCGCGCGAAGATGATCGGCACCGTAGCCAGCGTGATGACGTTGTTGATCACCGTCGGCTGGCCGTACAGGCCGACCAGCGCAGGCACCGGCGGCTTCGCGCGGACGATGCCGCGCTTGCCTTCGAGCGATTCGAGCAGCGCGGTTTCTTCGCCGCACACGTACGAGCCGGCGCCCTTCGCGACGAACAGCTCGAAGCGATGCGCGGAGCCGAGCACGCTGTCGCCGAGCCAGCCGGCGGCGCGCGCCTTTGCGATTGCGGCTTCGAGCGTCGCGATCGAATGCGGATATTCGCTGCGCACGTAGATATAGCCGGCCGTCGCGCCGGTCACGACGCCCGCGATGATCATGCCTTCGATCAGCACATAGGGGTCGCTTTCCATCACGAGGCGATCGGAGAACGTGCCGGAGTCGCCTTCGTCCGCATTGCAGACGATGTACTTCTGCGCGGCTTTCGCCGCGCGCACGGTGCGCCATTTGATGCCGGCGGGAAACGCCGCGCCGCCGCGTCCGCGCAAGCCCGATTCGATCAGCGCTTCGCATGCGGCGTCGCCGTCGGTTTGCAAGGCCTGGCGCAAGCCTTCGAGACCGCCGTGCGCGATGTAGTCGTCGGTGGAAAGCGGGTCGGTGATGCCGATGCGCGCGAACGTCAGGCGCTGTTGCTTCTTCAGATACGGAATCTCGTCGACCACGCCGACACGGCGAGCGTGCTCGCCACCGTCGATGAAGCCTGCGTCGAAGAGCGCGCCTACGTCACTTTCCTCGACGTTCGCATACCCGACGCGGCCTTCGGCCGTTTGCACTTCGACGAGCGGTTCGAGCCACAGCAAGCCGCGCGAGCCGTTGCGGATCAACTCTATCGCGATGCCGCGGCGTGCGGCCTCGGCTTTGATCGCGTCGGCCAGCGCATCGGCGCCGAGTGCGAGCGCCGACGAATCGCGGGGAACATAGATGCGCGTCATGCCGTCACCTCCACGCATTTGCTGGCGGCCGCGAAAATCGCGTCGAATTTTTGCGGCGTAACCTTGGCATGCAGCGTGCCGTTCACCATCATCGCCGGCGACAGCGCGCATTGGCCAAGGCAGTACACCGACTCGAGTTCCACCGCGTCGCCGGTTTCATGCGCGGCATCGAAGCGGCAGCCCGTATGCGACTCAATGTGCTGCGCAAGCGCCTCGGTGCCCATGCTGCGGCAGGCTTCCGCGCGGCACAGTTGCACCGTGACGGGCGCCGCCGGCCGGGTGCGGAAATGGTGGTAGTAGGTGATGACGCCGTGCACTTCCGCGCGCGACAGGTTCATCACGCGAGCGAGCGATGGGACCGTGGCGGGCGGTACGTACCCGAGTTCGTCCTGAATCGCGTGCAGCACCGCTATCAGCGACATGCCGGGCTGCGCGTGACGCTCTACGAGCTGTTCCGGCGCGAAGGCGATGAGATCGTCCAAGTGGGGGCTCCTCCAAAGTCATATATGCACTTGTTATTCATAATGTGTGCACTTATGCTTCGTTTATTCGATATGGGATAGCCGAACGATAGGCGGGCGAAACGGCCTATGCAATAGGAGAAACCTGTACATATATGATCAGGATCGAGTGCAACGCGCAACTGGTGTTGAAGGGCCCGGACGGTCGGGAGGCAAGCCTGTCGGACGTCGTGCCGTTGCTCGCTCTCGTGAACGAGTCGGGCAGCATTGCGCAGGCGGCGACGCTTAAGGGTTTGTCCTACCGTCACGCGTGGGGTTTGTTGCGCGGAATCGAGGAGCGCCTGGGTGGTCCGCTGATCGCGAAGGAGCGCGGCCGGGGTTCGGTGCTCTCGGAACTCGGGCACGCGGTGCTGCGTGCGCAGCGTTTATGCGGCGAGCGGCTCGACGGCAATATGCAGGCGCTGGCGAGCGAGGTGGCAAGCGATCTGAATCGTTGGCTCGCGCCGCCCGTCGATCACGTGCGCATTCACGCATCGCATGGCTATGCCGTGGCGGCTCTCGTGACCGCGCTGGTCGCCAATGAGTTGCCCGTCGAAATCAAATATCGCGACGGTGCCGACGCCGTGAGTGCGCTCGCGCGCGGCGAATGCGATCTGGCCGGCTTCCATTTGCCGCTCGGCGAGTTCCGCGAGGCTTGCGCCGATACGTACCGGCGCTGGCTCGATCCGCAACGCCATGTGCTCGTGCATCTGACGCGGCGCAAGCAGGGGCTTTTTCTCGGCAAGGGCAATCCCAAGACCATCGGCGGCCTGAGCGACCTCGCGCGCGACGACATTCGCTTCGTCAATCGTCAGCATGGCTCCGGCACGCGCATGCTGCTGGACCTGGCGCTTACAAAGCTCGGCATCGACCCGGATCGCGTGAATGGCTATGCGTCGGCCGAGCTTACGCATTCGGCGATCGCCGCATTCGTTGCAAGCGGCATGGCAGACGTGGGATTTGGCGTAGAACCGGCGGCGCATCATTTCGGTCTCGACTTCATTCCCGCCGTCGACGAGGACTATTACTTTGCATGCGACCGCGCGCGGCTCGATCGCGAACCGCTGTCCACGGTGATCGAGCTGTTGCGCGGCAGCGCGTTTCATCAGAGCGTCGATCAACTGCAGGGCTACGATCCGCGCGAGTGCGGCAAACTCGTGGACCTCGAAGCAGGATTGAGCGGAGCAGGCGCGTAAGCGGTCGTAAACATCGTGGGGCCTTCGACGCTGCGTATGGCTTTCGTTTGGGATACTCTCTAAGCTTCCGCTTTTGCCCAACCGCGCGGCCAGGCCGCGCCACGAATCGATATGAAAGCTCTTCTACATGCATGCGCCGCCGCAGCGTCGGCCGGCTTGCTCCTCGCGACTATTCCGGTCGCTTTCGCGCAGAATTCGCCCGGCGTGCCGGGCGGCATTCTGCAGGAGCAGTTTCGGCTCGCTGAACATCCGCAAATGCCGTTCGCGGCTTCTGCGCCGTCGGACAAATATCAGTCGGACAAGAAGTCGGCCATGCGCAAGCGCGGCGACCTGGGCGACCCGAACGGCTGCAATTTGCGGTGTCCGAAAGACGAGTAGGCTGCTGCTTCGTGCATTTTTTCTGATTGAGACGCCGGCGCCCTGCCGGCGTTTTTCGTTGGTTTGCGCTTCGGCGCCGGTTACGGCTTCGCCGTGTGCCAGACGTCCTTGAAGCCGTCTCCTTTTGCGTCTCCCGCTTGCTTGTCCGCCGCGTAGCGATAGAGCGGATGACCTTTGTACGCCCATTGCTGCTTGCCGTCCGCCGACGGAATCAGTGTCCAGTCCCCGGACGGCTTGTCGGAGGGGCCCGCCACGGCAGCCGGCCAGTAGCTCATGCAGCCGCCCGTGCAGGCGCTGACACCTGGCGTGGTGTCCTTGTCGAAGGTGTAGAGCGTCATGCCGTCCGCGTTAACGAGGCGGCCGTCCATTACCTTCGGAGGTTCGGCGAAAGCGGCCTGTTGCAGTGTCAGCAGGGCGAGGCAGAAGAGGGTTTTGCGCATGATGTCGGCTCCTGTTGTTTGTGATCGTATGAGTTAGCGCGCAAGGCGGCTCGCGTCCGCGCGTGAGGTATCAACGAACGAGCCGGTGGTTTTATTCCAGACTCGTCGGATGTGTTTTCTATTCACTTGGGGCCCCGGCAGACTGAGACTACGCATGCCGCTTGCACTGTCAGAGTAGGCGACTCATCGCGTTTAGCAAGCCGCCCTGACGGAGCAAAACGCGAGGGCGTGAATAATTGCCGCTTTATCGAATGACCTAATTCCCATTCTGCCTTCGGAATATTCCTCGTTGCAGGTAGTATCGATAAACTATCAGCGTAGATGTTTCGCAAATAAATCCCTTTGTGCATAACGAGCGGTTGAATTGTATTTTTTTAAGGATGTGCGCAGATACCGGCGCTCAAACAGGAGCCAATCGATAACGCCGGCTGCGCGCCCCAATAGCGCAGCCAGGCTGGTCATGTGCTTCGCCGGGCAAATGTTATTCGGAATTTTCATGGATTAAAAAAGAAAAATTCGATGGATTACGACAATTAAAAAATATGCCATCTTGAAAAATATCGGGTGCTAGAATCGGCGCTGCTCGATGAGTAAAGATTCACTCGCGAGCTATTCATCGATTAAGTTAACTGAGGTAAATAAAAATGCAAAAGATCAATCGCAATGAACTGGCCAAATCCGCCGTTGCTGGCGGCTGCTGCAAGAGCAGCTGCGCAAAGACGACGCCGACGACGCTGAAGAGCGCTGCTCCGGTCAAGCCGCGCACCTAATGTTCGAACGTGCCGGAACCGCGCCCGCTGGCGCGGTCCCGGGACACGAACCAAAGCCAAATGAAGCCGTGGGTCGTCGGGTGGGGTTTGCTGACTTTCCTGCGCAACAGGTTCGCGAGTGCGAAGCGTGGCGTACAGGTCGTGTTGATTGCGCGCATGCCGCGGTCTGCAATCGAGCCTCTGGCTGCCGTTTTATGGCGAATTTGCGGGCTTGTCGATGCGCGTACGCGTTGGGAAGGCGTCTGCCGTTGTGAGATCGGCCGTGAGGTCCTTGACCTGGCGCTGCGCAACCCGGGTCGCGTCGCCGCCGGCCGCTTCCGGGAGCGCCTGATCGACCAGCGGATTTATTTCGGCCGGTTGTCGCGGGGCAGCGAAGCATGGTCCGACCTGCAGCAGGTCGCGAGTGCGCTCGCCAGGCAAATCGCGCAATTGCAAGCAGATGAACCCGGGCGTCCGGTCATCGTGTCGCCGTTTCACTATGTGTCGCAATACGCGAATATTTACGTTATCGACGAACTGCGGGCGCTGCTCGGACTCGAGTCGATCGCCGTGGTGTCCGGCGTGCCGCGAGATCTGTATGGCGATGACCATTCGCTCATACCGGGCGTGAACGTGCTGTACACCTACGGGGAAGACGATCGCAACGGCCTCGGCCTGCGTGTCGCGCGGGCGTTGAAGCGCAGTGGCGTCGCGGTGTTGTTTGCCGACGTGCCTCCGTTCGCGCTGCACCGTTATCCGATGGAGAAGGTGAGCGTCTCCATGTTCGGGCGCAACGCGCGCATTCATAACGGTGTGTTCCGGCTGGGCGCGCAGTTCGACGCGATATTGTTGCCGTTCTATCTGCGCTTTCAGCGCGGCCGCTTCGGCGCCGAAACATTCGAACCGTTGCCGCTTGCCGGGACAGGCGCTGTTCAGCAAGTCGCAAGGTATATCGAAGCGGCCGCCGCGGATAACTATTCGGACTGGCTGGTCGCCGGACATCCGTCGATGTACTCGTTCGCGCCCATTCGCTAAAGGTTTTCGCCCAGGTTTCCCGCCCGGCACGAGAGTCGCGGCGTCGCGTTCGTACCAAAAGCGCGCAGGCACAGAAATGCGCACAGACACAGCACCGGCTGGCATCCGGCAGCAACCAGGCTATGGAACCGATCTATCTCCCACAATTCAGGGACGTCTCGTGGCGTTGGCTCGCCTATGCGGCGTCCACGTTCTTCATCGTCGCGGTCGTTTTCGCATTTGTTCACGACGTCGAGCTGAAACAGGACGTGCGCGCGGAAATCGTGTCGCCCTCCGAAATCAAGATCCAGGGGCTGAGCGGCCTCGTTTCGGACATTTATGTCAGCACCTCGGCGCGCGTCGGGCAGGGAGCACCGCTCTTCAGGCTGGAGCGCGATCTTTCGCTTGCGAGCGACGGTCGGCAGCGCCCTGCTTTTGACGCGCATGACCGCGACGAGCAGATCCGCACGAGCGAAGCGCAATACACGCAGCGCAAGGCCGACCTGAGCGCGCAACTGGACGCCGCGCGTCTTGCCGCGCAAAGCCGTCGGGCGGAAATTCAGGCGCTTGATGAGCAATTGAGCCAGAACGAGCAACTGGCGAACGAAGCGCAACGCACGGTGGCGCGGCTCGAATCGGTGTCGGACTACGTCACCGCGGACCGCGTCGAACAGGCGAGGGCGGTGACGCATCAGGCGAAGGTATCCGTCGCGCAAAGCGCGGCGCGCCGTCAGCAGTTGAACGCCGAACTCGGCGCGGCACTCGGCACGCAAACGGGCCTCGGCGCGCAGCTGACCGAACTGGAAGCGCGCCATGCACGCGAACTCCAGGACATTCGTATGCGGTTCGAGCAGATCCGCCAGGACGCGACCATTTCCGCGCCGAAGGCAGGCGTCGTTACCTTTTCCGGTCTTGTTCCCGGCCGCACGCTCGCTGCGGAGGACGTGGCACTCGTAATATCGACCGGCGAGAAAGGGCCGTTGCGCGCTGCGTTGCGTATTCCTTCACGCCGGCGTGGGTTTATCCGCGAAGGGCAAGTTGTGCGGCTCAAGTTCGACGCGTTTCCCTATGCAAAATTCGGCAGCTACGCGGCGCGCATCGATTCGATTTCCCGCACCACCGTGCGATCGGGCATGTCACCGGCGGGCGCTTCGGAGCCGCGCAGTACGCAAGGCGACTACATGGCGTGGGCCACGTTAAGCGACAACCAGTTCAAGTTCGAACAGCAACGCTTCGACATTCTGCCCGGCATGGGAGCGACGGCGAGCATTGTGATCGAACGCCGCACCATCGCCGAATGGGTGCTCGCGCCATTTTTTCGCATGCTTCGAGCCTGACGATGCGCGCCATCTATCAAAATGAAGTTGCCGAGTGCGGCTACGCGTGTCTGGCGATGGTCCTGTCGCACTTCGGCCGTGCCATCGAAGTGCGCGAGTTGCAGGCGTTTAGACCGATCTCGGCCAACGGTTTGACGCTGATGGACCTGTACGACGTGGCGGTCGAATTCGGTCTCGCCGTCCAGGCATACCGCTTCGACGCCGGCGACCTGCCGAGCATCAAGCGCGGTTCGATCCTGCACTTCGGCGGCGCGCATTTCGTCGTTTTCGAGAATTGCGGGCGCGGTTATGTGCAAGTGATCGACCCGGCGAGCGGCCGGCGGCGCATCTCCATGGACACCTTCGTCGCGAATGTGTCCGGCTACCTGCTCGAATGCGCGCCGACGCCAGCCATGCCGCGCGTGCGCAACAAGTCGCGGGTGCCGGGGGCGCTGGCTCGCGTGCGTGCGCTCAATCCGCAACTCACCGCGCAGATCGCCAAGGTGATGTTCGTCGCGCTCGGCAGCCAGTTCGCGATTCTCGCCATGCCGTACCTCGGCAATCTGTTGCTCGACGACGTCGTCGCCGCCGACAACCTGAACCTGCTCAATGTGCTGATGCTGACGTTCGCCGGCATTTTTATCGTCGGTGCGTTGAGCCAGTACGTTCAGACATACCTCGTCGAGCTTTTGCACGGTTTAGTGCAGATGAACA
This sequence comes from Paraburkholderia kirstenboschensis, assembly GCF_904848585.1. GTDB lineage: Bacteria > Pseudomonadota > Gammaproteobacteria > Burkholderiales > Burkholderiaceae > Paraburkholderia > Paraburkholderia kirstenboschensis. The sequence continues at coordinate 390,294 of NZ_CAJHCR010000001.1, forward strand.
TGACCGAGGGAATCATGGCGCAACTGTTGCGCAACCCCATTCCGTACTTCGAGAAACGTCACGTCGGCGATCTGTTTGCGCGCCTGAAGGCGCAAGACGAAATCAGCGCCTTCACCACGCGGACTACGATCTCGGCGGGCATCGACGTGGCGGTCGGCATGCTCGCGCTCGCATTGATGCTGGTGCAAAGCAGGCAACTGACGGTGATCGCCGTGCTGATTTTCACGGTCTACGTGGCGGTGTCGTTCGCGCTGTTTTCGCGCATGCGCGACACGCATGCACTGGTGCTGGAAGAGTCTGCGCGCTGCGACGACACGCTGATCGAAACGATCCGCGCGGCCTCGTTGATCAAGCTATCGCAGGGCGAGGCGCGGCGCACGGCGATCTTCATGGCGAAATATCGCGCCTATGTCGCGGCGCTGGTGCGCAATAGCCGCCTGGGGAGCGCACGCGACGCGATCCTCAAACTTGTCGACTACGCGGACATGATCGCGGTGAGCTGGTTCGCCGCGCGTCTGATGCTGAGCGGCACGATTTCGGTGGGCGTGTTCTATTCGTTTCTGATCTACAAGTCGCTGCTGTCCGAGCGCTTTGCGCGAGCCGTCAACGCAGCCTTCGAGTATTTCATGCTGAGCGTTCCGGTTGCACGCGTGGGCGATATCGTCGACGGCGAAGCGGAACGGTACACGGCGCCCGGCGAGATGCATAAGGCCGTCGAGGTGCGAACTTTCGAGCGCATCGATGTGCGCGGTGTCACCTTCCGCTACGGCGTTTCGGATCAACCGGTGCTCAAGAACGCGAACATCGTCATCCGGCGGGGCGACAAGGTCGTGATTACAGGTGCATCGGGAAGCGGCAAGTCGACGCTCTTCAAGCTGCTTGCGGCAGCCGAGCCGCTGCAGGACGGCGAGATCACGCTAAACGGGATCGCCTGGCCAAATCTCAGCGTCGATGAAATCCGCCGGCATGCTGTTCATATGCGGCAGGGCGACCTGATCCTGCATGGCTCGATTGCCGACAACATCTCACTTTTCGCGGGCAATCCGGACGAAGCGCGCATTCACGCATTGCTGGATGACGTCGGTTCGCTGCCCGATGTCATGCGCCTGCCGATGCGCACGCGAACGGCGATTAGCGACACGATCGCGAATATTTCGGCGGGCCAGCGGCAACGTTTGTTGCTCGCGCGAGCGTTGTATCAGCAACGAGAACTGCTGCTGCTCGATGAGCCGACTTCAAATCTCGATCCAGCGTCCGTGCGGCATGTCGTCGACTTGTTGCTGCGTCTGGAACGCACGGTGGTGGTCATTACGCATGACATGTCGCTCGCTTCGGCGTTCGACACGCGCTATCGATTGGTCGATGGTGAACTGCTATGCGAGGCTCGCGAGGGAGTGATGGTGGATGAATAAGCGCACGATGGCGGGCGCACTGCTCGTGTTCACCGGTATGGCTTACGCGGGTGCCGCAGCGGCGGTCGATCTGCTCACCGTGGTGGAGCAGAGCACCGATCGCGACGCGGATCTGGCGGCGTTTCGCGCGGGCTCAAGAGCCGCGGGCGAGGCCGTGCCGAAAGCCCGCGCGGCGCTGCTGCCGCAACTGGCAGCCGGTTGGGGGCGGGCGTACAACAGCACGATTACGGAGGGCCTTCCGAACACTCACTACTGGCAGAACGGGTGGACTGTCGCGCTGACGCAGCCGGTTTTCGACTGGAGCAGGTGGACCACCTATAAGCAGGCCGACTTCGTTCAGGCGCGGGGCGCGGTGGATCTCGCGCGTGCCGAGCAATCGGCCATTTTGCGAGCCGTGCAAACGTACTTCGACGAACTTGCAGCCGAGGACGAACTGACGCGCGCCGACGACTACACGGCGGCGCTGGATGTGCACCTGGACGAACTGCGACGTCGGCGGCGCGCCGGCGAGGCCACGGTGATCGATGTGCAGGAAGCCGAGGCGGCGCGCGAACAGGCGCGGTCGCAACAACTGGATGCCCGCGACGACTTGCAGTTGAAACGGCTCGCGCTGGAACACCTCACGGGGCAGCGGTTTGCAGGGCTGTCGCGCTTGTCGGACGCCGCGGTCATGCCAGGATTGCACCCGGACGACGTGAAAGGCTGGGCCTCGCAAGCCGAGGCGCATGACTACACGGTGCAACTGAAGCAGATCGACCGGCGCATTGCCGAACTCGAGGTCGAGAAGGCTCGCGCAGCGCGCTTACCGGTCGTGAATCTGACTGCGAGCCATACGCCAGCCGGCGCAGCGTCCGGCTACATCCGCCCGACGACGACAACGACGGCGATGCTGTCGGTGAGCATTCCCATTTTCGAAGGCGGTGCAACGAGCGCGAATATCGACGAAAAGCTGGCACTCGAAGATAGGGCTCAGGACGAACTGGTTGCGGCGACCCGTTTGGCGGGGGCGAGTGCGCGGGAATACTGGTCGCGCTTTCTCGCCGGAGTCGCGCGGATCGAAGCGCTGTCGCGAGTGGTGCAGAGTTCTCGCGCCGCGCTCAACGCGACGCAGGTCGGCTACCGCGTGGGCAGTCGCGGTAGCACGGATGTGCTGCGGGCATCTGACGCGTTTTTCGCGAATCGCCGCGATCTCATTCGGGCACGGTATGCAACTGTCGTCGGACTTCTTCAGCTGAAGGCGGCAACGGCAAGCCTGAATCTCGACGAGGTGGCGCGTGTAAATGAACTGGTGCTGAACGTTGGGGACCGTCAGGAGGTTGCTCCCGTGAATGTGCAACGCGCGGCGGTTGATGCCAAGGTCGAGCGGGCGGTGGTTGGGGCGAAGGTGGAGCGGGCGACGGTGGGTACTGAGATGCCGCGGGCGATAGTTGGGACGGAGCCGCCACAAGGGGTAGCGTTGACGGATCTGCAGCCGGTGGCGATTGACGCGGCCGTGCAGCGCGCGCTGGCTTCCATCCGTCAGCAATAAGCGAGGAAGCAAATCTGCGCCGCACAAGTTGCGGCGGGTGGGGGCGCCATGCCGAAGCACCGGCGATCTAAAGACAAAAAACCCCGAGCGGCTAACGCCGTCGGGGTATTCGTTGAGGCATTGCCATTTGCCTGAAAGGTGTCTGGTGGAGGCGGCGGGAATCGAACCCGCGTCCAGAAGCACTCTACGACCAGTTCTACATGTTTAGTTCTGTCATTTGATTTAACCATAGTGACGCGGACGAACACGCTGCACTACGGCGATTCACTAGATTTTCGACCCGGACGTCGTGACTCCGTCAAGGCTTAACTGACGTATATGACCTCTGTCGGTATTGCTACCGGTCTTGCGACTCTAGCCCGTCAGTGAACTAGGCAGAGGACGGCGGCCCTTAGGCTGCCAGTGCGAACGTATCGTCGTTTGCAGTTACGTTTTTCCCATTGATTAACGAGGTGACGGGTCCTCGACATGCCCTAGCCGCTTCGCAACCCCTGTCGAAACCAGGTCGCCCCCGCGGTTCGTTGCTCGGAACTTCGAGCCAACGTATATTTTACAATAGATTGACGGCCGTGTCCTGGCTCATTCCGGGCTCATCTCGAGCTGCTCGTTTCGGGCGCGTGCTGGCCCACTGTCAATTAATGTCGCGAAGCAGCTGCTGCAATTCGGCCGGCGACTGCACGACATGCTGCGCATGCCATTGCGTCGGCGGAATGTCGTCGCCGCAGTAGCCGTAGGCCGCAGCTACCGTCTTCATGCCGGCAGCAAAGCCGGCCTGCACGTCGCGCAAATCGTCGCCGACGTAGACGATGCGCTCCGGCGCCACGTCGAGTTCGCGAGCCGCGTGCAGCAACGGCGCCGGATGTGGCTTCGAATGTGGCGTCGTATCGCCGCTAACCACGCAGCCCGCCCGCTCTTCCAGACCCAGTTGTGCGACCAGGGGTTCCGTGAGCCGCGCGACCTTGTTCGTGACGATGCCCCAGCGCACGCCTCGCGCGTCGAGTTCATCCAGCAATTCGGGGATGCCGGGAAAGAGCGTGGTTTCGATGCAAAGATCCGCTTCGTAGTTGGCGAGGAACTCCTCGCGCATCGACGCAAACTCGTGGTTATCCGGCCCGATGCCGAACGCCCCGCCGATTAGCCCTCGCGCGCCAGCCGACGCGAGCGGCCTTAGTCTTTCGAGCGGAACCATATCCAGCCCACGATCGTGGCGCATTTTGTTGACGGCGGCGGCAAGGTCTGGCGCCGTGTCGGCCAGCGTGCCGTCCAGGTCGAACAGCACGGCTTGGCAAAGACCAAGTGCATCTTCGTGGTCTTCGCGTTGGGGCAGGGGCGTAGGATCGCTCATCGATTGGATTTGGTCGGCGTTCGGGCTGATCAGAAGTCGCGGCGGCAGGCGAGCATGTAGTTCACACTCGTGTCTGCGGAAAGGGCGAAGTGCTTGCTGAGCGGGTGATAGACGATACCTTTGATGTCCGCTGTGCGCAGGCCGGCGGCTCGCACGAAGCCCGCAAGTTCCGACGGACGGATAAAACGCGCATAGTCGTGTGTGCCTTTGGGCAGCATCCGCGCAATGTATTCGGCGCCGATCACCGCAAACAGGTATGACTTCACGTTCCGGTTGAGCGTGGAAAAGAACACCCAGCCGCCCGGCTTGACCAGCGTCTTGCACGCCTCGACGATCGCAGCGGGCCGCGGCACGTGTTCGAGCATTTCCATGCAGGTGACCACGTCGTAGGTGCCCGGCTCACGTGCGGCGAGCGCCTCGGCGGCGATCTCCTCGTAATTAACGGTTACACCACTTTCAAGGCTGTGAAGATCGGCGACGCCGAGAGCTTCGCTCGACAGGTCGATTCCTTTGACGTGCGCGCCCAAGCCAGCCATTGACTCGGACAAAATGCCGCCGCCGCAACCGATGTCCAGCACATGTTTGCCCGCCAGATGTGCGTGGGCGTCTATCCAGTTCAAGCGAACGGGGTTGAGTTCATGCAGCGGTTTGAACTCCGCGTTTGGGTCCCACCAACGATGCGCAAGGTCGCTGAATTTCTGTAGTTCGTGGGGATCGGCGTTGGTCATGGCGAAGCTGCCTCGATGAGAGCGGTGAGCGGGCGCTCGAGGATAAACCCGGAGTATATAGGCGAGGGGCCGGGGCGGCAAAATGCCGCCCGCTCGCCAAAGCGGTTTGGCGGCGCTGGCCTGGCCCGGCCGGCAATCCGCCGGTCTGCGCATAAAAAAAGCCCCGCCGAAGCGGGGCTTTTTGTACTGCGGTGTTTGTAGCTTACTGCTTCGAAGTACCGACAACTTCGACTTCCACGCGACGATCCGGTGCGAGGCAGGCGATGAGTTGCTTGCGGTTCTTCTGGTTGCAGCCGGTCGTGACCGGGTTGCGCTTGCCCTTGCCTTCCGTGTAGATACGGTTGGATTCGATGCCCTTGCTGACGAGGTATGCCTTGACAGCTTGAGCGCGACGCAGCGACAGACGGTCGTTGTACTTGTCCGAACCGATGCGGTCGGTGTAACCCGTTGCCACGACGACTTCGAGGTTCAGGCCCTGGATCTTCGATGCCAGATCGTCCAGCTTTTCCTTGCCAGCCGGCTTCAGGATAGCCTTGTCGAAGTCGAACAGTGCGTCAGCCTGATACGTGATCTTTTGGCTGGTGATGGCCGGTGCCGGTGCGACCGGAGCCGGCGGCGTCGGAGCCTGGGCAACCAGTGCGCCGTCGCACTTTGCGTTAGCCGTTGCCGGCGTCCAGAATGCATCGCGCCAGCAAAGCTCGTTCGTGCCGTTCATCCACACGTATTCGCCAGTACCATTCACCCAGTTGTCATTGGTAGCTTGTCGCGACGCCGGCACCGACTGTGCCATTGCGGATGCAGCCATAACTGCGGTAGCTGCAATGAACGCGAGCTTTGAAAGTTTATTCATATTTCTCCTCTCGAATTTGAGATTACCGCAGGTTTACTGCGAGCCTGTTGACGAAGACAAGTCATACATTGCTCGAAGTATAACATTGGTGCCAAACAAAAAACGTTGTGTGTAGACTTCGAGCAGTGTCTGACTCTTTGTGCGTTGGCATTTTGCCATATCGTTCCCTTCCGACGATAAAAAAATCCGCCCCCGATCAAATCACCCTCCAATTGTGGTGCATGCGCAACAGAACCAATCGGCCGGAGCGTCCCGCCAGTCATGGCTGAGCGCCGAATTGCCCCACGCATGAATCGAGCCTGATCGGCCCGGATCTGGGGCATGCGGGCGCCCCTCTGGCGCCTCTCCCTGGCACCCGCTAATAGGTATACGTGCGACCGCCGGGCCCGGATGACCGGCATGTTAGAATCGCGTGATGCGTTGCGCCTGCAATGCTTACGCGAAGGCGCCGTCTTCCCGTCGCCTTCGCACGTAAAAGATACGGATAATGGATCAATTCGCCAAAGAGACTCTGCCAATCTCCCTAGAGGAGGAAATGCGCCGTTCGTATCTCGATTACGCGATGAGCGTGATCGTAGGGCGTGCGCTTCCCGACGTTCGCGATGGCCTGAAGCCGGTGCACCGGCGCGTGCTGTACGCGATGCACGAACTGAACAACGACTGGAACCGCGCGTACAAGAAGTCGGCGCGTATCGTCGGCGACGTCATCGGTAAGTACCACCCGCACGGCGACACGGCTGTTTACGACACCATCGTCCGGATGGCGCAGGACTTCTCGCTGCGCTACATGCTGGTGGACGGCCAGGGCAACTTCGGTTCGGTCGACGGCGACAACGCCGCGGCCATGCGATACACCGAAATCCGCATGGCCAAGATCGGCCACGAACTGCTCGCGGACATCGACAAGGAAACGGTCGACTTCACGCCGAACTACGACGGCAGCGAGAACGAGCCGGCCATTCTGCCCGCGCGCATTCCCAATCTGCTGATCAACGGCTCGTCGGGTATCGCGGTCGGCATGGCGACCAACATCCCGCCGCACAACCTGAACGAGGTTGTCGACGCGTGCCAGCACTTGCTCAGGAATCCGGAAGCCACGATCGACGAGTTGATCGAGATCGTTCCGGCCCCCGATTTCCCGACCGCCGGTATCATCTACGGCGTGGCCGGCGTGCGCGACGGCTATCGCACCGGCCGTGGCCGCGTGGTGATGCGCGCGCTCACGCACTTCGAAGAGATCGATCGCGGCCAGCGCATGTCGATCATCGTCGACGAATTGCCATATCAGGTGAACAAGCGCTCGCTTCTCGAGCGTATTGCCGAACTGGTCAACGAAAAGAAGCTGGAAGGCATTTCCGACATCCGCGACGAGTCCGACAAGAGCGGTATGCGCGTCGTGATCGAGTTGAAGCGCGGCGAAGTGCCGGAAGTCGTCCTGAACAATCTGTATAAGGCGACCCAGCTTCAGGACACTTTCGGCATGAACATGGTCGCGCTGGTCGACGGCCAGCCGAAGCTGCTGAATCTGAAGGAAATGTTGTCGTGCTTCCTGTCGCATCGCCGGGAAGTGCTGACGCGGCGCACTGTATACGAACTGCGCAAAGCTCGCGAGCGTGGGCATGTGCTCGAGGGTCTGGCCGTTGCGCTCGCCAATATCGACGAGTTCATCGCGATCATCAAAGCCGCGCCCACTCCGCCCATCGCAAAGCAGGAATTGATGGCACGTCCGTGGGATTCCTCCCTCGTGCGGGAAATGTTGTCGCGCGCGGAGACGGAAAACGCGTCGGCCGGTGGCCGTGAAGCCTATCGTCCTGACGGATTGAATCCGTCCTTCGGTATGCAGACGGACGGCCTCTACCGCTTGTCCGACACCCAGGCTCAGGAAATTCTGCAGATGCGTCTGCAACGCCTGACCGGCCTGGAGCAGGACAAGATCATTGGCGAGTATCGCGACGTCATGGCGCAGATTGCCGACCTGCTGGACATCCTGGCGCGCCCGGAGCGGATTACGGCGATCATCGTCGACGAACTTACGTCGATCAAGTCGGAATTCGGCGACGCGCGCCGCTCGAAGATCGAGCTGAATGCAACAGAACTGAATACCGAAGACCTGATCACGCCGCAAGAGATGGTCGTGACCATGTCGCACGCCGGCTATGTGAAATCGCAGCCGTTGTCCGAATATCGCGCCCAGAAGCGTGGCGGTCGCGGCAAGCAGGCGACTTCCATGAAGGAAGACGACTGGATCGACACGCTGTTCATTGCGAACACGCACGACCATATTCTGTGCTTCTCCAACCGTGGCCGCGTGTATTGGGTCAAGGTCTACGAAGTGCCGCAAGGCTCGCGGAACTCGCGGGGTCGTCCGATCGTCAACATGTTCCCGCTGCTGGAAGGCGAGAAGATCACGGTTGTGCTGCCGGTCAAGGAATTTTCCGCGGACAAGTTCGTGTTCATGGCAACCGCGTTAGGAACGGTAAAGAAGACGCCGCTCGAAGCCTTCAGCCGGCCGTTGCGCAAGGGTATTATTGCGGTCGGTCTCGATGACGGCGATTACCTGATCGGCGCCGCTATCACAGACGGTCAGCACGACGTGATGCTGTTCTCCGATTCGGGCAAGGCAGTTCGCTTCGACGAAAACGACGTGCGGCCGATGGGACGCGAGGCGCGCGGCGTGCGCGGCATGCAGCTCGAAGACGGCCAGAACGTGATCGCGCTGCTGGTGGCCGGCGACGAGCAGCAATCAGTGCTCACCGCCACGGAAAACGGCTTCGGCAAACGCACGCCGATCACCGAGTACACCCGTCACGGCCGCGGCACGAAGGGCATGATCGCGATCCAGACGTCGGAGCGTAACGGCAAGGTCGTTGCCGCCACGCTGGTCGATCAGGAAGCGCAGATCATGTTGATCACCAATACGGGCGTTCTGATTCGTACGCGCGTGTCGGAAATTCGAGAAATGGGCCGTGCAACCCAAGGTGTTACACTCATCAGCCTTGACGAAGGGACCAAGCTTTCAGGTCTGCAACAGGTTGCGGAGGCAGAAGCAGACGTCGATCTGGAAGGCGACGCCGAAGGTCCCGCTGACGGCAACAACGGCGTAGAAGACGGCGGTGCGGCCTGACCTGCGTCGCGGCTTGCGCATTCGGCTTGCGCATTCGGCTTGTGCATTCGGCTTGTGCATTCGTTAACCGGTTGAAAGCCGCGCAGGAAACAATAGTGTGTCGGGCCGACATACTTTCCGCGCGGCAAGCAGTTCAAGTCAATTTCTATTAGGGAGTAATGATGCAGAAACGATTTAAACAACTGGCGTTGCTGGCTGCCCTCGTGCCGACGTTTGCCATGGCTCAAGCGCTTCAGAGCCAGGCTCCGTCGGCTCCGGCTGCTGCCGCAGCACCGGTTGATCCGGCCAAGCAGGCTGCAATCAAGGACCTGCTGGACGCAATCGACGCGCAGAAGCTCGTCGGCGCAATTGGCAACAGCGCGCAAATGCAAGCGAAGCAACTGGTCCCGGCTATCCTCTCGGACGCGCTGAGCGAGAACAAGACGATGACGGACAAGCAGAAGCAGGCTTCCGTCCCGACGCTGCAAAAGAACGCAGTGCCGAAGCTGGTTGACGGCGCAGGCCAGGTCTTCGCGACGGACAGCTTCCGCCAGGACGCAATGCAAGCTCAGTACGATGCGTACGCAAAGTACTACAGCACGTCGGAAATCAAAGATCTGACCACGTTCTACAAGAGCCCGACGGGCCGCAAGTTCATCCAGGTTCAAGACCAGGTTGGCCGCGACGTCGTGAACGGCTTGATGCAAAAGTACATGCCGCAATCGATCAAGGCAACGCGCGACCAGGCTGACAAGGAAGTCGCTTCGGTCAAGCCGGCTAAGTAAAGCCTCAGGCGAAGACTGCGCTCGCGCGCCAGTGGCGGCCGCCCTTGCAGGGCGGCCGGGTTTGGCGGGTTCGCGGGGACAGTGCGATAATGGCCGTTTGCGCGTGTGCGCAAATGGCCATTATTTTTTGGCGCGAGATTGCGGAGCCTGCTGCGGTCTGATCGCCCCGTTGCTGATCAACACAGCGATTCTCGCCGGCCAATAGATTTAGTCAGTTTGCAGCAGCTTATTTTCGCGGCGGCCACTTCGCCGACTCGTGCGCGATCTTTCGTTTTCGCGCCGCTTTCAGGATCTCACGATGCGCGTCTTTAATTTCTCCGCCGGCCCAGCGGCCATGCCCGAAGAAGTGCTGCGTCAGGCAGCCGACGAGATGCTCGACTGGCAAGGCAGCGGCATGAGCGTGATGGAAATGAGCCATCGTGGGAAAGAGTTCATGTCGATCCACGAGGAAGCGCTCCTCGATCTGCGGGAGTTGCTGGCCGTGCCGGCGAGCCATCGCATCCTGTTTCTGCAAGGCGGCGGTCTCGGCGAAAACGCAATCGTGCCGATGAACCTGCTCGGTGCGAAACCGCGCGCCGATTTCGTCGTCACGGGTTCGTGGTCGCAAAAGTCACTGAAGGAAGCGCAGAAGTACGGCGCCGTGCACGTTGCGGCAAGCGGCGAGACGGCTGACGGTTTCACGCGCTCGCCCGCATTTTCCGAATGGCAAATGTCGGACGATCCGGCCTACGTACATTTGTGCACGAACGAAACGATCCACGGCGTCGAGACATTCGAGATTCCCGATCTCGGCAACATACCGCTGGTTGCGGACGCGTCGTCTCACATCCTGTCGCGGCCCATGGACATCGCTAAATACGGCGTGCTGTTCGGCGGCGCGCAGAAGAATATCGGCATGGCCGGCGTCACGGTGGTGATCGTGCGCGAGGACATGCTGGATCGCGCGCAGGCTATTTGCCCGTCGGCGTTCGAATGGAAGACCGTCGCCGAGAACAATTCCATGTACAACACACCGCCCACGTATGCCATCTACATCGCGGGACTGGTGTTCAAGTGGTTGAAGAAGCAGGGCGGCCTCGCTGTAATCGAAGCGCGTAATCTCGAGAAATCGAAGCTGTTGTACGACACGATCGATTCGAGCAGCTTCTATCTGAACAAGGTCGAGCGTCGCTCGCGTTCGCGGATGAACGTACCGTTCTTCCTCGCCGACGAGTCGCGCAACGAAGAATTTCTCGCCGGCGCGAAAGCGCGGGGAATGGTGCAGCTAAAGGGCCACAAGTCCGTCGGCGGCATGCGGGCGTCGATTTACAACGCCGTTCCGCTCGAAGGCGTCAAAGCGCTTGTCGAATACATGAAGGAATTTGAACAGCGCAGCGCCTGAGTGCTTCGGCATTCGGCGCGCGCATCCTTTCCAGCACGCTTTTTTCCAGCAGCTATCGGCAGGACCGTTTTCACGCATGGACGACGAACTCAATAACCGACTCAAACCTCTTCGCGAACGCATCGACGCGCTCGACGCGCAGTTGATCGCGCTTCTCAATCAGCGCGCCGCGGTGGCCCTCGAAGTAGGCGAGGTCAAGAAGCATTTCAACGCGCCGGTGTTTCGCCCGGAGCGCGAGCAGCAGGTGATCGCGCGTCTGCAGGACATGAGCGAGGGGCCGCTGGCGAGCGAGCATATCAGCGCGATCTGGCGCGAGATCATGGCGGCCAGCCGGGCGCTCGAGAAGACAATCAAGGCGGCTTATCTCGGGCCGGTGGGCACCTACAGCGAGCAGGCCATGCACGAGTACTTCGGTCAATCTATCGAGGGGCTGCCGTGTCCGTCGATCGACGAAGTATTCCGCTCGGTTGAAGCAGGCGCCGCCGAATTCGGCGTCGTGCCGGTCGAGAATTCAACCGAAGGCGCGGTATCGCGCACGCTGGATCTGCTGCTGCAAACGCAGTTGGCCATTGGCGGCGAACTTGCGTTGCCGATTCATCACAATCTGTTGACGCTGAATGGCGACCTTGCCGGCGTCACGCGCGTTTGTGCGCACGCTCAGGCGCTCGCGCAATGTCAGCGCTGGCTCGCGACAAATGCGCCGCATCTGGAGCGCCAGGCAGTGTCGAGCAACGCCGAAGCCGCGCGCATGGCGGCCGAAGATCCGACCGTAGCGGCGATTGCCGGCGACCGCGCTGCCACCCACTACGGCTTGCAGGTCGCATATGCGCTGATCCAGGACGACCCGCACAACCGCACTCGCTTCGTCATGATCGGCAAGGAGCGCACGGGCGTGAGCGGACACGATCAGACGTCGCTGATCGTGTCGGTGGCTAATGAGCCGGGCGCCGTGTTCAAGCTGCTGGAGCCGCTCGCGCGCCATAGCGTCTCGATGACCCGCTTCGAATCGCGGCCCGCGCGCGTGGGCACGTGGGAGTACTACTTCTATATCGACGTCGAGGGCCACCGCGACGATCCGGCTGTAGCCGCCGCGCTTACCGAGCTGGGCGAGAAGGCAGCATTCCTGAAGATTCTCGGCTCTTATCCGCGTGCGCGCTAACGGCCGTCAGTCGGCGAGTAAGCTCAATCAGACAGTAGGCCGGCGCCCTCGCCGCGACTTTTCTAATAATCGTTCGGAGATTTCATGACAACGTCCTTCGGTCCTTCTTATGTGCGCGCTATAGCGCCCTACATTGCCGGTAAGCCCATTTCTGAAGTGGCGCGCGAGTTCGGGCTGGACGAAGCGAACATCGTGAAGCTCGCGTCGAACGAGAACCCGCTCGGCATGCCGGAATCGGCTAAACGTGCAATGGCGCAGGCCGCGAGCGAGTTGGGCCGCTATCCCGATGCGAATGCGTTCGAACTGAAGGCCGCACTGAGCGAGCGCTATGGCGTGCCGTCGGACTGGATCACGCTCGGCAATGGCAGCAACGACATTCTCGAGATAGCCGCGCACGCGTTCGTCGAGAAAGGGCAGTCGATCATTTACGCGCAGTACTCGTTCGCGGTTTATGCGCTCGCCACGCAAGGGCTCGGCGCGCGTGCGATCGTGGTGCCGGCTGTCAAGTACGGACACGATCTCGACGCAATGCTGGCCGCGATTACCGATGACACGCGGCTGATCTTCGTCGCCAATCCCAACAACCCGACCGGTACGTTCATCGAAGGTTTGAAGCTCGAAGCGTTTCTCGACAAGGTGCCGCGCAACGTGGCAGTGGTCCTGGACGAGGCGTACACGGAATATCTGCCCGCGGAAAAGCGCTACGACTCCATAGAGTGGGTGCGCCGTTATCCGAACCTGCTCGTGTCGCGCACGTTTTCAAAGGCGTTCGGTCTCGCGGGCTTGCGTGTCGGCTTTGCGATCGCTCAACCGGAGTTGACCGACTTGCTGAACCGTCTGCGTCAGCCGTTCAATGTGAACACGCTCGCGCAAGCCGCAGCCGTCGCCGCGCTCAACGACCAGGCGTTCCTGGAGAAAAGCGCGGCGTTGAACGCGCAGGGTTATCGCCGCCTGACCGAAGCGTTCGAGAAGCTCGGCCTCGAATACGTGCCGTCTGACGGCAACTTCGTGCTGGTGCGCGTCGGCAATGATGACGCGGCCGGCAATCGCGTGAACATCGAATTGCTGAAGCAGGGCGTGATCGTGCGTCCAGTCGGCAACTACGGATTACCGCAGTGGCTGCGCGTCACGATCGGGCTGCCGGAAGAAAATGAAGCGTTCATCGCCGCGCTCGAAAAAACCCTCGCCGCCGTCTAGGCGGCGAACCTTGACCCACGCGCCTCGTCGATATGAAAGGCGCGCTTTTTGTGTGACCGACGTGGCCGCGTTCTCTTTTAACAAGCTGGTGATTTTTGGTGTCGGCCTGATCGGCGGATCGCTTGCGCGCGCACTGCGCGAGCGCGGCGAAGCGGATGGGGCGCGCGCGGTAATCGGCGTGGGCCGCTCGGCTGCGTCGACCGAGCGCGCGGTCGAACTCGGCGTAATCGATAGTGCGGCGGCATTGACCGACGACGTTGCCTTGCGCGAAGCGCTCGCCGGCGCCGACGTCGTGCTGCTCGCGGCGCCTGTCGCGCAGACACAACCGCTCCTTGAACGCATTGCTCCTTTTCTCGGCGCAGATACGATCGTGACCGACGCGGGCAGCACCAAATCCGACGTTGTCGCCGCCGCCCGTGCCGCGCTCGGCGCGCGCATCGGCCAGTTCGTGCCGGGGCATCCCATTGCCGGCCGTGAGGCGAGCGGCGTCGAGGCCGCGTTGCCCGACCTGTACGTCGGCCGCAATGTCGTGCTGTGCCCGTTGCCGGAGAATGCGCCGCATACCGTCGAGCGCATTGCGGCGATGTGGCGCGCGACCGGCGCGCTGGTGCGCGACATGGCGCCCGATCAGCACGACCGCGTGTTCGCATCGGTCAGTCATTTGCCGCACGTACTGTCGTTCGCGCTCGTCGAGCAAATTCTGAATTCGCCCGATGCCGCACTCAAATTTTCCTTCGCCGCGGGCGGCTTTCGCGACTTCACGCGGATTGCCGCGTCGAGCCCGGAAATGTGGCGCGACGTCTGCGTCGCCAATCGCGTTGCGCTGCTCGACGAACTCGACGCCTACTCTGCGGTGCTAGCGCGCCTTCGCACGGCCATTGACGCCGCCGACGGCGCCGCGCTCGAAGCCGTGTTCGCGCGCTCACGCGTGGCGCGCACCGAATGGCAGGAGCAGCGCGCGGGCGGCGGCGCGCCGGGCGACGCGTCCAAATAACCGGAAACTGGACTCAATCATGGAATTTCTCGATCTCGGACCATTTTCTCGTGCGTCCGGCACGGTTCGTTTGCCTGGCTCGAAGAGCATTTCGAATCGGGTGCTGTTGCTGGCGGCGCTCGCCGAAGGCGAAACGACGATCACGAACCTGCTCGACTCCGATGACACCCGCGTGATGCTCGATGCGCTCGAAAAGCTAGGCGTGCGTCTGAAGCGCGACGGCGACACCTGCGTCGTGACCGGCACGCGCGGCGCTTTCACGGCGCGCACGGCCGATCTGTTCCTCGGCAATGCCGGTACGGCGGTCCGTCCGCTGACCGCGGCACTTGCAGTGAATGGCGGCGACTATCGCATTCACGGCGTGCCGCGTATGCACGAGCGGCCGATCGGCGATCTGGTCGATGGATTACGGCAGATCGGCGCGAGAATCGATTACGAGGAAAACGAGGGCTTTCCGCCGCTGCGAATCCGTCCTGCGCAAATTTCCGCCGAGGCGCCGATCCGCGTGCGCGGCGACGTATCGAGCCAATTCCTCACGTCGCTGCTGATGACACTGCCGCTTTTGCGCACGGAGAGCGGCGTGAGCACCGTTCAGGTCGACGGCGAACTCATCTCCAAGCCGTATATCGATATCACGATCAAGCTGATGGCGCGCTTCGGCATCGACGTCGAGCGCAATGGCTGGCATCAGTTCGTGGTGCCGGCGGGGCAGCGTTATCAATCGCCGGGCACGATCATGGTGGAGGGCGACGCGTCGTCGGCGTCCTATTTCCTCGCTGCGGGCGCGCTCGGCGGCGGGCCGCTGAAGGTGGAGGGCGTCGGCCGTTCCAGCATTCAGGGCGACGTCGGCTTCGCGGATGCGCTCATCAAGATGGGCGCGAATCTGCAAATGGGCGAGGACTGGATCGAAGTGCGCGGCGTCGGTCACGACAGCGGCAAGCTCGAGCCGATTGACATGGACTTCAATCTGATCCCCGACGCCGCGATGACCATAGCGGTTGCCGCGCTGTTCGCCGACGGCACGACGACGCTGCGCAACATTGCGAGCTGGCGCGTGAAAGAGACGGACCGGATCGCGGCGATGGCCACCGAACTCCGCAAGGTCGGCGCGAAGGTGCAGGAGGGCGAAGACTTCCTCGTGGTTACGCCGCCTGAGAAGCTGATTCCAAACGCGTCGATCGACACCTACGACGATCACCGCATGGCAATGTGTTTTTCGCTCGTGAGTCTCGGCGGCGTGCCTGTCCGGATCAACGACCCGAAGTGCGTCGGCAAGACATTTCCCGATTATTTCGAGCGCTTCACCGCGCTTGCCCAACCCTGATTCCTGTACGAATCGCCTGACGTGCGACTTTTTCGATGAAACCGATCCGTCCCTTTCACCAGACGCCCGTCATTACGATCGACGGCCCGAGTGCCTCCGGCAAAGGCACCGTGGCCGCGCTGGTTGCCGCGAGCCTCGGCTTCCACCTGCTCGACAGCGGCGCGCTGTACCGGCTCGCCGCGCTCGCCAGCATTCGCTACGACGTGGCAGCGGACGACGTCGACGCCCTTGTAAAGTTGATCGACGATCTGCATATCACGTTTCGGGAAGGCCTCGCGCAACTCGACGGAGTGGACGTTTCGGCGGACATTCGCGCCGAGGAAGTGGGCAGCCGCGCTTCGGCGATTGCCGTGCATGCCCCCGTGCGGACCGCGCTAGTGGCGCGCCAGCGGGCGTTTCGTAAGGAGCCGGGGCTCGTCGCGGACGGTCGCGACATGGGCACGGTCATCTTCCAGGACGCCGTCCTCAAGGTGTTCATGACGGCCAGCGTGGAAGCCCGCGCGGCGCGGCGGCATAAGCAATTGATACAAAAAGGCTTTTCTGCTAATATAGATGACTTGCTCCGGGATTTGCGTGAGCGCGACGAGCGTGACAGTCAGCGCGCAGCCGCGCCGCTAAAGCCCGCAGCGGATGCAAAGCTGCTCGATACGTCCGCCTTATCGGTCGATCAGGCGGTCGAGCAGGTAGTGCAATGGTACGAAGCCCTGGTTCCGCAGGCGTGACTGGAATGCGCATCGAGCATCGGTCGCACATGAATGCGCGGCCGCAGTCGTAGTCCCATTGTGTGTTGGTGCTTCGCGGTGGTCGCGAAGCGTTGTATTAACCCTTTAACCCCGCGTGGCATTCGCATTCTTGCCGTAGTTGCTGACCGTCCGGCCAGCCGGGCAGCGCGAGAACCATGCAACTTTCGATTTTTATGTCCGACCTGCAAACCTCTACCCCGAATACCGAATCTTTTGCGGCTCTGTTCGAAGAGTCGCTGACCAAGCAAGACATGCGCGCCGGCGAAGTGATTTCCGCCGAAGTCGTGCGTGTCGACCACAACTTCGTGGTCGTCAACGCTGGTCTCAAGTCCGAAGCCTACATCCCGCTCGAAGAGTTCCTGAATGACGCGGGCGAGGTAGAAGTGCAGGCGGGCGACTTCGTTTCCGTCGCGATCGACGCGCTGGAAAACGGCTATGGCGACACGATCCTGTCGCGCGACAAGGCGAAGCGTCTGGCTTCGTGGCTGTCGCTGGAAAAGGCTCTCGACAACAACGAACTCGTGACCGGCACGATCACGGGCAAGGTCAAGGGCGGCATGACCGTGATGGTCAACGGCATCCGCGCGTTCCTGCCGGGTTCGCTGGTCGACACGCGTCCGGTCAAGGACACGACCCCGTACGAAGGCAAGACGCTCGAATTCCGCGTCATCAAGCTCGACCGCAAGCGTAACAACGTCGTGCTGTCGCGCCGTGCCGTGATCGAAGCAACCCAAGGCGAAGAGCGCGCAAAGCTGCTCGAAACGCTGAAGGAAGGCGCGATCGTGGAAGGCGTGGTCAAGAACATCACCGACTACGGCGCGTTCGTGGACCTCGGCGGTATCGACGGCCTGCTGCACATCACCGACATCGCATGGCGTCGTGTGCGTCACCCGAGCGAAGTGCTGTCGGTTGGCCAGGAAGTCACCGCGAAGATCCTCAAGTTCGACCAAGAGAAGAACCGCGTTTCGCTGGGCATCAAGCAACTCGGCGACGATCCGTGGGAAGGCATTTCCCGCCGTTACCCGTCGGGCACGCGTCTGTTCGGTAAGGTCACGAACATCACCGACTACGGCGCATTCGTCGAAGTGGAATCGGGCATCGAAGGTCTCGTCCACGTGTCGGAAATGGACTGGACGAACAAGAACGTTGCACCGTCGAAGGTCGTGCAACTGGGTGACGAAGTCGAAGTCATGGTTCTCGAAATCGACGAAGACCGCCGCCGTATTAGCCTCGGCATGAAGCAGTGCAAGCCGAACCCGTGGGACGACTTCAGCCGCAACTTCAAGAAGGGCGACAAGCTGCAAGGCGCAATCAAGTCGATCACCGACTTCGGCGTCTTCATCGGTCTGCCGGGCGGCATCGACGGTCTGGTTCACCTGTCGGACCTGTCGTGGTCGGAAACGGGCGAAGAAGCTGTTCGCAAGTACAAGAAGGGCGACGAAGTGGAAGCGATCGTTCTCGGCATCGACGTCGAGAAGGAACGCATTTCGCTGGGTATCAAGCAGCTCGAAGGCGACCCGTTCAGCAACTTCGTTGCAATGAACGACAAGGGTTCGATCGTCGACGGCGTGGTCAAGACGGTAGACGCGAAGGGTGCAGTGGTTCAGCTGTCGGCTGAAGTCGAAGGCTACCTGCGCGCTTCCGAAATCGCACAAGACCGCGTGGAAGATGCTCGCAACGTGCTGAAGGAAGGCGACAAGGTCAACGCGATGATCATCAACATCGATCGCAAGTCGCGTGGCATCAACCTGTCGATCAAGGCGAAGGACTCGGCTGAGCAACAGGAAGCGATCCGCGGCCTGGCTTCGTCGGATTCCAGCGCGGCTGCTACCGGCACGACCAACCTCGGCGCACTGCTGAAGGCCAAGCTCGACGGTCAGAACCAGTAATTGAGGAACGCCCCCAAACCTGCCACTTTTACGCGGCAGGTATCCCTTTGCGGGGAAAACCTGGGGGCGGCTCGGCGTTTTCTTGAGAGGTCTGCTGCAGTATGACCAAATCGGAATTGGTCGCCCAACTGGCTACGCGGTTTCCGCAGCTTGTACTAAAAGATGCGGATTTCGCGGTGAAGACGATGCTTGATGCGATGTCGGAGGCGCTTGCCAAAGGTCATCGCATCGAAATTCGAGGTTTCGGCAGCTTCGGCCTGAACCGCCGTCCTTCCCGCGTCGGGCGCAATCCGAAGTCGGGCGAAAAAGTGCTGGTACCCGAGAAGTACGTGCCGCACTTCAAGCCGGGCAAGGAATTGCGCGAGCGGGTCGATCGTCGCGCGGGTGAGCCGTTGAAGGCTGAAGAGCCGGACGACGATCTGTAAATGCTCCGCTTTACGCTGTGCACTTCGCAGCGTGGCTTTGGTGGCGTCAGCGGCCAGTGCCAGTCGGCAAATAGAAGAAATGCGCCTCCGGGCGCTTTTTTTTCGCCCGCGCATTTTGGGCCGCCTCGGCGGCCACGCCGATCGCGCCCATGCCGGCTGAGTGGTCAGCCGCGATGCCAAGCGGGTTCTTAGCCGCGTTGGAAGCCCGCGTGTCAGGCGCGGTCTTAGCCGCGGTCTCAGCGGAGTCTGAGCCGCGTTGTCAGCCGCGCTCTCTGAGCTGGATCTGAGCCGGATTCTGAGCCGCGGTCTCAGCCGCATTTTCAGCCGCAATTCCAGCCGCATTTTCAACCGCACTGAGGTCGCAACGGTCGCGCTTCAGTCGAACTCCCGTCCGCATCATCGTCAGCGCTTTTCTGTAAGCGCAGGATCCGCCAGTTCCTGCCCAGCCGCGAGGGCTTCAATTACAATACGGGTCACTTCGGCGCGGGCAACACCGTGGCGCGACGCGTCATCAGGCCGGCGTCACCCCGCAACTGCCGTCAAGAGATCTATTCATGAAATTTATCGTCTGGCTGATCCGTGTACTGGTGTTCGTGCTGCTGCTGGTGCTCGCACTCTCCAATACGCAACCTGCTACGCTGAATTTCCTCGCTGGCTACGCGTGGTCGGCGCCGCTCATCCTGATTGGCCTCGCGTTCTTCGGGGTTGGGCTGCTCGCCGGTCTCGTTTCGTCGATGCCGGCTGTTGTCCGCCTGCGCATGGAGAATGGCCGCCTCAAGCGAGAACTGCGTGTGGCGCGCGAGGCGCCGGTCGTCGTTGAACAGCCGCCCATGCCGCCGCTGATCTGATTTTGTCGTTCGCCGCGCACATGAGGCGCGGCATTCCATTTCCGCCTTCAGGCTCATTTGCATTCATCGCATGGATCTAGACTTCTGGTGGCTGCTTGTCATACCCGTCGCTTTTGCGTTCGGCTGGATGGCTGCACGCTACGACCTCAAGACGCTGCTCTCAGAAAGCGCCAACCTTCCGCGCTCCTATTTCCGCGGGCTGAACTTTCTGCTCAACGAGCAGCCGGACAAGGCGATCGACGCGTTCATCGAAGTCGTCAAGCTCGATCCTGAAACTGTCGAACTTCACTTTGCGCTAGGCAACCTCTTCCGGCGCCGCGGAGAAACGGACCGCGCGATTCGCGTGCATCAGAATCTCCTGAGTCGCGCCGATCTACCGGTCAGCGAGCGCGATCACGCGCTCTTCGAACTCGGGCAGGACTTCCTGAAAGCCGGCCTGCTGGACCGCGCAGAAGAAACCTTCCGTTCGCTCGAAACCGGCGACTACGCGTTGGGCGCGCAGCGCGCGCTGCTTACCATCTACGAAATCGAGAAAGACTGGATCAAATCGATCGACACCGCGCGTCATCTGGAAACAATGGGCGCCGAGTCTCTCGACAAGGAAATCGCGCAGTTCCACTGCGAACTCGCGCAGGAAGCGCTGCAACAGAAAAAGCCCGACGAAGCTCGCCGGCAACTGGGATTCGCGCTGAAAGCGAACCCTACCAACGTGCGCGCCACGATTCTGTTTGGCGACGTCGACGCGGCCGGCGGCGCGCAAGAAGCGGCGATCGGGCAGTGGCGGCGTGTCGAGGAACAGAACCCGGCCTATCTGCCGCTCGTCGCCGAGAAGGTGATGAAGGCGTACGAAGCGCTCGGCCGGGCGCAGGAAGGCGCCGATCTGCTCACCACCTGGGTCGACCGCTATCCGAGCAATGATTTGCTCGACGTCGCGTACCAACACGTCGCGTCGCTGCGCGGGCCGGATGCGGCGCATGCGCTCGCACGCTCGCAGATGCAGAAGTCGCCAAACCTCGCGGGTATGACGCGGCTGCTCGAAGCGCAGCAGGCAGTCGCAGAAGAGCCGCGGCGCAGCGAACTCGAACTGATGCGCACGCTGATCCGCCAGCGCACCAAAAATCTGCCGCGCTATACGTGCCAGAATTGTGGCTTCAGGGCGCGGCTTTTCTACTGGCAGTGCCCGGGTTGCAGCGGTTGGGAAACCTACGCGCCGCGCCGGGTCGAACCGATCACCGCGACGAACTGAGTTCGCGGACGGATTTGACATCGTGTTGATGACCGGCTTCTTCACCGCCGGGAATCATCACCGGAACCTTCAACCGGAAAGCGTATGAAAATCACCATTATCGGCACCGGCTATGTCGGCCTCGTCACTGGCGCGTGCCTCGCTGAAATCGGCAACGACGTGTTCTGTCTCGACGTCGATCCGCGCAAGATCGAAATCCTCAACAACGGTGGCGTGCCCATTCACGAACCGGGTTTGCAGGAAATCATCGCCCGTACGCGCGCGGCCGGCCGCATCACGTTTTCGACGGACATCGAAGCGAGCGTCGCTCACGGCGACGTGCAATTCATCGCCGTCGGCACGCCGCCCGACGAAGACGGCTCGGCCGACCTGCAATACGTGCTGGAAGCCGCGCGCAACATTGGCCGTACGATGAACGGCTTCAAGGTAATCGTCGACAAGTCGACGGTGCCGGTCGGCACTGCACAGCGCGTGCGCGCCGTGATCGAAGAAGAACTGGCGAAGCGCGGGCTCGCGGGTAGCGGACAGCACCGCTTCTCGGTGGTGTCGAATCCCGAATTTCTGAAGGAAGGCGCGGCAGTAGACGACTTCATGCGGCCCGACCGCATCGTGCTCGGCAGCGACGAAGACGAAACCGGCTTGCGCGCGCGTGAACTCATGAAGCGCTTGTACGCACCGTTCAACCGCAATCACGAACGCACGTTGTACATGGACGTGCGCTCGGCGGAATTCACCAAGTACGCAGCCAACGCGATGCTCGCCACGCGCATCTCGTTCATGAACGAGATGTCCAATCTCGCGGATCGTGTCGGAGCCGACATCGAGGCGGTGCGCCGCGGCATCGGCTCGGACCCGCGGATCGGCTACCACTTCCTGTATGCCGGTTGCGGCTACGGCGGCTCGTGCTTCCCGAAAGACGTGCAGGCGCTGATTCGCACTGCCAGCGAAAGCGGCCACAACCTGCGCATTCTCGAGGCCGTCGAGGAAGTGAACTACTCGCAGAAAGACGTGCTCGTGCGAAAGATCACGCACAAGTGGGGCAACGACCTCACCGGCCGCACGTTCGCCGTATGGGGCCTCGCGTTCAAGCCGAACACCGACGACATGCGCGAAGCGCCGAGCCGCCGCGTCATCGCGGAACTGCTGGCGCGCGGCGCTAACGTGCGCGCGTATGATCCGGTCGCCGTGGCAGAAGCGCGGCGCGTTATCGCGATGGATCTGCATGATTCGCCGGAACAACTCGCGCGTCTTACTTTCACGAGCACGCAGGACGAAACGCTCACAGGTGCCGACGCGCTCGTGATCGTCACCGAATGGAAGGAGTTCAAGAGCCCCGACTTCGCGTATCTGAAATCCGTGCTCAAGTCGCCGGTGATTTTCGACGGCCGCAATCTCTACGAGCCGGATGCCATGAACGAACTCGGCATCGACTATCACTCGATTGGACGTCCTTATGCCCAACCCTCCAAACTTGCGGCCGATGCCTGAGATCATGCCCGGATCCGCCACGTCCACGCCCTCCGCCGCACTTACCGTGGTGCCGCGCGCGCAACTCGCTGCCGCGCGCGTCCTTGTGGTCGGCGACGTGATGCTCGACCGCTACTGGTTCGGCGACGTCAACCGTATCTCGCCGGAAGCGCCCGTGCCCGTCGTGCACGTGCAGCGTCAGGAAGACCGGCTTGGCGGCGCGGCGAACGTCGCGCGCAATGCGGCGGCGCTCGGGGCGCAAGCGGGCCTCCTGTGCGTCGTCGGACATGATGAACCGGGCGAGCGCATCGTGCAGTTGCTCGGCGAGAGCGGCGTGAACCCGCATCTCGAACGCGATCCCGCGCTTCTCACGACCATCAAGTTGCGTGTGCTGTCGCGTCAGCAACAGCTGCTGCGCGTCGATTTTGAGAATTCGCCGGCGCATGAAGTGCTGCTCGCGGGTCTCGCGCGCTTCGACGAATTGCTGCCTTCGCACGACGTGATCCTGATGTCCGACTACGCGAAGGGCGGCCTGACGCACGTCACGCAGATGATCGCGAGAGCGCATGCCGCGGGCAAGCCGGTTCTGGTCGATCCGAAGGGCGACGACTGGGAACGTTATCGCGGCGCCACGTTGATCACGCCGAATCGCGCGGAGTTGCGCGAGGTGATCGGCCAGTGGAAATCGGAAGAAGACCTAACCGAGCGCGTGAGCAAACTGCGCGCGGATCTTCAGTTCGAGGCTTTGCTGCTCACGCGTTCGGAAGAAGGCATGACGCTCTTCTCCAACGACGGCATCCTGCACACATCGGCTGTCGCACGTGAAGTGTATGATGTTTCTGGCGCGGGCGACACGGTGATCGCCACGCTCGCGGCCATGCTGGGCGCGGGTCTTACGCTGGTCGAAGCGGTTGGTCTCGCCAATCGCGCGGCCGGCATCGTGGTGGGCAAACTCGGCACGGCCACCGTCGACTACGACGAACTCTTTCAATGACGCGGCCCGCCGGATCCGTCGCCGCACGCCTTCGGGCTTCGCGCAGAAAGGATAGGCGGGACGTCGACTGAACCTGTCGACTGGCGTTGGCGCCTGAGCGCTCACGCCAATCCCTACAAGGCTCATTACCGCGGGACCATCATGACCCTCATCGTCACCGGCGCGGCCGGTTTTATCGGCAGCAACCTCGTGAAAGCGCTCAACGAGCGCGGCGAACAACGCATCATCGCCGTGGACAATCTGACACGCGCTGACAAGTTCAAGAACCTCGTCGACTGTGAAATCGACGACTACCTGGACAAGACCGAATTCGTCGAACGCTTCAAGCGTGGCGACTTCGGCAAAGTGCGCGCAATTTTCCACGAAGGCGCCTGTTCGGACACAATGGAAACCGACGGCCGCTACATGATGGACAACAACTTCCGCTACAGCCGCGACGTGCTCGATGTCTGCCTCGCGCAGAACATCCAGTTCCTGTACGCGTCCTCGGCGGCAACGTATGGCGGCTCGAGCCGTTTTGTCGAAGAGCGCGAAGTCGAGCAGCCGTTAAACGTGTACGGCTATTCGAAGTTCCTGTTCGATCAGGTCATTCGCCGCGTGCTGCCGACTGCCAGAAGCCAGATCGCCGGATTTCGCTACTTCAACGTCTACGGCCCGCGCGAAACGCATAAGGCGCGCATGGCGTCCGTGGCGTTCCACAACTTCAACCAGTTCCGCGCCGAGGGCAAGGTCAAGCTGTTCGGCGAATACAACGGCTACGCCGCGGGCGAGCAGACCCGCGATTTCGTCTCCGTCGAAGACGTGGTGAAGGTCAACCTGTTCTTCTTCGACAACCCCGACAAGTCGGGCATCTTCAATCTGGGCAGCGGGCGCGCACAGCCGTTCAACGACATTGCGAGCACGGTGGTCAACACGCTGCGCTCGCTGAACAACGAGCCGCCGCTCTCGCTCGCCGATCAGGTGCAACGCGGGCTGATCGAGTACATTCCGTTTCCTGACGCATTGCGCGGCAAATACCAGTGCTTCACACAAGCGGACCTGACGAAGCTGCGGACGGCCGGGTACGACGCGCCGTTCCTGAGCGTGCAGGAAGGTGTCGATCGCTATGTCCGTTGGCTATTCGGCCAGGTGTAAATAATTCGGATACCTCTTTAAACTGGAATCTCCCGGTTGGTGATGTCGCCAACCGGTTGTAAGAGGGAGATTCCATATGTTTCGAAAAATTCTGGTTACCGCGGCCATGCTCGCCGCTTTCGGTCACGCGTATGCGTCAGTCGACGTCAACACGGCTAACGAGGACGCACTGCGCGGCATCAAAGGCATCGGTCCTGCCAAAGCGAAAGCCATTCTCGAAGAGCGTTCAGCGCATGGTCCGTTCAAGGACCCGACCGACCTCAGCAAGCGCGTCAAGGGCATGGGCGGGCATACCGTCGAGCGCCTGCAGGCGGAGGGTCTCGCTGTCGGTCCGGCTGGCGCGGCTGCTGGCTCGCAGATTGCGGCGTCTTCACAGACCAAAGGCGCGACCGTTCCGGCCAATACGCCCAAAGGCGGCGCCACAGTGGCGGTGAAGAAATAGTCTGACGCGAGTCGGGCGCGCGGCACCGCTTGCGCCGCGCGCGATTCGCCATCGTATTCCCTTCATGGTCGGAGCCGGCAACAGCGCTCCTTAAGCTGTCATTCGCATGACTGGCTCCCGCGGTACTCAGCCGCGGGCTTTTTGCGTGGCGAGAGCTTGCATCCATGCGGGCAGAAGGGCCGCGCGGCAACGGTGGGCACCGTGGTTTAGAATCAATGGATTGAAGACTTCGCGCATCGACAGCACCTGAACCCATATGGCTTACAAAACGATTGAAGACACGATTGGCAATACGCCGCTCGTGCAACTCGTCCGGCTCCCCGACGACGAGATCCGCAGCCGCAACAACGTGGTCCTCGCCAAGCTCGAGGGTAACAACCCTGCCGGCTCGGTGAAGGATCGCCCCGCGTTGTCGATGATCAAAAAAGCGGAAGCGCGCGGCCGTATCAAACCGGGCGACACGTTGATCGAATCGACAAGCGGCAACACCGGCATCGCGCTCGCCATGGCAGCGGCGATCCGCGGCTACAAGATGGTTCTGATCATGCCGGAGGACCTGTCGGTGGAGCGCCGTCAAAGCATGGCCGCATACGGCGCGCAGATCATCCTCACGCCGGTAACGGGCGGCATGGAATACGCGCGTGATCTGGCCGAGCAGATGCAGCGCGACGGCAAGGGCATCATCCTCGATCAATTTGCGAATCCGGACAATCCGGCGTCGCATATCGAAGGCACTGGCCCGGAAATCTGGCGCGATACCGAAGGGCGCATTACGCACTTCGTGTCGTCAATGGGCACGACGGGCACGATCATGGGCGTGTCCACTTATCTGAAGCAGCAGAACCAGGCGATTGAAATTGTCGGCGCGCAGCCGGAGGAAGGCTCGCGCATTCCCGGCATCCGTAAATGGCCGGAGGCTTATATGCCGAAGATCTTCGACCGTAGCCGGGTCGACCGCGTCGAGAACGTGAGTCAGGCCGCCGCCGAAGCGATGGCGCGCCGTTTGGCGTCCGTCGAAGGCATTTTCGCGGGCATTTCGTCGGGCGGCGCGTGCGAGGTGGCGTTGCGCGTCGCACGTCAGGTCGAAAATGCGACCATCGTGTTCATCGTCTGCGACCGCGGCGACCGTTACTTGTCCACCGGCGTGTTTCCCGCGTAAGCGGGCCGTGCCGTTCAGGCGCAATACACAATACGCAGTAGCGTCAGTCGAAAAAAAAGCGCCAGCAGGCGCTTTTTTTATATCTGGCACGAGAGAGACCGGCCTGCGGTCCGCACTATGAACTATTGCGAAGCCGCGCTTGGCGGGGCTGCGTTGTTTTGAGCATTGGCCGGATTCGCTGCGTCGCTTGCCTGCATCTGCGACTTGATGCGCTCGCCCAACTGGTAAACCGCGAGCGCATAAAAGAAGCTGCGGTTATAGCGCGTGAGCACGTAGAAGTTTTTCAGGCCCAGCATATATTCCGTGCCGCGGCCCGGCGACGGCAGGTCGACCACCGTGACAGGCGTTCCCGCTTCCGACGCGATATTCACGCTCGGCTCATTGAGCAGCAGCCCCGCGCGCAACAACTGGTCGAGCGGCCAATGCGGTTCCGGCGCACCGTCGGCGGCGGCTTGCGCGACGCCCAGGCTGCCGGCGTCCGTACCGATTTTCCATACCACCGGCCGGCCGTTTTCCCAGCCGTTCTGCCGCAGATAGTTCGCCACACTGCCGATCGCATCCGCCTGGCTCGTGCGCAGGTCGATTTCCTTGTTGCCGTCGTAGCTCACCGCGTACTGCGTGATGCTGCTCGGCAGGAACTGCGGAATGCCGATCGCGCCCGTGTACGAGCCGAGCACCGTGGTCGGGTCGATCTGCGAATCGCGCGTCCACACCAGGTAGTCTTCGAGATTCTTGCGGAACGTCGCCTGACGGTCCGCGCGATTAGGCGTGTTCGGGTAGTCGAAACTCAGCGTGGTCAGCGCATCGAGGACGCGGAAGTTGCCCATGAAACGCCCGTAGATCGTTTCCACGCCGAGAATGCCGACGATCACCTCCGGCGGCACGCCAAACTCCTCATACGCACGCTGCAGCGTGGCCTGATTCGCGCGCCAGAAACGGATGCCCGCGTTGATGCGGATCTGATCGAGAAAGCGCGACTGATATGCGCGCCAGTTCTTCACCGAAGGCGAGGGCGACGGCGTTACCAGCTTGATCGCGGTCGCCGAATAGCTCACGCCGGCAAAAAGCGAATGCAGCGACGACTCGTCGAAGTCGTAGCGTGCCACCATATCGTTGATGAACACATCGACATTCGCGTTGTTCGCGTAGCGCTGCGGAATGATTTCTTCTTCGAAGGTTTGCCCTTGCGGCACCGCTGGTTGCGGTTGTGCCTGAGCGAGCAGCGACGGTGGTTTTTTGCCGGCGGTCTGCGCAAGAGCCGGAGTGGTTGCCATGAACATGCACGATGCGATGGAGAGTGCGGCGGCGATGGTTCGGGTGCTGAGCCGGTTTCGTGCAGACAGAGCAAGCTTGACGGTCATAGTGAGCTAGGGGCGCAGTGCGAAAAGACGAAGACAGGAGGAAAACGAATCGGGGCAGTATACCCGAGGCCTCTCGCGAAACTGTGCCGGACGCGTTACAGCCACGTCGTGTGGTAACTTGACGATGTTGGCGCGCCGCGGGCGCGCGCCCCTGGATGGAGACGCGCCGCGCACGCCTCGAAGGCGACGCGCCGCAGAAGAAAATCATGACAACAGGCTTCTATTCTCACGCCGACTGTCTGCTGCACGACATGGGGCAATGGCATCCCGAGTGCCCTGCACGGCTGCAGGCAATCGAAGATCAATTGATCGCGAGCCGCATCGATGCGTTGATCGAGCGCGAGTCGCCGCCGCTCGCCGACGAAGCGGCGCTGCTACGCGTGCACACGCAAGCGCACGTCGATTACATCCGCAGCCGTTCGCCCGCCGAGGGCATGGCTGAAATCGACCCCGACACGTCGATGAATCCACATACCTTGCAGGCAGCGTTACGCGCAGCCGGCGCCGCGGTGGCCGCCACCGACGCGGTCATCGAAGGCCGCTTCGACAACGCCTTCTGCAGTGTGCGCCCGCCCGGTCATCACGCGGAGCCCGCGCGTGCGATGGGCTTCTGCTTCTTCAACAATGTCGCGATCGCCGCGCGTCATGCGCTGGAGGTGCATGGCTTGCAGCGTGTCGCGATCATCGACTTCGACGTGCACCACGGCAACGGCACCGAGGCGGCGTTTTCCGGCGACTCGCGCGTGCTGATGTGCAGCATCTTCCAGCATCCGTTCTATCCGTTCACCGGCGCCGACAATCAGGCGCCCAATATGTGCAACGTGCCGATGCCCGCGCGCTCGAAAGGCATGGCAGTGCGCGAGGCGGTGGACATGCTGTGGCTGCCTCGTCTGAATGAATTCAAGCCTGAAATGCTGTTCATTTCCGCGGGCTTCGACGCGCATCGCGAGGACGATCTCGGCAACATGGGTCTCGTCGAAGACGATTACGTGTGGATCACCGAGCAGATGCGCGACATCGCGAACCGCCACGCGCGCGGACGGATCGTAAGTTGCCTCGAAGGGGGCTACAACCTGTCCGCGCTTGGGCGCAGCGTGGTCGCACACGTGCGCGCGCTCGCCGGAATCTGACGAGCCGCGCCGCACACGCTGCGGTCGCTGGACACTGAAATGGAGCGAGCCATGAATGCCGATGCGCTGAGCGCTTCGCTGATCGAGACGGAAACCGACGCGTACGGCGTGCCGGGCGTCGTCCAACTGACGATGAACCGGCCCGACGCGTTCAACGCACTCTCAGAGTCATTGCTCGACGCATTGCAGGAAGCGTTGAACGGACTCGCTGTGTCGCAAGCGCGCGTGGTGGTGATTGCCGGCGCGGGGCGCGCGTTCTGCGCGGGACACGACCTGAAAGAGATGCGCGCCGCGCCGTCGCTTACTTATTACCAGGCGCTGTTCGCACGCTGCACGAAACTCATGATGACGATCCAGCGCTTGCCTCAGCCGGTGATCGCGCGTGTCCACGGGGTCGCGACGGCGGCCGGCTGCCAGCTCGTCGCGATGTGCGATCTGGCCGTGGCTTCGGATACCGCGCGGTTTGCCGTCTCGGGCGTGAACCTCGGCCTGTTTTGCGCGACGCCGTCGGTGCCGCTGTCGCGCAACCTCTCGCGCAAGGCCGCGCTCGAAATGTTGTTGACCGGCGATTTCATCGACGCCGCAGAGGCGAAGCAGCAGGGCCTCGTCAATCGCGTGGTGCCCGCGGACTCCCTGGATGCGGAGGTGACAAGGCTTGCCACCAGCATCTGCGCAAAGCCCGTCGAAGCCGTGACTGCCGGCAAGGGTCTGTTCTACCGGCAGCTCGAAATGGGCATCGAAGCCGCGTATCAGCTTGCGGGCCAGACCATGGCCTGCAACATGATGGACGGCTCCGCGCTCGAAGGCGTGCAGGCGTTCATCGACAAACGGCCGCCCGACTGGAAGCGCTAGCGCATGCGCTCCACTCGCTGATCGATCCACTCGATCAGTTCGCCGATAACGCGCTCGCGGTCCAGATCGTTCATCGTCTCGTGAAAGTTGCCTTCGTAGAGCCGCAGCGTCTTGTCCGGCGATCCGGCGTGGTGGCTAAAGTCGCGGCTCCCTTCGGGCTCGGTGAGCTTGTCGGCGGTGCCGTGATAGACGACGAGCGGCAAGCGCAGCGCCGCGCGGCCCGCTTCGATGCGCGCCATTGCCAGCAGCAATTCCGCACCGGTGCGCGCGGGAATCGGGCCGTGATGCACGAGCGGGTCGTTGCGGTTCGCGTCGACCACGGCAGGCACGCGCGAGAGCAGGGCGGCGTCGATTTTCATTGCCGGGAAGTTCGGCCAGACACGGCTGATCACCTGGCTCAGTTTGAGCATCCAGCCGGGCACATCGCGGCCTGGCGCGAGCGCGGGGCTCGACAGGATCAGACCGCTCACGCGTGTGCCGAGGTCGTCGCGGGCGGTGCCGGGGCGCTCGATCGCGTAAAGCGCGGCCACGGCGCCTCCCATGCTATGGCCCATCAGAAAAAGCGGCGCATGCGGTTGTGCGTGTGCCGCGGCATCGAGCAAAGCCTCTGCGTCCAGCAGGTAATCGTCGAATCGTTCGGCATATGCGCGCTTGCCGGGTGCCCGGCCATGGCCGCGCAGGTCGATTGCCACCAGTTCGACGCCGACCGCGTTGAGGCTCGCTGCCAGCGCCGAATAGCGGCCCGCGTGCTCGGCGAGTCCGTGGATCAGTGCAACCGTTGCGCGCGGCATTCCTATGACAGGCCAGCGGTATAGCGGCAATTCCACCTCGTCGGCTGTAGTGACTGACGAGCGTAATGGCTCGGCGCTTTCTGCGCCGTTCGGGTCGGCGGGAGCGATTCTGTTTTGGGAAGTCCCCATGACGGCGCGTCCGTTGGTTCTGGTTCGGCGAGATCATAGACCGCCGACATGCCGCGCGGCGAAATCGCCGCTTTGGCGCTCCTCTAATGTCAATTAGTTATGAAAGAATCGTAATTGATTATTAAAGGGAATGACGTCGCCTACGGTAGAATCGCGGGCTCAAATCCCAATAAAAGTGACGGCGGACGCTTGGTCGGGGAGCGCATGACGCTCGTCGACAAACCCGCCGTTTCGTTTTTCCATGATCGAAATACGCAATATCTCTCAGCGGTTCGCGGGACCACGGGGCTGGGTCGAGGCACTGCACAACGTCAATCTGTCGATTCCGGCGGGCGAAGTGTTCGGCATCATCGGCCGCAGCGGCGCGGGCAAGAGCACGCTTGTGCGCACCATCAACCTGCTGACGCGTCCGTCGGAAGGCAACATCGTCGTCGACGGCCGCGACCTGACCACGCTGCCCGCCTCGCAATTGCGCGAGGCACGCCGCGAAATCGGCATGATCTTCCAGCACTTCAACCTGCTGTCGTCGCGCACGGTCTACGAGAACGTCGCGCTTCCGCTCGAACTCGCCGGCATGAAGCGCGACGAGATCGAGGCGCACGTGCTGCCGCTGCTTGAACTCGTGGGCTTGTCCGCGCAGAAGGACCGCTACCCGGCGCAAATCAGCGGCGGACAGAAGCAACGGGTGGGCATCGCGCGAGCGCTCGCCAGCAAGCCGAAGGTGCTGCTCTCCGACGAAGCGACGTCCGCGCTCGATCCCGAAACCACCCGCGCGATCCTCGAACTGCTCAAGCGGATCAATCGCGAACTGAATCTGACCATCGTGTTGATCACGCATCAGATGGACGTGATCAAGCAGGTTTGCGACCGCGTCGCGGTGCTCGACGCGGGCCGCGTCGTCGAAGAGGGCAAGGTGATCGACGTGTTCCTGCAACCGCATCACGAAGTCACGCGCGCGCTGATCGGCGACGTGATCGCGCAAGAACTGCCGCCCGCGATGAAGGCGCGCGTGGCTGAGCGTCTGAAGACCGGCAGCGGTCATCTGCTGCGCCTCGCGTTCACGGGTTCGGGCGTCGATCAGCCGATTCTGTCGGAGACGATTCGCCGCTACGAGCTCGACTTCAACATCCTGCACGGCCAGATCGACGAAATCCAGGGGCAGGCGTTCGGCTCGCTCGCGGTGCTCGCGGGCGGCGAGCCGGCGAAAGTGGCGCAGGCGCTCACGTATCTGCGCGAACAGGGTGTGGTGGTGGAGGAGCTCTCGTATGTTGAGTGAAATGCTCGATATGTTCGTCCAGTCATTCTGGGAAACACTCGTCATGGTGGGCATTTCCGGACTGGTCGGCGCGCTGGTGGGGTTGCCGCTCGGCGTGCTGCTTTATCTGACTGACCGTCAAGGCGTATTGCAGAACGTCGCGGTGAATCGTGCGATGGGCGTGGTCGTTAATGCCGTGCGCTCCACGCCATTCATCATCCTGCTCGTGGCGGTGATTCCGTTCACGCGCCTCGTGGTCGGCTCGTCGATCGGCACGGCTGCGGCCGTCGTGCCGCTGACCATTGCCGCGGCGCCGTTCATCGCGCGTCTCGTCGAGACGGCGCTGCGCGAAGTCGATCGCGGCCTGATCGAGGCGGCGCAAGCAATGGGCGCGACCACCAGCCAGATCGTATTCAAGGTGTTGTTGCCGGAATCGCTGCCGGGCGTCGTCGCCGGGTTGACGATCACGTTCGTCTCGCTGGTCGGGTATTCGGCGATGGCGGGCGCGATCGGCGGCGGCGGTCTCGGCGACCTGGGCATTCGCTACGGGTATCAGCGTTTCCTGCCGGAAGTGATGTTGACGGTCGTCGTGATTCTGATCGTCTTCGTGCAGTTGGTGCAGTCGTTCGGGGATTGGCTCGTGCGTCGTCTGAGCCATAAATAATTAAAAGGTCCATCATGCAACGTCGTTTCATTCTCAAGCTCGCCGCGACACTCGGTGCCGTATCGATGTTCGCCGCCAACGCGGCTCACGCCGAAGACGCGATCAAGGTCGGCGTCACCGGCGGTCCGCACGCGCAGATCATGGAAGTCGTAAAGACTGTCGCGGCGAAGAACGGTCTGAACATCAAGATCGTCGAATTCTCCGACTACGTGCAGCCGAACGCGGCGTTGGCCGGCGGCGACCTCGACGCGAACAGCTATCAGCACGACCCGTATTTGCAGGCGCAGGTGAAGGACCGCGGCTACAAGCTGATTCGTGTCGCCGATACGGTCACGTATCCGATGGGTATCTATTCGAAGAAAGTGAAGACGCTGGCCGAGCTGCAGCCGGGCGCGAAGATCGCGGTGCCGAACGATCCGACCAACGGCGGCCGCGCGCTACTGCTGCTGCAAAAGCAGGGGCTCCTGAAGTTGCGCGCCGAGGCGGGTCTGAAGGCTACGCCGCTCGACATCGTCGACAATCCCCGGAAGCTGAAGATCGTCGAACTCGACGCCGCGCAGATTCCGCGCTCGCTCAACGATGTGGATGCTGCGGCGATCAACACCAACTTCGCCATGGAGGCCGGCCTGAAGCCGAAGCAGGACGCGATCGCGATTGAAGACCCGAAGGGTCCGTACGTGAACATCATCGCGATCCGCGAGGCCGACAAGAATAAGCCATGGGTCGCCAAGCTGGTGGCCGCCTACCATTCGCCGGAAGTGAAGCAGTTCGTCGAGGCCAAGTTCGGCGGCGCTGTGATCACGGCCTGGTGAGTTGGTCAGCTTCAGATACAGCAAGACACGTCGGCGATATGAAAATTAGAGTCGTAAGTGGGAACCCGGGGTTGTCGCCCGGGTTTTTTTGCGATTAAAATAGAACGACCGTTCGATATTGCCGTCACGCCGCTGGGGAGCGATATCCTCCTGCTAGAGCGCCCGCGACAAGGCTGCGGTGAGGCAGTCGCTATAATGTTCGTTGGGTTGACGTATTCGTAACTTTGGAGCGTGTGCATGAAAATCCTGGTGCCAGTCAAGAGAGTGGTCGATTACAACGTGAAGGTCCGAGTCAAGTCGGACGGCACGGGCGTCGACATTGCGAACGTGAAGATGTCGATGAATCCGTTCGACGAAATCGCGGTTGAAGAAGCAGTGCGTCTCAAAGAAGCAGGCGTGGCGACCGAAGTGATCGCGGTGTCGGCCGGCGTCACGCAATCGCAGGAAACGCTGCGCACGGCGCTCGCCATCGGCGCGGACCGCGCGATCCTGATCGAGTCGGCGGAAGAATTGCAGCCGCTGGCGGTCGCCAAGCTGCTGAAGGCGCTGGTCGACAAGGAGCAGCCGCAACTGGTGATTCTCGGCAAGCAGGCCATCGACGACGATTCGAACCAGACCGGTCAGATGCTTGCCGCACTCGCTGGCCTGCCGCAGGCAACGTTCGCGTCGAAGGTTGTCGTAGCCGACGGCAAGGCAACGGTTTCTCGCGAAGTGGATGGCGGTGCCGAAACGCTGTCGCTCACGCTGCCCGCCGTGGTCACCACCGATCTGCGCCTGAACGAGCCGCGTTACGTGACGCTGCCGAACATCATGAAGGCCAAGAAAAAGCCGCTCGAAACGATCAAGCCTGAAGACCTCGGCGTCGATGTCACGCCGCGTCTGAAAACGCTCAAGGTTGTCGAGCCGCCCAAGCGCTCCGCCGGCGTGATGGTGCCGGATGTGAAGACGCTGGTCGCGAAGCTGAAGACCGAAGCCAAGGTGCTGTGAGCAGCACACGGAGACGAATGAAATGACGAATCTTGTGAATCTTGTAATAGCAGAACACGACAACGCGTCGATCAAGGCTGCGACGCTGCACACGATTGCAGCCGCGCAGAAAGTCGGCGGCGATATTCATGTGCTGGTCGCAGGTCAGAATGCGCAGGCTGCAGCGGATGCGGCGGCGAAGATCGCCGGCGTTTCCAAAGTGTTGCTGGCCGACGCGCCGCAACTGGCCGCAGGGCTCGCTGAAAACATCGAAGCAACGGTGCTGAATATCGCGAAGGACTACTCGCACATCTTCGCGCCGGCCACCGCCTACGGCAAGAACATCGCGCCGCGTATTGCAGCGAAGCTCGACGTCGCGCAGATCAGCGATATCACCGCAGTCGACTCCGCCGACACGTTCGAGCGCCCGATCTACGCGGGTAACGCCATTGCCACGGTGCAGTCGGCTGATCCGATCAAGGTCATCACCGTACGCACGACGGGCTTCGACGCAGTTGCAGCCGAAGGCGGCAGCGCGACGGTAGAGAAGATCGAAGCCGCCGCGGACGCGGGCATCTCGCAGTTCGTCAGCCGTGAAGTGACGAAGCTGGATCGTCCTGAACTGACGTCGGCGAAGATCATCGTTTCGGGCGGGCGCGGCCTGGGCAACGGCGAGAACTACACGAAGGTGCTCGAGCCGCTGGCCGACAAGCTGAACGCGGCGCTGGGTGCATCGCGTGCGGCAGTGGACGCGGGCTTCGTGCCGAACGACTATCAGGTCGGCCAGACCGGCAAGATCGTTGCGCCGCAACTGTACGTGGCAGTAGGTATCTCGGGCGCGATCCAGCATCTGGCCGGCATGAAGGACAGCAAGGTGATCGTCGCCATCAACAAGGATCCGGAGGCGCCGATTTTTAGCGTCGCCGATTATGGTCTAGTGGGTGATCTGTTCACGCTGGTGCCCGAACTCGTCAGCGAACTCGGCTAAGCGTCCGAGCGCCATATAAAAGCCATTTAAAGGCGTTTGGCGACATACGAAGGGCGCGGGACCAACAAGTCCGGCGCCCTTTTTCCATCAAGGCAGGAGGAGAACAAAATGAGCTATACGGCGCCCATCAAGGACATGCTGTTCGTGATGAAGGAACTGGCGGATCTCGAACAGATCGCGACGCTGCCGGGCTTCGAGGACGCGAATCTGGACACCGCCCAAGCCGTGCTGGAAGAGTCGGCGAAACTGTGCGGCGAAGTGCTGGCTCCGCTGAACGTCGAAGGCGATCGCAATCCGAGCAGTTGGAAAGACGGCGTAGTCACCGCGACGCCGGGCTTCAAGGAAGCGTTCCGCCAGTTTGCCGAAGGCGGCTGGCAGGGCGTGCAGCATCCCGTCGACTATGAAGGTCAGGGTCTGCCCAAGCTGATCGCGACCGGGTGCATCGAAATGCTGAACGCGTCGAATCTGTCGTTCGCGCTCTGTCCTTTGCTGACGGACGGCGCGATCGAAGCGCTGCTGACCGCCGGCACCGACGCGCAGAAACAGACCTATGTGCCCAAGCTGGTTTCCGGCGAATGGACCGGCACGATGAACCTCACCGAGCCGCAGGCCGGCTCGGATCTTTCGCTCGTGCGCACGCGCGCCGAGCCGCAAGGCGACGGTTCGTTCAAGCTGTTCGGCACGAAAATTTTCATCACGTGGGGCGAGCACGACATGGCGAAGAACATCGCGCATCTCGTGCTGGCGCGCACGCCGAACGCGCCTGAAGGCGTGAAGGGCATTTCGCTCTTTATCGTTCCAAAGTTTCTGGTCAATGAAGACGGTTCGCTCGGCGAGCGTAACGACGTGCATTGCGTATCGATCGAACACAAGCTCGGCATCAAGGCGAGCCCGACCGCCGTACTGCAATTCGGCGATCACGGCGGCGCGACCGGGCATCTGATCGGCGAGGAAAATCGCGGCCTCGAGTACATGTTCATCATGATGAACGCGGCTCGTTTTGCCGTGGGCATGCAGGGCGTCGGCGTGTCGGATCGCGCGTATCAGAAGGCGGTGGCGTATGCGAAGGACCGCGTACAAAGCCGTCCCGTCGACGGCTCTGCAAAACAGCCGGTCGCGATCATTCAGCATCCGGACGTGCGCCGCATGCTGTCGACAATGCGCGCGCTCACGGAAGCGTCGCGCGCACTCGCTTACGTCGCGGCAGGGCATTGCGACATCGCGCATCGTCATCCGGACGAAGCGACCCGTGCGCGGCACCAGGCGATCTACGAATTCCTCGTGCCGATCGTAAAGGGCTGGAGCACCGAGCTGTCGATCGACGTAGCGAGCCTCGGCGTGCAGGTGCATGGCGGCATGGGTTACATCGAGGAAACGGGCGCCGCGCAGTATTACCGCGATGCCCGCATCCTGCCGATCTACGAAGGTACGACCGCGATACAGGCCAACGATCTGATCGGCCGCAAGACGGTGCGCGACGGCGGCAAGCTAGCGAAGTCGCTGCTTGCGGGCGTCGCGGAGACCGTCGAATCGCTCGGTGCGCAGCAAGGCCCGGCGTTCGACTCGATGAAGAAGTATCTCGGGCAGGGACAGCGCTCGTTGAACGCCGCGGTCGATTTCGTCGTCGCGAACACGAAAGACGATCCGAACGCCGTGTTTGCCGGCAGCGTGCCTTATCTGAAGCTCGCCGGGATTGTGCTCGGCGGTTGGCAGATGGCGCGCGCACTGCTCGCCGCCGCTCAGAAGCGCGACGAAGATCCGGCGTTCTACGGCGCGAAAATCGCGACCGCGCAATTCTATGCAGAGCATGTGTTGCCGCTCGCGTCCGCGCTCGAAGCGTCGATTGTCAACGCGAAGGGTGGCGAGGGCGTGCTGGCTTTGTCGGCGGACCAGTTCTGACGCGGTCTGACGTTAGACATTGCTCTGCAAATGCAAACGGCGCCTTGTAGCAAGGCGCCGTTTGTATTTGGCGAGCGCTTCGTGCAATCACGAACCGACTGGCGGCGCGCTCTGCGTCAAGTCTCGCATGCTCTCACCGTCGCGCTTCACGCATAAGCCGGACGATGCGCGCCGCCGGTGTCGCCGAGATAGCGATGTACCGACAGATCGTCTGCCTTGATGGCGGGCTGCTTGCCCGAGATGACGTCGGCGAGCAATTGGCCCGAACCGCACGACATTGTCCAGCCAAGCGTGCCGTGGCCTGTGTTCAGGAACAGATTTGCCACAGGCGTGCGGCCGACGATCGGTGTGCCGTCCGGCGTCATGGGCCGCAGCCCGGTCCAGAAGCTCGCCTTCGACGTATCGCCGCCGCCCGGGAACAGGTCGTTCACGCACAGTTCCAGCGTTTCACGGCGCGCCTGGCGCAACGACTTGTCGAAGCCGACGATCTCAGCCATGCCGCCCACGCGAATCCGGTTGTCGAAACGGGTGATCGCGATCTTGTACGTTTCGTCCAGCACCGTGGAAACCGGCGCGGCGGCTTCGTTGACGATGGGCGCCGTGATCGAGTAGCCCTTCAGCGGATACACCGGAATCTTCACGAGACCGGACAGAAATTTCGTCGAATAGGAACCCAGCGCGACGACGAATGAATCGGCGCGAACCAGTTCGTTGCCGCATTGCACTCCGGCAATGCGGTCGCCGGCCATGGCGAGTGCGTCGATCGGCGTGTTGTAGCGGAATTTGACACCCAGTTGCTCGGCCAGCGCGGCAAGGCGCGTGGTGAACATCTGACAGTCGCCGGTTTCGTCGCCGGGCAAGCGCAGACCGCCGGTCAGCTTATGGGAGACGGCGGCAAGCGCCGGTTCCGCCTGCGCCAGTTCGGCTGCCGACAGCAGCTCGTACGCTACATTGGCTTCGCGCAGCACCGCGATGTCTTTGGCCGCGCCGTCGAATTGCTGCTGCGTGCGGAATACCTGCAGTGTGCCGCCAGTGCGGCCTTCATACTGGATGCCGGTCTCCGCCCGCAGCGCCTGCAGGCAATCGCGGCTGTATTCGGCAAGTCGGACCATGCGGCCTTTGTTGACCGCATAGCGTGACTCGGTGCAGTTCTGCAGCATTTGCCACATCCATTGCAGCTGGAACTGCGTGCCGTCGAGGCGGATTGCGAGCGGTGCGTGTTTCTGGAACATCCACTTGACGGCTTTCAGCGGCACGCCAGGTGCGGCCCACGGCGACGCATAACCCGGCGAGATCTGACCGGCGTTGGCAAAACTTGTTTCGAGCGCCGGGCCGGCTTCCCGATCGATAACGGTCACTTCATGACCCGCTCGCGCGAGGTAATACGCGCTCGTCACGCCGACGACGCCACTGCCCAAAACGACGACTCGCATAGCTGCTCCGGAAAATTTGCAAGATTCGCGGGCGGTGCGCTCGTTCATTCGTGTGAGTTCGTGCGATTAACGAGGTGTAACGCGGTGCGCCCAGTGTTAACCGCTATACTATGGTCGAACTTGTAGGTTTTGTTATTGTATTTTTGCGATTTTTAGAAGAAACACTATGCGCACGCAACGCCAGCCCGTCCGAGCTCTCGACAAGCTCGATCACAAGATTCTTCGTCTGCTGCAGCAGGATGGCCGCATGGCCATGAAAGACCTCGCGGAGCAGGTCGGGCTGTCGGTCACGCCGTGTATCGAGCGCGTCAAGCGCATGGAGCGCGACGGCGTCATTACCGGCTACTACGCGCGCGTGAATCCGGCGGAACTGGGCGCGGCACTGCTCGTGTTCGTAGAGATCACGCTGGATCACAAAAGCGGCAACATGTTCGACCAGTTTCGGCGCGAAGTGCAGAAAATCCCCGAGGTGCTCGAATGTCACCTCGTGTCGGGCGACTTCGATTATCTGATCAAGGCGCGTATCGGCGAAATGGCCGACTACCGCAAGCTGCTGG
Organism: Paraburkholderia kirstenboschensis; assembly: GCF_904848585.1. Lineage (GTDB taxonomy): Bacteria > Pseudomonadota > Gammaproteobacteria > Burkholderiales > Burkholderiaceae > Paraburkholderia > Paraburkholderia kirstenboschensis. Next base: position 429,284 of record NZ_CAJHCR010000001.1, read on the forward strand.
GCGACATCTTGCTGCAGCTTCCCGGCGCGGTGCAGTCGAAAAGCTATGTCGTTATGGAAGAGATCAAGGAAACGCTGACGATTCCGGTGGGAGACGAAGGCGCGCGCTAGTTGATCGCAGGGCTCGACAAACGGCGTAAACACTGTATATTTATACAGGTGTTTTGCGCCGTTTTTCGTTCGTCTCTCGCTAGCCGTGACCAAACCTGATAACCCTTCCGCCCGCGAGTTTCCAATCGCACCGCCAGCGCCTCGCAAAGGGCGCGGTGCAGTAACGAATTTGCAGGGCCGCTATGAAGTCGACCACCGCGAAGCGGTAGACGACGGCTGGCTGGCAATCCCAGACGAAGAGGGAGGTCCGAAGGTTCTGCGCACGCAGGTTTTCGAGGAAAGGGCGAAGAGCATCCTCACGCGCAATAGCTCGCCGGATATTCCGTTCGGCGTGTCGCTGAATCCGTACCGTGGTTGCGAGCACGGGTGTATCTATTGTTTCGCGCGGCCCACGCATAGCTATCTGGGGCTCTCGCCAGGACTCGACTTCGAAAGCCGGATCTATGCGAAGGTCAATGCGCCTGAATTGCTGGAGCGCGAACTCTCAACGAAATCCTATGAGCCCGAGCCCATCGCACTCGGCGTTAATACCGACGCCTGGCAACCCGCGGAACGCGATTGGCGGCTCACGCGGCGCGTGGTCGAGGTGCTCAGCGAGCGCAATCATCCGTTTGCAGCCATCACGAAGTCGTCGCTGATCGAGCGCGATCTGGATCTGCTGGCGCCCATGGCGGCTCGTGGCCAGTTCATGGCAGCCATCACGATCACTACGCTAGACGCCGATATTGCCCGTACGCTGGAGCCGCGCGCGGCTGCGCCGTCGCGACGGCTTCGCACCATCCGCACATTGAGCGAGGCCGGCATTCCGGTCGGCGTGAGCATTGCGCCCGTCATTCCGTTTGTCACCGAGCCCGACATGGAGCGCGTGCTCGAGGCGTGCGCGGAAGCCGGCGCCTGCAATGCGAGTTATATCGTGCTCCGGTTACCGTGGGAGGTCGCGCCGCTTTTCAAAGACTGGCTTGCCGCGCATTTTCCCGACCGCGCTGAGCGGGTCATGGCGCGCGTGCGCGATATGCGCGGCGGTAAAGACTACGACTCGTCTTTTTCTGCCCGCATGAAGGGCGAAGGTTTATGGGCCGATCTGCTCAAGCAGCGTTTCCAGAAAGCGGTGCGCCGTTTAGGGCTGAACCAGCGCGACCGGGGCATTCTGGATATGTCGCACTTCCGGCGAAACGAGGCGCAGCGCGTTCCGGCGGCGATTCCGGACAATCCGCAACTCGATCTTTTCTAGCAAATTGCGCGGCGCGCCGCAGTTATTGCGAAAGCGCTTTGGCCGCCTGCACTTGCCCCTCGAAGTAGGTCTGGAAGGAAATGGCGAGACCGGTCATCAACAGGAAGGCCCCGATCAGCAGCGAAAAGATCACCACAAAGATTACGGTCCAGCCGGAGCGGCTGGTGCGCTGCGTGTGCGCGTTGAACTGCCTGTCCCACTTTTCGTCGGGGCGCAGGCCGTAGACGATCGCGGCAAGGAATGCAGCCAGAAGCGAAACGGCGCCAGGAAACGCCAGGACCCAGCCGAGCATTGAAGTGCGTTCGCTGGCTACCAGCAGCATCGCGCCAGGAATGCCGATCAGCGTGCCGATCACATGAGCCCAGCCGTAAATGTCGCGCGGTCCGTACAGGTAAAAGCGATGCGCGCCGAGGGTGCCCAGGAAAAATGCCAGTGCGGCAGTGATGGTTTTGGATCGAAAGTAAGTCGAGGTCGAAACAGGCTTGGACATGTAGGCGAGGGCAGAGTAACGGGCGGTCAGTAACGCGGGCCGAAGAGTGTGGCCAAGGGCGCGGCGCACCGTTGCCGCGGACCGTCGCGCATTCTACGCCGCTCGCATGCGACCGGTCACGCGGCGTACGGCCTCAGGGAGCGCGGGCGCGTTGCCCTCTGCCTTGTTGGCTCCTATGTTGGGGGCACTGCCGGGTCGGATCGACTGCTGGCCTGAAATGCGCAGCGGCCGAACGGGCGTTCAAGGCGCAGAGTAAGTGACGCGATAGATAGCGCCGGCGTAGTCGTCGCTGATAAGCAGTGACCCGTCGGGCAGCGGCAGCACATCGGCCGGGCGACCCCAGACGGTTTCTCCCGGCTGCAGCCATCCCTCGGCGAACACTTCCTGACGCGCATGGCTGCCGTCCGGCTCCGTGACGACGCGCACCACACGGTAGCCGGACTTCTTGCTTCGATTCCAGGAGCCGTGCTCGGCGACGAAAATGTTGGCGCGGTAGTCGGGCGGGAACATGGAACCGCTATAGAAACGCATGCCGAGCGCGGCGACGTGCGCACCTAGCTTGGCGACGGGCGGCGTGAACGCGCTGCATGGGTGGCCCTCGCCGAATTCCGGGTCGGGTATGACGCCGGCGTGGCAGTACGGAAAGCCGAAGTCCATGCCGACGCGCGGGGCGCGGTTGAGTTCGTCATCGGGTGCGTCGTCGCCCAGCAGGTCGCGGCCGTTATCGGTGAACCAAAGTTCGTGCGTCGCCGGATGCCAGGCAAAACCGACCGTATTGCGCACGCCGCGCGCCATGACTTCGTAGTGGCTGCCGTCAGGGTCCATGCGGCCGATCATCGCGTAGCGGTCGCGGTCTTTCGCGCAGACGTTGCAGGGCGCGCCTTGCGGCACGTAAAGCTTGCCGTCCGGTCCGAAAGCAATGAATTTTGCGCCATGATGAGTCTCGCCCGGCAGTTTGTCCGTCACCACGACTGGCTTGGGCGGCGCATTGAGGCGCGTGTCTATCGAGTCGAAGCGTAAAATCTTCGACACCGCGGAGACGTACAGCGCACCGTTGTGCCAGGCCACGCCGACCGGAGCCTCCAGGCCCGAGGCCACTACATGGCGCCCGGCGGCGTGTCCGTCCCGCAACTGGAGCGCGTACACGTGGCCGTCGAGACTGCCTATATATAGAACGCCAGTTGGCGACAACGTCATGGCGCGCGCACTCGGCACGGCGTCCGACAAAACCTCTATGCGAAAGCCGGCCGGAAGCTTGATGCGTTCGACGGGCGGTGCGGCGAACCCATTGCAGGCGAAGCAAGCCAGGAGCCCTGCCGCTACGGCGCGAAAACCGCGAGAGAGCGGAGCGTTCGCGATCCGACGGGCGAAAAGGAGGACTACGAGAGCGGCTCGCGACAGTGATTCCACAGGGCATTCCGTCAGGTTTTTCGGGCGTCTGGGCGCCGTTGGCCGCCCGCGCTGTATGGGCGGCGCAGCCGCGCTGCTCAGTTTATCCCGGTAAGTGTTTGTTATGGCGTCAGTTTCCCGCTATAATCGCGTGTTTCAGTCGTTCCGAACCCCGGTTTTCAAGGATTCTAGTATGGTCATCATCCGCTTGGCTCGTGGCGGCTCCAAGAAGCGCCCGTTCTACAACATCGTCGCAACCGACTCGCGTAACCGTCGTGACGGCCGCTTCATCGAGCGCGTTGGCTTTTACAACCCGGTCGCTACGAAGGGCGAAGCCCTGCGTATCGCTCAAGACCGCCTGACGTACTGGCAAGGCGTTGGCGCACAACTGTCGCCGACCGTCGAGCGTCTCGTGAAAGAAGCGCAAAAGGCGCAGCCGGCTGCTTAATGGTAGCTCGCATGCGGATCGTCGTCGGTTTGGCTGGCGGCTCGCGCAACTTGCATGAGCAGTCCGATACGCAAGATGTTTTGCCGAAGCAGGCGTCGAAGTTCGTAGTGAGGCTCAATCATGTCCGAGCGTGATTCCGGAAGTTCAGGTCGCGTAAAGGCCAAAGAGCCGACACAAGAGCTGCCGAAAGGTGCGAGCTCACGTGCAAAGACGTCTGGTCAGGCGCCATTCGGTGCATTCGTCCGCAAGCCGGTCGAACGGGCCGAAGGCAAGGCGAAAGTCAATGTTGCAAACGCCGGTTCCGAGGCAGCAGCAATGCGCGCGGAAACGGCGGAGAGTTGGCCGGTCGACGCAGTGGAGGTCGGCGCAATCGTCGACGCATACGGTCTCAAAGGCTGGGTCAAGGTAGCGGCTCATGCGGATGCCGGCCATGGCGGCGACGCTTTGCTCAGTGCAAAGCGCTGGTGGCTGATGAAAGGCCGCGAGCGGAAGTCGGCGCCGTCATTGCAGGCGAAAACGCATAGCGACAGTGTGGTGGCCCATCTGGGCGGCGTCACTGACCGTGATGCGGCGTTGTCACTGCGCGGCTCTCGCGTCTATATCAGCCGCAGCGAATTTCCGGCGCTGGAAGCCGACGAATTCTACTGGGTCGACCTGCTCGGCCTGGATGTGGTGAACCTTGCCGGCGTCAACTTGGGCAAGGTGGCAGACATGATCGACAACGGTGCGCATTCGGTTTTGCGCGTCGAATATGCGGCAGCCGACAAAACCGGCAAGCCGGTCACTGCCGAGCGTTTGATCCCGTTCGTCGGTGTGTTCGTCAAGACGGTCGACCAGGCGGCAAAGCAGATCGTCGTCGACTGGGAAGCTGATTATTGACAGTTCAGCAAATCGAGTTCGCTAAAACGGAGAGAGCGATGCAGTTCGATGTCGTCACGCTCTTTCCCGAAATGTTTCGTGCACTGACCGACTGGGGCATTACCAGCCGGGCAGCAAAGCAGGAGCGCTATGGGTTGCGCACGTGGAATCCGCGTGATTTCACAACCGACAACTACCGCACAATCGACGATCGCCCATACGGCGGCGGCCCCGGCATGGTCATGCTGGCGAAGCCGCTGGAAGATGCGATTGGTGCAGCAAAGGCGGCGCAGGCGGAGCAGGGCATCGGCGCGCCGCGCGTGGTCATGATGTCGCCGCAAGGCGCCACGTTGAATCACGAGCGTGTCATGAAATTCGCCGCGCAGCCGGGGCTCATTCTGCTGTGCGGGCGCTACGAAGCGATCGATCAGCGCTTGCTCGACCGCGTTGTCGACGAAGAAGTCAGTCTTGGCGACTTCGTGCTGTCGGGCGGAGAGTTACCCGCCATGGCCTTGATGGATGCGGTCGTGCGCCAGCTGCCGGGCGTGCTCAATGATTCGCAGTCGGCGGTGCAGGACAGTTTTGTCGACGTGCTGCTCGATTGTCCGCACTACACGCGTCCCGAGGAATATCAAGGTGTGCGCGTGCCTGATGTGCTGCTTGGCGGCCATCACGCGGAGATCGAAGCGTGGCGTCGGCGCGAGGCGTTGCGAAACACGTTGCACAAGCGGCCTGACCTGATCGTCAAGGCTAGAAAGAACAAGATGTTGAGCCGTGCCGACGAGGCATGGCTTGCAAGTCTCGCGAAGGAAGAGCCGAAGGCGTAAAGCCCCGGTCTTTCAAGCGGACACCAGGCGGCGCCGCACATGCGTGTACGGCGCCTGATGTGAACCCATCCTCTATCGGGGCCGTAGCCGGGCATTTTCATGCGAGGCAGGTACGAACGCCGACAAGATGGACTTAGGAGTCAGTGATGAATCTGATTGCAAAACTCGAGCAGGAAGAAATTGCGCGCGCCCTCGGCGAAAAGACCATTCCCGAATTCGCTCCTGGCGATACGGTGATCGTCAGCGTGAACGTGGTTGAAGGTACGCGTAAGCGTGTTCAGGCTTACGAAGGCGTCGTGATCGCCAAGCGTAACCGTGGTCTGAATTCGTCGTTCATCGTCCGTAAGATTTCGTCGGGCGAAGGCGTCGAGCGTACGTTCCAGACGTACTCGCCGCTGCTGGCAAGCATCGTCGTGAAGCGTCGTGGCGATGTGCGTCGTGCGAAGCTGTACTACCTGCGCGACCGTTCGGGCAAGTCGGCTCGAATCAAGGAAAAGCTGGTCTCGAAAGACCGCGCTGCTTCCCAGGCGTAAATGCTGTAAGAAAAAGCACCCCTCGCGGGTGCTTTTTTGTTTGCCAGGTCAAAATAGCGGCATCGCCTCTACCGCTCATTCGAGAGATCCGTTGATCCGCCCCGTCTTTGAACCTGAAACTCTGCCTGTCGAAGCGACCGGCGCCCACTTGCCGCCAGTACCCGCGGAGCGTCTTACGCCCGATGGTCTGCGCCGCCGTTTCAAGCAGCATCTTTGCTGGACACCCGAGCCAATCGTCGAGGCGCCGTGGCGCAATACACAGGGCGATCCGCGTGTCGCCTCTGTCTTGGTGCCGCTCGTGATCCGCGCGAATGGCTTGACGGTGCTGCTCACGCAGCGCGCCGATCATCTTAACGACCACGCGGGCCAAGTGAGCTTCCCCGGTGGCCGGCAGGAACCGTTCGATGCCGATGCCACAGCAACCGCTTTGCGCGAAGCGCAGGAAGAAGTGGGCCTTGCGCCGTCGCGCGTGGAAGTGCTGGGCGCGCTGCCCGATTATCTGACCGGCACTGGTTTTCGCGTCACGCCGGTAATCGGCCTTGTGCATCCGCCGTTCGCATTGAAAGCGGATGCGCTGGAGGTCGCGGAAGTATTCGAAGTGCCGCTCGCATTTCTGATGAACCCGGCGCATCACGAAGAGCGCGTGTTCCGGTACGAAGGAGGCGAACGGCGTTTCTTCGCTATGCCGTACCCGCGCGGCGCGTCACTGGAGGCGGCTGAAAAAGACGACGGCACGGGCAGCCACTATTTCATCTGGGGCGCGACTGCCGCCATGCTGCGCAATTTCTATCGCTTTCTGACGGCTTGAGGCGAGGCGTCGCTCGGGGTCGTGGGGTGTTTGGCAACGTCCTCGCTCAGCGGCATCCGACCCTGTGCTATCGTTATGAAACAATCGTAAAACTCGAAAAGCACGGCGCATCGCATGACTTTTTTTTCCGTATTGCTGGCTCTGATCATTGAACAGGTGCGCGCGCTGTCGCCGAATAATCCGGTATCCGCGCTGCTTCAATACCACGGGGAGTCGGCGGCGCACGGATTCGATGCGGGCAAGCCCAAGCACGGCCTTCTTGCGTGGCTCGTCGTAGTGGTGCCGTGGACGCTCGTCGTCGCGCTCGTCTACTACGTTCTGTACAACATTCACTTCGCGCTGGCGTTTCTGTGGAACGTCGCGGTGCTGTACTTCACGCTGGGCTTCCGCCAGTTCAGCCATTACTTTACGGACATTCACCTCGCGCTCAATAACGACGATGTGCCGCGCGCCCGTGAAATTCTGAACGAATGGACCGGCCTCGACACGCTCGACATGCCGGTGAGCGAGATCGTGCGCCATACTCTGATTCACGCAGTCGTCGCGTCGCATCGCCACGTTTTCGGCGTGTTCTTCTGGTTTCTGATTCCGGTCGGGCCGGCGGGCGCGGTGCTGTATCGCATCGCCGAATATCTGTCGCGTACGTGGGCGCGGCCGGTCGACGACCGTACCATCGCGTTTTCGAGTTTCGCGCAGCGCGCATTTTTCGTAATCGACTGGGTGCCGGCGCGGCTTACGTCGCTGGGCTTTGCGATTGTCGGGAATTTTGAAGACGCGATCTATGCATGGCGTAACCATGCGCGTCAGTGGCCGGATGCGAATGACGGCGTGTTGCTGGCCGCCGGCAGCGGCGCGCTTGGCGCGCGTCTGAGCGGGCCGCTCGCGGAGCCGTCGAGTCTCGATGCGCTCGCCACCGGCGACGGCGGTCCCATGCAAGTCGGCGACGACTGCACGCCGCGCACGCTGCAATCGGCGGTGGGGCTGGTTTGGCGCGCAGTCGTGCTGTGGATGATCCTGTTACTCATGCTGACGATCGCCGTGTGGCTCGCTTGATCTAACGCGCATGCGAACGCAAGAAAGCCGGGATTGCCCCGGCTTTTTTTACGTCCTTCTCCGGGCTTAAGGCGCTTTAAAAGATCTGGTCCGCTGAGGCAGAACATCAACCACGCCGCGTCAGTCTGAACGGCATCGCATGAAGCGCATCAGCGCATGTTCGTGAGACTGAGGCGCGCATCACCCGTCCAACGGATCGCGCACCGTACCGCACTGCCAGCACACGGTGAATTGCGCCTCCAGCCTCTCACCGCACTGGCGGCACTGCCAGCCAGGCGAACCGGCCGCCGGACCTTGCGACGCGGCATCGATCAAGCGCCGCGCCACCGCTTCGTCGCGGTCGTCCACGAGCCAGAGTTCAGGCGCGCACTGATCGGCGGGAATATCGCCGAGCGCGCCGTTCAGATAGCGGTTGTGCAGCTCGCACGCGATGCCGGCCGCGGCCAGCACATTGACCCAATGCTGTCCGATGATCAGGTTCGGCGCGCGCATCAGCCTCATGTCAGCGAACGATCTGGCTGGCTTCGTGCACGAGTTGCGCGTACAGCGCATGGCGCTCGCGGCGGATACGGCCATCGGCAACCGCCTCGAGAATCGCGCAGCCGGGCTCTTGCAAGTGATGGCAGTTGTAAAAGCGGCAGTTAGGCAAGAGCGGCCGGAACTCCGGAAACGCGCGTTCGAGCCGGCCTTCGGTCAAATGATGCAGGCCGAACTCCTGGAAGCCCGGCGAGTCGATCAGCGCGCCGCCTTCGTCAGCCACGCTGCGAGTGTCGCTCGCGGTGTCCGCGGTGTCATTGCGGTCGAAATTCGGCAGCGGATAGAGACGCGTGAACGTCGTCGTATGGCGGCCGCTATTCAACGCCGTCGAAATCTCGCGCGTGGCGACTTCGGCGTCGGGAATCAGCAGATTCACGAGCGTGGACTTGCCCATGCCGGACTGGCCGAGCAATAGCGTCGAGTGACCGCGCAAGTGTTCGATGAGCGCGGTGCGGGCGGCCTCGGGTTGCGCCTTGATCGACACTTCCACGACCGTGTAGCCGAGCGCGCGATAGGGCTCCAGCCGTTTGCGGGCGCCTTCGAGTGCATCGGTCACGTCGATCTTGTTCAGCACGATCAGCGGTTTCAGCTCGTTGGCTTCCGCTGCGACGAGCGCGCGGCCGAGCAGGTCTTCGCTGAAATGCGGTTCGGTCGCGAGCACGATCAGCAACTGGTCGAGATTCGCGGCGAACAGCTTCGACTTGTACTGATCCGAACGATAGAGCAGATTGCGCCGCTCGCCGATTTCGACGATCACGCCCTGGTCGGCGGAAGTGGGCTCGTAGATCACGCGGTCGCCTACTGCGACTTCGCTGCGCTTGCCGCGTGGGAAGCATTGGAGCATCGGGCCGCCGTCTTCGGGCGCGACCAGATAGTGGCGGCCATGCGCGGCCACTACGAGGCCGCCTACGCGCGTGCTGGACGGCGCGCGCGGCGCTTTCTGAGAGCGGCCGCTCATGCGTGGCGCAACAGTCGGTCGATCCGCTGCGACGCCGGCGGATGCGAGTAATAGAACGCGGTGTAGAGCGGATCGGGCGTTAGCGTGGACGCATTGTCTTCATACAGCTTGACGAGGGCGTTGACGAGGTCTTGTGCGTCGGTTTGCGTGGCGGCGAATGCATCGGCCTCGAACTCGTGCTTGCGCGAGGTGAGACTGCCGAGCGGCGTCACAAAGAACACGAACACCGGCAGTGCGAGGAAGAACAGCACGAGCGCGAGACCGCTATTACCGCCGACTAGCGACGGCCGCACGCCCAGCCCTTCGTAGAACCACACGCACTGCGTGAGCCAGCCGAGCAACGCGAGCATGGCGAGGCTGATCGCGAACGTGACCAGCATCCGCTTGATCACGTGACGGCGCTTGAAGTGGCCGAGTTCGTGCGCAAGCACGGCTTCGATCTCGCTGCCCGACAGGCGCGCCAGCAGCGTGTCGAAGAACACGATTCGCTTGGCCGCGCCGAAGCCGGTGAAATACGCGTTGCCGTGCGCCGAGCGGCGGCTGCCGTCCATCACGAAAAGGCCTTTGGCCGCGAAGCCGCAGCGCTTCATCAGCGCCTCGATGCGGCTTTTCAGCGCTTCGTCCTTGAGCGGTTCGAACTTGTTGAAAAGCGGTGCGATAAACGACGGGTACAGCACGAGCACGAGCATCTGGAAGACGACCCAGACGATCCACGTCCACAACCACCAGAAGCTGCCGGCCTGGTTCATCAACCAGAGTACGACGAACAGCAACGGCAGACCGAACGCGGCGCCGAGCAACACGCCCTTCAACCGGTCGACGATGAAAATGCGCTTGCTCATCCGGTTAAAGCCGAAGCGTTGCTCGATCACGAATTGCCGGAAGTAATCGAACGGCAGGTCGATCGCGCTGGTAATCGCGATCACGGCCGCGACGAGTGCGATCTGCCCGACGTAGCCGCGGCCGAGCCAGTCCGTGATCGCGAGATCGAGCGCCTGCACGCCGCCGAGCAGTGTCAGGCCGATCAGCACGGCGGCGCCGACGACGATCTCGATCATCGTGAGACGCGTGCGCTCGACGGTGTAGTCCGCGGCGCGTTGGTGCGCGCTCAGCGCGATGGTGCCGGCAAACTGGCTCGGCACCTGCTCGCGATGGCCGGCGACGAAGCGGATCTGCCGCGACGCGAGCCAGAGTTTGGTGCCGACCATCGCCACGACGGCGACGACGAACAGAACGGTGAAGTACAGGGTAGGCATCCGTGGATTCCGTGGTATCTATGCGAGAATTATATGTTTCTTCCCGCCTCGCAGCGGGGACATGCTCGAACCATCTCAAACGATCAACCGCCGCAGCAACGGGGCTTCCCGCAAGCTTCCTGCCCGGCCATCAGGGCTTCCTTCATGACTGACATTCTCGAATCCGCGCAACCGCTGCCTCTCGTGCGCAGCGACATGAATCTCATCTGGCTGGACATGGAAATGACCGGACTCGACCCGGATTCGGACCGCATCATCGAAATCGCGGTGGTGGTGACGAATTCGACGCTCGACAGAATGGTGGAGGGCCCGGTTCTCGCGATTCATCAGAGCGACGAGACGCTCGCCAGGATGGACCAGTGGAATCAGAACACACACGGCCGGTCGGGACTGATCGACCGCGTGAAGGCATCCACGGTGAGCGAAGCCGATGCCACCGAACAGATTCGCAATTTTCTCAGCGCTCATGTGCCGCCCGGCAAATCGCCGATGTGCGGCAACTCGATCTGCCAGGATCGCCGCTTCATGGCGCGCTGGATGCCGGAACTGGAGAGCTTCTTCCATTACCGCAATCTCGACGTCAGCACGCTCAAGGAGCTGTGCCGACGCTGGCAGCCGGAAATTTACAGGGGTTTTCAGAAGCGCGCGCTGCACACGGCGCTTGCCGACATTCATGAGTCGATCGACGAACTGAAGTACTACCGCGAGCACTTCCTGATTCCGCCGGCGCCGGACGCCTCCCTCAACGCGGAATAAGCTAAGCCGGCCGCGGAGCGCGCACTGCGCTCTTCGGCCGGAACGCTTTCACCACTTCCGCGTTGGTCTCCACGTATGGCCCGCCGATCAGGTCGATGCAGTAGGGGACCGCCGCAAAGATGCCGGGCACCTTCACCGCGCCGCCGGCTTCGGCATCGCGCAAGCCTTCCAGCGTTTCCTTGATCGACTTCGGCTGACCCGGCAGATTGATGATCAGCGCTGCGTGATCCGCCGTCTCGCGGATCACCGCGACCTGGCGCGACAGGATTGCGGTCGGCACGAAATTCAGGCTGATCTGCCGCATCTGTTCGCCGAATCCCGGCATTTCCTTCGTAGCCACCGCGAGCGTGGCTTCGGGCGTCACGTCGCGCCGCGACGGGCCCGTGCCGCCAGTCGTCAGCACGAGATCGCAGCCGACTTCGTCGACGAGTTCCGTGAGCGTTGCCGAGATGGTGGGCGCGTCGTCCTGAATGAGGCGCGTGACCACTTGCCACGGCGAACTCAACGCGGCGCCGAGCCATTCCTGCAACGCCGGAATGCCTTTGTCCTCGTAGACGCCGGTGGATGCGCGATCGCTGACCGATACGAGGCCGATCACGATCTCGTCGGGGTGATTGCGCTTTAGCTTGGTGTCAGGCGTCGCGGTCGTCATCGTCGTCTTCCAGAGCGTCGTCGGCATCGGAATCGCTCGCAGCTGCGGGTCCGTCCGCGTTCTTGATCCACTGGAACAGCTCGCGGAAGTAACGCGGCGGCTTGTTCTGCTCGGCTTCCTTGCGGGCGTTGCGGATCAGCGTGCGGCCTTGCTGCGGGTCGACATTCGGATGCTGGCGGATGAAATCGGTCAGCGCGGCGTCGTCGGCGAGCAGTTTTTCGCGAGTGCGCTCGATCCAGTGCAGCTTGGCCGTTTCCGCCTTGTTGACACCGTTATAAGTGTCGAGCGCGGTGCGCAGCGCGGCGGTTTCCTCGTCCAGCAACGAGCGCATCACGCGTCCGACGTATTGCACCTGGCGGCGCTTGCCTTCGTGATCGGTGATGCGGCGCGCCTCGCGCACGGCGTCGTCGAGCTTTTCGGGCATCGGCATGCGCTTGAGCGCGTCTTTGGGCAGCGCGATCAGCGCCGAGCCCAGTTCCTGCAGCTCGTGCATTTCGCGCTTGAGCTGCGACTTGCTCGGACGGTCGTAGCCGTTTTCGTCGACTTCCGGCTCGGCGGATTCTATGGGTTGAATGCGGGTTTTGCGTGTCATGCCGATATTGTAGCGTGCCAGGCCCGGCGAACCGGCTGCGCCGCCGTGCACGGTAGCGGACATCGCTCGAAGCGGGCAGCGAATGCCAGGTACGGCATCGCTTAGCTTGATATGATCGCGGGATGCGTTAGTGCGCTCGAACGCACGGCAAACGCAGACTGACGCGCATACGAGCAGCGCATATGCGGCGCACGGAATGGCGCGGCATGTGCGAACACCCAAGGGCCGCTCGGCCCCGAACAGGACGGCAACCACAATGGCAGCAGACATGGACGTCAAGCAGCGCTTTTTTCCGCATACCCAGGATGAACTGAAGGAAATCGCCTCGGACATCCTTCGTCACGCGAAGTCGCTCGGCGGCACCGACGCGGCAACCGAAATTTCCGAAGGCGACGGCCTGTCCGTCTCCGTGCGGCGCGGCGAAGTCGAGACGATCGAACATAACCGCGACAAGATGGTCGGCGTGACCGTGTTCATCGGCAACAAGCGCGGCAACGCGAGTACTTCCGACTTCTCGTCGCAAGCGCTGAAGGACACGGTTGCGGCCGCGTACAACATCGCCCGCTTCACGGCGGAAGACGATTGTGCAGGTCTCGCCGAAGCAGAGCTGCTCGAGACCGAGCCGCGCGATCTCGATCTCTACCACCCGTGGAATCTGTCCGCCGACGAAGCGGTGGAAATCGCCCGTCGCGCGGAAGACGCCGCGTTCGCCACCGATCCGCAAATCAAGAACTCCGAAGGCGCGAGCGTCTCGGCGCAGCACTCGCAGTTCGTGCTTGCCACGTCGCGTGGATTCCTTGCGGGCTATCCGTACTCGCGTCACTACATCGCCTGCGCGCCGATTGCCGGCAGCGGCCGCAACATGCAGCGCGACGACTGGTACACGTCTACGCGTAGCGCGGACCAACTGGCCGACCCTGAAGCAGTCGGTCGTTACGCGGCGCAGCGCGCGCTTGCGCGCATCGGCGCGCGCGGCCTCGACACGCGCAAGGTGCCGGTGCTGTTCGAAGCACCGCTCGCCGCGGGTCTGCTCGGTGCGTTCGTGCAGGCTACGAGTGGCGGCGCGCTGTACCGCAAGACGTCGTTTCTCGTCGACAGTCTCGGCAAGCCGGTGTTCGCGCCGCATGTGCAGATCGTCGAAGATCCGCACGTGCCGCGCGCGATGGGCAGCGCCCCGTTCGACGAAGAAGGCGTGCGCACGCGGCAGCGCTCGGTCGTGAAAGACGGCGTCGTGGAAGGCTATTTCCTCTCGACCTATTCGGCGCGCAAGCTCGGCATGCAGACTACCGGCAACGCGGGCGGCTCGCACAACCTGTCACTGCTCAGCTCGAACACGCGTGCGGAAGACGACTTCGAAGAAATGCTGAGGAAACTCGGTACGGGTCTGCTGCTCACCGAACTGATGGGCCAGGGTGTCAACTACGTGACGGGCGATTATTCGCGCGGCGCGTCCGGCTTCTGGGTCGAGAACGGCAAGATTCAGTATCCGGTCGAGGAGATCACCGTCGCGAGCACCTTGCAGGAGATGTTCCGCCATGTCGTGGCGATCGGCGCGGACACGATCACGCGAGGCACCAAGCAGACGGGCTCCGTCCTCATTGAACGGATGACGATCGCGGGGCAATAAGCGATTTCCCAGTGTTGTCGCGGTACAGACGAAAACGCCACGCAAGTTTGCGTGGCGTTCTGCTTTTGCCGGCGCGCTTCATTGCGCTTGCGGCGGTTCACATCACCGGCTTTTGCGCTTGTATGTGACGAACGCATAGTCGAAATCGTTTGGTGCGTCAGCGCGATGCGTTTCGTGTGCGACTTCTTCCCACTCGTTCGGATCGACTGCGGGGAATGTCGCGTCGCCGTCGAAATCGGCGGAAATTTCCGTGACGATCAGCTTGTCTGCGAGACGCAGACCTTCCACATACAACTGCGCACCGCCGATCAGAAACGCTTCGGGCGCCTGGTCCTGCGCGGCGAGCTTGAGCGCTTCCTGGAGCGTGGTGGCCGCGTCGCAACCCTGGAAGCGCCGCCCAACATCGCGTGTCACGACAATGTTGCGGCGTCCCGGCAACGGCCTGCCGATCGACTCATGCGTCTTGCGGCCCATGATGATGGGCGCGCCCATGGTGGTCCGCTTGAAAAACGCGAGGTCTTCGGGGAGTCGCCAGGGCAACTGGTTGTTGCGGCCGATCACGCCATTATTGGCGCGAGCGACGATCAGGGTGAGCGTCGTCATCAAATGGAAGGGGGAACGTAACCTGCCTGATTCTACCTGACGCACACGCTCCGGCCGCCGCTCCGGCGTGGTCCATTTAGCGGGAACGCCCCATCGCACCGGCCTGAACGAGGCCCGGCCTCGCCGCGCGAGTGTGCGTGACGGGCAAGCGTCGTTTCACCGACATGAAGTGCGCCGCGCCCTTCCGCAAGTGGCGAACAGGGCGCCGGCCGAAAAAAATGCCGCGCACACTGCAACATCGGCCGACTCCGCGCGCAATAAACCCGATCGCGTGATGAGTCCCGGGTGCATAGCGATTAGCGAACATGTACCGCCAGTCGCAATCCATTGGTGCATATGGTCACAACGTGCCCGTCGCCAATCAGATAAAGTAGTGCGGCAGGAAACGTCGCAGCGTTGAACCCGCGAGAAGAAAATACCTATTAGGTGTTAATTCAAACGGTACGAACTACCTGCGCCCCCTTGTATGAGAAAAGCGCTTCCACAATTCGTAATTCGTAAGTTGATTACTTATTTATCGGCGCGAACGCCTTGCTGGGCAAGGGCGGGCGGATTAAATTCGCATAATTGTTTTCCAAGCCGCGCGCGTATAGTAAGCTCTCGGAAAGAGCTTCAATTTTAAAAAAAGCCCGCTAACGGGCCGTCTCAAACACACACGCCGCTTTCTGGGGATCAGCTGTCCGCACGGAATGGAATGGCCGTTCGGTTTTTGCTATTTGCGAATCCCGAATGTGCCAGCGTGTCTGAATTGCGGTTCAGGTGCGTGCATCATCCTTAACGTTCGTTGACGAGAGGATCTGAATAATGGAACCCGCAACGCGGCAACTGATTTACGTTTCGCGAGAGCCAAGCGCGGAACTGAACACCCGCTTCCACCAGCGTGGCTGGCATGTTGAAGTGGTGGGATCGGCGCGCGATGCGCGCCGGGCCGTACGCGCCGGTTCGGCAGCGGGTGGTCTGCTCGATTTATCGAGTCATTTCCAGCCGCATGAAATTGCTGCATTCGAATCCTGCCTGACCATGCCGAACGTCGGCTGGGTCGCCGCGACCATGCCTGGGCAACTCCAGGATGCGGCGCTGCGCCGCCTCGTACGCGACTATTGTTTCGACTATGTGACCGTGCCTTACTCCGGCGACCGGATCGTCGATTCCGTCGGTCACGCATACGGCATGATCTCGCTC
The DNA here is from genome assembly GCF_904848585.1 of Paraburkholderia kirstenboschensis. Classification (GTDB taxonomy): domain Bacteria; phylum Pseudomonadota; class Gammaproteobacteria; order Burkholderiales; family Burkholderiaceae; genus Paraburkholderia; species Paraburkholderia kirstenboschensis. The sequence continues at coordinate 445,194 of NZ_CAJHCR010000001.1, forward strand.
GGCGAACCCGCTTCGAACGATGCGTCGCAGGGCGCCGAAGGCGAAATGGTCGGGTCGTGCGACGCGATGCTGGCGCTGTTCCGCTCTATCCGCAAAGTCGCAATGACTGACGCGCCGGTGTTTATCTCGGGCGAGTCAGGCACGGGCAAGGAACTGACGGCCGTTGCGATTCACGAACGCTCGGCACGACGCAACGCGCCGTTCGTGCCGATCAACTGCGGCGCGATCCCGCCGCATCTGCTGCAGTCCGAACTGTTCGGCTACGAACGCGGCGCCTTCACCGGCGCTAATCAGCGCAAGATCGGCCGCGTGGAAGCGGCCAATGGCGGCACGCTTTTCCTCGACGAAATCGGCGATCTGCCGCTCGAAAGCCAGGCGAGCCTGCTGCGCTTCCTTCAGGAGCGCAAGGTCGAGCGGCTAGGCGGCCATAGCGCGATCGACGTCGACGTACGGATCATTTCCGCAACGCACGTGGATATGACGGCTGCCATGATTGAAGGACGTTTCCGCTCGGACCTGTATCACCGCCTGTGCGTGCTGCAAATCGACGAACCGCCGCTGCGCGCGCGCGGCAAGGACATTGAACTGCTCGCGCGCCACATGCTGGAGCGTTTCAAGAAAGACGCGAGCCGGCGCCTGCGCGGCTTCGCACCCGACGCAATCGCGGCTTTGCACAACTACGGCTGGCCGGGCAACGTGCGTGAGCTCATCAACCGCGTGCGCCGTGCGATCGTGATGTCCGAAGGACGCGCTATCACGGCGCGCGATCTCGAGCTCGCCGAGTACGTCGAGATCGTGCCGGTGTCGCTCGCGCAGGCGCGCGAAGCGGCCGAGCGCCAGGCAATCGAGCTTGCGCTGTTGCGTCACCGTGGGCGTCTTGGCGACGCAGCGCAGGAACTCGGTATTTCGCGTGTCACGCTGTACCGGCTGCTGTGCTCGCACGGCATGCGTCATATGGAAAGCGAGCCGCTTGCTTCGCCGCACGGCACGTTGCCGGCATCGGTGCCGCATCTCTGAGTTGCGGCGCACACGATGGTTGTAAACCGGCCGCCACGCAGCGGCCTGTAAACCGGACAGGGCGCGACGCGTCCGCCTCGGGGCGTGGTTCCGTGCCGTGTGCGTCTGATTAACCCGCCTTCCTTCGATACGTCTCTCGCAAGCGGTCGCGCCGGCCGGCCGCGCTTGGTAAAATCGGGTTTTCCGCTCAATCTCGCGGTGCACCGCTTCCGGGCCGCGCCGCGTCGAAGGAACCCGCATGAAACAATACCTGGACCTCGTCCGCACGATTCTCGACACTGGCACGTGGCAGGAGAATCGCACCGGCATCCGTACCATCAGCATGCCGGGCGCCATGTTGCGCTTCGATCTCCAGCAGGGGTTCCCGGCGGTCACGACGAAAAAGCTGGCATTCAAGTCGGCCGTTGGCGAACTGGTCGGTTTCCTGCGCGCGTCGCGCAGCGCGGCGGATTTTCGCGACCTCGGCTGCAAGGTATGGGACGCGAACGCCAACCAGAATCCGCAATGGCTCGCCAATCCGTATCGCGCGGGCCCCGACGACCTGGGCGACGTGTACGGCGTGCAGTGGCGGCAGTGGCCGGCCTACAAGGTGCTCGATGCCAGTGCGAGCGCGCAGATTGCCGATGCGACCGGGCGCGGTTTCCAGGTGATCACTGAATTCGACGAAAACGGCAGCCGCAAGGTGTTGCTATACAAGGCAATCGACCAATTGCGGCAGTGCCTCGACACCATCATGCAGAACCCGTCGGACCGGCGAATTCTCTTTCATGCGTGGAATCCTGCGGTTCTGGATCAGATCGCGTTGCCGGCTTGCCATCTGCTTTATCAGTTCCTGCCGAACGTGGCGCGGCGCGAAATCTCGCTGTGCTTGTACATCCGCAGCAACGATGTCGGGCTCGGCACGCCGTTCAATCTGACCGAAGGCGCGGCCTTGCTGCATCTGGTGGGACGCTTGACGGGCTACACGCCGCGGTGGTTCACCTACTTCATCGGCGATGCGCACATCTACGAGAACCAGCTGGACATGCTGAAGCAGCAGCTCACGCGCGAGCCCTATGAAAGTCCCAAGCTCGCGATTTCCGACCGCGTGCCGGACTACGCGAAGACCCACGTGTACGAACCGGAATGGCTGGAAAAGGTCGAGCCGTCGGATTTCTCGCTGGTCGGTTACCGGCATCACGAGCCGCTGACGGCGCCCATGGCCGTCTGACACGCCTGATCTAACCAAAGAGCCTCCGCGATGCGAATCGCGGAGGCTTTTTATTTTGTGCCGACGAGAGGCTACTTACGGAGGAAAGGGCGCTTAGCCCTTGTGATGCTCGTCGTGGCCACCGGCCGAACGCTGCTCACCGTGTTGCTGCGGCTGAGGGCGGGGCTGCTGCACTTGCGGCTCAGGACGCGGCTGCGCCTGCTGTGGATGGAACTCCTGACGCGGCGCCTGCTGAGCTTGCGGTTGCGGACGCGGTTCAGGACGCTGCTGCGCCTGCTGTGGATGAAACTCCTGACGCGGCGCCTGCAGAGCTTGCGGTTGCGGACGCGGTTCTGAACGCTGCTGCGCCTGTTGCGGCTGAAACTCCTGACGGGGTGCCTGCGGTTGCTGACGCGGCGCAGGTCCCGACTGTGCCACCTGCGCATGCACATCCTGACGCGGCTGCTGTTGAACCAGCGGCCGCTCGATCGTTTCGGCGCCCTGCGCGTGCTGCCGTTGGTCTTGCACCGCGCGCGGCTGTTGCCCGATCGCCGGATTCTCCACGGGGCGCGGCACCTCGCGCGGCTGCATCGCTGTGTTCGGCTGACCGCCTGGCTGCTGCGCCCACCCCGGCCTTGGCGCCTGCGGCTCTTCACCGCCTCGTTGGCGGCCCTGCTGCGCTTGCTGGGCCATAGGCGTATGCGGCTGCGTCCATGACGGCTCGTGGCGCCCATCCGCGGCAACTGGCTGGCCTTGCTGATGAGCCGGTTGCTGTGCGGGTTGCTGTGCCATCCCCCGCTGTGGCGCTAAGCCCAGGTTGCCGCCGTTCGCCTGCGGTGGCCGCGGCACGCCGTTCGGCGGGGCGCCTGCTGCGCCCGTCTGCTGCCCGTTCCACCGCGAGGGCATGCCGGGCCGCTCCGGCTGTGCGCCTGCGCGCCCCGGTTGACCGGCGACAGGCACGTCGCCTGGCGGGTGCCCAGCCTGTCGCCCGCCGTTCTGAGCGGCGCCTGCGGCGCCCGGCGCGGCCTGCCCACCGGGCCCAGTCTGAAGAATGGGTGCTCCCGCCGCCGCGCCCGGCATTCGTCCCGGAAGATGCGACTGCACGACACGCACGTTCTGCACCGGCAACGCACCGGGCCCGCCCGCCATGCGCGCCGGGACCGACGTCCGCACGATCGGCTGCCCCGCGCCCGGCACGCGTCCACCGCTTTGCGCGAAACGCTGTGCGAGGCCATCGCGGTAAGCGGGCGGCATCGATGGACTGCGCGTCGCGACGACCGGACGCGTCATCACCCCCGCCGGCGGCCGGTAATTCGCGTTGCGCTGACCCGGCCCGTAACTCTCGCGCACCGGCGCGATGCCCGGAGCGCCCGGGTTGATCCGCGCATTGCGCCACTGCGCGGGATCCACCTTCTGCGCAAAGCGTCCCACTGGCTGTCCATGCACGAAAGCTGTCGCCGGAACTGCCGTCACGGCGCGCGGCGCCCGATAGTTGACGTACGTGTTGTGGACGTTGGTGATGTTGCGGTTGTAGTTGTTGATGACCGTCGTCTGATTGACGCGTTCGTAGTAGCGCGGGCTCCAGTGATCGCGGTCGCCCCAGTGCGGATGCCACCGTTCGCCCGGTCCGAGCGGGAACCACGCGACGCCCGCGGCCACCGCGCCGCCAATCGCCAGGTTCACGCCCCAGTCGGCTCCGCCGCCGCCCCCGCCGACGAAAGCCACCAGCGCCGGCGCATAGACCGGCGGCGCGCTGACCACGACCGGGCCCGGCACCCATGCCCAGGAGTCGTCGACGTAGGCCCAGCGGCCGTAGTGATACGGCGCGAAGCCCCACGGCGCGTCGTCGACCCAGGTCCAGCCCCACGGCGCCTGCCATACCCAATGACCGTCGCGGTACGGCGCCCAGCCGACTGGCGTCGCGCGCGGCACCCATACCTCGCCGTACTGCGGGCTGCTGCGCCACGTACCGTTGGCGTCGAGGTCCTGATAACCGGGGATTTCACGCGACACATACCGCGCCGATACTGAGCGGTTCTCGGCGGCGTCGCGGCTCGCGGTCCATTGATCGAAGCCGTCGGGGCCAGGCGCGCTCTCGTCGGCGAGCGTTTGCAAAGAAGTGCCGGCAAAGCGGATTTGCTGCCCGGCCGCGATCGGCACCTGTGCGCCGTCGCCATAAGCCGTCGCAGTGCCGTTGCGGACCGTGACGGTGGTGCTGCTGCCGTCCGGCGCAACGTCGACGCGGTAGTCGCCTGGACCGTTCAGGCCGAGCGCGAGATTCGGCGTGTCGATTTCATACGACGACCCCGGCGGCAGTTCCCGCACATGCGCCGACAACGTCCCTTGCGCAACCTTCAGCTGCGCGTTGTTGTCGTCGAGACCGAGGAGGTCGAGGCTCGTCGACTGGCCGAGACGCACGGCCGTCGAACCGATATGCAGCTCCGAGCGCGCGTTCTGATCGTTCCATAACTGGTCGCCGGTGGTAAGCGGCCGGTTGATCTGCGCGTACGACCAGTCGGCGGCCCCGGCGGGCTCGGTGGTCACGGTTCCGGCCATGTAGTTCAGCCGCGCAACGCGTCCCGGCGGATCGCTATTCTCCGTAGCGATGTCCTGCGGCGCCGGAGCGGCTTGCTGCGCGAGCGCAGCCTGCGCGGCAAACACGAAAGCGGCGGCGGCGATCAACGAATAGCCGACAGTGCGACGGAATGACGGTGGCGGTGAGGTCGTGGTTCTCATGATTGTTCTCCGACGGACGATGCACGTGCAGCATCCGTGAACCACTGTACCCGCGCCGATTGTTTCAAGACCCCCACTTTTGTAAGGCCTGCTGGCGACTGGTAACAAAAGGTCTCGATCCCGTGGGATACCGGCTTGGGCCCGCTCCGTTGCTCACTCGGCCAGAAAGGCGTCGAAATGCTGGTGCCCAGCCGGCGTGATGCGCAGTATTCGCGGCCGTTCGGTCCGTTCGACCCAGCCGTGCGCGGCCCACGAGTCGAGCAACGCCGCGCCGAGCGCGCCGCCGAGATGCGGGCGGCGTTCGCTCCAGTCGGGGCAGGTGCACGCAAAGCGGCGCCGGCGACTGCGCTGCGCCGACAGGTCGATGCCCCAGTCGGCGAAGCGGGCGGCGCCGTCGGAAGTGGCTTCGAGCGACGCACCGTCCAAAGCCAGCAGTCCGCGTCCGATGAGCCGCTCGAACACGCGTACGGACAACTCGCCGGCCATATGGTCGTAGCAGGTGCGTGCGTAGCGCATGTCGGTCGGCACGGTGCGCACGGGGCGCGGCACCGGACGCTGCGGCGCGCTGACTTGCGCGACGTTGGCGAGCGCTTCGATGGACGCCGCGATGTCGGCGGACGCAATCCGGAAATAGCGATGCCGGCCGCGCACTTCGAGCGCGAGCAGGCCGCCGTCGGTCAGGCGCGCGAGGTGAGCGCTGGCCGCCGATGGCGAGAGTCCCGCGATCATCGTCAGTTCGCCGGCGGGGCGGGCGCTGCCGTCCATCAACGCCCACAACATGGCTGCGCGGCCGGGATCGGCGAGCAGCGCGCCAATGCGGCTCAAGCCGGGAAAATGATTGTGTTCGTCTGCGAGGATGGCGGGCATGACGGGTCTCCGTATTCTGTCGGTCTGATGCGCGGGCCGCGCAAGGTGTGATACAGCCACTTTACCTGGCCAATGCATTCGATGTTTCAGCTTAGCGTGAACGGTGGAGTGCAGCAGCGCAGTGCTAGCCCTGTCGGCCGCGCCTGAACGCGGCGCCTTGCTCGCGCATGCGCTTGAAACGCCAGGCTAGAATCGACGCCTGTCTTCGCAGGAAGCGCAGTCATGAAAACAGTTCTGGGCGTTCTCGTTTGCATTGCCTTGCTGGGCGCTTGCGCTCAAGGCGGTTCCGGTTCGGCAGCGGGCGCGGGGACCGGCAGCGTCACCATGTACGGCACCATCGACGAAGGCATCACCTTCCACAAATAAAGGTGTCGTCCGCCGGGTCGCCCCTATCCGTAAGAGTCGAATTGGCAGAAACTGATGCATCGTTGTCATTGCTGCCACGCGCAGCTATGTGACGATGTGTCTTGCGCCACGTGCGCCACGTGCGCCACTCGGCGGCTTAGCTCGGTCAGGCCAGGCAGGCTACTCAGGCCGTCGAGGCGACTCGGGGCCGCTCGTGCCACATCGTCCACTTTCGCCGCCGGGACCGACCTATGCCGCCTGCCGCACCAGCTTCGTCCGCTCGTTCCTCTGCTTCAGCCGCTTCGTCCGCTTCGTCCGCTTTCCCTGACGATTCCGCCGACCTGCGCGGCTCCGGCCCGCATGGCCGTCGCGCCGCGCGTGTGCTGGCCGTATGCCAGGCGTTGTACACATCGTCGGTGTCGATCGATCTCACGCTAACCGGCCTCGTCGGCTACACGCTCGCCGACGACAAGGCGCTAGCCACGCTGCCTTTCTCGCTGATCACGGTGGCTGCGGCGCTCACGACGATCTTCGCGTCGTTTCTGATGGCGCGCATCGGCCGTCGCGCGGGCTTTGTGCTGGGCGCGAGCGTCGGCGCCCTGGGCGGCGCGGTTTCCGTGTGGGCGATCTTTCATCACGACTTCTGGGCTTTTTGCGCGGGCACCGCGACGGTCGGCGTGTTCCAGGCGTTCGCACAGTACTACCGGCTCGCCGCCGCCGACGCCGTCGGCCTCGAGGCGAAGAGCCGCGCTATTTCGACGGTTCTCACGGGCGGCGTGGTCGCGGCCGTGTGCGGCCCGCTTCTCGCCGCTTGGAGCAAAGACTGGCTCGCGCCGGTGACGTTTGCCGGCTCCTACGCGCTTGTCACCGGACTCGGACTCGCGTCGATTGTCCTGTTGATGCTGCTCTATCGCGACATGGCACCTGCGCCGGCCGTGGCCGGTACGCATGACGCCGCACGGCCGCTCGGCGAGATCGTGCGGCAGCCGATCTTCGCGGCGGCGCTCGCCAACAACGCGCTCGGCTATGCCGTGATGATGTTCGTGATGACCGCCACGCCGATCGCGGCGGTTGCGTGCGGGCACAGCATCGGCGACGGCGCGGCGATCATCCAGTGGCATCTGGTCGGCATGTTTGCGCCGTCTCTGTTTTCCGCGCGGCTCATCAAGCGTTTCGGCGTGCTGCCGGTGATCGGCGCGGGCATTGCGCTCTCGGCACTGTGCGGTGTGTTCGCATTGCGTTCGACCGATCTGCCGCACTTCTACGCGGCGCTCGCGTGTCTCGGTGTAGGCTGGAATTTCATGTTCGTCGGCGGCTCGACGCTGCTCGCGCAGTCGTACAGGCCGTCGGAACGGGCCAAGACGCAGGCCACCAGCGAATTTACGACGTTCGCGTGCTCCGCGCTCGGGTCGTTGTTCGCGGGGCAGTTGCTGGCGCGCTTCGGCTGGGCGACGATCAATGCGGCGATCTTTCCGCTGCTTGCCGCAGCGGCGCTCGCCACGCTCGCCTATGCGCGGTCGTCCAGGCGGCGTGCGACGGGAGGGATTGCGTGATGAGCGTGCGTCATATCGTGTTTGCCGTCGCACCTGATCTGGTGTTGCTCGACGCATGCGGCCCGCTGGAAGCCTTCTGGCGCGCCGAACTGACGATGGCCGCCGCGGAGGGTGCGGGAGGTGGCGGTTGGCGGGCGCAGATGCCAACGAACCCGGGCGCGCATGCGCATTCGGCAGCACATGCGCACCCGGCCGCACATCCGCCCACGCATGCGCCCACGCCCATGCCCACGGATGCGCCCACGCCCATGCCCATGCACACGCACACGCATGCGCCTACGCACCCGCACCCGCACCCGCGCGCACGCCCAATCGCATATCGCACGACAGTCGCCTCGATCGACGGCGGTGTCTTGCAGACATTTCCGGGCCTGCCGGTCGTGACCGAGCGACTCGATTCACTCGACGCCGAGCCGATCGACACGTTGATCGTCCCCGGCGTCCCGGTCGATCAGCACTGCACGCTGCAGCCGGAACTGGTCGCGTGGATCAGGCGCAATGCGCCGCGCGCGCGACGCGTATGCTCGGTATGCACGGGCGCGTTCTATCTGGCGGCGGCCGGTCTGCTGGACGGCCGTCGCGCGACCACACACTGGCGGGACGCACCGCATCTCGCGCGCCGTTTTCCCAATGTTCATGTCGATGCCGATCCGATCTTTATCCGCGACGCGGGCCCTGACGAAGCCCGAAGCGACGGCGAGCGCGTGGTCTGGACGTCGGCGGGCGTGACGGCGGGCATCGATCTCGCGCTGGCGTTGATCGAAGAAGACCTCGGCCACGCTGTCGCGATGCAAGCCGCACGGCGCCTCGTCGTTTTCATGAAACGGCCCGGCGGGCAGTCGCAATTCAGTGCGGCACTCGCGGCGCAGGCGTCGGCGGGAGGGCCGTTCGAGGCCTTGCATAGCTGGATGGTCGGCCATTTGCGCGAAGACCTCACGGTCGAGCGGCTCGCCGAACACGCGCGGATGACGCCGCGGACCTTCGCGCGCCGCTACGTCGACGAAGTCGGGCGCACGCCGGCGAAAACCGTCTCCGCGTTGCGCCTCGAAGCGGCTTCGCGGGCATTGGCCGAATCGCGCAGGCCGCTCAAGCGCATCGCGCTCGATTGCGGTTTCGGCAGCGAGCAGAACTTGCGGCGCGCGTTCGTGCGGCGCTTCGGCGTGCTGCCGCTCGAGTATCGTGAACGATTCATGTCCGCGACCGCGCCTTCGTCCGCGGGCCATAGCGGGGCGGCCGCCCGCGCGGGCGAGGAGGCGCGCTGAACGGCAGCGCGCAGCGCAGTTGCAGCCGGAGAACAGGCCAGCGCCGCGGTACTGGATGAACTTGCGCGGCCACAGCGGTGAACCGGCTGAACCGCAGCGCGCGCCAAAACGCTGCGTGCAATGGCAATTGCGCGCCGTTCGGCCCGATAAGTGGCGACGCAGTCAATTTTGCGCTCGTATAATCGCCTCCTTTCAATGCATCCGATTGACCGGAGTCAAGATGAGCAGCCATCTCTCAGCGCCGTTGGAACGTTCCGAAACCACGTTCCGCTTTCTCGCAGAACCCAGCTCGGTCAACTTCGGCGGCAAGGTGCACGGCGGGGCGCTGATGAAGTGGATCGACGAAACCGCGTATGCGTGCTCGGCGGTGTGGTCCGGGCGTTACTGCGTGACGGTCAGTGTCGGCAATATTCGTTTCCGTCGACCGATTCTGGTGGGCAACCTCGTCGAATTGCGCGCGCGCGTGGTGGCGACAGGGCGCACGAGCATGCACATCCATGTGTCGGTGCAGGCGGGCGACCCGAAGGGCGGCGAGTTGCTGCAAACCACGGATTGTCTCGTCGTGATGGTTGCGGTCAATGAAAACGGGCACCCGGTGCAGGTGCCGTCATTCGTGCCGGAAACCGACGAGCAGAAGCGCCTCGCGAAGTACGCGATGGACGTGAAGGAAGCGCTCGACGCGATCGTCGAGCTGAAGCCGGAAGAAGTGGCGCAGGGTAAGGTTTGAACGACGCTTGCCGGCGTTGACCTGGGCGCCGGCAAAACTGCAGGCAGAGCGAGCCACCGGCGGCGAGCCTTTGCCGCGTAAGCACCCGTTGTCCTCCCGGCTAATCTGGATCAAACCAGCACCGAATCAAACCGGGCGACTCACCGCGAGTCGCCCAGCGCGTAAAGCGCGCGAGCGGCGAGGCGCCAATCACGGCGCCGATTGGCCCACCATATCGCCCGGCCGCACCCATTCGTCGAACTGCTGCTCAGTGACATAGCCAAGCGCGAGCGCCGCGGCCTTCAGCGTGGTGCCCTCCTTGTGCGCCTTCTTCGCGATCTGCGCGGCCTTGTCGTAGCCGATGTGCGGATTGAGCGCCGTCACGAGCATCAGCGATTCGTTGAGCAGCGCGTCGATCCGCTCGCGATTCGGCTCGATGCCGACCGCGCAGTTATCGTTGAAACTGAGAGCGCCGTCGGCGAGCAGGCGGATGGATTGCAACACGTTGTGCGCGATCATCGGCCGGAATACGTTCAACTCGAAGTTGCCGCTCGCGCCGCCGATGTTCACCGCGACGTCATTGCCGAACACTTGCGCGCACAGCATCGTCAAGGCTTCGGATTGAGTGGGGTTGACCTTGCCCGGCATGATCGAGCTGCCCGGTTCGTTCTCCGGAATCGACAGTTCGCCCAAGCCGCAGCGTGGACCACTCGCGAGCCAGCGGATGTCGTTGGCGATCTTGTTCAGGCTCGCGGCCACCGTCTTCAGCGCGCCGTGCGCGAAGACGAGCGCATCGGCTGCGGCCATCACCTCGAATTTATTGGGCGCCGAAACGAACGGCACGCCGGTGAGCCGCGCGATTGCAGCCGCGACCTTTTCGGCGAACTGCGGATGCGCATTCAAACCGGTGCCGACAGCCGTGCCGCCCTGCGCGAGTTCATACAGATGCGGCAACGTCGATTCGACATGACGGATGCCATGATCGAGCTGCGCGACATAGCCCGAGAACTCCTGGCCGAGCGTGAGCGGCGTCGCGTCCTGCAAGTGCGTGCGGCCGATCTTTACTATGCCGGCAAACGCTTTCGCCTTGCCGTCGAGCGTGTCGCGCAACGTCTTGAGCGCAGGCAGCAGATGCTTGACGATGCCATGCGCGGCGGCCACGTGCATGGCCGTGGGGAACACATCGTTCGACGACTGGCCGCGATTCACGTCGTCGTTCGGATGCACTTTGCGCGCTTCACCGCGCTCGCCGCCGAGCAGTTCGCTCGCGCGATTCGCGATCACTTCGTTCAGGTTCATGTTGGTCTGCGTACCGGAGCCGGTTTGCCAGACCGCGAGCGGAAATTCTTCCGGATGCTTGCCTTCGATGATCTCGTCGGCCGCCTGCATGATCGCGTGCGCCTTCGTCTCGTCCAGTACGCCCAGGCCCAGGTTCACCTCGGCGGCGGCGCGCTTGATCACGGCGAGCGCGGTGATCAGTTCGGGCGATTGCTTCTCGGTGGAAATGCGGAAATTCTGCAGCGAGCGCTGCGTTTGCGCGCCCCACAGACGAGCGTTCGGCACAGCGATTTCACCGAACGTGTCGCGCTCCATTCGTACGTCTTCAGTCATGGTTGAGCTCCGCTTTTAAAGTTCTGCGTTGACCGGCAATAGGGAGAATAGCCCCGTTAGCGCGTTCCGGTATAACCCTGCCTGCGGGTCGAAAATATAGGTGCGGCGCGTGCCGTCTTCGACATCGGTCCACACGAGCGGGGACAGCGGCGCGCCGATCGAACGAAGATAGGCGAGCTGCGCGTCGTCGGCGAGCGTCACGCGATAGCTTCGCTCGGGCGCCGTGGCGCGGTCGAAAATATCGGCGACCTGCGCAGCCAGTTGCGGGCTGTGGATCACGAGCGCGAGTTCGGTATTCAGATGCGCCGAGCGCGGATCGAGGTTCATCGAGCCGATCACCAGAATCCGGCGGTCGATCACATAAGTCTTCGCATGCAGACTCGCGCGCGAACGCGACCCGGCGATTCCCGCCGTGGGCGTTTCCTGGCGTGGCTTGAACTCGTATAACTCGACGCCCTGTTGCAGAAGCGGCACGCGAAACGGGCTGTAGCCCGCTTGCACGGCGACCGCGTCGGTGGCGGCGAGCGAATTCGTCAGGATCGCTACACGCACGCCTCGGTGCGTGAGTGCGCCGAGCGCCGTCACGCCGGTTTCGTGCGGAACGAAGTAGGGCGACACGACGAGGAAATCCTTGCGCGCGTCCTTCATCAGCTCGCCAAGCCGCTTCATCGGTGGACTGACGTAGTCGGGCGACGGGCTCTCGATCTTCTCCGGTTGATCCACCTGAAACTCCGCGTGCGCCCAGGTCAGGCCGAGTTGCTTGTTCGAAATCTGAGTGGAGAGCGGCGTCGCGTTCAAGGGCTTCGCGTTGTACGGATCGGCGTTGGTGCGCCAGTGCTGGCGAAGGTCGTCGCGCGTCTGATCGAGTTCCCCGCGATCGAATTTCTGCTTGTTCAGCACGCCCAGCGGATACGCGATGCTGCTGTTCCAGTAGTCGTCGAAGCTCGCGGAGACGTCGGCGGTGATCGGGCCGGCGGCGAGCACGTCGATGTCGCGAAACTGCAGGACTTCGCTCGCGCTGAAGTATTCGTCGCCGAGATTGCGGCCGCCGACAATCGCCAACTGGTTGTCTGCGATCATCGCCTTGTTGTGCATGCGGCGCGTGAAGTGGCCGATCTGCGTGAAGACATTCGTGGTGCGCTCGAACATGCCCTCACGCGCGCTGCCGAACGGATTGAAGACGCGAATCTCAATGTTGTTGTGCGAATTCAAGCCCGCCATGATGCGGTCGATGTCCTTGAAGTTCAGGTCGTCGACCAGCATGCGCACGCGCACGCCGTGATCCGCCGCGTACAGCGCCGCGCCGAGCAGCAGCTTGCCGGTGGTGTCCTCGTTCGCGATGTAGTACTGCATGTCGAGCGTTTTTGTCGCCGCGCGGGCGAGCGCGATGCGCATCTGCAATGCGTCGGTGCCGCTCGAGAGCACACGAAAACCCGATTCCCCCGGATGAGCAGCTTCGAGCGGTTCTAGCGCCGCACGAAGCGGCGTGTTTTCGGTCGGGGCTAACGCGTGAGTGACCGGGCGGTCGAACGCGGTGGCGGGAGGTTTGCTCGCGCACGCAGTCAGAAATGCCGACGTGCAGCACAGCAAGAAAAAATGTCTGGCGGCGCCGATTGCGCGCTTGCGTTGCGTCGCGGTCTGCTTTTGTTCTATATGCCACTGCACGCTTTTTCCCCTTGTTGTTCAGGCTTTTCGTGACGGCAGCGCAGATGCTTCGGCCGCGCTGCCGAGAAATCCATTCTAAGGGGAATCGCGCCGCCGGACTGTGCATCGCGGCACGCCGGCGGCGCGTGGGACCGTTATGAGCGGTGGTCCGAAGCCGTTAGACGCGTTCGGTGTTCAGCCCGCGCTCGCCTTCGGCATACGTCGAGCCCTTCGCCGGACGCCCTGCCCAGAAACCCGCGAGCAGCGACCCCGACAGGTTGTGCCAGACCGAGAACAACGCGCCCGGCAACGCGGCAATTGGCGTGAAGTACAGCTTGCCGAGCGTCGCGGCGAGGCCCGAGTTCTGCATGCCGACTTCGATTGCAAGCGTGCGGCAAACGGCTTCGTCGAAACCTAGCAGACGGCCGCCCCAATAGCCGCCGAGAAGACCGATGCCGTTATGCAGCACCACGCCGAACATCACCACGAGGCCGACGGACGCAATGCTCTTTTGCGTGCCGCCCACCACCGCGCCGATGATCAGCAGAATCGCGACCATCGAAACCAGCGGCAGCACCGGCTCGATCTTGCGAACGGCCTTGCTGAACAGATGATTCACCACGAGGCCGACCACGATCGGCAGCGCGACGATTTGCAGGATGCTCATCAGCATGCCGTGGACGTCCACGGCGATCGACGCATCCACATAGAGGCGCGTCAGAAGCGGCGTCGCAAAGACGCCGACGAGCGTGGACAACGCACTGATCGTCACCGACAGCGCGACGTCGCCGCGCGCCAGATAGATCATCACGTTGGACGCCGTGCCGCTCGCCACGCTGCCCACCAGCACCATGCCGGCGGTCAGATCGGGCGGCATGCGCAAGGCTTTCGCGATTACCCAGGCGGCGAGCGGCATCACGAGGTAATGCAGCACGATGCCTGCGATCACCGGCGCCGGCCGTGTGAAGACGCGCTGGAAGTCGGCGACGGACAGCGTGACGCCCATCGCCAGCATGATGATGGTCAGAAGCGTGGTGACGTGCGGAGCGATGCCGGCAAACGAAGCCGGAGAGAAGTACGCGGCAACCGAAACGAGCACGGCCCAAACGGGAAAAAGGCGGGTGATGCGGGCGAGCATGGGGCAAGGTCCTTGGTTATGTTTTATGGCGAGAAGCGGGGGTTGCTTGTTCGCAAGCGAGCGCAGCGCTGAAGGCCGCGACGGTCTGCGGGGCGGCGGCGCCTCACGGATTGCAGCGCGTGCCTATGAGCACGTCGCGCCGTACGTCGCGGGTTGCTGCGGTTACGTCGCGAGAGAACGGCAGGTTGTCAGCGGATGGTGGACCTGCCGGCGGCGCGGTCCTTTGTGAGGCGCGCAAGCGGAGCTTCGGTGGATGGACGCGGTTCGCGACGGGCATCGAAGAAGTCATGCATTTTAACGTTGCGGGCGCGAGCTTGCTGACTCTGTGGTTGCGCGTGCAACGAGTTCGCGGGGACGTTGTCTTGCTGTGCCGTTGTCCCCTTGTGCGGCAAGACCGCACGGCCGCCATGGCCGCGCGGCTCTACCACGCACGGCGGGCGTGCTTCAAACGACGAGTCCGTTGCCCGCGTTCAAACCGATGCGGCAGGCGGCGCATCTTTCGCGACCGGCACGCGCCGCGAGCTTAGCTTGTGAAAGCGCAGCGTCATCAGCAGCGCGACGCTCGCGAGGCCGGCCGCGAGTCCCCACCATAAACCGCGAGCGCCCAGCCCGGCATGAAACGCAAGCGTATAGCCGGTCGGAAAACCGATCACCCAGTAGCCGAACGCGGCGGCGATCATCGGTATGCGAGTGTCTTTCAGACCCCGCAGGCAACCTGACCCAACGGTTTGCATGCCGTCGACGATCTGAAAAATCGCTGCCACGCCGAGGAGCGAACTCGCGAGCGTCACGGTCGCCGCATTGGCCGGGTCGTCCAGGTGCAAATAGAGGCCGACGATCCAGTGCGGCGCGGCGATCAGCACGATTCCCGACAGCGTCATGAAGCCGACGCCGAGTGCCAGCGCGACGAAGCCCGCGTGGCGCGCGGCGAGCGGCTGCCCGGCGCCGGACCAGAAGCCGACTCTCACATTGGCCGCCTGGCCGATCGCGAGCGGCACCATGAACGCCACCGACGCGACGTTCAGCGCGATCTGATGTGCGGCCAGTTGCGACTCGCCGAGCAGCCCGACCATCAGACCGGTCGCGAGAAAGAGCGTCGATTCGACGCCGTAGGTGATCGCCACGGGCCAGCCGATACCGAACAGCTCACCCATCAGCGGGACGTTGGGGCGCGTGGCGACCACGAAATGGCGATAGCGCGGCCGCAGGTGCAAGAGCGCCATCAGCACGAGCGCGGTCAGCCAGACGGTGATGGACGTCGCAGCGGCCGAGCCGAGAAAGCCGAGTCGCGGTAGCCCGTAGGCGCCGTGAATCAGCCCGTAGTTGAGGAAGCCGTTCACGCCGACGCTGACCAGCGACACCCATAGGAGCCGCCGCGCCGCGCCGATCGCCGGCAGGAAAGAGCGCATCAGACCGACGCCGATCAGACTGCCCAGCGCGCCCCAGCGCAGGACCGCCGCATATTCGCCGACGTTGTGCGCGAGCAGCGCCGGTTCGCCGAACGCAAGCAGGATGGGCGTCGCGAACGACAGCAGCGCGAACGCCGGCACCGACAGCAGCACCGACAACACAAAACCGGTCCAGTAGATGTGCGGCACGCGGCTTTCGTCCTGCGCGCCGCGCGCATGCGAAACGCTTACGCTGACGGACGTCAGCACGCCCTGCAGCAGCGTCACGACGACGAAGAACAGATTGGCGCCCAGACCGCCGGCCGCGAGCGCGTCCGGCCCGAGAGAGCCGAGCAGAATCGTGTCGGTCACACCCATGGCCATTTGCGACAGTTGCGCGATGGCGAGCGGCGCGGCGAGCCGTGCCGTGTCGGCGGCGTGGCGGGAAAGGGTCGGCGGACGGGTGGCCACCCGGGTGAGGCCGGATTGAGTCATGGAGCGTGTGAAAGTTTGACGGAATGACGACGCCGTGACCGCCGGCGGCAGCGGCACCGGAAGCACCCGCGGCACCGGAGGCACGCAATGCACGAGAGACGCGCGGGCCCACGGTCCCATGGCCGCTCACGGGCCTCGCTATGACGCCCGCCAGCGCGGCTCGACGCGGTTTCCCGGAGAGCCCGGCAGCCGGCGATGTCAACGGGGCGGCTCGTCCAGCGAAACCAACAGCTTATTGCGTGACCGCTGCAAAGTCGATGGACGAAGCACGTTTTTGGTGCGCAAGGTTGCTGCGGAATCTCGTGGCTCGACCGGGCAGCAGCTGTCAGGCTTCGTGGACCGCGATTCGCGTGTCGCCGAGCAGCACCACCTGACCCGCGCGGATCTTGCACGTTTTACGCGTTTCGACTCGGCCGTCCACAGTCACGGCTCCGTCCGCCACCATCATTTTTGCCGAGCCGCCGCTGTCCGCGAGCCCCGTGATCTTCAGCAGATTGTGAAGTTCGACGTAGTCGCCGGTGAGCGTGAAATCGAGGTTGGGCATGGGCTTTGCACCTTCAGGCAAGGGGTTCGCATCATAAGCCACAAGCTTGCCCCGAAGAAGTCGCGTTGTCTCGTGCAGTGTTTCGTGAACGCATCGCAAGCAAATGCAAGCAGATGTTATCCACTTGTCGGAAAGTGAAACGTCGCGTAACACCGGTCGCCACGATTGGACTTCACTCGTAAAGTGCATCTCAGCAGGAAAGCTTGCCGGATCTAGTTCGGCTATGAGCAGACCGGGAAGGTGTCCAGCGCGCCCAGCGCGATGCAGGATAGCTCGACCCGGCCACAACAACTCTAGAGAGGAATTTGCCATGACCCAGATTCGTACGCTCCTGATCGGAACCGCCATGACTGCCTTCGCCGCTACCGCAGCGGTGGCGCAGACCACGCAGCCCGTTCAACCGGCCGCGGGCGTGAATATGCAGGCACAGGTTCAGACGCCAGGCGCCGACGTCGCGCCGGCCGCGCCCGCTGCTCAGGGCATCCAGCCGGTGACACCGGCACCGACGCGCCTGACGGCCTCGGGCTCCCCAGATCCGCTGGTGCAAAAGCGCGACGCGAATGCGAAGGCTAATGCGGAGTACCGCGCGTCCAAGAAGGCGTCGAAGGCCGAGTTGAAGGAACAGCAGAAGGCTGCCAAGTCCGAATACAAGGAGCAGGTGCGCGACGCGAAGATCAACAAGAAAGCGGACAAGCAGGCCGCCGACAACGAAATGAAGATGAACCTGCAAAGTCAGGCGGGCGTGCAGCCTGACGGCGGCGAGGTTAAGCACTAATCGCAGGTCGAGCCGCGGGCTTAGTAAGTCCGCGGCGTCGAACCTGGTTTAAGCCGCTGTAGTTCATCTGATGAGCCTGGTAAGGAGGTATCGCATGAGCAACACTCAATCTACGAAGTCCGCAAAAATCCCTAGGGGACGGCTTTGCGCGCTGCTGATCGCGGGCTGCCTGTCGTCGGCCGCGTTCGCGCAGGCAAGCGATCCGGCCGCAGCGCCCGTCACGCACGCCGATCAGAAGGCGGCGAAGCAGCAGGCCAAGGCGGACAAGAAGGCGGCTGTCGCGCAAGCCAAGGCCGACAAGGAAAAGACCGAAGCTCAGGCCGACGCCGACAAGGCGCATGCCGAGGCCACTCTGAAGGACGCGAAAAAGCAGTAGGCTTTCTGCTCCCGGATGAGCAGACGCTTCTTGCTCGACGAAACGGCCCGTCTGCGCGAAGCAGACGGGCCGTTGTTTTTGGCCGGCGCGGGAGCGTGCATGCGGCGCGACGCGGCGCGCGTGACTGCCCAGCAGCCATGCGAAAAAAGGGCGCTTGCGCGCGCGGGTTGTATGGATATACAGTATGCGTCGCCGTTCCCCATCCATCCAACGCCTTTAAAAACACCGTGCTTTCCGTCGCAGAAACGCCGCCGCCGTCCGATACCGCCGCCTGGCTTGCCAAGCTCAACGACGCGCAGCGCGAGGCCGTCGAATTCGGCACGGATACGCCTCATGCACCGCCGGGCGCCTTGCTGGTGATTGCGGGCGCGGGCTCCGGCAAGACCAGCACGCTTGCACACCGCGTGGCGAATCTAATGGTGAAGGGTGCCGATCCGCGCAGAATCCTGCTGCTGACGTTTTCGCATCGCGCGGCGCTCGAAATGACGCGCCGCGTCACACGCATCGCCACGACGGCGCTCGGTACGCGCGCCGCGCTCGCGCAAGGGCTGACATGGGCGGGCACCTTCCATAGCGTCGGTGCGCGGCTTCTGCGCGAATATGCCGAACTGATCGGTCTCGCGCCGGCCTTCACGATCAACGACCGTGAGGATTCCGCCGACCTGATGAACCTGGTGCGGCATGAACTGGGCCTATCCGCGAAAGAACGGCGGTTCCCGGCCAAGGGAACCTGCTTCGTCATTTACTCGCGCGTCGTGAACACCGGCGCTTCGCTCGGGCAGGTGCTCGACAGCGCGTTCCCGTGGTGCCGCGAGTGGGAAGCCGATCTACGCATGCTGTTCGCCGCCTACGTCGACGCCAAGCAGAAGCAGAGCGTGCTCGATTACGACGACCTGCTGCTCTACTGGTCGCATATGGCCGCGGAGCCGGCGATTGCCGCGGATCTGTCGGCGCGCTTCGATCACGTGCTGGTCGACGAATATCAGGACACCAACCGCCTGCAGGCGTCGATTCTGCTCGCGCTTAAGCCGGACGGGCGCGGCCTGACGGTGGTCGGTGACGACGCACAGTCGATCTATTCGTTTCGCGGCGCCACCGTGCGCAACATTCTCGATTTCCCGGCGCATTTCGATCCACCCGCGGCGCAGGTCACGCTCGAACGCAATTACCGCTCGACCGAGCCGATTCTCGCCGCCTCGAATGCGGTGATCGAACTGGCGAGCGAGCGCTATACGAAGAACCTGTGGACGGACAAGGCATCGGCGCAGCGCCCCCGGCTCGTCACTGTTGCGGACGAGGCCGACCAGGCGCGCTATATCGTCGAGCAGGTGCTCGAGGCGCGCGAGCAGGGCATGACACTGAAGTCGCAAGCGGTGCTGTTTCGCGCCGCGCATCACAGCGCCGCGCTGGAGATCGAACTCACGCGGCGCAACATTCCGTTCGTGAAGTTCGGCGGCCTGAAGTTTCTCGATTCCGTGCACGTCAAGGACGTACTCGCGGTGCTGCGCTGGGCCGAGAATCCGCGTGACCGGGTGGCCGGGTTTCGCGTCGTGCAGTTGTTGCCCGGCGTGGGGCCGGCCACGGCCGCCAGAGTGCTCGACGAAATCGTCGCGCGTGCGGGCGTGGGCAACCCCGCCGACACCGCGGGCGGCACGCTCGCCGCGTTCGCGCCGCCGCCTCGCGCGCAGGAGGACTGGCATCCATTCGTCAACCTGATGTCGACCGTGTATGGGCGGCAGACGCCATGGCCTGCGGAGTTCGAGATGGTGCGGCGCTGGTACGAGCCGCATCTGGAGCGCAATCATGAAGACGCCGCGATCCGTCATGCCGACGTATTGCAAATGGAGAGCATTGCGGGCACGTATGCATCGCGCGAGCGCTTTCTGACCGAGTTGACGCTCGATCCGCCCGATGCCACGAGCGACGAATCGGGCGTGCCGCTCATCGACGAAGACTATCTGATCCTGTCCACCATCCATTCGGCAAAGGGACAGGAGTGGCGCAACGTGTTCGTGCTAAACGGGGTCGACGGTTGCATTCCGTCCGATATGGGCACCGGCAGCGAAGAAGAAATCGACGAAGAGCGCCGCCTGCTCTACGTGGCGATGACGCGTGCAAAGGAAGACCTGCATATCGTCGTGCCGCAGCGCTTTTACGTGCACAACCAGACTCATATGGGCGATCGTCACGTGTGGGCGTCGCGCACGCGCTTTATCCCCGCGCACCTGATGCCCTTTTTTGACGCCTACGCGTGGCCGCGCGTGCCGGTGCCCAGTGCACCGACGGCCGCGGGGCTCGCCGCGGCGGCGCAGGCGAAGATAGAAATCGGAGCAAGGCTCAGGAAGATGTGGGACTGAGCGGTGCGCTCGTGGGCGGTCGGTTGGGTCGATGCCCGGCAGGCTGCTGTAGCTGCGCGGGGAGCGTCCCGGTAGCCGCCCGGTAGCAGCCAGCTAGCTCCGCACGCTGGCTGCTGCTTGGCAGAGCTAGCGCGACTGCCGTTGCTGCTGTTGCGGTGCCGGACGCGGCGGCACGAAGAAGTTGCGCAGCCACGCCGCCATTCGCGAAAACACGTCGTAGGGTTCCTCGACGAAGATTTCCGGCTTCAGCAGGCGCAGATATTCCATGATCTGTTGCGCTTCCTGCTTCTGGAAGGAGCCGTGCGAAATGCCGAGCCGCAACAGCCCGCGCAGTTCGCCCAGCTTTTCGCGCGCGGTGCTGCCCACGCTCGTTTCGCATGCCACCTTCGCTTCATACACTCGCTGACGCAGCGATTCCACGAGCCGCCATGCCGGCGTCTGCATGATTTCCTCGAGCGCCTGAATGTCTTGCACCGCGCCCTTGATCTGCGCCGAGAGCGGGTCGACCAGCACGGCGTCGCCTTCGGCTTCCTTGACGATCGCCGCCGCCCAGTCGCGACATTGCTTGGCCAACTCTTCCGGCGTCCACTCGGAGCGCGCTGCAAAGCCGAAACCGAATTCGCCGGCCTGCCGCATCAGAATCGCGACGACGTCCGGAAATTCCTTGTCCAGCGTGCGTTTCGCCCATGCATACTGGCCGCCTTGCAACATCCGCTGAACCGCGTGTTCGGTGAGCGGCACCATGTTGTCGAGCAGCTTGGCTCGCAAAAAGTCCTCGAACGAAGGCGTCGCGAACTGCGGATCGAGCTTCAGCGATACGCGCAGAAATGCATCGAAATCCTTGCGCAGCGTCGCAATGGTCTCGTCTTTGAGCGTGAGGGTAATTTGACCCATGTGTCTATCCCGTTTGGTCCTGCCGCGCGGCCTCGTCGTGTTCTTCCGGTCGCAAGCGGACCCGGAAGACTGGACGTGCAATGGCTGCGCGTTTGATTCCTGCCTGTTGCCGCGTCATTGGCGGGACGTATCCCGACGAGCGGACCTCGACTGCATATCGGCGGATCTACGGGAAACTTAAGGGTTTTGTCGGATATGAGGCGGGCTCTGTAGCGATGCCCGGGCGGTTTTGCGGCTTTCGTTCGAAGCCGGCGGTGAAGGCGGAAGCCGCCACCGCCGGCGGCTTCCGCGTGAGTGAGCCCTTACGTGTTGGACCCCGTGCGCGTTATCGCAGCACCACGCATTGCCAGACGAAAAACACCGTGAGGCCCACGGCGATGGTGACGAGCGGCCGCCGTGTCAGTGCGCTCACGAGGATAGCGGCCAGTGCCCCGACCAGTTGCGGATTGCGCCACGTCAGCTCGGCGCCGGTGTCGGCGCCATGTGGCGAGACAGCCATCGGCACGATGATTGCCGTCAGCACGGTGACCGGCACGAAGCCGAGCGCGGTGCGCACCAGAGGCGGAAACACCAGCCGGTCGCCGAGCACGAAGACGGCGGCGCGGATCACCCACGTGATGAGCGCCATGCCGAGTATCAATACGACGTAGTTCATCGCGATCCCTCCGCCGATCGGCGCGCACGCCGCAAGCCGAAGCCCGATGTGGAAAGCAGTACGCCGACCACGACGCCCGCGAAGACGGCGGCGAGCAGGCCGAGCTTGTACGGCCACGCTTGCCAGAAGAAGGACAGCGTGCCCGCGGTCACCGCGGCCGCGATATAGCGCAACGCGACGAGCTGCGGCACGACGATCGCGATGAAAGTGGCGACCATCGCGAAGTCGAGTCCGAGCGACTGAAGCCCGGGGAAGGCCGCGCCGAACAGCAGGCCGGCGATTGTCCAGAGCTGCCAGTTCAGATACATCGCGAGACCGGCGCCGAAGAAATAGTGCGGGCCGACGGTGCCCGGCTCGCGGTTCCGATAGTGCTCCCAGGCAACTGCGAATACTTCGTCCGTGAGCAGCGCACCAAGAGCCCAGCGCCAGCGCGCCGGAAGATGCGCGACGTGCGGTGCGAGTGTCGCGCTGTACAGAACATGACGCAGATTGACCACGAACGTGGTGGCCCAGATCACCGCGAAACTAGCGTGGCCCGCGATCAGCCCAAGCGCGATGAATTGCGCCGAGCCCGCGAATACCACGAGCGACATCAACTGGCCCTGCCAAAGATGCAGCGGCCCGGACGCGACGAGCGTGCCGAAAATGACGCCGAAAGGCGCCGAGCCGACCATCATCGGGATGATGTCGCGCGCGCCCGCCGTGACTTCCTTTAAACGGACTGAGTGGGTCAAAACTTGCCTCCTTTGAGTCGGGAAGCATAACGGGCGGGGCAGAGCCGGGCTTGTACGTTCTTGCGGACGATCACTGTCCCTGCCAGCGTCCGGGCGGCACGCCGAACATGCGCCGGAAATGCCGCGTGAAGTGGCTTTGATCGGTAAAGCCGCTGGCGGCCGCGACGTCTGTTACCGGGACGCCTGCGCGCAACGGCGCGAGCGCGCGTTGCAGGCGTACCTGATTGCGCCAGGCGTGAGGCGGCAAACCGGTCGCGCGGTTGAAAAGGCGCGCCGCGTGAAACGGCGAGAGTCCGGCCGCCTGTGCCACGTCGGCAAGCGTGACCGGTTCGAGCAGGTCGCCTGCCAGGCGTTCTTTCATGACGGCGACGCGGGTGTCGTCGGCGGCCACGCGCGAAGGCTCGGGCAGCGTCTGCGAATAACGCACGAGTAGCGTGGAAAGCGCGTCGAGCATCGCGGTTTCGGCTGCCAGCGCGTCGCTGCCCGCTTCCAGCATGCAGTGCGCGTTCGCGAGCCGCGCGGCAAGGTCGGGATCGCGAATCACGCCGGGCGCGAACCACGGCAAAGGCTGCGGTTTGCCGGCGATCTGCTCGGCGAGTTCGTGAATGAACTGCACCGGCGCGTACATTACGCGATACCGCCAGCCTGCTTCGACCGCTTTCGAGCCGGTGTGCAGTTCGCCCGGATTGATGATCGGCACGCCCCCGGCTTCGGCGACATAGTCTGAACCGCGATACCGATAGCCTTCGGCGCCCGCGACGATGACGGGAATCGTGTACGCATCGTGCCAGTGCGGCGCGAACTCGTGGTCGTGATATTCAGCCGTGAGCAGGTCCGCGCCGGGCAGAAGCGGCGTGCGCCAGTAACGGGCTGAATTCTGAAAACGATGGACGGCGGTCATTGCATTGCTCTCGCACGGCCAGTCAGTTTAGCGCGGAGAGGCGGCTGCGGGCGCAACGGCGAGCCTCGTTCGGCGGCGCGCACCGTGCGCTTTTTCGTAGGACGTCGCTCGTGCTGATCTGCGAGGTTGGTCACTTCAAGGGGATTGTGGTGCCGGCCGGCATCGGCACGGCGCTCACGCTGTTTTTCGCGCTGCCGCTCACGACCCGGTCGCTGTAAGTCAGATACACGAGCGCGTTGCGCTTCGTGTCGACCACGCGTACCACATGCAACGCCTTGAAGATCAACGACATGCTCACAGAGAACACATCGGCTTGCTGCTTCAGCGGACCAGTGAAATGAATTGCACCGACCTGACGGCAGGCGATCGACGCCTCCGTGGGATCTTCCGCGATGCCGAGCGTGCCCTTCACGCCACCTGTGCGCGCGCGTGACACATAACAGGTCACGCCTTGAACGAGAGGATCGTCATAGGCCTCGACGACAACCCGGTCGGAACCGGTGATGTGAAAGTTCGTATTGACGCTGCCGACTTCTTCGCCGTGCGCAACAGGCACAGCGACGGCGGCGGCGACTGCAAGCGCGATGCGCAACGTGGTGATTTTCATGAGATGGCCGGATTGAGCAGGGAGCGTTGGAGGCGTGGTGTGCGCCGCGAAGCTGTCATCGTATACCGCCGGAAGATTGGCGAGACGATCGGCAACACCTCGCCAGATGAGCCTTGGAAAAAACGCCGTGAATGATTGGTGGAGAACGACGCGCCGACCGCGAATGAGGCGCTTGTCTTGAAGGAAGAGCAAAACAAAAAGGCCCGCACGGATGCGGGCCTTTGAATTTTGGCTCCTCGACCTGGGCTCGAACCAGGGACCTACGGATTAACAGTCCGGCGCTCTACCGACTGAGCTATCGAGGAACAGCAGTACAACTTGATCTACATAAAAAAGCCCGTCTTGGTTAACGGGCTTTTGCAATTCTTGGCTCCTCGACCTGGGCTCGAACCAGGGACCTACGGATTAACAGTCCGGCGCTCTACCGACTGAGCTATCGAGGAACAGAAAAACAACAGCAGAGAAACGAAATTGTAGGAGGAGCGTTGGCGCCTGTCAATACCTTGCGTTCATCTCAATTTGATCCGAACTGTGGGGACGTGTGACGGGCTCAAAAACGCTCAGCGCGCGAGCAGGGCGAGCTTTTCCTTGACGTCCTTGAACTCGTCGGCTTCCGGCAACGGCGCCTTGGTCTTGGTGATGCTCGGCCAGTTCTTGGCGAGATCGGCATTCAGCTCGATGAAGTTCTGCTGGTCGCCCGGCACGTCTTCTTCGGCATAAATGGCGTTCACCGGGCATTCGGCCACGCACACTGCGCAGTCGATGCATTCATCGGGGTCGATCGCGAGGAAGTTGGGACCTTCGCGAAAGCAGTCCACCGGGCACACATCGACGCAGTCGGTATAGCGGCACTTGATGCAGCTTTCGGTCACAACGTGAGTCATTCAGGCAGCTCCTGCATGCGGAATCAGGGAAGGCGCAAACGCCAAAAGCGGTATTGTAACGTAACGTCAAGAGGCGCATGCAGCATCGCACAACGCCTTTTATATGTTTTCGTGATTAGTTTATTGCCTGCGCAAAGAGTAACGGGCTCGCGGTCAGCGGTGCGAGGCGGGCGGCGCGCCCCGAGCCTGAATGACGGCGCATTCGGGTAACATGCGTCAAGCCGGCGCGCACGAGGCGCGTCCTATGCATGGGTTGAGTCAGGCCTTCCGTACTTCCTGCGGTCCAGTTCGCACCATCATGATTATTACTTCGCTGCTCGACACCGATCTGTACAAGTTCACGATGATGCAGGTGGTTCTGCATCATTTCCCCGCGGCCAACGTCGAGTACGGCTTCCGTTGCCGCACGCCGAATGTCGACCTCGTGCCGTACATCGGCGAAATACGTGATGAAGTGCGCAAGCTCTGCCAGCTGCGCTTTACCGACGAGGAGCTCGACTACCTCCGGCGCATGCGCTTTATCAAGGGCGACTTCATCGAGTTCCTCGCGCTCTTTCATCTGAACGAGAAGTACATTTCGATCGAGCCGTCGCCGAAGAACAACGGCGAGATCGACATTGAGATCAAAGGCCCGTGGCTGCACACGATCCTGTTCGAGATCCCGATGCTCGCAATCGTCAACGAGGTCTACTTCCGTAATACGCAGCAGGAACCGGACTACAGCGAAGGCCGCGGGCGTCTCGTCGACAAGATGAAACTTCTGGGCGCGCGGCCGGAATTCGCCGACTGCAAGATTGCCGACTACGGCACGCGTCGCCGCTTTTCCAAGCAGTGGCATGAAGAAGTGATCCTCACGCTGAAAGACGGCCTTGGCGAGCAGTTCGCGGGCACGAGCAACGTGTTCTACGCAATGAAGCACAGCCTGACGCCGCTCGGCACTATGGCGCACGAGTACCTGCAGGCGTGCCAGGCGCTCGGTCCGCGGCTGCGCGATTCGCAGATCTTCGGCTTTGAAATGTGGGCGAAGGAATATCGCGGCGACCTTGGTATTGCGCTGTCGGATGTCTATGGCATGCAGGCGTTCCTGCGTGACTTCGACATGTACTTCTGCAAGCTGTTCGACGGCGCGCGCCACGATTCGGGCGACCCGTTCGATTGGGGCGAGCGCCTGCTCAAGCACTATGAGGCGAACCGTTGCGATCCGCGCACGAAGATTCTGGTGTTCTCCGACGCGCTCGACATTCCGAAGGTGCTGCAGCTCTACGAGCGCTTCCGCGGCCGCTGCAAGCTCGCATTCGGGGTGGGCACGAATCTGACCAACGACCTCGGCTACAACCCGCTCCAGATCGTGATCAAGATGGTTCGCTGCAACGGGCAGCCCGTCGCGAAGCTATCCGATTCGCCGGGCAAGAACATGTGCGAGGACAAGGCATATCTCGCCTATCTGCGGCAGGTCTTCGGCATCGCGCAGCCCGAGGAAGAGTCCGCGAAGTAACGGTTTTCTCACGCGTGTTTTCGCGCGTCCGATGTGTTCCTATGCCGTTCGGCCAGGGTGTTCGCGCGGAGGGTGGCCGGTATAATCTCCGGCATATCGCACGGCTGTCGACACGAGGACTTTCGCATATGGACACATCGATTGCCCGCCGCAACATTCTGGCGCGCATCCGCGCGGCGCAAGGCCGGGAGCCCGAGCCGTCCGCGTCAGAGCGCGAGGCAGCGGCGGACTATCTGGCGCGCCATCCGCCTGGCCCGCGCCCGGATATGCCTGCGGACCTGACCGGGCGCTTCATTGAAGAAGCGCAGAAAATGGCGACCACCGTAGACACGGTAGCGTCGCTGAGCGACGTGCCGGCAGCGGCGTATCGCTATCTCGCGGAACACGCGTTGCCGTTGCAGGCCATCGCCTGGCGCACGCTGGAGGATCTGCGCTGGAGCGACGCGGGCCTCACTGTCGAGTTTCGCAAACCGAAAGACGGCGACGTAGTGGGCCTGACCGGCTGCTTCTGTGCGACTGCCGAAACGGGCTCGCTCGTGCTGCTCTCCGGGCCGGACACTTATGCATCAGCCGGTCTGCTGCCGGAAACGCACATTGCAATCGTGCCGGCTTCGCGCATCGTGGCGGGACACGAAGAAGCATTCGCATTGATCCGCAGTGAGCGGGGCGAGCTTCCGCGTGCGGTCAACTTCATTTCGGGGCCTTCGCGCACCGGCGATATCGAACAGACCATCGTGCTCGGCGCGCATGGGCCGTATCGCGTGCATGTGATCGTCGTACTCGGCGCCTGAGCAAAAGCCACGCTTCTCTTCACGCGCGGGTAACTGCGCGGTGTTCAAGTTATTCCAGATAAGAAGGACCTCCAGCATATGACTAGACGTGCCGTGCCGATGAGCATGGTGCTCGTGGCTGCACTGACGCTGACGAGCTGGCCCCAACTCGCCTGCGCCGCCACACTCGAAGGCGCATCGCTTTCCGCGCTCTGGGGATTGCCGTTCGCGGGCATGCTGCTCTCCATTGCCGTGTTTCCTCTCGTCGCGCCGGCTTTCTGGCATCACCATTTTGGCAAGGTCACGGCGGTGTGGGCGCTGGTGTTTCTCGTGCCGTTCGCGTTTGCGTTCGGCGGGGGCGCTGCGTTCGGCACGCTAGTCCATGCATTGCTCGAAGAATACATTCCGTTCATCGTGTTGCTGACCGCGCTGTACACGGTTGCGGGCGGCATCTGCGTGCGCGGCAATCTGCACGGCACGCCGCGCCTGAACACAACGATTCTCGCGCTCGGCACGTTGCTGGCGAGCGTGATGGGCACGACCGGCGCAGCGATGCTGCTCATCCGTCCGCTGCTGCGCGCGAATGACAATCGCCAGCATGTTGTGCACGTAGTCGTGTTCTTCATCTTTCTGGTCGCGAATGCGGGTGGCTCCCTGTCGCCGCTGGGCGATCCGCCGCTCTTCCTGGGCTTCCTGCAGGGCGTCAACTTCTTCTGGACGACCACGCATCTCGCGCTGCCCATGTTGTTCGTTTGCGGTGTGCTGCTGACAGCGTTCTATTGCCTCGACTCGTATTATTTTCATCGGCGTGAAGAAGAGCGCTCGCGTTTTCTCGATCCCACGCCCGACTCGCCGCCGCTCGGCACCGACGGCAAGGTTAATTTCCTGTTGCTTGGCACGGTTGTCGGGCTCGTGCTGATGAGCGGGCTGTGGAAGCCCGGCGTGAGCTTCGACGTACTCGGCACCCATGTGGCTTTGCAAAACGCCGTGCGCGATGTCGCGCTCGTCGGCGTCACGTTGCTTTCGCTCGCATTCACGCCGCGTGCGGCTCGCGCGGGCAACGACTTCAACTGGGCGCCGATCGAAGAGGTGGCGAAGCTGTTCGCGGGCATCTTCGTGACGATTGCACCCGTCATCACGATACTGCGTGCGGGCGAAGCCGGTGCGTTTGCGGGCGTGGTTCACCTCGTCAACGATTCCTCGGGACAGCCGAACGACACGATGTACTTCTGGGCGACGGGCCTGCTATCTTCGTTTCTGGACAACGCGCCGACTTACCTCGTGTTCTTCAACCTGGCCGGCGGCGACGCTTCGTCGCTCATGACAACCGGCGCCACCACGCTCGTGGCCATTTCGGCGGGCGCGGTATTCATGGGCGCAAACAGTTATATCGGCAATGCGCCGAACTTCATGGTTAAGGCGATTGCGGAGTCGCGCGGCGTTCGCATGCCGAGCTTTTTCGCCTATCTGGGCTGGTCCGGTGTGGTGTTGCTGCCGCTTTTTCTCGTCACCGGCTGGCTGTTTTTCTGACACTCAGCTTGATGCCGAGGCCGTCGTACTCGACACGCTATACGGAGAATTGCAATGCAGAAGATACTCGTCGCCCGTCCGATTTTTCCCGATGTGATCGAACGGCTCAAACAGTATTTCGACGTCGACTGGAATCAGGGCGACGTGCTGTCCGCGGAAGAACTGAAGCGCCGTCTCGTTGACAAGGACGGCGCACTGACCGCGGGCGACCCTATCGGGGCGGAGGTTCTCGCGGCCGCGCCGCGCCTTCGCGTGGTGTCGAATATGGCGGTGGGTTACAACAACTTCGACATGGCGGCGTTCAACGCAGCCAACGTGCTCGGCACTAATACGCCGGACGTGTTGAACGAGTCGACCGCGGACTTCGGCTGGGCGCTGATGATGGCTGCGGCTCGGCGCATCTCGGAGTCGGAGCACTGGCTGCGCGCGGGCAAGTGGCAGAAGTGGGCGTATGACGGCTTTCTCGGTGGAGATATCCACGGCTCGACGTTGGGCGTGATCGGTATGGGCCGCATCGGCCAGGCGCTCGCACGGCGCGCGCGAGGCTTCAATATGCAGGTCATTTATCACAACCGCTCGCGGGTCGCGCCCGAGATCGAAGCCGAACTGAATGCCGAGTATGTGTCGAAGCAGGACCTGTTGCGGCGCGCCGATCACGTGGTGCTCGTGCTGCCATACACGAAGGAGAACCATCACACGATCGGCGCTGCCGAACTCGCGCTGATGAAGCCGACTGCGACGCTGACCAACATCGCGCGCGGCGGCATCGTCGACGACGCGGCGCTTGTCGAGGCGCTGCGCTCCAGGCAGATCGCCGCGGCCGGCCTCGACGTCTTCGAGGGCGAGCCGAATCTGAATCCCGATCTGCTGAGCGTGCCGAACATCGTGTTGACGCCGCATATTGCGAGCGCAACCGAGGCGACGCGCCGCGCAATGGCCAATCTCGCCGCGGACAATCTGATTGCCGGCCTTGGCGAAGGTCCGCGCGCCGGTCAGCCGCCCAACCCGATCAATGCCGAAGTTATCGGCCGGGCGCGTGCATGACGATGATTCTTATCGCGGCCGTCGCAGTGCTGGCGGTTGCGCTCGTGCTTACGATGGTCTTGCTGATGCGAGTCCACGGTCGCGCTAGTGAGCACGAGCAGTTTGAAATGCTGAACGAACGCATCGATACCGCAGCCGACGCGCAGGCTCACGCATATGAGCGCCTCGAGCGGCAATTGCGCAATGACATCACCGAGACTGCGCGCGTGTCGCGTACCGAGCAGAGCAGCGGCTTCGCGCATTTCCAGCAAACGCTGGCCGCGCAATTCAGCAGCATGACGACCGTGCAGGGCGGCAAGATCGACGGATTCGCGCAGCAACTCGACGCGGTGCGTCACAGCCTTCAGCAGCAGGCGCAGCAGGCGCGTGACGAACAGGGGCGCTCACTCAAGCAGTTCGGCGATACCCTCAGCCTGCAGCTCGGGCAACTCACGGAGGTCAACGATCGCCGCTTCGCCGAGGTTCGCGCGACCATCGAACAACGGCTGAAGGACATCGAGGCGAACAATGCCAGCAAGCTGGATGAAATGCGCGGTACCGTCGACGAAAAACTGCACGCCACGCTTGAACAACGCCTTGGCGAGTCGTTCAAGCTCGTGTCGGACCGGCTCGAGCAGGTACATCGGGGCCTGGGCGAAATGCAGACGCTCGCGGCCGGCGTGGGCGATCTGAAGAAGGTGCTGACGAACGTGAAAACGCGCGGCACCTGGGGCGAAGTGCAGCTTGAAGCGTTGCTCGAGCAGCTGCTCACCGCCGACCAATACGCGAAGAACGTGGCCACCGTGCCGAAGAGCGCGGATCGCGTCGAGTTCGCTATCCGCTTGCCTGGACGGGTCGAGGCGGGCGGTGCAGCCGCGCCGGTATGGCTGCCTATCGACGCCAAATTTCCGCGCGAGGATTACGAGCGCCTTATCGACGCGCAGGAACGGGCCGACCCCGCCGCAGTGGAAGAAGCTTCGCGTGCGCTGGAAGCGAGGATTCGCGCGGAGGCACGCGCGATCGCCGAAAAATACGTGTCGCCGCCGCACACCACCGATTTCGCGCTGCTCTATC
This sequence comes from Paraburkholderia kirstenboschensis, assembly GCF_904848585.1. Lineage (GTDB taxonomy): Bacteria > Pseudomonadota > Gammaproteobacteria > Burkholderiales > Burkholderiaceae > Paraburkholderia > Paraburkholderia kirstenboschensis. Next base: position 475,764 of record NZ_CAJHCR010000001.1, read on the forward strand.
TGCCCACCGAGGGTCTCTACGCGGAAGTGCTGCGTCGGCCAGGTTTGTCGGATCTGCTGCAACGCGATTACCGCGTGACGATTGCAGGCCCCACTACGCTGACCGCGTTGCTCAACAGTTTGCAGATGGGTTTTCGCACGCTTGCCATCGAGCGGCGCTCGAGTGAGGTGTGGCAGGTGCTCGGCGCAGTCAAGACGGAGTTCGGCAAGTTCGGCGACGTGCTGGCAAAGACCAAAGCGCAACTCGAAACGGTCACGCGTTCCATCGAGGCGGCCGAGACGCGCACCCGCGTGATGAATCGCAAGCTGCGCGATGTCGAGGCGCTGCCCGGCGAGGAGGCGAATGGTCTGATAGGTGGTGCGTTGCCGGGCGTCGACCCCGACGAGCAATAAGGCGGTAAGGCTGGCGCCGCGCGTGAGCGTCAGCAGTCCGCGCCTGCCGTGTCCGCGGGCGCGGCGGCAGTGGCGCGGAGCGGGGCGGGCATCAGGCTTCTTCCGGTGCGTCGGTCAGCTGGATTTCAATGCCGCCGAATCGCGACGCAACCCAGTTGTATGCGTGGCATGCGATCCACAGCAGGATGAAGCCAAGAATCGCATTCAACAGCAGCGCACTGAACACGGTGCTCAGTTCGACGGAACCGTAGCGCACGAACGCGACGAGCACGCCGAGCAGCACGATCGGCACAGAGAACGTCAGATAGACGAGGATAAGCGCTTTGGCCGTCTGTCCCGGTGCAATGAACGAGATCTGTTTTTTCATGTAAGTCAAACCCGCATGTCGTAGTGGTAATGGGTAAAGCTGAATGTGACCGTGGATGAAAGCGCCGCGAGGCAGAAGCGTCAGATCAAGCCGTGGAACAGCATGATACTTACGCGTTCGCCCTCGCCAATGTCGCCTTCTTCATGGCCGAGCACGATAAAACAATTGGCCTCGCTCATCGAACTCAATACGCCGGAGCTTTGCGAGCCTGTCGGCGTGACTTGCCACTGGCCGTTCGCGGCCTGGCAGGCTATGCCGCGCTGGAACTCAGTGCGCCCGGCGCGTTTGCGGATTGGCTGCAGGCTCGCCGCGTGAATCAGCGGCAGCGGCTGCGGCGCGGCGCCCGCCATGAGCAGCAGCACCTCGCGCACGATCTGATAGAACGTCACCATCACGGCAACCGGATTGCCCGGCAGACCGAAGAATAACGCAGGTAGTCCAAGACCCGGCCGCTCGCCCGACCATACGCGGCCGAACGCGAGAGGGCGGCCCGGGCGCATGGCGAGGCTCCAGAATGCGACGTCGCCGAATGTCCGCAACAACTGCCTTGTGAAATCCGCCTCGCCGACTGAGACGCCGCCAGAGGTCAGCACCACGTCGGCACTCTCCGCGGCGCTTCGCAGCGCGGCTTCGAGCGCGGCGGGCTCGTCACGGATCACGCCGAGATCCAGCGCTTCCACATTCAGGCGCCGCAACATGGCAAAGAGCGTGTAGCGGTTGCTGTCGTAGACCGCGCCCGCGTCGAGCGGCTCGCCCAAGGAGCGGAGTTCGTCGCCGGTGGAAAAGAATGCGACGCGCAAGCGCCGCCGAACATTGATTTCGCCGATGCCGAGCGAAGCCAGCAGGCCAAGGTCGGATGCGCGGATGACACGGCCCGCATGCAATGCAACGTGGCCGCGAGCGAGATCCTCGCCCGCCAGCCGCCGGTTCGCGCCGGCTCGCACCGCGTCGGCTGCAAACCTGATTGAAGCGGAGTCGGCACTGCGCTCGACCAGTTCCTGCGGCACCACGGTGTCGCAGCCTTCCGGAACGCATGCGCCTGTCATGACACGCACGCATTGCGCTGCGCCGACGGGACCGGCAAACGGATGTCCCGCTAAAGCTTTGCCGACGACGGCCAGCTCGACGAACGGCGCGCCGCCCGGCAATGCGGCGCCGTTGAACGCATAGCCGTCCATTGCGGAATTGTCGTGCGACGGCACGTCGATCGGCGAAACGATGTCTGCGGCCAGCACGCGGTCGAGTGCGTCGCGCAACGCCACGCGTTCGACGGCCGTAACCGGCTTTGCCCACTGGCGAGTAATCGCCTGAGCAGCCGAAACAGGTAGCGCATGAGGATCGTACTGCGCGACGCAGCGGGAAAATTCGTTATGCGTGGTCATGAAGAGCGGGACGTCGCGGCTGGCGGCTAGGATGGCGCTTGCCGTGCGGCGGAGCGGGATTCAGCCGGGGCCCCGATGACGCTCGAGGTCGGCGAGTTCTTGTAGCGAATTGATATTGTAAAACGCGCGCTCGTCGGTAAAGGCGACTTCCACGGTCTTGTGGCGCGCGTACCACGCGCGAACCTTGCGCTCGCCGGCGGCTAGATAGGCGGCGAGGTCGTCGGCGAGACCGGTGCGCAGCAGCGCGAAAACCGGGTGGAGCGATACCGTGCCGTCGGCCTCAGTGGTTGTAACGGTGGCGATGTCGGCCGCATTTGCAGCAAGCGCTTGAGCAAGGCGGGCGGCGAGGTCGGCGGGGAGCCAGGGCGTGTCACACGGCGCGCTCAGCAGGTATTCGTTGCGAGTGGCGCGCAGACCGGCCAGCAAGCCGGCCAACGGTCCCGGAAATTCGGGCAGCGTGTCGGCGACAATCTCTGCGCCGAACGGCGCACCGAGTGCCGCGTAAATGTCCGGGTGGCGATTGGCGCTGATCAGCAGCGCGCCCGTTTGCGGCGCAAGGCGCTTCAGCACATGGGCGGCGAGCGGTTCGCCGTGCAATGTTTGCAAACCCTTGTCGGCGCCGCCCATACGTATACCGCGGCCGCCCGCGAGCAGCAGGCCGGTGATCTGTTCGCGCGTCGGTGCCGCGGCTTGCTCCATGCCAGCGATCAGCCGCCTATGTACGACATTTCGACGCGGCGCGCGTCCTGCTCGCGTGAGTCGGCCGCATGGCTGCCGCGCAATTGCGAATAGCGGTCGCCGCGGCCTTGCCAGATTTCGGCGACGGCGGTTGCGATTTCGGCGTCGCTTGCCCCGTTGCGCAACAACGCGCGGAGGTCGTGGCCCGTCGATGCGAACAGGCACAGGTACAACTTGCCCTCGGTCGAAAGGCGCGCCCGCGTACAGCTCGCACAAAAGGCGCGGGTCACGCTCGAAATAACGCCGATTTCGCCGCTGCCGTCGGCATAACCCCAGCGCTGCGCTGTTTCGGCTGCACTGTGCGCTTCGAGCGGCGCAAGCGGGAAATGCTCGGCGATGCGCGCGATGACGTCCGCGGACGGCAGCACTTCGGTCATGTTCCAACCGTTGGACGTGCCCACGTCCATGTATTCGATGAAGCGCAGCACGGCGTCCGAGCCTTTGAAATGGCGTGCCATCGGCACGATTTCACTGTCGTTCGTGCCGCGCTTGACCACCATGTTGACCTTCACTGGCGCGAGGCCTACGGCTTGCGCGGCGGCGATTCCGTCGAGCACGTCGGCCACCGCGAAGTCGGCGTCGTTCATGCGGCGAAACAGCATGTCGTCGAGCGCGTCGAGGCTGACGGTTACCCGGGTGAGGCCTGCGTCCTTGAGGCTGCGCGCCTTGCGGGCGAGCAGCGAGCCGTTCGTGGTGAGCGTCAGATCGAGCGGGCGGCCGGCCGGCGTAGTGAGCCGCGCTAGGCGTTCGATCAGAAATTCGAGGTTCTTGCGCAACAGCGGCTCGCCACCCGTCAGGCGAATTTTTTCGACACCATGTGCGACAAAGAGCCGCGCAAGCCGCTCGATTTCCTCGAAGCTCAACAATGCGCTGTGCGGCAGGAATGCATAGTCCTTATCGAACACGGCGCGCGGCATGCAGTAGACGCAGCGGAAATTGCAACGGTCCGTCACCGAAATGCGCAAGTCTCGCAACGGACGCGCGAGCGTATCGTGCAGCGCGCCGCTAGGCGTCTGCACCGGGCCGGAAATGACCGGCGCCGCGCTGAGGTCGGCAACAGGGATGATGCGTCGGGACATGAGTTGCTTGCGTTGTGCCAAACGGGGGAGGCGAGTTCTTCATTCTATCGGAAATGCCTTAAACGGCTGGGCGATGCCGACCCCTGTCGGGGTTTACGGGGAGGGTGGGGCGTTCGCGAGGGGGATGCGTTTCGCGTGCAAAAAAACAAAAAGCCCGCCGGTGAGGGCGGGCTTTTCGAAGCGAGGTCGCAAGCTTACTGCGGGTGCTTGTCCGTTTCCACTTGCTGCATCGGCGCAGAGTCGAGCGGCGGCAACGGCTTGCGTTCACGCACCACGCGCGGCGGTTTCACCGTCTGCGCGGCGGCTTCCTGTGCTGCGCGCAGCTTGTCGGCGTCTGTATTGACCCAGACGAGACCGGCTTGCTCCAGCACCGGCTTCAGAGCTTCAGCCGAGACGCCGCCGTTGAACGATGCTCGCGACGCCGACGGCGCTTGCGATGCCTGCACGGCTTCCGCGGCTTGCGGCGCGGCGGCGACAGGCGCCGGCTCGACCGCTGCCGGTTCGACAGCCGGCGCGACTGCTGCGACGACTGGTTTCGGCTCGACGATCTCCGGTTGCGGTGCGGGCTCTGCAACCGGCGCCGCAATCACTTCCGCAGGAGCGGCGGCAACAGGTTCAACGGGAGCCTGCGCGACTTGCGCTTGCGCTGCTGTTTCCGCTGCCGGCGCAACGACTGCTGCCTCTTCACGAACGACCGGTTCCACCAGCGATACCGTCTCCGCTGCAGCAGGTGCAGCCTGCGCCGGTTCGACCGGCGCCGTGGCTTGTGCAACAGGCGTTTGCGCGACCGGTTCAACGGCAGCCGGAGCAGCCGGCAGTTCGGCGACCGGCACGACCGTTTCCGTCTTCGCTGCCTTTTCGGCGGCGAGAGCCGGCGTTTCGGTTGCAGCGTGGAGTTCCGTGACGACTGCCGTCTCGGTTGCAACGGCGGCAACCACGACTTCCACCGGCGCCACTTCCTTCGCTTCCCGGACTTCGTTCACTTCCGGCTTCGATTCCACCGGCTGATGCGCGGTGCGCACCGGTGCATCGTCGCTGACGTTGACGTTGTCGCCTTCCGCTTCCGCGACGTCCGCAGCCAGGTTGCCGTTCACGTCTTCCTCACGCTCACGACGACCACCGCGACGGCCGCGACGGCGACGACGACGCTCTTCGCCCTCACGCGCCACTGCTTCCTGATCGACCGGCGCAGCGTTGTCAGTAACGGCGGTCTGGTTTTGCGCCAGAGCCAGTTCTTCCGCGGTTTGGGCCTCGGCCTGGGTCAACGCGTCGGCGGTTTCTGTCTGCGGCTTGCGGCGCTCGCCACGCTCAGCGCGTTCGCCACGTTCGCGGCGCTCGCCGCGTTCCTGGCGCTCGCCACGCGGTGCGCCTTCCACCGTTTCAGCCCGCTCGCCGCCGCGATTGTCGCGCTCGCGGCTTTCACGGCCTTCGCGCGGTTCGCGTGCTTCGCGCGGCTCGCGGCCTTCACGTGCTTCGCGGTTGCCGCGCGGTTCGCGTGCCTCGCGCGGTTCACGCGGCTCACGGCCTTCGCGTGCTTCGCGCACCTCGCGGCCTTCGCGCGGCTCACGTTCTTCGCGACGCTGCGAAGGCTGCTGGCCCTGACGGCCGCCGTTCGTAGCTTCGCCACGGGGCGCCGCATCGCGGCCACCCGCGCCAGTACGGCGATTGCGGTTGCGGTCGCCGCCGCGTTCGCCGGTGCGCTCACCGCGCTCCGAACGCTCGCCACGTTGTTGCGGACGCGCTTGCTTTTCGGTAGCCGCAGGCGCAACGGGCTCCGGCGCCGCCGGCTGCATGCCGAACAGATTTTTCAGCCAGCCGATGAAGCCGCCGCTCGCCTGCGTGACTGCGACCGGAGCCGCCGGCGCTGCGACCGGGCGAACCGGCGCGCTCGGCGCCGGCTTCTCGGGCGTGATGCCCTTGACCGCCGCTTCCTGCTTCGGCTTCACTTCTTCGGTGCGCTTGCTGTAGCCGGTTTCCGACTCCAACTCGCGAGCCGCTTCTTCGGCCATCTTCCACGAAGCGCGCGGTTCGTCGAGGCGAGCATCGTCATGACGCAGGCGTTCGAGCTTGTAATGCGGCGTATCCAGGTGCTTGTTCGGCACCAGCACGACGTTCACCTTGAAGCGCGATTCGATCTTGTTGATCTCCGAACGCTTTTCGTTCAGCAGGAAGGCGGTCACCTCGACCGGCACCTGGCAATGGATCGCCGCGGTGTTTTCCTTCATTGCTTCTTCCTGAATGATCCGCAGCACTTGCAGCGCGGACGATTCGGTATCGCGGATGTGGCCCGTGCCGTTGCAACGCGGGCAGGTCACGTGGCTGCCTTCCGACAGAGCCGGACGAAGACGCTGACGCGACAGTTCCATCAGGCCGAAGCGCGAAATTTTGCCCATCTGCACGCGCGCACGGTCGTGCTTGAGCGCGTCTTTCAGGCGTTGTTCGACTTCGCGCTGGCTCTTGGCCGACTCCATGTCGATGAAGTCGATCACGATCAGGCCGCCCAGGTCGCGCAGGCGCAATTGGCGCGCGACTTCGTCGGCGGCTTCGAGGTTGGTGCGAGCGGCCGTTTCCTCGATATCTGCGCCCTTGGTGGCGCGGGCCGAGTTCACGTCGATTGCGACCAGTGCTTCGGTGTGGTCGATCACGATGGCGCCGCCCGAGGGCAGCGGCACAGTGCGCGAGTACGCCGTTTCAATCTGATGTTCGATCTGGAAGCGCGAGAAAAGCGGCACATCGTCGTGATAGCGCTTGACCTTGCTGACGTTGTCCGGCATCACGATGTCCATGAAGGCGCGCGCCTGGTCATGAATTTCGGTGGTGTCGATCAGAATTTCGCCGATGTCCGGCTGGAAATAGTCACGAATCGCGCGGATCACGAGGCTCGATTCGAGATAAATCAGCATCGGCTGGCCGGCCGAACCGCTTTGCGACGCGGCTTCGATTGCTCGCCACAGCTGCATCAGGTAGTTCAGGTCCCACTGCAACTCTTCGGCGCTGCGGCCAATGCCGGCCGTGCGCGCGATGATGCTCATGCCTTCCGGCAATTGCAGCTGCGCCATGGTTTCGCGCAATTCCTGACGGTCGTCGCCTTCGATCCGGCGCGACACGCCGCCGCCGCGCGGGTTGTTCGGCATCAGGACCAGATAGCGGCCGGCGAGCGAAATGAACGTGGTCAGGGCGGCGCCCTTGTTGCCGCGCTCTTCCTTCTCGACCTGAACGATCAGTTCCTGACCTTCCTTGAGCGCGTCCTGAATGCGCGCGGAGCGCATGTCGACGCCGTCGCGGAAATACTGGCGGGCGACTTCCTTGAAGGGCAGGAAGCCGTGGCGGTCTTCGCCGTAGTTGACGAAACAGGCTTCGAGCGACGGCTCGATGCGGGTAATGATGCCCTTGTAAATATTGCCTTTGCGCTGTTCGCGCCCGGCGGTTTCGATGTCGATGTCGATGAGTTTTTGCCCATCGACGATGGCAACGCGCAGTTCTTCCTGCTGCGTCGCATTGAACAACATGCGTTTCATGGAACGGCTCCAGAGCGGCTCGGCCGGCGCGCGTCGCCTTCGCGGTTGTCAGTCGCGAGCGCGAAGCGGGCAGCGGCATGCCGCGCCTTATTGTGTTTTCACAAGCACGCTGGAGCGGGAAAAATGGCGGGAGAATTGCCTGAGAGGGCCCGGCTCCATAAAGAAGGAGCGCGGTGCCGCAGGGCACATGCGAACACGGCTTCAAATAACGACCCGACACGCCGCGGGTTCTGCCGGCAGACCTTCATAAGCCTTTCGTCCCCTCTCGCCGGTGCGCCAACTGGGCGCGTGACCGGAGGGTCGAAGGCTGCGGTCGTGCCGCAACGGGAAGTTCGCGCAAGCGGCGCGTCTTTTCCTGCTGGGGGTGTCTCGCCTCATTTTGACGTCGCCAAGTCTTGTACTTTCTACAAGACGCCATGGGCGCACGCCGTATTTTCGCAACTCGCAGCTTCCTACAGCAGGCGTAAGACGCCCGATACCGAAGCTGGAAGTTAAATTCTTTTTTACCAAAATTCCGTTACCGTCGAAGCCGACCTTGACCGAACGCGCCTGTGGGCGCCGTCCCTGCCGGGTACTGACCTCGTGCGTGCAACTTGTTGCATCTCATTTTCAGGGTGAGCAACCAGACCCCGGCGCAAGTAAAATAACGATTTACGCTTGCACCTGCGCAATCCGCCCGAATTCCGGACACTGCGCCGGCCGCCGCAGACTGCTGGGCAAATTATATTCAGAATGAAAGAGTTAGGCAAAATATCCCAGAAATCGGTAACAAGCGCGGTCGCGAGCGATCAGGTCTCGGTGATCGAGATCGACGACAGCGCGGCCGGACAGCGCATCGACAACTTTCTCTTGCGGGTCTGTAAAGGCGTCCCCAAGAGCCACATTTATCGCATCCTGCGTAGCGGGGAAGTGCGCGTGAACAAGGGCCGGATCGACGCGCAGTACCGGCTCGAACTCGGCGATCTCGTGCGCGTGCCGCCCATCCGCGTCGCGCAGCCCAACGAGGCGGCCGCCCACGCGCCGGTGCCCAGCGCGGAGTTCCGGACCATTTTCGAAGACGAACACCTGCTCGTCATCGACAAACCGGCGGGTGTCGCGGTGCACGGCGGCAGCGGCGTCGCGTTTGGCGTGATCGAGCAGATGCGCGAGGCGCGGCCGCAGGCGAAATTCCTCGAGCTGGTGCATCGGCTGGATCGCGAAACCTCCGGCATCCTCATGCTCGCCAAGAAGCGTTCGGCGCTCGTGAATCTTCACGACCAGATCCGCGAGAACAGGATGGATAAGCGCTACTATGCGTGCGTCCACGGCGAATGGGCGAGCGACTGGGGGCGCCGCCGCGCCGTCAAGGAGCCGCTGCACAAATACCTGACCGCGGACGGCGAGCGGCGCGTGCGCGTGCAGGCCGACGGTCTGGCGTCGCACACGGTATTCAATCTGATCGACCGCTGGCCCGAGTATGCGTTGCTCGAAGCGGAGCTGAAGACGGGCCGCACGCATCAGATCCGCGTTCATCTGCAGCATCTGGAACTGCCGATCGTCGGCGATGCCAAATACGGCGACTTCGCGCTGAACAAGGCGCTCGCTCGTGCGAATGCTAGACCCGGGCTCAAGCGCATGTTCCTGCACGCTTACCGGCTGAAGCTTACGCACCCGGCAACCGGCGCGCCGCTGCAACTGGAGGCGCCGTTGCCGGCCGAGTGCCGGAATTTCATCGCGCAGCTCAACGAATTACGAAATGGGTCACACCCGGAGACGGCACCGCATGGCTAGAGAGCAATTTGACCTGATCGTCTTCGACTGGGACGGAACGCTGATGGATTCGACCGCGCACATCACGCGCAGCATCCAGGCGGCGTGCCGTGATCTCGGTCTGCCGGTTCCAGCGGACGAGGCCGCGAGCTATGTTATCGGCCTCGGCTTGCGCGACGCGCTGCAAATCGCGGCGCCCACGCTCGATCCGAGCGACTATCCGCGGCTCGCCGAGCGCTACCGGTTTCACTATCTGGTGAAAGATCAGACCACCGAGTTGTTCGTCGGCGTGCGCGAAATGCTGCAGGAGTTGCGCGATCAGGGCTATCTGCTGGCGGTGGCGACGGGCAAAAGCCGCGTTGGACTTAACCGCGCGCTGGATCAGGTGCGGCTGACCAGCCTGTTCGACGGCACCCGCTGCGCGGACGAGACATTCTCCAAGCCGCATCCGGCCATGCTGCACGAATTGACGCGCGAACTGGGGCAGGACCCGGTGCGCACGGTGATGGTCGGTGACACGACTCATGATCTGCAGATGGCGATCAACGCGGGGGTCGCCGGTGTTGGCGTTACCTACGGCGCGCATCCGGCCGGGTCGTTGAGCGCGCTGTCGCCGAAATACGTTGCATCTAGCGTCAGCGCGCTGTCGAGCTGGTTGAGGGAAAACGCATGAGCACCGGCGTGAGCGAGGGCGGGGGCGAGGCTACCGTGCAGGCGGTGCGGGTGTGCGCATCCGGGGAACTCGTGGACGGCGGCACGGGCGTGCGGCGTGCTGCCAGAATCGGCGCCGACGAAGTCGTGGTGTTTTTCGTTCGGTACGAAGGCCGTGTTCACGGCTATCTCAACCGTTGCGCTCACGTTCCAATGGAGCTGGATTGGGCAGAGGGCCAGTTCTTCGAATCGTCCGGTTTATACTTGATGTGCGCCACACATGGGGCGATTTACGCGCCGGATACCGGCAAATGCGTAGGTGGTCCGTGCCGCGGCGCTAGACTACGGGCCCTGCAGGTAGACGAGCGCGATACACCCGAGGGCCGCGCTGTGTTCTGGCTTCCCGACGGAGAGTTGCAACCCGCCGCGTCCTGATCCGCGTTTTGATCTGTCTTCCTCAAAAATTCCACTGCACGCATGTCCGACAATTTGACGCCTGAAACGAAAGAACCGGCCATGAGCGACCGCAGCCGCGTTTCCGCCGACGAGCCCGGCTGGGAACGCGCGGCACTCGAGCGCATAGCGCTCGCTGCGATCAACGAACAGCGCGCCGCGCGCCGCTGGAAAATCTTCTTCCGTCTGCTGTTCCTTGCCTTGCTGGGGCTGGTGATCTGGGTGGTGTTCATATTTTCCGGCGACAAGCTGGCGGCTACGGGCCGCCATACAGCGTTGATCGCACTTGATGGCGAGATCTCTGCCGATACGAACGCTAACGCCGAAGATGTCAGTGCAGCGCTCGAAAGTGCGTTCGGCGACGCAGGCACTGCGGGGGTAATTCTCCGCTGCAACAGCCCAGGTGGCAGCCCCGTGCAAGCAGGTATCATCTACGACGAAATCCGTCGATTGCGTGCAAAACATCCGTCAATTCCGCTATATGTCGTCGTGGGTGACATGTGTGCGTCGGGCGGTTACTACGCTGCCGCCGCCGGCGACAAGATTTATGTCGACAAGGCGAGCATCGTGGGCTCCATTGGCGTGCTGATGGATAGCTTCGGTTTCACCGGCCTCATGGACAAGCTTGGCATCCAGCGCAGACTGCATACATCTGGCGAGAATAAGGGCTTTTACGACCCGTTCTCGCCTGAAACGCCGAAGATGGACCAGCATGCGCAAGAAATGCTCGACCAGATTCATGGGCAATTCATCGACGCAGTTCGACAAGGTCGCGGCAAGCGCCTGCACGAGACGCCCGACATGTTCTCCGGGCTCTTCTGGACCGGTCAGAAGAGCGTCGAACTGGGCCTCGCCGACGGATTTGGCGATGCCAACTATGTGGCGCGCGAGATTATCAAGGCGCCGGACATCGTCGACTACACGGTGAAGGAAAGCATCACCGACCGCGTCGCGCGCAAATTCGGCGCGGCCGTCGGCAACGGCGCCGTGCACGCGATGGCTCTGGGCGGGAAGCTTAATTTGCGTTGATCGGAGCGAAGGCCGCCAATACGAGAAGCCCCGCGCGGTCGTTCGGACCGGGCGGGGCTTTTTTGCGCGGAACTGGCTGGGAGCCCGTCTCGTTCACGCCGCCAGTATCAGAAAAATCGCTGGCCGCTTATGCAGATCCAATGCTGGTTTCTTCTTCCAGTCGGCCACCGTGTGGCTGCGGATGGTTTCGGTTTGCAGCGTCAGATCCACAGCGACACAAACGAGTGTCGACGGTGCGCAGGTTGCCAGCAGGGTGTCCAGCAGTGCGCGGTTGCGATACGGCGTCTCAATGAAGATCTGCGTCTGCTTGCTTTTGCGCGACGTCAGTTCGAGATCGCGCAGACGCTTGGCCCGTTCGGCCGCGTCGACCGGCAAATAGCCGTGAAAAGCAAAACTCTGGCCGTTGAGCCCGGACGCCATCAGCGCGAGCAGGATCGAGCTCGGCCCTACGAACGGCACGACCTTGACTCCGCGTTCGTGCGCCCGGCGCACCAGCAGCGCGCCCGGATCGGCTACCGCGGGGCAACCCGCTTCCGATACGAGGCCGGCGTCCGTGCCGGCCAGAACCGGCGCAAGCAGTTTGTCGATCTCGCCGGCCGGCGTGTTGACGTTCAGTTCGCGGATCTCGATTTCCTGGATGGGCTGCTCGGTGCCGACTTTCTTGAGAAATGCGCGCGTGGTCTTAGCGTTCTCGCCGATGTAGTACCGCAGCGCCGCGGCGCGGGCCCGCACCGGGGCAGGCAGGACGGCGTCGAGCGCGTCGGCGTCGCCTTCGCCTAGCGTGTTTGGAATCAGATAAAGCGTGCCGCTCATTGCGCCCCCAATAGCGGATAGCCCGCCGTCAGCAGCATGTCCGAGAGCGCTATCAGCGGCAGGCCGACGAGCGCAGTGGGATCGTCGGAATGGATAGCTTCGAGCAGCGCAATGCCGAGCCCTTCGGACTTGGCGCTGCCGGCGACGTCGTACGGCGTTTCGGCGAGGAGGTAGGCTTCGAGCGCTGCATCGGGCAGTTCGCGGAATCGCACGCGGGTGATCACGTCGACGCTCTGAGCGGTTCGCGAGCGGCTGTCGAACAGACACAGTGCACTATGAAACAGCACCTCGCGGCCGCGCATCGCTTGCAATTGTGCGAGCGCCTTGTCGTGAGTGCCTGGCTTGCCGATTTGCAGGCCGTCGTAAGTGGCAACCTGGTCGGAGCCGATTACGAGGACGGCTTCGTCGGCGGAAAGCCCGTTGGCCACCGCTCGAGCCTTCGCTTCGGCGAGCCGCAGAGCGGTGGCGTCGGGCGATTCGTCGGCGTGAGCGGTTTCGTCGATCGCGGGCACCGCAACGTCGAATGGAATGCGAAGGCGTTCAAGCAACTCGCGGCGATACGGCGAACTCGACGCCAGAATGAGGCGTGGCGGGCTTTTTGGGGAGTCTGGCATGGTCGATCAACGGCTGAAAGGGCGGGACGTACGAGGTTGTGCGCAGGTCGCGCTGGTACGAGCTTAAGTGTTTGACTCGAAAAGACAAAGCGGATATCATTTTGGGCTTTTCATCGGTATGCTTGCGTCAGGCGTCGCTCGCTGAAGGGCCGAAAGTGTGGCTGCAGGCGGTTGCTGCGGTCGCGCAGTTTAGCGGCAACACAATCGTGCATCGCTCAAGTTTCGCGGGCCTTCTCGCAGACTGATTTACCCAGTGACTTACGGGTGTTTTACGGTTGTTTTAACCGGCGAAATCATTGCCGACGCAGGAGCGCACATGACTCAACATCCTGGCAAGCCTGCAGGTCTGCCTGACCCGCATGAACTCGATCTGTTTGAATTTGCGCGGAGTGGACGGCAGGCCGCGGGTGTCGTGCGCGTCTCGCAACTGCCGCGCATGTTAAACGAAGTCCCGGCAGAAGCGCCAGAGCGCGACACCGCGTTCACGTGGCAAGCCGAAGGGGCGACGCAGCCGGAATTGCAGGACGACGGCACCGAGGGTCCTCAGCCTTATTTGAGGTTGGCGATCCACGGCGCTGCATGGCTCGAATGTCAGCGGTGCATGACACCGTATTCGCAGCCGTTCAACGTCGACGCAACCTATCGGATCGTCAACACTGAGGCGGAAGCCGAAGAGTTTCCGCTCGACGAGGATGAAGTCGAAGTGATTGTGGGCTCACGCCAGTTCGATCTCGTCGACTTGATCGAAGAAGAGTTGCTGCTCTCCTTGCCGCTCGTGCCCAAGCATGAGGTTTGTCCCGAGGTGCACGAGAGTCTCGTCTCGGGTGTGGCCGGTGCCGAAGGCGAGGGCGACGAAGCTCCGTTGGACGAAGCAGGTGAGGGCGGTGAGCCTGAGCGGCCGAATCCGTTCGCGGCGCTCGAAAGTCTCAAGCGCGGTGAGCCGGGCGACAAGAAGCATTGAACAGTTGCATAGGAGCGCGATGCGGGCGCATTGGCCATTCGGCCAATGGCGGACACCGGGTCGGGCTGTGTTAGAATCCGGAAAATTTTTAGGAGTTAGTCATGGCAGTTCAACAAAACAAGAAGTCGCCGTCGAAGCGCGGCATGCACCGTTCGCACGATTTCCTGACGGCAGCGCCGCTGGCCGTCGAGCCGAGCACGGGCGAAGTGCATCTGCGTCACCACGTTAGCCCGAACGGCTACTATCGCGGCAAGAAAGTCGTCAAGACGAAGAACGACTAATCGTTTCACAGCGTTACGCCAACCGGCGTTCCGCGTGGCGATCAGCTCGCTTGACATTTTCCCGGCTCGGCAAAAAGGCGGCATTCGTTTGCCGCTTTTTTGTGTCGATCGCAGTTGCAGCTTCAGCGCTTACTGCGATCTCATGCAGAGCGCCTGAAATTCGCCGCACTCCATGACAGTAAAGCTCACGATAGATTGCATGGGAGGCGACCACGGCCCGTCCGTGACCGTTCCCGCTGCCGTCAACTTCGTTCGTTCGCATCCCGACGCGCAGTTGCTGCTCGTCGGCATTGAAAGTGCGATTCGTGCGCAGCTGAAGAAGTTGAAGGCTCAGGACCTGCCGGCGCTGACGGTCGTCTCCGCTTCCGAGATCGTCGCGATGGACGACCCGGTTGAAGTCGCGCTGCGCAAGAAAAAAGATTCATCCATGCGCGTTGCGCTGAATCGCGTCAAGGAAGGCGAGGCGCAAGCCTGCGTTTCCGCCGGCAACACCGGCGCACTGATGGCGGTTTCGCGTTATGTGCTGAAAACGCTGTCGGGAATCGAGCGCCCGGCAATTGCGTCCGCCTTGCCGAACCCCAACGGCTACACCATGATGCTCGACCTGGGCGCCAACGTCGACTGCGAGCCGCAGCATTTGCTGCAATTCGCGGAGATGGGGCACGCGCTCGTGTCGGCGCTCGAAGGCCGCGAGCGGCCCACCATTGGGCTCCTGAACATCGGCGAAGAAGTCATCAAGGGCAATGACACGATTAAACGCGCCGGGGAGTTGCTGCGTGCGAGCACGCTCAATTTCCACGGCAACGTGGAAGGCAACGACATCTTCAAGGGCACGGTCGACGTGATCGTGTGCGATGGTTTCGTGGGCAATGTGGCGCTGAAGACCTCTGAAGGTCTCGCGCAAATGCTGTCGAACATCATCAAGGAAGAGTTCGGGCGTTCGTGGCTCACCAAAGTGATGGCCGTGCTCGCGTTGCCCGTGTTGATGCGCTTCAAGAAGCGTGTCGATCATCGGCAATATAATGGTGCAGCGCTGCTCGGCCTGCGCGGACTGGTGATCAAGAGCCACGGCTCCGCGGATGCCTACGCGTTTGAGTGGGCTATCAAACGCGGGTATGATGCCGTCAAAAACGGCGTGCTGGAGCGCCTTGCGCAAGCGATGGAAGAGAACGCGGGTTCTCTTGAACAGGCAGCGCGCGACGCAAGCGGTGCGGGTCACGCAAGCCCCATCGCAGGCCAGCCGGCCGAGCCCTACGCTGCGCAATCCTCGAAGGCATAATGGCTCAATCGACAATTTATTCCCGCGTCCTCGGCACCGGCAGCTATCTGCCGCCCGCGCGCGTCACCAATCAGGACCTCGCCGAGCGTCTGGCGAAGCAAGGCGTCGAAACGAGCGACGAGTGGATCGTGGCCCGCACGGGCATCCATGCACGTCACTTCGCGGATCCCGATGTCACGACCAGCGACCTCGCGAAGTTCGCGTCGCTGCGTGCGATCGAAGCGGCGGACATCGACCCGCAATCCATCGATCTGATCATTGTTGCCACTTCCACGCCTGACTTCGTGTTCCCGAGCACGGCGTGCCTGTTGCAAAACAAGCTCGGTATCAAGAATCACGGCGCGGCTTTCGACGTGCAGGCCGTCTGCTCCGGCTTCGCTTACGCGGTGGCTATGGCGGACAGTCTGATTCGCGGCGGCCAGCATCGCACGGCGCTCGTCATCGGCGCGGAGACCTTCTCGCGCATTCTCGATTTCAATGACCGCACCACGTGCGTGCTGTTTGGCGACGGCGCCGGCGCGGTGATCCTGCAGGCGTCGGAAGAGCCGGGCGTACTTGCGAGCGCATTGCACGCAGACGGCAGTCACTCGAACATTCTGTGCACGCCGGGCAACGTGAACGGCGGCGTGATCGCCGGCAGCGCTTTCCTGCATATGGACGGGCAGGCGGTGTTCAAGCTGGCTGTCAACGTGCTGGAGAAGGTCGCGGTCGAAGCACTCGAAAAAGCGAATCTTTCCGCTGACCAGATCGACTGGCTGATTCCGCATCAGGCCAACATTCGCATCATGCAGAGCACTTGCCGCAAGCTCGGCTTGCCGCAGGAACGCATGGTCGTCACGGTGGGCGAGCACGGCAATACGTCGGCTGCGTCCATTCCGCTCGCACTCGACGTTGCGGTCCGCGACGGCCGCATCAAGCGCGGCCAGAACGTGCTGATCGAAGGCGTCGGCGGCGGCTTTACGTGGGGCGCGTCGGTCATTCGCTACTAAGCAGACCGACTTCAGGCGGCGCATTCACGCGCCCTTGCGCCGCGTGCTTTCCGGCCGCGCGCACCTCACATCTGACTAAATCGATTTTGAGGACGATATGAAATTTGCGTTCGTTTTTCCCGGACAGGGTTCGCAATCTGTCGGCATGCTCAACGCGTTCGCCGACCATGCGGTTGTGCGCGAGACAGTTCAGGAAGCGTCCGACGCGCTCAATCAGGACCTCGGCAAGCTGATCGCCGAAGGTCCGGCCGAAGATCTGAATCTCACTACGAACACACAGCCGGTGATGTTGACCGCGGCATACGCGATCTATCGCGCGTGGCAGCAGGCGGGCGGCCCCGCGCCGGCAATCGTCGCGGGCCATAGTCTCGGTGAATACACGGCGCTCGTCGCGGCTGGCGCGATCGCGTTTCGCGATGCCGTGCCGCTCGTGCGTTTCCGCGCCCAGGCGATGCAAACGGCGGTGCCCGTCGGCGAAGGCGGCATGGCGGCGATTCTCGGTCTTGACGACGACACCGTGCGCGCTGTTTGCGCCGAAGCGGCGGCCACGGGTGTCGTCGAAGCGGTCAATTTCAACGCGCCTGCTCAGGTCGTGATCGCAGGCCACAAGGCAGCGGTCGAAAAGGCCTGTGAATTGGCGAAGGCGAAGGGCGCAAAGCGCGCGTTGCCGCTGCCGGTATCGGCGCCGTTCCATTCGTCGCTGCTGAAGCCGGCGTCGGATCAATTGCGCGAGTATCTGGCGAGCGTGAACGTCCAAGTGCCGTCGATTCCGGTCATCAACAATGTCGACGTCGCCATCGTGAACGAGCCGGCGCAGATCAAAGACGCACTGGTGCGTCAGGCGGCTGGCGCGGTGCGCTGGGTTGAAAGCGTCCAGGCCATGGCGGCTCAAGGGGTTACGCACGTCGTCGAATGCGGGCCGGGCAAGGTCCTTGCGGGCCTCACGAAGCGTATCGACGGCAATCTCGTCGGCGCGTCCGTGTTCGATCCCGCTTCTCTCGAAGAAACGCTCAAGCTCGTAACGGCAGGCTGAGCGCTGCATCGCAAAGACCGCAACAGGCATCAGCAATCAATCAGCCCTCCGAAGGGCATTCGGACCGACAGATGGAAAAGAATCTCGACAAGCAGATCGCAATCGTAACGGGCGCCTCGCGCGGCATTGGCCGCGCCATCGCCATGGAACTCGCGCGCCAGGGCGCAACGGTGATCGGCACGGCGACCAGCGAAATCGGCGCGGCGGCGATCAGCGAAGCGTTCAGCGCGGCCGGCGTGAGCGGACGCGGTGCGGTGCTCGACGTGAACGACGCGGCTGCTGCCGAAGCGCTGATCGAAAGCACGGTGAAGGAATTCGGCGCGCTGCATGTGCTCGTGAACAATGCCGGCATCACGCAGGACCAGCTGGCCATGCGTATGAAGGACGACGACTGGGACGCAGTGATCGACACCAATCTGAAGTCGGTGTTCCGTCTGTCGCGCGCGGTGCTGCGTCCCATGATGAAGGCGAAGGGCGGCCGTATCATCAACATCACGTCGGTGGTCGGTTCGGCGGGCAACCCTGGCCAGATCAACTACGCCGCGGCGAAAGCGGGCGTGGCCGGCATGACCCGCGCGCTTGCACGCGAGATCGGCAGCCGCGGCATTACGGTGAATTGCGTGGCGCCCGGTTTTATCGATACGGACATGACGCGCACGTTGCCGGAAGAGCAGCAAACGGCGCTGAAAACGCAGATTCCGCTGGGCCGTCTCGGCAGCCCGGAAGATATCGCACACGCTGTTGCATTCCTCGCGTCGCCGCAAGCAGGTTACATCACCGGCACGACGATGCATGTGAACGGCGGAATGTACATGTCGTAACCAAATTCGGTTACTATCCGCGCCTTGATGCGTTTGCAAACGCGTAAGGCGCATGCCTTGACAGCAACCTGATGCGCCGCTTTTTTGCCGGGTCAAACCTGATAAAATGCGCGCACCTGTATTTTTGAACTTCTTTCCCTTGGAGGGGTAATGGACAATATCGAACAGCGCGTCAAGAAGATCGTCGCAGAACAACTGGGCGTGGCCGAAGCGGAAATCAAGAACGAAGCTTCGTTCGTGAACGACCTCGGCGCCGACTCGCTGGACACGGTTGAACTCGTGATGGCCCTCGAAGACGAATTCGGCATGGAAATTCCGGATGAAGAAGCCGAGAAGATCACCACCGTTCAGCAAGCGATCGACTACGCTCGCGCGAACGTCAAGGCCTAAGGTCATTCGCGCCTGCGTTTGTGCGTTAGCGGCGTATGACGCCCTGCCGTGTCGGTTGCCGACGCCAGCGGGGTTGCCATTTTTTGCTGCGAGGTGTGCCGTGCAGGAGCCAGCGATGTTGACAGCGCATTTTTCAGCGCGATTGCCGACTTAACAGCCACAGGGTACACAGGGCAGATTCCTGTGGCCGCTGTGGCTTTTGCTTTTGTCATCTATGAAAAAGGGGTTACCGTGAGCCGCCGTCGTGTTGTTGTTACAGGCCTGGGGCTGATTTCGCCTGTTGGCAATAATGTTGCCGACGGCTGGGCCAATCTGGTCGCCGGCAAGTCGGGTATTGCCAATATTACGAAGTTCGATGCGTCGAACTTCTCGACTCGTTTCGCCGGCGAGGTGAAGGGCTTCAATATCGAGGACTACATCCCCGGTAAGGAAGCGCGCCACATGGATACGTTCATCCATTACGGCGTGGCTGCCGGCATCCAGGCGATGCAGGACAGCGGCCTGGAAGTCACCGACGAGAATTCGGAGCGTATCGGCGTCGTGGTCGGTTCGGGCATCGGCGGTCTGCCGATGATCGAGGTCACGCAAACCGAACTGCTGAATCGCGGCCCGCGCCGCATTTCGCCGTTCTTCGTGCCGGCGTCGATCATCAACATGATCTCCGGGCACCTGTCGATCAAGTTCGGCATCAAGGGTCCGAATCTCGCCATCGTCACCGCATGTACAACGGGTTTGCACTGTATCGGTGAGGCTTCGCGCCTGATCGAATACGGCGACGCAGACGTGATGATCGCGGGCGGAGCGGAATCGACGGTGTCGCCGCTCGGTATCGGCGGCTTTGCGGCGGCGCGCGCGCTGTCGCAACGCAATGACGACCCGGCGACGGCAAGCCGTCCGTGGGACAAGGATCGCGACGGTTTTGTGCTCGGCGAAGGCGCGGGCGTGATGGTGCTCGAAGAGTACGAGCATGCGAAGGCTCGCGGCGCGAAGATTTACGCCGAAGTCGGCGGCTATGGAATGAGCGGCGACGCCTATCACATGACCGCACCGCTCGAAGACGGCGACGGCGCGCGCCGTTGCATGCTTGCGGCCATGAAGAACGCGGGCATCAACGCCGATCAGGTCAACTACCTGAACGCGCACGGCACGTCCACGCCGCTCGGCGATCTGGCTGAGACAACCGGCATCAAACGGGCGTTCGGCGACCATGCCAAAGACATCGTCGTGAATTCGACCAAGTCGATGACGGGTCACCTGCTCGGCGGCGCCGGCGGTCTCGAGTCGGTGTTCACCGTGCTGGCTGTTCACCATCAGGTGTCGCCGCCCACGATCAACATCTTCAACCAGGATCCCGAGTGCGATCTGGACTACTGTGCCAACACTGCACGGGAGATGAAGATCGACGTCGCGCTGAAGAACTCGTTCGGGTTCGGCGGCACGAACGGTACGCTCGTCTTCAAGCGCGCCTGATCCCTCGCAACGGGTGACGCGCCAGCCAACGGCGCCGGCTTTGCCGGCGCTTTTCCGTAATACGGCCATCTCCGAAGGAACGTCACAGCAAATCGTGCTGCGGCGTTCCTTCGCGATGCGCGTTGCGTTGGCTGCTTTCGTGGCGACGGCGTCGTGTGCGGTTTACAGCTGCATGGCGTCGTGGCTCACCGCATGGCAGGCGGTTCCGTTGACGCTTGCCGTGTTTGCGCTTCTCACGCTTTGCGCGGTGAGGCACGATCGGGCGCAGCCGGTGGCGCTGAAAATTGGACGCGAGGGCATTTCTGTCTGGGGCCGGGCCGGAAATCTGCTCGTACACGGTCGAATCGCCGGCTGCGCGCACTGGAGCGACCGTTTGCTGGTGCTCGCAGTGACCCCGGACGAAGGCCGCCGGCAAACGCTTCTTGTTCCCGCCGACACTGTGCCGCCAGCCGTTTTCCGCGAATTGGCGGTGCGCGGGCGGCGCCGCGCCGGCGCGTGACTGTAACGACTGTAACCGCTGTTACCGGGCGCCATGACCTCCGTAACGTGCCTCGTCGACGGGAACGCTACAATGGTGCCCCCGTCATGCGCCCTATAGTTAACGGATTTATCAGGTGAGCGAAAAAGAAATTGATCAGGTGCTGGTCGAGCGCGTCCAGAAGGGCGACAAGGCCGCCTTCGAGCTTCTGGTCTCCAAATACCACCGCAAAATTCTCCGGCTGATCTCGCGCCTCGTGCGCGACCCCGCCGAAGTGGAAGACGTTGCGCAAGACGCTTTCATCAAGGCGTATCGGGCGTTGCCGCAATTTCGCGGGGAATCGGCTTTTTATACGTGGTTGTACCGGATTGCGGTCAACACGGCAAAGAACTACCTTGCGACCCAGGGTCGGCGTGCGCCGACTTCGACCGAAGCAGATGCTGAAGAAGCTGAAACTTTCTCGGACGCCGACCAACTAAGGGATATCAACACGCCTGAGTCGATGTTGATGAGCAAGCAGATCGCTGAGACGGTCAATGCTGCAATGGCGGTTTTACCGGAAGAGCTGCGTACCGCCATTACTCTTCGTGAAATTGAAGGTTTGAGCTACGAGGAAATCGCTGAGATGATGGGCTGCCCAATCGGCACCGTCAGATCGCGAATTTTCCGCGCTCGCGAAGCCATTGCGGCAAAATTGCGTCCGTTGCTTGACACACCTGAAGGCAAGCGCTGGTAAGTGACTAGCGCGCTGAACGGGGCGCGGGTGCAATATCTGGATTAGTGGTGTCACTACGGGGTCTTTGTAAGATGGGGAGCATCATGGGGTCGGTCTCGATGCAATCGCAAGCCAGCTCGCGCGGCGAGCGTCTGTCCGCTTTTGTCGACGGTGAGCTGTTCGGCGAAGAGCATCTGAATCTGGACAGGTTTCTGTCCGAGCTGGACGGCGAAGATCGCGCCGCGTGGTCCAGCTATCACCTGATCGGCGACGCATTGCGTTCCGACGATCTTGCAGTCGGTTCCGCGGCGAGCAGCGCATTCCTCAGTGGATTTGCCGCGCGCCTGGAAAGCGAGCCGCATTTGCTCGCGCCCGCAGCCATACCCGTTACGCGCCGTCTGCTGGCGCTGCGTCGCCGGGTGATGCCGGCCTTCGCGGTGGCTGCCGCGGCCGCCACGCTAACGTGGATAGTCGTGCCGCAACTGCAGGGCGTACCCGGCGGGCCGGGCGCGACGCAGGTCGCTTCGGTTTCCTCGCACGGCGACGCGGTGCAGAAGGTTGCCATGGCGTCCGTGCCGGGCGCTAATGTCATGCCGGTCGCGCAAGACGCGAATATCATTCGCGACGCGGGTCTCGACCAGTATCTCGAAGCTCATCAGCAGTTCGCGCAGCAACCCGTCATGCCGGGCTCAATGCCGCTGATTCGCGCTGCTGCAGTCTCTACGCAAGGCCAATAGTTTGATGCAGACTCCGCGGTTGAATATAACGACTATCTGGGGGCGGCTGCCGGCATTTCTGTTCTGCGCAGCCGTGTTGTTGTCCGCTACACCGCGGGTTTTTGCACAAACCGACGATCCGCTCGTCGCCCGCCGCACCGCTGCCGATCTGCTGGATCGCATCCATCAGGCCGCGCAGCAACAGAACTACGAAGGCGCGTTCGTCTATCAGCGGGGCAATTTCGTCCAGACCTCGCGGATCGCGCACTATGCGACCAAGGCAGACGGCGAATTCGAGCAGTTGGAAAGCCTCGACGGTAAGCCGCGCAAAATGCTTCGTCATAACGACGAGCTTTATACGTTCGTGCCGGAACGGCATTTGTGCGTTGTCGAAAAGCGCCAGAACAAAGACTCGTTCCCCGCGCTGCTTGCCGTAAGCGGCGAGCAGGTGCTGTCGGTGTACGAGCCGAAACTACTCGGCGACGACCGCGTGGCCGGCATCGAAAGTCAGGTGATCGAGCTCGATCCGAAAGACGCCTACCGCTTCGCTTACAAACTGTGGGCCGACAAGAAAACCGGCCTGCTGCTGCGCGCACAAACGCTCGATCCGAACGGTCAGGTGCTCGAGCAGCTGTCGTTCTCGCAGATCCGCATCGGCGTGCCCGTCGACAAGGCGGGCATTGTCAGCGGTATTCGCAATACCGCTGGCTGGACGGTGGTGCATCCGCCGATCGAACCGGTCGATATGGCCGCGCAAGGCTGGCAGTTCGGTGTGACAGTGCCGGGCTTTCGCAAGATCCGTGAACTGCGCCGTCCAATGGCGGCACGCGAAGCAGGCCAGCCGACCATTCCCGTGGATCAGGCCGTATTCTCCGACGGTCTCGCCGCGATCTCCGTGTTCATCGAGCCAGTCGAAAACAACACGCGCAAGGAAGGCGCGGGCAGTAGCGGCGCTACGCACGTACTAGTCAAGCGCCGCGGTGACTTCTGGATTACCCTGCTCGGAGAAGTGCCCCAGACCACGTTGCAGCAATTCGCGTCTGCCATAGAATACAAGGCTCCGAAGTAATCCTCCGAATCCTGAATCCCTCGGCTTCCTACGATATGACGACTTTCTCGGTGCGCAAATTCCTCGCGGCCGCGGTGGTGGCGGCATGTTTGCCGTTCGCACCGCATACGGCGTCAGCGGCCTCCGCAGCCAATCTGCCCGACTTCACCGACCTCGTCGACAAAGTCGGTCCGGCGGTCGTTAACATTCGCACGACCACGCGCGTGACGAACAGCGGCACACGCGGCGGCTTGCCGCCCGGCATGGACGACGGCGACATGTCGGAGTTCTTCCGGCGCTTTTTTGGCATTCCCATGCCGCAGTCGCCGCAATCGCCCGGCGTGCCGCGCGGCGGCGACAATGGTGGCAATGGCGGAAGCGGCGGCAGTCAGGACACCCCGGACAGCAACGATCCTGAACAGAACAGCGGCGTCGGCTCGGGCTTCATCCTGTCGGCGGACGGCTACGTGATGACCAACGCGCACGTCATCGACGACGCGGACACCATTTACGTCACGCTCACGGACAAGCGCGAATTTAAGGCGAAGCTCATCGGCGTGGACGATCGCACTGACGTCGCGGTCGTGAAGATCAGCGCGGCGAATCTGCCGACCATCACCATCGGCGACTCGAACAAGGTTCGCGTGGGCGAGTGGGTGGTCGCAATCGGCTCACCGTTCGGACTCGAGAACACGGTTACGGCCGGCATCGTCAGCGCTAAAGGGCGTGACACGGGCGACTATCTGCCGTTCATCCAGACCGACGTAGCCGTCAATCCGGGCAATTCGGGTGGACCGCTCATCAACATGCAGGGCGAAGTAATCGGCATCAACTCGCAGATCTACAGCCGCACCGGCGGCTTCATGGGCATTTCGTTCGCGATTCCGATCGACGAAGCAATGCGCGTGGCCGAGCAGTTGAAGACTTCGGGCAAGGTGGTGCGCGGCCGGATCGCGGTGGCGATCGGCGAAGTGACCAAAGACGTCGCTGATTCGCTCGGCCTGCCGAAGTCGCAGGGCGCGCTCGTCAGCAGCGTCGAGCCGGGCGGTCCTGCGGACAAGGCAGGCGTGCAGCCAGGCGACATCATCCTGAAGTTCAACGGCCATTCGGTCGATACCGCGACCGACTTGCCGCGCATGGTCGGCGATACCAAGCCGGGCACGAAGGCGACCATTACAGTGTGGCGCAAGGGCCAAACGCGCGAGCTGCCGGTCACGATCGCAGAGATGCAGCCGGACAAGACTGCAAAGGCCGATCAGCGCAAGCCGCAGGCGCCGAAGCAACGCGCCACGAACGCGCTCGGCCTGGCCGTCAGCGACATCCCGGCCGATCAGCTGAAGGCGCTGAAACTGCGCAACGGTGTGCAGATCGACGCCGCGGACGGTCAGGCGGCACGCGTCGGCCTGCAAAAGGGCGACATCGTCCTGCGTGTGGGCGACACGGACATCACGAGCGCGAAGCAGTTCGACGAACTGACCTCGCATCTGGACTCGCAGAAGATGGTCGCGCTGCTGGTGCGTCGAGGCGAGAACACGCAGTTCGTGCCGATTCGCCCGCGCAGCGCGCAGAAATGACAACGGCGGCGCCGCTCACGCTCTATGCGCGCGCGTGGTGCCACTTGTGCGACGACATGCGCGCCGCGCTCGAGCCATTGCTGGCCGAGTTCGGCGCGCAAGTAGAAGTCGTTGACGTCGACAGCGATCCCTCGCTCGAAGCCCGCTACAACGAGTTGGTGCCCGTCCTGTTGTGCGACGGAATCGAGCTTTGTCACTACCATCTCGACGAATCGCGGGTGCGTGACGCGTTAGCTGCCCGCACCGCTGCGGCTTCCTGAGCCGGTCGGCTTTTCGGAAAAACGGTGCGCGTGCTTTGGCGCGAGTCGAAAGCGGGGTCAAAGATCGAGCCTTAAGATCGAGCCCTAAGGTCGAGCCCTAAGGTCGAGCCTAAAGCTCGAGTCAAACGCGGAGTCGACCGGCAAGTCAAACCCGGAGTCAAACGTCGGGTCAACGTCGGCTCAAACCCCGCGTCCCGGTCTTTCACAGGCCGTCTCAGGATCCAGGCCCTGCAAGATGCGCCGGGAGCCGGCCTTTTCGGCTAAAATAGATAAGTTTTTCACCTACTTACAAGGCGTGCTCCGCTATTGTCCGAGCGCGCCTTTTTTGCTTGATCGGTACTGAATGGATCATATTCGTAACTTCTCGATCATTGCGCACATCGACCATGGCAAGTCGACGCTTGCCGATCGCATCATCCAGATTTGCGGTGGCTTGTCCGACCGCGAGATGGAAGCCCAGGTGCTCGACTCCATGGATCTCGAGCGCGAGCGCGGCATCACTATCAAGGCACAGACTGCGGCCCTGACGTATCGCGCCCGCGACGGCCAGGTCTACAACCTGAACATGATCGACACGCCGGGCCACGTCGACTTCTCGTATGAAGTCAGCCGCTCGCTGTCCGCGTGCGAAGGCGCGCTGCTTGTTGTCGACGCAAGCCAGGGCGTGGAGGCGCAAACAGTCGCCAACTGCTACACGGCAATCGAACTCGGCGTCGACGTGATTCCGGTACTCAACAAGATCGATTTGCCGGCCGCGAACCCCGAGAACGCGATCGCCGAGATCGAAGACGTGATCGGTATCGACGCAACCGACGCCACGCATTGCAGCGCCAAGACGGGCCAAGGCGTGGAAGACGTGCTCGAAGCGTTGATCGCGAAAGTGCCGCCGCCGCAGGGCGATCCTGAAGCGCCGTTGCAGGCGCTCATCATCGACTCGTGGTTCGACAACTACGTCGGCGTCGTGATGCTCGTGCGTATCGTCAACGGCACGCTGCGTCCGAAAGACAAAATCCGCATGATGGCGACCGGCGCGCAGTATCCGGTCGAGCACATCGGCGTGTTCACGCCGAAGTCGAAGAATCTGGAATCGTTGTCGGCCGGGCAGGTGGGTTTCATCATTGCCGGCATCAAGGAATTGGCCGCGGCGAAGGTGGGCGACACCGTCACGCTCGTGAACAGTCCTGCTGCCGAACCGTTGCCGGGTTTTAAGGAAGTGAAGCCGCAGGTGTTTGCCGGCCTCTATCCGGTTGAAGCGAACCAGTACGACGCGCTGCGCGACTCGCTTGAAAAGCTCAAGCTGAACGACGCGTCGCTGCAATACGAGCCTGAAGTTTCGCAGGCGCTCGGTTTCGGTTTCCGTTGCGGTTTCCTCGGTCTGCTGCATATGGAGATCGTGCAGGAACGTCTCGAACGCGAGTTCGACATGGACCTGATCACCACGGCGCCGACCGTCGTGTACGAAGTCCTGCAACGCGACGGCACAACCATCATGGTCGAAAATCCGGCCAAGATGCCGGAGCCTTCGAAGATCGAAGAAGTGCGCGAGCCGATCGTCACCGTGAACCTCTACATGCCGCAAGATTACGTCGGCTCGGTGATCACGCTGTGTACGCAAAAGCGCGGCAACCAGATCAACATGCAGTATCACGGCCGTCAGGTGCAGTTGACCTATGAGATCCCGATGGGCGAGGTTGTGCTCGATTTCTTCGATCGTCTGAAATCGATCTCGCGCGGCTACGCGTCGATGGATTACGAGTTCAAGGAATATCGCGCGTCCGACGTCGTGAAGGTCGACATGCTGATCAACGGCGACAAGGTGGACGCGCTGTCGGTCATCGTGCACCGTTCGCAGAGCCAGTATCGCGGCCGCGAAGTAGCGGCGAAAATGCGCGAACTGATTCCGCGCCAGATGTACGACGTTGCGATTCAGGCCACGATCGGCTCGAATATCATCGCGCGCGAAAACATTAAAGCATTGCGTAAGAACGTGCTGGCAAAATGCTACGGCGGCGATATTTCACGTAAGAAAAAGCTGCTGGAAAAGCAGAAGGCAGGCAAGAAGCGAATGAAGCAAGTGGGGTCCGTCGAGATTCCGCAAGAGGCTTTCCTCGCCATCCTGCGTGTCGAAGACAAATAAGACGAACAACGGAACCCTATGAATTTTGCGCTGATTCTTTTTGTGCTCGTCGTTTTGACGGGCGTCGCATGGGTCGCAGACAAACTGGTGTTCATGCCGCAACGGCGGCGCGCGGCGGAAGCCGCGGTCGCTGAGTTCGACCGTCAGCAGGCACGCATCGGCGAGCGTTTCGCCGACGAAAACGCCGCGCAAACGCGCGCGCGTCTGCGTGACGACAAGCTGCGTCAACCGTGGTGGCTCGAGTATTCCGCGAGCTTTTTCCCGGTGATTCTGGTGGTTTTCGTGGTGCGCTCGTTTGTCGTCGAGCCGTTCAAGATTCCGTCCGGCTCAATGGTGCCAACGTTGCTGGTGGGCGACTTCATCCTCGTCAATAAATTCGATTACGGTATCCGTCTGCCGATCGTCAACACGAAAATCACAGAGGGCCGGCCGCTCCAGCGCGGCGACGTGGTGGTGTTCCGCTATCCGAAAGACGAGTCGGTCGACTACATCAAACGCGTGATCGGCTTGCCGGGCGACACGGTTGCGTATCAGGACAAGCAACTGACCATCAACGGCAAGCCGGTGCCTGAAACGCCACTGCCCGATTATCTCGACGAAGAGCGTCTTGGCTATGCGAAACAGTTCGAGGAAAATCTGGACGGTCGCAAGAACGCAATTTTGAACAATCCCGCGGTGCCGCCGTTTATCGTCGGCGCAGAAGATTATCCGTATCGCGACAACTGCACTTACAACGCGCGCGGCGTGATTTGCAAAGTGCCGCCGGGCAACTACTTCATGATGGGCGACAATCGCGATAACAGTGCGGACAGCCGTTACTGGGGTTTTGCGCCGGACAAGAATGTCGTCGGCCGCGCATTCTTCATCTGGATGAACTTCAGCAATCTCAAGCGCATCGGCTCATTCCAGTAAGTTTGCGCCCACTGCATGACACGCTGCGAACGTGATCGCTTATCGAAGATCAGCGATCACATGAACGACCCTGCGGGCGGCAGCGCGTTATCGCCGCATTAAAAAACTCCGCTAACGTCGCTTCACCACGCTTTTTCCGTCGGGCCGCCCGCGTTTTCGCCCGGCCCGGCGCCCGCGTTATACTCTGCCCATGCCCTCATCTCCGTTGGAAAGCCGTCTGCGCTACGAATTTCGCAATGCGGAATTGCTGCGCCAGGCTTTAACACACCGCAGTCACAGTTCCACGCACAACGAACGGCTCGAATTTCTAGGCGATTCCGTTCTGAATTGCGCGGTGGCTGCGCTTTTGTTCCAACGTTTCGGAAAGCTGGACGAAGGCGACCTGTCCCGAGTCCGCGCGAATCTGGTCAAACAGCAATCGCTTTACGAAATCGCTCAGGCCCTGAATATCTCCGAAGGGCTGCGGCTCGGGGAAGGCGAACTGCGCAGCGGCGGCTTCCGTAGGCCGTCAATCCTTGCTGACACGCTTGAAGCGGTGCTGGGTGCAGTGTTCCTCGACGGCGGCTTCGAAGCCGCCCAGACGGTCATCAAGCGCCTGTACGTGCCAATCCTCGATCACATCGACCCGCGCACGCTCGGCAAAGATGCCAAGACGCTTTTGCAGGAATATCTGCAAGGTCACAAGATCGCGTTGCCCACGTACACCGTCGTAGCCACGCATGGTGCAGCGCACAATCAGCAATTCGAAGTCGAATGTACGGTGCCGAAGCTGGACGTGAAGGTCTCTGGCTCTGGCGCCAGTCGGCGGGCGGCTGAGCAGGCCGCAGCCAAAAAAGCGCTCGATGAGGTTCTCGCCGCCGCGCCGGCAGTGGTCGGCAAGTCGAAGCGCTCAAAAGGCGCCCGCGCAGCGAAAAACGCCGAGCTCGAGATAGTCCCCGGCGTGACCGGCGTCCAAACCGCGCTCGACCTGCGCAGCCCGGATCGCAAGAGCGAGCGCGGCGCGGCTAGAGGAGAACCGCGGGTAACGTCCGCGACAGAGCCCGCAGCGGAACGCAGCGCGTTGGCGGTTGCGGTTGCGGCTGCGCCGTTGGCGGTGATTCGCGCGGCGCACGTCGAGTACAGCGCACCGGAAAGAGTCGAACGCGCCGATAAGGGCGAGAGGCTGGAGAAAGCCGACAGGGCGGAAAAGTTCGAGAAATCGGACAAAGCCGCGGCACAGCCCGGCGACAAATCCGCGGAAAAATCGGCGGGGGACAAGCCGGCGGACAAGCCGGACGCGAAGCCGGCCGAAGCCCGCGCGGCCGAACCGAAATTCGGCGAACCGAAAGCAGCCGAGCCGAAAGCAGCCGAACCTAAAGCCGCCGAGGCAAAACCCGCCGAGCCCAAGCCCGCCGAACCGAAGGCAGAGTCCGCCGCCGTCCGCGGCGTAGACAAACCGCACCGCAGTCGCGAACCGGCGCCCGACGCGGTATCGCCCGCGACGAGCACTGCGGCTCCCACCGAAAACGAACCCGGCGTAGCCGACGCGGTACAAACGCGCGTCGCCGACGCGGGCCATTGATTGCCCCGGCGCGCCACCCGAGCGCGTCTATCCGAACCTGCCGTAGCCCAATATGAACGCTCCCACTCCCACTGGTTTCCGCTGCGGCATGGTCGCGATCGTCGGCCGCCCGAACGTCGGCAAATCCACGCTGATGAACGCGCTGGTCGGCCAGAAAGTCAGCATCACGTCGCGCAAGGCGCAGACTACGCGCCATCGCATCACCGGCATTCATACGCTCGAAGACGTCCAATACATTTTTGTCGACACGCCCGGTTTTCAGACCAAGCACAGCGGCGCGCTGAACCGTTCGCTGAACCGCGCGGTGACCTCCACGCTGACTTCAGTCGATACGATTCTGTTCGTAATCGAGGCCGGCCGTTTCGGCCCGGACGACCAGAAAGTGCTCGACCTGATTCCGCCTTCTGTGCCCACGCTGCTGATCGCAAACAAGCTCGATCGTGTGTCGGATAAAGACTCGCTGTTTCCGTTCATGCAGCAGGTCAGCGCGCTGCGCCAGTTCAGCGAGATCGTGCCGCTGTCGGCCAAGAACCCGGACGATATCAAGCGTCTGATGGCCACCATCAAGCCGTATCTGCCGGAAGGCGCACCGATCTACGGCGAAGACGATCTCACCGATCGCAGCGAGCGCTTTCTCGCCGCCGAGATTCTGCGCGAGAAAGTTTTCCGCTGGACCGGCGACGAACTGCCGTACACGAGCACCGTGCTGATCGACAAATTCGAAACCGAAGGACGCCTGCGCCGCATCTTCGCGACGATCCTCGTCGAACGCGACACGCACAAGGCCATGATCATCGGCCAGAAGGGTGCGAAGCTGAAGCAGATCAGCACCGAGGCGCGCCTCGACATGGAGAAGCTGTTCGACGGACCCATATATCTGGAAACCTTCATCAAGGTGAAGAGCGGTTGGGCCGACAACGAAGCGGGACTTCGTGCGTATGGGTACGAATGACGCGTGGGTCACGCTGAATTCCGACACGGATCCGGACGACTCGGAGCCGGCCGCGCCGTCGCGCGAGCCGTCAAAACAGGCTCGCGTTAGCCGCAAATCTTCCACTAAAAGCACGTCCGACGCGGGTCCCGGTGACGCGCCCCGCAAGGCGCCGGCTCGCCGGCCCTCGCGCAGTTCCGCTTCGGCTTCCGAATACCGGATCGCCGAGCAGCCCGCCTTCGTTCTGCATAGCTACCCATATCGCGAGACGAGTCTGATCATCGACGTGCTGTCGCGCGATCACGGTCGCCTCGCGCTCGTCGCCAAGGGCGCGAAGCGTCCGCACTCCGCGTTGCGCGGCGTGTTGCAGACGTTCCAGCCGCTCGCGTTGTCGTGGTCCGGCAGGGGCGAGGTGCGCACGCTGACCGGTGCGGAATGGGTCGGCGGCATGCTGCCTTTGACGGGCGACGCGCTGCTGTGCGGCTTCTACGTGAATGAACTCCTCGTGAAGTTCTGCGCGCGCGAAGATCCGCATCCGCAACTGTTCCATCACTATGTCGTCACCATGACGCGTCTCGCGCACGACGAGCCGCCGGTCCAGGTGCTGCGCTCGTTCGAGCGCGTGCTGCTGCGCGAAACCGGTTATGCGATGGCGCTCGATCGCACGGTCGCGCGCAAAGCGGTGGAAGCCGGCAGCCGTTATGTGTTCGATCCCGAGCGCGGCGTGCGCGAAGCGTCCGACGATCTGCCCGCGCAATGGCCGGTGATCGCGGGTCAAACCTTGCTTGATATGGAAAAGGACGATTACCATCGGGCGCAGACCGTGGCGCAAAGCAAAACGCTGATGCGCTTTCTGCTCAACACTTACCTTGGCGGCACGCCGCTCGCGACGCGCCAGATCCTGATCGACTTGCAGAACTTATGAGCTTCTTTCTAACGTCGCCGAATGTGATTGATCTCGGCGTGAACATCGATCACGTCGCCACGCTGCGCAACGCGCGCGGCACCTCGTACCCCGACCCGATCCGCGCCGCGTTGATGGCCGAGGAGGCAGGCGCCGACGTCATCACGTTGCATCTGCGTGAAGATCGCCGCCATATCGTGGACGCCGACGTGCACGCGCTGCGTCCGCTGCTCAAGACGCGGATGAACCTCGAATGCGCGGTCACGCAGGAGATGC
This sequence comes from Paraburkholderia kirstenboschensis, assembly GCF_904848585.1. Classification (GTDB taxonomy): domain Bacteria; phylum Pseudomonadota; class Gammaproteobacteria; order Burkholderiales; family Burkholderiaceae; genus Paraburkholderia; species Paraburkholderia kirstenboschensis. The sequence goes on from NZ_CAJHCR010000001.1 coordinate 507,285, forward strand.
TCGACATCGCCTGCGAAGTAAAGCCGCATGACGTTTGCCTCGTGCCAGAAAAGCGCCAGGAATTGACCACCGAAGGCGGTCTGGACGTCGCCGGCCAGTTCGAGGCCGTGCGCGCCGCGTGCCGGCAACTGGCCGATGCGAACTCGCGCGTGTCGCTCTTCATCGATCCGGACGAGACGCAGATCCGTGCAGCACACGAAGCCGGCGCGCCGGTAATCGAACTGCACACCGGACGTTATGCCGAGGCGCACGATCCAGCCGAACAACAGCGCGAATATGAGCGCGTGGTTCGCGCGGTCGAATTTGGCGCGACGCTCGGTATCAAGGTGAACGCCGGCCACGGCCTGCACTACACGAACGTCCAGCAGATCGCGGCGATCGACGGCATCGTCGAGCTGAATATCGGTCACGCGATCGTCGCGCATGCGATTTTCGCGGGCTGGGACAACGCGGTGCGCGAGATGAAGGCGATCATGGTCGCCGCGCGTCTCGGCGCACGTGCGTAACTGACCGGCCCCCATATGGCGATCTACGGAATCGGTACAGACATCGTTCAGGTGAGTCGCGTCGCGGCGGTCATGACGCGCACCAAAGGCCGCTTTGCCGAGAAGGTGCTCGGTCCCGACGAGCTGCGTGTCTATCACGCACGCAACGCTCGTTCGGCCGCGCGCGGGCTCGCGTTCCTCGCCACCAGATTCTCGGCGAAGGAGGCCTTTTCGAAGGCGATCGGTCTCGGCATGCACTGGCCCATGACATGGCGCGCGCTGCAAACGCTCAACAAGCCGAGCGGCGAGCCCATGGTGGTCGCCTCCGGCGAGTTGGCCGAGTGGCTCGAGGCGCGCGGCATCACGGCGCGCGTCACGATCACCGACGAGCGCGATTACGCGGTGTCGTTCGTGATTGCCGAAAGTGCGCAAGCAGAAGAGGCGAACGGCTCCAACCTGTGAGCTGCGGCTCGATAGAAATAATCGTGAATGCGGCCCGCGCGGTCGCGTGTCTCCTTGCTCCACGCAATCTTCAAGCGGAATTCAATGAAAACCAATCCCGGACCGGTGATGCTCGACGTCGTCGGCAAAACGCTGAACGACGACGACAAGCGCCGCCTCGCCCATCCGATGACCGGCGGCGTGATTCTGTTCGCACGCCACTACGAGAGCCGGGCGCAACTGATTGCGCTGACCGACTCGATCCGCGCGATTCGCGAGGACTTGCTGATCGCGGTCGACCACGAAGGCGGACGCGTGCAGCGCTTCCGGACCGACGGCTTCACGGTGCTTCCGGCAATGGGCAAGCTTGGCGCGCTATGGGACAGCGACGTTCTGCACGCCACCAAGGTCACGACCGCGGTCGGCTATATCCTCGCTTCCGAGTTGCGCGCCTGCGACATCGACATGAGCTTTACGCCGGTGCTCGATCTGAACTACGGCCAGTCGCAGGTAATCGGCGATCGCGCGTTTCATAGCGACCCGCGCGTCGTGACGATGCTCGCGAAAAGCCTCAATCACGGTCTCGCGCTCGCCGGCATGAGCAACTGCGGCAAACACTTTCCGGGGCATGGTTTCGCGCACGCCGATTCGCACGTCGCGATGCCCGTCGACGAACGCTCGCTCGACGAGATTCTGCGCGACGACGTGGCGCCGTATGACTGGCTCGGGCTGTCGCTGGGCTCGGTGATTCCCGCACACGTGGTCTATCCGCAAGTCGACTCGAAGCCGGCGGGCTTTTCACGCGTCTGGCTACAGGAAATTCTGCGCGGCAAGCTGCGCTTCGAGGGCGCTATTTTTAGCGATGACCTGTCGATGGAAGCGGCGCGCCAGGGCGGCACGCTCACCGAAGGCGCGACTGCGGCGCTGCAGGCCGGTTGCGACATGGTGCTGATCTGCAATCAGCCAGAACAGGCCGAAAAGGTGCTGGACGAACTGCGCTTCACGCCATCGAAGGAATCGCGGCAGCGGGTGAAGCGCATGCGCCCGCGCGACAAGGCGCTGAAGTGGAGCAAGCTGGTGGCGGAGCCGCGATATCTGCAAGCGCAGGCTTTGCTGCGCAGCGTGTTTGCCTGAGCGGCACGCGAAGACAGTAGATAAAACAACGGCGCCTCGCTTCAGGCGCCGTTGTTCATTGGTCACACGCACGCGCACACGCGCGCGTCCCCGGTCCGCTTTGCGAGCGCTTCGACGCGCAAAGCGGAAGAGGGAGCTTAGTTAAGCCGCATCCGTTGCAGCTTGTTGTACAGCGTCTTCGGGCTGATGCCCAGCAGCGACGCCGCCCGATGGCGTGTACCGCCTACCGCGTCGAGCGTCGCGCGAATCAGCATTTCTTCGACATCGGCGAGCGGGGTGCCGACCGTGACCTGAACGCGGCTGCCATTCAGATCGCGACCGTTGACCGAGCCCGCTTCGTCGGCGCGCAACGACTCCAGCACATCGCCCGACGCGTGGTACGCGCGCCGTACGCGGTCCTGCAACTCGCGCACGTTGCCCGGCCATTCGTAAGTCAGACACTCGCGCAGGAAGTTGGGCCCGAGCTGCTTGGCGACATCGGACGCGCCGCGCGCGGCGGCGTCATGATTCAGTTCGTCGACAATTGCCTGCGCGATCAGCGCCGGATCTTCGCCGCGCTCGCGCAACGGCGGCAGCGTCACCGCTGCGGCTTCGAGACGCAGCGCGAGGTCTTCATGCAAACTGCCGTCCGCGACCGCAGCGCGCGGCGCCTTGCGCGTCGACGCGATCAACCGGAAGTCGGTCACCACCTGACTCGTGCCGCCGACCCGCATGAAGGTCTGCGAATCGAGCGCGCGCAGCAGTGCTTCCTGCTGCGCGCGCGGCAACTCAGCGATTTCGTCGATGAAAAGCGTCCCGCCGCTCGCCTGCTCGAAGAGGCCCGGCTCGCGCTGATCGGCGCCGCCGAACGCGCCGCGTTCGTGGCCGAACAGCACGCTATCCAGCGAATGCAACTGCGTTGTGGCGGCCGCGCTCCGGCAATCGAGCGTGACGAACGGGCCTTTGCGGCGCCGGCTCATGTCGTGCATCGTCCGAGCCGCCACCTGCTTGCCGGTGCCGGCTTCGCCTGAAATCAGCACGGCTGCTTCGGTCGGCGCGATATGTTCGATCGTGTCGTAGACGTGCTGCATTGCGCCGCTGCGACCGAGCACCGAGCCGAAGCGCCCAAGTTGACGCAACGATGCGCGCAGCGTCTGCACTTCTTCAGTCAACTCGTACGGACGCGGAATTCGCGCAAGCAGACTGCGCAGGCGCGGAATGTTGACCGGCTTCAGCAGATAGTCCCAGATGCCATGCCGCAAGCCCTCGATCGCGCTCTCCACGGTCGCGTTGCCGGTCATGACGATGACGGGCAGCGCGCCGCCTGGCGGTTGCGCGGGCAGATGCTGCAACAGATCGAGCCCGCTGCCGTCGGGGAGATTCAGGTCGACCAGAACGACGTCGGGGATGAAACGCGTCAGCGCGGCGCGCGCTTCGGCGATGGTCGTCGCGGTGTCGACTGAAAAGCCGTCCGCGGCAAGAATCGCGGATAGGCCCGACAGGCTATTGGGGTCGTCTTCAACAATCAGAGCGTGTGGCATGGCGAGCGCAACTTTTTAAATGGATGAAATAGCCGCTTCGCTGCGCCGGAACCGCGGCGCGGCGAAGCGGGCACGATGGCTGGCCGGTACTGTCGGTCGGATGCGTCGCCTCGCAAGTCAGCATCAGCCGGGTGGTGCAAAAGCGGCCCCGGTCGGCATGACCGCGGTACCCGGCATTCATGACACCGGGCGAAGCGGGCGGCGAGTCGACTCACGTAGTTCTGGTCCTTTGCTGTATCTGATCGGGCGATTCGCCGCGCGCTGGTTAGCATCTCGGCCCGCCTGGTTCTAATCACCGGCATCCCTGCGGCCGCGATGCAACGCTGCAAGGGCGCCGGCAGTTACTTCGCTTCAGCTCTCAGATATCCCGATTGCTGTCGAAGAAGCGGCGTACTTCGCGCTCCGCGTCCTCGCGTGTTTTGCCGTAGCGTTCCTGAATCAGGCCCGCGAGCCGGTCGGCGCGACCTTCGGCCTTGGTGAGTTCGTCGTCGGTCAGTTCGCCCCACGCAGCCTTCGCTTTACCAACCAGTTGCTTCCACTTGCCTTCAGCGATGTCGTTATTCATCTCGCATCTCCGGAGTCGAAATATATTAGGTATGGGGTGTCTAGCAGGACCTATGCCAACGCTGTTTGATTCGGCATATCAAGGGCTTACCTTTGGCGAAGACGGCAACATCGGGTGCCGCGCCCGGAAATTTGGACAAAATTGCCGGTAAAGTTTTCCTCAACGATACTCGGCGGCACAAAAAAGAAAAAGCGCCCAATTGGGCGCTTTTCATTTTTTTGCCAGCGCGCGTGCGTCGCGCTGGCGGAACGGCTTGGCGGCGCTTATGCGCGGCTGCGGTACTCGTGCGTACGCGTGTCGATTTCGATCTTGTCGCCGATGTTGCAGAAGAGCGGCACTTGCAGTTCGAAACCGGTGTTCAGCTTGGCATTCTTCAGCACCTTGCCCGACGACGTGTCGCCCTTGACAGCCGGTTCCGTGTAGATGATTTCGCGGACCAGCGTGGTCGGCAGTTCGACGGAGATGGCTTTCTCGTTGTAGAACACGACTTCGCAAGTCATGCCGTCTTCGAGGTAGTTCATCGCGTCGCCCATCATTTCGGCTTCGACTTCATACTGGTTGTAGTCGGCGTCCATGAACACGTACATAGGGTCGGCGAAGTACGAGTACGTCACTTCCTTGCGCTCGAGCACGACGACGTCGAACTTGTCGTCTGCCTTGTACACGCTTTCCATGCCTGCGCCGGTCAGCAGGTTCTTGAACTTCATCTTGACGACGGCGGAGTTGCGGCCCGATTTGTTGTATTCGGCCTTTTGCACGACCATTGCGTCTGCGCCGATCATCACGACGTTACCGGTGCGGAGTTCCTGTGCGGTCTTCATAAAACTGTCCTGTACGAAATAAGTAGCTTCAACTTGTGCTCAACGGCATACGGCGCAAGCGGCTTCGACGTTTCCTGCGCTTTGCGCCGCGCCGCGATGAAACGGCCCGGCCATAAGCGGTGCATGAAGCGTGGTTGGCTTGCTGCGAGGGTTCCAGTGGCGTAGCCGATGCGACGCGTTCCGCAATTCCCGCAAATCCGTTACCTGCTTTTTACCCGATGCGGGCGTGTACACGAGTGGCGCCGGTCGGCAGCGTGTGTCCTGTCGTGCTTTTTTCTCCACCTCTCCACCATTTGCCGTGCGGCTCGCGTACAGCATCGCATTTGCATCTTTCGATGCCGGGGAAACGGGCTGAAAGGCGGAGATAAAAGACAACTAAAACCAAGATTTTGTGCTGCGATCGGGCCGCGCTTGCGTCGTCGGCCGTTGGATAACCGCTTATTTTAACTGACTTTTTGTGAACAAGGCCAGATTTCCAGCGAGGTCTCCGACTTGCGCGAGTTCGCCGGCCCATTCGACCGCGCGCCGCTGCAGCGCCGGGTAGTGGTCGCGCAGCGCTGCCCAGTCCGGCTCGCCGGCGCCATTCCAGGCGTCCCAGAAGCGCGCGAGCGCGGCGCGGGCGTCGACGGGAAGCGTGCGGCCGTAGTGCTCAAGCGCGGCGTCGAGCTTCGGCAGATGGGCGTCGTCGGCTTGCGGGTAGATGTGCCAGACGAAGGGCTTGGCGGCCCACTGCGCGCGAACGAACGAATCCTCGCCGCGTACGAAGTTGATGTCGCTTGCCCACAGCAGCGCGTCGTAGCCGGATTGCTCGGTGAACGCGAGGCCGTGAGCGCTCAAGCCGCCGCGCTCGGCATGGGTGCCGGCGGCGAACGCCGGCAGTCCGAAAAAGCGCGCAACCGCGCCGGAGATGCGGCCCTCCGGCACAAGCAGCACGACAGGTTCGGCACTATCGCGCCATTGCTCGAGCACGCTGTCGACTGCCGGGTTCTCATAGGCGAAGAGTGAAACGACGGTCGCGCCAACAGGCGGCGCGCGTCCCACGGCTTGCAGCCACCACGCTTCTCGTGCCGCGGGCGACGCTTCGAACGCCGCGCGTGCAGCATCCAGATTCCGCTCCTTCAGCACGCCGCCCGTGCCCGGCCCGAGACCCGGAAAGAAGAACGTCTTGACGAGCGGATAGCGCGGATGCGGCGACGGCCGCAGATGAAAGTCCGCCACCCAGTCCTCGGCGCTCAGATATTCGAGGTTGATCCACACAGGCGGGCGCTCGCGCTGCGCCATCGCAGCCACGTAAATGGGCGGCAGTTCGCAGGCGAACGCCTCGATCACCACGTCGGCGACTTCCAGCGTGTCGCCCGCATGCGCAGGCGCGTGCCAGTGTTCGATGACGATCCCGCCGATAGTCTGCCGCGCACGGTCGAGCGCGAGCGACGGACACAGTTTCTGGAACGCATGCAGATCGTCGACGAAGACGCGCACTTGCCACCCATGCTCGCTCGCAAGCTGACGCGCGAGGCGCCAGCACACGCCGATGTCGCCGAAATTGTCGATCACCGCGCAGAAAATATCGCACGCGATCGCTGCGGACGGTTCGCCAGGCGGCGCGGCGGTTGGGTCAGCCGTTGGGTCGGCCGTTGGATCGGCCGTTGGGTCAGCGGTTGGGTTGGAGGGCGGCGCGGTAGAGGGCATCGACGTGGCTCGGGCGGACGCGGAATGTTCTAAACTGGCGATTCTAAAGCACCCGTTCGATCTCCTCGCGCTGGACTTCTTTTAGTGCGAAACCGATGAGGCCACACCTGGCCAGACGGGGCGACCGCCCGCGAGACAGTTCCACCAGCCGATCCTGCATGACCGAACCCGAAGCAAACATCGCTTTCGAGCCGAAAACAGTGCTCGCCCAGTTGCCGCATCTGCCCGGCGTCTATCGCTATTACGACACGCACGGCGCGGTGTTGTATGTCGGCAAGGCGCGCGACCTCAAGAAGCGCGTGTCCAGCTATTTCACGAAGACGCAACTGTCGCCGCGCATCGCGATGATGGTGACGCGCATTGCGCGCATCGAGACGACTGTCACGCGCTCCGAGGCAGAAGCGCTGTTGCTGGAAAACAATCTGATCAAGGCGCTCGCGCCGCGCTACAACATTCTCTTTCGGGACGACAAGTCGTATCCGTATCTGAAGCTGACCGGCCACAAGTTTCCGCGCATGGCGTATTACCGCGGCTCGGTGGATCGCAAGAACCAGTACTTCGGTCCGTTTCCGAGCGCGTGGGCGGTGCGCGAGAGCATTCAGATCCTGCAACGCGTATTCCAGTTGCGTACCTGCGAAGACTCCGTTTTCAACAACCGCACGCGGCCGTGCCTGCTGCATCAGATCGGCCGTTGCACGGCGCCGTGCGTCGGGAACATCGGCGAAGAGGATTACGCACGCGACGTCGCGAATGCGTCGCGCTTTCTGCTCGGCCGCCAGGGCGAAGTGATGAAGGAACTCGAGCAGAAGATGCATGCGTTCGCGAGCGAGCTGAAGTTCGAGCAGGCTGCGGCCGTGCGCAATCAGATGAGTTCGCTGTCGACGGTGCTGCATCAGCAGGCCATTGAAGTCGGTAGCGATAGCGATGTCGATATTCTCGCGGTGGTCGCGCTGGGCGGCCGCGTCTGCGTGAATCTGGCGATGGTGCGCGGCGGCCGGCATCTCGGCGACAAGGCGTATTTTCCCGCGCATGTGGAAAGCGCGTTGACGGTGGAAGAGGGCGGTCTGGAAGAGGAAAGCGGCGACGACGTATTGGTCGACGTCGCGTCGGATGGAGGCTCGCTCTCTGCGGAAGACGCGCTCGGCGATATGAGCGGCGAAACGCAATCTACGGACACCGCAGATGCACTTGCAATCGCACAAGAACTGCCGCCCGAAGATGACGACGACTTCGCGGACGACGCAGTCGACTCAGGCGCGCTCGATACCAACCCCGATTCTGATTCCGAACCGGCGAAGCCGCGCAAGGGCAGCGCGTCGGGCAGCATCGAATCGGAAGTGCTCGAGGCGTTCATCGCGCAGCATTATCTCGGCAATCGCGTACCGCCCGTGCTGGTGGTCAGCCACGCGCCGGCCACGCGAGAACTCGTCGACGTGCTGATCGAGCAGGCCGGCCACAAGGTCACCGTGCTGCGTCAGCCGCAAGGGCAACGGCGCGCGTGGCTTGCGATGGCCGAGCAGAACGCACGGCTCGCGCTCGCACGACTGTTGTCGGAGCAAGGCTCGCAACAGGCGCGTACCCGCGCGCTTACCGACACGCTCGGCATGGAGTGCGACGACCTCGCGCATGTGCGCATCGAATGTTTCGACATCAGCCACACAATGGGCGAGGCGACGCAGGCGTCGTGCGTCGTGTATCACCATCACAAGATGCAGTCGTCGGAGTATCGCCGCTACAACATTACGGGCATCACGCCCGGCGACGACTACGCGGCGATGCGCCAGGTGCTCACGCGCCGCTACGAGAAGATGGTCGCGCAGGCCGCCGCGAATGCCGCCGACCAGGCCGCCGATCTGCAAAGCGATGCGGCGGTGGACCCGTCGCTCACGCCCGAGGCCGCTGAACCGGTCGCGGCGGGCGGCATCTTGCCCTCCATCGTGTTGATCGACGGCGGCAAGGGCCAGGTCGAAATCGCGCGGCAGGTGTTCACCGAGCTTGGACTGGACACGGGCATGCTGGTCGGCGTCGCGAAAGGTGAGGGGCGCAAGGTCGGCCTCGAAACGCTGATTTTCGCCGACGGCCGCACGCCGCTCGAACTCGGCAAGGAAAGCGCCGCGCTGATGCTGGTCGCGCAGATCCGCGACGAGGCGCACCGTTTTGCGATCACCGGCATGCGCGCAAAACGCGGCAAGACGCGTCAGACGTCGCGGCTCGAGGAACTGGAGGGCGTGGGGGCGAAACGGCGTCAGCGGCTGCTGGCGCGCTTTGGCGGGCTGCGCGGCGTAGTCGCGGCGAGTGTCGAGGATCTCGCGAGCGTCGAAGGGATTTCGCAGGCGCTCGCCGAGCAGATCTACCGGCAATTGCACTGAATCGCGGTGGGTGGGGCACGTCGCCCATAGCTGGACGCGGCGGCAAACCCCCGTGCCGCAGCACCTTGCACGACGAGCCGATGCGCTCGCCGGCATCCGCGCCTGGCCGCGCTTCATGCGCCGGCCTCGCGCGAGGTGAGTCGCGCAAGCGGTGCGCGTCTCGCAGTCGGCGCCGCTTTGCTTGTGGCAGGCACTGCGACACGGCACAATTGCATCTCTCCCGTCAGACGCTGCGCCTGCCCATGCCGTTCAATTTCCCGATTTTCCTGACCTGGCTGCGGATCGTTCTGATCCCGCTGGTCGTCGGCGTGTTTTATTTGCCCGACATGATGATGAGCCCCGCGCACCGTAATCTCGCGGCGGCGACGATCTTCGTGCTGGCTGCGCTGACAGACTGGTTCGACGGCTACCTTGCCCGCAAGTGGAATCAGACGTCGGCGTTCGGCGCGTTTCTCGATCCGGTCGCGGACAAACTGATGGTGACCGCCGCCTTGCTCGTGCTCGTGCAACTCGCGCGAATCGACTCCGCTATTGCGCTCGTAATCGTCGGACGCGAGATCGCGATCTCGGCGCTGCGCGAATGGATGGCGCAGATCGGCGCGTCGAAGAGCGTGGCCGTTAATTCGCTCGGTAAATTCAAGACCGTTTGCCAGATGGTGGCGATTCCCATGCTGCTGTTCAACGGTCCGCTGTCGTTCGGCGGCGGCGTGACGATCGACACACGAACCTGGGGCCTGTGGCTCATCTATCTCGCGGCATTCCTGACCATCTGGTCCATGCTGTATTACATGAAGCTCGCATGGCCGCAAATTCGCGAGCGCGGCGGGGCGGTCTGAGCGCCGTACGCGCCGGCATTGCGGCGATACGTGAGAACGTCATGAGTGAAATCTGTTCGGTTAAAGAGATTGGCAAAAGGGGTTGACACGTTTCGGTCGTTTCTCCATAATCTCGTTTCTCCGATGCACGCAGTTCGAAACGTCGGTTGCAGTAGAAGGAAGAAGGGCGTAGTAGGCCTTTTTAAGCAGCACGAAAGCAGTAATACGCGGGAGTAGCTCAGTTGGTAGAGCGCAACCTTGCCAAGGTTGAGGTCGCGAGTTCGAGCCTCGTCTCCCGCTCCAGATTTTTGAAGCAGCGCGTTGTTCAGTACGGTAGTTTGGTGAAGTGCAAGGCGTTGCGAAGCAGTGCAATGCGGGAGTAGCTCAGTTGGTAGAGCGCAACCTTGCCAAGGTTGAGGTCGCGAGTTCGAGCCTCGTCTCCCGCTCCACACATCAGGGGAAGCAACGCTTCCCTTTTTGTTTGGTGGACTGACGGTTGTCCACGAGACAAATCAGAGAATCTGCAGCTAGATTCCCATCCGCTTGCGGCGCGATAGCAAAGCGGTTATGCAGCGGCCTGCAAAGCCGTTTAGGCCGGTTCGACTCCGGCTCGCGCCTCCAGTAGTTGAAGTACAGAAAAGCCCCGCCATGTCGGGGCTTTTCTTTTTGCGCGTCCGCAATCCAGTGTGGACGCATTACTGAAGACGCGCCCCGCTGCGCATCCGGTGCGCGGGCAATATGGCGCACAATGCGTGTTTGTTCCTTGCCACCCAACGTGCATGTACCTACACATCACCGGCACCAATGTGCGCCTCCTTGGCTCCATGCATCTCTTTCCCGCATCGAGCCGCAGAACGCCGCCGTGGATCGAGCAGGCATATGACTGGGCCGAGACGCTGGTCTTCGAATCCGACCCGCCGACGATTCTGCCTTTCCTCAAAGCCGATCCGCAGTGCGGTGCGCAAAGCCTCGCGCCTCTCCTTTCCGTCGACGCCTGGACTCGTCTGCAAGCGGCGTGGCCCGCTGAGGGGCCGCTCGCGCCGCTCGCCGACCTGCGTCCGTGGGCTGCGCTGATCGTTGCGCCGACGTTGTTCCAGCAGCTCGTCGAAGGCGTCGAGCCGCGCATGCTGCGGTGGGCGACAGGCGAGGGCAAAGCATATGAGTATCTGGAGACAGCGCACGAAGTCGCTCGCGCGCTCGAATCGATTCCGCTCGATACAGTCGCCGCCGCGCTCGCAGCGCTCATGGCCGACATCGGCGAGCCGCAACGCACGCTCGAGCGCATGCATGCAGCGTGGCTCGACGGAGATCTGTCAGCCGTGCACCGCATCGCCGTCGAGTCGCCGATGTTCAATCTGCCCGACATCCGACGCGCGATCCTGGATGCGCGCAATCACATGTGGGCCGTGCGCATAAGCGAGTTGCTCGCGCGGCCTGAACGAACTCTTGTCGTGGTCGGCGCACTTCATCTGTGCGGACCGGGCGACCTCGTTGAATGTCTCGCGCGATCCGTCGAGCCGGTGTTTGCCGGCGAGTAGCAGCGTAGCGATGGGAAACCTATCCGCAGGCATAAAGCTGATTGGTCCGATGCCGCGACGCGCGGCATAATCGTGCATTCGCCGCCGTCGGTGACGGCGCGCTTCTTTCTAAAAGCCTGTCATGACCGAACCACAACACACCGCTGCCGCGAGGCTTGCGCAACTCGAATGGCGCTGGAAGGCGTTCGATGAGCTCACGAGCGCCGAGGTCTACGCCATGCTCGCCGCGCGTAGCGCTGTCTTCGTGATCGAGCAGAACTGTCTGTATGGCGATATCGACGGTCTCGATCTCGACGCCTGGCATCTGCTCGCATTGGGCGCAGCGGGAGATGCAATCACGGGCGCAGCGCGGCCGCCGCTGGCCGGCTATTTACGTGTGCTTCTACCCGACGCCGACGACGGCGATATTCGAATCGGCCGCGTACTGACTACCGCGGAATTTCGCGGCATCGGTCTCGGCAATGCCATGCTTGACCGGGCAATCGCGAATATCCGCAAGCAGTGGCCGGGCACGCCGATCCGCTTGCACGCGCAGGCGCATCTGCAACGCTTCTACGGCGCGTTTGGTTTTGCGCCGGTGTCCGAGATTCACGAAGAGGACGGCATTCCGCACGTGTGGATGCGTTCGGCCTGAGCGTGCAAGGGCGTGCCTGAAGGGTGTAGCCGGTGATCAGCCAAAGGCCAGCGAGACGGTAGCTGAACACCGGCGACGCATCAGCGGTGAATGCCGACAGTCGACGAAGCCGTATTCGCAACATCAGCTTTCGCAGGGCTCGCCGCCATCGCGCGCCGTTCGCCGCGCACGCGTCCGCGCGCGGAGAGGCGCATCCAGTGACGCAACGCCACGAGCGCGCCGATCACGCTCATCATCGAACCGGGGATCCACAGAAGGAGGCCGCCGATCTGTTGATCGCGCATAGGGCTCAGCCAGGTGAACGCGCGCCCGCAGATCGAATAGATCGGATACAGCTCACGCGGCGAAAAAAAGATGAACGCCCCGAGGATGATCTGCGGCGGAATCGCGGCGATCACCACCAGCACGCGCTTGCCTGGCGACAAGCGCGCGGGTGGCGCGGGACGCGGGTCGAGCACGAGCCACCAGAACAGCAGGCCGTCGACCACCATGCTCCAGTTCATCACGCGATAAAGCCGCCAGTCGAGCATCGCGACAAAATGGACCGGCGACATCAGCCAGAAGTAAATCAGGCCAACGAACAATGTCACCGCGACGACCGGATGCATGACGACGTCGAGCAGCTTGCGCACCGACGGCAGGGCGAGCGCGGGCCGCACGAAGCGCTGGCGCCAACCGAACGGGATGCCCGCACGCAATGCCGCGCCCGGATACGACAGCGCGATAAAGAAAGGTCCGAGATGATGCAGCACGAGGTGCTGCGCGCGATGCATGAAAAACTCGTGCTCGAAGAAATAATCGAGCCGCGTGTGCAACGCGACGTATAACGCCACCAGCCCGAACCAGAAGGAAACGCGCCGCGCCGCCGACACCTTTGCCTTGCGCGCGCCGCGCACGAACAGAATTGCGGGCAGCAGCAGGGCGATGACGACCGTCGGTGAGAATTCCCAGGGATCGAGCCAGTAGAGCAGGTTCATTGCCGCGGATTGCCGTGAATTGCCGTGCTTACTTCGTCTGCGCGGGCGACTTCACCGCGAACGGTGTGTCGAGCGTTGCGCCGTCCGAAAACTTCAGCGTCAGATGTACCGTGTCGCCCGGCGCGATCTTGTGTTTCGCGTCTTCGAGCATCACGTGATAGCCCCCCGGTGCGATTGCAACCTGCCCGTGCGCGGGCACCGTCAGCTTGTCGACCATCACCATCTTCTGCGACGAACCATTCGAGACTGTCTGATGCAGCATCGCGTCGCCGTAGTCGGGGCTCGAAATATCGACGAGGTCCACGGGTTTGTCGCCTGAGTTCACGAGCGTCACGTAACCGGCCGCGGGCAGGTTGTTCGGCAGCCAGCGCACCCATGCATTCTTCGCGGTAATCGGCTGCGCGCCTGCGGCGTGGGCAGTCACGGCGAAAGCAAACGAAAGGGCAAGGGCGCCGGCCACGGCGGAGAGCGTACGGGTTCTGGACATTGGTATCTGTGTCATGGCTTGAGGTCAGGAGCGTTGATCGACGATGCGGCGCAGGTCCTGCGCGATCGCATCTGGCGTGTCGTGGTCGGTGGCGAGCAGGCGTGCGCGGCCTTGCGCGTCGAACACGTAGACGGCGGAACTATGGGTGACTTCGTAATTGCCGTTGGGGTCGCGCTTTTCCATCTGATACGCAACCCGGTAGCGTTTTGCGAGCGATTCGATCTGCCAGTCGGTGCCGGTCAGTCCCTCGGCATGCTTCGAATCGAATGCGCCGACGTAATCGTGCAACGCCTTCGGCGTGTCGCGCGCCGGATCGACCGTGATGAACAGGATGCGCACCTTCTGCGCGTCGGGGCCGAGCTTCTCCAGCACCTGCATCAGCCGTCCCATGGTTTCGGGGCAGACGTCCGGGCAATGCGTGTAGCCGAAATAGACGAGCGAGGCGCGCCCCTTGAACGAATCGCCGCTGACGGGACGCCCGTCGTCGCCCGTCAGCGTGAAGTCGAGGTCAGGCAAATGGCCGGTCACGTTCGTCAGATGCCACGGCTCAGCGCGATTCGTGCAGCCGGCAAGCGCGATCATGGCAAAGAGCGCGCCGGCCGCGATCGTCGACCGGAACCGGCGCGCGCGGCTCTCGCGAGGCGGCGACCCCGGGTCCGCTTGCAAGCGTTGCAGTGAGATGATCGGGAACAAAGCAGGTATCAATGACTCGATTGAAGAGCGGGGCATTGCGCCGCTCTCGCGTGCGCGCGCCCCAACTGCCGGCGAGCGGTTCGCGATAGTGGACAAAAATCGTCGTAACGCCAAAGTCTCGTTTGGCTGCGACTGTATCGCAAAATGACGGAAGGCGTCGCTCACGGCCCACGGGCGCACGGTTTGCGAGGCAATATGACGCACATGACTGAAAGCTGGTTGAAGCCCGATCGTTTCCGATTTGAACGCAATCCCGGTGAGCGTGGCGCGACCTCGCTGCCATGCTGCTCCATCCGGCTTGCGCCCAGCTCTCTTTCTCGAAAAATTGATGGATGCGCGGTAAGATGCGCACACTTTTCCGGCTGCGAATGGCCGAAAGGCAAAACTACCCGATGCAAGCACTTCCGGCTTTCCTGTCTCCTGGCGAGACCGCGTTTTTCTTCGATTTCGACGGCACGCTCGTCGAACTCGCTCCCACGCCGGACGGCGTGCAGGTGCAACCTCGCGTCATCGAGCTACTCGCCGAGCTGCGACGCTTGACCAATGGAGCGGTCGCCGTGGTGTCCGGGCGCGGCATCGACAGCATCGACGCTTTTCTCGGCATGCCCGATCTCCCGATTGCCGGTCTGCATGGCGCCGAGCGGCGCGACGCGAACGGCGACACGCAACGCATCGGCTTCCACGACGAACGCCTTCTGCGCATGGAGCAGGTTTTGGCCGAGGTGGTCAACGCCAACCCCGGCATGCTGCTCGAGATCAAGGGCGCTGCGCTCGCGTTGCACTACCGCAATGCGCCGGATCGCGAGCCGGTGGCGCGCGAGGCGACCGAGCGACTGGTCGCCGATTATCCGAACTCGTACGTGTTGCAGCCGGGCAAGATGGTCTATGAAATCAAACCGAAGGACGTCGACAAAGGCCGCGCCATGCGCGCGTTCCTCGACGAGCCGCCGTTCGTCGGACGCAAGCCGGTTTTTGCCGGCGACGACCTGACCGACGAAAAGGGCTTCGCCGTCGTGAATGAGCGCGACGGACTGTCGATCAAGGTCGGCGCGGGTGAGACGACAGCGCACGCGCGCGTCGAGTCCGTGACCGCGCTGCTCGACTGGCTCGAGACAGTGGTTGCGGCGGCGCGTGCGGGATGACCGCCGCGGTGTCCGGCACACGACGTTCACAACGCACACAAGATAGTGCGACAACAAGGCATTACATCGGGGACAGCGTTTCATGAGCCGACTGATTATCGTTTCGAACCGGGTTGCGCCGATCTCGGAGGGCGGTCCGGCGGCGGGCGGTCTGGCGGTGGGTGTGTACGACGCGCTCAAGGAAACCGGCGGCATGTGGTTCGGCTGGAGCGGCGACGTGCTGAGCTCCGGCCAGCCGCAGATCAAGGTCGAAGAGCGCGGCCCCGTGACTTTCGCGACCATCGCGCTGATGCGCCGCGATTACGACCAGTACTACCGCGGCTTCTCGAACGCGACGCTATGGCCGGCTTTTCACTACCGCGCCGACCTGCTGCAGTACGACCGGCATGACTTCGAGGGTTATTGCCGCGTGAACGCGTGGCTCGCGCAGCAACTCGTGCCGCTGCTACGTGAAGACGATGTGATCTGGGTTCACGACTATCACCTGATTCCGTTCGCCGAGGCGCTGCGCGCGGCGGGCGTGAAGAATCGCATCGGCTTTTTCCTGCACATTCCGTTTCCCGCTTCGCAGGTGCTGCTGGCTGTGCCGCCGCATCGCGATCTCGTACAAGCGTTGTGTTCGTTCGATCTGCTCGGTTTCCAGACGGCTCCTGATCTGCGCGCCTTCTGCGATTACATCGTCAACGAGGCGAACGGCACAGTCGACGCCTCGCCCGCCGGGCCGCTCGCAGTTCATGCGTTTGGCCGCACGTTGCGTGCAGGCGCTTACCCGATCGGCGTCTATCCGGACGAGATCGCTGAACTCGCCAAGGCGGGTGAGCGCGGCAAGCCGGTGCGCACGATGAAAGCAACGCTGCATTCGCGCAAGCTGATCATGAGCGTGGACCGTCTCGATTATTCGAAGGGACTGGTCGAGCGTTTTCGCGCGTTCGAGCGTCTGCTGGAACACGCCACGGCGCAACGCAACAAGGTGTCGTTCCTGCAGATCGCGCCGCCGACCCGCGCCGACATGCATGCCTACCAGGACATCCGTCTGCAACTGGAAGGGGAGTCGGGCCGCATCAACGGGCGCTTCGCGGAGCTGGACTGGACGCCGATTCTGTACATCCACAAGCAATACGAACGCTCGGTGCTCGCTGCGCTCTTTCGTACCGCGCATGTCGGCTATGTCACGCCGCTGCGCGACGGCATGAACCTCGTCGCCAAAGAATACGTGTCGGCGCAGGACCCTGAGAATCCGGGCGTGCTCGTGTTATCGCGTTTCGCGGGCGCGGCGCAGGAGCTGGACGGCGCGCTGATCGTCAACCCGGTGGATATCGACGGCATGGCCGATGCGCTCGCCAGAGCGCTCGACATGCCGCTCGCGGAGCGCCAGGCGCGTCATCGGGACATGATGGCGCAATTGCGGGAGAACAATGTTTCGGTCTGGCGCGACAACTTCATGCGCGATCTGCAGAGCGCCGGTGGTGCAGCCCGCACCAGGAGCGGGCGGGCACGTGCCGCTTCGGGGAAGAAAACCGCGCGCGAGGTTCTCGCTAGCTAGTAGCCACAGTGAGCCGGGTTTGAATTGGCGTAGACGTTCGCCTTCATCGCGACAAGCTGGAAAACGAAAAAAAGCCGCTCGATAAAGCGGCTTTTTTCCTTTGACTGAACGCGTTCCTGTCTAGGGCGCGCGGCTCAGATCACGTGCTGTTCGTCGACTTTCTTGCCGCCCACATGCAGGGTGGCGCCCTTGCCGTATTGCTTCGAGAGCAGGTCGCGATACAGGCCGGGGCGCAGCCGCAACTCTTCGGGACTGCCGTCGTCGATCACCTTGCCCGCGCTCATCACGATGATGCGGTCGAAGTTGTTCAACGTCGACAGGCGGTGCGCAATGGCGATCACCGTGCGGCCTACCATCAGCCGGTCGAGTGCCTTCTGGATCGCTTCTTCCGATGCACTGTCGAGCGCCGACGTGGCTTCGTCGAGCAACAGGATCGGCGCGTTCTTCAGGATCGCGCGTGCAATGGCGATCCGCTGACGCTGTCCGCCTGACAGCTTCACGCCGCGGTCGCCGACGATCGTGTCGAAGCCTTCCGGCATGGCCTCGATGAAGTCGGTGCAGCGGGCCTCGCGCGCCGCGGCCAGCACTTCTTCGCGGCTCGCTTCCGGGCGGCCATACGCAATGTTCTCGTACACCGTGCGATGGAACAGCGAAATATCTTGCGGCACGAGCGCGATCGCATGGCGGAGGCTGTCCTGCGTGATCGTGTCGATGTCCTGACCGTCGATCTTGATCGAACCGCCTTGCGTTTCGTAGAAACGCTGCAGCAAGGCCAGCACGGTCGACTTGCCCGCGCCCGACTTGCCGATCAAACCGACCCGTTGGCCCGGCTCGATATGCAGGTCGAAATGATCGAGGATCGGCCGGCGGCGCGGATACGCGAACGTCACGTTTTCGAAATCGACGCGGCCGCCCTGCGGCACGAGCTCGGTCGCGCCGTCGCGGTCGGGCATGCCATGCGGCTCCAGCAACGTGCGCACAGCTTCCGCAAGACGGGCCACGTGCTGCGTGACATCCACCAGCGCGACTGCGAGATCGCGCGTGCCGTGCAGAATGGTGAAGCCGAGCGAGCTGACGAGCACGATGTCGCCCGAGGTCGCTTTACCTTGGTCCCACAGCACGAGCGCCCAGCCAAGCAGGCCCGCCGACAGCAGCGCGGTGATCACCGCGTGCAGCAGACGCAGCTTTTCCAGATAGAGCAGGCTTTGCTGACGCGCGTCCATCTCGGCCTTGACCGTCGCGCCGAAGCGCTGCTGTTCGCGAAACGTCATGCCGAAGGCGCGCACGAGACCCATGTTGCTGATGACGTCGACGAGTTCGCCGTCCACCGATGCCGCCCTGGTCGCGAAATGGTGGTGGCGCGCGGAGCCGCGGCCGGCAAGCTTGTACAGCACGACCGACAGAATGGCCGAGCACAGCATCAGGCCGCCGGCCATCAGCGGGTTCACCGCGATGATCATGAAGATCGCGCCGAGCACGGCGATGCACGGCGGCAGCACGTTCCAGGCGGTGGTGTTTTCGGCGGTGTAAACCGCGTTCGACGTGGCGGTGATCCGGCTTGCCAGCATGCCGGGCTGCTTCTCGGAGTAGTAGGTCGGCGAATGCCCGCTCAGATACTGGAAGAGGTCGCGCCGCAAGTCGCCGGTCACGGCGACGAACGTGTGGGCGGCGACCCAGCCGCCGACGCGCCAGAGCAGGTTATCTGCCGCGATCAGCCCGACCAGGATCGCAAAAGCGCCCCACAGCGGCCCCGGATGATGCCGGCCGGCGCCGAGCACATCGATAAGATGCTTGATCGCGTATTGCGAAGCGAGCGCACAGCCCACGGCCGCTATCACGCTGCACAGCACGGTCGCATGAGCGAGCGGGTGGCGGCGGATAAAGCGGAAAAGGAACGCAAGGGGCCGGTGCGCATAGCTCGCGAGCTTGGCGTTCTGGGCGTTGCGCTGGGCGATGGTCAAATGTTCCAATTGATCGTGAGGTTCGTGTGGTTCGGGGGTGTGCATGCAAAGCGTGGGCCACGCGAAAAGAATCCGCGGCGAAGCCAATGCTTCGCATTGTAAACATGCAAAAGCGATTGCGCCCTGTGTAACCGGGCTTTTGGCGCGATAGATGTCGCGATGACGTTCGCAACCTACCTCTTGCTCGACTCACTGCGGCGGCAGTGGTTCACGCTGGTCGCGGAATGTTTTGGAGATATAATTACAAACTGCATTCAGTCGGGACGCGGCATTCTCTTCAACGGGTACCGGCAAGGTTGATGCGAGAACTTACAAGATGCCCGGGCAAGCCAGGGGCAAGCCGCAGGTGCCGGTCAGTCGTTACTGTAGAACTGTCTTGCAAAACAAGGGCTTGCAAAGTGTATCTCCCTTGTAACAACGTAAAGACTTTGAAATGTTGTGGTGCAGCGTGAAGCGCGGCACCGATAATGCGTGCGTTCTGTGCCCCACGGTATTTTTCTGACAGATTGTCAACGTCCGTGTTGTTTGTGCGTTTACCGCACAGGCATGGACGGCGATCACCGTTCGGGCTCTCTAACCTGAAGCGATCTATCGCACGATTTCTCGAAAGAATAAGGCCCGCGCCGGCATGTCCAGCCGGCCGCCCTGGCGAGCAAGCGAGTCGCTTTTACCAAACGCAGTATTTTTGCCAGTTTTTTACGAGGAGTTCTTCATTATGCGAATCGCACAAATCGCTCCGTTGCACGAGGCGGTTCCTCCCAAGCTGTACGGCGGTACGGAACGTGTGGTGTCCTATCTGACCGAAGCACTGGTCGAGCAGGGCCACGACGTCACGCTCTTTGCGAGCGGCGATTCGCAAACCTCGGCAAAGCTGGAAGCCTTCTGGCCGCAAGCGCTGCGCCTCGACCCCACCATCCGCGACGTGATGGCGCCGCACATGCTGCTGCTCGAAGAAGTGCGCCGCCGCGCGGACGAATTCGACGTGCTGCATTTTCACATCGACTATTACCCGTTTTCGCTGTTCGCGCGCCAGCCGGTGCCGTTCGTGACCACGCTGCACGGCCGTCTCGATCTGCCGGAACTGCAGCCGATCTTCAACACGTTCAAGGACGTGCCGGTCGTGTCGATCTCGGACAACCAGCGCATTCCGCTGCCGCAGGCGCACTGGCTGCAAACCGTTTATCACGGCCTGCCGGAAAACCTGCTCACGCCGATCAAGGACGTGAAGCCGAGCTATCTCGCGTTCCTCGGCCGCATCTCGCCGGAAAAGCGTCTGGACCGTGCGATCCGCATCGCCGAACAGGTCGGCATGCCGATCAAGGTCGCGGCCAAGCTCGATAAGGCTGACCGCGCTTACTACGACGAAGTGATCAAGCCGCTCATGGCGCTGCCGCACGTCGAATACATCGGCGAGATCAGCGAAGCGGAAAAGACCGAGTTCCTCGGCAACGCGCACGCGCTGCTGTTCCCGATCGACTGGCCGGAGCCCTTCGGTCTGGTGATGATCGAGGCAATGGCTTGCGGTACGCCGGTGATCGCGTTCAATCGCGGTTCGGTGCCGGAAGTGATCGAAAACGGCGTGTCGGGCTTCGTCGTCGAAGACGAAATCAGCGCTGTCGCGGCGGTCAAGCGTCTGCATACGCTGCCGCGCGAAACGGTGCGCAAGGCGTTCGAAGCGCGCTTCTCGTCGAAGGTGATGGCGCAGAACTACGTCGCCACGTACGAAGAGCTGCTGCGTCGGAAGCACCGTACCGTGCTGCGTGAAGTCAACGCGAACTGATTGAGCCGGACCGGATAGTCCCGGTCCAGACAACAGGCTTGCTGAGCGGAGCGCCTTTGGGCGCCTCGCCAGAGGGTCCTGGCAACGCCCCGCGCGCAAGCCGCTCGCGGGGCGTTGTTGCATGCGCGCCGCGTTTTTCGCGTTCCGCGATGCAAAGTGAGTGTTTCAGGCACGCCGCGACGAGCCGGTCTTCGTAATATCCCTATAATGGCCGTGCCGCGAAATTGGCCGCGGCGCCGCCGACGACAGGAGGATGCCTTGGCGAGAACGAAAGAGACGCGTGCGAATGCCGCGCCCGGCGCCGGAACGATTTTCGCGTTACGCGCCATCGGTCTCGTGCTTCTCGCCCGCTGGCTGTTTTCCATGTCGGAGATGGACCTGACCGCGTCGCTGTCGGCCATGGCGTCCTCGCCGTGGGCGTGCATCAACCTCGTCTTCCTGTTCCTGCTGATTTTTCTTCCTGGCGCACGCGCGGTCGCAGAGCGTCCTTTTCATCCGCTGCCGCAATGGCTGCGGCAAGCGCTGCGACTCTTCGCATTCCTGGGGTTTCTATTCGCGGTCTGGTCGGTCAGCGCCTTCGCGGTCAGCGCCGGCTGGCGCCGTGCCGCGCAAGCCGTGGCGGCCACCAACGGCTGGCTGTTGGCGGCGCCCGCGCTGTATGCGGTGGTTCTCTGGATTTGCCGCCCGCGCGCACTGTGGCGGACCAACATTGCGGCGCGCCGCTTCGCGATTGGCCGCTATGCCGTCTCGCTCGATCCGCTCACACGCACGGTCAGTGTGTGGGCCGAGCGTCGCAAGGTGGGGCAGTACGACGCGCGCGAACTCTCCGTGCGTTGGGCGGACGTTGCGGGCACGCGCTCTGCGACGCCGCCCACGCCGGTCATCGCGCTCCACGCCGTCGGCGATACTGGCCCTGGCGCTACGTCGTCAGGCTCGAGCGGCGCTCCGTCGCTTGCCCGGGCCGCGTTCGGCCGACGTCCGAAAATCGAGTTGCTGTGGGATTCGCCCGCGGCGGCCGGTCACAACCGGCAAACCGTCTTTCGCGCCGCCTTGACGACCGAAGGCGATCGCGTCGCCGCGCGCGCGCTCGACAGCACGTTGCGGCAAGTCTGAGTCAGAGGTTTTGTGCAGTCGGTCACATGCCGTGACGGTTGCGCGCGTTGTAAAGTAAGCCGTGGTCGATAATGAAATAACGATGCCGCCCGTACTGACGGCCGGCGAGTGAAACAACAATCGATGTGCCGTGTCGTTTGCAGGAGTCGCTATGCTGGTTCGCTGGTTGCTTGCCGCTCTTCATCTGCTTGCTTATGGCTTCGCACTTGCGTCGATTCTGCGGCGCACGTGGGCGCTGCGCCGTGCCGCGGTGCCAGCGGCGCTCCGCTCCGTGTTCCGGGCGGATACACGCTGGGGTCTCTCCGGACTCGTGTTGATCGTCACCGGCTTGATGCGCGTTTTCGGCACCTATGAGAAGGGCGCCGACTACTATCTCCACGAGCCGCTCTTTCACGTCAAGATGACGCTGCTCGTGATAATCATCGTGCTGGAAGTTCCGTCGATGCTCGCATTGATGCGTTGGCGCGCATCGATACGAAAAGGCGCGGCGCCGGAGCTGCAAAATGCGCGTCGCTATGCGCATTTGAGTGTGATTCAGACCGTCTTGCTCGTATTGATGGTCTTCGCGGCAACCGGCATGGCGCGCGGTATCGGTTTGCCTTCGGGCGCGGTGTAACGATAGCGGCGCGCCAGCGGAAAGTGCCTTGTACGAAGGCATATTCCGCATGACGCGCCGCGTCTTTGCCTCTTCAGTCCTCGATCAGCAGGCTCGAATCGTCCACCGCGTGGTTGCGCGCGCGGGGCCGTTCATGCGATGCCGGCGCTTCATTCAAGCCCTTGATCAGCTCCAGCGCCTGACGTTCGAACAGACGCCGGTAGAGTCCCTTCTCGAGGCGGATCAGCGTCTCGTGACTGCCTTCTTCGATTACCTTGCCCTTGTCGAGCACGAGCAAGCGGTCTAGCGCGCGCACAGTCGAAAGGCGGTGCGCCACGACGAGCGTCGTGCGGCCTAGCATCAGCCGCTCCATTGCCTGCTGGATCAGCACTTCGCTTTCGCTGTCGAGGCTCGAAGTGGCTTCGTCAAGAATCAGGATGGGTGCGTCCGCCAAAAAGGCCCGCGCGATCGCAACGCGTTGACGTTCGCCTCCCGAGAGCTTGATGCCGCGCTCGCCGACCAGCGTGTCGTAAGCGTTGGGCAGCGCGCTGATGAAGTCGTGCGCGTTCGCGAGCCGGGCGGCGTGTTCGATCTCGGCGCGGCTCGCGCCCGGACGCGCATACGCGATGTTCTCCGCTAGCGAACGGTGAAACAGCACCGGCTCCTGTTGCACGATAGCAATCTGACTGCGCAACGACGCCTGCTTCACTTGCGCGATGTCCTGACCATCGATCGTGATGCGTCCTTCCGACACGTCGTAAAGACGCTGGATCAGCTTGATGAAAGTCGTCTTTCCGGAACCCGAATGGCCGACCAGCCCGACGCGTTCTCCGGGCGCAATGCGCACGGAGAAGTCGCGATAAAGCGGGGTGGCGTTCGCGCCATAATGAAACGTCACATGCTCGAAGCGGATCTCGCCTTTGCCGATGGCAATAGGACCGGCGCCGGGACGATCTTCGATGCCGAGCGGCTGCCGCTCCAGCGAGACGAGTTCCTCCATGTCGTTGACCGAGCGCTGCAAGTTGCGGATGTGCATGCCGACTTCGCGCAGATAGCCTTGCAGCATGAAGAACATCGTCAACGCGAACGTGATGTCGCCGACGCTCGCCTCACCGTGCAACCACAGTACCAGCGCGGCGCCGAGAATCGCGGTCTGAATTGCCACCAGCATCGCGCCTTGTACTCCGCCGTTGATCGTGCCGCGAATCCACGTGCGGCGCGTGCGGTTGCGCCACTTGCCGATCACGCGCGCAAGCAGCAACTCCTCGCGCTCCTCGGCGCCGAAAGCCTTGACCACACCGTTGCAACTGACCGCGTCCGCGAGCGCGCCGCCCATGCGCGTGTCCCACGCGTTGGCGAGGCGCGCGGCCGGCGCCACGAAGCCGAGCGACAGCGCGACAGTCACCGCGATATAGAGCACCGAGCCGATGCCGACCACCGCGCCCATCATCGGCCAACGCCAGCCGAGCAGCAGCGTCGCGCCCACCAGCATGACGAGCGACGGGAACAGCGCGATCAGCAGCGTGTCGTTGAGCAAGTCGAGCGCCCACATGCCACGCGTGATCTTGCGCACCGTGGAGCCGGCGAAACTGTTGGCATGCCAGTCGGTCGAGAAGCGTTGCACGCGATGGAATGCGTTGGCGGCGATCTCGCTCATCATCTTCAACGTCAGCTTGATGATGTTGAAGTACATGGCTTGCCGAAGCAGAGTCGCGCCCAGTCCCAGCGCGGCCAGCACGCAAAAGGCCGTGATGGCTGCATGCCACGCGCTCGCACGCGCGGCCGGGCCGGACGCAATGGCGTCGACGAGGTGGCCGGCGAACATTGGCGTGAGCACATCCGCCACGGCGGAGAGCATGACAAGCGCTGAGATGACGACGGTGCGCCACGGCTGTTGCGCCCAGTGCTGGAAGGTGAAGCCGAGGACATCCTTGAAAGCTTGCCCGCGAAAGTCGAGTTTTTTTCTGGTCATTTGCGACAACCCGTTCGCGCACGGCGCACCGGGGTTCCAGTCAAAAGCGAGATGGAGAGACAGTCGAAGCGCGCCGCGTGACGGCAATGAAACTGCTGGCAATAAGCCTGCGGAGTTGGCTGCGAACTATCTGGGATTGCGCGGAGTGCCTTTTCAGGCCGACTCGCGCGGTCGACGAGTCAACGTCGTGGGACCATGCCAGGGATGGCCATATGCACTGCGAACATGTGACGCCTCCCTGTAGTCAATGAGGTGGAGAAAGTAGACGGGGCGAGTGCCCGAGAACCGACTATATCAGCACTGTTTTGCCGCCGCAATCGACGAGGTTTCGTTGTTGACTCGCTCGGACACCGCGGTAGCGACGACGAATACCGACGACGAATATCGACATGCAATCAACGAAACAGAACGACAAGGCAAAACGGAAAAGGGCTTACGCATTGCTGCGTAAGCCCTTTTTTCTTCGGTGATCGACACACCAAAATTCTGGTGGGTAGTACTGGGATCGAACCAGTGACCCCTGCCGTGTGAAGGCAGTGCTCTACCGCTGAGCTAACCACCCGAAGAGATCGAAATTATGCCGGGGATTTGCGAGCTCGTCCAGCACTTTTTAAGCGGCTTGCTCATCCGACATGGGCACGGGTTCAAGGCGCCACACGCTCGTGCCTTTGATCGCCTTGTCGAGGCCATCCAGAACCGCCTGATGGGCGGCGAGTTCTTCGTCGCTCGCGGCAATCACGACGAGTTCCAGCGAGTCGATGGCCACGCGCGGCGCATGCGCTTCGCCGCTGCCGTGCGATTCGCCCAGCATGTCAATAACAAGGCTTTCCTGACCGCGCGTCATCGCCAGATAGACCTCGGCGAGCAGTTCCGAGTCGAGCAGGGCGCCGTGCAGCGTACGGTGCGCATTGCTGATGCCGAAGCGGTCGCACAAAGCGTCGAGTGAATTGCGCTTGCCGGGGAACATCTGCTTCGCGCGCGCAAGCGTGTCGATGATCTCGCCGCAATAGGTGCTGACGGGCGGCAGGCCGAGCAACGCGAATTCGGCGTCCAGGAACCCGATGTCGAACGGCGCGTTGTGAATGATCAGGTCCGCGTCCTGAATGAAGTCTCGAAACTGGTCGGCAATCTCGGCGAACTTCGGCTTGTCGCTGAGGAACTCGGTAGTCAGCCCGTGGACCGCCAATGCGCCGGGATCGCTGTCGCGCTCAGGGTTGATATAGAAGTGCAGATTGTTGCCGGTGAGGCGCCGGTTCACCAGTTCGACGCAACCCAGTTCGAGGATGCGGTCGCCGGTCCGGGCATTCAGGCCGGTCGTTTCAGTATCGAGGATAAGTTGACGCATGTTGAGTTAGCTTTGCCTCAGAAATTGCAGCGGAAAAACAAGCGGGAAAAACGCAGGCGCCCAAGCGCGCCGGCGGGCGGCCAACGGTCACAGTTCCGCGAGCGATGCGACGCCGCGATTTGCGAGCTGATCCGCGCGTTCGTTTTCGGGGTGCCCGTTATGCCCGCGCACCCAGCGCCATTCGATCTCATGTTGCGCGACGAGCGCGTCGAGCCGCTTCCACAAATCGGCGTTTTTCACCGGCTGCTTTGCGGCAGTGACCCAGCCTTTCTTTTTCCAGCCGTGAATCCACTCGCTGATGCCTTTCTGCACGTACTGCGAGTCCGTGTGCACGACGGCTTTGCACGGACGCTTCAGCGCTTCGAGCGCGGATATCACGCCCATCAGCTCCATGCGATTGTTGGTGGTATTCGCTTCGCCGCCGAACAACTCTTTTTCCTGATCGCCGAAGCGCAGCAACGCGCCCCAGCCACCGGGGCCGGGGTTGCCCTTGCAGGCGCCGTCGGTATATATGTCGATGATGTTTGCTGTCATTGAGTATGGTTGCGTGTGTTCGGTGTGGCGGCAGGCGCAAGGCCTGCGGCGAGGACGGGCTTTTTCACCTTGAGCGGCCCGACGAGGCGCATGCCGCGCACGCGCTTGATCGCCTTGATCATGTAGGTCGCGCCGAAGATCGGCCACCAGCGGTCGCCGGCGGCTTCCATGAAACCGTAGCGGGAGAGCCACTGGTCGCTGTCGAGCGGCGGACGATAGCAGCCGAAGCGCCCGCGTTCAAGGTCGAATCCGAGCAGCTTGATCCAGTCTTTCAGACGCGTGAACGCGATCAGATCGACAGCGGCGGGCACGAACGGCCGGCCCGTCATTTTGCCGACCGATTGCCGCGCGCCCCATAACGAAAGCGAGTTGAAGCCGAGAATGATCAGCTGGCCCTCCGGCATCAGCACGCGCTCCGCTTCCCGCAGCAGGCGGTGCGGGTCGCTCGTGAATTCGAGCGTGTGCGGCATCACGATCAGATCGACGCTCTGGGCTTCGAACGGCAAATCCAGCAGGTCGCACCAGACCGCGCTGCGTCCGGCGGGCGAGGGCAGCGGCGCCAGCGCTGGGCCGCCGCGCGCGTGGCCGTTGCCCGGGCCGCCTGTCAAGCCACTGCCGGCAAGTGCCTGAGCGCGCGGGTAACCATAGGGCGCACTCGCGCCGCTCGCGGCATCGAGTACGAGCCCGCGGCAGGGCATGCGGTTTTCGCGCAACGCGTCGAGCTGCGGCAGGCCGAGCTGCAGCGCGTGGTAGCCGAACACGTCCGACACCACGCGGTCGAGTTGCGTCTGTTCCCACTCCAGCACGTAGCGGCCGGGCGGCGAATCCGTCCAGGCGGGCCAGTCTATAATCGCTCGGTCAGTCATATCAAAGAATGCGTCGCCTATGAATGCGCTCGAGTACGTACCGGTCCCGGCGTTTGAAGACAATTACATCTGGGTCGTTTCCGACGGACACCATGCGGTAGTCGTCGATCCGGGCGAAGCCGCTCCCGTTCGCGCCTATCTGGCCAAGCGCGGGTGGCGGCTGAGCGCTATTTTACTCACGCACCATCATCAAGACCATGTCGGCGGAGTAGCCGATCTGCTGAATGGCCAGGCCGTTCCTGTCTACGGGCCCGCCGGTGAAGCGATCGGGCATCTCACACACCGTCTGAAACATGGCGATCGCGTGACGATCGCGGCTCCCGCGCTCGATTTGAGCGTACTCGAGGTGCCGGGCCATACGAGTGGCCACATCGCCTATTTTCAGGCGGCGGACCCGGGCGGCACGCCGCATGTGTTCTGCGGCGACACGCTGTTCGCCTGCGGATGCGGGCGGCTCTTCGAAGGCACCCCGAGCCAGATGCTCGCGTCGCTCGACTCGCTTGCTGCGTTGCCCGGCGCGACCGAGGTCCACTGCGCGCACGAGTACACGCTGTCGAACATCCGCTTCGCGCTCGCGTGTGATCCGAACAACGGCGAACTGCTCGCCTGGCGCGACAAGGCGAGCGACTTGCGGGCTCGCAACGTGCCCACGCTGCCGACCACGATCGCTCACGAACGCGCCGTGAATCCGTTCCTGCGCGCCGACAACCCTGCCATTCAGGCGACCTTGCAGGAGCAATTGCATGCCGACGTACCCGACCGGCTGGCGTCGTTCACACTGATGCGCGAGTGGAAAAACCGCTTCCGGTGACCGGGTTCGTCCTGGGGGCTTCCTCAAGCGAAGAATCGGAAGAATTCGCCAAGCCCTAGATTTGCTTGATAATTTGGTCAATTTCCGATTGACGTAGACGTTACGGTTTCGTACTATCGGCTGCAAATTCCAGCCCTTGTGGAAGCCGAGACGTTCATGCGATTTATCTTTAGTGCGTTGCTGGTCCTGACGCTCGCCGCCTGCGCGAGCCAGGGACCAACGACGAGCAGCGCCACCACCGCAACAAATCCCGCCAGCCAGCAAGCCGTAGCCGACGCACTTCGCAAGACAGCCACCGCCAAGGAAACCATCAACGTCGACAAGGGCTCAGTCACGCAGTTGACGAGCGCCGACGCCGATTTGTGGGGCCGCATTCGCCGTGGTTTCCAGATGCCGGATCTGCAAACAGACCTGGTCGACATGCAGGTCAACTGGTACGCGCAGCGTCCGGACTACGTGCAGCGCATGACTGAGCGCTCGCAGAAATACCTGTACCACATCGTCGAAGAGCTCGAGGCGCGCCATATGCCGACCGAGCTCGCGTTGCTGCCATTCATCGAATCGGCGTACAGCCCGCAGGCGTTGTCGGTGGCGAAAGCGGCCGGCATGTGGCAATTCATGCCGGGCACCGGCCGTACCTACAACCTCAAGCAGAACATGTGGCAGGACGAGCGCCGCGACGTGCTGGCGTCGACCAGTGCCGCGCTCGACTATCTGTCACGCCTGCACGACATGTTCGGCGACTGGCAACTGGCACTCGCTGCGTACAACTGGGGTGAGGGCAATGTGCAGCGCGCGATTGCGCGCAACGAAGCGGCGGGCTTGCCGACAGACTATCTGAGCCTGCGCATGCCCAACGAAACGCGCAACTACGTGCCGAAGCTGCAGGCGGTCAAGAACATCGTGACGAACCCGCAAATGTACGGGCTCGCGTTGCCGTCGATTCCGAACCACCCGTATTTCGTGACCGTCACCACGTCGCACGATATCGACGTGGACACGGCCGCTAAACTGGCTAACCTCTCGCTCGACGAATTCCGTTCGTTGAACCCGTCGTTCAGAAAGCCGGTGATCCTTGGCGCGACGCAGCCGCAAATCCTGCTGCCGTTCGACAACGCGAGCGCGTTCGAGCGCAATCTGAAAACGTACTCGGGTTCGCTGTCTTCTTGGACCACATACACGGTCACCGAGCGTTCGGCGCCGGCGGCAATCGCGCAAAAGATTGGTGTCGATGCCGACACGCTGATGGAAGTGAACAAGATTCCGGTCGGCATGCGTCTGAAGCCGGGTTCCACAATCGTCGTGCCGCGCGGTTCGGATGACGACGAGGACATCAGTGCGGACGTCGCCGAAAGCGCTGTGCTGGCTATGGAGCCCGACGTTCCCGACACCCGCAAGATGCTGATCCGCGTGCGCCGCAATCAGTCCATGGCGGCTATCGCAATGCGTTATGGTGTGTCCGTCGGCCAGTTGAAGTCGTGGAACCGCACACATCGCGATAGCGTGTCGCGCGGCCAGGTCATCGTGCTGCATGTGCCGGTCGGCAGGGCTGTCCCGAGTGAACCGGGTCCTGAGCGCATCGCGACCGACGTCCAGGGTGGCGGGGTCCAGAAGATTGGCACGCACGTGGGCGGTTCGAAAGGCGAATCGCACAACGACACGAAGAAGGGGCGTGGCCACTCGGCTGTGGTGAAGGTGTCCGAGCCGGTCGCCAAGGCCGGCAAATCGAAAGCGTCTGCCGCGCCTGCTGGCAAGGTGACCAAAGTGTCGGCTTCCACGTCGGGCAAGGCCAAGAAGAGCAAGTAAGCACGACAACGGCGATTGAGGCCCTTGCGTTTGGGGCTCACGCAACTGTCCCACTGCAGTCGCACATCCCGTTTTTTCGACGCCGTCATCCTGTGGTGACGGCGTTTTCCATTTGCGGGGTCGTCGGCGAACACCGCCGAATTCCGATATCGTTCGTCATCTAGCCTGCGGCCAACCAAATATAAGAGCGTATGTCGTCGACCCAGTTGCGCGTCTTTCTGCTGTTTTCTGCTGGTTATTTC
This sequence comes from Paraburkholderia kirstenboschensis, assembly GCF_904848585.1. Classification (GTDB taxonomy): domain Bacteria; phylum Pseudomonadota; class Gammaproteobacteria; order Burkholderiales; family Burkholderiaceae; genus Paraburkholderia; species Paraburkholderia kirstenboschensis. The sequence continues at coordinate 537,163 of NZ_CAJHCR010000001.1, forward strand.
GTGTCCTATGTGTTCCGGGGCGTCAATCTAGGTTTTGCGCCGTTTATCACTCGCGACCTCGGATTGTCCGCGGCCGATCTCGGCGTGCTGACCAGTTTGTACTTCCTCGGCTTCGCGGGCGCACAGATTCCGGCCGGCGTGTTGCTCGACTATTTCGGCCCCCGGCGCGTGACGGCTGTCACCTTGCTGTTTGCCGCAGCGGGAATCTGGGTGTTCGGCGCGGCCCACAGCCTCGGCATGATGATGGCGGGGCGGCTGCTCATCGGCGTCGGCGTATCCGTGTGCCTCGGTGCCGCATTCAAGGCGTTGGCGCAGCATTTCGCGTCGGCGCGCCTGCCGCTGATGAACGGCCTCGTCATGGCGCTCGGCGGCTTCGGCGGAGTCATGGTCGGCTCTCCGCTCACATGGGTGCTCACCTTTAGCAGCTGGCGTTCGGTCTGCGTCGGGCTCGGTCTGTTGACGGTCGTCGTGGCGCTCGCCCAGTGGGCGCTCGTTCCAGAAACGAATGAAACCCGTCATCAGGCGAGTATCGGCGCGCAGTTTCAGGGCACGCTGCATATCCTACGGAGCGCGGCGTTCTGGAAAATCGCGTCGTTTTCGGTCGTCACGCAGGGCGTTTTCTATGCGATGCAATCGTTATGGGTCGGCGCATGGCTGCGCGACGTCCAGGGCTTCGAGCCGCGGGAAGCTGCTGCGCTAGTGTCGATTCTCGGTTTCGCGATGATGGCTGGTTGCGTCGGCTTCGGTGCAGCGGCCCGCAGTCTCGAGCGGCGCGGCGTATCGCTGTATGCGTTTTGCGGCATCGGCATGGCGCTGTATGTGCTGACCCAGCTGCTAATCGTGTTCAATGCGCCGCTTCCGGCGAGTTTGCTGTGGGCGGCGTACGGCATCTTCGGCGGTACTGGCATTCTCACGTATGCGGTAATGGCGCGCAGCTTTCCTGCGCAGATGATCGGCCGTGTGAACACCACACTGACATTGATCATTTTTCTGCTGATCTTCGGTTTTCAGATCGGCGTGGGCGCAGTCCTGTCGCATTGGCCGGCGAGCGGCGGCCATTATCCGGCGGCCGCTCATCTGACGGCGTGGGGAGTTCTCATCGCGTTTCAGGTGCTGAGCGCAGTCTGGTACGTGCTCCCGGGACGGAAGCCGGTGCACGCCGCCGCCCACGCTCAACAGGATGCGTGAGCCTTCCTCCAGCGATTTGCGGGGAACCGCAGGGCGGACGCACTATCGCTCGCACTATCCTGAATCCGGCGACGTAAAACTTGCCGGCTTGCCGCGCGGGCCGCGCCCCGCAAGGCTTTGACTCGTTTTCCGTGCGTCGCCGAGGGATCGGCGCGCCATCTCGGATTTGGAGAGAAGGGCACTCGCAGGCTATAATCCCGAGGTTTGAGCTTATCAACCCGCACCCTAGCGCCTACCTCTTCCATACCGTTCATCCGCCGCGCGCCACTGGCGTAGCAAGCAGCCCGCATCAAGCCGGTCCGTCCACAAAATGGACACATCGGACACCTCGCGCGCCTTGCAACGTCAACGGCAGTACGCGAGCGAGTCTGCGCGCGCATCGCATGATGCCGTCCGCTGCGGCTCGCAAACCGGATAGGCAGGTCGGCAACAGGGTGTTCCCCCAAGGAGTCTCCCGTGTTGCCGTCATTTTCTCCCGCTCTGCTCGCGCTCGCCGACGGCACGGTCTTTCGTGGTTATTCGATCGGCGCCCCCGGGCATACCATCGGCGAAGTGGTGTTCAACACCGCTATCACCGGCTATCAGGAAATTCTGACTGACCCGAGCTACGCGCGCCAGATCGTGACCCTCACGTACCCGCATATCGGCAACGTCGGCGTGAACGCCGAAGACGTCGAAGCGACGAAAGTCCATGCCGCCGGGCTGATCATTCGCGACCTGCCGGTTCTCGCGTCGAACTTCCGCATGGAGCGCACGCTCACGCAATATCTGCAGGACGAAGGCGTGGTCGCGATCGCCGGCCTCGACACCCGCAAGCTGACCCGCGTCCTGCGTGACAAGGGCGCGCAAAACGGCGCGATCCTCGCCGGTTCGGACGACGAAGCCCGCGCTATCGAACTCGCACGCTCTTTCCCCGGCCTCGCGGGCATGGACCTCGCGAAAGTCGTGTCGACGAAAGAAACTTACGAATGGACGCAGACCGAATGGCGTCTGGAAAGCGGCTACGGCAAGCTGAATGCGCCGAAGTATCGCGTCGTCGCGTTCGACTACGGCGTCAAGTACAACATTCTGCGCATGCTCGCTGAGCGCGGCTGTCACGTTACTGTGCTGCCGGCAGAAGCCTCCGCCGCCGACGCGCTCGCGCTCAATCCGGACGGCATCTTCCTGTCGAACGGCCCGGGTGATCCTGAGCCGTGCGACTACGCAATCGCGGCCACGAAGGAACTGATCGAGCGTGGCATTCCTACGTTCGGCATCTGCCTTGGCCATCAGATCATGGGCCTCGCGCTCGGCGCCAAAACCGTGAAGATGAAAACCGGCCACCACGGCGCCAACCATCCGGTGAAAGATCTGGAAGACGGCCGCGTGATCATTACGTCGCAAAACCACGGCTTCGCAGTGGACGCCGACACGCTGCCCGCCAACGCGCGCGTCACGCACGTGTCGCTCTTCGACGGCACGCTGCAAGGCTTCGCTTTGAGCGACAAGCCGGCGTTCTGCTTCCAGGGCCATCCGGAAGCGTCGCCGGGCCCGCACGACATCGCCTATCTGTTCGACCGCTTCACCGCCTTGATGGACGCGAAGAAGGCCGGCAAGACCGCGGCGGCATAACAGGCACGGCTAGAAGCGGCGAGAGGCAAAGCGCGCGCAACGCCCACGCGGCGCGCGCTGACGGAAAGAATTCAGGAATACATTAGCGAGAGCGTTATGCCCAAGCGGACAGACATCAAGAGCATTCTCATTATCGGCGCGGGTCCGATCATCATCGGCCAGGCGTGCGAGTTCGATTACTCGGGCGCGCAGGCATGCAAGGCGCTGCGTGAGGAAGGCTACAAGGTCATCCTCGTCAACAGCAATCCGGCGACGATCATGACCGACCCGAACACGGCCGACGTGACCTACATCGAGCCGATCACGTGGGAAGTGGTCGAGCGCATCATCGCAAAGGAGCGCCCGGACGCGATCCTGCCGACGATGGGCGGCCAGACCGCGCTGAACTGCGCGCTCGATCTGCACGCGCACGGCGTGCTGGACAAGTACAAGGTCGAGTTGATCGGCGCGTCGCCCGAAGCAATCGACAAGGCGGAAGACCGCCAGAAGTTCAAAGACGCGATGACCAAGATCGGCCTCGGTTCGGCCAAATCGGGCACCGCGCATTCCATGGAAGAAGCGCTGCAGGTCCAGGCACGCATTGCCGTGGAAACCGGCAGCGGCGGTTATCCGGTCGTGATCCGTCCTTCGTTCACCCTCGGCGGCTCGGGCGGCGGCATCGCGTACAACCGCGAAGAGTTCGAGGAAATCTGCAAGCGCGGTCTCGACCTGTCGCCCACGCGCGAGTTGCTGATCGAAGAATCGCTGCTCGGCTGGAAAGAGTATGAGATGGAAGTGGTCCGCGACAAGAAGGACAACTGCATCATCGTTTGCTCGATTGAAAACCTGGACCCGATGGGCATCCACACCGGCGACTCGATTACCGTCGCGCCGGCTCAAACGCTCACGGACAAGGAATATCAGGTTCTGCGTAACGCGTCGCTCGCGGTGCTGCGCGAGATCGGCGTGGATACCGGCGGTTCGAACGTGCAGTTCTCGATCAATCCGAAAGACGGCCGGATGATCGTGATCGAAATGAACCCGCGCGTGTCGCGCTCGTCGGCGTTGGCGTCGAAGGCGACCGGCTTCCCGATCGCCAAGGTCGCGGCCAAGCTCGCAGTCGGCTACACGCTCGACGAACTGAAGAACGAAATTACCGGCGGCCAGACGCCGGCATCGTTCGAACCGACGATCGACTACGTCGTCACCAAGATTCCGCGTTTCGCGTTCGAGAAATTCCGCGAAGCCGATTCGCGCCTGACCACGCAGATGAAGTCGGTCGGCGAAGTCATGGCGATCGGCCGCACTTTCCAGGAGTCGTTCCAGAAAGCGCTGCGCGGTCTTGAAGTCGGCGTCGACGGTCTCGACGAAAAGACCGATAACCGCGACGAGATCATCCGCGAGATCGGCGAAGCCGGTCCGGACCGTATCTGGTACGTCGGCGACGCGTTCCGTATCGGCATGACGGCGCAGGAAATCTTCGAAGAGACGTCGATCGACCCGTGGTTCCTCGCGCAGATCGAACAGATCGTCCTGAAGGAAAAGGCGCTGGCCGGCCGTACGCTCGCGAGCCTCTCGAAGGAAGAACTGAAGTATCTGAAACAAAGCGGTTTCTCGGACCGGCGTCTCGCGAAGCTCGTCGGCGCGAAGCCCGCGGAAGTGCGCGCTCGCCGCATCGAGCTGAACGTGCGCCCGGTGTACAAGCGCGTCGATACGTGCGCGGCCGAGTTCGCCACGAAAACCGCCTACATGTACTCGACCTACGAGGACGAGTGCGAGGCGAATCCGACGAACAACAAGAAGATCATGGTCCTGGGCGGCGGCCCGAACCGGATCGGCCAGGGCATCGAGTTCGACTACTGCTGCGTGCACGCCGCGCTCGCCATGCGCGAAGACGGCTACGAAACGATCATGGTCAACTGCAACCCTGAAACCGTTTCGACCGACTACGACACGTCCGATCGTCTGTACTTCGAATCGCTGACGCTCGAAGACGTGCTCGAAATCGTCGACAAGGAAAAGCCGGTCGGCGTGATCGTGCAATACGGCGGCCAGACGCCGCTGAAGCTCGCGCTCGATCTCGAAGCGAACGGTGTGCCGATCATCGGCACGTCGCCCGACATGATCGACGCGGCCGAAGACCGCGAGCGTTTCCAGAAGCTGCTGCAAGACCTCGGCCTGCGCCAGCCGCCGAACCGTACCGCGCGCGCTGAAGACGAAGCGCTCAAGCTCGCCGACGAAATCGGCTACCCGCTGGTGGTGCGTCCGTCGTACGTGCTGGGCGGCCGCGCAATGGAAATCGTCCACGAGCCGCGCGACCTCGAGCGCTACATGCGCGAGGCCGTCAAGGTGTCAAACGACTCGCCGGTGCTGCTCGACCGCTTCCTGAACGACGCAATCGAATGCGACGTGGATTGCATCTCCGACGGCGAAGCGGTGTTCATCGGCGGCGTGATGGAGCATATCGAACAGGCGGGCGTGCATTCGGGCGACTCGGCTTGCTCGCTGCCGCCGTACTCGCTGTCGGGCGAAACCGTTGCTGAGCTCAAGCGTCAAACCGGCGCAATGGCAAAGGCGCTGAACGTGGTCGGCCTGATGAACGTGCAGTTCGCGATTCAGCAAGTTCCGCAGGCCGACGGCTCGAAGCAGGACATCATTTACGTGCTGGAAGTGAATCCGCGCGCTTCGCGCACGGTGCCGTACGTGTCGAAGGCGACCAGCCTGCCGCTCGCGAAAATCGCAGCGCGCGCGATGGTCGGTCAGAAGCTCGCGGAGCAAGGCGTGACGAAGGAAATCGATCCGCCGTACTTCAGCGTGAAGGAAGCTGTCTTCCCGTTCGTCAAGTTCCCGGCTGTCGACCCCGTGCTCGGACCGGAAATGCGTTCGACCGGCGAAGTAATGGGCGTCGGCCAAACGTTCGGCGAGGCGCTTTTCAAGTCGCAGCTGGCAGCGGGTTCGCGTCTGCCGGAGTCGGGCACGGTGCTGTTGACCGTGATGGACGCCGACAAGCCGAAGGCCGTCGAAGTTGCGCGCATGCTGCACGAACTCGGTTATCCGATTGTCGCGACCAAGGGCACGGCTGCTGCGATCCAAGCGGCCGGCGTGCCGGTCAAGGTCGTGAACAAGGTGAAGGACGGTCGTCCGCACATCGTCGACATGATCAAGAACGGCGAAATTGCGCTGGTCTTCACGACCGTCGACGAAACGCGTGCCGCGATCGCCGATTCGCGCTCTATCCGCATGAGCGCGCAGGCGAACAAGGTCACGTACTACACGACCATGTCGGGCGCGCGCGCGGCCGTCGAAGGCTTGCGCTATCTGAAGGACCTGGAAGTCTATGATTTACAAGGCTTGCACGCTCGCCTAAACTAAGGCTTCGAATACCTGTCCAAGATGTAAGTGCCGCGGTTAAGCGGCGTTCCGCAGGTGCTGTGATCCGGGTTTTCCCCGGGTCGCCGGCTCCCACGGAATGCACTTAACCGCGGTGTTTTTTTACGGCCGTTTTTTGTTCCAAAGCACCCCCGCATCTGTCTCTTTGGCGCCAGATGCCGCGCGGGGTCGAGCGAATTTGAAGCGGCCCAGCGTTTTCACGAGAGTTGTTTATGAGCACTATTCCATTGACTAAGCGCGGCGCAGACATGTTGCGCGACGAATTGCAGCGCCTGAAATCGGTTGAACGTCCCGCCGTGATCAACTCGATCTCGGAAGCGCGCGCGCAGGGCGACCTGTCGGAAAACGCAGAATACGACGCAGCGAAGGAAAAGCAGGGCTTTATCGAGGGCCGCATCGCGGAAATCGAATCGAAACTGGCCGGCGCGCAGGTGATCGATCCGTCCAAGGTGGACGCGGACGGCCGCGTGGTGTTCGGCGCAACGGTCGAACTCGAAGATCTGGGCTCGGGCGCATCGGTCAAATATCAGATCGTCGGCGACGACGAAGCGGACATCGACCACGGCCTCATTTCCATCAGCTCGCCGATTGCGCGCGCGCTGATCGGCAAGTCGGAAGGCGACGTGGCGTCGGTGCAGGCGCCCGGCGGCGTGCGCGAGTACGAAATCATCGCGGTTAGCTACGTTTGAGGGCGGCCACGGTGTCCCTGATGCCGCATCGAATTTTCCGTCTGCTGACGGTCGTTTGGGTCGGTAGCCTGCTGACTATCGGCTATGCCGTCGCGCCTGTGCTGTTCACTTCGCTCGACCGGACGACGGCGGGTGCGGTGGCCGCACAACTGTTTCGCATCGAAGGACTGCTCGGCGCCGTATGCGGCATTCTGCTGCTCGGTCTGGCGAACGTGGTGATCCGGCGCGGCGGCAACGCGTATCGACGGTTGCGCTGGCTTGTCGCGGGAATGCTGCTGTGCGTGCTGGTGGGTTATTTCGCGCTGCAGCCGTTCATGAATGCCATGCGTATCGCCGCGCTCGAGGCGGGTACCGATGTCGGGCATTCCGCGTATGCGGCGCGCTTCGGCATGCTGCACGGTGTTTCGAGTCTGTTCTATCTGATTGAAAGCCTGCTCGGCGTGCTTCTCGTCTGGAAGTTGCCGGTGGGCGCGGGAGCCGGCTCGGTGCAGCAGGGCGCTCCCGATGTTTCCGGGAAAGTGACTGGCTAAAAGCCCCGAGGGTCGCGGCTGTTGCTGGTGGTGCTCGCTTGCGCCGCCGGCGCGCCATGCGAAGCGAGCGCGGCCAAACCGTGAAGTTAAAGCTGGCCGCGCGCAAGAGGTGCGGCTCCCGCCGCACCTTTCATACGTTTGCTTATTTCGATTGATGCGCGCGCTTGGCGCTGGTTTGCCGCTTTTTCGCGCGTTTGATGTTGCCGCCTTGCGTGACGCGTTCGTTTCCGCGCACCAGCACGGCTTTCGCCTTGGGTTTGCGCATGGGCACTTCGCTAGGCTTCACGACTTTGACCACGCGTGGTGCGGGGCCCTTGCCGGGCTTGGCTTCGACAGCGGCTTCACGGGCGCTCGGCAATGCGCCGCGCATGCCCTTTACCGCGGGCTGCGCCGCGGCCTCCGGCTTCCAGATAACCAGCAGCTTGCCGATATGCTGGATCGGCGCGGCGTTCAGCGTGTCGCAGATCTGTTCGTAAATGGCGATGCGTTCTTCGCGTTCGTCGCCGAACACACGAATCTTGATTAGCTGATGAGCGGCGAGGTGAACCTTGATCTCGGCGAGCACGGCGTCGGTCAGACCTTCGGCGCCGACGAGCACGACCGGTTTGAGCGCATGTGCCTGGGAGCGCAACTCGGCGCGTTGGTCGGAAGAGACTTTGAGGGCGGGCATGTGAAGTGGGAGACTCGACTAAAATGGCAGCGCCTGCGTGGCCTATCCCGTCTTTCGATTGATTCGGTTTGGCGCAATCGGGATACGAATGGGACAGTAGGGCAGGCGGCGCGTCAGAACAACAGAATCGCGGATAACTGCCGGTTTTTGGCGGTCGCCGCGCGAATTAACCGCGTATTATCCGCTAAAGCGTGACATGACGCAGCAAGAGTTCAACGTTTAATGGCAAAAAACAAGTTCAACACGGCGTGGTTGCATGACCACATCAACGATCCTTACGTAAAAATGGCACAGCGGGAAGGCTATCGCGCCCGCGCCGCTTACAAGCTGAAGGAAATCGACGAGCAGGACAAGCTGATCCGGCCGGGTCAGGTCATCGTCGATCTGGGCTCGACGCCGGGCAGCTGGAGCCAGTACGCGCGCAACAAACTCGCCAAAGGGTCGCGGCGCGACGCCGAGCGTGAAGGTGGGATAGACGGCACGATCATCGCGCTCGATTTGCTGCCGATGGAGCCGGTCGCCGACGTCCACTTCATTCAGGGCGACTTTCGCGAAGACTCGGTGCTGGCCCAGTTGGAAGAATTAGTGGGAGAACGCCAGGTTGACCTTGTAATTTCGGATATGGCGCCCAACCTGTCGGGAGTGGCCTTGGCGGATGCCGCGCGAATCGAGCATTTGTGCGATCTCGCGCTGGAATTCTCGCAGAATCACCTGAAACCGGATGGAGCCCTTTTAGTCAAATGCTTTCACGGCAGTGGTTACAGCCAGATTGTCGAAAAGTTCAAGCGCCAGTTCAAGGTGGTGGCTGCCCGCAAGCCGAAGGCTTCGCGGGACAAGTCGTCCGAGACGTTTATTTTGGGTAAGCAATTGAAACGGCCCGCGTAGGGCGGCCCACGTAGGGTGTGCAGATTGGTTCAGCGTCTTGTCTATAAATGCGCTGATGACGGCGGAAATCGACGCCGTTACAGCCCGCTATGCTATTTCTGTGGTAGCGAAACCTTATGGCAGGGGTCTGCGGACTGGATTAGAATGCTTTCGTGGTGCCGCAAGGCAAATGTAGGCGCCCGTCTAAGTGAAGGAGTGGTGCTTTGAACAACAATATGTTTTCGAAAGCAGCAGTGTGGCTGGTTATCGCACTGGTGCTATTTACGGTGTTCAAGCAGTTCGACAAGCCCCGTGTCCAGGAAGGCGTTTCCTATTCGCAGTTCATGGACGACGCGAAGAACGGCAAAGTCAAGAACGTCATTGTCCAGGGGCGGAACCTCACGGTCACTCCAGCAGACGGCCAGAAGTACCAGATCGTGTCGCCCGGCGACATCTGGATGGTCGGCGATCTGATGAAGTATGGCGTTCAGGTAAGCGGCAAGGCTGACGACGAACCCAATGCGCTGGTGTCCGCGCTGTATTACCTCGGGCCGACGATTCTGATCATCGGTTTCTGGTTCTACATGATGCGACAGATGCAGGGGGGCGGGAAAGGCGGCGCCTTCTCGTTCGGTAAGTCGCGCGCGCGGCTGATCGACGAAAACAACAACGCAATCAATTTCACCGACGTCGCCGGTTGCGACGAAGCGAAGGAAGAGGTCTCCGAGCTGGTCGATTTCCTGCGCGACCCGCAGAAGTTCCAGAAGCTGGGCGGCCGCATTCCGCGTGGCGTATTGCTGGTGGGCCCGCCGGGAACCGGTAAGACGCTGCTCGCGCGCGCCATTGCCGGCGAAGCGAAAGTGCCGTTCTTCAGCATCTCGGGTTCGGACTTCGTCGAAATGTTCGTCGGTGTCGGCGCGGCGCGTGTGCGCGACATGTTCGAGCAGGCGAAGAAGCATGCACCGTGCATCGTGTTCATCGACGAAATCGACGCGGTCGGCCGTCATCGCGGTGCGGGCATGGGCGGCGGTAACGACGAGCGCGAGCAGACGCTGAACCAGATGCTGGTCGAGATGGACGGCTTCGAGGCGAATTCGGGTGTGATCGTGATCGCCGCAACCAACCGTTCGGACGTGCTCGACAAGGCTCTGCTGCGTCCGGGCCGTTTCGACCGCCAGGTGTATGTCGGTCTGCCGGACATTCGTGGTCGCGAGCACATCATGAAGGTCCACCTGCGCAAGGTGCCGATTTCGAACGACGTCGACGCAGCGGTCATCGCGCGTGGCACGCCGGGCTTCTCGGGCGCCGATCTGGCAAACCTCGTGAACGAAGCGGCTCTGTTCGCGGCGCGCCGCGGCAAGCGCATCGTCGAAATGACGGACTTCGAAGACGCGAAAGACAAGATCTTCATGGGTCCGGAGCGCAAGTCGGCCGTGATCCGCGAAGAATCGAAGCGTGCCACCGCGTATCACGAGTCGGGCCACGCAGTCATTGCGAAGCTGTTGCCGAAAGCCGATCCGGTGCACAAGGTCACGATCATTCCGCGTGGCCGTGCGTTGGGCGTCACGTGGCAGTTGCCCGAGCATGACAACGAAACGTACTCGAAAGACTACCTGCTGGATCGTCTCGCGATCCTGTTTGGTGGCCGCGTCGCGGAAGAGTTGTTCCTCAACCTGATCAGCACCGGCGCGTCGGACGACTTCAACAAGGCCACGCAAACCGCGCGCGCCATGGTGGCTCGTTTCGGCATGACGGACGCGTTGGGACCGATGGTCTACGTAGACGACGAAAACGACGCAACGCCGTTTGGCCGTGGTTTCACGCGTACCATTTCGGAAGCAACGCAGCAAAAGGTCGACGCCGAAATCCGGCGCGTGCTGGACGAGCAGTACAACCTCGCGAAGCGCCTGCTGGATGAAAACCGCGACAAGGTCGAAGCAATGACCGCCGCGCTGATGGAGTGGGAAACGATCGACGCCGATCAGATCAACGACATCATGGCAGGCCGTCCGCCGCGCTCGCCGAAGAGCTCGCCGCCATCGGCAAGCGACGCCTCGTCGGGCGGCAGCCCCGGCACCGAAGTCAAGCCGGGCAGCGCGACCGCGCCGGCCTGATCGGCTATAAGTTGAAAGTGCGGGCCGGTGTGTTTCACACCGGCCCGCTTTGCATTGATCTGTCATAAGTGATGTAACGCTACGTGGCCACAGTCGCTTTTCCTTTTGCCCCTATCCCGGAGCCGTTGCAATGCGGTCGGTTCAAGCTGAGCTTTGAACGCCCATTGATCATGGGAATCCTCAACGTCACACCGGATTCTTTTTCCGATGGCGGCCAATTTGCGATGCGCGGCGATGCGTTGCGCCAGGCCGAACGCATGCTGCTCGAAGGCGCGGACATCATCGATATAGGCGGCGAATCGACGCGCCCCGGCGCGCCGCCTGTCCCGCTCGACGAAGAGCTCGAGCGTGTCATCCCGCTCGTCGAACAACTGCGCGGCGCCAACGTGCCGCTTTCCGTCGACACCTATAAACCCGAAGTCATGCGGCACGCGCTCGCCGCGGGCGCCGACCTGATCAACGACATTTGGGGCTTTCGCATGCCCGGCGCCGTCGATGCGGTCCGCGAAAGCGACTGCGGTCTGTGCGTCATGCATATGCTCGGCGAGCCGCAGAGCATGCAACTGGGCGAACCGGCTTACGGCGACGTCGTGAGCGAAGTCCGGCAGTTTCTGGAAGAACGGGTGGGCGCGCTCAGACAGGCGGGCATCGCACGTGATCGCATCAGCGTTGACCCCGGTTTTGGCTTTGGCAAGGCTGTGGTCGAGCACAATTACGCGCTGCTCGCGTGTCTGCCGGATACGGCGCCGCGCGCCGACCCGCCGTATCCGATTCTTGCGGGCATGTCGCGCAAATCGATGATCGGCGCGGTCACCGGACGGACGGCGCCGGAGCGCGCCGCGGGCAGCATCGCTGCAGCCGTTTGCGCGGCGGAGCGCGGCGCCGCGATTCTCCGCGTGCACGACGTCGCACAAACAGTAGACGCATTGAAAGTCTGGGTAGCCCTGCGCAACGCGGCGAATCACGCCGGCCCGCGCGGTTGAACCCACAGCCAAGGAGGAACATAAAAGATGGCACGTCGTTATTTCGGCACGGACGGAATTCGGGGAAAGGTCGGTGAAGGGCCCATCACGCCGGAATTTGTATTGCGGCTCGGCTATGCGGCCGGCAAGGTGCTGGTCGGTGCAGACCGTTGGGCACGCACGGGCACGCGGCCAACCGTGCTGATCGGTAAGGACACGCGGGTGTCGGGCTATATGCTCGAGGCTGCGCTCGAAGCGGGTTTTTCCGCAGCGGGCGTCGACGTCATGCTGGCCGGTCCAATGCCCACGCCGGGCATCGCCTATCTGACGCGCGCGTTGCGGCTCGCGGCCGGCGTGGTGATCAGCGCGTCGCACAATCCGTATTACGACAACGGCATCAAATTTTTCTCCGCCGACGGCAACAAGTTGCCCGACGAGGTGGAGTCGCAGATCGAAGAGCACCTGGAGCTGCCGCTCGCCTGTGCGGCGTCCGAGCAGCTCGGCAAGGCGCGGCGTCTCGACGACGCCGCCGGCCGCTACATCGAATTCTGCAAAAGCACCTTTCCTGCGGCGTTCGATTTGCGGGGACTCAAGCTGGTGGTCGATTGCGCGCATGGCGCCGCGTATGACGTCGCGCCGCACGTCTTTCACGAGCTCGGCGCAGAGATCATTCCGATCGGAGTCGCGCCGAACGGTTTCAACATCAACGACGGCGTCGGGGCGACCGCACCGGATGCACTCGTGCGGGCGGTACGGGCCAACCACGCTGATCTGGGCATTGCGCTCGACGGAGACGCTGACCGTCTGCAGGTCGTCGACGCGGCAGGGCGCCTGTATAACGGTGACGAACTGCTGTACGTGCTGGTGAAGGATCGTATCGCGACCGACGGCAAGGTCGAAGGCGCGGTCGGCACCTTGATGACCAATATGGCCGTCGAAGTCGCGTTGCAGGCGGCCGGCGTCAAGTTCGTGCGCGCCGCGGTCGGCGACCGCTACGTGCTCGAACAATTGCGGGAGCACGGCTGGCAGCTCGGCGCGGAGGGTTCGGGCCACATTCTGTCGCTCGACCGCCATTCCACTGGCGACGGCATCGTGTCGGCGCTACTCGTGCTCGCCGCCATGAAGCGCAGCGACAAGACGCTGGCCGAACTGCTCGACGGCGTCACGCTGTTCCCGCAAAAGCTGATCAATGTGCGGATGAAACCGGACGCCGACTGGAAGAGCAGCGACGCGATCCGGCGCGCTATCGCCAGCGCTGAAGACGCGCTCAATGGCCGCGGACGCGTGCTGATTCGCGCTTCGGGCACCGAGCCGGTGCTGCGGGTCATGGTGGAGGCGGAACATGCCGACGATGCGCTTCGCCACGCCGAATCGATTGCGGCTGCGGTGAAGCAGGCGACGGCTTAAGCGGGCATCTGAAAAATGTGCGGGCGGGGCAGACCAGCGAGGGGCCCCGCCTTCGCATGCTGAGTTCGATTACGGCGAGCGAATTTGCACTCGCGCATCATTCGAATTGGGGCGCGGCGTTTTTCCGCTGACGATCCGGCGACGGCGACGAACGACCGCCTAACCCGCGCGTACCAACCCAGTGTAACTAGCCGCCCGACCAGCTTGGCCGGACGCGCCCACGTAGCTAACCGGCCCTTCATACCCCACGCCGCGCGCCCGCGCGCCAGCCCCAGCACCCCCAGCACCCCCAGCACCCCCAGCACCCCCAGCACCCCCAGCACCCCCAGCACCCCCCAGCACCCCCAGCACCCCCAGCACCCCCAGCACCCCCAGCACCCCCAGCACCCCCAGCACCCCCAGCACCCCCGGCACCCCCAGCGCCCCCAGCGCCCCCCACGCAAACCCTCACCCCCCATCTTTTTCGCCTAATCTGTACAGGCACCGGCAACGACGCCGCCCCACAGGCGATCAGCCGCCACGACGCCTTTCACCTTAGTAATCGCACTGTCACGTACGTTTCACGATACGTCACGTTACTGTCACAAAGAGACCCTAAGCTTCGCGGTGTTCGACTTACTCGCTCACACCGCTCACACCTTGGAGGTTTCGATGAAATTGATGCAAACCGTGTTCGCTGGCGTCGCTGGCGCGCTCTTCGCGATCGCAGCGCAAGCCGCAGACATCACCGGCGCGGGCAGCACCTTCGCAGCACCGATCTACACGAAGTGGGCCGACGCCTATCAGAAGTCCGGCGGCGGCAAGGTTAACTACCAGGGCATCGGTTCGTCGGGCGGCGTGAAGCAGATCGTCGCGAAGACCGTCGATTTCGCGGGCTCGGACGCTCCGCTGAAGGACGACGAACTCGCCAAGGACGGCCTGTTCCAGTTTCCGACGGTGGTCGGCGGCGTGGTGCCGGTTGTGAATGTGCCGGGCGTGAAGCCGGCTGAGCTCGTTCTGTCGGGCGAAGTGCTCGGCGACATCTATCTGGGCAAGATCAAGAAGTGGAACGATCCCGCGATCGTTGCACTGAACCCGAAGGCGAAGCTGCCGGACACGGACATTGCCGTGGTTCGCCGCGCCGACGGTTCGGGCACCAGCTTCATCTGGACGAACTATCTGTCGAAGGTCAACACGGAATGGAAGTCGAAGGTCGGTGAAGGTTCGACGGTCAACTGGCCGACGGGTACGGGCGGCAAGGGCAACGACGGCGTCGCCGCTTTCGTGCAACGTCTGCCGGGCGCAATCGGCTACGTTGAATGGGCATACGCGAAGCAGAACCACATGACCTACGTCGCGCTGAAGAATTCGACGGGCACGGTGGTCGAGCCGAAGACGGAAACGTTCAAGGCAGCGGCAGCAGGCGCGGACTGGTCGAAGTCGTTCTACCAGATCCTGACGAACGAGCCGGGCAAGAACGCATGGCCGATCGTCGGCGCGACGTTTGTGCTGTTGCACACGACGCAGGAAAAGGCACCGCAAGGCGCCGAGACGCTGAAGTTCTTCGACTGGGCATTCAAGAACGGCACGCAAGCCGCGAACGATCTCGACTACATCTCGCTGCCGGAATCGGTCGTGTCGGAAATCCGCACGCAGTGGAAGTCGAAGGTCAAGGACGCAGCGGGCAAGCCGCTCGCCGAGTAAGCGTTGCCTCGAAAGAGGTAGCAGGCAACGGCTGTAGGTAACACATTGGCCGTCCTCGTGTGAGGACGGCCAATGGCATTCACCGGCACGTCCCGGCGACGTACCGGCACCAGGCAACATTAATTAGTTGGTACACACGCATTACCGGCCGCGCGACATACGTCGCACGGCAACTGGAAAAGGTCCATCAGGCTCTTATGTCCGATATCCAACTCGCGTCAGGCGCTCCGAGGGCGACGCCGCCCGGCAGCGCGTCGCAGCAGAAAGCGCCCAGCCGCGCCGGCGACGTGATCTTCGGCGGCCTCGCGCGCCTCGCCGCCATCGTCACGCTGTTGCTGCTCGGCGGCATCATCGTTTCGCTGATCGTCGCGTCCATGCCGTCGATCAGGCAATTCGGCCTCGGCTTCCTGTGGAGCGCGCAATGGGATCCGCCGAGCAAGCAGTTCGGCGCACTCGTGCCGATCTACGGCACGATCGCCACGTCGATCATTGCACTCATCATCGCGGTGCCCGTCAGCTTCGGCATCGCGCTTTTTCTGACGGAGCTGTCGCCCGCATGGCTGCGCCGGCCGCTCGGCATCGCGATCGAACTGCTCGCCGCGATTCCGTCGATCGTCTACGGCATGTGGGGCCTGCTCGTGTTCGCGCCGATCTTCGCGACGTGGTTCGAGAAGCCGCTCGGCGCGGTGCTCGGCGGCATTCCGGTGATCGGCGCGCTGTTCCAGGGCGCGCCAATCGGCATTGGCATTCTGTGCGCGGGTGTGATTCTCGCGATCATGATCATTCCGTACATCGCTTCGGTGATGCGCGACGTGTTCGAAGTCACGCCGGTCCTGCTGAAGGAATCGGCTTACGGTATCGGCTGCACGACGTGGGAAGTGATGTGGAAGATCGTGCTGCCCTTCACGAAGAGCGGTGTGATCGGCGGCGTGATGCTCGGCCTCGGCCGCGCGCTCGGCGAGACGATGGCCGTGACCTTCGTGATCGGCAATACGAATCTGCTCGATAACGTGTCGCTCTTTTCGCCGGGCAACAGCATCACGTCGGCGCTCGCCAATGAATTCGCCGAAGCGGATCCGGGCCTGCATACGTCGGCACTGATGGAACTCGGCCTCATTCTGTTCGTGATTACATTCATCGTGCTGGCCATTTCGAAGATCATGCTGCTTCGTCTCGAGAAAGGGGAGGGCGCCAAATGAGCCAGTCCACCTTGAACATGCCGGGTTCGAACGACGCAGCCGCGCTCGAAAAAATGCGCGTGCGTCTGCAGGGACGCCGCCGCATGAAGAACGCGATGGCGCTGACGTTGTCGCTCGCCGCGATGGCCTTCGGTCTGTTGTGGCTGATCTGGATTCTGTACACGACGCTGCGTCTCGGTATCGGCGGGTTGTCGATCGAACTGTTCACGCAGTCCACGCCGCCGCCGAACACCGATGGCGGCGGTCTCGCCAACGCGATCGTCGGCAGCTTGATGCTGGTTGCGCTCGCAACGTTCGTCGGCACGCCGATCGGCATTCTTGCAGGCGTGTATCTCGCCGAATACGGGCAGAAGGGCTGGCTCGCGAGCGTCACGCGGTTCATCAACGACATTCTGTTGTCGGCGCCGTCGATCGTCGTCGGTCTGTTCGTCTACGCGCTCGTCGTCGCGAAGATGGGGCACTTCAGCGGCTGGGCCGGCGTATTCGCGCTCGCGTTGCTGCAGATTCCGATCGTGATCCGCACCACGGAAAACATGCTCAAACTCGTGCCGAACGCTCTGCGTGAAGCGGCGTTCGCACTCGGCACGCCGAAGTGGAAGATGGTGTTGTCCATTACGCTGAAGGCGTCCATCGCGGGCATTGTCACCGGTGTGCTGCTCGCCGTCGCGCGTATTGCAGGCGAAACCGCACCGCTGCTTTTCACCGCGTTGTCGAACCAGTTCTTCTCGGCGGATATGAGCCAGCCGGTCGCGAACCTGCCGGTCACGATCTACAAGTTTGCGATGAGCCCGTTCGCGCAGTGGCAATCGCTCGCGTGGGCCGGCGTCTTCCTGATCACGCTCGCGGTGCTGGGACTGAACATCCTCGCGCGCGCGATCTTCACGAACAAGTAAGGGCGGAGTGTAATCCGATGAACATGGCAGAAACTCAACTCAATCCGATCTCGCGTCCCACTGCGCCCGCCGGTTTCGATCCCGCACAAGGCGGCCAGGAGCCGTCGTCGTCGCGTCCGAAGATCGAGGTCAACGACCTGAACTTCTTCTATGGCAAGTATCACGCGCTGAAGAACATCAACCTGCGAATTCCCGAAGGCAAGGTGACTGCGTTCATCGGCCCGTCGGGTTGCGGCAAGTCGACGTTGCTGCGCACTTTCAACAAGATGTACGCGCTCTATCCGGAGCAACGCGCCGAAGGCGAGATCCTGATGGACGGCGAAAACCTGCTGACCTCGAAGCGCGATATCTCGCTGCTGCGCGCGCGCATCGGCATGGTGTTCCAGAAGCCGACGCCGTTCCCCATGTCGATCTACGACAACATCGCCTTCGGCGTGAAGATGTTCGAAACGCTGCCGCGTTCGGAAATGGACGACCGCGTCGAATGGGCGCTCACGAAGGCCGCGTTGTGGAACGAAGTGAAGGACAAGCTTGGCCAGAGCGGCTACGGTTTGTCCGGCGGCCAGCAGCAGCGTTTGTGCATTGCGCGCGGCATCGCGATCCGTCCGGAAGTGTTGTTGCTCGACGAACCGTGCTCGGCACTGGACCCGATTTCGACGGGCCGTATCGAAGAACTGATCGCCGAACTGAAGAGCGATTACACGGTGGTGATCGTCACGCACAACATGCAACAGGCGGCCCGCTGTTCGGACTACACTGCCTATATGTACCTTGGCGAACTGATCGAATTCGGCGACACCGAAAAGATCTTCATCAAGCCGGTCCGCAAGGAAACCGAAGACTACATTACGGGCCGCTTCGGCTAATCCGCCGGGCAAAAACAACGGAGTACGACATGTCCGATAAACATCTGTCCAGCCAGTTCGACGCCGATCTGAACCTGGTTTCCTCGAAGGTGCTCGAAATGGGCGGCCTCGTCGAATCGCAGATCGTCAAAGCGATGCAGGCGCTCAACGAGTTCGATCTCGACGTCGCCGAAGAAGTGATCGCGGCGGAAGACCGCCTGAACACGATGGAAGTGGAGATCGACGAGGAATGCAGCAACATCATCGCGCGCCGTCAGCCGGCCGCACGTGATTTGCGCTTGCTCATCGCAATCTCGAAGACCATCACGAATCTGGAGCGCGCCGGCGACGAGGCCGAGAAGATCGCCAAACGCACCAAGCGTCTGATGGAAGACGGCGCATCGCGCACCATCAATATCGCCGAGATCAAATTGTCGGGCGAAATGGCGGTGTCGATTCTGCGCCGCGCGCTCGACGCGTTCGCGCGTCTCGACACGGTCGCCGCCGCGCAGATCGTGCGCGACGATAAAGCGATCGACGAAGAATTCCGCGCGTTCGTGCGTAAGCTGATTTCGTACATGACCGAAGATCCGCGCTCCATTTCGGTGGGCCTCGATTTTCTGTTCATCGCGAAAGCCATCGAGCGGATCGGCGACCATGCGAAGAACATCGCCGAGTTCATTATTTACATCGTGAAGGGTACGGACGTGCGGCACAAGTCGCGCGACGCGCTCGAACGCGAAGCACTCAGTTAATCCAGAGATAAGGACCAGAGGTGCCGATGCCCAGCAGCATTCTCGTCATTGAAGATGAGCCCGCGATTTCCGAACTGATTTCGGTCAATCTTCAACACGCCGGACACTGCCCGATTCGCGCGTACAACGCCGAGCAGGCGCAGAACCTGATCAGCGACGTATTGCCCGACCTCGTCCTGCTCGACTGGATGCTGCCTGGCAAGTCGGGTATTGCGTTCGCACGCGACCTGCGCAACAACGAACGTACGAAGCACATTCCGATCATCATGCTGACCGCGCGCGGCGATGAACAGGACAAGGTGCTCGGCCTCGAAATCGGCGCCGACGACTACGTCACGAAGCCGTTTTCCCCGAAAGAACTGATGGCGCGCATCAAGGCGGTGCTGCGCCGCCGCGCGCCGCAGTTGACCGAAGACGTGGTTGCGATCAACGGGCTGAAGCTCGACCCGGCAACGCATCGTGTCGCGGCGCATGCCGAAGGCAGCGAGATCAAACTCGATCTCGGCCCGACCGAATTCCGTTTGCTGCATTTCTTCATGACACATCCTGAGCGCGTGCACAGCCGCACCCAACTGCTCGACCAGGTGTGGGGCGACCACGTGTTCGTCGAAGAGCGCACGGTGGATGTGCACATCAAGCGTCTGCGGGCGGCGCTCAAGCCGGCCGGCTGCGATGCTATGATCGAGACGGTCCGCGGCAGCGGCTACCGTCTGGCCAAAAGCGCTTGATCATTGGGTAGCGGCGCGCACGCCGCTCTCTTCGAACGTTTAGACCATGAACATCATCTGGGCGCGCTCCATCGTTTCGATCGTGCTGCTCGCCATACTGTGCGTGGTGGTCGGCGCATTGGTGAATGTGAAGGCGGCATTGATCGTCGCGGTCGTCATGCTGCTTCTGCAGAGCTTCTTCGGCACCTTTCATAAAGAGCGCTTGTGGCGTTTGCTCGACGCGCCGGTGTACGGCGAAGTGCCGAGCGCACCTGGCATCTGGGGCGAAATCTATTACCGTTTGCACAAGCTCGCGAAGCGCTGGCATGCACAGGTGCGCCAGGTCGAGCAGCAGCATTCGCGCTTCATTCAGGCAATTCAGGCCTCGCCGAACGGCGTCGCGATGCTCGACGACCACGATCAGATAGAGTGGTGCAACGCCATTTCCGAAGTGCATTTCGGGCTCGACGCGAAGCGCGATTTGCGTCAGCACATCACGCATCTGGTGCGTCAGCCGGACTTCGTGCGTTACCTGAACTCGCACCGCTACGAAGAAATGCTGATCATGCGCGGCATGGGCGAAAAGCGGCACAACGTGCTCTCCGTGCAGGTGTTCCCTTATGGCGAGAACCGCAAGCTCGTGCTGTCGCAAGACATCACCGAACTGGAGCGCACCGACGCGATGCGGCGCGACTTCGTCGCCAACGTGTCGCATGAACTGAAGACGCCGCTCACTGTGCTCTCCGGTTTTCTCGAGACGATGCGCGAGTTGCCGTTGGCCGAAACCGAACGCGCGCGTTATCTGGAACTGATGGAGCAGCAGGCGTCTCGCATGCGTCATATCGTGAACGATCTGCTCGTGCTCGCCAAACTCGAAGGCGACAACAAGCCGCCGAGCGATCAGATGATCGACATGCGCGCGGTACTGCGGCATTTGCGCGACGACGCGCAAAGCCTGTCGAGCGATCACCATAAGATTACGTTCGACGCCGACGAAGGCTTGACGGTGACAGGCGTCGAAACGGAGATTCTGAGCGCGTTCGGCAATCTGGTGACCAACGCCATTCGCTATACACCCGACGGCGGCGCGATCAAAGTCAGCTGGCAGGCGCAAGGCGGCACTGCCGTTTTCTCCGTGACGGATAGCGGCCTGGGTATTCCGGCCGCCGACATTCCGCGGCTGACCGAGCGCTTTTATCGGGTCGACCGCAGTCGTTCGCGCGACACGGGCGGAACCGGCCTCGGACTCGCGATCGTCAAGCATGTGCTGCAACGGCACGATGCGCAACTCGACGTGAAAAGCGAGGAAGGGCGCGGCAGCACCTTCACCGTGAGATTTCCGCCGTATCGCACGGCGCGGCGGCAACCGGCGCATGCGTGACAAGCACTGCTGCAAAGAAAAGCCCGCTAGAAAGCGGGCTTTTTCATATACGTAACAGCCTTGACCCGCTCGGCGCAGAGAGCGCCGGCGCTCACGGACAGAACTTCGTCAACAGACTCATTTGCGCATTGCGCGAGGATTTGCCGGGTCGCCGCCGACGATAATGCCCATCGCTTTGCATCAGCCACGCGGACTGATTGTCGCCGAGAAACGCCGACAGGCCCTCTGCAATCACACGCCGCTTGAGCCGCCGATTGTTGACGGGGAACGCAACTTCCACGCGGCGGAAGAAGTTGCGATCCATCCAGTCCGCGCTCGACAGATACACCTGCTCGCGGCCGTCGTCGTAGAAATAGTAGATGCGATGATGTTCGAGAAAGCGTCCGACAATCGAGCGCACCGTGATGTTTTCCGACAGGCCCGGCACGCCCGGCTGCAATGAACACACACCCCGCACGATCAAGTCGATCTTCACGCCCGCCTGCGATGCTTCGTACAACTCCGCTATCACCGTGGGTTCGAGCAACGCGTTCATCTTCGCGACGATGCGCGCTTTCTTGCCCGCGCGCGCATGCTCCGCTTCGGCGCGGATCGCCTCGACCAGTTTCGGATGCAGCGTGAACGGCGATTGCCATAACTCGTGCAGCTTCAGTTCGCCGCCAATGCCGGTCAGTTGCTGAAAAACATGGTGCACGTCTTCGCAAATTTTCTGATCAGCGGTCATCAGGCCGAAGTCGGTGTACAGGCGTGCAGTGCGCGGATGATAGTTGCCGGTGCCGAGGTGTACATAACGCTTGAGCGTCATCTTGCCGCCCACCGTTGCGCGCCGCACGATTAGCATCATCTTTGCGTGGCACTTGTGGCCCACCACGCCGTACACCACATGCGCACCGACAGCTTCGAGCTGCGAGGCCCAGTTGATGTTCGTCTCTTCGTCGAAGCGCGCGAGCAGTTCGACCACCACCGTCACTTCCTTGCCGTTGCGCGCGGCTTGCATGAGCGCGTCCATCAGCGGCGAGTCGGTGCCGGTGCGATAAATGGTCTGCTTGATCGCGACGACGTTTGGATCTTTCGCAGCCTGCAACAGCAGTTCGAGAACCGGCTGAAAACTTTCGTACGGGTGATGCAGCAGCACGTCGCCCTGATCGATCACGTCGAACATGCTCGCTGCGTTGGCGATGGTGGAAGGGATCGCGGGAATGTGAGGCACGAACTTCAGATCGGGCCGATCGACCATCTCCGGCAATTGCATCAGACGCACGAGATTGACGGGGCCGTTCGCGTAATAGCAGTCCTTGTTCGACAGGCCGCTTTCGTCGAGCAGGCGCCGCACGACATGCGCGGGTGTCTCCGCGGATACTTCGAGCCGCACCGCGTTGCCCAGATGCCGGGCTGGAAGTTCACCCTGTAGCGCGACGCGCAGATTGGTGATTTCGTCTTCGTCGACAAACAGTTCGCTGTTGCGCGTAATGCGAAACTGATTGCAGCTGCGCACGACGAGGTTCGGAAACAGCTCGCCGACAAAGCGCTGCAATAACGAACTCAACAGCACGAAACCATGCGGATAGCCCGACAGTTCCTGCGGCATCCGCACGAGTCGCGGCAACGCACGTGGCGCCTGCACGATGCCCATCATCGCCTGACGGCCGAAGGCGTCCTTGCCCTCCAGTTCGACGACGAAGTTCAGGCTCTTGTTCAGCACGCGCGGAAACGGATGCGCCGGATCGAGGCCGATCGGCGTGAGCACGGGCAGGAGTTCGTCGAAGAAGTAGTTGCGCGCCCATTCGGTCTGCGCTTCGCTCCAGGCTTCGGTGCCGTGAAAGTAGATGCCTTCTGCTTCGAGCGCGGTGAACACGGTGTCGTGCAGCATCGTGTACTGCCGATGCACGAGCTTTTGCGCACGCTCGACCACGAGGTCGTAGACATGCTGCAGCGACATGCCGTCGGGCGATAGCGCACCGGGGTTGTCGCGCATCTGCTCCTGCAGTCCCGCCATGCGGACTTCGAAGAATTCGTCGAGATTGCTACTGGTGATGCAGATGAAGCGCAGGCGTTCGAGCAAAGGGACGGCGGGGTCGGCGGCTTGCGCCAACACACGCTCGTTGAAACCCAGAATGCCCAGCTCGCGATTCAGTAAGGGGTAGCGGATGGACATCGGCAGCGAGAATGGAATGTCAGATATGGAGGCACAAAGACGCTCGGAAATTCTCACAGTATGATGACGTTGTTATGACATTCTCAATGTTTTAAATTCTACGCTGTATTCCTCGCCTGTCGTCAATATGACGCAGTCCGTATGGGACCATGGGGTACCCCCATCTCCGCGAGGTGACATCGTGAGCTCCGGTACGCTTAGAATGGCGTCTTTGAACAGCGCGGCCGGTCGCAAGGCGCAAGGAACCTCGCGTGGAGGTCCCGCTTTGCTCACATCCACCGCTGCCGCGCTCGCGCGCATGGAGTCCGCATACCCGATGGTCAATACCCCACAACTCCTTGCTGCCGTCGACCTTGGTTCGAACAGCTTCCGGCTGATCGTCGGCCGGGTCGAGGAAACCGACGCGGGCAGCCAGATTTATCAGGTCGATGCGTTGCGTGAGCCGGTGCGGCTCGCCGCCGGTCTGTCGCGCGACAAGATGCTCGATCGTGCGTCGCAGGTCCGCGGTTGGGATGCGCTCAAGCGCTTTGGCGAGCGGCTGCGCGACTTTCATCCCGACCACGTTCGCGCGGTCGCGACCAACACATTGCGTATCGCGAAGAATGCCGGCGAATTTCTCGGCGAAGCACAAGCGGCGCTAGGCTTTCCAATCGAGGTGATTGCCGGTCGCGAGGAAGCGCGGCTCATTTACGCCGGGGCAGCACACTCCGTGCCCGCGAGCCCGGGCAAGAGGCTCGTGGTTGACATCGGCGGAGGCTCGACTGAGTTCATCATCGGCTCGCATTACACGCCGATCAAGATGGAAAGCCTGTATATCGGCTGCGTGAGCCATAGCCGGACGTTTTTCCCGTCAGGCAACGTCGACGAATACACGATGCGTCAGGCCGAGCTTGCTGCAGGCCGCGAAATCCAGATCATTTCGGCTGAATACAAGAAGACCGGCTGGGAGCAGGCAATCGGTTCGTCCGGCACCGCGCGTGCCCTTGCCGAACTCGTCGAGGCCAACGGATTTAACGATGCTGGCATCACGCACGGCATTTCGCGCGGAGGCCTGGAGCGTTTGAAGCGTGCGTTGATCAAGGCAGAGAACGTCAATCGTCTGAAGCTGGTTGCGTTGAAAAGCGACCGGATTCCGGTGCTGGCGGGCGGCCTCTCGATCATGATCGCGGTGTTCGACGAACTGGGCGTCGATTATGTCGATACGACAGATGGCGCATTGAGACTCGGCGTGCTCTACGATCTGCTCGGCCGTTCGCAGCACGAAGACATGCGCACGGTCACAGTGGAAGGCTTCATGCGCCGCTATGGCGTGGATCGTCCGCAGGCGGGACGCATCGGCGAACTTGCAGTGCGCTTTTACGATCAGTTCGTGGAGCCCGACGAAGAGCGCCGCGTGGAAAACCGCATGTTTCTAGGCTGGGCGGCGGCGCTGCATGAAATCGGCTTGTCCATCTCGCACAGCGCCTATCACAAGCATTCGGCTTATATCGCGAGCAACGCAGACATGCCGGGCTTTTCGCGCACCGACCAGGCGCGGCTTGCGGCGCTGGTGCTCGGTCATGCGGGCAAGCTCGGCAAGCTGTCGCAAACGCGCGAAGTGGAGTGGCCGCTGCTGTTCTGCTTGCGCCTCGCGGCACTGTTATGTCGCCGGCGTGCGGATGTCGGTCTGCCTGGCATCACGGTTGCGCAGGCCAACGGTGGTTATGAGGTGCGTTTGCCTAACGAGTGGGTCGCCAATAATCCGCTTACTGACTACAGCCTGATCCAGGAAGCCGCGGAGTGGGAAAAGGTTGGCATTCCGTATCGAGTGGTCTATACGGACGAGTGACGTGTCGACGTTTCGTTCTGTCAGCACGTCGGCAGAGCATGCGGCACATGAAGAAAAGCCCGGTTTTTACCGGGCTTTTCCGTTTCTGCTTGCGCGGTTGTACAAGCGTTGTCAGCGCGGTAATGCATCGCCGAGGAAGTGGCGCGCATAGCGTGCGTTGATGTCCGACAGACGGAACAGCGTCAGGAAATCGGCCGTATTGAAGTCGGGGTCCCATGCGGGCGCGCCGCAAATTTTCGCACCTAAGCGCAGATATCCTTTGACGAGCGGCGGCGGCGCCACATTCGCGCCGGTCTGCAATTCGTCGACGGGCAGCGGCGTGTGCGGAAACGCGCGATACTCCGGCGCGGTCAGCGCGCTATCGCGCAGCGAGCAATAGAGATTCGCTGCATAGTGGCCGCCGTCGACCATCGCAACGCTCGCGCAGCCGAGCATCGTCTCGTAGCCGTTGTGCTTCATATAAGCCGCGAGTCCAGCCCACAACGACATGATGACCGAGCCGCTGCGATAGTCGGCGTGCACACACGAGCGGCCGACTTCGACCATCTTCGCGCGCAGGTGAGTGAGACGCGAGACGTCGAACTCGCTTTCCGCGTACAGACGCCCGATGCGGGCCGCCTGATGCGGCGGCAACGCGCGATAGGTGCCGACCACCTTCAGGGTGTCGAGGTCACGCACCAGCAAGTGATCGCAGTAGGAATCGAACGGATCGACGTCGAGGCCTGCAGGGCCGCTCAGGCGAGCGCCCATTTCGTCGGCGAACACGCGGTAACGCAGACGCTGCGCCTCGCGAAGCTCTTCGTCGGTGCGAGCCCATGTGACTCGCAGCCGGTGCTGCGCGGTGACCGTCTCTTCGGCGCGGGGCAGGCGACGCGACTCGAAGATCGAAGCGAGGGGCAGGGTAGGCGTCGGCAATTCTCGCATTGGGGCGTCCTGGTCGAAAAAAGGATGAGTCTTTTTTCGCCAATGTAGTAACGCCCGGTGACGCTCGCATGGCAAAGCCATGACGATTGGATGACTGTATGAAAGCTGCGTGTGCCGCTTCTCCTGCCGCTCGGTGTGCGAGGTACGCGCCGCGCCGGGGTTTGCGGACGTCGGTCGCGCGCAGTTCGCCGATCGGATTAGACGAGTTCGGGCGTCATTGCTGCGTGCAGGACCGCCTGGTCGTCGCCGTGGCGCTCGCGGCTGGCGATCCACCATAGGCCCGCTTTCTTGAGCGGCCAGCTTGCGTCGCTGTTTGCAAGCAGCTTTGCGGCGACGTGCCCGAGCGTCGGCTGATGACCCACGATCACTACCGTTTCGGCAATGCCTTTCGGCCAGCCGGATGCATTGAGCACGTCATGAGCGCTTGCATTCGGTGCGAGCTCGCGCACGACACGGTATTGGTCGCTCAACGTCTCCGCGGTCTGGATGGTGCGCACGGCGGGGCTGGCGAGTATCACGGCGTCGTCGGGCAGACGCGTGCGCAGCCACTTGGCAACGTTTTGCGCCTGCTTGCGGCCGCGGGTGGTGAGCGCGCGGGCGAGATCCGTGGCGGCGTAGTCCTCGGCTTCGGCGTGACGCCAGAGAATCAGATTCATGCGTGGCTCCTCGAGTCTGGGTGCGGGTGGGAGGCGTTGCAGTGCTTTGTGCTTCCCGCTGCACGGTTGCAATGCTTGGGCGCGGACTTATAGCCGAGCGGGCGGTCGCTTCGCCCATATTCCTGACGGCGGGCTGAAGTGCGCTTCGCATTGCAATTGTTTTAGCAGATCGCGAGCCTGGTCTCGGGCTCATCCCCGGATCATTGCATGCAAAAAGCAAAAACCCGCGAAGCCGGAGGCGACGCGGGTTTTTGATGATGCAGTTCATGCTTTTTCGTGGTCGGAGCGAAAGGATTCGAACCTTCGACCCTCTGATCCCAAATCAGATGCGCTACCAGGCTGCGCTACGCTCCGACGAATCCGAGATTCTACGTGGCTTTAGGTGCCAGAGTCAATCGCGAATTGCGTCGAAGCGAAAAGAGCCGCGTCATATGCGTCCCATGAGAAGCAAAACGATGACGATGATCAGCACGACGCCGAGCAGGCCGGTCGGGCGATAGCCCCAGCCGCTGCTGTACGGCCAGGTCGGCAATGCACCGATCAGCAGCAGGATAAGCACGATGAGGAGGATGGTTCCAATTGTCATTTGAGTTCTCCCTGTCCGGCCCCGAAGGATGCTGGGCCGCATGATTTCGTTGATCCGGCGCAGGTTGCCTGCCGCGATTAGCGACGTGCAGCGTGCGCGCTCATTGCAGCCAGGGAAGCAGCAATGCGCGTGCCTAAGGGCGGGTGGTGCCTGTTGCCTGCGCGGAGCGGTTAGTGGGAGGCCGTGCCTGTCGGCGCAGACGCATTAGAGGTGTAAGAAAGGCAGTCGTTGCGGTTGGAGGTGGGCAGACGTGGCGAGGCGCAGGAGGGCGCGCATAGACGACGCAGGACCGGTGGAGGCGATACACGACCAGACGAGCCTAGGCGGACGGGACAAGACCAGGCGTGACGCGATCGGGCGTGACAGGATCAGCCGTGACAGCGCCAGGCGCGGCAGGGCAGCCGTGACACGACCAGGCTCCGCGCTTCGAACGACACAACAGCGCCCGGCCCGCAACCGCGGGACAACCTGCAATGAATCAGGGACAACAGCCTTCAGTGCCGGCGGCGCTTCCAGTGCGGCATGTGCATGTGCTGATGAGCCAGCCAGTGATGCAGCATGCCTTCGCCATGTTCCCGTCGATAGGTCTTCGATTCAAAAATCGAAAGTGCGAGCAGCACGGCGAGGCCTATTCCGAGTCCGACCAGACCGGCGACCGATTCAGCGTCCATGGCAGTCTCCTGTGGCGTTCTGCTGTGCCTTTATATTAGGTCACGCATCGCGAAATCGCAGACTGACTGCGCGCGCCGCGTCATGGAGCGAGCGTTGCGGGTAGACTTCCGCGCTCCGTTGCTCCTTCTTGCATTCCTTTTTCGTTAAAGAGACTACCGTCTATGTTCCGTGTTTCGATGATTGCGTTGTTGCTGACCGCCAGTGTCGCGGGCTGTGCGAATGGACCGTCCGGCCACCATGCGGTCCCGCCGCAGGATCCCGCCGATTATCACGGCGTGCCCACCGACACCCGCCCGCCCGCGATGGTGCCCCCACCGGCCGCACGTTGAGCGTGTGAGCGGAAAACCGACGCGCCACGCCGCTACGCCCCCACGCTGCCGACCACTTTCGACAGATGACGCGCAAGCGTCAAGCCGCGCACGGCCATGAAGACCAGCATCGCGGCCCACAGACCATGATTGCCGTACAGCATGAGCAGCGGCCACGAGGCGCCGACGAAGATCGCGAACGACAGGACCATCGACGTCATCAATTCTCGCGTGCGCGTCGCGCCGATAAACACGCCGTCGAGTACATAGCCGCCCACAGATACCACCGGCGAAAGCGCCGCCCAGGGCAGATAGCGCTCGGCGGTGGCACGCACGGCCGCCTGATCGGTCAGGCGCTCGACGATCCACGAACCCGTGCCCGCGTACACGAGCGCGAAGCCAAGCGCGCCGAGCGCCGACCATAGCGCCGTAACCTTGATGGCCTGGACGAACGCGTGTCGGTCTCGCGCGCCGATCGCCGCACCGACCAGCGCTTCCGCGGCGTGTGCAAAGCCGTCGAGCCCGTAAGCCATGAAGGTCTGGAAGTTCAGCAGCAGCGCGTTCGCGGCGAGCGTCGCGTCGCCCTGTTTCGCTCCGAGGTGCGCAAACCAGCCGAACGACAGCAGCAGGCACAGCGTGCGCAAGAAAATGTCGCGATTGAGCACGATCAGGCGTCGCAGCGCCGCGGCGTCGAAGAGCGCCCGGCGGTCGAGGGCAGGCAGGCCGCGCGGCCTGCCGTGCCACAGCAGCGCCGCGCCGAGCACGAAGCCGAGCGCGTCGGCGGTGGAAGTGGCCGCGCCGATTCCCGCGACGCCCCAATCGAATGCATACACATACAGGAACACGGCGACGATGTTCACGCCGTTGATAAACACTTGCGACAGCAGCGCCAGACGCACGCGCTGCGTGCCGAGCAGCCAGCCGAGCACCACGTAGTTGCCGAGCGCGAGCGGCGCGGCCCAGATGCGCGCGTGGCAGTAGAGGCGTGCGTTGCGCTGCACGGCGTCGCTTCCGCCGATGGCGCGCAAGGCGTAATCGATCAACGGTACTTGCAGCGCGAGTACCGCGGCGCCGATCGCGGCCGCGAGCAATAGTGCTCGCACGACGTTATCGCGCAATGCCGCGTGGTCGCCGGCGCCGTGCGCTTGCGCGACGAGGCCCGTCGTGCCCATGCGCAAAAAGCCGAAGCCCCAGAACACGAAGTTAAAGAAGAGTCCGCCGAGCGCCACGCCGCCGAGATACGACGCTCCATCCAGATGACCGGCCACGGCGGTATCGACGGCGCCGAGAATCGGCTGCGTCAGATTGGCGAGAACGATCGGAAATGCAAGCGCGAGCACGCGGCGGTGCCAGCGCACCGGCAGCGCGGGCTCCGGGTGCTCCGGGTGCTCGGTGTGGTCGGCCGCAGACGCCGCTTTGCTCAATGGCGTTCCTGCACGCAAATCCACGGAGAAACGACGACGGCCCACAGGTCGGGATCGCGCGCGGCGAAGTCCGCGGCGGTTTCCGATTGCACGCGCTCGACGAGCCCCGCCGACAGCCATTGGGTGATCTGGGCGGTGTCGTCGCTAGCAATGGCTTCGGCCACGCTCACGAGATCGAGGTCGCTCGCGACGCGTAACAGCATGCCCCGCGCGAAGAAGCGTTCCAGTTCCGGCCAGCCGATTTTCGCTGTTTCGGCGAGGAGCTTGGCGTACAGGGGGCTATGGGCGGCGTCGTTGGAAGTCATCGTAAGCGGTTTCTGGCGGGGGTCGATACTATAAACCATCGGTCAGGCAGCCGGCGCGGCACGCATTCCGGTACGCTTAGGCCCTTCGCAATTCGTCCGATTCTGAACCTTCATGTCACTCGATTCAACCGCGCCGGCTCCGGGCGCGCCAGCTTACGAAGTGGCCGGCGCCACGCTCACTCGCGCCGACGTCGAGCGCCTGATCGCGGCGAGCGCGACCGCCAACAAGCCCGCAAGCGGCGCGCCGCTCGTCTTCAACGATTGCGATTTCGACGGCGCAGATCTGTCGCGGCTCGACTTGCGTGGCGCGCAGTTTCACCGCTGCACGCTTGCCGAGACTTCTTTTTTCGGCGCAACGCTCGCGCAGACACGCTGGGTTCGTTGCCGCGCCCGGCAGGCCGATTTTGCATCGGCGGATCTGGTGGATGCGGCATTCCAGTCGAGCGACCTGAACAACACGACCTGGCGGCGCGCCAAGCTCGCGTCCGCGTCGTTTCGCGGCTGCAAGCTGACCGGCGCGAACTTCGAGGCGTGCACGGCGCTGGGCCTGAGCTTCGTCGAAACCCTGCTGGTCGGCGCGCACTTGCGCGGCCTGTCGTTTCGCAAAGCCACGCTGCATCAGCTCGATTTCTCCGACGCCGACCTTGCGGGCGTCGATTTCCGCGAGGCGATTTTCGACGGCGGCAGTTTGAAAGACGCACACCTGAAGGGCGCGCGGTTCGACGGCGCCGATCTGCGCGAGGCTGACTTGAGCGGCGTGAGGCTCGTGGACGCGGCACTCTTCAAAGGCGCGACGATTTCGCATCTGCAGGCTGCGGTGCTCATCACCGAGCTGGGATTGCGAGTCATGTAACGCCGCCGTGCAAGCCGGCCGGATTATGACTTTCGGCCGACTTGTACGGCACCGCACGAATGACTAACATCTGATTTATTCAACGCGCGAGAACATCGATTTTAAGCCGCTTATTTGTCGGCGGATTTGAGGCCGTTTTACGGTTTCGCCATTCGCGGATTCTCGCGCAAGGGATATTGGGCGTGCGCAAGGCGCGTAGAATTCGATTATTTAATTGAATTGGTGCGGTGGCGCACCAAGCGTTTTCGACGTCAGCGGCGTGCGAATAAGGTGAGTCGTTGGCGCTGAAAACAACGGCTCCTTTTCGTCAGCCTTGTTGCGGGAGAATGCGGCGGAGCCTTGCTGCGAAAGGCTTTGCTGGCGTATTAACAGGCTTTGATCGCGAGGCTAATAAGCTGCCGACTGCCGGGTGGGTGTAATTTCTCCGGCGGTTATTGCCTATGTTTTCGGTTCACATAGTGCGAAATCCGTGCGTCGCATCACATTACCCTGGAAATTAATATATTGCGCTTGTAAAACCGGGTTGTTAAATTCCGTTCTGGCGCATGGTGAACCGGTCCTTTGCCGATATGCGCCGAACCCCCGTTAGCCCGGCCTCGCGCCGGGCTTTTTTTTGGGGCGGCTTTTTAATTGCCGTCACTGCGATTACACACGCCGCGCGGATCATAAAACCTTACCTTTCCTTTCCTCGGTTATGAGCTGGGTAATCATATTCGTTGCCGCGTGGCCAATTGCATTCGGCGTACTACTTGCCTTCGCCGCGCGCATCGAACCGCGGTCGGGGCGTTGGGTGCGCGGCCGGCTGGACTTCCGGCAATCCGGCAGCGCGGTGGGTCCGCCTTACTGTTTGCAGCGAACCACCATCGAGCGGTTTTTCACGTTCGCGCCAAAAATTCCGCCGACGGTGCCACCCGAAGTGGCGCCGTTATCGACATCTTTCGATACGACGTCGTAGCCATAATTGCCGCAGACTTCGCCGGCGCGTTTGTAGCATTCGGCCCAGCTCGTGCTGGCGTCGCTGCCGCTGCAGTTGATCGCAAAGCCGGTCTCGCCGCTCGGCAGATAAGTCATGGTCGTGGTGGTCGAGCAGCCGCTGAGGCTGCCCAGGGTCAGCAGGCCCACACCGATCGCTGCGGCCGTCGCCACGGACGCAAATGCGCTCTTCATTGCAGATTCCCTTACAGATGACATGAAAGACGTGGCACGAAGCCACGCGTGTCGGATTGAGCGTTTATAGCACGCGGGGTTCCCCGGCCAGCCCATGCAACGCGGTGCATGGGGATGCGCGGACTCGGGGTTCGCGGACCAAACGGGACCAAGCGGCGCGCCAACTGCAAGCTGCCGCCGCGTCTAACGCGGGGGCAGCGCACGCGACGGGTCGATCGAACGGCCCTGATAACGCAGCTCGAAGTGCAGCATGACCCGATTGGTATCCGTGTCGCCCATCTCGGCAATCTTCTGGCCTTGCGCGACGGTTTCGCCTTCCTTCACGAACAGCACGCGATTGTGCGCGTAGGCGGTCAGATACTCGGCGTTGTGCTTGAGAATCAGCAGATTGCCGTAGCCGCGCAGCCCGTTGCCCGCATAGACGACCGTGCCTGCCGCCGCTGCGACCACAGGCGTGCCCGCTGGAGCGGAAATGTCGATGCCCTTCGAATTGCCGCCGTCAAAGCCGCGAATGACATTGCCGCTCGTCGGCCACACGAGCGAGATCGACGAGGCAGGCGCCGAGGAGGGCGCGTTGTCGGCCGGCGCGGGACGCGGCGCGGCCGGAGTATTCGCGCTCCCATTGCCGCTGCTGCGCACGGCGCCGATCGTCGATGCCGCGCCGTTGGGCGGATCGACACGCAGTACTTGCCCGACCTCGATACTGTCCGGGTTCGTCAGGTTGTTCCAGCGCACGATGCTTTGCACCGACTGATGGCGGCTACGCGCGATCTTCGACAGTGTGTCGCCCCGTTCGACGCGATAAAAGCCCGGCCCCACCGGCGCCGACCCGCACGCGGCGATGAGCGCCACCAACGACACGCACGCGAGTCGTTTGATGATTCTTGTTGTTTCAGACATTGGACCTCGCAAAGCGCTGCCGCGCGCCGATCCCGATCACGTGGCAGGTAGATACAAAGCGTCCGATTCTAACGGTTTTGCGTTGCAGCATCGGAAAAACGGGCATTGCGCTCCGTCCGCACCGCGCGCAATGAAGCCGCGCGCATTGTCGGTTCGCGTCTGCATGCGCCGCAATCAGTCTAGTTTGCCGACGCCGATGCGCAGCGCCGCAATTTCGGTTTTGCCCGGATCGAGCCAGCGCAGGCCCATGCCGTTATGGTTCGCGTCGGGCAGCCCGAGCCACGGTTCGACGCAGTAGAAGTCCGACTCCGCCGCCTCTGTCCATGTCGTGACCGCGTACCAGGGTACGGAGTTCGGCCGCTGCAGGTCGATGGTGATGACGCGGCCGAGGCCCGGTGCGATCAGCCGTACAGGCTGGTCCGGAGCACCCGTGAGGCAGTGAAAGCGGTCGTGAATGCGCGCTTCGTCGAGTGTGTAGCGCGCTTCGCCCGGCTCGGCCGCGCTGATCGAGCCGTCTGCCTGCTGGAAGCGACGTTCGGTGCGCGGCAGTTCGAGCGACGTCTCGGCACGCTGCGTGTGCGGCAGCGTGAAGTAGAAGTGATGGCCGGCGTAATAGGGCAACGGTGTATCGCCGGTGTTGGTGGTGGTCAGGGTGACTTCGAGCGTGTGCGCGTCGATCAGCGTGTAGGCCGCCTCGAAGCGGAAGCCGAACGGATAACCGCCGCGCGTTGCCTCAGTATCCGTGAGCACGAGGCGCAGGCCTGCACCGTGCACGTCGGCGTGAGCGTCGAACGGAAGGTCGCGCGCGAAGCCGTGCATGGGCAGTTCACGGACCGTGCCTTGCGCGTCTCGCCAGTATCCGATCTTGCCGTCCACACGATGGCGTCCGAGAAACGGAAACAGTAGCGGGTTGCCGCCGCGGATGCGCGCGGGCTGACTCCAGTCGGCGTGTTCGGGCCAATGGATCACCTCTTCGCCGTCGATGATCCACGAAAGCAGACGGCCGCCGGCTTGCGGCGCGAAGCGGAGCACGGAGGCGTCCTGAGCAATCTCGAGAATGTCCTGCTGCGGTGAAAGAGGCATGGTCGATGGTGTGATGAGTAAGTGTTAGACGCGCCGGACGCGACAGCCGATACCGGCCGAAGCGACGATTTTGCTCTGCTTTACGCTACGGGGAAACCCTTCTCGGGAAATTGCGGGTGTCGCAAGCAGGCAATCGTTGTTGATAATCCGTCTCACTGCCCGGTGATATCTACCGCCGGGCGAGATCGCTCAGGAGGCGTTATGGATCTCGCAATGGCAATGGGTGTCGCTCTCTTCGGCATGTTCACCGCAAGCACGGCTTACTTCTTTTACAAGCTCGAGCGCTGATCTGCGCGCTCCGCCTGAAGCGGCGTGCGACACACCGCGTCGTGCATGCGAGCTGCGTGCGAGCGGCGTGCGGCTCGGCTTGCGGTTCGTAAGATTGACGCCTTCTCGAACGCGCTGATTTGCGCGCTTCGCCGTTAGACGATTGAAAGGGCTGCTGTCCCTCAGCGGCCCTTTTCGTTTGCGTTTCGCGTAACAACCGTTTCATGGTGTGACGCAGCGCGTCAATATCTCCCCGAATGTGGCCCAAACGCTTGGCGCTGACTTGCCAGCCAGGCATAATCGGTGCGCTTTTGTACGCGCCGGGTATTTCGTTGTGCGGCGCGCTGTCCCCGACATCTTCCTTACAAGGACTGCCGCGTGAATCTGTCGTTTCTTATCTTCCTGAGCGTGCTGCAAGGCGTGACCGAACTATTCCCGGTCAGCAGCCTCGGGCATACGCTGCTCGTGCCGGCATTGTTCGGCATGCATATCGATAAACACGCGCCGCAGTTGCTGCCGTTTCTCGTCGCCTTGCACCTCGGTACGGCCTTCGCGCTGCTGTGGTATTTCCGCGAGCGCTGGTGCGCGCTCGTGCGCGGCTTCTTCGCGTCGTTCGGCGGTCGTCGCAACGACGATGCTCACATGATGTGGGCGCTCATCATCGGCACGATTCCGGCCGGGCTCGTCGGCCTGCTGCTCGAGAAGCGGCTCGAACGGATTTTTCACGACCTGCGCATCGTGGCGATTGCGTTGATCGTCAACGGCGTGCTGTTGTGGGTGGGCGACCGCCTGCAGCGCTCGCGCGCGCATCAGCCGCCGGAGAAAATGGGTTTTGGCCAGGCGTTCCTTGTCGGGCTCGCGCAGGTCGGCGCGCTGATTCCCGGCTTCTCGCGCAGCGGCCTCACGATGATCGCCGGCAATGCAGCTGGCCTCACGGCGGAGAAAGCCGCGGAGTTCTCGTTCCTGCTCGGCACGCCGATCATTTTCGCGGCCGGCTTGCTCGAGGTGCCGAAGCTTTTCCATGCGCCAGGCCAACTCGCCGACGCACTGCTCGGCGGCGTGCTGACCGCCATCGCCGCGTATCTGAGCGTGCGTTTCCTGATGCGCTATTTCGAAGGCCGCGGACGTCTTGCTTCGTTCGGCGTGTACTGCGTGATCGCGGGCATCGTGTTCCTCGGCTGGTTTGCAATGCATCCGCAGCCGGTCTGATAATGTTCGATGTGCCCGCCGCGTTCTGGCGGGCATGAGGCGATCGGTTATAATCCGGGCCGACCTTTGCGGCGGTAGCTCAATTGGATAGAGCACAGGTCTTCTAAACCTGAGGTTGTGAGTTCGATCCTCGCCCGCCGCGCCATTGTCTGCACGTCAAGAATCCCATCTACCGAATTCGGTGATGGGATTTTTTCATTGCCTCGCGTTTACGCTCGCCCTTACGACAGTGCTTGCACGTCGATCGAATCGACGCGGTCGGGATAGAACGCGAGATGTTGCGCTATCTCTTTCACGGCCGCATACGGCGACTCGTAGGTCCACACTGCATTAACCGCGCGCTCGCCGCCCGGCGTGATGCTGTAGTACGCACAATCGCCTTTATACGGACAGTAGGTCGTGTGGTCGGTGCGCGTGAGCAGGTTCATGTCGGCGTCGTTGCGCGGAATGTAGTACACCGCCGGATAGGACGCTTCGCGCAACACGAGCGCCTTTTGCGTGTCGGCGATCACGCGGCCCGCCACCGTGACGACGACGCGAGCCCGGGCGGGCTCGACGCTAATCGGATGATCGGCGCCGGGGACCTTGATGGTTCTTTCAGTCATGCTGTCCAACTCCTGATGAACGGGCGAAATGACGTCGACGCGAACCGTCGAGCGCTCTTGCGCAGCATACGCTCGTCGAGTGCGATGCGCCGTGCCGAAGCTCACCGCTCATGAGGCCTGTGTCACGGCTTCGCGTCTATGCGTCTCGCCAATAAAAATGGGCAGCCGAAGCTGCCCGTCGAAAGCCGCGCCGCAAGGCCGGCTGTTGCTTACCAGTGCTGTTGCGCTGACGCGCTTACTGCCTGACGTTCAGCGCGGCTGTCAGATCGCCCATCGGCTTGCCGCCGTTGGCGACGAGCGCCGCGTCGCGCGCCGCGATGCCCGGCAGCGTCGGCAGCGAGAAACGGTGCGTGATGAAGCGCAGGATCGAAGTCGTGTCGTATTGCGTGTGATCGACGAAACCCTTCTTCGCGAACGGCGAGATGACGAGCGCCGGAATACGCGTGCCCGGACCCCAGCGGTCGGCCTTCGGCGGCGCGACATGATCCCAGAAGCCGCCGTTTTCGTCGTAAGTGACGACTACCAGCATGTTGTTCCACTGCGGGCTCTTCTGCAGATGCGAAATCACGTCCGCGATATGCTGGTCGCCCGACGCGACGTCGGTATAGCCCGGGTGCTCGTTCAGGTTGCCTTGCGGCTTGTAGAACGTCACTTGCGGCAGCGTGCCGCTGTCGATCGCCTTGATGAACTCCGAGCCGCCGAGGCCGCCGTCCAGCAGATGCTGCGAGCGGTTTGCCGTGCCCGGTGCGAGATCGGCGAAGTAGTTGAACGGCTGATGATGCGGCTGGAAATTAGGCGCTGTCAGATTCGCGCCGTAGATCACGTTCGACGTGCCGTTCTGCGCGGCGCTCAACGCCGCGCCCCACGCGCCGCCGTACCACGCCCACGACACCTTCGCATTGTTCAGCAGATCGCCGATGTGTTGCTGCGTCTGTGCCGGCAATGTGGTGGCCGCGCCCGGATCGGCGAGATTCGCGTCGCCGCCCGAGGCCGCCTTGTTGCCGCTCGGTTGA
Organism: Paraburkholderia kirstenboschensis; assembly: GCF_904848585.1. Classification (GTDB taxonomy): domain Bacteria; phylum Pseudomonadota; class Gammaproteobacteria; order Burkholderiales; family Burkholderiaceae; genus Paraburkholderia; species Paraburkholderia kirstenboschensis. The sequence goes on from NZ_CAJHCR010000001.1 coordinate 573,985, forward strand.
TACGGCGGCTGCATCGTGTTGATCGCGTAGAAGTCAGGCGTGAGGTTGCCGGACAGCACGAACTTGGGCGGCCCATTGAGCGACGAAGCCGGCGAGTTCGACGCGAGCTTGAGCGTCACGCCGTCGCTTTCGACTGCCGAAATCGAGCTGGCCGCCGGACTCTTGTCCGCGTTCGGATAGGTCGGCGTGCAGGCGCACACGAGCCACTGGTGATTGAGAAACGAGCCGCCGAATGCGCCCATGAAGAAATTGTCGGCAAGCGTGTACTGTTGCGCGATTTTCCACAGCGGCAGCTTGTCCGCATTGAGCGTGTAATGGCCCATGACGAGGCCACCGGAGTCGGCCCATGCGGCGAACTTGTCGTTCTTGCCGCCGTCGATCTGCATCTGGTTCTCGTAGAAGCGGTGATACAGATCGCGCGTCGTTGCGGTGATCGGCGTGTTGAAACCATTGGGGTCGTCGATCGCGAACGGGCTGTTCGGCAAATTGGCCGTCATGGCCTGCGTGACGACCGGAGTCACGCCGGTTTGCGTGAGGCCGTTCCAGACCTGCGGCAGCGTCGCGAGCGTCGAGCCGTCGCGATCCAACTGCTTCGCGCTCGCCGCGCTCACGTTCTGCAAACCGTTGGCGCCCGGGAAGTTGCCGTACAGGTTGTCGAAGCTGCGGTTTTCCGCGTAGATCACCACAACGGTCTTGATCGACGTGATGTCCGGTTGCGTGATCTCGTTGCCGCCGCATGCATACAGGCTTAATGCTGCAGCGATCGCCAACGGCGCCGCGCAGATCAGTTTCTTGTTCATCTTTGTAAGTTCTCTCTCTCGCGTTGGGGACGGGCCGCGTGCGTTTGATAGCTCGGTGACCGCCCGCGAAAGTGTGGCGACGCAATTTGACAGAAAGATGTATTCATTACGAATTGCTTTGGCGCGGGAGTTTCTGTGGGCCGGATGTCATTTGAACGTCATATCGATGAAATACGCTCGCGGACTTCATATCGCACATTCAAATCACTCACATGCGGCTCGGTCTGACGGGGATCCGGAAAACAGTAGCGCCTGACGCGGCGTTGTCGCGCGCGAGACCGGCGGTCAACCGCGGATTTCGCGCGATAGCGTTTGCGTTCGCGGGCATGGCGGTGAGCATGAGTCTCGCTGGCTGCGATGCCGGCGCGCCGGCCGTTGCCGTAGATGCGGGCGCCAGTACGGCGCGTGCTTCGGTGGATTCCGCTGCGGCCGTCGTGCGGGTTGCTGCGCATGAGGTGACGCATGAGGTGACCCAACAAGCGACGCCGGGCGGCGGTCAATCGCGCGCACAAGTCTACGAATCCGTGCGGCAGATGACCGCGCTCGGCAAGCAACTGTTCTTCGACCCGTCGCTATCCGGCTCGGGCAAGCTCGCGTGTGCGTCGTGTCACAGTCCGGACCACGCGTTCTCGCCGGCCAACTCGTTGTCCGTGCAACTGGGCGGCGGCGACATGCACCGCACCGGCATGCGCGCGGCGCCGACGCTCAAGTATCTGCAATCGGTGCCGGCGTTCGCGGAGCACTATCACGAGTCCGACGACGAAGGCGATGAAAGCGTCGATGCCGGTCCAACCGGCGGCCTTACGTGGGACGGCCGCGTGGATCGCGGCAGCGACCAGGCGCGCATTCCGTTGTTGTCGTCGTTCGAAATGGGCAGCTCGCCGGCGAAGGTCACCGCCGCGGTCAGAGCTGCGCCCTATGCAGGCGCCTTCCGCACCGCGTTCGGCGAACATGTTTTCGATAGCGACGACGCGACTTTCAAAGCCGTGCTGCAAGCGCTCGAAACCTTCGAGCAGACGCCCGAAGTCTTCTACCCGTACACCAGCAAATACGACGCTTACCTGGCGGGAAAGACGCAGCTCACAAAAGCCGAGCTGCACGGTTTGCAACTTTTCAACGACGAAAAGAAGGGCAACTGCGCGAGCTGCCACATCAGCCAGCGGACGCTGGACGGCGCGCCGCCGCAGTTCAGCGACTTCGGTCTGATCGCGATCGGCGTGCCGCGCAATCGCGCGTTGCCCGTGAACCGCGATCCGCGCTTCCACGATCTTGGCGCATGCGGCCCCGAGCGCGCCGATCTGAAGGGACGCGCAGAGTTCTGCGGCATCTTCCGCACGCCGACGCTGCGCAACGTCGCGTTGAAAAAGAGCTTCTTCCACAACGGTATCTATCATTCGCTCGAACAGGTACTGCGCTTTTATGCCGAGCGCGACACGAACCCGGAGAAGTTCTATCCGGTGTCGAAAGGCAAGGTGCAGAAGTTCGACGATCTGCCGCAGCGTTACTGGGCGAATCTGAATACGGAGCCGCCGTTCGACCGCAAGCCGGGCGACAAACCCGCGCTGAACGACGCGGAGATCAAGGACGTGGTGGCGTTTCTGAATACGCTCACCGATGGTTATAAGACGGGGAACTGACGAAGCGGCGTCGCGAGCAGCGAGTGAGTGACGCGGATGCGCGGCGGGCCCGAGTTGATCTCGCGGCCCCAAGCGCGCTTCAGATAGCCGCGCCGGCGACGATGCAGAAACAGGCTGTGAGCAGCAGCGCAAAAGAGAGGAGCACGCATGCGATGCCGGCGCGCGTCACGAGGTTCGGCCAGCGGGGACGGCGCAAGCCGTCGATCCGGATAATGGGCCGCGCGAGACCGGGATCGCGTCGAATAGCGACCGGCACAAGCTCCACGCAAAGCAGCGCGAGTGCGACGGCGAAGGTTTCCAGTGCAACGGAGAGTTCCATGATTGGGCGTTTGAAGGGATCAGTGCGAAAGCGCAATGCGGCCAATCTTAAGAAAGCGTGCCGTCCGGCGCTATGGGAGCCATCCTAAAAATAAGAGCGGCTGCCGGTCGCGAGCTGTAGCCGCATCGCGCATTGTTTCGGCGGGCGTTTGTCGCGCGTGTCGAGCGGGACGGGGCGCCGCGGCGCAGCCCGCCAAGGCTGTTCCGAACGGACATGCTATGCTTTTGGGGTCCAGATCAAGAGCGGCCATCAGTGCGCTCGAGACCGCCCGAAACCGCAGTTGAACGTTTCCGAGGAGAACCCTTCATGTCGATGCGAACCCGTGCACTCCGTCAACTGGCTGCCGCTGGTCTACTGCTTGGCGCGGCGATCGGCGCGCAAGCGGCGAATCTCGGTTTCCTCAACGACACGCCGATCAGCTACATGAAAGAGCGCGACATCGAGTCCATCAAGCAGGCGGTCTTCGCCGCACTCGACGAAAAGCACGACGGCGAAAGCATCAACTGGGTCAATGAAGGCACGCGCAACAGCGTGAAGATCGACGCGACGATCACGATCGCGAGCACGTCGAAGGAAGGCGAGCGCACCTGTCGCGACCTCGGTGTCGTGCTCAATGCAAAAGGGCAGTCCATGAACCTGCGCCCGCAGTTCTGCAAGCAGGGCAGCGGCAAGTGGCAGTTGCAGAAGAAGCACTAAGCATGCATGCAGTCGTGAAGACGCCCGCGGGTGGTTCGCCAGCCCGGGCGGACGCCGTGAGTCGGACCCAATCGGTGCGGCGATGAGCCCGCGGATAGTCTCGTGCGGAATCGTGCTGCTCGATCCCGAAGGCCGTGTGCTGCTCGCGCACGCCACCGAGACATCGCACTGGGACATTCCGAAAGGTCATGGCGAGGAAGGCGAGGCGCCGCACGTTACCGCGCTGCGCGAGATGGTCGAGGAGACAGGAGTCGCAATCGAGCCGGAGCGTCTGAAGGACCTGGGCCTCTTCGTGTACCGGCGCGACAAGGACCTGCATCTGTTCGCGGCGCGCGCCACTGCCGATGAACTCGACCTCAGCTCCTACACATGCACGTCGCTGTTTCCGCGCCGCTCGGACGGTAAGCTGATTCCCGAGATGGACGCCTATCGCTGGACCGCGCCCGACGAGGTGGAAAAGTACGCGAGCCGCAGCCTCGCGCGGCTCTTTCAGACCACGCTTTCGCTCACCGAATTGCACCGGTCGCTATAGCGGCGACGCAGCGCCGGGCGCGTTCTAACCGTGCGTTGCGGGTGTCTGCTTCGTGGGTCGGTCGCCGCGCCGGCGTTGCCGCGAAGCGCGTATCTCACCGGGCTTGCCGAATAGCGCCCGTACCGCGCCTGCTCCTGCCGGTGTTCCTGTCGACGCGACATGACGCGAGATGGCACACAACGAAAAAGGCGTGCATCCGATGAAGCGGATGCACGCCCTGGTCGATCACTGGTGCGCGACTAACGCGCCCTGATGCGGTAACGCTCGCCGTTACCCGTTGTGTTCGCCGCTTACGCCGGCTTGCCCCAACTATCGCGCAAGCTCACGATCCGGTTGAACACGGGCTTGCCCGGCTGCGAATCCACGCGGTCCGCGACAAAGTAGCCGTGGCGCTCGAACTGATAGCGCTGTTCGGGCAACGTGCCGTGCGCGCCAGGTTCGAGGTAGGCATTGACCACGCGCTTCGAGTCGGGATTCAGCGCTTCGAGGAAATCGCGGCCGCCTGCGTCCGGTTGCGGCTCCTTGAAGAGACGGTCGTAAATTCGCACTTCGGCCGGGCACGCGGCTGCCGCGCTGACCCAGTGAATGTTGCCCTTGACCTTGTAGTTGTTCGCGCCTTCGGTGCCCGACCGGCTATCCGGGAAGTAGTTGCAATGCACCGCGACGATGTTGCCGTTCTCGTCCTTCTCGGCACCCGTGCATTCGATCACGTAGCCGTAGCGCAGGCGCACCTTGTTGCCCGGGAACAGACGGAAATAGCCCTTCGGCGGCGTTTCGGTGAAGTCGTCGCGCTCGATCCACAACTCGCGGGAAATCGGAAACTCGCGCATGCCCTGTTCCGGATGATGCGGATGCACCGGCGCGCTGCACGGCTCGGTGAGGCCCTCAGGAAAGTTGTCGATGATCAGTTTCACCGGGTCGAGCACGGCGGCAATGCGCGGCGCTTTCTCGTCGAGGTCGTCGCGCAGCGCGCCTTCGAACACGCTCATGTCGATCCACGAATCGACCTTCGTCACGCCGATGCGCTCGCAGAACAACTGGATCGACTCAGGCGTGAAGCCGCGCCGGCGCAGGCCGACGATGGTCGGCATGCGCGGATCGTCCCAACCGTCCACATGGCCTTCGTTCACGAGTTGCAGCAGCTTGCGCTTGCTGGTGATCGCGTACGTCAGATTCAGGCGCGAGAATTCGATTTGCTGGGGCAGCGGGCGCGTGAAAATACCCGCGTCGGCGAGCTCGTTCAGAATCCAGTCGTAGAGCGGACGGTGGTCTTCGAATTCCAGCGTGCACAGCGAATGCGTGATGTTTTCCAGTGCGTCCGAAATGCAATGCGTGTAGTCGTACATCGGGTACACGCACCACGTGTCGCCCGTGCGGTAATGATGCGCGAAGCGGATCCGGTAGAGCACCGGATCGCGCATGTTGAAGTTCGGCGACGACATGTCGATCTTCGCGCGCAGCACGTGCTCGCCTTCCTTGAACTCGCCCGCCTTCATGCGGCGGAACAGGTTCAGGTTTTCCTCGACTGAACGCTCGCGGAAGGGCGACGGCGTGCCGACCTCGGTGGCCGAGCCACGGTTCGCGCGCATTTCCTCGGCCGACTGGCTGTCGACATACGCCTTGCCGCGCTGAATGAGCAGCTCGGCGAATTCGTACAGCTTGTCGTAGTAGTCGCTCGCGTAGTACAGGTGCTCCTTGCCGTCTTTCTGCCACTCGAAGCCGAGCCAGCGCACGGCGTCGATGATCGAGTCGACGTATTCGACGCTTTCCTTCTCCGGATTGGTGTCGTCAAAGCGCAGATGGCATACGCCGCCATAGCTGCGCGCCACGCCGAAATTCAGGCAGATACTCTTGGCGTGGCCAATGTGCAGATAGCCGTTCGGCTCGGGCGGAAAGCGCGTTTCCACGCGCTGGCCCCACTTGCCGGTGCGGTTGTCGTCGTCAATGATGTTGCGGATGAAATTGGATGCCGCTGGCGCGTCGTTGCGTTCGGTATTCATGCGAGATGGTGAAAGTCTGTCGGGGGCGCGCAATACGCCCACTTATCCGACAATTCTACCTGACGAGGCACGATGCGGCAGACGAGTGCGGCGTGCAGCCTACGCTCGGGCGGCTTTCATGGCGCGCCGCGCCGTGAGTGATGTCAAGACTCGTGTCAAGACTCGTGCGGCAGTTCGGGCGCTGCTCGACGCGAAGACCGGCTGTAACAGGAGGTAAATCGTTTTGGTCCCGCGCAGGGCAGCGACTTAGCATGCCGGGCGGCGCAGGTCTGCGCGGGCGCAGGAACCGCGCTTTGCCCGTCAGGCCGTCGCCGCGCGCCGCCTCACCAGCCGCCGATCATTCAACGGACAGTGCCGCTTGCGACGTGACGGCGCATGCGCCCGGCGCTGCGCTCACGCAAGCCGCCCGTTCCGTCTCGCCTTGCACGGACTTTTTCTGTTCGTGCAACATGGCGCCCTTAGTTGCCGGAGTTTCTCGGATGCCAATCTTGACGCACGACGCGCCTCGCGCGCCCTTTGCCTTTACTTCGTTTGCGCGAAAGGTCACAGCCGCAACGCTATCGGCCACGTTCGCTGCGTGCATCGTCGCGCCCGCCCCGGCGCTCGCCAGGACGCCGCAGCCTAAAGCCGTGTTCGATGCATCCGCCGTGGCGGCGCCGGATCGCTACAGCGCCGACGCCGCGCAGCAGATCTTCGCCGCCGGCGGCAACGCGGTGGATGCCGCCGTGGCTATCGCCTTCACGCTGGCCGTCACGCGCCCGGATGCGGGGAACCTCGGCGGCGGCGGGTTCATGACGCTGTTCGTCGACGGCAAGCCGTATTTTCTCGACTACCGCGAGCGCGCGCCGCAACAGGCGACGCGCGACATGTATCTCGACGACAAAGGCAACGTCGTGCCGGGCATGAGTTCCATCGGCCATCGCGCGGTGGCTGTGCCGGGCAGCGTCGACGGTATGTGGCAGGCCCAGCAGCGTTTTGGAAAGCTGAAGTGGAAGCAGGTCCTCGCGCCCGCTATCCGGTACGCCACTGAAGGTTTTCAGGTCGATCCCCGGCTCCAGCAGCAGCGTGACGCGACGGCGAAGAATTTCGCGGGCAAGACGAACTTCGACGTTTATTTCTCGAGCATGAAAGCAGGTGCCACTTACCGGCAGCCGGAGCTGGCGCAAACCCTCACGCGCATTGCGAGCGACGGCGGCCGTGAGTTCTACGAAGGGCGCACCGCCGATCTGCTCGCGCAGCAGATGTACGGGCATGGTTTCGTCACGAAGGGTGACCTGCTGCAATACAAGGCCGTGTGGCGTCAGCCGCTCACTGCAAACTGGAACGGCTATCAGGTGCTGACCGCACCGCCGCCGAGTTCGGGCGGGGTGGGGTTGATCCAGATGCTGAAAATGAAGGCCGATCTGAAACAGGCTTTCGACGGGATCGAACTCAATTCCGCGTCGTATATCCATCTGGTCGCGCAAATCGAAGACCGCGTGTTCGCCGACCGCCAGCAGTACCTGGGCGATCCGGATTCGTACAAGCTGCCCGTCGATAAACTGCTCGACGACGCCTACCTCGGCCAACGCGCATCCGAAATCAGTGCGGACGAAGTGCCCGGCGCGACGCCGGTCAAACCCGGCTTGGGCGATGCGACACCGGAAAAAGCGCAGACCACGCACTTTTCGGTCGTGGACAAGTGGGGCAACGCGGTGTCGAACACCACGACGCTCGACGGCGAGTTTGGCTCCGGCGTGGTGGTCGACGGCGCGGGTTTCCTGCTCAACGACGCGATGGACGACTTCGTGACGAAGGCCGGCGCCGCGGGCCAGTCCGGTGCGGCCGGCGCGACGGGTGTCGAACTCAACGCGGTGTTGGCGGGCCGCCGCCCGCTTTCGTCGATGACGCCGACCATTCTGCTAAAGGACAATAAGGTGTCGCTCGTGATCGGGACGCCCGGAGGGTCGCGCATTCTCACGTCGATCTTCCAGGTCATGACCGATCTCTACGACTTCAATATGCCGCCCGGCGACGCGCTCGCCGCGATGCGGTTTCATCATCAGTTACTGCCGCCCAAGACGATTTACTTCGAGCCGTATCGTCCCATTACGGGCGAACTCGCCGCCCAGTTGCAGGAGCTGGGCTACGTGCTGGAAGGGCAGTCGTTCAACGGCGACGTGCAGATGATCCGCATCGACGGGACGACGCCCGAGCCAGCGTCCGACCCGCGCGGCATCGGAGTAGGGCGTGTGATACGTTGAGCGCTCGACGGGTTGCAGCTGGCCACCGCTGATACCAATCGCCTGCGATTACACGCTAAAACAAAAGCCACGGGGAACACAATGAACGCACCAGAAGCGAACGCACGAAAGCCGAACGTACTCGTATTGCCGGGTTACCAGAACTCCGGCGCGGGGCATTGGCAGACTCGCTGGGAGGCCCTCGATCCAGCATTCACACGGGTGCAGATGCCTGACTGGGATCATCCCGTGCGCGATGCCTGGTGCCGCGCGCTCGACTCAGCGGTGGCTGCCGCCGATGGGCCGATCGTATTAGCAGCCCACAGCCTCGGTTGCCTGACCGCCGCATTCTGGGCCTCGCAGTACGCGAGCGCCGCGCAACTCGGCAAGGTTGAGGGCGCGTTGCTGGTCGCCGTTCCTGATCCAGCTGGAGCGAACTTTCCGCGGGACGCCAGCGGATTCGCGCCCGTACCGACTGAGCGTTTGCCGTTCGCGAGCATCGTGGTTGCGAGTAGCGACGATCCTTACGGCGGCGTGCCGTTCTCGCAAGCCTGCGCAAACGCGTGGGGCAGCCGCTGGATCGACGTGGGTCCGCGCGGACACATCAATGCCGACAGCGGGCTCGGCGATTGGGACGAGGCGCGCGGCTGGCTGGCTTCGCTGCGCGCGTCGGTTTGAGCGCGGGACGAGAGATAGCCAGGGCGGTAGCGGGCATTCTTCAAATCACGGATTGCCCGCGTAACGCCGCGATCCGTTCGTCGCCGTAACCGAGCACGTCGCGCAGAACGCTTTCTGTATGCTCTCCGAGCGTCGGCGGATGCGTGAGCGCTTGTGGCGGCGTGCCCGTCATGTTGATCGGATTGCGCACCAGCTTGACGGTGCCGCCCGAGGGATGCGGCAGATCGACCTGCATGCCGCGCGCCACCACCTGCTCGTTTTCGAATACTTCTGCGAGATCGTTGATCGGCCCACACGGCACGCCGGCCGCCTCGAGCGCCGCGATCCAGTCCTGCTTGCCCTTCAGACGGACCATCTCCGCGAGGATCGGCACGAGTACATCGCGATGCCGCACGCGTGCGGGATTGGTTGCGAAACGCTCGTCTTCGGCAAGTTCCGGGCGTTGGCCCACCTCGACGAACTTGCGGAACTGGCCGTCGTTGCCGACCGCAACGATGATCCAGCCGTCGCTCGTCTGGAACGTCTGGTACGGCACGATGTTCGGATGCGCGTTGCCCCAGCGGACCGGCGGCTGACCGCTCGCGAGGTAGTTCGAATTCATGTTGGCTAGCATGGCGACCTGCACGTCGAGCAACGCCATGTCGATATATTGGCCTTCACCGGTGCGGTCGCGGTGCGTGAGAGCAGTAAGCACGGCGATGGTCGAATACATGCCGGTCATAAGATCGGCGATCGCCACGCCGGCCTTTTGCGGGCCGCCGCCCGGCTGGCCGTCGCGCTCGCCGGTGATACTCATGAATCCGCCGATCCCCTGCACGATGAAGTCGTAGCCCGCGCGCTGCGCATACGGTCCGGTCTGCCCGAATCCCGTCACCGAGCAGTAGATCAGATCCGGCTTCACTTCTTTCAGCGACGCGTAATCGAGGCCGTATTTCTTAAGCTGCCCGACCTTGTAGTTCTCCAGCACCACGTCGCTTTGCGCGGCCAGTTCGCGAATGATCCGCTGACCTTCCGGCGACGCGATGTCGATGGTCACCGAGCGCTTGTTGCGGTTCGCGGCGAGGTAGTAAGCCGCCTCGCGCGTGTCCGCGCCTTCGGGCGTCTTGAGGTACGGAGGGCCCCAGTGGCGCGTGTCGTCACCCACGTCGGGGCGTTCGATCTTGATCACGTCTGCGCCGAAATCGGCAAGCGTTTGCGCGCACCAGGGGCCCGCGAGCACGCGGGTGAGATCCAGCACGCGGATATGACTGAGAGCGCCCATGTTTGTCGATGTCTCCAATGTAAGCGGCCGGCGCGCAAGGCGCCGTGGATGTGGGCAATCTTAAGCGATTAGGGCGAGCCGGCGCAGTCGGCCAAACGTCATAAGACGAATGACGCGCAATTCTCGCAAGCGGGGCACGAGCCGCGCGAGGACTCATGCGCGGCTCAGACGCATCACCGTGTCTCACACTGCCCGGCGCGACCTGGCCGAACGGCTAACGACTCGGCAGCGCGCCGCGCGAGGCCGCCGATCCCGTATAATCAGTCGTTTAAGAAACAAACAGTTGGCGCATCTCCGGATGCCGCCGGTAAAAGTCTGGAAACAGTCAGGACCGTCCCCCGCCCGCTATGAAAGCCGCCGAAATCCGCGAGAAATTCCTCAAGTTCTTCGAATCGAAGGGCCATACGATCGTTCGCTCGTCGAGCCTTGTGCCCGGCAACGACCCGACGCTGCTCTTCACGAATTCGGGAATGGTGCAGTTCAAAGATGTGTTCCTCGGCGCGGAATCGCGCCCGTATTCGCGCGCCACAACCGCGCAGCGCAGCGTGCGCGCGGGCGGCAAGCACAACGATCTGGAAAACGTCGGCTATACCGCGCGCCATCATACGTTCTTCGAAATGCTGGGCAACTTCTCGTTCGGCGACTATTTCAAGCGCGACGCGATCCACTACGCGTGGGAACTGCTGACGGGCGTGTACCAGTTGCCGAAAGACAAGCTGTGGGTCACCGTCTATCACGAAGACGACGAAGCGCACGACATCTGGGCGAAGGAAGTGGGCGTGCCGGTCGAGCGCATCATCCGCATAGGCGACAACAAGGGTGCGCGTTACGCGTCGGACAACTTCTGGCAAATGGCAGACACCGGCCCGTGCGGCCCGTGCTCGGAAATTTTCTACGACCACGGCCCGGACGTGTGGGGCGGCCCGCCGGGATCGCCTGAAGAAGACGGCGACCGCTACATCGAGATCTGGAATCTCGTGTTCATGCAGTTCAATCGCGACGCGCAAGGCAACATGACGCCGTTGCCCAAGCAGTGCGTCGACACAGGCATGGGTCTGGAGCGCATCGCCGCGGTGTTGCAGCACGTGCACAGCAACTATGAGATCGACCTGTTCCAGGCGCTCATCCAGGCTGCCGCGCGCGAAACCGGCGTGAGCGATCTGACGAACAACTCGCTGAAGGTGATCGCCGATCATATTCGCGCGTGCTCGTTCCTGATCGTTGACGGCGTGATTCCCGGCAATGAAGGTCGCGGCTACGTGCTGCGCCGTATCGTGCGTCGCGCTATCCGTCATGGCTACAAGCTCGGCAAGAAGGGCGCGTTCTTCCATCGCATGGTGGCCGATCTCGTCGCGCAAATGGGCGGCGCGTATCCGGAACTGAAGGACGCACAACAGCGCGTGACCGACGTGCTGCGTCAGGAAGAAGAACGCTTTTTCGAGACCATCGAGCACGGCATGTCGATTCTCGAAAACGCGCTGGCCGACCTCGAAAAGAAGGGCGGCAAGACACTCGACGGCGAACTCGCGTTCAAGCTGCACGATACGTACGGCTTCCCGCTCGACCTCACCGCCGACGTGTGTCGCGAGCGCGGAGTGACTGTAGACGAACCGGCGTTCGACGAAGCCATGGCGCGTCAGCGCGAACAGGCTCGCGCAGCGGGCAAGTTCAAGATGGCGCAAGGGCTCGAATATTCGGGCGCGAAGACCACGTTCCACGGCTACGAAGAAATAATCTTCGACGACGCGAAGGTGACCGCGCTTTATGTAGATGGTGCTTCGGTGCAGGCAGTCACGCACGGTCAGCAGGCCGTTGTCGTGCTGGACCATACGCCGTTCTACGCAGAGTCGGGCGGCCAGGTTGGCGATCAGGGCTTGCTCGCCAACGCGAGCGTGCGCTTTGCGGTAGCCGACACGCTGAAAGTGCAGGCCGACGTGGTCGGTCATCACGGCACGCTCGAACAGGGCACGCTGAAGGTGGGCGACGTGGTCAAGGCTGAAATCGACGCGGTACGCCGCGCACGCACGGCCCGCAACCACTCGGCCACGCACCTTATGCACAAGGCGTTGCGCGAAGTGCTCGGCTCGCACGTGCAGCAGAAAGGCTCGCTCGTCGATCCGGACAAGACGCGTTTCGACTTCGCGCACAACGCGCCAATGACCGACGAGCAGATCCGCCGCGTCGAAGAGATCGTCAACGCCGAAGTGCTGGCGAACGCGCCCGGCATTGTGCGCGTCATGCCGTTCGACGAAGCGGTGAAGGGCGGCGCGATGGCGCTGTTCGGCGAGAAATACGGCGACGAAGTGCGCGTGCTCGACCTGGGCTTTTCCCGCGAGTTGTGCGGCGGCACGCACGTGCAGCGCACCGGCGACATCGGTCTGTTCAAGATCGTGATGGAAGGCGGTGTGGCGGCGGGGATTCGTCGCGTGGAAGCAATCACGGGCGACAACGCCGTGCGCTTCGTGCAGGATCTCGACGCGCGCATCAACGCCGCGGCGGCGGTGCTGAAAGCGCAACCGTCCGAACTGACGCAGCGCATCACGCAAGTGCAGGATCAGGTGAAGCAGCTCGAGAAAGAACTGAGCGCGCTCAAGTCGAAGATGGCGTCGAGCCAGGGCGACGAACTCGCCGGTCAGGCGATCGAAGTGGCCGGCGTGCAGGTTCTGGCCGCCACGCTCGAGGGCGCGGACGTGAAGACGCTGCGCGAAACGGTGGACAAGCTCAAGGACAAGCTGAAGAGCGCGGCGATCGTGCTGGCTTCCGTCGAAGGCGGCAAGGTCAGCCTGATCGCCGGCGTCACGGCGGACGCGAGCAAGAAGGTCAAGGCGGGCGAACTCGTCAACTTCGTCGCGCAGCAGGTTGGCGGCAAGGGCGGCGGCCGGCCGGATATGGCGCAGGCTGGCGGCACCGAGCCGGCGAATTTGCCCGCAGCGCTTGCTGGTGTGAAGGGGTGGGTCGAAGCGCAGCTTTGATCGGGTTTCGATCCGGCCGTCATGGGCCGGACCGAGCCGAAAGTCGTTGAAGAGATTTGAGGTGGGTCACGCAGTGCGCCGGATCGATGGCGTGGCGCGTGGCCCGATTTTTTGCCGGGCCGGTCTTTCGGTTAGGGCTTCTGGCTTACGCTTCAGAGCGGATACACGTCGGCGTGACGTCTATCGGCCAATTCCAGGCAGCCGCGATACATTCAGCGTTGCAGCGAAGAATCAAGCGACGCCAGCGCTCACGCCTGGGCGGACGCTTGCATTCGCATCTTGGCCCTTAGCCGCACCCGCACCCGCCTCCACCGCCTCCGCCTCCGCCTCGGCCTCCGCCTCGGCCTCGGCCTCCGCCTCCGCCAAATCCCCCGCGCTCTCCTGTGCGACAAGAGTCTGCTTCAGCGCATTGAGGGCCGACGAAAAGTGCCCACGTCGCCAGACGAGCAATGTCTCGATCACACCGATGTCCGGCAAGTCATGCACCGCGATGTTGCTCGCGTCGGCTTGCAGTCCCAGCACCGACCGGGGCGCGACCGCAACCCCAGCGCCCGCGGCCACGCAAGCCACGATCGCATGATACGAGCCGAGTTCCAGCACCCGCGCCGGCCTCACGCCGTGCTCCAGATACCATTTCTCGATGTAAGCCCGGTAGGCGCAGCCGCGCTCGAATGCAACCAGCGTCGATAGCGCGATGTCGCGGACTCCGCGAATCGGCCGATGGCCGCGCGGCGTCAGCATCACCAGTTCCTCCCTGAACACCGGCACAGTCTCGAACAAGTCGCCAAGCGCCGCGGGGTCCAGCGGTGTTGCCACGAGAGCGGCGTCCACTTCGAATTCGCGCACCCGCTCGATCAGCTTGCCCGTCGTACCGGTTTCGAGCTCGAGGGCGACGTCGGGCCATTGCTGGTGATAGCGAGCGAGCAACCCTGGAAGCCGTGTTGCCGCGACGCTTTCCATCGTGCCCAGACGCAGTCGCCCGCTCGGACGGTCGGCCCGCACCGCGTGACGCGCTTCGTCGGCAAGAGCGAGCAGCCGTTCGGCGTACGGCAGGAGCGTCTCGCCTGCGGGCGTCAGCACGAGGCGCCGCCCATCGCGGATAAAGAGGTCGGCTCCGAGTTGCTCCTCGAGCTGTTTGATGCGCGTGGTGACATTCGATTGCACGCGATTGAGCTTCGCGGCGGCGCGCGTCACGCCGTTTTCGCGCACGACCGCCCGAAAAATCGTCAAGGCTGCCAGGTCCACGATTCTCTCCTCGCGATGGATGGTATCCAAATTATTCATTTTCCATGATCGAATCGTCAAGCTAATATGAATGACAACCTAGGCTCAGGCGCCGCCTCTATGCCGGTTCGGTGATGGGGCCGACCGCGCCGCAGCTTATGTGAGGTCCCGCGAGGCTTCCCGCGTGTCGCGCGCTTTTCCTTGAATGGCCATCCATGAACGACCCTGCTTCCCAAGCCCAATTCATGTCAGCAGAACCACATGCCGCCCGGCGCGCGGCGCTCGCCTGTATGGTGACGCTGGCCGTCGCGCTCGGAGTCGGGCGGTTTGCGTTCACGCCGTTATTGCCATTGATGCTGCACGGCGGCGGCGCGTTCAGTCAGCCGCCGATCGACATCCAGCACGGCGGCTGGCTGGCGTCGTTCAATTACGCGGGCTACTTCGTCGGCGCGTTGACGTGCGCGGCGTTGCGCGTCGAGCCCGCGCGGATGGTGCGCTCGGGGCTGGTCTTGACCGTTCTGTTGACACTGGCAATGGGCGTCACGAGCCAGTTCTGGGTGTGGGCGGCGGTACGCTTCATCGCCGGGGCGGTGAGCGCCTGGACTTTCGTGTTCGCGTCGCAATGGGGCCTGCGACGGCTCGCGGAGCTCGGTCAGCCTGCCTGGAGCGGCGTGATTTATACGGGGCCGGGCGTGGGCATCGTCGGGACCGGGTTGCTTGTCAGCGCGGCGGGCGGTTATGGCGCGACGGTGGGCTGGCTCGGCTTTGGCTTGATCTCGGCGGTTCTGGCGGTGGCGGTGTGGTCCGCATTCGGCGCGCCGGCCGGTTCCGGGTCCGGTGGCGGGAGCGCGCATCGCCGCTCTGCGCCTTTAGTCAAAACGAGGGCGGTGGGAGAGAGGCCCGCGGGCGAATCGTTCACGGGAGCGGTGACGGGCGCCGCTCAACGCGCCGGCCAACAAAGCACGTCGAGCTTTGGTCCGGAGACGCGGGGCTCAACGGCGCCAGGGGGTGTGGCTGCCGCGAAGTCCGGCGTAACCACAGCAAAGAGTTTTGCCACCGCGATGCCTGATGCAATCGCCGCAAACGGCTCCGCCGCTACGACCGCCGACGCAATCGCCGCAAACGGCTCCGCCACCGCGACCGCCGACGCAATCGCCGCAAACGGCTCCACCACTGCGACCACCGACGCAATCGCCGCAAACGACTCCGCCGCTGCGACCGCCGACGCCGTCGCCACAAACGGCTCGGCCACCGCGACGCCTGACGCCATCGCCACAAACGGCTCCACCCCTGCGACCACCGACGCGATCGCCGCAAACGGCTCCGCCACCGCGACGCCTGACACAATCGCCGCCAACGGCTCCACCACTGCGACCGCCGACGCAATCGCCGCAAACGGCTCCGCCAGAGCAACGCCCGACGCCGCCGCCCGAAGCGACTATGGCAACGCAATCCGAAGCACCGTGCGCGACGAGCGCAGCACCCACCCCGCGGACGCCTTGTGGCTCGTCGTCCTTTACGGTGTGCCCGGCTTCGGCTACATCATCACCGCGACGTTTCTGCCGGTTATCGCGCGCCATGCGCTGCCCGGCTCGCCGTGGCCCGACCTGTTCTGGCCGATGTTCGGCGCCGCGTTGATCGTCGGTGCATTGCTGGCCGCGCGGCTGCCGCTGCACCTGGACAATCGCGTGCTGCTGGCCGGCAGTTACGTGCTGCAAGCCTGCGGTATCGCGCTCGGCATTGTCTGGCCGACGGCGGGCGGCTTCTCGCTCGGAAGCATCCTGATTGGCGTGCCCTTCACCGCAATTACCTTGTTCGCGATGCGTGAGGCACGGCGTCTGCGCGGCGACGACGCGGCCGGCCTCATGGGCTATGCCACTGCTGCTTACGGCCTCGGACAGATCGTCGGACCGCTCGTCGCCGCGCCGATCGCCGCGCACACCGGCTCGTTTTCGCCGGCTTTGTGGCTGGCGGCCGGCGCGCTGCTGCTGGGGGCGGCCGGTCTCGTCGCCGTCGCGCGGATGCCTCGCGGGCGAGGGCGCATGCCGGAGTGCGGCTGCGGTTGAAGCCGCGGTTAGAAAGCGGCGGGAGGGTTCCCGCGGTAAGATTGCCGACGGTCGTGCAGCTCCCGTGATAAGACAGCGCGATGGCACGTCGCGCCCCATCTCACCCCCCAAAACCGCTCCCCCTTTCGAAAAACAAATCACGCCCGCTGGCACTAAAATGACGGCTTTCCGTCATCCCCGCGCGTCTGTCGCCGGCCGCGCCGCTCACCATGCAACATTTCGCGTCCGACAACTACGCCGGCATCTGTCCCGAAGCGCTTCATGCGCTGATCGCCGCCAACAACAGCGGCCACGAACCGGCCTATGGCGACGACTCGTGGACCAATCAGGTATGCGATCGTCTGCGCGAACTGTTCCAGACCGACTGCGAAGTGTTCTTCGTGTTCAACGGCACGGCGGCCAATTCGCTTGCGCTCGCATCGCTTTGCCAGTCATACCACTCGGTGATCTGCCATGAGCTCGCGCACATCGAAACCGACGAGTGCGGCGGCCCCGAATTCTTCTCCGGCGGCTCGAAGCTGCTGACGGCGCCCGGCATCGGCGGCAAGCTCACGCCCGATGCGATCGAGGCGGTCGTCACGCGCCGCGCCGACATTCACTACCCGAAGCCCAAGGTCGTCACGCTCACGCAGTCGACCGAAGTGGGCACCGTCTACACCGTCGAGGAAGTGCGCGCGATCGCTGCGATCGCCAAGCGGCGTCATCTGAAAGTGCATATGGACGGCGCGCGTTTCGCGAATGCGGTCGCCGCGCTCGACGTGCATCCGTCCGAGATCACCTGGCGCGCGGGCGTCGACGTACTGTGTTTCGGTGGCACCAAGAACGGCTTGCCGGTGGGTGAAGCGGTGGTGTTCTTCGACCGCGCGCTAGCCGACGATTTCGCCTACCGTCTGAAGCAGGCGGGCCAGCTCGCTTCGAAGATGCGCTTCATTTCCGCACCGTGGTTAGGCCTGCTCGATAACGACGTGTGGTTGCGCAACGCACGTCACGCGAACGCGATGGCGCAACTGCTGCAAACGCGGTTGCAGGAAATTCCGGGCGTAAGCATCATGTTCCCGCGCGAGTCGAACGCAGTCTTCGCGCAGTTGCCCGCGCAAGCCGCGAAGGCCATGCGCGCGCGCGGCTGGAAGTTCTACGAGTTCATCGGCGCGGGCGGCTGCCGGCTGATGTGCGCGTGGGACACGCAGCCGGAAACGGTCGAGCGTTTCGCGGCCGAAGTCCGGGAGTTGTGCGCGGCGTAAAAGTGCGTGAGCCGTGTTAGCCGCGAAGCCGCAATACCGCCAGCGCGCCGCGCCGGCAAAGACCGAACCTCCAAGCCACGTAACCATGACCGAATACCTATTTTGTCCCCGCTGCGCGACGCCTTTGACTGAGCGAGCCGACGCCGAACATGAAGGCGGGCGCATCCGCCAGACCTGTCCCGATGCCGGATGCGGCTACGTGCACTGGAACAATCCGTTGCCGGTGGTCGCGGCGATCGTCGAATACGAGGGCAAGATCCTTCTCGCGCGCAATGCCGCATGGGCGGAGGGCGTCTTCGCGCTGATTACCGGCTTCCTCGAAAACGGCGAGACGCCGGAAGAGGGCATTGCGCGCGAGGTGCTGGAGGAGACGTCGTTGCATGCCCTGTCGGTCGAACTGATTGGCGTGTATGAATTCATTCGCAAGAACGAACTGATCATCGCGTATCACGTGAAGGCGCATGGCACGATTTCGCTGTCGCCCGAACTGCTCGAGTACCGGCTCGTCGAGCCGGCGAAGCTGCGGCCCTGGCGCGCCGGCACCGGGCAGGCGCTCGGGGAATGGATGCGGCGGCGCGGCTTGCCGTTCGAGTTCGTCGACAAGCCGGGGCAGTAACCGTAATCGGGCCTCGTGCGTCGACCGGCCTGATCGGCCAGTAGCCTCGGCGAGGCGGACAACGGCGCCGCAACTAACGCAACAGCAGGCGCCGCCCAGAACACAACTGCACCCCGACACCACCACTCAAACTACACACCACCCCAATGTCCAAGCCCGCCGCCGCGCCACGAAGCTCGTATCCGCACTTCCTCTCTATCACCACGCGCTGGATGGACAACGACGTCTACGGTCACGTGAACAATGTCGTCTATTACAGCTACTTCGATACGGTGGTGAACGAGTATTTGATCCGCGCCGGCGCGCTGGATTTCGAGCGCGGCGAGACCATCGGGCTGGTCGTCGAGACGCATTGCAACTACTTTGCGCCGCTCGTGTTTCCCGAGCGTGTCGAAGCGGGCTTGCGAGTGACGCGGCTCGGCACATCGAGCGTGCGCTACGAAGTGGGGCTCTTCAAGGAAGGCAGCGACGAAGCCGCCGCGCACGGCCACTTCGTGCATGTGTACGTGGATCGCGTCACTCGCCGTCCAGTGAACCTGCCCGATGCACTGCGTGCGGCGCTCGAGCCGATCCGCGTTGCTACCGCCGCGGCGGCGGATTAGGCACGTGCAGTCGTTAGCCATCAACCTGCTCAACGGGATCAGCTTCGGACTGCTGCTCTTCATGCTGTCGGCCGGGCTGACGCTGATCTTCAGCATGCTCGGCGTGCTGAACTTCGCGCATGCGAGCTTCTACATGCTTGGCGCCTACGTCGGCTATTCGGTGGCCGTGCGGGCAGGGTTCTGGAGCGCGCTCGTGATCGCGCCGCTCGTCGTCGGTTCGATCGGTGCTGCGTTGGAGCGCTGGCTGTTGCGTCGCGTGCGAAGCCATGGCCATCTCGCGGAACTGCTGCTGACGTTCGGCGCCGCCTATGTGCTCGGCGAGCTCGTGAAGCTCGGCTGGGGCTTGAGTCCGCTCGCCGCGAGCGTGCCGGCCGCGCTGGACGGCCCGCTCTTTACGCTCTACGGCGCGACCTTTGCGCGTTATCGCGCGTTCATGATGCTGGTCTCTCTTGTGATGCTCGTCTCGCTGTACGCGGTGCTGCGCGTATCGAAGGCGGGCCTCATCGTGCGTGCCGCGCTCTCGCACCCGAGCGCCGTCGAAGCGCTCGGCCACAATGTGCCGCGCGTCTTCACCGGCGTCTTCGCGGCGGGCACGGCACTCGCCGCGCTGGCCGGCGTGATCGGCGCGCCGCTTTCCGTGATCGAACCCGCGATGGCCGAATCGCTCGGCTCGATCGTGTTCGTCGTCGTGGTGACAGGCGGGCTGGGATCGCTGGGCGGCGCGCTGGCTGCGTCGCTGCTGATCGGCTGTGTGCAGACACTGGCGGTGGCGAGCGACGTTTCGCTCGGCGACGTGCTCGCTACTTTCGACGCTTCGCTGCCGCGCGAATGGGACGCGCTGACGCTCGCGCAGCTTGCGCCGCTGATTCCGTACCTGCTGCTCGTCGGCATGCTGGCGGTGCGCCCGCGCGGACTCTTCGGCCGGCGCGACGATCATGCGTAAGCTGCCCAAGCGAGAGCCCGCGCAAGCGTCGCCCGTAGCCGCGACCCAGCGCTCTCACGCGATGTGGCGTCGCCTCGCACCGTGGCTCGCGCTGATTCTCCTGCTTGCGGCGCCGCCATTGATCTGGCGGCAAAGCTGGCTGCTCGCATACCTCGCGCAGACCGCCACGATGATCGTCTTCGCGCTCTCGTACAACCTGTTGCTCGGGGAGGCCGGACTGCTGTCGTTCGGACATGCCGCATATTCAGGCCTCGGGGCGCTGATTGCCGCGCAGGTTTTCAACCGTATCGGCGCACCGCTCGCGCTACTGCCGCTGGTGGGCGGCGCGGGCGCCGCGTCGTGCGGGGCGCTGCTCGGTTTCATCTCGACGCGTCGGGCCGGGACCGCGTTTGCAATGATCACGCTGGGCATCGGCGAACTTGTCGCGGCCGCCGCGTGGACCTTGCCCGACTGGTTCGGCGGCGAAGCGGGTGTCGCGATTGATCGCGCAAGCGGGCCCATGCTCGGCGCCTTTACGTTCGGCCCGGCACGCGAGGCTTATACGTTGATCGCGCTGTGGTGCCTGCTCGCGAGCGCCGCGATGTTCGCTCTGTCGCGCACGGCGTTCATGCGGCTCGCCAACGCGGTGCGCGACAACCCGGCGCGCGCCGCGGCGCTCGGCTGCTATCCGCGTCGGGTTCGCTACGGCGTCCTCGTCATGTCGGCGTTTTTCGCGGGCGTCGCGGGCACACTTGCGCTGATCAACGTCGAACTGGTGTCGACCGACAGTGTCAGCATGGTCCGCTCGGGCTCCGTGCTGATCGCCACGGTGATCGGCGGCACGGGCGTCTTTTTCGGACCGGTCGCGGGCGCGATCGTGCTGACGTTTTTCAGCGTGGCGGTGGCCAGCGTCACGCGGGCCTGGCTCTTTTATCTGGGCCTGTTCTTTATCGTGATCGTGGTCGCCGCGCCGGACGGACTCGCCGGCTTCATCCAGCGGCATACCTTGCGGCTCGTGCGTGACGGTTGGCGCCGATGCCGCGCCGTCTACGTCTGCGGCATGGCTGCGATCCTGCTGTGGACAGCTGCCACCGTGCTCGCGGTGCAGTGGGCTTACGCCGTTCAGTTCGGCGCGCAGGAGGACGCTGCGCTGCACGTGGGCGATCAGTCTTCGTTGCTGTCGTTTGTCCTCTCGTCGCCGTTGCGGCTCGGCATGACGATCTTCGTGCTCGCGGCGCTCGGTGCACTGGCGGCTCTGTACGCATCGCGCGCGCAAACCCGTCTTGCGGCCCATGCGCGCGCGAGGCAAAACGCCGGAGGCCCGCAATGATCCCGGCGCTCGCGCTCTACGGGGTCGAAAAGCGCTTCGGCTCCACGCGCATTTTGCGCGGTGTGAATCTCGCGATCGAACCGGGCGAACGGCATGCGTTGATCGGCCCCAACGGCGCGGGCAAATCCACGCTCTTCAATCTCATTGCCGGCGGCGCGCGGCCCGACGCCGGGCGCATCGACCTCTTCGGTGCCCAGATCACACGGCTTGCCCCGGCGGCGATTGCGCGCCGCGGCCTTGCGCGCAGTTTCCAGAGCACGAGCGTGTTTGCACGGTTGAGCGTGTACGACAACTTGCGCTGCGCCGCGCTGCTCGCCGAGCGCGACCGCATACGCTGGTGGCAGCGATTCGCCGGCGCATCCGCAGTAGATGCACGCGCGGCGCAGGTGCTCGAAGCAGTCGGCCTCGGCGCGCGCGCGCATGTCCTGGCCGGCACGCTGAGCTATGCCGAGCAGCGCGCGCTCGACCTCGGCATAGCACTCGCCGGTGGCGCGCATACGTTGTTGCTCGACGAGCCGACTGCGGGCATGAACCGCGCGGAGGCGGCGCGCGCAATCGAATTGATCCGCGAGACCACGGCGGGGCGCACGCTGCTGATGGTCGAGCACGACATGGACGCGGTGTTCGCCATCGCCGATCGCATTTCAGTGCTCGTGCAAGGGCGCATTATCGCGACCGGCACGCCTGCGGCGATTCGCGCGGACACCGCGGTGCGCGCCGCTTATCTCGGCGAAGGGTTCGACGCATGACATCCATGCTGGAGATTCGCGGACTCAATGCATGGTACGGGCCGAGCCAGGCGTTGCGCGGCGTGAGCTTGCAGATCGGCGCGGGCGAAGTGCTCGCGCTCGTCGGACGCAACGGTTCAGGACGCTCGACGCTCGCCCGCTCGATCATGGGCCTCGTGCATGCCGATGGCGAGTTGCGCTTCGCGGGCCGCTCGCTTGCCGGGTTGCGTACTTTTGAAATCGCGCGGCTTGGCATCGGCTATGTGCCCGAGCATCGCGATGTGTTTCCCACGCTGAGCGTCGGCGAAAACCTTGAACTCGGCGTAGCCCCGCGCAATCGCGGGCGCACGCCGCGCTTCAGCATAGACGACGCCTACACACTTTTCCCCGTGCTGCGCGAGCGCCAGCGCACGCGCGCGGGCGCGCTGTCCGGCGGCGAGCAGCAGATGCTGAGCCTCGCCCGCGCGCTGCTCGGCGATCCCGATCTGCTGCTGGTCGACGAGCCCGGCGAGGGCCTCGCGGGCTTCGTGATGCAGCAGGTCGCTCAATGCCTGCGCGTGCTGCGCGAGCGCGGCATGGCGATGCTGCTGATCGAGCAGCGTCTCGTGATCGCGCAGGACATAGCGAGCCGCGTCGTGGTGATGGGTCATGGCGAGATCGTGTTCGACGGCGAACTTCACGCGTTCTTGCAGCGTCCCGACGTCATGCGTGAATGGCTCGGTGTGGGTTAAACGCTTTCGCTGCGCGAGCGGTTCTCTACCTCGCATGTGCTTATGTCGAATGCCAATCCTTCCGCACGCTGAAAAGGGCGGCGGCATTAGCGTTTGAATCTCCGTTCTGAACATGTCCGCTTGTCCCGAGCCTGCACGGCTTTGCGTCGACTCGTCAGAGCGATTCAAACGCTTGATCGTTTGGTGAGCGTCCTCCAGAAATCTTGTCGGCAGCGCGCGTACAAATAAAGACAATCACGTAAAAGGCGCACGACGTCGGCGTGAGGGTTGAAGACGCGTCGCGGCTTCAGGAGGAGACATCATGAACGAGACCGGCGCGGCAGACGTAAGACCCGCTGACGTAAGACCCGCTGACGTAAGACCCGCTGACGAGCCGCGGTCCGCATACGCATATTGCTCGCGGGTGCCGAACCGGCGTGGATGGCGAGCGCCGCTTGGCGCTGGCGCCACGGTGCTGCTCGCGGCTCTGCTGATGTGCGCTTGTGCCGACGCCAGTTCGACGGCGAATCAGGCGGAGTCGGCGACTATGCAGGCCTCGCGAGACAAAACGGGTTCCGACGCACCGGCCGCATCCTCGCCGCGGCCTGCTATCGAAACCGCGAAGGCCAAACAGCTCTCCTTCGAGCAAAGCATCGCTGCGCGGGTGCCGGTGGCGAGCGGCCTCAGCACAAAGCGCAGCCGCGCGCTCACGCTTCGCGACTCGGGCATCGACGGTTCGCTGATGTTCGCGCGCGACGTCGACTTTCGCGTGACGGGCGACATCGGCTTCATGATTCACGACATGGCCGCGACGCTGGTTCCGTCGCGGCCAGGAGAGCCGATCGTATTCGACGACCCGACTAGCCTGAGCATCGACGTTCATCGCGGCGAGGTGACGCTCGACAGCGCGAAGCTCACCGCAATCTTCAACCGCTATCTGTTCCAGTATCGAGGCTCGCCGCTGCGCAACATGCGTGTCATGCCGCAAGACGGCGGCAGCATGCGCATTACCGGCGAGATGCGTCGCGATACGTGGGTACCGATCGTGCTGTCCGGTTCTCTATCGATGCGCAGCGCCGACGAACTCGTGTTCCATGCCGATCACGTCGAGGTCGCAGGCGTGGCCGCCGACAGGTTGATGCAGGCCGCGCACGTCAGGATGGCCGATCTGTTGAAGGTCGATACGCCGATAGCGCGGCTCGACGGCGACGACGTCGTCATGCAGGTCGCGAAACTGACGCCGCCGCCCGCGCTTCACTTGAGGATAGCGAAGCTCGACACGAGCGCGGCGGGCGTGCGCTTCATGCTCGACGACGGCTCGGTGTCGAAGATCGACTGGCCTGCGAACATGCCCGCGCGCGGCATGCTGATGGAAGGCGGGGACGTCAAATTCATGCGCTCGATGCCGATGAACATCGACATGGCGCTCACGCCTATCGACGCGGGCGCGCCGTTCGTGCTCGATCTATACCACTATCGCGAGCAGATGGCCGCAGGCTATTTCACCTTCGACGAAGCGGGCGCACTCGCCGTGCATCTGCCTTCGTACACGACGCTCGTGAGTGCCGCGAAAGAGCCGCCGCTGTCCATCGGCAGCGCTAGCGCGCGCTTTAACGACAGCTTGATTCGCGCGCAGCAGGCCTCGCTTGCTCAGGCGCGGCTCGGGTGGCGACGCGTGCAGCAGGAGTCGCAAAGCGCGTCGGCGGCGCGTGTTGTTCCTGTCAGCATGCGCAGGGCGTTCTCTGGTGCAAGGGAGGGGACTCGAACCCCTACACCCGGCGACGAACGTCATTCATCCGGCCATGCGTCGTTGATACATGTCGAAAACGTCGACTTCTACGTGGCTGGGCGCCTCGGCTTTCATGTGCGATCGCTCGATGCGCAGATGATTCCGAAGACGCCGGGCGAGCCTGTCGACCTCGACGATCCGGGACAGTACGACATACACATCATCAGCGGGGAAGTGGTCGAGCCGTGGCCGGCAATGGCGGCGCTCTTCAACGACTACCTGCTCGATTACGAGCCGCGCTCGCTCAACGATCTGCAGTTGAAGCCGGTGGACGGCAAGCTCCAAGTTACGGGCGGCATCAAGTTGTGGAATCACTTTCCCGGCGTGTGGTTGCCCACGACGATGAGCGGCACCATCGTCGCGAGAGATGAGCGGCACCTCGTGTACGAACCTTCGTCGGTGAAGGTGCTTGGCGTGCCTCAAGCCAGGCTGCTGCGCGCACTCGACATTCCGCTCGCTTCATTGACGCCATTTGCGCGCAAAGGCGTCGCGCTCGAAGGCAACGAACTCGTGTTCGATCAGTACACGGTGTTTCCGCCGCCCGTGTTGCAAGGGCGTCTTGCAAGCGCGACCGTGACCGACGAAGGTCTCGTACTGAAGTTCAAGCGCGAGACCGGCGTCGCGCCCGCACGGCCGCCGGGAAACGTGGTCAACGCGGCAAAAAGTTATGTATGGATCGAATCCGGCGACGTGAAGATGTTCAATTCGCTCGTCACGAATGCGCGAACGTTCATCAAGGACAGTTCGAACGCCGGCGCGATGAAGTTCGATTTATACGGCTATCGCAGGGACGTTGCAAAGGGCACGGTGAAAATGGACAGCAACGGGGGGCTCGAAGTGGATCTCGCTGTGCGAGGCAAATGATCGGGCTTTGGCATCGCGCGAGTCGCCTGGTTGGTGTTGCGTGGCGTAGCCTCGCTCCTTGCGCGAGGCAACGTCGCGCGGCTCAATCTTCCTTGTTGATGATCCACTCGTGCGCCGGGTCGTTGCGGAAATGCCAGACACGTTGAGCGCCTGCCATGACGTTCAGATAATACGAGTCGTAGCCATACGGCACGACGACCGGATGATAGCCGCGCGGCACCATCACGACATCGTGGTCTTCGACGGCCATTGATTCGTCGATGTCGCGCATATCGGTGTACACGCGTTGAAACGCAAAGCCTTGCGGCGGATTCAACCGATGGTAGTACGTCTCTTCGAGCGAACTCTCGTGAGGCACGTTGTCGGTGTCGTGCTTGTGCGGCGGATAGCTCGACGCGTGTCCGCCAGGCGTTCGCACTTCAACCACCAGCAGCGATTCGGCCGGCTCTGTTTGCGGAAGAATGTCGCATACGTATCGCGTATTAAGGCCTTTTCCGCGCGTCGAGCGCTTCATCGAAGACGGCTCGATCAGACGTGCGGGCAGCTCGCCTTTCGCAGGCGCGCTCGCTACGCCGATCTCGGCATCGCGGCATGCACGCACGGTGGCGCGCACGCCCGGCGGCAAATAGACCGCGTGAGGCGCGGCATCTTCGAATACGCTGTCGCGCGAACCGAGCGAACTCCATTTGATGTCGGCAGTTTCGATATCCACCGAGCCCGTGAGCACGACAATGCACACTTCGCGCGACGGCTCCTGCACGTACACGACTTCACTCGTGCCAAGACGGTAAGCGGCGAAACCGACATACCGCCAGCACGCCGATGCCGGTGTTACTCGCGCGATTGTCTGGCCTTCGCGCTGCGCCTTCACTAATAGACTCATGCTGCCTCCTGCGTGGTGCCATGGCTGTCGCCCCGAGTGTCGAGCGGGGCATCGACCAACGCACGCAATGTTTGAAAGCCTTTCTGCGCATACTCGAACGACGGCGCCACGACCGGGTCCTGTTCCGCCTCCACGACGAGCCAGCCCGAATAGCCATGCCGCTTCAGACGCGCGATGATCGACGGGAAATCGACTGCGCCGTCGCCCGGCACCGTGAAAGCGCCGGCGATCACCGCGTCGAGAAAACTCCAGTTGCGATTGCGCGCGAGTTTCATCACGGCAGGGCGCACGTCCTTGCAATGCACATGACACACCCGGCCGATGTGTTTGTCGAGCACGGCGAGCGGATCGCCGCCTGCGAAGGTGATGTGCCCGGCGTCGAACAGCAGGCCGACTGCGTCGCTCGTGCGTGACATCAGCTGATCGACGTCGGCCGGCGTTTCGACATACGCACCCATATGATGATGGTACGCAAGCCGCACGCCGCGGCTTAGCGTGTAGCGCGCGAATTCGTCGACGCGTGCGGCGTAGGCGGCCCACTGCGCGTCGCTGAAAAAGCGTGGCCGTTGATACAAGGGCCTTGGCGCGCCCTGAATAGAATCCGCCACTTCGCCGTACACCATGACCGTAGCGCCGTTTTGCGCGAGCAGTTCGAGATGCGGGCCGACCTCGGCGATTTCCTCTTCGACGCTGCGCCGCGCGAGACGTCCCGAGTACCAGCCGGACACGAGCGCGAGATCGTATTGCGCGAGCAGCGTCTTCAATGCCTGCGGTTCACGCGGAAACTTGTTGCCGAGTTCGAACCCCTGATAGCCGATCTTGCGGCCCTCGGTGAGCGCTAATTCGAGCGGCGTCTCGCCGCCGAGCGAAGGCAGATCGTCGTTCATCCACGACAACGGGTTGATGCCGATGCGTACGTTGAAAGCTGTCATGCGTGCGTCCTCAATCGTTGGCCTGGTCGCTGTTGTTGCCGCTGCCGCCGCCATTCGAAGCGGGCGGTTTATCGCGCGCCGCGATCTGCGCGTCGTAGTTGGCTCGCGCGTCGCGCACGCTCGCTCGCGGCGATACTTCGGGCACGGCGACTTCCCACCACCAGCCGCCGTCGCTCGTCGTGCGGGCCGGATCGGTGTCGATGCTGATCACGTAGGTCCTGTCCGCCGAGCGCGCGCGCTGCAGCGCGGCTTCCAGTTCCGCCACGTTCGCCACGTGTTCCGCCCGCGCACCGAGTGCGCGGGCATGCGCGGCGAAGTCGATGTGCGGCGCACCGAGCGGACCCTGCATGCTGTCTTCGAGCAGATTGTTGAACGGCGCACTGCCGCATGCCTGTTGCAGGCGATTGATGCAACCGTACCCGCGATTGTCGAGCACCACGACAATCAGCTTTGCGCCGAGCATCACCGACGTGGCGATCTCGCTGTTCATCATCAGATAACTGCCGTCGCCCACCATCACGATCACTTCACGCTCGGGCCGCGCAAGCTTCGCGCCGAGTCCGCCGGCGATCTCATAGCCCATGCACGAGTAGCCATATTCGACGTGATAGGCGCCTGGAGTTCCGGCGCGCCATAGCTTATGCAATTCCCCGGGCAAGGTGCCGGCCGCGCACACGACGATGTCGTTTGCCGGTGAATTCGTGCTTGAACGTTGCACGGCGCCGATCACATCGCCCTCGTAAGGCAGCACGGAATCTGGTTGCGGCGCGTGCGTGAGGGTATGCACCGTGTCGCGCCAGCCTGCGGCGAGTTGGTGCGCGCGTGAGGTCCACGCGCGATCCGCCTGCCAGTCTTGCAGACGTTCGGCGAGCGCGTCGAGCGCGAGACGCGCATCCGCCTCGACTACTTGAGCGCGATGCTTGAGGGCGTCGAAAGCATTCGCATTGATGCCGATCACGTCCGCTTGCGTGAACAGCGTATTCGAGCCGGTCGTGAAGTCCTGCAAGCGCGTGCCCAGCGCGAGCACGCAATCGGCATCGCGGGCGAGCGCGTTGGCTGCAGGCGAGCCGGTCACGCCCAGCGCGCCAACGTTCAGTGGATCGTCCCATGCAAGCGAGCCCTTGCCGGCTTGTGTCTCCGCGACCGGAATGCCGTGCGTGGCGGCAAAGCGTTGTAACGCATCGGTCGCACGGCCGTAGAGCACGCCGCCGCCCGCAACGATCAACGGGCGCTTCGCGCGCTGCAAACGCACGATAGCAGCGTCGATCTCGTCGACGCGGGGTGCGGGCGAATAGAACGTCACCATGCGCGGGGCAAAGAAGTCGGCAGGGAAGTCCCACGCTTGCGCCTGCACGTCTTGCGGCAACGCAAGCGTGACCGGCCCGCACGACGCGGCGTCGGTGAGCACGCGCAGTGCGCGCGGCAGTGCACTCAGCAGTTGCGCGGGATGCACGATGCGATCGAAGTAGCGCGACACGGGCTTGAACGCGTCGTTCGCGGAAACGCCGCCATCGTGGAAATCTTCCACCTGTTGCAGAACCGGGTCGGGCGCCCGCGACACGAAGATGTCGCCCGGCAACAGCAGCACCGGCAGACGGTTCACATGCGCGAGCGCGGCTGCGGTCAGCAGATTGGTAGCGCCTGGCCCGATCGACGTGGTGACCGCCATCATGCGTCGGCGAAAGTGCGCCTTTGCATACGCGATCGCGCTGTGTGCCATCGCCTGTTCGTTATGGGCGCGCAGCGTCGGCAATTCGTCGCGATGCTGATACAGCGCTTCGCCCATGCCGGCGACGTTGCCGTGACCAAAGATCGCGAACACGCCGCCGAAGATCGGTTCTGTTCCCAGGCCGTCTTCGGTTGCGACACGCTGCGCGGCGAGATAGCGCACGAGCGCCTGCGCGGTGGTCAGGCGGATGGTGGTCCCTGTGGCTACGACGCCCGCCGATGCCGCTTCGTCATGTCCATGATGTAACACGCGCTGATTCATGCAGCCTGCTCCTGATGAACACGATTGTTCGCGCCTCGTTCGGAGGCGGCGGTGTCGCACGCCGCGCGCCATGATGCGATTAGCGTTTCGAAGGTGCGGCGCACGCGCGCAATCAATTCGTCGTCGCCGATTTCTCCTGCAAGCCACGCATGACTCGGCTCGTGGAAGATCGTGCGGCCCACGGTGAAACCGCGACACGTCGACGAGCGCGCCGCCGCGCGAAAGCCCTCGTTCAACTGCTCGACGCCCGCCGACAAACCGAGCAGCACGACGCCCCGGCAATACGGGTCGCGCTCGGCGATCAGCGCGTCGACGTTGCGCCATTGCGCCGCGTCCATCGGCTCGAGCTTCCACCACTCGGGATAGATGCCGATGTTATAAAGCCGCTTCAACGCGCGATACACGATGTCGGGCCCCTGCGGCAAGTTCGCGTGCTTCGGCGGGATGACTTCGAGCAGCAACTCGTGACCGCTTGCTTGCGTCGCGTCATACAGCGCGCGCAATTGGGCTTCCTGTTCGAGGCGCTGTTCGACAGGTTCGTCGGGGTGGAATTGCACGAGGCACTTCACAACGTGTTCCTGCGGCCATGGCACGAGCGTCGTGCCGACCGAGCGGCCATGGTCGAACACGAGCGGCACCGAGCCGGGCAACTCCACCGGGCGGCCGATCCACCAGCCGCGGCCCGTCGCTGCGTTCAGCGCGTCCTGGCCATAGCGGCTGTCGATCAGCACGCCAATGCGGCCTTGCAGGCCTAATGCGCTTTCGGTCTGCGCGACCGCGTCGACGAACAGGCCTTTGAGCTGGGCGATGCGTGCTTCGCTTGCGCCGCTCTGCTGCGCGAGTTCAAAGAACTGATTCCGATGATCGAACGCGAAGCCGAGCACCTCGTCCCACTGCTTGCGCGCGGGCGTCACGCGATGCAGGCGCGCCAATGTCGCGTCGCGGTCGGGGCGGCGCATACGCTCGGGATCGGCCTTCGCCTCGCGTAGAAAGTAGTCGAGTTCAGCGGGCGTCGGCATGGCCGGCGCGCACGCGTGGCGCGAAACGACGAGTGCACCGCTGGCATTGGCGGCACGCGCGCAGGCGTCGAGCGGTTGATCGCGCAACCATCCGGAGAGAAAGCCGGAAGCGAACGCGTCGCCGGCACCGAGCACGTTCAGCACTTCGACTTCCACGCCGCCGTGAACCGGCGCGTCGTCGAGCAAGGCGGGCACTTCGCCGTCGATGATCTGGCAGCCCATCGGTCCGCGCTTGAGCACGAGCGTGGCCGCTGTGACCGCGCGCACCATTGCCAGTGCGTCGACGAGATCGCTTTTGCCGCCGGCAATGCGGAATTCTTCCTCGGTGCCGATCACGAGGTCGAACAACGGCAGGATGCGCTGCAAATGCGCGGTGACGCCTTCGCTTGCAACAAAGCGCGTTTCGCCGTCCGCCTTACCCGTGAGGCCCCATAACACAGGGCGATAATCGATGTCGAGAACGGTACGCACCTGGTTGCGCCGTGCGTAATCGAGCGCGCGGCGGCTCGTGCGGTTCACCTGTTCGGTCGAGAAGTGCGTGCCGGTAATCAGCAGCGCTTTCGACGACGCGATAAACGCCTCGTCGAAATCCGCTTCGTCCACGGCCATGTCCGCGCAATTCTCGCGATAGAAGATCAGCGGGAACGTATCGCGATCCTTCAGGCCGAGCAGCACGAGCGCGGTCAATCGGTCGGGATCGACGCGCACATGGCTTACATCGCAGCCTTCCTTCGTCAACGTCTCGGTGAGAAAGCGGCCCATGTGGTCGTTGCCCACGCGTGCGAGCATGGCCGATGCAAGTCCGAGCCGCGCGCAGCCGAACGCAATGTTCGCCGACGACCCGCCGAGATACTTCGCGAAGCTCGACACGTCCTCGAGCCGCGCGCCGACCTGCTGCGCGTACAGATCGACGGCGAGCCGGCCAAGACACACGATGTCGCGGCTGCGGCCCGGCGCGAAGCGGCTGCCGGCGTCGGAGCCGGACATGCCAAACGCGCCGGACGCGCCGGCGGTCCCGCCCGGGTGCTGCGCCGGCGTGCCGCTGAATGTACTGGAATGAGCCATGAATGTCCCTGAATGACGGAGCGCGGCGAGCGGTGCCACAGCGGCAGCCGCCGCGCGAATGAATCAGATCGTTGCGCCTTCTAGTTCGCCTATCATCTTTTGCATCTCGGCACCGCCCGCCATCATGTCGAGCACTTCGTCCTTGGTGATCGTCTCTTTCGTGAACGTACCGAGCGATTTGCCGCGATTGAGCAGCGTGAACGAATCGCCGATCGGATACGCGTGATGCACGTTGTGCGTGATGAAGATCACCGAGATGCCTTTCGCGCGCGCCTTGTGGATCAGCTTCAGCACATTGAAGCTCTGCTTGACGCCGAGCGCGGCGGTCGGCTCGTCGAGGATCAGCACACGTGCGCCGAAATGGATGGCACGCGCAATCGCAAGGCACTGTTTTTCGCCGCCTGACATCGTGCCGATCGGCTGATGCGGATCGCGCACGTTGATGCCCATTTCTGCGAGCTTGTCGCGGGCCGTTGTCGCGCTCGTTTCGAGATCCATCACATTCAGGAAGCCGAACAGTTTCTTTTGCGGCTCGCGTCCCATGAAAAAATTGCGCGCGACGGAGAGCAGCGGCACGAGCGCGAGATCCTGATAGACGGTCGCAATGCCGAGATCGAGCGCGTCTCTAGGCGACTCGAACAGCACGGGCTTGCCGTCGACGAGATACTGGCCCGACGACGGTTGATGTACGCCAGCCAGGGTCTTGATCAGCGTCGACTTGCCCGCGCCGTTGTCGCCGAGCAGGCAATGCACTTCGCCGCGTTTCAGGCGCAAGGTCACGCCGCTTAGCGCGATTACTTTTCCAAAGTATTTGTTGACGTTCTCGAGAGCGAGGATCACGTCGTCCTGCGGCGCGGCGCCCGGCAGATTGATTTCGTTCGTCACAGTGTTCGTATCGGACATGTGCGTCTCCTCGTTACGATTGCGCGACGCGACGGCGCACATAGTGATTGAACAGCACGGCGATGAGCAGCATCACGCCGAGGAATACGCGGAACCAGTCGGAGCTCACATTCGTATAGGTGATGCCGATTTGCACGACGCCGAAAATCAACGCGCCGAAACATGCGCCGATCACCGAGCCATAGCCGCCCGTCAACAACGTTCCGCCGATCACCGCCGCGATGATCGCCTCGAACTCCTTCTGCAAGCCGCGGTCCGCGGCAGCCGAGCCGATATCGCACACTTGCAGCACCGCGAACAGGCACGAGCAGAACGCAGTCAGCACGAAGAGCAGGATCTTCACGCGACGCACCGGAATGCCGACGTTCTTTGCCGCGTTGGCATCGCCGCCCACTGCGAGAATCCAGTTGCCCGCGCGCGTTTTCGCGAGGACGAATGCGCAGATCGCGGCGAGACCGAACCACCATAGAATTACTTTCGGAATTCCGGGCACGAGCGCGTGGCCGTTATCGAGCAGGGTGCCTATGCCGTGATGCGCGAGCATCGTGAAGAGACCCTGCAGCGCAACGCCGTGAAAGAGCGTATTGGCGAGCCAGTCCTGTTGTGCAAGATCGCCCACGCCGGAGACGATGGTGCGGTCCGCGAACAGAATCGACAGTGCAAGCGTGAGGCCGCGCAGAATAAAAAGAAAGGCGAGGGTGACGATGAACGACGGCAGGCGCGTGCGCATCACGAGATAGCCGTTGAGCGCCCCCAGCAACATCGAGCCGACGAATGCAAAGAGAATCGCGAGCGAGATCGGCCAGTGAAAATACACCGTGGGAATCGCGACCATCATGCCGGCAAAGCCGATCATCGAGCCGATCGACAGGTCGAACTCACCGGCGATCATCAGGAGGCACGCGCCCACGGAAAGAATGCCGAGATAAGCGGACACCTGCGACCAGTTCATCACGCCGTCGAGATTGAACATGCCGGACCCGCCGGCAGTCAACGCGAAGACAAGAAACACCAGCACTGCGCCGGAGATCGCGGCGAACTCGGGGCGGTTCAGCAAATGACCGAACCACGATTCCTTGCGCACGCGCTCGTCGCGCCCGTCCGTTTCAGGGCGCGACGCAGCATTATGCGAAGCGGCGCTATTCGGGTCGACGTGAGGTGGAAAGTGCTTGCCGGCTACACCCATGATGTCTCCTTGGAGCCGGCTGTGTGTCCGGGCAAGCGGGAATGCGTTGCGGGAACGACAGCCGGTGAAATGCGCGCTGGCGGCGAAGCCGCCCGGCGGGAGCGTTGCCCGCCGCGCGCGTGACTAGCTAGAGAAAAGAATCAGCGGTACTGCCCTGCGTACTTGATGACCTTGTCGAGGTTTTCTTTCGTGATGAAGCCCGGTCCGGAGCGAATGTTCTTCGGCCCATACGAGGGCGCCAGACCGTAAGTGGCAAGCCGTGCCTTGAATTTAGGATTCGCTTCGAGAATCTGACGGATCTTCGCGGGGTCGGTGGTGTGCTCTTTCTTCACGATGGCCAGCACGGCGACCGGAATGTAGCCCTGCAGATACGGCTGCTGATCGATCGCGAACTGGATCGTGCCGTTCTGGATCGCCTTCGCGATGTCGTCGGAGAAGTCGAAGGTGCAGAAGTAGATTTTGCCGTTCAGGCCCATTTGCTGCACTGCTTTCAGCGTGGCCGAGGCCGGCGTCGGTCCGAGCGTGAGAATGGCGCCGGTGTTCGGATGGTTGCGCAAATAGGCGCTGACTTTCGATTGAATTTCGGTCGGGTCCTGGCCGGAGTCGATCGTGGAAGACTTGTAGTCGACGCCGAGCGCTTCGGCAAAACCGCGGCAACGGTCGAACGAAACCGTGTTGGTCGCAAGGTGGTTCACGCACAGGAACGACTTCACGCCGGCTGCTTTCGCCTTCTCGCCTGCCGCCTTGCCGGCGACGTATTCCGGCTGACCGATGTGCATGATTGCGCCGAGTTGCGCGCTTTGTTCCTCGGTGCCCGAGTTGATCGTGACAAGCGGGATTTTCTTGGCGGTGACTTTGTTGATAGAGCTCTTCAGCACGTCGAAATCGGCGATGGTGACAATCACGCCGTCGTAGTTGCGCGCTGCGGCCTGTTCGACGAGACGCGCCATATCGGCGATGTCACCGTTCGGCGGATTGCGATAGTCCGTCTCGACGTTGAAGTCCTCGTCGGCCTGCTTGATGGCGTTTTTGATCGTGTTCCACCACGAATCGGAGTCCGGCGCGTGGCTGATCAGCACGAAATGAGCGTCAGCCGCGCGGGCGGCCGAGGCCGCTCCGAATCCCGTCGCCAACGTCAAAGCCGTCACCAGAATCCTGAGCGTAGCCTTGCCCTTGCAAAGTCTCATGTCTCCACCTTTCTCGGTCTGTCGTTATTGAAGGAGCGTGTGGCGGACGGTACGCAACGCAGCAGCGAATGCGTTACGCAAGATCGCCGAAGCACCATCGCTCACGACCAAGATTAGGTCATCTTCGAGTGACGTGCAATGGAAATTTCACCATAGATAAAAATGGAAAATACGTTCCATTTATGCGGTGCGCTGCCTATAATCGGCAACGTCAGCAGCCTGTGCAGCGCAGCTCGGAAAGCGCCTGCCGCAGTGCAGTAAAGCCCCGAAGAGAGAACCATGGCGGAAGAGAGCACCGAAGAATTGCCGAGCGTCGAAGAATTGATGCAGCGCATCGCGGACAACTACGAGGCGCTGCCGCGTCAGTTGAAAAGTGTCGCGACGTATATCGAGCAGCATCGTTCGAGCGTGATGGTGGATCGCACGAGCGACATCGCCGCGAGCTGCGGCGTGCATCCGTCGGCGGTCGTGCGATTTGCGCAGCGCTTTGGTTTCTCCGGCTTCTCCGATTTGCAGGCGGTGTTTCGTCAGGCGTATACAGGGCAGGGTGCGTCGTCGCCAAGTTATCAGCAGCGCATTCGCAAGCTCATCGATGAGAAGCCCGGTGCGTTGTCCGGCGGCGCGGTCGCACGCGAGTTCATCGCGGCTTCGCGCGGCGGGCTTGAAGAACTCGAAGCGGGGCTCGACGACAAGCAGTTCGACGCCGCCGTGAAGATGCTGCAACAGGCGGACAACATCTATGTGATCGGCGTGCGGCGCTCGTTTCCGGTGGCGAGCTACATCGTCTATGCGTTGCAGCACACGCCCAAGCGCGTGCACCTCGTATCGGGTTTCGGCGGCATGTACCGCGAGCAGATTCGCAGCGTGAAAAAGGGCGACGTGGTGATCGCGATCAGCTTCGCGCCTTATGCGAAGGAAACACAGTATTGCCTGCGGGTCGCGCATCATCATCAGGCGAAGACGCTGGTTATTACGGACAGCCAACTATCGCCGTTAGCGCGTTACGCGAGTACTCAACTGTATGTGAAAGAGGGCAGCGCGTTCGCGTTCCGCTCGCTGACCAGCACGATCTGCCTGTGCCAGGCGCTCTTCATCGCGCTTGCGTACAAGCTCGAATTAAACGTAGAAGAATCGAAAGACACTGGAGGATACGATGACTGACGCAGCAAAACCGATCGACGTCGCGGTGTTCGGCGCGGGCCGCATCGGCAAGATTCACGCGGCCAATCTCGCGCGGCAACCGGGCGTGCGGCTGAAATATGTAGTCGATGTGAATAGCGAGGCGGCCGCGGCGCTGGCTGCCGCGCATGGCGCCAAAGTGGCCGATATCGACGGCGCGATGGGCGACGCGTCCGTCGGCGCCACGGTGATCTGTTCGAGCACCGACACGCATGCCGATCTGATCATGAAGTCGGCCGCTCAGAAAAAACATGTTTTCTGCGAGAAGCCGGTCGACTTGACGCTGGAGCGCGCGCGAGCATGTGCCGATGCCGTCGAGCGCGCGGGCGTGGTGTGCATGATCGGCTTTCAGCGCCGCTTCGATCCGACGTTCTCCGCGTTGAAGGCGCGCCTCGATGCGGGCGAGATCGGCACGCCGGAAATGCTTGTCGTGACGAGCCGCGATCCAGGCGCGCCGCCGGTGGACTACATCCGCCATTCGGGTGGAATCTTCAAGGACATGCTGATTCACGACTTCGACATCTTCCGCTGGATTCTCGACGACGAAGCGGACACGCTGCACGCCACCGGCAGTTGTCTGAGCGACCCGGCAATCGCGGAAGCGGGCGACATTGATTCGACCGCGGTGACGATCCGCACGAAGCGCGGCCGTCTGTGCCAGATCAACACCGCGCGTCGCGCGGCCTACGGCTACGACCAGCGCTTCGAAGTGCTCGGCAGCGCGGGGATGCTGCAGGCGGGCAACGTGCGGCCCACGCAAGTCACGGCATACTCCAGGACGCAAGTGTCGAGCGACGTGCCCGAAGCGTTCTTCCTTGAACGTTATCGCGCGGCTTATGCGCTCGAAATCGCGCATTTCTTCGAGGCGGTCACGCTAGGCAAGCCGGTGCGTACCACGGTGGCGGACGGTTTGAAAGCGCTGGAACTCGCCGAGGCCGCCACGCGCTCATGGCGCGAGGGGCGTGCAGTGAAGCTCGGCGAGGCCGCGCGATGAGTGCGGCAGCGGCAACGCGGCGGCTGCGTCTGGGCGTGGTCGGCCTCGGGCGGCTTGGCAAACGTCACGCTGAGAACCTCGCGTATCGCGTGCCGGGCGCGGAACTGGTTGCTGCTTGCAGCCCGCTCGAAGAGGAGCGGGCATGGGCGCGCGACACTTTGCCCTCGCCACGCCTTTACGATGACTACGCGCAACTGCTAGACGACAAGGACGTGGACGCCGTGTGGCTCGTCACGCCGTCGTCGCTGCACGCGCAGCAGATCGTTGACGCTTTGCGCGCCGGCAAACACGTGTTCTGCGAAAAGCCTTTGTCGCTCGATCTGGCCGAGTGCGAGCGGGTGTTGCAAGAGGCCGCGCGGTACCCGCATCTGCAGGCGACGATCGGCTTCATGCGGCGTTTCGATCCGAGCTACAAGGACGCGTTCGACAAGATCGAAGCGGGCAAGATAGGGCGGCCGTTTCTCGTGCGCTCGCAAACCGCCGACAAGAACGATACCGACGGTTTCTTCGTGCGCTTCGCGGCAACTTCCGGCGGCATTTTCCTGGACTGCACGGTGCACGATATCGACGTCGCGCGCTGGCTGCTCGGCAAGCCGCGTGCGAAACGCGTGTTCGCGGCGGGCGCCGTCGCGCTGCACGAAGGCCTGCGCGAGTTCGGCGATGTGGATAACGGCGTGGCGATCTGCGAATTTGAGGACGGCAAGCTCGCCATGTTCTACGCGTCGCGGACCCAGGCCCACGGCAACGACACGCACAGCGAAGTGATCGGCACGGCCGGCGCGCTCGCGATCGGACATAATCCGCGCGCGAACCGTGTGGAGATATACGACGCTGCGGGCATTCGCAACGAGTGCACGCCGAGTTTCTTCGATCGCTTCGAAGAGGCGTTTCTGCAGGAGGCGCGCGCGTTCGTCGCGTCGGTGCAGGGCGGGGCGGGATCGACCGTGCAAGCGGGTGCGACGCTCGCCGACGCGCTGGAAGCAACCCGCATCGGCAATGCGTTGCGGCAGTCGCTGCAAAGCGGGCAGGCGGTAACGCTGTAGCGCCGATATTGCTGGTTGGACGGCGATGCGCGCGGTGCCTGCGCCGGCAAGGCGGCGAAGGCTGCGGTAGAATTTGACCCTCTGTCCGGCGTCGCGAACGACGCCTAGTCCCGAAGGTCATCGTCGATGCAAATTCAGATTCATAAGGAAGTCGATGCGCGCGGGCTGATGTGCCCGCTGCCCATCTTGCGCGCCAAGAAGGCGCTCGCCGATATGGAAAGCGGTCAGATTCTCAAGGTGCTCGCCACCGACCCCGGCTCGCAGCGCGATTTCGCCGCGTTCGCGAAGCAGACCGGCAATGAGATCGTCGAGAGTTCGTCGCACGACAAAGTCTTTACGTTTCTGATGAAGCGCCGCTGACGCGCACGCATTCAGACCCACTCAGACGCACGCACTGAAACAAAAGGCGCTGTGCCCGCGAAAGCGGAGCACAGCGCCTTTTTGACTTTTGCGAGATGCCCAGGGATTCAAGGCATCTCGCAGAGGCGTTAGCCTTCCAGAACCGGCGAACGCGTACGCAGATATTCGTCAAAATCTGCGGCCACTTCGGGGTGGCGCAGCGCGAACTCGACCGTTGCCTTCAGATAACCGAGCTTGCTGCCGCAGTCGAAACGCGTGCCGTGGTACTTGTACGCGAGAACCTGTTCGTCGGCGAGCAGCGACTGGATCGCGTCCGTGAGTTGCAGTTCGCCGCCGGCGCCCGGCTTGATCGAGCGGATGTGATCGAAGATACGCGGTTTGAGCACGTAGCGGCCCACCACGCCGAGATTCGACGGTGCGACGCTTGGTTCCGGCTTTTCGACGATGCCCGACATCTTGATGATCGAGTCTTCCCACTCCTTGCCGTCGACAATACCGTACGACTTGGTTTCCTGGGCTGGGATCTCTTCGACGCCGATCACCGAGCTGTGATAGTGGTCGAACACCTCGATCATTTGCGTCATGACAGGCGGCGTGCCGTACAGCAAGTCGTCTGCGAGAATCACGGCGAACGGGTTGTCGCCCACAAGTTTCTCCGCGCACAGCACGGCGTGGCCGAGGCCGAGCGCTTCCGGCTGACGCACGTAGAAGCAGTCCACATGGCTCGGCTTGATGCTGCGCACGAGTTCCAGGAGCTTGTCCTTGCCGCGCGCTTCCAGCTCGGCTTCGATTTCATATGACTTATCGAAGTGGTCTTCGATCGCCCGTTTGCTGCGGCCCGTGACGAAGATCATTTCGGTGATGCCGGCCGCCATGGCTTCTTCCACCGCGTACTGGATCAGCGGCTTGTCGACGATCGGCAGCATTTCCTTCGGGCTTGCCTTCGTGGCAGGGAGGAACCGGGTGCCAAGACCTGCTACCGGAAATACTGCCTTTGTAACTTTTAGCATGTGATTACCCTGAGTCCTCTGGTTTAGCTATCTGTCCGTGCCCGCCGCGCGGGCGGGCGTGGAGCGTCGATCAGGCCGGCAAGCGCGCGAACTGCGCCTTCAGCTTGCCGACAGTCGCTTCGAATTCCGCCAGCCTTTTCTGCTCCTGTTCGACGACTGCAGGCGGCGCCTTGGCGACAAAACTTTCGTTCTGCAGTTTGGCATTGCACTTGACGATTTCCGTGCTCAACCGCGCAATCTCCTTCGATAAACGCTCGCGCTCGACCGCGACGTCGATCTCGACCTTCAGCACGAGCTTGTCACTGCCTACAATAGCAATTGGCGCGCCATCTGCTTGCGCGTCTAGTGCGGCCTCGTCGGCAATGATCTGCACTTCCGACAAACGGGCCAATGCCTGGGCGTACGGAGCGAAGGTGCGCAGGCGCTCCGCGTTGCCGGTAGCGAGCAATGGCACCTTGACCGCCGGCGACAGATTCATTTCGCCGCGCAGATTCCGGCACGCATCGATCACTGCTTTCAGGTCGGCCGCCCATTGCTCCGCGTCTTCGTCGAGCTTCGACATCTCGGCAACGGGGTACGGCTGCACCATGATGGACGCTTCGCCCTCGGCCTTGCCCGCGGGATAACGCCCGGCCAACGGTGCAACTTTCTGCCACAACGCCTCGGTGATGAACGGAATCACCGGGTGCGCGAGGCGCAACACCGTCTCGAGCACGCGCAGCAGGGTGCGCCGTGTGGCGCGCTGCTGGTTCGGCTGACCCGTCTGGATCTGAACCTTGGCGAGTTCGAGATACCAGTCACAGTATTCGTCCCAAACGAACTTGTATAGGGCGTTGGCCACATTGTCGAAGCGATAGTCGGCGAAACCCTTGGCGATCTCGGCTTCGACGCGTTGCAGGCGGGACACGATCCAGCGATCCGCCGACGAGAAGTTCAGGTGGCCGTCCGGCCCGCATTCGCCGCACTGTTCCGGCTTGCCGAAACCGCAATCGTGACCTTCGCAATTCATCAGCACGAAACGGGTGGCGTTCCACAGCTTGTTGCAGAAATTGCGATAGCCCTCGCAGCGTGCGAGATCGAAGTTGACGTTGCGCCCGAGCGTGGCCATCGACGCCATCGTGAAGCGCAGCGCGTCCGTGCCGAACGCCGGGATGCCGTCCGGGAATTCCTTGCGGGTTTTCTTTTCGATCGACGCGGCCTGCTTCGGGTTCATGAGGCCGGTGGTGCGTTTGGCGACGAGCGCGTCAAGGCCGATGCCGTCGACGATATCGATCGGATCGAGCGTATTGCCCTTGCTCTTCGACATTTTCTGACCTTCGGCGTCGCGCACGAGACCGTGCACGTAGACCGTGTCGAACGGCACCTTGCCCGTGAAGTGCGTGGTCATCATGACCATGCGCGCGACCCAGAAGAAGATGATGTCGAAGCCCGTAACCAGCACCGACGACGGCAGGAAGTGCTTCAGTTCCTGCGTTTCGTTCGGCCAGCCGAGCGACGAAAACGGCACGAGGGCGGACGAAAACCACGTGTCGAGCACGTCTTCGTCGCGTTTGAGCGGGCCCGTGTAGCCGGCTTGCGCCGCTTTTGCGTGCGCGCCTTCCTCGGTCATCGCGACGAAAATCTCGCCATTTTCGCCGTACCACGCGGGAATCTGATGACCCCACCAGAGCTGGCGCGAGATACACCAGTCCTGGATGTTCTCGAGCCACTGGTAGTACGTGGTTGTCCAGTTTTCCGGCACGAATCTGATTTCGCCGCTGCGGACTACGTCGAGCGCGGTTTCGGCGATCGATTTGCCCGGATTGAACGTGCCTTCAGGCGCCGGTTTGCTCATCGCGACAAACCACTGGTCGGTCAGCATCGGCTCGATCACGACGCCCGTGCGGTCGCCGCGCGGCACCATCAGCTTGTGCGGCTTGACCGATTCGAGCGCGCCGAGCGCTTCGAGGTCGGCGACGACCTGCTTGCGGGCTTCGAAACGGTCGAGGCCGCGGTATTTTTCCGGCGCGTTGCCGTTGATCTTCGCGTCGAGCGTGAGGATCTCGATTTGCGGCAGTTTGTGGCGCAGGCCGACCTGATAGTCGTTGAAATCGTGCGCGGGCGTGACCTTGACGACGCCCGTGCCGAATTCGCGGTCGACGTAGTCGTCGGCGATGATCGGCACTTCGCGGCCCGACAGCGGCAGCGTGACGGTCTTGCCGATCAGATGCGCGTAGCGCTCGTCTTCCGGATGCACCATCACGGCGGTGTCGCCGAGCATGGTTTCAGGACGCGTGGTCGCGACCGTCAGATGGCCGGAGCCGTCGGTGAGCGGGTACTGGATGTGCCACAGGTGGCCGTTTTCTTCCTCGCTGACCACCTCGAGATCGGAGACGGCGGTGAGCAGCACCGGGTCCCAGTTGACGAGGCGTTTGCCGCGATAGATCAGGCCCTGTTCATAAAGGCGCACGAACACGTCGCGCACGGCGGCCGACATTTTGTCGTCCATCGTGAAGTATTCGCGCGACCAGTCGATCGACGCGCCGAGGCGCCGCACCTGGTTCGTGATGGTCGAGCCGGATTCCTGCTTCCATTCCCAGACGCGTTCGACGAATTTTTCGCGGCCGAGATCGTGGCGCGACACGCCTTGTGCGTCCAGTTGCCGTTCGACGACGATCTGCGTGGCGATACCCGCGTGGTCGGTGCCCGGCACCCACAGCGTGTTCTCGCCGAGCATGCGGTGATAGCGGGCGAGGCCGTCCATGATGGTCTGGTTGAACGCGTGGCCCATGTGGAGGGTGCCCGTGACGTTCGGCGGCGGCAACTGGATCGAGAAGTCTTTCCTGTTCCCGTCGAAAGAGGGCGCCGCGTAGGCGCGCTTTTCCCATTCGGGGCCCCAGTGGGCTTCGATGGTGTGCGGCTCGAAGCTTTTGGCAAGGGTGGAGGAGGTGTCGCTCGGGGTGTCGCTCATGGGTCGATCGGCTGGTGAATGCGGAGAATGTTCGATTATAAAGGGCGCCGGGGCGCGGCTCTGGTTTTGGGGTTTTTGGTTTCGAGGATTCGAATCGACGAGACCAAACCACCCCGCCGTGCAGGCAAAAAAAGCAAGCCCCCGCCGGGGCATATAATGACGAACACCCCGCCGTCCCTCCGAAAAAATGCCCGATCTGCTAGCCAATCTCAACCCCGAACAACACGCCGCCGTCACGCTCCCCAACGAGCCCGCGCTCATTCTCGCCGGCGCGGGCAGCGGCAAAACCCGCGTGCTCATCACACGCATCGCGTGGCTCATCCAGCACGGGCTTGCGTCGCCCGCCACCATTCTGGCCGTGACCTTCACCAACAAGGCCGCGCGCGAAATGATGTCGCGCCTGTCGGCGCTTTTGCCCATCGACACGCGCGGCATGTGGATCGGCACCTTCCACGGCCTGTGCAACCGGATGCTGCGCGCGCATCATCGCGATGCCGGTTTGCCCGCCACCTTCCAGATTCTCGATACCGCCGACCAGCTGTCCGCGATCAAGCGTCTGATGAAGGGCCTGAACATCGACGACGAAAAGTACCCGGCAAAGAATCTCCAGTACTTCATCAACAACGCGAAGGAACAAGGGCTGCGCCCGAAAGATGTCGACGCAACCGACAATTTCAACCGCAAGTTCGTCGAACTCTACGAAGCCTATGACCAGCAGTGCCAGCGCGAAGGCGTGGTCGACTTTCCGGAACTGCTGCTGCGCTGCTATGAACTGCTCGCGCACAATCCGCCGCTGCGCGCGCACTATCAGGCGCGCTTCAAGCACATTCTCGTCGACGAGTTCCAGGACACGAACAAGCTGCAATACGCGTGGCTGAAGCTGCTCGCGGGCCAGACGAATTCGATCTTCGCTGTCGGCGACGACGACCAGTCGATCTACGCGTTCCGCGGCGCCAACGTCGGCAACATGCGCGACTTCGAACACGAGTTCAATGTCCGGCATCTGATCAAGCTCGAGCAGAATTACCGCTCGCACGGCCATATTCTCGACGCGGCCAATCAGTTGATCGCGAACAATTCGCGGCGTCTCGGCAAGAATTTGCGCACCGACGCAGGTCATGGTGAACCGGTCCGTGTTTATGAATCCGCGACGGATTCGCAGGAAGCAGGCTGGATCGTCGAGGAAATCAAGGCGCTGATCAGCACCGGCACGTCGCGCAGCGAAATCGCGATTCTCTACCGCAGCAACGCGCAGTCGCGAACGATCGAGCACACGCTCGTCAATGCGGGCATCGCGTATCGCGTGTATGGCGGCTTGCGCTTTTTCGAGCGCCAGGAAGTCAAGCACGCGCTCGCGTATCTGCGTCTGATCGACAATCCGAACGACGACACCGCGTTTGCCCGCGTCGTCAATTTCCCCACGCGCGGCATCGGCGCGCGCACGATCGAGCAGCTCGCGGACGCGGCGCGCCTGTATAACTGCTCGATGGCAGCGGCGATTCCGTATGTCGCCGGCAAGGCGGGCTCCAGTCTTGCGAGCTTCGCGAACCTGATCGGCAAGATGCGCGCGGACACGCAGCAGATGAGCTTGCCGGAAACCGTCGAGTACGTGGTCC
Source organism: Paraburkholderia kirstenboschensis (assembly GCF_904848585.1). Classification (GTDB taxonomy): domain Bacteria; phylum Pseudomonadota; class Gammaproteobacteria; order Burkholderiales; family Burkholderiaceae; genus Paraburkholderia; species Paraburkholderia kirstenboschensis. The sequence continues at coordinate 617,511 of NZ_CAJHCR010000001.1, forward strand.
GCGCAAGCGGCCTGGCGGACTTCTATCAGAACGAGCGCGAAGGTCAGGACCGGCTCGAGAACTTGCAGGAACTCGTCAACGCTGCCGCCGCGTTCGTCAGCGAAGAGGGCTACGGCATGGACACGCCCGCGCGCTCCATCCCGCTGCGTCCGGGGGCCACCGCCGCGCCCGAACTGGCCGTCGCGACCGACGACCCGAACACCGTAGTGCTCGACGCGCCCGGCATCGCCGACCCCGCGCAAAACCCGGACACGATGACGCCGCTCGCCGGCTTCCTGTCGCACGCGTCGCTCGAAGCGGGCGACAACCAGGCGCAAGCCGGCCAGGAAGCCGTACAACTGATGACGGTACACGCGGCCAAGGGCCTGGAATTCACGGCCGTGTTCATCACGGGTCTCGAAGAGGGGCTGTTTCCGCACGAGAACAGCGCAATGGAGTCCGACGGGCTAGAGGAAGAGCGCCGTCTGATGTACGTGGCCATCACGCGCGCGAAGGAGCGCCTCTATTTGTCGTTCGCGCAAAGCCGGATGCTGCACGGCCAGACGCGCTACAACATTCGCTCGCGTTTCTTCGACGAATTGCCGCAGGAAACGCTCAAGTGGCTCACGCCGAAAGTCGAGGCGGGCGCGCGCTGGGGCGGCCGCTCGGACAACGCGGGCTATGGGCGCGACTGGTTCGCCCGGCCCGACCGTCAGCAGGGGTACGGCGGCGGGGCGTCGACGACGGCCGCGCCGTTGCCGGCCTTCGCTAACGAGCAACGCGCGGCGGAGGCGGGCTTCCGCGTCGGCCAGCAGGTGTTTCACACCAAGTTCGGCGAAGGCACGATCACCGCGTTGGAAGGCGGCGGCGCCGACGCGAAGGCGCAAGTCAAGTTCAAGCGCCACGGCGAGAAGTGGCTCGCGCTCGCGGTCGCCAAACTGCAGGCGGTCGAATGAGCGCGGCAAGCGCGGGCCGTGACGCAGCGCTGGCCGCGTCGTCGCACAGACCGCTCGGCATACTCGCGGCCTTGCCGCAGGAACTCGGCGACCTGATCGAGGCGATGCGCGCGGAATCCGGCGTGCGCACCGTCACGCACGGCCAGCGCGACTATCACCTAGGCACGGTCCACGGCGCGCCATGCGTCGTGACGCTCGCGCGCGTCGGCAAGGTCGCGGCGGCGGCAACGGTCAGCGCATTGATCCATGCATTCGATGTCGAGGCTGTCGTGTTCACCGGCGTCGCCGGCGGTGTGGGCGCGGAGGTGCGAGTTGGCGACATCGTCGTGGCCAATGCGTTGTTGCAACATGATCTGGACGCGTCGCCGTTGTTTCCGCGTTTCGAAGTGCCGCTGCTAGGCGTGTCGCGCTTCGCGGCCGATGTCACGTTGGCCGCGCAACTAGCCGCCGCGTGCGAGCGTTTTGTCGCCGACGAAGGGGCTGCCTCGGCGGCGCGTTTCGGCACGAGGGAGCCGCGCGTGCATCGCGGGCTGATTATCAGCGGCGATCAGTTCGTGGCGAGCGCGGCGGGCGTCAAGGCGTTGCGCGAAGCATTGCCGGACGCGCTCGCCGTCGAGATGGAAGGTGCGGCGATCGCGCAGGTCTGTCACGAATACGGCGTGCCGTGCGCGGTTGTACGCACTATCTCCGATACCGCTGACGACCACGCGCCGGCCTCGTTCGTCTCGTTTCTCACCGAGATCGCGGGCGCTTATTCGAACGCGATCCTCACGCGCTTTCTGCTGGCGCGCAGCGTGGGTTGAGTTCAAGCGAGGCGTCGGCTAGCGGCGTGGGGGACGCGTAAAGGGCACGTTGCCAGCGCCAGGCGCATACGGTGACGGCGAATTGCCCAAACCAAACCTAATGAAGCCCTTGTCCCTCATCACCCGTTCCCTGACGACTCACTCAACCCCTCGCGCACCTGCTGCAACGCGGCCGGATCTTCGATAGTCGGCAGTTCGCCCGGCTCGCGCCCTTCTGCGAGTGCGGCGATAGCCCGACGCAGCAACTTGCCCGAGCGCGTCTTAGGCAGCATCGACACAATCACCACGCGCGACGGCCGCGCAATCGCGCCGAGCTGACGGTCGACCGTCGCCGTGAGTTCCGCCTCCAGCTTCGTGCGCGCGTTGGCATCCGCGTAAGCCTGCGCGTCGCGTAGCACGACGAAAGCCATCGCCGCCTGACCCTTCAACGAGTCGGCGACGCCGACCACGGCGACTTCGGCAACCGCCGCGTGGCTCGACAAGGCTTCCTCGATCTCACGCGTGCCGAGCCGGTGCCCGGCGACGTTGATCACGTCGTCGGTGCGGCCGAGGATCGTCACGTAACCGTCTTCGTCCTGAATGCCCCAGTCGAAGGTCGAATAGACCTGCTGGTCCGGAAAGCTCGACCAGTACGTACTGACAAAGCGCTTGTCGTCCCCCCAGACGGTCGACATGCAGCCCGGCGGCAACGGGTAATTCAGCGTCAGCACGCCTTTTTCGCCGGGTGGGCAGGGCTCGCCCGTCAGCTCATTGCGCAGGCATAAATTGAATCCGGCCGACGGTACCCCCGGCGAGCCGAGCTTCGTCGGCAGCGCTTCGACGCCGCGCGGAATCGCGAGCATCGGCCAGCCGGTTTCCGTTTGCCAGTAGTTATCGATCACGGGCTTGCCGAGCGCGCCGGCAATCCATGAGGCGGTCGGTTCGTCGAGCGGCTCGCCGGCAAGGAACAGCGTGCGCAGGCTCGACAGGTCGGCGTTTTTAAGCAGCGCCGGGTCCTGTTTCTTCAGCACGCGAAGCGCGGTCGGCGCGGTGAACATCAGATTGATCTTGTGCTGTTCGACGAGGCGCCACCAGATGCCGCCGTCGGGACGGATGGGCGTGCCTTCGTACATCACCGTGGTCAGCCCCGCAATCAGCGGCGCGTAGACGATATAGCTATGGCCGACCACCCAGCCGACATCCGACGCGGTGAACATCGTGTCGCCGGCTTTGCCCTCGAAGATGTATTCCATCGACGCCGCGAGCGCCACCGCGTAGCCGCCCACGTCGCGTTGCACGCCTTTGGGCTTGCCGGTCGTGCCCGATGTGTACAGCACATACGAGGGCTCGTTCGACTCGAGCCATTCGCAGGGCACATGCGCGTCGAAGAACTGTTCGCGCAGCGGTTCGTAGTCGACCAGATAGTTCGCGTTGAGCCGCTCCGGCGCAAGCTGGCGGTCGATCAGCAGCACGCGCGCCGTCTTGTGAGTTGCGCGCGCGATTGCCTCGTCGACGAGCGGCGTGTAGTCGATCACCTTGCCGCCGCGCGCGCCGGCGTCGGCGGTCACGATCAGCACCGGCTTGGCGTCGTCGATGCGGGCGGCCAGGTTGGGCGCGGCGAATCCGCCGAACACGACCGAGTGAATCGCACCGAGCCGCGCGCAGGCGAGCATCGCGAAGAGCGCTTCGGGGATCATCGGCAGATAGAGCAGCACGACGTCGCCGCGCTTCACGCCAAGCGAGCGCATCACTGCGGCCATCCGATTGATTTCCGCGTACAGCTCGGCATACGTGTAGCGCCGCTCGATGCCGGTTTCCGTCGACACATACACCAGCGCATTTTGCTGCGCACGCTCGATGAGGTGCCGGTCCACCGCGTTATGACAGAGATTCGTGCGCCCGCCGACGAACCACCGCGCAAACGGCGGATTCGAGCGGTCGAGCACGGTATCGAACGGCGTTTCCCAATGAATGCGCCGCGCCTCATCGCGCCAGAATGCGTCGGGATTTTCGATCGAACGGCGGTGGAAGTCGCGGTAGCGGGTCATCTGCGGCGATCCTTCGGATGCTGGGTGGCAAACAGGTGGAGTCGCCGTGCGCTGCGGCCGCGTCGCGCGGCGCCGGAGCGAGGCGTTTGGCACAAGCATAGAGTACGCGCGGCTCGCCGGACAACGCGGGTTCACCATGAGCGGCGCACGCAAAAAGGAAAAGGCGCCGCAGCGCCTTTTCTTATCCGTCGAACGGGAAGTATTACGCCTTCGCGCGTTTGCCTTCCACGTCCGGCAAAAACACCGTCAGCACGCCGATCAACGGCAGGAACGAACAGATTTTGTATACGTACCCAATGCTGGTCGCATCTGCCAGTTCACCCAGCACCGCCGCGCCGATTCCACCCATGCCGAACGCGAAGCCGAAGAAAAGCCCCGCGACCATGCCGACCTTGCCGGGAATCAGCTCCTGCGCATACACGAGAATCGCGGAGAACGCCGAGGCCAGCACGACGCCGATGATTACCGTCAGCACGCCGGTCCAGAACAGATTCGCGTAGGGCAGCAGCAGCGTGAAAGGCGCGACGCCGAGAATCGACACCCAGATCACGTATTTGCGGCCGATCCGGTCGCCGATCGGACCGCCGATCACGGTGCCCGCGGCCACTGCGGCGAGGAACACGAACAGATGAATCTGTGCGGCCTGCACCGGCAGATGGAAGCGGTCGATCAGATAAAACGTGAAATAGCTGTTGATGCTCGCGAGATAGAAGTACTTCGAGAACACCAGCAGGATCAGCACGCCCATCGCGAACATCACCTGGTTGCGCGACAGCGTCGCATGAGCGGTCTGGCTGCGCGCTTTCTTGACCGACGGATGCTGTTTGTACCAGCGCCCGATCTGCGTGAGCACGACGATCGCGACGAGCGCGGCCACGGAAAACCACGCGATGCTGCGCTGGCCGTGCGGAATCACGATCAGCGCGGCAAGCAGCGGTCCGAGCGACGATCCCGCATTGCCGCCCACCTGAAAGAGCGATTGCGCAAGTCCGTGACGGCCGCCCGACGCCATGCGCGCGACCCGCGACGACTCGGGATGAAACACCGACGAACCGCAGCCGACGAGCGCCGCCGCCACCAGCAGCACGCCGAAATTGGGCGCCATCGACATGAGCAGCAGGCCGGCCAGCGTGAAGCCCATGCCGACAGGCAGGGAGTACGGTTTCGGATGCTTGTCGGTATAGATGCCGACGAGCGGCTGCAGCAGCGACGCGGTGATCTGATAGGTCAGTGTGATCAGGCCGATCTGGCCGAACGACAACGAGAAGTTGTCTTTCAGCATCGGGTAGATGGCGAGAATCAACGACTGGATCATGTCGTTGAGCAGATGCGAAAAACTGATCGCGCCGAGCACGGAGTAAACCGTGCGCTGCACTGTCCCGGCCGGCTGCGCGGTCGAGCCCGCCGCGGTGGCAGCTGCGGCAGTGGTAGCAGTGGCGCCAGTGGCGGTGGTGCCGGTTACGGCTGACGCGCCGGCAAGTGCGCGCTTATCGAGGCTGGTTTCCATACGTTTGGGCAAAGGAAAAGGAAGGGGCAATTCCTGGCTGGCGATAAATCGCGATGGTCTTGCTTCGTCGCGCCTCGTCGTTTCGGCATTCGACGCGGCGTCGCGGGCGGCCAGCTATTTGTCGCAGTTTAATGTGGCTCGACCGAATTGTAAGGACAAGTTTTGTCGCGAATCGGACAGTAAGTTTGGGGGTCTGGGCGCTCCGAGGCGCCGCTGTTGAGCGTTTTGCGCACCGTCGCAGTGCGAGGTTGCAGGCGACTGCCACGACAGCAAGCGTCTGGCAAGCGTGCCGATAAACCCGCTGTCGCGATTTTTGGCCGTGTATAAAACGGGCGCGGACGCGCGCTCACAAAGCTGCGCGTCGAGGATCGGGCGATCACGATCGGCATTTTACGAACCGCGCTAAAGATCGCGGACGTCGATGCCGTAGACCCGTAGAGATAAGAAGCAATGCCGGAACAGACCTTTGCGGCAGTTCTAAACGTGGGGACGGGGAATATGAAAGCAGTTTCGTTGGGCAGCCGGAAAGGCGCGGGCTTTGTTCCGGATGGGAAAGCGGCGGGGTTGCCCTCGCGCGGAAAGGGTGGAAACGGCGGCCGCTCGCGGGCGGTGAGCTTGAAGGGGCTATCGGTCAAGACGATGTTGCGCCTCGCCTTCGCGGTGCTGCTGATCGGCACGCTGGCGATCGGCGTATTTTCCCTCACCCAGATCAGCCGCCTGAACACGTCGGCCCAATCCATCTACGATCAAGGCCATGTGGCGAGCCGCGCCGCGGAAGAAGCCCGCGGCCACATGCTGCGCGCGAGCCGCGCGCAAAAAATGCTGTTGACGGCGACGACCGCCAAAGAGCGCGACGAACTGGGCGCCGACATCGACAAGGGCCTGAACGGCCTTTCCACGGAGTTGGGCACGCTGCAACAGTACGTCGACAAATCGGACGCGAAGGCCGTCGAGCATCAGAAGAAATTTGCCGCCGCTGTTACGGTGTGGAGCGCGCATCTGCGCGACTTCGTGACGCTCGTGAAGGCGCAGCCGCTCGACCTGTCGCAGATGAACTGGCAGGTCGGCATGCAAGACGTGTCGCTGCTGGTCGAAACCGGCAAGCTCGAAAAACTCGTCGACGAAATGGTCGCGGAGCGCGGCACTGCCGCGAAGGCGACGATCGACGCCTCCGGTTTCATTTACCAGTCGTCGTTCGTGATGCTCGCCGTCATGACGATAGGGCTGATCGTGCTGGCGGCCGGCATCAGCGAGTGGGTCGTGCGGCGCCTCGCGCGCCAGCTCGGAGGCGAGCCGGCGTACGCGAAGGAGATTGCGAGCCGGATCGCGGCGGGCGATCTGTCGAACCACATCACGCTAGGACGCAAGGACAAATCGAGCGTGCTGTACGCGCTCTCCGACATGCAAAGCGGTCTTGCGACAACGGTGTCAGACATTGCATCGAGCGCGGACGCGATTGCCACGGCTTCTAGCGAAATTTCGATGGGCAACCTCGATTTGTCGCAGCGCACCGAGCAGCAGGCGATGGCGCTCGAGCGCACTGCGACCAGCATGGAGCAGTTGACGTCGACGGTCCGGCAGAACGCCGACAACGCGAAGCAGGCAAGCACGCTTGCGAATAACGCGTCGGAGATCGCGGAGAAGGGTGGCGAAGTGGTGAGCCGCGTCGTCGCGACGATGAACGAGATCAACGACAGCGCGCGCAGCATCGGCGACATCATCGGCGTAATCGAGGGGATCGCGTTTCAGACGAATATTCTGGCGCTGAATGCGGCAGTCGAGGCGGCGCGCGCCGGCGAGGAAGGCCGCGGGTTTTCGGTGGTCGCAGCCGAAGTGCGCAACCTCGCGCAGAGGAGCGCCGCTGCGGCGAAGGAGATCAAAGGGCTGATCAGCACGTCGGTCGAACGCGTGGGCAACGGTTCGACTCTCGCGCAGGACGCGGGGCAAACCATGGACGAAGTCGTCAAGGCGGTGAAGCGCGTGACCGACATCATGGGCGAGATTTCGGCGGCTTCTTCCGAGCAGAGTGCAGGTATCGAGGAGATCAACCTCGCCGTCGCGCAGATGGATTCGGGCACGCAGCAAAACGCGGCGCTCGTCGAGCAGGCGACTGCCGCAGCACGATCGCTCGACGATCAGGCTCATGGCCTGAAGCAGATGGTGGGCAAGTTCAGGTTGTAAGAGGCGCTGGACGGGTTAGACGGAACGAGGTGGTAGCGCGCCGGGCACGAGCCGGGCGCGCACTGCGCCGCTCAACTCTGCTTCACCACCACCGTGCAAGTAATCCCCGCCGCGAGCACCACACCCTCAGGCACCGAATCGATCCTCACGCGCACCGGCACGCGCTGCGCGAGCCTGACCCAGTTGAACGTCGGGTTCACATCGGCGAGCAATTCGCGGCTTTGCGGATTGTCTCGATCGTAGATGCCGCGCGAGATGCTCTCCACATGGCCTTCGAGCGTGCCGCCGCTCATCAGCCGGACTTCCGCCTTGTCGCCGATATGCACGTGCGGCAGCTTGGTTTCCTCGAAGTAGCCATAGACCCAGAACGAGTGACTGTCGACAATGGCGAGCTTCGCCGCGCCGGCTGTCGCATAGTCGCCGCGAAACACATTCAGATTCGTCACGTAGCCGTCGACCGGCGACACGACCCGCGTGCGCGCCAGATTGAGCTTCGCGGCATCGAGCGCGGCGAGGGCCTGCTGATACGCAGCCTCGGCGGCCGACGCTGTATGCGTCGCATTCTCCTGGTTCTCTTTCGACACCACGAGCGAATCCATATCCGCGCGGCGTTTTGCGTCGTCGCGCCTCATCTGTAATTCGGCCTTGCGCGCGGCCACCGCGGCCTGTGCCTGCTCGACGGCGATCTGATAGTGCGACGGATCGATCTGCATGAGCAGATCGCCTTTCTTCACCATTTGATTGTCCTTCACCGGCAGATCGACGACGGCGCCCGAAACGTCCGGCGCGACGTTGACGATCTCGGCGCGCACGCGTCCGTCGCGCGTCCACGGTTCGTCCATGTAGTGAACCCACAGTGCCCGTCCCAGCAGGATCGCGACGATAAAGATTATGGCTGTCGCGACGAAGCCAACAAGATTTCGAATGGTCATGTTTCGACTCTGATCAACGATAAACGGCGAGGCCCAGCACGCCGCACACACACACGAGCAGGCTGGCCCGGAAGAGGGACGGATGCCATACCACGCGATACACGCCCGTGTAGGCGATTACGCGATCCAGCACCCAGGTGAGCACGGCGCCCGCAATGAACAGCAGAACGATCGCGGGCACGTAGGCGTCGAAAACGGCAATGTCACGCGGCATGGGGAACTCCTTGTGACGCGTCGGCTCGTGCGCTCATCAACGGTTCGAGCGGCGATTGCGGATCGAGCAACGCGGTACGAATGAAATGCAACTGACTCAGAATGCGCTGCAGCTGGTGGCGCTCGTCGCGCGGCGGCGTGAACTCTGCAAGCAGCGACTGGACGGCGCGGATCGCGTTTGCGGTGGCTTCGAGCGCGCGCTCGAAACGGTCCGCGCGCGGCCGCTCGAAGAGAGCGCTCAGCGCATCGCACACCGTGTGCAGCGAGACCCGCCACGGCATCGTCTTGGCATAGCGCGGGCCGGCGGGCAGCATAGCCACTTCGCGTCGCAGGTCGATGACCGCGTTGCCCACTTCGAGCACCGAGAAGAGCCAGCGCAACGTGTCGCGCTTCGCCGCCGGGTCGTCCTGCGCGAGCGCGTTGATCTGGAACATCAGATCGCGCGCGCCGCTCTCGAAGCGCGAGCGCACGCGACCGAGGCGTGCACGGCTCGCCACCGCGACCTGGCGCCGCAGATCCACGAGCAGCCGGTTGCGCAGCCACGGCGTGGAGGGCGGCAGCAGCACGGCGAACGCGACCGACGACACCAGCATCGAGAGCACGAGCGCTATCGCATCGTTGATAAACGCGCTCGGGTCGTAATGAACCACGTTGTCCGGACCGGCGAGAAAGCAGAAGAAGATGCAGTAGCCGACGCCGTAGCCGGCGAGCGCGGGCCGCGTGGTCATGAAAACGCCGAACAGCAGGAACGGCGCGAGCGCCGCGCACAGCAGCGGAAATCCGTCGATGCGCGGATACACGCCGTACACCGCGAGCATGCCCATCACGGAGGCGACGAGCGTGCCCGCCGCCATCTGGAACACAGTGCGTTTCGGATTCGGCGACGACGACGCCAGCGCGCAAACGGTCGCCGCATTCAGCGTCAACGTCGAGCCGCTCGGCCACGCGGTGGCGATCCAGAACGCGCCGAGCACCATCATCACGAGAGCCGCGCGCAGGCCGGAGACGCCCGCGGCGATCGCATTCGTCTTTGGCTGATAACGCTCCACCCAGCGCTCGCGCTCGTGCTTGTCGACGGCAAGCGATGCGTAAGTGGCGGCATAGGCATGCAGATCGTCGATAAAGCGGTACAACAGTTCCGCGCCCGTGTCGAAGTCGAGCAGCGGCGCATTGGGATGCGCTTCGAGCGCGGCGCGCGTCGCGCGCACGCGGCGCGGCAGTTCGGCCTTGTACGCGTCGAGTTGCGCGGCGGCGTGGGCGGCGTCGGCCGCGCTCAACACGGGTTCGCCGGACTTCGCGAGCAACGGCGCGATTTCCTTGAAGTACGGTTCGAGCGCGTCGATGGCGATGGCCGCGCCGTGCGTGCCGGCGTCGCGCAGACGGTTCATCAACTGATGCAGCGCGTGAAAGCGCGTGGATGCGGTCATGAACTCGCTGTTCAGCCGCGCGAGACGGCCGCCGCGCATCCGCGAATCCGGGCCTTCGAACACGGCGACGCTGCGCGCCGCCTCGAAGCCCACGATGTCCGCGACGAAGCGCGCATTGGTCGCTTCGATCTGCGCGCGGTCATTGCGGCCGGCGAGCGACGCGGACACGTATTCGACGAACGCGGAGAAACGTGCCCGCACGGTGCCGCGCATCTGCAAGCCGGCGAACTGCGGGAAGACGAGGCCGCTCACCGCGCCCGCGCAGACGATGCCCAGCACGACTTCGGCGACGCGCGTGAGCGCGCTCAGAAATGCGCCGTCGGGATGTTGCGAAGCGGGGATGCCGATCAGCGCGGCCGTGTATCCGGCGAGCACGAACCCGTAGGACCTGAAGTTGCGGTTACGCGCGGCGCCCGCCGTGCAGATGCCGACCCAGATCGCCGTCGTGACGAGGAACAATTCGCGCTGCTGTGCGAACAGTCCGATCAACGCAAGCATCACGACGAGGCCGACGAGCGTGCCGCAAATCCGGTAAAAGCTTTTCGCGAACACCATGCCGCTTTGCGGCTGCATCACGATGAAGACGGTGGTCATCGCGGTGCGCGGCTGCGGCAGGTCGAGCTTCATTGCGATACCGAGCGCGAGGAAGCTCGCGGCGAGCGCCTTGAACAGATAGATCCACGTGAGGCCGTCGGTGCGCGCCCAATCGGCGGCGGCCGAATACCAGGCGGCGAACGACGAAGCGCGCGGGGCGCAGGAAGAGGAGGCGGACATGGCGGGCTTCCTTATTCGGCCGCCGGGGCGCCGATGTTAACGGCGCGCGCATGTTCGGAGGCCGTGGCAGCGGATTGGCTTTGGCGGGCGGCGGCACCGGCTTGCGCCGACGCGGTGTTCCCTGTGCCGGGATGGCTGGCCGGTGCCGTGTGCGTCGAATCGCTGTGGTCAGTGCGGTTGGCGGAAGTCGTTTGCGCCGACGCGGTGTTGCCGGTGTCGGCATGGCGGGTCGCCGCCGCGCGCTTCGGCGTAGTTTCCGCTGCGGGGTCTGCGTTGCGCTCGCCCGTCGTGCCAATCGTCCCCCTCGTGCCAATCGCGGCCGGCGCAACCGCTGCTTTCGCGCCAGGCGCGTTCGAGGGTTGCACGGCGGTCTTGCCCTTGCCGTGCCCCGGCAGAGTCTGGTTCGCTTGCGGACCGTTGGCCGGGTCGTCGAGCCCGCCGCCCAAGGCCGTGACCAGCGACGCATGCACGCCGAGTCGCTCAGCCTGAATCCTGGCCACGCCTTCCTGGGCCCGAAGCAACTGATTCTGCGCGATCAGCACGTTCAGATAGTCGGTCAAACCGCGCCGATAACCCTCACGCGAGAGCTCGTAGTTCTTGCGCGCGGCGGCGACCGAACGGTCGGCGTCTTGCGCCTGTGTCGCGAGCGAACGCATGCGGATGACCTGGTCCGAGATGTCCTTCAGCGCGCCGACAATCGACTGGTTGTAGCGCTCCACCGCCTCGTCGTAACCGGCCGACGCTGCGCCAAGCTGCGAGCGCAGCCGGCCGCCGTCGAAGATCGGCAGCGACAGCGCCGGTCCGGCGCTCCAGCTATGCGACGGATTCTTCAGGAACTGGAACAGCGGCCCCATTGCCGCATAACCGCCGATCGACGCAAGCAGGTCGATGTCCGGATAGAACTCGGCCTTCGCGACGTCGATGCCGCGCGCCTGCGCCGCGACTGTCCAGCGCGCGGCGACCACGTCCGGCCGATGACCGATCAGCTCCGCGGGCAGCGCGCTCGGCAAGCCTGCGGGCGCGTCGAGCGACAGCACCGGCCGCTGGATCGAGTCGCCCGCGCCGGGACCCTTGCCGGCCAGCGCCGCGAGCTGGTTGCGACTGAGCGCGATGTTTTCTTCGATCGAGTCGATCTGGCGTTCGTATTCCGGCAGCGGCGTTTCGGCCTGGCTCACTTCCAGTTGCGTGCCGATGCCGCCTTTCAGGCGTCGGCGGGCCAGGTCGGCGATTTGCTCCTGTTGCTGCAAGGTGGCGTGAGCGATGTCGAGGAGCGCGTAATTCAGCGACATCTCGATGTAGGTGCGCACAACGTTGGCTTGCAGTTCGAGTTGGGCGGCGCGGGCATCGGCCGCGCTGGCGTGCGCGGCGTCGAGAGCGCGCTCGGCGGCGTTCTTGTCCTTGCCCCACAGATCGAGGTGATAGGACAGCGCGAGCGTGCCGGTGTTGTTCCACGACTGCTCGCCCGCGAGCGGCCCAGGACCGTAGTAGAGGTTGTCGGCCCATTTCTGACGCTGGATCGACAGATGGCCGTTCACTTGCGGCGACAAGGCGGAGCGCGCGACGCCCGCCATCGACATGGCCTGGCGCACGCGCGCCTGAGCGGCGGCGAGGCTCGGGTTGTTCGTCTGTGCGGCCTCGATCCATGCGTCGAGCTGGGGGTCGTTATAGGCGCGCCACCAGTCGGCGGCGGGCCACTGCGCGTCGGCCTCGGCCGCGCGAATGGCGTTGCCGGCGTCGAGCGACGCCGGGTCTGTGCCCCTCGCCTGCGGCGCGATGCCTCCGGTATTTGCGCAGCCGGCTATTGTTAATAGGATCGTAAGAACCGCGGCTGCGGTGATCCTTGTTGGTACCGGAGACTGCACCATTTCCTCCAAAAGTTGCTATAGAACCGAGTTGCCAATTATATTTTTGGATCGATTGGGGAATAACCGGTAAAAATGCAAGGCATTCTTACGACGGCTGAGATAATCGCCCTTGCAAACCGTGTAACAATCGCTGCCGATCATCAAGGAAAGGTATGGATACGCTTCAAAACATGCGCGTATTTGTCCGTGTTGTCGAAGCGGGCAGTTTCACGGGTGCCGCGCAGCACCTGAATACGACCACCGCGTATGCGTCGCGCGCGGTGTCCGATCTGGAAGCGCATCTGCGCACGCGCCTGTTGAACCGCACCACGCGCCGCATTGCGCTGACCGAGGCCGGCGAGCGCTATCTGCAACGCTGCGAACAGATCCTCGCGTATGTCGATCAGGCTGAAGCCGAGGCGAGCGACGCTCATGCGCGTCCGTCCGGCAAGCTGAAAGTTCATGCAATGACGAGCTTCGGCCAGCACTACGTCGTGCCGGCCGTGGGCCGCTATCAGGAGCGGTATCCAGAAGTGCATATCGAACTGACGCTCGCGCAGCGCATGCCGGATCTGCTCGACGAAGGCTTCGACGTATCGCTTACGCTCGCCACCAGCTTGCCCGACTCGGGACTGGTGTCACAGCGCCTTGGCAGCGCGTTCAGCATTGTTTGCGCGTCGCCGGCCTATCTGGAGAAGCACGGGGTGCCGCAAACTCCGGCCGACCTCGCAGCCCACACGTGCCTGCAGATGGTCACGCCGGTGTTTCCGTCCGACAAGTGGGCATTCGACGGCCCGAACGGCGAGGAAACCATTACGCTCGGCCCGGCCACTTTCCAGGTGAACGTGGCGGAGGCGATGGCTGTCGGGGTGGCGAGCGGCATGGGCGTCGGTTTGATCCCGATCTACTCGGCGATCAGCGGTTTGCGGAACGGCTCGCTGGTGTGGCTGCTGCCGGAGTACACGTCGCAGGAAATGAATCTCTATGCGTTGTATCCGTCGCGTCAATATCTGGACGCCAAGATCCGGACATGGATCGAGCATCTGCGCGACGAGCTTCCGGCGACGCTCGCGGCCGATCAGGAAGAGTTGCGGCAGTTTGCGCGGACGTGAGGCGGGGGAGGCCGGGGTTGGCCTACGTTGGTTTTCGGTGAATGGGCTGCCAGCCCAGCGGACGAAGGCGGACTCGATGCTGGTGCCGCCGGCTTGGGGCGCGGCTGCGGTGGTTCTGAAGCGGCTTTGACAGCGGTCCAGACAGCGCCTCGAACCGCGCCTCACGACAACCGCCCGGCGACGGCGCTCGCAGCAAACCGATAGCGCCCTGTTACATGAGCGCCGCGCCGCAACATTTCCTTACTTCCGGGCTGAAATCGATTTGATACCGTGTCGATGACGCTGCCGCTTCAGCCGGTGCGTTCATTTCGCCGCCACGATTCGGCAATCGCAATCACTGAAGGACGAGGATTCCATGGATACGCACCTGATGATCGGCGTGGCCGTCATGTTTGGACTAATCGGCATTGCCGCATCTCGCGACCTGCTGCGCCGCCTGCGCGAACAGCAGCCGCAACTCGCATCCATCAAGATCGAGCGTCCGGAGAGCGGCAAGCAGCGGGGCGGGCGGTAATCGTTCGAGCTTGCGGCCCTGGCCGCGCGAAGCTGAACCCGCTGCCTGCGCCACGGGCTATATTTCGACGACCTTGTCCCACGCAAATTGCGGATTTTCCCACTGCCCGCTGCGCCGGTCGAAGTAGCCTCGCGGATTGCACACCACGCGCGTGCCGTTGACCGTGTAGTCGAACGGCGTATGCGTGTGGCCGTGAATCCATAGCGCGACCGGCGCGCGTACGAGTTCCGGCAAGTGGTTGACGAATCCGGCGGACACGCGGTCTTGAGCGTAGCGCTCTGCAAGACTCAACCGATGCGGCGCGTGATGCGTGACCACGATCGTCTGGCCGGCAAATGGTTTTGCGAGTTCGTTCTCGAGCCATGCGCGCGCCTGGCGGTGCAGCGCGAGCGAGTCACCGGGCGTAAAGTCGCGCTCCGAGTCCTGGACGCAGTCCTGCGAATCTTGCGGCCAGTTCATCTGGATCAGTCCGCGAAAGTCGAGCATGGCGCGCCGCGACGCCTCTATCGATTCTTCAAGCGCGGCGCTGTCGGCGCCGAACAGCGCAAAATCCGTCCACAATGTCGTGCCCAGCACGCGCCAGCGGCCCTGCGGATCGACGAGCGCGGCGTTGTTCAGCACGTGCACGTTGTCGACCTGCGCGGCGGCATCGTGAAGTGCGCTTTCTAGCGCTCCGAACTCGCCGTCGTAGTACTCGTGATTGCCCGGCACGTAGACCACGGGCACCGCGCCGTCGAAAGCCTGCGCGGCCCAGCGCGGGCCCGCCGCATGGTTGTGGATGTCTCCGGCCAGCACGACGAGATCCGCTTGTGCGTGCGGAATGAGTTCAGGCTCGTCGTTCTCCAGATGCAGATCGGACAGCACGCGAATTTTCACGGATAGGGCTCCTGCGAGTGACCCGCGTCGACATGCGCGGGCCAGGCTTCGGCGTGAAGTTTCAGCTTTAGTTCGAGCGTAGCACCTTGCCCGGGTTCATCAGGTTCAGCGGATCGAGCGCGCGTTTGACTGCTCGCATCAATTGGACCTCGACGTCCGGCTTGTAGTGCATCGCCTCGTCGATTTTTAGCTGACCTAGCCCGTGTTCCGCGCTGATGCTGCCGCGATGCCGATGCACGCTGTCATAAACCACCCGGTTGATCGGGCTCTGGTACTGCGCGAGGAACGCCTGCGCGTCCACGCCCTCCGGCGCCTGCACGTTGTAGTGCAGGTTGCCGTCGCCGAGATGGCCGAACGTCACCATGCGCGCGCCCGGCGCCGCCTGCTCGATCGCCGCGTCGGTTTCTTCGATGAAATGACCGATGCGCGAAATCGGCACGGCAATGTCATGCTTGATGTTCAGGCCTTCCTCAGCCTGCGCGAGCGGAATATGTTCGCGCAAATTCCAGAACGCGCGCGATTGCGCGAGACTTTCCGCGACCACCGCGTCTTGCACCACGCCGTCTTCGAGCGCCTTTTCCATCAGACGCTCGAACAGTGCGCGCGCGTGCTCCTCGCTTTCGCTGTCCGACAGTTCGAGGAGCACGATTTGTGCGTGCGGTTCCGCGAACGGATAGCGCATCTGCTCGAAGTGCCGGCCAACGAGTCGCAGGCAGAAATCCGACATCAGTTCGAAACCGGTCAGAAGCGGCCCGGCGACGCTTTGTGTGAGCGACAGAAAGTCGAGTGCGGCATGCGGCGACGCAAGCGCGGCGAGCGCCGTCACGCGCGCGGCCGGCTGCGGATGCAGCTTCAGCACGGCCGCGGTGATGATGCCGAGCGTGCCCTCCGCGCCGATGAACAGATCGCGCAGATCGTAGCCGGTGTTGTCCTTGCGCAGTCCGCGCAGACCGTCCCACAACTCGCCTTGCGGCGTGACCACTTCGAGGCCGAGGCAGAGCTCGCGCGTGTTGCCGTAACGCAGAACGCCGGTGCCGCCCGCGTTGGTCGCAAGATTGCCGCCAATCGTGCAACTGCCCTCGGCGGCGAGGCTCAATGGAAAGAGGCGCCCGGCTTCTTCCGCGCGCTTTTGCACTTCCGCGAGGATGACACCGGCTTCGACGGTAATCGTGTTGTTGTGCGGATCGATGTCGCGCACGCGGTTCAGACGCCGCAAGCTGACGACCGCCTGCGCACCGCTCGAATCGGGCGTGGCGCCGCCGGCGAGACCGGTGTTGCCGCCTTGCGGCACGAGCGCGATGCCGTGTTCGACGGCCAGCTTCACGAGCGCGGCGACTTCATCGGGCGTGGCCGGGCAGAGCACCGCGCAGGCCGCGCCGGTGTAGCGGCGGCGCCAGTCGGTGAGGTAGGGCTCCGTGTCGTGCGCGTCGGTCAACACATGGGCGGCGCCGATGGCGTCGCGGCAGGCAGTGAGGAAGGCGGTTTGGGTCATGTCGGTCGGTCAGCGGGTTTGGGCTGAGAGTGGGGGCGCGTGACGTTCAGATGTCCGCGCTTGCAGGATGTTCGCAGCGCAGCTTCGCGGCGCGCTTTGCCGCGCGTTTGAAAGGTGCAACGTAGGCCAGCGTGCAGACAAAAAAGACGAGAGTCAGCGCGGCTTCGAGCCAGCCGAGCCGGGAGCTCAAGCCACGGTCGCTCCAGCCGCGCACGACGCCTTCGGCAAAGTACAGCAGGATCAACATCGACGCCCACTGCAGCGTGTAGAGCCGCTGGCGCCACACGCCCGGCAGCGCCAGCAGCAGCGGCAACGCCTTGAGCACCAGTGCCGAGCCGCCCGGACGCAGCGGCGCTAGCCACCATTCCCATGCAATCGACAATGCGATCAGTGCAATGAGGGCGGCGGTCGCGCCAAATGCCGCGGCGCGTTTTTGCGGCGTTGGGCTGTTCACGGCCGTTCGCTCATGGATGCCGCCGTGCGCGCAACGCGTGCGCCGAGCGCAATGGCGAGTGTTTTTTCGTCCGCGGAAATGCCGTGTTCGGCACTGCCCGCGCGTGCGAAGTGCGATGCGCCGTATGGTGTGCCGCCGGTCTGCGTGGTGCTCAGCGCGCTCTCCGTGTACGGGATGCCGACGATCAGCATGCCGTGATGAAGCAGCGGCAGCATCATGGATAACAGCGTGGACTCCTGGCCGCCGTGCAGACTGCCGGTGGACGTGAACACGCAGGCGGGCTTGCCGGAGAGTGCGCCGGAAAGCCACTGCGGCGTCGTGCCGTCGAGGAAATACTTGAGCGAAGCGGCCATATTGCCGAAGCGGGTCGGCGAGCCGAGCGCGAGGCCCGCACATTCCTCAAGGTCGCGCAGTTCGACGTAAGGTGGTCCTTCAGCGGGAATGTCGGGCTGTGTCGCTTCGCAGACGGTCGAGACTGGCGGCACCGTCCGAACCCGCGCCTGCATGCCGGGGACGCTGTCGACGCCGTGCGCGATCGCCAGCGCGAGTTCGCGCGTGGCGCCGTGACGGCTGTAATAGAGCACGAGAATGTCTTTCATTAAGCCTCATCGGTGAACGGGTATTATAGGGCTTGGGTCCGCTCCACAGGCCGTTCCCAGCGATTCACAGCCATTGGTGGCCATTCGGCCAGGCGCGCGCCAGGAACTTCGCACGGTTGTGCAATGCGGTCCTGAAACACGGTTCGACGAAGTAAGGAGGCAGGTTTGTTGTCCAGGGTGCGTTTCGATCTCGACACGCTCAAGCGGCTCGCGCAGTTCGCCGCGAAGCGCAGCAGCGAAGACCGTATTCCGCAGGTGGCCGGCAGTCTCACGTTCACGACCATGCTCGCGCTGGTGCCGCTCGCCACGGTCGCGTTTGCGCTCTTCACCGCGTTTCCGCTCTTCAGTTCGTTCCAGGAGTCGCTGCAGTTCTTCCTGGCGGATCATCTGATGCCCGCGCAACTGAACAGCCAGATTTTCAAATATCTGAACCAGTTCGCCGCGAAGGCGAAAGGCTTGACCACCATCGGCATGGTGCTGCTGTTTCTCACGGCGGTCATGACCATGATGACGATTGAATCCGCGTTCAATGTGATCTGGCGCGTGCGCAAGGCGCGGCCTATCGCGCAGCGCATCCTCGTGTATTGGGCGATCATCACGCTCGGCCCCATCCTGATTGGCGTGAGCCTCTCTATCTCGTCGTATCTGTTCACGCAGTCAATGACCTTCAGCGCCGCCCAGCGCATGACGCCGGTGATCGAGTGGGCGCTCACGGGTGCGGCATTGCCGTTGACGGCGCTCGCGTTCACGATTCTCTACGTCTATCTGCCGAATTGCCGCGTGGAGTGGCGTGATGCGGTGATCGGCGGCGTCACTGCGGCAATCGCTTTCGAACTCTCCAAGCGCGGCTTTGGCTATTACGTGCGCCGAATTCCCACTTACACCGCGGTCTACGGCGCATTCGCGGCAGTGCCGCTCTTCCTGCTGTGGATGTACCTGTGCTGGTTCATCACGCTGGCGGGCGCGATGATCGCCTCGGCGTTGCCTGCGATCAGGATCGGCCAGTTTCATCGCCCGACTTTCGAGGGTAGCAATCTCTTCGATTCGCTCGAACTGCTTGCACGGCTTTGCGAAGCGCGCGACGCCGGCAAGCGCGGCTACACGGTGCCGGAGCTTTCGCGAATGCTCCGCCGCGATATGGATACCACCATTAATCTGCTGCAACGGCTCGAACAGATCGAATGGATCGCGCAACTGGAGGAAGACGGCTCGCGCCCGCACTTCCTGCTGCTGGCGAACCCGGCGCAGATCACCGTCCAGCAGGTCTACGACCTCTTTGTCATAGATCGCGCGGAGCTCGAGTATCAGCTTCAGCTCGCGTCTACTCGGGTGGACGGCGCCACGCTGCTGGCGGCGCTCGAGAACGACAAACTCAAAGTGACGCTCGCGACGCTGATCGCGGCCCGTGCCGCGGCACGCGAGTCGGAAGCCGAACAGAACGAGCGCGGCGCGTCCTCCATGCCGCATCAGGCGGCGTAGGCGTCGTGCGAGGCGGCGGATCTATCAGGCGCCTGGTCTACAACGAGATCTTGCCCACGCAGATGTCCTTGAACATCACCCAGTCGCCCATCAGGCTGTAAAGCGGATGACGGAAGGTTGCCGGCCGGTTCTTCTCGAAGAAAAAATGTCCGACCCAGGCAAAGCCGTATCCGCAGATGACGGCGGCCGGCAGCCATAGCCAGTCGCCGGTGGCAAGTGCCATGGCGAGACAGCCGATGACCCCGAGCGATCCCACGAAATGCAGACGCCGCGAGACCTGGTTGCGATGCTCGCTCAGGTAGTACGGGTAAAACTCCGCGAAGTTCGCGAAGTGGTCGGTGTGCGCGGTATGAGCCATAACGGCCTCCGTATTGCTACGCGTTGCGATTGCGCGCCCGCCGCTGCGAACTCTCTTTTCCCGAGCGCGCCTGCATGCCTGCGGCGCCTCGATAAGGACAGGCTCGATCCATTGTGCGGCTATCGTGTGCCTCGCGCAACCTGGCCGTTCGGACGATGGCGCCGACGTTTCGCAGCCGCTATCGTGAGGGCTTTTCACGGCTTGCAAAACGTGAAGCCGCCGGCTTGCAACCGCCCATCGGCTAGCCCGCGTCGCGTGGCGGTGTGCAAGCGAAGCTGAACAGCGCGTCGAGCGTGGCGTCCGGCTGCTCGGTCATCAGCGCGTGACCGGCGTCGAGCGTTACCGTGTCTACCGGTGCGCCTGCTTGCGTCAGCGCATCGGCCAACGCCTTCGCGGCTCTCGGCGGCGTCATCGCATCGCGCCGGCCGACAACGACGCGCGTCGCGCAGCGAATCTGCGCGGCCCGCGCGAGGCCGTCGGCGTACGTATTGCACGCGGTGAAGTCGGTGTGGAAGAGATTCGCTTCGCCCCTTGCCGAAACACGCTCCATCAACCGCTGATTCATCCCGTGCAGCCAGAAGCCGGGACCGGGGCACGAAGGCTTCGCGGCGAGCGTCGAGTGCGACCATTGATTGACCATGCCGATCGCTGCGGGCTCGCGGTGCAGCGCGGCCTCCAGCAAGGTGTCGGAGACGGCCATTGGCAAAGCGGTGGCGAGCAAAGCCAGGTGAGTGGTTCGCTGCGGATAGCGGCCCGCGAAGTCGAGCGCGACGAGCGAGCCCATGCTGTGGCCGGCTACGAATGCGCGCTGCACGCCCGCGGCGTCGAGCAATGCGGCGAGCCAGTCGGCCATGGCCGCGACCGTGCGTAGCGCCGGGCCGGCGCTGCGGCAGTGCCCAGGCAGATCCACGGCGAGCACGCCGAAGCCGTGATGCGCGAAGTAGCGCGTCTGCAGCGCCCATACGCTATGGTCGTGCTCCGCGCCGTGGATGAAGACGGTGCTTGGCAGACTGGCGTCGAACGGTTTGCCGCCGGTGTAGGCGTAGGCGGCTTTACCTTGAACGTCGAGAATCATGCGGACTCCTGGCCGGAACCTGACGCGGGGGAGCCCGAGCCGTGAGGTTCGGCGGAAACAGATTTCGCGCTTCGCGGCGCCGCTGAGCCAGACGCTTTCTGTGCGGCCTTCAGCCCGCGTTTCAGGTCGTCGATGAGGTCGTCGGGGTCCTCGAGGCCGATCGACAACCGGATCGTGCCTTCGGCTATGCCGGCTGCGGCGAGCGCGGCGGCGTCCATGCGAAAGTGGGTCGTGGAAGCGGGATGGATCACCAGCGAGCGCGCGTCGCCCACGTTCGCGAGGTGCGAGAACAGCGAGAGTGCTTCGATAAAACTGCGGCCGGCGGCGCGGTCGCCGCGCAGATTGAAGCTGAATACGGCGCCCGCGCCACGCGGCAGCAGACGCCTTGCGAGCGCGTGATCGGGATGCGTCGGCAACTCCGGATACGCGACGGCTTCGACCGCCGCATGACCGGCCAGGAACTCGACCACGCGGCGTGTGTTGGCCACGTGCCGCTCCATCCGCAAGGGCAGCGTTTCAATGCCTTGCAGAAGCTGCCACGCGGCTTGCGGATGCAGGCACGCGCCGAAGTCGCGCAAGCCTTCGCGGCGAGCGCGCAGCAGGAAGGGAGCGGCGGTGCTTTCCTCGCTGAATACCATGCCGTGAAAACCGTCGTAAGGCTCGGTCAATTCCGGGAAGCGCCCGGAGGCGTCGAAGTCGAACGTGCCGCCGTCCACCAGCACGCCGCCAATGGTCGTGCCGTGGCCGCCCAGGAATTTGGTCGCCGAGTGATAGACGAAGTCGGCGCCGTGCTCGAAAGGCTTCAGCAGATATGGCGTGGTGAACGTCGAATCGACGAGAAGCGGCACTCGGTGCTCATGGGCAATCTGCGCCACGGTTGCGATGTCGAGCACGTCGAGGCCCGGATTGCCGAGCGTTTCGCCGAACAGCAGGCGCGTGTTGGGGCGCAGAGCCGCGCGCCATGCGTCGGCATCGCCGGGTTTGACGAAGGTGGTCTCGATGCCGAAGCGCCGCAACGTGTAATGCAGCAGATTGTGTGAGCCGCCGTATAGCGCGCTCGAAGCGACGATGTGCGAGCCCGCGCCCATTAGCGTGACGATTGCCAGATGCAAGGCGGCCTGACCGCTTGCCGTGCCGATCGCGCCCGCGCCGTTTTCGAGCGCGGCAACCCGCTCTTCGAATACGGCCACGGTCGGATTCGAAATGCGCGAGTAGACGTGGCCCGCGCGCTCCATGTTGAAGAGCGCGGCCGCGTGGTCCGAGTCGCGAAACGAGAACGACGTGGTCTGATAGATCGGCGTGGCGCGCGCGCCGGTGGCGGGGTCGGGAGCGGCGCCGGCGTGCAGCGCAAGCGTATCGAAACGGTTGGCGGACATGCGGGTCGGCGAGGCCACGGACAGCCTCGCGAAAGGTGAAAGTGGCGGCCATCGTATCACCGGCCCGAACCGCTTCAAGCGCGGTTTTCCCCATGCACATGCGCGCCGCGCGGCCTTTGCAGGGCGGCGTAAGCCCGCCGCGCCTTGATGGGCGGGCCGCTTTCCTTTTATGGGCCTTTCCGCTAGGATCGAAAGTCATTGATGCATCACCATGCCTAGCGGGTATTTCGGGAGACAAATCATGCGAGTCAGCGACATTCTTAAAGTCAAAGGCAACACCCTTTTCACGGTCACGCCAGACGCCACGCTGCACGACGCAGTCAACACCATGGCCGAGCACGACATCGGCTCGCTCGTCGTCATGGAGTACGGCGACCTGGTCGGCATGCTGACATTCCGCGAGATTATTCTTACGCTGAGCGAGAACGGCGGAAGCGTGGGCACGTCCACAATCCGCAAGGTCATGGACGATCATCCGCTCACCTGCACGCCGGAAACGGACGTCAACGAAGTGCGCCGCATGATGCTCGAACATCACGTGCGTTACCTGCCGGTCATGGAGAGCCGCACGCTGATGGGCGTTATTTCTTTCTACGACGTCGCGAAGGCGGTGGTCGAGGAGCAGGGCTTCGAAAACCGCATGCTGAAGGCGTACATCCGCGACTGGCCGGAAGAGCAGGGGCAGCAGCCGGCGCGTTGATGCGCAATGGCCCGCTTGCAGGGTCGTTGGTATTGCCGCGTGATTGGCTGACCAGGGCGCCGCGGTGCTCGGGCGCGGCGGCGGGGCGAAACATCGAATAAAGGCGTGCGCGAGAGCGCGCGCTTTTTTTGTGCGCGCCGTCAAGGTTCCCCATGTGACCTTCAGCCGTTTTTCTTCACGCCTGCTACTGAATCCGTTTTAACGAACTTCATGAGTCAAAGCCCGTTGCCCCCCACGCCACCCACGCAGCCCACGTCGCGATCGGCCGCCGCCCACCGTGCGGCGCGCCAGCATGGCCAGCACGAATCGCAGTTCAAGCTGCTGAGCCAGCGTCGCTTTGCGCCGTTTTTCTGGACGCAATTTCTGGGCGCGATGAACGACAACGTCTTCAAGATTGGTTTCACGTCGCTCGTCACGTTTCAGGCGGCGCGGTTCTCAGGCGTCGACCCGAAGACCGCGGCGTTCATGATTTCGGCAATCTTCATTTTGCCTTTCGTGTTGTTGTCGGCCACGTCCGGACAGATCGCCGACAAGTACGACAAGGCGATGCTCACGCGCTTCGTGAAGACCTTCGAGATCGTCGTCATGCTGATCGGCGGCGCGGGCTTCCTGCTGCATAGCGCACCGCTGCTGTATCTGTGCACGTTTCTGATGGGCGTCCATTCGACCGTGTTCGGGCCGGTCAAGTATTCATACCTGCCGCAGCATCTGTCGCGCGAGGAACTGGTCGGCGGCAACGGCATGGTCGAGATGGGCACCTTCGTCGCGATTCTGGTGGGCACGATTGTCGGCGGCGCGGGCGCGGGTTTCGTCGAACATGGCGCGCTGGTGCTGGCTTGTGCCTGCGTCGCAATTGCGCTCGCGGGGCGCGTCGTATCGAGCTTCGTACCGGTGACAGCGGCGCCGCAGCCGGATTTGCGCATCAACTGGAATCCGGTCAGCGAGACCTGGCGCAACCTCAAGCTCGCGCGCGAAAACCGCACGGTGTTTCTGAGCCTGCTCGGCATATCGTGGCTGTGGTTCGTGGGCGCGACGTTCCTGTCGTCGTTCTTCAGCTTTGCGAAAGATGTGCTGTCGGCCAATCCGGACGTCGTGACGGTGCTGCTCGGCACCTTCTCGGTCGGTATCGGTCTCGGCTCGCTGCTGTGCGAGAAGCTGTCCAAGCGGCGTATCGAGATCGGCCTCGTGCCGCTCGGCTCGATCGGCATGAGCGTGTTCGCCATCGACCTGTTTTTCGCAAGCCACGCGTTGCCGGCCGCGGGTCACTTGTTGAGCGTCGGCGAGTTCCTCGTGCGCGCCGCGCATTGGCGCGTGCTTGCCGATCTGTTTCTGCTGGCCATGTTCGGCGGTTTCTACAGCGTGCCGCTTTATGCACTGATCCAGAGCCGCAGCCAGCCGAGCCACCGGGCGCGCATCATCGCCGCGAACAATATTCTCAATTCGCTGTTCATGATCGTCTCGGCGTTGATGGCGGTCGGGCTGACATCGGCCGGCTTCAGTATTCCGGCCATTTTTCTCGTGACCGCGCTGCTCAACATCGTGGTGGCGACCTACATCTATTCACTGGTGCCCGAGTTCCTGCTGCGCTTTATCGCATGGGTGCTCGTGCACACGTTCTATCGGATCCGCCTCGTGCACGCGGAGCGGATTCCAGAAGAAGGCGCGGCCGTGCTCGTGTGCAATCACGTGAGCTTCGTGGATGCGGTCGTGATCATGGCCGAGAGTCCACGGCCGATTCGCTTCGTAATGGACCATCAGATCTTCAAAACCTGGTTCGCGGGCTGGGTTTTTCGTCATGCGAAGGCGATTCCGATAGCGCCCGCGCATCAGGACCCGCAGGTGCTGGCGCGCGCTTACGAGCGTTGCGCACAGGCGCTTGCCGACGGCGAACTGGTCTGCATCTTTCCCGAAGGCAAGCTCACCCGGACCGGCGACATGAATCAGTTCCGTCACGGGGTCACGGAAATCATTGCACGTACGCCCGCGCCGGTCATTCCAATGGCGTTGCGTGGCCTGTGGGGCAGTGTGTTTTCCCGAGCCGACGACGCACGCTGGCCGCGCCCCGTGCAAAAGGGCGTGATGAGCCGGCTGACCCTGGCGGTAGGCGAGCCGATCGAGCCGGCGCTCGCCACGCCCGAGCTGCTTCAGAGAATCGTCACCGACTTGCGCGGGGCGCGGAAGTAGCCGTGATCTTGTCCTGAAGTCATAAGCCGGCGCGCGGCGCGTCCCGGGCTGCGAGGGGCTGGCATAATAGCGTCTTCCCCGCATTCCTTTGGACGACGCTCATGTCCGGCAACACGCTCGGTACGCTTTTTACTGTCACGACCTTCGGCGAATCGCACGGCCCGGCTATCGGCTGCGTGATCGACGGCTGCCCGCCGGGCATGGCGCTCACCGAAGCCGACATCCAGCTGGAGCTCGACCGCCGCAAGCCGGGCACGTCGCGCCACGTCACGCAGCGTCAGGAAGAAGACAAGGTCGAGATTCTGTCAGGCGTGTTCGAGGGAACCACCACTGGTGCACCCATTGCGCTGCTGATCCGCAATACGGACCAGCGCAGCAAAGACTACGGCAATATCGCGGACACGTTTCGTCCCGGCCACGCCGACTACACGTACTGGCAAAAGTACGGCATTCGCGACTATCGCGGCGGCGGCCGTTCGTCGGCGCGTTTGACAGCGCCTACGGTCGCGGCCGGTGCCGTCGCAAAGAAATGGTTGCGCGAGAAATTCGGCACTGAAATTCGTGGCTACATGGCCGCGCTTGGCGAGATCGACGTGCCGTTCGTCGACTGGGCGCATGTGCGCGAGAACCCGTTCTTCGTGCCGAACGCGGACATCGTGCCGCAACTCGAAGCGTATATGGACGCGCTGCGCAAAGAGGGCGACTCGATTGGCGCCCGCATCAACGTAGTGGCGTCGGGCGTGCCCGTCGGGCTCGGCGAGCCGTTGTTCGACCGGCTCGACGCGGACATCGCTCACGCCATGATGGGTATCAACGCAGTGAAGGGCGTGGAGATCGGTGCGGGGTTCGCGAGCGTCGCGCAGCGCGGCTCCGTGCATGGCGACGAACTCACGCCCGAAGGCTTCGTCGGCAATAACGCTGGCGGTGTGCTTGGCGGTATTTCCACCGGCCAGGACATTACCGTGTCGATCGCCATCAAGCCGACGTCGAGCATTCGTACGCCGCGCCGCTCAATCGACAAAGCGGGGCAACCGGCGATTGTCGAGACGTTCGGGCGGCATGACCCGTGCGTCGGCATTCGCGCCACGCCCATCGCGGAATCCATGCTTGCGCTGGTGCTGATCGACCATGCGTTGCGCCACCGCGCGCAATGTGGCGACGTCTCGGTGAATACGCCGAAGATCGCAGCAAGCGCGCCGTAAAGGGCGCGGTTCGCGCGTTTCAATCGCATTGCGCGAACTGCGCTTTTCGCATGAATCATCTCTCCAGCCAGCCGGCGGACAACATCCTTCCGGCGTTGCGGGCACGCGCCGCGGCGCCGCACGCCGTCGCGCGCGACTGTCTCGTGTTCGGCCAGACGCTGCTGCAACACGCGGGCGGCGACAAAGCGCTGCAACGCGAAGCGCTCGGAGCGCTCGTGCGCGCGTATCGAGCCGATCCAGCCTGTGAGCCGACGCTGCTCCACACTATCGCGCAAACGGCATTCGTCGTGCGCGATTGGGTGCTTGTCGAGTCCGCCACGGCACTTCTGCTCTCACAACATCCCGCCGATGCGAACGCATTGATCTGGCGGTCGGCCGCCGCGCAACATCGTGACGATTTCGCGACTGCTGAGAATCTGCTGCTTGAAGCGGTGCGGCTCGTGCCGGGCAATCCCGTCGCGCTTCATAAGCTGGCGTTGTGTATCAAGGAGCAAGCGCGTTTTGCGGAAGCCGAAGCGCTCCTTCGTGAGGTGCTCGCATTGTCAGCGGATAACGCGCATGCGTTGTTCGATTTGTCCGAACTCGAGATCCGCAGCGGGCGTTTCGCCGAGGGCTGGGCGCACTACGAGTCGCGCCTTGCGTTCGCCGGCGATCTGAACAACGCGCAGCACGCGCTCGCAGCGATCAGCGCGCCCTGGCAAGGAGAATCGCTGGCGGGCAAGACCCTCGTCGTGTACGGCGAGCAGGGCAATGGCGATTGCCTGTGGGCAGTGCGCTTTCTGCCGCTGCTCGCCGAACGTGCGCGGCGCGAGGGCGGCCAGGTCATTTTCGGTCACGACGGGCCGTTGCGACATCTTTTCGAACGGACGCTGCCTGCCGACCTGCGGCTCGAAACAAGCCTCGAAACGCAGCCTGATTTTCATTGCGGGCTGATGAGCTTGCCTTTACGTCTAGGCATTTTCGAGGCGACGGGTTGGGGCGCGCCCTATCTGAGCGCCGACCCGCAACGTCTGCAACCGTGGCAGCGGTGGGTGCAAGCCTGCGTCGACGGCAAACCCGGTAATCGCAAAGTGGGACTCGTGTGGAATGGGAATCCGGACCATATCCGCGATGCGCGGCGTTCGGTGCCAATCGAGCAACTTGAGCCGTTATTGAGCGTGGCCGGTGTCACGTATTTCGCGCTGTCGCCAGGACGTGGTGAGACGGTCGTGCAATGGCGTGCAAGGGGCTTCGACGTCGTCGATCCTACTCGTTACTTTGAAGCTGGGTTCGACGATGTCGCCGCGCTGCTGGCGAATCTCGATCTGGTGGTCACGATCGACAGCGGGCCTGCCCATCTGGCAGGCGCGCTCGGCGTACCGACGTGTTTGATGATCGATCACGTATCGGCATGGTTCTGGGGAGTGGGGGCGCCGGTTACGCCCTGGTACGATTCGATCGAACTGTTCCGGCAACCGGCAGTGGGCGCCTGGGCACCGGTCGTGGCGCGGGTGCGCGCGCGCATCGAAGGAATGGTGCGCGGCTGAGCGGGTTGCCTTCGCAACGCAGAGGTCGTCTGCATATGTTGCGAAGGCGAGGCGCCGCTCACATGTTCGGGTAGTTCGGCCCGCCGCCGCCTTCAGGTGTCACCCACACGATGTTCTGCGTCGGGTCCTTGATGTCGCACGTCTTGCAGTGCACGCAGTTCTGCGCGTTGATTACCAGCCGTTCGCTGCCGTCGTCGTTCTTCACGAACTCATAAACGGCCGCCGGGCAGTAACGCGACTCCGGACCCGCATACGTCTGCCAGTTCACGTTCACCGGCACCGTGGGATCTTTCAGCGTCAAGTGAGCGGGCTGATTCTCTTCGTGATTCGTGTTCGATATGAACACTGAAGACAATCGGTCGAAGGTCAGCTTGCCGTCCGGCTTCGGGTATGTGATCGGCGTGCATTGCGACGCGGGCTTGAGCATCTCATGATCGGAATGCTGATGGTGCAGCGTCCACGGCACATTGCCGCCGAGCACCTTCTGCTCGATACCGACCATCAACGTGCCGAGGTACAGGCCCTTGCTCATCCACTGCTTGAAGTTGCGGGCCTTGTAAAGCTCCGTGTGCAGCCACGAAGTCTTGAAAGATTCGGGATAAGCCGTGAGCTCGTCGCTCGTGCGGCCTGCCTGCACGGCTTCAAAAGCAGCATCGGCGGCGAGCATGCCGGTCTTGATCGCCGCATGCGAGCCCTTGATCCGCGATGCGTTCAGGAAGCCCGCGTCGTCGCCAACCAGTGCGCCGCCGGGGAACACGAGCTTCGGCAGCGACATCAGGCCGCCCGCGGTGATCGCGCGCGCGCCGTACGACACGCGCTTGCCGCCTTCGAGAAAATGACGAATCGCCGGATGCGTCTTGTAGCGCTGGAATTCCTCGAACGGCGAGAGATACGGATTCGTATAGCCGAGGCCGACCACAAAGCCGACCACCACCTGGTTGTTGTCCATGTGATAGAGGAACGAGCCGCCGTACGTGTCCGTCTGCAAAGGCCAGCCGGCCGTGTGCATCACGAGCCCCGGCTTGTGTTTCGACGGATCGATCTCCCACAACTCCTTGATGCCGATGCCGTAGACCTGCGGATCGACGCCGTCGCGCAGCCTGAACTTCTCGTTCAGCTGACGCCCGAGATGCCCGCGCGCGCCTTCGCAGAAAAGCGTGTACTTGGCGTGCAGTTCCATGCCGAGCTGGAAATTCTCGGTCGGCTGGCCATCTTTGCCGATGCCCAGGTTGCCCGTGGCGACGCCTTTTACCGAACCGTCGTCGTTGTAGAGCACCTCCGCAGCGGGAAAGCCGGGGAAAATCTCCACGCCCAGCGCTTCGGCCTGCTGGCCCAGCCAACGCGTGACGTTGGCGAGGCTGATCACGTAGTTGCCGTGATTCTTGAAATTGTCGGGCAGCGCCCAGATCGGCACGCTCTTCGCGCCGGTTTCCGAGAGGAACAGGAAGCGGTCTTCGGTGACTTCGACGTCCAGAGGCGCGCCTTTTTCCTTCCAGTCGGGAATCAGTTCATTTAACGCGCGGGGGTCCATGACCGCGCCCGAGAGGATGTGCGCCCCGATCTCCGAGCCTTTTTCCAGCACGCAGACGCCAAGCTCGACGCCCTTGTCGGCCGCCAGCTGCTTCAGGCGGATCGCCGCGGACAAGCCAGCCGGGCCGCCGCCGACGATCACGACGTCGTATTCCATCGACTCGCGCGGGCCGTACTGCTCAATGAGACTTGCGGGGGTCATTGATGCTCCTCTTACCGTTAGAATGCTTTTTTCGGGATCGTATTGTGGGCGATGGTCTCTTGCACCGCAACCCGATCAGCAGAGATTAGCACGAGCGTTCTATTTGTGTGCTAGGGTATTGACCCGAGCATGAGCCAGAGCGCGACCGTCAACCGTATTCGCAACTACAACCGAACAAGGAACGACAATGGGCCGTTCGATCAATCTGGAAGGCAAAGTGGCGCTCATCACAGGCGCCTCGAGCGGGTTGGGAAAGCGCTTTGCTCAGGTATTGTCGCAGGCGGGCGCCAAGGTCGTG
Organism: Paraburkholderia kirstenboschensis; assembly: GCF_904848585.1. Taxonomy (GTDB): domain Bacteria; phylum Pseudomonadota; class Gammaproteobacteria; order Burkholderiales; family Burkholderiaceae; genus Paraburkholderia; species Paraburkholderia kirstenboschensis. The sequence continues at coordinate 647,131 of NZ_CAJHCR010000001.1, forward strand.
CTGGCGAGCCGGCGGACCGAGCGTCTGAAGGAACTGCGCGCCGAAATCGAGGCGTCGGGCGGCGCGGCGCACGTCGTTTCGCTTGATGTGACCGATTACCAGAGCATCAAGTCGGCGGTCGCGCATGCGGAGACCGAGGCGGGCACCATCGACATTCTGGTGAACAACTCGGGCGTGTCGACTACGCAGAAGCTGTCAGAAGTCACGCCGGCCGACTTCGAATATGTGTTCGACACCAACACCCGCGGCGCGTTCTTCGTCGCGCAGGAAGTGGCCAAGCGCATGATCATGCGCGGCAACAGCGCGCAGAAACCGTCGTACCGGATCATCAATATCGCGTCAATGGCGGGCCTGCGCGTATTGCCGCAAATCGGCCTCTATTCGATGAGCAAGGCGGCAGTCGTCCACATGACGAAAGCCATGGCGCTCGAATGGGGCAAGCACGGCATCAATGTGAACGCCATTTGTCCGGGTTATATCGACACGGAGATCAATCATCATCACTGGTCGACCGAGCAGGGGCAAAAGCTCGTGTCCATGCTGCCGCGCCATCGCGTCGGCAAGCCTGAAGACCTGGACGGATTGCTGCTATTGCTGGCGGCGGACGAATCGCAGTTCATCAACGGCTCGGTGATCGCCGCCGACGACGGCTTCGGTCTCGCCTGAACGCCTGCGTACGAGTCGAGGCGTGATTTGGGGGGGGCGTCGCGTCAAGGGGTGATTCGGCGCGCGGTGCGCTGCGCATCGTCCCGCGCGCCAGGCGATTAACGCAATTTCGAAGAAGCTCTTTTACGCGCGCGGGCCTTCTGCCAATAAGACGTCTGCGCTAAGGTGCAGGCATCGGCCCGGCTGGCCACGGTTTCACCCGATTCAATCCCTTGAGAAGTAAGAAGAGCAGAAGCACGATGAGCGATTTTCACGCAGTTTTCGAGATGTCGATGCCGATCCGCTGGGGCGACATGGACGCATTCGGCCATGTGAACAACACGGTCTATTTCCGCTACATGGAGCAGGTGCGTATCTCCTGGTTCGAGCAACTCGGCCTCGCCGGCAGCAATGCGGATGGGCAGGGGCCGGTGATCGTGAATGCGTCGATGGAGTTTCTCAAGCAGCTGCATTACCCCGGCGACGTGATCGGCCGCATGAGCGTGGCGACGCCCGGCCGCAGCAGTTTCGACACGGGGTTCGAACTCGTGCGTGCAGACGATCCCCGCACCGTCTATGCGCGCGGCGCCGCCCGCTGCGTGTGGATCGACTACGCGGCCGGCAAGTCGGTGCCGGTTCCTGACATGTTGCGCGCGACAATCGAGCGCGCCGCGCTGGTGAAAGCGGCTGAGCCGGCCGCATAAGTTCGCCATTCATTGCGGTTCGACTTGGTGGCCCAAAGTCGAGCCGCAATTTGAGGCTTGGCTTCGCGGCCTCACTTTACCGTTTCACCTCCTACCTCGACTTCGCACGAAGCGGTGTCGCGGCGCGGCTGCGCCAGTCAATGCCCGAGCAGGCGTTGCAACAGCTCAGTAGCGTTACCCGTATCGTATTTGCGCATCAACCGGGCGCGATACACGTCGACGGTGCGTGGGCTGATTTCCAGCGCCCGTCCAATCTGTTTGCTGGTTTTGCCCGTCACCAGTTGCGCGGCGATTTCCCGCTCGCGAGGCGTCAACTCGACCGCCACGCGCCGCGTCGCGCTTAGATCCTCGAAAGTCCAGACGCCCGCTGCGTGCGGGTCGGTGCGCCGCTGCGCGCGGCCCGTCACGTGGCACCAGAACAGCTCGCCATTGGCGCGTTTCATGATGCGGTCGTCGGCATAGCTGCCCTGGGCGGTCATGATCGGCGGGATCCGTGCGCCGATCCGCTCGAATTCGTCCGCGGACGGATACAGAATCTGGAACGACTGCCCGAGCAGCGCCTCGCGCGGACAGCCGAAGATCGACGCCAGTTCGTCATTGCAGTCTTCGATAATGCGCTCACGCGACAGCACGAGCCCGATCGGCGCGAGATGAAAAGCGGTTTGGTAATCCAGTGCGGGCATGGGCTGGCGGCAAGTACTTATGTATTTTTGCGTATTGTGCCGTATGGCGCACGCAGCGTACTCTTTCGGGCACATGAGAACGCGGTGAGGCGTCCGTGGGCGCGTTTGCGCGAAGCTTTACATAGGCTCGACGCACAGCACCCGCCGGATGACTAGAATGACGTGTCGGGCCGCGCCTGAGCGCGTCACACGAGCCGCAAGAAAACGGTTTCAGGTTTCCATAAAGGAAGGGACATACTGATGAACAAAGTCTACCCAGGCGCCGCCGAGGCGCTGAAGGACATCGTCAAGGACGGGCAGACGTTCGCCGTCGGCGGCTTCGGGCTGTGCGGCATTCCCGAGGCGCTGATCGCGGCGCTGCGCGACACCAAGGTGCAAAACATTACCTGCATCAGCAACAACGCGGGTGTCGACGGATTCGGCCTCGGTCTGCTGCTCGAGACGCGCCAGATCAAGAAGATGATCTCGTCGTATGTCGGCGAGAACAAGGAGTTCGAGCGCCAGTATCTGGCCGGTGAACTCGAGCTGGAATTCACGCCGCAAGGCACGCTTGCCGAGAAGCTGCGCGCGGGCGGCTCGGGTATTCCGGCCTTCTTCACCAATACCGGCTACGGCACGCTGATCGCCGAAGGCAAGGAAACCCGCCAGTTCGGCGAAAACCACTACGTGCTCGAACATTCGCTGACGGCGGACATCGCGCTCGTCAAGGCATGGAAGGCGGACAAGTCGGGCAACCTGATCTATCGCCGCACGGCGCGCAACTTCAACCCGATGTGTGCGATGGCCGGCAAGATCACCGTCGCGGAAGTCGAGGAAATCGTCGAGGTAGGCGAGCTCGATCCGGACGCGATTCATACGCCTGGCATCTTCGTTCAGCGCATCGTGCTCAATGCGCATCCGGAAAAACGCATCGAACAACGCGTCGTCCGCGCGAAAGGAGACTGATCATGGCATGGACTCGTGACGAAATGGCCGCGCGCGCGGCGAAGGAATTGCAGGACGGTTTCTATGTGAACCTCGGTATCGGCCTGCCGACGCTGGTGGCGAACCACGTGCCGACGGGCGTCGAAGTGTGGCTGCAGTCGGAAAACGGCCTGCTCGGCATCGGCCCGTCGCCGACCGAAGACGAAGTAGACGCCGACCTCATCAACGCGGGCAAGCAGACGGTGACCACGCTGCCGGGCTCGTCGATTTTTTCGTCGGCGGATTCGTTCGCGATGATTCGCGGCGGGCACATCAATCTGGCGATTCTGGGCGCCATGCAGATCAGCAAGAAGGGCGACCTGGCCAACTGGATGATCCCCGGCAAGATGATCAAGGGCATGGGCGGCGCGATGGATCTGGTAGCAGGCGTCAAGCGCGTGGTCGTGCTGATGGAGCACGTCGCGAAGGGCGATCAGCACAAGATTCTCGAAGAATGCACGCTGCCGTTGACGGGCGTGGGCGTGGTGGATCAGATCATCACCGACCTCGGCGTGATCGAAGTCACTGACGACGGCCTGAAGGTGACCGAACTGGCGCCTGGCGTGAGCGTCGACGAGATCAAGGCGAAGACGGGCGCGCCGCTCGATGTGAGTGCGGTGAGCTGACCGCGGTAGTCGGGTTTGCCGCCGGGCTGATGCATGTGCAGTCGGCCAAGGCGGCGAGAAAAACGGCAAAAAACGGGTAAAGCGGGCGAGGCGTGAGTCTCGCCCGCTTTTCTTTTTGCGGCACTGGGTTTTGCTGCGTTCGTCCTATGCCTTCTGGCCGATCCTTGTCACGCGGCAAAGCGGTTTACAATCGTTCGAAGCAATCACTTGAAGTTTCGCCGCCTGTCTCTTTGCGCCGCGTTACGGCGCACCAGGCCACATGCGCAGCGCTTTTGCAAGGACCACAAATGACCGTAACGACAGCTTTCGCCGGCGAGCGGCCCGCGCCGCGTCAACGTTATGTGCAGTGCGCGAGCGCCGCGGGCCTGCATCGTATTGCCTACACCGAGTGGGGCGATCCCGACAATCCGCGGGTGCTGTTGTGCGTGCATGGCCTGACGCGCTCGGGGCGCGACTTCGACCGGTTAGCGGCACAGTTCGCCGGTACCTACCGCGTGGTCTGTCCTGATGTGGCGGGCCGGGGCTTGTCTTCGTGGCTCGGCAACCCAAACTTATACAGCGTGCCGCAATATGTCGCCGACATGGTGACGCTGATTGCGCGGCTGAATGTGGAAACGGTCGACTGGTTCGGCACGTCAATGGGCGGTCTCATTGGGCTCGGCCTCGCGGGCCTCGCGGACACGCCTATCCGCAAGCTGCTGCTGAACGATGTCGGTCCGCATCTGGAGCCGGAGGCCGTCAAGCGTATCGGCGATTATCTCGGCAAGCCCGTGCGCTTCGACTCGCTGCGGCAAGGCATCGATCACGCGGCGTTCCTCGCGCGCAGCTTCGGTCCGCTTACGGCGGAAGAATGGCGCGAGATCAATACGCCGCTGATTCGTGAAGAGAACGGCACATGGCTGTTCCGCTACGATCCGCGCATTGCGCAGCCCTTTGCCGCGACCACCGAAGAAACCGCGAAACTGGGCGAGGCCGCGCTATGGCATTCGCTTGCGTCCTTCCAGGGGCCGGTGCTGGTGGTGAGGGGCGAGCTTTCCGATCTGCTGTCGCGTGAAACGGTCGCCAGGATGGTCGAGACGGGGCGTGCGGTGTCGAGCGTCGAGATCAGCGGTGTCGGGCACGCGCCGGCGTTTCTTTCGGCGGATCAGATCGACATTGCGAAGCGGTTCTTTATCGGCAATGGCGGCGACGCGTCATAATATGCAGTTGCGCGTGGCGTTCAAACGCGTCATGCATAGCGCATCCCGATCAATCTTCTTTCACCTACTTCAGGATTCTTCATGGCAGTCATTCGTCACCATGTCGGCAAGCGTCTTTCTGAAATTGCCGTGCACAACGGTACGGTTTACCTTGCTGGCCAGATCGCCGAAGACGCGGACCAGGACATCACGGGGCAGACGCGCGAAGTGCTCGGCCATATCGACCGCCTGCTCGCCGAGGTAGACAGCGATAAATCGCATCTGTTGTCCGTGCAGATCTACATCTCGGACATGGAGCATTTCGCCGGCATGAATGCGGTGTGGGACGAGTGGGTTGCGCAAGGCGCGACGCCGCCGCGCGCGACCGTTGAGGCGAAGCTCGCGAACCCGAAGTGCCTCGTTGAAATCGTCGTGGTCGCGGCGCAGCGCAGCTAGGCGAAGCAAGATCAAGCAGTTGTTGTTGAAATTCCGTTGATTTGCCTGGGCCCGGTGGGCCGCCGCACGATGAATTCCGAAACCGTTACGAGCACGCCGAATCCGCTTCCGTCTTTCGACGAAGCGATGGCATTCGTGCGTCAGCATGCCGGCGAGGTGCGGCTGTCATCGGGCGAGTCTCTCGCGGACCATGCGGCGGGCACCGCGTCGATCATGCGCACGCTCAATGTCGATCCGCCAGCCGTGCTGGCGGCAGCGTTGTTCGCATTGACGCCGCATTTGCAAGACCCCGAGCGCGTGATCGCCGACAACTTCGGCGAAGAAGTCGCGCAACTTGTCGGCGACGTGCGCAAGCTGCTGCGCCTCGGCACGGTTAGCTTGCGCGCGGCGCAGAACGCCATGCCCGAAGCGGGGCGTGATGCGCAGGCCGCGCGGCGCGCGCAGGTCGAGGCGCTGAGGAAGATGCTGCTCGCGTTCGCGCAGGATATTCGCGTGGTGCTGATACGGCTCGCGTCGCGCCTGCAGTCGCTGCGTTATTACGCGGCAGCGAAGCTCACGCCGTCGCCCGACGTGGCGCGTGAAACGCTCGACATCTATGCGCCGCTCGCCAACCGTCTTGGCATCTGGCAACTGAAGTGGGAACTCGAAGACCTTGCGTTCCGCTTCGAAGAGCCGGTGACTTATAAGCGCATCGCGAAGTTGCTGGATGAAAAGCGCGTTGAGCGCGAAAGCTATGTTGCGCAGGCCATTGAACGTCTGCAGCAGGAACTCGCCGCTGCGAACATTCGCGCGGAAGTAAGCGGCAGGCCGAAGCATATCTATAGCATCTGGCGCAAGATGCGTGGCAAGGAACTCGACTTCGCCGAACTGTACGACGTGCGCGCGTTTCGCGTAATCGTGCCGGACATCAAGGATTGCTACACGGTGCTCGGCATCGTGCACAACCTGTGGCAGCCGGTGCCGAGAGAGTTCGACGATTACATCTCGCGACCGAAGCCGAATGGCTATAAGTCGCTGCACACAGTCGTGATCGGCGACGACGGCCGTGCGTTCGAAGTGCAGATCCGCACGCACGACATGCATCAGTTCGCCGAGTACGGCGTGGCCGCGCACTGGCGCTACAAGGAAGCCGGCACGCGCGGCTACGGCGGTCAGTTCGCCGCCAATGAGAAGTACGACGAGAAGATCGCGTGGTTGCGTCAATTGCTCGCGTGGAAAGACGACGTGTCCGAGGGCGAGCACGGCGAGAAGCGCGCGGCGCAGCCGTGGGAGCAACTGCGCCAGGCCACGCTCGACGACGACCACATCTACGTGCTCACGCCGCAAGCGCGTGTGATCGCGTTGCCGCATGGTGCGACGCCGGTGGATTTCGCTTATCACCTGCATAGCGAGTTGGGGCATCGGTGCCGCGGTGCGCGCGTCGACGGGGCGATGGTGCCGCTCAACACACAGTTGCAGAACGGCCAGACGGTGGAGATCGTCGCGGTCAAAGAAGGCGGGCCGTCGCGCGACTGGCTCAATCCACAACTCGGTTATCTGCACAGCCCCCGCGCGCGCCAGAAAGTGCGCGCGTGGTTTAACGCCGTCGAGTTGCAGGAGCACATTGCGAGCGGCCGCGCAATGGTCGAAAAGACGCTGCAGCGCGAGGGCAAGACCTCGGTGAATCTGGATCAGCTCGCCGCGAAACTCGGCTTCAAGACTACCGACGATCTGTTCTCGGTCGTCGGGAAGGAAGAGTTCAGTCTGCGACTCGTCGAGCAGGCGCTGCACGATGCGCCGCCGCCTGAGCCGGTGGTCGAAGTACCCGAGCAATTCGAGAAACGCAGTAGTGGCGCGAGCGTGGCGCGCGGTGCGTCGACAGGCGTGCTGGTGGTCGGCGTCGACGCGCTGCTCACGCAGCTAGCTCGCTGCTGCCGTCCGGCGCCGCCTGACGACATCTCCGGCTTTGTGACGCGAGGCAAGGGCATGTCGATTCACCGCAGCGATTGCCCGACGTTTTTGCGTATGGCCGAACGTGCGCCGGAGCGTGTGTTGCAAACGGCGTGGTCAGCGGACGTGATGAGCGGCCGGGGGCAATCGGTTTATCCAGTCGATCTTTCGATCGACGCGACGGACCGCCAGGGTTTACTGCGCGATATCTCCGAAGTGTTCGCGCGAGAAAAAATGAATGTGATCGGTGTGAAGACTCAAACCCGCCGCAATGCCGCGTTCATGCAATTCACCGTCGAGGTGTCGAGTGCCGCGCAAATTCAGCGCGCCTGCACGCTGCTCGGCGAAGTGACGGGTGTCGTGCGGGCGTCGCGCAAAGGCTGACGCAGTGACGCGATGTTGAGTCGATGTGCTCACTTGCTCATGCGCAAGCGAGTGAGTGATGTGGGTAAGCGCAATTTAAAGCCGGTGCATAAAAGTACTTGCCAAGCAGTGTGGGGCTCCATATAATCTCGTTTCTTCAGGCTCGTAGCTCAGCTGGTTAGAGCACCACCTTGACATGGTGGGGGTCGTTGGTTCGAGTCCAATCGAGCCTACCAACGAAAGAGAAATTCCGGTACTGCCGGGGTTTCGCAAACTGCAGTAAGCGCCTGTGGCGCAAAAGGCGAATACGGTTATGACACCGCGAACGTTGACCGAAACCACTTCGGAGCGACGCTAGTCGAGGACCACTTTCGCCAGTGTAGTTTGCAGGAAATGTGAATGCGGCCCCTCGAAAGCGGGGCCGCATTTTTTTTGGCTTGTTTGATTGATGTATATGCCGCCGCCGGTCGGCACCACGGAGAACGCAATGGTTTCGATACGTCTGCCTGACGGTTCTGTTCGACAGTACGAGCATCCGGTGACCGTCGCCGAAGTGGCCGCGTCCATCGGCCCCGGCCTTGCCAAGGCCGCGCTCGGCGGCAAGATCGACGGTGAGCTGGTCGATACGTCCGCGCTGATCGACCACGACGTGGCGCTTGCCATCGTCACCGAAAAAGACGCAGACGGTCTCGATATCATTCGTCACTCTGCGGCGCACCTGCTCGCCTACGCAGTGAAGGATCTCTATCCGGAAGCGCAAGTCACGATCGGTCCGGTCATCGACAACGGCTTCTACTACGACTTCGCGTATAGCCGTCCCTTCACGCCGGAAGATCTCGAGAAGATCGAAAAGCGCATGCAGGAGCTCGCGAAGAAAGACGAGCCGGTCTCGCGCCGCGTCGTGTCACGCGACGAAGCGGTGGACTACTTCAAGAGCATCGGCGAGAAGTACAAGGCTGAGATCATTGAATCGATTCCCGCTACCGACGAAATCAAGCTGTACTCGCACGGCGGCTTCACCGACCTGTGCCGCGGTCCGCACGTGCCGTCCACCGGCAAGCTGAAGGTCTTCAAGCTGATGAAGGTGGCGGGCGCCTACTGGCGCGGCGATTCGAAGAACGAGCAGTTGCAGCGTATTTACGGCACGGCCTGGACGAAGAAGGAAGATCAGGACGCGTATCTGCACATGCTCGAAGAGGCGGAGAAGCGCGATCACCGTAAGCTCGGCAAGCAACTCGACCTGTTTCACATGCAGGACGAGTCGCCGGGCATGGTGTTCTGGCATCCGCGCGGCTGGACGCTGTGGCAGCAGGTCGAGCAGTACATGCGCCGCCGCGTGAACGACGCGGGCTACCTCGAGATCAAGACGCCGATGATCATGGACCGGTCGCTGTGGGAAGCGTCGGGTCACTGGCAGAACTATCGTGAAAACATGTTCACGACTGAATCGGAAAAGCGCGATTACGCGATCAAGCCGATGAACTGCCCCGGTCACGTCCAGGTGTTCAACCACGGGCTGCGCTCGTATCGCGATCTGCCGCTGCGTTACGCGGAGTTCGGCTCGTGCCACCGCAATGAATCGTCGGGCGCGCTGCATGGATTGATGCGCGTGCGTGGCTTTGTGCAGGACGACGCGCATATTTTCTGTACCGAAGAACAGTTCATCAGCGAGTCGATCGCCTTCAACACGCTGGCCATGAGCGTGTACAAGGACTTCGGCTTTGACAACGTCGAGATCAAACTTTCGTTGCGGCCTGACGCCCGTGCCGGCACGGACGAGACCTGGGACCGCGCGGAGCAGGGCTTGCGCGAAGCATTGACGGCTTGCGGCGTGACCTGGGAAGAACTGCCGGGCGAAGGGGCGTTCTACGGTCCTAAAGTGGAATATCACATCAAGGACGCGCTCGGCCGCTCGTGGCAGTGCGGCACGTTGCAACTCGATATGGTGCTGCCGGAGCGTCTGGGCGCCGAGTACGTCGCGGAAGACAACAGCCGTCGCCGTCCTATCATGCTGCACCGGGCAATCGTCGGATCAATGGAGCGTTTTCTCGGCATTCTGATCGAGCACCATGCTGGTGCAATGCCTGCGTGGCTCGCTCCAATGCAGGTAGTGGTGATGAATATCGCCGAAAGTCAGGCCGAATACGCACAGTCTGTGGCCCAATCGTTGCAAAAACAAGGGGTTAGAGTAGAGGCCGATTTGCGCAACGAGAAGATTAGCTATAAAATACGTGAGCACACGCTTGAGAAGGTGCCGTACCTGCTTGTGGTCGGCGACAAGGAGCGTGAAGCCCAAACGGTAGCCGTGCGTGCCCGTGGTGGTGTCGACCTTGGCGTGATGCCTGTCGATTCTTTCATTGAGCGTCTGCGCCAGAACGTGCAGTCGTTCAACTGAGCCACTTGGCAGCGCGGCTCGTTTTTTTAATTTTTAGAGGAAACGTAACATCGCTACTGATAAGTCTGCGCACCGCATCAACGGTGAAATTACGGCACCCGAGGTGCGTCTGGTCGGAGTCGAGAACGAACCGCTCGGCATCGTGAAACTTGCTGATGCGTTCCGCATGTCGGAGCAGCAAGACGTGGATCTGGTGGAAATCGCGCCGCAAGCGGTTCCGCCGGTTTGCCGCTTGATGGACTACGGCAAGTTCAAGTACTCGGAAGCGAAGAAGCAGCACGAGGCCAAGCTCAAGCAGAAGATCGTTCAGGTCAAGGAAGTCAAATTCCGCCCGGGCACTGACGACGGTGACTACAACGTCAAACTGCGCAACCTCATTCGCTTTCTCGACGACGGCGACAAGACGAAAATCACGTTGCGTTTCCGTGGCCGCGAAATGGCTCACCAGGAAATCGGTATGCGCATGCTGGAACGCCTGCGCACGGACCTCGACGAAGTTGGTCAGGTCGAGCAAATGCCGAAAATGGAAGGGCGCCAGATGATCATGGTGCTCGCTCCGAAGAAAAAGAAGTAAGCGGTCAGAGCGGCGACGCGCCACGTGGCGCGTGTTCTGGTTGTGAAAAGTTGAACGACGTCGCGCCGGGTGTCCGGTGCGGCATCAGCAGGTTTCGAGACGGCGCTTATGCAAATGCGCGCCGTTTCCGAAAAGCGGCTGCCGGCGGTATTGGCGGTCTGCATACCAAGTGGAATGGGTTTCGAAGGGCGGGTAATGGCCATCAGGCCGACCGCACACCCATATCCATCTAATAATGGAGTTGTCATGCCGAAGATGAAGACCAAGAAGAGTGCTGCAAAGCGCTTCGTGGTGCGTCCGGGCGGTACCGTCAAGCGCGGTCAAGCCTTCAAGCGCCACATTCTTACCAAGAAGACCACCAAGAACAAACGCCATCTGCGCGGTTCGACGGCAGTTCATGATTCCGATCTGAACTCCGTGCGCGCAATGCTGCCGTTCGCTTAACCCTTAACCGAAACTCATAGGAGCAAGACATGCCTCGAGTAAAACGTGGGGTTACCGCACGGGCCCGTCACAAGAAGATCATCAAGCTGGCCAAGGGTTACCGCGGCCGTCGCAATAACGTCTATCGCATCGCCAAGCAGGCGGTCATGCGCGCAGGCCAGTACGCCTATCGCGATCGCCGCAACAAGAAGCGTGTGTTCCGTGCATTGTGGATCACGCGTATCAACGCGGCGGTGCGTCAGCACGACATGACGTACAGCGTGTTCATCAACGGCCTGAAGAAGGCTTCGATCGAACTCGACCGCAAGGTGCTGGCCGACATGGCTGTGTTCGACAAGGCTGCTTTTGCTGCGATCGTTCAGCAGGTGAAAGCCGCCGTTGCAGCCTGATTGCGCTTCTGGCAATTAACACTGCGTGGTTCGTTGCAGCGAACATCCGGTAGTCTCGGTGACGCTGCAACAAAAACGGGGCTCCTCACCGAGCCCCGTTTTTGTTGGTAGAACCAGTTTTGCTTCGATTGAACACTGACGTTGAAATGATGGGATCAATGGACCTGGACCAGATTGTCGCGGACGCGCAAAAAGCCTTCGCAGAAGCCTCCGACGTCACCACCCTCGAGAATGAGAAAGCACGCTTTCTCGGCAAGTCGGGTGCGTTGACGGAACTGTTGAAGGGCCTTGGCAAACTCGATCCCGAAACGCGCAAGACAGAAGGCGCACGGATCAACCTCGTCAAGCAACAGGTTGAAGCCGCGCTGACGGCTCGCCGCCAGGCGCTGGCCGACGCGTTGCTGAATCAGCGCCTCGCCGCCGAAGCGATCGACGTCACGCTGCCAGGCCGCGGCGCCAATACGGGCAGCCTGCACCCGGTGATGCGCACGTGGGAGCGCGTCGAACAGATTTTCGGCAGCATCGGATTCGACGTGGCCGACGGCCCCGAAATCGAAACCGATTGGTACAACTTCACCTCGTTGAACAGCCCGGAAAACCATCCGGCTCGCTCAATGCAGGACACTTTCTACGTCGACGGCAAAGATGCCGACGGGCGCCAACTGCTGCTGCGCACGCATACGAGCCCGATGCAGGTGCGTTACGCGCGTACCAACACGCCGCCGATCAAGGTGATCGTGCCGGGTCGCACCTACCGTGTGGACAGCGACGCGACTCACTCGCCGATGTTCAATCAGGTCGAAGGTCTGTGGATCGACGAGAACATCAGCTTTGCTGATTTGAAGGGCGTCTATACCGACTTCCTCAAGAAATTCTTCGAACGCGACGATATTCTGGTGCGTTTCCGTCCGTCGTATTTCCCGTTCACCGAACCGTCGGCCGAGATCGACATGCTGTTCGAAACGGGCAAGAACGCGGGCAAGTGGCTCGAGATTTCGGGCTCAGGCCAAGTGCATCCTACCGTGATCCGCAACATGGGCCTCGACCCGGAGCGCTACATTGGCTTCGCTTTCGGCAGCGGCCTCGAGCGGCTCACCATGTTGCGCTACGGCGTGCAAGACCTGCGTCTGTTCTTCGAAAACGACTTGCGTTTCCTGCGTCAATTCGCTTGAACGAACGCATGGCGCGACAAGCATAGAGCGCGGTAATGCACACAGTGCATGCCGCCACAGCGTCCCGGCAGTGAAAGGCGGTGACTCGCGGTAGCTCATGGCAACTGGCGATTTTGCCGAACGCCGAGTTGCGCGATGCATCTGCCTCACGCGGACCTAACCCGAACAGAACGTACACAGAACCATGCAATTCCCGGAATCCTGGCTGAGAACTTTTGTCGATCCGCAACTGACGACGGACGAGCTATCGCACGCATTGACGATGGCGGGTCTCGAAGTGGAAGACCTGCGACCGGCTGCGCCCCCGACCTCGAAGATCGTGGTCGGTCAGGTGCTGGAAGTCGTCAAGCATCCGGATGCGGACAAGCTTAACGTCTGCCAGGTCAACGCCGGCACAGGCGCCACGCTGAATATCGTATGCGGTGCGCCGAACGTGGCGCCCGGCATCAAGGTGCCCGTCGCGCTGGTCGGCGCGCAACTGCCGCCGGCCGAAGAGGGCGGCGCACCGTTTGAGATCAAACTCTCGAAGCTGCGCGGCGTGGAAAGTCAGGGCATGCTGTGCTCGGCGCGCGAACTGAAGCTCTCAGAAGATCATAGCGGCCTTCTGATCCTGCCGGAAGATACGCCGATTGGCCAGGACATCCGCGAAACGCTCAATCTCGACGACACCATTTTTGAAATCAAGCTGACGCCGAACAAGGCAGACTGCTTGTCGGTGTTCGGCGTGGCGCGCGAAACGTCCGCGATCACCGGCGCGCCGTTGCGTCCGCTCGAGATCAAGCCGGTCGAAGTCAAGCTCGACGAGACGCTGCCTGTCAGAATCTCAGCCCCCGATCTTTGCGGCCGTTTCTCGGGCCGTGTCATCCGCGGTGTGAATGCGCGTGCGAAATCGCCGCAATGGATGGTCGAACGTCTCGAGCGTTCAGGTCAGCGCAGCATCTCCGCGCTCGTGGATATTTCCAATTATGTGATGCTCGAGTTGGGCCGTCCGTCGCACGTGTTCGATCTGGACAAGATCCACGGCGGTATGGACGTGCGTTGGGCCCGCAAGGGCGAAACGCTCAAGCTGCTGAACGGCAACACCGTCGAGCTCGACGAAACGGTTGGCGTGATCGCCGACGAGCAGCACATTGAAAGCCTCGCGGGCATCATGGGCGGCGACAGCACGGCCGTTACGCTCGACACGACCAACATTTATCTTGAAGCCGCATTCTGGTGGCCCGATAGCATTCGCGGCCGCTCGCGCAAGTACAACTTCTCGACCGATGCTGGCCATCGCTTCGAGCGCGGCGTCGATTACGCGACCACGGTCGAGCACATCGAGCGGATCACGCAACTGATCCTCGACATTTGCGGCGGCGAAGCGGGTCCCGTGGACGACCAGGTCGTCAACGTGCCGCAGCGCGAGCCCGTGAAGATGCGTGTGTCCCGCGCGAACCGCATCATCGGCATCGCGATCAGCGCAGATGAAATCGCGCAGATCTTCACGCGCCTCGGCCTCGCCTTCGAACGCGACGGCGACACGTTCTCGGTCATGCCGCCGTCGTACCGATTCGATATCGAGATCGAAGAAGACCTGATCGAAGAAGTCGCGCGCATCTACGGCTTCGAGAAAATTCCGGCGCGCCCGCCAGTCGCCAAGAGCGAAATGCGCGCGACCAACGAAACGCGTCGCTCGATCCACGCGATCCGCCATGCGCTTGCCGCTCGCGATTACGCTGAAACGGTCAACTTCAGTTTCGTGGACGCCGAATGGGAGCAGGACTTCGCTGGCAATGACAAGCCGGTGCGTCTGCTGAACCCGATTGCAAGCCAGTTGTCGGTCATGCGGACAACGCTGATCGGTAGCCTGATTCACGTGCTGCGCACGAACCTGAACCGCCGTGCGGCGGACCGCGTGCGCGTGTTCGAGGCCGGCCGCGTGTTCCTGCACGATCCGTCGATCAAGGCCGGAGAGTTGACGGTCGAAGGCTTTGCTCAGCCGAAGATGATCGGCGGGCTCGCATACGGTCCCGCGCTAGAGGAGCAGTGGGGCGCGCCGACGCGCACCGTCGACTACTTCGACGTGAAGGCCGACGTCGAAGCGCTGCTCGCGCCGGCAGTCGCGCGTTTCGTCAAAGCGGAGCATCCCGCGCTGCATCCGGGGCGCAGCGCGCGCATCGAACTGAATGGACGCGCGATCGGCTGGATTGGCGAACTGCATCCACGCTGGATGCAAAAATATGATTTACCGCATGCGCCGATTCTGTTTGAAGTCGAAGCGGACGCATTAATGCAACGCGTTTTGCCCACACCGTCGGAAGTGTCTAAATTCCCGCCGGTGCGTCGCGATATCGCGGTAGTTGTCGATCAGAAAATCGAGGCGCAGGCGCTGCTGGACGAGCTCCAGAAGGCTCAGTCGGAGCCCGCCTGCAAGACCGTCCAGAAGGTTGTGCTTTTCGATGAATTCCGTCCAAAATCAAACACTTCCGGTGGCTTGGGGGCTCACGAGAAAAGCCTTGCGTTCCGTGTTACCTTGCAAGATACTGGCGGGACCCTTCAGGACGAAACGGTCGATCTGGCCATTCAGACTCTGGTGGAACGTCTGGCTCGAGTATATGGCGCACGGTTGCGCGGATAACCCGCATTTAACAATTGCGCGGCTGTTTCCGCATCCTTTGTTTTCTGCATGGCGCGCCATTTGATAGATATGAATGAAATGAACTCGAGTGATTTCGAAGCCCTTCTTACGGCGCAACGCAGCGCCATGATTCGAGAAATTCCGACATCACCCGCCGTCGTTTCAACTGAAACGCCGACGCTCACCAAAGCGGAACTTGCGGAGTTGCTGTTCGACAATGTCGGGCTCAACAAGCGGGAAGCGAAAGACATGGTGGAGGCGTTTTTCGAGGTGATCCGGGATGCGTTGGAGAGCGGCGACAGTGTGAAGCTGTCGGGCTTCGGCAACTTCCAGTTGCGCGACAAACCACAGCGTCCCGGCAGAAACCCGAAGACCGGCGAGGCAATCCCTATTGCCGCGCGCCGCGTTGTGACGTTCCATGCAAGTCAAAAGCTGAAGGCTCTGGTCGAGAACGGCGCGGAAGCGAGCTTCACGCGCTGATCGACTGGCGCGTTCCTGCGCAACCCACCACGACGGCTAACTGACGATGACAGCGACGATGGAAAAAGTCGTCTTGCCTCCGATTCCGGCGAAACGCTACTTCACGATTGGTGAGGTCAGCGAACTATGCGGCGTCAAACCGCATGTGTTGCGCTATTGGGAGCAGGAGTTTACGCAGTTGCGGCCTGTCAAGCGACGCGGCAATCGCCGGTACTATCAGCATCACGAGGTGCTGCTGATCCGGCGGATTCGTGAGTTGCTGTACGAGCAGGGCTTCACGATCAACGGTGCACGCAACCGCCTGGATTCACATGGCGGCGGCGCGCACAATGCGCCGGCTGAAATGGGCGAGCAGGTCGAAGGCTTCGTTCCGCCGGAGCCGACAGCACCCGCGGTCGCCGTCGACGTCGAGCAGTTGCGCAAGGAACTGCTGCACGTGATCGATCTGTTGAATCGCTAGTCGCTTTGTTGGCGCGGACGGTTCTCTTCGAATGAAGTGTCTGTTATAATTTTGTGCTGTTCGGGGCGTAGCGCAGCCTGGTAGCGTACCTGCATGGGGTGCAGGTGGTCGGAGGTTCAAATCCTCTCGCCCCGACCAAGATCAAAGCCGCACGCCGTAAGGCGTTGCGGCTTTTTCATTTCCTGCCGCACTGTGCGTTCGTACAGTACTGTTTAGACAGAATATTAGACGTTTGTCTAATATTCATGGCGTCGCTAGCACGGGGTCATGGGCTGGTAGAATCTGCCCTTGCGACTCGTACAGCCCTTTGCGCAATAACAATGACCGATTACGCCATTTGGCCCGCTGCTGCCACAACCGCTGGCTTGATTCTGGTCCTCACTCCAAAGAGGCTGTTCTCTAGGCTTGACACGCCAGATTTCAACTCGGCGAATCGGCTGCATTCACTGGATGGTCTGCGCGGACTGCTTGCGCTCGCGGTGTTTTTTCATCATTCGGTGCTGGGTCATTTCCGCCCGACTATAAGCGAACCCACATTTCCCTCTCCTTTCTACGACATGCTCGGATCGGTGGGCGTCGCGTTGTTTTTCATGATCACTGGGTTTCTCTTTTGGTCACGACTGATCAGCGCACAAACATCGATAAGTTGGATGCCACTGTACGTTAAGCGCTTTTTCCGCATCTCCCCACTATATTGTTTCGTGGCGATCGTGTATGGCTTGGCAACGCTACAGGCGGTAGGAATTCCAGTAGGAACATCACCCTTGCATATCGCTAAGCAGGCGGTGCAGTGGCTAGCGTTTGGCATGGTGCAAAACCCCGAGCCGTTTCTCAACTTTCCCAATACGCTGGGCATTATCGGGCAGTCGTGGTCGCTGTACTATGAATGGTTGTTCTATGCATCGTTACCGTTTCTCGCAGTCCTGGCGAAGAACCGGACAACGACTCCGATAGTTATCGCTGCCTTGGTGTTTGTGCTCTTCGTCGACGGTGTGATCGGCCCAGGCGCTCGGTATTTTGTCGCGCAGTTCCTGCTCGGGATGCTCGCGGCATCGATCGATCGAGAACACTCCGCCATTCGCGGTGACGGCCCGGGACGCTCGGTGATAGCGATTGCGTTGCTAGTCGGCGTTTTCTGGCTTTGTGACACAGCTTATGCGCAACTGGCGTCCGTGCTGCTCGGCGGGTTCTTCACGCTGGTCGCTTCCGGTACGTCGCTATTCGGCCTATTGAAACTGACTGGTGCCCGCCGACTAGGAGACATCAGCTACAGCTTGTATTTGACACATGGCGCTGTTCTCACATTCATGTTCACGTCTGGTCCACTACTCGATTTCTCGTTGACTGGCTCGCCTCAATTCTTCATGGCGCAAGCGATTTCAGCATTGGTGCTTTTGATGGTTTGCATCGCGACATACATGCTAATTGAAAAACCAGGTATAGCATTGGGCAGTTGGATCGCTGCTTTGCCATCAATTCAAGGGCGCCCTGCGGCTTCTCGCGCTCCTATCGATCAACACCCGACCACGGTGCAATCAGTCGAGAGAGCCGGCTGAAAGGATGGCTATATGCCGCTCGAATCTTTAGGCTGGGCCTGAGATTCCTAGTGCCAAACTAAGCAGTGTCCATCAGTTACCACGGCAGTTTCAAGTCGAGCGATGATGTCTCGGGTATAGCCTCGTTGATGTAAATTTCCGTCGTCTTTCCGGTCGTATGCGCGAGACGCGTCTGGATCTCTGCTCGTCCTTTGCCGGCCTTCGCCGCGTCAGTCGCGCCGAGCGCTCGCAGGTCTTTGAACTAGTACGCACCGCCTTTTTGCGTGGGGAAGAGGTACGGGCTGATAATCAGATACTTCTTTTTGATGGTCTTAGCGCGGTCAATCACCGCGCGTATCTGCGGCGTGATCTCCACATCGAGGACCTTGCCGCTCGTGCCAGCAGTCTTCGAGGGCTTGAAGCGAATCGTGGTGTCGGTGATTTGCGTCTCGAGCAGCATGCGCGCGTCGATGGCTCGCTGCCAAACGAGATAGGACATGTCGACGATGCATTGGAACATCGGACCAGATTCCGTCGGCAAGCCGTCCTTGCCGATCAGCGCGGCGTCGCGAATTGCTTTAATCGCTGCATGAGCCAGTAGCACTTCGCGGCGCTTCGTTTGATAGTCGGACAGGTCGAGCTGATCGCACGGGTTGTCCTGGCGAAAGCCTCTCTCGCTGACCGCGAACTTGAACATCTTCCGTAGCACGTTGGCGTACTTTTGCGCCGTGTTGTGCTTCGCGCGGAAGTTGTCGCGCAGGAAGTCGGGACAGTCCTTCGTCGTCACCTGGGCTACCGTGTAGTCTTCAAAGGCGGTCGCTATCACGTCGGCCATGCGCCGGTACTCTTTCTGCACCTCTTCGCTAAACCGGTTCAGCTTGCGGTCTTTCCAGTCAGCGCAAAGGCTCGGCATCGTGCCGTCGACCAAGCTCTTATTACCCAGCAACTCTCCAAGCTTGGAGTACATAGCCGGCTCGCCGTCGTCCATCGAGCAGAGCCGTATCCATGTTTGCATCTTGCCGGTCCATGGATTACGAAGCTTTGACGGCGCGTAGAAGTAGAACGCACCGTGTCTTTGATAGACCCGCTTTGGCATTCCGCGGTGTGTTTTGCGACGTCGATTCATTTCTTGCGCGAGATGGATTTGAGTTTGGGCCTGTCGTTCGCGGCGCGTTCAGGCGAGCCAACGGGATACAGGCAGTGCACGCGCATGACGAGAACCGAATTATCTGGCCGCCGGCGCGCGGGAGTCCCGAGCGACTTCAACGTCTCGATCTGCTTGCCCAGCCGCCGGTAGCCGGTCATGCGAACGATCTCTTCCTCAGTCAGGTCAATCGGTTGGTCTAGAACTGCTGCCATGTAACACCCCAGTGTTTGCGCGTGATTTCAATCATTCGTTGTGCTGCGGCGATCATGGCAAGTTGCCGTCCAACGATGGCGATGGATCGGGTCATCGTCTTTTTTACCGGTGCTATGATCATTCGTGAAACAGGGAGATCCACATGACCCCGCGCGGGAACTACCGCCAGTATTGGTACGAGATCTCGGTCACCTCCGTGGGCCCAACTGGTTCGCCATGGCAGGGCGAACTTAGACTTGGTAGGGAGGGATCCGAAGAGCCTATCGTAGACAGCCTCCTTGTCCCGGGTTACTTCGACACTGAACCCCAAGCTCGAGAGGCTGCTGACGCGTATGCGCGTGTCTATGTCGATCAACTGTGACGGCACGGCTGTACCTGTCTGCGCGCCGGATGGGGCGGTGGTCATGGTGTCAGTGCCTCTTCACGTATGGGTTGTTCTCGTGGTCCGTAAGCCTGCGATGTAGTCAAGGCTCACGCCGAATAGCTTTGCCAGCTCAGCGGCCATCGTCAGTCCCGGCATGTGCTCATCGCGCTCGACTTCGCAGAGGTACGTCTGGCTCATGCGGATGCGCTGCGCTACCGATGACGCAGACAGTCGCGCGTCGGTACGCAATCGCCTGAGTCGGCCGCCGATGGTTTCAGTCACATCGTGCATAGCTCCTCCGCTGTAAATAGTCCCTTCTGCGCCGGGGGCGACCGACTGTTGATTCGCTCGGTCCATGCCTTTGCCTCGTGCCAGTCGTTTGCATTGCGACCCTGCTTGCGAGCTGCAAAGCTCCACGCCATCGAGTCCGCGGTGTACAGGAGAGCCCGTACGATCCACGACGACAGCGCCGTCGACTTCAGGCCGAACCCGTGCAGTCGCAGATCGGGACGCACCGCCTTGATCGCCATCAGTACGGCCTCAATCGATCGTGGATCGCCGTTCCGCTTACACACCGATCCAACGCCAACCCACGCACCATGCTTCAGGCGGTCGCCATGCATTTCGATGTGGCGCACATAGTCTTGCGGCGAGTAGCCTTGCAGCACCGGCATGATGTAGACGCCGTCGACATCGCACTTCATCAGCGCGTCGTAACGCTCGATCGTCATCTGCTGGTGTTCGAGGATCGTCTTGCCCGTGATCTTCAGCATGTGGGCCTCGCACATGAAATCCTGAGCGACTGCGGCCAGCAGATTCCCGTTCTCCGACCAGCGCTTGATTTGTTCTGCGTACACGCTCACATCCTCCGGATAGTCGCGCCGAGCCATGCGTTATCGGGCGAGCATGGCGTTTCGAGGCAATCAGGATCGAATCGATACCGAGCCGTCTCGCTGATCATCGACATAACATTGCCGATCCGCTTCGTCAGCAGCAGCCAGTCGAGGTCAGGCGTCTGCCCGCTCAGTTGGAGAGATCGCGGCGCCACGTCGGATCGACGGCGTTGTCCAACGTCAGCGAGTGAGGCCGTAGCTAGCCTTGCCCGGCCAAGCTTTGTGAGAGCGACGAACCTCACGTATAACGCGAAATAGACAGCCACGCCGACAGCTTCGCCGACCAATCCAGCTTCAAACCCGGACCATAAAATGGGCAAAGCTTCATTTTCCCCAACAGGTGCGGAAAGCAACACAAGCGTTGCCCAGACTTTGATAGCCTTTGTCGTACTAAAGGCCAGGGTCGGTCGTTGCGTAGCCGGTATGACGCGTGATTCGATACCTGCGGAGAGTACTTCATGCGAGGAGGGCTTCGTCATGCTGCGGTGGCTTGTTAACCTGATTGCATATCACGCGCCGACTGCCGAGAAACAGGCTGAAAAAGCGCTGAAAACTTTGCGCATGGAGCTGTTTCAGGCTGAGCAGCGTGTCATGGACGCGCAAATGCATGCGGATTACTATCGCTTCCGAATCACTTTTTGCGAGAAGGTTTTACAAAAGGGTATTGAGCAGGTGTCCGACGAGCGAAGAAGTCGTGAAGAGGTTGTCCATGAATTGCGTTCCGGACTCAAACTTACGGCGTTGCAATAGCGCAGGATTCAGCAAAGCGCCCCACGCCGCTGCTTAGTCATTCGAGAACAAGGACCTGCCCGGTCGCACAAAGCTGCCAGATTGCACATGGCGTTCGGAGATCAATCCGTCGACGGTGCGCAATACGACAGGCTGGATTGCGCCTTGGCCGGTTAGACCTGCTGCTTATACTCGTCGACAGTCGGCTGGCTGATCTCCTCTGGGACGACGCTGGCCGTCTCGCGCTGTACGTGCGCCGCTTGCACGCTGGCACTGACGCAGCACGGCCCCCTTCAAGTGCTGTTCTCAATGCTGCGCGTAATGCTTTTCGATGCCTTGTGCGAGTTGCGTCACGAGCCGCGTCATGGCCACCTGGGTCCGCCATGCAACATGCGGCGTCACGATCAGATCGGTGCGCTCGCTGGACAGCAGCGGATGATCTGGCGCGGGCGGCTCCTGCTCGAGGACGTCGAGCGCGGCATTTGCGATCAGCTTGCGGTCGAGTGCCTCGATCAGCGCGCCCTCGTCGACGATACCGCCGCGCGCGGCGTTCACAAGTGACGCGCTGCGCTTCATTCGCTCGAATTCGGCGAGACCGAACAGATGCCGCGTTTCGTCGGTAAGCGGGCAATGCAGGCTGATCGTATCGGCCTCACGCAGCACCTGGTCAAATGCCACATAGCCGTCGCGCACGCAACTCGCGCGCTTGCGCTCCGCGAACAGCACCCGCATGCCGAACGCACCGGCCAGTTCGGCAAGACGCTTTCCACCGTGACCCGCACCGACGATACCGAGCGTCGATCCGTGCAGATCCTGGATCGGATGCAGTTCGGCGTAGAAGGTGGGTGATCCGCTCCAGCCGCCGGCATAAACGTCGCGCCAGTAAGGCATAAGGTTGCGGCGAAGTGCGAGCATCAACGCGAACGCGTGCTCGGGCACGGAGATCGTCGAATAGCCCGGACACGCGACGATACCAATGCCCCGTTTACGGCATGTTTCGGTGTCCAGATGATTGACGCCTGCGGCCGGCACGCCGATCAGTTCCAGTCGCGGCAACTGCTCGATCACATCGCCCGACAGTGGAACCTTGTTGGTCACGACGATATGCGCGTCGCGGCAACGCTCCAGCACGTGTTCCGGCGTCGTAGACGGATATTCGACCCAGCGATGCGGAAACGGAAAATCCGGTAGATCGGCCGACAGCGTCGCGCGGTCAAGAAAGACGATGGTTTTCAACAAGCTGCTCCACTTCATTAACGTTCGGACGGGCCCGTGGACACGGTGTCGAGCATGCGTTTCTTTCCCGTCTGCACGTGATTCTCGAAAGCCTCCGCAGCCGCGTCGGCTTGGCCCGCGCGTAGCGCCTCGAAAAGTTCGCGGTGTTCTTTCGAGGAGCGCTGCATCTGCGTGAATGAATACACGCCCTTGTGAAGGTAGAGCGTCAGCTCGTCTTCGACGGCCTGATTGATTGTGATCAACCGCGGATTCTTGGTCGCCGCCATCAACTGACGGTGGAACTCGGTGTTCAGGGTCTGATACTGACGGCTATCGCGCTCGGCCACGGCCGCGTCCATCTGGTCAAGGAGGAGCCCGAGCAGATGCTCCTCGTCGGTCGTCAGGCGCAGTGCGGCGAGACGTCCCGCCGTGCGTGCGAGTCCGGCGCGGATTTCGTAGAGGTCCATTGCCTCTTCCAGCGACAGCCGCCGCACTTCCGCGCCCCGGTTCGGCACGATGCGTACGAGCCCCGCCTGTTCAAGCGAGCGTAGCGCCTCACGCGCCGAATTACGGCCGACGCCGATCTGGTTGGCGAGCGCCTGCTCGTTCACGCGTTCACCGGGGCGCAACTCGCCCCGCTGGATCATGGCGCGCACCTGATCGCGGATGTCGTCGAGTTTCGACGCGATCACCTCCGGTGCGCGGGCGTTCACCTTGCTGTTCGGTGCACCATTGAGCGCGCTTTTCATGACGATTGCCTTGTCTGTGCCATTTTTTCGATGCCTATTTTACGTACAGAAAACCTACCGATACCCATGGAACCAGCACTATTACGATGAGGGCCCCGGCCAATGCCCCCAGATACGGCCAAACGCGGCGCATCGCGGTGGTCGGGTCCACCTTGCTGACCGCGCACGCCGCATAGAAGCCAAGGCCGAGCGGGGGCGCGAACAGGCCCAGTCCCATCGCGAACACCACGACCATTGCATAGTGCACATCCGAGATGCCCATCGCGCGCGCGATGGGGAACAGCAGCGGCCCGAATAGTACGATCGCCGGGATTCCTTCGAGAAAGCTGCCGAGTATCACGAACGTAATCGCGGAGATCGCCAGGAAGCCGAGCTTGCCCCCCGGCGCAGCCATCATCATAGAGGCGAGTTGCGCGGAGAAGCCTGACTGCGTGAGCGCCCATCCCATCGCGGTTGCACACCCGATGATGATCAGAATCGCTCCGGACAGCGACGCCGCTTCCACCAGAATAGGATAGAGCCGGCTCCAGTCGAAGCGGCGATACAGTAGCAAACCCACAGCACAGGTATAAGCCACGCCGATTGTCGCCACCTCCGTCGCCGTCGCGACGCCTTCCACCACGGCCGCGCGAATCACGAAGGGCAGCGCGAGCGCAGGCAGCGAGATCAGAAATGCGCGGCCGATCTCGGCCCGGGAGGCCCGTTGCACGCCTTGCAGGCTTTCCCTGCGGCTCTTGAACCAGATCACTGCCGCGAGCGCTACCGCGCCGACCACGGCGGGCATGAAGCCGCCTGTGAACAGCGCCGCGATCGAAACGCCCGTCACCGAACCAATCGTTATCAGCACGAGGCTGGGCGGAATGGTTTCCGACATGGCCGCCGCCGAACTGAGCATTGCGACGAGGTCGCCTTCGTTTGCGCCGCGCTTTTTCATTTCCGGGAACAGGCCCGGCGCGAGCGCGGCCATATCCGCCACCTTCGAGCCGGAGATGCCGGACACGAGGTACATGGCGCCGATTAGCACGTAGGCGAGGCCGCCCCGCTTGTGTCCGATCAGCGAAGCGAGGAAACGGATCATCGCTTCGGCAAGTCCCATCGCCTCCATTAGTGCGCCCAGCAGGATGAACAGCGGGACGGCGAGCAGGATCAGGCTCGACATTCCCTGATTCATCGTGCTCACGACAATGGTCAACGGTGCGCCAGTGACGGTTGCAAGATAAGCAAACGTGCACACACCGAATGCGACCATGATCGGCACACCGAGACAGATGATCGTGATTACGCCGACGGCGAAAAAAAGAATCAGGCTCACCGCGGTCAGCGGCGCGAGCGCTTGCCGCGCGATGTAAAGCGCTATTGCAACACCGGCCACGAGCGCGAAAGCCTTCAGGCAATCGCGAAGCGACGAGCGCTCGAGCAACCGTGTAATGGCGAGCACGAGCATCAGCACAGCCGCCACGGGAATCGCGGCCGCGGGAATCGCATTGGGCAGATCGAGCGCCGGCGTGCTGATGATCCATTCGTTCATCGCCCACTCGGTTGCCGGCCGAACCAGCAGCAGCACGAAAGTCATCACGATGAAATTTCCGACTGTCTCCGCAAACGCGCGATTTTGCGGGGACATCCTGGCGACGAACATCGTCAGTCGCATATGTTCGCCGCGGCGCAGCGCCACCACTGCGCCCAGCATCGACAGCCAGATGAACAGGATCGACGCAAGTTCGTCACCCCAGATCAACGGATCCTGCAACACGTAGCGGCAGAAAACGTTGGTGAGGAGCAGCACCACTTCGGCCAACAGCAGCAAAGCAGCTGGCACTTCGGTGATCCACTTGATGGCCGTTTCGAGTGTGCTGCCGACGCGCACGACCTTCGATGCCGCAGGTCGTTCCTTCGGCGCGCCCATGTCGTGGGCGAACACCTGCTCGGGATGAACTCGGGAAGTCATGACTCGTTCTCCAGAAACTCTTCGGTGGTCCGTGCTCATGCGAGCTTCTGCGTG
Source organism: Paraburkholderia kirstenboschensis (assembly GCF_904848585.1). GTDB lineage: Bacteria > Pseudomonadota > Gammaproteobacteria > Burkholderiales > Burkholderiaceae > Paraburkholderia > Paraburkholderia kirstenboschensis. The sequence continues at coordinate 672,059 of NZ_CAJHCR010000001.1, forward strand.
TACTTCTCGAGCAACGCCCAGGCTTCATCGCCGTATTTCTTGCGCCACTGGTCGTAGAAGCCGGCCTTTTGCAGCGAGGCGCGGAACGGCTGGATGTCGGGTTTGTTGAACGCCATGCCGTGCGATCGCAACGTTTCGACGAGCGATGTGCTCAGTGCCGCGACGTCCGCCCGTTCAGCCACCGCGGCCGCATTCAGGTGTTTCGCCACGATCGTCTGTAAGTCCGGTGGCAGGTTGCCCCACGAACGCGCGTTGGCAAGGAACCAGAAGCCGTCCCAGATATGGCCGGTCAACGAGCAGTACTTCTGGACTTCATAGAAGCGGCCTGTTTCGATCAGCGCGAGCGGGTTTTCTTCCGCGTCGACCACCTTGGTTTGCAGTGCCGAATAGGCCTCGCTGAAGTTGATGCTGGTGGGCGAGGCGTCGAGCGCCTTGAACATCGAAGTCCAAAGAGGGCTGACCGGCACGCGGATCTTCAGGCCCTTGAGGTCGGTCGGACTTAGCACCGGCTTGACCGAGCTCGTGAGATGGCGAAAGCCGTTGTCCCACGGTTTTTCCATCGCGATGAGGCCCACCTTCGAAACCGCCTTGCGGATGTGGCTGCCGAGCTCGCCGTCCATCGCCGCCCATACCTGGTTGTAGTCCTTGAACGCGAAGCCGATGCCGTTGATCGCGGAGACCGGCACCAGCGTCGACAGCACCACGCCACCTTGAGTGAGAAAGTCGATGGCCCCCGAACGAACCTGCGACAGCATGTCGGTATCCGTTCCCATCTGACCGTTCGGGAAAATCTGCAACTCCACGCGGCCGCCGGTTTCCTTCTTGATGGCGTCCGCCGCCTCTTTTGCGCGGACATTGAGCGGATGGGACATCGCCAGGTTGTTCGCGTACTTCAACTTGAACTGCGCGGTCTGGGCGCGAGCCGACGATGGGAACAAACCGGTCCCGGTTGTCGCCACCGCGGCTGCTCCGAGGGTTTGAAGAAAGGTACGACGGGAATACGAACTCATTTTGTCTCGCTCCATGGAAAGGGAGGGTGCATGACGCATTCGGCGGCGCCGCGGCGTTCTTTTTAGCGATTCGTCGACATTGAAAGTGCATGCGACAGATCCTGTTTCGCTGACACACACTCTAAAAGTGTTGACACTTAGCTGTCAAGGTGTTGATATAAGAAAAAGAGTGCATGCACTGAAACACCGGGAAAGCACCTGGAAGACAGGTAGTCCGTAATACTTATAGGAGGAGGCAATGGAACTAGAAGGGCACTATCGCGAGCACGGCTTGCTGATCGCCGGTCGCTGGCAGCCTGCGACGGCTGACAACGGGCAGGTTTCGATCAATCCGGCGACCGAAGAGCGGCTGGGCTATATGCCGCTGGCCACGCCGGCACAGGTCACAGAGGCCATCGATGCCGCGACCGAGGCTTCAGCCGCAATGCGCAAGCTCACACCGTGGGAGCGCACAGCACTGCTGCGCCGAGCCGCAACGCTTATCCGCGAACGCGCGCCGCAGCTCGCACGAATCGTGGCACTGGAAACCGGCAAGCCGATTGCCCAGGCCAATGGGGAAGCCAACGCGTCAGCCGAGTCGATCGACTGGTTCGCCGACGAAGCACGCCGTGTGTTCGGCATGTCATACGAAAGCCGCGTCAAGGGCGGACGGTATCTGGTGCATTACGAGCCGCTCGGTGTGGTCGCCGCCTTCACGCCGTGGAATTTCCCGCTGCTGCTGCTGGCCCGCAAGATGGGACCGGCGCTGGCCGCCGGCAACGCGCTCGTGATCCGGCCGTCAAATGAAGCGGCCGGTGCGACGATGGCACTGGTGCGCTGCTTCCTCGACGCCGGGTTCCCCGAGGGCGCGGTCAATCTGGTGATTGGCAAAGCCGACGCAATTACGCCGACGGTCATGGCCGATCCACGCGTGGCGAAGATCAGCTTCACCGGCTCGGTGCCCATCGGCCGTCAGATCGTCGAGATGTCCGCGAAGACGCTCAAAAAGGTCACGATGGAACTCGGCGGCCATGCGCCCGTGATCGTGCATCGCGACGCGGACATTGATGCTTTCGCGCATCTCGCGTCGCTGGGCAAGTTCCGCAATGCGGGCCAGGTTTGCGCGTCGCCGACGCGGTTCTATATCCACGAATCGATTTTCGACAAGACTGTGAAGGCGCTGGTCGAGCGCTCGAAGGCGCTACGCGTCGGCGATCCGCTTCAGCAGAACACCGACCTCGGTCCGCTGACCACGTCGAAGCGCCGCGAGGCGATTGAACGCCTCGTCGACGAAGCCGTGAGTGAAGGCGCGAGCGTGCTATGCGGTGGCCGCCGTCCATCGCAATCCGGCCGTGGCTGGTTCTACGAGCCGACACTCATCGCTAATCCCGCTCCGCACATTGGCCTGATGAACGACGAGCCATTCGGCCCGGTCGGCACTCTGAACCGGTTCACGACGATGGACGAAGTCATCACCGAAGCGAACCGGCTGCCATTCGCGCTTGCGGCCTATGTCTTTACGCGCTCGATGCGCAACACGCTGGAAACAACCGAGCGCTTGCAGGCCGGCGTAGTCGGCGTGAATACGTTCGTGGCGTCGACGGCGGAGACGCCGTTCGGCGGCAGTAAGGACAGCGGATTTGGACGTGAAGGTGGTCCGAACGCAATCCGCGACTACCTGGACACCAAATTCATCAACCTCGAACTGGCTGACGACGAGCCGCTCGACGCAACCGCCTGAATGGAATCCATCATGCAAAGCATCAAGAATCACGCAAAAGCGCAATTGGCCGCAGGTGAATTGGCCCTCGGCATGGGGCTGCGCCAGGCTCGCACTGTCGACATCGCGCAGATCGCGCAGACGGCTGGCTTCGACTGGCTGTTCATCGACATGGAACACAATTCCATGGACATCGACACCGCCGCGCAGATCTGCGCCGCAGCTCTGGTGGGCGGTGTGACGCCGATCATCCGCGTGCCGGGCCACGAGCCGTTCCACGCCACACGGCTGCTCGATACCGGCGCGATGGGCATCGTGGTGCCGCACGTCAGTACGCCCGAACAGGCCGTGCAGATCGCCAATATGTGCCGCTTCCCGCCGGCGGGCGGGCGGTCGATCCCGGGCATGCTGCCGCAGGTCGGCTTCGAGGCTCTTCCTATCGCCGATGTGGTTCGGGCGATCAACGACGAGGTGCTCGTCGTAGCAATGATAGAAACCCGCGAAGGCCTCGAGAACGCCGACGCGATCGCGGCGGTGCCGGGCATCGACGTGCTGCTGGTCGGCACGACCGACCTTGCGGCGGATCTGGGTATCACTGGACAGCTTGGCCATACGCGTGTGGCGGCCGCCATCGACGCCGTGTGCGCCGCATGCCACCGGCACGGCAAGGTACCGGGCGTGGGCGGCGTGTACGACGAAGCGCTGATGACCGCCTACGTGCAGAAAGGCGCGCGTTTCATTCTCAGCGGCTCGGATCTCGCGTTTCTGATGACGGGGGCGAAGTCGCGTTCGCAAATGCTGCGTGCAATTCCGCTCGGGCAGGCGGACGAACTCTTGGCGCAACGCAAGGTGTCCTGACCGGACAAGGAGGAGACACAGTGAATCCCGAATACGCAAGCAATCTCGTCAACCGGCGCGACCTTAAACCGTATCTGAACGCCGATCAATTCGAATTCCGCGATTCAGTGAATCGTGTGCTGACGCGCCACGCGTCGCCGGAATATGTCCGTCAGTGCGACGAAGAAAAGCGCTTCCCAGCGGAACTCGTAAAGGTGGCCGCGGAACAGGGCTGGTTCGGCATCACGCTGCCCGAAGAGTACGGCGGCGTCGGCGGCTATCTTGACATGGCCGCCTATCTGGAGATCGTCGCCTATCACACGATCGCGCTTGCGCGCTTCTGGAATGCGAACGTGAACATGGTGGGCGGCGCGCTGGCGCGTTTCGCGCCGGACGATATCAAACGCGAGGTGTTGCCGAAGCTCGCTGAAGGTCGTGCCTTTCTCGCCTTCGCCCTAAGCGAAAACGGCTCCGGCTCAGACGCTGCCTCGCTGACGACGCGCGGCGTGGCTGACGGAAACGACTTCATACTGGACGGCACCAAGATGTGGATTTCCGGCGCGATGCAGGCCGACTATATCTTGACCGCTGTGCGCACGAATCCAGAAGCGAAGAAGCACGACGGGATCAGCCTCTTTCTGGTACCGAAGGAATCCAAGGGCCTCACGATCAATCCGATCGACCTGCTCGGCGGCCACGCCATTCGCACCTGCGAAGTGGTGTACGACGGCGTGCGTGTTCCCAGAGAAATGATTGTGGGCGGCCTGCACGTGGGCTGGAAGAAGCTCACCACGGTGCTGTCGAAGGAGCGCATCGCTTTGTCGGCGATGTGCGTGGGCGGCGCTCAGGCTGCGATCGATCTTGCACGCTGGTATGCGAACGATCGCAAGCAGTTTGGGCAGTCGATCATCGATTTCCAGGCGGTGTCGCACTTGCTCGCCGACATGCAGACTCGCGTCGATGCTGCTCGCATGATGGCGTTTCGCGCGGCCAAACTGCTCGACCAGGGCGAAACGTGCGACGTCGAGTCGTCACAGGCGAAGTACTTCGCGTCGGATACGTACGTGCAGGTCGCCACTGACGGCATCCAGATCATGGGCGCCAATGGCTACTCCGCCGAATACGCGATGCAGCGCCATTACCGCGAAGCCAAGATGTTTCAGATCTTCGGCGGCACCAATCAAATCCAGCGCAACATCGTGGCGCGCGCGCTTAAATCGTAAGCGGAGACAGACGTGACGGCAGCTCAGACATTGGAGAAACTCGGCTTTGGCGTCGACTACGCGCAAGCCGACGTAGTAGTGGTTGGCGGTGGTGGCGCGGCTTCGCGTGCAGCCGTGTCGGCGGCGCAAGCCGGTGCGAAGGTCCTCGTGCTGGCAAAGGCGCCGGTCGGGCAGGGCGGCAGCACCGTGCACGGCGCGAGCGAAATCATGAGCATGGGAGCGGCCGGCTATGGCAGCGCCGACGACAGCGCCACGGTGCATTACGAAGACACGATGCGTCCGGCGGGCGGCTTCATCGACCGCGAGCTGGTGCGCGTGCTGGCGGAGGACGCACCGAAGCGCATTGCTGACCTGATCAGACTCGGCGTGCCGTTCGACCGCGTCAACGATGGCTATAAACTCATCCGCAGCGACTTCGGCACGTATGCGCGCGCGCTGGGCGTGAAGGGAAAAACAGGCAAAGCTTTCGTGAGCGCGCTCGCGGACGAAGCGAGGAAGCTCGGCGTAGAGACGCGTCAGCCAGCGGCGCTCATCGACCTGTTGCGTGATTCAAGTGGGCGCGTAAGCGGCGTGGTCGCGATGGATCTGGCATCGCGGCGGCTGCTGGTGGTCTCCGCGAACGCCGTTGTGCTTGGCACCGGCGGTGCGCACGGTCTGTTCTCGCAGCAAGTCTCGACAGCAGAAATGACCGGCGACGGCCAAGCCATCTGCTTCCGCCATGGCGCCGAACTTGTGAACATGGAGTTCCACCAGTTCGGACCGGCGATGGTTCATCCTTACGTGCAACTCTTCAGCAAGTCCTGCTTCATTCTGCATCCGAAAATGCTCAATCGCGACGGTCGCGAATTCCTCGCGGATTACCTGCCGGCAGGCGTGACGCCCGAAGCCGCGATGGACGAGAAAGTGTTCCCCTTCACGATCTCGAACGAATCGCGCTACATCGATATCGCGATCGCAACGGAAATCGCTCAGGGCAGAGGTACGGAGCGCGGTGCGGTGCACTTCTCGTTCGCCGACATTCCGGACGAGCGGTTGGCGGCCACTATTCCGAACACCTTGCGCTGGATGCGCGCGAAGGGACTCGACCCGAAGCGCGATCTGCTCGACGTCGGGATTGCGTTCCAATGCCTGAACGGTGGCGTGCGGATGACGAACACCGACGCGATGTCGACCATCGAGGGGCTATTCGTAGTGGGGGAACTCGCGGGCGGCGTGCGCGGCCCGGATCGTCCGGGAGGCAACTCGCTTGCCGAAGGTCAGGTTTTCGGTCATCGCGCAGGCGCCGGCGCGGCCGCGTTTGCGCGCGACAGCGGCGCGCCGGGGGAGCACGACGTAGCGCCGCTCGCAACGCGCCTCGGAACAGCGCTAAAACCGAATGCCTCGTTCGACGCTCAACGTATCGCCGCCGATCTGCGCGCGGCGATGCAAGCGCATTGCCTCGTCGAGAAGACGCAGAGCGGTCTGAACATCGCGTTAGCCGCCGTTCGCGAGGCGCGCGCGCAGTTCACCGCGGGTGGCGCTGCCACGCCGCCGCAAGCGATCGATGCGTTGACGATCGACAACATGGCGACCACTGCCGAAGTTATCTTGCAGGCGTGTATCGAGCGGCGCGAGTCGCGCAGCAGCCACTACCGCACCGACTTTCCCCAGCGCGACGATGCCGGTTTCGGCCATGCGTTGACCATCACGCGTGGTGAGGCCGACCCGTTCCGTCTCGCCTTCGGCGTGCTCGATTACCCGCGCGCGGAATTTACGAACGCATCGCATTTGCAGGCGACACATCATGGATAAGAAGCAAGTCGGCCCGTTGTCGGGCTACCGCATTCTCGATCTCACCGTCATGACCGCTGGTCCGGTCGGTACCGTGCTGCTCGCCGACCTCGGCGCGGACGTGGTCAAAGTCGAGGAGCCCATGGCGGGTGACCTCTCGCGCAAACTGGGCAATCAATTCGTCCAGGGCGAAAGCGTGCAGTTCCTCTCGCAAAACCGCAACAAGCGCAGCATCCGCCTCGACCTGAAGTCGCCGAAAGGGCGGGATGCGTTTTTGCGCATGGCGGAGCGGGCGGATGTTGTCGTCGAGAACTTTCGGCCGGGCACGGTGGATCGGCTGGGCATCGGCTACGAGGCCGTCAAGGCGCGCAATCCGAAGATCGTCTACGCCAGCGTGTCGGCGTTCGGACAAAACGGTCCCTACGCCGCATGGCCCGCGAACGATCCGATCGTGCAGGCAGTGGCCGGTCTCATGGACATGACGGGTGAAGCGGGCGGCAATCCAGTCCGGCTCGGTGCGCCGTTGCCGGACTTCGGCGCGGCGGCGCTGCTCGCGTTTGGGATTTCGGCCGCGTTGCTACATCGCGAACGGCATGGCGAAGGGCAGCGCATCGATACGTCGCTGCTCTCGGCTGCGCTTTTCAGCACCATTCCGCGCGACGGCGAGACGCTGAGAAGCGGCAAAGCGCCGGAGCGTCTCGGCAGCGGGCATCCGACGATGGTGCCGTACCGCAACTATCAGGGCTCCGACGGCCGATATTTCTTTGCGGCCTGCTTCACCGAGAAATTCTGGCAGAACCTCTGCCGCGCGCTGGGCCGCGAAGAATTGCTGAGCGATGAACGCTTCATCGGCAACACCGCGCGAACTGCGAATCGGCATGCACTCGACGTCATCCTCGAGCAGCACTTTCTGCTGCATACCGCCGAGTATTGGGTAGCGCATCTGAGCGCTGCGGACGTGCCATGCGCGGTCGTGCAGGACTATCACACTGCGCTGACGCAGGACCCGCAGATCGCGCATAACCATGCGGTTGTCGAGATCGAGCATCCGGTCGCGGGAAGGGTGACGAACATCGCGAGTCCGGTGAATTTTCACAGCAGCCCTGTCGCCTACCGCCGTCCGCCGCCTACGCTCGGACAACATACGGCCGAAGTACTTGCCGAATACGGCTTCGGCGAGGAGGAGATCGCAGCGCTGGAAGGCCGTGAACTAGCCGCTGCCGGAGCGAAGTCATGAAATCGTACACAGCGGACTATGTGATCGTCGGCGCGGGAACGGCGGGCTGCGTGCTCGCAAACCGTCTGACCGAAGATCCAACCGTCAAAGTGATTCTGGTCGAGGCCGGCGAGCGCGATCGTCACCCGTTCATCCACGTGCCGGCAGGCTTCGTGCGATTGCTCGATCATCCCACTGTGACATGGCGCTATCGCACTGAGGCCGACGCCGGGACGAGTGGCCGTGCCATTCTATTTCCTCGCGGACGCGGGCTCGGCGGCTCCAGTGCCATTAACGGCCTGCTGTATGTGCGCCCGTTTGCGGAAGATATCGATAGCTGGGAGCGGTCGGGTGCGAATGGCTGGAACTTCGACAACTGTCTGCCGTTTTACAGCCGCTCGGAAACGTGGACCGAGGGCAGCAGCCCGCAACGAGGCACGCACGGTCCGATCCAGGTCAGCCGCGTGAAGAACCCGCCGGAGATTTGCGGTGCGGTCGTCCAGGCCGCCCAGAAGGCGGGTCTCGATTTCGTCGATGATCCGAACAGCGACACGCGCGGTCCGTCGATCTGGTACTACCAGCAAACGCGCGACGGACGTCGCCGGTCGAGCGCAGCGCGCGGTTATCTACGGCCGGCAATGGCGCGCCCGAACCTTACGGTAGTGACCGGCCTTCAGGTGTCTACGCTCGAGATGAACGGCACGCATGTGAGCGGCATCAATGGGACGACGGGCGCGGGCATTCCGGTGCAGATCCGCGCGACCCGCGAGGTGATTCTGAGCGCGGGTGTGGTCGGCACGCCGAGGCTGCTCGAAATGAGTGGCATCGGCGACAAGGCTGTGCTGGACAATGCAGGCGTTAAAACACGGATCGCGTTGCCTGGCGTGGGCAACAATTTGCAGGACCACTATGTCGTTCGGCTCGGCTATAGAGTGCGCGGTGCCGGTACGGCGAACGAGCGCGCGCACGGTCTTGCGCTCGCGCGCGAGATGATGCGCTACGTCGTGTCAGGGACCGGCGTATTGACCTATAGCGCGGCGCTCGTCGGCGGCTTTGCTCAGACGCGCCTCGCCACCCGTCCGGACGTGCAGTTCGTGATCGCGCCCGGCAGCTTTGCCGAGGGGCGGATCGGCGTGCTGGAGTCGGAGCCCGGTGTCTCGTGCGGCGTCTGGCAGATGCGCCCGGAGAGCCGTGGGCATGTGCACATCACCAGCAGCGAGATCACGGCGGCGCCGACTATTGCACCGTCATACCTGAGCAGTGAACTCGACCGCAACACGATGGTGGAAGGACTCAAGATTGGCCGGCGGATCTTCGCTCAACCCGAGGTCGCCCGTTATATCGTCGATGAAACCGTACCGGGCCGTCAGGCCGACACCGATGAAGCGCTACTGCAATACGTGCGTGACAATGGCTCGACTGTGTACCACGCGGTTGGTACCTGTCGGATGGGCGAGGACGAAATGAGCGTTGTCGATTCTGAAATGCGGGTGCGCGGAACGACAGGCCTGCGCATCGTCGACGGCTCGGTGATGCCGTCGATAACCTCGACCAACACCAATGCGACGGTGCTAATGCTGGCTGAGCGCGCGGCGGACATGATCCGTTCGCCAATGGCGGCGCACGCGTCGTCGACGTATTCGAAGGAGACGGTATGAAACTGCTGGTGAGTGTCAAGCGGGTGGTCGATTACAACGTGAAGGTCCGGGTCAAGTCGGACGGCACGGGCGTCGACATTGCCAACGTGAAGATGTCGATGAATCCGTTCGACGAAATCGCGGTTGAAGAAGCAGTGCGTCTCAAAGAAGCGGGCGTGGCGACCGAAGTGATCGCGGTGTCGGCCGGTGTCACGCAATCGCAGGAAACGCTGCGCACGGCGCTTGCCATCGGCGCGGATCGCGCGATCCTGATCGAGTCGGCGGAAGAATTGCAGCCGCTGGCGGTCGCCAAGCTGCTCAAGGCGCTCGTCGACAAGGAGCAGCCGCAACTGGTGATTCTCGGCAAGCAGGCCATCGACGACGATTCGAACCAGACCGGTCAGATGCTTGCCGCACTGGCTGGCCTGCCGCAGGCAACGTTCGCGTCGAAGGTTGTCGTGGCCGACGGCAAGGCAACGGTTTCGCGCGAAGTGGATGGCGGTGCAGAGACGCTGTCGCTCACGCTGCCCGCGGTGGTCACCACCGACCTGCGCCTGAACGAGCCGCGCTACGTGACGCTGCCGAACATCATGAAGGCGAAGAAAAAGCCGCTCGAAACGATCAGGCCTGAAGACCTGGGCGTCGATGTCACGCCGCGTCTGAAAACGCTGAAGGTTGTCGAGCCGCCCAAGCGCTCTGCCGGTGTGAAGGTGCCGGATGTGAAGACGCTGGTCGAGAAGCTGAAGACCGAAGCCAAGGTGCTGTGAGCAGCGCACGGAGACGAATGAAATGACGAATCTTGTGAATCTTGTAATAGCAGAACACGACAACGCGTCGATCAAGGCCGCGACGCTGCATACGATTGCAGCCGCGCAGAAAGTCGGCGGCGATGTTCATGTGCTGGTCGCAGGTCAGAATGCGCAGGCTGCAGCGGATGCGGCGGCGAAGATTGCCGGCGTTTCCAAAGTGTTGCTGGCCGACGCGCCGCAACTGGCCGCAGGGCTCGCTGAAAACATCGAAGCAACGGTGCTGAACATTGCGAAGGACTACTCGCACATCTTCGCGCCGGCCACCGCCTACGGCAAGAACATCGCGCCGCGTATTGCCGCGAAGCTCGACGTCGCGCAGATCAGCGATATCACCGCAGTCGATTCCGCCGACACGTTCGAGCGCCCGATCTACGCGGGTAACGCCATTGCCACGGTGCAGTCGGCTGATCCGATCAAGGTCATCACCGTACGCACGACGGGCTTCGACGCAGTTGCAGCCGAAGGCGGCAGCGCGACGGTAGAGAAGATCGAAGCCGCCGCGGACGCGGGCATCTCGCAGTTCGTCAGCCGCGAAGTGACGAAGCTGGATCGTCCTGAACTGACGTCGGCGAAGATCATCGTGTCGGGCGGGCGCGGCCTGGGCAACGGCGAGAACTACACGAAGGTTCTCGAGCCGCTGGCGGACAAGCTGAACGCGGCGCTGGGCGCATCGCGCGCGGCAGTGGACGCAGGCTTCGTGCCGAACGACTATCAGGTCGGCCAGACCGGCAAGATCGTCGCGCCGCAACTGTATGTGGCAGTAGGTATCTCAGGCGCGATCCAGCATCTCGCTGGAATGAAGGACAGCAAGGTGATCGTCGCGATCAACAAGGATCCGGAGGCGCCGATTTTCAGCGTCGCCGATTATGGTCTCGTGGGTGATCTGTTCACGGTCGTGCCTGAATTTCGCAATGCGTTGAAGTAGCTAAGCCCTCATCTCTCACACGACGGAGGTTGCAGCCAAGTGCGCCAGTATCCGATATGCATGAATGGAACTGGCGCTTTCAAGGTATTGATATCTACAACGCTGACGCGGGCAAGCAGTTCGATGATCGGTTCACCGGACCCGACACGAAACGCGCGAGGCCCGCGAGCAGCAACAGGGTAACGCAACGGAAACGGGAAGCGGCCAACGCCCACCAAGGCCGCCACGAAGTTCAGGCGCATCGGCGCGGACATCCTTGTCCCGCTCGCAGGCGTGCCGGGCGGGTGCCTGAACCGGGCTCGCACCAATCGCAGTGCTCACCTGGCGTACAATCCTTCAGCCGTGCGGGGACGCCACGGCCATTCATAAGTGAGTCGTCAGTGGCGGGTGGCGCCGACACGTGCCTGCCAAACCGCCGTGAAAAGGCCCGGCTATTCCGGGCCCGGCAGCGCAGCGGAGAGAGAGCACATGCCCGCTCATATAACGCCCAACCAGCTCATCCAGTTCATCATTCCAGGCATTACGCTTGTCTTTTCGCTCAGCTTTGCATGTGCATGGGCGTACGACAAGCGGCTGCGGTATCCGCTCTTTCTCGCCGCATCGTTCTTTGCATTTGCTTTAGGGTCCACCGTACAGATTGCGCACTTGCCGGATGAATGGCGATCGAACGCACTCATTTCGGCGAGCTTTTACGTGGCCAGCACGCAACTGCTGGCAGAGGGCATCTTACGCAGAGCCGCGCTTCATTTTCGCGTGACAACGCATGCGTTAATTTTCACGCTCTTGATGGGAGGCATGTATTACTTCTCCTACGTAGCGTCGAATCTGCTCGTGCGCATTTATATACTTAATCTCAGCGCCGGACTGCTGATGTTGTTTTGCGCGGTCCGGTTTAGAAAGCGCTGCAACGGACGCACGATCAATCACATTCTTTTCTGGGTGCTTCTTATCTGCGGCGCCAGCTTTTTCATCAGGACGCCGCTCACGGTCGTTCAACCGCTGCCTCACAGCACCGCGCCTTTCGCGCAGACCATCTTCTGGGTTTTGCTTCAGTTGTCGCTCGCATTGATGGGCGCTGTATTAGGCATCGTCCTGCTGGCCGTCGCGATGTCGGATGTAATCGACCGGCTGGTTCTCGAACGGGATTTCGATTCGCTGACAGAAACGCTGAACCGGCGCGCATTCGAACGCATCGCGTTGCATCGCGTTGCGGATAGAAAAAGCTATCCGCTTGCACTGATCGCTTTCGATATCGACAACTTCAAATCCATCAACGATCGCTACGGGCATGCTGCCGGCGATGCGGTCCTGCGTGAGTTCGGCGCGATCCTGCGCGAGGCGGTGCGCGAGAAAGACGTGGTGGGTCGGATCGGCGGCGAAGAGTTCGTGCTGCTGCTGCCGGGGACCGACGGGGAATTCGCGTACCGGATTGCCGAGCGCTTGCGTACCGTGCTCGAGTCTTCGCGCTTCGACGAGATCGACGCAACGCTGCGCGTCACGACAAGTGCCGGCATTGCACGGTATCGGCCGGGTGAGGCCGTCGCGGCAATGCTCGCGCGCGCCGATCATCTGCTCTACGCTGCGAAGCGCGCAGGGCGGAACCGGGTGGTCACCGAGTCACCTGGGCAGACGTTGGACGCCTCCACGCTCGATATCGCGTGATCGCCCGTAAGGCGCAATATCACGCCGCTCGAATTGCAAGCCCGGCTCACTCGTGGACTGGCTCATTGTTGTTTGCTGCGGCATCTGCAGCGCTGCGGAAAGAGCGCAGCCACTCCGTCACAGCGGATCGGAGCCGGAATGCACCGGCGGAGCCTCCCGACAGGCCACATAACGGTGCACGGGCAGGAGCGGTCGTCGAAACGGCACTGACGGCACGGAGACGTCTCGCAGCACCAGCAACCTAGTGCCGGTTTCTAGCTCCAGGCGCCGCTTTTAAATAGATCGCGACAGTAAGCAGAAATGCGTCCAGAATGAGTAGGAGAGCGGCCTCTTCCCTGGCCGCCGAAACGGGGGAGCAAAATGGCAAAAGGTCAACTGCGTAGTAACCGCGAGGCGAAGAAGCCGAAACAGCCCAAGAAGTCGCCATCACCCGGAACGGATCTGTTCAGGACGCCTGTCTCGAAGGCTTCCGCGCCGAGTGCTGTGGCAAAGAAAAAGTAACAACACGCGCACGTGACGGGTAGGCGCTTTGCCCCATGTGCGTGCGCGCATTTCGACAAGGTGTACGAGATCCAGTAGAAGCAGCGTCGCTGCGATTTCACGTGCACCTTGTTTCCTCTTTTAGCGGGTCGCGATCCGCAGTCTGTCATCACTGATTGCTCAGTCCATTCACGCGACGCAACCGGTTTCGCTGCACGAGCGGTAGAGACGTTTTCGGATGAGGCGTTCGACCATCCGCTACAAGCAAGCTCACGCTTGAGTCGGGAACAGCCGCATTTACGGTGTGCAAGCCGACTTCCACCCGACCCACGTCACCGCCGGCAACCGGCGTCCCGGGCGCGCAGCGCGTCACGCGCTTTATCAATGAAAGGATGGTCCGATGAAACTTCGCGTGGGCTATGAGTTGGTCTATGAGTGCGCGCAGCCGACACCGATGATGTTGATGCTGAACACACACTTTTCGCACGCTCAGGACGTGCTGTCAGCCGATCTGCTGGTCGTGAATCCGCCGGTGGCGATCACGCAGTATCGCGATTGCTTCGGCAATTTGTGCAGTCGCCTCGTCGCGCCGCAAGGGTTGATTTCGCTGTCGACGAGCGCGCTACTCAACGTCTCGGATCAACCGGAGACGCGTGGGCCGTTTGACTATCAGCATGCCGTCGAAGCGCTCCCGGACGAATGTCTCGCATTTCTGCTCGGCAGCCGTTATTGCGAAACGGATCTGCTTTCCGACATTGCGTGGAAACTCTTTTCGAACACGCCACCCGGCGGTGCCCGGGTTCAGGCGATTTGCGACTACGTGCACCGCCATATTACGTTCGGCTACGAATTCGCGCGCCCGACCAAAACCGCGTTCGATGCATGGCAGGAACGCAACGGCGTCTGTCGCGATTTCGCTCATCTGGCTGTGGCGCTGTGCCGTGCAATGAATATTCCGGCACGCTACTGCACGGGCTATATCAGCGACGTCGGTGTGCCGCCGCCCTGGAGTGCGATGGATTTTGCGGCCTGGTTCGAAGCCTATGTCGGCGGCTCATGGCAAACTTTCGATCCGCGCAATAACGTGCCGCGTATTGGTCGTGTGCTGATGGCGCGTGGCCGCGATGCCGCCGACGTAGCAATCAGCAACACGTTCGGCCCGACGAAGCTCATAAAATTCGAGGTTCACTGCGCGCCGGAATGACTGCGGGCGGTTCCAGCGCGCAGTCTAAGAAGAGGCAGTCGACTTCCGTCCGACGCGCCGAGCGGGACATCGCAAACTGAGCCAGTTGCTGAACTACAGCGGTCGAAGCCGCACCGCATTTCGCGCCAACATGTCGACACGAAGCACGGTACGGCCCGCTGTCAGCGCTACCGGAGAGTAGGTCGGTAGCGCACGCGCAAGCCATCTTTGAACGGTGTCGTTCATGGACCATTCATCGGCCCACAGCCGCGACGCCTTGCGGTGACATGGGTCATCGGGCGGAGCTAGCTGCCTTGATAAATGTCGCAAGACAGGCCAACTATACAAACGCCCCCGTCTCGCGCTCTGCCGCTGGCGGTCGATCTGCTGGGCTGCGATCCGACAGAGTCGTACCCGGTCGACGCTGCCGCAGGTTGCGACATGGTCGTGCCTGATCCCTGGCTATTCTGGACCGGCTGGGCAGTTTGCGAATACGCGAGACCCGATGCAGCGGACATCACCGTGGCAACCAGCATTGAAGAAAAAGAAACTTTCATTTTTAACCTCAGTTTGAAGCACGATCCGGTATAGATCGATAGGATCACGAATCGAACCGTGTAGGTGGAACAACATACCTTCCTTTGACCCCTTTATGCCGCAATTGCCGATTGCGTGTCGATTGTCAGAAGACGCAGCGTCGCTGCTCATGATCCTAATGACTCGCTTGCTGTTGGCCATAAGTCGACTCCCAACCACCGCCGAGTACCTTGCATAACGTGATGAGATTAGTGGCGGCGTTCGCCTTGCTATGTTCAAGATTACTCTGTGCGTCGAGCAATTGCTTCTGCACGTTGAGCACGTCGAGGAAATCGACGGCTCCTGCTTTGTACCGTTGCCGTGCAATTGCAAGCGCACGCTGATTCAGGCTGACCACTTCTTTGAGCCGATCGTTGCGCCGCTGTTCGGCGTCGTACACGACGAGGGCGTCGTCCACCTCGCGCCAGGCCTGCAGCACCGTGCGCTTATAGACGATCGCGGCTTCCTGCTGTTGCGCCTCGCGCAGGTGCAGTGTTCCCTTCAGGCGGCCGCCTTCGAAGATTGGAAGCGTAATTGACGGCCCGATCACGAATTGGCCCGACGCCCAGTCTGCGAGAGTCGAGAGTTGAAGGCTCTGAAATCCCGCGCTGCCATTGAGCGATATGCGCGGATAGAAGTCCGCCTTCGCCATGCCAATCGTCGCGGTTGCGGCGTGCAACTGGGCTTCCGCCCTCCTGATGTCGGGCCTGCGTTGCACCACTTCCGATGGGAACCCGATAGGTACCTGGCGAGGCAACGCGGGTACATCACCGGCCTCGCTGAGCATTTGCCGCAGTCCACCGGGTTGCATTCCCAGCAACACGCCAATTGCATTGACCGTTGTTTCGCGGCTGGCCTCAAGAGTCGGAATCAGGCTCTCTATCGACTCCGCCTGCGCGGAAGCGTTGGCGACATCCAGATTCGTAGTGACGCCTTCACGTACTCGTGTTTCCGTGAGCTTGGTAGCATCGCGGGCGATTGCCAGGTTCTGCTTCGCTATTTCCAGCAGAGCCTGGATGTCGCGCAACTGAACGTAGTCTCGCGCGAGTTCTGCGCGTGCAGACAACAGCACGGCGTTCCGGTCCTGATATGACGCCTCGCTCATCGCGGTGGCGGCCTCCACGCCACGCCTTACCCGTCCCCAGAAATCGAGTTCCCATGACGCGTCGAAGCCGAACTGATAAAGGTCGTACGCTGGCGAGCCTTTGTCGCCTGGCAACGCCGCCACGCCAGTCGGCGAGGCACCGGAAGCGGACTGCGTTTGCGTTCCCGTCGGAGTAACGCCGAGCAACGACAGGATGCCGTTCATGCTGCCGCGCTCGCGGTTATACGACGCGGCGCCATTGAAGCTCGGATATTGGTCGGCGCCCACAATGCGTTGCTCGGCCCGGCTTTGCAGCAGGCGAGCGGACGCCGCCGCCACATCGAGGTTCGCATCGCCCAGACGTTCTTCCAGCGAATTCAGCGTGGGATCGTTGAGGAGCTTCCACCAGTCCGGATTGAATTCCGATTCAACCGGACGGCTTAATGCCTGCGCGGACTGTGTTCGATTGAACACATCAGGTGCAGCTGCCTCTGGGCGCTCGAAGTTGGGCCCGACCAGACACCCGCTGAGCGCAAAGCACACCAACACAGCCAGTGCCGGTGTACGGACGGAAAACTCGCACGCGTTCATTTGAGGTCCGCCTCCTTGATCGACACGTCGGCGGGCTTGCCGACAGCGACTTCAGTTTCGACAGAAAGCCCCACGCTCAATGCAGATGCCGCTTGCTGACCCGGGTCGATGCTGATCTTGACCGGCACACGCTGCACCACTTTCGTGAAGTTGCCGGTCGCGTTGTCGGGCGCGATGGGCGCAAAGCTGACGCCGGTAGCGGGCGCAAGACTGTCGATATGACCTCGAATAACGACGCCCGGAAAACTGTCGACCTTGATGCGCACTGTAGCTCCCGGGCGCATTCTTGCAAGCTGGTTTTCCTGAAAGTTTGCGACGATATACGCATCCGAAAGCGGCACGATGGCGAGAAGCGGGGCACCCGGCGTAATGAATGCGCCAACGCGGGCCGAACGTCTTCCGACCTTCCCGTCTATGGGTGCACGAATCTCCGTATAGGAGAGGTTCAGCTTCGCCTGCTCAAGAGTGGCCTGCGCGTGCGCGAGAGCGCCGGCCGCCTTGTCGCGCTGGGTACGGAGGACTTCGAGGTTCTGCTGGGTGGCGACGAGTACCGCGCGATCGCGCGACTGTTGTGCGAGTTGCTCGGCGAGCGCGCTCGATGCACGCTGTTGTTCCTGCGTCGTGCCCGCACCGGTTTCGGATAGATTGCGGTAGCGCGATGCGTTTGCTTGCGCGAACTCGATGGCTGCTTCGTCGGAGCGAAGCGTCGCGCGCCCCTGATCGACAAGCGACGGGTGCCGCGCAATCTCCGCGTCGTAGTTCGCAACAGACGCTCTCGCGGCGGCCACGTCAGCTTCGGCGCTCATGAGCGCGGCCCGGAAGTCGCGGTCGTCGATACGCGCGAGCAATTGGCCGGCCTTCACCTGCTGGTTGTCTGCCACAGGCACATCAGACAGCTGGCCGGCGATGCGCGACGCCACCAGAGTGAAATCGGCGGTGACATACGCGTCGTTGGTCGACTCGCTGCCGGGCTCGGCCCACAGCCATATGCAAACCAGTACAACGGCGCAGGGTATTAACACATACGCGGCGAGACGAAGCGTTTTCAAAGGGAGTCGGATGACAGTTGACATATATTTCGTCGATCAGCGGGAAGAGGGCGGCGTGGTGCACCAAGGCGGATAGATACGCGTCGGTAACACGGGTACGAGAAGAAGCAGGGCTATCGCGATACAGCCCATCACGCGATAAAGGTCCGCGGATGTCAGCACGATGGACTGCTGGTGAATACGTTGCGCGAGCGTGGCGAGGCCATGATCCGCACCGACGCTTTGCGCTGCGATCAATGCGTTGTTGCCGAGCCGGTCCACGAGCATGCTCGAATGGAAATGCTGGCGGGCAGTGCCTAGCCCGTCGATGAGACTTGTCGCGCCTACGCCTGCGAAAACCTTCACCGAGTTGAACATCGCGGAAGCAAACGGGCCATCTGTCGGAGCGAGGCCACCAGTCACGCCCATCAGGATCGACAGAATCACCATGGGCTGCGCGGCGATTTGCAGCGACTGCAGCCAGTAGAAGTTTTCGCGCACCCATTCGGACGTCATGAAGCTTCCCATGAAGCACGTGACGCCCATTAACGAAATTCCAATGGCGAGAATCCACCGGCGGTCCACCCGCTGGATGTTCAGAACGGCCGCGGTCAGAGGTAGCGCAACCAATAGAGGAAGTGCGACGAGGAGCGCTAATGGCGTCGTTTGAAGCGGCCGGTAGCCGTGAACCTTCGCAAGGTATTGGGACGGAATGACGGCGATGCCGGTCAGCAGGATCACGGCTCCCGCGAGCGTGAGAAGTCCGTGCGTGAAGTTTCTGCGGCTAAGCAGCCGCAGGCCGAAAAACGGCAGCGGATGGAACCACTCGTTCACGATGAATGCGATCAGCAGCAATGCACCACCGCCGAGCATCACGCGAATGAAGCCGCTATTGAGCCAGTCGAGGCGGTCGCCCTGCAATAGCCCAATGACCAGCATCGCAACAGCAGGACAGCCTGTCACGAATCCGCTCCAGTTGAACGATTTGAAGCGTTCCAGTTTGAGCGGCTCTACGGGAAGCCCTTGCTGGATCGCGACACAGCTAAGCAAGCCAAGCGGTACGATTTGCCAGAAAGTCATCCGCCAGTTCACATATTCGGTCCACAGCGCCGCGAGTGGAATTCCGAGTGCCGGCCCGAAGGTTGCAGTCAGTGCATAGCCAGCAAGTCCATAGAGCTTGATCTTCGGTGGAAGATAACGCAGCGCGGCGATGATCAACATCGGAGGAAGGCATCCGCCTGCCACTC
The DNA here is from genome assembly GCF_904848585.1 of Paraburkholderia kirstenboschensis. Classification (GTDB taxonomy): domain Bacteria; phylum Pseudomonadota; class Gammaproteobacteria; order Burkholderiales; family Burkholderiaceae; genus Paraburkholderia; species Paraburkholderia kirstenboschensis. The sequence goes on from NZ_CAJHCR010000001.1 coordinate 691,036, forward strand.
CCTGCAGTACTCGCAATACATAAAGGGTCGGCAGATTCGGTGCCAGCGGGCAAAGAAATCCGAACACCATGGTGGCCACTACCGCGCCGATCGTGAACCGCTTGAGCGTGAGCGTTATTGCGAACCACGGCGCAAATACCATCGTGGTCACGTTTGCCGCCTCGAAAAGAGCGGTCAGCCACGTCCCGTCGTCATGTCCGATCGACAGCGCACCGCGGATATCCGTCAGCGCGACCGCGGTCACCTGCTCATTGACTATCGCCAGCAATGAGGAGAGAAGCATCCCGACCAACCCGATTGCGAGGCGAGGCGATAACGCCGATGTCGCAGAGTTGTTTGGAGCTGGACTGTCTGGTTCCCGTAAGGCAACAGGTGCCGGTGTTTCGGCTTCCTTCGGTTCTGCCGGTCCAGTTGTCCATGGCGTTGCGATGTTCATGAGGTCTGCAGATCTACCAATATTCGTTGGGCTTATGCGCCAGGCACCGAGCTTGCCGACGCTCGGTAGTGTTAAACATCGAGGCGAATCGGCGTACGGTTCAATTCTTTGACCTCGTAGTTCCGGCGCGTCCGATCAACGTGTGCCAGCGCCGTGGGGGTACCGCATCGAGGTTGATTAATTCTAGGAGACCAGTCGACCTTCATAAAAGACAATGGAGCTTGCGCATTTGGCCATTCCATTTGCGAATCGGGCCAATGAGCCTGAGTGCCATAACGTATGTGCGTGTTCTGGAATAGTCTCTTTCGATTCGACGAGCCAATCGACATTACTCGTGCTGAACATCGCAGGAAGATGTGTGGCTCACCGATCAGGCGGACGATGGCCATTTCTGTTCGTTTTTGGGCCAACGCAAAAGCGCGGGCTTTTCAATGGGACACACGGCGCCCATAGTTAGAGCAAGCCGGTGATGCGCCGTCGCGCCATGCTTCTTTCGAGAGGTGCATTGCCATGAACCGTGTGCTGGCTTGCATGCAGCCTGATGTCTTGTGCCGGGAACGCGTGCAGTTGCAACTCTATTGACTGGAGAGGTGAGAGATGAAATTCTCGGTGAAGAAAGACATTCACACAGGCGACGTTCCGACCATTGAGCATGCAATGAAAATGGTCGACGCGGACGCCAAGGTTAGCGTGAACGTCAATGCAAAGACCGTGAGCGTCGATTCGTGGTTAATGCCGGAGGAGTTCCTCGTCGCTTTCGTCGACGAGGACTATGACGTGCGCATTGTCGAGGCGTAAGTTGATGGTACTTGGGCGAATCATCGGGAGGCGATGTGCAGCCGCCTCCGGGTTCGCCTCGCGTACTAAGCAGCAGGCTGCGCGTCGCTGAAGTATTGAGGTGCTTCACGACGATCGAACATCCCATACTCGCGCACCACACGAATATGTCGCAAGTGCACATTGGCTGGCAGCGTGGCTTCTCGCTGGAACGCCTCCGCGGCCGCAAGATCGCGCCACGTTAGCACTGCGATCACGTCGCCGGGCGTCATCAGCGCATCGAACACATCCCACGCTACAAGACCGGAAGCCGCAAGATCGAGTCCCATGGACTTCACAACTGCCTCTGCTCCTGCCTGTCCGATCCACTCCGGCGCGTACGTTGCACCGAGAAGCGTGACCGCCGTGCCCGCTCCTGTCTCGGTTACATCCAGACGCTGTTCGAGCAGCACTTCTCCCTCAGGCAAGCAGGTATCCGCGACGACCTGTCCAATGCGCAGGCGATAGTCCGAAAACACCCGGTCGCGCGCCGCCTGTTGTACTTGATGATGCTTCGTCGTGGTGCGCCAGCGCACGAGCGACTTTTCATCGCGCCAGGTCGACAGCGAAAGAAGCCACCCGTCGCGCGTCAAACTTGCATAGCGGTTGTTGTCGATAAACCCCACGATCTTTTCGAGTTCAGGGCGTAGCATCTTTGCCATGCCGAGATACAGATCGAACTGTTCACGTAGAGGATGCACTTCGAGCATTGCAGAAAACATTCCGGACTCTTCCTTTGCTTAGCGATACGATTGGCCCGCAGTCGGGTAATTGGCTGCATTGATTGTCCGTGACGCATCGAATTTACTGAAGCGCAAGCGCGCCCCATATTGGGCCAATAAGTTCGGGAAATCTGCCAGTTCGTCAGCGGGTGTGATGACAGGCGTCGCGCGCGGAAACGAAGTCTTTTTCCGTCAGACTAATAGTTCGGATGCGGTACACAGCGAACACTAAAGGAATTGCGTTCACGTCCGCCTCAAATAGCCGGCCTTCGGCCAATCTCGGTCTTCTTGTGGCCAGTTCGACGAGACGAGGCATTACGTTGCCTACAATCGCCTGGTGCGCAGTAGATGACCGGAAGGGGAGTTGAAATGGACAAATTGCGCGAGATGGAGGTCTTTGTAGCCATTGTCGATCGCGGCAGCTTTACGGGTGCATCGGAGAAGCTCGGAATGTCGACGCCGGCGGTGTCACGGGCACTGAATTCGCTTGAAGCGCGCCTTGGCACGCAACTGCTTGCACGGACCACCCGCACGGTTCGGCCCACGGACGCGGGCGTCGGCTACCTCGATGCCTGCCGTAAAGTGCTGGACGCTATCACCGAGGCCGACGCGAACGTCGCAGCAGACCACCTGAATCCCGTGGGCACGTTGACGGTTTCCGCACCGGTTCTATTTGGGCAGCGGTTCGTTGCGCCCTTGATCAACGCGTTTGCGCTGCGCTACCCCGAGGTCAACGTCAATGCCGTCTATGCCGATCGCACGACTCGGCTTCTGGAAGAGGGCGTGGATATCGCGATTCGCATCGGCCACCTCGGAGACTCAACGATATTTGCGGTTCCCTTGGGGTCGGTACGACGCCGGACCTATGCGGCGCCTGCGTACCTCGACGCGCATGGGGAGCCCCGCCATCCCAGGGAACTGATGAACCACCACTGTGTGTCGTTTACCGGCGTGTCCAGTCCGTTCGAATGGGTGTTCAATGAGCATGGTTCGAGAGTGCCGGTCCGGCTTCAGCCACGGATGATTGTCGATCTCTCTCCCGCTGCGGTGCTGGCTGCACTCGATGGCGTAGGCATCACTCAACTGCTTTCGTACCAAGCGGCGCCGGAGGTGCTCGATGGCAAGCTGCGGCCTATCCTGACGGCGTTCGAGCCCGAGGCTACCCCAGTGAATCTGCTGCATATCGAGCGGCGGGGTGCGAGCGGCAAGGTGCGCGCGTTCGTCGATTTCGTAACCGATAGCCTGCGCAGCAATCCGCACCTTCAGGACGAAGATGCAACGGCCACGTAAAGTTCGCGGTAGGCACTCACCAGCGAATCGAGGCTATATGCGCGATTGAGGCCGCTCGGGTTGGGCAGCACCCATGCACGCGCACCGCCGAATGTGTCGGCTTGCAGTCCCCATTGAATATCGCGTCTGCCCGACATTGCCGAGACCGCCATCTTGCCGAGAAAGGCAATATATCGCGGCGCAAAGTATTTGATTTTCCGCTCGAATCCAGATGCGGCCGCTTCTATTTCCGATCGCGAAAGTTCGCCCGCTCGCGCAGTTGGACGTGAGACCGCCGTGGTGAGCCCGCAACCATAGCGCAGCAAGGTGCAGTCGTCTTCAGGACGAATCTGTTCGGGAGTGAAGCCCGCGAGATGCACCGTCTGCCAGAAGCGATTGCTTCTACCCTCAAAGTGATGACCCGTTGCTGCTGCGCGCATGCCGGGATTGATTCCGCAAAATATCAGCGACAGACCTGGCGCGAGAACATCCGGAAGCGACTGAGTGTCTATAGCGCAACTCACGAATGGCTCGCACCTTGAGCCGCCACCAGCATGCCGGCGCCCGCATCTGTCCACGGGCGCGACTCGACCGTGCCGCGGAAGCGTTGGCGATATTGTTTTGGCGTGACATTGAGCCGCCGGGCGAAGGTGGTCCGCATCTGCGTGGCACTGTGAAAACCGCATTTGAATGCGACGGTTTTTAGCGGAGCGTCCGAGTCTTCGAGCAGCTTCCTCGCAGTATCTACGCGGACCTGTTCGACAAACGCGGAGGGCGTGACCTTCGCATATTTGGCAAAGAGCCGCGAAAAAGTGCGCCGGCTGACGGAAACAGCGCTGGCCAGTTGTTCGATGGATAGCGTGTCGGTTATATGCTCGGTCACGTACTGATGCACTTTGCCGATGATCGGATTGTCATCTTTGCCGGCACCGATGTAAGGGCTGTACTGCGATTGACCGCCTTCCCGCTGGATATATACAACGAGGCGTTTTGCAACGCGCACCGCCATCTCGTGTCCCCAGTCTTCCGCCACGAGCGAAAGACAAAGGTCGATGCCCGCTGTTACGCCGGCAGACGTAAACAGCCGGCCGTCACGAATGAAAATCCTGTCGGGCTGCACGCACGCCAAAGGGAAATCGTCCGCGAGGCGGGCGGCCTCTGCCCAATGGGTCGTTACCTGCTTGCCGTCGATGAGTCCGGCGTGGCCGAGTACAAACGCTCCGTTGCACACCGAACCGAACCGTGCGGCGCCATATGACTGCGTTTGCAACCACTTCAGAAATTGGGCTGGTGGCCGGTAATCAGGCAAGCTCGGTCCTCCCGCGACGAGAACCAGATCGAATTGGGCGAGAGAATCGGCGAAAGCCGACGGCACGGAAAGTTGCATCCCGTTCGAGCATGTCACAGTGCCGGCTTTGCTTCCGACAAGCGTCACCTCATATCGCTGATGCTCGGAGAGATTTGCATTCGCTTCCGCGAATACGTCGAGTGGGCCTGCAACGTCCAGTGCCTGCACACCATCGAATACGACAATGGCGACTTTCATGCCGTGACCTTCATCAAATAGGAACGCGCTTCCGTTACCACCATGGGTCCACGCTTCGTCATGGGGAGTGCCATGCAACGCAAAAAGCGGCGGCAACGAGCGATGGCCTAGCTTACCGCAACCGCCATGCACGGCGCCCGCCGTAACCGTTAAATGACTTTTGCGTCAGTGTAAAGAGCGGACGTCTGCACGCCCGGCCGAAACGCCGCACGTCAGATAAAAACTCACGGCAGTGCCCGCGACACCAGGTGGCCCAAATCACGCGCTGATTGGCCAGGTATCGCGGGATGTATGCATTCCGGGGCGGCGTCGATTGATTAAAGTTGATTTGAAAGATCGATCGATTTGAGTGGACTCGCGGAGTAACGGCGCATGCGTGTCGCAATGATGGTGTATGCAGGTTTTCAAATGCTCGAGGTGAGTTGTCCAATGGACGTGTTCCAGGAAGCAAACCGCGTATGCGGCGCCGCGTTCTACGAGCAACACGTCGTCGGGCCGCGGCCTGGGCCGGTTATGTGCTCGAACGGCACCGCGGTGGGCACGACAGCGTGTCTGCGCGATTTGCAGACACCGTTCGACATTGTCATGGTGCCCGGTTCTCCGGCAATGGGCTCCGAGCGCGAGCATCGCGAACTGGTGGATTGGCTCACGAACGCCGGACGCAGCGCGAGAAAGATCGCGTCGGTGTCGAACGGTGCTTTTCTCGTAGCGCGCGCAGGTCTCGCGAATCATCGCTGGCTGACCACGCGTGAGCGCGACGCACAGCGCCTTGCAAGCGACTATCCATTGGTGCACGTTGTAACGGATCAGATCTGCTTGAAAGACGGCAATCTATATTCGTCGGGCGGCGTGAGCGCGGGTATCCATCTCGCGTTGTCTCTTGTCGGAGAAGATCTCGGCGACACCATCGCCGGCGACGTCGCGAAAGCATTATTGTCTCCAGGCTTTTGAAGCGAAGCGTGCACCGCAAACGTGCTCGACCGGCCGCATTTCGTTTTCTCCCAATGCTGCGACGATCCGGTGGCCCGGATGAGTTCTCTTTTGGCCCGTGAAGCGCCTGCATCGTCGAGCGTGCTGTTTCGATCATTGGCAGAATCATCTTCACGGTTCTTCCGCGCTATCGCCGGTGGGACCTGGCCGCTGATTCCATCAGGGGCGGTTTTCCATACGAGTCAGCCATGACCCAAAATCCGAACGTTGCTTCACAAGTCTGTCCGGCACCAACGCTTTCCGGCGAACCGATGTCGGGCGCCGACATCATCCTGCGCGTACTCGCGGAGCAGGGCGTCGATACGCTGTTCGGATATAGCGGCGGCGCGATCCTGCCGACTTACGATGCAGTGTTTCGCTTCAACGAATCACACGCCGCACACCCCGAGCGCCAGATCAAATTCGTTGTGCCGGCCAACGAACAGGCGGCGGGCTTCATGGCGGCCGGTTATGCGCGCGCGAGCGGAAAAGTAGGTGTGTTCATGGTGACGTCGGGACCTGGCGCGACCAATGCAGTCACGCCAATCGCCGACTGCAACGGCGATTCGATCCCTGTCGTGCTCATATGCGGACAGGTGCCGCGTGCGGCAATCGGCAGCGATGCTTTCCAGGAGGCGCCGGTCTTCAACATCATGTCGGCGTGCGCCAAACAGGTGTTTCTCGTGACCGACCCGGCCAGACTCGAACAGACATTGCGCACAGCATTTGAAATCGCGCGCACGGGCCGCCCGGGTCCGGTTGTCGTCGATGTGCCAAAGGACATCCAGAACTGGGTCGGTCATTATCACGGGCAGGGTACCTTGCACTTTCGAGGTTACTCCGACCGGTTGCGAATGGTGGCGAACGGTTCTCGTCTCGACGAGCACAAGGGCGCCCAATTCTTCGATCTCCTTAGACAAAGCGAACGACCGCTGCTGTATGTGGGCGGCGGCGTAATCGCGGCGGGCGCAACGGCCGAGTTGCACCAGTTCGCCGAGCGTTATCAGATCCCGGTCGTGACGACCCTCATGGGCCTCGGTGCGATACCAGCGCAACACCCGCTATCGCTCGGCATGCTGGGCATGCACGGCGCCGCCTGCGCGAATTACGCGGTTGAAGACTGCGACTTCCTGATTGCGGTGGGGGCGCGATTCGACGATCGGGTCGCCGGCGGCCGCCCTGAAATGTTCGCGCCAGGCGCGCGATACGTCGCACATATCGACATCGACGAGGCGGAGATCAACAAGGTCAAGCGCGCGCATTGGAGTCACATTGGCGACGCCAGGCAGGCATTGCGCTCATTGATGGAACATGAGTCCGTTGCTCTGTCGTCTCCGGGATGGATCGAGTGGGTGACGGAACTCAGGCAGCGCCACGGCATGAACTATGACCGCAGCAACCCGCTGATTCAGCCGCAGTGTGTGATTGAAAAGCTCAGTGAAATCACTGGTGGGCGCGCCATCGTCAGCACAGGGGTAGGCCAGCATCAAATGTGGACCGCACAGTTTTACCAGTTCACCGAGCCTCGAAGCTTCCTGACCTCGGGCAGCATGGGGACGATGGGGTTCGGTCTGCCCGCCGCGATCGGCGCTCAACTGGCGCGACCCGATGCGCTGGTAATCGACATCGACGGTGACGGCAGTATTCGCATGAATGTGGGAGAACTTGAAACGGCCAGCACGTATGGCGTTCCAGTGAAGGTCTTGCTGCTCAACAATCGCGGTGACGGGATGATCCGCCAATGGCAGCGTCTCTTTTACGAAGGACGGACTTTCGTGAGCGACAAGGCTCTTCATCGCAAGGACTTTGTGATGGCGGCGCGTGCGGACGGCTTCGAGTTTGCCTGCCGCGTCGAAGCGCTGAGCGAACTCGAGGACAAACTGAAAGCTTTCGTGGAGTTCGAGGGGCCCGCTTTTCTGGAAGTGATGATCGATCAGAACGCCGACGTATTTCCAATGGTAGGACCGGGTCAAAGCTATTCGAACATGATCACAGGGCCGTTCATACCGTCGCGGTCCAATCAGGTGCCAGGAAAGGAAGGGGCAGTGCGTCTTCAGGCTGCAGACATGTTCTGAACATGCTTTCAATGCTTTCTATTCCAATCTTCGGCAAACGGCATGATTGACGTCGACCTGATTCATAAGGCGCTTGCGAATCCCTTCCGGCGGGAGATCCTCGCGTGGTTGAAGACGCCGGACGAAGTTTTTGCACAGGGTCACATCGATTTCAGTCACGGCGTACCGCCAAATGCGATTCACGCGCGCAGTGGTTTATCGCAGTCCACCGTATCGGCACACGTTGCAAGCCTGGTAGAGGCGCAGCTTCTGGTTCCGACGCGAGTAGGCCAGTGGATCTTTCTATCGCGCAATGAAGAGGTGATCCGCGAATTCGCCAGGCAGGTCAGTTTGCATTTGTGAGCGCCGCGCGCGGAGCATCGCTTCTCTTCTCTTCGTCGAAATCGTCCGGTGTTCTTCACAAATCATCCTATGCTGGAAGTCGAGACGACCACACAATGCGGAGGTATCGTCATGATCGAGCCTTGCGATTTCCGGCTTAGAAGAATTGCGCTAAATCACGGAGGCGGCTCCATGCCCGCGATCGGCTTCGGCACGCTGATCGCCGATGCGGCCACCACGACGAGCGCCACGAAAGACGCGCTGGAAGCCGGGTATCGGCACTTCGATTGTGCGGAGCGATATCGGAACGAGCGTGAGGTGGGCGACGCGTTGCGAGTGGGACTTGCAGCCGGAGGGATTGCACGCGAAGAGATCTTCGTGACCACGAAGCTGTGGAATTCAAATCATCGCCCGGAGCGTGTCAAACCGGCTTTCGAATCAAGCCTTGAAAGGCTTCGGCTTGACTATCTGGATCTTTATCTCATTCATACGCCGTTTGCATTTCAATCGGGAGATGAGCAGGATCCCCGTGACGCAAATGGAAACGTTCTCTACGACGAAGGAGTGACCCTGCTCGATACATGGCGGGCGATGGAAAACCTGGTCGACGAGGGAAGATGCCGCGCGATCGGTCTGTCCGACATCGGCCTCGACAAACTGGTACCGCTCTATGAATCGGCAAGAATAAAGCCGGCCGTGGTCCAGGTGGAGGCGCATCCCTATCTTCCAGAAAACGAACTGCTGGAATTCTGCAAAAAGAAAGAGATCGTGTTCCTGGCGTTTGCGCCGTTGGGTCACGGAATAAGACCCGGGCCGCTCGAAGACCCGGTCGTTTCGCGGATTGCCGCGCGGATTGGAAAGACGCCCGCACAGGTACTGCTTGCCTGGGCGGTGCAGCGTGGCACCGCTGTGCTGACGACGCCGAAGACCGCTGCCCGTGCGCGCGAGAACTTCAATATTTCACCTCTTCCCGCTGACGCCTTCGAAGAGATCAATCGGATCGAGACCAGGCAGAGGTTCAACCAGGTCGTGAAGACCGGCAACCCGGGCTTTATCCCGCGCATTGAATGAGATTGCGATGTGGCGCACGTGCTGGCCAGAAACGAGCATGAAATGTCCCCAAACCGTCGAAGCGCGTGCGTCAGTCATAACCCTTTTCGCAGTCGGATCTTTGTCTTCGTGTACCCGGTTACCGTTCGCTGCACGTTGCTCGCCAGGAAAAGTATCTGCACGCAGCTATTGATGAATGAACGGGGCGGCGAGCGTGAATCAGAGACGCGGTTCTGACTTCACTCACGCCCCAATCGCACGAATCTATCCAGGTGATGATCCTCATCTCCAAGCTGATGATCGATCATCACAAGCCGCTTTGCATAATGAGCGAGCGGCAACTCCCACGTCATGCCTATGCCGCCGTGCAGTTGAATGCATTCCTGCGCGACCAGTGCGCCGATCCTGCCGATGCTGTACTTCGCCGCCGACACCGCACGCTCCCGCACCGTGCGTTGCGCACCGAGCGCGGCTGCGGCATTGATTACAGCCGAACGGGCCTGCTCGATTTCCAGCAGCATGTCGGCCATTCGGTGCTGCAGCGCCTGGAAGCTGCCTATCGCCACGCCGAACTGCTTGCGCGTGCGCAGGTAGTCGAGCGTGTAGTCCTTCGTGACGTCCATCGCGCCGACAGCCTCTGAACACAACGCGAGCACACCACATGCAATCGCATACTCGAGCGTCGTAAAGGCCGCACCTTCCGCGCCAAGCAGCGATTCTTCGCCGAGCGTGACATTGTCGAACGTGACTTCGGCCGCACGTCCGCCGTCGATCTTCGGATAGCCTCGCACGCTGACGCCCGCTGCGTCGCGAGGCACGAGAAAGAGCGTTATGCCATCCTCTGAATCGTCGGCGCCGTCGGTCCGCGCGGACACGAGGAAGAGGGCAGCGTGCTCACCGTTTTGCACCACCGCTTTGGCGCCGTTCAATTGCCACGAGTTGCCCTTGCGTTGCGCGCGCGTTGTTACGCGCGAGAGTTCGTAGTGACCGCCGGGTTCACCATGCGCGAGTGCGACGATGCGCGAGCCGTCGATCAATTCGCCCAGCAGGCCCCGTTGCGTGTCGTTGCCGTTTCGTGCGATGGCTTGGCCCACAATAAGCGTATCGAGAAACGGTTCGACCACTAGGCCGCGGCCCAGGCTCTCGAACACCACCGCAATGTCGAATCCGCCGCCACCAAAGCCGCCGTTCGTTTCATCGAAGAGGGCACCGATAATGCCCAGCTCTGCGAAACGAGTCCACAATTCAGCGCTATAGCCCTGAGGCGAACGGGCGATCCTGTCGCGGGTCTCGAAGCCGTATTGCTCGCTGACGAAGCGGTTCAGCGTATCGGCAAGCATGCGGCGATCTTCGGTATGCTGGAATTTCATGACGTGCGCCTCCTACAGTCCGAGGATCATTTTAGAAATGATGTTCTTCTGGATTTCATTTGAGCCGCCGAAAATCGACAGCTTGCGGTTGTTGAAATACAGAGAAGCCGCGCTCGCCGCTTCTTCGGGACCGACCGGTGCGCCTTGATAACCGTCGTGCAATGCTTCTTCGATAAACGGCTGCGCGTACGGCCCCATCGCGCGGCGCGTCAGCGAAGAGATTTCCTGGCGAATCTCCGTGCCGCGAATCTTCAGCATCGAACTTTCGGCACCCGGCACGCCGCCACCCGCTACTGCCGCAATCACACGCAGGTTGGTCGTTTTCATGTTCTCCAGATCGATCTCGACGCGTGCCATGCGCGCCGCGAACAGCGGGTCTTCGGAAAGCGGCCGGCCATTGCGCTGCTCTTTCGCCGCAATCTTGCGCAGCCGGTTGAACGCCGCGACGGAGAAACCGACGCCCGCGATATTCGTGCGCTCGTACGTGAGCAGATATTTGGCGTAAGTCCAGCCCTTGTTTTCTTCACCGACCAGGTTCGCAGCCGGCACTCGCACGTCGGTGAAGAACACTTCGTTCACTTCATGCTCGCCATCGAGCGTAATGATCGGCCTGACTTCGACGCCAGGCGTATTCATATCGATCAGCAGGAAGCTGATGCCTTCCTGCTTGCGCACGTCGGTTGCCGTGCGCACGAGACAGAAAATCATGTTCGCGTAATGGCCGAGCGTGGTCCAGGTCTTCTGGCCGTTCACGATGTAATGCTCGCCGTCCGCGTCGATGCCGCGCACGGCAGTGGTCTTGACCGAAGCGAGATCGGACCCTGCGCCGGGTTCGGAGTAGCCTTGGCACCACCAGTCGGAACCATCGAGAATACGCGGCAGCCAGTGCCGCTTCTGCGCTTCACTGCCGTATCTGATCAACACCGGCCCGAGCATGTTGACGCCGAACGGCACGATGCGCGGCGCTCCGGCCAGCGCACATTCGTTTTCGAAGATGAACTTCTGCACCGCGTTCCAACCTGGTCCGCCGTACTCTGCCGGCCAGTGATTCGCGAGCCAGCCGCGCTCGTTCAGGATCGCATGCCACGCGGCCATGTCGTCACGCGTGAGGCGCCGGCCGCCATGCACCTTGTCGGCGAGGCGCTGTGGAAGTTTGTCGCGCAAAAACGCAAGCACCTCTGCGCGGAAGGCTTCTTCTTCGGGTGTGAAGTTCAGATCCATGGCGGTTCCTTCGTGATGTTCAACGGCTGCGCTAAAGAATGAGCCGCGTCATGCAGTCTGGTTGAGGCTCGCAAAATCCGCGCCGCGCTCGACCAGTTCAATCAGCAGGGGCGACGCTCGCCAGAACAACGGGTCTTCTTTCGCAAACTCGCGGATGTCGGCGAGAATGCGCGGCAGGCCAACCATGTCCGCGTATTTCATCGGGCCACCGCGATAACGCGGGAAACCGTAGCCGTATAGAAAGGTCACGTCGACGTCGAGCGGTCGCAGCGCGATCCGTTCATGCACGACATTCGCTCCTTCGTTGATCATCGCGGCCATGTAGCGGCGAATGATCTCCTCGTCGGAAAATTTGCGCGGGGTGATGCCGGCTCGGACGCGCTCGGCGTCGATGATCGCCTCGACTTCCGGATCGGGCTGGCCGCTGCGCGATCCTTCGGCGTACAGATAAAAGCCGCGTCCCGTTTTCTGGCCAAACCAGCCGCGCTCGCACAGACGGTCGGCAATCTGCACATAGCGCGCCGCCGGATTGCGCGTCGCTGCGCGCCGTTTGCGCGCTGCCCAGCCGATGTCGCCGCCGGCGAGGTCCACCACCTGAAACGGTCCCATCGGGAAGCCGAACGCGCGTACTGCGGCGTCGATCTGATACGGCGACGCGCCGTCTTCCATCATTGCGTCGGCGGCACTGCGATACACGGCGAGAATGCGATTGCCAATAAAGCCGTCGCACACGCCCGCGCGTACCGGCGTCTTGCGCAGCTTCTTGGCAAGCTCGAATGCGGTGGCGACTACGTCGGCGCTGACGGCTTTCGGCACGACTACTTCAAGCAGCTTCATGATGTTGGCCGGCGAGAAGAAGTGCAGACCGATCACGTCGGCGGGGCGTGAGATGCTGGCCGCGATCGCGTCGATGTCGAGATACGACGTGTTGGTTGCGAGCACGGCGCCCGGTTTGCACACGCGATCGAGTTCGGCAAACACGGCCTGCTTGACCGACAGATCTTCGAACACGGCCTCGATCACGAGATCTGCGTTGGCGAGTGCATCGTATGAAGTACTGCCGGTCCAGCGCGTCATGAGTTGAGTCTTTTTCTCCGCGCTCATGCGGCCCTTCGCGATCAGGCCGTCATAGACCTTTTCGATGCGCGCGCGGCCCCGGCCGAGCGATGCTTCGTCGCGCTCGATCATCGTCACGGGCAAGCCCGCGTCGAGCACTGCGACGGCAATGCCCGCACCCATCGTGCCGCCGCCGACGACACCGATGGCGTTCAGCGCACGCGGTCTGGCGTCGCGCGTCTCGGGCGCTTTCAGCACTTCGCGCTCCGCAAAGAACGCGTGAACGAGGCCCGCGCGCTGCGGACTGTCGAGGCATTCGAGAAAGAGTTGGCGTTCGCGGCGTAAGCCGTCTTCGAATGGCTGCGTGATCGCCGCTTCGACCGCATCGACGATCTTTAGCGGTGAAAACAGACCGCGCGATTTTTTCGTGGTCTCGGCGCGCGCCGTAGCGACTGCAGCCAGGCTCGCGGCGCGCTCGCTCAACGCAGCGGCGTCACGCGTGCGGCGCACTGGTGCATGGGCGGCAAGCAATTCGTGAACATACGCGAGCCCTTCCGCGAGAATGTCCTCGCTGCTGCCAAGCCGGTCGACGAGCCCTAACGCCAGTGCTTCCTGCGCGTTCGCATGGCGACCGCTCAGCATCAGGTCGAGCGCCGCCTGCGCGCCGATCAGGCGCGGCGTGCGTTGCGTGCCGCCCGCGCCGGGCAGCAACCCGAGTTGCACTTCGGGCAAGCCGAGCTTCGCGCCGTCGACGGCGATCCGGTAATGCGCGGCGAGCGCCACTTCGAGACCGCCGCCGAGCGCCGCACCGTGAATCGCCGCGACGACTGGTTTCGTACACGCTTCAATCCGGTTGCACACGTCCGGCAGCGACGGCGGCACCGGCGGCTTGCCGAACTCGCGAATATCCGCGCCGGCAATGAAGTTGCGGCCCGCGCCGACAATCAGCACGGCTTGCACCGAACGGTCGCTATCGGCGGCTTCGATTGCGGCGAGCAGTCCGCGCCGCACGTCGGCGGACAGCGCGTTGACGGGCGCGTGATCGATCGTGACGAGCAGCACCTTGCCACGCAATTCGCGTGTCACGACGTCGGTTGAAGTGGTGAGGGTCATGGCGTGTCGTCTCCTGGCTGATTGTCTGGGCGCGCCGGCGGCATACCACGCCCGCGAATTGTCCTGATTGTGGAGTGGTCAAGGTTCATTGACAATCACATGAACGGTTGACAGACTGTCAAAATAACTTTGACAAAGGCACGGTTGTGGACGTCCATTCGCTGACTTTGCTGGTGGAGATACTCGACGCAGGTAACTTGAGCGAGGCGGCGAGGCGCCTGAAAATGAGCCGCGCGAACGTGAGCTATCACCTGAACCAGCTCGAACGCTCGGTGGGCTTGCAACTCGTTCGGCGGACCACGCGCCGCGTCGAACCTACGGAGATCGGTCTTCAGCTATATGAGCACGGCCGCGCGATTCAGAACGCGCTGCTGGCCGCGCGCGAATCGGTGACGACCCTTGGGCAAAGCCTGCAGGGGCGAGTGCGCCTAAGCGTGCCGAGCGGTTATGGTCAACTCGTCATGTCCGAGTGGCTGATCGAATTCAAGCGTCGCTATCCGGGCATCGTGCTCGATGTGTTGTTCGAGAACCGCGTGGAAGACCTGATGCGCGACGAAGTGGACATCGCCGTGCGGGTCATGTCCGAGCCGCCGCAAAATCTCGTGGCGCGCGACATGGGGCCGGTTAGGTACGTTGCATGTGCCTCGCGCGCGTTCGCCGAAAACCATGGCATGCCTATGCAGCTCGACGATCTGCGCACCACGCCGTTGATTACGGCGGCGGTGGTGGGCCGTCAATTGCGCGTTGCCGCGTATCTCGGTGACGAACGCCACGAGGTGCTGCTTGAACCGACCATCATCTCCGAGAACTTTCTGTTTCTGCGGCAAGCGGTGCTCGCGGGACTAGGCGTCGGCATCTTGCCGGATTATGTGGTTCACGATGACCTGAAACGCGGCGATGCCGTGACCACGCTCGACGAATGGCGCCTGAGCATCTTCGGTACGAACATGTACATGCTTTACATGCCGAACCGGCATCACACTCGCGCGGCGGCAACTTTCATCGAATTCATTCTGGCACAGGCGCGAGCAAGCGGAAGAGGCGGCGCTTCGTAGTCCGCGCGTTTGCGGCCGACCACAATCGCCCCTTCACGTAGCTGTCGCGAGTATGCTGTGAAAAAAAGAGCGTGCACGCGCCGTGCGACAGTACGCCACGAACATAAAGAACGTCACGAACGTCAGCGGAGACCGGAATGAAGTGGACAATCGCATTTCTCGTCGTGCTCGCAAGCATCATTGTCGCAATGCTGATTGCGCGCCTGCCCGCGGAGCAGGCTATTCGCCTTGCAGGTTATGCAGCGACAGCGGCGCTTGCTGCGCTCGTTAGTTACGTGATTCGCCGGCGCGGCAATCGTGCGCGTAAAACGAGGCGCGTGGGATAAGCGGCGCCGAGCTGGGAGCTGGCAGCGGGTCGCGTGCTACATGCTACGATGCTCCGCTCATTGCGCAGCAAGTCGGAGAATCAGATGCGTCCAGAGAGTGCCGCCCGTTTCGATGAAGAGTTTGCGCCTCGCATTGCCGAGGCCATCGCCGCGTGCTTCGCTACCACCGTGCACACGGAAGTGTTTCCAAATGAAGGCCCTGGCCGTCCCACGCGCTTGCGCATTCATGCCGCGCCGCTTGAGCATATCGCCCAATTCGCGCATCCGTTGAATCTATATCTCACGTGGGACAGCGACGAGATCGAGCGGCTCATGAAAGAAGAAGGGCAGGCGCGCTTCTCTCGCTATCTGGCTGCGCTGCCGCGAAAGCTGGCGGCGTGGCGTCATGCGCGCGAACTCGATTTTCTTTCGCATACGCAGGCCGAGCCGGTGGCACTGATCGGCGGGCTCGACTTCGAGTCGTGAGCCCGCGCCACCGGCTTTTTCGTATCGCCTAGTCGAGCTTGAACTGCGTAACCGCGCTCGCGAGGCTCACCGCCTGCGATTGCAATGCGGCGGCAGCTGCCGTCGACTGTTCGACGAGCGCGGCATTCTGCTGAACCATTTCATCCAGTTGGCTCACCGCGCGATTCACTTCCTGAATGCCGCGTGTCTGCTCATTGGCGGCTTGCGTGATTTCGGAAATGATCGTCGTCACGTTGGCGACGTTGCTCACGATCTCCGTCATCGTTTCGCCCGCCTGGCGCACCTGGCCCGAGCCTGAACTCACACTCGCGACGGTGGCTTCGATCAGCGCCTTGATTTCCTTCGCGGCCTGCGCGCTGCGTTGTGCGAGACTGCGCACTTCGCCCGCCACGACCGCGAAGCCGCGACCCTGTTCCCCGGCGCGGGCAGCCTCGACTGCGGCGTTCAGCGCAAGAATGTTGGTCTGGAAAGCAATGCCGTCGATCACGCCGATGATGTCGGAGATTTTCACCGACGCGTGTTCGATCTCGCCCATCGTCGTGATCACTTCGGAGATCACGACGCCGCCGCGCGAGGCGACCTGCGATGCTGACACCGCAGTCGTGTCGGCCTGCTTCGCGGCGCTCGCCGATTGAGTGACCGTGGACGTGATTTCTTCCATCGACGCGGCGGTTTCCTGCAAGCTCGCCGCAGCCGATTCAGTGCGTCCGGACAGATCGACGTTGCCCGCTGCAATTTCATTGGCGGCCACGCGCACCGACTCGCTCGCGTCGCGAATCTGGCGCATCACGTGACTCAGTTTGTCGATAAACGTGTTGAACGAACGCGCGATCTGCGCGACTTCGTCGTTGCCGACGGCGGGCAGGCGTTGCGTCAGATCGCCTTCGCCCGAACCGATGTCGTCCATTGCATCGCGTACTTTCGACAGACGCTGGAACGAGACCGCGGTGACCGCCGCGACGATAGCCGCCGCAATGCCCGCAATCACGATCAGCGCGATGACGGACGCGGTCAGCAGCGAACGCATGCCGGCGGTTGCCTCCGCTTTATCGAGCGCGACAACCACGTACCAGTCCGTGCCCGGAATGGATTGCGCGCGCAACAGCTTGGCGCTGCCGCTTACGTCCATCTGCACCGGACGTTGCGCGCCAAAGAGCGCGGCGAGCTTCTCGCCCGCGAGTCCCGGCGCCAGATCGGACACTGGCTTCAACGTGAGCTTTGCATCCGGATGCGCGACGATATTGCCGCTCGCATCGATCAGCATGCCGAAGCTCGCGGGCGTCGGGTGGATCGACTTTACGTTGGCGATTACGCTGTCCATCGCGACGTCGCCGGACACCACGCCCTTGACGGTGCCGTCGCGTACCACGGGCGCGGCGAACGCGACCACCAGCTTACCCGAGCCGACGTCGACATAAGGCGGGGTTGCCACCGGTTTGCCGGCTGCCACGGCCTGCTTGTACCAGGGCCGCCCGGTCGGATCGTAGTCGGCGGGAATGCCGGTCGGATCGGAAAACTTTGCTGTCTTGTCCGCGTAGCCAACATAGACGTTGGTGAACTTGCCGGCGGTGGCGATCTGCTTGAGCGCCGGCGACGGGTCGGGTTGCAGCACCGCGTTCTGCAGCGAGTCGATCATCTGGCTGTTGGCGGCAACCCAGTCGCTGATACCGGCTGCATGACCGCTCTCGACTGCCGTCAAACTACTGTCGATGGCGTCGGCGTTATACGAATTCGCGACCACATAATTAAGGACCGCATTGGCAGCAAGTGCCACCACGACGATGGCGACGCACAGCGCAACGATCCGCGCGCGAATGGAAGAGAACATGTTGGAGGTCTTTCGGATGAGCAGTGAGCCGTAGTGGATGAGGCGGGTGCCTCATACGCGGTATACGGCTCAGCAACAGAAAGACTTGAGCGCGCTTGCACAGTGTTTGCGCGCGGAGCCTCACGCGAATGCGTTATTGATTTCGTCTGAGGATAACGTTTAAAAAACGGCCGCTGCGTTTTATCGCAGCGGCCGTTGTCATGCGTCGGTGTTATCGATCGATCAGGCGCCCAGCGCAGGATCGCTCATGCTGCTCTTGCCGGTCTCTACGTGACCCGCGAAACGGCGGGCGAACAGCGGGTCCGTGTCGACGGTGATCGCCAGGTCGTACCAGCCATGCGCATTGCGAAGATCGAGGTAAAGCTCGTCGGTATCGCCGCCGCGCACCACGCGTTTGATCGTGTGCTTCGGGTCGTACGCATTGACGATCGTGAACTTGCAATGCGCGCTGCCTATGTTTTCAAGGCGCAGTTGCAGATTGCCGTTCACGACGTCGTAGCCTTCGAGCACTTCGGGACGCGCGATATCCGAGCCGTCCCACCAGCTGCGCGCAATCGGCCGGCCGGTGAAGCGGCGCAAGAATCCATTCGGACCGTGCACGGTGAAATCGTAAGTGCCGTCGGCATTCAGCGGGAACTGATCCTGCAAGCGCTTGCCGGCCTCGACCGTGTACGTGCGCGGCGCCTCGAGGCTATTCGCGCGATAGACGAGAAACACTGCGCCCGCGCTGCCCGTATTGACGAAGCGCATGGTCAACGTCTTTTCGGCGCCTTCGCCATGTACTCGCACGAACATTTCATACGGCAGCGCGCGAGCGGGGCGCACGCCGGGCTCCTGATGCGGGACTGCCTGGATTGCCGGCGGCAGCGGCACGTAATCCGGATGACGGTTCTGGTCGGCCGGCACATAGCCGCTCGTGCTGGGCAATGTCGGGAAGGCGTCGTTCGGATTGCTGAAGTTGAAGGCCGACGTCAGGTCGCCGCACACCGCGCGTCGCCACGGCGAGATGTTCGGCTCGCCGAGATTGTGCTGTTGTCCGAAGCGCTGTTCGATGAAGCGGATTACCGACGTATGATCGAACACCTCCGAGCACACATAGCCGCCTTTGGACCACGGCGAGACGACGAGCATCGGCACGCGCGGACCGAGACCGTACGGCGCGCCAACGTTCTTTGCATCGCCCGGATAGATTTCGTTGACGGTGTCGACAGTGGAGAGACCGTTCGCGCTCGAACTCGGCGCGCACGGCGGCACCATATGGTCGAAGAAACCGTCGTTCTCGTCGTAATTGATCAGGAGTACCGTCTTGCTCCACACCTCAGGATTCGACGTGAGAATCTGCAAGACCTGGTCGATGTACCACGCGCCGTAGTTCGAAGGCCAGTTCGGGTGCTCGGAATAGGCTTCCGGTGCGACGATCCACGAGACTTGCGGCAGCGCGTTGTTCTGCACATCGCGCTTGAGAATGTCGAAGTAGCTGTCGCCCTTCAATGCGTTGGTGCCGGTGCGCGCGTTCTCGTATAGCGGGTTGCCTGGTTGCGCGTTGCGGTACTGGTTGAAGTAGAGCAGCGAGTTGTCGCCGTAGTTGCCGATGTAAGCGTTCTGGGTCCAGCCCCACGAGCCCTTGGCGTCGAGGCCGGTGCCGATGTCCTGATAGATCTTCCACGAAATGCCTGCGTTTTGCAGCACTTCCGGATAGGTCGACCAGCCGTAGCCGAGTTCGGAATTGTCGATCACGGGACCGCCGCCGGTGCCGTCGTTGCCTACGCCGCCCGCCCACATGTAGTAGCGGTTCGGGTCCGTCGGGCCCATCAGCGAGCAGTGGTAGGCGTCGCAGATCGTGAATGCGTCAGCGAGCTGATAGTGAAATGGAATGTCCTCGCGCGTGAGGTAGGCCATGGTCGTCGTGCCTTTGGCGGGCACCCATTGATCGTAGCGGCCGCCGTTCCACGCTGCGTGCGTGCTGTTCCAGTCGTGCGCGAGGTCTTGCAGGAATTGCAGTCCGAGGTTCGGCGCGCTCGGGCGAAACGGCAGGACATAGCCCAGATCCGCGGCAAGCGGTTGATACCACACCGGCTTGCCATTGGGCAGGTTGACCGCGCGCGTGTCGCCGAAACCGCGTACACCCTTGAGCGTGCCGAAGTAGTGGTCGAATGAGCGGTTTTCCTGCATCAGCACCACGATGTGTTCGACGTCGCGGATCGTGCCGGTCTTGTTGTTCGCCGGAATGGCGAGCGCGTTGCGAATGCCGAGCGGCAGCATGCTCAGCGCGGTGACGGAACCGGCCGCGTGCGCGGCAGAGCGTAGAAAATCACGACGGTTTTTTGAGGTCATGGTATGTGCTTTCGTGTCTTCAGTGGGAAAACGATCCACGCAGCGCGGCAAGCATGAGCGGCGCGTGAAGCGCGGGACTCAGTCAACGGTATGGATTACAGGTGTGGCGAGGGGCGTCGAAGCGGCGGCGGACAATGCCGGGTCGGCGCTTGATGCGGGTAGTGCTGGGCTTTGAATCGTAACGGCGGCAGGCGAGGGCGATGCTGAAGAAGGATTCGCCGACAGGACGGCGGTGTTGCCCTGATCGGCGGCATTCGGAGCAGAGCTAGCGTTGCCCGTATCCGGCGACTTGGGGTCGTCGTTGCCGCAGGCGGCGATCAGCGCGGAAAGCGGCAGCGCCATGAGCGCAATGGCCAAACGTTTGCGATGCAAGGCACTGAACGGCTTCGACACAAAGGACATAGCGATGTCTCCGGCACGGGGGAACGCGCGGGCATCGGGGTGCCCAGGTCAGCGGTGCGAAAAGAATAGCCGCTCACCTGTGTAAGTTTTGTGAAGTTTTGGAAATTTGGGGATTTGGTGACGAATGGGGATAGGAGGCTGTCGCCTCGTCCGTTGACTGCCGGCAAGCCGCAACCTGTGGCTACCGATATCGCGTCACGATCTCCGCAATGGCCTCGTTCAACCGGTCCGGCGCATCGCGGTGTGGCGAGTGTCCGCAGGCGTCGAGCTTGACGAGCTGCGCATGCGGCGCGTACTCGGGAATGGTGTCGATCTGAGCCATCGTGCCGTAGTTGTCGTCATGGCCTTGTATTGCGAGCAGCGGCTTGCGGATCGTCGCAAGCTGCTGCGCAATCGACCAGCCGCGGAACGCGGGATTCAGCCAGATATCGTTCCAGCCATAGAAAGCGGAATCGACGTCCGCGTGATAGCGGGCGAGCTTGTCGCGCAGGTCGGTGGTTTCGTAAAGCAGCTTCGTCTGCGCAATGCTTTGCACCGATATCTCTTCGACGAATACGTGTGGGGCGATAGCCACCGCGCCTGCCAGCGCGTCGGGATGCAACGCCGCATACAGCAGCGCGATCGAGCCACCGTCGCTGTGTCCGATGACCCACATGCGCCGCCGTTCGTGCAGGCCGATGTCGAGTGCGTCCAGCAGTGCGGGCAAAATATCGTGCGCCTGGTCGCTCATGAAATTGATCGGCCATTTGACGTGGTGAGGGCGCGGTGTCGACAAACCATAACCCGGACGCGAGTACACGAGTCCCCGCATTCCCAGCCGCTCGCACAACGATTGTGGCCAGTCGCGCCACATTGCGATCGAGCCGAGTCCTTCGTGAAGGAAGACGGCTATTGGCGCATGGCTCGTTGCGTCGCCCGTTGCATTGGCGGGTGCACCGTTCAACCAGCGATATTCGATGCGCAGCGCCCCGTGCAATGCCGTGGCGGGCAAGTCGGCGAATTGGCTAGCGGGGGTTTCGACAGCGGCATTCTGCATGTATCACCTTATGACTGTTCGCGCAGTTTGAAGCGTTGAATTTTTCCGGTGGCGGTTTTCGGCAAGTCGTCGACGAACACGATATCGCGCGGATACTTGTGCGGCGCGAGCCGGTCTTTCACGAACGCCTTCAATTCGTCCACCAGTATCTCAGACGCTGCAAACTCGCGCTTCAATACGACGAACGCGCGCGTTTTCACGAGGCCGCCATGATCGACGCCGACCACGGCCGCTTCGAGCACTGCGTCATGCTGTACCAGCACCATTTCGACTTCGACTGGCGACACATACTGGCCGCTGACTTTCAGCATGTCGTCGCTGCGGCCTGCATACACATAGCAGCCATTCGGCAGACGGCTGTACTTGTCGCCGCTGCGAATCCACTCGCCGAGAAAAGTGGCTCGCGTTTTTTCGCGGTTGCTCCAGTACATCAGCGCGGCACTCGGGCCTTTGATAAAGAGATCGCCCACTTCGCCGTCGCCGACCGGGCGACCGCTGTCGTCGCGCAACTCCACTTCGTAACCGGGTACAGGGCGCCCCGTCGTGCCATATTCGACTGCGCCCGCGCGATTGGACAGGAAGATATGCAGCATCTCCGTCGAGCCGATGCCGTCGAGAATTTCGCAGCCGAAGTGCCTCGTAAAGCGCTCGCCGATCTCGCGCGGCAATGCCTCGCCCGCAGACGTGCAAACGCGCATCGCGACATCGTCGCACGCGGGCAGATTCGGCGACACGAGCATGCTCGCGTAAAGCGTCGGCACGCCATAAAAAACGGTCGGACGGTAGCGCGTGAGGCGGGCGAAAACCGCGTCGGCGGTGGGGCGCTCGGCCATCAACACAGCAGTGGCGCCGACCGAAAGCGGAAAGGTCAGCGCGTTGCCCAGCCCATATGCAAAGAACAGCTTCGCCGCGGAGAACACCACATCGCTTTCGACAATGCCGAGCACCGGCTTCGCATACAACTCGGCGGTCCAGTAAAGATTCGCATGCGTGTGGACCGTGCCTTTCGGTTTTCCGGTCGAACCCGATGAATACAGCCAGAAGGCGATGTCGTCGCAGCCTGTTGTGGCGGCTTTCATGGCGGGCGTCGCGGCGTCGATGAGATCCTCCAGCACAGGCACCGCGAGCGGCTCGCCTTCAGGTGCTGGCGACGCGCGGTTCGAGACGATGAGCTGGCAGCCGTCGTGCTCGGCCGTCTCCATGGCCTGCGTGACATTTGCGGCCAGCGCGCTCGACGCAATGACCGCGCGCGCATGACTATGCGTGAGCATGTAGACGTAATCGGCCGGCGTGAGCAGCGTGTTTGCGACCACCGGAACGACGCCCGCGTAGAGCGCGCCAAGAAAAGCGACGGGCAATGACACGGTGTCCAGCATCACCAGCAGCACACGCTCTTCCGGATGCACGCCCAAACCGCGTAACGCGCTCGAAAAGCGCCGTGCGCGTTCTTCGAGTTCGCCGTAGCTCGTGTGACCGCTGTCGTCGATATAAGCCGTTCTCGTCGCACGCGGCGCGTTCAATGCAAACAGGTGAGCCGCGAAATTAAAGCGCGCGGGCGGCGGCTCGACCGTGACGGCGGGCTGGCTTGCAGCCGGTTCGAACAGGGCTTCCATATGTCTCCTCCATCGAGTGGGGGCGGTCCGGCTGTTATGTGCTCATGATCCGCTGAATGCCTGCATGCGCTACTGCGTGCGCTTCTTCGTTAGGCGGTCTTCATCTTCTGTTGCGTGGCTCCGGTCGTCATGCCGTGGGCGAATGAGTGAGATGCGTAAGTACATCGAGTGCCGCTGCCGACGCCTGAATCGCCGAACGCCGGTGATAGAAACCAAGCGCGCGCAGACCGCCGAGTTCTTCACCGCCGCCTGCGCGTCCCGGTCCACCGTGAAGCGACATCGGCATCACGTTGCCGTGGCCGGTCTGACTCTGCTCGACGGAAGGCGAAACCGCATGCACGCGGCCATGCGAATCGGCGAGCTCGAGAGCAAGCCTGCCGAGGTGCGCGTCGTCGTTTGAATAGATCGATGCGACGAGCGAGCCCTGTCCGCGCCGCGCGAGGTCGACCGCGTGCGCTTCGCGCAGTTCGCCGACGCCGTTTGCGACGCGATATGGCGCCACGCTCGCCACGGGTCCGAAAACTTCGACATCGTGCAGCAGCGTCGCGTTATCCGGATCGTTGACGACGAACAGATGCGGCCCAATGCAGGCAGCAACAGCCGCATCGGCGTCGATGAGCGGCGTGGCCGATCCGTCGTACGCGAGCACCGCTTCGTCACGCAACGCTGCAATGCCCGCCAGCACGTTCTCGTATTGCGCGCGGTTCACGAGCGATCCCATGCGCACGGCGTCGTTGCGCGGATTGCCCACAGTGATTTTCGCGAGTTTCGTTTTCAGCGCATCGACCACGGCATCGAGCGCGGTGTCGGGAACGAACGCGCGCCGGATCGCCGTGCACTTCTGCCCGGATTTCACGGTCATTTCGCGCACGACTTCCTTGATGAAAAGCTCGAATGCGGGCGTGCCGGGCGTGGCGTCCGCACACAGAATCGCGCTGTTCAGACTGTCGGCTTCGACGTTGAGCCGCGCGCCGCGTGCGACGAACGCCGGGTGCGCGCGCAGCGTTGCGGCCGTTTCGGCGGAGCCCGTGAAGGACACGACATCGCATGCCTGAATCTGGTCGAGCAGCCCAGCCGAGCCGCCGCAAATCACAGAGAGCGCGCCGCGCGGCAGGATGCCCGCGTCGACGACATCGGCGATCATGCGTTGCGTGAGCCACGCCGTCGCAGTCGCGGGCTTGACGATGACGGGCACGCCGGAAAGCAACGCGGGAGCCGCTTTTTCCCACAAGCCCCACGACGGGAAGTTGAATGCGTTGATAAAAAGCGCGACACCGCGCGTTGGCGTCAGCACGTGTTGCACGCTGAACGATTGATCCTTGCTCAATGCGCTCGCGTTGCCGTCGCGCAGCGCATGCACATTGCCGAGCGATGCGCCTAGCCTCGCGTAGTACGACAGCGTGAAAATGCCGCCGTCGATATCCACCGCCGAGTCATTGCGCGTCGTGCCGGAGTTCGCGAGAGCGATCGCATAGTAGTCGTCGCGCTTTGCCTGCAGAAGCTTGACGACATCGGCGAGACGCGCGGCGCGCTCAGCATAGGTCAGCGCGCGAAGTGCCGCGCCGGCTTCGTCGCGGGCAAAGCGGAACGCGTGTGAGAGATCGAGTCCTTCGCTGGACACTCGAACGAGTGCTTCTCCCGTTACCGGATCGGTCAGCGTCTGTCCTTCTCCGGTTCCCGCGACCCATTGGCCCGCTATGTGGTTCTTCAATAGTTCGATCATGACGGCACTCACGCAGCGGTAAATTCGATTGCGCCTTGCGGCAGGAGATAAAGCACGAGCGCTTCGCCGTTCGCCACCGTGGGTCGATGCGCGGAGCCTGCCTGATAGACGCACCACCCCGCAGAATGGCCGTCGAAGGTCGCGCCTTCGGTCAGCGGCATGATGAGATCGATCTCGCCGTGCGGATGCACATGATGCGGGCCGGCAATGTTCTTCATGTCGACCACGTCGACGGAAAAGCCGTGGGTGTCGGGCAGCGCCTTGAAGATGCGGCCGTAGCGGATGCCGCCGCCCTCCCGGTTGCACAGCCAGCCCTCCGCGACTCCCGCGCGGCATGCGGCAGCGAGATCGCGAAAGGTCTGGCTGTCCACGGGATAGGTGCTGTTGAGCCAGTCCGCGAGTTCGGCGTTCAGTGGCCGGCCGGCGAGTTCCGCCGTGACGCCTGCTATCAGGAGCTGGAAATCGGATGGGGACATGCGAGCCTCCGGACTGTGCGCACGCACCTTAATGCATGTGACGCGCTGCGCGGTCTCCGTAATGCCACTCGAAAAATCGCGGCAAGCTTGGTATGTGGATCAATGTTGGGCGAAAATTAACCGTTCACCCAGTGTGTGTCAAGCACTATAGTACATGTATCGATGGATCTAGGTAGAAAACATGAACCGGAATAACGTTGGGTCGCCGTCCAACTCGCCGTCCGACTCGCCGCCGCTCCAAACTGTCGGCGAGGAGAGCGGGCGCGGCGAGCGCACCGGCGAGCGCGAGGAGCGCGACCCGTTTTTGACCGCGATGGGCGAGCGCGTGCGTCTGCTGCGCGCGCGGCGCGGCATGACCCGCAAGACACTGGCTGCTGAAACCGGCCTGTCGGAGCGGCATCTCGCGAATCTGGAATCGGGCGTCGGCAATGCGTCGGTGCTGGTGTTGCGGCAGATCGCGGCCACGTTGAACTGCCCGCTGGCCGAGGTGATCGGCGACGAAACCACTGCGTCCGCCGAATGGTTCCTGATTCGCGAACTGCTGCACGGGCGCGATCAGGCGGCATTGCAGCGCGCGCGAGTGGCGCTTGCCGAGATGTTCGCGCAGGCGCCGCGCGACCCGCATCGCAAGGACCGGATCGCGCTGATCGGACTGCGCGGCGCCGGAAAATCGACGCTCGGCCGGATGCTCGCGCAGGAGCGCAAGGTACCGTTCGTCGAGCTGACGCGGGTAATCGAGCAACTGGCGGGCTGCCCGCCAGCGGAAATCCATTCGCTATATGGCGCGAGCGCTTACAGACGGTATGAACACCGCGCGCTCGAAGCGGTGATACAGGAGCACGAACGCGCGGTGATCGCGTCGCCGGGCGGACTGGTGTCCGAGTCCGGCACGTTCAATGCGCTGCTGTCGCACTGCTTCACCGTATGGCTGCAGGCGGCGCCGGAAGAGCATATGCGCCGGGTCGTCGCGCAGGGCGATCTGCGGCCCATGTCCGGCAACAAGGAAGCGATGGACGACCTGAAGCGCATCCTTGCCGGCCGCAGCGAGTTGTATGGCCGCGCGGATATGACTTTCGACACGAGCGAGAAAACCTTGGCGGACGCCTATCTGCAACTGCGCGACCGCCTCGCCGCGCGGCTGGCAGCCGAGTCGCCCGACGAGGCGCGGGCCGTCTGATACGCACTGAGACGTCGGGGTTAACACCGTAACATGCATTAAAGTGCTTTACATGGGTTTGTCTGTGCACTATTGTTCGATCAACAATTTGCATCGTCCAGCCAGGAGACGCCCATGTCCACAGCAGAAACCGCCATCGCGCCGGTCGACTACCGCACCGATCCCTCGCAGTACAAGCATTGGAAGCTGAGTTTCAACGGCCCGGTGGCGACGCTCGGTATCGACATCGCGGAAGACGGCGGTATTCGCGACGGCTATAAGCTCAAGCTGAATTCGTACGACCTTGGCGTCGATATCGAACTGCACGACGCCATTCAGCGAATCCGTTTCGAGCACCCGGAAGTTAAAACCGTCGTGTTGACGAGCCTGAAGGACCGCGTGTTCTGCTCCGGCGCCAACATTTTCATGCTCGGTCTTTCGTCGCATGCGTGGAAGGTCAACTTCTGCAAGTTCACGAACGAAACGCGCAACGGACTGGAAGACTCGTCGCGTCATTCAGGCCTCAAATTTCTTGCGGCGGTGAACGGCGCCTGCGCGGGCGGCGGTTATGAACTCGCGCTTGCGTGCGACGAAATCTACCTGGTGGACGACCGCTCTTCGTCGGTGTCGCTGCCGGAAGTGCCGTTGCTCGGCGTGCTGCCCGGCACCGGCGGACTCACGCGAGTCACGGACAAGCGCAAGGTGCGCCATGATCGCGCCGACATCTTCTGCACGGTGGTCGAAGGTATTCGCGGCGAGCGGGCAAAAGCCTGGCGTCTCGTGGACGAGGTCGTCAAACCGAACCAGTTCGACCAGGCCATTCAGGCCCGCGCGCTCGAACTCGCCGCGCAGAGCGATCGTCCTTCTGACGCGCAAGGTGTGATGCTCACGCGCATCGAGCGTACAGAGCGCGACGACGGGCTCACGTATAAAACGCTAGACGTCACGATCGATCGCGCTAAACGCATCGCGACATTCACCGCAAAAGCGCCGCAAACGGAACAGCCCGCGAATATCGACGCGATCGTCGCCGCGGGCGCGAACTGGTGGCCGCTGCAATTCGCTCGCGAACTCGACGACGCCATTCTGTCGATGCGCACCAACGAGCTTGAAGTCGGCACATGGATATTCCGAACCGAAGGCGACGCGCGCAACGTGCTCGCCGCCGACGCGGTTTTGATGCAGCACAAGAACCACTGGTTCGTACGCGAAACGATTGGCTTGTTGCGCCGCACGCTCGCGCGTATCGACGTTTCGTCGCGTTCGTTGTTTGCGTTGATCGAACCGGGCTCGTGCTTCGCC
Source organism: Paraburkholderia kirstenboschensis (assembly GCF_904848585.1). Taxonomy (GTDB): domain Bacteria; phylum Pseudomonadota; class Gammaproteobacteria; order Burkholderiales; family Burkholderiaceae; genus Paraburkholderia; species Paraburkholderia kirstenboschensis. Next base: position 718,716 of record NZ_CAJHCR010000001.1, read on the forward strand.
GGCACGTTCGCCGAACTCGCTTTTGCCGCGGATCGCTCGTATATGGCCGCATTGCCGGGCAATGAGGAAGAGGAGCCGGCCATCACGCTGTCGGAAGCGAACTTCGGTCTCTATCCGATGGTGACGCATCAGTCACGGCTTGCGCGCCGCTTCTATGAAGAATCGGAACCGCTCGACGCCGTGCGCTCGCTGATCGGCCAGGCGGTCAGGCCGGTCGAAGCGGAGCGTTTGGGGCTTGTCACTGCAGCGCCGGATGACATCGATTGGGCCGACGAAATTCGGATCGCACTCGAGGAACGCGCGGCAATGTCTCCGGATGCGCTGACCGGACTCGAAGCGAATCTGCGCTTTAACGGCCCGGAAACAATGGAGACGCGCATTTTTGGCCGTCTCACCGCGTGGCAGAACTGGATCTTCAACCGGCCGAACGCAGTGGGCGAGAAGGGCGCGCTCAAGGTGTACGGCAAGGGCAGCAAGGCGCAATTCGACGTATCGCGAGTTTGACGCACGAGCGCGAGGCGACGCCCGCTTCCCCGTACGCCTCTCACCTTCCGCATTGCAAGGAACGACCATGTCAACGATCAACTACAGCGAAAAGATTCCGAACAACGTCAATCTCGCCGACGACCGCGCGTTGCAACGCGCGCTCGAACAGTGGCAACCGAACTTCCTGTCGTGGTGGGGCGATATGGGCCCGGAAGGCTCGCACGGCTACGACGTGTATCTGCGCACGGCGGTGAGCGTGGATGCGGGAGGCTGGGCACATTTCGATCATGTGAAGATGCCGGACTATCGCTGGGGCATCTTTCTGACGCCGGGTGACCAGGACCGCAAGATTCACTTCGGCGAACATAAGGGCGAAGCCGCATGGCAGGACGTGCCCGGCGAGCACCGCGCGAATCTGCGCCGTATCATCGTGACGCAAGGCGATACGGAGCCCGCTTCCGTCGAGCAGCAACGACACCTCGGCTTGACCGCACCTTCCATGTACGACTTGCGTAACCTGTTTCAGGTCAACGTGGAAGAAGGCCGCCACCTGTGGGCGATGGTGTATCTGCTGCATCGCTACTTCGGTCGCGATGGTCGTGAGGAAGCCGAAGCATTGCTCGGACGCCGTTCCGGCGACGACGACAATCCTCGCATTCTCGGCGCGTTCAACGAGAAAACGCCGGATTGGCTCGCGTTCTTTATGTTCACGTACTTCACCGACCGCGACGGCAAGTTCCAGTTGTCCGCACTCGCTGAATCGGGCTTCGACCCGCTCGCGCGCACCACGAAGTTCATGTTGACGGAAGAGGCGCACCACATGTTCGTCGGCGAATCAGGCGTTTCGCGCGTGATTCAGCGGACTGCTCAGGTGATGAACGAACTCGGCACCGACGACGTCGCGAAGATTCGCGCTGCCGGTGTGATCGACTTGCCTACCATTCAGCGCTATCTGAACTTCCATTACTCGGTGACGATCGACCTGTTCGGTGCGGACCATTCGTCGAATGCGGCCACCTTCTATAGCTCGGGCCTGAAGGGCCGCTATGAAGAGGGCAAGCGCGACGACGATCATCAACTGAACGGCCAGAGCTACAAACTGCTGGATGTGCAGGACGGCAAGCTCGTGGAGCGCGAAGTGCCCATGCTCAACGCGATGAACGAGGTGCTGCGCGACGACTATATCAAGGACTCCGTCGCGGGCGTCGGGCGCTGGAATAAGGTGCTCGAAAAGGCCGGGATCGACTTCCGCATGACGGTGCCGCACAAAGCGTTCAACCGGCAGATCGGCACGTTTTCGGGCACGCGCGTGTCGCCCGACGGCCGCGTGATCGGCGAAGCCGAGTGGGCCGCAAACGAAGCGAAGTGGCTCGCCACACCGGAAGACCGCGCATTCGTTGCGTCGCTCATGGGACGCGTCACGGAACCCGGCAAGTTCGCGAACTGGATTGCACCGCCCGCGATGGGCGTGAACCGCCAGCCGGTCGATTTCGAATACGTGCGCTTCAACTGAACGCAGGTTTCGCGCAGTGCACGAGTTGTTGAAATTGCACGAAGCGCGCGTGGCAAGCTTGCGCAGCACTACATGGTGGAGGAAGTCATGAACGGCCCAGTGTCGATCGAGGTTCTCAGACAGCATCTGATCGATCCGGAAATCTGCATTCGCTGCAATACCTGCGAAGAGACCTGTCCGATCGACGCGATCACGCACGACGAAAACAACTACGTCGTGAAGGCGGATGTCTGCAACGGCTGCATGGCATGCGTGCCGCCGTGTCCGACAGGCGCGATCGACAACTGGCGCACCGTGTTGAAGGCCGACGCGTATCCGATCGAAGAGCAATTCATGTGGGACGTCTTGCCGGAGCAGAACACAATGGCCGCGCCCGCAGTGGAAGAATCGCCCGCTGCGGAGACTGCCGACGATGCTTCGGCGAATACGGGCGGCATTGAGGTAGACACCGTGCGCGGGTCAGTCGTGCCGCCGTGGTCCGCCGCGAAGCCTTACGTCAACCTCTACACACACAAGACACCGACTACCGCGACCGTGGTCGGCAACTACCGGCTCACCGACGCATCGACCGAAAGCGACATACATCACATCGTGCTCGATTTCGGATCGATGCCGTTTCCGGTGCTCGAAGGCCAATCGATCGGCATTCTGCCGCCCGGCGCCACGGCCGACGGCCGCATGCATCATGCGCGCCAGTATTCGATCGCCAGCCCGCGCGACGGCGAGCGCCCTGGCTACAACAACGTCTCGCTGACGGTGAAGCGCGTCGCGCAGCGGCATGGCGATTCGATCGACGGAGTCTGCTCGAACTATCTGTGTGATCTGAAAAAGGGCGACGTGGTCACGGTGATCGGCCCGTTCGGCGGCACGTTTCTGATGCCCAACCATCCGAACTCGCATCTTCTGATGATCTGCACGGGCACCGGTTCCGCGCCGATGCGCGCAATGACGGAATATCGCCGGCGCCGCCGCCTGAAAGGCGCAACTGGCAAGCTGATGCTGTTCTTCGGTGCGCGTACCAAAGAGGAATTGCCATACTTCGGGCCGCTAACTAATCTGCCGAAGGATTTCATCGACACCAATCTCGCATTCTCGCGCACGCCGGGTCAGCCGAAGCGCTACGTGCAGGACGCGATGCGTGAACGCGCGGTCGACGTCGCGCAGATGCTCAAGGACGACAATACGCATATCTATGTATGCGGGCTAAAGCGTATGGAAGACGGTGTGCTGCAAGCGCTGAAAGAGATCGGCGAGCAGCATCAGGTAGATTGGGAGGCGCTGTGGGCAAAGCTGAAGAAAGAAGGGCGCCTGCATCTGGAAACGTATTGATCCGGCCGCGCCAGATGGCCGGCTGCTATCGCGAAGGGTCAGCGCCTTGCGCTCGTTGTGCGGGCGAGACTGCCCCGCACGCGCGAATCACGAGTTGCACGACTTCTTCGGTCGTCGCCTCGAACGACTTCTGCGTCAACGCGCGCTTGCCTTTGAGCGCGCGAATCTGTGCGTCGAAGTCGGCGTAGTGCTGCGTCGTCGCCCAGATCATATACATCAGCGTTCGCGCATTGACAGGCGCGAGCAGGCCCCGCGAGATCCAGTCGTCGATTACTTTTACACGGCTGTCCAGCCATGGCTTGACGCGCTCCGTGAGAATGTCTTCCATATGCTCGGCGCCGTGAATGATCTCGCTCGCCCATACTTTCGAGCCGAGCGGACGCCGCCGCGACAACTCCATCTTTGCGCGCACATATCCGCCGATCGCCTCCACGGGATCGTCGCTGCATTCGAATGTATCTGCTGCGCGGTACCAGTCTTCGAACAGGTCTTCGAGCACACGCCGGTAAAGCGCAAGCTTGGTCGGGAAGTAGTAATGCACGTTGGCTTTCGGTAAGCCCGCGCGTTCGGCGATCATCGCGGTGCTCGCGCCGTCGAGTCCGCGTTCCGCGAAGACCGCTTCCGCACAGGCCAGAAGATGCGCTTCGTTCGTCTCGCGTATGTGCGCCTTGCGCCGCCGCAAAGGTGCGCGCGTTTCGTCGTTTTCCGTGATGCCTCCAGCCACGTCGTCGTCTCTCATGTTCGCCTTCGGCGGCATGGGTGCCGCGTCGCGCTTCATTCTAGTCGCTTGACGCGCTGCGGACACACGTATTTCAGAAGCCGCTTCCAACCCTGCTGCATTGCAATGGCACGCTTCTCGCTCTATGTTCGGCCGTACGAAAGGCATTGATTTGACGGTGTTAATCGTCTACAACCTGTCCAACTGGACAGGATTGAGAAAGCGGGACATGCATCAGGGTTTGCCCTCGCCATGAGAAGCAACCGGGAGCATGGAACCTGCACCGCAGTCGTGCGGACACGCCCCAAAGCCGCCGCTCATGCACCAGTTTCATGTCGGTTCACCGGAAGGAGCGAGACGAATGAACGCGGTATCCGAAGCGCTAAAGCGGGCAGAGCCCGCTACGTCGATCAGGATCGACGGCAAGCGGCTGTGGGACAGCCTGATGACGATGGCAAAGATCGGTGCAACGCCTAAGGGCGGCGTATGCCGCCTCGCGCTGACCGATCTCGACAAAGAAGGGCGGGACCTGATAGTTAGCTGGGCGAAGGAAGCCGGCTGCACGGTCAGTGTCGATCAGATGGGCAACGTGTTCATGCGCCGCGCAGGACGCAATCCCGATGCGTTACCTGTGATGACCGGCTCGCATGCGGACTCGCAGCCAACGGGCGGTCGCTTCGACGGCATCTACGGCGTGCTGGGCGGTCTGGAAGTGATTCGTAGTTTGAACGATCACGGTATCGAAACCGAGCATCCTGTCGAAGTCGTGATCTGGACCAACGAGGAAGGCTCGCGTTTTGCGCCGGCCATGGTTGCGTCGGGCGTGTTTGCGGGCGTGTTCTCGCTCGAATACGGTTTGTCGCGCAAGGACGTGGATGGCAAGACGATCGGCGAGGAACTGCAGCGCATCGGCTATGCGGGCGATGTGCCATGCGGCGGTCGCCGATTGCACGCGGCGTTCGAACTGCATATCGAGCAGGGGCCGATTCTCGAAGCCGAGCAGAAAACCATTGGCGTGGTCACGGATGCGCAAGGTCAGCGCTGGTACGAAATCACGCTCACGGGACAGGAGGCGCACGCGGGTCCGACGCCGATGCCGCGCCGGCGCGATGCACTGCTCGGCGCTGCGCGGGTAGTTGACCTCGTCAATCGCATCGGGCTGGATAACGCGCCGCTCGCATGTGCGACGGTCGGCATGATGCAGGTCTATCCGAACTCGCGCAACGTGATTCCTGGGCGGGTGTTCTTTACCGTCGACTTCCGGCATCCGGACAACGCGGTGCTGGCGAAGATGGATGCCACGTTGCGCGAGGGCGTGGCGCGCATCGCGAGCGGCATCGGCCTCGAGACCGAACTCGAACAGATCTTTTACTACGAGCCCGTTGCATTCGACGAAGCTTGCGTGAAGTCGGTGCGCGCAGCGGCCGAGCGCTTTAGTTACTCGCATCGCAACATGGTCTCCGGCGCGGGGCACGACGCCTGTTATCTCGCGCAAGTCGCGCCCACTTCAATGGTGTTCGTGCCGTGCGTCGACGGGATCAGCCACAACGAAATCGAGGACGCCTCCTTCGAATGGATCGAAGCCGGCGCGAACGTATTGCTGCACGCGATGCTGGAGCGTGCGTGCGAGCCGGTTTCATAGTGCGCGGATCAACGTCGCTTGCGGGCGCCGTCCCGACTTCTGATTCTAAGCCGGACTGCGAGCCGGACTGCGAGCCGGATTACCAGCCGGATTACCAGCATTAACAGCTTCACGCTAGCGCCAGAAAAACATGCCGTCCGGGCTTCGCTCACGCGAGAGCCGGCAGGTGCGGCTGCGTCCTCACATCGACAGAAGGAACGTGTATGGCCATCAAGCAAACCGGCGACATCGCCGCGCAGCGCCTGTCGCCCGAACAGCTTTCCTGCGAGTTCTCCGACATTGCACCTTTGCTCGACGCAAGCGCCGCCGCCGCGGCGGCGAGCCGCTGCCACTACTGTTACGACGCGCCGTGCGTCAACGCTTGTCCGACGTCGATCGACATTCCCAGCTTCATTCGGAAGATTGGCAACGGCAACCTGAAAGGTGCGGCGGTAGATATTCTGTCGGCCAATCCGCTCGGCGGCATGTGCGCGCGCGTGTGTCCGACCGAAATTCTGTGTGAAGGCGCCTGCGTGCGCAACCACCAGGACGCTAAGCCGGTGGCGATCGGCGCGCTGCAACGTCATGCAACCGACTGGGCGATGGCTCGCGGCGAAGCGCTGTTCAAGCGGGCGCCCGCAACCGGCCGGCATGTTGCAGTGATAGGCGCGGGGCCTGCGGGCCTCGCGTGCGCGCATCGCCTTGCACTGGCGGGCCATGACGTAACCATCTACGACGCTCGCGACAAAGCCGGCGGACTCAACGAATACGGCATTGCCGCTTATAAAACAGTCGACGACTTCGCGCAGCGTGAAGTGGAATGGCTGTGCTCCGTGGGCGGCATCGAAATAAGAAACGGCGTTGCGCTAGGGCGCGACATCGACCTCGATACGCTGCGCAAGCAACACGACGCCGTGTTTCTCGCGATTGGCCTCACGGGCGTGCGCGCACTCGCAATGGCCGGCGAGGAACTGAGCGGCGTGATGAACGCAGTGGACTTCATCGAACAGGTTCGCAGCGCGCGCGACCTCGGCACGGTGCCAGTGGGCCGCCGCGTCGTCGTAATCGGCGGAGGCAATACCGCTGTGGATGCGGCTGTGCAAAGCCGCAAGCTCGGCGCGACATCGGTAGCGATGGTGTATCGGCGCGGCGTCGAATCCATGAGCGCGACGTGGGCCGAACGCGACTTCGCACAAACCTGCGGCGTCACGCTTATCACGCATGCAACGCCGGTACGTTTGATCGGCGAGGGCGGCGTGCTGACGGGTGTCGAGTTCGAACGCACAGTGAGCGCGGGCGATCAGGAGCGCTTCGTCATCGAAGCGGACATGGTGCTCAAGGCGATCGGCCAGACGCTCGTGCCGGTAGGGATCGAACGCGAACTGCTGACGCTCGACGGCATCCGCATCGCTGTGGATGAAAACGGGCAGACGTCGCTTGCCGGCGTCTGGGCGGGCGGCGATTGTGCGGCCACGGGCGGTATCGACCTGACCGTGCAAGCCGTGCAGGACGGCAAGCTCGCGGCCGCCGCCATCGATGCGCAGTTCGCTCGCACCGCAGTGAAAGCCGCATAGCGTCGATCGCTGCATAGCACTGAAAGACACAAGAAAACAGCCGTCCCCAAGGAGCCGAACATGGCCGATCTGCGCTGTACGATTGCCGGCATCACATCGCCGAATCCCTTCTGGCTCGCGTCCGCGCCGCCGACCGACAAAGCCTATAACGTGAACCGCGCGTTCGAAGCCGGCTGGGGCGGCGTGGTGTGGAAGACACTCGGCCTCGACCCGCACGTGGTCAACGTGAGCTCGCGCTACGGCGCAGTGCAATGGAACGGTCAACGCATCGCGGGGCTCAACAACATCGAGTTGATTACGGACCGCCCGCTCGACGTCAATCTGCGCGAAATCGCACAGGTGAAACGCGACTGGCCCGAGCGCGCAATGATCGTCTCGCTGATGGTGCCGTGCAATGAGCGCGACTGGAAGTGGATCTTGCCGCTCGTGGAAGACACCGGTGCCGACGCAGTCGAACTGAATTTCGGATGTCCGCACGGTATGAGCGAACGGGGGATGGGCGCGGCCGTCGGCCAGGTGCCCGAGTACATCGAGATGGTCACGCGCTGGGTCAAGGAAGGCACGAAGCTGCCGTGCCTCGTCAAGCTCACGCCGAACATCACCGACATTCGGCTCGGCTCGCGCGCGGCATATAAGGGCGGCGCGGACGGCGTGTCGTTGATCAACACGATCAACTCGATCGTCGCCGTGGATCTCGACGCAATGTCGCCGTTGCCGATGGTCGACGGCAAGGGCACGCACGGCGGCTACTGCGGCCCGGCAGTAAAGCCGATTGCACTGAACATGGTCGCCGAAATCGCGCGCGACGTGGAGACGCCCAACCTGCCTATTTCGGGTATCGGCGGCATTTCGACCTGGCGCGATGCGGCCGAATTCATGGTGCTGGGCGCGGGCAGCGTGCAGGTCTGCACGGCGGCCATGCACTACGGTTTTCGCATCGTCACGGATCTCGCCGACGGTCTTGCAAACTGGATGGACGAAAAAGGATACGCGACGCTCGACGACATTCGCGGCCGCGCCGTGCCCAACGTCACCGACTGGAAGTACCTGAACCTCAAGTACGACATCAAGGCGCGCATCGACCAGGACAAGTGCATTCAATGCGGCCTGTGCCATATTGCGTGCGAGGACACCGCGCATCAGGCGATCACGAAAGAAAAAGATGGCGTCCGGCATTTTGAAGTGATCGACTCCGAATGTGTGGGCTGCAATCTGTGCATGCATGTGTGCCCGGTCGAGCAATGCATCACCATGGAGCGCGTGGATAACGGCGAGTACGCGAACTGGACCACGCATCCGAACAATCCGGCGCGAGTGAATGCTCCGGCTAGCGATGTCGAGGCAGAGTCAGCGAACGCCGAAGCCGCCCACGCAGCAAAAGCCGCCTGAAATAAAGGGCGAATCGTTGTAAGCGCGGTTGTAAGCGCAGCGCTAGTACGAACCGGTGTTTTCTCTAACGCCCGACGCGCCGACAGAAGCCGCGCGGGCTTCAACGATCTAGTGGAGATCTTTCGATGAAGCAGACCGCGCAACCCGTCGATCCGCAATTCGCGGCCGGCGCGCAAGGCAGCAGTCTTTACAACGACGACCTTGCACCCACCGGACCCGCGCAGCGCACCTGGCGCTGGTATCACTTCGCAGCGCTGTGGGTGGGCATGGTGATGAACATTGCGTCGTACATGCTCGCGGCCGGATTGACCGAAGAGGGCATGTCGCCGTGGCAAGCGGTGTTGACCGTGCTGCTAGGCAACCTGATCGTGCTCGTGCCGATGCTGCTGATCGGCCACGCGGGCGCGAAGCACGGCATTCCGTATGCGGTGCTGGTGCGCTCGTCGTTCGGCACGCAGGGCGCGAAATTGCCGGCGATGCTGCGCGCCATCGTGGCCTGCGGCTGGTACGGCATTCAAACGTGGCTTGGCGGCAGCGCGATCTATACGCTGTTGAACATTCTTACCGGCAACGCGCTGCACGGCGCAGCCTTGCCGTTTATCGACATTTCCATTGCACAGCTCGCGTGTTTTCTTGTGTTCTGGGCTTTGCAAATTTACTTCATCGTGCATGGTACGGACTCGATCCGCTGGCTCGAAAGCTGGTCGGCGCCGATCAAGATCGTGATGTGCATTGCGCTTGTCTGGTGGGCGACGTCGAAAGCGGGCGGGCTCGGCTCGATGCTCGCAACGCCTTCGCAATTCGTGCCGGGCGGCAAGAAGGAGGGCATGTTCTGGGCTACGTTCTGGCCAGGCCTTACCGCCATGGTCGGCTTCTGGGCCACGCTCGCGTTGAACATTCCCGACTTCACGCGCTTTGCAAAAACGCAGCGCGATCAGATTGTCGGGCAGTCGATCGGTTTGCCGGTGCCGATGGCCTTGCTCTCGGTCATCTCGGTGGTGGTGACGTCCGCCACCGTGGTGATCTACGGCAAGGCGATCTGGGACCCAATCGACCTGACGAGCCGCATGACGGGCATCGGCGTAGGCCTCGCTCTCATCATCCTCACGCTCGACACGATGTGCTGCAATCTTGCCGCGAATCTCGTCGGGCCTGCTTATGATTTTTCGAGCCTGTGGCCGAAGGGCATTTCGTATCGCGTTGGCGGCATGATTACCGCGACCATCGCAATCGTCATGATGCCGTGGAAGATTCTCGCGACCACGCAGGGCTATATCTTCACGTGGCTCGTCGGTTACTCGGCACTGCTCGGTCCGGTTGCGGGCATTCTGATGGTCGATTATTTCCTGATTCGCGGCACACGGCTCGATACCCGCGAACTATTCGACGAGCGCGGCGAATATAGCTATACCGGCGGCTGGAATATCGGCGCGGTGGTCGCGCTGGTGATCGGTGTGCTGCCGAATCTGCCGGGGTTTTTGCACACTGCGTTTCCTGCTTCGTTCGCGAACGTGCCGTCGATCTTCAATACGCTCTATACGTATGCATGGTTCGTCGGGCTCGCGTTGGCGTCGATCGTGTATAGCGCGTGGATGAAACTCAGCAAAGGACCCAGCGCGCGCGTCGCGAGTGCGTGAGATAACCGCATACGTAGTAGCGACATATGCAAATTCATAAGGAGGCGGCAACATGACGACCCTGATTCGCGGCGGCACCATTATCGACGCGGAGAACACGTATCGAGCGGACGTGTTGTGTGCCGACCCGCAAGACGGCGGCACCATCCTGCAGATCGGAGCGGACCTCGAAGCGCCGGCGGGCGCGGCGATCGTCGATGCGGGCGGGCAGTATGTGATGCCCGGCGGCATCGATCCGCACACGCATATGGAACTGCCCTTCATGGGCACCACCGCGAGCGACGACTTCTATACCGGCACTGCAGCGGGATTGTCGGGCGGCACGACGAGCATCATCGACTTCGTGATTCCGGGCCCGAAGCAAAGCCTGATGGAAGCGTTCAAACAGTGGCGCGGCTGGGCGGAAAAGGCGTCGTCGGATTATGGGTTTCATGTCGCCGTGACATGGTGGGACGACTCGGTGTATCGCGACATGGGCACGCTCGTGCACGAGCACGGCGTGTCGAGCTTCAAGCACTTCATGGCCTACAAGAACGCGATCATGGCCGACGACGAAGTACTGGTGAACAGCTTCTCGCGATCGCTCGAACTTGGCGCGCTGCCCACCGTGCATGCGGAAAACGGTGAACTGGTGTTTCAGTTGCAGCGACAACTGCTCGCAAAAGGCTTCACGGGCCCCGAGGCGCATCCGCTGTCACGGCCGGCCGAAGTCGAAGGCGAGGCGGCCAATCGTGCGATTCGTATCGCGCAGGTGCTGGGGGTGCCGGTGTATATCGTGCACGTCTCTGCGAAAGACGCTGTCGATGCGATCTCGCGGGCGCGCAGCGAAGGGCTGCGCGTATTCGGCGAAGTGTTGCCGGGGCATCTCGTGATCGACGAAGCCGTGTATCGCGATCCCGACTGGACGCGCGCCGCGGCGCATGTGATGAGCCCGCCGTTTCGCTCGGCCGAACACCGCGAGGCCTTGTGGCGAGGTTTGCAGGCCGGCCAACTGCATACCACCGCGACCGATCACTGCGTGTTCTGCGCGTCGCAAAAGGCCATGGGCCGCGAAGACTTCACGAAGATCCCGAACGGCTGCGGCGGCGTTGAAGATCGCATGGCGGTGCTCTGGCATCACGGCGTGAACTCCGGGCGCCTCACACCGAACGAGTTCGTGCGCATTACGTCGACGAACGCCGCACAGATTTTCAACCTGTATCCGCGCAAAGGTGCGGTGCGTGTCGGCGCCGATGCGGACATCGTCGTATGGGACCCCAACGCAAGCAAGACGATTTCCGTGAAGACGCATCATCAGAAAGTCGACTTCAATGTGTTCGAAGGCATGACGGTGCAAGGCGTGGCAATGCATACGCTTACGCGCGGCGCGCTTGCCTGGACCGACGGCGACCTGCGTGCCGTGCGAGGCGCCGGGCAGTATCAGAAGCGCCCACCAAATGCGGCTTACTTCGACGCGATCCGCGTGTCGAACAAGCTGAAAGAGCCGCATCCAGTCGAGCGCTAGCACTTGAGCATCCACTGCGGCGCGGGCCTGGAAGCTCGCGCCGCGTTTCCTTTCGGCGCCGCGCATTCGCCGCGGCACCACTGTCTCGCGTTTTCCCCGATGGCGTCCCGCCCATGTTCCATGTTGCGATGCATGCCGCGTCTTCACATCTGCTGTAGAGTTGAAATTCATGTGATAGTGGAGGCGATGGCTGCGGCTTAGCACGGATGCGCATATGGATTGGAAACCTGATCCTTTGTAAAAACGCAGGCCGTTTGCTACAGTCCGCCCACTCCGCCGGGCACGAGCGCCGGCGGGACTGCCAACACGCGTCCAGGCATGCGGCCTGACCACCTTAGGGAGCCACTCATGAAGTCGATTCGTTCCATTCTGCTGATCGCGCTGTTTCATGCGGTAACCGTGAGCCCCGTGTTCGCCGCCGATGAACTCGCGCAGATCAAGTCCTCGGGCGTGTTCAGGATCGGTACGGAAGGCACCTATGCGCCGTTCACCTATCACGACGAATCCGGCAAGCTGACTGGCTTCGACGTGGAAGTGGGCACGCAGATCGCGCAGCGTCTCGGCGTCAAGCCGCAATTCGTCGAAGGCAAATGGGACGGGCTGATCGCGGGTCTCGACGTGAACCGCTACGACGCGGTGATCAACGAAGTCGCGGTGACCGACGCGCGCAAGGTCAAATATGATTTCTCGGACCCGTACATCACATCGCATGCGGCACTGATCGTGCGCTCGGACAACAACGCGATCAAGACCTTCGACGATCTCAAGGGCAAGAAGTCCGCCAACACACTGACCAGCAACTTCGGCAAGATCGCCGCCGCGCACGGCGCGGAAGTGATTCCCGTGCAGGGCTTCAATGAATCGATCGATCTGCTGACCGCGGGCCGTGTGGACGCAACCGTCAACGATTCGCTGTCGTTCCTCGACTTCAAGAAGCACAAGCCGGATGCGAAGGTGAAGATCGCCGCGCTGGACACGTCGCCGGAAAGCAGCGACAAGTCCGCGGTGCTGATCCGCAAGGGCAACCCGGAACTCGTCGCGGCGATCAACAAGGCGCTCGCGGATATGAAGAAAGACGGCACCTACGCGAAGATCTCGCAGAAGTACTTCGGCAAAGACGTCTCCAAATAAACGCCTTTCGCGAGTCTGAATCATGCCGGCATGGTTGCATCTGATGGCGCAGTCGCTGTGGCCTCTGCTATATGCGGGGCTCGTGTTTACGGTGCCGCTCACGTTGGCTTCGTTTGCAATCGGACTCGCTCTCGCGTTTATTGTCGCGCTGGTGCGGCTCTTCGGGCCGAAGTGGGCAGTGGCGCTGGTGCGCTTTTATGTGTGGCTGTTTCGCGGCTCGCCGTTGCTCGTGCAACTATTCGTGATCTTCTACGGCTTGCCGAACGTGGGCATCGTGCTCGACCCGTTGACGGCGGCGATTATCGGCTTCTCGCTGAACGTGGGCGCCTACAATTCGGAAGTGATTCGCGGAGTGATCGAGTCGATCCCGAAAGGGCAGTGGGAAGCCGCATATTCAATGGGAATGACGCGCGAACAGGCGCTGCGCCGCGCGATTCTGCCGCAGGCCGCACGCGTCGCATTGCCGCCGTTGTCCAACTCGTTTATCGCGCTCGTGAAGGACACGTCGTTGGCCGCTGTGCTGACTGTGCCTGAAGTGTTTCAGGCAGCGCAGCGAATTGCTTCGGTTACCTACGAACCGTTGATTCTTTATACCGAGGCTGCGCTGGTATATCTACTGTTCAGTTCGGTGCTGTCGTCGGCGCAAGTGAGGCTCGAACGCAAGTTCGGCCGTCATGCACTCTTTCAGGCGGGCAACTAATGATCCGACTGGAAAAAATCGACAAGTATTTTTCCGGACTCCGGGTGCTCAATTCGGTCGACCTGCACCTCGCGCAGGGCAACGTGACCGCGTTGATCGGACCATCGGGCAGCGGCAAAAGTACGCTGTTGCGTTGCGTGAATCTGCTGGAAATTCCCGAGGCCGGCTCGCTCGAAATCGGCGATCAGCAACTCAGATTCAGCCCCGACGAGCGGCCTTCGCGCGAAACCGTGCTGACGATCCGCCGTCGTACCGGCATGGTGTTTCAGAACTTCCAGTTGTTTCCGCATCTCACCGTGCGTCAGAACGTGATGGAAGGCCTGATCACCGTGCTGAAATGGGACAAGGAAAAGGCGCGAGCCCGTGCTGACGAATTGCTGGAGAAGGTTGGCATCGCGCACAAGGGCGATGCGTGGCCCGTCACGCTGTCGGGCGGGCAGCAGCAGCGCGTTGCGATCGCGCGCGCATTGGCGCCGTCGCCGGAAGTATTGTTATGCGACGAGCCCACGTCCGCGCTCGATCCCGGTCTCGCCGCGGAAGTGGTCGAAGTACTCAAGCAGCTTGCGAATGAAGGCATGACCATGCTGATGGCGACGCACGATTTGCGGCTCGCCGCCACCATTGCACGCGACGTGGTGTTCCTGAACAACGGTGTAGTGGTGGAGTCGGGTCCGTCGCGCGATGTGTTCATGCGGCCGCAGCAGGAGGAAACCGCGCGCTTCGTCTCGACGTTGACGCACAGCTTGCCCGATGCATGGACCGAGTGAAGCGAGCCTGAGAGAGTACCTTCAATAAGAAAAGCCGTTGATGTATGCAACAAAGAGAAAGGGGCGCCAGTTCAGTGAACTGCGCCCCTTTCTTGCATATCAGGCCATTAGAGCCACGTTACCGGTGTCTTACGCTTCGGCGCGCTCGGCTTCGTTGTCCAGCGCCGTTTCGAAGAACCGTGCCTTGGCCTCTTCATTGGCGCGAGCATACGCGCGGTTCACGCCGCTGATCACCGCGCGAATCGACGCCGTCACCAGATTGGCGTCGATACCCACGCCGAACGCACTGCCGGTCACGTCCGCACCGGCCATTTCGGCGACGGCGACCGCGCGCGCATCGGCGCCTTGCGTCAACGCGCGCTCCTCATAGTGCTGGATGCGCACGGGCACACCCATCGCGTGCATCAAGGCGTCGAGCGGACCGTTGCCTTCGCCGTTCAACACCCGCCGGGTGCCATTGATATCGACAGTGAGCTTGATGCGCTCGCGTCCGTCCTGCTCGGACAGGCTGTGGCCGATGTAATGAACCGGCGCTGTGTTCTGCACGTACTCCTGCTGGAACAGTTCCCAGATCTGCGACGGCGTGACTTCTTGTCCGCTGTCGTCGGTAAAGCGCTGCACGGCCGAGCTGAAATCCACCTGCAAGCGGCGCGGCAACACCACGCCGTAGCTCTGCTCGAGCAGGTAAGCGATGCCGCCCTTGCCCGACTGACTGTTCACGCGGATCACGGAGTCGTAGGTGCGGCCCAGGTCGTTCGGATCGATCGGCATGTACGGCACTTCCCAGATCGCGTCCGGTTTCTGCGCAGCGAAGCCTTTTTTGATCGCATCCTGATGCGAGCCGGAGAACGCGGTGAACACCAGATCGCCGACATACGGATGACGCGGATGTACCGGCAACTGCGTACATTCCTCGGCCGTGCGCGCGATTTCGTTGATGTTCGAGAAGTCGAGTCCCGGATCGACGCCTTGCGTGTACAAATTCAGTGCGAGCGTGACGAGGTCCACGTTGCCGGTGCGCTCGCCGTTGCCGAACAGGCAACCTTCGATACGATCCGCGCCCGCCATCACCGCGAGTTCCGCCGCGGCCACGGCGGTGCCGCGATCGTTATGCGGGTGCACCGACACGATCAACGAATCGCGGCGCGCGAGGTTGCGGTGCATCCATTCGATCTGGTCGGCGTAGACGTTCGGCGTGGCCATCTCGACCGTAGCCGGCAGATTGACGATGGCCTTGTGCTCGGGCGTGGGCTGCCAGATGTCGAACACCGCGTCGCAGACTTCCTTCGCGAATTCGAGTTCGGTGCCGCTGAACACTTCAGGGCTGTATTGCAGCGTGAAATGCGTTTCCGGCGCGGCATCGGCGAGACGCTTCATCGTGCGCGCGGCTTTTTGCGCGAGTTCCTTGACGCCGTTCTGGTCGAGCCCGAACACGATCTTGCGGAATTCCGGCGCCGTTGCGTTGTACAGATGGACGATCGCGCGCGGCGCGCCACGCAACGATTCGAACGTACGCTCGATCAGGTCGTCGCGGGCCTGCGTCAACACTTCGATCGTCACGTCGTCCGGAATGTGGCCGCCCTCGATCAACTCGCGCACGAAGTTGAAATCGGTCTGCGATGCCGACGGAAACGCGACTTCGATCTCCTTGAAGCCGATCTGCACCAGCGTCTTGAACATGCGCATCTTGCGCTCTGCGTTCATCGGCTCGAACAGAGCCTGGTTGCCGTCGCGCAGGTCGGTGCTCATCCAGATCGGCGCGCGCGTGATGGTGCGCGATGGCCACTGGCGGTCTATCAAATTGATGGGCTTGAAGGAGCGGTACTTGGTAGCAGGGTTCTTCAACATTTTCATCGTCCGTGGGTTCGACAGGCTGGTAGTCGACCGGACGACAAAAACGCAAAGCAGCGCCGCCGGTCGGAAACCGGGGCTGGGTCAGTTACTGGGGAATTATGCGGTGCTTCGGGTGTTTCAGATGGAAGCGCGCAGCAGCAGACCTAGCCCGGTAGAGCGGGCTAGTAGTAGCGATAGGGTGGTCTGGGCGCGGTACATAGTGCGCAATAGGAACATATTATTGGGACTGCGTCAAGCGAGGCGCTCGCGCGTGGCGCCAGGCTACAATTCCCGACGGCTTGAAAAACGGAACGTCAATGAAGATTCGGATTGTCACTATCGCGTGCGCCGCGACCGCTGCAGCACTCCTCGCGGCCTGCACGGCTGTCTACAAGAACTCGGACGCGTGCGAGCAGTTGATGCGAAGCAAGCTGGCAGAAAAATCGTCCGATACGCTGAAGATCGGCCATACGGGCGCCGGTATCGACGGTTCACGCGTCGTGGTGGAAGGTTCCATTGAACATGTGATGACGGCGTCGGAAGTGGCGGCGGCGTCAGCGCGGGCAGCGTCGGGCGTTCGGGCGGGACGCAGGGCGGCGGCCTCGGGTGTGCGGGCGGCGTCGGCCTCTTCGGCCTCTGCCGCGTGGGCTGCGTCCGGCTCTAGTGGTTCCTCGGCTTCGGGCGCGTCAAGCGTGTCACAGGCCGCTTCGTCGGTCGCCGCGTCGGAAGCCGATGCGCTTGCGCGGAAGCCCACCAAACCGAAGAAGCTGATTCTGGCCGCAGCCGCCGAATGCACGTTCCATGGCCCCACGCTGGACACGTTTAGCTGGTTAGCGCCAGCAAAGCTGGCGGCGCCGTCCGACGCGGACGCGAGCGAAGCAGACGAGTAAGGTCTGTCACCCGACTGATTCATAGCGCGCCTGGGGTTGAGCATGTGTATGGCTGTCTGCTTCCGGCCATGCGCATGCTTCAACGAACCGCATGCGTATGGACAGAAGAGCGGTCACACTGCGGTTGACTAATCTCACAATATCGCCGGGCGGCGGTTTCGTTATTCAGGTGACTGTCGATCCACCGCTCCGACATCGCCCTGTCTACCTGCTTTCCAGCATCAACGTTAGCGCGCTTTCCGCAAAAGCCTGGGGCCGGCCTTCAAAGCAGCGCTCAACCGCGTGCGTATCGATTAGCCGCTGCCGCAATGCCGTGCGTTCGTCGTGCCCGTCGATCATTCGCACCGCTGCCGCGATATAACCCTCGACGTTGTCCGCCGTCGTCCACGGCGGCATGCCCACGCGCTCGAACAGCGCGCCGTCTATCCTTTCGAAGACCTCGGGCCCGCGCTTGCAGACGCCCGGCAAACCCAGCGTGAGCGCGTCGACGATCCCGTTTGTATTGCCGAACGGGAACGGACTCAGAAAGAGATCGGAGCGATTCACGCGCTCCAGGTAGCTCGCGTACTGATGAAACCCATGCACGATCGCGCCCGGTACCGAGCGTCCGATGACCTCGCGCATCTGGTCGAGCGCGAGGCCGGCCGGCACGCCGCTCATGAAATGGAACTCGACGGGCGTAGCGGCGCGCGCACCGATCTCGCGGCACGCAGCGAGAAAACCGGGGTTGAGCTTCATCGCGCTAGCGGTAATGACCACTTCCAGCGTTTCGCGCGCAGGCGGAATGCACGCGGCGATCTCCGGCAACGCAACCGAAGGCCGGTACGGCTGGCCGTCTTTCGGCAGCTTCATCAGGCGTTCGCTGAAGCATGCTGGATCGCCGACGTAGTCTTCCTCGACGCTGACGTAGTCGATCTTGTCGGAGTGCGTGGTGGCCGGGTGCCCGAGGCCCGCGATCTGCAACGGCGCGACGCGCAGATTCGACATGAATACCGTCATCACGAACATGCCGACGCTCGGCATGTACAGCACGTCGGGCTTTTCGCGCTCCGCAAAGTCGCGAATGGTCCGCAGGCATTCGCCGATGTATTCCGGGTCTTCCAGTTCGATAAAACGGTCGAAGACCGCTCGCCCGATATCGTCGATTGCATAGCCGAAGCCGAAGCCCACTACCTCGAAATGCTCGCGCGCCGCCTCGATAGTGCGCGAGTGCGTGCGGTAGATCGAATGCGCACCGCCGAACCACTCGAGCACGACGATCATCAACGGCTTCTTTCGGCGCTTGGCGTTCTTCGCTGTCCTGGCTGTCCTAAGATTCGCGGCGTTGGCCCTGCGCGGTGCCGCCAGCAAGTCGGTCAAGCCGAGTTGCGCGAGCTTGCGGCGCACGAGAACGTTGATGTCGCGCTTGATCTCATGACGGCGCGGCGTTTCCGCGTAGCTGCAAAACATGTAGGCGTTATGCAGCAAGGCGGTGGGCAGATCGTCGAGGTCGCCGATCTGCTGCAGTTTGCCGGGAAGCCACTCGATCAGTGCCTCGCGCTTGAGGTGCGCGCTCGGCGAGCCCTTGAAAACCGGCGCCAGCAGGACGAGTGCGAGGCAGGCCGCAAGCACTTTGTCGTACGCCCACAGCGCGACGAAGTCCAGCTCCATTTCAGAGCCGGTTGAATACAGCACGCAGAGCTTTTCGACGAAACGGTCGCCGGCAAGAAACTGCCTGTCATGCGCGCCGCGCGGATTCAGGTGGCAAGCGACGTGGTCCGCATTGCCGAACGGCGTAACCGAGAACAGCAAACCCACCCATTCATGCAGCGTCAGAAAGAGCCGGAAACATTCAACCGGCAGCTTGAATTCTGGGTCGGCAAAGAGCGTGGAGGCGGCGCTTGCGAGCCGCGTACAGAAGCGCGTGCGTTGCTCGGCGGGCGCAAGGCCGCCCATGCCCGACGCAAGAAAGCTCTCGTCCAGCACGCCGCGCTTGTGCTGGAGTAGCGCGAAGGCGGACAGGAGCTGGATCGACGCCCGGATATGCTGCTGTGTGTAGACGAGCTGCTCGAAATCGTCGAGCGAAAAAGTGGCTTCTTGCATCGGGTGGTTGTTGGTAGCTATGCATGACTAACTATCTCCCAGATGCGTTAGCCGCGAACGACGATTATCGCAGCCAGCCGATATCGAATTTGCCCCATCCACGAATTTGCGAATTTTCAGCACAGCAAATGCGGCCTTCGATTCAGAAGGCGTAGTAAGGACCAGGCCCCGCCGACGTCGCGCGCGATGCGATGGCGGTGTATACGCGGCGTCCGAAAAAAAACGGCAGACCCCAGCCGAAGCCGCTGCTTGCTATGCCCGCCATGTTGTTGAAGGCGTTGTTCGCCGATGCGAACAGAACCCGCGAGTTGCCGATCGAAAACGTGACCGCGTTCGCGGCGCCGTCCGTGCCGGCGATCGTCGCCGTCGCCGACTGCGTCGAACTCGGGCAGTACCAGTAGCCGCATTGGGGCAGCTGCGTGTCGCGATAGAAGAGGCCGTTCGAGCCCGTGTCGAGATAACTTTGCGTGTACGTTTGAGCGTCGTGCGTGGTCGTCACGTAACCGGTCTGCGGGTTGCCCTTTAACACCCGCGCGCTGCCGAGCGTGTTGTTTGCCTGAGTGCCGATGCCGAAGATCATCGAACCGGAAACGGTGGGCGCGCCGCTGTCGGGAACCGCGGGAAGGTCGATCACCACGCCGTTGTTGTCGAGGGCGAAGCGGCTCACCGGATTGACCACCTGCTGTGCGAGAGGTTGCGCGGCCGGCAGGCAGGTGCCGCCCGCGTCGCAGCCGTAGTACCAGCGTGGCAGCGCGGCGTTCGCGCAGGCGCTGCCGCAGTCGGCCGCGAACACGCCGACGCCGAGAATGCCGTTGGCGCGCAGCGTGTCGAGCGTGAGCATCGACGGACCCGACCCGGCGCAGTCGGTGGGGACCGTCGGCACCGCAGGGTCGGCAATCAGTTGAATCGCGATCGACGCGGCCAGTTGGCCGGCCATGCGCACGTCCGCGCTGCGCACCGCGCCCCATGCGTAGCCGCCGCCGAATACCGCGCATTCGCCGGATATCCCGGCGCCCGACGATATCGCCGCGAGCTGCAAGCCAGCCGGCACGGCCGAAGCAAGAATGCGCAGACCGTGCGAGCCGGTGTCCACCTGAATGTTGTCGATGGTCGCGCAGTTGTCCGTGCCCGGCTGGCAGATGGTGACGCTCGTGGTCAGCATGTTGCGCGTGAGGCGCGGCGCGGCCGTCACGACGATCGGCTGCACGTTAGGCGTGTTCGACTGTGCGACGGCGGTGCCGCTCGGGATCGAGGCGGCAGACGGAGCCGACGCGGGAGGCGCGCTCGCCGCACCTGGGCTGCTCGCCGCGGCGGTTGCCGGGCCGCTGCCGCCACCGTCACCGCCGCCACATGCCGTAAGGGCGGCGCAGACGAGGAGCAGAACAGGGAGTGAGAGGTTGGGCTTCATGGCGTCAACGTTGGTCGGCAGATGTTTGGGTTGTTCTTGGCACTCGGGGCGCACAGGGGCGCTTTTGGGCGCGTCCTGTCAGAAACGGGTTGAAGTCCAGCACAAGCGCGGAAATTAGATTTGCGCGGCTGACAACGCGCTCGGCCGGCGTTGCTTGTCAGGCCGTGTTCGTCTGCTGGTGCCGGGCGGCTTGCGCGCTGGTCTACGGAGCCGGAATGGCGCCGGAAAAAGCGCTGAGTCCATCCGGAAGCGCCCGGACAAGCGTCAGCGGAGGTCGTCGGCCCTGACGCCCGGCGGCAACGCGCCGGGCAGCCAGGCGCGGCCCGCATAGCCGCGCATCGGCCCGCCCGATTCCACGATCACATCCGGCCGCGTGACGCGCGACGCGTGCAGATTGCCGTCCACGGTGGCCGCAGCGCCTGCCCGGTAAGAGCCGGCGTAGTTGCCGAGCAGGGCGACGAGATCGGGCATCGTCGGGCCCTGCCACGTATAGGCGACGATTTCGCCCGCACTGGTCGCGTATTCGTTGATGGCGGTGTTGCCCGCATCGGTCGATGTGCGCAGGCGCAGCGCGCCGTTCAGCAGGCTTTGCGGCGCCGCGGCGCTGCCCGCCGGCTTCAGCGGCATCACACCGCCGAGCTGAGCGCAAGCATTGGCGCTGACGCACAGTGTCGCGACGGCGATCGCAGACACGTTAATGACGTGGAAGAAATGGGCTTGGGACATGGCAGTCTCTGGGGCGTGGCGCGTTTGGTCTTCTTGCTAAGTCGATTTGAAGATAACACCCGCGCTTCCTGACGAAGCCTGGCGCCCGTTTCCCGGCCCCGTGTTATCGCAAAAGTGACGTGCGCCAAGCTTGGAAAGAGTCTTTGAAAACAATGTTCTGACAGACGCGTCGCATGAAGCTGACAGGCCATTCGGAATGGTTGCCGAGTGTTAAATATGGCGCATGCGGGTGAGTCCTCCGGGCGGGCAAACCCCGGTTTTTGCACAGGGCTCGCCGGGATCGGTAAAATGTTGGGTTGATCCACGGAAACTTGCCGTGGCGTAGCGGAAGGATTCCCCGAACATGACTGATCTTCGTCTTACCAAGCGGTTTGCAGTAATGCTGATGGCGGGCGGGCTGGTCGCCGGCTGCGGCACGTCGTCGCCGACCAAAGTCGACTACAAGAGCGACTCCAAATCGAAACAGGTGTCACTCGCCGTCCCGCCGAACCTGATCGACGAGACGCCCGATCAGCGTTCGCTGCCCCCGCAAGGCGGCGAAACCTCGCTGTCCACGCTGCGCCAGGTGCAGGCCCAGGCGCCGGCGGCCAACACGCTCGCTGTCGTGCCGCCCGTGAGCAATATGCATATCCAGCGCGACGGCACGGAAAGCTGGCTCGTGATCGACGGCAAGGCGCCGGCAGACGCGTGGCCGCAAATTCGCCGGTTCTGGCAGGAGCAGGGCTTCCTGCTGGTGGTCGATCAGCGCGACAAGGGCGTGATGGAGACCGACTGGAACGAAACGCACGCGCAGATCAACGACGGTCTGATCCGCAGCACGCTGTCGAAGGCGCTGGGCAACAGCTACGTGACTTCCGAGCGCAACAAGTACCGCACGCGCCTCGAAGCGGCGCCGAACGGCGGCACTTATGTGTTCATCAGCCAGAAGGGCATGCGCGAGGCGCTGACCGGCACGAACAACGACTCGAGCACGTGGGAGCCGAAGGCGAACGATCCCGGCCTCGAACAGGAATACCTGAAGCGCTTGATGGCGGCGCTCGCGCTTGCCGATTCACGCGCGAAGTCGGGCGGCGGGCAGACGGCGGACCTGTCGCCGGCCGGCGCGCAGACGGCGCCTAACGCGGCTACGTCGGGCGCCAAGTCGGCGGCTGCGGCCACTGCGGCGCAGAATGTCGCCCTGTCGGCACAGCAGCCGGTGCGCGATCCGGACGCGGCGAATGCGTCGGCGCAGTTGTCGTCGAACGAACTGACGCTTGGCGAGCCGTACGACCGTGCGTGGCTGCGCGTGGGCCTCGCGCTCGACCGCAGCAATTTCACCGTCGACGACCGCGATCTGAGCCGGGGTCTGTACTTCGTGCGTTACGTCGATCCGAAGGACATGACGTCGGCCGAGCAGGGGTTCTGGAGCCAGCTATTCCACGGCAAGAAGGAAAAAGTGGCCAAGCAGTATCGCGTGAACGTGCGCGCGCTGACGCCTGACCAGACCCGCGTGGCCGTGGTCGACGACAAAGGTGGCGTCGACGAAAGCCCGCAGGCCACGCAGATCATGAGTCTGATGGCCGATCAGTTGCACTAAAGCGCGCCGCCGTAGCCGGCGGCAGGCTGTCTGAAACCCGTCCGGGGCATTGTCCCGGGCGGGTTTTTTATTTTGCGAGAGATGCGTTCACGTTGCCGCTCCGCCAGACGATGCGTGCCCACGTCCTGCCCACGATGAGTGGCGGTGCGAACCAGCGCTCAGCGGGAGACAGCCATGGTCGACGTGATTCCTTACTGGATGTGGGCGGCGAGCTTGATCGTTCTCGCGCTGGTGTGCGGTGCGGCCTTGAGTCCGCAGGAGCCGCGGCGGCCGCGAGCGCTGCGGACTCGTCATGCGGGCGCGCTGCACTTGGCGTGGCCGATGCGCTGAATTTCAACAGCGGGTGGTTCCAGTGCTACGGGCGACGTCCGCGTTGCGTCATGGCACGTCGGGCCGTGGGGCAGCGGGTAACGACGCTACCGCTGACCCGATTCGAACCCTTCGCGGCGGCACGCCGAAAGCGTCGCCGTTCGCGTTGATTCCTGCTCATCGACGCGTCGCGCAACCCTCACGTATCCGCGCGGCGCGTCCCGACCCACGGCAAGCGCTTGATCACGCCGGTTGCCAGCGCCGTACCCACGAGAATCACGCCGCAGCCTTCGAGCATGCCGGGCGACACGCCTTCGCCGAGAAACAGCGCGCCCCACAGAATGCCGAAGATCGGGATCACGAAGGTCACCGTGATCGCCCGCGCCGGTCCGGCCACCGCAATCAGATGGAAGAACAGCATATAGGCGATGCCGGTGCACGCCACGCCGAGCGCGAGCACCGCGCCCCACGCGTGCAGCGAGACCGGCGCGCTCGGCCAGTAGATCACCGCGAGTGGCAACAGCACGATGGTTGCGCCGCTCATCGTGCCGGCGGCGACGGTCAGCGCGTCGACGCCGGTCAGATAACGTTTCGTGTAATTGGCGGCGATGCCGTACAGCAGCGTTGCGCCGAGCGCCGCGCCGGCTGCGAGTGCGGTTGTCAGCGGCGTCGCCGCCGAGCCGTTCGGGGTGGCCATCTGATCCCAGACCAGCATCAGCACGCCGAAGAAACCGATCACGAGGCCGAGCGTGCGCAGCGCGCTCAACCGGTCGCGCAGCCAGAGGAAAGCCACGAGGCCGCCCCACAGCGGTGTGGTTGCGTTGATCACCGACGTCACGCCCGCCGACAGCGTCAACTCCGCATAAGCGAACAGGCAGAAGGGTGCCGCCGAATTCAGAATGCCCACCACGAGCAGCGGAAAAGCGCGCGTGCGCAGGATGGTCGCCGATTGCTGCAAAGGGCGCCGCGCGAGCAGCACGACGATCAGGAAGGCCGCGCCGATGCCGACGCGCAGCGCCATCAGCGGCGCAACGCCAAAGTCGGTCACGCCGACGCGGATAAACAGAAACGACGCGCCCCACAGGGCCGCGAGGATCAGCAACTGGACGATATTTTTGGCATTCATTGTGGTGGCGTCGCGCGCGGTTGAGTCGAGACACCTGCGCATCGTATCAGCGCGATAGGACGAAACGTTTCAGCTTCGAATGAAATGGCAAGTTTCGGGAGAGGGCGTCTGACACACGTGATCGTAAGCGCGGGCGGAAGACGCGCAAAGCGAGCAATTCTCACGCTGATGTGAGAAAAATTGCGATCCCGTTACTGACGCAAGAGAGAGCCGCGGGCGAGGCGGCAGGGCGAGAGCGCCGCAGTCAACGTCCATCGTAGTATTGCGCGGCAGTGCGTCAAGCGGCAGGCTGCGTGCCGCACCGGCTCACGCAACACCTTGTCCGCCGTCCGCATGCGGAAAAACGCGAGCGCGCAGAGCCAGCGCGCCCGCCGCGCCAACCGCTCGTTCAATGCGGAATCATTCCCTGAAGGAAATTCTGCTGCAGCCAAACCAGAATGCCGAGCAGCACGGTCAACAGAATCGAATGCTTGAACGTCTTGGCGAACACCACGCCTTCCTTGCCTTTGAGGTCCGTCGTCGCCACACCGGTCGAGATATTTTGCGGCGAGATCATTTTGCCCATCACGCCGCCTGACGAGTTCGTCGCCGCCATCAGGACGGGGTTCAGATTCAACTGATTGGCCGCAACCACTTGCAGGTTGCCGAACAGCGCATTGCCCGACGTGTCGCTGCCGGACAGGAACACCGCGATCCAGCCGAGGAACGCGGACACCAGCGGAAAGAACGGTCCGACCGACGCGACCCCGAGCCCAAGCGTATAAGTGAGCCCCGAGTAGTTCATCAGATACGCGAGCCCGACGATGGTCGCGACCGTCAGAATCGCGATGCGCGTCTGCACCCAGGTATCGACGATCGCCGCGCCGAATTCGCGCGCGCCGAGTCCGACCACCAGACTCGTGATGATCGCGGCGACCAGAATCGCCGTGCCGGTTGCGAGCGGCTGGAAGTCCCATATCGCCCCGTACGGCGTGTTGTACAAGGTGATGAACACGGCTTTGTCGAGGCCCGGCCACGGCACTTTGATGTCGCCGATCAGGAAAATCTTCGCCACGGTCCAGACGATCACGACGACGGACACGATGATCCACGGATACCAGCCCTGGCTGCCGCCGATCTTGCCGCGCACTTCGCCGACGCGGTCGATATTGATTGCGAACGCGGGATCGGCGGCCGGCTTCCACACGCGCAGAAACGCGATCGTCACGATGAGCGACACCATCGACGACAAAACGTCGGTCAGGCTGTAATTGACGTAGTTCGACGCGACGAACTGCGTAAGCGCGAAGCTCGCGCCGGATACCAGCAGCACCGGCCAGATACGCACCATATTGCGAAAGCCGGCATAGACGGCGATCACATAGAACGGCAACAGCAAGGCGAAAAACGGCAACTGGCGGCCGACCATTTTTGCGAGCGAATCGGCCGGCAAATGTGTGACCGCGCCGAGCACCGTGATCGGCACGCCGAGCGCGCCGAATGCCACCGGCGCCGTGTTGAAAATGAGCGTGAAGGTGAGCGCCTCGAGCGTCGGAAAACCGAGCAGGATCAGCAGCGAACTCGTGATCGCGACCGGCGTGCCGAAGCCGGAAATTCCCTCCAGCAACGCGCCGAACGAAAAGCCCACCACGACCAGCACCACGCGCCGGTCGTTCGGCAGGTTGTCGATCATCCACATGCGAAAGGCCGCGAAGCGGCCGGAGCGTTGCGCGATGTTGTAGAGCAGGATCGCGGTGAATACGATCCACATGACCGGCCAGCACGCGAACACGACGCCCGCGGCGACTGAGTCGAGCGCGAGCGCCACTGGAAAGCGCCACACGGCAATCGCGACGACGAGGCCGACGATCAGCCCCGCGAGCGACGCCTGCCACGCAGGCCGGCGCGCCCAGCCAAGCAGCAACAGCACGACGATGATCGGCAACGCCGCGACGAGGAACGACGGAAGCAGGGAATTGCCGACCGGAGTGAGTAGTTGATGAAACATCACGTCTCCTTCGTTGTTGTTCGAAATCGACGCGTGACTGCGAATGACGGGACGCGTCGCTCGTGCAGGACGGATGAGCGCCGCCCGCGCAGGAAAGCACCGGTCGGCTCGCTTTTAAACGGTTACTGTGTGCGGCTTAACCAAGCATAGAGCCCGAGGCTCTCACGTCAAGAAGGGAAACTACGAGAGCAAGCAAGAGCGCATGCCGGCGGCGGGCGCCGGCATCGGTGACTCCGTTGAACATGAGTTCGTTCAATGATGGTGGCCATGGCCATGTCCGCCCGACGACCAGCCGAAGCCGATCGATACGGCCGGACCGTACCAGCCAGGATAGCCGTAACCGTACCAGGGCGGGTAGACCGGAGGCGGATAATAGGCGGGATAAGCCGGTGCGACGTACACCGGCGGTTGCGCGACCGCATAGGTGGCAGGTGGATACGAAGAGGCTGGCTGCTGCTCGAATTGCTGCCCTTGCGTCGCTTGCTGCCCGGCCTGTGGGTCACCGGCCACGCCGCCTGCCGTGCCGACCGGCACTTCTCGTTGTGCCGCGCTGGCGGGCACCGTCGCGTAATACGCCGGGTAGTAGCCCGGATAGTAGCCGTAAGGGTAGTAGCAGCCCGACAGCAGCAGCGCGCCCGCGGCGACGCAAAGGGCGAGCCGGCCGCGGCCTAGGTATCCCCCGTGGGGAATGTGGTGGCGCATGCAATCAGCCGCACGCCGCGAGGGCAGCGGCGATCGCATGGGAACGGGGTGAAAAGAGTCGATCAGGGGGGACTTCATGACGCGCTCCGGTGTGCAAGCAACTTGCGAGCGACGCAGCCGACGCCTTCGTCGGTACGTCATTGCACGAGCTTACGCTCACGCGGCGCAAAGAGGATTGCAAAACCGTAACGGCGTATTTCGCCTCGTTGCGGCAGCGCGCCGCGCCACTTCGCGGCGCTCCCTACGGCTTTTCCCGGGGCACGTCTTGTCAGCGGAAAGCGAGCGGGGCATTGCACCCAGGCTCGCGTTTCACTGCCATGCGGTGGTGAAGGCTACTTGCCGACCTGATTGCCGATAACGCCCCCCACGGCCGCGCCGCCCAGCGTGGAGAGCGCACTGCCGCCAATGACCGCACCCGCCGCGCCACCCACACCCGCGCCGATCGCGGTATCCCGTTGCCGCGTGCTCATCCCCTCGCACGCCGAAAGGCTCGCGACAACCGTGACGATCACCGCAAGCGAACCCAATTTACGAATCGATTTCATGATGCTCACTCCCTTTGTTGTGATTGGAAGCCGCCTGTCGTTTTACGTTGTTGGATTTGATCTTATCGCTGCGGACGGTTTCCAGATGTATGAGGTTGTCAGCAGAATGACGGTTTCGTAATCAAATGTTTCCTTCGGCGCAGCATGAGTCGTGCCTGAACGCGGGGCGAAAAAAAGCCCGCTGGCGGCGGGCTTTGTGTTGCAAGACGTTGCGCGCGCATCGAAATGCGCGCGGCTGCCAAAGGCGCAATATCCGCGCGTGGCCTTACTGCCGCTGATAAATCTCAGCGCCTTTCTTCATGAACTCGATCGACTTTACTTCCATGCCTTTTTTCAGCGCTTCGTCGTCGGTGACGCCTTGTTGCGCCGCGAACTCGCGCACGTCCTGCGTGATCTTCATCGAGCAGAAATGCGGGCCGCACATCGAGCAGAAATGCGCGACCTTCGCCGAATCCTTGGGCAGCGTTTCGTCGTGGAATTCGCGCGCCTTGTCCGGATCGAGACCGAGGTTGAACTGATCTTCCCAGCGGAATTCGAAGCGCGCCTTGCTCAATGCATTGTCACGCACCTGCGCGCCCGGATGGCCCTTCGCCAGATCGGCGGCGTGCGCGGCGAGCTTGTACGTGATGATGCCGGTCTTCACGTCGTCCTTGTTCGGCAAGCCGAGGTGTTCCTTCGGCGTCACGTAGCAGAGCATGGCGGTGCCGAACCAGCCGATCATTGCCGCGCCGATGCCCGACGTGATGTGATCGTAACCGGGAGCGATGTCGGTGGTGAGCGGCCCGAGCGTGTAGAACGGCGCTTCGTCACACCATTCCAGTTGCAGGTCCATGTTCTCCTTGATCAACTGCATCGGCACGTGGCCGGGGCCTTCGATCATCGTCTGCACGTCGTGCTTCCACGCGATCTGCGTGAGTTCGCCGAGCGTCTTCAATTCGCCGAGTTGCGCTTCGTCGTTCGCGTCGTAAATCGAGCCGGGACGCAGGCCGTCGCCGAGCGAGAAGGCCACGTCATACGCCTTCATGATTTCGCAGATGTCTTCGAAATGCTCGTACAGGAAGCTTTCCTTGTGATGCGCGAGGCACCACTTCGCCATGATCGAGCCGCCGCGCGACACGATGCCGGTCATGCGCTTGGCCGTCAGCGGCACATACTGCAAACGCACACCCGCATGAATCGTGAAGTAGTCGACGCCTTGCTCCGCCTGTTCGATCAGCGTATCGCGGAAGATCTCCCACGTCAGGTCCTCGGCCTTGCCGTTGACCTTTTCGAGCGCCTGATAGATCGGCACCGTGCCGATCGGCACCGGCGAATTGCGGATGATCCACTCGCGCGTTTCGTGAATGTGTTTGCCGGTCGACAGATCCATCACCGTGTCGCCGCCCCAGCGGATCGCCCACGTCATCTTGTCGACTTCCTCGCCGATCGAAGATGTCACCGCCGAGTTGCCGATGTTCGCATTCACCTTCACGAGGAAGTTGCGGCCGATGATCATCGGCTCGCTTTCCGGGTGATTAATGTTGTTCGGGATGATCGCGCGGCCGCGCGCAACTTCGTCGCGCACGAATTCCGGCGTGATCTCGGTGAGGCCGTTCGGACCAAAAGCGCTTGCACCGAATGCCTGGCCCGGATGCTGACGACCCATCATCGCGGCGAGCTTTTCGCCGTTCGGGCCGCTCGTCTTCAGCGTCTCGAGATACTCGGCGCGGCGCTGGTTTTCGCGAATCGCGATGTACTCCATTTCCGGCGTAATGATGCCTTTACGCGCGTAGTGCATCTGCGAGACGTTCTTGCCGGGCATGGCACGGCGCGGCGTGCGGTGCAGGCCTTGAAAGCGCAATTCGGCGGTAGCGGGATCGGCGGCGCGCTCGCGGCCGTAGTCGCTCGTGAGGCCGGAGAGCGGTTCGGTGTCGCCGCGTTCTTCGATCCAGCGCTGACGCAGCGCGGGCAAGCCGGCGCGGATGTCGATCTTCGCTTCGGGATCCGAGTAGGGGCCCGACGTATCGTAGACGTAGACGGGCGGATTCTTTTCGCCGCCGAAGCTGTCAGGCGTGTCGGCCTGGGTGATTTCGCGCATCGGCACGCGGATGTCGGGGCGCGAGCCGGTCACGTAGACCTTGCGGGAATTCGGCAGCGGCGCGACGGCGGCTTCGTCGACGTGGGCGTCGGCGGAAAGAAACTTCGGGTTGGCGTTCATGCGTGTTCTCCGTCAAAGCAATGTGGGCCGCTAAGCAGGAGACGAGACGGAAGTAGTCGGAATTCGCGAGAGATGAGGCATGAAGGCTGGAGTGCGAAATCCGTACGCTTCCCTGCGCTGGCATTATCCAGATCAGGTTCAAAGGGTATTTCTCACCCACGTGGCACGGACCTCCAACTCCCGTGCAACGCAGGACCCCCGCGTTAGCAGCGCACACGATACACCGGGCGGGCGCCGCTTGGCAACCCGTCTTCAATGCTGTGTGCGATCGGTATAAACGTTATGCGTGAGCCGCCGATCCGCTCTGAGCCACGGGAACGCCCGCATCCGCAGGCGTGAAAGCGCACGTCTTTGCAGGCCGCCGATCCGCTATTTGCGCACTATGCTTGTATTGACGGGCGCGCCGCATATGACGCGCTGCAGCACTTGCGCCACGCGGCCTGTTCGCTTACCGCGTGAAATCGTCCGAGGCTTCGGGCTGATACAGGATCTTTTCGAGCTTCAGCACCTTCTCGGCGCCGCTTGGCGGCATGAAGCGAATCTGCTCGCCGCGTTTCGCGCCGAGAAGCGCCAGGCCGACTGGCGAGAACACATTCAGGCGGCCATGCGCGAAGTCGGCGTCGGGCGGATATACGACGGTCCAGGTCATGTGCTCACCGCTGCTTTCGTCGACGAGCGTCGCCTGCGAGTTCATCGTGACCACGTTGGCCGGAATCTCGCGCGAATCGACGATAACTGCGCGCTCCAGCACGTCGTCGAGCATGTCGTGCAAACGTGCATCCGCGCCGGGTGCAGCGGCGTGCTTCTCAAGACGGGCGACGTCGAGTTCGGTGAGGTAACACTGCTTGGTCCTTCTGGTCGTTTTCACGGCGGCTACTCCAATTCGATCTGCAATCTGGCTGCAATCTGTGTGAGGAAACATCATGCGGATGTGATCGGCCCGGCGCCCCGAAAGTCCCCTTGGGGACGACGCGGTTTCAGGCGGGGAAGCGAGCTGCGTCAGGTGGGGCGCCGGGCGGCGAGAAGCGGAAGCGTTCTTGGCGGAAGCGTTCGCGACGGCTCGCCGGCTGACTGCGGCGCGGACTGCACGCGCGCGCAACCGGTTGCGCGGCGAGGGCGCAAGCGGGTGAGGGCACGGGAAGTCGGAGAGCGCATTGAAGGGCCGGCAGTTGTCGAATGAAGATGGACGACGCGCCGCGAAAATCTGGCGAAGACAGCGAGCGGCGCGGTGACTAAGGGCATGTTAGCACGGCGTCTTTCAGCGACCTTCGAACATTTCACTGCTGTCAGTCGGGCCGCGACAAACGGTAATGCGATGAACGGTGATGCGATGAACACGCATGCAAACGTCAGTCAAAAAAATTTGCAGCGGGCTGTCATAACCTGCTGCGCGCATCGACAAACGTGCAGATCCCGACAGGAGCACGTCATGCAATCAATCGTCATGCGCCGCGCACATCGACCATTCGTGCGAGCCATCGTAGTTTTCAGCGCGATAGCGATGTTGTCCGCGAGCGGTCTGGCAAATGCAGCCGGCACGATGTGTAGCGCGCGCAGTCCCGCACATCGCGTTGCGCTCGTCGAGCTTTACAGCAGCGAAGGGTGCAATAGCTGTCCGCCCGCCGACGCGTGGCTCAGCCAATGGAAGCACAGCGGTACGACGCAAAGCATCGTGCCTTTGGCGTTGCACGTCGACTACTGGGACAGCCTCGGCTGGACGGACCGCTTCTCGCAGCACCGCTTCACCGAACGTCAGCAGACGCTCACCGATCTTGCGGGCGGTCACACCATCTACACGCCTGAAGTTTTCGTGGCGGGGCGGGAGTTGCGAAGCTGGTCGCAACGCGACAGTTTCGAAAGCCGCGTCGGCAAGCTCGTGGCTGAGCCTGCACGAGCGAACGTCGCCCTCGAACTGAAGCCGCAGACGGGCGGCGCATTCAACGTCGCGGCACGCTTTGACAGCAAGGCTGCCGATACCGCCGGGCCGCTCGATGCATACGTCGCAGTGTACGAAAACTCGCTGAGCTCGCAGGTCGGCGCGGGCGAAAACCGCGGAGCGACCTTGCATCACGAACGAGTGGTGCGGCAGTGGATCGGGCCGGTGCCGCTCGTCGGCGGCAATGCGCAAATTAGCCGCGACATTCATTTCGACGATGCCGATGCCGGGGCCCACAAAAGCGCAAATGCGTCCGCCGATAGATTCGGCGTAGTCGCTTTTGTCGAAAACGCAGCAACCGGCGACGTGCTGCAGGTGGCCGAACTGGCCGCCTGCCAGTGAGCGCGGGTCAATCAACGGAGACTCTCATGGCAACGCCTCATGTTGTTCGCGACAGCGCACCGCCTGCCGCGCCCTCAAGCGGCGTGATACATCCGGTATGGGTGCGCATCACGCATTGGCTCAACGCGCTCGCGGCGATCGTCATGATGCTGTCGGGCTGGCGCATTTACGACGCGTCGCCGGTCTTTCCCGCGTTTCGTATTCCGACGGAAATCACGCTCGGCGGTTGGCTCGGCGGTGCGTTGCAATGGCATTTCGCTGCTATGTGGCTGCTGGTTTTCAACGGCCTCGCTTACCTCGCGATGAATCTCGCGACGGGACGCTTCGTCCGCAAGTTTTTGCCGGTCTCGCCGCGCGCGGTGTTGCACGATTTCATCGCCGCGTTGACCGGCAAGCTGTCGCACGCGGACTTGCGGGTCTACAACGCGGTGCAGAAATTCGCCTACCTGTTCGTCGTTCTCGATCTGCTCGTGCTCGTGCTGTCGGGGCTCGCGATCTGGAAGTCGGTGCAGTTCCCGCTGCTGCGCGAGCTGATGGGCGGCTACGACAACGCCCGCATCGTCCACTTCTGCGCGATGGCGCTGATGGCTGCGTTCATCGTCGTTCATCTGGCGATGGTCGCGCTCGTGCCTCGCTCGCTGCTCGCCATGTTGCGCGGACGATAAATCGTTCGCGTGAATGTTATGGATACCGAATCATGAACAAGCTCATCAAAAACACTGCGGCGAACGCCGCCGGCAAGCTGGACCGTGAGTCGATCCTGATCGACGTCAGGCGCGAGCTTTCAATGCCGTCGCGGCGTCTGTTCGGCAAGCAGCTACTGTCGCTTGGCGGTTTGTCGATGCTGACCGGCTGCTCGTTGACCGACGACGAATCGGTCAACAAGTTTCTCACCGCCGTCTCGCGCCTGAACGACCGCGCGCAAGCCGCGTTGTTCGATCCGAAGCAACTGGCGCCGACTTACACGGAAGCGCAAATCACGCGGCCGTTTCCGTTCAATGCTTACTACGGTATCGACGAAGTGCCGCAGGTCGACGCTTCCGGCTACAAGCTAAAAATCAGCGGCCTCGTGACCGGCCAGCGCGTCTGGAGCTTGCCCGAGTTGTACGCGCTGCCGCACGCGGAGCAGATCACCCGGCATATCTGCGTGGAAGGGTGGAGCGCGATAGGTCGCTGGGGCGGCACGCCGTTCGGCGATTTTCTGCGTCGCATCGGCGCGGACACGAGTGCGAAGTACGTCGGCTTCAAATGCGCGGACGACTACTACGAAAGCATCGACATGCCCACCGCGCTGCATCCGCAGACGCTGCTCACGTTTTCCTACGACGGCGAGCGCCTGCCCGCGAAATACGGCTTCCCGATGAAGCTGCGCATGCCGACCAAGCTCGGCTACAAGAACCCGAAGCACATTGTAGAGATGTTCGTCACCAACACGTATCCTGGCGGCTATTGGGTCGACCAGGGCTACAACTGGTTCGGAGGCTCCTGACGCGCGCGGGTCGCCGCATGTGCCGCGCGCATGCGCGACCCCGGGCGGCAGAAGCTTCGGAAAAACGCCGGCTCGAGCCGGTTCGATTGATCCACAACAAACGGAGTTATCCCATGAAGAAATTTGCAATCGCAGCAGTGGCCGTCACCTTTCTGATGAGCGGCGGCGCCGCGTTCGCGCAGGCAAGCGGCGCGATGTCCAACGATTCGATGTCGCATGATTCGATGTCGAAAGACTCCATGTCCAAGGACAGCATGTCGAAGGACCACATGAAGAAGGACACCATGAAGCACGACAAGATGAAAAAAGGCGACGCAACGGGCATGAAGCACGAGGCGTCGGGCGCGATGAGCAACTAGACGGCCCAGCCGTAGCCGCACATCAGCGTGCGTGGTGCGGCTTGCGCCGCACAGCCGGTTTCGATGCACGCTGCATTGAGCGGCGCTTTCGTGCGCAAATAGAGACGCAAAGCCGGGGTGCGGTTAAGCCCCGGTTTTTTGTTGCATGCGCACCAAAAGTTACGATTCTTTCGCATGGCGCCGTGGGCGCTTACTGCATAATGCGATGCGCGCCATGAATTCGGCGCGTGTCAGCCGCGAATCCACCCGAGCCACCGCTCGGCCGGCGCGGCGTTGCATTACCCGTCTGGCTTTCTCTGTCAGCCAACCATAGTCCTTCGCTCCACCACCATGTCTGCCAGCCTCGCCCGTCTGACCGCATCGCCGATGCGGTGTCCGCCGTCCCCTCAGCGGGCGCCTCGAACGGCATGGACGGGTTGAAACGCATGTCGCTGGAATTTTCAAGCCGTTTTTCGCGTGGTTTCCCGATCCGTTTGCCGCAGTCGCGCAACGGTCAGATCGCGCTCGCGCTCGGCGTCGTCTATGTGGTGTGGGGCTCGACTTATCTCGCGGTGCACGTCGCGCTAGGCTCGTTTCCGCCGTTGCTGATGTCTGGCTTGCGCAACCTTTTCGCCGGCGTCGGGCTGTTCGTTTTCGCGGCGCGCCGCAATCCGGTTTGGCCAAGCATGGCGGAGATCCGCAACGCCGGGCTCGTCGGCACGATGCTGGTCGGGCTGTCGAGCGGCATGCTGGCATACGGCATGCGCACGGTCGGCACGGGCACTGCCGCGGTAATGGTCGCCACCGTGCCGCTCTTTGCGACGGTAATCGCGGCGGTGGCGGGACGCAAGATCGGCAAAGGCGAGTGGTTCGCGGTTGGGCTCGGGCTCGTCGGTATTGCTATCTTGAGCCATGGCGACAGTGCGCCGGGTTCGGCGGGCGGCAGCCTCGCGATTCTGTGCGGCGCGCTCTTCTGGGCGGGCGGCGCGCATCTCGCGGGGCGTCTCAAGCTGCCGTCCGACCTGTTCCTGTCCACGTCGCTGCAGATCGGCCTTGGCGGCGCAATGTCGACCATGGTCGCCTGGGTCTCGGGCGAGCGCATGCTCGAAGTGCATTTCCTGCCGGTGCTCGCGTTCGTCTATCTGATGCTGATCGGCACCATGGCCGCCTACGTCGCCTACGGTTTTCTGATACGGCATACGAGCCCGATCATTGCGAGCAGTTGCATGTACGTGAATCCGGTGGTTGCGGTGGCGCTCGGCGCGTTGCTGCTCGGCGAGCCCGTTACGCATTCGACGGTGATCGCGACCGTCGTGATCCTGGTCAGCGTGGGGTTGTCTTTCTGGCTTGACTATCGGAAGAAAGCGCTCGCCTGAAGGGCGACGCCTGCGGTTGATGCGGGCAGGGCGCTCCCATGGCCCCACCCAAGTCGTGCGTCAAAGCCGTGCGGCCAGTTCCGCGCCTTCGCGGATTGCGCGCTTTGCATCCAGTTCGGTGGCGAGCGCCGCGCCGCCAATCACGTGATAGCGCGGGCCACTTGCAGCCGCCGGCTCCCGCGGATGCAGATCGCGCAGCGATTCCTGCCCTGCACACACGACGATGTTGTCGACCTCCAGCCATTCTTCGACGCCGCCATGGGAAATCTTCAAACCGCGCTCGCTGATTTCCAGGTACGACACCCCGGCGAGCATCTTCACGCCGTTTCGTGCGAGCGTCGCCCGATGCACCCAGCCCGAGGTCTTGCCGAGCCCTGCGCCGAGCTTGCCCGCTTTGCGCTGCAACAGCCAGATTTGCCGAAACGGCCGGGCCGGAGCGGGCGGCTTCAAGCCGCCGCGTTCGCGCACGGAAAGATCGACGCCCCATTCGTCTAGCCACGCGTCACGCGGCATCGGCAAGGGCTCGCCCGCGGGATGCAGCAGGAACTCGCTGACGTCGAAGCCGATGCCTCCGGCACCCATCACGGCGACGCGGCGTCCCACAGGCGCGCCGCGCAGCACATCCACGTAGGACAGGACATTGGGCGAATCGATGCCTGCAATCGCGGGGCGACGCGGCACGATGCCGGTCGCGATCACGATATCGTCGTAAGCGCCGGCGGCGAGGAGCGCTGGGTCGACGCGGGTGCCGAGCCGCACGTCGACGCCATGCCGCTCCAGCTGGCTTTGGAAATAGCGGATCGTCTCGCTGAACTCTTCCTTGCCCGGCACGCGCATGGCCAGATTGAACTGGCCGCCGATGGTTGCGCCTGCATCGAACAAGGTCACGCGATGTCCGCGCGATGCCGCCACCGTCGCCGCGGACAATCCCGCCGGTCCCGCACCGACCACCGCGACAGCGCGCACGAGTTGGGGACTCGCGAGCGGTCGATAGACCAGCTCGGTTTCGCGCCCCGCGCGCGGATTGACGAGGCAGTTCGCGCGCTGATTCCTGAACGTGTGATCGAGACATGCCTGATTGCACGCGATACAGGTGTTGATTTCGTGCGTGCGTCCTTCGGCTGTTTTCAGCACGAACTCCGGATCGGCGAGCAGCGGTCTTGCCATCGAGATCAGATCGCCGGCGCCGTCGGCGAGCAAGGCCTCCGCGACCTCGGGCGTGTTGATGCGGTTCGAGACGATCACCGGCACCTTCACCGCGGCCTTCAGTCGCGCGCTCAGCGCGGCGAACGCGGCGCGCGGCACCGAGGTGACGATGGTCGGCACGCGCGCCTCGTGCCAGCCGATGCCGGTGTTGAACATCGTCACGCCTGCCGCTTCGAGCGCCTGTGCGACCTGCACGGTTTCATCCCACGTATTGCCGCCTTCAACCAGATCGATCAGCGAGAGCCGGTACACGATGATGAAGCGCTCCCCGCAAACCTCACGAACCCGCTCGACGATCTCGCACGCGATCCGCATGCGGTTCTCGATGCTGCCGCCGTAGCGGTCCGTGCGACGGTTGGTTCGTGGGCAAAGGAACTGGTTGAGCAGATAGCCCTCGCTGCCCATGATTTCGATGCCGTCATAGCCCGCGCGTTGAGCGAGCTTCGCGCAGCGCGCGTAGTCGCGCACTGTCTTCTCAATGCCGGCAATGCTGAGCGCGCGCGGCTTGAACTTCGAGATCGGCGACTTCAATGCGGATGCCGACACAACCAGCGGCTGATACCCATAACGCCCCGCGTGCAGGATCTGCAGCGCGATCTTGCCGCCTTCTTCGTGAACCGCTTGCGTGAGCAGCCGATGATTGCGCAGATCGAATACCGAGTTGAGCGTGCCGCCGAACGGCAGCAGCCATCCTTCGCGATTCGGCGAGATGCCGCCGGTGACGATCAGTCCCACGCCGCCCTTCGCTCGCTCGCGAAAGTACGCGGCCAGCTTCGGATAATTCCAGAAGCGGTCTTCCATGCCCGTATGCATGGACCCCATCACGACGCGATTGCGCAGGCGGGTGAAACCGAGGTCGAGCTCTGCGAGTAAGTGTTGGTAAGACATACAGGCTGCCGTTGTAAGTATGGGGTGCGCACGGACGATACACCGCGCGCTCGTGCCCACCATCTGAGGAAATCTTCTAATGCTCGCAAGATGTTGCCGGGTAAGACATTCTCCCGCCTCGATAAGCCAATTCGATGGTTGCGGCACAGCCATTGCTCATTGCGAGCGTCCATCGACACGGACCGCGCTGCGCCTCAAGAAAGGGGTGATGCGCGCAGGGATAGGAGGGAGTGCTTCGCTAGGGACAGCCGGACCGGGACCGTTCGAACATGCATCGAACACGGTTTCAGATGGCACTGTCGCCAAAGCGTGCGCCCGCATATGAATGGGCGGAGAGCCCGACATCGATATAGGTGAACACAATGAAACTGATCCGAACCATGGCGGCCGTGATTGCCGCTGCATCCGTACTGAGCGCGTGCGGCGGGGGCTCCGACGACGTAGGCAAGGAGCTCGGCCTGACCAACCCGGAAATCCATTTCGTGCATGCGATCCCGAGCGGACCGGCCGTGGATTTTCTCGTGAACGGCACCGCACCGTCGGGACAGACGAATGTCTCGTATAAGGGCGTGACGAACTTCACGAACATCAACACGGGCTCGACGAACGTCGGGTATGCGGCGACCGGCACGACGACCGCGCTCGCGAGCGGCAATTTCCCGAACGTTGCAAAGGGCCACGAATATACGGTGCTCGCGTTGCCGGGCTCGGCGGCACCGGACATCGGTCTGATCGACGATCCGTTCGACAAGGGTCTGCTTTCGAATAGCGCGCGCGTGCGGGGCTTTAACGCATCGGGCAACGCGCCGAACCTCGACCTGTATCTGGTCCAGTCTACCAACACGAGCATCAGCACCGTAGCCCCGACGATGGCCGGCGTGTCGTTCAAGAACGCGGTGCCTGCAAGCGGCCAGGATTCCATCTACGTGTCGGGCGGCCAGTATGTGCTGATCGCGACGGCGGCGGGCAGCAAGACGCCGATCTATCAGTCGCAG
Source organism: Paraburkholderia kirstenboschensis (assembly GCF_904848585.1). Classification (GTDB taxonomy): domain Bacteria; phylum Pseudomonadota; class Gammaproteobacteria; order Burkholderiales; family Burkholderiaceae; genus Paraburkholderia; species Paraburkholderia kirstenboschensis. Next base: position 757,036 of record NZ_CAJHCR010000001.1, read on the forward strand.
TCGTTCACCTTGTCGAACAACGCTGACTGGCTCATTACGTCGGTGCCGATTGGCGGCGCTCTCAGCCAGCTGGCGGTGGGGCAGATCCATCTGCTCGTCGTGCAGAACGGCAACACGAGCACACCGAGCATCGAATTGTCGAACACGCTGACGGGCGTATAAGCTCGCTAGAAAGCATGCGCGCATTGCAGCGCAAGCGATAGCGGCAAGTCCTGGGGAGGACGGGGCGGCGATCCACGCAAGTGGGTCGCCGCTTTGTTTTGTGCAGATGGATTCGATACATGCACTCGATACCTGCACTCGACATGACCGCGTTCAATAAAAAACCCGCTGCGGTTTCCCGCAGCGGGTTTCGTTCAAACCCAGCGGCCATGCGCCGCGACGGCGCGTAGCCTCTCGACGAAGAACGACTTACTTCGCCTTTTCAGCCGAATTGGTGAGGGCATCGCCGCCCTTCGAGATGTCCTGGCCGGCACCTGCCATGGTGTTGCAGCCGGCGAGCGCGGCCGTGCCTGCGATGAGAAGCAAAGCGATCAGTCGATTCATGAGAGTTCTCCTTGTCGAGAAGGTATCGGTAGACGTGTCCCGCTAGCGGCTGTGCTAGCTGCCGACCGTGGCTTGCGCCAGTCGATCCGGTCTGATTGCATGGTAAAAAAAGGGTGCGGGCGGCGCTGTCGGCTTTGCTGCGATTTTGTTGTAGGTGCGCTCTGGTGTTGGCGTCGGCGCACTCCTACAACGACGAACAGCAGCTGATTCAATGGCGGTGCAACGCGGCTAGACCTGAGTGCGCGCGGGGAACGGCAACGGGTTGCTGCCCGGCTGCGCCGCCGTGCTGACGCTCGGCATCACGACATGAATGTCGGTGCCTCTCGGCACGCCGCGTCTTATGTCGAACTGCCCGCCATGCGCGGCGACCCGCTGACGCATGCCGAGCAGTCCATGGGTGTGCGTGCGCGTCAGATCGGCCGGCATGATGCCCACGCCGTTGTCGGCGATATCGAGCGTGACCCGGCCCTCGCCGACCTGCAAGCCGATCGACACCTGCGACGCGCGCGCGTACTTCGCGGCGTTCGTCAACGATTCCTGCGCCACGCGAAAGAGCGCGATTTCCGTTTGCTCGTCGAGCTGGATGTCGTCGGCGGGAAGCTGCAGGTTCAGCGTCCAGTTATTGCGCTGCGCGGCCTCGTCGGCGAGCGTGCGCAGGGCGGTCACGAGACCGAAATTTGCCAGCACGGTAGGCCGCATGTCTTCGATGATGCGGCGCTTGAGCGCAATGCCCTGGTCCAGATTAGCGAGCGCGCGCTTTAACTTCTCGGAGATGTCGGGGTCGCTCTCCTTCAGTTTGCGGTTTGCCCACGCCACGTCCATTTTGCTCGCGGTCAGAATCGCGCCGAGTTCGTCGTGCAGCTCGCGCGCGAGTTGCGTCTTCTCGTTTTCGCTGACGGCCTGCAAATGCCAGCCGAGTGCCTCCAGTTGACGCGTGCGTTCGTTCACGAGTTGATCGAGCTCGCCTTGTTGTGTGATCAATTGACGCTGCACGCGCGCCTGTCGGTCGATCTGAATGCCCAGATTGCGGAACAGCAGAATGAACAACACGATATTGAGCGCCGACAGACCAGCCGCGCATAGCGTCGAAATGCGCTGATCGGCACGGCTCGCGGAGAGCGCGTGTTGCGCGCGCCGCTCTTCGTTGTCGCGCAGCAGGCTCAGTGTGCTGTCGACGAGCGCCGCATCTACCGCGTCGGAGCGGCTCGCGTTGCCGCATGCGCTCAGATCGAGCGGGCGGGGCGCCGCGCGCTGCAAGGCGGCCGCACCCGCGCCGATTCGCGCGTCGATCAGCGCGCGGATTTGCGTGAAGCTCGCGAGCTCCGCTCCGTCGGCTTTTGGACTGCGGTAAAAGCGCTCCAGCGGCTGCTCGCTGTCGCGGATGCTTACGGCGGTCGCGCAAAAATCTTGAGCCGCGGCGTCGCGCTTCGTCAGAAGAAAATCGCTTTGCTGCGCGCTCAGACGCGATAGCTGACTCGCGAGCGTGCTGAGTTGCACGGTGACATTGCGGGCTTCGAGCGCCGTCTCGTACTCGGCGGCGATGCGCTCGCGCGCGGTTTCAAGAATCACCAGCCCGCCGACGGTAATCACGATCGCCACGGTCATCGCGATCGCCCAGCTACGGTTGCGCATCCAGTTGCTCAGGCGGGCCGCGGCGCCGGGCTGAGGGGCCTGGTTTTGCGATTCTGTTTGGGCTTCGTGTTGCGCTTCGGTTAGCACTTCGTTCTGCACTTTGTTGTGCACCTTATTGCGCACGTCAGCCGCGTTCTGCACGTTTGACACGTTCTACTCCTTGGACACGCATCAGTGTAGCGTCCGCCGCCGTCGCTGCGGGTGCGCGCCCGCGCGCCGGCGCGGCCATTCCGCGTGGCGAATCCGCGTCCGGGGCCGCCTCGCGTAAAGCGGCCGTAATCCAATGTAAGCGGATTCTCACACGAAAACCGGAGTGCGTCGGAATGCGCCCGCCGCCCCGGCTGGATAGGATGGACCCTGATCCCATTCACTGTTTCTGGAGGAAGCCATCATGCTGAAGTGGGCGTTGTTCTTCGCCGTCATCGCGGTGATCGCCGGCCTTCTTGGGTTCACCGGCGTAGCTGCGGGTGCGGCGGCAATTGCGAAGTTCCTGTTTGTCGTATTCCTGATTCTGTGCGTGGTGTTCCTCGTGCTCGGCTTCGTGGTGACGAAAAAAATCGTCGATTAGCGCCGCTTTGCCTCGTCGAGGCGCCTGAAACAGGCGCTTAAGCAAAGCGGCACGCGCAACCCGAGCGCACGAGAATCCCCGCGGATACCAACAAGAAGGAGAGTCGCCATGCTTCACTATGCCATCGTCTTTTTCGTCATCGCCATTATTGCTGCGGTGTTCGGTTTCACCGGAATCGCGGCGGGCGCGGCGGAAATCGCGAAGATACTGTTCTATATTTTCCTCGTCGTGTTCGTGGTCACGCTGCTGCTCGGCGTATTCCGAACATAGACCTGAACATGATTCTATCGGCGCATCGCGCGGGCATCTTGCGTGATGCACCCATCCCCCAATACGGATAAAGGAGAAATTCAATGGCGAACACACCTGGCGCCCAAGGCGCGGCATCGCAGTCGAGCGACCCGTTCGTGATGGACATACAGAAGATCCGCGACGACGCCCGCAAGCACATGTCGGATGGTCCGGTCACGCAAACTTACGGCGCGGATCGCGGCACGGTGCTCAAGCTCCTCAACGACGCGCTGGCGACCGAAATCGTCTGCACGCTGCGTTACAAGCGGCATCACTTCATGGCGAAGGGAATCAACTCAGAAGCGGTGGCCGCCGAATTCGCGGAGCACGCGGCCGAAGAGCAGGAACATGCCGACCGTATCGCCGAGCGCATCGTGCAGCTTGGCGGCGAGCCGGACTTTGCGCCGGACGGTCTGAAGACGCGCTCGCATTCCGAGTACAAGGAAGGCGAGAACCTGACGGACATGATCCGCGAGAACCTGGTTGCCGAGCGCATCGCAATCGACACCTATCGCGAGATCATCCGCTATCTCGGCGAGAAGGACGTCACGACGCGGCGTATGTTCGAAGAAATTCTCGCAGTCGAGGAAGAGCATGCGGACGATATGGCCGACCTGCTCGAAGGACGCGAGTGATTGCGCCCGGCATGGCGAGCTTGCGGCCGGCGGTTCCGGCCGCGATAACGCCGACGTGCGGCGCGACGTCATTACAATGTCTGCTTTGGAGCGTTTCCATCGTACGGACACCAAGCCGATGATTCGAGTGTTGATAGCTGACGACCACGCGATCGTCCGAGGGGGTTTCAGACAGTTCGTCGCCGACGAGCCGGATATGTGCGTCGCGGCGGAAGCCGCGACCGGCGACGAAACCATCAGCCTCGTGCGCGAACAGGCATTCGACGTCGTGCTGCTCGACATTGCGATGCCGGACAAGAACGGCATCGACACTTTGCGCGTCATCAAGCAGGTGCGCCCGGAGCAGGGCGTGCTGATCCTCTCCGGCTATCCGGAGAGCCAGTACGCGATCAACCTGCTGCGCGCGGGCGCGAACGGTTATCTGAACAAGGACTGCGAGCCCGACGAAATCGTGCGCGCGATTCGTGCGGTAGCGCGCGGGCATCGTTATTTATCCGAGGCGGTGGCCGACACGCTTGCCGACAATCTCGACAAACCGTCGGCGGCACGGCCGCACGAAGCGCTGTCCGAGCGCGAGTTTCAGATTTTCTGCAAGCTCGCGGCGGGTCAGATTCCCACGCAGATTGCCGAGGAGCTGCATTTGTCCGTGAAAACGGTGAGCACGTATAGGGCACGCGTGCTCGAGAAAATGCGCTTGGCGAACAATGCCGATCTGACTTATTACGCGATCAAGAACGGCTTGATCGAATAATGGACGATCGAAAAATCCCGATGAACAGCGAATCGAACACCGTTGCCGAGTCAGCCAGCCGCGCACCGTTGCGCGTGCTGCTTATCGAGGATTCGCCGCTGATCCGCCGCAGTCTGGTGGAGGCCATCGACGCGTCCGGTTCGCTGCGTGTGGCCGCATATGCCGATTCGGCCGACGAAGCCATTGCGCTCCTGAGCGACGAGGCATTCGACGCGGTGATTGTCGATCTGCAATTGAAACAGGGTTCCGGCGTACCCGTATTGGCCTATTTGCAGCGGGAAGGTTTGATCGACTCGGTGTTCGCCGCGGTGCTGACCAATCACGCGTTGCCGGCCTATCGCGAGCGCTGCGAACAGTATGGCGTGCGCCACTTCTACGACAAGTCTTTCGAATTCGATCGCGTGATCGACGCGCTGCACGAGTACGCGTTCGCGCGAAGCAACGGCTAGGCGCTCGACGCAATCAATCGTTGGCAGTCCGAGCCTGGAGCGCCAGATGATTCCATGCGGCGAGGCCGGCGAACAGCAGTCCTGCGACGCTCACGCCCACCCATCCGAAAACCGGCCACACGGCTGCGCCGACGCCTGAGCCGATCGCCCCGCCGATGAAATACGCGACCATGTACACGGTATTCACGCGGCTGCGCGCGTCGGGCTTCAGCGCGTAAATGCGCGACTGATTCGAAATCTGCGCGGCCTGCACGCCGACGTCGAGCACGATCACGCCGATCACGAGTCCCGCGATGCTCTTCGCGGATACGCCGAACACGACGAACGAGATCGCCACCAGCACGATGGACAGCGTGATGATCGCGCGTGGTCCGCGCCGGTCCGCAAACTTGCCGGCAAGAGGCGCAGCGAGCGCGCCCGCGGCGCCCACGATGCCGAACAGTCCTGCCGCCTGCGGTCCGAGATGGAACGGCGCGCCCGCCAGCAACAGCGCGAGCACCGACCAGAAGATACTGAACGCGGCGAAGAGCGCGGCGCCCGTCAGCGAAGCCTCTCGCAACGCGCGATGCTCGACGACCAGATGCCACATCGACATGAGCAGCTTGCCGTAGGGCAGCGTCGAGGTCGGCTTGCTCTTCGGCAGACGCAGGATGATGACCACCGCGAGCACCAGCAATGCGACCACCGAAGCGGCGAATACCGCACGCCAGCCCAGGTATTGCGCAACGAAGCCCGCAGCGGTCCGCGCCAGCAGAATGCCGAGCAGCAGACCGCTCATCACCGTGCCAACGGCATGGCCGCGCTCGGACGGCGGCGCGAGTTCGGCGGCGAACGGCACCGCCTGTTGGGCGATGGTGGCGAGCACACCGATCGCGAGACTCGCGACGATCAGCACCGACAGCGTGGGCGCCGCGGCCGCCACGACAAGCGCGACGCACATGCCCGCAGTCTGCAGCAGGATCAACGCGCGCCGGTCGAAGCGGTCGCCGAGCGGCGCGAGCAACAACATGCCGGCCGCGTAGCCGAGCTGCGTGACGGCCGGCACCGCGCCGACCCACGACGCGCTCGCGGGGAACGACTGCCGCAAGTTGTCGAGCAGCGGCTGGTTGTAATAGATGTTAGCGACCGCGACGCCCGCTATGGTCGCGAGCAGAAGCAGCAGGCCGCGCAGCGACCGGTCGGCGGAAGCGGGAGTGGACGCGTTCGAAGTGGACATGAGAGAGGCTGTGGGCGGACCGGCCCATGCACGGTCCTCAAGCGTGCCGATCATACCGGAGCGAACCGGATTGTGCTGACTCGCTGCCATGCGCGCGCAATGGGCGCTTGTGACAAAAATGCGAACTTTGCCGGGCTCTGATTCGTAGAATCGGCGCGCTACCTCGGCCAACTCCGCACGATCTCATGAAAGAGCCCACGACACGCTCGACTCAACGCCAGTCCCCGCGCATTGGCGGATGCCTGCTCATCGCGCTGATCTGTCTTGCGGCGTGGGCGCTCGCTACCGCATTCGCAATGCGCGACCCGCTGGAAATGATGCTCGAATGGGAATTGCTTGCGGTATTCGCGCGCGCCGGAACACATGGCTGGTATCGCACGGTGATCGTCATGGTCGGCGCGAATGTGATGATCGGCGCGTTTATCGTAGCGGGCACGGGGTGGTTGACGCTGCTCGTCGCGCGCAGATCCGCGCGCTTTAACGTACACGTGCAAGCGTGGCTTGGCGCGATTCTGGCCATGCGCACGGGCGCCTATCTGGCGAGCGATTACATGACGCATGCAATCGGTATCGACATTGCGATTCCGTTCGACGGCCTGATGCAGGCAATCGTCGCGGCCGCGCTCGGAATACCGTACTTCAGAGTGTCGCGGCGCGTGCGTCGAACGTTCGTCAATCGCTGACCGTATGAAATGAACGCGTGCTCAGTCGATCAGCGCGCCTTCCGGCTCGTAGAACGGATAGGGACCGTCGGCGGCATCGACATACGCGTGATGCGTGACGAGGCCCGTTGCCGCATCGTAGCGATGCAGCGCATACGCGGGCGGTTCCATCACGAACGCCGACGGCGCGTCGTCGCGGAGATCGAGCGCGACTTGATGCGCGGGCGCGGGCACTGCGGATGCAATCGTGCCGCCAAAGCGCACGAACATCGGACGATGCACATGCCCGCAGATCACGCGCTCCACGTTCGGATAGCGCGCGATCAGCGCAGCCAGTTTGGCCGCCGCAGCGGGAACGAGCCGCAGCTCGTCCATATGTCCGATGCCGGAAACAAACGGCGGATGATGCAACGCGACGACGGTCGGCTTGCCGCTCGCCGCGTCGAGTTGCGCCGCGAGCCACGCGAGCCGCGCGTCGCAGAGCGTACCGCCGCTTTGCCCCGGCACCAGCGAATCGAGAGCGATTACGCGCATTGCGCCGACATCGACTGCGTACTGGACGAATTCGCCGCCGCTATGCAACTCCGCGCGGTCGGGAAACGCGGCGCGCAACGCGGCCCGGTCGTCGTGATTGCCGACCAGCAGGAAGTACGGCAGTTCAAGCGGCGCGAGCAGCGTCTTCAGGTGTTCGTACTGTTGCGGGTCGCCCTGGTCGACGAGGTCGCCGGTCATGATCACGGCGTCTGGACGAGGAACGAGCGCGTTCAGTGCAGCGACGCAACGCACGAGATACGCGGCGGTATCGACGCGGCGATAGGCGAGCGCACCGGGCCGCTTGATATGCAGGTCGCTAATTTGAGCCAGCAGCATGGGATAGTCCTTGTTTGAGCGCGCTCATAAAAACAGCGCCGCCTTGTTACGATAGCGCAATCAGCGCGTCCTGCACGATCGAGATGCCGACCGGCGTGCCGCGCGCCAGTTCGACGCGGCCCGCGACGTCGACGAGCAGCGCATCCGGTGCCGCGCCGCTGATCGTCAGGCGTGTGCGTTCGCCGAGAAACGCGCTTGCTTCGACTTGGCCGCGCAGTTGCGCATGAGCGGGATCGGCGAGAAACGCGTCTTCGGGGCGGAAGAAGATCTCGTGCTCCGAGCTTGCCTGCGCCGCGAAATGCGTGTGAGTGTCCGAGTGCGTGTGCGTGTGCGTTGGAGGCAGCGGCACGGCGCCGCCGGTGGTCGTCAACATGCCGTCACGGCGCTCGCCGGCGACGCGGTTGATCGTGCCGACGAACTGCGCGACGGTGCGATTCGCAGGCCGATAGTAGATGTCGCGCGGAGAGCCGATCTGCTCGATACGCCCGGCGCTCATCACGACGATGCGGTCGCCCAGTTCCATGGCTTCGGCCTGGTCGTGCGTCACGTACACGGTCGTAATGCCCAGTTCGCGCAGCAGCGTGTTCATCTCGCTGCGCAATGCGTCGCGCAAACGCGCGTCGAGCGCCGTGAGCGGTTCATCGAGCAGCAGCACGCGCGGCTGCACGGCAAGCGCTCGTGCCAGCGCCACGCGTTGACGCTGGCCGCCGGAGAGCTGGTCGATCGGCTTATCGGCATGCGCGGTCAGACGCATCATGTCGAGCAACTCGTCGATGCGTTGCCGCGCTGTCTCTATCGGCACACGTTTGATCTTCAATCCATAACCGATGTTGCCGCGCACGGTCAGGTTAGGGAAGAGCGCGTAGCTCTGAAACACCATGCCCACCTGACGTTTTTCGATAGGCAGTGCGGTGACGTCGTCGTCGCCGAATGCGATTCGGCCGCCGGCGTCGGGCGTTTCGAGTCCTGCGATCATGCGCAGCGTCGTGGTCTTGCCGCAACCGGACGGGCCGAGCAGCACGAGCGTCTCACCGGCTTCGATATGAAGATCGACCGGTTCCAGCACGCGTGTGCCGCGAAACGTTTTCGCGCATTGCGTCAGCGTGATTGGGACCGAAGCGGCAACAGAAGTGGACACAGCGGTAGAGGCGAGTTTCATGGTGTCGTAGCGGAATTCGAAGCAGGAGCGGCGATGCGTTTTTTCGCCGCGTTGCGCTGGCCCGTTGCATCGACGCCGAGCCATTGCATTGCGACGAGCAGCGGCATCGTCATGATGAAAAAGAGAATCGTGTATGCGCTGCCGATTTCGATGCGCAACGACGCGTACGTGTCGGCGAGACCGACCGGCAGCGTCTTCGTATCGGGCGTGTGCAGCATCCACGTCAGATTGAATTCGCCGATGGAAAGCGTTAGCACCGCGAGCGCGCCGGCCACGATGCCCGGTCTCGCGTTCGGCAGAACGATGGTCACGAAGCGCTGCATGAAGCTCGCGCCGAGACTCGCCGCGCCTTCTTCGAGCGTGCGCAGGTCGCTGCTCGCGCACACCGCGGCAACCGCGCGCACCATGAACGGCAGCGTGAACACCACATGCCCGACGACGATAAACGCCACGCTCATGCGGAACATCGTGAAGCCGCCGTACACCACGAGCAGCGCGAGCGCCGATGCGAGACCCGGGAGCGCAATCGGCAGCACGAGAAATTCCTCGACGATGCGTGAGAGCCGCGTCTTGCTGCGCGCAAGCACGTAGCCTGCGGGAACGCCGGTCAGCAGCGTGATAAGCAACGTGACCGCCGCGACTTCGAGAGACAGGAACACCGAGCCGTGATACTGCGTCCACACTTCGGCGAGCCAGCGCAGCGTGAATCCGCTCGAGATTCCCTTGAAGTAGTTGACGGTCACGCCCGCGAGGATCGACATGACAACCGGCACGATCAGGAACGCGCATAGCAGCAGCGTGACGAGCCACTGGCCCGCTGCGAGCCACGCTCTTGCATCCGGCGGGCGCAGCCGCGTACGGGGCTTTGCCTCCGAGGGCAAAGAGGAGGTAATGGAATTCATCAAGAGGTTCTGCGTCCGGTTGAGTCCGTGCTGTTTCGAATGACGCCGCTCATGCGCTCGCCGCCACTGCTGAGCCGCTCACGCTGCGCGCCAATGCAAGCACCGCCCACGTGACGATGCCGAGCACGATCGAAAGTCCTGCCGCCGTGATCATGTTCGCGTTGAGCGTGAACTCGGTGTAGATGGTCATTGGCAATACGTCGATGTCGGTCGCGAGCGTGAATGCCGTGCCGAATGCACCCATCGCGGTCGCGAAGCACACTGCGCCCGCCGCGATCAAGCCGGGCGACAGCGCCGGCAACACGATGTCGCGCGTAATGCGCCACGGCGACGCGCCGAGCGAGCGCGCGGCTTCTTCGAGCGATGCATCGAGCTTGGTCGCCGACGCCATCACCGTGACGATCACGCGCGGAATCGAGAAATACAGGTAGCCGAGAAAGAGGCCGCTCATCGAGTAGGCGAACACCCAGCGGTCGCCGGTGAGCTTGAGCGACAGCGCACCGATCAACCCCTGGCGTCCCGCGAGCATGATGACCATGAAGCCGACTACCACGCCAGGAAACGCGAGCGGAAACGTAAGCAGCGCGAGCAGCGTGCGCTTGAACGCGAACTCGCGGCGCGCGAGCAGCAAACCGGCGATCACCGAAAGCACCAACGTAGCCGCCGTGACGGCCGCCGACAACACGATCGTCGCGCCGAGGCTCGACATATAACGCGGGTTTGTCAGCATCGCGCGATAGGTGGCGAACGCGTGGCCGTCGCCGCTCAGTTGCGCGAGGGCGCCCATCGGCAACAGCCAGAACGCGATGAAAACCGCCAGCGCCGGCGCGATCAGCGCAATGCGCCAGCGCAGCGGGAACGTAATGTCGTTCAATGCATCACCTGCAGATAACGCTCGCCGAAGCTCGACTGCTTCTCGGCCATCTTGCCGAAGTCGACGGGCTTTGCGCGTGCGTACTCGCTTGCCGGCAGGAATTTTGCGGCGGTCTGCGGGCTCATCGCATTTGCGCGCACCGGGCGCAGATACGCATCGGCCCAGAGTTTCTGACCTTCGTCGGAGAGCACGAAGTCGAGCACCTTCTTGCCGTTCGCTTCATGCGGGGCGCCCTTCACGAGGCTCATCACGTACGGCACGGAGATCGTGCCTTCCTTCGGGATCACGAATTCGACGTTCGCGTGATCCTTGTATTTCGCGCGATAGGCGTCGAAATCGTAGTCGAGCAGAATTGGAATTTCACCGGACATGACGCGTGCGTAGGCGGTCTGCTTCGGCACGATAGGCGCGTTGGCCTTGAGCTTGCGGAACCAGTCGAGGCCCGGTTCGAAGTTATCGAGCGTGCCGCCGAGCGCCTGATTCACCGCGACTGCGCCTGCATAGCCGACGAATGCGCTCGACGGATCGAGATAGCCGATCATGCCTTTGTACTCGGGCTTGAGCAGGTCGGCCCACGAGCGCGGCACGGGCTTGCCTTCGAGAGCGTCCTTGTTGACGAAGAAGCCGAGCGTGCCCGAGTGGATCGTGAACCAGTAGCCTTGCGGGTCTTTCAGGTTTGCGGGAATGTCGTCCCAATGCGCGGGCTTGTATGGCTCGACGACGCCTTTGTCTTTCGCCTGGAAAGCCGACGAGACGCCCAGATACACCACGTCCGCCACCGGGCTTTTCTGCTCGGCCATCAACTGCGCGATCGACTGGCCGGAGTTCTTGTTGTCGAACGGCACGCGAATGCCGGTCTTCTGCTGGATCGCCTTGATCTGGCTTGCCCAGTCGGCCCATTCGGGCGGGCAGTTGTAGCAGATCGCGGTTTCATCGGCATGCGCCGTTTGCGACGTGACGGTGGCAAGCGCGGCGGTCACGAGCGTACCGGCGCACAGCGCGACGACGGTGGATTGGGTGAGGCGGCGCATCAGCGGTGAAACTGCCGATGCAAGGCGTACGGAAGAGCGGATCACTGCGGTTCTCCTGGAATGGAAGAGAGCGGGTGGTTCAGGCGGGATGTTCAAGGTAGGAGATGAAGGCGCTGGCTGACAAGCGTCGCGCTCGCGTCGCTGCGGTTTGAGATCGCGGCGATAGTGGCGCCTTCGCGCAAACTGTGCGGCAGCGTTAGCGCAAGCGGCGTTTCGCCGAGACCTTCGTAATTTGCGGTGACGCGTGTCAGCAAACGGCGCCAGGCTGCGCAGCCAATCTCGCGGTTCGGCGCGCAGACGCTTGCGAGCGGCGGCGACAGCAGTTCGCCCATCGCGAGACCGTCGAAGCCGAGAATCGACATGTCGCGCGGAATCTGCAGACGCGCGCGGCGCAGGCCGCGCATTACGACCATTGCGAGCAGATCGTTGCTGCAGAAGAGGGCGCTCGGACGGTTCGGGCCGCTTGTCAGATGCGCGAGCACCGAGAGCGCCAGTTCGTCCGCGTTGAAGTCGACTTCAAGCGCGGGTGCGGGCGCGAGGCCGGCTTGCTGCATTGCTTGTGTGTAGCCGAGATGCCGCTGCCGCGCGCGATCGGATGCAGCGAGCGTGCCGGCGAGCATCAGGATGCGGCGATGGCCGTGCGCGATCAGCATGCGCACGCCTTCGTAGGCGGCGAGACGGTTGTCGACGGACACCGACGGACGCCGCACCGTGTCGTTGTGCATCAGCACATAGAGCAGGCCGTCGCGGTCGAGTTCGTCGAGAAGCGGGTGCGTGTCGGCGTCGGCGACCGTCAGGATCAGGCCTTCCACGCGATGCTCGCGCAGCGTTTCGATTGCGCGGCGTTCGCGCTCGGCGTCGTACTGGGTCGTCATCAGCATGAGCCGGTAGCCTTGCGCCGCCGCGAGTTCGTCGATGCCTTGCAGACACTCCGCGAACACAGGGTTGGCGAGCGTGGGCACGATCACGCCGATCAGGCGCGTGCGCTCGCCGCGCAGTTGACGGCCGAGCGGGCTGGGCCGGAAGTTGAGCGCGTCGATGGACTGGCGCACCTTGTCGAGCGTGATGGGGTTGACGGTGTGCGGCGCGTTGATCGCGCGCGAGACCGTCGCGATGGAAAAGCCCGCGTGCGCTGCGACATCCTTGATCGTCGGGGTCATGATTTCCGCTCGGTTGTAAACGTTTTCAGGAGCGGATTATCGGAAAGGTTTGTGACTTGGCGATGACGTTGGTTTTGGTGGCGGATCGTCTGGTTTGAAGGCGAGGGCGGCGCAGTGAAGTGTGGCGCGGGTGTGTTGGTGTTGCCGGGTCGATGCGCGGCGTTGCGGGCGTTTGGCCGGCCCGGCGGCCAATGGTAGAATGCGCGTCCACGCGTTTTACCCACCCTCGCCGGGGTGATGAAATTGGTAAACATAGCGGACTTAAAATCCGCCGCTTCACGGCTTGCCGGTTCGAGTCCGGTCCCCGGCACCAGCCTTCCAATAAGCTTCCCGCCCGTTTCAGCCGCTTTCCGGCGCATGCAGGGTGCGGGTTTTTCTGCCCGAAAACCGATTTCGCAGCCCTACCTCTTCTGGCCAATCCGGGCGACGGCAACCTTGATTGCCATCTGCACCGCCTCGATCGCGCGCGGATCGCCGTTTCGGTTGCAGACAGAGCTGAGATAGGGGGAAACACTAACCGTGCGTAAGCCTAAAGAAGGAACAGAAAGCAGCCGTGAATGCTGCTATGAAAAAGAATCTAATGATCTGGGGGCTTGTCCTTTCGCTCACCGGTTGCGCCAGCTGGTGTAAGAACAGCGAGGACAAGGAGAGGTGCCTGAAGCGCGTGCATGTCGCTCAAGCTGTCGGGGCTGCTGCGTTAGTGGTCACTGCCGTGGTGATTGCTGCTAAGGCTGGAGGCGGAGGTGGCTCTACCGCGCCGGCAAGCGACAGCCCTTACCCGGGGAACTGTCAATACGATTGGCAGGTCGCGGCCGACGGGTCACGTTGCGGTGCACGCTCCGCGCAGTCAAGACCGGGTGGATATTGATTCACCGTTATCCCCAGCACAAATCGCCACGAAAAGAACATGACGACCGATCCATTCTTGAAAGACCTCCCTTACGAGGCGAGAGCGACAGTCGCACAGAAGATAAGCACTGCGAGTGACGTCTTCACCGAAGGGGTGGTGAATTGGGGGTTTGAGGTCATTAAGCACCTAGCGATATTCAATGGCGGTGGCCTCGCCGGAGCTGCGGCGTTAGCGCAGGCTTACAACACCGATGCCACAGTACATCGACTCGCGCTGGAGGCCGTTCATCTCTTTGTCGCACGGTTGATATTGGCCCTCATCACCATGATCGTTTGTTGGATTGCGGGCTTCGTCTACAACTTCTTTTTTATCAAAAGATGCATGGCGGTGCTGTTGAGCGTGGCGCCACTTTCGACATTGAAGTTGTCATGGGATCTCTGGGTTGCATCGGGCGCCGTGTGGCTGTTGGCGGCCGCGTCTGTAACGCTTTTTCTCATGGGCGCATTCAAGGTGGTGGCAATAGCGTAGACAGCCATCAAATTTGGATTGCCTCACCGAAATTTTTAGAGTCTCTCTCCGGAAAGATGCGTCCAAAAAAGCTCGCTAGTCGAAAGACAGCGGGCTATTTTGCATTGCGCCTTGAGATTGACGCCGCAACGCGTAGGCAGCCTGCGTGGCGCCGATGGCTCATGTGGGCAACGGTGCGTGCTTTCGGCGACTCTCATTGGACCGCCAAACCCATGGCCGCATGAGAACAGCCCGCCGGAATCGCGCTGTCACAGTTCATGGGCTTTTCGTAACCTGCCGATCTTCAAACTATGCGGCGGTACTAGCGCGATTGCGCAAAAGTAGATATGCAAGGCCCAGCGGGGCAATGAGTATCGCCAAGTACCAGCAGATGAACATCGTCATGATCTTTACGACGAGCATCATGATTGCATTCACGAAGAAGACATTCCGGCCAACGATGTAGTCGACGACGCTTTCGTACACAAAGCGTGAGTACGGGTAGAGGAAGGTGTTCAGTATGGAAAAACAAATTACGAACGCAACTAGCCCAAAGGAGGCTGCGCCCTTTCCGTGACTGAAAACGAAGTAAATCATCGCCGGAAAGATCAGGCCGAAAAGGAAATTTCGGATGTAATACGCGCGGTTCAATCCACCGAAAGAGCGTTCGATAATTGGGTGCATGTCATCCCCTCTCGTTAAAAGCGGACTATCGGCACCATCTCCAGAAAACTTGAGCATACTTTGAGGATATTTCTTCCGCCTCGCAGGGAGCCGGGCGAATGGTGCCGGTTTAGTCGTTGCGCCAGATCTCGGGTGCTGCATCGTGTGGGCGGGGCAGTTGATGCAACAGTTGCGCGAAGACAAGCGACGGTTGCGCGACGAATAAAGCCGACCAGCTGAAGGCGCAGGCAGCGGAGCCGTTGATGCAGGTCAAGACCCGGTTTGTTGATACCGGGTGTGACTGAACGAAGCCGATTTACGTCGGCGGAGGCGATGTGCTGACGGACGAGGCGGCGAAGGCGATTCTGGCGGACAACCAGACGGCGCGGCCACATGCGGTTTGGAAGCCATCGTCCTGCAAATAAGCCGCTCGCCGGCGCGTTTTCAGCTAGTCGGAGCTATGCGACGCTGAGTTCCAGATGCCTGCCGAGCGCTTCAAACGCATCGGCAATCGTGTCAATCTTCGTGGCGTGCCCCAAGTTCACGATCCGATTTACGTCCTGCGGTCGGGCATTCAAGCGACGCGCGAGTTCTGACGGCGTGACCCTCTGCGCGAGCATCTCGTTCAGTAAAAGAACCTTTGCCGACACGCTCGCGGGAATGCTGATCAACTCCTCGCCTTTCTTTACCTTGGACGGCGCCGGAACCGGCCGCTTATCCTCGAAATAAAAATCCATTGCCGAGAGCAACGCATCAGCGGCCATAGAGCGAGCCTCATCGAGGGTATCGCCTTGGGTGATGGCCTCCGGAATATCCCGGAAGGTGACCACGAATCCGCCTTCTTCTGCCGGTTCGAGCCGGGCTGGATAGCGCGACATATCAAAACTCCAATGTGCTGAGAAACGGTGCCGAGAAGGCCCTTTGCGGGGCCGTCCCTCATTTAAATCCAAGCTGCTTCAAAATCGCCCGTCTGGTTCCCTCTTTAAGTCCCGTTGACGGGTGTCTGGGAACGGTGGTTTGCTTGCCGTTCAGGTAGACCTTCGTGTGTGCTGCGCCTTCCTTGAACGTCGCTTCCCGCTCGGCGAACCACCTTCTTGACTCACTCTGCTTCACCGTCCCTGCGCGTTTTTTAACATGTGTTAATATTAAACATTAATGTTTAATATTAACTGTTTTGCAAGGCATGTGGAGTGGCACTTGATCCAGACGTCGATAAGCCGCAACTGAACCTATGGAACTCCTTGTAGACGACATCAAACGCTCTATTTGCTCACTCTTCGAGGTCTATGCCGACGAGAAGGGTGTGCAGCGTATTGTCACGCCCATAGAATATCCAGGAACGTCCGACCGGATCGTTGTGCGCGTCCGTCCACAATCGGATGGCAGTTACCGTGTCGACGAAAACGGCGACGCCGCCATGTTTGCAAATATGGCGGACGGCGATACCGAGTCTGAGGTAGTCAAGCGATGGTTAGAAGATCTACCTGACAATGGACCGGTCAGCATGGACGATGACGAGACATTGGTCGTGAAAGGCCGCGACACGCGCCTGATTGCACCATCCATTTTTCGCGTCGCCGAAGCTGCTCAGCATCTTTATGCGCTTGCTACCGCACGCGCCGACCGGCACCCCAGTGATTTCAAGGAGCGTCTCACCCGAGCCGTCTTTGACGTGGCTACACAGCTCGGTCTGGATCATCATGAGAATGTGCAGCTTCCGATTTCGGGCGGGTTGCTTGCGGATCACGTGATCAGCACACCTACGCCGCTCATTGTCATCGCGGCTACCGGAGCGACTCGTCTGCTGGAGGCAGAGGTCATTCACATGCAATACCGCATGCAAAAGACTCCCGGCTTCGTCCTGGCTGTGGTCGAAAGTCAGAAGGCTGTCGGCAAAAAGCAGTTCGAGCGCGCGAACTATTACACCGGGAAGACGGTGATCTTCGATGCCGACAACTTCAAGGGTCTGGTCAAAACGTCGTTGAGCTAACGTGCTGGGTCGTCCGGACCGCAGCCGGCATAAGCAATCGTCCGAACCCTCCCCAATCCCAAACTGTGCACAAATCCCCACCCACGTAAGCACTGCACACACTGGGGAATGCCTGAGCTTGAGCCACTCCCGCCGCGCGTCGTAGAATCGTCGCACATCGGTTTGGGGGTCCAGCAATGTGCCTGGCTTCTCGTTGCGATTTCAATCGAATAAAACCGGGCCGCCCGGCGCTTTCGCGACCCGTCTTTCGGGTTGAGGCCGGCGTTCGCCGCCCGCTCGCCATCGGCTTCGCGCCATGACCCCGCTGATTTCCGTCAAAAAGCTCAGTAAGAGCTTTCCCGGCGTGCGGGCGCTTCACGACGTGCAGTTTGACCTGATCGCGGGCGAAGTCCACGCGCTGATGGGCGAGAACGGCGCCGGCAAATCGACGCTCATGAAAATCCTGGCCGGCGTGTACACCCGCGATTCCGGCGAGATTCTGCTCGGCGGCCAACCCGTGGAGTTGCAGAGCCCGCGCGACGCGCAAGCCGCGGGCATCGGCATCATTCATCAGGAACTCCAACTGATGAATCACCTGACGGTCGCACAGAACATGTTCATCGGCCGTGAGCCTCGCGGGCGGCTTGGCCTCTTTCTCGACGAAGACAAGCTCAACGCACAGGCGCGTGAAATCCTCTCGCGCATGCATGTGAACCTCGACCCGCGCGCCATGGTCGGCAACCTGACGGTTGCGAGCCAGCAGATGGTCGAAATCGCCAAGGCTTTGTCGTTCGACTCGCGCGTGCTCATCATGGACGAGCCTACCTCGGCGCTCAACGACGCCGAAATCGCCGAGCTTTTTCGCATCATCCGTGAACTGAAGCAGCGCGGCGTCGGCATCGTCTATATCTCGCACAAGATGGACGAGCTCAAGCAGATCGCCGATCGCGTCACCGTACTGCGCGACGGCGAGTACGTGGCCACCGTCGCCGCCGCCGACACGAGCGTCGAGGCGATCATCGGCATGATGGTCGGGCGGACCTTGAGCGACGTTGCGCCCGCCGGGAGCGCCGCGTCGCAAGGCGAAATCGCGCTCGAAGTCAAAAACCTGCACGCCGGCCCGCTCGTGCGGGACGTGAGCTTCACGCTGCGCAAAGGCGAAATATTGGGCTTTGCCGGCCTGATGGGCGCAGGCCGCACGGAGGTCGCGCGGGCCGTGTTCGGCGCCGATCCGGTCGAGTCCGGCGAGATCTTCGTGAAAGGCGCGAAGGCTTCGATCAGAACGCCGAGCGACGCTGTGGCGCATGGCATCGGCTATCTGTCGGAGGACCGTAAGCGCTTCGGGCTCGCCACCGGCATGGACGTCGAATCGAACATCGTCATGTCGAACCTGCGCAATTTTCTGTCGCTCAACTTTTTTCTGCGCCGCGCGCGGATGCGCCGCCGCGCATCCCACTTCATCAATCTTCTCGCGATCCGCACGCCGTCCGCCGCGCAGGAAGTGCGGCTGCTGTCGGGCGGCAACCAGCAGAAGATCGTGATCGCGAAGTGGCTCGAGCGTGACTGCGACGTGCTGTTCTTCGACGAACCGACGCGCGGCATCGACGTCGGCGCGAAGAGCGAAATCTATAAGCTGCTGCGCTCGCTCGCGGACGAGGGTAAGGCGATCGTGATGATTTCGTCGGAACTGCCGGAGATATTGCGCATGAGCGACCGCGTCGTCGTGATGTGCGAGGGCCGTATTACCGGTGAACTCCCAGCGGAGCAGGCGACCCAGGAGCGCATCATGCATCTGGCCACGCAGCGCCAAACACTGAAAGCGGCGTGAGCCGCGAGAGGACGCTATGACAATGCAACCCGATTCTTCCGCGCTGACCGGCCAGCGGCGCCTGACCGGCCTCAGAGCCCGCATCTTCTCGCCGACTGCGTTGCAGAAGCTGCTTGCCTTCGCGAGCCTGATCCTGCTGCTGGTGTTTTTCAGCTTCGCGTCGCCCGCTTTCATGCAGATGGACAACATCCTCGGCATTCTGCAGGCGACGGCGGTCAACGGTGTGCTGGCGATTGCCTCCACGTTCGTCATCATTACCGGCGGCATCGATCTGTCCGTCGGCACGTTGATGACTTTCACCGCGGTCATTTGCGGCGTGTTTCTCACCTACTGGCATTTGCCGATGTGGCTCGGCGTACTTGCCGCGATCGGCACGGGCGCGATTTGCGGCACCATTTCGGGCACGCTCACCGCGAAGATGAAAATACCGCCGTTCATCGCCACGCTTGGCATGATGCTGCTGCTCAAGGGGCTCTCGCTTGTGGTGTCGGCCGACAAGCCGATCTATTTCACCGACACCGAAAACTTCTACATGATCTCGCAGGACTCTTTGATCGGTTATCTGGTGCCGAGCCTGCCGATTCCTAACGCAGTGCTGATTCTGTTCTTTCTCGCAATCGTGAGTTCGATCACGCTCAATCGCACGGCGCTTGGCCGCTACACGTTCGCGCTCGGCAGCAACGAAGAAGCGGTGCGGCTCTCGGGCGTGAACGTCGACAGGTGGAAGATCGCGATTTACGGCCTCGGCGGCGCGATCTGCGGCATTGCGGGCTTGCTGATCGCGTCGCGCCTGAATTCGGCGCAGCCGGCGCTCGGCCAGGGTTACGAGCTCGAAGCGATTGCGGCCGTGGTGATAGGCGGGACCTCGCTTTCCGGCGGCTCGGGCACGATACTCGGCACCATCATCGGCGCATTCATTATGAGCGTGCTGACCAACGGCTTGCGCATCATGTCCGTTGCTCAGGAATGGCAGATCGTGGTGACCGGGCTCATCATCATTCTTGCGGTCTACGCGGACATCTTGCGACGCAGGAAGAGCTGACGCTCGCGACAACATCAACAACGGGAGGCCCCACAAGGCTTCCTGGACGGCTGAAGAAGAAGGGTCCACACCTCAGGAGGAGATATTTCATGTTGAATCGAAAACTATTCGGCGTCGTGGTCGGCGTCGGCGCGCTCGTCGGCGGGGCGAATCTGGCACACGCGGACGAGGTCTACATCCCGCTGATTTCCAAGGGCTTCCAGCATCAGTTCTGGCAGGCGGTCAAAGCGGGCGCCGAACAGGGCGCGAAGGAACATAAGGTCAGGATCACCTTCGAAGGACCGGAGACGGAGGCAATGGTCGACAAGCAGATCGACATGCTGTCGGCCGCGCTCGCGAAAAAACCGCAGGCGCTCGGCATCGCCGCGCTCGACAGCAAGGCGGCCATTCCGCTTTTGCGAAGAGCGCAGGCCGCGAAGATTCCGGTCATTGCGTTCGACTCCGGCGTGGACAGCGACATTCCGCTCACGACCTGCTCGACCGACAATCTCGCCGCAGCTGCTCTCGCCGCCGACAAGATGGCCGAGGCGATCGGAAATGCCGGGGAAGTCGGCGTCATCGTGCACGATCAGACGAGCCGCACGGGCATCGACCGCCGCGACGGTTTCCTCAACCAGATGAAGAGCAAGCATCCGAACGTCAAGATCGTCTCGGTGCAGTACGGGGGCGGGGACCATCTGAAGTCGGCGGAAATCGCCAAGGCGATGATCCAGGCCAATCCGAATCTGAAGGGCATTTTCGGCGCCAACGAGGGTTCGGCGGAAGGCGCCGCGATCGGCGTCAAGGAGTCGGGCAAGAAGCTCGTGCTGATCGGCTACGACTCGGGCAAGGAGCAGAAAGACGACATCAACTCCGGGTTGATGGCCGGCGCAATCACGCAGAACCCGATCGGGATCGGCAAATGCGTCGTGGATTCCGCGGTGAAGGCGCTCAAGGGCGAGAAGCTGCCGAAGAAAGTCGACACCGGCTTTTACTGGTACGACAAGAGCAACATGAACGATCCGAAGATCGCGGCCGTGCTCTACGATTGATTGATCGCCGCTTTACCAACCGCCGTCGAGGAGCGTGCTCACATGACCACGATTACCACGCTGTCCGTCAGGGACATCCGGTTTCCGACTTCGCGTTCACTCGACGGCTCAGATGCGATGAACGCCGCGCCCGATTATTCGGCCACCTACGTCACGCTTGAAACGGACGCGCCGCACGCGCTTACCGGCCACGGGCTGACATTTACGATTGGGCGCGGCAACGAGATCTGCGTGAGGGCGGTGGAGGCGCTGGCTCCGCTCGTCGTCGGTAGAACGCTCGAAGAGATTGCCGCGGACATGGGCGCTTTCTGGCGCGTGCTGACTTCGGACAGCCAGTTGCGCTGGATCGGTCCGGACAAGGGCGCGATCCATCTGGCGACGGCTGCGGTCGTCAACGCGGCGTGGGATCTGTGGGCAAAAGCAGAAGGCAAGCCGGTGTGGAAACTGCTTGTCGACATGAGCCCGGAAGAACTCGTGCGGTGTCTGGACTTCCGCTATGTGACGGACGCGATCACGCCGCAGGAAGCCATCGCGATGCTGCATCGTCACGCGGCCACGAGAAGCGAGCGCGAGAACGAAATGCTCGCGCATGGCTATCCTGCGTACACGACGTCGGCGGGTTGGCTCGGCTATGACGACGATAAGATTCGCCGGCTCGCGCGCGAAGGCGTCGCTCAAGGCTGGACGCATTTCAAGCAGAAGGTCGGCGGCAATCTCGACGAGGACATGCGCCGCGCTCGCATCCTGCGCGAAGAGATCGGCCAGGACCGCAAGCTGATGATGGACGCGAATCAGGTATGGGATGTGGATGAAGCCATCGCGAACATGCGGTATCTCGCGCAATTCGACCCGTGGTGGATCGAAGAGCCCACGAGCCCCGACGACATTCTCGGTCACGCGGCGATCCGCCGGCGGCTTGCGCCAATTGGAGTGGCGACGGGCGAGCATTGCCATAATCGCGTGATGTTCAAGCAGTTGCTGCAGGCGCACGCAATCGATTTTTGTCAGGTGGACAGTTGCCGTTTGGGCGGTCTGAACGAAGTGATCGTCGTGCTGCTGATGGCGGCGAAGTTCGGCGTGCCCGTGTGTCCGCACGCGGGCGGCGTCGGCTTATGCGAGTACGTGCAGCATATTTCGCTGTTCGACTATATCTGCGTGTCGGCGTCGCTCGAAAACCGGGTGCTCGAATATGTGGACCACTTGCATGAGCATTTTGTCGATCCAGTCGTGATCCGCAATGGCCGTTATATGCCGCCGCAGCGACCGGGCTACAGCATCGAAATGCACGCGGCCTCGCTCGACCAGCATGACTTTCCTCACGGTCCCATTTGGCGCCCTTGAGCGCTTGTCTGGTTTGGCCGTGTAAACTTGGCGTTTAGCGTTCCGCATTTTCAGGCGGCGCCAACGCAAAGCCACGACCATGCACCATCTGAAATACCTGAGCGGCTATCCGCCCGCATTGCTGGAGAAAGTCAAAAATCTGATCGCCGACGATCAGCTCGGCGCCTATCTCGCCGCGCGCTATCCGAACACGCACGAAGTGCAGACGGATCGCGCGCTTTACACGTACTGCTCGGAATTGAAGCGCGAGCATCTGCGCAGCGCGGAGCAGATCGACAAAGTCACCTACGACAGCAAGCTCGACGTAGTGCGTCACGCGTTGGGCCTGCACACGAGCATCTCGCGCGTGCAGGGCGGCAAGTTGAAGGCGAAAAAGGAAATCCGCATTGCGTCGTTATTCAAAACGGCGGCGCCGGAGTTTCTGAAAATGATCGTCGTGCACGAACTCGCGCATCTGAAAGAGAGCGATCACAACAAGGCGTTTTACCGTCTGTGCGAGTTTATGCAGCCGGGTTACCACCAGATCGAGTTCGACCTGCGGCTTTACCTGACCCATCGCGAGTCGGCGAAGAGTCAGACTTGATACGTGCCGCGGTGTTTCCTGGCGGAAGCACGCGGCACGTCATCGTCCTTTCAAGCGGCGACCGCTTCAGCCATTTCAACTGCCGACGCCTTGAGCAACACCGGAATCGACTTTGAAGTGGGCGTACCGGCACCGTCCGCGACCGACGACAGCGGCACGAGCGGATTCGTTTCCGGATAGTAAGCGCCGAGGCAACCGCGCGGAATGTCGTATTCGACTAGCAGAAAGCCATCTGCGTGACGCTCGATGCCATCGGCCCACACGCTCGTGATATCCACGCGCTGTCCCGCGGCAAACCCCAGCATCGCGATGTCGTCCTTGTTGGCGAACAGCACGCGCCGCTGTCCATACACGCCGCGATAACGGTCGTCGAGACCGTAGATAGTCGTGTTGTACTGATCGTGCGAACGCGTTGTCATTAACGTCATCAGGCGCTCGCCGTGTTGTTCGCGCGCGCGATGAATCGGCGTGTCGAGCGCGATTGCATGCACGAGAAACTGCGCCTTGCCGGTGGGCGTTTTCCAGATCCGCTCGCGCGAGGCGACGCCCAGATGGAAGCCGCCCGGGCGCTTGAGCCGCTCGTTGTAATCGTGAAAGCCGTCGATCACCTTTTCGATGCCGTCGCGAATCAGCGAGTAATCCGCGGCGTGCGCGAGCCAGTCGACCTTGTCGCTGCCGAGCGTCGCATGCGCCATGCGCGCGACGATCGCAATTTCAGACAGCAGATTCTCCGACGCCGGTTTGTTCATCCCGTACGAGATGTGCACCATGCTCATCGAATCCTCGACGCTCACGCCTTGCGCAACGCCGTTCTGCAAGTCGATCTCGGTGCGGCCGAGCGTCGGCAGAATCAGCGCGTCGCGGCCATGCACGAGGTGGCTGCGGTTGAGCTTCGTCGTGATATGCACGGTCAGATCGCACGACCGCATGGCTTCCCACGTGCGCGGCGTGTCGGGCGTCGCAATCGAAAAGTTGCCGCCAAGGCCGATGAAAACCTTGACCTTGCCATCGAGCATCGCCTGAATCGTATTGACGACGTCGAGCCCATGCTCGCGCGGCGGCTCGAAACGATAGGCCTCGCCGAGCCGGTCGAGAAACGCCTGCGTCGGCTTCTCTTCGATGCCGACGGTGCGGTCGCCCTGCACGTTCGAGTGTCCGCGCACCGGGCACAGGCCCGCGCCGCGCCGGCCGATATTGCCGCGCATCATCATGAGGTTCGACAGTAGCTGTACCGTCGGCACCGAATTCTTGTGCTGCGTGAGGCCCATGCCCCACGTCGAGATCACCGCGCGGCCCTTCACGTAGATGTCGGCGAGCTTCAGAACATCCTCGAACGGCACGCCTGCTTCCGCGACGATGGTCTCCCAGCTTTCCGCGCGCAGATCTTCGGCGAATGCCTCGAAGCCGACCGTATGTTCGGCGATGAACGCGACGTCGAGCACGCGTTCCAGGCCGGAAGCCTGCGCTTCGTCATCCAGTTCGATCACGCGCTTGGCGACGCCCTTGATGAGCGCGAAGTCGCCGCCGACTTTCGGGCGGATGAACACGGAACTGATCTTCGTGCTGCCCATAGTCAGCATTTCCACTGGATGCTGCGGGCTCGCGAAACGCTCGAGCCCGCGTTCTTTCAGCGGATTGATCGACACGATCGTCGCGCCGCGCTTTGCGCACTCGCGCAGTTCGCCGAGCATTCGCGGATGGTTGGTCGCCGGATTCTGGCCGAATATCAGCAGCGTGTCGGCATGTTCGAAGTCGTCGAGCGTCACCGTGCCCTTGCCGATGCCGACGGTGTGCGGCAAGCCGCGGCTCGTCGCTTCGTGGCACATGTTCGAGCAATCGGGGAAATTGTTGGTGCCGTACATCCGGACGAACAACTGGTAGAGGAAGGCCGCTTCGTTGCTCGCGCGGCCCGACGTGTAGAACGCGGCCTGATCCGGATCGTCGAGACGCTTCAAATGGCTTGCAATCAGATCGAACGCTTCGTCCCAGCCGATCGGCACGTAGCGGTCGCGCATCGCGTCATAGACGAGCGGATCGGTCAGGCGGCCGTGCTGCTCCAACTCGAAGTCGGACTGCGTCATCAGTTCGGCGACGGTATGCTCCGCGAAGAACGCGGGCGTGACACGCTTGCTGGTCGCCTCGGCGGCCACCGCTTTTACGCCGTTCTCGCAGAACTCGAACGTGGATGCGTGCTCGCGGTCGGGCCATGCACAGCCGGGGCAGTCGAAGCCGTCCGGCTGATTCTGTTTGAGCAGCGTGCGGTAGTTGCCGCCCGTCACCTTTTCCTTGATCAGGTTGATGGCGACGTATTTGAGCGCGCCCCAGCCCGCTGCCGGATGCTTGTACGGCTCGATGCGAGCTTCGCTACCGGATTCGCTGCGTGTGTCGGATTTTTTCATGATGTTGCCGCGCGTGGTCTTGTCATGGCTTTTCGAGCCGATGTTCCAAGACTACTGTGTTCCAATCGCAGTGCAGCATACAGAAAATCAAAAAGGGAAGGGATACAGTTGCATGCGTTTTGTCATAGACTGGCGTCTCAAACGATCCATTCCCTTGAGCCACGTCCTTGAAACTGTACGAAAAGCTCGCCGATGAAATCACCGAAGCCGTGCGCCGGGGCGTGTTCGCGGCCGGCGAGCGGATTCCGTCGGTGCGGCAGGCGAGCCAGCAGCATGGCGTGAGCATCAAGACGGTGCTGCATGCGTACGCGTTGCTGGAGAGCCGCGGCATTGTCGAAACGCGACCGCAATCGGGGTATTTCGTGCGCGAAGCCGCGCTGCAAGCGTTCAGGCCCGAGACGCGGCTGCCGGGCGGTAAGCCTGCGCCGTTGGTGGCGCCCGTCGCCGCGGAAGTGGACGTTAGCCGCCTCGTTCTGTCGACGCTTCGCAGCATCCGCGCGCACGACGCCGTGCCGTTCGGCTCGCCGTATCCCGATCCATCGCTATTTCCATGGCGGCGCATCAACCAGTACGCGAACGCGATTGCCCGCCGTCAGGCGAGCTGGAACCTGATCGACGATCTGCCGCCCGGCAACCCGGAGCTGATCCGGCAGATCGCCCGGCGCTACGCCGAGAACGGCATGCCGGTCGATCCGGGCGAGATCGTCATCACGCTGGGCGCCACCGAGGCGATCAACTTGAGCCTGCAGGCGGTCGCCAAGCCTGGCGACACAGTGGCCGTCGAATCGCCGACCTACTACGCGATGCTGCACGCGATCGAGCGACTCGGAATGCGCGCGATCGAGGTGGCGACGCATCCCGTCGACGGCATCGACATCGATGCGCTCGCGCAGGTGATCGCGCGACAGAAGATCGCCGCCTGCATGGTGATGCCGAACTTCCAGAATCCGCTCGGTTTCCAGATGCCGGACGCGCGCAAACGGCAACTCGTCGAATTGCTCGCCGCGCATCAGATCCCCGTGATCGAGAACGACGTTTATCAGGAGTTGTATTTCGGCGAGACGCGGCCGTCGACATTGAAAAGCTTCGACACGCAAGGGCTCGTGCTGCATTGCGCGTCGTTTTCGAAAAGCCTCACCGCGTCGTACCGGATAGGCTGGGCGTTGCCGGGGCGTTATCGTGCTCAGGTCGAGAAGCTGAAGTTTCTGAATACGCTCACTACGCCTTCCGTGCCGCAGGTCGCGGTCGCCGACTATCTGCGACAGGACGGTTACGACCGGCATCTGCGGCATGTTCGCAAGGTCTACCGGCAGCAGGCGAGCATCATGACCGCGCTGGTGCGGCGTTTTTTTCCGGCCGGCACCCGTATCTCGACGCCGCAAGGCGGCTACGTTTTGTGGGTGGAGTTGCCCGAGCGTGTCGATTCAATGCGGCTTTATCAGGCGGCGCTCGCGCGCAGCATCACGGTCGGGCCGGGCATGATGTTTTCGACGCGCAACGATTTTCGCCATTTCATCCGGCTCAATTACAGCTACCCGTGGACTGCGCAAAGCGAGGCGGCGTTGAAGACACTCGGCGAACTGGTGACGCAGATGGCGTGAAGCGCTTGCACGAGTCGGTGCAGCAGAGGTCGGCAGATAAAACATCAAGAAGGAGACACGAATGGATGACGATGAAATCGATCCGGTGCTGATAGCCGTGCTGGGGCAGCTTTGGCGCGCGCATCGCGAAAGCTTCGGAGAGGCGAGGCCCGGCCGGGAGAGGGCCAGCGGCGCGTGGTCGCTGGCGAGGCTCTCCAAGCAGGCGAACGTGCCGATGAGCGCGCTTCGGCGGCAGTTGACGGCGCTCGTCGACGGCGGTCTCGTGGAGACGACGTTCAACGAGGAAGGCGCCGGCACCGCGCGTCTGAGCGAGACCGGCCGGGATGTGTGCGCGGAGCTGTTCGGCGAGGGCGGGGCGGCGGGCGATGATGAGGCGCCCGATCCCAACGACACGCAGCCGCCGAGCCTCCACTAGTTGATCGCGGCGACCGCAGCAATATCAGTTTCGTTATACACGGGATAACAGCGAATAATTTTTCCTCTGAAATTGACCTCGGAATATGGCCCCCTATGCTGGAGCCTTGCCCGGAACAACGGGCGCCAGGCGAACCCCTCAATCGATTTCGGAGAATTCATGAAAACAACGCTGGCGCGAGCGCTGCATCGATCATTGCGTATCAAGACCGTCCGAACGGCGCTCGTTGCGGCATGTGCCGCAACCGTCGGCCTCAGCCTCGGCGTTGCTGCAACGGCAGCGTCGGCGGCCACCGCGCAGCCCGTCGGCATTGCCTTCGTCTACCTCGGCAATCCCGGCGACGCCGGCTGGACCTATGCGCACGAACAGGGCGTGAAAGAGGTCGAGGCGAAGTTTGGCGACAAGATCAAGGTGACGCGCATCGAGAACGTGCCGGAGTCCGCGGATTCTGAGCGCGTGTTCCGCGATCTCGCGTCGAAAGGCAACAAGATCGTGGTGGGCTCGAGCTTCGGCTTCCAGGACTTCGAACTGAAGGTCGCCAAGGACTTCCCGGACACGGTGTTCGAACACGCGACCGGCTACAAGAAAGCGGCCAACTTCGCGACGTACGACGTGCGCACATACCAGAGCGCCTATCTCGCCGGGCTCGTCGCCGGTTATACGACGAAGTCGAACACGCTTGGCTTCGTGGGATCGGTGCCGGTGCCGGAAGTCGTGCGCAACATCAACGCGTTCACGATGGGCGCGCGCTCCGTGAACCCGAAGGTGCGCGTCAAAGTGGTGTGGATCAATAGCTGGTTCGATCCCGGCCGCGAGAAGCAGGCCGCCGAAACGCTGATCGGCCAGGGCGCGGACGTCCTCATCCAGAACACGGATTCGACAGCTACCATGCAGACCGCCGAGCAGAAGAAGGTACACGCGTTCGGCTGGGACTCGAACATGAAGAAGTTCGGGCCGAATGCGCAACTGGGCGCGTGCGTGAGCAACTGGGGCGTGTATTACACGTATCTGGTGCAGCAGGTAATGGCGGGCACATGGAACAACGCGCCGGTGTGGTGGGGCCTCAAAGAGAAGGCGATTGACCTCGCCGATATCAACACCGAAGCGGTGTCGCCGACTGCGCAGAAGGCGTTGAGCCAGAAGCGCGACGATATCGTCTCGGGCAAGTTCAACCCGTTCGCCGGGCCGATCGCGGATCAGTCGGGTGCAGTGAAAGTTGCGGCGGGCAAGTCGCTGAGCGACGCGGAGCTGCTGCGTTTGAACTGGTTCGTGCAGGGCGTCGACGGTTCGCTGCCGAAGTAAGGTAGCGCGAGCCGCATTGAACGTCCCGGCTTGCCGACAACAACGACCAGGAGATCGCCCGTGAGTCTGACTGTTCCGAGCGCGGCGGTGAGCCCGACCGCCAGCGCAACCGCCAGTGCCGATGCGGCTTGCTTTCCGCCGCAGGGCTTGACGCCCACACACGAGCAGATCGTGCGGCATCTGAGGCATTCGAGCCGGATCGCCGAGCGGGCGACGTTGCTCGGGCATCATCCGTTCGGCGCGGTGCTGGTCGGCCCGGACCAGGAAACCGTGTTGATGGAGCAGGGCAACGTCGACACGGTGAATCATGCGGAGTCGGTACTCGCTCGCGTGGCGGCGCTCAACTTCACACCAGAGTACTTGTGGAGTTGCACGCTGTACACGTCGGTCGAACCGTGTTGCATGTGCGCGGGCACGATGTATTGGGCGAACATCGGCCGGGTGGTGTTCGGTATGACCGAGAAGCGTCTGCTCGAGGCGACCGGCGATCACGCCGAGAATCCGACAATGAGCGTCGATTGCCGGTACGTCTTCGATCACTGTCAGAAGCGCGTCGAGGTGATCGGCCCGGTCGCCGAAGTCGAGGCCGAGGTGATGGACGTGCAACGCAGGTTCTGGAATAGCCGCTAGCTCGGTTCCAACATCGCGACGCCGCAGAACCAGTCGCCGCCATGCGGCCGGTATTTCCACCGGCTGTCGTTCTGCTTGATGACGCTCGGACACTGCTCGCCGATCGCGATCCCCGGATGCGCGGCCGTGCATTGGCGCATGGCTGTATCGGCGGTAGAAGGCACGGGCACGGACGGCTTGCGCGGGCGGTCCGGCGGCGCGGGCTTGAGCGCATCGGCAGGTTCGGAGGGTTGCGCCAACGCAGGCGGCGCGCTCGTCGGCAGGCTCGCAAGCCATTGCTCAAGCTCGTCGATACGCGTTGCGTACCACGTCCCAAGACACGCAGCGTCGCGGCAATTGGCCTCGCGCCACGCCCATTTGCTGTCGCTGTCTGCGATGAAGGCGCGCCGGTCGGGCGCCCTTCGGCGTGCTTTCCAGTAGAGCTGTCCCAGCGTGTCGTCGAGACGCGACAGCGCCGTGTCGGTGCAGATCATCTTCTCGGTGAACGAACGGCCCTTGTTGCAGTTGAAACTCGCGGCATGCACGGACGAATGCGCGATCAGCAGCGCGGCGATCAGAACGGGGCGGACGATTTTCATGACAATTCACGCGTTGCATGGTTTTTCATGCAACGGATGATCGTCCGATCGCGCGCCATGCGGACGCCGGAAAAACGCAGCACTTCCCTCGAGTGATTACTAGATATTGCCTCGCGCGAGCCCGCCCGACGCCCCCAATAGCGCAATGCACGGCCAATGGAAGCACTGCCGGGGCACATCTTCGCGTTTAGCGGGTATACCCTGATGCGCTGCTTACGCATTCTTGCCGATGTTGGGTTGGGGGGCGCATATATGAACCGCGAAGCGACATCACGCATGGAGGTAGGAGCAACGCCCGAGGCTAGCCGCTACCGGCCGGATCTGGCCGAAGAGGTGTTGGCGTCGGAGCGCAGCGTGTTGCGGCTGATCACGCGCAATACGCCGTTGCCGGAATTGCTGGAAGAAGTCTGTCACCGCGCGGAAGCGCTGCTGGGCGGGGGCGCGGCGTGCTCGATCCTGCTGCTCGACGACGACGGCGTCCACGTGAAGATGGGCGCCGCGCCGTCGCTGCCGGCGGAGTTCAGCACGGCGATCGACGGTGCGCCGATCGGTCCGAGCGCGGGCTCCTGCGGCACGGCGATGCACGAGCGGCGGCTGGTGGTGGTCGAGGACATCGAGACGGATCCGCTGTGGGCGGATTTCCGTGCGCTAGCGTTGCCGCACGGCTTGCGCGCGTGCTGGTCGGTGCCGTTCCTGAACGACGCCGGCGCGGTGCTGGGCGCGTTCGCCGTCTATCATCGCGCGCCGCGCCGGCCTACCGCGCAGGAAGAGACGATGCTGCGCGATATCAGCCGCAGCGTCGGGCTCGCCGTGCATCAGGACGCAATGGCGCAGCGGCTTGCGAACAGCGAGGAGCATCATCGGCTCGTCGTCGATCATCTGATCGAGGGCATTGTCGTGCAGTCGCGCGCGGGCGTCGTGCTGGCCTGCAATCCGAGCGCGCAGCGCATGTTGCGCACCGGGCCGCAGATTGTCGGACGCAGCATCCGCACGGTGATGGTGCGCGGCTTTCACGAGGACGGCTCGCCCGTGGCCGACCATGAGCGGCCCGTCGCCCAGGTGCTCGCGAGCGGCAAGCCGATGCTCGGCATCACACTGGCGATCGAACTGGTGAACGGCGAAGTGATCTGGATCACCGAGAACGTGGTGCCCATTCTGAAGCCCGGCGAGAGCAAGCCCGACTCCGTGCTGATCTCGTTTACCGACATCGGCCCGGTGCGCGAGGCGCAGCGCCAGTTGAAATTCCTCGCAACGCGCGATTCCCTCACCGGGCTCTATAACCGGGCCTATCTGACGGAGCGCATGAACAGCCTGTTCGCGCCCGGCAACCCCAACTGCAGCGGCGAGTTCACGAGCGTCGCCGTGCTGTTCGTCGATCTCGACGGCTTCAAGAAAGTCAACGACACGGCTGGTCACGAGGCCGGCGACGCATTGCTGAAAAGCGTCGCCGAGCGGCTCGCCGGCTGCGTCGGCCCGGACGATACGCTCGCGCGGGTGGGCGGCGACGAGTTCGTGATCGTGGTGAGCGCCTGCGAACGCAACGAGGAGATAGTCGGGCTGGCGCGTCAGATCCTCAGCGAAATCGCGGTGCCTTTCGCGGTGGCGGACAACGAGTACTACCTGGGCGCGTCGATCGGTATCAGCCGCTTTCCCGAAGACGGCCAGGACGCGCCGACGCTGATGCGCAACGCCGACTCGGCGATGTATCACGCGAAGCAGCGCGGGCGCAACAACTTCCAGTTCTTCACTGCGGAGCTCAATCAGCAACTGCAGCGCCGCTTCGTGATCGAGCAGTCGCTGCGCCGCGCGCTCGCCGCCCACGAGCTAAGTCTCGTGTATCAGCCGATCGTCGATAGTCACGCCGGCCGGACCATCGGCGCCGAGGCACTGCTGCGCTGGTATAACAGCGAGCTCGGCAATGTCTCGCCGGCGGAATTCATCCCGGTCGCGGAAGACGCGGGACTCATCGTCGAGATCGGCGACTGGGTGCTCGCCCGTGCCTGCGAGCAGGCGGCGCAGTGGCGGCGCACGCTCGCGCCGGATCTGATCGTTGCGGTGAATCTGTCGCCGCGCCAGTTCAACGACGGTCTGGTCGAGCGGATCAGGCGCTGTCTGGACCATTCCGGGCTCGAGCCGGCGGCGCTCGAACTGGAAATCACCGAGCGGCTTCTGATGAGCGACAGCGACACCGTGCTGCCCATGCTGCTCGCATTGAGCGCAACGGGCGTGCGTATTTCCGTCGACGACTTCGGCACCGGTTATTCGTCGCTGTCGTATCTGAAGCGCTTTCCGCTGCATAACCTGAAGATCGACCGGTCGTTCGTGGCGGGCTTGCCGGATCATCGCGATTCCATTGCGATCACGCAGGCCGTGGTGGCGATGGCGCATTCGCTCGGCATGAACGTCACCGCGGAAGGCGTGGAGACGCCGGAACAGGCCGCATTCCTCCGTTCGATCGATTGCGACAAACAGCAGGGCTATCTGTACAGCCGGCCCGTGGGAGCGAGCGCATATGCGCGCGCGCTGGCGGATGCCTATGCGGCGACCTGACCCGCGCGCCGCGTTGGCGTATGTCGAGTGGGCTCTCCATCCGCCCGGACTGGCAGCGTGACATAACCGCGCCGGAGACTGGGCGTAAGATGCAACGACCTGCATCTGAGCCCCAGGAGACTTGCGATGGCACAGCACTTCGACGCGGTTGTGATCGGCACGGGACAGGGCGGCGCGCCGCTCGCCGTGCGTCTTGGCAAGAGCGGCCGCCGCACGGCGGTCATTGAGCGCGCGGCGTTCGGCGGGACCTGCGTGAACGTCGGCTGCACGCCGACCAAGGCGTATGTGGCGAGCGCCCGCGCGGCGCATGTGGCACGCCATGCGGCGAGGCTCGGCGTGCACATTGGCGGCGCGGTCGGCGTGGATCTGGCGGCGGTGAAGGCGCGCAAGGACAAGATCGTCGGCCGGTCGCACGACGGTGTGGAGGCCTGGCTGCGGGGCACCGAGAACGTCACGGTGTTCAACGGCCATGCGCGCTTCACCGGGCCGCACACGCTTGCTGTCAGCGGGCCGGACGGGGGCGTGCTGCACGAACTGAGCGCGGACGAGATTTTCCTCAATACGGGCACGCGCGCCGTGGTGCCGCCGCTGGAAGGCATCGAGCGAACCCGCTATTACACCAACTCGACTCTGCTGGAGATAACCGAGTTGCCGAGCCGGCTCGTGATCGTCGGTGGCAGTTATATCGCGCTCGAATTCGCACAGGTGTTTCGCCGCTTCGGCAGCGAAGTGACCGTGCTGGTACGCGGCGATCGCGTGCTCACGCGCGAAGACGCCGACTTCGCGGAGTCAGTGCAAAGCGTGCTCGCCCGCGAGGGCGTGGAGTTCCGTTTCGGTGTGCAGCCTTCGCGCGTCGAGCCGCATCCGCATCGTGAGAACGAAGTGTGTATCGGCTTCGAGCAGAATGTTCCGGCGCTCGAGGCGTCGCATCTGCTGTTCGCAACCGGCCGCAAACCGAATACCGACGATCTCGGCCTCGCCGCGGCCGGCATCGAAACAGACCGGCATGGCACGATTCCCGTGGACGGCCAGTTGCGCACCAACGTGCCGGGCGTGTGGGCGATCGGCGACATCAACGGACGAGGCGCGTTCACGCATACGTCCTACGACGATTACCACATCGTCGTGGCCAATCTGCTCGATGGCGGCACGCGCACCGTCGACAAGCGGATCATGGCGTACGCGGTATTCGTGGATCCGCCGCTCGCGCGCGTCGGCCTCTCCGAAGACGACGTGCGAAAGAGCGGCCGCGAAGCGTTGATCGCGACCATGCCAATGTCGCGCGTGGGCCGCGCGAGCGAACGCGGGGAGACCGACGGTTTCATGAAGGTGCTTGCCGACCCCCACACCAGGCAGATTCTCGGAGCGACGATCCACGGTATAGAAGGCGACGAGGCGATTCATACCTTCATCGACATCATGACGGCGGGCGCGCCGTATCCCACCTTGCAATACGCGATGCACATTCACCCGACCATCAGCGAACTGGTGCCGACCTTGCTCGACGGTCTGAAGCCGATGAAGTAAGCCGATGAACTAAGCCGAGCGCGGCGCGCATCGACAAAGCGTCGCACCATCGCGGATAATCGCCAGCGGCGCGGGCCGCCCGCGGGGTGAAGGCGTGCCGCATTGGCCACCATCGACCCGCATGCAACCGCATCGACCCGCATTCAATCGCATTCAATCGCATTCATTCGAGGAACAGCCGATGGGCAAGGGACGCATCGAAGCCTTCAGCGATGGCGTGATCGCCATCATCATCACGATCATGGTGCTCGAAATCAAGGTACCGGAAGGCTTCGATCTCGCCGCACTGACTCCGCTCGTGCCGGTGTTCGGCGCCTATGTGCTGAGCTTCATCTACGTGGGCATTTACTGGAACAATCATCATCACATGTTCCATACGGTGCAAAGGGTCAACGGCGGCGTGCTGTGGGCCAATCTGCATCTGCTCTTCTGGCTGTCGCTGCTTCCCGCCGTCACGCATTGGGTCGGCGAGAATCATCTGGCTTCGTGGCCGACCGCCATGTACGGCGTCGTGCTGTTCATGTCGGCGATCGCGTATTTCATCCTGACGCGCACGCTGATCCGTGAGCACGGCCGCGACTCGACGCTCGCAAAAGCGGTGGGCAACGACATCAAAGGCAAAGTGTCGGTTGCGATTTATCTCTCGGGCATTGCGCTCGCGTTCGTCGCGCCGTGGATTTCGGCGGCGCTCTACGCGCTTGCTGCCGCATGGTGGCTGGTGCCGGACCGGCGCATCGAGCACGTGCTGGAAGCCTGAGCGTGCTTGCGCTGAAGCTCGCGCTCGTGCCGGCGTTTCTCGCCGCGCTGACGATCGCGGGACGCTTGTGGGGACCGTCGGTCGCGGGATGGCTCGCGGGCCTGCCGGTCGTCGCAGGACCGATCGTGCTGCTGCTCGCGCTGGAGCGCGGGCCTTCGTTCGCAGCGCAGGCGTCGGTCGCCTCCATTGCGGCGATTGCCGCGTCGGAAGCATTCAATTTGGCGTATGCATGGAGCGGCCGCCGGTCGGCGTGGCCGCTTGCGTTGGCTGCGGGCATGAGCGGGTGGCTGACAGCGGCGCTGTCGCTCACGCATCTGCGTCACTCGCTCGTCTGGGCGGTGGGCGCGGCTTGCGTGGCTGTCGCGGTTTCGCAGAGGGCCTTGCCGCGCGTGACGGGGCACGTGCCGGCCGGGCGCCTCGGTGCGGCCGACCTTGCTGTGCGCATGCTTGCCGGTGCGCTCCTGACGCTCGCAGTCACGAGCCTGTCGGCGTCGATGGGTGCGACGTGGAGCGGGCTGCTATCCGTATTTCCGTTGCTCGGCATCGTGCTCGCCGTGTCGGCGCAACGCGAACACGGCGCCGGCTTCGTTGCGTTGCTGATGCGCGGCATGGTGATAGGGCGCGGCTCGTTTGCGGCGTTCTTCGCGGTGACAGCGGCGATGTTGCCGCGCTACGGCGTGTGGCTGAGCTTTGCGTGCGCGTCGGCGATTTCTGTCGTCGCGCAGGGCGCAACGCGGTGCATGCTGGATTCGAGGCGACCGCTGCAAGCGGTGTCGCGTGAAACATCGTTGCGGCAGTCGGTGGACTGATTTCGCGGATGCTTGCGAGCGAGCGCCCACGCGCAACGAGCTTGAACGAAGCGGGCCTGAGCGCAGCGGGTCCGCGCGCAGCCAGGCTGATTGCGAGCAGGCGCGAGCTTCACGGATACTGTCTTCATGACTTCATCTTCATCTACCCGCCGCGTGCCGTCGAGCCGCATCGGCCTCATCTCCGATACGCACAACCTCGTGCGTCCAGAAGCGCTCGAATATCTCGCGGGCTGCGACGCCATCATCCACGCAGGCGACATCTGTAACGAGGCCGTGCTCGGGGCGCTCGCACAGATCGCACCGCTCACCGTCGTGCGCGGCAATAACGACATCGGCGAGTGGGCCGCGTCGCTGCCGACGCATGCGACGCTCAACGTGCAGCAGGTAGCGATTCTTGTCGTGCATGACATCGCCGACGTGCCAGCCGATCCGCGCAACGAGGGTATCGGCGTGGTGGTGACCGGCCATTCGCATAAGCCGTCGATCGGCGAGCGCGACGGCGTGCTGTTCGTCAACCCCGGCAGTGCGGGGCCGCGGCGCTTCAAGCTGCCGGTGTCGGCAGGCATTCTGACGGTCGAAGGCTCGCGCGCGCATGCGAGATTCGATCTGCTGCTCAAATGAAAACGGGCCGGCAAATCTGCCGGCCCGTCGGGTGACTACTGTCGATGTAACTGGAATGCCGCGCGGTTAGTCGGCTTCGCTAGTGCGACTACCGCAGTCAAGCCTGGTACCGCGGTCAGCGGCGACTTCCGAAGTCATCGCCCGTGTCGCGCCACCGCGGCTACCGCGGCTACCGCGCCGCAGGCAATCAGGCACGCGCCGTAGCGGTGGCTGCGTAGCGTTCGTCCATCTCTTCGGCTTCACGTTCGCCGCGCAGTACTGCGTGCGCTTCGGCGCGCGTCGCCACGCAAGGGCCCGAGCCGAGCAGCGGCTTGCGGGCGGTTTCGCGAAGCGCCACCACGGAGACGATACCGATCAGCGACGCACCCATCAGGTAGTACGCAGGCATCATCAGATTGCCGGTGCGGTCGACGAGCCATGCGGTCACCAACGGCGTCGTACCGCCGAACAGCGACACCGAGATATTGAAGCCGATGGCCAGCGCGCCGTACCGGATCTTCGTCGGGAACAGCGCCGGCAGCGCCGACGGCATCACGCCCGTGAAGCACGACAGCAGCACGCCGAGAATCATCAGGCCGGCGAACACCGGCACCAGCGTGCCCATGCGGATCAGCAGCAGGGCGGGAATCGACAGCGCGAACAGACCCACGCAGCCGAACAGCATCACCGGCTTACGGCCGATCGTGTCCGACAGACGGCCGGCTGCGAGCGTCATCGGCATCATCAGTACCATCACGAGCAGCACGATGAAAAGGCCGTGCGATTCGTTGAAGTGCAGCGTGGCCGACAGGTAGCTCGGCAGATACGAGAGCGCCATGTAGTCGGTCACGTTGAAGATCAGCACGAGGCCGACGCACAGCAGCAGCGGCTTCCATTGCTGCACGAGCAGATCGCGCAACGACTGCTTGGCCAGCGCCTTGTCTTCGGCTTCGCGTTGTTCGGCCTGCTTCTTGAACGCGGGCGTTTCTTCGAGCTTCATCCGGATATAAAGACCCACCAGGCCCAGCGGACCGGCGATCAGGAACGGCACACGCCAGCCCCACGAGAGCAGCGCGTCGTTCGACAGCGTCGCCGTCAGCACCGCTACCGTGCCCGCGCCGAGCACGTAGCCGATCAGCGTACCGAACTCAAGGAAGCTGCCCATGAAGCCGCGCCGTTTGTCCGTCGAAAATTCGGCGATGAAGGTGGCCGCGCCGCCGTATTCGCCGCCGGTCGAAAAGCCTTGCACGAGACGCGCCACGAGCAGCAGAGCCGGTGCGAGGATGCCGATCGACCCATAGCTCGGGATCAGCCCGATCGCGAACGTGCCGATCGCCATCATGATCATGGTCATTGCGAGTACGCGCTGACGGCCGATGCGGTCGCCGAGCGGCCCGAACACCATGCCGCCGACCGGGCGCACGAGAAACGCCGCGGCAAACGTGCCGAACGTGGCGATCAACTGGGCGGACGGGCTCGACGACGGGAAGAACACTTTGCCGAGCGTGACAGCGATGTAGCTGTACACGCCGAAATCGAACCATTCCATTGCGTTGCCGAGCGCCATGGCGCCGACGGCACGCTTGAGGAGAGAGTTGTCGACGACGGTGATGTCGTCGAGAGAAAGGCGCTGTTCTTGTTTCTGATGTCGCCAGAAGCCGTTGCTGGAAGCGGTCAAGGTAAAACTCCGATGACTGCGACGAAACTCATGATGCGTTCCGCCACGGTTGCTGGAAGTGCAGTTTCGCAAACGGGGCGATGGCGTTCTTGCGCCGCTAGGGGCGAAAGAATGGGCGCGCGTTGAAAGTTGAACGCGGAAAGCGCGGCAAACGCCGCAATCGCCCGTGCCTCGCGAGCCAGGTCGCGAAAAAACACTCGTCTAAATTGTGTTGACTGTTGCACCTGCGTGGCCGTGGAAGGGGGGCAGATGCATGAGGACGCGGGCGGCTGGAAGCCGGACCTACGCCACTGGAAGGCTTGAAACGAAAAAGGCCGGTGCTTTATTCGCCGCCTGAATGACCCCTGGATGACCGAAGGGCAACTTCAAACTGCGATACGACCGACAAGCCTTCTTGTATAAAAACTGTTCCATCGCGATGGACTCACGCAGTGCAGGCACATGGCGGGTCGCAAGGTCAGTGAACGCGAATGTAGGTGAATTGCTGTTGGAACGACGCACATGTTAGCACGATGACAGAGGATCGTGCAAACCCGGTTTTGCGCCCGCGGTTGGGCGAGGGCGCTCAATCCCTTGCGGGACGGGAGATTCCGGCGATCGAATCGGTCTTGAAAAGGCGCTTTCAAGGGCGCCAAAATGTACCGTTTGGAGAGTTCAGCGGCAGGCGAAGGGCGAAAAAAATCCGCGCACGAGGCGCGGATTTCGTCGCTACTGTCGCGAGTGAGGAGCACTCGATTCGCGCTCACTCAGCCGGCGGCGGCACGTAACCCTGCGCCGTATCCGCGCCTTCGCCGAAGAAGAACTTTTCGGTCTGCTTCATCAGGTACTGACGGGCACGCGGATCGGCCATGTTCAGACGGTTTTCGTTGATCAGCATGGTTTGCTGCTTCAACCAGGCCTGCCACGCTTCCTTGGAAATGCCTTCGTAGATCCGCTTGCCGAGTTCGCCCGGCAGCGGCGGGAAATCGAGGCCTTCGGCTTCCTTGCCGAGCTTCGCGCATTGAACCATACGAGTCATGCTGTGCTTCTCCTGTGTCGACCGGAGTGAGTGCTTCGGCACTTACTCCGGTCCCATAAAAAAATAATTACCGTATCGATACGAGGACGGGCGCTCGCTTTATATGGGGCCGCTCAGAGCTGTTTCATCAGCACGAGCGATTTGCGCTGCCAGTTGTACAGTCGGCGGCGGTCTTCGGGCAGGTCGTCGACCGTGACCTTGACAAAGCCGCGCTTCAGGAACCAGTGCTCGGTGCGCGTGGTGAGCACGAAAATGCGTGTGAGCCCGCGGGCCCGCGCGCGTTGCTCGATGCGCTTGAGCAGGCGCTCGCCGTCACCGGTGCCCTGCGCTTCGGGCGCGACCGTCAGGCAAGCCATTTCGCCGATGCGCTCCTGCGTGTACGGATACAACGCCGCGCAGCCGAACAGCACGCCATCGTGCTCGATCACCGAGAAATGGTCGATGTCGCGCTCGATCTGATGGCGGCCGCGCCGCACCAGCGTGCCGTCCGATTCGAGCGGCTCGATCAGCGCGAGAATGCCGCCGACGTCGTCCGGCGTGGCTTCGCGCAGACTTTCGAGATTCTCGTACGAGATCATCGTGCCCACGCCGTCGTGCAGGAACAGTTCGAGCAGCAGACTGCCGTCGAGCGCGTAAGGGATGATGTGCGCCCGCGCCACGCCGCCGCGGCACGCGCGGATCGAATGCTTCAGATAGAAGCCCGCGTCGCCGGTAACTTCGCCGCTTTCGTGCAGCTTGTAGGCGTCGTCGAGCGAGAGTTCGCGGATCAGTTCGGTGCCGTCTTCGCCGGCTTGCATGAGGCCGGGCGTTTCGGTCAGGAACACGATCTTGTCGGCACGCAACGCGATGGCGGCAGCCGAGGCGACGTCTTCCATTGCCAGATTGAACGCCTCGCCGGTGGGCGAAAAACCGAGCGGCGACAACAGCACCAGCTTGCGGCTTGCGAGCGAATGGCGGATCGAATCCGCGTCGATCTTGCGCACCACGCCTGTGTGCGCGAAGTCGACGCCGTCCAGAATGCCGACCGGGCGCGCCGTCACGAAGTTGCCCGATACGACGCTGATGTGCGCGTGCGCCATCGGCGTGTTCGGCAAGCCCTGGCTGATGGCGGCCTCGATATCCAGACGCACTTCGCCGGCGGCTTCTTTCGCGGATTCGAGCGCGCGTGCGTCGGTAATGCGCATGCCGTGCGAAAACTCCGACTCGACGCCGTGCAGACTCATCTGCTCTTCGACCTGCGGCCGGGAGCCGTGCACGAGAACGATCTGGATGCCCATGGCCTGCAGCAGCGCGATGTCGGACACGAGCGCATTCAGGAGCCCCTGATGCACCACTTCGCCGCCAAAACCGACAACAAACGTCTTGTTCCGGAACGCGTGGATATAAGGGGCGACTGAGCGCATCCAGTCGACGAATTGCGCGTGCTGTGCGAGGTTTTCCGTTGCTCCGGCGGGGGCCGGAACGCTCGCGGGCGCGGGGACGAGGTCGGTTTGGGAATTCATGCCGGGGATTATAATGCGCCCCCATGTCGAATGTACCCAAAAGTCCCGCCGCGGCGAACGAGAATGCGGCGCCGGCCGCCGATCAGGCGAACTCCGGCGACGCGAAGCGCCGCCCCGAAAAGGACGCGAACCGCGGCAACCCGGACGCGCCTCGCAAGGCGCGCGAGCCGCATCGTGCCGGCGAAGGCGCGCAGGCGTCTTCGAACGAGAAGAATCCGTCGCGCACGGTGAAGGATGTCGAGCGCGGCGAGCCGCGGGGCGAGACGCGTGACGGAGCTGAATCGCGCGAACCAGGCGAACAACGCAAACAACGCGGGCAGCGCGACCAGCGCGGGCAGCGCGACCAACGCGACCAACGCGGGCAGCGCGAGCGGCCGGAGGCTGACAAGCCATCGCGCCAGCAACCGCCTCGCGAACCGCGCGCCGCACGTGAACCGCGCGTCGTCCAGCCGAATCCCGTTCCGCCGATCACCTTCCCTGAAGCCCTGCCGGTCTCCGGCCGTCGCGACGAAATCGCCAAGGCGATCGCCGAAAACCAGGTGGTGATCGTGTCCGGTGAAACCGGCTCGGGCAAGACCACGCAGTTGCCGAAAATCTGCCTCGCGCTAGGGCGCGGCCTCGGCGCGGGCGGCTCGGGGTTGATCGGCCACACGCAGCCGCGCCGCATTGCCGCTTCGGCGACGGGCCGGCGCATCGCTGAGGAGCTTGGCACGCCTTTCGGCGAAGTGGTCGGCTACAAGGTGCGCTTCACCGACAATCTGTCGCCGGGCGCATCCGTCAAGCTGATGACGGACGGTATTCTCCTCGCCGAAACGCAGACCGATCCGCTGCTCAAAGCGTATGACACGCTGATCATCGACGAGGCGCATGAGCGCAGTCTGAACATCGACTTTTTGCTCGGCTACCTGAAGGAAATTCTGGTCAAGCGTCCCGATCTGAAGCTGATCGTGACGTCGGCGACGATCGACGCCGATCGTTTCGCGCGCCACTTCGGCAGCGAGGAAAAGCCCGCGCCGGTAATCGAAGTGAGCGGGCGGCTGTATCCAGTCGAGGTGCGCTACCGTCCGATCGACGAGGACAGCCCCGCTGTGAAAGCGGCGCAGGGTACGTCAGGCACATCGGGCGGTCCGGCGTCGCGTGACCGTGCGAAGAGTCAGCGCGAGACCGGCAAGGAGCGCGACCGCGATCTGATGGAAGCGATTGTCGACGCCGTCGACGAACTGTGCCGCGAAGGTCCCGGCGACGTGCTCGTGTTTCTGCCCGGCGAGCGTGAAATCCGCGATGCCGCCGAGGCACTGCGCAAGCATCATCCGCCGCATACGGAAATCCTGCCGCTGTTCGCGCGCCTCTCGGCGGCCGACCAGGAACGCGTGTTCCGCACCTCCAACGCGCGGCGCATCGTCCTCGCGACGAACGTGGCGGAAACGTCGCTCACGGTGCCGGGCATTCGCTATGTGGTCGATACAGGCCTCGCGCGCGTGAAGCGCTATTCGTATCGCAACAAGGTCGAGCAGTTGCAGGTCGAGCCGATCTCGCAGGCCGCCGCGAATCAGCGGGCAGGGCGCTGCGGACGGGTGGCCGACGGCATCTGCATTCGCCTGTATGACGAGAGCGATTACCAGAGCCGCGTGCGCTTTACCGATCCGGAGATTCTGCGCTCGTCGCTCGCGTCGGTAATTCTCCGCATGAAGTCGCTGCATCTGACGGCGATTGAGACGTTTCCGTTTATCGAACCGCCGCCGGGCCGCGCGATCGCCGACGGTTATCAACTGCTGAACGAACTCGGCGCCGTCGACGACGACAATCAGCTCACGCCGCTCGGCCGCGAACTCGCGCGTCTGCCGCTCGACCCGCGCGTCGGCCGGATGATTCTCGCCGCGCGCGATCAGCAATCGCTGAAGGAAGTGTTGATCATCGCGAGCGCGTTGTCGGTGCAAGATCCGCGCGACCGGCCGATCGAGGCGCAGGAACAGGCCGACCAGGCGCATCGCCGGTTTGCCGACGAACGCTCGGAATTCCTGCAGTGGCTCAAAATCTGGAACTGGTTCGAAGAAGCGATCGCGCACAAGAAATCGAACAAGCAGTTGCACGAGGAATGCCGGAAGAACTTCCTGTCGCAATTGCGTCTGCGCGAATGGCGCGACGTTCATTCGCAACTGCTGACGGTGGTGCGTGAACACGGCTGGCGTCTGAACGAAGCTGAAGCGACTTTCGAGCAGATCCATCTGGCGCTGCTCACGGGCCTCTTGGGCAACATCGGACTGAAAGCCGACGACGAGCCGTACTACCTCGGCGCACGCGGCATCAAGTTTTATTTGTGGCCGGGCTCCGCGCTCGTCAAGAAAGCGGGCAAGTGGGTAATGGCCGCGGAACTCGTCGAGACGAGCCGTTTGTACGCGCGCTGCATTGCGAAGATCGAGCCCGAGTGGATCGAAAAAATCGGCGCGCATTTGCTGAAGAAGTCGCTTTCAGAACCGCATTGGGAGAAGCGCGCGGCGCAGGTGTCGGCCTTCGAGCGCGCGGTTTTGTACGGGCTGCCGATCTATCACCGGCGGCGCGTGAGCTTCGGCAAACAGGACCCTGCGCGGGCGCGCGAGCTTTTCATTCGGGGCGCGCTCGTCGAGGGCGAGTTCGACACCAAGCTTGGATTTTTCGCGCACAACCGCAAGCTGCTTGCCGACATCGAGCAACTGGAACACAAGTCGCGCCGTCAGGATGTGCTCGTCGACGACGAACTGATTTTCGCGTTCTACGACCAGGCGCTGCCCAAGGGGATTTACACCGGCGCGTCGTTCGAGCGCTGGTATCGCGATGAACTGAAGAAAAGCGGTCAGCCCGAGGACAAGCTGCGCCTGCTGTATCTGTCGCGCGACGACCTGATGCGGCACGAAGCTGCGGGGGTGACGACCGATCTGTTCCCGAAACGGATGACGATGGCGGGCGTCGAAATGGCGCTCACCTATCACTTCGAGCCGGGTTCTCCGCGCGACGGCGTCACGCTCGCCGTGCCGCTGTATGCACTCAATCAGGTCGACGCGCGGCGCTGCGAATGGCTCGTGCCCGGCATGCTGAAGGAGAAGACGCAACTGCTGCTCAAGTCGCTGCCGCAGAAGCTCCGGCGTCACTGCGTGCCGCTGCCGGAATATGCGGCCGGTTTCGTCGACCGGCATAGCGGGCCGCGTTTTGGTGCTGGCGGTTTACTCGAAGCGCTGATCGCCGATATTCGCGAGCAGAAGCAACTCATGCTGAAACAGTCGGACTTCAAGCTTGAGACTTTGCCGCCGCATCTGTTCATGAACTTCAAGGTCGTGGACGAACACGGGCGGCAACTCGCGATGGGGCGCAACCTGTCGCAGCTACGGGCAGAGCTGGGCGGCCAGGCGCAGCAGCACTTCCAGAAGATTGCATCGAGCGCGGCAGGCGCGGCGTTGGCGGACGTGGCCGGTTCGCGCACGGATGGTGCAGGAGCGGTGGGAGC
Source organism: Paraburkholderia kirstenboschensis (assembly GCF_904848585.1). GTDB lineage: Bacteria > Pseudomonadota > Gammaproteobacteria > Burkholderiales > Burkholderiaceae > Paraburkholderia > Paraburkholderia kirstenboschensis. Next base: position 800,440 of record NZ_CAJHCR010000001.1, read on the forward strand.
GGCGGGAGCGCCGCGGACGGCGCCTGCGTCCAGCGGTCCGGCACAGCGAGGGAAGGGTGCGGCTGCGCCGGCGCCGCAGACGCCGTTGCAAGGCAGCGCGGGCGGCACGGCGCTGTATGAAAACCTCACCACCTGGAATTTCGGCAAGCTGCCCGAGTTGCTCGAAATCCGTCGCGGCGGGCAGACGTTATTCGGCTACCCGGCTCTCGTGGATCGCGGCACGCATTGTGACGTCGAGGTGTTCGATTCGCCGGATGAGGCCGCGCGTATTCACCGTGCGGGTCTGCGTCGGCTATTCGCCTTGCAACTGAAGGAGCCGATCAAGTATCTGGAGAAAAATCTGCCGGGCTTGCGCGAAATGGCGATGCAGTTCATGACGCGGGGTACGCAGGAAGAGTTGCGCGATCAATTAATCGACACCGCGCTCGATCGCGCCTGCCTGCAGGATCCGCTGCCCGACGACGACGTCAGTTTCCATACGCGCCGCGATGAAGGGCGTAGCCGGCTGACGTTGCTGGCGCAGGAGATTGCGCGACTGGTTGGGCAGATTCTCGGCGAATACGCGTCGGTACTGAAGAAGCTGGCGCAGGCGAAGTCGTTCACGGCTGCGCACGCCGATATGCAGAACCAGCTCGACGCGCTAATCGGCAAGCGATTCGTGGTAGACACCCCGTACTCGCAGCTCACGCATTTTCCGCGTTATCTGAAGGGTATCGCTTTGCGGATCGACAAACTGAAGGCTGATCCTGCGCGCGACGCACGGCAGTTCGCCGAATTCCAGCCGCTGCTGCAGAATTATCAGCGCGCGGTTGCGCAGCGCGGGGGCGTGCCCGATGCACGTCTGTCCGAGTTCCGCTGGCTGCTCGAGGAGCTGCGCGTTTCGCTGTTCGCCCAGGAGTTGCGCACGCCGATGCCTGTGTCGGTCAAGCGGCTTCACAAGGTGTGGGATTCGATGCAGCGGTGAGTCTCGCGCAAGCCGGGGCGCGCGAATGCCCGGGCTGGGGCTCGGGCGTTTGGCTCGTCCGCGCATGCCGGTTCAGCTGGTTGTCGCAAGATGTGCTTGGCTACGGGGCCCGGGCTTCCAACGCTTTCCCCGCTTTTCGCCGCGCTGGGTCAAAAAGGCGCGCGACACCCGTTCCATGTGGGGGACGGGTGTCACGCGCGAACATGCGCAGGCCGGCGTCGGACCTGCGCCTACCTGCTGACTCCATATATTTGGCACCGTGATGCAGACGCAGCGCCGGACTGGACTGCAGTGCGCCAGTCCGGCTGCACTCGATTACCAGTGCATACCCGCGCCGACCGATGCGCCGAACTGGCCGCGCGAGTCCGTGCTGCCTTGCAGCTTGTAGACCCACTTGCCCGTTTCCGACAACTGCGACACGCCGATGGCAAGCGCTGACTGGCCGCCATAGGTGCCGCCGGCCACCGCGACCATGCCGTGACCGGGCAGCACGGCTTGAGGCAGTCCGACCATGGCCAGGGCAGATGCGGTGCCGCCGTACGAATCGCGTCGTGCCGAGCGGATCTGGTCGTCGGTGTAGTTGCGCGCCTCGCCGACCGCGCCGCGCGCGCTCTGCTGCAACTGATTGACGTTGACTGCGTCCGTGCCTTGCACGCCAGCTGCAACATTGGCGATCTGGCGCTCCTGACCCGCGGCGCCGACGGATACCGTATTCGCGCGATCGGCGACCGAGCCTTGGCCCAAGGCGACGGAATTCGTGCCGCTAGCGGTGGCGGCCGCGCCGAGCGCAGTCGCGTTGTTGCCGCTTGCGGTGGAATTCGCGCCGATTGCGCTGGCGTTCGCGCCGGTGGCCTGGGCGTTCGCGCCGCCTGCGACCGAGTGCACGCCCGACGACACGGCACCTTCGGTGTCGCGATTGCCTTCGCCGCTGAAGAAAGGATTCGCTGCGTTGACCACGGCGTTGTTGACGGCGCCGGTGATCGCCGCGTTCAGTTGACCGACGTTGACGGCATCTGAAGCGTCGACGCCTGCGGCGACGTTGTGGATGGTGGTGCCGCCGCTAGCTGCATCGCCACCCAGCGTGACGCTGTTTTTGTCGACGTTGCCATTGGCGTCCTGGTCGTACATCACCGCACCGTCGAGTTTCGCGGCGTTGGCGGCGCCCTGGTCGCTTACGGCTTTCAACTGTGCGACGTTGACGGCGTCGGTGTCGGCTGTGCCGGCTGCGACGTTCGTGATCTGCCGTTGGTTGCCGGCCGAGCCGACCGAGACCGTTCCAGCGCGATCGGCGATGGAGCCTTGACCGAGCGCGACCGAGTTGGCGGCGACGGCGCTTGCCTGATAACCGAGCGCGACGGAGTTGAGCGCTACCGCGCTTGCCTGATGGCCGAGGGCAACGGAATTGAGCCCCGCTGCGCTCGCCTGATAGCCGAGAGCGGTGGAGCCGTCGCTAGAAGCACTGGCCAAGCCGCCGACCGCAGTACTGAAATTGCCCTGCGCCTGGGAGCTGGTGCCGGCGGCGAAGCTGGCCTGGCCCGCGGCAAGTGCCGAGCTGCCGATGGCGACCGCATTGGAGCCGGTCGCCGATGCGTCGTCGGTACCGTCGTTCAGGCCGTTGCCGTTTGCCTTGAAGTAGCGTGAGGCGTTCGCGCTGACGGCTTGCAACTGGCTGAGGTTGACGGCGTCGGTTGCCTCGGTGCCGGCCGCGACGTTCGTGATCTGCCGTTCGTTGCCGGCCGAGCCGACCGAGACGGTTCCGGCGCGATCGGCGTTGGAGCCTTGACCGAGCGCAACGGAATTGGCGGCGACGGCGCTAGCCTGATAACCGAGTGCCACGGAGTTGAGCGCTAACGCGCTTGCCTGATAGCCGAGGGCAACGGAATTGAGCCCCGCTGCGCTCGCCTGATAGCCGAGAGCAGTGGAGCCGTCGCCTGACGCAGTGGCAAAGCCCCCAACCGCGGTGCTGAAATTGCCCTGCGCCTGGGAGCTGATGCCGGCGGCAAAGCTGGCCTGGGCCGCGGCAAGTGCCGAGCTGCCGATGGCGACCGCATTGGAGCCGGTCGCCGATGCGTCGTCGGTGCCGTCGTTCAGGCCGTTGCCGTTTGCCTTGAAGTAGCGCGAGGCGCTTGCGGTAGCGGCTTGCAGCTGGCTGACGTTGACGGCGTCGGTTGCGTCCGCTCCGGCCGCGACATGCGTCAGGCGGCGCTCGTTGTCTTGAGAGCCGATTGATACTTCGCCCTTTGCGACCATAGCCGCAATTGTCCTGGGATCGGCGCCAGCCGGTACATATCCGGGTTTGCTGAGGTCCGCTCCCGTGGTGGACTGAGCGCCGAGTGCGACGCTGTTGTCAGTGGAGGCCGCGGCGCTGTAACCGATCGCGACCGAGTTCGAGCCCGTAGCGGAAGCGACATAGCCAAGCGCCGTGGAGTTTCCGCCTGCGGCCGTAGCCGAGGGACCACCGGCAAATGCGTTATTGCCTGACGCCGTAGCCGCATAGCCAAGCGCGACAGTGCGGAATGCGCTGGACGTCGCGCCATAGCCAACGGCGGTCGACTGCGTTCCGGTAGCGGTCGCAACGCTGCCTAACGCGGTGCTGCCGTCCTTGTCTGCGAGCGCTCCTGACCCGGCCGCGATAGAGTCGGTACCGTTTGCAGTTGCCAGCAGTCCTGTAGCAACCGCGCGAGCACCAACTGCAACGGATGCCGTCCCTGTTGCAACCGAATCGGAGCCCGACGCCACGGCGCCCGCTCCGGTCGCAATCGACCGGAAGCCGTTTGCAACCGCACCCACGCCCAGGGCGGTGGAACCGTCGGCTAAAGCAGCGGAACCCGCACCTTGTGCGATTGAATTCGTGCCAGAGGCTCGTGCCGTCAGGCCGACTGCAATCGAATTGTCTCCCGCCGCGGCCGCGCCCGCACCTTCAGCAATGGAACTCGCACCCGATGCGGTCGCGGTCACTCCCAGCGCAACGGAGTTGTCCCCGGCGGCGTTGGCGCCAGGGCCCGCCTGAGTGGAATTGGCGCCTGCTGCCATCGCGTTCGCCCCACCCAATATCGTAGCCGCCGCGGCTACCGCCAGTGCAACCAGCTTCCTGCGCGTAGAACCGCGCTTTGTTTTCGCCGTCGAGGTTTCGGGCGTCGCTACCCACGTTGCCGTCGCTTCGCACCAGATTGATTGATGGATTTTATTCACTTGTCTTGAAACTCCGCGCTGTTGTTTCGTGGCCGGAGTGGACGAGATAATCAGAGAAGGCGTCATCGCCCATTAATCAGATCGCGCGCAAAAATGTCGGCTATAAATGCAAAGCCTGTTGCTGCCATTATTTGACTATTGCTTGTCGTGTGGTTGCCCACGCCCGGATTATCTGCGTCACACTCGAAACGCCCACGGGATTGAGGGTTGGACGATGAGCACGCGAGATTGTCAGAGCGCGCTATGAACGGCGGAAATAAGCGAAATCCGAAAATATGCAAAACAAATTCGGCCGTCTTAAATGCATGAATTAATCTCGTCATAAACCAGAATAGAACAGAGAATAATCGCGGTCATTCCTAATTCGGATAATTCTTGATGCGGATTTTCTTATTGTTATCCCGCTTAAATGAGACTGACTTTATGGCGCCGCTGTCGCCATTACGAAGCAGATTCCAGAGTTCAACAAGCTTCCCATCCGGCCCTTCATTTTCCGTGCGCGGCAACCCGATCTGCGTCAACCGCACGCCGGGGCAAACGTTCTACAATGATGGTTGTTCTCCGAAGTGAGTTTTCATGCGTAAATTTTTTCTTCCTGGCGTGACAGCCACGTTCGCCGCGGGCTTGGCTCTCGTAGCCGCCACAGGCTTTGTTTCTCCGGCGGCCCATGCCAACAACGTGATCGTGCTGAATTCCGCCGAAGCCACGCTGAGCCTTATCGACGAGACGACCCGCCAGGTTATCGGCACAGTACCGACCGGCAAGGAACCGCATCACCTGATGGTGACGCCGGACAACTCGTCGTTGATTGTGGCGAACTCGGTGTCGAACAACCTGATGTTCGTGGACCCCAAGTCGGGGCAGGTGCAGCGCTGGGTCGAAAACATAGAAGACCCGTACCAGATCGGCTTTTCGCCTGATCGCAAGTGGCTCGTCACCACCGGTCTGCGCCTCGACCGCCTTGATATCTATCACTACGACGGCCAGAAGAACCAGATGACGCTCGCGTCGCGTCTGCCGCTTGCGGTCATGCCAAGCCACATGGCTTTCACGAACGACAGCAAAACGGTGTTCGTTACGCTGCAGGTCTCCGGCGAACTCGCCGCGATCGATCTGGCCACGCAAACCGTCAAGTGGAAGATGAAGGTCGGCAAGGTCCCCGCAGGGCTCTGGATGACGCCGGGCGAGAAGTATCTGCTCGTCGGCATGACCGGCGCCGACTACGTGGCCGTGGTCGACTGGCACACGCAGAAGGTCGTCAAGACCATTCACACGGGCAACGGCGCGCACAACTTCCGCTCGCTCGCCGACGGCAAGCACGTCGCGGTGTCCAACCGGGTGGCAAGCACGATCAGCATCATCGACGAAGATTCGCTCACCAATGTCGGCGACATCACCGGTTTGTTGCCTGGTCCAGACGACATGGAACTTTCCGCCGACAAACGGTATCTGTGGGTAACGTTCCGCTTCGCGAAGCACGTCGGCATCATCGACCTGAACACGCGCAAGCTGATTCAGACCATTGCGGTGGGCCGTTCGCCGCATGGCATCTATTTCTTTAATCGTGCGCCGGTTACGGCGCCGAATGGCGCGTGATAATGCAGCTATCCATGCCGCTTCTGAGCGAGCCGCAACGATCGAAGTAACCCGACCAGCGCCATGTTCCATCTGATTTCGTCCTCTCTCGACAGCTTCGTCTCCGCGTTGCAGACGTTGCTGTACGTCGACGTGGTGCAGCCGCTGCTGTTCCACTTCAATCTGATGGACTACGACGAAGACACGTACGACAGCCTGTACTGGGTGATCGTGGGCGTCCTCGAAGTGCTGGCCATGTACGCGATTTTGCGGCCGCTGGAAGCGCTGCGTCCGGTCGAGCAGTGGGAGAACCGCAAGGCGGTGCGCGTCGACGTGATCTACACGTGGATCGCCAAGCTGGGCATTCTCAACCTGTTCTTCTTTTTTGCGCTGCAGCCGTTTTTCGACCATGTCCAGGCGTGGCTGCGCCTGCATGACATCTCGAACATCGAGTTCGACAATCTGTGGCCGGGCGTGACTACGCAGCCGCTCGTCACTTTTGTCATGTACCTTCTGGTGCTCGATTTCGCCGGTTACTGGTATCACCGCTGGCAGCACCGCATTGGCGTCTGGTGGGAGTTGCATGCGGTGCATCACAGCCAGCAGCAAATGTCGCTGTGGGCCGACGACCGCAACCATCTGCTCGACGATCTGCTGCAGGCGTCGTTCTTCGCGGTAATCGCGCTCGTGATCGGCGTGCCGCCGTCGCAATTCGTCGTGCTGGTCGCTATCACGAACCTCGCGCAAAGCGTGCAGCACGCCAACATTCGCCTGTATTTCGGCTGGCTCGGAGAGCGTCTGCTGGTCAGCCCGACATTTCATCGGCGCCATCATGCGATCGGCTACGGTCACGAAGGTCTGAAATACGGCTGCAACTTCGGCGTGCTGTTTCCGTGGTGGGACATACTGTTTCGGAGCGTCTCGTGGAGCCGCGAGATGGAGCCGACCGGAATCAGTGATCAACTCCAGGGCCGCGGCTACGGCGAAGGCTTCTGGGCGCAGCACTGGCTCGCCTTCGCGCGCATCGGCCGGCGTCTGTCGGCACGGCGGCGCAATCAGGGCGGCGCGACCGCGGTCTGAGCCTGCCGCTTAGTTTCTTCGCACGCCGCCGGTTTCCCCGGCGGCGCGTCACGTGGTTTATGCTGTCCACGTTCGCGCGCACGGTCTTCATTCAGTAACCGGCGCGCCGCTTCCTTAATTCCATCGTTGCACTCACCGGCACTGGCTCGCATGAATGATCTGTTGCGCTCGTTCGGGCGCGCGCTCGCAAGCGCGCTCCACCCGCGCATGCTCTGGTTGACCTTCCTGCCGTTCCTCGCGGCAACAGTCGGGTGGGGCGTGATCCTGTGGTTCTCGTGGCAAACGCTGATCGGCGCGACACGCGGCTGGCTTGAAAGCTGGTCGTTTACCGTCACGCTCTACCATCTGTTCGACTCGCTTGGCTTTTCCGGACTGCACGCGGCCATCGCGCCGTTCCTCGTGATTGCAATGACGATTCCGCTGATCGTCGTCACGGTATTGCTGTTGATCGCCACACTGTCGATGCCGGCCGTGATCCGCTTCCTGTCGACGCGCCAGTTCCCGAGCCTCGAAATGCGCCGCGGCGGAACGTGGTACGGCAGCCTCGGCCAAGCGCTCTGGACGACGCTGGTATGTCTCGTGCTGCTGATCGTCACGCTGCCACTGTGGCTCGTGCCACCGTTTTTCGCGTTGATTCCGCCGCTGCTGTGGGGCTGGCTGACCTATCGCGTGATGACCTACGACGCGCTCGCGCTGCACGCCAGCCGCGACGAACGGCGTGCGCTGGTGCGGCGTTTCCGCTTGCCGCTGCTGCTGATCGGCGTCGCGAGCGGTTTGCTGGGTTCGTTGCCGACGCTGTTGTGGGCGTCGTCGGTGTGGCTCATCGTGTTGTTCCCGGTCATCACCGCGGTGACGATCTGGATCTATGCATTCATCCTCGTATTTTCGGCGCTGTGGTTCGGCTACTACTGTTTGCGGGCGCTGCAACGCATGCGCGCGGACGAGGCAGGGGGCGTGCGGCAAACTGCACCGGTTCCTTATTGATCAACAAACGAGATAACCAAAGAGGCGGCAATGGCATTTGGCGTCATCATCATCGGCGATGAAATTCTGTCGGGCAGGCGCGTCGACAAGCATTTGCCGAAAGTCATCGAACTGCTGGGCGCGCGTGGCTTGTCGCTTGGCTGGGCGGAGTATATCGGCGACGACCCGCACCGTATCACCGCAACGCTGCGGCGCACTTTCAGCTCCGGCGATATCGTGTTTTCGACGGGCGGCATCGGCGCGACGCCGGACGACCATACGCGTCAATGCGCGGCTGCGGCGCTCGGCGTGCCGCTGGAATTGCATCCGCAAGCGCAGAAGCTGATTCAGGAGCGCATTCGCGACATGTATCCGGCCACCGCAGCGACGCCGCTCGACCTGAACTCGCCCGAGAACCTGCATCGTCTGAATATGGGCACGTATCCGCAAGGCGCAGAGATTATTCCGAACGGCTACAACAAGATTCCGGGCTTCTCGATCCGCGAGCATTATTTCGTGCCGGGCTTTCCGGTCATGGCCTGGCCGATGATCGAATGGGTGCTGGATACCCACTACGCGCACCTGCATCACGCCATGCCGCACGCGGAAAAGTCGTTGCTGGTGTTCGAGCTGCCCGAGTCTCGCGTAACGCCGCTAATGGAAAAGATCGAACACGATTTTCCTGGCGTGCGCGTGTTCAGTCTGCCGAGCGTGGGCGACGCCGAACGCGGCGGCGTGTATGCGCGTCATCACATCGACCTCGGCGTGAAGGGGGAGCCGGAGGCGGTTGCAGCGGCGTTCGTGAAGCTGCGTGAAGGCGTGCACCTGCTAGGCGGCGACATCGTCGAGCACGAGGCGGCAGCGGCGAAGCCCCGCGCCTGAGCTTCGCCTGTGCGCTAATGCGGGTTTTTTTCGACCGCGTGTGCCGCGCGGCTTCGCCAGGGCGGTATGCAACCGCCTTTAAGCGCCGATCCACGGCAAGCCGCGAAAACACCAGCCAGAGACGGTCTTGCGGTGGCCCTGGCCGTCCTTGTCGCCTTCAAAGCCTTCCAGCAGATCGTAGGCCTTCGTGAAGCCGGCCTGCGCTGCGGCGATGGCAGCGAGCTTCGAACGCGCGGCGCTGCGGCACAGGAACAGCACCGGCGTATCGGGCGACGCAACGTCGCTCAACTGGTGCAGGAATTCCTGATTCGGCACGGCGCCCGGATAGCGCGTCCATTCGACATGCGCATACTGGCCGTCGCCGATCACCGGCCGGCCAACCCAGTCGAGTTCCGCACGCGTGCGCACATCCACGAGACGCGTGCGCGGATCGAGTTGCAGCAGTTCGAACGCCTCGGCCGGCGAGAGCGCGCCAGCGTAAGGCAACTGGTTTTCGGTGCGGCGTTTGTCCGCCTGCGAGTACAGCTGTTCTAGTGTGCTCATGAGCCAGTCTCCTTGACCAAAAGACCATTCTAGCGCGGCCTCCGGGGCTAGCGCGGCGTCCAGATGCTGCCTGTCTCGCCGTAGTGCGCGGTCGACTTGAATGCCCTTAAGTGGTGCAAAATACTCCAAATGCACCAAAATAAACCGGCGCGGCTAATGTCTGCGGATAAATGCCTCAATTAGGTGCTTCGAGCCACTCCGCGATTTCAGGGTCGCATGTCATGCGGTGCGCGAATTCCCCGGCAACGCGCGCGTCCCATGGCTTCGCGCCTTGTTGGAGCATACATGGCACAGTTGCTGCTTTAATGGGCCCGATCGATCTGCCGCGGCTGATTTTCACATTCACTCTTCATCATTGAGGGGTGGACGCGCCGGGACGGGTCAGCTAGATTGGGCGGCGGCTGAAATCCGCCGAATTCGTTAATCAGGAGATAGGTTATGAGTAAATCCGTGGCCGACGTCGTTCAACTCGTCAAAGACGAAGACGTCAAGTTTGTCGACTTCCGTTTCACCGACACGCGCGGCAAAGAGCAACACGTTTCGGTGCCGGTGTCGGCATTCGATGAAGACAAGTTCGAAAGCGGCCATGCGTTTGACGGTTCGTCGATTGCCGGTTGGAAGGGCATTGAAGCATCGGATATGTTGCTGATCCCGGACGCGAACACCGCCTTCATCGACCCGTTCTACGAAGAGTCCACGCTCGTGCTGACCTGCGACGTCGTCGAACCGGCGGACGGCAAGGGCTACGAGCGCGACCCGCGCTCGCTCGCCAAGCGCGCTGAAGCCTATCTGAAGAGCTCGGGCCTGGGCGACACGGCCTTCTTCGGTCCGGAACCGGAATTCTTCATTTTCGACTCGGTCCAGTGGAATACGGATCAGTCGGGCTGCTTCGTCAAGATCGGCTCGGAAGAAGCACCGTGGTCGTCGTCGAAGGAATTCGAAGGCGGCAACACCGGCCACCGTCCGGGCACGAAGGGCGGCTACTTCCCGGTCGCTCCGGTCGACACGTTCCAGGACATCCGTTCGGAAATGTGTCTGCTGCTCGAACAGATCGGCATTCCGGTCGAAGTGCATCACCACGAAGTCGCGGGCCAGGGCCAGAACGAAATCGGCACCAAGTTCTCGACGCTGGTGCAACGCGCCGACTGGCTGCAGCAGATGAAGTACATCATCCAGAACGTCGCGCACACGTACGGCAAGACGGCAACGTTCATGCCGAAGCCGATCGTCGGCGATAACGGTTCGGGCATGCACGTTCACCAGTCGATCTGGAAGGACGGTCAGAACCTGTTTGCGGGCAACGGCTATGCAGGCCTGTCGGAATTCGCGCTGTTCTACATCGGCGGCATCATCAAGCATGCTCGCGCGCTGAACGCGATCACGAACCCGTCGACGAACTCGTACAAGCGTCTCGTGCCGCACTTCGAAGCACCTGTGAAGCTGGCTTACTCGGCACGCAACCGTTCGGCGTCGATCCGTATTCCGCACGTATCGAACCCGAAGGGCCGCCGTATCGAAACGCGCTTCCCGGATCCGATGGCGAATCCGTACCTGTGCTTCTCCGCGCTGATGATGGCGGGTCTGGACGGCGTGCAGAACAAGATTCACCCGGGCGAAGCCGCCGACAAGAACCTGTACGACCTGCCGCCGGAAGAGGATGCAAAGATCCCGACCGTGTGCGCCGGCCTCGATCAGGCTCTGGACGCGCTGGACGCGGACCGCGAATTCCTGACGCGCGGTGGCGTGTTCACGGATTCGATGCTCGACGCGTACATCGAACTGAAGACGAACGAGCTGCAGCGTTATCGTCAGTCGGTGCACCCGATCGAGTTCGAAATGTACTACTCGCTGTAAGCGGCAATGGCGCTTCGCCCTTTGAACGGCGAAGCGCTTTGTCCGACGCTCGCGATCGGTCACGAAGGGACGGCGGCGCCGTCCCTTTTTCGTTGGACCGGGCGCAATGATTTGCCACCATCTCCTATCGGCCAGACTGCAAGATGGTTCTAAAAAATCTGATCAAGGCGCGCAAAGGGCACGAGCAGACGCTGTCGGATGACGCGCAGCTCGTCGCTTCCGGTTTGCTGCCGGGCTTCGAGGCATTGCCCACCGTCGTGCTGATACTCGAGAAGCGCACGCTGCGCGTTGCGTTTGCGAATCCGTCGGCCGAGTCGATGCTCGAGCTTTCGCGCAAACAGTTGACGCAGATGGCGTGGCCGGACATCTTCTCGAATGCGGACGAACTGGTCGCGACCATCACCTCGATCGCCGCGCACCGTTTTCACGCAACGCATCTGGACGCCGTGCTCGAGCGGCCCGGTCACGAGCCGCTGCATGTGCATGCGATCGTCGGCTTCCTGGAAAGCGCGCAAGACTACGTGTTGCTCGAACTGTTCGAGAACGAGCGCCATTTGCGCACCGACCGCGAGGAGCGCATCAACGACCTCACGGCCGTCAATAAACAGCTGATCCGCAATCTCGCGCACGAAATCAAGAATCCGCTCGGCGGCATTCGCGGCGCGGCGCAGTTACTCGAATTCGAACTGGGCGAGCGTCAGCGCGACGAATTGCGTGAGTACACGCAGGTCATCATCAAGGAATCGGATCGCTTGCAGACGCTCGTGGACCGGTTGCTCGAGCCGCACCGTCATCCGCATATCGTCGGCGACGTGAATATTCACGAAGTGTGCGAGCGCGTGCGCCAGGTGATTCTCGCGGAGTTTCCGCGCGGCCTCACCATCGAGCGAGATTACGACGTGAGCGTGCCCGACCTGCGCGGTGACAAGGAGCAACTGATCCAGGCGCTCCTCAACATTGTGCGTAACGCGGCCGAAGCATTGCGCGAACGCATTTCGCAAGGCGACGCGCGCATCGAACTGCGCACGCGTATTGCACGCAAGATTACGGTGTCGAAACGCTTATGTAAGCTGGCACTGGACTTGCATATCATCGACAACGGCCCCGGCATTCCCGAGGAAATCCGTGACCGCATCTTCTATCCGCTCGTATCGGGGCGCGAGGATGGCAGCGGTCTCGGTCTGACGCTCGCGCAGACGTTCGTGCAACAACACGACGGTCTGATCGAAGTGGAAAGCCGGCCTGGCCACACCGAGTTTCAGATTCTGCTGCCGCTCGACTGCTAACACCGCATCTGCACACTGCAGGCATCTCAAGACTTCTGACAGACCTATATGAAGCCGATCTGGATAGTAGACGACGATCAATCGATTCGCTGGGTGCTTGAAAAAGCCCTTGCTCGCGAAAACTTCGCGACTCGCAGCTTCGCGAATGTGCGCGAGGCGTCGGCGGCGCTCGATCACGACAGCCCGCAGGTGCTGGTGTCGGACATCAGAATGCCCGGAGGTTCGGGCCTCGAACTGCTGCAAACCGTGCGTGACAAGGTGCCGGGCTTGCCCGTCATCATCATGACGGCGTTTTCGGATCTGGACAGCGCGGTGGCCGCATTCCAGGGCGGCGCCTTCGAATATCTCGCGAAGCCTTTCGACGTCGACAAGGCCGTCGAACTGATCCGTCGCGCGGTGGACGAGAGCATGCGCGGCGAACAGACGTGGGACGAGCGCGTTGCCGATGCACCGGAAATGCTCGGCCAGGCACCGGCGATGCAAGACATGTTCCGCGCGATCGGACGTTTGTCCCATTCCGCGGCAACCGTGCTCATTACCGGCGAATCGGGCACCGGAAAGGAACTCGTCGCGCGTGCGCTGCACCGACATAGCCCACGCGCGAACGGTCCGTTCATTGCGCTCAACACCGCTGCAATCCCGAAAGATCTGTTGGAATCCGAACTATTTGGCCACGAGCGCGGCGCGTTCACCGGCGCGCAGGCAATGCGCCAGGGTCGCTTCGAACAGGCCGAGAACGGCACGCTTTTCCTGGACGAAATCGGCGATATGCCGTTCGATTTGCAGACGCGTCTGTTGCGCGTGCTGTCGGATGGTCAGTTCTACCGTGTCGGCGGGCACAATCCGCTGCGCGCGAATGTGCGCGTGATCGCGGCGACGCACCAGAATCTCGAATCGCGCGTACGTCAGGGCTTGTTCCGCGAGGACTTGTATCACCGTCTCAACGTGATCCGCTTGCGTTTGCCGGCATTGCGCGAGCGCAGCGAAGACATTCCTCTGCTCACGCGGCACTTCCTGCAAAAAAGCGCGCGCGATCTTGGCGTCGAGTCCAAGCGCGTGTCGGAAGAGGCGCTCGCCTATCTGGCGTCGCTGCCGTTTCCGGGCAACGTACGGCAGTTGGAGAATCTCGCCAACTGGTTGACGGTGATGGCGCCCGCGCAGACCATCGAGATCAAGGATTTGCCGCCCGATCTCGGTCCCGCGCAGGCCGGCGCAACCGACCTTGCTGGCGGTGGCGGCGCCGCGCTCGGCGCGGCGGACGCAAGCCTTGCGGGTACTGCGGCGCTGAACGGCATGAATGCGGCCGCGCATCCCGCAGCGGCTGGCGGGATGCCGGTCGCCTCGCCCGTTAGCGCGTGGGAAGGTGGCTTGCGCACGGAAGTCGCACGCCTCTTGCGCGAGAATTCCGCCGATGTGATGGACGAACTCGCCCGCCGCTTCGAAGCCGCTGTGATCCGCGAGGCACTCGACTTCACGCGCGGACGCAAGGTCGAGGCGGCGGAGCGTCTGGGCATCGGGCGCAATACGATTACGCGCAAGATTCAGGAACTCAATCTCGAGCCTTGACGCTCATTGATGGTCACAGGCCGTCACTGAGCGGGGCGCGGCGGCTCAGGGTGGCGCGCACGGCGCCCGCCCTGGTCGATCGCGCTGTTGCGCCCGGTAGCCCTTCATCGCGAGTCGCGCGAGCCCGTTGAAGCAGGATCGCGCGGACGCAAGGCATAATCAACGCTGTTTTCCTTCGACAGCCGACGATGCCTTCTGCTTCTTCCGTTTCTCCCAACTCTCCCGGTTCCTTATCCTGGCCGCTTTCTCCCGATCCGTTCCTCTGGCTCGAAGCGCTCGACGACCCTGAAGCGCTCGCGTGGGTCGACAGGCAGAATGCCCGCACGCGCGCCGCATGGTGCAGCGGCGCGCCATTCGAAACGCTCAGGCAACGTCTCGCCGATGCCTATTTGCCGCGCGAACGTCCGGTGATTCCAGACCGTTGGAAAGAATGGGCGTACGACCTGTGGCAGGACGAGCGTAATCCCAAAGGCATCTGGCGGCGCACGACCTGGGCCGCATGGCGCGGTGGCAAGCCCGAATGGCAGAACCTGATCGACTTCGATGCACTCGGCGAAGCAGAAGGAACGCCGTGGGTGTGCTCGGAGTTCGACATTCTCTATCCCGACGGCGATCGCGCGCTGATCACGATGTCGCCGGGCGGCTCGGACGCGCTGGTGGTCCGCGAGTTCGACATCGACGCACAGCGTTTTATCGACGATGGATTCGTGATCGCGAAGGCCGGCAAGCACACCGCATCGTGGATCGACCGTAATACGCTTTACGTGGGCTGGGACAATGGTCGCAAAAGCCTGACGCGCTCCGGCTATCCGCGCGAAGTGCGGCGCTGGACGCGCGGCACGGCGCTCGCCGATGCACCCGTCGTGTTCAAGGGGGCATTTAGCGATATCGGCGTGGAAGGGCATTACGATCCGGTGGAAAAGCGGCACACGGTGGTGAGCAGCGTCGATTTCTTCGATTCGCACACGTACTACCTGGACGACGCGAGCGGCGTGGATGGCGCTCACGCTCCCGCTCCCGCCGACGCCTGGCGCCGTTATGACGTGCCGTCGCATGTTGGAGTGAGCGGCTGGCAGGGCTGGCTGTTGCTCGAGCCGCGCCTCGACTGGCACTGCAATGGCGTCGTGTACCCGGGCGGCGCGTTGCTGGCGATTCGCGAGGCCGCGTTCCTGCGCGGCGAGCGCGACGTGACGCCGCTCTTCATGCCCACTGAGCAGACCTCCGCGTGCGAATGGACGCATACGCGCAACCAGCTCATCGTCTCCTATCTTGAAGACGTGCAGAACAAGACCTTGTTGTTCACGACGTCGCAGATTGCGGATCAGTCATGGCAGTGGCAGCGGCGCGTCTTCCCATCGCACCCGGACGGGCAAGCCGACGTCTCGCCGGTGGAGGCGACGCTGAACGACGAGGTGTTCGTCGATACCGATGACTATCTGCAGCCCCCCGCGTACTGGCTCGCCGATCTTGCCCGCGACGATCTCAGCGAGTGGGAGTTGCTCGAGCGCTGGCCGACGCAGTTCGACGCGACACGCTTCACGGTGACGCGCGGACATGCGGTCTCCGCTGACGGTACACGTGTGCCGTACACGGTGATCGGACCGCGGGCCGCGCGGGATGAGCAACGCATCGACTCGGCAGAAAACGAGCCGGCCTTGCAATCCTCGCGGCCCTGCCTGCTGACCGGCTACGGCGGCTTCGCGATTCCGTTGCTGCCCAGCTATCTGACGGGGCAGGGCATCGGCTGGCTGGAGCGTGGCGGCGTGTACGTGGTCGCGCACATTCGCGGCGGCGGTGAGTTCGGTACCCGCTGGCACACGGCGGCGCAAGGCGAGGAACGGCAACGCGCATTCGACGACTTCATCGCAGTGGCGCAAGCGCTCGTCGCGAGCGGCGTGACGAGCGCCGCGCAACTGGGCATTCAGGGCGGCAGCAACGGAGGCCTGCTGGTGGCGGCGTGCATGGTCCAGCGCCCCGATCTGTTCGGCGCGGTGATCTGCGAAGTGCCGCTGCTCGATATGAGCCGCTATCACCTGCTGCATGCAGGCGCGTCATGGATCGACGAATACGGCGATCCCGACGATCCCGACGACGCGCGCGCGCTCGCCGCTTACTCGCCTTATCACAACGTGTCGGCGGGCGTGAAGTATCCGCCGGTCCTGTTCACGACATCCACCGCCGACGATCGCGTGCATCCCGGCCATGCGCGAAAGATGGCCGCGCGCATGCAGGCGCTCGGCGTGGACAACGTGTGGTATCGCGAGAATACGGACGGCGGGCACGGCGGCTCCGATGAACTGGAGCAGGCCGAGCACGATGCGATGGTTTTCGAGTTTCTATGGCGAACGCTGAGCGCTTCCGCTTGAGGCTTCGTGAAAGCCTATTCAGCAAGCGCGCTTGACGTTGCTTAACCTGGCCGGATCTTGCCAGTGTTCGTCAGCCGATCTGCGCGACGACCGGTGCATGATCCGACGGCTGGTCCCACTTGCGCGGCACCTTATCGACTTCGCATGACGTGCACGCTTCAGAGAGCGGCTTTGAAAGCAGGATATGGTCGATGCGCAGCCCCGCGTTGCGGCGAAACGCCATCATCCGGTAGTCCCACCACGAATAGATCTTTTCGGGCTGCTCGAACTGACGGAACGCGTCGACGAGACCCAGTTCGATCAGCCGCACGAACTCGGCGCGTTCTTCCGGCGACACGAGGTTCTGACCTTCCCACGCTTTCGGATCGTGCACGTCCCGGTCGTCCGGTGCGATGTTGTAGTCGCCGAGCAGCGCGAGCTTCGGATACAGCGCCATTTCGCTTTTGATCCAGTCGTGCAGCGCGGCGAGCCAGCGGAGCTTGTACGCGAACTTGTCGGTGCCGGGCGCCTGGCCGTTGGGGAAGTACGCGGAGATGATACGCACGCCTTCGACGGTCGCCGCGACCACGCGCTGCTGCAAGTCCTCAAAGCCGGGAATATTCCGCACGATGCTGCTTTCGTCCACATTCAGACCCTGGCGCACGAGGATGCCGACCCCGTTGTACGTCTTCTGGCCCGCGAACCAGCTGCGGTAGCCTTTTTCTTCGAGTTCGGCGCGTGGGAACTTCTCGTCGGGCAGCTTCAGTTCCTGAAGGCACAGCACGTCGGTGCCGCTGGTTTCCAGCCAGTCGATCACATGCTGTTGGCGGACTTTGAGGGAGTTGACGTTCCAGGTGGCGATTTTCACGGGAAATTCTCAAGCTGAATGGCGCAGGAGCCGTAGCTTACCAGCGCACACGGGACGAGACGATTTTCGCGCGGCTCGAACCGTGCGGAACGAACAAAATAAAAAGCCGATGCGCGACGCGCGCGGCGTATAGTGGGGATCACACTCACAGTTTGACTTACCCAGGCACCGGCGTGCAGCGGAGGGCATCATGGCTCAACTTTATCCCGATGTTTATAAGGACTTCGAAGTGCATCCGCTGGTTTTCTCGCGGGCGTTCGATAAGTTCGACGGGCACAAGCGGCACGCGGAAGGCTATGACGTCGCGGTGCGTGTGTGTCGTCCCGGCGCAATCAGCGGTTCGAAGGCGAGCCGCGTGTTTCGTCTGGTGCTGCCTGCAACCTTCTCCGATTTCGGCGTGGCCAAACGCAGCGCGAGCCAGTACGGCGCGGATATCATCGACGGCAAGATCGAGGGCGCGACAGTGCTCGATCTTTGAGCCACAGATGCTCGCGTGTACGCTTGTGTTTGTGCTTCGCACGAATGAATCATGCGATTGTTGAGGGATCGTTTGACGTAGCGCGAACATCTCTATACAATCCTTTTTCTCTGACGCGGGGTGGAGCAGTCTGGCAGCTCGTCGGGCTCATAACCCGAAGGTCACAGGTTCAAATCCTGTCCCCGCAACCAAGCATTGTTGAAAGCCCGCTGGCGCAAACCAGCGGGCTTTTTAACTTGTGGCACCCGAATTCCTGCGTTGCCATTGCGATGGATCGCAATCGCCCGTCATCCGTATCTACTGCGCTCCAATTGCCCACTCAACCGCCGCTTGCGCATGCAACGCTGTGGTATCGAAAACGGGCAGAACAGAATCTTCCGGCTTGATCAGCAATGTGATTTCGGTGCATCCGAGAATCACCGCTTGCGCGCCGCGCGCGGCCAGCGATTCGATCACACTTTGATACACCGCGCGCGATTCGCTGTTCACGTTGCCGTGACACAGCTCGTCGTAAATGATGCGGTGTATGTCCGCGCGTTCGGCTTCTTCGGGCACCAAAGTCTCGAGTCCATAGCGTTCGCGCAGGCGGCCCGTGTAGAACGTCTGCTCCATCGTATAGCGCGTACCGAGTAAGCCGACCCGCTCGACGCCTGCCGCGCGCAGCGCAGCGCCGGTCGGATCGGCGATATGCAGAAACGGTACGTTGATCGCCTGCTCGATCGATTCATACACCCGATGCATCGTGTTGGTGGCGAGCATCACGATCTCGGCGCCCCCGCGTTCCAGTTGACGCGCCGCGTCGGCCATCTGGTCGCCGAGCGCGCTCCAGTCGCCCGCGCGCTGATTTGCTTCGATCGGCGCAAAGTCCACGGTCAGCATCAGGCTACGCGCGTTGTGATGACCGCCAAGGCGCGCCTTTGCGTGACGGTTGAGCAGCCTGTAATACTCGGCTGACGACTCCCAGCTCATTCCACCGATCACACCTATCGTCTTCATCTGTATGCTCCCGAATCAATGCGTCCTGATGACTGAGCCCAGTATAGGTGCGCCACGGTGCATGCAGCCGGTACGGATTTCGCGGCGCTCGCCGGTACGGCAAGCTGATAAAACGCCTGGTAAAACGCCGGACAAAACCTGCGCTTACTTTCTGACGCCGATAGAATCGTCATCAGCCACAAAGCGGACGGACACACATAAGGGAGCGAGATATGGATCTGATCATCCGCCGCGCGATGCTGCCGCCAAGCGTCGCGCCGCAACCCGGGCAGCCGCTCGACATCGGCATTGAAGCGGGGCGCATCGTTGCCGTGGAGCCGCATCTCGCCGCCGCAGCGCGCGAGGAAATCGACGCTGCCGGCTCGCTCGTCACGCCACCGTTCGTCGATCCGCATTTCCATATGGACGCGACGCTCTCTTACGGTTTGCCGCGCGTGAACGCGTCGGGCACGCTTCTCGAAGGTATTGCGTTGTGGGGCGAGCTGAAGCCGCAACTTACGCAGGACGCGTTGATCGAACGCGCGATGCAGTACTGCGACTGGGCGGTCGCGCGTGGGCTGCTCGCAATCCGCAGTCACGTCGATGTATGCGATCCGCGCCTTCTCGCTGTCGAGGCGCTCGTCGAAGTGAAACGCCGCGTCGCGCCGTATCTCGATCTGCAACTGGTGGCGTTTCCGCAAGACGGCGTGCTGCGCAGCCCCGGCGCTTTCGAGAACCTGAAGCGGTCGATTGCAATGGGCGTCGACGTGGTCGGCGGCATTCCGCATTTCGAGCGCACCATGGCCGACGGCGCGCAGTCGGTGCGCATGCTGTGCGAGTATGCGGCGGAGCAGGGCTTGCGCGTCGACATGCATTGCGATGAATCGGACGACCCCATGTCGCGCCACATCGAAACGCTTGCCGCCGAGACGCAGCGTCTCGGCTTGCATGGGCGCGTCACCGGTTCGCATCTGACCTCGATGCATTCGATGGACAACTACTACGTGAGCAAGCTCTTGCCGCTCATGCGCGAATCGGGCGTTGCAGCCATCGCGAATCCGCTCATCAACATCACGTTGCAGGGACGCAGCGACACGTATCCCAAGCGGCGCGGCATGACCCGCGTGCCGGAGATGATGGCCGCAGGAATCAACGTCGCCTTCGGCCATGATTGCGCGATGGATCCGTGGTACAGCCTGGGCTCGGGCGACATGCTCGAAGTCGCGCACATGGGTTTGCACGTCGCGCAGATGACGGGCGTCGAAGGCATGCACGCGTGTTTCGACGCGGTCACGGTGAACGGCGCACGCATTCTCGGTCTTGAAGACTACGGCGTCGCGCCCGGCTGCGCGGCCAATCTCGTGCTACTCGACGCGCGCAATCCCGTCGAAGCGATCCGCTTGCGCGCGGCGCGACTGGTGGTGATAAGCCGCGGCAAGGTGGTGAGCCGTGCGCCGGCTGCCCGTGCGGCGCTCTCGCTCGAAGGGCGTCCCGCAGAGGTGGATTTCAAGCTGCATCGCGGCTGAGGGCGGCAGGTTTCGAGTAAACAAAAGCCGGTGTCCGCTCGCGCGGAACACCGGCTTCTTTACATCGGCGCTGATCGAGGCGCTGCTCGGGGCGCCTAATGATGCGCTAAACGATGCGCCGAGGGTTTCCTCCGCGCATCATGCAGCGTTTCAATGCGCCGCGGCGGGCGTCATGCCGTTGTGCCGCAGCAAGGCGTCGATGTTCGGCTCACGCCCGCGGAACGCCTTGAACGATTCCATCGCCGGACGGCTGCCGCCCACTTCGAGAATCTCCTTTCGATAACGCATGCCGGTTGTCTGGTCGAGGACACTGCCGCTCGCGGCCTGCGCCGCTTCCTCGAATGCTGCGTAGGCGTCGGCGGACAGCACTTCTGCCCACTTGTAGCTGTAGTAGCCCGCCGCATAACCGCCGGCAAAAATATGGCTGAACGTGTTCGGCCAACGGGAGAACGGCGCCTGCGGCACGACATGGAAGCGCTCGTTGATCTCGCTTGCCAGTTCGGTCGCGTTCTTCGTGCCGGCTGCGTCGAAGCCGGTATGCAACTGCATGTCGAACATGGAAAACACGATCTGGCGCAGCGTGCCGAGACCGCTCTGGAAGTTCTTCGCGGCAAGCATCTTGTCGAACAGTTCGCGCGGCAGCGGCTGCGCGGTTTCGACGTGCGAAGTCATGTCCGAGAGCACGTCCCACTCCCAGCAGAAGTTTTCCATGAACTGCGACGGCAGTTCGACCGCGTCCCACTCCACGCCGTTGATGCCCGAAACGCCGAGCTCATCCACACGCGTGAGCATGTGATGCAGGCCATGCCCGAACTCGTGGAAAAGCGTGATGACTTCGTCGTGCGTGAAGCAGGCCGGCTTGCCGCCGACCGGCGCGGAGAAGTTGCAGGTCAAATAAGCAACCGGCGTTTGCACGCCGCCATGCGTATGCTTGTGACGGCCGCGCGCGTCGTCCATCCACGCGCCGCCGCGTTTGCCTTCGCGTGCGTACAAGTCGA
The DNA here is from genome assembly GCF_904848585.1 of Paraburkholderia kirstenboschensis. Lineage (GTDB taxonomy): Bacteria > Pseudomonadota > Gammaproteobacteria > Burkholderiales > Burkholderiaceae > Paraburkholderia > Paraburkholderia kirstenboschensis. Next base: position 821,535 of record NZ_CAJHCR010000001.1, read on the forward strand.
GATAGAACTGCGCGACGAGGCCGCCGTCCTGGTTCTCGACGCGGAAAAAGCGCACGTCCGGATGCCAGACGGCTGCTTCATCGCGGCGGATGCGCACGCCGAAGAGCGTTTCCGTGACCTTGAACAGGCCCTTGAACACAGCGTCTTCCGGGAAATACTGTTTGACTTCGTTCTCCGAGAACGAATAGCGCTTCTGACGCAGACGTTCGGCGGCGAACGTCATGTCCCACGGTTGCAGATCGCTCAAGCCGAGCTCGCTTGCGGCGAATTCGCGCAACTCCTTCCAGTCCTGCTCCGCATGCGGGCGCGCGCGCGTGGCGAGGTCTTCGAGGAAAGCCATGACCTGTTCCGGCGATTCGGCCATTTTGGGCGCGAGCGATACCTCGGCGAAATTCTTATAGCCGAGCATATGCGCTTCTTCGGCACGCAGCTTCAACTGGTCGGCGAGCACCGACGTGTTGTCCCACTCGGGCTTGCCCTTGCCGTATTGCGGGCCCAGCTCGGATGCGCGCGTCACATATGCGCGGTACATCGCTTCGCGTATCGGACGGTTTTCCGAGTACTGCATGACGGGAAAGTACGACGGGAAATGCAGCGTGAACTTGTAGCCGGTCTTGCCTTCGCGCTCCGCGGCTTCCTTCGCGGCCTCGATCACGTCTTCCGGCAGGCCGGCCAGTTCCGACTCGTTGCCGGCTTCGACGAAATACGCGTAGGCGTTGGTCGCATCGAGCACGTGGTCCGAAAACGCTTTCGACAACGCTGCCTGACGTTCCTGCAACTCGGCGAAATGCGGCTTCTGGTCTTCAGGCAATTCCGCGCCGGACAAACGGAAGTCGCGCAGCGCGTTGCCAAGAATCTTCTTGCGTTCGCTCGTCAGCGAGGCGAATTCATCGCTCGCGCTCAGCGTCTTGTACTTCTCGTAGAGCGCAAGATTCTGCCCGACGCTCGACCAGAACTCGGTGACGCGCGGCAGATTCTCGCCATACACGGCGCGCAGCTCGGGCGTGTCGGCGACGGCGTTCAGATGGCCGACGACGCTCCAGGCGCGCGACAGCGGTTCGGTCGCGCGCTCGACCGGCTCGACGACATCGGCCCATGAAGCGGGCGTGATCGGCTGGGCGGCGCGCTCAACGGCGGCGGCCGCATCGGCGAGCAGCACGTCGAGTGCGGGCGTGACATGTTCGGGGCGGATGTCGCCAAAGCGCGGCAGGTCGGAGAAATCGAGGAGCGGATTGTCGTGATTCGAGACGGTAGTGGACATGAGGCTTCCTGTCTGACGCGGGTGAACGGGTAATCGGTACTTTAATCGGTGCTTGGGCCGCGTGCGCGCTGCGACGGCTTATAACACCGCACATCAGCATTATTGGGGCGGGGCGCGCCGATTCCAATCGCCGGCACACAAATTAGCAGATGTCGCGGCCCGTAGCGCTTTTGTGCGAAAGCGAACGGTGCGAAATGGTGCCGCGCCGCATTCTGACGTGTCTATCGCGTTGCGACGCTTTTCAGCAAGAGGTACCGATGAACCCGCTTTCGCACGCTCTATCGCGCAACGGCAACAATTTCGACCTGGTGCGGTTGCTGGCCGCCGTGGCCGTGGTGTATGGCCATTCGTATCTGCTGCAGTCGCCGGACGGCACGACCGACTGGGTCCAGAACGCGCTGGGTTTCGACGGTTTCGGCGCGCTCGGTGTGTACGCGTTTTTTCTGCTGAGCGGCATGCTCGTGACCGCTAGCTTCGACCGTCAACGCTCGGTGCCGCGCTTCGCCGTGTTGCGGATTGCGCGCCTGTGGCCGGCTGTCGCGCTTGGATCGCTCGTCACCGTGTTTATCGTCGGGCCGCTTTTTACGACGCTGCCGCTGCGCCAGTATTTCAGTTCGGGCATGACGTGGGCGAACCTCGACAACTTCTCGACCATCGTGATGAAAACCGGCTGGGCGCTGCCGGGCGTGTTCGAACACAACCGCTTTCCCGTCGATGTCTGCGGCCCGTTGTGGACGCTGCCGCTCGAAGTACGCTGCTACCTGATCGTGCTCGCCACCGGCCTGCTCGGGCTGCTGTCGAGCGCACGTGGTGCCGCGCTCGCGGCGGCGCTCGGCATTGCGGCTTTCGTGCTGCGCGTGCATTTGCCGCCGCATCTGACGCCGCATTCGCTGCCGCTCGTACAGATCGGCCTGCGCGACTTCAGCGAGACGCCTGGCGGCTATTCGTTCTGGCCGGAGCCGTTCTTCATGCTCGGCATGCTGCTGTATGGCTTGCGCGAGCGTATCGGTATCGACGGTCTGACAGCGCTCGCATTCACCATGGTGTTCCTGGTGTTCCGCGACACGGCCGGCGCGCAGCCGTTGTTCTATCTGGCCTTCGTGTACGGCGTACTGTGGATCGGGACGACGCCGCTGTTGCGGCGGTTCGTGCCGCGCCATGACTACTCGTACGGGATCTATCTGTATGGCTTCATGGTGCAGCAATGCGTCGCGAATATCGCTCCGCATTTGAGCCATGTGACGGCGGTGCTGGTCGCCGCGCCGCTTATCCTGCTATGCGCGGCTTTGTCGTGGCACTGCGTCGAGCGGCCGGTGCTGAAGTGGTGCCGTGGGCGCCTCGCGCGCCGGCGGACGCCGCGCCCCGACGGCGTGTCGGTGAGCGAGCAGGCCGTGCGCTAAACCGCGCGGTGAACGTGTGGGGCGGTGAATCCAGGTTGGAGTAGTGCGTTGCGTCTGCTGGGTCGGCAACGCCGTGCGATGCGATGCGTGTGGGATAGACGTGCGAGACAGACGTGCGAGATGAGCGGGCGGGGAGTGGGGCGAGGAGATGACGAGACGTCGGCTGGAAGCGACGCGAGGGTGGTCTGGAAGTGAGGCAGGAGGTAAGGCAGGAAGCGAGGCGAGAGGTCGGCTCGAACTGATGCGAGAGCCGGCCTCCGGGTGGGGTACGAAGCGAGTTGAAAGCGCGGGGCAGGGCAACGCTCAGCGCTTTCTTTTTTACGTCAAGCGTTCAGTGCGGCCTCACGTTCCGCGGCTTCGATCGTGTTGACGAGCAACATGGTAATTGTCATCGGGCCGACACCGCCCGGCACCGGCGTGATGTAGCCGGCCACTTCCTTGACGCCCGCGAAATCCACGTCGCCGCACAGCTTGCCGGCTTCGTCGCGATTCATGCCGACGTCGATCACGGCCGCGCCCGGCTTCACCATGTCGGCGGTGAGAATGTTGCGCAGGCCGGTGGCGGCCACCACGATGTCGGCGTTGCGCGTATGCGCGGCCAGATCGCGCGTTTTGCTGTGACAGATCGTGACCGTGGCGCCCGCGTCGAGCAGCAGCAGCGCCATGGGCTTGCCGACGATGTTCGAGCGTCCGATCACCACCGCGTTCGCGCCTTGAAGCGGAATGTCGTAAGCGGCAAACATCTTCATCACGCCGTACGGCGTGCACGGGCGAAACAGCGGCTGGCCGGTCAGCAATGCGCCGGCATTGGCGACGTGAAAACCGTCCACGTCTTTCTCGGGCGCGATCGCCTCGATCACCTTGTGGCTGTCGATATGCGGCGGCAGCGGAAGCTGCACGAGAATGCCGTGGATTTGCGGATCGCGATTCAGTTCGTCGATACGTTCGAGCAGTTCGGCCTCCGGCAGATCGGCCGGATAGCGGTCGAGCGATGAGCCGAGACCGTTGTCGTGGCACGCCTTGACCTTGTTGCGCACATAGACTTCGCTTGCGGGATTGTCGCCGACCAGCACGACGGCAAGCCCCGGCTGATGGCCGCGGGCGGTGAGGGCGGCGGCGCGCGCGGCCACGTCGGCGCGCAGGGTCTTGGAAAGGGCGAGGCCGTCGATCAGTTTGGCAGTCATGGTCGGTCGAGAGGGGCAGTATGGAAAGCGGAGCAGCGCGCGTGCCGCGTACCGTGGCGTTTTTCAGCGGGAACGGGTCGGCACATGAAAAGCGCGCGACGCAAATTGGAGCTAGGCGCCGCTGCAAAGTCCGTCATTATACCGGCGTGCGCGGCCATGCCGATGACGCCCCATCGACTCAAGCGCTTGCCTTGACGAAGAAATAGCGAGGGAGAGCCGACGAAAGGCCGGACTGGGTAGTCCGGCCGTTGCGGCTGACGCGGGCGACGGCCTCTGAATTTGCGCGACGCGTGCCCAAGAAGCCTGCCCGAATTCGTGCCCGAATGCGTGCCTGAAGCACGCCGCCGGAGCTTACTGTGCCGTTTGCTGCGGCTTGTTGGACAGCGCGAGTCGCAACAGGTCGGCGACCGTGTTGACGTTGAGCTTTTCCATGATGTTCGCGCGGTGCGCTTCGACCGTCTTGATGCTGATGCCGAGGTCGTCGGCGATCTGCTTGTTCAGGCGGCCGGCAATGATCCGCTCGAGTACCTGATGTTCGCGGGCGGTGAGCTTGCCGAGACGCTCGGCGGCCGCGCGCTGCTGCTGCACGCTCGTGCTTTCGCTGCGCGCCTTGTCGAGCATGCGCTCGACGAGCTTGCGCAACTCGGCTTCGTCGAACGGTTTTTCGATGAAGTCCATCGCGCCTTTTTTCATCGTGGACACTGCCATCGGCACATCGCCATGACCCGTCACGAAGATGATCGGCAGCGACGCATTGTCGGCGATCAGACGCTCCTGCAATTCCAGTCCGCTCATGCCGGACATCCGCACATCGAGAATCAGGCAGGCTATCTGGCCCGGATGCTGATGCGGCTGCCATGCGTCGATGAACTGCTCGGCGCTGGAGAAGCACTGCACGCGGTAGCCGTTCGCCTCCAGCAGCCAGCGCAGCGAATCTCGCACGGCCTCGTCGTCGTCGACGACAAAGACAGTTTCCTGTGTGGTGACTGGGCTGTTCATAGCTCTCCCGTAACGGTTTGTGGTGTCGGCGCCTCTGACCCGCCGTTGCTCGGGCCGTCGGGCTCTCCAATAGGCAGACTGCAATGGAACGTGGCGCCCGTGATGTGGCCGTCTGATTCGACGTTGTTGACCACCCACAGACGGCCGCGGTGCGATTCGATAATCGAACGGCAAATGTTCAGCCCCATGCCCATACCGTCGGACTTGGTGCTGTAAAACGGTTCGAACAGCCGCTCGGCTGTCGCTTCGTCGACGCCCGGACCCTGGTCGACGACGCTGATGCAGACAAAGCCGCTTTCCAGCCGCACGACCACGCGGATCACCGGGTCGACGGCATTGGGCCGCGCTTCGGCCATCGCCTCGGCGCCGTTCTTCAGCAGGTTGACCAGCACCTGCTCGATCAGCACCGGGTCGACGTAAATGACGGGCAACCGCGAGCGCACGTCGGTGACGATGCGAATGCGCCGCTTGCGCACCTCGATCTCCGCGAGGCCCACCGCGTCCGCGACGATGTCCGCGACGCGAGTAGCCTGGCGCTTCGGCTCGCTGCGTTTCACGAACTCGCGAATCCGCTTGATGATCATGCCGGCGCGCACCGCCTGCTGAGCGGTCTTTTCGAGCACGGGCAGCAGGTTGTCCGGCGTCGTCCGACCGGATTTAACCAGTGCAACGGTTCCCGAGCAATAGTTATTGATCGCGGCGAGCGGCTGATTCAGTTCATGCGCGAGCGACGAGGCCATTTCGCCCATGGTCATCAACCGGCTCGTGAACTGCAGTTTTTCATCCTGCTGGCGCGACAGTTCCTGCGCCTGCTTGCGCGTGGTGATGTCGGTTGCGATCTGCATCTGCGCGAGGTGGCCGTCCACCCATTGAATGTACTGGCGGCGCACTTCGAACCATTTCTGGATGCTTTGCACGTAGATTTCCTGCGCGTCGGCCGTGCTCTCCGTCAACGCGGCGGCGGGCAGTCCGGCGTAGGTATCCACCATATCGATCGAATCCGACGACGCCTGTGCGCTATCGAACCCGCCGCCCGCCAATTCCAGGTGGCCGTCCGGGCGAATTCCGAACAGGTGCCGGTAGTAGCGGTTGGCGAACAGCAGTTCGGCTTCGTCGGCGGCGAGCACCGAGACGGCGGCGTCGAGGCTCTCCAGCACGGTCGTGAAGCGCTCATGCGCGGCGGCAAGTTCCTCGCGCGCGCGCTTGGGCTCGGTGATGTCGGTCATCGACGACATCCAGCCGGTCTGACGGCCCGAGCTGTCGATGAGCGGCGATACGTAGAGGCGCGCGTGGAACGTGGAGCCGTCTTTGCGGCGCACGCGCAATTCGAAGCCCGACGAGGGCGCCTTGCCGCGCAGCGTCATGTCGAGCTGGCGCTGCATTTCCGGATAAGCGTCGCGCGGCCAGTAAGCGAACGGCGCGGTTTTGCCCACCAGGTCGCTTTCGTCCCAGCCGGTCATGCGGCAAAACGCCGGGTTCACGTGGGTGATGCGGCCGTGCATGTCGAGCACACGCATGCCGATCAGCACGGAATTTTCCATCGCACGACGGAAAAACGCTTCGGCGTAAAGCGCCTGTTGCGCCTCGAAACGCTGCCGCGTGTGTTTCCACAAACTCCACAAACTCCACAGCACGAAACACGACAGACCTGCCACCAGCCACACGAGTGTGTTGTTGGTGAAGTTGGTCATTTGCGGGAACGCATAGACGCGCACCGAGACGCCCTGGCCCGGCGGGTCGAGCGGCAGGTCGTAGAACATGTCGCGCGGCAGGCGCGGGCGCGTGGACGTGGTGGTCAGCTCGCGGTTGTTCGCGTCGACGATCGAAATCTTGTACTTGGCCGACAGCTCGGGCGGGATGTCGTGCTTCAGGATGCCTTCCACCGAAAACACGGCGGCGATCGAGCCGAGAAATTCGCGGTCGCGATAGACCGGCGTTTGCAACGTGATATAGCCGTTGCCGAGGTCGTCGTAAATGAGCGGCGAGTAGACCTGGCGGCGCGTGCTGCGCGCTTCGGTGAAGGCGGCTTTCACTGCCTCGTCCATCTGGGTGTCGTTGGGCTTCGCGAGCCGCTGGCCGAATACCGGCAGCGCGGTACTGGGCCAGCGCGGCTGCTGCTGGCTCGTGTACCAGTTCATGTAGAGGATCTCGGGATGCCCCTGCATGATGTCCGTGGTGGACACCTGGAACGACTGCGGATCGGCATGGCCGGCCACCAGGTCGCGCGCGAGCGCCTGAATCTGTTCTTGCGCGCCCGTCATGGACAGGCGGATCTGCTGCTGGGCCCACGCGACGTTACGGTAAAGCGTGTCTTCCTGTTGCTGCTGCTCGCGCCGGTTCAGGCTCCACAGAATCAGGCTCATGACGACCAGGAAAACCAGGATCGACAGAAGCGGCGTCAGCAAATAGGAATTCGACCACCATGGTCCATGGTGCCAGCGGGAGGACGGCGTCGAATCCGCCGGCGAACCGGCGGTGCGCGCCGAGCGAGCGAAAAGCCGTTCGGTCAACATGCGTGGCATTGTAGCGCAGCGCGTACCTCCCAAATGGCGCAAAAAATCACGGAAAGTGCCGTTAATCGGCGCACACTAGCTCGCGTATCCGTCAAAAGGCAGTCAAATCAGGTTGCGCCGCAACAATTTTCCGCATTATGAGAACCGATCTCGTAATTCGAAAATTTTGTTGCGTGGACGTCGGGACCCTTATTACAATCGGCCGAAGCTGCCGCGGCCGTGCTTCGTCCGCGTCGTCTGTCCAAAGAGCGTTCCTCTATATCCAGGAGACGAGCATGTCCGCTGTACCCGACGAAGTCATGAAATATGTCGCCGCTGAGAAAGACGACGATCCCCAGGAAACCGGCGAATGGCTCGAAGCGCTGGATGGCGTGATTTCTGCTGTTGGCCCCGACCGTGCCCACTACCTGATCGAGAAGCAGATCGAGTTTGCCCGCGTGCATGGCGAACATCTGCCGTTCTCCGCCAACACCCCGTACATCAACACGATTCCGGTCACGCGTCAGGCGAAGATTCCCGGCGACCAGGACATCGAACACCGCATCCGCTCGTACACGCGCTGGAACGCCATTGCCATGGTGCTGCGCGCCGGCAAGGACACCAATGTGGGTGGCCACATCGCGTCGTTCGCTTCGGCGGCCACGCTGTATGACGTCGGCTTCAACCATTTCTGGCACGCGCCGTCTCCCGAACACGGCGGCGATCTCGTGTTCGTGCAGGGCCATTCGTCGCCGGGTGTGTACTCGCGCGCGTTCCTGCTCGGCCGTCTGACTGAAAAGCAGCTCGACAACTTCCGCCAGGAAGTGGGCGGCGAGGGCATCTCGTCGTATCCGCACCCGTGGCTGATGCCCGACTTCTGGCAATTCCCGACCGTTTCGATGGGCCTTGGCCCGATCATGGCGATCTACCAGGCGCGCTTCATGAAGTACATGCAGGCGCGCGGCATCGCAAAGACCGAGGGCCGCAAGGTCTGGGCTTTCCTCGGCGACGGCGAAACGGACGAACCGGAATCGCTCGGCGCGATCGGTATGGCCGGCCGCGAACGGCTGGACAACCTCGTGTTCGTGATCAACTGCAACCTGCAGCGCCTCGACGGTCCGGTGCGCGGTAACGGCAAGATCATCCAGGAACTCGAAAGCGAATTCCGCGGCGCGGGCTGGAACGTCATCAAGGTCGTGTGGGGCAGCCGCTGGGACGCGCTATTCCAGCGCGACAAGTCGGGCGCGTTGATGCGCCGCATGATGGAAGTCGTCGACGGCGAATATCAGACGTATAAGTCGGAGTCGGGCGCGTTTGTCCGCGAGCACTTCTTCAATTCGCCGGAACTGAAGGCGCTGGTCGCCGACTGGTCGGACGAAGACGTGTGGAATCTGAACCGCGGCGGCCACGACCCGCACAAGATTTACGCGGCGTTTTCCGAAGCCACTCAGACCAAGGGCCAGCCGACCGTCATCCTCGCGAAGACGATCAAGGGCTACGGCATGGGCGAAGCCGGCCAGGCCATGAACATCACCCACCAGCAGAAGAAAATGCAGGTGGAGCAGCTGAAGAAATTCCGCGACCAGTTCCGTCTGCCGATCGCCGACGAAGACCTCGTGAACGTGCCGTACCTCAAGTTCGAAGAAGGTTCGAAGGAACTCGAGTACATGCGCGCCCGCCGCCAGGAACTCGGCGGTTATCTGCCCGCGCGCCGTCAGAAGGCCGAGTCGCTGCCGGTCCCGGATCTGTCGGCATTCGAGCCGCTCCTGAAGGGCACCGGCGAAGGCCGCGAGATTTCCACGACGATGGCGTTCGTGCGCATTCTCAACATCCTGCTGAAGGACAAGGCGCTCGGCAAACGCATCGTGCCGATCGTGCCTGACGAGTCGCGTACCTTCGGTATGGAAGGGCTGTTCCGTCAGATCGGCATCTGGAATCAGGACGGCCAGAAGTACATTCCGGAAGACTCCGACCAGCTGATGTTCTATCGCGAGTCGGAAACCGGTCAGATTTTGCAGGAAGGTATCAACGAAGCCGGCGGCATGTCGGACTGGATCGCAGCCGCGACGTCGTACTCGACGCACGGCGAGATCATGATCCCGTTCTACATCTTCTATTCGATGTTCGGCTTCCAGCGCATCGGCGACCTCGCATGGGCCGCGGGCGACATGCGCTCGCGCGGCTTCCTGCTGGGCGGAACCGCGGGCCGCACGACGCTGAACGGCGAAGGTCTGCAACACGAAGACGGCCACTCGCTGCTGTGGGCCGCTTCGGTGCCGAACTGCATCAGCTACGACCCGACGTTCGGTTACGAACTCGCGGTCATCATGCAAGACGGTTTGCGCCGCATGGTCGCTGAACAGGAAGACGTGTACTACTACGTCACGGTGATGAACGAGAACTACGAGCACCCGGCGATTCCGCAGGGCGAGAGCGTAGCGGCCGACATCATCAAGGGCATGTACGCGTTCCGCAAGGCCGAAGCCGACAGCGGGTTCGACAAGAGCGCGCCGCGCGTGCAGCTGATGGGCGCGGGCACGATCTTCAACGAAGTGATCGCCGCCGCCGACCTGCTGAAGAACGACTGGGGCGTCGCCGCCGACCTGTGGAGCGTGCCGAGCTTCACCGAACTTGCGCGCGAAGGCCACGAAGTGCAGCGCTGGAACCTGCTGCATCCGAGCGAAGAGAAGAAGGTCTCGCACGTCGAGAAGCTCCTGAAGGACGCGCCTGGCCCGGTGATTGCCTCCACCGACTACGTGCGCGCGCTGACCGAGCAGATTCGCGCATTCGTGCCGCAACGTTTCGTCGTGCTGGGCACGGACGGCTACGGCCGCTCGGACACGCGCGAAAAGCTGCGCCACTTCTTCGAAGTCGACCGCTACTGGGTCACGGTGGCCGCGTTGAACGCACTGGCAGACGAGGGCACGATCGAACGCAAGGTCGTCGCCGAGGCGCTCAAGAAGTACAACCTTGATCCCGCCAAACCCAACCCGATGACCGTCTAAGGCATCATTCCCCGTGTGCCACGGCGCGCGTGCCTGTTCCTGATCGACAGGGGCAGGCGCGTGCGCGGCCCAGGAGACACTAACAATGAGTCAAGCGATCGAAGTCAAGGTGCCGGACATCGGCGATTACAAGGACATTCCTGTGATCGAGGTGCTGGTCAAGGCGGGTGATACCGTCGAGAAAGAGCAATCGCTCGTAACGCTGGAGTCCGACAAGGCGACCATGGACGTGCCGAGTTCGGCCGCCGGCGTCGTCAAGGAAGTGAAGGTCAAGGTCGGCGACAACGTGTCGGAAGGTTCGCTGATCGTCGTGCTGGATGGCGCAGAAGGCGGTGCGGCTGCTCCTGCGCCCGCTCCGGCACCAGCGCCTGCTGCTGCTCCTGCCCCCGCTGCCGCTCCTGCTCCCGCTGCTGCTCCTGCTGCAAGCGGCGGAGGCCTGCAGGATGTCAAGGTGCCGGATATCGGCGATTACAAAGACATTCCCGTGATCGAGGTCGCGGTGAAGGTCGGCGATCGCGTCGAGAAAGAGCAGTCGCTCGTCACGCTCGAATCCGACAAGGCGACGATGGACGTGCCTAGCTCGGCCGCCGGCGTCGTCAAGGAAGTGAAGGTCAAGGTCGGCGATACGGTTTCCGAAGGCTCGGTCATCGTCGTGGTGGAAGCCGAAGGCGCCGCCGCGGCTCCGGCCCCGGCGCCCGCCGCCGCACCGAAGCAGGAAACCGAAAAGCCGTCGGACGCGCCCGTCACGCCTTCGCCCGCTCCGGCTTCGCCGTCCGCACTCGCGCAAGCGCCGGTGATTCCGGCCGGCGAGGGCGGCGCGCGGCATCCGAGCCACGCTTCGCCGTCGGTGCGCAAGTTCGCGCGGGAACTCGGTGTCGATGTGACGCAGGTGCAGGGCACGGGTCCGAAAGGCCGCATTACGCAAGCTGACGTGACCGCCTTCATCAAGGGCGTCATGACGGGCCAGCGCGCAGCGCCGGCCGGTGCAGCCGCGCCCGCGGCGGCCGGCGGCGGCGAGTTGAATCTGCTGCCGTGGCCGAAGATCGACTTCACGAAGTTCGGTCCGGTCGACCCGAAGCCGCTGTCGCGCATCAAGAAGATTTCCGGTGCGAACCTGCATCGCAACTGGGTCATGATTCCGCACGTCACGAACAACGACGAAGCGGACATCACCGAACTCGAAGCGCTGCGCGTGCAGTTGAACAAGGAAAACGAAAAGGCCGGCGTGAAGATCACGATGCTGGCGTTCGTGATCAAGGCCGTCGTGTCGGCGCTGAAGAAATTCCCGACGTTCAACGCGAGCCTCGACGGCGACAACCTCGTGTTCAAGCAGTACTACCACGTGGGTTTCGCCGCCGATACGCCGAACGGTCTCGTGGTTCCGGTGATTCGCGACGCGGACAAGAAGGGTCTCGTCGAAATCGCGAAGGAAATGACCGATCTGTCGAAGGCCGCGCGCGATGGCAAGCTGAAGCCGGACCAGATGCAAGGCGGCTGCTTCTCGATTTCGTCGCTGGGCGGTATTGGCGGCACGAATTTCACGCCGATCATCAATGCGCCCGAAGTCGCGATTCTCGGCTTGTCGCGTGGCGCGATGAAGCCGGTGTGGGACGGCAAGCAGTTTGTACCTAAGCTGATGCTGCCGCTGTCGTTGTCTTACGACCACCGCGTGATCGATGGAGCTGAAGCTGCGCGCTTCAATGCGTATCTCGGAGCGCTTCTTGCCGATTTCCGGCGTGTGATTCTTTGATAGTGGTGAGGTTGCGCGGGGCGCCGGTTTTTGCGGTGCTCCGCGTCTCTCTGTAGAACCTGCTTTCATGTCGGTCCGTTGGCGCTGCCCCTGTGCGGGGCGGTACCTACTTTTCTTTGCCTCGCCAAAGAAAGGTAGGCAAAACAAAGGCGCGTGCTTGGGCGGACGGAAAAGGATGACTCTGTCTGCCGCGCTGCCAGCTTTTTGGGCTCGACGTTGCGCGTTCTTTGCTCATCACTATCAACAAGAGAAGGGGACACCATGAGTCTCGTCGAAGTAAAAGTGCCGGATATCGGTGACTTCAAGGACGTCGATGTCATCGAAGTCAACATCAAACCGGGCGACGTCATCGAGAACGAACAGGCGCTGATGACGCTCGAGTCCGACAAGGCTTCCATTGAAGTGCCGAGCGATACCGCCGGCACCGTCAAGGAAGTCCGCGTCAAGGCCGGCGACAAAGTCTCGCAAGGCACGATCATCGCGCTCGTCGAAACGTCGGCGGACGCGGCGCCCGCGAAAGATGCGCCTAAGGCTGCGGCCACGGAACCCGAGAAAGCGCCGGCTGAAGCGAAACCTCAGGCCGACGCGGCGAAGCCTCGAGCCGCCGCACCCGCGCCGCAAGCAGGCAGTTTCTCGGGCAGCGCGGACATCGAATGCGACATGCTCGTGCTCGGCTCTGGCCCTGGCGGCTATTCCGCCGCGTTCCGTTCGGCCGACCTCGGCATGAAGACGGTGCTCGTCGAGCGCTACGCAACGCTGGGCGGCGTCTGTCTGAACGTCGGCTGTATTCCGTCGAAAGCGCTGCTGCACACCGCGCTTGTGATCGACGAAGCCGAAGCGCTCGGCGCTCATGGCATCACGTTCGCAAAGCCGCAGATCGATCTGGACAAGCTGCGCGACTTCAAGTCGGGCGTCGTCAAAAAGCTGACGGGCGGCCTCGCTGGCATGGCCAAGATGCGCAAGGTCGAAGTAGTGACGGGGACCGGCTCTTTCGTCGATCCGAATCACATGGAAGTGCAGACCGAAGGCGGCAAGAAGGTCGTGAGGTTCAAGCAGGCGATCATCGCCGCGGGCTCGGAAGCGGTGAAGCTGCCGTTTATTCCGGAAGATCCGCGCGTGGTGGATTCGACCGGTGCGCTCGAACTTCGTCAGATTCCGCAGCGGATGCTGGTGATCGGCGGCGGCATCATCGGCCTGGAAATGGCGACGGTGTACGCCACGCTCGGCGCGCAGATCGACGTCGTCGAAATGCTCGACGGCCTGATGGCAGGCGCTGACCGCGATCTCGTCAAGGTCTGGGAGAAGTACAACAGCAAGCGTTTCGCGAACGTCATGCTGAAGACCAAAACGGTCGCTGCCGAGGCGAAAGACGACGGCATCTACGTGTCGTTCGAAGGCGAAAAGGCCCCGGCCGAAGCCCAACGCTACGACCTGGTGCTGGTGGCAGTCGGCCGCTCGCCGAATGGCAAGAAGATCGGCGCGGACAAAGCCGGCGTGGCGGTGACGGATCGCGGTTTTATCGACGTCGACAAGCAGATGCGCACGAACGTGCCGCACATCTTTGCGATTGGCGATATCGTCGGTCAGCCGATGCTCGCGCATAAAGCCGTGCACGAAGGTCACGTTGCCGCCGAAGCGGCTCACGGCGAGAAGGCGTACTTCGACGCGCTGCAGATTCCGTCGGTCGCGTACACCGATCCCGAAGTCGCGTGGGCCGGCAAGACGGAAGACCAGTTGAAGGCCGAGGGCATCAAGTACGGCAAGGCGGTGTTCCCGTGGGCCGCTTCGGGCCGCGCGATTGCCAACGGGCGCGACGAGGGCTTCACGAAGCTGCTGTTCGACGAAGAAACGCATCGCGTGATCGGCGGCGGGATTGTCGGCCTGAATGCAGGCGACCTGATCAGCGAGGTGTGCCTCGCGATCGAAATGGGCGCGGATGCAACCGACATCGGCAAGACGATTCACCCGCATCCCACGCTCGGCGAATCGATCGGCATGGCTGCCGAACTCTACGAAGGCGTGTGTACGGACTTGCCGCCGCAGAAAAAGAAGTAATGCGCTCAGCACATCCGCATTCGTGCGGATGGCGCTGATGAAAAAACGGCGCGCCCTTTGCGGGGCGCGCCGTTTTCATTTGGGACAGCGAGAGGGAAATATTTGTCGCCGGATCGCACCCCAGCCAGGACGCAAAAGCCGCAAAAAAAATCCCGGCGCTTCGCCGGGCAAACGATACGTCGTTCAACGTATCGGAGCGTTCGGCCAATTGAAACCGTGTGAGCGGCAACGGCACGACGCTGTTGCTTACAGCAGCGCCGGCGCAGCGGTGAGCTGGGCCGGCGCAAATACAGCCTTCAAGTCGCGCTCCCGGGCAAGCCCAAAGAGCGAGGCCCGAATATTAGGCCGGCTTCTTGGCCGAGCGCGATGCTTGCGCTGCGGCTTGCGAAGCTGCCTTCGACGCGGCCGTAGCGGCTGCGTTGAAGTTGCTTTCTGCGATTTCGACAGCCTGCTTGGTGGCCTTGTGAACCGTTTCGTACGTGGTGTTGGCGGCGGTGATGGCCGACTTGATCACGGCGACAGCGGTTTCAGAACCGGCCGGCGCGTTCTTCGCGACGTTTTCGACGAGCGACTGAACCTTGCGGTTCTGCTCTTCGAATTGCGCTTCCGCTACGCGGGCGAATTCGCCTTGCGTTGCCGAGACGATTTCGTATACGTGACGGCCATACGACAGGGCCTTTTCAGCGACGGGCTGTGCGAGGCTTGCTTGCAGTGCCAGCAACTCTTGCGCGTCTTTGACGGACAGCGCGCGCTGGGCATTTTCCTGGCTTTCCGCGAGCGTGGACTTCACGACTTGCAGGTTCAGTTCGACCAGCTTTTCGACGCCTTCAAACGCCTTGGTCGTCAGGCCGAACAGCGTTTCGAAATTGGCTTTCTGGGCTGCAGCGAATTGCTCGGGGGTCAGCAAAGTCATGGTTTACGCTCCTGGAATCGCGGCCCATCTTTGCAGACCGCATTGGGTGGTGGCGAGACGTACGGATTCGTCTGCCAGGACCGCGATGATTGTGCATCGCAGCAATGGGTTCTATTTTAAGATGCCGCCAACGAATGTCAAGCGGTTTTTGTGCATCGCACAATTTTAACAAACCACTTAGAAAACAATAGCTTATGCGCGCCGCATGACAGGCGAATGACGCGGTCGAATTGACCGTTGCGCTGCCGTGGTGCGGCAGTTTTCGGTAATTCGTTCCGGAAAAAGGTGCCCAGTTTCGTAGGCCAACAGTGCGCCGCAAAATGGCGTCGCAGGTGGACATTTAACAAAAGATCGCGGTGGAAGCGAATCGATGTAAACCATAAAGTGTCACGGAACGTTAATCCTTGATGCTGGTCGAATGCGCGTCATTCGATTTGCAGCGGGCATTTAAGACCGTGCCGGGCGCCATACGGTCAAAGCGTTGCCTGAGGCGCTGCGCCTGTATTTGTGTGGCGCTCGCGTTTCCCCTCATCAAGGTTGTCTCGAAATTGCCGTTATGCTTGAAGGATCACGCCCTTTTTGAGCGGGACGGCGACGGCGAGGCTCGGCGCCCTGATCGTTTTTTTCGATCGACGCGCGGCACTTATTTGTATTTTTGCGATCGGAGCTTACAAGCCGGTTTAAGGAGCGCCGATAAGTGCTTCAAATTGCTAAATTTTCGTTGTTTTACTACACTTGCGGAAATCTCTCGCCGCTCCCTACAGAACACCCATGAAAACCGACATGTTTTCGTCGCTGAAAGTGATCCACGGCGCGGCGCGCAGCACCGCGTTGTCGGTGGCCGCCTCCATGGTCCTCGCGGCCGCACTTGGCGCCCCAGTGAGCACTTTCGCTGCTACGCCCGCTACATCTGCAAAAACCTCGAAACACGCGAAAGCCGCGACAAAGCCAGCCGCCACCGCCAAGGCGTCCAGCAAGGCCGCTAGAGCGGGCAAAGGCGCGGAGGCGAAGACCGCTGCCGTTGACGACGACGCGCCCCGCGCGAGCGCCAAGCGCAAGCGTGTGACTTACACGTCGAACGGACGTCATCGCTCGGTGGTGCGGCGCGTCGCGTATGAGCCGCGGCAGCCGACCGTTGGCCAGGCGTTCGGCCTGCACGAAACGCCGGACGCGCTGATGCTGCGCTCGAGCGTCGCGTACGTAGTCGATCAGAACACGGGCGAGCCGCTCTTCGACAAGAATTCGCGCGCCGTGGTGCCGATCGCGTCCATTACCAAGCTGATGACGGCAATGGTCGTGCTCGATTCGAAAGAGCCGATGACCGATCAACTCGAAGTCACGGACGAAGACCGCGATTACGAGAAGAACACCGGCTCGCGCCTGTCGGTCGGCTCGGTGCTCTCGCGTGAAGACATGCTGCACATTGCGCTGATGGCTTCGGAAAACCGCGCGGCTGCAGCGCTTTCGCGCTACTTCCCCGGTGGCCGCCCGGCGTTTCTCGCCGCCATGAACGCGAAGGCGCGGCAACTCGGCATGATCGAGACGCACTTCGAGAATCCGACGGGTTTGACAAGCCAGAACGTATCGAGCGCGCGCGACCTCGTGAAGATGGTCAACGCGGCATATCAATATCCGCTGATCCGCAGGTTCTCAACGGATCATAGTTATGAGGTCTACACCGGCAAGCGCACGCTCGCCTACAACAGCACCAACGCACTCGTGCGTAACCCGACGTGGGACATCGGTCTGCAGAAGACGGGTTTCATCAACGAAGCAGGCGAATGCCTCGTGATGCAAGCCAACATTCACGGACGCCCGATGGTGATGGTGCTGCTCGATTCGTCGGGCAAGTATTCGCGTTTCGCAGATGCCACGCGGCTGCGCACGTGGCTCGACAACGGCGGCGATCAGGCGCGCATCACGAGCGCCGACGCCAGCGGTCCCGGCACCTGAGCTTGTTCGCGCACGGCCGGTTGGCCGGCGGGCCGCCTCAAACTAAAAAGCCCCGCACTGCTGCGGGGCTTTTTTCATTCGGCGGGCGGTTTTCGCATTACGCGTGCGAATTCTGATGATGGCCATGCCCTTGGGAGGCTTGCGGCCGATACCCGAGCGCCTCGGAAATCACGAGCGCGGTCTGGCTGAGTTGGCCGAGCCACGAATCCTGCAGGCGATCGGCCGGTGCGGATAACGACAAGCCAGCGACCAGCTTGCCCGTATCGTCGTAGATACCCGCGGCGATGCAGCGCACGCCGAGTTCGAGTTCTTCGTTGTCGCGCGCGCAGGCCTGCTGGCGTACATGCGACAGTTCGCGCTCCAGCTTGGCGAGATCGGTGATGCTGTTCTGCGTGTGGCCAGACAAGCCCGTGCGTGTCGCGTAGGCGCGCACGCGCGTGGATTCGTCGGCGGCGAGAAAAAGTTTGCCCACTGAGGTGAGATGCAGCGGCGCACGTCCGCCGATAGCCCGCACCACCTGCATGCCGGAACGCTCCGAATACGCGCGTTCGATGTAGACGATCTCGTCGCCCTGACGCACCGACAGGTTCACGGTCTGGCCCGTCTCCCGATGCAGTTCGCGCATCGGCGTGAGCGCCGCGTCGCGCACCGACAGGCGCGCTTTCACCAGGTTGCCCAGTTCGAGCAGGCGCATGCCGAGCCGGTACGTGCCCGGGTCAGACCGATCGACCAGCCGGCACATCACCATGTCGTTCAGGATGCGATGCGCGGTGGACGGATGCAGTTGCGTGCGGATGGCGAGTTCTTTCAGGCTGACCGGGTCGCTATGCGCGGCGAGTGCGTCGAGCAGGCGCATCATGCGTTCGATCACCTGGATCGAAGTTTTGGGATCCGGGTTCGTGTCGCTCATAAGAAGAATCAGTTGACGCGTCAAACAGCGGAAATTGATTGTATCTCGTATCGTGAAAAAAGCGAACGCACTTGGAAGAGCTCTTCGAATTCGGCGAGGCATTCGTCCTACACCTTCCAGGCGTTGGTATTGTGCGCCAAACAGCGGATAATCAGGGACGTTTTCCCGGAGGAGGGCTCATGCGAGTCGGATTGTTCGTCACCTGTCTCATCGACCTGATGCGGCCCGAAATCGGATTCTCGGTGATCAAGCTGATCGAGGGCGCGGGTTTTGAAGTGGTGGTCCCACCGGCGCAAACATGCTGCGGGCAGCCCGCGTACAACTCGGGCGAGCGGCGCATCGCCCGGGATCTCGCCGAGAAGACCCTGCGGGAGTTCGAACAGTTCGATTACGTGGTGGTGCCCTCGGGCTCGTGCGGCGGTATGATCCGCACGCACTACGGCGACCTCTTTGCCGACGATCCCGAACTGATGAACCGCTTTGGCAGGCTGCGCGCCAAGGTCTTCGAGCTTACCGATTTCCTCGTCAATGTCGCCCATGTGCAATTGCAGCCGGGCGAGTTCGTGGGGCAAGTCACTTATCACGACTCGTGCTCGGGTCTGCGCGAGCTTGGCGTCAAGGCGCAGCCGCGAGAGCTCCTCGCACAAGTGGGCGTGGCGGTGACGGAAATGAAGGGCTGTGAGCACTGCTGCGGCTTCGGCGGCACGTTCGCGGTCAAGTACGGCGACATTTCCACAGCGATCGTCGACGAAAAATGCGCGAATATCCGCGACAGCGGTGCGGGCACGGTCGTGCTGGGCGACCTCGGCTGCATGCTCAATATTGAAGGGCGTTTGAGGCGTACCGGCGATACCGCGACCCGCGTGCTGCACATCGCTCAAGTGCTGGCCGGGGACGTTTGAGGGGATCGCCATGCAAATCCAGTCCATGCAATTCAAGGCGCGCGCCGGTCAGAAACTCGCAGACCAGCGGTTGCAGCAGAACCTGACCAAGCTGTCCACCAAGTTCGTTTCCGCCCGCGCCATCGCGCTAACGGCAATCGACTTCGCCGCCACCCGCGCGGCGCTTAAGGAGCGCCGCAACCGCGCGCTCGAAAACCTCGACGTGTGGCTGGAGACCTTCGAGCGCGAGGCGGCCCGGCGCGGCGTCACGGTGCTCTTTGCGGAGACCACTCAGGAGGCGGCGCGGCTCGTCGGCGACATTGCACGCCGGCACGACGTGAAGAAGGTGATCAAGACCAAGTCGATGGTCACCGAAGAAATGCGCCTGAACGAAGTGCTCGGGCAAATGGGCGTGCAGTCCATCGAAACCGATCTGGGCGAATACATTCTGCAGATCAACGGCAACGAGCCGCCGAGCCACATCATCGCGCCGGTCGTCCATAAGGATAAGGACGAGATCGCCGACCTCTTCGCCAAAACACATGGCCGGCCGCGCCTCACCGAAATTCCCGACATGACGCTCGAAGCACGGCAGGTGCTGCGTCCGCACTTCATGAGCGCGGACATGGGCGTGACGGGCGGCAATTTCGTGATCGCGGAAACCGGCTCGGTCGTGCTCGTCACGAACGAGGGCAACGAAGGCATGTGCACCGTCATGCCGCGCGTGCATGTGGCCGTAACCGGCATCGAGAAGGTATTGCCGACACTCGAAGACCTCGCCACGGCCATGCGTCTGCTGCCGCGCTCCGCGACCGGCCAGACCACGTCGAATTACTTCTCCCTGCTGACCGGACCGCGAGGCGAGGGCGATCAGGACGGGCCGGAGCACATGTATGTGGTGCTCGTCGACGGCGGGCGCACGGGGCTGATCGGCGGCGATTTCCAGGAGATGCTTCGCTGCATTCGCTGCGGCGCATGCATGAACCATTGTCCGGTGTATCAGAAAGTGGGCGGACACGCGTATGGCTGGGTCTATCCGGGACCCATGGGCTCGGTGCTGACGCCGAGTTATGTCGGCCTCGACAAGGCGCTGGATCTGCCGCAGGCGGCCACGCTGTGCGGCGAGTGCAATAGCGTTTGCCCCGTCGGGATTCCTTTGTCCGACCTGTTGCGCAAGCTGCGGGAGAAGCAGGTGGAGCGGCGGCTGCGTCCATGGAAGGAGCGCGCGGGCTTGGCTGTATGGGGCTTTATGGCGCTGCATCCGCAGATGTATGCCGTTGTCACGAAGCTCGCCGTGCGTGTGCTGGAGCGGATGGGCGGGAGCAATCGGTCGATTGCGAAGTTGCCGCTAGCCGGCGCCGGCTGGACAGACACCCGTGACATGCCCGCGCCTGTGGGGCGCACGTTCAGGGAGTTATACGCCGCCCAGCGCAGTCATATCGGCTGATTGGGGGTGAGCGCGCTGCGCGTTCCGCTGCAAGGCGGATAACGGAGCAGAGGTGCCACTCTCGTGGCGGCGGCCCGCGAGCCAGCGGCTCGCGCGCCATTCCTGCAGGCCTGTGCAATTACGCGGCAAGCAAATCACCGTGAATGCAGGCCCATGACAAGTGCGCTGTAGGCGATTCTTGCGCATCGTCTGGGCCGCTCAAGCGCCATTTAGTGATCCGTCGGGCCGCCCGACGGGCGATTCGGATTGCCTCTCACCGCCGGCCCGCCGCCATTGCCGTGGCCACCTCCGCCTCCTGCCTGTTGCGTCGGTGCTGGCGGCGGAGGCGCGGCGGCAGGCCGCGGCGCATTCGACCCGCTCGGTCCGCGCGGACCGCCGGCCGCGCCTTGCGGCGGCGGGCCGCCACCAGACTGGCCGTGCCATCCACCGTTGCCGCCGTGATTGCCATTGCCGCCGTGATTGCCGTTGTCCCCGTCGTGGTACGGATGTCCCGGATAACCGCGATATCCCGGTCCCGGCCCGTAGTAGCGCCCGGGGCCGTTGTAATAACCAGGGCCGTAGTAGTTGTTGTAACCCATGTAGACGTTGGTCTGTGGCGGGACAGGCGCGCCGTAGCCGTCGTAACCGTCGTAGGTGCTGTAGCCGTTGCTGTACATCGGAGTGCCGTCCGGATAGACGGCACAGCCACCTAGAAGAGCGGCGACGGCGACAGCGCCGAGGGGTGCAAAGCGTTTCATTTCAAGCCCGAGCCAAGAGTTCATGTCTATCAGACCGCAATTATGCTCATCTGTCGCGCTAGCTTTGTATGCTTTTGTAAGGAGTTAAGTTCTGTGCCAGGCCTGATCATATATGGCACTGCTGGCAGGCACATCGTTTCACTGTTCCATTACACGCAACGCTGTATCACGCGCGGCCGGGTTTTTCTCGATTAGCTCTTTCTATAGGATTCGTGATGGGCATAGTGAGCGTTGAACTCGCGAGCCATCTTCGGAAGAACGACATCATGAAAAAGACAATAGCGGTGTACTGGCCTCTCGCACTCGTCCTCGCGCTGGCGGGGCTGGCGTATATGCAGATCTGCGCCGATGGCGCTTCGCGTGCTTCGCAGGCGCCCCTTGCCGCCGAGCAGCTGACCGCGGAACTCGCGCGCGCCGTCTCGTACGGCATGATCGACGACGCAGCGTCACCGCCGGCCAAGCCGTTGCGCGCCGTCACGGTGTTGCCGCTGCCGCAGGCATCCTGAGCCTACGAACGACCGGCCGCATCAAGCGTTGGGCTGCGGGCGAGATTCGGCGCGGCTTTGTATAATCGCGGCACCGCGCGGCAGGCGTCGCCTTTCATCTCGTCAGGCCGTGTGGGCGGCGTGTTGCTTGCCGCGGACTTATCTCGGATTTGTACTACCAGTGCGCTGTGAAGCGTCAGAAGAAGCCCCTGATGAAAACCGTGTCCATCTGCTTTGTGTGCCTCGGGAACATCTGCCGTTCGCCTACCGCGGAAGGCGTGATGCGCCGTCTCGTCGAAGAGGCGAAGCTCGGTGAACGCATCCTGATCGACTCAGCAGGCACAGGCGATTGGCACATCGGCCAGCCGCCGGACGAGCGCGCTCTACACGCGGCGCGCGGCCGGGGCTACGACCTCGCAGCGTTGCGCGGCCGGCAGATCGCCGGGATCGACTTCGACCGCTTCGATCTTCTGATCGCGATGGACGACAAGAACGTGGCCGCGCTGCGCCAGGTGTGCCCGCCGGACCAGCGGGACAAGATTCGTCTGCTAATGGAGTTCGTGCCCGAGACCGACGCTCGATGGGGCGGGTCACGGGAAGTTGTCGATCCCTATTTCGGCGGAGCCGAAGGCTTCGAGCAGGTTCTCGACCAATGCGAAGCAGCGTGCCGCGGCCTTATTGCGGCGCTAGTCCCCAATTGATCGGTTAGCTCCGCTGGTCGCGGCCAAAAAGACGCGCTAACAATTAAGCGAATGACCCAAATCGCGATAGGGATACTTGACTAAATCGCTCATGTATTTATACTTGACAAAACTTGTCGAGAATAGCGGTTCCCCATACATATGAGACTCACCACGAAAGGCCGTTTCGCCGTCACGGCGATGATTGACCTGGCGCTGCGCCAGGAGCAGGGCCCGGTGACGCTTGCGGGTATCAGCCAGCGCCAGCATATCTCCCTGTCGTACCTCGAGCAGCTCTTTGGCAAGCTGCGTCGCCATGAAATCGTCGAGTCCGTGCGCGGACCGGGCGGCGGCTATAACCTTGCCCGCCGTGCTGAAGACGTGACGGTGGCCGACATCATCATCGCGGTGGACGAGCCGCTCGACGCAACTCAATGCGGCGGCAAGGGCTCGTGCGAGGGCACGAAGCAGCACGACGGTCATTGCATGACCCATGAGCTGTGGTCCACGCTGAACCAGAAAATGGTCGAGTACCTGGATTCGGTCTCCCTGAAAGATCTGGTCGATCAGCAGCGTTCGCGCGAAGGCGCGCCGGCCGTCCTGCGCGACAGGCGCAGCGAGGCGCCGGCGGTCGAGCCGGTCCGCGTGGCGCCTAAAGGGCCCAATTCCGTTTTCAACATGGCCGGTTCCTGAGGCGCGGCACGACATCACCGCAGCCCATAGCGAATTCAGAAGCCAGAGCACACGACGTCCCCGGAGCGATAGATGAACAACGACATTCCCCACCTGCCCATTTACATGGACTACAGCGCGACGACCCCGGTCGACCCGCGCGTGGTGGACAAGATGATTCCGTATCTGCGCGAGCAGTTCGGCAACCCCGCATCGCGCAGTCACTCGTATGGCTGGACGGCGGAGCGCGCAGTCGAAGAAGCGCGCGAGAACGTCGCGGCGCTGGTCAACGCCGACCCGCGCGAAATCATCTGGACCTCGGGCGCAACCGAGTCGGACAACCTCGCGATCAAGGGCGCCGCGCACTTCTACAAGAGCAAAGGCAAGCACGTCATCACGGTGAAGACCGAGCACAAGGCCGTGCTCGACACCTGCCGCGAGCTCGAGCGTGAAGGCTTCGAAGTCACGTATCTTGATGTGAAGGACGACGGTTTGATCGACCTGGAGAAGTTCAAGGCGGCGATTCGCCCGGACACGATCCTCGTGTCGATCATGTCGGTGAACAACGAGATCGGCGTGATTCAGGACATCGAGGCGATTGGCGAGATCACCCGTGAAAAAGGCATTATTTTTCACGTGGACGCGGCGCAGGCCACAGGCAAGATCGAGATCGATTTGCAAAAGCTGAAGGTCGACCTCATGTCGTTCTCGGCGCACAAGACTTATGGCCCGAAGGGCATCGGCGCGTTGTACGTGCGCCGCAAGCCGCGTGTGCGTATCGAGGCGCAAATGCACGGCGGCGGTCACGAGCGCGGCATGCGTTCGGGCACGCTGGCGACGCACCAGATCGTCGGCATGGGCGAAGCATTCCGGCTCGCGCGCGAAGAAATGGCAACGGAAAACGAGCGCATTCGCATGCTGCGCGACCGCTTGCTGCGCGGGCTGTCGGAGATCGAAGAAGTGTATGTGAACGGCGACATGGAAAAGCGTGTGCCGCACAACCTGAACATCAGCTTTAATTTCGTCGAAGGCGAATCGCTGATCATGGCGGTGAAGGACGTGGCGGTGTCGTCGGGTTCGGCGTGTACGTCGGCTTCGCTGGAACCGTCGTATGTGCTGCGCGCGCTCGGCCGTAACGACGAACTGGCGCACAGCTCGATCCGCTTCACGGTGGGCCGCTTCACGACCGAGCAGGACGTCGACTACGTGATCAATCTGCTGAAGACGAAAATTTCGAAGCTGCGCGATCTGTCGCCGCTGTGGGAAATGCATCAGGACGGCATCGACATTTCGACCATTCAGTGGGCAGCGCACTGACGCGCCGGCTGGTCGAATTTGATCGCGCTTTTATCCGATTGGCAGATTGAAACGAATTAAGGAGTGTAATCATGGCTTATAGCGACAAGGTTCTGGATCACTACGAAAACCCGCGCAACGTCGGCTCGTTTGCGAAAGACGACGACACGGTCGGCACCGGCATGGTCGGCGCGCCCGCTTGCGGCGACGTGATGAAGCTGCAGATCCGCGTGGGCGCGGACGGCATCATCGAAGACGCGAAGTTCAAGACGTACGGCTGCGGTTCGGCGATCGCATCGAGCTCGCTCGTCACCGAATGGGTCAAGGGCAAGACGCTCGATCAGGCTATGTCGATCAAGAACACGCAGATCGCCGAAGAGCTCGCGTTGCCCCCGGTGAAGATCCACTGCTCGATTCTCGCGGAAGACGCGATCAAGGCAGCGGTCGCCGACTACAAGCAACGTCACGGCGCAGCGGTCGAAGAAAGCGACAAGCAACACGCTTGAAGCTTTGGGTTCGGGAGCGATCGGGTGAAGGGAAGCGGGCGGCGCGGCTACATGCGCCGTCAGGCATGAGCGACATTTGATGCAGGCAGGGCAGCGGTGCGTCGGAACGCACCGCGCAATGAGAAACGCTATGGCAATTACGTTGACCCAGAAGGCAGCACAGCACGTCCAGAAGTATCTGACCCGTCGCGGTAAAGGCGTGGGCCTGCGCGTCGGCGTGCGCACCACCGGCTGCTCCGGCTTGGCTTACAAGCTCGAGTACGTGGACGAACTCGCGCCCGAAGACGAGGTGTTCGAATGCAACGGCGTGAAGATCATTGTCGACCCGAAGAGCCTTGCATATATCGACGGAACCGAACTCGACTTCGCGCGCGAAGGGCTGAACGAAGGCTTCAAGTTCAATAACCCGAATGTGAAAGACGAGTGCGGCTGCGGCGAGTCGTTCCGCGTCTAACTCGAACACTTCCGCGTGCAGCGGACCAAAGGCGGCGCGGGCCGCCTTTTTAGTTTGCTCCGCGGTTTTCGCGTGAGGTGCAGCCCTGTTGAGCCGGCTACGCTCTCGACCTCCGCTCAAATGCGCTTTTCTCGACGGAATTTTTTTGATCCGATGGTCTCGCTGAAAGATAGCCACTTCGACCTGTTTGGTCTCCCTGCGCAATTCGCGCTCGATTCGGACGCGCTCGATCACGCGTATCGCACGGTCCAGGCGCAAGTGCATCCAGACCGCTTCGCGGCAGCCGGCGACGCACAAAAGCGCATCGCGATGCAATGGGCGACGCGCACGAACGAGGCGTATCAAACGCTGCGCGATCCGTTAAAGCGCGCGACGTATCTGCTGCATCTGCGTGGCATCGACGTCGGCGCGCACGACAACACCGCAATGGAGCCGGCGTTTCTGATGCAGCAGATGGAGTGGCGTGAAGGTATTGAAGACGCCGCCGCGGCAAAGAACGTCGACGCGCTCGACGCCTTGCTCACTGAATTGCGCGACGAAGAACGCGTGCGTATCGAGAAGCTCGGCGCGTTGCTCGACAGCGGCGTAAATCAGGCGGCGGGCGAGGCGGTGCGGCAGTTGATGTTTATCGAACGGGTGGCGGCGGAAATCGGCGCGCAGATCGAGCGGCTCGAAAACTAGGCGGCTCGTTTGCAGCGTCGCATCGCAGCGGTGCAAAGCGGCATTGGCATTACATCCAGCAACGCAATTTCAGGACGGAGTCTGACGGCTCCGAGAAGATCCAGATGGCCTTACTGCAAATCTCCGAACCCGGCATGGCGCCGGCGCCTCATCAGCGGCGTCTGGCGGTCGGTATCGACCTCGGCACGACCAACTCCCTCGTCGCCGCC
Organism: Paraburkholderia kirstenboschensis; assembly: GCF_904848585.1. Classification (GTDB taxonomy): domain Bacteria; phylum Pseudomonadota; class Gammaproteobacteria; order Burkholderiales; family Burkholderiaceae; genus Paraburkholderia; species Paraburkholderia kirstenboschensis. The sequence continues at coordinate 847,505 of NZ_CAJHCR010000001.1, forward strand.
GTGCGCAGCGGCGTGCCCGATGTGCTGCCCGACGAAGACGGCCATGTGCTGCTGCCCTCCGTGGTGCGTTACCTGGAGAAGGGCGGCCGCCGTATCGGCCGCGCGGCCAAGGCCGAGGCGGCGACCGATCCGCGCAACACGATCGTCTCCGTCAAGCGTTTCATGGGACGCGGCAAGGCGGAAGTGGAGGGTGCCGAAAACGCGCCCTACGATTTCATCGACGCGCCCGGCATGGTGCAGATCCGTACCGTCGACGGTGTGAAGAGTCCGGTCGAAGTATCGGCGGAGATTCTCGCGACGCTGCGCCAGCGCGCTGAAGACACGCTTGGCGACGAGCTGGTCGGCGCGGTGATCACGGTGCCCGCTTACTTCGACGAAGCCCAACGCCAGGCGACCAAAGACGCCGCGCGTCTGGCCGGCCTGAACGTGCTGCGCCTGTTGAACGAGCCGACCGCGGCCGCGATTGCCTACGGCCTCGACAACGGCTCGGAAGGCTTGTACGCCGTCTACGATCTCGGCGGCGGCACCTTCGACCTGTCGATTCTGAAGCTTACGAAAGGCGTATTCGAAGTGCTCGCGGCAGGCGGCGACTCGGCGCTCGGCGGCGACGATTTCGACCACGCGCTGTATCGCCATGTGCTGGAGCAGGCCGGCATCGCGCCGAAAACGCTCGCGCCCGAAGACGTGCGGCTGCTGCTCGACAGCGTGCGCACGACCAAGGAGGCGTTGTCGGACGCGGCTGAGGCAACCCTCGCCGTGACGCTTTCCAGCGCCACCAGGATCGATCTGACGATCGAGGAGGCCACTTTCGAGGCCATCACTCAGGCGCTCGTGCAACGCACGCTCGGCCCGACGAAAAAGGCGTTGCGCGACGCCATGGTTACGACCAAAGAGATCAAGGGCGTTGTGCTGGTGGGTGGCGCGACGCGCATGCCGGTGATTCGCCGCGCGGTCGAATCGTTCTTCGGCCAGCCGCCGCTCGTCAATCTCGATCCCGACCAGGTCGTCGCGCTGGGCGCCGCAATCCAGGCCGACCTGCTCGCCGGCAACCGCGGCGCGGACGGCGACGACTGGCTGTTACTCGACGTGATTCCGCTGTCGCTCGGCGTCGAGACAATGGGCGGTCTGACCGAGAAAATCATCCCGCGTAATTCGACGATTCCGGTCGCGCGCGCGCAGGATTTCACCACGTTCAAGGACGGCCAGACGGCGATGGCGATACACGTCGTGCAAGGCGAGCGCGAGCTCGTCAGCGACTGCCGCTCGCTCGCGCGTTTCGAGCTGCGCGGCATTCCGCCGATGGCGGCCGGCGCGGCGCGCATCCGCGTGACCTATCAGGTGGACGCGGACGGCCTGTTGTCCGTGTTTGCACGCGAGCTCGGCTCGGGCGTGGAGGCGTCGGTGGTCGTGAAGCCGTCGTACGGTCTCGCCGACGACGACATCGCCAGAATGCTCGAAGACAGCTTCTCCACCGCTGAAGTCGACATGCGCGCCCGTGCGCTGCGCGAGGCGCAGGTCGAAGCGCGGCGTCTCGTCGAAGCGACCGACGCGGCGCTCGCCGCCGACGCCGAACTGCTCGACGACAGCGAGCGCGCGGAACTCGACGCGCTGCTGACCGCCTTGCGCAATGTCGCGCAGAGCGACGACGTGGACGCGATCGAAGCAGCAACCAAAAAACTCGCCGAAGGCACCGACGAATTCGCAGCCCGCCGCATGAACAAGGGCATTCGCCGCGCGCTGGCCGGCCGCAAGCTCGACGAGATCTGAAGCTCGCGCCGGTTGCATTGACAGCGCCGGCAAGCGGCGGCAAGCATCGGCAAACGGCGGCTCGCCGCAGAAACTGAAGCGCGCCGCGCGGACTTAAAAACTCCGCGTGGCGCCAGTAAAATGGCGCGAACCTGGTAGAGGCCGCGCCTCGGACCCAAACGGAAAATGTATGCCTCAAATCGTTGTGCTGCCTCACGTCGAACTGTGCCCGGAAGGCGCGGTGATCGAAGCCGTGCCCGGCAAGAGCATTTGCGACAACCTGCTCGATAACGGCATCGAAATCGAGCATGCCTGCGAGAAGTCGTGCGCCTGCACGACCTGTCACGTGATCGTGCGTGAGGGTTTCGCCGCCTTGACGCCGTCCGAGGAAGACGAGGACGATCTGCTGGACAAGGCGTGGGGGCTCGAGCCGGCTTCGCGTCTGTCGTGCCAGGCGGTTGTGCCGGCCGAGCAGGACCTGGTCGTCGAAATCCCGCGTTACTCGATCAATCACGCGAAGGAAAATCACTAACAGGAGGACGCAGCCATGAAGTGGACCGATACGCAAGACATCGCGATGGCCCTGACCGACAAGCATCAGGACGTCGATCCGCAGCAAGTGCGCTTCACCGACTTGCACCGCTGGGTCACCGAACTGGAAGGATTCGACGACGATCCGAACCGGTCGAACGAAAAGATCCTCGAGGCGATCCAGGCTGCATGGATCGAAGACGCGGATTACTGAGTTTGCGAGGCGGCTTGCGCTGATGCGGCTGCGGTAAAGAAAAAGGCGATTCCATTGGAGTCGCCTTTTTTATGCACGTCAGATCAGATGCGCAGCGTCAGTCCGCCACGAGCGTGCCGTTCTGCACACGAACGCGCTGTCCTTGCTGGAATGGCGGCGCTTCGTGATACGTGAAGTAGCGCGTCTTGCCGTTTTCCATCCGAACCCGCACCGAATACGACGTCGTGCTGCGGATGTGCTTTTCGACTGAATTGCCGGCAAGGCCGCCGCCGAGCGCGCCGAGCAGTGTCATTGCGGTGCGCCCATTGCCGCTGCCGAACTGATTGCCGACCACGCCGCCCGCCACCGCGCCGCCGACCGCGCCAATGCCGGTCCCATGACCTTCCTGACGCGCTTCGGAAATTGCGACGACCGTGCCGCAACTCGCGCAGTAGGCCGGTTGCGTCGGCTGCTGCTGAGCATACTGCGGCGCGGGCTGTGCCTGTTGCTGTTGCGCGTACTGTTGCTGCGCGGGAGACGGTGCCGGCGCGCGCTGGGGTTGCGGTTCGGCTTGCTGCGGCGCGGGCTGCTGGACGATCTGACCGGAACTCTGCTGCGCCGACGGGTTGGCCGGCGCCGCCGAATCGACCACCGCTGGCTGGCCGCTTTGCGGCAGGACCTGCGCCGCCTGCGTCTGGCCGGTGGGCTCGCCGGTGCTGGACGCCTTGGGGAACATGCCTGTAATTGCCGCCGTCGCGACGAGGCTCGCGATAATGACAGCACCCGCAGCGGTCGCGACGAGCGGATGGAGCCGCCGCTGGGATGTCGACGATGCCGGGTTCTGCGCCACTGGCGTGGCGGGTTGCGTGTTGGGTCGATCCATCTTCGCCTCCGTCTTTGGCAGAGTGACTTGTAATGAGACCAAGTCTCCGTGAAATCGATCCACGGGACGTTTCCAATTGTAACGATTTGCCGGAAACGGCGCTTTCCGGTACGTACGGCGGCGGGGCTTTTACTAATGGTTACATGCACGACTAGCCAACGCAGTGCCTGGCCCCCGCACAACGCACAACGCAAAACGCCCGGCATGAGAGCCGGGCGTTTCCAAAGAAAACAGTGTAATGCTCAGTCTTCGCGACGCAGATGCGGGAACAGAATCACGTCGCGGATGCTCGGGCTGTCAGTGAGCATCATGACCAGACGGTCAATGCCGATACCGCAGCCACCCGCCGGCGGCATGCCGTATTCGAGCGCGCGGATATAGTCGGCGTCGTAGAACATGGCTTCTTCGTCGCCGGCGTCCTTCTGGTCGACCTGCTTCTTGAAGCGCGCCGCCTGGTCTTCCGGATCGTTCAGCTCCGAGAAGCCATTGGCGATTTCGCGGCCGGTAATGAACAGCTCGAATCGCTCGGTGATGCCTTCCACCTTGTCCGATGCGCGCGCGAGCGGCGACACCTCGACCGGATAGTCGATGATGTACGTCGGCTCCCACAGTTGCGACTCGGCGGTCTCTTCGAACAGCGCCAGTTGTAGCGAGCCCACGCCCGCATTCAGGAACTGCGGCTGCGACGCGTCCACGCCGAACTTCTTCAGTTCCGTGCGAAGGAACGCGCTGTCGGCCAACTGCTCGTTCGTGTACTGGGGCGCGTACTTCTGGATAGCCTCAGTGATCGTCAAACGGTGGAACGGCTTGGCCAGATCGAGTTCGCGCCCTTGATACGTGATCGTCGCGGTGCCCAGTGCGTCGATCGCGGCCTGGCGGATCAACTGCTCGGTGAAATCCATCAGCCACTTGTAATCGGTGTAGGCCGCGTAGAACTCGATCATCGTGAATTCCGGGTTGTGGCGCACGGAGACGCCCTCATTGCGGAAGTTACGGTTGATCTCGAACACGCGCTCGAAGCCGCCCACCACCAGCCGCTTCAGATACAGCTCAGGCGCGATGCGCAGGAACATCTGCATGTCGAGCGCGTTGTGGTGCGTGGTGAACGGCTTGGCCGCCGCGCCACCGGGAATGGGGTGGAGCATTGGCGTTTCGACTTCCATGAAGTCGGCGTCGGCCATGAATTTGCGGATCGACGAAATTGCCTTCGTACGCGCGACGAACGTCTTGCGCGTTTCCGGCGTGACGATCAGATCCACGTAGCGCTGGCGATACTTCATCTCCTGGTCCGACAGACCGTGGAACTTGTCCGGCAGCGGACGCAGCGACTTCGACAGCAGGCGCAGTTCGGTACAACGCACGGAGAGCTCGCCCTTGTTGGTGCGAAACAGCACGCCGCGCGCCGCGACGATGTCGCCCATGTCCCACTTCTTGAAGGCGTCGTACGTTTGCTGACCGACGTCGGCCGGCGTGATGAAGAACTGGATCTGCCCCGAGCCGTCGCGCACGGTCGCAAAGCTTGCCTTGCCCATCACGCGCTTGAGCATCATGCGGCCGGCAATCGCTACTTCGAGCGGGTTTGCTTCGAGCGCTTCCTTGTCGGTTTGCTCGAACTGCGATTGCAGATCTTGCGCATGATGCGTGGGACGGAAATCGTTCGGATAGGCGACGCCTTGCTCACGCAACTCGCGCAGCTTCTCGCGGCGCTCGGCGATGATCTTGTTGTCGTCCACCTCGGGCACGACGCTCGGCTGGGCCGCATTCGGCTGGGCCGCATCAGGCTGGGCCGCATCAGGCTGGGCCGCATTAGGCTGGATCGGTTCGTTCATGATGGTTTGGTATTCGTGGTCCGCAATCGGTGGTCCGCAATCGGTGGCCTGCAATCAATCAGCCGCAATCAGCGCCTCATATCGCGGTGGCCGGCTTGCGGACAGCCAGTCGGTGACAGACCTCAGGCGGTAAAAAGATGCGGCGCGGCGCGGCGTTGTGAGCCGTGCCGCGCCGGTCGCACTTAGACGCCTTGTTTCAGGCTCGCGCTGATAAACGGATCGAGATCGCCGTCGAGCACGCTCTTCGTATTGCTGATTTCGACGTTGGTGCGCAGGTCCTTGATACGGCTGTTGTCCAGCACGTACGAGCGGATCTGGTGACCCCAACCCACGTCGGTCTTGCCCGCTTCGAGCTTGTCCTGCTCGGCCTGACGCTTGCGGATTTCCGCTTCGTACAGGCGCGATTTCAGCATGGCCATTGCTTCGGCGCGGTTGCGGTGCTGCGAGCGGTCGTTCTGGCACTGCACGACGATGCCCGACGGCAAGTGCGTGATACGCACCGCGGAGTCGGTCTTGTTGATGTGCTGACCGCCCGCACCGGACGCGCGGTACGTGTCGATACGCAGATCGGCCGGGTTGATGTCCACCTCGATCGAATCGTCGACTTCCGGATACACGAACACCGACGAAAACGACGTATGACGCCCGCCCGACGAGTCGAACGGCGACTTGCGCACGAGGCGGTGCACGCCGGTTTCGGTGCGCAGAAAGCCGTAAGCGTATTCGCCCTCGATCTTGATCGTGGCGTTCTTGATGCCCGCGACGTCGCCGTCGGTCTGCTCCAGCACTTCGGTCTTGAAGCCCTTGCGTTCGCAGTAGCGCAGGTACTGGCGCAGCAGCATGGACGCCCAGTCGCACGCCTCGGTGCCGCCCGCGCCGGCCTGGATATCCAGGAACGCGTTGTTCGGGTCGGCCGGATTCGCGAACATGCGGCGAAATTCCATGTCGGCGACGCGCTGTTCGAGCGCTTGTGCGTCCGTTTCGCAGGCGATCAGCGTTTCGTCGTCGCCTTCTTCACGCGCCATGTCGAACAGGTCTTGCGCGTCGCGCAAGTCGTTGTCGAGCGACGTGAGTTTGCCGACGGTGTCGTCGAGCAGTTTCTTCTCCCGGCCGAGCGCCTGGGCGTGTTTCGAGTCGTTCCAGACGTCCGGGTCTTCGAGTTCCCGGTTGACTTCGATTAGACGCAGTGCTTTGTCGTCGTAGTCAAAGATACCCCCGTAGGTCGGCCGCGCGCGTGCGCAGGTCCGCCAGAGAGGCTTCGATCGCGTTGAGACGTTCCGCTTCCATGTCGATCTTTTATAGCTTCGTAAAAAGGTGAAATTATAGCCGATCGGCGTGCCGCGCCGCAGGCGCATTGGCGATCCGGCGTGTGTTTGGGATTGATTTTGCGGAGATTTTCGACGCCGCGGCAGATTCGCGCAGCGGCGTCGGCGAAGCCGTTAAAGGCGCTCTAGCTCGCCGCGTGCTCGACGATCAGCTGCACGCGCGAGACGCCGTTCCACGTGTCGCTCGCAAGCCGGTAAGCCACCGTGGTGCGCGCGGGCAGCGTGTCGGTGTGATTGAACCAGATCGCGTTGAAGCGCTGGCGGCCGCGCATCAGTTGCAGCTTCAGGTGCTTGTCCTTCACGAGAGCCTGCGACGCGACGTCGAATTCGCCCGAAAACACCGGCGCCGGAAACCCTTGGCCCCAGACGGCGGCGTCGAGCATTTCGACGAATTGCGGCGTGAAGTACGCGTCTTCCAGTTCGCCGTCGGTTTCGACGGTGCGCGAGAGCGCGTCGTCGGTGAGCCACTCGCGGCCGACCGCTTCGAACGCGGCCGTGAAGCGCGGCACGTCGGCGGCGGCGAGCGTCAAGCCCGCCGCCATCGCGTGGCCGCCGAATTTGACGATCATGCCGGGCTCGCGCTTCGAAATCAGATCGAGCGCGTCGCGCAGATGGAAGCCCGCGATCGAGCGCCCCGAGCCTTTGACGAGCTGGCCGCTGTCGTCGGCGAGTGCGAACGTGAACGAAGGCCGGTGAAATTTCTCTTTCAGCCGTCCCGCCACGATGCCGATTACGCCCTGGTGCCAGGCCGGATTGAACAGCGTGATGGTGGCCGCGCCGTCTGGGTCGATCGACGAGAGGTCGTCGAGCGCCTGTTGCTGCATGCCCGCTTCGATTTCGCGGCGCTCGCGGTTCATCGTGTCGAGCTGTTGGGCGAGTTCCCACGCGCGGCCGACGTCGTCGGTCGTCAGGCATTCGATACCGAGCGACATATCCGACAGGCGTCCCGCCGCATTCAGCCGCGGGCCGAGCGCGAAGCCGAGGTCGAAGCCGGACGCGTTGCGGGCGTCGCGCGCGGCGGCGCGAAAGAGGGCGGCGATGCCAGGCTGCATCTTGCCTTTGCGGATGCGTTGCAAACCTTGCGCGACCAGCACGCGGTTGTTGCCGTCGAGTTTCACGACGTCCGCGACGGTGCCGAGCGCGACGAGATCCAGCAGGCCGTCAAGGCGCGGCTCCGGGAAATCGTCGCTGAACGCGCCGCGGCGGCGCAATTCGGCGCGCAACGCGAGCAGCACGTAAAACATCACGCCGACACCCGCGATGCACTTGCTCGGAAACTCGCAGCCCGGCTGGTTCGGATTGACGATCGCGCGGGCAGCGGGCAACTGGTCACCGGGCAGATGGTGATCGGTGACGAGCACGTCGATCCCAAGAGCGTTGGCTGCCTCGACGCCGTCCACGCTCGCGATGCCATTGTCGACCGTAAGCAGCAGGTCGGGCTTTCCCGATGCGTTGCGCGCGGCCAGCGCGACGATCTCGGGCGTGAGGCCGTAGCCGTATTCGAAGCGGTTCGGGACCAGATAGTCGATCTGACCGCCGAACATGCGCAGCCCGCGCACCGCGACCGCGCACGCGGTGGCGCCGTCGCAATCGTAGTCGGCCACGACCAGCATGCGATGCTTTTGCTGGATCGCGTCGGCGAGCAGCGCGGCAGCGTCTTCGCAGCCTTTCAGCGCGGCGGGCGGCACGAGGCGCGCGAGTCCGGTTTCGATTTCATCGGGCAGGCACACGCCGCGCGCCGCATACAGGCGCGCGAGTACCGGATGCAGGCCGTGGCGCACGAGAATTTCGGCGTCGACAGGAGAACAGGCGCGCGTAACGATTCGGGTCATTCTGAAAGGCCGTCTGTATGGTCGTCGGTATGGTCGGTCATGCAATCGATCATTCGATGAAAAGCGAGGCGAGCAGGCGCCGTCGCCAGAATTTGCGCAAATCGCCGCGCGTGATGCTGAGCGTGACGGAGCCGGTGTCGCCGCACAAGGTCAGGCCGAGCTCGGCAAGTGCACCGGATTGCAGCGCTTCGAGCGCCGGTTCGAACCAGTCGCCTTGCAGCGCCGCGAAGGCCGCGTTCCAGCGCGCCCAGTCCTGTTCGATGTACGGCGCGGAGAACGGGTCGAGTTCCACGAGTGTGGTGTTTCGCGCGTGCGCCGCGGTGTGCCGCTCATCGTTCGCGGCATCGCTCGAACGGGTTGTGGTTTCGCCGCCTACGTTGGCACCGCGGCGCTCTGCCAGCGACGACAGCGCCGCGAACGAAGCGGGCGGCGCGCCGACTGGCACGCCGGCTGTAAGTGCAAGGCCGCGCGTCGCGGCGGCGTCTGAAAAAACGCGCGAGAACGGGCTGCGCACAGGCCGCGCCGCGCCTTGCGCGTGAAACCAGATGGAGTTGACGGCGGGCAGGCCGCGCGCCTCGCGCGCTTCGTTCACGGGGTGCTCGAACCAGGCCATCTGCACTTCGTTCTGCAGCTTCATCCATGCACGCGAACGCTCGCCGGAATGCGCTTCGTGCGGCAACCAGATTTCGATGTTGCGGCCGCTCGCGCGCAACGGCGATGCACCGGCCAGCGTGCCGAAGCCGTCGCCCGACAGGTACCAGCGCGCGGGCTTCGGCGCCTCGATGCGCACGCCGAGTTCTTCGATCAGAGGCCGGGCCACCGCGAGCAGCGCGCTCGCTTCGTCATCGGACAGATCGAGCGACGCCGGGTCGATCAGCACCAGATGGTCATGCGCGATGCGCACGTGCACCGGCTGCACGCAGGCCCACGTGGCGTCGCCGGGCTCTCCGCCGTCGGCGCGCAGCATGTAGGGCGCGAGCGGGGCTTCGTCGGCTGCTGCCGCGCCGCTTGCGCCACTGCCGCTCGGCGCGCCTGGCGCGCCCGCCACGCCTGTCGAGGTGGCCGAGGTGGCCGCGGTGGCCGATAGCGCGCCGAACTGACGCGCGATCCACCGTTCGTGCGGCAGCGTGCGCTGGAAATCCTCGCCGATTACGCGCTCAACGAGCGTCGCACGCGCGACCAGTCGGTCGAGGGCGGGGCTGCGGATGTCGTGTAGGGCGGTGGAGGCCTCGGCCGCGGCGGGCAGCGCGAAAGGAAGCAGAAGATGGAGGCGGTCGGCGTGCATGATGCTGCGCATTGTAGGGCAAAGCGCGCTGCGGTTTCGATAGGCACGGCCGGTTGGCGCGGGTCGGCAATGGGTCGCCGCCTTCGCGGCAGTTCCGCCGGGCAGTCCGCGCAGCGGTCCCCCAGCAGTCTCCCCAGCGGTCCCGCTAGCCGTCCCGTCGGCAGTCCGTTTATGCGGCGGCGCGGCATTGTATGGCAAACTTCGCGCTTGGTTGACGGTGGCGGCATCGGCAATGCGGGGCGGGTTTGCGCCGCAACGTCGGACCGGAACCATCCGGATTGCCGCGACACCAATGATCAGGACACTCGGGCCGCATTCGCGACGCGAAGGCAGGCGCAACGGCAGGCATATGGCCGACGCATCGCCGGACACATCGCCAGATGCAAGACACCGCACGGGGCTCGGGTAGCCGAAGAACGCAGAAAAGGACTCGCTTGAAATTTCCCTACGAATGGCAGATCGGCTGGCGCTACACCCGCGCCGGCAAACGCACGACCGGCAACGGCTTTATCTCCTTCATCGCGCTGGTTTCGATGTCGGGCATCGCGCTCGGCGTGGCCGCGCTGATCGTGGTGCTGTCGGTAATGAACGGCTTCCAGAAAGAAGTGCGCGACCGCATGCTGTCGGTGCTCGCGCACGTCGAAATCTTTTCGCCGACCGGGTCGATGCCTAACTGGCAACTCACGGCCCAGGAAGCGCGTCAGAACAAGGAAGTGATCGGCGCCGCGCCTTATGTGGAAGCGCAGGCGCTGCTCACGCGCCAGGACGCAGTCAGCGGCGTCGCGTTGCGCGGCGTGGAGCCTACGCTCGAGCCGCAGGTGTCCGACATCGGCAAGGAGATGAAAGGCGGCAAGCTCACCGATCTCGTGCCCGGCGACTTCGGCATCGTGCTGGGCGCGGACCTCGCGACCAATCTCGGCGTGGCCGTCAACGACAAGATCACGCTGGTCGCGCCCGAAGGCACCATTACGCCGGCCGGCATGCTGCCGCGCCTGAAGCAGTTCACGGTGGTGGGCATCTTCGAGTCGGGGCATTACGAGTACGACAGCACGCTAGCGCTGATCAATATCAAGGACGCTCAGGCGCTGTTCCGGCTGCCCGCGCCGACCGGCGTGCGGCTGCGTCTGACCGACATGCAGCGCGCGCCGGAAGTCGCGCATCAGCTTGCGCGCAGTCTGTCTGGCGACCTGTATATCCGCGACTGGACGCAGCAGAACAAGACCTGGTTCTCGGCGGTGCAGATCGAAAAACGCATGATGTTCATCATTCTCACGCTGATCATCGCGGTCGCGGCGTTCAATCTCGTGTCGTCCCTCGTGATGACGGTGACCAACAAGCAGGCCGACATCGCGATTCTGCGCACGCTCGGCGCGCAGCCCGGTTCGATCATGAAGATTTTCGTCGTGCAGGGCGTGACGATCGGCTTTATCGGCACGGCAACCGGCGTTGCGCTGGGCTGCCTGATCGCGTGGAGCATTCCATGGCTCGTGCCGATGATCGAGCATATGATCGGCGTGCAGTTCTTGCCGCCGTCGGTGTATTTCATCAGCGAGCTGCCGTCCGAACTGATTCCCGCCGACGTCGCGCGAATCGGCATCATCGCGTTCCTGATGTCGGCGGTGGCGACGCTTTACCCAAGCTGGCGCGGTGCCAAAGTTCGTCCGGCGGAGGCGCTGCGCTATGAATGACCGTTCAGCAACTCTACCCATGGCCGCTCAGGAACTGACGCCGCATCCCTACGTGCTGGAAGCGACCGGCATTTCGAAGTCGTTCGTGCAGGGCGGTCTGAATGTGCAGGTGCTCAACAACGCCGAACTGAGCGTGCGGCGCGGCGAGAAACTCGCGATTGTCGGCGCGTCCGGTTCCGGCAAGAGCACGCTGCTGCATGTGCTCGGCGGCTTGGACGATCCAAGCGCCGGCCACGTCTCGGTGATGGGCAAGCCGTTCACGAAGCTCTCCGAACGCGAACGCAACGACTTGCGCAATCGCGCGCTCGGTTTCGTGTACCAATTCCATCATCTGCTGCCGGAGTTTTCCGCACTCGATAACGTCGCAATGCCGTTGCGGATCCGCCGCATGACGACCGAAGCGTCGCGCCGCGAAGCGCTCGCGGTGCTGGAGCGCGTCGGCATGGCGCATCGCGCGAAACATCGGCCGGGCGAGCTATCGGGCGGCGAGCGTCAGCGTGTGGCGATTGCGCGGGCGCTGGTCACGAAGCCGGCATGCGTGCTCGCCGACGAACCCACCGGCAATCTTGACGGCGGCACTGCGGACACGGTCTTCAATCTGATGCTCGAACTGTCCCGAACGCTCGAAACGAGTTTCGTGATCGTCACTCACGACCCCGAACTGGCCGGGCGGTGCGACCGCATCATGCGGCTGCGCGAAGGGATTTTGCATGAGGAGCCGCCGGTTCCGGTGTGACGGCGGCGAAGCGGCATAGACCTTGAAATGGCTCGGCGTGGCCGCGTGGTTAGCCGCGCTGCAAATGTCGATGCCGGCCGCTTGAGCCGTTTGAGCCGCTCAATCCGCTCAATCCGCTTTGTCAGCGAGGCAACTCATGTGGATCGATACGCACTGCCATCTCGACGCTTCCGAATTCGACGCCGACCGCGAGCACGTCGCGGCCGCGGCGAAGAGCGCGGGTGTGGGGCGTATCGTCATTCCCGCCATCGGCCGGCAGAACTTCGCGGCCGTGCGCGAGCTGGCGCACCGCTTCGACGGCGGCGCATATGCTCTCGGCATTCATCCGCTCTTCACGCCATCCGCGCAGGAACACGACCTTGAACTGCTGCGCGCGGAAATCGAGGCGAGCCTCGACGACCCGCGTTTCGTCGGCATCGGCGAGATCGGTCTGGATTATTTCGTCGACGGCCTCGACGACGCCCGCCAGCAATTCTTCTACAACGGTCAACTTCAGATCGCGCGCGAATTCGATCTGCCGGTGATCTGCCATGTGCGTAAATCGCAGGATCAGGTCATCAAAGGCTTGCGCCGGCATCAGATTCACCGCGGCATCGCGCATGCATTCAATGGCAGCTTCCAGCAGGCGCAGGCGTATATCGACCAGGGCATGCATCTCGGCTTCGGCGGCAATCTGACGTTCGAGCGCGCGCGGCAGATTCGCCGGCTTGCAGAGCAGTTGCCGTTCGACGCGCTCGTGGTCGAGACCGACGCGCCGGACATTGCGCCTTCGTGGATTTACAAGCAGCGCAACTCGCCCGAGCAGATTCCAGCCATCGGCGCGGGCCTCGCGCAATTGCGCGGCATGGCGGTGGACGAAGCCGCCCTAGGCACAACGGCTAACGCGCTCGCCGCGCTGCCGCGTCTCGCGCTTTCCTCTGCATAATCGGTTTCGTTGATTTTCGAGTGGTTCGCGCCGGGCGAGACCCACGTCCGGCGGCATGCTTGCGCGTTGCGCCGTGCGTTGCTTCGTCTCGTCCGCGTACAGCCGGTGCGGGGCGGAGGGCGGATGCGTGCATGGTGGTGTGGATTTGCGTTGGGCGTCGTCTGGCTCCAGCGGCAGGCGGCGTTGCCCGGTTGGGGCGGCTGGTGCGCGGTGGTGTCGTTGGGCTGCGCCGCGTCGGCTGTCGCAGTGTGGGCCTTGCGTGGGCGTGCTCACATTGCAGATCACGAGCACAGGGCGTCTTCCAGCTGGCCGTTTCGACGGTTGCGCTCATTCGCCGGCTGGGGTGCGCTCTCATGCGCGGCATGCTGCGTCGGCTTCGGCTATGCGGCGTGGCGTGCCGAAGCACGGCTTGCGGCGAGCCTGCCGGTTGCGTGGGAAGGCCGCGACATCGAGGTGACCGGCTACATCAAAGGTTTGCCCACGCGCGACGATAAGGGCGTTCGCTTTCTTTTCGATGTGGAGTCGGCCGACGCGCTCGCCGTTGAGTCGGCACCACGCGAGCCGGTGAGGTTTCCGCACGTCGTCCAGTTGACATGGATCGCCGACGAAGCACCGCCGCCGCCGCTCGAGCCCGGCGAACGGTGGCGTCTGCGCGTGCGTCTGAAACGGCCGCATGGCAATGCGAACTTTGGCGTGCGTGACGCGGAAGCCGCGTTGCTTGCGCGGAACGTGCGGGCCACCGGATATGTGAGCGCGGCGGCGCAGGCGGTGCGGTTGCGTCCGGAAGCGCGCGGCGTCGGCGTGACGGTGGACCGCTGGCGCGCGGCGCTGCGTGCGCGGATCGACGCGGTGCTCGCGGACGCGCCGCATCGCGGCATCGTCGTCGCGCTGGCGATCGGCGCACAGGACGAAGTGAGCGCCGCCGACTGGCAATTGATGCGCGCCACGGGCACGAGTCATCTGGTGGCGATCTCGGGATTGCATATCGGCTTTGCCGCGGGGCTCGCGGCCTGGCTTTGCGGAGCGTGGTGGCGACGCTCGGGTTTGATCGGCCGCAACTGGCCGCTGCACGTTCCCGCGCAATTCGTCGCGGTAACTGGCGGCGCGATCTTCGCCGCGTTGCATGCTGCGTTGGCCGGCTTCAACGTACCCGCGCAGCGCGCGCTGTGGATGGCCGGCGTCGTTGCGCTCGCCTACCTGAGCGGGCGCAATGTACCGCGCTCGGCCGTGCTCGCGTCGGCGCTCGGGCTCGTGTTGCTGATCGATCCGTGGGCGGTTGTTTCGGCGGGATTCTGGTTGTCGTTCTGCGCGGTGGCGGCGATTCTTTTCGCCACGTCGGGGCGGCCTCGGGTGCAGAACCACGAACAGCGCACGCACGAGACGGACGAACAGGGCGGCGCGCCCGGCCAATTGTCACGCCTGCGTGCCGCTGCCGTGAACCGCATTCGCGCTTTCGGTGAACGGCTGCACGGCGCCGCGCATGTTCAGTTTGCTGTCACCGTCGCGCTCGCGCCGTTGACCATCTACTGGTTCGCGCAGATACCATTGGTCGGGCCGCTCGCGAACTCGTTTGCGATTCCGTGGGTAAGCCTGCTCGTCACGCCGTCGGTGCTGGCAGGCGTCGTGTTGCCCGCGCCGCTTGATGCCTACGCGTTTCGTACGGCGCACGCGCTGCTCGATGTCATGGTTGGCAGATTGCAGTGGCTGTCCGGGCCGAGGTGGGCGCTGTGGTGGTTGCCGCAGCCGGACGGATGGGCGCTCGCCGCCGCCGCGACCGGCGTGCTTTGGTGTCTCGCGCCGCGCGGCTGGCCGCTGCGCTGGGCGGCGCCGCTCGCGTGGTTGCCGTTGCTCGCGCCAGCGCCGTCCGGGCCGCCCCACGGCAGCTTCCGGCTGACCGCGCTGGACGTTGGGCAAGGCACGTCGGTGCTGGTCGAGACGGCGCATCATGTGCTGCTGTTCGATACGGGGCCGGGCCCGGAGTCCACATACGCGGGCGAGCGAGTCGTCGTGCCGTATCTTCAGGCGCACGGCGTCAACGTCCTGGATACGCTGATTGTCAGCCACGCAGATTCCGATCACTCGGGCGGCGCGCCGGCCGTGCTGGATGCAATCGAAGTCCGTCAGATGGTCGCCGCTCTCGCGCCGGCCAATGCGCTATGGGCGAATGCGCGGCAACGGGGCGCGCAGACGCTGCCCTGTGCTGCGGGACAGCGCTGGCAGTGGGACGGTGTCGAATTCTCGATGCTCTGGCCTGACGCCGGGCCGCTACAAGGCAAACCGAACGCGCATTGCTGCGTGCTGCGCGTGAGCACGTTGCCGGGAGTAGTTGCGAAGTCAGGTGAGGGGAGTGGGGAGGGCGTGGGATTGGAGGGTATGGCGGGTGGCGTAGCGGATGGTGGAGCGATCAGCGCAGTGGAGCGTGCGCTGGAGGGGAGATCGCAAAACACGGCGGATCCGTCGGCCAGCGCGCCGGACGAGCAGGCGCAAGCCACAAGCCTTGCAGCGCTGCTGACCGCCGACATCGAGGCGCCAACTGAACGCGTGCTGTTGTCGCGCGATCGCGAGATGCTGCGTGCTCAGGTGCTGGTGGTCCCACACCATGGGAGCAAGACGTCGTCGACTGAGCCGTTCCTCGATTCTATCGACCCGCTCGTCGCGCTATTTCAGGTAGGCTATCGCAACCGGTTTCATCATCCCAGTGCGGGCGTGCTGGCGCGTTACTCGGCGCGGCATATTGAACTTGGACGCAGCGATGCGGATGGCGCAGTGCGCGTTCTCATCGACCCGGATTTCGCCGGGCGACGAGGCGCGCATGCGAGCGATGCGGCGGTGACGGTCGAGCGTTATCGCGACACTCATCGGCGTTACTGGATGGATCGATGAACGGATCGCCGGCTGCGGCTGCGCAGAATGGATGGGTCACAAAAGAAGTACGGAAAGCAACGAACAAAACACCACAGCAAAGCAGCCATGGAGCAGGTGGGAAAGCGGAGCCTCTCAACGGGAACCGCATTGCAAACGTCACGACGGAGCACCGGGACAACACCAAGCAGCACCAAGCAGCACCAAGCAGCACCAAGCAGCACCACACCGCAACACTCAGCACCGCGAGACACCGCCAGGCTTCACCCGCCGCGAATAAACAGAACGGAGATAGCCGCAGTTGAAAAACATCATTCACTTCTCGCACGCGAACGGTTTTCCCGCGTCGACTTACCGGACGATTTTTGCGGAACTCTCCGACGACTATGAAGTGCGCCACATCGAACGAATCGGGCACGATCCGCGCTACCCGGTGACGCAGGACTGGCCGCATCTCGTCGAGCAGTTGCTCGACGACATCGAGCGCAGCTACGAGCAGCCGGTGTGGCTCGTGGGACATTCGCTCGGGGGCTATCTGTCGCTGATGGCCGCGCTGAAGAAACCGCAGTGGGTGAGGGGCGTCGTGATGCTCGACTCTCCGGTGGTGGCAGGCTGGCGCAGCAGCATTTTGCGCGTGTCGCAATGGACCGGGCTCGACGAGCGGCTTTCGCCCGCAGCCGCCACGCGCACACGCCGCACTCACTGGGGCAGTCGCGACGAGGCATGGCGCCATTTCCATTCGAAGCCCGCGTTCGCACGCTGGGACGAGCGCATGCTGTCCGACTACATCGAGTTCGGCATTCCGCAGGTTTCGCACGACGGCTCGCGCAGCCTCGCGTTCGATCGCCGCATCGAATATCAGATCTACCGGACCTTGCCGCATACGCTCGGCGCGCGGCTCGCGCGCGGCGCGCCGGTGCCGGTCGGATTCATCGCCGGCACGCGGTCCAGGGAAATCCGTCAGGTCGGCTTGCGCGCCACGCGCCGTGCTACCGGCGGCCACGTGGAATGGATCGAGGGCAGCCACCTCTTTCCAATGGAAAAGCCGATCGAAACCGCGCGTGCCGTGCAGCGGATGTTGCGCGAACTGGAGCAGCGCGGCTGACGCTGCGCGCGCCGGTCACTGGTGGTTTGCGTGGGGCGCATGCGTGCCGGGGCCGCTCGCATTTTGCTGGGTTGAGACCCTGCTTTACGGTATAATCCGTTTTTCCCGCGAGCATCCAGCGATGACCAAATATGTTTTCGTCACCGGCGGCGTAGTATCTTCCCTCGGCAAGGGTATTGCCGCCGCTTCCCTCGCCGCGATCCTCGAATCGCGCGGTCTTAAAGTCACCCTTCTCAAGCTCGATCCATACATCAACGTCGACCCCGGCACGATGAGTCCGTTCCAACACGGCGAAGTGTTCGTGACCGAAGACGGAGCGGAGACAGACCTCGACCTCGGCCATTACGAGCGCTTCATCAGCACGAAGATGCGCAAGGCCAATAACTTCACCACGGGCCAGATCTACGAATCGGTGATCCGCAAGGAACGCCGCGGCGATTATCTCGGCAAGACGGTGCAGGTCATTCCGCACATCACGAATGAAATCCAGGCGTTCATCGAGCGTGGCGCGGCGTCGGCCACCTGCGGCGAGCCGGACGTGGCTATCGTCGAAGTGGGCGGCACGGTGGGCGACATCGAATCGCTGCCGTTCCTCGAAGCCGCGCGTCAAATGAGCTTGCGCATGGGCCGCAACAGCGCGTGCTTCGTGCATCTCACGCTGGTGCCCTGGGTCGCCACTGCCGGCGAACTGAAAACCAAGCCCACGCAGCACAGCGTGCAGAAGCTGCGCGAAATCGGTATTTCGCCGCACGTGCTGCTGTGCCGCGCCGACCGCCGCATTCCGGACGACGAACGCGCGAAAATTTCGATGTTCTCGAACGTGCCGGAAGACGCCGTGATCTCGGTGTGGGACGCGGACAGCATCTACAAGATTCCGCAGATGCTTCACGATCAGGGTCTCGACGCGATCATCTGCGAAGAGCTGAAGCTCACGCCGAAGCCCGCCGATCTGTCCATGTGGGCGGACCTCGTCGAGAAGCTGCAAAACCCGACACACGAAGTCACGATCGGCATGGTCGGCAAGTATGTCGACCTGACCGAGTCGTACAAGTCGCTGATCGAAGCACTGCGCCACGCGTCCATGCATACGTCGACGCGCGTGAACATCGAGTACATCGATTCCGAAGAGATCGAAACGCAGGGTGTCGAAAGTCTCAAGCATCTCGACGCCGTGCTCGTGCCTGGCGGCTTCGGCCGTCGCGGCACCGAAGGCAAGATCGCGGCGATCCGTTATGCACGCGAAGCGAAGGTGCCGTATCTTGGCATCTGCCTCGGCATGCAACTGGCCGTAATCGAATTCGCGCGCGACGTGGTCGGGCTGAAGAACGCGAACAGCACCGAGTTCGATCAGGAAACCGAGAACCGTGTGGTCGCGCTGATCACCGAGTGGTACGACCGCGAAGGCCGTGTCGAAAAGCGTACCGAAGAATCCGATCTCGGCGGCACCATGCGCCTCGGTTCGCAGCGTTGCCCGATCAAGCCCGGCACCATGGCCGAAGAGATCTACGGCAAAGATGTGAACGAGCGTCATCGTCACCGTTATGAAGTCAATAACCGCTTCGTGCCCCAGCTCGAAGCCGGCGGTCTTATCATCAGCGCCCGTACTCCGAGTGAAGATCTGCCGGAAATGATGGAGCTGCCGCGCAGCATGCACCCGTGGTTCGTCGGCGTGCAGTTCCACCCGGAATTCACGTCCACGCCGCGCGACGGCCATCCGCTGTTCAAGTCGTTCGTCGAGGCAGCGCTCGCGCGTCAGCAGTCGCGCGTCACGAACGAAGTCGGGGAGAAAGCATGAAACTGGGCGATTTCGAAATCGGGCTCGACAAGCCGTTTTTCCTGATCGCGGGCACCTGTGTCGTCGAATCGGAGCAAATGACGATCGACACGGCGGGCCGGCTGAAGGAAATCTGCGCGAAGCTGAACATTCCCTTCATCTACAAATCGTCGTACGACAAAGCCAATCGCAGTAGTGGCAAATCGTTTCGCGGTCTGGGCATGGACGAAGGGTTGCGCATCCTGTCGGAAGTGAAGCGTCAGCTCGGCCTGCCGGTGCTGACCGACGTTCACGCGGAGCACGAGATCGAACAGGTCGCCTCAGTGGTCGATGTGCTGCAAACGCCGGCTTTCCTGTGCCGTCAAACAGACTTTATCCACGCGTGCGCGCGTTCGGGCAAACCGGTCAATATCAAGAAAGGCCAGTTTCTCGCGCCGCACGACATGAAAAACGTCATCGACAAGGCGCGCGACGCGGCACGCGAGGCCGGTCTGTCGGAAGACCGCTTCATGGCGTGCGAGCGCGGCGTGTCGTTCGGCTATAACAACCTCGTGTCCGACATGCGTTCGCTCGCGATCATGCGTGAAACGAATGCGCCGGTTGTGTTCGACGCCACGCATTCTGTGCAGTTGCCGGGCGGGCAGGGTACGAGCTCGGGCGGGCAGCGCGAATTCGTGCCGGTGCTCGCGCGTGCCGCGGTGGCGGTCGGCGTCGCGGGTCTCTTCATGGAAACGCACCCGAATCCGGCGCAGGCCAAATCGGACGGTCCGAACGCCGTGCCGCTCAACCGCATGGCCGATCTGCTCGAGACGCTCGTCACGCTCGATCAGGCCGTCAAGCGCGCGCCGTTCCTCGAAAGCGATTTCAACTGATTCAGGTATTCGCCGCATGTCGGCTCGCGTCTTGAGCCGCCCATTCAGGCGGGCACGCGGCGAATGCGCACAATGGTCGTCGAACGTATCGGCGCGTAGGCTGTCTGTCGGTAGATCGTGCTTTGCATGGATCGGAACGAGCGCGTGCGAGATACAGTGTCACAGTAAAGAATTCATCGTCATTTCTTGAGGAAACCATGAGTGCTATCGTAGATATCATCGGTCGAGAGATTCTCGATTCGCGAGGCAACCCCACCGTCGAATGCGACGTGCTGCTCGAGTCGGGCACCATGGGCCGCGCCGCGGTGCCGTCGGGCGCGTCCACCGGTTCGCGCGAAGCGATCGAGCTGCGCGACGGCGAAACCGGCCGCTACGGCGGCAAGGGCGTGCTGAAGGCAGTCGAACACATCAACACCGAAATCTCCGAAGCGATCATGGGCCTCGACGCTTCCGAGCAGGCTTTCCTCGACAAGACCCTTCTCGAACTCGACGGCACGGACAACAAGTCGCGCCTCGGCGCAAACGCGATGCTGGCCGTGTCCATGGCCGTCGCGAAGGCCGCCGCTGAAGAAGCCGGCCTGCCGCTGTACCGTTACTTCGGCGGCTCCGGCGCGATGCAACTGCCGGTGCCGATGATGAACATCGTCAACGGCGGCGCGCACGCGAACAATAGCCTGGACATCCAGGAATTCATGATCGTGCCGGTCAGCCAGCCGACCTTCCGCGAAGCACTGCGCTGCGGCGCTGAAGTGTTCCACGCGCTGAAGAAGATCCTGTCGGACCGCGGCATGAGCACGGCGGTGGGTGACGAAGGCGGCTTCGCGCCGAACTTCGGCAGCAACGACGAATGCCTGTCGACCATCCTGCAAGCGATCGAAAAAGCCGGCTACCGCGCCGGTGAAGACGTGCTGCTCGCGCTCGACTGCGCGGCGAGCGAGTTCTACCACGACGGCAAGTACCAATTGGCGGGCGAAGGCCTGCAACTGTCGTCGGCGGAATTCACCGACTACCTCGCCACGCTCGCCGACAAGTTCCCGATCGTGTCGATCGAAGACGGCATGCATGAAAGCGACTGGGAAGGCTGGAAGCTTCTGACCGACAAGCTCGGCAAGAAAATCCAGCTGGTTGGCGACGACCTGTTCGTGACCAACACGCGCATCCTGAAAGAAGGCATCGAGAAAGGCATCGCGAACTCGATCCTCATCAAGATCAACCAGATCGGCACGCTGACGGAAACCTTCGCCGCGATCGAGATGGCCAAGCGGGCCGGCTACACGGCTGTGATTTCGCATCGTTCGGGCGAAACGGAAGATTCGACGATTGCGGACATCGCTGTCGGCCTGAACGCCGGACAGATCAAGACGGGTTCACTGTCGCGCTCGGACCGCATCTCGAAATACAACCAGTTGCTGCGCATCGAGGAAGACCTCGGTGATATCGCCAGCTATCCGGGCAAGTCGGCGTTCTACAATCTGCGCTAATTCGTCGTGATTGGACTGTTTCTAGCGCTGACCGATGAGCCGGTTTTTCTTCGTGTCTGATTGACCTCGCCGCCCTGCGTATAGCGCAGGGCGGCGCGTATTTATTGTGCTTACTTCATGCGGCTCGTCACTGCTGTACTGATTGTTCTGCTGGCGTTGATCCAGTATCCGCTTTGGTGGGGCCATGGCGGCTGGTTGCGCGTGCACGAACTGCAGCAGCAGCTCGCGCAGCAGATGCAAAAGAACGCCGACGCGAAACTGCGTAACGAGCGGATTCAGGGCGAGGTGCAGGATTTGCAGAACGGCACCGCTGCCGTCGAAGAGCGCGCCCGCTACGAAATGGGCATGGTCAAGGACAGCGAAGTGTTCGTGCAATTCGTGTCCCCGAACGCACCTTTGCCGACGGCAAACGCGCCTTCGGCTTCCACCTCGACCCGCGGCGAAGTGTCGTCGGCACCGCTGCATGTCGTGCCGAATCCGGAGTCGCGTGCGAAGCCCGAGCGCAAGCACGGCGGCAAGGCAGCGAAAGACAAGAAGCCCGCGCACTGAGCGCTGACGGCGACTCAATGCGAAGGCGAAAAAAAGGGCGCGGTGTCAATTGACCCGCGCCCTTTTTACATCAGCGAGCATTCAACAGGCGAAACCGCGGCCGGAACGCTGTGATCGCCAGCGTTCCAGCGCTACCAGGCGCGCTCAGTTCGTCACCAGCCCCAAGGCCCGTAGCCGATGCCGACACCGGTGCCCCAGCCATGTCCCCATCCACCGCCGTAATAGCTGCCGTACACACTCACCGGCACGGGCGGACTGTAATAGCGCGACCACGCCTGCGCGGCGTTTTCGGCGGCGATTGCCTGGTTTTGCTCGGCCATGACCTGCTGGTCGATTGCGTCGTAACGCTCGCGCTCAGCGGGCGTGAGCGGTTGCGCGGCGCTGGCCATGCCCGACTGGTCGGCGGGCAGCCGGCTGTAAATGGGCGAGGGCCCCGGCGGGTCCATCATGCAACCGGCCAACGCAGTGACGCCGGCCAGCGCCGTCAACGTGGCGAGGGTGCGCGCGGGACGTAGCAGCGAGATAGAAATGCTCATGTTCGGTCTCGATCAGTCGGATACCTAAGTAAAACATGTGCAGCGGCATCGAGTGGCGCAGCCTCACAACGTCAAAGATACCGCGCCGCCTATGTGTGCAAAAGCCCGGAGCGGGGCGCGCGATTAATGACAATGGAAGTGATGGCAGGCGTCATCAGTTCAACCGAGGACGCCGCCGCGAGCGCGGAAAGCGCCCGCTTGGCCACCTGTTTCAGTGCCGTTGCCCAGCGGCCGGCGTCACACCTTGTGAGAGTGCGTTAGCGAGAAAAAGTTGCGCCACATCGACCGGGTCGAACTCATACCGCTGGTTGCAGAACTCACAATGAATCTCGACGTGGCCGCGCTCCTCGATCACGCCGTCCACCTCTTCCCGACCGAGCATCTTCAGCATCGAGCCCACTTTTTCACGCGAGCAGGTGCACTCGAAACGCGCGGCGGCCGGCTCGAAATGCTGAACGTTTTCCTGCCAGAAGAGCCGCCGGAACACCGTTTCCGGTTCTTCCTTCAGCAGTTCGTCTTGTGACAGCGTGCCGCCCAGCGTGCAAACGCGCTCCCACGTGTCCGCATCCAGCTCGCCCGGATGCGGGACGATGCCGCCGTCGCCCGGCAGCTTTTGCAGCAGCATGCCGACCGCGCGGTCGGAATTCGCCGCGAGCCACAGGCGCGTGTCGAGCTGCTCCGAGTGATGCATGTAGTGCTCGAGCACTTCCGCCATGGAGTTGAGCGGACCGTCCACGCCCGACAGCGGCACGATGCTCTGATACGGCTGCTGACCCGGCTTCTTGTCGCGCGGATCGAGCGTGATTACGCAGCGGCCGTGGCCGCTTGCATTGAGCAACTCGACCAGCGAGGCGCTCTCGCCGATCGTGCCTTCGTCGCCGGAAAGCTTGGCCGTGGCGCGCATCGACAGATCGGAGCTGCACTGAACCACCAGCATCTTGGCCGGGCCGTCGCCGAAAATCTGCATGATCAGCGTCCCGTCGAACTTCAGATTCGCCGACAACAGCGCGCATGCGGCCATCATCTCGCCGAGAATCGTCCGCACCGGCGCCGGATACTCGCGCCGCGTCAGCACTTCCTGCCAGGTATTGCGCAGAGAAACGATTTCGCCGCGCACCGGCGCCGCGCTGAACATGAATTTTTGCAACTGGTCGCTCACAACTTTTCCTCAGTCGAATGGCGCGCCACGGCGATATGCCGTGTCCGCGCCGTGCGCGCTGCGCGCCCGGCCGGTCAGCCGATGCGCACGAGCTGCGCCTTGAAATACTCGCGGCGCTCGGCATAGCTTGCCGCGCCGCGCTGCATGTTGGCGATATCCGTCTCGGTCAATTCGCGCACCACCTTAGCGGGCGCGCCGAGAATCAGCGAATTATCGGGAAACACCTTGCCTTCGGTCACGATGGCGCCCGCTCCGACCAGACAGTTGCGGCCGATTACCGCTCCATTCAAGACCACCGCCTGAATTCCGATCAGCGAGCCTTCCTTGATCGTGCAGCCGTGCAACATCACCTGATGACCGATCGTGACGTTCGGCTCGATCGTCAGCGGAAAGCCGGGGTCGGTATGCAGGACCGCGTTCTCCTGAACGTTGCTGCCCGCGCCCAACGTGATCGGCTCGTTGTCGCCGCGTAGCGTCGCGCCGAACCAGACGCTCGAATTTTCCGCGAGCGTCACATTGCCGATGATGGTCGCGGAGTCCGCGACGAATACGCTTTCGTGGATGGTCGGTGCGGCGTCGCCAAGCTTGTAAATGGTCACGTTGTCTCCTCGTGGATCGGTCGCCGGGCGCGGGACGGGCCGCGCCCGTGCGTGGCAGGCGGCTCTTCGTCGCTGCGTCCGGCGCTCGCGATTGTCGAATCGAGTATTGTAAACGGTTGTGTGGTTGTCACGCTTAGGCCTCGCAAGACGGTTCCGCGCCAGCCCGATCACGTCTTCCTCATCATTCCCATTGCATTTACCGATTCATATCTGATGATGTTCGCCGTTCTACCAGATTCCTGCGCGCCGTCCGGTTCGGCAGATCAACCCGCGCCCGGCACCAGCGGTCGGCCGCTGTGCGCGCGCACCGCCGCGCTCGCCGCTCTGCGCGAAGCCCATCCGGTCACCAAGGCGGCCGCGGCGCGCGCGTTATATGCCGCCGTACTCGACGGCAGCGCGCCATGCCCTGCGGAACTCGAACTCGACGAACCTCCGGAACTCCCGGGCCGCCCCGCACGGCCTGACCTCGTCGAGCCGCGCAAGCTCGGGCGGCGCAGCATGCAATCGCCGCAAGGGCGCGCGGTGTTGCTGCACGCGCTCGCGCACATCGAATTCAACGCGATCAACCTGGCGCTCGACGCCGTCTGGCGCTTCGCCGGCATGCCCGCCGCCTTCTACACAGACTGGCTCAAGGTCGCAGCCGAAGAGGCGTATCACTTTTCGCTGCTTACAGCGCGGCTCGCCGATTACGGCCATGCATATGGCGATTTTCCCGCGCACGACGGTCTATGGGACATGTGCGAACGCACCCGTGGCGACGTGCTCGCGCGCATGGCGCTGGTGCCACGCACGCTCGAAGCACGTGGCCTCGACGCCTCTCCGCCTATCCGTGCGCGTTTGCAGCAGGCGGGAGATCATGCGTCGGCGTCGATTCTGGACGTGATCCTGCGCGACGAAATCGGTCATGTGCTGATCGGCAACCGGTGGTTTCGGTATCTGTGCGACGAGGGCGGTCTGGATCCGCACGTCACGTACACGCGCCTTGCCGACCAGTATCACGCGCCGAAATTGCGTGGTCCGTTCAATTTCGAAGCGCGCCGCGACGCTGGTTTCGACGACACGGAACTCGCCGAACTGGCCGCGCTGGCGGGCATTGACGTAGGCAGCGCATAGACAGACCCGGCAACCCGTGGCTGAGGTTTGTCACGGCTTGCGTCAGCCCTTCGTACGGTTATCTCGTTATAATAGAACGACCATTCTTTTTTCGTAACCGATCATGAACACTTCCCGCTCCGAGTTCGTCGCCGTGCGAGGCGTCCGTCTGCATGTGCGGCGTTGGGGCAACCCCGATGCGCCGGCGCTGTTCATGCTCCACGGCTGGATGGACGTGGCGGCGTCATTCCAGTTCGTCGTCGATGCACTGGGCGGCGACTGGCAGGTCATTGCGCCGGACATGCGCGGCTTCGGCCTTTCGGACTGGCCGGTGGCGCAAAGCGGCGGCGGCCACTACTGGTTCCACGATTACCTTGCCGATCTCGACGCGTTGCTCGATCACTATGCGCCGACCGGCCAGGTCAATCTGGTCGGGCATAGCCTCGGTGCGAACATCGTCTGCCTGTACGCTGGCGTGCGGCCCGGGCGGGTGCGCCGCGTGGTCGACCTCGAGGGCTTTGGACTTGCACCTTCCCATGCGGCGCAGTCGCCGAAACGTCTGCAAAACTGGCTCGACGAGTTGCGCGATCCGCCGAAGCTGAAGCGCTATGCGTCGCTCGACGAAGTGGCCGGCCGCCTCGTCAAGACGAATCCGCGTCTGGCCGCAGCGCGCGCGCAGTTTCTTGCAGAGCATTGGTCGAAGCCGGACGGCGACGGGCGTTTCATGCTGCTTGCCGACCCGGCGCACAAGCTGCGTGGCCCGACGCTGTACCGGCTGGACGAGGTCATGGCCGTCTGGCGCAAGGTGAGCGCGAAGGTGCTGCACGTCGAAGCCGCCCATTCGCCGACGCTCGCCGCGATTGCGGGCGAGATTCCGCTCGACGAATTCAAGGCGCGCTTCCAGGCTTTTCCGGATTGGCGCGAAAAGATCATCGACGAGGCGGGGCACATGGTGCACCACGACCAGCCGGAGCAGGTGGCGGCGCTGATCGAGGGATTCTGCGCGTAGCGCGATTGCAAACGCGAGGGTGCCCGCGCAGCCGGCGCAGCAGGCTAACGGAGAAACGACGGCGAGAGATTGCCCTGCGGTCACTTACTGCGTTGCAGTAAAATGATTGCAGAACCTTCTCCAGACGATGATGAACGCCGACCTCCACTGTCACTCCACCGTTTCCGACGGCCAGTTTGCGCCGGCCGATGTCGCGCGCCGTGCGCATGCGGGGGGCGTGACCTTGTGGGCGCTGACCGATCACGACGAACTGGCCGGCCAGCGCGAAGCGCGTGAAGCAGCCGCGGAACTCGGCATGAGCTATGTCAGCGGCGTGGAAATTTCGGTAACCTGGGCGGCGCGTACGGTGCACATCGTCGGGCTCGGCATCGATCCCACGAGTTCCGTGCTGATCGACGGCCTTGCGCGCACCCGCAACGGGCGGGCCGCGCGAGCGGAAGCGATCGGCGAGCAACTGGCCACGCTCGGCATCCCCGACGCCTACCAGGGCGCGCTCAAATACGTGTCGAACCCGGACATGATCTCGCGCACCCATTTCGCGCGCTTCATGGTCGAGAGCGGCTACGCCAGTTCCACGCAAGACGTGTTCAACCGCTATCTCGGCGACGGCAAGCCCGGCTATGTATCGCACCGCTGGGCGAAGCTGGCGGACGCGGTCGGCTGGATCAAGGCCGCGGGCGGCGAGGCGATCGTCGCGCATCCGGGCCGTTACGCGTACTCGCCGGTCGAATTCGACGCGTTTTTCGCCGAATTCATCGACCTCGGTGGCAAGGCGATCGAAGTCGTGACAGGCAGCCACACGCCCGATCAATACCGCGAATACGCCGACGTGGCCCGCCGCTTCGGCTTCGAGGCTTCGCGTGGCTCGGACTTCCACGCGCCCGGCGAGGGCCGCGTCGAACTCGGCACGTTGCCGCCGCTTCCTTCCGATCTCAAGCCCGTCTGGGAACGCTGGCTGTGAACGCGCGCCGTGCCAGTGCGGCACGTCGCGTGCGGGAGCCGGCCGTTTGCGCGCTCGCTCGCTCCCCGCGTAAGGATCTGCGTCGTTCGCTGCAGATCCGGGCGGTCACTCCGGGCGTCGCGCGCGTCCCGCTCATTCGCCATAATTTGCCGTCGATCCTCAGCCATCGTTAGCCGCCATGTCCCAATACTTTCGGCTTCATCCAGATAACCCGCAGCCGCGCCTCGTCAAACAGGCGGTGCAGATCATCAACGACGGCGGCGTGGTCGCGTTGCCGACCGATTCCAGCTACGCGCTCGCCTGTCATCTCGACGACAAGAACGCGGTCGAACGCCTGCGCCGGATTCGCGGGCTGGATGAAAAGCAGCTGCTGTCGCTCCTCGTGCGCGATCTGTCGGAACTGTCGAACTTCGCGATGGTGGACAACCGCCAGTACCGGCTCATCAAATCCGTGACGCCGGGGCCCTACGTCTTCGTGCTGCAGGCGACCAAGGAAGTGCCGCGGCGCCTGTCGCATCCGTCGCGCAAGACGATCGGCCTGCGCGTGCCGGATCATGCGATCACGCTCGCGATTCTCGGCGAACTCGGCCAGCCGCTGCTCGGCTCGACGCTGATAATGCCGGGGGAATCCGCGCCGCTGAACGATCCCGAGGAAATCCGCGGGCGGCTGGAGAAGCAACTGGATCTCGTGATCGACGGCGGCGCCTGCGTGTGCGAACCGTCCACGGTGATCGATCTGACCGGCGACGAGCCGGTGCTGGTGCGGGCAGGGCGCGGTTCTCTCGCGCCATTCGGTCTCGAAGAGACGGCATGAGCGAAAGCGGACAGACGCACGCAATCGCATTGTTACAATAGCGAGTTATGGATTCTTCCCTGATACAAACCATCGCGGTCTACGCGTTGCCGGTGATTTTCGCGATCACGCTGCACGAGGCCGCGCATGGCTACGTCGCGCGCTGGCTCGGCGACAACACGGCCTACGTGCTCGGCCGCGTTTCCATCAATCCGATGCGGCACATCGATCCGCTCGGCACGATTGCGATTCCGTTGCTGCTTTACTTCGCGACGAGCGGCGCGTTCATGTTCGGCTATGCGAAGCCGGTACCCGTCGCTTTCGGCAACCTGCGCAATCCGCGCTGGGGGAGCCTCTGGGTCGCCGCCGCCGGCCCCGCGTGCAACTTCGTGCAGGCGCTCATCTGGGGCCTCTTCGGCGTGGCGCTGGCGGTGACGGCTGTCGACGAACCGTTTTTCACGCGCATGGCGGGCGCGGGCGTTGGCGTGAATCTCGTGCTCGGCGTGCTCAATCTGTTTCCGCTGCCGCCGCTCGACGGCGGCCGCGTGCTGATGGCGCTACTGCCGCCGCGGCAGGCCATCACGTTGTCGCGACTCGAACCGTATGGCTTTTTCATCGTCATGGCGCTGGTCATGACGGGCACGCTGACGCGTTACTGGCTCGGCCCGCTCGTTACACTCGGTTATAGCGCGATCACCGCAATCCTGACTCCACTTGTTTCGCTTTTCTAAATAACCATGTTCCCAGACCGTATCTTCTCCGGCATGCGGCCCACCGGGTCGCTGCACCTCGGCCACTATCACGGCGTGCTGAAAAACTGGGTGCGGCTGCAGTCCGAATACCCGTGCTTCTTCTGTGTGGTCGACTGGCACGCATTGACGACCCACTACGAAACGCCCGAGGTGATCGAAAAGAACGTGTGGGACGTGCTGATCGACTGGCTCGCTTCAGGTATCGATCCGGCGCAGGCCACGCTGTTCATTCAGAGCAAGGTGCCGGAGCATGCCGAGCTCGCGCTGCTGCTCGGCATGAGCACGCCGCTCGGCTGGCTCGAACGCGTGCCGACCTACAAGGAGCAGCAGGAAAAGCTGAAGGACAAGGATCTGTCCACGTACGGCTTTCTCGGCTATCCGGTGCTGATGGCGGCGGACATTCTGCTGTATCGCGGCTCGCTCGTGCCGGTCGGTGAAGACCAGGTGCCGCACGTGGAAATGACGCGCGAAATCGCGCGCCGTTTCAATTACCTGTACGGCCGCGAACCGGGCTTCGAAGAGAAGGCCAACGAAGCCGCGAAGAAGCTCGGCGGCAAACGCGCGAAGCTCTATCACGAACTGCGCAACGCCTACCAGCAGGACGGTGACGACGAAGCGCTCGAACAGGCGCGCGCCATGTTGCAGGAATCGCAGAGCCTGTCGATGAACGACCGTGAGCGTTTGTTCGGCTACCTCGAAGGTTCGCGCAAGATCATTCTGGTCGAGCCGCAAGCGCTGCTGACCGAAGCGTCGCGCATGCCTGGCCTCGACGGTCAGAAAATGTCGAAGTCGTACGGCAACACGATCGGTCTGCGCGAAGACGCCGAGACCATCACGAAAAAAGTGCGGACCATGCCGACCGATCCGGCACGCGTGCGCCGCACCGATCCGGGCGATCCGGACAAGTGCCCGGTGTGGCAACTGCATCAGGTCTATACCGACGAAACCACGCACGAGTGGGTTCAGAAGGGTTGCCGTTCGGCGGGCATCGGTTGTCTCGAATGCAAGCAGCCGGTGATCGAAGGCATCCTGCGCGAACAGCAGCCGATGCTCGAGCGCGCGCAGAAGTACATGGACGATCCGTCGCTGCTGCGCGCGATCGTCGCCGACGGCTGTGACAAGGCCCGCCGCTTCGCCACGGAAACGATGCGCGACGTGCGCGAGGCCATGGGCCTGTCGTACAACTGAACGACCGCGTTGACGCGATGAGCACGACCGCTGTCATGCATGGATTGGGCGAGCCGTCGCGCTGGGTGCGTCAGTGGGCGCATCTGGTCGCGGCGGGCGGCGCGGTGCTCGACGTGGCTTCTGGCGCGGGGCGGCACGCGCGCTTTTTTGCGTCGCTGGGCCATCAGGTGACGGCGATCGACCGCGACGCGGCCGCGCTGAATGCGCTGGCCGACGAGCCGCTCGTCACGCCGGTCGCGGCCGACATCGAAAACGCTCCTTGGCCTTTGGCGTCGCACGCGCGGTTCGCCGCGGTGGTCGTCACGAACTATCTGCACCGGCCGCTTTTTCCCCAGTTGATGCGCTCGCTCGCGCCCGGCGGCGTACTGGTTTACGAGACGTTCGCGCAAGGAAACGAAAGGGTGGGCAAGCCATCTAATCCCGCGTTCCTGCTCGCGCCCGGCGAGCTGCTCGAGGTGGTGCGCGCCCGGTTGCGAGTGGTGGCGTTTCAGGACGGTTTTCTCGCGCAGCCACGCCCGGCTTACGTCCAGCGCATCTGCGCAATTCTGGAGCCGGACCGCTCAGACAATTCCGCACAGGCGGCGCCCCCGCCTTGTTACGAGTTGCCTGTCTAATCCGCTACAATCGCGGTTTACCTGATCAAATTCATGGCGTTTCATGACTAACGGCAATCAATCCGGCAACCCGCGCGGCAACGACGGCGTTCAGATTCGCGGCAGCATTCCTGCCATCATCACCCCGATGCTCGAAGACGGCAGCCTCGATCTGCCGGCATTTCGCAAGCTGATCGACTGGCACGTCGCGGAGGGCACCAATGCGCTCGTCGTCGTTGGCACGAGTGGCGAGTCGGCTACGTTGTCGGTCGAAGAACACGTGCTGATGGTCAAGACCGCGGTCGAGCACACGGCGGGCCGGATTCCGGTGATCGCGGGCTCGGGCGGCAACTCGACTGCAGAGGCCATTGAACTCACGCGCCAGGCGAAAGAAGTGGGGGCGGACGCCACGCTGCAGGTCGTGCCGTACTACAACAAGCCGACGCAGGAAGGCATCTATCGCCATTTCGCGAAAATCGCCGAAACGGTAGACCTTCCGGTGATCCTGTATAACGTGCCGGGCCGCACGGTCGCGGACATGAGCAACGAGACGATTCTGCGTTGTGCGCAGGTGCCGGGCATCATCGGCGTGAAAGAAGCGACGGGCAATATCGATCGGGCCGCGCATCTTATCAAGTCGGCGCCGGCTCACTTCGGCATCTACAGCGGCGACGACCCCACGGCAATCGCGTTGATGCTGCTCGGCGGTCACGGCAATATCTCGGTTACCGCGAACGTCGCGCCGCGCGCCATGAGCGAACTGTGCAAGGCCGCGCTGGCTGCGGACGCAAAGACAGCCCGCGAGATTCATCTGAAGCTCCTGTCGCTGCACAAGAACCTGTTCATCGAATCGAATCCGATTCCGGCGAAATGGGCACTGCAGCAATTGGGTCGTGTGCAGGGCGGAATCCGCCTGCCGCTTACGCCGCTCGACGCGCAATACCATGAAGTGGTGCGCGGCGCGCTGCGCGAAGCGGGCCTGCTAGGCTAGGCGGCCCGTCCGCGTACCCTCGGCGCTCACCCAGTCCACTGGCATTCCCTTAACCGACGTCGATCCAGCCCACGTTCCCGGCACACAGAACCAGGCACCGCGTTCCAGCATCACGAAGGACCTCATGAAACGTTCCGCACTTTCCCTCCACGCAACCCGCATGGCGGCGCTGACGCTTGCCCTGGTGACGCTCGCCGGCTGTGACACCCTGAACGACTGGTTCGCTTCCGATCGCGTGAATTACAAAGGCGCTGGCAGTGCGCCCCCGCTCGCCGTGCCCGGCGATCTGACCACCACGCCGACCGATCAGCGCTACGTCGCTCCTCCGGCCAATCTGGCGCTGGGCGGCGCCACGAAGCGCGCGGTTACGGCTGCCGGCAATTCCACGGAAGGCCAGCCGACCGCGCAGGACCCGTATGGCATGCACATCGAGCGCGACGGCGACCGCCGCTGGCTGGTGGTCGACGGCCGCTCGCCGGAACAACTGTGGCCGCAATTGCAGGAGTTCTGGCAGGAGAACGGCTTCGCGCTGAAAACCGACGCGCCGGCAACCGGCATCATGGTGACCGACTGGGCTGAAAACCGCGCCAATATTCCAGACGACTGGTTCCGCCGTACGGTGGGCAAGGTGATCGACTTCGCTTATTCGTCAGGCACCCGCGACAGTTTCCGCACGCTCGTGTCGCGTGGTCCGTCGGAGACTACCGATATTTCCGTCACCCACAGCGCAATGGAAGAAGTGCTGACGGGGCAGGACAAGACGTCGTCGCGTTGGGAAGAGCGTCCGCGCGATCCGGCGCTCGAAGCGCTGTTTCTGACGAAACTGATGCAGAAATTCGGCCTGACCGAAACGCAGTCGAAGCAGCTGCTGACGGAGGCGCGCCCCGCTACCGCACCGGCTACGCTCGACAAGAGCGCAGGCACGTCCACGCTGGATCTTCAGGAATCGTTCGACCGTGCATGGCTGCGCGTCGGCCTCGCGCTCGACCGCACGAATTTCACCGTCGACAACCGCGATCGCGCGAAGGGCATCTACTACGTGCGCTACGCCGATTCAATGCAGGAACTGAAGAAAGAAGGGCTTCT
This sequence comes from Paraburkholderia kirstenboschensis, assembly GCF_904848585.1. GTDB lineage: Bacteria > Pseudomonadota > Gammaproteobacteria > Burkholderiales > Burkholderiaceae > Paraburkholderia > Paraburkholderia kirstenboschensis. The sequence goes on from NZ_CAJHCR010000001.1 coordinate 879,880, forward strand.
CGGCAAGCTGTTCTACAGCGGCAATTCTTCGAAAAAGCCGGGACAGGAGTTTCTCGTCAACGTGCGCCCGAAGGGTGACACGGTGACGCAAGTGGCGGTGCTCGACGCGAACGGGCAGATCGACAATTCATCCGACGCGCAGCGCATCGTGACGCTCCTGCACGCGCAACTGAACTAACGGGCTGTGCGATTCGCAAGTCTTGGCAGCGGCAGTGAAGGCAACGCGTTGCTGGTGGAAGCGCAAAGCGGCGCGACCACCACGCGCGTGCTGCTCGACTGCGGCTTTTCCGCCAAGGAAGTCGAGCGGCGCCTGACGCGGCTCGGCTCTAGCGCCGAAGATCTCGACGCTATCCTGATCACTCACGAACACAGCGACCACATCGGCAGCGCGCTGACGCTGGCGCGCAAGTGGTCGATTCCGCTGTATATGAGCTGGGGCACCGCCCGCGCGGTGGGTGCCGACGAGGCCAATGTTGACCTGCAAGTGCTGTGGGGCGATGAGGCTGTGGCGATCGGCGACCTGAGCGTTCTTCCGTACACGGTTCCTCACGACGCCCGCGAGCCGTTGCAATACGTGTTCTCAAATGGCGCGAGCCGCCTTGGCGTGCTGACGGATGTGGGCACGTCCACCCCGCATATCAGTTCGGTCTTGAGTGGTTGCGACGCGCTGGTGCTCGAATGCAATCACGACGTGCGAATGCTAGCCGGCAGCCGCTACCCGCAGTCGCTGAAGGCGCGCATCGGCGGCAATCACGGGCATTTGAACAACGACGCCGCGGCCGAAATTCTGGCCTCGCTCGATCGCTCCCGTCTGCGCCACCTGGTGGCCGCACACCTGAGTCAGCAGAATAATCTGCCGGAACTGGCGCAGGCTGCCATGGCAAGCGTGTTGGGCGCGGCGCCGACTGAAGTCGTAGTGGCTTCGCAGGCCGAAGGGTTTGAGTGGCTGGATCTGTGAGCGTTGTCGTATTACCCAATGAGAAAAGCCCATAACGAGCGATCGTTATGGGCTTTTTCTACGACGCGGCGGCGGGTGGGACTGAGCGCCGCCGCGCCTGGGTTCGACGCGTAGAACTTAGTTGCGGTTGCCGCCGAAGATGCCGAGCAGCGCAAGCAGGTTCACGAACACGTTGTAAAGGTCGAGATAGATCGCGAGCGCTGCCGTGATGTAGTTCGTCTCGCCGCCATTCACGACGCGTTGGACGTCGAAGAGCATATACGCCGAGAAAATCACGATGGCCATGACGGAAACCGTGAGCATCAGCGCCGGCAGGTGCAGGAACACGTTGGCGACGGACGCCAGCAGCAGCACGATCACACCCATGAAGAGCCACTTGCCGAGACCGGAGAAGTCGCGCTTGCTGACGGTGGCAATGGTTGCCATGGAGGCGAAAATCACACCGGTGCCACCAAAGGCGAGCATGATCAGCGACGGGCCGTTGGAGAATCCCAGCACGAAGCCAAGAATGCGCGACAGCATCAAGCCCATGAAGAACGTGAAACCGAGCAGCACGAACACGCCGGCGGCGCTCTCTTTCGTTTTCTCAATCGCGAACATGAAGCCGAAGGCGATCGCGAAGAACGCCAGCATGCTCATGGCGGGACTTGTAGCGGCGAACAGCGAGAACCCGGTGGCGAGGCCCACCCACGCGCCGAGCACTGTCGGAATCATGGACAGCGCGAGCAGCCAGTAGGTGTTTCGTAGCACGCGGTTACGCGTTTCCACCGTGCTGACCGCGCCAGTGCGGCCAAAGCTATACGGATGATCGTTCATGGTCTCTCCTTACGTCAGAAGCGTGTTGCGTAGTGGTATCAGCGGTTTATCCAGCGCTCTTGCAGCGGCCGTGCCGGAGGCTTTTCGCCCCCGTCACGAAGTACTCGTTCCTAAGATCGGTGCGGTGGCGAGGAGTTTCAATGCCATCACCAACTTCAAGTGCATTAAAAAGTGCCCACGAGGACTACGCTACCAGTATTCAGAAACTCCTGCTTGGAGTCTTTCAATGCTGTAAGGGTTCAATCGCAATCATACACGGGAACATGCTACAATAGCGGATTCATTTGAATCTGTAACCTCTTAATTTTTTGGAGTTTTTATGGCGATCGAACGCACCCTGTCGATTATCAAGCCGGACGCAGTGGCCAAGAACGTGATCGGCCAGATCTACAGCCGTTTCGAAAACGCTGGCCTGAAGATCGTGGCTTCGCGCATGGTTCATCTGTCGCGCGCCGACGCTGAGAAGTTCTACGCGGTGCACGCGGCACGTCCGTTCTTCAAGGACCTGGTCGAGTTCATGATTTCGGGCCCGGTGGTCGTACAGGTGCTGGAAGGCGAAAACGCCGTCCTGAAGCACCGTGACCTGATGGGTGCAACGGACCCGAAGAAGGCCGAAAAGGGCACGATCCGCGCCGACTTCGCCGACAGCATCGACGCAAACGCGGTGCACGGTTCGGACGCCGCTGAAACGGCTGCAGTTGAAATCGCATTTTTCTTCCCGCAAGTGAACGTCTACTCGCGCTAATGCTTGATTGCCCCGGCGGTTGTGCAGCCGGTTTCGTCTAGTCACACGAATCGCTGGGCAAAGTAGTAAGGTAAAAGCAGCAGGGATGGGCGCGAACGGCTTTGCGTTCATGCAGCTTGTTGCATGAACGCAGTCTCGCACTGAAATGGCAGGATTCGATATGACGAGCAGTTCCACCGTCAACCTTCTCGACCTCGACGCCCAAGGGCTCGTCGCCTATTGCGACAGCCTGGGCGAGAAGCCGTTTCGCGCCAAGCAATTGCAGCGCTGGATCCACCAGTACAACGCTGCAGACTTCGACGGCATGACCGATCTCGCGAAGTCCTTGCGCGAAAAGCTGAAAGGCCGCGCTACGATTTCGATGCCGGGCATCGTCAGCGACCATATTTCGACCGACGGCACACGTAAGTGGCTGATCGACGTCGGCAACAGCAACGCAGTCGAAACCGTTTTCATCCCGGAAGAAACGCGCGGCACGCTCTGTGTGTCGTCGCAAGCGGGGTGCGCGGTGAACTGCCGCTTCTGTTCGACCGGCAAGCAGGGTTTCTCCCGCAATCTCACGACCGGCGAGATCATCGGCCAGCTGCGCATGGCCGAGTTCGCGCTGCGGGCGTCGCGTGGTGTGGACGGCGGTCGCGCCACGGGCGGCGACGGCAAAGGCGAGCGCGTCGTCACGAACGTCGTGATGATGGGTATGGGCGAGCCGCTCCTGAACTACGACGCGGTCGTGCCCGCCATGCGCCTGATGCTCGACGACAACGCGTACGGCTTGTCGCGCCGGCGCGTCACGCTGTCGACCTCGGGCGTCGTGCCCATGATGGACCGGCTTGGCGCCGATCTGCCCGTTGCGCTGGCTGTTTCGTTGCATGCGCCGAGCGATCCGCTGCGAGACATGCTGGTGCCGCTGAACAAAAAATACCCGCTGCGCGAATTGATGGCGGCTTGCCAGCGCTATCTGAAAGTCGCGCCGCGCGATTTCATCACCTTCGAATATTGCATGCTCGACGGCGTGAACGACAGCGAAGCGCAAGCGCGCGAACTGCTGGCGCTCACGCGTGACGTCCCATGCAAGTTCAATCTGATTCCGTTCAATCCGTTCCCCGAGTCGGGCCTCGTGCGCTCGAAGCAGGAACAGATCAAGCGGTTTGCACAAGTGTTGATGGACGCGGGCGTCGTCACCACGGTGCGTAAAACACGCGGCGATGATATCGACGCTGCCTGCGGTCAGTTGGCCGGTGCGGTGAAAGACCGCACGCGGCTCGCTGAGCGCACCGGGAAGGCAGCGAAGATCATCGAAGTTCGCGCCGTGTAGGCCGGAAGGGCGGCACCTGCGGGTATTAGGGCGCGAGGCGCCCGTCAATGCTCAAAAGCGCCTGGTACGCCGGCAATTGAAAAGAAAGTTTGCAGAATCGATCGGAAGCGGCACATGAGGCCGCGCATTTTGTTATAAACGGTCTGCGATTCGGACATGAAGTTTGGACCGGTCCGGTCGCACGAGTGAAAAAAGAATCGACGCGAAAGGATTTGGGATGAGTGAGCCGCAGCACCCGCAGCCGCAGGACACAGACACGAACGAAGGCCACCCGGCATCTGCCACGCGGGCGGCGGTGCAGCCTGTCGTACAGCCTGTTGCGCAGCCGGGCCTGGACTCGCTTGCGGCGGTTGGCGCGCGCTTGACGCAACTGCGCGAATCGAAGGGCTGGTCGATCGAAGACGTGTCGGCCCGGCTGAAAGTGGCACCCGCCAAGCTGCGCGCGCTCGAATCGGGCGACATCAGCCACCTGCCGGACACCACTTTCGCCCTCGGCGTGGTGCGCAGCTACGCGAAGATGCTCGGCGCCGATCCTGCTCCGTTCACGCAGGCGTTGCGCCGCGAGAAGGGTGTGGCTGCGCCGGATCTGTCGATGCCCGCATCCTCGGGCAAGGACTTGCCGCGCGGCCGCGTGTCTCTGTCGCTTGGCGGCGGCGCGCAAAAAAGCCGCTCGTGGTTGTGGGGCGTGGCGGCGGTGATCGTCGCGGTAATTTCGCTCGCCATGTGGCACACCAATGGGGGCGATTCGACGGCATGGCTCGCGCGCCTGAAGGCGAGCGCGAATGGCGGGGCCGGCGGCGCCACAGGTGCGTCGGGCGCTGTCGCGCAAGGTCCGGCAACTGGTTCGGAGGCAACTGCGCAAGAGGCTGCGTCCGAGTCCGAGGCGCAAGCTGGCGTTCGGAATGCAGCGTCGGCTACGCCGATGCCCGTGCCGCTTGCGGCCGATACTGCGCCGGCTTCCGCGCCGCCCGTCACGGCGGCGCCTGCCGCGAACGCTCCGGCGGTCGCCGGTGAATCAACGAAGGCAGCGGCGACAGCATCGGCGCCGGTCGCGGGGTCGGCAATCATTGCGCTGCGCGTGACCAAGGACAGCTGGTTCAGTGTGCGCGGCAAGGACGGTAAGGAAGTATTCTCCGGCCTCGTGCATGCGGGCGATACGAAGGAAGTGACGGGCGAGGCGCCTTTCAAGGTCACGGTTGGCAACAAGGCCGGTCTTGAGTCGTTGACGCTAGACGGCCAGCCGGTTGATCCGTCGAAATATGCGGCGGCGAAAGGCAATGTGGCGCGCTTTGCGCTGCCTTGATACAGACGGTGTGCGCCGCGGCCAACCGGACCGCGGCGCTTTTTCAATTGAGGCGTCACGTTTTTTGTGTGGCGCGTGTGGCGTAAATGGGTTTTTCGATGCAATCCGAAGCTCAATCCCAATCCAGTAGCAAGATCGTGTCTAACGAGCCGGTGTTCGGCGGCCAGGCTGCGCGGCGCAAGTCGCATGCGGTCGACGTCCGCTGGGGCGGCCAGCTCGTCACCATCGGGGGCGATGCGCCCGTGCGCGTCCAGTCGATGACGAACACGGACACCGCCGACGCGATTGGCACGGCCATCCAGATCAAGGAACTGGCGCAAGCCGGCTCGGAACTGGTGCGTATCACGGTCAACACGCCGGAGGCGGCCGCGGCCGTGCCGGCGGTGCGCGAGCAGCTCGACCGCATGGGCGTGTCGGTGCCGCTCGTCGGCGATTTTCACTACAACGGCCACTTGCTGCTGCGCGACTACCCCGCATGCGCGGAGGCGTTGTCGAAGTACCGGATCAATCCCGGCAACGTTGGGCACGGCGCGAAACGCGACACCCAGTTCGCGCAGATGATCGAAGCGGCGGTGAAGTACGACAAGCCGGTGCGTATCGGCGTCAACTGGGGCAGTCTGGACCAGGACCTGCTCGCGAAAATGATGGACGAAAACGCTGCGCGCGCGACGCCGTGGGAAGCGCAAAGCGTCATGTACGAAGCGCTGATCCAGTCTGCGATCGGCTCTGCCGAGCGCGCGGTTGAACTCGGTCTTGCGCGCAATCAGATCATTCTGTCGTGCAAGGTGAGCGGCGTGCAGGACCTGATCGCGGTGTACCGCGAACTCGCGCGCCGTTGCGATTTCGCGCTGCACCTCGGCTTGACGGAAGCGGGCATGGGCTCGAAGGGCATCGTCGCGTCCACGGCGGCGCTGTCGGTGCTGTTGCAGCAGGGCATCGGCGACACGATCCGTATTTCGCTCACGCCGGAGCCGGGTGGGTCGCGTACCGGCGAGGTCATCGTCGGGCAGGAAATTCTGCAGACCATGGGCCTGCGCTCATTCACGCCGATGGTGATCGCATGCCCCGGCTGTGGCCGCACCACGAGTACGCTGTTCCAGGAACTCGCCTCGCAAATCCAGACGTATCTGCGCACGCAGATGCCGGTGTGGCGTGATCAGTATCCTGGCGTCGAGAAGATGCACGTCGCGGTGATGGGCTGCATCGTCAATGGTCCGGGCGAGTCGAAGCAGGCGAACATCGGTATCAGCCTGCCTGGTTCGGGCGAGAATCCGGCGGCACCGGTGTTCATCGACGGCGAGAAGGTGAAGACGCTGCGTGGCGAGAACATCGCGCAAGAATTCCAGCAAATCGTGAGTGACTACGTCGAGCGCCGCTACGGCCGCGCCGAGGCGCTCAACTAAACATCGGCTATCGAATACAGATGACTGAACAGAAGAAAAAGCTCGAAAAGCTGTCCGGCGTGAAGGGAATGAACGACATCCTTCCGCAGGACGCCGGGCTGTGGGAATTTTTTGAAACCACCGTCAAGTCGATGCTGCGTTCGTACGGATACCAGAATATTCGTACGCCGATCGTCGAACACACGCAGCTGTTCACGCGCGGTATCGGTGAGGTGACCGACATCGTCGAGAAAGAGATGTACAGCTTTACCGACGCGTTGAACGGTGAAAACCTGACCATGCGCCCGGAAAATACGGCGGCGGTGGTGCGCGCGGCGATCGAGCACAACATGTTGTACGACGGCCCGAAGCGCCTGTGGTACATCGGCCCGATGTTCCGTCACGAGCGTCCGCAGCGCGGTCGTTATCGCCAGTTCCATCAGGTCGGCGTGGAAGCGTTGGGCTTTGCCGGTCCGGACGCGGACGCTGAAATCATCATGATGTGCCAGCGCTTGTGGGACGACCTGGGCTTGACCGGCATCAAGCTCGAAATCAATTCGCTCGGTCTTGCGGAAGAACGCGCGGCGCATCGCGTCGAACTGATCGCATACCTCGAAAAGCACATGGACGTGCTCGACGAAGACGCAAAGCGCCGTCTCTACACGAACCCGCTGCGCGTGCTCGACACGAAGAATCCGGCGCTGCAGGAAGTCGCGCAGAACGCGCCAAAGCTGATCGATTTCCTCGGCGAGGAATCGCGCGCGCATTTCGAAGGTTTGCAGCGCATTCTCAAAGCGAACAACATTCCGTTCAAGATCAATCCGCGTCTCGTGCGCGGTCTCGATTATTACAATCTGACCGTGTTCGAATGGGTGACCGACAAGCTGGGTGCGCAAGGCACGGTCGCGGCGGGCGGCCGTTACGATCCGCTGATCGAGCAGCTGGGCGGCAAGCCCACGGCGGCTTGCGGTTGGGCAATGGGCATCGAGCGAATTCTCGAGTTGCTGAAGGAAGATCAGCTCGTGCCTGAAGACGAAGGTTGCGACGTCTACGTTGTCCATCAGGGCGACGCCGCACGCGAGCAGGCCTTCATCATCGCCGAGCGGCTGCGCGACACCGGCCTCGACGTGATCCTGCATTGCAGCGCCGACGGCCAGTCGGCTAGCTTCAAATCGCAGATGAAGCGCGCCGACGCAAGCGGCGCCGCGTTCGCGGTAGTGATGGGCGAAGATGAAATCGCGAACGGTACCGTCGGGGTCAAACCGCTGCGAGATACAAGTGCCAGCGGCGGTAAAAACGAGCAACACAACGTGCCCGCCGAAGACTTGACCGAATTTCTAATCAATGCGATGGTTGCAACCGCCGAAGATGGCGACGACTGATCGCGATGTCGTCGAGCCGGTTGGTGACCGATCAGGCTCGACACGCACACGTAGCAAGAAAGAGGAAATCGCCGGGCAATGAGTTACCACGACGAACAAGAATCGATTGAAGGTCTGAAGACTTGGTGGGCGCAATGGGGTAACGCAACCACATGGATCGTGCTGGTGGCGCTGGTCGCGTCGGCAGGCTGGAACGGCTGGAATTTCTGGCAGCGGCGTCAGGCGGCGGAAGCCGCCGTGTTGTATGACCAGGTGCAGCAGGCCGTGGCATCGGGCGACAAGGCGAAGATCACGCGCGTCGCCGCTGACATGGAAGACAAGTTCAGCCGCACGGCCTATGCGCAAATGACCGCGCTTGGCGCCGCCAAGGCGCTCTATGCCGCAGGCGACGAAGCCGCGGCAAAAGCCCAGTTGCAATGGACCATCGATCACGCGAAGGACGACGAGTTCAAGCAGATCGCCAAGCTGCGGCTTGCTTCGCTTCTGCTCGACGAAAAGGCTTACGACCAGGGTCTCGCACTGCTCGCCGAGCCGCAGTCCGATGCGTTCAAAGGCATCGTCGCGAACGGCCGCGGCGATCTGCTCGCCGCTCAGGGCAAGCGTGACGACGCGCGCGCGGCCTACAAGCTCGCGCTGGAATCGCTGTCGAAGAATGACAGCTCCGCACGCCAGTTGATCCAGTTCAAGCTGGACGCGCTGGGCGGCTAAGCGCCGGGTGCGGTGCACCGCGTGCAACGACCAACCGGTCTTTCTTTAACCTATTTCCTGAATGCTTCGTCCACCGATGAATCTGCTGAAACGTTACGCTGTGCCCGTTGTCTGTGCGATGACCGTCCTCGCTCTCGCGGCATGCTCATCCACGAAAGACGAGCGCCGCGTGCCGACGCCGCTCACCGAGTTCAAACCCGTGCTCGACGTGCAGCAAGCCTGGAAGACGAGCGTCGGTAAGGCAGGCCGTTATCTGTTCTCGCCCGTTGCGGTCGGCGACGCCGTGTATGCGGCCGGCCAAAACGGCTCGGTTGCGAAGATCGACGCACAAACCGGCAAGGACATCTGGCGAGTCAAGCTGCACGACGACATTTCCGCGGGTGTCGGCAGCGACGGCACGCTGGCGGCTGTCGGCGGCCTGAAGGGCGACGTCTATGTGCTCGGCGCGGACGGCAAGCAATTGTGGACGGCCAAGGCACCGGGCGAAATCATTTCGCCGCCGCTCGTCGGCAACGGTCTCGTGGTCGTGCGTACTGTGGACGGACAGATCGTCGCATTCAATGCGCAAACCGGCGAGCAGAAGTGGAACTATCGCAACCGCGCGGTGCCGCTGAACCTGCGCGTGTCCTCTGGTATGACTTTCGCGGGCGACGCGGCTGTGCTGGCCGGGTTCCCTGGCGGCGCATTTGCCGCGATCAATCTGCAGACGGGCGAGAATTACTGGCAAACGCCGGTCTCCTATCCGAAGGGCGTGACCGAAGTCGAGCGCATCAACGACGTGACCGGGCCGCCCACGCTGGTCGGTTCGGAAACCTGCGCGGTGACGTTCCAAGGGCAGATCGGCTGTTTCGATGCGAACTCCGGCCGTGCGTTGTGGGAAAAGGCGTTCTCGAGCGCGAGCGGTCTTGCGCAGGACGACCGCGCGGTCGTCGCGGCGGACGACTGGTCGGTTGTATCCGCGTTCGACGTCACCAATGGCACGCAGCTGTGGAAGAACGACAAGCTTAAGAATCGCGAACTGGGCGTGCCGTTCATCCTCGGTCGTGCGGCTGTGCTGGGCGACTATCAGGGTTATGTGCACTTCTTGTCGCGCGACGACGGCACGCTGGTCGCACGCATGAAGACCGACGGCAGCGCGATTTCGGCAGCGCCGGTGCTGGCCGGCGAGACGCTCGTCGTGCAAACGCGCGACGGCGACCTGTACGGTTATCGTCCGCGCTGATTTGAGCGAACGCCGTCAAGCGGGCAGGCCGGCTTTGCCGGCCGCGCGCTTTTTCGCGGCGGATGCAGTTGCCGTGTTCTATGCGTTCTGCGGAACACGTGTCGTCCCGCAGGCAGCGTCGCAAAGTAAGTATGGAAATGGAATTCCGTCGCACTGGCTGGGTCGGCGGCCCGACCAAAACGGCTAAGTAAAACGGCCAACGAAAGCGGCCAACGAAAGCGGCCGACAAATGCAGCTGAGAAAGCCAGCTAGCGAGGGCCGTAGAGAAGAGCGGCGGCCAACGGCAGCGCATAGAGGCGACGCACACAAGGGCCAACAGAAACGACCAGTGTGGCTTGTTCGCCGCTTGCGGCACCGCCTTTCGACATTGCCAGACGGGCAGCGCAACTCACGAGCGAACCGCCCCGCAGCAAAATGAAGCCTCGTAGCCTCGCCGCGCTGCGCATACAGTCAAACCCCCGTCCGCCTCGGCGCGCATATGGACAGCGCATCCGGGGCTGGCCGAATTCGTGATAATTTTCGTCAAACGCTGCCGTCTAGCGGCGCAATGGCGTCGCAATGCGGACGGTCGATTCCGATCCGCGTTTCACCGTGAACAACATCTGATGAAACCCGTTATTGCCCTCGTAGGGCGCCCCAATGTGGGGAAATCCACGCTCTTCAATCGTCTCACGCGTTCGCGTGATGCGCTCGTCGCCGATTTGCCCGGCCTCACACGCGATCGCCACTACGGCGAGGGGCGTACCGGGGAGCGGCCGTATCTGGTCGTCGATACCGGCGGTTTCGAGCCCGTCGCGAAAGACGGCATCCTCCATGAGATGGCGCGCCAGACGCGCCAGGCGGTGGAAGAGTCGGACATCGTCGTGTTCATCGTCGACGGTCGCAATGGCCTTGCGCCGCAAGACAAGGCGATTGCCGACTACTTGCGCAAGACCGGCCGGCCGATCTTCCTCGTCGTCAACAAGGCCGAGGGGATGAAGTACAGCACGGTCGCCGCCGACTTCTACGAACTCGGTCTCGGCGATCCGCGCGCGATTTCGGCGGCGCACGGCGACGGCGTCACGGAGATGATCAATGAGGCGCTCGGCGTCGCATACGCCGGTCAGCCCGAGGAAAGCGACGACGAGAAAGAAGCGCGCGGCGTGAAGATCGCGATCGTCGGCCGCCCGAACGTCGGCAAGTCGACGTTGATCAACGCACTGGTCGGCGAAGAGCGCGTGATCGCGTTCGATATGCCGGGCACCACGCGCGATTCGATCTACGTCGACTTCGAACGCCAGGGCAAGCCGTACACGCTGATCGATACGGCTGGCTTGCGCCGCCGCGGCAAGGTGTTCGAAGCGATCGAGAAGTTCTCGGTCGTGAAAACGCTGCAGTCGATTTCGGACGCGAATGTCGTGATTCTGCTGCTCGACGCGCGCCAGGACATTTCGGAGCAGGACGCGCATATCGCCGGCTTCGTGGTGGAGCAAGGCCGTGCGCTGGTGGTGGGCGTGAACAAGTGGGACGGGCTTGACTCGCATGTGCGCGAGCGCACCAAGGCGGATCTCGAACGCAAACTAAAATTCCTCGACTTCGCCAAGTTCCATTTCATTTCTGCGGCGGAAAAGACGGGTATTGGTCCGCTGATGCGATCGGTGGACGACGCGTATTCAGCGGCAATGGCCAAGCTGCCGACGCCGAAGCTCACGCGCGCGCTGATCGATGCAGTGGAATTCCAGCAGCCGCGCCGCCGTGGTCCGGTGCGGCCGAAATTGCGCTACGCGCACCAGGGCGGACAGAATCCGCCGATCATTGTGATTCATGGCAACGCACTCGACGCGATCACCGAAACGTACAAACGCTACCTTGAAAACCGCTTCCGCGAAACTTTCAAGCTGACCGGGACTCCATTGCGAATAGAGTTCAGATCGTCGACGAACCCTTACGCGGACAAAGGCTGAAACCCGCATGTGCGTTGGGTTTGGCCGCTTAGGCAGGGTGCCCGCGCGAAAACGAAAATCAGCTATAGTGTAGCGGTTGACGGCGGATACCTTTTTCTTCCGTCGTCAATTTAGTCAACCTGCAAAAAAATACGGAGTTTGCTATGAGCAACAAAGGGCAATTGTTACAAGACCCGTTTTTGAACGCACTGCGTAAAGAGCATGTGCCGGTGTCGATCTACCTGGTCAACGGCATCAAGCTTCAAGGGAACATTGAATCGTTCGACCAGTATGTCGTGTTGCTCCGGAATACGGTCACCCAGATGGTCTACAAGCACGCAATCTCGACTGTCGTGCCAGCCCGTCCGGTGAATTTCCACCCGGATTCTGAACAGTCCTAAACCCCCGTCGCGGCCGGCGTAGCGTCGCCCGTTGGCGATCACCTCCGGCCGCCTCATTTTGATACCCTCCAATTTGATCAATGCAGCGCTTGTCGGCATCGACTTCGGTAAGATCGATTTCGAAGCCAGTCTCGAAGAACTCAGCCTGCTCGCGCAAAGCGCGGGCGCGAATCCTCTAGTCACCCTCACCGGGCGCCGGGCCAGTCCCGACGCGAAGATGTTCGTCGGCAGCGGCAAGGCCGAAGAACTGCGTCTCGCGTGTGAGGCGAACGACATCGAACTCGTCATCTTCAACCACGCTCTTGCGCCTGCCCAGCAGCGCAATCTGGAGCAAGCGCTTAATCGGCGCGTGGTCGACCGCACTAGTCTCATCCTCGATATTTTTGCGCAACGCGCCCGCAGTCATGAAGGCAAGCTGCAGGTGGAACTCGCGCAATTGCAGTATCTGTCGACGCGGCTAATCCGCGCATGGACCCACCTCGAGCGGCAAAAAGGCGGTATCGGGTTGCGCGGTCCAGGCGAAACGCAGCTCGAAACCGACCGCCGGCTGATCGGCGAGCGCATCAAGGCGCTCAAGACGCGGCTCGAAAAGCTGCGCCGTCAGCATGGCACGCAGCGTCGTCAGCGCTCGCGCAATCAGACCATGTCGGTGTCGCTGGTCGGCTATACGAACGCGGGCAAGTCCACGCTCTTCAATGCGCTCACGAAGGCGCAGGCGTATGCGGCCGACCAGTTGTTCGCTACGCTCGACACGACCTCCCGTCGCGTTTATCTCGGGGACGAAGCGGGGCAGGTGGTGGTGTCGGACACGGTCGGCTTCATTCGCGAACTGCCCCACCAACTGGTTGCCGCGTTTCGCGCCACGCTCGAGGAAACGATCCACGCCGATCTGCTGCTGCATGTCGTCGACGCGTCGAGTGCGGTGCGTCTCGATCAGATCGACCAGGTGAACGAGGTGTTGCATGCGATCGGTGCGGACACGATCCGGCAGGTGCTGGTGTTCAACAAGATCGACGCGGTGCCGGAGTTGGCGGCCCGTGGGGACGCGGTCGAGCGGGAGGAGTATGGTAATATTTCGCGCGTCTTTTTGAGCGCGCGCACGGGGCAGGGGCTGGACACATTGCGCGCGGCCATCGCTGAGATCGCTACTGCCGAAGCTCTGTCCGACACGCCGCACGACTCCTCGGAAGAAGACCGGTCGGCGGCACCGCGCGACGACCGCAAGGTCTCAGAACTCGGGCACTGACCCGTTCCAATTGCATACCCGCTGTCTACTCTGGTGAACGAACACAGGTGAACGATTACAACGAGCGGAGTATCTGGCTGCGCATGCGCGCCATGCTTTCACTGAACGATCCGCGCTGGGGCCGTGGCGACGGCAATGGCGAGCGCCAGCGGCCGGGTGAGCCCAAGCGCCCACAGACCAAGGAAGGTGAAGGTCCGCCCGATCTCGACGAGATGTGGCGGGATTTCAACCGCCGTCTGAGCCGGATGTTCGGCCGCAAGGGCGGCGGTGTCGGCGGTGGGCGTCCCGACAACGGTCGTGGCGCACGCATCGGCGTGGGCATCGTAATTGGCGTGCTGATCGCGATCTATCTCGGCAGCGGCGTGTTCGTGGTGCAAGACGGCCAGGCCGGCGTTGTGATGCAGTTCGGCAAGTATCGCTATACGGCAGGGCAAGGCGTGCACTGGCGCCTGCCATATCCGTTCGAAGCTCATGAGCTCGTCAATATCGGCCAGGTTCGCCAGGTGGAAATCGGCCGCAATAACGTGGTGCGTCTTGCGAACGTCAAAGACGCGTCCATGCTCACGCACGACGCGGATATCGTCGACGTGCGCTTTGCGGTGCAGTACCAGATTCGCAGGCCGACCGATTACCTCTTTCGCAGCGTCGATCCCGACCAGGGCGTGATGCAGGCCGCGCAGGCGGCGGTGCGCGGCATCGTCGGCGCACGCAGCACAGATGAAATTCTTGGTCAGGATCGCGAAGTAATCCGTCAGCAGTTAATGGCGGCTATCCAGCAATCGCTCGATGAATATCAGTCCGGCCTCGCCGTGACCGGTGTGACGATCCAGGGCGTGCAGGTTCCCGACAAGGTGCAGGCCGCGTTCGACGACGCAGCCAAGGTCCGTCAGGAGAACGAGCGTGCGAAGCGCGACGCGCAGGCGTATGCCGCGGAACTGCTGCCGCGCGCGCAAGCCGATGTGGCGCGCCAGGTCGACGACGCAAAAACCTACAGCGACAAAACGGTGGCTGAGGCGCAAGGCGACGCCGAGCGCTTCAAGCAGGTTTATGCGCAGTACTCGAAAGCGCCCGCCGTGATTCGCGAGCGCATGTATCTGGAAACCATGCAGCAGATCTATTCGAATACGACGAAGGTATTTGTGGACAGCAAGAGCGGCAACAATGTGCTGTATCTGCCGCTCGACAAACTGGTCGAGCAGACTCGTCAGCGCGTGGCCGATGCTGGCGCAGCCGCCACGGCGGCATCGGGCGGCGCTGCCGGCAGCGCGCCGCAAGCAGCGAATTCCAGTGCACCGGCCGCAGGCGGATCGCCGGCGGCAGCGCCTGCAGTGTCTGCGTCTGCCGCAGCCGCCACACCCGCCAGCCGCGCGGCGGCCAGTAGCGACGCGCTACGTTCACGCGACTCCTTCCGCAGCCGTACGCGCGAAGACGACGTTCAATAAGGGGCGCACATCATGAACAAGATCATTGCGCTCGTCATTGCAGTTGTCATCGTGCTGTTTGCCGCTTCGTCGATGGTATTCGTTGTCGACCAGCGGCATATGGCAGTGTTGTCGCCGCGTGGCGACGCCGCTCCTACCTTGCTCGGTCCTGGCTTGCACGTGAAGTTGCCTCCGCCGTTGCAAACCGTGACGCTGGTCGATAACCGCATCCAGTCGCTCGACTCGCCGGACGAAGACCGCTACGTGACTTCCGACAAGAACGATCTGCTGGCGAACCCTGTCGTCAAATATCGCGTGACCGATCCGCTGAAACTGCTGGCCGAAACGAAGGGTGACGTGCAGAGCCTGCCGGACCGCATCGCGCTCGTTGCACGCAGTGCGCTCGGCGACGCGTTCGGCAAGTACACGTTGTCCGATGCATTGGCCAAACAGCAGGCACTCGCCGACGAAGCCCGCGCCGCGATGGCAAAGACCGCGGCGTCGCTGGGCGTGTCGGTCGTGGACGTCCAGTTGACGCGGGTCGATGTTCCGGCCGCCATGGCTGACTCGGTCTACAAGCGGATGATCGCCGAACGCGAGCAGATCGCGGCCGACGAGCGCGCGAAGGGCGCCGCCGAAGCCGACAAGATCCGGGCGGACGCCGTTGCCCAGCAGCAGGCGATTCTCGCGGACGGCTACCGCCAGGCGCAAACCATCAAGGGCGAGGGCGACGCAAACGCAGCCGAGATTGCCGCGCAAGCGTACGGCAGCGACCCGGAGTTCTATCAGTTCTACCAAAGCATGCAGGCGTACCGGAAGACCTTCAAGCCAGGCGACGTGATCGTGGTCGATCCGAGCAACGAGTTCTTCCGCTTCATGCGTAGTTCGACCGGCGGCGCCGCCCCGGACGCTTCCGCGGCCCCGCGCAAACACCAATAATTCGGAACGCCGCGGCATTCGCATCGCGGCCCCTTCTTTCGCATGGATATAGTCGGCTCGTTACTGCTCGCGATCGCGTTGATGCTGATTATCGAGGGGATGTTCCCGTTCGTTTTTCCGAGCGCCTGGCGCGACACGTTCCGTAGAATAGCGGAACGACCCGCGCATCAGATTCGTGTCGGCGGGCTGATCGTGATGCTGCTCGGGCTGATTCTGCTGTTTTTCGTGACCTGAGGCAGCGGGCCGGCTGGCGCGCGATGCCGCGCGCGGCGCGACTTCAGGTGTGAGCAAGGTCGCTCGCTTGCGTGGCGGAGGCCCGCGCCGGAGCGCGCGCTGTCGGTCTCACGCAAGCCGGGCATGTCGCGAAGTCGCCGAACTCGCCAGAATCGAGCCCTGGCCCGCCAACCACATTCATTTACCGGCGCACTCAGCCGCCGTGTTCAACGTCGTAGGACTGTATCGATGTCGACCTGGTTACTTCCCGAGAACATTGCCGACGTGCTGCCGTCGGAAGCCCGCAAGATCGAAGAATTGCGGCGCCATTTGCTGGACCGTTTCCGCTCGTACGGCTACGAGATGGTCATGCCGCCTATGCTCGAATACATCGAGTCGCTTCTGACGGGTGGCGGCCACGATCTGAATCTGCGCACCTTCAAGCTGGTCGATCAGTTGTCCGGACGCACGCTCGGCCTGCGCGCCGACATCACGCCGCAAGTCGCGCGTATCGACGCGCACCTGCTGAATCGCCAGGGCGTGACGCGTCTTTGCTACGCCGGAAATGTCGCGCACACGCGGCCACGCGGCCTGCACGCGACGCGCGAGCAGATTCAGATCGGCGCCGAAATCTACGGTCATGCGGGCCTTGAAGCCGATCTGGAAATCCAGCAGCTGATGCTCGATGCGCTGCGTCTCGCGGGGCTGGCCAAGGTGCGTCTGGACCTGTGCCACGCGGGCGTGCTCGCCGCATTGATCGAAGCGGAACCGGCGGCCGCCGAGCTGGGGCAATCGCTCTACGACGCGCTGGCGGGCAAGGACGTACCGCGGCTCGTCGAATTGACCGCCAACCTCACGGCCGTGAAACGCGATGCATTGCGCTCGCTACCCTCGCTTTACGGCGACGCCTCAGTGCTCGAAGAGGCGCGCGCCCGCTTGCCGAATGCGCCGGCTATCGCGCGCGCGCTCGACGACCTCGCATTCCTCGCGGGCCAGGTGGAAGGCGCCGAAGTGATGATCGACCTCGCCGATCTACGCGGCTACGCGTATCACAGCGGCGTCATGTTCTCGGCATACGTGGACGGTGTGCCGAATGCGGTTGCGCGCGGCGGCCGTTACGACCATGTCGGGCAGGCTTATGGCCGGGCACGGGCGGCAACGGGCTTTTCGCTCGATCTGCGCGAAGTGGCGCGCATCTCGCCGGTCGAAGCGCGCAGCAGCGCGATCCTCGCGCCATGGCAGCACGACGACGCGCTGCGTGTGAGCGTCGCCGCATTGCGCGATGCCGGCGAAGTGGTGATTCAGGCGCTGCCTGGCCACGAGCACGACCTGGATGAATTCGCGTTCGACCGCGTGTTGGTCGAGCGCAACGGCGCATGGACGGTTGAACCGCGCTCCTGAGCGGGTTCCTGTGTTCCTGAGCGGATTCCCGAGGCCGTTCCGATACGAGCCGCTCGAGAGCTATTTCTGCCGGCCTATCGGAGCGCCTCGCACGCAACGTGCATGAGTCGCCGAACGCGGCGCGGTTAGAAACCGCGCTTCTTGGCAATACCCACCATAACGTGCATACCGTTGAGCGGAAACGGAAAAATTCCGGATGCTTCCGCGAACCTAGGTAGAATACGTTTTTAACCAGCTTACGAAACAACATGTCTGCCAGCGCAGTGAATGTGAACCCCGGGCGTAACGTCGTCGTCGTGGGGACCCAGTGGGGTGATGAAGGCAAGGGCAAGATCGTCGACTGGTTGACGGACCACGCCCACGGCGTCGTTCGCTTCCAGGGCGGTCACAATGCCGGTCACACGCTTATCATCGGTGGCAAGAAAACCATCTTGCGTCTGATTCCGTCGGGCATCATGCATCCCGGCGTCGCGTGCTACATCGGCAATGGCGTCGTGTTGTCGCCGGAAGCGCTGTTCAAGGAAATTGGCGAACTCGAAGCCGCCGGCGTCGACGTTCAGCAACGCCTGTTCATTTCCGAAGCCACCACCCTGATCCTGCCGTACCACATTGCTATCGACCAGGGCCGCGAAGCGCGCCGTGGCGCGAGCAAAATCGGCACTACCGGCCGCGGCATCGGCCCCGCATACGAAGACAAGGTGGCGCGCCGCGGCTTGCGCGTGCAAGACCTCTTCGAGCCGGAGACTTTCGCTGAACGCCTGCGCGAAAATCTGGACTATCACAACTTCGTGCTGACGCAGTACCTGGGCGTCGCCGCTGTCGACTTCCAGCAAACGCTCGACACGATGCTGAGCTATGCCGACCGTCTGAAGCCGATGGTCACCGACGTATCGCGCCGTCTGTACGACGCGAACGCCGCCGGCAGCAATTTGCTGTTCGAAGGCGCGCAAGGCACGCTGCTCGACATCGACCACGGCACCTATCCGTTTGTCACGTCGAGCAATTGCGTCGCGGGCGCGGCGACTTCGGGTGCGGGCGTCGGTCCTCAAAAGCTGAACTACATTCTTGGCATCACGAAGGCGTACTGCACACGCGTCGGTTCGGGTCCGTTCCCGAGCGAACTGTACGACGCGGACAACGCCGCGCGTCAGGAGGCGATCGGCCTGGAACTCGCCACCGTCGGCAAGGAATTCGGCTCGGTCACCGGCCGTCCGCGCCGCACCGGCTGGCTCGACGTTGCAGCACTGCGCCGCTCGATCCAGATCAATGGCGTGTCGGGCCTGTGCATGACCAAGCTCGACGTGCTCGACGGTCTCGAAGAAGTGAAGCTCTGCGTCGGCTACACGGTGGACGGCAAAAACGTCGATCTGCTGCCGCGCGGCGCGTCGGAAGTCGCGCGCTGCGAGCCGGTGTACGAAACCTTCGCGGGCTGGAAGGAAAGCACCGTCGGCATCAAGGAATGGGACAAGCTGCCGGCGAACGCACGTGCGTATCTGTCGCGCGTTCAGGAAGTGGCGGGCATTCCTATCGACATGGTGTCGACGGGTCCGGACCGCGACGAGACCATTCTGCTTCGTCATCCGTTCAAGGCTTAAGCGATGGTGCAAGGTCTCCCCATGATTGCGATGAAAGATCCGCGCAACGACGACAAGAACCTCTGGGTCGGCTGGGACGAATATCACCGGCTGATCGAATTGCTCGCCATGGCGGTGCATGAGTCAGGCTGGAAGTTCGACAAGATCCTGTGCCTCGCGCGCGGCGGTTTGCGCGTGGGCGACCAGCTCTCGCGTATCTACGATCTGCCGCTGGCTATTCTCGCCACGAGTTCGTATCGCGAAGCGGCCGGCACGGAGCAGGGCGAACTGGACATCGCGCAATACATCACGATGACGCGCGGCGAACTGCACGGCAACGTGCTGCTCGTCGACGACCTCGTCGATTCGGGCGTGACGCTCGCACGTGTTCAGCAGCATCTGAAAGAGCGCTATCCGGCGATCACGGCGGTGCGTTCGGCAGTGCTCTGGTACAAAGGGTGTTCGAAAGTGAAGCCCGATTATCACGTGCAGTATCTGCCTACGAATCCGTGGATTCATCAGCCGTTCGAGGAGTGGGACACCGTTCGTCCGCACAACCTCGGCGCGTGGATCAAGCGCGGCGTCGCGCAAGCGCAGGAGTCCTCGGGAAACTGATGAGATGTGCCGCACGTGCCGTACATGCGCGGCGGGCATCGCAACGTTTAGCGGCACTCAGTGCTGCACCGTGTCCATGCAACGCATCCGAAGCGGAGCCCGATTGGGCTCCGTTTTTTTATGCGCGCGCAGTCAGCGGCGTCTACGCTTCGCAGCGTGCGATGACATTCGCAGCACAGCGACTCGCACAGCAGACGCGCACATATCGCAGTGCTACACTGCGCGGACCATCCACGTGGTGTATCCACAACAAGCCGGGCGGCTTCAGGCAGGCGGTTTAGAATAGCGGTCGTTTTTTCCGCCCTGGGAACGGATTTCCTCGCGTTTATGACAGATAACAATCACGTGCACAAACAGCCACTGCCTTCCCTCGCGGTCGCTGCGATCGGGGTGGTGTTCGGCGATATCGGCACGAGCCCGTTGTACGCGCTGAAAGAAGCCTTCAGCCCGTCGCATGGCATCCCACTCACCGATCAATCCATCCTGGGCGTGATTTCGCTGCTGTTCTGGGCCATCGTGATCGTGGTGGGCATCAAGTACGTGTTGTTCGTGATGCGCGCGGACAACAACGGCGAGGGCGGCGTGCTTGCGCTCATGGCGCTGGCGCTGCGTTCGCTCGACGAGAAATCGAAAATGGCCGGCTTGCTGATGATGCTCGGCATCTTCGGCGCCTGCATGTTTTATGGCGACGCGGTAATCACGCCAGCCATTTCGGTGATTTCCGCAGTCGAGGGCCTGGAGATTGCGGCGCCTCATCTGTCGCATCTCGTATTGCCGCTGACCATGGTGATCCTCGTGCTGCTGTTCTGGATCCAGCGGCACGGCACGGCCACGGTCGGCCGGCTGTTCGGCCCGATCATGCTGCTGTGGTTCGTGGTGCTTGCCGCGCTCGGGCTCTGGCATATCGTGCAATCGCCGAATGTGATCCGTGCGCTGAACCCGTATTACGCGTACACCTTCATGGCTGCGCATGTGCTGCAAGCGTACGTCGTGCTCGGTTCGGTGGTGCTGGTGCTGACGGGCGCCGAGGCGCTCTACGCGGACATGGGCCACTTCGGAGCCAAGCCGATCCGCATGGGCTGGTACGTGCTGGTCATGCCGTCGCTGGTGCTGAACTATTTCGGCCAGGGTGCGTTGCTCATGCACGACGCGAAGGCGATCGAGAATCCGTTCTTCCTGCTCGCGCCGCAATGGGCGTTGCTGCCGCTGGTCGTACTGTCGACGGTCGCCACCGTGATTGCTTCGCAGGCGGTGATTTCAGGCGCGTATTCGCTGACGAGCCAGGCGATCCAGCTCGGCTACGTGCCGCGTATGAAGATCCTGCACACATCCGAACTCGCAATCGGCCAGATCTATGTGCCAGTGGTGAACTGGATGCTGCTGTTCATCATTCTGTGCATCGTGATTGCGTTCAAGAGCTCGGACAATCTTGCGGCCGCATACGGCATTGCGGTGACCGCGACCATGGTCATCACCACCATCCTCGCTTGTGTCGTGATGGTGAAGGTGTGGAACTGGAACAAGTTCCTCGTCGGGCTGATCATCGCCGTGTTCATTACGATTGACTTAGGCTTTTTCGGTGCGAATCTGCTGAAGGTGGAAGAGGGTGGCTGGCTGCCGCTCGGCATCGGCGCGCTGCTGTTCTTCCTGCTGATGACATGGTTCAAGGGCAGGATGATCGTGAAAGAGCGCACGGCCGCCGACGGTATTCCGCTGATGCCGTTCCTGCAAGGCCTCCTCGCGCATCCGCCGCATCGTGTTTCGGGTACGGCGATCTATCTGACGGGCAGCGATTCGCTCGTGCCGGTCAGCCTGCTGCACAATCTGAAGCACAACAAGGTGTTGCACGAGCGCACGATCTTCCTGACCTTCGTCACACGCGACATTCCGTATGTGAACGACACGGAGCGGGTGACGGTGAAGAACATCGACGGTGGTCTGTATCTCGTCAAGGCCGCATACGGTTTCAACGAGACGCCGGACGTGAAGGCGGTGCTCACCGAAATCGGCCGCACGAACGACATGACCTTTGAGTTGATGGACACGTCGTTTTTCCTCGCGCGCGAAACGGTCGTGCCGACACAATTGCCAGGCATGTCGGTGTGGCGCGAGCGTGTCTTCGCATGGATGCACCAGAACGCCGCCAAGCCGACGGACTTCTTTAGTATTCCGGCTAATCGCGTTGTGGAGTTGGGTACGAAGATCGAGATCTGACGGCACAGAGTGTGGCTTGTCCGTGTGCATCGCGAAATGCCCCGCTGGAAACAAAAAACCCACGCAAATGCGTGGGTTTTTTGTTGGCTGACGCGTGGTGGAAGGCGCGCGTTCAGTGGTGCATAAGCGCTTCTACACCGAACGCACGGACTTCTTACTTCTGCTTCAGCTTCGCGAATGCCGCAGCCATTGCGCCGCCTGCTTCCGGTTCGCGCGAGCGCTGTTGCGGCGCGCCGCGTCCATTGCCACCCGAGCGGCCGAAGTTGCCGCGATCCTGCTGGGCACCGCCGCCACTGCGCGCAGCCGCCGCGCCGAACTCGTCGTCGAGGCGCATGGTGAGCGCAATACGCTGGCGCTTCACATCGACTTCGAGCACCTTGACCTTGACGATCTGTCCGGCCTTGACGACCTCGTGCGGGTCCTTGATGAACTTCGTCGACATTGCCGATACGTGCACGAGCCCATCCTGATGCACGCCGATGTCGACGAACGCACCGAAAGCCGCGACGTTCGTGACGACGCCCTCGAGCACCATGCCCGGCGTCAGATCGCTGACTTTCTCGACGCCTTCGCGGAACGTCGCCGTCTTGAACTCCGGGCGCGGATCGCGGCCCGGCTTTTCGAGTTCGAGCAGAATGTCGCGCACGGTCGGCAGGCCGAAACGTTCGTCGACGAATTCGCCCGGCGACAAGCCGCGCAGCGCATCCCGATTGCCGAGCACTTCACCAACGTGCTTGTTGATCTTCGCGAGGATCCGTTCAACGACCGGGTACGCTTCCGGGTGCACCGACGAGCGGTCGAGCGGGTTCTCGCCGTTGTTGATACGCAGGAAGCCCGCAGCCTGTTCGAACGTCTTGTCACCGAGACGCGGCACCTTGCGCAGATGGTCGCGCGACGGGAACGGGCCGTTCGCATCGCGATAATCGACGATGTTGCGAGCCAGCGTGGCGTTCAGCCCGGACACGCGCGCGAGCAGGGCGACCGACGCCGTGTTCGCGTCCACGCCCACGGCGTTCACGCAGTCTTCGACGACCGCGTCGAGCGAGCGCGCGAGTTCGCGCTGATTCACGTCGTGCTGATACTGCCCGACGCCGATTGCCTTCGGCTCGATCTTCACGAGTTCGGCGAGCGGGTCTTGCAGACGCCGCGCGATCGACACCGCGCCGCGCAGCGATACGTCCATGTCGGGGAATTCCTTGGCGGCCAGTTCGGAAGCCGAGTACACCGACGCGCCGGCTTCGGACACGACGATTTTCTGCAGCTTGAATTCCGGATGACGCGCGATCAGTTCGCTCGCGAGCTTGTCCGTTTCACGTGACGCCGTGCCGTTGCCGATGCTGATCAGCTCGGCCTGCGTCTGCGCGCAGATGCGCGCGAGTTTCGCAATGGAGCCGTCCCAGTCGCGGCGCGGTTCGTGCGGGTAGATCACGTCGGTGGCGAGTACCTTGCCGGTCCGATCGACCACCGCGACCTTCACGCCGGTGCGCATGCCCGGATCGAGGCCGATCACGGCCTTCGGCCCCGCGGGTGCGGCCAGCAGCAGGTCCTTCAGATTGCGCGCGAACACGCGAATCGCTTCGTGTTCGGCTTCGTCGCGCAGGTTGGTCAGCAGTTCGTTTTCGATGTGCGGCTGAACCTTCACGCGCCAGCACCAGCGGCACACGTCGGAGAGCCACTTGTCGGCCGGACGGTTCTGGTTGGCAATGCCGAAGTGACGTGCGATCAGCGCTTCGCCCGGATGGGGCACCTGTGCGTCGAGTTCTTCGCCGAGGCCCAGCTTGACCATCAGCACGCCCGCATTGCGGCCGCGGAAAAGGGCGAGAGCACGATGCGACGGCACCGTGCGGATCGTTTCCGCGTAGTCGTAGTAGTCGCGGAATTTCTCTTCTTCAGCGGTTTCCTTGCCTTCGACCACTTTCGACGACACCACGCCCTGATTGAACAGGTAATCGCGCAGTTTGCCGAGCAGATCAGCGGTTTCGCCGAACTGCTCGGAGAGGATGTCGCGGGCGCCGTCGAGCGCGGCCTTCACGTCGGCGACGCCTTTCTCGGCGTCCACATACGCGGCGGCTTCCGTTTGCGGGTCGAGCAGCGGATTGCCGAGCAGCGCGTCGGCGAGCGGCTGCAGGCCGGCTTCGCGGGCAATCTGTGCGCGAGTGCGGCGCTTCGGCTTATACGGGAGATACAGGTCTTCGAGCACCTGCTTGCTGTCGGCGCCCTCGATCGCATTGCGCAGCTCGTCGGTGAGCTTGCCCTGTTCGTCGATGCTCGCGATGATCGCCGTGCGCCGGTCTTCCAGTTCGCGCAGATACAGCAGGCGTTCCTCGAGGTTACGCAACTGCGTGTCGTCGAGATTGTCGGTCACTTCCTTGCGGTAGCGGGCGATGAACGGAACAGTCGCTCCTTCGTCGAGGAGTTGCACCGCGGCCGCGACCTGGCGCGGCTGTACGGACAGTTCGGCGGCGATGCGCTGTACGATCTTGAGTGCTACGGTTTCCGTCATAAGCTCTTGGGTTTCCTGCGGACTCGGTCAAGGGCCGTGCGCCGGCGGCGCCTTGCGGCGCCGGGCACGCAGTGCGTGCGCGCTGCGACCAGGTTGCTAGAGCGGGGCATTTTGCCACAAATGCCAAAGGGCTCAACCGCCGGGGGTGATAGAATTTCGGGCATGTTCCGTTGCCCCTCTACGACGTTGCCAATCTCCTTTTCTTTCAACCGCCTGGGCTCGCACCCGGTCTCCCGCTCGCCACATTTGCCGCCGTTCGCAGTGCGCTGGCCGTTCACGTCGCGTGGGCGAGTGACGCGTGGCGCCGAAGTGAGCACGCCGGTTTCCGGCAGGGCGTTCGTGGTGTCGTGCGCGGCGTGCCTGATGGCTGCCGCGTTCGCGTTATCGGCGCCTGCTTCGGCGCAATCCGTAGCGCCTGAAAGCGGCGCTATTGCGCCTACCGTCAAGCCCGTGGGCTCGGCAACCGGAGGCGCGGCATCGGCGGAGCAGGGCAGTGGCGTCGGTGGCGAAACGAATGGCTCAGTGAATGCCGGAGCTGACAGCACAGCGAGCGGCGACAGCGCGACGCCGGGAGAGAGCGAGTTCGACGCGCGGCAGAAAGTGCTCAACCAACGCAGCGACGAAAACAACTACCGCTACGGCGTCGCCGAGCATAATTGCTACAGCACGTTCTTCGTCAATCACTGCTTGAACAAGGCGCGCGATCAGATGCGCACGGTGCAGGCGCAGATCCGCAAAGAGCAGCTCGCGCTCGACGGCGAGGAGCGTGCACAACGCGCCCGCAAACGTGACGAGCAGGCGGAGCTCAAGCGCGCGCAGGACGAAGCGAGCGCGCCGCAGCGCGCCGCCGAAGACGCGCGCAACGCCCAGGCTTATGAAGAGAAGCAGCGTCAACATCAGTTGAACGAGGCGCAGCGCAGTGCCGAGGCGCCGCAGCGCGCCGCCAACGCGCAGGCGTACGAGGAAAAGCAGCGTCAGCACGCAATCGACGAGGCGAAGCGCGGCATCAGCCCGTCTAAGGCCGCGGCCAATCAGCAGGCTTACGATCAGAAGCAGGCCGACTTTCAACGCAAGCTCGACGAGGCTCGTCAGCAGGGCGCACAAAAGGCTCAGGAACGCGTAGAGAAGCAGCAGAGCTTCGAGAAAAAGCAGGCCGATGCGGCCCAGCACAAAGCCGACATCGAAGCGCGCCAGAAGCAGGCCGCCGAAAAAGCGGAGCAGAAACGTCAGGACCAGTTGAAGCAGCAGAAGCAACTCGAAGAGCAGCAGAAGCAGCAGCAACAGTGAGCCGCGCGCGGCGTTGCGCTCGTGTGGCGGGCGCCTGCGCGGTTGCAGTATCGCAGTAGTGCGCGCATGCGTGCAGGCAGTCGTAAGTCGTAGCGCGTTTTGAGCCGGACAGCAACCTCAGGCAACGGGCTGAACATGGCGAACATGCAGCCCACGCAACAGTCGAGCGGAGGCGAGCATGCGCGATCAACATCACGTCATCAACGCGGACACACTTCGCGACCGGATTCTGCAACTGGAATCCGAGCACAGTGGGCTCGACCGTTTGATCGGCCGAATGTCGGATGAGCCCGGCATCGACGACTTCGAGTTGCAGCGCCTGAAAAAGCGCAAACTCAAGGTCAAGGACACCATCATCTTGCTGCAATTGCAGCTCGAACCGGACGTACGCGCCTGAGTTCGCGGCCTGGCAGGCGCCGGGCGCGCGCCGCGCGAGCCGGATTTTGCAGGAAACGCTTGCCTTGAATTCACAGCTTGAAACTTCCGGCCGCGCGACGGCCGCCGACGACGCGTCACAAACCGGCACACCCGCGCCGCGTCCCGCCGCGTCCGCGCTGAGCGCGTCGCTCAATCCACGCCGCGCCGCGGAGATCAACGAGATCTTCGCCGACAACGGTTTATTGGCCAGGCAGATTGACGGCTATCGCTCGCGCGCGTCGCAGATCGAAATGTCGCGTGCCGTCGCAGCCGCGATGGAAGCATCGGGCCGCGCGATGCCAGAGCCCGCAATGTTCGAGGCGCAAAAGCGTCCGGCGCGGCGCCTGCAAACCGGCGTTGCCGATACCGCAGCCGAAACGGTAGAAGCCGACGAAGCCCAGGGCCTGGATGGCGGCGAGAACACGCTGATCGTCGAGGCGGGCACCGGTACCGGCAAGACCTATGCGTATCTTGTGCCCGCCATGTTGTGGGGCGGCAAGGTGATCGTTTCGACGGGCACCAAGCATCTGCAGGACCAGCTCTTTCAGCGCGATATTCCGACCGTGCGCGACGCGCTTGCGGTGCCGGTGTCGGTCGCCATGCTCAAGGGCCGCGCGAACTATCTGTGTCACTACTATCTGCAGCGCACGGCGGACAACGGCCGCTTGCCGTCGCGCCAGGAAACGTCGTATCTGCAGGACATCGTCCGGTTTGCAAAGATCACGCGCACGGGCGACAAGGCCGAACTCGCGAGCGTGCCGGAAACCGCGGCGGTGTGGTCTATGGTCACGTCCACGCGCGATAACTGTCTCGGTCAGGAATGTCCGCATTACAAGGACTGCTTCGTAATGCAGGCACGCCGCGAAGCGCAGCAGGCCGACATCGTGGTGGTCAATCACCACCTCTTTTTCGCCGACATCATGTTGCGCGATACCGGCATGGCGGAGCTGCTGCCCACGGCCAACACCGTGATCTTCGACGAAGCGCACCAGCTTCCCGAAACCGCCACGCTGTTTTTTGGCGAGACGCTTTCCACGGCGCAGTTTCTGGAACTCGCACGCGATTGCGTCGCCGAGGGTTTGGGTCACGCACGTGACGCGGTCGACTGGGTCAAGCTCGGTTCCACACTGGAACGCGCCGCGCGTGACGTGCGGCTCGCGTTCAAGGAAGACTCAGTGCGTTTGTCGATCGGTCAGTTGCCGGACGATCATCCGTTGTTTGCTGCACTCGAAGCGCTCGAAACCGAACTCGACGCGCTGACCTCCGCGCTCGCAACGCAAGCCGAACGCGCCGAGTCGATCGGCGCCTGTCTGCGCCGCGCTCGCGAGTTGCAGGGCGTGCTTGCCGGCTGGACGACGCCGCCTACCGAGCTCGAACGTCAGGCGGTCGACACGGCTCAGAGCGGCTCCGCTGAAGGCCGGAGCGAGCGTGCCGATCCCAACGAGAAGGTGCGCTGGATCGAAGTGTTCGCGCATACGGTGCAGTTGCACGAGACGCCGCTCTCGGTCGCGCCGATCTTCGCCAAGCAGCGCGCAGGCGTGCCGCGTGCGTGGATCTTCACGTCGGCCACGTTGTCGGTGCGCGGCGATTTCGCGCACTATGCCGCGCAAATGGGACTCAACGCCAAACGTTCTATGACGTTGCCGAGCCCGTTCGACTATCCGTCGCAAGGGCTTCTGTATGTGCCGCGCAATTTGCCGCAGCCGTCGTCGCCGACGTTCACCGACGCTGTGTTCGACGCAGCCTTGCCGGCGATCGAAGCGTCTGGTGGAGGCGTATTCATGTTGTGTACGACGCTGCGCGCCGTGGACCGAATCTCCGCCAAGCTGCGAGATGTGATCGAAGCGCGCGGGTGGAACTATCCGCTGCTCGTGCAGGGCGATGCAAGCCGCACGGAATTGCTCGACCGGTTCCGCGCTTATGGCAACGCGATTCTGGTGGGCAGTCAGAGCTTCTGGGAAGGCGTCGACGTGCGCGGCGACGCGCTGTCGCTTGTCGTCATCGACAAGCTGCCATTTGCGCCGCCTGACGATCCGGTTCTGTCAGCGCGTCTCGATGCGCTGACGAAGAAAGGTCTGAGTCCGTTTGCGGTTCATCAACTGCCGCAGGCTGTCATTACGCTGAAGCAGGGCGCGGGCCGTCTGATCCGCGCGGAAACCGACCGTGGCGTCTTGATGATCTGCGACACGCGTCTCGTTGAAAAACCTTATGGACGCCGAATCTGGCAGAGCTTGCCGCCGTTCAAGCGCACACGTGAAATCGAGGTGGTGCGCGAGTTTTTCGAAGAGAGCGGCGAGGCCGCTCAATAGCCGCGCTTCAATAGCCGCATTCCGTTTCGATAACCGGCTTCGATCGCATTAATGCCGTAGCGAAAACGGCGCCTGAATGACAAAACGCCACGAACGTGAGTTCGTGGCGTTTTGTTTTACCGCTCGGGAAATCGAGACGATTTCCCGATGCAGTTTTCGCCCTAAGGCGAACCCTACGCGACAGCTTACTGGCTTGCGCCCGAAGCCGGAGCAGCAGCCGAAGCGGCAGCGCCTGCGTCCGAAGCAGCGGTGGTAGCCGAAGCAGCAGCGTCGCTCGCAGCAGCAGCCGCACCCGAAGCAGCAGCAGCCGAATCCGAAGCTGCAGCAGCAGCCGGTGCCGAAGCGGCAGCTGCGTCGCTAGCCGGGGCAGCGGCTTGGTCGTTGCTCTTGTTGCATGCAGCCAGTGCCACAGCTGCCAACAGGGATGCTACGAGGAGGGATTTCTTCATGATCACGTCCTTTTATGGTTAAAGGTAAGCAACAGCGCAAAATAATACCGGTAATGTGCTCCAACACCGACCTGGGCCGCTGGTGGAGACGCTCTTGTGACGAGCAGGAATCTTCCCTACGGCTTGGGCGGAAATTATATGCACTTTCGTACTGACAATCCATAAATCCGGGGTCAATACGTTGTCTTTCTCATACAAAATTTCTATGTACTGTGTATAACAGACACGCGAGGCTAGGCAAGCTCGCCCATCCGTATCCAGCCCGCACAATACCACTCGTGCAGCCGTGCTGTCACCGACGAATCGTGTGAGAGTGTTACAAAGCGTTTCGCACTCAGACACCGGTAATCGGCGAGATCAAACAACCATTTTTTCGCGCCGTCGAACGACGTTTTCTCTCCATTTACGAAGAAAAAACGGCGGTTGTACAACAAATTCGTCTTGCGGTCCAGTCGCACACCTAAGCTCGATGCCTGACTGATGAAACGCGCCTTGTTGAGCGGCCTTTGCGGCGGATCGAAGACGACACTCGGCTTGGGTTCGCTGAGGTACGTGCCAAGGAACGACGCAATGTCCTGCTCATTCCATTTGATGCCAGCAAGGATTGCGCCAACACGTTCGACCAGCGCGGCAGGCAGTTCGGCCGGCCGGTCTACGGCAGGCTGCTGCGGGTCGCGGTAAAGCGCCCCGGGCTGCCCGTTTGCTTCGCCGCGTTCGGCCAGATGGTAGAGAAACTGGGCCGTCAGCTCGCCGGCCGACGGTGCGCGAAAGCCGATCGAGCACGTCATGCACTCGCCCTCGGCGACGCCATCATGTGCGATGTGCGGCGGCAAATACAGCATGTCGCCCGGCTCCAGCACCCACTCTTGTTCCGCCTCAAAGTTCTGTAAAACTTTCAACGGCAGTCCCGCTTGCAGCGTCAGATCTTTCTGCGAACTGATGCGCCAGCGCCGCTTGCCTTTTACTTGCAAAAGAAACACATCGTAGGAATCGAAGTGCGGGCCGACGCCGCCGCCGTCGGTCGCATAAGAGATCATCAGATCGTCCAGACGCGCATCGGGCACGAAGCGGAAGCGGTCCAGCAGGGCACGCGCGCGATCGTCGTAGAGGTCGACGCCCTGCACGAGCAGGGTCCACGCGCGTTGCTTGAGCGACGGCAGTTCGTCCGGAGCAAAGGGTCCGTGTTCAAGTTGCCACTTATTGCGAAAGTGCGTGATGAGGCGCGCTTCGACCTCATCCTGGTCCGCCAGTTCAAAGAACTCGTCGCGCGTGAGCGGCGACTCGACATCGGGAATCGCCTGGCGGATCAATAAGGGCTTTTTCTGCCAGTACCGGCGCATGAATTGCGACGGCGTGAGGTTGCCGAGCAATGGCGTTGGTGTTTCGGGCGAAGGCGGAAGAATCGCGGTAGCCGGCTTTTTAGCCGATGACGAATTGCGTGCCGAAGCTGCTTCGGCCGGGTGGTCAGTGGGCCGCTTGGGCATCGTATAATGTGAGTTGTATTCTGGAGAATCGAATGAAAATCGCAAAGAACACCGTCGTGTCGGTCGCCTACAAGCTGTCGGATGCGCAGGGCAATCTGATTGAAGAAAGCGACGAGCCGATGGTCTATCTGCACGGCGGCTATGATGGCACGTTCCCCAAGATCGAGGAAGAGCTCGACGGCCACGAGGCCGGCTTCGAGACCCAGATCCAGCTCGAGCCGCAAGATGCATTCGGTGAGTACGATCCGGACCTCGTGAAGATCGAGCCGCGCAATCGCTTTCCGGAACCGCTCGAGGTCGGCATGCAGTTCGAGGGCACGCCGGAAGAAGGCGACGAGGACCTCGATTCGCTCGTCTACGTGGTGACCGACGTCGCGGAAGACAAAGTCGTGCTCGACGGCAACCATCCGCTAGCCGGCATGGCGCTGCGTTTTGCGTTGACGGTCAAAGACGTGCGTCCGGCGACCGAAGACGAAATTCAGCATGAACACGCGCATGGCGCCGACGGCCTCGAAGTGCTCGACGAAGACGACGAGGCTGACGACGAGAGCGGCAAGTCAGGGCCTACGCTGCACTGAGCTTGCAGGCACGCCGGGAGTGCCGGAAGCCCCCGCGGCGCCCGGCATGCGCGGCTGCGCGGACGGGACTGTTTGCGCAGGCGGAACCGACGTGGCGGGTCCGTATCCGCCGCCGCCCTGGTCGGCTGGAATGCGCGGCAACTGGTCGAGTTGCTGAGAGTCCGGTTGCGGCTGGCCGGGTGTCTGAAATAGCGGCGGCAAGTCCGAGGCCGGCGCGGGTAAGGGCGCAAGCGACGGCCCAGGCGACGACCCAAGCGACGGCACGGCCGGCATCGAGGCGGCGGACTCCTCCCGCAGCAACGGAGGCGCCGTGGGCATCGGCATTTGCGGCGGTACGTCGCGCACGGTCACGCGAAACGGCGGCTTTCTGCCGAAGTCCGCTTCTATCTGAATCCACTGGTTAAGACGGTCATGCGGCGCAAGCGCGACACGCGTGAGGTTCGTCACCAGGTTCCCCTTGTCATTGCGTAGCGGCTGATCGATCACAAAGCCCGCGCTTGCGCGTTCGTCGTCGGAGTGGATGACGAGCACCGGGCCCGGGAAGATCTGCGCGAGCTTCACGAGGCTGCGCTTGAACTCCAGGAATCCGTCGCGGCGCGGATTGCGCCCGAAGCGCAGCCACGCGAAACGCTCGGGCCGCTCATAGCGCTCGGGATCGGGATCGCCCTGAATGAACACAACTATCGCGCGGGCGTCGCGGCGCTTCGCAAATTCGCCGGCATGCTCGAGCCAGAATGCATTGGCGATCACCCGGTCTTCGAACTCGCCGTTGCGTCCGCCGGCAGTCAGATAATGATTGTTCGGACTCGGCACATTCAGCCCGACGAATACGGTGTCTCCCGCTTGCCAGCGCACATTTTCCCGATACGGACGAAAGCGCGACACCTCGCTCTCGCGCGTCAACGCAATCGCGTTCTGGCCCATCGAGTTGGCGTCGCCGAAGAGCGTCTGGCGGAGCTGGTCGAGCCGTTCGACCGGATCGAAACCTCCGGCCTGCGAGCTCGCGCAATCGATCCAGTCGTGCTGACCCGGAATGAAAAATAGCGCGGGCCGCGACGTTTCCAGCACTGCATGCCGGCGTTCATACAGCGCATCGCGGCAGGCTTCTTTCGGGCCTTTGAGATTGCCGTCGTACACGATGAACGACACGCCGCGTTCCCGGCCGATTGCATCGATCAGCCGCTGTGTCGGAGCTTCGTCGGCGGGACTTTGCATGGTGTTCGCGATGACCGCGAAGCTATAGCCTGGCGCTGCCGCATACGTCGCCGTTGC
Source organism: Paraburkholderia kirstenboschensis (assembly GCF_904848585.1). Classification (GTDB taxonomy): domain Bacteria; phylum Pseudomonadota; class Gammaproteobacteria; order Burkholderiales; family Burkholderiaceae; genus Paraburkholderia; species Paraburkholderia kirstenboschensis. The sequence goes on from NZ_CAJHCR010000001.1 coordinate 911,953, forward strand.
GGGCAACAGGAAAGCAAAGACAGACGCGAAAACGGCGGCGAACCGCCCCCGGCCGCACGCTTGCGTAAAGGTAATGGGAATGGCAATGGTCAATGCCGCGCCGAGTCGGCACGGACGTTGCGAAAGACAGCGGCGTGCGTCAGTGATCGGCATCCGGCGCGGCGGCCAGCTCATGCAGTTCATACAGCAGATCGAGCGCTTCTCGTGGCCGCAGATCGTTCGGATCGATGCCGCGCAGACGCTCGACGAGCGCTTTCATTGCGGGCGATGGCGAAGCCGCTTCACTACCGGCGGCGCGTTCGTCGTCCGCGTCTTCGAGCAACGTTGGCAGCGGCGCGGCGAACAGGTCGAGCTGCGGAGTAGGCTGCGCCGCCGACTGCTGTTCAAGATGCGCGAGATGCTTGCGCGCCGCGCGAATCACTGCGTTCGGCACACCGGCGAGCTGCGCGACCTGCAAGCCATAGCTCTGGTTCGCCGGGCCTTCGTTGACGGCGTGCAGAAACACGATGCCGTGCCCATGCTCGACCGCAGACAGATGCACGTTGGCCGCTTGCGGAAATTCGGCGGGCAACTGCGTCAGCTCGAAATAGTGTGTCGCGAAAAGCGTATGGCAGCCGTTGTGCGAAAGCAGATGCCGCGCGATGGCCCATGCGAGCGCGAGACCGTCGAAGGTAGACGTGCCGCGGCCGATTTCATCCATCAGCACGAGGCTTTGCGGCGTCGCGTCGTTCAGGATCGCAGCGGCTTCGGTCATCTCCACCATGAACGTCGAACGGCCGCCGGCGAGATCGTCCGCTGCGCCGATGCGCGTGAAAATGCGGTCGATCGGGCCGAACGCCGCGCGCCGCGCCGGCACATAGCTGCCCACATATGCAAGCAGCGCGATCAGTGCCGTCTGGCGCATGAAGGTCGATTTACCGCCCATGTTGGGGCCGGTGATCAGCAGCAGCTTGCGCTCGGGCGTTAGCGTGCAGTCGTTCGCGATGAATTGCTCGACCTGCGCCTCGACAACCGGATGACGGCCCTGTTCGATTTCGATGCCCGCGTTCGGCGAGAAGCTCGGCGCAACCCAGTCGAGCGCGCGAGCACGTTCGGCGAAGGCGGTCAGCAGGTCGAGCTCCGCGAGTGCCGACGCGACGCGCTGACAATCGGGAATGAACGGCAGCAGCGTCTGCAACAGCGCGTCGTAGAGCGAACGCTCGCGGGCGAGTGCGCGTTCCTGCGCGGACAGCGCCTTGTCTTCGAACGTCTTCAGTTCCGGCGTGATGTAGCGCTCGGCGTTTTTCAACGTCTGACGGCGGCGATAGTCGTCGGGCACCTTGTCGGTCTGGCCGCGTGTGACCTCGATATAGAAGCCGTGCACCTTGTTGTATTCGACTCGCAGATTGCCGATGCCGGTGCGCGCGCGTTCACGCGTTTCAAGATCGATCAGGAACTGCCCGCAGTTCTCCGAAATATCCCTGAGCTCGTCGAGCTCCGCATCGTAGCCGCGTGCGATGACGCCGCCGTCTCGCACCATGGCGGCCGGCTCCTGCGCAATGGCGCGCGTGAGCAACTCGACGCAAGCTTGCGGCGGTTCGAGCGACACGTCGATGCGGGCGAGCGAATCCGCATTCGATGAAACAGCCGCCACCTTCGCGCGAAGCTCGGGGAGGGCGACGAAGGTATCGCGCAAGCTCGACAGATCGCGGGGCCGCGCGGAAAGCAGTGCAAGACGGCCGGTGATCCGCTCGATGTCCGAGATGTGCCGCAACGCGCTGCGCAGCGAGTCGACGTCCGCACCCGCGGGCGCCTCGAGCAATGCGCCGATAGCCTGCTGACGCGACTGCGCGACCAGCGGGTCGCGCGGCGGATGATGCAGCCAGTGCCGCAGCAAACGGCTGCCCATGGTCGTGCAGCACGTGTCGAGCAAGGAGCACAGCGTGGGCGACTCGGTGCCGCGCAGCGTTTGCGTGATTTCCAGGTTGCGCCGCGTGGCAGGGTCGAGGCCGATATATTCGGACTCGTACTCGACCTTCAGGCTGCGCACGTGCCGCAGTTGCTGACCTTGCGTGGCCGCCGCGTACAGCAGCAACGCGCCGGCCGCGCCGCATGCGCAGGTGAGTGAATGCGCGCCAAAGCCGTCGAGGCCCGCCACTTCGAGTTGATCGCACAGACGTTGCGTACCCGAGGCGACATCGAAATGCCATGCGGGCACGCGAGTCAGTGCGCGCGCGCCGGTGGGCGGCGTCCAGCTCGCGGAATCCGCAGCGGTGTCGGCAACCAGAATTTCCGCAGGGCCGATCCGTTCGAGCGCCGCGGCCACCTGATCGGGTGCGACTTCCGCGAGACGCAGCGCGCCGCTCGCGAGATTCAGCCACGCGAGGCCGACGCCCGTCGCGACGCCGCGACGGTTGTGCGCGACGCACATGGCGAGCAGAAAGACGTCGTTTTTGTCCGACAGCAGCGCGGCGTCCGTGAGCGTGCCCGGCGTGACGACGCGCACCACCTTGCGCTCGACGGGACCTTTCGACGTGGCCGGGTCGCCGATCTGCTCGCAGATTGCGACGGATTCGCCGAGCTTCACGAGCTTCGCGAGATACTGTTCGACCGCGTGATGCGGCACGCCCGCCATCTTGATCGGATTGCCCGCCGACGCGCCGCGCTGCGTGAGCGTGAGATCGAGCAGACGTGCGGCTTTTTCCGCGTCTTCGAAAAAGAGTTCGTAGAAGTCGCCCATCCGGTAGAACACCAGCGTGCCGGGATGCTCCGCCTTGATGCGCAGGTACTGCTGCATCATTGGCGTGTGTGACCTCTCGTTATCCATTACTGGGCCTGGGGTTGCTGCCTGCAATGCCTTACTCCTATTGGTTCTGCCGGTTCTGCATACGTCTTCTGTTCGCGCCAGAAAGCGCCGCAATGTGTCAGTACATTCCACTCGCTAGTATGGAAAATTCGACCGTGGTATCGTAAACCTATACCGGCTCGGCATGGGGCTGCACCGGGAAACCTATACTGAAATCATGAAAGGTTTCGACCCACGAACGGCAAAATTGTTGCCTGCCGGGCAGCACATTCTAATTGATGGATCGCCTGGCCTGCGGCTTATCGCGAGCGCCAGCCGCAAGACTTGGACGTATCGCTACCGCACGCCTGATGGTCGGCTCGGCCAGGTGAAGATCGGCACATGGCCGGAAATGAGTGTCGCTACCGCCGTCCACAACTGGGAGAAGCTGCGTGCGGCTCGGGATAGTGGCGAGGACCCAGCCGCCGAGCGACGTACGGCGCGCACAGCGGTCTCGGAGGGTGCGGCCAAGGTCGATGGCTCGCCGACGGTCGCCGACGTGCTGCGCGACTACGTGCATGGGCACGTCAATGTGCATCGCAAAGAGAAGGGCGCGGCTGAAGTGCGCCGCATGTTCGCTAAGATGGTTCCCGGGAAGTTCGCCGCCATGGATGCGACGACTGTGAAGCGCCGCGACGCATTCGACCTGATCAAGAGTCATGAGGTGATCCCGGTGCAGGCCGCCAACCTAAAAAGGGAATTGGCCGCAGCTTGGTCCTATGCGATGGATTCGGGCAGGCTCCCCGAAGACGCAAGCAACCACTGGCGCGACATACTGCGCGGAAAGTTGCAATCCTCTGGCCGGATCGTGGCCGGTGAGCGGGTGACCACGAAGCGAGTCCTGAGCGCCATCGAACTCGGAACGCTGATACCGTGGCTGCCGAACCTGTCCCGCCTGGTGGATGATGTTCTAACGACTTACCTCTGGACCGGATTAAGAGGCGCTGAGATATGCGCAACCGAAGGCGCATGGCTCACAGAGGAGCCAGATGGTCTCTGGCTCACGATCCCAAAGGCGAGGACAAAGAACGCGAAGCGAGCCCACGCAACCGACATGCGGACGCCGCTGGTGGGCCGCGCTGAGACGATCATACGTAGGCGCATGGGCGTGCATGGCAAGGGCTTCCTGTTCCCGTCTGAGACTGGCGGCCACGTCGAGCAGAAGGTGATACAGACGAGCGTCTGGTTTCATATGCCTCATTCGAAGACGCGCCCGAACTGGGAGCGCCCGCGCCTGCCGGTGGAAAAATGGTCACCCCATGACTTGCGTCGCACCGTCCGGACCACTCTCGCCGCGCTCGGCTGTCCATCGGAAATAGCAGAGGCGATCCTTGGGCACGTGCCGCCCGGGATTGTCGGCGTGTACAACCGGCACGGCTACGACGCTGAGAAACGAGTCTGGCTGACGAAGCTGTCCGAGCGGCTCGAAGAACTGGCCGCCGAGCCCATCAAGACCGGCAACCCGCATTAGCCGGTGGGAGCATGTCGGCGGTCGGACGGCTGATCGCCCATTGCTCCACATCCGAGACGAGCCACGCCACACGCCTCGCACTCATGGCGCGAGGCTTCGGAAAACTCCCTTCCTGCACCAGGCGCTGCACGCCGCGCGTCGAAAGTGACAGTGCATCGGCCACGTCCGGCAGGTCGTAAAACAGCGGTTGAACGCGCCGCCGCGCGGGTCCGTCGCCGTCCGAATCCGAGTCGCCGTCACCCGATGCTGGCTTGCGCGATGTCGTACGCGTGCGGCGTGGTGCGCGTGCCGGTGCGTGTGACGATCCGCCGCCAACGTCCTGCATAGCGACCTCGTTACGAGCTTCCAGCGCGCGATAGATGGTAAGTGCTGCACGCTCGCGCTGGCGGGCTGGCTTGAAGCCTTCAAAAAAGGCGGAAAAAAGTGGGTTCTCGCTCATGTGTTCGGTCCAGTTAACGAAAAAGGGGCGACGCCGCACCTGCGGTTTCGCCCTCTGAGACTCAAGTATTCGATCAACGCGCACGTCGCGCAACGGGACGTTTCTGCGTGTGGACGATTTCCAACGCGTCGCTTTCCCGGCCCGCTGAAGTTGAAAATTTACATATGCTCGATATCGGCTTGTCGATCAATAACTTAATATTTTGAATGACCGTTCACTTCTGCTTATGACGCAGAACTCATTGATTTAGTTGATGTTTTTTTGTGTTTCGTCTTGTCGAATTGCGGAATCTCCACCATAATCTTTCTCAACCGGCAACGGGCCGGGTTCCCCAGGAGGCGTCATGAGAAACCGTTAATTCAATGAGAACGAAGCAATGCAACCCGCAACGCAACCAGTCGCAACGGCTGAAGACTTCCGCCGCTTCGCCGAGGACAAGCGCCTTTCTCTGAATGGTCGCGCCGTCCTTACCTTCCTCGCATCAAAACCCCCAAGCTACGTGCCGAACGTCCCTGACGTAATCGCGCTGACGCAGCACGCCCGCCGCAAATCCGGAAAGTGCATCGTCTACCAGGCATTCGCCGAATTGCGCGAGCTTGGCTACGTTTCGGCCCGCCGTACGAATTTGGGTGTTGACTACACACTTCACCTCAACCCGATCAACGGCGCGAACGGCGCGGGTGCGTAAATGGCTCGTATGCGCATCATCAAACCTGAATTCTGGACTTCCGACCAAGTCATGGAGCTGTCGCGCGATGCGCGCCTGGCATTCATTGGCCTGTGGAATTTCTGCGATGACGCGGGCATTCATTCTGCGAATGCTAAACGCCTGAAGGCTGAAGTGTTCCCGTGTGATGACGACCTTTCATCCGCAGGCGTTCGCGCGCTGGTCGATGAAATGATTAAGCACGGGCTCGTATCGGAATACGAGGCTATCGGCGAAATGTACTGGCAAGTAACCGGCTGGCATCATCAAAAGATCGACCAACCGACATACAAGCATCCGAGCCCCGACGGAACCGTTCCCGCAGGTGTCGCGAGGCGTCGTGCGGCCAATGCAGCCGCCGCAAAGAAAGGTGAAAGCGCACCGAAGCCTACGGTAGAACAAGGCGAACAAGCGGCGAGCCCTAGCCACGGCGACGGCGAATGTTCTGATGGTGTTCGCGAAGTGTTCGCCGAACAATCGCCGAACGATCCCGGAGTGTTCGACGGGTGTTCACCCCCGGAAGGGAAGGGAATGGAAGGGAATGGAGTGGAAGGGAATGTAAAGGAGAAAGGCAGCGCTGCGCGCGTCGCTTCGCTCCCTCCCGCCCCCGAATCCGAATCCGAATCCGAATCCGAATCCGAATCCGAATCCGAATCCGAATCCGAATCCGAAAAAGCTGTGCCCGAAAAATCGGAACCGGCGCAAGTGGACTTGCTGGGTGACGCACCGCCGAATCCTGAGAGGCCAGCGACGAAAGCAAAGGCCGCGACCGTCGACAAAAAATCTCAGGCGCAGACGTTCGACTCGGTTGCGTACCTGCTGGCTGAAGGTGTCGATTCGCAGGTGGCGGCTGACTTCCTGAAGGTCCGCAAGGATAAGCGCCTGCCGCCGACGCTGACGGCGTTCGACCGCATGCGCAGCGACGGTGCCAAGGTCGGCATCACGTTCGCGCAGGCTGTGACGTACTGCGCTGAGAAGGGGCACGGCGGTTTCTACCCTGATTCGTACCTCAAGGATTTGCAACCCGTGCAGGCGGGCAAGCAGGGCAACGGGTTCATGTCGAAGCAGGCACGCGCAGAGGCCGAGAACCGCCGCAACCATCCGGATATGTACAACGCCGACGGAACGGCGAAGGTGATTCAGTTCGACGCCCCACGGCTCGCAATCGCGCAGCAGCGCCCGGCGCTTATCAGCTATACCCAAAAAGACGACGACGTAGGATTCTAACCATGCAAAACAACGACAAGGCCGTGTTCAAGACGGCGCTCGAAACCTGCTTCGCGAACTACCGCGAGCCCGCGCCGCTGGATGCCGTGGTTGACGACTGGATGGGTCACCTGACGCCGTACAACATCATGCAGGTGGGCAACGCGATTGAGCACCACAAGCGCAACAGCCGCCGCACGCCTGTGCTTGCCGATATCCTTGCGCTGTTGCCGAAAGACCCGGCTGACTGGCCTGAAGCGCCGACCGCGTTTAGTGAAATGCTTCAGATCGAAGGCGGCCAGTTCGCGCTGACGACCCGCGAGCACCTGGCCGCGTTCGAGGTCGCGCGCCCGCTGCTCGAAGCGCGCGAACGCTTCAACGCTTCGAAGGCGTTCGTGGAGCGTTACGAGAGCATGGTGACGGCCGCGAAGAATGGGGGCTTGCGTGCCGCATGGTTCGTGTCCAGCAGCGGCTCCGATCATGACGGCGTGTATCGCCGCGAGGCGCTGCGTGATGGGGTGCGCAGTGGCCGCATTACGAAAGAGCAGGGCGTTGTGCTGGCCGCACTGTTGCCGCCGCCCCCGGACAAGGTGCCTCCGTACGACGCGGACGGCAATCTGCCCGCACTGTCTGCGCCGCCCGCGCCGAGCAACCGCATTCAAAGCGAGGTCGAGAAGTTGCGCGCCACGCTTGGCCGCATGAATGAGCCCGCTACCGAATGGGTTCCGGAAGTCGCCGAGCCCGATCCGGTGAAGGCCGAGAGTGCGCGCAAGGTCGCGGAGTTTCTCGCCGCGCGCCCCGCCGACGATGAGGCGCGCAAGGCCGCAGAGCGTGTGCGTCAGGACGGCTACGCCAATGCGTTTGCCCGCATCATGGCGCTCGCGCGTTTGTCCGACGATGGGAAGTTCGGTGCCGCCGTGCGCGCGGTGGTCGCAGAACAGGTGGCCGTATGAGCGAACCGGGTGCGCGTGTTGGCCTGTATTTCGCATGGAAGTTAATCGACCGCTTCAGGGCGAGGCAGAACGTCAACACGCATCAAATCGAGTTTGCACTGAAAGCAATCGAGACGGTCCACGGCCGCCGCCCGATTCATGGCTCGCCGACGCATCAGTTCGATGATGAGACCCGCTTACGCGAAAAGGTGGTGGCCCACTGATTCGGAATACGCGCCCGGCGCGAAATCCGGGCCATGGCCGGCTTGGCGACCTTTCCGCGATGCGATGGTGCATCGGCCAGGGTCCGCCAGCCTCTCTAAAGCCTCCTGATCGAAACGTACATAAGCGAGATAAACATGAGCGACACGAACAAAAACGAGCAGCCGGTGAGCCTGACCGAAGTGCTCAACACGAATTCCATCCCCTTGTCGGCCGTTGCCGCGAACAAGGTGCTTCATTCCTCCGGTATGACTGAGGTCCGGTGGCGTGCCAGTTCGAAGCCCGGCCGTGCGCCTAAGAGCTACCGCGCCGCCACGTCGCTTGGCGAGCAGCACGGGGCCGTCAACGAGGTCAACACGGTCGGTTCCGGTGACCCGATATTGCTCAAGTATCTGCCTAGCATGTTCCCCGCGCTATGGGCACACAAGGCCGTGCAGGACACGCTCGCTGCGATGTTGCGCGAGGGCGAAGTGAAGTATCGCGACGGCGGGGCGCAGGACGCGGGGGAAGTGTTTTAACTGATCAACCGTATGCAGACCGACGAAGCTCATTCGTGATTGACGAACACCACCTGGTCGCCCGTCTCGCCCCGTGTGGCGGGCTCCCGTGTGTCTCAGGTGGCTTCTGGGTGATTTGGCCGTGTCGCAGTGGGGCACAATTTCATTACTCACTCAACAGGAGAGAATCGAAGTGCAGCAAGAACGTTTAAATCTGAAAGTGCCGACGCCGCTCTATGACTCGCTGAAGGCATTGAGCCAGCGCGACGGCCGCAGCGTGCCGGAACTGGCCCGCGCCGCGCTTGTCGAGTTTGTTTCGAAGAGCAAGCAAGCCTAAGCAGTACACCGCCGAGTGATCGGCAACACAATCAAACACGTAGTACTACTGAAAGGTAAGGATGATCGACATGGCAAAGAAACAACCCGCAGCAAAAGCAACGAAGAAGGCTGCAGCAAAGAATGCCCCCGTGACGAAGGCCACGCCGAAGACGTTCGATCCGACGCTGCCGGTGTTCGATCCGGCATCTATCCCGGTCATGCATTACGAACTTCATTCGTTCAAGACTGTTGGACGCTCGAAGCTGTATAAGCGCATCGTGGAGATTGGTGGCCTTGGCATTGGCGCTGCCGCACTCCTCACGAACGAGAAGGACGCGCCGCGCTTGCTGGCCGAAGGCAAGACGCTTGCCTATGTAGGCGAGGACTTGTGCGTTGTGACGACCGACATAGCGCTCATTGAAAGCGTTGCAAAGGAAACCATCCCCGCCGAGTTCATGCCGAACGCGATGGCGTTTTACCGCCATCATGTCGGCCGTTCGTTTCTTGCGGAGGAGCGCGAGTATGAGAACGTGAGCGGCACGCCGTACGGCCTCTATCGCGACTGCATGGGCGAAGAGGACTTCGCCATTGTTGATGCGGAAATGGCCGCGAAGTATCAGCGCATTCTGGCGGCGAACGCGCACTATGCGCTCAACCCGCTGGGCGAGCCGGGCGGGTTGTTCGATGAGCATGTTCCGGGCCGCACGCTCGAAGCCGCGATTTTGAACTTTGTGGTCGCCGCTCACGAACACGAAAAATATGCGAAGGAATGGCACGACCTCGCAATCGAATTCTCGAAGGTCTGGAAGGCGAAGCACGGCCTGTCGAAGGTTGACCACGCCTGCCCGCGCTACCGCGCGTTCACCCGCGCGCCGTGGATGCAGCACAAGTATCATCGCGGCCTGGCTGCACTGGCCCGCTCGTATCTGAATGGCGTCACTGAGCTGTATGCGCAGGCATCCGAAGTGCCGTTTTTCGGGCCCGCACACGCACCCTCTAAGAATGTCGCGCCGCAGCCCCTGAAGCTCGTTCCCACGAAGCTTCCGCGCCTCGAAGAAATGGACGATTCGATTCCGTTCTAACCGCTGCTCCGCAGATCGGACTTCCCCGGGCCGCGATCAACTAACGAGAATTAGTGTTATGACAGACCAAAAAATGCCGATGGCAACGACCGACGAGCAGGTAGAGTGCATCCGCCAGCTATCGCAGAAGTGGTTTGCCGATCTTGCCGGCGCACTCGCCAATGAGGACCGCTGCCGTGATGCGGGCGATGCTGAGGCGGAACTGATCGCCACTGTGCGCCGCATCGAGTTGGTCGAGTTTCTGTTCGCGTGGGTGGCTATTTTCGACAGCCTGTCGAATGAGGTGAGCCCGATCATGGCGCTTGAAACCCGCTTGGTGCTCCTGGGAGCGGACCCGGCCCGCGCGAAAGACTTCATGCCGACGACCACGCTTGTTCCGTTGGTCGAGGCAGGTGTCGAGCCCGCAGCCGAGAGGGTCGGCCCGCTGCTTCAGTTGCGGGTGTTCTGCAGCGACCCGAATGTCCACTACTGCCTGGAGGTGGCGAGGGTTTCCCGCGATGAACTGCAGGCCCTGCTGGCTGCCGAGGCGCGCGGCAGTGTGTTCGTGGCCGCGCCGAAGACCTTGCAATAGGGGCCGCCAACGGGTGGCATTGAAGCCGAGCGCATCAAGAAATAAAAAGCCCGGGGAGACCGGTCTTTCTGTAAATGCCATGAGACTATTCTGTCCGCGACACATAGGATCATCAAATACAACTCTCTAGTGCCAACGGCGCAGACCATGAAAAAGACCGGCCGGAAAAAGAAAACATCATGAACGAAACCAAGATTTGCTGCCCGAAGTGCTATGGCACGCAACTTCATTCCGGCATGCGCGGCTATAACTGGTGGAGGGGTGGCATCTTCGGAAGCGCAAGCATCCGCATCACGTGCCTCGCGTGTGGCCACCAGTTCAAGCCGGGGCAGGGCGGGACGGTCCGGGTGGGCAAGCCCGTCGCGCCGATGACCGGTCCGACCACGCCTCGCGAAGCAGAGCACCACAACCTTGAAGTGGCGTTCGAGCGCCCCGCCCGGACGCCATCGAACAGGAAGGCTCTCCTCGTGTGCGGCATCACTGTCGCGGCGCTGATGGTGATCACTGGCGCATTGCATCACACCTCGCAGGTTGATGTCGCCGCCGGTCAAGCCACGGCGACCGCCGACGCCGCGCCCGCGCCGGTGCCTGACAGCACGAGCGCTCCGACGCTTGGCGTGGCAGCGAGCGAACCTGCATCGGCTTCGTCCGCCGACGCTGCATCGGCCCCTGGGATTAGCGGCATGCAGTCTTCGGAGACGTATGCTGATAGGGCGCGCCGTCGCGTTCGCCCGTACATCGAATGGGACGGACCCTCGTCGGGTCTTGAGACCAAGATCGCGATCCACTGCGCGCCGAGCGGCACTGTGCTTTCCGCGACGGTCCAGCGCGGCAGCGGTAACCCGCAATGGGACGCTGCCGCGCTCAAGGCCGTCCAGAGTGCGGACCCTATGCCGACCGATTCGGATGGCCGCGCGCCCGCTGCGTTCGCGATTACGCTGCGGCCGGCGGGCTGACTGCTCTTTCGATGGGCATGCGAGTACCGCCCGGCCACCGCAGTGACGCCGAGCGCACCAAAAGGAAAAGCCCGCGATAGTGCGGGCTTTGTCGTTTGTTCGTGGAGAATACGCCGATCTACGCGCTTACTTGCGGCGCTTGGGCGGTTCTGCTGGATCGTTCGCCTCGTCAATGCGGTCTCGAATCCATCCTGCGCCGCCGAGCCTGCGGCACTTCTCCCAGCGGGCGTCATCCATGCGCACTTGGCGCGGCGTCATGGCCTCGCCATCCGGATTGATCGTCGGACGCCCAATCTTCCGGTCCACGTCCTCTAGGCGTTTGGATTTCGTAGTCATGCCGCGATGATACACGAGGTTACGTAGCTACAAATATTTTGAAAAAGGCTTGTATTGTGTAGCTACGAAAGTCTATGATCCGTTCCATCGCAGCACACAACACGAAAAACCCGGAGCAAGCAATGAACGCAGCGCAATCCCTCAATCAAAATTCAATCCTTCAGCGTTTCCTGCTTGGAAATCCCGATAGCACCTTGCGTACGGCCATGACGGCCTTGGGAGTACTGGCGACGCTGTTCTCCAGAATTGAACCGCTTGCGGCAGCGGGCGACGACGTCGTTGACCTAGCGCGTTTGGGTTGCCGAACACTCGGCGATGCGTCGACCGAGTGCCGTGAGCACGCGAACTCTGGCGACGTGATCGGCGTCGTTGATTGCCTTTCGCGCGCGGCTTCCGCGCACCGCACCGCGAAAAATCTGTTTCTTGGGATCGTGGAGCTTGGCGATACCGACGTCGCCGAACTGGCTCAACTCGGGATCAACCTCGCGATGTCGGTCCTAGACGATTTGGGCGCGTAAGCGCCGATCTCCCCGACACCTATCTAATTTTCGCGTCTGGCGGCGAGCCTTCGATGCATCGCCGGGGACAAACACACCCCGAGGTTTCTCATGTGGATTTGCCTTTCTGAATCGTTTTTGAGCATTGTTGACGCATCCGACGAACCTGGCACGCTTCTCGTGCGCGCACGCCGTCAGGGCGATATTGAAGCAGTTTTCCCAGACGCCAAGGTCACGCAGTCGGTAGGCAGAGACTACCTATACAGAGCGGGAATCGCTCGCGAGGAGGTCGCCGCCGCGCTCGCGGAGCAGATAATGAGGCTGGACTATCCGAATTTCAAATCGTCGGTCGCCGATCCGCGCCTGCATGCGGCCTACAGCAGCACCTGGTCGATCATGAGTCAGCTTCAGGAGTACGCGCCATATCACACGACGCCGCGCCCGGGGTTCCGCGCGCATCCGCTTCGCTAAACAGCAGCGAGGTCCAATGCTTCCCCATGACCTGATTGAGGAAATCCGCGCGTTGGAGCGGGCGCGAGTTCCAACGGCTAGCCTGATTCATGCCGTAGCGGTCTCTGCTGCGCAGTGCCTGGCAGAGGCCACGGGCGGCCGAGTGTATATCGTGCTGCACGGCATTGTCGCTGTCTCGCGAGCCCCGAAAAGCGCGCGACTCAAAACAGAACAAGGGTAACCCACGAGCAAATCGGTCACGAGCATAAGCACTGAGAGCATGCTGCGTCAGCGCTACGCCGCGATCCGATCGCGGCTGCCATGCACGCATAGTTCCGGCTTCCGGGTAAGTCTGTCCGACTGCCCACAGGAAGCAAGTTCTGTGTAAGCGCCCGCGCCGAGTCGCGCCGGTTGCGCGCTTTCCGCCTTTCAGCCGGTTGCGAGCGTCCGCGCGGGAAAGATCTCGTGTATTAAATCGCCTGCCATGGTCCAAAGTCGGTGGCGCAGACGTGCCAAAAATCGGCTATAAAGCGACGCTTGCGCGACAGTAACGGGGCTGGGACTCGACGCGTTTCGGTAATTTGACCCTGGCGTGAACAGAGCCGTGCGGAGCGGGCCAGAGCTATCTATATCTTCCTCGCGCACTCGGATATCAGATAATTCATTGTCGAACCTTTTGAAAAATACGTGAGTGCGTAGTTGCGCTCTGCAGGTTTCAACGAATGTGTGCCAATCGCAGACGCCCAAGAAAGCCAATCAGACTGACCGGTCTTGAGAAATTCGCCGCGAATTTCTTTAAAGCCAAATCCTTGCTCCGGAATCTCCAGAACTTTCGCGCGCGCTATTTTAAAATCAGCCGAAAGTTCGTAGAGTTTTAGTAAAATTTCCCCATAGATGCCGACTCCCATCAAAAAATCTTCTACGATGGTGGCTAACCAAAACAACTGAAATTCCAAAAAGAACGAATTATCATTTAGAAATTTCATAATCGCCGATGCCAATTCCTTTTTTTCGCTAATCGTCTCGCAAATCGCATGAATATGTTTCATAAGATTGGGGAATCGTGCCAAAAGCATCGGAATGTGCTCAAGCACGCTGTCACTGTGCGACCGCAAAAAGATCAGTATGCGTTCGGCGTCGGACTCTTCGAGTGTTTCGTCTTTCAGCAAGGCAAGCAACGCGTCAATTTGCTCTGGACTTAAGTTCTTCTTAACTTCTTCCTCAACCTCGATTAGCTCAACCCCCGAAGCGGTTTCGATATGGTAGTACTCGTACACGATCGCAACCAAGGACTTCTGAACCTCGGAGAGCGTGTCTTGAACATCCTCCAACGATTTATCAACGAACGTCTTGGAGGGATTTATATTTAATCCATTTTGGCCTAGCAATTGTTGGATGCGAATGAAATCTTGTTGCAATACGGAAGGGTCATCATCAAAGAGATTGAAGTCATCCATAAAACGGACAATCAGCGACGATTTCAAAAACCCTGTCAGATCGATGTATTTTAAAAACTCGTTCCCAAGCATCTTGCAGGGATAGATGCCTTGTGGCAAAAAATCTACGCTTCGACCAGCATTGATTTCCCTAAAATATTTTCCGAATGCCTGCGCGTCGGCATCGGAGACGGCCGCCTTTCCGGCAAACCAATTCATTAAATCATGATGGTAAATACTATTGAAATAGGAGGCTATATCAAACTGGATTTTGTGCTTGTATTCCTTTTCCCCATCCGCTACGGATGCCTTGTATGCCCGATACGCTGTATGAACGAGAACTTGCGAGCCCTTCGCAAATTTATAACCGAAGCTTCGCCTCGTGGTGCTTACTTCGCCCCGAAAGATTGCGCGATTCCGGAACGTGAGGTCGTAGATGAAATATTCGGCGACGGGATCTAGCTTCACCGTTCGCCTTAGATGCCCGCGTGGCTTCGTTGCGTACACCCGTTGTTGCGGTAGAAAATTGTCCGCCTCATTCGTTTCGTCCAAGACTTTCTGATAGATGTACTTATCAATCTCAGCGCTGTGCTTATCCACCATGTACCAGTTAGTTTTCAGCGGAAACAGAGTGGCAGGGAAATCCGCCTTGAAGAATTCAACTGTTGACATATAGAATGAATCGCGCTCATGTAGCTATGCATTTTGGATGATGCGCAAGCCGTTCATCTTCGGACGACCCCCGCAAAACCCCCCGGTAAGCAGTTTTCTCACTCTACTAGAACGTTTGCCATTTGTAACGCCGAATTAGAGTTTTGCCGCCGCGCGGGTCGCTTTTTGCTCAACCGTAATTCGCCGCTCCCATGCTCACGCGCTATGGCCGTTATGAGCGCCTTGCGACCCACGCGTATATCAACAGGCGTGTGCCCTGCCGTTCCAATTTGGAGTAAGTCGAGGAGTTAAGGGCGTAGCGCCTGCAGAATCGTCTATCGTCATTGCGTGCGCGTCTGTCGGCGTTTCGCGCGCGATGGCGGACGGCGGCATGACAACGGGTCGGAAGACATCGGGGCGCGCGGCGGCGTTCACCTTCTTAAGCCCGAAGCTCCGAACCAGGCCGAACGATATCAGTTCAGTGCTCGGGGACATTATCGAAACACGAGAGCGCGAAGCGAGATCGGCGGGCATGGAGACGCGAGCCTCGGGCCGCTCTCGCATCATTAGTTAGGCTAAAGGCAGTGGAGCAGTTCAGGACGTGGAAGTAGTGCTGCTACATGATCGGCATCATGTCGCTAGCCTGCGCTCGATCAACGGACAACAAAAGACCGGCTCGGGGCGGGTTCGATGTTTCGACAAATTCGGCTAAAGTTCGCGGCGATTGTCCTGAGAAGGTCCTATGCTCGACACAGGATGATTTCCGGAGACGCACGAAATCGGCTGTAAGCCTTGGGCTGCTTACTTGCGGGGGTAGGTTTGAACGTACGACCTTCGGGTTACGAGCCCAACGAGCTACCAGACCGCGCCATCCCACTGCACGAAACGTATTGATACTAGTGAGCGATTGCAGCGCTGCGAGGGAATCTCTCATATCGGCAAGACAGCAGATCGGCGCCGATGCTGACTGGCTCAAACGCGTCGAAATGCGTCCGCCGAGCGATGCACGTTATCGCGATCGACTTTCGTGTGAGGTGGCGCGCTCTAGTAGCCGTGTGCACTTTTCAGGTTCGGCCGGTTCTCCTATACGTGAGGTGGTGTGTACGGCTGTGTACGAAAGGTGTACGCCGCCCGGTCGGGACGCGATGATTGGTCTATTCGAACGAATCGCAGGCCCGTTATGACCGCGCAGAAAATCACCGACGAGGCGTGGGCTGGAGCCCGGGAGCGCTACGAAACCGAGCCGGGTCTCGGACTTGGGAAAATCGCCCAACTCCTTGATTGCAGCAAGAATTTAGTCGCAAGAAAGGCAAAGGAGCGGGGCTGGCAGAAGGGTATCGGTGTCCCTGTGCAGGTGCATGGCAACGCTGCGCCGTCAGATTCAAAAGTTACAGGAAATCCCGTACACCCAGCGACCCGCGCGCCCTACGTGTACGCACCCGAGCCGTCCACTGCGCCGTCGCGCGTCGCGGCCGATGTCTTCGTGCCGCCGGCTGCCGCCCAAACCCCTGCGCCGTCCTACGCCGACGATCCGACCATCCCTGAAGGTCTCGATGCCGCCGAGCGAGAGGACTTCGTGAAGGCCGCGATTCTTGCTCGCCAGAAGGCCATCAATGCACGTCACGTGCATGAGACGAAGGCGGCTCGCTCGCAGGTCTATGCCGCCATGAAGAAGGTCGGCACAGAGGGCGGCGCTGGTGCTGCGCTGGCTGTGATGCGGATCGTCCAGGCGCTGCGAAACGTTCAAGACGCGGAGATGGAGGCCGAGCTTGAACGCGTACGGCTGTCGCTGTCGGAGTTCGCCGGGAAGCCTAAGGGTCCCATGCCGGCACGCGTGACGGTGCTGCTTGTGAAGGAAGACGTGCGCCAGGTGGTCGAAGTGGCTGACGCGGCGGAAGGGATGCGGCTGGGTAACGGCTGGGAAACGGAGATTATCGATGTTCACTAAGCAGGAGAGGGCGTCCAACGCTCTGACGGCCCGACACTGCAAGGGGATAGTGTTTGTTTCGCCACCACCTTCCGGGCTCCGCAAAACCGGCGATTTGCCTGTATTGGACCGCTCAGACCTACCCCGAGGAAACGAAGGGGCAGGTGTTGCCCGATTAAGCGGAGCAGCGCACGCCGATTACGACGAATTCCAAGGCGCGCTCAAGTGCTTCTCCTTCTGTCATGCCCTCGGAAAAGAATGGCGTCAGCTGATCTTCGTCGGATGTTCGCCGCTGCCATCCGGTCGCCGGATAAATACGTCCGTATCGTAAGTGCCGTTGAGAGTAACGGCGATTACGTGGCCCGCGCTGCCTGTTCGGGTTTGCCATGGGTCCGCCTCTGTCGTCAGTTCCAGGGGATTACCATATCTCGGCGCCGTTCGGGCGAGCGCTCCGGAAATCAGCGTCTGTAAAGAGGGTCTGCCGGGTGACGCAGTGTATTCGAGCGCATAGCGATATCAAGAGATCTGTCTTATGGCTGCCCACGAACGGTCAGTCGCTTGCGGCGTTGCATTGGCATTCGAGCGTGGATCACTCCCTGATAACGGTCCTTCGCTGCACATGCCCTCCGCGCGGCATGTCAGCCAGAGCGGCCTCTCGCCAGAGCAGCCAAGTTCGCATCAACAACGAACTTTAAGGCGCGGCTGGAAGAAACGGTACGCAATCGTGACCTAGACACGGCGAAGTCGTTGTCAACCTGTTGCGACTATCGTGCCTACTTAGGCGCAACCACGCTGGATAAATCATACGACCAGCAAACGCGGCTCACCTTCGTCTAGGCCTTGAAGTTAAGTTGCCGTGGCCCGATCCGATGATTCCGGGCGACCATATTCGGAGCGTCGCCGGCGGCTCAGGGAGGCATATAGACTACCGTCTACAGTCGCGGCCTGCTGCTGATCGGTCGCAAGATCTCTGCACCGCGCATTTCGGAAGCACAACGGCTGCTTGTGGATTATTGCCGCCACGTCCGCAGCCCTCGTGACTATCATATATGTCACATGGGACCTGTTCGAGTAGTTCGGGAGGTATCGAAGCAGGAACCGGAGCGGCCACGGGATCTGTGTTCCTTTCGCGGTTTCTATGACGTAGCTGAAGTACGTTATTTGCCATCAACGGATGGCAGCAGTTTGCTGAACTTTCTGCTCCAAGACAGGCCAAGCAGTTTGCAGGGATGGGCCAAAATTTTTCCCGATTTTAAGTTGGGTACCGGAGAGTCCCATGCCACATTCCGATCTTATCGATCTTAGGACCGCGATCGAGCGGCTTCAGCGACAGGCCTTCGAATACGCCTCGTTCATGAAGCGGTATGTCGCCGCTGAGGGGAAAGTCGAAGAGCGAGAGCCCCCGCCGATATCCCTGAAGGCGATTGAAATCCTTGAAGGCAGAACCCAATCTGTGTTTTTGACGTGTGAAGTTCCGTTTCGTACCTGGGCCGAGTACAAAAAGGAATATCGGCAAATACGTCCTGAGCCGGATGGCGGCCTTTTTGGGACTACTGCGGCTGGTTATGAATGGACCTACTGCAGCCTTCATCTCTGGCTTGACGAAATGCTGGCCCGGAGCTACACCGCCACTGCAACCTCAGCAGAGCGAATCTTGGCTACGAATTATCACTTGAACATCTCGAACGTTACAGGCCCAGTAAACATCCTGAGCCACCTCAATCACGCAGTCCAAGCGGTGCAAACCGCAGACGGCATGAAGGAAGGAAGCAAGGAAAAAATTGTCTCGCTCTTGGAAGAACTCCGAGTTGCACTTGCGGGTGCCCCAGCGGCGCAATTGTCAGATGCGGAACTGGTGGCCGAACAAGCGTCGGATCTTGCGGAAGAGTTTTCTAGACAAAAGCCTCGTCAATCTGCACTAAACATAAAGGCGTCCGGTCTAGTCGAAGCTGCCAATTCTCTTAAGTCCGTCGTTCCGACAGCAATCGCAATCGCAAAGCAGATCGCTGCGTCCATCGACAATCCGGATACGCAACTGTAGCGGGCACTGGCCGCTGTCGTCCCTTGCTTCCACAGCGAAGAAAAACGTGTCATCCTCCCTGCAATATCGCCATACGGTAGGGTTGAGGTGACTGTGAATCTGGGAGTGACCGGGCACCACAACCTTCCGCCTTCAGCGCTTCCGTACATTCAAGCGGAAATGCCGGAGTTCATAGGTCGGTATTCGCCGATCACTGGTTTGTCGTCGCTCGCCGCGGGGGCGGATCAGCTATTTGCGCAAAGTGTATTGAAAACGGGAAATAACTTGCGCGTGTGCTGATTCCATGCAAAAAATATGGATTGACGCACAGGAAGTCGATCTCCTGCTCTACCGCCATCTTTTAGTGGCGTTGTTGCATAAATCGAATTGAAGACAAAGGGACTCCGGTGATCGGTCATTTAGGCGATGGGAACGCACTGCGGGCGAGCGAGCGTCGTCATGCGGTTGAGCACGCCTACGCGGATCGACACATCGGTGGCTTGCGGACCGGTACAGTGTTCCCACAGGCTATGGGCCGTGAGTGTCTTGAGCCGGTACATCAGGATCTCAACCAAGTCCCGATGCGTCATCAGCGCCACGCAGACCTGATCGGTGTTGGCGTCCATCGCCAGATGCACCTTGCGCCGGGTGCGCCGCTTCGAATGGCCGTGCTTGCGGACTTTCCATTCGCCCTCGCCGTAGAGCTTCAGCCCCGCGCTGTCGACGACCAAATGCAGCGGCTTACCGCTGCGCAGCGCGGGCAGGACCATGTTCAACTCCTGCCCGCGGCAGCACAGCGTCGTGTAATTGGGTACCGGCAGATCAGCGAAGGCGAACTTACACAGGCTTTGAGCGAAACCCTGAAGCGCTCGCAGGGGCAAACGATAAACCTGCTTGAGCCCGAGCAGCATCTCGATCACCGCGTCACTATAGACGCGAAGTCGGCCGCGTCTGGGCGAGCCAGCCTCGGGTGCCTGCGTCAGTACGCCCTCATCAATTCACAGGGTCACGTTGCCTCTCGCGATCAAACCCGTGTTGTATTCAGGCCCGTTCCTGACGCGGTACACCCCTTTGGGCTCGCTCGCCTTGTGTTCGTCCTTGTGCATCTTCGCGGGCAAAAGTCGAGAATCTACGCAGTTAGACGTGAAGTTAACAGCACAGTCATCCCGACCGTTGCGCGTAAACGTCAACTCGACGCGCAGCGGCCCGATTTGTGCAACAACGCCTCTTTTAGTTCAAGCTGTAACTGTCGAAACGTTATCGTTCGGGTTGCCTTGCGAGGAAGCGTTTTTTACGCGGGCCAACGTCTCGTCGAACATTCTGAGTTACTGATGCAGTCTGGGACGGGAAAAGGGCGGAAGGTGGTAGGGGGCACTGCGCACGTGGTTGCATATGCGCGGAAATCTAACAAACCGGTAGCTGTAATCTGACCGAAGGGAATGCCGCGAATTTGAATTGTTTATTGTTTTTTCAGTCAACGATTATTCGACATGTGACACGTTGCGATGGGATGCGTTAGGTATTGATGGATCACTCACTCGCAAAGTTTCGCGTGGATGACTTGCGAATGCGAAGGTGACCGATGCTCGTAATCTATTACTCACATAGTTACCGCCCTTCTGAGAACGACATCAACGAGTTCTTTCAAGAGCTTATGCTGAGCGAAGGTCTGATACCGAGCCTCGATCCCCCTTCTGATAAGCTAAATTCGGCGAAGCCGGAACGCCACCTCCGAAGCACGGATGGCCTGATTGCTGTGTTGCCATATCGAGACCCGGAGCCATCTGATTACATTTTGTATGAGTTAGCCCTCTGCATTCGGGCGAAGAAGCCGGCACTTGTATTTGTTGAAGACGTGTTGCCGAGCAATACGGTATCAGATAGTCTACTCCAGCAGCGATTTTCTCGTAGCCATTACCTCCGGGAGGTGCGGAATCATCGACATGCTCTCCAGACGCTAAAAGGCTACATTGGTTCCGAGCCACCGCCTACCTTCGAATCCGGTATCGGACAGCGGAGTTGCTTGTTCATTGGAGCGTCTACACTCTCTGAGGTTCAGCGGCATAAGATCGAAAGGGCGCTGGGGCTATTGCGTTACAACACAATAGTGGCTCCAGCGACGGAAGATTGTCTTTCATACGCCAAGCCATATGAATCGTTGGTCGCCCGCTCGTCTCTTTGTCTGTCGTTTGCTGAAAACCTCTCGCCTTCTGAGACGTACTTGCTAGGCGCGGCTCGCTCGACATTAACTCCAAGCGTCATTTTTTCGCAAAACCCTAATTACGCGTTTTACAAGAAAGTTCCAAAAGAATATCAGCCAAAGATTGTCTCCATTGACGACATGGAAGGCTTGTGCGAAAGATTGAATGAAGAAATCGGAATTTTTCAACAGGACTATCTTGAGTTAAAGGAGCAGGAAAAGGTGCTCCGATATCGCGCCGCATTAATTCAAAAAAGTGGTGGGAGTGGAAATTATTCTGAGCGCGTTCGAGGGGATATTATCAACATCGTTGCAAATCATCTTGGAGTAGTAGATATGTCAAAGGACAACATAAGCGTTTCCGGCGTCGTGGGGCCGGTGAACATCAAGTCGAAACTCGACAACGTCACGCAGATAGTTAAGCAGGCACCTACCTTGGGCGATGATCGAAAGAAAGAGTTTGTAGGCCTAGTGGAAGAGCTTCGAGTGGCGTTGAGTGAGGCTGGCGACAAACGTCCGGAGGACACGGAGCGAGTGGCACAGATGACTGAACTTGTCGCAGCCGAAGTCTCGAAGGCAAATCCCAATAAGGGTTTTTTAGGCATCACCGTTGAAGGCCTCAAGGAAGCTGCGGGCGCAGTGAAGGACATTGCCCCGACAGTTCTCAGTGCGGCAGGAGCAATTGCAACGTTTGTCGCTAGTATGTAGTGCGCCTTCTAAAAGACTCGCCGGTTCGCCGGTTGATTTCAAACTCGGCCGTAAGTCGTGGTTTTCCTAAAAGAGGAAGACAGGTGACTAAGTCTTCAACGGCCGCTTTCGCTATCGCCGGCCGATCGAAAAGACCAGCATTTTGGCGGCTAAAATGTAGGCCCGGACGACCGCTGATATCCCGTGAGCCGTCGTTGACGTCGCGCGGGTTCGAATGGCGATTGCGGGTCAGAGACGTTGAGCAGCGTGACTCTTCGAATGAACGCCGATAACGACGGTATTGCCGCAATCGCATACACCCTCCATGCGGCTTTCCCGCGCTCGTTGCTGCCCGCGCGTTCGATGGCGGTTAAGCGTACGAACGTGCCCGGTGAGTTTATTGCCTGGCCTCGCAGCGGGCTCTGCTCGTTGAACATGAAGCCAGCGATTGCGAGCGCGAAGCGGTTGATGTGGTCGTGCTCGCCGCGATACTTCAGGCCCTCACAGAGGAGCCAGTTGATCGTATGCGGGCAGAAAAGCTCTTGATTCAAGCTCTTAAATGCGCGGTGCTGGCGTTTGTCGTGCAGGTGGATGGTGTTCATGCTGCGTCTCGGTGGGTGCTGGTTCGATTAGATCGTCACGTTATTTTCGTGTGCGCGCCAGACCGGGCTGACCGGCTTGCCGTCGGTTCCAACGATGCGAGGGACGGGCCAGGTTATAGCGGCCTTCGGTGGGGGCGGAAATTTCGGCGTGGCCCCGCATGTGCCGCGTGTCGTGTGCTCACCGTTACGCACGCGCTTTATGTGCAGGTTTATTTCGCCGCCGCAGTGGCAGCGAAAGATCCAGCGCGCCCTGGTTTTATTGCGCTCGGCCTCGCTGGCGTGTTGAATAGCAACGAGTGACCCCAGCGCTGGCCGGTTCAGTCAAAATGAGCCTTCATTTGCCAGCGTGCAGAAGGGCGTAAGCACGCGCGGCAATGGCCGTCTGTTTCGCGGGCATACGATTCGGTGTGGGCTGCGGCTCGCCTTGCTGGCGCTCGGCGCGGCGCTCGGCCTTTTCGAGCTTGCGCAGTTGCTTGCCGGTGAGTTTCTTCGGTGCGGGCTCGGCCTTCGCGGGTTCCGGCGCGGGTTCCGGTTCTGGTTCCAGTGTCGCGGCGGCCTCGGGCTCGTCGGTGTAGTCCGGATCGCACATGCCGAGAACGATGGCTGCCTCTTCGTCGCTGATGCCGCGCTCTTTGACGTAGTCGCAAACGTGCGTCGTCATGCCGTCGCGCACGAGGTAGCATCCAGCCCATTCGGATTCGCGCTCAGTCCGCTCGGAATCGCTCACGGCAGGATCGACCACTTCGGGCGATGCCGCGGCATCTGCGGCGGTCGCGGGGGCTCTGCGGCCTCTTGCTGCCTCTTCGGATATCCGTACACTGCGCAGCCAACTAGGTGATCGGACAGGCCGCGGTTCAGGATTGCCTTGTCTGCGGCGCTCGGCTTCCATTCGGGGGGCGCGCTTGAGCGTAGGCCAGTCCTCGCAAAGCCACTGCACGAATTCAGGCAGGCCGTCGGCGTTCATGCCATCCCAAAACGCTGCGATGGATTCGGGTTCAAGTGCGGGCTCATTGAACGACACACGATAGGCTGCGTCGTCCTCTTCGGACATAGGCCGCAACCATCCGCAGCGGCGCGCTTGGCGGCTGCTATCGGCGTCGCTTTCATCGGATTCGACCGGCATTCGGACCTTGTAGAGCGGCGTATCCCAATCGTCCCAATCAACGGGCGATGCAGCGGCGCTGGTCTTCTTGCTGGCGATCCGCGTGCTGCGATTGGTGTATGTGCGCTTCGGCTTACTAGGCTTCTCGTCGCGAACCATGCCGGGTTCCCACGGCGAGAACGGCAGCGGCGTCCAAAGGCTGTATTGCTGAACAGTCTCGCCGTCGAAGACGATCTTGATCACGGTCGCGTCCGCGTGGATACGCTCGACGTAACGGGCGCACTCGTGCCAGTTCATACGCAGGCCGATGTCAAGCTTACAGCGCACGCCGTCCTTCTCAATGGTGACGGAAGCGGGCTTTAGAACGAGGCGTGGCATTGCACCCTTACTGTTCGCGCCTTTCTCGACCTCAAGCTGTCTGTTCAGACACGACACGCACAGGGTCGCCGATCTCACTAATCTCATGCGGCCAATGAGGCGCTTGTTGGTGTGAGCACTCTTTTCGCAACGGATGCAGGCCAAGGCCCTTGCGGCATCTGCCTTGGTGTGGCGGTCGGTCTCGTTGCGGTGGTTCAGACCGCCGGCGTGCGCCGATCCAATCGGGCAGCCCTTGCATGAGATCGGCGGGTCTGTGCGCGTGTAGTTGGCCGCGCAGGCGCTGGGGCTGATATCGCAGCGCAGACTACTGCAATGGAAGGTTTGGAGCTGCGGATAGTCGGGGTTTGTGCGCAAGACCACGTCGGCCATCGTCATGACGGCAATCGGCCATCCACCAATCGCGCGGCCAATGGGTTCGTGTCGTGCTGCATGCCTCATGTGATGCCCGCCTATCTCGTTTCAATGGATAGAGGCTGGCGTCACTACCGGGGCGCGCGGATATGTCCAGAAAACCTTATTGAATCGTGGTTTTCGTACAACGATTCGACATGAAAAAGCCCGGCGAACCGGGCTCGAAACTGTGTGCAATCTGCAGAGTTACTCGCCGCGCAGCTTCGCCATTAATGCGCTGGGCACTGCGCCTACGCCGCCAAGCGCGAGGCTGTTGGCGATCACTTGGGCCGATTGTGCATCAATGGCCCCGTGGGCGAGCGCCATTTGCGCTGCGCCTTCGACGTGTTCCGCGCTGTACTGAGGGGCTGCCATGCGCAGGCCGCGCACTGGGCCAATGGGAAGGCTCTTAGCGAGCTTTTCAGAGGTGGCGACAACCTTTTTATTCAAGTTCTGCATGGGTGTGACTCCCAAAATTTTGTCGAAGCGTTCGCGGACGGTTTCAATGGATTTCGCAAGTGATGCGGTGGACGCTGCCGGGCGAGCGGTGCGCGGCCCGACTGCGTGCGAAACGTGAGCGCCACCGATGCCATAGCGCTCCTCAAACGACTCGCCGTGCTCGATGCCGGCCGCCTTCGCCATAGATGTGCGCGGGCCGTAGATAGTCCGCAGAGATTTCATGAGTGTCTCGACTGAATCGGTGGCCTTCGCTGCGAGGGACTTTTTCAGGCGTTCAAACGAGCCTTTCGCGCGTTTCTTGCCACGCGTTACTGGTACGCCGTCTGCTCCGATCTCCTCGTCGTCTTCGTCATTGATGCCGCCATTGGTGCGCGCTTCAGACATGCGACGAAGTTGTTCGGCCTCCTGGCGGCTATCCCCGCGCTTGGCACGTTGGCGCTGCAATGCCGTCATGCGTTCGCCGTACTTGCGCTCTGCTTCGCGGTCGATATCGGATACGGCGCTGCGCTGAATTACGCGCTGCGGATTTGCGGGCGCATGCGATGCAGCGTGCGTGTTACCTGAGTTGCCCAACGTGCTGTGAAGCAAACTGGCATGGGCTTGACTCTTGCCCATTTGCTCTTGCGCGTCATAGCCAAGCTGGGCCATGAGCCGAAGATGCGACGGACTGCTCTCGCTGAATTGGTGATACATGGGTTGCGTTCCTTTGCGGCGTCCCGCGTTGGTTTTGACGACTTTCGTCAAGCGAAATCGTGCGGTCACGAACATGCTTTGCGGGCTGCCGGGCCGCTCTCCCCATTTCAAATCCAGAAATTCAATCCACTCGAGTCTGAGGGCTTTTATTCGCGCTCGCATGAATCCTCTTGCGGTCGCGTGTCGTGACGTGATAGTGGCGGATATGGGTTGATTCAGCTCGAATTGACTCGAACCTACGGAGGAGCCGTGAGCACAAGTGACGACGGCCCGATCCTCCTGAATGCTGATGAGGTCGCCACGCTGCTGACGGTGAGCCGGTCCACATTCAATGGGATGGTCAAGGATGGCGCTTTCATTGAGCCGATCCTGCTGGGCAAACGGAAGCGCTGGCTGAAGTCGGCGATTTTGAAATGGTTGAGCGCGGCAAGCGAGCCGCAAACGGAGAAGTGATGGCAACGAAAAAAAGGAGGCGAATGTGTCCGAACTGAAGACGAAGATCGAAGCGGCCCGCGCTGCGCTCACGAAGGCGCTCACCGCTGGCGACCCTACGGCCAGGCTGCGCGAATACGTTCGCGAGCTTGAGGCTGAAGCGCAGCGACTCGCCAACGAAGAGGCCGCCGCAGAAGCTGCGAAACGCGCCGCTGAACAGTCCGCAGCCGCCGAACATGAGGCTGCTATTCGCGTCGCCTCGCAAACCCTTCAGGAAGCCCGTAATGCGCGCCTCAATGCCGTCCGCGTTCACCTGACCGTCCGCACGATTCCCGATACCCGTTCGAGCCTCATCTAAGCCCGACCACTGAACCCATTGGAGTATTACGATGACCACTCAATCACTCGAAAACCTCGCCCGCGCCCGCGCTGCTCATACCGAAGCAGGCACGTCGCTTCAGGCCGCGGCGGATGCGAATTCCGCGCTGCTGGTGCGCCTCACTGAAGCGCGTGCGCGCGGTGAGGAAGCCGTGCGCGAAACGAAACAGGGCGGCGATCCGGCTGGCAAGTGGGCAATGCAGTTGCGCCTGTCGCAAGACGACCAAGCCGATATTCAGAACCTTCTGAGCCAGTCGCAAGCATCCTTGAATACCCGCAATGCGGTTTTGTCAAACGCGACCGCTGCGCTGCGCTCGGCTGAAGCGACCGCCCACAAGGAAGAGGCTGAAATCCAAGCGCGCGAACTCGATGCCGTGATCGCCGAACTCGATGCAAAGCTGTGCCAAGCCGTGCAAGCGCGCCTCGCTTGCCACCTTGCATCGAACCCGCGCGCTGTGAGCCGCACGTCGGTATTTACGCTGTACAGCCCCAGCAAAATGCTCAAGTCGATTTGCCTTAACGGCCAGGTCGGCTAAGCGCCAGCAACGTATCCCGGGCCACCCTCGCGCGGCTCGCGACGGCATTGCGAGCCAGATCACGGTGGTTGTCGAACAGACCAACAACACCAACGTCGGCGGCGCTACGAAGACGAAGAGGCTCAGCACGACGGTCCCCTTGCCGACTTCTTCCGGCATGACGCATCGCGTCACTGTGCCGTCGAACAACACGAACGTCTGATACAGGCCCCGGTAATCCGGGGGTTTGTTGCTATGTGGCGAACTGCGAATCGTGACGCGAGCATGGTCTGGTGGCTTCACGCTGCGTATCAATCCAAAAACCGATTCGCCCACTGTTCGCAGTGGGCTTTTTTTGCCCGCTCGACGCGCTGTAGTGATGCCATCCTTTTGCGTAAGCACTCCTACCGAGTGAATCCAACGTAGCGAATCAAAAGGTAATGAAATGGCAGAAGGCGTAAGACTCTTAGTGAAGGACGCGAACGGCGTGACGTTTGAACCGGGTGCGCTGCCGCACCAATACACGTACGACGCGAATAGCAACGTGCTCACAGACACGTGTTTCGAGCAGGGTGCGGTGATGCGCCAAAAGACGTACACGTGGGAGGAGGGCGCGAATGGCGTCTGGCTGAAGGCGACCGAATCCGCGTGGATCAATGTAACCGAAGAGTGGCGTGGCTAAGACGGGCTCGGCGTGGTGCGCTGATGTGTGCGCCTACGCCGATTGATGCGAGGGCGCCGGCAGGGCTGTGAGCTTGTTGCAGACATCGTTAAGGACGATTGCGAGCTTGGACAAGGTTATGTCTTCGTCGCCGCCGCCCTCGATGAGTTCGAGCGCCGTGATTGTTTCCGCGCCGACCCGCATTAGGATGCCTGGCCCCACGCCCCACAAGAGCGATTCGTCTGGCAGCAGTTTCATCCAAAGGACCGACTGCGCGGGTGTGAGGCAGAGGAACGGGGCCATTTGCTCGGCGTGTTCGCGGATCGTCACCACTGGGTCGCCGCCCTTCAGTTCCCCGGCCATCCAATAGCCTCGTATCTGGCACGTGAAGGCGCTGAAGCCGAATACCAGTGCCTTTGCGGAATCTAAGTCGTCCATCGCTGCTCCCCGTGTGAGGCTCAATTTTGAGCCCTTGAAATCAACGACTTGCAACGGAAAAGGGCCGACGTAATGCCGACCCTCTGTTACGGTCCCGCCGATCCTACCCCATGCGCTTCGTGGCCGCGCTGGTGGTTTGCTCTAGGATTCTCTCCTCGGCGAGGCCATCGGGTGAGTAGTGGTTTCGCTGCACAATAGCGAGGACACCATGCGCGTCCACTATGGCGAGGTGCGTGAGGCGCAACTAGGACTTAGATGCGGCGCTTGGGTCCAGAAGTGCCGAAGCAGCGCTTCCGCGAGTATGACGGCGACAGCGACCGCGTACAGCCTGCGCGTCATCGGGCGCTCGAAAGCTTCGATTACAGATTGCATCGTACGACTCCTGGTTGCGGCCGGCCCGGCCACCTTCCATACACGATAGCGCATGTAGGCGCCGGTCGTCCACGTTGCGCGCCCGTACCAGCTCGCGCACCGGTTTGTGTGAAGTGCCATTAAGGGTGCGGCCTAGTCGGCGTGAACAGGTCAATAGACCCCATCGTGTCGGACGACCTAATTGAGGCGTTCGAGATAGCTTTTGCCGCCGCGAGATTTGTTAGCGCAATGCTCGACCCCTGTCAGCCGCTCGGGCGACAAGCTCAGGCCGAGGAGATAGCAGCAGAGGCTGCTCCCAGGCGGAAATGAGCGCCGGCCTCTGTCTTGGAGCGAGCCGACCTGTTTCAGGCGGGATGATCCGGATCTATGACGCTCGGGCTGGCTGGCGCGAGATACGCAGTCGTTGATGGTCGCAGTCCGGCCAAAAAACCGCCTCTCACATGCATCGACGGTTCGACATTCAGGCGTCGGCTCCGCTCCGTAACCGGCCATCCCCCGTCAGCTGTGTAGAACGCTCACGGAGCTGGTGCTCTCGGCCACGAAGGGACTTCTCCCTAGTCCCTCTCTTTGACATTCAGGCGGCCGTTGTACTCAGAAAGCAGTCGTGCAGTTGCGGCGACGGGTGGACCCCGCCGGCGCTCAACAGAGCGCGTGCCGATGACTCGCAAGTTGTTGACGGCGGGTTTCGACAACGCGATACTGGGCCGCCTTCATTACTCTCACGCGAACATGACTCACCTCGAAGCATTCCGAAAAAGAAAAGACCTCATCGATAAATATGGTGAAGGAAATGCGCATCAGCTTTGGTGTATGGCTGCTTATCTCGACGAACCAGATATAGACAAGTTAGCTGCTGACGGCTTGACCGACGGTTCGGGTGACAAGAAGATCGACTTCCTCTACGTTCAGAACTCCACCCTTTACATCGCTCAAGGGTATTACACGGCGAACGGAGTCTTCAAGGTAGCAGCGTCAGCAAACAAGGCCTCGGATCTCAACGCCGGACTTGCGTGGCTAACGGTTGGGGATCTGAAGGATGTTCCCGAAAAGTTGCGAACAAAAATTATCGAAGTGCGCGCGCTACTCGAAGCCGATGAGCTAGACGGTATCGAATTGCTGTACACGCACAATTGCGGCGAGACAGAGAATGTTAGGAAAGAGCTGGAGACCTGCGCTGCTTACCTGCGAAATGCCTTCGCCGGAAAAGAGATTCTGGTCACCCAGAAAGAACTTGGCTGCAGCTCAATGGAGAAGCTGTACATTGCATACTCGCAGCAAATCGTTGTACGCGAGAGTGTTGAGTTTGATGGCCAGATCATTAGCAGCCAGGAAGGCGACGGTTGGAAGGCGCATATCGGATTCGTGAACGGTCGATGGCTCTATGAGCTCTTTCAAAAACATGGCAATGAGTTATTCTCGGCTAACTACCGAGGATTCATGGGCATGAGCCGCAGGAAGAAAATAAACAACGCTATCCGTGCTACTGCTGAAAATGCGCCAAATGATTTTTTTGTCTTCAATAACGGAATTTCGATTCTCACAACGGCGGTGAGCGATGACCTCAAGACGTTCGAGGGCATCTCGATTATAAATGGCGCACAGACCACCGGATCGGTATCGTCTGCGACAGACCTTGAAGCGATCGGGAAAATTAACGTTTTATGCAAGGTCATCGTGTGCAACGACCCCGAAAAAGTAAAAAAAATCGTTGAATATAATAATACTCAGAATTACATCACGACTTGGGATCATTACAGCAACAGTTCCGAGCAGAAACAACTCGAACTTGAATTCAGTAAATTGGGCCACACCTATTCTTTAAAACGGGGGTTTGATAGTGCCGCTGCAGAAATTGGGATTGAGATCGCGGCGCAACCGTTGGTGGCGTTGCACGGCGATTATGTGAGTGCTAATCGAGGCAAAAACTATGTATTTGAGACTAAAACGGTCTATGATAGCGCTTTTCATGAAACCAAAGCACAACACTTACTTGTGGCGGTAGCAGTCTCAAAGGCGATCGAACAAATAAAAAAAGAGCTGAACGATAAAGCTACGCCCACAGAGCAAGAGAAAACCTGGTTGGCGTTTCTTCAAGGACTGCGTTCGAAAAATTTCGTGATCGCAGTGGTCGGCGCATTGGCGTCGATTATATGCGGGAAACCTCTAAACGCAAAGACGGTGAAATTCACGTATCACGAGTCTCTGCGCGCAAATAACGAGATTGAATCCCTCGTAATAAAATGGGTGCCGGTTATTAAAATGGTGTTGCCATTTGTAGTGCAGGGAATCGGCGAAGATTTCGCAGCTTATTTAGACGAGGACAACGCGCTGAAGAGAATCGTCGATCAGGTAGGCACGCAACTGGGAGCCTTACGTGCGATCCCATCCGTGGAAGCAACCCTACAGGGCATAGCCGTTTCAGTCGAATGACTCCGGGCGTTGGCCGCGGGTAGGGCTATTCGGAGAGGTGACGGTTTCGGCTTGCAGGCGCGGGAATTACGCAATGGCGTTGTCAGTAAAAAACCTTTGCCATTGATCGATGACCTCCTCCACTATTTCTTCAACTCTGATTGTGCGGTCTTGCATTTGGACCTTGAGCCGCCATGGTTGCGGGGGCAATGCCGGCGTATTGGGCGTGCTAGTTGCTGCAGGTGCTGAACGTTTGACAGCATCTTGCAGTACGGGAGGATATTGCTTGTACGGGCCCTCATCTAGCTTCAAGATGACGTGCTTACTTGCGTTGGCGAGGTCGCGGCACGCCCGAAGAGGTTCGGAGCCGTTTAGTAAGTCATTGACCTTCTGCTCGAGGTCGGGCCGAAGTTTCTTCACCCAGTCGACAAGATGGAAGGCACTGACAGAGAAATTAAACAGGGAGTCGTGAACTGCCGACTCGTTGCAGTCGCGCAGAGCCAGAATTAATGCGTCGCCGTCGCGGATGACTTTTGCGAGCAGGCTGACGGGGCTGTGGTAAATAGCGCTAAGAAACTGCGGTCGCGAGCCCAACTTGTGGTCGGCCATGAGATATTCCGAACGAGTGGTATGCCGAGAATGCGTTCGACCGATGTCACTTCGCCGCTGCCGACTTTGCTTTGTCCAAACCCGTTCGTCTCTGTATCTGTTGCTCGATATTGACTGGTGCAATGCACCGGACCTTGAATCGGACCTCCACTTTGGCCCAACTTTGCTTTAAGTTCCCCGGACCCCCCTGCGGGTAGGCAGTGGCTTTCACCATCACGGCTTGTCGATTGGATTTATACCTTTCGTAGATGTCCAAGTGTTCTTTATGTTGCTGTTTTATGCGTTCCTGGATCTCTTTTTTTTCATTTTTATCAGAAAGTGACGCCGACATATCAAAGGCATCCTGATAAGCGGTATCAATAATTTCCCTAACATCGTAATCGGTATCGGGTGCAACGTTCGAGTAACTTATAAGGCCGTGATTCACCGACCTATTGGTCTCAACGACGTCAGTCACGATATAACCAAGAGGAGCCGTCGCAACGCAAGTGTCTGTGGGGCGTCCGCTTGATACAGTTCCCAGCCAATTCCACCCCAACCCCGCCTCCGCGCGGCAACCGGCGATGTTATAGATCTGCTCGTGATCTATCCTGCAATCGATAGGAAGTTCGGGGGTGCAGTCGCAAGTGCCTTGCGCTATAACTGACGGTGTGGACATGACGAAAACCGCTGCTGTTATTCGACGACACATCCGAACGAGCTTCATTGCAGACTCCCGCAGGCGACGGATCGTAAGCAAGATCTAAGGATAATCGCAATTGGAAGGAAAGCAAGCCGCGAAAGCCGACTCGTCACAGAAAGGGTCCAGTCTCGCAGCGTGAGCCGGGTTCCACTGCGGCGGAAACTCGGCAAGCCGAAGCGTTGCAACGATTTCAGCCGGTTTCGACGCGTGTACATACGCTAACCGCTACCAAAGTATGGCGTTACTACGCTTTGTGCTATCGCTATTCTGCGACTGCCTACGCCAGCGCGCTTTATCACGATTCACACGGGAGCGGGCGCCCTGATAGGCGCCTATCTCTGCATACGTAGGTAATTGCCCCGACTCATGCGACGGTGGTCGCTTGAGTCGATGGCATCCTCAATACTTCGCCACGGGTGTGCGTATGCGAATAGCTGCTTAGGCGCGCCTACACATCAATCGACCGTTCAATGTGCCAACTTTAGCAAGGAGCGGACATGTAGTCGCGCGACTGCAACGGCAGTTCCGGGGTCGCGTGCCGCCGATCGCCGTCAGGCAGAGACCGGCCATCACGCGACATTCGCGGTTACGGTCGAACGGACGTTCAGTCGTCGGCTTCCCACCGGAAACCGGTCTTTAGCTAGCCGCTAGGTTCCACTTTTTTCGCCTGCGCGTCGACCCTTTGGCAAAGTCGCTCAGCGACCATCGCACGCGTTGTAAACACTTTCGCGAACGAATTCGATCGCGCGTCTTGGGACGCCGGCAAAAAGCTCAATGGGGTTTCGACGCCTTCGTTCCAAAGGGAACTTCGATCGATCACATCTTGGGGGATCAGTAGTAACCAGCTAATGATCAACCGATACCGAAATGTTTCGGTCCCGAGACGATTTCGTGGATTCGTGAGCACGACCGGAAGCGCTTGCGTTGCTCCCTGTTTCCGCCTATCACTAATCTATTCGTTTTGCCCGGCGAGCCGACGTTTCGAGCAGGCCCGTATTGAATAAGTCGGAGCTGCCATGCCTTCATCTAGCCCCACAGCAGAGTTCACTTTTGGCGCTCGCGTATTCAATGAGCCGTTGATACCAGTAGGCAGCGATCCCACAGCCGCCGAAAACGCTGCGCTGTCGACTGCGCTACAAGAATATACGCAGCGGCCCGACCGTGACGATTTCTCAAGTGTGACTGCTTTTCTCACCGCGCACCCAAGGTCGCCGTGGGCACTTCCGCTAATGCTCAACCTGGGGCTTGCGTATTTCCACAGTGGGCATTATTCGAAGGCCCTAGGCGTTTGGGAAGACGCGTGGGATCTCGCTAAATTGGTCACAGCCAGGGCCGCCCAGCCATTAACCGACCGCATTGTCGGCGAGTTGGCGTACATGTATGCGCGGCTGGGACGCAAGGACGATCTACAAATCCTCCTCGATTCTCTTGCGGATCATGTGTTCAGCGGCCCCGCCACGGAACTGATTTGTGGCGCTCGGGAAGGACTCTGGACCATGAACATGCGTCCCGACGTGGCGTTCCGGTGTGGCCCTCTCGCCCTACACCGCATCAAGCAGTCAGTAGATCCGCATAACCCCAGGACTGATGTGATCAACGCCACTGCATCGACGCCGAAAGGTTTCAACTTGCACCAAGTGGCAAAGTTGTCGGGAAAACTGGGCCTCGACTATCAGATGGCCTTCCGCGCGCAACACGCATCAATCATTGTGCCCTCTGTGGCGCATTTCAGGCTAGATCATTTCGCCGCGGTGATTCGGCAAGAAGGCGATCTTTACCTGCTTGAGGATCCGACATTCGGCGGCAATGTCATGGCCACCGGGGCGGCGCTGGACGAAGAGACCAGCGGTTACTTTCTCATTCCGCAGGGGGACCTGCCACGCGGCTGGCGTGCCGTAGACGCTCATGAAGGCGAGCAAGTATGGGGGAAGGGAGTCACTACTTCCAACGATCCGAAGCCACATGGTCCATGCGACCCGCACACCTCTGGGGGGGGCAGTTCGTGCAACAAGGACAGCGACGACTGCAAGGGCATGGCTGTCGCAAGGGTGCACTTGATGCTAGTGAGCCTGAACATTATCGACGAGCCCGTCGGCTATGCTCCTGCGTTCGGTCCCGAGGTCCGCTTCAGAGTGCGCTACAGCCAGCGAGAGGCAGCTCAACCGTCGACCGGTTTTCATTATTCGAACCTCGGATACAAATGGACGTTCGATTGGCTGGCCTACATTGTCGACAAGGGCTCTAGCAACGATGTCGACTACTACATCATGGGCGGCGGAGTCAGAACATTTGGTGGTTTTGACCCCGCCACCAAAACGTTCGCAGTCCAGCAACTCGACCAGACGAGGCTAACCCGCACCTCAGCCGACTCTTACGAGATGGTCTGCAGAGACGGGAGCAAGAGAATCTTTGCAGAAAGCGATAAGGCGTTCCAGTCCCGGAAGGTCTTTCTCACGCAGGTCATCGATCCCTTCGGAAACGCCGTCACGCTTGAATATCAGAGCGTCGGGCTGCCGAGTCCCCAGTTTGGAAGAAGCTTGCGGATCGTCAAAATTTTCGATGCCACCGGTCCGGTCACCGGTCCGGTCCCCGTTGGTCAGTCGATCGCTAAGGTCACAACCATTTTTTACGATAACCCCGACCCGTTCAAAATAACCAAGGTAACCGACCCTTTTGGGCGCTCCGCTCATTTCCGATACGACCTGTCCGGGCGGCTCGTCGCTATCGTTGACGTAATGGGCCACCAGTGCACGTTCAGCTATGACCTCGACGGTGCAGACGGGTCCAAGAGCGATTTCATTGTTAAATTGATAACACCCTACGGCACAACGACGTTTTCGAAGACCGAGCCGGGCAACACCCGCTCGTTAAAGATCACGTATCCGGATGGCAACAGCGAGTATGTCGAATTTAACCAGACTCGTGGCCTGGTGTTCACGCCGGGCGGCTCGGGTGACGGATCCGAGCCGCCGCACAGCGTGCCCGGCGGCATGGCGACTGATAACGATCTTCTTACTTTCCGGAACACGTTTTACTGGGACAGGCAGGCGTTCGCACACGCGGCTAATAACACTGTCACCCCCCCTGCGATGGACTATGCCAAGGCGAGAATCTACCACTGGCTTCACGTCGATCAGCACGTTACAGCAGGCATCCTTGAGAGCTTTAAAGCGCCGCTGGAGAACCGAGTCTGGTATGACTATGACGGCCAAGGCTCGGTAGAGGACTCCTCCATTTGGTCCGGAAGCACAAACAAACCTGCCCACGTCGGCAGGGTCCTCGACGATGGGTCCACGCAGATCTACACTTACGAATACAACGAGTTCGGCAATGTCACCAAAACGGTCGATCCCGTTGGCCGCACCATGTCTTACGGCTACGATCCCAACAATGGAATCGACCTTTTAGAGGTCCGGCAGACTCGCGCGGGTCAGAGCGAATTGCTTTCTGCGACTACCTATAACGACCAACATCTACCAGTTGCAAGGATGGACGCAGCTGGACAGACGACGAAATACGAGTACAACTCTTTTGGCCAGATCACCAAGGAGATTAAACCAAACGGAGACACGACCGAATACCTGTACAAAGACGGCCTTCTCACGACAGTGAAGGGTCCGTTGGCTGGAGCGTCTATCACCATAGAACGCGACGAGGTCGGCCGCATTCACGTTCACACCGATTCGGATGGGTACTCGCTCGCTTTCGAATATGACAACCTCGACCGGATACGGAAGATTACGTATCCCGACAACACCTTTGCGACCTTAGGGTACACGGGCCTTGACCGAACATCAGTGCAAGATCGCGCAGGCAGAGTTACGCTGTATGAATATAACCCTGTGCGTCAGCTTAGCAGCCGCACCGACCCGCTGAATCGAAAGACCCTTTTTGAGTGGTGCAAATGTGGGGCCCTGAGGCGGTTGACGGACCCGATGGGGCGTACGACGACGTGGTTCCACGATTTGCAGGGTCGCATTAAAAGCAAGGTGTACCCAGACGGCTCAACAGTCTCGTATCGCTACGAGGCTACCACTAGTCGCCTACGTCAACGGATTGATGAAAAGCTTCAGGTGACGCAATACAACTACTACCGGGACGGTACTCTTCGAGAAATCAGCTATGCCAATGTCGCTGTTCCAACTCCGCACGTAACCTTCACTTACGACGCGAACTACGAGCGAGTGTCCTCAATGACGGATGGAACGGGTACTACCTTTTACACGTACCATCCCATCCGCAGCCCTTTTTCGAGGAACGGCGCAGGAAAACTTGCTTCTATCGTCGGACAGCTTCCTAATAGCAAGATATCCTACGAGTACGACGAACTGGGAAGGCGCAACGCAAGGAAGATCAACGAGGTCAGTTCTGTTTACGCCAAGGATGCAGCGAATCGCCTTTTCAGCGAATCGAATATCTTCGGATCACCGCTTTTCAGATTTCACGCCGGGTACACCTACGACGGCGCCTCTCCCCGGTTAGCGACTATCACCCACTCCAGTCTCGTTCTTGGCGGTAGGGTAGGTCCGGTAACTAGATTCAGCTATGCGGACGTTCCTGAGCGCCGCCTTCAGCAAATCTCGCACGTCAGGGGGCAAGTTGTAATTCCCAAATTTATATACAGCTACGACACGCCTACGGGCCGGATCAGTACATGGACGCAAGTTGATGACGGGATTTCGTACACGCTGGGCTATGATGACGCAGATCAACTCAAAACTGCTGTCGCCGACCGGAGTGGAAATTCGCCGATTGCTTACGCTTATGGCTATGATTTGGCGGGGAACCGACTCTCCGAGCAGATCGGCTCTACTACGACAGCTTCAAGTTATAACTCACTGAACCAGCTGACTACCGTCGCCAATGATTCAGCCGCGCCTTCCAGCTACGAATGGGACGGCGAACAGCGACTAACGGCCATCATTACAGGCGAACAGAGAACGGAATTCAGCTACGACGGGGTCGGACGCCGCGTCGGCTTGCGGCAGACGGTGAGTGGTACAGAGGTAGCCAACAAGCGTTACCTGTGGTCGGACTCTGAGATTTGCGAAGAACGGACTTCTGACGGTTCGACAGTCAAGCACTTCCTCCCGTGGGGGGTAGTCGTTAATAGTGGTCCGCAGGCCGTAGCGTTGTTTTACACACGGGACCACCTAGGTTCTATTCGCGAATTAACGGACATACGCGGCACGGTCCACGCGCGCTACACCTACGATCCGTTCGGACGTCGGACTCGTGTAGCGGGGGACATTGAGGCTGACTTCGGATTCGCTGGGATGTTTGTCGCAATGTCCCTTCACCCTACTTTATTTCGCGTCTACGATTCGAATGTCGGACGTTGGGCCTCTCGGGATCCATTGAGAAACGTTGAATTTAAAGAGGGGCCGAACGTATACGGCTACGTCGCTAATGATCCTATAAACCGAACAGATTTGAGAGGACTGCAGGCTGTTGGGCCAAAAGCGCCGCCGCCTCCACCGGTACCTCCAGCAGCGCCTGGGACGACTTGTCAGCAGCTAACCAAAAGCATACCGGACCCCTGCTTCCTCATCTGCCTGCTTGGCACTGACCCCCAGTTGCAACCGCTTGAATCGCTCATAGCGGAGTTCGCGAATTTGGGCTGCGACTGTTCCCATCTCGACACTTTGTACACCGTGACCTGGGTTGAGTGCCAGCCTCCTCCGCGCGATCCATGTGTGCAAATATTTGACTGGGAAGAAGTGCCTTCGCCCTGCAATCCTGCGCCGGTGTGTGAAGAGCCCTGAACACACCGGTGCCGTTTGAAGGCAGCGAGCGCAGCGTAATGCTTGCGATGCTAGCGGATCAATTCACTGTTGGCGATACACGCGAAGTTCACGATGAGCCCGGGAGGAGTCGATGCTTATATATTCCTTCGATGCCAGTGGGAATATGGCGAGCCGGACAGTGAAAGCTGTCTCGCCGCCGAAGATCACTGGCGAACCCGTTAGCCAGATTGTGGGGCTAGGGGAACTTGTGTCGTTCTCAGTCGTAGTAGCTGACGCGAGCGGGATATCGTATCAGTGGAAGTTCAATGGCACCGACATTCCCGGAGCGACAGGCGACAGTCTGTTGCTGACCGATATCAGCCTCACAAACAAAGGACAGTATTCCGTCGCTGTGACCAACAGTGCTGGAAGCGTCACGAGCGCAGCGGCGGCGCTGACGCTAAGCACCGATCCTCCGCCTCCTCCGGCGCCTATGCTCACCGCCTACAGCGATGCCGGTGGGTCGGTGACGGTCGACCCAATGAAGCGGAGCTACATCCCAGGCGAGACGGTAACCTTGACGGCGAATCCATTTACGCCGGGCGCCTTCGCCGGCTGGACAGGCGACGTGAGCGGTACCGCTCCCTCAATCACTGTCGTGATGAACGGCGACAAAACGGTTCGCGCGAGGTTCGGGACTGCCGTACCGCTGCCTCCGGGCGTTCTCGCCTTTTGGCGCGGCGAGTCGGATGCGAGCGATTTGGTTGGTGAACATAATGGCGCCTTTCTCATCGGAACGACGGGTGTCCAACCGAGGATTGCGCCTGGAAAGGTCGGCGGGGCGTTCGACTTTGACGGGGCAGTGTACGTGCGCGTCGAGGATAGTCCAGCACAGATCAGTCCTACCGAGACTAGCCCTGCGTTGAGACCCACCGAGTTGACGGCAGAAGCGTGGATATTTCCCACGATCCTGCCGCAAGACAACAGCCAGCAAACTATCATTGCAAGAGGCGCTGCAGCAGTTGACAGTAACGCATGGAAACTCAGTGTATTCAACGGTAGCCCGCTCTTCTACTCCCGACACAGAAGTCCGTCGGAGTCTCAAACGGCGACGAACGTTAAGCTGCTTGCAGATAAGGTAACCCTGACCCAGAACCAATGGACGCATCTAGCCGCTACTTTCGACGGCTCCGCCAAGCGCCTCTATGTCAACGGGGCCGAAGTCGCCGCGCAAGGCGGCCTGGACCAGTTTCAGCTTATCTACGAGCCTGCGGCAGCCCCGATAACCATCGGCTCAGACTTTGTTGCCGGTGTGAGTGACTCTCGATTCACCGGACGTATTGACGAAGTAACACTATATAGCCGCGCGCTTTTGGCTAATGAGGTGGCGGATATTTATAGCGCGGATCTTCTCGGAAAAATCGTCACGAAACCATATTTCACCACTCCGCCTCAGTTAGTCGGCTTCCGGGGCCGCGCTTTTACGCCGATACGGTTCACGACTATTTTCGGACAGCCACCGGTCAGTTACTCACTGTCGCAAGAGTCAGTCTTGCCGGATGTGATGAGCCTTTCGTCTGCCGGAGTGCTGACCAGTATCGGCCCGCTTATCGCTCTGCCCGGCGCTTGGGATTTCACCGTTCGCGCATCGGATGCGGCGGGTAACTTCACTGACCAACTGTTCGTAATCGAGGTTTTATAAGAAGAATCTTCTCGCGCATATCGGAAAGACCAAGGCGCTGAAAACGAGCGCGACGACGTGGAGCGCATCGGTTGACAGCTAGGAACAGGCGCGACGAATTGCGGCATTGCGGAGGAAGACGACGAGAGATCTGGCCAAGCGGGGCACGCCGTCAGTCGCACGGCAGTCAGTTCATGAACAAAATCGATTTAGGAGTTTCCGTGGCGGATACACGGCGTGAGAACGGACGTCCGAAGGGGCTCCGGAAGCGGTCATCGCATCATGCCGATGCGACGGTCTGGTGCGGGTCGACAAGCGACTTTCGCGACCGGCAGCGGCTTCTCAATACAGCACGGACGTAGCGCATCCGAAGGCGGCGACGAAATGAGTGGCTAAGCGCTGATTGCGCAGATGGGTAGCGGGATGTCGCCGGACGTATCGATATCAGCCGATGCGGTCCACGCTTTCGAACGCCGGTCGACACTGCGCACCCGTACTGCCGCGTTTGCCGATCAACAGCAGGCCCCCGTATCGACTCACCTTGCGCGCGGCGTGGCGCGGTCGCAATCGGGCCGAAACGCAATATATAGGTAGTATTCTTCGGGGGCTTGTCGGGGGGACGGCTGGCGTCGATTCTGGCGCAACTCGGGCTTGCCGGTTGAATCCGGCTGGAAGCCTCGCATTTTTCGGTATGGGCCGCCGTATGAGTTAGGCCTCGAGCCGTTACTCAGTAAGGCCCGAACACCCCTGCATCATTGGCGTGTGTTGTGCGACGTCGCTGGCCGCTGCGGTTTGAGTGCCCATCCTCGGTATCTTTTTGCGTTAGCTGTTCAGGGCGTGAGTTTAACCCGCCGGCGCGGCAAGCGGACCCTGGCCGGATGGCCAACCCACGCTGTCACGCAAATTGCTCGGGGTGCAGGCGCAGGCAAGCATGTTCCGCGCAGGCGCAAGCAAACCCAGGCACAGCAAGCTCGCGCAGACACGTGCCACATGCACGAATTGCACGAATACTTCGCGCTCGTGCCGACCTCATTCTTCGAGCAGCGCGCGCATATCGGCGGTGCGTTCGTTCGCCGCGCTGCGCCGTTTCGCGAGCCACATCATGAACGTTATGAACGCGCCGAACACGACGATGATCCATTGCGCGGGCATCTTCGCGGTGAGCAGCAGCGCGTACGCGCCGAGCATCAGCAGCACGGCCAGATTCTGATTGAAGTTTTGCACCGCGATCGAATGGCCGGCGGACAGCAGCGTCGCGCCGCGATGCTGAAGAATCGCGTTCATCGGCACAATGAAAAAGCCGGACAGCGCGCCGAGCAGGATCATCAGCGGATAGGCGAGAAGGATATAAGCCGGCGCGACATACGAGCCGATGTGGATGCCGGCACCCGCGGGAAAAAGATTCTTGTTGTAGAAGGCCATTGCAATCGCCACCGCGCCGGTGAGGATGCCGACCGGCAGCACCGTGAGCGAACGGCGCAGCGGAATCAGCGCGGCCGCCGCTGCCGCGCCGACGGCAATGCCGAGTCCGGTGACGCCTTGCATGACGGCCGCCTTCGAGAGCGACAAGCCGAGGTTCACATTGGCCCACTTCAGCACGAGCAGTTGCAGCGTCACGGCGCCGCCCCACATCAGCGTCGTCACCCATAACGCGATCTGTGCGAGCTTGTCGGCCCACAGCACGTTGAAGCAATGATAGAAGTCGCCGACGAGCTTGGTCGGTTCGGACAGGCGGTTCGGATAACGTGCGCCGGTGTCGGGAATGAACATGTTGATGCCCGCTGCGATCGCATAGGTGAGCATCACGGCGAACATCGCGAGATCGGCCGATGAGCGGATCAGCGGCAGATGAGCGTGTGCAACGAATTTATCGGCGAATGTGCTGATGAGCGCGCCGCCCACCATCGTGCCGACGATAGTCGACAGCACGGTCGCCGATTCCAGCCATGCGTTTGCCTTGACGAGTTTTTCGGCCGGCAGCAGCTCGGTGAGAATGCCGTACTTCGCGGGCGAATACGCGGCCGCGCCGAAGCCGACCACGCCATAGGCGATCATCGGATGCACGCCCACGATCATCAACAGACAGCCGCTCGCCTTCAGCGCATTCGAGATGAACATCACGTGGCGCTTTTGCATGGCGTCCGCAAACGCGCCGACGAACGGCGCGAGCAGCACGTACGAGACGGTGAAAAAAATCTGCAGCAACGGCGTGACCCACGCGGCGGAACGGATCACGGACAACAATGCGATGGCGGCGATCAGCAGGGCATTGTCCGCCAGCGACGAAATGAACTGCGCCGCGATGATTGTGTAGAAGCCTTTTTTCATGAAGCGGATGGGAAGCTGCGCGCAAGCCTTAGGCGCAGATAAAGGCGCAGACGAGGCGCGCATGCGGGCGCAGCGTAGAACGCGAAATGCAGCCGGTGAGGGAGGTGCGCCGGCGCGGCTTCCCGCTTTGTAGCACGAACGCTTGCACGATGCAGGCGCGCCAACGAAAAAGCGGCCGAAGCCGCTTGTCGTGATTCTGCCCGTTGCGATTCTTTGATTCGCTGCCCTTAAGCCGCTTGCTGGCGAGTACGGCTGTAGCGCGACAGGATCGGCACCATCTGCGCGTAGATCTTCGGATTGCCGGCGACAACTTCGCCAACGTGCAGGAAGTCGGAGTCGCCGGTGTAATTGCCCACCAGACCGCCGGCTTCGGTAATCAGCAGGCTGCCCGCGGCGACGTCCCACGGGTTCAGGCCTTGCTCGAAGAAGCCGTCCATGCGGCCCGCAGCGACGTTTGCGAGATCGAGCGCCGCGGCGCCCGGACGGCGCAGGCCCGCGCACGCCTGCGTCATTTCCGCGAACTGGCGGCCATAGGCTTCGAGGCCGTCGGTTTCGCGGAACGGAAAGCCGGTGCCGATCAGGCCGTCGGCCAGCCGGTCACGCTTGGCGACGCGAATGCGGCGGTCGTTCAGGAACGCGCCGCGGCCACGCGAAGCTGTGAAGAGGTCGTTGCGGGTCGGATCGTAGACCACGGCCTGGGTCACGATGCCTTTATGAGCCAGCGCGATCGACACGCAGTAGTACGGAAAGCCGTGAATGAAGTTGGTCGTGCCGTCGAGCGGATCGATGATCCACTGGTACTCGGACTCGTTGTCCGACTTGCCGGATTCTTCGGCGAGGATCGCGTGATCGGGATAGGCGGTCTTCAGCGTGTCGATGATCGCAGCTTCAGACGCTTTGTCGATCTCCGTGACGAAATCGTTGTGCTGTTTCTTGCTGACCTGAATCAGATCGAGGTCGAGCGACGCGCGGTTGATGATCTGAGCTGCGCGGCGCGCGGCCTTGACAGCGATATTGAGCATGGGATGCATGGATTGATCCTTGTGCCGGGGCAGCACGGCTGCTTGCCGGTGAATGGGCGCTACGCGCACACTAATTGGCGCCCTCGATGAGGCGCAGAAACAGCACGGAATGCTCGCCCGGTACACGACCGGTGCGCATTCCGCCAACGGAGACGAATTGAATAAGAACGAAGCGCCCGGCTTTGCCGGTTGCATGCACTGACTGTGCCGGACGCGAATCGCGATATTTTACCTCAGTCCGCAGGTCGCGGCAGCGTTCGAGGCGGGCAGGGCCGTCATGCGCATTTCAACGGACGCGCAGTGTGGGCCGTGACATGCGATGCGACGTGCCATATGACGTGCAATGCGGTGTGCGCCATCGCGCGTATTTCGGGGTCTGCCCTCGTTGGCGCTACCATACGCGTTCTTTCGCTTGCAGAACTTCATCGTGGACCACACCCACCATTCTTCCGATCCCGCCGTGGCCGACTTGCGCGGCGGCTTCACCTCCACGCGTTTCGTGCTCGTCGAGCCGAGCCATCCGGGCAACGTCGGCGCCGCCGCGCGTGCGCTCAAAACCATGGGTTTCTCGCGGCTCGTGCTCGTCTCGCCCCGCGTGCCGCATGTGCAGAGCGATCCGGAAGCCATTGCAATGGCAAGCGGCGCCGACGACGTGCTCGCTTCGGCCCACGTCGTGCCGACGCTCGCTGATGCACTCTCCGGCGTGCATTGGTCGATCGCGTTGACCGCGCGGCAGCGCGAATACGGTCCTCCGCAATGGACGCCGCGCGCAGCCGCAAGTCTCGCGCGCGACGAAGCGTTGCACGGCGAGATCGCGCTCGTGTTCGGCAACGAGCGCACTGGCTTATCGAATGAAGACGTCGAGCGATGCAGCGCGCTCGCACACATCCCCGCCAATCCTGCCTACAGTTCGCTCAATCTCGCACAAGCGGTCCAGGTGTTGGCGTACGAGCTGCGCATGATCTATCTGACGAGCGGCGCCGACACAACCGCGCCCGCGATGGGTGCGCCGCAAACGGCAGCCGCATCTGCCGAGCCGGCAGGCGCACGTGCCGCGAGCAATGAAATTGAAAGCATGTTCGCGCACCTCGAAAGCGCGCTCGTCGCGCTCGAGTTTCTCGACCCCGCGAATCCGAAGAAACTGATGTCGCGCTTGCGGCGGCTTTTCGCGCGCTCGGGCCTGGAGCGCGAGGAAGTCAACATCGTGCGCGGCATCGCCAAACACATCCTCCTGAAGACGGGCCACAAGGACGACGGCGTGCAGTAGGGCGGCGCGCCCGGTGTAACGAGTGGCCAGTTGGCGGAGCCTGGCTAGCACGACGACCTTTTGCGCTACATGGACTTCCGGCAGGTTTTCGGGAACCGCCCTACAATCCTCGAAACGTTCTAAGCAAAGCTGCCGCGCTGCTATGCGGCGCTGCTGCACGCGCATTGCGGTTAGCGCATGCGGTCTCCTTCCCACACAACACAGTCCCTGCCATGTTCACGAGACTTCGCGAAGACATTGCCACGATCCGCGAGCGCGATCCCGCTGCCCGCAGTGCCTGGGAAGTGCTTACGTGTTATCCGGGCTTGCACGCATTGGTGCTTCACAGGCTCGCGCACGCATGCTGGCAGGCGCGGCGCCGCTGGCTCGGGCGTTTCGTCTCGCAGATGGCGCGCTTCATGACGGGCATTGAAATTCATCCCGGGGCGACGGTCGGGCGGCGTGTGTTCATCGATCACGGCATGGGCGTGGTGATCGGCGAGACCGCGCAGATCGGCGACGATTGCACGATCTATCAGGGCGTGACGCTCGGCGGCACGTCGCTCACGCGCGGCGCGAAACGGCATCCGACGCTCGAGCGCGGTGTGATCGTAGGTGCGGGCGCGAAGGTGTTAGGCGGTTTCACGATCGGCGCGGACGCGAAGATCGGATCGAATGCGGTGGTGACCAAACCCGTGCCGGCTGGCGGCACCGCTGTGGGCAATCCGGCGCGAGTCATTGTGCCGGCGGCGGCTTCAACTGCTTCCGCGGCTGCCGCGGCTGCTGTCGTTGCGAGGGCGGCTGCCAATGCTGGGGTCAACGGCGTTGCCAATGCGGCTGCCCATTCGGCTCTAAATGCGG
This sequence comes from Paraburkholderia kirstenboschensis, assembly GCF_904848585.1. Classification (GTDB taxonomy): domain Bacteria; phylum Pseudomonadota; class Gammaproteobacteria; order Burkholderiales; family Burkholderiaceae; genus Paraburkholderia; species Paraburkholderia kirstenboschensis. The sequence continues at coordinate 956,365 of NZ_CAJHCR010000001.1, forward strand.
CTCCAAATGCGGCTGTCAACGGCGGCGTGAGCGCGGCTCGCGATGCTGCAACGAATGAACCCGCTTCCGCTGACGGCACGAGCCCCGAGAGCGGCAAGCTCGCCGTCGAGCGCAGCGGCTTCTGCGCATACGGCATCACGCCGAATGCCGACGATCCCGTGTCGCTCGCCATTCACGGTCTCATCGATCATGCGGCCACGCAAGCCAAACGCATCGACGAAATCGTTATGGCGCTCGAGCATCTCGGCACGAGTCTCGAAGGACTGCAAGGCGCTGACGCAGCGCTGCTGGATTTGCGGCGCCTGTCCGCAGCGATTGCGGGCAAGCTGGATGGGGCGGTGGTGGGGCGTTGATCTGAATCGACGGTGTATTCGCGGCGACGCCGCGGCGCGCAGCGGTTAAGAGCACGAATGCATCGCGCTCAGTCGAGCGGCAATGCCCGGATCCCGTCGGCGTCGATACGCAGATAGCCGCCGCGCCGTTCGCCATGATCGAGATCCCAGTCCGGCAGTACCCAGCGTATTCCGCCGGGCTCACGATGACGCGCAGGGCGGTGCGTGTGGCCGTGAATCATGGTTGCAGCTTTGGACCATTTGAATAGCGACGCGACGCCTTTCGGGGTCACGTCGTATTTCAGCGAGACCGGCCGCGAGCGCCCATGTTCGCTTTTCGACCGCATATTTTCCGCGAGCGCCTGACGCCAGGAAAACGGCGACGCGAGAAACAGCATCTGCGCGAGACGGTTGCGCGCCAAGGCACGGAAGATCTGATAACCGCGATCGGCGGTGCACAGGCGATCGCCGTGCGCGAGCGCGATGCGCGTGCCGAATGCCGTGATCACGAACGGGTCGGGTAGCCAGATTGCGCCGGCTGCTTTCATGAAGCGCTTGCCGAGCAGAAAATCGCGATTGCCATGCATGATGTAGAGCGCGATACCGCGCTCGGTCAGCGTGTGCAACAGCGCGGCCATGCGCGCGACGAACGGCTCGGCGAGCATGTCGTCGCCGATCCAGTATTCGAACAGATCGCCGAGAATGAAAACGGAATCCGCCTGGTCGGCTGTGACGCGAATGAAGTGTTCGAACGCGGCGACCGTGCGCGGAATCGCCCCGCTCAAATGAATGTCGGAGAGAAACAAAAACGGGCGTGCGGCGTGCGGGCGTTTGCCCTCGCCAGGCACGCCCGCGGCGACGCTTCGCAGCGGCGTTTCTTGCAGCATTGAAGGTGCCTGAGTCTGGTTTTTATAGTGTGAGCGCGCCTGCGACCGGCAATCAGTCGACGATCACGGCCTTTTCGATCACGACGTCGTCAACCGGCACGTCCTGATGAAAACCCTTCGAACCCGTCTTGACCTTCTTGATCTTCTCGACGATGTCCAGGCCTTCGACCACCTTGCCGAACACTGCATAGCCCCAGCCTTGCGGTGTGGGCGACGAGTGGTTCAGGAAGTCGTTGTCGTTCACGTTGATGAAGAATTGCGCGGTTGCCGAATGCGGGTCGTTGGTGCGAGCCATTGCGACCGAGCCGTTCACGTTCTTCAGGCCGTTGTTCGCTTCGTTGTTGATCGGCTCGGCCGTCGGCTTCTGCTTCATGCCGGGTTCGAAGCCGCCGCCCTGAATCATGAAGCCGTCGATCACACGGTGGAACACCGTGTTGTCATAGTGGCCGGCCTTCACGTAGTTGAGGAAGTTCTCAACCGACTTCGGCGCTTTCTCGGCGTCCAGTTCGAGTTTGATGACGCCGTGGTTCGTATGCAGTTCAACCATGATGGAATCCTTTGATGAACAGGGTGGGTGGAAGAGGCGCGGTGAGCCGTCGTGTGCTTTCGTGCGCTTGCCTGGCGCTTCATGCGTTCGACGGCGGGCCGCGCCGGGGCGTGATCTGACGCTTGGATGCGAGCGTTCCGTGTTCCGTTAGTGCTGTTGTACTCGCTGTTCTACTGTTACTTGCTGCTGACGACGCTAGCCGACTCGATCACCACCGGCTTCTGCGGAACGTCGCCCATCGGGCCGCGCGTGGTGGTGGGCGTGCCTTCGATCTTCTTCACGACCTCCATGCCGCTCGTGACCTTGCCGAACACTGCGTAGCCGTTGCCGTCCGGATTCGGATAGTCGAGGCCGGCGTTGTCGACCGTGTTGATGAAGAACTGCGCAGTGGCCGAATTCGGATCGCTGGTGCGCGCCATGGCCAGGGTGCCTGCCATGTTCTTCAGACCGTTACGGCTTTCGAGCGGAATCGGCGCGCGCGTGGGCTTTTCAGCGAAGCTCTGCGTATAACCGCCGCCCTGAATCATGAAGCCGCGAATGACCCGATGAAAGATCGTACCGCTGTACTGACCGGACTTCACATAGTCGAGAAAGTTGGCGACTGTCTTAGGCGCTTTCTCAGGATACAACTCGACGCGAATATCGCCTTCCGACGTCTTGAGGAGGACGGACGGATGCGCGGCTTGCGAACCGGACTGCGCGGACGCGGGTGCGTTTGCGATCAGGGCGGCGCTGCCGAGCGCCAACATCAACCATTTCATGAAGATCCTCAGGGTTGGAAAAAACGTATAACCGCGAGCGTGGCGGCTTTATTGCGAGGGCGCCATGTAAGGCGGCATGGCGAGCGAGCCGTTTGCGCCGCCGTACTGGAAGCTCGGCGTTTGCGTCATGTTCGCCGTGGCGCGGTCCGTATAGTTCTCTTGCACTGCAGCGGCTCGTTTGGTCGACTTGCCCGTTTTGGGCGGCGACACGATCTTCTGAATGTCGGCGATGCGCTGCGTGGTCGTGGCGCTTGCCTTACCGAGGCTCTGCGCGCGCCGGTACGCTTCGTTGGCCATGCGCAGGTAGAGGTCGCCCAGGTTCTCATAAGCGAGGCCGTAGCCTGGGTTCACCTTTGTCGCGGTTTCAAGCGCCGCGCGTGCTTCCACATAACGGCCGTGCTTCGCGTACAGCGCGGCGAGATTGTTATACGGCTCGGGCAACTCGGGGTACAACTGCGTGAGTTCGGTGAACGCGGTGATCGCTTCGTCGTCGCGGTTCAGATGCGAGAGCACCGTGGCGCGCTTGAACTTAGCCTGCGCGTCGCGCGGGTTCGAGGCGATGCGCGCGTCGAGCTGCGTCAACGAGGCTTGCCAGTCTTTCTGCGCGATGGACGCGTCGATTTCAGGCGTGTTGTCGCGCACTGCGGGACCTTGCGACACGGTCGGCGTTTTCTGCGCGAACGCGGCGGCGCCCGGCACAATGCCAAGGGCGACAGCCACGGTAAAGCGCAACGTGACGGCACGTGCGAGGCTGCGTGCAAGGTCGCGCGCAATGCCGCGGCGGGCGTTGCGCACGGGGCTCTCGAAGGCCGTCGCGGCAAGGGTCGCAGCGCTGCGCGCGCGGCCGCTGGAAGGTTTCATAGGCTCGGGTCTGGATGTTATACTCCGAGCCATTCTAACAAAAGGTCTGCGCGTTCCGTCGAACCGCCGGCTGTCTTTTCGCCACTCGTGGTCGTCTCCGCCTTGATAGCAGTCTGACCGCCGCACCAGGTGCACCGGTTTGCTGCTGTGCGTGTTTCAACAGTCGGGCAACAGCCGGACATAGCCAGACACAGTTGGGTAATAGTCAAGCAACAGCCCGGCTTGGAGTCAGGTAACAGTCAGGCAAAAGTTCGTCCCGGCCGTCTTGTGTTTGCGGGACGGCACGCACGAAACACATTGCGGATTTCTTTCGGCCCACGCACCGTTCTCTATGGAATCACTGCGCATCTACAACACGCTCGCGCGTGACAAGCAAACTTTCGTGCCCCTGCAAGCAGGCGTCGTGCGGATGTACGTCTGCGGGATGACCGTGTACGACTATTGTCACGTCGGTCATGCGCGCGTGATGGTCGTATTCGACATCGTGCAGCGATGGTTGCGCACGCTCGGCTACGAGGTAACGTACGTGCGCAATATCACGGACATCGACGACAAGATCATTCGCCGCGCCGTCGAAAACGGCGAGACGATCAAGTCGCTGACCGATCGCTTCATCGATGCATTGCATGAAGACGCAGACGCGCTCGGCATCGCGCGTCCCGACATCGAGCCGCGCGCCACCGACTTCATTCCTCAGATGCTCGGCATGATCGAGAAGCTCGAAGCGAACGGCTACGCGTATCAGGCGAGCGACGGCGACGTGAATTACGCGGTGCGCAAGTTCGCCGGCTACGGCAAGCTTTCCGGCAAGTCTCTGGAAGATTTACGCGCGGGCGAGCGCGTCGCCGCAAATGACGCCAAAGAAGATCCGCTCGACTTCGTGCTGTGGAAGCAGTCGAAGGCCGGCGAACCGGCCGACACGGGCTGGGATTCGAAGTACGGACGCGGCCGTCCCGGTTGGCATATCGAATGCTCGGCTATGGGTTGCACGTTGCTCGGCGAACGCTTCGACATTCATGGCGGCGGGCAGGACTTGCAGTTCCCGCACCACGAAAACGAAATCGCGCAGAGCGAAGCTGCTACTGGTCAAACGTTCGTGAATTACTGGATGCACAACGGCTACGTGCAGATCGACAATGAGAAGATGTCGAAGTCGTTGAATAATTTCTTTACGATTCGCGAAGTATTGGCGCAGTACGATGCCGAGGTCGTGCGTTTTTTCATCGCACGCGCGCATTACCGTTCGCCGTTGAATTACAGCGACGTGCATATCGACGACGCCCGCAACGCCCTCGGCCGTTTGTACACCGCGCTGAAGGACGTCACGCCGGACGGCGCCGCGCTCGACTGGGACGAAGCGCATGCGCAACGTTTCCAGGCAGCAATGAATGACGACTTCAACACGCCGGTTGCAGTATCGGTGTTGTTCGAGTTGGCAACTGAAGTGAACCGCACGCGCGACCCCGCGCTGGCCCGTCAATTGCGCTCGCTCAGCGCGGTGCTCGGGTTGCTCGGGCGCGAGCCGCGTGCGTACCTGCAGCAGGCAGCGGGCGCCGCGGTACAAGGCGCGCTCGAACCCGCCGCGATCGAAGCGAAGATCGCCGAGCGCGTGGCCGCCAAGCAGGCGAAAGACTATGCGGCAGCAGACCGGATCCGGGCCGAATTGCTCGAGGCCGGCGTTGCACTTGAAGACAAACCCGGCGGGTTGACCGAGTGGCGGCGCGTGTGAGCGCACCTCGTACTTCCCTCTGAACGACTCGCCAGGCAGGAGGCAGGATGGCAACGGCCACGAAGACGCCGGCTAAACGAGCTACGTCTCAAACAAACGCAGCAGCCGCGGCAAAGTCGACTCGAACGTCGGCTCGCGCGGCAAGCGGCGCGGTGAAAGCAGCATCGTCGAAAGGCGCGGACGCGGCGGCAAAGACCGCGGCCGGCGCGTCGAAAAAGACTGCGGTCAAACGTGCGCTCAACGGCACGTCCGTGCACGCGCCGGTTGCGAAACGCGGGAAGGCATCGTCCGGCAAAACGTCGCGCTTGAATAGCGGCAGCAGCAACGGCGCGTTGCCCGCCGAACTTGCAGGCGACGTGCAGGAACTCGCGCGCGTCGCGAAGGCGCAAGAGGGTGACGGAGCCGAGATCGTGCGCAAGACGCGTGCGTCGTCCCCGGCGGGCGGCGAAGCGGCGAGCGCAAGCGAAGTCGCGGTGCCGGTGCAGATCGGCGGCCTCGTACCCGAAGTGACGCGTCCCGACTACTGGGACAAGGCGTGTGCCGATCTAGTCAAGCGCGATCGCATTCTGAAGAAGCTGATTCCGAAGTTCGGTCCGGTGCATTTGCTAAGTCGCGGCGACCCGTTTGTCACGCTCGCGCGCTCGGTCGTCGGTCAGCAGATTTCAGTGGCGTCCGCACAGGCCGTCTGGGCGAAAGTCGCAGCCGCATGTCCGAAGCTCGTGCCGCAGCAGTTCATCAAGCTGGGTCAGGAAAAGCTGACTGCCTGCGGCTTGTCGAGACGCAAGGCGGAGTACGTGCTCGATCTCGCGCAGCACTTCGTCTCGGGTGCGCTGCACGTCGGCAAGTGGAGGTCGATGGAAGACGAGGCCGTGATCGCCGAACTCACGCAGATTCGCGGCATCGGCCGCTGGACCGCGGAGATGTTCCTGATCTTCAACCTGTCGCGTCCGGATGTGCTGCCGCTCGACGACCTCGGTCTGATTCGCGCAATCAGCGTCAATTATTTTAGCGGCGAGCCCGTCACGCGCAGTGAAGCGCGCGAGGTCGCAGCGAACTGGGAGCCGTGGCGCACCGTCGCCACGTGGTACATGTGGCGTAGTCTGGACCCATTGCCGGTCGACTACTGAAGCAAACAAGAAGCGATGCCGCTTCGCGACTATCAATTGTTAGCTGTTGATAGTTGCGAAGTGGTTTAGACATCGGCGAGCGCAGTTAGAATACGCGCTGCCGGTAAGTCCAAGGATTAAAACCAATGAAGACCACCTTTCTGGATTTCGAACAGCCGATCGCTGAACTCGAAGCAAAGATCGAAGAATTGCGCTTCGTGCAGGACGATTCGGCCGTCGATATTTCGGAAGAGATCGAGCGGCTGTCGAAGAAAAGCCAGCAGCTCACGAAAGATCTGTATGCGAACCTCACGCCGTGGCAGGTTTCGCAAATCGCCCGACATCCGCAGCGCCCGTACACATTCGACTACGTGAGCGAGCTCTTCACCGATTTCCACGAACTGCATGGCGACCGCAACTATGCGGACGACCTGTCGATCGTCGGCGGACTTGCGCGTTTCAACGGCCAGGCCTGCATGGTGATCGGTCATCAGAAGGGTCGCGACACGAAGGAGCGCGCGCTGCGCAACTTCGGCATGCCGCGACCGGAAGGCTATCGCAAGGCCGAGCGTCTCATGCGTCTTGCCGAGAAATTCAGCCTGCCGATCTTCACGTTCATCGACACGCCGGGCGCGTATCCTGGCATCGGTGCTGAAGAACGCGGGCAGTCGGAAGCCATCGGCCGCAATCTGTATGTGATGGCAGAACTGAAAACGCCGCTGATTGCGACGATCATCGGCGAAGGCGGTTCGGGCGGCGCGCTTGCCATCGCGGTCGGCGACAGCGTGCTGATGCTGCAATTCTCGACCTATTCGGTGATCTCGCCGGAAGGCTGCGCGTCGATTCTGTGGAAGAGCGCGGCGAAAGCGCCGGAAGCAGCGGAAGCGCTCGGCCTCACCGCGCATCGTCTGAAAGCGCTCGGCCTGATCGACAAGATCGTCAACGAGCCGCTCGGCGGCGCGCATCGCGACCCGAAGGGCATGGCTGCCATGCTGCGCCGCGCGCTCGCCGATTCGCTGCGCCAGTTCCAGGGCATGAGTATCAACGACCTGCGTCAACGCCGTTTCGAACGCCTGATGTCGTACGGCAAGTTCAAGGAGACAACGCCGGGCGCCTAAGCCCGCGCGTGTTCTCTTTCGTCCATCGGCGCATGACGCATTAATACTGCGCTGACGACGTGACTTCTACCTCCGAATCGCCCGCCGACCGCCTCGTCCTCGAGGCGGTCGGCGTTGCGCTAGCCGCTTTGCCTTCTAATGCCCGGATTGCGGTCGCATTCAGCGGCGGCGTCGATTCGAGCGTGCTGCTCGATGCGGCCGTGCGTGTCGCGGGCGCGTCGCGTTGCTTGGCGCTCCATGTGCATCACGGCTTGAGCGCGAACGCCGATGCGTGGCTCGCGCATTGTGATGCGTTCGCGCTGGAACGCGGCGTCCAATTCGCGGCGCGGCGCGTCGAGGTGTCGCGCGATGCGGGTGTAAGCGTGGAGGCCGCCGCGCGCGAGGCCCGCTATCGCGCGTTGGACGCGCTTTGTGAGGAGCACGGCGTTCATTCGCTATGGCTCGCGCAGCACGCGGACGATCAGGCGGAAACCGTGCTGCTGCAACTGCTGCGCGGCGCCGGCCTCGCGGGTCTGGCGGCAATGGCGCCGGAGTTTTCGCCAGCGGGTGCAGCGGCGGTGCGCGTGCGGCCCTTGCTTCATCTGCTGCGCGCGCAACTCGAGCAGTATGCGAGCGCACGCCATCTGCGCTGGATCGACGACGAATCGAACGCGGACACGCGCTATGCACGCAACGCGCTGCGCCACCAGGTCACGCCCGCGTTGGCCGTGCACTTTCCCGGTTTTCGCGATGCGCTGGCCCGCACCGCGTCCCACGCCGCGGCGGCGCAACGCTTGCTGGACGAACTCGCGCGTATCGACCTCGACGTTGTCTCGCGCGACGATGGGCGTGCGCTCTCGCACGACGCACTCATCGCCCTCGACGACGACCGCGCGCTCAACCTGATGCGTTACTGGATGCGCTCGCAGCGCTTCGTCGCCGCATCGAGCGCGCGTCTTGGCGACGCGCTTCGTCAACTGCGTGAAGTGGGCGAGGGCGGCGACGGGCACCGCTTGCGTATCGACCACGCAGGGCATGCGTTGCGCAGCTATCGTGGACTCGTGTATTGGGAAGCGGGCGATAGCAGCGATCCCGCCGACGAGTCCGCGCTCGCCGAACGCGAGATCAGCGAACTCGTCTGGCGCGGCGAAGCGACGTGGCGTTTGCCGCAATGGCGCGGCACGTTTGTGTTTGAAGCGGTCGACCTGGCTTCGTCGACTAGCGCTGCTCAATTCGATGCGATTCCGGTTAGCGTCTTACAGCGTGGGTTGCTGAGCGCGCGTTCGCGCAGCGGCGGCGAACGCATGCGCACGAGCGATGTGCCCGGCGCGCCCAGTCGAACGCTCAAGAACCTGTTCCAGGAACGCGGCATTCCTGCGTGGAAGCGCGAGGTGCCGCTGCTTTATATCGGCGATGAACTGCTGTTCGTGCCGTTGCTCGGCGTGAATCGCGCGGCGTTGCCGCTACAGCTGTCGCCCGGCGAGGCTTGCGTAACGATCGTGTGGCGCGAGGACCTGCTGATCGCCTGACCGGCCGGTCGGTCGCGCGGTTATCACCCTGTGAGTCTTCAAATAGGGCGCGAGTACCGGTCGAATGAGGCTACGAAAAACGATGCTGACGCGCGCCCTGCAAGCCTTTGCTGGCGGCGTTGCAAGCCTCGCCGCGGGCTTTGCGGCTTGTCTTTTTGCGTACGATCGGGTACGTTAACTTGTTTGCCCGACCCGCTTTTGCCGTCGCTTTTGTCGGTTTTCCGATCGTGATCCGAGTTTTCCGGTAAGCCATTAGCGATCAATCACGGGCAAATCCGCGCGTGCTGCACGCGCGCTGCATTTACGCCGCCACACACTTTGCCGCCGTTCACGAGACGTTGCGCCCCTGTGCTTTTGTGCGGTCGTCGCGAGCGCGCCAGCGCGGTTTCTCCTCCAGTTCAGAACGACAATGGCACTCATCGTACATAAATACGGCGGCACTTCGATGGGCTCCGTCGAGCGCATCAAGAACGTCGCCAAGCGCGTCGCGAAATGGCATAAGGCCGGTCACAAGATGGTAGTCGTGCCGTCGGCAATGTCCGGCGAAACGAACCGCCTGCTCGGGCTCGCGAAAGAGATCACGACTCAGCCCAGCCCCCGCGAACTCGACATGATCGCCGCCACGGGCGAGCAGGTCAGCTCGGGTCTGCTCGCCATCGCGTTGCAGGAAGCCGGCGTCGACGCGGTCAGCTACGCCGGCTGGCAAGTGCCGGTCAGGACAGACAGCGCGTTCACCAAAGCGCGCATCAGCGAGATCGACGGCGAACGCGTTCTGCGCGATCTCGACGCGGGCAAGGTCGTGGTGATCACGGGCTTCCAGGGTATCGACCCTGACGGCAACATCACCACGCTCGGCCGCGGCGGTTCCGATACCTCGGCGGTTGCGGTCGCGGCTGCGTTGAAGGCGGACGAGTGCCTGATCTATACGGACGTCGACGGCGTGTACACCACCGACCCGCGCGTGGTGGAAGAGGCGCGTCGGCTCGACCGCGTGACGTTCGAAGAAATGCTGGAAATGGCAAGCCTGGGTTCCAAGGTGCTGCAGATCCGCTCGGTGGAATTCGCCGGCAAATATCAGGTGAAGACGCGCGTGCTGTCGAGCCTGACCGATCCGCTCATCCCGCTCGACACTGAAATGAAGTCGGGCACCCTGATTACTTTTGAAGAAGACGAGACCATGGAAAAAGCAGTCATCTCGGGTATCGCGTTTCAGCGCGATGAAGCTCGCATCGCCGTGATGGGTGTGCCCGACAAGCCGGGCATTGCGTATCAGATTCTCGGCCCGGTGGCGGACGCGAATATCGACGTCGACATGATCATCCAGAACCAGAGCGTCGAAGGCAAAACGGCTTTCACGTTCACGGTGGGTCGCGGCGATTATCAGCGCGCCATGGACATTCTCACGAACCAGGTGAAGGGTCACGTTCAGGCCGAACAGGTGCTGGGCGATCCGAAGGTGTCGAAGGTTTCGGTGGTGGGCGTGGGCATGCGTTCGCACGTGGGCATCGCGAGCACGATGTTCCGCACGCTGTCGGAAGAGGGCATCAATATCCAGATGATCTCGACCTCCGAAATCAAGATTTCGGTGCTGATCGACGAGAAGTATATGGAGCTCGCGGTGCGCGCGCTGCATAAGGCGTTCGAACTGGATCAGGCTTAATTCGACGCAAACGGCGGGGCGTACACGAGCGCCCCGGTCGTTTATATCTGTTTGCGCGGCTGTGCGAAAAAAATCCCAATTCAATGACGATATTGGCACAAAAAGCGTTCGTCAGACATTGACCTTGGCGGTTCGGCCCGCTATTATCTTGGCTTCGTCGCGCTGACTCCCTGCGCGACCGAAAGTTTGGGAGACGTGGCCGAGAGGTCGAAGGCACTCCCCTGCTAAGGGAGCATCTGGGCCAAAACCTGGATCGAGGGTTCGAATCCCTCCGTCTCCGCCAGTGATGGTGGCGAAACCCCGTAAGTCGGAAGACTTACGGGGTTTTTGTTTTGTCGGTCGCGTAATGAGCGGCTATCGGTGCTCAGTTTGCGAGCCCTTACGTGGACGAACAGCGCACAATAAACAAACCCACGGGCGCCTGCTTTGCGGGTGTGAAGGTGCGCATCACTCGCCAGCGTATGGTCGGAGAAATCGCCCGACACAGTGGCGCGGACATAGCAGCCGGAGTAACGCCCGGCCGCCCGTGGCACGTTCCCGGCCACGCGTCACCACAACCGTGCGGCGGAACGCGCCTGGAAGTCGATTTTCGATTGATACGCCCGATTCGAGTCAGCTAAAGGCAAGGCAGTCGATCCGACGAACCCGTCGAACCCGAGGCACCGTCAATGCTCATCAAGGTCAGCGGCACCGAAGGCTATGCGCAAGAAGCCGGGAGTCTTATCCGGCGATGGCAGAGCATTTCATTCGCCGACCAGCACTCTCAGGTTCTACACCTGTTGCCGGACGCCCCGTCGCGCGTTCTCGACATCGGTGCGGGATCGGAACGGATGCAGCTGCGTTAGCAGCGATGGGGCACACGGTGGTAGCCGTCGAACCGGTCGACGAACTGCGCACTGCAGCCATCGACTTGCATCAGTCGTCGCGCATCGAATGGATTGACGACAGTCTCCCCGATCTGCGCATCATCAATTCGATGAACGAAACGTTCGACGTGATCATGCTGACTGCGGTGTGGATGCATCTCGATCACGAACAGCGGCGCCGCGCGATGCCTCGCGTGAGTTCTCTTCTACGAGAGGATGGCGTGCTGATCATGTCGCTGCGCCATGGGCCCGTTCCGCACGGGCGTCGCATGTTCGACGTCGCGCCAGAAGAAACAATCGAGCTTGCACGCGTTGCGGGTTTGCAAGCCGTATTCCGTGTCGTTACCCCGTCGGTCCAACAGGCGAATCGAAATAGCGGAGTGACATGGACGCGACTCGGCTTCGAGAAACGCATCACGCTTACGGCATAGATATCTCAGGGCCCCCTGAGGTGAGGCACTTCGGAAACTCACTGCCAGTCCGCCAGCAGACAGACCGTTAGGGCCGCGCGGTCATCGCGCGCTTGACATACAGGTCGATGAAGTCTCAATCGGAGATTCCGGACTGCATCGATACGCCGCGTACGGCAAGCAGCAGTTTGTCGACAAATGCCCCCGTAGAACGCAGACCCCTTTCCTCCGGAGACCACGAGCGCGCTCTGAGTCGACGCATTAGCGAGTTCAGACGCTGTGGTCCTTGCCATCGGCGCCTGCATTAGCACGATCACTGAGATCAGCCAACTCAGCGCGGTCCGCCACGTTGCACACCAATCGGCAAAGCGCCGGGTGGCAAGTCAGCGCCTGCGCAGCCGCGTGGTCACAGGAAGCGACGCCTTGCGCCAGCGTGCGGCCGTTCAATGCCGCACATAAAGGACCGCAGGGACCCTTTTCGCGGCAGGCCGCAAGCGTTGCGGACAGCGCTTGCTCGCCCAAAGGATGCGCGTAGTTGGCTGTCAGAAGATCGTCGAACAGACGCGGTGATTGCGAATAGTCTGCCGGAACGGCTTGGTTGTCGGAGAGTCGGGTTGCAATCTCCAGAACCTCACGTTCGATCTCCTGCAAGAACGCTTCAGAAAGCTTGAGGTCTGGTGTATGACGCGAGACCCAAAGCTGCGCCGACTCTGTGAAATGCGCAAATGAGAGCCACTTCCCGTCAATCTGCATGCACGCCAGCTCCTGAGCGACGAGGTCGCTCAACAAAAACACTTTCATTGCCTATCTCATCGTTATGCGCGGCGGTGCGCCTGTCTGGTCGACGAGTATCAGTGCGTGAGTTCGTCGCAAAAATGGGAGGATTCTCATTTGAGCGGGCCATGTTCGTGATTAGGTAGCGAGTAAGAAGCCTGGCGTGCGGTCGTTATAGCGTTCTGGATTCCTGACGTTCCGCTGTCTTCTGCAGATCCTTCGCCAGCCGCTCCAGATAAACCCAAGGGAAGATTCCGCGCTCATGCCCGTCGTCGAACACGAGTTGCAGACCGTAGCCCGACGGCCGCGCGTCGAGCAGCTTCACGTCGGATGACGACGATGGCGTATCTCCATCGAGCCTGCGCTTGCGACACTGTGCGCACATGCATGACGAGCGCAGCACGGCAAACGGCAACTGGGCGACCGCACCGTCCGGCCAGCGCATGGACAGGCTTGCACTAGCCGCGTCGATCGCCGCCAGCTCGGGCGCGTTCATCGTATGCGCCCGGCGATCTGCGCCAGCGCGATGCGCACCGCCTTGCGTACCTCCGGGTCCGCGTCGGTTCGTGCGGCTTCGAGTGCGGTGAGCATCTGCGCATCGCTCGTTTCGCCGATTTCGCCGAGCGCAAGCGCGGCTTCCTTGCGCACGTTGCTAATCGGATGCGAGAGCAGGGCGGCGACGTGCGTCGCGCTGGCGGCGTCGCCGATCTGACCCAACGCGCGCAGTGCCCGCAAACGTACTTGCCAGTAGGCGTCGCCGAGTGCTTCGATAAGCGCATCGCGCGATTCGGCGGCGCGCAGTTTGCCGAGCGTCGTGGCAGCTTCTTCGCGCACCTGCCACGCGTCGTCGTGCAGGGCGGTGAGGAGCGCCGCCGTTGTCTCGGCTTGGGCCGGCGGCGCGAAGCCGAGTGCCGCAGTCGCGGCGCGCCGGATCGATGCATCGGCGTCGCCGGTCGCAAGAGATGCCAACGGGCTAAGCGCAACGGAATTCTTCAACCATCCCAGGACGCCGACGGCTTCGGCGCGCACGTTGGCGTCCGCATCGGCGAGTGCCTGCAGCGCGGGTGCAAGCGCGTCCGCGACCCGCAGCTCGCGCAGCGGGCGCAACAACGCCGAACGCACGAACGGCTCGGGTTGCTTCAGCCACTCAAGCAGTATCGCGCCAGACGACGCCTGCTTGAGTTCCGACAGGCTCTGCGCGGCGCTCGCGCGAACCTCGGCGTCGCGATCGAGCAATGCGTTGCATAAAGCGTCCACCACGTCGTCGCGCTCCCATGAAGCAAGCAAACGGGCCGCTTCGCCGCGCACCTCTGGCGATGTGTCGCGCCGTAGCGCTGCGACGATGGGCGCTACGACGCAGACGTCCTCGAGATCGGCGAGTTCGATCAGCGCAATGCGGCGCACGACGGCATCGTTATCGGCGAGCCGTGACAGAAGGGCGGCTGCTTCCCCGGGCATGGTATCGAGCGGATCGCCCGGATTGGTCGGGTCGGTCGGATCGGTCGCGTGGGACATGGATGGACTTGAATGGAAAGAAGGAACGTCGCGCATCGCTCAACGCAGAAGATATGGAATGGACACTTTCACCGCGCCCGTCGGACAATCCTGTTCGCAAGGCATGCAGTACCAGCACTCGTCGAACTGCATATACGCCTTGCCTTTTTTCATGTCGATTGCGAGCAGATCGAGCGGGCAGACATCGACGCATACAGTGCAGCCTTTTTCAGCAATGCACTTGCTTTCGTCGATCGTGACGGGGGCTGAACTGCGCTGGAAAATATCGTGCGGCGTAAAAGACATCGTGTTACTCCGTCAGGCGGTTGCGGGGTCGAGGGCGGGCTCGCCGATACGCAGGCTCCGATAGGCATCGCGTTCGTTTTCGTCGAGCGCGACGATATAGGGTTCGACCGCACGCTTTTCGCTCGTCATGCGGCCATTGGCGTCCTTGCGCAGATGCGTATGGCAGAACCATTGCTCATCGTCGCGCTGTGGGTAATCCACGCGATGGTGGTAAAGACCCCAGCGGCTCTCGGTTCGAAAAAGCGACGCACGTGCGGCCATTTCCGCGCAATCGCGTATCGCACGCACCTCTGCCGCGCGCATCAGTTCGTGTGGATGATTCGCCGATATCGATTCGATATCCTCAGTGATTTCCGCAAAGCGTTGCAGGCCGATTTCCATCTTGCGTGTAACCTTCGGCGGTTGCAGGTAATCGTTGACCATGCGGCGCAGCTTGTACTCGACCTGCGCGGGCGCGATGCCGTTCTCGCGCTCGAACGGCGCATAAATGCGCGCCCGTTCCGCGTCGATCTGTTCTTCGTCGACGGCGGCGTGTTCGCGGCCCGCTACGTACTCTGCCGCGTTGTGACCCGCGAACCATCCGTAGGTAAACGCGCCGAGCATGTAGTTGTGCGGCACTGCCGCCATGTCGCCGGCGGCATAGAGGCCCGGCACGGTCGTCTCCGCACGCGCATTGACGTACACGCCCGACGCACTGTGCCCGCTGCAAAAGCCGATTTCCGAAATGTGCATCTCGATCATCTGTGTGCGGTAATCGGTGCCTCGTCCTTCATGAAAGCGGCCGCGGCTCGGACGCTCGTTGGTGTGCAGAATCTGTTCGATCGTCTGGATCGTTTCTTCCGCGAGATGGTCGAGCTTCAGGAATACAGGCCCATTGCCGCTTTGCAGTTCCTGATAGAACTCCCACATCATCTGGCCGCTCCAGTAATCGCATTCGATGAAGCGTTCGCCCTTGCCATTCGCAGTGAAGCCGCCGAGCGGCCCTGTCACATACGCGCAAGCGGGGCCGTTATAGTCCTTGATGAGCGGGTTGATCTGGAAACACTCGAGGTTCGCGAGCGCGGCGCCTGCGTGGTAGGCCATCGCGTAGCCGTCGCCGGCATTAGTCGGGTTTTCGTATGTGCCCATCAGGTAGCCCGATGCCGGGAGCCCGAGCCTTCCCGCGGCACCGCAACTCAGGATGACGGCTTTAGCGCGCACCACGTAAAAGTCGGCCGTGCGGCAATCGAAGCCCAGCACGCCGCAAACGCGCCCTTGCGAATCGGTCAATAGCCGTGTGGCAACGATCCGGTTGGTGATCGCCACACGGGCGCGTTTAAGCTGCCTGTACAGCACTTTCTTGATGTCGTGGCCCTCGGGCATCGGCAGCACGTATGAGCCCATGTGATGCACTTTCTTTACCGCATAGTCGCCGTTGCCGTCCTTTTCGAACTTGACGCCCCAGCGGTTCAGTTCCTCGATCGTCGTGAAACTATGGCGCGCGTACGCATACACGGCCTCCTGATCCACGATGCCGTCGTTCGCGATCGTGATCTCGCGTGTGTACTGTTCGGGCGTCGCGTGACCGGGAATCACGGCGTTGTTCAGACCGTCCATGCCCATCGAAATCGCGCCGCTGCGCTTCACGTTGGCCTTCTCGATCAGCAATATCTTTAGCGACGGATCGCGCTCCTTCGCCTTGATGGCGGCCATCGGGCCCGCCGTTCCACCGCCGACCACCACGACGTCGTAGTCGAGTACATGTGTGTTCATCGTGCCTCCATTGCGTTTTTGCTGCTCTCTTGCAGGTCTTTTTCGCGGTCGATACGCAGCCGGTACTGAAAGGCGTCGCCGCGGAAGTACAGGTATTCGAAATCGACCGGCTGACCCGACGCGTCATGCGTGAGTCGCTCGATACGCAACACGGGGCTGCCTTCTTCGACGCGCAATGCGTCGACGATGTCGTCGTGGGCGAGGATCGCGTCGATGGATACATCGGCATAACCTAGCGACACACCACAGTCGTTTTCGAGGATCAGGAATATGTCGCGTGTCGTGAGGTCCGCGTTCGCGAGGCGCTTGCCGAGCGCCTGCGGCACCCACGTCAATTCGAGCGACACCGGTTCGCGATTGAGCAGCCGGACACGATGAATCTCGGTGACAGGCGCGCCCTCGGCAAGGTTCAGACGCGCGGCAATGTGGCGTCCGGCTTCGACAGTTTTGCAACTGCGCAGCTGGTTGACGATTTCATGGCCCATCGACGACATGGCCTCTGCAAAGCCCTGCAGCGACGCGACGTTCTGAAACGCCTTGGGCTTCGAGACGAACGTGCCCTTGCCATGCAGCTTGAATAGCAAGCCTTCCTTGTGAAGATCGCCGAGCGCCTGGCGCACAGTGATGCGGCTCACGTCGAACATGCGGCACAGTTCGTGTTCCGACGGCATCTGCGAATGCGGCGCATAGCTGCCGTCGAGTATGCGCTCGCGCAGGACGTCCTTGATCTGCGCGTAGAGCGGAAGAGGCGCGGCCGATACGGTTGGCGAATCGGCGGGCACCGGCACGAGAGTCGTTTTCGACATTGCTCAAACTTGTTATGACAAGATGACGTGCAGTCTAGTAAGACGTCGTCTCGTTTCAAACCAAGCTTTTCTGCTATGTATTTCTCGCCGGGCAGCTAGGCTGTCGCGTTGAGGATTTCGACGCTTTGGCTTGGAACAGCGTCGAATGTAACGACACGTAACGTCCCGCGCCGCCTGCGATCTTATGCATCAGTTATTACAAAGTTGAAATACGCCGTTCGCGACCTTGCGCTATATTTCCGCCAACAACACATTCTTCCAAGGGTAATCCATGAAGTCCGCTCGTTTTGTTCCGCTTGTGATCGGGGTTATCGCGTTGGGCGCGTCGAGTGCCGCAATGGCCGGCGGGGTCAACATCGGGGTCAATATCGGCATTCCCGCGCCGGTGTATGTCGCGCCGGCGCCTGTGTATGCGCCGCCTCCGCCGCCTCCGCCGCCCGTCGTGTATCAGCCCGCGCCCGTCTATTACGGCGCTCCGGCTATCGTGATCGGCTGGCATGGAGACCGCTACTGGGACGGCCGCCGCTACTGGGCGCGCAACGACTGGTATCGTCATCATCCCCCCGGCCGTTACGACTACGGTCGCGATCACTACGATCATCATCGCGGCTGGCATTGAACGCTGGACGAACTGTAGTGATGATAAAAACCGCCCCGATGGGCGGTTTTTTCATGCTCTCGCGCATCGCTTGATCGGATCTGCGCAATTGCCGTTCGCGCACAAACACTGCGCGTCAGACGACACCGTGAGAAAGCGCACGCTTGTGTTGGGCGAGGCCTTCGCGAGCCGATCGCGGCATCTTCGCTAATCGCGCGTCCGCCTCATGAGTGGCAGTCGCAGCTACGGTTTGCGCGGGTTTATTGGGTAGAATTCCGTGACAACGCAATTGCCCACTGATCACCAAGGCGCTTATGACAACTGGCTCGCGACGGGTTTCATCGCCTCGTGCATGTGAATGCACGATTTCCAGGCCTTCGTGTGTCGGTCCCGCGCTCGTGTCCCGTTCATCGCGCAAGGCCCGTGTCGCTATCTTGTGCGGCGCGCTGGCCGCCGCCGGCTGGTTCGCAGCGCCGCAAGCGCACGCGGTGTATGCGATTGCGCAGTACGGCGAGCCGAAATATCCAGCCGACTTCAAGCACTTCGACTACGTCAATCCGAATGCGCCGAAGGGCGGCACACTCGTACTGGCCAATCCGAGCCGCCTCACCAGCTTCGACAAGTTCAATCCGTTCACCTTGCGCGGCAACACCGCGCCCGGTGTCGACCTGCTGTTCGAGAGCCTGACGACCGGCAGCAGCGACGAGGTGGCTTCCGCGTATGGACTGCTCGCCGACGATATCAAGGTCGCGCCGGACGGCTTGTCGACCACATTCCATATCAATCCGCACGCGCGGTTTGCGAACGGCGACCCGGTCACCGCGGAGGACGTCAAGTATTCGCTCGACACATTGAAGAGTCCGCAGGCCGCGCCGCAATTCATGTCGATCTTCGGCCAGATCGTCCGCGCGGTGGTTGTCGATCCGCACACCGTGCGGTTCGAGTTTCAGCACCGTAATCGCGAGTTGCCGTTGCTCGCCGGCGGCATGCCGGTGTTCTCGCGCAAGTGGGGATTGAAGCCGGACGGCAGCCATATCCCGTTCGATCAGTTGGCGTTCGAAAAGCCGGTCACGAGCGGCCCGTATCTGATCGAGCGCTACGACAACGGACGCACGATCACGTACCGGCGGAATCCAGACTATTGGGGCGCGGCACTGCCGGTGCGTGCGGGCACGCACAACTTCGATCGCATCGTCTACAAGCTGTATTCCGATAACGTCGCGCGACTGGAGGCGTTCAAGGCCGGCGAATACGATGCGCTCGTCGAGTACGTCGCGCGAAACTGGGTGCGGCGCGACGTCGGCAAGAAGTTCGACAGCGGCGAGCTGATCAAGAAGGTGTTCGCGCAACACAACGGCACGGGCATGCAGGGCTTCATGTTGAACACGCGGCGGCCGTTGTTCAAGGACGTGCGCGTGCGCAAGGCGCTCGATCTCGCGCTCGACTTTCAATGGCTGAACCGGCAATTGTTCTTCAATCAGTACACACGTATCGACAGTTTCTTTGCCAACACCGATCTGCAGGCCAAGGGCCTGCCGTCGCCAGGTGAACTGGCGCTGCTCGAACCGTGGCGCGCGAAGCTCGATCCGGCGGTTTTCGGGCCGCCGCCGAAGCAGCCCGACACCGACCCGCCTGGCTCCTTACGCGCAAATCTGCTGCAAGCACGCGCGTTATTGCAGCAGGCCGGATGGACGTATCGCGACGGCGCGCTGCGCAACGCAAAGGGCGAGCCGTTCGAGTTCGAGATACTCGACGACTCAGGGTCGGCCGCGCAAATGGAGCCGATCGTCGCGACGTTCATTCGAAACCTGAAAAAGCTCGGCATCACCGCAACGTTTCGCGTCGCCGATTTTGCCGTGTATCAGAAGCGGCTCGATGCATTCGACTTCGACACGACGACGATCCGCATGCCCGACGTACAGGTGCCCGGCTCCGAACAGATCGAGCGCTTCGGCAGCAAGGCGGCGGACACGAACGGCTCGGACAACATGATCGGACTGAAGTCGCCTGCGGTCGATGCGATCCTGCGCGCACTCGTGCAGGCGCAGTCGCGCGAGCAACTGCTCGACGCGACGCATGCGCTCGATCGCGTTCTGATGCATGGCTACTACGTCGTGCCGCACTGGTACAGCGCTACGCATCGCGTGGCGTTCAAGCGCGGGCTCGCGTGGCCGTCGACGCTGCCCCTGTACTATGGAGCCGAAGGCTGGATTACATCGACGTGGTGGTTCGCGCAGCCGCAAGCAGCAACGCAGGCACAGCCGCAGTAACGTAGCGGCAAATTTGCTCACTCGGTCCCCGCTATCGCTATTCATACCTCGCCCTCGCAACGGAAACGCCCGCCATGTGGAGCTACATTCTCAAACGACTGCTGCTGATGATCCCGACGCTGCTCGGCGTGCTGACACTCACGTTCGTCGTGATCCAGTTCGTGCCCGGCGGCCCCGTCGAACAGATGCAACACGAACTGCGCAAGGGCGCGGAGGGCGCTGTGCCGTTCGGTCTGCGCGCGCATAACGGTGTCGACGCGCAGCAGGTCGCGCAACTGAAAGCGCTTTATGGTTTCGACAAACCGCCGCTCGAGCGCTACGTGTTGATGCTCAAGCGGTTTTCGACGTTCGACCTTGGGCAGAGCTATTTCCGCCATCAGAGCGTGTGGTCGCTGATCGTATCGAAGCTGCCGGTGTCGATCAGCATCGGCTTATGGACGTTCTTTCTCACGTATCTGATTTCAGTGCCGCTCGGCATCGCGAAAGCGGTGCGCAACGGCTCGCGCTTCGATATCGCGACGAGCCTCGTGGTGCTGATCGGTTACGCGATTCCGGGCTTTGTGCTCGGCGTGCTGCTGCTCGTGCTGTTCGGCGGCGGCACATTCCTGCAGCTCTTTCCGTTGCGCAATCTCACGTCGGATAACTGGGCGCAACTGAGCGTCGTGGGCAAGATCCTCGACTACTTATGGCATATCGCGTTGCCGATCACGGCCTCGGTGGTCGGCAGTTTTGCGGTAATCACGATGCTCACGAAGAATGCGTTTCTGGACGAGATTCGCAAGCAGTACGTGCTGACCGCGCGCGCGAAGGGTCTCTCCGAAAAACGCGTGCTGTGGAAGCATGTGTTTCGCAACGCAATGTTGCCGCTGATCGTCGGCTTTCCTGCTGCGTTTATCGGCGCTTTTTTCACAGGCAGCCTGCTGATAGAGACGCTTTTTTCGCTCGACGGTCTCGGCTTGCTGTCGTATGAATCGGTCGTGCGGCGCGATTACCCGGTCGTGCTCGGCACGCTGTACCTGTTCACGTTGATCGGTCTCGCGACGAAGCTGGTGTCCGATCTTTGCTATGTGTGGGTCGATCCCCGCATCCAATTCGAACAACTGGAACGCTGATGAATCGAGCCCGCCTTTCAGCCGATGCAGCGGCGCGCGTCGAACCCGCGCGTGCATTCGTCTCGCCTTCGCCCGCGCGCCGTGTATGGCGGCGCTTTCGCCAGCAGCGTCTCGGTTACTGGAGCCTCATCATATTCGTGGTGGCCTTTGCCGCGAGCCTTGCGGGTCCACTCTGGTCGAACGACAAGCCGCTCGTGGTGCGCTACGACGGCCACCTCTATTTCCCGCTTTTCAGGACCTACGCGGAGACCACGTTCGGCGGAGATTTCCCAACGCCTGCCGACTATCTGGATCCCTACATCAAGCAGCGTTTCGACGCGCCCGGCAACTTCGCCGTGTATCCGCCGAACCATTACTACTACGACACGCTGAACTATTTCTCGAAGGCGCCCAACCCGGCGCCGCCTTCGCGTGAAAACTGGCTCGGCACCGACGACCGCGGCCGCGATGTTTTCGCTCGACTGCTGTATGGCTTTCGCGTTTCCGTGGAGTTCGGGCTCGTGCTGACTTTCATTGGAACGATACTCGGCATTGCCGCCGGCGCCGTGCAAGGATATTTCGGAGGACGTACCGATATCGTCGGGCAGCGTCTGATCGAAATCTGGAGCGCGTTGCCGGAGCTCTATCTGCTGATTATTTTTTCGTCGATCTTCGAGCCGGGTTTCATTCTGCTGATCGTGCTGCTTTCCCTGTTCGGGTGGATCGGCTTGTCCGACTACGTGCGGGCGGAGTTCCTCCGCAATCGGCAGCAGGATTACGTGCGCGCGGCGAGGGCGATGGGCCTGTCGAACTGGCAGATCATGTGGCGGCACCTTTTGCCCAACAGCCTCACGCCCGTGATCACGTTCCTTCCGTTTCGTATGAGCGGCGCGATTCTCGCGCTAACCAGTCTCGACTTTCTCGGCCTCGGCGTACCTTCGCCGACGCCGAGCCTCGGCGAACTGCTCGCGCAGGGCAAGGCGAATCTCGACGCGTGGTGGATCTCGTTGTCCACTTTCGGCGTGCTGGTCGCGATGCTGTTGCTGCTGACCTTCATGGGCGACGCGCTGCGTAATGCGCTCGATACCCGCATCTCCGATGCAATGCGCGCTGGGGGCAATCAGTGACCGCTCAACGGCAAGCGCCAGGACAGCGCAAGGGGCAGGGGCACGACGGCGCCGAAGCGGCGAATGCCGCGCCGCTTCTGGAGCTCGATCATCTGCATGTGAGTTTCGGCGACACAGTGGCGGTGAACGACGTCACGCTGGCGATCCAGCGCGGCGAGCGCGTTGCGCTCGTCGGCGAATCGGGCTCGGGAAAAAGCGTAACCGCGCTGTCTATCTTGCGTCTGCTGAGCGACGCGCAGGTAAGCGGCTCGATCCGGTTCGACGGCGAGGATCTGCTTGCCAAAAGCGAGCGTGAGATGCGCGGCATGCGCGGCTCGGACATTGCGATGATCTTTCAGGAGCCGATGACCGCGCTCAATCCGCTCTACACGGTCGGTGACCAGATCGCGGAAACGATCGTCGTGCACGACGGCGTGTCGCCGGCGGAAGCCCGCAAGCGCGCGGTCGCGCTGCTGGGCCGTACGGGCATTCCCGAGCCGGGCAAGCGCGTGAACAGCTACCCGCACCAACTTTCGGGCGGACAGCGGCAGCGGGCGATGATCGCGATGGCGCTGGCGTGCCGTCCGCGTCTGCTGCTCGCCGACGAACCGACTACCGCGCTGGACGTGACGATTCGCGCGCAGATCGTCGAGCTGCTCCTCGAACTGCAACGCGACGAAGCGCAAAAGCGCGGCATGGCGGTGCTGCTGATTACGCACGACCTGAACCTCGTGCGGCATTTTGCACAGCGCATTGCGGTGATGGAAAAAGGCGTTCTGGTCGAAAGCGGGCCGGTCGAGCAGGTGTTCGAGTCGCCGCAACATCCTTACACGCAACGGCTGCTGGAAAGCCGGCCGCAGCGCACGGTCGTGCCGGTGCTGCCTATTTCGCCGGTGCTGCTGCAAGCCCGCGACGTTTCCGTCGATTTCAAAACGAAGCTGCCGGGATTCGCGGGCTGGTTCCGGGCCGGGCGGTTCCGCGCGGTCGCAAACGCGAGCGTTTCGGTGCGTCAGGGCGAGACGCTCGGCATCGTTGGAGAATCCGGTTCGGGGAAATCGACGCTCGCCATGGCCTTGCTCGGACTGCAGCGAACAGCGCACGGCGAGATCGAGTTTCAGGGCAGGGCGCTCGCTACCTACCGCGGCGCGGACCAGACCGCGTTGCGTTCGAACATGCAGGTGGTGTTCCAGGACCCGTTCAGCTCGCTTTCGCCTCGTCAGACGATCGAGCGGATCGTCGGCGAAGGGCTGGCGCTGCACCGGCCGCAAATGACGCCGCAAGCGCGGCGCGACAGGGTGGTTGCCGTGCTGCGCGAGGTTGGGATGGACCGGACTGCGCTGCTCCGTTATCCGCATGAGTTTTCCGGCGGCCAGCGCCAGCGCATAGCCATTGCACGGGCGCTCGTGGTCGAGCCGCGGATTCTTATCCTGGATGAACCGACCAGCGCACTCGACGTTTCTATCCAGCAGCAAGTGCTCAAACTGCTCGCCGGGCTGCAACAAAAATACAACTTGGGCTTTGTTTTCATCAGCCACGATCTGGCCGTGATCGGGGCGATGGCGCACCGCGTGGCTGTGATGCAAAACGGTTCTATCGTGGAAAGCGGAGAGGTTGAGAAAATCTTTGCGACGCCCGCGCACCCCTACACTCGAAAGCTCCTGAAAGCGGCATTGGACCGCTGATTTTTCACCCTTTCACCAATTGGGTGCGGGTCTCGATTGTATTTTTCTATTTGTTTTGACATGTGAATACTTACTGGCTAGTATCGACCAAACTTTTTCCGTATCCCACTGATTCTTTAGCAAAAAATACCGACCAATGCAGCACAGAAATTTGACCCAGGCTTGCACGCGCGCCGTCGCCGGGATGTTCATTGGCGTCTTGATCGCAGCAGCTCCCGGCGCTTTCGCCGACGAAGTCAGCAGTTTCAATCAGAATGCCTCATTTTCGCCGAGCAACGCGGCGAACTCATCGTCTTCCTCCAATTCGCAAACGCTCACCGGTAGCGCTGACGGCGGCGCCAGATCGTTCCTGTCCGGCATGGCCGGCAAGGCTGGCGACGTGGTTGTCGGCGCGCTGAACATGATCGGCGTTCGCTACCGCTGGGGCGGCAATACGCCGGACTCCGGGCTGGATTGCAGCGGTTTCGTACGCTACGTGTTCCAGGACACGCTGGGCATGGCGCTGCCGCGCCGCGCCGAGGAAATGAGCCGTGTCGGCGAAAAGGTCCGCGTAAGCGACCTGAAGCCGGGCGATCTGGTGTTCTTCAACACCATGCGCCGCACGTTCTCCCACGTGGGCATCTATATCGGCGACAACAAGTTCGTGCATTCGCCCTCCACGGGCAGCACGATCCGTGTGGACGACATGGATAGCGGCTACTGGGAAAAGCGCTTCACCGGTGCACGCCGGATCGAGACGTCGTACCAGGAGGGCGAAGATCTGCGCAAACGTGTGACTGCGACGATCGGCGGCAATAACTGATTTTTGCTGCGCCGGTGCTTCGGCCACAACAAAAAGCCTGCTTCGTTTGAAGCAGGCTTTTGCGTTTTGGGCGGGTCTATTTCCTGAGTCGACGGCGCTGGAGCCACCCTAAGCCGCTGCGCGGCTCGCGGCCAGCTTGCGTTGCAACTCCGGCATGATCTTCGAGACGGCTTCCTCGCCGGCCAGAATCGCGGCATTGCGCTGCGAGAAGTCGCTGCCGCTCATGGCGGCGAGATTCGGCCGGATGACGATGTCGGCGTATTTGTCGAGCTCATATGCCTTGATGGTCTGGCCCATGATCGTGAAGGTTTGCATGAGCACGTCGAACGAACTGGCCGTCAGGCCGCTTTCGGGGCGCTGCGAGATATCCACGGCGATCACGAAGTCCGCGCCCATCTTGCGTGCGAACGACGCCGGCACCGGGCTCACCAACCCGCCGTCCACATACTCATGCCCGCCGATTTTGACCGGCTCGAAAATCGACGGCACGCTGCACGACGCCCGCACTGCGATGCCGGTATTGCCGCGCTGAAAGAGTATCGGCTGGCCGGTTTTCAGGTCGGTTGCGACTACGCCGAGCGGCTTCGCCATCTTCTCGATCGGCCGATTGTTGAGCGTTGTGTTCAGATAATTCTGCAGCGCGATGCCTTGCAGAAAGCCGCGTGTGCGAAACGGCATGGCCCAGTCGCTAATGGATGCTTCGTCCATGTTCAACGCCAGTTTGTTCAGCGCGAAGCCGTTCATGCCCGACGCGTAAAGCGCGCCGACCACCGACCCGGCGCTCGTGCCGGCCACCAGATCGACCTGGACATTGCGCGCCTCCAGCGCCTTGATCACGCCGATATGCGCGAAGCCGCGCGCAGCGCCGCCGCCTAGCGCAAGGGCGACCCGAATGGGCCGCTGCGGCCTGTCGAGCGGTGGCGTGTTCGGGGTGGGCGCGGCTGTGGCCGTATTCGACGACGACACGCCGTCGATCCTGCTGCCCGCGGTGGTACAGGCGGCGAGTACCGCGGAGGCGGCCGCGAGCGAAAAATTGCGACGGCCGTAACGAGGCGACGAAGGTTTCAACGAGTTCTCCAGCAACGGCGTGTGGGGCGTGTCGGGCGCGTCGAGCGTGTTCGGCGCGAGCGGCCACGTTTCGCCGTGCTCAGGCAAGGGTCAGGGCAAGTGCAAATAGCCGTTCAATGCGCGGATGGCGGCGTCGCCGCTTCAGCGCGCGCACATCATAAATCAAAGCGGCACGTGCGCGGCGGCCGGTAATGAAACGTTGCACAGCCGGTGCCCGTGGCCGTCAATAGCCCGTTCGGACGAGGGCAGGCCGCGCGCTCACGAAAGGTATAATTCGACTTTCGCCTCAATTCCTTCGTGTCCATGCGCGGCAGCCGTCGTGCCGTATGGGCGCGGTTCGCTGCCGCGCTTTACGGGCGATGCTTGCCCTGCGCCGGCGCCAGTCTTCGAGTAACCGCTAATGACCACCTCCGTTCGTACCCGTTTCGCACCGAGTCCCACCGGCTTCATTCACCTCGGCAACATTCGCTCCGCGCTGTACCCGTGGGCGTTCGCGCGCAAGATGAAAGGGACCTTCGTGCTGCGGATCGAGGACACCGACGTGGAGCGTTCCACGACCGAATCTGTGGACGCGATCCTCGAAGGCATGGAATGGCTCGGCCTCGATTTCGACGAAGGCCCGTTCTACCAGATGCAGCGCATGGACCGTTATCGCGAAGTGCTGAAACAGATGCAGGACGCGGGGCTCGTCTACCCGTGCTACATGTCGACGGAAGAACTCGACGCGTTGCGTGAGCGTCAGCGCGAAGCCGGCGAAAAGCCGCGCTACGACGGCACATGGCGCCCGGAGCCGGGCAAGGTGCTGCCCGAGCCGCCGGCGGGCGTGCAGCCGGTGCTGCGCTTCCGGAATCCGCTCACTGGCGTGGTGGCCTGGGACGATGCGGTGAAAGGGCGTATCGAGATCTCGAACGAGGAGCTGGACGACCTGGTAATCGCACGGCCGGACGGCACGCCGACCTACAACTTCTGCGTGGTGGTCGACGACCTGGATATGCGCATCACGCATGTGATTCGCGGCGACGACCACGTGAATAACACGCCGCGGCAGATCAACATTCTGCGGGCGCTCGGTGGTGAAACGCCGGTGTACGCGCACTTGCCGACCGTGCTCAACGAGCAGGGCGAGAAGATGAGCAAGCGCCACGGCGCAATGAGCGTGATGGGTTATCGTGACGCCGGCTATCTGCCGGAGGCGGTGGTCAATTATCTGGCGCGCCTTGGCTGGTCGCATGGCGACGCGGAAATTTTCTCGCGCGAGCAGTTCGTCGAATGGTTCGATCTCGAGCATTTGGGCAAGTCTCCGGCGCAGTACGACCATGACAAACTGAACTGGTTGAACGCGCATTACATCAAGGAAGCGGATAACGCCCGCCTCGCCGGACTCGCGCGGCGGTTCCTCGCGGAGCTGGGTATCGACGAGGCCACCATCGCTCAGGGCGCGGATCTGACGGCGGTCGTGGGCTTGTTGAAGGACCGTGCGTCGACGGTCAAGGAGATCGCGGAGAACGCCGCGATGTTCTATCGCACGCCCGCTCCCGACGCCGAGGCATTAGCGCAGCATGTGACTGACGCTGTGCGCCCGGCGCTCGGCGATCTTGCCGCTGCACTGAAGACGGTGGAATGGACCAAGGAGGCGATCGCCGCTGCGCTCAAGGCAACGCTCGGCGCGCACAAGCTGAAAATGCCGCAACTGGCGATGCCGGTCCGGCTGCTAGTGGCCGGTACGACGCATACGCCTTCGATTGATATGGTGCTGATGCTGTTCGGTCGCGACGTGGTTGTCGGTCGGATCGAGAAGGCGTTGGCATGACGCGTGGAACGGCCAGCAAGTGGTCCCGAGCGCGTTCGCGGACGCATTGAGATTGTTTGCATGCGACTTCGGAAAAAAGTCGCATGCGATTGCTCAAAGGGTATTTACAAAGCGCAAATTGGCCTCTAGAATCTCGTTTCTGTTCTGCAAGGGGGTATAGCTCAGCTGGGAGAGCGCTTGCATGGCATGCAAGAGGTCAGCGGTTCGATCCCGCTTACCTCCACCATCAGAGCAGAGTGAAGTCGTTCCTAACCATGGAACTTGTAGCAAAAAAGACTTCACAAGCAGCAGTATCGTAGTTAAAATAGCGGTCTTCGCAGTTGACGGAATAAATAACTAGCAGTTGGCGTTGCGCTAGTTAATCCGACTCAGCGGCGAGTAAAAGACATGTCTGAAAAGATTATGTCCCCTTCGTCTAGAGGCCTAGGACATCACCCTTTCACGGTGAGTACAGGGGTTCGAATCCCCTAGGGGACGCCAAACATCAGCGTCGTTCGGTTGGAAGTTGAACGGTGCAACCGGTGAGCGAGCGCAGCTTGCTTGCTAGGTGTAAAAATCTGGAGCGGTAGTTCAGTTGGTTAGAATACCGGCCTGTCACGCCGGGGGTCGCGGGTTCGAGTCCCGTCCGCTCCGCCAGATTGGAAAAAGCCCACTTCGAAAGAAGTGGGCTTTTTTTATTTCCGCTGACGGTCCCGCCTGGATATGCTCGGGACAAACAGCCATTGCCAGCGCGCGCGGCCTGTTTTACCGTTGACCCGACTTCTCTTCGCCGTGCCGCCATGTTCGATCCAACCGAAGCTCCGTTACCGTTCCATCTGCGCAAAGCCGGCATGGACGATTTCGAGTTCGCCGAGGCGCTGACTCATAGCAACATGGGCGGCTATTATCAGCGGCATCATCTCGTCTGGCGCGGCGATCTGTTTCTCGGCAGTTGGCGCGAGTCGGAGAATTTCATCCTCGAAATGGACGGCAAGCCGATTGGCGTGCTGCGCATCACGCAGGAAGGCGATTCGCTTCATATCCGCGACGTGCAGATTGCCGAGGGATACAGGCGGCTCGGCGCGGGCACCTATCTGCTGGATATGTCCCACCAATGGGCACGCGAGCGCGGACTGCGCGAACTGCAATTGCGTGTGTTCGTCGACAATCCCGCGGCGCGGCTCTATCAGCGCAAAGGCTATAAGCTGGCCGGCCCGCGGCTTGCCCAGCTTGGCGCGATCCGTCATCTCGCGCGGCGCGTTTGAGCCGCCAGTCGGCGGTTTAGCGCTCCCCGCCGCTCGCCGCGTCCGCGCGGTTCGAGGCGGCCGGCTGGTCGGCATGGTCGTTCAGCTGCGCGTCGTCGCGATTCTCTCCATTTTCCAGTCGATGCTCCGAGCCCCGCTCGATAAACGCACGTGGGCTTTCACCGAACGCGCGCCGGAACATCGCGGAAAAAGCGCTCTGGCTTTGATAGCCCAACTCCTGCGCGACATGCGACAGCGGCCGTCCCTGACTCAGCAGGGGAATCGCCCGCGCGAGAATCGCCTGTTGCCGCCATTGAGAAAAGCTCACGCCAAGCTCCTGGCGAAAGAGACGCGCGATCGTGCGCGTACTCGCTCCCACGCTCGCCGCCCACTGTTCGAGCGATTCACCGGGCGTCGGATCCGCGATTACCGCCTCGCAGAGCGCGCGCAGCCGCTTCTCGTTCGGCATGGGCACCGACAGCGGCAGTGGCTCCGAACGGGTCAGCTCATCTAACGCAAGCGCGCCGAGCAACTGCTCGCGCGCGGGCGAGATGCCGGGCGTGTCCAGCGCGGCGATCACTTCGCGCAGCAGGTTCGAGACTTCGACCACGCGTGGGGCGTCGAGCCCGGCAGGCACCGTGCTTTCGGTGATGTACAGCGTGCGCAGGAACGCGTCTTCGACGGCCACTACTTCATGGGTGACGTGCGGCGGTAGCCATATCGCGCGAGAGGGCGGCACCATCCACGTCGTGCCGGTTGTCGCCACCCGCAGCACGCCGCGCGATGCATACGCGACCTGCGCCCAGGCGTGCGTATGACGCGCGAAGTGAGAACCCATCGGCATGGGGCGCGAACGCACGCGAATAGGATGCGTGTCGTTCGGCTGAAACTCTGGCGGAGTGTCGGTCAAGCTGACGAAGCTGGACCGGTCCGAGCCGGCGTACGGAGTCATGGCAAAAGTCGATTTACGGACCAAAACGCTGCGGGTTCTAGGCCCCAACATGAGCGGATTCTCATTGTAGAGCGTGCATGGTTTCGGACGTTGCATAATGTCCCGATTGACCGACCACCTATTCGAGGAGCACGAACGACGATGCAAACCGTCTTTGTATACGGCACGCTGCGGGCGGGCGAAGTGAACGACATCCGCGAAGCCGCGGCTCGCAATGAAATAGCCGAGCCGAATCTGCTCGGCACGGCCACGGTTCGCGGCCATCTGTTCGACTTCGGTTCGTATCCGGGACTCGTTGTCGACGAGCAGGGCGTGGATGTAACCGGCGATGTTTACGAAATCGACGATGAACTCGTCGCCGTGCTCGATGAGATCGAAGCGGTGTATCCCGGCGTCGAAGATCGCTTTCTGGCCCGTGAAGTGATGGTCAAAGTGGACGGCAACGTCGTGAACTGTCGCTTCTATCCGGTCACGCCTCACGCGGTGAAGGGGCTGCAAGAGATCAAGTCCGGCGATTGGGTCGAGTATCGCGCGACGCGTTGACACGCCCACCACGCGCTCGTATGCGCTGGTATGTGCTTATATGCGCTCCTCGCGCATAAGAAACGGCCCGCCAGGCATGCGCCTGTCGGGCCGTTCAGTTGGTCAATCGTTGCACGCGGTCGTCGTTACAACCCGACGAGCGTTCGCGTTCAGATTTCTTCGTAAAGCGGCAGCGTCAGAAAGTCGGTGAATTGCTCCGACGTCGACATCTCTTCGAAGATTTGAGCCGCGCGTTCGTACGGTTTCGTATCGCCGCCGACGGCCTGCTTCACCTTGTCGAGTTCCTGCACGGCCAGTTCGCGCACCAGCTCAGCAGTCACCTTGCGGCCATCGTCGAGCGTGCCCTTCGGCGAGCGAATCCACTGCCACACCTGCGAGCGCGAAATTTCGGCGGTAGCGGCATCTTCCATCAGGTTGTGGATCGGCACGCAGCCGTTGCCCGCGAGCCACGAGCCCAGGTAGTGAATGCCGACGTTGATGTTGTTGCGCAGACCGGCTTCGGTGATCGGCGCTTCCGGACGGAAGTCCATCAGGTCCGTGGCAGTAACGAGCACGTCGTCGCGTTGTTTGCCGATCTGATTCGGCTTGTCGCCCAGCACCTTGACGAATTCCTCCATTGCGATCGGCACGAGGCCCGGGTGCGCAACCCAGCCGCCGTCATAGCCGTCGCCGGCATCGCGCGCCTTGTCGGAGCGCACGCCGGCCATTGCCTTGTCGTTCGCGGCGGCATCGTTCTTGATCGGAATCAGCGCGCTCATTCCGCCGATCGCCGGCGCGTTGCGGCGATGGCACGTCTTCAGCAGCAACAGCGCATACGCGCGCATGAACGGCGCGGTCATCGTGATCTGCGAGCGGTCGGCGAGACAGAAGTCGCGGTCGGACTTGAACTTCTTGATCGCCGAGAAGATGTAGTCCCAACGGCCGGCGTTCAGCCCCGAGCTATGTTCACGCAGCTCGTACAGGATTTCGTCCATCTCGAACGCGGCAAGAATGGTTTCGATCAGCACCGTCGCGCGAATCGTGCCGCGCGGCACGCCGACCGCTTCCTGCGCCGCGACGAAGATATCGTTCCACAGGCGCGCTTCCAGATGGCCTTCCATCTTCGGCAGATAGAAGTAGGGGCCCGAGCCGCGCGCGACCAGTTCCTTTGCGTTGTGCACCATGAAGAGCGCGAAATCGAAGATGCCGCCCGACACGCGCTTGCCGTCCACCTTCACGTGCTTTTCGTCGAGATGCCAGCCGCGCGGACGCACGATCAGTGTGGCAACCTTGTCGTTCAGCTTATAACTCTTGCCGTTCTGCTCGAGCGAGATCGTGCGGCGTACGGCATCCTTCAGATTGATATGGCCGGTGATCTGGTTGTCCCAGCTGGGCGCATTCGAATCCTCGAAATCGGTCATGTACGAATCCGCGCCCGAGTTCAGCGCGTTGATGATCATCTTGCGCTCGACCGGGCCGGTGATCTCCACGCGGCGGCATTGCAGGTCTTTCGGCAGCGGCGCGATGGTCCAGTCGCCGTCGCGCACGCTCTTCGTCGCGGCGAGAAAGTCGGGACGCTCGCCGGCGTCGAGCCGCTTCGTGCGCTCCGCCCGTGCCTCCAACAACTGCTGACGGCGCGGCTCGAACGTGCGATGCAGCGCGGCGACGAGTTCGAGCGCCTCGCGCGTGAGGATCGCTTCATAGCCCGGCTTGATTTCGGCGGTGATTTCCATGCCCTGCGGCAGCGACAACGATGACAGCGGATTCGCCATGTTTTCTCCTTGGTCGGTCAGATTGCAAAATGCAAAGTTGAAATGCGGTGGTAGTGGATTCAGTTGATTCGATGAGTTGCCGGAGGCGAGCGTCATGCGCCGGGGCTGTGGCGTATGCGGCTCGTTGTGACGTGGGCGCGTCCGGCAAATGTGACGGTCTTCAGAAAAGCCAATAGATCGCTCATGCCCGCACCCGTGCCGTGCGGCGTCACGCCCAGTTCCTCGAGCGGGGCGTTCTGTCGGTTGAGCCAGAACGTCGTGAAGCCGAACCAGGTTGCGCCGGCGACGTCCCAGCCATTCGACGACACGAAGACGATCTCGCGCGGATCCACGTCGAAGGCTTGCGTGCCGAGCGCATAGGCGGCGGGCGCGGGTTTGTATGCGCGCACGGCGTCGACGGAAAGCACATGGTCGAACAGGCCGCTCATACCCGCGCTTTTCACCGCGACGTCGAGCATTTGAGGGTTACCGTTCGACAGAATCGCGAGGCCGGGGCGCGATCCGCCTGACGTGCCAGCCGCAGAGGATGTAGCAGGTGAGGGTCGGGATGCGGATGCCGACACGGGCTTAGAGCCAGACCCAGACCCAGACGCCGCATCCCGCAGCAAACGCAGCGCAGGCACAGCATCGGGAAACGCCGACAGACACGCGTACTCATCCATCAGACGCTTTTCAGCGGTACGGCCGAGCGTGAGTTGAAGCTTTTTCGCGGAGAAGCGCAGAGCGTCGAGCGTGACGTCCCAGAACGGACGGTAGTGCGCGGCGTCGCCGCCGGCATCGGCCAGCGTGCGCAACTGCGTGTATTCGATCTGTTTCTGACGCCACAACTGCGAGAGGGCGTCGCCGCGTCCGGGGAAGATCTGCTCCGCGGCAGCGATCACCGAATGCACGTCGAAAAGCGTGCCGTAGGCGTCGAAAATCACTGCTTTAAGGGAGAGTGTCGTTGTGGCCGACATTGCCGTGCGCTCCTGTCAGAGGTCAGGACGGATTGTATTAGCGCTGCTCTGCGCTAAAAAAGAGGGCAAAGATCACTTGATCTTTTACTTTCATGAACCTAATCTGACGCGCACCGGCCAACTTCGCCGCGCTAACGGCACCCTTCCATGGACCGATTCAAGCAGATCGAGACCTTCGTCACTGTCGCCGCGAAGGGCAGCCTGTCCGCCGCGGCGCTTGCCGAAGGCGTGGCGCCCGCGATCATCGGACGCCGTATCGATGCGCTCGAAGAACGCCTCGGCGTCAAATTGCTGGTGCGCACGACACGCAAGATCACGCTGACCTTCGAAGGCTCGGCGTTTCTCGAAGATTGTCAGCGCATCATTCACGACATGCAGAATGCCGAGGCGAGCGTGTCGGCGGGCGGCGTCAAGGCGAGCGGCCACTTGCGGCTCTCGGCGCCGGCCGGCTTCGGGCGCCGCCACGTCGCACCGCTGGTGCCGGCGTTCACGGTCGCGCATCCGGATGTTTCCATCACGCTCGATCTGTCGGACCGGCTCGTCGATCTGGTCAACGAAGGTTTCGATTGCGCGGTGCGGCTCGGCGAATTGCCCGATTCTTCGCTCGTGTCGCTCAAGCTCGGTGAAAACCGGCGCGTGTGCGTGGCGTCGCCGTCGTATCTGAGCCGGCGCGGCGCGCCGCACAGCCTTGCGGATCTTGCGCAGCACAACTGTCTCGCGCTCGGTGCAAGCGCCAACCAGCAGCGCGGCTGGATGTTCCAGCAGGGCGATAAGGTCGTATCGATCAAGGTGTCCGGCACGATGGAATGCTCCGACGGCGCCGTGCTGCACGAGTGGTGTCTCGAAGGCCACGGGCTCGCGTGGCGTTCGTGGTGGGAAGTCGGCGCGGACATCGCGGCGGGACGCCTCGTGAGCGTGCTCGACGAGTTCGCCGCGCCGCCCATCGGAATTCATGCGGTGTTTCCGCAGCGCCGCCATTTGCCGCTGCGGGTGCGGCTCTTTCTGGATTTTCTCAAGCATACGTATGGCCTTCCGGAATACTGGGGCTGACGCGGCGCAACGGGTTTTCCATATTCGGACAGACCCTCGATGACGGTTTGCGGGAGGTATCCACGACCTACAATCCTTTTGAGGCCAGTACGCAAAGCCTCGGCCGGCGCTGACGCATGTGCTGTTCACGGGCGTGAAAAAAGCGCGGCAATGCCGCGCCGAGCGCAGCCGGCAGGGCGGCTGGACACGGATACGGAGGGCACATGTTCAAGCACATTCTCGTTCCGACCGATGGTTCAGATCTCTCGCGCAAGGCGATGGCCGGCGCAATCGATCTCGCGCAGGCGGTCGGCGCGCGCATCACCGCCTATGCATGTCTGCCGCAATATCCGTACGCGCCGTTCTCCGACATCGTTGTCGAACCGCCGTCCGAGTTTCTCGAACGCAGCGAACGCGAAGCGCAGCAGCATCTGCGCGAAGTGGAACTCGCCGCGAGCCGTGTCGGGGTGGTCGTCGACAGGCGCACCAGCGTGCATCCGGCGCCGTATCTCGGCATCATCGAAGCGGCGGAGCGGGGCGCGTGTGACGTGATCTTCATGGCTTCACACGGGCGTCGCGGTCTGGGCAGCCTGCTGATCGGCAGTGAAACGCAGCGGGTGCTCACGCATACTAAAATCCCGGTGCTCGTGTACCGCTGAACTTTGCGCGCGCTCGTTTCCACAACGTTGCAGCCGACGGCGGGAAGACGCGCCGGCGATGCGCCGGCGCGTCGTCCGTTCGCCGCACAATGCGTTGTGCTGGCTTTCTGTCTAGCCCCCGCCTTGCGAGAACCCGCCATCGGCGCGGCGCAGTAATATGCCGATGCGCCGATGCGCCGATGCGCCGATGCGCCGATGCGCCGATGCGCCGATGGCGAGACTCCTCCCTGTCGACGGCGGAACTCCGGCAAAACCGCTTCGCCGTTGTTCCACCGTCTGTCTGCTGACGTTTCGCGATCGGGCCGCGAGGCCGTTACGCGACTTTCTTGTCGAAGAACTGTTCGTCTTCCGTCGAGCCGTGCAATGCGGTCGTCGATGCTTCGCGCTCGACCGTTTGCGTGACCGCGTCGAAGTAGCCGGTGCCGACTTCACGCTGATGCTTGACGGCGGTGAAGCCCTTCTCCGCGGCGGCGAATTCGGCCTGCTGCATCTCGACGAACGCCGTCATCTGATTGCGGGCATAGCCGTGCGCGAGGTTGAACATCGAGTAGTTCAGCGCGTGGAAGCCGGCCAGCGTGATGAACTGGAACTTGTAGCCCATCGCACCCAGTTCGCGCTGGAACTTGGCGATGGTCGCGTCGTCCAGGTTCTTCTTCCAGTTGAACGACGGCGAGCAGTTGTACGACAGCAGTTGATCCGGGTACTCCTTGTGGATCGCGTCGGCGAATTTCTTTGCGAACTCGAGATCCGGCTTGCCCGTTTCGCACCAGATCATGTCGGCGTAGGGCGCGTAGGCGAGGCCACGCGAAATCGCCTGTTCGAGACCCGGCTTGGTGCGGTAGAAACCTTCGACGGTGCGCTCGCCGGTCAGGAACGGCTTGTCGTTTTCGTCGACGTCCGACGTGATCAGGTCGGCTGCTTCCGCGTCGGTGCGAGCGAGCAGAACGGTCGGCACGCCCGATACGTCCGCGGCGAGACGCGCGGCCGTGAGCTTGGCGACGTTTTCGCGCGTCGGCACCAGCACCTTGCCGCCCATGTGGCCGCACTTCTTGACCGACGCAAGCTGATCTTCGAAGTGCACGCCTGCAGCGCCGGCTTCGATCATCGCCTTCATCAGTTCAAAAGCGTTGAGCACGCCGCCGAAGCCGGCTTCGGCGTCCGCGACGATCGGCGCAAAGTAGTCGATATAGCCTTCGTCGCCGGGATTCTTGCCTTCCGACCACTGGATCTGGTCGGCGCGCGTCAGCGTGTTGTTGATGCGCTTGACGACGAGCGGCACAGAGTTCGCCGGGTAAAGCGACTGGTCCGGGTACATTTCGCCGGCCACGTTCGCATCGCCCGCGACCTGCCAGCCCGACAGATAGATGGCTTTCAAACCGGCTTTGACCTGCTGCATCGCCTGGTTGCCGGTCAGCGCGCCGAGGGAATTGACGAAGGGCTCGGTATTCACGCTATGCCAGAGCTTTTCGGCGCCGCGCTTGGCGAGCGTGTGCTCGACCTGCACGGAGCCGCGCAGACGGATCACGTCCTCGGCGGTGTAGCTGCGCTTGACGCCTTTCCAGCGCGGATCGGTTTCCCATTGCTGTTGAAGTTGGCGGGCTTGTTCTTCGCGCGTCGTCATGATTTGCTCCTTGGTTGCCTGAAAATGGATGGTGAGCTCTGTCTTCGTGGAAGCGGTCAGCCGCTGAGGCGTTCCGTTTCGTGAAGTCTTATATAAGAGTCTAGGCAAATCAATGGACACGCAATAGCCGCCCGCATGCGATTTTCTGATATTTATTCTTGCGTAGAATCAGTAGGTTACGAATTTCGTTTCGCATTAAGAAACGATTTTTCCCATCTTGCAATCGTCATGTTGTGCCGTGCAGCACGATTTTTTACGACGCAAAAAATTTTTGCACATCGTGAAATTTGGGAGGGGATGGAGCACGGGCGAAAAAAAACCGGTGCCTGGGCACCGGTTTTCAGTCCGACCCGACGACAGCAAGAGGCTGCGGGGTCTGCACAACTCATTACGTCTAGCTTCCACCAGCCAGGCGCGGCTGCCGCATCGAAGCAGGCAAACCGCTACTGGCCGTGAGCGCTTGCGCGCTTTAGCTGCCGCGACGCGCGGTACGCGGGCCGTCGCTGCGGCGTGCGCCGTAGCCGCCGTCGCGCGAGCCGCCGAAGCCTTCACGCGAACCGCCGCCGAAGCCGCCATCACGCGAACCGCCGCCAGCCGACTTGCCGGCCCAGCCGCCGCCAGTGCCGCTGCGCGAGCTGCTGCCGTTACCGGCCGGCTTGCCCGAGCCGCTGCCGAAGCGGCGTCCGCCGCCATTGCCGCCGCCCGGACGGCCACGGCCGCCAAAGCCAGGACGGCCGTTACCCGACGGAGCCGACTTGCGCGGCTCGAAGCCCACGACGACGTTGACCGGCAGCGGAGTGCGCACGAAGCGCTCGATGCGCTTGAGCGCGCCCTGTTCGGCGTGATGCACGAGGCTCACCGCGATACCCGAGCGGCCGGCACGGCCAGTACGGCCGATACGGTGCACGTAGTCTTCGGCGAACTTCGGCAGATCGTAGTTGAACACGTGCGTGATGCCCGGAATGTCGATACCGCGAGCGGCGACGTCCGTTGCCACCAGCACGCGAACGCGACGCTCGCGCAGTGCCTTGATGGTGCGGTTACGCGCGCCTTGCGGCAGATCGCCGTGCAGTGCGGCCGATTCGAAACCGGCGTCGGCAAGACGCCCGGCCAGTTGGTCCGCGTCCATCTTGGTTGCCGTGAAGACGATAGCCTGGTCGAGGCCCTCGTCGCGCAGCAGATGGTCGAGCAGACGGTCCTTGTGATCGCGGTCGTCGACGTAATGGACGGTTTGCGCGATGTTGGTGCGCTGTTCCAGGCGCTGAACGATCTCGATACGCTCCGGATCCTTCAGGAGGCGGCCGGTCAGCGAACCGATCTTGCCGTCGAGCGTGGCCGAGAAGAGCATGGTCTGACGCGTGGCCGGCGTGGCCGCGACGATCGTTTCGATGTCTTCGATGAAGCCCATGTCGAGCATGCGGTCAGCTTCGTCGAGCACGAGAATCTGCAGTTGCGACAGGTCGATACGGCCGCGTTCGAGGTGGTCGATCAGACGGCCCGGCGTGGCAACCAGGATTTCCGGGTTCTTTGCAAGCAGCATCAATTGCTGGCCATAAGCGACGCCGCCCAGAATGCTGACGGTGCGCAGGCGCTTCAGATGCTTGCCGTACGTGGCGGCGGCGGTGGTGACCTGCATCGCGAGTTCGCGGGTCGGCGTCAGAACCAGCATGGTCGGACGGGCAACCGGTTGCGGGCGGCGCGTGCGTGCGCCGTCGGCCGGACGCGGCTCGCGCGGCTGGCTGGCTTGCGACTTTTGCAACTGCGAGAAACGTTCGATGGCGGGCAGCATGAAGGCAGCGGTCTTGCCCGAACCGGTCGGGCTCGAAACCAGCAGGTCGCGGCCGGCGATGCCAGCCGGAACAGCACGTTGCTGAACCGGCGTCGGGTTCTGGTAGCCAGCGGCGGTCAGCGCGGAGACGACATCCGCGGACAGGCCGAGCGACGCGAACGTCGGGCCAGCGGGCGCGGCGGCTTCAGCGACGACGGCCGGCGCGGCAGCAACGGCTGCGGCTTGCACGGGTGCGTCGGCGAGACCGAGGGCCTGATCGGCGATGGCGTTCAACGGGCTGCTGGGGG
This sequence comes from Paraburkholderia kirstenboschensis, assembly GCF_904848585.1. Lineage (GTDB taxonomy): Bacteria > Pseudomonadota > Gammaproteobacteria > Burkholderiales > Burkholderiaceae > Paraburkholderia > Paraburkholderia kirstenboschensis. Next base: position 994,519 of record NZ_CAJHCR010000001.1, read on the forward strand.
TATTGCTCGAGGTCATGAGAATCCTTGAAACACAGGGAATTAAAACGTCGGCGCCAATCGGCATACCCAAGTCGTCGGATTCAGCGAGCAAAGAAGCAGCGAGCAAATCGAAAAACGGGGGCAACTCGCAACAATAAAGGCGAGCTTTTCGTTAGAAGCTGTATCGGATGCGACAGGCCAACATGGCTTGCCGCCAGCCTGGGACATGATCGCCCGTAGGGGGCTAGGCAGGAGGGGACAGGTTCTAAACTGGATTGGAGCTAAACGCTACGAGGCGCTGCGCCGCAAACGCCGATTATTAAAACCGGGCAAAGCAGTGAAGCGCAGGCAACATTGTATAGGTATTTGTTGCACTGCGCCACTGTTAAGACATTTCCGAGCGCGACTCTCGCGCGTTAGGTTACGCAACGCCCCGCTGCGAGGGGCTCGGCGTCACCTGGACTTTATGCGGACGCACCGCTCTTCAGCGATTCGACCAGTTCCACGTACTGCTGCCTGGCGGCGTCCTGCGCGGTGCCCTTGAGCGCGGCCCACGCGTCGTACTTGTATTTGCCGACGATGTCCGTGAAGCCCGGCTTGTCGCCCTGAACGTCGCCTTCGCTGGCTTGCTTGTAGAGGGCGTAGAGGCGCAGCAGTGTGAGGTTGCCCGGACGCTCCGGCAGTTGCTTGACGTGTTCCTGGGCTTGAATGAATTGCGTGGCGAGGTCCGTCATCGTGGTGCTCTCCGGCGGGATGGTTAGGTGGCCGACGATCATAGCAATTGCATGCCGCGGCGTGCTGAGGGCTTATTCCAAACGCAAGGCGCCTGCGAGCACGGAATTCACGCCGGCTTCTGAATCAGCGGCCATGCGACCGTGGATCTCGTGGCGACGACACGCGTTGCGCCCGAGACCAAACCGCATCCGCGCGCGCGGCGCCGATTACAATACGCTCCATGACTCAAACAGTGCTTCTTGCCCTCGATACTTCCACCGAATTCTGCTCGGTAGCGCTTCTGTCCGCGGCCGTCGACGTCGGCGCAGCGGGCCACGGGCGCGCCGAGCCGCGTGCGTGGGTCCGTCACGAACAGACGGGCGCCGTGTCCAGCACCCGTCTGCTGCCTGCAATCCGCGAACTTTTCGACGAAGCCGGTCTCACACTGGCCGACTGCAACGCGATCGCGTTCGGTTCCGGTCCCGGCTCATTCACCGGTCTTCGCACCGCGACTGGCGTCGCCCAAGGCCTGGCGTTCGGCCTCGATCTGCCGGTCGTGCCGGTCAGCACGCTGCTCGTCTGCGCGGAGAGTGCCCGGCGCCGCGATCCGTTCGCCACGCGCGTGCTGGCCGCGCTCGACGCCCGCATGGACGAAATCTATTGGGCCGACTACGCGTGGGACGACGTCGAAGGCGAATGGCGCACCGTTCAAAGCGCATCGCTCGATGCGCCCGAGCGGCTCGTATTACCCGACGAACCGTTCACGCTCGCGGGCAACGCCGCCGCAGCCTTCGGCGCGCGGCTGCCGGCGCTCGCAGCTGCCCGAAGCGTCGATCAGGAAGCATTGCCGCATGCGCTGCCGCTCGCGTACGCCGCGTTGCGCGCATTCCACGCGGGCCGCACGGTCCCGGCCGATCAGGCCGCGCCCGAATACATACGCAACAAGGTCGCGCAAACCACGGCCGAGCGCATCGCGGAAAAGGCCGCCAAGGCGGGGCAGGCTGCGGCGCTCGCTCATCACGCCGAGTCTCGCGAGGGACGGCAATGAGCGGCGTGCTGCTGGCGGACCGCTACATGTCGCCGATGACCGAAGGCGACCTCGACGAAGTGGCCGCGATTGAAAAGCTCGCCTATGAATTCCCCTGGAGTCGCGTCAATTTCGGCGACTCCCTGCGCAACGGCTATTTCGGCGTTTGTCTGCGGCATGTTACGGGCACGCTGATCGGCTATTGCGTGCTGATGCCGGTCGTCGACGAAATGCATTTGCTGAATCTGTGCGTGACGCCCGCCGCTCAGGGGGCGGGCGCAGGACTCGCGCTGCTGCGGGAGGCCGTGCGCATTGCCCGTGCCGAAAAACTGGACGGTCTGCTGCTGGAGGTGAGGCCGTCGAATCATCGCGCGATCCGGTTGTATGAGCGTTTCGGCTTCGCGTCGATCGGCCGGCGCAAGAACTATTATCCGGCGCGGCATCGCAGCCGGGAGGACGCCATCGTGATGCGTTTATCGTTTGTCAGGGAGGGCGCGGATGGCGCTGCATGAATCGGTACTGGAGGAGTTCGGGCTCGCGCCGCGCTGGGTGCGTCGCGGGATGGCCGCGACGCAGGAAGCGGCTGACGGGGCCGGCGCGGAGCAGGGCGCCGACGCGCCGCGTGCGCACGGTGCGAGCGACCTCACGCGGCTCGATGCACGCGAGCCTTCTTCGATCGGGTTGACGCCGCAGACGTCGCCCACGCCCACTTTGCGCGCGGGAGAGCCGTCGCGACAAGCCGACGGCGCCGTGCAGGCCCAAACGCGTATTGGAAACGATGCGCCAGGTCGCGAGACTCAGCGGTCCCAGCCAACAGCGCCAATTGCGCCGCGCGATGATTTGCAGCAGGCAGAGCCGGTTGAGCGTGCTGAAGATTCCGCGCGCTTCGCTGGTCAATCGGAAAAACGCGAACCACGGCCTGCGCCGGAGGCGACCCAACAGCGCGCGCCACTTGCCGCTCAAAGCCGTGATCCAGCAACCGCCGAGCCGCGCATGCAAGAGCCGTCCTCGTTCGACGCTCCGCCTGCCGACGACTTCGCCTGGTTCGACGATCTCCCGCTTCAACCGCCGGGCGACGCTAGCGCGCCCATGCACGCGCGCCGCGACACGCCCGAACCTCCCGCCATCCACACGCTCGACTGGGACGCGCTAAGCGAGCGGGTCTCGACCTGCGAGCGCTGCCGGCTGTGCGAGAAGCGCACCAGGACTGTTTTCGGCGTGGGAGATCGGAACGCCGACTGGATGCTGATCGGCGAAGCGCCCGGCGAGAACGAGGACCGCGTGGGCGAGCCGTTTGTCGGTCAGGCCGGCAAGCTGCTCGACAACATGCTGCGTTCACTCACGCTGGCGCGCGACACCAACGTGTTTATCGCGAACGTCATCAAGTGCCGGCCGCCCGGCAACCGCAATCCGGAGCCCGACGAAGTCGAGCGTTGCGAACCTTATCTGCAACGCCAGGTGGGGCTCGTCAAACCGAAGCTGATCGTCGCGCTCGGTCGCTTCGCCGCGCAAAGCCTGCTCAAGACCGACGCGAGCATTTCGTCGTTGCGCGGCCGCGTCCACGAGTACGAGGGTGTGCCGGTAATCGTCACCTATCACCCGGCCTATCTGCTGCGTAGCCTGCCGGACAAGGCCAAGGCTTGGGCCGATTTGTGTCTCGCTCGCGATACGTGGCTTGCGGCCGGTGGCGCAGCGTCGAACGCGGCGAAACAGTGAGCGCGGATGAGCCGGAGGCGCGTCGTCCTGCGACGGCGCACGGAAACACCGCCGGGGCGGACTCAGTCAGGGCGGCTGTTGTGAGCGGCGATGCCGCCGGCGCGGATGCTGCCAGCGCGGACGCCGCAAGCGCGGATGCCGCTCTTTCCACATTGCTCGACAGTCTGGGCGACAGCGCGGTTCGCGATCTGGCATGGCTGCTGTTGAGCGCCGATTTGTTGCGTCCGCAACCGCCGATGGGCGAACTCGCGACTCCATTCGCGACCTCGCGGCAACTGCACGAGATTGTCGACTGGCTGCGCGCGCTCGATGCAGCGCCCGCCCCGTTGCATGACGATCTCGCCGCAACGCGCATCACTCGCCTCGGGCGCTACGCCGAACGCCTGCTCGGCTGGTTCCTGCAACATGGCCCGACGGCGCGGCTGATCGCGGCGGGCGTGCCGCTACGGCGCGCAGGGGTCACGCTCGGCGAATGCGATTTCCTCCTGCACACGCACGAGGGTGCGCAGCTTCACTGGGAGCTTGCGGTGAAATGCTATCTGCATGCCGGTGGTGTCGACTCGCGAACCGCGTCACGGTCAGATGCCGGCTTGTCAGCACCATTATCAGCGCCATTGTCAGCGCCGCTGTCACCGTCCGTATCACCGCAGTTATCGAACTATGTCGGTCCGAACCTCAAGGACCGCTTCGACCTCAAGCTCGCGCATCTGCTCAATCATCAATTGCCCTTGAGCGCGCGCGAAGACTTTGCGTCGACGGGTTATCCGGGTCCGTGGACACCGCAAATGTTCATCAAAGGATGGTTGTTCTACAGGCATGGCGAGACGCCGGCAGATCCGGTCGAACTCGACCCCACGCATGGCCGCGGCTGGTGGGTGACACGTAGTGAGTGGCCGGACTTCGCGGCGGCGCATGCGCCGCATTGGCGCATCTTGCCGCGGCTCGAATGGCTCGCGCCGCGGCGCTATCGTCAAGACGCGGAGCAGACCGCCAGGAGTACGTTGATCGATCCGCTAACGCTCACCGCTCGAAGCGCTCAGCAACCGGGGCCGACCATGATCGCCGCATTGGCAGAGGACGCCGCGGGCAACCTGGTTGAACGCTCGCGTGGCTTCGTCGTGCCTGACGAGTGGCCTGAGCTAGCCCAGGCCTATGCGAGGCAGTAGGGCGGCCGCGTTACCACCATCGATAGAAATGATGTACGGGTCCGACGCCGTTGCCGACGTCGAGCCGATCGCTCGCCTGCAATGCACCGGTCAGGTACTCCTTGGCATCCGCGACCGCGCTCGCCAGATCGTCGCGTTGCGGCATCAGTGCTGCAATCGCCGACGACAGCGTGCAGCCCGTTCCATGTGTGTTCTTCACCGGCACGCGCGGGCCGCCCAGTCGCAGCGTGCCGCTTTCCTGGACCAGCCAGTCCGGACTATCGGTCGCGCTCAGATGGCCGCCTTTCATCAGCACCGCACGAGCGCCGAGCGCGCGCAGTGCTTCGCCTTGCTCGACCATGCCGGCTTCGTCGGCAGCCGGTTGCACGCCGCCGAGCAGTGCGGCGGCTTCGGGAAGATTGGGCGTCAGCAGATCGGCGAGCGGCAGTAATTCTTCACGCAAGGCGGCGACCGCATCCGGCAGCAGCAGCGCGTGATTGCTCTTCGAAATCATCACCGTATCGAGGATGACGTGCTTGGGCTTGTGTCTGCGCAACGCGTCGGCAACCGCGCGGACAATCGACGCGTTGGCGAGCATGCCGATCTTCACCGCGTCGATGCGGATGTCGTCGAACACGGCGTCGAGTTGCGCGGTGATGAAGCCCGCGTCCGGCGCGTGGATCGAGGTGACACCGCGCGTGTTCTGCGCGGTGAGCGCGGTGATCACGCTCGCGCCATAAACGCCGAGCGCCGAAAAAGCCTTCAGATCGGCCTGAATGCCGGCTCCGCCGCCGGAATCGGAACCGGCGATCGTCAGCACATTGGGAATCGGTTGGGTCATCGCAAAGCGGGAAAGGGTAAAGGCGCGAGGGCGGCAGAAGAAGTGGACACGCCCCGACGCGTTAGTGCTTGACTTCGCCGATCAGCGCGACTGAGTCGAACGCGCGCTGATTCGCCTGGTGACGCCGCATCACGAGCCACATCATCAGGCAGACGAAGGTGCCGAACAGCACGATGACCGCCGTGACCGGCACGTCGAGCCAGACGAGCACTGCATACAGACACAGCATGACGAGCACGGAGAGGTTCTCGTTGAAGTTCTGCACGGCGATCGAGTGACCCGCCGACAGCAACACATGGCCGCGATGCTGGAGCAGCGCATTCATCGGTACGACGAAGAAGCCCGACAGGCCGCCGACGATCATGAGGAAGATATAAGCGACGATCAGATAACCCGGCACGTGCAACCGGCCGAAGTACAGCCCCCAGTGAGCAGGGAAGAGGTTGCGTGTGTAGAAGGCCATGAGCATCACGGCAAGCCCCATCATGATGCCCACCGGCAGCACCGACAGCGACTTTTTCAGCGGCACGCGCGAGGCGGCGTAGATGGCGCCGCCCGCGACGCCGACGGCCACCACCGCCTGCAGGATTGCCGCTTCGGAGAGCGACATATTGAGCGACACTTCCGCCCACTTCAGCACGATGAATTGCAGCGTCGCGCCCGCGCCCCAGAACAGCGTCGTGACCGCGAGCGAGATCTGCCCGAGCTTGTCACGCCACAGCACGAGAAAGCAGTCGGCGAAATCGGTGACGAGTTTGATCGGGCCGCGTTCCTGCTTCGGGTAGCGCGCGCCCGTGTCGGGAATACGCAGATTGAAGAGCGCGGCGATTACATAGATCACCATGATGACCAGCATCGCCGCTTCAGCGGGCGTGTTGACCGTGGGGATATGGTGCCGCAGGATCGGCGCCGCAATATGCGGACTGATCAGCGCTCCGCCGAGCACCGTGCCCAGAATGATCGAGCCGACCGTGGTACCTTCGATCCAGCCGTTCGCGGCAACGAGCCGGTCAGGCGGCAGCAGTTCGGTGAGAATCCCGTATTTGGCGGGCGAATACGCGGCCGCGCCAAAACCCACGATTCCGTACGCAAGAAGCGGATGCGCGCCGACCAGCATCGTGATGCAGCCGAGCACCTTGATCGTGTTCGTGATGAACATCACGCGTCCTTTGGGACGCGAATCGGCGAAGGCTCCCACGAAGGCGGCGAGAACGACGTACGACAGCACAAAGAACAACTTGAGCAGCGGCGTCATCCAGTTGGGGGCGTGTAGATCTTTCAGCAGTGCGATAGCAGCGATCAGAAGCGCATTGTCGGCCAGCGACGAAAAAAACTGCGCGGCCATGATGGTGTAAAAACCTTTTTTCATCTGATGCGATGCTGTCCTCGCTGCGGTCTGTCCGCCCCGGCCGTTTGTTATGCGTCCGGGCTTATGCCGTTCGAAATGGGTTGTGCGCACGGCTTTATATCATGAAAATAGCTGCATTCAGACTAGCAGAATCCTTGATCGCACCGCCCAGCGGGCTGCCGCGCGTTGAAAACGCTCTGTAAGCCGCTGATTCGCAAGCGTCTTTACGAAAATACTCCATGCCGCGCCCCCTCTCAGCCACGATTCACACCTCCGCCCTCGCCAATAACCTCGCCGTCGCGCGCCGCTATGCGCCTAAATCGAAGATCTGGGCGGTCGTGAAGGCCAACGCTTACGGCCATGGCCTCGCGCGCGCTTTCCCAGGTCTGCGTGCAACAGACGGCTTTGGATTGCTGGACCTCGAAGAAGCCGTGAAGTTGCGTGAATTGGGTTGGGCCGGCCCGATTCTTTTGCTCGAGGGCTTTTTTCGTCCGACGGATATCGACGTCATCGACCGCTATAGCCTGACCACGGCGCTCCATTCGGACGAGCAGTTGCGCATGCTTGAAATGGCGCGGCTTTCCAAGCCTGTCAACATACAGTTGAAGATGAATAGCGGCATGAACCGGCTCGGCTACACGCCGGAGAAATTCCGCGCGGCGTGGGAGCGCGCGCGCGCCTGCCAGGGCGTCGGTCAGATCACCTTGATGACCCATTTTTCCGACGCCGACAGCGAGCGTGGCGTGGCTCATCAGATGGAAGCGTTCGAGCGCGGCGCACAGGGCATTGCCGGCACGCGCAGCCTTGCCAATTCGGCGGCCACGCTGTGGCATCCGCAATCGCACTTCGACTGGGTGCGCCCGGGCATCATTCTGTACGGCGCGTCGCCGTCGGGCATGTCCGTGGCGATCGAGGGCACGGGCTTGCAACCTGCCATGACGCTCACGTCGGAACTGATCGCCGTGCAAACCATCGCGGAAGGCCAGACGGTCGGCTACGGTTCGCTCTTCAAGGCGCGTGGGCCGATGCGCATCGGCGTGGTGGCATGCGGTTACGCGGACGGTTATCCGCGAGTCGCGCCGGAAGGCACGCCGGTGATCGTCGAGGGCGTGCGCACGCGAGTCGTGGGACGCGTGTCCATGGACATGCTCACTGTCGACCTCACGCCGGTTCCCACTGCGAACGTGGGCTCGCGCGTCGAATTGTGGGGCGCGTCGCTGCCCATCGACGACGTCGCGCGCGCCTGCGGCACGATCGGCTACGAGCTGATGTGCGCGGTCGCGCCACGCGTGCCGGTGCGTGCCGAGTAATGTGCGGCAAACGCGTAATATCGCCGGGCCAATAGCGGGGCGCGCTGCATCATCGAACGGCGCGGTCAAGACAAGAACAGCAAACAACAGTAACCAGGCAAGAACGCGTGGCAAAAGCAAAAACGTTGTACGTATGCAGTGAATGCGGCGGTCAAACGCCAAAGTGGGCGGGCCAGTGCCCGTCCTGTCAGGCCTGGAACACACTCGTCGAATCGGTCGCCGAAGCGCCTTCCACGCACCGTTTCCAGTCGCTCGCGAAGAGTGCGCCGGTGCGCCGTCTCGCCGATATCGAAGCGTCCGACGTGCCGCGCTTTTCCACCGGCGTCGGCGAGTTCGACCGTGTGCTCGGCGGCGGCCTCGTGCCGGGCGGCGTGGTGCTGATCGGCGGCGATCCGGGCATCGGCAAATCGACGCTGCTGCTGCAATCGCTCGCCGAAATCGCCGCCGACAAGCGCGCGCTCTATATCAGCGGTGAAGAGTCGGCCGCGCAGATTGCGTTGCGCGCGCAACGATTGTCGCTGCTGGAGCCGGGCTCGAAAGCGAGCGAGCTGCAATTGCTCGCCGAAATCCAGCTCGAAAGAATTCAGGCGACGATTGCGGAACAGCAGCCCGACGTCGCAGTCATCGACTCGATCCAGACCGTCTATTCCGACGCGCTCACGTCGGCGCCGGGCTCGGTCGCGCAGGTGCGCGAGTGCGCGGCGCAATTGACGCGCATCGCGAAGCAGTCGGGCACCACGATCATCATGGTCGGCCACGTGACCAAGGAAGGCGCGCTCGCGGGGCCGCGCGTGCTGGAGCACATCGTCGATACGGTGTTGTACTTCGAGGGCGACACGCACTCGTCGTTTCGCCTCGTGCGAGCGATCAAGAACCGCTTCGGCGCGGTCAACGAACTCGGCGTGTTCGCAATGACCGAGCGCGGCTTGCGCGGCGTCGCGAATCCGTCGGCGCTCTTTCTGTCCCAGCATGAGCAGTCGGTGCCGGGCTCGTGCGTGCTGGTCACGCAGGAGGGCACGCGGCCGCTGCTCGTCGAAGTGCAGGCGCTGGTCGATTCCGCCAACGCGCCGAATCCACGGCGGCTTGCCGTGGGCCTGGAGCAGAACCGGCTGGCTATGTTGCTCGCCGTACTCCATCGGCACGCGGGCATCGCGTGCTTCGATCAGGATGTATTTCTGAACGCGGTGGGTGGCGTGAAGATCACCGAGCCGGCCGCGGATCTCGCGGTGCTGCTCGCCATTCATTCGTCGATGCGCAACAAGCCGCTGCCGAAGGGGCTCGTAGTGTTCGGCGAAGTGGGGCTTGCCGGCGAGATCCGGCCGTCGCCGCGCGGCCAGGAGCGCTTGAAGGAAGCCGCCAAGCTCGGCTTTTCGGTCGCCGTCATTCCGAAGGCCAACGCGCCCAAGCAGCCGATAGAAGGCTTACAAGTCGTTGCGGTCGAGCGCATCGAACAGGCTATCGACCGGGTCCGCACGCTCGAGTAGACGCCCACAGCGCGCGTGGTGCGCCCCGCGCGCGCCGTAATGCGCCGTAAATATCTCCAGGTTGGTTGTAACCAACAAGCCCTTCCTTTTTCCTTAAGCTGCAAGGCTATTGCATCCCTTCTGATGCCCGAAAAAGGATCGCGCCTTGAAACAGTCACATGAAACCATAGCCGAGGGGCCGATACAGGTGCGCGGCTGCCGGGTCTCAGCGCCCATTCATCAGCCGTGGGGCGGCACTTGCCGGATTGTCGAGTGGATCGACAGAACGGGGCAGATTTCGCGCCGCGTGGTCGCCGGCGACGCGACCGCCGCCGAGGTGCGCGCCACGATTAATCGTCACGTGGAAGGCCGCAAGCATCTGCTCTACGACGACGAAAAGACGCCGCGTCAGACCTTGCCGCGGCAGACGGTGGCGCGCCGATGAGGTTGGAGGCCGGCGCGAGGCGTTGAGGCGCGTTGCGCTTGGGTCAGGCTTCGACTGCGCTTTGTCGGCGCTCGAGTTGCGCTTCGGTTGCTCTTGAGTTGCGGTTCAATCGTGCTCCCGTCACGCTTCAGGGTGCGCGTCGTTCCGGTCTCCTGATTCGTCCGTGAATTCGTCCGGCTCGTCATGATCTTCGTGCGCTTGCGGATTAAACAGCGGATGCTGGGCCGCTTCGGCCGCCGTCAAGACCGGCGAGACGCAGCAATCGAGCGGCTCCAGCAACGCGACCCATTCATCGAGAGCACGCGTGCCGATGACGTCGGCAAGTTCCTGCGTGAGCGCAACGGCGTCCGGCCCGCCGATCACCTGGCCGAGACTCCAGTGGCGCGTGGCCCACTCGGGGCGGTCGAGCGCCATGCACAAGCTTTCCCAGAACTTCAGCTCCAGCGCGCCCACCGCGAGCCAGCGGCCGTCCAGCGTACGGTACAGGTTGTAGCAGGGCACGCCGCCGTTCAGCAGGCCCGCGCCTGCCGCTGTTTCTTCCGTTGGGTTTCGCGCCGTGTTTCCAGCGGTGCTGGCCGCGCTGTTTCTCGTGGCATTTCTCGCGGAGTCTTCATTGGCGAGCGCGACCTGCGCAATCACGTTGTGCGCATGAGTGGCGTGAGTCATCGAAACGTCGACGAAACGGCCTTCGCCGCCGCGCGACACATGCCATAGCGCGGCGAGGATTTGCGTGACCGCGCTGAGCGCGCCGCCGAGCAGATCGGCTATCTGGAAATTGGGCACGATTGGCGCGCCGTCGCGGCTCGTGAGTTGATCGAGAACGCCCGCGTAGCCGATGTAATTCAGATCGTGCCCGGCATGATTAGCGAACGGGCCGCGTGCGCCGTAACCGCTGATCGCGCAGTACACAAGCCGCGGATTAACCGCGCGCAGCGTCGCGTAGCCCACGCCGAGCCGATCCATCACCCCCGGCCGGAAGCTTTCGATCAACACGTCCGCTTCCGCCGCGAGCGCTCGCAGCACATTGCGTCCCGCTTCGGATTTCAGGTCGAGCCGCGTCTCGCGCTTACCGCGATTCACTAGCCGGTAAAACGCGCCGGGCCGTCCGGCCACGCGGTCGCTCGACGACTGCATCATTGTGCGCGTCGGGTCGCCGGCGCCGGGCGCTTCGATTTTCAGCACTTCGGCGCCGAGTTCGGCAAGCCGCAGCGCGGCGACCGGGCCGGGCAACAGGCGCGTGAGGTCGAGCACGCGCAGGCCTCTTAACGGAGGCGGGGCGGACGCCGCCTCTGAAGCCGATTCGGCGGCTGAAACGGAAGATGCAGCGGAGGACATCGCAGATGACAAAGCCAACCTCTCGTCGATGCCGGCGCGGATCGCGGACAGCGTCCCGCTAGCCGATTTGTTCGAGTTCCTCGTGTGTCTCGAGCCATTCGGCTTCGAGTGCTTCAAGGCGCGCGTTCACGTCTGCCTGACGGCGAATTGCGTCCGTCAGTTTGCTCTTTTGAGCCGGCTCGTAGCTGGCAGGATCGGCGACGAACGTATCGAGCGTCGCCTTCTCCGCGTTGAGCGCGTCCATTTCCTTCTCGATCTTCGTGATACGGCTTTGCAGCGGCTTTTTCAGGTGCGCGAGCTTCTGACGCGTTTCCGCTTCGAGCCGACGCTGCTCCTTGCGATTCACGCCGCCGTCCGCGCCGTTGTCGGTGCCATTCGCCGCGCCGTTCGCCGCATTGCCCGCCTTCAATGCCGCGCGCTGCTCGGCCGCATGTTGCAGCAGCCAGTCGCGGTAATCGTCAAGATCGCCGTCGAACTCCTGCAAGCGGTGCTTCGCGACCAGCATGAACTGGTCTGTCGTGGCGCGCAGCAGATGCCGGTCGTGCGACACGAGGATCAGCGTGCCTTCGAACTGCGCGAGCGCCATGGTCAACGCGTGCCGGGTTTCGAGATCCAGGTGGTTGGTCGGCTCGTCGAGCAGGAGCAGGTTCGGTTTCTGCCAGATGATCAGCGCGAGTGCGAGCCGCGCCTTTTCGCCGCCGGAGAACGGCGCGATCTTCGACGTCGCCATTTCGCCCGAAAAGTTGAAGCTGCCGAGGAAGTCGCGCAATTCCTGCTCGCGCGTATCCGGCGCAAGGCGCGCGAGGTGCTGCAAGGGCGTGTCGTCCGCGCGCAGCGTTTCGAGCTGATGCTGCGCGAAGTAGCCGATGCGCAGACCCTTGCCTTCGCGCACGTGGCCGCCGAGCGGCGCGAGCGTGCCGGCCAGCGTCTTGATCAGCGTTGACTTGCCTTGGCCGTTCGCGCCGAGCAGCCCGATGCGCTGGCCGTTCTGGATAGACAGCATCACGCGCTCGACAATCGGAATTTCGACGCCTTCTTCGCTGTGGTAACCGCAGCGCACGTCTTCCATCACCATCATCGGGTTCGGCGCGGAATCGGGCGTGCGGAATTCGAAGGTGAACGGCGACGCGGCGTGCGCCGGCGCGATCAGTTCCATCTTCTCGAGCGCCTTCACGCGGCTTTGCGCCTGGCGAGCCTTGGTGGCCTGCGCCTTGAAGCGGTTGATGTAGCTCTGCAGATGCTCGACCGTGCGCTGCTGCTTTTCGTATGCGCTCTGTTGCAACGCAATCTGCTGCGCGCGCAGCACTTCGAACTGCGAGTAATTGCCGCCGTAACGCTTGATCTGCTGCTGTTCGAGATGCAGGGTGACGTTGCAGACCGAATCGAGAAATTCGCGGTCGTGCGAGATCACGATCAATGTGCCCGGATAGCGGTGCAGCCAGTCTTCGAGCCAGACGATCGCGTCGAGATCCAGGTGGTTGGTCGGTTCGTCGAGCAGCAGCAGGTCGGAACGGCACATCAGCGCCTGCGCGAGATTCAGCCGCATGCGCCAGCCGCCCGAGAAGCTGCTGACCGGTTCGCGGGTCTGGTCGAGCGTGAAACCGAGGCCGAGCAGCAGCGCTTCGGCGCGCGCGGGCGCGGTGTAGCCGTCGGCGTCCGCAAAGGCTGCGTGCGCTTCTGCTTCGGCCGCGCCGTCGTGCGCGGCGGAGGCGGCCGCGATCTGCGCTTCGATTGCACGCAACGCGGCGTCGCCGTCGAGCGTATAGGCGAGGGCGGTCTTGTCCGCAGCGGGTGTGTCCTGCGCGACGTGCGCGATCCGCCACGTTGGCGGGATCGAAAAATCGCCGCCGTCCGCGTGCAGTTCGCCGAGCAGCACGGCAAACAGTGTCGACTTGCCAGCCCCGTTTGCTCCCACGAGGCCCGCCTTTTCGCCGGGATTCAGGGTGAACGTGGTGTTGTCGAAGAGCGGCTTGGTACCGCGCGCGAGGCTGAACTGGTTAAAGCGGATCACGAAGAGGCCGGCTTGAGAAAAACGCTATTTTAGACTGCCGGGGATGACACCGGGCGCTTAGCCGGCATCAGCCATTCGGCCGACTGTATCCGCCGCGCTTTTGGCATAGACTGACGGCTTTCCTGGGGAGAGCACATGACATCGATTTATTCTTTTTCGGCCCGCACGCTAGGCGGCGAGGAAGTGAGCCTCGGGCAGTACGAAGGCAAGGTCTTGCTGATCGTCAATACGGCGAGCGAATGCGGATTCACGCCGCAATATGCGGGCTTGCAGAAGCTGTATGAGGGCTATGCGGCGCGCGGGCTCGCGGTGCTGGGCTTTCCATGCAATCAGTTCGGCAAGCAGGAGCCGGGCGACGCGGCGCAAATCGGCAGCTTCTGCGAAAAGAACTACGGCGTGACTTTCCCGATGTTCGACAAGGTGGACGTGAACGGTGCGAACGCGCATCCCCTGTTCCGCTATCTGACCGGCGAGGCGCCCGGCCTGCTGGGTCTCGAAGCGATCAAGTGGAACTTCACGAAGTTTCTTATCGGCCGTGACGGCAATGTGGTCAAGCGCTATGCGCCTCTGACCAAGCCCGAGGCGATTGTCGAGGACATCGAAAAACTGCTGTGACTCCGCAGTGCGCGCTGCGATGCTTCAAAGAATTGGCGAGAACAGTCGAGCCACATGCATCAGCACGCGCCGCAACGCGCTCGCGTGGCGGTACTCGTTGCGATCTATCTCGCGAGATTCGGCGAAATCGGCGAGCAGCATCGCCTCGACCTCTTTCGCAAAATCGCGGTCGACCGTCATCACCATGATCTCGAAGTTCAGGCGAAACGAACGGTTGTCGAGATTGGCGCTGCCGACCGCCGCCGCCACGCTGTCTATCAGCACGACCTTCTGGTGCAGAAAGCCCGGCTGGTAGCGAAAAATGCGGATGCCCGCGCGCAGCGAATCGTACGCATACAGTTTCGACGCTTCGAACACCACCACATGATCGCGCCGGCTGGGAATCAGAATGCGGACGTCCACGCCGCGCAGCGCTGCAAGCCGCAGCGCCGAGAACACGGCTTCGTCGGGCACCAGGTAGGGCGTCGTAATCCAGATGCGCTCGCGCGCAGCATTGATCGCTTCGACGAAAAAGAGCGAACAGGTTTCCTGCTTGTCAGCCGGACCGCTCGGCACGACGAGGCAGTGCATGTCGTGGCCCGTTGCCGGGTGCGCGGAGTAGGCCGGGTCCGACGGCGCCGCGAGGTCGGGCGGCGGCGCCGGCGGTAGATCGAGTTGCGGCAACTGCTGCGTTGCCCAGTACCAGTCTTCGGTGAACACGAACTGGATGCTGGCGACCGCCGGTCCGCGCACTTCGATATGAGTGTCGCGCCACGGCGAGAGCGGCGGCTTGCCGCCCAGATATTCCACGCCGACATTGTGCCCGCCGACAAAAGCGCGTTCGCCGTCGACGGAAACGATCTTGCGATGATTGCGGAAGTTCAGTTGCAGCCGGTTGACGAACCGGCGATTGGTGGCGAACGGACGCGTGTCCACGCCGCCCGCGCGCAGCGACGCGACATAGCGGTGCGGCAGGTCGAAGCTGCCAATGCTGTCGTAGAGGAAATACACGCGCACGCCTTGCTGCGCTTTCGCTATCAGTGCGTCTTTGAACATTTCGCCGAGCGCATCGTCGCGCACGATGAAGAACTGCACGATCACGTAATGGCGCGCGTTCTCGATGGCCTGGAAAATCGCCTCGAATGTCGCGGTGCCGTTCACCAGCGTGCGCACGGAATTGCCCGGCAGAAACGGCATGCCGCCCAGTCGTGTGAGCGAGTGGACGAGTCTGCCGCCAAGCGCATGCGCGGGCAGTTGCGCCGACGAAGCAAGCCTGTCCCACTCCGGTGGATGCGCGTGCGCGCGCAGCAATTCGTTTTCGACGCGGCGCGCGTCGGCGTAACCCGCAAATTTGCTGCGCCCGAGAAAGAGGTATGGGATGAGCGTGAGATATGGCATCGCGACCAGCGACACGGCCCACGCAATCGCGCCTTGTGACGTGCGCGTATTGAGAATCGCGTGACATGCCGCGGCCACGCCGAGTATGTGGGCGAGAGCCACCAGCGTGCCGACGTGAAGCAGGTCGAATTGCATAGGCGAGCGAAGGGATGGATGAAGCGCTGCGCGGGCTCGCTAGACGAACACGGGTGGCTAACGAGCTAACTAGCTAACGGCGCTCATCTTACCGAAGGCGCGCGGGTTGGGGGCGAGTTGGGTTATTGGATGAAACTACGGCCACCGTTTGCACGGTGTCGCAATGGCTGTTGAGGCGCTAACTGTGACCGATGACCGGCAGCTAAAGCGTCAGCTCTGGTCGAGCGTTCTTGACAGGAGCAAAGCAAGCACTTTGCATCAGGTCGCAGTGAGCAGCCGAAGCACTCACTGCGACCGACACCTAAGCCTCAACTCCGGTCCACTGTCTGACGGGTTCAGACCGGCAGGTCCGCCGCCTGAATCAGGAACACGTTATCGTCGCCGGCGCTCGTCGACAGCCATACGAGGTTCAATCCGCCGAAGGCCGCTTCCACATGCTGGCGCTCGTTGCCGATTTCGATCACGAGCACGCCGTCTTCGGTCAGCCAGTTGCGTGCGGCGGCGATGATCCGCCGGACGATGTCCATACCGTCGCTGCCGCCCGCGAGTGCCATTTCCGGCTCGTGCTTATATTCGGCGGGCAGCTCCTGCATCGACGCGGCGTTCACATACGGCGGGTTGCTGATGATCACGTCGTAGCGGCGCTCAGCGAGCGGCGCATACAGGTCGCCCTCGAAAAGGGCGATGCGCTCTTCGAGCTTGTAGTCGGCCACGTTGCGCGCGGCGACTTCGAGAGCCGGCGCGGACAGATCGACCGCGTCGATGTCCGCATTCGGAAACGCGTGCGCCGCGAGAATCGCGAGGCAGCCCGAGCCCGTGCAAAGTTCGAGCACGGCGCTGACCTGTTCGGGATCTTCAACGTAAGGTTGCAGCCCGTCTTGCAGCAACTCGCCGATGAACGAACGCGGCACGATCACGCGTTCGTCGACGTAAAAGCGAAAGCCGTGCATCCACGCTTCCTGCGTGATGTACGCAGCCGGCACGCGTTCGGTGGCGCGGCGCTCGATCACGTTGAGAACCGCGTCGATCTCGGCCGGGCTCAAGCGCGCGTCCATGAACGGATCGAGCAGGTCGAGCGGCAGATGCAGCGTGTGCAGCACCAGATAGGCGGCTTCGTCGTACGCATTGGCCGAGCCGTGGCCGAACGAGAGCCCGGACTGGTTAAAGCGCGACACCGCGAAACGCAGCAGGTCGCGGACAGTGGAAAAGGGCAGCGTCATCGCAATAGTCCTTGGATATTTCCCGGTTAAGCGATCAGTTGTTCGAGCACGCGGCGGTACACGTTTTTGAGCGGCTCGATGTGGGCGACGTCGATATGTTCGTCGATCTTGTGGATGCTGGCGTTCAGCGGGCCGAACTCGACCACCTGTTGGCAGATCCGCGCGATGAAGCGGCCGTCGGACGTGCCGCCGGTGGTCGACAGTTCGGTGTTCACGCCGGTTTCTTCCTTGATCGCTTTGGCCAGCGCGTTCGACAGATCGCCGTGCGGCGTGAGGAACGGCAGCCCGCTCACTGTCCACTGCAGATCGTATTCGAGCCCATGCCGGTCGAGGATTGCATGCACGCGTTGCTGCAAACCTTCCACCGTGCTGGCTGTCGAGAAGCGGAAGTTGAACATCACGTCCGCGTGGCCGGGAATCACGTTGGTGGCGCCCGTGCCGCTATGGATATTCGACACCTGCCACGTGGTGGGCGGGAAGTATTCGTTGCCGTCGTCCCAGCGCTCGGCGACGAGTTCGGCCAGCGCGGGCGCGAGCAGATGCACCGGATTTTTCGCCAGATGCGGATAAGCGATATGGCCTTGCACGCCCTTAACGATGAGCTTGCCCGACATCGAGCCGCGCCGGCCATTTTTCACCGTGTCGCCGAACTGCGTGCTCGAAGTCGGTTCGCCGACGATGCAGTAGTCCATGCGCTCGCCGCGCGCTTGCAGCGCCTCGACGACTTTAATGGTGCCGTCGGTGGCGGGGCCCTCTTCGTCGCTCGTGATCAGAAACGCGATCGAGCCGCGATGCCGCGGGTGCGCCGCGACGAACTCCTCGCTCGCGACCACGAAGCCAGCGATCGAGGTTTTCATGTCGGCTGCGCCCCGACCGTACAGCTTGCCGTCGCGATGCGTGGGTTCGAAGGGCGCCGACTGCCATTGCTCCAGCGGGCCGGTGGGCACCACGTCCGTGTGGCCGGCAAACGCGAGCAGCTTGCCCGCGTGGCCGTCTACGCCGCGTTTAACGGCCCACAGGTTCGTTACGCCGTTCGATTCGATGGTTTCGTGCTCGAAGCCGAGCGCGGACAGGCGTTCGATCAGGAGGCGCTGGCAATGCTGATCGTCGGGCGTGACGGAGGCGCGCGCGATCAGTTGTTCGGTAAGGGCGAGGGTGCCGGACATGGATTCGATACAAGCCACTTTGGGATGAAAAAATGCCGGCTGGCGGTGACGCACCGCAGCCGGCAACAGCTTTGACGCAACGCGGCGAGGCCGCGCTCAAGCAACACAATGCAGCGGCAGGGCAGGCGGCGCAGCGCCTGAGCGCAGTGCCGCGCGCTTTGGCAACCGCGCGGCGCTCACGCAAACAGCGCCATGCTCACGCAAACAGCGCCATGCTCACGCAAACAGCGCCGTATATTCTTCGGGCGAAAAACCAAGCGACTTCACCCGCCCGTTGATCACCAGCACGGGCCGCTTGATGACCGACGGCTTGTGGATCATCAACGCGATCGCGCCCGGCTGGGTG
Source organism: Paraburkholderia kirstenboschensis (assembly GCF_904848585.1). GTDB lineage: Bacteria > Pseudomonadota > Gammaproteobacteria > Burkholderiales > Burkholderiaceae > Paraburkholderia > Paraburkholderia kirstenboschensis. The sequence goes on from NZ_CAJHCR010000001.1 coordinate 1,012,712, forward strand.
TCCGCAGCCGCCTTCATGTCGTCGGACAGACCGCGCCATGTGGTGCCGCGGCGGTTCAGCAACGCGTCGAGCTTGACGTCCTTCAGCCAGTCCTGCACGAGCGGCTCGGTCACGCCGGCTTTCTTGAAGTCGTGAAACTCGAACTCGACGCCGTGCTCTTCGAGCCACACGCGCGCTTTCTTCACGGTGTCGCAGTTCGGAATTCCGTAGACGACAGTCTTGGTGCCGCGCGCCATCAGTCGCCTCGCAGAAGCTCGTTCAGGCCGACCTTCGCACGTGTCTTTGCGTCGACCTTCTTGACGATCACGGCGCAATAGAGGCTGTGCGAGCCGTCCTTCGACGGCAGGTTGCCCGCCACCACGACCGAGCCCGCCGGGATGCGACCGTACGTGACTTCGCCGGTTTCGCGGTCGTAAATCTTGGTGCTCTGGCCCAGGTACACGCCCATCGAAATCACCGAATTCTCTTCGACGATCACGCCTTCCACCACTTCCGAACGGGCGCCGATAAAGCAGTTGTCTTCGATGATGACCGGGTTTGCCTGCAGCGGCTCCAGCACGCCGCCGATGCCCACGCCGCCCGACAGATGCACGTTCTTGCCGATCTGGGCGCAGGAACCGACGGTTGCCCACGTATCGACCATCGAGCCTTCGTCGACATAAGCGCCGATGTTGGTGTACGACGGCATCAGCACGACGTTCTTCGCGATGAACGAGCCGCGGCGCGCGATGGCGGGCGGCACGACGCGAAAGCCGCCGGCGGCGAAATCTTCAGCGGTGTAGTTGGCGAACTTCGAGGGCACCTTGTCGTAGAACTGGCTGTAGCCGCCCGCCGGCATCGGCGCGTTGTCTTCCAGGCGGAAAGACAGCAGCACGGCTTTCTTCAGCCATTGATTGACGACCCAGTCGCCGTCCTTCTTCTCGGCGACGCGCAGCGCGCCCTTGTCGAGTTGCTCGATTGCGTGCGCGACGGCTTCACGCACGTCGGCCGGCGCGGCCTTAGGCGACAGCTCGGCGCGGTTTTCCCAGGCGGTGTCGATGATTTGCTGAAGTTGTTGCGACATATGCGTGCTTTCTGAAGAGTTGAAGTCTGAAGAAGGGAGGCGGTGCGCACGGCGTTCGCCGGGAAAACGGAACAGGAACAATCAGCGGCATGCCACGCGACGAATCTAACGACGAGCCTGGCTACGGACCCGGCAACCAGCCGGCGACCGCTGACGACCCGCCGACAGCCCGCCGACAACCCGCCGGCGGAAAACTCAGCCCGCGAGCCCGCGGCAAAAATCGACGATTCGTTGCGCGCCCTGCGTGCATTCGTGGACGTCGGCGACGAGCGCGAGGCGCACGAAATTGCGGCCGGGGTTCACGCCGTGCGCGGTACGCGCGAGGAACGAGCCCGGCAGAACCGTCACATTATAGTCGGCGTAAAGACGCTGGGCGAACTCCGTGTCCGTAAGGCCGGTGCGCGAGACGTCGGCCCACAGATAGAACGCGGCGTCGGGCAGGCGAACGTCGAGCACCGCGGCAAGCATCGGCGTGACGGTGGAAAACTTCTGCACGTATTTCGCGCGGTTCTCGCGCACGTGCGCCTCGTCGTTCCAGGCTGCGATGCTCGCGCTTTGATACACCGTCGACAACGCCGCGCCGTGGTACGTCCGGTACAACAGGAAGTCCTTGAGAATCGCGGCGTCGCCCGCGACGAAGCCCGAGCGCATGCCGGGCACGTTCGAGCGCTTCGACAGGCTCGACAGCATGACGAGCCTGTCATAACCGCGGCCGAGCTTGTGCGCGGCTTCGAGGCCGCCGAGCGGCGGGTTGGCTTCGTCGAAATAGATCTCGGAATAGCACTCGTCGGAGGCGATCACGAAGCCGTGGCGGTCCGACAGCGCGAAGAGTTCGCGCCAGTCTTCGAGCGTCAGCACCGCGCCGGTCGGATTGCCCGGCGAGCAGACATAAAGCAGTTGGGTGCGGGCCCAGACGTCCGCCGGCACCGCGGGGTAATCGCACGCGAAGTTGCGCGCCGGGTCGCTATTGACGAAGTAGGGCTCCGCCCCCGCGAGAATCGCCGCGCCTTCGTAGATTTGGTAGAACGGGTTCGGACAGAGTACGATCGCAGGCTCGCCTGTCGCATTGCGCTTCGGGTCGATCACCGTTTGCGCGAGAGCGAACAGCGCCTCGCGCGAGCCCGAGACCGGCAGCACCTGGGTGGCGGGATCCACCGGCGGCAAGCTGTAGCGCTGCGTAACCCACTTCGCGATCGACTCGCGCAACGGCAGCGAGCCTACCGTGGCCGGATACGCGGAGAGGCCGCCGAGCGAGGCGATTACGGCGTCGGTTATCAACGTGGGTGTCGGATGTTTCGGCTCGCCAATGCCGAAGCTAATATGCGCGAGGCCGGTAGCCGGCGTGACGTCTTTGAAAAGCGCGCGCAGCTTTTCGAACGGATAGGGCTGGAGGGAGTCGAGTAGCGGATTCACTGGGCGGATCGAGCCTGATCGAAGAGGGCGCGGAAAGATGCACGACGGCGCATGCGCTGGGCCGCGCCGCGCGAAAATAGCAGCGGCGGCGAGCAGGGGATTATAGCGTGCGCGCCGGGGGCTGGCGTCGGGTCGCTAGCGGGTGTGGTCCGCCGATCAAGCGGGCGGCAAGCGGGCATCGGCCAGGCCCACCAGCACCGCCAATCAGGCACCAGCCGGTCGTCAATCGGCGTCGACCAGGCACCAACGAGGCACCAACCAGGCATCAACCAAGGCAGCACCACTCGCCAGGCGGCGCAGGCAATGCGCTGCAGCGGGAACGACGCGGAACGTAATAGTCCGCGCAGAGACAAGGCAGGAGCAGCAATGTACGCAGCAATCGAGGAGACGTCCGGACGAGGAACGTGCGAGAACGCCGCAGTCCGTGGCACGAACAGCACCGTCATCCGCATCACCCGCAGCACTGTCTCGAGGAGCCCGTCGCCATGACGAACTGGCTTCGCACAGGCTGGCCGACGCTCGCAATCATGCTGGGCGCGTCGGTATGGGGAATGATCTGGTATCCGCTGCGTATGCTCGCAGCGCTTGGCTTGACCGGCACGGCCGCGAGCGCGCTGACGAGCGGCGCCGGTTGCCTGTTCGTGCTGCTGGTGCGCCATCGGGCGCTGAAAACCGTGCGCTGGCACTGGCTGCTGCCGGCTCTCGCGCTCGCCGCGGGCATCACGAACCTCGGCTTCGTATGGGGATCGATCCACGGGCAGGTGATGCGCGTGCTTTTGCTTTTCTATCTGACGCCTGCCTGGACCGCGCTCTTCGCGCACTTCATCCTGCATGAACGCCTGACGTGGGCCGGCGCGGGTCTCGCCGCGCTGTCGCTGGCAGGCGCGATGACGATGCTGTGGTCGCCGCAGCTCGGCATTCCCCTGCCGGGCAACCTCGCGGAATGGGCAGGGCTCGCGGGCGGCATGGGCTTCGCGATGAGCAACGTCCTGATCCTGAAGACAAGCCGTGTATTGCCGCAGATGAAGCCGGAGATGCGCACCGCGACCATCTTCGGCGGCGCGGCGATTTTCGGCGCTTGCGCGTCGCTATTCGAAGCGATGCCCGCGCCGCCCACCGGCGCACATCTCGGTACCGCCGCCTGGCTGGTGCTCGGCCTCGGTTTCCTGCTCGCGTCGAACAACATGCTCGTGCAATACGGCCTGTCGCGCGTGCCGGCCAACCGGGCATCGATCATCATGTTGTTCGAGCTCGTGGTCACGGCCATGTCCGCGTGGCTCTTCGCCGGCGAGACGCCCGGCCCGCGCGAATGGGCGGGCGGCGCGTGCATCGTGCTTGCTTCGGCGCTGTCGAGCTGGATGCATCGCACGAAGACAATGCCCCCCGATCCCTCCAGTCAGGACCCGAGCGAGGACCCGGGCGCCGCGAGCGAGCGCGAGGCCGACATCGACAAGCGCGACGACCATAAGGACGGCAAGAACCGTCCACGGGCGATGGTATGATTGCCCCTCATTAGCTGGCGCATGCGCGGTGCGCGTGCAGCCGGCACCCATGTCTCGAGGGCTGGCAAGGAGCGCGGGCCGCATCGCTGCAGCGGCGGACGGCTCATGCGGCCTTCGTGAGCCACCTATTTTTTCTCCCTTTCAAACAGCGAAATCGCCGTGCGTCTGACCTCGATCAAACTCGCTGGATTCAAGTCATTCGTCGATCCCACGCATTTCCAGGTTCCGGGCCAGCTAGTCGGCGTGGTCGGACCCAATGGATGCGGCAAGTCCAACATCATCGACGCCGTACGCTGGGTGCTCGGCGAATCGCGCGCCTCGGAGCTGCGCGGCGAGTCGATGCAGGACGTGATCTTCAACGGCTCGACTGCGCGCAAACCGGGCAGCCGCGCCAGCGTCGAACTCGTGTTCGACAACGCCGACGGGCGTGCCGCCGGGCAGTGGGGCCAGTATGCCGAGATCGCCGTGAAGCGCGTGCTCACGCGCGACGGCACGTCTAGCTACTACATCAACAATCTGCCGGCGCGTCGCCGCGACATTCAGGACATCTTCCTCGGCACGGGTCTCGGCCCGCGCGCCTACGCGATCATCGGACAAGGCATGATCGCGCGCCTGATCGAAGCGAAGCCCGAAGAACTGCGCGTCTTCCTCGAAGAGGCCGCGGGCGTCTCCAAATACAAGGAACGCCGCCGCGAGACGGAGAACCGTCTGCACGACACGCGTGAGAATCTGACGCGGGTCGAGGACATCGTCCGCGAACTGGGCACGAACCTCGAGAAGCTCGAAGCGCAGGCGGTGGTCGCCACGCGCTACAAGGAACTGCAAACCGACGGCGAAGAGAAGCAACGCCTGTTATGGCTGCTGCGCAAGAACGAGGCTGGCAGCGAGCAGGAACGTCAGCAGCGCGCCATCGAACAGGCGCAGATCGACCTCGAAGCGCAAACGGCGAAGCTGCGCGAAGTCGAAGCGCAACTCGAAACGCTGCGCGTCGCGCATTATTCGGCGAGCGACGCCATGCAGGGCGCGCAGGGCGCGCTCTACGAAGCGAATGCCGAAGTGAGCCGGCTCGAAGCCGAAATCAAGTTCATCGTCGAATCGCGTAACCGCGTGCAGGCGCAAATCGCTGCGCTGACCGCGCAGCGTGAACAGTGGCAATCGCAGGCTGAAAAAGCGCAAGGCGATCTCGAAGATGCCGAGGAGCAACTCGCCGTCGCCGAAGAAAAGGCCGCGCTCGCCGAAGAAGAAGCCGCCGCGAAGCACGACGCAATGCCCGCGCTCGAAGCGCGCTGGCGCGATGCGCAAGCCGAACTGAACGCGGAGCGCGGCGGCATCGCGCAGACCGAACAGGCGCTCAAGCTGGAAGCGGCGCACCAGCGCAATGCCGATCAGCAGTTGCAGCAGTTGCAGCAGCGTCACGAGCGGCTGAAGGCGGAAGCAGGCGGCCTCGACGCACCCGACGAAGCACAGCTCGAAGAGTTGCGCATGCAACTCGCGGAGCACGAAGAGATTTTGCACGACGCGCAGACGCGCCTTGCCGATGCGCAGGAAACGCTGCCTCGTCTGGACGCCGAACGGCGTGCCGCGCAGGAGCGCGTGCAGGCGGAAAGCGCGCAGATTCATCAGCTCGACGCGCGCCTTGCCGCGCTCAAGCAGTTGCAGGAAAACGTCCAGACCGAAGGCAAGATTCAGCCGTGGCTCGAAAAGCACGAGCTGGGCGGCCTGCCGCGACTCTGGAAGAAGCTGCACGTCGAGCCCGGTTGGGAAGCCGCGCTCGAAGCCGTGCTGCGCGAGCGGCTCGCCGCGCTCGAAGTATCGAATCTCGACTGGGTCAAGGCGTTCGCTACCGACGCGCCGCCGGCCAAGCTGGCGTTCTACGCACCGCCTGTCGCCGGTCAGCCGGTCGCGGCGTCGCCCGCTCTGCGGCCGCTGCTGTCGCTCGTTCGTATCGACGACGCGGGCATCCGTGCGGTGTTGAACGACTGGCTCGGCCTTGCGTTCGTCGCCGACGACCTGCAGCAGGCGCTCAGCATGCGCTCGCAACTGCCGGAAGGCGGCTCGTTTGTGGTGAAGGCGGGGCACGTGGTGACGCGCGTCGGCGTGCAGCTGTATGCCGCCGATTCGGAACAGGCCGGCATGCTGGCCCGTCAGCAGGAAATCGAAAATCTCGCGCGTCAGGTGCGCGCACAAGCACTGCTCGCCGACGAAGCGAAGGCTGCCGCGATCCGCGCCGAAGCCGCGCACACGCAGGCGGCGCAGGCGCTGACCGACGTGCGTCAGCAGGCCGAGCGCGCGACCCAGCGCGTGCATGCGTTGCAACTCGACGTGCTCAAGCTCACGCAGGCGCACGAGCGTTACACGCAGCGCAGCACGCAGATTCGCGAAGAGCTCGAAGAGATCAATGCACAGATCGAAGAGCAACGTGCGATGCGTGCGGAATCCGAAGCCAATTTCGAGCGTTACGACGGCGAACTCGCGGAATTGCAGGCGCGTTTCGAAGACCATCAACTGGCTTTCGAGGCGCTCGACGAAGCGCTTGCCGCTGCACGCGGCGAGGCACGCGATCTCGACCGGGCCGCGACCGACGCGCGCTTCGCCGCGCGCAACATGGCGAACCGCATCGACGAATTGAAGCGCAGCATTCAGGTCGCGCACGAGCAGAGCGAGCGCGTGGCGGCGTCGCTCGAAGACGCGCGCGCCGAACTCGAAACCATCAACGAGCAGACCGCTCATACAGGCTTGCAGGACGCGCTCGACATTCGCGCGGTCAAGGAAGAGGCGTTGCACGCGGCGCGTCTCGAACTGGACGACCTGACCGCCAAGCTGCGCGCCGCCGACGAAACGCGTCTCACCGCCGAGCGCGCGCTGCAACCGCTGCGCGACCGCATCAACGAATTGCAATTGAAGGAACAGGCCGCGCGGCTGAACGGCGAGCAGTTCATCGAGCAACTGGCGGCAGCGGGCGTTGACGAGGCGGAGCTGCAGGCCAAGCTCACGCCGGACATGAAGCCGTCGTATCTGCAGGGCGAAGTCACGCGCATCAACAACGCGATCGCCGCGCTCGGTCCGGTCAACATGGCCGCGCTCGACGAACTCAAGGCGGCCACCGAGCGCAAGTCGTTCCTCGACGCACAATCGGCCGATTTGACGAGCGCGATCGAGACGCTCGAAGACGCAATCCGCAAGATCGACGCGGAAACGCGCACGCTATTGCAAGGCACGTTCGACGAAGTGAACCGTCATTTCGGCGAACTGTTCCCTCGTCTCTTCGGCGGCGGCCAGGCGAAGCTGATCATGACCGGCGACGAGATTCTCGACGCCGGCGTACAGGTGATGGCGCAGCCTCCGGGCAAGAAAAATTCGACGATCCACTTGCTGTCGGGCGGCGAAAAAGCGCTGACGGCAACCGCGCTCGTGTTCGCGATGTTCCAGTTGAATCCCGCGCCGTTCTGTCTGCTCGACGAAGTGGACGCGCCGCTAGACGACGCCAACACCGAACGTTTCGCGAACCTGGTACGCGCGATGTCGGACAAAACCCAGTTCCTTTTCATCTCGCACAACAAGATCGCGATGGAAATGGCGCAGCAACTGATCGGCGTGACGATGCAGGAGCAGGGCGTGTCGCGCATCGTTGCCGTCGACATGGAAACGGCTGCGGGTTTCGCCCAGAATATCGTTTAAGTTTTCGTTTGAATCAAGGAAGCGCGGGCGCCCGCGTTCAGCGCTGCGGCCAGTGGCCGCGCGATACGTGGGGCGGGCGAGAGGCCGCGCAGATAAAGAATTGCTGATGGAGCATGCATGGACGAGTTGACACTCGGTTTGATCGGCGCGGGTGCCGTGGTGGTCGGGGGCGTGGTCGTGTACAACGCGTGGCAGAGTGCAAAGGTGCGCCGCAAGATGCCGCGGCCCATGCCCGCGGACGCCGCGGAGAATTTTGCGCGCGAGGACCATCAGGAGCAGAGCCCGTTCATCGAACCGGCTCGGCCCACTACGCGCCGCGAGCCGGTAGTGGGCGCGGAGTCGTCTGCCGATACGGCGTCGGCCCGCGTCGAGCCGACTTTTGGCGTACCGGTAGGCGCCGCGCCGCTTGATACGCCGGCCGACATTCAGGCCGAGACGACCACACCGAACGGCTATCTGTCGGACGGCGACGATGCCGAGGTTGAAGGCGGCACTAAGGGCGGGGCAGGTGCCGGCGCTGACAAGGACGCAGCGGCAGCAGCAGGTCAACAACCCGCGAGCACCACCTCGCGCGAAACCGACGAGCAGATCGAGCCGATTCTGCCGGCTGCCACGACGATTTCGTCCGCGCCGCCGGCTATCGTCGATCGCCGCATCGACTGCATCGTGCCGATTCGTCTGAACGGACCGGTTGCGGGCGACAAGGTGATTCCGCTTGCGCAGCGTCTGCGCCGCGCCGGCAGCAAGCCGGTGCATATCGAAGGCAAGCTGGAGGGCGGCGCGTGGGAGTTGCTGCAAAACGGCGCGCGTTATGAAGAGCTGCGCGCGGCCGCGCAACTGGCCAATCGCAGCGGTGCGCTGAACGAACTCGAGTTCTCCGAGTTCGTGACGGGCGTGCAGCAGTTCGCCGACGCAATCGACGCATCGCCGGAATTTCCCGACATGCTCGAAACAGTCGCGATGGCGCGTGAGCTTGACGGTTTCGCCGCACAGTGCGACGCGCAGTTGTCGATCAATGTGCTCTCCGACGGCGCGCCCTGGTCGGCCAATTACGTGCAAGCCGTGGCATCGCAAGACGGCTTGCTGCTCTCGCGCGACGGCACGCGCTTCGTCAAGCTGGACGCGCGCCAGAGTCCCGTGTTCATGCTGCAATTCGGCGACACGAACTTCTTGCGCGACGACCTCACGTACAAGGGCGGCCAGATGATCACGCTGGTGCTCGACGTGCCGGTGGCCGACGAAGACATCTTGCCGTTCCGTCTGATGTGCGACTACGCGAAGTCGCTGGCGGAGCGCATCGGCGGGCGGGTGGTGGACGACGGCCGTCGTCCGTTGCCGGAGACCGCATTGCTCGCCATCGAAAAGCAGCTGATGACGCTTTACGCGAAGCTCGAACAGGCCGGCATTCCTGCAGGCTCACCGGCCACGCGGCGTTTGTTCAGTCAGTAACCGCCGCGTTTCCAGACGCCTTCAGAACGACAACGGCCGCGCGATGCGCGGCCGTTGTCGTTCTGAAGCGTCGCGGCGCCGACTTTCGCATACTCGCGCTCCGGTCCGCAAGCTGGCCATTCGGCCGATGTAAAGGGGCACGCTTCCTGCGATAATCCACTGTCCAATTTCACTGAAGAAGCGCCCTACAGCATGGCTCGAACTCCCGTCTCAGATCCAGCAACCAGCGCTCCGGCCAAGCGGGCCGCGTGGCTGCGCGCGGAACTCGAACGCGCCAATTACGCGTACTACGTGCTCGACCAGCCGGACTTGCCGGACGCGGAGTACGACAGGCTGTTCAAGGAGCTGGAGAGCATCGAGGCGGAGCATCCCGATCTGATCGTCCCTGATTCGCCCACTCAGCGCGTGGGTGGCGAGGCGGCGAGCGGGTTCGAGCCGGTCGTCCACGACCAGCCCATGCTGTCACTGAACAACGGTTTCGCGGACGAAGACATTCTCGCGTTCGACAAGCGCGTGGGCGACGCACTCGGTAACAATGCGAAGGAGCCGCCGGTTCCGGTCGACTACGCGGCCGAGTTGAAGTTCGACGGCCTCGCGATCTCGCTGCGCTATGTGGACGGCGTGTTCGTGCAGGCCGCCACGCGCGGCGACGGCACGACTGGCGAGAACGTCACTGAAAACGTCCGGACGATTCGCTCCATTCCGCTGAAACTCAAGGGCAAGCGCGTGCCGCACATACTCGACGTGCGTGGCGAAGTGCTAATGTTCAAACGTGACTTCGAGCGTCTGAACGAACGCCAGCGCGCCGCGGGTCACAAGGAGTTTGCCAATCCGCGCAATGCCGCGGCGGGTAGCCTGCGTCAGCTCGATTCGAAAATCACCGCGCAAAGGCCACTGTCGTTTTTTGCGTATGGCATCGGCGTGCTCGAAGGCGTCGAAGTGCCGGCCACGCATAGCGAACTGCTCGACTGGTACAAGGAACTCGGCTTGCCGGTCAATGCGGAGCGCGCGGTCGTGAAGGGCGCCGAAGGTCTGCTCGCGTTTTTCCATGCGGTCGGCGAGAAGCGCGACAAGCTGCCGTACGACATCGACGGCGTGGTGTACAAGGTCAACCGGCGCGACGAGCAGGACGCGCTCGGCTTCGTGTCGCGTGCGCCCCGTTTCGCGCTCGCGCACAAATTCCCGGCGCAGGAAGCGTTGACGAAACTGGTCGCGATCGACGTGCAGGTCGGGCGCACCGGCGCGATCACGCCGGTGGCGCGCCTCGAGCCCGTGTTCGTCGGCGGCGCGACGGTCACGAACGCCACGCTGCATAACGAAGACGAAGTGCGCCGCAAGGACATCCGTATCGGCGACACCGTGATCGTGCGGCGCGCGGGCGACGTCATTCCGGAAGTGGTGAGCGCGCTCATCGAGCGTCGCCCGGATGACGCACACGAATTTGTGATGCCCACGCATTGTCCGGTGTGCGGCTCGAACATCGAACGGCTGCCCGACGAGGCGATTGCGCGTTGCACCGGCGGCCTGTTCTGTCCGGCGCAGCGCAAGCAGGCGCTGTGGCACTTCGCGCAGCGGCGCGCGTTGGACATCGACGGGCTGGGCGAGAAGATCATCGACCAACTGGTAGAACAGAATCTGGTGCGCACGCCCGCCGATCTGTTCAACCTGGGCTTCTCGACGCTCGCAGAGCTCGACCGTTTCGCCGACAAGTCCGCGCAGAACCTGCTCGACTCGCTCGAGAAGGCCAAGCACACTACGCTTGCCCGTTTTATCTACGCGCTCGGCATCCGCCATGTCGGCGAATCCACGGCGAAAGATCTGGCGAAACACTTCGGCTCGCTCGACCCGATCATGGAAGCTTCGGTGGAAGAATTGCTGGAGGTGAACGACGTTGGGCCGGTCGTCGCCGAATCCATTCACCAGTTTTTCGCCGAAGAGCATAACCGCACGGTGATCGAACAGCTGCGCGCGCCGGGCAAGGTCACGTGGCCCGAAGGGCCGCCCGCGCCGAAGGCGCCGCAGGGCATGCTGGCCGGCAAGACCGTTGTGTTGACGGGTACCTTGCCGAGTCTCGCTCGCGAAGAGGCCAAGGAAATGCTCGAAGCGGCCGGCGCGAAAGTGGCCGGCTCGGTGTCCAAGAAAACAGACTATGTGGTGGCGGGGGCCGAAGCAGGCAGCAAGTTAGCGAAGGCCGAGGAACTCGGCATTCCCGTACTCGACGAAGATGGTATGCGTAAGCTCCTGGAGGGGCAGTTATGATCCGCGAAATTCTCAAGATGGGCGATCCGCGCCTGCTGCGCATTGCCGATCCGGTCGATCACTTCGACACGCCGCAGTTGCATGAGCTCGTGAAGGACATGTTCGAGACCATGCACCACGCGAACGGGGCGGGGCTCGCCGCGCCGCAGATTGGCGTCAATCTGCAGGTGGTGATCTTCGGGTTCGGCAGCAACGAACGCTATCCGGACGCGCCGCCGGTACCGGAAACGGTGCTGATCAATCCGACCGTCACGCCGGTTTCGCTGGATATGGAAGAGGGCTGGGAGGGCTGCCTGTCTGTTCCGGGCCTGCGCGGCGCGGTCAGCCGCTTTTCGATGATCAAATATCACGGCTTCGACCAGTACGGCACGCCGATCGACCGCGTCGCCGAAGGTTTCCATGCGCGCGTCGTACAGCACGAATGCGATCACCTGATCGGCAAGCTGTATCCGATGCGGATCACCGACTTCGCCAAGTTTGGCTATACAGAAGTGCTGTTTCCGGACATGGATCCGAATATCGACGATTGATGCGGCCGTTCGTCGATGCCGCGCGGTGGTAATAAAAAAACCCACGCAATTGCGTGGGTTTTTTGTTGGGCCGCTACGGCGCTCGATGCGCTTCAAGATCGAGCGAAGCGGTCGATCGCGGAGCCTCTGAGCTTGCTGGCGGGCGTCAGAACGACTCGTCCGCTGCGAGGTAGCGCCACTGCCCTGGCGGTAGCGCGCCAAGCATCACACGGCCCATACGTACACGCTTGAGGCCAATGACTTCAAGGCCGACCAGTTCGCACATCCGGCGAATCTGGCGCTTTTTTCCTTCGCGCAACACGAAGCGCAACTGCTCGCCGTTTTGCCAGTTGACCTGCGCGGGCTTGAGCGGCACGTCGTCGAGCGAAAGACCGTGGCACAAGAGCGCGAGGCTTTCCGGCGGAAAGTGATTTTCGACGTCGACCGTGTGCTCGCCGTAGGCGACGCGCACCAGGTATTCCTTGTCGATCTCGGAATGGCCGCCGATCAGCTGCTTGGCGATGCGGCCGTCCTGCGTCAACACCAGCAAGCCTGTCGAATCGATGTCCAGACGCCCGGCCGGCGCGAGCTGACGCAGATGCGCGACGGAGAAGCGAATGTCCGAGTGGTCGCCTTCCCAGCGATTCTCCGGCGTGACGAGCGTGATGGCCGGCTGATAGCCGTCTTCCGCCTGGCCCGACACGTAGCCGACAGTCTTATGGATCAGCACCGTGACCTGGCTTGCTTGCACGGCCTCGGCAGCGGGATCGATCTCGATCCGCTGATCGGGGCGAACCTTCGTGCCTAGCGTGTCGATCCGTTCGCCGTCGACGAGCACCCAGCCTTTCTCGATCCATTCGTCGGCTTCGCGGCGCGAGCACAGGCCCAGTTCGGACATGAGTTTGGACAGGCGCAAGGTGCCGGGCGCATCCTCGATATCGCGACGCGGCGTGCGCGGGGCAGCCTCTGCGTGCGGGCGGTGTTCGGCCGGAGCGACGCCGCGCGGCTTGCTGGCTCGGGCGGGGCGGTCGCCGGTGAAACGGCGTTCGGCGGCCGGTGCCTTGTCGAAGCTGCGCGCCGGCCGTTCTGCACGGTCCGTGCGCGTCGCGGCGCGGTCGCCGAATTCGCGGCGAGCCGGTGCGCGTTCGCCTCGTTCGCCACGAGGCGCGCGGACCGGACGATCGGCTTGGTCGCCGTAGCCGCTCTTGACGGGCTTTGCAAAGCTTCGCTCGCCGCGCTCGCCCTCTACGCGTCGCGGCGCGCTGTCGCTGCGCGGTCCGCGCTCGCCGCCGCGGCGCTCTTGCGAGGCGCCACGGTCTGCGCTGAAGCGGGGGCGGTCGGAGGCGTCGCGTTCACCGCGCATCGGACGCTCACCGCGCTGGCCGCCTTCCGAGGGACGGCCTGCTCCCGCTCGCGGGCCGCTGAACGGACGGCGTTCGCCGTCGTCCCGGCGCGGTGTCCGATTGCCGTCGAAGCTGCGCGGGGCGCCGCGATCCGCGTTTCCTTCGAAGCGGCGGGGGGCGCGGTCTGTGCTGCCCGCGCGATCTTCGAAACGGCGTGGGGCGCGTTCAGCGCGTTCGCCGCCCGGGCCACGGGGCGACCGCTCGCTGTTACCGGCACGGTCTTCGAAGCGGCGGGGCGCACGGTCGGTGCTGCCCGCGCGATCTTCGAATCGGCGCGGGGCACGTTCAGCGCGTTCGCCACCAGGGCCACGGGGCGACCGTTCGCTGTTACCCGCACGGTCTTCGAAGCGGCGGGGCGCACGGTCGCCACCACCCGTCCGATCCTCAAACCGGCGCGGTGCGCGTTCGGCACGGTCGCCACCACCCGTCCGATCCTCAAAACGACGCGGCGCGCGTTCACCGCGCTCGCCGCCAGCGCCACGAGGCGCCCGCTCGTCCCCAGCCGAGCGATTTTCAAACCGGCGCGGCGCACGTTCCCCACCATCTTCGAATCTGCGCGGCGCGCGCTCACCACCTTCACGCCGCGGACCACGCTCGCCGCTTCCTTCAAAGCGCCGCGCAGGCGCGCCCGCGCCTTCGCGGCGCGGCGGCCGGTCAGACGTCGCGCGCCGTGCGCCGCCGGCTCCGCCCGCGTCGCGCTCGCGGGAAAACGAGCCTTCCTCGCGGGGAGGGCGCGGCGTCCGCCCGCCCGCGCCAGCCGGACGCTTGCCGCTGGACGACGTGCCCGCGCCTTCGCCTCGCGGGCCGCTCGGGCCAGCCATCGACGATTTCGGTCCTGCCGGCCGTGTCGGCTTACGCGCCGACGTGCTGCCGCTACGGACAGGGGCGCGTTCGGACGAAACCGGCCGCGGGTGCTTGGCTGTTAATTTGACTCGCATGAAATCTCACACTGCAATCGCGCGCAGCAGTTCCGTCTCGACCTGAATTTGCAGGCGGTTGTCCGACAGACCGTGTCCATCCAGCAGAAACACGTCTTCGACGCGTTCGCCGAGCGTGTTGATCCGCGCCGACGCGACGCCGACCCGGTGTTCGGCCAGCACGCGCGCGATCGAATAAAGAAGGCCTGGCCGGTCGTTCGCCGACACGGACAGGATGTAGTACTGGCCGCGCTCGTCGGCCCGAAGATCGACGCGCGGTGTAACAGGGAAGGTCCGCGACAGCCGCGACAAACGGCCCTTCGACGGCCCCGGGAGCCAGGTGCCGTCGCCGGTGAGGCGCGCGGTCAGTTCCTGCTCGACGAGATTGGCAATGTCGCGATAATGCACGTCTTCTTCGGTATGCGCGACGAGGAAATTATCGAGCGCATACCCGTGACGCGTGGTGCTGACCCGCGCGTCGAGCACCGACAGGCCGTTGCGGTCGAAATACGCACAAATGCCGGCGAACAGATCCGGCTGGTCCTTCACGTACACGAGCACCTGAAGCGCTTCGCCGATCGGCGAAGGGCGGGCGCGAACGATCGGCGTGGGCGTCTCGACGTAACGGTAGAGCACGCGCGTTTGCCATGCGATGTCCGCCGCGTCGTGGCGTAGAAAGTAGCCGACGTCGAGCTTGTCCCACAGCGCTTTCTGCGCGCCTTCCGGCACCGTCTCGAGGCGCAGCAGCGCGAGCGCCTCTTCCTGACGCGATTCCAGTTCCGAATGCGCGTCCGGACGCGCGCCGCCGAGCACCGCGAGCGTCGCGCGGTACAGGTCTTCCAGCAGCTTGCCCTTCCACGTGTTCCAGACTTTCGGACTGGTCCCGCGGATGTCGGCCACCGTCAGCAGATACAGCGCGGTCAGACGCCGTTCGTTGCCGACCAGTTCAGCGAAACGCTTGATGACCTCCGGGTCGCTCGTGTCCTGCTTCTGTGCGACCTGGCTCATGGTCAGATGCTGCTGCACCAGCCAGACCACCAGTTCGCCGTCTTCGCCCTCGATGCCGTGATTGCGGCAGAAACGCCGCGCGTCGGCCATGCCGAGCGTGGAGTGGTCGCCGCCGCGACCCTTGGCGATATCGTGAAACAGCGCCGCGACGTACAGCACCCACGGCCGGTCGAAGCCCACGATCAACTGGCTGCAGAACGGATATTCATGCGCGTGTTCGGCGACCGCGAAGCGCCGCAGATTGCGCAGCACCATCAGGATGTGCTGGTCGACGGTGTAGACGTGATACAGGTCGTGCTGCATCTGTCCGACGATGCGCCGGAAGTTGAGCAGGTAGCGCCCCAGCACGCTCGTCTGGTTCATCAGGCGCAACGCGTGCGTGATGCCGGCCGGCTGCTTCAGGATGTCCATGAAGAGGCGCCGGTTTTCCGGATCGCGCCGCCAGTGCTGGTCCATCACCTCGCGTGCGTTGTAGATGGCGCGCAGCGTGCGTGCCGACAGACCCTTGACGCCCGGCGTCTGCTCATACAGCAGGAACGCTTCGAGAATCGCGTTCGGCTCGCGCTGGAACAGATCGTCGCTCGCGATTTCGAGCATGCCCTGCTTTTCGACGAAGCGGTCCGACAGCACCCGAGTAATGCCGCTCGTGCTCGGGAAAAGCTGCGCCTCGATGTTCTGGATCAGAATCGTGGCAAGCTGCGTGACCGCCTTGGCCGCCCAGTAATAACGGCGCATCAGCTGCTCGCTCGCGCGCTTGGTGGCGGTGGGTTTGTAGCCGAAACTTTCCGCCACCGGCGTTTGCAGGTCGAACACCAGAATATCCTGACGACGCCCGGCGGTGACGTGCAACCGGGCGCGCAGCGACTTCAGGAAGCCTTCGTTGCGCCGCAGTTCCTGTGCTTCGCGCTCCGTGATCAGGCCGCGCGCTTCGAGTTCGCGCCAACTGCTCCCGAAACCGGCCGCCTGGGTGATCCATAGAATCAGCTGAAGATCCCGTAGTCCGCCCGGGCTTTCCTTGATGTTGGGCTCCAGCGCGTAAGGCGTGTCCTGAAACTTGGCGTGGCGCTGGCGCATTTCCAGCACTTTGGCCTGAAAAAACGCTTTCGGGTCGAGCGCCTCGCGATAACGCTTTACGAAGTCGTCGAACAGCGCCGCACTGCCCGTAATGCGCCGCGCTTCCAGCAGCGACGTGCGCACGGTCACGTCGTTGGCGGCTTCTTCGAGACACTGCGAAACGCTGCGCACGCTGCTGCCGAGTTCCAGCCCGAGATCCCACGCAAGGCTTATGAAGCGCTCGATGCGGGCTTCCAGGTGCTCGAGCGGCGCATCGGGGAGCAGCACGAGGATGTCGATGTCCGAATGCGGCGCCAGTTCGCCGCGGCCATAACCTCCCACTGCGACCAGCGCAAGATCGGCGGGCAGTTCGCAGGTGTTCCAGGCGGCGCGCAGCGAGTCGTCGGTGGTGCGCGAAAGCGCCGCCATCAACGCTTCCACGTTGGTGGCGGTCTTGAAGCGTTCCAGCAACTGGGCTTTGGCCACTTTGTAGTCCGCCTTGAGCGACCTGGCATGGGACGGGGCGACGGCTGGAACACTACTCATGGGCGGCTGGCGGTCAGGGGGCGAAATCGGTCAGGCCGTGGCGGCGACCACCGGCGGGCGCGCGGGCGTGCCGGCGGAGACGGTCAGGACGTCGTAGCCGGTTTCCGTCACGAGCACCGTGTGCTCCCATTGCGCCGAGAGACTGCGGTCTTTGGTCTTGACCGTCCACTGGTCGGGCATGGTGCGGATGTCGCGGCGGCCGGCGTTGATCATCGGCTCGATCGTGAAAATCATGCCGGCTTGCAGTTCGAGCCCCGTGCCGGGACGGCCATAGTGCAGAATCTGCGGGTCTTCATGGAACACCGTGCCGATGCCGTGGCCGCAATATTCACGCACCACGCTGTAGCCGTGCGCCTCGGCGTGCTTCTGGATCGCATAGCCGATGTCACCGAGATGAGCACCCGGGCGCACCTGGTCGATGCCGAGCCACATGCACTCGAAAGTGGTCTGAACGAGCCGTCTGGCAAGGATCGAACCCTCGCCCACGATGAACATCCGGCTCGTATCGCCAAAATAGCCGTTCTTGATCACCGTGATGTCGATGTTCAGCGCGTCGCCATTCTTGAGCGTTTTGTCGCCGGGAATGCCGTGGCAGATCACGTCGTTGACAGAAATGCAGGTGGCCTTGGGGTAGGGCGGATAGCCGGGCGGCTGATAGTTCAGCGGCGCGGGGACCGTGCCCTGTTCCTTCAGCATGTACTCGTGGCACAGGCGGTCGAGTTCGCCGGTCGTGACGCCGGCGGCGACGAACGGCGTGATGTAATCGAGCACTTCGCTCGCAAGTTTGCAAGCGACGCGCATTTGCGCGATATCGTGTTCGTTTTTGAGCGTGATAGCCATGAGTCGGGCCTGAAATGCGATTTATTCCGGGATTATCGCACCATATTCCCGGTGCCGCAGCGTTTTGGCGCTCGTCAGACGGCTTTTGCGCCAGGAGCGGCGCCGCGCCATTCATGGCTTTGCAGTGGCGCGCGATGCGGCGGCGAGCGCCCGGGTGCAACCCGCGGTAGCGAGCGGGAGCACCAGGCAGGTTGAGTCGGCCGATAGTCGCATGCTATAATCTTTGGCTGAGTCGATCCCTCTCTTGCGGCTGCCTCACGACAGTAGGCAGCGTTCAAGCGGATGGGGTTGACGCTTCCCATGGCACTTGCTGCCCGAGCCACGGGAAGAAGCAGTATCGGGCAGCAGACTCGCAAGCCGGCGCACCCAGGGTGTTCGCGGCGCGTAGCCAGGCAAGACTTGACCTGGCAGCGCGGCGGATACGGCAGCCGGCTTAAGACCCAACCCTCGCGGAGATTTTCATGGCAGTTACCATGCGTCAAATGCTGGAAGCCGGTGTCCACTTCGGTCACCAAACGCGCTTCTGGAACCCGAAGATGGCCCCCTTCATTTTCGGTCATCGCAACAAGATTCACATCATCAACCTCGAAAAGACGCTGCCGATGTACAACGACGCGCTGAAGTACGCGCGTCAACTGGCAGCGAACCGCGGCACGATCCTGTTCGTCGGCACGAAGCGTCAATCGCGCGACACGATCGCTCAGGAAGCGCAGCGCGCCGGCATGCCGTACGTCAACGCACGCTGGCTCGGCGGCATGCTGACCAACTTCAAGACGCTGAAGGTTTCGATCAAGCGCCTGAAGGACATGGAAGCAGCGCTGGAAGCAGGTGAAACGGAACGCATGAGCAAGAAGGAAGCGCTTCTGTTCGAACGCGAAATGGCCAAGCTGCAAAAGTCGATTGGCGGCGTGAAGGACATGGGCGGCATTCCGGACGCGATTTTCGTGGTCGACGTCGGCTACCACAAGATCGCCGTCACCGAAGCTAACAAGCTCGGCGTGCCGGTCATCGCAGTGGTCGATACGAACCACTCGCCGGAAGGCATCGACTACGTGATCCCGGGTAACGACGACGCCAGCAAGGCCGTCGCTCTGTACGCGGCTGGCGTGGCTGACGCGATCCTCGAAGGCCGCGCCAATGCGGTCAACGAAGTGGTGCAGGCTGCACGCGGCGACGACGGCGACGAGTTCGTCGAGGTCAACGCGGAAGCGTAAAGCTGCCCCGTGTCCGGCAAAAAAGGGGGCTTTCTACAGGCCCCCTTTTTTTAAGTCGCGACGTCGCAGCGGGGCGCTGTCTCTGGTTGGGGCGGTGCCCGACGCGTTATCCGCAAAAAAACGCGCATAACGCTGAAACGAATTCTTGCCGCCGGTATCGAAGTCCGGGCGGCGTGCTACAGAAGCAACACAGACCGAACTCAAGGAGCAAATGATGGCGGCAATTACCGCAAGCATGGTTGCAGAACTGCGCGCGAAGACCGACGCGCCGATGATGGAATGCAAGAAGGCGCTGACGGAAGCCGACGGCGACATGGCGCGCGCTGAAGAGCTGCTGCGCGTGAAGCTGGGCAACAAGGCGAGCAAAGCTGCATCGCGCGTTACGGCTGAAGGCGTGGTCGCCTCGTTCATCGGCGGCAATGCGGGTTCGCTCGTCGAATTGAACTGCGAAACCGACTTCGTCTCGAAGAACGACGACTTCCTCGCTTTCTCGAAGAAGGTCGCCGAGCTGGTCGCAACGCAAAACCCGGCTGACGTCGCAGCGCTGTCGGCTCTGCCGCTCGACGGCCAGACCGTCGACGCAGTGCGTCTCGCGCTGGTCGGCAAGATCGGTGAAAACCTGTCGATCCGCCGTTTCGTGCGTTTCGAGACGTCGAACAAGCTGGCTGCGTATCTGCACGGTACGCGCATCGGCGTGCTGGTCGAGTACACGGGCGCAGACGAGCAGGTCGGCAAGGACGTGGCTATGCACATCGCAGCCATGAAGCCGGTCTCGCTGTCGTCGGACGACGTGCCGGCGGATCTGATCGCCAAGGAACGCAGCATCGCTGAACAGAAGGCCGCCGAATCGGGCAAGCCGGCTGAAATCGTCGCGAAGATGGTCGACGGCAGCGTGCAGAAGTACCTGAAGGAAGTGTCGCTGCTCAACCAGACGTTCGTTAAGAACGACAAGCAGACGATCGAACAGATGCTGAAGGCCGGCAATGCGAGCGTCCAGAAGTTCGCGCTGTTCGTGGTCGGCGAAGGCATCGAGAAGAAGCAGGACGACTTCGCTGCTGAAGTCGCCGCTCAAGTGGCTGCTGCAAAGCAACAATAAGCTTCACCCGAGCTTCGGCTAGTACCGTTGTACCCGCGGCAGAGCAAGACTGTGCCGCGGTCGGCAGCGCCGCAAGGCTGCGCGCGGGTCGACCCCCGCTGCGCAGCCGCCGCTGACGAACCTCAGGGGTTCATCAATTTGGCGGCGCTTGCCCGAATCAGCATTTCACCCCTACATTAGTCCCTTGTTGTTGCCCTGTTCTGCGCGATCTGGATACCCCTATGCCCACTGCCTACAAACGCGTCCTGCTCAAACTCTCCGGTGAAGCTCTGATGGGCGACGATGCCTTTGGCATCAATCGCGCGACCATCGAACGAATGGTGGCGGATGTGGCCGAAGTGGTCCGTCTTGGAACGCAGTTGGCCGTGGTGATCGGCGGCGGCAATATTTTTCGCGGCGTAGCGGGCGGCGCGGCCGGTATGGACCGCGCCACCGCCGACTACATGGGCATGCTGGCCACCATGATGAACGCGCTGGCACTGCAGGACGCCATGCGCCATGCGGGCATCGAGGCGCGTGTGCAATCCGCGCTGCGTATGGACCAGGTGGTCGAGCCGTATATCCGCCCGCGAGCGATTCGCCAGCTCGAAGAAGGCAAAGTCGTGATTTTCGCGGCCGGCACCGGCAACCCGTTCTTCACGACCGACACGGCCGCCGCGCTGCGCGGCTCGGAAATCGGCGCCGAAGTCGTGCTGAAAGCCACCAAGGTTGACGGCGTCTACTCCGCCGACCCGAAGAAAGATCCGAGCGCGACGCGCTACACCACGATCAGCTTCGACGAGGCAATCGGCCGCAATCTGCAGGTCATGGACGCCACCGCGTTCGCGCTGTGCCGCGACCAGAAGCTGCCGATCCGCGTGTTTTCGATCGTCAAGCCGGGCGCGCTCAAGCGTATCGTGCTCGGCGAGGACGAGGGCACCCTCGTCCACGTGTAAACTCTCGTTCACATAACGTGGGCTTTGACGCGAGCCCGGGCCGCCGCATATCGCGCGTGCTGGCCGGCTCGCACCGTTTTGAAGGTTCGGAGGTTTAAAAATGTCTGTGGCTGATATCAGGAAGGGCGCTGAGCAAAAGATGCAGCGTTCCATCGACGCGTTCAAGAACGATCTGTCGAAAATCCGTACGGGCCGTGCGCACACGGGCCTGCTCGATCACATCCAGTGCGATTACTACGGCTCGCCGGTGCCTATTTCGCAGGTCGCGAACCTGACGCTGATCGACGCACGTACGATCGGCGTGCAGCCGTGGGAAAAGAAGATGGTCCAGGTCGTCGAAAAGGCGATCCGCGAGTCGGACCTCGGTCTGAACCCAGCTACCCAGGGCGATGTGATCCGCGTGCCGATGCCGGCGCTGACCGAAGAACGCCGCCGCGAGCTGACGAAAGTGGTCAAGAGCGAAGCCGAAACGGCCAAGATCGCTGTCCGCAATTTGCGCCGCGACGCTAACGAGCAACTGAAGAAGCTCGTCAAAGACAAAGAAATTTCGGAAGATGACGAGCGTCGTGCAGGCGACGATATTCAGAAGCTGACGGACAAATTCGTCGCTGAAATCGACAAGCTCGTCGTGACCAAAGAAGCAGAGATCATGACGGTGTAAGGCGGCTCGGCTCCGTCGGAAACGCGGAGCCGACGCAGCTTTTTCTGCCCCTTCAGGGGCTGGCGCAAAGTGCGAACCGTACAGCGCCAGGTCTGGGAGCACTCACCAATTCAAGGTTTTCACTTCTTCATTTGCAGTTATTGTCCCGACGGCCATGACCTACACCAGTTCAACCGTGCGCGTGCCTGATGTCGCTGCGGTGCCGCGACACATCGCGATCATCATGGACGGCAACGGCCGTTGGGCCACCCAACGCCGCTTGCCGCGCGTGGCCGGTCATACGCGCGGCGTCGACGCTGTGCGTGCAGCCGTCGAGGCGTGCGCCCGCCAGGGCGTCGAATATCTGACGCTGTTTGCCTTCAGTTCCGAAAACTGGCGTCGGCCGAACGAGGAAGTGTCGTTCCTCATGCGCCTGTTCGTCACCGCGCTCGAGCGCGAGATCGGCAAGCTGCATGCGAACGGCATCCGTTTGCGGGTGGTCGGCGATCTCGAACGTTTCGATACGCGCATCCGCGATCTGATCAAGCGCGCCGAGACCAAGACCGCGCGCAATACGCGGCTCACGCTCACCATTGCAGCCAATTACGGCGGTCGCTGGGACATCATGCAGGCCACCCGCAAGCTCGCCGAGCAGTCGGCGCTGGCGGGCAAGGCGGTCGAGGTGAACGAGGAATCGTTTGCCGAGCATCTGTCCATGGCGTATGCGCCGGAGCCCGATCTGTTCATCCGCACGGGCGGCGAGCGGCGCGTCAGCAATTTCCTGCTGTGGCAGCTCGCCTACACCGAGTTCTACTTCACCGACACCTTCTGGCCGGATTTCGACGCCGACGCCCTCGGCCACGCGATCGCTTCATATGCGGAGCGCGAGCGCCGTTTCGGCCGCACCAGTGCTCAGCTCGAGCCGCAATCGCAAAACGTCGATTCGCTTCCATGCTAAAAACCCGTGTCATCACGGCGGTCGTCCTCCTGGCAGTGTTCCTGCCCGTCACGTTGTTCGCGCCGGTCGGCGCGTTCGGCGCGCTGATTGCGTTCGTCGTCGTGTTCGCTGCGTGGGAGTGGGCGCGCCTGCTCAAGCTTGGCGGCGCGGGCCCGGTCATTTACGCGCTGGTGGCGGCAGTGGCGCTAGTGGCAAGCACGCGCCTTGGCATCGGTGTCGACGATGCACGGCCGTTTTACAAAGCGGCCGCCATTTTCTGGGTGATCGCCGGCCCATTCGTGCTGCTGCGCAAGCCGACGCTCGCGCAGGGCGCATGGCGTAACTTTCTGTTTCTTGCCGGCATTGTGATATTCGTCGCGTGCTGGCATGCTCTCGTCGCCGCGCGCATCCAGGGTGTGCCGTTCGTGCTGTCGCTGCTCCTATTGGTATGGCTCGCCGATATCGGCGCATACTTCTCGGGGAAGGCGTTCGGCAAGCACAAGCTCGCGCCCGCCATCAGCCCGGGCAAGACGTGGGAGGGCGCGATCGGCGGCTGGCTCGTCGTCATGATCGTCGCTCTGGCGGCGGTTGTTTTGCGTGCGTTCGAGCCGACCCTGTATTCCGGCTTGTGGGCGCACTGGGGCGCCCTGCGTGCGCTGCTCGCGCTGACCCTGCTGGTGGTGTTCAGCGTCGTAGGCGACCTTTTTGAATCCATGATGAAGCGCCAGGCCGGCGTGAAAGATTCGAGCGGCCTGTTGCCGGGGCACGGTGGCGTGCTCGACCGCATCGACGCATTGTTGCCGGTGCTGCCGCTTGCCATGCTGCTGCTCGGCTAGAGAAAGAGATATGCAAAAACGTCTGACATTGCTCGGTTCCACGGGCTCGATTGGAGACAGCACGCTCGACGTCGTCGCGCGTCATCCCGAGCGTTTTTCGGTTTATGCGCTTACCGCACACCGCAACGGCGACAAGCTCGTCGAGCAATGCCTGCGTTTCCGGCCGGAAGTCGCGGTGGTCGGCGACGCCGACACGGCGGCACGCGTCGCGGGCAAATTGCGCGAAGCGGGCTGCAAGACCGAAGTGACGTATGGCGCCCAGGCGCTCGTCGACGTGTCGAAGGCCAGCGGCTGCGACACGGTCGTGGCGGCAATCGTGGGCGCGGCCGGTCTCGCGCCGAGCCTCGCCGCCGCGCGCGCCGGCAAGCGGATTCTGCTTGCCAACAAGGAAGCGCTGGTCATGTCGGGCGCCATCTTCATGGACGCGGTCCACGACAACGGCGCGGTTCTGCTGCCGGTCGACAGCGAACACAACGCTATTTTCCAGTGCTTGCCGCGCGAAGCCGCGCTGCATGGCGGCGTGTCCAAGATCATTCTGACCGCGTCGGGCGGCCCGTTCCGAACGCGCGAACCGGCCACCCTTGCCGGCGTCACGCCGGAAGAAGCCTGCAAGCACCCGAACTGGGTCATGGGCCGCAAGATTTCGGTCGACTCCGCCACGATGATGAACAAAGGCCTCGAAGTGATCGAGGCTCATTGGCTGTTCGGCTTGCCGGGCGATCGCATCGACGTGCTGATCCATCCGCAAAGCGTGATCCATTCGCTGGTTTCGTACGCCGACGGCTCGGTGCTCGCGCAACTCGGTAACCCGGACATGCGTACGCCCATCGCTCATGCGCTCGCATTTCCGGATCGTGTCGATTCGGGCGTCGCGCAGCTGGACCTCGCGGAAATCGCGTCGCTGTCGTTCGAAAAACCGGACTACGCGCGTTTCCCCTGTCTGGCTTTGGCGATGAAGGCACTGGCCGAAGGTGGCCTCGCCAGTGCGGCGCTCAACGCCGCTAACGAAATTGCTGTTGAAGCGTTCCTGTCGCGCCAGATTGGTTTCATGGCGATCGCGCAAGTGGTCGACTCGGTGCTCAACGGGTTGCCGAATGGCAGCGCGCATGCGCTCGAAGATGTGATCGAAGCAGACGCCGCAGCGCGTCGCGCCGCTGCCGAATTCATCGCGCGTCTGCCTGACGCCGCCCGCCGCACGGAACGCGCCGTCCAGTGAGGCGCTTATGAATCTGCTGATCGAAGTGCTCGCCTTCGCGGTTGCGATTGGCGTGCTTGTGGTCGTCCACGAATATGGGCATTACAGCGTGGCGCGGCTGTGCGGCGTCAAGGTGCTGCGCTTTTCGATCGGCTTCGGCAAGCCGCTTTTCCAGTGGGTCAGTCCCAGGAGCGGCACCGAATGGACCGTGGCCGCGCTGCCGCTCGGCGGCTATGTGAAGATGCTCGACGAGCGTGAGACAGGCAACGCGCCGATTCCCGCCGAAGCGTTGCCGCATGCGTTCAACCGGCAGTCGGTGTGGCGGCGTATCGCCATCGTCGCGGCGGGGCCGGTTGCAAATTTCCTGCTGGCCATCGTGCTGTTCGGCCTCGTGTTCGCCACCGGCGTCACAGAACCCGCAGCCATTCTGGCCGTGCCCGCGCCGAACACGGCGGCTGCCGTCGCCGGATTCGAAGGCGGGGAGACGGTGGTGGCGGTGCGCACGGAGAACGCTGCCGACTCCGAGCCGGTGCGATCCTGGTCGGACTTGCGCTGGAAACTGCTCGGCGCGGCCTTCGATCACAAACGTGTCGTGCTGAGCGCGAAAGGCCCGGGCGGCACGTCGGACTTCCAGCTCGACCTGCGCGGTGTCGGCGAAAAGGACGTAGACGACGACTTCATGTCGCGCCTCGGCTTTGAACCCGGCGGCGGCAAGCTGACCGTTGCGGGTGTGCAGCCGGGCAGCGCGGCGCAGAAAGCCGGGCTTGTTCCGGGCGACCGCTTGCGTGCGATCAACGGCATCGCAACCGACAACGCCACGGCCTTCATCGCGTATGTAAAATCGCACGCCGGCAAGCCTTTGACGCTGCAAGTGGAGCGCGCGGCCGGCGGCCAGATGCAGGGTCAAGCGCAGGGTGAAGCGCAGGGCAAACTCGAAGACATCAGCATCGTTCCGCAGGCACAGCGCGACCCGGCAACGGGGCAGCAGGTCGGCCGCATCGGCGCCGAACTGGCGACCCAGGTGCCGTCGATCAACGTGCGTTATGGACCTTTCGAAAGCCTTCAACTGGGCGCGCGCCGTACGTGGGATCTGGCGGTTTATTCGGTGCGTATGTTCGGCCGCATGATCGTCGGCGACGCTTCGCTAAAAAATCTGTCGGGTCCAGTGACGATCGCCGATTACGCGGGAAAGAGCGCACGTCTCGGTCCTTCTGCATTTCTGTCGTTCCTGGCCCTCGTCAGTATTAGCCTCGGTGTACTGAACCTGCTACCAATTCCGGTATTGGACGGGGGTCATCTGTTATATTATTTGGTTGAAGCTGTGACCGGTAAAGTTGTCTCCGATCGCTGGCAACTCGTTTTTCAGAGGGCGGGTCTCGCCTGCATCGTCGCTTTGTCGGCGATTGCACTGTTCAACGATCTCGCTCGTTTAATCCACTTTTAAAGTGTCCGGCGGCGCTAACAATGGCGACCGTCCGACCTGATGCAGCTATACACACTGGGGAAGCACGTTGTTTAAACCTCATCGCTTTGTTCCGAAGACGGTTATAACCGCGGCATTCGCCGCGCATGGGCTGGTTGCTCACGCAACCACGCCCTTCGTGGTGCAAGACATCCGGATCGAGGGATTGCAACGCGTCGAACCTGGCACCGTGTTCGCCTATCTGCCTATCAAGCAGGGCGACACGTTCAGCGACGACAAGGCATCGGAAGCCATTCGCGCACTGTACGCAACGGGCTTCTTCAACGACGTCAAGATCGCGACCGAAGGCAATGTGGTCGTCGTGCAGGTGCTGGAGCGTCCGGCCATTGGCACGATCGACTTTGCGGGCATTCACGAGTTCGACAAGGAAAACCTGACCAAGGCGCTGCGCGCCGTGGGTTTGTCGCAAGGCCGTTACTACGACAAGGCACTCGTCGACAAGGCCGAACAGGAGCTGAAGCGTCAGTACCTGACGCGCGGCTACTACGCAGCCGAAGTCACGACCACGATCACGCCGATCGACCGCAATCGCGTCTCGGTGCTGTTCTCGGTGGCCGAAGGGCCTAGCGCCAAGATCCGTCAGATCAACTTTATCGGCAACAAGGCGTTCAGCACGGGCACGCTGCGCGACGAAATGCAGTTGTCCACGCCGAACTGGTTCTCGTGGTACACGAAGAACGACCTGTACGCGAAAGACAAGCTCACCGGCGACCTCGAAAATGTCCGCTCGTATTACCTGAACCGCGGCTACCTCGAGTTCAATATCGAGTCGACTCAGGTGTCGATCACGCCGGACAAGAAGGACATGTATCTGACGGTCACGCTGCATGAAGGCGAGCCGTACACGATCTCGAGCATCAAGCTGGCCGGTAATCTGCTCGACCGCGAGCCGGAGCTCGCCAAGCTCATCAAGATCAAACCGGGCGATCGCTTCTCGGCTGAAAAGCTGCAGGCCACCACCAAGGCGATCGTCGACAAGCTGGGCGAATACGGTTATGCCTTCGCGACCGTCAACGCGCAGCCGCAGATCGACCAGTCGAACCACAAGGTCGACCTGACGCTGCAGGTGGACCCGAGCCGCCGCGTCTATGTGCGCCGTATCAATGTGGTCGGCAATACGCGTACGCGCGACGAAGTGGTGCGTCGCGAAATGCGTCAGCTCGAAAGCTCGTGGTTCGACTCGAACCGCCTCGCACTGTCGAAAGACCGTATCAATCGTCTCGGCTATTTCACCGACGTCGACGTGACCACGATCCCCGTGGAAGGCACGCCTGACCAGGTCGACGTTGACGTCAAGGTCGCTGAAAAGCCGACAGGCGCGATTACGCTGGGCGCCGGCTTTTCGTCGACCGACAAAGTGGTGCTGTCGGCCGGCGTCTCGCAAGACAACGTGTTCGGCTCGGGCACGAGCCTCGCGGTGAACATCAATACCGCGAAAACCTACCGCACGTTGACGGTTACGCAGGTCGATCCGTATTTCACGGTCGACGGCATCAAGCGTATTACCGACGTCTATTACCGTACCTATCAGCCGCTGTACTACTCGACCGATTCGAGCTTCAAGATCGTTACGATTGGTGGCGACCTGAAGTTCGGTATTCCGTTCTCCGAAGTGGATACGGTGTACTTCGGCGCGGGTCTCGAGCAGAACCAGCTGGACGTGGACAGCAATACGCCAGCGTCGTATAAGCAATACGTTCAGGACTTTGGCCGCGTGTCGAACAACGTGCCGCTTACGGTAGGCTGGTCGCGTGATGCGCGCGATAGCGCGCTCGTGCCGAGCCGTGGCTACTTCACGCAGGCAAATGCCGAATACGGCACGCCGATCGGCGGCACCCAGTATTACAAGGCCGACATCAACGCGCAGTACTATTACTCGTTTTCGCGCGGCTTCGTGCTGGGCTTCAACTTCCAGGGCGGCTACGGCAAGGGCATGGGCGGCAAGCCATACCCGATTTTCAAGAACTACTATGCAGGCGGTATCGGTTCGGTCCGCGGCTACGAGCCGAGTTCGCTCGGCCCGCGCGACGCGACCACCGGCGATCCGATCGGCGGCTCGAAGCTGCTTGTCGGCAATATCGAGTTGACGTTCCCGCTGCCGGGCACCGGCTATGATCGAACCCTGCGCGTGTTCACGTTCCTGGACGCGGGTAACGTGTGGGCCGACGCGAGCACCGCCGCCACGTCGAACGGCGCTAACGGCCTGCGTTACGGCTATGGTGTCGGCCTCGCGTGGATTTCGCCGATCGGACCGCTCAAGCTGAGCTTGGGCTTCCCGCTCACCAAGCATACGGGCGACCAGTACCAGAAGTTCCAGTTCCAGATCGGAACGGCGTTCTGATCCGCGTTGCGGACAGCTCGCCAAACAACAGTATCGAGAGGATCACTTTGCTAACCGGTATGTTTTCGAAACGTGTGGCTTGCGCGCTGGCGCTGGCAATGACGCTGGGCGTCGGAGTAGCGCACGCGCAGGAAGCCAGGATTGCCGCGGTGAATTCGGACCGGATTCTGCGGGAATCGGCTGCGGCAAAGGCGGCCCAGGTCAAGCTCGAGGCCGAGTTCGCCAAGCGCGACAAGGATCTCGCGGACATGGCGCAGAAGCTGAAGTCGATGTCCGATT
Source organism: Paraburkholderia kirstenboschensis (assembly GCF_904848585.1). Classification (GTDB taxonomy): domain Bacteria; phylum Pseudomonadota; class Gammaproteobacteria; order Burkholderiales; family Burkholderiaceae; genus Paraburkholderia; species Paraburkholderia kirstenboschensis. Next base: position 1,041,308 of record NZ_CAJHCR010000001.1, read on the forward strand.
CGCTCGACAAGAGCGGTGTGTCGATGTCGTCGGCGGATCGCGCGCAAAAGCAGCGCGATCTGTCGCAACTCGACACGGACTTTCAGCGCAAGCAGCGCGAGTTTCGCGAAGACCTGAATCAGCGTCGCAATGAAGAACTGGCGGCGGTGCTGGACCGCGCGAACAAGGTGATCAAGCAGATCGCCGAGGCGCAGCATTACGACCTGATCGTTCAGGAAGCAGTGTATGTGAGCCCGCGCATCGACATCACGGATCAGGTGCTCAAGGCTCTCGCGGCCTCGGGCAACTGAGAGCACAGGCAGGAGCGTTGCAAGCAGCGGTTGAAAAGGCGGCCTCGGCAAGGGCGTTGAATGCAAACGCCGCGCACGACGCACGCCGTCTGGTGGCCTCCAAACAGCTTTACGCGAACCCGAAGCACGCCGAAACCGCGCTCGGCATATGCAGGGCGCGCCGGGGCGAGGCTCCAACCGGTGACTCTGACAAGACGCACTGAACAGCAGGAGACAGGACAGGCATGGCATTTACGCTCGAGGACATCGTCCAACGGTTCGGCGGTGAAGTAGTAGGAGACGGTTCGCAGCGCGTCAGCAGCCTCGCGCCGCTCGACCAGGCAGGCCCGGACCAACTGGCGTTCCTCGCCAACCCGAAGTACCTGTCGCAAGTGGAGACGACCCAGGCCGGCGCCGTGCTGATCAATGCCGACGACCTGGCGAAGCTCACGTCCCGCAGCGCCCGTAACTTCATCGTCACGCCGAATCCGTACGCTTACTTCGCGCGCGTCGCGCAAACCTTCATCGACCTGGCTACGCCGAAGCTCGCGCCCGGTATTCATCCGAGTGCGACGATCGACCCGTCCGCGCAGATCGCCGCGAGCGCGGTGATCGGACCGCACGTTACGGTCGAAGCCGGTGCGGTCATCGGCGAAAACGTGCGGCTCGACGCGAATGTCGTCATTGGCCGCGGCACGCGCATCGGCGCGGGTTCGCATCTGTATCCGAATGTGGCCGTGTATCACGGCTGCAAGCTGGCCGAGCGCGTAATCGTGCACGCGGGCGCGGTGATCGGCTCCGACGGATTCGGCTTCGCGCCGGATTTCGTCGGCGAAGGCGAAGCGCGTACCGGTAGCTGGGTGAAGATTCCGCAAGTTGGCGGCGTATCGATTGCAGCGGATGTCGAAATCGGCGCGAATACCACGATCGACCGTGGCGCAATGGCCGACACGATCATCGAAGAGTGCGTGAAGATCGACAACCTCGTGCAGATCGGCCACAACTGCAAGGTCGGCGCCTACACGGTAATCGCTGGTTGCGCGGGTATCGCGGGCAGCACGACCATCGGCCGTCATTGCATGATCGGCGGCGCGGTCGGGATTGCCGGGCACGTGACGCTCGCCGATTATGTCATCGTCACCGCGAAGTCAGGGGTGTCGAAGTCGCTGCTCAAGCCCGGCATGTACACGAGCGCATTCCCGGCCGTGAACCACGCTGACTGGAACAAAAGCGCGGCTTTGCTGCGCAATATCGACAAGCTGCGCGACCGTATCAAGGCGCTGGAAAATGCCGCGGCTGACCGGCCGGACGCAAAGCCGGCCAGCAAACCAGCGCCTGCGGCATCCGGCGCGACGGGCAATTCACAGAGCGACAAAAGCTAGATTTCTGGGCGGCCCGCCAGTACCGCGTAAAATGGCGGGCGAATATCAGGAAGCGAAGACGGTTGCCGTGACCCGGTGGCACGGCCCCGGGTCACGGCGAGCGCCGGCAGCACGCGTTACCAACCCACCTGCACCAGCATCCGCAGTCATCATCGCGCAGTCAATGCGTGAGCAGAAACACCATGAGCACCGAAAAAATCAATCTCGACATTCATAAGATTCTCACGCTGCTGCCACATCGTTACCCGATCCTGCTGGTCGACCGGGTGCTCGAACTCGAGCCGCACAAGTGCATCAAAGCGTTGAAGAACGTGTCGATCAATGAGCCGTATTTCCAGGGACACTTTCCGACGCGTCCCGTCATGCCTGGCGTGCTGATCCTCGAAGCGCTCGCACAAACGGCAGCGCTCCTCACGTTCTCGGAAGAGCCGAGCGACCCGTCGAACACGCTTTACCTGTTCGTCGGTATCGACAACGCGCGCTTCAAGCGCGTCGTGGAGCCGGGCGATCAGCTCATCCTGAACTGCACGTTCGAGCGGCATATGCGCGGCATCTGGAAGTTCAAGGCGCGAGCCGAGGTGGACGGCGCGGTGGCGGCGGAAGCCGACCTGATGTGCGCGGTGCGTCATACCGACAAAGACGCCTGAGTCACTGTTCGGGCAGCCGGCGCCTCATGAGGCAGCCGGCGCGACCCAGCCCATCCAGACAACGCAACAGAATCAGAAGCGAGGACGCATGAGCAGGATTCATCCCACTGCGATCGTCGAACCGGGCGCACAACTCGACGAATCCGTCGAAATCGGACCGTATGCGGTGATCGGCGCCCATGTGACGATCGGCGCCCGGACCACCGTCGGTTCGCATAGCGTGGTCGAAGGCTACACCACGATCGGCGAAGACAACCGGATCGGCCACTATGCATCGGTCGGCGGCCGTCCGCAGGACATGAAGTACAAAGACGAGCCCACCCGGCTCGAAATCGGCAACCGCAACACGATCCGCGAGTTCACCACGATCCACACCGGCACGGTGCAGGACGCGGGCGTGACCACGCTCGGCGACGACAACTGGATCATGGCGTACGTGCACATCGGGCACGACTGCCATGTCGGCAACAACGTGATTCTGTCGAGCAACGCGCAGATGGCCGGCCACGTGACGATTGGCGACCATGCGATCGTCGGCGGCATGTCGGGCGTGCATCAGTTCGTGCGCATCGGCGCTCACTCCATGTTGGGCGGCGCTTCGGCGCTCGTGCAGGACATTCCGCCGTTCGTGATCGCGGCCGGGAACAAGGCCGAGCCGCACGGCATCAACGTCGAAGGTCTGCGCCGCCGCGGCTTCTCGCCGGACGCGATTTCGGCGCTGCGCTCCGCGTACCGTCTGCTGTACAAGAACAGCCTGTCGCTCGAAGAAGCGAAAGTGCAGTTGCGTGAGCTGGCGTCGGCCGGCGGCGACGGCGATGAGCCGGTGCGAACGCTGCTGGCATTCGTCGAAGCGTCGCAGCGCGGCATCATCCGCTAAGCGATGGCATTGCAACCCAGTCCGCTACGCATCGCGATGGTGGCCGGCGAGCCGTCCGGCGACCTGCTGGCGTCGTCGCTGCTGAACGGCCTCGCGAGCCGCCTGCCTGCCGCCACGCACTACTACGGAATCGGCGGCCCGCGCATGATTGCCACCGGTTTCGACGCGCACTGGCCGATGGAAAAGCTGTCCGTGCGCGGCTATGTCGAAGCGCTGCGGCACATTCCCGAAATCCTGCGTGTTCGCAACGACCTGAAGCGCCAACTGCTGGCCGAGCCGCCCGCGGTGTTCGTCGGCGTGGACGCGCCTGACTTCAACTTCGGGCTCGAACATCCGTTGCGCGAGGCGGGCATTCCGACGATTCACTTCGTTTGCCCGTCCATCTGGGCGTGGCGCGGCGGGCGCATCAAAAAGATCGCGAAGGCCGTCGACCATATGCTGTGCGTGTTCCCGTTCGAAACGGCGCTGCTCGAAAAAGCGGGCGTCGCGGCTTCGTACGTGGGTCATCCGCTTGCCGACGAAATTCCGCTGGAACCCGACACGCTCGGCGCGCGCCGGACGCTCGGTATCGCGGAAAGCGGTCCTGTCATCGCGGTGCTGCCGGGCAGCCGCCGCTCGGAGATCGACCTGATCGGGCCAACGTTCTTCGCGGCGATGGAAATGATGCAGCATCAGGAGCCCGGTCTCCGTTTCGTGATGCCGGCGGCGACGCCCGCGTTGCGAGAGATGCTGCGCCCGCTGGTCGACTCGCACCCCGGCCTCGCGCTGACAATTACCGACGGCCAGTCGCAACTCGCCATGACGGCGGCAGACGCGATCCTCGTGAAAAGCGGCACCGTCACGCTCGAGGCGGCGCTGCTGAAAAAGCCGATGGTCATCTCCTACAAGGTGCCCTGGCTGACCGGCCAGATCATGCGCCGGCAGGGCTATCTGCCGTATGTCGGTTTGCCGAACATTCTGGCGGGGCGTTTCGTGGTGCCGGAAATTCTCCAGCATTTCGCGACGCCGCAAGCGCTGGCCGAAGCCACGCTGAAACAGTTGCGCGATGAAGCCAACCGGCGCACGCTGACGGAAATCTTCACGGAGATGCATCACGTGCTGAAGCAAAACACCGCGCAGCGTGCGGCGGAAGTCGTCGCGAGCGTCGTCGAAAAGCGCAAGGCGCGGCCGTGAGCAACGAACGCACCAACGCGCGCGCGCCACGTCGCAAGACCGCGGCCGTCGCAGGCGCGGCCGGATCGGCCGGCCGGCAGGGCGGCCTTAACTTCGAGACTCCCGACGACATTATTTGCGGCGTAGACGAAGCAGGGCGCGGACCGCTGGCCGGTCCGGTCGTGGCTGCAGCCGTCATTTTCGATCCGTCTAAGCCGATGATTCGCGGCCTCGACGATTCGAAAGCGTTGAGCGCCAAAAAGCGTGACGAGCTGTACGACAAGATCGTCGACCGCGCGCTTGCTTACTGCATTGCATCGGCAACCGTCGAAGAAATCGATTCGCTGAACATCCTCCACGCAACCATGCTCGCGATGAAGCGCGCGGTGGAAGGGCTGTCCGTGACGCCCACGCTGGTGAAGATCGACGGTAATCGCTGCCCTACATTGAGCGTTCGTAGCGAAGCAGTGATTGGTGGCGACGCGCTCGTGAAATGCATTTCGGCGGCGTCGATTCTTGCCAAGGTCACGCGCGACCGGATGCTTCTGGAATTGCACCAGACGTATCCCCTGTACGGCTTCAATGCGCATGCGGGCTACGGCACGCCGCAGCACCTCGCGGCGTTGCGGGAGCACGGTCCCTGCGAGCATCACCGGCGCTCGTTCGCGCCCGTGCGCGAGGCGCATTTGCGATTCGGCACTGGGGTGCCGCTGCCCGCAGGCGAAGTTATCGTCGTGCCGGATATGTTGGCGCACGGCATGCTGGACGAAGCAATGCTCGATCGCGACGCGTTCGGCGAACACAGCGGCGCGTGAGTATTTGCGCGGACGTGGCAGGCGGCTCCATCCACACCCAGTGCCGCGATTTGCAGCAAGCGTAACGCTTTGCTCCCGCTTTACTCCCGCTTTGCTCCCGTTAGCCATGCTCACTCCGCTAACCTTTTTCCTGACCCTCACCGTCTTCGCTGCCTGTGAAAGCTATCACCTCGCGGGACAATCCGCTCTATAAACGCCTGAAGGCGCTCGCCGGTTCGACGCATCAACAGCGTCGCAGCGGCCATGCGCTGCTGGAAGGTTTCCACCTCGCGAGCGCTTATCTCGATGTCGCCGGGCAGCCGGAAATGTGCGTGGTCACCGACGGCGCGCTTCGTCACGACGAAGCTCAGGCCATCGTTTCGCGCATCGACGAACAGCGCATCGTAACGTTGCCGGATGCGTTGTTCGGACAGTTGTCGAATGTCGTGCACGGCGTCGGGATTCTGCTGCTCGTGGAAAAGCTCGACACGCCGCTGCCGGAGACGGTCGCGCAAACATGCGTCGTGCTCGACGGCGTGCAGGACGCAGGCAACGTGGGTTCGATCTTGCGCAGCGCAGCCGCCGCGGGTATTCAACACGTGTTCTGCGCGCCGGGCACGGCGTACGCGTGGTCATCCAAGGTGCTGCGCTCGGGCATGGGCGCACACTTCCTGCTGCAGATCCACGAAGATGTCGAAGCGCAGACGTTGATCGAACGCCTCGCGGTGCCTGTCGTGATTACGGACTCGCACGGCGCAGAGGCGATCTACGATTGCGACCTGAGCGGACAACTTGCGTGGGTGTTCGGCAACGAAGGGGCCGGCGTATCGCAAATCTGGCGTGACGCCGTCTCATTGCGGGTGACGATTCCCCAGCCGGGCGGCATGGAGTCGCTCAATGTCGCGGCCGCGGCCGCTGTGTGCGTATTCGAGCAATGCAGACAACAGCGCGCCGCGAACATGCACCGCGACACGCGTTTTCCCGCTGCTCAATAAGACGGCCGGTCCAGCTTTATCTCCTGCAGGATCGTGGTCGCAATCTCTTCGATCGACTTGTGCGTCGACGACAGCCACTTGATCCCTTCGCGACGCATCATCGCTTCGGCCTCGTTGATCTCGTAACGGCAATTCTCCGGCGCGGCGTACTTGCTGCCCGGCCGGCGCTCGTTACGGATCTCCGACAGGCGCTGCGGATCGATCGACAATCCAAACATTTTCTGCCGATGCGCCAATAGCGGCGTAGGCAGTTTTCCCCGCTCGAAATCTTCGGGAATCAGCGGATAGTTGGCCGCTTTCACGCCGTACTGCATGGCCAGGTACAGGCTCGTCGGCGTCTTGCCGCTGCGAGACACGCCAACGAGTATCACGTCGGCATCGGCGAGATTGCGGTTCGACTGGCCGTCGTCGTGCGCGAGCGAGAAGTTGATCGCCTCGATCCGGTTCTTGTATTCCTCGGTGTCCGCGTTCTGGTGGCCGCGCCCCATCGCGTGACTCGACTTCAGTTCCAGTTCCTGTTCGAGCGGCTCGACGAACGTCTGGAACATGTCCAGCACTAGCGCATTCGAGCCCTTGACGATCTGATTCGATGCGCTGTCCACGAGCGTCGTAAACACGATCGGGCGACGGCCGTCCTGCTGGATCGCTTCGTTGATCTTTTCGAGCGTGGCATAGGCCTTTTCCGTCGAGTCGACGAAAGGCACGCGAACCAGGCGGAATTTCTGGTCGAACTGGGAGAGGATCGAATGCGCGAAGGTTTCGGCAGTGATCCCGGTACCGTCGGAGACGATGAATACGGTGGGCGGCATCAGTGGGGCAGGGAACGTGAGCGGCAAAAAGCGCTCGAATGGAACATCGCTGCGTTGATTTCGCTGCGCGGTGGCTGACCGCAAAACAGCGGCGTCAAACAACGCGCCGTGGGCACCGCTACTGCGCCGGGACGCACTCGTGGACTCTTTGAAAAACATCGAAAGAGCCGCGCAGGCGGTCCGGGCGCGGTTCGAGGCGCAATTCTCGTCCGACTGTCACATTTCGAGAGTCGGCACGGTAGAATAGCGGCAACCTGTTGGATAAGCAATTGCAGGCGATTGGCGTCTAACTCGCCGCGAACGGTGGTTCAACGCTACGCTATCGGGCGTAAAACGGCACGGAATGCGGCGCATCGATCGCTAAATCCCACCATTCGCGCGCTTCGTCGCCTTCTTTGTCGGCGTGATGCATTGCACAAGCGCGTTGCACAAGCGCGTTGCATCAGTGATTGGCACAAGCGCCGCAAGCGATTGCTTCTCCAACAGGTTGTGCAAGACGCGAGGTCACGCTTCCAATAAGCGTCTCGCGTTCGAGCCCACTTGCACAGCCGTGAATTTCTTTCACACTTAGGGGCTTGTATGACTAACGCAGTTACCGTCGCAAAGGATAAGGCGTATGTAGTTCCGTTCGAGCAGTTGCGGATGACCGATGTGGAGATTGTAGGCGGCAAGAACGCGTCGCTAGGCGAGATGATCAGTCAACTCGCCGAAGCGGGCGTGCGCGTGCCGACCGGTTTCGCCACGACGGCACTGGCTTTCCGCGACTTCCTGCATCACAACAACCTGACCGAACGCATCGCCAAACGTCTCGAGACGCTCGACGTCGACGACGTGAAGGCGCTCGCCGAAGCGGGCAAGGAGATCCGTCAATGGATCATCGAAGCGCCGCTGCAGCCGCAACTCGAGGCTGACATCCGCGCAGGTTTCGACACCTTGCAAAACAGCTCGCCTGAAGAGCTTTCGTTTGCCGTGCGTTCGTCGGCAACGGCGGAAGACTTGCCGGACGCATCGTTCGCGGGTCAGCAGGAAAGCTACCTCAACGTGGTCGGCATCGAAGACGTGCTGGATCGCATGAAGCACGTGTTCGCGTCGCTGTACAACGACCGCGCTATTTCCTATCGCGTCCACAAGGGCTTCACGCATGCTGAAGTCGCATTGTCGGCGGGCGTGCAGCGCATGGTGCGTTCGGACGTCGGCGCGGCCGGCGTGATGTTTACGCTCGACACCGAATCCGGCTTCAAAGACGCGGTTTTCATCACGTCGAGCTATGGTCTGGGCGAAACCGTCGTGCAAGGCGCGGTGAATCCGGACGAGTTCTACGTCTACAAGACCACGCTCGCGCAAGGCAAATATCCGATCATCCGCCGTTCGATCGGCTCGAAGCTGATCAAGATGGAATTCACGAAGGCCGGTGAAGAAGGCCGCGTAAAAACTGTCGACGTGCCGCACGAACAGCGCAACCGCTTCTCGATCACCGACGAAGACGTGATCGAGCTTGCCAAATACGCAGTCATCATCGAAAAACACTACGAGCGTCCGATGGACATCGAGTGGGGCAAAGACGGCCGTGACGGCAAGATCTTCATCTTGCAGGCACGTCCCGAAACGGTGAAGAGCCAGGCCACCGGCAAGGCCGAGCAGCGTTTCAAGCTGAAGGGACAATCGAACGTGCTGGCCACCGGCCGCGCGATCGGCCAGAAGATCGGCGCGGGTCCGGTGCGCGTGATTCACGATCCGTCGGAAATGGACCGTGTGCAGCCGGGTGACGTGCTGGTCGCCGACATGACCGACCCGAACTGGGAGCCGGTGATGAAGCGCGCATCCGCGATCGTTACGAACCGTGGCGGGCGTACCTGCCACGCGGCGATCATCGCACGCGAACTGGGCGTGCCGGCAGTGGTGGGCTGTGGCGACGCAACCGACGTGCTGAAGGAAGGCGCGCTCGTGACCGTGTCGTGCGCGGAAGGCGACGAAGGCAAGATCTACGACGGCCTGCTGGAAACCGAAATCACCGAAGTGCAGCGCGGCGAACTGCCGCCGATCCCGGTGAAGATCATGATGAACGTCGGCAACCCGCAACTGGCTTTCGACTTCTCGCAACTGCCCAATGCAGGCGTGGGTCTCGCGCGGCTCGAGTTCATCATCAACAACAACATCGGCGTTCATCCGAAGGCGATTCTCGAATATCCGAACATCGATCAGGACCTGAAGAAGGCCGTGGAAAGCGTCGCTCGCGGTCACGCATCGCCGCGCGCTTTCTACGTCGACAAGCTGACCGAAGGTATCGCGACGATCGCTGCGGCGTTCTATCCGAAGCCCGTGATCGTGCGTCTGTCGGACTTCAAGTCGAACGAGTACAAGAAGCTGATCGGCGGTTCGCGTTACGAGCCGGACGAAGAGAACCCGATGCTGGGCTTCCGCGGCGCGTCGCGCTACATCGCCGAAGACTTCGCCGAAGCGTTCCAGATGGAATGCATCGCGCTGAAGAAGGTGCGTGAAGAGATGGGCCTCGACAACGTCGAGATCATGGTGCCGTTCGTGCGTACGCTGAAGCAGGCGGAGCGCGTGGTCGGGCTGCTCGAGAAGTTCGGCCTGAAGCGCGGCGAGAATGGCCTGCGGCTCATCATGATGTGCGAAGTGCCGTCGAACGCGATTCTGGCCGAAGAATTCCTGCAATTCTTCGACGGTTTCTCGATTGGCTCGAACGACCTGACGCAACTCACGCTCGGCCTCGACCGCGACTCCGGCATGGAGCTGCTGGCCGTCGATTTCGACGAACGCGACCCGGCGGTCAAGTTCATGCTCAAGCGCGCGATCGAAACGTGCCTGCGGCTGGACAAGTACGTCGGTATCTGCGGTCAGGGTCCTTCGGATCACCCCGACTTCGCTCAATGGCTGACGGACGAAGGCATCAAGTCGATCTCGCTGAACCCGGACACGATCATCGAGACATGGCAGCAGCTGGCGAAATCGTCGACGAAGTAAGCGTTGCGCGTGCCGCGTCCTAAGCGGCACGCATGACGAAAGGTGCGGCATATCAACGGCGCATCAAAGGTAGGTCCAACCGCACCTTCGGCGCCGGTAATCCGCCTCCGCTTCGTGCTATAAACACCCCGGTAGATCCGGGGTGTTTTGCTTTGTGGAGGTCGACGTGGCGCCAGGTGGACTGTTCTGGTGGGTCGGGGCCGGTGTGCTGGTCGTGCTGGAGTTGCTCAGCGGCACTTTCTATTTGCTGATGATCGCGCTCGGTTGCGTCGCTGCGGCTATCGCGCATATCGCGGGCGCTGGAGCAGACATGCAGTTCGCCGTCGCGGCGATCGTCGCGCTCGCAGCGGTGCTCGTGTTGCGGCGTTCGCGTTTCGGCCGCAGAAGGCGCACGGAGGCGTCCAGGAATCCAGACGTCAATCTCGACATCGGACAGACGGTGAACGTGCCGGCCTGGCACGAGCGCCGTGCGCGAGTCAGCTATCGCGGCGCGGATTGGGACGTCGAACTCGCGCCCGGAGAGCCGGAAGATGCGCACACTTACGAGATCAAGGAGTTGCGCGGCAGTTGCCTCGTTGTCGCCGCGAGGCAGCACGCGCGGCCCAATGCGGCGCATCTTTGACATTGACCGGCGGGCCTCGCAGAAATTAATTAAACCAACTAACGGTTTTGGAGGGCAGATATGGATTCGACCATCGTCGGGGCGGTGTTTCTGGTCATCGTGATCGTGCTGGCGGCGCAGACCATCAAGATCGTGCCGCAGCAGCACGCGTGGGTGCTGGAGCGCCTCGGCCGCTATCACAGCACGCTGACGCCGGGTTTGAGCTTCGTATTCCCTTTCGTCGACCGGATTGCGTACAAGCACATTCTCAAGGAAATTCCGCTCGAAGTGCCGAGCCAGGTCTGTATCACGCGCGACAATACGCAGTTGCAGGTGGATGGCGTGCTGTACTTCCAGGTCACGGATCCGATGAAGGCGTCGTATGGGTCGAGCAACTTCGTGTTCGCGATCACACAGTTATCGCAGACCACGCTGCGCTCGGTGATCGGCAAGCTCGAACTCGACAAGACTTTCGAGGAGCGCGATTTCATCAATCACGCCATTGTTTCCGCCCTCGACGAAGCTGCGGCGAACTGGGGCGTGAAGGTCTTACGCTACGAGATTAAAGATCTGACGCCGCCGAAGGAAATCCTTCACGCGATGCAGGCGCAGATCACCGCCGAGCGTGAGAAGCGCGCGTTGATTGCGGCGTCCGAGGGGCGCAAGCAGGAGCAGATCAATATCGCGTCGGGCGGGCGCGAAGCGGCGATCCAGAAATCGGAAGGCGAGCGGCAGGCGGCGATCAACCAGGCGCAAGGTCAGGCCGCGGCGATTCTTGCCGTTGCGGACGCCAATTCGCAGGCCATCCAGAAAATTGCCGCTGCGATTCAGTCGAACGGCGGCATGGAGGCGGTGAACCTCAAGGTCGCCGAACAATACGTGAACGCGTTCGGCAATCTGGCGAAGCAGGGCACCACACTGATCGTACCTGGCAACCTGTCCGAGATGAGTTCGATGATCGCGTCGGCGCTAGCCATCGTGAATAAAGGCAAGGGCGTGGTAGACGCGCGCTGAGCACATGGATAGCCAATGTGCTGTCCGGCCCGCGCTGACCGAGCCGAACGAGGCACGGGCGAGTCGGCCGTGAGAGCTTTCGAAAACGGCGCTGGAAAAAAGAATGGCCCGCATCAGTGCGGGCCATTCTCGTTAGATCTGGCGAAAAAAGACGCGGCGGCCTCGGGCAAAGTGCGGCATATCCGCGCGATACTTCTCCCGCGTCGCGTAAAGCGAACGACGCAGATCCTGTAAGACCTTAGCCCGGCGAGCGCATCAGACGCGCCTTTTCGCGTTCCCAATCGCGCTTTTTCTCAGTTTCGCGCTTGTCGTGCTGCTTCTTGCCCTTGGCGAGACCGATTTCGCATTTCACGCGGCCGCCCTTGTAGTGGAAGTTCAGCGGCACGAGCGTATAGCCGCGCTGTTCGACCTTGCCGATCAGTTTGCTGATTTCCTCGCTATGCAAGAGGAGTTTGCGTGTGCGGACGGGATCGGGCGTGATGTGGGTCGAGGCCTCGGGCAGCGGGCTGATATGCGTGCCGATCAGGAACAGTTCGTTGTTACGGATCACGACGTAACCTTCCTTGATCTGGCCACGGCCGGCGCGCAAGGCCTTGACCTCCCATCCTTCGAGCACGAGCCCTGCTTCATAGCGTTCTTCGACTGAGTAGTCGTAGAAGGCTTTTCTGTTGTCGATAATGCTCATGAATGGAAAGTGCCCAACTCGTTTAAAATCACGATTTTAGCAAAGCGGGGCAAGGAAAGCCCGCCGCGCTTTTCAACCCGCTTGCCCACCCTCGCCGCGCGCTGTTCAATTTATGGCAGATGTCCAGAAAACCGTGTTGATCCGCCATTCGGCGGAACAGATGTTCGACCTCGTCACCGACGTCGCCGATTACCCCAACTTCCTGCCCTGGTGCGGAGGAGTGGAGATCCGCCATCGGGACGATACCAGCATGGAGGCGAAGATCGACATCAACTTCAAGGGTATCAAGCAGCACTTTGCCACGCGCAACAGCATGGAGCGGCCCACGCGTATCGACATGGAGTTCGCTGACGGCCCGTTTCGCAAATTCACCGGCTTCTGGCGCTTCACGCCGCTGCGCGCGGACGCCTGCAAGATCGAATTCGCGCTGCACTACGAGTTCACCAACATCATTCTCGAGAAGATCATTGGGCCGGTGTTCAATCACATCGCCAATACATTCGTCGAATCGTTCGTGAAGCGCGCCGATCAGCGCTACGGTAAGGCATGAGCGAACGTCTGTCGGTTCAGGTCTGTTATGCGCTCGCCACCGAGCAGGTGCTGATCGCCGTCGAACTGCCCGCGGGCGCCACACTCATGCAGGCGATCGAGGCCAGCGGCATTTTGCAGCGTTATCCTCAGATCGATCTCGGCACGCAGAAGGTCGGCGTGTTCGGCAAGCTCAAGCCACTCGATACGCCGCTGGCCGATCACGACCGCGTCGAGATCTACCGGCCGCTGCTGGTGGACCCGAAGGTGTCTCGCCAACGCCGGGTCGAGAAAACCCGCAAGGCGGGCTCGATTGAAGGGCGCCGCTGGCAGAACAAGGATTCGCGGTAGGCGCGCCGGTTCGTGGGCGCACCGCCCGCTTCAAGGCGCCGAACCGTGCGCCTTCTTCCCAATCGGCGCGGCGCCTCCGGAGTCGTCATCCGCATGTTGACGCACCGACCAGCACACGCCCGCCACCAATAACAGGATCGCGGCGATCTCCAGCGGCCGCGGCAGCCGTTGGTCGTAAATGAACGCGTAGAGCAGCGCGAACAGCGTTTCGAACACGATCAGCTGGCCGGAAAGGGTGAGTGGCAGCCGCTTCGACGCCGCGTTCCACAGCCCGTTGCCGAGCCACGACGCGCCAATCGCGAGACCGAGATTGAGCATCCAGAAGCTGTGCCAGCGGCCCGACGCAAGTTCGCCTTGCGGGCCGCCCGGCGGAAGCGCGGCGGCTGCGAGCCAGAGCGCGGCGCCGAGCATGCCCGTCACTACGCCCCACAAAACGGACCACTCGTTGCCGCTGAAATGCGTCTGCCGCTGCAGGTAACGAGCGTTTTCGACCGCGAACCATGTCCAGCAGCCGAGCGCGCCGACCGCGCAGGCGAGGCCGAGCACTTTGGTGAGAACGCTGACCGGCGTGCCGTCGGCGACCGTGAAGACGTCGATATTGATGCAGGCGATGCCGGCCATCACCATCGCGAGCGGCCAGCCGAGGCGGGCGAGCGGCACCGCGCCGTGGTCGCCGCGGCCCATGAGCGTCACCGTGACGGGCAGCACGCCGACGATCAGCGACGCCGGCGCAATGCCGACCAGGTGCACAGCGGCAGTCAGCAGCAGGTAATACAGCAGATTGCCGGCCAGCGCGAGTTTGACCAGCGCGACCAGGTCCTCGCGAGTCAGGCGTTTGACGAGCGAGCGCGCCATTGGCAGCGCCGCCGCCAGCGAGACGACGCCGTACATCGTGTAGCGGCCGGCGGACAGCAGAAGCGGCGAAAAATCCGGCAGCACGCGCGGGACCAGAAAAACCATGCCCCACAACGCTCCAGCTATCACTCCATATGCGACACCGCGCTGCATCGACTGCTCCTGCAAGAAAACCGGGATGGTCCGCAGATTAGCCGTTGGGCGCCCGGCGCGTCTTGTTTGATTCTGCATTCGAGGCGAGCAAACGAAACGCGATCGAACCCGAGGCGAAAGACGAAGCGAAATCGCGGGCGCGAAGCCACGAAAAAAAGCACCCGAAATTCGCTAAGCTGCTGTTCGCGCAGTGAAAAGCGGGGAGGTATCGCGTATAATTCGCTTTTGCGCCTATAGGATTTGCCATGCGTCTGATCCAAACAGCACTCACGTTCGATGACGTGCTCCTCGTCCCGGCCTTCTCCGATGTTCTGCCGCGCGACACCAGCCTCAAGACCCGGCTGACCCGCAATATTTCCCTGAATATGCCGCTCGTGTCCGCCGCTATGGACACCGTCACCGAAGCCCGCCTCGCTATCGCCATGGCGCAAATGGGCGGAGTCGGCATCATCCACAAGAACCTCACGGCGGCCGAGCAGGCGCGTGAAGTGGCCAAGGTGAAGCGTTTCGAGTCGGGCGTCGTGCGCGATCCGATCACGGTGCCGCCGCAAATGAAGGTGCGCGACGTCATTGCGCTGTCGCAACAGCATGGCATTTCCGGCTTCCCGGTGGTGGAGGGCGCGCAGTTGATCGGTATCGTCACCAATCGCGACCTGCGCTTCGAAGAGCGTCTGGACGAGCCGGTGCGCAACATCATGACGCCGCGTGAGCGGCTCGTGACCGTCAAGGAAGGCACTTCGCTCGCCGAAGCCAAGGCGCTGATGCACAGCCACCGCCTCGAGCGCGTGCTGGTCATCAACGACGCATTCGAACTGCGCGGCCTGATGACGGTGAAAGACATCACCAAGCAGACCGAGCACCCGGACGCCTGTAAAGACGAACACGGCAAGCTGCGCGCGGGCGCGGCGGTCGGCGTCGGCGAGGACAACGAAGAGCGCGTCGAACTGCTGGTTCAGGCGGGCGTAGACGTGATCGTCGTCGACACCGCGCACGGTCACAGCAAGGGCGTGCTCGAGCGCGTGCGCTGGGTCAAGCAGAACTTCCCGCACGTCGAGGTGATCGGCGGCAACATCGCCACCGCGGCGGCAGCCAAGGCGCTCGTCGAATACGGCGCGGACGGTGTGAAGGTCGGTATCGGCCCGGGCTCGATCTGCACGACACGAATCGTCGCCGGCGTCGGCGTGCCGCAAGTCACTGCGATCTCGAACGTGTCCGAAGCGCTGAAGGGCACAGGCGTGCCGGTCATCGCAGACGGCGGCGTGCGTTTTTCGGGCGACGTCAGCAAGGCGCTCGCAGCGGGCGCAAATGCCGTGATGATGGGCAGCATGTTCGCCGGCACTGAAGAAGCCCCGGGCGACGTGTTCCTGTATCAGGGCCGCCAGTACAAGTCGTACCGTGGCATGGGCTCGGTCGGCGCGATGAAGGACGGCGCGGCGGACCGCTACTTCCAGGACAATTCGGCAAACATCGACAAGCTGGTGCCGGAAGGTATCGAAGGCCGCGTCGCCTACAAGGGCTCGGTCAACGCGATCCTGTTCCAGCTGATCGGCGGCGTGCGTGCCAGCATGGGCTACTGCGGCTGCCGCACGATTGCCGAGATGAACGACAAGGCCGAGTTCGTGCAGATCACGGGCGCGGGCTTGCGCGAGTCGCATGTGCACGACGTGCAAATCACCAAGGAAGCGCCCAACTACCACGTGGACTAAACGCCAATGAAGCCATTGCTGCGCGCTGTACTGATCGTCGACGCGTTGTTGCTGCTCGCGTTCGGCCTGCTGTTCCTGCTGACGCCGTGGACTTCGTTGTACAACGCGCTGCTGCTGGTGCAAACGCAGCCGGCGCTGGTCGGCCAGGCGTTTGGCGTTGCGTTGATCGGGCTCGCGTGGCTCGCGTTGCATGCGTCGATCGACGGCGGGCTGACGTCGTCGGTTGCAAGGGTTGTGGGCCACGTGAACTGGTTGACCGGCGTGCTGATGCTGGTCTGGCTGCTCGGTTTGCATACGCCGGCGCTGACCGGCTTCGGGCAGATCGTCGCGGTGCTCACGGGCGTGGTGCTGCTGGTGTTGGGTCTGGGCGGCGTGCGGTTGTCGGGCGCTGTGCGGCGGCGCGAGAAGTTGCGCGTCGCTGAGGCCACTGCCGCCGAGCGTGCCGAAAAGCAGGCTGCGAAAGACGCCGCTAAGAATGCGGCCAACAGGGCGGCGAACGAAGCGGCCAGCAACACAGCAAGCAGCATGGATAGCCGGCGCGAGCCCGTGGTTCCTGCCACGGCGGGCTTCCCGGTGTATCGCGCGGAGCCGCTCGTCGAGCCGGCTATGCCTGCTGCGACGGCCGTGCCTGCTGCTCCGGCCACGCGGCCGCTCGGCCCGGCATCTTCCGCGCCGTTGCATCCGGCAGCCGACGAGCCCGGCCTCAGCGCATCGGAACGCGCTGCACGCGCGGAAGCTGCTACCGCGCGCGACGAAGCCCGCAATGCCGCTGCCGATGCGCCCAATGCGCCCCGGCCCCCGTTTCATGGCTGACGCGCCGCGCGCCACTGCATTCGCCAAAGCAACCGCAATCCGTACGCGCGTGCCCCAGGCAGGCCTCTGCAGCTGTGGCGGGGCAGGCGCACACTGGCTTCATCATCGCGTTTCGCCATCGCATCCGCTGCTCAGCGTGTCCGCGTGGACCGCTTTGAATTCAACGCCGCGCTTCGTGCGCGGCATTCCGTATCCGCTCACTTTTGACTCCGTCCGCTGCCATGCATGACAAGATCCTGATCCTCGACTTCGGTTCGCAAGTCACCCAACTGATTGCACGTCGCGTTCGCGAAGCCAACGTGTATTCGGAAATTCATCCTTACGACGTCGATGCTTCGTTCATCCGCGACTTTGCGCCGAAGGGCGTGATCCTGTCCGGCGGCCCCAGTTCGGTCACCGAAACGGACACGCCGCGCGTGCCGCAAGCGGTGTTCGAACTCGGCGTGCCGGTGCTCGGCATCTGCTACGGCATGCAGGCCATGGCCGAGCAACTGGGCGGCAAGGTCGACATCGGCCATTTGCGCGAGTTCGGTTATGCCGAAGTGCGCGCGCGCAATCACACGAGCCTGCTCGAAGGCATCAGCGACTTCACCACGCCGGAAGGTCACGGCATGCTGAAGGTCTGGATGAGCCACGGCGACAAGGTGCTCGAAATGCCGCAGGGCTTCGCGCTGATGGCGTCGACGGAATCGTGCCCGATCGCGGCAATGGCCGACGAGACGCGCCGCTTCTACGGCCTGCAATGGCATCCGGAAGTCACGCACACCGTGCAAGGCCGTGCGATGCTCGAGCGCTTCGTGCTGCAGATTTGCGGCGCGCGGCCCGACTGGGAAATGGGCCACTACATCGACGAAGCAGTCGCGAAGATTCGCGAGCAGGTCGGCAACGAGCATGTGATCCTGGGCTTGTCGGGCGGCGTGGATTCGTCGGTGGCGGCGGCGCTGTTGCATCGCGCGATCGGCGATCAACTCACTTGCGTGTTCGTCGATCATGGCCTCTTGCGCCTGAACGAAGCCGAGCAGGTCATGGCTACGTTCGCGGATCACCTGGGCGTGAAGGTGATTCATGTCGACGCAAGCGACGTGTTCCTGCGCAAGCTGGAAGGCGTGACCGACCCGGAAGCGAAGCGCAAGATCATCGGCGCGGAGTTCGTCGAGGTGTTCCAGACGGAAGCCGGCAAGCTCACCGACGCCAAGTGGCTCGCGCAAGGCACGATCTATCCGGACGTGATCGAATCGGCGGGCAAGGGCAAGAAGGCGACGCAGACTATCAAGAGCCACCACAACGTGGGCGGCCTGCCTGAGACGTTGAACCTGAAGCTGCTCGAACCGCTGCGCGAACTGTTCAAGGACGAAGTGCGCGAACTTGGCGTGAAGCTCGGTTTGCCGCCGGCTATGGTGTATCGCCATCCGTTCCCCGGCCCGGGTTTGGGCGTGAGGATTCTCGGCGAAGTGAAGCGCGATTTCGCGGACCTGCTGCGCCGCGCAGACGCCATTTTCATCGAGACGCTGCGCACGTTCATCGACAAGGAAACCGGCAAGTCCTGGTACGACCTGACAAGCCAGGCGTTCGCGGTGTTTCTGCCGGTGAAGAGCGTCGGCGTGATGGGCGACGGCCGCACTTACGAGTACGTGGTCGCGTTGCGCGCCGTGCAGACGCTGGACTTCATGACCGCGCATTGGGCGCATCTGCCGCATGAGTTGTTGGGGCATGTGTCGAACCGCATCATCAATGAAGTGCGCGGGATCAACCGGGTGGTGTACGACATCTCGGGGAAGCCGCCGGCGACGATCGAGTGGGAGTAACCGGTAAGAACCGGAGCGCAGGTCGAGCACATCCGGTCCATTAACCGACGCAAAAGACCAAAGCCGTCATCGACGCCAGAGGTCTTCCCGGGAACGCTGCTCCTGCGCAGCTTTCCCGTCGTCAGCATCTCGCCAGGCCCGCTTTCTCGCGGGCCTTTTTTGTAGGTATCGCATCTAGCCGATAGCCCTGCGGCATCAAAACGCCGCATGGGCCCAGACTTTGCTCCGCCTACACGCATGACCCATTCGACGCATCGCGAGAATCCTCAAACCGCATCGCCGATACTTATCGGCTGTGCTGGCTGGGCGCTGTCGCCCAACGTCGCGGCGCGATTTCCCACGCAGGGGAGCCATCTCGAGCGCTACGCGCGGATCTTCTCTGCTGCGGAAATCAACTCGTCGTTCTATCGCTCGCATCAGCCGAAAACGTACGCCCGTTGGGCCGAAACCGTGCCCGAGGCATTCCGGTTTTCCGTGAAAATCCCGAAGACGGTCTCGCACGAACTCAGGTTGTGCGACGCGGATGCCGCCATGAGCGCATTTCTCGCGGAACTCGCGCCGTTGGGCGAGAAACTGGCCTGCCTGCTGCTGCAGTTGCCTCCGAGCCTTGCATTTGAAAAATCCATCGCACGCGACTTCTTTGCGCTACTGCGTGACCTCACAAGCGTGCGCGTCGTCTGCGAACCGCGCCATGCGACGTGGTTCACCGACGACGCCGCGCAGACGCTAATAGATGGCAAGGTCGCCTGCGTGCGCGCGCATCCACCGCCCGTCGCCGGCGTGGAACCGGTGGGCGATCCGCAAACCTTGTACATCCGTCTGCACGGCTCGCCTCGAATCTACTATTCGGCCTACGACGAGCCGTTCATCGAAGCGGTCGCGGCGCGGATTGTCGAGGCCCGAGATTCCGGGGCGGACGTCTGGTGTATTTTCGACAACACCGCGCACGGCGAGGCGGTTCCGAACGCCTTGATGCTGATGGAAAAACTAGAGGAAGCGGCTGGCTAGGCGGGCCGTTCGAACGAGTCTGACAGGCATGCCGCCGCCTGCATCTCAAGCAGTCGCAGCGAGCGATTCAGTCACGCGGTAGTTTGCTACCAGCGCTGCTCTCCCGGTCGCCACCGCAGCCATATTTCCGCTCCTTCACATGGCCGAAGCCGCGAGTCCGATCAGGCAGCGCGGCCAGCTTCAACGCGACGGGCAGGCGTTCGTGATCCAGCGTCGCGCGGAGTTCGTCGACGAGCGCCGAACGTTCGCTGCGAACGTCATGGTGAAGGTCTGCAGTGGTTGGCCCATGCCAGCCGTGAATGTGTAGCTAATGAACCCGCTGCGACCGAAGTATTCGGCCGGTTTACCGAACCTCGATCACGCCAGCCTTGGAGATCCGCGAACCGGCTCGAACAATATGTAGATCTCGTTCGCGAGCTGAGCCGGCTGCGCCGCGCAGGTGTCTGGCACTCTTTGGGCGCACTCTTGAGCCAAAGGTTCGTAGCATCTCGACACTTCGCTATTCGCGCTTGCACCGCGCCGCTATGATTTGGCGCAGGGTAGCGCACTCAAAAACGCCGTCCTGCTGCGTCAAACTTGCGGAAAATGGCTTCGCCGCGTCGGCGGCGTCGCGGTTGAAGAAAACGCTGCTCGCAGGTCCTGGAAAACTTGAACGAAGGGGAATGCCGTGGCCAGGTGCAACCGCAATCACGAGGGTCTTGTCAGCGAAGGGCGGCGGCAGTTTCTCGGCTACACGGGCGCCGGGGTGCTCGCGGCCGTGCTGCCCGGTTGCGGCAACGACGAGCTCCATTCGACGCCTTATCAGCAGACCATTGCGCTTGGTCAACAGATGATCCAGCAGGCCGTCAGTGATCCGTCGAGTCCCGTCGCGGCGATTTCAGTCGCGATGGTCAAAGGCAACGCGGTGGTCTGGCAGCAGGCGTTCGGGCTGGCGTCCGTGCCGGGGCAGATCAAGGCGACGCCGCAGACGCGCTTCAACATCGGCTCGGTCAGTAAGTTGTTCCCGGCGCTGGCGGCGACGATCCTCGTTGATCGTGGACTGATCACGCTCGACACACCGATCGTCAAATATCTGCCGACCTTCACGATGCTGTCGCCGCAATACGCTCAGATCACCATGCGTCATCTGCTGTCGCATGCGTCCGGTCTGCCCGGCACAAATGGGCGCAATCTCTTCACGTTTGAGCCGGTCGCTGGCTATGCCGCCGACACGCAAGCCGAACTCGCCAACTCGCACCTGAAGCATCTGCCCGGTGAACTGGCCGTCTATTGCAACGACGGCTTCACGATGGTCGAGCAGGTCGTGCTCGCCGTGACGGGCCAGAGCTTCGTGGACTTCGTCCACTCGGAGATTCTCGCGCCGCTGAAGATGACGAACTCCAGCTATCTGACGAGCGTGCCTTCCAGCGGATCGTTCTCGTTGCCGTACGTGAACGGCACGCAGCACCAGGAGTTCGTCAATGCGTACGCGACCGGAGGACTGAGTTCCACGCCCGCCGACATGATGAATCTCGCGCAGATGATCTACGGCGGTGGCATGTTCGAAGGACAGCGCATCGTCTCCGCGGCGGGCATCGCGGAGATGGGCACGGACCAGACGAAAAGCCTGACGATCAACCCGTCGCCCGAATGGCGCTGGGGTCTCGGCTGGGACACCGTGGTACAGCCGGCGCTCAACGCTGCAGGCGTGCTCGGCTGGGAAAAAGACGGCGGCACTGCGTTCTACTCGACCGAATTTTTCGTCGTGCCCGGCTCGCAGTTCGCGCTGCTGGTAACCGGCAATGCGGGATACAACGCTCGCGCGATTGCTGAAACGCTGGTGCTGTCGGCGTTGAAAGAAGACGGCACGATTTCGTCGCTGCCGGCGAAGATCAGTACCACGGCGCCGCCGGTCGCTTCGGGGCCGGGCATTGCGAGCGGCGCGGGCATCTACGGCAATTCCGATTCGCCGTATCAGGTGCTCGCCAACGCGGACGGTAGTCTGCAGATCAACCAGTGGGACGCCCATACTCGAGGCTGGGCGCAGATCGGCGCATACCGGTATCGCAGCGACGGCTGGTGGTGGAGCGATACCGATACGGTCTCGTATCGCTTCGCAGTCGTGTCGGGCAACGACAGCGAGGGAAATGCGTTCAACTATCGCTATCTGATGAAGCGGGTCGTGCCGGGCGCGGGCTACGCGTATCTGACGTTGCCCGTCGGTCAGCAAATGGCACCGCTCGCGGCGCTCGACAGCGCGTGGCAGCAACGCATCGGCACGCAATGGACATTGACCAACGATTCGCCAAGCGCCGTACCGATCGTCGTTCTTGGCAATCCGCCGGGGTTTTTCGCGACACTGAGCGAACTTCCGGGCTACGTGCTGTACGGCAACGAAGATCTTCGCTACCAACTGTTCGTGCCGGTGAGCGACACGCTCGGCGGCATGTCCGTCAAAGTGCCGGGCAATTTCGGGCGCGACCTCTACGAGATCCGTTTCGTGTCGACCAGTGCCACGACGCTGACGATCGGCAGTTCTATCTACGCGCGGATCTGATGGTCAAGCTTTCCATGCCGTCGGGCCTCGCGAGTTTCCGTCAACGGCATCGCGCTCGCGCACTGCGACGGTATCGACGCCCGGGGAGTACTTTTGCATTCGCGATACAGGCATTCAATCGCTGACAGAGCGCTTTGGAGAGCCGCTCACCGTCGCAATTCACCAGGCCCTTTCCCTGTCCACCGCTTCAATGCGCGGCGAAAGTTTGCAGCGTCGCTGAACCCTAGAAGCATCGCGACATCTTCGGTGCTCATTCGTGTCGACTGCAGGTATTCGATAGCGAGCGAGCAGCGCACATCGTCGACGATTGCAACGAAAGAGGTTCCTTCTGCTTCAAGGTGACGCCGCAAGGTCCGGCTCGTCAGGTTCAGCCTCGTCGCCACTTCCTCCATGCCTGGAAAAACACCCGGCATGCTCATCAGAATCTGGTACACCTCGCCGGACGTGCCGACCGAAGTCTTCGCCTGCCCGATCAGGCGATCGCACGTTTCCTGTAGCAGCGTTGCAGTGAGCTTGTGCGCGAGTTGCGGCTTCTGGTTGAGAATCGCGCTGTCGTAGACGAGCTCGCATTGCGGCGCGTCGAAAAAACACGGGCAGCCGAGATACTGCGAATAGACACCGGCATGTGCCGGAGCAGGGTACGAGAAACATGCCTTGAGCGGCGGGCAGCTATGACCGGCTACATCCTGCAGATGAGTGACATGCTGCGTGAACTGCTGCTCGATGATGAACTCGCGGAGTTCGCGCGACGGGCTCGAAACGAACGCGTCCGGAAACGACCAGACAGCCTTGTCCGGATACTCGGTCCACTCGATCGTGACCGTGGGTGTCGCGAGGCGATGGTACTTGACGCCGAGACGGAAGTAATCGCGCAACGAAAGGCACGACATCAACGCATAGCCGTACATGCCGTATGCCGACAGGTGCAGACGCGAGCCGACCTTGAACGGCGTCGCGGGATCGCGCGAGAGCAGCACCGCGTTGCGAGCCACAACTGCATACTGACGCACCGATGTCATCACGGACGCGTCGTTGAGTTGATCCACCGTCAGGCCGCTTCCCTTCAGACTGGTTTCGGGCGCAATGCCTTGCTCCGCGAGGACTTCGACCAGCGCGGAGATCTTGTACGGTGCGTAGATACGCTCATTGAGCAACGGGCGAGTCGATGCCAAAAAAAGCTCCGCAGATTGTCCTCGGGGGACATCTCCATGTCCGGAAATGACCTTACCCCGGCGATCGTATCGAAATAAGATTGACTACACAAGACGATGCGCCTGCACAGCGGCTGTAGCGTCTGCAGACAATCTGGAGACAACGTGGACGCGTGATCCGGTTGCGCACGACAGTGCGCCGGGTCATGTCCACATTTGAGGATATTTCAATGAGCGACACGAGCCGAAAGGTCATCATTTCATGCGCGATCACGGGGGCAACGCATGTCCCGTCGATGTCGGAATTTCTGCCGATCACGCCCGAGCAGATCAAGGATCAGGCGATCGAAGCGGCTCAGGCGGGCGCCGCCATCATCCACTTGCACGCTCGCGATCCAGTTGACGGCCGCCCGACACCGAGCCCGGAAATCTTCAAGGCCTTCGTGCCCTCGATCGCCGAAGCGACCGACGCCGTCATCAACATTACGACAGGCGGCAGCACGCGCATGACGCTCGAAGAACGTCTTGCGTACCCGCGGCTGGCCAGGCCCGAGATGTGTTCGCTCAACATGGGCTCGATGAACTTCTCGATTCATCCCGTCGCCGCAAAAATTTCGTCGTGGCGCTACGGCTGGGAGAAGGACTACATCGAAGGAATGGAAGACATGATCTTCCGCAACACGTTCAGGGACATTCGCAACATTCTTCTGGAACTGGGGGCAAGCGGCACGCGCTTCGAATTCGAATGCTACGACGTGGGCCACCTGTATAACCTCGCGCATTTCGTCGATCAGGGCCTCGTCAAACCGCCGTTTTTCATTCAATCGGTGTTCGGGATTCTGGGCGGTCTGGGCGCCGACCCAGAAAACATGCTGCTGATGCGTTCGACCGCAGACCGGCTGTTCGGCCGCGAAAATTATCATTTCTCCGTGCTCGGCGCAGGTCGGCATCAGATGCCGCTCGTGACCATGAGCGCGATCATGGGCGGCAATGTGCGCGTGGGTCTGGAAGACAGTGTGTATCTCGCGAAGGGCGTGAAGGCAGAGACCAACGCGCAACAGGTCCGCAAGATCCGGCGCATTCTCGAAGAACTATCGCTGGAGATCGCCACGCCCACCGACGCGCGAAAAATGCTGGGCCTCAAGGGCGCCGACCAGGTCGCCCTGTAGCCGCGATCTGTACTTGCTGCGAGACCATCATTCGATGAGTCTCGATCTGCCTCGCAACAACAAAAAATAGAGCTGTTTCAAATATTGGAGACGACGTTATGGATACCGCTTCCGCCGATCAGCGGGTCGGACAGTTGCATCGCATCGCCACGCACAAAGCAATGGCCAGACTCATTCCGTTGATGTGCGCCATCTACTTCATGTCCTTCCTCGATCGCACCAACGTCGCGCTCGCGAAGCTTCAGCTCGCGGCGGATGTGGGCATCAGCGCCGCTGCGTATGGTTTCGGCTCAGGCATTTTCTTTCTCGGCTATGCATTGCTTGAAGTTCCGAGCAACCTGGCAGCCCACAAGGTTGGTCCGCGCCGCTGGATCGCACGCATCGCGGTGACGTGGGGCATTCTGTCGACGGCGATGATGTTCGTGCAGGGAACGTCCTCGTTCTACTTGTTGCGCGTTCTGCTGGGCATTGCGGAAGCCGGCCTTTTCCCTGCGCTGATGTATATGGTGACGCTCTGGTTCGCGCCTCACGACCGGCCTGTCGTGGTCGGCTGGATTTATATTGCGCCGGCGCTCGCGCTCATGCTGGGAAATCCGTTGGGCGGGGCGTTGATGCAACTCGACGGCTTCGGCGGCCTGCATGGCTGGCAATGGATGTTCATGATCGAAGGCATTCCGAGCGTGATCGTCGGCATCGTATTGTTCTTCAAGATGCCCGAACGGCCGCGCGACGCACGATGGCTCTCGGCGGCCGAGCGCGATGTGCTGGAGACGCATGCGGTGATCGACGGGCACGGCCGCGCCGACTATTCGTCCGCAAACTGGATTGCCGCTCTGAAACGGCCCACTACGGTGCTGATCGGTATCATCTATTTTCTGAATCAGGTCGCGTTCGTCGGACTGTACTTCTTTACGCCCGCCATCATCCACCAGATGCATGTGGATTCGTCGCTCGTGGTCGGTTTTCTTTCGGCGAGCGTGGGTCTCGGCTTTCTGCTTGGCGTGCTGGTTCTCCCGCGTATCCACCGCCGAACGGATAGAGACTGTCTGTTTCTCGGCATTCTGACCGCAGGGCTTATCGTCGGTGCTTGCGCATATCTTGCCGTGACGAATCCCGCCGCGCGAATCGCGCTGCTCACTGTCACTGCATTCTTTGCTGGCGGCGTGCTGCCGTCTTACTGGGCGATCGCGATGAAACGTCTGCAAGGCATTCAGGCAGCCGCCGGCCTTGCGTTCGTCAACACGATCGGGTTGATTGGCGGCTTCGTGGGACCGTATCTGTTCGGTATTGCAGAAACAGCCTCCGGTCGAAGCGATGCCGGTTTCACAGTGATTCTGATTGCCGGGGTGCTCGGTCTCGCACTGGTTCCTGTGCTGGCACGAGCAATGCGCAGCGAGGCCGGTGTGCTTGTGTCGTCCGAGCCGGCTGCACAGATGAAACCATAGCGGGCATGTACGAGCCTGGCTTTTACAGGAAGGATATTCAACGATGAAACTGAACGGTAAAGTCGCCATCATTACAGGCGCGGGGCAGGGGATCGGCGCGGCAACTGCATTGAAGTTCGCACGCGAAGGGGCGGTTGTGATCGCTTGCGACATGAATCTGGATGCGGTGGCGACGGTCGTGCATTTGTGTCGCGAAGCGGGCGGGAAGGCTGACGCATTCGCCGTCGACGTCACGAATCGCATGCAAGTCGATGAAATGGTCGCCAAAGTGCGCGGCAAGTATGGGCGCATCGATGTGGTGGTCAACAACGCGGGCATCACTCGCGACGCCCGTTTGCAGAAGATGACGTTGCAGCAATTCGACGACGTGATCGACGTGAATCTTCGCGGCGTTTTCCATACGGCACAGGCAGTTGTCGATACCATGATAGAACAGGGCTCGGGCGTCATCCTGAACGCGAGTTCCGTAGTGGGCATCTACGGTAACTACGGACAGACGAACTATGCCGCAGCCAAGTTCGGCGTGATCGGCTTCACGAAGACATGGAGTCGCGAGCTCGGTCCGAAAGGTATTCGCGTGAATGCGGTTGCGCCGGGTTTCATCGACACGCCTATCCTCAAGACGATCCCCGAAGATGTGTTGTCGAAGATGCGCGACCAGGTGCCGCTGCGCCGGCTCGGCAAGCCCGAGGAAATCGCCAGCATCTACGCGTTCCTCGCGAGCGACGAAGCAAGCTATGTCAACGGCGCGGTTATCGAGGCCACCGGAGGACTCACGCTGTGAGCAGCGTTATCAACCGCACTTCGAACCGCACTTCGAGCCACACCACAAGCCGCATGACGAGCGATATGAAAAACATGAGAGAGGCACGAGCATGAGCATCATTGATCTTTTGAAGCCGAGGCCCGGGCTGCGGGTATTCATATCGGCAGGTGCTGCGGGGATCGGCTTGGCGATCGCCGAAGCGTTCATCGAGGCGCAAGCAGAGGTTTATATCTGTGATGTAAACCAGGCCGCCATCGATGAGGCCAGATTGCGGTTCCCCAAATTGCACGCGGGTATCGCCGACGTGTCGAAGCAGGCACAGGTCGATCAGATCATCGACGACGCGCGGCGCAAGCTCGGCGGACTCGATGTTCTGGTCAATAACGCCGGCATCGCGGGACCTACGGGGGCCGTGGAGGAACTCGACCCCGCGCAATGGGAAAGCACTGTTTCCACTAATCTCAACAGTCAGTTCTATTTCCTGCGCAAGGCGGTGCCGGTGCTGAAGGAGACATCGGACTGCGCGAGCATCATCGCGATGTCATCTGTCGCGGGACGTCTGGGGTATCCGTTCCGAACCCCATACGCGTCGACGAAATGGGCAATCGTGGGGCTGGTCAAATCGCTCGCTGCGGAGCTCGGGCCGAGCAATGTCCGCGTCAACGCGATCCTGCCCGGCGTGGTGGAAGGCGAACGGATGGACCGCGTGATCTCCGCTCGTGCAGAGGCCCTTGGTATTCCGTTTGACACGATGCGCGAAGAGTATCTGAAGAAGATCTCGCTGCGCCGCATGGTGACGGTCGACGACATCGCGGCAATGGCACTGTTTCTCGCGTCGCCGGCGGGCAGCAATGTGACGGGGCAGGCAATCAGCGTGGATGGCAACGTCGAGTATTTATGAAGCGATGCCGGCTTGTATGCGGGAGACGGCGAAGCGGCGTTGGAACGTTGCACGGTTACGTGGTTACGCGTCGCGAATGCGGGTAACGGGGCGCTGCGCACGCCAAGGCGCTTACCTTGCTCTCGAAGCCGCGTTGGATGGACTAAGCTGCGCCGCCGCCGCGAACATTTGCGTGAACTGATCCAACGCGGGCAGCGTATCGCGGCCGCTGCGCGTGATCCGATAGAACGAAAATTCCACTTCGGGCCGGATCACGTCGATGCGCACCTGATAGTGACGGCAGATGTGTTCGCAGAACGACGGCATGATCGCGACGCCAAGTCCTTCGTGAGCCATTGCGACGGCGGTCTGCAGGTGACCCACGACCGTCCGCCGTCCCGCAGTGACTTCTTCTTTCGACAGCGAAGCTTCTATCAGCCGCTGCAACGGGTTGTCCTTCGGCAAGGTTATGAGCGGCAGCCCTTCGAGCGCGCGCCATTGCACGCCGTCGCGCGGCACCTTGCCGATTCCATGCGCGCCTTCCATTGTCGATGACACGACGACGAGCCGCGTCGGAAAAATGGGCACGCGATCTATGCCCGACAGTTGCGAAAAGAAGATGCCGAACGCCGCGTCGAGATCGCCTTCCTCAACCATCTTCAGGAGCTCGCCTGGAGGACGGTCGACGAGTTCGAGCTGTGCTTGCGGACTCGTCTCGGCGAAACGCGCCAGCACTTGCGGCATGAGGCTCGCGGCGATCATGGGCGTGCAGCCCAGCAGCAACGAAGCCTTTTTCTGCCGGCCAAGCTCGTTCAGTTCGATAACGGACTTCTCGAGCGTGTCGACGATTTTCATGGCCGTCGGATAGAACAGGCGGCCCGCTTCCGTCAATGCGACAGTCCGCGTGGTGCGCTCGAACAGCCGGCAATTGAGTTGCGTCTCCAGTTCGCGGATGATCGCGCTCAGCGCTGCCTGACTCAGATGCATGCTCTGTGCGGTCTTTGTAAAACTCGACGCGTTTGCGACGCCAAGAAACACCTTGAGTTGCTTCAGGGACAGATTCATCTGCGACGATCCTTGGGGGCAGGGCACGAGAGGGCTGCCCGGATTCTATCGCCGTGCACGAATGTCCGCGACCGGGACACACCCGACCTGTCATGCAAATCCGTATCGTCCCTCGTCGTCGCGAACAGTGACGCGGCGCGCGGCCGTATCTTCGAGCCAACGCACCACTTCGCGCCCGTCGCGCGTTCCTGCCGCGGACATCAGTTCGGTGAAACGCTTGGGGCCGTGTTCGAGCGCGGCTTCGAGCGACTCGAAACGCGCGCCGGTGAGAGCAGGCGGCGTCGGCACGCGATGTTCCAGATCGCGCTCTTCGCCCGGACGCAGCAGCGGCAGCGTGAGGTCGAAGCCAAGCTTCGCGGTCACCGTCGCCCCGGCAAGAGAAGGGTCGAGCGGCATCGCGCGCATGCCGCTGTGCATCACGAGGTCGCGGTCGGCCTGAAAGCGTGTGGCGAGTGCCCAATCCATCTGTTCGTCGGAAAAGATATCGATGTCGGGGTCGGCCACGAAGACGTGCTTGACGTTGGCGAGCGACGCGAACACAGCCGCGATGGCGTTGCGCGCTTCGCCCGGAACGCGTTGTTGCATCGCGATACGCACGTTGAACATGCCGCCCGTTGCCGGGCTCGCATAGACCGCCTTGATTTCCCGCACAGCCGTTTCGAGCGCACGCCATACGGTCACTTCCGTGCGCAGCGCGGCCAGTTGAGCCGTATCGGTGCGCGCCATCGTGCGGCCTCCAATCGTGCACGTCTGAAACACGGCGTCCTTGCGATGCGTGATGGCGGTCAGATGAAACACGGGGTTGGTCTTAATGCCGCCGTAATAGCCCAGGAATTCGCCATAAGGGCCTTCGGGTTCCGCGTGGCCGCGCTCGTCGAGATAGCCTTCGAGGATGAACTCCGCGTCGGCGGGCACGAGCAGGTCGTTGGTGACGCATTTGACCACACCCATCGGTGCGCCGCGCAATGCTGCAACGAGTTCGAGCTCGTCGGCGGGAATCCGCATCGTCGCGCCAACGTGATCGATGGGATGCGAGCCCACGGCGAACGCGATCGGCAGTCGCTCGCCGCGCTTCGAATGCGCAATCGAGATCGCGCGCAGATCGGACGGCGCAACGAGGTCGACTCCGGCAATGCGTCGCCCGCGCAGCATCAGCCGGCGAATGCCGACATTGGTCCAGCCGGTGTCGGGGTCGACAGCGAAATCGATCGACGCCGAAATATACGGCGCGCCATCCAGGTCGTGCTGCAAATGCACGGGTAGCGCGGTGAAGTCGCAAGCGTCGCCGGTGAGCACGACCTGTTGAACGGGCGCCTGTTCGCGACTCACTTCGACGAGCTTGCCTTTCGTGCGCAGACGATCGCGCACGACTTCGAGCAGTTGGCCAGGCGTCGTGTCGAATGCCCGAGCGAGGCGCGAGCGGCTAGCCGCCACGCTGCCCGCGAGCGACACGCTGCCGCCTGCCGGTTTCGCGAACCACACGGCGCGCGGATTGCCTTCCATGATGCCGGCGATATCCGCGAGATCGACGGGCTCGTTGCGCCGCTCGAGTTCGGTCTCGTCGAGCGATTCGAGAAAGCGCCGCAGCCGGAAGCGCTCCAGGTCGGGCAATTGCGCGCCTTGCGCGGTGGAAGCAATGGTGGTCTTGGGTCTCAATGTAGTGTCCTTGTGCAGAGGCCGGCGCGCGGCCTTCAGAAGCGTGCTGACAGCGCGGTGGCTGCGAGATGCGCTGCAAAGCCGCTCGAAGCCGCGGCGGGCATCTCCGGAGCGAGGTGCAGAAACTGCTTGACCGCACGCAGCGTGACCGCACTGCAACCGAGCAGCGTTTCGGTGAGCGCATCGGCTTCGGCGTCGAGGGACGCGGCGGCCACGACGCGGCTCACGAGTCCCGCTGCCAGCGCCTCATGAGCCGAGAGCCGCGCGCGGCTCAGCACCATATGCGCAACCGTCTTAACCGGCACACGTCCGAGCAGTGCCGACATGACGAGCGTCGGGGGAATATCGCGCTCCATCTCGGGAATCTGGAAGACGGCGTCGTCGGCGGCGAGCGCGACGTCGCACACTCCCGCGAGCGCACAGCCCACGCCGATCGCCTCGCCACGCACGACGGACAGCACCGGCACCCGCACGGCCTTCAGCGCATCGTACAGCGCGAGCGGCGGCGCGGCGACCACGCGGCGCAGCGTTTCCGCGGACGGCTTCGCGCCGGCCGGCGGCATCGGCGATTGACGCCCTTTGCAGAAGTCCTTGCCGCTCGTGACGATGCGCACGAGCTTGGTGTCGTCGTCGATCGTGCTAACGGCTGCGATGATCGCATCGCTCATCGGCTGGTCGATCAGGTTGCCGTTCTCCGGCCTGTCGAGCACCACTTCGAGCAACGCGCCCTGACGGCGAATAGCCACGGATTCAGTTGACATGAGCGCCTCCTTGCGCGCGGTGAATGTATTCCCAGACGACCTTCGGCGTGGCCGGCATTGCGAGTTCGTCGTTGCCGTACTCGCGCAGTGCGTCTGCCAGCGCGTTGAAAATGGTGGCCGTGGCAGGCGTGATGCCGCTTTCGCCGCCGCCTTTCACGCGCAGCGGATTGCCGTGCGTCGGATCTTCCGTCAACTCGACATTGAGCGGCGGAATCACGCCGGCGCGCGGCATGCCGTAGTCCATGTATGAGCCGGTCAGCACCTGTCCGGTCTCGCGGTCCATATAGAAGCCCTCGGACAGCGCCTGGCCGATGCCTTGCGCGAGGCCGCCGTGCACCTGACCTTCGACGATCAATGGATTGATCGGCTGGCCCACGTCGTCCACCGATGTGTAGTTCACGAGTGCCACCATGCCGGTGTCCGGGTCGATCTCGAGCTCGCAGACGGCTGTGCCCGTCGGATGCGCGGGCACGCGAGCGGTGACCTCCGCGTGCGCGTGCAGCGTCTTCGTGGAGGGCGCGCCGGGCAATCCGTCTTTCGAGACGTGTAGCGCGATGTCGGCCAGACTCACTTGCTGGCCGCTAGCCGGCACCGTGAAGTGCGCATCGGCGAATTCGACGCTTTGCGGGTCCACGTCGAACAGCGCCGCGGCCACGCGCTTGCCCGTTGCAATGATCTGGTTTGCGGTATCGACAAGCAGCATGCCGCCGAGCCGCATCGTGCGATCCGAATGGCTGCCGCCGCCCACGCTCACGAACGCGGTGTCGCCCGTGCGCAGCTTCACGGCTTCCATCGGTACGCCCAGGTGATGCGCGATCACTTGCGCAAAAGTAGTTTCGTGGCCCTGTCCGGTCGATTGCGTGCCCGACACGATATCGACGCTGCCGTCCGCGTGCACGGTCAGCTCGATGCGCTCGCGCGGCGCGCCGACCGGCGACTCGATGTAGTTGGCGAGGCCGATGCCGCGCAGCCGTCCATTGGCGCGGGACTGCGCCCGGCGCTCCTCGAAGCTGTCCCATTGCGCGAGCGTCAGGGCGCGCGCCATATTGCGCGCGAAGTCGCCGCTGTCGTACGTGAGGCCCATGGGGCTGCGATAGGGCAGCTTGTCGTGCAGCACGAGATTGCGGCGGCGAATTTCCGCGCGATCGATGTGCAGTTCCGCCGCGGCGAGGTCGAGCATGCGTTCGATCACATGCGTTGCCTCGGGACGGCCCGCGCCGCGATAAGGCGCCGTCGGCACCGTGTTGGTCAATACCGCACTCACATGCACGGCGGCCACGGGCACATGGTAGACGGTCGTCATGATGCGCGTGCCGTTCGACATCGGCACATACGAGACCGTGTGCGCGCCGACGTTGCCGATCCACTCGTTGTCGATTGCGAGAATGCGGCCGTCTTTTGAAAAGCCGATGGCCGAGCGGATAATCGCATCGCGCCCCTGATAGTCGGAGAGAAACGCTTCGCTGCGATCGCTCGTCCATTTCACGGGCCGGCCGATGCGGCGCGCGGCCCACACTACAGCCAGCTGTTCGACGTAAATGAACGAGCGCGGCCCGAAGCCGCCGCCGGTGTCCGGGCATACGACGCGCACGCGCGCAGGCGGCACCTTCAGCGCGAGCGCGAGGCAAAGCTGCTGGCGCACGGCGCCCTGGCTGCCTGAGATCAGCGTGTATACGTCGGTTGCCGCGTCATAAGCGCCTATTGCGCTGCGCGGCTCCATCTGGCAATTGACGAGCCGGCTGTGATGGAACTCGCGGCGCACCACATGATCGGCTCCGGCGATGATCTCGCGCGCTCGTTCGCGCTCGCCGATCTGCGTCTGGAAGCACAGGTTGCCGTGCGCGCCGTCCCACAGTTGCGGCGCATCCGGCTGCATCGCGTCGACGCCGTTGACGACGGCGTCGAGCACGTCGAAATCGACTTCGATCAACTCCGTTGCGTTGCGCGCCTGCAGTGGCGTCTCGGCGATCACCATGGCGATCGCCTCGCCCACATAGCGCACGCGATCTGTCGGCAACGGAATATGCGGCTGATTGAAGATCGAGCCCGTTAGCGACGTGAGGAAAGCCTTTCTGGTCGCGTCGATCGCATCGACAGGATTAGGGACATGGTCCACGCCCTGGAAGCCGTCGTCGAGATAATCCTGACCGACGAGCACTGCGATAACGCCGGGCGCTTCACGCGCGGCGGCGATGTCGATCGAACGCAACACGGCGTGCGCATGCGGCGAGCGCAAAAAGGCCGCATGCAACTGTCCGTCGACGTGGATGTCGTCCGTGTACTGGCCGCGGCCGGTAACGAAGCGCTGGTCTTCGACGCGAGGTATCGGTTTGCCGATCATGACGTGCGCGCCTCCGTCTTCGCGAACGGCGCATCCGGGTACATTTCGCGCGCCGCATGACGAACCGCTTCGATAATGTTCACATAACCCGTGCAACGGCAGATGTTGCCTTCCAGCGCATGACTGATGCTCGCCTGGTCGAGCGCCGGCTCTTCGCGCAGATAGAACGCGCTCGACATGATCATGCCCGGCGTGCAGAAGCCGCATTGCAACCCGTGGCATTGAACGAAGGCATCCTGCACCGGGTGGAGCTTGCCGCCGCACTTCGCATTGAGACGTTCCACCGTGACGACCTGGCCTCCGCTCGCCTGCGCCGCGAGGACGGTGCAGGACTTGACGGCCTGACCGTCGAGATGCACCGTGCACGCGCCGCACTGGCTCGTATCGCAACCGACGTGCGTGCCCGTGAGGCGCAAATGCTCGCGCAGGAACTCGACCAGGAGCGTGTTATCGGGTACGTCGCGCGTGACGTCCGCGCCGTTCACCTGCAATTGGACTTCAACCATGATTCACCTGTGTTTCCCGTTCTTGCACGCTCATTGCGCGGCGCTCTGGCTCGTTGCGGTGAGCGTTGCGTTGAAGCGCTTGAAGAATTCAGCGGCGAGCTTGTTGGCCACCGAGGACACGAGACGCGAGCCGATCTGCGCAAGCTTGCCGCCGACCTGCGCTTGCGCCACATAGGTGAGCAGCGTGCCGTCTTCGGCGTCGGCGAGCGTCACGGTTGCCGTCATCTTGCCGAAGCCCGCGATGCCGCCTTCGCCCTGGCCGACG
Organism: Paraburkholderia kirstenboschensis; assembly: GCF_904848585.1. Classification (GTDB taxonomy): domain Bacteria; phylum Pseudomonadota; class Gammaproteobacteria; order Burkholderiales; family Burkholderiaceae; genus Paraburkholderia; species Paraburkholderia kirstenboschensis. The sequence continues at coordinate 1,075,278 of NZ_CAJHCR010000001.1, forward strand.
ATCCTATAGCCGTTCGGCGCGTCGCGATCGGACAGATCGAGCGTGCCCTTGAAGCGCGCTTTCACGGGTCCGACCGAAGCCACCACGACCGCCTTGTAGCGGTCTTCGCTTTCGGCCTCGAACGACTCGCAGCCAGGAACGCAGCCCTGCAGCACGGATGCGTCGTTGAGTCCTTGCCATACCTGTTCGCGCGATGCCGCGATGGTTTGCGATCCGGTAAATTCCATTCATTGTCTCCTCGATGAACGCGCCGTTACGGCGCGAGCAGCGCGTGCAACGCGCGGCGGGTATAGGTTTCGATCAGATGGGCGCGATACGGCGCCGACGCGTTGTCGTCGTCGGGGAGCGTATCGCGGTCGATGCACAGCGACGCGAGCGCCGCGTGCGAAAGGTCCTGCTGTAATGCGTTTTCCGCATCGAACCAGCGGAACACCGACGCGCCCGCGCCCGTCACCGCGACGCGGATCGCATCGTCGTACTGGGCGATGAATACGCCGGCCACCGCGTAGCCGGACGCCGGATGCCGGTACTTCGCATAGGACGCCCGCGCCGGGATCGCGAACTCGATCGCGGTGACGAGTTCGTCCGCGCTGAGCGCGGTCTCGAACGTGTCGACGAAAAATTCGTCGGCGGCAATGCGGCGTTGCGACGACGTGAGCACGTGGGCGTTCAGGCCGAGCACGGCGGCGGGGTAGTCGGCGGCGGGATCGTTGTTCGCGACCGAGCCGCCGAGCGTGCCGCGGTTGCGCACCTGCGGATCGGCAATGACACCTGCCAGATACGCGAGCGCCGGAATCGCGCCGCGCACGATGGTCGAGGCCGCCACTTCCGCGTGTTTCGTCAGCGCGCCAATGCGCAAAACGCCGCCGCGCACTTCGATGCCGCGCAGTGCGTCGATCCGCGTGAGATCGACCAGGTGCGACGGTGCGGCGAGGCGCTGCTTGAGTGTGGGAATGAGCGTCATGCCGCCCGACAGCGGCCGCGCTTCTTCATGCTCGCGCAGCCAGCCGACAGCCTCGTCAAGCGATGCCGCGCGCAGATAGGTGGTTTCGTACATTGTGTCTCCTGCGGCATGTGCGTCTTCTCGTGCGCATGCCTGACTGCTGGATGCGGTCCGTTACGGCTGCGAGAGCCAGTTTTCGAGTGCGGTGGCAAGCGCCACCGGCACTTCGTACATTGCGTAGTGCCCGGCATTGGGCAACGTTTCCAGCGCGGCATTGGGATACCACTTCAGCCACGTGCCCGTTGTCAGATCCGCGGTGATAGCCGGATCATGTTCGCCCACAAACAGCTTGACCGGCGTCGGATTGCCTGCCACTTGCGCGGCAAAATCGCCCGTTGCCCAATGCGGCAGGTACGCCGCGAAAGCTTCGCGCCGCGACTCGCGCTGCGATTGCTGTGCGAGGTGCGCGCTCCATCGCGCGGCAAGCCGGCTGCCCGTCGAAAAGTGAATGATGCCTGCGCGCCTGGCCACGTCGTCGATTGCGGCGGAAAACATCGCGAGGCGCGAGTCGTCCATGCGCGAGCCGCATGCGGGCACGGCCGATATGCCCGCCATTTTCACGATGCGTTCCGGCGCCGCGAGCAGCACGCGTTGCATCGCCATGCCGCCCATCGAGTGGCCGACCAGGCTGAAGCGCCACCAGTCGAGATGGTCGGCGAGGGCGAGCACATCGCTTGCCACTTCGTCGAACGTGAATGCGCCGTGAATGTCGCGCGAAAGCCCGTAGCCGCGATAGTCGAAGAACGCGTAGGTGAAGCGTTCAGGATCGAGCGCGGGCGTGAGCGCGTTCCAGTCGGAAGAGCTGCCGAACCAGCCGTTCAGCACGATGACCTTGTGCGGACCATGTCCGAACTGCGCGAAGCCGTTGAGCGTCGTCATGATTCAGTGCTCTCCGTGCGTTGATGCGTTGAACGCTGGGGGTACGGCAAAGCGGGAGCGATATATCCGCGGCATTCGCCGAATCCGATCGACACGGCGCCCGGCGCGCTCGCTCGCGCGCTCAGCACAATTTCGTCGCCGTCTTCGAGCGCGACGCGCGATTCGCCGCCCGGCAGCGTCAGCGGGTTTTTGCCGGCATTGGTCAATTCGGTCAGACAGGCGCGCGACTCATCGCTCGCACCGGAAATCGTGCCGCTGCCGAGCAGGTCGCCCGTGCGCAGATTGCAGCCGTTGCTCGTGTGATGCGCGACCATCTGCGCGAACGTCCAGTACAGATTGTCGAGACGCGTATGCGTGATCCGCACCGGATCGATGCGCACGCGCCGCATCGCAGCCGTGGACAGATGCGCGTAAAGCTGCAGATTCAGACCGCCGCTTTGCTGGTCTTCTTCGCCGAGAAGATGCGGCAGGACAACCGGATCGTTCGCCGCGCGCCGAGGCGCTGCCTTGCGAAACGGTGCGAGCGCTTCCTCGGTGACGATCCACGGCGAGATGCTCGAGTGAAAGCTTTTTCCAAGGAACGGCCCGAGCACCTGCTCGAACCATTGAATGCTTTTGGCCGACCAGTCGTTGAGCAAACAATAGCCGAAGATGTGAGCGCGAGCGTGGTCGACTGGAACGGCTTGCGTGAGTTCGTTGCCGCGACCGATCACGGCAGCGAGTTCCAGTTCGAAATCGAGCATCGGCGCGGGGCCGAAACACACGTTGCCGTCCGCGTCGCGATACTGGCCGTAGGGGCGCCGCACTGCGCCGCCACTCGCGCGCAGCGATGAAGCCCGCCCATGGTATGCGATCGGCAGCGACTTGAACGCAGGAGGAAGCGGGTCGACGAGGCCCTTGTAGCGGCCATGCCGCTCGGTGTGATGGAGCGACGTCAGAAAGTCGGTGTAGTCGCCAATCGTGCAGGGCAGTGTGAGTTCCACATCGCTCATGCGCGGCAGCACGGCGTCGATCGACGACTCGAGCCGCGGACGTGCGGGCGCATCGTATTCGAGCAGCGCCGACAGCGCGGCGCGCAAGGCGCTCACATGGCGGGTGTCGAGCGCCATCAACGCGTTCAGCGTGCCGTCGCGAGCCGCCGCGCAGGCAAGCGCCGCGTCGCCGTCCAGCAGCGCCAGGTCATGCACCGCACGCAGATCCACGATGCGATCGCCAATTGCGACGCCGGTGCGCGCTTCGCCGTCGCGCACGAATGCGCCAAACGGCAGGTTCTGGATGGGGAAATCCGCGTTACCGGTGTTCGCCGATTCGATCCAGCTGCGACGCGCCGGATCGTGCGTGGGATTGAGCGCGCTCATGCGGGGCGTGTCTCCGATGCTTTGCTTTTTTCAGCGGTCCACGCGTCGAGCGCCGGCCGGGCCCGCATTTTATAACCCGCGAGTTCTTCGGCGGGCGCAACGGGCACTGTCAACTCGACCCGCAAGCCATTCGGGTCGAAGAAGTAGATCGAGCGCACGAAGTGATGATCCGTGACACCGAGCACGTCCACGCCGTTGCCGATCAGGCGTGCTTTCATCGATTCGAGCTGATCGAGTGTTTCGAGGCGCAGCGCAATGTGATTGACCCACGCAGGCGTGTTCGGCGACGCAAGCGCGGCCGTGGCGTCGCCCAGATCGAAGAACGCGATGTTCGAACCGTCGGCCATTTCGAAGAACAGGTGCACGTAAGGGCAATGTTCGCCGGTGCTCGGTACACGATCGAGCCGGATCACGTGCACGAGCGGCAGGCCGAGAATGTCTTCATAGAAGTGACGCGTTTCTTCCGCGTCGCGGCAGCGCCACGCAAAGTGATGCAGGCCTAGCACCGGCGCCGCGGGGTTGAGAGCGATGGACACAGTGTCTCCTTGTATTGCTGGGTCGTACGGGGCAGCGTCGAATGAAAGTCAGCGCGGATCAGACCTCGACCGTGTCGACGTTGTATTCGAACAGCCAGTTGTAGCGCTCCTTCACGCGTTCCTCGCTCCATTCCCGATCGACGTAGGCGGCGGCGCCTTCCGCGTGGGCCAGCTGCGGGTTGTGAAAGCGCGTTGCGTTGGCCGCCGATCCGCGCACGACCTTCGAGGTGCGCTCGAGCCGCAGCGCTTCATAGCGCTGCAGCGCCCGAGGCACGTCGTGCGCATGGCGTTCGAGGCAGCGCGCGAGCAGATAGCCGTCCTCGATCGCCATGCCGGCGCCTTGCGCGAGAAACGGCAGCGTGGGGTGGCACGCATCGCCAAGCAGCGTGGCGTGGCCGTGGCTCCAGCGGGTCATCGGCTCGCGCACCATCAGCGCCCATTTGTAAGGGATATCGATCGCGGAAATCAGCGTACGCACGTCTTCGTGCCAGCCTTCGAAATCGGCGAGACATTCTTCGAGCGTGCCGCGTTCGGACCATGATTCGACCTGCCAGCCCGACTTCTCGATGGCGCCGACGAAGTTGATCAAGCCGTTACCGCGCAGCGGATAGTGGATGACGTGCGCGCCCGGCCCGACCCAGTTCGCACCATACGGCGACCGCAAATGCTCGGGCAGCCTGCTCGCGTCGATCACGCCACGCCACGCCATCACGCCTGAGAACACCGGCTCGTCGGGACCGAAGAGCGCGTGCCGCACACGCGAATGCACGCCGTCCGCACCGATCAGGAGGTCGCCTTCGCACGTTTCGCCGTTCACGGCCTGCACCAGCACCTTGCCGTTGTGCTGCGTAAAGCTCTCCACCTTATGGTTCAGGCGGATCGCGTCCGGCTTCATTGCGCGCACTACGTCGGCGAGTTTCTGATGCAGATCCGCACGATGCAGCGTGAAGTAGGGGTAGCCGTAAATTTCCCGCGATTCGGCGCCCAGATCGAACAGCCGCCAGGTCTGGCCCGTGTTCCACAGACGCACGCGCTTGCCGAGCGGTTCGCAGGCGAGCCCCTGAAGCGCGTCGCCCACGCCGAGCTGATACAGCACGCGGGTTGCGTTCGGACTCAGTTGCACGCCGGCGCCGATCTCCTTGAGCGCCTGCGCCTGCTCGAAGACCGTGACATCGAAACCTTTTTTCAACAACGCGGCAGCGGCCGTCAATCCGCCGATACCGGCGCCTGCAATAACTATCTTCATTCGACGATTCGACCTCTTTCGTAATGGGCGCTTTTATCGATCCTGCTTATCAATCAATCGATAATATTTGTCAGTGGTAAACCCGGTGAAATCGGGAATCACTTTAATTCAGCGCGTCACGCGAAAGAAGCAAATTAATCCGAATGGCTCATCACTGAATTTTGATAATCGGGAAAGGGTTGGGAAAACCCTCGGTTGCGCAAACGGGATGGGTAATTGAAAGGCAATTAGAGGTAATTGTGAAGGTAATTGTGAACTAACCGGGGCGTGACGGCGGGCTCACATGCCCCAGCGCTGCACCGTCGCGGTGTCGAGCCCGAACAGGTCGAGCACGCGGCCAAGCGTATGGTCGACCATATCGGTCAGCGACTCCGGGTTCGCATAGAAGGCGGGCACCGGCGGATAGACGATTGCGCCCGCTTCGGTGACGGCCGCCATGGTGCGCAGATGGCCGAGATGCAGCGGCGTCTCGCGCACCATCAGCACGAGACGGCGGCGCTCTTTCAGCGTCACGTCGGCGGCGCGCGAGAGCAGGCCGCTCGTCATGCCGGTGGCGATTTCCGATAGCGTCTTGATGGAACAGGGCGCGACGATCATGCCCATCATCGGGAAAGAGCCGCTCGAAATCGACGCGCCGATGTCGGTGTTCGAGTGACAGACGCTGGCCATCGCGCGGATGTCGGCCACGCTGTAGTCCGACTCGTGCGCGAGCGTCACTTGCGCCGACCGGCTCATCACGAGGTGCGTTTCTATGTCCAGCTTGCGCAGCAACTGCAGCAGCCGCACGCCGTAGACGACGCCCGACGCGCCGCTAATACCGACCACCATGCGCCGCGGCGGCATGCCTCTCATATCCATACGGTTCTCCCGAATGCAAATCCATAATCTCGACGCGGCGGATGTTAGCACCGGGTTCCCGCTAATAGAAGCGCGGCCGCCAATTAATCGCGTCTACCTGGTGTTTTTACCGACCATTAAAGACTTTATTCGTTTTGTTCGATGGGTTGATAAATAATTTCCGATTCAAAACGCTAAATGCATTGGCTACACTCTCGCCAACATCTGGCAAAAGGCAGCGAAACGCGCAGTGAACGCGCAGCGATCTCGCAGCCAGCCGCCACATGGGGATCGGCACGCATACATGCGGCCGGCGCAAAAAAAACATTGGAGACATTTGTTGAGAACGACGAGTCTGTTGTTAGGCGGTTGCGCCTTTGTTGTGGGGTGTCCAGCGTTCGCGCAGTCATCGGTGACGCTCTATGGGAGCGTCGACGTGGGTGTCGATCTGGTTTCGAACTCGCGCGGGGCGCATCTGTATCAGGAGTCGGCAGGCAAGCGCACGCCAGACCGCTTCGGCTTTCTGATCAAGGAGGACATTGGCGGCGGCAACACGGTTTTCGCGCGGCTCGAGTCGGGCTTTCTGACCAACACCGGCGCACAGATCAATCCGACGAGCTTCTTCAACCGTGACGCGTACGTGGGCATTGCGAACAGCCGGTTCGGCTCGCTGAGTCTCGGCCACATTCCCGACTACGTGTACGAATACGTGGGCGCATTGAACAACTCGGTGCCGGGCATCTCGTCGTTCTACACCGTCGGCAACCTGGACGGACTGGCCAACACGCGGGCGCTCGACAACTCGGTGAAGTACGAGTCAATCGACTACCGCGGCTTCCAGGCGGGTGCGATGAACAGCTTCGGCAACCAGACGAATTTTAGCGAAGGGCGGCAGTACAGCGTGGGTGCGCGTTACCAGAACGGCATGGTGAAGCTGGGCGCGGCGTACACGATGTCGCACAACCGCACGGCCGACCTGTTCGGTGTCTTCGGCGTGACCTCGGTGCTCGGTCAGCAACTCAAGCAGGGCACCATGTTCAACGCCGACCGCTATAGCACCATTGCGATTGGCGGCTCCGTTACGGCGGGCGACTTCATTCCGCACGCAACGTTTACCGACGTGAAGCTCGAAAACGCGCATGGCTCGGTGACCGAGCGCAACTATCAGGTCGGCGTCAACATCGACCTGAGCGGCGGCAAGCGCTTTTACGTGATGGGCATTTCGTACAACCGTTCGATGTTCGACGGTCTGACGTACAACCAGTACAACCTGTTTCTCACGCACTATCTGTCCAAACGCACGCAGATCTACGCAGGTGTCGGTTTGCAGCGCGCTTCGGGCACGAATGCGAAAGCGGAGCAGTTCGGCTATCAACCGTCGAGCTCCAGCGCGCAGACGGTTGCGCGTATCGGTATCAACCAGATGTTTTGACGCATCGCGCCTGCCGGTACATATGACGCGAAGACGGCGAGCGCACATGGACCACAGAGCGCGGATTCACAGCAGAGCACGCGCAGCAGGCTTTCTTCACCTTTTTCGATTTCATGATCGGGATTTTTTGATTCTGTAGCCCGCCGGCCGGCCGTATATTGAGGCTCCCCTCGGCGGCGCCAGCGGGAAGTAGAAAGAAGCGGGGCGCGCAGCAACAGCGCGCAACCGTCTGATCGGCACATTGGGACGCACATGCAAGCAGACCGCACATTCGACATCTCGACACTCATAGAAGAGCAGAAGACAGGACGTTTCGCCATCGGCTTGCTGTTCTGGTGCTTCCTCATCATGCTGATGGACGGCTACGATCAGACGGCGGTGTCCTTCGCTGCGCCCGCGATCATCAAGGAGTGGCATGTCGCACGCGGCGGCTTTGGGCCCGTATTCGGCGCAGGTCTCTTCGGCACGCTGATCGGCTCGTTTATCTTCGGCTATCTCGGCGACCGGTTCGGCCGCAAGCGTGCGATCGTGTCGGGCAGTCTGTTTTTTGGCCTGCTCACGCTTTTGTCGGTGTGGGCGACTTCGTTACATGAACTGATGCTGCTGCGGTTCATCGCCGGTCTCGGCATGGGCGGCGTGGTGCCGAATTCAGTGGCGCTGGTCGCCGAATACGCGCCCAAACGGTTGCGCGCCACGTGGGTGACCCTGATGTTTTCCGGGTTTTCCATCGGCGCGGGTTCTGGGGGCCTCGTTTCGTCGGCGCTCATTCATCGTTATGGCTGGCCGGTGATGTTCGTCGTAGGCGGCATCGGCTCGCTCGCGGTCGCTATTCTGCTGATGCTGACGCTGCCGGAATCCGCGAAGCTGCTGGTGGTACGCCAACGCAGTGTCGAAACGGTGCGCAAGCTGGTCGCGCGCCTGCGTCCGGAACTTGCACTTGCGGCCGACGCGCAGTTCGTGCCCGGCGAAGTACAGGAAAAGAAGCGCTTCGTACTCAAGCTGATCTTCTCCGACGGCCTGCGTGGAATTACGCCGTTGCTGTGGATCGTGTTCATCGTGAACTCGATGGCGCTGTACTTTCTGCAGAACTGGCTACCCATTCTGATGGAAGGTGTCGGCATCGATCCGCAGAGCGCCGGTCTCATCACGACCATGTTCTCCGTGGGCGGCGTGCTGGGCGGACTGATTCTGTGCCGCTTCGTCGATCGTCACGGCGTGCTCGCGATCATCTCCCTGCCGGCGATTGGCTGCCCCGTCGTTGCTTTCCTTGGGCATGGCATGTCCGAGGCGTGGCTGATGTTTGCAGTGTTCGCGACGGGCTTCTGCGTGGTCGGCGCACAGTACGGCCTCTACGCCGTCGCGGGCATGATCTACCCGACGTCGTTCCGCTCGGCAGGGGTGGGCAGCGCGATCTCAGTCGGCAAGATCGGCTCGGTATCGGGGCCGGTGGTCGGCGGCATTCTGCTGTCGATGCATCTGCCTTTCTCGCAGATGTTCTATGCGGCGTCCGGTCTCTTTCTGCTCGCCACCATCTTCTCGACGGTGCTGGCCGTACTGTACAAGGCGCGATTCGGCGAACAGCACAAACAGGACGACGCCCGCATCAAGGAGATGCGCTCAGCGCTGGGCGACTCGTGAGTTGTGACGGACAGACGCGTTCATAAAAGCAAACGGCGGGCGTCCGAGGCATATGGACAGCCGCGATAAAGGAGACCTGATGAGCCGCTACTTTGCACGCGAGTCGGCGGGCGCCATACGCTGCGCTCGCGTGGGATGCATGCGATGAATGTGCTCCCTGAAAACAATCACGCCGTTGCACCCGCGGTCGACATAACCGCGCTGATCGAGCGGCAAAAGCTGCGCGGCTTTTCTTTGTGTCTGATTGCATGGTGCTTTGTGATCGTGCTGATCGATGGCTACGATCAGGTCGCCGCGGCGTATGCGGCGCCCACATTGATACGCGCGTGGCACGTCAAGGCCACTGAGTTTGGCCATCTGTTCGGCTACGGCCTTCTCGGCGTGCTGGTGGGTTCGTTGCTGCTCGGCTTTATGGGCGATCGCGTCGGACGGCGTCTGACGATTATTTATGGCGTCTTCTGGTTCGGCTTACTAACGTTTGCCTGCAGCCTTGCAACGTCATTGGATCAGCTTACGGCGCTTCGTTTTCTCGCGGGAATCGGCATGGGCGGCGTGGTGCCCAACACCGTCGCGCTCGTGTCCGAATATGCGCCCAAGGCGCGGCGTGCGACGTGGATCACGCTGATGTTCTCGGGCTTTTCGATTGGCGCGGGCGGTGGCGGCGCGATCGCGTCGTGGATGCTGCCGCGCTTCGGCTGGCCGGTTCTTTTCCAGGTGGGCGGCGTGGCGGCCGTCGCGGTGGCCATTGTGTCGTTCGTCGTGTTGCCCGAGTCTGTCCGTTTCCTGATCCTCAAAGGGCGCGCGCCGCGGGAAGTGGCACGCATCGCGCGTCGCCTGGGTTCGGCAGCGGGATTGGATGGCGCTTCGCAGGCCGCGGAAAATCAGCAGGCCATTCGCTATATCGTCGACGATGAACAGCGTATCCGGGCCACGCCATTCGCGTTGTTCGGCAACGGCCTTGTCCGCGTGACGCCTTTGCTGTGGGCGCTTTTCGTGCTGAATTCGCTTGCGCTCCACTTCCTGCAGAACTGGCTTCCGATTCTGTTCGGCATGAGCGCTCTGCCACCGGCGCAAGCGGCTAAGGCCGCCATGATGTTTCCGGTCGGCGGGACAGTCGGCGCGCTCGCGCTATGCCGCTGCGTAGACCGCTACGGCATCGCCGTGATCCTGTTGCTCGCATTGCTCGGCCTTCCGGTTTGCGTCTCGCTCGGTATGCCGATGCCGGCACTGTGGCTTTATGGCGCGTCGTTCATGAGCGGCGTATGCGTGATCGGCAGTCAGTTCGCGCTCTACGCGGTGGCCGGCATGCTTTATCCGACGATGTTGCGCTCGGCGGGAGTCGGCTCGGCTATCGGCGTAGGCAAGCTTGGCTCGGTGGTCGGCTCGTTGCTGGGTGGCGTGCTGCTGGCGATGCATTTGCCCGTTGCGAATCTTTTCACGAACGTGTCGAGCGTCTTCGTTTTCATCGCGCTGTTGTCGGTTTGGCTGGGCTGGAACCGGCGGCGAGAGGCACGCGAGTCGATGGCGTGAGCGCATACCTGCGTAAGCAGGGCGGCACATCGGCGCGAGCCGTCGAGCAGGCGTTCGTCAGGTCAGATTCGAATGAGAAAGACACCGCACGACAACATTCGTGCGAATTCACAAAGCAGAGGTTTGCATCATGCTGTCCATTTCCACTGCCGATGTCGTTGCACCGGCCCCTGATCCAGAACTCATAAACGAGGCCGATGCGTTCAGCGCGGTAGATGCCGTGGGCGCACCTGTCGGGCGGCGCAAAGCCATCTCGTTGCAGCAGCGCATTGCGTTGACCATGGCTTTGCTCGCCGCGCTGATGACGGCCATCGGCGTGCTTGGGCTCGCAGGCACATGGCGCGCGAACGAGGCGACGCGCGATACGTACGAGAACAAGCTGACGGCAGCGGTCCACATCGGCAACGCGGAGCTGCTGATCGCCCGCACCCGGCTCGTGCTCGGCGGTGCGATGGCGAGCGCGGACAATGCCCATGCACGGGAGCAGATTGGCCACGCGGGCGAGTTCTTTGCTCAGTCGGACGATGAGTGGCGCAATTTCGTGGCAGAGCCGCACGAAGCGGGCGAAGACGCGCTCATCGCCGCCGCCGGGCAGCGCCGCGACGCAATGCGTGTCGCAATGCGGGCATTCATCGGCGCTCTCCAGGCGGGTGACCGGTCCACCGCAGAGCGGATCGGTACATCGCAGCTCAGCAAGCTGTTCAATGACATGAGCGGCGCGAACGACACGCTCAAGCGCGCGCTCTACGCCAACGCAAAGCGCAGCTACGACCAGGCGGAACGCTACTTCAAGCTGTTTTTTGCGGGATCGACGGCGATGCTCGTGTTCGGCATCGCCGCGGCGGCGTTCAGTTGGCTAACGCTGCGCCGCGCGATCTTTGCGCCGCTTCGCGAGGCGCTCGCGCACTTCGATGCCATTGCGGCAGGAGATCTGAGCCGCCCGGTTGCCCGGCATCGCGCCGATGAAATGGGGCAACTGCTCGACGGACTTCAACAGATGCAAGCGCGGCTCGCGCGAACCGTGACGACGGTGCGCGACAGTTGCGAGTCGATTGGGGCTGCCGCCGGTGAGATTGCTGCCGGTACGCTCGATCTGTCTTCGCGTACGGAAGAGCAGGCTGCATCGCTCGAAGAGACAGCCGCGAGCATGAGCGGGCTGACGGAGACGGTCCGGCGCAACTCGATGCGCGCGCAAGAAGCGTATGCCGTCGCGCACGAGGCGGCGTCCGCCGCGAACGAAGGCAACAGTGCCGTCGACGAGGTGAGCAGCACGATGGCCTGCATCGACGCGAGTTCGCGAAAGATCGCGGACATCACCGGGATTATCGAAGGCATCGCGTTCCAGACGAACATCCTCGCATTGAACGCAGCCGTTGAAGCCGCGCGAGCAGGCGTGCACGGGCGAGGCTTTGCCGTCGTCGCCGCAGAGGTACGTTCTCTCGCGCAACATGCGTCGACGGCTGCGAAAGAAATCGGCGTGCTGGTGGCGGATTCCGTGGGTGCGGCCGCAGACGGCTCGACGCTCGTCACACATGCCGAACGGGCGATCCGGGTCGTACTGGATGCAGCCGGACGATTTCGGGAAGCGATGAGCGAAATGGCTACCTCAGCCGAAGAGCAGCGTACGGGCATCGAGCAGGTCGATGCCGCACTGACCATGATGGATTCGATCACGCAGCAAAACGCGGCACTCGTCGAGCAGGCGAGCGCGTGCGCGCAACTACTCGACGAACAGTCCCGGCAGCTGAGCCGGCAGGTCGCGGTTTTTCGTATCGGCTGAGCGCGGCGAGCGTCGTCTCGCCCGGCGCTCGTGCCGACTCACGAGTGCAACTTCAGCCCCTTCACCGTTTTGTCGATGGCTTTTTTCGACCCGTGCAGCGCAAGACCCACGAGGTCCAGATTCGCCAGATCCTGCGCACGAAAAGCCTCGCGATTTGCCGCGTCGTGGCCGGTTGAAAACATCGCGTGCACATACGGCACTATCGTGAGTTCGCGCGTGAGGGCTTGCCGATGCGCAGCTTGCAGCCCGGAAAGATCGGTGGCGAACACCAGCATCGGTTGACCCAGCATGCGGCCATATCGGCGCCCCGCGGCATCTTCGTAGGGCTCGCCCAACGCTTCGGGTATCGCGGCGGCGACACCCGTCGCGAGAAACGCGGCCACATTGAGTTTTTGCCAGACTGCCAGATCGTCGCGCACGATCAGGGCTACCTTCGTATCGAACATGATTGCTCCTCGGTGAGGCGCTCATGATCGGCGAACCGGAGCAATCAGTCTGGAACGTTCGTGCACATGCGCCGATAGGCGGCTGGGGTCATCCGGTACGCACGGCGAAACCAGCGGCCGAGATGGCTTTGATCCGCGAATCCGACTTCTGCGGCAACCTCCACGGGCGTGCGGCCGTTTGCCAGCAGTCTGCGCGCCGCGCGCAGGCGCAAGCGGACCAGATACGCGTGCGGCGACGTGCCGAACGCTTGCTGGAACAGGCGCGTGAGCCGGAACCGGTCTATCCCCGCAATACTGGCCAATTCATCGAGCCCGACGTTGCCGTCCATGTGGTCGTGCAGGAAATCGCGGACTCGGGCGATCATGGCCGACATAGCCACGCCGTCCGCCATCGGCATATCGCATAGGTGACCCGCGAGCCGTGTGAGAAGGCGGTCTAACGTCTGGTCGCGCGCTAGCCGTCCCTCATTGCCGTAGATCGCGAGAAACGCCTGCTGAATCGCGCCGACGAGGCCGCTGTCGTCGACGAGCGTATGCGCAAAAGCCGCGTCGACCCGCTGGAGACCGGGAACGTTCAGGCGGCGGGTCGCGCGTTCGACCCAGGCTTGCGGCAGGTACAACATCGCGTAAGTGAAGCCGCTCGCTTCCGGCGCATGGCCGTCATGCAACGCGCCCGGTTCGATCAGGATCGCACGGCCCGGTACGCTCGTGTGCAGCGACCGGCGGCACCGGAAGCGCTGCACACCTTGTTCGGTGTAGCCGATCAGCATGTCGTCGTGATCGTGCGGATCGTACGCGTGACCGCTGAAGTGCGCGCGCAGGCTCTCGATGCCCGTCTCCGGATCGCGCCGCGCCTCTAGCCAGTTGTCAGAACCTGCGGGGGAGAACGCCGCGCTCGTCATTGCTTACTCGCTCCTCGTGGTTGCTCGTTATTCCTGGCCGCAGTGTACGTGGCCGCTATACGTGTCGCACCGACGGCGCAGGCCTGCCACAGGCGGTTCACGGAAAAGCATAACCGCGTGCTGCGCGCGCCGTGCGGCTCGCCGTCTGCTCACATCAATCAAACAAATGATCGATTTGCGCAAGCTTCCTGGAAGAAGTACACTGCATTCTGATTGTTTCAATCAAACTAGTGACCAAATCAATCAGATCGGAACAGACTGGAGACTCGTATGGCCCAAATACACATAAAGCGCGGCATTGAACGCGTACCCGGCGGCATGATGATCGTCCCGTTGCTGCTAGGCGCGCTCGTCGCGACCTTCCTGCCGGGCATGCCGAAATTTTTCGGCTCGTTCACCAACGCGTTGTTCACCGGCGCGCTGCCGATTCTCGCGGTGTTCTACGTCTGCATGGGCGCGAGCATCGACGTTAAAGCCACGCCTTATCTGCTGAAAAAGGGCGGCGCGCTGTTCGTCACCAAGGTTGGTGCGGCGATCATTGTGGGCGTCGTGATGGGGCATTTCCTCGGCGAACAGCCGATTTCGTCGGGACTTTTCGCCGGCCTGTCGACGCTTGCCGTCGTTGCGGCAATGAACGACACCAACGGCGGGCTCTACATGGCGTTGATGGGCCAATATGGCCGCTCGGAAGACGTGGGCGCCTACACCATCATGTCGCTCGAATCGGGTCCCTTCCTGACCATGGTCACGCTGGGCGTCGCCGGTCTGTCGGCGTTCCCGTGGCCCACGCTCGTTGGCAGCGTCCTGCCGCTGGTTTTCGGCATGCTGCTGGGTAACCTGGACCGCGAAATGCGCGCGTTCCTCGGCAAAGCCGTACCGGTGATGATTCCGTTCTTCGCGCTGGCGCTCGGCGCGAGCCTCGATCTGCACAAGGTGTGGCAGGCTGGCGTACTCGGCATCGGGCTCGGCATCGCGGTTGTGATCGTCACGGGCATTCCGCTTTATCTGGCCGATCGTCTGACGGGCGGCACCGGTGTCGCGGGCGTCGCGGCAGCGAATACGGCGGGTAATGCGGCCGCCGTTCCGGCGCTGATCGCGGCGGCGAACCCGGTCTACTCAGAGGCTGCTAAAAGCGCGACACTGCTCGTGGCCGCGTGCGTGGTGGTGACCGCGATCCTTTCTCCGATCCTCACAGCCGCCGTCGCGAAACGCGTGCAGGTTCGCCGCGAGGCAAGGGAACTGGCGCGATGAGCATACTGATCATCGCCGACGATCTGTCCGGCGCCGCGGATTGCGCGATCGGCTTTGCGAGCGCCGGGCACCGCACCATCGTGACGCTCGACGTGCCGGCGCATGGGCTCGACGCACAGGCGGCCGACGTGATCGCCGCCGACACCGACACCCGCCGTCTCACGCCCGCCCAGGCCGCGCAACGTAGCGCGGCGGCCTGGCAGACATTGCGCGCGCCCGGCCGGCGTCTGTACAAGAAAATCGACTCGACGCTGCGCGGCAATTGGGCGGCCGAGGTCGCCGCGTTGCAGCCGCTAGCCGGCCTCGCGATCGTCGCGCCTGCGTTCCCCGCGACCGGCCGCACCTTGCGCGGCGGTCGCGTCTTCGTGCACGGCGAACCGCTCGAATCCACCGACACGTGGAAGCTCGACAATCCCGGCCGCGCCGCCGACCTGCACGCGATGCTCGCGGAAGCCGGCCTCTCGACGGCGCAACTCGAGGTCGACGCGTTGCGCGAAGGTGCCGACACGCTCGCCGCGCGGATCGCAGCGGTGGCAGCGAGCGGCAAGCAGGCACTGGTGGTGGACGCAGAGACAAGGCAGGATTTATTGACGCTCGCTCAGGTCACGACGCAGATGAGCGAGGCGCTGTTCTGGGTCGGCTCGGGCGGCCTCGCGCGCGAGATCGCGGGCCTCGCAGGTCTGTTCGACGCCCGAGCGGCGGCACAGACCCAGTGCGCGTCGCAACCGCGCGATGAAAACGCGCCGGTGCTGATTCTCGTGGGCAGTCTTTCGGCGGTGTCGGACCGGCAGTGCGCGATGTTGCGCGAACGTGCCGGCATGGCGGAACTGACCGTACCGCCCGCGATGCTGCGCGACGCAGAGCGTCACCCCGACTGGCCCGCATGGCGGGCGCGCATTGGCGAGGTGATCGCTACGCGCGCGGATCTGTTGCTGCGCATCGGCCGCGACGACGCGTTCGATCCCGCCGAAGGCGCGCTGCTGTCCACGGCACTTGCCGCGCTCGTCGAGCCGCACTTCGGTGCGCTCGGCGGATTAATCGCGACGGGCGGTGAAACCGCGCGCGCGATGCTGAGTGCCGTCGGCGTCGGCAGTGTCGAACTGATTGCGGAGATAGAAGCGGGCGTGGCCGTCGGCAAGCCGGTCGACGCGCGCGCCTCACAGCCGCATCTGCGTATCGTCACGAAGGCGGGCGCCTTCGGCACCGATCACGCGCTGTTTGCGGCGTGGCGCTATCTGCGCGAAACGCCGGCAACGTCGGCGGTCGCGGGCATCGGCTCGAACGGCTCGAACGGCTCGAACGGCGCACACGGCTCACACGATCCAGCCTGAGCGCCGCATCGGCGCAATCAGGCGGGCAGGACAGGCAGACATCAAGGACCAGGCAAAACATCATGAGCAACTACCTCCCAGTCATCGGCATCACGATGGGCGACGCAGCGGGCGTCGGCCCGGAAATCATCGTCAAGAGCCTTGCGCACGACATCGTCTACAAGCAGTGCCGTCCGCTCGTGATCGGCGACGCGCGCCGGCTCGAACGCGCGAACGAGATCGTCGGCGGCACCGCAAAAATCCGCCGCATCAAGGAAGCGGCCGAAGCGCGCTACGAGCCGGGCATGATCGACTGCATCGACCTCGACCTGATTCCCGCCGACATGCCGTTTGGCCAGTTGTCGGCAGTCGCCGGCGACGCCGCCTATCAGTTCATCGCGCGCGCGGTTCAACTCGCCCAGGCGAAGCAGATCGACGCGATCTGCACTGCGCCGCTGAACAAGGAAGCGCTGCACGCGGGCGGCCACAAGTTTCCCGGCCACACGGAAATGCTCGCCTACCTGACGGGCGTCGACGAGGTGTCGATGATGCTGGTTGCGCCGCAACTGCGCGTGATCCACGTGACCACGCATATCGGCATCATCGACGCGATCCGCAAGATCGAGCCGGGTCTCGTGCAACGCACCATCGAGCGCGGCAACGCGACGCTGGTGAAGGCCGGCATTGCGAAGCCGCGCATCGGCGTGTGCGGCATCAATCCGCACGCCGGCGAAAACGGCCTGTTCGGTTACGGCGAGGAAGAAGAGAAGATCGTGCCGGCCGTGAAAGTGCTGCAGGAACGCGGGCTCGACGTGACGGGGCCGCTGCCCGCCGACACGCTGTTTTTCCGCGCGGGCCGCGGCGATTTCGACCTGGTGGTCGCGATGTATCACGATCAGGGCCACGGCCCGGTGAAGGTGCTCGGCCTCGAAGCCGGCGTGAATGTGACCGTGGGCCTCGAAGTGATCCGCACGTCGGTCGATCACGGCACCGCATTCGACATTGCGGGTAAGGGCATCGCCGACGAGCGCAGCTTGCTCGAGGCACTTCGCCAGGGCGCCGAACTCGCCACGCGGCGAGGCTGAAGCAGGGCAAGTGGCGCGGCGGCCGTGGTGTAAGATCGGCAGCCTCTTTACTGCAGATGACAGCCATGAAAGCGTCCGAGCGCCATCGCGCGATTCTCGATCTCGTTGTGACCGGCGACGCCAACGTCGAACAACTGAGCGCCGCGCTCGGCGTGTCCGAGGCAACGGTCCGGCGCGATCTCACGACGCTCGCGAACCAGCGCCGCCTCGTGCGCACCTATGGCGGCGCGACCGCGCTGATCGGCTCGCATGAGCCGGAGGCGTCGCTGGAGGAACGCAAGGCGACGCAGCGCGAACAGAAAGAAGCCATCGCGCGCGCGGCTGCCGCGCATGTGCACGACGGCGATACGGTACTGCTCGACGGCGGCACGACTTGCGCCGCACTCGCGCGGCATCTCGGCTCGCGCGTCGATCTTCACGTGGTCACCAATAATCTGCTTGCCGTGATGACGCTCGCGAACGCACCGGGCGTGCATCTGACGCTGCTCGGAGGCGATTTGCGCAATTCGAGCATGAGCACGCTCGGGCCGCTCGCCGAACTTTCGCTGAGCCGTTTGAGCGTCGACAAGGCGTTTCTCGGCGCCGATGGCGTGGTCGCCGAATTCGGACTTTGCGAAGCGAGCGCGCAGCAGGCGTATCTGAAAGACTGCATCGTCCGGCGCGCGGCGCAAGTCATCGTGCTCGCCGACGCCGACAAACTCGGCCGCTCGCGACAGCAACACTGGACTCCGCTCGAACGCGACTGGCGACTCATTACATCGAACGTCGCCGACGAGGCGCGTCTTGCGCCGTTCAGAGCGCTAGGACGCGTCGTCGTGGAGACAGCGGATGTCGATAGCTCGCCGCTTGCGGCGGCGCCTGGCGAAGCTGCGCCTCGACGTACGGTCGCTCCGTCGGGCTGAAGTACGACCGCGGTGACCGCGCGCGTTGCGCGGCAAAGTGTGCGCATCGCCTGAATATATCGAGCGCAACGGCGCGCCGCGGACCATCGACGAGCTTGCTCAACATCGCTGCACCGGGTATCGGCGCGCAAACACGGGCAAGCTGGCTCAGTGGCAGTTCCAGATTGGCGATGAGATCGTCTATCGCGATGTGCCCGCCGCCATCTGCGTGAACGATACGGAAATGGAAACACAGGCGGTGTTGTCCGGTCTTGGTATCGGGCAGTTGGGTAGTTTCAACGCAACGCCTCATATCAGAAGCGGCCGGCTCGTACCGTTGCTGACGCGGCACGTGACTGAGTACGGCATGGTTTATATCTACTACGGACATCGCACCGAACAGTCGCTGCGGGTGAAGACGTTTATCGACTTCATGGTCGAGCGCGTGGCCGGCAATCGGAGCTTCTTCCTCGATCCGTCGGAGCTTCGCGCGAGGCAGCCGCAGCAGGACCGCGCGGCGAAGAAACGTGGCTAGCTGTGCTGTTTCGACAGAGAACGCGACGAGCACGATCCTCAGACAGCCTCCCGATCGAACACGCATTGCAGTGACACATATCGCACATATCGTCAGGCGTCTTCGTCGAACGATCCTGTGCGCACTTCACCATTGCGGACGTAGCGGGTGATCAGCACACCGCCTGGCGTCGCGGCCGAGTGCGTCAGAGTGAAGGCACGCGCGCGTGCGTTGTCCCCAAACAGGCGCTTGCCGGGCCCGAGCATGACGGGGTAGATCAGAAGGCGCAGTTCGTCCACCAGATCTTCTGCGAGCAGTTGGCGCACCATGTCACCGCTGCCGAACGTCAATAGATCGGCGCCGTCCCGACGTTTGAGCGCGCGTATCGCGTCGCCCAGGCCGCCCTTCAGCGCATGGCTGTGCTCCCAATCAAGGGTGTCCGGCCGATGTGTAGCCACGTGCCTCGCTACGCTGTTGAACAGATCGGCGATGCCGCCGCTGTGCGAATCGGCCGGCACGTGCGGCCAGTACGCGGCGAATATGTCGTAAGTGCAGCGGCCCAACAGCAATTCGAAGGGCTGCGAGAGCAGATCCTGCAGATGTTGCCCGATGGCTTCGTCAGCATACGGCACCATCCAGCCGCCGAAACGGAATTGACCGCTGGGATCTTCGCCCGGGCCGCCGGCTGATTGAATGACGCCGTCCAGGCTGATGAAAGCCCAAACAGTGAGCTTGCGCATAACGTTCTCCAGATCGACGGACCCGATCGGTCCCGCAGATACGACGAACGAGCAGCGTGTGGATCGACAGGCGGCCCCGCAGCCTACGGCTTCATTGACCTAGTCGCGCGGATTGGATTTTATCGCCGCTCTGTTCGCCCGGCTTATCGGCGCCCGTCTTGGGCGGCGTCGGGCCTGCGCAGGCTTCGAGCGCGACGACCGCCCGTTTCGCAAGCTCGACCGTTTCGTCACATGCGGCCACGTTTCGCAGCATGCTGCAACGGGCTCCCCAACCGAGCTTCGACAACACGGAGCGCAGCTTCGCGAGCGCCGCCAGCGGCGAGCCGCTGTCTGAAATGAGCGAGGCCATGTCGAACGCGCTGCCGGCCGGCGTCGTGATCACTGTTGGACAGGCCGACGCGGCGCCGGCGCTGGAGACGAAGAGCGCCAGTGTCAGCCCGACGGTGCCCGTGCGCAATCCGCCGGGAACATCGAAATACGTATTCATCGATACGATCATAGGAAACTCCCGGTCGGTAGGATGCGATGCTGGCTAGATCGCACGGCTCAGTTTGGGCGGCGGGTTTTCATTCTGCTCTCACGCGCCGGGAGAAAAAAGCACCTCAACGATTTCCCTGGAGTTGCACGAGCGCTTTGCGGTACTTTCGGCGCGTATAGGAGGAAGCGTAAAGCGCGAGGGTTAGACCGATGCGGCCGTCGCGGACATTGCCTTTGCGGATGTACCACTTCAGAAAGGCCCCCAATGGGCTGATCCAGCTTTTGAGCCACAGCACGCGAGCCGGCTCTCTTTTATCCAGCAGGTCGGTGGCGGCGAGGTCCGTGTACAGATCGAGTTTGGTTTTCATCTCCGTCGCGGTCTCGAACGTACGATGCACGACCGGCGACTCGATTCGCCCACAGTTGTCGTAACCGGTGAGGGTTTCGTGAACGCTATGGTCGGTGAAACGCAGCGTGGCGCGCCGATAGATGCGGATCGGATAGTCCGGCGAGGAGATCGGCAGCAGCGCGTGAATGACCTTACCCATGACCACCCAGTCCCGCCTGACGGCATACGCGTCGTGATCAAAGCCGCGGGTTTTCAGTGCGAGTACTTCGTCGATTAGCGCGTCGCTCGCAATTTCGTCGCTATCGAAGAACATCACGGTTTCGTGCAAGCAGAGCCCGTTGGCGAACTGCCGTTGCGCGCGAAAATTGTCGAATGGCCGATGCACGACTCGTGCGCCGTGTTTGGCCGCAATCGACAGCGTTGCGTCGGTGCTGCCGCTGTCCACGATCAGTAGATCATCCGCGGCACGTTTCGCGGCCGTCAGAACCTTGTCCAGATAACGCTCGCTGTTGTAGGTGAGAACGTAGACGGATAGTGGAGTCAAATCGAAACCTGAAGTAATGGGTTGGACCGGCTGGCGTTTTACCATCCGGGCGCGAGCACGTTGGTCATCGTGACAATCAATTTGTGCCGGGCGCGCAATCGTGCGCGGTGCTGCTAACGAACAGGAAGCCGAAGACGCCATGCGGGGAACCGTCCTGCCCCTTCGGGCGGCGGCTGCTCGTTGACAAAGCGATACACGTGCACCGGGGTTACTGCGTGAGTACGGGTTTTAGCGTTCGGCCGGCGGGTGATTTTACATTGTTGTGCGGATGTCCCCGGCGATCGCTTCCATCACCTGTCGTGCGTGTGGCAATCCCGTCGTGCGCTTCGCGTTGTTTTTTCGCGACTTGACGAAGGGCCGGTTGCGCCGACAAGCACGTGCCAGAAGCTTCTGACGCGATCAGGGCATGCTTTCATACAAAACACCCGATGTTCATGCCCCGCAAACGTGGCTACGATTCGAGAGGCGTCAGCGTTCCCAAACGTTCGGCGTGTGTGTTTGTTCGCCGCAGCTTGTCTGCGGCTTTTTTCTGCGCGTCGATTCTGTCTTTCCTCGCTCCGCGATCTATCGTGATCGTCCCCAGCGGCGCAAAACTTCTGCGCGTGCGTCGCGGCGGCGCGCTGTCGTATGCCGCCGTCGTTGGGCGCCAGCCCAGCGGTTCAACTCCTCCTTCACAGAACGAAGCTTGATAGCGGACGTCGACACGATCGTGTCAGATCGACTAACTAACTAATAAGCACGCTCGAACCCACAAAGGGAGCTCCCCGAGCATCGCCGCAAGATCCCTTGCCGCCCGTCTCACGTGCCACCCGACACTCCCTGAGCGCCCGCTGGCCGGGCCCCGACACTCACTGCACGGCAAACGTCGAACGAGAGCCGCGCCGCACCTGTCCCGCGCGGCTGGAGCGCGCCTGCCATCTCTCTGGTAAACCCGCTTGCACCATAATTTTGATGAGCCTATATTGCATTACACCATCAACTATTGCGATGCGATAACTCATGAACAATGACGTGCTGTTCTCGAATCACGGCCGCGTCGCGGTCATTACCCTCAATCGTCCCGAGCGTTTGAACGCGTGGACCACGCCGATGCGCGAAATGATCATCGAGGCGTTGGAGCGCTTCAACAACGACCCGGACGTCGCCGCGATCATCATGACGGGTGCGGGCAACCGGGCGTTCTCGGCAGGCCAGGACCTGTCGGAGGCACATGATTTCGACGGCGAACGCGCGGTGGCGTGGGTCAAGGAATGGCAGCGCTATTACACGGCGCTGCGCAGCCTCGCCAAGCCGCTCGTCATGGCGTTGAACGGCACGGCCGCTGGCTCGGCATTCCAGGTGGCGTTGCTCGGCGATATCCGCGTCGGGCATGCAGGCGTGCGCATGGGTCAGCCGGAGATCAACGCGGGCATTGCCAGCACGACTGGTCCCTGGATCATGAACTCGATGCTCGGCATGTCGCGCACCATCGAGCTCACGCTGACGGGCCGTCTGATGGACGCGGACGAGTGTCATCGCATCGGCCTCATCCATCATCTGGTCGACGAGGACAAGGTGTTCGGGAAGGCGCTGGAAATTGCCACCGAACTCGCCGCCAAGCCGCCCGTCGCGATGCGTCTGGACAAGCAGCGCTTTCGCGAGATGACGGAGCCGGGGTTCGTCGACTGCATCGAAGCGGGCGAGCGCATTCAGCGCGAAGCGTACGACTCGGGCGAACCCGCTCGCATGATGGAAGAGTTCTTCCTTAAGCGCGGAAAGTAGCCGGCAGCGAGCGAGGCCGAATGCGAGGCCCGATGCGAGGTCAGACGCGAGGCCGAAGCGAGGCCCGAAGCCAGGCCCAAAGCCGCCAGAACCGAGGCAAAGTCGAGCCGTTCCAATCTCAACCCATGTGCGGGAGACCTGAACAATGACGCAAGACTTCAATGCAACGCGCCGTCGCATTCTTCACGGCGCGGGCGCGCTTGCCGTGGCGAGCGCGATGCCGCTCGCCGCGCGAGCCCAATCGAAGCAGATCGTGGTGTCGGACCCGGGCGGTCCCTATACGACCGCGTATCGCGAAGCGTTCTACGATCCGTTCGAGAAAGCGACCGGTATCAAGGTCGTGAGCGTGGCGCGTGAATCGCAGCCCGTCGCGCAATTCGCGGCGATGGTGCAGACGAAGAACTATGTGTGGGACGTCACCACGCTCACGCTGTCGGCGGATATTCCTTACCTCGAATCGAAAGGCCTGCTTGAACCTATCGGCCTGAAGGCGAGCGACTATCCGGACATCATGCCCGAAGCGATCACGCCGAACTGGCTCGGTGTAGACGTGTATTCGACCGTGCTCGCGTATCGCGCGGACAAGTTCAAGGGCAACGGCCCGAAATCGTGGGCGGACTTCTGGGACGTGAAGAAATTCCCCGGCCGCCGCTGCCTGCGGCGCAGTCCGCTCGACACGCTCGAACAGGCGCTGCTCGCCGACGGCGTGCCGCTCGACAAGCTCTATCCGCTCGACGTGGACCGCGCGTTCAAAAGCCTCGACAAGATCAAGCCGCACGTCAACATCTGGTGGACCTCGGGCGCGCAAGCCATGCAGGCGATCCAGAGCGGCGACGTCGACATGATCTCGGCGTGGAACGGCCGCGCGCAGGCCGCGAAGGACGGCGGCGCGCCGGTCACGATCGTATGGAACCAGGGCCTTTATTCGATCGAAGGCTGGGGCATTCCCAAGGGCACGCCGCGCGCGGACGCGGCAAAGCAGTTCGTGCGTTTTTGCGCGGATGCGAAGCGTCAGGCGCTGCTCACGCGCACGCTTGCCTACGGTCCCACCAACAAGAAAGCGTTCGAGACGATCCCCAAAGACCGCTCGACGTTGTTGCCCACGGCTCCTGACAACATTCGCGATATGCGGCTGCCGAGTCCGCAATGGTGGGAAGCGAACCGTCAGAAAGTCACTGAGCGGTTCAATTCGTGGATCATTTCGTAAGGACGGCACCATGAGTTCGAAGCTCGAGGCGATCGGCATTGCAAAGCGCTACGGCGATGCGGTCGCGCTGGAACCGACGGACCTCGCCGTACAAGCCGGCGAATTCCTGACGCTGCTCGGTCCCTCGGGCTCGGGCAAGACCACGCTGTTGCAGATGATCTCGGGCCTCGTCGCGCCGAGCGCGGGCCGTATCGAGATCGACGGGCGCGACGTCACGCATGTCGAGCCCGGCAAGCGAGGCATCGGCATGGTGTTCCAGAGCTACGCGCTCTTTCCGCACATGAGCGTGTGGGACAACGTCGCATACGGATTGCGCATGCGACGCAAGTCGCGCGAAGAAGTGCGCGGGGCCGTCGACGACGCGCTCGCGATGGTGCGCATGACCGAATATGCCAAGCGTTTTCCGAAGGAGTTGTCGGGCGGGCAACAACAGCGCATTGCTCTTGCTCGTTGTTTTGCGTACCGGCCTTCGGTAATTCTGCTCGACGAGCCACTCGGCGCGCTCGACAAGAAACTGCGCGAGCATATGCAGTCGGAGATTCGCCGGTTGCATAAGGAACTCGGCGCAACCTTCGTGTATGTCACGCACGATCAGGACGAAGCCCTCACGCTGTCCGACCGCATCTGCCTGATGAATCAGGCGCGCATCGAGCAGGTGGGCACGCCCACCGATCTGTACGACCGTCCCGCGACGCGCTTTGCGGCCGGCTTCATCGGCCATTCGAATCTGCTCGAAGGAGCGCTAGACGACGCACGTGGCGCGAGCGGCGAGGCGATTCTGCTCGCGGCGGGCGGCCGCATTCCTCTGCCGATGAACGCATCCGTTGCATCCGGCGCGCGCCACACGCTGCTGGTCCGCCCGGAGGCGCCGCGCCTTGTCGAACCGGAACGCGGCTTTGTCGACGGCACGATTGCGGACATCGTGTTCTTCGGCAGCGATACGCGCGTGCAACTCGCGATGAACGACGGCAGCGAACTCACCGTGCGCTGCGAGCGCAGTCTCTCGCCGCGCATCGGCGACAAGGTCGGCCTCGTGTGGGACCCGTATCGCACGACGCTTTTGCACGCCTGAGAGGACCACGATGACCATCGCTCTTCATGCGCACCGCGAGAACGAAGCCTCGCGCCGCGGCCGGTCCATCTGGATCGCGCGCTGCATGCGCTTTTTGCCGATCGTGCCGACGCTTTTGTTCCTGCTGGTGTTCTTCATCGTGCCGGTTGGCGAAATTCTGCAAGGCGGACTTGTCAGCGCCGAAGGGCAGGTCGGTTTCGCGCAGTTCGAGCGCATTGCGCGCACGCCGGTCTACGCAAAGGTGCTGTGGATCACCTTCGCCATTTCGTTCATGACGGCGGCGCTATCCATTCTGCTCGGCTATCCGGTCGCCTATATGCTGAGCCGTCTGTCCGAGCGAGCACGCGAACGCTGGCTGTTGTGGATCATGCTGCCGTTCTGGACCAGTTATCTGGTAAAGACCTACGCATGGATGCTGCTGCTCTCCAAGACGGGTGTGCTGTCGACCATCGCGTTGTCGCTCGGCCTCGTGCGCGAGACGAGCGGCACCATTCCGTCGCTCACCGGCGTGCTGATCGGCATGGTGCATTCGATGCTGCCGCTCGCCGTGATGACCATGTTGCCGGTCATGCGCGGCATCGACGATCGGCTCGCGCAAGCCGCCGAAACGCTCGGCGCCGAACGCAGCACGAGCTTTTTCACGGTGTTTCTGCCGCTGTCGTCGCCGGGTGTCGCGGCGGCCGGCCTGCTCGTGTTTATATCGAGCCTCGGCTTCTTTATCGTGCCGGCGCTGCTGGGCTCGCCGAAGGAGACGATGGTCGCGCAACTCGTTATCTCGTCGGTGCTGGAGCTTTTCGACATGCGCTTTGCAGGTGCGCTGTCGACCGTGTTGCTGGTCTGCTCGATCGTGATCTTCTTCGTGTACGACCGCATGGTGGGCCTCACGTCGCTCACTGGCGAAGTCGCGGAGCGCCAGCGCGGCTCGCGTGCGCAAGGCGTCAAGCTCGCGCTTCTGATCGCGGCGGGGCGCGTGTTCGCGCCGTTCATGATGCGCCGCAAGACGCACGCCGAAGAGGGCGCGCGCGCGGTGAGCCCGCTCGGTTTCTATACGTGCGTGATCATGGTCGTGCTCGTCGTGCCGGTGCTTTCCGTGATTCCCTATGCGTTCACGAAGAGCGACTACATTTCTTTCCCGCCGAAACTTTTCAGCGTGCGCTGGTTCGGCACGTTCATGGATTCGCCGGTGTGGCAAAGCGCGATTGTCCGCTCGTTCGAAGTGGGTCTCGGCACCGCGCTGCTGTCGCTGCTGCTCGGCTTTGGCGCCACACTCGCGATGACGCGCATGCCGCGCCGCGCGAGCAAGCCGATCTTCGCGCTGCTGGTCGCACCGCTCATCGTGCCGCGTATCGTGGTGGCAGTCGGCCTGCTATATCTGTTCGGGCGCTTTGGGCTCACGGGCACTAACCTCGGCCTCGTGATCGGCCATACGGTGCTCGCGATTCCGTATGTGGTCGTGACGCTCGCTGCCGGCTTTCAGCGCTTCGACTGGCGTCTCGACGACGCCGCGCGCGTGATGGGCGCGTCGCCATTGCGGCGCATCACGTCGATCGTGTTGCCGCTTCTCATGGCAAGCGTGACGGCCGCGTTTCTGTTCGCATTCCTCGTTTCGTTCGACGACCTGACGATCGCGATCTTCGTTTCCGGCGGCATCAACTCGACGCTGCCCAAGCAGATGTGGGACGACATTCAGCTCGCGATTACGCCGACGCTTGCAGCCGTGTCGACCACGCTCGTCATTCTGATCGCGCTCGTCGTCGCGGTTTCCTCCTGGCTCAAGCGCAAGACGCGCTGAGTCTTCGTATTTCGACCGGTTCACACATGCATCGTTATCCAGAATATTTCGCTCATCGGCACGCCAACGACGAGCTCGACTGTGTACCGCTGCTCGCAGCGGGATTGCGCCGCGACCCAGCGCGCGCCATCGTGCATTTCGAGGATCGCGCAATCACGTGCGAAGACGCCGCTCGTCACGTCGTGCAATTGCAACGCTGGTTTGCCGCGCAAGGTCTCGAGCAGGGCGACCGCGTCGCCGTGATGCTCGGCAACAGTCCCGAGCATATCCATTTGATCTACGCGCTGCATTTGAGCGGTCTGGTGTGGGTGCCCGTCAACACGAAGCTGCGCGCGGCGGGTCTCGAATATCTGCTGCAGCATGCAGAGCCGAAGCTCTTCGTCGTCGACGATGAATTCGACGCGCTGACGACGCAGCTCGATCGCGGCGCGGCGCGGCGCACGCATCTGCCGGCATTCGATGCGCACGACACGAGCGCGGAGTTCGCGACGCCGGCCATCGGCGTGCACGACCCGCTGTGCATCATCTACACGTCGGGTACGACCGGCGCGCCGAAGGGCGTCGTCTTCACGCACAGGATGATGCGCATTGCGAGCGAGGCGGCACTTCGCGTGGCGGACGTGCGCGACGGCGACCGGCTCTTTCTGTGGGAGCCGTTGTGCCACATCGGCGGCGCGCAGATGCTGTTGCTGCCGTTTCTTGCCAACGTGACGCTGCACGCTGTGCCGCGCTTCTCGGCATCGCAGTTCTGGCAGCAGATCGGGCGCGCGGGCGCAACGCAACTGCATTATCTCGGCGGCGTGCTCGATATCCTGATGCAGTTGCCCCGCAGGGAACAACCTGTGGAGCACACGCTGCGCGTAGCGTGGGGCGCGGGCGTGAGCGCTTCGTCGTGGGAGTCGATCCAGACGCGGCTGAACGTGTCGTTGCGCGAGTGTTACGGCATGACCGAATGTTCGAGCTTCGCGACGGCGAACGTGACGGGCAAGGCCGGTTCGATCGGCCGCGCGCTGCCCTGGATAGACATCGCATTGCTAGATGAAAACGGCCGTCCTGTGAAAGAGGGCGAGGCGGGCGAGATCGTGCTGGCAAGCAAGGTGGAGGGCACTTTTTTGCCGGCGTATCTGAAGAATCCCGACGCGACGAAAGCCGCTTTGCGCAACGGCCGGCTTCATACCGGCGACCGCGCGCGTCGCGACGCGGACGGCGATCTGTTCTTTATCGGCCGGCAGACAGACAGCATGCGCGTGCGCGGCGAGAACGTGTCCGCTTGGGAAATCGAACGCATTTTCGCGGCACATCCGGCGATCCGCGCGAGCGCGGCAATTGGCGTCGCCTCGGTGATCGGCGAGCAGGATATCTTGCTCGACGTGCAGTTCAAGGACGAACCGGTGGAGTGGCAGGCATTGCACGCGTGGGCGTGCGAGCGTCTCGCGAGTTTCCAGTTGCCGCGCTATTACCGCGCGGTGCCCGGCTTCGAGATGACGGCGAGCGAGCGCGTGAAGAAACACCTGCTGTCCCGCGACACCGCCGACGCGTGGGACCGGCTCGCAACCGCAAAGCAGTAGCTATCGTATATAGATAGCGTTTTAGGGCTATGCGATAATTCTGCGTTCGAACCGGATAGAAACTAACCTGATGAGCGACGAGCCCAAAGCCCCGCGCAAGCGCAAAACTTCTGCGGCAAAGCCGCCGACCGAAGCGGCCGACCCGACCGCGTCTTCGCTTTATGTGCAGTCCGTGGAAAAGGCGATGAAGGTGCTCACCGCGTTCGACGGCAGCAAGCGTCAGTTGTCGCTCTCGGAGATCTCGTCGTTCACGGGTTTCGACATGAGCGCCACGCAGCGCTTCACTTATACGCTCGCCGCGCTCGGCTATCTCTTCAAGGACCCGGACAGCCGCAAGTATGAACTGTCGCCGCGGCTTCTCGACTTCACATATCACTATCTCACGTCGAACGATCTGGTGAGCCGGGCGACGCCTTATCTGCAGCAACTCGGCTCCGAGACGGAAGAGGCGACCAACCTCACCGTGCTGGACGACACGGACATTGTGTTCGTGCTGCGGATCGTGAGCCGCAACGTGTTCAACGCGCACGTCATCACCGGCTCGCGGCTGCCCGCGTATTGCACCGCGCCCGGCCTCGCCATTCTGGCGACGCTCGCCGACGGCGAGATCGACGACATTCTGTCGCGCACGAATCTCGTGCCATACACCGCAGCCACCGTCTACCAGCCGCGCAAGATCAGGGAGCGTATCGCGCAGATCCGCAAGCAGGGCTACGCGCATACCGAAGACGAATACTTCGTGAGCGATATTTCGACGGCGGCCGCGATTACGAACGCACGCGGGCGCGGCATCGGCGCGGTCAATATTGCGGTGGCGCGCTCGCGCTGGCAGGCGGATCGCGACGAAAAGCGCTTCGCCGATCTGGTCATTTCCACCGCCTCTGCAATCTCCACACGGCGGCGCGTCGAATAGCGCCGCTCCCGTATTCCCTGGTTGTGCCGGGCGCTGCGCGTCGTCATTCCGTCCGCGGCACGCTCCATGCTGGATTCTCCGAAAACGGCAAGCGCGCCGTGAAATCGGGAGACAGTCATGAATATGGTGAAAGTGGCAGGCATCGCGTTGGTGCTGTGCGTCGGCAGCACGGCCTATGCGCAGCAAAGTGGTAACGCGCCGGCGAACAGCGGCACGCAAAGCGGCAAGCAAGCTCAGCCTGGACAGGCCGGGCGCACCGTCGACGAACCCGCGGCGCAGGGCGCGCCCGGCAACAAGCCGGGAACGCTGATGGACAAGCGCGCAAATGCAATGTCGCCGGAGGGAGCGTCCGGGCCGGGCCGAACGGGTGAGGTCAAGCAGTAAAGGCAACGAGAACGGTCGTCGCCTATGCATGCAAACCCGGGCGACGACCCCAGTCAGCGTCGTGCCGTAGCGGCGCATCCAACCGTTGTTCTTTCGGGGCGCGGAGAACCTCGATGCATGCAGCGCTGCGAGGCGAGGCGAGGCGTGGAGGGTGCTGCGTCAGCCGGACGGTGTATCTGCTCCCGGCTGCCTCTTTCCGATTGCCACGTGCGCCGCGATTTCGATGGCGGTGTGCGCGGCGTCGTGCCCGGCAGCGCCGCACCGGGACGCATCGGAAGGATAGCGAAGCGCTTCGTTGCCTATAATCGGCTCCGGTGGAGCGACGGAGTCGATGTGTCATCCGGAGGCGGCTCGAGAGCCGAAATTTTCTTCCCGGCGTGTCGATTTTGATGGTCTTCCTTCGTCGTCCCCATAGCGGCATGCGGCCTCGCCGCCCATCTGGCCGATACTGACAGGAGACGCTCAATGACGATTCAGAAGATCACCCCCTTTCTCTGGTATTCCACCGAAGCCGAGGAGGCTGCGGCCTTCTACACAAGCATCTTTCCGGACTCGCGCGTAGTCCGCGTCACGTCGGTGCCGAGCGCCGGCGCCACGAAGGTCGTCGAGTTCGTTCTGTTCGGACAGCCGTTCATCGCAATGAGCTCCGCCGGCAACGACCCGTTTAACCACGCCGTCTCGCTCCTCGTGAATTGTGCCGATCAGGCGGAAGTGGACCGCTACTGGGACGCGCTTCTCGAAGGCGGTGGCACGCCCGACGCCTGCGGCTGGCTGAGAGACCGCTTCGGCGTGTCGTGGCAGATTGCTCCGGCCGACGTCATCGCCATGATGGCCGACCCGGATCGGGAAAAAGCGCGGCGCGCCGCCGAGGCCATGATGAAGATGGTGAAGTTCGACGTCGCCGCGCTGAAGGCGGCGTATGCAGGCACGGCGGACTAGCGCCTGGCGCCTGGCACTTCGTACGGCGTGTTGCGCGAATCGAGCCGATGAAACCGGGCTCCGCGACATATGCGGACCCCGGGCGCTTGCATGGGCTCGTCAGCTCGCCTTCCAGCGCGCGTCCACGACGCTCAGCTTGCCTGGAATCAGCTTGAGGGCGCTGAAGGTGTCGGCGATCTGTTGCTGATAGGCAAGGGTGGCGTCGGTGATCGGCTGCACGCCGTAGCCGGTGCGCTTGAGCGCGACTTCGAGCGTGGCCGCGTCGAGTCCCACGAGCGGCGACAGCAACGTGGCCACCTCGGTCACGTTGTCGCGTCCCCAACTGTCTACCGCGTTGATCTCTTCGAGCAGCGCATTCAGCAGTTGCGGCTGCGCCGCCGCGAACTTGCGCGCCGCCACGTAGTACTGCGTGTTGCGCACGAGCCCGTCCCCATTCGCGATGGTGCGCGCATTAGCCTGCTTTTCGATGGCGGCCAGATAGGGGTCCCAGATCACCCATGCGTCCACGCTGCCCTGAACGAACGCGGCGCGCGCGTCGGCGGGCGTCAGGTAGACGGGCTCAATGTCCGAATACGACAGTTGCGCCTGCTGCAGCGCCTTGACGAGCAGGAAGTGGACATTCGAGCCCTTGTTGAACGCGACCTTCTTGCCGCGCAACTGCGCCACGCTGCGAATCGGCGAATCGTTCGGGACGACGATCGCTTCGCCACGCGGCGCTGGCGGCTCGTTGCCGATATAAACGAAGTCGACGCGACCCGCCTGCGCGAAAATCGGTGGCGTCTCGCCGACGGTACCCACATCCACTGCGCCCGCATTCAGCCCTTCCAGCAACTGCGGTCCGGCAGGGAACTCGAGCCACTGAACCGCGATTCCCTCGCTCGCTAGCCGCTTTTCCAACGTGCCGCGCGCCTTGAGCACGACGAAGTTGCCGTACTTCTGAAAGCCGATGCGAATGCGTTTGTTGTTGCCTTGCGCATGGGCAGCGCTGCTCGTGAAGGGCGCGACAGGCGAAAGTACGCCGCCGAGCGCGGCGCCCGTCAAGCCGGCTGCCGCGCCTTGCAGGAGGCGGCGCCTGCGTGTGTCGATCGAATCGTTGCGTGTGCTCATCGGTGCCTGGCTCTGTGCGTGAAAGGTGGCCGCGCGGACTGTCGCAATCGCGCGAGATTCGCGTTGAACTGGCGACGTTAAATCGAGGCGCGCGCAAATCCAACCAATGTTTGCGCATAAGAAAAGCAGCGAATCGACGATAGCGTCGACGCGAACTCTGCAAGGCTGGGCACGCGGCGACTCAACGAAGCACGGGTTTCCGGCCATGCGCAATCGTCCCCGGTCTTCGCGGGCGCGTGCGGCAAGCGAGGTCATTCAAGCGGCGGCATGGTGAACGATGCCGCGACCATCGGCCTCAATGCGAAGAGACATACTCCGAACCAGCATGCGCGGGCGGAATCGCGAAACTTGCCCGCATGCGCCGCGCTTCTGCGGCAGGTGTGAGCCCGAAAAGCCGCTTGAACTCGCGATTGAACTGCGACGTGCTCGCATAACCGACCGCATTGCTTGCTGCCTCGGCGGTCATGTCCTGTCGCAACATGAGCAGGCGGGCCTGGTGCAAGCGCGTCGACTTCACGTACTGCATCGGCGATGTATGCGTGATGGCCTTGAAATGCGTATGAAACGTGGGAACGCTCATGCCGGCTTCGCTCGCGAGTTCGGCGAGGTCGAGCGCGCCGGCATAGTCGGAATGAATCCGGCGCAGCGCTTTGCCGATCTTGCCGAACTGCCCGTGCATGGCCAGCGCGGCGCGCATCACGTTGCCCTGCGCGCCTGTGAGGACGCGAAAGTACAGTTCGCGCAGGAGGCCGGGACCGAGAACCGCTGCATCGAGCGGGCGGTTCATCGCTTCCAGGAAGCGCAGCACGGAGTTTTGCAGCGCCTCGTCCATAGGGCTCGACATCATGCTCTGCGGCGCTTGCGCGTGGTCGGCCATTTCATGACGTTCGATCTCGGTTATCAGTTCCGCGGCCAGCTTGAAGTCGAGGTGCAAGTAGATAGCGAGGAGCGGGTGCTCCGGGGTCGCGTCGGTCTCCATTGTGAAGGGCACCGGCACCGACACCGCAAGATAGTGCTGCTCGTCGTACACGTAAAGCTGATCGCCGAAATAGCCACGCTTGCGTCCCTGGCAGACGATCACGATGCCCGGGTCGTACAGCACGGGCGTGGACGACAAGGGCCGGTCCGAGCGCAAGATGCGCACGCCAGGCAGCGTCGTCAGGTTGTAGCCCTCTTCGGGCGCCAGTGCGCGCAGTAGCGCGGCCATCTTCCGCTGGTCTTTGCGAAGAGGTTGGCGGGCAGCGCCCGTCTCGCGGGGTGGTCTCCGAGCGGTCATAAGAATAGGCAAGAAAAACCCACGATTCGGCCTCAAATTGGCAAGGTGAAGAGAATAGTATGCACTTTCTGTTCAACTTGCGAAAAGAGGCGTCATGGCATCGATCAAGACTTTGCTTATCACCGGCGTGAGTAGCGGTTTCGGCCGCGCGCTCGCTCAGGAAGCGCTTGCTGCGGGTCACCGTGTGGTCGGCACGGTGCGCAGCCACGCGTCAAAAAACGAGTTCGAGGCGCTTGCGCCCGACAGGGCATTCGGCCGCGTGCTCGACGTGACCGACTTCGACGCTATCGACGGCGTCGTGGCCGAAGTGGAGGCAAGCGTGGGCCCGGTGGATGTCCTCGTGAACAATGCCGGTTACGGCCACGAGGGCGTCATGGAAGAGTCGCCGCTCGCCGAGATGCGGCGGCAGTTCGACGTCAACGTATTCGGCGCGGTGGCAGTGATCAAAGCGGTACTGCCGTATATGCGCAAACGCCGCCGCGGCCACATTCTCAACATCACGTCGATGGGCGGCTACATCACGATGCCCGGCATCGCCTATTATTGCGGCAGCAAATTCGCGCTAGAGAGCATTTCAGAAGCGCTCGGAAAGGAAGTGCAGCCGTTCGGCATCGCGGTGACCGCCGTCGCGCCGGGCTCTTTTCGCACGGACTGGGCGGGCCGCTCGATGGCCCGCACGCCGCGCTCCATCCCGGACTATGACGCCTTGTTCGATCCCGTGCGAAAGGCTCGCGAAGAGAAGAGCGGCAAGCAGACCGGTGACCCTGTCAAGGCTGCCCGCGCGATGCTGGCAGCGATCGCTGCCGAGCGGCCCCCCACGCATCTTCTGCTTGGCAGCGATGCGCTTAGCCTCGTGCGCGCGAAACTGTCGGCACTGACCGATGAAATCGCCACGTGGGAATCCGTCACGCTGTCTACCGACGCCTGAGCGTGCTGCTGCATGAAGAGCGTGATCGCATTGTGCTTAAGCAAAGGAGGACGGCGCGAGCGGCAACGTGTGCCGCTGCTGTCTTCAGGTGATCACGCCCAACTGCCAGGGCACGAACTCGCTTTGTCCGTAGCCGTTCACTTCGCTTTTCGAAGGCACACCCGATGCGCATTCGAGCATGCGCGCGAAGATAGCGTCTCCGAGTTCTTCAATCGAAGCCGATCCGTCTATCACGCCGCCGCAATTAATGTCCATGTCGTCTTCCTGCCGTTCCCACAACGCGGTATTCGTCGCGAGTTTCAGCGAAGGCGAGGGCGCGCAGCCGTAGGCCGAACCTCGCCCTGTCGTGAAGCAGATCAGGTTCGCACCCGCCGCGACCTGGCCTGTCGCGGACACCGGGTCGTAACCTGGCGAATCCATGAAGACGAATCCCTTCGCGTCGATGCGCTCGGCGTACTGATACACGTCGACGAGATTTGTCGTTCCACCTTTGGCAACCGCGCCTAAAGACTTCTCGAGTATCGTCGTCAAGCCGCCGACCTTGTTTCCCGCAGAGGGATTGTTGTCGAGCGCCGCGCCGTTTCTCGCGCAATACTCTTCCCACCACGCAATGCGTGCCAGCAGTTTTTCGCCTACCGCGCGACTGACGGCGCGCCGCGTGAGCAGATGTTCCGCGCCGTACACTTCCGGCGTCTCCGAGAGAATCGCCGTGCCGCCGTGCTGCACCAGACGATCGACCGCTGCACCGAGCGCGGGATTGGCCGAAATGCCGGAGTATCCGTCGGATCCGCCGCACTGCAAACCGACGATCAGGTGCGATGCGGGCAACGGCTCGCGCGTCATACGGTTAGCATCGGCGAGCATCTCGTTCACCATCTCGATGCCACGCTCTATCGTTTTCTTCGATCCGCCGGAATCCTGAATCGTAAAGCTGCGCAACTGTTCCGTGTCCTTCAATCCGGCAGACTCGAGCACGCCTGCAATCTGGTTCGTCTCGCAGCCAAGTCCGACGAACAGCACCGAGTGGAAGTTCGGATGAACCGCATATCCGGCAAGCGTGCGCCGCAAAACCGCAAGCCCTTCGCCGAGCGTATCGATGCCGCAGCCTAGTCCGTGCGTCAATGCGACGACGCCGTCGACATTCGGATAGTCGGCGAGAGCGTGCGGATTCACGTCGCGCCGGAAGTGATCGGCGATGGCACGCGCGACGGTGGCCGAACAGTTCACACTCGTCAATACGCCGATGAAGTTGCGCGTCGCAACTCGCCCGTCGGCGCGACGAATACCCATGAAGGTCGCGGGCTCGGCGGCATATTGCGTTGCATGCACAGCGACGCCGAATTCGTGAGCGCGCGCAAACTCGGCCATGCCGAGATTCTGAACGTGGACGTGCTGGCCACGCTGGATCGGCTGCGTCGCTATTCCGATGATCTGGTTGTAGCGTTTGACCGGCTCGCCGGCAGCGATAGCGCGTGTCGCGATCTTGTGGCCCGGCGGAATCAGTCCGGCGACCACGAGATCTTCCGACGCGATGCGCGCGCCCGACATCAACTGCCGGGTTGCGATGACGACGTCGTCGTTTGCGTGCAGGCGAATGACTGCAGGATCAAATTGTGTCGATTGACTGGACATGGTGTTCATACCGTTGAATGAGCGGGGCTGCGCGCAGCGTCGTTTGCATCGCTGTCGACGGGCAACGGCTCGATCTTCTTCACAATGACGAGGTAGCTGAACGCGCCAAGCACGCAGAAGCCTCCCGCCACGCACAGCGGAATCGTGAACGAGCCGTGCGTCAACGAAACCATCAGACCGGTGAACGTGGTGATCACAATGCCCGCGCAATTCGACGCGAAATTCTGGATGCCGCCGATAGAGGCGACGTGATCGGGCGTTGGGGCGACGTCAGCGGGCAGCGACCAGATGCTCGCGGCGGCGAATGCGAGGCTTCCATAAGCGATGCCGAAAAAGGCGAGCATCAGGTAGATGTTCGTCGTGAATGCGCACAGCGTAATGACCGACGACAGCAGCATACCGCTGACCATGCAGGTCTTGCGGGCCTTAGTAAGGCTCCAGCCGCGGCGATACAGCGCGTCGGAAACGAAGCCGCCGAGCCAGCCGCTAGGAATCGCCATCAGCGCCGGAATCATGCCGAGTGTGCCGAGCGACTTCAGCGAAAAACCGCGCGTCTGAACAAGATAGCTGGGAAACCAGGTAATGAAGAAATAGATGACGAAGTTCAGGCAGAAGAAGCCGAGCATCATGCCCCACAGCGTGCGATGCCTGAAGAGCGAAAGCCACGGCACCTTTTGACCAGGGACGGCGTCTTGCGGGGCAGCCGTATCGGACTCGCCGGTCAGATCGCCGCGCGAGGGATTGCGGTACACCAGAAACCATCCGAGAACCCAAACGAAGCCGACCACGCCCGTGATGACGAACGACGCTTCCCAGCCGAGCCCACTGATGATGAGCGCCACCACCGGAATCG
Source organism: Paraburkholderia kirstenboschensis (assembly GCF_904848585.1). Lineage (GTDB taxonomy): Bacteria > Pseudomonadota > Gammaproteobacteria > Burkholderiales > Burkholderiaceae > Paraburkholderia > Paraburkholderia kirstenboschensis. Next base: position 1,111,448 of record NZ_CAJHCR010000001.1, read on the forward strand.
ATAATGCCGAGCCGACGCGCGATCCGCTGTCGAAGATACTTGTAGCAAGCGCGCGTTGTGCGGGCTTGAACCATTGACTCACGAGCTTGGCACACGAAGGATAGGCACCGGCTTCGCCAATGCCTAGCAGCAGACGGCAACCGAACATGGCGCCGACGCTACTCGCTGCCGCCGTCAGCGCCGTAAAAAGAGACCACCAGCCAACCGCGAGCGGCAACGCGATGCGCGCACCAACCCGATCGACGAACCAGCCGAACGGCATTTGCATCAACGCGTAAGTCCAGAAGAAGCCGCTCAGGATAAGACCCATTTGAGCGGGACCGATATCCAGAGCTTTCTGGATGGCGGGCGCCGCGACGGCCATGTTCGCGCGGTCGATATAGTTGATCGCGATAGCAAGAAAGCACAGCAGTATCACTATCCAACGCATGTTGCGCATATTTGTCTCCTTAGTTTTTAGTGACGGCCTCTCGCTTCGAGCTGGGCCGCCTGTTTCGATCAAGACCGGTAACGAACCGATTATGAACGACTAGGTACCGGCTAGCGCAGCCTTGAGGCGCTTTTGCTCGACCCGCACGCCCAGTTCGCTGGCGAGTTCAACGACAGGTTTGAGCCGGCGCTGTTTCTTTTCCTGATGGTTGCCGGCGATATCGGCAAGCCGGTGCGCGAGAAACGGATTGCTGAAGCGGTCTCGCACATCGTCGAGATACTTCGTGGCAATTTCCAATTGGCCCAACGCTTCGAACACGGGAAGCACTTCGTCCTTCCATGTCGATTCGAGCGTTGCACGCCACGATTCGTTTCGCATGCCGTCGAGGACGGTGGCGGCCGGCTCGCCTTGCGAATCGAGCCAGCATTGCGCAAGCATCGTATGACCGAGGTTCAGCAGGAAGAGCTTCAATCGTTCGTGGTGCGCCAGATCGTCGGTAATGACGATGCTTTCGTGACGGCAGGGCAATACCATGCCTTCCTGCTGTTCGATCGCCCATAACGCATACGGCTCGGCTACGGCGCCGACCGGCTCGATGGCTTCGGAGACGATCCGGTCGACCAGCGAATTCACCCAGATGCAATCGTTCGTCAGATAGCGCAGAAAGTCAGCCTCCATCCGCCAGCCGCGCGCGACCGAAAGCACCAGATCTCGCAACACGTCGCCGTTTCGCGAAACCAGTTCGCACGGCAGCAGCGTAATCGCCTTGCCTCCCGCGCGATAGCGTTCATGCAACAGAACGGCCAGTTTCGCCGCAAAGCCGCGTGGCGCTGTGCGGCCGTCGAGCACCGATGCGGTATCTTCGGCAAAGAGCGCATAGCCGTTGTCCGCGGTATTCGAAACGATCACTTCTACTTCGTCGCGGATGCGTTCGAGCAACAGCGGCCAGTCGTCGTCGGCATGCAGCGCTTGTGCAACGCTGTCACATTCGATGGTCAGGTCGACGGTTTCCTTGCGATGCAAGCCGCGAATGCGAACGGGGTAGCGCGCGTTTGCCCGGATCGCGTCGATGCGCGTACGACTTTGTGCGCTCGCGGTGGTCTGCACCATCGCGATTTTTCCGAGCGCGTGATCTGGATTGCGACGCGCGGCTTCGCAGACGAACAGGTCGACATGCGCCTGCAAGAATCGGCTGGTCCCGAACTGAAGGATCGGACAGGGCGTGTTTGTCATGCTCGGATTCCGTTCGTTAGCATTCGACGATGGCTTTCACGACGCCGGCTGACGGATCGAGCAGCTTCGCGAAATCGGTGGGAAGAGACGACAACGGCAAGCGGTGCGTGTTCAAAGCCGCGTCGGGGATTTTGCCCGCACGCATCGCGTCCAGAACCGTATCGAAGTCTTCGAGCGTCGCGTTGCGGCTTCCAAGCAGCGTCGCTTCGCGCTTATGGAACTCCGGATCCGAGAACGATATGACGTCCTTCACGACGGAGATCAGCACATATTTTCCACCGTGCGCGATGAATTCGAAGCCACGGCGCATGGCGTCCGCATTGCCGGTTGCGTCGAACACCACATCGAAGAATTCGCCGCCGGTCAGCTCGCTCAGCGCTTCGACATCGCCGTTGCCGACGGCGACTGACGCTGCCACGCCTAGCTTCCCGGAACAGAAGTTCAAGCGATCGGCTCTGGAGTCGAGCGCGGTGACCGTTGCGCCCCGAAGGCCCGCGAATATCATCGCAGCCATGCCGATCGGGCCCGCGCCGACGACCAGCACACGCTGGCCGGCGCTGACGTCCGCGCGTCGGACTGCGTGCGCGCCAATGGCGAGGAATTCGACCATCGCGGCCTGATCGAGCGTAACGCCGTCCGCTTTGCGAACGAATTGAGCGGGGACGCTTAGATATTCGGTCATCGCGCCGTCGCGATGCACCCCGAGTACTTTGATGTTCACGCAACAATTGGTCTTGCCGTGGCGGCAGGCAATACATTTGCCGCACGACAGATAAGGCATGACGTAGACCGCGTCGCCGGCAGCGAGGCCGGACTCCGCATCGGCTGCCTCGACCGTGGCCGACAGCTCGTGGCCCATCACGCGTGGGTATTCGAGGTACGGTTGATTGCCCGTGAAGATGTGCATGTCGGTTCCGCATACACCGACGCGCCTGACCCTGAGCAACACTTCGCCCGGCCCACGTTCGGGAATCGAGCGCGTTTCGGATCGAAGAGTGCCGGGCTTCTCGCAGACAACTGTAAGCATGACTAAATGACCTATGTGGGCTTTTTTATCGAAAAGTTGGGCAAGACGAAACATCGTCTATGTGGGCGTGGTTCGGCTGCCCTGACAGCGGCGCCGTTGCCGCCTGATCTGATCCAAAGCGGGACCGAAGCTGAATAGCCTTGCATTCGCTGAACGTAGAATAGCTTTCCCTTTCAGAATTGGTCAAGCCACTTTGGCAATTTGCGGGTAAATACGGAGTTTGACGCGCCGCTGGTGCGCATATTCTCAGCATAACCGCGCGCTTTTCCTGCATTTGCGACGTGCATGGTCAGGCCAGTTGGGTACGTCAGGGATTTGGACCATGGAACTCAAATCGGTACAGCCGCGTCGGCTCTATCACCTGATCGGCGATCAGATCCGGGCCTATATCGCGACAAACCATCTGTCGACGGGCGACCGGCTTCCGCCCGAGCGCGATCTCGCGCAGCAGCTGAACGTGTCGCGACCTTCGGTGCGCGAGGCGTTGATCGCGCTCGAGATACAAGGCGTCGTCGAGATCCGGATGGGCGCGGGAGTCTTCGTTCGCTCCATCGCACCGGTCCCGGACGCGCTTCGCGACAAAATAGGCGATAGCCCCAGCGACATCATGCAGGCGAGAGCGGCAATCGAAGGTTGTGTCGCATCGTTGGCATGCGCGCGTCTCACCGACCAGGGGCTGGCCCGTCTGCAAGCACTCGTCGCGGACATGCGCCGCTCGATTGCGCAAGGCGGCTCGCCGGTGGAAGCAGACCGGCAGTTTCATATCTGCATCGCCGAGATCGCGCAGAACGCGGTGTTTACACGGCTGGTTGGCGAACTGTTCGACGAGCGACACGCGCCCATTGCTGAAAAGCTGCGAATGCAAACGGAGAATGCCTCGACATGGAGCGCGGCGCTCGTCGAGCACGAAAGGATCGTCGGGGCGCTGTGTGCGCGCGATCCACTGGAGGCGCAAGCCGCCATGCGCTCGCATTTGCGAGCCTCCGAGGCTCGCTGGGTTGGGTCGCTCGGTACAGGCAGCTGAAAGCCATGGTGCGGTAACTGCGCCGCAAGCGGAACGTTGTTCGTGTCTTTTTCACGGCGAATTAACGACTTGCGAATATTCGCGCTGCGCGGATTAATACTGTTTGAACCAGTTCGAACAGCCTCCACCATTTTTGGCGAAGTAATTAAGTGTCGATTTTATTTCCGGCCAGGTTTAATGTGCGAGCCAATAACGTTTGACGATAAACAAAGCATTTGCCTGTAAATAGCCGCCCGCACGCCGCGGCGCCCGTCCAGATCGCCATGGGTGGAAATCAGGGCCGACCGGCCATTTCCGCGACGCTGTATATCATATGTTTAAATAACGACTATCATCCTCAAACGCCGATGGTTTATTCGTTTGATAAACACCGTACCTTTCAGTTTAGAATGTTCACCCGACGCATCCCCGACTCGCATCCAGTTCATACATGGGATAAATGTCGGAAATTACCGGAATGAAACGACTGAGAGGTAATTCGTTCTTCCGTCTTCATTAATACAAAATTGTGAGAGACAACTCATGCTGAGTCCAAAAGAGTTCGCCACGCTGATGCTGGTCAAGGCCGCGCCCGACCAGATCGATATGTGCAGGCAAGAACTCGACACGCTGCTTGAACGCCAACTGGTTGCACTGGAGGAACTCGCTTGCGGTCACCAGCGCCTGCATGTGACCGGCGCGGGACATTCAATGCTCAACGCCGTGGCGCGAAAGCGCTGAGCCGCGCAGCAGCCACGTCCAGAATCCCTGTACTGAACGAAGGGCGGTAATGAACGAAGAATTAGTTAGCATCGTGATGGGCGTAGCGGTTCTCGTGATCGCGGCCGTCTTTGCAGTAGGTCACTATCGGCGAGAACATCGCCGCAGCAAGCTGCTACGGGAACTGGATCAGATGCCCGGGTGGTACTGGCAGCGCCATCAGCCACGCAACTGACTCAACTGATTCAACTGACGCAACGCGCGCCCGCGCTGGCTGTTTCGCTCAGCCCGTGAGGGATTAACGCTATTTGCCGCAGGCGCTCGCGAGCCGATAATCGACGGTTTCGACCGTTCCACAGCTCGACATGCGCGACCGAATCGACGACGAGATCACCTTCCGCAAACTGGAAGTGCTGCTCGCATTCATGCAGACCGGCAGTCTCGCGAAGGCGGCCGAGGCGCTGAACGTGAGCACGGTCAGCGTGCATCGCGCGCTGCACTCGCTCGAACAGGGTGTGCGCTGCGCACTGTTTCGCCACGAAGGCCGCAACCTCAAATCCACCGACGCGGCGCAAATGCTCGCCGACGTCGCGCAAGAAGTCATCACGCTGATGTCCGACGGCATCCGCGCGACGCGCGAGGCCGCGGGCTATTCGTCGGATCGCCTGAAGATCGGCTCGCTTTATTCACTGACTATCAGGACCGTGCCGGGCATCGTCGTCGACATCAAGGTACGGCGGCCGACGCTTCAGGTCGAACTGGTGCTCGGTCCGAATGCGGAACTGATCGAAAAGCTCAAGCAGGGCGCGATAGATGCGGCGCTGATGGCGTTGCCCGATGCCGAGCCCGAGGTCGAATCCATTCCGCTTTTCGAAGACGATATTTTCTTCGCCGCGCCCTCGAATTCGCCGTATGCAAACCTGGAGGCCGTCGATCTGCGCGACTGCCGCGACGAAACCTTCGTTTCGCTCGGCGAGGGGTTTGCTACTTATCACGGCTTTCAGGAAGCGTTTCGCGTCGCGGAGTTCACCCCCAACGTGACGATGCGAGTGGGCGACATCTATTCGCTGATGAACCTGGTAAGCGGAGGCGTCGGCTATACGCTGTTGCCCGGCCGCGTGCGAGGCGTATTCGGCGACAAGGTGCAGTTCATCCCGCTCAAACCGCAATATATGATGCGCCAGACGATCGGCGTCAGTTTCCTGCGGGCACGCGAGCGCGATCCGAACCTGCTCGCGCTCATGGCAGTGTGCCGACTTCGAACGAGAAACGCCGGTTGATGTTTTCGGGCCGCGGCTTCGTCGAGTGTCGAGCAATGCGAAGCGACGGCCGGTTCCAGGCGCGCGAAGCATAAGAGTTAGCGCCCGTGTTCGTGGCCGCTCGCGCGCGCGTCGCGAGGCGGTGCATGACGGCGCACCAAGGTCGCCACGCGCCATCCGCGAAAACCCGGCTGCGATAAAGCTCAACCGCCGACCAGTGCGCGCGTCGTGAAGAACAGCAGCGAAGGTCCGAGCAGGCAGCCCACGCCAGTATGAAACGTGGCAATCAGCGCGCCATAAGGAACGAGCCGCCGATCGGTGGCCGCCAGTCCCGCGCTCACGCCGCTGACGGTGCCCGCAAGGCCGCCGAAGATCATTGCGGATCGGGGCGTCTTGAGTCCCATGAAGCCGGCCGCGAGCGGCGTACCGATCATGACGATGATCGCCTTGATGAGGCCCGTCGCGATGCTGAGCGCGATTACGTCCGAGCTTGCACCGATCGCCGCGCCCGTCACCGGTCCGACGATGTAGGTGACCGCACCCGCGCCGATGGTCGTCATGCTGACCGCATCGGTATAACCGAACGCATGAGCGACGCTTGCGCCCACGATGAACGGCAGCACTGTGCCGAGCAGCAGCGAGACGACGCCGATGAGCCCGGCCTTGCGCGCTTCGGTGGCCTGCACCTCGAAGGCCGTCGCGACGATCGCGAAGTCCCGCAGCATCGCGCCGCCCATCAGGCCGACGCCGGCGAAGAGCGGCAGGTCCGCAAGACCTTTCTGGCCCGCGGTGAAGACTCCGCCGAAGTACGCGAGCACGAGTCCGATCACGATAGCGATCGCCGAGCCGTGCACGCGCCCGAACGTGAGCTTGCGCGAAATCACCGACGACACCCACATGATGAGCCCGACCAGCGCAAACGCTGTGACGAGGCCGTTGTGTATCAGTACTTTGTCGAGCATCTGGATCATGGCTGGCTCCTGCTTCAGATTTCTTCGGGTTGCGGGCTGCCGAGGAACGACGTGCTGTCGCGACCGGTGCGTGACAGCACGGCGATACAGGCGGCGCACAAGGCTGCGGCGCCCAATGCCGAAAGGAGCGCGACGGGGCCGCCTTTGAGCGCGGCGACGACGTTCTGGTTGGCCGCCATCGCGACCACGACGGGGATATACATCGCACCCCAGAACCCCACGCCCGCTTCGGTTTCCTTGGGCAGCAGACCCTTGCCGTGCAGATAGAGCCGCAGGAAGATCAGTAGCAGCATCGCAATGCCGACTCCGCCAACGTTCGTCTTTACGCCGATGGCGAGCCCGAGCAGGTCACCGAGAAACAGACCGGCCAGGTGGCAAAAAGCAAGCAGCGCAGTTCCATAAATGATCATTCGTGTCTCCTGTCCCGTGTCTCGTGCAAAAGCTGTCGGCCAGAGCTCGCGATCTGCTTACTCTCACCTCATGCAGGGCGGTTGCTAATTGTTTTTTTGGCCTCTCGCGAGGCAGTGTTATGTGCGTGAAAACGCTCGCACCAGTGCCCGGTTCGTTGCCACCGCTGAGGTGGTTTTCATCGGACTGTCGATAGCATGGCGCGAGTCTATGGGAGCGCGAGATACCCGTTCAATGACGTTCGCCAGGCATTCGTTATCGTGAGGCTAACGATTCCAGGTGCGCGATGCCGGGACCCATGCGGGGCGGGGCGTACGAGCCCGTCTCACGGTTTAGGGGTTTTCCCTCGCGCGGCGTGCAACGGGCAAATTGGCGGCTGTCGAGTCGCGATCAGAGGCAGGTAATCATCTTTTGACCGCGAGCGCTGACCACCCCACGCGAGCGTCGCGACGACAGATTGGCCGTGAATCTAGTGTCATCGAGCGTCGAATTTCGACGCGAGCCTTTGCTCCCGGAACGCAGCGACCACAAAGTCGATGAACACCCGTGTTTTTTCCGGAAGGAGTTTTTTGTTCGAGTAATAGATCGAAATCGGCCCATGGTCCGCATACCAGCCGGGTAGCAGGCGCACCAGCGCTCCGCTCGAAAGCCAGCGCGCCGCGTGCGGCATTGGAAGGAATGCGACACCGTGCCCTAGCATGGCCGCGTGGGCCATCGCCTCGGGGTCGTCGAAAATCAGCCTCGGACGGCACTCGGCCTCGGCCTGCTCGCCAACCTGGTTACGCAGCGTCCATGTACGCAGGCGACCCGATGTAGCCGAGCGCCGCACGATGCCGTCGAAGTTAGCCAGATCGCCGGGATGGCGGGGCATTGCACGTGTCGCCATATACGAAGGCGAAGCCGCCACGATCACGTGGGTCCGCGCGAGTTCGCGTGCCACGAGTCCCGGCGTGAGTTCGATGCCGCCGCCGATCGCGGCGTCGAATGCGCCCGCGATCAGGTCGACCGGGCGGTTGTCGAAGTGCCAGTCGGGAACGATCGCGGGGTAGCGTTGAAGAAACTCGCCGAGCAACGGCACCAGATACTCGCGACCGAATGCGAGCGCCATGCTGACCTTCAGCGAGCCGGACGGTTTGCCTTCATGCGTGGCTGCATTTGCAATGGCATCGCGAACTGCGGAAAACGGATCGGCCACGTCCCGCAGGAAACGTTCGCCGGCCGCCGTGAGCGTCAGGTTTCGCGTGCTGCGTTGAAAAAGACGCAGACCGAGCGACGCCTCGAGTCGAGCCACATTCTTGCTGACCGCCGCGGGCGTGAGGCCGAGGCGCCGGGCCGCCGCCGAAAAGCTGCCCGACTCCGCGCTAAGGACAAACGACTCGATCGAGTTCAACGCTTCCATCGTGATTTGATACAAATGGTTGAAAGACCAACTCTACATTAGACGCTACCGGTAATTAGGTGTCGAGCCCATACTTCATGCACTCAATTCAACCAGGAACGACATCATGAATTCAACCCTCAATGGCAAAGTGGCGTTTGTAACCGGCGGCGGCCGCGGGATCGGAGCCGCCATCGTGCGGCGGTTGGCTCGCGACGGTGCGGCTGTCGCGTTCACCTACAAAGGCTCGGCGGCGATTGCGAACGATCTCGCCGAAAGCATCACGCGTGAGGGCGGGCGCGCCATCGCGCTACAGGCCGACGCAGGCGACGCGGCTGCACTGACGCGCGCCGTCGATGACGCAGCGGCGGCGCTCGGCAAGATCGACATCCTGGTCAACAACGCCGGCGTGCTGTTGATGGGCACGGTCGACACCTTCTCGCTGGAAGACTTCGACAAGACGCTGGAAGTCAATGTGCGCGGCGTGTTCGTGGCCATAAAAGCGGTGCTTCCGCACATGGGAAATGGCGGGCGCATCGTCAACATCGGCAGTTGCAACGCGGAGCGTATGCCTTTTGCGGGCGGCGCTGCTTATGCGATGAGCAAGTCCGCGCTGCGCGGGCTGGTTCAAGGCCTGGCGCGCGACCTTGGCCCGCGCGGGATCACGGTCAACAACGTGCAGCCTGGCCCGACCGACACCGACATGAATCCGGAGAGCGGCGACTTTGCATCGGCATTGCACGGCTTGATGGCGCTGCCACGCCATGCACATCCTGACGAGATCGCCGGCATGGTGGCTTATGTTGTCGGACCGGACGCCGGGTTCGTCACGGGTGCGAGCCTGACCATCGACGGTGGCTTCAACGCATAGTGCTCGACCGTATGTCGAGTTCCAGCGTGGCTCGTTCGAGCGGTGCGCCTTGCCGCGCGCCGGTCGGTCGGCTATGTGGCACGTATGCCGAGCCGTCTTTTCCCGGCGGTGACTGACTGACGCTTCGGCATGTGTCGATGTCACATGTCGTGCGCCACCGCCATGTTCTTGCGGATGCAGGTCAAAGCGCCGATTCAAACAAAGTCGGCGTGATCTTTTCGGTTTCACCTCCTAGACTCGATTGTTGTCCGCAAGCGGTTGATGGCCGCGTGGAATCGTCTGTGCTTTGCCGAACCGCTTGCGCCTCTCCGTTGACAGCAAAAGGAGAACCGATGGAATGCATCGAGATATACACGAGCGCCGACGGACACTCGAACTTCAAAACCATTCAGGCCTTTGAACCGAGTCCGGTGTTGTTCAAGGGTGTTGCCGTGTCGTTGTCTTCGCCGCTGCCATGCGAAAGCGTGCTCATGCATGAATTCGATGGTGACTACTTTCTCGGCTGGCATAACCCGCCATCACGGCAATATGTCGTGGTGCTCGAAGGGGAACTGGAAATCAGCGTGCAAGGACCGGACGCAGCGCAGCGTTTTCCAGCGGGCGCGGTTTTCGTTGCGGGTGATCTGCAAGGCACTGGCCATACGACGCGCGCAATCCGCTCAGGCCGCGCATTAGTCGTCAACCTGCGGGGATAACGCGATGCAGCTCGAGCATGCTCTGGCAGTGGTGACAGGCGGCAGCAGCGGCATAGGCTTCGCAACCGCTGAACGATTCGTAGCCGAAGGCGCGCGCGTGGTGATCAGCGGGCGTAATGCGGAAAAACTCCAACTGGCCGCGGACAAGCTCGGCGAGAATGCGTTGCCGGTCATGGCCAATGCCGCGAACCCGGAAGACATGCAACGGCTATATCAAACAGCGGTCGGCCATTTTCAATGCGATGTCGATGTGCTGGTCGCGAACGCGGGTATCTCCCGGCAAACTCCGCTGCGCGAAACGACGCTGCAGCAGTTTTCCGATGTTCTCGACATCAATGTCGGCGGGGTGTACTCGACCGTACGAGAGGCGCTGCCGTTCCTGGCCCGACCTGCGTCGATCGTTCTCGTGGCGTCGCTCGCGGCCAGTCAGGGCACGAAAAATTTTTCCGCATATTGCGCGTCGAAGGCGGCGGTGGTCTCGCTGGCAAAGTGCTTTGCGGCCGACCTGGTCGAACTCGGCGTGCGCGTGAACAGCATTTCACCAGGAGTTGCCAATACGCCGATCTTCGATACGCTGGGCATATCCGAGGCGCAACTTTTGCAATGGTCGAATGCGATTCCCATGAAGCGGCCGGCCGAACCCGCCGAGGTTGCGGCCGCGATCCTTTTCCTTGCGTCGAATGCATCGGGGTACGTGACCGGCGCCGATCTCGCAGTCGACGGTGGCATGTCAGGCATCAGTCCGTTCTGAATGGGGCAGATCGCGCACGTTGAACTCACCGGATCGCAGGCAACAAAAAACCCCGTAAGACGTTGATCTTACGGGGTTTCTCGAACTACTGCGGCTTACGCCGAAACAACTGTGGTGCCCAGGAGAGGACTCGAACCTCCACGGTGTTGCCACCGCTAGGACCTGAACCTAGTGCGTCTACCAATTCCGCCACCTGGGCACGTTTTCAAGCTAGACCGCTATTTTAGCGGGCTGATGCAGCGTGTCAATCCCCGCTTATAAACAAACTAGCAAACTTCGCTTTTACCGCCACGAGTAATGCATCCAATGCCGACGAACGGTAATCAGACCGCATGACCTCAAATCAAAACTCGTTGCACAAAAACTAAAGCCGCCCAATGCAACATGGCGGCTTTAGTTTTGAATCTTGGTGCCCAAGAGAGGACTCGAACCTCCACAGTGTTGCCACCGCTAGGACCTGAACCTAGTGCGTCTACCAATTTCGCCACCTGGGCAGGTGATGAACAGCAAAGACCGCCATTATAGCGACAGAATGGAACCTGTCAAGCGTTTCTCAAAACTTGCTTAAACAACCCGTCGACGAGGCTGCGCGGGCTTCCCGGCGACTATTGACGGCCCGCGTGGCGCGCCGGACGGGTGTTAGAATGCCTCGCAGTAGTTCGTTGGCACGGTGCACAAGCCCGTCGGACTCAGCCTTGAACGAGCCGGACCCGAGAGAGTCTTTTCAGTGCAACGGCAGGCGCGAATCATGCGCGCTGCAAACGCTTCTTAAGCCGAGCCACATCGCAGACCGACGTCCATGCAACGAGAAAAAATCATCGACAAGCCCTTGAGCAAATTTCCGTATCCGATTCCGAGCCGCGAGGAAATCCTCGGCGTTCTGCGTACGAGCGAAGCGCCGCTCGCCGCCAACGACATCGCTGAAGCCTTGTCGATCAAGCGCCAGGAGCGCGAGGGGTTCTTCAAGCGCCTGGGCGCGATGGAGCGCGACGGCCAGATCCGGCTCGATCAGCGCAATTTGTATCAACTGACTCATCCGTCGAACTTCGTCGCGGGGCGCGTTCAGGGCCATCGAGACGGCTACGGCTTCCTGATCCGCGACGACGGCCAGGACGATCTGTTCCTGCCCACCGCCGAAATGCAGAAGGTCATGCACAACGACCGCGTGCTCGCGCGCATCGTCGGCTATGACCGGCGCGGCCGGCCGGAAGGGCATATCGTCGAGGTCACCGACCGCGCCAACAAGCGTGTGATCGGCCGCCTGCTCAACGAGAACGGCGCGCTGATCGTCGCGCCCGAAGACAAGCGCATTGGCCATGACATCCTGATCACGCAGAACACCAAGAAGGCCAAGGTCGGTCAGGTGGTGGTAGTCGAATTGACCGATTTTCCGAGTCGTCATTCGCAGCCGCTCGGCCGCGTGGTCGAAGTGCTCGGCGATATCGACGACCCCGGCATGGAAATCGAAATCGCAGTGCGCAAGTACGGCGTGCCGCACGAGTTCAGCGCCGACGCGCTTGCCGAAGCCTCGAAACTTCCCGACGAAGTCCGCCCGGCCGACGTGCGTCACCGCATCGACCTGCGCGACGTGCCGTTCGTCACGATCGACGGCGAAGACGCGCGCGACTTCGACGACGCAGTGTATTGCGAGCCCGTCAAGGTAGGCCGCGGCGAAGGCTTCCGCCTGATCGTCGCAATCGCGGACGTCTCGCATTACGTGCATCCGAAAAGCGGCCTCGACGCAGACGCGATCGAACGCAGCACGTCCGTCTATTTCCCGCGCCGCGTGATTCCCATGCTGCCGGAAAAACTGTCGAACGGTTTGTGCTCGCTGAATCCGAACGTCGACCGTTGCGTGCTGGTGTGCGACATGATCGTGACCGCGCGGGGCGAAGTGAAGGCGTATCAGTTCTATCCCGGCGTGATGCATTCGGCCGCGCGTCTGACTTATACCGAAGTCGCCGCGGTGCTGAAGAACACCAAGGGTCCGGAAGCTACGCGTCGCGCCGCGCTGCTGCCGCAACTGCAGAACCTGTACGGCGTCTACAAGTCGCTATTCGCCGCGCGTCAGAAGCGTGGCGCGATCGACTTCGATACGACCGAGACGTACATCGTCTGCAATGCGCAGGGCAAGATCGAACAGATCGTGCCGCGTACCCGCAACGAAGCGCACAAGCTGATCGAGGAATGCATGCTGGCCGCGAACGTCTGCGCCGCCGACTTCCTCAAGCGCAACAAGCATCCGGGTCTGTTCCGCGTGCACGCCGGGCCGACTGCGGAGAAGCTCGAGAATCTGCGCACGTTCCTGCGCGGCATGGGCCTCACGCTCGGCGGCGGCGACAAGCCGCACGCAAGCGACTACGCTGCGCTGATGGCGCAGATCCGCGAACGGCCCGACGCGCAGATGCTGCAAACCATGCTGCTGCGCTCGATGCAACAGGCCGTATATAGCCCCGACAATATCGGCCACTTCGGTCTCGCGTATGAGGCGTATGCCCACTTCACGAGCCCGATCCGCCGTTATCCCGACCTGCTCACGCACCGCGCGATCTACGCGATCCTGCAGGGCCGCAAGTATCAGCCGGAGCCGCCACAAGGCGTCACGCTGAATACGGCGCTGTCGCCGCGCGCTCGCGCAATGCAGCAGGCCGACGACGAAAAAAGCGGCCGTTCGCGTTCGAACAACGTGGCGATCTGGGAAGAACTGGGCTTGCATTGCTCGGCCAACGAGCGCCGCGCCGACGAAGCGTCGCGCGACGTCGAAGCGTGGCTCAAGTGCTATTTCATGCGCGACAAGCTCGGCGAAGAATACGGCGGCATGGTGAACGGTGTCACGTCGTTCGGCATTTTCGTGCAGCTCGATTCACTTTTCATCGAAGGTCTCGTGCACGTCACCGAACTGGGCTCCGACTACTTCCAGTACGACGAGATCAAGAACGAACTGCGCGGCGAGCGCACCGGCATTCGCTACCGCCTGTCGGATCGCGTGCGTGTGCAGGTGAGCCGCGTGGACCTCGACGCGCGCAAGATCGACTTCCGCCTCGTGCGGGATACGCCGATCAAGCCGCACCCGGTCCGCGGCGTGGCGGCCGACAAGTCGTCCGGCGAAAACGGCGGCGCGCGCGTGCGCGCATTGCCGCCGGTGGAAGGCGGCGCCGCGCCGGGCGCGCGCCACAAGAAAGCGGCTCCCGCACAAAGCGCTGCGGTCAAGGAAGCACGCGCCGCGCGCGGTGCCGCGAAGAAACACGGCGCGGCGCCCAAACCGGCGTCCAAGCCGACGGTGCGCAAGAAGCGCTAAAGCCGCCTCGTGGCTTGAACCGCGCGCAGCGGGTACGTCAACACGTACCGGTTGCGCGCGGTGTTCGTTTCATCTGCCTGGTTCGATCTACGGTCAATGCCGGATGCACGCGCTAGCTGGATCGCGAACAGGCACATATATTCATCACAGCAGCGCGGCTATCGTGTCGCGCTCAATCAAAGGTTGTATCAGTCATGGCACGTCACAAGGTTCTATACGGTTTCCACGCAGTCACCGCGCGTATCAGGCACGATGCGTCGACAGTCGAAGATGTTTATTACGACGCCACGCGCAAGGACCGTCGCATGACCGAGTTTCTGCACGTGGCGAAGGAAGCGGGCGTGCGTCTCATCGCCGCCGACGAAACGCGCCTGTGGGGCCTCGCGCACACCGAGCGTCACCAGGGCGTGGTGGCGCGCGCGGGCGACATGCCGCTCGCGCAGAACCTGGCTGAATTGCTCGACGGCATCAATGGTTCGCCGCTCATTCTGGTGCTCGACGGCGTAACGGACCCGCACAATCTGGGCGCCTGCCTGCGCGTCGCCGATGCTGCCGGCGCGCACGCGGTGATCGCGCCGCGTGACCGTGCGGTCGGCCTGAACGCGACGGCCGCGAAGGTCGCGAGCGGTGCCGCTGACACCGTGCCGTACATCACCGTGACGAACCTCGCACGGGCGTTGCGCGAACTGAAGGACGCCGGCGTGTGGGTCGTGGGCACGGCCGGCGAGGCCAGCAAGAGCCTCTATGAGACGGAGCTGGACGGTCCCGTTGCACTCGTGATGGGCGCAGAAGGCGAGGGCATGCGCCGCCTCACGCGCGATACGTGCGACGTCGTCATGCAGATTCCGATGGCTGGCACCGTGGAGAGCCTGAACGTGTCCGTGGCGAGCGGCGTGTGTCTGTTCGAGGCGGTCAGGCAGCGGGCGGTGAAGAAGTAATTCCGGCCGGTCCGAGGCTTCTACTCCGGTAAACTAGCGTTTTTTACTGCGAGCCTGCATCCCATGACTCAAGACGAACTCAAGCAACTGGTCGGCCAGGCCGCCGCCGACTACGTCCACGCCAACGTGCCGGAAGGCTCGTTGATCGGCGTGGGCACAGGCTCCACCGCGAACTGTTTCATCGACGCGCTGGCCGCCAACAAGGCGCGCTATCGCGGCGCAGTGTCGAGTTCTCTCGCCACCACTGCGCGCCTGCAGTCGCACGGCTTCAAGGTGCTCGATCTGAACGAAATCGATTCGCTGCCGGTCTATGTGGACGGTGCGGACGAGATCGACCACAGCGGCGCGATGATCAAAGGCGGCGGCGGCGCGCTGACGCGCGAGAAAATCGTCGCGTCGGTATCGGACGTGTTCGTATGTATCGCGGATGCGAGCAAACTCGTCGACACGCTCGGCAATTTTCCTCTGCCGATCGAAGTGGTGCCGATGGCGCGCACCGCAATCGGCCGCCGCGTGACCGCGCTCGGCGGTGTGCCGGTGGTGCGCGTCACGAAAGAGGGCGACCCGTTCATCACCGACAACGGCAACGAAATCATCGACGTCAAAGGTCTGCGCATTAGCGACCCGCGCACGCTCGAAATGCACATCAACGCGTGGCCAGGCGTCGTGACGGTTGGACTCTTCGCGGCGCGCGGCGCAAATCTGTGCCTGCTCGGCACGGACACCGGCGTGCAAACAATCGAATACCGCAAGGACTGAGTCACGCGCGAGCCTTCTCACGCGGGCTCGCACGCATCCATCGTTTGAGCGGCGGCACGCGTTCTAGCGGCTCGCCTGAGTATTCGTTCTGTCACTGGGGCGCTGCATCGCGGCCGTCAACGCGTCGATCATTCGCTCCAAGTACCGCTCCACCGAAAACTCCGCTTGTGCATCTATCAGCGCCTGTTGCGCGAGGCGCTGTGCAAGCGCGGGATCTGTGCGCAAGACAGCGATTGCCTCGGCGAGCGCCGCTGCATCGCCGGGCTTGACGAGCCAGCCGTTGCGGCCATGCCGCACGATCTCCGTTACGCCGCCCGCGGCTGCCGCGATCACCGGGCGGCCCGCCGCCATGCCCTCGACGATCACACGTCCGAAGGGCTCGGGCTCCGTCGACGTGTGCAGGATCACATTCATCGCTTTCATCCACGTGGGCACGTCGTCCTGAAAGCCCGCGAAGTGCACGCGCTCCGCGATGCCGAGCGCGGCGGCCTGATCGCGCAAACGCTGCGCATAGGCATCCTCACCAAATAGCGGTGCGCCGACCAGAACGAGGTGTGCATCGGGCAATCGCGCCAACGCGTCGAGCGCGATGTGCTGACCTTTCCACGGCGCGAGGCGGCCGAACAGGCCGGCGAGCCAAGCGTGCTCTGGCAAGCCGAGGCGCTGCCTGAGCGAGCCGATGTCGGTGCCATCCACACGATCGAAGGCGCTCGCGTCGATGCCGTTGTAGACGACCGGCACCGAGTCTGCCGCAAGGCCCGTGAGCGCTGCAAGCGATCTCGCCGACGCCTGCGAATTGACGATCACGTGGTCGACCGCAAGCCGCACCGCCCACTTGATAACGCTCAATTGCACTCGCCCGAAATGCTCGCGCGTGAGAATGTCGTGCTGATACCAGATCACAGGCTTGCGATACAGCGCCTTGCCAAGCGCGCCCAGCACAAGCGCTTTTTGTGTGTTGACGAACAGTACGTCGAACGTGCGCGCGCGTGCCGCAAGAGCACGGACCTGCCGCACGATGCCCGGCAGCACGCGCAAACAGTTCAAGGCCGACGCTTGCCGCGCGATGCCCGACACACTCGCGTCGTTGATCACCTGCACACGTGCGCCGAGCGCTTCAAGACGCGTGCGAAACGGACCGTCGGAAAGCAATACGACCTCGCTGTGCGATCTGCAATGTTCTGCCAATTGCAGTAGCGCGAACTCGGCCCCGCCGAGTTGGCCGCTTTGATCGACGAACAGCACGCGCGGCAATGCGCCCGTGTGCCTGACTGTGGATGCGGGCGCGCCGGAGCCGACCGGCGAGGCAGGCGCGGCAACTGGGTCGATGAACACCGGCGAGACGAGCGGCAGCGGGGTAGCGAGCGGAGAGGCGTCGAGCGTAGGGCGCATAGGAAGGCGAATTAATTGGTTTTTGTGCGTTCGCAAGAGGCGAATGGCGATGATTAATTATTCGCGTCCCGTCGCGCGTCGAATGTGTGCACGCGCACACGCAGCAAACGAAGCGCCACATACACTCGTTGTTAAGCCCAGAGGCGTTGACTGAGGATAAGGAGATCATGAGAGTTGCGATCGTGCACGACTGGCTCGTCGCACCCGGCGGCGCGGAGAAAGTACTCGAGCAGATCATCGAATGCTTTCCCGACGCGGATCTTTTCAGTCTCGTCGATTTTCTCGAAGACCGCCGGCCGCTGCGCGGCAAACCGGTCACCACCTCATTCATTCAATGCCTGCCGTTCGCGCGCCGCCGCTACCGCGCCTACTTGCCGTTGATGCCGCTCGCGGTCGAGCAGTTCGACCTCTCGGGCTACGATCTTATTATCACGAGTTCCTATGCGGTTGCGAAGGGCGTGCTCGTCGGACCCGATCAAACGCATGTGAGTTACGTGCACTCGCCGATGCGTTACGCGTGGGACATGCAGCATCAGTATCTGCGTGAAGCGGGATTGACGCGCGGGCCCAGGTCCTGGCTCGCGCGCGTGCTGCTGCATTATCTGCGTGGCTGGGATTCGCATTCGGCGAATAGCGTGGACCGTCTTGTCGCCAATTCGCAATTCGTCGCGCGCCGTATGATGAAAACCTACCGGCGTGACGCGGCCGTGATTCCGCCTCCCGTCGACGTGCACCAGTTCGAACTATGCACGAACAAGGACGACTTTTATCTGACGGCCTCGCGAATGGTGCCGTACAAGCGCATTGATCTGATTGTCGAGACGTTCAGCGCAACGCCGCATCGCCAGTTGATCGTGATCGGCGACGGACCCGAAATGGCTGCGATTCGCGCCAAGGCTGGGCCGAATGTGACGATACTCGGCTATCAACCGGCCGGAGTTCTCAAGGACTATTTGCAGCGCGCGAAGGCTTTTGTCTTTGCTGCCGAAGAGGACTTCGGCATCGTCCCGCTCGAAGCACAGGCGTGCGGCACGCCCGTGATTGCCTTCGGCAAGGGCGGAGCGCTCGAAACAGTCGTGCCTGTCGGTGAAGCGCATCCTACAGGCGTTTATTTCGGACGACAAACTGTCGTGTCGATGCTCGATGCCATCGACCGTTTCGAGCGGCAGCGCGAGCAGATCACGCCAGCCGCATGCCGTGCGAACGCGGAGCGGTTCTCGTCGGCCGTGTTTCGTCGCGCGTTCATGGCCGAGGTCACACGTACGATCGCCGCGGCGGGCTTGCGCAGCGAGGCGACGGTAGCGGAGAAGGCTGGCACCGATCTCGTCACCGACGAGGTCGGCTGGCCACAGCCGGCGTCGCGGAGCAGTTGGGGACGATGAGCCGAGGCTTTCGCGAGCTTCCTTGCGCGGCGATTCAAACCTGTTTCAGCAGTGCAGCATCATCGAACAAGCCGCCGGGCGATGCCACCCGAGCGGCTATCCGGGGGGAGGCGCCAGCGTGGGTCATGGCCGCCTCGATACACGGTCGTCGACGCGGCGGCAGCCGGCACGGATTGTCGCGGCGATTCATTACAACAGGCAGTCGTTATTCGTTCGTCACGTGGTGACGCATGCGAGCACGACCTTTGGACGAGGAAGAACCTACACTCATGAATGCCGATCGCCTTCCGGGATCCTTTCCCGACATTGCTCAAAGCTGGGCCGCGCTGCAGGCTAACGTGCCCATTACTCCCATTCGCAACGAGCATGATTACCAGACGATGGTCGAGCTCGCCAGCGCGCTTGCCGCCCATCTGAACGGCAAGGAGGACGATCCGCTTGCCGATCTTCATGCGATCGTGTCGGAGCTCGTGCGCAACTGGAAAGCGCAGAATACGACGCTTCCGAAAGGGGAGCCGCGCGAGGTGTTGCGGCATCTGCTGGAGACGCACGGCCTGAAGCAGAAGGACCTGATGGGCATCGCATCCCCGACGGTGGTGAGCGATATCCTGGCGGGCCGCCGTTCGATCAGCAAGAAGGTCGCCAAGGCTCTTGCCCAGCGTTTCCAGACGGACGTCAGCGCGTTTCTATAAGGCCGTGGTCAGGCGGCGGTGATCTTCCGCGATCGGCCTGCGCCGCTGCTTTCACTCAAGACGTCTCACTCGTTCTGCGCCGGCGGTTTTTCCGCCGCCGGCGTCCTGTCTGCTATAGCTTCAGCGCCGCTTGCATCATTGGATCATTGCATCATTGCACGTCGACGCGGCAATAGAAAAAGGGCCGCGCCTTCCTGCAGCGCAGCCCTCGATAGCTTACCTTTTACCGCTCACAGCGTGAATCAGCCCTTCGTGCTGGTGTCGTCAGAATGGGCAGTCGCATACGTGTATGCGTAAGCATAGTCATACGTACCGTTTTTATTGTGACTCTTCAGCGGTACAGCGTTCATCACACCGCCGACCACACGCGCACGCGCGCGGCGCAGCTTCTTCAACGCTTCTGCGAGATGGCCTTCGGTGTGCGCGCCGGCGCGCATCACGAGCACCGTCGAGCCCGCGAGATTCGCGACCACCGCGGCGTCGGCGACCGCGAGCAGCGGGGGCGTATCGACGATGATCAGATCGAACTGCTGTTCGAAACGCGCAAGGATTTCGCTGAACCGGGACGAGGTGAGAATCTCCGACGGGTTCGGCGGGTAAGTGCCCGCGGCGATGAAGTGCAGACCCGCGACGCCCGTCGCGCGTGCCGCCGTTTCAAGGTCCACCTGGCCTGTCAGCAACTCGGTGAGCCCGCCTTCAGGCGAGCGCCCGAGATATTGTGCGAGGCGACCGCGCCGCAAATCCGCGTCGATAAGCAGCACCCGCTTGCCGGATTCGGCGATCAGCGCCGCGAGGTTCGCGCTCAGGAAGCTCTTGCCGTCGGACGGCGCCGGACTCGTAATCGCGATGATGCGGTTCGGCGCGTCGAGCAGGCCGAACTGCAACGTCGCGCGCAGGCCGCGCAAGCCTTCGACAGTCGTGTCATACGGATGCGTCTTGACGAGGAGCGGGCGCACCGGCGTCCTGCCCGATGCAATCACGGTCTGTGTGCCGACCGGCTCGCTTCGCGCTTCGTCTGCTGCTGCATTCGCGCGCGAGCGGGACGACAACAGTCCCGCGATGCCGCTTGACGACGCAGTGGCATCTTCCACCTCGGTCGGCCGCGAACGAGGTGCGGCGAGGGCAGCTCCGCGCGTCGCGCTCAGTTGCCGGTCGCTGCGCGCCTGTTCCGGACTGAATGTGATCGCGCCGAAAATCGGCAACTGGAAGCGGCGCTCGACGAATTCCGGATCGGCCACGCCGGTAAAGAACTTGCGCCTGCAGTACGCAAACAGAATGCCGCCGATCACACCGAGCAGCGTGCCCGCCGAAATGATCAGCGCCGACTTCGGACGCACTGGCTTCGACGGCAGCAACGCTTCATCGACGATGTGAACGTTGCCGATGGTACCGGCCCGCGAGATCGACAGCTCCTGGATCTTGTTGAGAAGCGCGACGTAAATTTCCTCGGCGACTTTGGCATCGCGTTGCAATGCGAGCGCGTTACGCTCGGAACTCGGCAGCGTGGTGAAGTGGTCTTCGAAGCGCGCTTTCTCGCGGGCCATTGCGGCCAGTTGCGAGTCGACCTGCAGCACTTCCGGGCTTTCGGGAGTGAAACGCTGCAGCAATTGCGCGCGCTGAATGCGCAGCGCCGCGATCTGCTTCTCATAGTCGAGGCCACCGGCGAGATACACGCCCGCTTCCTGAGTCGGCTGGAACGAGCCCACTTTCGACTGATACTCCGATAGCGCGGTTTCCGTCTTCTTTACCTCGGCGCGCAGGCGTGGCAGTTCGCTGTTGAGGAAGTCGAGCATGTGGCTCGCTTCTTCCTGTGCGCGTTCGGTGCGCTGCTTCAGATAAGAGGCGGCCACGGCGTTCGTGATCGCGGTGATTGCGTGGGCGTCGGTGCCCGAATACGACAATTGCACGACGCCCGTGTCACGGCCTTTCTCGGTGACCTGCAACGAAGTGGACAGCGCGGACACTGCGTCAAGCTGATTAAAGCGCGTGATGTAAAACTCGGTGCCGGGACGGGCCACCAGTTTTTTCACCAACAGCGTGACGTCGTGGCCTTGCGCCTGCGCTCCGGCCACACCGGTCAAAAGCGTTGCGCCGCGCGCATCGGTCAGTACGTAGCGGCCTTTGTCGAGCGCATGCAGCGTCAGTTGCGCGCCTTCGAGCGCCTTCGGCACGACGATCGAGCCAACCTCGAACTGCTCGCCGCCCCACGCATATTCGGTCAGACCGAACGGTGCAGCGAACGGATGCCCAGGGCTCGCGAACAACGACGCAATCTTGCCCAGCACCGGCACGGTGTTGGCGGAGGTGCTGAAATTCAGCTTGAACTGCTCGACTACCGGCTCGACCACCGCGCGGCTCTTGATGATTTCGATCTCGGCCTCGGTGCGCATCGGGCCCACGCTCGGCATCAACGAAAGCAGCTTCTGACCTTGCGCGTTGTTGCCGTTGCTTTGCGCGTCGACCTGAAGCAGCGCATCGGCGGAATAGACCGGCGTGGCGATCTTCGTATAGACGACCGCGGCGAGAATCACACTGCCCGCAATGCCGATTACCCACCAGATCTGTTCCGTGACCGTGCGCAGCAGATCGCGCATCACGGCGTCTTCGTCGCCGCCCGGCGCCGGCCCGTGGTCCAGCATGTCATACGTACTCATGTCGATACTCCGTTGCAAGCAATTTATCTGGACAACTGGACGGTGTAGAACAACGACTGCAGAGTCGGCGTGATCTGTTCGAGTGCGCGATTAAAGCGCGCGGCATTCGACACTTGCACGTACACCACATCCTTCGGTTGCAGATCGAACTTGGTCATCAGCATCAACGCGTCCACCTGCGTCATGTCGAGTTGATAGACGTCCGGCGTCAGCGTTTTGTCGGCGCCACGCACCACATATACGTATCGCGGATCGCCGGTCTTCACATCGAGACTGCCTGCGCCGGTGAGTGCGTCGGCGAGCGTGAGACGGCCGCGGTTCATCGGCAGCGAAGTCGGCTTGTTGACTTCGCCGAGCACGAATACGCGGCTGTTCGAGCGATCCGGCACGTCGATGATGTCGCCGTCCTTGAGCAACACGTTCTGCTGCGGATCGCCGGTTTCGAGTAGCGCGGCCACGTCGACCGTATGGCGTTTGCCGTCGCGCGTGACGCCGACGTTCTGCAGATCCGCGTCGGGCAGCGCGCCTCCCGCGCGGTTGATCGCGTCGAGCACGGTGAGCGGCGCATCGGTGATCGCTTCGGACGCGGGCGTGCGCAGGTTGCCGGTCACCTGCACCGACTGACTGTTGAAGCCCGACACGCGCACGTCGAGTTGCGGGTCGCGAATCGTGCGCGCGAGCCCCTTCGTCAACGCTTCCTGAACCTGTTGCGCGGTCATGCCCTGCACCTTCATGCGGCCCACGCGCGGAAAGAAGATCGTGCCGTTGTTGGCGACACGCACCGTGAGACCGCCTTCGCCGCTGCTCATCGTGGTGGGCGCGATGGGCGTCGCACCTTGCGTCTGCGTGGGGCCGGGCGAGGGCGCAGCGCTGCCGCCCGGCAACGGCGGCGTGCCGGTTGCGAGGCCCATGCCGCCCGTCAGTTCGGGGTGATCCCAAACGATGATGGTCAACTGGTCGCCGATCCCGAGCCGATACTCGTAAAGGCCGCGCGTTTGCGGCGTAAGGCACGTCAACGGACAAACGGCGGGAACGGTGGCCGCGCGTTGCTCGCGGAAATAACCCACGTCGATTGCATGCACCGGAAACTTCTCGGCGGTCTGTTCCGGCGGTGCGGGCGGCTCGAGCCGTTTGGTGTCGAGGTACGGTCCGGGCGCCAATGAACAGGCGCATAGAGATGCAGCCGCGAGCGCCGCGGCAATTGTTTTGATAGTCATTTTATGGTCCCTTCGCGTGTAGCCGGTACGTCGATAGTTAGCGCACCGCTTCCTGCCATGCCCCGCGCATTGCGCGTAAACCCACTCGCCATTTGCGAAGCGCAAGCGCCAGTCCGCCGCGCTCGAATGCCAGCGACAATGCGCGCAGGAACCCCGGGTCCGCGCGATCGCCGATCAGCGTCGAGTAAGCGACGAACGCCCATCGGCCAGGCGGCGTCAGGTGTTCGCACATGATGAGTCGGAGATTGAACGACGCGTTATAAAAAGCCGTGTCGTTGAATGTGAAGCGCTGATCTTCGTCGCCACGCTGAGCGGGAAAGTGTTCGACGAGCAGCGCCGGGTCGTAGACGAGCGTCCAGCCGCGCCGCCGCACGTCGAGGCTGAAGCCCATTTCGCAATGAACCTGCGCGCCGCTGCCCCGCAAGCGCGCGTCGAAGCGCAGCGTGCCGATCGCCTCGCGGCGAAACGCCATGTTCACGCCTTTGAGCACGTGGACTTCGCGCGCCTGGCCGTGGCCGATGTGATGATTGCCGATCGTGCGGCCATACCATCGCACGATGCCCACGCACGGCTTCTGCCCCTGCAGAATGCCGTTGCGTTCATGCACGATGTCGCGCCCGCCGAGACCGCCCAGACTCGGATCGCTCTGGAATGCGCGAGCGATTCGCGCGACCCAGTCGGAATGCGGAGCGGCGTCGTCGTCGGTAAAGCACAGCACGTCGCCACACGCGCTTTCGATGCCGAGGTTGTAGGCGGCCACTACACCCGGCTTATGCACGAGCACGACGCAGCGGCGCGGATCGGGCCGGTTGGCCTCGCGCGTGCGCAGCCAGTCGAGCGTCGCATGGTCGTCGTGACGGGCGATCACGATCACTTCGTCTGGGCGGCGCTCCTGTGCGTCGAGCGCCGCGAGGCACCTCGCCAGATCGGCGGTGCGCCGATACGTCGGCACGATCACGGAGACTTTCACGAGCGGTTCACGTAGCGGCATGATCAGAATGCGTTGCGGCCGACAAAGCCCTTGAAGATCGTGATGAAGACGATTTTCATGTCGAACCAGAACGACCAGTTGTGGATATAGAAGAGGTCGAACTTCACGCGCGCTTCCATCTTTTCTACTTTGCGTGTTGCGCCGCGATAGCCGTTCACCTGCGCCCAGCCCGTAATGCCGGGTTTGATCCGGTAGCGGTGCATGTAGCCGTACACCTGGTCCTTGTAGAGATCGTCGTGCTCGATTGCGTGAGGACGCGGGCCGACCACCGACATCTGGCCGAGCAGCACGTTCAGAAACTGCGGCAGTTCGTCGAGGCTCGTACGGCGCATGAAGCCGCCGAGCTTCGTCACGCGCGCGTCATTGCGCGAGGCCTGGGTGAGCTCGCCATGCGCCTCCTGATGCACGGTCATCGAACGGAACTTGTAGATCGAGAACGTCTCGCCGTCGGCGCCCTTGCGGGTCTGCCGGAAGAACACCGGTCCCGGCGAAGTGAGCTTGATGCCGACGGCAAGCACCAGGAAAACCGGCGCAAGCGCGATCAGCGCGGCGGCCGCGAAGAGGCGGTCGAAAATCAGCTTCGGCCACATCTGCGGCGGCGAGAACGGCGGTGCACCGAGGCTCAGCGTGGGCAAACCCACCACGTCGACGAGCGAGTGGTTGAAAAGCGAGAGGCTGCGTACATCGGGAATAAAGCGCAGATTCACGAAGTCGTTCCTGAACATGCGCTGGAAACGATAGATCATGCGTTCTTCTGATAAGGGTAATGCGAGCCATACTTCGTTCACGTGCTCGTCCCGCACTTTTGCGGCAAATGCGTTCAGGTCGCTCAGCACCGGCAGGCGGTTCAGACGCGCGCCGTAAGCGCCGGACGCTTCGGTGCTCGCATGAATGCTCGTGTGGATGCTGCTATCGAATACGCAGACCGGTTTGAAGCCCGCTTGCGGCGCGTGTTCCAGATGAGCGAGCAGCGTGCGCGCAAACCCGGGGGCGCCGACGATTGCAACCGTGCGGAAATTCATGCCGCGCCGGCGTACGCTGCGCAACGCCACGTGCACCGCGCATTTGGTCGCGATGATCAGCACGCCGGAGATCAGCGTGGAATAAGCGAGCCACAAGCGCGACACCGCATCCATGCGATGCAGCGTGAACGCGAGCAGCAACGCACCGGCGACGACGGCGAGCCATGCAGCCGCGACTCTCGCGAGCATCGACATCAAAGGCTTGCCGCGCCATGTTTCGTACACGCCGAAGCCGGGAAACATCAGCAGCACCAGCACGCAGTTAAACGCGATCAGCAGGCGTTCCGTATCCGGCAATGCGGCAAGCGTCGAAAACCGCATCCAATGGGCGAGCAGGCCTCCCGCGATCACGAAGATTGCGTCGAGGCATCGCGCAGTATTCCTGAACATTATTGACTCTGCGAGGTAGTCGAACGGTGCGGTGTTTTATTCGACAGTCTCAGCCTGGCGCAGGCGCGGCAGAAGGCGGTCGAACTCGCGCTTGACGAGTCCGTAGCATTCGCACGCACGCGCTTCGAGCCCCTTGCGGTCGAGCACCTTGATATGCCCGCGGCTATGATGGATCAGGCCTTCGTCATGCAGCTTGCCGGCCGCTTCGGTGATGCCCTCGCGGCGCACGCCGAGCATGTCGGCGATCAATTGCTGCGTCACCGTCAGATCGTTCGACGCGACACGGTCCACCTCGATGAGAAGCCATCTGCACAGTTGTTTGTTCAATGCGTGATGGCGGTTGCAGGCTGCCGTTTGCGCCACTTGCGTGAGAAGGGCGTGCATGTAGAGCAGCATCAGTCGGCGCAGGAAATCGGAGCGTGCGAATTGCTGCTTCAGAGCTTGAGCGCTCATCCGGTACGCGAAGCCGGCGCATTGAACCTGCACGCGGTTCGGCATGGTCTCGCCGCCCGTCAGCACCGGCACACCCGTCATGCCTTCGCGGCCGACCGCGGCGATTTCGACCGAGCTGCCGTCTTCCATCGTCGACAGCATCGAAATGATTGCGGTAGTGGGGAAGTACACATGGTGAATGCGTTGGCCCGAATCGCAGAGCAGTTGTTCAGTGCGCAGATGAACCAGTTCGAGGTGCGGAGCAAGTGCTTGCCATTCGTGGGACGGCAATGCGCCGAGCAAATGGTTTCCATGCAGATCTGATTGAAGTGTCAACATGATCGGTCCTCGCGTGAAGGCGCGCGTATGCGCGTCTTCCTGTTTTTGATCCGATTCCCGCATCCTTTTATAAGTCCTGCTGCATTGCGAGCAGCGGGAGGATGAATAGAACCGGCCCCGTATTTTCCTGATGCGCCGCGCCGTTTTCGTTGCTCCCCTACGGCGCCGCGGTGTCGCGTTCTTCTATTAGCGAGGACTGTGCCAACCATGGGGAAAAGCCTGACTGGTGCGACGCAGCGAGAACGCCCTGATTGATCGGTGTGCTCGTATGCGGCTTTTTGTTTCAATTCTGTACATCGGCCATCGTCGCGGCGGGCGTCGTGGACGCTGTTTTAATATGAGCCAAGTGCTTGATCCGATTGGGTTAGCGCCGGTTGGCAGGGGTATCGCGCAGCAAGCACTGAGGGGAACCGGGCCTTTCCAGGCACCGCTTCACGCGATGTCCGCGATGTGCCGGAATTGATTCAGATGTGTTCAACGCTCTGCGTTCGCTGCCGTACGGTTCATCGTTTGTGGTTTCAGAAGTCGCGAAAAAACCGACAGTGGTGGGCCGCCGCAAACAGAATGCATTCGCGCAGCGCGAGGTTTTACGCGCCCTGCGAAGGAATCAGCGGTAGAAGATACGTTTACCGGTAGAACGTGCGGCACGCGGCATTGAGCGCACGCACTTCACCGGCGGGTGCCGCATTTGTTGCATCAGCTTTAAAGCCGGCGTTCGATGCGCGCGCAACCATCGCGCTTTGCGATGCATACGGCGCGAGCGGAATCAGCGGCACGATGCAAGGACGGTTCGGCGCGAGGTGGAACCAGTCGCGTGCGGCGCGGTAGTGTGCATCAATGATATGAACGAAGCGCGCGAAGCGCTGCGCTTCTATCACCAGCTGCCAGCCGTCGCCGGCGCGCTCCACTGTGACGGTCAAACCCAGTTCGTGACGCTCGCCAGTTCGCCGCTCCGGTAAATGAAACGCTTCAGAAACGATCTGCCCGCTCGCCGCATCGCGCAACGTCGCGATCGTCACGTCGTGCGCGCGCGGGCCGAAGCGGTACGCATGCGTCAGGTCGAAGAACTGACCCAGACAGTCGGCGGCGGATATGCGCGCGGTGGCACGCGGCGCGAGTTGCACCGCGCGGCTCGCCTGCGCAACTTTCACGCGGCCGTCGCGCAGACAGACAAGCTCGAGTTGCGCTGACAACGTTTGCGCGCGCTCATTGATCAGGTGGATATCTAGGCCGTTGAGGCCTTCGTCGGTGAGGAGCACCTGTACGGGTTGCAACGTGTGTGCGAGGCCGTACAAAGCGCTTTTAGGCCGTCCGGTCGCGTCGATCAACCCCCAGCCGGCGCCCGGTCGCAAATCCTGAAGCTGCCAGACGAGTCCGCCGCCGCAGTCCGACCCGGTCCTGCGCCATTCGGCGAACACCTCGCCCATCAATTCAGCCACCACCGCCCGCGACACGTCCAGATAGCGCTGCGGGTCTTCGTAGCGCAGGCGCGCCGGCTCGACGTCATAAAGCGTCTGAAGATAGTGGTCGCGGACGTCGTCGAAATCCCATCCTGCGCCGGGATCGCGCGGCACTGCGGCTTTCCAGCGCGGATCGTGCGGATGGATCGTACCGAGCGCTTCATTCAACGTGGCGTCGTCGGGGACATTGGCAAAGGCGAGACATTCGGCGGCAAACCGCACCTGCGAGCGGCGTGCATCGTCGAGTGGCCGTTGATACGCGCCCACGCCATAGTAGTGAGTGATGCCCTCATTAGTGGAGAACGGCCACACGCCTGTTGACGGCGAGTTGCTCACATATGGCACGTCCGGCCGTTCGCGAGCGACGATGGCGGGCAACAGCTCGTCGAATACTGATTGCACGCGCATCGAAGGCGGCAGCCCGAACATCGCGGCCTGCTGATCGGCCTCGCTGCCGCCGCACAGCACCGCGAGCGAGGCGAAGCGGCGCGTGCGGGTGAGAAACTGCGCGGCTTCGCATTCGATCGACGCACTGAAGGCCGCATCCTTCGGGTAGTCGAAATTCGCCAACGCGAAGTCCTGCCACACGAGCACGCCGTATTCGTCGGCGAGTGAATAGAAGAGGTCGGACTCGTAGACCATCGTGCCGCCCACGCGCAGCATGTTCATGCCGGCGCCGCGGGCTAGTTCGAAGGCGTGCCGGAGTTCCGCTTCGCTGCCGGCCAGCGTGACGAGATCGGCGCTCGTCCAGCACGCGCCGCGGCAAAACACCGGCACGCCGTTGATATGCAGCGCGAAGCCCGTACCGTGCGCGCCGCGTTCCACTGCGATCTCACGAAAGCCGATCGAGCCCAGCGGTTGAGGGAATACCCCGCTGTCATCGAGGTGCAATAGAAGCGGATATAAAGTGGGCGCCCCGTGCGTGTGAGGCCACCAGCGCTCGATGCCCGGCACCCGCACGCTGCCGGTCAGCGTGCAGGCATCGCGCCATTGCAACGACGAAACGTGGCCGCCGCAACTGAGTGAAGCGCGGCACGCCGCGGCATCGTGCGGATGAACGAAATGTAGCGTTAGCGAAACAATACCGTCGTCGCCGTCGATCCGGCTCGCGACTTCAAAGTGGTCGACCGCGTTTCGTGCATCGCTCAGCATCTCGACTGGCCGCCACGGGCCAACCGCGTGTACAGAAGGGCACCAGCCCGGCATGTGGCCGAGCAGCGTCGTGCGGACGTTGCGCAAAGTGGTCGGCGAGACGAGCCGCGGCCGCCATCTCGCGCGCGAGCGTTTTGCCGCCAACGCTGGCGCTAAAGAGCGAAAGCATATGTCGAGCGTCGCGCTGCCGTTCAGTTCGACGTCGAGGTCGTGTGCGACGAACATCGAATCGGATTCGAGGCGTTTGACGCCGTCGAGCCAGACTTCCGCGATGGTCGCCAGTCCGTGCATACGCAAGCGCCGTTTGCCCGTGCCGTTCAGCGTAACGCGATACCAGTGATCGTCGAAGGCGAGGGGGTCGGGATGCGCCACGTCGAAGCGACCCGCGGCTCGGCGCGCGCTCGCCACCGTGCCGGGCACTTGCGCCGTGAGCCAGCCGTGGGCTGGCAGCTCGTTCGGTGACGCACATGCGCCGGCCGGCGTACTGACGCATTGCCACCCGGTGTCGAGTCGCTGCGGCCAGATGTCGTCGGGCGCGAGTTGCACGGCTTGCGTGGCATGTGCGGCTTGCGCGGCATGTGAAAGCGAGCCTGGTGTTTGCGCATGCGCAGGTGCAACGTCGAGCGCGGCAGCCGGCAAGCCGCCTATGTCATCGTGTTCGGGCACCGGGTCGGTCGTCAGTGCATCCACGGCGGGTTCCTGATGAGTCCCCGGGGCTCGGGGCGCATGCGTCACAACACGAGAGCGGCGAGCGGCGGCAGTGTCTGTTCGTAAGCGCTTTCGAGCACGTCGAAGCAGTCGTCGCACGGGTCGCGGCGTCCGCGTGCGATCGCGCGCACGAGCCGGAACTGCATGACCATCGACTCCGACGCGATACGCTGCGCGGCGGCGGGAATCGTCGCGGGAATCTCGAAGCCTTGCTCGGAGAGCCACAGCAGATACTTGGAGAGAAACTCGAAGTTCGCGCCGAGCTGCCGCATCAGATTGAATGAGTACGGGTGAAAGAACGCCTCACCGCGCGCGAGCAGCGTATCGAGGTGGCCCGGGAATGCGGCACGCCATTCGGAGATCGGATTCGTCAAAGGCCGCCGGCCCAGATGCGCGCACAACAGTTCCGCCGACGCTTCAGCGAGTGCCGTGCCTTCCAGCGCGGGCCGCGCCTGCTTCGCGAATTCGACGTAGGGAAACAGCAGGTCGGGCTGCTGTGCGAATTGCGGCAGCTTGCGGAATACACCGTCGTAGTCCTCGCCATCCAGCATGTGATAGCCGGTGTTGTGGAAATAGCCGAGGCGGCGCGCGTCCGGGTCGATGAAGTCGACGCCCACCGTGGTCTTCGGATGCTCGCGACGATACGACGTGGCGCGCGTGTTCGGCAGATAAAAGCCGTCTACTTCGACGAGCACGGTGTGGCCGCGCAGAGTCTGCGCGAGCACGCGTGCTTCGAGAGAGTCGTAGATCGCGAGCTCCTGGACCTGCGTGCCGTAGAGCCGCTCCAGGTCTTCAAGGGGGAACTTGAAGAACGTGAACTGATCGCCTTCGAAGTCCTGCGTGACCGTGAAGCCAAACGCGGCGCGCGGATCGAGACCGAAGCCGTGCAGCAATTCGATCCACAGGTCCACATAGCAATTGGTTTCCTGCCAGACGCGCTCGCCCTGATGCAATGCATGCGGCTCATGCTGACGCGGGCGCGCTTCTCCCGCGCGAAGTGCCGCGGCTCGCGATGAAACGTGCTCAGCGTGAGCGGACAATGCGCGGTGCCGAGGCAACTGGAATGTGGAGAACGTGTTTCCCGGCAAGCGCCTCTGCGATGGAGTCATGCGCCGTCTCCGGTGCCCGGTGCAGCAGCCAACGCCTGCATCTGTGCCATGCCCTGCGCGACGCGCGTTGCAGTATCGCCCCATAGCAATGCGCGAACGTCGTCGGGCCACGCTTTCACGTCCAGTCCGTGATGACGGAACAGCGCGAGAGTGATGCGCTCCATGCCGAAGCCGACGCAGCCGGTATGTGCGAGCGTGCCGTCTTCGCAGGCAATCTTCCAGATCTTGCCGAAGTGGTCCATGTGATAGTTGAACGACAGGCACGCGGTTTTGCTGTCGGGGTTCGCAACGGGAATCAGCAGTTCGAACTTGAGCGCCTGGGCACGCTGACTATCGGCGACGATTTTCCCGCCCCGCCCGAAAAACGGGTCGTTGGCGAGGTCCACTTCGACAGGCAATTGCAGCAGCGAGACGAGCAGCGAACCGCGTTCGATCCACATCTGACGGAACGCCATTACCTCGTGCGCGTTGCCGAGCCGCACATATTCGCGTTGACGAAACATCTGCATGCGGCCGGGATCGAGAGAAGGCTCGTGGCGGAAGCAATACGAGAGCACGTCGATGGTGCGCCCGCCCGCAGGCAGCGGGCCGCGCCGCGCCAGCACCGGATAGACCGGATAACAGGCGGCCGGTGTCAGCACGACGCGCGTGGGCTTTTGTTGAGCCATCCATTCGTCGCTGCGATCGTCGTCGCTTGCGATCATCGCGTCGTCGAGCGCTTGCAACAGGCGCCGGTGGCCCATGTCGTTGCCGCAAAACGAGTGGATGGTGCCGGCGAGGTCGGGGAAATTCTTCAGATATTCGCTGTCCTCGAAGTCTGTCCGGCGCATGGCCGGTGGAAAGCGCAATACTTCGGCATCCTGATCGGCTCCGAGGTGCGTGATAGCCGCGTTCAGCCGATCCACGACATCCTCGAAAACCTGGCTACGGCCATACAGTCCATTTTCGCCGGTGTCTATCAACAGGCCCGCGGCCAGCAACTCGTCGCGAAAGCTCGGCGCAATGTGTTCGCCGCCAGTCGCGGCGGTAGCGATAGCAGCGGTATCGGTCATCGTATTCATCACACTCTCCCCGGCGCGGCAGGACGCTGCGCGAGCAGCAGGCTCGCGGTGTTCTGCGCGATGCGGTCGTTATTGATCATGAGCGGCGCTGAGTAGAGGTCGCGCAAATGGCGTCCCACGCTGTACGGCGTGCCGTTCTTGTATCCGGCCATGCCGCAGATCATCATCACTTCGTGCACGACATCCAGTGCCGTCGAGGAGATGCTGGTCTTCAGCGTGTTCATGTCGGACGCGAAGCCGAGCATCGCCGCGAGCGGCGCATCGGCCTGCGATTCATGAAGACGCGCGGCGTGCGCTGCACGCGCCGCGTCGAGCGCCACCGAAAGACGCGCCTGCATCATCTGCAACAAACCGACAGCATGCGCGAGGCGCATGCCGGCCGGCGATATCGCGCCGGGCTTAGAACGCGCCTGGGCCCTGTAGAAGGCCTTCGCTCGATTCACTGCATCGGCGGCCACACCTGTCCATACCGATGCCCACAGCGTGTGCGAAACCGGCAGCATGGTCTGGTCGGCGATCTCGGCGAAGGGCGTCGGCAGGATCTGCCCGGCAAGACCGCTGGCGACCAGTCTGAAGCCTTCGCTGCAGGTGCCGCGCATGCCCATCGAATCCCAGACGCCGCGCTTTTCGAGCAGCGTTTCATCGCGTAACGCGACGATCAGCACCTGGTCCGCGGCAGCCGACTCGGCAGTGCGGCGAGCAGTGACCAGAATTGCGTCCGCATGCGCGCCATATGAAATCGTCGGCGCGAGTTTTTCGATCGAAAAGCGCTCGGCGTCGGCCTCGACCGCGCAGGCGCTCGTGCGCATATTGCCGCCGATCGTTTCCTCAGATGTTGCCGATGCAAAAAGCCATTGATGCTCGCAAAGTTGCGTGAGCAACTGCCGGTGCCATGGCGACTCGCTGCCGTGTTCGTCGATACACGCGACCTGGATCTGATGCATCGCATAGATCATCGCGGTGGACGCGCAGCCTTGAGCAAGCGTTTCGCAGATCGCGCCGACGTCCGCGAGCGAGAGGCCCGCGCCGCCGTATGCGGCCGGCACCATCGCCGAGAGCAGGCGTTCGCGCTTGAGCGCCGCGAACGCTTCGGCGGGAAACCGCGCGTCGCTGTCGACGGCGTCGGCGAACTGTGCGGCTACCGCTGCACAGCGTTGCGCCGCCGCGCGCCAGGCGGGTTCGGACTCGATCGCCGCCAGTGCCGCGGGCGCGGTCGCAGCCGCCGAAGCAGCCGGATCCAGCAGAGGGGCGTTCATGCTGCTTTCGCCTGTTGCAACTCGGTGATCGCGGCCGCCATCGAATCGATGCTCGAGAACAGCCGGCGCGTGAGCATACGGTCGGGAATCTCAATGTCGAATTCATCCTCGATTGCGAGCATCAGATGCACGGTCGCGAGGGAGGAGAGGCCGGCGGCATAGAGATCGGCATCGTCCGCGAGGCTCTCCGGCGACACGTCGAGGCGAGCGGATTCGGAAAGGATGCGTCGCAATGCGGTTTTCATGGTGGTGTACCCCTCAGTTGTGCAGCGGTCTCTTCGCGTTCGCCGACGTGGACGAATGCATGTGGACGATTTTTATTCGCGACGTGATGCGCGATCCGGTGCCTCGTATTTAAGAATCGCCAACGCACAGCGTCAGTGCGATGCCGCACGGAAACGCGTGTATCGGGACCTTAACGTGTAGCCATCAGACGGGCCGGCGTGTCGAACGAGGCCCACGCGGGCGGCGTGCGGCGCCGGTCCCGTTGAACATAAAAGATTCCGCTGGGGAACGTGATGAACTGGAAAACGCTGGAATTCGAGCAGCTTTCGGCACGCGAGCTGTACCTGATCCTGCGGGCGCGCAGCGCGGTGTTCGTCGTCGAACAATCGCATGTCTACCTCGACGCCGATGGCCGCGACGAGGGCTCGCTGCATGTGTTCGCCGTGGAGGACATGGGGCGGCCCATGCCGATTCTCGCCTACGCTCGCGTGCGGCCCGGCGATGCTGAAGACCCCGAGATCACGATCGACAAGGTATTGACGAGCCCGCTGCGGCGCGGCGACGGTACCGCCGAAATGCTGGTGGAGCGCGTGTTGCAGGCCATTGCGGAGCGTTGGCCGGGGCACGCCGCGCGTGTGTGCGCGCCGCTCGGTTTGCGCGAGTTCTACGAGCAGTTCGGCTTTCGCAAGACGGAAGGCCCATATCTCGAACATGGCGTGCCTTTCATCGGCCTCACGCGGCAGATGCGCACCTCGCAGCCGCTCGCTGCCTTGCGGCGGCGCGAGCGCGACGGTGCGGCGCTCGTCAACACGTTCGAGATGCTGTGATGGAGCCGGTGCTGATCACGCCGTCGAGCGCGGGGCTCGCGCTGCGCACGTCGGCTGACGGCAGGCACGGCGCAACGACAGGGAGCGAAGCGCGAGCTGCCAGAGCCGCTCGCTCTCGCCGTGCGTCGAGAACGCTGCGTCACCCGCTGCGTTGGCCGTTGCTGCTGTTCGGCGCGACGCTGGGCCTCATCCTGCTGCATCAGGGCAGAGTGGTCGAGCTGTTCTTTCCAGCCGGCGCCTTTGGCGTCGCGCTGTTGCTGTACCGGCGCTCGCCGGCGCATTACCTCGGCTTCGTCTGCTGGCTTTTCTTTCTCACGCCGGAGGTGAGGCGTCTCGCGGACTTCGTGAACGGAGCGTTCAATCAACAAAGCCCGATCATGGTCGCACCGTTGCTCGCGGTCGCACTCATGGGGTTCACGCTCGTCAAGCACGTCTCCGCGTTCGGCCAGCGCCGGGCCGCACCGCTTCTGCTGATCGTGATCGCACTTCTCTACGCGTATGCAGTGGGGTTTGCGCAAGCCGGTCCTGCTGCCGCAACCTTTACGCTGATCAACTGGCTCTATCCAGTGATGGTCGCGTTTTATATGACCGTGACGTGGCGCCATTATCCGGAATACCACCGGGTCCTGCTGAAGACGTTCATTTACGGCGGACTCCTGATGAGTCTCTACGGCCTGCTCGAATTTGTTTCGCCCATGCCGTGGGATGCCTTCTGGCTGATCGCTTCGAAGATGGAATCCGAGGGGCAGCCGGTGCCGTTCGGCATGCGCATCAGCAGCACGATGAATTCTTGCGGGCCGTTCGCGGTCACGATAATGACTATCTTGCTGATGTCGCTCGCGGCGCGCGGCAAAGCGCGCATCGTGCTCGGCTGTGTCGGCATTCCCGCGCTGCTGCTCACCAGCGCGCGCAGTACGTGGGGCGGCTTTGCAATCGCGCTCGGCTATTCATTTGCCATGCTCGACGGCAGGAGCCGGATGCGTTTGCTCGCCGGCGTATTCGGCCTTGCCGTAATGGCCGCGCCGCTGATGATGATCGACCAGGTGTCCGAGCCCGTGATGCGGCGCTTCAGCACCATACAGGACATCGGCGAGGACAACAGCTACCAGGCGCGAGCGGAGTTCTACAAGACATTCCTCTCGTCGGCACTCACCGATATTGCGGGCCAGGGCCTCGGCACGACGGGTCAGGGCACCAAGCTGTCCGACGACAAATCTGCGTCCACGATAGCCGACTTCGACAGCGGCCTGATGGAAGTGCCCTTCGTGATGGGCTGGCCAGGCACGCTGCTCTACGCGACAGGCGTGCTCATGTTGCTGTGGCGCGCGTACCGCGCGAGCCGATCGCATCCAACCGATCTTCTCGCTATTTCCGGCGTAGGTGTGGCCGTCGCCATCTTCTCGATGATGGTTTTCATCAACACGCTCACCTCCGTATCCGGGATGTTTTTCTTTCTCGGCGTGACCTTGCCGGTGATTTCCTCGCGCTATGCGCGTGCGCGGCACGCCACGAATGGCGCGGCTCTTTCGCGGACCTGATGCATTACAGATGAAGGACAACAGGATGCGAATTCTCATCGTTACCCATGTCGTGCGCAAGAACGATGGGCAAGGACGCGTGAACTACGAGATCGTACAGGCGGCGCTGGCCGCCGGGCATACGGTTACGCTGCTCGCTGCGGAAGCAGCTGCGGAACTGATCGCGCATCCGCGCGTGCGTTTCGTGCGCGTTGCGACGAGCCGCCTGCCGACCCGGCTGATTCAATATCAGATGTTCGCTTTGCGCTGCGGTGCGTGGATTCGCGCTCGCCGCAATGAGTTCGACGTGGTTCATGTCAACGGCTTCATTGCATGGGCTCGATCCGACGTCAACGCGGCGCACTTCGTGCACGACGGCTGGTATCGCTGCGGCTTCTATCCGTTTCGTCTGCTGCACAGCTTCTATCACGGGTATCAGGTTATCTACACGTGGCTGAACATTGCGTGCGAGAAATGGGCGTTTCGCCATACCGAGATCATCGTGCCGGTTTCGCAGAAAGTGGCGGGCGAGGTGCGGGCGTTGGGTGTCGGCGCGGCACGCATGCAGGTAATTCATAACGGCGTGGATGTCGACGAGTTCAGGCCCGGCGCATGTGAACGCGCGCGTTTCGGCTTGCCGCAAGTACCGTTCATGTTGTTGTTCGCGGGCGATCTGCGCATGTCGCGCAAGAACCTCGACACTGTGCTGCACGCGCTCGTCCATACGTCCGCCGACGTGCATCTCGCGGTCGCGGGCATTCTGCACAACAGCCCGTATCCGGCGCTGGTCGAATCGCTCGGACTAAGCGCGCGCGTGCACTTCACCGACATGGTGATGGACATGCCCGCGCTGATGCGTTCGGTCGATGCGTTCGTGTTTCCTTCGCGCTACGAACCAATGGGGCTGGTATTGCTGGAGGCGCTGTCCGCGGGATTGCCGGTAATCACGGTGCGCACCGCCGGAGGCGCCGAAGTGATTGCGCCGGGCAGCGGCGTGGTGCTCGACGATCCTAACGACGCTGCGGCGCTCGGCGCCGCGATCATGCGTGTCGCGAGCGATACGGACTACGCGCGAAGCCTCGGCACGCGCGCGAGAGAGGTGGCGCAAAGCCTGAGTTGGCAGGCCATGGCCGAGCGCTATCTGACCGTCTACGAGCAGGTGCATGCACGCCGCGCGGCACAACCGTTGCCGCCCGCCTGCACGACTGAGCCGGTGAAACTATGAGCGCGGCTCCAATCGATTCGCTGCAAATCGGCATGCACTGGTTCACCGAACGGCCAGGCGGCCTCGATCGCATGTTTCAGGCGCTGGTGGATACGCTTCCCGCGCAAGGCGTGAACGTGCGCGGCATGGTGGCGGGCAGTGCAGATGTGGTCAAGGCTTCCGGTGGCCGCGTGCAATCGTTCGCAGGCGCGCAGGCGCAACTGGGCGAGCGGTTGCTGGCCTCGCGCAGGCATTCGCGTGTGCTGCGGGCCGCGCGCATGCCCGACATCGTCGCGACGCATTTCGCGCTTTATGCAGCGCCGACGGCAGGCGTGTTTCGCGGCGTGCCGAAGGTCGTGCATTTTCATGGGCCGTGGGCGGCGGAATCGTATCCGGGCGGCGGAGGTGGGTTATCGCGCGCGTTGCGTGTGGCGCTCGAACGCTTCGTGTATCGCGGCGCGACACGTCATATCGTGCTGTCGCGGGCTTTTGGCCGCCTGCTTCATGAGACCTATGGCGTGAGTGAGGACAGCATCCGCATCGTGCCAGGATGCGTCGACGTCGCGCACTTCGACACTGGCATGACGAGGCTCGAAGCGCGCCGGCAACTCGGTCTGGCAGCGGACCGGCCGCTGGTTTTCTGCATGCGCCGTCTCGTGTCGCGCATGGGGCTCGAAGATCTGATCGACGCGATGGCGATCGTGAAGCCGCTGCTGCCCGACGTGCTGCTGACGATTGCGGGCAAGGGCCCGCTCGCCGCGCAGTTGCAGGCGCGCATCGCCGCGCGCGGCCTCGAGGGAAACGTGACGCTTACCGGCTTCGTGCCGGACGAGACCGTGCCGTTGTGGTATCGCGCGGCCGACCTCTCGGTCGTGCCGACCGTATCGCTAGAAGGCTTCGGCCTTACGACGATCGAATCGCTTGCTGCCGGAACGCCGGTTCTGGTCACGCCGGTAGGCGGCTTGCCTGAAGCCGTGGCGCCGTTGTCGCACGATCTGGTGCTGCCGTCTGGCGGTTACAGGGCAATCGGCGAAGGCATGGCCGATGCGTTGCTCGGTCGCCTCAAGTTGCCGGACGAACAGGCATGCCGCACATATGCGCGTGAGAACTTCGACAGGCCGGTGGTGGCCGCACAGGTCGCGCAAATCTATCGCGAAGCGATCGACGTGTTCTGACGCGCCGGTAATCATGCGACGCATCACACGCAAAACATTCGAGCGGCTAGTGTGCGCGGGCGCTCTCGCGCTGCCGCTGGTCGTGCTGCTCGCGGCGGGCGAATCGGAGCACAGCGCGGGCGTTCGTCGTCTGCCGGGCGGTGGGGTCTCTGCGGGCCAGCTGGAGGCTCCACCCGCGGCTGCAAAGATGTTGCAAGTGGCCGAAGCGACCCACGCGGCGGCCAGCAATTCCGCAGCCGACGCACAAGCGGCCAGTTCGCATGCTTCGTCATCCTATATAACGTCATGGATCGGCAATACATGGGGCTACGGGGACCAGCGCTGGATGCAGATCGACATACAGGCGATCGCCGTCACGCCGCAAGGCGACGTGTTCACTAACGCACCTTGGGACGAGGGCGGTGGCGAACTCGGTCAGTACCGCAATGGCGAGCTGCTCCGTCACGGTGGCGAAACGCATGGCTGGGGAATGATGGGGGGCGACGCGATTGCCGCGAACGACGAGTACGTGTACGTCGCGCAAACCATGGTGAGCCTCGGCAACGAAACCGCAAAGCACAGACCGTCGCCACGCGAAGGGGAAGTGTGGACCGGTATCTCGCGCCGCAGTCGCGCGGACATTCGCGACGGCGTGCCGTTCGCCGGGCAGGTGAAGTATCCCGCCGGCAGCCGGCTCGCGTTCCTGCTGATCGCCACTTATTCCGCAAAGGCCGACTACGCGATTCGTGGTTTGGCCGCGGACGATACGCGGCTCTTTGTGTCGAACGCGCTTGAAAATCGCGTGCAGGTGTTCGACGCGCAGACCATGCAGGCAATCGGCGCATTCCCGGTGCGCGAGCCGGGCCGCCTCGCGCTTGCGCCCGACGGTTCGCTATGGATCTTGGAGAACAGCCGCACAGACGGCGCGCAACGCGTGGTGCACCATGCGCGCAATGGGGCAATCATCGGCGAATTGCCGTTGTCCGAAGGCGTCGTGCCGGTGGATCTGACCGTCGATGCACGCGGGCGCCTGTTGGTTGCGGACAACGGCGTGCGCCAGCAGATCCTGATCTTTACCGGTGACGCCGGCGCGCTCGCAGGTGCGGCAGCGAGCGCCCGGACGGGCACGTCGGCGGGCAATATGCAACAAGGAACGGCCATGAAATTGACGGCCAGCTTAGGGGAGAAGGGCGGCATTTACGCTGGACGCGCGGGTGCGCCGGGGCCCCGGCGCTTCAACGGTTTGACTGGCGTGGGCGTCGATCGCGCGGGCAACATTTATGTGTCGATGAACGGTGCGGGTCCGCGCCCCTTCGGCACCGGGCCGAGCACTTACGACGGCGCGCTGCTCGAAAGCTATACGCCCGATGGGCGACAGCGCTTCAGCTTGCAAGGGCTGCTGTTCGTCGACGGCGCGCAGTTCGTCGACGGCGATCCGCCGTCCGTGTATAGCGGCAGCAAGCGCTTCACGCTCGATCTCACGCGCGCGCCGGGCCACGAGTGGTCGTATGCGGGCTATACCGCCGACCGTTTCCGCTACCCGTACGATCCATACTTTCATCTGTACCTCGGCGGCCAGCGGGGCATGCCGATGGTGCGCGACATCGGCGGACACCAGCTGCTGTACACCACCGACATGTATTCGTCGTATCTGCGCATCTATCGTTTCGCCGAAGATCGCGAGACGGCGATTCCGTCGGGGCTGTTCGCGCAATCGCACATCGACGGACCTTGGCCGCGCAATCAGCCGGCGCACGGCGAGTGGATCTGGCGCGACGTGACGGGCGCGGGCGACTTCTCCCGTACCGCATTCGATCAGAGCAGCAACGGCGCCGATGCGCCCGCAATGCGAGGCTGGTGGGTGGACAGCCGCGGCGACGTCTGGCAGGGCACCGAGGCTGCCGGCATTCGCTGCTTTCCGCTGCAAGGATTCGACCGCGTCGGCAATCCCGTCTACCGTTACGGGGCGATGCGGCAATATCCGGCCCCTGCGCCGTTCTATCGCGTCGCACGGCTCAACTACTTTCCCGACGACGACACAATGTTCGTCTCCGGTTCGACGCGCGCGCGTCCATTTGTTCAGGACAACTGGAATAGTGCTGGTTCACAGCTTGCCCGCTACGACCACTGGAAAACCGGCAAGCCGGTGCTGCGCTACCTGATCGACCTGCCGGACCGCGGTCCGCCGGATTGGCTCTCGATCAACGGCTTTGCGGTGGCGGGCGACTACATCTTCGCCGTCGAAACACGCAGCGCGGCCGTGCGGGTGTATGACCGCGCGAGCGGGCGCGAAACCGGCCGTCTCACACCCGGTAAGGAGGTCGGCTCGGCAAGCGGTTGGGCCGACGTGCCGATGCCTGTCACCGCGCATCGTCTCGCGTCGGGCGAGTACCTCGTATTCGTCGAAGAAGACGCGCACGGCAAGGCATTGATGTACCGGTTCACGCCGTCAACGGCCGCGCTCGCGGCTGCTCATCGCAACTCCATCGACGTTGCAGGAAAACCATGAAAATCATCCATCTCGCCAATCATGCGCTGAATGTGGGCAACGGCATCGTCAATGTGATGGTCGATCTCGCGTGCATGCAGGCACGCGCCGGACACGACGTAACGGTGGCCTCGGGTGGCGGCGGATTCGAGGAACTGCTCGCGCGGCACGGTGTGCGTCATGTGCTATTGCCGCAATCGCCGCGGCCTTTACGCGTGCCGGCGATGGTGGCGCGCTTCAACAGGCTGGTTTCGCAAATCGACCCTGACGTCGTGCATGCGCACATGATGACGGGCGCGCTGATCGCGCGCTTCGGTGTGCCTCGGCGACGCTTCGTGCTGGTCACAACGGTGCACAACGAATTTCAGAAGAGCGCGACGATGATGCGTGTGGGCGACCGCGTTGTCGCGGTCAGCGAAGCGGTGTCCGCCGCAATGGAGCGGCGTGGGATTCCGAAGTCGCGCTTGAGCGTCGTGCGCAACGGCGCGCTCGGCACGCCTCGGCTCGCCGACGCAATCGCGCCGCGCTTACCTGTACTCGCTCATCCGTGCATCGTGACGCTGGCCGGCATGTACGAACGCAAGGGCATACGCGACCTGTTGCACGCGTTTGCCGCGCTGCGCGAGCGCGTGCCCGGCGCAGTGCTGTATCTCGTGGGCGAAGGTCCGGACCGCAACGCGATGGAGCAACTGGCCTCGCAACTTGGCCTCGCGCGACATGCGCGTTTCGAAGGTTTTGTCGCCGATCCGCGGGCTTATCTCGCTCAAGCCGATGTGTTCGTGCTGGCCTCGCACAACGAACCGGCGGGCCTCGTGCTGTGCGAGGCGCGCGAGCAGGGATGCGCGATCGTCGCGACGCGCGTGGGCGGCATTCCGGAGATGCTCGACGGGGGCGAGGCGGGTGTGCTCGTGCCGCCGCATGATCCGGTGACGCTGGCAACGGCGCTCGAGCGGCTTCTGACCGATCCGGCCGGGCGCGCCGGATTGGCCGCACGCGCGGTGCAGGATCTCGAGAAGTTCAGCGTGCAGCGCGTGAGCGACGGCTATCTGGCGATCTACGAACGCACGCTTGCAAGTTGCCAGCCGCGCCGCTTCGCCACCATTGCCACGCGAGGTATCGACGCAGCTCGTGCCGGCATGGCGGAAAGTGTGAGCCACTCGACGCCGCTGTAAGCGCGGCGTTGCGCTCACAGCGGGCGGTTTTCACTGTGTCTGCGTAAGTTCATCGGCACAATAACCACGAATGATTCGTAGACCACCACCATACGTCGTGGAGGTGTGGCGAGACGTCAGCTTGCCGATAAAGTCAGCCTGGTCCAGATCTTGTACACGAGGCTGCGCAATTCACTGGAGCCATGCAGCGACAGAGCCAGATTCGCGCACACCAGGACGAGTGCGGCGGCAATCAGTGAGGGCGGCGCGCTGATCGACTCGGCGAGCGCGAGTGCCACCAGCAGGAAGGCGAGATGCACGAGCATATTGCGCACTATGGAACCGACGTGCAGCCGGGCGAAGTGAAGCAGCATGGCGTAGTCGAACAGCGCCTTCGACACCACCACGACCGCCGCGCCCATGATGCCGAACCAGTGGATGCCACACCACAGCGCGCCGGCGAACACGGGCAGTTGCGCCCAGCTGACGCCCGCGATTGCGGCGGGACTGGTCTGCGCCTGGATGAGTATGCCGAGAATGCCCGCCTGGCCGCCGAGCCATACGGCGAGTATCAGCACGCACGCGACGGGCGCCGCAGCGGCCACTGTCGGCCCGAGCCACACGACAAGGAAGGGCTTGAGCGCGAACATCGCAACGATCAGGCAAGGCGTGAACGCGCCGTTCAGCAATGCGAGCGCGCTATGCGCGATCGCGTCGGCATCCGCGCGCGACACGGCGGATAAACGCGGAAAAAGCGTGCGCACCATCGCGACAGGCAGCAGATTCAGACGCGTGATCAGGTTCTGCGGCGTCGCATAGTAAGTCACGAAGCTTGCGCCGAGCAGCGCGCCGACCAGCACGCGGT
The DNA here is from genome assembly GCF_904848585.1 of Paraburkholderia kirstenboschensis. GTDB lineage: Bacteria > Pseudomonadota > Gammaproteobacteria > Burkholderiales > Burkholderiaceae > Paraburkholderia > Paraburkholderia kirstenboschensis. The sequence goes on from NZ_CAJHCR010000001.1 coordinate 1,153,877, forward strand.
CGAGCGTCGACGCGATCATGCCGGCGCCGGAAAAGAGCAGCATCCAGCGACCATAACGGAACAGTTCGGCCATCACGCGCCATTGCGGCATGCGCACGCGGCGAATGCCGATTGCACGAAACGCCGCGGCACCGAGCATCAAACCGGCGAAGAGCCGTGCGAGAACCGCGGCCGGAATGACCACGGCAAGCGAAGGCGAAAAGCAGAAGATCGCCGCGAGGGGCAACAACTGGAAGAGCGCGGTGCCGAGCGTCTGATTGACGTTGAAGCTCGCGAAGCGTTCCACCCCGTTGATCGCGCCTGCGAATACCCATGACACATTGGCAATGGGAACGGCCACCGCAATCCACGGCAAGCTCGCCATCACCTCGCGCTGGAACTCCGGCTCGATCTTGACACCGTGCGTGATGTAGATGACGGTGCCCGCATAAATGATGAGCCCACCCACGATGCCGGTGCCGAGGTTCATGAACCACGCGCTCCAGAAAATGCGTTCGAGGGAGTCGTCGTTGGCGGCGCGCGCTTTGGAGATCTGATTTTCGGTAGCGAGACTCGTGCCGAGATCCAGCACGCTGAAATAGCCGATCAGCGTCCACACCAGATTGATGACGCCATAGCGTTCCACGCCCATCAGATGGATATAGGCGGGCACCGTGACGAGGGAAATGAACGTCGGAGCAATCGCTCCTGCAAAGTTGATGACGATGTTCCTGACGATACTTCTTTCCATGGTGCGCTGTCCGCGGGAATGTCGTGCAATGGTGCGGTCGGTGCGGGGCGTTGTCGGTGCGCGGCCGCACCCACGAGCGCGTTCCGCACGAGGGCGTCGGCTTGTCGCAGGCTTGGATACTGCGCTCGTGCGCCGCTTGCGTGTGTGGCTGGGCGTACAGATGGGCGCTCTGCGTCGCGGTTAAATCAGCATCGACCGCATACGGCCGGTGAACGGGCATCGCGAGGACAGCGTGAAGGAATCGAAAGAATTAAACCCGCGGCTCATCTCGATCTGCATACCGACCTGCAATCGACCGGGTCTGCTCGAAGAAGCCATCGAAAGTTGTGAAGCGCAGACGTACGGCGAGTTCGAAATCGTCATCGGCGACGATTCGAGCGACGAGCGCACGGCGCAGATGGTCAAGCGTTGCCGTGCGCGCGCGAAGCACCCGATCCGCTACGAACGCAACCGGCCCAGGCTCGGGCAGGCATCCAATGTCAACCGCCTCTTCGCTCGGGCGCGCGGCGCACGGCTCGTGCTGCTGCACGACGACGATCTGCTCGAACCGCATGCGCTCAGTACGCTCGATACGTGCTGGCGCGCTCATCCGCTATTGACCGCTGCATTCGGCAAACAGCGCGTGATCGCCGACGACGGCACGCCACGGCCGGAGGCCACCGCGCGGCTCAATCGCGACTACCGGCGCGTGCCTGAGCGCGCGGGACGGCTCGCCGTGCCCGCGCTCGCCGGCATCGACCAGATGTTCCCGAACAACGGCTATCTGGTGGATACGCTGGCCGCTCGACGCATCGGTTATCGGCTCGCTGCGCAAGTCGGCGAAGCCTGTGATTTCGATTTCGGTTTGCGCCTGTGCGTGCAGGCGGCAGCTGTTTGCTTCGTCGACGAGTTCGTTTCCATTTCGCGCGAGACGGCCTTGTCCATCTCGACGCATGCGTTGCCCGCGATGCACGCGTTCGCGCAGTTGTGCGCGAGCGATGTGCCCGCTGCCGCACATGCCGCGCGCGACGATGCGCTGCGGCGCGTCGCACCGCGCGCCGCTTCCGCATATGCGCGCGCCGGTGACGCGCGCGCCGCGTGGCGCGTGCTGCTGTCGAAGCATTACGCGTTGCGCGACCGGCTGCGCGCGCGTTTTCTGTACCACCTGCTGCTTGCCACGCGCTCGACGCTTGGCGGCCGCATGCCGCCCGGCGGTTGAGCCGGCGCCCGGCGGTACGACGCGTGTGCGGATGCGTGTTGCCGGGGCATGTGGCAGACGCGGTGTGGCAGAAACGGTGTGCCAGAAGCAATGCGGCAGCGGCAATGTGGCAGGGCGTACAGAGGCGAAGGGCGGGCTTTGCTGTAATGCCCGAAAGAAGACTTGTGAGGAGCGTAGCGTGAGGCCAGTAGTCTTCGATGGCCAGTTCGGCTGGTTGCATCCTGCAGCCGGGCCGCATGGCGTGGTGCTCTGCTACCCATTCGGCTACGACGCGCTTTGCACCTATCGCGGCATGCGCCGGCTCGCCGAGCGGCTCGCTATGCGCGGCGTCTCGGTGCTGCGCTTCGACTATCCAGGCACGGGCGACTCGGCGGGCGACGCAAGCGAGCCGGGCCTCTGGCGGCCGTGGATCGACGGCATCAGGAAGGCCGTGGCGTTGCTGCGGCAATCGGCGGGCATCGAACACGTGAGCTTATGCGGCCTGCGGCTTGGCGGCACGCTCGCCGCGCTCGCGGCTCAGGAACTGGGCGACGTCGACGGTCTCGTGCTGCTCTCGCCCGTGCTGTCCGGCAAAAACTATCAGCGTGAGTTGCGCGCCGGATATCGTCAATGGCTGTCGATGCCCGCGGCAATGGATTGCACGCCTGAGCCCGACACCGACGAGTTCGTCGAGGCGTACGGCTTTCGCCTCTATCGCGATACCATCGAAAGCCTGCGTGCGGTCGATCTGCGGCGCGATGCGCCGTCACCCGCGAGGCGCGTGCTGGTGCTCGATTCGCTGGACGCGACGCGCGTCGATGCACTGGTCAAGCACTATCGGGAGCAGGGCGTCGAAGTGGAGCGCCAGGGCTTCGGCGAATACAGCAAGTTCATGATGGAGGCGCTCGACAGCGAGATACCGCGCGCGGCGTTCGAGTCGATTGAAAACTGGCTGGCGGGAGACTCGACAGCCAGCACGGCAGCGGTGCCGAGCGGGAGTGCATACGCGGGCGATGTCGAAGGCCACATCGTCGAAGCGGGTGTCACCGAAACGCCCGTACCGATCGAGGGCGGCAGACTGTTCGGCATCTACTGCGCGCCTCTTGTTCATTCAGCGACGAGCGGCGGCGCAAGCGCGCCCGCGGTCCTGATAGTCAACACCGGCGCAGTGTCGAGAATCGGCAACGCGCGGCTCGGCGTGCGTTTTGCGCGGCGTCTCGCGCGGCAAGGTATTGCCTCGCTTCGCGTCGATCTCGGCGGACTCGGCGACAGTCAGCCTTCGCTCGATGCAGTAACGCTCGATGCGCTCTACGCGCAAGACGGCGCCGACGACGCCGCCTGTGCCGCACGCTGGCTCACGGCGCGCGGCCACCGCGGTGCGGTGCTGCTTGGCATCTGCGCGGGCGCCTACGTCGGTCTCCATGCCGCGTCGCGCGAGCCGGCGGTGACGGGCGCGATGCTCGTCAATCTGCAGAAATTCACATGGCGCAACATCTGCGATGAAAACGGCAAGCCGACCGTGCGGGTCGCGGCGATCGGTTCGACGCGCAGCTATCTGCGCTCGATGTGCGAGCCGCGCAAATGGCTTCGCGTCGTCAAAGGGCAGACGGGCGGCTGGCCCGTTGCGCGCGAACTGGCTACCCGTTTTGCGGCGCTTGTACGAGCGACGCTTGCCGATCGGATCGAGCGAATCACCGGACTGGAGCTTGGCGCGAACGAGGAGCGTCGGCCATTTGCCGCGCTCGAAGCGCGCGGCGTCGAGACGCGCCTTCTTTATGGCGTGCTCGACGAAGGGGTCGAAGAGCTCGAAAAGTACTTCGGAGTGCGTGGCATCAGATTGCAGCGTTTGAACCGCGTTCGCGTGATTTTTTGCGAGCGCACCGACCACGCGATTCTGTCCGCAAGCGCGCAGGAAAACGTGATGTCGCATTTCGAGGACTTCTATCGCAGCCAGTTTGGCGAGAAGCTCAGTGCCGCCGAAGTCAAAGCGAAAGCCGAAGCCGAAGCCGGCGACTCTGTTGCGGCGCATTGCAACGGGTCCCGTACGCGTGCGGCGCAATGGCTTGTCAAGCATGCGCGTGCATTTCGCCTAACCGGAGAAGCGAGATGAAACTCGTGGGACAGCGTGCCACGCGCCGCGGCGTTGACGGCGCGCTGTCCCGATCGGCTCGCCAGTGCGCCGTCTGGCGAGCCGACGTTTTTTACTTTTTGCGGCGCACTCCGATACGCTGGAGGAGTGCCGTGAAGACACAATCCGATCTGGACCGCATCAATCGCGTGGCGTGGAATTCGCGCGACGCAGCGCGCGTTTTCGCCGCAGGCAAGACTTTCTCCGACGCCGGCGAGGAGACCGCGTTCCAGTGGCTCGCGCCGCGCTGCGAGGCGACGCCATTGCTCGACATCGGCATCGGCACGGGGCGCACCATTGCGCTGATGCTCGCAATCTCGAACGACTACACCGGCGTCGACTACACGCCAAAGCTGCTCGACATGGCGAGGTCGCGCTATCCCGGCCGCGACTTGCGGCATATGGATGCGCGCGACATGTCGGAGCTGCCGTCCAATCATTACGGGCTAGCTGCGTTTAGCTGGAACGGTATCGATTGCGTGGACTACGACGGTCGCGTGAAGATCCTCGAAGAAATGTATCGCGTAGTGCGGCCGGGCGGCTATGTGCTGTTCTCGTCGCACAACCGCGGCGGCCCTGGTTATCGCGAGAACATCTGGCAACTGCTGCCGCAGTTCACCTTCAATCCGCTCAGGCTCGGCTGGCGCACGCTGCGTTCAATGCGCCGCTTCCAGCTCGGCACGCTGAACTACGTGCGTAACGTGAAGCTGAATCGCGACTACGGCGGTTACTCGGTCAAGACAGCGGCGGCTCACAACTTTGGCATCGTGATCGTCTACACGACGCTTCGCGAACAGCGCCGGCAACTCGCGCAGGTCGGCTTGCAATGCGATGCGGTGTTCGGCAGTTGCGATGGCAGGCGCATTGCCGACGACATAGAGGACAGCGACGCCTGGTGGTTTCACTTCATCGCGCACAAGCCGCTTGCGGCGTATCGCTTCGGTCAGGAGAGCGGCCATGCAAGCCGACGCACTTCGGCTTAATGATCCGCGCGCAGCAGACGCGGACTTCGACGAGCGGGGCTTTCGGCATGCGCTCGGGCGCTTCGCGACCGGCGTCGTCGTGATCTCGACAGGCAGCGGCGAACGCCTGCACGCGATGACTGCGAACGCCTTCATGTCGGGATCGCTCAGGCCGCCGCTGATCGTCGTGTCGGTCGGACAGCACGCGCGCATGCACGAGCGCCTGATGGGCTGCGCGGTGTTCGGCGTGAGCGTGTTGTCGGACGCCCAGGAGGCGCACAGCCGCCACTTCGCGGGCGAGCCGCAGAGCCGGCTTGCGCCGCGCTTCGCGGGCGTCGACGGGCTTGCGGACGTGGTGCTGCTCGAACATGCGGCGGCCCGCTTTGCGGCGCGTGTAGTGGACCGGCATCCGTGCGGCGACCACACGTTGTTCGTCGGCGAGGTGTTGGTGTTTTCGCTCGACGAGCACGCACCGCTCATTTTCTTCGGCGGACGCTATGGGTCGGTGGCCGGTTCGCAGATCGCGACACCGGCACACGCATTGCCTGCATCCGCGCACTGCGAACAGGTTGAACCGGGCCCATCGTTTGCGAGGAGCCATGAGTGATTCCAGGCCGTTTGGGTTCAGACAATTTGTCTCACAACGTGCGTCGTCGCACCATGCAAAGTCAAGGCCGCAGGCATGCTTGAAACGCAAGCTTGTGGCCCTTTGGCACGTAGCGCGTTACATAGAAGAAACAATTCTTCAGAGGGATAACCCTGTCAGGAAGTGTCCCAACTGGCGTAACCGTTGTGAAGCTAGCAACGTAGCGTGGATGAACACCACGTGACGATAAAACACACAAAGAACGGCGGTTTATCAACAGGCTACGCGGGGGCAAACACCGCTTCGGGGAGAGGGTCATGGAACAGGGAAACAAAGATCGATCACTAGTCAGCAAGGTGATGGACGGGCTCGTCACGGGCATCGTCGAGGAGAAGTACGGCGCGATACTGCCGCCGCAGGACGTGCTGTCGAAAGAGTTCGACGTGAGCCGCACCGTTATGCGCGAGGCGCTGTCGATGCTGCTCGCGCGCGACATGCTCGATGTGCGTCCGAAGATCGGCACGCGCATCCGGCCGATGAGCGACTGGCGCATGATCGACGAAGACGTCGTGAACTGGCGTTTTCGCGCGAAGCCCGATCCGCTGTTCCTGCGCGACGTGATCGAGTTTCGCATTCTGATCGAGCCGCGCGCGTCGGCGCAGGCGGCGGCGCGCGGCAGCGCGGCCGACATCGCCGCGGTGCGCGATGCGTTCGAGGCGTTTCGCGTGATCCGTCCCACCGAACCGGGCTATCAGGAAGCCGACGAACTGTTCCATACGCGCATCGTCGTCGCGAGCGGCAATCAGTTTTTCAAGCAGATGGCGGCGATCATTCGCGGGGCGCTGTCGTCGGGCAATCGGATCGTCAACGAGAAGGAAGGGATGTGGGAGACGGCGATTAACTCACACCGGCGCGTGGTGGAAGCGATAGAGCGGCGTGACCCGAAAGAAGCCGAGCTCGCGTCGATGGCGATGATCGACTTCACGACCAAAGAGATCGCCGGCACCTTTGCCGTAGCGCCGCCGGTTCCGCCCGCGCATGGCGGAAACGCCGGATAACGCCGAGCCGACGTATGGCTTCTGGCGCTGCTGCGCGCGTTGCCGCAGCGGCGCGCCAATTTGCTGATCGTCATGCTTGCAGCGCCACCGACGTGATGCGTTTCCCCACGACGACACACCTGCGGGCGGCATGCGCGACAATAGCGCCTTGCTCTTAACCGCAGGGACGCCAGGTGATCGTGACAAACGCTGTGATCAACGCGGGCACAGATGCCCCGACAAACGCCGCCACTAACGCCGCCACAAACGCCGCCGCAAACGCAACGCAAGCAATCCCATCGGACGGCACGATCCGTTGGGGAATCGTCGGTACGGGCCGCATTGCGCGCCGGTTCGCTCAAGGCCTCGCCTATGTGCCCAACGCGCGCCTCGCGGCCGTGTGGTCGCGCCGCGCCGAGCCTGCGCAGGCTTTCGCCGACGAATTCGGCGGCCGGCTTTGCGCGAGCTTCGATGCACTGCTCGCCAGCGGGATCGACGCGCTCTATATCGCCACCGTTCAGGACAGCCACGCCGGTTACGCGATCGCGGCACTGCAAGCCGGCCTGCACGTGCTGTGCGAAAAGCCCGCCGCGATCAACAGGCCGCAACTCGAGCGCGTGCAGGACGCCGCGCGCCGCGCCCAGCGCCTCTTCATGGAAGCGATGAAGCCACCGTTTTATCCGTTGTACAGAAAGTTGCAGGCGCATCTAAAAGACGATCCGATTGGCGAAGTCGGGCTCGTGCGGGCCGGCTGTTCGGTGCCGGGCGTGCCCGACGATCACCCGTCGCTGTCGTTCGAGCATGCGGGCGGCGCGCTGCTCGATATCGGCATCTACGAGATGTTTCTCGCCGTCGACTGGCTCGGCGCGCCGCTCGACGTGCAAACGCTCGGGCGCCTCGGTGCGACCGGCGTCGATACGTTCGCGAGCCTGAACAGCCAGCATGAGCGCGGCATCGCGCAACTCTTCTGCGGACTCGACCTGCACGGCAAGGGCGACGCGCTGCTGATGGCGAAAAGCGGGCACGTGACGATTCACGAGCCGTGGTGGAACCCGTCGCGCGCGACCATCCGCTACGCCGACGGTCGCGTGATCGAGCTCGACGAACCGTTCGAAGGCGGTGGCCTGAACTACGAGACCGCGCATTTCTGCGAGCTGATCCGCGCGGGACAGATCGAGAGTCCGCTAATGCCGCACAGCAAGTCATTGCAGATGATCGCGATGGCTGATGCCGCGCGCGCGGCGTTAGGGCTTAGGTTTGCGGGCGAGTGACGCGAAGCGCCCCATGCGGGGGCAGTACGATTTGCGGCATTACGCGCCGCGTTTCGAGCGTTTCGGCGTGCCGCTGGACCAGGCCGCGCCCCTCGCGAGCCGCTAGCCGGCGGGGACCGGCTAGCGGCGGCTCAGTCTCTAGCACAAGCTCCGGCCGCGCGTTCAGTATTGAATGCCCGCCGCCCGGCGCTCAGTGCCTGGAGGGCAACGCGAGCCGCCGTTCATACCAGCGCTGCAGCAGTTCGAGTATCTGGCACAGCACCCAGTAGACGGCCGCTGCCGCGAGATAGAGCGGCAATGGCTGGTACGTCGATGCGATGATTTCCTGCGCACTACGCAGCAGTTCGGTCACCGTAATCACGGACACCAACGAAGTATCCTTGATCAGGCTGATCAAGCTGTTCGACAGACTCGGCACCGCAATGCGCAAGGCTTGCGGCGCGATCACGTAGCGCAGCGTCTGACGTCGCGAGAGTCCGAGACTGTAGGCGGCGAGCCATTGTCCCCGCTGAATGCCGAGGATCGCGCCGCGCATGCTCTCCGACAGATACGCGGCCACATTTGCCGACAGCGCGATCACGCCGGCCGGCGTCGGGTCGAGCGAAATTCCGAAGCTCGGCAAGCCGTAGTAGATCACGAAGATCTGCACGAGCAACGGCGTGCCGCGCATCACACTCACGTAAATGCGCGCGATCCAGTTCAATGTGCGGCTGTGGCTCACGCCCATCAGCGCGAGCACGGCGCCTGCGATCAGGCCGAAGAACATCGACAGAACTGCAAACTTGACCGTCAGGACAGCGCCCTGCGCGAGCACAGGAAGCGATTGAACGAGCAGGGAAGTGGTGGACATGAGCGGTGCTCGGGTTGGCGCGCGAGACGCACATCGCCTAGGCTGGGCGCGTGCTGCAAAAGTGCGAAGGGCGGCATTCCGGGGATGCCGCCCTTCGTTTCATCCGAAGCCGGTTACTTGATCGGCTTGCTCACGTCGATGCCGAACCACTTGTCCGAGATCTTCGCGAACGTGCCGTCTGCTTCGAGCTGCGTCATCGCGTCGTCGATTGCCTTCGAAAACTTCGGGTTGTTCTTTTTGAACGGAATCCCCGACGGGTTGCCCGCGCCGACATTCGCGCCGGTGCGCAGCGGCAACTGCGAGTTCTTCAACAGATACGCGAGCATCAGACGGTCGTTGAGCGCCGCGTCGAGACGGCCCGCCGCCAGATCGCGCAGGTATTCGGGCGCGCCCGGGTACGTCTTCACGTCGATGCCGGGCACCGACTTCGCCATGTCCATGTAGTTGGTGCCAAGGCCGACGCCGAGTTTCTTGCCCTTCAGATCGTCGAGCGACTTGAACTGGCGCGTGTCGTCCTTACGCTGGATCAATTGGGCGGCCGAGTACGTATAAGCGGGCGAGAAATCGAGCGCCTGCTTGCGCGCATCCGTAATGCCGACCTGGTTGACGATCACGTCGAACTTGCCGGCCTGAAGGCCCGCAATGATGCCGCTCCATTCGGTTGTGACGAATTCGGGCTTGGCGCCGAGCTTCGCCGCCACCGCTTTGGCGATGTCGACGTCATAACCGACCAGTTCGCCCGACGGCGCTTTCGAATTGAACGGAGGGAAGGTGCCTTCCAGACCGATGCGCAGCGTGCCGCGCTGCTTGACCTGGTCCAGCAGATCGTCGGCATGGGCCGTGACCGCGGTGAACGAAGCGCCGATCAGAGCGGCGACGAAAACTTTCTTCAACAACCCGAGTTGCATTGTGTTCCTTTTTGTTCGTATGTCGTTTTAGCGGACGAAAGCTTAACAAAGCAGAATGCCGAACGCTAAATACCGTTTGTTCATGTCTGTATTACCCGGTTGCCGCGAGCCTGAGTCCGCGTGCCGCTGCGACTGCGACTGCCACTGCGCCGTGGAGTCAGTGAAGCGCCTGCACGCATTCGGCAACGAGCGCCGGTCCCCGATAGATGAAGCCCGTATAAAGCTGAACGAGCGAGGCGCCGGCAGCGAGCTTCGCGCGGGCATCGTCGCCGGAAAAGATCCCGCCCACGCCGATGATCGGCACTGACTCACCGACTTCGGCGCGCAGCTTGCGGATCACTTCGTTCGACGCGTCGAACACCGGCTTGCCCGACAGCCCGCCCGCTTCGTCGCCATATTGCATGCCCGCGACGGCGGTGCGCGACAGCGTGGTATTGGTCGCGATCACGCCTTCGAAGCGGTGGCGCAACAGCGTGTCGGCGATCGACTTGATCTGCTCGTCGTCGAGATCAGGTGCGATCTTCAACGCGAGCGGCACCAGCTTGCCGTGCATGTCGGCAAGACGCTGCTGCTTGTCCTTGAGCGCCGCGAGCAGCGCGTCGAGTTCGCCGGCGCCTTGCAACTGGCGCAGGTTCTTGGTATTCGGCGACGAGATGTTGACCGTCACGTAGCTCGCGAACGGATAGACGCGTTCGAGGCAATACAGGTAGTCTTCAGCGGCGCGCTCGATCGGCGTGTCGGCGTTCTTGCCGATGTTCAGGCCGAGAATGCCGCGATAACGCGCGGCCTGCACGTTTTTCACGAACTGGTCGACGCCCGCATTGTTGAAGCCCATGCGGTTGATCACGGCATTCGCCTGGGGCAGGCGGAACATGCGCGGCCGCGGATTGCCGGGCTGCGCGCGCGGCGTGACCGTGCCCACTTCGATGAAGCCGAAGCCGAGCGCGGCGAGCCCGTCGATAGACGCCCCGTCCTTGTCGAGCCCTGCTGCAAGCCCCACGGGATTGCGGAACGTCAGCCCCATCACCGTGCGCGGCGCGTCAGGCACGCGCGCGGCGAGCGCGCCGGCGAGGCCGGTGCGGCCCGCAGCGCCGAGCACACGCAAGGTCAGGTGATGAGCGTCTTCCGCATCCATGCGAAAGAGTTGGGCGCGTATGAGCGGATAGAGGGAACTGAACACAGGACGAAGCCGGGCGGCCAAAAAATGGGAACCCGCTATTTTACCGGCTTTGCGCTATCAATGAGATAAGGCGGGGCAGGAGTGGCGCTCGCCACTTAAGGCCGCAGCGGCCCGCGTTTGCCCTGCGACGCCGCGCCGACCGGCGCGAGATCGACGCCTGCGGGATCGAGTACGCGCCATACGCCGTCGATCAGACCTTCGAGCGGCCTGAAATTGGCCTTGTAGGCCATCTTCGGACTCTCGCGGATCCAGTACCCGAGGTACACATACGGCAACTTCAGGCTGCGCGCCTGCTCGATCTGCCAGTAGATGTTGTACGTGCCGAAGCTCGTATGCGGCAGTCCCGGCTCGAAGAACGTGTACACGGACGAGAGCCCGTCGCCGAGAATGTCGATCATGCTGATCATGCGCAGAAGGCCGGGCGATTCGGGTTTGTCCGGCAGCGCTTCACGGAATTCGACGAGCCGCGAGTTGATCCGGCTTTGCAGCAGAAACTGTTCGTACTGGTCGCGGCTGTCGCGGTCCATGCCGCCGCCCGCATGTCGCGCCGACTGATAGCGCATATAGAGCGCGTAGTGTTCCTCGTCGTAGTGAAGCGGCGCGACCGTGGCGATCATGTCGCCATGCTTTTTCCAGACGCGCCGTTGCGTGCGGTTCGGCTCGAACCGGTCGACCGGCACGCGCACGGGCACGCAAGCGCGGCAACCGTCGCAATACGGCCGATATGTGAACACACCTGAGCGCCGGAAGCCCGCCTTGACGAGGTCCGTATAGACGTCCGAGTTGATCAGGTGACTGGGCGTCGCGACTTGCGAGCGCGCGATACGCCCGTCGAGATAACTGCAGGGATAGGGCGCCGTTGCATAAAATTGCAGCGCCGAAAGCGGAGAAAGAGGCAGCTCGTTAGGATGAGTCACGTTGGCAGCTCTCGAAGCATCTCTGGTAATGCAAACCCGGCGCGCGTTGCAACTTGTCTTGCAGATCGTGTTGCAGCTCATTTTGCAGCACTCGATCCGCGCGTTTCATTGAACGGATCCGGATTCGGCCTGATTCTTCCTACGCCGCTCGCGCGAGCACATCGAGCAACACGGTCTTGTCGAAGCGCCAGGGAATGCGCGGTGCGTCGACAGACGCGCGAACATGCGCGATGAACGCTTTGCGCGCTATCTCGCGACCGCCGAGCGACGCCAGATGCGACGTGTTCTGCTGGCAGTCTATCATTTCTATTTCGTGACGGCGCAAGTGCCCGACAAGCGCGGCCAGCGCCATTTTCGAGGCATCCGTGACGTTGGCGAACATGGATTCGCCGAAGAACATCTTGCCGAACGAGACACCGTACAAGCCGCCCACGCGCTCGCCTTCGAACCATGTTTCGATGCTGTGCGCGTCCCCCACGCGATGCAGCGACGAATAGGCGTCCACTACGTCCGCGGTGATCCACGTGCCGCGCTGGCCGCGACGCGGCGCCTCTGCGCAGGCGCGCATCACGGCTGCGAAGTCGTGGTCGACGCGGATTTCCCACGCGTCGTCGCGCAACACGCGCTTGAGCGTTTTACGCAGCGACGGCGACACCTTGAACTCGGCAGGGCGCAGGATCATGCGCGGGTCGGGGCTCCACCACAACACGGGCTGGCCGTCCGAATACCACGGGAAGATACCGTGACGATACGCGTCGATAAGGCGAGACGGCAGCAGATCGCCGCTCGCGGCGAGCAGGCCCGGAGCGCCGCTTGCCGCGCCGAGCGCGCGCTCGACGGGCGGAAACGGTTCGTCGGGTCCGAGCCAGGGAACCATGCGCGCCGCTCAGCCTTCGCGCAGCGAGCGGAAGATGTCGCCCGTATGCAGGCCGAAGCTGCCGGCCGCGCGGTCGGCGAAAAAGAAGCGCAGCGTTTGTCCGACGGTGGGAAACGCAATCTCGTCCCACGGAATGTCGCTTTCTTCGAAGAGCTTCACTTCGAGACTTTCCTCGCCCGCGGCAATGTCCAGATCGAGGAGGCGCGCCATGTAGAAAAGATGCACCTGATGCACATGCGGCACGTTCAGCAGCGAGAAGAGATTCTGCACCTCGACGCGCGCGCCGGCTTCTTCGAGCGTTTCGCGGGAAGCGGCTTCGGCCGTGGTCTCGCCCATTTCCATGAAGCCTGCTGGCAGCGTCCAGTAGCCGTAGCGCGGTTCGATTGCGCGGCGGCAGAGCAGCACCTTGTCGTCCCAGACCGGAACGGTGCCCACGACGTTGCGCGGATTCTGATAGTGCACCGTGCCGCAATTGCCGCATACGAAGCGCTCGCGGTTGTCGCCCGGCGGAATGCTCAGGCTGACGCCGTGGCCGCAGACAGAACAGAATTTCATAGGAAAGGCACAAGAAAGGGTGCTAGGAGTTTATCACTGGGGCGGCGTTTTACCGTGCGCGGTGATGGTGACGCGTGATGGAGGCGGTGCCGGCAAGCGGGCGGTGTGAAGGGGCGTGGGTGCGCTTATAAGTGTGCTCATGCGTGAGCTTGATGACGCGGCTCGTATGCATCGACTCATGCCAGGACTATCGACGCGAAAAGACGGCCGCGCAAACAAAAAAGGCCTGCCCATATGGCAAGCCTTCAATGTTGTTTTCGACGTTCCAGCTTTTGGTTGCGGGGGTAGGATTTGAACCTACGACCTTCGGGTTATGAGCCCGACGAGCTGCCAGACTGCTCCACCCCGCGTCCGTCGAAGAAAAGAGTATAGACCAAACCGGGAGCCGATGCAATAGTCGATGCGGTAGTCGTTTAACGAGCGGACTGCCGCTTGCAGTTCCCGGCAATTACTAGCGACTAGCGCTCGCCGAACAGCTTCCTGCAAAACGCGTCGCGCGATGCGTGGGCGGCGTCGCATCGCGCAAGGCCGCTGCAAGACGCTGCGCTAGAATCGGAGTCTCCCGGCGCGCCGTCACGCCATTTGCGTGGGACTCAAGACGACTCCACGCCGACTCCACGCCGAGTCGGTCGCGAATGCACGACGACGAGCCCGCACTCACACCTTGCCCCGGAACTCCATGGACATCGCTCACGACCTGCAGATCATTGCCGCTCAGGAACACGCGCTCGTGTTCCCCCAATTCGATGCTGACCGCGCATGGCAAATCGGCGCCTATCTGCACGAGGTCGCGAAGGCACGCGGCATTGCTGCCGCCATCGACGTGCGCACATTCGGTCAGCCTCTGTTCTTCAGCCTGCTCGACGGCGCGACGCCGGACAACGTCGACTGGGCACGCCGCAAGGGCAACACGGTCGCGCATTTCCGGCGCAGCTCGTATGCGATCGGACTGAAAATGCAGCAGGCCGGCAGTACGCTCGCGGACAAGCATGGCCTGCCCGTTACCGAATATGCATCGCACGGCGGCGCGTTCCCGTTGACGGTCTCGGGTGCGGGCGTGATCGGTTCGATCACGGTGTCCGGCTTGCCGCAGCGTGCCGATCATGAGTTCGTGGTGGAAGCCCTCTGCGCGCACCTCGGTCACGACTACAGCAAGCTCGCGCTTGCAAAGGCCTGAACCGATGCGGGTGCCGCCTTATGCATTGCTTGGCATCGCGATCGTGGCCGAGGTGATTGCCACGTCCGCCATGCGGGCGTCGGACGGTTTCTCGCGGCTCGTGCCGTCGGCAGTGGTGGTCCTCGGATATGGCGTCGCCTTTTACTGCCTGTCGCTGACGCTCAGGAGCATTCCGGTCGGCATCGTCTACGCCGTGTGGTCGGGCGCGGGCATCGTGCTGATTACGCTCGTCGCGCTTCTGCTCTATGGGCAGGTGCCCGATGTGCCGGCCGTCATCGGGCTCGGGTTGATCATTTCCGGAGTCGCCGTGCTGAACATGTTCTCGAAAATGCAGGCGCACTGAAGCGCGAGCCCGACGCACCGCCTGGGCTCTGGCTGCATCCGTTTGCATCCGTTGTGCATGCGTTCGGGCTTTGCTGCGCTTGCCGGGAATGTCGGCTCTTACTTGCAGCGTACGATCATCGAGCGGCTCTTGACGTTGGCCGACACGACGTTCGTCACGCTGCCGCCCGCGGTCCCGCCTTCGTCGTTGTCTTTCGACACGATGTCATAGCCTGTCGCGCCGCACGCCTTGCCCGCCTGCACATAGCATGAGGCCCAGCTAGAACCGGCGTCGGCGCCGCTGCAATTGACCGCGAAGCCGGTCTGGCCGTTCGGCAGATTGATGAGCGATGTCGTGTTGGACGACGCGCAGCCTGCCAGGCCCGCGCCCAGCGCAACTGTTACTGGCAATGCGAGAAGAAGGGACGTGTGGCGCAGCAGAGCCCGCGCGTTGCCACGCGGCGAATGACTTCGGCCCGGCCATTGCGTCATGAAATGCATCGTGATTGTTTCCTTTGATGTGTTGGCTTGCCACGCGCGCAAGCTCAGGGCGTTTCGACAGTAATGCCCGCCGCGCTGACGAGGCGGCGGCTTTCGGCACCGCTTTCAGTGGCCGCGTCTTCCCAGATGCTGATGGCTTTCGCGATGTCGATGTCATGGCTTTCGGCATACGCAAACCATCGATTCGCCGCATCCGGCTCGGGCAGTTCGTGATCGTGCAGAAAATATTTTCCCATATTGCGCTCGCTGAACTCGAAATGGAGGCACTGCAGCAGCACGGAGCGTGCCGTCGAACCGGTTCGACCTGTACGGATCCGACAAGTGCAACTGTGAAAGCGCGCAGAACTTATTCGATCGCCGCGCGCCTTACCTGATCTATCGCAACGAGGAGAACGAACATGGCTGAACGGGTCAGCGGCCCTTACCGCGGCTATTACATCAGTGCCGCCGCGCGCCTCGTGCCGGCGGCCGGCGCCCAAGGCACCGACAGCACCGACGGCACCAATGGCACCGGCGGCACCTACGTCGGCTCGGTCAGCCTGGCCGAGCTTGGTCCGGACGATGCACACCGGATGGAGACGCTGCTCGATCTCGGCGACCAGCAACGGTTTGGCAGCGAAGAAGAGGCGCTCGCCTATGTTGAACAGGCCGCGCGCGACTACGTCGACCGTCTGTTGGGAGGCAAGTCATGAACGTCGACCGTCTGCTCCGAGGCAAGTCATGAGGGCGACTGACGAGCAAGCCCGCACTCGAACCCATGCCGACGCTCCTCGCGATTCCGGCGCCGCGGCGGGGTGGACCGCAGTCCGGCCGCGCGAGTACCATATTCGGGTCGTCCGGGGCCGGCCGGTTCTCGCGGGCTCCGGTTGTGTGCCGGATACTTCTGATGAGGCGACTATGGAAATCAGGTTTCCCGCGGGCGCGCCAGCCTACCGCGATTCCAATCTGACCGTTGTCTTTCCCGCGCTGGTGGATGGTGAGCCCGTGCCGTGCGCAATCTCCGTCGAGGCGCTAGAAGATCACTTCGGCGCACACTCCGAAGACCTGGAAGGCTGGATGCGCGCATTCGACGCCGGACGTCCGCGCATAGAAGCCGTGGCGCGCGAGCATTTGCAGATCAGCAACGGCACGCCTGTGCTGCTCAAGAGCGGGCACTTTCCGCCGGGGGATGCGGCTCGCTAGAGAGAGAAGAACCGCGCGCGGCGGCCATGCACTGCCGGACGCCTTCTTCGTAAGACGTCTTCGCGATCGGACCGATCAGCTTCGTCAATGCGGAGTCGTCGAGCACGACCGGTTCGGTCATCAGGTAGTTCATCTCGA
The DNA here is from genome assembly GCF_904848585.1 of Paraburkholderia kirstenboschensis. Classification (GTDB taxonomy): domain Bacteria; phylum Pseudomonadota; class Gammaproteobacteria; order Burkholderiales; family Burkholderiaceae; genus Paraburkholderia; species Paraburkholderia kirstenboschensis. Next base: position 1,170,374 of record NZ_CAJHCR010000001.1, read on the forward strand.
CCAGTTCACGCATCAGCGGATTAAAGAGGCCGAGCACGCGCAGCATCGTCTTGCCGGCCACCATCAGCCTGGGTTGGCCGCCCGCGAGCGCATAAGCCTGTCGTGCCACTTCGCGCTGCGTGATGGTGCCCGCGCCGGCGAGGTGCCACCAGCGCCCGTACGCTTCCGGCGTGCGCGTAAGCTTCTCGACCACGGCTCCGATATCCGGCAGATAAATGAATTCATGGGGCACATCCACGGGGCCGATCATCTGCGCGCGCTTTCCATTTGCGGCAGCTTCGAATGCGCCGTTGAGCAGACTGCGCTCGATGCCCGGGCCGTAGAAATCGGGTAGCCGCAGAACCAGCGTCGACAGTCCGTTTTTTCCATGCGCCTGCAGCACCAGATTCTCCTGGGCGAGCCGCATTTTCCCTTTGAACGTGTGCGGCTCGCGAGGATGGTCCTCACGGATCGGATTGCCGCGCGCACGACCGTATGGATAGACGGTGCCGATCAGAACGAAACGTTCCACGCCCGCTGCCGTGATGCCTGCGAGCGTTTTCTGCATCAGCGGCGGGTGTTCGGCGAAGCGGTCGTAGGGCACGCCGACCAGATAGACGACGCTCTGCAGTCCCTGCGCCGCAGCGCTGATCGAAGCCGGATCGTCAGGATTCCACGTGACGATCTCCGCGTGCGGATCGTGGCCGAAAGCGGCAACCAACGCTTCCCGCGAGCGGCCCACGACGCGGTAGTCGCGGCCCGCCGCGCCAAGCGATGCCGCGATGATCCGGCCGGCGGCGCCGGCGGCTCCGAACAGGCCGACCTTTCCTTCGCTGTGCATGACGGTACCTTTCTTGTGACGCGGCGAGCCGGGATGCACGCCGTGTGTTGATCTGTCAAAATTTTGTGAACAGTGTTCAGTGAACGGTGTTCAGTTTAATTTGACTTTTCAGTTTGTCAACCGGAAAATGCCTTGCATGGGAATCGCTGAAAGAAAGAATCGGGAGAAGCAGGCGTTGCGGGAACGCATCCTCGGGGCCGCACGACATATCGTGATGCGTGAAGGCTTTGCCGCTCTGTCAATGCGCAAGATCGCCGAAGCGATCGAGTATTCGCCTGCCGCGCTGTATTTGCACTTCGTGAGCCGCGACGAAATTGCCCGGGCGCTATGCGCCGAAGGCTATGCGCAGTTGCTGGAGACCTTCGAGCCGCTCGCGGGGATTGCCGACCCAGCTGAACGGCTCAAGGCGATGGGGCGCGCTTATGTCGCCTTCGGCGTCGCTCATCGGGAAACGTACCGGCTGATCTTCATGGAAGATCCGAGCTATACGGGCGCGGCGCTCGGCGCCAAGACAGCCGCAGCGGCGCCCGGTCCGTCGGCTGTGGGCAGGGCGCAAACGGGCATTCAGGCGGTGCAGCCCGGCACGGAAGACGACCCGGGCGCCGCGGCCTTGCAATTCATGATTTCCGCGCTAAACGAGCTGAAAGCGGCGGGGCGCCTTGCTGCATCCGTGGATGCGAGGGTGTGGGCCGACGCTTTCTGGGCGACGCTGCATGGCATCGTCGCGCTCCATCTGACGTGTCCGGTTTTTCCGTCGGCGCCACTCGACACCGTTGTGGGAATCGCATTGGACACCTGGCTTGGGGCGGGCGGTGTCGCTGCGGATGCAGATCCGGATGGCATCGCAAGCTCCAATGCTAACGCGGCGGTTTCGCGCAGGAAGAGGGCCGGCGCCACGGGCGCGGAAGGCTCGTCGCAAGTCAAGGCGCAAGCCAAGGCGCGAGTCAAGGCGCAAGCCGAGACCCAAGCGGAGGCGCAATCCAAGGCGCGAGCCGAGACGGAAGCCAAGGCGCAAACCGAGACCCAAGCGGATGCCCAAGCAGACACGCAAGCGGAGACGCAATCCGAGACGCAGGGCGGTTCGGACGCAGAACCTGCACCTACCCGGCGTCGCGCAGCCAGGAAGACGCGGTAGACAGCGGCTCAGTGCCTACCTTTGGGACGTCCCCGCCCGAAGTCGCGCGAGGCCGCGAGCGCTACCCTCGTTCCCCACCTTGCACCGCAAACCGGCCCCGACTCGCGGGCCGTGATAACGTTGCGTTTCCACGTCTTTGCGCCGCCGTGCGTTGTCTCCCATGTCTCTTTTCGCCTCGCCCGCAGCTAGCGACGAAGTCGCGACTTACGTAGCCAACCGCATCGGTTTCATCGAGCTTGAAAGGCCGAAGGCGCTCAACGCGCTGTCGATCGACATGATCCGCGCGATGCACGCCGCGCTCGACGACTGGCGCGAAAATCCCGATGTGCTTGCGGTCGTCGTGCGCAGCCAGCATCCTCGCGCGTTCTGCGCGGGCGGCGATATCCGTTTCCTGTACGAGTCGGCGAAACGCGGCGAGCACGAAGCGCGCGACGCGTTTTTCATCGAGGAATACCGCCTCAATCACGCAATCTTCACTTACCCGAAGCCCTACATCGCGTTGACGAACGGCGTGGTGATGGGCGGCGGCATGGGCATCTCGCAGGGCGCGCATCGTACCGGCGGCCTGCGCGTCGTGACCCAGTCGACAAAGATGGCGATGCCGGAAACGCGCATCGGCCTTTTCCCGGATGTCGGCGCGAGCTGGTTTCTCGCGCGTACGCCCGGCGCGATTGGCCGCTATCTCGCGGTGACGGGCGAAGCGATAGGTGCCGCCGACGCGTTGTACGCCGGCCTCGCCGACGTCTATATGGACGATGTCGCGCTGCCCGCGCTCATCGACACCTTGCGCAGCGAACTGTTCGAGCGCGGCGCCGACGTGGTTGCGTGCGTCGAGCGAGAGAGCCGCGCCTATCAGGTCGCGCCGCAGCCGAAGGAGTCGCCGCTTGCTCGCGCGCGGCGGTTGATCGATCGGCATTTTGCGCTGCCCGACGTGCCGCGCATTCTCGCTTCGCTTCAGCAGAAGTGCGATCGCGACACCGCCGATTGGGCCGAGCAGACCATCGCCGTGCTGCGGGAGCGTTCACCGCTATCTATGGCCGTTTCGCTGGAGGTGGTGACGCGCGCGGAAGGCTCGATGTCGGAAGTGCTGCGCGGCGATCTCGATCTCACGCGTTCGAGTTTCCTGGAAGGCGACGCGGTGGAAGGGATTCGCGCGCGCATTATCGACAAGGACAACGCGCCGCACTGGCGCTTCGCGCGCATTGAAGACGTGAGCGCTGCCGATGTCGCGAAAATGTTCGAAAGCCCGTGGCCGGCCAGCGAACATCCGCTGCGGGATCTGCACGGTTAAGGCACGTGCGGCCCGTACGATCGAAACGCCGCTTGTCGAGTCGGGCCACCTGAGCCGCCGTAGAGGCGGCTGGGCGGTGGTGCCGCTCAATCCACCTCTTCGCTTGCCATGAAGGCGCGCATGAAGACGAGCGCGCCCCAGCCCCACATTGCGTTCGCGGCGAAACCCATGGCGAGGCGCGGCAGCATATTGCCGCTCGGCCAGATGCCGCGCAGCGGATCCACGACGAATACGCTCGCCGCCGTCAACACGATGCCGCCGAACACGAAGGCGGGCAGCCACGGCGCACGGCGCTCGGGCGCGACGCGCAGGAGCCACGCCATGAGTACGGCCCAGAACGCGCTCCAGATTGCGTTCGCAATGAACTCGGGCAGGCCGAGCGGTAGAAACGGGGCAGTCGAAAAACCGCTTTGATCGGTAACACCGGCTGCGTTCAGCAGCGCCAGCGTCGATTCATGAAAGAACAGAGAAGCCAGAAAACCGGCGACGAACGGCAGGATGAGTTTTTGCATGCATTGCACCGCCAGGGTACAGGCGCGTCGTTCGCGTTGCCCGCACCGGATTATTGGAAACGTGCGCCATTATAGCCAGCGGAGGCCGCTTTTCCGGTTGCGCGAAGCGTCGCGTCCGTATGCTTTAGCGTCGGGCTAATCACGGAAGTGGAAAACCTAAGCTCAAAAAAATCGTTCAAAAGCCGCGCTTCGGTCCATAGACTCTTTTTCCATGCAGACGGCGCTTGCCGCCGTCGCCCTTAGCGTAGATAGCGCATCTTCCGTTCTTTCGCGATGCATCGCCCGGTTCATGCCCGATGACCGGCTGGATGCGCGCAGCCCGCGTTTGCGCCGGCGTTTGCTTTTGCCTTCGCGTTTGCCTGCGCGGCATGCACCGTCTTCATTCAATCCAGTTTTGAATTCGCAGGGAGCAGTAAATGAATGTGTTCTGGTTCATTCCGACTCATGGCGACAGCCGCTATCTCGGTACGTCGCAAGGCGCGCGCGCAGCCGATTACGACTACTTCCAGCAGATCGCCGTCGCCGCCGATACGCTCGGCTACGAGGGCGTGCTGCTGCCGACCGGCCGCTCGTGCGAGGACGCATGGGTCGTCGCATCGAGCCTCATCGCCGCGACGAAGCGCCTGAAGTTTCTCGTCGCGATCCGGCCTGGCATTTCGTCGCCGGGTCTTGCCGCACGCATGGCCGCGACGTTCGACCGTCTGTCGAACGGGCGCCTGCTGATCAATGTCGTGACGGGGGGCGACGCGGCCGAGCTGGAGGGCGATGGTGTGTTCGTCGATCATGACACGCGCTACGAGATCACCGATGAATTCCTGCACATCTGGCGCAAGCTGCTCACGGCCGCGCATACGAACGACGCGATCGACTTCGACGGCAAGCATCTGAAGTCGAAGGGCGGCAAGGCCTTGTATCCGCCGGTGCAGAAGCCGCATCCGCCGCTGTGGTTCGGCGGTTCGTCGCCGGCCGCGCACGACATGGCGGGCGAGCATATCGACACCTATCTGACGTGGGGCGAGCCGCCCGCCGCGGTTGCGAAGAAGATCGCCGATATTCGCGCCCGCGCCGCCGCGCACGGCCGCACGATCCGCTTCGGCATTCGCCTGCACGTGATCGTGCGCGAGACCGAAGAAGAAGCGTGGGCCGCCGCCGACAAGCTGATCAGCAAGCTGGACGACGAAACCATCTCGCGTGCGCAGGCCTCCTTTTCGAAGATGGATTCCGAAGGCCAGCGCCGCATGGCCGCGCTGCACGGCGGCAAACGAGGTGGGCGCGCCGAGCTCGAGGTCTATCCGAATCTGTGGGCCGGCGTGGGCCTCGTGCGAGGCGGCGCGGGCACTGCGCTCGTCGGCAACCCGGAGCAGGTGGCGGCGCGCATGAAGGAATACGCGGACCTCGGTATCGAGACGTTCATCCTCTCCGGCTATCCGCATCTCGAAGAGTCGTACCGCTTTGCCGAACTCGTGTTCCCGCTGCTGCCGAACCGACAGGGCAAGACTTCGAACGGGCCGCTGTCGGGACCGTTCGGCGAGATCGTCGGCAACAACTATCTGCCGAAGGCGGCGAGCGCGAGCTGAGCGCCGCCCGCCTCGGTACGGCATCTTCGACATGCAATGAGGGAAATAACCATGGCTCAATACACTGTGAGTGCGGATCGGAATGAGGGCGCGCGCGGCGGCGCGGGCTTCGGTTCCGTGCTCGTCTCCGCTTCCGGGTCGTTGCGGCAAGTCGGCGCGTCGCTCGCGCCGTGGGTCGCACCGCTTCTTATTCTCCTCGCCTGGGAAACCGCCGCGCGCAGCGGCGTGCTGTCGACGCGAGTTCTGCCTGAACCGCTCGCCGTCGTGAAGGCCGCGTGGTCGCTGATCCAGTCGGGCGAGATGTGGGCGGACGTCAAGGTCAGCACGTGGCGCGCGGTGTCCGGATTTGCGATTGGCGGCGGGATCGGTCTCGTGCTCGGGCTCGCGACGGGCCTCTTCAAACCGGTCGAAATCGCACTCGATTCGACCGTGCAGATGATCCGCAATATTCCGGCGCTCGCGATGATCCCGCTCGTGATCCTGTGGTTCGGCATCGAGGAGCAGGCGAAGGTTTTTCTCGTCGCGCTGGGCGTGTTTTTCCCGGTCTACGTGAACACGTTCCACGGCATCCGTTCGGTTGATTCCAATCTCATCGAGATGGCGCGCAGCTACGGCGTGAAGGGTTTCGCACTTTACCGTCATGTGATTCTGCCCGGCGCCTTGCCGTCGATTCTTGTCGGCGTGCGCTTTGCGTTCGGGCTGATGTGGGTGACGCTGATCGTCGCGGAGACGATCTCGGCGCAGTCGGGCATCGGCTACATGACGATGAATGCGCGCGAATTTTTGCAGACCGACGTCGTCGTGGTCGGCATTCTGCTGTACGCGGCGCTCGGCAAAGTCGCCGACGTGCTGGCAAAAAGCCTGGAGCGCGTGTCGCTGCGGTGGCATCCGGCCTATCAACGGGGAGGCAAGGCATGAGCGCAACGACATTTTCAGCGTCGTTCGGCGGCATCGCGGGCAGCGACCTGGAAGCGGAACTGGCGCAGGCCCGCGTCGCCGATCGCGACGCCGACGTAGCCGCTGACTCCGGGCATGGCGACACAGCGCATGGTTATGTGCGCGACGCAAATGCCGCTGGCGGAGCAAACGGTACACAGCGGGCAAACGGCGCAGCCGACTATTCGGTCCAGTTGCGCGGTGTCGGCAAGCAGTATGGCGATCGCAAAGTGCTGACGGACTTCGACCTGTCGATCGAGCGCGGCAGTTTCGTCGCGATCGTCGGCCGTAGCGGTTGCGGGAAATCGACGTTGCTGCGTCTCGTCGCCGGTCTGGAGAAGACCACGGCCGGGGTGCTCGAAAAGCGTGCCGAAGACGGCCGGCCGCTCGACGCTCGCATCATGTTCCAGGACGCACGCCTGTTGCCGTGGAAAAGCGTGTTGCAGAACGTGATGCTGGGACTGCCCCGCAGCGCGCGGGAAGACGCGCGTGCGGTGCTGGCCGAAGTCGGCTTGCTGGAGCGCGCCAACGACTGGCCAGCGCAGCTTTCCGGCGGTCAGCGTCAGCGTGTCGCGTTGGCGCGGGCGCTCGTGCATCGTCCGCAATTGCTGCTGCTCGACGAGCCCCTCGGCGCGCTCGATGCATTGACGCGCATCGAAATGCACTCGCTGATCGAGCGCCTGTGGCGCGAGCACAAGTTCACCGCCTTGCTCGTCACGCATGACGTGCACGAGGCCGTCGCGTTAGGCGACCGCATCCTTTTGATCGAAGAAGGGCGCATCGCGCTGGATCAGCCGGTGCCGCTCGCGCGTCCGCGAGCGCGTGCGTCGGCGGGCTTCGCGGCGCTCGAAGAGCATGTGCTGCAGCGCGTGCTGAAGAATGCGCCGAACGACGACGCGTTGTCCGGCCAGCCCGAAGACGCACGCGGCACACCCGGCACACGTAGCCAGGGCCGCTTCCGGCGGCCTACAGACGTCCGCTGGGCTGTCTGACATTCCTTGACTGACTGTTTTCAATCGCTTCCCTGGAGCCACTCGCAATGAGCATTTCCGCAATCAACGTACGCAATCAGTTCAGAGGCAAGGTCAAGGAAATCATCCGTGGACCGGTCGTGTCCGAAGTCGATGTCGACACGCCGTTCGGCATCGTGACCTCGGTGATCACCACGCGCTCGATCGACGAACTCGAACTGCAGGTCGGCTCGGAAGTCGTCGCGCTCGTCAAGTCGACGGAGGTCTCGATCGCGCGCCTGTAAGCGCCGCGCTATTTCGCGTTCGCACCGCTCGCGGGCGGCTCGTGCATCATTTTGTCGTTGGTCGGCTTGCGCGGACGCTTGATCGGCATGTTGTCCGGGTTGCTCGACCCTGTCGAGCCGGAGGCCGCCTCGGGCGGCTTCGCCATCGACGACGCGGCGTCGCCCGGCGCCGCCGGCTGCTTTGCTTGCGCAGTCGAGTTCCTGGAATCTGTTGATCCGGCTTGGGGCGCTTTGGCCGTTTCCGCCCAGGCCGCCGTTTCGCCCATGCACGTCGCTGCCAGTGCGGCGACTGCGGTCAGAGCTGTCAGAGTGCTTCGCTTCATCTCCTTCTCCTTTTGCGTGCTTCGCGGCCCGTCCGATTGCGTGAGGCTCCGGGGTAGACCCGGGTTGCCGGCGAAAATTCACGCGCTAAGCCATTCGGTCATGACGATGCACCAACGCGACTGCATTCGCCCTCGAAACTTGCTAGGATGAATTTAGCCATTTCGGCGGAGGCAGCCATGTCGAAGTCATTGAGTCCCGAAGCAATCGAAGCGTTGCGCCGCTTGAACGAGGTCGGCGTGGGTCAGCCGCCGCCAAAATTCCCGCAGACCGTAACCGCCGAACTGCTCGCCTGCGGGCTCGTCACCGAGGCAAGCGGGGACGAAGTCGAAATCACCTGTAACGGCAGGCAGTACCTTTCAGGCGATTGCGATTGAGCATGAACGGCGGCGACTACGCGGTGCCGCATCAGGGGATCAGGGCATGTAACGGCGTTTTCACGGCGCAGGGTGCCGTGCGAACGCCAGCGCCGGCACGCTGGGCGCTACGAATGTCCTCAGGAGCCCGCGCGAGACGTGGAGGTGAACATGGAGCCGACGGGGCTCGACATGGGAGATTACCAGGAGCGCTATCAGGACTACGACATCGAAGTCGCGGTCGAACAGGTGCTCACTGGCGTCAAGGCGCATTTCCGGGTGTTGCGCGAGAACGCAGTGGTAGTCGACTGGCGGCTCGTGCACATCGACAGCCTTTGGCCCACCGAGCACGCCGCGGCCGAAGCAGGCTTTCGCGCCGCGCGCGAAGTGATCGACGCAGGTCTTGCCGCTTAGGCACGTCTTAGGTGCGTCTTAGGCACGTAAACGAAAGAGGGCGCCGGCATCGGAACCCGATGCTCGGCGCCCACCGTGCTTGCCGCCAGGGCAGCAAGCTTGACGGCGAATGCTTAGTGGCCGAAGAAAACCGACTGCGGACCCGAAGTCGATTCACGCGTGGCCGAGCCCGATTGCGACGACACGTTGTTCACGCCGCCGTAAGCGTTCGATTCAGCGTTAGCCCGTTCGGCCGCGACAGTCTGCGCATTCTGACCTTGTTGCGAAGCCGGTGCGCCGACCGACGGACGATAGAAAGGTGCCGGGCCGTAGCCGCTCGCAAAAGCAGGCGCGGCGATCGAGGCGGAAACGGCAACGAGAAGGGCGGCGATAAATTTGGTCTTCATGGTGTACCTCCAATAATGTTCGACTTTCGAGATGGCGTTGCCGAAGCCGGGGCTGTGTCTGCAACGTCGATGGAGGCAGTGTATACCCCTACTATCGAAAATTTGTGCCGATAATTTGAAAGCACTATTCTTGCTGATGAAATAATCCGCGAGTCGTAGAGTGGGCGCGGGTGAGCGCCGGTCTGGCCCCGATCGCCAAGCGGTCGATGCGGGGTAAAGACCTGATCGGGAAGGGGTTTTATGAGGTGATTGGCGGACCAGAAGAGAACTGCTAGATCACCGAAGCGAACAGCATAACCAAAGGCCCAAAACAAAAACGGCGTTGTGATTTCTCACAACGCCGCTTGCCAATCAATTTTCAATCTTTACTGCGGAAATTCTTTGGGGTGGCTGATGGGGCTCGAACCCACGACAACAGGAATCACAATCCTGGACTCTACCAACTGAGCTACAGCCACCACTGATATCTGCTTTGACTTGCCGGAAACTTGGCTCGTCAACGAAGAAACGAGATTATACGAACACGTTCCGCGTTTGCCTAGTCCTTTATTCAAAAATTTCGGCAGGCTCACGCAGATGTTGTCTCGCCTCGTTGAAGATAGTGAGGTCGCGCGCAGCGAGGCGCTTGCTATCTGAGAGCACTCGGCGCCAGCCGCGAGCACCTGCTTCGCCTCGATAGAGGCCGAGGGCGTGACGAGTGATCGCGCCGAGGTACGTACCGCGGGCCATCTCGGCGGCGCAATATTCAATCAGCTTCGCCTCGACCTGCTCGCGCGTGAGCGGCGCTTGCGTCGACCCGTAGAAACGCGCGTCCACGTCGGCCAGCAGATACGGATTGTGGTACGCCTCCCGCCCGAGCATCACGCCGTCGACGTGTGCGAGATGTGTCTGCACTTCGTCGAGCGTCTTGATCCCACCGTTGATGACAATCTCCAGTTGCGGAAAGTCGCGCTTCAGTTGATACGCGTAGTCGTATTTGAGCGGCGGAATCTCGCGGTTCTCTTTCGGGCTCAGGCCTTTGAGGATCGCGTTGCGCGCATGAACGATAAAGACGTTGCAGCCGGCGTCTGCGATCGTGCCGACGAAGTCGCGCACGAAGCCGTAGTCCTCGACGGCATCCACGCCGACTCGATGTTTGACCGTGACCGGCACGGAGACGACGTCGCGCATCGCCTTCACGCAGTCGGCGACCAGTTGCGGCTCGTTCATCAGACACGCGCCGAACGCGCCGCGCTGCACCCGCTCCGATGGGCAGCCGCAATTCAGATTGATTTCGTCATAGCCCCACTGCTCGCCAAGCTTCGCCGAGCGCGCGAGATCGCCAGGCTCGCTGCCGCCGAGTTGCAACGCAACGGGCGCTTCGTCGGGCGTGAAGGCGAGATGGCGCGGCACATCCCCGTGCAGCAGTGCGCCGGTCGTCACCATTTCCGTGTAGAGCCACGTATGACGCGAGATGATGCGATGAAGCGACCGGCAATGACGATCGGTCCAGTCCATCATGGGGGCGACGCTGACGCGGCGCGGACTGGGAGTGCTAGCTGAAGACATGGGCGGCCAAACGGCTTGAATCGAAACCGGAATTTTAACGCAATGCAGGCGATTGCCTCGCAACGCTCGAATGGCTCGCGCTCTCGCTGAATTCGCCGATCAGCTGTTTTAGAGCGCAGACAGGCGCCTCAAGTCGGCGGTCGCCGAAGCGACCACTTCATTCAATGGCTGCGTCCTCCATGCCCGCCACCGCCGCCGCTCCACGAGCTGCCGCCGTGCGATCCGCCATATCCCCCATATCCGCCGCCATGGCCGCCGTGCCAGCCACCGCTACCTCCGCCGTGACCGCCATGCCAACCGCCACCGCCCCAGTGGCCGCCACCGCCGTGGTAATAACAGCATGGTCCGCCCCAACCGCCCCAGATGCCGACCGTGCCGTACACCGGCGCATAGGGCGCTCCGTATCCGTAGCCATAACCGGGGTAATAGGGTTGGGCGTAGCCGTAGTCATAGGCGGGCGCGACTGCGCATCCGCTGACGCCCGCCACCACGGCCAGCAATGCCATCGATGCAAAGAGCCTGCTCACAGTTGTCTCCCGTCCTGACCCGTCCTGACATAAAGGATCAGAAAGATCGCGGGCCCGGGAGTTCAGCCGCATTTGTGTCCGCACATTACGATCGCACCGCGTGCCTGCGCAGCGCTCATCCTTGCGCCGAACCGGTACTCCACGGCGAGCGCAGCATGCTGCGACCGGAACCGCATCGGAGCATCCATCGCGCGGTAACACCCGGTTAATCTTCTGCAACAGAACAGCGCGTGGCCGCCCTTATCATGCGATGCGGTTGGTCGTAGGAACGCTTCAACGCTTGCGCAAAGGTTCGATCAACGACGACAACCCGTTGTGATCGATTTCGTGCATCAGTGCGAGTAGCCGTCCAATCTCGCCGGGCGGAAAGCCCTGGCTCGCGAACCAGTTCAGGTAATGGCCAGGCAGGTCGGCGATCAGGCGGCCTTTGTATTTGCCGTAGGGCATCACACGTGTGACCAGCAGTTCGAGGTGTTCGGGATTCATCGTGATGGACCGGCGCAAAGGAATGTTGGGCGCGGCGCGCTTGCACTGCACGCCAGCACGGCATTCTAGCCGTGCTGCAGGCATCGCGCGGGCATGGTAACGTCAGCGGTTTATGTCCATCCAACGAATAGGAAAGCTTCCATGGAATACCGCAGACTCGGCGATTCGGATGTGCAGGTCAGCCTGATCGGACTCGGCACCATGACGTGGGGCGAGCAGAACACAGAGCAGGACGCGCACGCTCAGATCGACTACGCGCTCGATCACGGCGTCAACCTGATCGATACCGCAGAGATGTACCCGGTGCCGCCGCGCGCCGAGACGCAAGGCTCGACCGAGCGATTTATCGGCACGTGGCTCGCGAAGCATCGCAGCGAGCGCGAAAAAATCGTGCTGGCCACGAAGATCGCGGGGCCCGCGCGTCAGCCGCATAACCCGCGACATATCCGCGGCGAGTCCAACCAGTTCGACCGTAAGAACCTCACTGAGGCGCTGAACGACAGCTTGAAGCGTCTGCAAACGGACTACGTCGATCTGTACCAGTTGCACTGGCCGGACCGCAACACGATGACGTTCGGCCGTCCGGCCTATCCGTGGGTCGACGACGAATATACGGTGCCTATCGACGAAACGCTGTCCGTGCTCGCCGACTTCGTCAAGGCGGGCAAGGTGCGCCATGTGGGCGTATCGAACGAAACGCCGTGGGGCGTCGCGCAGTTCCTGCGCGCGTCGGAAAAGCTCGGCTTGCCGCGTATCGTCAGTATCCAGAATCCGTATAGTCTCCTGAACCGCACTTACGAGGCGGGGCTCTCCGAGTACGCGCACCGCGACAATATCGGCTTGCTCGCGTATTCGCCGCTTGCCTTCGGCTGGCTGTCCGGTAAATACGAAGGCGGCGCGCGGCCGGCTGGCGCACGCATATCGCTGTTCGAGCGCTTCCAGCGCTACAGCAAGCCGCAAGCGATTCAGGCCACCACGCGTTACGTCGAACTGGCAAAGCGCCATCGCATGTCGCCTGCCCAGTTAGCGCTTGCCTTCGTCAATAGCCGGCCGTTCGTCACGAGCAATCTGATTGGCGCGACTTCGCTCGATCAGTTGAAGGAGAACATTGCGAGCGTCGACGTGAAGCTGCCGCAGGACGTGCTCGATGAAATCGACGCACTGCATCAGATGCAGCCGAACCCGGCGCCTTGAGTTCGCTGGACATGCAACGAAAGGCAAATGTCTCTCCCTGTCGGCAAATCACGACCTAAACTGTGGTGAGCAGGACGGGCTTCTCCGTTCGTGTCGTGCTTCTGCGGGTGGCGCGGCGCGCACGAATGGTAGGATGCAGCCCGAAAAATCGGCAGCGGCGGCGGGTTTTCAGCCGCGCTGTTCACACTCGGCGATAGCACTCAGGACATCGAATGGCGCAACAAAAAACAAACCCAAAACTTGAGCAGGCGCTGACGCGCGGGGACCTCGCAATCCGTCAGGCAAATTCGGCGCGGGCCACCGCGCTGCTGCGCGCGCTAGCCAAAATGATCGTGGATGCCTCGGCGACGATCGGCGTCGAAGCGTTCACACTCATTCCGGACGGCGACAAGATTTACGATCCGGCCGACGGTCTGTGGCCGCAAGAGCTGCAGATTTCGCTCGACGGTCCGGTCGAGGACGCCGATCCCGACGAGATCCGCACCGTGCGGCTAATTGCCGACGATCCGGGCACGATGTTCCGGGTGGAATGGCAGCGTGCCGATGGCAAGATCGGGCGACACGAAGGCGGCCCGTTTGCGACAGTCGCGTTCATCTCGGACGTCGACATTCCCTGGACCGATGAAGAGGACTGAACTCGCGTCCGTGCCGCAAGCTTATTCGTGGGCGCTGACTTCTCGGGTCAGCCGCCCTCGAATTCTCCGCGCATATCTGCGGCGCAGCACGAGTTACTTCATCATCCTGCGCCGAAACAGCACGGCGGCGACGATAAACCCGCCCACCGCATAAGCTGCCAGCACGGCCGCGTGCCACAGCGCGTTGTCGAGCGGGCGCCCAAGCATGGCCGGACGGATCAGATCGACTGCGTGCGCCAGAGGCAGGACCTCGGCCGCACCGCGTGCGGCGGCAGGTAACTGCGAGATCGGGAAGAACACGCCGGAGAGCAACAGCATCGGCGTCAACACCAGCGTTTGATAAAACATGAAGAAGTCGTACGACGGCGCGAGCGCGGTCACGACCATCGCGACGCTTGCAAACGCGAGGCCCGTCAGCACGATGACGGGCAACGCGAGCAGCACGGACGGAAAACTGGCGTAGCCGAGCGCGCCCGCCACCAGCATGATCGCGGCGCCCGACAGCACCGACTTGCTGGCCGCCCAGATCACTTCGCCAAGCACGATATCGCCGAGCGTCAACGGCGTGTGCATGATTGCTTCCCAGGTGCGCTGCACGTGCATGCGCGAAAAGCCCGAATACATCGACTCGAAGCTCGCGGACATCATAATGCTCGACGCAACCGTGCCCGCTGCGAGGAACGCGATATACGACACGCCGTCGACGCGTCCGACCATCAGCCCGAGGCCGAAGCCAAGGCCGAACAGATAGATCATCGGATCGGCGAGATTGCCGAACATGGATGCGAGCGCAAGCTTCTTCCACACAAGGTAGTTGCGGCGCCACACCGCGATCCAGTTGACCGCGTTCGCGGGCATTGCGGCGAAAGGGGCCTGCATGGGCGGGGTGGCTTCGTTGCTTCGGTACGTGCGTGCATCCATTGCGTGTCTCTTGCAGTGTCGATGGAAGTCAGTCCTGCATCTCGCGGCCAGTGAGGCGCAGGAAGACGTCCTCGAGATTCGCCGGGCGGTGCAGATAGCGCAGATCCGCTCGCTGCTTCAGTCGCGCATGCACTGGCCCGGCGTCGTTCACATAACAGAAGAGCGTCTCACCGCTGATCTCGGTTCGCTGTGCGAGCGGCGCAAGCTCATCGCGCAATGCGAACGGATCGGGGCCGAAAATCTCGATGACGTCGCAGCCGATTTCCGACTCGATCAGCTCCCTTGGCGCGCCTTCCGCAATCTTGCGTCCTTCTTCGATCACGCACAGCCGGTCGCATAGCCGCTCGGCTTCTTCCATGAAGTGGGTGGTCAGCAAGATCGTCTTGCCGCGCGCGAGCAGCGAGCGCAGTCGCTCCCAGATGAGATGCCGCGCCTGCGGGTCGAGGCCGGTAGTCGGCTCGTCCATGATCAGCACGTCGGGATCGTTGACGAGCGCTCGCGCGAGCGTGAGGCGCCGCTTCATGCCGCCCGACAGTTCGCTCACACGCGCGTCCGCCTTGCTTTCCAGACGCGCGAATTCCAGCAGCGACGGCACCATCGCGCGGCATTGCGCGGCGCTCAAGCCGAAGTAGCGGCCGAACACCAGCAGGTTTTCGCGGACGGTAAAGTCGGGATCGAGGTTATCGAACTGCGGCACCACGCCGACGCGCGCCCTCGCGATACGCGCCCGGCCGGGAATCGGCTCGCCGCACAGACGGATCGAGCCGGCGTCCGGCGCGGCGATGCCGAGCAGCATGCGCAAGGTGGTGGTCTTGCCCGCGCCGTTCGGTCCGAGCAGGCCGAAGCACTCTCCGGCGTCGACATGAAACGACAGTCCGTCGACAACCTTCTTTTCGCCGTAGCTTTTTTCAACCTGCTGGAATTCGATGGCGGTGTCGGACATTGGATTGGATCGAGACTCAGGCAAAAGAGGCGAATCGACGGGAAGGCTGCTCATTCTAGGTCATCGGCTGCGAAGTGGCGGTTCAAGGAGCGCGCCGCACAGCGCGTTCTTGCACCGCCGCATAAGCGCCGCGCGCACTGTCCCGGCGGAGCGCGCCTCGGATGCACAAGGCCGGGGCACGCGACAATCGCACTTAGCGTTTTCCATCCCTTGCAAGCTGAATTGCGGCGCACCATGATTGATTCAGACCGCGCTTTCGCGGAAAGGGGAAAAACGATGGCGAGCTACCAGAAAATCCTGCTGTGCTACGACGGCTCGCGCGAAGGCCGCAAGGCTCTGCGTTGCGGCGCCGACCTTGCGCTGGATCTGAAGGCGCAAACGCATCTGCTTTCGGTGGTGGACATGCGCTCGAGCATTGCGCAAAGCGCGGGCCTGCTGACGGACGTCGCGTGTGGCAGCTTCGAAAAGACTGCACGGGATATCCTGCAAGAGGGCGTGGACTGGCTGACCGAGCGCGGCGTAAACGCTCAGGGACACTTTGCGTTCGGCCATCCGATCGACGAGATCGCCAATCTTGCCAATGAGTTGCACGTCGACCTCGTGGTGGTGGGCCACCGTTGCCGCACGGGCTTGTCCCGATGGTGGATGGGCGCAGGCAACACACCGCTGCTCGACCGAGTGTCATGCAGCATTCTGGTCGCGTGTTCTTCAGCGCAAGAGCAGCAGCAAGAAGCGGCCTGAGAGTGCCGTTCGGGCGTGCGGCCACACGCGCCAGGCATGCGGCCTTGGTGCGGGGCGTGAGCGTTCGGCCGCATGAGCGCGGGGTGGGCGGATTGTGCGGCGTGAGCGGCGAGTGCGTTCAGTCTGATCGGCGGCGTGAGTGTTCGGTCTGACACGCCGCTCCTGACGCTTACTCGTTCAGATTGACCGCCGCCAGCTTCCACGTGAAGAGACCTTCGCGCATGAAGATGGCGGAGTAACGCGCGTCCCCGGCGCCGTGCTGGTAGGTGACGGCGAACTCATTGAGGCTGCGATAGCCGGCTGTGGTTTGCGGCGGTTGCGGCGGGGCGCCCCTGCTGGTCGCGTTGTCGCTCGCATTACCAGTAGCGCCGCCAGGCGCGTCGGTGTCCGCACCGGGCGATGCAGACGCGCTGGCAGCGGGTGGATTGCCTGTGACCGGCGCAGCGTTCGGCCGCTCACCGGGCTCACCTCGCGGCGGCATGCCGTTCAACAGCGCAGCCACGCCGTCGGGGGTTGCATACGCGTCGACGAGCGGGCCGATCAATGCGACGCCAATCATCGCGCCGATCGCAGCCAACGGATTGCCGTTTCCATGTGAGTCCAGCCGGCGCGTCAGCAAGCCTGTGACTTGCTGCTTCAGGCTTTCGCGCAACGCCGGAAAATCGACGTACCGATTCACCGTCTGCGCATCACGTGCGTCGGCCGCACGTTTGAGGTTATTGAGCGCGATATACGGCGAGGCATAAGCAAAGCCCAACGCCGCGATCACCACGACAACTACCAGCGTGACGATCAGCGGACGGGCGCTGCGCTTCTTCTTGGTTGTTGAAACTGCCATCGAGCGGAAATCTCCATCAGGTGTGATCTAACGTGGACCGCGGCCACGCTGAAACGATCCGTGCGCTGCCACAAAGCATGTGGCCTCGACGCGCCCGCACACCTCTCAGATCATCAGGACTCGAACACCGCGCCGTGGACATTGGTTTCCTCGGCGATGCAACGGTCGATCATGCGGCACACCGCATCCACGGTGCCGACCATGATGAGCCGCGACGGCCCATGGTAGACGCGCACCGGCGCGCGGCGCTCCGGCTCCGCAGTATTGAGCCCCGAATTCAGCGACACGCGGGCGAATGCCGGCAGTGAAGACGGCAACGCGGCCTGCAGGTCGGAGCCGCGAGCGGGCGAGTCGAACAGCGACGCGGTAGCGGCCGTGGACGCTTCGATCAGTGAGCAAGGCACCAGCTTGCGCAGATGGCGCAGACGGCCGAACTGGCGAAACGGCAACAGGCGGGCAAGGCGTTCCATGAGTCTCTCCGGGCGATTCAACATGAGTACTGCTTTAGTCGGTGAGCAGGCGGGCGGTTGGCTAGTGACGCACTGAGGACGCACTAATGACGCACTGAGCGCGTTGCTCATTGAGCCAACCCGGCGCTATCAGAACTCGCCCGGGCGGATCAGCCCGACAGCGATGCCTTCGAGCGCGAAGTCCGCGCTGCCTGTCTCAACGAAGATGTTCTCGTAATCGGGGTTCTCGGCAATCAGCTCGATACCGTTCGCGCGGCGCTTCAGACGCTTGACCGTGACGTCGTCGCCAAGCCGCGCAATGATGATCTGGCCGTCTTTGGCCTCGCTTCTTTTCTGCACCGCGAGCAGATCGCCGTCGAAGATACCCGCGTCGCGCATGGACAGCCCGCGCACCTTGAGCAGGTAATCGGGCTTGCTCGAGAAGAGCGCCGGGTCGCACGCATAGTGTTGCGCGATATGTTCCTGCGCGAGGATCGGGCTGCCGGCGGCAACCCGGCCGATGAGCGGCAGCGACAGCTGCATGATGCTGGCGTGCGGCAACGTGAACTGATGCGGCGCGTCGTCCGGGCCGGCAAGCAGGCGAATGCCGCGCGACGCGCCGGCCGCGAGTTCGATCACGCCCTTGCGGGCAAGCGCCCGCAGATGCTCTTCAGCCGAATTGGCCGAGCTGAAACCCAGTTCGGCGGCGATCTCCGCACGCGTGGGCGGAAAACCGGTGCGTTCTATGGCCCGGCGGATCAGATCGAAAACCTGCTGCTGTCGTGCGGTGAGTTTGGTCATGGCGCCACTGTATGGATGAACAGGTGCCTGTATTTTTATACAGTATCCGGCGCAATTCAAGCTTTACTTTAAGTTCGGGAGCGGACGCCTCGCTGCAACGTCGTAAATCGACGTCCAAACATCCGTTTTCGTGCCGCAACGCCTTATCTGGCTGTCATTACCACTTTTGCGTATTAAAAAATGAATAAACATTATTTTTAATGATGAAAGCGCTTCGATAGACTGGCCTTCCAGTCGCGCTCATGTGCACGTGATCCGACGCAAAACAACACCACACGCTGTTTCAGCGCACCAACACGCGGAGAACTTGGCATGAATTATCAGGACACGGGTCGGGCGGGCAGGAGCCGAAAACTCATCGCCGCGCTCGCGTTCGGCGCGGCAGCCGCGCTCGGCGCCCTCGGCGCGGCCGGCCACGCGCAAGCCGCCGACACGACGCTGCTGAACGTTTCCTACGACCCGACTCGCGAGCTCTACCAGGACGTGAACCAGGCTTTTGCCAAGGAATGGAAGGCGAAGACCGGCGAGACCGTCACGTTCAAGCAGTCGCACGGCGGTTCGGGCGCGCAGGCGCGCTCGGTGCTCGACGGCTTGCAGGCCGACGTCGTGACGCTCGCGCTGGCTTACGACATCGACGCGATCGCGAACAAAGGTTTGATCGACAAAGGCTGGCAGAAGCGCTTGCCCGACAACGCGTCGCCGTACACGTCGACGATCGTGTTTCTGGTGCGCAAGGGCAATCCGAAGCACATCAAGGATTGGGACGATCTGGCCAAACCGGGCGTGTCGATCGTGACGCCGAATCCGAAGACCTCGGGCGGCGCGCGTTGGAACTATCTCGCGGCGTGGGCGTATGCCGCGCATCAGCCGGGCGGCAATGACCAGAAGGCCAAGGAATTCGTGGGCAAGCTGTACAAGAATGCCGGCGTGCTCGATTCCGGCGCGCGCGGCGCGACCACCAGCTTCGTGCAACGCGGCATTGGCGACGTGCTGATCGCGTGGGAAAACGAGGCGTTTCTGTCGCTGAAGGAATTCGGTCCGGACAAGTTCGAAATCGTCGTGCCGTCCGTGAGCATCCTGGCCGAGCCGCCGGTGGCGGTGGTGGATAAGGTCGTCGACAAGCACGGCACGCGCAAGCTGGCCGAAGCGTATCTGAATTTTCTCTATAGCGAGCAGGGCCAGGAAATCGCCGCGAAGAACTTCTACCGTCCGCGTTCGAACAAGGTTCCGGCCGAACTGACCTCGAAGTTTCCGAAGCTGAAGCTGTACACGGTCGACGATTCGTTCGGCGGCTGGGCCAACGC
Source organism: Paraburkholderia kirstenboschensis (assembly GCF_904848585.1). Classification (GTDB taxonomy): domain Bacteria; phylum Pseudomonadota; class Gammaproteobacteria; order Burkholderiales; family Burkholderiaceae; genus Paraburkholderia; species Paraburkholderia kirstenboschensis. Next base: position 1,189,764 of record NZ_CAJHCR010000001.1, read on the forward strand.
GCAGAAGACGCACTTTGCCGACGGCGGCGTGTTCGATTCGATCTACCAGCCGCAGTAACACAGCCCGGGTCCGCGCCGCAGCAGGCGTGGACCGAGGCAACGCGACGCGCCACGGCGCGTCACTTTCCGGAGCGCGCCATAGGCGCGCTTTTGGCCGATCAGGACCTGGCGGCCGGCAACACGAGCATCAACTGAAAGAGTAACGAGCATGACCACGTTGACCTTCCGCAAACCAAGTGCCTTGCCCGGTTTCGGCCTGACACTCGGCATCACGGTGGCTTATCTGAGCCTCGTGGTGCTGATTCCGCTCGCGGCGACCTTTCTGAAGACGGCGTCTCTCGACTGGAGTCAGTTCGTGCGCGCCGTCAGTTCGCCGCGCGTGCTGGCCTCGTACCGGCTGACATTCTTCTCCGCGCTCGGCGGCGCATTGATCAACGCGGTGTTCGGCTTTCTGGTCGCATGGGTGCTCGTGCGGTACAGGTTTCCGTTCAAGCGCATCGTCGACGCCGTGGTCGATCTGCCGTTTGCACTGCCCACGTCGGTGGCCGGCATTTCGCTCGCGGCCGTGTACGCGGGCAACGGCTGGATCGGACAGTTTCTGGAGCCGCTCGGTCTGAAGGTGGCTTTTACGCCGGTGGGCGTGCTGGTCGCGTTGACCTTTATCGGTTTGCCGTTCGTCGTGCGCACGGTGCAGCCGGTGCTCGAAGAGTTCGAGCGCGAGCAGGAAGAGGCCGCCGCGTGCCTCGGCGCATCGCGCTGGCTGACGTTTCGCCGCGTGGTGTTGCCGGCGGTGTTGCCGGCGCTGCTGACGGGCTTCGCGCTCGCGTTTGCCCGCGCGCTGGGTGAATACGGCTCGGTCATTTTCATTGCGGGCAATGTGCCGATGAAGTCGGAAATCACGTCGCTGCTCATCATCACCAAGCTCGAGCAGTATGACTACGCCGGCGCTACGGCGCTTGCCGTCGTGATGCTCGTCGTCTCGTTTCTGATGCTGCTCTTCATCAATACGCTGCAGTGGTATCTGCAGCGCCGCACGAGCCGCGGCAGCGCGGGTCCGGCGCCGGGCGCAGCGAGCGTTGCAAGCATTGGCGGAGGTGTGCAATGAGCCGCCAATCAGCAGGTCACGTCGATAACGCCGACAGCGTCAAGGCGCACGCCGTCGCTCCGCGCGCGCCACTGAATATCGCGCGCCGGCCCGATCCGATTACCGAACCGCCGCTCGTGCGCTGGATTCTGACCGGCATTGCGCTACTGTTTCTCGCGCTCTTTCTCGTCGTGCCGCTCGTTGCCGTGTTTTATCAGGCGTTGAACAAGGGACTTGGCTTCTATCTGGAATCGCTCGCCGATCCGGACGCGCTGGCAGCCATCAAGCTGACGGCGATTACGGCGGGAATTGCAGTGCCGCTCAATCTCGTGTTCGGCCTCGCGGCTTCGTGGTGCATCGCGAAGTTCGAGTTTCGCGGCAAGGCGCTCCTCACCACGTTGATCGATCTGCCGTTCTCGGTGTCGCCCGTGATCTCGGGTCTCATCTACGTGTTGATGTTCGGCGCGCAAGGATGGTTCGGTCCATGGCTGCAAGCGCATAACGTGCAGATCATCTTCGCCGTGCCCGGCATTGTGCTCGCGACGATCTTCGTGACGTTCCCGTTCGTCGCGCGCGAACTGATCCCGCTGATGCAGGCGCAAGGCAACGACGAAGAGGAAGCCGCGCATGTGCTCGGCGCCTCCGGTTGGCAGATCTTTCGCCGCGTCACGCTGCCCAATGTGAAATGGGGCCTGCTGTACGGCGTGATTCTGTGCAACGCCCGCGCGATGGGCGAGTTCGGCGCGGTGTCGGTCGTGTCGGGCCATATTCGCGGTCAGACGGACACGATGCCGCTGCACGTCGAAATTCTCTACAACGAATACAACTTCTCGGCGGCGTTCGCCGTGGCGTCGGTGCTGGCCTTGCTCGCACTCGTGACGCTCGCGCTGAAACTGCTCGCCGAGCGTCATATGTCGGCGGAACTGTCGGACGCCCGCGACGTGCCGGCGCACGCCGGACCAGTCACGCTGCCGTCCGCTTTGCCGTCGACCGCGCAGCCGCTGAACATGCAATCTTCGCAGCAACACCCGCTCAAGCAAGGAGAGCTGTAATGGGTATCACCGTACGTAACCTGCAAAAGCGCTTCGGCGATTTCGTCGCGCTCGACAACGTCTCGCTCGATTTTCCGCCGGGCGAACTGGTTGCGCTGCTCGGGCCCTCGGGGTGTGGCAAGACCACGTTGCTGCGTGTGATCGCAGGCCTCGAATACGCGGACGGCGGCCAGGTAGTTCTGCAAGGCCAGGACGTCGCGACCGTCGGCGCCCGTGAGCGCGAAGTGGGCTTCGTGTTCCAGCATTACGCGCTGTTCCGTCATATGACGGTGTTCGAGAACGTGGCGTTCGGGCTGCGGGTGAAGCCGAGGAAGGAGCGTCCGTCCGAAGCGGTGATCCGCGAGAAGGTGCATGAGTTGCTCAAGCTCGTGCAACTCGACTGGCTCGCGCAACGCTATCCGTCGGAACTGTCGGGCGGACAGCGGCAGCGTATCGCGCTCGCTCGCGCGCTTGCCGTCGAGCCGAAAGTGCTGCTGCTCGACGAACCGTTCGGCGCGCTCGATGCCAAGGTCCGCAAGGAATTGCGCAGCTGGCTGCGGCGTCTGCATGACGATCTGCATATCTCGACGATTTTCGTCACGCACGATCAGGAAGAGGCGCTCGAAGTGGCGGACCGTATCGTCGTGCTCAATCGCGGACACGTGGAGCAGGTCGGCAGTCCGCAGGACGTGTACGACCATCCGCAAACGTCGTTTGTGTATGAGTTTCTCGGCGCGGCAAACCGCCTGCACGGCAACGTCGACGCGAGCGGATTCGTGGTGGACGGCGCGGCGTTGCCGGTCGCGATCAGCACCGACTTCAGCGGTCCGGCTTTCGCCTATGTGCGTCCGCACGACCTGCAGTTGTATCCACAGTCGGCGGGGCATCGCGAGGGTATCGTCGTCGATGTGCGGCGCGTCGTGACACTGGGCGGCTCCGTGCGGGTCGAGCTCGCGGGCCGCGAGGGCAATCTGCTCGAAGCCGAACTCGATCGGGAAGCCTGGCGCGAGCTGCGGCTCGCGGTCGGCGACGGCGTGACGGCGGTGCCGCGCGCGCTGCGGGTGTTCCCGGCGCAATGAGCGCGTGACCCGATGCGAACGAACTCAAATAACTCGAATAACTCAACTCTCGCTGAACCGGACACTTCAAGATGAACTTCCAGCAATTGCGCTTCGTGCGCGAGGCCGTGCGTCAGAACATGAACCTGACCGAAGTGGCGAACGTGCTGTACACGTCGCAGTCGGGCGTATCGAAACAGATCAAGGATCTCGAGGACGAACTCGGCGTCGACATTTTCATTCGACGCGGAAAGCGGCTCACGGGTCTCACGGAGCCGGGCAAGGCGGTGCATCAACTGATCGAACGGATGCTGCTGGACGCGGAGAATTTGCGGCGCGTCGCGCGCCAGTACGCGGATCAGGACAGCGGCCACCTGGTGGTGGCGACCACGCACACGCAGGCGCGCTACGCGCTGCCGAAGGTGATCCGTCAATTCACCGAGGTTTTTCCGAAGGTGCATCTGGCGCTGCGCCAAGGGAGCCCGCAACAGATCGCGCAGATGATCATCAACGGCGAGGCGGATATCGGCATTTCCACGGAAGCGCTCGACCGTTTCCCCGACATCGTCACGTTTCCGTGCTATTCGTGGCATCACGTCGTGGTCGTGCCGAAGGATCATCCGCTCGTCGGCCGCCCCAATCTGACGCTAGATGAAATCGCCGAATTCCCGATCGTCACGTATGACCAGGACTTCACGGGCCGCTCGCATATCGACCAGGCGTTCGCGAAAGCAGGGGCGCTGCCCGACGTGGTGTTGACCGCGATCGACGCCGACGTGATCAAGACCTATGTCGAACTCGGCATGGGTATCGGCGTGGTCGCGGCAATGGCCTACGATCCGAAGCGCGACACCGAACTGGTCGCACTCGACACGCAACACCTGTTCGAGGCGAGCACGACCCGGGTCGGCTTGCGCAAGGGCGCGTTTTTGCGCGCGTATGCGTACCGGTTGATCGAGATGTTCGCGCCTCAACTGACCGAGGCGGAAATCGCCGCGCAGTTGCGCGAGGCAGTGTGAAGCGCTAACTGCGAAGCTTCTTTGACCGGTTCAAAGGCGCGCGACGGCGGCGCATCATCGCTTACAATCGCCGCCATGAACCCACAGACCTCTTCTTCCTCTTCCAACGCCGCCGGGCCGCTGCCGCGCATCGCCGTGCTCGCCACCGGCGGCACGATTGCCGGCGCGGCCGCGGACGCCACCAATACGTCGGGGTACCAGGCCGGCGTGGTCGGCGTCGAGCAATTGCTGGCCGTGGTGCCGGCGTTGTCGACGGTGGCCCGCATCGCGCCGGAGCAGATTGCGAGCGTCGACAGCAAGGACATGGCGATGCCGCTGTGGACCACGCTCGCGCAACGTATCAACGCGCTGCTTGCCGCCGACGACATCGACGGCGTGGTGGTCACGCATGGCACGGATACGCTGGAAGAAACGGCGTATCTGCTGCATCTGACTATCAAGTCCGTCAAGCCGGTGGTGCTGACAGCCGCAATGCGGCCCGCGTCCGCGTTGTCCGCCGATGGACCGCTCAATCTGCTGAACGCCGTGACCGTCGCGGCAAATGCGGGCGCGCGCGGACAGGGCGTTCTGGTTGCATTCAACAACAAGATTCACAGTGCGCGTGACGTGGTCAAGACGAGCACGTATGCCGTCGATGCATTTCAGTCGCCGGAAATAGGCGCGCTTGGCTGGGTGCAGGACGGGCGCGTCGAGTTTCAGCGCAGCGTGGTACGTCCGCACACGCTTTCGACTGAATTCGTGATCGGCGCGGATTGGCCACATGTGGAAATCGTTGCGAGCTATGCCGGCGTGTCGCGCATTGCCGTCGATGCGCTCGTGACAGCCGGCGTGCGCGGCATCGTCGTTGCGGGCACGGGTAATGGCTCGATTCACGTGTCGCTTGCACAGGCTCTGGCCGATGCCGCTTCGCAGGGCGTCGCGGTAGTGCGTTCGTCGCGTGTGGGCTCAGGGCATGTGATGCGCAATGGCGCAGCCGCCGACGATGCCCTCGGCTTTGTCAGCGCCGGCTCGCTCAATCCGTACAAGGCGCGTGTGCTGCTGATGCTGGCATTGGCCGCAGGCGGCGCGGGACCGGTCGCTTTGCAAAAAGCGTTCGATACCTATTGACGCCTCGCGGCGTTCAACAAAAGTTGTCGGATGAAAAACGCGGCGCTCGAGTAACGACTTCGAGCGCCGCGTTGTCTTTTACCGCAGTGTTTTTTGCCCGCGCCATGCGGGCATTTGCAACAGGTTATTGCGCAGCCGGAATCACCAGCACCTGGCCGGGATAGATCTTGTCCGGGCTTTTAAGCATCGGCGTATTGGCCTGGAAGATCACGTCGTTTTTAGCGCCGCTGCCGTAGTACTTCTCGGCGATCTTCCACAGGTTGTCGCCCGGCACGACCGTGTGGAACTGCGTGGGTGCCGCGGCGGGCGCGGTCACGCTCAGTTGGTCGTCGACCTTGTCGACGTTCTGCACATTGCCGGCTGCCACGAGGATCTTGTCCTTGGTCGCCTGGTCGGCGGCCTGGCCCGATACGGTGACCGTGTGGCTCGTGCCGTCGTAGGTGACCTGCAGATTGATTGCGTCCAGTCCCTGGGTGCGGATGTAAGTGGCGATCGCGTCGCCCGCGGTCTTGTTCAGCGCGGCGAGGTCCGGTGCGGCGGGCGCGGATTCGGCCTTGGCCGGCGTGGACGCGGCGCTGAACAATTTTTCGCCGGCTTCCTTGATGAAACTGAGAATACCCATCGATCACACTCCTCATGTTGGTACGCAAGCATGCATTGCGTACAGGTTAAGCACTCATTGCGATGCACGGGGCCATGGAGCGCTCCCGAACGGAGCAAGCCGCACAACGCGCATGTCGTGATAAAGCGGGACGAGCGACCGCATGCATGCAATGACTCACGAGTGTAGGAGAAAGCGGGTGACGAAGTGTCAAGAAAGGTAGGGAAGAGGGCACGAAGTTGCAAGCAAATGCAAACGTGCGTGCATCCTGGCGGCGCATGAGCGAGCGCGCAGCGCGAGTGATTGGCGGAAAAAGCCTGAAGATGAATCCGACAGCCGGACACCCGACGACGACGTCTGACCGACCAAGGCTTCCCCGGCGCCGCCGGGTGCCGCTGCGGACCCCACTTTGCCGCTCTCAGCCCAGAGCGGCACGATTTGCCCGTTCCGCCGCGATGCCGCGCGACGAACCGGGCGCCCCACTTGCAATTGCCGTGGCGTTGACGAGGCAACATCCGCGGCAATCGGTATTACTGAGCTATCCGCGTTTCTCCGTGCATGCGGCCGTTGTTGTTGCTGATCCGCAAGCCGCGAAGAAACGCCGCAAGATCAAGCTGCTTTCGCTTCGCTATCCGGCGCTTGCGCGACTTCGTAATTCGCCATGATTTCGAGTGCGCGAACCATCGCCGAGTGATCCCATGCCTTGCCGCCGTTCGCCGCGCATACGCTGAACAATTGCTGCGCGCTCGCGGTGTGCGGCAGCGCGATGCCGAGCTTGCGCGCGCCGTCGAGTGCGAGGTTCAGATCCTTCTGATGCAGTTCGATCCGAAAGCCCGGATTGAACGTGCGCTTCGTCATGCGCTCGCCGTGCACTTCCAGAATGCGCGATGAAGCGAAGCCGCCCATCAACGCCTTGCGCACACGTTCCGGATCGGCGCCCGAGCGCGATGCGAACAGCAGCGCTTCGGCCACGGCCTCGATGTTCAGCGCCACGATGATCTGGTTCGCGACCTTGCACGTCTGACCCGCGCCGTTGTCGCCGATCAGGGAGATGTTCTTGCCCATCAGTTCGAACAGCGGCTTTGCCTGCGCAAAGGCTTTTTCCGGGCCGCCCACCATGATCGTGAGTGTTGCCTCGCGTGCACCGACTTCGCCGCCGGAGACGGGCGCATCGAGGTAGTCGACGCCGAGCGCATTGATCTTCTTCGCGAACGCCTGAGTATCGAGCGGCGAGATCGAGCTCATGTCGATCACGAGCTTGCCTGCCGCGAGGCCGGCGGCGACGCCGTCGTCGGCGAATAGAACGTTGGCTACGTCAGGCGTGTCGGGCACCATGATGATGACGATGTCGGCGGCTTGCGCGACAGCGGTCGAATTGGCCACCACGTTCGTGCTCTTGCCTAGGTCTTCGGGCACCGGATACGCCCCGTTCACGAACAGTGTATGACCGCCCTTGATGAGGTTGCGCGCCATATGCGCGCCCATGATGCCGAGCCCGATGAAACCGATCTTTGCCATGTGTCTGAATCTCCAGTATTTTCAGTGTTGTTTGCGGTCCCTTCACGGGAGCCCTTGCGAGGCGTCGCGCGCCTGATCTGTCCGATGCGGTGTTCAGTGCATCGTTCAAGCTGCGGCGTGCGCCGCGCCGCGCGTTTGCCCGGCCACGCTCTGCACCCAGCACAAGCCGGCAGTGGTGTTCGTGCGTGGCTTGTATTCGCAGCCGACGTAGCCGTCGTAGCCAATCGAGTCGAGCAGTTCGAACAGGAACGGGTAGTTGATTTCGCCGGTACCCGGTTCGTTGCGCCCCGGGTTGTCGGCTAGCTGGATATGCGCGATTTGCGGCAGATTCTTTTTGATCGTTGCCGCGAGTTCGCCTTCCATCCGTTGCATGTGATAGATGTCGTATTGCAGGAACAGATTATCCGAGCCCACTGCGCGAATTACGTCGAGGCCTTCGCTCGAACGGTTCAATGCGAAACCCGGAATGTCGTAGGAATTGCACGGTTCGACTAGCAGCCTGATACCGGCCTTCTTCAATTCACCCGCTGCAAAACGCAGGTTATCCACAATAGTCGCGCGCGCCTTGTCAGCATCCACGCCCGCAGTCGGAATGCCGACGAGGCAGTTCAATTGCGGCACCTTCAGCGCGCTCGCGTATTCGATCGCACGGCCCACGCCTTCCTGAAACTCGCTCACGCGATCGGGCAGGCAGGCAATGCCACGCTCGCCGGCTTCCCAGTTGCCCGCGGGCAGGTTGTGCAGCACGAGCTTCAGCCGGTTCTGCTGAAGACGCTCGCTCAACTCGGCGATCCGGTACGGATACGGAAACAGGAATTCGACGGCGTTAAAGCCCGCGTCAGCTGCGGCCGCGAAGCGGTCTAGGAACGGAACTTCGTTGAAAAGCATCGTGAGATTCGCTGCGAATTTGGGCATAGCGCTCAGGTCTCTTTGGTCGGTCATTGAAAAACTTCATAGCGCGATTGCAATGCAGTCGGTGCAATCGCGCCCCCGCGATCGGCTGGTAAAGCTCAGTCGAGAATGCTGAGCGCAGTCGGCGCGTCTTCACGCGTCACGGCGAGTTCCTCGAACTCGTTGATCGCGTCGATCTCCGCGCCCATCGAGATGTTGGTTACGCGTTCGAGAATCACTTCGACCACCACCGGCACGTTGAACTCGGAGAGCATCGATTGCGCTTTTTGCAGCGCCGGTTTGAGTTCTTCCGGCTTGAACACGCGAATCGCCTTGCAGCCGAGACCTTCGGCCACCGCGACGTGATCCACGCCATAGCCGTTGGTTTCCGGCGAGTTGATGTTCTCGAAGCCGAGCTGCACGCAAAAGTCCATGTCGAATGCGCGTTGCGCCTGGCGGATCAGGCCGAGGTACGAGTTGTTCACGACCACATGCACGTACGGCAGCTTGAATTGCGCGCCGGCCGCGAGTTCTTCGATCATGAACTGGAAGTCGTAGTCGCCCGAGAGCGCGACGATCGGCCGTTGCGGATCCGCCGCGCGCACGCCGAGCGCGGCCGGAATCGTCCAGCCGAGCGGGCCGGCCTGGCCGCAGTTGATCCAGTTGCGCGCCTTGTAGACGTGCAGGAATTGCGCGCCGGCGATCTGCGAAAGACCGATCGTGCTCACGTAGCACGTGTCGCGGCCGAACACCTGGTTCATCTCTTCGTAGACGCGCTGCGGCTTCATCGGCACGTTGTCGAAGTGTGTCTTGCGATGCATGGTCTGCTTGCGTTGCTGGCAATCGGCGACCCATGCGCTGCGGTCCTTCAGCTTGCCTGCGGCTTTCCATTCGCCGGCGACTTCGACGAACAGTTCGAGCGCGGCCTTCGCGTCCGACACGATGCCGAGGTCCGGACCGAACACGCGGCCGATTTGCGTCGGCTCGATGTCCACGTGCACGAACTTGCGGCCCTTCGTATAAACGTCGATGCTGCCCGTGTGACGGTTCGCCCAGCGGTTGCCGATGCCGAGTACGAAGTCAGAGGCGAGCATCGTCGCGTTGCCGTAACGGTGCGAGGTTTGCAGGCCGACCATGCCGGCCATCAGCGGATGGTCGTCGGGAATCGCGCCCCACGACATGAGCGTCGGAATCACCGGCACGCCGACGGTTTCGGCGAAGGTTACGAGCAGATCCTCGGCGGCTGCGTTCAGCACGCCGCCACCCGAGACGATCAGCGGCTTCTCGGAATCGTTGAGCAGCGTGAGCGCGGCTTCGATCTGCTTGCGCGTTGCCTTCGGCTTGTAGACCGGCAGCGGTTCGTACGTATCGATGTCGAATTCGATTTCGGCGACCTGCACGTCGATCGGCAAGTCGACCAGCACGGGTCCCGGGCGGCCCGAGCGCATCAGATGGAAAGCCTGCTGGAACACGCGCGGCACGAGCGCCGGCTCGCGCACGGTCACGGCCCACTTGGTGACCGGCTTCGCAATCGATTCGATGTCGACGGCCTGGAAGTCTTCTTTGTACAGGCGCGCGCGCGGCGCTTGTCCCGTGATAGCCAGAATAGGGATCGAGTCGGCCTGAGCGGAGTACAAACCGGTGATCATGTCGGTGCCGGCAGGACCCGACGTGCCGATGCACACGCCGATATTGCCGGGCTGCGCGCGCGTATAGCCTTCGGCCATGTGCGAAGCGCCCTCGACATGGCGCGCGAGCACGTGGCTGATGTTGCCCGCGCGGCGCATGGCCGAGTAGAACGGGTTGATCGCTGCACCCGGCACGCCGAACGCGGTGTCGATACCTTCTTTTTCGAGCACCAGCACGGCGGCGTCGACGGCTCTCATCTTGGCCATGAATGTCTCCTCAATGTTTGGAAATTGGCGAATAAGGCTCTTGAACGCACTTTAGGCTCGACCTAAAGGTTTGATAAGATCAGTCCGCGTCGCTTATTTCGAAACAAAAAGTATGGAATGCGGGCACAAGCAGTGTGCGCCCGCAAGGAGACCGCCATGGATCGCTTCAAGCAGATTGAAACCTTCGTGCGCGTCGCGGACGCGGGTAGCCTTGCGGCCGCGGCTCTGGAGGAGGGCGTGTCGCCGGTGATCCTCGGGCGGCGCATCGACGCTCTCGAAAAGCGCCTCGGCGTGAAGCTGATGTATCGCTCGACGCGGCGGCTCGTGGTCAGCGAGGACGGCGCAGCCTTTCTGGAGCGCTGCCGCGGACTATTGACCGAATGGGACCAGGCCGAGAACGAACTGAGCGCCGGGCGCCGCGCGGTGAACGGCCATCTGATCGTGTCGGCGCCGGCTGCGTTTGGCCGCAAGCACGTCGCGCCGCTCGCGCCGGCGTTTGTCGCCGACAAGCCGGAATTGCAGGTGTCGTTCAACCTGACCGACCGCGTCGTGGATCTGGTGCGCGAGGGCTATGACCTGTCGATACGCATCGGCGGTGCGGTCGATCCGAACTTCGTCGCGGTGAAGCTCGCTTCGAACCGGCGCGTGGTGTGCGGCACGCCCGACTACTTCCGCCGGCACGGCAAGCCCAAAACGCTCGAAGACCTGCCGCGGCACAACTGTCTTGCGTTCAATCTGCAAGGCGGCCAGAACCGCGGCTGGTATTTTCGCCGCAACGGCAAGCTCGTCACGGTGCGGGTAGGGGGCACGCTCGATTGCAACGACGGCGAACTTTTGCACCGCTGGGTATCCGAAGGGCTCGGACTAGGCTGGCGGTCCACCTGGGAAATCCAGCAGCAGCTCGCACGCGGCGAACTGCAAACGGTGCTCGACGAATTCGCGCTGCCCGACTACGACATTCTCGCGGTCTACCCGCAGCAGCGCTACGTGCCGGCCAAGGTGCGCTATTTCATCGATTATCTGAAAGAGATCTACGCGAGCGAGGATTACTGGAACCGGCCGGCGTATTAGTGGGCTGACACGCAGTGGGCTGACACGCGCGGGCATGGCCGGGTAGTGCGCTCGGGACGCTGCCGCGCTTTGGCTGGACCGGGCTCGAGGCTCGGAGCGGGCTCGCAGGCCCGGCCGCGAAGCGGGGGTGAGGGCGCGTTTGCGAGCGGCGCAGCGCGCTTGGTGGGTAAATTCGAGCGGTCTTGGCTCATGCGGCGCGTGCAACGAGGACGCTAAATCGTTGAAAACACGCCCGAATCACGCCTTCGGACGATGCAATGCCTTGCAGCCCGTCCCCAATCAGGCTACAATCTTCGGCTTCTCACTTGCCACACCGGTTCGACGCCCGGGTGGCTTCTATCCAAAAGTCAGCACAAGGAGTGTGTATGCGTCATTATGAAATCGTCTTTATCGTGCATCCCGATCAGAGCGAGCAGGTGCCCGCCATGATCGAGCGTTACAAGAGCACGATCACGTCGCACGGTGGCCAGATCCACCGTATCGAAGACTGGGGCCGTCGCCAACTGGCCTACATGATCGAGAAACTCGCGAAGGCTCACTACGTCTGCATGAACATCGAATGCGACCAGACCACGCTCGACGAGCTGGAACACGCGTTCAAGTTCAACGACGCCGTTCTGCGTCACCTCATCGTCAAGATGAAGAAAGCCGAAACCGGCCCTTCGCCGATGATGAAGGAAGTGCAGCGCGAAGAAGCCAAGAAGTCGGCTGCTACGCAACCGTCCGAAGCGCAGGCTTAAGACACACTATTTAAGCTACCAGACCAAGCGTCGCCCTTGCCAAAGGCTTCATGAACCGGCTGCAGCTCACAGCCAGCGTCGTCGAACGCGAACCGGTGCGGTACACCCCCGCCGGCGTTCCGATTGCCAGCTGCACGTTGCAGCACCGCACGGAAGTCGTCGAAGCCGGTATTGCCCGGCAAGTCGAACTGACCATGCAGGCGGTAGCCGCAGGTGAGGCGAGCGGTAAGCTGGAAAGCTGTCCGATGGGCGTGGAAACGCTCTTCACAGGCTTCCTGGCAAAAAAGCACCGCAACGCAAGAACTCTGGTATTTCACATCACAGCATTGCAGGACATTGGAAAGGACTGAACATGCCCCGCCCGACTGGTAAGAAATTCGACAAGCGTCGTCAGCAACAAAATCCGCTCTTCAAGCGTAAGAAGTTCTGCCGTTTCACGGCTGCTGGCGTCGAATACATCGACTACAAAGACATCGAAACGCTGAAAGACTTCATCGGCGAAAACGGCAAGATCACGCCGGCGCGTCTCACGGGTACGAAGTCGCACTATCAACGCCAGCTGGACACGGCTATCAAGCGCGCACGTTTCCTCGCGCTCGTGCCGTACACCGACCAGCACAAGGCCTAACCCGACGACGCGATAAGGAGCATCCGAATGCAAATCATTCTTCTGGAAAAAGTCGTCAATCTGGGCAACCTGGGCGATATCGTGAAGGTCAAGGACGGTTACGCACGTAACTTCCTGATCCCGAACAAGCAGGCTCGCCGTGCAACGAAGGAAGCGCTGGCCGAATTCGAAGTCCGCCGCGCTGAACTCGAAAAGACCGCCGCTGAAAAGCTGGCTGCCGCTCAAGCCCAAGGCGAAAAGCTGGCGGGTTCGACGGTTCAGATCGGCCAGAAGGCCGGTGTGGACGGCCGTCTGTTCGGCTCGGTGACGAACGCCGACATCGCCGAAGCACTGGGCAAGCAAGGCTTCGCGGTTGAAAAGGCGCAAGTTCGCCTGCCGGAAGGCCCGCTGAAGACGGTGGGTGACCACCCGGTTCAGGTTTCGCTGCACACCGACGTGGTTGTCGACGTGACGGTGTCGGTACTCGGCGAGCACGTTTAAGCCGAGCGCGTCTGAATCGACCGCATCAAGCATCAGATAGTATTGGCCAGGTTGTTGCTGGCTGAGGGCAGGGGCCGGGCAACCGGCCCCTGCCTTTTTTGTGCCCGTTATTTTTTGCTCGTTCCGCTGGCCGCGGTCGCCTGATTTCCACGATAATTCCTCTCCATGAACGCACCGTCCAAAGATCCCCAACTCGAGTCGCTGAAAGTCCCGCCGCATTCGATCGAGGCCGAGCAATCGGTGCTGGGCGGGTTGTTGTTGGACAACGCGGCATGGGACCGGATTGCCGATTTCCTGTCGCAAAGCGATTTCTATCGCTACGATCACCGCATTATCTACGAGCACATCGGCAAGCTCATCGCAGCGACGCGCCCGGCCGACGTCATTACCGTTTACGAAGCGCTCGGAACGTCGGGCAAGGCGGAAGAGGTCGGTGGCCTTGCGTATCTGAACGCACTCGCGCAGAACACGCCGAGCGCGGCGAATATCCGGCGCTATGCGGAAATCGTGCGCGACCGCGCGGTGCTGCGCCGGCTGGTTTCCGTTGCCGACGAAATCTCGGCCGACGCCTTCAATCCGCAAGGCAAGGAAGTCCGGCAATTGCTGGACGAGGCGGAATCGAAGGTGTTTTCGATTGCGGAAGACGGCGCGCGTGGCACGCAGGGCTTTCTGGAAATCGGGCCGCTGCTGACTCAGGTCGTCGAGCGGATCGACACGCTGTATCACACCGCGAATCCGAGCGACGTGACCGGCACGCCGACCGGTTTTGTCGACCTTGACCGCATGACCTCGGGCATGCACGGCGGCGAGTTGATCATTGTTGCGGGACGTCCGTCGATGGGTAAGACGGCGTTTTCGATGAACATCGGCGAGTACGTTGCGGTCGAATACGGCTTGCCGGTCGCTGTGTTCTCAATGGAAATGCCGGGCTCGCAGCTCACCATGCGTATGCTCGGCTCGGTCGGCCGCCTCGATCAACACCGCATGCGAACCGGCCGTCTGACCGACGAGGACTGGCCGAAGCTCACGCACGCCGTGCAAAAAATGAGCGAGGCGCAGATTTTTATCGACGAAACCGGTGGTCTGAACCCGATGGAACTGCGCTCACGCGCGCGGCGGCTCTCGCGTCAGTGCGGCAAGCTCGGGCTCATCATCATCGACTACCTGCAGCTGATGAGCGGATCGTCTTCGGGTGAAAACCGCGCCACCGAAATCTCGGAAATCTCGCGTTCGCTCAAGAGCCTCGCGAAGGAACTGGATGTGCCGGTCATCGCTTTGTCGCAGCTCAACCGCGGTCTGGAACAACGTCCGAACAAGCGGCCGATCATGTCGGACCTGCGCGAATCGGGCGCTATCGAACAGGACGCCGACGTGATCCTGTTTATTTACCGCGACGAAGTGTATAACCCCGACAGCCAGGACAAAGGCACGGCGGAAATCATTATCGGCAAGCAGCGGAATGGCCCGATCGGACCGGTTCGGCTCACGTTCCACGGCCAATACACGAAGTTCGACAACTTTGCGGGCGCGCAGAATTTTTACGGCGATTAAGCGCGAATAGCGGCGGCGCAGCGCAAAGACCGCGCAAACGCAATGGCCGCTGTTGTAAGCGCGCTTTGCAAAGTGCTACATCGGGCCCGCAACGGTACAATATGGCGGTTTTATGTCAGCCATAATGTGACCAATTTTCGGGATCCCAATGTTCGGTCGATTCATGCCCACCGAGGGCAAGTTCTTTGATATTTTCAATGCGCACGCACAGTGCATCGTCTCGGCAAGCCGCGAACTCGAGCTGCTGATCGACAATCTGCAAGACGCCGAAACTCATAAGCAAAACGTGCAAAAAGCCGAGAAGGCTGCAGACAAACTCACGCACGAAACCATCGACCTGCTGCACAAGACCTTCATCACGCCGCTCGACCGCGATGAGATCCACAAGCTGATCACCACGATGGACGACATCCTCGACCTGATGGAGGACGTCGCCACCGCTATTTCCCTTTACGACGTCCAGTCGGTCACTTCCGAGGCGAGCCAGCTTGCGCACATCTGCACGGCGACGTCCGAGCGGGTGCAATTCGCCGTCAGCCTGTTGTCGGACATGAAGCAGGCGAGCCAGATTCTGAAGGCGTGCGAGGAAATCGACCGCCTCGAGTCCGAGGCCGACCGGGTGCTGCGCTCGGCCATGTCCAAGCTTTTCCGCGAAGAAGACAACGTCAAAACCCTGATCAAGCTCAAAGCCATTTACGAATTGCTCGAAACGATCACGGACAAGTGTGAAGACGTAGCAAACATCATCGAAGGCATCGTGCTGGAAAACGCATAATGCAATCGATACAACTTGCTATCTGGGTCGTCGCCGGCCTGGTCGCCGTCGCGCTCGTTTTCGACTTCATGAACGGTTTTCACGACGCGGCAAACTCGATCGCCACCGTCGTCTCGACAGGTGTGCTCAAGCCGCAACAGGCGGTGGCGTTCGCCGCGGCGTTCAACGTCGTCGCATATTTCGTGTTTCACCTGAAAGTGGCCGCGACTGTCGGCAAGGGCACGATAGACCCCGGCATCGTCGATCATTACGTGATTTTCGGTGCACTAGTGGGCGCGATCGGCTGGAATGTGATTACCTGGCACTACGGCATTCCGTCGAGTTCCTCGCACGCACTGATCGGCGGGCTCGTCGGCTCGGCGCTTGCCAAGTCGGGCTGGGGTTCGCTCAACCTCGACGGGTTGCTGAAGACGGTAGCGTTTATTTTCATTTCGCCGCTGCTCGGGTTCGTGCTCGGTTCGTTTTTCATGCTGGCTGTGTCGTGGATTTATTTCCGTACGCCGCCGAGCAAGGTCGACCGGCGCTTCCGGCGTCTGCAACTCGTGTCGGCTGGTCTGTACAGCCTCGGCCACGGCGGTAACGACGCGCAGAAAACCATCGGCATCATCTGGATGCTGCTGATCGCGACCGGCTATGCATCGTCGATCGCGGAGGCGCCGCCGCTGTGGGTGATCGGCGGCTGCTATCTGTCGATGGGGGTTGGCACGTTGTTCGGCGGCTGGCGAATCGTCCGCACCATGGGTCAGAAAATTACCAAGCTCAAGCCCGTTGGCGGCTTTTGTGCCGAATCGGGCGGGGCGATCACGTTGTTCACCGCTTCCTGGCTCGGTATTCCAGTGTCCACCACGCATACGATCACCGGCGCGATCGTCGGCGTGGGCGCGACGCAGAAGCTGAGCGCAGTCCGCTGGGGCGTGGCCGGCAACATCGTCTGGGCATGGATTCTGACGATTCCGGCGTCAGCGGCGCTCGCCGCCGCCGCCTGGTGGCTCGGTCACCGCTTGCTGTAACTACAACTACGGGCTGCGGGGCGGGCGGCAAGACCGTTCGCTCCGCAACCGCAGCGCTACAGCCTCGACAAACAGCGCGCATCGCTCAGATCAGCGGCGCGCTGCCTCCATCCATCGGGACGATCGCGCCCGTCACATAGCTTGCGCGGCGGCTTGCCAGAAACAGCGCGACATCTGCAATTTCCTCCGGTTTTGCGTAACGCCCAAGCGGCACCTTCGCCTGTCCACGCGCGAGCGCTTCGGCGCTCTGAATGCCTTGTTGCGTTGCTTCGAGCTTGACCGCTTCTTCGACGCGCTCGGTGAGCGTCGCGCCCGGATTGATCGCGTTGATCCGAATGCCGTAGCGCGCGTAGTAGTGGGCCAGGCCGACCGTGGCCAGCATCAGCGCAGCGTTGGCGGCGCCGCCGGCGATATGGATATCGCTCGCGATCTTCCCGCCCATGCCGATGATGTTGACGATCGTGCCGGGCTCGCCAGGATTGCCGCTTTTCGCGCGCTCGGCCATGCGGCGCAGCACTTCCTGCTGCGGGTAGATGTAAGGGAAATATTTGGCTTCCATCGTGGCGCGGAAGGCATCCGCGTCGAGCGTTTCGGGGTCGTAGCGGCGGGCCGCGCCGGCGCTGTTGACCAGTACGTCGATCGGGCCGACGGCCGTGCTGACTTCCTCCACGATGTCGGCGGCGCTATGCGGCTCATGCAGATCGGCGCGCGTGCGGTGCACATGCAAGCCTTCCTGCTTCAACTGTTCGTAGGCGCGCGCCAGATTCGCGGGATCACGCGAAACGATTGCCACCTTCGCGCCTTCCAGCGCGAAAGCCCGGGCGCACGCGAAGCCGATTCCCTTGCTGCCGCCCGTGATCAGCACCACTTTGTCTTTCAGCCCGAGATCCATTGTCGCCACCCGTTCGGAAGAATATCGATGACGATAGCAGATCGGCGGCCAACGTGTGCTGACGGAGTCGCGATTGCTGGCGGCGCTTGTGAGCGCGTCGATCGGATGAATCCGATTGATGTGGTGTGTTGTGTGGAAACGTCAGGCAGCGTCGGCTGACCATCTCATTTATGAGAATGTCCGCGCGTTTGGCCCGTACCGCTTGTTCGTCGATCGCGATTATTAATTAAGGATAGCGAATTATAAGAAGCGGGTTGGTGCATCATTTGACTTGCCCGCAGCGTTTTTGTCCTGACACACCATCTACTTGAAGCAACGCATGCCGCTGTTCGGCGGAATTCTTAACGTGGTCAACATCCAGCAGTGGGCTTATTGGCACCACCATGGCATGGAATCGCTTTCTGCCAGCCGGGTCGGCGACAGGTCGTATGCGATCTATCTGGTCAATGGGCCAGTCATTGCGTTGGGGCTTCACCTCTCGCCATTCAGTGGAATGGACCGCGCGAACACAACAGACCTGCTGTTCCTCACCAGCGTTTTTTTGAGTTGCACAGTGGTCCTGGCCGAACTGACCTATCGCCTGATCGAAGTGCCGGCCCGTCTGCATGGCCGCAAGCTTGCCAGGGCGTATGGCGAGGCCGCACCAGCGCGTGGTCGCTATGAACCGGCCGCTGCGGGCAACACGGCCCGTGAAGCCGAAAGCGGTTGATCCGCATTCTGCTCGCCACGTTTTAAAACGTCGTAAAACACTATCTCAAGGAATTCTGAAGTGAGTCTAGATTGCTCATCGGCTTCCGTCATCGTCGCCGGTGACGTAATGCTGGATCGCTACTGGTTTGGAGACAGCACGCGTATTTCGCCGGAGGCACCCGTGCCCGTGGTTCACGTTCAGCGCACGCGAGACGTGGCTGGCGGCGCAGCCAATGTCGCCGTCAACGCGGTGAACCTGGGTGTTCAGACCACGCTGTTGTCGGTCGTGGGCGACGATCAGGATGGGCGTGCTTTGCAGTCCTTGCTGGAATCCCGCAACGTTCACTGCGCGTTCCTCCGCGATCCAGCACTGCAAACCACCGTGAAGCTTCGCGTCATTTCACGCAACCAGCAAATCGTGCGCGCTGACTTCGAACAGCGTCCGGACCACGAGTTGTTGTTTCCGCTAGTGGCCCAGTTCCGGGAGAAGCTGAAAACATGCAAGACCGTCGTGTTCTCGGATTACGGCAAAGGCGGCCTCGCGCACCTACGCATGATGATGGGCGACGCGCGGGCCGCGAATGCAACCATTCTGATTGATCCGAAGGGGCCGGACTACTCGATATACCGCGGCGCAAGCGTCGTTACGCCGAACCGCGATGAATTCGCGCAGGCTGTGGGCAAGTGGAATGGCGAGTCGGACTTCGAGCGGCGCGCCTTCAAACTGCGCGACGAACTGGAGCTTGGAGCGTTGCTCGTTACCCGATCCGAGGAGGGCATGAGCCTCATTGTCGAGAACCGGCACGTTCGCATTCCCGCACAGGCGCGCGAGGTCTACGACGTTTCCGGCGCGGGCGACACAGTGATTGCCACCATGTCCGCCGCGCTGGGTGCAGGCCATGACATGGAAAGTGCAGCACGGCTCGCTAACGCGGCCGCCGGTGTTGTAGTTGGGAAGATTGGCACCGCGCCCATCACACTCGAGGAACTCAATCGGCATGTCTGAGCGCATTATCGTGACCGGTGCTGCCGGGTTTGTCGGCAGCAATATTGTGCGTGGGCTGAACGCGCGCGGCATAACGAACGTGATTGCCGTAGACAATCTAACGTCCGCTGACAAGTTCCACAACC
This sequence comes from Paraburkholderia kirstenboschensis, assembly GCF_904848585.1. Classification (GTDB taxonomy): domain Bacteria; phylum Pseudomonadota; class Gammaproteobacteria; order Burkholderiales; family Burkholderiaceae; genus Paraburkholderia; species Paraburkholderia kirstenboschensis. The sequence goes on from NZ_CAJHCR010000001.1 coordinate 1,208,936, forward strand.
TGGTCGATTTGCAGATCAGCGACTACAGCGACAAGTCCACGTTCTACGATGCCTTCGCAAGCGGGCGCTACGGCCATGTCGACGCGGTGTTTCATGAAGGCGCGTGCTCCGACACCATGCAGCACGACGGTCGCTATATGCTCGACAACAACTACGCGTCGAGCAAGACCTTGCTCGACGCCTGTATGGCGACGGGCACTCGACTGTTCTACGCATCGAGTGCTGCCACTTATGGCGGCTCCAGCGGCTCCAGCGGCTTCATCGAGCATCCTGCATTTGAACGGCCGTTGAACGTCTACGGTTACTCCAAGCTCCTGTTCGACCAGGTGGTGCGCCGCGCTTTGCCGGCGTCGCGCAGCCAGATTGCGGGGTTCCGCTACTTCAATGTCTATGGTCCCGGCGAGCAACACAAGGGGCGCATGGCATCGGTGGCCTACCACCATTTCAATCAGTTCCGGGCGCACGGCAAGGTGCAGCTGTTTGGCAGCTATGGCGGCTATGGCCCCGGTGAGCAGATGCGCGATTTCGTGTTCATCGACGACGTTGTCGCTGTCAATTTGTGGTTCTTCGATCATCCAGATAGAAGCGGCGTGTTCAACCTGGGATCCGGCCGCGCGCAGCCCTTCAACGACGTCGCGCTGAGCGCGGTCAACGCGGTCCGTGCGTCACAAAAGCTGGGCGCGTTGGGGCTGGATCGCATGGTCGCCGAGCGGCTGATCGAATACGTCGAGTTCCCGCGCGCGTTGCACGGCAAGTATCAGTGCTTTACCGAGGCGAATCTGCACAACCTGCGGGCCGCGGGCTGCGATCATGTATTCGCCGACGTCGAAAAAGGGGTAAGTGCGTATGTCGAGCGACTGCTCGGTCTTGAAAAGGACGCGGCCACTTTGTGACCTGCTGGCGATGCCATTGATCCGTCGACGTCTGTCCGTGCGCGAGTGTCGCGGCGCACGGGCCAGACACACCGTCTAGTTAGAAATTCCCGTTGGCGAAACGGGCGATCGGGTCGTCGTTGGTTTGCGAGGGGGCAGCGAGGCCTCGTGAGGCCGTCGAGGCTCGCATGATCTGCACGCTGCCAGTGTCGGCCGGTGCGCGCTCTGCCGCGTCCGCCTGCCGCGCCAGGCGTGCCTGACGTGCCGCGACCGAAGCAGGCGGCGGCGGCTCGAACGCATCGGCGGCTGCGTCGATTGCATCGGCTTCGCGCGCGGTTGCCGTTCGGGAAAGGGGCGGGGCACCTGCAGCGGCTTGCCGTAGAGCCGGTGCGCTGGCGCCGCCGTCATACCCACTTGCCTGAGCCGACAGAACAGGCGTCGGCGATACCGCGCCTGCTGCGCGCGCCTGAATCTGCGCCGCGCTCATGCCAGGCGGGGGAGGTTCGAAGGGATCGGCCTGGGCCGCGCGCGCTACCGGCGTGGCCGCTAGGGCCGGCTCGGCCGCCGCAGTCGATGGCGCGCGCGGCTCCGCGCCGGCGCGAGCTGTCGCTCGGGAGGGCGACGAACCGGTGACATAGACGGGGGCTGCTCGGCTCGCAGCTGTTGGTGCATTCGCCGCCGTCGCCTCGCCGCCGCCATATGCCGCGGTCGCCGCCTGTGCTACCGCACGCTCCGTCTGCGGCGCCGCTGCCTGATAATTAGGCGCGTCGAACGGTGCCGGCTTCGCGGCCGGTCCGGCCACGCGGCGAATGCCGTCGAAGCGCTTCGCCCAATACGGATTGGTCAAATAATCGAGCCGCACCGTGCCGCCCGTCGACGGCGCATTCACAAAGCGCAGCTTGCCCACGTAGATGCCCACGTGCGAGTGCGCGCGACCGGTCGTGTTGAAGAAAATCAGATCGCCCGGCGCGATCTCGTCCGGCTCGACCGATTCGCCGCGTCCGCTCATATCGGCGGTCGTGCGCGGCAAATTCACCGAAGCCGCGCGCGCCACGACATAGCGAACCAGGCCGCTGCAATCGAAGCCGCTATCGGGCGTGTTGCCGCCCCAACGGTAGGGCACGCCGACGAGGCTCATCGCCTGAATAGAGATTTCCTCGCGGCCAATGCTGTGGTCGACAAAGTTGGGGAAACCGGGTGGTGGCGCGCGATACGCGCCGTTTGCGACGACAACCCCGCCTGAAGAGCCGCGCGACGACGTCTTCTGCGGCGCGCCGGCACAGGCGGCGAGCAACAGCACGGTCAGCAGCGAAAACGCAAGTCGGCGCATGAAAGAGTAAAGCGGTAAACGCTCGTTTAAAGGCGGACGATGTCCGGATGGTAGCCGGTGAAACGCGGAAGCGGCAAGAACTCTTGACAAATTACTTGAAGTTCGTGCGCTAAGTGTTGCTGCCGAAAGACGCTGCCTAAAGACGCCGCCGCAATGAAAAAGCCGCGCCCGGAAATCTCCGGGCGCGGCTCCAAGGTACAGCCAGCTAATTGATTCTTAAAGGATTTCTGACGCGTAGTCGGCAAGGCGCGAGCGCTCGCCGCGCGCGAGCGTCACATGGCCGCTGTGCGCCCAGCCCTTGAAACGGTCGACCACATAGGTCAAGCCAGAACTGCCTTCCGTCAGATAAGGCGTGTCGATCTGCGCGATATTGCCGAGGCAGATGATCTTCGTGCCGGGACCCGCGCGGGTGACCAGCGTTTTCATCTGCTTGGGCGTCAGGTTCTGCGCCTCGTCGATGATCAGATACTTGTCGACGAACGTCCGTCCGCGCATGAAGTTCATGCTCTTGATCTTCAGGCGCGAGCGGATCAGTTCCTGAGTCGCGGCGCGGCCCCATTCTCCGGCGGCGTCGTCGGTTTTCTGCAGCACTTCGAGGTTGTCGTCGAAGGCGCCCATCCACGGCTGCATCTTTTCCTCTTCCGTACCGGGCAGAAAGCCGATGTCCTCGCCAACCGGCACCGTGGCGCGCGTCACGATGATCTCGTTGTAGCGCTTGTCGTCGAGCACCTGGGCGAGACCCGCCGCGAGCGCAACCAGCGTCTTGCCGGTGCCGGCCTGGCCGAGCAGCGTCACGAAGTCGATCTCGGGGTTCATCAACAGGTTCAGCGCGAAGTTCTGCTCGCGGTTGCGCGCTGTGATGCCCCACACGTTGTTCTTGTGGTGGCCATAGTCACGCAGCGTTTGCAGCAGCGCTGTCTTGCCGTTCAGCTCGCGCACCAGCGCGTGGAACGCCGGCTCGCCGTTCTGCGGCTCGAGATACACGAATTCGTTGACGAGCATTGACGGGCACAAGGGACCGGTCACACGGTAATACGTGGTGCCCGTCTTGGTGTCCTGCCAGCTCTCCATGCCCTTCGCGTGTCTCGTCCAGAAGTCCTGCGGCAGCGCGCGGATGCCCGAATACAGCAGGTCGCTGTCTTCGAGTACCTGGTCGTTGAAGTAGTCTTCGGCAGGCAGGCCCAGCGCATGCGCCTTGATGCGCATGTTGATGTCTTTCGACACCAGCACGACCTGGCGATCCGCCCGGTCGCGCTGCAACGCGCGCACGACGCCGAGAATCTGGTTATCGGCTTTGCCTTCCGGCAGACCTTCGACCGGTTCGATCGCGGTCAGCTTGGTCTGGAAGTACAGACGCCCGGACGCCTCGCGGCTGCCCAGACGCGCGAGCGAAATGCCTTCGGACATATTGCCCGCGTTCGCCACCAGTGCGTCCAGCGTGCGACTCACCTGGCGAGCGTTACGCGCGACTTCCGACATGCCTTTCTTGTGGTTGTCGAGTTCTTCCAACGTCATCATCGGCAGATAGACGTCGTGTTCCTCGAAACGGAACAGGCAGCTCGGGTCGTGCATCAGCACGTTCGTGTCCAGCACGAAGAGCTTCTGAACTTCGACCGGCTCGGCGGCGGTGCCGCGTTTTTTATTCGTGCCGCGCGCGGTAGGCGCGGCGGCCGGCGTGCTCGCCGTGGGCTGCTTCGCGCTCGGCGTGCGTGCCACGACCGGCTGCGGCTCGCCAGCGGGTTCGGCTTGCGGACGGGCACCGGGAACCGGTTGCAGCAGCGCGGCGGTTTGCCTCGTCTTGCGCCCGGAGCCCGACGCGCCGCGTGCCTGAGCGGCCTCGTCCGCCGCGTTCCCCGTTGCGGCTGCCGACGATGCCGGCACCGGCCGCAACGTGGTCGCGGCATTGGCGGCGTGCGACATGGGCGTGGCGACGTTCGCGCGGCCGTAATCGGCCGACTCCGCGGATTCGCCTTCGGCCTGTTTCTTCGAAGCGGAGCGCGCCGGTGTGGCGGCTTTGGCCTTGTATTCGTCAGGCGGCAGGAGATTGCCGAGCTTGCTGGGGGGGGTAGGCAAAGGCATGGTTTCCCTCGAAATTATCGGGTCACATATCGTGCGCCGCCTGTCGCATTCTGCCCGTGCCGATGTTGCGCACGCAGTTTGCGCCCGGAGGCGCGCATTCGGTCTAGAGATGCCGGTTCGCCTGGTCTTCGATCGGCTCCTTAACGGTAACGCGCGGCCGAGTGAACGTACGGCTGCGCGCAATTGAAAAAGCCGCCGCCCCGGCGTACGGGGCAAGCGGCTCGCCTACGGTGTTCGCATTGCGCCTGACGACTCCGACGGACCCGATGCATCCGGCAAAGCGGCCGTCGAGTGTGGCGCAGCGACGAAAAATTTGGGGTGGACAGGCACTCATTGCAACCCAATATAACGCGCCTCAAAGCGCTTGTACAGCCTCCAGAATTTCGTCGACATGCCCGGGCACCTTCACGCCGCGCCACTCCGTGCGCAGCACACCGTCACTATCGATCAGGAACGTGGAGCGTTCGATTCCCCGTACTTCTTTGCCATACATTTTCTTCATTTTGATGACGTTGAAGAGCGCGCACAGCTTTTCTTCCGGATCCGAGATCAGCGGGAAGGGCAATTCGAGCTTTGCCTTGAAGTTGTCATGCGAGCGCAGGCTGTCGCGCGACACGCCGATGATCTCCGCGCCGGCCTTCTTGAACTTCGGATACAGATCGCGAAACTGCAGACCTTCGGTCGTGCAGCCGGGCGTGTTGTCCTTCGGATAAAAATACAGCACCACCTTCTTGCCCCGCAGTTTGGACAGCGTGATCTCGCCTCCGGTGGCGGGAGCGGTGAAGTCGGGGATGGGTTGGTCGACTGCGATGGACACGAGGTTCTCCGGTTGTTATGGGCGGCGCCGCCTTGTGAATCCGACAAGGCGGCGTCGGCCTGGCATCGAGTTGGGGGAAGGGGCTACCGGTGCGCGCATATTCTCGCGTGGCGGTTGAGTCGTCAGGGCGGGCTGCCGGACAGCAACTCAATGGCTGCGTGAATTCAGCACGCCGAGCGGCCAGTCACGGCTGGACGATCAGTTCGCCGGAGCGCCCTGGAATTTCGCCCCACGTAACAGGGTACGATGGCAGCGCGCCGCGGTCCAGCGTGGCGTAGTAGTCGCCCATGGTCGCGAACGTGTGGCCTTGTGCACGCCAGCCTTCCAGCAACTGTTCGAAGATCGGCGCGAGCTTCTGTCCTTCGAGTTCCGCGTGCAGCGTGAACACCTGATCGTGCGGATTGTTTTCCGTGTGCCTCAGCATGAAGGCCGCGACGTTGTGTTCGTCCACGCCGTCCACGCCGAGGACTTCGTCCAGCGTCGGCAGCGTGGTCGGCATCTGCACATGCGCAAGCGTTCTTCCGTCGACCACGGGAAAATACGGCGAATGGCCCCGGCCGTCGGACGCGTAGTGCATGCCCCAGGCGTCGATCTGCTCGAACGCATGGCCGTTCATCTGCCAGCCGGCCGCGCCATGCGTGACGGGTGGTGCACCGAAGATTTCAATGAAACGGTCGTGGCTTTTCTGCATTTGCGCCGACGTCCACGCGCGATCTTTCGATCGCACGTTGTCCTGCCAGTACACGTGATCCCATGTATGAATGCCGCACTCGAAACCGGCTTCGTGGATCGCCCGCATTTCCGCCGACGCCTTGGCTCCGATGTCCGGCCCCGGCAGCAGCACGCCGTACATCAACTGCTTGAGCCCGTAGTGCTCGACCACCGACGTGCGCGACACCTTCTGCAAAAAGCCCGGCCGCAGCACACGGCGCATTGCCCAACCTGTGTGATCGGGGCCGAGGCTGAAGAGGAAAGTAGCGCGCGCCTTGAAGCGGTCGAAAATACGCGCGAGATTCGGCACGCCTTCGCGTGTGCCGCGCAGCGTGTCAACGTCGATCTTCAGGACGATTCGGGCCAAGGATCAGCCCTTATTACTGTTCGACGAGCGCGCGTGCTTCGCCGACGTGGCCGCGATACGCTTCGAAAATCTTGCGCAGCGCTTCGTCGAAGGTCGACTTCGGTGCCCAGCCGAGTTCCTGCATCGTGTTGTCGATCTTCGGCACGCGGTTCTGTACGTCCTGATAGCCGGCGCCGTAATACGCGCCCGACGACGTCTCGACCAGTTGGACCTTTTTCGCGGTGTCCGCGTATTCCGGAAATTCCGCGGCGAGCGTCAGCATCTTGTGCGCGAGCTCACGCACCGAGAAGTTGTTGGTCGGGTTGCCGATGTTGTAGATCTTGCCCGTCGCGACGCCGTCCTTGTTCTCGATGATTTTCATCAGCGCGCCGATGCCGTCGTCGATATCCGTGAACGCGCGCTTTTGTGCGCCGCCGTCGACGAGGCTGATGTTCTCGCCGCGCACGATGTGGCCGAGGAACTGCGTGACCACGCGCGAGCTGCCTTCCTTCGGCGTGTAGATCGAGTCGAGGCCCGGGCCGATCCAGTTGAACGGGCGGAACAGCGTGAAGTTCAAACCCTCCATGCCGTAGCCCCAGATCACGCGGTCCATCAACTGCTTCGAGCACGCGTAGATCCAGCGCGGCTTGTTGATCGGACCGTACGACAGTTGCGATTCTTCGGGATCGAATTGCTCATCCGTGCACATGCCGTAGACCTCGGAGGTCGACGGAAATACGAGGTGCTTGCCGTACTTGACCGCCGAGCGCACGATCGGCAGGTTCGCTTCGAAGTCCAGCTCGAACACGCGCAGCGGCTGCTTCACGTATGTGGCCGGCGTGGCGATCGCGACCAGCGGCAGAATCACATCGCACTTCTTGACGTGATATTCGACCCACTCCTTGTTGATCGTGATGTCGCCTTCGAAAAAGTGCATCCGCTCATGATTGATGAGATCGCCCAGACGTTCGGTCTGCATGTCCATTCCGAAGACTTCCCAATCGGTCGTTTCGAGAATGCGTTTGGACAGGTGATGGCCGATGAAGCCGTTCACACCCAGGATCAGGACTTTCTTCATAAATGTCGGGGAGTTTGAATGAGCTGGGCGAATTCGGCCGGAGTGACGACGGTTTCAGTGCCGTCGTGCTGATGCCGCAATTCGTGGATGGCGATCGCGCGACCGTCGCCGCATATCGCGAAAACACCATTATCGCTTACGTGCAGGCCCGGCGGCAAATCCGGGCGAAGCGCGCCGGGCGCCGCAAGCCGCGCGCGCGCGACGACGAAGCGCCGGCCGTCGATGTCGGCAAACGCGCCGGGATAGGGCGGCGCGACTGCGCGGATCAGGTTGTAGACCTGTTGCGCCGGCTGGGTCCAGTCGATGCGGCCGTCCTCCGGCTTGCGCCCGCCGTAGTAGCTGCCGTGCGCGAGATCGTTCGGCAGATGCGGCGCTTCGCCAGCGAGCAAGGCGGGCAAGACGCGCCACAGCGTTTGCTCCGCGGCCACCGTGACTTTGTCGAACACTTGCGCGGCGGTGTCGTCGGGCAGAATCGGCACCGGCGTTTGAGCGATGATCGCGCCCGCATCGGGCTTCGCGGCCATTTCGTGCAGCGTCGCGCCGGTTTCGGTTTCGCCGTGCAGCACTGCCCAGTTGGTCGGCACGCGGCCGCGGTACTTGGGCAATAGCGAGCCGTGCATGTTGTAAGCGCCGCGCGCGGCGAGCGCGAGCAGGTCGACCGGCAACATGTGGCGGTAGTAGAACGAGAAGATGAAGTCGGGATGTGCGGCGCTGACGGCCGCTCGCAATTCAGGACTCTTCGGGTCTGCGGGCGTCACCACGCGAATGCCGTGCTCGGCCGCGACCGTCGCCACGCTGCCGAACCAGATGTTTTCGGTCGGGCTGTCTTCGTGCGTGACGACGAGCGCCACGTCGACGCCGCGCGCGAGCAGTACCTGCAGGCAGCGGACGCCGACGTTGTGATACGCGAATACGACGGCGCGCGGTTTCATCGGTTCGGGCCCTCGTCGTGATGGTCGGCGAGCGGCGCCGGTTGAATCGCTTGCACGACGGTTTGACGCGGCATTTCAACCACGGCCGCGCCGTCGCGCTGTTCGAGAATCGTCTGCACCAGATAGCGCGGACGGGCGCGCACCTGTTGATAGATTCGACCGATATATTCGCCGAGCAGTCCGAGCGCGAAGATGATCACGCCGAGCAGGAAGAACGTAATGGCGAAGAGCGTGAACACACCCTGAACTTCCGCCCCGATGATGAAGCGCCGAATCAGCAGCAGCACGAACAATGCCGCGGAGCCGAGCGACAGGATCACGCCAATGAACGACAGCCACTGCAGCGGCACGACCGAGAAGCCGGTCACGAGGTCGAAGTTCAGGCGGATCAGCGAATAGAGCGAGTACTTGGATTCGCCGGCAAAGCGCTCCTCGTGCGCAACTTCGATCTCGACGGGATTCTGCGCGAATGTGTACGCGAGCGCCGGAATGAACGTGTTGATTTCGCCGCAGCGATTGATCGTGTCGATGATGTGCCGGCTGTACGCGCGCAGCATGCAGCCCTGATCGGTCATCTTGATGCGGGTGATGCGCTCGCGCAGCCGGTTCATCACGCGCGAAGCCTTGCGGCGCCACAAGCTGTCCTGACGTTGCAGGCGAATCGTGCCGACGTAGTCGAAGCCTTCACGCATCTTGTTGACCAGCTTGCCGATTTCTTCCGGCGGGTTTTGCAGGTCGGCGTCGAGCGTAATGACGATCTCGCCGCGCGACTGCTCGAAGCCCGCGAGAATCGCCATGTGCTGCCCGTAGTTGCCGTTCAGCAGGATCACGCGGGTCGTGTCGGGGCGCGCGCGGAACTGCTCGGCGAGCAGCGCGGCGGATTTGTCGCGGCTGCCGTCGTTGATGAAGATCACTTCATAAGACGTGCCGAGCGCGTCGAGCGCCGGATAGAGCCGCGCGAATAGCGCCGCAAGCCCGGCTTCCTCGTTGTACACCGGAATGATGATCGACACTTCCGGTGCGACGGCGCGTTGTTCCGTATAAATCATTTCCGCTTATTTTCCGTATTGTTCGCAAATTTCATTGACCGCGCGGCACACGCGCTCCACGTCGCCTTCGTTCATCAGTGTGAAGAGCGGCAACGTGACGTTCGTCGCGCCGAAACGCTCGGCGTGCGGGAACATGCCTTCCGTAAAGCCGCGCGCGCGGTACAGCGAGAACAGATGAATGGCCGGATAGTGCACGCCCGAACCGATACCGCGTTCTTTCAACTGGCCCATGAAACCGGCGCGGTCGATCGAAAGCTTCTCCAGCGGCAAGGTGATCTGGAACATGTGCCAGTTACTGTTCTCGAAGTCGGCGAACGGCAGTCCAACCCCCAGCTTCAGCGCCGCGCCGCCCTCAAAGCCGGCGAAGTAGGCGCGCGCCAGTTTCCTGCGTTGCGCGAGGAAGCGTTCAAGGTGCGGTAGCTGACCGAGGCCGACGCGCGCGGCGACATCCGTCAGATTGTATTTGCCGCCGAGCACGTCGCAGTCCATGCCGTCGAAACCCGTGCGCGTGATGCCCTGCAGTCGGTATTTCTGCGCGAGGACGGCTTCGTCCTCGTTGTTCAGCACCAGTGCGCCGCCTTCGATCGACGTGAGGTTCTTGTTTGCGTGGAAGCTGAACGAGACCATGTCGCCGATCGCGCCGATGCGCTTGCCGTTCCACGTCGAGCCGAACGCCTGCGCGGCGTCTTCCACCACACGCAGTTTATGCTCGCGCGCGATCGCGTACAGACGGTCCATGTCGACGGGCAGGCCGGACAGATAAACCGGAATCAGCGCCTTCGTGCGCGGCGTGATCGCCTTCTCGAGCTTGTCGAGGTCGATGTTGCGCGTGACCGGGTCGATGTCGGCGAACACCGGCGTCGCGCCGACTTCGTAAATTACGTTGCTGGTCGATACCCACGAAGCGGGCGTCGTGATCACTTCGTCGCCTTCGCCCACGCCGGCGATGCGCAGTCCGATTTCGAGCGTGGCCGTGCCGGAGTTGAACGTGCGTACGGGACGGCCGCCGCAGAATTCAGAGAGCGCCGCCTCGAACTTCTGGTTCTGGGGGCCGGTGGTGATCCAGCCCGAGCGCAGAACGTCGGCTACCCCGCGAATCGTTTCTTCGTCGATCTCCGGTTTGACGAACGGCAGGAACGGCAGCGGCGGAACGGTTGACTGGGTCATGAATGCTTCGCTCGATCGAAAAGGCCGCGGCCTGAAGGCGCGGTGGACACACACTACGCGCAAATCCAGGCCAAGGCTAAAAAGGGTGCAAACCGCGGAGCATACCGCGATCAACCTTACGTTTTGCTTAGCCGGTACGGATGCCGGCTTACGCTATCTTTGCGGCAGCTTTGCCGCGGTTTCTTCGCGGTGCGCTAGCTGCGCGCGACTATGATCACGCCCACCAGAATCACGCCGATGCCGACCAGCTTCTGCACCGACAGCACTTCGCCGAACAGATACCACGCGGCGAAAGCGTTGACGACATAGCCGAGCGACAGCATCGGATAGGCGATCGACACATCCACGCGCGACAGCCCGACGATCCAGACGGCGAGGCTGATCACATAACAGGCCACACCGCCGATGATCGGCGGCTGCGTCGCAATGCGAAAAGCAATCGGCACGATGTTCGCACGGGTGAATTCGAAGTGTCCAACGGCATTCGTTCCGGCTTTGAGCAGCAATTGCGCGCCGGCATTCAACGCGACGCCGGCAAGAATACAAAAGAGGGAAATCGGGTTCATCGGGTATGGAGCTCCTGATATGGGGTCACTGTTGCGGTTTTTCTACCGGCGTAGCCGCCGCGCCTGCAGCGAGCGGCTTCATTACGACGACGCGGCGCGAGTCCCGGGCAACGACCTGCATCGGCAGGCCTTCTTTCAGGAGCCGGTCGTAAGTCGACGGCGGAATCAGCGCGAGCGCGTAGCGGTCGGTCTTCCAGCGCTCGACCCACGCCTCTACCGACGGCAGCCATTTCTGCGGTTCCACCGACACGCCGAACGCCAGTTCGTCCGGATGCTCGACCATCGTCATCGTATGGCCGACGTAGAAGGGCAACGTGTGATCGAGCACGCCGACCGAGTAGAACGGCGTGTCGGCCGGCAACTTCGCCATCTGGGCCTTGATCGCGGGCGCGAGCGGCGCGCCGGAACTGAGGCGGCCGAACACGTCGTGACCGATACCGGCGATCGTGCCGAGCAAAAGCCACGCCGCGCCAAAACTCGCGATCGTGCCGAGACTGCCGGCGCTGCTGCGGCGATTGAACCACAGTGCGGCGAGCGTCAGCACGAACGCGACGGCAAGCGCGGCCAGTACCCACGTGCGGTACGCCGCGTACAGTTCGGCGGGATTGCGCTGGCTGCCGAAGCGCGGCAGAAACAGCGCGGCGAACGCGGCCACTACGAGAAACAGTGCATAGCCGGCGAGATGGCGGCGCAACTGGTCGCGCGTGACGAGCGGCAGATACATTCCGATCAGAAGCGCGATGGGCGGTGCGATAGGCAGCGTGTACGAGAGCAGCTTGGAATGCGACGCGCTGAAGAACAGGAAGATGAAGCCTGTCCAGACGAGCATCATCGTGACCGGCGCGAAGCCATTCGGCTGGCGCGGCAGGCGCCATGCGTGACGCACACTTTGCAGTGCCACCGAGAGCCAGGGCAGGAAACCGACGATCAACACCGGCACGAAATAATAGAACGGCCCGGGACGGTTCTGCTCAGGCGTCAGGTAGCGCTTGAACTGCTGAACGATGAAGAAAAAGTTGAGAAATTCGGGATTGCGCTGCTGCACCAGCACGAACCACGGCGTGACGATCGCGAAGAACACGATGAGGCCGCCGATCAGATGCAGGCGCTTCCACACCGCCCAGTCACGCGCGACCAACGTATAGAGCACCAGCACGGCGCCCGGCAGAATGACGCCGACGAGGCCCTTCGACAATACGGCGAGCGCCATCGAGCCCCAGCACACCCACATCCAGCCGCGCACACAGGCGGTCTTGAGATTCGGGCGCTGCGCGAGCAGCAATGCGCACAATGTGAGTTCCATCCAGAACGACAGGCCCATGTCGAGCGTGTTGAAGTGGCCCATCAGGTTCCAGTAGGGCGACGTCGCGAGCACCAGCGCTGCAAACACGCCGGTGACCGCATTGAACACGCGCGCGCCCGTGAAGCCGATCAGCAGCACGCCGGCAAATCCCGCGAGCGCCGTGTAGAGCCGCGCCTGCCATTCGCCGATGCCGAACCACGCGAACGTGAGCGCGTTGGCCCACGTTTGCAGCGGCGGTTTCTCGAAGTACTTGTAGCCGTTGTAGCGCGGCGTGATCCAGTCGCCGGTGACGAACATTTCGCGCGCCATTTCGGCGTAGCGGCCTTCGTCGCTCGGCAGCAGATGGCGCCAGCCAAGCGGCACGAACCAGATGACGGCAAGGGCCAGCACCAGCAGCAGGATCGCGGTGCGGTTGAGCGGTAGCCTCGACGGCGTATCGTTCATGGATTTAAACCTTTCTGGCAACGCCGCATTGGCGGCGCTGCGTTGTTATTCGGAATTGGCGGCAGGCCTGAACTACGTAGCCAGCCGCGGTGCTGCTATGCCCTGGCTCGCGCCGGGTCTTATGGCTGCTCTTGCGCCCGGCGCAGTTCGCGCGCCGCTGAACGCGCGGCTGCCTGCGCCGTCGGGCGCCCGGCGAACAGGCGTCGGCCGCTGCCGCGACTAGCTGAGCGGCTCGCGCAGCCACGTCAACGCGAGCCGCAATCGCTCATATCCAGACCGCCGGCTTCGCACGGATGGCGCGCAGTGTACGTGATCGTCCGTGACCCGGCGAGCGCGGGGCTGCTGCATTTCGCGTGAAGCGCTCACTCGGCGCCCTTGAGCCAGCAATACGGGCAGCACTGTGGGCCACGACAGGAACACTAGCTGAACGCATCCGCGCAATTCGAGCCGCGGCGGTCGACTCAAGGCCGCAGACGCGACAGATGCGCCGTCTTCGCACCATCCGCCAGGCCCGCTAGCCTTCGATCAGCAACGCGGCCGCGACCTTGCGGCCCTCGGCCATCAGAATGTTGTACGTGCGGCAGGCGGCCTTGAAGTCCATCGTTTCGACGCCGATGCGTTTGGCGGTGAGCGCGGCGGTCAGGCGCGGGTGCGGAAACCGCAGCCGCTCGCCGCTGCCGAAGATCACCACTTCGGGCGCGGGCTCGACCAGCATCGCGAAAAGCTCGGGGCTCAGTTGCTCGAAGGAGGAGACGGGCCAGGGAATGACAGGCGCTTCCGGAAGCACGAGAAGGCTGCCGGAATGACGCACCAGATTGATTTCGACATAGCCGGCGCCGTAGCCGGTCACGGTATTGAGGGCGCCGCTGGAATCCTGATGTAATTTCAAATTCGTTTTCCGAAGTCGTCGCGAGACATCATGCGTGTTGGCGGCCTGATCGCGGCAAGCGCGAGCAGGGCGGTCAGACGCGAGTGGGACACGAAAGGGTCGAAAAAGCTCCCGTTGCGGTTCCGTTACGGTTCCGTCACGGTCCCATTACGGTTGGTGCATTGCGGAAGTCGGCCAAAATCCGCTAAATTATAACTTTTTAGCCGCCCAGCGGCGCCTCTCGGCATGCGCCGCCACAAGCCGCGCTGACGATCCGGGGCGGGCCTATCGGCTACGTGCCCTGGTTTTGCCCGCTTTCGTCCGCTTTTGTTCCGCTTTTAGCCTGCATTTAGCCTGCTTTAGCCCGTCTCACTGCTGCATCGGCGCAATCCGCCGCAATGCGCGCTGACCGGACTCTGCACAGAACCTCGGGAAGTGGCTGCAACGGGCGGCCCGACCCGCGCCGGCCGCGCCCGTTTGCCCGTATCCGCGAACCCGGCTGGCGCGTTTAGTTGTTTGCCCGTGCCCGTGCCCGTTCGCCCGAAGCTGCAGACCCGCGGCTCCAAGCCAATTAACCAGGATGAAGTGCCCGCCGTGAAACCGATTCTCAAATCCAACAAGTTGTTGAATGTCTGCTACGACATTCGCGGGCCCGTCCTCGAACATGCGAAACGGCTCGAAGAAGAAGGCCACCGCATCATCAAACTGAACATCGGCAATCTGGCGCCGTTCGGTTTCGAGGCGCCCGACGAAATCATTCAGGACATGATCCTGAACCTGCCCGGTTCGTCCGGCTATTCGGATTCCAAAGGTGTGTTCGCCGCGCGCAAGGCGATCATGCATTACACGCAGCAAAAGGGCGTGCACGGCGTCGAACTGGATGACATCTACATCGGCAATGGCGCCTCCGAGCTGATCGTGATGGCGCTGCAGGGGCTCCTCAACGACGGCGACGAAGTGCTGCTGCCCGCGCCCGACTATCCGCTGTGGACGGCCGGCGTGAGCCTCGCTGGCGGCACGCCGGTGCACTACATCTGCGACGAAGCGAACCGCTGGATGCCGGACCTCGACGACATCCGCGCGAAAATCACGCCGAACACCCGCGCGCTCGTCGTCATCAACCCGAACAACCCGACCGGTGCGCTGTACTCCGACGAACTGCTGCTGGGCCTGATCGAGATAGCGCGCCAGCACGGCCTCGTGATCTTCGCCGACGAGGTGTACGACAAGATCGTCTACGACGGCAAGACGCATACGTCGATGGCGGCGCTCTCGGAAGACGTGCTGACGGTCACGTTCAACAGCCTGTCGAAGAGCTACCGCTCCTGCGGCTACCGCGCGGGCTGGATGTTCATTTCGGGCCTGACCGGCGAGAACCGCCGTCACGCGAAAGACTACTTCGAAGGACTCGGCATTCTCGCTTCCATGCGCCTGTGTCCGAACGTGCCGGGCCAGTACGCGATCCAGACCGCGCTTGGCGGCTATCAGAGCATCAATGACCTGATCGTGCCGAGCGGGCGCCTCTATAAACAGCGCGAGCTCGCGTACGACATGCTCACGTCTATCCCCGGCGTGAGCTGCGTGAAGCCGGAAGCGGCGCTCTACATGTTCCCGCGCCTCGACCCTAAGGTTTATCCGATCCAGAACGATCAGCAGTTCATCCTCGACCTGTTGCTGGAAGAGCGCGTGCTGCTCGTGCAGGGCACGGGCTTCAACTGGAAAACGCCGGATCATTTCCGCGTCGTGTTCCTGCCGAATGTCGACGACCTCGCGGATTCCATCAACCGGATCGCGCGTTTTCTCGACGGTTATCGCAAACGTCACACGGCCTAGCGCACAATAGGCGATCCGCGGCTTCGGCGGCGCATCGCACCCGACACCCGTTTCCTCGTGAGAAAACGCCGGGCCGCCCAAGTTTTCTCACCCCCTCGGGGCCTGGGGCAAAGCACCAGGGTTGGGGGCACTTTTTCAACATCTACTCGAAAACACGCTGCATGGAACCGATCAAAGTTGGACTGCTGGGCTTCGGCACGGTAGGCAGCGGCACCTTCACGGTACTGCGCCGCAATCAGGAAGAAATCAAACGCCGGGCCGGCCGCGGCATCGAGGTTGCGCGCATTGCCGTGCGCAATCCGGCGAAGGCGACCGCGGCGCTGGGCGCTGACGCGGCGAGCGTGGCGCTCACCGACGACTTCAACGCGGTGGTCGACGATCCGTCGATCGACATCGTCGCGGAAATGATCGGCGGCACGGGCGTGGCGCGCGACCTGGTTTTGCGCGCGATCAAGAATCGCAAGCACGTGGTCACGGCCAACAAGGCGCTGCTCGCGGTGCACGGCACGGAAATCTTCGAAGCGGCGCGCGCCAACGGCGTGATGGTCGCATTCGAGGCGGCGGTGGCGGGCGGCATCCCGATCATCAAGGCGCTGCGCGAAGGTCTGACGGCCAATCGCATCCAGTACATCGCGGGCATCATCAACGGCACGACGAACTACATTCTTTCGGAAATGCGCGACCGCGGGCTCGACTTCGCGACCGCGCTCAAGGCCGCGCAGGAACTGGGCTACGCCGAAGCCGATCCGACCTTCGACATCGAAGGCGTGGACGCCGCGCACAAGGCGACGATCATGAGCGCAATCGCGTTCGGCGTGCCGGTGCAGTTCGACCGCGCGTATGTGGAGGGCATCAGCAAGCTCGCCGCAATCGACATCAAATACGCCGAGGAACTCGGCTATCGCATCAAGCTGCTCGGCATCGCGCGGCGCACCGACAAGGGCATCGAATTGCGCGTGCACCCCACGCTGATTCCGGAAAAGCGCCTCCTCGCCAATGTGGAAGGCGCGATGAACGCGGTCGTCGTGCACGGCGATGCAGTCGGCACCACGCTGTACTACGGCAAGGGCGCGGGCGCGGAGCCGACGGCGTCCGCCGTGGTCGCCGATCTGGTCGACGTGACACGCCTGCATACGGCCGACCCGGAGCATCGTGTGCCGCATCTGGCTTTCCAGCCGGACCGCCTGTCGAGCACGCCGATCCTGCCGATCGACGAAGTGACGAGCGGCTACTACCTGCGTTTGCGGGTCGCGGACGTGACCGGCGTGCTGGCCGACATCACGCGCATTCTGGCCGACACCGGCATCTCGATCGACGCGCTCCTGCAAAAGGAATCGGAGCACGTGGATGCAAACGGTAAGGGCGAGACCGACATCATCCTGATCACGCACGAAACGGTTGAAAAGAACGTCAACGCGGCGATCAGGTCGATCGAAGCGCTGCAGACCGTTGTCTCGCAAGTCACGAAGCTGCGCATGGAAGCGCTGAACTAGGCCGAACTATGAACTACCTTTCCACGCGCGGCGCCGGAGCCGGCGAGCGCCACACTTTCTCCGACATTCTGCTCGGCGGTCTCGCAAAAGACGGCGGGCTGTATCTGCCGGCCGAATACCCGCGCGTCAGCGCCGACGAACTTGCGCGTTGGCGCACGCTGCCGTATGCGGACCTTGCCTTCGAGATACTGTCGAAATTCAGCGACGACATTCCCGCTGAAGACCTGCGCGCGCTGACCCGCAAGACCTACACGGCGCAGACATACTGCAACGTACGCGACGACGAAGGCGCGGAGCAGATCACGCCGCTGAAAACACTCGGCGTCGAGAACGGCGCGCCGCTGTCGCTGCTGGAACTGTCGAACGGTCCGACGCTTGCGTTCAAGGACATGGCGATGCAGTTGATCGGCAACCTGTTCGAATATGCGCTCGCAAAACACGGCGAAACGCTGAACATTCTCGGCGCGACTTCGGGCGACACCGGCAGCGCCGCCGAATACGCAATGCGCGGCAAGCAGGGCATTCGCGTGTTCATGCTGTCGCCGCACAAGAAGATGAGCGCGTTCCAGACCGCGCAGATGTACAGCCTGCAAGATCCGAACATTTTCAACCTCGCGGTCGAAGGCGTGTTCGACGATTGCCAGGACATCGTCAAAGCCGTTTCGAACGATCACGCGTTCAAGGCGAAATACAAGATCGGCACGGTCAATTCGATCAACTGGGCGCGCGTCGTCGCGCAGGTCGTTTATTACTTCAAGGGCTATTTTGCCGCGACGAAGAGCAACGACGAGCGCGTGTCGTTCACGGTGCCGTCGGGCAATTTCGGCAATGTATGCGCGGGTCACATCGCGCGCATGATGGGGCTGCCGATCGAGAAACTCGTCGTGGCGACCAACGAAAACGACGTGCTCGACGAATTTTTCCGCACCGGCATTTACCGCGTGCGCAAGGCCGCGGAGACGTATCACACGAGCAGCCCGAGCATGGACATTTCGAAGGCGTCGAACTTCGAACGTTTCGTGTTCGATCTGCTCGGCCGCGATCCGGCGCGCGTGCTGCAATTGTTCCGCGACGTCGAGGAAAAGGGCGGTTTCGACCTCGCTGCGAGCGGCGACTTTGCTCGCGTGAAGGAGTTCGGCTTCGTGTCGGGGCGCAGCAGCCATGACGACCGCGTTGAAGCGATTCGCGACGTCTTCCAGCGCTACGACACGATGATCGACACGCATACGGCAGACGGCCTGAAGGTCGCGCGTGAACATCTGCAACCCGGCGTGCCGATGATCGTGCTGGAGACGGCGCAGCCGATCAAGTTCGGCGAGACGATTCGCGAAGCGCTGTTGCGCGAGCCCGAGCGTCCGGCCGCCTTCACGGGACTGGAGTCGCTGCCGCAGCGTTTCGAAGTGCTGCCCGCCGACGCACAGCGCGTGAAGGACTTCATCGTGGCGAACACGAGTGCGTAATTGACTGGAGCGCGGGCTGGCGGCCCGCGTGACAGGCTGAACCAGCAGTGCTGAATCTACGCCGCGCGCTCGGGCGGCGATCGATGCGACGCTTGCCGCACCCGCTGCGGCGAACCCCTGAAAACTCCGGTACGAGCCGCAAAACCCTTCAGTAAGCGCGGGCCCGACAAGGCTCAGCCTTCGGCCGCTACAATGTTCTTTTAACCTGCGGCTTCGAACCCCAGATGTCCACACCCACGCCCCGCGCTCCGATGCTCGCCACCGCCGACGCATTGGCGACCCTGCTCAGCGCTGCGAGCCCGGTCATCGGCAGCGAATTCATTCCGACGCTCGAAGCATCAGGCCGCGTGCTCGCGGCCGATGTGGTCTCGCCGCTCGACGTGCCGCCGATGAACACCAGTTCAATGGATGGCTACGCGATTCGCGCGGCCGACGTGACGACGCACGGCAACCGCCGTCTGCCGGTGTCGCAACGCATTCCGGCCGGCCATGCGCCCGAGCCGCTGAAGCCCGGCACGGCAGCCCGCATTTTCACCGGCGCGACCGTGCCGCAGGGTGCCGACGCCATCGTGATGCAGGAGCAAACGGAAGCCGACGGTGATGAGGTCACGATTTTGCACAGCCCCCGACCAGGCGAATGGATCACCGCGCAAGGCGCCGACATTCACAGCGGCTCGGTCATCCTGCCGGCCGGCACGCGGCTCACGCCGCAGGCGTTGGGGCTTGCCGCGTCGGTCGGTTGCGCCGAACTGGAAGTGCGGCGCCGCGTACGGGTTGCCGTTTTCTTCACCGGCGACGAGTTGACTATGCCCGGCGAGCCGCTGAAGCCCGGCGCGATTTACAACTCGAATCGATTCACACTGCGCGGACTGCTCGAGAAGCTCGGCTGCGAGGTGAGCGACTTTGGCATCGTCGCCGACCGGCTCGATGCGACGCGCGACATGCTGCGTGAAGCCGCACACGCGCACGATCTCATCCTGACGTGCGGCGGCGTGTCCGTCGGCGAGGAAGATCACGTGAAGCCGGCCGTCGAGGCGGAAGGGCGCCTCGCGATGTGGCAGATCGCGATGAAACCAGGCAAGCCGCTCGCGTTCGGCGCCGTGCGCCGCGGCGCGGGCGGGGCTGAGGGCAACGCCGAGGCCAGCGCCAACGCCAACGCCAACGCCAACGCCAACGCCAACGACGCTTCCGCTGCAACGGATGCAACCGCTGCAGCGTCTTTGCCATCGTCGGCCGAAACGTTTTTCATTGGTCTGCCGGGCAACCCTGTGTCGAGCTTCGTGACCTTTCTGTTGTTCGTGCGTCCGTTCATCTTGCGGCTGGCGGGCGTGCAAGCCGTCGTGCCACGCGCGCTGTCGTTGCGCGCGGACTTCACCCAGGGCAAGGCGGATCGCCGCAACGAATTCCTGCGTGCGCGCATCAACAGCGCCGGCGGGCTCGATCTGTTTCCGAACCAGAGCTCGGCCGTGCTGACGTCGACGGTATGGGGCGACGGTCTGATCGACAATCCGCCCAATCATGCGATCAGCGCCGGCGAAACCGTGCGCTTCATTCCCTTTTCCGAATTGCTGAATTGAGGCCGGCGACGCCGGCGGCATCCAATGAAGATTCAACTGCGATATTTTGCGAGCGTGCGTGAAGCACTCGATCTGGCCGACGAAACGGTTGACGTGCCCGAGGGCGTCGCAACCGTCGGCGACGTGCGCGCCTGGCTGCGCGTGCGCGGCGGCATCTGGGCCGACACGCTCGCCGAAGGCCGCGCGCTGCGCATGGCCTGCAATCACGTGATGACGAACGCCGGCACGCGAATCAGCGACGGTTGCGAGGTCGCGTTTTTCCCGCCCGTGACAGGCGGTTGAACCGCAAGGAGCCCGCCATGCCCGTACGTGTCCAGACCGAAGATTTCGACCTCAGCGCCGAGGTCGCCGCGCTGCGCGCGCGCAATCCGAAGATAGGCGCCGTGGCGTGCTTCGTCGGCACCGTGCGCGATCTGAACGAGGGCAGCATGGTCGAGGCAATGGAACTCGAGCACTATCCGGGCATGACCGAGAAGTCGCTCGAAGCAATTGTGGAAAGCGCACGTCAGCGCTGGCCGGGTATCGAAGTGCTGATCGTGCATCGCGTGGGCAAACTTTATCCGCTCGACCAGATCGTGCTCGTGGCGACCACGGCCGCGCATCGCGGGAATGCGTTCGCGTCGTGTGAATTCGTGATGGACTATCTGAAAACGCAGGCGCCGTTCTGGAAGAAGGAGAAGACCGACGCGGGCGAGCGGTGGGTCGACGCCCGCGTGACCGACGATGCCGCGCTCGCGCGATGGGGCATCGAATCCGGGAACGGATCTTTGGAGTAGGCGTTTGCCGCGCTAGTCGCGCGAGTGGCGTGTGGCGTGACGAGGGTGACTACCTGACGGGCGGGACAAGCGTGACGAGCGTGACGAGCGCGCAGCTCGCGCCGCGCCGTCGTCGTCACTCGTCGCGTGACCGCCCGATAATGCGCGTCGGAAACGGCTCCCCAGCCGGTCGCGCGGGAAGCTGCGGCTCATCGTCGCAGGGCGTGCGCTTTGGCGCCACTCGTTCGAGCAACGCCTGCTGTTCAACCGGAATCTTGTAGTCCCAACCGAAGCGGCTCAATTGCAAACTTTGCGCGATGCGCAGCGCCGGTTCCATGAAGCGGACCGCGGCGGCCGGCTCATAACGCGACTCGACAGTGTCGAGGAACAGATACAGCCAGCGGCTGAAATGCTGCGGCTCGATCCCTTCGAGCGGCTGATGAGCCTGCTGCACATTGCCGCGGTACTGCTTCGCGCCCAGCACGAGACTCGCCCAGAACGTGCACATTTTCGGCAGATGATCGTCCCAGCGGCCAGCTAGCGTCGCATCGAAAACCGGCCCGAGCAGCGGATCCGCACGTACGCGATCGTAAAAACCGTACACAAGCTCGCGAATATTGGCTTCATCAGGCTCGGCGGCGCGCTCGACAACCGGCGCGGCGGGAAAAGAAGGCTTCATGCAAGTTCCGGAAGTATGCGACGATCGGTTCGTCGCTTGCCACAGCGCGCCACGCACGGGCACGAACCGCCGCAAATAAAGCGAGTTCCACAGAAGTGGACTGAAAAAAGCGCGCTTTTCCTGTGAATGGGCGCGGCGGGAAACGTTACCATGGGCGTCGAACGCCCGGCTTTTACTCAAGCAGCATAATAAATATGTGCCATGTGCATCTTATGGCGAAGCTGCGGCCTCCGGCAACCCTTGCATCGACGCGGTTATCCCACGGATCGCGGCTTGCGCTCATTGTGATACTGCACCCATGAGACTGACCGACTACACCGACTACTCGCTGCGCGTCCTCTTATACCTCGCCGTTCGGGGCGAGGGTTTATCGACCATTCAGGACATATCGCAGGCGTACGGTATCTCCAAGAATCACCTGATGAAAGTGGTGCAGCAGCTGAGCGAACTCGGCTGGGTGGAAACCGTGCGCGGCCGCAACGGCGGGTTGCGGCTTGCCGGACGGACCCGCGCCCTCACTGTCGGCGAGGTCGTGCGCGCAACGGAAAGCGACTTCGCGCTGGTTGCCTGCCTGCCGGATCAGAACGGCGAACGCCGCGCTTGCGTCATTACGCCCCAGTGCCGGTTGCGCGGCGCGCTCGAGGCGGCGCGTCACGCTTTTCTCGCGGAACTCGATCGCCATACGATCGACGAGGTTGCGGGTCCCCAAGGTCCGCTGGCGGCGCTGCTCGGCATACGCACCGTCATTCCGGTCATGCCGATGGCGCCTGTCACGGCGGCGAGCGACAAGTCGGTGCCGATCGCCTGAGCGCGACCGGGCGCGACCGGACGCGACCTAAGCGCGGCTGTGACGCACGGCCGCGCATTTTCTTCGCGGGAGATGTTCAAAACTCGGTCGCGACGTTAAAAAAGCGCTTGAAACCTGAATAAAACGCCTCATTTTGGTGGTAATCGAAATTGGAGGTCTCGCATGAGAATCGACAAACTCACCACTAAATTCCAGGAAGCGCTGGCGGACGCGCAGAGTCTCGCGGTCGGCCATGACAATCAATACATCGAACCCGTTCACGTCCTCGCGGCGCTCGTCGCCCAGCAGGACGGGTCCGCGCGTTCACTGCTTTCGCGCGCCGGCGTGCATGTTCAGGCGCTGCAAACCGCGCTCGACGACGCCATCACGCGTCTGCCGCAGGTGCAAGGCACGGACGGCAACGTGCAGATCGGCCGCGAACTCACGGGTCTTCTGAATCAGGCCGACAAGGAAGCGCAAAAGCTCAACGACACGTTCATCGCAAGCGAAATGTTCCTGCTCGCGATCGCGGACGACAAAGGCGAAGCCGGCCGCCTCGCGCGCCAGCATGGCTTGTCGCGCAAGTCGCTCGAAAGCGCGATTGCCGCTGTGCGCGGCGGCTCGCAAGTGCATAGCCAGGACGCCGAAAGCCAGCGCGAGGCGCTGAAAAAGTACACCGTCGACCTGACCGAGCGCGCGCGAGCCGGCAAGCTCGACCCGGTGATCGGCCGTGACGACGAAATCCGCCGTTCCATTCAGATCCTGCAACGCCGCACCAAGAACAATCCGGTGCTGATCGGCGAGCCGGGCGTGGGCAAGACGGCGATCGTCGAAGGGCTCGCGCAGCGGATCGTCAACGGCGAAGTGCCGGAAACGCTCAAGGGCAAGCGCGTGCTCTCGCTCGACATGGCTGCGTTGTTGGCCGGCGCGAAATATCGCGGCGAATTCGAAGAGCGCCTGAAGGCGGTGCTGAACGACATCGCGAAAGACGAAGGGCAGACCATCGTCTTTATCGACGAAATTCATACGATGGTGGGCGCGGGCAAGGCCGAAGGCGCGATGGACGCGGGCAACATGCTGAAGCCGGCGCTCTCGCGCGGCGAGCTGCATTGCGTCGGCGCGACTACGCTCGACGAATATCGCAAGTACATCGAAAAGGATGCTGCGCTCGAACGCCGCTTCCAGAAGGTGCTCGTCGACGAGCCGACAGTCGAAGCCACGATCGCGATTTTGCGCGGCTTGCAGGAGAAGTACGAGCTGCACCATGGCGTGGACATCACCGACCCGGCCATTGTCGCGGCGGCTGAACTGTCGCATCGCTACATCACCGATCGTTTCCTGCCGGACAAGGCAATCGACCTGATCGACGAAGCGGCGTCCAAGATCAAGATGGAAATCGACTCGAAGCCCGAAGAGATGGACCGGCTCGACCGTCGTTTGATCCAGTTGAAGATCGAACGCGAAGCCGTCAAGAAGGAGAAGGACGAAGCGTCGCAA
The DNA here is from genome assembly GCF_904848585.1 of Paraburkholderia kirstenboschensis. Classification (GTDB taxonomy): domain Bacteria; phylum Pseudomonadota; class Gammaproteobacteria; order Burkholderiales; family Burkholderiaceae; genus Paraburkholderia; species Paraburkholderia kirstenboschensis. The sequence continues at coordinate 1,232,579 of NZ_CAJHCR010000001.1, forward strand.
AAGCGTCTGCAATTGATTGAAGAAGAAATCGAGCGGCTCGATCGCGAATATTCGGACCTCGAAGAAATCTGGACCGCGGAAAAGGCGGCGGTGCAGGGCAGCGCGCAACTGAAGGAAGAGATCGACAAGACGCGCGCGGAAATCACGCGCTTGCAGCGTGAAGGCAAGCTCGAAAAGGTCGCGGAATTGCAATACGGCAAGCTGCCCGGTCTCGAGGCGCAGCTAAAGGAAGTCACGCAGGCCGAAGCGAAGGAGCAGAACAATCCGACGCGTCCGCGTCTGTTGCGCACGCAGGTCGGCGCGGAGGAAATCGCGGAAGTCGTGTCGCGCTCCACCGGTATTCCGGTTTCGCGAATGATGCAAGGCGAGCGCGAAAAGCTGCTGCAGATCGAAGACAGGCTGCATGAGCGCGTAATCGGCCAGGACGAGGCGATCAGCGCGGTGGCCGATGCGATCCGCCGCTCGCGAGCGGGTCTGTCGGATCCGAACCGTCCGTACGGTTCGTTCCTGTTCCTCGGGCCGACGGGTGTAGGTAAGACCGAGTTGTGCAAGGCGCTGGCGGCGTTCCTGTTCGATTCGGAAGATCACCTGATCCGCATCGACATGAGCGAATTCATGGAGAAGCACAGCGTCGCGCGTTTGATCGGCGCGCCGCCCGGATATGTGGGCTACGAAGAGGGCGGTTATCTGACGGAAGCCGTGCGTCGCAAGCCGTATAGCGTGATTCTGCTCGACGAAATCGAGAAGGCGCATCCGGACGTGTTCAACGTGCTGCTGCAAGTGCTCGACGACGGCCGCATGACCGATGGCCAGGGCCGTACCGTGGACTTCAAGAACACGGTGATCGTGATGACGTCGAACCTCGGTTCGCAGGTCATTCAGGCCATGGTCGGCGAACCGCAGGAAGCGGTGAAGGACGCCGTGTGGGAAGAGGTGAAGCTGCACTTCCGCCCCGAGTTCCTGAACCGTATCGACGACGTCGTGGTGTTCCATGCGCTCGATCGCTCGAACGTGCAGTCCATCGCGCGAATCCAGCTGCAGCGTCTGCACGAGCGGCTTGCCAAGCTCGACATGCAACTGGTGGTGTCGGACGAGGCGCTGGAGCACGTCGGCAAGGTCGGCTACGATCCGCTGTTCGGCGCGCGGCCATTGAAGCGCGCAATCCAGCAGGAGATCGAGAACCCGGTCGCCAAGCTGATTCTGGCCGGCAAGTTCGGTCCGAAGGACGTCATTCCGGTCGAGCTGGAAGACGGCAACCTGGTGTTCGAGCGAGTGGTGCATTAATTCATGTTGTGTTGATGCCGTGTGTTGGCGCGGCGCGTCGAGGCGGCGCGCCGATCCACGCATTGATGTGAATGGACGCCCGCTACTCCAGGCCGCCTCGCGCGGTAGCTCCACACATGACAAAGCGGCAACGAAGTCACCTTCGTTGCCGCTTTTTTTTGCCCGCTCAATGAACAGGCGAGGTGCCGCTTGCGTCGCACAGCCCGCTTACGCAGTGCCCTTGCCGAACAGCGCGGACAGGCCGCCGAGCGCGCCAAGCACGGTTGTCGCATTCAGCTTGCCTTCGGCCGGCACTTCGCCGTCCGGCGTTGCGGCGTTGACCACGTGAGGCAGGATCTGCGAGAGCAGGCCGGTGACCTGATCCGGTTGCACGCCGGCTTTGGCGGCGAGCCCGGTGACGGCTTCGGAGCCGAGCACGCTATGCAAAGCATCGGCCGCAATCGGCTGGTTCTCGCCGTTGCTGACCCACGACGATACGACGTCGCCGAGGCCCTTCTCCTGAAAGCGCTGGATCAGGCCGTTCAGGCCGCCCGGCTGGCTATTGACGAATTCGAGTGCGGCTGCGATCAGCGCTTGCTGGCCGCCGCCTTCGGGCGATTTGCCAACCAGGGAACCGAGGGTGTCGAGTAGGCTCATGACGGTCTCTCTTGAATGCCGACACGTCGATGACGGGTCGGCGGGTGACGCGCCGCGCGGCTGCGCGGCGTCGGGGGAAGGTAGGCGCGCTGCAGGCAGGTGCGGCATGCTCGTCCCACGCGGATCGCGTGGATTGCACCGGAACTTCGCTGCTGGCGCTCTACCTTGCTGATTTAGTCAGTCTCTGATCCGATTTCTGCGCGCAGGTTCGCTATGCGCCGCCCGAAGCCGCGGCTGCCGACGCGGCCTTGCTCTTCTTCGCTTTCTTCTTCGAGGCCTTCGCGCCGGACGCGTCGGCAGGCGCGCTGGCTGCCGCGGCGGGTGCTGCCGGTGCTGTGGCAGTGGCCGCCGGCGCGGATGCCGCTGTCGCGTCCGAGGCTGCGGCCTTGGCCTTTTTCTTCGACGACTTCGAAGCTTTCGTGCCTGAAGCGTCGGCAGGCGCGGCCGGGGTTGCGGTTGTGGTCGCCGTGGTGGTTGCTGTGGTGTTGGCCGGGGTGTTGGCCGCAGGCGCGGTCTTCGTGGCCGTGGACTTCGCCGCGGGCTTCGCGCCCGTTGGCGGCGAAGACGAGCCGTTGATGGTCAAGCCCGCCGCTTCCAGATTTACGACCGACTTGTTGCCAATGCCTTTGACGCGCGTGGCCAGATCGTCGGCGTCCTTGAACGGCCCGTTCTTCGTGCGTTCTTCGATGATTGCCTTAGCATGCGCGGGCCCAATGCCCTTGACCGATTCGAGTGCGGTCTGATCGGCGGAATTCACTTCGACTGCGGCCGCGAATCCCGCCGACAGCGACAACGCCAAGGCAACGCACAGCATCACAAGCTTTTTCAGCATGGCAAGCACTCCATTGAGGGCAAAAGTTAGCCGGGAACGGACGACGCGAAGTGTCAGCAGGCGCTGCGCTTAAGCATAGGACAAACGCGCGCTCTTATTGGCGACCGCCGACGATTTATACCGACCGATCAATGGCAAGTAAATCGCCATGAACAATCTTTAAACCTTTTGCCCGGTAAGAAGGCGGTTGTGAGCCGGATTGCTCGCATCGTCTGAGCCGCGAGGTCGCGTGAGAATGACAGCGCGGCGCACTTGACTTAGAGTGCACTCGAAGTCCTAACCTGAGTCCTGTCATGTCGAAAACGTCGAACGCACTCACCATCGGGCAAGTCGCCGACACCATCGGCGTCTCCACGCATACGCTGCGCTATTACGAGCAGGCCGGGCTGATTCGCGCGGTTGGCCGCACGCAGGCGGGACATCGCCTGTATTCGCCGGCCGACCTCGACTGGCTGCGATTTTTGATGCGCCTCAAAGCCACCGGCATGCCGATCGCCGGCATGCAGGCCTTCGCGGCGCTGCGTGCCGAGGGTCAGCAGACGATCGGTGCGCGCCGCGACCTGCTGGTGGCGCATCGCGATGCGGTTCTGGCGCGGATCGCCGACTTGCAGGCCAACCTTGGCGCGATCGTCGACAAGATCGCGTATTACGAAGGCGAAGCAGCCGGCCAGATGTCCGCAGCGGAGAGTCAGTCACGACGGATCGACGACACGTCATCGTTCTCACACTCGGAAAAGGACTCACCATGGACTACGCGCAAAACGACCGCTACACGCAAGGCTGGAACAAACTGAGGGAAATCGACGGTTCTGCCGGCGAGCAGGTGATCGCCGCGCTTGCACCGATTGCGCCTGACTTCGCGCGTCTGCTGATCGAATTCGGTTTCGGCGATATCTACAGCCGTCCGCAACTCGATCTGCGCGCGCGGGAGATTGCCACCATCGCTTCGCTCGCGACGCTCGGCTGCGCGCAACCGCAGCTCAAGGTGCATATCGAAGCGGCGCTGAACGTCGGCTGCACGCGCGAGGAGATCGTCGAGGTGTTCATGCAGATGGCGTTGTATGCAGGGTTCCCGGCGGCATTGAACGCGTTGTTCGCCGCGCGCGAGGTTTTTGATCGCCACGATCAGGCGTTGCAGAAGGCGCGGCCGGAACAGGCGGAGGACGTGACGCATGCGGGTTGAGCATGCGGAACGTGCCGGGGAAGCGACGCACGCCGCTAGAGCACGCGGTTCGCGCAGACACGAGCCACGTGCGTGGGCTGTCTGCGGTTTTTAGGGACAAGCGGTGATGCGAAGCGGTGATGCCAAGTGGTGGTGTTAAGCGGTGGCGTCTAAGTCTTGCATCCAACCGATGGCATCCAACCGGCGCCATTGCGCAATGCCGCCAACGTAGCCTTCAATCAGCCGCTTCGGATCGCATTGCCGCGCCCGCGCGCACATGCCGCTTGCTGACCACGCGCCAGTAAAGCAGCAAGCCGATGCCCGCAATCGCAAGACTCGCCGTATTCGCGACCCAGAAGCCGCGCGCCCCCGTCAGCCAGGGCGGGATCGCGCCGGTCACATTGAAGCCGAGCAGATATCCGCCACCGAGACCCACGCCCCAGAGCGCGACAGCGTAGATCACGGTCGGCACGACGGCGACCTTGTAGGCGCGCAACACGAACGCGGTGGTGATCTGCAACGCGTCGAACAGGTGATAGCAGACGACGATCAGCACGAGCGGCATCGCCGCCGCCACGACTTGCGCGTTCGGCGTATAGCCTTCGATCACGTATGGTCGCAGCACGAGCAGCACTGCGCCGTAACAGCAGGCGAGGGCGACCGCCATCATGATTCCGTGGCGCGACAATGTGCGTGCGGCCTCGGGGCGGTGTGCGCCGAGCGCCTGAGCGACCAGCGTCGACGAAGCGATGCCGATCGACAGCGGCGTCATATACAACACCGCGCCGATGTTGCCGGCGATCTGGTGCCCGGCGAGCGTCGTCGTGCCGAAGCGCGCGATGAAGAGCGCCATGAAGGTGTACGACGTGACTTCGATCAGATACGACAGTCCCATCGGAATGCCTAGCCGCAGCTGCGCGGCCTGGCGCCGCCAGACGGGCCAGCAGAAGCGCTTGAAGATCGCGAAGGGCGTGAAGACGTCGACACGGGTAAGCAGCAACATGCCGACGAGCGCGAGCCCCCAGTTGATCAAGGTGCTGGCAAGCGCGCAGCCGGGGCCGCCGAGCGCCGGCACGCCGAGGCCGCCGAAAATGAACCACGTATTGAGCGGCACCTTTAGCAACAGCGCGCCGATCTGCAAAATCATCACGAGTCGCGGCTTGCCCACTGCATTGCTGATCGAACCGTAGACGCGAAACACGAGGCCGGCAGGCAGGCCAAATGCAAGTATTCGCAGATACGACACCGTGCGCTCGTGCAGCGCATCGGGCACCCGCGCGAGATGCAACAGATGGCCGGGGAAGAACAGGATCAGAAAGCCGATGACAGTAAGCGCCAGCGCGAGCCACAGCGATTGCCGGACTTCCTCGCCGATCTCGTGATAGCGGCGCGCGCCGTACAGTTGCGCGGTGATCGGTTGCAGCGCGGTGAGAATGCCGGTCAAGCCGATGTAGACGGAGATGTAAATCGACGAGCCGAGGCCCAGCGCGGCGAGATCGACAGCCGAGTAACGCCCGACCATGGCCGTGTCGATTACGCCGAAAGCGATGATGGCCAGTTGACCGATCAGCACGGGCCACGCGAGCCCAGCGATTTTCCGTACGTCGGCGAGCATGTTCAGCCAGGCTTCTTATGCCAGTTGCGCCGTTTGACGACCGGCGGCTTCGGACGGTCGATGCGCACATACAAACGGAAGCGTTCGTCGCGGTCGGCCACGCGGCGGCCTTCCCAGACCAGTTTCCACATGAAGTCGGACATCGCGCTCGGCTCGCCGAAGTCCTGCGTGTCCTGGCGCAGAATGACGTCGCAATCCTGATTGAACGAGAAGTGCATGTCGCCGAAATACGCGAAGGTCGCAATTTGCGCATTGCCGAGGCGCACCGGCGATATGCAGGTGTAGTCGTCAGGCAAGTGACTCGCGATCTGTTCGGCGACGTCCTTGTAAGTCCGGCTGTAGTTGACGACCGGCAGCCACAAGGTCATCAGCAGCACCCACATGAGCGTCGTGCCGGCGCTCGAGAGCACGACGCTGCGCCACAGCACCTTCGGATGGCGCGCGAGACGCCATTGCACGAGCACGAACCAGCAAACGGTCACAGCGACCGCGCAGACGAACGAAAGTATTTTGAACTGCGGCGCGAAGCCCGGGGCGAGACGCGCAAGGTTACGCGCGAGCGGATGCGGGAAGCCGGTCAACCCGGCCACGTACACGAGCCAGACGAAGCTGCCGAGAATCGTGAAACTGAGCAATGCGAACCAGTCGATTGCGTTAATGGCACCGCGTTTGAGCGTGGGCAGCGCGAAGGTGGCCAGCACGGCGAGCGCGGGCAGCAGCAACATATAAAGCCGGTTCGACTGATGGCTCTGCAAGATGACGAGCACCAGCAGCGGCCCGATCACCGAAAGCGGAATCGCGACGTGCGGCGCGCGGCGCAGACCCGACCAGCTGAACCACGCCCATAGCGCGAGCGGCCATGCGGGCCACGTGAAGAGCGGCAGGTTTTTCAGCGCGTAAGCCGCGACCGAGCCGGGTGGGCCCGCGAACGAACTCAGGCTGACGTGTACCCACTGGTTCAGATACCAGACAGCGTCGACGGGAAAAGCCGAGAGCGCGGCGATCGGCCACGCGACCGAGAGCGCCAGCGCGATCGGCAGACCCGCAAGCAGCAGCCAGCGCGAGCGCGTCTCGCGGACGATCAGCGTCATGGCGAGCGTGCCCAGCAGAAGCGCGCCGACCAGCACGGGGCTGCTTGCGAGCGTGACGAAGCCCATCGCCAGGCCCCAGATCGACGCGCCCTGAATCGGCTTGTCGATCATTCGCACGAGCCCGTAGACGAGCATCGCGATACACACGAACTGCACCAACTGTGGCGTGGTTTCGTGGCCGCGCTCGGCGAGGCCGAAGCAGGCGAGCAGGATCAGCAGGGCGCCGTCGGCGAGCGTGCGACCGTAGTCGCGAGGTTCCGGCTCGCCGCCGAACGCGTACTTGAACGGCTGGACTTCGGCGCGTCGGCCGAGCAGGTAGGCGGCATACCAGACGAACGCGCAGCCCACGCAAAACAGCAGGCCGGTAACGACACGGGACGCATTGCTTGCATCGACCCACGGCGCGAACACGCGGATGGCACTGGCGCCGAGCCAGTAGCCAAGCGGGCCGTCTTCAGTCAGGTACTTGCCGACCAGATTCGGCAGGAGCCAGTCGTGCGCGCTGCCGTTCGCCATGGTCCACATCACGCCGAAGCCGGCTGCGTCCTCGTTCTTCCACGGATCGCGGCCGAACAGGCCGAACGACGCGTAGACGATACAGATGGTCAACAGCAGCCAGCGCGGGAGCGCACTGGTCGCGGAAGCAGTGAGGCGAACGACAGGTCTCATGCGGTTTGGGATATTTAATAAGCGAAAGCCGCCACTGGACTGCGGGTCCGGCTGGCACGGCCTTATTGGAGCATCCGGCATTGTAGTCGGGAGCCACTATGCGCGTCACGGTCGGTAATGGCCTGCAACGGCATTGAGCATGCTGCTACACCGAGCCGTCGGTCCGACGTGTGCGGCGGCTCGAACTCTCGCCACGGTGGCGCCGGCTTTCCAGTTGCGCGCAGGCGACAAAAAAGGGCAGCTCGCGCTGCCCTTCTTTTTGCTGCTTCGCTGCCGGACGAAAGTAGCCGAATCGGCCTGATTCTGCCCAGCAAGCCAAAGCGGCGGGTATTACTTCGCTGCTGCCTTGCCGGTAGCGCGCGAACCGAACTTCTTGTTGAACTTCTCGACGCGGCCTGCCGTGTCCATGATCTTTTGCTGGCCGGTGTAGAACGGATGCGATTCCGACGACACTTCAATCTTGGCGAGCGGGTAGGTCTTGCCGTTGAATTCGGCGGTTTCACGCGTCTGGATGGTCGAGCGCGTCACAAACTTGAAGTCGTTCGACATGTCGATGAACAGGACTTCGCGGTAATTCGGGTGAATGCCTTCTTTCATGATCTTTCCTTTAATCTGGCGGTAGCCAACCCGCGTGCGGCCGCTCATGCGCGGACTGCATCTAGGCGCGAGCCACTTGCCTATGGTCGAAAAACGGCGATTATGCCAGAAAATCAGTCGCTTGACGAATTCTGTCAGGTTTTTGCCGGCGTTTTGCCCGCATTTCGCTTATTGCGGGGGCGCGAACGTCAGGCCGACTCGCGCCGGGTCCTGACGATAATATCGGGCGAGAAGCCGATATAGCTCCGGATACTCCGCTTCGAACGCTTGTGGCTTGACGAACAGCGCCTCGCTGCACACCGCGAAAAATTCCGACGGATGATCCGCGGCGTATGGATCGATCAGCGATTCGCGCTCGAAGCGCGTCCAGCGGCGCTGCGGCACCGCGTCGACGCGGGCGCAGAACTGATCGTAGGCGGCGTCGAACACGTCCGCCCAGGCTTGCGAGTCGAGTGGCGCGTGCCAGCGGCGCACGAGCGGCGGATGGCCGTCCGCCTCGCCGTTGAGCATGTCGATCTTGTGCGCGAATTCGTGGATCACCACGTTGTACGCGTCCGCGCCGTCCGTCATCTGCGCGTCTTCCCACGACAGCACGACGGGGCCGCCTTCCCACGCTTCGCCGCTCGCGTCGTGCTCGACCTCGTGAACGACGCCGTCTTCGTCCTCGACGGTCTTGCGGATCACGAATTCGCCCGGATACACGATCACGCCGACCCATCCGCGATACAGATCCAGGCTCAGATTCAGCACTGGCAAGCACGCCTGGGCCGCAATGGCGACAGTCATCGCATCGGTCAACTCCAGTTCGTGCGCGGTCGAGAACTCCTTTTGCGCGATGAAAAGGCTGCTCATCTCGCGCAGGCGCGCGAGATCCGGTGCATCCAGGTGCGCGAGAAACGGCAGGCCATCGAGCGTCGCCTGCCACAGGTCATCGCCAATTGCGTAGTTGCGCAGCGCGCGCTCGCGCCGGCGGGCGCCGAGCCATTGAGTGAGTTTCGAAAGCATGGGCCGATGAAACCGTTAGTCGATCTGTTTTTGCCACGCGGCGAAAATCCCGCCGCAAATCGCGATGCCGATCAGGAAGTAGAAGCCGTCGAGCGAGGTCAGAAAACTGGCCTGCCGCGCCACCGCCTGGCTGATCTCCACGACCGCAAGCGAATGCGCGTCCGAAGACGAGTGTCCGGCGGCGGATAGCGCGCGCGTGAGCCCGGCAAGCGAGTCCTGAAACAATGGATTGTACGGATTCACGAACTCCGCGAGTCGCGCCTGATGCAACGCCTGCCGATGCTGCTCAACGATGATCACCGAAGCTGTGGCGAAGGAGATCGTCAGTTGCCGCACGATATTCTTCAACCGGTAACCGTGCGCGAATTCCTCTATCGCGAAGATTCTGAAGGTCAGATTCGCGACCGGCAGCACGATGAACAGCAACAGCAGGCCGCGCAACAGGAGCGGTCCCACCAGCGCCGCTTCCCCGACGGACGGCGACATGCGGGTCATCCACGCGGCCGTGAGCGCGGCGATCGCGAAACCCGGCACGATGATCCGCTTCTTGCGCGTCAGAAGTTTTGCGAAGCGCAGATAGATGAAGAGCGCGCTCGCGGAAATCAGCGACGTGACGCCGACGAGTTGCCCGGTGTTCTCGATCGGGTAGCCGAGACCGCTCTCGAGGAAACGCGAAAGCAGATAGCTGAACGCAGTCGACAGATAGTAATAGAACATGTACAGCACGAGACCGACCTGGAACACCCTCTCGCGCAACGCGTGCAGGCGCATGAGCGGCGCGGGGTGATGCCATTGGTGATACGCAAAGCAGCCGAGCGCGACGATGCCGGCGAGCGTGAGCAGAATCAGACCGGGCGACGCGCTGAACAACTGGAAACGCACCTGCTGCATGACGATTTGCAGTGCACCTTGCGCAAAGGCAAACACGATGTACGGCCAGAAGTGCGCAGAGCCGCGCTCCTCGGGCAGACGGTTGCCCGCGTCGGGCAGTGCCAGCACGGCGAGAACCGCGAACAGCATGCCGACTGGCGCGGTGCAGGCGAAGAGTGCGCGCCAGCCGAAATCCGAAACTAGCTGGGCGCCGATCAGCGACGCGAGCGCACTGCTCAGGACGATCAGGATCAGGAATGCCCGGGTTGCGGCGGGGCGTTCCTTGGGTGTGAAGCTCATCTGGATCAGAATGCGGCAGGTGCCCATCATCGGGCCGATGAAGTAGCCCTGAAAGCCGCGCGCGAACGCGAGTTCAACTGACGATTCGCACAGCGCGGCGGCTACGGCGCCCGCGGCGTAGAAGAGCATGCAGCCGGCTACATAGCGCCGGTAGCCGAAGCGCTCGACCCACCATTCCTGCTGCAGAATGCCCAGCACCGCCGCAAACGCGTAGGCGCTCGAAGCCCACACGAGTTCGTCCGGTGACGCGTTCACGCCGCCCGCGATATAGCTCGCGAAAAACGAAAAGATCGAGTTGTCGAAATAGTCGAGACCCGTGACGACCGCCAGCACCCAGGGGAAGAAATCGCCACGCAGCTTCTCCGCGCCTGGCCACCGGGCGCGAGGCCACGCTGTGCTCACGAGCGCTCGCGCGCAGTAGAGGCGCGTGGTTTTTTCACACGCTTCGCAGCGGGTGTCGTGCCGGCTTCCTGACGTTTGACGGCTTTAGGGGCTTCAAGGTCTTTACGGGCTTTGGCGGCTTTCGCGCCTTTCGCCAGCGCGTTGCGGCGCTGTTCGAGCAGGGCGTCCGCGTTCTCGCCCGCTAGACGGCGCTTCAGATAATCCAGGTCGGGGCTCAATTCGTCGCGCAGCTTCTGCGCTTCCTTGAGCTCCCGGCGCATGGCTTGAATGCGTGCGTCGAGTGCGTCCACCTGTCCCGCGATCGCGTCGTGAATCTGCTGCAGCGATTCGGTTGAGAAGCGATGTCCGCCCGCGACCGGTTCGAGCGGCCGTTTGAGCATTTCGGTGATGCCGTGCAGCGAGAAACCCAACGAACGCAAACGCAGAATGCGCCCGAACCGCTGCAGATCCTCGTCGTCGTAGAGCCGGTAGCGGCCTTCGCTGCGAGCGGGCGATACAAGCCCGCGCTCCTCGTAGTATTTCAACGTGCGAGGCGTGACGCCGAGGCGCTCTGCAGCGTCGCGAACGGTAAGCAGGGCAGGTGAGTCGTTCGACATGAGCATGGGCGGACAGAAGAGCTTCGCCGGATTTTACTACAACGTGTACGTTCACGTATAGGTTGGCACCTGCGGCTTACGATCCGTGACATAGAAGGTGATACCTTCGCACCGTTGCAGATCCGCTGGGCGAAAAAAAACCGCTCGTCGATGACGAGCGGTTTTTTCACGCGGCTTGCAGGCGCAGCTTTTAGCTGCCGCCGCCACGGCGCATCATGTCGAAGAACTCGGAGTTGCTCTTCGTCTGGCGAATTTTGTCGAGCAGGAATTCCATCGACTCGACTTCGTCCATGTCGTGAATGAACTTGCGCAAGACCCAGATTTTTTGCAGCACTTCGGGCTTGATCAGCAGTTCTTCGCGGCGCGTGCCGGACTTGTTCAGATTGATCGACGGGTACACGCGCTTTTCTGCAAGACGGCGCTCCAGGTGCACTTCCATGTTGCCGGTGCCCTTGAACTCTTCGTAAATCACGTCGTCCATGCGGCTGCCGGTTTCGATCAGCGCCGTGCCGATGATGGTCAGCGAGCCGCCTTCCTCGATATTGCGCGCCGCACCGAAGAAGCGCTTCGGGCGTTGCAATGCGTTGGCATCCACACCGCCCGTCAGCACCTTGCCCGAAGCCGGCACGACGGTGTTGTACGCGCGCGCAAGACGCGTGATCGAGTCGAGCAGAATGACCACGTCGTTCTTCATTTCGACGAGGCGCTTGGCTTTTTCGATCACCATTTCGGCGACCTGCACGTGACGCGCGGCGGGTTCGTCGAACGTGGAGGCGATCACTTCGCCGGCCACCGAACGCTGCATTTCCGTCACTTCTTCCGGACGCTCGTCGATTAGCAGCACGAACAGTACGACGTCAGGATGGTTCTGCTTGATGGCGTGCGCGATGTGCTGAAGCATCACGGTCTTGCCGGACTTCGGCGACGCAACCAGCAAGCCGCGCTGGCCTTTGCCGATCGGCGCGATCATGTCGATGATGCGGCCGGTGACGTTTTCCTCACCGCGCATTTCACGTTCGAGCAGCAGCACCTTATTCGGGTGCAGCGGCGTCAGGTTTTCGAACATGATCTTGTGCTTCGAGGCTTCCGGCGGCTGGCCGTTGACCTTGTCGACCTTTACCAGCGCGAAATAGCGTTCGCCGTCTTTCGGCGTACGCACTTCACCTTCGATCGTGTCGCCCGTATGCAGGTTGAAGCGGCGGATTTGCGACGGGCTGATGTAAATGTCATCCGTGCTGGCGAGATAGGAGGTTTCCGGCGAACGCAGGAAGCCGAAGCCGTCCGGCAGCACTTCAAGCGTGCCGTCGCCGAAGATCGTGTCGCCCGTTTTGGCTCGTTTTTTTAGAATGGCGAACATCAATTCCTGCTTGCGCAGGCGGTTCGCACTTTCGATCTCGAGGCCATTGGCCATCTCGATCAATTCGGACACGTGCAGAGTCTTAAGCTCGGATAAATGCATACGGAGAACCCGCAGGAGAAGGTGCGACGAAATGGAATCTGGGAGGAGAAGTGAGCGGAACCGCTCAAGGACTTACACGTCTTTTCGACGTTTTGCGGATTCTAGCATAGCACACGCCAGTTTCCGCCAGTGGGGCGCTACGGCATGTTTCTTGTGGGAAACGTTGTCGTCCCACAACAGGGCGGACGAGGCGCGCGCTGGTCCGGTGGACCTCGCGGCGCGCCCGCGTGACCGTTTTACAGGTTGCCGTCGAGGAACGCGGTGAGTTGCGACTTCGACAATGCGCCGACCTTCTGTGCTGCAACGGCGCCGTTCTTGAACAGGATCAGCGTGGGGATACCGCGCACGCCGAACTTGACCGGCGTCGACTGATGTTCGTCGACGTTGATCTTCGCGATTTGCAGGCGATCGGCGTAATCCTTTGCGACTTCGTCGAGGATCGGCGCGATCATCTTGCACGGACCGCACCATTCAGCCCAGAAGTCGAGCAGCACGGGTTTATCGGATTTCACGACGTCCTGTTCGAACGATGCGTCGCTAATATGCTTGATTTGTTCGCTCATTGTATGAATACCTCTATCGGTTCGAGGCCCGCCTGAATTGCTCGCCACGATACGTCAAAACCTAGGGAAACTTCCGTTCGCTTAACCGCACTGCGAACCTCACCACCTGCGCGCGAAAAGTCGAGGACGATTCGGCATGGGCGGAAGGCTCGCGCTTGCGGGTCATCCGTACGGCAGTTTAGCTTAATTCGCTATGCGTTGCCGGGGGCGATAGTACCCATCAGGGGCAGTGGGGCCGACGGCTGCCGATGAAGTGCCACCGTGTTTCATCACTACGACGTAGCCTATGTGGAGGTGCGGCGAGCAAACTCAAGTGAGCGGCGCGATCCGTGCGGCTAGGCGCGAACGGCGGCGATTTGGCTCGCGCTTTGCACTTTGGCCGTATTAACAGTCGCGCGAAGAGCCAGGCGGTGATAGAATGTTTCGTGACGGGCCTCCTCGCATGGAGGGATGGTCAACCTGGTCAGGTCGGGAACGAAGCAGCCACAGCCGTTTTCCACCAGTGCCGAGGGTCAGGCTCGTCACCTTCCTCTTTCTGTTCGTTCTGTTTTCTTCCCCTTGCGCTTGTTCGGATCGCGTCTGTTTCAGATGCCGGTCGCCTCTGTGCTGTTCTTCGCACCGCGCGTGTGCTCATGCGCTCCAAGCCTTCTGCCGCACGGCCCTGTGCGTTGCGCATACGATCTGCGACGACGCTCGGCGCTGTCGCCAATATTTTTTTCTATCGTGCCATTAGCCGCTTTCAATCGCGCAGTTCAATTGTGCAGCCACGCGCGTTTGCGTCGGCTCGCGAATCGGTTTTGCACGGCATTGTTACTGATACAATTTCCCGATGACCTATCAAGTTCTCGCACGCAAATGGCGGCCGAAAGATTTCGCGTCGCTCGTCGGACAGGAGCACGTGGTGCGCGCGCTCACGCACGCGCTCGACGGCGGCCGTCTGCATCACGCGTATCTGTTTACCGGCACGCGTGGCGTCGGCAAGACGACGCTGTCGCGCATCTTCGCCAAAGCGCTGAACTGCGAAACCGGCGTGACCTCCACGCCGTGCGGCGTCTGCCGGGCCTGCCGTGAAATCGACGAAGGGCGCTTTGTCGATTACGTCGAGATGGACGCGGCGAGTAATCGCGGCGTAGACGAAATGGCGGCGCTGCTGGAGCGCGCGGTGTACGCGCCGGTGGATGCGCGCTTCAAGGTCTACATGATCGACGAAGTGCACATGCTCACGAACCACGCCTTCAACGCAATGCTGAAGACGCTGGAAGAGCCGCCGTCGCACGTCAAGTTCATTCTCGCCACTACCGATCCGCAGAAAATTCCGGTCACGGTGCTGTCGCGCTGTCTGCAATTCAATCTGAAGCAGATGCCGGCCGGCCACATCGTCTCGCATCTCGAACACATCCTGGGCGAAGAGAGGGTGCCGTACGAGGCGCAGGCGTTGCGTCTGCTCGCGCGCGCCGCCGACGGTTCGATGCGCGACGCGCTCTCGCTGACCGACCAGGCAATTGCCTATTCGGCGAATCAGGTGAATGAAGAGGCCGTGCGAGGCATGCTTGGCGCGCTCGATCAGAGCTACCTGATCCGACTGCTCGACGCGCTCGCCGAAGGCGACGGCGCAGCCGTGCTGTCGGTTGCCGACGAAATGGCGCTGCGCAGCCTGTCGTTTTCGACCGCATTGCAGGATCTCGCGAGCCTGCTGCATCGCATCGCGTGGGCGCAGTTCGCACCGTCGTCGGTGCTGGACGAGTGGCCGGAGGCGGGCGACCTGCGCCGCTTTGCCGATACGCTCAGCGCCGAACAGGTGCAGTTGTTCTATCAGATTGCGACGATCGGCCGGAGCGAGCTGGGTCTCGCGCCCGACGAATACGCCGGTTTCACCATGACACTGCTGCGCATGCTGGCCTTCGAGCCCGCTCCAACGGGCGGCGGGGGTGGAGCAGCCGGGCCTGGCCGGCAAGCCGGTCAGGCAGGCGCGAGCGGAGCGAAGCGGGCGGGGACGCCCGCGGTAGCGGCGGCGGGTTTGTCGGCGGCAGTTGCTGCGTCGCCCGCACGGGTAGCGGCGGGCTCGCGCGGCGCTGTTTCCTCGGCTGAGCCGGTTCGGGAACCAGCAGGCGTTGCCGGTCCTGCCGGGAGCGCACCTGCAAGCGTCAGTCGGAGGCAGGACGTCGCGGCAAGCACACAAGCTGTATCCGCCTCCGGCGATGCTGCTCAACACACGGCGCAAAATCCGGCGCCGGCAAAATCGGACCCGGCGTTCAAAACAGAGTCGGCGCCGATCCAGGACGAAGCCACTACCGCCCAGACGCCCACGCGCATCGATGCGCCCGCGCCGGCCGCGGGAACGCCCGCCGCGGGAACATCCGCCGCTTCGGATGGTACGCCAGCGCATGCGTTGGCTCCGTGGGACGATGAGCCCGCTGTGTCTGTCGGCAACCATGCCCAGGCGTCGGACACGAGCGCTGCCCATGCAGCGTCCGCTTCAGTAACCGCCGAACTAGCGCCCTCTCGAACCGCGCCGACGCCCGCAGCAGCGGATACGCCTGCTGCGCTTGTATCGGAATCGACGTCCGCAGAAACAGCGTCCCCGGAAAGCACGCCGCCCGCCACGCTCAGCGCACCGGCTGCCGCCGCGTTCGCGCGCGCGAGCGAAGCCGCGTCCGCGACCGATTCGAATGAAGCGGCTGAACCCGCGCCTGCGATGTTGCCCGATGCACCGCCGCGCCGCGCAGGCGGCGCGAGCGCCGCGCTCGACGTTCTGCGCAGCGCCGGCCTGAAGGTGTCGTCCGACCGTGGCCGCGCGAACGCCGCCTCGACCGCGAAGCCTGCGGCGCCCTCGATTCCGAAGCCGGCCGCGCCGCGCGTGGTGGTTCCGGTGCCGACGCCCGGCGCGCCGCGCGGCGCGGCACAGCAGGAGTCCGCATCGGGCGCTCGCGCGGCAGCACCCGCAGCGGCGCCGGCTCAATCTGCGGCGCGCAAAGAGTCGCAGTCAAACGGCTCGCCGGTTCCTCCATGGGACGACATGCCGCCAGACGACTACGTGCCGCTTTCGGCATCGGATGACGGCTACTACGGACCGCCCGACGACAACTACATGCCCGTGTTCGACAGCGGCCCTGACGACGTCCGCGTGAACGCGCCGACGTCTGCGACCGCGCCGGTCGTCGATCAGCGTCCGCTGCCGCCCGCCGTGCCGCTCGATCCGCTCGGGTTCAAAGGCGACTGGCCCGCGCTCGCCGTCGACCTGCCGCTCAAGGGCATCTCGTATCAGCTGGCGTTCAACAGCGAACTGATGGCGCTCGAAGGCAATACGCTGAAACTGAATGTGCCCGTGCCGCAATACGCGGAAGCCTCGCAAGTCGCGAAACTGAAAAGCGCGCTCGTCGACAGGCTCGGCCAGCATGTCGACGTGCAGGTCGAAGTCGGCCCGGCGCGCCGCACGGCAGCCGCTCACGACGCCGCCATGCGGGCACAACGCCAGCAGGAAGCGGAGCGCGAAATCGGCGCCGATCCGTTCGTGCAGTCGCTGATCCGCGAGTTCGGCGCGAGCATCGTGCCGGGCTCGATCCGCCCGATTAGCTCGATTAATCCGGACGCCGGCCCGAACGGCGCGTCCACCGTTCACTGATTCGCCGCGCCATCACGCCGGAAACACACTGAGGCGCGCGCGATTTTCGAATTTCACGCTATCAAGAAGGAGCATTTCCATGATGAAAGGTCAACTCGCCGGGCTGATGAAGCAAGCCCAGCAGATGCAGGAAAACATGAAGAAGATGCAGGAGCAGCTCGCTCAGATCGAAGTCGAGGGCCAGTCGGGCGCCGGTCTCGTGAAGGTGACGATGACCTGCAAGAACGACGTGCGCCGCGTGTCGATCGATCCGAGCCTGCTCGCCGACGACAAGGACATGCTGGAAGACCTCGTCGCCGCTGCGTTCAACGACGCCGTGCGCAAGGCCGAAGCCACCGCCCAGGAAAAAATGGGCGGCATGACCTCGGGCCTGCCGTTGCCCCCGGGCTTCAAGCTGCCGTTCTGAGAGTGACGCGGCACGCCGGAGCGGGCGCGAACGTTTAGCTAACGCGGCGCGTGAGCGACAAGCGTCGCGGGATGGCTGTGCGTCGCAAGCACGGAGTTCGCATTCGAGCCGGCCGTTCCGCGCCGCGCGAGTGCGGCGCGCACTTTGCGGACCGCATATCGACGGTCGCCGACTGCGCGATGCATACGCGCTTGCGCGATCCATCCGAAGGCGGGCAGAGTCTGACAGAGTCTGAAGAACCGCTACACGCCCAACCGCATCACAAACCCGCCTGCCCTGGCATACCCACCTCGACGCCGATTCGCATGAAACAACCTTCCGCCTTGTCGGCGCTCGTCGAAGCGCTGCGCACGCTGCCCGGAGTCGGGCCAAAGTCCGCGCAACGCATGGCGTACCACCTGATGCAGCACGACCGCGACGGCGCCGAAAAGCTCGGCCGCGCGTTGCTGTTCGCGACCGAGCATCTGCAGCATTGCGAGAAGTGCAATACCTTCACCGAAGCGCAGATCTGCGAAGTGTGCCTGGATCCCGAGCGCGATCCGACGCTGCTGTGCGTCGTCGAAACGCCTGCAGACCAGATCATGCTCGAACAGACCATGACGTACCGCGGTCTGTACTTCGTGCTGATGGGCCGTCTGAGTCCCCTCGACGGCATCGGCCCGAAGGAGATACATTTCGACCGACTGGTCAGGCGAGCGTCGGACGGCGTCGTGAAAGAAGTCGTATTGGCAACCAATTTCACCAACGAAGGCGAGGCGACCGCGCATTACCTCGGGCAGACGCTCAAGGCGCGCGGCCTCGCCGTCACGCGCCTCGCGCGCGGCGTGCCGGTGGGCGGCGAACTCGAATACGTCGACGCCGGCACGATCGCCCGCGCAATGCTCGACCGCCGCTCGATGTAGCGACACCGCGCGCTGCAGCCCGTGCAAGCGGCGTCGCCGCCGCAAATACAGAACAGAACAAAGGAGACTATGAGCGCAACTCCCGAATCAGGCGTCAACGAGGCGAAAGAGGCGAAAGAGGCGCCGCAAAGCCAATCAGGCCCGCTTGCCGGCGTGAAGGTGCTGGAACTCGGCACGCTGATCGCGGGGCCGTTTGCCGCCCGCTTTCTCGGCGAGTTCGGCGCGGACGTGATCAAGATCGAAGACCCTAAAGGCGGCGATCCGCTGCGCAAATGGCGCAAGCTCTATCCGGAAGTCGGCGGCACCTCTTTGTGGTGGGCCGTGCAGGCGCGCAACAAGAAATCCGTCACGATCAATCTGAAGGCCGAGGAGGGCAAGGAGATCGTGCGGCGTCTCGCGCGCGAAGCAGATATCGTCGTCGAAAATTTCCGGCCTGGTCTGCTCGAGAAACTTGGGCTCGGTTATGACGTGCTGTCGGCGGAAAACCCCGGGCTCGTGATGGTGCGCTTGTCCGGCTACGGCCAGAGCGGACCGTATCGCGACCGGCCCGGCTTTGGCGCGATCGCCGAGTCGATGGGCGGCTTGCGGCATATCACCGGCTATCCCGATTTGCCGCCGCCGCGCATCGGCATCTCCATCGGCGATTCGATCGCGGCGCTGCACGGTGTGATCGGCGCGCTGATGGCGCTGCATCACAAGCAGGTGAACGGCGGCAAGGGGCAGGTCGTCGACGTCGCGCTGTACGAGGCCGTCTTCAACATGATGGAAAGCGTGGTGCCCGAATACGGCGTCTATGGCATGGTGCGCGAGCGTACCGGCGCGTCGTTGCCGGGTATCGTGCCGTCCAATACCTATCCTTGCCGCGACGGCAGCATCGTGATCGGCGGCAATAGCGATCCGATCTTCAGGCGCCTGATGATCGCGATCGAACGCGAAGACCTCGCGAACGATCCCGCTCTCGCGCATAACGACGGCCGCGTGCCGCGCACGCAGGAAATCGACGCTGCGATTGCCGCGTGGCTCGCCACGCGCACGATAGACGAAGCGCTCGCGGTGCTCAACGCAGCAGACGTGCCGGTGGGCCGCATCTACAGCGTGGCCGATATGTTCACCGATCCGCAGTACATGGCGCGCCAGATGATCCAGCGCTTCAAGTGGCAGGACGGCCGCGAGATCACGTTGCCGGCGGTCACGCCGAAGCTCTCGGAGACGCCCGGCGAGACGCGCTGGCTCGGCCCCGAACTGGGTGAACATACGGATGAAGTCCTGCAATCGCTAGGTTATGATGCAGACCACATCGCAAGGTTGCACGCGCAACAAATCGTGTGAGCACCGTGCGCGACCCGCGCATTTGGGCTGGGCATGTGGGCGACGCAGGTGAGCAACGCATGCGAGCCACGCAGATGAGCAACGCATGCGAGCCACGCCCGCTGCGGCCGAACAAATAAAATCGCAAGACCAGATTTTGCAAGAGACTCGGAGACAACGAACATGCATCGCAGAAGCTTCCTCGCCGGTACCGCCGCGCTTGCTGGCGCCACGCTGACGGCCGCACCGCTCGCTTTCGGACAGAGCAAACTGGAAACCACGAAGGTGGCCATTGCTGTCGGCGGAAAAAACCTCTTCTACTATTTGCCGCTCACGATTGCCGAGCGCCGCAATTACTTCAAGGACGAAGGACTCGACGTCGAGATCTCCGACTTCGCCGGCGGCTCGCAAGCGTTGAAGGCGGCGGTGGGCGGCAGCGCCGATGTCGTCTCCGGCGCGTTCGAACACACGTTGCTGCTGCAGGCGCAGAAGCAGTCGTTCCGCGAATTCGTATTGCAGGGACGCGCGCCGCAGATCGTGCTCGCGGTGTCGAAGAAGACCATGCCGAACTACAAGTCGATCGCCGATCTGAAGGGCAAGAAAATCGGCGTGACGGCGCCGGGTTCGTCGACTTCGATCATGGCGAGCTTCGTGTTGGCCAAGGGCGGGCTGACCGCGAAAGACGTCGCGTTCATCGGCGTCGGCGCGGGCGCCGGCGCAATCGCGGCGCTGCAGTCCGGGCAGATCGACGCGCTCGCCAATCTCGACCCGGTGATGACCAAACTTGAACGTACCGGCGAGATTCGCGTCGTCTCCGATACGCGCACGCTCGCCGACACGCGCAGCGTGTTCGGCGGCGACATGCCGGCAGGGTGCCTGTATGCATCGCAAAGTTTCATCACGAAGAATCCGAACACCACGCAGGCGCTGACCAACGCGATGGTGCGCGCGCTCAAGTGGCTGCAGACCGCGACCGGCACCGAACTCATCAACACGGTGCCCGAAGGCTACTTGCTTGGAGATCGCGCGGTCTATCTGGACGCATGGCAGCACGTGA
This sequence comes from Paraburkholderia kirstenboschensis, assembly GCF_904848585.1. GTDB lineage: Bacteria > Pseudomonadota > Gammaproteobacteria > Burkholderiales > Burkholderiaceae > Paraburkholderia > Paraburkholderia kirstenboschensis. The sequence continues at coordinate 1,252,955 of NZ_CAJHCR010000001.1, forward strand.
AGGAAGCGATGTCGCCCGATGGCCTGATGCCCGTCGACGGCCCGGCGACGGCGCTCAAGACCTTGCAGGCGTTCGATCCGGCGGTGCAGGGCAAGCCGATCGACGTGTCGAAGACGTGGACGAACGACTTCGTCAAGAAAGCGCTGACCACGGTGAAGGCCTAAGGTCGTCCCTCATAGCGGGACGTAGCGTAACGTGACGCCACGCTCGACGCGTGGCGTCCCACTCCAAACCGATTCACGAACAGAGTCGAACGATGACCGTTGCAGCCCTGGCGCTCGAAAACATCACTTGCACGTTCGCTGCGCGCGACAACCGCGCGCAGCGCTACACGGCGGTCAAGGACACCACGTTGAGAATCGCGCCGGGCGAGTTCGTCTCCGTAGTGGGCCCGACCGGCTGCGGTAAATCCACGTTGCTGAACGTCGGCGCCGGTCTGCTCGGGCCGTCGTCGGGCACGGTCAGCGTATTCGGCGAGCCGTTGAAGGGCATCAACCGGCGCGCGGGTTACATGTTCCAGGCCGATGCATTGATGCCGTGGCGCTCGGCTATCGACAACGTGCTCGCGGGCCTCGCGTTTCACGGCGTGCCGCCAGCCGAGGCGCGCGACAAGGCGGACGAATGGCTCAAGCGCGTGGGCCTCGGCGGCTTCGGCGACCGCTATCCGCACCAATTGTCGGGCGGCATGCGCAAGCGCGTGGCGATGGCGCAGACGCTGATTCTCGATCCGGACATCATCCTGATGGACGAACCGTTTTCAGCGCTCGATATCCAGACGCGTCAGCTGATGGAAAACGAGTTGCTCGACCTGTGGGCAGCCAAACGCAAAGCAGTGCTCTTCATCACGCACGACCTCGACGAGGCGATCGCGATGTCCGACCGCGTGGTCGTTCTGTCGGCGGGGCCGGGCACGCATCCCATCGGCGAATTCACGATCGACTTGCCGCGTCCGCGCGACGTCGCGGAAATCCGCTCGCATCCGCGCTTCGTCGAATTGCACGCGCAGATCTGGAGTGTGCTGCGCGACGAGGTGCTCAAGGGCTATCAGCAACAACTGACCGCCGTGTAATGACTGTTCGCGCGCGTCACGTTTTACGTCTATCAATCGTCTAAGGCAAACCGAGTCATGTGGAAGACGTTGCGCCCCAATCGGGCGAATCTGGTGATCTGGCAATGGCTGCTGCTCGTGCTGTGCTTCGTGCTCTGGTACGTGCTGACTAGCCCGACGCTCTTGCCGGCGTTTTATTTTGACGACCCGAACAAGGCAGCGTTCTTCTTCGGCGAACCGCAAAAAGTGCTGCTGCGGATCTGGGAGTGGTTCACGACCGGCGAGATTTATCTGCACCTGTGGATCACGTTGCTCGAGACCGTGCTCGCGTTTGCGCTCGGCACGGCGCTGGGACTTGGCGTCGGTTTATGGCTAGCGCTCTCGCCGCTCGCGAGCGCGCTGTTCGATCCGTATATCAAGGCCGCGAACTCGATGCCGCGCGTGATTCTCGCGCCGATCTTCGGCGTGTGGTTCGGTCTCGGCATCTGGTCGAAGGTCGCGTTGGGCGTCACGCTGGTGTTCTTCATCGTGTTCTTCAACGTGTATCAAGGCGTGAAGGAAGTGAGCCCGGTCGTGCTCGCCAACGCGCGCATGCTCGGCGCGAACGGCAAGCAACTGCTGCGTTTCGTTTATCTGCCGAGCGCGATGAGCTGGGTGTTTTCGAGCTTGCATACGTCGGTGGGCCTGGCGTTCGTCGGCTCGGTGGTGGGCGAGTATCTCGGCTCGGCGCGCGGCGTGGGCTACCTGATTCTGCAAGCCGAAGGCACCTTTGACATCAACACGGTGTTCGCCGGCATTCTGGTGCTGACCGCGTTCGCGCTGGTTCTCGACGCGATCGTCGGCGTGGGGGAAAGGCATCTGATGAAGTGGCAGCCGAAGACCGGCGATACCGAAAAGCTTTAGGGATCGCAAACGCCGTGCAAGAGAAAAGCAACGTGTGAGTTGAAAAGCCACACGCTGTTTTTATTTTGCCGAACGCCCAGTGACGGTTGGCTGCGGGCCGCAGCCGTACCGTAGCCACGGGCGCGCCTCCAGTCATGGCGTAATCACCACCTTGCCGATCACGCGGCGCTCGGCCATATCGCGCAGCGCGCGCCCCGTTTCTTCGAGCGGGTAGCGGGCCGACACGTAAGGTTTGAGCTTGCCTTCGCGTATCCAGCCGATCATCTGCTCGAAGGCGGCGTGATTGCGCTCGGGCTCGCGCTTCGCGAAATCTCCCCAGAACACACCGACCACGCTTGCGCCTTTGAGCAGCGTCAGATTGAGCGGCAGCTTCGGGATCTCGCCGTTCGCAAAACCCACCACCAGATAACGCCCGCGCCAACCGATGCTGCGAAACGCCGGCTCGGTATACGCGCCGCCGACCGGATCGTAGATCACGTCCGGACCGTGGCCGCCGGTGAGCGCTTTGATGCGCTCGCGCAAGTCTTCGGTGCTGTAGTTGATCGTCGCATCCGCGCCATGCTCTGTGCATATAGCGAGCTTTTCGTCGCTCGAAGCGGCCGCGATCACGCGAGCACCGAGCGCCTTGCCGATTTCGACAGCTGCAAGGCCGACACCGCCTGCTGCGCCGAGCACGAGCATCGTCTCGCCAGCTTGCAACGCGGCGCGATCCACGACCGCATGGTGCGAGGTGCCATACGCCAGCGTGAACGCCGCGGCCAGTTCGAAGTCGACGCCGTCCGCGAGCGGAACGCATGCCGAGGCGCTCGCGACGGCCTGCTCCGCGAAGCCGCCCGAACCGGTGAACGCGACCACGCGCGAGCCGGGCACGAACTGCGTGACGCCTGCGCCGACCGCGCGCACGATTCCCGCGACTTCGGAGCCGGGCGTAAAGGGCAGCGGCGGTTTGAATTGATACTTGTTCTCAATGATCAGCACATCGGGAAAGTTGACGGAGGCGGCCTTCACGTCGATCACGACCTGGCCGGTCTCGGGCAGAAGGTCCGGCAGGTTCTCTACGGTGAGGCTCTCGGGCGGCCCGTACTGGTTGCAGCGTATCGCGCGCATCGTGTCTCCATTCGGTCAGGGTTCGCAGTCGCTTCGAGTGTAAAGCATCCGTACGACCGTGCGTTTATCTCCTTTGCCCGAGCGCAGCTCGCGTTGCCGCAAGCCGCATGCACCTGTATCGCGAGGCCGGCGCCCAGGCTTAGCGTGGTGCGCGCAACACGCCTGCCGTGTCGTTCGCGCGCCTTCTTTCCTCGGTTACAATCGCCGCATGCGAATTCTACTCAGCAACGACGACGGTTATCTGGCGCCCGGGCTTGGCGCGCTTTACGACGCGCTCAAGCCGCTCGCGGACGTGACCGTGATGGCGCCCGAACAGAACTGCAGCGGCGCGTCCAATTCCCTGACGTTGTCGCGGCCGCTTTCGGTGCTGCGCTCAGCCAATGGTTTCTACTACGTGAACGGCACGCCTACCGATTCCGTGCACATCGCGCTGACGGGCATGCTCGACCACACGCCCGATCTCGTCGTGTCGGGTATCAACAACGGTCAGAACATGGGCGAGGACACGCTTTATTCGGGCACCGTCGCGGCGGCTACGGAAGGCATCATGTTCGGTGTGCCGGCCATCGCATTCTCGCTCGTCGACAAGGACTGGGTGCATCTCGAAGAGGCGGTGCGCGTCGCCGCGGACATCGTCGCGCACTATCTCGCGCATCCGCTGCCGGGGCATCCGCTCCTGAACGTCAATATTCCGAACCTGCCGTACGAGCAATTGCGCGACTGGCATATCACGCGTCTTGGCAAGCGGCACCCGTCGCAGCCGGTGATCCGCCAGACCAATCCGCGCGGCGAGCCGATCTACTGGATCGGGCCGTCGGGCAGCGCGCGCGATGCAAGCGAAGGCACGGATTTCCACGCAGTCGCCAACGGCCATGTGTCGATCACGCCGCTGCAGCTGGATCTGACTCACACGCAAATGCTGCCGGCGGCGCGCGACTGGGCGCGCGCGGGCAGCGGCGCTTCATGACGAGCGAGCGCGCGAAGCGCTTCCCGCTCGGTCTCGAGGATCTCGTGCGCGAGCCGCGCCGGCCCGAAGGCCGTCCGGGCGAAGTGCGCGCCGCGGCGCTTGCCGCGAATGCGGCGCTCAATGCGCGGCACCAACCCGCGAAGAATCTGCAGCCCGGTGCGGCGGGCAAAGCGCCGTCGAAGCAAGGTCGAGCGCAGACGCCGGTCCCGGCAAAGTCGCCGGTCGGTGCACAAGCAAGGCCGCAAGTCATCACGCCGCCAAAGCCGCTTGCCGCGCCTGCAGCCAAAGCGCCGGCGAGGCCCGTCGTGCAGAGTGCGAGTGTGCGTCCGTCGTCTTCGGGCAGGACCGCTGCACTGGCGCCAGCGCCCGCGCCCGCGCGAACACCAGCTAAACCCGCTGCGCAGTTGGCGCCGTCGGCAAAACCCGCAACCCGCTCGGTGGAGCGCAGCGCCGCGCCGAACGTCGCTTTGAACGGCGCCATGGCGTTGACTTCGGAACGGGTTCGCGAACGCATGGTCGAACGCCTGCGTGCGAACGGCGTCACCGATCAGCGCGTGTTGAACGCAATGTCGATCGTGCCGCGCCACATGTTCGTCGATCCGGGTCTCGCGGTTCAGGCCTACGAAGATGCCGCGCTGCCGATCGGGCATCACCAGACTATCTCGAAGCCGTCGGTGGTCGCGCGAATGATCGAACTCGCTGCGGCGGGCCGCGCGCTGACCAATGTGCTCGAGATCGGCACGGGTTGCGGTTATCAGGCGGCGGTGCTGAGCCAGGTTGCGCGCGAGGTGTATTCGATCGAACGGATCAAGCCGTTGTCCGAGCGCGCGAAGACAAACTTGCGTCCGCTGCGAATTCCGAACATCCGGCTGCACTATGGCGACGGGCGTTTGGGTCTGCCGTCGGCGGCGCCTTTCGACGCGATTCTGATCGCCGCCGCGGGCCTCGACGTACCGCAAGCATTACTTGAACAACTCGCGATCGGCGGCCGTCTGATCGCGCCGGTCGGCTCGCAGGAAGGTCAGAGCCAGGTATTGACGCTCGTCGAGCGTCTCGGACCGGCGCAGTGGCGCGAGTCGCGGCTTGATCGCGTTTTCTTTGTACCCTTAAAATCCGGAGTGATTTGACACCGATGAGTATGTTGCGCGCGATGCAAAGAACCAGCCTGAATGTCCCCATGTCCGTAACCCAGCGCAGCGTGTGCGTGCTCGCCTTGTCCCTGTTGATGACAGCCTGTGCATCCCGGCTCGATCAGGCGCCGGTCGTCGACCGCTCCGGCGGCAACGTGCTCAGCACACAGGCAGCGCAGCAGCCGCCAGTGCCGCTCGGGCCGCCGCCGCCGGGCTACTACCGCGTGAAGCCCGGCGACACGCTGTATCGGATCGCACTCGAGAATGGCCAGAACTACCGTGACATTTCCGCGTGGAACAATCTCACGAACCCGAATCAGATCGAGGTGGATCAACTGCTGCGCGTTGTACCGCCAGGCGCCAATGGCGCCGCGTCGACGCCCGGCGTGACCACCGCGCCCATCGGCAGCACCGGCACAGTGCAGGGCGCGCCGCTGAACGGCACGTCGCCGTCCGCGGGTGCTGTGGCCGGCGTCGCCGCGCCGCCCATCTACGGTGCGACTGCGAACAACGCTGCGCTCACGCCGCCGTCCAGTGCTGGTGCAGCGAGCGAATCGAGCGCCGGTGCATCCGGCAACGTGAACTTCACGTGGCCGGTGCGCGGTCCGCTGCTCGGTACGTTTAACGATTCGACAAACAAAGGTGTCAATATTGGCGGCGCGGCGGGCGACGCGGTAAAGGCCTCCGCCGACGGCCGTGTGGTTTATGCCGGAAATGGGCTGCGTGGTTACGGCAATCTCATTATCATCAAGCATGATGCAACTTATCTCACCGCGTATGCACACAACCGCTCTTTGATGGTAAAAGAGGGGGACGCGGTAACGAAAGGGCAGAAAATCGCCGAGATGGGTAACAGCGATTCAGACCGCGTCATGTTGCATTTCGAAGTTCGCCGACAGGGTAAACCTGTCGACCCACTGAAGTATTTGCCGCCGCAATAAGCGATACGACCATGCCGAAATCGAAGCGCCGCCTGCCGCAAGCCGAATCTGAAACGATCAGCGATGCCACGTCCGCTTCGGTGGACCAAAGCGGCGCTTCCGAAGCGGAAGAAGAGACGGCGGACGAGCGCGAACTCGACGACCGTCAAAGCGCGGAAGAAGGCGGCGACGCGCGCGAAGGCGCGACCGAGGTCGTGCCCGACGCCGACGATTTCCGCGCGCTGCTGCAGGCCGAGCTGACGGCCGACACGATCCAGCATTATCTGAATCGCATCAGCGTAAAGCCGCTCCTCACAGTCGAAGAGGAGCAGAAGTACTCCCGTCTTGCGAAGGCGGGTGAGTTCGAAGCACGGCAGGTGATGATCGAGCGCAATCTGCGGCTTGTCGTCAGCATCGCTAAGGGTTATCTGAACCGCGGCGTGCCGCTGCTCGATCTGATCGAAGAGGGCAACCTCGGCCTGATGCACGCCATCGAGAAATTCGATCCCACGCGCGGCTTCCGGTTTTCCACTTATGCGACCTGGTGGATACGACAGAGCATCGAGCGCGCGATCATGAACCAGGCGCGCACCGTGCGCTTGCCGGTGCACGTGATTCGCGAGCTCAATCAGGTGTTGCGTGCGAAGCGCCATCTGGAAAAAAATTCAATGAATTCGGGCGAAGCAGCCGAGCGCCGCGACGCAAGCATCGACGACATCGCGTATCTGACTGGTAAGACCACTGACGAAGTCACCGACATTCTTGCGCTCAACGAGCACACGGCGTCGCTCGACGCGCCGCTCGATCTCGATCCGGCCAGCAGTCTGCTCGATCTGTTGTCCGACGACCAGAGCCAGTCGCCGGACGCCGAGGTCCAGCATCGCGAACTGGAAACGCTCACGCGCGCGTGGCTTGCGCGTTTGTCGGACAAGCACCGTCATGTGATCGAACGCCGGTTTGGCCTGAACCACATCGAGCCCGCCACGCTCGAAGAGCTCGCCGATGAAATGGGCCTCACGCGCGAGCGTGTGCGCCAGATCCAACAGGAAGCGCTCGTGCGGTTGAAGCGCTTTTTCGCCTCCAACGGCGTTCGGAAAGACGCCGTTCTCTAACCTGATGACACCGATTCTTGTTTTCGACATCGAGACGATTCCCGATGTCGCCGGCATCCGCCGCCTCGAAGATTTGCCCGCCACGATGAGCGACGCCGAAGTCGCCGAGCACGCGTTTGCCGCCCGCCGCGATAAGACCGGCAGCGATTTTCTGCCGCATCATCTGCAACGGATCGCCGCGATCTCCTGTGTGTTCCGCGATAACAACGGTTTTCGCGTGCGCTCGCTCGGCACACTGGAAGACGGCGAAGCGGCGCTCGTGCAGTCGTTTTATCGCGTGATCGAGAAGTACACGCCGCAGCTCGTGTCGTGGAACGGCGGCGGCTTCGATTTGCCGGTGCTGAACTATCGCGCGCTCGTCAACGGGATACCCGCTTACCGGTTCTGGGATCTTGGCGAGGACGACCGCGAGTTCAAGTGGAACAACTACATTAGCCGCTATCACGCGCGCCACACCGACCTGATGGACGTGCTCGCAATGTACCAGGCGCGCGCCAACGCGCCGCTCGACGCGCTGGCGAAAATGTGCGGCTTTCCCGGCAAGATGGGCATGGACGGCAGCCAGGTGTGGCATGCGTATCAGGAAGGGCGGATCGAGGAAATCCGCAATTACTGCGAGACCGACGTCGTGAATACGTATCTGCTCTATTGCCGCTTCCAACTCATTCGCGGCGCATTTTCCGCGGCGGAATACGCCGACGAGATCAATCTCGTCAAGAACGCGCTGGCGCTCGAAACGGCGCCGCAATGGGCGGAGTATCTGGCGGCGTTCGATCAGTAGCGGTGCAGGCGGTGCTGGAGATGCGCGTGGGGCGAAGGCGTCGCCCGGCGCTTCGTCTACAATCTCGCCTTTCCCCAAAGTTTGCCAGGAAGTAGCAGGTGTCCCGAACTGCCCCCCACCGTCGCTCGCCGAAGCGCCCGTCGAAATACCATAAGACGCCCGCTCCTGCGCCAGCGCACGTCATCACCGGCAATGAACCGGTCATTGAAATCGTTTCGCTCGATATGGAAGCCCGCGGCGTCGGCCGCATGGAGGGCGAGGACGGCACGCCCGGCAAGGTGGTCTTCGTCGAAGGCGCGCTGCCCGGCGAGCGCGTGAGCTACTCGACACATCGCAGCAAGCCGAAATTCGAGCAAGCCGAAGTCGTTCAGGTGTTCCGCGAAAGCGTGATGCGCACCAAGCCAAAGTGCGTGTACTTCGACACTTGCGGCGGCTGTTCGATGCAGCATCTGGATATTCGCGCGCAAGTCGCGGTCAAGCAGCGCGTGCTCGAGGACAACCTTCAGCATCTGGCGAAGCTACGCCCTGAAACGGTGTTCCGGCCGATTGACGGACCGGCTTGGGGCTACCGCTACCGCGCGCGTCTCGCGGTGCGTTTCCTGCCGGAAAAAGGCGGCATGCGTATCGGCTTTCACGAGAAGAAGAGCAGCTACATCGCGGATATGAAAACCTGCGAAGTTCTGCCGCCGCATGTGTCGGCAATGCTGATGCCGCTGCGCTTCATGGTGCGCAAGCTGTCCATTTACGATCGCATGCCGCAGCTCGAACTGGCGGTCGGCTCGTCGGTGACGGCGCTCGTCGTGCGCAACCTGGAACCTTTGACTCCTGCTGACGAACAGGTGCTGCGCGAGTTCGCCGACGAGTACAAGGTCCAGTTCTGGATCCAGCCAGGCGGGCCCGACACTGTCGCGCCGCTCTATCCGCTCGACGTGCAGCTCGACTACACGCTGCCCGAATACGACATCCGGATGCCGTTCAAGCCGACCGACTTCACGCAGGTCAATCACGCGATCAACCGTGTGCTCGTGAGCCGCGCGCTGCGTCTACTGGCGCCTGTGCGCACCGACCGAGTGCTCGACCTGTTCTGCGGGATCGGCAACTTCACGCTGCCGCTCGCCCGTGTCGCGAAGGAAGTAGTGGGTATCGAAGGCAGCGAAGTGCTGACCTCGCGGGCGCTCGCCAACGCCGAGCTGAACGGCGTGGCGGGGCATACGTCATTCGCGTGCCGCAATCTTTTCGAAGTCACCGCCGACGACATTCGCGCGCTCGGCCACTTCGACAAGTTCCTGATCGACCCGCCGCGCGAAGGCGCGCTGGCTGTCGCGAAAGCTTTGGCCGAGATCGCTCAGAGCGGCAACGGGCCGTTGCCGCAGCGCATCGTCTACGTGTCCTGCAACCCGTCGACGCTTGCGCGCGACTCGGGTCTGCTCGTGCATGAGGCGGGCTACCGGCTGGTGGGTGCTGGCGTCGTCAACATGTTCCCGCACACGTCGCACGTGGAGTCGATTGCGTTGTTCGAGCGCGATTCACGGACACACGAACGCACCCGCGAACGCCTGGACTGAACGCGCAAAGCAAAATGCCACGACCTGGGTCGTGGCGTTTTTCACTTGCAGCCGATTTTTCAGCGTGCCGCGCGGCTTAGAACTGCCACCACGACTTTTCCTTGCCCGGCCGTGCATGGCCCGTGATATACGGGCTGTCGGGGAAGGTGCCGGCCAGGACGCGCTTCGTGTCGTCGGCGAGTTGCGGCTGGTTCAGCTTCTCATACGACAGCATCATGATGTGCAGTGCGTCTTCGATAGCCGGTGCGTTCTTGTATTCCTTCAACGCGAGTTGCGCGCGGTTGATCGCAGCCACATAGGCGCCACGGCGGTAGTAGTAGTCCGCCGCGTGGACTTCGTGCGACGCCAGCGCGTTTACGATGTAGCGCATGCGCTGTGCGGCGTCCGGCGCGTATTTGCTGTTGGGGTAACGGTCGACGACGACCTTGAACGCGTCGTACGACTCACGCAGCGACTTCGGATCGCGCTCGCTCATGTCCTGACCGGAGAAGCGGCCGAAGAGACCCAGGTCGTCGTTGAAGTGGATCATGCCCTTCAGGTAGTACGCGTAGGCGATGTCCGGGTGATCCGGGTGAAGCTGGATGAAGCGGTCGATAGCCTGGTCGGCGGCCGCGGCTTCATTGTCTTTCCAACTGCAATACGCGACGTTGATCTGCGCCTGCTGTGCGAAGTGGCCGAACGGGTCGCGGCCTTCGAGCATTTCGAAGTATTTCGCGCACTTGCCGAAATCGCCGCCGCTCAAGGCGTCGTTCGCCTCCGTATATAATTTGTTGTTGTTCCACGTTGCCGTTTCGTCGGTCTTCTCCGGCAGGCCGTGGCAAGCCGCAACAACCGCGACGGCTGCGGCACACGCAATGTATCCGGCCACTTTCCGGGCCGCGTTCTTCAGGGCCTTCAAATTGATCGCCGCTTTAGTGATGGTGTTCAAGGCTCGCATTTTCCAGTCTAGCTTTACGTCCAGGTGACCCAGACTCAATGACCCGCTCAAATACTCCAGGCGCTGCAACCGGTGCCGGGAATAGCAACGAAGATTATAACGTAAGCGCCGACCCCTCCGACGCGTTGGGCGCGGATTCGCTCGACGACGATCTCGGCGCCGACGCGCTCGGCGCGGCCCGTGCGGCGAGCACGGTACCCACCGTGGCGAACCGTGTCACTGACGAAACGCCGCGCAATGTCGTAGTGCCCGACGAACTGGCAGGCGAGCGCCTCGACAAGGTGCTTGCGCGTGTGTTCCCCGAGTTTTCGCGCAACCGTCTTCAAAGCTGGATCGAGGCGGAGCGCGTGCGCATCGACGGCAAGCCCGCGAAAATCCGCCAGCCGGTGCCGCTCGGCGCGACGATCGAACTCGTGCCGGATCTGCTGCCCGAACAGCTCGCTTTCACGCCCGAACCGGTGCCGCTGGAAATCGTCTACGAAGACGACACGCTCGTGGTCATCAACAAGCCGGCCGGCATGGTCGTGCATCCAGCGGCCGGCAACTGGAGCGGCACGGTGCTGAACGGTCTGCTGTACCGCTATGGCGACGCGGCGGCGGGCTTGCCGCGCGCGGGCATCGTGCATCGGCTGGACAAGGAAACGTCAGGGCTGATGGTGGTTGCGCGCACGCTCGAAGCGCAGACCGACCTCGTGCGCCAGTTGCAGGCGCGCACGGTGAAGCGCCGCTATCTCGCGCTCGTGTGGGGCAACATGCCTGAAGAAGGCACGATCGACGCCCCGATCGGCCGCGATCCGCGCGAACGCACCCGCATGGCGGTGGTCACGGGCGCATCGGGTAAACCGGCGCGCACGCATTTCCGGCGCGTCGATACGGCGATCTGGCAGCGTCAGCCGGTCACCGCGATCCACTGCGACCTTGAAACGGGCCGCACGCATCAGATTCGCGTGCACTGCGCGCACATTGGCCACCCGCTGCTTGGCGATCCTGTCTATGGCCGCGCCCGCGGCAAGCGCTCGGTTGCGCCGCTGCCTGGCGAGTTCGCGCGTCAGGCGCTGCATGCATGGCGTCTCGGTCTGATTCACCCGAAAACCGGCCGCACGATGCAATGGCGCGCCGACGTGCCCGAGGACATCGCGGCGCTGTCGGCGGCGCTCGGTCTCGGCCGCGACGATGCGGGCGAGTTCGACGAGACGTACTATGAGGAAGACGGCTACGAAGCATCCCCCGGCGAAGAGATGGACGACCTCGATGAGCACGATGAAGACGACGCAGCCACGGACCATCCAGAGCAAGACGAGGACGATCGCGCATGACGAGCCTGCCGCAACTGAGCTTTGCCGATGTCGTGCAACCCGCATGGAACGTGGCGCCCCGCGTGCGCGCGCTCGTCACCACGCGCGACGGCGGCGTGAGCGAGCCGCCGTTCGGGCGCTGGCGCGACGGCGCGGACCAGCCCGGCGGCCTGAATCTCGGGATGAAATCCGGTGACGATCTGGCGACCGTCGCCGCCAATCGCGCGCGGCTTCTGGAACTAACGGGCTTGAGCAAGGCAGCGTGGCTCGATCAGGTTCACGGAGCGCGCATCGTGCGTGCGGAAGACGCGCTTCGCGAGGCGCGCGCGAGCGGCGCGCCGGCGCAGGCTGACGCGAGCGTTACCGATCGCGCGAGCATCGCCTGCGTGGTGATGATCGCCGACTGCATGCCGGTGCTGTTGTGCGACGAAGCTGGGCGCGCAGTCGGCGCGGCGCATGCGGGATGGCGCGGACTCGCGGCAGGCATCGTGGAGCAAACGGCCGGACGCGTCGCGGAACTCGCCGGCGTGCAAGCGGGCGCGTTGCACGCGTACCTCGGACCGTGCATTGGACCGGACTCGTTCGAAGTCGGTCCGGACGTGCGCGACGCCTTCATGAGCGGCACGGAAGAAAGCGAGCGCGAGGCCACGGCGAGTGCTTTTGTCGAGCATCCGCGGAACGCCGGCAAATATCTTGCTGACCTTCCGGCGCTGGCTCGCTTGCGCTTGCAGCGGCTCGGCGTGACGCGCATTGTCGGCGGCGATCTGTGCACGGTCACGCAACGCGAGCGGTTCTATTCGTATCGTCGCGATCGCGAGACCGGCCGGATGGCCGCTTTGATCTGGCTCGACGATCAGGCACAGACACTCGGTGACTGACGCGCGGCGACCAACGTTCAGCGGTTAGCGTTCAGCGATTAACGTTCAGCGATTAACGCGCTGCGCATGATCTTCGACGACGGCGCTGCAACGATTAACGTGCTGCCCCGGCGCACGGCAATCATTCGCGCGCGTCGCGCGCCGCATTATCTACGAGCATGCGTATGCCTCTCTTCTCGGAGCGTGCGCACTACGCTTTTTGCTGCGCTGCCGGAACTCACTCGAGTCGATAAAACGGCCGAGATTGAGAGTTCCGCTGCAATCCATAAATGTGATTAAAGCGCTGTAGAACGCGTGTTTTTTTCGCGATCCGACATGCGCAGGACATATGGCCGAAAATCACGACAGGCTATACAGGGAAAACGATAATTAAAAAACTATCGCACTGCGGCAAAATCGGGAACAAGCATTGACATGCCTTGCGATGGGGAGCAAGAATGTTTCTCACAGCTCCTCGTACATGGGACAGGGCGTGACGAGGGCGCGAGCGATCGCCCACGTGCGCAAGAACCTGCCTCTCAACCGTCCGCAAGGACTTACCGGTCAAAAGCAGGTATGGCAGCTTCTCATTCCTCAGCTTCCCCCAGCACCGACTCCTCGAAGGAGCATACGCAGCAGGCCGATACGAGCGGAGCAACACCGGCCGCCGGCATGCAGCAATTTTTCGACGCCTGGTTGAACGCGTGGCGCGCGCTCGGCGCGGCACCCGGTGGCAACGGCACGCCGTTCGCCATGCCGCAGGTTCCTCCAGCGCAAGGCGCGGCACCTTGGAGCTTGCCGCAAATGCCGTCGTTTTCGGCGGCGTTTCCTGCGGCGTTTCCAGCGACGTTTCCTGGCTTCCCAGGCATGCCTGACTTCAGCAAGCTGGCAGCGGGCGCGATGCCCGCCATGCCTTCGCTGGCAGGATTGACTATGCCAGCCGCGGCGATTCCGCCCGAACGTCTGCAGAAACTGCAAGCCGACTACACGCGCGAAGCGATGGTCCTGCTCCAGCAGGCGAGCGGCAACGGCGCAGCGCCAAAGGCGCCCGAACTCAAGGACCGCCGCTTCAGTTCCGACGCATGGAGTTCCACGCCAGCCTTCGCATTCACCGCCGCATGGTATCTGCTGAACGCACGCTATCTGCAGGAAATGGTCGATGCTCTGGAAGCCGAACCGAAGGTGCGCGAGCGCATCCGTTTTGCAGTTCAGCAATGGACTGCCGCCGCATCGCCGAGCAACTTCCTCGCGTTGAATCCCGAGGCGCAGAAGACCTTGCTGGAAAGTCACGGCGAGAGCTTGCGTCAGGGCGTGATGAATCTGCTTACCGACATGCAGCGCGGCAAGATTTCGCAAACAGATGAGTCGCGCTTCGTGGTCGGCGAGAATCTCGCGACCACCGAAGGCTCGGTCGTTTTCGAAAACGAGCTGATGCAGTTGATCCAGTACAAGCCGCGCACGGCGACCGTGCGCGAGCGTCCGCTGCTGATCGTGCCGCCGTGCATCAACAAGTACTACATTCTCGACCTGCAGCCGGAGAACTCGCTGGTCGCGCATGTGCTCGATTCGGGACACCAGGTGTTTCTGATCTCCTGGCGTAACGCGGATACCTCGATCGCCCATAAAACGTGGGACGACTACGTCGGCGAGGGCGTTCTCACGGCATTGCAAACGGTGAGCCGGATCAGCGGGCGTGAGCAGATCAACACGCTCGGCTTCTGCGTAGGCGGCACGCTGCTCGCCACTGCGCTCGCGGTCGCTGCGGCGCGCGGCGAACATCCGGCCGCGTCGATGACGCTGCTCACCACGATGCTCGACTTCTCCGACACGGGCGTGCTCGATATCTTCGTCGACGAAGCGCATGTGCAGATGCGCGAGCAGACCATCGGCGGCAAGAACGGTACGCCGCCGGGACTCATGCGCGGCGTCGAATTCGCCAACGCGTTTTCGTTTCTGCGGCCGAACGACCTCGTGTGGAACTACGTGGTCGACAATTATCTGAAGGGACGCACGCCGGTGCCGTTCGACCTGCTGTACTGGAACAGCGACTCGACCAGCCTGCCGGGCCCCATGTATGTCTGGTATCTGCGCAATACGTACCTCGAGAACCGTCTGCGCGAGCCGGGTGCGCTGACTACCTGCGGCGAGCCGGTCGACCTGTCGAAGGTCGACGTGCCCACCTTCATTTACGGTTCGCGCGAAGACCATATCGTGCCGTGGCAAACGGCTTATGCGTCGGTGCCGCTCCTCGCCGGACCGTTGAAGTTCGTGCTCGGCGCGTCGGGTCATATCGCCGGCGTGATCAATCCGCCCGCGAAAAAGAAGCGCAGTTACTGGACGCTCGAGAGCGAAACCGGGGAGTTGCCGGAAACCCCCGACGAATGGTTTGGCGAGGCGAAAGAAGTGCCCGGCAGCTGGTGGCCCGAGTGGACCACATGGCTCGATCAGTACGGCGGCAAGAAGGTGAAGCCGCGCGCTGCGGCGGGCTCCCAGGAATTCCCGGTCATCGAACCGGCGCCGGGGCGCTACGTGCGGCAGCGCGAGTGAGGCGGACATGGCGTGCGGTTCGACCGAACGCAGGAAAGCAGACAAGCTGGCGATTTTTGACGAGCAACGAGATTTTTAACGTGACGGGCTGCGGCGTAATCAGCCGATGTGCCCGGAGGATATCGAAATGACTGATGTTGTGATCGTATCGGCCGCCCGTACGGCAGTAGGCAAATTCGGTGGGTCGCTGGCGAAGATCCCAGCGCCCGAGCTCGGCGCGACGGTGATCCGCGCGGTACTGGAACGCGCGGGTATGAAGCCCGAGCAGGTGAGCGAAGTGATTCTGGGGCAGGTGCTGACGGCGGGCTCGGGCCAGAATCCGGCGCGCCAGTCGCTGATCAAGGCCGGTCTGCCTGCGGCAGTACCCGGCATGACGATCAACAAGGTCTGCGGTTCGGGCCTGAAAGCGGTCATGCTGGCGGCCAACGCGATCATTGCGGGCGACGCGGACATCGTGATCGCCGGCGGTCAGGAAAACATGAGCGCCGCACCGCACGTGCTGCCGGGTTCGCGCGACGGTTTCCGCATGGGCGACGCAAAGCTGATCGACTCGATGATCGTCGACGGCCTGTGGGACGTGTACAACCAGTATCACATGGGCGTGACGGCGGAAAACGTCGCGAAGGAATTCGATATCACGCGTGAACAGCAGGACGCGTTTGCGGCGTTGTCGCAGAACAAGGCTGAAGCCGCTCAAAAGTCCGGCCGTTTCGACGACGAAATCGTGCCGGTCGAAATTCCGCAACGCAAGGGCGACCCGGTGCGTTTCGCCACCGACGAGTTCGTGCGTCACGGTGTGACGGCCGAAGCGCTGGCAGGCCTCAAGCCGGCGTTCTCGAAGGAAGGCACGGTGACGGCGGCCAACGCGTCGGGTCTGAACGACGGCGCGGCGGCGGTGCTCGTGATGTCCGCGAAGAAAGCCGAAGCGCTCGGTCTCACGCCGCTTGCGCGCATCAAGGCTTACGCGAACGCGGGCGTCGATCCGAAGGTCATGGGCATGGGCCCGGTGCCGGCTTCGCGCCGCTGTCTGGAGCGCGCAGGCTGGAGCGTGAACGATCTCGACCTGATGGAAATCAACGAGGCATTCGCCGCTCAGGCGCTCGCGGTGCACAAGCAGATGGGCTGGGACACGTCGAAGATCAACGTGAACGGCGGGGCGATTGCGATCGGCCACCCGATCGGTGCGTCCGGCTGCCGGATTCTCGTCACGCTGCTGTACGAAATGCAGAAGCGCGATGCGAAGAAGGGTCTCGCTTCGCTGTGTATCGGCGGCGGCATGGGCGTCGCACTGGCGCTCGAGCGGGTTTGATCGGGCGCGCGTGCCGCCTGCGCGCGCGAGGCACCAGCGGGTGCCAGACCGGGTGTTCAGGCGCGCCGCTCGCGGCACGCGGCGCGCGAGCGCTGTAGCGGCCTCGCAGCCGTTCGCGAGACGGCGGCGAGATCAAGCATCAGGCGAGGGGATAGGTAGCCGGTCGGGGCAGCCGGTCGGCGCCTCGAAAACGATAACGGAGTCTAGGTCATGACACAGCGAATTGCGTATGTAACGGGCGGCATGGGCGGCATCGGCACGAGCATTTGCCAGCGGCTGCACAAAGAAGGCTACAGGGTCATCGCGGGCTGCGGCCCGAATTCGCCGCGCCGCGTGAAGTGGCTCGAGGAGCAGAAGGCGCTGGGCTTCGATTTCGTCGCGTCCGAAGGGAACGTCGGCGATTGGGAATCGACCAAGGCCGCGTTCGACAAGGTCAAGGCCGAAGTCGGCGAGATCGACGTGCTGGTGAACAATGCGGGCATCACGCGCGACGTCGTGTTCCGCAAGATGACCCACGAAGACTGGACCGCGGTGATCGATACCAACCTGACCAGTCTCTTCAACGTCACGAAGCAGGTGATCGACGGCATGGTGGAGCGCGGCTGGGGCCGCATCATCAACATTTCGTCGGTGAATGGGCAGAAGGGGCAGTTCGGACAGACCAACTACTCGACCGCGAAGGCCGGCATTCACGGCTTTACGATGTCGCTCGCGCAGGAAGTGGCCACCAAGGGCGTGACGGTCAACACCGTGTCGCCGGGCTACATCGGCACGGACATGGTCAAGTCGATCCGCCCGGACGTGCTGGAAAAGATCGTTGCGACGATTCCGGTGCGCCGCCTCGGCCAGCCGGACGAGATCGGCTCGATCGTGGCGTGGCTCGCGTCGGAAGAATCCGGTTTTTCCACGGGCGCGGATTTTTCGCTGAACGGCGGATTGCATATGGGCTGAGTTACAGGCGCGCCGCTCACAAGGCAGCGCGTTCTGGCTCGGATGGTTCCGGCGGCGTCCCGGTTGCGCAAATGCCCGATTGCGCAGCCGGCACGCCGTCCGCGCTCTACTTGCGCTCAAAGGCGTTACATGACCACTACTACAAAGAAAGCAGCCGAACGACTGATCAAGAAATATCCGAATCGTCGGCTCTACGATACCGAGACAAGCACGTACATCACGCTGACGGACGTCAAACAGCTCGTGCTGGACCAGGAGGATTTCAAGGTCATCGATGCGAAGAGCAACGAAGACCTGACGCGTGCGATCCTGCTGCAGATCATCCTCGAGGAGGAGAGCGGCGGCTTGCCGATGTTCTCGTCGTCGATGCTGTCGCAGATCATCCGTTTCTACGGGCACGCGATGCAGGGCATGATGGGCACCTATCTGGAGAAGAACATTCAGGCTTTCATCGACATTCAGGCGAAGCTCGCCGATCAGTCGAAGAACCTGTATGAAGGCAAGGCGATGAACCCCGAGGTGTGGTCGCAGTTCATGAACATGCAGGCGCCGATGATGCAAGGAATGATGACGAGCTACATCGAGCAGTCGAAGAACATGTTCGTGCAGATGCAGGAGCAGATGCAGAACCAGGCGAAGTCCATGTTCGCCACATTCCCGTTCACGCCGGGCGGCGCGGTCAACGTGCCGGGTGGCGCGGCCAACGTGCCGGGCAGCGCCAACACCGCGGCGCCGGCTAGCCCGCAGGCCAATCCCGAGCCGGAAAAGAAGTAGCGGTCCGAGCGCGGCCAGGCGCGGCGTGCAGCCGCATGGCGGTGCGGGCTTGCAGCACGGATGGTGCGGCGCGCAGCAGGCTGGGCGGCGCGAGCGCGGTACAATAGCGGGTTGCGTGCGCGGGACGCTGGTTCTTCGGATCTGGGCGTCGTGAGTTTCCAGTTCCCTGTCCTTGCCGCGCTGTCCCGATCGTCCCCATTGTCGCCACGTCACCGCTATACGCCGGATTCACCTATGCCGCAGACCATTCCCTCCACCTCGCCGACGCCTTCAAGTCCGAAGGTCGGCTTCGTCAGCCTCGGTTGCCCGAAAGCTCTCGTCGACTCCGAGCAGATCATCACCCAGCTGCGCGCCGAAGGCTATGAAATTTCCGGCACGTATGACGGTGCGGACCTCGTGGTCGTCAATACCTGCGGCTTCATCGACGAAGCGGTGCAGGAAAGCCTCGACGCCATCGGCGAGGCACTCAATGAAAACGGCAAGGTGATCGTCACCGGCTGCCTTGGCGCGAAGAAGAGCGCGAGCGGCTCGGGGCTCATTGAAGAAGTGCATCCGAAGGTGCTGGCCGTCACCGGTCCGCACGCGTTGGGCGAAGTGATGCAGCACGTGCACACGCATCTGCCGAAGCCGCACGATCCGTTCGTCGATCTGGTGCCGGCCGCGGGCGTGAAGCTCACTCCGCGTCACTACGCGTATCTGAAAATTTCCGAAGGCTGCAATCACCGCTGCACGTTCTGCATCATCCCGTCCATGCGCGGCGATCTCGTATCGCGCCCGGTCGCGGAAGTGATGCTCGAAGCGGAAAATCTTTTCAAGTCCGGCGTGAAGGAACTGCTCGTCATTTCGCAGGACACGAGCGCGTACGGCGTCGACGTCAAATATCGCACGGGCTTCTGGAACGGCAAGCCAATCAAGACGCGTATGACCGATCTGGTCGGCGCACTCGGCGAACTGGCCGCGCAATACGGTGCGTGGGTGCGCCTGCACTACGTGTATCCGTATCCGAGCGTGGACGAAGTCATCCCGATGATGGCGGCAGGTCCGTACAAAGGTCACGTATTGCCGTATCTCGACGTGCCGTTCCAGCACGCGCATCCTGAAGTGTTGAAGCGCATGAAGCGCCCGGCCAACGCCGAGAAAGTGATGGAGCGCGTGAAGGCGTGGCGCGAAATGTGCCCGGACCTGACGATCCGCAGCACGTTTATCGCCGGCTTTCCGGGCGAGACCGAAGAACAGTTTCAGACGCTGCTCGACTTCATCCGCGAGGCCGAACTGGATCGTGTCGGCTGCTTTGCCTACTCGCCGGTCGAAGGCGCTACGGCGAACGAACTCGACGGCGCGTTGCCCGATGAAGTGCGCGAGGAGCGCCGCGCGCGTTTCATGGAAGTGGCCGAGGAAGTGTCGGCGAAACGGATCGCGAAGAAGGTCGGCAAGACGCTGAAAGTGCTGGTCGACGAAATCAACGCTGACGGCGGTATTGGCCGCACGGCCGCGGATGCGCCGGAGATCGACGGCGTCGTGTATATCGCCCCCGCCGTGAAGGCGTCGAAGCGTTATAAGGTCGGCGATTTCGTGTCGGTGAAGATCACCGGCGCGGACGGCCACGACTTGTGGGGCGAGGTCTGAGCGATGTCGGCAAGCACGTCAGCTAAACCGGAAATCCTCGCGCTCGGCGAGGCGATGATCGAGTTCAACCAGTCGGCGAAAGACGAACCGAACTATCTGCAGGGTTTCGGCGGCGACACGTCGAACTTTTGCATCGCGGCCGCGCGGCAAGGCGCGCGCACCGGGTTCGTGTCCGCGGTCGGTGCCGATCATTTCGGGCGCCTGCTGATCGATCTGTGGGAACGCGAGCAAGTGGATACCGCGCTCGTACGCGTCGACCCGCATGCGTCCACCGGCGTTTATTTCGTCTCGCATGGCCCGGACGGCCACGCGTTCGACTATCTGCGCGCAGGTTCCGCGGCGAGCCGTTATGCGCCGCGCGACCTGCCGCTCGACGCAATCGCCGCTGCCAAAGTCGTTCACCTGTCGGGCATCAGTCTCGCGATCAGCCTGAGCGCGTGCGACGCCGCGCTCGAAGCCATTGCGCATGCGCGCGCCAATGGCGTGCGGGTAAGTTTCGACACAAATCTGCGCCTGAAGCTGTGGCCGTTGAACCGGGCCCGCGCGTTGATGCTCGAAGCCATCCGTCAGACCGACATCTGCCTGCCAAGCTGGGACGATGTCACCGAACTCACGGGCTTGACCGGTCGCGACGAGATCGTCGATTTCCTTCTGTCGCACGGCCCGCGCGTGGTTGCGCTGAAGCTGGGCAAGGAAGGTTCATACATCGCGACGCCCGACGAGCGGCGCGTCGTGCCGGGCCACGTCGTCAATGCGGTCGACGCAACCGGCGCGGGCGACTGCTTTGGCGGCGCGTTCATCGCGCGGCTGGTCGAAGGCGACGATCCGTTCGAAGCGGCGCGTTATGCGAACGTCGCCGCGGCGCTGTCCACGCAAGGCTATGGCGCAGTTGCGCCGATTCCTTCGCGGGCGGCGGTCGAACAGATTCTGGCCGGCTGAGCGCCGCGCATTACGCGCCGCGATACCGGTCGAGCCAAAGCCAATCATCTTGAGAGACTAAACGAGGAGCGAGCAATGCAACGGGACGTGGTGGTGGTGAGCGGTGTGCGTACGGCAATCGGCGGCTTCGGCGGCAGTCTGAAAGACTTTCCGCCGACCGATCTCGGCGCGCGCGTCGTGCGCGAGGCGCTCGCACGCGCGAACGTGTCAGGCGACGAAGTCGGCCATGTGGTGTTCGGCAACGTCGTGCATACCGAACCGAAAGACATGTATCTTGCCCGCGTGGCCGCGATCAACGGCGGGGTCGCGCAGCACACGCCCGCGCTGACCGTGAACCGTCTGTGCGGCTCGGGCTTGCAGGCGATCGTGTCGGCCGCGCAATGCGTGCTGCTCGGCGACGCGGACATCGCGATCGGCGGCGGCGCGGAGAACATGAGCCGCGCACCTTACTCGATGCCCGCCGCGCGCTTCGGTCAGCGCATGGGCGACGCGCGCCTCGTCGACATGATGGTCGGCGCGCTGAACGATCCGTTCCAGTCCGTTCACATGGGCGTGACCGCTGAGAACGTTGCGCGCAAATACGACATTTCGCGCGAAGCACAAGACGCGCTCGCGCTCGAATCGCATCGCCGCGCCGCCAACGCGATCACGAGCGGCCACTTCAAGGAACAGATCCTGCCGATCACGATTCCGTCGAAGAAAGGCGACACCGTGTTCGATACCGACGAACACGCGCGCATGAACGCATCGGCGGAAGATTTCTCGAAGCTCAAGCCCGTGTTCGCGAAAGAAAACGGCACGGTCACGGCGGGCAACGCTTCGGGCATCAACGACGCGGCCGCTGCCGTCGTCTTGATGGAGCGCAGCGTTGCCGAACAGCGCGGCATCAAGCCGTTGGCGCGGCTCGTTTCGTACGCGCATGCGGGCGTCGATCCCGCCTATATGGGCATCGGTCCTGTGCCCGCGAGCCGCAAGGCGCTCGAGCGTGCCGGGCTGACGGTTGCGGACCTCGACGTGATCGAGGCCAATGAAGCGTTCGCCGCGCAAGCCTGCGCGGTCAGCAAGGAACTGGGCTTCGATCCGGCCAAGGTCAACCCGAACGGCTCGGGCATTTCGCTCGGCCATCCAATCGGCGCGACCGGCGCGTTGATCACCGTGAAGGCGCTGTACGAACTGCAGCGCATTGGCGGGCGCTACGCACTCGTCACGATGTGTATCGGCGGCGGACAGGGCATCGCCGCGATCTTCGAACGGATCTGAATGGCCGGAAGCGTGGCAAGCAGTAGTCAGGCAATTGAGGAAGGAACGGATGCAGGAATCGAAATCGGTTAAAGGCGCGATGCGTCGGCGCGGCTGGGCGGCCGTGAGCGTTGCCGCATTGCTCTCCGTGAGCGCGGTGGCGTTGTCGCCGGAAACGGCCTGGGCGCAAAGCGACGCGGTAAAGGAACTCGCCGCGCCCCCGCCGATCCAGTTGCCGCTCAAGCCGAGCCCCGAGTTCGCCAGGTTCCCGCGCTACAGCGGCATGCTCGGCTCACGCCAGATCGTGCTGCGCCTCGGCCCGAAGACGGACGATCCGTCCGGCGTTCATGGCGAGTATCAGTTCACGGACACCGGTGAAGTGATCCTGATCGCCGGCGACCGTGATGGCGACACGCTCGAAGTCGAGGAATCGAACGACGGCACGCACATTACCGGCAACTGGGTCGGCAAGTTCGCGGCGGACGGTTCGGTGGCCGGCGACCGGATGAACGTCGACGATTCAAACCCGCAGCCATTCGATCTCAAGCCGCTGGCAGCAGGGCAAGCGGTGCCGGCAGCCGGCGCGGCGGCGGCTGCCGCTGCTGCTACTGCGAAAGACGGCAAAGCCGCTGCGGGCGGCACGGCTTCCGCGACTCGCCCCGCTGCGACGGCGCCCGCAGCCGCCGCTCCGCCGGCAGCGCCAACGGGAGCAGGGCGGCCGGTAGGCGGCGTCAGCAACCTGCAAACCGGCGAGTGACCCTGCGCGTAGCGCGGGGCTCGCGGCTCCAGCGCCCGGCGCGGCGAAATTCCGCCGACTCGTCTACTCTTGCGTGAGCGGCGCGGCGTTCTCCGCTCTTCGCATCGTCTTTCTTCATTGAATTCACCATGACCCAATCCAAACTCAAACGAGCTTTGCAGACTCGCATCGTGCATGCAGAGGACAAGCTCACGCCGGGCTTCGAGTCTTTCTCCATGCCGGTCACGCGCGCGTCGACCGTCGTTTTTCCGGACCTCGCGACCATGCGCGCGCTCGACTGGAAAAACGACGCGCAATGGCGCTACGGTCTGCACGCAACGCCAACGTCGCTCGCTCTAGCGCAGCGCCTTGCCGCGATCGAGGGCGGCAATCATGCTCTGTTGCAGCCTTCGGGCCTGTCGTCTATTTCGAACGTGTACTTCGGGCTCGTCAAATCGGGCGACGACGTGCTGATTCCCGACAACGTCTACTCGCCGAACCGCGATCACGGCGACTGGCTCGCACGCGACTTCGGCGTGACGGTTCGTTATTACGACCCGATGATCGGTGCGGGCATTGCCGAATTGATCCAGCCGAACACGCGGCTCATCTGGCTGGAAGCGCCCGGTTCCGTGACGATGGAAGTGGCCGACGTGCCGGCAATCACCGCGGTCGCCCGCGCCCGCAACGTGGTGACGGCAATCGACAACACCTGGTCCGCCGGGCTCGGGTTCCGTCCGTTCGATCACGGCGTCGACATCTCGGTGCAGGCGCTCACGAAGTATCAGTCGGGTGGCGGCGACGTGCTGATGGGGGCCACCATTACCGTCGATCGCGAACTGCATCTGAAGCTCAAGGCGGCGCGCATGCGCATGGGCCTCGGCGTATCGTCGGACGACTGCTCGCTGATCCTGCGCAGCCTGCCGACGATGCAGGTGCGTTTCCAGCAGCATGACCGCTCGGCGCTCGCGCTCGCGCAGTGGCTGAAGACGCGGCCGGAGATCGCCGCGGTGTTGCATCCGGCAATTGCAGACTGTCCCGGCCACGAGTTCTTCAAGCGCGACTTCACGGGAGCTGGCGGACTATTCTCCGTCGTGTTCGACGGCCGCTATAGCGCCGCGCAGGTCGACACCTTCTGCGAGTCGCTGGAGCTCTTTGCCATTGGCTGGAGCTGGGGCGGCGCGCATAGCCTCGTGATGCCGTACGACATTGCGTCGATGCGTACCGAAGGCGAGTGGCCGCATCGCGGCACGCTGGTGCGGTTCTATATCGGCCTCGAGGAAGAAGCCGATTTGCAAGCGGATATCGAGCAGTGTCTCGCGGCACTCGCGTGAACTGACGCTGCGTCGGCGCAGTGAGACAAGCTCACCGTGATGCGTTCACGGTGGGCTTTTTTCTTATGCTGCGCCCAACGCCTTGGCCGTTTGGCTGATTGTTAGGCTCCATCTCGACCCGGTACGATCGTGTACATCTGACCTCACTGCCAGGCACGATGGCGCGCTTCGATGAACCTGTTTTTGTGGATGTTGCTCAATCTCGGTGTGCCAATCATCGGCCCGATCTTTACCTTGGCGCTGGTCGCGCCCGCACACGGCTGGGCGGTTGCGAAGGAACTGATCGCGGACTCGGTCAAAGATGGGCAACTGTTCTGGTGTGCGATCGGGTTGTGCGCCGCCGGGGTTTATGAGCTGGTGACGGCGTTGGAGCAGGGCGGCAGGGCAGTCGCCGTTCTTGAGTTCGGCATGGTGACTTTTTGCCTGCTGGCTTTCGTATGTTCCATCATCGTCATGTCTTGCCTTCTCAACGCTCACTACGGCAGGGTGGCTAGACGTGTTAGTCACCACTCCACGCAGCCGACCGGAGGGAGTTTTTCGCGAGTGGCAATCGGTTGTTCGATCGTGTCTACCTGTGTTTCGGCCATCTTATTGGCAATCCTACACATCTACGTGAGCCGATTTATTGGATAGTGCAGCATTTATACTGGCTCTCTCAAGGAGGCACTTATGAACAAGCTAGTAACTTTCCTCGCATCGGAGAAAAATCATTGGCGTATCTTAAAGTGGACCTCGATCGTAATGGCTATCGACCTTCTCTTCATGGTCGTGGCGTTGCTCTGGGCGTTTACGGAAAGATAGTCTGTCCAAGCTGCGCTACCTCGCGCAGCCATTAGACACGACGAAGACGCAACGAAGACGCAACCACCCCACCTTGGCATCTAACCTCAAAACAACCGCAACAACCCATCCAGCCCCACGTAGTTGAACGCCACGCTGGCCGCTTCACGTACTACCGGCTTCGCACGGAACGCAACGGAAAGTCCCGCTTCGGCCATCATCTTGAGATCGTTGGAGCCATCGCCCATCGCGATTGCGCGCGACGGGTCAATGTTGAGCCGCGCGCAGGTCTCGCGCAGCGTGCGCGCTTTCACATCGGCATTGACGATTTCGCCGAGAACTTTGCCCGTCAGCTTGCCGTCCACGATTTCGAGCGTATTAGCGCGCGTGAAGTCGAGGCCGAGCCGTGCCTTCAGCTTCTCGGTGAAGAAGTTGAATCCGCCCGACACCAGCAGCGTTTTCAGTCCCGCTTCTTTCGCGCCAGCCAGCATTTGCTCGGCGCCCGGCGAAAGCTGCAGGCGTTCTTCATAAACGCGTTCGAGCGCGCTTGCGTCGAGTCCCTTCAGAAGCGCGACGCGGCGCGTCAGGCTTTCGTTGAAGTCTTTGATCTCGCCGCGCATCGAGGCCTCGGTGATGGCGGCGACTTCCGCTTTCAGACCGCAGAAGTCGGCGATTTCATCGATACATTCGATCGCGATCAGCGTCGAATCCATGTCCATCGCGACAAGGCCGAAGTCGTGCAACTTGCGGCCTGCTTCGACAAACGCGTAGTCCAGCCGATGCGTGCCGCAATAAACGTCCAGGTCCGGACGCTGCGCGATATCGGCGCCGGCGATGCGGATCGCGCTTGCGTCGACAACGGTGGCGTGCGAGCCGCGTGCGAGCGCAACGAGCGTTTTGTGGTGATCGGCGGAAATCGGCGCGGGGCTTTGGATGACGAGGTTCATGAACGACGCATTGACCAGGAAAAGGCGAGCGCAGGGCTCGCGGGAAATCCGCTTATTGTAACGGTTCGACGGGATGTGCCATCGCGCCATCGCGCCATCGCGGCAATGCTCAAACGCCGAAACGCCGAAACGCCGAAACGCCGAAACGCCGAAACGCCGAAACGCCGAAACGCCGAAACGCCGAAACGCCGAAACGCCGAAACGCCGAAACGCCGAAACGCCCAAACGCCCAAACGCTCAACGCCCAACGCCCAACGCCGAAACGCCAAACGCCAAACGCCAAACGCCAAACGCGCCAAACGCGGGTTAGCGGCAATGCAATCCCTGCGTGCCTGGTTCATACTGACGAGCCAAACGACGCTCGACGCTCACTGCATCCACGCCTTCTAGTCGCCGCGAGAACTCCATCAACGAGCGCTGCGCGAAGCGTGCAGAGAAAGGCATCGACCAACGCTCGCAAAGCGCAGCGAGAGCGCATCGAAAGCGCGGAGCACGGTCATTGCGATGCAGGAGCAACAAAGCACACCATACGGAGACAACGCATGCCCACGGCGACCGCCGGCGACACAGCCATCCTCGCGCGCGACTTCGATCTGCGCCATCTGAGCCCTGAGTTCTACGCGAACCCATACCCGGTCTACAGCGCATTGCGCATTCATGAGCCAGTCAAGCGCATGCCCGACGGGTCGCTCTTCCTCACGCGCTTTCGCGACGTGCAGGCCGTATACCGCGACCCGAAGACCTTCAGTTCGGACAAGACCGTCGAATTCAAGCCGAAGTACGGCGACTCGCCGCTTTACGCGCATCACACCACGAGCCTCGTGTTCAACGATCCGCCGCGCCATACGCGCGTGCGCAAGCTGATCGCCGGCGCATTGACCGCGCGCGCGATAGCGGCAATGGAGCCCGGTCTGGTGCGCCTCGTCGACGGCCTGCTCGATGCCGCGGCCGAACGCGAGCGCATCGATCTGATCGGCGAGTTCGCGTCGGCGATTCCGGTGGAGATCATCGGCAATCTGCTCGACGTGCCGCACGCGGAACGCGCGCCGTTGCGCGACTGGTCGCTCGCAATTCTCGGCGCGCTGGAGCCGTCGCTCACCGACGCGCAGTTCGAGCGGGGCAATCGCGCCGTGAGCGAGTTCGTCGATTACCTGCGCGATCTGGTCGCGCGGCGCCGGCGCGAGCCGGGCGATCCTCAACACGATGTCCTCACGCGCCTCATTCAAGGCGAGCGCGGGGAAAGCGGCGACGGCGAGCAATTGTCGGAAGAAGAGTTGCTGCAGAACTGTATTTTCATTCTGAATGCCGGTCACGAAACGACCACGAACCTGATCGGCAACGGGCTTGTCACGTTGACCGAATGGCCGGATCAGCGCGCCGCGCTGCTGGAAGAACCGTCGTTGATCGAATCGGCAGTCGAAGAATGCCTGCGCTTTGAGAGTTCGAACCAGCTCGGCAACCGCATGACGACAGTCGACACTGAGATAGGCGGCTTGCCGGTTGCGCGCGGCACGCCGATTACGCTGTGCATCGGCGCGGCCAATCGCGACCCGGACCAGTTTCCGGAGCCCGACCGCTTCGATATCCGCCGCGCGCCCAACCGGCACCTCGCTTTCGGTTTCGGCATCCATCAATGCGCGGGTCTGTCGCTCGCGCGGCTCGAGGCACGCATTGCTATCGGCCGTTTCATCCAGCGTTTTCCATCTTATCGACTGGACGGCGAGCCGACGCGCGGCGGGCGCGTGAGGTTTCGCGGGTTCGCTTCCGTACCGCTCATTTGCCGATAGAGGTGCAGGCGGCAATGCAGGGGACTCCGTAGTTTTTGCCGCCATCATGCAAGACTTACAGCGCGGCGTGCGCGGAGGCCAACGCCCCCGCGCCGCGCGTGGTCGGAAAACCGTGGCACGCTTGGTGCTTCTTCATGGGTCTTAGGCCTAGGGGAGCGCACGATGGCACACATGATCTGGAAAGGCGCGATCAGCTTCGGCCTTGTCCACGTACCGGTGCAGTTGTATCCGGCCACGAAGTCGGAGAAGGTCGGCTTCAACCTGCTCGATAAGCGCACGATCGATCCGGTCGGCTATAAGCAGATCAACAAGCGCACGGGCAAGGACGTGACGCGCGATAACATCGTGCGCGGCTTCGAATACGAGAAGGACAAGTACGTGGTGCTGACGGATGACGAGATTCGCGCGGCGAATCCCGAATCCACGCAGACGGTGGATATTCTCGCGTTCGTCGACGCACCCGACATCTCTTTTCTCTATCTCGACACACCTTACTTTCTGACGCCCGACCGCAAGGGCGAAAAGGTCTATGCGCTGTTGCGCGAGGCGATGAAATCGTCGGGCAAGGTCGGCGTGGCCAGTGTCGTCTTGCATAACAAGCAGCATCTTGCCGCACTGATTCCGGTCGGGCCGGTGCTTGCCTTGAACACGCTGCGCTGGGCGGAGGAAGTGCGCGACTTCGACGAATTCAAGCTGCCCGCCGAAGGCACCAAGGCGGCGGGTGTCAGCGCGCGCGAGCTCGATATGGCAAAGAAGCTGATCGACGACATGAGCGACAACTGGGACCCGTCGAAATACCACGACACGTTCCGCGACGACATCATGGCGCTCGTCGACCGGAAGGTCCGCGAGGGCAAGACCGAGGAAATCACGGACATCGAAGCGCCGCGCGAGTCGCGTCAATCGGCCGACATTCTGGATTTGTCCGACCTGCTCAAGCGCAGTCTTGGACGCGGTAAGAGCAAGCCTGCTTCGGGCACGCGCAAGCGCGCTGCCGCCGACGAGACTGCCGACGAAGATAGCGATTCACAAGAGGACAGCGGCTCGACGGCGTCGCGTAAAAAGCCACGCACGACGCGCTCGACAAGCGCGCCTCGATCGAGTGGAAGCGGCAGTAGCAGCGGCAGTGGCGGCGGACGTGCCACGGCCAAGTCGACGACTGCGCGCAAGCGCCGCGCGGCGGCATGATGGAGCGGCGAGCGCAACGGGGCGCAGATAGCGGCACGAACTTCGGCACGAACCCGGTCGTGCCCCGATCCGACCGCTCGGTTCAAGCGCCGCAAGCCATCGCTATCTCGACCCCGATGGAGTCCGCGCCATGAACGACCGACTCGACCTCTACAACCGCAAGCGCCGCTTCGACGAAACGCCCGAGCCTGCCGGCGCCAAGGCGACCAGGAAGCGCGGCGCGCGCAACGCGGCGCGGCCAGGACCGGACGAGGGCTTGTCGTACGTCATCCAGGAGCACCACGCGCGGCGCCTTCACTACGACTTCCGTCTCGAACTGAACGGCACACTGCTTTCATGGGCGGTGCCGAAAGGGCCGTGCCTCGATCCGTCGGTCAAGCGTCTCGCTGTGCACGTTGAAGATCACCCGGTCGAGTACGGTTCGTTCGAAGGCGAAATTCCGCCGGGTAATTACGGCGCGGGCACGGTGATCGTCTGGGATCGCGGCACGTGGGAGCCGGTCGGCGGCGCGGCCGAGGCGGCGCGTGCGTATCAGGCCGGCAAGCTCAAGTTTCACCTGCACGGCGAAAAGCTGCGCGGCGGCTGGACGCTCGTGCGCAGCCACATGCGCGGCAATGCCGACAAGGAGCAGTGGCTGCTCATCAAGGAACGCGACGACGAGGCGCGTCCCGAGAGCGAATACGATGTTCTCGCAGAACAGCCCGGCAGCGTGCTCGGCGCGACGCCGGCCCGCAACGGGAAAGCTGGCAAGCAGACGAGCAAGCAAACAGATAAACAATCAGATAAGCGGCCCGACAAGCAGGTTGCCGCGAAGAAAGGTAAGGCGGCCCCCGTACGCGGCGATCCGAAGCGTCCGGACATCGTGGCGACGCGCAGCAGCGAGTCGTTGCGCGAACTGGCCGCGTCGCCCGCGATAGAAGGTGCGGTGGCAGCGAAACTGCCTGCGACGCTGAAGCCGCAGTTGGCGACGCTCGTCGATGCTGCGCCGCCTGGGGATGACTGGTCGTACGAAATCAAGTTCGACGGCTATCGCGTGCTCGCCCGCATCGACGCGAACGCGAAGGGCCGCAATGTGCAGGTCTTCACGCGAGCGGGCAACGACTGGACCGCGAAGTTCGGCAAGCAGGTGAAGGCATTCGAACAACTGGGCCTGGAAAGCGCGTGGCTCGACGGTGAAGCGGTGGTGCTCGACGAGAACGGCGTGCCCAACTTCCAGGCGCTGCAAAACGCGTTCGATTCGAACCGGCCGCAAGACATGGTCGTGTATCTGTTCGACGTGCCGTTTCTGAACGGCTACGACTTGCGCGGCGTGCCGCTGCAGCAAAGACGCGCAATCCTGCGCGCGCTGCTCGAACCGGTCGACGACAGCGTGCTGCGCTTTTCGAACGACTTCGAGTTCAGCGCCGAAGATCTGCTGAAAAGCGCGTGCGACATGGCGCTCGAAGGCATCATCGGTAAGCGGCGCGACAGCGGCTATATGTCCGGCCGCTCGGCCACGTGGATCAAGCTGAAGTGCCGCCGACGCCAGGAGTTCGTGATCGGCGGCTATTCGGAACCATCGGGCAGCCGCGCGGCGTTCGGCGCACTGCTCCTCGGCGTGCACGACAGCAAGGGCAAGTTGCAATATGCCGGGCGCGTAGGCACCGGTTTCGACGCCGCCTTGCTGCGCTCGGTGAAGAAAGAACTCGACGCACACGAGACGAAGCGCATGCCGTTCGCAAGCCCGCCGCGCGAGCGCAGTCGCACGCCAGTGCATTGGGTCGAGCCCGTGCTCGTCGCGGAATGCAATTTCGCGGAATGGACGAGCGACGGTATCGTGCGCCAGGCGTCGTTCGTCAGTTTGCGCAGCGACAAGCCGGCGCGCCAGATCGTCAAGGAAGCACCACGCAAGGGGGACGACGTGCAACGACAAACGGATATTGAGGTCGAATCCGACACGGCGCCGAAGAAACGTTCGGGACGGCGGGCGGCGGCTGAGACTGATGGCGACGTGCAGACTTCGGGCGCAAGTAAGAGGCGCTCCGCCGGTAAGGCAACGGGGGAAGAAGCAACGGGAATGCGCATGGAAAAGGGCGCAGGTAAGGGCACAAGCAATGGCACGGAAAAGGGCGCCGAAGCGGTAGCCAAAACGGGCGCCAAATCCACCGCGAAGGTGACGGCCAAAACGGCGGCTAAATCGACGGCCAAAACCGGTGGCGAAACAACGGCTACGACCACGGCGGCGGCGAAACCAGCGAGCAAAACAGCAAAAACCACCACATTAAAAGGAGAAACCGCGGACACAAAATCCGCTGCGCCGCGGCCGACAAAATCCGCGTCGCCCGCCGAAGTCGCCGGCGTTCGCGTATCGCACCCGGACCGCGTGATCGACAAGAGCACCGGCGCGCGCAAGATCGACCTCGTGCACTACTATGAATCGGTCGCGCAATGGATGTTGCCGCATGTGGCGGACCGGCCCGTGTCGCTCGTGCGCGCGCCTGAGGACATTGGCGGTGAGCTCTTTTTCCAGAAGCACAGCCAGAAGCTGTCGATCCCGAACATCACACAGCACCCCGGGCTCGACCCCGGTCATCCTCCGCTCATCACGGTGGAGAGCGTGAAGGCACTGGTCGGCGCCGCGCAAATGGGCACGATCGAATTTCACACGTGGAATGGTGTGGCGTCGAATATCGAGAAGCCGGACCGCGTCGTGTTCGACCTGGATCCGGATCCGTCGCTCGGCTGGGACCGGATGATCGAGGCCGCTCAACTGACGCGCTCGCTGCTGTACGAACTCGGCCTCACGTCTTTTTGCAAGACAAGCGGCGGCAAGGGCTTCCATGTCGTGGTGCCGCTGTCGAAACACGCGGGCTGGGACGAGGTGAAGGAGTTTTCGCAGGCCGTCGCTCAGCACATGGCTAGCACGCTGCCCAAGTATTTCAGCGCGAAAATGGGCGCGCAAAATCGCAAGCAGAAGATATTCGTCGACTATTTGCGCAATAACCGCGGCTCGAGCACGGTCGCTGCGTTTTCCGCGCGGGCGCGGCCGGGGCTGGGCGTTTCGGTGCCGCTCGCCTGGGACGAAGTCGCGGCGACCACCGGCGGCGATCAGTGGAATATCGAGAACCTGCACGAGCGTCTTGCAAATCTGAAGAACGACCCGTGGGCCGATTACTCGAAGACGCGCCAGCGTATCACCGCGGCAATGAGAAAACGCCTGAACGGAGCGTAGCCGGCGCGTTCGCGTCGAGTGCAATACCGAACAGATAGAAGGAGCTGGCTATGAAGAGCACACCGCAATCGTCGGACGGCGGCAAGCAGGCCGATCCGCATGCCGAGAAGGATCCGCAGTCATTGCAGGACGCAGCCGCGCCGTTGCCGCATGAGAGCGACCAGAGCGCCGGCTCGCAGCACGACGAAGAGCCACGACCTATCGGCAAACAGGCGCATAGCGACGTCGAACGCGGCCTGCAGGACACGGACCGCCGCGGTGGCGGCGAGTATCAGGAAAAGACGCAGAACGACGCGCAGGCCGACGTCAACACGGACGAGAAATCGCCAGGTACGGCAGGCGGCAGGGGCGACTCGTGAGGCATTGCAAGCCGACTTCGGGGAACCATAGGCCCGCCTGCGGATGGCCGTGAAGTTGGCTTGGGGCGAGGGGCAGACTGACTGAGGTCGAGGGGTGCCGAACTGAAGGTGGTGGAGGCCGATTCGTGCAAACTTCACCAATGGGCTGGCCTTCGTGCGGTCCGCCTCGCTCTCAGATCAGTGATTTCCAACGTCACCGACCTCACTCCGGCTCTGCGTCCCAATAAGGCGGAACGCCGAAATGCCCGGCAAGAAAGTCGATGAACGCGAGCGTCCTGGGCGGTACGAACGCGCGGCTCGGGTACACAGCCCGAATCGCCTCCTTCTCGGCGAGCGGATAGTTTTCGAGCACGCTGACCAGTTCGCCGCTGCGCAACAAAAGCGGCGCGACTTAATTCCCAAGCGTGTGCCTCGAGATAAGAAAACTTTCTTAGTACCGAGATTTTCGTAGCACCTTTGTCGACGTCTCTATTCTGCAAGTCCCGGGTTTGTTTCCCGTCTCATTATCGAACTGGCATTTTAAAAAATGACGGGGCCGTTTGATGCCATTCGCATGATATTGTCTTTGTTTGCGTCAAGGTATTATGTGTAAAGCGCATGGATGCACCGAGGAATTTCAAGAGGTTGCAACGTTTTTTGGAAAAATCATAATCGTGGCCAATCGTTAAATTTTCGTTAACGGATCCATTGCGCTTGACAAGATTAAAGCTTCATACGAAACTAAATAGCGTTATATCTTGTTATATTCAATTAGATAGATTGATGCACTCTACTTAGGGGTATTAATTTATCGCTGTATCCCCGCGAGACGTGTTGATTCCGCGTCTAATGAGAGCGACGAATTTTGCGATGCTCATCCGCTCAGCGGGTTTGCTGCATTCATGGATTGATCATGTTGATGGCGCCTGAGAATCGTTGGTTCGCTAGGATGGATATCTCATTTTGAATTGGATGAACTTGTCATGTTTCAATATTACGGGGCATCGATAAAATCGAAGCGGTCTTTTTGTTGCGTGAAAACTTGATAAATAACAAGCTCGGTTGCGATAAACGGAAATATGCACGCCTCTATTATCAAATAATAAATCTGGAGCGGCGCATATCGAGGTGCGCGACGCAGCAATTGCCAGGTGAAACACCATGAGTAAAGCTATGCCGCTGGTCATGATTCACGGCCTGTTTGGGTCACAAAGCTTCTATGCACCGAACCGGCGCATAGCCGGCGTCGATGTTCATACCCCCGATCTAATCGGCTACGGCGCGCTGAGAGACAGCGCGGTCGAGCCGATCACGCTGGCGGGCCAGGCGGCGCATGTGATCCGCTATATGCAAGAGCACGTCAGCGCGCCGAGTGTCCTGCTGGGACACAGTGTAGGCGGCGCAGTCGCAATGCTCGTTGCCGCGTCCGCGCCCGACCTTGTGCGCGGGGTGATTAATGTCGAAGGAAATTTCACGCTCGACGACGCATTCTGGTGTTGGAAAATCGCCGGTGTGGATGCCACCGCGTGGCAGGCGGAGCACGCGCGCCTCGTCGCCGATCCGCAGGGCTGGCTTGAAAACGGCGGCATTGCCGTCAGGCAGCAGCGTCTCGAGTGGGCGCGCACCGCACTCGCAAACCAACCGCGCGAAACGATTCAGGCAATGGCGCGCGCGGTGGTGGCGGAAACCGGCGCGCCCGATTTCCTTTCGCGCATTCGCATGGTCGTCGAGCGGGGTACGCCCTTCTTCATGCTCGCTGGCGAAAGATCGGCGGCTGGATGGAACGCCCCGGACTGGGCGCACGCTGCGGCGCTGTCCTATGTGGTCCAGCCGGAAGTCGGCCACATGATGATGCTCGAGGAGCCCGACGGGTTCTGCCGAATCGTCAGCGGGATGGTCGCCCAGCTCGCGGCCTGACCGGAGGCGCCTATGACCGGAAACTGGCATCAGATCGGTAAAGCGGCGCATTGGGCACTGCGCAATACCCGTTACTTCGACGCAGTGGAGCGGACCTTCCAGCGCGCGTACGTCGATGTCCGCGACGGAACGATGCCGCTTCTACCAAAGTAAGAGAGGGCTTACGATCAAGTCCACGGATCGGCGGTCTGCCTGACATGACGCGAGCGGCTTCAAGCCCGCGCCGGCTTCACCGGTTCTTCAACCTCATCGGAACAAACACGGGAGCACCTATGAAAGCCGTTGGCCTTTATCGCTATTTGCCCATCGACCACGACGAAGCCCTGATCGACGTCGATATCCCGAAACCTGAAGCAACTGGTCGCGATCTGCTCGTGAAAGTCGAGGCCATCTCGGTGAATCCGGTCGACACGAAGGTGCGTGCGCCGAAAGACAGCGTCGAAAAAGCGCCGCGGGTGCTCGGTTGGGACGCCGCCGGCACGGTTGTCGCAACCGGTCCGGACGTGACGCTGTTCAAGGTTGGCGATCCCGTGTTCTATGCGGGCAGCATCACGCGACCGGGCGCGAATAGCGAGTTCCATCTCGTTGACGAGCGGATCGTCGGACGCAAGCCCGCGTCGCTCGATTTCACCCATGCGGCCGCGTTGCCGCTCACGGCGATCACCGCATGGGAAGCGTTGTTCGATCGCCTCGGCGTCTCGCCGCAAGGCGCGCACGAAGGGCGCACGGTGCTGATTTTCGGCGGGGCGGGCGGCGTCGGCTCGATTGGCATCCAACTGGCCAAACAGCTCGCGAAGCTGAAAGTGATTGCGACCGCGTCGCGTCCCGAGTCGGCGAAATGGGCAACAGAGTTGGGCGCGGATCATGTGGTCGATCACTTCGGCGACATGCCCGCTCAATTGAAGCAACTCGGCATCGAACAGGTCGACTACGTGCTGATGTTCAACGACACGGACAAGAACTTTCCGGTCGCGGCCGAGCTCGTCAAACCGCAGGGCGGCATCTGCTCGATCGTCGAAAACAGCAAGCCGGTGCCCGTTGAGTTGCTGAAGGCTAAGAGCGCCGCGTTTCACTGGGAGTTCATGTTCACGCGTTCAATGTTCGGCACGCCCGACATGATCGAGCAGCACAAGCTGCTGACCGAGGTGGCGCGTCTCGTCGATGCCGGCACGTTGCGCACGACCGTCGGCCAACACCTCGGCGCGATCAATGCGGCGAACCTTCGCCGCGCGCATGCTCTGCTCGAAGAAGGGCGCGCGATCGGCAAGCTCGTCCTGACCGGCTTCTGAGAAAACGAGTCCACGCAAGCGGGGTAACACCCGATGCCCAGGGAGCGCGCGCGGCATCGCTTGGCGGTAGACTGGTGACGCATCATGCTAAAACGGTTGCGTGTCTCGCGTCCGCCGGCGGCTTCCGCGCGCTGCACCAGGATCATGCGCGGGCAGCCGCACTTGCGCGGGCATGCAGCGGCACAACAACGAGGTGACAGTATGAGCTCCAGCTTCAAACTCTCCGCCGTTCCAGTTGTCGCTTCTCTCGCTTGCGTGCTTTGTTGCGGCCTGCTCGCGCCTGCCGCTCATGCGGCCACGCCGATCACGGTGACGTCGCAATCCGCCCTCGACGGTCCGATTCGCTACACGGTCCGCGTCACATCCAAACAGTTCGGCAACTCGCAGGAAACGCGCACCATCCGCTCCGGTCAGTCGGACGACTTCACGTGGAAGACGGTGCCGCCCGGGGGCGCCATTCCGGCGACGGATGCGTGTCCGAACTATGCGTCGCTGCCGCTCGACTCCAATGGCGCGATGATCCGCCAGACGCAGATCCGCCTCGCGCCGGTCGTCGCCGACGACGGCACCGCGACCGTGCAATTGAGCTTCCAGGCGCACAAGCCAGATGGCGTGAAGACTGTCACGGCCGGTGGAAAATCGCTCAAGTGTCCGAACGATGTCAGCGTGAGCCAGGTGCTGCGCTTTACGATGCCGGTGAATGGCAGTACGAAGACGCTAACGCTCAGTGACGGCACGGTCGTCGCGATCAGCGCGAAACGCTGACCGCGCCGGATCGTAGGACCGCCGGACCGCCGGACCGCTGGATCGCAGATCGCCGGATCGCAAGATCGAGATCGCCGGACCGCTGGACCGCTGAACCGCTGAACCGCTGAACCGCTGAACCGCTGAACCGCTGAACCGCTGAACCGCTGAACCGCTGAACCGCTGAACCGCTGAACCGCTGAACCGCTGAACCGCTGAACCGCCGGATCGCCGGATCGCCGGATCGCCGGATCCAGTCTAAGCGGTTCAGCGCCGCACGCCGGCCCGTTCGACCAGCCGCGCCGACAGAAACCGGTGCTCCGCCGAAAAGAGGCGCTGGTAGGTGAGCAGCACCGCGCCCACCGTGCCGAGCGCCGATGATGCCGCGATCAGGAACATGATTACGATCTGATAGCGCACCGCCTGCAACGGCGACTGGCCGGCTAGCACCTGGCCGGTCATCATGCCGGGCAGGCTGACTACGCCGACCACGGCCATCTGGTTCAGCGTCGGCATCATACCCGCGCGCACCGCCTGACGAGCGGGCGCCTGTGCCGCTTCCCAGCGCGTTGCGCCGAGCGCCAACGCCATCTCCACGCGGTCGCGCCGGGCGGTCAGTTCCTCGGTCATTCGTTCGATGCCAAGCGAGACGCCTGTGAGCGTATTGCCGAGGATCATGCCGAGAATCGGAATTGCATATTGCGGTTCGTACCAAGGGTGAATGCGGATCACGACGAAGAGCCCAACCGCTGCCACCAGCCACGAACTGACCCAGATCGATAGCACACTGTCCGCGCGTTGTCCCGCATATGTGCGGCTGCCGCGCTGCGCGCCCGCGAAGCCGGCGATCAGCGTCATCACGGTCATCAACGGCAGCACCACGAACCAGTGGTCGTAGCGGAACACCCAACCCAGCACATAGCCGATCGCGAGCAGCTGCACGACGGTGCGCACAGCGGCCCACGCGAGCTTGCGTTCGAGATCGAGTTTGAGTGCCACCGACACCACGCCGTTCACGACGATCAGCAACGCGGCGATCGCGACGTCCCAAAGACTCAGGTTTTGCAATGTCATCGGCTGGGCGCTCCTTGTGCGGACGCGACGGTGGGCTCTTCGAGGACGCCCGCATGCATCGTCAGATGGCGCTCGCTCATGCGAGCAGCTTGTGCCGGATCGTGCGAGACCCAGATCGAAGCGTGAGCACGGCGATCGGCGTCGAACCATGCGCGCACGAGTCCTTCGATGGCGTGCGACGACTCGGGGTCGAGTGACGCAGTCGGTTCGTCGAGCAGGAGCACTTCGGGCGCGAGTTGCAGCACGCGAATCAGCGCGGTGATTTGCGCTTCGCCGCCTGACAGTTCGCTTGCGCGTTTGGCGAGAAAATCGCCCGAACGGCCCGCCTGCGCGACCAGATCGGCCGCGTGTTCGCGGTCGAAGCGGGTATCGCGATACGCACGCAGTTCGAACGGGTAACGCAGATTATCTTCGACTGTGCCGTCGAGCAGCGCGGGCCGCTGCCGGATGTAGGCGACGCTGCGCCGGTAACGCGGAATCGCGGCTCGGGCGACGGGCGCGCCATGCCAGACGACGCGTCCGGCGTCGAGCGGATCGAGCAGCGCGAGTGCCCGAAGGAACACGCTCTTGCCCGAGCCTGACGCTCCGGTGATTGCGACACGGTCGCCGGCGTGCAGCGCGAAAGTGGTGGACTGAAGCAGGGTCTGGCCGCGCGATGCATCGCGCCGGACGATGCCGTCGGCGAAGAGGAAGGGGACATCGGTCATGGAAACAGGTGGTGCGTAGAGGGCGGGGTGCGCGATGCAGCATCATAAAGTGGACTGAGACCGGCCGCGAGCCGCCGAGCCGCACCGCGCGCATAAAGCGACGAAGCGACGAAGCGACGAAGCGACGAAGCGACGAAGCGACGAAGCACTGCGCCGGCGCTGGCGGGCACAATATCTGCTGCGCGATCGACAACCAACAAGCAACAAGGGAGCCTTTTGATGGCACGGTCGAGCACGGCGGGAAGACGGGTCGGCAAAATCGTCGCATGGATACTCGCGATCATCGTCATCCTCGTGGTTGCGCTCACCGTTTTCATTCTCACATTCGACTGGAACCGCGCGCGGCCCTACGTCAACGATAAGGTTACGCAGGCGATCGGTCGGCAGTTCACCATCAATGGCGATCTGAAGGTGGGTTTCCGGCACCCGGTCGGCGAAACCGGCTGGAAAAGCTGGGTGCCCTGGCCGCGCTTCTCGGCGGCCAACATCACGATAGCGAACCCCGACTGGGCGAAGCGCCCGCAGTTCGCGACGCTCGACGAGATCGACTTCCAGGTGAAGGTGCTGCCGCTCATCGCGCACAACATCGTGATCCCCGCGATCAACCTCGTGAATCCTTCTGTTGATCTCGAACGCATGGTCGACGGGCGCAATAACTGGACGTTCCAGCTGCCGTCGTCGAAAACGCCGTCGCAGTGGAAGCTGCAGTTGCACGACATCGTGTTCGCGAAGGGCAATATCGCGCTGTCCGACGAGCAGAAGAAGGTCGATGTGCAGATGGTCGTCGATACGCTCGGTCAGCCGATTCCGATCGGCGAGGCAATGAAGCAGCAGGAAGAGGCATCGCGCAAGGCATCGGCGGAAGCGGTCGGCAAGGACGGCGCGAAAAAATTGAGCGCCCAGGCTGATGCGCAGGCGGCCTCGGCCGCTTCCGCGGCGGCGGCTTCAGGCGCTTCTGCAACGGACATCCATGCATCCGGCACGACGGCGGCGACAGGCGCCACGGGTGGGCTCACCGCGGGCGGTTCGAAAGGCGCAAGCGGCGCGGCAGTCACAGCGGCGTCTGGCGCGAGCGGTGCAGACGTGGCAGCGGCATCGAGTGCGAGCGGTGCTAGCGCCGAGAGCACGAGCGCGGCGCGGGGCGCGCAGCGCGAGGTGCCGCCGTATGCAATCGGCTGGACCTTGAAAGGCACTTACAACAAAACGCCGGTCTCAGGCAGCGGCAAAGTGGGCGGTGTGCTGGCGCTCCAGGACGCCAACCGGCCGTTCCCCGTTCAGGCCGATGTGAAGGCAGGCGACCTGCACGTCGGTCTCGTGGGCACGCTCACGGACCCGGCGCATCTTTCCGCCGTCGATATGCGCCTGTGGGTGCAGGGCAGCAGCATGGCAAAACTCTATTCGCTGACGGGCGTGACGCTGCCCGACACGCCGCCTTACGCAACGGAAGGGCGCCTCGTCGGTCAGTTCAAGACCACCGGCAACGTCTTCAAGTATGAAAACTTTACAGGCCGCGTGGGCGGCAGCGACCTGAACGGCTCGCTGACCTACACGGCGCGCCGACCGCGACCGCTGTTGCAGGGTGAACTCGTGTCGCACCTGCTGCAGTTCTCGGATCTCGCGCCGGTGATCGGCGCGGACTCCAACGCGAGCAAGGCCAAGCGTGGCGATGCGGCCAAGCAGCCGTCGAACAAGGCCTTGCCCGTCGAGGAGTTCCGCACCGACCGCTGGAAGGCGATCGACGCCGACGTGAAGTTCACCGGCCGGCGCATCGTCAAGAACGTCGATCTGCCGATCACCGATCTCTACACCCACGTCGTGATGACAGACGGCGTGCTGTCGCTCGAGCCGTTGAAGTTTGGCGTAGCCGGCGGCACGCTCGCCTCCAACATTCATCTGGACGGCAGCAGCGCGCCGCTGAAGGGACGCTTTGCGACCACCGCGCGACATCTGAAGTTAAAGCAGCTGTTTCCGAACTTCAAGACGATGCAAAACGCGCTGGGCGAGATCAATGGCGACGCCGCGCTGACCGCGACGGGCAATTCGCCCGCGGCGCTCGCCGCCACCTCGAACGGTGAGGTGAAGGCGCTCGTCACCGAAGGTACGGTGAGCCGCTTGCTGATGGAAGCCGCGGGCCTGAACGTCGCGAATGTGGTGTATGAAAAGCTCTTCGGCAACCGGGACGTGAAGATCAACTGTGCCGCCGCGGATTTTGTTGCGACCAATGGCGTGCTCGATTCGCGCGTGTTCGCACTCGATACCGACGACGCCGTGATCGACATCGACGGCAACGTCAATCTGCGCGACGAAACCATGGACCTCGGCGTGCATCCGCATACGAAGGGGTTCCGCGTGTTCTCGTTGCGCTCCCCACTGTATGCAAAGGGCACGTTCAAGGACCCGCACGTCGGCGTGAACGTGGGCGCGCTGGCGTTGCGGGGCGGCGCGGCTGTGGGCCTCGGCCTGATCAATCCATTTGCGGCGCTGCTGCCCTTGCTCGCGCCGAGCAATAACAAGCCGTTGCCGTGCACCCAATTGCTGTCGCAAGTCCGGCAGGCTCCGACGGCGCCGCCGCCTGGCACCAAACAGAAGCCGAAGCCCGCCATTTCGCTCGAGGGGGTGCCGGTCAACA
The DNA here is from genome assembly GCF_904848585.1 of Paraburkholderia kirstenboschensis. GTDB lineage: Bacteria > Pseudomonadota > Gammaproteobacteria > Burkholderiales > Burkholderiaceae > Paraburkholderia > Paraburkholderia kirstenboschensis. The sequence goes on from NZ_CAJHCR010000001.1 coordinate 1,293,643, forward strand.
AGCGTTCAGCGGAGGCGGCGTCGGCCGCGTCGGCGGCCTCAGCGCCTGCGCCGACTGGACGCAAGCCCGCGACCGTTTCGCCCGCGAGCGCAGCCCAGTACAAGGGAAGCTGATGCACTTTTTTCTGCCGGCGGACTGGTTCCACTGGACCCTTGGCGGCGGCTTTTCGTTCGTCTTTTTATGGCTGATCAGCGTGCCTTCGACATAGCGCAGGGAGCGCGGAGTCGGCGTAAGCACAATGGCGCGGAACTGATGTGATCGGTTCGCGCGAGCGAATGACGTCGCGCGATGAAAGAGAAGGAATGAGGCGAAGGGAAAGAGAAAGCTCGCGGTAGCTCTATGTGCAGGACTCGTGCTGGCAGCTTTTCAACACGCCGCGCTTCTCCCGGAGGAGCATGCGCGACACAGTAAGACTGACAACAGCGCTGACGACACCGCTGACGACAGCAAAAGCCTACGACAACGCGCAAGAACGGGCGAGAGGGCCCGCCTATCGCAACGACCGCGGCGTTGCGTCGCCCGCCGCATCTTGCCGGCGTACTCCGCGACGCGCACCCACGCGTGTTGCGCCGAACTCGGTCAGGATCTTGCCGCGAGCGCGGCTCGCAAATACCAGGAATCCGAAGCCGTCCGCTTCATACCAGTAACCGCCGTTCTCGAGACCGTCGAGCGGCTGTTCCAGTGCATTCGTAATGGATTCGATGCAGCGCCGCCGCAATTCGGCCGCGGCCGGGTAAGGAGGATGTGCGCCGCGCACGCTGCATAGAAGCACGTCGAGTCCGGGCAACACATGTGCATAAAGGACCGGCTCGTCTTGCGCGCGAGCGCGCGCGATCTTGGTGTCGAGTTGACCGAAGGGCTTGAAATGCCGCAGTACCGCGAGGAACGACTCATCGCCGTCCACCTTCGCGCGTCTACGCTTTTTCGGGAAGGACATAAAAATTCGCCTGAAAAAGAATTGCAAGAAACGCAGCGTCCTCATGCGACAACTCCCGGCTTCGCGCGCCGCACGTCGATCTTTTATAGCATACGACAAGGCCGGATTCACGATGATTCGACGACACCGCCGCCTCACCGACTCCCGCACGAATCATGCCGAACCGCCTCGCCGCGCGCCTTCGCATTCCAGCACATCTGACTCCATCATAGACGCACGACGCGCCGAAAAAACATCTTGCACCAATAAAAATGTCTTTTTTATGTGGGCGCGACCATCCTGCGCTCACGTTGAAATATTGCCGATTCACGTCGATAATGGCCCGTCTGGCTGGCGGGTTCCCGCGAGCTGCCGCTGCGTGAACGACCTTCGGGCGAACATGAAATTATTCACCAAGGGTCTGCTGCTGATCGCAGTGCCCAGCCTGGTGGAGCTGGCGCTTCTTGGCGTCGTCTTCGATACTCAGGAGCAGACAGCCCAGGCCGCGCAATGGGTTACCAATAGCAAGCAGATTCTTTACCAGTCATCGGCAATTGTCGATCCGCTACTGCGCCAGGCGGCTCGGGTTCGTACCGGCATGGTGATCGGCGATCCGTCGTTGCTCGACCGGCATACGGTGTGGATCGACGTGAGCGACCGTCTGTCGAAGCTCGACGCGCTGGTTGCCGATACGCCGCAGCAGGTAGAGCGGGTTCATAAGATGAAGCGCGCAATCGACGCATATCGCGCGCAAACCGTAATGGTTTCGCAGGCGTTGCGTGACGGGCGCAATCCGCAATCGCTCGCTGCGCTCGAGAGTGGCCCGTTGCCGGAGCCAGTCGCCGCATTTCGCGACGAACTCGCGGCCTTTGGCGAAGAGGCTTCGCGTCTCGATGCGGAACGCTCGGCGGCGCTCGTTCGGCGTCGCGAACATCAGCAATATGCGTTGATCGCCGCAGTGATCGGCTCCATGCTGATCTGGGCCGCTACTGCAGTTGTATTTGCGCGCAGCATTGGGCGGCGCCTCGAGGTGCTGACCGATAACGCGGAGCGCCTCGGCAACGGGCGGCCGCTTGCCGCGCGCCTGTCCGGCAACGACGAAATCGCGGCGCTCGACGCCGTGCTGCATCAGACAGGCGCGCGACTGCGCGAGGCGGAGGCCGAACAGGCGTCGCTCAAGACGCGTCTTGAGGCGCGCGCGCAGGAACTGGCGGGCGTCAATGAGGAACTGCGCCAGGAGACACAAGACAACGAAATGTTTATCTACAGCGTATCGCACGACTTGCGCTCTCCGCTCGTGAACCTGCAAGGTTTCTCGAAGGAGTTGCAGGTCTCGTGCAATGAGCTGGACAGCATTGTCGTCGAAGCGCGGCTGCCGGAAGCGGAACAAAAACGTATGGCGCATATTCTCGACGGCGATGTGCGCGAATCCTTGCACTACTTGCGTACTGCGGTCACGCGGGCTGCGGCGATCATCGAAGCGCTGTTGCGAATTTCGCGTGCCGGCCGGCTTGAATATCAATGGCAACGGGTGAGCGTCGCGCGCGCGGTGGCGCGCGTCGCCGATACCTTGCAGCGAGCCATCGAGGAGCGCGGCGCGGTCGTTACCGTACGCGAGTTGCCGCCGGCATGGGGCGACCCGGGCGCGATCGAACAGATCTTCAGCAATCTGATTGGCAATGCGTTGAATTACCTGGACCCGGCGCGCAACGGACGCATCGAGATTGGCGCGCTCCAACCGGAGCCCGTCGACGAAAACGGACCGCGTGCGGTTCGCATGCGCACGTACTATGTGCGCGACAACGGCCTGGGCATTCCGGCCGCCTATATGTCGAAGGTGTTCCGTGCATTTCAACGTCTGCACGGCGATGTAGCGAACGGCGACGGAGTCGGTCTGGCAGTGGTGCGGCGCACGGTGGAGCGGCATGGCGGGCGCGTGTGGGTCGAGTCGGCGCAAGGCGCTGGATCGACCTTTTTCGTGGTGTTGCCGGAGCAGCCCGCACGCCCCTGAAGCGCGCCGGGTGCCGTGCGAAAAGTTGCATGGAACGATTCGCGTCGCATCGGTCAATGCATGCGCCGCACCTGCATGAACCGGGTCGAACCGACAGAATGGAGGGCATATGAGTCACGGGGAAACGGTCAGCATTATTCTGATCGAAGACGACGACGGCCATGCCACGCTCGTCGAGCGTAATCTGCGCCGTGCCGGCATTTCGAACGGCTTTGTGCGCTTTCGCGACGGTCAGCAGGCGCTGGATTATTTTTTCGGCGCAGACGCGGGTGGCACCGCCGCAGCGGTGGGCGACAGCGTCGCAAGCCGTCATGCGAATGCCGAAGATCTGAAGAATTCAGTCGTACTGCTGGACCTGAAGATGCCGCGCGTCGATGGCTTCGAGGTGTTGCGGCGCCTGAAGGAGTCGCCACAAACGGCGCCCGTGCCCGTGATCGTGTTGACCACCACAGACGACCCTCGCGAAATCGCGCGATGCTATGAACTCGGCTGCAATGTCTACATTACAAAGCCGGTCGAGTACGATGCGTTTATTGAAGCGGTGCGCCGCCTCGGCTTCTTCCTGCAAGTGGTCAAGCTGCCGTCCGGGCATCGCTTCACTGCGTCATCATGACGTGACAGGATTGCCACATACTCTCCAGACCTACTGACCGCGACCCGCGCATGTTCGAAGAAGTGTCCCCGCCGCCCGCAGCATGTATTCTCGTCCTCGATGACGACGAGGGCATCTTGCGGCTCGCGCGCAAGTCGCTCGAACGCGCCGGCTGCCGCGTTTGGGTCTGCGCAAGCGTCGAGGCGGCTCGCGAACGGCTCGCCGCCGGCGGTCTGGACCTGCTCGTGCTCGACTATCAACTCAGCGGGCCCCAAACGGGGCTCGACTTTTTTCGCCGGCTACGCTCGGAAGGCGTGCGCATTCCCGCCATCCTCGTGACAGGTTTTACGGACGAGTCGCGCGTAATCGAGGCGTTGCGCGCCGGCGTGTCCGACGTGGTGCCCAAGTCCGGCGATTACCTCGATTACCTGCCCGAAGCAGTGGAGCGGGTGCTGTCGCAAGTGCGCTTGCAGCGCGCGTCGGAAGAAGCGTTGCTGCTGCGCGATCGCGAGCAGCATTACCGCAACCTGTCGGAGGCGTTGCCGCACCTCGTGCTCACCTGCAATGCCTCGGGCGACTGCGATTTCCTGTCAAAGCAGTGGTACGACTACACCGGCCTTGGCGAAAACAGTTCGCATGGTTTGGCCTGGCTCGACGCCGTGCATCCGGACGATCGCGAAGAAGTGCGCCGTAGCTGGCTGAAAGCGGTGGCGAGCAATGCGGGCACTTATCGGCACGAAATGCGCATTCGCCGCCGCGACGGCGAGTACCGCTGGTTCGACGCGCGCATGGTCGCGACGCGCAACACTGAAGGCAACTTCAGCAAATGGTTCGGCAGTTGCACCGATGTTCATTCGGAGCGCGAAGCCATGCAGGAACGCGAACGTCTTCTCGCTTCTGAACAGGCGGCGCGGCAGATCGCCGAAGAAGCGAATCGCGCGAAAGACCGCTTCCTCGCGATGCTCTCGCACGAGCTGCGCACGCCGCTCACACCGGTGCTGGCCGGTGCAAGCGTACTCGAGATGATTCCCGATCTGCCGGATCAGGCGCGCTCGAGCGTGCGCATGATCCGTCGCAATGTCGAACTGGAGGCGCGCCTGATCGACGATCTGCTCGACCTTACGCGCGTGGCCAACGGCAAGCTGCGCCTGTCGCTCGAAACGGTCGACGTGCACGAGGTAATAGACAGCGTGCTCGAACTCTTCCGCAGCGAGATTCAGGTCAAGCAGCAGGACGTGCATGTGCACAAGGACGCGCAGCATCACTACGTGCTTGCCGATCGCGCGCGCCTGCAGCAGATGCTATGGAACCTGATTCGCAACGCCGCGAAGTTCACGCCTGACGGTGGACACATCTATGTGCGCACGCGCGATGAGCGCATGCACGTGCAGATCTGCGTCGAAGACACGGGTATCGGCATCGAGCCGGAACAGATTGGCAAATTGTTCAACGCGTTCGAGCAGGGCGATCAGAACATGACGCGGCAGTTCGGCGGGCTAGGTCTCGGCCTCGCGATCACGAAGGCGCTAACGGACGTGCATGGCGGCACGGTCACGGCCCAAAGCCCGGGTCCGCATTGCGGCGCTACGTTCACGATCACGCTGCCGACCGCGGCGGCGCCTGCACAAAGGTCACAGGCGGTATTGCCCGAGCATGTGCATCCCGCGGGCGTGCTCAACGTTCTGCTAGTCGAAGATCACGTCGATACGGCCGAGGTCATGGAGCAGCTGATTCGCACGCTCGGCCACGACGTCACCACGGTGGGCCGTGTGGACGACGCACTGGCCGCCACGCAGTTGCAGAATTTCGATCTGGTTATCAGCGACGTCGGCTTGCCCGATGGCACTGGCCTCGACTTCATCAAGGCGTATCGCGAGCATTGGGATACGCCTGCGGTCGCGCTGACCGGTTTCGGCACCGACGAAGACGTACGCCGCTGCCTTGCCGCCGGCTTCACCTCGCATTTGACGAAGCCGGTCAATTTCTCGCAGCTCGAAACAATGATCGAGAGCGCGATCAACACGAAGGCGCGAAAGCAGGCGTAACGCGAAGCGTGAACAACTGCTGTGAGCGGTGAGCGGGTATCAAAAGCAAAGGCCTGTTGCGAGTGCGTCGCAACAGGCCTTTTTTCTGGGTAAAGTGTGCGAGCGTGCCTCGCCCGACCGTTGGCTTAGCGCGGCGAGTTTTTCAGCGAGTCGCGGATTTCACGCAACAGCAGCACGTCTTCGGCCGGCTGCGGCGGCTCCGACGGCGCCGCATCGGCCGGCTTGCGCAGATTGTTGATGAACTTGACCATCAGGAAAATGATGAACGCGAGAATGACGAAGTTGATGGCCACGGTAATGAACGAGCCATAACCGAACACCGCAACGCCCGCCGTCTGCAAGTCTTTATACGACTCCGGGTTGCCTTTGAAGCTCGCCGGAATGGCGCCGAGGCGAACGAATTTGTTCGAAAAGTCGAGGCCGCCCGTAGCGACGCCGACCACCGGCATGATCAGGTCTTTCACAACTGAATTGACGATGGTGGAGAACGCGCCGCCGATGATGACGCCGACCGCGAGATCCATCACGTTGCCTTTAAGGGCGAATTCCTTGAATTCCTTGACCATGCTCATAGGGTTTCCTCCTGGATATCGATGACCAAATCATACCAATCTCAGACAGATAGGCCAGCCCTTCGGCCCGGAAAGCCCGGAAAAACAAGGATTGTTTTTATGCCGGAAACTGTGACACACCCTGGCGAGCGCGTTCGATATGCGCAGCAAAAGTGACCGGGTCCGTGTTCGTGCCGCATAGCAGAACGCCCACGCGTTTGCCCTGCAGCTTCTCGCGCAGTGGTCCGAGCAGCGCTGCGGTAGCGGCGGCGCAAGCGGGCTCGACAGCGAGCTTCAGTTGTCCGAACAAGGTGAGCATGGCCGCGCGGAGTTGGTCGTCTGAAACGGTCACGAGTTCGTCGATATGGCGGCGGCACAACTCATAGCTGTATTCCTCGGTATGCGGCGCCATCAATGAATCTGCAATGCCGTGCATGTGGCCCATCTTGACCGTGTGATTGGCGGCGAAGCTTTTTCCCATCGCATCAGCGCCTTCCGGCTCGACACCGAATACGTGCACGCCCGAATTCGCGAGCCGCATGGCCGTGGCCACCCCGGCCGCGAGACCGCCGCCGCCGATCGGCACGATCACGGCTTCCAGGTCGGGCGTTTGCGTGCTCCATTCGTAGCCGAGGGTGGCGGAGCCGAGCACCGTGCGATAACCGTTGAACGGGTGCACGAAATAGCGGCCTTCTTCGGCCTCGATGCGGCGCACGAGTTCGAAAGCTTCCGCAAGATCTTCGGCGAACACGATCTCCGCGCGATATTGCCGGCACAGAGCGACGCGCGCCGGATTCGCCGCGCGAAACAGCACCACCTTCGCGCTGATGCCGAGCCGCATGGCCGCATACGCGACGGCCACTGCATGGTTGCCGCCCGACACGCACGTGACGCCCGCGCTGCGTTGTGCTTCGTCGAGCGCTAGCAGGTTCGTGAACGCGCCGCGCGCCTTGAAGCTGCCGCCCGCTTGCAGCAGTTCGAACTTGAAGTTCACCACCGTACCTTCGAGCGACGCGAAGTCGAGCCTGTCGAACACCGGCGTTCGAGCCACCCACGGCGTCAGCGCGAAGTGCTGCGCGGCGATGTCGTCGAGAGTGGGGATCGGCTCGCCGTCGATCGTATGGTCGGTGTGCTGCGGCGTGGCGGTTGACATGGGCGTGGGCGAGAAGGGCGCGGTAGTGAAGGTGCGGTTTTGCTTTATTGCTCGTTGCTCAGGCGACGGTTTCAGTGCGCATGCGCTTCGACGGACATGCTGTGAATGAACTTGCGCAAGAAGCGTTCACACTGCACGAGCTGATCCAGCGCGACGAATTCATTCGCCTTGTGCGCCTGCTGAATGTCGCCGGGCCCGCACACGATGCTCGGAATACCCGCCAGAGAAAAGAGCCCGGCCTCCGTGCCGTAAGCGACCTTGCGCTTGTCCTGGTCCGCCGTCAGCGCGCGCACGAGTTGCGTGATGGCTGCCTGCTCAGACGAATCGAGTCCGGGCGCCGCGGCGATCTTCGTAATCTCGATTGCCGCCGATGGATGCTCGCGCAACATTTTCGGCAACAGTGTTTCGCGTGCGTACTGGTCGATACGCGCGAAGATCGGTTCGGGGTCGAGCGTGGGCAGATTGCGGAATTCGAACTGGAATTTGCACTCGGCCGGCACCGTATTGATTGCATTGCCGCCGACGATCGTGCTGGTTTGCGCGGTGGTGAACGGCACGTCGTACAGTTCGTCGAACGGGCCTTGCTCGCGGAACTGATCGGCCACGTCGCGGATATAACAGATGAGGCGCGCCGCGTATTCGATCGCGTTCAAGCCCTGCGGCGTGAGCGACGAGTGCGCCGCCTGGCCGCGCACGCAGCACTGATAAGCGTTGATGCCCTTGTGCGCCACGATGGGCCGCATGCTGGTCGGCTCGCCCACAATGCAGCCGTCCGGCTTCACGCCGCGTTTCATCAGGTCGGCGATCAGAAGCGGCGCGCCCGCGCAGCCCACTTCTTCGTCGAATGAAAGCGCGAAGTGAATCGGCTTGGCGAGCTTCGCGCGCTGCATGTCGGGCACGAGTGCAAGCGCCGCGCCGATAAAGCCTTTCATGTCGCAAGTGCCGCGGCCGTAGAGCTTGTCGCCGCGAATTTCCGGCTTGAACGGATCGCTGTCCCACTGCTGACCGTCGACGGGCACCACGTCGGTATGGCCCGACAACACCACGCCGCCGTTCGTTTCGCCGTTGTGTGCGGGGATCGTTGCGAACAGGTTGGCCCATTTGCCGCTGGGGTCGTGCGTGAGCGTGCCTTCAATGCCGAGCCCGCGCAATTCGTCGCGCACGGTTTCGATCAGACCGAGATTCGGATTGCGGCTTACCGTGTCCATCGACACGAGACGGGTGACCCAGGGAAGCGAGACAGGCGTGGTGCCAGAGGCGGAAGCGGACGAAGCAGTTGCGGATGTTTGCGAGGACTGCGCTGAATCAGCGACATGAGACATGACAAGACTCCGGCATTTGAGTCTTTCGATCATACCCAAAAAAAGCCGCCCCGTATGCTGCGGCGCGCGTTTTGCGCGCCGCAGCATTGCCGGAAAGCGCTAGACGTACCGCGTTTTTGTGCAGCCGCGCAGCGCCATGCCGACGGCGCGACGGCTCGACGGCTCGACGGCTCGACGGCGCGACGGCACGCAACGGGAACGCGGAGGCTCGATACCGAACCTAACGCGCCGCAGCCGCCGCCGTAGTGCCCCGGCTTGGCGAGCCCAACGCCCGCAACGTTTCCTTGACCGTTGCCACCCGCACTGCAAGATCGGGACTGCGCGTTTCGATACGCAGCTTGTCCTGGCCCGCCAGTTTGATGTGCTTGTGCTTCTGCACCATCTCGATGATACGCATCGCGTCGATTGGCGGATTGGGAATGAATTGCAAACCGATCACCGCTTCGCCCGCGTCGATCTTCGAAATGCCCAACGGCTTTGCCGCAAGTCGCAGACGATGCGTCTCCACGAGCGCATGCGCTTGCGGCGGCAACTTGCCGAAGCGATCGATCAGTTCTTCCTGAATGCCGTCGATCGCATCGTTGTGCTCGCAATTCGCGAGGCGCTTGTACAGCGACAGACGCTCCTGCACGTCGCCGCAATAGTCGGCGGGAAGAATCGCCGGCGCGTGCAGATTGATCTCGGTCGTGGCGGCGAGCGGCGCGGTGAGGTCTGGCTCCTTGCCGTCCTTGAGCGCCTTCACTGCGTCGTTGAGCATGTCGGTGTAAAGCTGAAAGCCGATCTCGTGAATCTCGCCCGACTGCTTGTCGCCGAGCACTTCGCCCGTGCCGCGAATCTCCAGATCGTGCATGGCCAGATAGAAGCCCGAGCCGAGTTCTTCCATCTGCTGGATCGCTTCGAGACGGCGTTGCGCCTGCTTGGTCAACCCTTGCGGATCGTGCACGAGCAGGTACGCATACGCCTGGTGATGCGAGCGTCCCACGCGTCCGCGCAGTTGATGCAGTTGCGCGAGGCCGAACTTGTCCGAGCGATGAATCAGGATTGTGTTGGCGCTCGGCACGTCAATGCCGGTTTCGATAATCGTCGTGCACAGCAAAACGTTCGCACGTTGCGCGACGAAGTCACGCATCACGCGTTCGAGTTCACGCTCGTGCATCTGCCCATGCGCGACCGCGATGCGTGCCTCGGGCACGAGCGCTTCGAGCATTTGCCGGCGATTCTCGATCGTCTCGACTTCGTTGTGCAAGAAGTAAACCTGGCCGCCGCGCTTCAGTTCGCGCAACATTGCTTCGCGAATCACGCTTTCTTCCTCGCGACGCACGAAAGTTTTGATCGCCAGACGCTTTTGCGGCGCGGTCGCGATAACAGAAAAGTCGCGCAGGCCTTCGAGCGCCATGCCGAGCGTACGCGGGATCGGCGTGGCGGTGAGCGTGAGCACATCCACTTCCGCGCGCAACGCCTTGAGCGCCTCTTTCTGCCGCACACCGAAGCGATGTTCCTCGTCGATGATCACGAGTCCGAGCCGCTTGAACTGCACGTCCGACGACAGCAGCTTGTGCGTGCCGATCACAATGTCTACGCTGCCTTCGTTGATCTGCTGGATCGCCGCGTTGACTTCCTTGGTCGACTTGAAGCGCGACAGTTCGGCGATTCGCACGGGCCAGTCGGAGAAGCGGTCCGAGAAAGTCTGCGTGTGCTGTTCGGCGAGCAGCGTGGTGGGCGAGAGTAGCGCGACCTGCTTGCCGCCCATGACAGCAATGAAGGCCGCCCGCAGCGCGACTTCGGTCTTGCCGAAGCCCACGTCGCCGCATACGAGGCGGTCCATCGGCTTGCCGCTCGTCATGTCGCCGATCACGGCTGCGATCGCCGCGGCCTGGTCCGGCGTTTCTTCGAAGCCGAAGCTCTCGGCGAACTTCACATAGTCTTTCGGTTCGAGCGCGAACGCGTGGCCCGAACGCGCGGCGCGGCGTGCGTACAGATTGAGCAGTTCCGCGGCGGTGTCGCGAATCTGCTGCGCGGCCTTGCGTTTGGCCTTTTCCCATTGACCCGAGCCGAGCGAATGCAACGGCGCGCTTTCGGGATCGGCACCGCTGTAGCGTGAGATCACATGCAACTGCGCGACCGGCACGTAGAGCTTGCTGTCGCCCGCGTATTCGAGATGCAGAAACTCGGTCTCGCCTTCGCCGAGATCCATGGTGACGAGACCCATATAGCGGCCTATGCCGTGCTGCGAATGCACGACCGGATCGCCGACCTTGAGCTCCGACAGGTCGCGCACCATCGAATCGACGTTGCTAGCCTGTTCCTGGCGGCGGCGACCGGCGCGCCGCGCGAGCGGCCCATAAAGCTCCGTTTCCGTGATGATCGCGATGCCGTCCACGGGGACCGCAAAGCCGTTCGCGAGCGGCGCGACGCCGAGCGAAAAAGGCGCGTCGCCCGTCAGCCAGTCCTGGAAGCTGTCGCTCGACGCGGGCTTCAGATGGTTGTCCGCGAGCAGCTGCAATAGCGTTTCACGCCGTCCCGCCGATTCGGCAGCGAACAGCACACGGTTGGGCGTGGTGTCGAGATAGGTGCGCAACGCCGATACGGGATCTTCCGCGTGACGGTCGATCGCGAGATTCGGTAGCGGCGTGGACCAGCCGCCGCCTGCGTTGGCCGGCAGCACGAGCCGCGCGAACGGTTTCGCGAGTACGAAGAAGTCTTCGTCCGACAGGAACAGGCGCTGCGGCTCCAGAATGGGCCGGTCGCGGTCGTGCGACAGGAAGTTGTAGCGCTGCTTCGTGTCGTTGCTAAAGCGCCGGATCGCCGCCTCGAGATCGCCGATGAACGCGAGTTGCGCGCCTTCCGGCAAATAGTGGAACAGCGTGGCGGTGTCGTCGAAGAAAAGCGGCAAATAATATTCGATGCCCGCGGACGGCACGCCGTTGCCGATGTCCTTGTAGATCGACGCGCGGCTCGGATCGCCTTCGAACGTCTCGCGCCAGCGGCTGCGAAAAGCGGTGCGCGCGGCTTCGTCGAACGGAAACTCGCGGCCAGGCAGGAGACGCACGTCTTTCACCGGATACAGGCTGCGCTGCGTGTCGGGGTCGAACGCGCGGATCGAGTCTACCTGGTCGTCGAACAGATCGATCCGGTAGGGCAACGGCGAGCCCATTGGATAAAGGTCGAGCAGTGAGCCGCGCACGCAGTATTCGCCCGGACGCACCACCTGGCTCACGTGTTCGTAGCCGGCCAGCGTCAACTGCGCCTTGAGCTTTGCTTCGTCGAGACGTTCACCCTGGGAAAACGAAAACGTGTAGGCAGCGAGAAACGACGCTGGCGGCATCCGGTACAACGCCGTGGTGGCGGGCACGAGCAGAATGTCGCAACGGCCTTCGCCGAGATCGTGCAGCGTGGCGAGGCGCTCGGAAACGAGATCCTGGTGCGGCGAAAAGGTGTCGTAAGGCAGCGTTTCCCAGTCGGGCAACAGGCGCACGCGCGCCTGCGGCGCGAAAAAGCCGATTTCCTGCGACAGGCGCTGTGCGTCCACGGCGCTTTCGCACACGACGGCGAGCAGCGGCACCTTCTCGCGATAGGCGAGATGGTAGCGGGCGATCAGCAGCGCGTCGGACGAGCCGTGCGTGCCGTCGAAGGCGAAACGCTGGCCGGCTTTGACGAGCGCGACGGGCGGGGAGTACTGCGATGATGCGGCGATGTCTGGCATAGAAGAGAAAAGGCGGCCTCGGGCTCACACGGACGGCCAAGTTTACGCGTGTCGGGGCGTGGATGCGAAGGACCTATTATAAAATCCGTCCTTTACTTTGACCTCGCGGCATCCGCACTCGTGACTTCCCGTCTATTTGCCCTGATTCCGTGCGCAGGCACCGGCAGCCGTTCCGGCGCCGCGATGCCCAAACAATATCGCACTGTGGCCGGCCGCGACATGTTGCATTATTCGCTCGCCGCGTTCGACGCCTGCAGTGAGTTCGCACAAACGCTCGTCGTGATCGCGCCCGACGACCAACACTTCGACGCGCGCCGCTTCGGCGGCTTGCGGTTTGCCGTGCGCCGCTGCGGCGGGGCGTCGCGCCAGGCGTCGGTGCTCAACGGCCTGCATGCGCTCACCGAATTCAACGCGCGCGACGACGACTGGGTGCTCGTGCACGACGCGGCCCGGCCGGGCATTACGCCTGGCTTGATCCGCACGCTGACGGGCGCGCTCAGGGACGATGCGGTAGGCGGCATCATGGCGTTGCCGGTCGCGGATACGTTAAAGCGTCTCGACGTGGCATCGGCGGATGGGCGCATTGCCCGCACCGAATCGCGCGACGGCTTGTGGCAGGCGCAAACGCCGCAGATGTTCCGCATCGGCATGTTGCGCGAAGCGATCTTGCGCGCGCAGGCCGACGGCCACGACCTGACCGACGAAGCGAGCGCGATCGAATGGGCCGGGCATGCGCCGAAGCTGGTGCAAGGCAGCTTGCGAAACTTCAAGGTGACGTATCCAGAAGACTTCGATCTCGCCGAGGCGATTCTGCTGCGCACTTCGGCATCGTGATGAACGATTTGATTTTTAGTGAACGGACTTGAGGACTTGACGCAGATGGATTTCAGAATTGGGCAAGGGTATGACGTGCATGCGCTGGTGCCGGGGCGTCCGTTGATTATTGGCGGCGTGACGATTCCGTACGAGCGCGGCTTGCTCGGCCATTCGGATGCCGACGTGCTGTTGCACGCGATCACCGACGCTCTGTTCGGCGCCGCCGCGATGGGCGATATCGGCCGTCACTTCTCCGATACGGATGCGAAGTTCGCCGGCGCCGACAGCCGCGTATTGCTGCGCGAATGCGTGGCTCGCGTGAAGGCGGCGGGCTTCGCGATTGCGAACGTGGACAGCAGCGTGGTGGCGCAGGCGCCCAAGCTCGCACCGCATATCGAAGGCATGCGCGCGAACATTGCCGCCGATCTCGGGCTGCCGACGGACAAGGTCAATGTCAAAGCCAAGACCAATGAGAAGCTCGGTTATCTCGGCCGAGGCGAGGGCATAGAAGCGCAAGCCGTGGTGTTGCTGATCAAGGGCTGATGCATCCGTCGGCACTGCCGCATCGGGAGCCGGGCGCACGGCGGCGAAAAAGTTCGCCGCTGCGCCGGTTCAGGCGAGGCAGACCCGGAAGCCGATAGCTTATTCGGCGGCAATGCACTGCGCAGCCGCGTTGATCACGGCCGCGATGCGACCCACGTCGCGCAACTGCGTCGAGCTCATGCCTTCGGCGATCAACGTATCGAAGTGCGACTTCACGCAGAAGTGACACTTGCCGATGATCGAAGCCGCCAGCGCGTACATCTCGAAGCGCCGCTTGTCCACGCCGCCGTGCGACGCGTAGGCATTCATGCGTAACTGCGCCGGTTGCGATTTCAGGTCCGCGTTCTCCGCCATCTCGACGTACGGATACCAGACGTTGTTCATGCCCATCAACGCGGCGGCGGTCAGCGCGCCGTTCGTCTCTTCAGGAGAGAGCACGCCCGCGTTGCGAATCGCGTTCACGATTACGGTGCTTTTGGCGGCGAAGGCGGCAGCCAGCGCGACGCCGACCGCGTCGTTGCCTTCGAGGGACGAGCGCGCGATCGTGCCGTCCAGGTTCAGGCGGATGTCTTTCGCGTAGTCGGGTATGAGCGCCTTAATGGAAGCCAGGAACTCCATTGTCATCTCCTATCGGGTTGTCGATAAAAAAGCCCGCGGGCTTTTTCAAGCGTGGCGGGCTCGGGCGGCACGGCTTACAGCGTTGCGCCGCCGACTGCGCGGTTGCACGGACAGAGTTCGTCCGTCTGCAAGCCGTCTAGAATACGCAGCACTTCCTCAGGATTGCGGCCGACGTTCAGGTTGTTCACCGACACGTGCTGGATCGTGTTGTCCGGATCGACGATGAACGTTGCGCGTAGCGCCACGCCCGCTTCCTTGTCGCGCACGCCGAGCTGGTCGATCAACTCGCCCTTCACGTCGCCGAACGAATAGTGGTTCAGCTTGCTCAGGTCCTTATGTTCGCGGCGCCAGGCGAGCTTCACGAATTCGTTATCTACGCTGCCGCCTAGCAGCACGGCATCGCGCTCTTCGAAGTCTTTCGCCAGCTTGGCGAACTCGACGATTTCCGTGGGGCACACGAACGTGAAATCCTTCGGGTAGAAGTAGATGATTTTCCACTTGCCCGGGAACGACTGCTCCGTGATTTCTTCGAACGCCGAGGCGCCGTTTTCCTCGTGATTGTTGAAGCCAGGCTTGGCAGCGGTGACGGTGAACGCTTCGAGTTTGTCGCCAACGGTTTTCATGCGAGTGCTCCTTCGTGTGTTGGAAAAAAAGCATGCTGAGGCTACCAGCGCGTCATCACGAGCGCGTGACAGGCTTTTCACTATAGCTCTATTGAACTATCGCCTCAATAGTTTTTTTCTAACGACCCGGATAGTTATTATTCAACGGAGCGGGCATCCGGAGTGCGTGCATGGTGCGTGGGGCGCGGGCGTTCTTAGGCCGACACGGGGCCGCAAGCTCGCTTAAACGCCCTTGGCAAGAGGAAACTCGATGGTGACTTCGAGGCCCGGGCCTGGCGTGCGATTCCGCAAGCGCAGTGCGCCCCGATAACGGCCGACCAGCCGCTGCACGATCGCCATGCCGAGGCCCGTGCCGTTCGCCTGAGTGCGCGCTGAATTCACGCGGTAGAAGGGACGTGTGACAAGCGCCAGTTGATCTTCCGGAATGCCGGGGCCTTCGTCCACCACCGACAGTTCCACGCGCGAATGCGACACCCGCGTTTCCAGGATCACGTGCGGGATGCCGTCGCCATCGCTCAAACCATACTTGCGCGCGTTTTCCAGCAGATTGCCGACGACCCGCCGCATATCCGTTTCGTCGGCTTCGATCACCGCCGACGGCGCGAGCCGCGTGATAAGCCGCATGCTGTCCTCGCTTTGCATGCGCGCCGCGAGCTCGCTCGCGATCACTGACAGATCGACAGGTTCCGGCACGCGCTGCACCGGGCGCGCATAGTCGAGGAAGCGGCCAATGATCATGTCCATCTGCTCGATGTCGTCGACCATTGCGTCTTTCGTGCTTTGGTCCGACGGACTCATTTCCGTTTCGAGCCGCAGCCGTGCGAGCGGCGTGCGCAGGTCGTGCGAAATGCCGGCGAGCATCAGCGCGCGGTCGGCCTCGAGCTGCTCGAGGTCCTGAACCATCTGGTTAAAACTGCGATTGGTTTCGGCAGCCACGCCCATGCCGCGCTCGGGCAGCGGTTCAGGCGACTGCCCGGAGCCGACCTTGCGCGCGGCCATCGCGAGACGGGCGAACGGGCGGTTCACGAGACTCGTGATGAAGGCTGCGCCAAAGAGCGATAGCGCCAGCGCGAACACGCCCCAGCCGGCCCATTGCAGGCCCGTCGCGTTGTCGAGCTGATCGCGGTCGAGCGCGACCCAGTAATCGTCGTCGTCGATCTTGAAGCTGATCCAGACGCCGGGAATGTCGTTGACGCTCTGCGCGATTACAGTATCGTCGCCGAGACGGCCGCGAATGTCGTGTTCGATCAGCCGGTTCAGCGACTCGTCGGGCTGGAGCTTGTACTTGTCGGTTGTTTCGCGCGGGTACACGCGCACCCCTTCATTGCTTTCCAGGTCTTGCAGCAATGCGCGCCGCAGATCGGGATCGGAATACAGGAGTGCGGTGCGCGTGAGCTTCACGATCGCGACGAGCTGCAACGCCACGCGCTGCGCGCGCGGCTCGCGTTCGATCACCCGGAAGCTCTGGAACCACGCGGCGAGACTCACTGCGATCAACAGCGCGATCAACAGAAAGGTCCGCCAGAAAAGGCCGCCGAACGCGAGCGTCAGGAGGCGCCGGTCGATCCGCATGGGCCCTTCTTCTTATCTGAAAACAAAAGCAGGAGACGTGAACAAACTCAGGCTGCGCCGTCGGGAATGAACACGTAGCCAAGACCCCAAACGGTCTGGATGAAGCGCGGGCTGCCCGGATCCGGTTCAATCAGCTTGCGCAGACGGGAAATCTGCACGTCGAGGCTGCGGTCGAACACTTCGTACTCGCGGCCGCGAGCCAGTTCCATCAGCTTTTCGCGCGACAGCGGCTGGCGCGGATGACGCGCGAACACCTTGAGCACGGAGAACTCGCCCGTGGTCAGCGGAATTTCCTGGCCGGCCTTGGTGAGCGTGCGGGTGGCGAGATTCAGCGCGAACTCGCCGAACTCGAAGACTTCAGTCGTTTCCGACGGCGCGCCCGGCAGCTCCGACGGCGACTGACGGCGCAACACCGCGTGAATGCGCGCGACCAGTTCGCGCGGATTGAAGGGCTTCGGCAAGTAGTCGTCCGCGCCCATTTCAAGCCCGACGATACGGTCGACGTCTTCTCCCTTGGCCGTCAGCATGATGATTGGCGTACGGTCGTTGCTGCCGCGCAGGCGCCGGCAAATGGACAGGCCGTCCTCGCCTGGCAGCATGAGGTCGAGCACCAGCAGATCGAACCGCTCACGCACCCAGAGCTTGTTCATTGAAGGCGCGTTCTCGGCTACATAGACATTGAAGCCTTGCTCGCCGAGGTAACGGCGCAGCAGATCGCGCAGGCGCGGATCGTCATCGACGACGAGGATTTTCGAAGGGTTTTTGGTTTCCATGGTCGGCATCTTAGCGCGATTAGAAAGTGGTGCGCGTTTGCATCATTTATCGAGTTACAGTCAGTTACAAAATTTACCCGCACTGTGGCACGACGTAAAGCGGTGGCAGTTAGACTCCTTTACTGAATGCGGCTGTTCGGTGGATACTTCACTCGACTAAAACCCACGCGCCCGGCTCGTTACCGGGTTTGTCATACGCATTTGAGGTAGCCGGTTGCCGCGCCACGAAGGGAACAACATGAAGGGAGGGGTCTGGCCGAATGTGCGCCTGAGCGTGATTGCACTGGCGGTTGCCGGTACGCTCGCAGGCACATTGGGACCAACGCTCGCCCACGCCCAGCCTTCCGCCGACAGAGCTGCGAGCGAGCGCGCGCCCAGGGCAGGCAATTCAAGGGCAAGCCGCCACAATTCCAGCGTCGAGCGTCCTGCATCAGACGCAATGTTGCGTACCGCAGTTCCCCCCGATCTCGATCAACGCCGCCGTGACGGACATATGACGCCGGACGAACGTCGTTTGTTGAGACAGCATATCGAAGACGCTGTTCGCGAGCTTTACAAGCGGTAGGCGCTTTGCTTGCGTTGTCTGCTGTGGTTGCCCTGATGTTGCGTTGCTTCATGCGCTGCTTGATACGTTGCTTCATGCGGTGTTGATCGTTGTCGCTGTCCTGACGCTCTTGAGTTTTCGTTCTGCGCTTCCCGCGCGTTTCCTGTTTCTATCCAGCATTTCACGTTTTGCCCGCTGCGCTCACACGTTATGTGAGGAGCAGGCATATGCGGCCGTAGTTCATTCTCGTCATTGATCGCGCTCATTGCACTGTGCATGCGGAAGCATCAGCGGCATGCGAATGCGCGGCGGACGCACTGACCAATGCGCGGCGCCATCACGCAAGGTGCGTCACGGCAGCAACGCGCGTAGGCTTCGTACATGCATAGCCCTCGACCGCAGAGCGCACACTTGCGCATTGCAGACCGTCCCGGCTTATCGCCTGAAAAACCGAGCCTGCAACGGAAGAAGTCACCGACGCGAGTACATCATGAAACGACGCAGCTTTCTCTCGATGAGCGCCGCCGCCGGCGCGACTCTCTGGCTGCCTCGTGCGGTTCGCGCGCAGCCGGCGGCGCATACCGCAATGCAGCTTCCCGCGCTGCGTGCCGGGTTCGGCAACCTGCTGATCCTCGTCGAGTTGAAAGGCGGCAACGACGGCCTGAACACCGTGATCCCGTTTGCCGATCCTGCGTACTATCGGCTTCGCAAGAAGATCGGCATCAAGCGCGAGCACGCTATCCAGCTCGACGGCCGCACGGCGCTGCATCCGTCGCTGGAACCGTTAATGCCGCTTTGGCAAAGCCGGCAACTGGCGATTATCCAGGGCGTCGGCTACGCGCAGCCCAATCTCTCGCATTTCCGCTCAGTTGAGATATGGGACACGGCTTCGCACGCCGATGAGTATCTGCGCGACGGCTGGCTCACTCGCGCATTCAGAAGCGCCCCGTTGCCCGCGGGTTTCGCCGTGGACGGTGTGGTCATCGGCAATGCTGAAATGGGACCGCTCGCGAATGGCGCTCGTACGCGAGCACTCTTGAATCCCACGCAACCGGCTGGCGCCCCAAAAACCATGACATACGATGGCGGGCGGACCAAGCCAATGCCACGCGCGCCGCAACTGGCGACCGGTTTTCCTTGCAGCGCGTTCGGTGCGTCGATCGAAACAGCAATGCACATGCTCCACGCCGACTATATGCCGCGCGCTGAAGCGGGCAAAAGCGGCGGCGTCGCGGCGATTCGCCTGACGCTAAACGGCTTCGACACGCATCGCAACCAGCCGTACAGGCACCGCTCGTTGTTGAAGCAGCTTGCCGAAGGCCTGACAGCGATGAGATCGGCGCTGATCGAACTGGGCCGTTGGAACGACACGCTCGTCATGACTTACGGCGAGTTCGGGCGGCATCCTCGAGAAAACGACAGCGACGGTACGGACCACGGCACGTCGGCGCCGCATTTCATGATGGGCGGACGTGTGCTCGGGGGCTTGCACGGTGCGCCGCCTGAGCTTGGACGGCTCGACGGTCATGGCAACTTGCCTGTCGCCGTTGACTTCCGCCGGCTTTACGCGACTGTACTTGCGAGGTGGTGGGGGCTCGATGCCGCGGCGATTTTACGCCAGCAGTTTGCGCCGCTGCCTTTGCTGCGCGCTTGACGGCCGGCGCGCTCGACGCCAGACCGGACGCCGCACGACGCGGCCCGTAAATGGCGCGCGGCGGCACTCACTTCGCGCGCCAGGCGATCCACAGCTTGCGGATCGGCGTCAACCCGATACGTTGATGCAGCACGTGGTAGCCGTCGCGCTCGATTTCATCCAGTAAAGCGGAAGCGAGCGCTCCTTGCGCGAGCAACGCGCGCTGCGATCGGCGCTCGCTGGCCGGCACAGCGACGAGCGCCGTTTGCAAGGCATCGCGAGCGCGCTTCGTCTGAAAGCGCATGAGCTCAGTGAATGCGTCGCTATATTTTCGATTGATCAGGTCCGCCGCTGTCACATTGAAGCGCTGCATTTCGTCAATAGGAATGTAGATGCGGCCGTGGCGCGCATCGTTGCCCGTTTCGACCACGAGTTGTGCGAGCAGCAGTGCTTCGCCTAACTGCGTCGACCAACCCGGCGCTTGTGACCCGTCGGCGGGCGCGTTCGTCCTCGCGGCGCGCGCCACTAGCGCGGCAAACGTCCCGCCTACCGCTTGAACATAGCGCCGCAAGTTTGGGTAGTCGAGGTAGCGCGCCTGGTCGAGATCCATCTCGAAGCCGCTCAACAGCGCCTGCAGCGCAGGGTATTCGGCCTTTGCGTCGGGCAGCGAGGCCGCGAGCGCCTTTGAAACCGGGTGCGTGGGCGTGCCCGCAGCGAGGCCGGCCAGTTCGTTCTGCCACCATGCAAGCTTGGTGCGGCCAATGGCCGGATCGCTGACTTCCTTGACCGTTTCCTCGAACTCGCGGCGCAGTGCGAACAGCGCGGTCAAGCGCGGCTGACTGGCTGCGGGAGCTTGCCGGAGCGCGTAGTAAGTGCTTGATCCGGGCGGCGCCGCTTTTTGCTGGCAATATTCGTCGAAATTCACGGGCTGGAATGTGGGGAAGGGCAGGCGAAGAGAGCACGGCAAGCGTGCATGAAGCCGAAAATTGTAGCATCGGCGGCGTAAGGACAGATGCGCGGCAGTTGCAGACAAGCGCGAATCAATGCGTTAGAATCTCGCGCTTACGCTTTTGGGCGCGCACCTTCGGGCGCCGCGCAAAGCATGCAGGACATCGGGCAAGACGCACAACGCTTGTCCGGCTGCGAGGGTGGCGAAATTGGTAGACGCACCAGGTTTAGGTCCTGACGCCCGCAAGGGTGTAGGGGTTCGAGTCCCCTCCCTCGCACCACTTATCTGTAGCGCAAAACCCCGTCAAGTCATTGGACTGGCGGGGTTTTTCGTTTTCGGGCCGCTTGTTCGAGCGCGCTCAGGCGACCGGTGTTTCCGGCGGTGCCTGCATGCCCGGAAGGTCGGCTTGCGCGGCGCCTTCGAGAAAACGTCGAGTCGATTCGAACGCCTGCAGCATCTGATCGGGCCACGGCGTTTGCAGCATGACCGCCTGATGGTTTTCGAATGCCGACGACAACAGCTTCGCCAGTTCCGGCGAGCGCAGATGGCGCAGCAGCACGCTGACTGCAATTGCCGTCGCCTGGCTCGCGCCGGCCGTCTGGAGTTCCGACGCAGTGAGCGCCGCGATCTGTTTGTTGATATCCACTAAAACTTTCCTGAATAGATTAAACGATCGACTTGCACGCCGCGCGGGTCATCGACTGAATGCGACCGATAACCGGGGCGCGGCGGCGGACCCCGAATTTTGACACGGTTGGTACATTGCCGCGAAGACAGGGACGCTGTTGCCGGAATGTGGCGAGCGGATAATCACTTGGCGTGCTCCTGCGCGAATGACCTGCAGATATGCGGCGTGCCAATGACCGTCACTCCGGCTTTGATTTGCCAGGTGACCACGTCGATTTATCGGCGCTCGCGAATCACATAATGGCCGCGGAAATTTCAGCAAATGTCGGACGGAAGATGCCGGAATTCAGTTCAATTGGCTTCAATACGGCTCGTTATCAAGTCGAAGCCGATAGCCGGTCGAAAACCTCGCTATACATGTTATTCTGCGCGCCGATTTTCGCTGGTTTGCCAATGCAGCACTCGCGAATCAATCCGTGCGACCGAGCCTTACACCGTACGGATATCGCCGCAGAAGACAATAAAAGAGGGATGCGATGAGCGTGATATTTGCCGTGCTGGGCGCTGTGGTCGGCATGCTGGTCTCGTTGTCGAACGATCTGCCGATCGGCTACGGCGCATTGTTCGGCGCGGTGGCGGGTTTCGCGCTCGCCCGCCTGCGGAAAAAGAATTCCGCGCATGCCGGGCAACAGTCAGTTCCATTGCCCATGACCATGGATGCGCCGGACGTGCCCGGCGACCTGGCGGGGCGCGTCGAAAGACTGGAACGCGAGGTCATGTCGCTGCGCGCCGAAATCCGGCAACTGCGCGAAAGTACGGAGCTTGGGCCGGTCGACAACGAGCTGCAAGCGCAACCACAAAGCGACGCCGCGACGCCCGACGAGGCCTCGCGTGGCCCCGCAAAACATCGCTATGCAATCGCGCCGCAAGAGGCCGTGAAGCTCGCGGCAGGAACGGCGGTTGAGTACCCGGCTGAGCACCCGGTTGAGCACCCATCGGTCGATGTGAATGCCACCGCGTCAGTCGAACAGCACGCGCACACCTCGCCGTTGGCGCCAGCCGTCGCGTCCGCGCAAGCCGACATCGCCGATAGCTCGCATGTCCAAACTGCACCGGCTCCCCCGCGGGGCCCAGGTGTCGTCGAGCGTCTTTTCAAAGCGGGCCGGGACTGGCTTTTCGGCGGCAATACGGTGGTGCGTGTCGGCATCGTCGTGCTTTTTTTCGGCATTGCGTTTCTGCTCAAATACGCCGCCGACAACAGTCTGCTGCCGATCGAATTCCGCCTCGCCGGCGTCGCACTCGCGGCGACCACCTTGCTCGTGCTCGGCTGGCGCATCGGCGATAGTCGGGGCGCGTATGGGCTCGTGCTGCAGGGCGGCGGCGTCGGCGCGCTGTATCTGACGGTGTTCGCCGCGACACGGCTTTATCATCTGCTGCCCGCCGCCGCTGCCTTGCCGCTGATGGTCGCAACGTGCGCGCTCAGCGCGTTTCTCGCGGTACGGCAGAACGCGCCTTCGCTCGCGTTCATGGGCAGCGCGGGCGGCTTTCTCGCGCCGCTCCTGCTGTCCACGGGCGGCGGCAGTCATGTCATGCTCTTTAGCTACTACGCGTTGCTCAATGCGGGCATCTTTGCAATTGCGTGGTTCAAGGCATGGCGTCCGCTGAATCTTCTTGGCTTCGTTTTCACGTTTTCGATCGGGGCGGCGTGGGGCGCAACTGCCTATCGCCCGGAATTGCTGGCCACCACCGAGCCCTTCCTGATCCTCTTCTTCGTCATGTATGTCGGTATCGCGCTGCTCTACGCGGTTCGTCGCGAGTTGACGCTCAGGCACTATGTCGACGGTACGCTCGTGTTCGGCACGCCGCTCGTTGCAATCGGCCTGCAAACGGCGTTGCTGAAGGGCACCGAGTTCGGGCTCGCATGGAGCGCGGTCGCGCTTGCCGCCTTTTACCTGGCAATCGCGGGGTGGCTGGCGCCGCGCCGCGGACGCCTCGGCATGCTGTTCGACTCGATGTTCGCGCTCGCGGTGATTTTCGCCACGCTCGCCGTACCGCTCGCGTTCACGGGACCGACGACGAGCGCGACGTGGGCCATCGAAGGCGCCGCGCTCACGTGGCTTGCGGTGCGGCAACGGCGTCTCGTCGCATTTGCTTTCGGCTTGCTGATGCAACTGGCCGCGGCTGGCGCATTCGTCGTCGGCACCCTCGCGCCGTTCAACCATGCGCCGACATTGTTCGTACTGAACGGCGCTTATCTGGCGAGCGTGCTGATCGCGCTCGCCGGCATCTTCACCGGTTGGCGCTTGCACGGCCGCAGCGAGGCGCGCGAGTGGCATGCATGGATGCCGCAGATCGGGATCGCCGCCAGTCTGTGGGGTTTGCTGTGGTGGGTGGGCGGCGGCCTCGATGAAATCGAGACGTACCTGCGGCTGTTTGTGCCGGCCGATCGTGAGCGTTTCTGCTCTGCGCTCATCGCTCTGTTCGCCGTCCTCACAGCGTGGCTCGCGCACGGGTTGCGCCGCAAGCTGCGCTGGCCACTCGCCGAATGGCCGGCGCTTACTCTCGTGCCCGTGCTCGCTGCGCTGACCGTGGGTCTCTTCACGCTGGATCTGAAGCCGGTGAGCGGTTATGGCTGGCTGGTTTGCATGCTGGCCGCAGTCTGCGCCTACGCGCTGCTGTGGCGTCAACAGCGCGAGGTCGGCGATCGCGTTCTCGCGCCGCTGCACACGCTGATGTTCTGGACGTCCGGCGCGCTCGCCGCCCTCGAAGGTTACTGGGCGTTGCGCGCCTACGTGCCCGAAGGCGCATGGAGCTGGAGCGCGTGGGCGTACGGCTTCGGCTCGCTGCTGCTGGTGGTGGCGGGCGCAGCGCACCGTTTGCGCTGGCCGGTCGCACGGTTCCCGCGGGCATATCAGGTGTGGGCTGCCGCGCCGCTCGCCGCGTTGCTGTGGGCGTGGAGCATAGCGAGTGTCACGAGCGACGGCAGCGCGGCGCCGCTCTTCTGGCTGCCGGTCTTCAACCCGCTCGACGTGGCTCAGATACTCTCGTTTGTCGCCTGCGCAATATGGTTGCGCAGGCTACGCGCATTAGGCGTGCATTGGCATCCGCGTGCTTTCGATTACGCGGTGTTCGCGACATTGTTCCTGTGGTTCAATGCATTGCTGCTGCGTACATTGCACCATCATTTCGACGCGGCGTACGATATTGGCGCGGTGCTCGCGTCGTTCGCGTTGCAGCAGGTGTTTCTGGTCGGCTGGAGCGCGTTCGCCTTCGCGGGTTTGTGGCTCGCGAGGCGTGACAGCATCGTGCGGCTGTGCGCGATTGCTTCCACGCCGCTAGTGCTCGTGATGTGGCTTTGGACGTTCTACGCGAATCTGACGCAGGACGGCGGCGCGTGGGCGCGTCTGCCGTTGCTCAATCCGCTCGATCTGGTGCAGGCCGTGGTCTTCGCGCTGGCCGCGCTGTGGCTGGTGCGCATTCGTCGTCTCGGCGTGCCGCTCGGCGACTACCGGTTGCCTTTGCAGGTGTTGGCCGGGGCAACCGGCTTTGTCTGGTTGAACGCGATGCTGCTGCGCACGCTGCACCATTGGACCGCGGTTCCATACGAGTTCGTCGAGATGTCGCAGTCGATGCTCGTGCAGGCGTCGGTATCGGTATTCTGGACGCTATGCGCACTCGCGACGATGATCTGGGCCACGCGGCGGGCAAGCCGTGTCGTCTGGTTCATCGGCGGCGCATTGCTCGCCGCGACTGTCGTCAAACTGTTCCTGTTCGACCTGTCGCACGTGACCGGTATAGAGCGGATCGTATCGTTTATCGGCATCGGCCTGATGTTGCTGCTGATCGGCTACTTCTCGCCGTTGCCGCCCAAGCTGGTGGTCGGGGAAACTGAACAATGAAGCATTTTCTGAAGGTGACGGCCTGGTGCGTCGCGATCGTGTCCGCGTGGGCCGCGGCGCCTGCCTGCGCTGAAGATTTCGCGAGGCACTTTGCGCTCCAGCTCGAAGAGGGCGCTGCCTATTACAGCGTAACGCTGCCGGCCGCCGTCTACGCCGCCAGTCAGCGCAACGATCTCGGCGACGTGCGCGTGTTCAACGGCGCGGGCGAGCCCGTGCCGTATTCGCTCGAGGGACCGCGCGAGCCGGCACGCACGCCGCCGACTTTGCGCCCCGCGCGATGGTTTCCGCTGCGCCCGGCGCCGGCGGACCAGACCGGTGCGCCGCTCGGCGTGACGATCGCGGCCGACGGCTCGCTGCGTGCCACCGCTGCGCCGCCGGGCCGCGCCCAGCACGACACAGATCTGATCGACGGGGGGGAGGCCTCGCACGAGGGCCGCGCGAGCGCGCTGGTGGTTCATCTTCGTGACGATAACTACCAGGGGCGTGTGTCGGTGGAGTCGAGCGACGACTTGCGTAACTGGCAGCCCGCCGGCGACGCGCAATTGCTCAAGGTCAGCTACAACGGCAGCACGCTGAGCCAGGACCGGATCGAGCTGAGCGGCGCGCACGCGCGTTATTTGCGCTTGCACTGGCTCGACGGCGCGCCGTACCTCGAATCCATGAACGTGGAAGTGCAGGCGGCCGGCTCCGGTGGCGCGCAACTCGCGGACAAGCAGCGTGAATGGCGCGAGAACATCGTGGCGCAGGCGGGACCCAAGGCGGGCGAATATTTTTTCTCGACTGGCGGACCTTACCCCATCGACCGCTTGCGGCTCCATTTGCCGCAACCGAATACGGTCGCGCCAGCCGTCGTGTACTCACGCGGCGCACTCGGCGCGGCGTGGCACGAGGTTTCGAGCGCGACGCTCTTCCGTTTGCATAACGGCGATGTCGAACAGGACAATCCTTCGCTGCAGTTGACGCCCGACACGGACCGTCACTGGCGCGTGGTCGTCGACACGCGCAACGGCGGGCTGGGAAGCGGAGCATTGACTATCGCGGCGGGTTGGCGCCCCGCGACGTTGACCTTCGTCGCGCGCGGCTCGGCGCCTTTTACGATCGGCGTGGGCAATGCTGCGGCGGTATCGACGGCGCTCGGGCGCGACGAACTGCTGATGGGAGCTTCGTCGGTGGTGGCCACGGCGCGCGTCGGCGAACCTGTCGCGCTCGCGCAGAATGCGAATGCGCCGTCGGCGGCGAGTGCCGATGCATACCGTCGCTATGTGCTGTGGGCCGCTCTGGTTCTCGCCATCGGAGCGCTTGCGGCCATAGCCTGGCGCCTTGCTCGCAGCGTATCGCACAAGATGCCGGCCGGTGATGCCGCGGCAGCGGTGCCGGGAAGTGCGGCGAGTGGTTTTGCGGGTACGCCTGCCGCTGGAACGGACACAGGCCCTGCAGCGGGCGCTTCTGCTCAGAATGCAGCCAATTCAATGACCGGTGGTGTGGCGGGCACGACGCAAGCCGGGCATAAGCCCGATGGCAACGAGTGAATTGCGGGCGTTCGAATAGTCAGCGACGCGCGAGGCTCGTGGCTGGGTTCGAAGGTCGAGAAGTGCACAACTCGTAGTGAGTTTGACGCCAGGGACGTGTGGAGCTCATGGTTGGTTTGGTGCCTGGAGCGCATGCAACTCATGGTTGGTTTGGCGCTGGGAACGTGTGCAACTCATGGTTGGTTTGGCGCCTGGAGCGTATGCAAGTCATGGTTGGTTCGACGTCAGGAACGTATGCAACTCATGGTTGGTTCGACGTCAGGAGCGTATGCAACTCATGGTCGGTTTGGCGCCAGGCACGTATGCAACTCATGGTCGGTTTGGCGCCAGGCACGTATGCAACTCATGGTCGGTTTGGCGCCAGGCACGTATACAACTCATGGTTGGCCGGCGCCAGGCACGTATGCAACTCATGGTTGGTTCGACGCCTGGAGCGTATGCAACTCATGGTTGTTTCGACGCCAAGAACCCATGCGACTCATGCTTGATTTGCAGCGCGGAGCATGCGCAAACAACCCATAGCTGATTCCACGCGCGCAGCCCAGCGCGAAATAGTGAAATAAACCCGCCGCGAGCGACACCCCTGCGCAGTGAAACTCGCGCAGTGCTCGCGGCCGCTTTTGACTCGTGGCTTACGCGTCAGGCGCAGTCATCGTTTCGATGACTTTATCGAGCGCTTCGCCAAGCGCGAGCTTCTCTTTCTCGTCGAGGCAGTCGAACAGGTCGCCGTTCCACTTGCGCGCAATCGGCATGACCCTGCGATACAACGCGCGGCCCTCGGGCGTGAGCGACACGAGCACCACGCGGCCATCTTCGGCACTGGCTTCGCGTTTGACGAGGCCCTGTCTGATCAAAGCCTCGGCGGCGCGACTCGCCTGGCTCTTGTCGAGATTGGCATGCCTCGCGAGTTCCATGATCGAGAACGGTCCAAACGATCCCACCGACGCGATCACGCGAGCCTCCGGCAACGTCACGCCGAGCTTGTCCTGGTAACGCTCGCTGATACCACGCTCCGCGAGCTTGTTGAGTACATGCAGACGATATGTGAGGAGCTGTTCCAAGCCGGCTTTGGCGGAGTCCTTCATGGTCTTCCCGTGATGAGTAACGCGGTTGAGGCGCTGTGATTGTTGCCGCAACCATGCCGCCGGGTCAACGCGCGCCGTACTTCAAACGCGTCAGTTGTTCGGCCTCATCCGCCAGGAGACGTGCAGCGTCGCGAATCGCGAATTCAAGCGTGATCGGCCCAGGGGCCGGCGAGAAGCAACCACTGAAATATTCGGCAAGACGCGGCAGTGCTGCGGAGTCCACGGCGCCTGATAGCAGCGTGGCCGGCACACCCGCAGCCTGCGCATGACGGCACGCGATGAAGGGCGCCTTGCCGTGCAGCGTTTGCACGTCCGAGCGTCCTTCGCCGGTGATCAGCCAGTTCGCGCCCTGCAGTGCCGCGTCGAGGCCGATCTGCCGCGCGACCGTTTCCGCGCCTGGCTCGAACTGCGCGCCGAGCATGTGCAACGCGAAGCCGAGTCCACCTGCGGCACCCGCGCCTGGAAGGTCGCGGGCCGTGCGGCCGAGCGCTGCTTCGAGCAGATCGGCGTAGCGGGCGAGGGCGGCGTCGATGGTGGCGACCTGCTCCGGCTCGACGCCTTTTTGCGGGCCGAAAACCGCTGTCGCCCCGTGCTCGCCGGCAAGCGGATTGTCGACGTCGGACATGCCGATGAACTGTGTATGTTCGAGCCGCGCGTCGAGTTGTGAAACGTCGACCCGCGCAACGCGAGCCAGTTGCTCGGGCGTCGGTTCGAGTTCACTGTCCTGGGCGTCGAATAGTTTCAGGCCGAGACCCGCGAGCAGGCCCGCGCCGCCGTCGTTCGTGCTGCTGCCGCCGAGCGCGACGAAAAACCGCCGCACGCCTGCGTCGAGCAGCGCGCTGATTGCTTCGCCCATGCCGCGCGTGTTGCGCGCCTGAACAGGCACGCCCATTCCAACAGGGTCCGTGATGCCGACGATCTCCGCGGTTTCCACGATCGCGCTGCCGTCGGCGAGCACGCCTGTCAGCGCTTCGCGCACCGGGCCTGCCGCGCCGCGCACGGTCAGCTTGCGGCGCTCGCCGCCGCTCGTCAGCATGGCGTCGAGCGTGCCTTCGCCGCCGTCCGCCATTGGGCAGATTCGTACCTCGGCGTCCGGGCGGGCGCGCCGTACCCCCGACGCGATCGCCTGCGCGACCTGTTCGGCACCGAGCGAGCCTTTGAACGAATCCGGGGCAATGACGACGACAGGCGAGGACGGCGAATTGGGCATGGTGTCTCTGAATGGTTGGAGTATTGCCGGGCGGCGAAGCCGCTGGCGAGGCGAGCTGTTTAACGGACGCAACGCAGCCCCGAGCGCGTTCGCTAGCTTATCAGCATGGCCGCGCCGACTGAATATCCCGATCGGCATAGCCGGCATCGTCATTCGTGGTGATGTGTGGAGCCACAATGCAGGGCTCTCGCGCCGGCTGCGTCGTGCGAGAAGCGCGAAACCGCTTCAAAAAGCGCCCGAAAGGGCTCCGGATGCCGATAAAAATGCGCGCAACCATCGAATCCCGGTTAGCCGCGCAAATAGTTTGCTAAAATATTCGGCTCTTTGGACTCAACCGTGCTGCCGGTGGCCTGCAAGCCCGCGGCGCAGGCGCGCAAATGCGGCACGGAGAAGATAACTGAATTCGCTCGAATAATTTTAGGACGATTGAAGCCATGGCTAACGTTGTTGAAAACCTCGGCAAGCTCGAACGCCGCGTAACGATTTCCCTGCCGAAGGACGCCGTGCAGAAGGAAGTGGACTCGCGTATCCGTCAACTCGCGAAGAACGTGCGCATGCCGGGTTTCCGCCCGGGCAAGGTGCCGCTCAAGATGGTGACGCAACAGTATTCGGGCCAGGTGGAAGCTGAAGTGCTGAGCGACAAGGTCGGCAAGGAATTCTTCGACATCAGCCGCGCCGAAAACCTGCGCGTCGCAGGCCAGCCGAGCTTCGCGCCGAAGGCCGACGCTACTGAGGGCGATTACGCCTTCGACGCGACCTTCGAGGTCTATCCGGAAGTGAAGCTGGGCGACGTCGCCACGGCTGAAATCGAGCGCACCACGACGACCATCAGCGAAGCGGAAATCGACCGCACGCTTGAAATCCTGCGCAAGCAGCGCGTGCATTTCCACGCTCGCGGCGAAGCCGGCGAGCACGGCGACGGCGGCGGTGACACGGCGGCCAAGGAAGGCGATCGCGTGTCGGTCGACTTCGTCGGCAAGATCGACGGTGAAGTGTTCGAGGGCGGCAGCGCTGAAGACTTCGCGTTCGTGCTGGGCGAAGGCCGCATGCTGCCGGAATTCGAAAAGGCAGCTACCGGCCTGAAGGTCGGCGAAACGAAGGAATTCGATCTGGCGTTCCCGGCCGATTATCACGGCAAGGACGTGGCCGGCAAGACGGCACAATTCACGATCACGATGAAAAAGATCGAGTGGCCGCACCTGCCGGAAATCGACGCGGAATTCGCGAAGTCGCTCGGCATTGAAGACGGCGACCTGACCAAGATGCGCGCGGAGATCAAAGACAATCTGGAGCGTGAAGCGAAGCGCCGCACGCAAGCCATCGTCAAGAATCAGGTGATGGACGCGCTCCTGAAGATCTCGGAACTCGACGTGCCGAACGCGCTGATCGAGCAGGATCAGGAGCGTCTCGTGGCAATGGCGCGTCAGGATCTGGAACAGCGTGGCGTGCCGAACGCTAAAGATGCGCCGATTCCTGCCGCTATGTTCAAGGAACAGGCCGAGCGCCGCGTCAAGCTGGGCCTCGTGCTGGCCGAACTGGTGAAGGCGAACAACCTGCAGGCCAAGCCGGAGCAGATCCGCGCAGAAGTCGACGAGTTCGCGAAAAGCTACGAAGACCCGAAGGAAGTCGTCCGCTGGTATTATTCGAACCAGCAACGTCTTGCTGAAATGGAAGCGTACGTCGTTGAAGCCAACGTCGTCGAATTCGTGCTGAGCAAGGCCAAGGTGACGGACAAGGAAGTGAGCTTCGAAGAACTGGCAAGCGCAACGGCGCAAGCATAAGCGTCGCTGCAACGGCGTGCCGGCTGTCGGAGTGACGGCCCGCACGCCGTTTTTTTGTGCTGTTTTTGTGCGGTTTGTGTGCACTTGAATACGGGCTGGTCGACCACACCTGTCTAGCATCTGATATTTAGAATATTTCCAGACAAGGATCCATTGCATGACCTTTCGCGCCCAAATGCTGGACACGTTGACCTCCCAGTCGTCCCGGGATCTCGAAGCGCAGGCGCTCGGACTGGTGCCGATCGTCGTGGAAACGAGCGGCCGGGGCGAGCGCTCGTATGACATCTACTCGCGTCTGCTGAAGGAACGCATTGTGTTCCTGGTGGGCGAGGTGAACGACCAGACGGCCAACCTGGTGGTCGCGCAAATGCTGTTTCTGGAAAGCGAGAATCCCGACAAGGACATCTATTTCTATATCAACAGCCCGGGCGGCTCCGTGTCGGCCGGCATGGCGATTTACGATACGATGCAGTTCATCAAGCCGGACGTTTCCACGCTGTGCATGGGGCTGGCGGCGAGCATGGGCGCTTTCCTGCTCGCAGCAGGCGCAAAGGGCAAGCGCTTCGCGCTGCCGAATTCGCGCGTCATGATCCACCAGCCGTTGGGCGGCGCCCGCGGTCAGGCGTCGGACATCGAAATTCAGGCGCGCGAAATTCTGTACCTGAAGGAGCGGCTCAATCATCTGCTGGCGCACCACACTGGCCAACCCGTCGAGCGTATTGCACGCGACACCGATCGTGACAACTTCATGTCCGGCGACGACGCTCAAGCCTACGGTCTGGTCGATCAGGTAGCCCACAAGCGTCCTTGATCGGGTGCGGGTTTGCGCTAAATCGGGGCAAATCCCGCGTCTGATCGGTTGTGAAATAATCAAGACTCGTCCGAGCGCCTGCGGCAAACGCCGTCACATTGCTCAGCCCGGCCGCGCCCAACTGCGAGGCGGGGGCAAACGGCGTATCATGTAATCGAGTGTCCGGAGGCTCACACATCTATGGCGGACAAGAAAGGTTCTAACAGCGAAAAGCTGTTGTATTGCTCGTTTTGCGGCAAGAGCCAGCATGAGGTTAAGAAACTGATTGCGGGCCCGTCGGTGTTCATCTGTGATGAATGTATCGACCTGTGCAACGAAATCATTCGCGATGAAGCAGCAGGCGCGGGCATCGAGGCGGGCTTGTCCAAGTCCGATCTGCCGAGTCCGCAGGAAATCCGTGAAATTCTTGACCAGTATGTGATCGGTCAGGAACGCGCGAAGAAAATTCTCGCGGTTGCGGTGTACAACCACTACAAGCGCCTGAAGCATCTCGACAAGAAGGATGAGATCGAGCTGTCCAAGAGCAACATCCTGCTGATCGGCCCGACCGGTTCGGGCAAGACCTTGCTCGCGCAAACGCTCGCGCGTCTTCTGAACGTTCCCTTTGTCATTGCAGACGCAACCACGCTGACTGAGGCGGGTTATGTGGGCGAAGACGTTGAGAACATCATTCAGAAGCTGCTGCAAAACTGCAATTACGAAGTCGACAAGGCCCAGCGCGGCATTGTCTATATCGACGAAATCGACAAGATCAGCCGGAAGTCGGACAACCCGTCCATCACTCGCGACGTGTCGGGTGAGGGCGTGCAGCAGGCGCTGCTCAAGCTGGTTGAAGGCACGATGGCGTCGGTGCCCCCGCAAGGCGGCCGTAAGCATCCGAATCAGGACTTCATTCAGGTCGACACCACGAACATTCTGTTCATCTGCGGCGGCGCGTTCGACGGGCTTGAAAAAGTCATCGTCGATCGTACTGAAAAGACCGGCATCGGCTTTGGCGCAAGCGTGAAGAGCAAGCAGGACCGAGACGCCGGTGAAGTGCTGCGCGAAGTGGAACCGGAAGATCTGATCAAGTTCGGTCTGATTCCGGAGCTGATCGGCCGTCTGCCGGTGGTGGCCACGCTCGGGAAGCTCGACGAAGCGGCGTTGATGAAAATCCTCGTCGAACCGAAGAATGCGCTGGTGAAGCAATACCACAAGCTGTTCAACATGGAACGCGTCGAGCTCGAAATTCGCCCGGCTGCGCTGCAGGCCGTGGCGCGTAAGGCGATTCGTCGCAAGACGGGTGCGCGCGGGCTGCGCTCCATCCTGGAACAGGCGTTGCTTGACGTGATGTACGACCTGCCGCAAATGAAAGGCGTGAGCAAGGTCATCATCGACGACAATGTGATTGACGGCGACGGCAAACCCTTACTGATCTACGAAGACGCGCCCAAAGTCGCGGGTTCGAACTGATCGGCTTCGGGTACTGCAAAAAGCCGTTCATGGCGACGTGAACGGCTTTTTCGTTTATCGTGTGGTCAGAATGGTTGTTTTCACAATGGAGTCACTGAACCTTCGGAGTCACTGAACTTTTCCCACACGCGGAGGCCTTGCAATAGTTTCTGCTGGCCTCACCTATCGAACGAACTGATTCCACTCATGGGGAAATGAAATGTCAGGAACCCAACTCCTCCCGCAGGAACGCATTACGCTCCCGCTGCTCCCGCTGCGCGACGTAGTCGTTTTCCCGCACATGGTGATTCCGCTCTTCGTAGGCCGCCCGAAGTCGATCAAGGCTCTCGAAGCAGCGATGGAAGGCGGCAAGCACATCATGCTCGTCGCCCAGAAAACGGCTGCGAAAGATGAACCGACCGAAAAGGACATGTACGAAGTAGGGTGTATTGCCAACATCCTGCAAATGCTGAAGCTGCCAGATGGCACCGTAAAGGTGCTCGTCGAGGGCTTGCAGCGCGCGAAAACGCTTTCCATCGAAGAACAGGAAACGCAGTTCTCGTGCGAAGTCATGCCGCTCGAGCCCGACCACGCCGACAGCGCTGAAACCGAAGCGCTGCGCCGCGCGATCGTGTCGCAGTTCGATCAGTATGTGAAGCTGAACAAGAAGATCCCGCCTGAGATCCTGACGTCGCTGTCGGGTATCGACGAAGCCGGGCGTCTGGCCGACACAATCGCGGCGCATCTGCCGCTCAAGCTCGACCAGAAACAGCACATCCTGGAAATGTTCCCGGTTATCGAGCGACTCGAGCATCTGCTCGCGCAACTCGAGGCCGAGATCGACATCCTGCAGGTTGAAAAGCGTATCCGTGGGCGTGTGAAACGCCAGATGGAGAAGAGCCAGCGCGAGTACTACCTGAACGAGCAGGTCAAGGCGATCCAGAAGGAACTCGGCGAAGGCGAAGAAGGTGCGGACCTCGAAGAACTCGAGAAGCGCATCACGGCTGCCCGCATGCCGAAGGAAGCAAAGAAGAAGGCCGACGCCGAACTGAAGAAGCTCAAGCTGATGTCGCCGATGTCAGCTGAAGCGACGGTCGTGCGCAACTATATCGATACGCTGATCGGCTTGCCGTGGCGCAAGAAGAGCAAGGTCAACAACGACCTCTCGAATGCGGAACGCGTGCTCGACGAAGACCACTTCGGTCTCGAGAAAGTGAAGGAACGCATTCTCGAGTATCTCGCGGTTCAGCAACGTGTTGATAAGGTGAAAGCGCCGATTCTGTGCCTCGTTGGGCCTCCGGGTGTTGGTAAGACGTCGCTGGGCCAGTCGATCGCTCGCGCAACGAACCGCAAGTTCGTGCGTATGGCGCTCGGTGGCGTGCGCGACGAAGCCGAGATTCGCGGTCACCGTCGTACGTATATCGGTTCCATGCCGGGCAAGATTTTGCAAAGCCTGACCAAGGTCGGTGTGCGCAATCCGCTCTTCCTGCTCGACGAAGTCGACAAGATGGGTCAGGATTTCCGCGGCGATCCGTCGTCGGCATTGCTCGAAGTGCTCGATCCGGAACAGAACCATACGTTCGCCGATCACTACGTCGAAGTGGACTTCGATCTGTCGGACGTGATGTTCGTGGCGACGTCGAACTCGCTGAACATTCCGCCGCCGTTGCTCGACCGGATGGAAGTGATCCGTCTGTCGGGTTACACGGAAGACGAAAAGGTCAGCATCGCGCAACGTTATCTTTTGCCCAAGCAGAAGAAGAACAACGGCCTCAAGGATGGCGAGGTCGATGTGACGGAAACCGCGATCCGCGACATCATTCGTTACTACACGCGCGAAGCGGGCGTTCGTTCGCTCGAGCGTGAAATTTCGAAGATCTGCCGCAAGGTCGTGAAGATGCTTCTGCTGAAGAAGGCGGAAGGCGCGGTGAAGGTCGACGGCAGCAACCTCGATACGTTCCTCGGCGTGCGCAAGTACGACTTCGGTCTGGCAGCGAAGGAAAATCAGGTGGGCCAGGTCACGGGTCTCGCGTGGACGGAAGTGGGCGGCGATCTGCTGACCATCGAAGCCGCCGTGATGCCGGGCAAGGGCAATGTGATTCGCACGGGTTCGCTTGGCGACGTGATGAAGGAATCCGTCGAAGCAGCGCGCTCGGTGGTCCGCTCGCGTTCGCGTCGTCTTGGGGTCAAGGACGAAGCGTTCGAAAAGCAGGACATTCACATCCACGTACCTGAAGGCGCAACGCCGAAAGACGGTCCTTCGGCTGGTATCGCTATGACGACTGCGCTGGTGTCGGTGCTGACCGGTATTCCGGTGCGGGCCGACGTCGCGATGACAGGCGAAATCACGTTGCGCGGCGAAGTGCTGCCGATCGGCGGTCTGAAAGAGAAGCTGCTGGCGGCGCATCGCGGCGGCATCAAGCTGGTGCTGATCCCGGAAGAAAACGTCAAGGACTTGACGGAGATTCCGGACAACGTGAAGAACGCGATCGAAATCGTGCCGGTCCGCTGGATCGACAAGGTGCTCGAACTGGCGCTCGAACGTGTGCCGTCGCCGTTGCCGGAAGAAGAGCCGAAGCCTGCGTCGCCCGTTGCGGCCGAGCCCGGCAAGGACTCCGGCGCCACGGATGTCGTGAAGCACTAAGCCTTCAGCAAAATCCTTGCTGTACAAGAACCCGCGGTCTTAACGGCCGCGGGTTTTCTATTGCCGCACGATCTGGAAGACACTTGCAGCAACGTGCCTCGTGATTGCATCAAGAATCACGTGAACAGCGAACCGCTGACGTGCTAACTCGTTGCGCCCGCATCTAATGCATCCCAAGTCGGCATCCCAAGCCGACATCCACGTCGCGAGATAAATAGACCGTCAGAACCGCCTGAATCAGGCTCAATCCCGGTTGACACGTGGGTTTCGGCCAATTCTAATGACTCGGCCCGGCGTTGCCGCCGGCCAGATGATGTCAGGCGCTGCAAAGCGCCGTTCGGTTTTAAAACATTCTCGGGGGTAAGGATGAACAAGACGGAATTGATCGATCACATTGCGCAGCAAGCGGAGATTTCGAAGGCTGCGGCCGGACGCGCGCTCGACGCAGTGATCGGCGGTGTGAAAGGCACGTTGAAGAAAGGCGGTTCGGTGACGTTGGTTGGTTTCGGCACGTTTGCCGTTGGCAAGCGCACGGCTCGCACGGGGCGCAATCCGCGGACCGGCGACGCGATCAAAATCAAGGCGGCCAAGGTGCCGAAATTTAGGCCTGGCAAAGCGCTAAAGGATGCGCTAAACTAATGGGCTTGCTGCTTGAGAAATAGCAGGTTCGCCAGAAAGAAGGGCGGCGAATTTGAATTACTGGCTGCTCGTTTCGGTTGTTG
Source organism: Paraburkholderia kirstenboschensis (assembly GCF_904848585.1). Lineage (GTDB taxonomy): Bacteria > Pseudomonadota > Gammaproteobacteria > Burkholderiales > Burkholderiaceae > Paraburkholderia > Paraburkholderia kirstenboschensis. The sequence continues at coordinate 1,329,746 of NZ_CAJHCR010000001.1, forward strand.
TTCAATCAGGCGAGACGGACCAATCAGGCAGCAATAGCAGAAGCACATGAATCATGAAGCCGGGTGCTTAGCTCAGTTGGTAGAGCGGCGCCCTTACAAGGCGTAGGTCGGGAGTTCGAGCCTCTCAGCACCCACCAGTTTCAGATTCTCTTAAAGTGTTTCAGCGCAGTGACGCAGTGAAAGCGCAGTATAAGGAGTGGTAGTTCAGTCGGTTAGAATACCGGCCTGTCACGCCGGGGGTCGCGGGTTCGAGTCCCGTCCACTCCGCCAGTATCCTCGAAAGGCGAACTCCGGTTCGCCTTTTTTATTGCCCGCTGTTGTAAGATCGGGCGTTCTGTTTTTGGCACTCACGCATGCTCGATTTTTTCCGCAATCACAAACGCCTGATGATGTTTATGCTCATCCTCGTCATTGTGCCGGGGCTGGGTTTTGTGGGTATTCAGGGCTTTCGCGGCTTCTTTGACGAAAGTGCAAACGTCGCAAGCGTCAACGGTCACAAGATCACGCGCGCAGAGTACGACAATGCGATGCGTCAACAGCTCGACCGCGCCCGTCAGATGCTCGGCGCGCAATTCGACATGAAGGCGTTCGATACGCCGCAACGCCGCAGCGAGATGCTGGACGGCCTGATTGAACAACGCGTGCTCGCCGATGAAACCCAGCGCCTGCACCTGACCGCATCCGACGACGCCGTGCGCCGCATGCTGCTCAACGATCCGGTGATCTCGTCGCTGAAGAACCCGGACGGCTCGATCGACGTCGACCGTTACAAGCAACTGCTTGCCATGCAGGGTATGACGCCCGACCAGTACGACGAGCGCGTGCGCTACAGCATCGCCACGCAGCAGTTACCTGCAAGCATTCAGGGCAGCGCGTTCACGTCGAAAACGCTCGCTCAGCATCTGACCGAACTCGCTGAGCAGCAACGCGAAGTGCAGGGCATCGCTTTCCACCCACGCGACTATGCCGCGAAGGTGCAGCCCACCGACGCGCAATTGCAGGCCTACTACGACGCACACCGTAACGACTTCGCTACGCCGGCCACGGCGACCATTCAGTATCTGGTGATGTCGCCGGCCACGCTCGCCGCGTCGGTGCAGCCGAGCGACGCCGACCTGAAGAAGTATTACGACGACAACATCGCGCACTACCGCACCGAAGGCCAGGTACGCGCCAGCCACATTCTGATCACCGCGCCGAAAGACGCGAGTGCGGCCGACAAGGCCAAGGCGAAACAGAAGGCTGACGAGCTGCTCGCACAGGTCAAGGCGCATCCTGAACAATTCGCTCAGATCGCGCAACAGAACTCGCAGGATCCTGGGTCGGCTGCAAAGGGCGGCGATCTCGGTTACTTCGGGCGCGGCATGATTGCAGGCGGCCAGGCGTTCGACGATGCCGTCTTCGCTCTGAAGAAGGACGAAGTCAGCGGCATCGTACAAACGGACTTCGGCTATCACATTGTCAAGGTCACCGACGTGAAGCCCTCCGTCACGAAGCCTTTTGACGAAGTGAAAGACCAGATCTCGAGAGACCTGAAAACGCAGTTGGCGAGCAAAGCATTCAGCGACGACTCCGAGGGCTTCATGTCGATCGTCTATGAGAAGGCGAAGAGCCTGCAGCCTGCCGCCGACAAGTACAAGCTGCAGTTGCAGACGGCCACGGTCACTCCGCAGCCCGATCCCAAGCTGCCGCCTGACAGCCCGCTGAACAACGCGAAATTCCTCGCCGCCGTGTTCGCGAACGACGCAGCCGTGGCGCGCAACAACACGCAGGCAATCGACGTCGGAGCCAACACGCTGATCGCAGCGCGCGTCACCGACTATAAAGCTGCGGCCGTGCCGGCTCTCGACGCGATCAAGGACAAGGTGCGTCAGAAGGTCATTGCGGCTCAGTCAAACGAAGCCGCGCACAAAGACGGCATCGCGAAGCTCGCGGAGTTCGAGAAGTCGAAGGCGACCACGGGTTTCTCGTCTCCGTTGAAGGTGTCGCGCAACGACGCGCAAGGCGTGCCTCCCGCTGCGCTAAGCGCAATCTACAAGGCCGATGCGCAAAAACTGCCGGCATACGTCGGCGTGGATCTCGGTGACGACGGTTATGCAATCTATCGTGTGAATGCCGTCGTCGCGGCTGCGGCGGTGGAGCCGCAGCGTCTGGCCGCGGCGCAGCAGCAGATCGCGCAGGTGGAGTCGCAGTCCGAAGCAGAGGCCTACGTTCAGGCGTTGCGTGCCCGATCGAAAGTAAAGCTGTATGGCTCGCTCGACAGCAGCAACGCGCAGGCAAGCGACGAGTAAGCTTCGCGGCAACGCGCTCGTCTTGCGCGTAGGTGTTCGCAGCGCGCCTTCGGTGCACGTCGACTCGCACTCGACCCGCACCTCGCCCGCAGCGAAATCATGCAAGCCGCGCCGAACGCGCGAACACAAAAAAGCCCCGCAAATGCGGGGCTTTTTTTTCATTTTCGAATCTGTCTCGAAGCTGACATCAGGCAAGCTCGACGCTCACCGAACGATTTGCGTCGATCAGCGGGTTTAGGTCAGAGGCAAGAACTGATCGCGCTGGTGGCGTCGCTGCCCGCTGCTCCATTCGCGCGGAAACCGACCCACGAGCCCTTGCCCGAGTACGAAGGACGCACCACGGCGGCCGCGCCGTTGGGCGGCTGCTGGCCCGGGACATACACGTCTACAGCCTGATCGTTGGCCAGGGTGTCTTGCGACACGACTTGCTGCTGGGAGCCGTCTGCCCATTTTTGCGCGATGCAGGTCGCAACGGCCTTCGGCGCTTGCTGGCTCTGTCCGACGGACTGGACGCCAGCCGGCGGCTGAGCGGCACAGGCGGAAATTGCCACGGTCAAAGCGATTAACGGTAAGTATTTCACGTTATCTCCTCATAAGTCGCTCGGTATCGAGCCGGGTACACGGGATTGCGCAAGCATCAGATCAAGCTCGCGGATCCGTGTTCCCCGTAGTTTCGGAAACAAGCCGACAGCAGCTTTTCAGTGCGACGAACTTGTACGAAGGAGTGGCTTGACAGCGGGCCACACGTTGTTGAGTAGCACTGGCTGTGCCTGCTGCGTCGGATGAATCTGATCAGCCTGGAACATGTCGGGCTTATCGGCGATGCCGGCAAGCAGGAAAGGCACGAGCGGCACGCTCAATTGCTTCGCGAGCTGGCCGTATAGACCATGGAACTTTTGCGTATAGTCCGGGCCGTAGTTAGGCGGTACGTACATGCCCACGAGCACGACCTTCGCGTGAGCCTGCTGAGCCTGCTCGATGATCGTGCGCAGATTGTCTTCAGTAGTCGAGAGCGGCACGCCGCGCAATGCATCGTTGGCACCCAGTTCGACGATCACGATGCTGGGCTTCAAGCGTTGCATGAGCGCCGGCAAGCGGGCCCGCCCGCCGCTCGTCGTATCGCCGCTAATGCTTGCATTGGCGACGCTATAATCGATTCGCTCTTCCGTGAGGCGCTGGCGCATCAACGCGACCCAGCCAGTGTCGCGGGGCAAGCCGTATTCGGCGGAGATGCTATCGCCAAGTACGACGATCACCGGCTTGGCCGGTTCCGGCGCATTGGCTGCGCGAACCGCGAAGGTCGCCGAAAAGAGGGCGGCGGCCACTATGACCGAGCCGCTTGCCACCGAGCTCGTTGCCGAAGTCAGTGCATTCGCGCGAAGCTTCATGGCGCGCACTTTCAACCTACGCTTCACTATGCTAAACAAAACTGATCCAGTCATTGAAGTGCGGGGTTTGTGCAAGAAGGTTAAGGATGCGACGGGCGAACTGACCATTCTCGACAACATCGATCTGGCTATCGAAGCCGGCAGCAGTGTCGCGATAGTCGGCGCGTCCGGGTCGGGCAAGTCTACGCTGCTTGGACTGCTCGCAGGATTGGACAGCGCGAGTTCGGGCTCGGTTCGGCTACTCGGCCGCGAGCTCACCACTTTGAACGAAGACGAGCGTGCTGCATTGCGCAGCGGCTCGGTCGGGTTCGTGTTCCAGTCGTTCCAGTTGATGCCGCATTTGACGGCGCTCGAAAACGTCACGTTGCCGCTCGAACTGCAAGGCGGCATTGGTACGCGCGAAGCCGCACTGCGTGCGCGCGGGCTGCTCGACCAGGTCGGCCTCGGCCAGCGCACCAGCCATTATCCGAAGCTGCTGTCGGGCGGCGAGCAGCAACGCGTCGCACTGGCGCGCGCGTTCGTTACGCATCCGGCGATTCTCTTCGCCGATGAACCCACGGGCAGTCTCGACGCTGCGACCGGCCACGCAGTAATCGACCTGATGTTCCAGATGAACCGCGCGAACGGTGCAACGCTGATTCTCGTCACGCACGACGTGGAACTGGCGCGCCGCTGCGATACGACCGTAACGATCGAGGCCGGGCGTCTCGCCTGACGCGCACGCTGGGTCGAAGCCAGAGTCGGAGCCACACATACGCTCACCGTAAAAAAAGCGGGCCACGAATGGCCCGCTTTGTACTTCACCCATCGCGAAGCGCGTGAAACCCGCCGGTTGCGACCAACCGGCGTTCAAGCGTCAGCGCTTCAAAGCCGCGCGCGCCCTTGCGATCAACGCGGAGGTCGACGAATCGTGTTTCTTTTCGTCGACGCTTGAGGCCGTCAGATCGGCCTCGACCACCTTGCCGAGAATCTTGCCTAGTTCGACGCCCCATTGATCGAACGGATTGATGTTCCATACCGACGCCTGGACCAGGACCTTGTGCTCGTACAACGCGATCAGCGCGCCGAGCGAACGCGCGGTGAGTGCCTCGACGAGCAGCGTGGTGGTCGGGCGATTGCCCGGAAACACCAGGTGCGGCGCCAGCTCCGGCTTGTCCGGACCGGCGACCTTTTTCGCTTCTTCGAGCGTGCGGCCGAGCATCAACGCTTCGCTTTGCGCGAAGCAGTTGGCGAGCAGCTTCGGATGATGGCTCACGAGCGGATGCTCGGGAGTGAGCACCGCAACGAAGTCGATCGGCACGATGGTCGGGCCTTGATGCAGCATCTGGAAAAACGCATGCTGACCGTTCGTACCCGGTTCGCCCCACGTTACCGCGGAGGTCGGATAGTCGACCATTGCGCCGTCGAGACGCGCCGACTTGCCGTTGCTCTCCATTTCCAGCTGTTGCAGATACGACGGCAGGAAGTGCAGCGCCTCCGAGTACGGCGCGACGAGATAGCTTTGCGAGCCGAAGAAGTTGCGATACCAGATGCCGATCATGCCCAGCAGCACCGGCAGATTCTTGTCGAGCGGCGCGGTGCGGAAATGCTCGTCCATGTCGTTCGCGCCGGCGAGCAACTCGCCGAACTGCTGCGGCCCGACCGCGATCATGATCGACAGACCGACCGCCGACCACAGCGAATATCGGCCGCCTACCCAGTCCCACATCTCGAACACGTTCTCTTTCGCGATGCCGAACTTGACGACTTCGGAGGGATTCGCCGACACACCGACGAAGTGCTTCGCCAGCGCGTTCTCCGGGCAGCCTTTTTCCGTGAACCAGTCACGCAGCGAACGCGCGTTGGTCATGGTTTCGAGCGTCGTGAAAGTCTTCGAAACGATGATGGCGAGCGTCTCTTCGGGGTCGATCTGCTGCATCACGTTGTAGAGATCGGCACCGTCCACGTTCGACACGAAGTGCGTGGTGATTTCCGGCGTGGCCAGATGATGCAGTGCGTGCACGACCATCTTCGGCCCGAGGTCCGAGCCGCCGATGCCGATGTTCACCACGTGGCGAATGCGCTTGCCTGTGTAGCCGGTCCAGGCGCCGCTCCTCACCTGATCGGCGAATGCGGCCATTTTCGCGCGTTCGGCCTGCACCTGCTGATGGAACGGCGCGTTGGGGTTGCTCGCTCGCAGCGCGGTGTGCAGCGCGGCACGGCCTTCAGTGGGATTGACGACTTCGCCTGCGAACATCGCGTCGCGGCGTTTCTCGACCCCGGCTTCGCGCGCGAGTTGCACGAGCAGCTTGAGGGTTTCGTCGGTGATGCGGTTCTTCGAGAAGTCAGCGGCGATGCCGCCGCCCGCGAACGCAAAGCGCTCGGCACGCGTCGGCGCTGGGTCGTTCCCAGGGGCGAACCAGTCGCGCAGATGCGCATCGCGGATCTGCGCGTAGTGCGTTTGCAGAGAGGACCAGGAGGGGAGCGAATTCTGGGTCATAGCGTCCGTCTAACCAAGGGGCACAAAGAAAGGCGCGCGCGAAGCGCCGCCGAGGATGATGCAACGATGCTGATAGAGCGAGGCAGCACGGCCGGGTTCGCGGTGAGCTTTCAAAGCCGGCGCAGCGATGAACGCCGGCTGATTCCGCCGCATTTCGCGAGTGACCGGTGCGAACCGCCGTGCCGTCAGCCAGTGTGCGCGCAGCAAGAACGCTCAATTCGCGCGCAGTCCGCGTGCTGCCGTAGTTACGACCGGTCAGCGCAGTTGCTCACGCACTTCTCACTCGATTACTCAGTATAGCGGCGTTGCGTGACAGGCGGCAGCGCTTTGACGCAACGCCGCGCAGGAAGCCAGTAGCCGATGCGGCCCAATTCCGATCGATACCGCTCCGTACACTCACGCAACATCACGATTGCACCGATGGATAAAACATGCGGTTCAACAAGCTGCGCACCATCGGCGCGAGTTCGCCAGCCGTGAGGCCGGCGGGACCGTGGCCTTGCGCGCTCAGCGTGTCGGCGGCGAGGCCGTGCAGGTAGACGCCGGCCAACGCCGCCTCGTAGCCCGGCAAGTGCTGCGCGAGCAAAGCGCCGATCATGCCGCCGAGCACGTCGCCGGTGCCGCCCGTCGCGAGCGCGGCATTGCCGGTCGGGTTGATCGTGAGACGGCCGTCGGGGGCCGCGACGACCGTGCCGGTGCCTTTTAGCACCACCACGCTGGCAAAGCGCGCGGCGAGCGCGCGCGCCGCGCCGAGGCGGTCACGCTGTACGCCGGCAACCTCCGTGCCAAGAAGGCGTGCGGCTTCGAGCGGGTGCGGCGTGAGCACGCAGGGATCGCCTTGCACGCCCCGCGCGGTGACGGCCGCGGCCAACGTGGGGTCTTTTGAAATGAGATTGAGCGCGTCCGCGTCGAAGAGCTTCGGCACATCGAGTTGCAGCACATCGTGCAACACCCGCGTGGCGCGCTCGCCGTGGCCCATGCCGCAGCCGAGCGCCAGCGCATCCATCTTGTCGAGCGGCAAATCGTCGACGGCATGCAGCATCAGTTCGGGATGAGGCGGGTCGTAGGGCGGGGCGCCCGCGCCCAGCAACGCGACGTGGACCTTGCCCGCGCCGGTGTAGAGTGCCGCGCGTGACGCGAGAATCGGCGCGCCGCACATGCCTGTGTCGCCGCCGACCACCGCGAGACTGCCGAACGTGCCCTTGTTGGTCGCGAAATCGCGCGGCGGCAGGAACGAGCCAAACAGTTCGGGTGCGTTCAGTTGCACCGCCGTGCGCGCGCTGCAGTCGACGCCGATCGGCGCGACCGTTACCGAGCCGGCGAGATCGCGGCCTTGTGCGGTGAAGAGCCCCGGCTTGGCGGCGATGAAGGTGAGCGTGTGCGTCGCGCGCACGGCTGCGTCGCGGTCGCCGACAATCGTGCCCGTGTCGCTGTCGAGGCCGCTCGGCACGTCGAGCGCAAGTACGCCGCCTGTGTGCGGCCGGGTTTGGCTGCGTTGAGAGAGCTGGCGCGCGGTCGCAGCGAACACGCCTTCCAGCGTCCGCGCGAGGCCGATGCCGAACATGCCGTCGACGAGCCACGTGTAGCCGTCGAGCGAGGCAGGCGGCGCGGTGGTGATCGCGACGCCGGATGCACGTGCCGTGGCGAGCGCCCAGCGGGCGTCGTCCGGTTTCACTTCCACGGGCATGCACAATTCGACTGCGATGCCGGCTTTGTGCAGCTCCGCCGCGAGAATCAGCGCGTCGCCGCCATTGTTGCCGGGGCCGGCTATCAGCCAGACGCGCTGCCTGGATTTTTCAACCGACGTGTCGCGAGTGAGCTGTTCGAGCAGGAAGCTGGCTGCCGCCTTGCCGGCGCGGTCCATCAGCGTGTGCGCCGGCAGCGAAGCGGCGGCTTGCGATTCCGCGATCCGCAGGTCGGTCAGCGTCAGCAGCGGGAGGGCGCGGTTATGCGGGCGAATCAGCGTCGGCGGCGTAAGGTCGGCTTCGGTCATGGCGAGGCGGGCGGTCACCTTTGTGCAAGGTGCGAGAGCGTCTGGAATCGCTATGGTAGTGCCGATGTGCGCGCGATGCGTCGATTCCGGCGCACGCGCTGTTACTTGAACCGCTCCGCCCGCAGCGCGGCGAGTGTTTCCTCGGGCAGATCCGGCGTCTTGCCCGCGACCAGATCGGCAATCAGCTTGCCGGCGCCGCACGCGAGGCCCCAACCTGCGGGCCCGTGCCCCACATTGACGAAAAGCCGCGGATGCAGCGCGTTGCCGACCACCGGCAAGCCGTCGGGCGACAGCAGCTTGATGCCTTCCCAAGGCAAGGCCGCGGAGATACGTGCCGCGCCCGGAATCCAGTCATGTGTCGCCTGGCCTAGCAGCGCCAGTGCTTCTTTCGTCAGCGCTTCACCGAGCGGCTTGTCGATCAGATTGGCACTTTGCAGGACCGCACCGCCCGCAATGCGCAAGCGGTGATTCAACCGGCTGATCCCAATGCGCTTGATCGCGTCGACGATAGCGACATGCGGCGCACATTCCTCATGTGCGATAGGCGCGACGAGCGTATGCAGGCGCAGCGGATGCAGCGGCAAGGCGAGGCCGAGGCGTTCGAGCAGCGGGAGGCTGCCGTGACCGGCGGCGACCACGATCGCGTCCGCGTGGATCACATCGACTTCGCGCGACCGGGACGCCGCGCCCGGCCGAGGCGCGAGTTCAACAGCGGCGCGCTGGCCGTCGAGGCGGATCGCCGAGACCTCACAGCCGAGCATGAACTGCACGCCGCCCTGGGTGTCGAGCGTCTGCTTGATGAGCTTGGTGAACAGCGGACAATTGGCGGTTCGCTCGTGTTCGAACAGAACGCCGCCCGCGAATTCCGGTTCGGTGCGCACCGAATGCTCGTACGCCGCACATTCCGCAGGGCTCAGCACATGATGCGGCACTTCGTAGAGCGACAGCAGCCCGAGCGCGGGCTGCAACTGCTGCCACTCCTGCGCGGAACGGACCAGATAGAGGAGACCGCTCGCCTGTTCGAACTCGAAGCCGAAGCGCGCTTCCATGTCGGCCATCGCTTCGCGCGACAGCTCGATAAGCGGACGCAACAACCGGTATTGGCGACCGAACTCGTCCGGCTCCTGCAATTCGGCCAGCTTCTTCACGAACTGGCGCGCCGGCCCATTGAAGCCGGGCTTGCTGATCACACCGTTTTTCGCATTCTGGCGGCTCGCCATGAAAGTCGGGCCGAACCAGACGTCGAGCGGCGTCGGCAGGACCGTGCCGCCGTGTCCATAGGTCGCGCCCTGCGCGACGGTGGCGTGGCGCTCGACGACGCATACCCGATGGCCGGCGGCGCGTAGCTGATAAGCGGTGGCGACGCCCGCAATCCCGCCGCCAATGACGATGACATCCATTGTTCTGATTCGATTTGCCGGGCGGGGGCCGTTGTGCGAGCCCCGCTAGGCGTGACATGCGGCGCGGCCGGGCATGGCGCGAAGACATGACTCCCGGATCCGATCCGGGCAGGACTCGCGACATGCTGCCGGCGGCAAGGCCGAAACCTTGCTCGCACCGATCTGATGAAAGGGCGAATGATAGCAGTCAACGCCCGCGCATGGCCATGCGCGCTGCCGCCCGGGCGCCGCTCGCGGCACGCGCGCAGCGTATTCCGGGCCCATGGCGCGGCCCGCTGGATGGCCGTTCCCGGGGTATAATCCCGGACTTCCTTTCCGCCTCATGTCGCCATCACGCGCGACTCTTCGGCATCATTGAGCGACGCAACGTCAAGTCCATGGCCCACTTCTCGTGTTTCCCCGGCGCTTCGGCCCTTTCCGATTTCCGTCAAACCCGCCTGCTCGAAACGCTTACGCGCATCGACCCGAACATCACGGGCGTGCGCGGGCAATATCTGCACTTCGTCAACGCGCAGACCCCGCTTTCCGCTGAAGACAACGCGAAGATCGAGGCGCTGATGCACTATGGCCATCCGCTCGAAGAAACCAGAGAGCGCGGCGCGGCCGAGACGTTTCTGGTGGTGCCGCGCTTCGGTACGGTGTCGCCGTGGGCCAGCAAGGCAACGGACATCGCGCACCTGTGCGGGCTCACACAGGTGCGCCGGATCGAGCGCGGCGTCGAGTACACGGTCACGCTGAAAAGCGGCCTGCTGGGCGGCAAGAAGGCGCTTTCCGACGAAGCGCGCGAGGCCGTCGCCGCCGCGTTGCACGACCGCATGACCGAGAGCGTCGCGCCGTCGCGCGATCATGCGCTGCATCTGTTCGACGAACTGCCGGCCAAGCCGCTGCAAACCGTCGACGTGTTGGGCCAAAGCCGACGCGCGCTGGAAGCAGCGAACACGGAACTAGGCCTCGCGCTCGCCGACGACGAGATCGACTACCTCGTCGACGCATTCACGAAACTCGGCCGCAATCCGACCGACGTCGAACTGATGATGTTCGCGCAGGCCAACAGCGAGCACTGCCGCCACAAGATTTTCAACGCGGAATGGACCATCGACGGGGAGAAGCAGGACATCTCGCTCTTCAACATGATCCGCAATACCGAGAAGCTCAACCCGCAAGGCACGATCGTCGCGTATTCGGACAACTCGGCGATCATGGCCGGCGGCATGGCCCAGCGCTGGTTCCCGCGCACGCCGGAGCAGCTTGGTGAGAACGAACTGCCGGAGCACTACCGCCGCAGCGTCGAACTCACGCACACGTTGATGAAGGTCGAGACGCACAACCACCCGACCGCGATCTCGCCATTCCCCGGCGCCGCGACCGGCGCGGGCGGTGAAATCCGCGACGAAGGCGCGACCGGTCGCGGCGCGCGTCCGAAGGCCGGTCTCGCGGGCTTCACGGTGTCGAATCTCGAATTGCCCGACGGCGTCGAGGCGTGGGAAAACGCACGCGATGTCGCCGAGCCGCTCGCGCATCGCAATCCGAACGACAAGCATGAAGCGTATGGCCGCCCGGATCGCATTGCGTCGCCGCTGCAAATCATGATCGACGGACCGCTCGGCGGCGCAGCGTTCAACAACGAATTTGGCCGGCCGAATCTGGGCGGCTATTTCCGCGCTTACGAGCAGAACGTTGCCGGCGTGGTGCGCGGCTATCACAAGCCGATCATGATTGCGGGCGGCATCGGCAATATTTCGGATCAGCACACGCACAAACACGACCTGCCGGAAGGGTCGCTGCTGATCCAGATCGGCGGCCCGGGCATGCGCATCGGCATGGGCGGCGGTGCGGCGAGTTCAATGGCGACCGGCACCAATACCGCCGAACTCGACTTCGACTCCGTCCAGCGCGGCAACCCGGAAATCGAGCGGCGCGCGCAGGAAGTGATCAACGCGTGCTGGCAACTCGGCGACAAGAACCCGATCCTGAGCATTCACGACGTGGGCGCGGGCGGTCTGTCGAACGCGTTCCCGGAACTGGTCGACGGCGCGGGCAAGGGCGCGATCTTCGATCTGCGCAAAATCCAGCTCGAAGAAAGCGGCCTGTCGCCGCGCGAGATCTGGTCGAACGAAGCGCAGGAGCGCTACGTGCTCGCCATCGCGCCCGCCGATCTGCCCGCTTTCAAGGCCATGTGCGAGCGCGAACGCTGCCCGTTCGCCGTGATCGGCACGGCAACGGCCGAACGTCAGCTGAAGCTGATCGATCCCGAACTGAAGGACGACAACGCGCATCAACCGGTCGACATGCCGATGGAGGTGCTGCTCGGCAAGGCGCCGCGCATGCATCGCGACGTCAAGCGCGTCGAGCCGAAGGTCCAGCCGGTGGATGTGACCGGCATCGCGCTGTCGGAAGTCGCCGTGAGCGTGCTGCGTCATCCTACGGTCGCGAGCAAGTCGTTCCTCATCACGATCGGCGACCGCTCGGTGGGCGGCACGACGGCGCGTGACCAGATGGTCGGCCCGTGGCAGGTCCCGGTTGCCGACGTCGCGATCACGACCATGGACTACGCGGGCTTTCGCGGCGAGGCGATGACAATGGCCGAGCGCACGCCGCTCGCCGTCATCAACGCGCCGGCGTCGGGCCGCATGGCAGTCGGCGAGGCGGTCACCAACATCGCGGCGGCGCCGATCGCGTCGCTCGACAAGCTCAAGCTGTCGGCGAACTGGATGGCCGCGTGTGGCGCACCGGGCGAAGACGCGGCGCTCTACGAGACGGTCAAGGCGATCGGCATGGAACTGTGCCCGGCGCTCGGTATCAGCATTCCGGTCGGCAAGGATTCGCTGTCCATGCGCACCAAGTGGGAAGACCGCGGCGTTGCGAAAGAAGTCGTCGCGCCGGTTTCGCTCATCATCTCGGCATTTGCGCCGGTCGAAGACGTGCGCCGTCACCTCACGCCGCAACTGCGTCGCGCAAGCGGTGCGGACGGCGTGGGCGACTCCGTGCTGATCGCAATCGACCTCGGCCGCGGCAAGCATCGTCTGGGCGGCAGTATCCTCGCGCAGGTTACGCAGCAGATCGGCGATACGGTGCCTGACGTGGACGATCCGGAAGACCTGAAACGCTTCTTCAACGCAATCCAGTCGCTGAACCAGGACGGCAAGCTGCTCGCCTACCACGACCGCTCCGACGGCGGCCTGTGGGCGACCGTATGTGAAATGGCGTTCGCGGGTCACGTCGGCGTGTCGCTGAATGTGGACATGCTCGTGCTCGATCCGCATCACGAATCGGATTACGGCGACGCAAAAGACTGGGCGAAGCAGACGAGCGGTCGCCGCGAAGACCGCACGATCCGCGCGCTCTTTACCGAAGAACTCGGCGCCGTGATCCAGGTGCGCGCGGCCGACCGCGACGCGGTGTTGGCCGCGTTGCGCGAGCACGGTCTGTCGGCGTGCTCGCATGTGATCGGCAAGATCAACGACCGCGACACCATCGAAATTTATCGCGACGCGAAGAAGGTCTACGAAGCGCCGCGTGTTGAACTGCATCGCACGTGGAGCGAGGTGAGCTGGCGCATTTCGCGACTACGCGACAATCCGGCTTGCGCCGACGCGGAATACGACGCGCTGCTCGACGCCGCTGATCCGGGCATCACCCCGGTGCTGACCTTCGACCCTGCGGAGGACGTGGCCGCGCCGTACGTCGGCAAGAGCGCGCGTCCGCGCGTGGCAATTCTGCGCGAGCAGGGCGTGAACTCACACCTTGAAACGGCGTATGCGTTCGACCGCGCCGGTTTCGACGCGCACGACGTGCACATGAGCGACCTGCTTGCGGGCCGCGCCGACCTGGCGGACTTCGCGGGTGCGGTGGCGTGCGGCGGATTTTCGTACGGCGATACGCTCGGCGCCGGCGAAGGCTGGGCGAAGGCGATTCGCTTCAACTCGCAACTGGCCGATATGTTCGCGGCGTTTTTCGGCCGCGCGGACACGTTCGCGCTCGGCATCTGCAACGGCTGCCAGATGATGAGCAGCCTCGCGTCGATGATCCCCGGCGCCGAAGCATGGCCTAAGTTCACGCGTAACAAGTCGGAAAAGTTCGAGGCGCGCTTTTCGCTCGTGCAAGTCGAGGCGTCGCCGTCGATCTTCTTCGCCGGCATGGAAGGTTCGCGCATTCCGGTCGCGGTTGCGCACGGCGAGGGTTATGCGGACTTCTCGCAGCAAGGCGATGCGTCGAAGGTCGCGGTGGCGATGCGTTACGTCGATCACCGTGGTCAGGCGACGGAGCAGTATCCGTTCAATCCGAACGGTTCTCCGGACGGCATCACGTCCGTCACCACGCCCGATGGCCGCTTCACCGTCGTGATGCCGCACACGGAGCGCGTGCATCGCGCGGTGCAAATGAGCTGGCATCCGGAAGGCTGGGGCGAGGGCGCCACGGACGCAAGCCCGTGGATGCGCGTGTTCCAGAACGCTCGCCGCTGGCTCGGGTGATGGGGTAGAGCGGGATCGGCCTCGCGGGACCGCAACTTCCTTGCGTACCCCGCGTCGCCAGCGCGCGCGCCCTTGACGGACACGAAATGCGGCGTTGAGCGCGACATTAAAAAAGCCCCGTTCAGTCATCAACTGAACGGGGCTTTTTGCGAACAATATCGAAGTTTGCGGATCGCCGCTTACTGAATCTTCGCGTTCTTGCGCAGACCTTCTTCGAATGCCTGCAGTTTTTCCTGCTGGATCTGCTGCACGATCTGCGGGCGCACCTGCTCGAGCGGCGGCGGCGTAATGCTGCGCACGTCGTCGACGCGAATGATGTGCCAGCCGAACTGCGTATGCACCGGCGTGTCCGACATCTGGCCTTTCTGCAGATGCGTGGCCGCGTCCGCAAATTCAGGCACGTAAGCCTTCGGGTCCGACCAGTCCAGGTCGCCGCCGTTCTTGCCCGATCCCGGGTCCTTTGAGAATTGCTTGGCGAGATCCTCGAAGCTCGCGCCGCCCTTGATCTTCGCGATGAGGTCCTTCGCCTGCTGCTCGTTCTCCACGAGGATGTGATGCAGGTGATATTCCTTGCCGCCTGCGTCCTTGATCAGCGCGTTGTAGCGAGCGGTGACTTCCGCGTCGCTCGGCGTGTTTTTCTTCACGAAGTCTTCGATCAGTGCGCGCAGCACGACGGTTTGCTGAGCGACAGCAATTTGCGCCTTGATGTCCGGACGATTCGGCAGGCCGCGGCGCAGCGCTTCCTGCATCAGGATTTCGCGGTTGACGAGTTCTTCACGCACGGCCATTTGAAGTTGCGGCGTGTTTTGCTGGCCTTGATGAACCAGTTGGTCGATCAGCGCGTCGGCGCGTGCTTTCGGAATCGGCGTGCCGTTCACGACGGCTATGTTCTGTGCGAATGCAGGTGCGGCCGCAAACGCAGCCAGCAATACCCAAAGACGGGTTTTCTTCAAGGTCATCGGAAGTTTCCTAGCGGGGCAACAAAGCGAATTCTTCGGGCGTGTAAGCCGTGATTGCAAGGGCATGAATGCCGCGCTGCATGCCATCGGCCAGCGCATCATACACCATGCGATGCCGCGCCACGCGGGGCTTGCCGGCGAATGCGGCAGCCACGATCGTGACACTGAAATGACCGCCGGCGGCAGCGCCGGCGTGGCCGGCGTGCCGAGCGCTGTCGTCGGTGATCTGGATCGACGCGACGGGCGCGAGCGCGGCGGTGAGGCGCGCTTCGATCAGCGCGGCACGCTCCGCGGTGGTGGCGTGCATGAACGTATCGCTCATGTCATTCCTCCTTCATGTACTTGGACAGCCACAAGCTCTGTCCGACGATAAACACCACCAGACAGCCTGTCGCGCCGAACAGTTTGAAATTGACCCACTGGTCGGTCGTGTAGTTGTACGCGACGAACAGATTGAGCAGTCCGAGCAGCACGAAAAAGATCGCCCAGATCACGCTCAGCTTGCCCCAGATCGCATGCGGCAGCGTGATCTGTTTGCCCATCATCGCTTCGATCAGGTTCTTGTTGAACGCGAGTTGCGACACGATCAGCACGACAGAAAACGCCCAGTACAGCACAGTCGGCTTCCACTTGATGAAGGTGTCGTTGTGCAGAACGAGTGTCGCGCCGCCGAATACGGTAACGACGCCGAGACTCACCCACAGCATCGGGTCGACTTTACGGTGGCGGAAGGCCACCCACGCGATCTGCACCAGCGTGGCGACGATCGCCACTGCGGTCGCCGTGAAGATGCCCCACACCTTGAAGGCGACGAAGAACAGAATGATCGGGAACAGATCGAACAGGAATTTCATTTATCTGACGGGAAGTCGGAGAGTGGGTCGGAGGGGCAAGTGCGCGGCGTCGAGCACGAGGCGCCCCGCGGCACGCAGCGCAGAACCGGACGCGGCGTCGGGCGAGGCGAACCGGTTGCCGTCGCAGCCCACGTGAACCGTGCGGCCTGCATGACGCGATGAGCCGCGCCGGACGACCAGTTCACCCTCTGATGCCGCAGATTACTGCCAGTTGCGTCTACCTGCGGTTCGGGTCGCCTGCGCCGCACATGTCTGCCTGTGCCCGCGCCTGACTGCTAAAGGCTGCTTCGGCGCGGTGCCGCGCCGGCAGACGCGAGACTGCTCGCCGACGCCGACCGCAATTCGCCAGTTGAGGCACAGAGCGCGCAGACTCCCGGCACTGCGTTACTTGGGGTCGAATTGTAACGCAGCCGAATTGATGCAGTAGCGCAGACCTGTCGGCGCCGGTCCGTCTTCGAAAACGTGGCCGAGATGCGCGCCGCAATTCTTGCATTGCACCTCGATACGCAGCATGCCGTGCGAGCGGTCGGTTTTCTCGGCGATCACTTCGCCGTCGATCGGTTTGAAGTAGCTCGGCCAGCCGCAGCCTGCGTCGAACTTGGTATCCGATTCGAACAGCGGTGTGCCGCAACAGACGCAATCATAGATGCCGCGCTCCCAGTGATCGTGATAACGACCCGTGAACGGGCGCTCGGTGGCAGCATGGCGCGTCACCTGATATTCGATGTCGGAAAGCTGCTCGCGCCACTCGGCGTCGTCTTTCTGCACCGCCGGGGTGTCGTGCTTGAGGTCGTCGGGATTGTTCATGGTCGGTTCCTGTCTCGGGCTTGTAGTGAGAGCGGCTTGCAACTTGCGTGTCATGACGAGCAGCTGACTTCCAGCGAACTCGCCCAGTCGGGCGGCAACCCGGCATACGCTTCGTGCTCGGGCTGCTCGTCGAACGGACGACGCAGCACGGCGGCGAGACGCTCCAGTTCGGAAAAATCCTTCTCTTTCGCGCGGCGGATCGCCGTTTCCGCCAGATGATTGCGAAGAATGAATTTGGGGTTCACACGGTTCATTGCAATGGCGCGCGCGGCGTCGTCGCGTGTTTCATGGGACAAGCGCGCGCGATACTCGTTCGCCCAGGCATCGAACGCAGCGCGGTCGAGGAACAGATCGCGCACCGGCGCATCGCCGCTCGCGTCGTGTTTCGACATACGGGCGAGGTTGCGAAAAGTCAGCGTGAAATCCGCCCGGTTCGCGTGCATCACGTCGAACAGGCGGTTGACCAACTGCGCGTCGCCGTCGTGCCCGGTCTCGAGACCGAGCTTCGCCGCCATGCGCCGCTCGAGCGCCGGGCCGAAGCGGTCCTTGAAACCGCCGAGCACGCGTTGTGCGTCTTCGATCGCTTTGTCGTTGCGCGCGCTTTCCTCGTAGCGTTCGCCAAGTAGCGGCAGCAGTCCTTGCGCGAGGCAAAAGAGATTCCAGTACGCGATCTGCGGTTGCATCCGGTACGCATAACGACCCTGCGAGTCGGAGTGATTGCAGATGTAGCCTGCGTCGAAGCCGTCCATGAAGCCGAACGGACCATAGTCGATGGTCAGGCCGAGGATCGACATGTTGTCCGTGTTCATCACGCCGTGGCAGAAGCCGACTGCCTGCCATTCGACCATCAGATCCGCGGTGGACAACACCGCCTCGTTCAGCAACGCGAGATACGGATCGTCGGCCTCGCGGCAATGCGGATAGAAGCGCTCGATCACGTGATCGGCGAGCGCGCGCAGCGCGTCGGTGCGATCGTTCGAATAGAAGTGCTCGAAGTGGCCGAAGCGCACGAAGCTCGGCGCGACGCGCGTAACGACGGCAGCCGTTTCGATCTCCTCGCGCCGCACCGGCTGGTCTGAGCCGATCACGCACAACGCGCGCGTGGTCGGAATGCCAAGGTGATGCATGGCCTCTGAACAGAGGAACTCGCGAATCGACGAGCGCAGCACCGCGCGGCCGTCGCCCATGCGCGAATAGGGCGTGCGCCCGGCGCCTTTCAACTGCAGCTCGAAACGCTGACCGCCATGTTCCACTTCGCCGAGTCCGAGCGCGCGGCCGTCGCCGAGCTGGCCCGCCCACACGCCGAACTGATGCCCCGAATACACCGACGCATAGGGGAGCGCCTCTGCCGGCCATTCGCGGGTGCCGTTGCCCGAAAACAGCTCGGCGAACGCCGGATCTTTTTCGAGGCCCGGCTCTAACCCGAGCAGCGCGGCGGTCTCGGCCGAAAAACCGACGAGGTACGGCGCGCTCAGCGGCGTGGCCGGCAGACGCGTGAGAAACGTGCTGCCGAGCCGCGCAAACGCGCTTTCGGTGGGGGTGGTAAGAGCTTCGGAAAGTGCCGCCAAAGGCCCTGACAGGCTTGCAATGCTTGGGGAAAACGACATGTTGAGCGCCTCACTATTAACCGATATTGTAAGTCCGCACCCGCGGCGCTGCTGGTGGGCCGGCATTCGGCCCGTGCGTGAACCGTGCGTGAACCGTGCGTGAACCGTGCGTGAACCGTGCGTGAACCGTGCGTGAACCCTGCGTGAACCGTGCGTGAACCGTGTGTGGTCCGCCTGTGGCCCGAGTGCGGCCCGAGTGTGGGCCGATACAGACGTTCCAGTGTTGGCGGATGCATGACCCGCTTGTCGATTGCTTCAGCAATTTCACTGCCGCGCCGGTTTCTCTCTAACGGCGCTCCCTTGTCCGCACCCTGAAAAGAAAAAGGCCAGGAGACGACCCTTTATGACGATGCCGCTGCTTGGCCAGATGATGGATGTGCCCCTCACCGTGTCCTCGCTGCTCGCGCACGCCGCGCGGCATTTCGGCAGCACCGAGATCGTGTCGCGGCGTATCGAAGGCGACATGCATCGCTACACTTATCGCGATTGCGAACGGCGTGCGAAGCAGCTCGCGCAGGCCTTGATCGCGCTCGGCGTTCAGCCCGGCGACCGTGTCGCGACGCTAGCGTGGAACGGCTACCGGCATCTCGAAACCTATTACGGCACGACCGGGTTCGGCGCCGTGTGCCACACGATCAACCCGCGCCTTTTTTCCGACCAGATTGCGTACATCGTCAATCATGCCGACGATGCCTACGTGCTGTTCGACACCACCTTCGCGCCGCTCGTCGACGTGCTCGCGCCGCAATGCCCGAAAGTACGCGGCTGGGTCGCTCTCGCCGACGAAGCACATCTGCCGGCGATGCAAACGCCCGCGCTGAGTTACGAAACGCTCGTGAACGCACAGGACGGCAATTTCGAATGGCCGCCAATCGACGAGCGTCAGGCGTCGTATCTCTGCTATACGTCGGGCACCACCGGCAACCCGAAAGGCGCGCTGTACTCGCATCGCTCGACGGTGCTGCATGCGTTCGGCGCATCGCTGCCCGACGCAATGAGCTTATCCGCGCGCGATTCCGTGCTGCCCGTCGTCCCCATGTTCCATGTCAACGCCTGGGGCATCCCGCACGCCGCGCCGCTCACCGGCGCAAAGCTCGTTTTTCCCGGCAAGGACCTCGACGGCAAGTCGCTGTTCGAACTGATGGAGCGTGAGCGCGTCACCTATTCGGCTGGCGTGCCGACCGTCTGGCTCGGCCTGCTGAACCATCTGCGCGATGCCGGCGTGCGCTTTTCGTCGCTCCAGCGCACGGTGATCGGCGGCTCCGCGTGTCCGCCCGCGATGCTGCGCACTTTCGAGGACGACTACGGCGTACAGGTCATTCACGCCTGGGGCATGACCGAAATGTCGCCGCTCGGCACGTTGGCGAAGCTGACCTGGGAGCAATCGCAACGCCCCTTGGCGGAGCAGCGCAAACTGCTCGAAAAGCAGGGACATGCGCTTTACGGCGTGGATATGAAGATCGTCGGCGACGACGGCGCGGAGTTGCCGTGGGACGGCGTCGCGTTCGGCGATCTGTATGTGCGTGGGCCCTGGGTGATCGACCAGTATTTCCGCAAGGACGACTCGCCGCTCGTGGACGGGTGGTTCCCGACCGGCGACGTCGCGACCATCGACCGCGATGGCTTTTTGCAGATCACGGACCGCTCGAAGGACGTCATCAAGTCGGGCGGGGAGTGGATCAGTTCTATCGACGTCGAGAACGTCGCCATTGCGCATCCGGCGGTCGCGGAGGCGGCGTGCATCGCATGCGCTCATCCGAAGTGGACGGAGCGTCCGCTGCTGGCTGTGGTCAAGCGCGCGGGCCTCGACGTGACGCGCGAAGAACTGCTCGCGTTCTACAACGGCAAGGTCGCCAGATGGTGGATTCCCGACGACGTGGTGTTCGTCGACGAATTGCCGCATACGGCCACGGGCAAGCTGCAAAAGCTGAAGCTGCGCGAAATCTTCCGCGACCATGTGCTGCCGTCGGCGCTGGAAGACCAGATGTACGAGGGAGACTGCCCGCTTGCCAGGGGAAACCCCGCCTGACGATAAATTGAACGAGCGTGCTTTTTTGTGTATTCTGCCTGCTGACACCGGAACGGCCGACCTGAACTCGAGACGAAGGTTGGAGCACTTAAGCCAGACATAAGTCGGCTGGTGGAACCGGACGGGCGGCGCGCGCTGCGCCGCCTCATCTCAAGAATGCGATGCGTCGCACGGAGGCAGGCAGATGGCAGTGGACTACACAACCCATGACGGCGTGGCCGTCATCACGCTGAACAATCCTCCCGTCAACGGCCTCGGCCTGTCGACCCGGGCGGGAATCGTCGAGGGCATCGAGCGTGCGCAGAACGATCCGGCCATCAAGGCCATCGTGCTGACCGGCGCGGGCAAAGCCTTCTCGGGCGGCGCCGACATCACCGAATTCAATACGCCGAAAGCCACCCAGGAGCCGACTCTCGCCACCGTCATCAAGACCGTGGAAAGCAGCGCGAAGCCGGTGGTCGCAGCGATTCACAGCGTGGCGATGGGCGGCGGGCTCGAACTCGCGCTAGGCGCGCACTACCGGATCGCAGCGCCCGGCGCGCAGATCGCGTTGCCCGAAGTGAAGCTCGGCATTCTGCCGGGCGCGGGGGGCACTCAGCGTCTGCCACGTGCAATCGGCCTCGAAGCCGCGCTCAACATGATTGTTTCCGGCGCGCCGGTTATGTCGCAGCAGCTGGCCCGTTCCGGCCTCTTCGACGAACTCGCAGAAGGCGATCTCGCCGAAGCGGCGCTCGCGTTCGCGCGCAAGGTCGGCGCAAAAGAAGGCCCGCATCCCAAAGTGCGCGAGCGCAAGATCGAGCATCCGAATGCCGAAGGCTTTATCCAGTTCGCTCGCAATAGCGTCGCAACCCTCGCGAAGAATTTCCCCGCGCCGCTCAAATGCATCGACGCAGTCGAGGCGGGCGTGAAGAACGGCTTCGACAAGGGCCTCGCGGTCGAGCGCGAATGTTTCGTCGCGCTCGTGCAAACGCCCGAGAGCCGTGCGCTGCGTCACGCGTTCTTCGGCGAACGCGCGGCGAGCAAGATTCCCGACGTGCCTGCCGATACGCCAGTGCGCGAGATCCGCCAGGTCGCGGTGATCGGCGCGGGCACGATGGGCGGCGGCATCGCGATGAACTTCATCAATGCGGGCATTCCCGTCACGCTGCTTGAGACGAAACAGGAGGCGCTTGACCGCGGCCTCGCCACGATCCGCAAGAACTACGAAGCAAGTGTGAAGAAGGGCAAGCTCAAGCCCGAAGCGCTCGAAGAGCGCATGGCGCTGATTACGCCCACGCTTTCCTATGACGACCTGAAGAACGCGGATCTGATCGTCGAAGCGGTGTTCGAGGAACTCGGCGTCAAGGAGCAGGTGTTCAAACGTCTCGACGAAGTTGCGAAGTCCGGCGCGATCCTCGCATCGAACACGTCGACGCTCGATGTGGACAAGATCGCCGCTTTCACCAGGCGGCCGCAAGACGTGGTCGGCATGCACTTCTTCAGCCCGGCCAACGTAATGAAGCTGCTTGAAGTAGTGCGCGGCAAGGAAACCGCGAAAGACGTGCTCGCCACCGTCATGAAGCTCGCGAAGAAGATCAAAAAGACGGCGGTGGTGTCGGGCGTGTGCGACGGTTTTATCGGCAACCGGATGATCGAGCAGTACATCCGCCAGGCGCTTTTCATGCTGGAAGAGGGCGCGCTGCCCGCGCAAGTCGATCGGGCCATTGAAAAATTCGGCTTCGCGATGGGCCCGTTCCGCATGAGCGATCTGGCCGGCAACGACATCGGCTGGGCGATCCGCAAGCGCCGCTATCAGGAACATCCGGA
Source organism: Paraburkholderia kirstenboschensis (assembly GCF_904848585.1). Lineage (GTDB taxonomy): Bacteria > Pseudomonadota > Gammaproteobacteria > Burkholderiales > Burkholderiaceae > Paraburkholderia > Paraburkholderia kirstenboschensis. The sequence goes on from NZ_CAJHCR010000001.1 coordinate 1,351,831, forward strand.
GATGCATTATTCGAAGATCGCCGACCGTTTGTGCGAGACGGGGCGCTTCGGCCAGAAAACCGGCGGCGGCTGGTACGACTACAAGGCGGGCGACCGCACCGCGTATCCGTCGAAACTGGTCGACGAAATGATCGTCGCTCACTCGAAGGAAACGAATACGCAGCGCCGCAAGATCGGCGACGACGAGATCGTCGAGCGTCTGGTATTCGCACTCGTCAATGAAGGCGCGAAGATTCTTGAAGAAGGCATTGCGTCGAAGGCGTCGGACATCGACATGGTGTATCTGACCGGCTATGGCTTTCCGCTCTATCGCGGCGGCCCGATGCTGTACGCGGACACGGTCGGCCTCTACAACGTCGAGCGCGCGATTCGCCGCTACGCATCGCAACCGAATGGCGACGCGTGGCAGCTTGCGCCGCGCATCGCCGAACTCGCGGCCCAAGGCCGGGGCTTTAACGGCTGACGTGGCGCGCAGCACACGCCGCTCATATCGAACGACAGAGGTGGCGCGCGTCATTGCCGCGCGGCGGCGAGATCGCCCGCACCGACCCATGCGCCACCATCGCCATCTACACGCAGGAGACTCGCATGACTGACGCCGTAATCGTATCGACCGCCCGCACGGGGCTCGCCAAATCATGGCGCGGCGGTTTCAACATGACGCATGGCGCGACGCTCGGCGGGCACGTAACGCACGCCGCCGTCGAACGGGCGAAGCTGGACCCGGCGCGCGTGGAGGACGTGATCATGGGTTGCGCCAATCCTGAAGGCGCGACGGGCATGAACATCGCGCGGCAGATCGCGCTGCGCGCCGGCTTGCCGGTCAGCGTTCCGGGTATGACGGTGAACCGTTTCTGTTCGTCGGGATTGCAAACCATCGCGCTGGCCGCGCAACGTGTGATTTCCGGCGAGGGCGACGTGTTCGTCGCGGGCGGCGTCGAATCCATCTCGTGCGTGCAGAACGAGATGAACCAGCACATGATGACCGACGGTTGGCTCAGCAGGAACAAGCCGGAAATCTACTGGTCGATGTTGCAGACCGCCGAGAACGTCGCAAAACGCTATTCGATTTCGAAAGATCGTCAGGACGAATACGGCGTGCGCTCACAGCAGCGCGCCGCGGCGGCGCTGGAAGCCGGCAGGTTCAAGGACGAGATCGTGCCGTTGACGGTGCTCGCGGGCGTCGCCGACAAAGCGACTGGGCAGTTGTACACGAAAGAAGTGACCGTCAGCGGCGACGAGGGCATTCGCGCGGACACGACGCTCGAAGGTGTATCGAAAATCCGCACCGCGCTGCCGGGCGGCGTCGTCACGGCGGGCAACGCGAGCCAGTTCTCAGACGGTGCGTCCGCTTGCGTGGTGATGAACGCGAAGGTCGCGGAGCGCGAAGGGCTGCAGCCGCTCGGCATTTTCCGGGGCTTCGCGGTGGCCGGCTGCGAACCGGACGAGATGGGCATCGGCCCGGTTTTCGCGGTGCCGAAGCTGCTCAAGCAGGCGGGCCTGAAAGTCGAGGACATCGACCTGTGGGAATTGAACGAAGCGTTCGCGGTGCAGGTGCTGTATTGCGCCGACAAGCTCGGCATTCCGCATGACCGTCTGAACGTCAACGGCGGGGCTATTGCAGTCGGCCATCCGTATGGCGTGTCGGGCGCGCGGCTTACCGGGCATGCGCTGATCGAAGGCAAGCGGCGCGGCGCGAAGCTGGTCGTGGTGACGATGTGTATCGGCGGCGGGCAGGGCGCGGCGGGGCTGTTCGAAGTCGCGTAATTACCTGGGTCAGCGCTTCACGTGATCAGGGCAGGGCCGTGCCGGCCGCGGGCAGGCTCAACGCGCCCTGATCGACGAAGCGCGTCGTGCCGGTCAGGCCGCCCGCGAGTTTGCCTCGCAAAATGTAGGGAATCTGCCCCGACTGCGCGGCGCCGCCCTGCATCGCGCCCGCGAACGCGAATGCCTGGCGCACGGCGGCAAATGCGGGCACCGTCAACGGCACATTGACAACTGTTTCGCCGAAGCGCGGCACGGTACCGCTCTGGTCGCTGACGCCGCTCGCGAACGGCTTGCCGTTCAGTTCGAGATCGAGCGATACGCCATTGAAGCTGACCGCCGAATCGTTCGGATTTTGCACGCGCAGTTTGACGTTAAAGCGCATCTCGAAGCCCTGACTTTCGATCGGTTCGATGCCGGCGACGCTCACGCGCAACGGGTCGCCGCCGAAGAATCCGGCGCAGCCGCTCACCGTGAGCGCGAACACAGCGCATAACGCGGCCACGCGGAACAGACGCGCGCTGAACAGCATGCGGACGAAGGACATGACCGGCACCTCGAAGAGCGGATGGGGTCATGCATTGTAGCTGGCGATCTCGGGGCCGCGGGGCTCTCTCATGCGGCCTTTCGGGTGGTTACTCAGGTGGCGTCTCAGGTTGCGCGCCGCAGCGTCGCTTTCAGGAATGTGGCCAGCCAAAGCACGGCTCGACCTGTCGCGCTACAGCCTCCGTTTTCAGCGAGCGACGGTTGCACCACGAAGGCCGCAGCCTGCGCATGCGCCGCACTGATCGATATCATGCCGTGTTGCCGTGCCACGAAGCACTGGCCCTCGTGCAATGTGACGGACGTCAATGGAACGGCATCGCCGAGCCAGGCGAGCGAATGATCGCGAAACGCCAACTGCAGATCGCCTTCAACGGCGACCACAGTGCTTCGTGCGCGGACGTCCTGCAGGGCGACTTGGCCGGCAGCGAGGCGCGACAGATTGACGGTGGGGCGAGTTGACATGACCGTTTCCTTGAGACCGTTTGCATGCCATCCAGCATATTGAGCAGGTGCCCGTGAAAACAGCCTCAGTCATCGACAATCTGAACCGCTACAAGACGGCGGTTTGGCACGCTGTATCGGTCGAAATGAAGAGAATGTGTATCTGTCGCGGCGCCCCCGCTGTGCGCACCATCGGCTTATGAGCCGATCCACCTACATGCACACGCACACGCCGATGCACACCGTCACGCAGTCACCGCGCTCCGCGCATTGCGCGGACCTCGCGCCTGCGGACGATTCCACGGCGAGCCAGCCGCTTTACCGTCAACTGGCGGGCCACTACCGCCGCGCGATCCGTAGCGGCGTGCTGCGGCCCGGCGAGCGCATGCCGTCAATGCGCGCGTTCATGCAGCGCCACGGCGTAAGTCTCGCGACGGCGACCGAGAGCTATCGCCTGCTCGAACGCGAAGCGCTAATCGAGGCGCGGCCGCGCGCCGGCTACTTCGTGCGCGCTTCGCAACGCGCTGCGTTACCCGCCGCGTCGGAACCCGATCTAGCGACCCTGCCGCAGGCCGCGCAGTTCGTCGGCATTCACTCGGCGATATCGGCGATCGTCTCGCAATATCAACGCTATCCGGACGCATTCAACCTCGGCGGTGCGACCGCTTCGGCGGACCTCTATCCGACGGACGCGTTGCAAAAAGCCGCGCTGCGCGCGTTGCGCCGGCGGCCGACATTGTTGACCGCGGTCGGGCCGGATCAGGGCGACCCCGCGTTGCGCGCGATCATTGCGCGCCGCGCGCTCGATGCGGGCATTCAGATCGGCGCGGACGACATCATCATGACGCACGGCGGCATCGAAGCGGTCAATCTTGCGTTGCGAGCAGTGACGCAACCGGGTGACACCGTTGCCGTCGAGTCGCCTTGTTTCTTCGGCTTGCTCCAGGCGCTGGAAAGCCTTGGGTTGCGCGCACTCGAAATTCCAGCAAGCCCGAGCAGCGGGCTCGCGATCGAGGCGCTCGACTTCGCGTTGCAAACCCATCCCGACATCAAGGCCGTGGTGGTCGTGCCGAATTTGCAGAACCCGCTTGGCAGCGTGATGCCCGATTCGCACAAGGCGAGGCTCGTCGAACTGTGCGCGCGAGCCCGCATCGCGCTGATCGAAGACGACCCGTACCGAGAGCTGGTCGACAGCGCGCAGCCGCTGCGCTCGCTGAAGGCGTGGGACACCGACGGCACCGTGATCCACTGCACGTCGTTCAACAAGACGCTCGCGCCCGGCATGCGGATCGGCTGGATCAACGGCGGGCGCTGGCATCCGCGTATCGGCATGCTCAAGTTTGCGCAGTCGCGTCATAACGAGCAGCTGTCGCAAGTCGTGCTTGCAGGGTTTCTCGAAACGAACGCGTATGAACGGCATTTGCGGCGTTTGCGCGATCGCTTGAGGTTGCAGCGTGAGCGGATGTCGGCGGCAATCGGCGCCTCCTTTCCCGATGGCACGCGTTTTACGCCGCCCGCTGGCGGCATGTTCTTCTGGATCGAGTTGCCGCACGCCGTGTCGTCGGCCGCGTTGTTCGATGCCGCTTTGAAGCAAGGCATTCGTGTGATGCCGGGCACTGTGTTTTCGAACGCGGGCCGCTTCGATCGGTTCATCAGGCTGAGTTGTCCGAGCACGGACCTCGAACTCGCGGATGAAGCCGTGCTCAAGCTCGGCCGGCTCGCAACAGCCATGGCCGCGCGCGCGGCGGCGCAAGCGGCGTGAACGCGTCGCGCCCCGCGTGCCACGAGCCGAAGTTTTGCTCGTCACTGCGCAGCGCCATAGCGGGTATCATTTCCTCTCCTTTGGCGCGGTGCGTCGTCGCGTGAATGCTGCTGCATCGCACATTCATTGCGAGTTGTGCGCCGCCCTCATGTCAAGACAAGCCAACCTGAAGCCGCAATGACCGATTCATCTTTATCCACTGCGACGGGCGCGTCGTTGCCCGAGAGCCCCTTTGTCGACCGGCTCGGCGCGCAACTCGTGTCGGCGGCGGACGGCGTCAGCGAAGTGACGCTCCCTTTGCTGCCCGAGCATATGAACACGTGGGACGTCGCGCACGGCGGCGTGACGATGACGCTCGCCGACGTTGCGCTCGCGATGGCCGCGCGCAGCCTCGCGGGCGACGGTGTCGGCGTGGTCACGGTCGAAATGAAGGTCAACTTCATGCAGCCCGGCCGCGGCGAGTTGCGCGCGACAGGCCGCGTGCTGCACCGCTCCACGACAATGGCCTATTGCGAAGGCGAGATCCGCGATAGCGAAGGGCACTTCGTCGCCAAGGCGCTCGGCACATTCAAATACATGCGCCGTCTTGCGGTGGGCCGCGACGTGACACGCCAGCGCTTGCGCAGCGACCCATTGGCGAAACCCGGTCCTAGCGACGGCTGAACACGTGCGAACGCGTGCGAGGCACACGGCGTTTGCATCCGCATTGTCCGAGCGCAGGCCGAGCGCGCGACTAGCTGCATTGCCGCAGGCAATATGCGGTCGGCAACGCATAGCCCGCAACCCGTAGTCGGCAATTCACAATCAGCAAACCAAGGAGACGATCGTCATGCCACAGATCAACCGTCAGTTCGTGCTGGCTTCGCGTCCGCAAGGCGCCGTCACGCCCGAGAACTTCCGCCTCGTCGAAACACCGCTTGCACCGCTTGCCGACGGAGAAGTACGCGTGCGTAATCACTATTTGTCGCTCGACCCGTACATGCGCGGCCGTATGAACGACAGCAAGTCGTATGCGCCGCCGCAGCCGCTCGACGAAGTGATGATCGGCGGCACGGTCGGCGAGGTGGTCGAGTCGAAGAATCCGAAGTTCGCGGTCGGCGACAAGGTCGTCGCAATGTTCGGCTGGCAGGAGTACGGCACGTCGAACGGCGCAGGTATGCAGAAAGTCGACGACACGCATGTGCCGCTGTCGGCTTATCTCGGACCGGTCGGCATGCCGGGCGTAACCGCGTGGTATGGACTGAACCGGATCATCGCGCCGAAGGCTGGCGAGACGGTCGTTGTCAGCGCGGCGAGCGGAGCGGTGGGCAGCGTGGTCGGCCAACTGGCGAAAGAGGCGGGAGCGCGCGCGGTGGGTATCGCGGGCGGTCCGCAGAAGTGCCGTTATGTGGTGGAGACACTTGGCTTCGACGCCTGCGTCGATTACAAGGCCGGCAACCTCTATCAGGACCTGAAGGCGGCGACGCCGAACGGCGTCGACGGTTGCTTCGAGAACGTCGGCGGCGAAGTGCTCGACGCGACGCTCGCACGCATGAACCCGGCCGGCCGCATCGCGCTTTGCGGATTCATTGCCGGCTACGACGGCCAGCCGGTGCCGCTCAAGCACCCGTCGCTGATATTGACGCAGCGTCTGCTCGTGCAGGGCTTTATCGTCAGCGAGCATATGGATGTCTGGCCGGAAGCGCTCAAGCAGCTTGGCACGCTGGTCGCGCAGAAAAAGCTGCACTATCGCGAAAGCATCGCGCAAGGGCTCGATGCGGCGCCCGAGGCGTTCATCGGCTTGCTGAAAGGCAAGAACTTCGGCAAGCAGCTTGTGAGGTTGATTTGATGTGATGCGATTGCGGCGGCCGGCGGATTAAAGCGCCCGGAGCCGCACTTGCACTTGCACTTGCACTTGCACTCGCACTCGCACTTGCACTTGCACTCGCACTTGCACTTGCACTTGCACTTGCACTTGCACTTGCACTTGCACTTGCACTCGCACTCGCGCTCGCACTTGCAGCCGCACACAAAGGAGTCCATGGATGTTCGAATTTGCAGGCAAAGTCGCGGTCATCACCGGCGCGGCTAGCGGCTTCGGCCTCGCGTTCGCGCAGAAAGGCGCGGCGCTCGGTATGAAGCTCGTCCTCGCCGACGTGAACCCCGACGCGCTCGCGCAGGCCGTCGATACGTTGCGCGCGGCGGGGGCCGATGCGATCGGCGTGCCGACCGACGTGTCGAGCGCAACGCAGGTGGAGGCGCTCGCGCAAGCCGCGCTCAATGCATTCGGCAAGGTGCATCTGTTGTTCAACAACGCGGGCGTGGGCTCGGGCGGCTTGCTGTGGGAGAGTTCCGCCAACGACTGGTCGTGGGTATTCGGGGTCAACGTAATGGGCGTCGCGCACGGCGTGCGTGCGTTTGCGCCGATCATGCTGGCGCAGAACGAGCCCGCGCATATCGTCAACACCGCATCCGTCGCGGGCCTGCTGTCGCCGCCCGCAATGGGCGTCTACAACGCGTCGAAACACGCGGTCGTGTCGCTTACCGAGACGCTGTATCACGACCTGCAAATCGCGCAGGCCGGACGTGAGGCGAGCGGCCGCGTCGGCTGTTCGCTGCTGTGTCCGGCGTTCGTGCCCACGGGCATCGCCGATGCCGAGCGCTCGCGGCCCGCTGAACTGCGCAACGAGAGCCGCCCGACGCGCTCGCAGATCGCTGCGGGCAAGCAACTGCAGCGCGCGGTGCAATCGGGCAAGCTCAGTGCCGCAGAGGTTGCCGGCATCACGTTCGAGGCCATCGCCGCGCGCCGTTTCTATATCCTTACGCACCCGGCGATCATGGCGACGGTGAGACTGCGTCACGAGGACATCGAGCAGTTGCGCGATCCCACCGATCCGATGTCGCTGAAGCCCGAAGTCAGGCACGCGGGTTCCGACTAGAGCCGCTCGTTGCGCGCAGTGCCGCGCGCCACTTTTCAACCTGCGGCGCGTATGCGCCATTCAACGTTACCTGCGTCACATGCCGCTGAATCCGAAGATCGAGCAGGTGCTCGACATGATCGCGCGCGCAAAGCGCCCGAAGCTCCATGAAATGACTGCGCAAGCGGCGCGCGCGTCGTATGAGAAAAGCGCGCCGATTCTCGAGATCGCGAGCGCGCCGATGTTCGCCGTCGAAGACCTGCGCGTACCGACGCGCGACGGCGCAACGATTCGCGCGCGTCTTTATCAGGCCGTCGAGCCGGGCTGGGCCGAGCCGGCTCCGGCATTGATCTACTATCACGGCGGCGGCTTCACGGTCGGCAGCATCGATACGCACGATGCGCTGTGCCGCATGTTGGCGCGCGACGGAAAATGCACAGTGCTGTCGGTCGATTACCGGCTCGCGCCCGAACACAAATTCCCGACCGCCGTCGACGACGCTTTCGACGCGCTCGTCTGGCTGCATGCTCACGCGGCGGAATTCGGCATCGACGCCAAGCGGCTTGCGGTAGGCGGCGACAGCGCGGGCGGCACGCTGGCCACGGTCTGCGCGGTGCTCGCGCGCGACGCCGGCATCGCGCTTTCACTGCAGTTGCTGATCTATCCCGGCACGGCCGGCTATCAGCAGACCGATTCGCACTCGCGCCTTGCCGACGGCTTCCTGCTCTCGGGCGAGACGATCCAATGGTTCTTCGATCAATACGTACGCGACACGAACGATCGCGACGACTGGCGTTTCGCGCCGCTCGACGGCAAGCGCGGCGCACCCGACTTCAGCGGACTCGCGCCAGCCTGGATCGCGACTGCCGAATACGATCCGCTGAGCGACGAAGGCGACGCCTATGCGCAGAAGCTGCGCGACCATGGCAACGAAGTCACACTCAGGCGCTACCCGGGCATGATCCACGAGTTCTTCAAGATGGGCGGCTTCGTGCCTGATGTTGCGCACGCGCATGCGGAGGCCGCCGCAGCATTGCGCACGGCATTCGGCGAGCAATGATTACGCGATTTGCCGCTCGACGTTGAACGCGAAGCTGCGCTCGAAGTCGCCCGGGCGCGCGATCCGGTGTGAGCCGTTATCGTCGCTTCGCTCGGCTACCGCCACGCTGACCATCTCGGCGTTCGCGACTACCCGCAGCGCCGTCGTGCCGCGCGTGCCGTACTCGGGCGTTTCGATGAACGCCGCCGACAGCGCCCGTTCGCGCTCGAGCGCAATGCCGGTGGCAGGCAACTCATCGTCGGGGGCGACGCGCGGGTCGCGCATCAGGTCGATCAGGCGTTCGAGCGGCGGCATCGGGTTGCGCGTGAGGAGCGTACTCAATTCGGCCCGCTTTCTGACGAGCTTCGGCCACGGCGTGTCGAGCACCGCGTTTGAGATGCCGTGTGTGCCGGGCGTAAGCAGCGCAGGGGCGACGTTAGAGCGGTTGCAATACCAGGCGAGTTCGCGGCGCGTCCAGTCGCCCACCAGCAGGTTGAAGCCGTTGTACATGTCGCCGGTTTTCGCCACGCGTTGCAGATAGGCCAGCGGCGTTTCGTGCGGGCCGCCGTCTGTGCTGCGGTTCTCACCGCTGTTCTCACTGCTGTTCTCACTGCCGTTCGCGCCGCCGCTGGCCGAAGCCAGCCAGTCGCTGACGAGGGTGCCGCGGGTCGGCGCATCGGCGCGCATCTCGTGCGGCGCGCGGTAGTTGGTCAGGGCAGCAAAACGGCCGTCGCGCGACATGCCGAGCCACGTCCCGCCGCCCAGCAAGTCCCGGCCGGCCAGCACGCCCGGCGCGTCGCTCCACCAGGCGATCGGCTCGGCCGTGCGCCGGAAGAATTCGTCGCGATTCGCGGCGAGTGTGAAGATCGGGCCGTCGACCGCATCGGGTCGCCAGTCGAAGACGATCAGGCACATCGGGGGCGTCTCCCTGTTGGGGGCTTCGGAAGCGACATGGCGGGCAGGAGTTCTCGCGAGGGCGCCGCGAGAAAGCGGCGCCTTTTCGTCCAACTGCGCCGCGCCGCATCCAGGAGGGCGTTCAAACCTCGGTGGGCAGGCCGTACGGAAGCGCGAGGAACCGCAGCGCCGGACCTTCCGCCGCGCCTAGATGCACCGAGCCGCTTTCGAGCGCCGCCAGCTTGGTCTCGACCAGCAGATCGACGCCGCCGTCACGCGCCGATGCCGCGTTCACCACCATGCCGCATGGCTGGCCCGGATCGTCGGAGTGAAAGAGTTCGGCGCCGGCCTTCACCGTATCGAGTTCGCCCGCCACGTTGGCGAGCGACGTGCGCCGCTTGATCGTGCCGCGATACTGGCTGCGCGCCACCACTTCCTGGCCGGGATAGCAGCCCTTGCGGAAATTGACCGCGCCGAGCACGTCGAAATTGACCATTTGCGGCACGAATTGCTCGACCACCGGCTGCGTGATGCGCGGCTCGCCTGCGCGGATGTCGAGCCAGTCCCAGACTGCCGGCGAAACCTGCTTCAACTTTTCGCGAAGCTGCGGCAAGTGAGTTTCGATTTGCGCTTTCGGGCCAATCCACAGATAGCGCAGACGCTCGAATGCATCGGGCACGCGAATCAGCGAGCCGGCTGCGCCGTCCACCTTCACGTGAACACCGTCGGGCAGCGCGTCGAATACGCCGGACAGCGCCTTGCGGACATCGCCCGCGAGGCCGATCACGGCGAGCTCGCCGCTTGCATCCGCGAGTTTCGCCTTGGCGCGCAGAACGAACATGGACAGGCGCTTTTGCACCGCCGCCTGCACGTCTTTCGAGACCAGCAGACGGATCGTGTCGCCGCTGCGCCACGTCAGAAACGACGCCAGCAGCCGTCCTTTTGCCGAGCAGTAACCCGCGAGACGCGCGTTCGCGGCGTCCAGGTGTTGCGTGTCGTTGGTCAACTGCCCGTGCAGGAAGCTCGCGGCGTCGTCGCCGGTGGCGTCGATCACGCCGAACTGCGTGAGCGCCATGTAGGCGCCGTGTTCGAGCACTGCGGCGAACTCATCGGCGGACGGACGCGGCAGCACGGGCAGCGCCGTGGCGGACTGGCCCGAGGGCGCGCCGCCGGAGGTGGCAGGAACAGCGCCTGAAGCAGTTGCGGAAGGGTTGCCTGAAGCGGTAGCGAGCGGTGTGTTCATGGATTCCTGGAACAGTCAATTCTGACTTTAGCTAAGGCAAACAAGTATTATATGCAGTCCAACCCAGTCACGTTTTCATGTCCCTCTTCAAGAAATGTTTCGTCGCCGGCTCGATTATCGTCGTGCTGGCCGCAGCCGCGATTGCTGGCGGATACCACTGGGCCAACAGCCCGCTCGAGCTTAACCCCGCGCAACTCGACGTCACCGTCAAACCGCACAGCAGTCTGCGCAGCGTCACGCTGCAACTGAACCGCGGCGGCGTGCCGGTCGAGCCTGAACTGTTCATCGTCATGACGCGGCTGCTCGGTCTTCAGAGCGAACTCAAATCGGGCAATTACGAGTTCAAGACCGGCGTTACGCCGTACGAAGTGCTGCAAAAAATCGCTCGCGGCGACGTCAACGAATACGTCGCGACCATCATCGAAGGGTGGACGTTCAAGCGCATGCGCCAGGAACTGGACGCCAATCCGGCGCTCAAGCACGACAGCGTCGGGATGAACGACGCGCAGCTGATGAGCGCGATCGGCGCACCGGAGGCGTCGATCGGCAACGGCGAAGGGCTGTTTTTCCCGGACACCTACCTGTTCGACAAGAACACGAGCGATCTCGACGTATACCGCCGCGCATATCGGCTGATGCGCGCGCGCCTCGACGAAGCGTGGCTCGCGCGCTCGCCGAACCTGCCGTACAAGACGCCGTATGATGCGCTGATCATGGCGTCCATCATCGAGAAGGAAACCGGCAAGAAATCCGACCGGGCGATGGTCGCCGCCGTGTTCGCGAATCGTCTGCGCGTGGGCATGCCGCTGCAAACCGACCCGACCGTGATCTACGGCATGGGCGAGAGCTATAGCGGCCACATCCGCAAGAAGGACCTGCAGACGGACACTCCCTACAATACCTACACACGGATGGGCCTGCCGCCGACACCTATCTCGCTGCCGGGCGTGGCGTCGCTGCAGGCGGCCATGAACCCTGCGCAAACCAGCGCGTTGTACTTCGTCTCGCGCGGCGACGGCAGCAGCATCTTTTCCGACACCCTCGGCGATCACAACAAGGCCGTGGACAAATACATTCGAGGGCAATAATGGCGCGCGGCAGATTCATTACGTTCGAGGGCATAGACGGCGCCGGCAAGACCACGCATCTGGCCTGGTTCCGCGAGCGGCTGGAACAGAAGGTGGCGGCCACCGGCCGCTCGGTGGTCATGACACGCGAGCCCGGCGGCACGCCGCTCGGCGAGCAGATCCGCGAGATCGTGCTGCATCAGAAGATGGATCTCGAAACCGAGGCGCTGCTGATGTTCGCGCTGCGCCGCCAGCATCTGGCCGAAGTAATCGAACCGGCGCTCGCACGCGGCGACTGGGTGCTGTCCGACCGCTTCACCGACGCCACCTTTGCCTATCAAGGCGGCGGCCGCGGGCTGCCGCGCGACAAGCTCGAAACCCTGGAGCGCTGGGTTCAAGGCGGCTTCCAGCCGGATCTCACGGTGCTGTTCGACCTCGCGCCCGAGATCGCGAACGAGAGGCGCAGTGCGGCGCGCGATCCCGATCGCTTCGAGAGCGAATCGACCGCATTCTTTGACCGCACCCGAGCCGAATATCTGCGGCGCGCGGAAGAAGCGCCTTATCGTTTCGCTATCATTGACTCTTCGCAGAGCATTGCGCGTATCCAGAAACATCTTGAAGAGTTGCTTGCAAGTCTTTGATGTTAAATCAATATAAGCGTTTGTTATCTGCCAACTAGATTCTCGTGCAATATCTCAGCTAACGCGTCCAACTGACTGATCAGAAAGAGAAAAGATGATTTATCCGTGGCAAACCGATGACTGGAACCGCCTGCAGCAATTGCGCGACCACTGGCCGCACGCTTTGCTGCTGCATGGACAGGCGGGCATCGGCAAGCTGCGCTTCGCGCAGCATCTCGCGCAGGGCCTGCTGTGCGAGGACCGGCGGGAAAACGGCGAACCGTGCGGCGCGTGTGTCGCGTGCAACTGGTTCGCCCAAGGCAACCATCCCGATTACCGTATTGTCGTGCCCGAGGCGCTGGCGGCCGAAGCCGGCATCGGTAACGGTGCGGACGAGAAAGCCGAAAAAGCCGATGCGGACGAAGGAAAAAAAACGCGCGCGCCCAGCAAGGAAATCAAGATCGAGCAGATTCGCGGCTTGCTCGACTTCGTCGGCGTGGGTTCGCACCGCGGCGGCGCCCGCGTGGTCGTGCTGGCTCCGGCGGAGGCGCTCAACATTGCGGCGGCCAATGCGCTGCTGAAAACACTCGAAGAGCCGCCTGCTGGCGTCGTGTTCCTGATGGTGTCGGCGCGGATCGACCGGCTTTTGCCCACCATCATCAGCCGTTGCCGCCAATGGCCGATGAGTTTGCCCGCGCCCCAGGCCGCGACCCAGTGGCTCGCGGCGCAAGGCGTGTCCGAGGCGCCGGCGCTGCTCGCAGAGGCAGGCGGCGCGCCGCTGACCGCACTCGCGCTCGCTAGCGACGAAAACCGCACGCTGCGCGACTGGACGCTCAAGCAACTGGCCGCCGGCCCCGAGTGCGACGCCTTCGCGTGCGGCGAGGCGCTGCAAAAGCTGCCGGTGCCGCTCGTGCTCGGCTGGCTGCAACGCTGGATGTACGATCTGCTGGCGCAGCGCACCGCGGGCGCGCCGCGGTATTTTCCGCAGGCGTCGGCGGCGTTGACGCGCTGTGCGTCGCAAGCCGACGCGAGCGCTTTCGCCCGCTTCATGCGGGCCGTCACGCGCCAACGCGCGGTCGAGAATCATCCGCTGAACGCGCGGCTCGTTTTCGAGGAGCTGTTTCTTGGCTACCGCGAGCTCTTTGCATGACGCAAGGCGGCGCCCGAGACGCGCGGCGAACGTCGTTTCCACCCGTTAGCGCTTTACACGTTAGCCGCTTCTTCAATTCAATCTGAAAGCACCATGAGCCTGTCTTACCGCGATGCCACGCTCGACGATCTGCCTGCCATCGTCGCCATTTACAACTCGACGGTAGCCTCGCGCCAGGTGACCGCCGATCTCGAACCGGTCAGCGTCGAAAGCCGGGTTGCATGGTTTCACGCGCACGGGCCGCAGAAACGTCCCCTATGGGTCGTCGAAGACGCCGAACAGCCTGGCCGTGTCATCGCATGGCTGAGCTTTTCGGACTTCTATGGCCGTCCCGCCTATCAGCGCAGCGCCGAAGTCAGCATCTATCTCGACGAAAGCGCGCGCGGCAAGGGCCTCGGCAAGCAGTTGCTGGCGGCCTCGCTGGCGGCGGCGCCGGCGCTAGGCATCGACACCGTGCTGGGATTTATCTTCGGTCACAATGAGGCGAGCCTGCGCCTGTTCCGCGGCTTCGGTTTCGACACATGGGGCTCGCTGCCGCGCGTGGCCGTGCTGGACGGCGTGGAGCGCGATCTGGTGATCCTCGGCAAGCGCCTCGGCGCGCACGGCGCGGCAGCCTGACCCGCCACGGGTCATTCATTTGCAGGACATCATCATGTTTGTCGATTCGCACTGTCACATCAATTTCGAAGGACTCGCCGACCGCCTGCCGCAGGTGCTCGAGAATATGCGAAGCCACTCGGTCACGCACGCGTTGTGCGTGTCGGTGGATCTGGAAACGCTGCCGTCCGTGCTTGAAATCGCGAGCCGGCATGAGAACGTGTACGCGTCGGTGGGCGTGCATCCCGACCACGAGGACATGCGCGAGCCGAGCGTCGCCGAACTGGTCGAGCTGGCCGAGCATCCGAAAGTGGTCGCAATCGGCGAGACGGGGCTCGATTACTACCGCCTCGAAGGCCGCTCGATCGCCGATATGGAATGGCAGCGCGAGCGCTTCCGTACGCATATCCGTGCCGCGCATGCCACCGGCAAGCCGCTCATCATCCATACGCGCTCTTCGTCGGAAGACACGCTGCGCATCATGGCCGAGGAGCGCGCGAGCGAGCCGGGCGGCGTGATGCATTGCTTTACCGAGCCGTGGGCCGTAGCCGAACAGGCGCTTGCGCAGAACTTTTACATCTCGCTGTCGGGCATCGTCACCTTCAAGAGCGCGACCGACGTGCAGGACGTCGCGCGCCGCGTGCCGCTGGAGCGCCTGCTGATCGAAACCGACTCGCCATACCTGGCGCCGGTGCCGTATCGCGGCAAGCCTAATGAACCTGCGTACGTCAGTTATGTCGGACGTTTCATTGCGCAGCAGCGCGACATGACGGACGAAGCGCTGGCCGCCGCAACCACGCAGAACTTTTTCCGTCTCTTCAAGCTTCCCGCGCCAGTCGGCGCGGTGTGAAAGCGGATAAACATCAATAGGATAGGGGCCACCCCTAAAGTAAAACATGATGAACGATTCCACTTTGACCCACGCGCGGCAAGCCGCTCAAACGGCCCGTGCCGCATGCACGTCGGCGCGCCGCAGCTTCTCCCGCGCCGCGCTGGCGGCCACGGTGGCGTGCGCGGCGCTGAGTTCGCTGATCGCGGCGCCGGCCCAGGCCGCGCCGATCGATTCGCTGATCAAATCGGTCAAGTTCGACGACGTCGACGGTGTCAAGAAACTGCTCGCCAAGGGCATGGACCCGAACAGCGTCGATAATCAGGGCATGCCGCTTCTGGTGCTGGCCGCGCGCGAGAAATCGGACAAGGTCGGCGCCGCGCTGCTTGCGAATCCGAAAACCAACGTCGAGATCGAGGACAAAGCCGGCGAAAACGCGATGATGATGGCCGCGCTGAACGGCGACATCGACTTCGTCAAACAGTTGATCGCGAAGGACGCCGAAGTGAACAAGAAGGGCTGGGCGCCGCTGCACTACGCGGCCGCGAACGGCCACGACGACATCGTGAAACTGCTGCTCGACCATTCCGCCTACGTGGACGCAGGCTCCCCGAACGGCACCACGCCGCTGATGATGGCGGCGCGCGGCGGCCATGTTTCGACGGTGAAGCTGCTGCTCGACAACGGCGCGGACCTGACGGTCAAGAATCAGATCGGCCTCACCGCACTGGATTTCGCGAAGACCTACAAGGAGCCGGACGTGGTCGAAGGCCTGACCGCGCGTCTGCAGCAGATGCAGCAAAAGTAGAGCGCGCGGCGCACCGGCATACGCCGGTGTACAGCGCTCCTTGCCTGAGATCGCGGCTGCCGGCCTGCTGCCGCATCGCAAAACAGTGCAGAATGACGACTTTGTTGCGGCGCGTTCGCGCGCCGTCCGCATGCGGCAACAGACCGCCTGATAAACGACCCTGGAAAGGAACACCATGCTGCGGGCTTTGATTTTCGCCAGCGCGTTTGCCGTACCGTTGTCGGCAGCCGCGTTCACGGGAGGCGACCTCAACAAGCTGTGCACGAAGACCGACGTAGCGTCGCGCAGTGCGTGCGCCGCATACATCGAAGGCGCCGCCGACGGCATCTTCAACACTATCGACGCGATCGGCGGCACTACGGGCCCGCGCGTCGGGCAATACTTCTGCTTGCCCCAGGACGCGCGCTCGGCGCAACTGACCGACGCGGTACGCAAGTACATCGCGGAGAATCCGATCGTCGCGGGCTACAACGCGAGCACGGCGATCTCACTGGGACTCGGCAAAGCGTTTCCTTGCAAAAGCGGAAGTTGATATGAGCTGAAAGGACGTGTGCTGCACGACGCACACACGTTCTCCCATGAGCCGGACGCCACGCTGCACGTGCGCGGCCGGCTCGAAAAGCGGAGCGCATCTTTCGATTCGCGCGTCCGCGTCGAAGGCGCTTCACGGTGTTTTTCAGCGCGCCTTCACGAGCGCGTCCGGCGGGTTCGTCCCGCGGCGCGCGTCACTTTGTGCCGTCGCCGCGTTTCATTGGCCGCCGGCCTGTCCACACTCAATCGAAAAGGAGGTTGTCCTTCATGCCTTTTCTCGAAGAACTCGACCACCTTGACCGCATCGCCGAAGCACCGCTGCATACGTGGCTGGGCGCATTGATGATCTCGGTCGTCGCCGTACTGATCGGCATCGGCTTGCACCGCGTGGGCGCACGTGTCGTGACCCGAATCGCGCGGCCTTATCCGCTCACCAGTGTCGTGCTGCGCTATATCGACAAGCCTTCGCTGTTCGTTCTCATCATTCTCGCGCTGGAAGCCGTATGGTGGGAGGCGCCTGACACGCTCACCTTCATCTCGCCGTTGCGCGACGCCGCGGCGATCGCGCTGATCGGCGCGTTGACGTGGCTGTCGGTGCGTTCGGCGGCGGCCATCGGCGAGGCAATCATTCAGGCGCATCCGCTCGATACCGCCGACAATCTGCAAGCGCGCCGCATCCATACGCAAGCGCGAGTGCTGGCTCGCTCGGTGATGCTCGTGATCGTGATCGTCGGCGTGGGCGGCGCGTTGATGACCTTCCCGAATGTCCGGCAGATCGGCGCGAGCCTGCTTGCATCGGCGGGCGTGGCGGGTCTGGTTGCCGGTATCGCCGCGCGGCCGGTGCTCGGCAATCTGATCGCCGGCTTGCAGATTGCGCTGTCGCAACCCATCCGGCTCGACGACGTCGTCGTGATTCAGGGCGAATGGGGGCGCATCGAGGAGATCACCGGAACATATGTGTCGGTGCGTCTGTGGGACCAGCGGCGGCTGATCGTGCCGCTGCAATGGTTTATCGAAAACCCGTTTTCGAACTGGACGCGCAGCAGTTCGCAAATTATCGGCACGGTGTTTCTCTACGTCGATTACCGGATGCCGCTCGCGCCGCTGCGCGAGGAACTTGCGCGCATCGTCGAGGCGGCGCCCGAGTGGGACCGGCGCGTGCAGGTTCTGCAAGTCACCGAGGGTACCGAGCGCTCGATGCAATTGCGCGCGCTCGTCAGTTCGCTCGATTCCGGGCTCAACTGGGATTTGCGCTGTCGCGTACGCGAAGGGCTGCTCGACTTCATCCAGAAGCACTATCCGCAGTATCTGCCGCGCGCACGTGCGGAAGTGTCCGCAGAACTCGAAAACGGCAAGGGCGAGCCGCTCGACTGGGTGCCGCGCAGCGCTCGGACGCCGGCCGGCAGCACGGCGGCGCATACTGAGGCAGACCCGGTGGCGAGCCGGCCTGGTCAGGCGGCGGCCGCGGCAGCGCCGTCGCACAAGGCAAAAGAAACTGCCTAGCGGACCGCAGGCGTCCGCATGAAGTTTTCTGCTCGGACCGACGCCGTCGGCGATGCAACCGATCGGACGTCAAAGGGTCGAACCGTCCACTTACTCATAAACTCGGCGCGACATGGCGTGCACCATGCGAAAGTTTGTCAGGCGCTCGCTGCGTGACGAGCGCCGGCTGCACCCTGGCAGATGTCGCGCGCAACAAGGAGGACTAGCAACATGGGCCGACTGATCGTCGTGTCGAATCGCGTCGCAACGCCGACGGAAACCAAAGGATCGGCGGGCGGGCTCGCCGTCGGCGTGTTCGGCGCGCTGAAGGATGCCGGAGGCGTGTGGTTCGGCTGGAGCGGCGACGTGGTCAGCGAGACCGTCGCCAATGCCGGGCCGACGCTCGAACAGGACGGCGCGGTCACCTTCGCGACGGTGGGTCTTACGCGCAAGGACTACGACCAGTACTACCGCGGCTTCTCGAACGCGACGCTGTGGCCGGTGTTCCACTACCGCAACGACCTCGCGCGCTACGAGCGCGAGGAGTATGCGGGCTACCGCCGCGTCAACGCGTGGCTCGCGCATAAGCTGATCAAGCTGCTCGAGCCAGACGACGTGATCTGGATTCACGACTATCACCTGATCCCGTTCGCGGAAGCGCTGCGCAGCGAAGGCATCACGAACCGCATTGGTTTCTTCCTGCACATTCCGTTTCCGGCGCCGCAGATTCTGCTCAACATTCCGCCGCACGAGGAGTTGGTGAAGTCGCTGTCGTGCTACGACCTGCTGGGTTTCCAGACCGCAACCGATCAGGAGGCGTTCCACGATTACGTCACCCGTCACGCGCGCGGCTCGGTGTCGAACGGTCTCGTCGAAGCGTTCGGCCGCAAGCTGCGTACTGGCGTCTACCGGATCGGCGTGTTTCCGGACGAGATTGCAGAGCAGGCAAAGCGCTACGAAAGCCGTCAGCACGTGCTCGATCTGAAGCAAAGTCTCGAAGGCCGCAAGCTGATCATGAGCGTCGACCGGCTCGATTATTCGAAGGGGCTCGTCGAACGCTTTCGCGCGTTCGAGCATCTGCTGGAACGTTCGCCCGAATGGCGCGGCAACGTCACGCTGGTGCAGATTGCGCCGCCCACGCGTTCGGACGTCGCCACATACCAGAAAATCCGTCAGGATCTGGAGTACGAAGCAGGGCGCATCAACGGGCGCTATTCGGGCCTCGACTACACGCCGATCCGCTATCTGAACCAGCAATACGACCGCTGGAAATTGATGTCGCTGTTCCGCGAGTCGCAGATCGGCTTCGTCACGCCGTTGCACGACGGCATGAACCTCGTCGCGAAGGAATATGTCGCCGCGCAGAATCCCGACGATCCGGGCGTACTCGTGCTGTCCATTTTCGCGGGCGCCGCGGATGAGCTAACAGGCGCGCTGCTCGTGAATCCGCATGATGCGATCGGCATGTGCGAGGCGTTGCAGCGCGCGCTGCAAATGCCGCTCGACGCGCGCCAGCGGCGTCACGAGATCAACATGGCGGCGCTGCGCAAGAACGATCTCGGCGTGTGGCGCGACAGCTTCCTGCGTGACCTGCGCAGCGTGCCGCTGCAGAAGCCGGCCGTGGGCGGCGGGCATAAGTAATGAGCGGTCCGAAACGGGATGTGACGTGCGCATGCAGGCGGGGCAAACGGGGCAAGGGAGGTAGCGCGGTACCTGCGGCCTCCGGGACATCGTATCCACGGGTGGCCGCGTGCTGAGCGCGCTCGCCATCGCCGGTTACCGGTCGTTGCGCGAATTGATCGTGCCGCTGGGGCGGCTTAACGTCATCACAGGTGCCAACGGCAGCGGGAAGTCGAGCGTCTATCGTTCGCTGCGCTTGCTTGCCGATACGGCGCGTGGCGGCGTGATTACGTCGCTCGCGCGCGAAGGCGGCTTGCCGTCCACCTTATGGGCCGGCCCTGAGCGTTTTTCCCGAGGCATGCTGAGCGGCGAATTCGAGGTTCAAGGCACGACCCGCAACTCACCGGTGAGTCTGCGGCTCGGCTTCGCTGGCGACCCGTTCAGCTATGCAATCGACTTGGGCTTGCCGCATCCGGGTACAAGCAGGTTCGTGCTCGATCCCGTCATCAAGCGCGAGTGCATCTGGAGTGGACCGGTGCTGCGGCCGTCGGCGTTGCTGGTGGACCGGCAAGGAGCGGCGCTGCGCACGCGCGATGAAAACGGCGACTGGCAGACGGTCCCGCAACCCGTCGCGAGCTTTGACAGCATGATGACGGAGTTCGCCGACCCGCGCACCGCGCCGGAGATGATCGCGGTGCGCGAACAGATCCGCTCGTGGCGCTTCTATGACCATTTCCGGACAGACGTCGATGCGCCCGCGCGCACGCCGCAAATCGGCACGCATACGCCGGTGCTCTCCGACGACGGCGTTGATCTCGCCGCGGCTTTGCAAACCATTCGCGAGATCGGCGACCCTGCTGCGCTCGACGCCGCCATCGACGATGCATTTCCCGGCTCGCGGCTTGAGGTAGCGACGCAAGACGGCCGCTTCGAAGTCCTGATGCAGCAGCACGGCCTGCTGCGTCCGCTAAAGGGCGCAGAACTGTCAGACGGGACCTTGCGTTATTTATTGTTGGTGGCCGCGCTGTTGACGCCGCGTCCGCCCGCGTTGCTGGTGTTGAACGAGCCCGAAACGAGTTTGCATCCGGACCTGTTGCCGGCGCTCGCGCGGCTGATCGTGCGGGCCGCCGCGCACTCACAGGTGCTTGTCGTATCGCATGCGGCGCGGCTGATCGCGGCACTCGAGCGCGAAGACGCGAGCGAGTCGATCGTGCTCGAGAAGCATTTCGGTGCAACGCGTCTCGCCGATGCCGAAGAGCGCGATATACCGCCGTGGAAATGGCCGTCGCGTTGAGGCCGGAAACGTATGAGCGACCCTCATATTTCGATGTCCCGTGCGATGTAAGCTGAATGTAACAGCGCCCAAAAAATGCAATACCGGGCGCTTTTTAGCGCCTGCCAGGGAATAATGCTTCGATGCCTGTGGCGCGCGCGCCGGCCTCAGCGCATCAATCGAGAGACGGAAGACCTGCTTGCAGGTCCCGGCGCCGCTAACAAGGCGGTATCAACCGGCCGCCGGACAAGTCAGCGCCGCTAGCCGTCAGTTCACGGAGACAACTATGAAGATTGCGCAGATCGCCCCCTTGACCGAATCGGTGCCGCCGAAGCTATACGGCGGCACGGAGCGCGTCGTGTCGTACATCACCGAGGCGCTCGTCGAACTCGGCCATGACGTGACGCTGTTCGCAAGCGGCGATTCGGTGACGAGCGCGAAGCTGGAGCCCGTCTGGCCGCGCGCGCTGCGCCTCGATCCCGGCATTCGCGACCGCGTGGCGCCGCACATGCTGCTGATGGAACTCGTGCGCCGCCAGGCCGAAGAGTTCGATGTCCTGCATTTTCACCTCGACTATTACTCGTTCTCGGTGTTCAAGCGGCAGGAGACACCGTTCGTCACGACCATGCACGGCCGCCTCGATCTGCCCGAGCAACAGCCGGTGTTCGACACATTCAACACCGCGCCGGTCATTTCGATTTCGAATGCGCAGCGCCATCCGCTGCCGCAAGCTCGCTGGCTGACCACGGTGTATCACGGCCTGCCCGAGAAGCTTTATACGCCGCAGCCGGTCGAGCAGAAGTACCTCGCGTTCCTCGGGCGCATTTCGCCTGAGAAGCGCGTCGACACGGCGATCCGCATTGCCGGGCGTTGCGGCATGCCGATCCGCATCGCGGCAAAGGTCGACACCGCGGACCGCGAATATTTCGAGCGTGATATCAGGCCGCTACTGGACTTGCCGCACGTCGAGTTCATCGGTGAGATCGCCGATCATCAGAAGGCCGAATTCCTGTCAGGCGCTCATGCACTGCTGTTTCCGATCGACTGGCCCGAGCCGTTCGGCCTCGTCATGATCGAGGCCATGGCGTGCGGCACGCCGGTCGTCGCGTTCAATCGCGGCTCGGTGCCCGAGGTGCTCGAAGACGGCTTGACCGGCTTTATCGTTGAAGACGAGATCGGCGCGGTCGCTGCGGTCAACCGGCTGCACAAGATGCCGCGTGCCGGCGTGCGTCAGCGCTTCGAGGAGCGCTTCACATCGCACCGGATGGCGCAGCAATATGTGGACGCGTATCAGTCGGTGATTCGCGCGCAAAAGCGTTCGCGCTTGAAGGTGGTGGACAGCTCGGGGCGTTGACCGACGCGAGCGGGACGCGCAGACGGTTCAGCACGATTGGCCCCCGGGCCAACGTGCGCACTTGCGCACTTGCGCATTGCGAGAAGCTCATGCCTGGTCCGCGCACCGTTTCCCGGAACCGTAAGTTGAACGGATAAAAGGTGGGCAAGGCCGGCCTCCGCGGCGGAGCCGGCCTGGCGTGAGATTGCCGCGCGCTGCGATGCCTTGCGCGGTTCACACTGCGCAAGCCCCGCGTCCAACCCGGACACCGTTGCGGGAATCAGGCGAAACGGACGCGCAGCCCGCATACGTCCGCGAGCGGTTGTTCGCGATGCGAGGCCGCTGGTCCGCCGCCAGATTCTCAGATCTTCAGGCGCGAAACCTTCGTGCCCTGCAACGACAGATCACCCATCAGGCCGGTATTGGTCAGCACGAATACCTCGACAGGCGCCGTAGCCGTGTTGGTGTCCACCGCGCCGTTCGCCCCCATCTTCACGAGCGCGACCGAAGCGTCGGCGCCTACCGACCACCCGTCGGCACTGCGGAATTTGTCGAGCGCGTCCTGCGTCATGAACAGGAAGATGATGGCCTTCGACTGCGCGCCGGCCTGCAAGCCGAACGAGCCGGAAATCGTGCTGTAGTAGCCCACCGTGCTGCCGCCCACGCGTAGCGAGCCTTCGCCGTACTGCCCGCCGACGATGAAGCCAACCTGCAGCACCGACGGAAACACGAGCACGCCGCGCGCCTTCGAGACGAGTTCGTGTGAACCCTTCACGGTCGAGTACAGACGCGACATGGTGCCGTCGACGCTGGCGTCGATCGACTGACGTTTGGACGCGTCGGTGGCCGGTGTGTCGTGGCCGCCCGTGTTGGTGGTACAACCGGCAAGTGCAAGGCCTCCGAAAGCGAGCGCAGCGGTAGTCTTCATCATGAAGTGTCGTCTTTGCATCGTTTTTCTCCGTATGGTTCCGGGGCGCAGCTGCGGAAGTTGCGCGGCTGCCTTCTGAGTTATATCACACGGCACGCTAAAAGGCGCCCTCGTACGTATAGGCGAAAAGCCTTATGCGGCGGGGCTTTGCGGGGGATCGAAAAAGACGCGCTGTAAATCTGACCGGCTCGCGCAACGAGCCTCGCGGGGCGCAGAAAGCGTGATCGAACGGGCTCATGGCGACGCCGATTCGCTTGCGGGTTGTCGTGCGGCGGGCGCACGGAAACCCATGCAGATGCCAATTTTTACCGATTCGGATGCCCTGCGATTCGCGTCACGATCGAACGAAAAGTGTTGTCTCGACGCCGCACACTATCCGCCGTGGTTAGCCGGGCTCTTGACCGCCGGCGGGCGCCTGAGTGCGCGCCGAACCCCGCCGATCAGCACACCCACGACAAGCAGCGTGAGCGCCGGCACGATCCAGTAACCGACGAACGCATGCCACAGATAAACCATCAGGGTAGAGCGGCGCACGCTGTATTCGTTGCGGGCGTCCTGCTGGCGCGGCGCGTTGGCCGCAAGCACATCGGCCGGGCAACCGGCGGCTTGCGCCTCGTCGGGCTTGCCATGGCAGCGGGCGGGGGCGCCGGCGGCACGCTGTGCGTCGGTGAAATTCCAGGTGGTCAGCGCGCGCTCGAGGTCGACGGCGTTGTAGGCCATCTCCTCGCGAATCTCGCTGACTGCAACGATCGCCACGGGCACGGCCCAAAATACGATGACGACCAGCCACCGCCTCAACCAGCGGTTTTTATGCTTCGATACCATCCTTGCCTCCAATCGATGCTTTTCGGCATCAACGACAAGATGGCGGCCCGTATGGATATTGTGTGGGGTGGGCCGTCTCCGCAGCCATCATAGAAGAAAAACGGCGCGTTCGGGCGGCGGCACGGAGAGGGACGGAGAAGGGCGGGGAAAGCGGGTATGTGAAAAACGCAGACAGCATATTGCGAGGATCGGGCGCCGCGCGAGGCGCGCGGCGCTTTCCGGCGATGCCCGCAGCTTAGTTAGCCGGCGCGGATGACAGGCAACTCTTCATGAACGTTTTGCGCTCGTCGCCTTTCTTGCCGGTGGCTTGCACGTTGCACTCCTTCATCTTGTCCTGCTGGCTCATGGGTGCGGCAGCCGGCTTCGCGGAAAGGCAGGTTTTCATGAACGCCTTGCGCTCGTCGCCTTTCTTGTCGGCGGCCTGCTTGTTACAGTCCGCCATCTTCGTTTGCTGGCTGTTCTCTGCAAACGCGGGCGAAGCGAGGACGGTGCCGAGTACCAGTGCAGCGATTGCGGATTGAAATTTCATGTGACACTCCATCGGTGTAAAAACGTTTTGGTCTTCATGCACGCGGGCGTCGACGCATCCGGCCCTCGGCAGGTCCATTATGGCAAATGCTGTCTGCATCAACGGCCAAAACCGCGTTTGCGTTGACATGCGCACCCGCGCGTTTTCCCTGATGGAGCAGCGGTTGCGGCATTCGCGGAATTCAAAAGGCGCATCGCCGACCGGCCATTATGTTATGCATTGCAGATTAATCTACAAATGCAGTTGAGGCTGTAAATCGGGCCGTTGCCGCCGCGAGTGCCGGAATGAGAAAAATTCGCGCTGCATTGTTTTTTTGCTGCGCCCGCACACGAATGGCAATTGGTAAGGAAATCCGGACGGAAATGCTGAAATCTATCTGCCGCGCAGCCGTGCGCGTTGGGGCGCCGATGCTGACGTGTCAGACCAACCAGAGGAGCATGCGATGCACTACCTGTTGACCTATGATCTTGTGCCCGACTATCTCGAACAGCGCGGCGCACACCGCGAGCGGCATCTGAAACTTGCGTGGGCTGCGGCGGAGCGCGGCGAACTGCTGCTCGCCGGCGCGTTGAACGAACCCGTCGACACCGCCGTGCTGCTTTTCACCGGCGAGTCGCCCGCAGCCGCCGAGGCCTTTGCCAAGGCGGATCCGTACGTGCAAGCGGGCCTTGTGACACGCTGGCGCGTGCGCGAATGGACGACCGTGGTCGGCGAGGACGCAGCCAGTCCGGTCCGTTAGAAGACGCCGACGAACGTGCGGGCGAGGTGTTTCGCCCGCGTTGTTGGTAAGACGCGGGAAGGCTTTCTTGCCACATCGATGTCATCGAGAGTCGGCACCGTGCACTCGATGCGCTCACAACGAACCGGCCCAGGCGGCCGTGCAAAGACTTAGCAAGATTTCGAGTGCCGTCGCGCCGCCGAATTCGTATTGGTTATTCGCGGCTTTTGCGAATTCTCAGGCTCGCTACAGCAAAACCGGTGCTATCGCAGCAAGCATTTCCGTTACGGCTTGACGTGAAATGATCGAATGCACAAAAGAAGTTTGTTTCTATCCGTAACACTTGTCGCAACGATATTCACGCAAACCCTGGTGATGGTATGCTTCGTGCACAATTCTCCCATGCACGAGTGAGACCACGTTCTGTGCTTCGCAATAGGGACAAACCGCACTAACACAGGGCGGTATTGATCACCAGACAGAACGTACAAAACATATTTGTGCAACCGAGGGCTACACACGGATCGTGAAAGTTGAATCCGTGGTCAGCCCAAAGCCGCGGCCCGGCCAGGCTGCGTGGAGAAAATCCATGTTTTTCGATGAGCTAAGCAATGACGAATGGGCGCTGCTGGCAGCGCTTGTCTCAGATGAGCCGGCCGTCCGTCTGAACCGACGCGGGCGACCCCGCGCCGACCCACGTGTCGTGGCCAATGCAGTGTTGTGGATCCTGACCACTGGAGAGCCGTGGTCGAAGCTGCCGGGCCGGTATCCTTCGGGTCCTACTTGCCGGCGCCGTTTTGAAGAATGGCAGTTGAACGGCACGCTGCTCGAGATGGTTCGGCTTCTGTCCAGGACCGGGCGCACGTTCGCGTACGTCCCTCAGCCTACGCCGCTCGTTGCGGCGAAGCCTGTGGGCAAGCCGGCGGCGCAGGCGGCAGAAACCTCAAGATCGCGCGACGAGGCGCCGCGTGGTGTGTCGTGGAAAAGCCCCGAGTCCTGGCAGGCGCCCGGCACGAGCGGCAACGCCGCGAATGCGCTGCACGCGGCTCTTCCGTCTCACGCTCGCAACTGGCGTTCGGCCGATCCGTTTGCGGACATCACACGTCAGTTGGCGGGTATCGACAATGTCGCACCAACCGAACAGTACGCACCGTACACACCATCGGCACCGTCCGCACCCTATGCACCACGGGCTGTAGCGCGCGCGCCGGCCTTCCCGACGCCGTCGGTCGCCTACGCGCCGCGCCCTGCGCTGCGCGCGGACTTGCGCGCAATGGGCGAAGCCGGTGCGGTTGGCGCCGCCATGCAGGGTCTGGATTCGGCTATTGCCTCGGCGCGCACAATGCCGGCAGCGGCCTTGCAGCGCAGCCCGCTGCCGGCGAGTCTCGCACCGCGCGGCCGGCAAGTCGCCGAGCGGCACGGCTATCTGATCTATGTCGCCGCCGAGCGCGTGCCTAACGACATGTATCGCGCATGGGCGGAGATCATGATGGACGGCAGGCGCGTGGAGCGTTCCGGCCTCGTCGGTCCGCGTTTCGCCGATCCTCAGGCCGCCGAGCAGTATGCGTTCGAGTGGGCGGCGCAGTGGGTCGATCGCGAGTGCCGCACGCTGGCCGCAGCGCAAGCCGCGCCGCAGGCTCGCGCGCCGCAACCGCATGCAACGCCAATGCAAGCGCACAAGCCTGCCTATGCGCCAAATGGACCAGCAAGCCACGCGCCGTATGCTGCGGCGCCGGCTCGTCCGTTACCCGGCATGCGTCATTTGCCGGAGCCGGTCGCCGCGCATCATGGCGCGCCGTTGCATGGTCCTCTGACTGCGTTTCGCGGACCGCTGCGGCGTTATCCGGGCGAACCGGCCGCAGTGACCGCGTCATCAGGCCCGGTGAATATTGCAAATGCGGTGAATGCTGCCGACGCGGCAGCACATGCAGTCACCGAGCGCGAAGCAGCAGAGCGTTATCCGTCATACACAGAACTCATCTCCCACGCGGGATGAGCACGCAGTACCCCGCGGCTGTCGGAGCAACCGCCGCAGGTTTCCGCTTCATTCGCTGTGATTCAGGGCCGTGCCTGCAACTGACTTCGCGTACGTGATTCAGTGCTTCACTGGCGTCCGTATGTGTCGTCGAAGCGCACGATATCGTCTTCGCCGAGATACGAACCGGATTGCACCTCGATCATTTCGAGCGGCATCTTGCCGGGATTCTCAAGACGGTGCGTAACGCCTAGCGGGATATAAGCCGATTCGTTTTCGGAGACGATAAAGCGCTCTTCACCACGCGTGACGAGTGCGGTGCCGCGCACGACAATCCAGTGTTCGGCGCGGTGATGATGCATTTGCAGCGAGAGGCGAGCGCCCGGCTTCACGACAATGCGTTTGACCTGGAAGCGCTCGCCGGTGTCGACGGAATCGTAATTGCCCCACGGGCGATGCACCTTGCGATGATTGGCGGCTTCGAGGCCGCCCTCGCTGCGAATGCGCGCCACGACCTTCTTGACGTCCTGCACGCGCGATTTATCCGCGACGAGAATGGCGTCGGCCGTTTCGACTACGACCAGATCCTGCGTGCCCACGCAGGCAATCAGGCGTCCTTCCGAATGGGCAAACGTGGAAGATGCGCCTTCGAACATCACGCGCCCGCGGCCGACGTTCTGCTCGGCGTCTTTCTCAGAGATGTCCCAGATCGCATCCCATGAACCCACGTCCGACCAGCCCGCCTGCAAAGGCATGACGATGCCTGAGGCCGCGGTCTGATCGTTGCCGAGTTGCTCCATCACTGCATAGTCGATCGAGTTGGAAGGCGACGCGCTGAACGCATCGCGCTGCAGGCGGAAGAAGTCGCCATCCGCTTTGCCGCCTGCATAAGCCGCGTCGCATGCTTCGTAAATGGCGGGCTGAAAGTGGCGGATCGCCTTCAGCCACGTCGACGCTCGCATGATGAAAATGCCGCTGTTCCACCAGTATTCACGCGATTCGACATAGCGCTGCGCAAGTTCGAGGTGGGGCTTTTCGACAAAGCGGTCGAGCTTGTGCGCGGTGATCGGAGCGTGCGCGTCTGCATTTGCGTTGGCGGCATCCTGTGCCTGTGTTTCATCAGGATTGCCAGGCGTAGCGATAGACGCGCCGATCCGGATATAGCCATAGCCCGTTTCCGCGCGGGTCGGCACAATGCCCATCGTGACGATATTGCCCGCCGCCGCGTGCTGCACGCCTGCGGCAACCGCTGCATGAAATCCGTCGATGTCGGTTACCGCATGATCCGCGGGCATCACGACCATGATGCCGTCCTCGTCCTGCGCGGCGATTGAAAGCGCGGCCACGGTCAGCGCAGGCGCCGTATCGCGGCCCACGGGTTCGAGAATCAGCCGAGTCGGTTTGCCGCTCGTGCGCAGCTGCTCCGCGGTCGTGAAGCGCTGTTCCTCGTTGGCCACCACGACGAGTTGCCCGGTCAGCGGATAACCGGCCTCGAGGCCGTCGAGACGGCGCGTGGTGGATTGCAGCAGCGAATCTTCGCCGAGCAGGCCGATCAACTGCTTAGGGTGCTGTTCGCGCGACATCGGCCACAACCTCGTGCCGGAGCCGCCCGCCAGAATCACGGGATGGACCTTGAGTTTGACGTGCGCGGACGTCGCTTGCGTGGACCGGGTGTCGGCGGACGTGGCCGTAACCGGAGCTGTCATGATGGACTCCTCGGGGGCTGGGTGAATGCATCGAGTTTTATCACGAAGGGCGAAATCAATAAAAGCGCGTTAAATGAAAACTATATAAAGCGCGCTATAAATTCAATGTCCCGTGAACAAAGAATGTCACCGCTGCTTTTCCAAAAATAAAAATTAAGCGAAAAAAACAGCCGACGCATTTTTTTACGCTGACGCATGAACGAGACTATCGGTCCAAGCGGTAGGGTGCGAACAAGATTTGAGGCCTGGGAACGCCGTGAATCGGCGCAACGCAAGCCGTTCTCACCGCGATATCGCATATTTGCCGGTAAAATATACCGAATAAATTGCATAAAAAACGCAAAAAATTGACCGATACATTTTGAGATTTTTGCGGCCTTGCGAAGCGATTTTTAATAACGCTTTATCTATACCTGCAGAAGGACATTCACTCATTCCGAGACACGTTTTTCGCTGCGGCCGAGCATCCGGTTGGCAATGCGAGGAACGGAATTGCAATTAGCACGGCTTCAATCGGTTTCGCGTCGGGCGATTATTCGCCAACGCGAATACCGGCGTTGTGCGCTGCTGCCGGATTGAAGAGGCCGCGTAATTTGAACCCACCAGCCGACTAACCAACGGGATGGCACTTGACTGACGAACTGAGGGGCAGCACATGCTGAGCGTTCTATCGAGAATCATCGACATCGCGATGGTCGCGCTCGGCGCCGCGATCGCGGCGGCCGTGCACAGCGGGGAAGTGGTGTGGCTGGACGATATGCAAAGCGTGTCGCTCGCCTTCGACGTCCTGCTCGTGGTGGTGTTCTTTCCGGCGCTCGGCATCTATCAGTCGTGGCGCGGCAAGCCGCTGTACGACCTGCTGTGCCGCGTCGCGGGCGGCTGGGCGATGGTGGAAGTCACCGGCGTGCTGATCAGCTTCAGCCTGCATCGCGCGGACAGTCTGTCGCGGCTGTGGCTCGTGTATTGGGCGGTCGCCACCATCGTGCTGCTGATCGTCACGAAGGTGATCGTCTATTCGATTCTGCGCGGACTGCGCCGCGAAGGTTTCAATCAGCGCGCGGTGGCGATTGTGGGCGGCGCGCCGTATGGGCGTTTTCTGATCCAGCAGATGCGCAGCCGCCCGGACGCGGGCTTCAGCCCGGTAGTGGTGTTCGACGAAGACGCCACCATCAACCCTTACGAAGACCCGGATACGTCCGACTCGATCGAAGGCGTGCCCGTGGAGCGGGACTACCAGCGCATGATCGAGCTCGTGCGTCAGCGCGCGATTCGCGAGTTATGGCTCGCACTGCCGATCTCGAAGGAGAAGGAGATCCATCGTTTCGTGATGGATCTGCGCAACGACTTCGTGAATATCCGCTTCATTCCGGATGTGCGCAGCCTGACTCTTTTCAATCAGCCGATGGTCGAGTTGCTCGGCGTGCCGGCGATCAATCTGGCGGCGTCGCCGATCACCGATTTGCGCGTGCTGCCCAAGCGCATCTTCGATCGGCTCTTTGCGCTCGCCGCATTGACCGCGCTCGCTCCGTTGATGCTCGTGATCGCGGCGATGGTCAAGCTCAGTTCGCCGGGCCCCGTGTTCTTCCGCCAGAAGCGCAAGGGCATCGACGGAAACGAGTTCGAGATCTACAAATTCCGCTCGATGAAAGTGCACAAGGAAGAGGCCGGCAGGATCACCCAGGCGACGCGGCGCGACCCGCGCATTACCGCTGTCGGCGCGTTCCTGCGCCGCACGAGCCTCGACGAACTGCCGCAGTTCATCAACGTGCTGCGCGGCGAGATGTCGGTGGTCGGGCCGCGTCCGCATGCGCTCGAACACGACGACATCTACAAGGACCTGGTGAAGGGTTACATGCACCGCTACCGGATCAAGCCGGGCATCACCGGGTGGGCGCAGATCAACGGCTATCGCGGCGAAACAGACCGCATCGAAAAGATGATGGGCCGGGTCAAGCTCGATCTGTACTACATGCAGCACTGGACCTTCTGGCTCGACATCAAGATCGTCGTGCTGACGTTGTGGAAGGGCTTTGTCGGCAACAACGCATATTGAACCAACTCAAATTTCCTGCGAGGTAATACATGAACCTGACGATCATCGGTAGTGGCTACGTAGGCCTCGTAACGGGCGCATGTCTGGCCGACATCGGCCACGACGTCTTCTGTCTCGACGTCGATCAGCGCAAGATCGACGTGCTCAACAACGGCGGCGTGCCGATCCATGAACCGGGTCTGCAGGAGATCATCGCGCGCAACCGCAAGGCCGGCCGCCTCACGTTCTCCACCGATGTCGCAGCGGCGGTCGCGCACGGCGACATCCAGTTCATCGCGGTCGGTACGCCGTCGGACGAAGACGGCTCCGCCGATTTGCAATACGTTCTCGCCGCCGCGCGCAACATCGGCCGCCATATGACCAGCTTCAAGGTGATCGTCGACAAGTCGACGGTGCCGGTCGGCACGGCATCGCGCGTGCGCGAGGCGGTCGCGCAAGAGCTCGAGAAGCGCAATCTCAATCACATGTTCTCGGTCGTGTCGAATCCCGAGTTCCTGAAGGAAGGCGCGGCGGTCGAAGACTTCACGCGGCCCGACCGCATCGTGCTGGGTTGCGACGAGGACGTTCCCGGCGAAAAAGCGCGCGAACTGATGAAGCGCCTCTACGCGCCGTTCAACCGCAACCGCGAACGCACGCTCTACATGGACGTGCGCTCGGCGGAATTCACCAAGTACGCGGCGAACGCAATGCTCGCCACGCGCATCTCCTACATGAACGAGCTTGCGAATCTGGCCGACCGCGTGGGTGCCGATATCGAGGCCGTGCGTCGCGGCATCGGCTCCGATCCGCGCATCGGCTACGACTTCCTGTATGCGGGCTGCGGCTATGGCGGTTCGTGCTTTCCGAAAGACGTGCAGGCGCTGATCCGCACGGCCGCCGATCACAACGCCAACCTGCGCATTCTCGAAGCGGTGGAAGCCGTCAACGATACGCAGAAGAAGGTGCTTGCGCAGAAGATCGTCGCGCGCCTCGGCGAAGACCTGTCGGACCGCACGTTCGCCGTGTGGGGCCTCGCGTTCAAGCCCAATACCGACGACATGCGCGAAGCGCCGAGCCGTGCGCTGATCGCCGAGCTGCTGCGCCGCGGTGCACGCGTGAAAGCATATGACCCCGTCGCAATCGACGAATCGAAGCGCGTGTTCGCGCTCGATCTGAAGGACGTGCCGCAGCAGCACTCACGCCTTCATTTCGCGAGCGAAGAGATGGAAGCTGCCGAAGGCGCCGACGCGCTCGTGATCCTCACCGAGTGGAAGGTCTTCAAGAGCCCCGACTTCGACGCGCTGAAAGCGATTCTGAAGACGCCGCTCATTTTCGACGGCCGCAACCTGTATGAACCGGACACGCTGCTCGAACTCGGCATCGAGTATCACGCGATCGGCCGTCAGCATGCGTTGCGCAATGCGCCCGCGCGAGTCGGCGCAAACGGCCTGCCGCTCACGCCGGCGGACGCGCTCGCGGCAGCGGAGGCGGGCCACTAGGCCGGCTCGCAGGTCGCTTGCATGCTTGCATGCTGAACCGCCGCGCATCTTCACGGAGCCCCGACATGTTCGCCAATGTTCTGATCGTGTGCCACGCCAACGTCTGCCGATCGCCTGCCGCCGAAATGCTGTTCAAGGCACGCCAGGCCGCGCGCACGCATGCGTCGGCGGGGTCGATTGCGTTTCATTCGGCGGGCGTGCGGGCGATGAACGGTCACGGCATGGACCCGGTCATGCGACGCCTGCTCGCCGAGCGCGGCGTCGCCTCCGGAACGCATCATTCGCGGCGTCTTGACCGGCAACTCGTGCGGTCCGCCGATCTCGTGCTCGTGAGCGAGCGCGCGCAGGTGAGCGAAGTCGAAGCGCTCGATCCGGCTTCGCGCGGCAAGGTCTTCCCGCTCGGCAAGTGGGAAGACGTGCCCGACGTCGCCGATCCGCACGGCGGCGAGGAATCCGCTTACAGGGAGAGTCTCGTGCTCATCGAACACCTGGTCATGGGATGGCTGAAAAAAATATGCTGATGAAAATACACGCTACACACGCATTCGCGAATCGCAAAGCAAACCTCAGAGCGAACCTCAAAGCCAGGTTCGCCGCCACGCTGCTGCTGACGTCGTTTCTGTCGGCCTGCGCCACTGCACCGGGCAACTATCTCGACACGTCGCGTCTGAAAGACGACGGCCAGCACGAGAGCCAGCCCGCGGAAACCTATCCGGTCCATGTAATCGACGCGAGCGTCGTCGCTGCGCAAGCCCAGGCCGAAGCAAGCGCGCCGCCGCGCCCGCTGCCCACGTCGACCTTCAGCGATCCGTCGCAATACGTCTACCGGCTTTCGCCGCAAGACATTCTCGGCATCACCGTGTGGGATCACCCTGAACTGACCACGCCGCAGGGCAGCACGCTGTCGGCGGGCGGCACCAGCACGCAGACCATCGCCGGCGCGTTGCAGCAGCCGTACACGGCAGCGCTGCCGGGCCAGGCCGATCCGTACGGCCAGACCATCGCTGCCGACGGCACCATCTATTTCCCGTTCGTCGGCCGCATCCGGGCCGCGGGCAAAACCGTCGGCGAACTGCGCGATCAGCTCGCGAGCGGCCTCGTGCGCTATATCCGCAATCCACAGGTCGACGTGCGCGTGCTGTCGTACCGCGGCCAGAAAGTGCAGGTGACGGGCGAAGTGAAGACGCCTGGCCCGCTCGCGGTGAGCGACGTGCCGCTCACGCTGGTCGATGCGCTGACGCGCTCGGGCGGCACGACTGCCGACGCCGATATCCAGCGCGTGCGCCTCACGCGCAACAACAAGCTCTATGTGCTCGATGCGAACCGCATGCTGGATGCCGGCGACACCACTCAGAACGTGATGCTGCAAAACGGCGACGTGATCAACGTGCCGGACCGCAGCAACAGCCGCATCTTCGTGATGGGCGAGGTGAAGACGCCGATCCAGCTGCCGATGCTCAAGGGCCGTCTCACGATTGCCGACGCGCTCACGCAAGCGGGCGGCATTCTCGATACGGACGCCAATCCACGCCAGATCTTCGTGATGCGCGGCATGCGCGAGCATCCGACGACGCCGGACGTGTACCGCCTCGACATGACACAGCCCGACGCAATCATGCTGTCCGCGCAGTTCCAGTTGCAGCCGATGGACGTCGTGTATGTGGGCACCGCTGCATCGACCACGTTCAACCGTGTGTTGCAGCAGGTGTTGCCGAGCGTGCAGACGCTGTTCTACCTGAAGCAGCTCACGCGCTAAGCGCCTGAGCCGCCGACGGCCCCGCGCCGCGCCGCGCCATCCTCCGATGGCCGCGGCGCGGGACCGAGACGAAGACAGGAAGCAAACGCACGAAACGAGCACATCAGCAGATAAGCAGACACATCAGCAAACAGATAAGCAAACGCCGAAGCAGATGCACGCACGCAACCGCAAAAGCAACCGATACGGGATCGAATCGTGAGCAATCAAATCTCTCCACACATCACCGGTCCGCTCAGGACCGAAGAAGAGGACGTCGTTCTCGGGCAACTGTTGCAAGTGATCCTCGACGACATCTGGTGGCTGATCGCAATCGCCGCGGCGGTCGTCGCGATTGCCGGCGCGTACTGTGTGCTCGCCAAGCCGATCTATTCAGCCGATGCGCACGTGCGCGTCGAGCAGGCCGACAACACGTCGCAGGCGCTCACGCAGACGCAGACCGGCGCCGCGATCACGAGCGGCTCGACCTCGCTGCCGACAGACGCCGAGATCGAAATCATCAAAAGCCGCGGCGTCGTCGGTCCTGTGGTCGAGCAGATGAAGCTGAACTTCAGCGTCACGCCGAAGACGCTGCCGCTTCTCGGCAGCATTGCCGCCCGCATGGCGACGCCCGGCGCGCCGGCGCGGCCTTGGCTCGGCCTGACGTCGTATGCGTGGGGCGGTGAAGTGGCCGACATCGAGTCGATCGACGTGCTGCCCGCACTCGAAGGCCAGAAGCTCACCATGAAGGCGCTCGACGGCGGCCGTTACGAACTGCATGCGGAAAACGGCGCGCTGCTGCTGCGCGGACAAGTCGGGCAGCAGGCGCAGGGCGGCGGCGTGACGATGCTGGTGAACAAACTGGTCGCGCGTCCGGGCGAGGAATTCACGGTGGTCCGCGCGAACGATCTCGACGCGATCAGCGCGTTCCAGTCGGCAATCAACGTGCAGGAGCAGGGCAAGCAAACCGGCGTGATCCAGATTTCACTGGAGGACAAGAACCCCGAGCATGCCGCACTCGTCGCCAATGCGCTCGCGCAGTCATACGTGCGTCAGCATATTTCGAACAAACAGGCCGACGCGAGCAAGATGCTCGACTTCCTGAAGAGCGAGGAGCCCCGCCTGAAGTCGGACCTGGAACGCGCCGAGGCCGCGCTGACCGCGTATCAGCGCCAGTCCGGCTCGATCAATGCGAGCGACGAGGCGAAGGTGTACCTCGAAGGCAGCGTGCAGTACGAGCAGCAGATCGCCGGCTTGCGTCTGCAGATGGCGCAACTCACCGAGCGTTACGGCGACGACCATCCGATGCTCAAGGCCGCGCGCGAGCAGATGGCCGAGTTGCAGGCGCAGCGCACCAAATACGCGGACCGCTTCCGCGATCTGCCGGCCACCGAAGTGAAGGCCGTGCAGTTGCAGCGCGACGCGAAGGTGGCGGAAGACATCTACGTGCTGCTGCTCAATCGCGTGCAGGAGCTTTCGGTGCAGAAGGCCGGCACGGGCGGCAACGTGCATATCGTCGACGCCGCGCTGCGCCCCGGCGCACCGGTCAAGCCGAAGAAGGCGCTGATCCTGTCGGCGGCCACGATCCTCGGGCTGATTGCGGGCACCGGCTTCGTGTTCCTGCGCCGCAATATGTTCAAGGGCATCGACGACCCGGAGCACATCGAGCGCGCGTTCCATCTGCCGGTGTTCGGGCTCGTGCCCATGAGCGCGGAGCAGACGCTGCTCGAAAACGGCTTCCAGCGCGGCGGCGAACGTCTGCGCTCGGTGCTCGCGAATGCGCGTCCCAAGGACGTCACAGTCGAGAGCTTGCGCAGCCTGCGCACGTCGATGCAGTTCACGATGATGGACGCGAAGAACCGCATCGTCATGCTCACGGGCCCGATGGCAGGCGTCGGCAAGAGCTTCCTCACGGTCAACCTGGCGGTGCTGCTCGCGCATTCGGGCAAGCGCGTGCTGATGATCGACGGCGACATGCGCCGCGGCGTGCTCGAACGCTTCCTCGGCGGCACGCAGGAAAACGGCCTGTCGGAACTGCTGAGCGGCCAGATCTCGCTGGAGGAGGCAATCCGCGCGTCGGAGATCGAGAACCTGAGTTTCATTTCGTGCGGGCGCCGTCCACCCAATCCGTCCGAGCTGCTGATGTCGCCGCGTCTGCCGCAATACCTCGACGGTCTTGCGAAACGCTACGACGTGATCCTGATCGACACGCCGCCGGTGCTCGCGGTGACCGATGCGTCGATCATCGGCGCGTATGCGGGTTCGACCTTCTTCGTGATGCGTTCGGGCATGCATAGCGAGGGCGAGATCACCGACGCGTTGAAGCGTCTGCGCGCAGCCGGCGTGCACGTGCAGGGCGGCATCTTCAACGGCATGCCGGCGCGGGCTCGCGGCGGCTACGACCGCAGCTATGCGGCGGTCCAGGAATATCTGAGCACCTGATCGGGCAGGAGCACACGACGATGAATAACAAAGGACATCGCAATAAGGACATCGCAATGAAAGTGACGGTACTAGTTCCGACTTACCGCCGCCCGGCCGACCTCGCGCGCTGCCTCGCGGCGCTGCAACGGCAGTCGCGCGCGCCCGATGAAGTCGTGGT
Source organism: Paraburkholderia kirstenboschensis (assembly GCF_904848585.1). Taxonomy (GTDB): domain Bacteria; phylum Pseudomonadota; class Gammaproteobacteria; order Burkholderiales; family Burkholderiaceae; genus Paraburkholderia; species Paraburkholderia kirstenboschensis. Next base: position 1,388,276 of record NZ_CAJHCR010000001.1, read on the forward strand.
GGTGGCGCGCGCCGACGACGAGGCGACCCATATGTGTCTGCGCGATCCGGCGGTGCCGGGCATGCTGCCGCTCTCGGTAGCGCTGGTCGAAGCGCCTGGCCAGGTCGCGGCGCTCAATCGCGGACTCGACGCCGCCAACGGCGACGTGATCGCAATCACCGACGACGACGCCGCGCCTCATCCCGACTGGGTGCAACGCATAGCAGCCGCGTTTGAGAGCGACGCTCGGCTCGGCGCGCTCGGCGGGCGCGACTGGGTGCACGAAAAAGGCCGCGTGCTGGACGGCGAGCGGCCGTTGGTCGGCAAGGTCACGGCGCACGGCAAGATCATCGGCAACCATCATCTCGGCGTGGGCAGCGCACGCGAAGTCGACATTCTGAAGGGCGCCAACATGAGCTACCGGCGCGACGCGGTGCGCAACATCCGTTTTGACGCAAGGCTGCGCGGCGCGGGCGCCCAGGTTCACAACGACATGGCGTTCAGCCTCGCGGTGAAGAACGCCGGCTGGAAGCTGATGTACGACCCGCGCGTCGCGGTCGATCATTTCCCCGCCGAACGTTTCGACGACGACCGGCGCGATGCGCAAACCATGGCCGCGTTGCGCAATGCCGCGTTCAATTTCCATCTGATCCTGCGCGACCAGTTGCCGCCGTTGCGCCGCGAAACCGCGTGGTGGTGGTGGACGCTCGTCGGCACGCGTGTTTATCCGGGCCTCACGCATGCGGCGCTAGCACTCGTGTCGAAACAGGCGCGCCTGAAGCTGTCGCGCTGGCGCGCGGTGCGTACCGGCGCGCACGAAGCCCGGCGCGCGCTGTCGCGCACCGCCTGAGCGGCGGCGAATGCAACGGGCGCGAGCAGCACACAGCGCCTCACACGCTACAGCATCGGCAAAGGGAGTGTCTGCATGAGTACGAAGGTCCACGTTCATCTGTTTTACGGCGCCGATCCGCGTTTCTATCGACCGGGCGACAACATCGGTTGTCTGTACGGGTATCACCACGCCGAATCGGACGCCTTTGCGCTCACCTATTCGCAGGACGCTCGCGAAGGCAAGCCGATGCGGCTTGTTCGGCGCGCTCTGAAGGCAGCGTTTGGCTTCGACTTCATCCATACATGGCGCAATCGCGCGGAAATGTTGCGCTCGGATGTGATCTGGACGCACACGGAACAGGAATGGCTGTCGGCCGCGCTGATGCTTTTGCTGAGCGGGCGTAAGGCCGGCGCGGAATCCTCGCCGCTTTTGCTCGCGCAAAGCGTGTGGCTGCTCGACAAATGGCCTTCGTATGGAATCGTGCGTAAGTGGCTGTACCGCAAGCTGATGACTCGCGCCGATCAGCTGACCACGCTCGCGAGCGAAAACGCTGCGTTATGCAAGCGCTATTTCAATCGTGACGCGAAGCCGCTGCTCTACGGTTTGAACACGCGCGACTTTCCGGTCAAGCCGCCGACCGAATGGAAGCCGCATTCGCCGATCCGCATTGCCGCGATCGGCAACGATCGCGACCGCGACTGGGACACGCTCATCAAGGCGTTCGGCAACGACGCGCGCTACACGGTGAAGCTCGCCACGCGCCGCCGCATTCCCGCGTCGCTGCGCGCGCCGAACGTCGAAATCGCGCTGTTTTCGGGCATCAGAAAACAGCGCGAACTGTATGACTGGGCCGATGTGATCGTCGTGCCGTTGCGGCCGAACACGCACGCGTCGGGCATCACCGTGATGCTGGAGGCGGCGGCAGTCGGCAAGCCGATGGTCGCTACCGACGTCGGCGCCTTGCAGGATTATTTTCCGGCGGCCGAGGCCGCGTACATTCCGCCGTTCAATGCGCCTGCGTTGCGCGATGCGGTCGACCGACTCGCCGCCGCGCCGATAGACGCCTTGCGCCAGGCGCAGGCAGCGGCTGCCGGTTTGCTGTCGCGCGATCTGACCACGCAGCACTACGCCATGCAGCATGTGCGGATCACGCAGGAGATGCTGCGCGCTCGCGGCGCCGCCGCACGCGGCCGCGTGGCGCCTTCTGCGGACGCGGACAAGGCGGTGGGCGCTCGTGGTCAACGCAGCGCCGCGCAAGAACCGCGCGGGGGCCTCTAAGCGATGTCGACGCTTCCGCGAGCCGACCTTCCGCCCACACCGGGCATGCCGGGTGGTCCTGGGATGCCCGGCACCGTACGCGCGCCGCGCACCGCGTCGCGCAAACGCCGCGAGTGGCTGCCCGCGGCCATGCTGTGGCTGGTCACGGCCGTGCTGATCGTCGCGCATCAAGGCACGGTGCTTACGCTCGCGTTTCCGGTCCTCGCAATCGGGACGGGCCTGTGGCTCTACTTCAAGAGCCCGGCGCGCTATATCGGCTTCATGTGGTGGCTCTGGTTCCTGAGCCCGGAAGTGCGCCGTCTCGCCGACTGGTCCAAAGGCTCGTTCACGCCGACGAGCCTGATCCAGGTCGCGCCGCTCGCCGTCACGATGATCAGCGCGTTATCGCTCGTACGCTACTACAGGCTGCTCGGACAACGGCGCGGCCTTCCGGTGCTGCTGATCCTGCTCGGACTCGTCTACGCCTATCTTGTCGGCGTGATTTCGAGCGGTCCGCTCGCGGCCACCTACGACCTCGCGAACTGGCTGTATCCGATTCTGATCGGCTTTCACATCATGGCGAACACGCGCCAGTATCCGCTGTACCGCGACACCATAGTGAACACATTCATCTGGGGCATGCTCGTGATGGGCGGCTACGGTCTGATCCAGTTTTTCATCATGCCGCAGTGGGACGCACTGTGGATGCTCGGCTCGCAGATGAACTCGCAAGGCGACCCGGTGCCGATGGGCGTGCGCGTATTCAGCACGATGAATTCGTCAGGGCCGTTCGCGTTCGCGATGATGGGCGCGATGGTGTACGTGATGGCGGCCACGCATCGCGTGCGCTGGGTCGCCGCGGCGCTCGGTTTCTTTTCGTTTGCTTTAAGCCTCGTGCGCTCCACATGGGGCGGCTGGGTCATCGCGTTGCTGATCCAGCTGATCAAGTCCAACAACAAGGTGCGGGTGCGTATTGTCGCGAGCGCGGTGTTGCTCGCGGGACTGTGCGTGCCGCTCCTCGCCGTCGGTCCGGTGGCCGAGCGTATGCAGGCGCGTTTGTCGACCATCGTCAATCTGAACGACGACCAGAGCTACGCGGCCCGCAACCAGTTCTATGCAACCTTCGCCAAAACGGCCTTTACGGATGTCTCCGGCGAAGGCATGGGTGCGACCGGCACCTCGACCAAGCTCTCGAACGACGGCGGCCAGCTCGGCCAGTACGGCAACTTCGACAGCGGCGTGATGAACATCCCGTTCGTGCTCGGCTGGCCCGGCACGCTGCTTTACATGTCCGGCATCGTCTGGCTATTGACGCGCGCCGTGCTTGCGTCGTTCAAGCTGCGCAACGACAAGTACGTGTCCGCTTGTCTGAGCCTGTGCCTTGCGACTTTCGCGATGCTGGTGTTCACCAATTCGCTGGTCGGCACTGGCGGGCTGCTGCTTTTCATGAGCGTTTTTTCAATTCTTTCCGCGGTGCATTACGAAAAAATCAACCGCGCCGGTACGTTATTCCGCACGCAACTTTTCCACGGAGGCACTGATTGAGAGTCGCCATTGTCACGCACGTTGTGCGCCATAACGACGGCCAGGGGCGCGTCAACCACGAGATCGCGCGCGCGGCGCTCGACGAGAATATCGGCGTCACGCTGATCGCCTCGCACGTGGCGCCCGATCTGCTCGTTCATCCGAATGTACGCTGGGTGCCGATGAAAATCGGCCGCTGGTGGCCGACCAATCTGCTACGCCAGCAGGTGTTCGCATTCAAGAGCGCGATGTGGCTGCGCTCGCATCGCCGCGAATACGACGTGCTCCATGTGAACGGCTTTATCACGTGGATGCCTGCCGACGTCAACACGTCGCACTTCGTGCATAGCGGGTGGCTCGGCAGCAAGTACTACCCGTTCGGTCTCACGAAGGGCGCGTGGTCCGCGTATCAGTCGGTGTATACGCGCTGCAACGCGTTGCTCGAGCGCTGGGCCTACCGGCGCTCGAAGGTCATCACGGCGGTGTCGCAGAAGGTCGCCGATGAAATCCGCGCGATCGGCCTCACGCCCGATAACCGTGTCGACGTGATCTACAACGGCGTAGATACGCGCGGCTTTGCCGCGGCCACCGGCGATCGCGCGAAGTTCGGTTTACCGCAAGACGCATTCTTGCTGCTGTTCGTCGGCGATCTGCGTACTCCGCGCAAGAACCTCGGCACCGTGCTCGCCGCACTCAAGCATTTGCCCGAGCACGTGCATATCGCGGTGGCGGGTTTTCTGCCGGGCAGTCCGTATCCGGACGAGGCGAAGGCGCTCGGCATCGCGCATCGCGTGCACTTTCTCGGGCTCGTCAAAGAGATGCCGGTGTTGATGCATTCGGTCGATGCGTTCGTGTTTCCGTCGCGTTACGAGGCAATGAGCCTGTCGCTGCTCGAAGCGATGGCGGCCGGGCTGCCGGTCGTGACCGCGCGCACTGCGGGGGGCGCGGAGATCATCACGCCGGAATGCGGAATCGTGCTCGACGATCCGGACGATCCGAAGGCGCTTGCGGGAGCGGTCGCACGCCTCGCCGCCGATGACGACGCGCGTCGCAAGATGGGCGTGGCTGCCAACGAACTCGCGACCGGTTTCGGCTGGGCGCGCATGGCCGCGCAATATATCGCGCTGTATCGGCAGATCGAAGGGCAGCAGAAGAATCGCCGGCGCAAAGAAGCCGAGGCGGCAGTGGTTGCGAAGACCGACGCGCTCACGCTGAACACGCTGGCCGGACACAAGCGCGTTGAATGACGCGACGCGCGACCGTCCACCACAACTCACCGGATACAAAGAGGCAACGACAATGACGACAAGCTCAATCAAATCGCTGCAGATCGGGATGCACTGGTTCCCGGAACGCGCGGGCGGCCTCGACCGCATGTACTACTCGCTCGTCGGCGCGCTGCCGGGCGCGGGCGTCGCCGTGCGCGGCGTCGTGGCCGGCTCGCCGAAGGTCGCCGCCGACACGGGCGGCGCGATCAACGGTTTCGGCTCCGCGGGCCAGTCGCTACCTTTGCGGTTGATGGCCGCGCGCCGCGCGCTGCGCCAGGAAATCGGCACGTCGCGGCCCGACGTGATCTCGTCGCACTTCGCGCTCTATACGTTTCCGGGCCTCGACGTGACGCGCGGCATTCCGCAGGTCTCGCATTTTCAGGGACCGTGGGCCGACGAGAGCCATGTTGAAGGCGCGGATTCACTCGGCCAGCGCGCTAAGCGTTATCTCGAACAATCGGTCTATGCGCGCTCGTCGCGTCTCATCGTGTTGTCCGAGGCGTTCGGCAAGATTCTCACTTCGCGTTATCGCATCTCGCCGGAGCGTGTGCGCGTGGTGCCGGGCTGCGTCGACGTCGAACAATTCAATCTGCCGGTCACGCCCGCCGAGGCGCGTCTGAAACTGCAATTGCCGCAGGACAGGCCGATCGTGCTGGCGGTGCGGCGTCTCGTGCGCCGCATGGGCCTCGAGGATCTGATCGACGCGGTCAAGCTGCTCAAGCCGAGCCACCCTGATGTGCTGCTTCTGATCGCGGGCAAGGGGCGTCTCGCGGACGAATTGCAATCGCGCATCGACGAGGCCGGCTTGCAGGACAACGTGAAGCTTCTCGGCTTCGTGCCGGATCAGCATCTGGCGGCGCTTTATCGCGCGGCGAATATCAGCGTGGTGCCGACAGTCGCGCTCGAAGGCTTCGGTCTCATCACGGTCGAGTCGCTCGCGTCTGGCACGCCGGTGCTGGTGACGCCGGTTGGCGGCCTGCCCGAGGCCGTCGCGGGGCTGTCGCCCGATCTGGTGCTGCCGGAGACCGGCGCGAAGGCGATCGCGGCAGGACTAGCCGGCGCGCTGAGCGGCTCGCTGAAGCTGCCCGATGCCGATGCGTGCCGGCGCTATGCGCGCGAGAACTTCGATAACTCGGTGATCGCGAAACGGGTCGCGTCGGTGTATAGCGAGGCTATTGCCGCGGGCGGGGTGCATTGATCGAGCAGTGAGATTTGCTGAGACTTGCGGAAGGAAATGACAAAGGCGGCGGCTCCAGTACAAGGGAGCCGCCGCCTTTTTCTTACGCTTACTTTTGTGCCGCCGCCACTGCATCGCCGCGGTGTTGCCCGCATCATCGCGATGCGGGCGTGCGCGGCCGCTGATTAAAACGTCTCGTGATGCTGATTGCGCCCAATGTCCGCATGAACCATCATGTGACACAGTTGTTCGAGTGTGGTTTGCGCCTGCCAGCCGAGTTTCTCGCGCGCCTTGTCCGCGCAGCCGATCAGCAGGTCCACTTCGGCCGGCCGGTAGAACTTCGGATTCACGCGTACGAGCGTCTTGCCGGTCGCCACGTCGATGCCCGTTTCGCGCTCTTCCTTGCCTGACCACTCGATCTGATAATCCGCCGCCGCGAACGCCATGCGCACGAAGTCGCGGACCGTTTCAGTGCGGCCGGTCGCAAGCACGAAGGTGTCCGGCTCGTCGGCTTGCAGCATGCGCCACATGCCTTCCACATATTCGAGCGCGAAACCCCAGTCGCGTTTCGCGCCCAGATTGCCGAGTTCCAGCACGTCCTGCTTGCCGAGCTTGATCTTGGCAACCGTGTCGGTGATCTTGCGCGTCACGAATTCGCGGCCGCGCAGCGGCGATTCGTGATTGAACAGAATGCCGCTGCTCGCGAAAAGACCATACGACTCGCGATAGTTGATCGTCGACCAATGCGCGAACAGCTTCGCCACGCCATAGGGGCTGCGCGGATAGAAGGGCGTGTCCTCGCGTTGCGGCACCGCCTGCACGAGCCCGAACATTTCCGACGTCGACGCCTGGTAGTAGCGCATCTTCGGATTGAGAATGCGGATGCCCTCAAGCAGATTCAGCGCGCCGATGCCGGTCACCTCGGCGGTCGTCACCGGCTGGTCGAACGACACGCCCACGAAACTCTGTGCGGCGAGGTTATACAACTCGTCGGCCTGCGCGCCTTCGAGCAGGCGCAGTGTCGAGCCGAGGTCGGTCAGATCATGTTCGACGAGACGCAGATTCGGATGATCGAGCACGCCCAACTCGCGCATGCGCCAGAAATTCACGGAACTCGTACGCCGATAGGTGCCGGTTACCTGATAGCCCTTGTCGAGCAGCAATTTGGTCAGGTAGGCGCCGTCCTGTCCGGACACACCGGTGATGATCGCTTTGCGTGGTTGGCTCATAGCTTGCCTTCAATATTGGTAAAAGAAAAAAAGAGCACCTCAGAGCGTGCCATCCAGGAGCCGCCGCACCAGCGGTTCGACGACCTGAAAATCCTGCTCGGCCTTGAGCCTGTACAACCCAGGCTTCGGATGCGCGCCGTCGGACATCAACGTCTTCCAGTCCGGCAGACTGCTGATGTACGCAAACTGGTCGACGAGCGGCACCTGCTGTTCGGCGGCCACACGGCGCGTCATCGCGACCATCGAGGCAAGCCGCGCATTCAGCCGGTTATCGGGCATCGGATTCGCCGTCTCCAGCACCGGCTCCTTGCCGAGCGCGCGAGCGGTTTTGACGAGCGCGGTTTGCGCTGCGTAGAACTGCTCGGGCGTCTGGTTCTGCATCACTTCGTTGATGCCGTAGTTGATCAACACGATCCGCGCGGGCGACGCCGCGAGCCGTTCGCGCCATGGCAAACCGGCGGTAGGCCCGGCGCGCCGATTGCCCGTGCCGTCGAGCAATTGCGTGGCCATCGTGCCGCCCATTCCATAGTTGGCCACGCGCACACGGTCGCCATGATGCGTCTGCAACTCGTCCTGCAGATAAGCCACGGCGTTCTGCGCTTGAGGCGCGCAATGGCCTTCGCTGCATGAAATGCCGAGCGTCGTCGAATCGCCGTATGCGTCGATCAGCACCTGTGTCTGCGCTTGAATCTGCGCTTGCACCTGCACTTGAGCGGCTTGAACGATGCCGGCTGGCGCAGACAGAGACAGTGCCGCAAGCGACGCGAATATCGCGGCCGCCGTGGGCCGTGCGGGGCATCTCATGCGCGGCTTTGCGGTACTTGCGGCGCAGCGCTCGGCACGCCCGCACCGGTGGCCACGGTTGTCGTATGCAAGTTGCCGCGCGAACCGAAGATCAGGCGCTTCTCAAACCCGAACCACGTGAGACTCGCGTACGCGATCGTGATAGCGAGCGCGAGCGCCGCGGTCACATAGCGGTTCATTTGCAGGGGCCACAGCGCATAGAGCACGCTCAGATGAATCAGATAAATCGTGTAGCTGATCGTACCGATGTACACGAGCACCGGATTGCACAGCAGCCGTTTGACGATGCCCTTGCTTTGCAGGGCGATGACCACGACGGACGTGCAAAGCACCAACGAAATGCTGTAAAGCCCCGCATTCGACAGCGGCGTATTGGCCGCGCGAAACCGCGGAAAGTGCAGATGCAGCCAGGCGAGCGCGGCGAGGGCAGCGATCACGCCCAGCACCGCGACGCCCTTGAACGGTTCGAGTGCGTGACGATCGCGCCGCACGGCGACGGCAAGCAGCGCGCCGGCCGCGAGCAGATCCATGCGAAACGGCGTGAGGTAATAGATCGGCCAGAACGAATCGAACCAGGGCGTGGCAACTGCGCGAAGCACCGGCACGAGCAGGACCAGCGCGGCGGCCACCCACGCGAGCGCACGTTCGGGCACGAACAGAATCACGAACGGCCAGACGATATAGAACTGCTCTTCAACCGCAAGCGACCACAGCACATTGAGGCTGTCGTGCCCGCTCTGATTCAGCGCGTCGCCAATGTTCGTTGCGAAGAATGCGTACCACTGCCAGTGCTGCGCCCAGCCGAAGCCGAACAGGATCGAGGAGACCGCCATCAGCAGCAGATAGGGCGGCAGGATGCGCCGTGCACGGCGTGCGTAGAAGTAGCCGAAGTACGACTGCTCGCGCGCCTTGCGTTCTAGCAGGATGCCGGTAATCAAAAAGCCGCTGAGAACAAAGAACAGATCGACGCCCATCCACAGCGGCGCTTTCAACGCGTGCTGCGCGAACACCGCTAACACGGCGATCGCGCGCAAGCCGTCGAGCTGCACGATGCGGCGTGAATGGGAAGGCGCTGTGGGCAGTGCGCTAGCAGTCATGAACCGTCCATGGTGTGAAGCGGAAGAGCCGCGAGGAGCCGCGAGGAGCCGCGAGCAGGGCAGAAAGCCAGTGGCGCCCGCTGCGGCCGCGACGTTGATGCAATTGATTCTAGGCAAAAGAAAATCGCGAAAAAACGGGAATGAAATGGATAAATGAATCAGATTGAAACAGGGTGTTTCGTTATGCATTTGCGCGACGTTTCCATGCTTGTGTCGCGCTCATGACGATGGGTGCACTCTGGTTGCAAATAACGTGATGAAGTGACCATCCACACTGCGTGGCTTGGTAAAAAGATGAGCGACAGCGGTGCGTGCATGGATCGTTCGCCACCTTGGACGGCCATATTTTCTTTCAATCTATTTTTAAAATGATTTCTTTCGCATCGTTTTAAAGCGGCGAATATTTTTGAATTATTTTCGATTTTCGTCGCGGCGTTTTTTACGCGTAATGTGAACCTTGCGGATTGGGCGGCCAAGGACTGCGCGTGCGCCGCGCACCGCGTTCGTTCGACGCGGCGTATCGCAGCGTGGCGCGCCTGCGTGACCGAAGCGGGAGGGCGCGTGTGCTGACGCCGTGCCGGAAAGCAAGCTTCGCGCTGCGCCGTCATCTTTCACTGAGTTTGCTATGTGCCGATAACCGCGCGCGTTCATGAATGGCGCTTGCCATAACTCTTGCAATGGCGCTTGCATTGGCGCTCGTGTCAGCACGCTCGCATATTCGCGTACCCGCATCACAGTTCTGTCAAAGCATCGGTTCGCATCGACTGGAGGACATACCTTGCCCCGTTTCACGTTCAAAAGCTGGCTCGCGGTATTCGCGTGCGTCGTCGGACTGGCTGCTGCATCAGCCAGTTTGACGGCTCGGGCGGAAACGGCGTTGAACGCGAAGACGTCATGGATCGGCAACACGTTTGGTTTCGGCGACGGCACGTGGGCGCAGATCAACATCACGGCGATCGCCGTCGCGCCCGACGGCAAGGTCTATACGAATGCGCCGTGGGACGAAAGCGGCGCCGAGGCGAGCGTCTATCAGAACGGCAAGATGGTCGGCTTCGCGGGCGGCACGCATGGCTGGGGCAACAGCGGCGGCAACGCGATCGCGATCAATCGCAAGTACGCTTTTGTCGCCATTGCGGTCGGCAACGAAAAAGGCCGGCTGGTCGAGCAGGGCGTGTGGCCGGCAAAAGGCAAGCAGTGGTTCGGCATTTCGCGCCGGCAGATTGCCGATCCAAAGCGTGCCGCGCCGTTTCAGCCCGCGGCGAAAGCGGCTGATCCGCATGCGCAACTCGCGGCCGGCTTCCTGATGATGAACGAAGTGCCGACGGGCACGAGCGCCGAAATCGGCGGACTCGCGGCTAACGAGACCACGCTCTATGCGGCCAATACGGCGCGCGACCGCATCGAGGTGTACGACGCCGAGTCGATGCAGCAGAAGGCCGCGTGGAGCGTGCACGAGCCTGGCCGGATCACGCTTGCGCCGGACGGCACGCTGTGGGTGCTGAGCGGTACGCGCAACGATCGCGCGCCGCATGTCGAGCACTACACGCCGGGCGGCAAGCGCATCGAAGAGAACATCGAACTGCCCGCCGATACCCTGGCAGTCGATATCGCCGCCGACGCGAAAGGCCGCATTCTGATCGCCGACAACGGCCCGCGACAGCAGGTGCTGTTCTTTAGCAAGAACGCTGGCCGTTACGCGCAGTCGGGCTCACTGGGCGAGCGCGGCGGGATTTTTAGCGGCGTCGCGGGAAGGCCGGGACCGCAACGTTTCAACGGACTAACAGGCGTAGGCGTGGATGCGAGCGGAAACGTCTATGTATCGACCAACGGCATCGGCCCGCGTTATGAGCCGATCGGCGCGGGCCTCGGCGCGACGCTCGAAAGCTACGCGCCTGACGGCAAGCAGAACTGGCTCGTGCAGGGACTGCTTTTCGTCGATGGCGCGTGGATCGATCCGTCGCGGCCAGACAGTGTGTATACCGGAAACAAGCGTTTCGAGCTCGATCTTTCGAAGCCCGCGGGGCAGGACTGGAAATATGTCGGATTCCTGTCTAACCGCTTCAAATATCCGGACGACCCGGTCTTCCACACCGATCAGTATCCCGGCTTGCCGATTGCCCGCAAGCTGAAGGGCCACACGTTCCTGTACCTGACCGACATGTATGCGGACCATCTGAAGATCTATCGCTTCGATCCGCAACGCGATGGCGAGACGGCGATTCCGTCCGGCTTTATCGCTGGCCGCGAGCGCGCGGTCGCCAGGGTGCCGAACGCGCCGCCGGGCGGCGACTGGATCTGGCGCGACACGAACGGCGACGGCAAATTCAATACCGACGAATTCGCCCCGAACACGAGCGGCACGAAGCTCGCGGGCGGTTGGGGCTGGTGGGTCGACACCGCGGGAGACATCTGGCGCACGCGTGACACCAAGGGCATTTATCGCTTTCGCTTCGGCGGTCTGGATGCCAAGGGCAACCCCGTCTATTCATATTCGGACCTCACGCAGTACCCGGTGCCACAACCGTTCACGGAACTGCATCGCGCGATCTACGAACCCGACACCGACACGATGTACGTGAGCGGCTATACGCCCGACACGCCGTTCGATCGGGGCTTCTGGAAGGAAGTGGGCCGCGTGCTGGTGCGCTACGACAAATGGTCGAGCGGCAAGCCGGTGCAACGCTATTCAATCGCGCTGCCATGGCAAACGCAGAGCAAGCCCATCGCGACGATTATCGGCCTCACGGTCGAGCGGCAATACATCTTCGGCGTCGAACCGGTGGGCGCGGTGCATGTGTGGGACAAGGACAGCGGCCGCGAACTCGGTGTGATCCGGCCCGGCCCCGAAGTGGGTCGGGCGTCCGGCTGGGTCGACGTACCCAACGGCATCAGCGCGGCGAAGCGAGCCAACGGCGAGTACCTGGTATTCGTCGAGGAAGACGCACGCGGCAAGGTGCTGATGTACCGCTGGAAACCTTGACGACTCGTCGGCAACACCACGCATGACGAAAAAAACAGGCAATCGTAGTCGAACCCAGGGCATCCGATGGACAAAGGCATTCTCAAGAACGTAGCGATCAACTTCTTCGGTCTCGTGCTGCCGACTTTCGTCTCGCTCGTCACCGTGCCGTCGTATATCCGGCTGCTCGGCGTCGAGCGCTACGGCGTGATCAGCCTCGTGTGGACGCTGATCGGCTACTTCGGAATTCTCGATCTGGGCATGAGCATGGCCGCGCAGAATCACATTTCGAAGGCGCGCGCGTCGGGCAACAAGGACGAGAGCGCGCGCGTGTTCTGGAGTGCGACGTGGCTCAATCTCGTGACGGGCGTGATCGGCGGGTTGATCATTTATTTCGGCGCATTTCTGTACACCGCGTATTTCACGAAGGTGTCGCCGGAACTGCAGCATGAGGTGTACATGGCGCTGCCGTGGCTCGCGGTGGCGATTCCGATTGCGAACGTCTCGTGGGTGTTCGCCGGCGCAATCAACGGCGCGGAACGCTTCGGCGTCTACAACACGAATCAGACCATTGGCACGTTCCTGTTCCAGTTGCTGCCGCTCGGCGCGGCGCTGTGGCTCGGCGCGAGCTTGCAGAACGTGCTCGCCGCCGCGGTTTTCGCGCGCATTCTCGCCGCGATCCTGCTCGGCCGGTCCGCGCTAAAAGTGCTTGAAATACGCAGTATTCTGCCGCCGCAGTTCGGCGTGGCGAAAGGGCTCTTCAACTTTGGCGGCTGGATGCTGATTGCGAGCGTCACCAACATGATCGCCGAATCGCTCGACCGCGTGATGCTCGGCACGAGCCTCGGCGCGCGCTTCGTCACGTATTACACGGTGCCGCAAAACCTCGTGACGCGCTTGAACATCGTGCCCACCGCGATGGTGCGCACGCTGTTTCCACGGCTTTCCGCCGTAGGCCGCGCGGACGCCGACACCATCACGCAGCAGTCGCTCGAATTTCTCAACGGCGTGTTCACGCCTGTCGCGTTGATCGCGATGCTGGTTCTCGAACCGTTCCTGCATCTTTGGGTCGGCAATGAAATCGCGACCGTCGCGGCGCCCGTGGGACGCATCATGATCGTCGCGGTATGGCTCGTGGGCCAGGCCAACGTGACGCGGATCCTGATCCAGTCGCAGGTCAATCCGGCCACGGCCGCGCGCGTCGGTTTATTCGAATTGCCCTTGTTTGCGGGGGCTTTGTGGTTTGGCATCACGCATTTCGGATTGACTGGCGCGGCGATCGCAGTGGCCGGCCGCGCGCTATTCGATTACGCGGTGCTGTTGCGGCTTTCGGCGATTCGAGCGCGCCAAATCGCGCTCGACATGCTCGCCCACCTCGCTTTCCTGCTGGCGAGCCTCTGGCTTTCCAGCTTCCTGCCGGGCCTCGCCATGGCGATCGTCGCCGGCCTGTTGATGGTGGGCGCGAACATCGCCTGGTCCATCACAATGACACCCGCCTTGCGCGATCTAGCGCGTTCACTGCTGTTGCGACTGAATCCGAGGAAAAGCGCATGAACCACGAAGTCCTTGAAGAAGCCGTGCTGCAAGCTCCGACGCGCAGCGCGCTGGCCGAACTGACCACCGTTCCTACGGCTGACGCGCCGCCGCGGCGTGCGGCATTGCGCGGCGATAAAGCCGTGCGCGTGGCGATCGTGCACGACTGGCTCGTTACCTATGCTGGCGCGGAGAAGGTGCTCGAACAGATAGTGGCGTGCTTTCCGGACGCGGACCTGTTCAGCCTGGTCGACTTTCTCGACGACCGCAGCTTTCTGCGCGGCAAGCCCGTTACCACATCGTTTATCCAGAAGCTCCCGCTCGCGCGCACCAAATACCGCACGTATCTGCCGCTGATGCCGCTCGCGATCGAGCAACTCGATGTATCCGCCTACGACGTGGTGATTTCTAGCAGCCACGCAGTGGCCAAGGGCATTCTCACCGGTCCGGACCAGGTGCATATCAGCTACGTGCATTCGCCGATCCGCTATGCGTGGGACTTACAGCACCAGTATCTGCAGCAGTCGAAACTGACAAGCGGGCCGAAGTCGGCAATGGCGCGGCTCATTTTGCATTACATCCGGAACTGGGACATCCGCACGGCGAATTCGGTGGACGGCTTTATCGCGAACTCCGACTTCATCGCGCGGCGGATCAGGAAGGTCTACCAGCGCGATGCGCAGGTGATCTTTCCGCCTGTCGACGTCGAAGCGTTCACGCTATGCACGCAGAAGGAAGACTTCTATCTGACCGCCTCGCGGATGGTGCCGTATAAGAAAATCGACCTGATTGTCGAGGCGTTTGCGCGCATGCCTGAGAGAAAACTTGTCGTGATCGGCGACGGTCCCGACATGCAGAAGATTCGCGCGAAGGCGGGGCCGAATGTCGAGATCATGGGCTACCAGCCGTTCAAGGTGTTGAAGGATCGGATGAGCCGCGCCAAGGCTTTCGTCTTCGCCGCCGAGGAAGATTTCGGCATTTCGGTGGTCGAGGCGCAGGCGTGCGGCACGCCTGTCATCGCGTATGGCAAGGGCGGTGCGCTCGAAACGGTGCGCGATCTGTCGGAGCCGCGTCCGACCGGCATGTTCTTCGACGAGCAGAGCACGGAGTCGATCATCGCCGCGGTCGAGCGTTTCGATGGACACGTGAAGCGTTTTTCGCCAACCGATTGCCGCGCGAACGCCGAGCGTTTTTCCGCAGCGAACTTCAGGGAACGCTTTTTCGCCCATGTGCGGGCGTCCGTGCCCGCGCTGCACAACGCGACGCTGCCGCCGTACGCGCCGTATGAAGCGGAGCCGGCCGCGAATGCGCCGCGCATTCTCGCTGTCGATCAAAGCGGCGTACTAGGCGGCGCCGAGCTTTCGCTGCTCGAAATCGTCAAGGCGCTGCGCTCGCGCATGGAAGTCGTACTGTTCGACGACGGCCCGTTCCGTACCGCGCTCGACAAAGCGGGCGCCAGTGTCGAGGTGCTCGATGCGGGCGCGCTGCGCAACGTGCGCAAGCAGGGCGGTTCGTTGCCGAAGGGTCAGGCGTTGATGGGCCTGATGTCGCTCGTTCGCGCGACGGCCAGACGCGCGCGCAATGCGCAGGTGATCTATGCGAACACGCAGCGCGCAATGGTGATCGGCGCGGTCGCCGGCAAGCTCGCGAGGCGCCCGGTGGTCTGGCATCTGCGCGACATCGTGAGTCCGGAGCATTTCGGCGGCAAGCAGCTCGCGATCATCAAATGGTGCGCGCGACTCGGCCTCACGCATGTGATCGCCAATTCGGCCGCCTCGGCGCGCGCGTTCGCCGACCTTACGCATTTCGACAACAAGCGCATCGACGTAGTGTTCAACGGCATTTCCGCGGCACCGTTCGACGCCTTGCGCAACGTGCCGCAAGCCGCGCTGCGCGAAAAGTTGAACCTGCCGAAAGACGCCTTTCTGGTGGGCTCGTTCAGCCGCCTCGCGCGCTGGAAAGGGCAGCATGTGCTGCTGCAGGCGCTAGTGCTCAATCCGCACATGCACGCGGTGCTGGTTGGCGCGCCGCTCTTCGGTGAAGATCAGTACGAGATCGAACTGCATGCGTTCGTCGCCGCGCATAGTCTTGGCGACCGCGTGCATTTTCTCGGCTTCCAGCACGATATTCCCGCCTGCATGTGCGCGGTGGACGCGGTGGTGCACACGTCGATCACGCCAGAGCCGTTCGGCCGGGTGATCGTCGAAGGGATGCTCGCGCAACGGCCGGTCGTGGCCGCGCGCGCGGGCGGGGTACTTGAAATTATCGACGACTACGAGAACGGCGTGCTGTGCACGCCGGGCGATGCTCATGCTTTGGCCGACGCGCTAGCCGAACTGCGCTCGAACGACGAACTGCGCGACAAGCTCGTCAAAAACGGCTACAGGACGGCGCTGAGCCGCTTCGGTACGGTGAACTATGTCGAGAGCGTGGAGCGGATCCTGAGCCGTGTGGCGGAGCCGGGCAAGGCTGCCGGCGCGTGACCTGCGTGACCTGTATGTGCTGCAAGAAGCACGAAGGCGGTGAAGCGCGTCGCTCGATGAATCGCGCCCGAGACCGCCGACGCGCGCCGGACAATGCGGCGAGAGGCACTGCCAGAAGCACTGTTACTGAAACGATTGACGCGGGGTAGGCAGGGACTCGGCCGGTTCCTGTCATTTGGCGCAGCGGGGCGGACGTCACTGACTTTCGCCCCGCTTTTTTACGACTACTTCCCGAACGCGCCTTTAGCGGATTTCGGCTTGAAACTGGCGGACCACTTCATCGCCGGTAATTCGACCAGCCGGTAGAACACGTAAGCGGCCGGCACGGCCACCAGCATGTAGCCAAACGACGGCCAGATCGACATCTGCAATGAAGAGCGGAACAGCAGCGACGAAAGCAGCACGAAGATCGGCAGATGAATCAGATACAGCGAAAAGCTGAAGTCGCCAAAGCGCGACAAAAGCCGCAAGCCCCAACCGTCGCGCTGGTTGCCGTTGCCGCGCTCCAGCGCCTTGTACAGATAGAACGCGAAGCCGATTGCCCAGAGCTGGAACGCGCCGTATTGACCGTAGTGAAACGCCGCGCAACCCAGCGCGATGAATGCAGCGGCGAGCGCATAGAGCCACCGCGGCGAACCAGTCTGTGCGGAGGTGCGGGCTCTTGCGTCGGCAATCCATGCGCCGAGGGTCCACGAAAACCAGTACGACGTGAAGAACTGAATGTCATGCCGTTCGAGCACATAGGCGGAAACGACGTTGACCACGGCGACGATCGCGAGCACGGAGGTCATGCCGATACGTCGACGCAGCGCGAATAGCAACGGGTAGATCGCGTAAAACTGCACTTCGAGCGAAAGAGTCCATAGCGCGCCGTTCGATCCATACGTCTTGCCGGCCACGCCTTGAAGCGAGAACAGGTTGACGAGAAACGCCTCTACGCCGATCTCGCGAATCTTGTGACTGACAGGCGGTAATTGCAGACTGAACCAGTCGAGCGCGAGCGTCAGCAGCAAGGCGGCAAGCAGCACCGGATAAATGCGAGTAAGGCGGCGCACCCAGAAATTGGCTGCGTCCAGCCGGTAAGCCGGGTTGTTAGCGAGCCGTAACGCGCCGCTGCGGTGAATGCAGTAGCCGCTGATTACGAAAAAAATCGGCACGCCCGCCGATCCCCATGCAATAGGGAAAGTCAGATAAGCGGCAATCGTATTCAAACTCAATGAATGCCCGGCATTCTGATGAAACGCCTGCATGCCGACCCATTCGATCTGACGGCAATGGAAATACGCGACGAGCAGCGCGGCAAAGCCTCGCATTGCATCGATCACATGTTCCTTGCCGGCGCTGTCGGCGCGTGCGTCGCTTTGTGCGCGCGGCGCGGCAGGCCTCAAAGGCGGGGAGAGGGGCAGGGATGAGCCGGCGGCATCCAGTGCTGAGTCGCTCATGCGCGGTCCTTTATTTGAAGTAATGCAATGCGGGTCCGCGCGCGCGATTCGCGCACGCGGTGCATCACATGCTAGTGCACGGCGCGCACAAAAAATGAATAAAAAAATGACAGCCTTTTTTCTATTTAAGCGGCTTTTGTGACCAATTGTAATTGCGCATAAGCAGAATGCGTCTGGACAATTATTTATCGCTTTTGTCGTGCTAACTTACAGCACGGATTCTCCTGATGAGAGGTGAAGTCATGAACCTGCATTTGCTTGCCGGCATCGCCGTGCTACTGATCCTCGTCGGCGCCTCCGCTTATCGCGAGGCGCTGCGCAATGAGCCCATCCGCCGTTTCCGCATCAGTCCAGGCAAGCTGCCGCAACTGGACGAAAACGAGGAAGCCCGCCGGTAAGGGCCACTAAGGGCCGATGAACGCCGATGCGTTTGCTGGCGGAAGGGCGTCGCGCGCTCCGGCACGAGCGACGCCATGGGTAATTTTTTCGGAATCGCCCGAAAACAATTCGATTTTGCAAAGTAAATGTTGCCTAAGTCTTTCAGAAATGGCGCAAATAGATGTGAATCGGGCGCATTAAGCATTATTTGTGAAATTCACGCGTGATCTAGCGCAGATTTTTTGTTAGCCTTTCTGGCCACGTCGCGGGGCCGCCATGCCCGCGGACACCAATTTCTAACCGATCTGGGAATGCCTACCATGCTGAAAGTCACCAAAGCCGTGTTTCCCGTAGCGGGCCTCGGGACACGATTCCTGCCGGCTACCAAGGCGAGTCCGAAGGAAATGCTGCCTATCGTCGACAAGCCGCTGATTCAGTACGCTGTCGAAGAAGCGATTGCCGCCGGCATCACCGAAATGATCTTCGTGACGGGCCGCAGCAAGCGCGCTATCGAAGATCATTTCGACAAGTCGTATGAGATCGAAGCTGAACTCGAGGCGCGTAACAAGCAGAAGCTGCTCGACCTCGTGCGCAGCATCAAACCGGCCAACGTCGACTGCTTTTATGTGCGTCAGGCGGAAGCACTCGGCTTGGGCCACGCGGTGTTGTGCGCCGAAAAGCTGGTGGGCGACAGCCCCTTCGCGGTGATTCTCGCCGACGACCTGCTGCACAGCTCCAAGCCCGTCATGAGCCAGCTTGTCGATACGTTCAATCACTATCACAGCTCGGTGATCGGCGTCGAAACCATCGCGCGCGAAGACAGCCGTTCGTACGGTGTCGTGGACGGCCGCGAGTGGGAAGACAATGTGATCAAGCTCTCGGGTATCGTGGAAAAGCCGGCGCCTGACAATGCGCCGTCGAACCTCGGCGTGGTGGGCCGCTACGTGCTGATGCCGACCATCTTCAAGCACATTCGCGCGCTCAAGCCGGGCGCGGGCGGCGAACTGCAATTGACCGATGCAGTGCAGTCGCTGCTCACTGAAGAGCAGGTGCTCGCGTATCGCTACTTCGGCACGCGTTTCGATTGCGGCAGCAAGCTCGGCTACCTGAAGGCGACGGTGGAGTTCGCGCTGCGTCATCCGGAGGTGAAGGAGGAATTCGAAGCGTATCTGCATGCATACATGCAGGCACATACGCAGGGCAATACGCAGGAAAATCCGGAAAGCCTGGAGCCTCAGTACACGGCCGAAGCGGCTTGATCCGAGCCGGGACAGCCTGATCGCGCGATTCGTGCAATTGGCGCAACTGGCGTAATTGGCGCGAGATCGCATCCAAGCATCACGCAGAAGCGCGCGAAACATCGCGCGCATTGAAAACGGGCGCCCCGAATCACGCGGGCGCCCGTCCTTTTTTGCCGCGCTCGAACTTCAAACTTCTTCGAGCCGCGGCGCGATATCAAGCTCAGCCGTTCTTCACTTGCAGACGGAACTTGTGCAGCAACGGTTCCGTGTAGCCGCTCGGCTGCTGGCGTCCTTCGAACACGAGTGCTTGCGCGGCCTTGATCGCAATGGTGTCGAACCCGGGTGCCATGGGCTTGTAATGCGGATCGCCGGCGTTCTGCTGATCGACCACTTGCGCCATGCGTTTAAATGTCTCTTCGACCTGCTCGCGCGTCACCACGCCGTGATACAGCCAGTTCGCGATGTGCTGGCTCGAGATACGCAGCGTCGCGCGGTCTTCCATCAGGCCGACGTCGTGAATATCGGGCACCTTCGAGCAGCCCACGCCTTGATCGATCCAGCGCACCACATAGCCCAGAATGCCTTGCGCGTTGTTGTCGAGCTCGGCGCGGATTTCGTCGGCGCTCCACCTGGCCGTTTCGACGACGGGAATCGTCAGAAGGCCGTCTAGCAGTTCGTCACGGACGCTCGCATAGTCAGTGCGCTCCAGTTGCTGCTGAACCGCCTGCACGTCGATCTGATGATAGTGCAGCGCATGCAGCGTTGCGGCGGTCGGCGAGGGCACCCACGCGGTGTTCGCGCCGGCCTTCGGATGCGCGATCTTCTGTTCGAGCATGGCGTGCATCAGGTCGGGCATTGCCCACATGCCCTTGCCGATCTGCGCGCGGCCGCGCAGGCCCGCGTGCAAACCGACGAGCACGTTGCTGCGTTCGTATGCGGCAATCCATGCGCTCGACTTCATGTCGCCCTTGCGCATCATCGGGCCGGCTTCCATCGCGCTGTGCATTTCGTCGCCGGTACGGTCGAGAAAGCCCGTGTTGATGAACGCCACACGTTCCGACGCCTCGGCGATACACGCGAGCAGATTCACGCTCGTGCGGCGCTCCTCGTCCATGATGCCCATCTTGATCGTGTTGCGCGGCAGCTTGAGCAGATCTTCGACGCGCGCGAACAGTTCGCTCGCGAACGCGACTTCGGCGGGGCCGTGCATTTTCGGCTTCACGATATAGATGGAGCCAGTGCGCGAATTCAACTTGTGCTTGCGGTCGTGCAGCGCGCACAGCGTTGTGATCACAGCGTCGAGAATGCCTTCGGGAATCTCGGCGCCATCCTTCGTCAGCACAGCCGGATTGGTCATCAAATGACCGACGTTGCGAATGAACAGCAGCGAGCGTCCATGCAGTACGACGGGCGCCGTGCCGTTCGCGGCGACGTACACGCGGTCGTCGTTCAGACGGCGCGTGAACGTCTTGCCGTTCTTCGTGACCTCTTCGGTCAGATCGCCGTTCATCAGACCGAGCCAGTTGCGATAGAGCTGAACCTTGTCGTCCGCATCGACGGCTGCAACCGAGTCTTCGCAGTCGATGATCGTGCTCACCGCCGCTTCGACCACCACGTCCTTGACATGCGCGGCGTCGGTCTTGCCGATCGAATCGTTCGCGTCGATCTGAATCTCGAAGTGCAGCCCGTGATGTTTGAGCAGCACCGCCGACGGCGCGCTCGCCTCGCCCTGGTAGCCGACGAATTGCGCGGGCGTCCTGAGTTCGCTCGTACCGTTCTTCAGCGCGACGGACAGCTTGCCGCCTTCCACGCTATAGCGCGTCGCATCGGCATGCGAGCCGTTCGCAAGCGGCGCTGCTTCGTCGAGAAACTTGCGGGCATAGGCGATCACCGCGGCGCCGCGCACCGGGTTGAAAGTTTTCTGCCGGTCGGCGCCGTTGGTCTCGGGAATCGCGTCGGTGCCGTACAGTGCGTCGTACAGGCTGCCCCAGCGCGCGTTCGCCGCATTCAGCGCATAGCGCTGATTCGACAGAGGCACCACGAGTTGCGGACCTGCCTGTTCGGCGATTTCGGTGTCCACCTCATCGGTCGTAGCCTTCACGCTCGCCGGCGCGTGCACGATATAGCCGATGCCTTCAAGAAACGCACGATAGGCACGCAAGTCGCGCACCGGCCCGGGATTGGCGCGATGCCAGTTGTCCAGTTCCGTTTGCAGGCGGTCGCGCTCGGCGAGCAGCGCACGGTTTTTAGGCGCCAGCTCGTGCACGAGGGCGTCGAAACCCGACCAGAATGCGGCGCTGTCGATTCCGGTGCCGGGCAGGGCTTCGGTTTCGACGAACTGGTCGAGATTGGCGGCGACCTGCAATCCGCCGCGCGGGTTCATCTGAGTCATCGACTGCTCCATCTGTCTGAGTGGGGCCGACGTGGGGACATCGGCCCGCGTTGGGGCTACTGCTGGGACGATCCTGTTTCGGATTGTTGCGTTTCGGGTCCAGGACAACGCAATCACGACGGCACTCGTGATTGCGCTCGCGTTGGCGATGGGTAGAGCCATCGCCATGGCTGACTCAGACGCCAAGCGCCTGAATGCCGGCCTTGGCGATCTGCGCATCCTGGTCGGACTTCACGCCCGATACACCGACCGCGCCGACCACCTGGCCTTCGACGATCACCGGCACGCCGCCTTCGAGCGTGCCGAGCAGCGGCGCGCTGAGAAACGCGGTGCGGCCGTTGTTGATCATGTCCTCGTACGCCTTGGTTTCGCGCCGTCCGATCGCGGAAGTGCGGGCTTTTTCAGTCGCGATGTACGAACTCGCGGGCGCACTGCCGTCCAGACGCAGCATGCCGAGCGGGTGGCCGCCGTCGTCGACCACGACGATTGCGACGGCCCACTTGTTTTTCTCGGCTTCCGCGCGCGCGGCTTCGAGGATCCGGGTCGTTTCGGCTACGGTCAACACGGGTTTGCTCAGCATAATCAATTTCCTGTCTCGTTCATTGTAGGGTGCGACGTGCAGGGACCGTGAAAGGCGAACGTCCGCGGCAGGTCCCTTGCGAATCAGCCTGATTGGGGATTCTACGTCCAAGCGCGATGTGAAGAAACGGCCTCCTTCAGTGGGACATCGGTGGCGCCAGCGGTGGCGCCTTCAGTGGCCACCTGTCATGGCCGGCGCCGAGCGGCGCATCAGAAGAGCGCCATGCGGGATTACCCGACGCAAAACGGCCCGAAACCGACGCCCGGCAGCGCCGTTCGAACACGGCCACAGCGCCGAACCGATCTACAATCGAGCCTTGATTCAAGACTTGCCATAAAAAAACGAGCGAGTGCGTGATCCGCCGCTCGCGCATTCAACGTCCACGCCCCACATCATGCCGACCATCAGCGAGCTTTTTGTCTATCCGATCAAATCCTGCGCGGGCATCGCGTTGAACGAAGCGCGCGTGTTGTCCACGGGCCTCGAATACGACCGCGGCTGGATGGCCGTCGACTCGAATGGCGCAATGCTCACGCAGCGCGCGTATCCACGCATGGCGCTGATCAAGGTCGAGATCGCTGCACAAGAACTGGTGATCCGCGCGCCCGGCATGAGCGAATTGCGTACGCCGCTCGACGCCGCGCTACTCGATACGGCGGCGAGGGTCGCGACCACGGTTTGGCGTGACGCGGCCTATGGACTCGACACCGGCGACGAATGCGCCGAGTGGTTCTCCGCATTTCTCGGCATGCCGGTGCGACTGTTGCGCTCAGATCCGCAGCGCGAGCGCATTGTCGATCCGGCTTATACGGAGAGTGTGGGCGGCGCCACCACGCTTTTCGCCGACGGCTTCCCACTGCTCGTGATCGGCCAGGCGTCGCTCGACGACCTGAACACGCGCCTGAATGCGAAGGGCGCACCGTCCATTCCGATCGATCGCTTTCGTCCGAACCTCGTGTTAAGCGGGCTCGATGCTTACGAAGAAGACTATGTTGAAACGCTGAGGGTGGACGATGCGACTGCGGACAGCGCGCAAGGTCTCGAACTGCGCCTTGTCAAACTTTGCGCACGCTGCCCGATGCCGACCATCGACCAGGCGAAGGGCGAGCGCGATCCCAACTGGCCGGACGAACCGACCGACACGATGAGCGTCTATCGTGCGAACCCGCAGCGAAACGGCGCAGTCACCTTCGGCAACAACGCGCTAGTGACGAGCGGGGCGGGCGCATGGCTGCGCGTCGGCCAGGCAGTCGAAGCAGAGCTGGGCTTTGGCGACTAGTGTATGTGCGGCCGCTGTTTGCAACGGTCGCGTTTCTATAGATGCGGTGGCGCTGGCGCTGGCGTGAAGTGCAACGCCCTCACGCGGCGCGAGCATGCGTCGCGTCATCGCGCGATGACGCATCTTGCGTCCAACCTGTCTCCACACTTTCACCGATCGCGCTGCCTATCAGTATGACCGCGGGACTGCCGAAGCCCGCATCTGTGGCATCGGCCGCGAGGCGGTCGAGGCGCGTCAGCAAGCGCCGCTCATTGGCGCCGCCAGCCCATTGAACGACCGCAGCCGGCGTCCCGGCAGGCAGGCTCGCGAGCAACGCGCTGGCGAGGCTGCCGATACGCCGCATCCCCATATAGATCGCGAGCGTCGTTCGGGTCGCCGCCAGTGCAGCCCAGTCCGGTTCGCCGTGATCTTCCGTGTGCGCGGTGACGAACGTGACGCCGTGACAATGACGGCGATGCGTGAGCGAAATGCCGAGCCCCGCCGCGGCAGCGAAGCCCGACGAGATGCCATTGACGATCTCGACAGGAATCCCCGCGTCGCGCAACGTCGCGAGTTCTTCACCGGCTCGGCCGAATAGCAGCGCTTCGCCGCCTTTCACGCGAACCACGTGCAGCCCCTTCTGCGCGTAACGCCGCATCAGGCGCTCGATAAACGCTTGTGGCGTCGAACGGCAGCCGCCGCGCTTGCCGACCCGAATCACGCGCGCTTGCGGCGCAAGCGTCACGATCTCGGGATTGACCAGATCGTCGAGCAGCACGACGTCTGCGGCGGCGAGGGCGTTCGCGGCTCGCACAGTGAGCAGATCCAGTTCTCCTGGCCCCGCGCTCAATAACGTGACCTTGCCCGAGTTCGTGTTCATCGCGATGTCCTTAGCTTCTCTCTGTGGCCGGCGGGCAGGGTGCCGCCGGCGCCAAACAAAAAACGGCGTCCGCCCGTGATGGTCACGAGGGGACGCCGTTGTCCGATGCTGCTCAGTTGCCGCTCACTTGCCGCTCATTGATTCGCAATCTGGCGAGGCACTGCGTTGTGTTTTGCCAGGTGATGCCGTCGAGTTGCGCCGGCTGCGTTGCCGGAGCGGTATTCATACGCCAACGTTTATGCAAGGAGCAGGCCAACGCCGCGCGAGGTGACGTCGGCGCGGCGTATCCGTTCGAGTCGAAGCTCCGGCGATGCGCGTTCCAACGCGTAGCCGACGCCCTGCCAGCCGCTCATTAACAGAGCGCGACGTGGCCCCGGGGCTCGCCGTGCTGGAATTGCATGCACCGGCCACGCGCCCGCTTTTGGCACGCGCACAGTGCTGCGTCGCACCATCGCTGTGCTGGCTTGCATCGAAATGCGTCGCGCGCCCGTGGCGTCGACGACTCGTGCAATTGTGCGCGAAGCCCCGCGCAATAGGGCGCACGTGCCACATTGCGTGCAATTGGCACAGCCCTTGCATTTAGTCGTGCCATCGGATCAACGTGGATCCGCCGCGAGTGCCATACAAAGCACTTGCCGCAGTACCAGGTCAGGACAACGGCGTCCCCCGAATTCAGTCATCGACTGGGTTCGCGGGACGCCGTTTTTATTTCCGGCGCCGCATTGCCGATGACGGCATGGCGGCGACCGATGCCCAGCACATTGAGGAAACCGCGGTCATGAAAATCATCGTTATCGGTCACGGGATGGTCGGTCACAAACTGGTCGAGTGTCTGGCGCAAGACGCCGCGCACGGCCTCGACATCACGGTGCTGTGCGAAGAATCGCGTCCGGCGTACGACCGCGTGCACCTCTCCGAGTTCTTTTCAGGCAAGACGGCGGACGACCTCTCGCTCGTCGAGCCAGGCTTCTTCGAACGCCAGAACGTGTTGCTCAAGCTCAACGCGAAGGCTGTCGCGATCGACCGCGCCGCGCGCACCGTGACGGTCTCGACCGGCGAGACGCTGCCGTACGACAAGCTCGTGTTCGCGACCGGCTCCTATCCGTTCGTCCCGCCGGTGCAGGGACGCGAGCGCACCGATTGCTTCGTTTATCGAACCATCGACGATCTGGAGGCGATGCAGGAGTGCGGCGCGCGCTCGAAGACCGGCACGGTGGTAGGCGGCGGGCTGCTGGGTCTCGAATGCGCGAAGGCGCTGCGCGATATGGGCCTGCAAACGCATGTGGTCGAATTCGCGCCGCGCCTGATGGCGGTCCAGGTCGACGAAGGCGGTGGCCGCGTGCTGCGCACGAAGATCGAAGAACTCGGCGTGACGGTGCACACGCAGAAGAACACCACGGCGATCGTCGACGGTGAAGAGGGCACGCACCGCATGCAGTTCGCGGACGGCACGCATCTCGACACTGACATGATCGTGTTCTCGGCGGGCATTCGTCCGCGCGACGACCTCGCGCGCGAAAGCGGGCTGACGCTCGGCGCGCGCGGCGGCATCGTGATCGACAACGCATGCCGCACGAGCGATCCGCACATCTATGCAATCGGCGAGTGCGCACTGTGGAACGGTCAGCTTTTCGGCCTCGTCGCGCCCGGCTACGACATGGCGCGCACGGTGGCAAAACAACTGCTGGGCGAGCCCGCCGAATTCGCGGGCGCCGACATGAGCACCAAACTCAAACTGATGGGCGTGGACGTCGCGAGTATCGGCGATGCGCATGGCAATACGCCGGGCAGCCGCGCGTATCAGTTCAGCGACGAGCGCAAGCAGATCTACAAGAAGCTCGTGGTCTCGGAGTGCGGCAAGTATCTGTTGGGCGGCGTGATGGTCGGCGACGCAAGCGAATACGGCACGCTGCTGCAGATGATGCTCAACCGCATCGGGCTACCGGAGTCCCCCGAATTTTTGATCCTGCCGCAAAGCGACGGCAAGGCGAAGCCGGGACTCGGCGTCGACGCGCTGCCGGACGCCGCGCAGATCTGCTCGTGCAACAACGTGTCGAAGGGCGACCTGTGCGCCGCCGTTTGCGCGGGCGCGACCGACATCGGCGCGCTCAAATGCGCAACTACCGCGGGCACTTCCTGCGGCGGTTGCGTGCCGCTCGTCACGCAGGTGATGAAGGCCGAGATGAAAAAGCAGGGCCTCGCGGTGAACAACCATGTGTGCGAGCACTTTGCGTATTCGCGCCAGGAGCTGTATCACATCGTGCGTGTGGAAGGCGTGCGCAGCTTCGGCGAACTGCTCGCGAAGCATGGCCACGGTCTCGGCTGCGATATCTGCAAGCCGGTGGTTGCCAGCATTCTTGCGTCGTGCTGGAACGAGTTCGTGCTGAAGAAAGAGCACGCGTCGTTGCAGGACACCAACGACTACTACCTCGCCAACATTCAGCGCGACGGCACGTATTCGGTCGTGCCGCGGATGGCGGGCGGCGAAGTCACGCCCGACGGTCTGATCGCCGTCGCTCAGGTCGCGAAAAAATACGGCCTCTATACGAAGATCACCGGCGGCCAGCGCGTCGACCTGTTCGGCGCGCGCGTCGAGCAACTGCCGTTCATCTGGGAAGAGCTGATCGCGGCCGGCTTCGAGTCGGGCCATGCATACGGCAAATCGCTGCGCACCGTGAAGTCGTGCGTCGGCTCGACGTGGTGCCGCTATGGCGTCGGCGATTCCGTGGGCCTCGCGGTCGAGCTGGAGAACCGCTATAAGGGCCTGCGCACGCCGCACAAGATCAAGTTCGGCGTCTCGGGCTGCACACGCGAATGCGCGGAAGCGCAGGGCAAGGACGTCGGCATCATCGCGACCGACAAGGGCTGGAACCTGTACGTGTGCGGCAACGGCGGCATGAAGCCGCGTCACGCGGAACTGCTCGCCTCCGACCTCGACCGCGATACGCTCGTGCGCTACATCGACCGCTTTCTGATGTTCTACGTGCGTACCGCCGACCGTCTGCAACGCACCAGCGTGTGGCGCGAGAACCTCGAAGGCGGGCTCCAGTATCTGATCGATGTGGTGGTCGACGACCACCTGGGCGTGGCCGACGAACTCGAAGCGGACATGCAGCGCGTGATCGACACCTACGAATGCGAGTGGAAGAAGGCGGTGACCGATCCCGAAACGCGCAAGCGCTTCCGCCATTTCGTCAATAGCGACCAGTCCGACAGCACCGTGAGCTTCGTCGAGGAACGCGGACAGATTCGCCCGGCGACGCACGACGAACGTCAATCGAAGCTTGCCGCCATTCCTGTCGTAGCCGAAACCGTTTGATTCTCTCGCGTCATTGAACAAGGAGTTCCGCCATGAGTAACGACCGCTTGCCGAAAACCTGGACGCCTGTGTGCACGCTCGACGACATCGTTCCGAACACGGGAGTCTGCGCGCTCGTCAACGGTGAACAGGTCGCCGTATTTCACGTGAACATGGACGAAGACAAGGCAGCCGTATACGCGATCGAAAACTTCGATCCGGGCTCGCACGCAGCGGTGCTCTCACGCGGCCTGATCGGCAGTCTCGGCGAGCGCGTGGTGGTCGCCTCGCCGATCTACAAGCATCACTTCGATCTGCGCACCGGCGAATGCCTTGAAACGCCGGCGCATTCGGTGAGCACGTTCCCCACGCGCGTGGAGAACGGCCAGGTGTGGGTCGCGGTTTGAGTCGCGCGGTTTCCACTAACTTATTGCTCGACGTTGCCCGCTATGTCTTCGACTAACGTAAAAACCGTGTGCCCGTACTGCGGCGTTGGCTGCGGCATGGTGCTGCACGTCGAGGACGGACAGGTCGTCAAGATTTCCGGCGACAAGGAGCATCCTGCGAACTTCGGGCGTCTCTGCACGAAAGGGCAATCGGCGCACGTCGCGTTGCGCAAGTCGGGTCGTCTGGAAGGCGCATTCGTGCGTCACGCGCGCGGCCAGGACCCGGCGCCGCTGCCGATGGCGCAAGCGATCACCGACACCGCCGCGCGCTTGCGCAAGCTGCTCGACGAACACGGACCGGACGCGTTGTCGTTTTACGTGTCGGGCCAGATGTCGATAGAAGCGCAGTACCTCGTGAACAAGCTCGCCAAAGGCTTTGTTCGCACCAACAACATCGAATCGAATTCCCGCTTGTGCATGGCGAGCGCGGGCAGCGGCTACAAGCTCTCGCTCGGTGCGGACGGTCCGCCGGGATCGTACGACGATATCGACCACGCCGATCTGTTCTTCGTGATCGGCGCAAATATGGCCGACTGTCACCCGATTCTGTTTTTGCGCATGATGGACCGCGTGAAGGCCGGTGCAAAACTGATCGTTGTCGATCCACGCCGCAACGCGACCGCGGAGAAGGCGGACCTGTTCCTGCAGATCAAGCCCGGCACCGACCTCGCGCTGCTCAACGGCCTCTTGCATCTGCTGCACGAAAACGGCCATACGGACAGCGCTTTTATCGACGAGCACACCGTTGGCTGGGACGCGATGCCCGCGTTTCTCGCCGACTACACACCCGAGAACGTCGCGCAAATCACGGGCCTTTGCGTCGACGACATCCGCCGCGCCGCGGCAATGATCGGAAACGCGAAGGAGTGGATGAGCTGCTGGACCATGGGCCTCAATCAGAGCACGCATGGCACATGGCATACGAACGCGATCTGCAACCTGCATCTCGCGACGGGCAAGATCTGCCGCCGCGGCAGCGGACCGTTCTCGTTGACCGGGCAGCCCAATGCTATGGGCGGTCGCGAAATGGGCTACATGGGACCAGGCTTGCCGGGGCAGCGATCCGTATTGGTCGACGAAGACCGAGCGTTTATCGAAGACCTGTGGAGCATTCCGAAGGGCACGTTGCGTACTGAGGTCGGCAACGGCACCATCGACATGTTCGCGCGTATGGCCGCGGGCGAGATCAAGGCTTGCTGGATCATCTGCACGAATCCGGTCGCGAGCGTCGCGAACCGGCAGAACGCCATTGCCGGTTTGAGCGCGGCGGAACTCGTAATCGCGCAGGACGCGTTCCTCGATACCGAGACGAACCGTTACGCGGATGTGCTATTGCCTGGCGCGCTGTGGGCCGAAGCCGAAGGCGTGATGATCAACTCCGAGCGCAATCTCACGTTGATGCAAAAGGGCATCGAGCCGCCAGGCGCGGCGTTGCCAGACTGGCAGATCATCGCGCGAATTGCCTGCGAAATGGGCTTTGCTAACGCGTTCAGCTACGCAAGCGCCGAAGAAGTTTTCGCGGAAATCACGCGCGCGTCGAATCCGAAAACCGGTTACGACCTGCGCGGTGCGAGCCATCGCCGCCTGAAGGAAACACCCTTGCAATGGCCGCTGGCATCCGACGATTGCGCCGGGCGCAATCCGCTTCGCTACATCAACGACGGCGTTAATCAGCCGCTCCTGCAGCGAGCCGACGGCACGCGTGCGCGGCTCGTGTTTCCGACGGCGAGCGGCCGCGCAATGTTCTTTGCGCGCGCCTTCGCGGCGCCGGCCGAGTTGCCGGATCGCGAATTTCCGGTCGTGCTGAACACGGGCCGCTTGCAGCATCAATGGCACACGATGACGAAGACCGGCAAAGTGGCGATGCTCAATAAGCTGAACCCGGGTCCGTTCGTCGAGATTCATCCGGAAGACGCCGTCACGCTCGGCATCAAACCGAAAGACCCGGTGGAAATCCGCTCGCGTCGCGGCCGCGCGGTTCTGCCCGCAGTGGTGAGCGATCGCGTGAGCGCGGGCAATTGCTTCGCACCGATGCACTGGAACGATGTTTTCGGCGACGACCTGTGCATCAACGCGGTGACGAGCGACGCAATCGATCCGGTCTCGCAGCAGCCCGAACTGAAGTTCTGCGCAGTTGCGCTAAGCCGCGTGGAGCACGACACCGTGCAGCCCGATCCGGCTGAGGACGGCGGCACGCTGGCCGAACTGGCGGCAGAAGGCGAGGCGGCGCGCGGCTCGATGAGTGGCGCCGCGAGCGGCGCGTCATCCACCGAACTGCCGGCAAGCGCGAGGGAAGCAAACATGCCGCGTATCGAAGCACTCACGAATCTCCTTCAATTGCCGGCGGTGCCGACGCCGTCGTTCAATGACCGCGAGCGTGCGTATCTTGCTGGCTTCGTCAGCGGACTGCGTTCGGCGGAAGCACACGGCATCGATGCCGTGCCGGTTCTGCCGGGTAGCGCGCCGTTCGACTCCACGAACCGTCTGTACGTGGACGGCTTGCTCGCGGGTCTCTATAGCCGCGGCGCCACGCACGCGAGCGCAGCGAATGCGACGCTGAACCACGCACATGCGGACACGCAGGAGTCCGGCGTGCGAATCGTGCGCACGCGCCCGAAGGTCACGTTGCTGTGGGCTTCGCAAACGGGTAACACCGAATCGCTCACCGAGCGTTACGCGACGCGTCTGATGGAATCCCGATTCGAAATCCGTACCTCGTGCATGGCCGACTATGCGGTGTCGACGCTCGCAAAAGCGCAGTACGTGCTGCTGATGACGAGCACCTTCGGCGACGGCGACGCGCCCGACAACGCGCAAGGTTTCTGGACGCAATTGTGCGCCGATGGCGCGCCGCGTCTCGACGGTGTGCGCTTCGCAGTGCTCGCGCTCGGCGATCGCACTTACGACCAGTTCTGCGGCTACGGCCGCCGGCTCGACGAACGTCTCGCCGCGCAGGGTGCGCTGCGTCTGATGGAGCGCATCGATTGCGACGGCGAATATCAGGAAAGCGCGGACGCGTGGCTCGAACGCGTGATCGTGCGAATCAACGAAGAAGATGCCGCGCTGCATGCGGTGCCGCCGGACGGCATGATCAACGCAGTGGTGCCGGGCGCCGTGCCGACCAAGACGCGTCCCGCCGCTTCGCGGCTCGTCACCAACCTTCGTTTGAACAAGCAGGGCGCGGCGAAGGACACGCGCTACTTCTCGCTTAGCGTGGGCGACTCGGGCCTCGAATACGAAGCGGGCGACGCGCTCGGCGTGTGGCCGAGCAACTGCCCGGAACTGGTCGAAGAACTGATCGAACTCGTAGGCGTGAGCGCGGATACGCCGGTGCATGTTGCGAGTGCGGGCGAGATGCGACTCGCGGATGCCCTTGGCAAACACTACGAGATTGCACGTCCGAATCCGGACGCGCTCACCTTCATCGCATCGCGCAGCAGCAACGGCGCGCTACGCGAACTGCTCACGCCCGAGCGCCGCACCGACCTCAAGCAGTGGCTGTGGGGCCAACAGCTTGCGGACGTTCTGCACGAGTTTCCCGTGAAGCTCTCCGCGACCGAATTGACGGGCATGCTCAAGCGCCTGCAGCCGCGCTTGTATTCGATTGCGTCGAGCCCGAAAGCGCATCCGGGCGAAGTCCATCTGACGGTATCGGCTGTGCGTTACAACAATGGCCGGCGTCATCGCAAAGGCGTCTCGTCGACGTTTCTTGCGGACCGTGCTGGCGACGTGAACGTGCCGGTGTTCGTGCAGAAGTCGGCGCACTTTCGTCCTCCTCATCAATCCGATACGCCGATGATCATGGTCGGTCCCGGCACCGGCGTTGCACCGTTTCGCGGCTTTCTGCACGAGCGCCGTGCACGCGGGGACAAGGGACGCAACTGGCTCTTCTTCGGCGAGCAACATGCCGCGAGCGATTTCTACTATCGCGACGAACTCGAAGCACTGCGCGACAGCGGAGTGCTGACTCGCCTCGACGTGGCTTTCTCGCGCGATCAAGCCGACAAGATCTATGTGCAGGACCGCATGCGCGAGCACGGCGCTCAGCTGTGGGCATGGCTCGAAGAGGGCGCACATTTCTACGTATGCGGCGACGCGAATCGCATGGCGCGCGATGTCGACGCCGCGCTGAAAGAAGTGGTGGCAAAACACGGCGGCATGAGCGATGACAACGCCAGCGAATACGTGAGCCGCCTCGCGCGGGAAAAACGCTACGCACGCGACGTTTATTGAGCGCGATGCGCGCATCGGATTCAAGCTTCAACGAGTACGCAGTTCTGCATTAAAGATCGGGCCCGCATGGCATAGACGTTGCATAGATAACGCGGGTTCCAACATAGTGATCATTCCGGTGCGTGACGATGCATGCGGTCAGCCGAATGATCTGAAAATCAGTTTAGTGAGGATGTCTGATGAAAAACGTGATGCGCTCCCTTAAGAGTGGAGACTGGCGCGCGCTGGTAGCGTGTTTCCTCTATTTCGATACCGGCTTCACGGTCTGGGTGCTATATGGCCCGCTCGCGCCGTTCATCAGCAAGAGCATCTCGATGACCCCCGCGCAGCAAGGTCTGCTCGTCGCTGTGCCTGTTCTATCCGCAGCGATCTTGCGGGTGACGCTCGGCAACCTCTATCAATCGGCGCATGGTAAGCGCATTGCGTTGCTCGGCGTGCTGCTCTCGGCCGTGCCGACCATTGTGTTGCCGGCGCTGCCGTTCGTTCCGTCGTACACGCTGCTGCTCGTGCTCGGTGTGTTCCTCGGCGTGGGCGGTGCGAGCTTCGCCGTTGCATTGCCGATGGCCGGCAGCAACTATCCGCCGAAGGTCCAGGGTCTCGTGCTGGGACTCGCCGCCGCGGGGAACATCGGCGCGGTGCTCGACGGTTTCCTGTTCCCGCAACTCGCCACTCACTACGGCTGGCAGGCCGCAACGGGCGGTGCGTTGCCCTTGCTCGCTATCGCCGGGATCACGCTGTACTTCTGGGCGAACGACTCCGGCGTGAAGACGGGCAGCGTGCTGCGCGCATTCGGCAGCTTCGTGGTGACGCTCGTCGGCTTGATCGTGCTCGTGCTGCTGGTCGAAGCGGGCATCTTCGGTTCGGGCAAGACCGGTGTGCTGCTGTTGCCGGTGATCGGCGCGCTGCTTGCCATCGCGGTGCTGCCCAAGCGTTATCGCGCGGTGCTGGCGGAGCGCGACACGTGGGTCATCATGCTCGTCTATAGCATCACGTTCGGGGGTTTCGTGGGTATGTCCTCGTATGTGTCGCTGCTGCTTACCAATCTCTATCAACTGTCGAAGATCGATGCGGGCCTCTTCATGGCGCTTCTCGCCGCGACCGGCGCGCTCGTGCGTCCGCTTGGCGGCCTGATCGCGGACAAGGTCTCCGGCGTGCGCGCACTGACCGTGCTGCTCGCCATCATCTCGGTGTGCGACTTCGTATTCGCCGCGGTCATGCCTACGCTCGCGGGCGGCATTGCGCTGCTGCTTTGCCTGTACCTCGCCTTTGGCCTCGGCAATGGCGCGACGTTCCAGCTCGTGCCGCATCGCTGGGCCGGCCGCACCGGCCTGATGTCGGGCATCGTCGGCGCGGCGGGCGGCATTGGCGGTTTCTATCTGCCTGTCGTGATGGGCATGGCGAAGGAAAGCACCGGTTCATATCAGATGGGCTTTGCCACCTTCGGCGCGCTGGCCGCCTGTGCGTTTGTCGCAATCGTCGCGCTGCGCCGGCCGTGGATGGCGTGGTCGATGCAATCGGGCGTGATGCACGCTCATGCAACCGAGTAAGGCACCGTGTAACGACAAGCAGTAACCCAGCGCATCAACGGCCGCGTC
The DNA here is from genome assembly GCF_904848585.1 of Paraburkholderia kirstenboschensis. Lineage (GTDB taxonomy): Bacteria > Pseudomonadota > Gammaproteobacteria > Burkholderiales > Burkholderiaceae > Paraburkholderia > Paraburkholderia kirstenboschensis. The sequence goes on from NZ_CAJHCR010000001.1 coordinate 1,422,161, forward strand.
GACGCTCAAGCAATTGCGCGCCGACGCGGCCCGCCGATCGGCATCTTCAGAAGTAGATATGCTCACAACAATAGAACGGCTTCAGGGCGCACGGTCCGACCCAGCGCAAGCGGACGTGTCCAGCGAAGTGTTGAGCTCGTTGATCAACATTGCAGGGCGTCAACGGATGCTTTCGCAGCGCATCGTCTTCAAGGCAATGCTCGCGCTGCGTCGAAGCGAGGGCGCGCTCGCCGTCGCGCAAGAGACGTTGCGCACCTTTGCGGACAGTCATGCGGCACTGGTGCAAGGCCGCGATGGTCTGCCGGGGCTCTTTTCGCCCGCTCTGCGCGAGGCTTTTCATGGCAACGGGAGCGGCAGCGGACACGTCGCGAAGAAGATCACGGACTTCATCGCATTGGCGGGCACAGCGCTCGACGCCATAGCGCGCGACTCTGCGAGCCCCGAACGTGCCGTCGAGGCCCTGATCGCGTCAGCGGACCCGTTGCTCAGCGACCTGCATGGCGTGACAGCGGTCTACGAACAGGAAAGCCGCCGCATTGCGCGTGCTCAGAAGAAAGAGCAACAGCACTTGATCGAGCGGATCAAGTCGATCGCGAAAGAAGCGCATATCGTGTCCTTCAACGGCCAGATCGTGGCGAGCCGCACGGACGTGACCGGCCGCGAGTTCGCGGTCGTGGCCGGCGTAATGACTTCGATCACGAAGGAACTGGAGGCAGTGGTAAGCGCATTCGTGAAGAAAACTTCTGGCGCGTGATAAGTAGTTCGCGCAACGCGCAGCGCGCCTGATACTTATCGCCGGCCCACCTGCCCACACGTGCCCATCCCGGCTATGCTTGGCGTTTTCGCAAACGTCGAGGCAAGTACATGAACAGCGGATGGCAGGCCGTGTGGGCAACGGCCAAGGCAGAATTCTCCGATCTCGGGGATCCGGCCGATGTAACGCAGGTGCTGATGCGTCTCGGGCTCGCGCTGATACTGGGAGGCGTGATCGGTTTCGAGCGGGAAATATCGCGGCGCGACGCCGGTATGCGCACGCACATGATGGTGGCGGTGGGCGCGGCCCTGTTCGTCGTCGTGCCGCTGCAAGCGGGTTTTTCGCAGGACAACATGAGCCGCGTGCTGCAAGGACTCGTGTCCGGCGTCGGCTTTCTCGGCGCGGGCGCCATCATGAAGCTCAGTGCGCAGCGCGAGGTGCGCGGCCTGACGACGGCGGCAAGCCTTTGGCTCAGCGCCGGCGTCGGTGTGGCCGCGGGCCTCGGGCGCGAGGCCACGGCGATTCTCAGCGTGGTTATCGCGCTGCTGATCCTGTTGAGCGCGCGCCTGGTAAAAGGCAACATGCCCGACGGCAAATAGCACGCGAGCGTTAGAACTTATGCCTCAGCGCGACGCGCACGGCGACCTGTGTGCCAGTCGACGAAGGCGCCTGCACACCCGGAATGAACGCGTTGTCGAGAATCGAATGGGTCGAGTCCCCCGTGACCTTCTGGTACTCGCCCTGCACATACACGTCCGTGCGTTTGGACACGTTGTAGTCCGCCATCAGTCCGACCGAATGGATTTTCGGCTTTACGCTGCCTGACGATGCATCGTAGTTCTCGATCGTGTACACATACTGCGTACCGACGAAAAACGCGGGCGTGAACTGATATTTGCCGTTCACTTCGAAGTTCTGATACCTGAGCGTGTTCAATGCGACGCCCGGCGCCGCGAGCGGAATGCCGACATAGCCATTGCCGGTCGGGCTCTTATAGGTGGAGTTCGTATAAGCGAAGCCGACAGTAGCCGAGCCGAACGTATAGTCGATGCCGCCGCCGAAAACGCGCATGCGTGCGGCGATGAAACTCGCGTCGTTCGCGGTGATCGCGCCTGTCGCGCCCACCCCGGGATTGTTTGCCCACAGATAGGCTGCCGCGATCAGCAGACCGCCGGTTGCATACTGGGCGCCAAAGCTATACGCGCGGTTATTGGCGAAGTTCGTGTCGTTGCTGAAGCTGTAGACGCCCCCGAACTGCAGGCCCGCTATTTCGGGGCTCGTGTATTTCACGCTATTGCCGAGTCTGAATGAGTTGTCGGTGTTGTCGTTGTCGTACGGATGCGCGAACAGGTAGCCGGCCCAATTGCCGTTAGCCGTGGTCTGCGCGAGGTAATCCACGACCGAGTCGTACTGGCGGCCGAACGTGAGCGTGCCGAAGCGGCTGTCGCTCAATCCCACATAGGCCTGGCGGCCGAACATGCGGCCACCCTGGCCGAGCCGCCCCGAGTTCACGTCGAAGCCGTTTTCCAGCTGAAACACGGCTTTCATGCCGCCGCCCAGATCCTCAGAACCTTTCAGGCCCCAACGGCTGCCCTGCGCGTAGCCGCTCGCCATCTCCCACACTGCGCCGTGCCCGGCGTTGTTCGTGTAGTCGAGGCCTTCGTCGAGCACGCCATAGAGCGTCACGCTGCTTTGTGCGAACGCGCACGGAGCAGCCAGTGACGCAAGGGCTGCGAGAGCACTGAGGGTAGCGGTAGCGGACAAGGTTTTTTTTATCATCGAGAGCTCCAGACATTGGTAATGAGCGGCGTGTGGCCGAGGCTCGGCGCGGCCGCTGCTTTTTGGCGAAGCCCGGATTCTGCTATTCGTGAGCGGGTTCTCGAATGAGGCACATCCCTGGATAAACGTGACTTTTTCGAATGTTTGTCCCGCGAATTATTCGCTTGTGGCCGGTCATGACCCAGACAAAAATTCCGTTCATGCACTTTCGCATGAAGCCGGAAACGACTGGCCATGCGTTTCCCGCACAGCAAGAAGAAGGAGACAAACATGCGACTCGACCGAAACTTTGCCAACGGCCGTTTCCTCGAACCCGCCGCCGCAGCGGGTTGCGCCGATCAGGAATTGATCGCCGTCTACAACCCCGCCACCGAAGCGCTCATTGCGCACGTCACGGCCGCGAGCCCCGCCGAGGTCATTGCAGCAGTGGACGCCGCCGCGGTCGCTCAGAAAGCGTGGCGCAAGCTGCCTTCCGCGGAGCGGGGCGCGTATCTGCACAAGCTCGCCGACGCGTTGACCGAATGCGCGCCGGACATTGGCGCCGCGCTTGCGCTCGAATCGGGCAAGAGCGTCGCCGACGCCACCAGCGAAGCCGTCTACGCCGGTCAGATCACGCGTTACCACGCGGAGTGGGCGCGCCGCATCGAAGGCGAGGTCATTCCAAGCGATACGCCCGATGAAAACCTCGTGCTGCATCGGGAGCCGATCGGCGTGGTTGCCTGCCTGATCCCGTTCAACTATCCGGTCTATACGTTCATGCGCAAGGTGGCGCCCGCGCTGATCGCCGGCAACACGGTGGTCGTTCGCCCGAGCAACAACACGCCCACCTCGGCATTCGAAATCGCGCGGGCAGTCGAGAAGGCAGGGCTGCCCGCGGGCGTCGTCAACATCCTGGCCATGAACCATGCGACGGCTCAGGCGCTTTGCACGCATCCCAGGATCGGCATGATCACGCTGACGGGCAGCGTCGGCGCGGGCCGCAAGGTGCTCGAGTACTGCAAGGAGAATATCGCCAAGCCGTCGCTCGAACTGGGCGGCAAGACGCCCGCCATCATCGAGGCCGATGCCGACCTCGAGACAGCCGCGCGTGAACTGGTCGCCTCGAAGACCACGCATTGCGGGCAACTTTGCACGGCGATCGAACGTGTCTACGTGCACGAAAGCGTGCACGACCGCTTCGTCGCGCTGCTCAAGCGCCACATGGGCGCGGTCGAATTCGGCGACCGCAGCGAGCAGCCTTCGCTGATGGGTCCGCTCGTCAATGAAGCGTCGCGACAGTCGATCCACGCGATGGTCGAGCGGGCGATTGCAGCGGGCGCGACGCTCGAAACGGGCGGCAAGCTGCCTGCGTCGGCGGAGCGCAAAGGCTTTTTCTATCCGGCCACGCTGCTGTCGAACTGCCGTCAGGACATGGAGATCGTGCAGGAAGAGACCTTCGGTCCGGTCATGCCGGTCGTCAAATACCGAACGCTCGATGAAGCGCTCGAAATGGCCAACGACCACCAGTTCGGCTTGTCCTCAGTGCTCTACACGGAGAACTACCGCAGCGCGATGAAAGTCGCCAACGGTATCGAGGCCGGCGAACTCTACGTGAACCGCACGCCGGCCGATCCGTATCAGGGCTTCCATGCGGGCTGGAAACGCTCGGGGCTCGGCGGCGACGACGGCAAGCACGGCATGCTCGAATTCACGCAGACCCGTCTCGTCGTCATGAAGTACTGATGTAGAACCGGCGCGCGCCGCGCCGTGCATGGCAGTCCGCAAGGCACGGCGTGCGCTTGCCTTGCTTCGTCCAGAGGCAGCGAAGCGCTGCCACTCATAACAAAACATATTGGAGACGCACAGGCCGCTCATGCGGCACTGTGTCCCTCAGGAGGCTCACGTGTCATCTCAACCCGTTCGATCGTCTTCGACCCCGGCAGCGCTCGCGTTAGGCGAGATGGAAGCAGGCATAAAAGGCGACATAAAAGCAGACGCGCAAGCCGCGCTGCAACACACGAAGGGGCGCCGCTATACGCAGCTGATGTTGCTGGTGCTCGCCGCCGGCGCGATCTATCCGATTCTGTATCTGCGGCAGGTCTATCAGCCGACCATGCTCGAAGTGTTCCATATCACCGATAGCCAGCTCGGCTATCTGTATTCGTCACTCGGGACGATTTTCTTGCTGAGCTATCTGCCGAGCGGCTGGCTCGCGGATCGCATCGCGCCGCGCTTGCTGATCTGTTTCTCGCTGATCGCAACCGGTGCGCTGGGGCTGTGGTATTCGAGCGCGCCGTCGTTCCCGATGCTGATGCTGATCTTCGGCGGCTGGGGCCTGTCGACCGGCCTCACGTTCTGGGCCGCCGTCATCAAGCGCGTCACGATGATTGCCGGCACGAACGAGCAAGGGCGCTTCTTCGGTCTGCTCGACGGCGGGCGCGGTCTCATCGAAGCGATGCTCGCGACGGTCGCCATCACGCTGTTCGCGTGGGCAACGCAGACGAGAGGCGAGACTGTCGCAGCCGGCTTCAGAATGGTCGTCTACATGTATGCGTTCCTGTGCATCGCGCTCGGCGTCGTGCTTGTGCTCGTGAAGGATCCGCAAGGCGAGCAGGGCGCCCGCGCCGACGCCGCGAATCGCGCAGCGCGTCGGCGCAGCAACGTATTCGCCGATCTCGCAACGCTCGCGAAAATTCCCGAATTGTGGCTCGTCGCAGCCATTGTGTTCTGCGGCTACCAGGTGTTCTGGGCAACCTACAGCTTTTCCGCCTATCTGCACGAAGGCGATATCGGCCTGACGGTCGTCATGGCCGGAACGATCACCACTCTGAAGCTGTGGATGCGGCCAATCGGCGGCATTGGCGGTGGCTTTCTCGGCGACCGTTATTCGAAGGTGTCCGTGCTGGTTATCGCGCTCTTCCTCGCCGCGCTGTCGCTAATCGGACTGATGGCCGCGCCGCGTATTTCGAGCCATGTGCTGCTGGTGTTTCTCGTGCTGTTCATCGGCATTCTGACCTACGCGATTCGCGGGCTTTACTGGTCGCTGCTGGATCGCTGCAACATTCCGGTTTCCACGATGGGCCTTGCAATCGGTCTCATCTCCGTACTTGGCTATTCGCCCGATGTGTTTCTTCCGCTCATCAACGGTTACTTGACGCAGACGTTCCCGGGCGTATTCGGCTATCAGCTGTACTTCGGCTATGTGGCCGCGATGGCGGCGCTCGGCGGTTTCGCCGGACTCGCGCTCAGAAGCATGCTCAACAGGAAAGAGGTTGCGTAAATGAAAGTTGTCTCGCTCGAAACGCATGTCGTTGCCGTACCGCCGCCGCACGTAGGCGGCATGTACTGGATCTTTGTCAAGCTGAAGACCGATTGCGGCATTGAAGGCGTCGGCGAAATCTATTCGGCCACGTTCCATCCGAAAGCAATAACGCATATCGTCGACGATGTGTTTTCCCGCTACCTGCTCGATCATGATCCGCATCATATCGAGCGGCTCTGGCGCGAAGCGTATTCGAGCGGCTTCACGCAACGGCCCGACCTGACGATGATGGGCGTGGTGAGCGGACTCGAAATGGCGTGCTGGGACATCATCGGCAAGGCAGCAGGCAAGCCGGTTTACGAGTTGCTCGGCGGCATGGTCAATCCGCGCCTGCGTTCGTACACGTATCTGTACCCGAAGAACAGCCGCGGCGAATACGACTACGACGATCCCGACCTGGCCGCCCAATGCGCGGCCGAGAACGTGAAGCGCGGCTTCACCGCGGTGAAGTTCGATCCGGCGGGGCCGTACACGGCTTACTCGGGGCATCAACTGTCCATGGAAGTACTCGACCGTTGTGAGACGTTCTGCCGCCGGGTACGTGAAGCAGTGGGCAGCAAGGCCGATCTGCTGTTCGGCACGCATGGGCAGATGGTGCCCTCATCGGCGATCCGGCTTGCGAAGCGCCTCGAGAAATACGACCCGCTGTGGTTCGAAGAGCCGGTGCCGCCGGGTCAGGAAGACGCGATGGCGCAAGTCGCGCGGCACACGAGCATTCCAGTCGCAGCGGGGGAACGTCTCACTACGAAGTACGAATTCTTCAAGCTGCTGCAGGCGGGTGCTGCGTCTATTCTGCAATTGAACGTGGCGCGCGTGGGCGGCCTGCTCGAAGCGAAGAAGGTTGCCGCACTTGCCGAGGTGTACTACGCGCAGATCGCGCCGCATCTGTACAACGGTCCGATCGGTGCGGCGGCGAGCATTCAGCTGGCAGCATGCACGCCGAACTTCCTGATCCAGGAAAGCATCGGCACATGGGACGGTTTTCACGCGGCCGTGCTGACGAAACCGCTGCAGTGGGAAGACGGTTACATCATCCCGTCGCGCGAGCCTGGCCTCGGCGTCGAACTGAACATGGCAGTCGTCGCGCAGCACACGCCGTACACGGGCGAGCGCCTGCATCTGCAAATGGCCGCGCAACCCGCCGACGTGAAAGATCTCGCGCCGGCCAGGGGCTGAACGTCGCGCGGCCTTGTACAAGCATTCAATCGATTGAGCGCCACTCTGGCGACATAGAGCATGAACTACGACTACATCATCGTCGGCGCCGGGTCGGCGGGCTGCATTCTCGCCAATCGCCTGTCGGCGTCGGGCGAATACTCGGTGCTGCTGCTGGAGGCGGGCGGCAAGGACAGCTCGTTCTGGTTCAAGGTTCCGGTGGGTTTCACAAAGACGTACTACAACGAAACCTACAACTGGATGTACTACAGCGAACCGGAAAAAGAACTCGATAACCGTCCTATTTATTGTCCGCGCGGCAAGGTGCAGGGCGGCTCCGGTTCGATCAACGCGATGATCTACGTGCGCGGTCAACCGCACGATTTCGACGATTGGGCGGCAGCCGGAAATCCAGGCTGGGCATTTCGCGACGTCCTGCCGTATTTCCGCAAGCTCGAATCGCATCCGCTCGGCGACACGGAATATCACGGTGCTCACGGCCCGATCCGCATTTCGCCGATGAAAGACGCCGCACATCCGATCTGTCATGTGTTCCTGAAGGGCTGCGACCAGGCCGGCTACCGGCGCAGCGACGACTTCAACGGCGCACAGTTCGAAGGTGCCGGCATTTACGATGTCAACACGCGCAACGGCCAACGCTCGTCGAGCAGTTTCGAGTATCTGCATCCTGCGCTCGCGCGCAAGAATCTCACGGTCGAACACAATGTGTTGGCCAATCGCGTTCTTTTCGAGGGCAGGCACCGCGCTATCGGCGTGAGCGTCACGCAGAACGGCGTGGCCCGGCGTTTCATGGCTAAGCGCGAGGTGATTCTCGCTGCCGGCGCGGTCGATTCGCCGAAGCTGCTGCAACTGTCCGGCCTCGGCGATAGCGCATTGCTCGCGAAACACGGCATTACGACGATCAAAGAATTGCCCGCGGTTGGCCGGAATTTGCAGGACCATCTGTGCGTGAGTTTCTACTACCGTGCGAACGTGAAGACGCTGAACGACGAACTGCGGCCGCTCGTCGGCAAGCTCAAGCTGGGCTTGCAGTATCTGCTCACGCGCAAGGGGCCGCTTGCGATGAGTGTGAATCAGTCGGGCGGTTTTTTCAGAGGCAGCGAGCGCGAAGCGCAACCTAACCTGCAGCTTTACTTCAATCCGCTGTCGTACCGCATTCCGAAGAGCAACAAGGCGAATCTGGAACCGGAACCGTATTCGGGTTTCCTGCTTGCGTTCAACCCTTGCCGGCCGACGAGCCGCGGCTCGATTGAAATCGCGTCGAACCGTGCGGAAGACGCCGCGAAAATCCGCCTGAACGCGCTGACTACGCAAAAGGATATCGACGAGGTGATCCAGGGCTGCGAACTCGTGCGCAAGGTAATGGCGTCGCCCGCATTAAAGGAAATCACGGTCGAGGAAATCTCGCCGGGGCCGCAGGTGGCGAGCCGCGAAAGCTTCCTGCAGTACTTTCGCGAGCAGTCCGGCTCCATCTATCACCTGTGCGGCTCTTGCGCGATGGGCAGCGATTCGCGCACGTCCGTTGTGGATGCGCGTTTGCGCGTGCATGGCGTTGCGGGATTGCGCGTGGTGGACGCGTCGGTCTTTCCGAACATCACCTCCGGCAACATCAATGCGCCCACAATGATGGTCGCGGAGAAGGGCGCCGACATGATTCTCGAGGACGCGGCCGCGCACGTCGCGCGCGAGCCTCATGTGGCCGAGTTCGCCACCGCTGCTTGATGAGGGTTGGCCCTTGTTCAGAGGGTGTCTGAAACGCCGCGCCGGTCACAATCGATCGGCGCGGCTTTTTCATATCTGCAATATCGACGCGGTAGCCACCATCCACGCCGCGGCGATCGCTACACGTCGCCCAACGGCACCGCCTCGGACGACTCGAAAGCCCGTTCGCCGAGCCAGATCTCCTGCTGCAGCCAGTTGCGAAACAGCGTGACGTGCGGCAGCTCGTCCTGCCCCGCGCGGGTGACGAGCCAGTACGACTGGTGGCCGTCGACGTGCACGTTCAACACTTGCACGAGCCGGCCTTCGGCGAGTTCCCGCGCGATCATGTGGCGGTCTGCGATCGTCACGCCGAGGCCGTCGATGGCCGCGCGAATCGCGTGGTCGAGCAGATCGAATTCATAACCGCCGCGCGTATCCACATTCTCGATTCCGGCGGCCTTCAGCCAGTGTTGCCAGGTCAGGTAACGCTGATCCGTGCTTGCCAGCACATGCAGCAGCGTGAACTCGTTGAGATCGATAGCCGCCCGGCCAGCCTGCCGCGCGAGCAACGCCGGCGCGCAGACTGCGATATGCCGTTCGTTCATCAACAGACGATTGTCGAAACCTTCCCACTCGCCGTTACCGAAGCGGATCGCGCAGTCGAGCACGCCTGACTCCGCGAGTTTGTCGTCGACGCGAGTGGACAGGCTCAATTCGAGGTGCGGATGCGCGTCGCGCAGCCGGCCGAGGCGCGGCATCAGCCAGCGGCTCGTGAAGGTGGGCGGTGCGTTGATGCGCAGGCGGTTGCGATGCGTTTTCTCCTGCAGGCTGCGTACAGTGAGTTCGATACGGTCGAACGATTGCTGCAGCGCTTGCAGAAGTACGCGGCCGGCGGCAGAAAGCTCCAGATGGTGATGATGTCGTTGCAGCAGCGTCTCGCCGATCTGCGCCTCCAGTTGGCGCACTTGCCGGCTCACCGCGCTTTGCGTGACGTTCAGCAATTCCGCGGCGCGTGTGAAGCTGCCCGTGCGGCCAGCCACTTCAAAGGCTTTGAGCGCATTCAGCGCGGGCATTTTGCGTTTCAAGGTGTTCGACCGGGGAAGGAGGCGCGCCGTGCGCGATGTGCCCGGTATTCTAGCGTTTGCGGCGCGCGAAGCGATGCACGCCGCATGGGGCTTTTCGCCGGTTTCCCGGCTGAGGGCGCGGGAAACCGGCAGGAACGCAGAACTGTTCGTCGAACCGTTACGCAGCCGCGTGAACCCGGGTTTTACTGGAAAAGTTAATCCGCCGTGCGCCGATCCGCCAACGCCTTCTCGCAATCCGCAAGAACCTGCCGCACGAGCCGGGCTTGTGGATCGAGTTCGTCGGTGTCCAGGATTTCTTCGACGGCGTCGCGCGCCCAGTCGGCGTCGACAAAGCGCGCGTGCCTGCGCGCAATCTCCAGCGCGGTCGCCGACAACTTCGCAATGGAGAGCCAGTCGGCTTCGCGCGCGCGCCGGTCGAGCCATTTGTGGGCGGCCTGTACGTGGAACGCCGCGTCGGGCCAGTCCTCGTTGAGGTAATAAGCGCCGAGGCTGCCGCATGTGAGCCAGCACAACAGCTCCAGACGGTCTCGCGGACTCAGATGGTGGCGTACATCACTCATGGCGACGCTCGCTGCGGTAAAGTGCTTTCCGGTGGAGGCGGCGTGCAGCCGTCCTCCGCATTTATTAACAATATCACGCAGAATTCACCAGCGGCAATTCCCGGGCGTACCCTGGCGCACACGCAGTCCCAACGCGGTCCCAACACGGCGCCCGCGCCGGCGCAGCGCGAGCAGCGGAAAATCCCGCGAGGCGCTAACGTAACGGGTTCTTCCCCGATCACCGCATCCGACGTCCTATGCTGCAAATCCTCGGCAAGACTTCATCCATCAACGTGCGCAAGGTGCTGTGGACCTGCGCCGAGCTCGGCCTCGCGTTCGAGCAGGAAGACTGGGGCGCGGGGTTTCGCCCGACCAACGACCCGCAATTTCTCGCGCTCAATCCGAACGCCATGGTCCCCGTCATCAAGGACGGCGACTTCGTACTGTGGGAATCCAACTCGATCATTCGCTACCTCGCCGGCCGCTACCGGGATCGCGGCGAGTCGCTATATCCGGGCGACCCGCGCGAGCGCGCGCGATGCGACCAGTGGATCGACTGGCAGGCGAGCGAACTGAACCGCTCGTGGAGTTACGCGTTTCTCGCGCTCGTGCGGCACTCGCCGGCGCATCGCGACGTGCAGCAGATCGAGTCGTCGCGGGCAAACTGGGCGAAGCATATGGCGATCGTCGAAGGGCAGTTGCAGCGTACCGGCGCGTTCATCGCGGGCAACGCGTTCTCGCTCGCGGACATTCTGATCGCGCTGTCGATCAACCGTTGGCTCGAAACGCCGATTGAGCACGACGATCTGCCTGCCGTGGCCGCTTATATGACGCGTCTCGCGGAGCGCGACGGTTATCGCGAATACTGCCGCAACGGCACGCCGTAAGCGCGGCAGCGAGCAGAGGAGAACAGAAGGGAAACTGGAAGAGGGCAACCCGGACAAACGACGCGGGGCCGCAACGGCCCCGCAAACACGAACGCAACCGCTCAGACCTGAACGAGCCGCGGAATCTGCACGTCGGGATTGACGTCGGCCTCGTAATCGACGCCCGCAATCTCAAAGCCGAAAAGACGCAGAAAATCCGTCTTGTAGCCGCTGAAATCGGTCAGTTCGTAGATGTTGTCGTTCGTCACCTGGTCCCACAGCGCCTGAACCTGGTTTTGCACGTCGGGGTCCAGTTCCTTGTAGTCCGCGCGCAAACGCCCTTCGTCGTCGATGTGCGGCGTCGAACCGTACAGGCTCTCCTTGTAGAGGCCGTAGACCTGTTCGATGCAGCCTTCGTGCGTGCCTTTCGCCTTCATGACCTTGAAGAGCAGCGACAGGTAGAGCGGCATCATCGGAATCGCGGAACTCGCTTGCGTGACGACCGCCTTCAGCACCGAGACGCGCGCGTCGCCGCCTTTGGCCGCGAGCTTCTCGCGAATGCCGAGCACTTTCTGGTCGAGGTCCTTCTTGGCGGCGCCAATCGAGCCGTTCCAGTAGATGTCGTGCGTGATTTTTTCGCCGAGGTAGGTGAACGCGGTCGTCTTTGCGCCGTCCGCGAGCACGCCGGCTTCCAGCAGCGCGTCGATCCACATTTGCCAGTCTTCGCCGCCCATTACCGCGACCGTGTGGTCGATTTCGGTTTGCGTGGCAGGTTCGAGCACGGTTTCCTTGATGACTTCCTTGTCCGTGTCGATGCCGCGCAGGTTGACCGCCTTGCCGACCGGCTTCAACGTGGAACTGAACACTTCGCCGGTTTTCGGATGCGTGCGCTTGGGCGCGGCGAGGCTGTACACGACCAGATCGACCTGGCCGAGATCGCGCTTGATGACCTCGATCGTGCGTGCCTTTACTTCGTCCGAAAATGCGTCGCCGTTGATGCTCGTCGCGTACAGGCCTTCTGCGCTCGCGAATTTCTCAAACGCCGCGCTGTTGTACCAGCCGGCCGTGCCGGCCTTGCTTTCGCTGCCGCCGCGCTCGAAGAACACGCCGAGCGTATCCGCGCCGCAGCCGAACGCCGCCGTGATGCGCGCGGCAAGTCCGTAGCCCGTGGATGCGCCGATCACGAGCACCTTTTTGGGACCGTTGGCGATGGGACCGCGTGCCTTGACGTATTCGATCTGTTCCTTGACGTTGGCCTCGCAGCCCGTCGGATGGGTGGTTACGCAGATGAAGCCACGCACGCGCGGTTTGATGATCATGAAGCACCTCTTGTCGGAATTGGCGACATTATAGTGGCCCGCGCCGGCTCCTGGCGTGGCGCGCGGGATCGGTCATGAGGAGCGCCGAGCGGGCCGCCTCGCCGGCCGGAAATCGAGCCGCGCCGCACATCTTGGTAGGATTCAGCCTTTTCCAGCAGACGGTAACTGGTGTGAAGCGTTTTATTTCCCTGATTCTGGAGACCCTCGACCGAGGTCTGACCCGCGCGAACCCGCTCGTGGCCGGGGCGCTGCGGCACCTGCGCCATCCGACCCGCCGGGGCGTGCTGCGCGCCTGCGCGGCGCTTCCGCTGTTGTTCGTGCTGTATGTGCTGATCCTGATTCCGTTCACACCGGGTATCGGCGATATTCGCAAGGCCAAGATCGAGCAGCCCGCGCGCATTCTCTCGGCGGACGGCAAGCTGCTCGCCGAGTTCAAGCCGTCCAACCGCGAGTGGGTCAAGCTCAAGGACATCTCGCCGAATGTGGTCAATGCGCTGATCGCCACCGAAGATCATCGCTTCTATCAGCATTTCGGGCTGGACTGGCGGCGCACGGCATCGGCCGCGCTGCATACGTTTTCCGGCGACCGGCAGGGCGGATCGACGATCACGCAGCAACTCGCACGCAATCTTTATCCGGACGAAATCGGCCGTGCGCCGACGCTGACCCGCAAGCTGAAGGAAGCGATCACCGCCTTCAAGATCGAGGCGCTCTACACGAAGGACGAGATTCTCGAAACGTACCTGAACACGGTGCCGTTTCTCTACAACGCGTACGGCATCGAGATGGCGGCACGCACGTATTTCGACAAGTCCGCGTCGGACCTGAACGTGCTCGAAAGCGCGACGCTCGCTGGCATGCTGAAGGGCAACAGCTACTACAATCCGGTGCTCAACCCGGAGCGCGCATTGCAGCGGCGCAATACGGTGCTCGCACAGATGGTGAAGTTCGGCAAGCTCACGCCCGCCTCGTTCGAGACGCTCAGAAAACGCCCGCTGCGCATCGACTTCGAGCGGCAGACCGAGCCGCCGGGACCCGCGCCGCACTTTGCGCAGCAACTGCGCAAGTGGCTCGCGGCGTGGGCCGATCGTAACGACTACAACATCTATTCGGACGGCCTCGTGGTGCGCACCACGATCGATTCGCGCCTGCAGACCATGGCCACCCAGGCGGTGAACCTGCAGGGCAACCAGTTGCAAGGCATCGCCAATGCGGCGTGGGGCAGCCGCTCGGGCTGTTCGAACGGCAAGGATCTGCTCGCGGCGTTCCTGCGCGAAACGCCCGACTTTCGCGCCGCGAAAGACTCGGGCCTGACCGACGACGACGCGCTCAAACGCGTGTCGTCCGACCGCAACCTCGTGCAGTCGGTCTGCGAATCCAAGACCCGCGTGCAGGCCGATTTTCTCGCGATGGACCCGCGCAACGGCCAGATCAGGGCGTGGGTCGGCAGCCGCGATTTCAGCCAGGATCCGTTCGACCACGTGCAGCAGGCGCGCCGTCAGCCTGGCTCGACGTTCAAGCCGTTCGTCTACGCGGCGGCCTTCGAGGCGGGTGCGAAGCCAAGCGACACACTCGTCGATCAGCCGGTCGAAATACAACTGGCGGGCGGAGAAGTCTGGCGTCCGAGCGACGAAGAAGAGCCGAGCGAGCGGCCGATCACGCTGCGCGACGGTCTTGCGTATTCGCGCAACCGCATCACCGCGCAACTGATGCAAACGGTCGGCCCGAACAAGGTCGCGCGGCTCGCCCGCGCCATGGGCGTGCGCGACAGCCCGCTCGATGCCGTGCCGTCGCTCGCGCTCGGCACGAGCCCCGTCACGCTGAAGGAGATGGTGTCGGCGTACGGGACGATTGCCAACCTCGGCGGATACGTGGAGCCGGTGATGGTCACGCGCATCGAAGACCGCAACGGCGAAGTGCTGGCCGACTTCGCGCCGGCGCAACCGCAACAGGAACTGCCCGCGGACGCCGCGCGCACGCTTGTCGACGTGATGCGCGATGTCGTGAACCGCGGCACGGGATCGGCGATACGCGGGCGCTTCGGCGTGCGCGGCGACGTGGCCGGCAAGACCGGCACGACGCAGGGCAACGCGGACGGCTGGTTCATCCTGATTCATCCGCAACTCGTGGCCGGCGCGTGGGTTGGTTTCAACGACAGCCGCGTGACCTTGCGCAGCGACTACTGGGGACAGGGCGCGCATAGCGCGTTGCCGATCGTCGGCGACTTCTTCCAGCGCGCGCAGCGCTCGAAGCTGGTCGACACACGCGTGAGGTTCGCCACCGAGCAGCAGCCCGGCTGGTTCGCGGAGCGTTCCGAGCGGCTGCGGGCGTGGTTCCAGCACCTGTTTCCGTCGCCGGCGGTGAAGTCTCAGACGGCCGTGACGGCTCGCAACACCACGCGGCGAGCGCCGGCGGCGACGGCTTCGCCGGGGGCGGCGGCAGAGGGTGTGACGGCTGAGGCTGCTGCCAGTGCAGCAGCGGCGGCCAGCGCGGAATCGCGGGCGTTACCGCCGCTGCTGCCGACGCCCGGCGAGGCAACGGCTTCCGGCTCGACAACGACTTCGGTGTTCGGCAGCGAGCCTGTGCACGGCGACGCGCAGGGCGCCGGCACGGCGGCATCGGCGCCGACGCCCACGCCGGACGACGTCGTGCCGCCGGACGCCATCGGCGCCGGGAGTCAAGCTGGCGCCGCGAGCAGGTCGCCTTGACGGCCAGGCGTCGCCGCGTCGGCTAGTATTCCGCGACCGGGGGCCGCGCGGACGCGTCGCGTCTCGCCGTGCCCGCCGACGCTTCCAACGAGGGGTCGTGATGCAGCAGCAGCGCGGCCGCCGCGCCGACGAGGCCCGCGCCTGCGAGGCAGAGCAGTCCCGCGCCGAAACCGCCGGTGCTGTCCTTGATCCAGCCCATCGCGTAAGGTCCGAAGAATCCAGCGAGATTGCCGAGCGAATTGATCGCCGCGATGCCGCCGGCAGCCGCGGCGCCCGACAGGAACGCAGCCGGTAGGGTCCAGATAACCGGCAGACAGCCGAAAATACCAAAGCCGGCAATCGACAGCGCAATCATTTTCTGCACTGGATTATCGAGCCCGGCCGACGCCGCGATGCCGAGCGCTGCGACCGTCAGCGCGATCGCCACATGGCGTTTGCGTTCCAGCTTGCGGTCCGAATGACGACCCCAGAAAACCATGCTGATTACGCCGACGATATACGGCAGCGACGTCACGAAGCCCGTCTGCAAGTTAGTCAGACCGAAGGCCTTGACGATCTGCGGCAGAAAAAAGCTCAGGCCGTAGTTGGTTGCGTTGGCACCGAAGTAGATGAGCGCGATGGCGAGCACGCGCCGGTTGAGGAGCGCTTCTTTCACACTGAAGGCATGCACGGCTTCGCGATGCTCGCGTTCCTGCTTCTGACGTGCGACGAGCCAGTCGCGCTCATCGGCGGCGAGCCAGGTTGCGTCGGCCGGCTTGTCGGTCAGGTAGAACCACACCGCGAACGCCAGGATCAGCGCGGGCAGGGCTTCGATCAGATAAACCCATTGCCAGCCGGCGAGGCCGGCGAAGCCGTCCATGGAGAGCAGGGCGCCCGAGATCGGCCCGCCGATCACCGTCGACAGCGGAATCGCCGCCATGAAATAGCCGACCACGCGGCCTCGATACGCGGCGGGAAACCACAATGTGAGCAGGAAGATGACGCCGGGGAAGAATCCCGCTTCGGCCACGCCTAGCAGAATGCGCAAGCCGTAGAACACATGAGCCGCCGACAGTCCCGTGTATTGCGCGATATGTGGGATATACGCCATCGCACCGGCAAGCAAACCCCACGTGAACATGATTCTCGCGATCCAGCGGCGCGCGCCGAATTTTTCGAGCAGAAGATTGGACGGCACTTCGAAGAAGAAGTACGCAATGAAGAAAATCCCGGCGCCAAAGCCGAATGCGCTTGCGGAAAGCCCGAGTGCCTTATTCATCTGCAGCGCGGCGAAGCCGACGTTCACGCGGTCCAGATAGGCGACGAAATAGCAGACGATCAGGAACGGCACGAGCCGAACCGTCACACGTTTCATGGTACGTGCTTCGAGTTCCATCGATGTCTCCTCCAGTTCATTGTCCGGATGGTTTTGAAGAGGTCGTTACAGACTAGTCGCTCGGCCACGATTCGGGAAGCGCTTTAAACAGTTCCAGCGCGCCATTCGTCGATGCTGCATCTGCACAGATTGTTCATGTGAGGGCAACAGTGTTTTCGAGCCGTGAGGCTGATCTCGCATGCGTTATTCCGGATAATTGCGGCTGCGGGAAAACCGAACCGACCGCCCCGAAACGACTCGGTGCGCGGTCACGAAACGATCAGAAAATCCAGGTGCATCATGTTGAACAAGCTTCGCGATTGGGCTCGCGTCGCCATTGCGGCGCTCGCGATAGGAGGCGCGCTTGCCGGCTGCGCATCTTCGACGCATGTCGTCGCAACCGACAAACCCGGCACGTACACAGTCGCGGCAAGCGCGACGGGCGGACGCATGGCATGGGCGCGCGCGCACGGCGAGGCGCTGAACGAAGCGCGCGATTACTGCGAGCGGCGCGGCATGCAGAGCAGCATCAATGTGGAAACGGTGAGCGGGGTGGAGATGCTGACGACGCATGCGTCGTCGGTCAACTTCGAATGTCATCCGAAGTTCTAGCGCAGAGATGCGCTGCGCGACACGCTTTAGCGAATGTCACGTAGTGTGTGCCGTTATTTGATGTCGAAGGTTGCGAGCTGTTGTCCCTGGTGTCCCTTGGTCCCGCTACGAAGATGGCCCGGAGCCTGGCGGGTTCTGCGTCGCGCGTGTTTGCATTGCCATGCAATACGGCTTGCGGATAAGCGGCAGAAAGTGTTCGCTAGCGCACAGACGAGCCCCACAGTGCTTGTTCAACTCGGCTTGTTCTTTCCGATACGGTCTGCCTGAATTGGCGACAGCGCGTCCCGCTTGCGGACGCAGCAATAGATCGGCCACAGGTTGTCTCCGCGTCGCCCTCGGACTTGCCGGGAAGAGTAAGCGCGTACGCAGCTTCTTCCTGCTCCTGAAGGAAGAGGTGCCGCCATGAAGTCGCTTACCGTTGCTGTCCTGGCGCTGGCGCTCGCAGGATGCGCCGCAGATCACACCGCCTCGAACAATGCATCGTCGGCGCAGTCCGGCAGTTGCAAGGTCGTGACAGAGGGCGAGATCGCGGCGTTATTTGATCGATGGAATCAGTCTCTGCAAACCGGCGATCCGCACAAGGTGGTCGCCAACTATGCGCAACGGTCGATTCTTCTCGCGACGGTATCCAGCAAGCCGCGTCTGACGGTTGCGGACAAGGAGGACTATTTCCATCACTTTCTGCAAGATAGTCCCTCCGGAAAGATCGACCTTCGTTTCGTCGAGGTCGGCTGCAATTCCGCCGTCGACGCGGGGCTTTACACGTTCACGTTCGCGAGAACTGGCGTTGTTGTGAAGGCGCGCTATACGTACACCTATCGCTGGGACGGGACGCAATGGCTGATTACCAGTCATCACTCGTCGGCGATGCCGGACAAGGAATGAGGCCGGTGTGGCTCGCGGATCGATCATGGTGATCGTCCAGGATGTCGTCATGCGAGGCTTCCGTCGAAGGTCAGCGAGCATGACATGCGACGTTTCACGTAGTGCGTGAACCTGAAGTGCTAACCACAACTATCTTGCAAAAATCTTCTGGTCGAACTTCGCGTCCGGCAAAAGCCTCCCATTTCCTGTAGTACGGCGCATGTTATATTTCGCATGCGAATTACTATTCTGTTGGCCTCCAGTGACTGGAACGTAGGGCGAGGTTTCGAAAATGAATCATCGGCTTGTCTATCTACTGAATGTGGGTCAGCGCCGCCTGCATCGGTGGTCGCAGGCGAGGACAGCCGCCGGTGGAGTGACAGCAGCGCAGGCTGGCCTGCTCTTTTTTCTGGCAAAGAACGACGGAGCCCTCACGAATGAAGCGGCGGCAGCCCTTGACCTCAAGGCGCCGGGAATGAGTGGACTGGTCGATCGAACCGAACGTGCTGGTCTCATCGAACGCCACGCGGATGAGTTCGATCGACGCGCGTCGCGGCTGTGGCTGACGGCAGACGGGCGCGCTGCACTGAAGCGTTCGAAGGCAGTTCTCGCTGACCTGAATACCCTGCTGATAGATGGGTTTACAGCGTCTGAGATTGAGGTCGTCGTGCGATGGCTGACAAGTTTGCAGGAGAAGTTTTCGTCCATTGACGAGAACCCGAACTAGGGGCACCGAAGGTGGCCCCTGGTGCGTACCGCTCCTATTGTCGAACGATTCTCGTGAAATCCGGCTGGCGCTTTTGGGCAAACGCCGCGAAGGCTTCTTTCGCTTCGGCGCTTGCAAGTCGCTCCACGAAGATGGCGCTTTCGCAATCCATCTGAGCTACCAGTGTCTCTGCATCTCGCATCAGTCGTTTCATCGCGGTCAGCGACCCGATCGGCTTTGCGGCGATTCTCTCGGCGACACGGCGTGCCTCTGCACGAAGTTCCGCGTTGGAGATCGCCTTGTTAGCAATACCCCATGCAACGGCAGCGTTCGCTGGAACGGCTTCCCCAAGAGCGAACATTTCGAACGCCTTGACATGCCCGATTCGCAACGGAAGCAGGTAGCTTGAGGCGGCTTCGGGTACGAGTGCCAGATTCACGAAGGGCGTTACCAATTGCGCATCTTCGGAGAGAAGTACGTAGTCACAATGCAGCAACAAAGTCGTTCCAACGCCAACAGCCTTGCCCTGGACTGCAGCAATGATCGGTTTAGTGGCATTCGCCAGACCTCGCAGAAAGCGGACAACGTTGCGTTCCTTCGGGCCTTTGCCTGTCGACTGCGCAGCGAATTCCGAGACGTCGTTGCCGGCCGTGAATGTGTCTCCATCGGCCTGGATCAACAATACACGGACCTCGTCGTCACTAGCGCTCGCGATGGCATCTGCAAGTGCGCCATACATATCGTTAGTGAGAGCGTTTTTCTTGTCCGGCCGCGCAATTGTGATGGACAGTACACCACTACCTGATAGCTCAACTTTGATTTCCGGGGTCATTAGCTTGCCTCCTAAAAATTTGCGGCGTCGAGATGTACCTCCTCTGGGACGCCGCGTTTAAATGTTCGCATGCGAAGTATAAATCTGCTCGCATGCGAAACACACCTGCTAGAAGTTGACGGGCTGTTAACTGAAACTTGACATCAATGCAGCTGCGCCGCCGGCTGCCCCCTCGTCGATGTAGCACTCGACGAAGGCGTATTCATGCGCTTCGGCCGAGCGCCAGAGGTCACACGTCAGGCACCCGGCTTGACGGCGCGACTCTGTCGGCACAGGCTGCCAGCGCTACGAACCCGGCCTTGTTCAAGCCTGAGACAGCATCCCGTGAAGTCGCTTCGCAACGATTTCTTCGGCCTGATGCATGATTCGTTCGACCAGCTCGCCGATCGTGGGGATGTCGTGAATGAGTCCGGCAACCATGCCGCATGACCACGCACCGGCGTCCAGGTCACCGTCCTTCATGACCCGCGGATAGATGCCACCTACCTCGTCCGCAATGTCCGAGAAGGCGATGTCGGTGCCGAGCCGTCTTTCCTTTTCCAGCAGGCGCTCGACCCCGGCGTTGTTCAGCACGCGTTCGGTATTGCGCAGCGGGCGCATTACGAGCCGCGTATCCAGTTCCGTTGCTGCGACGATGGCTTGCTTGACCTTCTGGTGGACCGGCGCTTCGTGGGTCGCCACGAAGCGGGTGCCCATGTTGATGCCGGCCGCGCCCATGGCGAGTGCCGCTACAAGCGAGCGGCCATCGGCCATGCCGCCCGAGGCGACGAACGGTATCTTGAGCTCGTCCGCGGCACGGGGCAGCAGGATGAAGTTGGGGACGTCGTCCTCGCCGGGATGGCCACCGCATTCAAAGCCGTCCACGCTGACCGCGTCGCAGCCGATGCTCTCGGCCTTCAGTGCATGCCGCACCGATGTGCATTTGTGAATCACCTTGATTCCGGCTTCCTTTAGCAGCGGCAGCCACTTCTGCGGATTGTTCCCAGCGGTCTCGACGATCTTCACGCCGCCATCGATGATCGCGCGCACGTAGCCCGGGTAATCCGGCGGATTGCGTGCGGGGAGGAAAGTCAGGTTGACGCCGAACGGCTTGTCCGTCATGTCCTGGCAGCGTCGAATTTCGCCCGCCAGCGCCTCCGGGCTGGGCTGCGTCAGCGCCGTAATGATGCCCAGGCCGCCCGCATTGGACACCGCTGCGGCTAGTTCGGCGAATCCGACGTAGTGCATGCCGCCTTGGATGATGGGATGCTCGATGCCGAACAATTCGGTGATTTGCGTCTTCATTGCGAATCTCTCTTGAATGGATGGTAGTGGTGCGCCGGGATAGCCGTCGAAACTGGGCCGGCAATGCCATCAAGCCGCGTCCGTTTCCACGCGTTGCCGCCGGACCGAAGCTAGTGGCAATTCACGTGTGAATCAGCAGAATCACCGCCCCGTGAAACGGGCCTCCCGACGCTCGACAAAGGACTGAATACCTTCCTTGAAGTCCTCCGATGCGAAGACCGCTTCGCGTATCTGCGGGATGACGGCAATCGCTGCCTGCTCGCCGTGCTCGATGAAGGTCAGAGCCGCCGCTTTGGTCGCACGCAGGCCGATCGGCGCGACCTTGGAGATCGCCCGGGCGATCTCCATCGCACGCTCGCGGTGCCGCCCGTATGGATGTACTTCCTGGACGAAGCCGCAGCGGTATGCCTCATCGGCGGGGAATTCGTCGCACAGGAACAGGTGGTACATCGCGTTGCCCCAGCCCGTGCGGGTGAGGTAGCGGTAGTGCGCGCCACCCAGCGGCGCGATGCCGCGTTTCGATTCCATCTGGCAGAAGCGAGCGGTGTCGGCCGCAATCACAATGTCCGAGGCCAGCATCTGCTCGAGGCCTATCGTGTAGGTAATGCCATGGACCACTGATATCACCGGCTTGCGACAGCGTTTTTCGAGGCCGAAGGGGTCGATCTGGTCGTCGGGGATCGGCTTTGCCGTAGCGGTTGGGCCGAAGAACTTAGGCATGTCGAGGCCGGCAGTGGTGTGTTCGCCAGCGGGATCGAGAACGGCCACCCACAGGTTGTTGTCGTCGTCGAACTCGGTCAGCCGCTGCGAGAGCTGCTGCATCATCTCCGGGGTGAAGGCGTTCTTCTTGGCCGTGTTGTCGACCGAGATGATCGCGATATGGTCCTCGATCGTCATCCGGACTTCGGGCGTTGTTGCTGCATTGCTCATGATCGTCTCCTTCGCTGAGGCGGATTGGCACTTCGAACGGATTGGATATAAAGCCGGATCGCATCAGACGGCAGTCACGCCGCCGTCCACGGCAAGAATCTGTCCGGTCATGTGCTTGCCTGCGTCACTGGCGAATAGCAGGGCTGCGCCCTTGAGATCGTCGTCATCACCGATGCGCTGCAGAGGCGCGCGCTGGGACAGTTTCTCGATGCCGACCTTCTCGATCGTTCCCCTCGTCATCTTCGACGGGAAGAAGCCCGGCGCGAGCGCATTGACGGTGATGCCGTACGGCCCCCACTCGCCGGCGAGCGCACGGGTGAAATTGACGACCGCACCCTTGCTGGTGTTGTAAGCGATGGTCGGCTGGCCCGTGGGACCGTTGCCCCTGAGGCCGGCAATTGAGGCAAGGTTGATGATGCGGCCATAGCGATTGGGGATCATCGACAGCTTTCCGATCTGCTGCGTGAGAAGAAAGATCGCCCGTACGTTCAGGTTCATGACCTTGTCCCAAGCCGAAAGCGGATGATCAGCCATGGTTGCGCCCCATGTGGCGCCAGCGTTGTTGACGAGGATGTCGACCTTGCCCAGGCGTTCAATCGCTTCGTTGGCGAGGCGCTCGACATCGTCCTCGTTGGCGTTGTCTGCCGCGATCCAGCTTGCGTCGACACCGAGGCCGGCCAGATGTACCTGTGCCGACTCAAGCGCGTCGGCCTTGCGCGCCGAGATCACCACACGGGCACCCTGGGTGCCAAGCGCCTCGGCGATCTGCAGGCCCAAGCCGTTGGACCCGCCGGTGACGAGGGCCGTTCGGCCCTTCAGGTTGAAGAGATCCGCCACAGCAGTCATTAGAGTCTCCTTGTCGATGGATGGGGCCGGACATCCTGCAGGATGTAGATGCCTGGCGAAGGGCACGTCGTAGTCCTCCAGATCAATGCCAGGTTCGTCCGGTTCAGGCTTTGCAGTTATTGTCTATGTGCATGATGATTGTCATGCAGGAGAATGACGGGCAAAATGCAGAATGTCAAGACAAGGTATGAGGTGCATTCGATGGGACACTCACAGGCGGACAAGGCGCGCAGCAGAGAACGCATCTTGAGCCAGGCAGCCGAGCAAATCAGGGATGGCGGACTGCAATCCCTTAGTGTCGGGAAACTGATGCGCAGCGCCAACCTGACCCATGGCGGTTTCTATGGTCACTTCGCATCACGCTCGGAGTTGCTGGCGCACGCGCTCGAACGGGCGATGGAGGATGGCAAGGCCGCATTCGAGGCGAATCGGGGCGACGCGACGCCGGATTATGAGAAGACGGTGCGCAGCTACCTGAGTCGCCCGCATCGGGATTCACGCACAACAGGCTGTGCGATTGCGGCGCTCGCGGGCGACGTGGCGCGTGAGGACGAGCCGGTGCGCGAGACCATGTCGGCCCACATCGAACGGTTCATCGATCAGATTGACACTGCGCTGAGCTCTGACGACCCTGACAAGGCGGTATTCGCTGTCAGCGCGATGATCGGAGCCCTGGTGGTTTCCCGGGTGATGGCCGACGAAAAGCGGTCTGACGCGGTGCTGGCCGCAGCCAAACGACAATTGCTGGCAATGCATGAACGGGAATGAGCCGTTACCCCCTGTCAGGACAGTCCGGCAGTCATCCGGGCGCATGGAGGAGGCCGGGACACGCCCCATTCCATATCGGCCTCGCTGTGCGCAACACTGAGCGCGTCATCAGGACCGCGGAAGGAGAGTTCATCAAACCCGCCACAGCGAACATCAAGTTCGCATTCCTGCATGGATTCAAACGTTGATTCCGACGGTGCCTCGTGGCCTCATTGGGGGTAGATGTGTATGGGCGGCGACACTGTCAAATGTCATTTGACAAGGTGTAAAGCGAACTGATCTCGACAAAAACGACCAATCGTTCGAAAATCACTACAAAATTTTCGTTGCCCGTACGACTCGTCATGAGATGAACATGTCCTTGGCCGGACGGACACCAAAAGAATCCAGGAGACGGTATGACTTTCAAGGAGACGCTCGTTCCGGCCATGCGTCGCATTCAAGAAGCGTTCGCCCGGCATGCCGTGGCGTGTCCGAACCAGGCCGCGCCCGCCGACGAGTCGCACACGCTCACCTATGGCGAGCCTGGCGAGGCCGTCGACGCACTTGCGCAACCGTCTGCGTGACGCGGGCGCGCGCAGGCGACTGTGAGCTGCTCGTCTATGTCGGCGAACTGATGCTCGGGCCGCTGAATGACCTGGCGCAGCCGGAACCCGTGCAGGAGGACGAGGAGCAGGTCGCGGCCATGATCTATACGACGGGCACGACCGGCGCGCCTAAAGCCGCCATGCTCACCCACAAGAATCTCTCGTTCGTGGCCACCAGTAGCCAGCGCGTGCGCGGTCGTTGCCTCGCGCGGTCGGGCGGTACACCGCTTACGTTGTCACTCAAGCAAGTATTCGAAAAAAACAATCGCTGCGCGGTGCGTCGGATCGGTTGCAACGTTCCTTGCCCAGCATAAGCAGAGTAGGCCGGCAAGCGTCCCCGTATTAAGGCCGTTGTGAGCGGTTTCGCCACAACGCCAATCGACTATTGACACTTGTGATGACAGGAGAGAGACGATGTGGACAAAAGGGAAAGCGGTGTTGCTGGCGACCTGCACTGCGTTAGCGGTGCTCCCCAGCGTATCGGCAATTGCTACGCAGGCACAGCTCTCGCATGGTGTGGTCAAGATCGGGGTCCTGACCGACATGTCGAGCATTTATTCGACGCTCGGCGGACGCGGTGCCGTGCAAGCCGTCAAAATGGCGGCGGACGACTTCATGAAGGAGAACCCTGACATCAAGGTGGAAGTCGTCTATGCGGACCATCAAAGCAAAGCCGACATCGCAGCGAGCAAAGCGCGCGAATGGTTCGACCGTGACAACGTCGACATGGTTACTGATCTAACGAACTCGAGTGTCGCCTTTGCTGTTATCGACCTGGCCCGTCAGCGAAACAGGATTGCCATCGCGACAGGCCCGGCGAGTTCAGAGATCACCAATTCGAAATGCACGCCCGTCAGCGTTCAATATGTGTATGACACGTACGCGCTAGGCCGCACAACCGCACGCGAGATGATGCGCCAAGGCGGTAAGACCTGGTACTTCGTCGCGGCCGATTACGCATTCGGCAAAGCATTGGTCAGCGATGCGTCGAATGCGATCAAGTCTGAGGGCGGCAGCGTTCTCGGGACTGCATGGGCCCCGATGCATAGCTCCGATTTCTCCACTTACCTGATGCAGGCGCAATCCTCCGGTGCCAAGGTGATCGGATTAGCCAATGCAGGCGGCGATTTTGTCAATGCGATGAAAGCGGCGCAGCAATTCGGGCTCACGCGTAGCGGCGGGCCTCAGATGGCCGGCTTGCTGGTCTTTCTTGCCGACGTGCATGCGATCGGGTTGCAAGCAGCGCAGGGCCTCGAATTCTCCACTGCGTTTTACTGGGATCGGGATGAGGAGACACGCAAGTGGAGCAAAAGGTTCTTTGCATTGGCAAACCGTATGCCGGAGCAGACCGACGCGGGGGACTATTCGTCCACCTTGCATTATCTGCGGGCGGTAAAGGCCGCCGGAACCGACGAAACCGGCGTGGTCATGAAGAAAATGCGGGAATTGCCTATCAACGACTTCTTTGCCAGGAACGGAAGAATTCGCGAGGATGGCCTGATGGTGCACGACATGTATCTCGTGGAGGCCAAGAAACCTTCCGAGTCGAAATACCCATGGGATTACTACACCGTAAAGGCCGTCATACCGGGTGAGAAGGCATTCAGGCCGTTGGCGGAAAGTGCATGTCCGCTTGTCAAGAAGTGATGTTGTCCGCCGGCGCGGTGCCGCAGAATTCAATCCGCGAGCAGCCGAAGCAATCGGTGCGGAAGGTCCCGGCACATTGGTCGTAGCGAATAATCGAACGCAACGGCGAGCGTTGCCGTCGCATCGTCAGACCGGCCCGGCGTCGTTCGAGATGCCGGTTTTCGCCCCGGCGCTGGTCTACTCTGCTGCCGAGGTGCGCGGCTGGTTCATCTTCTCGTGGCGCGCGCGAAACGCGGCGAGTGAAAGCAGCCGGACGCTGAGCAGTCTGCTCGATCGTATGGCCGAGGGCACGTTGAAGCCGCCGGTAGCGTGCCGCTACGGCGTCGATCGCGCACACGAAGCCTTCGCGGCCGCCGAAAGCGCAGCACACGACGCCAGGCCGCTGCCGGCGTTCGCGCAGCGCTGAACTTCGCCTAATGCCACCAGCGACGCAAAGCCATCGTCGCTATTCGCATGAAGGCCATGGTTGACGCAGACTTAAACTATCGGCCTATGCCGCAAACGGGAAGCGGTTGCATGCGATCGCCACGCAATCGCACGCACCATCAAACCATGGACCTGAACCTGATCGGCCTGTTCGTCGAGATCGTCGAATCGCGTAGCCTCAGCGCGGCCGCGCGCAAGCTGGGGATGACGCGCGCGAATATCAGTCAGCGGCTCAAACTGCTGGAACGCGAAACGGGCGCGCAATTGCTGCGCCGCTCGACCCGCAGCTTGGAACTGACGCAAGCTGGCCACACGCTGTACGAATGCGGGCAGCGCATGCTCGAAGACCTCAGCACGGCGCGGGCCTCTATCGACAGCCTCGGCCAGACCTTGAGCGGCCGGGTTCGTATCAGCGTGCCCACCGGTTTCGGCAGGATGTTTCTCGGCGGCAAGCTGCTGGAGTTCGCGCGCATGCATCCGGGCATCACGCTCACGGTCACGTTCAACAACCGGATCGAAGACATGATCGCAGCGGAAGTCGACGTCGCGATACGAATCACGGTGACGCCGCCGCTCGATTACGTGGCGCGCAACATCTGTTCGATCGACTGGAACCTGGTTGCGTCAGCCGACTACGTCAACCAGCACGGTCCGATCGACTGCCCGAGCGACCTCGAAAAGCAGACGCTGATCGCCTCAGCGTATCCCGGCCGTCGCGTCACGATGACGCTCACGCACCGTGAGGACGAGACAGACGTCCACGTGATCACGATGCAGCCTGCACTACAGTCATCGGACTATCCGTTTCTGACGGAAGCCGTGTGTCGGGGCATGGGCATCGGACTGCTGCCGGCCTACGTGCCGCATGCGCCGACGAGCTGCGAATTGCTGCGAGTCCTGCCGCATTTTCGCGTGGCCGGCATGCAGAACACGTTGTATATCGTGACGCTGCCCAATCGCTATCCGTCGACCGCGACGCAAGCCCTGATCGACTATCTGCGCGCGGAAATCCTGTCGCTCGCCCAAACCTGGAGCTAGACCGGGCCCACATCAACAGGCGCGTCATCTCGCCCCGCAAGAGTTTCCCGCGTCCGGCGTCAATTTTCAGTTAACAGTTCGTCAACTGTCAGTTGGATTGTCAATGCGCGCTGCGCATTCAACAATCAGTCAACACGAAATACATGGAGACGCGGAATATGACTTCCGACCCGACCGCACACGCCATCAGGCGTGAGCTGCGCAACCGTATTCCTGTCGTCACCGTCGACAATCCACCCCTGCTACATGGCGGCGATGATCAACGAAGGCGCGAACGTCGTGCATCAGCGCATCGCGCTGCGTCCGCTCGATGTGGACGTGACGTTGCTCTACGGCTATGGCTTTGCGCGCCATCGCGGCGGCCGATGCAATACGCCGACACCGTTGGTCTTGCGAAGGTGCCCGCCGACATCCGCGAGTTCGCCAAATAGCACCCGGTGTTCTGGCAACCGTCGCCGCTGATCGTCGATCTCGACGAGCGCGGCGCCACGCTGCCGAGCCTCAACCACACCGCCTGATCCGTTCAACTCTTCATCTCTCTTTGCCGACTCAGACCATGCGAGAAGCCGTCATTGTCTCCACCGCGCGCACGCCGCTGACCAAAGCGCATCGTGGAGAATTCAACATCACACCCGGTCCCACGCTCGCTTCGTTCGCCGTGCGAGCAGCCGTACAACGCTCGGGCATCGACCCGGAACTGATCGAGGATGCGATCCTCGGCTGCGGCTATCCGGAAGGCAACACGGGCCGCAACATCGCGCGCCAGAGCGTGATCCGCGCGGGCTTGCCGCTGTCGATCGCCGGCACGACGGTGACGCGCTTCTGCGCGTCCGGCCTGCAGGCCATCGCGATGGCGGCCGGCCGCATCGTTGTCGACGGCGCGCCGGCGATGATCGCGGGCGGCGTCGAAAGCATTTCCAGCATCCGCACGCGTGAAGACGGCGTGACCGCGCTCGACCCGTGGGTCGTCGAGCACAAGCCGTCGCTCTACATGACGATGATCGACACCGCCGACATCGTGGCGCAGCGCTACGGCATCAGCCGTGAAGCGCAGGACCGTTTCTCGGTAGAGAGCCAGCGGCGCACGGCGCAAGCACAACTCGCCGGCCGCTATGCCGACGAGATCGTGCCCGTGACGACCACGATGGCCGTAACCGACAAGGAGACGGGCACTGTCAGTCAGCGCGAGGTGACGGTCTCTGCCGATACCTGCAATCGCCCCGGCACCACCATGGAGGCTCTTGCGAAGCTCGCTCCCGTCAAGGGTCCGGAAAAGTACATCACGGCAGGCAACTCGTCACAGTTTTCCGACGGTGCTTCGGCCTGCGTGGTGATGGAAGCGAAAGCCGCCGAGCGCGCGAACCTCGCCCCGCTCGGTGCATTCCGGGGCCTTGCGGTAGCCGGCTGCGAACCGGATGAAATGGGTGTCGGCCCGGTGCTCGCCGTGCCGAAGCTGCTCGCACGCCATGGGCTGACGGTCGGCGACATCGGTCTGTGGGAACTCAACGAAGCTTTCGCGTCGCAGGCAGTCTATTGCCAGCAGCGCCTGGGCATTCCGTCCGAGCGCCTCAACGTCGACGGCGGCGCGATCTCCATTGGCCATCCGTACGGCATGACGGGCTCGCGACTCGTGGGCCACGCCCTCATCGAGGGCCGCCGTCGCGGCGTCAAGTACGCAGTCGTCACGATGTGCATCGCGGGCGGCATGGGCGCCGCTGGCCTGTTCGAAATCTATTGAGGGAAACAGGATATGGATCTGAACTTTACCCCCGAAGAGGAAGCCTTTCGCGAGCGCGTCGTGCGCTTCCTGAAAGACAAACTGCCGCCGAGGCTCTCCGGCAAGGTGCGCAACGGCTTGCGCCTCACGCGCGGCGACATGGCCGAATGGCACGCGATCCTGAACGAACAGGGCTGGCTCGCGAATCACTGGCCCGAACAATACGGCGGCCCGGGCTGGAATGCCGTGCAGAAGTTCATCTTCGAAAACGAGTGTGCGCTGGCGGGCGCGCCGCGCATCGTGCCGTTCGGCGTGAACATGCTCGGTCCCGTACTCATCAAGTACGGCAGCGAAGCGCAGAAACGTCACTGGCTGCCGCGCATCCTCGATGGCTCCGACTGGTGGTGCCAGGGCTATTCGGAGCCGGGTTCGGGTTCCGATCTCGCATCGGTGAAGACGAGCGCGGTGCGCGGCATCGACGACGAAGGCGAGCACTACGTCGTCAACGGCCAGAAGACGTGGACGACGCTCGGCCAGCACGCGAACATGATTTTTTGTCTCGTGCGCACGGCGACGGATGTACGCAAGCAGGAGGGCATCAGCTTCCTGCTGGTCGACATGAACTCGCCCGGCGTCGAAGTGCGTCCCATCATCACGCTCGAAGGCGAACACGAGATCAACGAAGTGTTCTTCACCGATGTGCGCGTGCCCGCCGCGAATCTCGTCGGTGAAGAAGACAGGGGCTGGACGGTCGCCAAGTATCTGCTGACCTACGAGCGCACCAACATCGCGGGCGTCGGCTTTTCAGTTGCGGCGCTGGCGCGCTTGCGCGGCGCGGCGCAGAAGGTGACGCGCAACGGCCGCCCGCTCGCCGACGATCCGTTCTTCGCGGCGCGCCTTGCCCGCGTCGAAATCGACCTGGAGAACATGAAGACGACCAACCTGCGCGTGATCGCCGCGGTATCGGGCGGCGGCGTGCCGGGTGCGGAGAGCTCGATGCTCAAGATTCGCGGCACGGAGATTCGCCAGGAATTGTCGTCGTTGACGCGCCGCGCGATGGGGCCATACGCACAGCCGTTTGTCGAGGAGGCGCTGCACGAAGGTTTCGACGACGCGCCGATCGGCCCCGACGAGGCCGCGAGCGCCGCCGCGCTCTACTTCAACAACCGCAAGCTGTCGATTTTCGGCGGCTCCAACGAAATCCAGAAGAACATCATCTCGAAGATGATCTTGGGACTGTAAGAGGATCGCGATGAATTTCCAGCATACCGAAGACCGCCGAATGCTGGCGGATACGCTCAACCGCTTCGTCAGCGAGCAGTACGGCTTCGCGAAGCGCGATGAAATCGCGCGCAGCGAGTCGGGCTTCAGCCGCGAACTATGGGTTCGCTTTGCGGAACTGGGCGTCGTCGGCGCGCTCTTCGACGAGGCCGACGGCGGTTTCGGCGGACGGGGCTTCGACATTGCCGTTGTCTTCGAAAGTCTCGGACGTGGTCTCGTGGTCGAGCCGTTCCTTGGCGCGCTGGTCGTCGGACACGCGCTGACCCAGGCCGGCAGCGACGCGCAGAAGGCGCTGATAACAGGGTTGATCGAAGGCCACGCTGTCGCGGCGCTCGCGCACGACGAACCCGGCTCGCACTACGAACTCGCGAAGGTGACAACGCGGGTCGTGCGCAGTGCGAATGGGTGGGTGCTGACGGGCAAGAAGGCCGTCGTTCAGCAGGGCGCCGAGGCCGACTTCTTTCTCGTCTCGGCGCGCACCAGCGGTGCGGCCGATGCCGAAGACGGCATCTCGCTCTTCGTCGTTCCGCGAGAGACGGAAGGCGTCGCACTGCGCGGCTTCGGGAAGATTGACGGCGGACGGGCCGCCGAACTCTGCCTGAACGAAGTGTGTCTTCCGGACACCGCGTTGCTCGGCGAACGCGACGCCGGTTATACGACGCTCGAGCACAGCATCGGCGCGGGTGTGCTCGCGTTGTGCGCCGAAGCGCTCGGGGCGATGGAAGTCGCGAAGGAGCACACGCTCGAGTACCTGCGCACGCGCAAGCAGTTCGGTGTCGCGATCGGCAGCTTCCAGGCATTGCAGCACCGCATGGCAGATCTGCTACTGGAGATCGAGCAGGCACGCTCGGCTGTCATCAATGCGGCCGCTGCGTTTGACGCGAGCCGGGTAGAGCGCGAACGCGCGCTGTCGGCGGCCAAGTACACGATCGGGCGCGTCGGTACACAAGTGGCCGAAGAGTCCATCCAGCTGCATGGCGGCATCGGGATGACGTGGGAACTGCCGCTTGCCCACTACGCGAAGCGCCTCGTGATGATCGACCATCAACTGGGCGACGAAGATCACCATCTCGAACGCTATATCACTCTGAACCGGAGCTAACGCGATGAACGAACCTATCCTTGCGCGCCGCGAAGGCGCGGTGCAGGTGCTGTCCTTCAACAATCCGTCGGCGCGCAATGCGCTCACGGCCGAGGTCTACAAGGCGCTTCCCGCTGCCGTCGAAGCGGCGCAAAACGATCGGGAAGTCGGCGCGATCGTGCTGACGGGTGTGGGCGGCGCGTTCTGCGCCGGCGGCGACCTGAAACGGCTCGCGCAACGGCGCGCGGTGGCAGCGCCCGAGCGGCGCGCGGGCATCGAAAGTCTGCACGACATGATTCGCTCGCTGCGCGATTGCGGCAAGCCGGTGATCGCGGCAGTCGAAGGCGCGGCAGCAGGAGCGGGGCTGTCGATCGCGCTCGCGTGCGACATGCTGGTGACCGCGCGCAATGCGTCGTTCTCCGTGGCATACGTCAAGGTCGGGCTGTCGCCCGACGGCGGCGCGACGGCATTTCTGTCCGGTGTCCTCTCCCGTCAGCTGATGACCGAGCTGTGTCTGACGGGGCGACCTGTGACGGGCGAGCGGATGCATGCGCTCGGCGCTGCTAACCGCCTTGTCGAGCCGGGCAGTGCGCTGTCGGAAGCCGTTGCGCTCGCGCAATCGCTCGCGGCGGGACCCGAGCGGGCGATCGCACGGATCAAGCGTCTGTGTCGCCAGGCAGGCGGAAACACGGTTGAAGCGCAGCTCGACCTCGAAGCCGATTACATGGCGGAATCGCTTGGCGACGACGAATCGGCGGAAGGCATCAACGCTTTTTTCGACAAACGCGCAGCCGACTTTTCAGCGTTGCGCCGCGCGTCCGAAGCCACTTCTCACTAGACGCGGCGCCTTCGTCATCCTTTGTCATTCCGGATCTGTCATGTCCAACCTCGATTCCTCCCTGCCGCTTGCCGGTGTTCGCATTCTCGATTTATCCCGCGTGCTGGCGGGGCCGTGGTGCGCGATGGTGCTCGGCGATCTCGGCGCAGAAGTCATCAAGGTCGAGCATCCCAAGCGCGGCGACGATACGCGCGATTGGGGCATACGTGTCGGCACGACCGAAACGGCCTATTTCAACAGCGTGAACCGCAACAAACGCTCGGTGTGTCTCGATCTGCAAACTGCAGACGGGCAGCAGATCGCGCGGGAGCTGGCGCGCCAGAGCGACGTCGTGATCCAGAACTTCAAGTTCGGAGGTGCCGAAAAGCTTGGCCTCGGCTATGAGCAACTCAAGGAAGGACGCGAGGACCTCATCTATTGCTCGATCTCCGGGTACGACCGGCGCGGGCCGGAAGCGGCGCGTCCCGGCTACGACGTTGTACTGCAAGGCGAGGCGGGGCTGATGGCGCTCAACGGCAATGCCGATCAGCCGCCGCTCAAGTTCGGCGTGGCGGCCGTCGATCTGTTCACGGGGATGTACTCCGCGCAAGCAGTGCTGGCCGCGCTGTACCAGCGTCGGGAGACGGGCAAGGGGCGTCATGTCGAAATGGCGCTGTTCGATTGCGGCCTGATGATCACTTCGTATTACGGGCTGGAGTCGATGCTGATGGGCGAGGACCCGCCGCGCTATGGCAATGCGCATCCTTCGATCGTGCCGTACGGTGTATTCGATGCGCAGGACGGGCCGCTCGTTATTGCGGTCGGCAACAACGGCCAGTACGAGCGCTTTTGTCGCAAGGTGATCGAAAGGCCGGATCTGTTCGACGACGACCGCTATCGCACGAATCTCGTGCGGGCGACGCACCGCGAAACGCTTGTGCCCGAACTCACACGCGAGATTGCCAGCAGACCGCGCGCGCTGCTTCTCGAGTGTCTGACGCGCGCGGGGATTCCGTGCGGCGAAGTGCTCGGCTTGCATCAGGCGCTCACCTCGACGCGCGCGTCGCAAGCCGGATTGCTGACGACGTTCGAGCATCCCGAAGCGGGTAGCACGCACGTGCTCGCACCGCCGTATCGCTTCGACGGCGCGCGCCTCCCGGTCCGCAGCGCCCCGCCGCAACTCGGCGAAGGCACGAGCGAAGTGCTCCAGTCGCTGCTCGGGCTGTCCGCCGAACGGCTTTCGCAACTGAAGGCAGAAGGCGTCGTGTGACGCTGGATCGCGCGTTATTGCACAAGGACTTTCCAATGAGCCAGGCTGCTTTTTCCAACGCCGTGACCGAACTGTTTGGCACGCGGCTCCCGATCGTCGCCGGTGGCCTGATGTGGCTCGCCGATGCCGACTATGTCGCTGCGGCCTCGCGTGCCGGCATCATCGGCTTCATCACGGCCGCGAGCTTCCCCGAACCCGATGCGCTGCGCGCCGAGATCCGGCGCTGCCGCGAACTGTGCGAGGGCGGCCCGTTCGGCGTCAACGTGTCGATGCTGCCGAAGCTCGTCCCGGGCGAAAAAATGCGCGACGTGTTCGAGCTGATCGTCGATGAAGGCGTCAAATGCGTCGAAACCTCGGGGCGCAATCCCGAGGAATTCATGCCGCTGCTCAAAGAGGCCGGCGTCAAGGTGCTCCACAAGGTGCCCGCGGTTCGGTTCGCGGTCAAGGCGGCTGCCGTCGGCGTCGATGCCGTGGCGATCGTCGGCGCGGAATGCGGCGGCCATCCCGGACTCGACATGGTGGGCTCGTTCGTGAACGCCGCATGGGCGGAGAGTCAGCTCGACATTCCCTATCTGATCGGCGGTGGCATCGGTCGCGGCTCGCAGCTTGCCGCGGCGCTCGCAATGGGCGCTTCGGGCGTGGTGGTCGGCACGCGCTTCGCCGTGGCCGAGGAGATCTGGGCGCACGACGACTACAAGCGCCGTCTGGTGGAAGCCGGACCGACCGATACCGATCTGTGCATGCAGTCCGTGCGCAATACCGTGCGGACGCTGCGCAACGAGACGACGGCCGCCGTGAAGGAACTCGAGGCACAGATCCCGGACATCACGATTGGCGACCTGATGCCGATGGTCGCGGGCAAGATTGGCCGCGACGCGTACGTGACGGGCGACTGGTCGAAGGGGCTGCTCGCTGCGGGACAGTCGCTCGCATTCACCGACAGGATCGAACCGCTTGCCGACATCGTGAGCCGGTTCGAGCGCGACATGCGGCAGGCGATGGGACGGCTGGCGAGCCACTGACGCTGCGCAAGCATTCAAGCAAACAAGCGGTGCCGACAGAAGCCCGCAGAGCGGTTGCATCGAGCCCAAGAGGCTCATTCATTCTGACAACGGACGACAGGCTGGAGACAAACGCATGCAGCAAGGCCACATCAATTCAATTCAGGCGAGCCCCGCGTACCGGCGGCTCATCGCGTCACGCCGCCGTTTCAGCTTCACGCTGACTGCGCTGATGATCGCCGCGTACTACGGCTTCATCCTCTTCGTCGCGGTGGCGCCACATCTGCTGGCGCGACCGTTGTATGCGGGCGCCACGACAACGATCGGCGTTGTCGTGGGCGTCGGCATCATTGCGGTGGCGCTCGGGCTGACCGGCTGGTATGTGCTTCACGCGAACCGCACGCTCGATCCTTCGATGCGGGCACTGCTCGTCAACGCCCCGAAGGAGGGTGAAGCATGAAGCTCGTTCGCTCTCTGCTGTACGCGGGTCTCGCATCGACGGCTTCGCTCGCTCGCGCGTCGGGCATCGAAGGCCCGGTGCCCAATCACGTCGAACTGAATCCCGTTGCGATCGGCATGTTCCTGCTGTTCGTGCTCGTGACGCTCGGCATCACACGCTGGGCATCGCGTAGAACACGCACGACGCGCGACTTCTATAGCGCGGGCGGCGGTATCTCCGGTTTCCAGAACGGGCTCGCGATCGCCGGCGATTACATGTCGGCGGCATCGTTCCTGGGGCTTTCGGGCATGGTGTATCTGTTCGGATTCGACGGTCTGATCTATTCGATCGGCTTTCTCGTCGGCTGGCCATTTGTAATGTTCCTGCTCGCCGAACCCTTGCGTAACCTGGGAAAATACACGTTCGTCGACGTGGTTGCCTACCGCTTCGAGCAGGCGCCGATTCGTCTGTTGACGGCGAGCACGTCGCTCGTCGTCGTGGTCTTCTATCTGGTCGTGCAGATGGTCGGCGCGGGCAAGTTGATCCAGTTGCTATTCGGCTTGCAGTACTGGATGGCGGAAGTGATCGTCGGCGCGCTGATGGTGGTCTACGTGTTCTTCGGCGGCATGACGGCAACCACCTGGGTGCAGATCATCAAGGCCGTGCTGCTGTTGTGCGGCGCGACGTTCATGGCTGTGACCGCGCTGGCGCAGTTCGGCTTCAGTCCCGAGGAGATGTTCCGGCGCGCCGTCGACGTTCATCCCGGCGCGCTCAGCATCATGGCGCCCGGCAAGCTGCTGAAGGATCCGCTCAACGCGTTGTCGCTCGGTATCGCGCTGATGTTCGGCACAGCGGGGTTCCCGCATATCCTGATGCGCTTTTTCACGGTGCCGAGCGCGAAAGAGGCGCGCAAGTCCGTATTCATCGCGACGGGGTTCATCGGCTACTTCTATCTGCTTACGTTTGTCATCGGTTTCTCCGCGATCGCATTGCTCGCACAGCATCCCGAGTTCTTCAAGACGGCGACGGACGGACATTTCAATCTCACTCGCGATCTGCTCGGCGGCTCGAACATGGTTGCGGTCAAGCTGGCGCAGGCCGTGGGCGGCAACCTGTTCTACGGCTTCATCGCCGCCGTAACTTTCGCGACGATCCTGGCCGTAGTCGCGGGCCTCACGCTCTCCGGAGCCGCCACGGTTTCGCACGATCTGTACGCGTGCTGGCTCGCACGGGGCAAACCGAACGAGGCACATGAAATGCGCATCTCGCGCGTCGCGACGCTGATACTGAGCGTTGTCGCAATCGGACTCGGTATTCTCTTCGAGCACGTCAACGTGGCGTTTCTGGTCGGCCTCGTGGCAGCCATCGCGGCGAGTGCCAACTTCCCGGTGCTGGTGTCGTCGATATTCTGGCGGGGCATGACGACGCGCGGCGCGGTCATCGGCGGTGCGCTTGGGCTAATCTCCGCCGTACTGCTGACGCTGTTGTCGAAATCGGTTTGGGTCGACGTGCTGCATCACGCGCATGCGCCTGTGTTCCTCGACAATCCCGCGCTGGTTTCAGTGCCCCTCGCGTTCGCGGGAATCTGGTTCTTCTCGGTGCTGGACCGCAGTGCTCGCGCGCAGCGGGAACGG
Source organism: Paraburkholderia kirstenboschensis (assembly GCF_904848585.1). Taxonomy (GTDB): domain Bacteria; phylum Pseudomonadota; class Gammaproteobacteria; order Burkholderiales; family Burkholderiaceae; genus Paraburkholderia; species Paraburkholderia kirstenboschensis. The sequence goes on from NZ_CAJHCR010000001.1 coordinate 1,458,523, forward strand.
GAAGCCTTTGCCTTGCAGGAGTTTTATGGGCAGACGGGCTTGCTGCCCATGACGGCCGTCGATCATTGAAGCGCTTATTCAAGAGGCAGTCAGTGCTACATGCAGCGTCGAGCGAAATCTCTGCACGGCAAGTGACATAGTTGTTTTCCTGCGGTAGCTCGCCGTCGTGCTCATCGTGGGGCATAAATCCCACATATTCACTTTGTCGATTCCTTTGTTCGGCGATCGCCTTACGGCCCATTCGATGGCAGGACTAGTTAGGGGTATACATGGATTAGGAGGTGCAACCTCGTTGCACTAACATTTTCGGTACCACACGACGCATATCCAGCACTTTCAGATCGGGTTGCCCGTCTCCACACCCGAGTTCCGCGTTGCGCAGCGCTCCGCTGCCGTCCAGCATCTGCATGCGATCGACTCAACGTCGACCGCTTCAATCGCACCGATCAACGAAGAAAAGAACCGGAGGAAGAGATGGCACTGCAGCGTGATGACGATCAGGAACACAGCCTTGACAAATTCAGCGCGGCGCGGCGCGCGCTAATGCGGGGCACGGGAGTAGCCGCGGCGCTCTCGCTGATGGGTGGGCCAGGCGGTGCTGGCGGGCTGATCGGCACCGCGCAGGCTGCCGAGGCAGCTTTTCCGTCGCATAAGAAGTGGAGAATCGTGTTCGTCAATCACGTCACCACCAATCCTTTCTTCGTGCCCACGCAATACGGCATTCAGGATGCCTGCTCGCTGCTCGGCATGGATTATCAGTGGACCGGCTCGGCGACTTCGGACGCGGGCGAAATGGTCCGCGCCGTAAACTCGGCGATTGCCGCGAAGGCCGACGCCATCGCTGTGCCGATCGTCGATCCGACCGCCTTCGACAGGCCGATCCAGGCCGCGCTCGACGCCGGCATTCCGGTGTTCGCCTATAACGCCGATGCGCCGCGCGGCAAGAAGAATCCGCGCCTCGCATATGTCGGCCAGGACCTGTATCTCTCCGGCTACCAGATGGGCGAGCGCATCGTGAGCCTCATCGACAGCGGCATGGTCGCGCTTTTTATTGCAACGCCGGGGCAGCTCAACATTCAGCCGCGATTGGACGGTGCGAGCGACGCCATCAAGAAGTCCGGCAAGAAGATTGACATCCAGACCGTGGCCACTGGCGCGACGGTCAACGAGGAACTGTCAAAGATCAAGTCGTTCTATCTGGGCCACCAAAACCTGAAGGGGATGTTCGCCGTCGATGCGGGCAGCACGCAGGGCGTCGCGCAGGTGATGAAGGAATCGAACCTTCCGTCGAAGGGCGTGCACGGTGGCGGCTTCGACCTCCTGCCGACCACGGTCCAGCTCATCCACGAAGGCTTCCTCGACTTCACCATCGATCAGCAGCCGTACGTGCAGGGTTTCTATACGGTGATGCAGGCGTTCGTGTTCCTGTCCTCGGGCGGGCTGGTCGGGCCGGCCGACGCCAACACCGGCCTGAAATTCGTGACCAGGGAGACCGTTGAGCCCTACCTCAATACCTCGACACGTTATGAAGGCAAGACCACCAAGCCGCAAATCGTTCCGATGAGCGGCGCAATCAGGTCGTGATGGATACAGTGAACGAAGCCAGCAAGGTTGAAGCGGCCCCTGTGCCCCGACGCGCGGGGGCTTCATTCGCGTCACACTGGGCGGCCGAACTGCGTATCCTGCTCGTGGCCGTGCTGCTAGCCGCTTACTTTGAATTCGCGAACCACGATTTCCTGCTCACCAACGCGAGCCTCATCAACCTTTCGCAGTTCATCGCGCCGGTGGCGATCATCGCGTTCGGCGAAGTCATGTTGATGATTGGCGGCGACATCGATCTATCGGCGGGCATGGTGTTCGCATTCGCGCCGTTCATGATGGTGTTTGCGAACGACGCAGGTTCGCCCATGTGGCTCGCCGTGATCGTGGGGCTCGCGGCCGCGGCGGTCATCGGCTTCGTGAACGGCGCCGTGACGGTGTGGCTGAGGCTGCCCTCGTTCGTCACCACGCTCGGCACGCTCTTTCTGATCAACGGCATCACGCTCACCGTCTCGCGCGGTACGCCCGCGCCCACGCCGGGATCGCCTGCATTCTCGGCATTCATGGGAGCGTGGGGCTACAGCGAGATTATCTGGACTGTGGCGATCGCCTTCGCAATGCATGTGCTTTTGCGGCATACCCGCTGGGGACTGCATACTCAGGCTGCGGGCGCGAATCCACTGGGCGCTAGTGAAGTTGGCCTGCATGTGAACCGGCTGCGGCTCGGCAACTTCATCCTCGCCGCGGTGCTCGCGGGCCTCACCGGCATCCTGGAAGCCTTTCGCATTACCTCGATCGACCCACAGGCGGGCGGTAATCAGATCATGTTCCTTGCCGTGGCCGCCGCCGTGATCGGCGGCACGCCGCTCACGGGCGGATCAGGCACCATCGTGGGCGGCCTGATCGGTGCGGCGGTGCTCGGCATTCTCAACGACGGCTTCACGCTCATCGGCATCAACGCGTTCACATTCAACATTATTCTTGGCGCCGCGATTCTGGCGGCGATGATCTTCAACATCCACGTCGGGCGCATTCGCCGTAAGGCAGGGCGCTGATGGACGAATCGCAAACCTCCTCCTTAGGCGCGAATGCCACGTCCGATGCGCCGCTCGCCGTGCGCGGTGAGAGCCTCGTCAAACGTTTCGGTGCGGTGACCGCGCTAGACGGCGTCTCACTCACGCTCGGCAAGGGCGAAATTCTCGGTGTGCTCGGCGACAACGGCGCGGGCAAGTCTACGCTCGTCAAGATCCTCACGGGCTTCCATCAGCAAACGGCCGGCGCGCTGTACATCGGCGGCGAGAAGACGCTGTTGCGCTCGGTCGATCATGCGCGTTCGCTCGGTATCGAATGCGTGTATCAGGATCTCGCGCTCGCGAATTCCTTGAGTATTTACCACAACATGTTTTTGAACCGCGAGATTGTCCGGCGCGGACCGTTCAGGCTGCTTGACCACAAGCAGATGCGTGAGCGCGCGGCGCAGTGTCTCGATGATATCGGCGTGCATGTGCCTTCGGTGGACGTGCCCGTGGAGCGCCTTTCGGGCGGGCAGCGTCAAGCCATCGCCGTGGCGCGCGCCGTGTATTCCAATGCGAAGATTCTGTTGCTCGACGAGCCGCTCGCCGCGATGGGCGCACGCGAAGCGGGGCTCATCGTCGACCTCCTGATGCGCTTGAAGGAAAAGGGCGGCCTTTCCATCATCATGATCATGCACAACTATGCGCAGACGCTCGATATCGCCGATCGCATCATGTTGATGCAGCGAGGCCGGGTGACCTACGAGCAGAAGAGCGCGCTTACTTCCGTGTCCGAACTCATGGACATCGTGCGACGGGAGTACCGGGCAATGCGCGCCGGTGGCGCGGATTGAGTCCACTAAGCAGACGCTATGACCGGACGGGCAACGCCGACCGGTTTCGATGCGGGTCGCACCGTCGCAGTGATGGACTGGGACAGTCGCCGTTATCTTGCATGCTCTTTCGCGGTTCCCATGATGGGCGCCGTCCTGCAGACGGTCAATGTGCGCCTGTCACAGGAAGAGATCGCTTATACGATCGATCACGCTGGCGTGGAGATACTGTTCGATCACACCGATTTTATGCCCGTCGTCGAGGCGATCTAAGTCCAGCTCGAAACGGTGTGCACCTTCGTCTGGAGCGACGAAGAGGGCAGCGAGGTCGCTACGCGCTCCATTCCGCTTTCCACTGAATACGCAGCAATGCTTGCCGCAAGTTCGGAGAACTATGAATTTTCCGACTTTGACGAGAATACACGGGCAACGGCGTTTTACACGACGGGGACGACGGGCAGTGAAACAGGGGCAGCCGCGAACATATCGTCGAGGCCCTGGAGGTCGCGATTGCGGTCAATGTCGGTGCCGCACTGGTCTACTCGGTGCGAGTCACGGATGCTTACGCCGCCAAAGTGGCGTAGCATCACCAACACACTCGAAGGAGATTGAAAATGGTCAATGTCGCCTTGTTCGTTCGATTGGAAGCCAAGCCGGGGAGGGAAGCGGATGTAGAAAACTTCCTCCGTGACGGTCTGCCGATCGTCCAGGAAGAGCCGTCTACGATCGCGTGGTTCGGGCTCCGACTGGGACCGTCGACGTTTGGTATCTTCGACGCCTTCCCCGATGAGGCAGGTCGGCAAGCCCATCTGTCGGGGCGTGTCGCCGCGGCGCTGATGGCGCAGGCGCCAGAACTCTTCGCGCAACCGCCTACGATCGAGAAGGTCGACGTGTTGGCGGCAAAGTTGCCCGGGTAGAACCTGAATCGAAGTTCGGTCAGGACTACCTCGTAGCCGGCTGCCGGCGCGTGGGCGACGCAGCAAACCTTGCTGAAGGCGAGATCCGCGACGAGCGTCCACCGGACGGCGCGACGGCATCTGTTGATCCTGCGGGGACCAGGCCAGGGCCGTAGCTGCCCACTTCAAGGAGTCCGTTGACGTCATTCCTGGTTTCGCGAGGTATGGCGAATGGCCTTTTTCCTCTGCAGCGTCCGGCTGGCGCCTATCCCGTAAGAAATTGCGGCGGACGAGGTCATTGCGTGCTTGTTGCGCCTGCAGTGCCGAACGAACTCCTCTGGGCCCCGGGCGGGCACCTGATCTGCTACCAGCCAGCTCCGACCAATTGTGATCGGTCCGCCCGATCGATGGGCACGCATGGACCTCGTTCTTGCATGCCCAGAGCGATATCTAGCGCCGCGGGCCTCCGTTCAGACATTAAACGACCGCGCAGCCGCGCTTCGCTGCGCGAGCGCACGCACTTCGCCAGCGACGACTGCGAATCCTCGCCCTTGCTCGCCGGCGCGAGCCGCCTCAACGGCCGCGTTGAGTGCCAGGATGTTTGTCTGAAAAGCGATACCCTCGATTACCGCGATAATCTCACTCACCTCTGACGAGCTCTCGCTAATACCTTCCATGGTCCTGACGACGCTCTGCATCACGGTGCCACCGGAGGTCGCAGTGTCGGATGCCTTTTCAGCAAGCGACGACGCGAGTCCCGCATTCCCGGCATTCTGGCGCACCGTGCTCGTCAGTTCTTCCATGCTGGCCGCCGTTTGCTCCAAAGAGGCGGCCTGCTCTTCCGTACGCGCGGACAGACTCAGATTGCCTGCCGCGATTTCCGAACTCGCCATCGCGACGCCATCCGCGTTGCGGCGCACCGTGCCCACGACGCTTAGCAGACTGGATTGCATGTCGGCAAGTGCTTTCAGCAAAGCGCCGAGCTCGTCCGAGCGATCTATGTGTATCTTCGAAGTCAGGTCGCCCTGCGCAACTCTGCGCGCTACCTGTACCGCAGTTGCAAGCGGTCGGGTGATTGAGCGGCTGAACAGCATCGCACCGCTCAGTCCCGCTGCGAAGGCACCCAACATCAGCGCCAGGCTGATTGCGCCGGCCCGACGCGCGTCACGGTCGGCTTGCGCCGACATCGCCGCGGTCTTCCTCGCGATCTGCTCGACCACGTCACCGAGCAAACGCGCCGGCTCGCGATCGACGCCGGCCACGGCCCGGTCACCGACTGTCGGCTCGAAATCGTTGGCCTTGAACGCTTCCAGTCCCTTCCGATAGCCATTGCCCATACTCGCGTGCGCGTTGGCGAACTGCTCGACGATCGCACGAGTACCGGGCTCATCGAGCGTTGAAAGCAACACTTTCGTCTCGTCGTCGACAAGGCGCTCCTGTCTCTCGAAGGCGGCCCATCCCTTGTCGAGTTTTACCGGGTCCTTGCCACGCAACAGCACGTCTTTCCATTCCTGCACTTGCAGTTTGAAGTTCACAAGGGTATTCGCGGCCATGCGCTCGTTCGCGACGTGTATGCGCACAAGCTCGTCGTACTCGCCAAGCGAGCGATGCATCGAGTAAAGGCCGTACATGGCGCCGGCGAACATCAGGAAGAGTGCCGCGGCAAAGCCGAGCGGGAGCTTCAATGCGAGTTTCATGCAAGCCTGAGAGATGAAGTGGACGCCGTACCGTGCGCATCGTGTCTGACACCATTGCGGTCTGCGGTCGGGCGATTACTCTCAGGGTTTACGGCAGTGCATGGGATGATCTGAATAGTCGAAAGCAGATTTGACGGAAACGCACGGAGAAACTGTTCTGGCACCGCAAACACAAACACACTACATAAAGGCCTTGGGGACGGCCGCCGACATGCGCAGCCGTGCTCCTCGTCGTCACGCTTTGCAAGCGAGAACGTAAGGTCCAGTCAGAACGGCCACCAGCCTTTACCGCCGTTGCCGCTGTCTTCGTCGTTCCGGTGACGTCCGTCGTGATGACCGTGATCGTCGGAATCCCGGTCGAAGTCGAAAAGATCGAACAGGTCGCCTATGGCGGGGGAATTTACTGGCACATACGGGTTATCGCGGCGCTGGACAGGATTTGGCAGATTGTCACGACTGCGTTCTGTAATCGTCGGAAGTCCCCAGTTCCGTTCGATGAATTTGACCACCGACGCGTGGTCGGCGTAGCCGTGCGAAATTCGTCCTCCTACGGAATACTTCGAAACTGCGATCATAGGGATACGTGAGCCGTCGCCGAAAAAATCGATGGGCTGGATGTAGCCTGAATCGTAGTATCCGCCGCCTTCGTCCGTGGTGATGAGGATCGCTGTATTGGCCCACAACTTCGGATCGCTCTTCACCGCGTCGACGAGTTTTCTTACGAACGCCTCGTAGAGCCCGAATTTCGACGACGTAGGATGTCCATCGAGCAGTCCGCCAGGTTTCACGAACGATACCGCGGGCAGGTTTCCAGCCTGTATGTCCGCATACAGATCCGGCAAATCTGCGAGATGAGTATCGCGCACCTGCTGATTCGTCATGATCGACGTCTCATACAGGAACGGATTGCAGATGTTGCAATAGACGCTTGTCGACGGATCCTTGATAAAACTACGCCACCCTTCGCCGTAGTATTTCCAGGCAATGTTGCGATCAAGCAGCGTGTCGCCGATGGTCCGTACGGGTGACGGAGGGATCGTATAAGGCGATTGAGTCGTGTCGAGTACCGTGCCGTCGCCGTTGTAGCCGGGGTTATAGTTGTTCAGCAGGTAATAGTGCTTTGGCGCGCAGTTAGGCTTCGGGTGATAGGGCAGTGACTGGAGGTAACGGCGGATGGGACCGACGCCCGGCTGACTCGAATCCGAACAGTCGCTGTAACTGCCACCGGAATACCCGTCCTGCGTGTACCAGTTGTTGGTGCCGGACAAAGGATTCGGGTTTTCAATCTGGTCCGATGGCGGTGTTGCGGGATGGCCGTTACCGTCCGTATAGAAATATGCGTCGGCGGCACCAATCATGATGCTGTTCGCTCCCGTGCCGCCCATTACCGGTTGGTGGTAGTTGTCGCTCATCGAGTATTGCCGCGCCAACTGCGTGAAGTACGGCATGTCCCCGCTGTTCACGTTGTAGAACCCGAGCGCATTCGAGCCTTCACCGGTGGTCTGGTCGTCAAACGGCGTGGGTTGTGGTTTGCCATTGCTGCCCGCACCGATAGTGGTTTCGACCCACGCAAAAAGATCGCCGAGGCAGCCGCTCGGATTTTCGCGGCTTGCGTGGGCGAGATCGCAGTCCGACTGCTGCCATGCCTGATAGAAGCGGTGCACAGGGCCACCCATGTACGCGTCGTAAAGCGGCGGTTGAAGCAGAAATGGACCGTTCAGCAAAGCGTTGTAGTTGGCTACGCGCGAGTCCTTCACATCTTTCGGCAGTCCCGATGCGCCGCTTAGCAGTTGATCGATGTCGGATGCCTCGAGCGCTTCGCCCTCAACGTGAACAGCCGCATCGTGACTGGCGAAAGGTGGCGGGCTTGCGTCGCTCGCAGCAGTAGGTGATCCGCCAGTGTTGGGAGCAGGCAGCGTCCCGTACGGGGTCTTGTTCGACGGGGCAAGCGAAAACCTTGCGGGTCCGATCAACTGCGCCTCGTACTGTTGCGCCTTCTTGAAGTTCGGACCCGGCGAGCCATCTGCATTGACGATGCCTTGCGAAAGCAGGTTCCACACCGACTGGCCGTGTGCCGGCTGATACGTGCCGAAAACGTGGTCGAAGGTTCGATTCTCTCCGACTACAACGATTACATGTTTAATTGGTGTTTGCGTTTCCAACTTATGGTCGCCACCTGCAGCAGTCACGCCTGCGGGCCAACTGGAGAACGCCAACGCAGCTGCACCTGCGAAAGCCGCTAAGGAAATACGGAAGTATCCCTGATTACATGAGTGTGAAAAACGAAAGGCTGCCATTACCCGTCTCCTTACCGTTGGTTACAACGGTAAGACCTTAGAAGCGGGCTATGAACGTTGAGAGTCGCCTGGATTACAAAGGGCTGTCGTCAGCGTCTCATATGGCGCCAAGCATGGAATATGGCGAATGATCACTGATATGCGTCTGATAGTGGCGAGCCGGCGGGCGGACGCGACGACTCCTCGGCCATGTGGTACTCGAAGGCGCACCGCAGTGCATTTAAGGGAGCGCGCTACCGTGAGTAATCGAAGCTCAACGCGCTCCCTGTCTGTTGCAGATACTTTGGGATACAAACAAAGATGCGGGGGAGAGTGGAGAGAAACGACGGGAGTCCTGGCGCGATGTGGCGAAAGGCGAGGCCTCAACTGCGTTTGCTGCCTTGCTCGCTTTCTACCTGTGCCGCTGCAGCACGCGAAAACCGCATTTGATATTCGCTCGGGGACAACCCGGTCTTGCGCTTGAACAATTGCCGGAATGTGCTGGTATCGCCATAACCGACACAGTAAACGCTTCGCGACCTCGATACGCAGATTCTGCAGGTACGTCAAAGGTGCGAGCCCGACGGCTTCCTTGAAACGGCGATTGAGCGTGCGTTCGCTGACCGCAAGCGATGCCGCCAGATCGCTTAACCGGAAGCCCTGTTGCAACGTCGTCTCCATCTGTTGCTGGGCACGCGCGACGAGCGTGTCGGTATGTCCGTGTTCGTGAAGAAGCGTTGCAAAGGACGCCTGCGAAGTCCGGTTCATGTCGATCAACAGCGCCACCGAAAGATGAGCGCAACATCCGCCACCGATGAAGGTGGTGTTGCTGTTGGTCGCTGGCCTTGCATGCGGTCGACGCGCGATGGTTCTACGGGGTCAACAGTGGTCGTAGTTCGGTGTCCGTCGCGCGCGTGTCGGACCCGCTGTCGCTCAACATCGCCGCCGACGTGCTCAACGCTTTGCTGATGCCGTTGGTTGCAGGACCGCTGATCGCGCTGGCGAGCGGCCCTGTGTTGCCCGCTGCAGAGCGAGTGCGCGGCGCATTTCGCATGGCTCCGATCACTGGCGTGAGCATCGCGTGCGGCATCGGCATCGTAGGGGCGCCCGGCGTGTTGCTGTGAGGCCAATCAGACATGCCTGGCCATCATTGGCCAGCATGTCAGCAGTCGGCCACGATAAAGCGGCGCAATTGACGCACGAACTCCGCGCGGGCGGCGGCAGGCAGTTGCCGTCCGACGGGTATACGCTGCCAGCCGTCGCAAAGATAGACGGCGCCATCGCTGTCGCCGAGAGACACGGCCAAGCGGGCCGCATTCATCCGATACATCGTGCGGCGTCCGCACTCGTGTACTTCGACGATCACGAACGGGGGCGCGAACGTCAGTACCTCGCCGTCCGTTGCGTGCCTGGAGTAGGCGATAAACGCAATGCCGACGGCCACGGTGCAAAGCATCGAGAAGGGCAGCGTGAGCCACGCGCCGAATGCGAATGACGCTGCCACGCCGATCGCGAGCTCGAGCGCCATGAGGAACACGGTCGCGGCGAGCGACTGCCGCGGCGTGAGGGAGCAGTTGCGCTTGATGCGCCACTCGCGGCTCGGCACACCCCCCTCGTCGTCGAAAGGGCCAGGCCGGTACGACCGCCTGAAGTATGCGTACATGATCGAAAGTCCCGCGTCGTGGGGCCATTCGTGACGGACAATGCGCGTGCCGCGCTGCCCGCTCTGCCTTCGTAAGTATCACTCGTTCGAGACGCTGCCCCTCGTCGAATGACGGGATGTATCGGCATTTCCAGCTTGCCAGCGCGCGACGAACGACGCGGCGATCCGGTCGGCCAACGCCCCGAGAATGCGGCGCAGCGCAGCGGCCTGCGCCGCCGCGCCGCGGTTCTCCAGCGCCGCCTTGAGCGTCGTCTGTTGCGTCAAGGTAGCGCGGGCGGCCTGCCCCGATTGCAGCGTCCACCCCGCTTGAAATGTCACCGTTTCGCACGCATCGGTCTCGGCATCGAGCATCGCGACGACGAGCATCCGAGTGTTGGGCGGCACCGGCGCGTCCGGGAAGATGAACACGCCTGGAGGCAGCCGGCTCGTCAGGTCCTGCTTGCATTCAAGCTGATGGAACCCAAGAAAACCTGGCGACGCATTTCGTTGTATTCGCGATCGTGCGTCATCGAACCACGCGCACACGCAAATGCGTGAAAAACGTGGCGCCGCAGCGACGGTCCCGAAAAGATCAAGCTGTTGCTCGCAGGCATTGCCTTCAGAGACGGCGAGCCGATTCATGACGATCAACCGGTTCAGCAGAAACTCGCACCGATACGGCGTGCTCCGTTCGGGCGCTGGCCGATCTTCCGGCTTGGCTTTTCTTTCGTCTCGTCTGGCCCACCATCCCTATCTCGACTAGGTGCTCATGTGTTGCGCGGCGAGCCTTTTCTGCTCTGGAGACCGGTTGATCAACACGGCACCGGACTACGACGGGCCGCCCGCGTCCGCCTTGACCCCGCGGGATGTGTTGCGTTCCAGTCTCATGTACATATTCGCCGCCACGATACCGAAGACGATGTGAACGAGCAGGCTGGCCCAGTTGCGTGCTTCTGCGAACCACGGAAAAAACTGTGTCATGCCGTAAAAATTAATCAGGTAAACGACTGCAGCGAAAGCGCCACCAGCCAGTGAAGCCATCCCCATGCTCGAGTCAAGGTTGAATGACGTCATGATCAGACCGAGGATAAGCGTGAATACGATGGCAAGGGCAAAATGCACCACAAAGGCCGCGAGCACGATGCCAACTGAGAATGCTTGCGACGATTGCAATGCGCCTCGTCCCAGCATGATCGCGGCGACCATGCGTGGGGGCTCCAGCAGACTTGCGCCTGTCATCAGTGCCATCACGATAACCCCTAACGCCAGGAACACAACGCCCGCGATGACGCCTGCCAGCACGGCTGCCCGCCAGTCAGGCCGGCCGTGTGTGAAATGATGGGAATTCAAGTGAAGTTCCACAATATCTCTCCCGACTGATTCGGATAATTCATTCTAGTCCTCCAACTCGCGAGATTGATAGCGCCGCATGGCTATCGCCACCGCGACGGATGATCCTCGCTCTGGCGACGACGTGGCGTGATGAACTGTACGTGCAAGAGACCCTTGAGGCACGTCAGTTGTTGGTCGCGGCAGTCCTGCCAGCGGATCGATAATTAATCTTTTAGTTCGCAGTGGAGGATCAAATGCCTGCGAAGCCACGCTCCCCGCATCGACGTTGAAGGAGAAAACGCATGGCTAACAGGCTGAATGGCTATGAGGCAGCGGTGCTCGCCGTCGACGGCTCGACGCAGAAGTCTGCCAGGCCGGCGAAGTGAACGGCGACACGATCCGGTGGTTCGGCATGAGTGCAATTCCGCTGCTGCCAGCCTATGAGGATTCCCTAATGCACATCACTTTTCCCGACGACAGGCCGGTCTTCGACGGCGTGAATCTGACAGTGCGCTTTACGGCGCGCGTCGACGGCGAGCCGGTTGAGTGCGGCAATTACCGCCGAGGCACTGGAAGATCATTTCGACGCCCATTCCGCGCTGGAATCCGCCTCAATGGCTGCTTTCGACAACGGCGCAATCCTATCCGTTCGGTTTGCGCGGAAGCGATCGACCAGAACGGCGGCAAAGGAGTAGTGTTACATAGCGGACGGTTCAGAGTGGACGGCATGGAACCCGATCGCGGCACCACGGCATAGTCGCGGCGCGTGCCACCGCATGCACCTCTGTGTCGGCGCGAGTGAGGTGGGGCGGCATAGTCTGCAACCGCTAGTCAACGATGGAAGGAGGCCACATGTCACTCATCGTCGCAGCACGCTTTACGACATTCCCCGCCGCTGAAGACGCGGCGCAACGGCTCATCAATGCCGGTTTTGTCGAGGAGGACGTCACATTGTTTTTCGTCAATCCGATCGGCCAGCACGCACGCTTTCGGCCCGGCGGCGATATCAGCGCCGATGCAAACGCGACGGAGGCGCCGAAGGGTGCCGAAATGGGCGTCGCGATTGGCGCAGCGGTTGGCGCGGTGGTCGGCGTCGGGATCTTCGCGGCGTTTTCGGCGCCGCTTATCGTGTCGCTGATCGCGGCCGGGGTGAGTGCGTATGTCGGTTCATTGGTCGGCGCGATGATGCGCACGCATGAAGCCAGCAACGAAGGAACCCGTGATTCCGGTGTGCTGGTGGCCGTACACGTGTCGCCGGACAGCCAGTTGGACGCCGCACGGGTGCTCCGCGATGCGGGAGGCGCGGCGATTGAACGCGCGACCGGCCGCTGGCAACAAGGGCGGTGGGCCGACTTCGATCCGCTCAAGCAGCCTGTACCGCTCAACGAATTCAGTGAGAAGCACGCCTGATTGAGGGTATTTTTCGTCGAGATTTTCAGCGAGCCAGGAAACAAAAACGGCCCGGCATTTGTGAACTGCCCCCCGCAAAGTTGGACACTGATCCAACCTTTGGGTGCAGTTCATTTGTCGGGTCGTTTTTTATTCAGAGCGGTGCGTTCCAGGCACACGCCTGAGGAACGGTCGGCGCAGGGATCAGTGGAAGAAGAGTTCCCGCATGCCGAAGGTGTGATGCGCTTCGGCAGCCATCAGCACCAGCAGCACCAGCAAGCCCAAGGGCGGCATCAGTATGGCGTACACCAGCGCCAACCGCTCCCACATCATGTGCATGAAAATCGACACGATCAGCCCGGCCTTGGCGATCATGAGCACGACGATCAGCGCCCAGCGCGGCAGGCCCTGCACGTGGAAGTAATCCACCATGTACGACATCGTGCTCAGTACGAACAGCAGACCCCAAATCTTCAGGTAGATGCCGATCGGATGCTGCTGGGCATGCGCGGCGTCGGGTCGATGGGCGGGATCGGTGTGGTCCATGGTCTGCCTCACCACAAATAGAACAGCGCAAAGATGAACACCCACACCAGGTCGACGAAGTGCCAGTACAAGCCGGCAATCTCCACGATCTGGAAGTTGCCGTGCTCGGTGAACCCCGGCTGCAGGATCTTGCGTGCGATCAGCAGCAGATAGATCACACCGCAGCTCACGTGAAAGCCGTGGAACCCCGTGATCATGAAGAAGCACGCGCCGAATTGCGCCGCGCCCATCGGGTTGCCCCAAGGGCGGATACCTTCATGGACGATCAGCTTGGTCCATTCGAAGGCCTGCATCGACACGAAGGTCGCGCCCAGCAGCGCGGTCGCGAGCAACAGTGCGGCGGCGCGCTTTGCGTTGCGCCGGTAGCCAAAGTTGACAGCCATCGCCATGGTGCCGCTGCTGCTGATCAGGACGAACGTCATGATGGCGATCAGCAGCAAAGGCACATCCACGCCGCCCACAGTGAGCGCGAACACTTTGGAAGTGTCAGGCCACGGCACCGTGGTCGACATCCGCACCGTCATGTAACCGATCAGGAAGCTGCTGAAGATGAAGGTGTCCGAGAGCAGGAAGATCCACATCATCGCCTTGCCCCACGGCACCTTGAAGGCTTCGCGGTCGGCCGACCAGTCCGTGACGATGCCGCGCCAGCCGTCAGGCCCAGCGTCGTTGGGCGTGGTGGCAGCGGATTCGGTTGGGAGCGTGGGCGTGGTCATGGCGCGGCTCCATACAGCGGCCCGCAGATGGCGGCGACGAACTCAGGGGTGATCCACCACATCGCAGCCAGCAGCACGAGCCAGACAGCCAGCAGGAAATGCCAGTAGATGGCGCAAAGCGCGATGGCGCGGTGGGTTCGGAAGGGGTCCGCGCGCAGGAGAAGCGCGATCGTCACGGCCCAGGCCACCAGCCCGCCCAGCACATGCAACCCGTGCAGGCCGGTGAGCAGGTAAAGGAAGCTATTCGAGGGATTGACGGTGACGGTCTGCCCGGCCGCCGACAGCATCCGCCAGGCGGCCAGTTGTCCGATTACGAACACGGCCGCCAGCACACCGCCCGCCACCAGCCACGCCGCGCGGTGCAACGAGATCTGCCGCGCACGCTGCATCGCAATGCTTGCCAGCACCAGCGCGCCGGTGTTCCACCACAGCAGCGCTGGATGCGGGATCGGCTGCCAGTCGGGCTCGCGCATACGCATTGCATAGGCGAACAGCAGCAGTGAAAACAATGTCGTTGCCACCGCCATGAAGACGATCAGGCCGATGCGGCTCGCATTTGGCGAGACAGGTGGCGCGTCAGGAACGAAGGAGCGGGGCAGTGTGGTCATTCGCGCGCCTCTCCGGGTTGAAGCGTCGGGTGGGAGGACGGTTCAGGCGCCGTCGCAGGCGGCTGGTTTTGCGGGACGAAGTCTTCCTCCTGCCCCGGAGGGCTGTATTCGTACGCCCAGCGGTAAACGACAGGCGGCGCGGCGCCCCAGTTGCCATGCACTGGCGGCGTTTGCGGCGTCTGCCATTCCAGCGTGGTGGCCCGCCAGGGGTTGCCGTCGGCACGCTTGCCGCGCACCAGGCTCCGCGCCAGGTTGTACAGGAACAGCAACTGCCCCACTGCAACGATCAGCGCAATGACGGTGATGAACGTGTTGAGTGCCTGCGCCGAAGATGGAATGAAGCTGTAGCCCTCATACGCGTAATACCGCCGCGGCATGCCCAGAATGCCGAGATAGTGCATCGGGAAGTAGATCGCATAGGTACCGATGAAGGTGACCCAGAAGTGCACCCGCCCGAGCGTGTCGTTGAGCATGCGGCCCGTCACCTTTGGATACCAGTGGTAGATGCCGCCAAACACCACCAGGATAGGCGACACGGCCATCACCATATGGAAGTGCGCCACCACGAAGTACGTGTTCGACAGCGGAATGTCCACGCTTACGTTGCCGAGATAGAGACCGGTCAGCCCACCCAGGACGAAGGTGCTGATGAATCCGATGGCAAACAGCATCGGCACGGTCAGGTGGATATCGCCGCGCCACAGGGTCAGCACCCAGTTGTAGACCTTGAGGGCGGTCGGGACGGCGATGATGAGCGTGGTGGTGGCAAAGAAGAAGCCGAAGTACGGATTCATGCCGGCGATGAACATGTGGTGCGCCCAGACTACGAAGCTCAGCGCACCGATGGCAACGATGGCCCACACCATCATCCTGTAGCCGAAGATGCTCTTGCGCGCGTGCGTGCTGATGAGGTCCGACGCGATGCCAAAGGCCGGCAGCGCGACGATGTAGACCTCAGGATGCCCGAAGAACCAGAAGAGGTGCTGGAACAGCAGCGGGCTGCCACCGGCATGCTTGAGCGTCTGCCCCATCGACACTACGGCCGGTATGAAGAAACTGGTGCCGAGTGTCCTGTCGAGCAGCATCATCACCGCCGACACGAACAGCGCCGGAAACGCCAGCAGTGCCAGGATGGTCGCGATGAAGATGCCCCACACCGTGAGCGGCATGCGCATGAGCGTCATGCCGCGCGTGCGCGCCTGTAGCGTGGTGGTGACGTAATTCAAGCCGCCCATCGTTGCCGCGACAATAAAGATCGCCAGCGACACCAGCATCAACACGATGCCCCATTCCACGCCCGGCGTGCCCGGCAGGATGGCCTGGGGTGGATACAGCGTCCAGCCAGCGCCGGTCGGCCCGCCTGGCACGAAGAAGCTCGCCACCAGCACCAGCACGGCCAGCAGGTAGACCCAGTAGCTCAGCATGTTCAGAAACGGGAACACCATGTCGCGCGCGCCCAGCATCAGCGGGATCAGGTAGTTGCCGAAGCCGCCCAGAAACAGCGCCGTCAGCAGATAGATCACCATGATCATCCCGTGCATGGTGACGAACTGGTAGTAGTGGTTGGCGTCGATGAAACTGAACTTGCCCGGAAAGCCGAGCTGCAACCGCATCAGGTCCGACAACACAAGGCCGACCAGGCCGATGGCGATGGCCGTCAGCGAATACTGCACGGCGATGACCTTGTGGTCCTGGCTCCAGACATAGCGGGTCCAGAAACTTTGCTGGACGTGGTCGGTGTGTGCGTAGGGCATTGCGTCTGCTCCGCTAGGGTTTGGCTGCGCTGATGGCGCCCGGGCCGCCTTGCGATTGGATGTAGGTCACGAGCGCGGTCAGCTCCTGCTCGCTCAGGTCGAAGTTCGGCATAATGGGTGCGAAGCCCTTCACGACGCGGGCCTTCGGGTCGCGGATGAAGGCGCGCAGATAGGCTTCGTCCACCTTTGCGGTGCTGCCGTCCGCCATCGTTTCGGTCTTGCCGTACAGGCCCTTCCATGTGGGGCCCACGCGCGGACTGCCGTCCACGGTATGGCAGGCGAAGCAGCCCTTGGCCTCTGCGAGCGTCTTGCCCTGGTCAGCAAGCGCCTGGGCGTTGCCGCCTGCAGCGGCGGTTGCGGCCTGCACCCTTGCCTGCTGCCGCAGCGCGAACGTGCTCTGCTTCGCCAGCCAGCGCGAGAAGGCTGCTTCGTCTTCTACCACCACCACGCCGCGCATGTTGGAGTGCCCGATACCGCAGAGCTGCGCGCACAGGATGTCGTAACGCCCTGCCTTGGTCGGCGTAAACCAGAAGGTGGTCACCATGCCGGGCACCATGTTCATGCGCGCACGGAACGGCGGTACGTAGAAGTCGTGCAGCACGTCGCGCGACCGTGTCAAGACCTGGATCGGCCGGTTGAGCGGCAGGTGTACCTCGGGCGTCTCGATCAGGTAGTTGTCACGGCCGTTGGGGTCGCCGGGGTTCAGGCCGAAGGGGTTGTCGTTGCTGATGTAACGGACGTCCGTCGTGCCCAGCTTGCCTCCGGGGCCGGCAAAGCGGAAGCGCCATTGCCATTGCTGGCCGAGCACTTCCATCTGCAGCACGTTGGGCGGCGGCCGTACGAAGTCTGCGTAGACGAAGAGCCCCGGTGCCAGCAATGCTGCCACGCCGACAGTGGTCAGCCCGATCAGCCACCATTCCAGCCGCCTGTTGTGCGGCTCGTAAGCAGCGCGATGACCCCTGCGGTTGCGGTAGCGCACCAGTGCGATCACGATGAAAAGGTTGATCGCGATGAAGAGCGCGCCGGTAATGACAAGCGTGATGGTCAGCATGTCGTCCATGCGCACCCAGTTCGAGGCGATCGGCGTGATCCACCAGGGACTGGCAAAGTGAAACCCCACCGCCAATACGATGATCAGGAACAGGGCAATCGCAAGCGACATAGGTCACCTCGCTGCGCGTCACTCGCTGGAGCCGCTAACAAAATGCTCCTGGCGTCGTTGTGCCGCCTTGCCGTACTTCGGGTACTGTCTGCGCCGGCGCTTGTGCCAGGACCGCTTCACTGAGCGTTATAAGCGGCTCTAAATCAAAGGTAGTCCTCTCCTCTGCATCGCGCAAGGCAGCGCAAGGGGAAAGGGCGCCCATATACGGATCGCGCGAATGGAGGAGTCACTTGCCGCGTGATGCAATGCAAAGCGGCCGCCTCCAGGCATTGGTCGCCGAGGCGGCCGTTTCCCGAGGGCGCCGGCTGTTTAGGTCTGTTCACGTGTGCGACGTGCGTACGACGACTTGCTGCAAAGCAGCGAGGTCGCGCACTCTGTCGAACGCGGCGTGGCGCTCGGCGGTGCGACTGGCGCGCTTCTCGGCCTCGTGGCTCTGGTGTACCGCTCCCGCGGAGCTCGCCATTGCGGGCGGCGCCGTCGTCGCAATGACGTTGGCAGGTGCTGGCTTCGGCGCTTCAGAAGACGGCAAATAAAGCACGTTAGTGACGGACGAACGTCGCCAGACGACCCAGGTTGTGTGGAACCCGATGGAATTTCATTGCGGCGTGTGACCCTGACCCAGCGACGCGTTTGACTGCCTTACGGCTATCACGGCGTCGACGAGAAGGTGAACCCCGCTGATGCGTTCCAGGCGAGGTTAAGGGCTCTGTTTCGGGATCACGCGGGGTGCTCATCCACTCCCAGCCGCATCGCCTTCATCGTCTTCTTAAAGCCCAGGATTCTCAGCACTCGCGTGAGATTGTAGGCGAGTACGTCAAACTCATCTCGGTACCTACATTGGGCAGCCTGCGCGTCAGGAAGTGCGTGTAGCCCATCCAATGCTTGAACGGGACGCCGGATGCGATGACCGTGCGCCGGCGAACCGTCGAACATGTCTTTGGAACGATGCGCGCGGCCCTTCGAGTAGGAGTCCGCAATCTGGCACGCGTTAACAATTTCTTTAGATTGAGTCGATGGCGCAGGAGACGGTCTGATCGCAGTATTGACGAAGCGATAGCAACGCGACGCCGCGTTCTCGCGGGAACCGTCCGGGATCGCCTTACGGCCAGTCATGCATTGACCGTTTCCGCACTTGTGGATAGGAGACAATTGACATGAAGACGATTCGAATTGTGGCAATCTGCGCCATCGGCATGTTCCTGGGACACGCGTGGGCACAAGACAAACCCGTACCGTCGGGAACCGCACCGTCTGCTCAGGATGTCGGAGGCGTCACCGACGCGTCAAGGGGTGAAGCGGGAATGGTAACGAGTACAGCACGGCAGCAGGTCTACCCGGACCTCAGCAACTCCCAGCAATCCGGGGAGCATAGCCGTATCGTGAACAATACGTTCCGCCACCATTGACTGCCGCGCAACGGCTTTGCGCGACCGCCGTCCCGCACGATGAGTGTCCGCGAAAACACTCATCGCGCGCGTAACGGTGGCAGGCTACAGATCTGCCCGGGACTCTTCCGCCGAGCCGATGGGGCTTTGCTCCCAGGCTCAGTAGCCAATATGCTTTTCGACACTCCGGAACCGCCCCATTGACCGAAAGCGATGGAACCATACGTTGGTACGAAGTTCACACAGGCGCGGCGAATGTTCGGCAAGCGCAACGTCGAGCCAATGAAACATCTCGTCCGGCTGGTCGAGCCTCGCGTAAATTTCCGCAAACAGAAACGGCGACGTATAGCGCCTTTGATGCCTCGCCATCAAGTCCTGCAAATACCATTGCAGGACCTTTTTATACCCCCCGGAGTCCCAGACCGTGCGAATAGTCTCTGCGCGGGCGAATTCGTTGCACCGCGTGAGTGCATCGATGGTCGCTTCGACAGCCTCCTCGTATTGACCCTGCTCCTCATATGCGGTTGCCAGTAGCTGATAGATAAGCGGGGAGCGGTTGCCATGCCCAGTGTTCTGGCATTCCCGAATCACTTCGTCGTATTTGCCCGCCTGTACGAGCCCAAATACGCGTGACCCTTCGAACCCGAGCGGGTCGACCTTTTCGGCACGCTCGAACTGGGCTCTGCCTTCCGCTTCTCGCCCAAGCACCAGCAGGAGTCTTGCATACAGGCGGCTCGTTTCAGCGTGGCTTGGGTTGAGCCGTAACGCCTCGAGGAACTCCTCCTCTGCCCGGTGCCAGTCCCAGTCATAGAAGTAGTGCACGCCGGCTAGCGCCTGGTGAGCCTCTGGAAGATCTGCGTCTAGCTCCAGTGCTCGCAACGCCGCCTCCCGCGCTCTCGGGTGGCCCTCCGACGGTGCACAGACCCCGTGTGTCGCCGTGGCGCCGAAGACGTTTGACATCCCCACATACCCGAGCGCGTAAGTCGGGTCCCGTTCTAGCGCGCGCTCGAAGTAGCCGCGCGCGCGAACGAAGTCCTCGTCGCTCAGCGCGTGATGCGCGGCAAACCCTGCATCGAAGTGCACGCGGCGGGTCCAGTAGTAACGCCCGCGCAGGTAGGCATCGTGCGCTGCCGGATCGACCGGCAAACGTCTCGCCAGCATGTGCCGTTGCTGTTCCGCGAGCGCTGGCGATACCTCCTGGGCGAGCGCCGTTCCAACCTCTTTCTGGATTTCCAGCGCTCCGCTCGCCATCGGCTCATGCGCGCGACTCCAGATCTGTACCTGGTCGAAGCAACGAATCAGTTGCGCCAGAATACGAATCTTCACGCCGTCCCGCTTGAGCGAACCTTCCAACACGTAGTCGATCGATAGTTCGCGCGCGATCTCCGCGATACTTTTGCTGACCCGTCGGTAGCGGGCGGCCGTCGTCCTCGAAATGACAAGGATGCGCTCCGGATCGAGCATGCCGACATTGGCGGAGGTTTCGTCGGCCAGCGCGTCGCAGAAACTGTCCTGGCCGGAATCGCCGGTCTGGTTTTCGAACGGCAGGACCAGTATCCGCACGGCTTCCTGCGGGGCGGGTACCGATTCCTCCGACACGGGCCGCACGTTATTCAGGCGATAGCCTTTGCCCTTCACCGTGATGACGTGCTGCGGGTTCACCGGATCATCATGAAGCGCGACGCGGATTTTTCGAATCGCCGTATTGATGCTGTTGTCCGTTTCTCGATACGCATTTGCGCCCCACAGCGCTCTCACGATATCCGCACGCGTGACGAGTTGCCCGTTACGGGATGCCATCAGGATCAGCAACTCCATCGGTAGACGCTCGAGACTGACCTTCTCGCCTGCACGGCGCAATTCGTAGCGCTGAATGTTGAGTTCGACATCCGCGATCCTGACGGATTCTGGCGGGTTCATCTGTGCTCCTGCTATCGCGGGTTCCTGTTCGCATCGACGACGTCAGCGCGCCGTCCGCTCTCGCTTCATCCCGAATGACGCCGCGAATGCAAGCGCCGAGCACAACACAATGACGAGCGCGGGCGCGGTCGTCCAGTGCAGACTGGAAACGATGATATTCGCCGCGAGCGGCGTCAGTCCCAGCGACGCGGCCAAACCGAGATTCATGGCGGTGGCAACGCCGCTGAATCGGACGTCGACTGGAAACATCTCTGCAATCGCGCACGCGAAGGTTCCGTTGGCGAGCGAGGCGACGACGCCGGCCATCACGAACAGCACAGGCAGGCTGGCGTAGTGACGGGCGGCCGCAATGAAGAAGAACGGTGCGAACAGCGCGGACAAGACGGCTCCCGACCTGAAAACATAACGGCGCGGCATCAGGTCGCCAACGTGCGACGTCACGAGAATGCAGGCTGCCACGACGATCAGGTACCGCGTCTGGGCACTCGCGATCTGCTGCGCGTCGTATCGAAGCCCTTGCAGATAACTTGGCGTGAATCCGATAAAGACGCCACCCGACGCACCCACCAGCAGACATGCGGCAGCGCCTGTCGTCAGGGGAGCGAAATGGTTGCGAAGCAGGGCGGCAAGAGGCTCGCGATGCCGGGCGCCAATGGCCCGCGCGTATTCGTCGGTCTCCGCAAGGGTCCGGCGCAGGGCAAAGCTCAACAGCCCGACCGTCCCACCAAGCAGGAAGCCAATCCGCCATCCGAACGCATTGACTTGCTCGGGTGTGAACGCCCATTGCACCGCAAGATTAATGCTCGTCGCGAGAAGCAACGCAAGGTTGACCGCGACGAACACGATGCCGCACAGAACACCAGGCCTACCACGCGCGGTTTCAACGGCGTAGACGACTGCTCCTGGCAGCTCACCGCCCAGGCAGAGACCCTGGATGAGCCGGAGTACGAGTAGAAGCGCCGAGGCGGGCGCGCCCCATACAGCGTATGAAGGAAGTATTCCAATGAGGAGTGTCGAAACAGAGGCGATCATCGCGGACGACACGAAGACGAGGCGCCGGCCATGCGTGTCGCCGAGCCGGCCAAGGAAGATGCCTCCCACCGGCCTGGAAAGGTACCCAATGGCCAGCACCGTAAATGACAAGGTCTCCGGCGACATGCCACTTCGTGGTGGAAAGAACTCGCTGCCGATGCTTCGCGCGAAAAATCCGAAGATGACGAAATCGAATACCTCGAGCGCTCCCCCGGTACTGGCGACCAGAATGGTCCAGCGTTGGTGCGCTGTCATCGACTCCTTTCGGAATGGGAGCGAATCGTCGAGCATGGAAATCCCTGATATCGCCAGGCACAACGACCATTTTAAGTGGACGTCCGCCGGAGAGACGTGTTCAGCCACCACCATGTCAATCTGGCTTCCACGATGGCGCATGATCGTTCTGGCTCAAATATGATGGACGACAATCCACTTAGACGAAAGGTCTTTAGTTTCGCCTTGTGTTCCGTGATCGACAGATACGCTGGATACTTCATCGAAACGCGAAGTTTCGTCGAATACAACTGCGCTACCGGGTACGTTAATCCTTTTGGGCACCCGGTAGGATGTCGACTTCCACCTCCATCGCGAACGGTTTCATTCTCGACTGCTCACACTGGTCGATGCGCGGCCGCGATCGTTGACTGCAGGACGGTTCGCCCCGAAACGGAGCAGTCAATGGCGGCGTTCCTGGCTGCATACGCATGCAGAGCCAGCAACGATATGGCGACGTTTGCCCGCTCTATGCAGCGGACCCTACGACCCGCGGACCGGAACTCGAACGATGCAGGAGCCGTGCATTGCGAGCCGTTTGCCTTGGCCGCAGACGCATAGCGGCCGGCTATCCCTTGGAATGGGCAGAATGAAGTAGCATGGCCAACGAATGTCCGGTATTTCTCTCTGACGTTAGTGAATTGGTTCCTGTCGCAGAAAAGGAGTGCTTATGCTGACGCTTTACTCCTATCCGGATCTCTTTGGCGTCGCCGATAACAATCCCTTTGGTCTGAAGGTATTTGCGTTCATGCGATTGTGCGGGCTCGCCTTTGAGCATCGTCATGTCCTCGACACAAGCCCTGCGCCGCGTGGTCAATTGCCTTACCTCCTTGATGGCGACGATACGATCGGCGACAGCGACAGCATCATCGCTCATTTAACACGTCAGTACGATCTGGACATCGACCGCGCGCTTTCGCGAAAGCAGTTGAATCTGGACTATATGATCCGTCGAACGCTCGACGACCTGTACTGGATCATGAGCTTTTCACGCTGGCGCGACGAGCGCTTCTGGCCGTCCTTTCGCGACGCCGTGCTTGCCGCCCACCCGGACGTTCAAGCGAATGATCTTGAAGCCGCTCGCGAATACAACCGCCTGCGGTACCACTATCAGGGCATTGGCCGATATGAACCGGAGCAGGTCTATGCGCGAGGTATCGCGAATCTGCGCGTCGTGGCGGATCTGTTCGGCGACACCAGCTATGTTTTCGGCGGCGATCCTGCCACCGTTGACGCAGCGATCTATGGCTTCGTCGCCAATATCTATTTTTACGAAATCGATACACCGTTGAAGCAATACGTGCTCTCCCGTCCGGCGCTCGTGCACCATTGCGAAGCCATCCATGACCGGATCGGCACGACCGGGAGCGATTCGGCAGTGTGAACGACCCCTAAGGCATCGGATAATCCGAAGACGGCCGTATTGCTTTTATCGTATGGCGCAGACCCATGCATGAGAGATAAAAATCATCTGACTGCACGCCAGACAGCGGACGAATGGCGCGGAACCGAGGAAACATCGCGGGTCATAAGCAGGAGTAAGAAGCTGGAGAACTTGAATTGCACCGGGAGTAAATAGATGAAAAATGCAAAACGACCTGTTGCTTTTGTCATGCTCACGCCCGTTTTCTTTATCCTGTCTCTTTGGGTCTCTGCTTTCCCGCACGAGTACGCCCATTCGATAATCGCATGGCTGTTCGGATACAAGCCGAATCCTTTCGATATCGATTACCGGAGCTTTGACTGGAAGAACGTACTGTTGCTGGAGAACAATGACCTGTTCTGGATAAGTATGTCGATTCTCTTTGGCATGCTTACTCCGATTGTTGTAATCGTCTTCTGGCCGGGACGGGATTGGGCAAAAGAGCGCGAGCGGGCCTATCTGGCGTATTAGGGCGGTGAGGTTGTGAAACTCTGAGCGACAAATTGAAGCCGCTTTCGGCCGCTTCCAGACGCGCACGTCTGGTCGAGTCTCGAAAGCCCGGCGGGACGGTCCCCGGCCGGGGTCGTCCGCGAAGCGGGCGTTCACCTCCATCGGGGCTAACGACAGCAAAATTACATGGCTGGCGAGTGTCGGCAATGGCGGATGACGGAGTCTTCGTCTTCGTCTTTGGCATTCGGATGGCCGGTTGTGGGGGGCGGAGCCGACGCCCTGAATGTCCCACCGGCGACGGGTGTGAGCGGCGCTTTGTGCCAACCCGGAAGTTCTTGGGAGGCCGGTGGTCGATGCGGGCCCGGTGCTCGGCGAATTTCCGTAGTCGACCCTGAGCAGCCATCGGTGCCGGCAAAAGCAGACGGTCGCGAACGCCGCATTCCGACAGCGACGATCTTACTTCGGTAGAAGCGGCCCCCACATTGGGGCACTAGGGAAAGCGGTTCTAACAAAATTGGCAAGCATCGACGCCAGACATCGCAGCCAGGCCGATCAGGCCTGTCGAAGGACGTTGACGACGATCAGCGCCGCCCATCCCAGCAGCGCGGCGCCTAACGGCGTGCTCAATTTGCGACCCTGGGGCAGATTCTTTTCTGCCGACATCACCGCGCCGAGCGCCAGCATCCATCCAATGCTGCCGGTGCCGACGGCAAACATCAGGCACATCAGCGTCCAGCAACATCCGACGCAAAACAGGCCATGACGTATCCCGAGCAGGAAACTGTTCCGACGAACGTTGCCGCCGCGCCACTGCTCGCTGACAAACATCAGCGGAGACCGGCACTTGTCGAGACATCGATACTTGAGCGAACTGAATTGATACGCGCCAGCGAGCCCCAAGATTGAGGCACCGACGACCCACCCATGCCACACCAGCCACGGTGTCCGCCGCACCAGTTCGTGCAGGCCGGCATCGCTTGCGTGGGCAAACAGGCCGAAGACGCTCCACACGGACAAATAACCGAGCATCACGAACAGCAGCAGGCGCTTCCGGTCCGGGAGCGCGGCTGTCAACCGCTCGAATATCTGCAGCAACGGAAGCATTGTTGGCAACATCATCGCCACGATCATCAGTAGCCACGCAGCGGTATGCAAAACCGCTGGAATGACGGTGAGGCCTGCCGGGGCCACGCTGCACAGCCCGGCCAGACCGGTTTCAGACCAGTCGACTTGATGCAGGTAGCGCGCGTACGGGCTGCTGTCCCAAACCCATAGGGTAAGCCACGCCGCGGCGACCAGCGTGACCGCCAGCGGCACGAACAGACGGGGTTGCGAAGTCGCACTCATTGCGATGCCCGGGCGGTATGTCAGCGACTGCGGTTGCGAGGTGCATCACGCCTGGAACGTGAAATACCCCTGGATGGCGTTGTGGCCGCTCAGATCAAGGTCGATGCCGAGCTTCTGATCCTGCATCCGGAACGTGCTGGCCTTTCCGACGAATGCAGGAGAGCCAGGAATCGTCGAGAAAATGCTTTCGACCAGTTTGGTCGGCTCGCCTGTAGGTCCAAGATAGGGTTCGAGTTCGGCGTAGGTGGTGTTGCCGACCTTGAGAGTGCCTTTACCCTCGCGCACATCGAAATCGATCGCGGCACGCTCGATCGCCACGATGTCGCCGAACAGTTTGGCAAAGTCGGCTAGTGGGCCGCCCCGCTCACCCCGGTAGACGCTGGCGAGCGCTTCGAATTGGGCATCGCTGGCACGTTCGTCGACGAAAATGATCACCCGCCAGTTGCCTTGCAAGACGTTGCCCGGGATGAAGCACGCAAGCGCGATCGTCAGCCCCGAAACATCCACGTCGTCCACCGCCCCCTTGTCATAGTGATAAGCGACTGTCGACCTGCAAGTGCCGTTGTCGGGATCTTCGCCGATCCAGCACGGGCAAAGCACCTTGCACTCGCAGACTTCCAGTAGGCGTCCCTCCAGGCTGTAGCTCATGATGACCTCCGCTGTTGTGCATTCCCCGGACATGATCAGTACCAGACTTTAAATATATGCACCCCGTGCCCACGTGGGGAGGCTGGGATAAAAGAAATCCCATGGCGTCGGCGCAGCGTCTTGTGTGGGTTCGCGACTCGCCATGCTTTTACGCCCGCGTGTCGTGCTGGGTTCCCCGACCCACCACAACCAGGGCAATTCCTCCGAGGATTGCTAAGGAGGCCAACACGATTCGGATGGTCGCGCTCTCTCCAAGAAATCCGACTGCGCCGAGCGTCGCGATGACCGGCACGCTCAACTGCACCGTGGCGGCATTGCCGGCTTTCAGACCGGGCAACGCCGCGTACCAGATGGCGTAGCCAATGCCGGAGGCCACTGCGCCGGAACCCGTTGCGTACCAGAAACCGGCGCAATCGATCGAAGCGTGGGCGGACATGGCGGCGCTGAGCGCAGCGGCAAGTGGGACAGCGCGCAGGAAGTTGCCGGCCGTCACCGCGGTGGGATTTCCCGTGCCCTTACCGCGCAACGAATAGATGCCCCAAGCGACGCCCGCGCCGAGCATAAGGACAGCGCCTCCGGGAGGTGGGGCCGAGAGACCGGGAAGCAGCAGCCC
The DNA here is from genome assembly GCF_904848585.1 of Paraburkholderia kirstenboschensis. GTDB lineage: Bacteria > Pseudomonadota > Gammaproteobacteria > Burkholderiales > Burkholderiaceae > Paraburkholderia > Paraburkholderia kirstenboschensis. The sequence goes on from NZ_CAJHCR010000001.1 coordinate 1,485,017, forward strand.
GGCAAGCCCCCCCAACGCGCATATCAATCCGATCCATTGCCGGCTTTCAAAGCGTTCGCCCTTTCGGATGCCGTAGCCAATCATGGTCGTCTGCACCGCGCCGAACAGAAGCAGGGCTCCAGTGGACGCCGGCAGGCTGAGGTATGCAAACGAGAATGCGGCAGCATAGGCGAACAGCGCCAGCGCCGACAGCCAGTTTCCGGCGCCGCCCAGCCTGCCGCCCCGGAGCCGCACTATCAGCGAGAGCGCCAGGGCGCCCGACGCGATGCGGACTGACGTAAAACTCGCTGCATCGATCCCGGTGCCCTTGAGGGCCAGCCGGCATAGCAACGAATTCGCTGCAAACGCCACCATTGCAAGCAGCGTCAGGACAGTGACACGCACGGGCGACACTGAAAATCTCTCTAAAAGCCCTGAATCTTCCGCCAGTATCCGGCCGTTGCGCTGCCAGTGCGAGCGGCGATCGTGTTGGGGCGATCCACAGTCGACGGTCGGGGCGGCGCCTGGTTCAGAATGGTGGCACTGAATGCGAATCGACGATAGCCGTGCAAGCAGATCTGCTTCTGGACTCTCGGACCGGGTTTGATGTTAGCGGATTGACGCACGTGCCCCGGCATAGGGATGTTCGCAATTCCCTCGTGTGCGACATTGGCGGCCCGAGGCAGTCACACCGTCCATTCGGGGCATGTCAAAGAGTGCGTTGTCTATATCAGCAGTCCTCCGCACTGCACAAAGAAGGTCTCGTACGCCCGTTCGGCAGGCGTCGTGGCATCGGTCTGTTGCTGGGCGTCCGCGCCTGAGAGACTCCCCAGAATTGCCAAGCTGAGACTTGCATGAGGAGCAAGACGACGCGTCTTCAAGGCACGTTCAGGACGCACGTTTTGCTGTCTGCTGTCTGCTGGCGTATGGCCCGGTGCCGTTCATACCACTATCGCAAAGGTTGTAGCGCGCATTACCGCGGAATGGCAGCTTCCCGGCACAGCTTTCGAATGGCCGCTTCTTTAATTGGGCGGTCAAGGGCCAATCTCCGAACGTCTTTTGCGCGGGTCACGCTTCTTTCCGCAGTCGACTCGTCAATCACGGCGCGCTGCACGCATTGGCCGGACAGGAATGCAGAGCCTCGCTCCTGGGCGCGCTCGGGCGCGGCAGTCAGTTGCGGCTGCTTCCCGACAATCGTCCACGCTTCGGACTCTTCCAGCAAGGTTCAGTTTTGGTGAGCGGTTTGCATCATGCCGTCGCCTCCATCGACCCGCAGCGGAAGTCGGAGCAATCCACCCATATCTTGTGCAGAAGGAAGGCAAGTTAGCGGGTCACGGCGACTACAGCCCGGCGATTACGTCGGCTCCTGGGGGTTGAGCCACGATACGCGTTCGTCAACAGCCCAAACCACAGCCGGGCTGGGCCTGCCTCGACACAGACGATACGAACGCCCGTTCCGCTGGTGGATTCTGGCCTTTAATCTGGTCGATATTTTAGGTGTCAAACAATTGGTGTCTGGACGGGCGCGTGGGCAATCGTGGGCGATATGGCGTTCCATAGCCGCTCCTCACGAAGACCTATGCACTAACAAGGTCTTGCATACAGGTCTAGAATGAAATCTAGTACCGTCGTACATCAAAATGCTTCTCCGGAAACGGGAAGCGGTCGGCGACGCGGCTACAAATCCCAAGCAGGACGGTGTCCTTCACTGCATACGTGTCTGTTTCATTTCGGTCTAATCAGGACAAAGATGGTTCTGATTGAGACGGGAGGTATTGCGATGTTGCGCATGAGCAAACTCGCCGACTACAGCACGGTGATCATGACCGCGATGGCGCGCGACCCGGACGCCGTCCATAGCGCGAGCAGCATTGCGGCGGCGACCGGCGTCGCGATGCCCACCGTGTCAAAGATGCTGAAAGTCCTGACGCGGGGCGGTGTCGTGGAGTCGCTGCGCGGCACGAACGGCGGTTACCTGCTGCCGCGACCGCCCGAGCGGATCACGCTGGCGGAGGTGATCGCCGCGGTCGACGGCCCGATCGGGATCACTGAATGCAGCACGCAGCCAGGCCTGTGCATCCAGGAGGCGGTGTGCGCGGTGCGCGCCAACTGGCAGAAGGTCAATCGCGTGATCTACGAGGCGTTACAGCAGGTCACGCTGGCGGACATGGCGGGACCGACCTTGCGCGCGGTCGATATCAGCGCGATCCGCGCGCGCAGCATTCCCGGCCGCCGCACGAACGCGACGCCACTGGCGCGCAAAACGACTGACGGAGGCTGCGCATGAGCGTATCCACAACCGGTTTCGACGACCTGATAAGTCGCGAATACCAGCATGGTTTCGTGACCGACCTGGCGGCCGACGCGTTGCCGAGCGGGCTGGGCGAGGACGTGATCCGGCTTATTTCCGCGAAAAAAAACGAGCCGGCGTTCATGCTCGAATGGCGGCTCGCGGCCTATCGGCACTGGCTCACCATGACCGAGCCGCATTGGGCAACGGTCCGGCATCCGCCGATCGACTACCAGAGCATCGTCTATTATTCCGCGCCGATGGCGCAGAGGAATCGTCCGAAGGGTCTCGATGAAGTCGATCCGCAACTGCTGCGTACTTACGAAAAGCTGGGTGTGCCGCTGCAAGAACGCGAACTCCTGGCAGGCGTCGCGGTGGATGCGGTATTCGACAGCGTCTCGGTCGCCACGACGTTCGGCGAAAAGCTTGCGCAACTCGGCATCGTGTTCTGTTCGTTCTCGGATGCCGTGCAGCATCATCCCGAGCTGGTGCAGAAGTATCTCGGCTCGGTGGTGCCGCATACCGACAATTTCTTCGCTGCGCTGAATTCCGCCGTGTTCAGCGACGGCTCGTTCTGCTACATCCCGCCGGGCGTGCGCTGCCCGATGGAGCTGTCTACCTACTTCCGCATCAACGCGCAGAACACCGGGCAGTTCGAGCGCACACTGATCATTGCGGACAAGGGTGCGTATGTGAGCTACCTGGAAGGCTGCACTGCACCGATGCGCGACGAAAATCAGCTGCATGCCGCTGTGGTCGAGCTGATTGCGCTGGAAGGGGCACGGATCCGCTATTCGACCGTGCAGAACTGGTATCCGGGAGACGCATCGGGCAAGGGCGGCATCTACAACTTCGTGACCAAGCGTGGCGATTGCCGCGAGGCGAATTCGAAGATTTCGTGGACTCAGGTGGAAACCGGTTCGGCGATTACCTGGAAGTACCCGAGCGTGATCCTGCAGGGCGATAACTCGGTCGGTGAATTCTATTCGGTGGCGCTGACCAACCACTATCAACAGGCCGATACCGGGACGAAGATGGTTCACCTCGGTCGCAATACGCGTAGCACGATTCTGTCGAAAGGCATTTCAGCGGGCCGCGGAAAGAATGCGTATCGCGGCCTTGTGAAAGTCGGCCGTGCGGCCGAAGGTGCGCGCAATTACACGCAGTGTGATTCGCTGTTGCTCGGCGACCGTTGCAGCGCGCACACATTTCCCTATATCGAGGTCAAGAACCCGACCGCGAGGGTCGAGCACGAAGCGTCGACATCACGCATCGGCGAAGACCAGCTGTTCTATTGCCGGCAGCGCGGGCTGTCTGCGGAAGATGCGGTGTCGATGATTGTGAACGGCTTCTGCAAGGAAGTCTTCAAGGAGCTGCCGATGGAGTTCGCTGTCGAGGCGCAGAAGCTGCTCGGTGTCAGCCTGGAGGGCAGTGTGGGCTAACCGTTACTGCTTGGCCCACGGCGATTCGCGAGGGATTGGAACCATGCTTGAAATCAGCAATTTGCAAGTCGAAGTCGACGGCAAGAAAATCCTGCGCGGCATCGATCTGAGCGTGAAGACTGGTGAGGTGCACGCGATTATGGGCCCCAACGGCTCGGGCAAGAGCACGCTTGCCCACGTGCTGGCAGGGCGCGAGGACGTTGTCGTCACCGACGGCACGGTCTCGTATCTCGGTCGCGATCTGCTGGCGCTCACGCCTGAGGAACGCGCGCACGCAGGTCTGTTTCTCGCGTTCCAGTATCCCGTTGAGATACCCGGTGTGAGCAATGTCTATCTGCTGAAGGCAGCGTTGAACGCGCAGCGCCGGCATCGTGGCGAGCCGGAACTCGACGCGATGGAGTTTTTGCAACTGGTCAAAGACAAGATGACGCTGATGCAGATGGACGAGACCCTGTTGTACCGCGCAGTCAACGAAGGCTTTTCCGGCGGAGAAAAGAAGCGCAACGAGATCCTGCAGATGGCGGTGCTGGAGCCCCGGCTCGCGATTCTCGACGAAACGGATTCCGGACTCGATATCGATGCGCTGCAGATCGTTGCGCACGGTGTCAACAGCATGCGCAGTCCAGAACGGGCGATTGTGCTGGTCACGCACTATCAACGACTGCTGGATTACGTCGTGCCGGATCGCGTGCATGTGCTGGCGAACGGCCGGATCGTAAAGTCGGGGGCGCGTGATCTGGCCTTGGAGCTGGAACGCAAGGGCTATGGCTGGATCGAAGATGAGGCCGTGCAATCAGCCAGCGCACCCAGTGTAGCAAGTGCGGGGCACCCATGAAAAACGAATCTCTCGACTTCTTCCACCAGGCTTTTGGACAACTCGCGAAGACGTTGCCCGGCGCTGAGTTGCCGTGGCTCCGTACCGCGCGCCGAAGCGCCTTCGAACAGTTCGGAGCGCTCGGTTTTCCGACCACGCGCCACGAGGACTGGAAGTACACGAACGTGTCGTCGATTGGCAAGCGTCCCTGGCATTTCGCGCCACAACGCAACGGCTGCACCGACGATGGCGACCTGCGACGCATCGTCGACGAACTCGTGCTGGACCCTGGTGGTCATCGACTCGTATTCGTCAATGGTCGTCATGTGCCGCGTCTGTCGAAACTGAATGGCTTGCCGCAAGGCGTGTTTGTGGGCTCGATCGCGCGGGCGTTAAGAGAAATGCCGCGACGACTCGAAGCGACGATTGCCACACAAACTCATGCGGACGGTTTTGTCGCGCTAAACACGGCGTTTCTGGCAGACGGCTTTGCCGTCTTGCTACCGCCTGGCGAGGTCATCGACCAACCGTTGCACATGCTATTCCTGACTGACGAAGCCGGTCTTGCGGTGCAGCCGTTCAATGTCGTGCGTGCAGGAGCACGCTCCGGCTGCACCATCGTCGAGCACTTCGTAGGGGTGGGCGACGACGCGTATTGGACCAATGCGGTTACCCGCATCGTCGCAGACGAACAGGCGGACGTGCAGCACTACCGGTTGCAGCAGGAAGGCTCGAAGGCGTTTCATATCGCGTCGGTAGCTGCTGCGCAGCAACGCGCCAGTTCTTTCGCATCGCATGCGTTCGCCTTCGGCGGCGCGTTGTCGCGCACGGGCATCGGCACGAGCCTGAACGCCGAAAACGCGCAAGCTACGTTGAACGGACTCTATTTCGCCGGCGGCCGGCAGCACGTCGATCACCACACGCGCATCGATCATGCAGAGCCGCATGGCACGAGTCGCGAATACTACCGCGGCGTCCTCGACGGTGCCGCGCGCGGCGTGTTCAACGGGCGCGTTATCGTGCATCGCGATGCGCAGAAAACGGACACGCATCAGGTGAATTACAACCTGCTGCTGTCGCGCGATGCGGAAATCGACACGAAGCCACAGCTCGAGATCTACGCCGACGATGTGAAATGCACACATGGAGCGACGGTTGGTCAACTGGACGAGAACCAGCTGTTCTATCTGCGTGCGCGCGGCGTCGAGGAACGCATGGCGCGGGCGCTACTGACATACGCATTTGCGCGCGACATTGTCGAACGTGTGCGCATCGAATCGCTCCGCGGTCGGCTCGAACGGCTGCTGCTCGCGCGCACCCCGGAAGGCGAACGCATCAGGGAGCTGCTATGAAGCCGATCGAACAGATGCAGGCGCCAGATCCGCGCAATGTCGAGTACTGGCGGGCCGATTTTCCGATTCTGGGCGAGCGCGTGCATGACCGGCCATTGGTCTATCTCGACAACGGCGCGACTACGCAAAAACCGGCCTCGGTCATCTACACTGAAAACGCCTACTACCGGCATAGCAACGCCAACGTGCACCGCGGCGTGCATCTGCTGTCGCAGCGTGCGACCGATGCGTTCGAAGCAGCACGCGCGAAGATCGCACGCTTCATCAACGCGCTGCGTCCGGACGAGATCGTGTTTGTACGTGGCACGACCGAAGCGATCAATCTCGTGGCCCAGAGCTTTGCGCGCCCGCAGCTCAAGCCTGGCGACGAGATCCTGATCAGCGCGATGGAGCACCATTCGAATATCGTGCCGTGGCAGATGGTCTGCGAGCAAACCGGGGCGGTGCTGAAAGTCGTGCCGATTGACGATACGGGCGCACTTGATGCCGGCGCGTACGAGCGCTTGTTGAACGACCGTACGCGGCTGGTCGCGATTACGCATCTGGCTAACGCGCTCGGCAGCATCAATCCGGTCGAGCTGATCGTTGCAGCGGCGCACGCGAAGGGCGTGCCGGTGCTGCTGGATGGCGCACAGGCCATCTCGCATCTTCCGGTCGACGTCCGGGCGCTCGATTGCGATTTCTACGCGTTCTCCGGGCATAAGGCTTACGGGCCGACTGGTATCGGCGTGCTGTACGCCAGGGCTGCGTTGCTTGAGGCGATGCCGCCGTGGCAGGGCGGCGGCGACATGATCCGTTCGGTGACGTTCGAGAAAACGGAATACAACGCGATTCCGTGGAAGTTCGAGGCAGGCACGCCGAACATTGCCGGCGCGATTGCGCTGGGCGCGGCGCTCGACTATGTCGACCGCATCGGCATGGAAGTCATCGCCGCGCACGAGGCCGGCCTGCTTGCTTATGCAACGGATGCATTGCGGGTGATACCGGGCCTGCGTCTTATCGGTACTGCACGCGACAAGGCGAGCATCCTGTCATTCGTGCTCGACGGCGTGCATGCGCATGATGTCGGCACGATTCTCGATAATCACGGCGTCGCCGTGCGGGCGGGCCACCACTGCGCGATGCCGGTGATGCAGCGGTTTGGCGTACCGGCGACAGTGCGCGCGTCACTGGCCCTCTACAACACGCGTGAGGATATCGATGCCCTGATCGAAGGTCTCGGCAGGGTCAGGGAGGTATTTGGCTCATGAGCGATCTGCGCGACCTGTATCAGGAAGTCATCTTCGACCACTACCGGCGGCCGCGTAACTGTCATGGGCTGGTCGACGCCAATCACAAGGCCGAGGGTTACAACCCGTTGTGTGGCGACCAGATCACGCTGTATCTGCGAATCGAGGATGGCGTCGTCAAGGACGCAAGTTTCGAAGGCGTGGGCTGTGCGATTGCGACAGCGTCCGCGTCGCTAATGACCGAGGCGCTGAAAGGCAAAACGGAAGAGGAGGCCGAAGCGCTGTTCGGACGTTTTCACGACATGGTGACAACACCCGCTGCAGGGCAGGCGGCAGCCGCGTCGGCATTGGGCAAACTGACGGTGCTGTCCGGCGTGCGCGAATTTCCCGCGCGCGTGAAGTGTGCGACGCTTGCGTGGCATACGCTGCATGCCGCGCTGCACGACGAGGACCGCCCCGTTTCGACAGAGTGAGGCAGACGATGAGTACATTCGACTGGCTGAAGCGAGCCGAGGCCGCACAGCCTGGCAGTGGCGCAACAACAGAACGTCTTGAAGAACGCGTGATGGACGCGCTGCGCACCGTGTTCGACCCGGAGATTCCGGTCAACATCTACGACTTGGGGCTTGTCTATGGTCTTGACGTGGACGAAGCCGAAGGCCGCGTCGAAATCCGCATGACGTTGACCGCACCTGGCTGTCCGGTCGCGCAGACCTTTCCGGCGACGGTTGAGGATACGGTGTTTTCCGTGGACGGTGTGAACGACGTGCACGTCGAGCTGGTGTGGGATCCGCCGTGGTCAAGAGAGCGAATGTCGGACGCGGCACGCCTGCAATTGGGGATGCTTTGATATGTCTGACTGGGTCGATGTCGCCGCGGTTGAGGATTTCCCGGTCGGCGGTGTTCGCAGCGTCGAGGTCGATGGCGCACAGGTTGCCGTGTTCAATGTCGGTGGTACCTGTTATGCAATCGAGGATATCTGCCCACACGACGGCGGCATCCTGACAGGCGGTGTGGTGGAAGGCGACGTGGTTATCTGTCCGCGCCACGGTGCGCGGTTTTGCATCAGGACGGGGAAGGTGTTGGGTCCGCCGGCTTATGAGGATGTGGCGGTGTTTCCGGTGCGGATCGAGGCGGGCGCCGTCCAGGTGCGGGACGGGCGGTGGGATTGAAATGAGGTCAAGAGGAAGGGCTTGTCGTCTTGCTGGGCGAACATTTGAGGCGAGGTCATGCAGCACACATCGGTGGATGGTTATCGGAGCCGGCCGTTTAGCGGCAATAGGCATCGGTTGACGTTCGCTGGCCCTGACGGGTTGAGTCCAATCCCTGGTATCCATTACTCTGGTGAAGACTTGCCTCACGCGATTGGGTGTTGTTATGAATCTGGATTTCAGACAGGCCGTACCCGGAGACTCGGAATGGCTATTTGACACGTACCGGCGAACGATGAAGGATTTCGTTACCTTGGCGTTTGGCTGGAACGAGGCCCTGCAACAAGCAGGATTCGCAAAAAGCCTTCGTCAAGGCACTTGCCAATTAATTACTTGCGAAGGCGACCGGTGCGGATTTGTGCACTGGGACGTCGAACCGGATCTCCTGTGGCTAAGGATGCTCTGTATCGTACCGAAGATGCAAAGCAAATCGATCGGCAGTCAAGCACTCGCCAAGGTCATATCGTTGTGCAGCGTTCTGGAAAAACCCCTGTACCTAGCGGAAAGTGCTCGTCCCATCGCCCCTCGCTCAGTTCCGTGGCGGCTGCCTCGATTGCATCGGCGAGACGCGGTTCAAAAGCGCCGCACGCGCGGTTTGCGCGCGCGCGCCGACCTTTTTTGCAAACCGAACACGTGTATAAGCGCAGCGGGAAAGCGCTCTTCTGCCACCCCCGAACACGTTCAGCGCGCGCTGCGTTTGCGCGCCCCAATAGCAATGCGTGGGAATATCCACGGGTCCGAACGCGTCGGTTTCAGTTCTCATATTCATGGTGGGCGTTTCGAGGTTAAGTGCAAACTGGCGGAGATCATTGGAGTTCAGCGAACGACTCCGCACTCGAAAGCGGAAAGCAGCAGGATCGAACTGATCCCAGCCGCCTCTGCCATGCGTCTGTGCTGTGTGCCCGATAAACTTCAATTATCGAGGCGTGGCCGGATGAGGATTCGCCTGGCTGAAGTTTTCAGGCGAAAGATTGCTGTCCGTGGCGCGCTGATCCGCTTAAGCGACATCCGGATAACGCTCGGGATAGAGATGACGCCTGGCGACTTCGGCGTCGAACTTACCTGACCAACGCGCGACCACCACAGTAGCGACGCTGTTGCCGATCGTGTTGCACGTGGCGATCGCCATCGACATGAAGCGGTAAACCCCGAAAATAACAGCCAGTCCTTTCTTCATGGGTATTTCTACAGCAAGGTTGTTGTCTCGCTTACGCCTGGGCCCTCATGAATCGGCCACTGCCGGGCGCGCGTTTCCCGCCGACTTCGTCAGGGTTTCGCATCCTCCGGCTTGGGGCTCCAGGCCGCAGCCAAGCGGCTTTGTACAGCGACGAGTTGGTCATCGGTGGTCGCCACCAGCCACAAACGTGAGTGCGCCGCGATTTGGCGGTTGTGGTCCTTCAACGGTCCCATTGTGGCAGCGGACTTCCAGGCCACCGGGCCAATTCGGCTGCTCCGGCCCGACGGCGCACCCACCAGCAGGCAGTAAGGTCCAAGAGGAAGCGAGACGAACGGAAGAGCCGGACTAGCGCGCACGCGCCAGTCGATGAACGGCGCCTCGTTGATGAGCAACGGAGTGGGCAAGCCGTAAAGTACACTGAAATCGTACAGCGACAGTTGCTCGCGCGCGCCTGCGTAAATACGCCGGATATCGTCGACAACCGCAGCGCGGATTTCATCGTCGAACATGGGCTCCTGCGCATAGCGTGCAGAGGCTTCCTGAGCGTCAATCTGATATGAGCTGAACAGGCCAAGTTCCACGCAGTCCTGCACTGCGCGCTGGACCTCCACCATAGAGCCGGCTTCCTCCGGCTTGCCCAACTGCGCTGCCCTCAAAAACCGGGCAAGACCCGCCTCCTGGATCTGAGGACCCTCCACAGACGCATCGTCGTCAGCATCCTTGTCGAGCGGCACGAAAATGTATTCTTCGGCCGCGAAGCGCGACTTCTTGCCTTCGTCAAACTTGATTTGGCCATCGATGCAGTCCAGATAGCGAGTACCGATTCGGCCATGCTCCCAGACCCAATTCTTCAGGAGCGGACGTAGCGGATGCAGCCTGTCGTGATTAGCCATGGTGTCTCCAACTGCCCAAGTATAGATCCAAGTGGCCGCTTGCTCTGTTGGGGTCTAGTCTGGGAACGTTCGAACTAGACGGACAATCCAGAGATACTTTGCGCCTTCGTGTCATGGCCAGCGGCATCGCGAACGACAGAAATCAGCCGAGCAACGGCCGTTCATGCACCTTCCGCGAACGGCTCTAACTGGCCGGTCACTGCCTGATGCGATCTGGCACACGCAGCCTGAACGCGGCAAGGCCGTGATCGACAGCACGCCACCCTGATGCTTAGTTTCATCCAGTTCCAACGAACATCACTAGCGCTAAGCGAACTTCCACACCAACACTCGCCGACCGGTAAAGCCCAGCGATTTCCATCATCTTGGCCTCGGCTTCAACAGCGCCAACTTTGCGACGCAAACAGGCTTAGTCCTGGCCCCGAACAGATCATCCACAGGTTTGCCTCCGCGCATTGTTTTTTCGAGTACATCGAACAAGGTCAGTAGGTCGACGAACGGACTGACGCCTGGGAAGCAAGCGAACCTGGTGGTGCATCGATCTTCAGTTCGTCGCGTGGTTTGCCTGGTATTCGCGAGCCAACTTCAGGAAATAGCGGATCGCCTCGGCATCGGTGAACATGGTTCCCACGACACCGCGCAGGTAGATCCCAGGTTGCGGGTCTTTCTTCTGCAGGGTTTCGCTCTGGCACTCGTCTTCCGTTGGGGAGCTGGGGGCCTGTCCGAAAACCAAAGCTCGCCACACCCGGGAGACAACGCATCCGATAGTCAAAAAAACCGGGACTTCTCGATACTCCGTGGCTGACCAGAACCGTCGTGCCGTGTGACGATGTCCGATTCTTGTAGGCGCTGGCAAAAACGCGCGACGTGAAAGTCTATAGGTGTTGTTCGGCCCTCGACCTGCTCAAACAGCACCTCTTGTGAGCGGCTGCGTCAACAACCATAGGGGTAAATACTTAGCTGCACCGCAAAATTATGTAACATTTTGCGGTTAGAATAAAACCTCTAATCCCACTATATGTAACTGCATACGGTGCATCACGTCGTCGAGATGCTCGGCCGCGGCGCACGTGACAAATCGCTTGTAATCGTCTTTCGCCGTCCGGCCGGGAGGCGGGCGCACGGGGTTTCGTCTATATGCTGAGCCCGAGATACGTGATGCAGTTGCGTTCAGAGACATTAGTAGTACCAATGATGAGCGCGGAGCTCAATCCCGAGTCAGCAGATCAATGGCATTGCGGTGCGTCTGTCAGGGAATCGTTTCACATCAATCAGGGAAGGCAATGAACGCATTTTCGTGTGACGAACTGATGCAATGCTACAAGTCGAATGTTTTCACCTCCTTTTCATTGGCCATCGAGGCGTTTGAAGGGGTACTGAAACTGGCCGGCCTGAATCTGCAGGCGGGACGCTCCGTTTTATCCAAAGGTACCGCGCGTCTTCAGGACATCAATCCCGACGCGGCGGGCGCAGAGTGGCTGGCTTCTCCGATGCGCCTGGCCCAGTCCGCTGTAGTAAAGACGTTGTCGTACCAGCAGCAAGTCCATGACATTGTGGTCACGACCCAGTCCGCCTCGGCAAAGATCATCGACGTGTATTGCGACCAGTTCAGCCGCGATGCACTGGCCCGCATCGGTAACTGGGCAAAGCATGCGCCGGCGGGGCCAGAGACGCCGGCCGTCACCATGAAATCAGCGTTGTCGACGGCCAGCGACAGGGCGGAAACGGTGCGCAAGTCGGTTCGGAGCGTCGTAGAAGTCGCGCAGGCCAATGTTTCCGCGATGCTCACCGGTGCCAGCGAAAACGCTGCGTCGCCTTCTAACGAGCGCGCCAAGAAGACGTAGAGCAAGTGGGAGGCTCCCTTCACCTATAGAGCAGTGCGCCGTCGCGGCTGGTTGTCGCTCGCAGGCGCACCGGACTCCATTCGCGCAATACCACAAACCTAGAAAAACCCGCGCAGTTCAATCAATGCCGACGCCGTTCCTGCTCAACGCTGGAGGCGGCCCGGCTTTGTGGGAACGCAATGGCGGGTTTTGCGAGGCAGCCATTGGGTATTCAAGATCCTCGCAGTTACTACGATCACGGATGGAAATGATGACGAAACGAATCGCTGTAGTGACGGGCGGGATGGGCGGCCTCGGAGAAGCGATCAGCACGAAGCTGTATGACGCGGGTTATGCAGTTGTAGTCACGCACTCGCCGAACAACATCGGCGCAGCCGAATGGCTAGCGGCCATGGAAACCCGGGACCGTAGCTTCCGCGCGTACCCGGTTGACGTCGCCGACTATGACTCATGCCAGCACTGTGCGGCAAGGATCCAGGTTGAAGTCGGTCCGGTCGATATTCTGGTGAATAACGCCGGGATCACGCAGGACATGACCCTCAGGAAGATGGGCAAGGTCAACTGGGACGCGGTCATTCGCACCAATCTGGACTCGGTGTTCAACATGACCAGGCCGCTCTGCGAAGACATGACCGAACGCGGCTGGGGGCGCATCGTCAATATCTCGTCCGTCAACGGTTCCAAGGGTTCGGTTGGCCAGACCAACTACGCCGCGGCCAAGGCTGGCATGCACGGCTTCACCAAATCACTGGCGCTGGAAGTGGCGCGCAAGGGGGTCACCGTCAATACGATTTCACCGGGCTACCTTGCGACGAAGATGGTCACGGCAATTCCGCAGGAAATCCTCGATACGAAGGTCCTGCCGCATATCCCGATGGGGCGTCTGGGCAAGCCCGAAGAGGTGGCGGCGCTCGTGCTTTACCTGTGCTCGGACGATGCCGGCTTTGTGACCGGTTCCAATATCGCGATCAATGGCGGCCAGCATATGCAGTAACGCGACACGCGCGCCCGGCCGGTTCATACCGGCACCGCGCGAACCGGCGTGAGCCATTCACATACAACCCGCGCTCAAAGGAATGTGTCATGAGTGAAACCTGGATGGGCCTGATCATCGGGGGCTCGGCCCTCGGTATCGCGATGCTCATGGTGATCGGTCACTATCGCCGTGAGCGGAGACGGGCAAGACTGCTACGACACCTGAATCATCATGAGTGGTGGCATCAACCACGCGGGCGAATGTGATCGCGCCACTCGTATGGACAACAGACAAAATATCAGGGGGCTGAAGGATGCCGCCGGAAACTGCCAGTCTAGCAACGGGCACAGGCCATCAGATTACAGTTCGTACGAGGAGCGGCGGCATGCGGGTCGCTGCGGTCTGGCAGGTGCTGATGCCGGTCGCGCATGACGTCGAGCGCGTCCAGATTGTGACCCGCAGCGAACGTGGCTTCGAGGACATGACCATCTCGTTTACCAAAACGTTCGCCGGGTCGCTCAACGACGTTCTCAGAGAGTTCGAGAAAATGCCGTGGGTGGCCACCGTCGAGCTTTGCTAACCATTGCCGATGCTGCACGCGTGCGATGGATCACCTCGACGCGTCGCCTGCAGGGCGTGGTCGCTGTCCGGCCGGCCACGCCGCATCGGACTTCCACAGGAACAGGCTCAACCGAAGGCTGGCGTCCGGAGCGGATTGAATCGGTCACCACAGGAGAGAAGTGGATGAAAACAACGATAGAAAAGGGCCCCGCAGGTCGGGCGAGCCCTTATACGCCGCAAACAGCTGAGGGCGCGCTTGCCCATCTTGAACGGATTCTGTCAGGGGATGGCGTAGATTCAGTGTTCAGCCGGACCTACTGGCGCGGACGAGTTCAGCAGGTAAGCGCTACGAGAGGGCTGACTCCGCAGCAGCGGGCAAGGCTTGGGAGGCTGCTTGAGTCTCTTCTTTCCCCGGTTGGAGACGAAGAACGCTCGTAGACCGATACCTCCATGGACGCGAATCCCGGTTGGAAAGTTTCGCTGGTCGAGGCTCGCCACTTGGGGGATGCATGGCGCTTGTTGAGGCGTTCACGTGAAGGCGGCAGCTGGCTCCTCGTGCGCGTCACGCACTCTGGCACCATTGGCCTCGAAGTAACGGTAAACCGTCCAACGCAAGCGCATTTGCCCGTGTGGGGAGACAGTTTGAAGCGGAATCCTATGAAGTGACGACGTCGCAATCAGAGATAGCACGAACGCAGCACACGCTTGGAGAAGCGTTTGGCCGCGGTTATGTCGCGCCGCTTTTGCAGTAGGACGTCGAGCTCGGCGTCGTACTCGTCAACCGCCCGCTATAGCATATACGGTTCTCCACGACGCGTAACGAACATTTCGTCGAGATGCGATGTACTACCCGGCTTGCGTCGCGCCGCTTTGCGCGATGAGCAAAGCCCTTACCAAACTCGTCACACGATCATCGGATGGTCTCGTATGTCACGATCACGCCGCGCTCGAACAGCAGCACTTCAATGTCGCGCAGGCTCAACTGGAAGCGGAAATATCATCGAACCGCGCAGCTGGTGACCTCAGCGGGAAAACGGTGACCGTGATAGCGCGAATTCGGTTTCTTCATCGCGCCATCTTATCCGACCGGCCTCGCAACCTGACAACGCCGGCCAGCGCCGTGGTTGCGGTGCTGATATCGTCGGCTATACTCATGTGGCATCCTAATTAATCAGCAGTTAAACGACTGGGCATAACATGCCAAAGCATGGGACAAGGTTATCCGGGCCGGGGATCCATCCTGGGCCTTATGCCGTTGCAGCGCTTCCCGGTTGTTACTGGATGCCGATCGTCTTGATGGTAAGGGCGAGTGTCATCGCGTCTGCGTCAACGTTCATGACGAGCACGAAGAGGTTGCCCGACGTCACGGGAGGGATAAAGAAACAGCGGTTATCCACGAAGTTACTTGAAATCGAACCGCTGCGAACTATCATGGTTCTACGCACCTGGCAGGACAATATTCACAAAATTCCACTCCTGCCCGACTCGTGCTCCCCATTGTTTTCTGCGGACGGTAGACAGTCCAAAATTTCACGCATTGTCTTGCTACATTGGCCGGGCGAATTTCGTGTAACGGCCTGATTAAAGTCGTTCACATTTTTCGCTAGCACACAGTGGGGTCGTCACCGGCAGCGTCGTCGACGCCGGATAGAAGCGGAGGCAGACATGAACGTGAGACACTCCATCAAAGCCTTGACGTGGCTGAAAGTTTTGTTGATGTCATTTCTCGTTGCTGCTGTCGTCGACTCTACTGCAGAACAGTCGAAACGTGTCTTTGAGTTGGGTTCCCCGGGAGCGGCACTCGGACAGCCAAACACGGTTCAGGTTGCCGCTGAGCTTGTGAACACGAGTGGAAAAGATGTAATCGACGTCAGGATAGACGCGATCCATCTCAACGCTGCCGGCCTGCTAAGTCCGCTCCCACTGCGCATTGGCAATATAAGAGCCGGGAGAGGCGCAATCGTTGAGGCCAGTTTCAGCCGTGGTCAATTGATTGCAGGAAAAGAGTACGTCCTCATTGTGCGCGGCACTTACGAATTACAAAAAAAGGACAATGAGGAAGACAGCGCGAGTGTACGAAATAGTCCTTTCTCTCGTGATATGCGCGCGCATGAAGAGAAACACGAACTTAAGGATAAAGACAAGCACCACGAAGCGGAACGGCGCGACTTTTCCGTGAAGCAGGTCATTGTTTTGCCACCTGATGCTCCGGGTCAGGCCAACGTAGGAACCATTCAGATTCCAGGTTCTACCGTAAAGGGCGGGAGGTTTCCCCATCAGCCGCCTCATTTCGATAACGACGTCAATCAGGCAGCGCCTCCCGTACCGACGACACCGTTTGTACCGGGCGTGCCAACACCCACCAGTACAGGGGCAATGCCTGCTCCTTTTGGCGATCCACCAGCGATTACGTTCAAAGCAAACAACGGGTTGAATGCGACGTCCGCCGGCGTCAACTGCAGCGGCGATTCCGCCGCGGTTTGCGCCGAGCCGAGCGGTGCATCCGGCGGGGGAGTTGTCTTCGCCACGGCAAACTGGCTCGCTGCTTACTCGACCGACGGTGGCAATACGTTTACTCAATTGGATCCAACGAAGATATTTCCCAACGACGCGGTCGGATTTTGCTGTGATCAGATTGTCCAGTACGTGCCGAGCATCGACCGGTTCGTGTGGCTGCTTCAGGGCACCGGTTACCGGCTGGCGATGGCAAGTCCCGCTGACATTAAAAGCAGCGGTGGTACGGCCTGGACCTATTGGAACCTGACACCGCAGCTCTTTGGTCAGCCCGCCGGCACCGGCTTTGACTATCCCGATCTGTCCGTAGGGAACAACTCGCTGTATATCAGTTGGGACGCGGGTGACGGCAATGGTTGTCCCACCGGCTGCACCACCGGATTTCAGGTCGTTCGAACGTCCTTGACTGGAATTCAGGCAGGAGGGACCATCACGCTCGATTTCACCAATCCTTCGAATGGGCCTCAGTCGATTACATGGGGTGATCACATCACACAGAACACAGGTGGGGAAGTGTTCTGGGCGGGTCACAACGGCAACGCCACATTGCGGGTTTTCTCATTGGCAGAAGGCTCGAATACGTATTTCTGGCGAGATATCGGCATTTCCAGCTGGGCGAACAACGCGCCAACCTCCACGACACCGGATGGCAGAGACTGGCTCGCGAAGAACTTCAATGGTCCGAACGGAAACTCTTTCCCGAGAAACGGCATCATCGGCGCAACGCGTTCAGGAAATCAGATATGGTTTGCGTGGACCGCAGGGACTGGCAGTAACTTCAGTCAGCCTCACGTTGAAATGGTGACGCTCGACCGGAGCAATAATTTCAATAAGATCCAGCAGGTGCAAATCTGGAATAACAGCTACGCATTCGGTTATCCGGCGTTGTCGACGAACTTTTGTACCGGGGAAGTCGGGATTTCGTTTGAGTACGGCGGCAACGGCAACTACGAGAATCATGTGGTCGGTTTCTGGGGAGATTACGTTGCATACATCACGACCGGTAGCGATGTGGGTACGGACCGATACGGTGACTACGTAACTATTCGGCAGGCGCCACTGACAGATTCGGACCCGGGCAACCTGTTCACCGCGTTTGGCTTCGGCATAAATAAAGTTGCACCTCCCGGAAGCGGTAGCAACACGGATGTTCACTATATCCTTTTCGGGCGGCCGGCTTCGTCGTGCCAGCGCATCGGATAGGACAGCGGCCGATGGATTCTGCCATTTTGGTGTAAAAATCAATGCCAAATGGCAGAAGGTAAACTCGTGAATCTTATCGGAAGGGTGTCAGCCGACTCACTGCTCGAAGGCCGCACTGTCTTCCCGCGTGCGCCCCGATCGGGTCTTGAGTGGGTGGACGTGGTCCGCCATGGAATTTCATCGCGGGCGCTCGACGCCATGCTTAGATCAATCGGCTTAACGCAAGCGGAATTGGCGCAGGCACTCGATATTCCTAAGCGGACCTTGGCACGCCGCAAGCGCGAAGGTGTCTTGAGTCGTGAAGAGTCAGCTAAGCTGCTGCGACTTGCGCGCCTGGTCGCGCGGGCTGCGGAGGTTTTTGAAGCCCTCGACCCGGCGCTCGCCTGGCTCAAGACCCCGATCGCCGCGCTGGAGGGTGCGACAGCGCTTAGCCTTGTGGATACCGACTTGCGCGCACGATTTGCCTGCGAATCAGTTATAAGCCATGCGGCAGGTCGTTCTCGAAGTACCAAATCGAACCGAAGCGGAAGCGGGAGCGGGAGCGATAGCTCGCTCGGCTGAATATCTGCCGTCGGCATCGTTTGGTCCAGTCATGATGCCCCAAGTATCGAGATTGAGTGTATAGAGCCGGCGCAGTTGAAAAGCGATTCCGGCAAAGACCGACGTAGCTGGTTTAATTTCCTTGAGCACCCATCGCTTCAACATAGAGCAACTTGGGACGCATTGATTCGAAACAACGCACGCACGCGTCAGAAAGACGGAAAAGTACCGACTTCTCGCTATCTAGGTTTTTGAGGCAGCAATGCTTCGACCGTTTCGCAGTTGGCACCAATTCTGTGAATTCGCATCAAAAAGCCCCCGAGAAGTTCGAACTTTAGGTTCTCGCACTGACAGCTTACGCGTCGAAAAAGCGGACATTTGAACGTGGCTAAAAGCGGACTTTACAACTTAGCCTCTACAACACGATGTTCTAGCCATTTCAAGATGTCGTGGCGGCAGCTATTTAGAAATGTCGGGTTTTGACGTTGAGTTTGACTCTGTCTTTAACGGTTTGAATCTCACGTAGCATTGAAGGACCGCGCGTGAACGGGCAGGGCGTGTCAGTCCGTTCAGACAGATCCTGCAGACCGACGGCCAGGTTTGCGTGTCTGGTTCGGCTGCCTTCGTTGTGCCAGTTCC
>NZ_CAJHCR010000002.1 GCF_904848585.1 Paraburkholderia kirstenboschensis
CAGCGTGCGCGTCGACCCAGCGAGCCGCACCGTGCGTGTCGATCCAGGCTGCACTGCAGCGGATGTCGATCACGCGACCCACGCCTTTGGCCTCGCCGTACCACTCGGCATAGTCGGCAGCACGGGGGTCGCAGGTCTGACCTTGGGCGGAGGAACCGGCTACCTCACGCGCAAGCACGGCCTCACGGTGGACAATCTGGTAGAGGTGGATGTAGTGCTGGCCGACGGCTCTTTTGTCACCGCTAACAAGGACAAGCACGTTGACCTCTTCTGGGCGGTGCGCGGTGGCGGCGGTAACTTCGGCGTGGTCACGAGTTTTCTATTTCAGGCCCACCCAGCCAAAATGGTGTTCGCCGGTCCGATCTTCTGGGACGCCAAGGAAGCCAGGCAAGTAATGGCGATGTACCGCGACTTCATCCCACACGCCCCCGAAGAGCTTGGTCTCTTTGTCGGCCTTAAAACTGTGCCTCCAACCGATCCCTTCCCTAAGGAGCACTGGAACAAACGCGCCTGTGCTCTGATCGGTGCTTTCAACGGGCCGATCGCAGAGGGTCAGCAGCTCATGACCGCGCTGCTCGAGAAACTGCCCACCCCGCTGTTCAACTGGATGGGCGAGATGCCGTGGACTGCCATCAACACGTTGTTCGACCCGTTCTTCCCTAAGGGCTTGCAGTGGTACTGGAAGGGCGACTTCGTCAAGGCGCTGCCTGACGAGGCAATCGACGTGCATATCGCCAACGCGCTCAAGGCACCGCCCCCCTTCTGCCTGATGCACCTTTACCCCATAGACGGCGCCGTTCGGCGGGTCGCCAGGGATGCCACGCCGTGGAGCGCGCGGGACGCATCTTTTTCGATGGTAATTGCCGCTGTCAGCCCGGATCCCAAGGACGCCGAGGCGCTTAAGACCTGGGGCCGTGCCTACTGGCGGGCTATCCACCCGTTCAATCTGGAAGGCGCCTACGTCAACTTCCTGGACGCCGACGAGGCCGAGAACCGAGTCGAACTGAGCTACGGCGAGAACTACACGCGCCTTGCCTCGATCAAGGCGAAGTACGATCCCAATAACCTGTTCCGAGTCAACCAGAACATTAAACCGAAAGCGTGAAAATTTAAGCGCGCAGCCTCGCGCGCCCGCGCCGCGTGGTGGCGTTCAGCGCGAACACGCTGCCGACATTGCCGTCGTCGTTGCTGGGTGACTTGCGTGGGCCGCGCACGTTTGAAGAGCGTCCACGTCGCCCGAAACTGATCAGCGCGACGCGTGAATCAGATCGGAGCTAACCGAACTCCGCGGGGTTCACGTTCCCCGCACTCCATCGACTGTGTAGAGGGTTGACACACGCTGTGCGAATATCCCCGGTCTGCGATCGGTCGTGATCGTCCCTCCCCGGGGCGTTAGCGACATGTGCTCACCGCGTCGGCATGCGAGGCGGGAATCGTGTACCGATTAGCCGATCTCGCACCTCGGTTTTTATTTGAGGTCGACCGTGACGAAGCTTCGTGCGTGATTGCGCTGGATCAGCAACGCTGCCTTCTTGCCAGCCCTTGCCGCAAGCGACGCCAGTTCATCCTGCGACGCGACCAGCGTGCCGTTCAACGCCAGCACGACATCGCCCGGCTTGATGCCGGCAGCGGCCGCTGTCCCCGACACGTCATCGACCATCAGGCCTTGAGGAAGGTCCATACTGCGCCGCTCCTGATCGGTCAAAGAATGCATCGTTAGGCCAAGATGATCGAGCGCGTGAAACTGCGGCGAGCCTGCGTCAGAGCTTGGGCCTGCAACACCGCCCGCACCTGCGTTCGCCTGTTGCGACGCTGGCCCGACATTCACCATCACGGTCATCGGCTTGTGATCGCGGATCAGCTTCAGCGGGACTTTCGTCCCGGTCTGCAACGCCGGGTTCTGTCCGGTTAGATCGGCCGCGTGGTCGATAGGCCTGTCGGCGAGTTGCACGATCACGTCGCCCGTTTTCAGATTGCTCGCCGCCGCCGAACTGCCCGGGTCGACCGACGTCACCAGCGCGCCCGCCGCGCGCGGCAGGCCGAACGCGCTCGCCAGATTCGTATCGACGTCCTCTACCTGAATGCCCAGATTGCTGCGCGCATTGTCTTGAGCGCTTGGCTGGCCTTGCTGGGCTTGCTGGGCTTGCTCACCCTGCAACCGCGAGCGCACGTTGTTCGCCATATTGATCGGGATTGCGAACGTCAGGCTCTGCAAGCGGTCGCTATCGGCATACACCTGGACGTCAATGCCGATCACTTCGCCCGCGCGGTTGAACACGGGGCCGCCCGAGTTGTCGGGGTTCAGCGACACGTCCGTCTGGAAGAACGGAAACGTGCTGCCATCGGCGAGCGTGCGCGACGTCGCGCTGACGATGCCCGCCGTAACCGTGTTCTGGTAGCTGTCTGGTGAACCGATCGTCAGCACCTGCTCGCCGACGCGCACGCGCGCCGAATCGCCGAGCTTGACGGTAGGCAGCTTCGTCGCGTCGATCTGGATCACGGCGATGTCGCTTTGCGTATCGACGGCCACGATTTTTGCCTTGAACTCGCGCCGGTCGGTCAGGCGCACGGTCACGTCATCCGACTGATCGACGACATGCGCCGTCGTCAGAATGAGACCGTTCGGGCTCACGATGAAGCCCGATCCGACGCCGGACATCGCGCGCGGCGTAGCGCCCTGCCCGTTTTGCGATTGTGGCAAGGCCTGCTTGAAGAACGAGAAGATGGGATCGTCACCGTCGACCGCTTCGGCGCTGGGACCAAAAGGGGGCGTCGCGCTCGCCGGCGCATTCACCGGCACTGTCACGCGGATATTGACAACCGCTGGCCCATAGCGCTCGACGATCGCAGGAAAGTCGATTGGCGCGGGCGTGCTGCCGGTTGCGGCGCGTATTTCCTTCGCTCGCGCGGTGGCGGCCGCCGATGGGGGCGCTGATGCAGGAGCAACCGCGGAAGCGGCTGCCGGAGAAGTGGCGACTGCGGCTGCGTCCGCGCAGGAACAACCGGTCACATATGCCGTTGTTACGGCGGTGTAAAACCAGATGCGAGACAGGGTTGAGCGGGTCGATTTGGTCAGGTTAAACACAGCGCGCCTCCCATGGTGCCTTTGCACTGTGAAGAATTATTTCGCGCGTGTGATAGCGTCGAGCGTTCCAGTGCGCTCGCGCGCAGGGATGCGATCGACCGGATACACGATCCTCGGATCAAAGTCGACTTGGGATTCGGCTGCAGCATGTTTGCCAGCAATGGGCCATCAGGACGCGGACGGTTTGCTTGCTCTCTCTCTTTTATTTATAGGGAAGCGGCGGGCAAATTGCAGCGAGTACAAATCCTGGCGTGCGTCAAAGGGTTGTCGTCGGCTCGCGTTTCATGCGGCGGTGCAAAAAGGGCCGACGACCCGTTCCTGCGCATAGCTAAGCGCGCCGTCGCCAGCCGCTTCTCACTGTTCGGCCCCGCGCTCGCCGCTGATGCCCAGTAGCCTTTTGTCGATGACAAGGCGCTGAGAGCACGCGTTTCAAATGCTCCTGATCGACCCGTTACTGGCGGTCGGATGGTCGCGGTTCCATCGGCAGGTATCTGAGTGGAACGGCCGTACTGAGCCCTTCGTTTATGGACTCGTCTTCGGACGAAGCGGCGCGCGACGGTAAGCCTTTTTGCCAAGATCTTTAAGATCCCATATTACATAAGAAGATTTTGGGCAGCGCCGCGAACTTCTTGTGATGGGAAATTTGAATGCGCTCCGCCAGTTCGCCCATCTGGACGGCACGGATTTCGGCGTACGAGAGCGTGGCGTCCGACACCGGTTCATCTGGCACGCTCGCGAGCCCATGCACGAGATTGGCATGACTAACTATGTCGATCACCCGCCCGGCGGCGGTGACCTGGTTGTTCGTGTAGGTCAGACTGGCGTCGATCAAACCGTAAAGCGTGACACTTCTTTGGGCATGCGCTACGCCCGCCAGTGTGATCATCGCCGCCGCACCGGATAAGTAACTTGTTCATTTGTCTGCCTCGGCTTAAGACCGAGAGAAGACATTCTCCGGCAATGCTTTGAACACAGACGTGGGTGCCTGGACGGCGCGGCACTATCGGACATGGTCAGGAGAAGGCGCGATAATCTATATGGCGCTGACCTCTCACAACTATGTGGAGTCGCCCCTCACAAGTGCCGGGTCGTTGCGCAGATACGGGATGCGAGCCCGCAAGGCTTAGAACGGATCGGGGCCCGTTAGCCGCCGAGCTTAATGATTGCTATCGTAAGCAGAATGCCAAGCGCGATCATTGCAATACCTGCCTTCATTGGCCCTGCACCGGTGTAGCGCCCCAGCGCAAAGCCGGCGATGAAAAGCATCCCAAGAGTAAGCACGCGCGAGGCGATCAATGCCGTTGTAACATCCCTCACGACGAGAAACGGCACCGCGACCGGAAACGTCCCCAGAACCACAAGCAGAAAGATGCCTAGCGCGCCGACGAAGTCACCACTCACAAAACTTGCCCGAGGTGGCAGCGTCGATGCGGTCGCGAGGCGCACGCGGATCCGCTCGAGGTCGGCATCTTCGACGAGCCGCCCCAGCTTCTCGGGCAATGCATCGCGCAACAACCGCACGGCTACCGCCTGGTTCTGCTCCCGCTGTACGGTCTCCGCGAGTTTCAGGCGCTGCCCTCGGTCGGCGAGCGTGCGTACGAGATACATCACGGCGTCGGCGAGTCCCCACGCGAGATTGCATCCAAGCGCGGCAAAGAACATCCTGTACCCCTCATCTTCGCGTGCAGTTACTGCCCTGACGGCGCCGACGAATGTCAGGGCCATGAACAGGCCAAAACATATCTCACAGACACGGTCAACAGTATTGAGAATCGGTTCACGCCGTTCGGGTTCGGCATGTCCGGCCGGCATGATAGTGCTCATATGGCCTCGACTGGAGATAGTCAACGAGACGTTTCGCTAGCTGCCAGCATGGGGTGCTGGTACGAGCAGTATATGAAAGAGACGACAGTTCGGAACTTATTTTGACAGACCGGGGACGGCGGGAGTGGCCCGAGAATCCCGACGCCAGCGGGATGCGGCTGTGGACCGGCAGCGACGTGACCGCTGATGCCTGCGCCTGACTGTGGCGCTTCGATCAATTGAGGTACACGAACGGTAGTTGACGCATCGCCATTCCTGCATTGATGCCTTTCGGGCTCCGGTGCCGGAATCGGTTCGCGATTATCAAGAAGAAGTGGATCGAATCGGACTTCATCGCGAGTGTTACGGCGGCGGCCGTCGTGCTTCCAAAGGCGACATCCTGGCGTCACGCCGAGCGCCTCGAATCCCCCGGATGGTTGTGGATCGCAAACCGATCACGCTGCAGCCGCAGCGGCGTGAACGTTTCAGATGCGAAACGGCATCGATCTTTTTCGGAGTATCACTTCCGCTTGTGGCGGGTTAAGTCGGTTAGCGGTCTTTCTGTTAAGTCGGGTTCGAGTAAAGCTGGGCCCTTTGCCGGTTGCCTATTAGTGTCGCGGGGCGGAGTTCGTGTGATTTCGTTGCTTGCAGGGATCCGCTTCACATGGCTATCATCATTGCAACCCGCGCCCCGCCTGCCCTCGCGGTGGCGGGGGGCCTCCCTCAGCTCAAAGCTGCGATTCAATGGGCAGCAGACCCATGAACCAGACGCCGGAGCGGCGCAGGACGGTGGTCTCCGGCTCTGTGTCCAGTTCCTTCACCGTCCCGTCCGCCGCGGTATCGATCCAGACGATTCTGCGACTGCCGTCTGCGTCGGTGCGCAGTCGGAGCTGCCATGCGATCTGATTCAGCCGCGGTTCGACGTAGCCGATGACCTGGTTTGCGATCGCTGCGCTGTCGCACAACACGCCTATTTCAGTGTTGAGATAGACCGAGCGCGGGTCGAGATTCATCGAGCCGATGAACACCCGTTCACGGTCGAACACAAACGTCTTCGCATGCAGCGACGCTTTCGACGAACCGAAGAACTGCTTCTTGTTAACCGCGTCTGCGCCTTCTGCAACGGGCTTGAATTCGTAGAGCTGCACGCCCGCGGCGAGCAGGTCTTCGCGGTAGCGCCGATACCCCGCATGAACGGCGGCGACGTCGGTCGCCGCCAGCGAGTTGGTCAGCACCGTCACGCGCACGCCATTTCCAGTCAACCTGCGCAGCCAGGTCACGCCATTTTTTCCGGGTACGAAGTACGGGGAGATGACCAGCAGTTCGCGACTCGGGTGAAGGTCCTGCGCTCTTAGAGCGGTCAGCAAGTGGCCTTGCGACTCTTCAGGGGCGCGCGTGACCTTGGACGGGTCATCGTAGAACAGCGTGGCTTTGCCCCAGCTATAGTCGGCGGCGCCCGTCTCGATGACTTGCGCAAGCCGTTGTCTCGCGTGCACGACATAGGGCGAGGCCTGTTCCGAAGCGACGTAGCGGTCCAGCTCCTCGCGATACGCCGATAATTTTTCGGGGTCTGCGGGGATGCCCATCAGCCGGTCGATCGGATAGGCCGCATCGGAATTCCAGAACGTGTCGAAGGAGTTCGAGACGTTCTGGACGATCGGCCCATGCATCAATACGTCGAGATCCCCGAATGTCACCACACTCGACGCACCGAAATATTCGTCGCCGACATTTCGCCCGCCCAGAATCGTGGCCCGGTTATCGGCTATGAGTGCCTTGTTGTGCATGCGGCGGTTCACCCGCGAGAAGTCGAGCGCAGCCGAGATCGTCTTGAACTGACGGCTCGCCACCGGGTTGAAGAGCCGAATAGAAATACTGGGGTGGGCGCTCAATGCGAGCAACGCCTCGTCGTCGGCGTTCGTGCCCAGGTCGTCGAGCAATACCCGCACCCTGACGCCGCGGTCCGCCGCCTTCAGCACGGCCGACGCAAGGGCGCGCCCCGTCAGGTCGCTGTGCCAGATGTAGTACTCAAGGTCGAGTGTTTTCTCAGCCTTTTCGGTAAGGATCACCCGCGCGAGGAGCGCGTCGACGGAATCGGGCAGCAGGTGAAACGCGCTCTCGCCAGGATGAGCGTGCTCGCCGGCCGCGAGGTGCTCGGCAAGCGGCGTCGCTCCTGTATCTTGCGCCGCATAGGTCGGCGTGCGTCCGATCTGTGGGGGCAGGCTGGCGCACGAGGCCAGCATTGCAATCAGAACGGCTGCGGCAAGATTTTGAAGTCTGGCCATATTCGAGCTCTCTTCGCTTGCTGGACTCGCCTGCCGACGCCTATGCCAGCTCTGCACAGCAATGGGCCAGCGCGGCCACGAGCCACCAGGACGGAGAGCAATCATCGCAGATTCGACCGCCTTCCGCCAAGCCCGCGCGGGCATGGCCAAGCCCGCGCGGACGTGGCGCACACGAGGTAGGCACGGGCGCCCCTCACAGGAGCGTTCGGCATTCGGGAATTCTGGAAACAGCAGCTGTGTGAGGAAAGCGTTGGTCGCCAGGAGCGCGGACGCGCTCACTCCGCACTTGATCGCGTTTCTTTGCTCAATCGCCGTGGTCTTGTGGGAGAGCTCCGACTGCGCGACATCGCGCAGGCCGGGCGTCGTCCACTGGAGGCTTCGCCTGCGCATAGCCAATGAGCGGCCGTAGTTGCACGCAAACCAGACACTCCCGTGGCCGATCAACAACTTGAGTGAACGACCGTTTGTGGCCGACCGTCGCCCCACGAGGGAGTTCTGCCACTTGCGTTGGTGGTCAGATCTGAGGCCGGTCTAGCATGACCCACTGCTCCACTGACGCTCGTTCCCATTGATGCGCTACGTACGACGCCAACTTTGCGGGGACATCATCGCCATTCATGACGAGGCGATTTAGCATCAAGGCCAAATCACTGTCTGCGATACACCAATCGCCGAATAGGTTCGATGCATGCTTTGAGAGAAGCCGATCCGCCGCAAAGTATAGCTTTTGCACTGCGAGCTGCACCGTGGCACTGAGAGGCGGGGCCTGCCTTTTGTAGAACACGAACTCCGTCGAGCGCTCCTGACGAATGTGAATCAGGTCGCTTCTAAAGCCACGCTTGGACTTGGTGTGCCCTACCCCTGAGATGTCGGTCCTGCGGATAAACGAGCGTCTCAGCGAAAGCATCGTCTAGGTACTCAGTGATAGCCGATGACCCGGAAAGCGCAAAATCGCATGCGCTATTGTGGGCACGCGCTGAGTCAATGATTTCGCGGCGTAGCTCAGGACGCCGGCTCTGAACTTGCACTTCGAGCCTCGGCACCCAGCCATTTTCTGAGCAAGGGTTCTACCCACGTCAGCGCCAGAAGAAAGCAGATTGCGACGGTAAAATTGAATATCAGATGGGCCCATGCCACCGCCATCCCTGGATTGGCTGTCAAATCCACCATTGCTCTTGAAAAGGATCTCAGGAATGGAAAGTAACACAGCACCCCGGTTGCGTTGAACAGAAAGTTCGTAATCGCCGTGGCTCTTGCGATGGGACTCATCCCGAGACCTGCAACCAACGCGGTCGAGGTCGAGCCGACGTTCGAGCCAATGACAATCGGTATAGCGGCCTGCGGCGGTAGCACCCCTTGCTGGACGAGGAGAATTGCCAGACCAGTGGTGACACTGCTGGACTGGACCAACGCAGTGAATACCAGGCCGCCAAGCACGCCTGCCCACGGAGCCTCTGCAAGTGCAAGCCATTCCTTGAACTGCGGGCGATTCTGCAGAGGTTTCAGTTCCGCGGATATCAGATCCAACGCGAAGAAGATCAATCCAAAATAGAAAACAGCTTTTCCGATGTACCGTGCGCGGATCGGCAACACCGAAATCAAGGCCCCAAGTACGATGAATATGGGTCCGATACCCGTGAGCTTGAAGGAGACCAACCAGGCCGTTGCCGTGGTCCCGACATTGCTGCCGAGCAGGATCCCGAGACTGGCGCGGAAAGAAATGACGGACGCGTCCACCAGAGTGACCGCAAGCGCTGTGATAGCGCTGCTTGACTGCACAATCGCTGTGGCGAATGCACCGACCAGAAACCCGAGCCAGCGGCTTGCAGTCACGCGTTCGAGCCATGACTGCAGCGCCGTGCCCCCGACCTCCTGCAGTTCGCGACTAAAGCCCTGAAGGCCGTAAAGGAAAAGAAGAACCGCGGAGACCGCGGCGAACAGTCCCTGGATTGGTGTCATGGCGACCTCCTTATCCGCTCTCCTCTCCGCAGGAAAGCCGTTCGAGTGCTCAGATCACGTCGATAGAAGACAATGCTGCGCCGCCCCCCAGTAAGTACCCTCTTCGGGGTTCTGGGCAATCATGTGGCCCCGCCGCTGTCGAAATGCAGAACACCGAGCGAACCGTGCCGGCCTGCCGCGTCGGCGTGCTTCACAGCTAGCGCACGCATTTCATCAAGCGCCGCGTTTGCGACGGGGCGGGTGGCAGAAATTTACCTGCGAAGCTCCGGGATAAACCTGAATGGATAGTCGGGTTCTTTGTAATCTCCGGGCTTCTGTCGTTTGGGCAACGTGACCTTCTCGCGCGCCACCTCCTCATAGGGAATTTTGCTTAGTAAGTGGCTAATGAGATCGAGGCGTGCGCGCTTCTTGTCATCCGACTTCACGACGTACCAGGGCGCAAACTCAGTGTCGGTCGCCATGAACATTTCATCGCGTGCGCGGGAGTAATCGTACCACCGCTGGTATGACTCAAGGTCCATCGGTGACAGCTTCCAGATTTTCCGTTGATCATGAATACGCGCTTCCAATCGACGCGTCTGCTCTGCCATACCGACTTCGAGCCAGTACTTGAGCAAAGTGACGCCGGAATCAGTCACCGCCCGCTCGACCAATGGCGCGTCTTTCAGAAATATCCTTGCCTGTTCTTCGGTGCAGAACCCCATGACCCGTTCCACTCCGGCGCGGTTGTACCAACTGCGATCGAACAGGACAATTTCGCCGCTCGCGGGAAGATGCGGCAGGTAACGTTGCATATACATCTGGGATTTTTCACGGTCGGATGGCGCTGGCAATGCGACGACGTGAAATATGCGCGGACTCACGCGCTCGGTAATCGCCTTGATCGTACCGCCCTTGCCGGCACCGTCGCGGCCTTCGAATAACACGCATATCTTGGCGCCCGTTGCAACGACCCATTGCTGGAGCTTGACCAGTTCGACGTGAAGGCGAGCCAGCTCTTTCACGTACTCCCTGTTTCCCAGATGATGCTGCCTGTTTGCCTCTGTCGGACTTGCACCTACCTTTGCATCCTTCATCGCGCTTCTCCCACGGCATGTCGGGTTTGCTGCCTTGCCGCACCTGGTTCGTCACAGTCCCTTTGAATTGCCCAAACACCTGTTGCCATAGCGAACGGCACCAGCATACGCGGTCAGAAGCGTTTCGAAAGCAACTGAGCGAAAACCCCCTTAACCGGACTAAGGCAAAATAGGCGAGTACGTTACGCGCGACGGCGGCATCGCGCCGCTGTGTTGCGCCAATCGGACGCATGGAGATGCGCTATGGAAAAGCTCACGAAAAGCTGCTCGACGCTTGCTGCGTTGGGGCTCCTCCTGACTGGCTATGCCGCCGCCGGAGTACCACACAGCGGGCCACACCTGACCCCAACCGAGTGCCGTGACCTGGCCGCGACCAAGAGCAATGCGCCTCGGACGAGGTCACAACACAGAAGCGAGCTTTCGGCTCTCAGCAAAGCGGGCTACAACCCATCACCATGGCACGACGACCCAAATTACCCAGCGGATCTACACGCGGCGCAGCGCCGGGTCGACCATTGGTTTGAAACGGAGTGCAAGCCGCCTCAGCCCAAATGAGGAGCCCGAAGCCACTTGGGTCCACGTCAGAGTTAGCGCGCCGCAACCGCGCGTCGCATTGCAGCGCAGCTGCCGATACCTTGGAGCGTGGCCCGCAGATCGGCCCACGGGTCTCCCTTTCGACGAAGTACATGGGCGCTGCTGTTTTCTCACGCCACTAGCCGGCGTTACTGACATCGCCCAGTTCGCGCCACCAGATCGGCATTGACAGCCTCCCGGTTGGCTCAAGCACTCTTATGCGGTCAACAAGGACTACCAGGTGTTGCACGAGACGATCTACAGGAGCCTTTATATACAGGCCCGCGGTGCGCTGAAGAAGGAATTACTCGAACGTTTGCGACGGACGCGAGCGATGCGTCGTTCCCGTCATCACACCCGCCTGAGGAAGATCCGCAGCATCCCTGACAACGTGGCTCTAATGAAAACGTGGTCCGATGAAACGGCCAATTGCGGTGGGACTCCGCCTCCAATTTCCGGCGGCACCCAATCGCCGGACTTCCGCAGCTGGCCCAAGGTTGACGGTTGCGCGCTCAAGCGAACAACGGCAACTTGGCGTGCGACCGCCTCGTTTCCAGTTGTCGGCTTACTGCATCTGGAGCACTCGACAGCCATTCGCAGAATGAGTAATGAGAGATCCTTTCGAAGGTGAATAAAACATACGCAGCCTTGCTCCCCGACCATACAATCTGTATTGCACGCTATGCATCGATGAATCGCAAGCGATTCCCTGCATCGACCGCACGTAGCATTACTGCATTCATTGCAATAGATGTTTAATCCGTCGTATGCCAAAGGGTCGCTAGCTGCTGCACATAAGACAATACGGCAACGCTACGCTCACCAGACCTGCGGCCAATGTTGTCGCCGCCGGGATATGCTCACCGAGGGCAAGCCACAGCTTCGGCGGATTCACGAACTACGGCTTGCCGCGAACAACATGCCAGCCCACCATCATGGCCGCGTATGCGCTTGTGCGTGCACGTGTTCTTCAGTGGACAGTTGGCGACT
Source organism: Paraburkholderia kirstenboschensis (assembly GCF_904848585.1). GTDB lineage: Bacteria > Pseudomonadota > Gammaproteobacteria > Burkholderiales > Burkholderiaceae > Paraburkholderia > Paraburkholderia kirstenboschensis. The sequence continues at coordinate 11,772 of NZ_CAJHCR010000002.1, forward strand.
CTGAACTATGTCAGCCAACCGACCCGTTGACCGACGCCCGAAAGGCGCGGAGAGCTTGCAGCGATGGCTGCGCCACCTTCCTGGCGCCGCCATGCTCAAGGGCTATCACCTGGCGTGGCTCAGGAACGATATCGTCGCGGGCCTGGTGCTCACTACAATGCTCGTACCCGTGGGCGTGGCGTATGCGGAGGCGTCCGGCGTGCCAGGTGTGTGCGGCCTGTATGCGACCATCGTCCCGCTTGTCGCGTACGCAATCTTCGGCCCAAGCCGGATTCTTGTGCTCGGTCCAGATTCGGCGCTCGCAGCGCCGGTTCTCGCGGTGGTCGTGTTGAGCACGGTGGGCGACCCCTCGCGCGCGATTGCCGTCGCAAGCATGATGGCGATCGTCTCGGGCCTCGTATGCATCGTCTTCGGTGTGCTTAAGCTCGGCTTCGTCACGGAGTTGCTCTCCAAGCCTATTCGTTACGGATACATGAATGGCATCGCACTGACGGTCCTGATCAGCCAGTTGCCCAAGCTCTTTGCGATCTCTTTTGACGATCGGGGGCCACTACGTGATGTGGCCAGTCTCGTCAACGCGATCGCCGCAGGCCAGTCCAACTGGTATAGCTTTGCCGTCGGCGCGGGCAGTCTCATACTGATCTTGCTGCTCAAGCGCTTCGACAAGGTGCCGGGCATCTTGATCGCGGTCGTACTCGCGACTTCCTGCGTAATCGCGTTCGATCTCGACCGCGCGGGCGTGAAGGTGCTCGGCACGATTCCTCAAGGCCTGCCCGCCTTTGCGCTACCGTGGGCGAGCGGGGCCGACATCGTCCGGATCGTGCTCGGCGGGTGCGCGGTCGCACTGATAGCGTTCGCGGACACGAGCGTCCTTTCCCGCACGTTCGCGGCACGCGCGAACACGCGCGTCGATCCGAACCAGGAAATGATCGGGCTGGGCGTCGCCAATCTCGCGAGCGGGCTCTTTCAGGGCTTTCCTATCAGCAGCAGTTCGTCGCGTACACCGGTTGCGGAAGCTGCGGGCGCCCGAACGCAAATGACGGGCGTCGTCGGCGCACTCGCGGTGGCGGCAGTTCTGCTCGCGGCACCGAATCTGCTGCGCCATCTGCCGAGTAGCGCACTTGCCGCCGTCGTTATCGCCGCAGCGATCGGGCTCTTCGAGTTCGAAGACCTGAAACGCATCTATCGCATACAGAAATGGGAATTCTGGCTGTCGATCTGCTGCTTCGTCGGCGTTGCGGTATTCGGCGCGATTCCCGGCATCTGTATCGCCGTCGTGATCGCGATCATTGAATTTCTGTGGGACGGATGGCGACCGCACTATGCCGTGCTTGGGCGTGTGGACGGTTTGCGCGGCTACCACGACATGAAGCGATACCCGCTCGCCGTACAGATTCCTGGACTGCTGCTATTTCGATGGGACGCGCCGCTCTTCTTCGCAAATGCGGAGCTGTTCCAACAGCGCCTCATCGAAGCCGTCGATCAGGCGGCCACGCCGGTGCGGCGCGTGGTCATTACGGCAGAGCCGGTGACGAGCGTGGACGTCACCTCGGCCGACATGCTGCGTGACCTGCATCGGTCATTGCAGGAACGTGGCGTTGAGTTGCATTTCGCAGAGATGAAAGACCCCGTTCGTGACAAGCTCAGACGCTTCGAACTGTCGTCAATCTTTCCCGACACATGTTTCCATCCGACAATTGGTAGCGCAGTCGATACCTACATCCGCACTAGCGGCCAAGACCAGGTCACAGACCTGCCGTCTGACGATCGCCGAGGCGCCTCGTAGGCGGCATATCGCGGGGTTGCCTGAGATGCGGCTTCATGTCCGCCTCGCCTCTGTCGCCGTGCTTGCAGGCTGCCCGTCTGGCCGCTGCGCTCGTGATAAGGCCCGTGACAGCGTGCCCGTTAGACGAACCGTAGCGCGACGACTCAAAGGAAACCGATCGTCAGACTCGAACGCCTTAGTAGTGCGTGGGAGACAGACAGCGCCGGTATGCAAAGTACTGCTCGCGTCTGCCAAAACCTCAGGCCGGATGGTTGGCCTCTAGCGAGCCCTCATGCATCACCGCGGACGCCTCGACGACGGACATCGCGCGTCATGCTCAGACCTCGCAGGATGCGCGATGCCGATCGAAGGCCAGAAGCATCACACACGCGTAGAGCGTGACGGCGAGAAAAAGCCCCATGCGCATGGCGAACGCCGTGTAGACATCCTTCCCGGCGACGCTGTCCTGCACCGACTGGCCCAGCAAGATGATCATCGTGACGAAGCTGTTTAGCCAGAAGCCCGGCGAGTATCGTGTCGGATCGATGCCGCACAGCTTGCGCGCGACGAGCAGGCCGAAAAGCAGCATCCACAAGAAGAACATCCACAGGTCCACGGCGAGCTTGAGCGCAAACCAGAACGCGATAGCAAGCAGGCCACCGAGCAGCGTCGAGCCGATAAGCTCAAGCGCCGCACTGCGCGCCGTCGCAGTGCAACTCTGTCTGCCGAGGCTGACGGACTTCATGATGATCGGCATATAGGTCGCCGGGTCGGTCATGGCGAGCAGGTAGGCCGGCATGACCACGAGCGTTGCGCGCAGCGCCAGGTACATCGCCAGATCGGCGGGAATGGCGCGCGCGGCAGCCTGTGGGCGCGCGCTCGCGGTTCCGGGAAATAGCCAGTGGGTCAGTGCCGAGATCATCACGGCAAGCACAAGCCCCTTCACGAGTGCGCCGACCACAGTAACGGCCAGCGGGAAGTCGGCGGTGCCCGCCGCTGAGATCATGGTGAGCCCCGCCACGAGGAAGGTCGCGACGAGATCGTTCCCGCCACCGAGTCCGAAGCGAAACGCAAGAAAGAGCAAGAAGCCGACGAGAATCACGCCGGCTAAGGCGTAGTGACGAAGCAGCGGGACCAGCAGAAGGCCGCTGCCCGTAGCCAGCATCACGACGAGAGAGAGCATCACGCCTGTCCAAAGCGACAGCGGCCGGTTTTGCGTCGCGAGCAGAAAGACGGCGAACACTGGCGCGATCACGGGAATCGGGAGATCCAGCGCGAAGCTGATCGCGAAGCACAATGCAGCTCCAGTTGCGATGCGGAGCACGCTTCGGCCGGTATGCAGGCGCTCGCTGTCCATGACCGTCTTCAGTAGACGTAGGAAATCCAGCTCATCACGCGAAAAAAGATCCGCCCGAGGGGATTGAGCAAATTACCCTGAGTCGGGAACGCCATCACCTCGGCCTGGCCGCCCACACGGATGTTGGAGAGACGCGCACGCTCAGTCGGATCCAACTCGACGACCACCGGAAAGCGCTGCGCGGGACGCAGCCAGTCACGGCTATTCTGCACGCTGGGAAGGCTGCCGGGCGGCGTGCTCGACCCGACGCTCACGCCATATCCGATGCTGCGCACCCGCCCGTCAAAGACCTCGCCCGGCAGCGCATCCAGCGCAACGGCAACTCGGGTGCCGGGCTTCAGACGGCCGAGATTGTTCTCGGTCATATCCGCACTGATCCACACATCGCGGATCGCGATCAGCGTCATGACCGCCTTGCCTGCCGCCGCAAATTGCCCGACTTCGGTACTGAGATCCGTGATGACGCCCCCTGTGCGCGCCTTGATACGCGTGTTGGCCAGATCGAGGTCAGCCTTTTCGAGCGCCGAGGCGGCGCTGCGCAACTGCGCGTTCTCCGCTTCGACGCCACCCTGCTGCTCGCGTGCCCGCTCGACTTCTGCGCGCGCCGCTGCGACCTGGCTTTGTGCCTGCTCGTACGTGGCGCGTGCCACTTCGAGGCGCCGTAGGGAGATCGTGCCCTCGTCTTCGCGATAAAGCCGCTCGAGCCGCTCGCTGTCCTGCCTCGCCTTGACCTCGTTCGCGATGGCCGCGCGCAACGATGCGCGCGCCGAGTCGATGCCGGCCGTGCTGGCGCCGATCTGCCGGCGCACGGTTTCGAGATCGGCCCGCGCGCGGTCGGCGGCGATGCGATACTGCTGGTCGTCGATTTCGAAGAGCACGTCGCCTGCGGTGACCTCCTGATCGTTATGGACTGGCACGCGCGTCACTCGGCCTGATATCTCCGCCACGACGGGCACGACATAGGCCTGCACGCGCGCCTGTTGCGTGTAGGGTGTGAAACGGTCGGCAAGCAGGTACCAGATGAGGCTCACGACGATCAGCGCGACAACCCACTTCACCGCCCTGCCCGACGGATCTGTGCCCGGTCCCGGCGACGGCGACGGCGACGTATGCGCCGGTTGAGTCTGCGCCGGCGCGGCCCTGGTCGGCCCGGACAATTTGCTCATCGGGACGCTCCCTCGGCCGGCGCGTTCGCGGCGGGCGGCTCGCTCAGTTCGTTCAGCAGGTTACCCCAGTCGGTGCGTTGTTCCATCTGCTGGCGCGTTGCGGCATCGGAGAGCGGTTGCAGTGTGGTCCAGCCGCCGCCCAGCGCCTTGTAGAGCGCGATCAGACTGGCTGTGGCGTTTCGCCGGTTGACGACATAGGCGTCCTGCTGCGCAAATAGCGTGCGCTGTGCATCGAGCACGCGCTGAAAGTCCGAGTATCCTTCCCGGTAGATCGCGCCAGCGAGCGTCAGCGAGCGCCTCGCAGCACCTTGAGCTTCGTTCAGGATCGAGTCCCGCCGCAACGCGGCGAACAGCGCCGTGGCGGCATCGTCGGCTTCGCGCGCAGCTTCGCGCACAGTGTTCTGGTAGGCAACTGTCAACTGCTGCAGCCGGGCGTCCTGGACGCGCACGTTGTTGGTGATCCTCCCGTGATCGAAAACATTCCAGGTGACGCTCGGGCCGCCTGCCACCGCGAGGGTGTTCGCCGAGCCGGTGAGTGAACTGGCGCTCCAGACGAGCGTGCCGAGCAGCGACACCGACGGGTAGAGATCGGCTTTCGCCACACCGATGAGCGCCGACTGAGCGGCCATCTGATACTCGGCGGCACGCACATCCGGACGCCGCAGTAATAGTTCGGCTGGCACGTCCTGCAGCACGGCTCGGTCCACGAGAGGAATCACACCTTCCTTGCCGGAGGACGCGTCCAACTCCGGCAGCGGCCCGGGCGGACGCCCCATCAGCACGGACAACGCGTGCCGCGCGAGGACGATCTGGCTTTCGAAATCCGGGATACTGCTCAATGTGCCCAGATATTGCGTCTTCGCCTGCTGAAGATCCAGCTCGTCCGTCTCGCCGGCCTTGAATAGCTTTTGCGCGATGTCATAGCTACGCTTTTGCAATTGGGCATTCTCGCGCGCGATGCGCAGGCGCGCCTCGGCGGTGCGCATGGTGAAATAGGTGTCGGCGATCTGTGCGTGCAACAGGACCAGCACGGTATCGCGGTTCGCCTGCGCGGCAAAGAACGCCGCGTCGGCCGACTCGATTGCACGGGCGAAACGTCCCCAGAAGTCGAGCTCCCAGCCGACGACGAACCCCGCGCCATACTGCAAGTAAACGCCCGAGCGCGTATTGAAACCCTCCGAGCGCTTGCGCGCCGAGGCGAGCACCTCGGCGCTCGCCTGTTGCACCTGAGGATAACGTCCCGCGAGCGCAATGCCCAGTTGCGCGCGCGCTTCGATCACACGCAGGCCGGCGATCTGCAGGTCGCCATTGCCGGCATCGGCCTGCACGATCAGACGCCCAACAGTGTCGTCGCCGAAAACCTTCCACCATTCCCGGAGGTCGGGCTGCGATGCTTGCCGCGTAACGGCATCGAGTGTCGCGCTGCTCCAGCGCTCGCTCCAGTTTTCGCGTTGTGGATGAAAGTCGGGACCCACGCGCATGCAGCCGCTCAGGCACCCTGCAATGCACACGATGGCGCAGCCGCTGGCGTGGCGCAGACGTGTGATCCCGCATGGGCGCATTGAAGGCAACATGGGCGTCGTCTGCGCAGCGTCCTCAGGAGTGCTTTTGCTCTGTCAACAGATCGGGTTCCGGCTGGTCTTTCACCCAGCGCCAGAACAGTTTGTAAGCTACCGCCAGCATCACGGGACCGATGAACAGGCCGATCAACCCGCCCGTCACCATTCCGCCAAGCGCGCCGATCAGCACCACGGGCATCGGCACCGCAACGCCGCGTCCAAGCAGCAGCGGCTTGAGCACGTTGTCAGCGAGACCCGCGACAAAAACATAAACGGAAAACGCGATCGTCGCCGCGCTGATGCCGCTCGTTACAATCACGAAGATGATGACGGGAACCGTGATCAATGTGGCTGGCAGCTGCATGATCCCGATGAGCAGCACGGCGAGCGCGAGCAGACCCGCACCGGGGATGCCCATGACGACGAACGCGATGCCGATCAGCAGCATCTGGATGAATGCGATCCCGACCACACCCTGCGCCACGGCGCGAATCGTAGCCGTGCACAGATCGGCGATCTGCCGGCCGTTCTCGGGGCCGGAGATGCGCGAGGCGATCTGCACCGCGCTCTGATAACCCTTTTCGCCGTGCGCCATAAAGATGCCCGCGACGATCAAGGAGAGAAAGAAAACCAGCAGTGCGGTTCCGAGACCAGTAACCGTGCCGAGCACCGCGAGACCGGCTTGTTTGAGCTGAGGCGCGAACTCTTGCGCGAGGCCTGACAGATCCGTCGATGCCTGGGTCCAGAAGTCGAACACCCTCTGTCCCACCAGAGGCCATGCGGCCACTGATTCCGCAGGCGGTGGTATCTGGAAGCTACCGCTCCTGAAAACGGCCGTCGCGCGTTCGACCGAGCCGGCCACGGCAACGCCGAGCAGATACGTCGGGACGAGGATGACGACAAAAGCAACGAGGATGATCAGCGTCGCGATCAGGCCATCCTTGCCGGCGCGCCGACCGCGAAGCCGAACCTGGAGCGGATAGAGCGTGACCGCGAGAATCACCGCCCAGACCATCAGGTCGAGGAACGGGACAAAAACACGGAAGCAGAGGACGGCGAGAACAGCGACGAGTCCGGCGCGGATCAGAATGTCGAGCAGCTCTCTGGAGAGCGTGCGTTCGGTAATCGGCGATAGCATCTCATTGCCTCCTCTCAGCTTGACGCAGACCTTCCGAACGGCTAGCCACCTGGCTGGGACCCGCAACCTGGCGGCCGGACGCGAGTTGCTGTCGCCCATCCTGCAGCACCGGCGACACCGTCCGGCAGAACTGTTCCACCAGAAGTTCGACTGCCGGAGAATGTGCTCATCCTAAGTCTAGGATGGACAGAACCACTTCTCAAACATCCGGGGAACGGTCTCGGCTGTCGCCCGGCTCGAAGGTTCGTCAGGTCGTCCGCGCTCGCGCATGACTGCCAAAGAGCCGGCGTTGCGCGAGCAGCAGGAGTGGCGTCGATACCATCGAGAGCGCAACGACCAGCGTGACCAGCGACGCCTGACGTTGATCGATAACCCTTGCAGCCAATGAAGCGGCCATCACCACGAAGGCGAACTCGCCGCCCTGTGAAAGGAGAATCGCGAAGTACGCGCGATGCGGAGGCGGAACTTCGAATCGACTTGCCAGCATCCACTGCGCGATCGCCTTGATGCCGACCAGTGCGACTACCAGCACCGCGACCCGCACCGGCTCACGAGTCAATACACTGAAATCCATCGACATACCCACCGCGATAAAAAACAAACCAAGGAGCAGACCCTTGAATGGCGCCATGTCAACCTCAACCTCGTGGCGATAATCCGAATCTGCCAGCAGCACGCCTGCGACGAACGCACCGAGGGACATCGACAAATGCACGCTTTCCATAAGCAGAGAAATGCCGATGATCCAAAGCAGCGCGAACGCCGTGAAGATCTCTGGAACCCCAGTGCTCCTGATCAGACGCAACACGGCGTGCAGCAGATAGCGGCCCGCAAGCGCTACCGCGCCAAGCATAAGAAGCGCCTTTAGCGCTACGAGCCAACCGGGCTCCGCCGTAGGTATGGGCACGGTCGGCCCAAGCAGCGGTAACAGTGCAATCAGCGGAATGGCCGCCATGTCCTGAAACAGCAGAATGCCGAACCCGGCACGGCCTGTCGGCGTGTCCATCAACTTGCGCGCCTGAAGTTCGGACATCACCATTGCAGTCGATGACAGCGAGAGCGCAAGGCCGCCCGTCAGGGCAATCCGCCACGACAACCCCAGGAGCAGGAAAATCGCCGACAACGCTGCGGCACAAACGGTCATTTGCATCGCGCCGTAGCCAAAGATGGTGCGACGCATCGCCCACAACGCGTCCATTCTCATCTCGAGTCCGATCACAAACATCATCAACACGATGCCTAATTCTGAAAAATGGAGAATCGCGTCGACATCGGTCACCAACCGCAATGCCCATGGACCGATCATGACGCCCGCCACCAGATAGCCAAGCACCGCCCCGAAGCCGAGGCGGACCGCCACCGGTACCGTGACCAGCGCGGACGCAAGGAAAACTACAACGTCGATCAGCAAGTTTGACATTCACCGTACTCCCTATCCATTAGGACAACGGCTGGTCCACTCTCATTACCAGTTCGTGTTCGACGGGTTGCCTGCGCCCTTCGCGGGACGCTTCTCCCCGAGCGTGTCCACTACCAGCGCGACGTCACTCTTACCGCCTGAATTGTTTCTTTCGGCAAATCCCTTCAACACTTCGTAACGATCGACAAGCGCTCTTTTTGCAACCTCGCGGGCCGGATCGGTTGCCGCTGCGGCCGTCAGGACAGCCGTGATTACACGGATGCATCTAGAAGGGCCGCCGAAAGTGCGGCGCGGGCGGCAAACCTTGCATGGAGAATGGTGCAAGCAACTGAACTTCAGATTAGTCGACGTTTTTCAGGTTCGCAGGCCTTATCGCCTGAGCCGGACCTAGTGCCGTTCCAGTCGTTCGCTTATGAAAGGCACGCGCTAACGCTCAGAGCCGGTTGAAGGTGCAAGTAGCGCGGTGTGCCGCGCATTAGAGCGGTTCCGATTGTCAGACCGACGATCGAGTCACATGTCGCTGCTGGCAGAATCCGTTCCGTGGCAGCCGCCGTGTACGCCCACCTTGTGCGTCACGTGGACGAGTTCAATGAGCGACCTGGCTGGCGCCGGACTTTGTCGGTCGTCGGGGACACCGCACGGCAACCGCCACCAGCCCAAGGCGCAATTTGTGACTGCCTTCATACCTGACCATCATCGACGGCAAGCCTCCGTCGCGACGATGAGCGGAGAAATCGCCTTGCACTTCGCCGCTCCCGGCATCTCTTTTGTACATGTCGCTGGCGAAATCTGGCGGTTTCAATTGCGGTCGCATAAAGTGTACGAACAACATCGCGCCTTTCCGCACGATGTCGGCTGGACCATCACGTCTGTATTCAAAGCATTGCAAGAGAATTCTTTTCTCATTCTTTGGCTGGAGCAGACAAATGAACAAGGTACTTATAACCGGTGCTACAACGATAATCACCCTGACCGGTGTAGCGCACGCGCAAAGCGGTGTCACGCTGTACGGGCTGATCGACGCGGGTCTGACATACACGAACAGCCAGATCACCGGGACGGGCGGAGGCCACAGCAACTGGGAGATGACGAGCGGTGCGGTCCAGTACAGCCGCTGGGGCCTTCGCGGGGCTGAGGATCTAGGCGCCGGGTGGAAGGCCGTCTTCACCCTGGAAAGCGGCTTCAATCTGAACAATGGGCAGTATTCGTCGAGCAATCGAATCTTCAATCGCCAGGCCTATGTCGGCTTATCGAGCCGCGATTACGGCGCGCTCACGCTAGGCCGCCAGACCGACAGTATGGTCGATTTTGTTGCGCCGCTTTCATTGACCGGCACGGAGTTCGGTGGCACCCATTTCGCCCACCCCTTAGACAACGACAACCTGAACGATTCGTTTCAGATTAATAATTCTGTGAAGTATCTGAGCGCGGATCTGGCAGGCTTTCGGTTTGGCGCGTTGTACGGGTTCTCCAATCAGGCGGGCGGGTTCGCGAACAATCGCGCCTATAGCGTTGGGATGTCCTACGTATCGGGCGCGCTGACTTTCGGTGCAGGGTACCTCCACCTCAACAGCTCTGCGCGCACGCCGGGACAGCTGAATGCAAATGGTGCAGTCACCGATACGACCGGCTCGTCTTTGCAGGGCGCGCTCTCGCCGGCCACAGTTCCTTTAGGAGTGCTCGCCAGTAGCCAGAAGACCTTTGGCGCCGGCGTGAGCTACACCTTCGGACCGGCCGTGGCGGGCTTCGTGTACTCGCACAGCAAGCTTGCCCAATTCTTCCAGACCGGGCTGAGTGGAACTTTCCAGAACTTTGAGGGCAATTTTCGCTATGCGTTGACCCCGGTGGTCGAACTTTCGGCCGCGTACACCTATTCCCGCGCTGGCGGGAACGGAGGCGGCGGCATTCCCCATTGGAATCAGTTTAACGCGATGGCCGACTACCGCTTATCGAGGCGCACGGATATCTACATTCAGAGCACGTGGCAACGGGTAAGCCCGAGCGGCACTTCGCCATTGGGCGTGGCGTGGATCAACGGCGTCACCGCTCCCTCTTCCACGAGTGATCAGCTTGAGGCAACCGTCGGCTTGAGGCATCGCTTCTAATGCCCTAGTAACAACCGAACCCCCTGAAAGACCGTAGTCACTAAGGACTCGTTCGCCGCGATTGAAATATTTTTACGATTGTTGTTTCTGCATGACCTTCGACGTACACACCACATTTCGTTGCCGGTCGCGGCCGTTCATAGATAGTGAGCAGACCGTCGAGCGACTGGCTCGTTGGACTGTCCGTGTGACTGCTTGTGGCGACGCCGGTCCTCCTGTTGAGGGTTAGACGACGTGCTCATCGAAGGTTCGCTCTGAAAAACTGGAGCGCCATTTGGTCGAACAACGTATGAAAGGCGACTCGATCGAATCCGGCAGCATCGACACACAACTCAGGCGCGCTCTGCTTTAGCGAAACGGAGCATGGAGCGAGAAACGCAAAGCGTGTCGAGGTATTCGGAAAGATGGCGCACAAGGTACTTCGACGGCAGCCATCGTCAATACTTGATGTCCCGTTTCTGCTGGCGACCCTGTTGTTTCGCGTCGCGCTTGTCCTGCCTGCACTGAGAATTGCTCTTCTGGTTTGCGGCGCGACAGTCGACCTTGCTCGCGCGCGCTTCATGTTTGGCAGCCTGGTTCACGCTCCTGCCCTGTTGACGTTGTTGCGACTGGGTTGTGCCCAACGCCGCGCCCGATAGCGTCAGGAGGGCGGCGGACAGCATTGCGCCTATCCGCATGTGCAGCCCATTTCCGGAATCAGACATTTTCGCGCTACTCCGCACACGATAGAAAATGAGGAAACATGCACGGCGAGCACAGGCACTTCGCGTCCTCGCCCGTAAAAGCCGATCAGTGAAACGTCTGTTACGTCCTGCCGCTTCCGCCACTGCACTGAAGTCTAGGCTCTGATGCAGTCTTCGTAAACACGATGTGAGTGATTGTTCGTCGAAAAGCAGCTAGTCTGCACGTTGCGTTCAATAGCTCTCTTGCTCGCGCAGTGGATAAGGAAGCGAATTGCTCTGTGTGCTTTGACTCACTTCCCGAATAGTCCCGGAAAAAAATCGAGAACACCCGCGCTTGTCGCATACGTCGCGCGCGCGAGGATAGTCGATAACGTCAGCGCCAGGCCACCCACTCCAGCGTTGCCAGTTCAACGGATTCCCAAGGGAAATTGGTGAGAAACCGGTGCCACCATCGATCCGTGCAATGGTACTAAAACTAAAACTTACGTCTCGTCGATATCGTTCAACCGCGAATGTCCGTCAATGACAGCGCTCCACCACTATTGCTCAAAACGGGCATCCACTGAACAACATTGCAATACTTATACAGCGGGAAATTGTGGCGCGGAAAGATTGAGGTTCTGTTAATAATCAATTGTTTATATGATCTTTCGGCGTTCCAGAATTGTCGAGCGCGTACACCTCGGCGACCTGTCATTCGGATCGCGACGTCGTCGGATAGCGTCATGATTCCGTCCCACGCTTCCTCCGAGATCATTACGGCTCAGGCCCGTGATCACCGTTTTATCCGGGCATGGTCCGAGCATATCTGTCGATGAACGTCGGGCCTAGAATGCCGTTCCCGTAGCCATCTCGAAGATGAAGTCCTTGAGCAGGATCTTGGCTTCGTCGGTGCGCGCGCCGAACTCGGCACCGACCAGCACGCCGTCTTTTTTGCGCCTGACGTTTCTTGCGACGCAATTCCATAGGACAGCGTGCGTCTTGCCATCTGTCGGCAAACGCAATGCGAGCTTGAAGTGCTCGCCGGGCATCAGTGCTGCATCGCGCATTGACAATTGAAGACCATCGATGCTGACGTTGACGACAGTCGCATCGTATCCCGCAGCGGCGGCATCGTTGCGAATGACGCGGGCGGCCACCCTGGTCTCGACGCGTCGATGGCGCCTTACCCTGTGTTTGACCACCTTCTCGGGATGCGCGAGCACTACGAGATCGGTAGGAGCCGCGTGACGTGCGGTCACCCGTGTGCCGAACGTATACACGTCCCGCCCGAATATCATCTTTGCCTGGACCATGGCCCCGGGTTGCAGCAGTTCATCACCCGTTGGCGCTGTCACGATCAGCGCACTCCCCTTGACGGTGCCGACATACGCAGTTTGCACCGGGCCTCTGTCCACGCCCTCCACTGTGAGTTGCAAGCAATCCAGTGCCTGGGTCAGTGCGGGAAAGTCCACGCTGATTGCAGTAGCGGCGCTCGATGCTGGACGATGGTTCGCGCTCGAAATCAGCATGCTGCCGGCGGAACCGCTCCCGTTTCGCGGCCCGGCCCTGCTGTCGTCGCGATATGCACCGACATCGAAAAGGCGCTCAAGCTGCGCCTCGGAACTAATGCAGCAGCCCCGGTTCAGAAGCAGTCTGCCATTAGCTGTGTAAATCGAAAATCTGATGGGTGCACCCAGTTGGACGTCCCCTCTGCAGACTTGTACAAAGGCCATGGTGATCGATGGTATGAGTTGGACAGGTTGACTTCGCGCCGTTGCTTCGCGGCGGCTCGAATCATCGCGAGTCACCCGACTGTATCGCTTCAGTCGAATCACAAACGTGCGCCAACGCTCTTCCGTCACACTAATCCCACGGACCCCGCGCCTGTATCTGAAGACGATGCGCTCGTCCGCCCGCAATGATGTTTTGCGGGCTTGATAGAAGTCGGCACTTCGTCAGCGAGTCACGCTCGGCTTTATCCGCTCGCATGAACCAATCGCATGAGTCGGCACCGGCCACGAAGGAGCACTTCGGGGCCTGTGCAGACGTTCATCGTCTCAAATCAAGTCGCCGCAGAAACCCGGTGCTAGCGGCTCTTGCCGACCCGGTTGATGTCCATCGTGTAGCCTGCATGTCGATGCATGCTCGCTGTTCTGGCCGTAAAGACTCGTCTCTTTGACCTGTCCCATTCCTGACAGCTCCTGTCCAAGGGTCGCCTGAATCTGCGCCGACAGCTCCGCGATCAAAGCATGTTTCCGCCGGAACGCGGCTCGCTTGTTAGAAGGCACCTGGCCGATCTCCCGATGGTGCAGGATGCGAGGTAGGATGAAACGATCACCAGACTCCACGCCACCCATTTCACGCCAGAAAGCGTCGTAGTCTGCGTGAAACCCCTTGTCCCGGGCATGTGCCACGTGCGAGCTTTTCGCGACAGCTGCGAGCACCGGGATGTTCAGCAAGCGGCACAACTCGCAAAGCGCCTCCATTACGGCCGCTTTGGGACGAAGACCATGACATGCTTTCGTCGCGTCGCGTACACGTTCCCGATCAATTCCGCCTGGCCCCTGTAGGCCGCCAATCAAAAGCACCCACGAGCGCGTCTCCGCCGAGTACTCGATGCTTACCGTGGCCCACGCAAGATCGACCCCTGTCTGCCGGTCCATCCACGCGACTGTCAGCAGGCCTTCACGCCAGCATCGCGTGGGTTCGCGCAAAACGATGTCGTATTCAAGCGTGGACGACAGTGAGACCGATTCGCCAAGCAGATAAATGCGGGCCGTGAGCGCATCGCCCAGCATTTGCTCCATCGCCGCATAGTGTCCGCAAATCAGCGCGGCCCGACTCAGGGCGGCCATGTCCGCCCGCCCGAAACGATGGAACGGTTTTTCTACGAAGCGCCGGTTGCGGACGGCGAGATCGGTCAATAGGGATTGCCTGCTCAACGCCTGAAACCAAAACCATGCCGCGCGTGGATAGATCCCGGAATACAACAAAATCCGAAACCCTCGGAAAAGGGACTTTGGACTCGTCCCGACAACGGCTTTTCGAAGTAGCGTGTACGTGTTTGAAAACGTCGCCATCAAATCGGTCCAACAGCGGGACGGCGCTGCGATGTCAGCGGCAAGTGCCGTATAAGCCCAAGGCTCGGTCCCGCGTGGCGCCCAGCGAACGGCATTTTTTAACTTCATATTTTTCGCGCCCAGTTGCGATCGCCGACGACGGTCGGCTGCTCGGCGCAGATTGTAACGTCAAAACATTACGATTTATTACAAGGACCGCTTTTGGAGGTTCCATTAGGGAGCCGGAGTACAGACTGGAGACATCGCCGACCGGTCTACGGCCGACATAGTTGACACTTTCGGCCAATCGAACGCCGGACCCCTTCATGCCCTCGAACGTAAAAGACACCATGAGCGGGAGCGCCGCTATTTGATGCCGATTGCCATCGAGTCGGGGCCGACAAGCCGCTCCACACGCACCCGCGTAAAGCCCGCCTCGCGCATCCATTCGATGCATTGCGCGCCTGTGTAGTCGAAGCCGCCGGGAGTTTCGATCAGCATGTTCAGACTCATGAGCAGGCCAAAAGCGTTGTCGCGGCGCTCGTCGTCGATCATCGCGTCATAGACGATGAGGGAGCCACCATCCGGCAGCGAGTCGTGGCACTTGCGCAGCAAGGCGCGCTTCTGGTCAAGATCCCAGTCGTGCAGGACGTGGCCCATCACCAGTACGTCGGCTGTTGGGCACGGATCGTCGAAGAAGTTGCCTGCGTAGAAGTGCAGTCGCTCCTCCAATCCGTGCGATGCGACGTATTCCTCAAAGACAGGCCGCACTGGGGGCAGGTCAAAGCCGCCACCTGACAGATGCGGATGTGCGAGCGCCACCTGCACCGGCAATGCGCCCTGTGCCGCGCCGATGTCAATGAACGTACGGTAGTTCTGCCACGGAAACTGCTGCGCGATTGCACGCGCAGCCCCGAGACTGACGCCGCTCATCGCGTGCAGGAACGTCCGCAGTCGTGCTCCGTCGCTATAAATCGCCTCAAAGACGTTCCCACCCTGCCTGGACTCGTTTTGTGGCATGCCGGTGCGCAACGCTTCTGTGAGCGAGCCCCAGAACGGATACAGCCGCGAGTTCGCCATTTCGAGTAGCCCGCCGATGTAGCTCGGCTTCTCCTGGTCGAGGAAGAGATCGACGTCTCGCGTGTTGCTGTAGACGCCGTTAGTGCGGTTCAGGAACTTGAGCGCGACAAGTGCGTCGAGGAAATCGAGCGCCGATCGCGGATGCAGCCCCAACGCCCCGGTGAGTTGCGAGGCGTCTTGCGGGCCGCGTGCGAGATGGCTGAACAATTGCATCTCCACAGCCGAGAGCAATGTCTTTGATGCCCAGAACCCCATTGCCACCTGCAGGATCTTTTCGGGCGAAGGCTCCGCTTCTGTCGCTTGGTCGGCGCGCGGCGCCTCTTGTTGCGTGGCTGATACTGATGCCATCGATGTCTCCTATACGAAGATCGTTCGTCGTTGGATCACATCTGGTAGCCGCACGATCGCTCCCAGATGTCCGCTACCGCACAGACAGATGTATGTGCTTTATCCGGATCGTTCCTCGTTCAGCCGCCGCGGAACTGATCCGCGCGCGCTACATCCGGCAGAAGAACGCGTCGGCGTCAACCCGTCGTCCGTGCGCAAATGAAGTCTCAATGTGATCGTTCCACTATAGAGTCCGCTTTCCTGTTGGGCAATGCTGACCCGTGGCCCAGCCCACCCCATGTCTGCGACCGTCGCCGCTGGTTGTCAACCACGGGCGGTCACAAAATCGTAAATCTCTATATCGCCGACAACCAATGCGAAACGGCGATTCCCCTGGCCGACACTGTCGCCGGCCGCTGGTCCCGATCAATCCATCTGTTCTTGCAATGCCCTTGCCTTGTTTGAGTAGTAATGGAAAGCGGCAGTGTCGCCATTGCGCCGAAACACTTCGCTAATCTGCCGCGCGGCCTTGGCAGCAATGTTGAAGGCAGCGATCAGGTCATTACGGTCCTGATCTCCTAGTGGTTTGCCATCAACAAACTTCCCCGCGACATATCCAGACGGCGTTTCAATGACACCGATGGAGAGGCGCCCACGCTTTATCTCTCCGAAATAAGATTCGACAACTTTACCGTTAGAGTAAGCACGCAAAACTCCGTATCCGTCCGCTATTCCGTCCGCGGAGCAACCGCCGCTCCACCGCAAGACGGTGAAGTCCCACGAAGCCGGGGTCTCAAATCGGCATCCCGAACGCGTATCCGCCCCATTCAGCGCAGACGCGCAACCGTCCTGCGGAAATGCAAATCCCAATACCGCCGCTACGAAGGCGACAGGCAACGCTCGCAAAACAAACGGCAAGCGCTTCATTTCAGTACTGCAGGCCAGCTTGCGACGAGATCCTTGCCCGCCTCGAAGTGCATTCCGTCTTCGGTAGGAAAGGCGGCTCCCCAATACCAGCCGTGGCGATTAAAGATGGGACAGATAAGAGTCAGGCCGACCTGGACCTTGTTGTCTCCGCGTGTATCGAGCACGCCGGCTATCGTCAGGTCGACAGCAGTACCCCACGAGTGATTGGAAATCGTTGTCGCACTACCGCGCCGGTAGCGGCAGCACAACATACCCGCCGTTCCGATCTGCGCGGCGAGATCGGGTAACTCCCGCCCGATATCCGCGAAAACCTCTCGCAAGCTGTCCACAGCAGGCAACAACCCCTGAACGCGGAAATTCCCAATCCTGGCGACCACTACGTTTCTCTTCAGCCGCGAGTCGGTCAATGGCTGGCAGTCGGACGAATAACTTTGGCGCGGCTGCCCTAGCGTGCTTTTCATGAACGCGTCGGAGACGGGGTGTATGCCATGATTAATGGTGTTTGCCGCGGGGCGCGAGACGAGGCGCAGAAACGGAGAAAGCACGGAAGGTGGATGATGTTCGAACGCCACTAAATGACGCCAGGACCTTCCGTTCGGGTCAACGCGTCCATCCGGAAGCTTTGTGAACTGGCGCTGGAAACTCTCAATCGCCTGGATTGTTTCCTTGTCGCAGACACCTGCGGGCGGAGCGAGACTCGTGAACCCGTGCTGGACCAGCAGGGTTTGAACCAGAGCGACGTCGTCTTTGTTGTTCGCGCCACCCTGACCTACGGATTTGGCAATGCTTGCAGTCATAGATGACCTCGCCGCGAAAACGCCTACCCTAATTCTCAAACGTCGATAACCTGAATGGATACGCGGTTGCGCCGGGACTCAAAAGCCCCTGCTCTACTCCGATGGGCACCTGACCGTCGCCCGGCCCATACAACCAATACGTAAAATAGAGCGCCCCCGGACTACTCACGGCCAGCCGTTCCAAAGCCTGGAACGGACCGCTATTGATCTTGCCCAACTGCGGCACGAGGTTGATATCGGTCGAGCCGCCTAGCGTATGTGGAATCGCATGTCCGCGGTGGTACGTGCCACCGTTACTGAGCGGATGTCCACGCATCCGCGTCGCAATTTCCTTGCGGGGCACATTGCTCTTCCCTTGACTAATTCCCCATGCTGCAACCAGGCGTTCGGTAGAAACGTCGAACAGATAGGAGAATCCTCCAACGGAAGCTTCGATCAGCTCGCAAGATGCAAAGCGTCGGAAATAGTCGTTTGCCCACAAATCAACCAGAAGCGGAGTAATCACTTCGTGTAACGCTGTGTCCGCGTCCGTCTGCGACAGATGAGGCAAAAACACATTCAGTTCCGCGTAATTCGTCATGCATCACCCTGCATTTCATGGCGCCAATTCTCGCCCCTCTGGCCCAACGGTGACGCTTTCTTGCAGCCGCCGCCGCACATCGCCCACATCCACGCCGCCAACCCCCTTGGTATCAACGATCGGCATGTACTCCGCTGGCGTATGCAGCAAATACGCCTGCATCTCATCGATCACCACACGGTCGCTCGGGTCGTAACCCAGCTTCGCTAGTTGTCGAGTCAGTTCTGCGCGTTCTTCAAAGCTCAGCACTCGCCACCAGAACGCGCGGCACGCTTGCGCATACGCACTGTTCGAAAAGTACAGCCAATGCCCTAATTCGTGACTGAGTATTGCTGCTCTGACGGCGGTGTCGATCGCCTCTCCACCCGGCCCTGGTCCAAGACCCGGAATAGTGATCAGAAAATCGTGAACGCTCACCGCTTTCCAGTTCCGTTGCACTTCGCGGATCAGATGCCATCGCACAAGGATCGTCCGCAGCGCGCGCTCGTCCTGGCTCAGCACCACGCCTTGCTCGTGCGCCACTTCGAAAAAATGCGCCAGCTCGACCGTGCTGAAATCGTTGCCGACGGTCAACCCGGCGGAATCAGTGCCGAAGCGCCGCGCATGCGCCGCGATGGCCGCCGCGGGCACTACGCGATTACGCGGCATATCCCGCCTTTCCAGCAACGCAACTATTCGTGCAAACATGGCGCCCTGTTGCGCGAGGCTTGCTGCCTGCATCACGTAGAGCCCCGGTTTATCCGTAATGCTGAACAATTGCAGTCTTGCGTCGGATGCAAGGGCAGCTTGCAGATCAGCAAGCGGCAGACGTCGCGCGCCAGTTTCGCGATCCACTGCGACCGTAAGTGCTTCACTCGCGCCATCGGCCGCGTTCACCGAGGTATTCGCCTGCGCAGCGACCGCGACTGGCGTTGCGGAAACAAATAGCAGCGCCGCCATTGCCGCCCGGGCAGAACACGCGCGATAACTTTTCATCAGCGTCGGCCCGAAAAGCAGCTACTCGGTGACGGTAATTATCGTCACACGGCGATTTTCCGGCGCCGTCGGATTACGCCTGTTCAACGGTTCGGAAGAACCTTTACCGAGCGACGACAGCCGCTCCGGAGCGATCCCGTCTTTCTGTGTCAGATACTTGACCACCGCGGCCGCGCGATCCTCGGAGAGTTTCATGTTCGTATCGGGCGAACCGCGCGGGTCGGCGTGCCCTTCCACACGAAACCGGTACGCGGCGAGCTTTTCGGACTGTAACGCGCTGGCAACCTTGTCGAGCGCCGCTTGAGCGCTGTCGGTGAGCGTGGCCGAATTGCTGGCGAATGTAATGAGCATTTGGGCGGCCGGCTTTCTCGCGGCTGCCGCGGGTCGCGCCGCGCCAGACGGCTGTTTGTTCGAGAGCACGAAACCGCGTGTTACGACGTCGTCACTGGGCGCGTCGGGCTCCAGTGCGCGAGTTACCGACTGCTCGTTGATGTCCTGCTCGTTCAGGACCGGTTCTGCCGCATGCGTGGGCGTGCAAAACAATGCAACGAGCCATACCGCTACGACAAGTAGAGCGCTTCCCGCGCGTTGCACGGAAGATGAATGTCTAAGGCGCGACATACGGCGATCTCCGCAGAATGCATGACAGCCTCAACTTCAAAGACGAACGATGGGCAGACAATTTGAAACCACTGCCAGCGCACAGCGCGCTGCGGTGAGTTATGTCTGCGTGCCCGGATTCGATATCACTGCAGCGTCAGTTCGACGATGGAATCCCATTCATTCGTGCCAACGTCGAGAAGGCTCGCGAACCGCAAGCCGCTCATCGCGCCCGCACAGATTCTCGCCGATGCCGCCAGGTCGGGCGAGCCCTCGCTCCACCAGATACCTTGTCCCGCTATGGCAGCTTTCACAAGCAACGTTGCGAAGCTGTCATCGGATGCGTCTCTTACCGCGAGCCGCCATGGCGTCGCCTCCTGATTACCACCGGAGAATTTCACCGCGCGCAACGCCTCATCGAAACCATCGAGTGAGAACTCTGGGGTCAATGTAGTCAACGCCAATTGCGTCAAGCGGTCATACCATCCTTGTGCGCCGCTCAGCCGGCGCCCGAGCTCCGCCCCCTCGAATGCCTGAGCAATCGTGAACGGAAAGTAACGCCCGACGCGGTCGACGCCCGGCATCAACACGCCTGCCCACGCGTTCACGCCATACACATCTGGACCCAGCGCGAAACACCACACCGGCGCATTCAGATACAACGGCAGCCATTGCGCACCGAAGCGCTGCTGCGCAGCCAGCATGTTTTCCTGTAGGCCCTGGTCCCAAGGCCTCAAGAACTCTGCGGGCAAGCGCCGGGATACGAAGTCGCCATGCGTGCGCACCTTGCCGAAGAAGCCGGGCGCTGGGAAGATGCTCGCGCTCATAACCGGTCCGGGCAGCGGAACTGCTCGACGATGCCGCGCCGAAACGGATTCACGATACTGCTGGCCGCCAGTTCGAATTCCGCGCGACGGCCATCCGAGTCGAAGCTCAGACGGAACCGGTCCGGCTGCGAGGTAGGCTGCAAGTGCGCGCCATCCAGCAGGTGCAGCAGCGCCCACGGACCACCGGCGCGTGCCGCAGGTGCGCCACCAGGCGGCGTAAACTCGACGTGCGCGTCGCCCGTCCCTTTGCCGCTCGGCCACTGAAATACCATTGATTGTTGCGCGCCCGGTTTCACAACCAGTTGCTGTCCGTCGATGTCAAGCGTGAACTGCACGATTGCTGGATCGATCGTCAGAGGTTTCACTTCGAAGCGCACCGATACATCGCGCCCGCCCGCGCGAAAGAACGCATCGCGGATCTGCGCCGCACGCTGGAACTGGACGAGTACATCCGCAGGTATGCCGAGCGTCTCGGTGCCGCTGCGCCAGCGCCATTGCGGCCCTGACATGTCGACGAGCGTCGCCAGGTTCTTCTGGAAGAAATCGTCGATTAGCCCGCCAGGCCCGAGCAGCCTGCCGAAGTCGTCGGGCGCGGCATCGCGCGTGGACCCGCGCACAAGCGGATAACGGCCGTCGAGCGCCCGCCGGCACAACTGCGCGACATTCGCCTGCCACAACGCATTGAGCCGTGCGCGCTCGCCCCCGACCATCAGCAATCCCGCGCCGGCCGCGACGTCGGTGGCTACCGCAGCCAACGGCGGCGGCGAGCCTTGCGCGACCAGCTTGAGCTTGTTCAACGCATCGCCCGCAGGGGCCGCGAGACCCTGGCGGCGCGCGGCGTCCGCTGCCTCCAGATAGGCCGCCGCATCCTTCAACGCGGCGAGTTGCACGTCCAGCGGAACTGGGCCTGCCGCGCCGGGTTTGCCGGCAAGATCGTGCAGTGCCTGGAAATGTACATCGACAGGATTGAGTTCCGCCGGTGGTGGCGCTGCCACGTCTTCCGGCTGGTTTCCCAAGGCGCTTTCCAGGCGCTTCCTGGCCGCATCGAGCTTGCCGCCCAGCGCGGCGACGCCCTGCTGGGCCAGCGATCCGCCGGTCTTCGCGTCACCCAGCGTGGTCTCCTGCGCCGCCGCCAGCATCAACGATCGCAACGGAGAATCCGGCGCGGACAACAGGTTCGCCACGCGCGCGCCTTTTTCCAGACCGTCGAACGGCACCACGTCGATGTCGTTCAGCAGCCCGTCCCACTGCCGGATGTACTCGTCGAAGTACAGGCGCGTGATGCCCGTCCTCAAATCTTCTATGCCGGTTGGTGTCAATACGGATTCCTCACGGCCGAGAACCCAGTCGTCCTTCGCGATATCGAGCACCGCCTCGTTGCGCAGCTGGATGAACTTGCGATAGCCAGCCCGCGTGTAAGCTCCGGAAACGCCGCGCGTCAATGGTGCGCCGCTCTTGCGCACGAGCACCAGCGCCGCGTTGCGGCCTGCCGCGTTGGCGACGCTGAACTCCGGGAGGCCGGCCTGTTCGAGATTGCGCTTGACGCGGTTGAAGAGCCGTTGCGTCAGCGGCATTCTCGCGATGACCGTACGTGCCTGCGCGATCAGATCCTTGTCGAGCGGTAGCGACGCATCGAAGCGCGCCGGCTGGAATAGCGCTGCAAGATGGCCGTCGATATCGTTGCGCTGTTCGTCGCTCGCAGCACGCAACGGACCGCGTCGCCAATCGACATCGGCCCACAAACGCACGGAGTCGGCGTCATAGTGCAGCGGGTCGCCGAGCATCAGATAGGCGCGCAGGACTTCATACTGAAAGTCCGGATTGTTCGCGTCGCCACGCCGCAGTTCCTGTTCCATTGTGCCGACCACGAGCGGCAGCAAGGTCTGCCGCAGCAAGCGCCGATAGCTCGCCTGCGCTTCGAGACCCAGCTTGTCGCCCTGATAGAGGCCGAGGCGGGACAACCACGGCACGCTTTTGTCGCGGTCCGCGTAACCGCCGGGAATATCGCGCGCGGCGTTGAGCAACGGCAGCAGCGCAAGCGGGTTGTCACTTTGCGCAGTAGTCTGCGCGAGTTTCTGCAACTGGCCGACATGCTGTTCGACATCGGCAATATAGGCGCGATTGCGCTGATAGCTGACAAAGAACAGCAGCAGCGCGACGACCGTGAAGATACCAATCGCTGCCAGCGCCGCGCGCTGGAACCACACGCGGCGCCGTTCCAGTTTCCGGTTCGCGCCCGCCAGCCCGGCTTCTTCGAAGATTACGTCCCGCAGCAGGCGCGTGATGAAGTAGGCGCGTCCGCTCGAAGCGTCCGGCACTACGACCTGTCGTTGCAAGCCGAGCGCCGCGGCCACGGCGCTCATCACGCGGTCGATCGGCCGCCCCTCCTGAGTGCCGCTCGTGAAATAGACGCCACGCAACAGCGCGGACTGCTCGAAACGCGAGGTGCTGAAGGTCTCGTCGAGAAACCCTTTCAGCACCGACTCGAGACCGGCGAACTGCTGTGGGAAACCATAGACCAGCGCGCGCCTGCGCGTGTCGGTCTCGCGCTGCATGCGGTTCAGCACGCGGGCTTGCAACTGCTTCTCCAGCGCGTCGAATTCGGCGGGGAATGCGGCGAGCGCCTCGTCGGGCAAGCCTTGCTCGTTGAATGGAAAAGTCATGCCCCATACCTGCTCGCGCTCGTCGCGGCCGAGGTCGTCGAAAAACTCTGCGAAGCCTGCGAGAAGATCGCATTTGGTCACGACCACATAGACGGGAAAGCGCATGCCGAGCTGGCCGTACAGTTCCTTGAGCCGTTCGCGCACGGCGTTCGCCTGCTGTGCACGTTGCGTTTCCGACAGTTGCAGCAGGTCGCCTGCCGACAGCGCCACGATCACGCCGTTCAGCGGCCGGCGCGGACGATACTTGCGCAACAGTTGCAGGAAGCCGGCCCAGGCGGCCTGATCGGCTTCGGCGAAACTGTCCTGTGTGGTGAAGCGGCCAGCGGTATCCAGCAGCACGGCGTCGTCGGTGAACCACCAGTCGCAGTTGCGCGTGCCGCCGACGCCGCCGATCGATTGTTTGCCGAGCCGGTCGGCCAGCGGAAACTTGAGGCCGGAATTCAGAAGCGCAGTGGTCTTGCCGGTGCCGGGCGCGCCGACGAACATGTACCACGGCAACTGATATACGTACTGGCTTCCAAAGCGGCCCTTCACACGAGCCTTTCGCAATGTCGCCATGGCGGCTTCGAAACGCTGCTTCAAGGCCGCGACGTCGGCCTCGGATTCCTGCTTGCCGGTCGCAGGCGCGGCTGGCTCCTGTGCCACGACGCGTGTGAACCTGACGTTGACGAAGCGCATTGCGATCCAGCGCACGATCCAATACAGCGCCCATAGCAGCAACAGCACGACAATGACCGTCAAGCGGCTGCCGGGCGTGTCGAGCGGCTCGTGACCCGCGTATCCGAGCAGCGGCCCTTCGACCCAGACGATCAGCGCAAGCGCCAGCACGCCGAGCAACGACAGCACGATGGGCCGTCTCAGCCAGTTGAAGATTTTCATAGCTGGCTCCCTTGCACGCGCGGCGCGCTAGTCACCATGGCGCTCACGATGCCGCCCCCGGCGCAAGAACCGTGATATCGACCCGGCGATTCTTCGCGCGATTCACACTGGTGTCATTGGGCACGATGGGCTCGGCGTCACCGCGCCCTTCGGCGCTG
This sequence comes from Paraburkholderia kirstenboschensis, assembly GCF_904848585.1. Lineage (GTDB taxonomy): Bacteria > Pseudomonadota > Gammaproteobacteria > Burkholderiales > Burkholderiaceae > Paraburkholderia > Paraburkholderia kirstenboschensis. Next base: position 35,819 of record NZ_CAJHCR010000002.1, read on the forward strand.
AAGCGGCCTGGCGTGCCAGCGCGGGCCGCGAGCATGTCGCGCACGGCTTCCGCGCGTGCCTGCGACAAATGCCAGTTTGACGGGAAGCGCGCCGAGAGGACCCGCTGATTGTCCGTGTGGCCCGCGACCACGACATTGCCCTGCACTTCCTTCAACGCGTCGCCGATGCGTTGTATGAGCGGCACGAAGCCCGGCGCGACATCGGCGCTGCCCGAGGCGAACAGGCCGTCGCCATTGATGGTGACGACCGTGCGATCCGGCAACTCCGTGACCCGCACGAGGCCGCGCGCAATTTCAGGCGAGAGGAACTGCGAGAGCCTGGGCGCGAGCTTGGGCGCTGCCGCCAGTTTCGAGGCGAGCGCGGGAGCCGGCGCGACACGAATACCGTGAAGCGCTTCGAAAACGCGATCGGACCTGTCGTTCAGACTGAAGCTCAACAGCAGATGAACGACCACCAGCACCACGCACGCAACCGCCGCTGTCACCCACACCGGCACGAGGTGCAACAACGGCTTGCGCTCCGCCTTCACGGGGAGCCAGTGCGGCGACAGATCGCGCTCGGCGGCGCCGCGCTGTCCGCGAATCATCTGTTCGAGGCGCTCGCGGATCGTGTCGAGTTGCGTCCGGCCCCCGTCGATCAGCCGGTAGCGGCCTTCGAAACCGAGGCCGAGAATGACATACATCAATTCGAGTACATCGACGTTGGCCGCCGGATTTTGCGCGAGGCGCTGAAGAATCATGTAGAAACGCTCGCCGCCCGACGCCTCGTTATGAAATATGACGAGCAGGCTGCGGCTGCCCCATAGGCCCGCGCCCCACGGCGTGCTCGCGATCGCCTCATCGAGAAAGGTGCACAAGCAGTAGCGCGACGCACCGAGCTTTTCGTCGTCGATGCCGTTGGCGCGGCCTTGCGCTTCGAAGTTGCGCACCATCTGCACCAACTGATTGCGCAACTCCTCGACATTCGGATGAGTCGGCAACAGACGCAGCGGCAAGGCAAGTTCGATCAGCGGATTCGCCGCTCGCAACAGCGGATTGAGACCCCCGCCTGCCGCCAGCATCGGCCCGGGTGTTGTCGCGGCCGCCATCAACGCCGCGCGCGCGCCGCCGGGCGTCGGGATCAGGATCGTCGCGCCGGGATCGTCGGAGCGGCCGCGCAGTTCGTCAGGACTCACGATGAACTTCCTCAAATCGATTGCATCAGCGGCGAATTGCCCAGAACTCCATCGTCAGCCCAGGGAAGTCGCCGGCGACATGCAGCGCCATACCGGCGGAACTGGAGAACTGCTTCCACAAGTCGTTGCCGCGGTCGAGTTCGAAGTAGGTAAAGCCCGCATGAAACGGCAACTGCCGGGGCGCCACGGGCAACGCACGCAAGCCGACGCCAGGCAATTGCAGGTTGACCAGATCGCGAATGCGCTCGATCGGCCCGATCTTCACCTGCGGCGGGAAGCCGGTCAGAATCTGCTCGGCCGGCATGTGCGCGCGCACCGCAAGGACGAAGGCGGCCCCGGTGAACAGCGTCTTGTCCGGCACGAGCGCCACGCGCAAGCCGAACTTGCGTTCCTCGAGCGGAATCGGCACCGCGTGCGGATCCATCACCATGCCTAGAGAGGCGCGTATATCGTCGATCACCGGCGCAAACGTCTCTCTCAGCCATTCATGGCGATAGACCGGATACGCTTGCGGCCGCTTCGACGGCTGGCTGAAGGTCGCCAGTTCGCCGGCGAGCTGCACCGCCACCCGGTACAGCTCTTCGGGGTGCAGGCCGGTCATCGTCGAGAGATGGGAGGCGAGCGGCTCGTGGCGGTTGACCAGTTGCAGCAACAGAAAGTCCGCCACTTCCGCGACACCGGTCACACCCGGCTGGGCAAGGCGCGCGGCCAGCGCTTCGCCGCGCTGATGCAGAAGCCCCACCAGATCGTCGACGAAAGCGCCAAGGCGGCGCGCCACCCGGTAGTCGAGACACGGCGGGCTGTAGTCGTTTTCCAGTACGACCCGGTTGTCTGGCAGGCGTTCGAGCACGCGGGCAACTCCGAGCGCCGTGTAGCCGTTCGCCACTTCGGGTGCCAGCGCGAGGCGCACTCGCAATTTGCCGATCTGCATCAACGCGGCTCCCGCATTCGGATCGTTGCTGTCGCTCACGTCGAGTTCGGCGATGCGGTGCCGCGCGAAGTTTTCCTCGCTCGCTTCGTTGCCAGTTTCGGCGACACCGGGTCTGCGCACCGGCAGCGCCAGTTGGACGAGCATGTTGCGCGTGCCTTCGGGAATGTCGAGCGGCTCCGGCAAGTCGTCGTCGGCAGGAAGATCGAATGGCGTGCCGTCAGGCAGCACGCCCGAGCACGACAACAGCGCGAGCTTGCCGAGCTTGAGCAAGGGCTCGTCGATGCACAGCGCCGTAAAGCCCCAGCTATACGAATGCAGGCCGCTCGCGCGCGCCTCCAGTTGCCTCTGCAGATAGCGGTCGTGCTGCTGCAGATGCTGGGGCTGAAGAAACATCCCCTCCGACCAGATGACTTTGCTGTTCCAGGACATATCGTCTCGTTCAAAAGTAAGTCAGGTGGATTTGGCCGGGTGCTTCGGCTGACGCTCGCGGGCCGCGTGCAGTGCCTCGATCTGGGCCTCATATGCGTCGTTGAAGGCTTTGCCGAAGAGTTTCTGAAAGTCGTCGTCGGCTTCGCGCGCGACCGTGCCCCGCAATTCGACGAACAGATCCCACAGCTTCGCCTTGCGGTTCGACAGCACTTTTTCGAGTGCACCAGGCTCCTTCAGTTGGGCTTCGATCGTCGCGGGATCGAAGCGGCCGAGCACGTGCGCGAGCGCCGCGCGCATGCCGGCGAGCACGGCGAGTTCGTGTGCTTCGATGTCGTCGAAGGCGCGCTTGAGCGCTTCGTCCGGCGGCAGATAGCCGGCGCTGCGGCCAGTCAGCATTTGCGCAAGCGCGCTGTCGACATCGGGGAAAAACTTGAGCGGGTTGTTGTCGCGCGCGACGATCATCGTCGTATCGAGGCGCGCTTCGCGTTTGGTCATCGACCGTGCGCGCAGTACGGCCATTGTTCCGCGCAGCGACTCGCGCAGCATTTCGCCGATGAGGCGCGCGAATTCCGGCTCGGGCAGGTTCGGCGGGCGTGATGCATCGAGGCCGAGACCTTCGAGCAATGCGTGGATGGTGCTGGCGTTTTCGCTGACTGGGGCGGAAGTATCGCGATGTGCCGGTGCGGCTGGCGCGCCAGGCGTGGCCGGCGGCGCGGCTGATTGGCCACTGTCATCCGCCTTCGTGGCGAATGTCCGGAGGGGCGCAATGTCTGCGGTCGGTGACGGCACGGAAGTTTGCGGTGTGATTGAAGCGGGCTGCGGATCAGGGGATGTAGCCTCCGGCTGGATAGACGCAGCAACAGGCGTGACGAGCCGCGCGCTAGCCGCTTGCGGCGCCACGACCGGCACGACCACCGGCACCACCGGAGCAGACGGCCCGGAAGACGCGGACGGCTGAGCAGACGGCGTCGCAAACAGATCGTCGAACGGTGTGGCTGCGGCCCCTGTCATCGAGGTATCGAGCAGTCCCGGCGGCAAGCCCGTTGGGCCGCCGCTCGGTGCAGCCGCCGTGGCCGCCGTCTCGTGCGCCGCATGACGCGGCGCTGCCGCGGGCGACGGACCGCCCGCCTGCGCCGGCGTTTCCCATTGCGCCAACGCATCGGCGAGCGGATCGTAATTGGCCGGAATGCCTCCAGCGGGTGGGGACGGTGTGCCCTGCTCCTGCCGCGGCGGTTGCGGAGCCGAAAACGCTTGCAGCTCCGGCGACACGTGATCGCTCTCCGAACCCACAAAGCCCGGCCGCGACGATATCCGCTGCTGTTCACCGAAGCCCGGCTGGCCGAGCGGATCGAGGGAGCCGATACGCAACACATCGCCTTCTGGATCGGCCAACGGACCGCCGAGCACCTGCGCGGCGCTCAGAGGATCACGGCCGCCCGTCAGGCCGCTCAACGGAGCAGTCTGCTCGCCAATCGACACCTCCAGCAGATACGGCCCAATCAGCAGACGGTCGCCGTCCGCGAGCCGGGCCTCGCGCGTGCCGCCGAGCGCGCGCTGATTCAACACACTCGGATTGCTGCCCAGGTCGCACAGCAAATAGTCGCCGCCGCGAAATTCGACGCGCGCGTGAACGCGTGAAATAGCGCGCTGCTGGTCGGGCAGCACGAGCGTGCAGTCGGTCGCGCGGCCAATCGTGCCGCCCGCCGGTCCGAACGCAATGGCAATCGGCTCGGCCAGCGTTTCGTCGTTGAATCGCACGACCCGCAGCGAAAGAATCGGATAGCTCACTTGGCTCCCCACAACCGGTCAGGTCAGTAACAAGTCACGATTTGACTTTCTTGGTGCCGTCGTCGGCGTCATTGGGTGCGCGCGGCGCGGTCGGCGACGAACCGCCGCCCGAGCCCGCCGAGCCGCCCGAATTGAGCAGGATCGGCGTGCCCGACACCGCCACGCTCACTGGCCCCACCACCACGAACGCGCCGCCCGCCTTGAGCGTAATGCTCGCGCCCGCTTCGATGACGACGTTCATGCCCGCTTTGATATGGATGTTCATGCCGGCGTCGATCGCATAGTCCATCCCCACTTTCTCCTGCAACTTCTGCCCGACCTTGAGCGACGCGTTGCCATTGACCTCGGCGTTCTGGTCGCCCGTCACCGCGTCGTGGCGTGCACCGGTGATCGACACGAATTCGTTTCCGGTGACCTTCAGATGCCGGTCGTTGCCGACGTTGCACAGCATGTCGTTCTTCACCCACGTTTCGTGATCTTTCTGTGCGTGGAAGAACAATTGCTCGTCGCCTTTGTTGTCGTCGAAACGCATTTCGTTGAATCCGCCGCCGCCTTTCGTCGAATTGCTTTTTAGCGTAGAGAGCGCCTGATTCGCCGGCAGTTCGTACGGCGGCATGGTATTGGCGTTGTAGACGCAGCCCGTAACGAGCGGCCGGTCCGGATTGCCCTCGACAAAATCGACGATCACCTCCTGGCCGATCCGCGGCACGAAGAACGTGCCCCAGCGTTTGCCGGCCCAGCCCTGCGACACGCGCACCCAGCAACGCTTCATACGAGCATCCGCGTCGGCCGGCGGCGCAAACTGCTCCCAGTGAAACTGCACCTTGATACGGCCGTACTTGTCCATGAGGATCTCTTCGCCGTCGGGGCCGACCACCACGGCAGTTTGCGGACCCGCGACGACCGGCTGCGGTGTCAATCGCTCCGAGCGGAAGTGATTTTCCTTGCGAAACGCGGTGAACGAGCAATCGAAAAACGGCAGCGATGCATCGCTGCGAACGGTCGATACATAGACATCCGAATTTATTTCGTAGACCGCGCTGATCACCAGATACTCGTGGTTCTGCGCGGTAGAGGCATGATCCTGAAGCTTGAACTGGCCCCCGGGCCAGATGCCGCGTGCGCTTGAACGGCCCGAGATACTGTCGTTGCGCGCCTCGCGAATCTCGATACCGACCTTCGCATAACGGTCGCCATCGGCGGCCTCGACGTGACCGCTCAGATGCTCCTGCATCGTGTACACCGGCGGGTCGTAGACCTTCGGCCGCGTGGCACGCGACAGCAGCCCTTGCTGATTGCTCAATGAAGGCTTTTCGAAATCGTAGTCGTTGACCTCATATTTTCCGGTCTGCAATTCCGCGCCCGAACTCCACGCGTAGATGCATTCCTTCTCGTGCGAAGGCTCGTACCATGCATCGTAAGAGATAGACGGATAGTGATCGATCGGCCCATGCACATCGCTCGAGTCGGTCAGCACCATCGTGTGCTTGCCCATCTTGTGCTCGAAATAATAGTAAATGCCTTCATGCTCCATCAGCCGGCTGATGAAAGCAAAATCGGTTTCCCGGTACTGCGCGCAATGCGGCAGCGTCGGATACGCCGCCTGACATTTATCGCTGACGTCGACGTTGTAGTCCTGAAGCACACTCGTCACGATGTTCAGCACACTCTGCTCGTGAAAGAAGCGGCTGTGCGAGGCGCGCGTCAGCAGCCACAGCCGCGGGCGCACCACCGCTTCATAGCGCGCCATGCGATTGCGAGTGCCGTCGCCGGGCGCGACGATCCGGAACGCGGTGACGATGCCGTTGAACTGGCGCTCGCCGTCGCGTGGCAGCGAGAGCGCGACAGAGATGTCATGGCCCAGCAGATCGGCTGCCTGCAAGTCGTTGCGCGTGCTCAGCAGGTCGAGCCGCCACTCGGAGAGGCGCCCCAACTCCTCAGTACCGCTCATGTGCAGGAACAGCAGATCCTCGCCGGCAGGCGCGCAACTGACGGTGACGTGTCGGTTCGGGATTTGCGTGGTCATGTCATGGAATCATCGTTTTGACAGTCGCCGGATTGATGATCGAGACCACGCCGCCCCAGTTGCACATGCAGGTCGATACGTTATCGAGCGAAGGCTGGTTGCCGAGCAGCACGCTCGGCGCACCCGGCGTCCACGGCGTCATGGTCGCGGGAATGCAGGGCATCGGCGTGAGCACGCCCATCGCGGCCGCCGTGGCCGCCGCGACCATGGGATTCGCGGGCGAGGTGCACATGCCAAACGGAAGAATGTTGACGAGCGGAATGTGATCCATGATGTTGGCCGCAGGCGGCCCCTCGCCCATCACCCGGTTGATCGGCAGCACCACCAGAGACGAGGGCGCCACGCCGAACGAACATTGCAGCGTTGCGCCCATGCTGACTTGTTGCGGCATATGAATGCGTCCATCATGCGAAGAACTCTGAAAACCGCGCGCGCGTCCCTTCGATGAATCAATCGAAGGTATAAACGAATTCGCCGTCGCGCGCCCCGATCTGCACTTTCGTCACCGAGCTTCCGTTCATCATCCGCGTTAGAAACTCCGTGCTGATACGCGGCAACAGCGTGTTGGTCAGAATCGCGTCGATCATGCGGCCGCCGCTTTCCAGTTCGGTGCAGCGGCTGCCGATCAGCTTCACCACGTCGTCGTCGTAGCTGAACGGAATCTTGTGCGACGCGCGCACGCGCTTCTCGATTCGCCCCAGCTGCAAGCGGATGATCGCGCCAAGCATTTCGTCGGATAGCGGGTAGTACGGGACCACCACCACGCGCCCCAGCAAGGCTGGCGGAAAAACCTTCAGCAATGGCTCGCGCAACGCTTTCGCGATGCCCTCGGGCTCCGGCATCAGTTCCGGGTCCTTGCACAAACTCGTGATCAGGTCCGTTCCCGCGTTGGTGGTCAACAGTATCAGCGTGTTCTTGAAGTCGATCACGCGGCCCTCGCCGTCTTCCATCCAGCCTTTGTCGAACACCTGGAAGAAAATTTCGTGGACGTCCGGATGCGCCTTCTCCACTTCGTCGAGCAGCACCACGCTGTACGGACGGCGGCGTACCGCCTCGGTCAGTACGCCGCCTTCTCCATAGCCGACATATCCGGGCGGCGCCCCTTTGAGCGATGACACCGTGTGCGCTTCCTGATACTCGCTCATGTTGATCGTGATGACGTTCTGCTCGCCGCCGTACAACACCTCGGCGAGCGCGAGCGCGGTCTCGGTCTTGCCGACACCCGAGGTGCCGGCGAGCATGAACACGCCGATCGGCTTGTTCGGATTGTCGAGACCGGCGCGCGATGTCTGAATGCGTCGCGCGATCATTTCGGTGGCGTGTGCCTGACCGATGATGCGCCGGTTCAGGTTCTCCGCGAGCTTCAGCACGTTTTCGATTTCGTTGCGCACCATCCGGCCTACCGGTATACCGGTCCAGTCCTGCACCACGGAAGCCACAGCCTGCTGGTCGACGGTCGGCAGGATCAAAGGATCTTCGCCTTGATGTTCGGTTAGCCGAGCCTGAAGCTCGCGTAGCGTGGCGAGCCGGGCGTCGCGCGTTGCAGCGTCGCTGGCTCCGCTCTCGCCCGATTCGGCGGTTACGCCGGTTACACCGCTTTTGGCGGTTTCATTAGCGCCTTCGACCTTGCCAGTCTCGCCGCGCAGCTGTGCGCGCAGCGCGAGAATCTGCGTCACCAGTTCCCTTTCCGCCTCCCAGCGGCTCTCCAGCGTAGCGAGGCGAGCCTGTTCGGCAGCCAGTTTTTCCGATGCGGCGGCCTCGCGCTCCTGCGTATTCACCCCAACCGCCGTTTCGCGGCCGATAATCTCCAGCTCCGTTTCAAGAGCCGCAATGCGCTTGCGCGAATCGTCGACGGAAGCCGGCGTTGCGTGCTGACTGACCGCCACGCGCGCGCACGCGGTATCGAGCAGGCTCACCGCCTTGTCCGGCAACTGGCGCGCAGGAATGTAGCGGTGCGAGAGCCGCACTGCGGCTTCGAGTGCTTCGTCGAGCACCTGCACCTTGTGATGCTGTTCCATCGTCGAAGTGACGCCGCGCATCATCAGGATCGCTTTGGTCTCGTCGGGTTCGCTCACCTGCACGACCTGGAAGCGCCGCGTGAGTGCCGGATCCTTCTCGATGTGCTTCTTGTATTCGGCCCACGTGGTGGCGGCGACTGTGCGCAGCACGCCGCGCGCAAGCGCCGGTTTCAGCAGATTCGCGGCGTCGCCAGTGCCGGCCGCGCCGCCCGCGCCAACCAGCGTATGCGCTTCGTCGATAAAAAGAATGATCGGCTTTTCTGACGACTGCACCTCCTCTATCACCTGCCGCAAGCGGTTCTCGAACTCACCTTTCATGCTCGCGCCCGCCTGCAACAGACCGACATCAAGCGTGCGCAACTCCACGTCGCGTAAGGACGGCGGCACGTCGCCGGCCACGATGCGCTGGGCGAAGCCCTCCACGACCGCGGTCTTGCCGACGCCCGCTTCGCCGGTCAGGATTGGATTGTTCTGGCGGCGGCGCATCAGGATATCGACTACCTGGCGAATCTCTTCGTCGCGGCCGACGATCGGATCCAGCTTGCCGTTGCGCGCCTGCTCCGTCAGATCGGTGGTGAAGCGCCGCAGTGCTTCCTGTTTGCCCATCGCGGCAGGCGGCACCGGCCCGCCGGCGCTGCCGGGATCGCCGCTATCGCGCTGTGCGCCGGCCGTCTGAAAACCGTCGCTCGCGCTCATCCCCGCTTCCGGCGACTCGCGCAGCATGCTGTCGAATTCGTCGACGAGCGAATCGAGCTTGATGCGCTCGAACTGCCGCGAGATACCGTACAGTCCGTTGCGCAGCGACGGTGTCTTCAGCAGTCCGACCATCAGATGACCGGTGCGCACCTGGGCCTCTCCGAACATCAGCGAACCGAATACCCAGCCGCGTTCGACCGCCTCCTCGACTTGCGACGAAATATCCGTCACGGAACCCGCCCCGCGCGGCAGGCGGTCGAGCGCGTCGGTCAAATCCCGCGCCAGCCCGGAAGGATCGAGTCCGTAATGTTTGACGATGCGGTGCAAATCGGAGTCCTGCAACTGGAGAATCTGGTGAAACCAATGCACCAGTTCGATATAGGGATTGCCGCGCAGCTTGCAAAAGACATTCGCGCTTTCGATTGCGCGGAATCCGAGCTTGTTCAGCTTGCCAAACAATGCCGCCCGTTTGATCTCGGCCATTTTGCTATTCCCTCGCTGATGTCTGTGGCGACGCGTCGGAAAGCGGCGTGCGGGCCGCGGCGGCAACCCGCGAGCGGCCGTCCGGACCGGTCGGATGCAACAGCAACTGGCGCTGGTCACCCTGCGCCGTGCCGCGCAGCGTCCACGTGGTGTATCCGAGCCGCGTGTGACGCCCGAGTCTTAAGCGCGGCACCTCGTCTTGTCTGAGCACCAGCCGAAGGTCCCAGTCGAGCCCGTCGCGCGCATAGTTGCGCAGCCAGTCGACGAGGCGGTTCAGGCTCTCGCCGCCCGGCAGAAAGCGCTCATAGTCGGCGCGGCTCAACGGCCCAATGACGATGCGGAACTTATGCTGGCAATCCCACACGCGTGCGCCGAGCACCGTCGAGACGCCGAGCGCGGCGGACCCGTCCAGCGAGCCGAGGCGCGATAGCGAACCGGTGGGCAACGCCATCCAATGGCCGACCCACTGCTCGATCTCGACCGGCAGGTTGAAAAAACGCGCCAGCACCAGCTTCAGACCCGCGGCCGGACGCGTCGGCGCGGCCAGCAAACCGGCGAAGTGCAGCTTGGAGAAATCAGGCACAGCGTCGCGGTCCCGCAGCGACGCCTCGCCGAGTCCGAACAGACTGCCGACATAGAAAGAGAAACGATCCCGCCCGGGACGATCGAGGCTCACCGCAGGCTGCGCATTGGCCCAGGCGCGGTAGAAAAGCGACACCATCCGGTGATGAAAGACGTCCAGAAAACGGGCGAAGGTCGGATCGTTCGCGTTGCGCGCACGGTCGCGCACGTACTCCGTGAGATGAGTCGGCAGCGGACCATGCGGCCCGAGCAGGCCGAAGAACTTGACCGCAAGGCGCGCGGGGTGGTGTTCGCTCGCCGCTGTGAAGGCGCCGAGCGTGGTGGGATGGAACACCAGCTCCGGTTCCTGCACGAAGCGAATCGCATCGTCGCGAGGCTGCAGCGACTCGCCCACGCGGGGCTTGTCCGGATACGCATTTTCCAGCAGCCGGATCGTCTGGAAAAAGTCAAAGCGATGCGCTTCGTCCTCGAGCCGGCGCAACAGTGTCAGAGCGTCCAGCATTGTCCGACCCTCGCTGGCCAGCGCATGATCTCGCCGCGCGAGACGGTCTTCACGACGGTTTCGGCGAACGAGTTGATCGATACGTATTGAGCAAAATAATGCGCGAGCACGGCGCCGAGCAAAAATGCGCCGGCGCCTTCGAACGCTGCTTCGTCGAGCGTCAGCGTCACTTCCAGTCCACGGCCGTACACGATCGGTCCCGCGCAGGGCAAGCGCCGTGTCACCGGGCGAGAATCGATCGAGCGCACTCCTTCGATCAGGCGCTGGCTCGCGATGTCGTCGGAGGGGCAGTAAAGGCCCAGCAGATCGCGCAGCGCCCGGGCGCCCTCCTGCGCGTCGTTGTCGAGCAGCGACGCGTAATTCAGCGACAGGTGGCTCAACAGCCGCCACGCCACCGCGCCATGCGCGTACGAGGGCAGCGGCCGGCTCGGGCCGCTCACGCAGCGTATGGTTTGGACCGGCGCTTCCACGTCGAGCGTGAAATCGGCGGGCCCGACACCGATCGGCATGGTCAGCGGCAAGTCGCGGTTTGTACACAGCACCTGCAAGCCGAGCTGGCGAAGGTCGCCGCGAAACGGCGCGTTTGCCGCGTCCACCAGCGCGACAAACATCTCGCTGCCCAAATAGCTCGTGCGCGGCCCGCGCTCGTGCTGTCGCGCGGAAGGCAGGCGTTTCTCGCGGCGCACCTGGTAATAGGCACCGGCCCGATATGTGGCGCCGAGATCGCGCGCGTGATAGAACGGCTCGAACTGCTGTTCGCCGCCGGCACCCGCGCTGTAACCGGTCGCCGCCTGGATCTGATAGATCTCGAAGTCCATCGGCCGTGTTCGGTCGGCGACCACGTGATATTCGAATTGCTCGTCAGACAGCGCGATTCGATCCGTGCGCCGCGAAAACAGGTTGACCGCGGGCGTGCAATGCAGCGCGAAATTCGCGGCGTCGAGCGATTGTTCGAGCAGCGGATCATTGCGCCTGAGCAGCACGATCACCTCGATCTCCGTGTCGGCACAACGCCGCAATGCCGCCTGCAAGCCGTCGATTGCCACGAACATGAAGCGCTGCGGAAATGCGAAATACTCCTGCAAGAGCCGGTAGCCGCCAAACGACTGCCGGCTGACCGGCAGCAACGCTTCGTCTTCCGTAAAACCAAGCGGGCGCAACGCCGTCGCGGGCAACTGCACATGCCAGGCGGCCGGACGTTTGGCCGGCATCACGACGACGCCGCTCACCGAACCGAGCAGACGTTCGTGAATGCGCGTGGCGAGCCCGTCGGTACCGCGCAGATAGAGTGTCAGCCGGTCGAGCTTCAACTGGTTGAGCTTGAGACCGGCGGTCGCCCGCAGGCGCAGCCTGAGGCCGGCCTTGATAGCTCCCCCAGCGGCCATGCTCGCCGGCAACGCGCTATCCATGCCGCCGAGCGAGCCTGAATGCGTAAAAAATCTGGCCTCGGCGATTTCGAGCGGCCAGAGCGTCAGTTCATGCGCGCTGCGGTATTCGCAGCGCGTCGAGCCGTTCTTGTCGAGCACGCTGCGCAGTGCGCTGCCGCGGGCAATCCGCACGCCGTCCGCGAGACTGGTGCTCGTGAGATCGGGCTGAATCTGCACCACGGCCATCGACGGCGTCGGCGTGAGGTAATGGGGATACACGAGTTCCGCGAGGTGCTGTGTGAAGCGCGGAAACTCATCGTCTATTTTCAGTTGGACGCGCGCCGCAAGAAAGCTGAATCCCTCGAGCAGACGCTCGACATAGGGGTCCGCGCATTCGAGACTTTCGAGTCCGAGCCGCCCGGCGATTTTCGGAAACTCGCGGGCGAACTCGCCGCCCATCTCCCGGAGATGCTGCAACTCCTGACTGTAGTATTTGATCAGGTCTGGATTCATGGTTTCAGCGCGGTCCGCCCTGGTCGATCACCCGGATTTCGCCGGCCTCCAGGTCCAGTTCGGTCCTGAAGTAGAGACGCTCCGGATAAGGCTGCGCCCACAGATCGCCCTCGACGAGAAACGACACGGTGTTATGACGCCCAGTCGTTTCTTCGAGCTGCATGGAACTGACTCGCACCGTATCGCGCAAGATGCGTGGCTCGAACGCCCAGATCGCGTCGCGCACCAGCTTGCCGAGTTGCAGCGGATCCATGCCGGATGCAGTCTTGCCGGCAATGTCCGGTAAGCCGAAATTGATCACCGAGGTCGCAACATAGGGATAGCCCGTGAGATCCTGTACCGACGCGAGGCCATTGGCGTTGAGCAGCCACGCGAGATCGCGCTGCACGCTCTGGCGCAGCGCGCGCATCGACAGGACGCGGCGCTCTCGCGGTTCCACTTTCTTCTCGGGTTCGAGGTCGGTCAGCCGGTCGAGCAGCGAAGGCTGCAGGCGGTCCCGGGCGGTAAGCTCAGCCATGGTTCGGCACGGCCGCGCCGCCCTCTTGCGGATGCATGTCGCCGCTCGTCAGTTCGATGGTGCGCACGTCGAATAACGCATAGTCGTTGACATCCGAGGTGAACATGCGCTGCCCCACGGGATGCGAAGCCTCTGCATCGTCACTGGCCCATTCGGTCAAATGCGCGAGCCACAACGAAGGATTTTTTTCTGCGAGCGTGCCTGGGTAGCGAGCCGGAATGAGGCCGGCTGCCTGGCCGTCGTTGGCCCACGTGAAGATGGCCGGCATCCAGACGCGATCGCGCAGGTCCGACGGCGGCTCGATTTCGATGCGTTTGATGCGGGCAAACGGAATCCAGTAATAACGGCCGTTCAATATGGTTTCCAGCGTGGGGCCGAGCCGGTTGTCCGCGTCCGCGAGCCACGCGAATGGCTCGCCGTTCAATGTCCCGGCTGTAGCGGGCGCCTCGTCGAACGCCTGGGCGCGCGCGGCGGCCGCCGCGCGGGTGTCGCCGGCGGCATCGAACCGTAATGCTTCGAGTAGTAGCGCGAGCCAGCCGGTCGGCTCGCCGAAAATCAGCGGCGCTCGCTCGCCTTTGAAAACCGCCTCGCGCAGCGCCTCGCATTGCAGCGCTTCGCGATAGGTTTGCACCATGGGCAACGCCGCGGCATCGAGCTCGCCCGCTACGTTGAGTTGCGTGAGCGCACGATCCCATGCCCCGGTTACCGCGAGTAACTGGAACAGAAAGACGCGATATGCGGCTTTCGACGGCTCCTTGCGAACCCGGCTTTGCAATTCACTCAGGCACCCGTCGAGATCGCCTTCGCGCAAACGCTCTTCTGCGGTCATGCTGGCTCGCTCCGGTCAGGCTTACGTCATGCCACGCGCCATCGCACTGCGGCGGCGCGGCCCATGCAGTGCGGTCGCCCTATGCGCTCACCCGTTCAACTCTCGGCGTTGGCGGGAATATTCCATTTCACTTCGACCACGCCGCCCTCCTTTGCACCCTTCGCGTTCTGCGGCTGATACTCGACATGGAACTTCTCGAAGTTGAGCGTCACGTTCTCGGTAAAGCGCTCTTCACCACCCGAACCTCCCGTCGAATAAGAGCTAACCAGCACACCTTCCAGTGTGATCTTGTAGTACTCCAGCGGATTGTCGCCGCCCGCCTTGCGCACGGTCAGTAGCGCTTTGTCGATGTGCGTGCCTTTGGTGCAGGCCGCCATGATCGGCGGACTCGCCTTGTCGCTGTATTTGGTAAACGAAAGATCCTGCACCGACACCTTGCCGGCCCCGCCCCCAGTGCCCATGTGCATCGTGCCGCTCTGGCTCAGGCCCCAGCTCCACGCGAGCAGCTCGATTTCCTCCTTATGGGTCTTGTCCTGCGACTCGCCTTTGATATCGCCCAGCTTCATGAACATATCGATGGCCATGTCTTCCTCCGCTCAAAACGATTCGTCACTGCAATAGGGTTTCCGTTATGCCGCCTTGGCGGACGGAAGCTTTGAAACCAGCCGTAGCGATACGGTCAGACCTTCCAACTGATAATGCGGACGCAGGAAAAACTTCGATGTGTAGTAACCCGGATTGCCTTCGACCTCCTCGATGACCACCTCTGCGGCGGCGAGCGGCCGTCGCGCTTTAGACTCTTCCGTCGAATGCGCCGGATCGCCATCCACGTACTGGAGGATCCAGTTTTGCAGCCAGCGCTGCATGTCGTCCTTCTCCTTGAAGCTGCCGATCTTGTCGCGCACGATGCACTTCAGGTAATGCGCAAAGCGGCTGCATGCGAACAGATAAGGCAGACGCGCGGCCAGGTTCGCGTTAGCGGTGGCGTCGGGGTCTTCGTACTCCGCCGGCTTATGCAGCGACTGCGCGCCGATAAAGGCGGCGAAATCGGAGTTCTTTTTGTGGACGAGCGGCATAAAGCCGTTTTTCGCCAGCTCCGCTTCGCGGCGATCGCTGATGGCGATTTCGGTTGGGCACTTCATGTCGACGCCACCGTCGTCCGTCGGGAACGCATGCACCGGCAGATTCTCGATCGCTCCGCCCGACTCGATGCCGCGAATCCGCGAGCACCAGCCATACATCTTGAACGAGCGGTTGATGTTGGTCGCCATCGCATACGCCGCATTGGCCCACGCATACTTGCTGCTGTCCGCGCCAGCCGTGTCTTCTTCGAAATTGAACTCATCGACTGGATTGGACTTGGCGCCGTAGGGCGCGCGCGCGAGAAAGCGCGGCATGGCGAGGCCCACGTAACGCGAATCCTCCGACTCGCGCAGCGAGCGCCACGCTGCATGCTCGGGGGTCTGAAAAATCTTTGTCAGGTCACGCGGATTGGCCAGCTCCTGCCACGACTCCATGAGCATCACAGCGGGGTCGGCGCCCGCGATGAACGGCGCGTGCGAAGCGGCCGAAATCTTCGCAATCTGCGTCAGCAAATCGACGTCCGGTCCGCTGTTATCGAAGTAGTAATCGGCTACCAGCGCGCCATAAGGCTCTCCTCCGAACTGGCCGTATTCCTCTTCGTAGAGCTTCTTGAAGATGGGGCTTTGATCCCACGCGGTGCCCTTGTATTTCTTGAGCGTCTTGTGCAGATCACCCTTCGACACGTTCATCACGCGGATTTTCAGCGACTCGTCCGTCTCCGTGTTGTTCACCAGATAGTGCAAGCCGCGCCATGCGCTCTCGACCTTCTGGAATTCCTCCGAGTGAATGATCTGGTTGATCTGCGCGGTAAGCTTCGCGTCGATCTGCGCGATCAGCGCTTCGATCGTGGCGAGCACATCGCCGGAAATCACGTTGCTGTCGCGCAGCGCCTGTTCGGCGAGCGTGCGCACCGCGGTTTCCACGGCTTCCTTCGCCTTGTCGCTCTTCGGTTTGAATTCCTTTTGCAGCAAGTTGGCGAAATCGCTCACTTCAAGCGCCGTTTCGCCGGGTTGCGCTTGCCCTTGGGTGGTAGGTTCAGCCATCGTAGACTCCCCTTAAATCACGCTCATTCCTGCGGCTTCGGTGCGGATGCTAACGACTGCAGCAACGCTGGGTCGTTCAGCAATTTCGCGATCAGATCCTCCGCGCCGGTCTTGCCGTCCATGTAGGTCAGCAGGTTTTGCAACTGGCCTCGCGCCTCCAGCAGTCTGGACAACGCATCTACCTTGCGCGCGACCGCCGCGGGCGAAAAGTCGTCCATGCTCTCGAACGTCATGTCGACCGCAAGATTGCCCTCGCCTGTCAACATGTTCGGCACCTGCACCGCAACACGCGGTTTCATCGACTTCAGACGTTCGTCGAAATTGTCGACGTCGATCTCGAGAAACTTTCGATCCGCTACCGGCGCGAGCGGGTCCGCCGGCTGACCCGAGAGGTCGGCGAGCACCCCCATGACGAAAGGCAGATTGACCTTCTTCTCCGAACCGTAGACCTCGACGTCATACTCGATCTGAACGCGCGGCGCTCGATTGCGCGCGATGAACTTCTGGCTGCTTTCCTTTGCCACGACTGTTCCCCTGGTTGACGCTGCACGAGCCGCGAGCGGCGTGGCGCGTGACTGGCGTTGCAAAACGTGAAAAAGCCATCCCTGCCCGACTACTCGTTCTCATTCTCGATACCGCCGACCTGCCGCGCCTGGCCCATGCCTTCGGGCGCGAGGTCCTGCAAGATCTCCATGAAGCTTTTGTCGACCAGACGACGCGCGCGCATCAGCAACATCGGCACCGGACTGGAGGGTTCCTGGCGCTCGTAGTAAGCGCAGATCTTGTCGATCATTCGTACGACGTCCTGGCGATTCAAAATGTCGCCGGAGATCTGTATGGCGGTCGGCGTCGCGAGCTTGCGTGCTCCGGCGCCAGCCTCGCCAGCCGGAGCATCCGTGAAAACGGCGCCGCCGCCTGTATCGCTGCTTGTATCTCCGATACGCTCGCCGATAAAGTCGGCGGCTCGCCGCAGCATCCGCACGAGCGGCGCGAGGTCGATCGAACGCGCAGCACCGACGCGTTCGGTCAACACCGTTTCGATGCGCGTGGCGCTCCTCAGCGCGTCGCTCAACGCCGCATGCGTTGCGACCGCGTCTTCGTGCGCATCGGCGATGGCCGCGTCGATAGAACTGAGCGAGTGCGTTTCGGCGTCATCCGGCGACGGTACTTCGCCGGTTGCATATTCGATGCTGCGCAAGGTGACCACGCCGTGTGCGCGGGAAGTCACCAGAGGCGCATCGCGAACGTCGAGCAGCAGGCCGGACTGATCGGTAAGCGCAGCAAGCGCGTTGACGCGGGCAGTGGGATCGTTGTCGTCGTCGGGATCGAGCCGTGGATAGACGTGGTCCCAGCGCTGTTCCAGCAGGCCCTCGATAAGCGCGAGGCTCTCCGCAAAACCGCTGAAACCTTCACGGTTCAAAAGCGCGCGAGACAGGTGCACGGCGATACGCAGATCGCGGCTCTTTGCCAGCAGGCCGAGCGATAACGTTTCCGCAATTTTCCAGTCTGGCGGCGTGGCGGCGACAACGGTCTCACCGTACTGCACATCCGGCTTGCCATGTACGACCTGTTCCAGTTCGAGGAACTCAGAGTCGTACTCGAGGTCGTCCCCGCAAGGATTGGCATCTGAAATTTCGGCAAGCATTGCGCCGGCAGCAAGCGTGGCCATGTCTCGGATCGGTCTCGGATGAATAGTCTCTACGTACCGCGAAGGGCCGGCACGGGGCGCCTCGATTGCAATGAATCAGCACTTCCAGAAGCGCATGGCAAGCTCATTCAATTGCTTATGCGCCCCGTAATTCAGTGCAGCATTCTCACTCCGGACTTTCTCCACGGCCAATCCGAATACGAGAGTAGCACGCAGCCTGAAAAAGCAAAGGCAGGTATCAATAAAAATGAGGTTGCTTTTATTGAATCACCTATTATTCAGTCGTACAGGTTCATTAACTATTTAAAACGCGACGGCCGGCTTACATGCTTGTAAACATAAGACAATATCAGTGCTTCAGACGTGCCTGTTGGCCGTTTCTGGCGTACCATCCACCGTTTTTCCAGCCATATAAGTAAACGAACGGAGCGCCTCTTTTTTCAAGAATTTCCGCGCCGTCACGACGCAACCTCGGCCGCGAATGCATTTAAGGGTTTATACCAGACGCGTTTGGACCGCAGCGTGAATTACCATTAATCACACATCAGCTTTATCAGTAGCGAAAGAGATCGAGCCAATAAACCGGCTATCGTTCTGGCGCTGCTGTTGGCGCAATTTTTGTGCATATGCGAATTGCGCGGGACCGGACGTACGATTTACCGATCGCAGGCGGTCGCGATGCGTCATGTTCAATGCCAGCGGACCGGCGAGGTGGACAGCAAAGCGCTGCGGCAGCAGAGCCCAGCACTGCGGGGGACAGGTGGAAAATACCCAAAGCACCACGGCAATCGTCGACCACGCAATGGACGGCATGCTTCCCGACCTGTGGCAGCGGCGCGCATCTTTAAGTCACGACGAAATGGCGTCCATCTATACGATCGTGCGGCGTGCGTTGAGGGGCTATCACCCGTCAGAGTTGCAGGCGCTAGGCGAGGACAAGGAAGAGCTCATCTCGCAGTTCCTCTATCTGAAAGTATTCCGTCTGGAGTCGGCGCCGACGGCAGCAACCAGCTTCCCGCTGCACAGCGCGCCCTCGAGCAGCCATGCAGTGTGCGCATACTTTCGCCGCTATCTCATCGACTGCCTGCGTAGTGCGGCCCATCAACACAACGTGTCGCTGGATGAAGGCGACGTCATGCTCGAACTCGACCGTCAAACGGCTTTCCATCCCGATCCGATCGGCTCGGTTCTGATGCAATACGGGTTGCACGAAGCAGAAGTGCGCGAATCGGCGTCGCACTTCATCGACTCGCTCGACGACGCCGACCGCATGCTGCTCGCCGGCAGTCTTGGCTGGCTCTCGAACAAGAAAGGCGGTCTGTCGCAAATAGCAGCGCGCTATGGCATTGCTTCGTATCACTACCGCGCGCGTAAGCTTGGCGTCACGTTGAAGAAGCGTTCGATACCGGCCGACTTCGCCCGCACGGGAATCGGCCAATGGATCGAGGGCAGGCTCGGCATCGACATCGTACCGGGCAATCGCATCGCCATTTTGCTGGTGTTGGGCATTCTGTCCGCACAGTCCCACGCGCAGGAATGAGCTCGCAAGACCATCAGCCAATGAGGGGTCAACGGTGCAACTCGTCACCGCAAGCCTGACTGACCAGGGCGGCCGGCCACGCAATGAAGACTCGTTCGGCGACTGGTCGAGCGAGCGGCTCTACTGTTGCGTCGTCGCGGACGGCGCCGGTGGACACGGGGGCGGCAATACGGCCTCGCGCATTGTCGTCGATTCAGTGCTGGCGGATTTGCGCTATCTGACCGTTACCGAATTGCCGCCGACGGGCGAGCGGCTTGTCAGCGCGCTAGCGCATGCGAACGAAAACATCGTCGAAGAACAATTGCGCGGTAGCGGCGAGGAAACGGACATGCGGTCGACCGCCGTAGTGCTGGCGATAGACCGCGAATGCCGGACCGCTGCATGGGCGCACTGCGGAGACACGCGGCTCTACTGTTTCCGCCAGGGCCAGATTCACGCGCAGACTCGCGATCACAGCATGGTTCAGGAAATGGTCGACGCACGGTTGCTCCTTGCAGAGGAGATACGCCATCATCCGCGCCGCAACGTGCTGTACGCAGCGCTCGGCACAGAAGATCAACTGGACATTGCGGGCTCGGACGGCACTTTCGCATTGCTTGAAGGCGATGCTTTTCTGATCTGCACCGATGGTCTCTGGGAATATAACGAAGAAGCCTTTGTTGGCGATGCGCTCGCGTCCGCCGGGACGCCCGCTGCGTGGCTCGACGCGCTTGCCGCCAGGGTGCGCGCGACCGCCAGGGCCAACCACGACAATTACACCGCTGTCGCGGTATGGGTGCGAGGCGATGATCTGGAGACGACGGTGTTGAAACCGACACCGCGTTCGGCGCTGGTTTAGCTATACCAGCTCCCCGCGCCACGTTGCAAGGTGCGCACATCTCGCGCGGCTTGGCCCCTCATGCCTAAAAATCTCCGCAACCATGCTGACCAGTCAGCACCATACAGCTGTTCAAATTCGGTTGCGAGCGAACGCGCTTCCATTCCACGGCGAGCAGATCCTGCGTATCGCCGGGTGGCGCCGTTGTGAAGAGCGGCTGATTCGAGCCGACGCAAATGTTGGTGCCTTGCAGGTTGTTTTCATAGACAAAGGTTCGCTCGTCGTTGCCGAAAAAGATTTGCAAGCCGCTTTGGGCGACCGGCTGGGGAACCAGTTGCTCGACCGTCAGCGTGCCCGCAACGTTGTTCACCACGTAACCTACGCTCGACACGAAATTCGGATCGATCGCATACTGCCCGGCGGGCGAAGCCGGCGTCGCAGCCGAGCTCAGGCTGCCGCTCAGCGCGCCCGCGGCGGTGTCCCCATTGATAAGGCCGCTCGTGGTGTACGTAAATGGCGGATTGGCCGCGCCGATCGGACGCGTTTTGCCATCGGCAGTGACCGTTAGCGCAGGCCGGTCGATATACACGAAATGGTTGCCTGTCGCGGGCACCACGCCGCCCCAACTGCAACTGGAGCCGAACACGCATCCGTAGAAGTTGGGCTGCGCGGTGTTGGGCTGCACGTTTCCACGCGTTTCGCCATTCCACGTCAGTGCCCACGTTCGCCACGCGTTGCCGGCGCTCAGCGTCCCGCTTCCAGCATTAGTGAAGACGCCTCCTTCCATCACGAGGTCAATCGATCCGCCAGCGTTCAGATTCGTATTGGCTCCGCCAGTCGGTCCGCCGGGCGACGCCGCGCCACCGCCCAGCCCAATATTGCCCGTGGCTGCCTGGGCGTTGAGACTGCCCGTGAGCGTGGAGTTTGTGCCGTCGATCGTCGTTACAGTGCTGGATGCGGAATTGAAGGTGCGACTGACGACCGGACCGATCACGAAACCGCCTGAATTCTGGAAGTTGACACTGCCCGCGCCGACCATCGACAGCACGCCGACCTGGTTTTGCGGGTCGGTCAACAGGAACGCACCTGGGCCTGCGAGCATCAACCCGGCCGCCTGAATGCCGCCGGGATCGGTAACCTGCCCCGCCGATGCCAGCGTCAGCGTTTTGCCGGGCAACGACAAGCCAAAGGGCAATGTAATGCCCTGGCTGCCTGAGCCCGGATTGGCTAGTGTCAGGCTGGTGGCGAAGCTGGGGCGCGCCGGGGTGCAGGCGGTGCTGCCCGACGGGCATTGCCCGTTCACCGTAATGGGACCCGTGTGCGTGCTGGACCCGAGGACGATTGTCTGCAAGGTCGTCGCGAACGTCTGGACTGTCGATGGATCGATGCTGAAGCCTCCACCCGTGCCGAATAAGCTAATCGTCGTCGCGTCGAGCGCGGTAATGGCGAAATTGTTCGATGCATCGACCGAAGCGGGCGCCAACACCAGGGTGCCGTTAGGTGCGTCGATGGTCGCGGACCCGTCGATGGGCGAGGACCGACTGAGCAGGCTGCTGGTGCTGCCGTCATTGGAGGCACGCAAAATGACGGAACCCCGATCGCCAGCCGTGATCGTGACCGGTCCCGGGTTATCACCGGACTCTGATGGCAGCGGTACGGCGCCAATCGCCACGCCGGCGTCCGAGGTGTTAGTCGATCCGGTGAGCAGGACGGAGCTGCCGGAACCTTGAGCCTGAACGCTACCGTTCAGAATCAGGACGCCATAGTCGAAGAGCTGATTCGTCGGGCCTTCCGTTCCTGTGGGGCCCGCCACCGCCCCACGAAGATCAATGCGATTGCCGTTCACAGACCGAATGGAGGAGCCGTCGGTCAGCAGAACCCCGTATGCGTTGAACCCCGTCGCGCTGCCGAACACGGATACCACGCCCGTGTCCGTGGAAATTTGCGAGGGTTGCCCTTCCGTGCCGGCACTATTTTCGATACGGACGCCGTCAACCGAAGCGCCGGACGAAACCGCTGCCCGGCTCGTTCCGATCAACGTAATGTTCCCGCTCGTTGTCGTAATTGAGGAACCGTCAATTACCGCGGCGGGCCCCTGGTTGGCGGCGGCTGAAATTGAGACGGCCCCATTCAATGTCGTGATGCTGCTGTTGGTGAGATTAACCGGACCGTTGTTGGCAATCGAAAAGTTTCCTCCGCCGGTGGCTACATTCGCGTTGGTCAGACTGACGGTACCGGTGCCGACCGTGGACGCATTGACATTTGCCTCCAGAACCACGTTGAGCGGGCCTGACAACGAGGTGATGTCTTGCCCGGAATCCGTGATGGAACCGAGTGCGCTGAGCGTGAGCGTCGGTGTCGCACTGGCGTTTGCGGCGGTCGCCGTCTTCTGGATTGGCGTCAGGATGAGGATGTCGCCGGGTTGCGCCCCAACGCCTGCTGAGCCGGCCGTCGAAATCGTCACCGAAGTTCCGGCGTTCAGTTCGGTGGTGATCAGCGAGCTGACCACCTCGCTATCCGCGCCCGCGGGTTCGAACATCGTGGGCGTTGTGCTATTGCCGGGCGTCTCGGTCGCGGGAGTGCCGGACGCAGCCTGGACGATATCGATATTCTGCGGGTCGAGCTTCCACGTGCCACCCTTGCCTTTAGGCGCAGAGGCGTCGATCTTCGCCCCAGTGGTGTCCAGATAGTGCCCGGACGTCTCTATCAGTCCGCCGTCGCCGCCCTGCGGGCCGCCGGTCGCAGACAGCATGCCATAGATGCGGCTGACGATATTGCTGAACGCCACCACATTTCCACCATTGCCGTTCGCCAGCGCATCGGCACGAACGTCCGCCGTCGGCGCCATCCAGACACCGTTCGCATTGCGGATGTCGGGGTCCGCGGCGCCTGCGCCGCCACCCAAACGAATCTTGCCACCACCCGCCGCACCGCTCGCGTCGACATGCGCGCCGTCCAGAAGCGCGACGTTGAAGCCCGTGGCATCGATGTGACCGCCCGTCAACCCGGCGCCGCCGGTTGCATCGAGCGTGCCGCTCAACTGCGTCACGCCGCTCCTGCCGCCATCCAGCACGATGTGGCCGTTGCGTTCGGTCAGACTGTGCGCACGTACGATGCCTTGCTGGTTGATCACGGTCCCCGCAAGGGCATCGGCCGACTGCGCGCTCATCACAACCACGCCGCCATCCGCAGCCAGGCTGCCGGTGTTTCCGAGCAACGCGTTCGCGGCGCCCTGATTGATCTTGAGGGTCGTCAAGCCATCGCCAGCGAAGTCGAGCGTGATATCGCTGCCCGCGCCGAGCGCAACGGTGCCGAGCCGCGCGGCCACGGTCCCGGCGTTGCTGACCGTGCCGCCGAGCAACGCAATGGTCCCTCCGGCCTGCGCAGTGAGCGAACCCCGATTGACAACAGCGCCCGGAGACGCTCCTACGAAATGGAAATTGCCGGCAAGGAAATCCGCGTCCCCGATATTCAGCGTCGAGGCGATCATCGACCCAACATTGACCACCGACCCCTGCGCGAAGATCACACCCGAGGGATTCACCAGAAACACCTTGCCGTTCGCCTGCAAGCGCCCGGCGATGACACTCGGGTCGTTGCCGGTCACACGATTGAGTAGCGCTGAACTCGCCGACGGCTGCGCGATCACGACCGATTCTTTCGGGCCGATAGAAAACGAATTCCAGTTGACGATCGCGTTGGGCGTCTTCTGCCCGATGTTCATCTGCCCCCCGCTCGGCGAGGTGACGCTGACCGAACCGGAAACCACCTGAGCGCCGGTCGGATTCGCGAGCAACGATGGCGGGCAGGACGCGGCGAGCAGCAGCGCCACCGCCCCGGCGGTAATCGAGGCACGCCTCCATAGCACACTGCACGGCTTTTTCATGGCAGACCTCCGCGCCGGACGGACCCGGCTACACGCGTTGGAACAAGCCCTTTCCTGTTGCTCCGCTTCGTCCGTCAGCAGCGCTGCCCGGAAAAGAGGAAGTCCGATGGTTCGTCCCGGGCTTAAAACGCCTTGGACAACTGCACGTAAATCCGCGGCACGCGATCGTTATTGGTCGTGTCGGGTCCGGTCGTGCGCCACGCAATCGTGCCTTGCACGGAGAACCCGGCCGGGGCGGCCCAGAATGCGCCGATGCCTACTCCACTGCGCGTGATGCTGTTGGCGCCCTCGGCCGGTCGCGGGTTCGCGTTGTAGCGGCCCGCGCCGAAGTCGAAGAAACCGAGGAGCGTGAGCCGCGACGTCACCGCGTAACGCCCCTCCAAGGTCGCGACGAAGCCCTCGTCGACGAGCGCCTCGGAAGGCGAATATGCGCGCACCGCATGCGGTCCGCCGAGCAGGAAGCGCGACGAGTTGTCCAGCGTCGTCGCAGCATACTGACCGGATACGCCCACGAAAATACTCGCCTTGTCGGTCAGCGCATTGAGCCGGTTGGCAAAGAACGTCACGCGCATTTCCGTGCCGGCTGTATTCCGTCCAAGAGCCGATTGGTCGAGCGCCTGGTCCGCCTCCGACTTGAAGTGGAGCGAGCCGACCAGCAACGCCAGATCGGCACTGTTGAAGCCGCCGCCGAGCAAACCGTCACGGCTCTCGTAACTGAGCCCGACGCTGCCTTCGATCATCGACCTGTGAATGTGCTGGGAAACAAGGCCGATGTTGTCGATCAGGTCGCGGTACTCGATGTTCGCTCGTCCGAGCAGATTGACATTGCGGGCGCGCACGAGCGGATGCGTCACCGTCAGATCGACGACGGTGGCTTCGCCCTGCGCATCGAGCGACGAAAACTCCTTGCCGAGCGCGTAGTTCAGCCGCGCCGCCGCGACGCCGACTCGTGTGCCGTACGGATTGACGGGCGCTTCATAGCCGACGCGTCCGTATGCGGTGTCGAGCCGCTCGCTGCCGAGCAGGCGCAGATCCAGGTTGTCACCAATCATGAATGGCGAGTTCAACCTCGCCAGCGCGCCGAGCCGCCAGGTGCCGCTCGACGGCACGCCGAAGTTGTCGATATCGGCGGCGAAGCTCCAGCGTTTGGCGGGCGCGACGTTGATCGTCAGATCGGCCGTGCCGACCTCGCTGCCGGCCTCGATCGCCGACGACACCACGATGCCCGGTAAATCCGAGAGCAGCAGCATCGTACGTTCGAGGTCGTGCTGCTGGAGCGGCGCGCCGACGGGAATCGCAGCCACTCGCTCACGCAGCAGCGACTCGCGCACCGGCGTGCCCGCCGCCACGTTCAGATTAATGTGCCCGACGCGTCCTTCGAGCACGCTCAGTTGGAGATTGCCGTCGCTGACGTCCTGTGGCGGGATCACCACCTGCGCGAGTACATAGCCGCGCTCGCGATAAATGCGCGTCATGCGCGCGGCAATTGTCTCGATGTCCGCGAAACCAATTGCCGTGCCGATCCGGTCGCGCACCGGCGCGAGCAACTGGTCAGCCAGAATCGTATCGTTGCCGCTGATCGAGATGCTCTTGAGCACGAACGTCGGCCCGGGCGCAGTCACGCCGGGCGGCGCGGAGGGTGGCACGGCCGGCAGTGCGGCCGCTCCACCGGGCGGCGCGGGACGAGTGTCGCGCGGCTGCGTCTGGTTGAGCAGGCTGCCGGCGTTGGGCAAGGTCTGCCCCCACGCCAATGCGCTGGTGCAGGACACAGCGGCGGCAATCAGTCGGATTCGGATCATCGCCATTCAGCGCGCAATCGTCACGCGCCAGCCTCCCATCAGATCGAACGGTGCCCAGAAAAACGGATGCGAGAAACGCGGGTTTTTGAGTACGGTCAATTGCGCGGTTCGCATCGCGTCGATGGCCTCACGCCCTTCGGTCAGTTGTGCGTAGAAAGTGCGCATGGTCAGCGCGCTCGATTCGTCCGCGACCGGCCACATCGACACGATCAGGCTGGTGGCGCCCGCATAGAAGAACGCGCGCGTGAAGCCGAGTATTTCGTCGCCGCGCGCGATCCGGCCAAGCCCGGTTTCACACGCGGACAAGGTCACGAGCGCGACGTCCTTGAGCTCAAGGTTGTAGATGTCCCGCGCGAGCAGCACGTCGGGGCCGTCGGCGGGCTGTCCAGGAGGTGCCAGCAAGATACTCGAATGCAATGGATCGAGCGTGTCCGCCTGGGCGTGTGTCGCGACGTGCAGTACTCGGCCAGCGGGCGCGTTGTCGCGAAAGCTCACGCGTGTCGCCGCGCTATGCAGGAACACCTCGTTGCGCGCGAAGAGCGGCGCGACGCCCTTCACTTCCGCTTCGGCGCCGGGCAATGCGAACGCGGGCGTGATGGTCGGATTGCCGAACGCGACCAGGTTGCTCGCGATCCTCTGCTGTCGTTGCTCGAGTTGCACCGCGATACTCGCCGACGGTTCGAGCGCAATGGCATGACGTTCTATCAGAAAGCCGCTGGCGTCGTGAAACGCCTGAAACGGCAAATAGTGAAGCGCGTCGTGCGGCACGATGATGAGTCGCTCGTTCGGGCGCAGGCCGAGCGGTCCGATCAGCAATGCGTTGAACTTGTCGCCATAGGTCAGCGCGGCCGTACTTCGGCGCACGATGGCATTGCGCAGGTCGGTGACGGCGGCGCTCAGCTCCGCGCGCGAGATCGGCAGCGTGTGTCCGGTCAGGCCGTCGCGACGCACGACCCAGACAACCAGCGATTTTTCGAGGCTATGAAATTCGACAATCGCCTCGTCCGGCTTCAGCGCGCTGCGCGTCGCGGCGAGACTCGGCACCTGACCGTTCAATTGCAGGTTGTCCACACCGGCATCGACGCGGTTGCGCACCACGTCGAGCAACGCGCGCGCGCGGCTGCGTTCGGACAGATTCCAGGCGCTCTCGTAATCGCCGGTTTCGAGCGTCAACGCGATCGCCTGTTCGAACACCGTCTGCGTGTCGCCGAAAAGGCCGGTCTTGAATTCATCGCTGTGAAAGCGCGCGCGGATCTTCTCCGCTTCCCCGACCGCCGTGAGGTATGCCTCGCGGGCCGCGGGTCGATTGCCGAGCGCGAGGTTCGCGCGGCCGATTCCTTCATAGGCCCATAACGCGTCGTAGCCGGCGTCGCTCGATGCGCCGCTTTGCTTTAGCAGCGCTTCAAAGGCGCGTTTCGCGTCATCGGGCTTGCCTTCGGCGAGCAGAAGGTTGCCCTCGATTCGCTGATAGGCCGGCGCGAACTCCGCGGTTGCGGGCGGCCCAGCGGCGTCGAACGTCGTGCGCGCGGTGCTCGTGTCGCCCGCTGCGATCCGGGCGTTGGTCATCGACAGCAGAACCAGTGGCTTATAGCGCGGCGACGCGGTGGCGAGCGCGTCGTTGTATGCGGCGAGCGCCTCCTGCGGATTGCCACGGCGCAACGCGACGTCGCCGAGCACCTTGTTGGCCGGCGCATAGACCTGCTCGGGCGCCTTGGGCGTGGAGGCGAGCGCGTCGCGTGCATAGCGCACTGCGTTGTCGAGGTCGCCCGCGTAGCTGTAGGCGATCGCCAGATCGCGCTTGGAGAGCGCCGCGAGGTCGGCGTTATTGGTCTGGCCTGCGATTACCAGCGCGCGCGCCGCGGCGTTGACGCTGTCGCGGAAGTCACCGCGCTCCGCAGCCGCGACCGACATGCTGCAATAGTCGTAGGCAGGCAATTTGACGCGATCGCGCGACAACAGAAGCCGCCCTTCCGCGGTCAGCGTATTGAGCGTTTCGGCGTCGCGTTCGCGTTCGAGGGCCTGGCGAAAAGCGGGAGATTCGGGCGCGAGCCCAGTGTTGCTGGAACGTTCTGCTACGGGAACGGACACGTCAGCCGCGAGCGCGCCGCCTGCTGCAAGCAGCACGGCCGAACCGAAGGCGAGCGACGCGGCTAGCAGCGTCGCGTCGCAACGCAGGCTCAACGCCGCACGGCGGCACAGCGTCCTGAGGGCAATGCGCACCATCCCGCTCGGCAGACCTTCGCGCGCGTTCACGTCTAACATCCTGCAAGACGGTAAAAGGAAACGGCTGGCGGACGGAATGCGCACACGGCCTGCGGCTGCATGCGAAGTTCGACTACATGGTTGTAAACGATTTGGCCCCACGGATTTTGAAATCCCGGCGTGCGCGCTGAACGAATGGATTCGCCTGCTTGCGCGCCGTTTTTCAAAAATCGTCGCGCTGATCGTCTTAAAGATGCACGCGTCTCACGCGTGGCGGTGACGCTTGCGTGCGCGGTGCTTCGTCATGGAATACTCCAGGGAGCCAAAGCCGATGAGCAGCCCCGACGACAAAACGGTGATCGTGCAGCGGCAGCCCGCGCCAGATGCTCAGCAAGGCGGCGCGGATGCAGCGGATCCGGACCGCACCGTCGTCACCCGGCCACCCACGCCCGCTGGCAATGCACAACACGCACTGCCCGCCGGCACGCGGCTCGGCGAGTTCGAGATCGTGAGCGTGATCGGCGAAGGCGGTTTCGGCATCGTGTACCTCGCCCACGATACGCAGCTCGGGCGAAACGTCGCAATCAAGGAATACATTCCGGCCGCGCTCGCCTCGCGCGTCGGCACAGCCGAAGTGTCGGTCAGGTCGCAGCGTCATGAAGACACCTTCCGCGCGGGACTCAAGAGCTTCATCAATGAGGCGCGACTGCTCGCGCGCTTCGATCACCATTCCCTCGTCAAGGTGTACCGGTTCTGGGAAGCGAACGGCACGGCATACATGGTCATGCCGTACTACGAGGGCATGACGCTGCGCGACGGTTTGCGCCTCATGCCCAAGCCTCCAGACGAAGCATGGCTGTTCGGCCTGCTCACTCCGTTGATAGACGCGCTCGCGGTGCTGCATGCGGCACAGTGCTATCACCGTGACATAGCGCCGGACAACATCATGTTGTTGAAAGGCGGCGGGCGCCCGCTTCTGCTCGACTTCGGCGCGGCGCGGCGCGTGATTGGCGACATGACGCAGGCGCTGACGGTCATTCTGAAGCCAGGCTATGCGCCGATCGAGCAATACGCCGAAGTAGCCGCGCTTAAGCAGGGGCCATGGACCGACGTCTACGCGCTCGCCGCAGTGGTGTATTTTGCGATTCTTGGTAAAACGCCACCGCCTTCGGTCGGCCGCATGATGAGCGACACTTATGTGCCGCTCGCCGATGCGGCGGCGGGCCGGTATTCGGAGCGTTTCCTGCGTGCGATCGACCACGCGCTCGCCGTGCGTCCGGAAAGCCGCCCACAGAGCGTGCATGTGCTCGCGAGAGAGCTGGGTATTTCGATGCCGGATCCCGCCGACATTGCGAGCGGCAGCGATGCATCTGGAGTGGGCGAGGTGCGCGGCTCATCGTCGAGCGCGACGTTGCGCAATCCCTCGAGCGCCGGCGGCGAATCCATGGGCGAACGTAACAGCACACAGCGCCGCCCACAACCGCCGGCAGCCGCCGTGCCGGACGCGAAGAATCGCAACAGAACCGGGTTGATCGCCGGCGCCGCCGTTTGTGTCGTTGCGCTTGCGGCCGTCGGTGCCTGGATGGCAACGCGTTCGTCGGCACCGGTCGCGACGGCACCCCGCTCTGCACCTCCATCTTCACTTACCAGTGCCGAGCCGTCGTCACACTCGGCCCGGATGGCTGCGGTCGCGCCATCCGTGAGCCCATCGCCGCCACCGGTGTCTCAGGCGGCACCAACGCCGCCTCCGGACACACTTGCGGCCTTCACACCCGGCAGCGAATTCGAGCGGATCGCGACGCTGGCTGATCCCGCTATTCATGTCACCGGAACACTGCGCAGCACGACGGCCCGCATCGGCAAGGATCATCTGCAATTCAAGGTGAGCAGCAACCGCGCCGGCTACGTGTATGTGTTCATGGTTGACCCGTCCAATCAGTACTTGATGCTGTTTCCGAACGGACTGGACCGCAACAACTCGATCACGGCCGGGCAGACACTCTCGCTGCCGCGTGCGAGTTGGCCGATGCTGGCGGGCGAGCCGCCAGGCCCCAACCGGTTTCTGGTGCTGGTGTCGCCAGAGCCGCGCGATTTCTCTGTGGCCGGCCTGAAACCCGGAGCCGTGTTCGCCGCCTTTCCGGAGGACGCCCAACGCGAGGCCGCGACGCGGCGCACATCCCAGTACTCGCCGTTTGCGGGCAAGCCGCTCTGTGCAGCGGGCGCGTCAGACTGCCCCAATGAATTCGGCGTGACCAGCTTCACCATCGACGCCGTCAAACCGGCGGGATAAACGCACGCGCAATGTTCGGCGGGACCATATGTTCTGCTCGCGTTGTCTGCTCGCGTTGTCTGCTTGCCTTGCCAGCCTTGTTGGCGGGGAGCGCGAACAACCCGTCCAGGAAACGTCTGTGAAAACGCGCCCGGTATGGGGCCGTCGGCATCAGATGCCGATTGCCTGGTCAGCGATCCGGTGCTTTGCGTGGACGACGCCCCATGACCTTTGTCTCCTAACCGTGGCCCGCCGCCGTGCCGGTTCCGCTAGTGATGAATCGTCAAAGGACGCCAACTGGTTTTGTCTGGCGGCGGTGTCCAGTTCGCATCGGCGATATCGGCGATCGGCTGGTAGTTGCCATTGGCTGTCGGCTCGAGGAAGCGGCACCAGTTTTCGGGGACATCCTCCCAGTCTATGTGCAGGCACAAGCGACCTTCCTCGGTGACGTTCCAGCGGCCGCTCGCGCTGTGCGCGCCGTTGCGGAAGCCCCCGCCGCCCCAGTAGACGGTGAGCGTACCGTCGGGCTTATTGACCCACTGCCTGAGAGCGCCTGCCGTATTGGTTCGTAGCATCGTCGAGCCCGGCAACAACGCCAGCAATTGGTCGCGAGTAAGTCGCGCAGGACGCCCCGCACCTGCCCCGTGCTGATCGTCGGGACCGGCAGAACCCGCCTGCGCTCGCGGACTTGTATTGGCTTGCGTCTGCTGCGGCTCTGATGCCGGCTGCGGTGTGTGCGCTGGTTGCGGCAACGCCGTTGCCGGCCTGGTTGCAGTCGGCTCGATTGCAGTTGGCTGGGACGCAGGTGGTGCGCCCGGGAGAGCCGCCGCGGAGACCGTCGACGCTGCCGTGGGCGCACTGGCCGCTTGCTGTGACCGGCTTGCTGCAGGAACCGCCGTTTCCGAAGCAGCCTTCGGGTGGAGCTTTGCCTTCGCCGCGGCGGCGCGTTGCTCCGCTTTGCGTTTTTTCTCCGACTCTTCAGCGCGCGGCTGGGACGCCTGATCGAGAACAAAATCTACGCGCTGGATGCGGGAGCCGGACTCCCGCATCAAAAGTTGGGCGGACCTCGATGCCGGCAAAACGGCGCCAGGCCGCGTAAATTGAGTTTCCTGCGCCCGCGCGGTATCGAGACAAAGCAGCGCAAGCGCCGCGGGGAAAACCATTGTCCCAATCGGGTGGCACAACGTGGTACCAGTCCACATCGTCGGTCTCAGCTTAGAAGAGACAAAATGTCCGGCTCAAGCTTCCAACAAAATAGTCTATCGGCGCAGCTCTTAGCAATCGGAAGTTTGCCCGACGGACGCCTTCCAGAAGTCCCGCAGTTGATGTGTAGGGCGAGTGATCTGGAAAGGTGAAATCCAGTAGGCACAGGCGCATGCATCCCCCCGAAGCGCGCCCTACAAATGAACTTTGTCATGGTGCGGCGGCGTTGACATAGACAAGCAGCGCCTGACTCACGTTCTACTCCTTTTTGTAGGACGGTTCGATGCCCCGCGCAGATTTCAAAACCACGCGTGCGAATTCGTCTACAGCGACAAGAGGGTCGGAGCTCGTCTTATCAGGACCCCGCCCGTCGTCCAAAGAGCTAGCGGCAAATTGCAAAAGATCCGCCTGAAACGAATTAGCAATCGGGTATGCAAAGGACGGAAAATGCATCTATTTTCACGGCTGTTTCGCAACGATCCGCGGCTTCAGGCGTGCCTCACGTCCGATCCGGCACACATCACGCCCGGTTGCGTCGGGGATTCGGTCGGCAAGATCCAGACGGCGCTTGCCTGTCTGGACGGCGCGCAGATCGTCGCGCTCGAGTTAGAGGCAAAGCGATACGGACCGTCTACCGCCGCGGCCGTGCTTGCTTATAAACAAAAACGCAACATCATCAACCGCGCCTATCAGACCAGAGCCGATAACATCGTCGGCAAGATGACTATCGCCGCCCTGGATAAGGAAATTGCACAGCGCGAGAGAAAGACGCGAATCATGATAGAAAGCGTCTGTTGTCGCTTCGATCAAAAGACCGGCGCGCCGGTCTGAAACTGGAAGGAGAGTCGCGTGGGTACCGCGTGGGACGATCCGGTCAAGAGCAAAAAGCAGTTGACTGTCTTCGCGGGCAGCAGCATAACAGGCGGCAAATGGTCCGGTGTGTTTTCCAACGCGATCAAGGAATTCAACCGACTCTCTACCGCTCACTCGCTCGGAGTCGTGCTGACTCAAACGACTCAGGCACCCGATTCAAACGGCCCGGGCGGGGCGGATGTACAGTTCGAAGCCGGCGCCGGCAGCGTGAATTTCACCGCATTCGGACAGGCATTTTCGGTATCTGTGGACGGTAAAGCTCTCGCAGGGCACACATCGCAGGTCAAGCTTTCCTTCAACGGCGTCGCGCGCATTGCGAAGGCCTTTATCGTAGTGCCGGCCACTCCTGAAATCGGTGATTTGGGCCGACGCGCAGCCGGCGATGGAGTAAAGCTGCTGATTGCGGTCCACGAATTGTTCCATGCCTGCGGGTTATCCTCCAACGATCATAACCCCGACGATCTTTTCAACGGCTTCCCCCAGGCTATCAAAGGAGGGACACCGGCGGAAGACAAAATCGAGGTCAACCATCACAAGCGACTCCCGCCGCTGTTTCTCAGTTCCATAACCATTGGTGCCGTTCAGGCGCTCTGGAAATGAGCGTCGTTTTCCAGGGCATTCTGAGTGCGCGTTCGTTTCGACTAAATATACGGGATACCTAACTATCTGTCTGTGGTCACTCACGGCACGACCGCGCACCGATCCATCAAGCTGCAACTCTCCAATGAAGGTGTCAATGTTGTCCGGTACTTCCCTACTCCATCGCTTGCAGCGGTGACGCGGCCGCCATGCATATCAACCGCGTTCTGGACGACAGACAGCTCGATGCCGAGACCCGATCGCCACCGGCCATTCGGGGATGGCTAGCTGAACGTACGCCTCAAACATACGGCCAAGTTGCGATACCGGGATGCCGATGCTTTTGTCGCTCACGACGATTTGCACCCGCATATCGCGAACTGTTGCGTTGATCGTTGTCTCGGTACTCGTTGTCCGAGCATTTGATTGGATTGTCTAGCCGATTGAAAACTTCCTGGGTCAGCCTTGTTTGTCACCAACTACCAGGACAGGTGCGCCGGGTACGCCGATGACATTCTGATGTCTTCGGAGGTAGGGGATTCCCCTACAGAAGTAGTATGCCAAATATTGCTTACACGACGTTAGAATGATTCCACTTATTGGGAAATGCATCCGCTCAGTCAGGTACAGCCTTGCGGCGCCGGTGATCCGGTGGCGTGCCGGGCCTTTCTCTGCCTGACGGCCATGACGATAATTAAGGAGAGCATGAATGAGCCTTTTCGAACCCGATCAATTCATCGCATCGCAGACCGACAACGCTGTCACCCTCTTCGCCTTGACGAATACGACATTCGAGAGCTTCCAGCGACTGACAGAACTGAATCTGCAAACTATTCATTCGGCACTTGCGACGAGCAAAGCTTACTGGCATGAAGCGCTGTCGGTTAAGACGCCCGAGGAATACCTCACGTGGCAAGCAGGTCTGATGCAGCCCGCAGCCGAACAGGCTCTTTCATACAGCCGCCAGCTATACGACATCGCGTCGAACACCAATGCGGAATTGACGAAGGTTGCCGAGGCTCATTACGAGCATGCGAATCACACTGCACCAACACATGCAGACAACCTTGTGAAGGACGCACCTGCAGGGACAGAAGCCGCGACCACCGTATTGAAATCGCCCTTCCCGACATCCCAAGATGCGAGAGAAACCGTCCGCAAAGCGGCCAAGCAGGCCATCGAAACTGCCAAGGGATCCGGCACGTCGATCAAATAGGTCAATGCAAAGATGTCCAGCCAGTAATCGCGACGCCGGACATCGGTTTCAGCACTCACCCGTCAGTTCGAAGACATACCGCTTCGTGAGGAGGCACGCATGTTGAGTCCGCATGAATTCACCACCTTGATGCTGGTGAACGCTGCACCCGATCAGATCAGACCCGACCGAGAGGAAATTCACACACTGCTGGCACGTCAACTCGTGAACATTGAACTACTGACGACCGGACAGCGGCAACTAAGCATCACCCCACAAGGCCATGCCGTCCTGAAAGCCGTCGGGCGGATGTGTTGAGCAACGTCCGTCGACTTGCGGCCTGTCGTTCGAACGAAGGTTCGAACGAAGGTTCAAACGAAGGTTCAAACGAACGTTCAACGCAAGGATAGAAGAAACGCCTGTAGTGCACCGTCAGCCGGTCCGTAATCGCAGACTGGACGTAACGAAGGAGACTGCAATGGGTGAATCCTGGCTTGGGGTTGTGATCGGTATGTTCGTACTGGTGATTGCGGCAACCGGCGTAATCGCTCACTACCGTCGTGAATATCGCCGTGCAGAGTTACTCAGGAACCTGGATCACCACGACTGGTGCCCCTGGTCTCGTCCCGGCGGTGACGGTCTCCTATGCGACAGCGCGATAAGTCGCGCGCAAAACGGTACGAACCTCACGACCTTCGAACACTGACGAACAATAAATCAGCGAAACATCAAGCGCTTATGTCAACGCAAACGCACGCGGAAAAAGACTTGACTCATATCCAGACGATGATCTCTGAATTGGAGTATCTGGATTGTGGCCACAATACCGCAAAGGCAAATGTCGTAATGCAACCAGACTACTGGCGAACGCGCATTCGCGCGGTGCTTGCACTACCCAACATATCTATCCACATCCAGAAGCAGGGTTCGGAACTTCTGGTGAGACTGGATCGGCTCCACGTAGGCTCGCGGGCTAATGCCAGACGCGCCCGGCAGCAAGCGTAACCGAAACAGCATCCGCCCTGCGATCAACCGCGATGAAATTCGTTCACCGGACGAGTGTGTCGTTTATGTCCCGTTGTCCGGCGCTGAACCCATTCAGCTTTGAGCCATTGCCCAGCATGCGCGAGCGGCCTGTAGAACGATCTTAGCCTTGGTCAGGCTGCGGGGCGCTGAAAAGATCTAAGCGGCGGCTCGATCAACGACATCCAATAGAACGGTCATGCCATGCCGTCGGGTCATGCGCACGATCGCGGGACGGCCAGTCCGCTAGTACCGAGGCCGAACACTACGACCCGATTAGGGGCTCCGAAAGCGACGTATCGCCGTCGCGAGCGGATTCTATGTTTGAATGACGCACAATACATTCGTAAGTCGTCCAGCCGGTTTCGGCGCGGACCGGCCGTGGAATGACAGCTTCCGTGTGCGAGTAACTGACCGTTTCTGAACCCAAAGCGGACAGGCTGGCGAGACCTGCTAAAAACTTTCCTGGAAGATTGTCGATTTTCGATCATCAGCTTCGTCGTCAGGGTATCCCCACCCAAAGGATCTCCCATGAAATACCTCGGCTTGGCCTACTTCACACCCGAAAAATTCGCCGCGATGGCGCCAGGCGACGTCAAGGCATTGGTAAGCCAATGCCCCGCATTGGACGAAAAGATGCGGGCTACCGGCAAGGTTCTGATTTCCGCGTCGCTTGGCGATCTGGACAAATGGACGACGCTCCGCCCGCGCGGTGGCAAGACGCACATCACCGATGGGCCCTACACCGAGTCGAAGGAAGTCGTGGGCGGCCTGTTCGTCATCGAGGCGGATACCCGTGACGAGGCGTTGCGCATCGCCTCCATGCACCCCGCGGCCACGCTGGGCGAAGAAGGCGGATGGGCCGTCGAGCTTATCCCCCTGGATTTCTACCTGGCCCGATGAGGGCTGGGACGCGTGCCTCAAGAATGCGTTGGCGCCGCGCACTCTACCCGCTCGGCACGGAGTGAGCGGCGCGCAAGGCCTCGTCTGCGACAGCCAGACGGGACGCCATGACCTTGACGACATAGCGATGAATTTGCTGCACGGTCACAGGGTCGTCGCGCTCGAGCGCATGCAACGACTCGAGCGTCAAACGCAGCACGCGTGCGGGACCCTCCGCGAGCACGTCCGCACTGCGCGCCTGCTGCGTATACACCGCCATTTCGCCGACGATCGTACCCGGCCCGAACGAGCGCAACCTGAGGTTGCGCCCGTCGGCAAGCGGCAGTGAGACAGTGACACGGCCGCTCTCGACAAAGTACATGGCGTCCCCCGGCTCGCCGCGACGGAACACCGGCTGCCCCGCCCTAAGCTCGCGCACTTCCAGAAGGGCCAGCAGCCTTGTGAGCGCGCATGGCGTGAAATACTGCGCGAGCATCGTGTGGAAATCTTCTTCGGCGCGGGGCAACGCGCGTGAATCCGAGGCGAGAAGCGTATCTTCGATCCATTCCAATCCCGCATCGAGCGTAGAGAACTCGTGGATCCGAAGATTCAGCGTGCCGGTCTTCATGAGTAGATCACGCGAGCGTATCGGCAACCCCGTCAGCACCAGGTCCGCATTAGCCGTTGCGCACATCTGCCAAAGCTTGACGAAGCTAACCGATACCGATGCGTCCATGCCGTTGGTCGACGCGAAATCGAGCACGACAAAGCGAACGGACAAGGGCCCGCGCGTGGCCAGCCGTTGGCGCACGCGCTGCAAGATCGAATTGGCCGTACCAAAGAAAAGAAACCCCTGCAGACATGTTCCGCACACTTGTGCACCGAGTTCGTGAAGGCGTTCGGTGGCCTCGATACTGCGTTCGACAGTCGATGTGCGCGTGCTGCCGTCGAACTCCATACGAACGCAGCTGACGCGGCCGTACAGCAACGCGAACATCACACATGCGGCAACCACTCCGGCCACCACCCCCGTGACGACGCCGTAAAACGCAATCGCTCCCAGAATAAGCGGTACAAGCAGGTACTCATGCCAGTTGAGCTTGCCAAAAGCACCCACCAGCCACTGGATCAACAGACGCACTCCCATGAAGAGCTGCAGCCCGACCAGCACCGGCACCGGGAATAGCGCCACCAGATCCGGTGAGACGGCCAGCACGAACAGGCAAGCAAGGGCGGCGAACACACCGGCCAGACGAGTTGTCGCGCCAGCGCGTGCATTGAGCATCGATCGGTTGAACGACTGGTAGCCGACCATTCCGCCTAACATTCCGCTTGCGATATTGGCGATGCCGGCCGCACGCATCTCGCGGTTCAGATCGATGTCTTCACCCGTGGCTGCGCCTATCGCAGTCGAGTTCATCAGGATCGAAATTGCCGAAATCGACGTAACGACGAGGGTCTCCGGCAAATGCGCACCGATTGCCGCCCAGTCGACCCCGCCGTGCATGAGCGATGCCGGCAAATGCAACTCGGGAATTCGTATGGCGTGCGGCGCCACGCGCGGAAGCAACAATCGCGTGTCGCGGGCGTCGTCGATCGACAGGCCGGCCGCAAAGAGGAGCACGTAAAACAGGGCGACGCCGAGTGCAAGCGTGATGGGCAGTGCTGCAGCGTGTTTCCAGGTGCGCGACAGAAGCGTGGCTGACGCGCACACGAGTAAAGCCGGTGTCCAGACCAGCCAGTTCAGGTGCATCACCAGCGCCAAGGTGTGCCAGTTCAAGGGCTCGCCGGTCACGACCCGAAACGCGCCGGCCAGCAGGAGGTAGCCAGTCCCGGCAAGGAAGCCGCCTACAACCGGGTAAGGCAGGAATTGCAGGGAACGGCCGCGCCTGGACGACCCGAGCGCATACAGAATGACGCCCGTCACCACCGAACACAACGCGATGGCGATCAGCACCGTCAGCAGGATTGTTTGCGGTGTTCCGCCGTCAGCCCGCACGCTGCTTGCGACGCCGGCCGCCACACCGGCAAGAAACGCCGTGGCGTTGCCGTCGGGTCCGGCGATGTTCACGCGCATCGAACTCATCAAGGCGATCACGAGCGCCGTCACTACGCAACTGATGAGAGCGGTGGGCACCCCAAGCCCGGCGTAACGGGCGAGATCCGCGCTAAAGATCATGGTACCGAGGCTCATTGCATAGCAGAGCATGACCAGCATCGACACCATGCCGGCCGTCAGATCTCCGGCCAGGCCCCGAATGCGTAGCCCGGAGCGGAGGCCGGATGAGGAACCTGACATGGCTGGCTTCACAGTATTTCCCCGTGAGAGCGGATGCAATCTTGCCTGGGCTGTGCGGTTCGCGCGGCGCGCCGCGGCTGTGGCGCGTTCGAACATCAACTATCGTTTCGGATGACGAACGACCGCAGATCACGCTCGCCTCTTCGCAGGACAACGTGCCTGGCCCGTCGTGCAGTATCCGTCGTGGCCGCAGCCAGTGTCAAACACACTGCGGCACTGCAGCATCGAGCACGGCGGCACCCGGCGGGCGGCATCTGCCCTCCCCGCGTCGCTCATGCACGGTATCCGTCTCCCTCGCGCTGGACGTACACTGTATTTTGATCGGCAATACCTTCAACGAGCGTATCTGACCATTGCGCCCGTCGCAGCGCGGCAACGGACGAGGCGTCGATTCGTCTGATCCGTGCGTCCAACACGGCCCGGTCCGGGCCAAGCGTTCGATGAACTGTGCGGCAATGAGCGGCGCGGAGTAGATTCGAGAGCATCGGATTGGTGGCGGCGATGGATATCGATCAGTGGCTGCATGCATTGGGACTTGGGCAATATGCACCCGCGTTTGCCGGGAACGACATCGATCTCACGATGCTTGAGCAGCTCGACGACGCGGACCTCAAAGAACTGGGCGTCCTCTCGCTCGGCCACCGCAAGCGCCTACTCGCGGCAATTGCCGATCAGCGCGTCGCCATGGGCGCAGCGCCGCCCGCCGTGGATGCGCCCGCGAGCGAGCGCCGGCAAGTCACCATTCTCTTCGCCGATCTGTGTGGCTTCACAGCGCTGTCGCAAACACTCGATCCTGAAGAGTTGCGCGAGTTGACCGGTCGTTACACCGCGCTTGTCGACGGGATCGTGCTCGGCTACGGCGGTACGATCGACAAGCACATCGGCGATGCCGTGATGGCCATTTTCGGCGCACCGCGCGCGCACGACACCGATCCGCTTCGCGCGGCGCGTGCCGCGCTGGAAATTCATGAGGCACTTAACGGACTAGCCGAGCAAGTGTCGCTTCCGCTGAGGGCGCATGTGGGCATTGCCAGCGGCGAGGTAGTCGCGGGTCCGTTCGAGCGCGCGGACGCACAGGACTACACCGTGCTTGGCGAGTCCGTGAACCTGGCGGCCCGGCTGGTTGCCGCCGCCGGCCCTGGAGAAACACTGCTCTCCGATGGCGCGCATCGCGCACTCGGTCAATGCGTGATAAGCGACGCCGGCGGCGCGATGCGCTTCAAGGGGATCGATTCGCCGGTGCACGTGTGGCGTCTGCGCTGTCTAGCCGGTGAAACAGTCACCGCAAGCCGAAGTGTTTTTGTCGGCCGCAAGGCTGAACTCGAGCAGTTCAAGGGCCTCGCCCGCGCGTGCCTCGAGCAGCGGGCCGGCCACGTCGTCTATGTCCGCGGCGAGGCGGGCATCGGCAAGACGCGGCTCGTCGACGAAATGCGCCGCTTCGTCGAAACGCTGGGCTTTGCCGGCCACCGCGGTCTCGTGCTTGATTTCGGCGTGGGCAAAGGCCAGGATCCCATCCGCGCCATTGTCGGCAGCATGGTGGGCCTCGCGCCGGCGGCCGGCGTCGATGAAAGGCGGGCTGCCGCCGCACGGGTTGCTGCCTCCGGGGCCGTCGGCCCCGAGCAGCTTATGTTTCTCCACGACATCCTCGACCTTACCCAAACCGGTGAAGGCCGCACGCTTTACGATGCGATGGACAGTGCTGCACGCGCGCGCGGCAAGCGCACGGTCGCGGCAGCGATCACGGAGGATGTCTGCCGGCATGGGCCAACCCTGATTGTCGTGGAAGACCTTCATTGGGCCGACCCGCAGGTGCTCGGTTACCTGGCAGCCTTCGCCGCGGCGATCGCGAACGGTCCGGGCCTGCTTGTCATGACTTCGCGCGTGGACGGCGATCCGCTCGACGCGGCATGGCGAGCCGGTTGCCGCGGCACGCCCTTTGCCACGATCGACCTTGGCCCGCTGCGCAGCGAGGAGGCGCTCAATCTTGCCGGCAGCTTTATCGATGCAACCGGGCGTGTCGCGCGTGCCTGCATCGAACGAGCCGGCGGCAATCCGCTGTTCCTCGAACAACTCCTGCGTAACGCCGAGGAAGGCAGCGAGGAAGCCGTCCCCGCAACCATCCAGAGCCTCGTGCTGGCGCGCATGGACCGGCTGACCACGCGCGACCGCGAGGCACTCCAGGCCGGCGCAGTCATCGGACAGCGCTTTGGCCTCGCCTTGCTGCGGCGGCTGATCGATACACCGGACTACGTCTGTCACGGGCTCGTCCGCAACGCGCTCGTCTTGCCGGAAGGCGAAGATTTCCTGTTTGCCCATGCGCTCATCCAGGAGAGCATCTACTCGACGCTGCTGCGGGCACGCCGGCGCGAGTTGCACCGCCTCGCGGCCGACTGGTTTGCAGCGACCGACCCGGTGCTGCGCGCCCAGCATCTCGATCGCGCCGAGGACGAGCGGGCGCCGCTGGCCTACCTCGACGCCGCGCTCACGCAACGCGCGGCCTACTTCACCGAGGCGGCATTCCGGCTAGTCGAGCGAGGTCTGCAAATTGCACAAAAAGATACGGATCGCTACGCGCTGACCTGCTTCAAGGGCGAACTTCAACGAGACCTCGGCGACATTCCAGGGTCGATCGCGACGTACCGTGCGGCCGTGGCCACCGCGCCGAATGAAGCGGATCTCTGTCAGTGCCAACTCGGGCTCGCCGAAGGTCTGCGGGTATGCGAAGGTCTCGCCGAAGCCCTGCCGCTGCTCGACGCCGCGCAGCAAGTGGCGGAGCGTCTGGGCAAGGTGCCCGAACTCGCACGCCTGCATCACTTGCGCGGCAACATCCTGTTTCCGCTTGGCAGGATCGAGGATTGCCGCACCGAGCACGAGCGCGGGCTTGCCTATGCACGGCAGCTCGGCATCCCCGAAGCGGAGGCGCGCGCACTCGGCGGCCTCGCGGATGCCGCCTACGCGCAAGGGCGCATGCGCACCGCCTTCGAACACTTCAGCCGGTGCGTTGCGTTGAGCCGCGAACACGGTTTCGGCCGCATCGAGGTCGCCAATCGTTCGATGGCCGGCTTCAGCAGGATCTTCCTCAACGAGGCATGCGCGGCGCGCGAGGACGTAAGCGCCGCCGCGTACGCTGCGGCGCTGGTCAGCCAGCCTCGTGCGCAGATGCTGTGCGAAACGTTGGGCGTGTTTGCCTGCTACGAAATGGGTGACATGCCGGCTACTCTCGCTCATCTCGAGCGCGAGATGCAGATCATCCGGCAACTGGGCGCTCGCCGCTTCGAAGCACAGAACATGGAAATGCGAGCGCGCGGACTGCTCGACAGCGGGCATCGGCGAGAGGCCGCCGAATTGCTGCGCCAAGCGCTGGCGATTTGCCGCGAGGTGGGAACGCAGTTCAGCGCCCCCAAGGCCGTGAGCGCACTAAGCCGCGCCGTCGAGGACGACGATGAGCGCACACGTCTGCTCGCCGAAGGTGCGGACATGTTGCGGCGCGGCGCGGTTGGGCACAATCACCTGTGGTTCTACCGCGATGCGATCGAAGCGATGTTGTCCGCCGGCGACGCAGCCGGCGCATTGCACTACGCCACTGCGCTCGAAGACTATACGCGCGTCGAGCCGCTGCCTTGGGCGGAACTGTTTGTGAGGCGCGGGCGCGCCCTCGCTCATGCGAAACACGACCATTCTGAAGGAACGCGGCGCGAACTCGAGCGCGTACGCGCGGACCTCGTGGAAGCGGGATACAGCAGCTATCTGCCTGCGATAGACGCTGCGCTCGCCTCGTAGCGCAGGCGTTGCCCGATGCATTCCATCGATTCGACAACGCGGGCGGCGCTCCTGTCGTTGCATCGTCCTCGCGACACAACAGTGCCATTCGCGCCCTGCCCTTAATTGAACATTTCTGGCCGCAAGTCGCTCACCTCGATGATCACATCGGCAGGCAGGTTCGCCCGGCGTGCCGCAGCGCGGATGGCTTCGGCGTTGGGCGCCTCGTACAGGCAATAAGTCTTCTTCTTGTCCGCACTGAGAAACGAAAAGAGCCACTCGACGCCCTCCTCGTCGTTGATCAGTTTCACGGCACTCGCACTTGCGCCGGTGACCTCCAACTGTTCCGCAAAATTTCGTTCAATCATAAAACGTGGCATCGGATCCTCCTTGATTAGCGGCTCTCACCGCTGCGCCTCGCAGCATGCAGCCGTGTACTAGTGTGTGAGCCCTGTGCTTGTCCCAGCGGCACGGATGCGCTCCACGAGGGCAAACATTTTCAGTTCGCTCGCCGCGGTGGCCGCCGCGGCGAGCAGGTCTCGCGCTCGTGCTCTATCTTCGATGCGATTGCGCGCTGCCAGCATGAGGGCGAATTCGTGCCGGCTATGCGCCAGCCAGGGCGGCGCTCGCAAGCGCTCGTCCATGCACAGCGCGTATTCGAAATGCTCTTCGGCGACGGACCAATCGCCAAGAGTGCCGGCGAGCATGCCGAGATGCCGTGCCGCCGATCCGCAGCACAGCGTAAAAACAGGAACGGTGACGACCTGGTCCCGGAACGGCAGGAGACGGGCATAAATCTGTTCGGCGTGGCCGACGTCGTGGAGCCGCGCAGCGACTTCCGCCAGATACGTCAACGTGACGAGCCGCTTGCTGTCTACAGGGATGCTGGATTCCGATTCCGCAAGCCGTTCGAGATTGTCGCGGGCCTGAGCGTCGAAGCCGAGATCGCTGCAGATCAACATGAGCCCGGGCCGCCACGCAGCATCTTCGGAATGCTCGTCGACGAACCGCTTGAAGAGCGGCGCGACCTCGGCGAGCCGGCCTTGTTCGCGGCGTATCGAAAACATCTGCATGCCGTAGACGCCCGTTGCCAGTTTCGCGTCGACGCTCTGCGCCATTTTCAACGACTCTCGCGCCTTGTGCTCCGCCACGGCGAAGTCCCCGACGAGTATGGCCCGCATCGCCTGCGCACCTGTCACACACCATTTGTCGACGAAATGCTGGCCACTGGTGGCAATCTGCCGATATCTTTCCAGGGCGCTCTCGAAGCGTTCCACCGCGCCGATCTCCAGGTAGCCGGCGAGACATCGAGCGCATGCGTGACCTATGGTGTGTGCATCACCGAGATCTTCTGCAATCTGGCTCAATTCCTGTAACACGTTTGCACGCTCCGGGAACTTGTCCGCAGGCAAAGGGCGAGCCCCGATATGCATCATGTCGCAAGCCAATGCGTCGAACAGGCTGGGCAGGTCGTTCAGGCGTCTGGCTAGAGCGACAGCCTCCAGAACCAGTTCGTCGGCTTGTTCACCTGCACCGGTCATGTGAACGGTGCGGACCAGCCGACTCAACAGGCGGCAGCGCTCGACGGACTCCTCGGTGCCGATCAAGCCGAGCGCCTCCTCCAGCAAGGAAAGCGATGCTTTGCCGGAGCCTTCGAGGAACGTCTCGGCGGTGTCGAACCCCAACGCCGCCTGCACAAGAAACGACGGCAAGTTCTGCTCGCGAGCAACTTGCGCGGCCTGCCGGAAGGTCGCTATCGCCTCGCGGCGGGCCAACCGGATCTCCGCTCCGCCTCTTGTCAGCAAGAGAGGCACCAGGTGGGCTGCCCGGTCCTGATTACTGTAGGAACATCGGCTTATCAATTCAAGCCCGCGCTGCGCGTGAGCGATAGCCTCGTCGTAGGCGGCGCCGGCAAGGGCCTGTTCCGCGGCACGCTGCCAGTAGCCGATTGCGCGATCCGGCAGGTCGGCCGCAGCGAAGTTCTGAGCGATCAATTCGGGCTGCCGGTTGACGACTTCCGGATAATGGTCCTCCAGAGCAGTGGCGATCAGCGCATGGTATTGGCGGCGGCGCGCAAGCAACAAAGATTGATAGGCGATCTCCTGGATCAACGCGTGCCGGAACAGATACACGTCTCCCTCCCCCGGTTTAACAGAAGCGGGGACGATGATTTCGGCTTCGATCAGGCGGTCTAGCGTTTCCTGCAGATCGTTCTCCGACCTGGACGCAATCAGGCCAAGCAGCTTCCTGCCGAATTCCCGCCCCACCGTGGCCGCGATCTGGGCGGTTTCCTTCACGGCTGGCTCGAGCCGGTCGAGCCGCGATAGTAGCGAGCCCTGTAGCGTGTCCGGGATCGCAATGGTCTGCGGCGTTCCTTTCAACTCATAGCTTGTTCCGGCATCCTGCAACAATTCGCCCTGGAGGACGGCCTTTGTCAGCTCCTCGACGAAGAGCGGCACGCCGTCCGTTTTGGCGACGATCTGATCGAGTACGACAGGCGGCAGCCGCTTTCCATTGGTGAGCCTTTCGATCATCGCGATGCAATCGCGGCGCGAGAGCCGATCGAGGTTCACCTGTACGAGATGAGGGTAGATCCATCCCGGTTCGAACTCGGGCCGCGCCGTGAGCAGTAGCAACAGCGGGGTCGCCACGAGCCGCTCGAGC
Organism: Paraburkholderia kirstenboschensis; assembly: GCF_904848585.1. GTDB lineage: Bacteria > Pseudomonadota > Gammaproteobacteria > Burkholderiales > Burkholderiaceae > Paraburkholderia > Paraburkholderia kirstenboschensis. The sequence goes on from NZ_CAJHCR010000002.1 coordinate 80,439, forward strand.
ACCAGCCGAACGAACTCGAGGGATGACGGATCGATCCAGTGCGCGTCCTCGACGATGACGAGCACCGGCTGAACTTGAGTCGACTTTTCGATGATGGCGACGAGCACGTCGAGCGTGCGGCGTTTGAAGGACGGGGATGAGGCATCGATTGCCGGATGGCGCCCGCCCGCCGGAATCCCGAGCAAGGACGTCAGCACGAGAAGCGTCTCGTCGGCATCCAGCCGGAGTCGTGCAATTGCCGCCTCCAGCCGTTCCAGATCCGACGAGTCGGGCGCGTCGGGGCCGAGGCCAAAGGCGCGCCGCAGCCAGCGTAATACCGGCCAGAAAGGGCTGTTGCAATAGTACGAGGAACAGTGGAGCGAAACGACCGCATGGTTGTCGCCACTGATGCCGTCGCCGAATGCCCGCAGCACGCGAGATTTTCCGATACCCGGCTCGCCGCTCAACACGACGCAGCGCATTTCGCCGTCGACGCTCTGCTTCCAGCGTTGCCGGATCATGTCGAGTTCCGCGGCTCGGCCGACGAGCGGCGTGATGCCGTAGACCGCCCTGACTTCGAAGCGGTCGATCGAATCAGTTTGCGCCAGCACGCGTTGGACTCGAACCGGACCAGTGATCCCTTTCAGTTCTTGCCAACCGAAGTCTTCGAGCAGGAACGATCCTTCGATCAGGCGCTGGGTGGCCGGGCCCACGACGATCGCGTCCGGCGGAGCGACCGACTGCAGCCTTGCGGCGATGATTGGCGCCTCTCCGACGATCGCCTGGTGGTCCCGCGTTGATCCGGCGCCAATCGCGCCGGCGACGACAAGTCCCGTCTCGATCCCGATACGCATCTGCAGGCGTACGCCGTGCTCGACTTCGATGCGATCGTTGGCCTCTCGAAGCGCCGAAACGACAGCGAGAGCGGAAAGTACCGCGCGCACGGCATCGTCTTCGTGCGCATTCGGGTAGCCGAAATAAACGAGCAGGCCGTCACCGATGTAAAGCGCGATGTGACCTTCATGAACTTCGATCACGCTTGCGCAGACTTGATGATAGATCCCTAGCAGGCGTCGCATGTCCTCGGGATCGAAGCGCTCCGCGAGAGCCGTGGAATCGATCAGGTCGACGAACATCACGGTGAGTTGCCGCCTCTCGGCCACAGCGGTTTCGGGCGCGGCCGGCGAAGGCAAGTCTGCTCGTTCCTTCGCGCGGTCGAGCGATCGCGGGTGGGATTCGCTCCGTGCCGCAAGCCCTTTTGCGAGCCGCTTGCGGTCGCCGAGCGTCAGGCCGAGTTCCTTTAAATCGCCCTCGGACAGGTCGCCGAGCACGTCCCAGTCGATCCCTTGCGATACGAACTTCGTGGCGTGCCCACCGAGGCCAATCTGCACCAGCCATGTCGTCAGATCGTCCGTCATCGTTAGAACTCTGCTGTGCCGTCGAGGACTATGATCGGCGTGCTAACGCGACTTGTCCATGCACGTTCTCGCCCATTCCGCACCGCTTAAGTAAGAGGAACGAACATTGCGGCGCCTGGCAATCCTGCGATTAGCGATGCCGGGCTCCTCACAGACCGGCGGGAGCCGACGTTCGAATGCCGTCCTAACGGCGCTTGCTCTATCGTATCGACGACGGGTGACATGCAAGCGCGGTCACCTCGATCGACATGTATGGAAATAGCGGTAAGCCAGAAAGAATCTCGTGCAGTTCGTCGTGCGAGTCGACGTCGAAGATACTGTAGTTCGCATACTGACCAACGACCCGGTGCAACTGCTGCCATTTCCCCTGTCGTTGTAGCTCTTGCGAATATGCCTTTTCACGGGCCTTGATTTCATCGGCTTGAGCAACCGGCATATCCTGCGGCAGGTGTACATCCATTCTTGCGAGATACAGCATTTCTGCTCCTTACGAGACGCTTCTTGAGTTGCTGGGTGATTGCGTCATTTCGACTGTCGAATGACCGGTTGTGCTCAGGCCTTTTTATCCCGGCGGTAGAAAGCGAGCTTCTCTTCATCGATATGGAGTCCGAGCCCTGGCCCTTCAGGAATGTGCAAGTCGAAATCGCGATAATGGGGGCGAGCCGTCACCACGTCATCTTTAAGCAGGAGTGGACCAAAAAGCTCAGTACCCCATGACAGTTGCGGAAGCGCGCCGAATCCATGCGCGGAAGCAATCGAGCCGATGCTGCCTTCGAGCATGGTGCCGCCGTACAGCGCCACGCCGGCGGCGTCCGCGATGGCCGCAGTCCGCATCATTCCGTAGATGCCACCTGACTTCGCAATCTTTAATGCGAAAACGTCAGCGCAGGAGCCACGTACGAGTTCGAGAGCGTCTTCGGGACCGGTTACCCCCTCGTCTGCCATTATTGGCACGATGAAACGAGCAGCTAGTCGGGCAAGTGCGCCGCGTTGTTCGCGAGGCGTGGGTTGTTCGATGAGGTCGATGCCGGCGGCTTCCATCGCGGCAATTCCCAGCGCGGCATCAACTTCATTCCATGCCTGATTCACGTCCACGGTGATTCTGGCGCGGTCGCCGAAGGCCGCCTTGATTTTTGACACGTGAGCTACGTCGTCGCGAACGCTACGCCGTCCAATCTTCAGCTTGAACGTATTGTGCCGACGTTCAGCGAGAAGCATTTCGGCTTCTTCTATGTCGTGATCGGTGTCGCCGCTCGCGAGCGTCCAGAGGACCGGAAGAGTCTTGCGAACGGCTCCGCCGAGCAGCGCCGACATCGGCACGCCAAGACGTTTGCCCTGCGCATCCAGCAGCGCCGTTTCGATACCCGACTTGGCGAACCGATTGCCACGGGCAACCTTGTTCAGCTTGAGCATCGCGTCGTTCACGTTCGTCGCATCCTGTCCGACCAACACCGGGGCCAGGTATGTGTCGATGGTCAGTTTGATGCCTTCGGGACTCTCTTCGCCGTAAGAGAGACCACCGATGGTCGTTGCTTCCCCAATGCCTTCGATGTCGTCGCTCGCGCGAAGGCGGATGATGACCATGGTTTGTTGCTGCATCGTCGCCATGGAAAGCTGATGCGCGCGAATGGTTGGAAGGTCAACTAGGATCGCTTCGACGGAGGTGATTTGCGGGTTCATACCTGAGGGACGAGGTTGGAGAGTTGCTGAAGTATTGCGCGCGCAATCTTCCCCTGTCCAAGACCATCGACGTCTAGTGTCATACCGCCAAGGTATAACCGGCTTACCGCCCCCCGTCTGTGCGGGCGACGGAAGCGACCTGCTCTTCTTCGTACAGTCGATAAATGAGATCGAGCATCTCGCTGATGTCGCGCGACTCGTCCATCGCACGCACACTCATGATGATCGGCGACACCAGAGTCGGGTCGTCCAGTTCCTTATAACTCACGTCGTCTCGCTTAAGGCCATAAACGCTGCTCGGGACGATGGAAATCCCCTCGCCGGCCGCGACTAGCCCCAACGCAATCTGAATTTCCCGGACTTCATAGATTTTTCGCGGCTTCAATCCTCGGTCGTGAAAGGCGGCGAGGACCTGGTCTGCGTAGCTCGGACGCGGCGTTTTCGGGTAGATGATCAGCGTTTCGTTGACAAGGTCTCGCAAGGCTGAAACAGGCTTGGAAATAGAGAGCGGGTGGCCGAGAGGAAACGCGACAATCATCTTCTCTTCTCGCAGAACCACTCGCCGAATGTTCGCATCCTCTAGCCGGATGCGGCCAAAACCGACATCGATCCGTCCGTCCTTGAGCGCCCTGATCTGGTCTGTGGTCGACATCTCGTGAAGGCTGAGCTCGACCGTCGGATTCTCGTCTCGAAAGCGGCGAATTATTTTTGGCAGCAACCCGTATAGGGTCGATGCGACAAAACCGACGGACATGCTGCGCTCGATGTTGCCCACTCGTCGTGTCATCGACTCGAGCTCCGCAGTCTGTGCGAGCAATTGCACTGCGTGGCCGTAAAAGAACTTGCCCGTCTCCGTCAGTTTCAGAGGGCGCGAGTTTCTTTCAAAGAGCTGCACGCCCAAGGTCTCTTCCAGTTGCTGTATCTGCCGACTGAGCGGTGGTTGCGCGATATGAAGGCGCTGCGCGGCCCGCGTGAAGTTCCGCTCTTCGGCAACCGCCACGAAGTACCGGAGGTGTCGCAGCTCCATTCAATACCTCTCAGATATAGCCCAATACTAAATCGGTGTTGGACCGGTCCATTTGCACTCAACTATCCTGCATTCATACCGAGTTTCACAGCCCGATTATACCTTCTGAGCATACTTCAACCGGGTAGAAACAAGGGTTAACCCCATCGAAAAATACAGAGAGTCAGGAGCAGACAATGAACGCCAAAGTGTTCGAAACGAACGAAGTGCAGGCCCTTCTCAAGGCCGCCGCCAATCTTGGTTGCGAGGACGGCAATGCCCGCACCAAGGAGATTACCCATCGCTTGCTGGGCGACCTCTTTAAGGCCATCGACGACCTCGACATCACCCCCGATGAGATTTGGGCAGGTGTGACCTACTTCAATAAACTCGGACAAGACGGCGAAGCCGCGCTTCTGGCTGCTGGCCTCGGTCTGGAAAAGTATCTCGACATCCGGATGGATGCGCAGGACCTGGAGGCAGACATTCATGGCGGCACGCCGCGAACCATTGAAGGGCCGTTGTATGTCGCTGGCGCGCCGGTGCGTGACGGTGTATCGAAAATCGATGTCAATCCTGACGAAGACGCTGACCCGCTCATTATCCATGGCACTGTGACTGGGCTCGACGGCGAGCCCGTGGCGGGCGCAGTGGTCGAATGCTGGCACGCCAACTCGAAGGGCTTCTATTCGCATTTCGACCCGACCGGCGCACAGAGCGAGTTCAACCTTCGCGGCGCGGTGCGAACCGGTGCCGACGGCAAGTATGAATTCCGCACACTCATGCCGGTGGGCTACGGCTGCCCGCCGCACGGCGCCACGCAACAACTGCTGAACATGCTTGCCCGGCACGGTAATCGTCCGGCGCACGTGCACTTCTTCGTTACCAGCGATAAAACGCGCAAGCTGACGACGCAAATCAACATCGAAGGCGACCCGTTGATTTGGGACGACTTCGCCTATGCCACTCGCGAGGAACTCGTTCCTCAAGTCGTCGACAAGACGGGCGGCATTGCCCTGGGTCTCAAAGCCGATGCGTACAAAGAAATCCAGTTCGACATCGCGCTGAGTCCACTGATTAAGGGTAAAGACAACCAGCTCGTCAATCGCCCGCGGGCATCAGCTGCGGCGTAACCGCTCGACACGGCGGCTTTCTGACCGGCTAGCCGCCTGATTCTCGGCATAAATCATTGAGCCGATGCAAGGGCTCGTCCGCGGAGTCCGCATAGGGAGAGCAGACATGTGTGCAACTATCGACAAGGCGTTGAAGCTGGAAGACCTGCTGAGCAACGCCGTGCAGGATGACAAAGAAAACGGTGTTTTCCGTTGCCGTCGCGACATCTTCACCGATGCCGATTTGTACGAACTCGAGATGAAACATATCTTCGAGAGTAACTGGGTTTATCTGGCGCACGAAAGCCAGATTCCTGATAACAACGACTACTACACCACGTGGATTGGTCGCCAGCCGATAGTTGTCACGCGCGACAAAACCGGTGAATTACACGCGGTCATCAATGCCTGCGCGCACAAAGGTGCAATGCTGTGTCGTCGCAAGCACGGCAACAAGAGCAGCTTCACCTGCCCTTTTCACGGATGGACGTTCTCGAACGCCGGCAAGCTCCTGAAAGTAAAGGACGAGAAGACCACCGAATACCCTGTGCAATTCAACAAGCAAGGCTCACACGACCTGAAGAAGGTTGCGCGCTTTCAGAACTACCGGGGTTTCCTGTTCGGCAGCCTGAATGCCGACGTCATGCCGCTCGAGGATTACCTCGGTGAGACGAAGGTCATCATCGACCAGATCGTTGCGCAGGCACCGGACGGCCTGGAAGTACTGCGCGGGAACTCCTCGTATATCTACGACGGCAACTGGAAGATGCAGATGGAGAACGGCTGCGACGGTTATCACGTCAGCACCGTCCACTGGAACTACGCCGCAACGATGGGCCGACGCAAGGACGAAGGCACCAAGGCAGTGGATGCGAATAGCTGGAGCAAGTCGGTCGCCGGGGTGTACGGATTCGAGCACGGTCATATCCTGCTGTGGACCAACACCATGAACCCGGAAGTGAGGCCGGTTTATCGGCATCGCGACGAAATCACAGCGCGCGTCGGCGAAGACAAGGGGAAATTCGTCGTCAACCAGACCCGTAATCTGTGCCTTTATCCCAACGTTTTCCTGATGGACCAGTTCAGCACGCAGATTCGTGTGGTTCGTCCGATTAGCGTCGACAGGACCGAAGTCAGCATCTTCTGCTTCGCCCCCAAGGGTGAGAGTGCCGAAGACCGCGCGACCCGCATTCGCCAATACGAAGATTTCTTCAACGTATCGGGCATGGGGACCAGTGACGACCTCGAAGAATTTCGCGCGTGTCAGGCCGGGTACGCCGGTTCAACGACGATGTGGAACGACCTCTCGCGCGGTGCTCCGCTGTGGATTCACGGACCGGATGAAAACGCGAGAAGCATGGGCTTGAATCCGCTCATCTCTGGAGAACGTAGCGAAGATGAGGGCCTCTTTGTGGTCCAGCACGAATACTGGTTGCAGGTGATGCGCGAAGCCTTGCGAAAAGAACAAGCGGAGGCGACGGTATGAGCTTCGACTATCAAAAACTCTGTCGCGCCCTTTATCAGGAAGCCCGTTTCCTGGATGACCGTCAATGGGACGAGTGGCTCGCCTGCTACACAGAGGACGTCACTTACTGGATGCCGGCGTGGGACGACGATGACACGCTGACGGAGGACCCGCAGAGGCAGATCTCGTTGATGTACTACGCAGACCGGGGTGGCCTCGAAGACCGCGTATTCCGCATCAAGACCGAACGAAGCGGCGCTTCGATGCCAGAACCGCGCACGAGCCACAACGTGACCAATGTGGAAGTGCTGGCTGAGCGTGATGGCGAAGTGGACCTTCGATACAACTTCAACACGCTTATTCACCGCTACAAGATTACGGACCAGTTCTTCGGCACGATGTACGTAACCTTGCGCACGGTCGACGACCGTCTGCTGATTTCCAGCAAGAAGATTGCACTTAAGAACGACTATATCCGACAGGTGCTCGACGTCTATCACGTTTGATGCCACCGGTCGGATAGAGACAAGGAAGTAGGAGACAACATGTCCAGCTACAACATTGCACTGAACTTCGAAGACGGAGTGACCCGCTTCGTCGAATGCAAGGCCGGCGAGAAGGTTCTCGATGCCGCCTTTCGCGCCAGGATCAACTTGCCGATGGACTGCTCTGACGGCGTATGCGGTACCTGCAAATGCCGGGCGGAGAGTGGCAGCTACGATCTGGGCGATGACTACATAGAGGACGCGCTTACCGACGACGAGAAGCAGAGCGGTCTCGTCCTCACATGTCAGATGGTTCCCGAGAGCAATTGTGTCATTGCGGTCCCGGCATCGTCGACGGCCTGCAAGACCGAGCAAAGCAAGTTCGCCGCCACGGTCACAAAGGTCGAGGAGCACAACGACGCGGCCGTCGTGCTCGAGATGGACGTGGACGGCGTCCCGCCCGTCTTCCTTGCCGGTCAGTACGTCAACATCGATGTACCCGGCAGCGGCGAACATCGCTCCTACTCGTTCTCATCGTCGCCCGGCGAATCGAAAATCAGCTTTTTGATCAAGAAGATTCCCGGTGGCGTAATGAGCACCTGGCTCGAATCGGCCCAGCCTGGTAACAAGGTTCAGCTAACCGGACCGATGGGCATCTTCTATTTGCGTCCTGTCAAACGGCCCTTACTGTTCCTCGCAGGCGGCACGGGGCTCGCCCCGTTCCTGTCGATGCTGGAAGTACTGGCCAGTGCGAACTCTCAGCAGACGGTGCACCTCGTCTACGGCGTGACCCGCGACCTCGACCTGGTGTTGGTCGAGGCCATCCAGGCATACACGGAAAAACTTCCCAATTTCACGTTCAGCACCGTTGTGGCTGCGGCCGAATCCAGCCACCCGCGCAAGGGCTGGGTGACCCAGCACATGCCCGCCGAATGTCTGAACGACGGAGATGTCGACGTGTACCTGTGCGGCCCGCCGCCGATGGTGGATGCTGTACGCAAATACTTCGACGAAAACGGTGTAGAGCCAATGAGCTTTCACTACGAGAAATTTACCCCCAACGCAGCACTGGTGGACTCATGAACGCGCAAAGGTTCGAAGGCAAGGTGATGGTAGTCACGGGAGCGGCGCAGGGAATCGGGCGCGGCGTCGCCCTGCGTGCAGCATCGGAGGGTGCGAAAGTGCTGTTGGTGGACCGCGCCGAGTTTGTCTCCGATGTCGCCGCCGAAGCGATTGGTGCCCAGACAGCCGGCTTCGTCGCAGACCTCGAGACGTATGAAGGTGCAGCTTCGACAATGGCTTTCGCGGCGCAAAAGTTTGGCCGGATCGACATCCTCGTCAATGCGGTGGGCGGTGCCATTCGCATGCGGCCTTTCGCGGAATTCGAACCGGCCCAGATCGATGCTGAAATCCGCCGTTCCCTGATGCCGACCCTGTATGCGTGCCATGCGGTTCTCCCTCAGATGCTGATGCAAGGCCGGGGAACCATTGTCAACGTCTCATCGAATGCCACACGAGGTATTCGCCGCGTGCCCTACTCGGCTGCCAAGGGTGGCGTCAATGCGCTAACCCAGTCGCTCGCGATGGAGTACGGCGAACGCAACATCCGCGTGGTCGCTGCTGCCCCGGGCGGGACAGATGCGCCTCCGCGACGCGTGCCTCGCAACGCAGCCGGAGATAACGACCAGGAAAGGGCCTGGATGAGCGAAGCCGTGAAGCAGGTGGCTGAGTCCAACTTCTTCAAGCGCTATGGGACGCTTGAAGAGCAAGTCGCGCCGATTCTCTTTCTTGCATCCGACGAAGCTGGCTACATCACGGGTGCCGTGTTGCCGGTTGCCGGCGGCGACAACGGCTAGAGCCATGAATCCAAATTAGTCTGGAGACGCCGCAATGAAGGAACGCAAAGCCGTCGTGCCGGCCGGAATGGAAGCGGTGTACGAAAGAATTCGCTACGCTCCCGCGGTCAAGGTCGGAAGCACCATATACGTGTCTGGCCAGATTGGTCGCGACGACAAGATGAAACTCGTTGAAGGTCGCGAAGCCCAGACAGTTCAAGCGTTCGAGAACCTGAAGAAAGTACTCGAGTGTGCAGGTGCTTCGCTGAGCGACGTGGTGGACGTCACCACATTTCACACCGATATGCGCGACTTACCATTGTTCATAGAAATACGTGACCGCTATCTCACGACGCACCCTATGCCGGCATGGACGGCCATCGGCGCGCACATGCTCGGGGGCACAGCCGGTTATATCGTTGAAATAAAGGCTGTCGCTGTCCTGCCCGATTAACCGTGGAGCGACCAATTTCCCGAAACACCGAGTCAACGTGTCTGGCGAAAGTAGCCGGCAAGGTAGCCGGCAAGCAACCCGCTATGCTGCTGCAGTACTGCCTGGTCGAGCGGACGACGCGGCAGGATTGGGGATTGTGCCCGACTACGACGAGCCCTTCATCGCAGTCAGCCAGAAGTACAACCACGGAAAAGGCCGACTGCCCGACCAACTCATTGGGGGCGGCACGTTTGCCGTAGCGAACACATCCGCGGCGAAATAGTTTGACTTGCTGACGCCACTCCGTACAATAGGCTTCATGCTGCAGTGCAGCATTTCACCTTTCCGCCATGCTGACGCCTGTCTGGTTCACTCGTGGCCCTGCCGCCTTACCTTTCGGAGTTATGAATGACCACATTTACCCCCCAGCAGTTGATTGCCGCGCAGCAAGCGAACGTTGAAGCCTTTTCTGGCGCGCTCAACAAGGCATTCGCAGGCTTCGAAAAGCTGGTCGCGTTGAACTTGCAGGTCAGTAAGGCGGCTCTAGCCCAAAGCCAGGAAATCGTGATCAAAGCCGTTTCGGCGGGCAATCCGGGCGCTCTGTTCGCATTGCAAGCAGGCCTTTCACAGCCGGTTGCAGAAAACGCGGTGGCGTACGGCCGTAGCGTTCATGAAATCATGACCGAAGTTGGAAGCGACATTTCGGCCGCTGCGACAGCGCAAGGCGAAAAATTGCAGCGCGACACACAAGCGTTTGTCGAAGGCCTTAAAAAGAACGCGCCCGCTGGAAGCGAATCGGCTATAGCTGCGTGGAACTCCGTCTTCTCTGCGACGAACGCGACCTACGAATCGGCCAGCAAGGCTGCGAAGCAGTTCGTCGCTACGGTGTCCACCGTACAGTAAGACCGCGGCCTCTTACCGCACTTGCAGGTCGACAAATGCGAACTTCGGTTCGCATTTGTCCTTCCGGCATTGGTGGGTATATCGGGAAGCACGTTAAGCGACCGCACAAGGCCTTTCCGCAAACAGCATCAAGCTACGATTGATTCAACGGATGCAGCATGGACGACCGATTCGATAGACGAGAACTGTTACTCCATCTTGGCGACATTCTCCACGCTTTGAACTATCTGACCGCCAAGGCCAAACCCGGCATCTCTGTGACGCAAGTCCTGCAGAAAGACGATGCCTTGCAGACCTTCGAGTTCCTCCGCGCATTAGCGCCGCAGATGACGGTTGCAGAGTTCGGCGCAGGGGTCGCCAGTGCGTTCTCCCAATGGCCGAAGGAACTGCTTGAGACGGAGCTAAATAGGGACGCGCTTGCCTCAGCCGTTAAGGACAACCTTTTTCAGGGCAACGTTGACGGCTGGAATGCATACGTCGCTCACATTGGAAAGGATGTGCCCTGGTTTGGAATCGGGCCTTCCGAAGTGAAGGGGGCCGAATTGCCGGAGCCGGTGAGCCGAGCCGCAGGTGAGACGACGACAGCCGAGGCCAGCGCCCACGTTCTGTCAGCCGTCGGAGCTGACGTACATAACGAAAAAAGGGGCTGGCCATGGCCAGAGCCAAGGTTGACGTCCTGAAGCAGGAAACCGGCGCAGTCAGCGCGCAGGTTGGAATCGGTTTTCATGGACCCATGCCGCATCGAGAATATCGATGCCCATGAAATTCCGCATCTTTAGCCATCCTGATCGATTCTCTAAACGGTGCCTGATGTAGTCCCGGGCCACACCGCTCCAACGCTTCTTCGATTCAACGCCGCAGCGACAAACCGCGAATGAATTGAAATACCCATTACGCAACAGTCCTTCTTATTAGCGACCAAGTTGTGGATCGCCTCGGGAAAGCACCGAGCGCATTTTTCCAAAAATCGTTTGACGGCATTATTGGCTCGTATATGCTGGCTTATAGGCGTTCGCCTTCCGCTCATCGTAGAACATCTGCTTATGGTTTTGCGCTGCAGCGAAATCGCTTCACAGCGGTTGCAGGCGATCATCCCAACGTCCTGTTTCTTTAAACGCCCCGTGCGAATGAGCAGGCCGTTCAATACTTTCAACGTTGCCAGTCGAGTGTAATCGTGAGAGTCCGTGGCCCTTTGGTGAGATGGAACCGCAGTCAGGCGAGTTGTCCTCGCGCTGACGGCGCCATCGCCGACGGCAGCAGCGGCAGCCTTGCGTTCCGCCGCTTCGTGTCCGTCTTCACAATCCTTTCGCGTCGTTCGGTTCGACGTCACAACTCTATCTCCGCCCGCGCCTTCATTGCTGTGCGTACGGACGAAGTCGCCTCGCTGTTGCCCTAGCGCCTCCCTCTTTTTCGCCGTTGGGTTCGTCCGTTTGCGCGAGCGCGTTCGCTTGAGCCGCGCGTTTGCGCATGTGCGGTGCTCAATGCCGTCCACGTGTCTCGCACATGTCGGCCCGGCTGTGCATCGCACCGGGCCTTATCGAACGGCCAACCTGATCGTCACGCGCGGCGCGTTCCGTTGACGACGACCGCCTGCCCTGCTCCGGCGGCTTGACGCGTCGCGTCTGGCTGTGGACTGGTGCCGCGCTGACATTTACGGTGCTCATGCTGCGTCGCGCATCTGCTGCGTCCCGCGACTGAACAAACACGTCAATTCGTTATGCGAAACAAAGCTCTAATCGGCATTACTGCCGATCGAACGACGACAGGCGCTCATCCTTCGCACGTGGTCGGTGAGAAATACATTGCTGCAATCGTCGACGGGTCGCAGGCGCTGGCAATGCTGCTGCCTGCGCTGGGCGAGCGTCAGTCCACGGAAGATGTACTGGCCACTGTCGACGGTCTGTTCTTCACCGGCAGTTATTCGAATCTCGAGCCGCACCTTTACGGCGGCGAGCCCAGTGTGTCGGGCACGCTGCACGACGCGGCCCGCGATGCGACGACGCTGCCGCTGCTGCGTGCCGCGATTGCGGCGGGCGTGCCGGTGCTCGCCGTATGCCGTGGCTTGCAGGAAATGAACGTGGTGTTCGGCGGGACGTTGCATCAACGCATTCACGCGATCGCGGGCTTCAGCGACCATCGCGAGAACAAGGCGGAGAGCCTCGACCTGCAATACGCACCGTCTCATACGGTCTCGCTTACGCAAGGTGGCTTGTTGCAGCGGCTTGCGGGCGGTGCAAACGAAGCACGCGTGAACTCCTTGCATGGCCAGGGCATCGAGCAGTTGGGCATGGGTCTCGTGGTCGAAGCCACTGCGCCGGACGGACTGATCGAAGCGGTGAGCGTGAACGGTGCGCGCGCTTTCGCGCTGGGCGTGCAGTGGCACCCGGAGTGGAAGCATGCGAGCGACTCGCTCTCCACCGCGATCTTTCGTGCGTTCGGCGATGCGTGCCGCGAACGCATGCGTGGCAAACACGCGAGCCGGCAGTGACACCCCGCTTGCCGCCGCCAGGCAGGCCTGCGCGAGAGCGCAACAATACAGAGAGAAAATCATGTATGACATCGACGAATTTCTGAAGAAGAATCACGTCACCGAAATCGAAGCGATCATCCCGGACATGGCGGGGATTGCGCGCGGCAAGATCATTCCGCGCAGCAAGTTCGAGTCGGGCGAGTCCATGCGCTTGCCGCAGGCCGTGATGATCCAGACCGTCACCGGAGATTATCCGGACGACGGCACACTAACCGGTGTCACCGACCCGGACATGGTGTGCGTGCCCGACTCCAGCACGATACGGATGATTCCATGGGCCGTCGATCCGACCGCTCAGGTGATTCACGATTGCGTTCACTTCGACGGCACGCCCGTGGCCATCTCGCCCCGCCGCGTGCTGCGCCGTGTGCTCGAACTGTACAAGGCGAAGGGCTGGAAGCCGGTCATTGCACCCGAGCTCGAGTTCTATCTGGTCGATATGAACAAGGACCCCGATCTGCCGTTGCAGCCGCCCATTGGCCGCACGGGGCGCCCAGAGACAGGACGTCAGGCCTACTCGATAGAAGCCGTCAACGAATTCGACCCGCTTTTCGAAGACATCTACGAGTATTGCGAGGTTCAGGAACTGGAAGTCGATACGCTGATTCATGAGGTGGGCGCCGCGCAAATGGAGATCAACTTCATGCATGGCGATCCGCTCAAGCTCGCCGACAGCGTGTTCCTCTTCAAGCGCACGGTACGCGAAGCGGCATTGCGTCACAAGATGTACGCCACTTTCATGGCCAAGCCGATGGAAAGCGAGCCGGGCTCGGCCATGCACATGCATCAAAGCCTCGTCGACGGGGAAACCGGCCACAATCTTTTTACCGGCGCCGACGGCAAGCCCACGTCGCTCTTCACCAGCTACATAGCGGGCTTGCAGAAATACACGCCCGCGTTGATGCCGATTTTTGCGCCGTACATCAACTCGTATCGGCGCCTCTCGCGCTTCATGGCCGCGCCGATCAATGTCGCGTGGGGGTACGACAATCGCACAGTCGGCTTCCGCATTCCGCACTCGGGGCCGGCCGCGCGCCGCATTGAAAACCGTATTCCTGGCGTGGACTGCAACCCGTATCTCGCCATAGCGGCGACGCTCGCGGCTGGCTACCTCGGCATGACACAAAGGCTCGAAGCTACCGAGCCGCTGCTGAGCGACGGATATGAGTTGCCGTACCAACTGCCGCGCAATCTCGAAGAGGGGCTGACATTAATGGGCGCTTGCGAGCCCATTGCAGAAGTACTCGGCGACAAGTTCGTGCAGGCCTACCTTGCATTAAAAGAGACCGAATACGAAGCGTTCTTTCGCGTGATCAGTTCATGGGAACGCCGGCATCTGCTGCTGCACGTTTAAGGCGAACGCGAACGCAGATGTGAGAAAAACTGGAGGCAGTATGAGCTACAGAACGGAAGACATTGCTTACGTGCAACCCGCCGAACCGGCGGCAAGCACACCCACCGCGCAGCAACGCAGCACCGCCGAGTATCGCGCGCTCGATGCCGCGCACCACATTCACCCGTTCTCCGATATGGGCGCGCTCAATCGCAGTGGCAGTCGCGTTATCGTGAAAGCCCACGGCGTGTACTTGTGGGATTCAGAAGGCAGCAAGATCATCGACGGCATGGCGGGCCTGTGGTGCGTCAATGTCGGCTATGGGCGCAAGGAACTCGCCGATGCGGCGTACAGGCAAATGCAGGAATTGCCTTACTACAACACGTTTTTCAAAACCACTCACCCGCCAGTAATCGAGTTATCGGCTTTGCTTGCGGAACTTGCGCCGGAGCCGTTCAATCACTTCTTCTACTGCAATAGCGGGTCGGAAGGCAACGATACGGTGCTGCGTATCGTCCATCGATATTGGGCGACGCTAGGCAAGCACTCGAAGAAGGTCGTGATTTCCCGCAAGAACGGCTACCACGGCTCGACAATCGCAGGCGGCACGCTTGGCGGCATGGAGTATATGCACGAGCAGATGCCGTCGAAAGTCGAGAACATCGTGCATATCGATCAGCCATATTTTTTCGGCGAGGCGAAAAGCGATCAGACACCGGAAGAGTTCGCGCTGGCGCGGGCGCAACAACTCGAAACGAAGATCCTTGAAATAGGCGCGCAAAACGTGGCAGCGTTTATCGGTGAGCCTTTCCAGGGCGCGGGCGGCGTGATCTTTCCGGCGTCAACGTACTGGCCGGAAATTGAGCGTATCTGCCGCAAGTACGACATTCTGCTCGTCGCGGACGAAGTCATTGGCGGCTTCGGCCGCACCGGGGAATGGTTCGCCCATCAACATTTCGGTTTCGAGCCCGATCTCATCACAATGGCGAAAGGGCTCACGAGCGGTTATGTACCGATGGGCGCGGTCGGGCTGAACGACCGGGTCGCCAAAGCCATTGTCGAAAACGGCGAGTTCAATCACGGCCTGACATACTCGGGCCATCCGGTGGCCGCCGCCGTTGCGGTAGCAAATCTGAAGCTGCTGCGCGACGAAAAGATTGTCCAACGCGTCAAGACCGATACGGGACCCTACTTCCAGAAGAAACTGCGCGACACCTTCGCGCACCATCCGATTGTCGTTGAGATTGCGGGTGCCGGACTCGTGGCGGGATTGCAGCTCGCGGAAGAGCCCGCATCGCGCAAACGCTTTGCCAATGGCGGCGATGTGGGCGGCGTTTGCCGGGACTTCTGCTTCAACGGCAATCTGATCATGCGTGCGAGCGGCGACCGTATGCTGCTGTCGCCGCCGCTCGTCATCACCAGACAG
This sequence comes from Paraburkholderia kirstenboschensis, assembly GCF_904848585.1. Classification (GTDB taxonomy): domain Bacteria; phylum Pseudomonadota; class Gammaproteobacteria; order Burkholderiales; family Burkholderiaceae; genus Paraburkholderia; species Paraburkholderia kirstenboschensis. Next base: position 96,044 of record NZ_CAJHCR010000002.1, read on the forward strand.
GAAATCGACGAACTTGTTTCGAAGGCCAAGAAGGCGATCGACGCGACGGCACAGCAACTCGGCATTTCTTAACGTTAGGTCCTACCGGCATGGGTAAACGCATTGCACGCATGCCGGTAAAGGGGGTTTGAGGTGCAGTGGAACGGAAAACCGGGTTAAGGAATTTCACGAGTCACTGTCTGCGGGATCACGTAAGGGTCGCAACTCACCCTTGGCCACCGCTTCGGGCATCGAGAACGAGTACCGCCCCAGCATGTTGATATGCTCGTGCAACAGTGGCGATAGCCGTGCCACATCGGCATCCTCTACCACGTAGCCTTCCCCCTGCAACTGGTTCAAGGCTGCCTCGATGTAAATCGTGTTCCACAACACGATCATGTTGAGCACGAGGCCGAGTGTGCCCAACTGGTCTTCCTGACCCTCGCGGTAATGCTGGCGCAGTTCGCCGCGCTTGCCGTGAAAAACAGCACGCGCGACGCTATGGCGACCTTCGCCGCGGTTGAGCTGTGTCAACGTGGCTCTGCGTTTCGCTTCGTCATCGATGTAGGTCAGCATGTGCAACGTTTTGTCGATGCGTCCGAATTCAGCGATCGCTTGCGCGAGTCGCGTCGGCCGGTCGCCAACCTGGAGCGTGCGCATAACGCCGGTAGCGGCCACCCGGCCGAGCTTGAGCGAGCCGGCCAGTCGCAGCATGTCATCCCAATGCGGTTCGATCTTCTGCAAACTGAGGTGATGCGCCGAGACTGGATTAAGCAGGCCGTAGTCGGCCTGGGCATCGAACCGCCAGAAACGCGTGCCACCAACATCGGCCAGCCGCGGACTGAAGCGGTAGCCGAGCAGGCGGAACAGTCCGAACACCACGTCGCTGTAGGCGCCGGTGTCCGTCATGATCTGCGTTGGTTGAAGGTCAGTCTGCTGTTCGAGTACTACGGCCAGCAGGATCAGGCTGTCTCGCAACGTACCGGGAACGGTAATATCGTTCAGGCCAGAGAACTGATCCGACAGCAGGTTGTACCAGGTGACGCCGCGCCCGACGCCGAAATATTTCGGGTTTGGGCCGGCGTGCACCGTGCGGACCGGGACCACGAAGCGCATGCCGTCGGCCGACGCCACTTCGCCGCCACCCCACAAATTAGCCAGCACAAGACGACTTTGTGCGGCGACCAGTGTCGCATTCGCCGCCGTCAGCGTGTCGTCTCGCAGGTAGTTCTGATCTACCCAGGACAGCCGGTCACGCTCGAGCTCCGGCACGTCGTTGCGGATCAACCGCTCCAGCCCGGTGTTGCAGGCTTCGGCCATCAGCACTGCACACAGGCTGATGCGCAGGTCGGTCGCGCGCGCGGTGCGTTCCGAGATGTGGGTGAAAGCGTCGGTGAAGCCGGTACGCGAGGCAATTTCCAGAATCAGCTCCGGCAGGTCCACGCGCGGCAGCATGCCGGCCACCTTCTTGCGCAACTCGAGCAGTGAAGCCGGTTCGTCCAGCTTGTCCAGCGGACTGAGCACCAGCTCGTGCTTGTCGCCAGCCATGTCGAAGCGTACTGCCGGGTTGTCGGGCAGCCTGGCTGCCACCGCACGGTAGGTCCGATCCAGTTCGGTTGCCAGGGCGGTCAGCGTCGGCTCGTGGCCGGCCGACAGCCCGAGGGTCCGGCAGATGATCGGGCGGGTAGCCTCCCATTCAGCACCTTCCAGCAGGCCGGCACGTGGATCGGCATAACGCCAGCTCGGCGCTACGAATACGTCACGGCGCTTCAGGGCAATCTGTAGCTCTTCCAGCACGCAGAACGTGTACGCATGGAAGTCAACGGTGCCGTCTTCATTCACAACATGCCGCTGCCAGGATTTGCTGACCACTTCGCGCGGAGCATCGTTACCGGGGTTCTTGCGCGTCATGTTGGCCTGCAGCCATTCGCAGGCGGCGACGATCGGCTTGCCTTCAGCATTCGCGCCGAAACGGATGTGTTCGACCAACGCCGGCAGGTAGCGTCGCACGGACCTGTATTTGGCATCCAGCTCCTGGAAATACACATTGTCGGCCGGCCGGATCAGGGCGTTGACGCCTTCGAGTGCTCGCATGAGCGTGTCACGCGGAATCTTCTCAAACAACGTTGCGCGCAGCTCGGCATCGGGCAACCCGGTATCCAGCAGCATCTGACACGCGTGGGCGAGGGTCGCCGCCGCCTGATCCAGATCCTTGAGGGTGTGCAGCCGTGCCTTCTTGTCGGCCTTGATAGCATCGCCGAACAGCTCGCGCAGGAGCGCTTCCAGCAATCGAAAACCCTGTCAGGTAGCGATTAATACCCGGATATTATTGACACGCTATTTATATCCGGATATAAATAGCGTGTTGCTTCAGCGCCTAGGTCAATACCGTGACAGACATGTTTCCCAGTTCCTACACAGCCTTTAATGGTCATCGACGTATCGCGTCGGGCTCTCCGCATACAGTCGCCTTGGTGGTCAAGCAGGCAATCGAAAGTGGGGCAAGCGACCCTGTCCTGATCTTCGATGACTCCACCGGGCGCTCGGTCGACATTGATACGAGGGGTTCGGATGAGGAGGTGGTCGCTCGCCTGGCACAACCGCCGGCAACCAGCAAGGATGCAGAAGCCGCACTATCCGAACGGCCCGATCAGGCTGCTCCTGCCCACGTCGGCGCAGATGCTCGCGTTGGCGAGCCCCGTGGTCGCGGCCGTCCGAAGCTAGGCGTAGTACCGCGCGAGGTAACCCTTCTGCCGCGCCATTGGGAATGGCTGGCGACGCAACCCGGCGGTGCCTCCGTGGCGCTGCGCAAACTGGTTGAAGAAGCGAGACGCACACGTGGCGAGAAAGACAGATGCCGCCGGGCGCATGAGCGTGCTTACCATTTCATGTCGGCCATGGCCGGAGACATGCCGGGTTTTGAAGAGGCTACGCGCGCGCTCTTTGCGAATGACGAACCACGCTTTCGCGAACTAATTGGCGCGTGGCCCGATGACGTGCGCAACCACACGATCGCGCTCGCCTTCGGGGAGGACTGCAACACCTTCCCGTCAACACTCTGATTCAGACAATACAAACATGACCGCTCTCGACTTAAACACGGGCGCAACAGCACCCGTCACCGATGAAATCGACCTCGTTGATCTACCCGTTGCAGGAACGATCCCACAGGAACTTAACGGTGTATTGGTGCGCAATGGCCCAAACCCATTGCGTGGCCACTTCGAAGGAAACGATGTGTTGTCCTGGTGGCCGGAAGACGCGATGCTGCACGCGATCTCATTTCAGGAGGGGCGTGTGACGAGCTATCGCAACCGCTGGGCTCGCACACAGCGATGGGCGCGTGTGCACGCTCCGGATATCGCACGCTCTCTGCTCGATACGAATCCGAATGTCAACGTCCTCCATCATGCTGGCGAAATATTGGCGCTTGCTGAGGGAGGCGCCCCTCTCGCCATGACAGCTGAACTCGATTTCCTCGGGGCAACCCGTCGTCACATGGGACTGGCAGGAGGAATGACGGCCCATCCCAAAGTCGATCCGCAGACAGGCGAACTGATGGCATTTCGGGCTCACTGGGAAAGGCCGTGGTTGCGGTACGGGGTGACGGATTCGGAAGGAATGCAAAGAGTCGACATTGAAATCGACCTGTCGTCTCCGTCCATGATGCACGACATGGCGATTACCGCTACCTACAGTATCCTGCTTGATCTTAGCGTCACATATGATTTCTCGATGCTAGCCCGCGGTTATCGTATGCCATTGCGCTGGCACGACGATCGAAAATCAAGGCTCGGCGTCATCCCTCGTCACGGCGGCGAAATGCGCTGGTTCGACGTAACGCCCTGCTTCATCCTGCATGTGGTGAATGCCTACGACGCGAATGAATCGACTATTGTCCTGGATGCTGTTCGATACCCTGAGGGCTTCCGACTCGCGCGCAGCGGAGCAGGCTTCGAGGACAGCCCGCTCGGATTCCTATGGCGCTACGTCATTGACCTTGACAAGGGAACCGTGACCGAAAAACAGCTCGATGATGCCGGCATCGAGCTGCCTCGCATCAACGAAGGCAGAACAGGTCGTCCCTATCGGTATCTTTACGCTGCGGAGCAGCCAACAAACACAGAGATTCGCGGTGTTGTTCGCTACGACCTTGAGGGCGGTGCGAAGCAGCGATTTAGGGTTCCAGAAGGTGACCAGAATAGCGAGCCGATATTCGTGCCGCAGCCCACTGCCTCAGATGAAGATGACGGCTGGCTGCTCGTCTGCGTCTATCGCCGTGCAACCGATACCAGTGACCTGGTAATCCTTGACGGCCGGAATATCGCAAGTGATCCGATAGCTACGGTAAGGTTGCCCAGACGAATTCCAGCAGGCTTCCACGGAGCATGGCTCCCAAAAATCGGCTAAGCACGACGAAGAGGTACCGATACGGCGACGTGCGCTAGCCGATGATGCGTGAATCTGGAATGGCGCTGGAAACACTGCATAGGTGACGCGCAGGTCCGCTGTTCGGTCCGGTTTGCGACCATCGTGACCGACCGAGATCAGCCCTCGTCGGTGAGTTCTTTTTGGGAAGCGAATTTTCCGCTACACGCGGCGAGCACTCACGCTTAACCCGGTTTTCCGTTCCACTGCGCCTCAAACCCCTAAAGCACGACCCGCGCCGCGATTGACAACGATGCGAAGCATCGGGTTTTTCGAACCAAAACTTCGCGATTAACAGGTTTATCCGATTCCGGCATTGCCGCAGACTGGCTCACTTCAACACGGACATCGTCTACGAAAGGACCCGATCATGCGAACCTATCCGCGTAACAGCCCCCAGGCAGCAGCACGTATCGTCGCGCTGGCCCTCACTTCTGACGGCCATGTGTGCAGTTCCGAAGAACGCGTGTTGGAGAAACTGAACATCGCGGGCGAACTCGGCCTCGCGCCGGCGCAATTCGCGCACATCGTGCAGACGCTCTGCGAAGATCGCTCGATTGCGCAGATGTCGTCCGCGCCTCCAATGGGCCGCCTGGATGCGGCCATGCTTACGACACTCATTGACGAAATCGACGATCCCGTGTTGCGTCGCAAGATCATTCGTCTATGTGTTGCAGTAACGGTCGCAGACGACTATCTGGCCGACGGCGAGATTGCGTTGCTTGCTGCGGTGTTCAACGCATGGGGACATGACCTGCAACCGGCCTCGCGCCGCGCGGGGTTCACGTCGCCTGCGTTGCGCACTTATGGGCGCGCAGTGGCCACCACCTGAGAAGCCAGCGCGTGATGCTGGCCGCGGCGCGAGCGGATAGCGTGAATCTCTTCGATCACGCCGTCCGCGCGGCCAAGCCAGCGCAAGCCCCGCAGCAGCGACAGATCTTCCGCACCCAGTTCAGCGAGCGGAAATACGCCCAGGCCGCGCGCGGCGAACACCGCCATCAGCGCGCTGTCCTCGAATTCGCCGACGACGCGTGGCCGGATGCCCTGCGAATCGAACCAGCGGTCGATCCGCCCACGCAACGCGGCATGGCGCGTTGGCAGGAGCACTGGCAAGTCGGCAAGGCACTGCGGAAACCCCACGCGCGCCGATTTGCGCGCGATTTCAGCAGGGCCGTACCAGTCCACCGGCGAACCGACGAGCCGCTGGCTCAGCACACGCAGGTCGGAGTTGTGCGGCGCCGGCTGGCAAGCGAGCACGAGATCGAGCCGGTGCAGTGCAAGTTCGGATAACAACTGCGCGTGCTCGCCTTCGTGACACAAGAGCCTGAGCGACGGCGTGCCGAGCACCGGTGCGAGCAGCGCGTGCGCCGCCAGCTTCGACATACCGTCGGACAGGCCGACCGCCAACCGGGCCACGCCCTCTCCGCCCGCCTCGTGCATGTCATCGAGCAACGCCTCACCTAGCTGGAAAATCTGCTCTGCGCGACTAAACGCGGTCTCGCCGGCTTCCGTCATCGCGACGCCTCGGCCAGCGGGTTTGAGCAACTGCCGCCCAATCGACTTTTCAAGTTCACGCACCTGCGCGCTGATCGTCTGGACGGCCATATCGAGCCGCTCAGCCGCGCGCGCGAAGCCGCCCTCTTTCACGACGATCCAGAAATAGTACAAGTGACGGTAGTTGAGCATGTAGGTGGCCCGTAACGATGAACTTCGGAAAAACCGATCTATCGATCAGATTAACACTGGTTTATCCGATTCCCGCGCGCGGCGATCATGATCGCTATTCCACCGTTATTCAATCATAAGCAGACGAACACCATGGACACCCTCCTCACACTCGCTGCCGACCCTGCCGCGTGGGTTGCTCTCCTCACGCTGGTCGTGATGGAGATCGTGCTCGGCATCGACAACCTCATCTTCATCTCGATCCTCAGCAACAAGCTGCCTGAGGCACAGCGCGCGCGCACGCAGCGTCTTGGCATCATGCTCGCGCTAGGGCTGCGACTCGGGCTGCTCGGTACGGTTGCATGGATCGCGCAGTTGACCGCGCCCGCCATCACCGTGCTCGGCCACGCGTTCTCGTGGCGCGATCTGATTCTGCTCGGCGGTGGCCTCTTCCTCGTGTGGAAGGCAACGCGTGAAATGCATCACCACGTGGTTCACGCGGAAGAGGAACGCAGCAGCGCAGGCAGCACCGTTCAATTGACGGTGGCCGGCGCGATCGGCCAGATCCTGGTGCTCGATATCGTGTTTTCAGTAGACAGCATCATCACGGCTGTCGGCATGACGGATCACATGCCGATCATGTTTCTCGCCGTCATCAGCGCCGTCATGGCGATGCTGTTCGCTGCGCGCCCGCTGTCACGCTTCATCGACCGCAATCCGACCATTGTGACGCTCGCGCTGAGCTTTCTACTCGTGATCGGCATGACGCTGATTGCCGAGGGCTTTGGAACGCATGTGCCGAAGGCCTATATCTACGTGGCGATGGCATTCTCCGCGTTCGTCGAGGCGGTGAACATGCTGGTGCGCCGCGCGAAAACGAAACACGCGATGGTTACCGGCGAATGACTGGAATGGGCGGCGTGTCCAGTCGGGCGCCCGGCGTCTTTGTACTTGTACTTTAGAGGAGCGACACCATGAAATGCCCTGCTTGCAAGACGACCGACCTGCTGATGACCGAGCGCCGCTCGATCGAGGTCGACTATTGTCCCAACTGCCGCGGCGTGTGGCTGGACCGTGGCGAGCTCGACAAGCTGATCGCGCAAGACGCCGCAGACACCGACCTGCGCAGTGCGGCGCGGGCGAGCCGCGATGACCACCGGGATCGTGACCGTGCTTACGACACCGACCGCCGGTACGAAGATCATCGCTCGGGTTATCGAACGCACAAGAAGAAGCGCTCGATTTTCGACGTGTTCGATTTCGACTAAGCGTTCACGCCCGTGGGTACATGTATGGCTTCGACGTGGTGGCCGAATCAACGGGCCGCCGCGTATCAACGCATACCACCGCGCACCACCGCTACTCACGCTGCTATTTCGCCTTCCCCTCGGCTACATCGCCGCGCCGCGCGGCAATCGGCTCGATCACGCTGAAGAGCAGCAGCAGGCATAACAGCGCGGTGCCGACCATATAGAGGAACACGCTCGTCCAGCTGTACCTGTCGAGCAGAATGCCGACGACAAGCGGCGCGCATGCGCCACCAATCTGGCCCACGCAGTTCACGATGCCGAAGGCCGCCGGATACGTGGACTTCGTCGCGAGTCCCATCGGATACGCGGAATATCCTGCAAAGCCGATGCCGAGCATCAGGCCCGCGAGTATCAGCGCGACACCGAGATACGCGACGCTGTCGGGCGCGTCGATCAGCAAAAGCATCATCAGCATGGTGCCGAGCGCGCCGAGCATCATCATCGGCTTGCGGCGGCCGCCCAGCAAACGGTCGGAGATCACGCCGCCCAGCATGTTGCCGGCCACCGCGCCAATGAATGGCGCCGATGCGAGAAAGCCCATCTTTACCGAAGTAAAACCCTTGACGGTCACGAGATACGTCGGCATCCACGACATGAAGATATTGCTGATCCCGATCATGCAACCGTAGCCGATTGCGACACCCAGGATATTCCATGAGCCGAACACCTGCCGGATCGTCTCCAGTTGCGCAACACGCCTTGTACGATTGAACGCATCCAGATACGGAATATGCGCGACCTCGTTGCGCCGCGACGCGTGCGCGCCGTGGGCCTGGCGCGGCGTATCGTCGGCGATGTAGCGTTGCTCGGCCTCGGAACAGAAACGGTTTTCGCTCGGCGAGTTCGTCACCGTGAACATCCAGACTATGGCGAGCAGAATGCCTGGCACAGCGAACACATAGAAGATTTCTCGCCACCCCCACAACTGGATCACGACGATGCACACCGACGGTACGATCAACGGACCGAGCTTCGACGCCGCGATCCAGAGTCCCGTCGCCGTGCCCTTCTCTTTCGCGGGAAACCAGCGATTGATCACGTTCGTGCAGCCGATACCCAGCGGGCCTTCCGATAAACCCAGACCCACGCGGTATGCCTGCAACAGGAACACCGACGACGTGGTACCCATGAGGCCCGTAAACACCGACGTGAGAATCATGAAGATCGAAAACAGAAAGCCGGTGGTCTTTTCACTGAGCCGTTTATAAAGCAGGCCGACCGGTATCTGCACGAAGCCGTACGCAAACGAAAAGAGACTCACGATCAGTCCCGCCTGCGTGTTCGTAATGCCGTATTCCTTCTTCAGGTACGGCAAAGCAATGCCGAAATTGGCGCGATCTGCGCAGGCAATCGCCCAGATGCAGAAAATCAGCCCCATCACGATCCATCGGTGGCCGGTGCGCTTCTCCGCGACCGGCTGCGCTTTCGCGCCCGCGACGACACCCTCGGCATTGTTCATACCGGACCCCTCGCGGTGTTGCGTCGGGATGGGAGCGTAAAGGTAATGGGCGTGATACGGCGGCACGTTTTCACGTTTGTCTCCAATGTGCTTGAAACTTATTTTCCCTTCCCTGCTGGGAAGTGGGCGAAGGAATGCTCCTTCTGACGCTTTCGATTCTGGCCGCCGTGCCATACGCCGTCCAATCTTTTCTCGCTATTACTTGATGCCAGGATTGAATCGATAGCGCTCGCCCTTCACGCTTCGATCTGTGGATCAACTGATAGCGTTTTGGGATTGGACGTGGCAACCGAAAAAGCCCATCATCCGCCGACATTGCGACTCGATGCGTGCGCCCACTACGACGCCGCGACGATCGCCAACTACAACAAAGGAGCGCACGGAATGAAACCGAACATTCTGCAACTGAACCCGATTCTGATTCCCGCGATCAACGACACTCTCGCCTCGCTCTATACCGTGCACCGCCTGTTCGAACAGAGCGACAAGGACGCGTATATCCGCGAGCACGGGCAATCGATCAGAGGCGTGATCACCGGCGGCCATACGGGCATCGCAAACGACATGATTCAACTTTTGCCCGCATTGGAAGTGATTGCGGTGAACGGCGTGGGCACCGATGCGGTGGACCTCGAATTCGCGCGTTCGCGCGGCATTCCGGTCACCGCAACGTTCGGCGCCTTGACCGAGGATGTCGCCGACCTCGCCATCGGTTTGATGCTCGCGGTGTGCCGCGAAATCTGCGCAGGCAACCACTTCGTCAAATCGGGCAACTGGCAGAAGAATCCGCATCCGGGCGCATTGCCGTTGTCACACCGTCTGAGCGGCAAACGAGTAGGCATCGTCGGGATGGGTAAAGTCGGTCGCGCGATTGCGCAGCGCGCCACTGCATTCAATTGCCCCATCACGTACACCGACTTGCGCCGCATGGACGATATTGCGTATCCGTTCGTTGCCGATCTGCTGTCGCTCGCGCGCGGTTGCGACTTTCTGGTGCTGGCGGCCGCAGCCGACAAGGCGCAAGGCATCGTGAATGCCGCGGTGCTCGACGCGTTGGGCAAGCACGGCTATCTGATCAACGTGGCGCGCGGCAAGCTGGTGGTGGAAAGCGATCTGGTCGACGCGCTGCGTGGCGGCGTGATTGCAGGCGCGGGGCTCGACGTGTTCGTCGACGAACCGAATGTGCCGCCCGCGCTGTTCGAGATGGACCGTGTCGTGCTGCAGGCGCATCGCGCGAGCGCCACGGTCGAATCGCGCACGGCGATGGGGGAGATGGTGCTCGCAAGTCTCGCGCAGGCACTGGCCGGGCAACGTCCCGAGGGCAGCCTCACGACCTGATACAGAGGCTGTCCGAACATGTCCGGATCGAGCGCGAGCGTGCGCACCTATAATGACCGTCGACTTCCCCATCCATGTCGATACAAGAATGCTCGATCTCGGACAAGTGCGTTGTTTCGTTGCCGCGGCGACAGAACTGAACTTCAGACGCGCGGCCGCGCTGCTGAACATGACGCAGCCGCCGCTGAGCAGGCAGATCCAATTGCTCGAAGACAACCTGGGCGTAATGCTGTTCGAGCGCATTGGCCGCACGGTCAAGCTGACGACAGAAGGCCGCGTCTTTCTCGCGGACGCCACGCGTCTGCTCAATCTCGCGGAGCAGGCCGAAAGCACAGTACGGCGCGCGAGCAAGGGCAAAACCGGCCGCGTGCGTCTTGGCTTCACCGGCGCGGCCGGCTACGAACTGATTCCCGAGTTGCTGGTGGCGGCAGCCGACGTGCTGCCCGAGATCGACGTCGTATTGATCGAACTGGTCTCGGCCGCGCAGATCGAAGCGTTCGCCGCGAACACGATCGATCTCGGCTTTCTCCGGCCGTTGCCATCCAGGCAAAAGCTGGAGTTTCTTCTCGTCGATGAAGAGCCGTTGATCGTCGCGCTGCCGAAGCGGCACATGTTGTGTCAATTCGAGCAGATCGCATTGAAGCAACTCGACGAGCAGCCGTTCATCATGCATTCGCCCACGCAAGGCAAGTACTTTCACGACCGCATCATGGGCATGCTCGCGACTGAAGGCGTCAATCTGAACATTGCGCAGTACATCGATCAGACGCCTACCATTCTGTCTCTCGTGCGCGCGGGGCTGGGCGTCGCAATTTTGCCCGCGTCGGCGCAACGGTTCCATTACGACAACGTGGAATTCCGGTTTATTGCCCAACATTCGATTCAGGCTGAGATGAGCATGGCCTGGCGAGCGGATCAGGACAATCCGGCCGTCATTGCTTTCCGGTTGATGGCGGCGGAGTACTTTGCGCGCAAGGCGCGGGGCTGATTCTTCGGTCCATTCGCCCCACTCAGGGGCAACGCCAACAGACCATCGCGACATCCTGCAAAGTCCAACAGCCCGGCAGCCCCTAACTCCCAACGCATCAAACGAAAGGCAAAAAACAACCGTCAATAAGCAAACTTTCGATAATGCTCGGCACCCGGCGCAGTATCCAGTTCCTCGACCCGCGGCATATATCGCAACAACCGTTTGCCCCGCGCACTCAACCGATCGTAGACAGCCGCAGGTACGTCGATATGCACTTCAGGCCGGAAATACCAGCTTCTGCTGTAACCGATCACCACCATCGGACGCGGCACGTCGGTTTTGTTCGGCGTGCCGCGATGCAGCGCACGCACGTCGCGGATCATCACATCGCCGAGTTTCATTGGAATCGCCTGCAACGGCAAACGCCCTTCGCGCCACGCCTGCAACGCTTCCTCCGAGCGCATACGATGCGTGCCGAGCGTGGTCTCGAACGGACCGTTTTCCAGCGTGACGTCGCATAACGGGAAGTTCACCGCAAGCTGGAACGAAGGCGTTTCCGGCTCGCCGTCGAAAAGCGCTGGCGTGTCACGGTGTACGTCCTGATACGTGGAGCCATTGAGCGGCGTGTCGGTGGCGAGTTGGCACATAACCGGATCGTCGCCGGCCACGCGCTCGACTATCGCGAGCACGTCCGCATCGCAAAAGATCGTCTCGTCGGCAAAGACGCCGGTAAACGGCAGCGTGATGTAGTGCCGGTTTTCACCGCGTACGGCCGTCGCTTTCGATGCAAGCCGCTCGTCGAGCAGCGGTTTGAAAGCCTCGGCCCATGCGCTGAGCTTCTCCGCCGGAAAATGGTTTCTCAATACCACCATTCCGTCGCGTTCGAAGGCCGCGGCGAACTCGTCAAGCTGTTCTTCTGAATAGCGTCCCACTTTTGTCTCCGTGATTTTTTGTGCGGACTTCAAATGTACCGCGTCGTCGACGCGCTGTCTCGAGCGTTAAAAAAATCGCCCTGCGAACGTGCCGGCGAAGAGGTCCCGGACATACGTCCGCCGCCATGCAAGCTTCGCTGTCGCCAAACGGTCGCATCACGTGACGGGATAAGAAACGCAGCGACGAGGCCTCGCGATCGCGATGAAATCCAGTATGCTGGGTGCTTCCGCCTTCCGGCCCAGATGAATTTCGCTCTTCGCCATGAACCTTTCCTTTGAAGTTCTCCAGGTACTCGACGCCGTCGATCGAACCGGCACTTTTGCAAGCGCCGCCGAAACGCTGCATAAGGTGCCTTCGTCGCTTACGTATCTGGTACAGAAGCTCGAACTCGATCTTGGCGTCAAGCTGTTCGACCGCAGCGGCCGGCGCGCCACCCTCACGCATGCGGGGCGCGTGGTCGTCGAGGAAGGCCGCCGTCTGCTGGCGGCGGCGGAAGACCTGGAATGCAAGGCAAAGCGCATTGAGCAAGGTTGGGAGTCGGACGTCTACGTGGCCGTCGACGAAATCATCCCGTTCGCGATGCTGTGGGACCACGTCGACGAGTTTTACGGCCTTAAGCTCGACACGCGCCTGCATCTGTCCAAAGAAGTGCTGGGCGGTTCGTGGGATGCGCTGCTCACACGCCGCGCCGATCTGATTGTCGGCGCCGCGGGCGATCCCCCGCCGATCCCGAATCTCGTCGCCAAGCCCATCGGCTCGCTGCGGCACGTGTTCGTGGTGGCGCCGCAGCACCCGCTTGCGTCGTTGCCCGGACCGCTGACGCTGGATGTAGTCGCACGTCATCGCGCGGTGGCGATTGGCGATACATCGCGTAATCTCGCGCCGCGCACCATTGCGCTTGCGAGTAATCAGGAAGTGCTGACCGTGCCCACGATCGAAACGAAGCTCGCCGCGCAATTGCGCGGGCTCGCAGCGGGCACGATTCCCGAGTGCCTCGCCATCGACGCGCTCAGGCGCGGCGAACTCGTCAGAAAAGAAGTGCTCGGCATGCGTGACGTCACGCACTTTTATCTGGCGTGGCGCGACGACGAGACGGGTAAAGCACTGCGCTGGTGGGTCGAGCGGCTGGATCAGCCGGACCTGATCGACAAAGCCGTGCAACAGCAGATGCTGCAGACGCAGGTGAATGCGTGACATGGCGAAAGCCCCATGCAACGCAGCGCAATCCAATGGCTCAACGCAAAGCTAGCGGCCTTCGCTGACTTTCTGCCGCGTACGCTTCGGCAGACGCGGGCTCACATCGCCCTGCCTATCCGCGCACGGCGGGACAACCCGGGCCGCAACTCTCGCGGCATCGAGCAATCGCTGCGCAGCTTTGAAGTCCTCGAGATCACGCCCTTGGCTCAGCCTCGCGCACGCGGACTCGACAAGGCGCACCGCATCGGCAGCACGCCCTTGCGCACACCACAACTGGCCGAGACTCGTCGCGGCGCGCAATTGCAATGACCGGCAACCTTGCGCGAGCGACTCCTCCATCGCGGCGGTCAGGCACGCCTGCGCATCCGTGACGACATCGCCAACTGGCAGCGAGCCCGCGGCTCCGAGCAAAAGCAGCTCTCCGTGCGCGCGCCGCAGTTCGACCACATACCAGTGATCGCCGCTTTCGTCGCACTGTGCCAATGCTCGCGTCACCGCCGCGATTGCCTCGTCGCGCCGCCCCGCGCGGCCCAACGCAAGACCGTACTGCGCGACGAGCATCGCGCGTTGAGCACCGTATTCCAGTGCGTCGAGTTCGTCCAGGGCGGCGCGAAACGCATTCAGCCGCTCGGGGCTCACGTCGTCGAGCGAGCGCAGATACTCGTCGAAACAACGGCCGCACGCCTGCGATACACCGAGACCCGTACGAGCCGACACATCGCGCAGCAACGCAATTGCCTCAGCCGCGCGCCCGCGTTTGCCCGACAGCAGCGCAAGCGGAATCTCCGCTTCGACCAGCACATAGCAGGTGACGATCGCCTGGTCCTGCGCACAGGCGCTCGCGACGCAGGCTTCGGACAAATCGAGCGCCTCGTCCCGCGAGCCCTGGAACCACAGCAGACGCGCAAGCGTGGCGCGCCCCACCACGCCCTGATCGATCGACTGCCCGAGCGGCAAGCCGTGCTGCAGCGTGTCCGTATGCCGAAGAAACCGTTCGAGCGACACACGCGCCTGTTGCTGATCGCCCGCATAGTGCGACGCAATGCCGAGGAGGCGCGAAGCAAGAATGTCGTTGCTTGCGTCGCCCGTCTGCGCCGCGAGCGACGCGAATCGATGCGCGAACGCAAGTGCATTACGCGCCGCGCCTGAAGACTGGCTCGCGTTCCACATACCCCACAACGCGCGCGCTTCGAATGCGTGGTCGCCGAGCGCGATCGCCAGCGCGAGGACCTCGGCCCAGAGCGCGAGCGTTTCGCGATTCGGTCCATTGACATAAACGAGCGCCGCACCGAGCGCGGCGAGCAGTTGCATGCGAACTCGCAGATGCCGCGTTGAGCCCGAACCGCCATGCGTTTGCGCAACGCTGTCGAGCGCGCGCCGCGCCCACGCGCAGCATTCGTCCACGAGTGACAGCTCGTACAGCAGTGCGACCACTTTGACCGCGAGCTTTTCTCCGAGCGCGTCGTCGCCCTTCGACGAAAGCGCCCAGCCGAGCGCCGCGCGCAGATCGTCGAGCCATTCGCGCATGCGCGAATGCCAACGGTCGGCGTCGGCCTCCGCGGAGCGCGCTTCGGCCGACATGTAGCGCTCCAGCAAGCCCGTGAAATAGCGCGCGTGATTGAGCGTGACCGCGCGCCGCTCGCCGTTGTCGTCGAGCTTTTGCAGTGCGTAGGCGCGGGTGGTTTCGAGCAGCCGGTAGCTCGCCCGGCCGCGCTCCACGTTGGCGACGACCAGCGACTTTTCGACGAGACCCGACAGCGCCGCGATCACCTCTGGTTCCTGCAAGCCGATGTCCGTCACGACGCTGATGGCCGCGTCCATCGAAAAGCTGTTGACGAAAATGCCGAGCCTGCGCAGCGTTGCGCGCTCCGCGTCGTCGAGCAGGCCGTGGCTCCAGTCGAGTGTGGCCTTCAACGTCTGATGCCGCGGCAGCGCCGTACGATTGCCGCCCGTGAGCATGTTGAAGCGGTCGTCGAGATGATCCGCCAACGTTTCTATGCCAAGTATCGCCGCGCGGGCCGCCGCCAGTTCGATTGCGAGCGGTATGCCGTCCAGCCGGCGGCATACCGTGCCGGTCAGGTGGATGCTTCGCTCGTCGGACGATAAGCGTGCGTCCATCGCGCGGGCGCGCGACATGAACAGCTGCACGGCGCTGCACTGAAGCACGTGCTGACCTTGATCGTCGTGCGCGGGAACCTCGAGCGAGGCGACCCAATACAAATGCTCTTCGGCGACGCGCAGCGGCTCGCGGCTCGTTGCGAGAACACGTACGCCAGGGCCCGCATTGAGCAGCGCCTCGGCGAGTTCCGCAGCCGGCCCAAGCACATGCTCGCAGTTGTCGAGTACGCACAACACGCGCCGTTCGCCCCACTCCCGGCTGACCCGCGTAAGCGTGAGCGGGCCGCTCGCCTTGTTCACGCCGACGCTCGCGGCGAACATCGCCAGTACGCTGTTTGCATCCGACGTGGACGCGAGCGAGACCAGATAGACGCCGTCCGGATAATGATCGAGCAGACCGCGCGCGACTTCGACCGCGAGGCGCGTTTTGCCGATGCCGCCCGCGCCGAGAAGCGTGACATGCCGCGCCAATGCGAGCGTGCACGCGACATCGCGCAACGCGCCGTCACGGCCGATCAGCGGCGAAAAACTCGCGGGCAGATTGTGCGGCACCTGAGCCGCGGAACGAACCTGCCGCTCATCGTCCACGCGGGGATCGTGTTGATCGACGCCGTTGACGGGCGGCAGCGGCGACTGCCTTGCGACGAGCCTGTAGCCCCTTCCCGACACGGTCTGAATGAGTCCGCGGCTTTCGCCGAGCGCCTTGCGCAGCGCGGACATATGAACCTGAAGATTGTTCTCTTCAACGATGGTGTCGGGCCACACCTCTTTCAACATGTCGTTCTTCGATACGAGCTCGCCCTTCGCGGCGATCAGCACGGCCAGCATGTCGAACGCACGGCTGCCGATGCGCACGGGTTGTCCGTCGAGAAGCAGTTCCCGACTGGCAAGGTCCACTTGAAGAGGGCCGATGCGAATCATGAGGCGGTATCCAGGACGCAACCGGTGGAGAAGCGGCCGGGCAATAGCCGCCCGGCAATGAGTCCCCGAAGTCTAGACTAACCGCAACTTCGCATGCGCGGAAAAAACTGAAGCTATCGTTCAAAATTTTTGTATTGAACCAGCGGATGCTGCAGGTCGACGACCGACGCGAGAATCATCGCGGCCGCGTTGACCGGGACCGCACTGCGCACCCTCGGTTTGTAGATGAGATCATTACGGCGAATCGTCGCCCCGCTCACCGCGCAGCGTCCCTTCAGTCTGGCGCGGCAGCTGATCCACACCTGGTCCGCGTAACGGCATAGCGTGGCGTCCTGCCAGAGGACCGCGATCGACGTCTCCGACAGACGCTCGATCACCTCGACCTGCCGGTGCCGCGACGGTCCATTGGCGGCCTCGCGCGTGAGCGGCGCCGCAAGATAGGCTTCGCCTTCCGCTTCGCCGCGATAGCCGGCAAGAAGCCGCTTGATCACGTGGCTCCATACCGGCGCGAGGCTCTCGTCGTGCGTGGCCGCGTGATCGTCGTGCGCTGTGCGGCAAGCGTCATGATGCACGCCCGCTTCGTGCCTCGCTGCATTCGTGCATTGCCTGGCGGGGGATTCGATGTGCATCGTGATTCTCCTCGAGTGTTGGCGCGGCGCCCGTGACAGAAATTGCTGGCAGCGACGCCCGGCTACGCTTCTTCACTGACCAGGCGCCGCTTCGTAATTGACCGGCACCCAGTCGTACGTGTTGCCGTTCTTCCTGATGTGTCCGAGGCCCGGAAACGCGATATGCGCGGCGCCGATCAGATAACGCTCGCTCGCAGCGAGTTCGAGCGCGGTGCGGCGCGAACGTTGAGCCGCGGCGGCATCGGTGTCGTATTCGACCGATGCCGTCGGGTTCTGCAACTGGATCGCCGCCACGTGCACGATGTCGCCCCACACGAGCAGATGATTCGCGCCGCTCTGTACCAGATAGCCAGTGTGACCAGGCGTGTGCCCAGGCAGCGCGACGGCGCGAATGCCTGGGTCGAGCTCGACATCGCCCTTGAAAGGCTCGAAGCGGCCCGACGCGATATACGGAGCGACGCTCGCACTAGCGGCGTCGAAGAAAGTGCTGAGAAAGGCCGGCGCTTTGGACTTGTTAGCCGGGTTCAACCAGTAGTCGGCTTCGGTCTGGCTCACGCGCACGACAGCATTGGGAAAAGCCATCGCGCCGCTCGCGACGATGCCGCCCACATGGTCCTTATGCAGATGCGTGAGCAGCACCTCGTCGATCTGTTCGGGCCGATAGCCGGCCGCACGCAGATTGGCGAGCAGCTTGCCGCAACAATCGCCGTACAACACGCCCGCGCCGGAGTCGATGAGGATCAGCTTCGAGCCCGTGTTGATCAGAAACGCGTTGATCGAGCCTTGCACCGGCGCCTGCAGGAAATCGCGATCCAGGTCGCGCGCGATCTCCACCTTCGGAACATCTTCGATCACGGTGTCGATCGGAAACGGATGCGTGCCGTCAAGCAGCGCGGTCACTTCGAAGCTGCCGAGCATGATCCGGTAAAAGCCTGGGCCCTGAGTCTTGACCTGAGGCGCTGCGCCAAACGCCACGCCGCTCCACAGGCTCGTGACGACGCTCAATAGAAGCAGGCAGCAGGCCGCCGCATGCAGGGTTGCGCCACGTTGAATCGACTTCATCATCTGCTCCGTCAGGGGTTGGCCGCGACCTTCGTCAACTGGCTCAGGTACGCATGAATTTGCGCGACGACCGCCGCGCCGTCGCCGACCGCGGCGGCTACGCGTTTCGCGGAATCCGAGCGCACGTCGCCGACTGCGAACATGCCCGGCACGCTGGTTTCGAGTGGATAGTGCGCACTGGCCGCCGACGTGCCCTGCCCGCTTCTCGCCACGCCGGTCACGAGAAAGCCGCGGTTGTCGAGCTCGACGCCGCTCGCCGCGAGCCAATCCGTTTTCGGCTCCGCGCCGATAAAGAGAAAGAGATGCCGCGAGGCCAGCACTTCCTCTTCGCCGCTCGCTTCGTGACGCACGCGAAGATGTGTGAGGCCTGCTTCGTCGCCTTCGAGCGCGCGCAGCGTACAGCCCGTGCACAACGAGACATTCGGCAGCGAGCCGATGCGGTCGATCAGATACTTCGACATGCTCGCGTTGAGGTCCTGGCCGCGAATCAGCATGCGGATGCTGCGCGCGAAATTCGCGAGAAACACCACGGCCTGGCCCGCCGAGTTGCCTCCGCCCATCAGCACGATGTCCTGGCCTTTGACGAGCTTCGCTTCGATCGTCGACGCCCAGTAATACGTGCCGCGCCCCTCGAAACGTTCGAAGCCGGGCACTGTCGGCTTGCGGTATGCGGCGCCGCTTGCCACCACCACCGTGCGCGCGCTGATGCGCTGGCCGTCGACGAGCGTCAGCACGAACATGTCCTCTTGCCGCGTTACTTCGGTGACCTTGCCTGGAATCGCGAGATGCGCGCCGAACTTCAGCGCCTGCTGGAACGCGCGCGCGGCGAGCGCCTGCCCGGAGATGCCGGTTGGAAAGCCCAGATAGTTTTCGATGCGCGAGCTCGCGCCAGCCTGGCCGCCGGGCGCGCGCTGATCGAACACGGCCACCGAGAGTCCCTCGGTGGCCGCATAGACCGAGGCCGCCAGTCCGGCCGGACCCGCCCCGACAATCGCGACGTCGTACCTGTGCGACTGCTGGAAGGTCGGCACGAGTCCGAGGCACGACGCGAGCTGCGCCTCGTCCGGCGCGCGCAACACATGTCCGTTCGGGCAGAACACCAGCGGAAAGTCGCCGGGGCCGGTGGTCATGCCGCCGAGCAAGGTCACGGCTTCGGGATCGGAGCGCGCGTCGATCACGGTCGCCGGATACGCATTGCGACGCAGGAAGCCTTGCAGGCCTACGAGGCGTGCGTCGTCGCCATTACCGACGATGATCGGCCCGAGCCCCTGCTCGATCAGTCCGAGCCGGCGCAGAATCAGCGCGCGCATGATGTGCTCGCCGAGTTGCGCATCCGCGACGATCAGCGCTCGCAAACGCTCGGGCTCGATCACCAGCGTCTCGACATCGGTCAGCGCGAGGCCGTCGATCAGCGCGGGCTTGCCGGAAAGCTGCGCCATCTCCGCCATGAAATGACCGTCGTCGTGCTCGGTCACGAGCGTCGAGCGGCCGAAGCTGTCGCGTGAAAAGATCCGCACGCGGCCATGCAGCAACACGAAGAGCCCGAGCGCGATCTGCCCGGTCTCGAAGATCAGCTCGCCTGCCTTGAAGTTCATCGGGCGTGCGAAGCGGCGCACGCTTTCAATCTCCGCAGGCGACAGACGCGGGAACATCTGATGTTGCCGGTATTCGAGCGACGAATACGGAAACTCCAGTTCGGACGGTTGCGCCACATCGGGCGATAAACCGGAAGTGCTCATAACGATGACCTTTGTTTTCGCAGCGGCCTCAACCGATTCGATATCAGCCGCTACCCATCCCTACCGACCCGCTACCAACCTGCTACCACCCGAACTTCAGTTCCGCGCCGACATAGTCGGCATTGCGCGCACCCAGTTCGCGCAGCGACGGTCCCACCTGGAAATGCACGGCCTCGAGCGCCGCCGCGAGATTCGCAGTGACGGCCCAGTCGGCGCGCACTTGGGTATAGAAGCCGGTCCAGCGCGAGCCGTGTCCCGCCGTGCCCGGCACGACCGCCGAGCCTTGCTGATAGACAGCGTCGGCGGTGGTCTCGCGCCATTGCAGGCCGACGCCAGCGAGCAGCGAGAGCTTGCTCGTCGGCTTGATGATCAGTGACGGCTTCACGTGAATCAGGTTCGTATAGCCGGTGTAACCCGCAAGCGCGAAGTAGTAGCCGTTCGGAAAGAGCGGATTGAAGGTGCCGACGCGGCCGTCGCCAGGATGGGTGTCGCCCGAAGCCGCATCCACCTGGATACCGATGCGCGGCGTCCACGGCGTCGACGCGAACGTGTAGCCCGCGAGCGAGCCGACTGCCCACGCGCCGATCGTCTTTGTGCCGACATGCCCCGACTGATACATCGTCTCGATGTCCCAGTCGACGTGATTGAGCGTGCCGGCATAGCGTGCGTCGAACACATCGCGGTGTTCGTCGCCGGTCGCGTCGAGAAAACGCGCGTTGCTGCGGTTGTAGCGCGAGTAATACGCGGACACGTCGCCGGGACCGACGGCTTTGCGCTCCACGCGCACGCCGCTGAACGTCAGATGCCGGTTCGACACGTCGTCGAAATCGCTGTTGTCGCGGTACTGCACCGGCTGCGTCGCGTACGCGATCCAGCGCCATAGACCCGTCTCGTAGTCGGCCCAGATCGCGTCGAACGCCTGGCGCACATTCGGGCCGTCGCGCACGGAAATGAAACGCTGCAAGTCGAACGCCATCTCCTGACGGCCGAGCCGAAACTTCACGACGCCCGGGCCGAGCGGCTCGACGATAGCCACAAAAGCCTGGCGCAAGTCGAGCGGATTCTTGTCGACCGGCGTGACGTTGTCCTTGCCGTACGGGTGGGCATCCTCGAACTGCGTGAAGATCTGCACGTGAGGACCGAGGTGTACGTCCGCATGCACTTCGAGGCGTTGCAGCAGATACGTATCGTCGTGCCCCGCGCCGAGACCGAAGAGCGGCGCGTCGTTTATTTCGAGCCGCTCGCGCAGCACGACGCCGAGCGACACGTACGCATCGGGATTGCCGAAGAGCGGAATGTACTTGAGCGAGTCGAACGGGCGCCTGGGCACGCAAGGATTCGCGAGCGCCGACCAGTTTTCCTGCCAGCGGTTGAACATCACCGCCGGGCGCGCGCACGAGGTGCCTGCTGCCGGAGCGCTCACCGAAGTGGTGTCGTCGGCGCTGCCGAGCGCGGTGTCGGCGGCCATTGCCGGCAGTGCTGCGGTAAGGCCCGCGGCCGCGAGCCCGGCGGTCAGACTGGCCTTGAAGCTCGCTGCGGGCCCCTTGCCGAGCAGCCACGCGCGCAGCGCAGCGCCCCGCCCCGGCCGCGCCGCTCGCGCCGACGGATGCGGCCGGAGCGGCCGGAGCGGCCGACTGGGACCCACTGCCAGCAGCGCCTTGATTGCGCGCGCTTTACCGGCCATCGTGCACTTCGGCGATATATCCGCCCGGGAATTCGAGCACCGCCGTCTTGCCCGATGCGCTGTCGTACGGCGCATAAACCACCTTTGCACCGGCCGCCTCCGCGCGTTGCAGCGTCTGTGCAAGATCGTCGACAGCATAGCCGGTCGTTTCGCGGCCGAACGGGAACGGCAGCTTGCCGTCGGTGACGAACACCACCATGCGGCCAAAGCCGGAAGCGATGCGAATCTCGCGGATCGTTTCGCCCGGGCGGCCGATCACGCCGGCGTCGGCGCGCGGGTTGTCCGAGACGATCTTGCCGTGCGAAAAGTGCAGCCAGCGGCGCACGAAGTTGTTCGCCTCGTAACGCGACACATACACGCGGTTATCCGGCACGCTCTGCAGCGGCGCATAGTTCGGCGCCTTCGTGTGCCAGTAGAGCTGCATCGTCAGACCGCCCGGCCACTGGATGATCGCGTCCTTTCCGATGGGGTCGTCGAAGCTGTCCACCAGCACATCCGCGCCCGCCGCGCGCGCGGCCTTCACCGCCTGATCGATGTTCGTGACCAGATAACCCGTCCGCTCATTGCCGAACGGATACGGAACCGGCGTTTCGAAGCCGAACACCGACAGCATGCCGACCGGCGTCTGCACATATTGCGACGCGGTCTTGCTAGGCGTCGGCGTGACGGTGAACACCGCGCGCGGCGACGCCTTGCCGCCGAACGTCGCGATAAAGCTGCTGACGAACGCATCCAGATCCGCGGACGCCACGTACACGTGCGTCGTGTCGTATTGCGGACCGACCGACACATCCGGCTGGCGCGCGGCGAGCGCGGTATTTGCGCTTGCGACTTCGGGCGGCCCGGCATCGGCGTAAGCGGATGTGAGCGGCGCGAAGCCGATCAGCAACGCGGCGGAAACTGCCGCGAGAGGACGAAAACGCTGAAGCAAATGGAACATGTGATTTACCTGATGATGTTGGAACAATTCGAGTGCAATCAACCGCCCTGTTTCGAGGCGCCGGGCGCGCCCGCCTTCTGCGATGACCCGTCAGGCATCGGCGCCGGAACCGGCAATGTCGACGATGGCGATGCTGCCTCCACCGCCGCGCTCTGTGCGAAGAACTGAGCCTTCACCACGGGTATCGCGTGTTCGCCGAGCACCATGCCGAGCAGGCCGGCGAGCGCGATCAGCGGCGGCGCCGGCGACTGCACCTTGAGCAGCCAGTAGAGGAGTCCGACGCCGAAGCCGACTCCCAATGAAATGATGTAGCCCATGCCAATCTCCTATCGAGGCCGGATCAGTTCGGCCAATCCGAACCGAGCACCAGCCCGCAAAAATTCAGACGCCGGTAATTCGGATCCCATCGGTCGAGCACGTCGGCGTTGACCGTGCCGAACGTCGTTTGCGGACGATGCTCCATGCCGCGCGCGTACTCCTCGAGAATCCGCTTCTTGAAACCCACTTCGCGCGGACACGCCTGCACGATTTCGTCACGCTCCTCTACCGCGTATTCGTCATAGCGCGCACCGCGCACGTCCATCTGCACGCCCGCGGCGAGCAACGCGACGAGCGGCGCGAGATGCTCGGGAATGCCCGGCGTCGTATGCAATGCAATCGCTATCCACACTTCGTCGATCGCGCTTGCCGCCGCCCGGTGCTCGCGCATGAAATCGCGCGCGGCATTCGCGCTGTCCACTTCGTAGCGGCACGACGAACGCCGATGCGCGCTATTCAGGCCAACGTTATGAAACATCGCGCCCACGTAAAGCAGTTCCATGTCGAAAACCATGTTCTGGCGATAGCCAGTCAGCGCACCGAACAGAAAGGCGCGCTGCGCGTGATGGAACATCAGCGCAGACTCGGTCGCGCGGATCCGCTCGGTTGCCCCACGGGCCATCGCACTGTCGGGCATGTCGATGCCCGCAATGGTTTTCTTCATGTCACCTCCTCCATATGCCGCACCGTCGGCGATGCGCGCGGGCCTCGTTGCCAGAGAGCCCTCGTTTGCGCACGACGCCTACGAACGCGCGAATTCCAGCAGGTCCTGATTGAGCCGGTCTTTGTGCGTGAAGTAGACGGCATGCGGCGCGCCTTCGTAGACGACCAGCTTCGCGCCGCTCACGAGCGCCGCCGCTCTGAACGGGCCGCCGTCCGATCCCATCCAGCGTAACGATTGCCGTCGATAAAAGCTTTGGCGCCACCTTAAAAAGCCTTAAGCGAAAGCCGCATTCCAATGGGCCGCCCTCACAGTGCAAGCTCATGGAAGCGCCGCACGCCGTCGCGGATCCATTGCAGCAGACCGCCGCTGCCTTCGCCGGCGGTGGCCGATGTCGCAAGCAGCATCTTTTCGCTTTCGTGATGGACGGAGAGCAACCGGCACATTTCACGCGCGACTTCGGGGCGCCGCGCGAGGATCGGGGTAAGCGCGCTTTTGTCGAGCCGGAACACCGTGGCGCGCGTGAGAGCGCGCACGACCACACCGGTTCTCACGCCGGCGAGTATTCCCGACTGCCCAACCGAGTCGCCCGGCGCGAGCCTGCGCAATTCGGCCTCGCCGCCGTCTTTCGGCACGACGACCTTCGCAACGCCGCGCGCGAGAATGTGCAACTCATGGCCGCCCTCGTCGGCGGCGGTATAGATGGTGTCGTCGGCATCGAACTCGTGCAGCGTCAGTTGGCCGGCGAGCTCGCCGATCTCCGCGTCGTCGAGCGTCTGGAAGATCAGCACGTTGCGCAGGAGCCGCTGCTTTTCGTCAGTGGGCTCGCCCGTGGGCTCCGCTACCGACAATGGCCGCAACACCACGCCGCGCGAGAGCAGATGCCGGTGCGCGAGGTCGTACAGGTCGTTGCGCACGCCGATCTTCTTGTTCCATGCGTCGACGTAGCAGACGATCTCGTACTCGATCGCGTCGTTGGTGGCGCGCTTCACACTCACGAGCGGCTTCGGCTCGGCGAGCACCTCGGGCGAACTGGCGGCGGCGTGCATCAGCGCCTGCAAAACGGTCGCCGGACGAATCGACGGTTTCACCGGCAGCAGCACGCTCACGCCATGCGTATGCATCGGCTGGTTCGCGTTGACGATATTCGTGCGTGCCGCCGCGCTGTTCGGAATCACGACGATGTTGCCCTGCCCGTTCAGCAGGCTCGTCGCGCGCCAGTTGCTTTCCACCACCTTCCCTTCCACTTCGCCGATGGTGATCCAGTCGCCGATGCGAAACGGCTGTGTCGCATTCAACACCACGCCGGAGAACACGTCGTTCAGCGTGCTCTGGATCGCAAGGCCCAGCACCACAGCAACCGCGCCTGAGGTGGCGAGCAGTCCGCGCACGGGCAGCTGCAACACAAACGCAATCGCGCCGACCGCGGCGGCCAGAAACACGAGAGCACCCAGTACGTCCTGGAAGAGGCGCTCCTTGTGCCAGGTCTCGGGCAGCACCATGCGATCGAGCACGACGGTAACGAGCCGCGCACCCTGCAGCCACCAGATCACTTCGAGCATTTGCGCGAGCAGATGGCGCACGGGCTCCGCGCTCCACGGCGCCTCGCGCAGCGGATTCATGCCGTGGGTGAAGAGCACGTAGCTCGACAGGCCAAACATGATCACGCGCAACGCGAGCCGCGCGCTCGCGTTGCGGCGGCCCATGAAGCGCCACGCGAGGAAGTCGAGAACCAGAATGCCGAGCCCATAGAGCACGCCATCGGTCAGAGTCGGCATGTTGGTTCCCGCTTACGACGAAGCACGATGAAGGTCGGAGCAACGTGGAGCAGCGCGCCGCGCGTCAGAACGCGAAGCAGCTGCAGCCGAGCGCGCCCCAGAACCCGTTGGAATCGCTGACGGGCACGTTCTTGCGCCATGCCCAGCCATGCGCATGCGCATGCACGCCGCAAAGATTCACGCAGCCGTCCACGCAGGCAACGGCGGTCGGCTTATAGCGGCTGTAGCCGCCGAACTCTGCAACTGGCGACCACGACGGACTCACCGGCAGATCGGGCGGCGCGAGCGGCGCGAACTCGTCGGCCGCATAGACGACCTTGCCGCCTACCACCGTCATCACCGATTCGAGGTATTTGATGCTGGTTTCCTCGACGCTGAAGTAGTCGTCGCTCAGCACGGCGAAGTCGGCGAACTGGCCCGGCATGAGCGCGCCCTTGCGGTCGTCCTCGTTCGAGAACCAGGCGCTGCCGACCGTGTAGCGGCGCAGCGCTTCCATGCGATCGAGCTTGTTCGCGCTCGAATACATTGCCGTGCCGCCCACCGTCTTGCCCGACACCATCCAGTACAGCGACACGAACGGATTGAAACTGGCGACGCGCGTGGCGTCCGTGCCCGCGCCGACCGGCAGGCCCGCGTCGAGCATCTTGCGGATCGGCGGCGTGTGCTTGACGGCCTCTTCGCCGTATTGCTGGATGAAGTACTCGCCCTGATAAGCCATCCGGTGCTGGATCGCGATACCGCCGCCCAGCGCGCGCACCCGCTCGATGTTCTTCTGCGTGATGGTCTCGCAATGGTCGAAGAACCAGCGCAGGCCGTCGAACGGAATGTCGGCGTTCACGCGCTCGAACACGTTCAGGAAGCGCTCGATCGACTCGTTGTAGGTGGCATGCAGGCGGAACGGCCACCGATTCGCGACGAGCAGCCGCACCACCGCCTCGAGTTCGACTTCGAGCGTGTCGGGCAAATCGGGCCGCGGTTCCAGGAAGTCTTCGAAGTCCGCAGCGGAAAAGACCAGCATCTCACCCGCGCCGTTCACGCGCAGGAAGTCGTCGCCTTCGCCAGGCTTTGTCATCTTCACCCACTTCGCGAAGTCTTCGATTTCCTTCTTTGCGTTCTGCGTGAAAAGGTTATAGGCGATTCGCACGGTCAACTCATTGTGCTTCGCCATCTCCATGATGACGGCGTAGTCGTCCGGATAGGCCTGATAGCCGCCGCCCGCGTCGATCGCGCTCGTCACGCCGAGCCGGTTCAACTCGCGCATGAAGTGGCGCGTGGAATTGCGTTGATCTTCCAGCGCGAGCCTCGGGCCTTTGGCAAGCGTCGCGTAAAGCAGGCCGGCGTTGGGCCGCGCGATCAGCATGCCGGTCGGATTGCCGCGCTTGTCGCGCTGGATCTCGCCGCCCGGCGGATTGGGCGTCTCTTTCGTGTAGCCGACCGCACGCAGCGCCGCCGCATTCAGAAGCGCGCTGTCGTACAGATGCAGGATGAACACCGGCGTATCCGGCGCGATCGCGTTGATCTCTTCGAGCGTCGGTCCGCGCCGCTCGGCGAACTGGAATTCGTTCCATCCGCCCACCACGCGAACCCACTGCGGCGCGGGCGTACGGGCCACCTGCTTGCGCAACATGTCGAGCGCGTCCGCGAGCGACGGCACGCCGTCCCAGCGCAACTCCATGTTGAAGTTCAGACCGCCGCGAATGATGTGCAGGTGCGAGTCGTTCAAACCGGGAATGACCGTGCGGCCTTTCAGGTCGACGTGGCGAGTGGCGTCGTTCACGTGACGCATCACGGCATCGCGCGAGCCTGCGGCGACAACGCGGCCGTTCGCGACGGCGAGCGAATCGGCGAACGAGCGCTTCTCGTCCTGCGTCGCGATCTTGCCGTTGAAGAATACGACCTCGGCCGGGGTGAATCCGGGTGACAGGTCTTTGGACATGACGGGCTCCGTGTGAGAAAGGACAGGCAGGCTGATGAGATGTGCCGCGCTCACCTCGATGGCGAGTCGAACTGGGAGGCAGTCTATCGGCGGCGCTTTGCCAGGTCCTTGTCGAAGCCCTTAATAGTGCTTAATGCGAGTTCTTAATGTCGGTTCCTACAGCGGGTTCTCAAAGCGAGTTCCCGATGCGGGTGCTCAAGGCGAATCCCCGAAGTAACTTTTTGCGGGAACTGTCCGCGAAAACCATCGCGGCGAGTGTGCGCACGCGCCTCAGAAGTTTTCATTATTTTTGCAGGACTTTATGCATCCGCTCTTCCTACACTGACTGGGCGCTCAATGGGCATATGAACGGGCACGCTCGCAGAGCCACTCACCACCCTCGATCAAGGACTCGCCATGAAAGACGAAAAGCAGGCAGCGGCGCATCGCGCGGCACCGCTCAAGACGCCGACCCGCCTTACCGAAGACGCGACGCGCGACATCGCCGCTGCATTGACCACCCTGCTCGCCGATGTATTCGCGCTGTATCTGAAGACGAAGAACTTCCACTGGCATATGTCCGGGCCGTACTTCCGCGACTATCACCTGCTGCTCGACGACCAGGCGAACCAGATCTACGCGACGACCGATCCGATCGCGGAGCGCGCCCGCAAGATCGGCGGAAAAACGCTGCGCTCTGCCGGCCACATCACGAAGCTGCAACGTATCGCCGACAACGACGCCGAGTTCGTCACGCCAGGCGACATGCTCGCGGAACTGCGCGAGGACAACCTGGCGCTCGCCGACTATATGCGCGAAACGCATTCGCTGTGCGACGAATACGGCGACGTCGCGAGTGCGAGCCTGCTCGAAAACTGGATCGACGAAGCGGAGCAGCGCGTGTGGTTCCTGTTCGAGTCGGGGCGCCACGACTGATAGCGCGCAAGCCGCCTTACGACGCGCCATTCCCAGCACGCGTTCGGTCACCCGTCTTAACAACAATTAAGCAATCTGAAGTACGGGGGATATTCGCGCCCGTAGGATTCGAAACCCTGCGATGCCGCGTCACGAATCGCCGGCACGCACATCACAACGTCACAGGCACGGAGAAAAAATTTGGCCAACTCATCCGCAATTCCATCGGCGAACCGGCGCCAGCTGCTCGCAGCGGGCGCAGGCGCGGCCGTTGCCGCTATCGCAGCGCCGGGCGTCGCGCTAGCGGCAACGGCCGGCGGCAGCAGCCATGCGGGCAATTCTTCTCACTCAAAGCACGGAGAGCGACACACCATGAACACGGTCACGACCAAAGACGGCACGCGCATTTTCTTCAAGGACTGGGGTTCTGGTAAGCCGGTTGTCTTTTCGCACGGCTGGCCGCTCGATGCGGACGCATGGGACGCGCAGATGCTGTTCCTCGTGCAGAAAGGCTACCGTGTGATCGCTCACGACCGTCGCGGCCATGGCCGCTCGGACCAGCCGTCGCACGGCAACGACATGGACACCTACGCGGACGATCTGGCCGCCGTGATCGAGGCGCTCGACCTGAAGGAAGCCACGCTCGTCGGCCATTCGACAGGCGGTGGCGAGGTCGCTCACTATATCGGCCGCCACGGCACTTCGCGCGTCGCCAAGGCCGTGCTGATCGGCGCCGTGCCGCCGCTCATGGTCAAGACCGAAGCCAATCCGAACGGCTTGCCGATGTCCGTGTTCGACGGCATTCGCGCGAACGTGGCGGCAAACCGCTCGCAGTTCTACAAAGACCTGGCGGTGCCGTTCTACGGCTTCAATCGGCCGAACGCGAAAGTTTCGCAAGGCACGATCGACGAATTCTGGCGCGAAGGCATGCTCGGTTCGATCAAAGGCCAGTATGAGTGCATCAAGCAGTTCTCCGAGGTCGACTACACGGCGGACCTGAAGAAGATCGACGTGCCCACGCTGATCCTTCACGGCGACGACGACCAGATCGTGCCGATCGACGACTCGGCCCGCCTGTCGGCCAAGCTCGTGAAGAATGCGACGCTGAAGGTCTATGCCGGCGCGCCGCACGGCATGTGCACCACGCAAGCCGACAAGGTCAACGCGGATCTGCTCGAATTCCTGCAGAGCTAAAACCAGCCGGGAGCGCGCTGCATTACAGCTGCGCCGCTTCCGCTTTCCCCTGCGCTTTTCCTTTCTTTCGACGCATTGCGCCGCTGCGCCAACGCTGATGCAATCCGCTTCAAATTGCGAAGCCGATTTAATAGAAGCGCAATGTATACATGAATTACCGCGAGTGGATTTTGTCCGCGAAAATCCATTACGGCGATATGTCGGTCAACAACAAATCACATTGTTTCGAGCGTGGGCCATGTGGGCTAACCGGGCAAAGCGCCATGGGCCGGGACTCGCGCAATTCATATGATGTTTCATGCTTATTATTTGAGCGCACGATAAATAGCGGGTTTCCCAACTCCGGGAAAACCCGGCATAATGACAAATAACTTACATCTAATAAATTCGAGTAAATGACTACCGGCAGTTGAGGCGCTGCAACGACCCGAGGTGACGAACATGTTCAACGATCTTCATGCATCCGCCGCCACGGCCGCGCGTCCCAAAGACTCCCTCGGGTGTCTGTCGAGTCAACTGCGCCAGGACCTCGAACTCGACACCGGCGAGTTCAAGTTTTATCGCAAATGCACGCTGGGCAGCGACACGAGCCCCGTCGCAATGGACGGCTCGGGCCGCGGTTTTCTGATTGGCGTATCGCTGCAAACAGGACACCGCCGGCGCATCTACTCGCAACATCGCTGGGTCACGCACGAGTTCGAGCGCGACAGCGTCTACGTCCGCGATTTCGCCGACGACTACCGCGCCGAACTGCTAGGCGGCTTCGACTTCGTGCTGATCGAACTGTCGCGCAATTTTGTCAGCGACGCCTGCCATGAGCGCGGCGGCAGCGGCCTCGCGCGCATCGCAACGGTTGCGGGCCGCAAAGACCCGGTGCTCGGTCATCTGGCGCAAGTGCTCGCGCTCACGCTCAATGCGCAAAGCGGGGCAAGTCCGCTCTTCATCGAACAACTCGGCGTGACCATCGGCACGCATCTGCTCGATCGCTATGGCGAGGCCGCGCGTCGGTCGGACCGCAACAACCGGGGCCTGTCCGCGCTGCAGGAAGCCCGCGCCAAAGAGATGCTGCTCGCCCGATCTCAGGGCAATGTGTCCATTGAAGAGATCGCCGGTGCGTGCAACCTGTCGCGCAGCTACTTCATTCGCGCGTTTCGCGAGACTACGCGGCGCACGCCGCATCAATGGCTGCTGGAGCGGCGTATCGAACAGGCTCGCGAACTTTTGAAACACTCGAATCATTCGCTTTCGGAGATCGCCATGGCTTGCGGCTTCTCCGATCAGAGCCATTTCACGCGCACGTTTTCGCAACTCGTCGGCATGCCGCCAGGACATTGGCGTCGTGAGGCTCGCCTATAGGCAGATAAAAAATCTGGCAGCGCACACTCTTCACGGTGCGCCGCCCACGCAAATGGACTTTCGTACAAAGCATCGCACTAACCGACAAGACGCGAAGGATTTGACGCGGTAATTTCCACTTGTCGTACTGCAGGTTCTTCTCACCAAGCTCGTTGTCCCGGAAGTTGAAAACGACATGATTGAACTAGGCCGCTTTCAAATAGATCTGGAACTGCGCACCTTATGGCGTGACGGTGAACGTGTGCCGCTCGGCTCGCGCGCCTTCGAAATTCTTGCGATGGTCGTCAAGGCCGGCGGACGTCTCGTCACGAAAGACGAGTTGATGGACGCCGTATGGCCGGAAACCATCGTCGAAGAAAATAATATTCAGGTTCATTTGTCCGCGCTGCGCAAGATTCTCGGCGCGGACCGCGATCTGATCCTGACCGTGCCTGGCCGCGGCTACCAACTCGTGCATCGGCACCGTGCCGCGAGCGCCGCGAGCGCCGTGAAGCCGCCGATGCCTGCGCCGGCGGCCGGTCGCCCTCTTCCGCCTCCGCGCACGCCACTCGTGGGGCGCGACACGGCCGTCGCTCAAATCCGCTCCATGCTCGAACACACGCGCGTGCTGACGCTGGCCGGCGCCGGCGGCATCGGCAAGACGAGCCTCGCTATTGAAGCCGCCCGTCATGCCGCCGCGGATTTTGCGGAGCCCGTGTGGTTCGTGGAACTGGCCACGCTCGGCACGCGCGACGAAGTGCTGGCCGCCACCGCGCAAGGCTGCGGGTTGCCAGTCGAACACGCGACGCCGAGCCTCGCGCAAATCGCCTCGGTGCTGGCGGACCAGCGCCGTCTGCTCGTGCTCGACAACGCCGAACACGTGATCGCGCACGTCGCTGAAATGGTCGAGGCATTGGTCGCTGCCAACGCGAACCTGCGGGTGCTCGTAACGAGCCGCGAGCCGCTGCGCATCATGGCCGAAGCGATTTTGCGGGTCGAGCCGCTCGACGTGCCGCAGCCTGGCTGCCCTGACGCGCAGATTCTGCAGCAATCGGCCGTCAGTCTGTTTTTGCTGCGCGCCAACTCGTTGCAGCGTGAAGTCGCCGCGGATAGTGCAGAGCTGCGGCTCGTCGGCGAGATATGCCGGCGTCTGGACGGCATTCCGCTTGCGCTCGAACTGGCGGCGGCGCGCGTGGTGACGCTCGGCGTGGTCGGCGTGCATCAACGGCTCGACGACCGCATGTCGATACTCGCGGGCGGCTATCGTACTGCGTTGCCGCGCCACCAGACCTTGCGCGCGACGTTCGACTGGAGTTTCGCGCTGCTCGATTCGGATTCGCAAGCGCTCTTCAGACGAAGCGCGGTGTTCGGCGGCGTCTTCAGCTTTGAAGCGATGTGCGCGGTGGCATGCGATGCGTCGCTGACCGTGGCCGATGCGATCAGCGCGATCAGCGAACTGCTTGCCAAGTCGCTCGTGAACGTGGAGTTCGACGGCCCCGTGGCGCGCTACCGTCTGTTGGAATCGACACGCGCGTATGCGCTCGAAAAGCTGCAGGCCGAAGGCGAGCGGCAGGACATGGCCTTGCGCCACGCACGCTATCTGTCGCAATGTTTCATGGCACACACGGCGCAAACGGCACAAACGGCACAATCGGCACAATCGGCCCAAACGGTGCGTGGCAACGCGGACAGCGTCGCGGCGTTCAAGCACACGCTCGACGACGCACGCAACGCAGACGACTGGGCCTTCTCCGCCGACGGCGATGTGCAACTGGGCATCGAGCTCGCATCGAATCTTACGGGCGCGTTGCTCGACAGTGGAATGATCGCGGAATGCTGTGAGCGCGCAAGCCGCGCGGTCCATGCATTGGACACGCTGCCCGCCGGCAGCGTCGATGCGCCTGGCGAAATGCGCGTACGCGCGGCGTTGGCTTCGGCGCTGCCGCACGTGCGCGGCTCCGTCTCGACGTCCGAGCGATTGTGGCGCAGCGTCCTCACGCTCGCGACCGAACACGGCGATGCTGGATTTCAGGCGCGCTCGCTGTGGGGCTTGTGGACCACCATGATTTCGAGCGGCAACATCCACGAGTCCATGCAGTTCGCGAAGCGCTTGCGTCAGCTTGCACAGCATTGCGCCAACCCGTGGCAGGAGACGCTCGCCGACCAGATTGCCGCGATTTCGCTGCATTGCCTCGGCCGCCATGCCGAGGCCAAAGCAGAACTGCTGCGCACGCGCGACCGCTTTGCGGAACTCGAATACAGCGGGCAGCGCGACAACACGATCGCCGTTCATCCGCTTGTCTACTGCAATGGCACGCTCGCGCGCATTGCGTGGCTCGAGGGACATTGTGGCGAGGCGATGAAGCTCGTCGATACGCTCGTCGGTCTCGTGCGGCCCGACATGATGGAGCCGTTGCTCACGCACACGCTCGGCGCCTCGGCCGCGCCGCTCGCGCTGATGTGCGGCGACCTCAAGCGCGGCGCGGTGTATCTGGAGATCATGCGCTCGCAGGCGGCGCTGCATGGCCTCGACGTCTGGCGCGACTACTGCAACTGCCTATGCGCGTATCGCGACATTCTCGGCGGCGACGAGCAGCGAGGCGTCGCGCTCCTGGAGACCTCGCTCAACGCGCTGATCGAGCGTGGTTTCCGGCGCCTGATCACGCTGTTCATCACCGCCTATGCCGAGGCGCTCGTGGCCGCCGGACGAATCGACGAAGCGTCGCGCCGGCTCACCGACACGTTGCAGTTTTGCGAGGCCAACGGCGAGATGATGTTCGCGCCAGAACTGTGGCGCGTGCTCGGAGTCGCCGCGTACGCGCAGCGCAAGCTCGCCGACGCCGAAGCCTGCTTCGTCAAGGCAATCGACATGGCGCGTTCGCAGGGCGCGAGAATGTGGGAACTGCGCGCGTCGCTGGCACTGGCCGGCTTGCGGCAGGAAGACGGTCGCGCTGCTGAAGCGCTGCAAATGCTCGAACGCATGGCGCTGTATTTCGATGCGCCGTCGAACGCGACCGATGTGCAGACGCTGTTCGATACGCTCGCAACGATGCGCGGACCGAAACGCGAGAGCGCCGCGCCGACGGTCGCGGTGAATTCGGCGCCAACCGATTCGCGCAAGCGTGGCGCGCGCAAGGCGGGCGGGAGCCTCGCACGCGTCGACTAGCTGATGCGTGCCACATGCCGGTTTATTACGGTATCCGTAACATCCGCCATTACGCCCCGCTATTCTTCTGAACTGGTGCGTCGGCCGCCGATGCGTCGGTCGCCGATACGTCGGCCGCCGAATCGTCGGGCGCCGATGCGTCACGCTTCGGGGTCAGCACGGCCGGCATCGACGGATTTTCTGGCTGCGTATAGCGTTCCTGAACCGCAGCCTTGATTTGCGCGAGGCTCCCCGCTGCATCGAGCGAAGTGTCCTGCTCGATCTGCCGTGCTTGCGCCGCGAGATCCGGGTCGCCCATTTCCTTTTCGAACCACCGCGAATAGTCGCCCTGCTCGCGGTGATACTGCCAGGTGGCGGCGTCGACGCCCTCCGCAATCTCCACGAACAGCACCAGGTTATGCGCGCGCAGATTCAGTGCACGCTCGGGTCCGCGGAAATAGAAACTGCGCTCGGGAATCAGCAGCCCTTCCGCATATTTTCTCCGATGCCTGAGCCGGTGCTTGCTGCCCGGTTCGAGCCGGATCACACCCTCGGGCGCCGGCTCGGTGAGACGCCATAACAGCGCCTCGCCGGGTTGCAGCTGCGTTTGCCCCAGCATATCGTCGACGTTCGGCATAGGGCGGTCCGTGGCTTTCGCGAGTTCCTGCACGGCCTTGCCCGCGCTCGGACCCATCGCGAGCATCAGATTCACCTGGCGCAGGAACGCGCCGTCGAGTTGCTGCGGAGAAACCGTGATCGCAAGCGCGGTCTCCAGCGTCTGCGGAATGGTCTGGCTCGCACCCGCCCATCCAGCCGGAAACAGATGATGCGCCTCGTCGAACACGAGCCAATGCGGCCGCCCGGTGCGCACGCGCAACTGCTGCACTTCGAGCAGCAACGACGCGCAGAACGCGGGCCGCTCGGGCAGCGGCACGCGCAGCAGATTGACGGCCACCGCCGCGCGCGGCGGGCGCAGCAGCAATTGCACGACTTCCTCGATCTGCGGGGCGGTGTGCGCATCGCCTACCACGATCGTATCCTCGTCGTTCTGATAGTCGCCTTCCGGATCGATGATGCACAACTGCTGGTGCATGCCCGCCAAGCGTTCCAGGAGACCCGCGCACGCGGTCGACTTGCCGCATCCCGATTCGCCCGCGAGCAGCGCTACCGTGCCGTGCGCCGCGCAATACCGATCCGCGGGCTCCTCGCCGTCGCGCGAATGTCCGACCAGAACGCGGCTGCGCGGCGTCACGCTTGCCCGTTCGCGCAGGTCGTCCTTCACGAGCGCGTCGATAAGCTCGGCGACACCAGCGCCCGCCGCGTGGCTCGTGATCATATCGGCGTGCGCCTTCAAGGCCGGCAACGCATTGGCAACCGCGACGGAAAACCCGCACGCGTCGAGCAGCGCATGATCGTTCTCGGCGTCGCCTACGCCTGCCACGTTGAAAGCCGACAACGCCAGTTCGCTCAGCGCCTCCTGCAAGCCGCTTGCTTTCGATATGCCCGGCGAGACGATCATGACCGCTTCGCCGTTAAAGATGATCTGCAACCCGAGGCCAAGGTCGCGAATCGCGGCAAGCGCGATCTGCTCGGCGGGCTTCATCGTCGCGACGAGCGTTTCGCTGACGCTGAAATGACACAGGCCGCGGCGCTTCAATTCCTCGACGAAAGCGGGCGGCGGCGGCGGAGCGAGGAGACGCCGCGTGCCCGTCGACGGCGTATACAACACGCCGCCGTTTTCCGCGACGACCCGCGAGAACAGGTCGAGCCGCGGGCAGACGGCGAGCAGGTCGTCCATCTCCCGGCCGCTCACGAGAATCGCCTGGCGGCCCGAGGCGCGCAGGCGTTCGAGCGCGTCCCACGTTGCGTCGGCGACGCGTCCGTCGGATGCGAGGGTGTTGTCGTAGTCGGTCGCAATGGCAAGAAATCGCATGGAAGGCGCTCCGTGATCCTGTTTCGTTTCCGCTTGCTTCAGTCGGCCTGCGCCGATTGCGCGTCGCAAGTGCCGTGCAGCATCGCTTCGTAAATGCGCGAATACTGATCGACCATTCGCTCGACGGAGAAGCGGCGCTCGAATGCCGCCCGGCAAGCAGCGCGGTCGATGGTGTCGATTTTCGCGAGCGCGGCCACCGCTTCGTCGACGGAATCGACGAGGAAACCGGTCACGCCGTGCTCGACGATTTCCGGCGCGGCGCCGTTGTTGAACGCGATCACGGGTGTGCCGCACGCAAGCGCTTCGATCATCACGAGGCCGAAGGGCTCGGGCCAGTCGATTGGGAACAGTAAGGCGCGTGCCTGCCCGAGAAAATCGTTTTTGCGCGCGTCGTCGACTTCGCCGCAATACTCGACGTGCGGCAACTCGAAGAGGCTCGCGATTTCCTGCTTGAAATACTCGCGGTCACTGTTGGCGATTTTTGCGGCGATGCGCAACGGCAGGCCCGCGCGCCGCGCAATTTCTATTGCGCGGTCGGGCCGTTTGGCGGGCGAGATGCGACCGAGAAACGCCACATAATCGCTCGGCTCTTCATGAAAGCGCAGCAGATCGACCGGCAAGCCGTGATGGACCGTCGCGCGCCAGTCGAGCCACGGAAGCGGCGCACGCTGCGCATCGGAAATCGACACCAGCGGCATATCGGCAAACTGACGGTACAGCGCGCTTAAGCCCGGTATGTCGAGTCGCCAGTGCAAGGTGGTCAGCGAAGCGCATGGCAGCCGCCGCGCGAACGGAAAGCTCGTGTAGTCGGTGTGAAAATGCACAAGGTCGAATTTATCCGCGCGCCGCACCACTTCTTCCAGCATCGCGAAGTGAAAAGCCTGCGGGTCGGCCGTATCTTCGATCAGGCGAATCGCAAAGTCGCTGCCCGAGACGAGCCGCGCTCGCGTTTGGGAATCGCCGGTTGCAAAGAGCGTGACGTCGTGGCCCAGCGAGACGAGGCCATCCACCAGCCATGCCACCACTCTTTCGACGCCGCCGTAAGCGACAGGCGGCACTCTTTCAAACAGCGGTGAAACCTGGGCGATGCGCATGCGCTGCTCCGCTCGACGAACCGATGCCTAGCGAGCCGCATGGTGCATGCCCGGCGAAGTCACGCGTGACCCGCCGCGCTTTTCGCCGATGGAAAAATGTACCTGTCGGCGATGAAATTTAAACGTTATGGACGGTGACGCGGAGCTAGGCGATCGGGCCGCTGTAGCCGTCGGTGGGCGACGCGGGCTCGACTCGCTCGACATGCTCGTCGATCCAGTCCGTCGCCCGCTCGCGCGCGAACTCGATCGCCTCATGTTCGTCGACGAAATCGCGATGAAACTCCATGTCATGCGTATCGTCGCTCGAACTCACCGCGCCTTGCGTCACCTCGATCCTCGCGTGCGCGACAATCGCGCCGTCGTCGACGCCTGCCGTGAGATGAACGATGCAGCCTCCATATTCGAAGTCCATGATGTCTTCTCCCGCGTGTAGTGGTTATGCCGCGCTAGCTGCGCTTCGCGCCGCCGTTGCCGCGCGACCTGGCGGCGGTGCGGGGCTGCGCTGCTTCCGCTGCCTCCGCGCTCTCGTCGTCGATTGCTTCCGCCGCGCGTCGCCCCTTCCCCGACTGGTCCGCAGCCGCCGGCGGCTCGGCGTCGCCCGCGTCGCCTTCTGCTTCGATCTGTGCCTGCGCGCGCAGCCAGTAATCGTCGGGCCGTCCTTCGGGCGAGCCGTCGCTTTCCCATAGCTCATACGCGCGCTTGCGAATTCGATCCTCTACTGTCGGTTCGACCGGTGAGCCTGCCATTGCAATCTCCATACGTGTCGTGAGTGGAAAGCACGCGCGCAATGCGGCGGCTGCGCCGGTGAGGCAGCAAAGCCCGTTCCCATGCAGTACACGTCGAGGCTCGACAGCGCAAGTCGCGGATGCTCACGAATTCAGGCAAAAACTCGCGGTCACTCGCGCGTTTGCGCGCTCGCCGTAGCATCGGCCAGTTGTTATAATTCTTTCAGCAGTTCTGATTCAAATATAACGCCGCTCACACAGCCCACGCAGCCCACGCAGCCCACGCGCCAGGACTCCCATGCCGAAACCCGACCGTCTTCGTGCTCTCGCCGATGCATTGACGAGGCAAAACGTGATGCGCCTGCGCGACGCCGCGGCTTTGCTGGGTGTGTCCGAAATGACGGTGCGCCGCGACATCGCGGCCAACTCGGATCGCTTCACGTATCTGGGCGGCTATATCGTCAGCGCGACCGACGTGCCGAACAACGCCGGCTATTCGCTCGAACAGGAAAAGGACCA
This sequence comes from Paraburkholderia kirstenboschensis, assembly GCF_904848585.1. GTDB lineage: Bacteria > Pseudomonadota > Gammaproteobacteria > Burkholderiales > Burkholderiaceae > Paraburkholderia > Paraburkholderia kirstenboschensis. The sequence goes on from NZ_CAJHCR010000002.1 coordinate 133,948, forward strand.
CTTCGCGCAGGCCAAGGCGGAGGCGTCGTCAATCGCCGCGGGGCTTATCGGCGACAACGAAACGCTTTTTATCGATTGCGGCACGACGCTCACCACGCTCGCGCGGCTCATTCCGCCTGAGCGGCATGTCACGGTGGTGTGCTATTCGCTGAATGTGGCCGAGATTTTGCGGCGCAAGCCGAATGTGCGAATGATCCTGCTTGGCGGCGTATACGTGCCTTCGTCGGATTCGTTCGCGGGCGAGGAAAGCCTGGAGATGCTGCGCCGCATGGGCATCAACAAGGCGTTTATTTCAGCGGGCGGCGTCGACCCCGCACGCGGCGTCACGTGCTGGAATTTTCACGAAGTGGCGCTGAAGCAGGCCGCAATGGCGAGCGCCGTCGAACGGCACCTCGTGGTGGACATGAGCAAGTTCGGCGTCGTCAAGGCCGTGCGCTTCTCGCAGGTCGACGACTTCGATTCGATCATCACCGAGCGCGGCCAGGAGCACCGCAAGCGCAGATAGCGCACATGCTTCAGTCTCTTCATGCGCCCGCGCCCGGCTCAAGACGCTCAGCGCTTGCGTTGCAGCGCGAAGAGCGTCCCGGCAAGCAGAATAAACGCGCCGATAATCACCTTTTGCCAGGTGCTCGGCACGCCGACGAGTATCAGCACGCTCTTGATGAGCGTGACCAGCACCACCCCTAGCAGCGTTCCCACCACCGTACCCGTGCCGCCCGTAATGCGGGCGCCACCGAGAATCACGGCGGCGATCACGTCGAGTTCGGAGCCGACCAGATCGAACGGATTCGCGAGGCGGTTGTTCGACACGTGCAGAATGCCCGCGATGCCCGCCAGCATGCCCGTATAGCCAAACACGAACAGATGGATCGCGCGCAGGTTGTAGCCGAGGCGCTCCGCAATCGCAAGCGAGCCGCCCATCGCATAGACGCCGCGGCCCATCATCGTGCGATTCAGCAGCCACCACGTGACGACCGCGGCCGCGACCAGCGCGAGGACCGACACGGGCAACACCGCGCGCAAGCCGTCCGCGGTGTGATAGAAAAACAGCGGAATGCGTCCGAAACGATCCATGCTGTGCGGAATGTTCATGAAGAACGTCGTGCCGATGAACGTCAGCAACAGCCCGCGATACAGATATTGCGTGCCGATCGTGACGATCAGCGAAGGCGCTTTCAGCCGGTGCACGAGCAGCCCGTTCACCACTCCGAGCACGACGCCGCCGAGCGCGCCGGTGACGAGGATCAGCGCGAACGGCGCGTCCGGCCACCACGCGAACACGGCTTTCGTGATGCCGTACATGGTCAGCGCGGCAATTGCGGTGAACGACACGTCGATGCCGCCCGACGCGAGCACGACGAGCGTGCCGAGCGCGAACAGCGACATCGTGGTCGCCGAATGCAGCAGGTCGAACAGCGTTGCGAACTGGAAGAATCGAGGATTGATTGCGCCGACGATCAGGCACGTCACCACGATCAGCGCAACGGTAAACCACTCGGGGTTGCGCGCGAGCCTCGTGCGCAACCCTGGCGGTTCGACGCTCGGCGCGACTTTGACGACGGTGGGAGTGGTCATGGTCTGCTTCTTGGGCGAGTCGATGCGCGACTGGATGCGCGAGTTCATGGCGGTTGACGTCCTCTATGCCGCTTCGGAAAGCAGCGCGTGATACAGATCGGCTTCGCTCAGTTCGTCGGCGCGATATTCGGCGGCCACGCGTCCCTTCTTCATCATCAGAATGCGGTCGCAGTTCTGAAGAAGCTCGGGCAAGTCGTCGCTGATCAGAATGATGCCTATACCGCGTTGCGACAGCCGCTGCATGATCCGGTAGATGATGTCCTTGGAGCCCACGTCCACGCCCACGGTCGGTCCGTGCAGAATCAGCACACGCGGGTCGATGGCGAGCCAGCGGCCGATCAGCACGCGTTGCTGGTTGCCGCCCGACAGTGACTGCACCGGTTTGTCGACGCCAGGCGTTGCGATCTGCAAATCCTTCACGGTCTGTTCGGCGAGCGCTTGAGCACGCGTGCGGTCGATCTGGCCGAAGCGGTCGCGCAGGCTCGAAATCATCGCGGTGATCACATTGTCGCGAATCGGTTTGTCGAGAAAAAGGCCCTCGTTCAAGCGGTCTTCTGGCACATAGCCGATCCGATGGCGCTTCGCGTCGGAAGGCGTGCGCAGCGCGATGTGCTGCCCGTCGAGCAGCACATCGCCCGACTGCGCCGGCGCAACGCCCGCCAGCGCGCGCGCAAGTTCGTTGCGCCCGGAATCGAGCAGCCCGGTAACGCCGAGAATCTCGCCGCCGTGCAGTTTGAACGAGACGTCGCTGAACTGGCCCGCGCGCGTGAAGCCGCGCACGTCGAGCACGATGTCCTGCGCATGAGCGCTCTCGCGGTAACGTTCGTTCGACAGATGGCGGCCCGTCATCAGTTCGCTGATCTGCGCCTTGGTGAACTCAGCAATGGGTCCCTGCGCCATTTTCTGTCCGTCGCGCAGCACGATCACCTCGCCGCCGATCGCGTAGCACTCGTCGAGCTTGTGACTCACGAACAGCACCGTCACGCCTTGCGCGCGAAGGTTCGCGAGCACTGCGATCAGATTGTCGACTTCTTTTTGCGTAAGCGACGTAGTGGGCTCGTCCATGATGACGAACTTCGCCTCGCTCGCAATCGCGCGGGCAATGGCCACGAGCTGGCGCGTCGCAAGCGGCAATTGCTCGATCAGCGTTGATTGAAACTCGCTGTTGCCTGGCAGGCCGACGGCTTCGAGCGCGCGCGCTGCGGTGGCGGCGAGCACGCGGCGATCGAATGTGCGCGCGAGCCGCCCCTCGTGTGTCGCAAGCTCCGACGTGAGCGCGACGTTTTCGGCGACGCTCATGTTGGGCAGCAGCGAGAGGTCCTGATATACGGTTTCGATGCCGGCGGCGAGCGCCTCGAGCGCGGAGAGCCGCGCGTGCGGCACGCCCTCGATAAGCAGTTGCCCCTCGTCCGGCGGTTGCGCGCCGGAAATGATCTTGATCAGCGTGCTCTTGCCGCAGCCGTTTTCGCCGAGCAGGTGATAGATCTGCCCGCGCTGGAACGAGAGGCTCACACCACGCAATGCATGCACGCCGGTAAAGCGCTTATGCACGCCGACCACTTCCAGGAAAGGTTGCGGCAACGGCGCGGAAGATACGTCTTGTTGATTCATGATGATCGGTCGCGGTGTCGAGGCGCGCCCACCGGACGCGCCTCGAAGTGAACAACGGAATCAGAACGGATACTGCTTGTAGTTCGACTTGTCGACGTTCACCCAGCCCTGGCCGCGCACGATGATGCCCTTGCCCGGACCCTTCGCGACCGTCACCTTCGTGTAGCCGGGAATGCCGAGATCCGCGCCGTTCTCCACTGCCTTGCCGTCCACCAGCATCTTCGCGACCTTGTTCATCGCGATGCCGGCGAGCTTGGGATCCCAGAACGCAATGCCGTTGATCGCGCCGCTTTCGAGGAACTTGCCGGCCTCGGTCGGCAGACCTGTACCGTACACGCAGATTTTGCCCTGCATGCCCGCTTCCTCGACGGCACGGCCGATGCCGATCACGTCCAGCGACGACGAGCCCTGGAAGCCTTTCAGATCCGGATGTTTGCGCAGTACTTCCTTCGCGACTTCATAAGCGCGCTCGCCGTCGTTGTTGGTTTCGAGTTTCGGCTCGACCAGATTCATCTTCGCGTATTTGGCCTTCGCGTTGCCGATGCCGCCGTCGGCCCATTGGACCTGCGAGCGGCTGCCGAGCGAGCCGACCAGCACGGCCCATTTGCCCTCGTTGTGCATGCACGAAGCAAGGCGTTCGTTCAGACCGGCGCCATAAGCGGTATTGTCGAAGGCCTCGATGTCGACCATCGTGTTCTTCGCGTTGTCCGCTTCATGCGTGACCACCTTGATGCCGCGATCCATCGCCTTCTTCAGCGCCGGTTCGAGCGTCGGCGGATCGTAGGGCACCACGGCGATCGCGTTCACTTTCTTCGCGATCAGGTCTTCGATGATCTTTAGTTGCTGCGCCGCGTCCGCCCGGCCGGGTCCCGTCTGGTACGCGGTCACGCCTGGGTTGTCCTTCGCGAACTCCTTGACGCCTTCGTCCATCCGGTTGAACCAGTTGATACCCGTCACCTTGACGACCGTGACAATCGTCTCGTTGGTCGCGGCCTGCGCCGCGGCGATCACGCCCACCGTAAGAGCGGCTGCTGCGAGCGCGGCGCCCAGTCGAGTCAATTTCATGCAAAGTCTCCTTTATCGTTCGATGTCGCCCGTGCTGGCCGTGTCAGCCGTCGCGAACAGGCAGGGCAACCTGTCCGCCTTTACCGAAAACCCGCTATGCGCTAACGCCTGGGCGTCGCCCCCGCACTGCCGGAAGCCGGCCTCTGCGTGGGCTGGGCGGAACCTCCTCCGCCGCCGAAACCGAAGATCGCCCGTACGCGTTCACCGCCCGCAAACGCCAGCGAGAGCAGCAGCAGAAAGCCCCACGCGCAGTCGCCGAAAAACTGCGACACGCCCAGCAGATTGAAGAGGCTCGACAGAAACTGCAGCACCGTCGCTGCGAAAAACACGCAGATGATGCGGCCATGCCCGCCTGCGGGATTCACGCCGCCCATCACCGCGATCAGGATCGCGATCAGCAGATAGGAGTTGCCGTAGTCCCATTTCGCGCTGGATGTATGCGTCGCGCTGATCAGGCCGGCGAGCGAAGCCAGCACGCCGCACATCGCGTAAGTGGTGATCAGCATGCGCGCGCGCGGAATGCCCGCGTAGAACGCGGCCTTCGGATTCGTGCCCATCAGATAGAGACGCAGGCCGAATGGGCTGCGCTTGAGCAGCCATCCCAGCACGATCACCGCAGCAAGAAAGATGCAGAACGCAATCGGCACCTGCAACACGGTGCCGTTGCCGATATCCGACAAGGGCTCGACATAATCGACATGCACCGACGCGCCGTTGCTGATCACGACCGCGAAGCCGGTAAACAGCAACTGCGTGCCGAGCGTGCAAAGAATCGGTGTGAGCCTGAGGCGCGCGATCACCACGCCGTTGAGCAGGCCGCCGAGCAGCCCCATGATGAGTACGATCGCGCAGAAGAGCGACGTGTACAGCACCGGCGAATCGTCGCCGTTGACAAAGCGCGGCACGAGCATCGCGGCGACCATGCCCGACAGGTTCGCGAGCCCGACACCGGACAGGTCGATGCCGCCGTTGCCCGACACCATCGACAGCATGATGCCGAGCGCGAGCAAGCCGAGTTCCGGCAGTTGGCCGCCCATCGACTGAAGATTGTCGATATCGACGAACTGGCCGCGCGAGAGCCACGTCGCGACCAGCACGACGAGCACGTTGACGATCAGCAGAAAATTAAGTTGCCGGTCGGCAAACAGTTTTCCCGCAGCAAACGAAGACTTCATGGCGCTGACGATCTCCCTGACACTGCACGAATGATTACGAAGCCTGCGCTGTCTGACCCGACTCGCTCAGTACACGGTTCACTTCGGCGAGCGTCGGCATTGAAGGCGCCGTGCCCGCGCGCGTGACGGATATGCCTGCGAGCGCGCAGCCGAAACGCATGGCGGAAATCGCATCCTCGCCGCGCGCGAGTGCGGCCGCGAAGCCGCCTGTGAAGCCGTCGCCCGCGCCGGCGGTTTCGACCACCGCGCCGCAGCGAAACGCGGGCAACCATATCGATTGGCTCGCGTCATGCAGCAATGCGCCGCCCTCGCCGAGCGTCACGATCACGGTGCCGACGCCTTTCGCGAGCAGTACGTCGGCTGCACGCCGCGCGTCGTCCACGTTCGCGATCGGCACGCCCGTCAGCGCGGAAGCTTCGGTTTCGTTCGGCGTGATGTAGTCGCACAACGGGAAGATGTCGTCGTCGAGCGGCAATGCGGGCGCAGGATTGAACACCGTCGTGACGCCATGCTTGCGCGCCACTTCCAGTCCGCGCCGCGCGGCCGGCAGCGGCTGTTCAAGTTGCGTGACGAAGACGCGCGAGCCCGCTATATCGGCTTCAATAGCGTCGACGTCGGCCGCGCTCAGCGTCCCCGCCGCGCCCGCTGCAACGATGATTGCGTTCATGCCGGTGGTGTCGTCGACGAAGATATGCGCGGCGCCCGTGGAGACGCCTTCGACAACCGAGGCGCGCGCCGTGATGCCTTCGCGCTCCCATGTTGCTTGTGCAATGGAGCCGAATGCGTCGTTGCCGATGCGCGTGCAGAACACGACCTCAGCGCCCGCGCGTGCCGCGGCGACCGCCTGGTTCGAGCCCTTGCCGCCTGGCCCCATCGCAAACGCGGAGCCCGCAATGGTCTCGCCGACGAGCGGCATGCGCGCCGCGCGAAACGTTAGATCGGTCACGTAGATGCCGAGAATGACGACGCGTCCGCTCTGTTGTGGCTGCGAGCTCATGAGCGCAGCCCTCCTCGCGAGGTGTTCATCGCAGCGCGATGCGGCGCGTGCCGCACCACGTGGTCCGTCAACAGCAGGTAAAAAGTGTTCAGCACGTTGTCTCCTCCATTTTCTGGTTGGCGTGCATATGCTGCGCGGTCAGTCTCCGTACGGTATCCAGATGTTCTTCACCTGCACGGCCTGACGCAGGAACGCCACGCCCTCGCTCGCACGGTCGAACCAGTCGAACTGGCGGCCGTAGTCGGTGAAGGTGCGCTTCAGGTTGCCGACCGACTCACGCTCGATCAGCGTCGCATCCGCCGCGCTGCCGAAGGACCATACCGCGTCCACGTCGTCGTGCCGGGCGAGCGCCGGCAGCAGCGCTTCCCGTTTGCCCGTGACGATGTTCACTACGCCGCCGGGCACGTCGGACGTCTCGACGACCTGATAAAAGTCCGTCACCGCGAGCGGACACACCTCGCCCGGCAGCACCACCACGCGATTGCCCATTGCCAGCGCCGGCGCCACGAGCGAAACGAAAGCAAGCAACGGCGCCTCGTCCGGACAGGCGATGCCGATCACGCCGAGCGGCTCGTGCATGGCCAGCGCGACACCTCGCAGCGGCGGCGTATGCACCGCGCCATCGAATTTGTCGGCCCACGCCGCGTAGGTGAACAGACGCGTGACCGACGCTTGCACCTCCGCGTGCGCCGCGGCATCCGTCGCCCCGTTTCGCACGGCCAGTTGATGCGCGAATTCATCCGCACGCACCGCCAGATTCTCTGCAAGATAGAACAGCACCTGCGCACGGTTATGCGTGCTCGCCTGCGACCACTTTTGCGCCGCTCGCGCCGCTTGCACCGCGTTGCGAATGTCCTTGCGATTGCCTTCGCCCACTTCGCCGACCGGCGTTCCATCCGGCGCATGAACCGGCAACGAATAGCCGCTGTCCGGACGCACCTGCTTGCCGCCGATAAAGAGCTTGGCCGTGCGGTCGATCAACGCAAGGTTCGACACCTGACGATCGTCGCTCGCGTTCATCGCCGCGCTAACCGGCTGGCGCTTCGGAAGATTGAGCCACGCACGCGGTTTCAGATATTCGTGAATGCCCTCACGTCCGCCCTCGCGTCCATAGCCCGATTCGCGATAGCCGCCGAAACCGACCGCCGCGTCGAACAGGTTCGTCGCGTTGACCCACACGACACCCGACGCAAGCCGCGGCGCGACGTCGAGCGCGCGGCCGATCGTCTCGCTCCACACGCTCGCCGCGAGTCCATAGCGTGAATTGTTCGCGAGCGCGATGGCCTCGTCGGGCGTGCGAAAGCTCATCGTAACGAGCACCGGGCCGAAGATCTCTTCCTGTGCGAGTGTCGATGCCGGCGCAACGTTAGTGACGAGCGTCGGCGGATAAAAGCAGCCGTTGGCGGGCAACGCGGTATCCGATGCCTGCCAGATCGCGCAGCCCTCGCGCCGCCCGGTTTCGACGAGCGAGCGAATCCGCTCCAGTTGCACCGGATCGACGATCGCGCCCATGTCGATGCTCTTGTCGAGCGACGGCCCCACACGCAGCGTCTCCATGCGGCGCTTGAGCTTTGCGATGAAGCGCGCCTCGATGCCTTCCTGCACCAGCAAGCGGGAGCCCGCGCAGCAGACTTGCCCCTGGTTGAACCAGATGGCGTCGACAACGCCCTCGACCGCGCCGTCCAGGTCTGCGTCGTCGAATACGATGAACGGCGACTTGCCGCCGAGTTCGAGCGTCAGCGATTTGCCCGAGCCCGCCGTGACCGAGCGGATCAGCTTGCCAACCTCGGTCGAACCGGTGAACGCAATCTTGTCGACTTGCGGATGCTCGACCAACGCGGCACCCGTCGAGCCGTCGCCGGTGACGACATTCAGCACGCCTGCTGGCAGACCGGCCCGATGCGCGAGTTCAGCGAACAACAGCGCGGTCAGCGGCGTGTATTCGGCCGGCTTCAACACGACGCAGTTGCCTGTTGCGATAGCGGGTGCGATCTTCCATGCGAGCATCAGCAGCGGAAAATTCCACGGCACGATCTGGCCGATCACGCCAAGCGGCGCATGGTCCGCGAACTCGCTGTCCTGCAACTGCGCCCAGCCCGCGTGATGCAGGAAGTGACGCGCGACGAGCGGCACGTCGAGGTCGCGCGTCTCGCGTATCGGCTTGCCGTTATCGAGCGCTTCTAGCACCGCAAAGAGCCGGCTATGCCGCTGCACCATACGAGCGAGCGCATACAGATGCCGCGCGCGCCCCGTGCCGCCCAGCGCGAGCCAGCCCTGCTGCGCCGCGCGCGCGGCGGCTACCGCGGCGTCGATATCGGCCGCGTCGCCTTGTGCAATATCGGCGAGTCGCTCGCCGCTTGCGGGCGCATGCGAGACGAACTGCGCGCCGCTCGCCGGCGCATGCCACGCGCCGCCAATGAAATGCCCGAAGCGCGCGTCATGTTGCGCGAGCCATTGGCGCGCGGGCTGATCGTCCTCGGGTGCGGGACCGTAATCCATCGAAGAAAAATACTCCGCTACGCTCATGGTTGGTCTGCTTCAGGCTACGGGGTGACGGTTGAAAGCGGAATAACGGCCGCTCACGTGATGTTCGAGTTGCCGTTCGATGTCGGCGAGCAGGCTCGACGCGCCGATGCGAAAGAGCTCCGGTTCGAGCCACGCACGGCCGAGTTCTTCCTTCATCAGAATCTGATAGGACAGCACCGACTTCGCGGTCGACACGCCGCCCGCAGGCTTGAAACCGATCGGCACGCCGGTGCGCTCGTGGTATTCGCGGATCATGCGCACCATGACGAGCGACACGTCGAGCGTCGCGTTCACGCCCTCCTTGCCGGTGGATGTCTTGATGAAGTCGGCGCCGGCCATCATGCAGACCATCGACGCGCGAGCGATGTTCGATAGCGTGCGAATGTCGCCGGTCGCGAGAATGGCCTTCAGGTGCGCGGGGCCGCAGGCCGCGCGAAATTCACGCACTTCGTCGTAAAGCGCCTGCCAGTTGCCGGTGAGAACATGTTCACGCGTGACGACGATGTCGATCTCCGCCGCGCCGTCCGCAACCGACGCCTCGATCTCCTTCAGCTTCAGCGGATGCGGAATCAGTCCGGCCGGAAAGCCGGTCGACACCGCCGCGACTGGAATGCCGCTGCCTTTTAGTGCATCTACGGCCGCGCCGACAAAGCGGTGGTACACGCACACCGCGCCGGTCGTGATGCGCTGCGGCGTCATGCCGAGGGCTTCGAGAAGGTCCGCGCGAACGGGCTGGCGCGCTTTCGCACATAGGCGCCGCACACGGCCTTCGGTGTCGTCGCCGCTGAGTGTCGTGAGGTCGATGCAGGTGACGGCCTTGAGCAGCCAGGCCGCCTGCGCCTCTTTCTTGACGGTGCGGCGCGTGGCGAGCGTCGCCGTGCGGCGCTCGACCGCCGACTGGTTGATGCGCAGACCGTCGAGCCATGACGCGTCGAACGGCATGCCCGGGTTGCGCACCGGATGAACGAGCGGCCCGCCGCGCAATGCGACGACCGATGACGACGACGAGAAAGGATCAGGCATGAGACGTCCGGGATTTTGATGCACGGCACAACGGCTGGCCGGCGAATGACTCGTGGCTATCCTACCTCGCATGACAGGATTATCACAAGCCCTACGCGTGAATCATCACATTTTGACAGTCTTGCATAGCATGCAGCCGCAAATGTTATTGACGCACCAAATCCATGATGCGAAGATCACAACACAGGTAGTGCGCATCGCGGCAGACACAAATAGAAATTCGTTGCGCCGACGCAGGAGACAAGCCAGATGAGTGAACCGGTCGCGCTCGCTTCATCGCCCCGCACGCCATTGATCCGCGTTGCCGGCGTCACCAAGCGGTTTGGCGGCGTACAGGCACTGCGCCGCGTCGATCTCGAAGTCCTGCCCGGAGAAGTCCACGCACTGCTGGGCGAAAACGGAGCGGGCAAATCCACGTTGATCAAGATCCTCAGCGGCGTCCATGCGTACGACGAGGGCGTCATTGAGATCGGCGGGGAGCGGGTCGTGTTCGACTCGCCTGCGCAATCGCGTGAGGCCGGAGTGGCGGTCGTCTATCAGGACCTGAGCCTCGTTGAATCGCTGTCGGTCGGCGCAAATCTCATGCTCGGGCGCGAGCCTCGCACCCGCCTGGGATTCGTCAAAAATCGCCAGTTGATGGCCACGGTAAGCGCATTTCTCACGTCACACGGCATTCCGCTCGATCCGCGCACGCCGGTCGGCGCCCTGCCCTTTGCGTACCGGCAGATGACCGAAATCTGCAAAGCCTTGATGGGCGACGTGCGCGTGCTGATTCTGGATGAGCCCACCTCTGCGCTGAGCGGCGGTGAGGAACAGATTCTGTTCGACGCGATTCGCACGGTCACGGCGCGCGGCGTCGGCGTGATCTACGTCACACATCGGCTGAATGAAGTGTTCCGTATCGCGCAGCGTGTCACGGTGTTTCGCGACGGCGCAAATGCCGGCATGTTTTCGGTCGCGGAAACGGACATGAAGCGCCTCGTCGCGGCAATCGTCGGGCCGAAGCATGCCGCTTTGCAGGCAAAAGCAAACGCCGTCGAAGGCACCGGTGGGCCGGCCGACACGGCTACGTCTCTACCTGCTTCAGCGGCGGCGAGTGCTTCGAGTACATCTGCGCTGAACATGTCCTGCGTTTGCAACGACCGTCTGCACGACGTCGATCTGAACGTCGAACAAGGTGAGATACACGGCCTCGCGGGTCTGATCGGCAGCGGACGCACCGAGATCCTGCAAACCATCTTTGGGCTTCGCGCAGTCGAGAGCGGCACCATTGCGATCGGCGGCAAAGCGCGTTCCCAGTTGAAGCCCGCCGACGCGATCAAGCTCGGCGTCGCCCTCGTACCCGAGGACCGTCATCTGGAAGGTCTGGTTCTCGATCATTCGATCGAACGCAATCTCACCTTGCCACGCCTGCCTCAGTTTTCCCGCTGGGGTTGGTTGCGCAGCCAGGCCGCGGTATCGCAGGCAAAGACCGCGATGCAGGAGTTGTCCGTCAAGGCGCCAGGCGCTTCGACGCCGGTCAGGTTCCTGTCCGGCGGCAATCAGCAGAAAGTGGTGTTCGCCAAATGGAACCATCCGCGGCCGAGGCTCCTTCTTCTCGACGAACCGACGGTCGGTGTCGACGTCGGCGCGAGAGAGGAAATCTACGGCGTGATACATCAGGCCGCGCGGGACGGCACGGGCGTGCTCGTCGTGTCGTCGGATCTCGATGAACTGCTGCGCTTGTGCAACCGCATTTCGATCGTCGCAGACGGACGTATTGTTAACACCGTGGCGCGCGCTTCGCTAGCGAATGCCGAGGCGCTGCATCACCTGCTGCAACTTTCCCGTTCATCCATCGAGTCTCGCGAAGGGACTCCCCACGGGGCTCACCACGGGGCTCAAGCAACATGAACGACTCCGCTTCGCCGCTGACGGCTGAACGGCAGGCCGCGTCGGCGCCGCGCAGCCGCGCGCGACGTATCGCGCAACTGCTGCTGCAAGGCGACCGGCCGTATGCGCTTTATATCGCCTTCGCGGTGTTGCTGGTGGTATTCAGCTTCGCCTCGCCGTGGTTTCTCTCGGTCGACAACTTTCTGAACATCGGCCGGCAGACCGCGCTGGTGTCGATCATCGCCATCGGCATGACGTTCGTGATCATCGCGCGGCAGATCGACTTGTCGGTCGGGTCGTCGCTCGCGTTATCCGGCATGTCCGCCGCGCTCGCGATGGCGTATATCGGCGATCACTGGCTGATCGGTGCGGTGGCCGGCATCGGCACGGGCGCGCTGGTCGGCGCGATCAACGGACTCGTGACCACGCGGCTCAATATTCCCTCCTTTCTCGTGACGCTGGGTTCGTTAAGCGCCGCGCGCGGACTCGCACTGCTCGTCACGACCACCAAGCCGGTCATCATCACCAACGACTCGTTCATCGCGATCTTCGGCGAAGGCGACATTGCGGGCGTGCCGGTGCCCATCATCTGGACGGTGCTCGCCGTCATCGCCGGCATTCTGCTGCTGCATTACAGCGTGTTCGGCCGGCAGGTGTACGCGGCCGGTGGCAATCCGACGGCCGCGCGCTACTCGGGCATCGACATCCGCCGCGTGACTACCCTCGCGTTCATTCTCACCGGCGTGCTGGCCGGACTTGCCGCGCTGGTGCTGTCCGCCCGCTCGCATGCGGCGCGGCCCGACGTCGTGCAAGGACTCGAGCTCGACGTGATCGCCTCCGTCACGCTCGGCGGATGCAGCCTGTTCGGCGGGCGCGGTTTCGTGCTCGGCACGCTGCTCGGCAGTCTCATCATCGGCACGCTGAACAACGGGCTCGTGCTGCTTGGCGTGAGTTCGTCGCTGCAGCTCGTCATCAAGGGAATCATCATCGTTGCAGCAGTCGCATTTACGAAGAAGTGACGAGGCACGCCGATCACTCGTGAAACGCGGACCCCGGCGCGAACCGCGCGTGAGGTTCCCCGACCGGCAGGAGACTTAATCCCGACTCAATACAGACGTAAAGACCAACGGAGGAGAACATGAAACATTGTCATGGCTCGACAACCCGGGCGGCACGTGGCGTGAGTTCGTCAGTGGCGTCCGTCGTGGCTGTCAGCGCCGCACTGGCCGCCGCACTGGCTTGCGCCAGCGCCGGCGCGCAATGCGTGAGCAGCCTGCAGGCGGGATCGATCGGACCGAAGTCGATTGTCGGCCAGGGACCGAACGGCGAGAAAGCCGCTTCGGTCGACGCCGTCCAGCTCACCGCCGCCGAGGCCGCCAAAGTGAAAGCGGGCAAATTCAAGGTCGGCATTTCGATGCAGACCATGAACCTCGACTGGTCGCAATTGCAGGTGCAAGGCATTACCGACACGCTGAAGAAATACGACGTCGACGTGATCGGCACTGCGTCGGCCGAGTACCAGGTCGACAAGCAGATCGCGGATATCGAGAACACGATCCAGCGTCATCCCGACGGCATCATCTCGATTCCGGTCGACGGCACAGCGACCGCTGCGACATACAAGAAGGTCTCCGCCGCCGGCATCAAGCTCGTGTTCATGGACAACGTGCCGACCGGGCTGAAGCATCCTGAGCAATACGCGTCGATGATTTCCGCCGATAGCGAAGGCAACGGCCAGATCGCAGCCAAAGTGCTCGCCTCGTGCGTGCCGCAGGGCGCGACCATCGGGCTCGTCAATTTCGGCGTCGACTACTTCAGCACGAAGGAGCGCACGAAGGCAGTCAACGAATGGATGAAGAAGAACCGTCCGGACATCAAGATCAAGCAGGTCGACTTCACGGACCCGTCGAAGGTCGGACAGATTGCAGGCGACTTCCTGACCGGGAACCCCGACGTCAAGGGACTCTTCGCCGTGTGGGATCAACCGGCGCTCGACACGTTGACTTCGATGCGCGCGCAAGGCGTGAACATTCCCGTCACCACCGTCGATCTGGGTCTTCAGTCGGCAATCGAGATCGCCAAGGGCGGACCGCTCAAGGCGACCGGCTCGCAGCGTCCGTACGATCAGGGCGTGGCCGAAGCAATGGCGATGATGAAAGCGCTGATCGGACAGACGCCGCCTGCATGGATCGGCGTGCAGTCTTTGCCCGTGGTTCAATCGACGGTGCTCGAAGCCTACAAGACGGTGTTCAAGAAAGACCCGCCGCCGCAGCTCGCGGATGCGTGCAAGAAAGCTAAGCCGGCCTGCGGATAAGCTTGCGGTCAGCGCGTCACATGGTCGCCCGCGAGGTTGGGCGATCATGTGCAGGAGCGTGCGGAACGGGCCGCGCCTTCACCACTGCAGACATGGCCTGGCTGATTCGTTTAACGGAACATCAATGCCGCCACGACCCATGCGGCAATTCCACATCTCGCTGAGCGGCCGCGAGGCCCGCGACCATGCCCGCCCGGTCATGCGCGATGCAGTACACCGGTTTCGCGCGTTCGAAGCGCCAGCTGTCCGCGAGCGGGCCCGCATCGACGGGATCAAAGCCGAACTGATCCATCAACTCGCTCACGACGCGTTTAGCCTGCTCGTCTTCGGCGGCTAGCGGCAACGCGCGGCGATTCGGTGTGCCGGGCGCCGCGCCGGCCGTTTCGAGGTCTTTCGCGAGAATCGCATTGAACGCCTTCACCACTCTCGCGCCGGGCAGCGCGGCGGCGAGCAGCTGGCTCGTCGTCGTAACACCGTTCTCCAGTGCTTCGATCGGACCGTCGCGGTCCGGATAGTGATTGCAGGTATCGATGACGATCTTGCCGTCGAGCGCCGCAACCGGCAGCCGATCGATCTGCCCGAACGGCACGGACACCACGACGACGTCGCCGAACTTCGCCGCTTCCTGTGCGGTGCCCGTCGCGCAGCCGAGCGCCGCCGCCGTGCTGATCAAGGTGTTCGGATCGCGCGAGTTGGCGATCATCACTTCGTGGCCGTGACGCTGTGCGACGGTCGCCAGCGCGCGGCCGAGAAAGCCCGCGCCGAGAATGCCTATCTTCATGTTCCACACTCCATGCATGTCTGAGAATCGCTCCGGTGAACACCCGCTCATCGGTGACAGGCACTATGATTCAAAACTCATGCGTGATAAATGCGCAAATAATGGCGAGTGTCGAAATCAACAGTGGGGAATGTGCATGGATCGGCTCACCAGCATGGCTGTGTTCGTCAAAACCGCCGAGAGCGGCTCGTTCGCGGCAGCGGCGCTCGCGTTCGGCATCTCGTCGCAGATGGCCGGCAAGCACGTCGGCATGCTGGAGGAGCGCGTCGGCGCCCGACTGCTGAATCGCACGACGCGCCGCCAGAGCCTCACCGAGATCGGCCAGATTTTTTACGAACGCTGCAAGGCGCTGCTCGCGGATGCGCAAGCGGCGGAGTCGGTTGCGCAGGAATTGTCGGCCTCGCCGCGCGGACGCCTGCGGATCACCGCGCCCGTCACGTTCGGCGCCTGCTGCCTCGCGCCAATGATCACCCGTTATCTGGAAGCGCATCCCGATGTGCGGGTCGAGTTGACGCTGACCGACCGCTTCGTCGATCTGATCGACGAGGCTTATGAGGCCGCGATCCGGCTGGGCGCGCTGTCCGATTCGACGCTGATCGCGCGGCCGTTGATGCCGTACCGGCTGGTCGCGTGCGCGTCGCCGGCTTATCTCGCGAGGCGCGGCGAGCCGGCCGCGCCGCAGGCGCTGGCCGCGCACGAGTGCCTCGCGTTCGCCTTCACGAGCATGCCGGCCGCAACTGAATGGCGTTTTATCGACGACGCCGAGGGTGAGCACGTCGTGCCGGTTGCAGGCCGTTTCGAGGCCAACGACGTAAAAGCGCTGGTCGCGGCCGCGCTCGACGGCGCGGGGATCGTGCTCGCGCCGGAAGTTGCCGTGCGGAACGACCTTGCGGCGGGACGTCTGGTGCGCCTTCTGAACGGCTATGAAGCGCCCCCGCGGCCCATGCACCTTGTGTTTCCGGCGAGCCGCGTCACGCCGAAGCTGCGCGCGTTCATCGACCAGGTGGTTGCGGAGTTTGGGCCGTCTGGCGCTTGAGGACCTGAAGCGCGCAAGAACCCACTGCGGCCACCGCGGCGCAATGGGCTGGCGGTGGCCTTTCACCCGGCCTCATATCGAATGGACGGAATGCGCGCCCGCAAGAAGCCCTGAATATGCGAGCAAAAATCGGCCTTCAGTGCAGTCGCCAGCCGGCGCTCCAACGCTCCCCGGAAAGCCGCCAATCTCGCTGCATTGCCCGCGAGAATCCTCGGCTTTGCCCGCGTTAGGCGCCGCACAAGGCAAAATACGGGTTTTGCGCGCGCGAAGCGCGGCGGGACGGGAAGCGATTGCGCACCGGCCGCCGCCGCGCCGCGCGCCTTCAAAACATTGCGCGACGGCGGCCATGCAGGCCCGTCGCGTGTGGCGCACTCAGGACAGCTCGTCCTCTAACAGAGCATCTCAGGAGCATTTATGACTGATTCGAACCCGTCTTTCCTCGGCAGGATTTCACTGGCCGTCAGCGCGTTTTTCCGCATTCTCGGCGACGGCGAATTCGCCGCCGGCGTGCTGCGCGTGCGTGACGGCGGCACGGCTGCCCAGACACGGACGCAGGCGCCCGCGCCCGCTCCCCAGCCCGCGCCCTCGCTGAAAGAAGCCAACCCCGACGCCGCGCTGCAACTACTCGGCCTGCTGCAACGCGACGCGCGCTTCATCGACTTCGTCGAGGAAGACATCAAGCGTTTCAGCGACGCCGATATCGGCGCCGCCGCACGCCTCGTCCACGAAGGTTGCCGCGCGACGCTGCGCGAGCACTTCACGATCCGCCCGGTGCGCGACGAAGCCGAAGGCAGCCGCGTCACGCTTCAGGAAGGTTTCGACGCAAGCGCGATTCGGCTGACCGGCAACGTCGTCGGCAAGGCGCCGTTTAGCGGCAACATCAGCCATCGCGGCTGGCGCGTCGAAGAAGTGCGTCTGCCGAAGCTCGCGGAAAGCCACAACGCGAAGGTCATCGCGCCGGCCGAGGTGGAGCTATGAGCGGCGCGCGCTATTCCATCGGCATCGACCTGGGCACGACGCACTGCGCGCTCTCCTATGTCGACACGAGTGCAAGCGACGGTGAGAAGACCACGCTGACGGTGTTGCCGATCGCCCAGCTGACCGGACCCGGCGCGATTGCCGACTTGGACCTGCTGCCCTCGTTCCTGTATCTGCCGCACCCGGACGAACTGACTCCCGGCGACCTGCACCTGCCGTGGACCGGCGAGCGCCAGTTCGCCGTCGGCGAATTCGCGCGCAGCCGTGGCGCGGCCACGCCGATCCGGCTCGTGTCGAGCGCGAAAAGCTGGCTGTGCCACCCGGGCGTCGATCGCCGCGCGGCGATTCTGCCCAACGATGCGCCGCCCGAAGTGGCACGCGTGTCGCCGCTCGAAAGCTCGGTGCGGTATCTGACGCATTTGCGCGAAGCCTGGGACCATCTGCACCCCGACGCGCCGTTTCGCGAGCAGGACATCACGGTAACGATTCCCGCATCGTTCGACCCGGCCGCGCGCGAATTGACCGCCGAAGCCGCCGAAGCCGCCGGCTACGGCCGCATGACGCTGCTAGAGGAACCGCAGGCCGCGCTGTATAGCTGGATTCAGAAAAGCGGCGGCCAGTGGCGCAAGCAGGTCAAGATCGGCGACATCATTCTGGTGGTCGATGTGGGCGGCGGCACCACCGACCTGTCGCTGATCGCCGTCATCGAGCGCGACGGCAATCTCGAACTGCATCGCGTGGCGGTCGGCGAACACATTCTGCTGGGCGGCGACAACATGGACCTCGCGCTTGCGCACGTGGTCGCGCGCAAACTCGCGGCTCAAGGCACTCAGGCCGACGCGTGGCAGTTGCGCGCCCTCACCTATGCATGCCGCGCGGCCAAGGAAACGCTGCTGAGCGACCCGGCTACGGACACCGTACCGCTCGTCGTGCCGAGCCGCGGCTCGAAGCTGATCGGCGGATCGATCCGCACCGAACTCACGCGCGCGGAGTTGACGCAGACCATCCTCGACGGCTTCTTCCCGCAGGTGGACAGCGCCGCGCGTCCGGTGAGCCGCGCGCGTGCCGGTCTCACGCAACTCGGTTTGCCGTATGCGCAGGACGCCGGCATTACGCGGCACCTGGCGGCGTTCCTCGGCCGTCAGGTCGGCGCGCTCGCCGAACTCGAAGGTCTGCGCGACACGGCATCCCACGACGCCGCGCAAAGCGCGAGCTTCCTGCATCCCACGGCGGTGCTGTTCAACGGCGGCGTGTTCAAGTCGGCGCTGCTCGTCGAGCGCATCATGGGCACGCTCAATGGCTGGCTCGCGGCTGAAGGCGCAGAGCCGGCGCGGCTGCTCGAAGGCGCCGATCTCGATCTGGCCGTCGCGCGGGGCGCGGCCTACTACGGCTACGTGCGACGCGGCCAGGGCGTGCGGATTCGCGGCGGCACCGCCCGGGCTTACTACATTGCGATCGAGTCGGCGATGCCCGCCGTGCCCGGACTCGAGCCGCCGATCCAGGCGCTGTGCGTGGCACCCTTCGGCATGGAGGAAGGCACCGAGGCGGAACTCCCCGCGCAGGAGTTCGGGCTCGTCGTCGGCGAGCCGGTGCACTTCCGGTTCTTTGGATCGTCGGTGCGTCGTCAGGATCAGGTTGGAACGCTGCTCGATTTCTGGGGGCCCGACGAGTTGCAGGAACTCGAGGAGATTCAGGCCACGCTGCCAGCCGCGGGCCGCACAGCCGGTGAAGTGGTGCCGGTCAAGCTGCACGCGCGCGTGACGGAAGCTGGCACGCTCGAACTCGAAGCCGTGCCGCGCGGCACCGACGAGCGCTGGAAGGTCGAGTTCGACGTGCGCGGCAACGCGAATGCATGATTGAAATGAAGCGGTACAGCGTCGGCATCGATCTCGGCACGAGCAACACGGTGCTGGCTTATGCAGAAGCCGGGTCCGATGAGATTCGCGTGTTCGAGATCGAACAGCTTGTGAGTCCCGGCGAGGTCGCCGCCCGTGCGCTGCTGCCGTCGGTGCGGTACCACCCCGCGCGAGGCGAGTTGAGCGCGGGCGATCTGCAATTGCCGTGGAGCGACGGGGAGTCGGTTTCATCGCGAGATGTGGAGCAGCGCGCGGGGCAAACGTCGAGCCAACGTGCCGCTCACGGCGATCTGCAAGACGCGGGTCAACGCGCAGCCCCAGACGCAAGTCAACGCGCGAATAACACCGTCATGTTCGCGAACGATGGCCCCGATGCGCAGCCCGTCGTGATCGGGCGGCTCGCGCGGCTGCTCGGAGCCCAGGTTCCGGGGCGGCTCGTAACGAGCGCGAAAAGCTGGCTCTCGCATGCATCCGTCGACCGCGTTGCGCCAATTCTGCCTTGGGGCGCCGCCGACGACGTCCACAAGGTCTCACCGGTCGAAGCCAGCGCGAGCTACCTGGCGCACGTGCGCGCGGCGTGGAATCAACGCTTTCCCGACGCGCCGCTCGAACGCCAGGACGTGGTGCTCACGGTGCCGGCCTCGTTCGACGAAGGCGCCCGCGCGCTGACCGTGCAAGCGGCGCGTATGGCGGGCCTGCCCGCGCTGCGGCTGCTCGAAGAACCGCAAGCGGCGTTTTACGACTGGCTGTTCCATCATCGCGAACGGCTCAGGGCGGAACTCGCGCAGACGCGCCTCGTATTGATTTGCGACGTGGGCGGCGGCACCACCGATCTCACGCTGATCGAAGTCGGCATGGCGGACGGCGAACCGCAACTCACGCGTATCGGGGTGGGCAACCATCTGATGCTCGGCGGCGACAACATGGACCTTGCGCTCGCGCATCTGGTCGAAGCGCGCCTCGCCGGCGGCGGCGAACGCACGCGTTTGTCGGCGGCGAGCCTTTCGCAACTCGTCGAGCGTTGCCGCGGCGCGAAGGAGCTACTACTGGGGCCGCAGGCGCCCGACTCGGCGTCGATCACGCTGCTTGGCGCGGGCTCGAAGCTCGTCGGCGGCGCGCGCACGGCTCAGATCACGCGCGATGAAGTGGAGCGCGTGATCGTCGACGGATTCTTTCCGGTGGTTGGGCCGTACGAACGGCCGGGGCGGCCGCGCGGCGCGATCGTCGAGTTCGGTTTGCCCTATGCGACCGATGCCGCGGTCACGCGCCATATCGCCGCTTTTCTGAACCGCTTCGAGGCGCAGTCGCGCAAGGCGTTGGGATCGGTTCAGAGCGATGTTGAGGGCCGGCTTGAGGATGGTGGCGTTAGTGCTCGCGGCAATGCGGGCGCGGGAATCGGTAGTGGTGATGCTGGCGTTGGCGCGGACGTCGGGCACGCCGCTAGTCCCAACGATGTTTCCGGCGTCGAACCTGCATCAAATGCCAGCGGGCAACCACCGCTCCCCGTGCCGGACACCCTGCTGCTCAACGGCGGCGTGTTCCGCGCGCACGCATTGACGCAGCGCCTCGCGAGCACGCTAGGCATGTGGCGCGGCGAGCCGCTTAACGTGCTGCACAACGACAATCCCGACGTCGCCGTCGCGCGCGGCGCGGTCGCCTATAGCCTTGCGCGGGCGGGCGGCGCGCCGAAAATCGGTGGCGGCTCGCCGCGCAGCTACTTTCTCGTACTCGACGAACCCGCCGGCGGCAAACGGGACTCACGACCCGAGGAATCACAGCCCGAGGAATCACAGCCCGCCCAACGCGGTATCTGCCTGCTGCCGCGCGGCACCGAAGAAGGACACGAAATCCTGATCGCCGAGCGCACGTTCGCGCTGCGGCTCGGACATCCGGTGCGCTTTCACCTCGTGTCGTCGAGCGCGGACACGGTATATGCGCCCGGCGAACTCGCCGATCTTTCGAGCGGCGACTTCGTTCGCCTGCCGCCCATCGCGACGATCGTGCAGCCGCGCGGCGCCGGCAGCGCGCGCGAGACCGCAGTGCGGATCGCCACGTCGCTCACCGAGGTCGGCACGCTCGAAGTGCACTGCATCGACCGCGACAATCCTGCCGAGCGCTGGCTGCTCGAATTCCAGCTGCGCCGCGACGACGCGCAGGTGAACCTCGCCGGCGATCCCGCGCAGGCGCGGCATCCGCGGCTCGACGAAGCCATCGAGCAGATCGATCGCTGCTTCGGTTCGCGCTCGCAAAACGTCGATAAGAAGGAAGTGAAACGCCTGCGCTCGCAACTCGAACAGTTGCTGGGCCCGCGGGAAAGCTGGAACAGCGCGCTGCTGCGTGAACTGTTCGGCGCCCTTTGGGAACGCGCGCGCAGGCGCCGCCGCTCGGCGGATCACGAGCGGCTGTGGCTCAATCTCGCCGGCTATTGCGTACGCCCAGGCTTTGGCTATCCACTCGACGAATGGCGCGTCGAGCAACTGTGGTCGCTATTCGACGACGGTATTCAGTACGTCCAGGAAAGCCAGGTCTGGTCCGAATGGTGGACGCTCTGGCGCCGCGCCGCGGGCGGCCTCGACGACGGCGCGCAACTGCGCGTGCTCGATGCGATGCACTATCTGCAGACGGCCGCGCAATCGCGTCACAAGCTGCCGTTTGACGTGTCGAAAACCGGCACCGCCGATATGGTTCGCCTGAGCGCGTCGCTCGAACGCATTCCTGTCGCGCGCAAGATCGAACTCGGCGAATCGGTGCTCGCGCGTTTGCAGAAACCTTCAGAGAATCATCAAGGCTGGTGGGCGGTTGGGCGCATCGGCGCGCGCCGGCCGTTTTACGGCAGCGCGCACAGCGTCGTGCCGGCCGACGTCGCGAGTCAGTGGCTCGACG
Organism: Paraburkholderia kirstenboschensis; assembly: GCF_904848585.1. Classification (GTDB taxonomy): domain Bacteria; phylum Pseudomonadota; class Gammaproteobacteria; order Burkholderiales; family Burkholderiaceae; genus Paraburkholderia; species Paraburkholderia kirstenboschensis. The sequence continues at coordinate 155,640 of NZ_CAJHCR010000002.1, forward strand.
CAATTCTCGCGCTCGACTGGAAGAAGGTGGACCCGGCCGCCTTTGCCGCGGCTCAGATTGCGCGGATGACGGGCGACCGCTCGCGCGATCTGCCCGATGAGATGCGCCATGCCGTGCTGCGCAGACTCGAAGCGGCGAGCGCGCCGCGCGCGTGGATCACGATGGTCGCTGAAAACGTCGAACTGGACAACGCCGACGAAGGCCGGGTATTCGGCGAGTCGTTGCCGGCGGGGCTGAAACTGATCTCGGACTAACGGCGCTCAGGGCCGCTCGCCTCGCGCCAGCCGCGCGTCGATATCTTGAACAACCGGCATCAGATCCGCGACGCTGTCGATCACATAATGCGCGCCCGCGGCCCGCAATCGTTCGACCGCCGCGTCCCGGCGCCGCGCGTAGTCATCGGGCGCGAGCGCCTTCACATCGTCTTCGGCCATGCCGAACGCGTTGCCGCTCACGGCCACGCCAACGGCCCACGTGCCGCCGTTGATTCCTTCCTCGATGCCGACCTCGGTATCGTCGACCTTGATCGCCTCTTTCGCGCGCCACACGCCGAGTTCGGGCAGCGTCTTATAGATCATGTAGGGCGACGGCCGCCCTTCCCGCGTGTCGCCCGTGCAGACGATGCTGTCCGGCGAGAAGCCCTGCGCCGCCGCGCCCGGCACGATCTCCGCCATGATCTCGCGTGTGTAGCCGGTCGTCGTGCCGATGCGAATGTCGTCGCGGCGCAATGCGCTCGCCACTTCGGCGACGCCCGGAATCACCGAGCTATAGCTCGCGGCTACCGCAATGTTTTTCGGCACGAACACGTTGTACACCGCGTCGATGTCCGCTTCGCGAGGCGCATGCCCGTACTTGTCGGCCCACGCACGCGAGATGCGCGGCAGCGCCATCAGCGCCGCAATGTGCGGCCGCTTGGCCATGCCCATCGGTCCGCGCGCTTCGTCGATCGTGATGGATACGCCGAACTGCTCGAACGTTTCGACGAACGCGCCCATCGGCGCAAGCGAACCATAGTCGACCACCGTGCCGGCCCAGTCGAAGATCACTGCTTTAACGTGTTTCATTGACTTCCGTTTCGTGTTGCCGCGTTGTTGCGACTATGTTGTTCAGGCGGCCTCGGCGAGCACCTTGCGCTCTTCGATGGCAGCCGCAGGGGGCGCGGCGTGATTGACGCCCATCGTTCGCAGCGAGCTTGCGCACGCTTTGACGACGCGGCGCATCACATGCTCGTCCACCTGGCCGATACAGCCGATCCGAAAGCTGTCCACCACGGTCAGCTTGCCCGGATAGATGATGAAACCCTGTTGCTTCATCAATTCATAGAACCGCTCGAAGCCGAACGACGGATGCGCCGGCGAGAAAAACGTCACGATGATCGGCGAGCGCCAGCGAGCGTTCAAAAGCGGCTCGAAGCCGAGTTCATGCATACCCGCGACGAGCACGTCGCGATTGTTCGCATAACGCGCGAGACGCGCCGGCTGCCCGCCTTCCAGTTCGTGCAGACGCAGCGCCTCGATAAACGCGGCCACAGTATGGGTCGGCGGCGTGAAGCGCCACTGGCCGGTGCGGTTCATCACGTCCCACTGATCGTGCACATCGAGCGCGAGCGAATGGCTGCGTCCGCGCGCATCCTCGAGCGCGCTCTTGCGCGCGATCACGAAACCGAAGCCCGGCACGCCCTCGATACATTTGTTCGCCGACGACACAAACGCCTCGCACGCAATCTCGCGCACGTCGAGCGGCACGGCGCCGAATGCGCTCATCGAGTCGATCAGCAGCTTGCGGCCTTTGGCGGCCGTGACCGCGGCGATTTCTTCGATTGGATTGAGAATGCCCGAGCTCGTTTCGCAGTGCACGGCGACGACATGCGTGATGCCCGCGTCCGCGTCGAGCATGCGTTCGACTTCCGCTGCGCGCGGCGGCAAATAATCGCCCTTGTCGAGCACGGTGTGCGCGCGGCCGAGGTAACGCAGCGTGGTCGCAATGCGCTTGCCGTATGCGCCGTTGGCCAGCACGAGCGCGTGGCCGTCGCGCGGAATCAGGCTGCCCAGCATGGCTTCGACGCAATAACTGCCGCTGCCTTGCAACGGCACGCAATCGTATTCGCCGGCTTCGTTCCCCGCGATTTCGAGCAGGCGGCCGCGCAAGTGAGCGGTCATCGCGCGGAAATCGCCGTCCCACGAGCCCCAGTCGCGCAGCATCGCCTGCTTCGTCGACAAAGCGGTGGTCAACGGGCCGGGCGTCAGCAGATACGGTTCCCCTTTTGCCGGTTCGTCCATCGCGGATTTGTCCCGTGACGGCGGCGCGCCTGTGGCGCTTGCTTGCGCTTTCGCCGGGGCACTGCCAGTCGCGCTTTCCATGCCGAATCTCCAGTCTTGCTCGTTTGGATAGCGCCTACAGTACCGAAACGCCACGCATCGGTAAAATCGATATAATCGATGCCCATATCGCAAATACTTATAGCTGGCCCATTCCACTGCGACGGAGGCTTACGTGCAATACGCGCAATTGCGGGCGTTTCATGCGGTCGCCGAACACGGCGGATTTTCGCGGGCGGCACAGGCGCTGTCGCTTTCGCAGCCGGCGGTGTCGGATCACGTGCGCAGGCTCGAGCAGGATTACGGCGTGAAACTGTTCGAGCGCGGACCGCGCGGCGTGGAAACCACCGAACTCGGGCTGCGCCTGTTCAGCGTGACGCGGCACATGCTCAGCTGCGAGCGCGACGCGCGGCAACTGCTCGAATCGGCAGGCGGGCTGGAGTCAGGCTCGCTGTCGCTTGCTGCAGACGCACCGGATCTCGCGGTCGCGCTAATCAGCGCGTTTCGCAAGCTGCATCCGGGCATTGTGGTGACGCTGTCAATCGCCAACGCGGCGGACTGCATGCAGCGGGTGCTGTCGAGCGCGGTGGACGCGGCCATTACCGCCGCGCCGCAGGTGCATAGCCGGCTCGAATCGCGCGTGTTGCGGCGCGATCCGCTGGTCGCCATGGTGCCGGTGCGCTATCCGGTCGCGAAGAAACGCAAGCTGAGCTATCGCGAGCTCGTGCAGCAGCCGATGATTTTTCGCGAGCCGCAATCGGTCACGCAGCAGCTGCTGGAGATCGAACTGGTGCGCGAGTCGCTGCAAGTGGAGCCGGTCATGTACGTGGACGGCCGCGAGGCGCTCGAAGAAGCAGTGGCCCAGGGCATGGGCGTTGGTGTGATTGCCCGCGCGGAATTCAACCAGTCGCGGCGTATCAGAATGATCCCACTCGACGATTGCCAGGTGCGGATGATCGAATCGCTCACCCGGCTCGCGGAGCGGCCGGGGTCGAACCTGCTCGATGCGTTGTTTGCTGTTCAGTTGCCGGGCATCGAGGCAATGAGTGTGTGACAACAGGCAAGCGGCGCTTTTTCGCGGCCTTCTGCGCCGCTTGCCTTCGTGCTGCTTCTCTTCAATCTGTGCGAGGCATTGAAACCGGCGTGCGAATCAACCGGCGCGGTCAGGGTCAATGCGCACGCACAGTTCTCTTAACGCGCTCCGCCGCTTGCGATCAGGCTTTCGCCGGTGAGCCAGCGTGCTTCGTCGGAGGCGAGGAACGTAACGACGTCGGCGATATCGTCCGGCTGACCGATGCGGCCAAGCGGCGTCGTGCTCACCGCCCACGTTTCGAAGTCAGAACCGATAATGCCCGCGCTATGCGTGCCTTCGGTCGCGACCATGCCCGGGTTCACCGAGTTCACGCGAATCTTGCGCGGCGCGAGTTCTTTCGCAAGCACGCCCGTGATGCCGTCCACCGCGCCCTTCGTCGCCGTATAGACCGCGCTGCCCGGCGGCGTGATGCGGCTGACAACCGAGCTCACGTTGACGATGCTGCCGCCTTCGCCCAGATGCTTGACCGCTGCCTGCGTGACCAGCAGCAGGCCTAGCACGTTCACATTGAAGTGCTTATGGAAATGCTCTTCGGTGATCTCTTCGATCGGCGAGAATCCGTACACGCCGGAGTTATTGACGAGAATATCGAGGCGGCCATACGTCTCCACCGCCGCATCGACGATGCCTTTCGCATCCGCGGCTTTCGACACGTCGCCTGCCACGGCTACCGCTTTGCCGCCGGCGGCGGTGATGGCGGCGACCACGTCGTCGGCGCCGGCCTTGCTCGACGCGTAGTTCACTACCACCGACGCGCCTTGCGCGGCCAAGCCCTTCGCGATCGCCGCGCCGATACCTTTCGATGCACCCGTTACAACTGCAACCTTGCCTGCGAGCTTGCTCATGATCGTGTGTCCTTGAGTTGGGTTAGCGCCTGCGTGCTGCCGCGACGATTCGCGGCATTCACGCTGTTTCAGCAAAACTGCTGCGGCGCTGGCACTGGACACAATGTAAGCACGGCGGCCATGCGGATAAAGCGGCTCGCAGCGAAAAGATACGTCGGGGCAGCCGAACAATCGGCAAGCGGACTGAAAGGGGATGGTTTGCCGGCTTGCCGACCTGCTCGTTCGCCGGCCTGGCGGCGCAGCTTCAGCGCTTGCGCCCGAGCAGAATATGCGTAGCGATGCTCAGGAGCACTGCCAACGCACCTAAAGTATCCAATGCAGCAGACAACACGATCGTCTCCTTGCTAGCGTGGCCACTGCTTGAGGAACGATTGGCTACCTGATCGATTAAAGTACTTTTGTGAAAATCCGGCAACTGTGCGCGCTAGACGAGACGGCTTAGCCGCCTGCGTTCCGCATCGGGTCGCGCCTCGTCGTCAATAGAGCAAACTGCCGACGACAACTCTGCCTGTCACGGTGGACAATGCCCTATCCCGGCAATCGCACGGAATGCTTATGAAAGCGCAGCGTCCGCGTCGTCCTCCGCAGTTTCCTCGCGATTCTTCGCACGCCGAGTGGCGCGATCACACGCTGCCTTATATCGTCGTGGCCGCGGTGATCCTGCTCGTGGTCTCGCTGATCGTATGGCTCGTCGATCCCGCTCCGCCGAAAACCATCACGCTCAGCGCCGGCCCGCACGACAGTTCGTTTGTCATCGCCGCCGATCAATACAGAAAAATCCTCGCGCGAAACGGCGTCACGCTGAAGGTGCTCGAGTCCGACGGCTCCGTGCAGAACCTGCAGCGCCTGCTCGACCCGAAGCAGCATGTCGACCTCGCGCTCGTGCAAGGCGGCGTTGCGGACGGGCTCGATACGTCGTCGCTGATGTCGCTTGGCAGCGTCTTCTATGTCCCCGTGGTGGTGTTTTATCGCGGCACCGGCGTGACGCAGTTGTCGCAACTCGAAGGCAAGCGGATCGCGGTGGGCCGCGAAGGCAGCGGCACGCGGCTGCTCGCGCTCAAGCTGCTCGATGCAAACGGCATCGTGCCCGGCGGCGAGACGACGCTGATGCCGAGCGACGGCCTGCAAGCGGCCACGCAACTCGTGAAGGGCGACGTGGACGCGGCAATCCTGAGCGGCGATTCCGCCACGCGCGGGCTGATGCTGCGCCTGCTTCGCGTGCCGGGCATTTCGGTGATTAACTTCGACGAAGCGAGCGCTTATACGCGGCTCTTTCCGTATCTGGATCAGATCGATCTGCCGCCAGGCGTGCTCGATCTGCGGCACAAAATTCCGCCTGAGACCGTGCATCTGATCAGCCCGACGGTCGAACTGGTGGCGCGAACCAATCTGCATCCGGCAATCTCCGATCTGCTGATCGAAGCGGCGCAGGAAGTGCACGGCATGCCGGGCCTGTTACAGCGCGCGGGCCAATTCCCAAGCCCGATCGCGCGCGAGTATCAGATCAGCGAAGACGCTCAACGCTACTACCGCACGGGCAAGAGCTTTCTGTACCGGACGCTGCCGTTCTGGCTCGCGAGCATCGGCGACCGCACGCTAGTGTTGCTGTTGCCGGTGGCCGTACTGCTCTTTCCCGCCATGCGGCTGATCCCGGCGCTGTACGCGTGGCGCGTGCGCTCGCGCATCTACCGCTATTACGGTTCGCTGATTGCGATCGAACGCGGCGCGCTCGCGCAGACGACCGACGAAGAGCGCAAGCGGCTCTTCGCGGAACTTGATCAGATCGAGGAATCGCTGAATCGGCTGCGCATGCCGCTCGCCTATGCGGACACATTCTATGTATTGCGCGAACACGTCGGCTTCGTGCGCGGCAGGCTTGCGGCTGCGGCATATGAGTGAGCGGCCACCGTGAGTTTCAGGTGGCCGACCTCTACTTCATTAGGCTTCAGGATCGGTAGGAGTAGTAGCTGAGACGTTGGCGGATTGCGCAGCGACTTTGTCGTCAGACGGCGCATCCGCGCGAGCCGCTTGCTCCTCCGTCTGGGCGCCTGGCGGTGAAGCTTCGAGCGAAGCTTCCTGCGGCGCTTCATGAACGGGCGCCGCGGCACTCGCGGAATTTGCAGCAGGCGTATCTTTCTGCGAATCGGCCGACGCAGCCGCCGCCTTCGCGCTCTTCGCAGCGCGATGGGCCTGCAAACGTTGCGCGCCCGCGGCTTCCTGCGCCGTGACCTTGCCGGCCTCCGCGCCCGTCAGATCCACGCGGGCCGCGCCTTCGACGAGAGACTTCCAGTAGCGGCTGCCGCGGCACCAGGTCTTGATCGCGTCACGCAGTTCGGCTTCGCTCAGCGACAGGTCTTTCGCGTGCACCACGAGGTCTTCGAAGATGCCGACCTTCAGCGGCAGCTTCGGCGCCGGGTTCTTCGGGAACGCATTGGGGAAACGCTTTTGCAGACGCCCGATGGACTTCACCACCGGATCGACCGGTTTGGCATCTGCCGCGGGCGCCGCTGCGGGCCTCGCCGCGCCACCACCACGGCGCTGGTGCGACGGCTTGCCGGCAGGCCGCCGGTCCGCCTTCGCGCCGGGCGCAGTGCCGGGATTCGCGGGATTCGCAGGCTTTGCGGGCTTCGCACCAGGCTTGCCGTCATTCCTGACATCGCGCCTTGCGTCGGACCTGCCCTCGGCCTTGGCGCCGGACCGGGCATCGGCCTTCGCGGCAGGCGCAGCCTGGGCGCGTGCCGCGGCCAGTTGCTTCTTCAGTTCAGCAAGTTGTTCGAAACCCATAGCGCACAACCAATCGAGAAAGACGAGATTGTAGCAGCGCTCGGTAAGACCTTCGTGACGGCGTTGCAACGCCGTCCGAGCCGCCGCCGCGAGGTTTGCGCCAGCTTGCGATTACACTCGACATTTCAGGCATTTCCAGCTGGCACTCGCGCTTAATGGACCTCAGGCAAATTCAGTACTTCATCGCACTTTTCGAGGACGGCTCGGTCACGCGAGCGGCCAAGCGGCTCAATATCGTGCAGCCGGCGCTCAGCATGCAGATTTCGAAGCTGGAAGCCGAACTGCATCAGAAGCTGTTCGAACGCGGGCCGCACGGCATGACGCCGACCGACGCCGCGCGCCAGATGTATCGCCTCTACACGCCGATCATGCGCGACATCGAGCGCGCGCGCGAGCAGTTGAGCCGGCGCGATGCGATCGTCACTGGCCGCGTCGCGCTCGGCATGGTGTCGTCGGAGGCGGAAAGCGTGCTGCCGGAATCGCTGGCAAGATTTAACGCGATGTTCCCGCAAGTCGAGGTATCGGTCGCGGACGGCTTCAGCGCGCAACTGATCGACGCGGTCGAAGCAGGCCGGCTCGACGCGTCCGTCATCAACAAGCCGCGTGGGCGCCTGACACTGGACGTCGTGCCGCTGCTCGACGAAGAGATGGTGCTCGTGACGAGCGCCGCGCTCGGTCCGCAACTCCCGCCGACACTCGAGCTTGCCGCGCTCGCCGACGTGGAACTGGTGCTGCCCACGCGGCGCAACGGCCTGCGCGGCGTGCTCGACGCCGCGCTCCTCGCAGCGAATGTGGTGATCAAGCCTAAGTTCGAGATCGACCTGCTGAACACGATCGTACAGTTCGTCGAACAAAGCAGCGTGGCGACGATCCTGCCGCGCGTCGTCGTGCAGCGCAAGGTCGATCAAGGCGTGCTGTTCGTGCGTGCAATCGCGTCGCCGCCAATCGTGCGGCACATTATCCTCGTGAGTCATCCGAAGCGCCCGCTCGGTCCAGCCGCGCTGGCGCTCATCGACATCATCACCGAAGAGATTCGCAGGGTGACGACCGGCACGGCGCTCGCGTGAGCGCCGTGCGTCTTCGCGGCAAGCGAAAGTTGTCGCGCTGCCGGCTCTTTATACCGGTTCCCGAACCCCGCCCTGATCGAGCTTGCCGAGCGTTTCGGGCACGATGAACGCGCCGATCAGGAAGATCACGCTGATCGCGCCGACAAAGATCGCGAGCGTCAGCGGCAACTGGCTCGCGTCTTTTGCGACGAGCGAGACCGCCGTCGGCATCATCCCGCCGATAGCGAAGCCGATATTCCACGACAATCCCGTGCCGGTCGCGCGAATCGCGGTCGGAAAGCGTTCGTTCAGGAAGATCAGAATCGGCGCGTAACCGGCGCTGCCGAGCGCGCTGAGAATCACCGCATAGACGCCGACCATCGTGATGCTGGATGCGCCCGGCAACAGCAGGAACAGCGCGGGCAACGCGAAGAGACGAATCAGCCCGAGCCACACGAACGCCGACTTGCGGCCGATGAAGGTGCTCAGATGCCCAGCGGCAACCGATGCAATCAGCACCGCCACGCTGCACAGCATCAGGATCGCCGCGGCCGCGCCGTTCGGCGCGTGGCTCACCACTTTCAGGAAAGTCGGCAGATAACCCGACGTGAGGTAATAACCGCTGCCGCCGCCTACCGTCAGCAGCAGATTGACGAAGAGGATCGAGCGGTAGTCGCGCGAAAACAGCGTACGCACCGGCGAGCGCACCACTTCGACTGGCGCCTTCACCCCCGACGTGGATGCAGCCGCGGCCTTGGCGGCTTTTTCGGCCGCGAGCTTTTTCCACAGCGGCGATTCTTCGAGGCTGCTGAAGACAAACAAACCGAGCACCGAACTGACGATGCCGGTAAAGAACATGCAGCGCCAGCCCCAGACGTCGAAGAGCTGGCCGGGGAACAGCGTGGACATCGCGAGATACGTGAGCGACGCGAGCAACGCGCCGAGCCCCGCTCCGCCGCCGCCGATCAGACCCGACACCGCGCCGCGATATTTCGGTGCGACGGATTCGGTGCCGATCGTGTGAGTCGACGCCACCACGCCGCCGACGAACACGCCCTGCACGAGACGCAGCACAAGAAAGATGATCGGCGCGGCAAGGCCGACCTGTGCGACGGTCGGCAGTGCGCCGAATGCGGCTGTGGAAAGGCCTACGCCGACCACGGCAATGATCATCGCGCCCTTGCGTCCGTGGCGGTCCGCATACGAGCCGAACCATGCCGAACCGAGCGGGCGCATCAGCAAGGTCACCGCAAACGACGCGTAAACCGCGGCGAGCGAAAGCATCGCGTGATCGGACGGAAAGAAGAGCCGCCCGACCACTGGCGCGACGAACAGCAGAACGAACAGGTCGAACAGATCCAGTGCCCAACCCAGGCACGAGGCGAATACTGCACCCATCACTTGCCGCTGATCCATCGCGGGCAAGGCGGCGCTATTTTGCGCTGCTAAGGACATCGTCATCTCCTTGACTGTCTGCGGGCGTCTCTCGATCGTCCGCAATTTGGCGCACGTTCTTTCGCGTGCTTTGGTGTGTTAAGAAACCTTCGGGAATGCGTGGCGATAACCGGCGCCGTACGCAACGCCCGCATGACCGTGCAAGCGCCGCGCGAGTATTGCGTCGGCGATCTTCTCGGCCATCATGATGGTCGGGATGTTCGTATTCGCAGACGGCAGTCGCGGCATCAACGACGCGTCAACGACGCGCAGGCCCTGTGCGCCGCGCACGCTGCCCGCCGTATCGGTGACGGCCGCCGGGTCGTTAGCGTCGCCCATGCGGCAGGTGCCGCTCGCGTGCCAGACGCCGAACACGTTCGCGCGAATGAATTCCTCGAGCGCGGCCTGATCGGCGAGCAGATCCCCGAGCCGCTGACCACGCGTGAAGAAGCGCTCGATCAACATGCGCCGCAGCGGCGCGGGTCCGTCGAGCAAACGGCCGAGCAGCGACGTCAGCAGCGCATTGCCCTTGCCTACGCGGCTCAGCGCTTTTACGCGCGCTGAAAACGCAGCGGGAAAGAAGTCGCGGGAGTTCTCGCCGAAACCCGAGCCCGCGACGATTTGCGTGAGCATCCGCACGCCGCGGACAAGCCGTGCGATATCGCGCGGGTCGTCGAGCAGATTCAGATCGACGCGCGGCGGCGCGGCGGGATCGGCGGAAACGAGTTGCACGCGGCCACGCGAGTGAGGACGGTTGCACCAGAGAAAAAAGAGGCCCAGCCGGTTGCCGAGTTCATGCCAGGCGGCACGCGTCGCACTCGACAGATACAGGTCCGACGCTTCGCCGCCCGCGATGCCCGAACTCAGGCGCGCGGCCATCATGCTCGCGCGTCGCCGCGACAACGGCATGCGCAAGCGCGGCTCGAGAAAATGACAGAACGTGAGCGACGGATGATCCTGCAGATTACGTCCCACGCCCGGCAGATCGATCACGCAGTCGATGCCGAGCGCATTCAGCTCCGCCTTGGCTCCGATGCCCGCGCGCATCAACATCGCGGGCGACTGCAGCGCGCCCGCGCACAGCACGACTTCGTTCGCGTTGAAACGAACCCGCTCGCCGTCGCGTGCGAACGCGACCACACCGCGCGCCACGCGCCCTTCCATCACGATGCGCTCCACTCGCAGATCGGCATGGATATGCAGATTGGCGCGCTTGCGCGTGGACTCGTCGAGATACGCGATTGCCGTGGACACGCGGCGGTCGTCGAGATTCGAGAATGCTGCGGGAAAGAAGCCGTCGCCGAATTGCGCATTCTGGTCGTGCAGCGGCGCGATACCGTTCTTGCGCATGCCGGCGGCGAACGCGTTGCAAAACGGCGGCCATTCGGCGGGCATGATCCGCCTGATCGGCACCGGTCCTTCTTTGCCGTGCAACTCGCCGTCCGGAAAATCGACGTCGCGTTCGAGCTTGCGAAAATACGGCAGCACGTCTTCCCAGCCCCAGCCGCTCGCGCCGTTCGCCGCCCACCCGTCGTAGTCGCGCGGCAAACCGCGATTGGCCGACTGCACATTGATGCTGGAGCCGCCGCCCATCACGCGACCCTGTTCATACACGCGCGGCGCAGAATCGCGCGTTGCTCGCGCCATCAGTTCAGGCCAGATATACGTATCGCCGCAAAACACCGGCATCGGATAACTGTCGAGAATCTCCGAGGGCACGCGGCCCGGCGGCGTGTCCGCGCCGGCTTCGATCAGCGCGACACGCAGCGACGGCACCGCGGAGAGGCGCTGCGCTAGCACGCACCCCGCCGATCCGCCACCGACGATCACGTAATCGAAGTGTTCCATCTGCGTGTCTCCTGAATCGTTTTATGTGCTACGGCGACGCGGGCCGCTCAAGTGCCGCTTGACCGTCACTCAAGTGCCGCGAAACACCGGCTTGCGCTTGCCATGAAACGCCTCCACGCCTTCGCGGAAATCGTCGGACGTGCGCAAGCGGCTATAACAATGTCCTTCCAGTTCGATTGCGATCGACAGCGGCGCGTCCTCGGTATCGTTGAGCAGCTTCTTCGCGGTTCGCTGCGCGAGCGGCGAGAACGCACGCAGTTCGTCGACGAGCGCGTCGGTGGCCGCTTCCAGTTGCGCGTCGGCCACGCACTCGACCGCGATGCCCCACTCGTATGCCTGTTTGCCCGGAATGCGGCGCGAACGCATCACAATGTCCTTGGTGCGGCCGACGCCGACCATCTGCTGCAAGCGGGCCGAGCCGCCCGAGCCTGGAATCTGTCCGAGCTTCTGTTCGGGCAGCGCATAGAAAGTGGTGTCGGTTGCTATCCGGAAGTCGCATGCGAGCGACAACTCGAAGCCCACGCCGAAGCAGAAGCCGCGATTGGCGGCGATCACAGGCTTCGAGCAGCGGGCCGGCGCGGCGATATTCCACGCGAGCTTCGACACATGTTCCGGCGACGCTTCCAGGAAGCCCTTGATGTCGCCGCCGCTCGAAAAATGCTCGCCCTTCGCGCGCACCACGATCACGCGCACGCGCTCGTCTTCGTCGAGTGCCTCGAAGGCTGCGCGCAACTGATCGCGCGCATGCATCGAAATTACGTTGAACGGCGGCCGGTGCAGAACGATGTCGGCGCGCTCGCGTTCGGCGTCGATCTCGATCGAAAAGCCGTCGAGGTCTTGCAGCAGGCTCTGGCCGCGGTGGGTCAGCTCGGTCATGAGATTCACTCCTTGTTGATTTCAGTTTGCTTCTGAATGGTTTCGTTGCCGCTCTCGCAGCCGCTCTCGTCTTTCAGGTATTCACCCGCGGACAGCTTGCGGCGCAAAATCTTGCCGACCGGCGACTTCGGTATGTCGTCGACGAACACGTATTCGCGCGGACGCTTGAAGTTGACGAGGTCGGAGGTGCGGCAGTACGCATCGAGCGTTTCGGCGTCGACGTATTCACGCCGTTTGATGAAGGCCACCACGCGCTGGCCCCAGCGTTCATCCTTCACGCCGGCCACCGCGACGTCGTCCACGGCCGGATGCAGCGAGAGCACCGACTCGATATCGACCGGGGAAATGTTCTCGCCGCCGCTGATGATCATGTCGTCGACGCGGCCGGACACGTACAGATCGCCATCGCTGTCGATAAAGCCGGTGTCGCCCGTGAAGTACCAGCCGTTGCGCAACGATTTCGCGTTCGCATCCGGCCGGTTCCAGTAGCCTTCGAACGCTTCGTCGCCCAGCAGGTCCACGATGATCTGGCCTTCTTCGCCGACGTCCGCGAAATCGTCAGGCGTGCCGGCGTCGAGCTTCACTACCCGCAGACGTGTGTTGATGCCCGCGCGCCCCGCGCTGCCCGGCTTCTTTGTCGCGTCCTGGTCGATACTGAATGTGTAGACCTCCGACGAGCCGTAGTGATTGACGAACAGTTCCGGTTCGAACGCCGCCGAGAGCCGCTTGAGCAAACCATCGTTCATCGGCGCGCCGGCAAAGCCGAGCTTGGTCACCGTGGAAGTATCCGTCGACGCAAACGCAGGGTCGCCAAGCAGATCGTGATAAAGCGTCGGCACGAGATACAGACACGTGACCTTGTGCCGCGCAATGGCTTCGAGCGCGAAACCCGCATTCCAGCGGCGCGCGCAAACGAACGTGCCGTCCACGAGCGCCATGGCGAGAAGCGAGCGCACGCCCATCGTGTGATAAAGCGGCATCACGCCGAGCGTGCATTCGCCATGACGGTAGAGGTTCTGAGCGACATGCGCGAGCGCGGCCGCGCGTTCTTGCCGGTGACGCCGCGGCACGCCCTTCGCCTTGCCTGTCGTACCCGACGTGTAGAGGATCAGCGAATAATCGTCCGCGTTGGCATGCGCATCCGCGTCGGAATTCGCACGGCCGGCACCCTCTGTGAGCAAGCTGTCGAAGCCCGCGCTGCGCCCAGGCGCAAGGTCGAGTCCGATGCGCGGCACGCGTTGTGCCGCGGGACTTTGCATCACCGCCTCGGCGCATACCGGCTCGTAGACGATTGCCTTCGCGCCCGCGTCGATCACGCAGTAATCGAGCTCTTCGGGTTTTGCGCGCCAGTTCAACGGCACGATCACGATGCCCGCAAACTGACACGCCCAGTGCAGCGTCGCCATCTCCCAGCGGTTTTGCAGCACCGCAAGCAAGCGGTCGCCGTGCGCGAGGCCGAGCCCACGCAGACCGTCGGCCACATTCACGATGATGCGGTGCCACTCTGCATACGTGAGCGCAAGCTCGCCGTCGACGAGCGCCAACGCGTTGGGGCTGCGCTCCACGCTTTGCAAAAAAGTACGCCCGAGGTCAAGCATGGCTCGCCTCCAGTGCTTCGCCCGTCTCATTGCGATGCCGGCGGCGCGCGGCCACATCGAGCACGGCCGCAACGATCGGCGTATAGCCCGTACAGCGGCACAAGTGGCCGGACAGCATCTCGCGCACCTGCGCTTCGCTAGGATCGGGCACGCGTTGCAGATAGTCGGCGCACGACATCAGGATGCCCGCCGTGCAGAAGCCGCATTGCAATGCGTGATGGCGTTGAAACGCCTCCTGCAGATCCCCGAGCACCATCTCCGGCGCCAGGCCTTCGACAGTGTCGATGCGCTGCCCTTGCGCCTGCACGGCCAGCATCAGACAGGAACGCGCGGCAACGCCGCCCACCTGAACGGTGCATGCACCGCACACGCCGTGCTCGCAGCCCACGTGCGTGCCCGTCGCGCCCAGTTCATGACGGATGAAATCCGACAGCAGTTCGCGCGGTTCGCAATAAGCGCTGCGTTCGCGGCCGTTGAACGTCAGCGTCACGCACTGACGTTCGTCACGTCGCACGACTTGCGGCGGCCCTTCGGCCGTTTTTCCATTGGATGTATTGCTCACTTTGCCTCCTCGATCACGCGCCATCCGAGTTGCCGGACCAGATGCCGGCGATAGCTCGCACTGATATGCGCGTTGTCCTGCGCGCCCAGCTTCCAGCTCAAATCGTTCAACGCCCCGCGCAAATCGTCGCCGGACAGATGCGGCCATTGTTCGACCACCGGCCGGTCCGCCACGCCGCCCACGGCGAGACGGATCGCATCGTCGGTGACCACCGCGGCGCACGCGACAATCGCGAAATCGCCATGACGTGCCGAGAATTCCGCGAAGCCATAACGCTCGCCTTCACGCTTTAGCGGGAAACGCACGGCTTCGACGAGTTCGTCGGGCTCGCGGGCGGTCATCAACATGCCCTGAAAAAACGCGTCAGCGGGCAGCACGCGTGGCTTCTTTTTCGAGCGCAGCATCACGTCGCCGCCGAGCGCGCTCAGCACGAGCGGCAGTTCGGCGCTCGGATCGGCATGCGCGATCGAGCCGCACACGGTGCCGCGGTTGCGAATCTGAAAGTGCGAGATGTGCGGAAAAGCCATCGCGAGCAACGGCACTTCATCGCGCAGCGACGCGCGCCATTCGACGCTGCCTTGCGTCGCTGCCGCGCCCACTGTCAACGAACCGGCCTTGCGGTCGACGCGCACCGCCTCCAGTTCGCCGGTGCGCGAAATGTCGATCAGCATCCGCGGTTGCGCGAGCCGCATGTTCAGCACGGCCATCAGCGATTGGCCGCCGGCGAGCACGCGTGCGTCTTCGCCGTGTTCCGCCAGTGCGTCGAGCGCATGCTGCGCGGTCATCGCGCGCAGGTAATCGAACGGCGCGGGTTTCATCGGTGTCTCCTGAAGCGGGCCAACAAGCGCGACAGCCACGAACCGCCGCCCTCACCGGAACTGTGGGCCGACGCGTCGAGCGGCTTGCCCGCGGCCTGGCGTCCCAACGATTCGAACAGTTGACGCAACACGACTTTTGCCGCGCCTTCCAGCATGCGCGCGCCGACCGCCGCGACTTTGCCCGAGACCTGCGCCTCGTAGTCGTACGAAAGACGCGTGCCGTTCGCGATCGGCGTCAGTTCGACAAGACCGCTGCCGCGCGCGCTGCCGAGCGACGAAATGCCCGCGCCTGCAAGGCGCAAACGGTGCGGTGCGTCGATCTCCGACAGACCGATCTTCGCTTCGAACCGCGCCTTGATCATGCCGACGCCCACCGTCACGTCCGCGCGATACTGATTCGGACCTTCGGTTTCAAGCGCGTGGCAGCCGGGAATCACCTTCGCGAGCGCGTTCGGATCGAGCAGCACGGCAAACACGGCTTCGGGCGTCGCGGGCAGATCCACACTGCCTTGCGCGGTCAGCGCCTTGCCGCCGCCGGACATCGCCGGGTTCTTCGGCGCGGGCGCTTCGCGCAACTCGGGGCGCGAGGGCTCGGGGTCGTCTATGCCGATCAGCCCCATTACTTTCGACGGCGTGAGCGGCAAACGGATGTCGTCGACGCCGAGCGCATCGGCCACCGCATTCGCGATGCAAGGCGGCGTGCTCATGTTGTTGCCCTCGCCGAGTCCCTTCGCGCCGAGCGGCGTGAACGGCGACGGTGTTTCCAGATGCACGATCACCGGATCAGGCACCTCGCACGCGGTCGGCATCAGATAGTCGGCAAGCGTGCCCGACTGGAAGCTGCCGTCCGCGCCGTAGCGGAACTCTTCCATCAGCGCCGCGCCGAGTCCTTGCGCGAACGCGCCGCGAATCTGGCCGTCGGCGAGCGCGGGATTGAGCAACGTGCCGGCGTCGTGCGCGGTCACATAACGGTCGATGCGCACGCGGCCCGTTGCGCGATCCACTTCGACACCGCACATGTCGAACACAAAACCATAGGCAGCAGAAGTATTGACGCGGTCGTTCTCATCGGGCGCCGCCATGTTCGGCGGATTCCAGAACACCGTCTCGCGCAAACCGGGCTCCTCGCCTTCGGGCAGCAGCGCGGGCGCCCAATGCGGCGCATTCGCGGCGACCCGGCCGAACGGTTGCGCGCGATCCTCCGCGCCTTGCGCGAAGATGCGACCGCCTTCGAAGCAGACATCTTGCGGCGCACAGTTGAGCTGCTTCGACACGATGCGCGCGATCTTTTCGCGCACGCGCACGGCGGCAAGATGCACGGTGCCTGCGACCGCGCCCGCAAAGCGGCTCGAATAATTGCCCGCCGCGACCGACCAGGCGTCCTTGTGCGTATCGAACTCGACGTTGACGGCCACCTCGTGCGGCGAGATGCCGAGCACGTCGGCCACCACCTGCGCGCATACCGTCATGTGGCCCTGGCCCGCAGGCGTCGATGCAATCGTGACGACCACGCCGCCGAGCAGATCCACACTGACCGTCGCGCTTGCGATCGCGCCGCTTTTCGGACCGGCCTTGCGGCGCGCCTCGGCGGGCATCGCGGTCGTGATGTAGCCCATGTTCGACACCGACGGCTCGACGATCGCCGAGAAGCCGATGCCATACAAGCGCCCTTCGTTACGTGCGGCCTCACGACGCGCACGCAGTTCGTCGTAGCCGCCTTCGTCGAGCGCGCAGCGCAACGCTTCCTGATAGTTGCCGGAATCGAGCAGCGCGCCTGCCGCAGCGCGATACGGGAACGCATCGGCGCGCACGAAGTTGCGGCGATACACGTCGAGCACGTCGAGCCCGAGTTCGATCGCGATGCGCTGTACCAGCCGTTCAAGCGCGAAGTACACCTGCGGTCCGCCGAAGCCTCGCACGAGTCCGGTGGGCGTCTTGCTGGTCAGCACGACGCGGTTGCGCACGAGCAGATTGTCGATCGCGTAGGCACCCGTGAGACACCCATGCATGCGATAGAACGTTGCGGGTTCCGGCGCGCGCAAGTATGCGCCGGTGTCTTCAAGCTGATCGTAGGAAAGCGCGGTGATGCGGCCGTCGTTTTCGACCGCCGCTTCGATCGTGGAAAGGCGCGCTGTCGCGGACGTCGCCGCACTCAAATGCTCGAGCCGGTCCTCGACCCATTTGACCGGCGCACCGGCTTTGCGTGACGCGAGGCACATCAGCACCACATACGGAAACACCGCCTGCTTCACGCCGAAGCTTCCGCCCGAATCGCGCGGCGCCTTGTGACGCAGACGATTCGCCGGCACGTTCAGCGCCATCGCCATGACCGCGTGCAGCGAGAACGGTCCCATGAAATTCGACGTGACGTCATAACCTTCGTCGCCCGGCAGATACTCGGCAATCACCACGCCGCACTCGATCGGCGCACACGTGTTGCGCGGATAGTGCGCGACCAGTTTCACGCGATGCGGCGCTTTTTCGAACGCCGCTTCCGGCTCGCCATAACGGAAATGCCGGTCGCTGATCACGTTGCTGCCCACCTTCTCGTGCAGCACCGCAGCGTTATTCCCGACAGCTTCCTCGATCGACGTGACAGCCTCCAGCGTCGCGTACTCGACCTTGATCAGATCGAGCGCATCCTCAGCGATAGCGCGAGATTCGGCCATCACGACCGCAACTGGTTCGCCGACATAACGGACGCGGTCCATCGCGAGCGCCCACTGCTCCATCGGCGATTTGACGCCGACCACGAACGGGCGCGACCATGCGCGCAGATCGTCACGTGTGAGAATCGCGCGCACGCCACGCAGTTGCGACGCCGCTTGCGTGTCGATTGCAAGCAGTTCGGCATGCGCATGCGGCGAGCGCAAGACCGCCGCGTGCAGCGTCCCGGGACGCACGCCGATATCGTCGCCATAACGGCCGCGGCCCGCGAGAATCGCCGGATCTTCGAGACGCTGCATCGGGCGCCCTACGTGACGCTCGGCGCCTTTCGCGGGTTCGGCCTCGCGTTCGCGCGTAGCCGCGTCGGCTGTATTGAGCAGATCGCGCTGGTTCATTGCCCGCCTCCCGCTTGCCGTTGTGCGAATTCATCGGCCAAGCCGCTCCAGCGTTGGGCGATCTCGCCGTGCTCGATACCGAACAGATCGAGAATGCGCCCGACGGTGTGGTCGACTACGTCTTCGATGGTTTTCGGATGCGCGTAAAAGGCGGGCACCGGCGGCATCACGATGGCGCCCATCTCGGTCGCGTGAGTCATGTTGCGCAGATGCGCGAGATTCAACGGCGTTTCGCGCGCGACCAGCACGAGGCGGCGACGCTCCTTGAGCATCACGTCGGCGGCGCGGGTCAGCAGGTTGTCGGCAAAACCGTTCGCCACGCCCGCGAGTGTTTTCATCGAGCACGGCGCGATCACCATGCCGGCCGTAATGAACGAACCGCTCGCCACGGCCGCGCCGATATCGCGCACGTTGTAGACCACGTCGGCCAGGCTCTCGAGGTCGCCGCGCGTCATGCCGAGTTCTTGCGCGGCCGTGACCGCGCCCGATGCCGACACGATCAGATGCGTCTCGTGTGTGCCGAGACGACGCAATGCAGCGAGCAGACGCGCGCCGATCAGCGCGCCGCTAGCGCCTGAAATGCCGACGACGATGCGCTGCGCCTTAGCCGCGCGCAGGTCTTGCCGGGTGTTGTCGACCCTCGCTTCAGACATGACCGTCACCGAGATAAGTGTCGAACGCGGCGTTATCCGCCGCGACTAGCGCGTTCAGATCCACCGTGTCCTCTCCGGGAATCCGCACGCGCGTGAACACGTGCGATGCATAGGCCACCGGACGCGTCGCGTCGAGTCCCATCTTCGCGCTGATGCCCTGCAGATAAGCAGGTGCGTCCTCGGGCTGGCCGACGGTAGTCGACGGATCGAGTGGCGAGCCCTGCGCGCCTTCGATTACGACGAGATCGCGATCGGCCTGGAAGCGCGTGGCGATTGCCCATTCGATTTCGGCGGGATCGTGCACGTCCACGTCCGTATCGACCACGACCACCTGCTTGATGTCGTAATGCGCGCCGAACGCGCACAGAATCACGTTCTTCGCCTCGCCCTCGCGCTTCTTCTCGAACTGCACCCACAGGTGATAACGGCACACTCCGCCCACGGACAGGTGCACGTCCTTCACGTTCGGATGGCTGCGTTGCAGATGCGAGAGCAGCGTCGCCTCGCGGGGAATCGCGCCGAGCAGCAAATGCTCCATTTCGGCCGGCACGATCGTATGAAAGATGGGGTCTTTGCGATGCGTGACGGCGGTGACCTCGATCACCTCGCGTGCTTCCTGCGCGCTGTAGTACTTCGGAAACTCGCCGAACGGGCCTTCCATCTCTCGCACGTTCGGCAAGATGCGGCCCTCGATCACGATTTCAGCGAAAGCCGGTACATGTACCCCGTTGCTCACGCATTGCGCGACCGGCAGCGGTGCGCCATGCAACGCGCCGGCGATCTCGAGTTCGTCGCAGTCGATCGGAGAAATAGCTTGCGACGCGAGCATCGTGAGCGGATCGACGCCTATCGCAACGGCCACGTCGAGCGCGTCGCCGGCCGCTTCCGCCGTTTTCTGGAATGCGTGAAGATGACGCGGCAACAGCAGGATCGCCATGCGGTCCGCGGCGTGCACCTGGATCCGGTTGATCGACACGTTCTGTACGCCGGTACGCGGATTGCGCGCAATCACGAGACCGGCGGTGATGTACGGGCCGTTGTCGTGTTCGCTATGCGTCGGAATCGGCAGTAGCGCGTGAAGGTCGATGTTCTTCGTATGCACGACCTGCTGGCACGGCGCTTCGTCGCGCGACACGAGACGAGATGCGAGCGGACGTTCGGCAGCGTCGCTAAAGCGAGCGAGCAATTGAGCTTCATCCACCCCCAGCGCTTCTGCGATCCACGCGCGCCGGGACATGAAGCCGCTCACCACCGGCACGCGGTGACCGCCTGCTCGCGTGAAGAAAGCCGCCTGCGTGCCGTCGAGGCGTTTGGCAATCGCCGCCAGCTCGTGTTCCAGCGCGACCGGTTGATCGATGGTCGCGAGGCGTCCGCTGCGCGCGAGATGCGCGAGCCAGTCGCGCAAAGCGAGCGCTCCGCCTTTGCGGGCCCAGCTGAAATGTGAGGTGTCGTGCGGCGCGGCTTCGCGTGTGTTCATCTGCGTCTCCATCGGTGACTGGCTTCATGCCCCGCTTGAATTCCGCTTCATGTCGGAACGGAGCGCCAGTTGATGATGAAGCGTAACGAGATTGGCGTATAACTTCTAATATGGAATATTGATGCTTCGAATCATTCCCGATGATATGAGTGTTAGCACCAATGACAGCCGTTTGTAGGCGGGTTATCAATTCAGCATCCGCATGTAACGGTACATGCACGAGTCCGGTCATCACTGTCGATGACATACCCCTCGGCCCGCAGCGTGTGTTCTGATAAGCCGCGCCCCGCTCATTATGTTCGCTGATGCTTTATTCATACCAACATGGACCTCCGGCAAATCCAGTACTTCATCGCACTGTTCGAGGACGGGTCCGTCACCCGCGCCGCTAAACGGCTGAATATCGTGCAGCCCGCGCTCAGCATGCAGATCGGCAAACTCGAAGACGAACTGCATCAGCAACTATTCGAGCGCAACGCGCATGGCATGGCGCCGACCGCGGCCGGGCGGCTGATGTATCGCCTCTTTCTGCCGATCATGCGCGACCTCGCGCACGCACGTCAGCAACTCGTGCAGCGCGACGAAGTGGTAACCGGGCATGTGTCGATCGGGCTAATTGCCTCGGTGACGGAAAGCGTGCTCGCCGATGCGTTGTCGCGCTTTCATGCGCGCTATCCGCATGTCGACGTGACGGTGGCAGACGGCTACAGCGCGACGTTCATCGACTGGGTGGCGGGCGGCCAGCTCGACGCGGCGCTCATCAACAAACCGCGCGCGCGTCTCTCGCTCGACGCGCAGCCGTTGCTCGATGAGGAAATGGTGCTCGTGACAAGCGCCGCGAACGGCCCCGAGTTACCTCACGCGATCGAACTCGCACAGCTTCCCGAACTCGAACTCGTATTGCCGACGAAGCGCCACGGCCTGCGCGGCGTGCTGGATACGGCCGCCCAGCACGAGGACGTGCTGCTCGCACCGCGCTTCGAAATCGACGTACTGAGCACGATCGTGAAGCTCGTGGAGAGCACACGCTTTGCGACTATCCTGCCGCGCATCGCGGTGCAGCGCGCGGTGCATCAGGGCACGCTGCGCGCATATCCGATTCTCGCGCCGCGCATCGTGCGGCACATTGTGTGCGTAACGCATCCGCGGCGCCCCTTGAACGCGGCAGCGGATGCGCTCGTGTCGGTGATCGCCGACGAGCTGCGCAAGGTGTCGAGCGCGTCGGAGATAGAGGCCTCGATCGAATAGCAACGCTCGGCGCGAACCGCTAACCGTTGGCCACATCGGCGAAGCCGCCGAGGTTTGCGCCGAGGGCTCGAATCGCGCGAGCGACGTCCGGCGACAGCAGTGCTTGCAGTTCGGCGGCGTGGCGGTAATCGCGCATGCCGTCGGTCAATTGGCGCTCGCCTGCAATGGCAGGATGGCAGTAAATTTCTGCGACCCCACCTCTGAGCGAAGCGAGCGCCGCGAGCCACGCGGCCTCATCCATGCGGCCGCTGCCGGCGATGCCGACGACATAGTCGTTGTGAAAAATGCCTGCGCGGTCGAGCCGCGCTTTCACCAGCGCTATCCACGGTCTTAGCCACGGCGGCGCATTCAACTCGAACGGCAAACGCATCGCCTTCATGCCGAATTCGCGGCCGATCTCAAGGATCAAGCCAAGCACCGTCGGATGCAGATGAAAATGCTTGTGGGTGTTCACGTGATCGAGCGCGAGTCCGGTCTTTGCAAACGCCTGGAACTGCGCGCGAATTTCGTGCGCAAGCTGCTCGCGTACATGCGGCAAAAAAAAGAACCGCACGCCGTCGCGGACCATGTTGTCGCCGAAGCGGCCATGCTCGTCCAGCAATGCCCCAATGCAGGCGCGCGGCAATACCGCGTCGCCATCGGCGAGGACGAGATGGAGGCCCACGCGCAAGTGCGGCATTGCGTGCGCGCGCTCGACTGCATCCGTCGCGGCGGGCGCGCCGATCATGAGGCTCGCGGCCGTGAGCACGCCGTGGCGATGCGCCTGCTCCACGGCCAGATTCACACGGGAATGCAAGCCAAAGTCGTCGGCGGTGATGATCAGCGCGCGGGGCCTCTCGGCGCACGGCTCGATGGGACGAGGCTCGAATGCATGTGGCCTGGATGCGAGCGGCCTGGATACGAGCGGCTTTAATGCGTGAGACTCTGCCACATCCACCTCAGCGGCCATCGGATGCCTCCATCACGTCCATCGAGCGCAGTGGCCTCGCACGCGCAGCCGAACGCGAACTTCCGACCGGAACGCGCGCGCCCCGCCACGTGACGTGCGAACCGAAAGCCGCAGCGAGCCATTGGAATAACAGCAGCGTATCGCGCAACGGCAAAAGCGGAAGATCGCGCCAGAACGCACGCCCGAGCGAATCCGCTGTTTCACCGGGAATTGCGCACCGTATTGCCACTTCATGGCGCGCGGCACGCAGATGCAGCAGCAAACGCGCGGCAAGTCCCGCCATTGTGCCGGCCGCGCCGGCGAACGCGTCCCAGGCAGGCGCGCCACCGTTCGCTCCCGCAGCGAACACACCGGTCAGACATGCACCGGCAATGAGCCACGGAGTCGGAAATGTGATGAACAGAAAAGCGAAACCGAGCGGATTCACCGAACGTATCGTGCGCAACCAGCGGGTCTCGCGTTGCCACAGTTCTGCAAAGGTGGGTTCGGTCACATCGGTGGCCACCATTACGCGCGAGAGCACCGTTTGCAACCCGAGCGCACGCGCATGTTCGGCTAGCCAGTAGTCGTCGGCAAGACAGTTCTTGAGGGCCTCGAAACCGCCGATGCGTTCGAGCGTTTCACGCCGCAACGCGAGCGTAGCGCCGAAACCGAAGCGGCGCGAACCCGCCATGTGCGCGACGCGTACCGAGGGCGCAAACCATTCGTTGACGAATAGCGCGCCTACGCGCGGCCAGAAGCCGCCCACGCCTTGCGCGGCATACAGACAGGTGAGAACGCCGATGCGTGGGTCAGCGAGGGGCGCTGCCACGCTCTCCAGATAATCGGCCCGCACGGCGATATCGCTATCGGCAATCACGATCACGTCGTGACGCGCGCGCTCGGCCATATTCATCAGATTGCTGACTTTCAGGTTGCTGCCGTGCACCCGCGTGTCGATCGCAAGTTCGATATCGAGCAACGGATACGCAGCTTGCAAACGACGCGCGACGGCAATCGCGGGATCGTCAGGAGAACATACGCCAAGAACAAGCTGGAAATTCGCGTGACGCTGCTCACAAAAAGTTTGCAGGTTCTCATAGAGGCGGGGCTCGGCGCCGCACAGCGGCTTGAGCACACTCACGCCCGCATGGGGGAGCGGATAAGCCCGACACGAGGCAGGTGCGCCGAGCTCCGCCCCGTGCACGAGGCTTGCCGGATCGACTGCGGGAGCGGCTGGCGAAAGACCGTCGTGGCCAAACGCGGCGCGGCCACGAACGGTAGAGAACGGCATCGCCACCGCCGCGACCAGCGCATACAGCGACGCCGCGATGCAACCGGCGAGCAGAATCCATTCGCCTACTGTGAATGCGTGCGCAACCATTGGCGGATTCCGTCAGTGTCCGCGCAAGACGAACGGTGTGCCAGTGAGGCGAAGATGCAAGATGACGAGCCAAAGCCGCGGGCAATCGGACGCGACGGCGACTGGCCTCGCGTAGAGTCCAGCAGCGTTCGCGTAGCGGTCTTCAACGGCAAGGTGGAATGCGGCCTGCGCCACCTGGCGGGCGACGATCACGCCGCCCACTACCATGGCGAGAGCGGCGAGCCGGAAAGCCGCGGAGACAAACAGATGCTGCGCGCCTGGCAGCGCCGCTACCGTCACACAGGCGAGCACGTCGGCCGCGAGAGCCGTGAGCGAGGCCACCATGAGATGGGCTCGCAGCATATCGACTGTGACTGGCTTCATGGCTTCGTTTCGTGGCCTGATGAACGCATCGTGCGGCTTCCCGTAAGCAGCCAGCGCCCGCTCTTCGACGCATTCGTCAGCAAGGAGAAAGACGGTCACTGCGGCCACGCGTCTGCCGTGAATTCCGTCGATGTACTTACGATTTCATTTCGGTAGACCGACAACAAAAGGCGATGCCGCGTGCTCATGTCGCAAGTTCATTTAGCGAATTCTTATCGCCAATACAACAGTAAGCCGTTGATGAGCGATAGTATCGATTCAAGCTGAAGGGAACCTTAAGCAAAACGCGGTATAACGCAGCTAGCGAACCGCATGGCTGACGCTCGGAGTTGCAGCCGCTGCGTTCATTCCATGCGTGCCGCCACACGATAAAAACATCTACGGAATTTATGCCCCATGCGTGTACTCCTCATTGAAGACGACGATCTGATCGGCTGCGGGATCGAAGCAGGTTTGCGTCAAGCAAGTTTCACTGTCGACTGGGCGCGCGACGGCCACAAAGCCAGCCTCGCGCTCGACACCACCAGCTATGCGCTCGTGGTGCTCGACCTCGGCCTGCCCCGTGTGTCGGGCATGGACGTGCTCAAACGGCTGCGTGAGGCCGGCAATGACGTGCCGGTGCTCGTGCTGACCGCGCGCGGGACGGTGGTGGACCGCGTGGGCGGTCTCGAAGCAGGCGCGGACGATTATCTCGGCAAGCCTTTCGACCTCACCGAACTCATCGCCCGTTGCCGCGCGTTGCTGCGACGCGCGCAAGGCCGCAGTGTCGAGCTGATCCGCTATCGTGAGCTCACGGTGAATCCGGCTTCGCAAACTGTGGAGGTGGCCGGCAAACGCGTGTCGCTCACGTCGCGCGAATGGGCGATCCTGATCCAGTTACTGACCAATCAGGGCATTCCGCAATCGCGCTCGCGTCTCGAAGAAAGCCTGTATGGGTGGCAGGAGGAGATCGAAAGCAATGCGATCGAGGTGCACGTGTCGAACCTGCGCAAGAAGCTCGGCGCGAAGCTCATACGAACCGTGCGCAATATCGGCTACGTGGTGGAGAAACCGTGATGAGCGCATCCATTCGCCGGCGGCTCATGCTGCTCGTGCTCGCCAGCATCGCGCTCGTCTGGGCGATCGCTCTTGCGTCCAGCTATCGCCAGGCCACGCGCGAAGTGGCGGAGTGGGAAGAGGCTCGGCTCGCGGAAGTCGCGCAGATGCTCGGGTTGCTAGACCAGTCCAATCTCGTCACGCTCGCCAATGCACACATCGACGTGCGCGAGGAAGAACGCGGCGGAGAAACAAGTGCAAACGACACGGACGACGATGATTCGCTGCCGCGCGACGCACTGTTCCAGGTGCGCACGCGCAATGGCGACGTGATTGCGGGCAGCCCGCCCTTGCGCGCGCTCAATGCATGGGATTTGCCGGTGCCGCCCGTCACCGGCGTGCAGGACGTCGTGCTCGGTGGCCAGACGTACCACTCGTTCACGCTGCGCGATACGCCGCTCGGGCACACGGTGCGCGTATTCGAACAGGCCAACACGCGCAGCGATCTGGTGAGCGGCGTCGCGAGCCGCATTGCGCGCCCTGCATTGATCGCGCTGCCGGTGCTGGCGCTGCTCGTATGGTCGAGCATCGGCTGGAGTCTCGCGCCGCTGCGCACGCTCTCCGATGCGATCCGTTCGCGAGACATCAATCGTCTCGAGCCTGTCGATATCGGCCATGCGCCGATCGAGGTGCGGCCGCTCGTCGACGCGATCAATTTGCTGCTCTCGCGCCTGTTGCATTCGCTCGAACGGGAACGCGCATTCACTGCCGACGCCGCGCATGAGCTTAAAACGCCGCTCGCCGCAATCAAGGTTCAGGCGCAAGTCGCGCTGGCCGAACCCGACCCCGCGCGTCAGCGGCTCGCCATGGAGCGCGTCGTGCAAGGCGTGGATCGCAGCGCACGGCTCGCCGAGCAATTGCTGTTGCTCGCGCGTCTGGACATGCAGGAGAAACTGGCGACGGCGCCGCTCGCGCCTGGCGCCGTCGCGAAGAACGCATTGCTGGCCAACGCGGGCAATGCACAGCAGAAAAATATCCGCGTGACACTGAACTGCGACATGCGCGCGGAGATCGTTGCAGAGCCCGTGCTGATCGGCATTCTCTTCGACAACCTGCTGGATAACGCGATCAAATACGGGAGCGACGGCGGCACCATCGAGATCGCGGTGCGGCGTGAGAAAGAGCAGGTTCTAACTCCGCTTGGAGAGTACCTTGGAGAGCCGCTCAAAGAGCGCATTCTGGTGAGCGTGCGCGACGACGGCCCCGGCGTTGCGCCTGAGGATCTGGCCCGTCTCACGGACCGCTTCTTTCGCGCGACGGGCAACCAGGCGACTGGCAGCGGCCTCGGCCTGTCGATCGTCGCGCGCATCGCGCAACACTTCGGTGCCACGATGCGATTCGGCACTGGCCTCGCCGGCCGGGGGCTCGCCGTCGACGTATCGTTTCCCGCTTATGCGGCGGCGGCCGCCGAACGATTGAAGCCAGCAGCCTAGCGGCGGTTCGTTTCGCCCGCGACGCTGCCTTCAGCGAGTGGTGCCTGCCGCGGGCCGCGAGCCGCTTCGCCGTGCACACGAGGATGCTCGGCGCGGCTCGCACGTAGCGTCGGATTTTGCACGCGTACGCGCTTCGACGTCTCCGCAAACTGCCATGCGAGCAGCCCCGGCACGAATATCAGCAGATCGCGAATGCGCCGTGCGCCCGCAAGCGCCAGACAGGTCGACGGATCGAGGCCCAGCGCGCCGCCGATCAGTATGAAGCCGCCCTCCTGCACGCCGAGGCCGCCCGGCACGAAGAAAGCTGCGCTGCTGATTGCCTGGATCAACGACTCGATTACCACGGCTTCCACGAGCGTCACTCGCGCGCCGAGAAAATACAGCGCGAGCCAGATTTCGAGCGAGGTCAAAAAGCACTGCAGCGGCTGCCAGAAAAACAGATAGCGCAGCACGACGCCGCGGCGTCGCCAGATCAGCTTGATTGCCCGATCGATCTGCGCCGACTGCCCCACGAGCGCGGTGAGCTTGCCGCTCGTCATGTGATTGAGCGCGCGCGTCATGCGCTCGAACGGACTGGCGTGCTGCACGAGCGCGAACAACACGAGCAGCGGCGTCAGCACGACCACACCCCACGCGAGCTGCCCGGCGAGCCGCAGCGTGTCGGAATGGGCATGCGCGAACAGAAAGCCGATGCCGACCATCGTGAAGAGCAACTGGCTGATCACGGTCAACTGCATGTCGACGATGATGCTCGCCACCGCCGTCGACGATCTCACGCCCCAACGCCTGAGCATGCGAAACGACACCACCTCTCCACCGATGCGCGCGACCGGCAGCATGCTATTGACGGATTCGCGCACCCACACGAGGTGCAGCATGTTCGGAACGTGCGGCCGGTTCGCGCCACGAATCAGCGAGCGCCAGTCGCAGGCATTGGCGAGCATCGGCAGCACATGCGCGAGCGCCGCGAGCACGAGACCCGCGCCAGCCGCGCGCAACGCGCCGAGCACTGCACCCGGGTTGCCCTGCCAGACGAGCCACAGCGACGCGATGAGACCCGCGAGCGCGGCGACGCGGCCGAGATGCTTCATCATGCGGATACCTCGTGCGCACCGGTCGCACGCCTCGTGCAGGAGGCTTGCCGCTCATCGTTCGATTCAGAAGAACTGCGCGTCATTGCTGCCCTAACCTCCCTTCGTCCGCCATCTGTTCGCGCCAAATCGCAGCTCATCAAGCCACCTCGCGCCTCATCGCGACTCGTCCCGCGCGGCCGACAGCAGGCCGTCACCGTCCACGTCGAAGCTGAACCCGCGCCAAATCACGCGCGAAGAGCCGAAGCTCGCCACGAAAATCGCAAACAACACGATATCCCATATCGGCAGCAGCCATAGCCCGCCATGCGCCTGCCGCAACGCGCGATCGGCGCAAAGCTTCAATGCGAAGCGCGCAAACAGGGCGAGCGCCGCAATCGCCCAACCCCATGACGCGCCGCCCGAGAACACCACGGCGAGCAATGCGAACGCGAGTGGATGCATCAACGCGGAGCCGAGATGGCCGAGCGGATCGATGCTGCGGATCGTCCGGCTCCAGCGCAGCTCGTGCGAGACGAGTTGCGCCGCGCTGCCCTCCACGCAAGCATGCGAGATGGTGAACGGCGGAATCGCGACTTTCTCGCCGATTGCGCGTACCGCTTCGCCTATCGCGTGATCTTCCGCGAGATGACGCACGAACGGCATCAGGCCGCCGATCTTGTCGAGCGTGGCGCGCCGCATTGCAATCGTCTGTCCAAAGCATGGCCGCGCAAGACCGAGCGCGATACCGGTGACGACCCCCGGCAAAAACTGATAGTGAGTCGCGGCTGCCGACAGGCGCGGCCAGAAGCCGGGATCGGGCTCGCCGCGATACGGGCACGTCACGAGTCCAACGCCGGGCTGCTCCAGTTCGCCGACGATGTGGCGCAGATAGTCGGGCCCCACGCCGACATCGCTATCGGCAAACACCAGCACGTCGTGCCGCGCGTGCGGCAGCATATTGATGATGTTGCTGATCTTGCGATTCGGGCCATACAGCCCGTTGTCGGCAATCACCGTGATGTCCGCCTGTGGATACAGGCGCTGCAATTCATCGACGGTTTGCAATGCCGGGTCCGCCGGGTCGTGTACGCCGAACACGAACTGCACGGCGCCGGCATAGTTCTGCTCGCAGAAACTCGACAGATTGCGCAGTAGTGCGCCTTCGCTGCCGTGCAGCGGCTTCACGACCGTTACAGCCGGAAAGCTACCCGGCTCGGCCACCGCACGCGCGAAGAACCGCCCGATCAGCACGCTCGCCACGAGCGTATAGCCGACGCCGGACACGGCGCACGCGGCGCATGCATACGCGGTGGCGACGGCAAACCAATGCGCGCCGTTCACGCCTCGTGTGCGCGCAGGAAGCGGAAGAACTCGACGCCTTCCCGCAAGCGCCGTTTCATCATGTCCCAACTGGTCAGCATTTCGCGCACGATTTCCCAGATTTTCGACGGACGGAAATAGAAGCGCTTGTAGAAGTTTTCGAGCTGGTGATAAATCTCTTCACGCGACAGATGCGGATAGCCGATAGCCGCGAGCTGAACGCCTTCTTTGCTGACGAGGTTGATCACCTTGTTCTGTTCGAGCCAGCCGTTTTCAACCGCCTGCTCGTAGAGCCGCGTGCCTGGGTACGGCGCGGCAAGCGACACCTGGATGGTGTGCGGATTGATCTGCTTCGCGTATTCGATCGTCTTCTGAATGGTGTCCTGGGTCTCGCCGGGCAAACCCAGAATGAACGTGCCGTGAATCTTGATGCCGAGCTTGCGGCAGTCGTCGCTAAAGCGCCGCGCGATGTCGGTGCGCAAACCCTTCTTGATGTTCAGGAGGATCTGATCGTCGCCGGATTCGTAGCCGACGAGCAGTAGCCGAAGGCCGTTTTCCTTCATGATCTTGAGCGTAGCGTACGGCACGTTCGCTTTCGCGTTGCACGACCATGTCACCCCAAGCTTGCCGAGACCACGGGCGATTTCCTCGACGCGCGGCTTGAAGTCGGTGAAGGTGTCGTCGTCGAACATGATCTCCTTCACTTCGGGCATGTTGTCGCGAATCCACTTCACTTCTTCCAGCACGTTCTCGACCGAACGCGTGCGGTAGCGATGCCCGCCCACTGTCTGCGGCCACAGGCAGAACGTGCACTTCGAGCGGCAGCCGCGTCCCGTGTAGATCGACACATACGGGTGCTTCAGATAGCCGATGAAGTAGTTGTCGATCTTCAGATCGCGTTTGTAGACCGGTGCGACGAACGGCAGCTCGTCCATGTTTTCGAGGATCGGGCGCGCTGCGTTGTGCTCGATCGAGCCGTCCGGTGCGCGATAGCTGAGGCCGGGAATCTGCGTGAACGGTTTGCCTGCGGCGACATCGGCGCAGGTGAAGTCGAATTCCTCGCGGCAGACGAAGTCGATCGCCTCGCTCGCCGTCAGCGAGTTATACGGGTCGACGGCGACCTTTGCGCCTACCATGCCGACGAGCAGCGACGGCTTGCGCTTTTTCAGATCTTCCGCGAAAAGCGCATCGGTGGGGAAAGACGGCGTGCTGGTGTGAATGATCACGAGATCGTATTGCTGCGCGACATCGAGCGTCGCATCGACCGACAACCCATCGGCGGGTGCGTCGAGAACGCGGCTGCCGGGAACGAGTGCGGCCGGTTGCGCAAGCCACGTCGGATACCAGAACGAGCGGACTTCACGCCTCGCCTGATAACGCGAACCGGCGCCACCATCGAAGCCGTCATACGACGGCGCCTGCAAGAACAGAGTTTTCATGGATGCTCCAGCAAGCCTTGAACAGGCGCTTTCTGTTTTCTGTCGAACAACTGTCGGAGGGGCACTCGCCACGCGGCGAGCAAAGACATGAATTCGCACAGATGCTACGGAGCAAAGCTGAAGGAAACCTTAAGCAGAATGGCGCGAGCGGGCGTTGCACCCGCTCGCATTACCACGAGATTTCGGCATGCTTACTAATCACCTGCGAAGCTACCCGAAACAACAGCCGGATCAACGCGCAAGGTGTCGTGCCCAATCGAGCCACCCAAGATTCAGTGCGGCGTTCACGGCGACGCCGAGGGCCGACGCGATGGCCGCGATCATCGTCCAGAATGCAGAGCGCCGCGCGGCTGTTGCGGAGGTATGCGCGGCATTGGCCGCATCGCGCGACGCGCTCGCCGCCACCTGCGCCCCATGCGACGTGGACTCCATCTGCGCGAGCGACTTCATGGCGAAGCCGCGCTCGTCGTTGGCCCGCTCCTGGTCCTTTTCAAACAGATAGCGATGACAGAACGGCGCGAGCGGCGCCTCGGGATTTTGCGCAGCGAAGAACTTCGCATACGCTTCGCCGCCGTTAGCGTCGATTTCCTGGTAAGCGGATTGCCTGTCCACACGAACCTCGCCTGCGCGCGGCGCGAGGCGGCGATCGACGTGCCGGCCATGCGCCGGGCGCGCATGCCGGCCGCCGCCGCTTCGCTAGCGTCTCGCTTGCCCCTAGATGGGCTTGATATCCGCTGCCTGCTTGCCCTTGGGCCCCTGCTTCACTTCGAAGCTGACCTTCTGGTTTTCCTGCAACGACTTGAAACCCTCCGAGCGAATCTCGGAGAAATGGGCGAACAGGTCTTCACCTCCGTCGTCGGGTGTGATGAAGCCGAAGCCCTTCGCGTCGTTGAACCACTTCACTGTACCGGTAGGCATGTCGATTCCTCATGTGCATCTGGTTGACTAAAACTGGCAATTCTCGGGCGGGGACTGCCGCTCGACTGTACGCCTGTTTGCGCGGCGTCGCAGCGATTGCGCTTGCTTCACGCGCCTCCAAGCCTGGTCAGGCAAGTAAAGGCCTACGGTCCCCAAAACATCTGAGCAAGACGCGTGCCTCGTCCGCGCGAACGCGGCGGCCGCCGGTGCGTTTCGGCACAATCAGATAAGATGTTCGTATCGGCAGTCCATTCTCGGCAGCGCGAGTTCGGCTCATTATCCGAACGCCGCGCAGCCTGTCGTTTTCCCATTTACAGGAACCAGCATGGCAACTTCGAGCTATACCGATACCCGACTTCTGATCAACGGCGAGTGGTGCGATGCCGCGAGCGGCAAGACCATCGACGTCGTCAACCCCGCCACCGGCCAGGTCATCGGCAAGGTGGCCCACGCCGGCATCGCCGACCTCGACCGCGCGCTGGAAGCGGCTCAACGCGGCTTCGAAGCATGGCGCAAGGTGCCGGCTCACGAGCGCGCCGCGGTTATGCGCAAGGCAGCCGCGCTCGTGCGCGAGCGCGCGTCGGACATTGGCCGTCTGATGACGCAGGAACAGGGCAAGCCGTTCGCCGAAGCGAAGATCGAAGTGCTGGCCGCGGCGGATATCATCGAGTGGTTCGCCGACGAAGGCCGCCGCCTCTATGGGCGCGTCGTGCCGTCGCGCAATCTCGCCGCGCAGCAACTCGTATTGAAGGAGCCGATCGGTCCGGTCGCCGCCTTCACGCCGTGGAACTTCCCGGTCAACCAGATCGTGCGCAAGCTGAGCGCGGCGCTCGCAAGCGGCTGTTCATTCCTCGTGAAGGCCCCGGAGGAAACCCCTGCGTCGCCGGCGGGCCTGTTGCAGGCTTTCGTCGAAGCAGGCGTGCCGGCCGGCACGGTGGGTCTCGTGTTCGGCGATCCGGCCGAAATCTCGAGCTACCTGATTCCGCATCCGGTCATCCGCAAAGTCACGTTCACCGGCTCCACGCCGGTCGGCAAGCAACTGGCCGCGCTGGCCGGCGCGCACATGAAGCGCGCCACGATGGAACTGGGCGGTCACGCGCCGGTAATCGTCGCTGAAGACGCCGACGTGGCGCTCGCCGTCAAGGCAGCGGGTGGCGCGAAGTTCCGCAATGCGGGCCAGGTCTGCATTTCGCCCACACGCTTTCTGGTGCACAACAGCATTCGCGAAGAGTTCGCCGCGGCGCTCGTCAAGCACGCCGAAAGCCTCAAGCTCGGCGACGGTCTCGCGGAAGGCACGACCCTCGGGCCGCTCGCCAACGCACGCCGTCTGACGGCCATGAGCAAGGTGCTCGACGACGCGCGCAAGACCGGTGCGAAGATCGAGACAGGTGGCGAGCGCGTCGGCTCGGAAGGCAACTTCTTTGCGCCGACGGTGCTGACCAACGTGTCGCTCGAAGCCGACGTGTTCAACAACGAGCCGTTCGGCCCGATTGCGGCAATCCGCGGTTTCGACAAACTCGAAGAAGCGATCGCGGAAGCCAACCGTCTGCCGTTCGGCCTCGCCGGTTACGCGTTTACGAAGTCGTTTGCCAACGTGCATCTGCTGTCGCAGCAGCTCGAGGTCGGCATGCTGTGGATCAACCAGCCCGCCACGCCCACGCCGGAAATGCCGTTTGGCGGCGTGAAGGATTCGGGCTACGGCTCGGAAGGCGGGCCGGAAGCAATGGAAGCGTACCTGGTCACGAAGTCCGTGACGGTGATGTCGTCCTAAGGCATCTGGGCGGGCAAGCAACGGCTGATCGTTGCTAGCTGCACCGGGTCCGCGAGTTCACGCTCGCGGACTTTTTTATTTCCATCGACAAAAGCGTTCCGTGAGCACATGCAACCCACGCTGACCGGAGAGACGGTCGAACTGAGGCCGCTTGAACGCGACCACGTAGAAGCGCTGCTCGATGCAGCCGCAGACGGCCAATTGTGGAATCTCAAGCTGACTGTCGTGCCCGGGCCCGACACGATCGGCGGCTATATCGACACCGCGTTGGCGGGACGCGATGCGGGAACGGTGATGCCGTTCGTGATCGTGCGCCGCGATACCGGCACGGTGATCGGCAGCACGCGGTTCTGGAAGATCGACCGCGCGAATCGCAAGCTCGAAATCGGCCACACGTGGCTACGTGCATCGGCTCAACGCTCGGCGGCCAATACAGAGGCGAAATATCTGCTGCTGCGCCACGCTTTCGAAGCGATGCAATGCGTGCGCGTGCAATTCACGACCGACGAGCTCAACGACAAATCGCGAGCGGCGATTCTGCGCATCGGCGCGAAGCAGGAAGGCGTGGTCCGCCATGAACGCATCATGCCGGACGGCCGTAAGCGCAATTCGGTGCGCTATAGCATCATCGACGACGAATGGGCGCAGGTGAAGGCCATGCTGCAAATCAGGCTGGGGCCGCGTTGAAGCGCGGGCCCGGCCCCGGCGTGCTTTGCCTGGCGCCTGACGCTTGCCAGCGAGCCTCACACGTGCAAGTCGCTTTCCTTCAGCGGCGGTGCGGTCGGCACCAGCAACTCCTCGCGCAGCGTGTCGCGCGCGTGATGCCGGCGCACCCATAGCGCGGTCAGCATCGGCACAAGAATCGCGGTGACGAGGCACGCGGTTGCAACCATTGCGGTCGCGGCCGGCACGAGCGGCTTGAAGCTCGGAATCATCTCGCCGATGATCGCCGGGTTCGCCACCGCCGCGCCCGCCGTCGACGACGCCGCGAGTCCCGCCGCGCCATTGCCGCCCGCGATCCAGCGGTCCGCGAGAATCAGCGGAATGCCCGTCACGACGATCACCGCGAGACCCAGCAACACGCCCGCCATGCCGCTCTTCGCGATCACGTTGAGGTCGATGCCGTTGCCGAGCGCAAAGCCGAAAAACGGAATCAGCGGATGCACGCAGCGGCCGAAGAACTCGCGCAGGTCGCTGTCGATATTGCCGAGCGCGAAGCCGATCAGGAA
Organism: Paraburkholderia kirstenboschensis; assembly: GCF_904848585.1. Taxonomy (GTDB): domain Bacteria; phylum Pseudomonadota; class Gammaproteobacteria; order Burkholderiales; family Burkholderiaceae; genus Paraburkholderia; species Paraburkholderia kirstenboschensis. Next base: position 190,255 of record NZ_CAJHCR010000002.1, read on the forward strand.
CGGCAGCACGGCGCCGACGAAAAGCCGCGGCTCGAAGAAAGCAACGCCCGTCGCGCCCAGAATGATCATGCTCACGAGCGGCCCCGACTCGACCGACATCAGCACGAACGCGCCCGCTTCCTCTTTCGTGCCGTACTGCTGCATCACCGCCGCGTAGAGACCGCCGTTGGTCATGTCCATCGACGTGGTGATCGCCAGCACGGAGAGCCCGGCGAAGAGCCCGCCCTTGATTCCGTCGATCGGAATGAAATGCGACGCCACGATTGTCGCGATCCACGCGACCACCATTTTCGTGACGAGCAGCGTGCCGGACTTGCGCAGCACGGTGCCGGTGGCCCGCAAGTCGATCGTCGCGCCCATGCAGAAGAACCAGACCGCGAGAATCGGCACGGTGCCGGCGATCAGTCCGTTGGTGAACGACCCGAAGTATTTGCCCGCGCCCGGCGCAAATGTATGAACGCAGGCGCCGAGCAGCAGCGGCACCAGCATCAGCCCGCCAGGAATGCGGTCGATGGCCTTCTTGAGCTTCATTGTCTCCTCCGTGGACTTCGCGTCCAGTGATCGGGTGAATCCGGCTGGATGAGAACCGGTCTTGCGCCGGCTGCTCCCTTTCGGCGCAATATAGCACCGCGAGAGGAACGGTGTTCCGAATATTTTCGGCGCAAGGGTAATCGTTTACCCGGCATTTTTCTGGGCCGTTTTGCTCGCACCCTGGCGTGTCGCTAAATATTCCGGACCACTGTTCCGAAATCGCGAATAACGCGCTACAGTCGATGCCACACACTTCGCCGGCGCAGCGATGCGCCGGGCCGACCCAATCATCGGAGACAGATCGTGGAAGCGAGCATGCAAGTGAGGCAGGCCATCAACAGCGAATACGCAAAGACGCTGGATACCGCCGGATTGCGCAAGGAGTTCCTGGTGGACCAGGTGTTCGAACGCGACGCGCTGCGGCTCACCTATAGCCACATCGACCGGATCATCGTGGGCGGCGCGTGGCCGGTGGCGCGCGCCGTCGAAGTGCCCGGTTCGCTCGGCAAGTCGATCGGCGTCAACTATCTGCTGGAGCGGCGCGAGCTGGGCGCGATCAACATTGGCGGCGATGGCTGGGTCGACGTGGACGGCACGCGTTACACCGTGCGCAACGAGGAGGCGATCTACGTTGGCCGCGGCGCGCAGTCGGTTGCATTCGGCAGCAGCGACGCGTCGCGGCCGGCCAGGTTCTACGTGAACTGCGCGCCCGCCCACGAGTCGCACCCGACCCGCACGATCTCGCTCGGCGAGGCGTCGCCGCAAACGCTCGGGGACGCAGCCACGAGCAACCGCCGCACGATCTACAAGTTCATCGTGCCGGAGGTGCTGCCCACCTGCCAGCTTTCGATGGGCATGACCAAGCTCGAACCCGGCAGTTTGTGGAATACGATGCCCTGCCATACGCACGAGCGGCGCATGGAAGTGTATTTCTATTTCAATGTCGCCGACGACGCCGCTGTCTTCCACATGATGGGCGAGCCGAACGAGACGCGGCACATCGTCGTGCATAACGAACAGGCTGTGATCTCGCCGAGCTGGTCGATTCACTCGGGCGTCGGCACGCAGGCGTACACGTTCATCTGGGGCATGGTCGGCGAGAACCAGGTGTTCAGCGACATGGACCACATCGCCGTGCGCGATCTGCGTTGAGTGTCCTTCGCGTGTATCGGCCGCATTCGCGACCGGCACCTTCGCACATGCAACACACGTAACACACGCAACACACGCAACACACGACATGGGCTCTGACATTGTGAACATCCCGGCGATGAACCGCTCCACGACAAATCCCTTCGACCTTGGCGGCAAGGTGGCCATCGTCACCGGCAGCAACACGGGCCTTGGCGCCGGCATGGCGCTCGCGCTTGCGGAGGCGGGCTGCGATATCGTCGGCGTATCGCGGGCCGATGCGGGCGATACGCCGGCGCGGGTCGAAGCCGCCGGGCGACGATTCGCGGACGTGCGCGCCGACCTCTCGTCCACCGCGCCGGTCGACGACATCGTGCGCGCCGCGGTCGAAGCGTTTGGACGTATCGACGTGCTCGTCAACAACGCGGGCGTGATCCGCCGCGAGAACGCCCTCGATTTCACCGAGGACGATTGGGACGCGGTCATGGACCTCAATCTGAAGAGCCTCTTCTTTCTCGCGCAGGCCGCCGCCCGGCAGTTCGTCAAACAGCAAAGCGGCGGCAAGATCATCAACATCGCGTCGATGCTGTCGTTCCAGGGCGGCATACGCGTCGCGTCGTACACGGCGTCGAAAAGCGGCGTGCTCGGCCTCACGCGGCTTCTTGCGAACGAATGGGCCGCGCAGCGCATCAACGTGAACGCAATCGCGCCGGGCTATATGGCGACGGCGAACACGGCCGCGTTGCGCGAAGACGCGCAGCGCAACGACGAAATTCTGAGCCGCATCCCGGCCGGCCGCTGGGGCGCGCCGGACGATCTTGCGGGACCGGTGGTGTTCCTCGCATCGTCCGCGTCGGACTACGTGCACGGGCATACACTGGCAGTAGACGGCGGATGGCTCGCGCGCTGACTCGGCAGAAAGCGCGAGAGACGGTATGCTCCGGGCGTTCGTCAACACGCGGTACAGAAAAGCGTTCGATCAGGGAATTACGGAAATGGCAGCAACCGGCAAACACAGCAAAGACGACCCCGCAGCCCTCGCGCACGACGCGCAGAGCGCCGAGTGCGGCAACGACAAAGGCGAATCGGCTTCGTCCATTGGCCGCGTGTTCGCTCTTCTCGGCGCGATCGGCGACAGCGGACAGATCGGCATCAGCGAGTTGTCGCAACGTCTCGGCATGTCGAAGACCACCGTGCACCGCGTGGTTCAAACGCTGAAGGCACTCGGGTACGTCACGCAGGAAGTGGAGACCGAGCGTTATCGCCTGACCATCCGGTTGTTCGAACTGGGCGCGAAGGCGCTCGAAAGCGTGGATCTGGTGCGCGAAGCCGATGTGGAAATGCGCCGCATCGGCGCGGTGACTCGCGAGGCGGTGCACCTAGGTGCATTCGACGAAGACGCGATCATCTACATCCACAAGATCGACGCCGACTACGGACTGCGCATGCAGTCGCGCATCGGCCGGCGCAATCCGTTGCATAGCACGGCGATCGGCAAAGTGCTGCTCGCGTGGATGGACCCGGCCGACGCGCGCGAGGTGCTCTCTCACGTCGAATTCCGTAAGTCGACACAAAAGACGCTGTCTTCGGCGGAGGCCGTGCTGAGCATTCTGCCGCGCGTTCGTGAGCAAGGCTACGGCGAGGACAACGAGGAACAGGAAGAAGGTTTGCAGTGTCTTGCGGTGCCGGTCTTCGACCGTTTCGGCCGCGTGATCGCGGGACTGTCTGTTTCGTTTCCGACGATGCGCTGCGGCGCCGACACCAAGTCTCACTACGTCGCGCTGCTGAAGCAATCGGGCCTCGCGATCTCGACACGGCTTGGCTATCGCGAGGCGGCCGCGCCTGAGCACGCGGCCGCCCAGGCCGGCTAAGCGGATGCCTGTGCGGCGCGCGCGCTTTATGCCGCCTTTGCTGCAGGATTCGGTTCGACGGTGCGCGTGAAGCTCCTGCGGCCGTCCACGCTTACCGGCACGTCACCCTTGAGCGTCACGCGCCGCACCACGCGGTGTTCGTTGCCGTAGTCGTTGACCGCGTAGTGCTGGGTCGCGCGATCGTCCCAGAGCGCGACATCGCCTGCCCGCCCGCGTCAACGCCAACGCCAACGCCAACGCCAACGCACGATATTCTCGGGGCGCGTGACATAAGCCTGCAGCAGATGGAAAAGATGCGCGGACGCGCTCGGCGTCTCGCCCACGAAACTCTTCACGAAGTGCCCGAGAATCAGCGTCTTTTCGCCTGACTCCGGATGCACGCGCACGACCGGATGCCCGGTTTCATAGCGAGTCGCCTTGTGACGCACGAGCGCGGCGCGTGCTTGTCGCGATGCGATGAAGCGGATTGCGGCCATGACGGAGTCATCGCGCGTGCGAGTGCATGCGCGGACGGATCGGCCTTGCGTGCTGCGGAAAGTGTGCTCATGACTGGTCCGCGAAAAGGCGGTTTGGTGCATTCGGCTCGATTGCGTATAGCCAATGTCCGATCTAACCGGTCTTGAGCGTGCGGGTAAAAGACTTGTTCCTTATGTGCTTATCACGCATAACGCGGCGATCGCCAGGCGCCGTCGCGATCACGGAAAAATCGTTGGCATATCGGCACAGCGCAACACATTAATAGCGCTGAGGCCGCGCCGATGCGCACGTGCACGCTTTCGCTCAAGGCAACATACGCTGCAAGACCTGATCCTTGAGAACGAATCGATGATAAAGCGCGCCAGCGACATGCAAGCCGATCAGCGCCAGCAACACCCAGGCAAGATAACCGTGGATGTCGCCCATTTCATGACCGACGCTCGAGCCGACAGGCGAGATCGACGGATAAGGCAGCAGACCGAAGAGCTTCACCGACCAGCCGCGCGACGACGCATTCGCCCATCCCAGCACGGGCACGATGACGAGCGCGAGGTACAGCAGACCATGCGTGACATGCGAAACAATGCGAAGGAAACGCGACACGGGCGCGGGTCCGGGCCGGTGCGTGAGTCGCCAGACGATTCTGAGAACCACGGCTGCGACCAGGGTTGCGCCGACTCCCAGATGCCACGCGATCAGCCCTTCGGGCCGCGTACCCTTGTGAATGTCAGGCATGGTCCAGCCGATCACGAATTGCGCCGTGATCAGCACGACCACGAGCCAGTGAAGGAACTTGGCGACGCCATCATAGCCGGCCGCGTAAAAGTGCGAACGGGTATCGATAGATTGCATCTTCATGGGAGGTGGCCGTTGTCAAAGCGTCATTGGAAGCCGCTTGTCGCGGCCGCGTGGGAGCCAGTATGCTACGGCGCGAATCTTAAGAAAAGCTGACGTCTCGCCGCGCGCCACTTCCGCGCAGGCGTGAATGTCGCCAGAGGCTCGACACGAAGCGCCAGTCTGCAACCGAATGTATCCGCGAGGCATACGTGCGGCTCCTTGTCTTCGTGGCCGCTCGCCGGTGTCCGCAGCACCGAAGCTTCAACGCGCCGCAACTGGTTGCGTCCGCAATCACGCGGCGTTTTCGCAGCAGGCTCAACGGCTTGCCTGTCGCGCGCACCACATCACAGCTGACTCCGCTGTCCTTACCTGCCCTCGCCTGCCCTCGTACCGTGCAATGCTTTCGCGCAATGCAGTCGACACGTCCTGTTACACACGAACACAACGGTAATGCCACCTCTCAGTAGAGTTCGGATCAACAGGAAAAGGAGCAATGTCATGAAACGAATTTTCGCGCTGGCCATTCTGGCGGTAACGCTGGGCGCCGCGCTGAGCGGTTGCATCGTGGTCCCCGACGGCGGCGGTTATCACGACCATTATCGTTACCACGATCGTTACTGATCGACGCTTACGCAGACCGTCCACGCTCAATCATAAAAACGCGGGAACCCCACATGAATCAAACACGAAACCGCTTGTTGTCCATTGCAATCGTCGCGGGCCTTGGTATCGGCGCGTCGAGCGCCGCGCTCGCTCACGTCGACGTCGGCGTGAACATCGGCGTGCCGGGTGTCGCGTATGCGCCCGAGCCCGTCTATGCGCCGCCTCCGCCGCCCGTGTATGCGCCGCCGCCACCGGTTGTTGTCGTGAGCCCAGGCTGGTATGGCGAGCGTTACTACGACGGCCACCGTTATTGGGAGCGGCGCGAGTGGGAAGAACGTCATCGCGAACGTGAATGGCGTGATGCGCGCGGCGACTGGCGCGGCCACGGCAACGGCCGCGGCCACGATGAATGGCACGGCAACGGCCACGGTGAATGGCACGGCCACGGCGGCGATCATTGACGCTTGCCGCGCGGCGCTAATGTCGATGAACATCGCGCCGCGCGGCGTTTGCTTGCGCGTCAGCACTTTGCAGGAGCGACAGTTTGCTACGCACTGATCCACGGCGAGTCACCGCGCAGGTAGACGGCATGGTCGTCTGCGCGGAATACAGCGAGCAGACCGGCCAATTGTGTTTGCGCCAGGACGGCACGCTCGTTCGCGAATGGTTTCCACCGCACTCGTGGACCGCGATTGCTTCGGTGGCCGGCGCGCGGCATTGGGGCACGCGTCCGACCGACGACGATCTGCTCGCGTTGCTACGCAACGAGATGACCTTGTTGCGTTCGCCGCAGGGAAATGCCTCACAGAAGTAAAAAAGCGCGCGACGCATGATGCGTTGCGCGCCTTTTGATCGGCGTCTCACAAGATTCTCTTGGAAAACTTCGGTCGCGGGCTTTGTTTCAAAGCCTTTTCCGCAACCGCTTATCAGCCACTTATCGTGCGTTGTAGACCGGCGGCGAGTACGAACTGAACGTGACGTCACCGCCGCGGCCCGCTTGCCAGGTGCCGTGGCTGCCCGAACCATAGCCGCTGTTATCGGCTCGCGCGAAGCCCTGCTGACCGGCGGCCTGCGTTTGCACGGCCTGTGTGTCCTGCGTCGCGGCTTGAGCAGACGGCTGCGCGAACGAAGCGATCGGCGCGCCAAGCACCGCGGCAATTGCAACAGCCTGAATGAGCGATTTCATTTTGACCACCTCCGGTCATGTCTTCTGCGTATGCTGCAAACGGGATTTGCTCGCAGCGATGAAGGCAGTGTAGGCGCGCGGCGGTACAGGATAAATCCGCTAATCCTGAATTCACTGTTGCTGTTGCGCCGACAATCGGAAGCGGTTTGCCGCGCTCACTCCTGCGGCACGGCCATGCCGACGTAGTTTTCCGCCATGACGGTGGCCGCCGAGCGAGACGTCGTCACGTATTCGAGTTCCGCCACCTGAAGCTGCCGCTCGAACGGCGACGCGCCTTCGATACGGTGCATCATGCTCGTCATCCAGTACGAGAAATGCTCCGCACGCCAGATGCGCTTGAGCGCCGTTTCGCTATAGCCGTCGAGCAGGTCCGTGCGGTTCTCGACATAGAACGCGTTCAATGCCTTCGTGAGCAGACGCACATCGGCGACGGCAAGGTTCATTCCTTTCGCTCCGGTCGGCGGCACGATATGCGCGGCGTCGCCCGCGAGAAAGAGCCTGCCGTGCTGCATCGTTGCCGATACGAAGCTGCGCATACCGACAATGTTCTTCTGGAAGATCTTGCCGTCCACCACGTGCTGGCCGTCGTGCGAATCCACGCGAGCGTGCAGCTCCGCCCAGATGCGATCGTCCGACCAGTTGTCGACGGAGTCCTTCGGGTCGCACTGGAAATACATGCGCTGAACGTTGGCCGAGCGCGTGCTGATCAACGCAAAGCCGCGGTCGTGGCGCGCGTAAATGAGTTCGTCCGACGACGGCGGTCCTTCACACAGGATACCGAACCATCCAAACGGGTAGACGCGTTCGAAGTCACGCCGCAATGCCTGCGGAATCGCCGCGCGCGACACGCCTTGCGAACCGTCGCAGCCGATCACGAAGTCGCATTGCAACTCGCACGCTTCGCCCTCGTGACGATAGCGGATCGACGGCTTGTCGGTATCGACGCCGTGCAGCGACGTTTCGGTTACGCCGAAGCGCAACGCCCCGCCCGCAGCGACGCGCGCCGCGACGAGATCCTTGATCACCTCGTGCTGAGCGTAGACAGTGATCGAATGGCCGGTAAGTCCGGTCAGATCGATCCGCCGACGCTTGCCTTCGAACGCCAGCTCGAAGCCATGATGCAGCGCGCCTTCCGCCTTCATGCGCTCGCCGACGCCGGCTTCAGTGAGAAGATCCATCGTGCCCTGCTCGAGCACGCCGGCGCGGATGGTCGATTCGATCTGCTCACGCGTGCGCGTCTCTAGCACGACCGACTCGATACCGCGCAGATGAAGAAGATGGGAAAGAAGCAGGCCCGCGGGCCCTGCACCGATGATGCCAACCTGGGTGCGCATGATGTGTCTCCTGAGTGCAAGTTTGATTTGCGCCCAGTTTGACGATCGGCCCTGCTATCGCGCAACGCGATATGCGAGATACGCTCTATCCAGTTTTGAGATAACGCACCTGCGTCTCAAGCGCTACTGAAAGGCGTCGATGCCACGCGACGCCCTGCTGACGGCGCTTGCAACGCGGCCATTCGTCATGCGGCTGCATCAAGCGCCGGAAAGGCACTCAAGGTAAACCCCGAGCGCGATTTCAATCCCAAAGTTCAGGCAAGAAACAGCCGATACACCGGATTGTGCGTCTCTTCCCAATGCGGATAACCGAGTGTGGCGAGAAAGCGCTCGAACTCCGCGTTGTCCGTCTCCGGCACCTGAATGCCGACGAGAATCGAACTGTAGTCCGCGCCCTGATTCCGGTAGTGAAAGAGGCTGATGTTCCAGTCAGGCGCCATCGACGATAGAAACTTCATCAGCGCGCCCGGCCGCTCGGGAAACTCGAAGCGGAACAGGCGTTCGTCATGCGCGAGCGGCGAGCGGCCGCCGACCATGTAACGGATGTGCTGCTTCGAGAGTTCATCGAACGTCAGATCGACGGTGGCAAAATTGTGCGCCTCGAAGGCGCCCGCAATCTGCGCCGATTCGCTGCGGTTCCTGATCTGCACGCCGACGAAAATATGGGCGGACTCGGCCTGCGCGATCCGGTAATTGAATTCGGTGACGCTGCGCGTGCCGAGCAGTTCGCAAAAGCGCTTGAAGCTGCCGCGCTCTTCGGGAATCGTTACCGCGAACACCGCCTCGCGCGCCTCGCCCACTTCTGCGCGCTCGGCCACGAAGCGCATGCGGTCGAAGTTCATGTTCGCGCCCGACGTGATCGCGATCAGCGTCTGGTTCTCGATGCCTTCGCGCTCCGCATACTGTTTTGCGCCCGCCACCGCGAGCGAGCCCGCCGGTTCGAGCACGCTGCGCGTGTCCTGAAAGACGTCCTTGATCGCGGCGCACAGCGCGTCGGTGTTCACGAGCAGCACGTCGTCGAGATATTCACTGCACAGGCGGAAGGTTTCTTCGCCGACAAGCTTCACCGCAGTGCCGTCGGAGAACAGGCCGACTTCGTTTAACGTGACGCGCTCGCCGGCTTTCAGCGATGCCGCCATCGCACACGAATCGTCGGTCTGCACGCCGATCACCTTGATCTCGGGACGCACCGATTTCACGTACGCCGCGACACCTGCCGCGAGTCCGCCGCCGCCGATCGGCACGAAGATCGCGTGAATCGGGCCCTGATGCTGGCTGAGGATTTCCATTGCGACCGTGCCTTGCCCGGCGATCACATACGGATCGTCGAACGGATGCACGAAGGTCAGCCCGCGCTCTTCCTGCAGCTGCACCGCGTGGCCGTACGCATCGCTATACGATTCGCCGAACTGCACGACCTCGACGGTCGGGCCGCCATGCGCGCGCACGGCGTCGACCTTGACCTGCGGCGTGGTGACCGGCACGACGATGATCGCCTTCACGCCCATGCGCGCCGCGGACAGCGCCACGCCCTGCGCATGATTGCCCGCCGACGCGGTGATCACGCCGCGCGTGAGTGCCTCGGCGGGAATGTGCGCCATCTTGTTGTACGCGCCGCGCACCTTGAACGAGAACACCGGCTGGTTGTCCTCGCGCTTCAGATAGACCGGATTGCGCAGGCGCGCCGACAGTTGCGGCGCGCGTTCGAGTTCGGTCTCGCGGGCCACGTCGTAGACGCGCGCGGTGAGGGTTTTCTTCAGGTAGTCGTGTCGAAGCGCGACGCTGTCAGCAGTTTCGGCGACCTGTTCGAGTTCGTGTGACGGCAAGGCAAGCTCCTGTGCGGCGAGGACGTAGCATCGAAAAGCGACCAGGAGGCGGAGCAAGCGGACATAAAAAACCCGCCTCATGGGGCGGGTTATGTGTGACTGCTATCAGACGCGCGCTAACCCACCATTCGATGAATGATGCTAATAATCAGCGCAATACGGATGTCGAGGCAGTTCATGTGGCCGATCATCGTTGACTTGTCGTGGTTTGTCAATGCCGGTGCCGTGAGCGGTGACCTCTCATGGCCGCTGCGGTTTCAGCTTCCGCTGCGGTTTTGCTTCCCGCTGAGGAACGCGTGGTCCGCCTGCAACGGCTATGGATGCCGCGCGCGCGCCGAGTATGCGCTCGCGCAAAAACGCTTCCAGCTGCGCCATCATCGCTTCGCGCGCGCAGCGTGAGAAGAGCGCGTGATCGACCTTGCCTATCTTCTTCACCGAAATATTTTTCAGCTTGCGCAACTGATTGCCGTCAGGGCCAAAATGAATGTCGAGTTCGTCGAGGCCTTCGTCGAGTGTTCCGTACAGCAGCGCGGTTTGCACGCCTTTGCGCTCCAGTTCGAGCACGAGTCTGCGAATGGCGCTGCCGGGCGTGCGCTCACCGAGCAGCCTTTCAAGCACGGCGCCTGCGCGCGCCGCGACGCGGGCCGACAATCGCCGCGCAAGCTCGACGGTGATCGCGCGAGCATTAGCCTGGCCGCTCAGCAAACGCAGCCATTTGCGCGGATTGCGCATCGCCCGCCGATACACCTCGCTCGGCGCGACATACTGTGCGCCAGGCCGCACGCGCGCGCCGCCCCATTTGAAAAACGGCAGATTGATGCACGCGCAACCGGCTACGGCGGCATGCGCGAGCGCGGTATGCAGGCTCACATAAGCACCGCTGCAGACGCCGGCCATGACGACCTTCGGATAACCGGCGGCGGTCAACCAGTCGACGCCAGCGCAGGCATCGTCGATCGAGTACGTCGAATAGAGCGCGTCGAGCGTAAGCGTTGCGTCGCGGCGCAGGCTGTCGCCGAGACCGCTCAGATCCATGCGAAGCGATGCGATGCCCTGTGCCGCGAGCCGCCGCGCCATCAGCACGGTGAAACGGCTGTCGCCGATCCGGTGCACACCGCCCGTGTTGACGAAGAGAACGGCTGGCGCTGCGTCGAGTGCGCGCTGCGGTTCGCACAGCACACCTACGTAGCCGCCGAACACGACCGGCGTCTCGCACCCGTGCGCAAAAGCGATACTCGCCGATGCCGCGGCGTTCAGCACTTCGACCGTCGGAAGCGACACTGGCTCAGTGCCGGCGCCGAGCCATTCCAGCACGCTATCGAACGCACGGCGAGGCGGCTCGCTGTAGCTCGGATTGAGCAGAAACTTGCCGTATTCGCCGAAGAACTGCACGTCCGCTTGCGCGCCGAGCGCCTCGTAACGAGCGGCGAGCCGCTTCAGCCGGGCGCTGCCCGCCAGATCCTGCAACAGCACACGGCGCGCGGGAGGCTCGGCGCCTGCCGGGCTGCTGCACGGAGCCCCACACTCTGTAGCAAGTTCGAGATCGACTTTTGCAAGCAGCTCGAGCGTGTCCGGATAGAGCCTGAAACCATGCGCGCCGACGGTGTGCGGCAGCTCTGCATCGAGGTGCAATCCAAGCGCGGTCTGCGCGGCGAGCCACGTATGCTGCTGAAGCTCCAGTTCACGTATATACGCCTTGCCGGAAATCACGGGCATCAACAGTATGAGGTTGTCGACGTCGCCCAGCTCTTGCGCAGCGAGTGCGGCGAGTGTGGCGCCAACGCGCAGACCGCACAACGTGACGCGCTTGACTCCGGTTTCCGCACGCAGAAACTCAACCGCGGCCTTGACGCTCTCGATCCATGCGCGCCAGCGCAGCGGGTCTTCCTCGTTGCCGCCCGAGTCGCCCGTGCCGGGATAGTCGAAGCGCAATACGACGACGCCGCGCGCGGCGAGTACGTCCGCGAGTTCGCGCCAGCCGCGATACACGGAAAGCGCTTCATAGCCGAACGGATTGCACAGCACCACGCCCATTTCGGCTTGCAAAGCGGCCGGCGCATGCAGCCATCCAGAACAGCCGTCGAACGCGACAGGTCTCATCGTGGCCATGACCGTTGCGATAGATTGCCGGAGCACAGCGTCAGCTTCGCGTTGCAATCGACTCCTCCGGCACGAGTTGCGCGATCACGCCGGCAAGCGCGGCGATGCTCGCGAACATGTCGTGGGTGATCAGCGCGCCCGGAATCTCGAGCGCGAATGCCTCCTCCACGGCCAGCATCACTCGCACGGTGCCTAGCGACGACAAACCGGCGGCGTACAGATCGTCGTGATCGCCTAGCGTGTCGACAGCGACATCGAGGCAGGCGGTCTCCTCAAGAATGCGGCGCACATGATGTTTCATTGATTTCCCCGGATGCGTTAGTTTCTCGCGCGGCGCTCGAATGTCGCCGTCGCGAATGCTGTCTGGCCGTCAGGTGAGCGCATTGCCGCTCGCACACTGAGCCGCGAGCGCCCTTCTGTCGATCTTCCCGTTAGCGTTCAGCGGCATTGCATCGAGCGCGATGACTCGCTGCGGCACCGCGTAGGCCGGCAGGCGCTGACGGCACGCCTGCAGAATCTGCGCGGCGTCGATCCGCGTGTGCGTCACGAACGCAAGCAAGCCGTGCGCGCGGCCCGTTTCATCGACGGGCCATGCGATCACCGCGCAAAGCGCGGCGCGGCTACTGGTCTGAACCACGTGCTCGACTTCCTCGATCTCGATGCGGTTGCCGCGAATCTTCACTTGCGTATCGAGACGGCCTTGAAAGACGATGCCGTCTCGCGCCACCTCGCGTGCGGCGTCACCGCTTCTGTACCAATGCGATGAATGCAAGCCCGCGTAGCGCCTCGTAACGAACCGGCGATTGTTCGGTTCGTCCGCGCGCAGGTAGCCTGCCGCGACCTGCGGGCCGCCGATCAGCAATTCCCCGCTCTCGCCTTGAGCGACCGGCTGCAGGGTTGCATCGACGATCAGCAGTTCCATGCCGGGCACGGCTTGGCCAAGCGGCATGACGGCGTGCGTCGCATCGGCGAGAAATTGCGGCGTGACTTCGAAAGCGGAGCACGCGACGGTTGTTTCCGTCGGTCCATAGACGTTGAAAATGCGGCTCTTCGGCGCCGCCTTCTGCCACGCCTGCGCGAGTGAAACGGGCAGCGGTTCGCCGCCGAAGCACGTCACGCGCAGGCTCACGAATTCGTTGGGCGGGAGCTTGCGAAACTGCTGCATGAAGGCGGCCACTGAGGGCACGCTGTTCCAATGCGTGATCGCATGTTCTCGAATGAAAGCCGCGTTGTAGATCGGCTCGGTCGTTTTCGGCACGTACAGGCAAGCGCCGTTCGCCCAGCACACGAACATGTCGTGCACCGAAGGATCGAAGGACAGCTCGCAAAATTGCGCATAGCGTGCATCAGGCAGCCGGCCGAGCAACTGAAGTTGCGCTGTGACGTATGCGCAGGCGTTCGCATGCGAGATCGCCACGCCTTTCGGCGCGCCGGTGGACCCCGACGTGAAGAGCACATAGGCGTGATCGTGCAGCGCGCGTTGAGCGGCGTGTGGCGGCGCGACGGCCAATGCGCCCGGCAGTCGCGGCAGATCCGCCACGCGGCGATGTGCCGGGGAGTCGTCCATGCCGCTGAGATCTTTTTCATCGTCGATGAAAAAGATCTTCGGGCACTCGTCTATCAGCATGAGCACATCGTCGAGCAGAGCCGTGCAGCGGCGGTCGACCAGCAGCACGGGCGCCTTCGACTGCTCGACGGCCGCCGCGATACGGGCGGCGGGCAGCGTCGGATTGAGCGGCACGTAGGCGAAGCCCGCCTTCACGATGCCGAGCAAGCCCGCATAGGCGGCCACGCTGCGGTGTGCGAAAAGCAGACAGCGGCGAGCGCCGCCGGCGGGCATCGCGGATGTCAGTCCCGCCGCTATACGGCTCGCACGCGAAGCGAGTTCGCCATAGCAATACAAGTGTTCATCGACCCATAACGCGGGCCGCTCGGGCTCGCTCGCGGCAGTGTCGAAGAAAAAGGAATCCAGCATTCACGGCCTCGCGTTGCACATGCACGGCTGCGCCGCGCACAGTCGATAACCGTGCGAAAGCGATTGTCCGTCATGTCGAAAGCACACCGCCGCGCAGCGACAGTGCGCGATGGCGCACTGCGCTATCGCAGCAGAATGTCGTAACCAGGATGAACGAAACGGCGCCTTGCAACGTCAGTTGCGCGAGCAAATACTCGTGCAACCAGTCGCTGAAGGATTTGTAAGGATCATAGAATCCGGCCGCGCCGGTATATGTACGATAACGCTCTCACACCGCGATCGAGCGTCCGGGAGAACGCGCGTCGGGCGGGCCGCGGACGGCGGCGGCATTGATCCGCTGCACGTCGCGTTCGAAGCGTTGAAGAGAAAATGCCCTGACGAAACGCGCGCGTTTTCGGAGAGTTCTCGCGATGGCTGCGGGAATACCTTGAGGCCGACGCCCGGAAACGGACGCTCGAATGGCGAGGCAGCCGCTGAGCAGACAGCACCGCAACGGCAAGGGTAACCGCCGCGCCAGCAGTGCGGCAAACGGCGCAACTGGTACGCAACGTCGATGAAACAACTGTGCAACAACGGCGCATGACGCGCCGTTTGAAAAATCAGTCTTGCACGCCGCTCTGTTTTTTGAACGCGGCGAGAATGCGTCGTTCGAGCGCGTTGTAATCGCCGCCGAAGTGATGGTCGCCCGAGGTGCGGATCACCTCGATGCCCGTCTTCGTGAGCGCGGGACACAACGTGTCTTCCTCGTCTGCGCCGTAGATGCACTGCACGACCGCGGGCGGCACGCGCTCTAGTTCGGGGCGCACCTTCAACGCCTTGTCGCTTGCGGGCATGCCGAGCCAGCCGCCTACGCGGATCTGGAAATCGGCGTCCGGCGCGAAGCCGAGCAGCGAAATCAGCGACACCTTTGCACGCAACGCCTCCGGCAAACGGTTGTACGCGAACGGCATTACGTCCGCGCCGAACGAATAGCCGATGAGCGCGATGTGCTGCGCGTGCCAGCGCGCGCCGTACGTTTGCATCACGCGTGCGAGGTCGCGGCTCGTTTGCGCGGGCGGCTTCTCGCTCCAGAAATAGCGCAGGCTGTCCCAGCCGATCACCGACACGCCGTCTTTCTGCAAGGCCTGCGCGATGGTCTTGTCGAGGTCGCGCCAACCGCCGTCGCCGGAAATCACGATCGCCATCAGGCCGTTCGGATGCGCCGCCGGCAACTCGATCAACGGCAGATCGGAGACGTCGTCGTCATGTGTGGAGACGGTTTGCAGATGCGGCGCAATCAACGCGACGAGACGCGCGCGATCGGCGTTGCCCGTCGACGCTTTTTCGACGAAGCCAGGAATCTTGTCGCGAATGATGGTTGCATCCGGCGGGCAAGGCCGGAAGCGCCGATCGAGCGTGTGCTCGGCATCCACGGAAACAGCACCTGCAATAGTGTTCGACGGCGCCTGTTCGAGCACCTGCATGGCGAGCGTCGCGCCCTGCCCGGTGCCCGCCACGATCGGCGCGAAATAGTGGCTCGACTGCGACTGCCGTTCGAGTTGGTGGCTCAACGCTTCCGCATCGCCCACGAGCTGGTTGCAGGTTTCTTTCTTCTGCGCCAGATCCGCCGCGAGGTTTGCCGCATAGCGTGCCGTATCCACGCCCACGGTCAATGCGCCGGCCTTGGCGAGCGCATCGGCGCCTTGCTGATCGGCCGGGCTCCAGCCGCTTGCCTGCGAATAAAGCACCACGAAACCACGCAACGGACCCACTGGCTGCGTGACGGTGACGTTGCCGTAACGGCCGCCGGGAATGGTGGTCGTCGCCGCACTGGCGAGCGTGCCGCAACTGACGAGGCCTGCGAGGACAGCGAGCCTGAAAAACGAATGCAAGGTCATGAACGCCGGCCTCCTGCCAGCAATGACAGGTCCGCGAGCGTGAAGACCACGCCAACCGAACCCGACGCCGCGAGATAGCGCGGCTCCCAATGCGGCTGGAACTTGCTCTTGAAAGCGCGCAGTCCGCGGAAGTTATAGAAGCGGCCGCCAAAGCGCCACACGATGCCGGCGACCCGATGCCAGCGCGACGCGAGCGGCGTCGGCTGCATGCCCGAGAGCGGCGCGATGCCGAGACTCAGCGAGCGGAAACCGGCCTGTTTCAGATGCAACGCCAGTTGCGTGAACAGATATTCCATTGCATACGGCGACGCGCTTTCCACGTGACGCATCACGCCGACTGTCGCCTCGGTGTTCAGGTCGGTCGTCATGAATGTGACGAAGGCAACCGGCTCGCCGTTCTGGCGCACCAGCATGACGGACTGCGCGGCGAGATATTCGTCGGTGAAGGCCGCGACCGAAAAGCTCTTCTCGCGCGCGTCGCGGCTGTTGAGCCAGCCGTTGGAAATGCTGCGCAACGTTTCGAGCGACGCCGGTACATTCGCCTGATCGATCACCTCGACGGTGAAGCCGTCGCGCTCGCCGCGCTTGAGCGCATAGCGCAGATGCGCGCGGTGCGAGCCCTTCAGGTCGAAATCGTCCAGCACGACATGGGCTTCCTCGCCGAGCTTCATCAGCGAAAGGCCCGCGTCGAGATACAGCGGCAAAGCGTTGGCGCGCACCTGATAGAACGCCGCGCGTCCGCCATGCGCATGCGCAAGCGCGACGAACTTGCTGATGAGGCCCGCCCACTCTTCGCGCGGCCCGACCGGATCGTGCAGCGCGGCCCACGTGCGCCCATATTTGGCGTACATCAGGAAAGCCTCGCGCGATTCGGAGAACAGGAAACTCTTGTCGCCCATCAGCGCGAGACCGGCGTCGCTGCGCTCCTGCGCACGCACGATGCGCGCCGCGTCGTGCAGATCTTCGGGCGCCGGCTTCACGAAGTGGCCCGGCGCGGGGCGCAGCAACTGCCAGAACGAGAACGTCGCCGCGAACAGACTCGCGGCCAGCGTCGCGCGCAGCGCGCGCGGCGCGCGTTCGTCGAACGCGAATTGCCACCACAGGTCGTCCGTATAAGGAACGTCGCGAAAAGCGAACAGCATGACCCAGGTGGCGAGCATCAGCACCATCGCAACCGACACGAGCCAGCCGGCCGTGAAGCGCTCCGCAAACAGCGACGAATGACGATTGAAACGCCGGCGCGTTGCGAGCAGCAGCACGATCAGCGTGCACAGCACGCCCGCTTCGACGAATGCGAGACCCTTGGTCAACGACAGCGCGAGACTCAGCACGGCAAGAGCCAGGGTCATCCACCACGCGGCGTCGAGACGCCGCAGCAGCCCGCGCGCGACGAACAGCAACAGCACGCCGAGCACACTGCACAGCATCTGCGAGCTTTCCAGAACCCACAGCGGCAGCACGTCGCGCAGAATATGAAGACGATGCCAGAACGCGGGCGTTGCGCTGGAGATCACCAGCATGCCGCCGACCACGAACGTGACGAGGCTCAGGAACAGCGGCGCAAGTTTCGACGCGCCCGCCGCGTGCCGCAACGGCAGGCGGCCTTTCAACGCGCGGCCTTCGAAACCGGCGAGCAACGCAGCCGACACGACGAGCGGCACGCCGAAATAAATCGCGCGATAAGCGAGCAGCGCGGCGACCATCTGCTGCGTGGCCACACTGCCGTTCAGCGTGAACACCATTGCTGCTTCGAATACGCCGACGCCGCCGGGCGTATGGCCGATCATGCCAAGCAGCATGGCCGCGGCATAGACGGTAATGAAGGTGACGAAGCTCACGTCGGCGTGCGGCAGCAGCGCCCACAACGCGAGGCCGGCGGCGACCACATCGACGGCCGCAAGCCCCACCTGTTCGAGCAGATCGCGGCGCGCGGGAATGTCGAACGACAGCCACTGCCAGCGCGTGCGGATCGCGCGTGTTTCGACGCGGCATGCGGCGCACAGCAGGCCAAGCGCAACGAGCAGCAATGCGCCTACCCAGCGCACGGTGGCAGGCGGGAGATGCAGCATCGCTGCGAGCGTGCCGCCCACGCACACCATGCCGAGCGCCGTCATCAGCACGAGCGCAAGCGCCAGCGAGACGCTCGTGAATACGGTCATGCGGCCGATCTGTGCGGGCGTGATACTCGCCACGCCGTACACGCGGGCGCGCACCGCGCCGCCCGTCAATGCGCCGAAGCCGGTGGCATTGCCAAGCGCGGAGCCCGCGGTGGCCCCGATCCAGAGCGCTACGCGAGGCACAGCCGCGCCCAGATAGCGCAGGCCGACTGCATCGCGACCGACCAGCGCCACGTAGCTAAGCGCGGTGGCGGCGAGCGCGGCGGTCCACTCGCCGGCCGTCAGCCGACGCAACTCGTGCATGACCGAGCGGTAATCCACCGCCTGCGACAGATGCTGGAGCACGACGAGCAGCAGCGCGCAGATTGCGAGCGCGAAAACGGGCGAGAGTAATCCCCTGAAGCGAGGCGTCTTCGATGCACGAACGAACATCGCGCCTACCCGGCCGAAATTATTCTTATATCGATGGAACATGGTCAATGCGGGCCTTGCGTGGAGCTGTCGCGGCGACGGGCCGTCTGCCGCAAGGTCGCCAGTTCGGCGATTACAACTGGATAACGGCAAACAGGTTAAAAGGTTGACAGTGCAGGCCTAGGCGCCTGGGTTTAACCTGGGGCGATTGTGCGCAACGGATGCGCTTTGCGGTGCGCTCTGGCGCCACGTCGGCTGGTATTGAATCCAGGGGGATGAAGTTTAAACGCTTATTACGTGCCGTGAACGAAGATTCGAGATCTGCCTGGTCGCAAGGCGCTGCTGTAGCGGCATTACGCGCGCATTAGCGTGCGTGCGCGCGCAAATGGACCTGAGTGCGACCTTCGCGGGCGCGAATAAAGCCAGTTAAGCTTTTTGCCGCATGTGCCGTAATCGCAAGCATCAGCCTCACGAGATGCGACGTATTGGCCGCAAGAACGGGGCACTTGACGGGAGAACGATGATGGCAGAACAGGATTGGATGGTGGCGGGCTTGTATCTGGTCGGCCTGGTGTCGACCGCGCTCGTGATGAGCGCTTTATCCGCACGAGCAACGAAAGTGCGTCAAACGCTTGCCAGGGTGCCGCATCGCTCCGGTGAATAAGCGGCACATAAATACGACGTGGCAGACGCACAAAGCACAAGCGGCGCAAAAGCGCCGCTTGTTTCTGTCTGATCGCCCTGCGACGTCTTGCGTCTTACTGCGCCACGTCGGAACGCGTCAGCGCAGCGCAACCTCGCGCCTTGCCTTTCCAGGCGCGGCGCGCCAGCGCGCGAAGCCTTACTGCGGGCGACGATGCGCTTCAGCGATGACAGCGCAGTTTTGCAGATGAAGGTTCAGCGCATGCAATGCGAGAGCGCGCAGCTTTGCGAGCCAGTTACCGTTGGTTGCGACGGTGTTGCGGGCGGATGCAGTGTTAGAGGCGGTGTTCATGGTCGGGCTCCTGTATAGGGTTTATACCTAGGGAATAACCCGATTATAGTCTTCTTATTGCGCAGCGCAACAAAAATCAAACATGTTGCGTCAGAGTCACGGGCTTCCGGCTGTCCTGCACGGAGCGACGTAAACCGAAAAAGGGCGCAATCCGGACACGCCTTATTAACAAACTGCACCGTACAGGTGCAATAATGACCCCTTTGCCTGCGACAGCCCGCCGCAGCCTCTTTCCATGACCGTCGCTGAGAAAGCCCTGATTGCGCCTCTGATCGTCGCGTGCGCGATGTTCATGGAAAGCGTCGACGCGAACGTGATCGTCACGGCCCTGCCGGCCATGGCGCGCGACTTCGGGCGCGACCCCGTCACGCTGAAAATCGCGGTTACAAGCTACGTGCTCGGCCTCGGCGTGTTCATTCCGGTATGCGGCTGGCTCGCCGACCGCTTCGGCGCACGCACGGTCTTTCGCACGGCTATCGGCGTCTTCGTCACGGGGTCGCTGCTGTGCGCGGCCTCCAATTCGCTTGCCACCTTTACCCTCGCGCGTTTCGTGCAAGGCGTCGGCGGCGCAATGATGGTGCCGGTCGGGCGAATCATCATCTTCCGGGTCGTGCATAAAACAGACTTCATCCGCGCGATGAATTATCTGAGCGTGCCCGCCATGCTCGGCCCCGCGGCCGGCCCGCTGCTAGGCGGCTTTATCACGACGTATCTGCACTGGCGTCTGATCTTTTTCATCAACGTGCCAATCGGGATTCTCGGCATCTATCTGACGAACAAACATATTGCGAACACGCGCGAGCCGCACCCGGGGCCGCTCGACTGGATCGGCTTTTTTCTGTCGGCGTCGGGCGCGGTGCTGCTTTTGCTGGGGTTGTCGCTGATTGGCGGCGAGCTGATCTCCAACCTCGACGCGTTTGGCATGTGCGCGCTGGGCGCTGTGCTGCTTGCCTTGTATGTCGCGTATGCGCAGCGCGCACGGCTGCCGCTGCTCGACTTGCGCTTCTTTAAGGTTCCGACATTTCAGGCGAGCGTGCTCGGCGGGTCGCTGTTCCGCATCGGCCTCGGCGCATTGCCGTTCCTGTTGCCGCTGATGCTGCAGGAAGGTCACGGCATGAGCGCGTTTCAATCGGGGCTGATTACCTGCGCGTCCGCATTCGGCGGGATGTTCATGCGCACGGTTGCGTCGCGCGTGCTGCATCGCTATGGCTTTCGTTCCGTGCTGGTGGTCAACGCCGCGCTGTCGGGCGTTTCGATCGCGGCTTGCGGACTGTTTTTTCCGGGCACGCCAACGTGGATCATCTGGGTGGTCGTGCTGCTTGGCGGCTTCTTTCCCGCGCTGCAATTCACGAGCCTCAATTCGCTGACCTATGCCGAAATCGCGAGCCGCGACGTCGGGCGCGCGACGAGCCTGGGCAGCGTCGTACAGCAGATGTCGCTCGGCCTTGGCGTGACGGTTGGCGGCATCGTATTGCAGATTTCGCGTTTGCTGCACGGCCATGAAACCATCATGTGGTCGGATTTCTGGCCTGCGTTTCTCGTGGTCGGACTGTGCTCTTTTGCGTCCATTCCGGTTACGCTGCGCCTGCCGCCTCGCGCCGGCGAGGAAATCTCACGCGGCGGCCGCGGCTGACATCGGCCTGTCGGCCCGCCTGTTCACTGCTTCTTGTGGATCACGCTCACGTCGCCGTTTCGCTCGAGAATGGCGGCGGCCACCTTGTCCATCGAACGTGAGCCGGTTTTCTGGCGCACGCTTTCGCACACGTCGTTGCGTGTCATCAGCGCGGCATTCATTTCCCGTTCGTTGAACGCACCGTTGCTGTAAATCTCACGCTCGACGCCGCCCACGAGTCGCTCGATCGCGGACGAGCGCATGCACGCCCATGCAAGGAGGCGGTGACACACCACGATCATCAGCGACGCCAGGACCGTCGCGACAAACGGCGATGCGCCCACAATCGCCCGGCCCAAAGTCGCGCCGAGCAGAATGACCACGACTGAATCGAATGGCGAGCGTTTGCCGAACGAACGCCGGCCTGAAATCCGGATCAGCACGAGCGTGACCAGAAACACCACGAATGCGCGCATGCTCATCTGCAGCGGGTCGAGATCTCTGCCTTGCCCGAATAGCAGATAGATCGCGTCCATCATTTTTTGTCCTCCTTATAGCGGTCTCGCGCCGTTCGTTTTGTGAGGTCTTTTGGGAAACGGCTGTCGATGCCGCATAAGGGGGTTGAACGCAACTCCCCGGTCTTGCCTGCTGCGTCAAACGGGTCGATCAGGCGGTTGAATATAGCGGTCCGATAAGGCGAGGCGGCATCGGCAACTTCTCGGCGCATACCATCGTTGAGCAAAGCGCATGCCGTTCGGAGAGCCGCGCTTCCCTGCAGTGGCACGTCTCACATGAATGCGGGTCATCGCCTGGAGCCTCTGCCGTGTTGTTCGCAGATCTTCATTCTCCGAAGCTTTCGGATCGCCGACACTCCTCAGGTCCCGCGATTGCTTGCTCGACTCACGATTGAATCAACAACCCAAGGAGCTTCCATTGAAACACGCATCTCTTGCCACGGCCCTCGTGGTCTCACTCGCTTTCATCCACAGCGCAGCGCATGCCGAAGGCTGCACCAAGGGCGCGGTTGTCGGCGGCGTCGGTGGACATGTTGCGGGCGGTCACGGCGTGGCCGGCGCAGCAGCAGGCTGTGCAATAGGCCATCATGAAGCGAAGAAAAAGGACAAGGCCGCAAGCGCCGCAGCTGCCGCAAGTCAGCCCGCTGGAAAATAGCGCGTCGTGATGTAAAAAAGACCCGGTGCGATCCAGCGATCGCAACCGGGTCCAGTCGTGAGCCTCTGTGCGGCCTCACCCCGCCGCGTTGACTTTCTCCGCGAGTTTTGCGTCGTAACTTGAATGGACATGCACGCGTTTCTTGTCCGGATACGCGTATGAATATGCCTTTCTCAGCGCGAGCGACGCCTCGTGAAAGCCCGAAAGAATCAGCTTCTGCTTGTTCGGATAATTGGCGATGTCGCCGACCGCAAAGATGCCTGGCCGCGAGCTTTCGTAGTTGGACGTGTCCACGTCCACCCGGCCGCCGTGAATGCTCAAGCCCCACTGCCCGATCGGACCGAGATCGGCGACCAGTCCGTACAGCACGACGAGCTGTTCGGCTTGCAGTTCGGTTTCACCCTCGATATGTCGCAATGTGATGGATTTGAGGACATCGTCTTTCCCATCGCTTGCGACCGTGAGCCCCGAGATCGCGCCGACGACAAAATCCATCTCCCCTGCCTGCACTGCGCGCCGCATCAACTCGACGCTGGAGTCGGCCGCGCTGAAGCCGTTACGCCGATGCACGAGCGTGACGCGCCGCGCGACCTTGCGCAACGCAAGCGCCCAGTCGAGCGCGGAATCACCGCCTCCTGCCACGACGACGGTCTTGTCGGCGAAATCGGCGAGACGCTGCACGCTGTAATGCACGTGGCGCGATTCGAGCGGCACGGCTTCCGCAAGCAGCAGCTTCTGCGGCACGAATGCGCCATTGCCGGCCGCAAGCAGAATTGCGGCGACGTCGAAGACGAGGCCGCGATCGGTCCGCACGGTCCAACGGCCGTCGCTGCGTTGTTCGACCGATTCGACACGCTGTTCGAGATGAATGGGAACATCGAACGGCTTGCATTGCGCGAGCAGCCGGTCCACCAGTTCGCGTGCGGTGCAAGACGGAATCGCAGGAATATCGTAGATCGGCTTGTCCGGATACAGCTCGGTGCATTGGCCGCCGATCCTGCCGAGCGCATCGACTATCTGGCAGGACAGCCCGATCACCCCGGCTTCGAAAGCGGCAAAGAGACCAACGGGGCCCGCTCCGACGATTAGCACATCGGAACGGATGGGTTCGGAGGCCGGCTGTGATATCGGCTCGGAAGCAGACTGTGAAGCTGGTTGTGAGCCCTTTTGCGAAACAGGCTCGGCGGCGAACGTCATTCAGTATCTCTTCGATGGGACCAGTAATTCACCATACCGAATCGCCGGAAGCGCGGCAACGATGCCATTACAGTGAGCAAGGACGCTCGACGCGCGGCCAACCGGTTTCCCATGGAGAAATGTGGTTACCTCAAAATCCCAGAAAATGGCCATTTTGTAAAGCCAATGCCGGCACTAGTATTCACTCATCGCATCACCTGATGCGTTCCACTAAACGCCAAGGAGTGAATCATGCAACAACGTCTCGACTTCTACAAAGCCAGTCCCGCCGCGATCAAGGCCATGCTGGGTCTTGAAGAACGCATCGGCAAATCGTCTATCGAGAAGTCGCTCGCGGAACTGGTTCGCCTGCGTGCATCGCAGATCAACGGCTGTGCTTTCTGCGTCGACATGCACACTGCCGACGCCCGCAAAGGCGGCGAAACGGACCGGCGCCTCGCCACCGTCGTCACATGGCGCGAAACGCCGTTCTTCACCGATCGCGAACGCGCCGCGCTGGAATGGACGGAAGCCCTCACGCTGATCTCGCACGACCACGCGCCCGACGCCGTGTGGGAAGCAGTGCGCCCGCATTTCGGCGACGAGGAACTGGTCGACCTCACGCTGCTTATTTCGGCGATCAACGCGTGGAACCGCTTCGCCGTTTCGTTCCGCAAGATGCCTGCATGAGCGCTGGTTGCGCGAATGCATTGCACCGCGCTTCGCTTACCGACGCCGCTGAGTAAAGCAGCGCAACCGCAACGCAAGGCGTAATCAGGCGGCCGCGGCATCGAGCGGCTTGCAATGCGCTCGGTTCGCGCCGCATCAAGCGAGCGCGACTTTGAAGGCCCCGGTCAGCTCGCTCAATTGCCGCGCCTGATCCGCAAGCGAGTTCGCCGTCGCGGCGCTTTCCTCAACGAGCGCCGCGTTCTGCTGTGTCACTTCGTCCATTTGCGTGACGGCGAGGCTCACCTGCTTGATGCCTTCGCTCTGCTCTTTGGAAGCCGCCGCGATTTCTCCGACGATGCGCGCCACGCGCTGGATCGCCGCTTCTATTTCCCGCATGGTGCTGCCTGCCCGGTCGACAAGCCCCGCGCCGCTCTCCACGCGCGAGTTCGACTCGGCGATCAGCGAGCCGATCTCCTTCGCGGCGGCCGCCGAACGTTGCGCGAGACTGCGCACCTCGCCGGCCACGACAGCGAAGCCGCGTCCTTCTTCGCCGGCACGCGCCGCTTCGACCGCCGCGTTCAATGCCAGAATATTCGTCTGGAACGCAATGCCTTCGATCGCGGCAATGATGCCGGTCATCTTCGCGGCCCCCGCATGAATCGCGTGCATCGTCTCCACCATGCCGCCCACTGAATCGCGCCCTTGGGCGGCCATTTCCGACGCGCTGGTGGCCAGCTCGCTCGCATGATGCGCATGCTCGGCATTGAGCTGCACGGTCGAGGTCAGTTCTTCCATCGCCGCGGCGGTCTGTTCCAGCGACGCCGCCTGCTCCTCCGTGCGCTGCGACAGATCGAGATTGCCCGCCGCGATCTGCTGTGTCGACGACGCGATCGACTGCGATCCGGCACGCACGCTCGTCACCGTCGCGCGAAGCTTGTCCTGCATCGACGCCACTCCGCGCAGCAACGTCGCCATTTCGTCGTTCGAACGAATCGCCACGCGCGTCGTCAGCTCGCCTGCGGCAATCGCGTCGAACTGGCGCAGCGCGGCGTGCAGCGGGCCCATGATCGCGCGGCGCAACGTGCGCCAACTGAAGAACGCGACGGTGAGACCGATCAGCACGCTGCCGATGCTCGCACTCAACAAACCATGAAAGAGCACGGCCGAGCGCTCGTTGGCGTCGGCGGCCTGCTGGTTCAGATAGGCCTCCAATGCGCCCTGGCTCGCGTTCATCGCGGTGTACAAAGCGATTAGCCGGTTTGCGCGGGTCTCGTCCATCCAGCTCGCGTCGCCGGTGCGGATTGCGTCGATCAGCTGGTCGATGCCGTCGCGCCGCACGGCGGTACGCTTTGCGTCGAGGTCGTCGGTGAGGCGTTGCAGTTCGGGCGTTTTCGGCAGATCGCGGAAGCTGCGCCACCAGGTATCCGACTCGCCGAGCAGCATGCGCGCGCGTTCGAGTTGCGCGTTCAGTTGCGGCGAGTGCGGGTTGCTCATCGCCCAGTCGAGCCCAAAGCGCGCCCGCGACATGGCCGTGCCCGACTTCCCGAGCGCCACCACCGACGCGAAATGTACGTCGTACGCCTCGCGCTGTGCCTGGTTGCTTTCGGCCATGCCGAAAATGCCAAGCGCGCCGATGACAACGAGCAGCGCGCCGAGAAACGCAATCGTGATCGCGATGCGTAGGTTGATGGTGAGGTTTCTGGTCATGACGGTCTGTCTCTTCCCCGGTAGTCGTTATTCTTCCTTGAGCGGCGCTTGTTCCTTATATGAAACAATGTACCGTATATGGAATTATAACGATCCGGGTTCGCGTCAAAAAACAAAAATCGACGCTGGTGGTGTCGGCGCGACACTGCGCGGCTTGCGCGCCGTGCCGCTCGGAACAGTCGGCGGACTTCCCGCGCGCTCGCGATGCCCATATCATTGAAGCGTTTGCTGACAAAACCTCAGCCAAGGGCGCCGCGCGCCCACCATCCGCCATCACATGACCAGGGATACGTCGCATACCGCGCTACTGTGGATCGTCGCCGCCGGTTTCTTCATGCAGTCGCTCGACACCACGATCGTCAATACGGCGCTGCCGTCGATCGCACGCAGCCTGCACGTCGCGCCGCTTGCGATGCAGCCGATCGTGGTCGCCTACACGTTGACGATGGCGATGCTTACGCCCGCATCCGGCTGGCTTGCAGACCGCTTCGGCACGCGGCGCGTCTATTTCGCCGCGATCCTGATCTTCGTGATCGGCTCGATCTGTTGCGCGAGCGCGCATACCCTCGGCCAACTCGTGATCGCGCGCGTGCTGCAAGGCGTAGGGGGCTCGATGCTGCTACCGATCGGACGCCTCGCCGTGCTGCGCAGCGTCTCCGGCGAGCAATACGTGTCTACGCTCGCGTTCATTTCGGTCGCGGGACAACTCGGGCCGATCGCCGGGCCGACGCTCGGCGGCTGGCTCGTCGAGGCGATCACATGGCACTGGATCTTTCTGATCAACGTGCCGATCGGCGCTGTGGGTCTTTATTCGGTGCAGCGCTTTCTTCCGTCGCACGGTGAGAGGCAGGCGCCACCGTTCGATTTCATCGGCTGCGGGTTGCTGTCGCTGTGCATGATCGCGTTTTCGCTGGCCGTCGACGCGCCCGCGCCGACCCATCAGGCAGCGTGGTCGGCGGCATTGTTCGCTCTCGCGGTAGTGAGCGCGCTCGCCTATATCCCGCACGCAAAACGGCGGCGCAACCCGCTCTTCAAACTCTCGCTCTTCGGCGAGCCGAACTTCAGCGTGGGTCTGATCGGCAACCTCGTATGCCGTATCGGCTCGAGCGCCGTGCCGTTCCTCGTGCCGCTGCTGTTGCAACTCGAACTGGGTTATACGCCGCTGCATTCAGGCCTGATGATGCTGCCCGCAGCGCTCGCGGGCACGATCGTGAAACGCTGGATTGCGTCGCTCGTGCGACGCTACGGCTACGACCTGTTTCTGCTGGTCAATACGCTGATCGTGGGTTCGTCGATCGTTGCCTTCGCTTTGATTTCGCGCGGCACGCCGCTCATCGTAGAGATCGTGATTCTGGCGGTGTTCGGCGCCGCCAACTCGATGCAGTTCGCGGCGATGAACAGCGTCACGCTCAAGGGCCTCTCGCATGAAGACGCGGGTAGCGGCAACAGTCTGTTTTCGATGGTGCAGATGTTGGCGATCGGCCTTGGCGTGTCCATCGGCGGCGGGCTCGTGAAGCTCTTTTCCGCGCAATGGGGCTCGGCCGCGCTCGGCTTCCGTCTGAGCTTCGTGTGTGTCGGCGCGATCACGCTGATGTCTGCATGGGTGTTCCGTCATCTCGACACCGCGCCCCGCGTGCGCGCGCCGGCCAGCCAGGGTGCCAGACGTTGAAGCGAGCGCCGCTGTCCGGTCCTTGTGTTGCCTGTTGTCGCTTGGTTGTTGCCCGGTTGTCGCTTGTTGATGCGACGCGCATTACCGGATTCCGCTCTGTTCCTGCTCGGATCCCAGCACGGCGTTTCGCGTTAGCATGGACGCCGTTCACGAATAACAAAGGACTATCAGATGCCATTTGACGAGCGCATGCTGAATGGCATGGGCGTGCTGACAGCTATCGTCGATTGCGGAAGTTTCGCGGCAGCAGGCGTGGCGCTCGACATGTCGCAATCGGGTGTCAGCCGTTCCGTCGCGCGGCTCGAGGCGCGCCTCGGTATCCGGCTGTTCGATCGCACCACACGCTCGGTTACGCTCACCGACGAAGGCCGGCGCTTCTACGAACAGATCGTGCCGCTGCTAAGCGGTCTCGAAGAAGCGGCAGCGTCGGCCGAGCAAGGTGCGACAGCGGTGCGCGGACGCCTGCGCGTGAACATGGACCCGTTCTTTTCGCGGCTCGTGCTTGGACCCAGACTCGGCGGTTTCGTCGACAAACACCCGGATCTGCAACTCGAACTGATTACGCGCGACCAGTTGGGCGATATGGTCGGCGACGGTTTCGACGTCGCGATCCGCTTCGGCGAGCCGCCGGTGTCGTCGCTGATCGCGCGCAAGGTGCTCGACACGCGCATTCTGACAGTGGCGGCGCCTTCGTATCTGAAGAAACACGGACATCCGGCCAATCCCGGGGAACTCGAGAGCGGCGCGCATGCGTGCATCAAGTTTCGCGATCCGCTCACCGGTTATCCGTTCACGTGGGAGTTTCATCGCGGCCGCAGGAAAATGGTCGTCGCGCCGCAAGGCAGGCTGACCGTGAACGACGTCGGCACTCTGCACAGCGTCTGCACCGCAGGCCAGGGCGTCGCGCAGATTCTCTCGCTCGGCGCGGAGTCGCTTCTTACGAGCGGCAAGCTCGTCGAGCTTTTTCCCGAGTGGGGCGACGAGCTTTATCCGCTGTATGCGCTGTATCCGTCGCGGCACCATCCGCCAGCCAAGGTGCGGGCATTTCTCGACTTCATCGTTTCGCTGACGGGTGCCGGTCCGGCCGAGTGAAGGCGCGCAGGCCCGCCCTTTGCTCCACATGGTGAGTCTTCAACCAGGAGAAAGCCATGGCCGACACCAAGCAGCAAACCGGCGAGAAGCCGGACGACATCGCCCATCCGCAGCCGGCAGTGCACAGCGACAACGAAAAAAGCAAGCTGCCGGAGCGCGGCGACGAAGGACGCGATCAGTCCCCGGCCGATCGCCCCGGCCAGAAGCCGGGCGAAGGCGAACCGTCAGTGGGTTGAAATTAAGCGCGGGTCTACAAGCGGCTTTGCTGCTTTTGCGCGGCAAAGCTGCATAAATTTTTCCCTTCCAGCGCCTTTCATACGCCAGACATTTTTTCCGTTTTTTTACCGAATATTTTTTCGGCGTGATGAACTATTTTTCTGCTTGCAGCGACGTATGCTACCAGGCAGACCGGCTGCCGCCCCTTTAACAGATAACAAAGGCGACGCCCATGTCCATTCCCTCGCCCTCCTCCCAGTCCGCCAAAGTGTCGATCTGCCTGCCGACGTGCAACCGGCCGGAACTGCTCGTCGAATGCATCGACTCGTGTCTTGCGCAGACCTACGGCAATGTGGAAATCGTGATCGGCGACGACTCGAGCGATGCGCGCACCGAGCAACTCATCGCATCGCGTTACAGGAACGAGCGGCGCATCCGCTATACGAGGAACGAGCCGCCGCTCGGCCAGGCGCGCAATGTCGCGAGCCTCTTCCAGCGCGCGCGCGGCGACAGGATTCTGCTGATTCACGACGACGACCTGCTCGCCACCGACGGCGTCGAGAAACTGGCCTCGCTCTGGGACCTGCACCCACGGCTCGATGCGGCGTTCGGCGCGCAGTATGAGGCCGACCATTCGGGCGCGATCGACGTCGAGGCGAGCGCGCGGCTCAACGCGGCGTTCCGGCGTACAAAGGACGCCGAAGGTTTGCAGCCGCTGCCCGGCAGGACCGGCCTCATTCAGATGTTCCCGAACAACGGCTGGATGGCCGACGCGCGGCTCGTCAAACGCATCGGCTATAAGGAGCAGTACGGCGTGTGCTGCGATTTCGTATTCGGCACCGAACTTTGCCTCGCGGCGCGCGAGGTGTTTTATCTGCACGATTACGTGTCGGTGTATCGCAAGACCGCGACTTCCATTTCGCAGAGCACGCGCGGCACGTCCGCGGCGGCCACGCTCAGTGCGTACGCGTTCGTCAAGATGCTGAAACTGCCGCCGCAGCTGGAGCCCTCACGCAAGCTCGCGCTGCGGCGGCTTGCGCCCATCGTGGTGTCGGTGCATGCGAGAAATCGTCAGGCGCGGCTCGGCTTCAAGATCGCGCTGGCTCACCTGTTTGCGTACCACTATGGCTTGAGCGCGCGGCTTTACTACCATTTGCTGATGCTCTCGCGAGCCGCGATGAGCGCGCGCGAACGGGCCGTGGCGATGGCCGCCGCTGCGGCGCCCATGGCACCTATGGCACCTATGGCACCTATGGCACCTATGGCACCTTTGACACCTTTGACACCTGTCGCGCCGGCCGCCTTGAGCGGTGAAGCCGGCGCGATGGTGAACGATTTCGTCGCCGAACTGGCCGCCGATACGACCGAGCCGGGCTGATCGTCCAAGTCTCGCCCGCATGCGCGGTCAGCGCTTTTTCTGCTAAGCATCCTCTGCTTAGCAAACGCGTATTTGTTGCTTGGACTCCCGCGCGCCGCTGATTACGATGAGCCGGACACGTCATCAGCTTCGAGGTGATTCGCCATGTCCGACAGTGCCTGTTTCAAGCCGCGCGTGATCGAGCCGGTTGCCGTCAATCAGCCGGAGGGTTTAGGGCTCGCGGTGGAGTTGTGGCTCGCCCATCCCGTCGACGGAATTGCTGGGCGAGCCGTGCAGATTCATTTGCGCAGCGACGCGAAAATGGCGCAGGCCGAAGCGCTGCGCGATCTGCTGCATGTGCTCGGCACCGAGATCGTGGTGTCCTGAGCAAGTGCGGGGCGCGCTAGTCGAAAACGCGCATGGTCGGGAGACTTACGGTTCGTGACGCAAATAGCCTTCTTTCGACGGATCGCGCATGCGCAGCGCGACGAGCCCGGCAATGGCGCACAGCACGGTGACATACCAGTAGAACATCGACTCGCTGCCGACCGACTTGAGCCACAGCGCCACGTATTCGGCCGAGCCTCCGAAAATCGCATTGGCCACCGCATACGAGAGACCGACGCCGAGCGCGCGTACTTCCGGCGGGAACATCTCCGCCTTGATCAGGCCGCTGATCGACGTATAGAAGCTCACGATGGCGAGCGCCAGCACCACAAGCGCGAAGGCCGCATACGGGCTCGTCACGTCTTTGAGCGCGTGCAGAAGCGGCACCGTGCCGATGGTCGCGAACAAGCCGAAGCACAGCATCGAATTGCGGCGGCCAATGCGGTCCGACAATGCGCCGAAGGCCGGCTGGATCACCATGTAGACGAAGAGCGCCGCCGTCATCACATTGCTTGCCGTCTTGGCGCTCATGCCCGCCGTGTTCACCAGATACTTCTGCATGTACGTGGTGAACGTATAGAAAATCAACGAGCCGCCCGCGGTGAAGCCGAGCACCGTCATAAACGCGACGCGGTGCTGCCACAAGCCGCGCAGCGTGCCCGCTTCCTTGCGCTGACGCGTCGCGGCGGTGGTGGTTTCATCGAGCGATTTACGCAGATACAACGCGATCAACGCGGCCATCGCGCCGATCACGAACGGCACTCGCCAGCCCCATGCCTTGAGCTCCGCGGTGGAGAGCGTCTGTTGCAGCACGACCAGCACGAGCAGCGCGCACAGTTGGCCGCCGATCAGCGTCACGTACTGGAACGACGCGAAGAAGCCGCGCCGCCCCTTGAGCGCGACTTCACTCATATAAGTCGCACTGGTGCCGTATTCGCCGCCCACCGACAGACCTTGAAAAAGGCGCGCGACCAGCAGCAGCGCAGGCGCAAGCGCGCCGATCTGCGCGTACGTGGGCAACACGGCGATCACGAGCGAGCCGCCGCACATCATGAACACCGACACCATCATCGCCATGCGGCGGCCATGCTTGTCAGCGAGGCGGCCGAAAAACCAGCCGCCGATCGGGCGCATCAGAAAGCCCGCCGCGAACACGCCGGCCGTGTTGAGCAATTGCGTCGTGGTGTTGCCGCTCGGAAAAAATGCGGGCGCGAAATAAAGCGCGCAGAACGAATAGACGTAGAAGTCGAACCATTCGACAAGATTGCCGGATGACGCGCCGACGATCGCGAAGATGCGGCGCCGTGTGTCGTGGGCTGAGGCCACGCTGTGGTCTGTGAGGTCGGTCATGTTGTGTCTTCCTTGTCTCTTGAACGGAGGCGACGGTCATGGCGCCGCCTTCAGCACGCGGTTTTTAGCGTGCGCGAATTTTACAGAATCGCAAGTAGAAGTTGGTGGTTTGTTGGCAAGCGCCAGGGCAAGCGCTATGAGCGCCGTTGGCACACCGTTCCCGCAGAGCCGCACGCCACTTCGGCAAACGCCGCCTCGTGCGCGTCACGAATGTGCGCTCCCGCTTCCCGGAGGCTGATTCTGGGGTTTATCCCTCGCGATCTAATCGTAAGGTATAAATTTGACGTCGGCATCTTTATACCTTAATGTGTAATTACAGGGTATAAGGAGATGCCAGCTATGGCCAGCTTCCACAACGACGCACTGCAAACGCTGTATTCCTCCGTCACCGAGCGCGCCAGCGCACAAGGTCACATTCCCCTGCACTCTCCGGGCTCGGCGGCCCAGAAGACCGTCGACGGGAAAACGTACACCTACTGGCGCGTCTATCTGGCATCGGGAAAGCATAAGGAAACCTCGCTTGGCCGCGCAGGCGAGCCCGCTACCGAGGCCGCGCTCGAGGCGAAACTACTTGAGAGCGCGGAGATGCGCGTGCTTGCCGCCGAGGTGCAGATCCTGCGCAAGGCGAACTTTGCCGCTGCGGACAACTCTTCGGCGCTAACTCTCGCAACGCTTTTTAATGCCGGCATCTTCAGCCACGGCGGAGTGCTGGTCGGCTCCCACGCCTTCGGCGCCCTGCTGAACAGCCTCGGCGTTCGGCTGCCTGCGAACTACAGGACGGAAGATATCGACATCGGCAGCACCGGCAGCATTTCGGTGGCTATCCCCGAAGAGCGCAGCTTTCTCGACATTCTTCGTGATAGCGGTATTCCGTTTCTCGAGGTGCCGGAACTGGACTCGCGAAAGCCGTCGACCTCGTTCAAGGCTCGCGGGCAACCTCTCAAGGTGGACTTACTCGTGCCGGGTACCGAGGCGTACGAGACGAAAGCCTTGCCGCACTTACGCGCCCACGCGACAGGGCTTCCTTACTTCAGGTATCTGGTATCGAACCCGACGCGCGGCTTTATCCTCGGCAAAGAACACGTGGTGCCGGTGATGCTGCCCGATCCCGCCAGATTTGCGCTTCACAAGCTTATCGTCAGCACGCTTCGCGACCCATCGCGTGCACTCAAAGCAGACAAGGACCGACGGCAGGCCGCCGTGTTGATCGACGCGCTCGCAGAGAAGTTTCCAGACTGGTTGACGACAGCCACCGACGAACTGGAGGAGAACGCGCGCACCCGAGTCGCCACGGCGGCGACCCAGGCCCTGAATCTCGCCCCGGGCTTGTCGGAACGTGCCCGGGATTTTCTGGCTGATTTGGGCAGCCACGCGTAGGGCACCCACACCTAACCCAGGTCGCGCGCCGCTCGACACCACAAAAACTGGCGCGCCGAACCGCAAGAGTTGCGGCGCGCCTATGAGACCATCACGCCCTCACGGCCGGCGGCACGTAGCGGCACTCGTAACGCTTCCTGACCGTGCCGTTTTCATCGACGCTTTCGAGGTACACGTCGAACTGCCACAAGCGCGCCATGTGCTTGAGCACTTCATCGCTATCCGATGAAAGATGCCGGTTGTCGCTCATGAAGTGCCGCAACGTCAGACTGCGGTCGCCACGCGTATTCACCGACCACACCTGAATATTCGGCTCGCGATGATGCATGTCGTACTGCCGCGACAACGCCTGGCGCACATATTGATAACCGCTGTCGTCGTGAATCGCGGAGACTTCGAGCGCATCGCGCATGTCGTCGTCGAGCACCGAGAACAGACGCATTTCGCGGATCAGATGCGGCGACAGATACTGCGCGACAAAACTCTCGTCCTTGAAATTGCGCATCGCGTAGTGCATGGCGGGAAGCCACGGGCTGCCGGCCAGTTCCGGGAACCACTTGCGGTCTTCGTCAGTAGGGTTTTCACAGATGCGGCGAATATCGCTCATCATCGAAAAACCCAGAGCGTACGGATTGATACCGCTGTAGTAAGGCTTCGTGACCGGCGGCTGATAGACCACATTGCTGTGCGAATGGAGAAACTCCATCATGAAGCCGTCTTCGAGCTTGCCCTGGTTGTACATCGTATTGAGCAACGTGTAATGCCAGAACGTGGCCCAGCCTTCGTTCATGACCTGCGTCTGCCGCTGCGGGTAAAAATACTGTCCCACCTTGCGCACGATGCGAATCACCTCGCGCTCCCACGGCTCGAGCAGTGGCGCGTTTTTCTCCGCGAAGTACAGCAGATTTTCTTGCGGCTCAGGCGGATAACGCTCCTCGATTTCCTCGGGCAACGGCGTATGGCGCGTGGGTAGCGTGCGCCACAATTCGTTGACTTGCGACTGCAGGTACGCCTCGCGTTCGCGGCGCGCGGCGAACTCCTTCTCAAGCGACAGCTTCTGCGGACGCTTATAGCGGTCCACGCCGTAGTTCATTAGCGCATGACACGAATCGAGCAGTTCTTCGACACGGTCGAGCCCAAAGCGCTCCTCGCACTCCGCAATGTAGTTCTTCGCGTAGACGAGGTAATCGATGATGGCATGCGCATCCGTCCACAGCCGGAACAGATAGTTGCCCTTGAAAAACGAGTTGTGCCCGTACGCCGCATGGGCGATGACGAGCGCCTGCATCGTCATCGTGTTCTCTTCCATCAGATACGCGATGCAGGGGTTCGAATTAATGACGATCTCGTACGCGAGCCCCATCTGCCCGCGACGGTAGCTTTTTTCGGTAGAGAGAAAGTGCTTGCCGAACGACCAGTGCCGGTAGTTCACCGGCATGCCGACGGACGCATAAGCGTCCATCATCTGTTCAGCGCTGATGAGTTCCAGCTGGATCGGATACACGTCGAGCTCATATTGCTCCGCAACACGGGCAATATGCGAGTCGTACTCTTCGATCAACTCGAAGGTCCAGTCGGACGGGCACGGCAGAGGCCGTCTATCGGCTACGTTCATACGGACTTCCCTTTGCCCCTCAGTGGGCGTTCCGGTGTGTCCCCGTGCTTCAGCGTTGTCGACTGCTCCGGCTGCGACGGGTCGGACTTCGTCCGCCGCTGCCTCGGCATGCCCCGACTGACGCTGCGGCACGCCTTTCCCACGCTCCGGCTGATAGCCGCGCGCTTCGTTGTGCAAGTGCTTGTCCGTCATGACGACGCCACCTGCTTTTCGAACAACTCGCGAAACACCGGATAGATGTCAGCCGCGGTTTCGACTTTCTTCATCGCCATATGCGGCTGGCTCAACGCCAGTTGCGCATATTCCAGCCACAGATTCTGCTCTTCGGGCGTCACCTGAATATACGCAAAATAGCGCACCTTCTCCAGGATGTCATCCGAGAGTATCTTGCGGCACTTCGGCGAGTCGTCGGTCCAGTTGTCGCCGTCCGACGCCTGCGCGCCGTAAATGTTCCATTCAGTCGGCGAATAGCGCTCGTCCATGACCTTCTGCATCAGTTCGAGCGCGCTCGACACGACCGTGCCGCCGCTTTCCG
Organism: Paraburkholderia kirstenboschensis; assembly: GCF_904848585.1. Classification (GTDB taxonomy): domain Bacteria; phylum Pseudomonadota; class Gammaproteobacteria; order Burkholderiales; family Burkholderiaceae; genus Paraburkholderia; species Paraburkholderia kirstenboschensis. The sequence continues at coordinate 225,457 of NZ_CAJHCR010000002.1, forward strand.
TTGAATGGAAGAAGGTGTCTTCGTCGACCTCTTCCGCGCGCGTGTGGTGACGGATGAACACCACCTCGATCTTTTCGTAATTGCGCTTGAGAAACAGATACAGCAGGATGAAAAAGCGCTTCGCGAGATCCTTGCGCTGCTCGTCCATCGAACCCGACACATCCATCAGACAGAACATCACGGCCTGGCTGGACGGCGTGGGCTGCTTCACGCGGTTCACGTAGCGCAGATCGAACGGATCGATAAACGGAATGCGCCATATGCGCCCGCGTAAGTGGTGGATTTCCTCTTCGAGCAGCTTGATGTCCTCGCGACGGTCGTCGGGGTCGGCTTTCATGACCTCGAGTTGCCGCTCCATCTCGTGCAACTGATTGACGAGCGGTGCGCCGAGTGCGATGCGGCGGCCAAGAGCGCTACGCAACGAACGGACCACGTCGATATTGTTCGGCGTGCCTTCGGCAGCCCAGCCGGCGCGGATGCTCTTCCACGTGGGGACGGCCAGGAGGTGGGTTTTGACGAGCCGCGGCAATTCGAGGTCGTCGAAGAAATACTGCATGAACTCTTCGCGGCTCAGTTCGAACACGAAGTCGTCCTGACCCTCGCCTTCGTTACTGGCCTGGCCGCCCCCGCCTCCGCCTCCGCCGCCTTGCGGACGCTGAATCTTGTCGCCGCGGATATAGTCGGAGTTGCCCGGATGCACCATTTCGCGCCGGCCGCCGGGCCCATGCCGGAACGACGGCTCTGCGATGTCCTTGCGCGGAATCGTGATGCTCTGCGTGTTCTGTATGTCTTTGATGCTGCGGTCGCGCACCGCTTCCGAAACGGCGCGACGAATATAGTTCTTAACGCGACGCAAAAAGCGCTCGCGATTTGCAATGCTCTTGTTCTTGCCTGCTAACCTGCGGTCGATGATTTGATGAAGCACGCCTCGTCTCCCTTGTCGACTCGTCGCGAGACGTACGCTGCATGGTCCAGTGCTATGTCCATGCAGCTTGCGCCTCGCAGGGTGCCCGCGCGGTCGGACCGCGCGGGCGGCACGCGATGCGGATCATGACGATTTGCGCACGCGCAGATACCAGTCACAGAGCAAGCGCACCTGCTTCGGCGTGTAGCCCTTCGCCACCATCCGGTTGACGAAGTCTTCGTGCTTGCGTTGTTCTTCCGCCGAACCTTTGGCGTTGAACGAGATGACAGGCAGCAATTCCTCCGTGTTCGAAAACATCTTCTTTTCGATCACCACGCGCAGCTTTTCGTAGCTGATCCACGCAGGATTCTTCCCTGCATTCGCAGCTCTCGCGCGCAACACGAAGTTCACGATCTCGTTGCGGAAATCCTTCGGATTGCTGATGCCCGCGGGCTTCTCGATCTTCTCCAGTTCGGCGTTCAATGCCGCGCGGTCGAAGCTCTCGCCAGTGTCGTGATCGCGGAACTCCTGATCCTGAATCCAGAAGTCGGCATACGTCACATAGCGATCGAAGATGTTCTGCCCATATTCGGAGTACGACTCCAGATAAGCGGTCTGAATCTCCTTACCGATGAATTCCGCGTAGCGCGAGGCAAGCACGTCTTTAATGAACGACAGATACTTCTGCTCGGTTTCCGGTGGGAACTGCTCGCGCTCGATCTGCTGTTCGAGCACATACATCAGGTGCACCGGATTGGCCGCGACTTCGGTCGAATCGAAGTTGAACACGCGCGACAGAATCTTGAACGCGAAGCGGGTCGACACGCCGGTCATCCCTTCATCCACGCCCGCGAAGTCGCGGTATTCCTGGTACGACTTCGCCTTCGGATCGGTGTCCTTCAGATTCTCGCCGTCGTAGACCTGCATCTTCGAGAACAGGCTCGAATTTTCAGGCTCCTGCAAGCGCGTGAGCACCGACATTTGCGCCATCATCTTCAGCGTGCCGGGAGCGCATACGGCATTGGCGAGCGACGAATTGCGCAGCAGCTTCTCGTAGATCTTGATCTCTTCCGAGTAGCGCAAGCAGTACGGCACCTTCACGACGAAGATCCGGTCGAGCAATGCTTCGTTGTTGCGGTTGTTGCGGAACGCCTTCCACTCCGACTCGTTCGAGTGCGCGAGAATCACACCGTCAAAAGGAATCGCACCGAAGCCTTCCGTGCCCTTGAAGTTGCCCTCCTGGGTCGCCGTCAACAGCGGGTGCAACACCTTGATCGGAGCCTTGAACATTTCGACGAATTCGAGCAGGCCCTGATTCGCGAGACACAAGCCACCCGAGTAGCTGTATGCGTCTGCATCGTCTTGCGCATACTGTTCGAGCTTGCGGATGTCCACCTTACCGACGAGCGAGGAGATGTCCTGATTGTTCTCGTCGCCTGGCTCCGTTTTGGCGATACCGATTTGCCGCAGGATGGACGGATAGCGCCGCACCACACGGAATTTACGAATGTCGCCGTTGTACTCGTGCAGGCGCTTGACCGCCCACGGGCTCAGAATGCTTTTCAGGTAGCGGCGTGGTATGCCGTATTGCTCTTCGAGGATCGGACCGTCCTCGTCGTAGTCGAACAAACCGAGTGGCGATTCGTTCACGGGCGAGCCCTTGATCGCGTAGAACGGCACGCGCTCCATGAGCTGCTTCAGGCGTTCCGCGATCGACGATTTGCCGCCGCCGACCGGGCCTAACAGATACAGAATCTGCTTCTTCTCTTCGAGCCCCTGGGCCGAGTGCCGGAAGTAGGCGACCACCTGCTCGATCACCTCTTCCATTCCGTAGAACTCACGGAATGCGGGGTATACCTTGATGACCTTGTTCGCGAAGATACGCGACAGACGCGGATCGTTGCGAGTATCGATCTGTTCGGGTTCTCCGATTGCCGTCAACATGCGTTCGCCAGCCGTGGCGTACGCGGCGGGATTGTCTTTGCAGAGCGCGAGGTACTCCTCGAGCGAGAGTTCGTCCTCTCGCGTTTTCTCGAAGCGGGTCGCGAAACTGCTGTAGATATCCATGCTACCTCCTCGCCGAAGTCTAGACCGATGTCGTGCGCGGCGCGCTATTCGGAAACGACATCGCTCGAATTCATCCTAAACCCTTTTAAATTTTTTTTCACGAACTACGTTGCGAAAATCGCGCCGCATTCGCCTCCCAACATTCATCACTTGGAAAGCCCGTTTTGACGACCTACAATCTTGCGCGTCGGACGATCAAACAGCTTGCTCTCCAGTTCATCCCAACACTTACATTCACGCGATGGCTGCACACGCACACTGCGTACCTTGAAGCCAGCACCTCGCAAATTTCGCGCTACGTCCCCGCTCTTTTTGCTACCGCGCTTTCCTTCCTAACGCTTCGACATGCGTTTGGTCTACATGTCCCCGCATCTGTTACATGCCGGTCGACCAAAGTTGCTTGCATGGTTCGCCGGCGCACGTTCATGCAGTTCGTCCATGGACGCGAGGTTTCGTTCCATCGCGATTCACATCGACGCAGAAATCGTTGTGCCGCTGCGCATGCTTTGCTATCGAGCCGACGCTTCACTTGCTTCGCAGCCTTTACATAACCGCGTCGACGACATGGTTGCCTGCACCACTTGCAACATCTGCAGCACGTGCATCGCCGGTATCGCGCAGCCATGTCCTCTACCGCTCGCGCTCCCTCTGTTCGCTGTCTGTTAACTGGATAACGGCGCGGCATTCAACTGGTTCAATAGGGTATACGGCTAAGCAGCAAGCACAGACGCATCAAATGTAAAACGGCCGCCCATCGGCAGCCGTTGAATGTCGCGTTTGTAATGCGCCGTTACAAGCACGGCATGGAAGTGAAACGGACACCGTGTCACATCACACAGTGTCACGGCTTCAGGTCAGTTCGATCTCGACCTCTCCGAGTCCGTCGATATGGCCACGCACGACGCCCGGTTTGTCCACATTGTGCGCACCGACGTAAGAGCCCGTGGTCAGCGTCCATTCCGGCTCGATCGTGATGCCCATGGCGGCGCAATGGTTGACGAACCACACTAGCAGCTCGCGCGGGTCGCCCGCGGGATTGCCGGTGGCGGCCGGCACGAGCGAATCGCCGTCGAAGCTCAGTTCCAGCTCCGGCGAAACAAAGTCGAAGCCGCGTGCCAGTCCCGCGTACGCCACCGGGTGACCGGTGATCAATGCCCCGTTATTCTGGGCATCGGCGAGTTGGGCAAGCGGCGCGATGTTGGGCCATTCCGCAAAGCGGCTATCGACGATCTCGATGGCCGGCAGCACCTCGCCGACCAGCGCGAGCACCTCGTCGCGTGCGTAGGCACGGCCGCGGGGCTCGATCGCCTCGGTGAAGCGGAACGCGATTTCGAGTTCCAGCAGCACGCGAAAGAAGCCCCCGTGCGCAACGCGCGCTGGCGAAGGCAGCACGAGCGAAGCGGGGATCGGCGCGCCAGAGGCGGCTCCGCCGGGCGCCTTCGCGCCGATCTTCCACGCACCGGTGGAGTCGCCGAGACCCGCGATGACCGCCTGCTGGATCGCGTAAGCGGTGGCGGCGTCCGGCGGCATCTGTTCGGGCGCGAGCCCGTTGATCGGGCGATGCTGCCGGCGTGCTTCGACGAGGCGGTGCGCGAGGTCGTGTGGCGTCATGTCGGTCCTTTGTGGCTGGCGCATTTAACGGCTACTGCAGCGCGGTGGTTAGCGGTGGTCAAGGGTGGTAAAACGGCGGCGAGGCGCGCTGGGCGACGCGAAGCCGCGCGGCGGTTTGCGCAGCAGCGCTCTTCGCCGGCTAGCCGCAGGCGTCGCCGACAGCCGACAGCCGCGATCCGGTCACGAATTACCGTAGCCGCGCCCGTCAATGTACCGGATCGTGAGGCCCGCCAGGGCGTCGGCCGCTCGACAAACGCGACTTAATGCACACGCCATAAAAAAACCGCGCTTGCGTACGCAAGCGCGGTCTTCCGCGGTCTTCATGTGCGAGGCGGCTCAGCCGCCACGGCTTTGATTCTGCAGCCGGAGCGCCTGGAACGATCGTTGCAAAGAGCTTTCGCCGCTCGCGCCGCACAGGCGACAATTACCGTAGATGTCCGGTCAGAACGTTTCCCAGTCCTGATCGCCGCCGGCACTGGCAACAGCCGCAGCCTTGGCGGGCGCACGCGGCGCCGGAGCCGCTTTCGGTGCGGCGGGCTTCGGCGCCGGCACGGCAGCAGCCGCAGCCGCCGGGGCGGCGCTTACATGCTGAGCCGGGACCGGGGCACTCGCGCGCGGAGCTGCACGAGAATCGGCACGAGACGCCGACCGCGCCGCGGCCGGGGCAATTCGCGCAGGCGTCGGCAGATGTTTGGGCAACGCGCCGCCCGACGTCCTCACGCCACCGTCTTCCAGTTGAAACACGGCAACCGCGCCACGCAGCTTGTCAGCCTGGTCTTCCAGAGAAGACGCCGCCGCGGCCGCTTCCTCGACGAGAGCGGCATTTTGCTGCGTCACTTCGTCCATCTGGGTGACGGCGCGCGCCACCTGGTCGATACCGCTGCTCTGCTCTTCAGAGGCCGCGGCGATTTCGCCCATGATGTCGGTCACGCGCTGCACCGCGCTGATGATCTCGCTCATCGTGCGGCCCGCTTCGTCGACGAGCGCCGAGCCCGACTGCACGCGGTCCACCGACGTGTCGATCAGCTCCTTGATTTCCTTGGCCGCCGCCGACGAGCGTTGCGCGAGGCTGCGCACTTCGCCCGCAACGACCGCGAAACCGCGCCCCTCTTCGCCGGCACGCGCGGCTTCCACGGCCGCATTCAGCGCGAGGATGTTGGTCTGAAACGCGATTCCTTCGATGATCGAAATGATGTCGGCGATCTTTGCAGAACTCTGGTTGATCTCGCCCATTGTGCCGACCACTTGGCCCACCACCGCGCTGCCCTTGTTGGCGATTTCCGATGCATTGGCCGCGAGCGCGCTCGCCTGACGGGCGTTGTCGGCGTTCTGTTTCACGGTGCCGGTCAATTCTTCCATGCTCGACGCCGTTTCTTGCAACGCGGACGCCTGCTCTTCCGTGCGCGACGACAGATCAATATTGCCGGCCGCGATTTCGCGCGTCGCGGTAGCAATCGACTCGCTTCCGCCGCGCACCGCGCGCACCGTTTCGGTGAGACTGCGCTGCATCTTCCCGATACCTTCGAGCACCTGCCCCATTTCGTCACGCGACGTGATGACGACCTGACGGCGCAGATCGCCTGCGGCGATCGCGTCGAAATGGCCTAGCGCCTCGGCGAGCGGCCGGGCGATTGCCCGGCTGAGCGCCACATACGACAGCACCGCCGCGACGACACCGGCGAACAGCGCGCCGAGACTGACCATGCGGAACATCTGGAAGCTCGACTGAGCGGATTCGAAACCATCCCGGGCCTGATCGAACTGATATTTACTTAGCGCCTCGTCGGAGGTGGCAAGTTCGTTGTAAGCGATCTGCAGGCGTTTGGCGCCGTCGATCAACTTGCTTTGGTCGCCAGCAACAACGATTGCTGAAAACGCGTCGGCTTGTTGATGCAGTGCGTCGCGCTTGCCGACCACTACCTGCGTGAGGCGTTCTTCTTCAGGCTCACGCGGCAGGTCCATGTACTTCTTCCACCACATGTCGGACGTGGCGCGCATGCCGCGCGCGCGTTCCAGCGTCGGCGCGGCTTCCGGCGTACCTATCATGAACGCTGCGCGGTCGAGCGCAAGACGCTCCCGCGCCGCGAACAACTCGGCGTTGCCGATGTTGACCGCGCTCGGCATCGAATTGGTGAACGTATCCTTGTACGCGTCGTTAGAACGGCCCATACCGAATAGACCGAACGCGCCGATGCCGACGAGCAGCGCCGCGAGAAAAGCCATCGTAAGGCCGATCCGCGCCTTGATCGAAATCCCTTTGTTCAACATGCTTGTTCCTGTAGTAGACGGACAAGAGCGCGCGTTAGGAGCGTTGCTCTACTAGCCTCGTTTACGGCAAGCAGGCGCGATACTTGAAGTGCTTATCGTATGAAGAAAGATGATTGGCGGAAGTTAGCAAGAAATGCGAGGAAGATCGGGCGGAGGGTCGCGGTGTGGCATTTGATGCGTTGTGCACGCAGTTCGATGGAGGCGGGGTTTGGGGGTTTTGGGGACCAGCGAACTGGGGATTGGTGAATTGGCTAACTGGCGGACTGGCGAGTTGGCCAATGCGGGTTGGCTGACCGGCTGACTGGCTTGGCTTGGCTTGGCTTGGCTTGGCTTGGCTGGCTGATCCGCTGATCGGCGCGCGCAAGAAACAGGGTGGCGTAAAGCGCGGCAAGCGGCAGGCGCGGGGGTGCACGGGATATCCGATAAGCACGGCACGCGCCGCAAGCATCGCAACACAGCATGCAAGCATCGACGCCAACCGCCCGACACCGCCACGTGCCGCCTCCGCCCAAAAACTCAGCCTTCCACTTCAGCCCGCGTGGGAATCGAAGGCTGCGCGCCCGCGCGCGTGACCGACAGCGCCGCCGCATGCTGCGCGAAGCGGATCGCCGCATCGACGCTCGCACCCTGCGCGAGTTGCGCGGCAAAACCGCCGATGAAGGTGTCGCCGGCCGCCGTCGTATCGACGGCTTTGACCTTCGGCGCGTCGTACAAGGCCGGCGCCGCGCCTTCGAGCGCCGCCTGCACACCGCGCGGGCCGAGCGTCACGAGCACGTTGCGCGCCCCGGCCGCGCGCAGCACGGCAGCGGCGGTGGCCGCTTCCTCGGGCGAGCCGACCGGCAAGCCGGTCAACGTCGCCGCTTCCAGCTCATTCGGTATCAGATAGTCGATGAGAGGCAGCCACTCGGCGGGAAGCGGACCCGTGGCCGGCGCCGGATTCAGAATGACCGTCTTGCCTAAGCGCCGGGCCGTGGCCAGCGCCGCTTGCACCGTGTCCGGCGGTGTTTCGAGCTGGCAGATCACCACGTCGGCGGCAGCGAGAACCGCTTCATGACGCGCAATAGTTTCCGGCGTCACTTCGCCATTGCTGCCCGCGACGATCACAATCGCGTTCTGACTCGCATCGTCGACGATGATCAGCGCGACGCCCGTCGCCTCACGGCCGGTCTCGACCGCCGCGCAGTCGATGCCTTCCGCTTCGAGCCCCGCGCGCAGCTGGGCGCCGTTCGCGTCCGCGCCGACACAGCCGAGCATCGACACCTGCGCGCCGAGTCTGGCCGCGGCCACCGCCTGGTTGCCGCCCTTGCCGCCCGCGACCTGCGCGAACGTGCGGCCGGCCAGCGTTTCGCCGGGATGCGGCAAACGCGGCGCGCGCGCGACCAGATCCATGTTCAGACTGCCGACCACTGCCACGCGTGCGCGCGTTTCGTTACTTGACACCTGTTTCTCCCGAAATCCAGCTTTCTAAACCTGCCGATGTGCGTTGCAGTACAACACACGTCCAGGCCGGCAACCCGCGCTCAAGCCGCGAGATCGCGTTTTCCCGCGCCGGCCCAGGCCGACGTCGATTCGCGCACGATCAACCGCGGCGTCACCACACGTCGGCGGCCGGCCGGCCGCGCATTTGCCGACGACTTGCCCGCGATGCGTTCGATCAGCGTCTGCGCAGCCATGTCGCCGAGCGCGCGCACCGATTGCCCGACTGTCGACAACGCCGGATAGGTGAAGCGTCCGAGTTCGATATCGTCGAAACCGATGATCGAACAGTCGCGCGGCACGCTGATATTGCGCTCCGCCGCAGCGCGCAACGCGCCGATGCCCATCATGTCGTTGCACGCAAAAATCGCCGACGGCTTGACCGTGTCGAACAGTTGAGCGGCCGCGCGATGCCCGCCCGTTCCCGAAAAATCGCTTTCGACGATCGCATTGGGCGGAATCTCGATGCCGCGCTCGGTCATGGCGCGGATAAAGCCGTGCACCCGCATGGCGCTCACCGCCGTCTCGACGGGCCCGCTGATACAGCCGATCTGCACATGTCCGAGTTCGAGCAGATGACGGGTAGCCAGATACGCGCCCTTTTCATGATCGATCTGCACGAGATCCGCGTTCACGCCTTCAATGTTGCGGTCGACGATCACGAGCGGCTCGCGCGCGTCGGCGAGAGTCTGCGCCAGCACCGCGTCGTCGCCGGCAGACGCGACGATCAGTCCGTCGATCCGTTTTTCCTGCAGCACCCGTAGATAGTTGCGCTGCTTCGCTGGGTCGTCGTCGGAATTGCAGAAGAACACGCAGTAGCCGTTGCGGGCGCAACCGTCCTCGATGCCGCGCGCGAGCTCCGCAAAATACGGGTTCGTGCTGTTCGGCACCACGAGTCCGATGGTCGCGGTGGCGCGCGCCTTCAGCGAACGGGCCACCGCCGAGGGCACGTAGTGAAGCTGGCGAATGGCGTGCTCGACCTTCGCGCGCACGTCTGCCGACACGGGACGCGAGTTGTTCACCACGTGGGAAACCGTGGTGAAGGACACGCCCGCCACGGCCGCTACATCCTTGATCGTCGCCATAACCTGTTGCTCTCCCGCCTGTTTTTCCCGCCGGTCATGCTCACTGCCGACCTGCGGGACATCCTCATCGAAGGCACTTCACGCTCGTCAATTCTTACGCTTTACCGCAAACCACCCTGCAACCGCCCGACACGCGCTAATCTTCCGCTGTCAGGCACGCTTGCGGCGGCTGCGGTACGTATCCAGTACCACGGCCACCACGATCACCGCGCCGGTAATCATGCGTTTGGTCGGCTCGTTCGCGCCGATCTGCGCGAGCCCGGCCGCCAGCACCGAAATGATCAACACGCCAAAAAATGTACTGATAACCGAACCGCGCCCGCCCATCAGACTCGTGCCGCCAATCACCACCGCCGCGATCACCTGCAGTTCCAGGCCGACGCCCGCGTTCGGATCGGCCGCCTCCAGACGCGAAATCTGGAAGAGCGACGCGAGGCCCGCGAGCGCGCCCATCAGTGCGAACACGATCACCTTGTACGGCCGCGGATTGACGCCCGCGAGCCGCACGGCCTCTTCGTTGGTGCCGATGCCGACCAGATAGCGGCCGAACACCGTGCGCGTCAGCACGAGTTGCGCGATCACCATCACCGCCACCGCGATCAGGAATGCCGGCGAGATGCCGACTGCGATCGGGTTCGACAGGAAATCGAACGCGTCGCCGATGTAGGCGGTGCGCGAATTCGTCATCTGATAGGCGAGGCCGCGCGCTGCTTCCAGCACGCCGAGCGACACGATGAACGACGGAATCCGCCAGCCGACCGTGACCGCGCCGGTAATCGTGCCGGTCAGGGCCGCGGCGGCGACGCCGAGCAGCGCCGACGGCAACGGGCCCCAGCCCCACTTCAGCGCCGCCACGCTCACCACCGAGGCGCCGAGCGCGAGCACCGAACCGACCGACAGATCGATGCCGGCAATGATCAGCACGAAGGTCATGCCGACCGACATCACGACCAGATCCGGAATCTGGTTGGCGATCGTGCTGAATGTGTCGTACGTCAGAAAGTGCGAACTCAGCAGCGAGAACAGCACGATCATGCCGAGCAGCGCGCCGGCGAGGCCCAGGTAGTTCGAAAACCCGAGCCGCGTCCCGGCCGGCTTGCCGCTCGCGAGCGGCGCGGATGGATCGGCCGGCGCCGCGTTCGTATTTGCGTTTGCGTTCGTGTTGCCGTTTGCTGCCGCTCCGCCCTGCTTTGCGCCCGACGTGTCGCGCAACGATTGATCGGTCATGACAAACTCCCTGCTTCGTTGGTATCGAGGGTGTGCAACAGCGCTTCACGGCTGCGGTAGCCGGCGAAAGCGGCGGCCAGCAACGCGTCCTGCGACCATGTGTTGCGTTCGAACACACCCGTCAGGCTTCCCGCGGACATCACGCCGATCCGGTCGCAGATCAGCATCAGTTCACGCAGGTCGCTCGACACCACGACGAGCGCGCGCCCTTCACGAGCCAGCGCGCCCATCAAGCCATAAATATCGAACTTCGCGCCGACGTCGATGCCGCGCGTGGGTTCGTCGAATAACAGCACGCGGCAATCGCGCGCGAGCCAGCGGCCGATCACGACCTTCTGCTGGTTGCCGCCCGACAGCTCGCCGACAATCTGCCCCGGTCCGGAGCTGCGAATCCGCATTGCGTCGATCTGCTTTTTCGCCAGCGCGTTTTCGCGCTTCGCATCGACGATGCCATGCCGCGCCACGCTGCCGATATTGCCGAGCGACACGTTGGCCGCAATCGGCTGCGGCAGCAGCAAGCCCTCGCCCTTGCGGTCCTCGGTGATGAGCGCGATGCCCGCGCGTACCCCGTCCGACGGCGAATCGATCCGCACCGGCGTGGGCGGCGCGCCCGGCGTGGCGGCCAGCGCCACGGTGCCGCCGTCTTTCGGATCGGCGCCGTAAATCAGCCGCATCAACTCCGTGCGGCCCGCGCCGATCAGACCGCTGACGCCGAAAATCTCGCCCGCGCGTACTTCGAACGACACGTCGCGCACAACCTTGCCGCGCGTGAGCCGGTCCACTTTCAGCAACGGCGCGCCGATATTGCGCACGCCGAGATCGATCTGCTCGCCCAGTTCGCGGCCGACCATCCACGTGACGATTTCGTCGCTCGTCAGATTGGCCATCGCGTCGACGTGCACGAGGCGCCCGTCGCGCAGCACCGCGATCTGCTCGGCCACTCGCGCCAGCTCCTCGAGCCGGTGCGAGATATAGACCAGCGCGACGCCGCGTGTCTTGAGCCTGTCGATCTGCTCGAACAGCAGATCGACTTCGCGGGCGGTCAGCATCGCCGTTGGTTCGTCGAGGATCAGCACACGGCAATCGTCGATCAGATTGCGGGCGATCTCCACCATCTGCTGATGGCCGATGCCGAGCTCGCCGACGAGCGTATCCGGATGGATCGCGTCGAGCCCGACCTGCGCCATCGCGTGACGCGCGTCCTCGCGCAGCTTGCGCCGGTCGATCCAGCCGAAGCTGAACGCACCCGCGCGCGGCAAGCGGTTCAAAAACAGGTTTTCCGCCACCGACAACGTGGGCAGCAGGTTCAACTCCTGCATCACCATGCGCACGCCGAGCGCTTCCGCTTCGGTACGGCTAGCCGGCGCGTAAGGCTGGCCGGCGAGCCGCATCGTGCCGGCGGTCGGCTCGACGAGGCCGCCGATAATCTTGGACAGCGTGCTCTTGCCGGCGCCGTTCTCGCCGGTGAGCGCCAATACCTCGCCGGCGCGCAACGACAATGACACGTCGGCGAGCACGGGTTCGGCGTAAGTCTTGCCAATGCCGCTAACGGACAGAATGGCAGGCAAGGCGTCGTGGTCGGTTGAATCCATCGCGATCCTGTTTCACCGCGTCGGGTGCGCCTCGTACGATTGGCTCGACGAGGCCGCATCCGGCGCCGTGCGGTCAATGCCGGCCCATGCGCGGAATGCGCTGGTGCTAAGGCCGCGCTCCGTCCCGCCGCGCAGCCGCCGTCATGACGCTTACCTCTGAATTAACGGCGGCCTGGCAGGTTTCTTGAGCGGCTATTGAGCGTTCATTGAAAAGTAAGCGCGGAGTCACGGTTTTTGGGCGGCGCTTGTGGCTCGGTTGTGGCTTTGTGGTGGCGCGGCTGCGGGCCTTGGCTTTGATCTTGGCTTTGATCTGGCTTTGATCTTGGCTTTGATCTTGGCTTTGATCTTGGCCTTGATCTTGGCCTTGATCTTGGCTTTGATCTTGGCTTTGGCTTTGGCTTTGGCTTCGGCCTTGGCCTTGCTTCGGCTTCGGCTTCAGCCTTGCTTCGGCTTCGGCTTCGCTTCCGCCTCAGCTTCGACCGGAGATCCGGCCACGCCTGCCGCCCCGTTGACTGTCGTCACTCAGAGCCACCATTTACAGCTACCACCAAGCCCCATTCACGGCGAAATTCCAGCCGCGTTTGCGCCGCCTCGTCGGCGCGACTCCGCGCGCCCTGCTAGTCGGTCGGTGCCGGCGACGCTTACTTCGTCACCAGGTCGCACGGCGTTTCCACCACGCCCGACAACTGCGACTGCTTCTTGTGCTCGCTCAGGGCTTTCAGCGCGGTATCGATGCCGAACACAGCCTGCTTCGCGGCATACTGGTCGGCAGTGGCGAGCACGCGGCCGTCCTTCAACATCGGCTTGATGGCGTTGATGTTGTCGTAACCGACCACCATCACCTTGCCTTGCTTACCCGCAGCGCGCACCGCGGAAACCGCGCCGATCGCCATGTTGTCGTTGCCCGCGAGCAACGCCTTCAGGTTCGGGTACTCGTTGAGCATGGCCGACGCAACGGCATTGCCCTTGTCGATTTCCCATTCGCCCGACTGCACCGATACCACCTTCGCGCCGACGGTCTGCATCGCGTCCTTAAAGCCCGCGGTGCGCTGCTGCGCATTGGTCGTGGTCGAAACGCCCTCGATGATGCCGACCTCGTCGCCCGCCTTCAGCTTCTTCGCGAGGTAGTCGCCGACCTTTTGCGCGCCCTTGCGATTATCAGGTCCGACGAACGGCACGTTCAGGTCCTTCGACTTCAGCACGTCGGGGTCCAGACGGTTGTCGATATTCACGACGATGATGCCCGCGTCGACAGCCTTCTTGACGACCGGCACGAGTGCCTTCGAATCGGCCGGAGCCAGCACGATCGCGTCCACCTTCGAGACGATCATCTGTTCGACGATGCGAATCTGGTTCGCCGTATCGGTCTCGTCCTTGATGCCGTTCGTGATCAGATCGAATTGCGACGGGTTGTGCTTCTGGTAGTCCTTCGCGCCGGTTTCCATCGTCAGAAAGAACTCGTTGGCGAGTGACTTCATCACCAACGCGACTTTCGGCTTATGCGCGGGTGCGTTCTGGGCGTAGGCGGCGGAAAACGGCAAGGCGGTGGTAGCGGTGGCGAGGATTGCGGCCGCCACGATGCGGCGGCGAATGCGGTTGCTCATGCATATCTCCTGGGTTTGTCGGCTCAATGTCGAACCGTATTTTTAGTTACGCGCAAACGTTTGCGGGACTCATTCTCAGCGCACCGCGACCGCATTGTCAACGATTCGTGGTGTTGCAGTGCACCGGCGCGCACAAACTGCAGTGTGCGGCCCGGCTGGCGCAGACGGTTGAGCGCCTCGCGCCGAAGCGCGAGGCGTGAGCCTCGGCTGATGGTGTGTAGCAATGGGTCCTCGCTCGGTCCGCTCGTGACGGTTTTACCGCCGGCTGCAATCTCAGCGGCCGGCGGGCCGCCTATGCTGGACTTTTATTGCGCCGCATGCAAGCGGGCCCACGCGTTGGTGTGCGCCAGATCAGAGCCAACCGGCTTTACGAAACCGCAGATAAAGGATGATGTCGACGGTCAGCATGATCGCAAGGCACAGCGGATAGCCGTAGCGGAAATGCAGTTCGGGAATGTTCTGGAAGTTCATGCCGTAGATTCCGGCGATCATGGTCGGCACGGCAAACAGCGCGGCGAACGAACCGAGCCGTTTGGTCACTTCGTTCTCCGCCAGCGAGATCATGCCGAGGTTCACCTGCACCGCGGTCACCACCAGTTCACGCCGTCCGTCGATGATGCGCACGATCCGCTCGAGGTGATCGTAAACATCGCGAAAGTAAGCTTGCATGCCTTCGCAAACGCTCGGAATGCGACCGCCCGTGAGCTTGCTGATCGCCTCCTGCAACGGCGCGATGTGATGCTGAAGAATCACGAGGCGCCGTTTCAACGAATAAAGATCCTGGATGATCGCGCGCGAGGCCGCCGAGTCGTTACGCTCGAAAATGCGGTCTTCGATTGTCTCGATTTCCGTGTTCATCGCCTCGACGATCGGAAAATAGCGGTCGACAATGTCGTCGGCGAGCGCATACAGCACGAACGCCGAGCCCGCCTTGAGCAACTGCGGCTCGCGCTCGCAGCGCGCCCGCACATTCTGAAAGCCCGCGCGCGTGCCGCGCCGCACCGACAGCACGTAATTCGCTCCGACGAATACGTCTACTTCACCGATCAGCAGTTCGCAATCCTCGTCCATCTCTACCGTATGCATTACCGCGAACAGCGACTCGCCGTACTCCTCGATTTTCGGACGCTGATGACCGTTCTGCGCGTCTTCGATCGCAAGGTCGTGCAGGCCGAATTCGTGCTTCATCACCGCGAGTTCGCCGGGGCCCGGGTCTTTTAGCGCAACCCAGACGAAGCACTCGGGTCGCGCCACATAGTCGCTGATGCTATCGATATCGATATCTGCCAGCTTCCGGCCGTCCTGATAGGCGGCACAATTGATCAGCATGTTGATTACCCTGAAAGCGAACAGAACGGCCTTGCAACGCCTTGCGAATGCGCAGCCCGTTCTGCATGAATGGAGTGCGATAGCCACCATGTTAAGGGCTGTCCGCGCCTCCCATGTATCGAATTGTTAAGCGACGCGAATACCGGGCATGGCGCTCGCAACCGGACCTTGCGCGTCGCCACGTTCTTCCTCATGATCGTTGCAGACGGGGAAACCAAGGAGACCGCAATGTGCTATTTCACCTCGATTGCCAGCATGGGTGCGGCGTTGAGCTTTGGCATCGTCGATGTGATCGGGCTGCAAGCTAACCGCAAGTTTGCGCGTGAACCGCAACGCGCGGCAATCCAGGCGCAAGGCGAATCTTCGTGAGCCGCCTGGTTTTTATTTGCGGTCACGCGGGCACGGGCAAGACAACGCTCGCGAGGAAACTGATCGGCCCCCTGATGAAAGCAACGGGCTCGCCGTTCTGTCTGCTGGACAAGGACACGCTGTACGGCGGCTATAGCGCGGCTGCCATGCAAATGCTGACTGGCGACGCGAACGATCGGGACAGCCCGCTTTTCCTCGAGCATCTGCGCGAGCCGGAGTATCGGGGTCTCGTCGATACCGCGCGCGACAATCTGGAACTCGGCGTGAGCGCGCTGGTAGTCGCGCCGCTCTCGCGTGAAGTCCGCGAGCGGCGGCTTTTCGATCGCGCCTGGCTCGGTATCGGCGACGACGTCAGCGTGCGAGTCGTATGGGTGCAGGTGTCGGAAGAGACCGCGCATCAGCGGATCATGGCACGCGCCAATCCGAACGACGCCTATAAGCTCGCGCATTGGGACGAGTACCGACAGCGGCGCTTCGTGCCGTCCGGCGACATGTGCAACGATCTGCTGATGTTCGACAACACCTCGCCGAGCGCTGCGGATCATGACGCGCTGCTCGCGCGCATTCTCGGCGAACCGCAAGTGACGTCCGCAACGGTGCCTCCGCTGCCTGTCTAGTGAGCGCGCCGCGGCGCAACGTCAAGCAAACGCAGCGTGACGAGGCAAATGAAAAAACGCCCCGCATGCGGGGCGTTTGTCTCCGGCTACACCGCTTGTCAAACGGTCGCCGCGCTTTGCAGCGACTCCAGCGCCTGTCCTTCGTACAACTGGCCGAAGCGGTTACCAAGGAAGTCGCGCAGAGAGACCTGCTCCTGACGCACGAAACCTCGTTGCGGCAGCTTCTTTTCGCGGAACAGATCCAGCACTGCGCACATCGCGCCCGCCGTGGTGATCTGGATCGCGCTCATCGGCACGCCGCAAACCGTCTTCGCGAAGATCTTGCGCGTGAACACTTCCTGCACGAGTTGACCGTCGCGCATGCCGCTCACGGTGATGAAAACGAGTACCACGTCCTGTGCGGTTGACGGCACCGAACGGCGCATGATCGTTTTCAGCGTGTCGCGGTCGCTCGAAAGACGCAGGTCCTCAAGCAGAAATTGCATCAGATTGCGGTGGCCCGGATAGCGTACCGACTTGTAATCGAGCGACTCGACGCGGCCCGACAGCGTTTCGCACAGCGTGCCCAGACCGCCCGACGTGTTGAACGCTTCGTACTCGGTGCCGTCGAGCGAAAAATGTTCGAGACCTTCGAGCGGCTGCACCCACTGCGTGCGGCTGTCGCGGATCGCTTCGCAGGGCTGGCAGTATTCGTTGATGAGGCCGTCCACGCTCCACGTGAGGTTGTACTTCAGCGCATTGGTCGGGAATTGCGGCAGTGCACCGACGCGCATCTTGACGTCGCGGATTTCGGTAAAGCGGTTCGCCAGCTCGTGCGCGGCAATGCCGATGAAACCCGGCGCGAGACCGCACTGCGGCATGAACGCGTGATCGGCGTCGTCGGCGATTGCGCGGATTGCGTGAGTGGCGCGCACGTCTTCGGTCAGGTCGAAGTAATGGACGCCCGCGCCCTTCGCGGCAGCGGCCACGTTCACTGCGAGGTAATACGGCAGCGCGTTGACGAGCGCGTCGAAGCCATGAACCGCGGCACGCAGCGCGGCGGCATCGGCTGAATCCACACGGCGGGTTGAAATTCCCTGCGCTGCAAGTTTATCGAGCGCATGCTGATCGCGGTCGAACGCGACCACGTCATAGTCGCCGGTTTCGCGCAGCATATGGGCGATGGTGTGACCAATCAAACCCGCACCAACGATGGCTACTTTCATGTTCTTCTCCTTTGTCGACCGGAGTTAGTGCTTCAGCACTTACTCCGGTCCCATGCACAGCTGTCGACCGGAGTTGGTGCTTCAGCACTTACTCTGGTCCCATGCACAGCAGTCGACCAGAGTTGGCGCTTTAGCCGTTTATCCGAGCTAATGCTTCAGCGCCCTGTCCGGCCTTTTCTGTGCGCTGTCTCCAGCTTGAGAATGCACCGCCCATGAAGGCGCGGCGCGCGGCGGGCTGAACCCTTGAGCGACAGTGTAGGGAGAAGCAAAAACAGTTCATACGAGCAAAATGCTGCGTAATGACTATCAACTTCGACGTTTCGACGAGCCCCACCGACAAAACGTCGAGAACGCATCAAAACAGCGTAAAAACACGCAGCGCTTCAGACCATCCCGCGGTCGATCTTGCGCGCGAGAATGATCGAGGTAGTGGTCCGCTCCACGCCTTCCATTCCGCCGATCTGATCGAGCAGATCGTTCAGACGATCCGGCGAATCCGCGCGCAGCCAGGCCACGTAATCGAACTCGCCGCTCACCGCGCATAACAGTTGCACCTCGGGCATCTTGCCGAGGCGCTTCTGCACGGCCGGCCCATGCTTCGGCGCAATGATGATGCCCACGTACGCATAGATGCTCGAATCGAGCACGTCCTGGCCGAGCCGCACGCTGTAGCCCGCAATCACGTTGCTGCGTTCGAGCCGCGCAATTCTCGCGATTACAGTGGTGCGCGCCACGTCGAGTTGGCGCGCGAGATTGGCGACGCTCTCGCGGGCGTTCGCCTGAAGCAGCGCTACGAGGTTGCGGTCGAGATCGTCGAGTTGGTCGAGGCGCGGAGGTCTCATCGAGAGAGAAGAAAGTGGTCGCAGTGGTGCGGATTATCGCGCGTCTTCAGTGTCAGGCGGCAAGCATCACGCGCCGAAACGCTCTATCACGAAGTCGATGAAACTGGTGAGCTTGGGCGTGGCCCGCCGGTCGCGCGGATAGACGAGATGCACGGGCGCGCCTTCAGGCAGATGCTCTTCCAGCACCGACACCAGTTCTCCACTCGCAATCTCGCGTGCGAGCAGCGCCTCCGGTTGCAACACGAGGCCAAAGCCGCGCAACGCGGCCACCTTCAGCGCCTGACCGTTGTTCGCGCGAAAGCGCCCCGCTCGCAACGAGTATTCAGCGGCGCTTTCGCCGCCAAGGCGCCACGCGCCCTCACGGCCCCAATGCAGAAAACCGAGACATTCGTGATGCGCGAGATCGGCGGGTGTACGTGGAACGCCCGCTCGCGCGAGATACGCCGGCGACGCACAAGCGCGCATGCGATAGGGCTTCAACGGCCGCGCAACGAAGCTCGAATCTTGCAGATGGCCGATGCGCACCGCAGCGTCGAAGCCCTCTTCCACCAGGTCGGTCATGCGGTTCGACAGGTCGAGTTCGAGCGTGACCTCGGGCCACTCGCTCAGATAGTCGGTCATCGCCGGTGAAAAAATCTCGACGCCATAGGTGAGCGGCACTGTCACCTTGAGCACGCCGCGCGGCGCAGCGGCCATGGACTCCGCGAGCGACTCGGCGTCCTTCACGTCGGCGAGAATGCGCCTGCACTGCTCGTAATATTGCCGGCCGATCTCTGTGAGGCTTTGACGGCGCGTCGTGCGCGTAAGCAGGCGCGTGCCGAGCCGGGCTTCGAGCGAACGGATGTGTTTGCCGACCATCGCCGACGAAATCTCGAAGCGCTCTGCCGCCGCAGTCAGGCTGCCCGCCTCCACCACGGCCACGAAAATCTCCATGCTGACGAATTTATCCACCCGCTATTTCCTGTTCGTTTCGGTTGTAAGCGTTTGTCGCATAAGAGCCGCATTGTAGGGATATCGTGATACTAATAGCGCCCACGGCCATATTGAGCGGTCCGCGCGTGGTGCTATAGCGCGCAATGTGGCGCATTGCAGGGACCGCTCGCCGCACGCCTTGTCCCACCTCAAATTCGAACAGACATCAGGAGTTTCGATGAAAAAAGCACTGGTCATACTGGCCTCCACAGTCGCGATGAGCGGCGCATTTGCACAAGCTTCCGCACCGGTTGCGGCGTCTTCCGGCACGGCGGCTTCCGCAGCCGTCGCGAAAGGCGGTCACGAGCGCAATGTCGAAGACCGCATCGCCTATCTGCATTCGCAACTGAAGATCACGCCGGAGCAGGAAACGCAGTGGAAGGCGTTCGCCGACGTCATGCGCGGCAACGGCGAGACGATGGGCGAGCTGTTCAAGCAGCGCCGCGCCGCCACGACCGTGTCCGCGCTCGACGACATGAAGCAGTACGCCACCATCGCACAGGCGCACGCAGACGGCATGAAGAAGCTGGTGGACGCATTCGATCCGCTTTACAACAGCTTCTCGCCCGAACAGAAGAAGCTCGCCGATGTAACGTTCCGTCAACACGGCGGCGCGGATGGCCGCTCGCGTCATCATGGCAAGGGTAAGAGCGACAAGTCGGCGCCGGCCGCGGCGAGCGACGCCACGGTCAAGCCGTAACCGGCCGGCCGCGCGACTCATATGGCACCGCGGGCACCGCGCCTGGCACCACGCCTGGCGAAACACCCGGCACAAGGGCGCGTTGCGGTTCCTGCCGCACCGTGCCCGATGTGGCAAAAAAGGCGCGCAGTCAGATACGTCTGGCATGATGCAGGTCCGCGATCGTAGACGCGAAGTCGCGAACTCACCGTCAACAACCCTCTGCCTGCTTCATGAACGATCTGAAAAACCTTGACCTGCATGACGACGCCGCCGCCCGGCGTGTCGTCAAAGACGAAACGGTCAACGTCGAATTCGCCGCCACGCAAGGCGAACTGATGAGCCTGGAAGGCCCCAACCGCTATCTGCCTGGCGACGCCTTGATCACCGGATCGACCGGTGATCGCTGGGTCGTTTCGCGCGAACGCTTCGACGCCAAATACGTTCCCGCCGACGCAGCCCATACGCATGGCGAGGCCGGCGCGTATCGCAATCGCCCCGCAGTCGTGCTCGCGAAACAGATGAATGAAGCGTTCTCGCTAGCCCGTTCGGCGAGCGGCGGCGACGTACTGCGTGGCGCGGCCGGCGACTGGATCATGCAGTACGCGCCGGGCGATTACGGCGTCGTGCAGGCCGCGCGCTTCGCGAAGGTTTACCGTCTCGCAGACTGAAGCGCCGTCACGCGAACTCGTCGCCGAGATCCACCGTGACTTCGCGCGGCACCGCTTCGCCGTTCGCATACTGTTCTTCGAGCGAGCCGATGCTCGCCTCCACATACGCGCGCAACACCGCGAAGCTGCGGCCCCGCAGCCTCGCGGGCAACGCGCGATAACGCGCGAGCGCCGCGGGCGCGATTTCCACCGTCATCACGATGCGCCGTGCGGCCGCGCCGAAGCGCATTGCCACCCAGTGAATCGCCAGCGTCGGCGTGCCGTTTTCGGCCGCGCGCTGGACGAACTGCGTCTGCTCGGGAAAGAGATCGCTGATAACGCGCGCCAGTTCCTCGAACTCGGGATTCGCGCAGTCGTATTGGTAAGCTTCCATGGATGTGCCGAAAGAGAGTGATCAGCTGTAGCAGGCGGCCGATTGTAAAACAGCGACCGCGAGTGCCACTGCGAAGTGCGGCTGCAAAGCGCGGCTGCGAAGCGCGACTGCAAAGCGCGGCTGCGCTAGCGAGGCAGTTCTGTCATGCGCTCGGCGCCGGGCCGTTTGAACGCCCTGAACAGCAGCCCTGCTACGACGAGCGCGCCCAATGCATAGACGGCATCGACTGCGGCGAGCGGCACGAGTTGCGCCTGGAACAGTGCGGCGGGCACATCCACGAGCGCATGCAATACGATCGCGAGCGGCAGAATCGCGCGCCATCCGGCCCGCAGGCCGCGCCACATCAACACCGACAAGCCGATCTGGAAAATCAGCGCGGCCACGCGTTCGAGCGCGAAAATACCGGCTGTCTGCGGCGTCAGGCTGGCGAGAATCAGATGGATGCGCATCAACGAATCGGTCGGCAGGTTACTCAGATAACCGTCGAGCTCGCCGCGATTTTCCAGCACCGCAAACAGAATCCATTGAATCTGCACCAGCACGCCGACGAGCCATGCTTCCGCGCCGCCATGACCGAGGCCGTAGGTGAGCGCGGTGCCGTCATCGGTGCGCGTAGCCTGCGGCGTTGAAGCCACCGTCGTCGCGCTAGCCGTAGCACTCGCCGCCGCACTTGCCGCCGCACTAGCCGTCGCACTAGCCGCCGCACGTTTCATCAACAGACGCATGCCGATGAAGCGCCCCACTTCCTCGCAAATGCCCGCCGCGAGCGCGCCGTACACGACGAACGCGAGCGGATTCGACAGGAACGTGGCCGTCGCCTCGTTACGATGCAGCATGTAGTCGTTCAACGCACGCTCGATCACCATTGCGAACAACGCGAACACGGCGATGCCCGCGATCGCGTCGCGCGGCTTCAGCGCGAGCGGCCGACGCAGGCGGCGGTAAATGACAAAGGGCAAAGCAGCGACCAGCAGCGTCGCGAGGACGAGGCTCGACAGGGTAAGCGGTGCAACAACCATGAGTTTCCTTGCGATGACAGGCGCGCAACCGCTGCGCGCCGCAGCCCGAATCATCGCAGATCGGCGGCAAGTCAGCCTGGAAGCTCGCGGGGATGTCGGCTTGGGCGTTGGCCTTCACGTCAGCGCGACGACCCGCCCGAACCTCAGCCCGACGTGGACGCGCGGACGATCAGTTCGCCCGGCAACAGGCAGTCGCGCGCGCCGGTCTGCGCGCCTTCGATGCGCTCATGGAGGAACTCGACCGCCCGGTAGCCGATGTCGTAGGTCGGCTGGCGGATCGTCGTGACGCCCGTCAATTCCGCCCAGTCGGGGTCGTCGATGGACAGCAGCGCAACGCGTGCCTGCCAGCCGGCGCCGTAACGCGCCTTCAGATGCAACGCAAGCCGCAACGCGACAGGCGCATTCGCCGCGAACACCGCGACGCGTGCGGCGTTGCCGACGGTGCCTGCGCGCTCGCTCGACGCGTCGATCGCGCGGTCCAGTGCCGCGAGGCTTTGATCGATCTGCTGTGCGTCCGCGAGATCGAGCACGAGCGTATGGCCGTGCGCAGCGTGCGCGCCGGTTGCTTCGTGAGCCGTCATGGCTTCACGGAACGCCGCCTCGCGCAGCCGCCGCGAGCTGACCTGCTCGAACGGCTGCACGACGAACCAGATGTCGCGAAACCCGCCATCGAGCAGATGACGTGTGCCGAGTTCCGCAGCCGCCCGATTGTCGAGCCCGACGATATCGGCGACGAGACCTTCGACGGAGCGGTCGACCAGCACCGCCGGAATTCCCCCGCCGCCCACCGGTCGCAACGTTTCCTCGCGCACGCCGAGCGCGTTCACGATCACGCCTTCCACGCGGTAGGTGGTGAGCAATTGCAGATAGCGCCGCTCCATTTCCACTTCGTTCGCCGCGTGGCAGATGAGCGGCATCAGGCCGAGCGCGTGGCACGCGGCTTCGACGCCTTGCAGCACCTCGACGGTATAGGGATTGGTGAGGTCGGCGAGCAGCATGCCGATCAGCCGGTTGCGGCCACGCTTCAGCCCGCGCGCCATCTGGTTGGGCTGATAGTCGAGCCGTTCGATAGCGGCTTCGATGCGCGCGCGCAGTTCCGGCGACAACACGCTCATCTCGCCGTTCAGATAACGCGAGATGCTGGTCTTGCCGGTGCCGGCTTCGCGCGCGACGTCGGTGATCGTCGCGCGGCGCGGCGCGGCCTGGCGGGTCGGCGTAGTGCTCATCGGGACCCCGCAATCCAGAGCGTGACACATGCGCCGAAAGGCCAACGCTTGTTCACGGCGCTCGTCACCGCTGCAGCACTTCGCGATTGACGATGTTGGTCGTGAGCGTGCCGTTCAGCGCGGCGACCAGATTTTCCGCTGCGTTGCGCGCCATTGCATGCCGCGTCTCGTGCGTCGCCGAACCAATATGCGGCAGCGCCACCACGTTCGCCAGCCTGAGGAGCGGCGAATCGGCCGGCAGCGGCTCGGTCTCGAACACGTCCAGACCCGCGCCGTGGATCGCGCCGTTTTGCAGCGCCTCGATCAGCGCGGGTTCGTCGACGATCGCACCGCGCGACGCGTTAATAAGAATCGCGCTTTTCTTCATCGACCTGAGTTCCTTCGCGCCGATCATGTGCCGCGTTTCCGACGTGAGCGGCACTTGCAGACAGACGAAGTCGGCGTTGGCGAGCAGTT
The DNA here is from genome assembly GCF_904848585.1 of Paraburkholderia kirstenboschensis. Taxonomy (GTDB): domain Bacteria; phylum Pseudomonadota; class Gammaproteobacteria; order Burkholderiales; family Burkholderiaceae; genus Paraburkholderia; species Paraburkholderia kirstenboschensis. The sequence continues at coordinate 249,049 of NZ_CAJHCR010000002.1, forward strand.
CCGGCAACTCGACGCGCCGCGCGCCGTAAGCCTCTTCCGCCTCACGGTTCGCGCTGCGGTTCGTGTAGAGCACCTTCATGTTGAAGCCGAGCGCCGCGCGCCGCGCGACCGCGCCGCCAATGCGTCCGAGCCCGACGATGCCGAGCGTCTTGCCCTGCACGTCCACGCCGAATTGCGCGGGCCCGATGCTGTGCTGCCACTGCCCCGCCTTGACCCATGCGGCAAGTTCGACCACGCGGCGCGCTGACGCGAGGATCAGCGAAAACACCGTGTCGGCGGTCGATTCCGTCAGCACGTCAGGCGTATGCGCAAGCACGATGCCGCGCTGCGTGAGATCGGCGACGTCGAACTGATCGAAGCCGACGGAGATCGTCGACAGCGCCTTCAACCGCGTCGCGCCTTCCAGCATCGCCGGCGTGATCTTCACGCTCGCGCCGATGCCGCCGTCCGCGTCGCGCAAAGCGGCGACGAACGCGTCATGCCGGGTGGGATCCACCTGCACGACTTCCACGTGCTGCTGCAGATACGCCAGCACATCTTCAGGCAGCGACTTCCAGGCGACGATCTTCTTCATCGGCTTATTTTCCTTGCAACGGTGTAGCGAGCTTGTGCGGCGTCTCTACCGCCTGCTGTTGCGGCTTGACGATCAGTGTGAGGATGACCGCGGCGAGCAGCGCCACGCTCATGAACGCATACGATGCCGCGGGCGTCCCTGTCGCGCCGTTCAGATAGCCGACCACGTACGAGCCGACGAACGAACCGAGCGCGCCCATGCTGTTGATCAACGCCATCGCGCCGCCTGCGACGTTCTTCGGCAGCAGCTCCGGCACGATCGCGAAGAACGGGCCGTACGGCGCGTACATCGCGGCGCCCGCAATCACGAGCGACGCATACGAAAGCCAGAAATGCGTGGAGCCGAGTGCATACGACGCCGCGAACGCAATCGCGCCGATCAGCAGGAAAGGCCACACGAACACTTTACGGCGGTTGAGTTTATCCGATGCCCACGACGCCGCAAGCATCGCAATGGTCGCGGCGAGATACGGCAGCGCCGACAGCCAGCCGGTTTCGACCATGCCGAGCGTCGAGCCGTTCTTCAGGATCGACGGCAGCCACAGCACGAATCCATAGACGCCGATGCTCCAGCAGAAGTACTGCGCGCACAGCTTGATCACAGCCGACGAGCGGAACGCCTCGCTGTAATTGCGCACCGGCTTGATCGCGGCCTGTTCGGCGCGCAGCGTTTGCGCAAGGTCGTCCTTCTGCTGCTGCGTGAGCCAGGACACCTGCTGCGGCTTGTCCTGCACGATGAACCACCAGCACACCGCCCACAGGATCGCGGGAATGCCTTCGGCGATAAACATATTGCGCCAGCCGAACGAATGCACGAGATAGCCGGATACCACCGACATCCAAAGCACCGTCACCGGATTGCCAAGAATCAGAAACGTGTTGGCGCGCGAGCGCTCGCTCTTCGTGAACCAGTTGCTGATGAAGATCAGCATGGCCGGCATCACCGCGGCTTCGACCACGCCGAGCACGAAGCGGATCACCATCAGCGACGGAATATTGCTGACCATGCCGGTCAGCGCCGCGCAACCGCCCCACAGCACGAGGCTCCAGAACACGAGCTTCTTGACGCTGCGGCGTTCGGCGTAGATCGCGCCCGGAATCTGAAAGAAAAAATAGCCGAGGAAGAACAGCGCCCCGATCAGCGACGACAGTCCCTTGCTGATGCCAAGGTCCTGGTTGATGCCGGCCGCCGCCGCGAAACCGTAGTTTGCGCGATCGAGATAAGCGAGGCTGTAGGTGATGAATACGATCGGCATGATCGTCCACCAGCGGCGAATGGCGAGAGATGAAGTCATGGGTGTCTCCTTTACGGCTACCCGAAACAATGATGAACTGAGCTTGTGGGGCGCTTGCCAAGCGCTCTTGCTGTTATCGATGCAGCCCGGCTTGCGGCTCCGTTCAGAACCGCGATGCTGCCGGGCCACGTAATGCTGTTTGCTGCGGGGCTTGCCGATATCTTCGAGCGCCCGCCAATGCACGTGCCTCAGGCCGCGTGCCTTAAGCTGCGTGGAGGCTCGGGTTCGGCAGATCGGCGCGTTCGAGCGCATCGAGATCGGCGCGAGCCGGCAGTCCTTCGGAATCGCCGATCACCTGAATCGCCAGCGCGCCGATGCGGTTGCCGCGCGCAACTGCCTGCGGCAGCGTCTTGCCTTCGAGCAGCGCGCTGATCACGCCGACCGCAAAGCCATCGCCCGCGCCGACCGTATCGACGACCTTCGCGACCGGCTGGCCGGCAATCACGCCGGCATCCTGGCCGGTGCGGAAGTACGCGCCCTCGGCGCCGAGCTTGACGACCACGCCGCGCGCGCCCCGCTCCAGATAAAACTTCGCGATGTCGTCGGGCTTCGTATAGCCGGTCAGAATCTCGCCCTCGCCGATGCCGGGCAGCACCCAGTCGGCGAGCGCGGCGAGCGCGTTCAGACCTTCCACCATCGCGGCGCGCGACGGCCACAGCGTCGGGCGCAGGTTCGGATCGAACGAGATGGTTTTTCCGGCTGCGCGCATCTCACGTGCCAGGTGGAACGCGAGTTCACGCGAGCTCGCCGAGATCGCGGGCGCGACTCCCGTCAGATGAAGATGACGCGCCGGCAATACATAGTCGGCCACGTAATCGGCAACCGACAGGTGGCTCGCCGCCGAACCTCGGCGAAAGTATTCGACGGCTGGGTCGCTGCCGTCGTCGTTCTTCGACTTCAACTGGAAACCGGTCGGGTAGCGCTCGTCGGTGCTCACGCAGCGCTGGTCGATGCCTTCTTTCGTCAGCGTGTCGCGCACATACTGGCCGAATGAATCGTTGCCCACGCGGCTCATCCAGCCGACCTTGAAGCCAAGCCGTGCGAGACCGATGGCGACGTTCAGGTCAGCGCCCGCAATGCGCTTCGTGAAATGGCCGACGCTCGCGAGCGGGCCGGTTTCGGTCGCCACGAACATGGCCATTGCTTCGCCATAGGTGATGATGTCCAGTGCTGCGCTTGTGTTGCTCATGCTTTGCTCCTGCGTGTACGTCGGGCTTGTCGCTGCTGGCGGTTTCTTTCCGCGCTTGTTGCTGCTTCTCTCAGGTTCCGCCCGCCGCTCACGCGGCGGCCAGCCACGCGACCCGGCGCGCCGCGTCTTCGTCGATACAGGCGGCGTCGAATGGAAACTCGATGCCGCGCGGCACGTGCCGCGGCAGTCGGCGCAGCACGTCGGCAAAGCGCGCGTCGTCGACGGTGGGCGCCGCCGCAAACCGCCGTGCGCCCTCGCCAACCGCGACCTTGCAATGCACGTACTCGACGTAAGGCGCCAGCGTCGCGGCTGCGTCCAACGCCGAGACGCCGCACCATGCCCAGTTGCCGACGTCGAAAGTCATGCCGAGGACATCTGCGTGGCCTTCACGCTTCAATGCGTCGAAGAGGCCGACGAATTGCGACAGCGAGCCGCCCTGCGCCAGTTGCCCGTTTTCGACGACGAGCCGCACATTCACGCCCCGCAACTGCGCGGCGATGTCATCGCAGTGCGCGTCGCTAGTAAAAGCGCCGAGTTGCAGTTTCACGAGGCGCGCGCCGAGCGCCACCGCTTCGTCAAGCGCGAGGCGCAACGCGGCGGCGTCGAGCCGGCCGCCTTCCATGTAGAGCGACGCCGGCGTCGAATACACGGACCACAAGCCCAGCTCCGCAATCTGCTTACCCAATTCCCGAAGGCGCGAAGGCGCGGCGTCGGCTTCGTAACCGAACAACTCGCGGCGCACTTCGAAACCGGCCGCTCCGGCGCGCCGGCTCGCTTCCGCCCACTTGCGGTGGCCCGCTGTGCGCACCGAGTCGGCGCCAAAGGCGCTCGCGACAATCGCTATTTCTGCTGCATCTGTCATTTCTAGCTACCGTTTCTTCAGCATCCGCGTCTTGGAACCGGTTCCAAAAGCAGCTTTCAAAAAAGCGCCGAAGCGCTTGCGATGCCCGAATATTGCGCCGACGCTCGCGCCGCGCACCATAGTGGAAATCCCCAGGCGGCGGCGTCACACCGATGCAGCCACCGTCGCTTCGAGCCTGCGCTCCGGTACAAGGACCAAGCGGACTCAAGCGAACTCAAGCGCCATCCGCGAGACAAAGCGCAAGGAACTGCTGAACCACGCGCGACGGCGCGCTCGCGTGCGGCACGACGATAGAGAGCCGCCGCGTCAGCGGCTCGGGACTGAGCGAAAACACGCGCAACGCGCCGTCTTCGTGCCGCATCGACATTGCCGAGACGAAACCGATGCCCATACCGGCCCGGACTGCTTCCTTCACACCTTCTACACCGGCTATTTCCAGCGCCACGCGCATCGGCACGCCTGCACGTGCGAACGCGCGCTCGACGATCTGACGCACGCCCGACCCCGCCTCGCGCACAATCAGCGGCTCGGCACCGAGTGCCGCGAGAGCCACGCTGGCCCCTCGCGCCGAACCTGCCAGCGGATGCGCGCGCGGCATGATCGCGACGATCTCGTCCTCGCGCCAGGCGTGGACTGCGGTGTCCGGCGGCAGATCCGCGCCGACAGGACCTTCGATCAACGCAATATCGACCGACCCGAGCGCGCCGACGATGTCGGTCGTATTGCCGTCGGCGGTATGCAGCGCCACCTCCGGATATCTCCGGTGGAAGTCAGCGATCAGATACGGCAGCAGGTAGCTCGCAGGCGTGGTGGTCGCGCCGATCCGCAGCGTGCCCTGCTCGAGGCCGCGCAACGCGTCTCTGTATGCATGGGCCTGCCGCCACGTGTCACGTAACCGCGCGGCGTAGCTCGCTAGCTGCTCGCCGGCCGGAGTCAGGCGCACGCCGCGCCCCTCGCGCTGATAGAGCGGCTCGCCGAACTCGTCCTGGAGTTGACGCAACTGCCCAGACACCGCGGGCTGCGACAGATGCAAGGCCACTGCCGCACGGCTGATGTTCAAATGCTCGGCGACTGCGGCAAACGTTATAAGCTGGTCGGGGGTCATGGAACACAAATATTGGCTGAGCTGATACTTGTCATTCTAAATGACGATTTTTCATATCCATATATCTAATTTAGGATTAGACCCATCGAATCCAGTCAGTCCCAGAGGCTGCAATCATGACCACCGCTCGACTTACCGCCGCTACCCCAGAACAGTCGTCAGCCCGCGGGCAACTCAACGGCATCCTGTTCGTCGCGCTGTTCGCCGCTGCCGTCACGCGCATCGCCGAAATCCCGGCCATTGCGGGGCTGGGTCTCAGCCCGCTGATCGTCGGCATCGTCGCGGGAGCACTCTACGGCAACGCGTTGCGCGACGGCATGCCCGCAAGCTGGGCCGCCGGCGTCAATTTCTCGGCGCGCAAGCTGCTCCGGATCGCGGTCGCGTTTTTCGGGCTGCGAGTGAGTCTTCAGGAGATCGCGCAAGTCGGCTTGCCCGGTCTTGCGGAATCGGTACTGATCGTCGTCAGCACGCTGCTGATCGGCACCTGGGCCGGCATGAAAATCATGAAACTCGACCGCGACACGGCGCTCCTCACGGCTGCCGGCAGCGCGATTTGCGGCGCGGCGGCCGTGCTCGCCTTCGAGTCCACGCTGCAATCGAAGCCGCACAAAAGCGCGATGGCCGTAGGCAGCGTGGTGCTGTTCGGAACGCTTTCCATGTTCCTTTATCCGGTTCTGTTCAAGGCAGGCTGGCTGCACCTCGACACGGTCGGCGCGGGCCTCTTCTTCGGCGGCACGATTCACGAAGTCGCGCAGGTGGTCGGCGCGGCGAGCAACGTGAGCCCGGAAGCCACGCATATCGCCACCATCGTCAAGATGACTCGCGTGATGCTGCTCGTGCCGGTGTTGCTCGTGGTGGGCCTGTGGGTGAACCGCGCGGCGCGCCGTGACGTGTCAGCCGCGGGGACGCAGCAAGGCGCTTCCGTTCATCAGGGCAAGCTCGCGATTCCCTGGTTCGCACTCGGCTTCCTTGCCTTCGTCGTGATCAACTCGCTGCATGTGCTGCCGCAAGCCGCCACCACGACGCTGAATACGCTCGATACCTTCGCGCTGACAATGGCCATGACCGCGCTCGGCATCGAAACGCGCATCTCGCAGATTCGTCAAGCGGGCCCTCGTGCGCTGACCACCGGCTTCATCCTTTATGTATGGCTGATTGCGGGCGGACTCGGCATCACATGGACTGTCCAGCATTTCCTCGGCTAAGCCCCTCGCCTCACAAGCCAACCCCGCCGCGCGCGGGGTTTTGCGCGTTATGCGCGAGCGTCCGGCGCGCTTGCGCGGCATACTGGCTGCCCGAGCGGCGCATCAGCCCTGCGCGCCGCGTTGAACGAGCGTTCATGCAACCGGAATGAGGACCAATCGATGAGCCTGGAACTTTACTACTGGGATGGCCTGCAAGGCCGAGGCGAATTTGTGCGGCTGGCGCTGGAAGAAGCCGGCGCCGACTATGTAGAAGTGGCGCGCGGCGATGCCTCTGAGGGTCTCGGCACCGGCGCGATGATGTCGGTGATGAAGAGCAAGGACGAACCGTACCCGCCGTTTGCGCCGCCGTTCCTGAAAGATGGCGATCTGGTGATCTCGCAGACCGCGAACATCCTGTTCTATCTCGGCCCGCGCCTGAACCTGGCGCCCTCCGTGGAGAGCCTGCGCTACGTGGCAAACGGCTTGCAATTGACCATCGCCGACGTGGTCACCGAGGCGCACGACACGCATCATCCGCTCGCAAGCAACCTCTATTACGAAGATCAGAAAGACGCCGCGAAGGTGCGTGCACACGACTTCATCGACAACCGCATTCCGAAGTTCATGAAGTATTTCGAGCGCGTGCTGAAGCAGAATCCCGCTGGCGACACATTCATGGTGGGCGACTCGCTGACCTACGTCGACCTGTCCATGTTCCAGCTGATCGACGGACTGCTGTATGCGTTCCCCCGTGCGCTGAAGCGCTTCGGCGAGCACTACCCGCGGCTCGCCGCATTGCACGCGGCTGTGAAGGAGCGGCCGAACATCGCCGCCTATCTGCAATCGGAGCGCCGCCTCGCGCACAACGAGGCGTGCATCTTCAGGCACTATCCCGAACTCGACAAGGCGGCGGCTTGACCCGCGCCGCGATTCCCCGTTCATGCCCGGCAGCGCGCCCGCTTCTTCCAGCGGGCGCGCTGCTGTTGTCGTGTGCGCTTTTCTAACTTTTCCTCACGCCCCGTACCGCCGACGTGCTCTCATTCCTGCTGAAGCTGCGCACCCGCGCCCATGACCTTTTCCGTCTCTCGGACGCCCATACGATGCTGGTCTGGTCCGTGGTCGTAGGCGTCGCGGGCGCCTTTGCGACGATCGCGTTTCGCCAGGGCATCGAGTTGCTGCAACTGTTGGTGGCCGGCAAGTCCGGCAGCTTCGTGGAAATGGCGCGCAGCCTGCCGTGGACGGTGCGGATCTGGCTGCCGGCGGCGGGCGGGCTCGTAGCCGGTTTCCTGCTGCTGATCGCCCAGCGTCACGCCGACAAATGCAATCACGTGGACTACATGGAGGCGGTGGCGATCGGCGACGGCGTCGTGCCCGTGAAGCTGAGCCTGTGGCGCAGCCTCTCGTCGCTGTTCACGATCTCGAGCGGCGGTTCGATTGGCCGTGAAGGTCCGATGGTGCAGCTTGCCGCGCTCGCCGCCTCGCTGATCGGACGCTGGGTCCACTTCGATCCGCCGAGGCTGCGCCTGCTGGTCGCGTGCGGCGCGGCGGCGGGCATTACATCGGCGTATAACGCGCCGATCGCAGGCGCATTCTTCGTCACCGAAATCGTGCTCGGCTCCATCGCGATGGAGAGCTTCGGGCCGGTGGTGGTCGCGGCCGTCGTCGCCAATATCACCATGCGCGAATTCGCTGGTTACAAGCCGCCGTACGAAATGCCGGTGTTTCCGCCGGTGGCGGGCATCGAAGTGCTACTGTTCGTCGCGCTCGGTCTGCTGTGCGGCGCGGCGGCGCCGCAGTTTTTGCGGCTGCTCGACGGCTCGAAGGCATTGTTTCGCAAGCTGCCGTTGCCGCTGCCCGCCCGGCTCGCGCTTGGCGGACTCGTCGTCGGCATTCTGTCGGTCTGGACACCGGAGGTGTGGGGCAATGGCTACAGCGTCGTCAACTCCGTGCTGCACTCGCCGTGGACGTGGACCGCGCTCGTCGTCGTGCTGGTGTTCAAGCTGGTGGCAACGGCGGCCACCGCGGGCTCCGGCGCCGTAGGCGGGGTGTTCACGCCGACGCTTTTCGTCGGCGCGGTGGTCGGCTCGCTATTCGGCCAGGGCATGCACGCGCTGTGGCCGCACGGCACCTCGGCGCCGTTCGCCTATGCGATGGTCGGCATGGGCGCATTCCTCGCCGGCGCCACGCAGGCGCCGCTGATGGCGATCCTGATGATCTTCGAGATGACGCTCAGCTACCAGGTCGTGCTGCCGCTGATGCTGTCGTGCGTCGTTGCGTATTTCGTGTCGCGCGCGATCGGCAAGACGTCGATGTATGAAATCACGCTGCGCCGCAATCAGGAAGAACTGGAACGCACCCGCCTGCGCGCCACGCAGATGCGCGAGCTGATCCGTCCCGCGCAAACCGTCGTGCCGCCGAATGCGACCGTGCACGACATGACGCGCGTGTTCCTCGAATATCCGGTGAAGTATCTGTATGTGGCCAACGAATCCGGTGCGTTTCTCGGCGTGGTCGCATTGAAGGACATCACCTCCGATCTGCTCGACAAGCGCGATACCTCGACACGAACGGCCGCTGACTATCTTCAGCCGCATTTCGACGTGCTCACGCCGGACATGCCGCTCGGCGTCGCGCTGCAGCACTTCATGGCTTTCCAGGGCGAGCGGCTGCCGGTCGTCGAAAGCGCCGCGCATCCTCGCCTCGCGGGCGTGGTCTATAAAACGTCGCTGCTCGACGCGTATTTCCGAATGAATCCGACGCACTGAAGCCGGTCGGCCCGGGCACGGCGCGCGTGTCGCGCCATGCAAAGCACGGCAGATTCTCTACAATGGGAAGACGCTGCGGCCACGCGCAGCAGTGCGGGTTACGCGAGGACGGGCGCGCCGGGACGCCCGCCATCCGATCGGAGCGAAGATGAGCGAACCGTCCCTCGATGCCGTACGTCGCGACCAGGCGGGCTGGATTTTCCTGCATATCGAAGGCGAGCCGTACGATCGCGGCGAACAGCACGGCCAGTTGCTGGCCGCGGAAATTCGCAACGCGATCCGAACCGCCCGCTACCTCGCGAAGTGGGACACCGGAGAAGATTTCGACACCTTCGTCGAAGCCGCCGTCTCCCAGTTCGCCAACAAGCTCGACACCGAATTCGCCGACGAAATCCAGGGCATCGCCGACGGCGCACAGTTGCCGTTCGCCGAAGTGCTGGCGTGGAACGGCTACATGGATCTGCTCCAAAGCTGGTGGCCCGCGCACGCGGCCGAGCAGAAACCGAGCCTCGGCCTCAAACCGTGGCGCGGCCGGCGCGGACATCATTGCAGCGCGTTTATCGCAACGGGCAATGCGACGCGCGACGGCCGCATCGTGATGGCGCACAACTCATGGGACCGGTATGCCGCCGGCGACGCGTTCAACGTCGTGTTCGACATCGTGCCGGATCAGGGCAACCGGATTCTCATGCAGGGCGTGCCGGGCTGCATTTCGAGCCTCACCGACTTCTGGGTGACGGCTGCCGGATTAATGGTGACCGAAACCACCATCTCGAACTTCGTCGGCTACAACGCGGCGGGCGCGCCCGAGTTCTACCGCTCGCGGCGGGCGTCGCAGTACGCGAACAGCATCGGCGAGTGGTGCGAGATGTTTTCGATTGCTAACAACGGCGGCTACGCGAACAGCTGGCTGCTGGGCGACACGAAGACCGGCGAGATCGCTCGCTACGAACTGGGGCTGCACTATTCCGGCTTCGAAAGCACAAGGAACGGTTTCTACAGCGGCTACAACACGGCGACCGATCTGAAGATCCGCAATCAGGAATGCATCGGCGAAGGCGAGGACTATACGGACGTGCGCAAGAATGGCGCGCGGCGCCTGCGCTTTATGCAGCTGGAGGAAATGCACCGCGGCAAAATCGACGTGGAACTCGCCAGGACGATGATCGCGGATCATCACGACGTCTATCTGGATCGCAGCGACAACCCCTGTTCGCGCACGATCTGCGGTCATCTCGAACTGGACGACGCGCGCTTTGGCGGCTCGGATCACGGGCCTTTCAACCCGTGGGGCGCGAACGACGGCAAAGTGGTCGACAGCGAGATGGCGCGGGAAATGGCGTTCGCCGCGCGCTGGGGTCATCCGTGCGGGCGGCCGTTCGACGCCCAGGCGTTCATGAAACGGCATCCGCAGTGGAACTGGCTGAATGGCTATATGCGGGACCGGCCGTCATGGCCGTGGACGCGCTTCGAGGTGTTGCGCTAGCTGGGGCGCGGGTTGGGAGCCTTGGGCCGAATCCGCAATCGGGCTGCCATTCCCGCGCCATCATCGGCGATCTACAATGAGTGGTCACGAAGCGCGCGTTGCAGGATTTGCGCGTCGTGCATGACGAAAGCGCGCGGTCGGCAAGCCCGGCCCATGCGCGGCTTGCGCCTTCCTTTCGACGCGTGGTCGGCACAGCAATTGCTCAACCGTTAGCGCCGCATGAGCTTAGGAGGTCGGGCATGAAAACCTCGACACTGTTGACCATGGTGACGCTGTCCGCTTCGTGCTTTGCCGCGCCGGTTCATACGGCGCAGGACGGCACGACCGCGAACGCCCTTGCCGAAAGCGCCAACGCCGCGCCAGTCGCCCCCCCGGCGCCGGAGGTGGCGGTCACGGACCAGAATCGTCCACAGGAATGGCAGCATATCGTCTTGCCGAAGTCGCGACATCCCGAACGGGGCTTCGCGGCGCACAGCGAGCGGCTGCAGACCTGACAGCGGCGCTTGTTGTGTGGCGGTTTCCGGTTGATCGTGAGGAACCGCGAAGAACCGTGACCAAGTGCGACCAGGCGGGACCCGGCGCGACTAAGCTCGACTAGCGGCACTTGCCGGTCCTGCGCGACGGGCTCTGACAGCCTTCGAGCGCCTCGACGAGCGGCAACGAAGTCGGGACGAGGCGACGATTCCGGGTTTTGAAACAGCAACCAGCGGCAAGCAGCGGCAGTTACGCGCATTAGGCGCCAATGGGCGCCAATGGGCGCCGATCGAACGCCAATCAAGCGGCAACCGAGCGCCAACCAAACGGCCGCCAAACGACAACCAAGCGGCACCGATCCATCCCAACCGCACCAACAGGAGCTTGCATGACGACATCGTCTATCCCCGGGGAATCCATCGACTTGCAGATCTCCGACGTGCTCAGCGACGTCCACTTCCCCGCCAACAAGGACGCTCTCGTCGACGCCGCGCGCGAAGCCGGCGCGAGCAACGAGGTCCTGTCAATGCTCGACGGCCTGCCCGAGCAGGATTACGCGGACGTCGCGTCGGTCACGCAACTGATCGGCGGCAATTACGGGCCGGGTCTGAGCGCGTGAGCGAACATGCGGAGGCGCCCCGGCGCTTGCTCGCACCGCTGGAACAGCGTGGCGCGGACTGGATCTATCGCTCGCCGCAATCCAGCGGCACGGGCGGCACGGCCGGCACGGGCGGCACCACGGGCCGCGGCGACATACACGGCGCAGGCGGCGTCGAGCGGATAGAAGCGTTTTTTCACGGCGCCGGTTACGCGATGCACCGCCACGACACCTATGCGATCGGCCGCACGCTGGCCGGCGTGCAAAGCTTCCGCTATCGCGGCAGCCTGCGCCACAGTTTGCCCGGCGGCACGATGGTGCTGCATCCGGACGAACCGCACGACGGCCAGGCCGGCACCGGCGAGGGTTTTCGCTACCGCATGGTTTATGTCGACCCGGCTCTCTTCCAGCAGGCGCTCGGCGGCAAGCCCCTGCCCTTCGTGCACGGCGGCTTGTCGAACGACCCGCGTCTTTTCGCGGCCACGGAAAACCTGCTGCGCAGCATGGATCGCGCGATGGACCCCCTCGAACAGGACGACGGGCTCTACGAACTGGCCACTGCGCTCGGCGCGGCAGCGGGCGCGCGGCCCGCGCGCCGCCCGGTGGATTACGCCGCTGCCCGCCGGGCGCGCGAGTATCTGCTGGCCTCGCTGGAACATACGGTGACGCTCGACGAACTCGCGGCGGCCGCGGGACGCGACCGCTGGAGCCTGTCGCATGATTTCCGCGCGCTGTTCGGCACCAGCCCGCACCGTTACCTGACGATGCGGCGTCTCGATCTGGTGCGCCAACTCGCGCTGGCCGGCATGCCGCTCGCCGACGCCTCCGCCGCGAGCGGCTTCTCCGATCAGAGTCATATGACGCGGCACTTCAAGCGCGCATGGGGCGTGGCGCCCGCACAGTGGCTCAAGATGCTCGGGACTACATCGCCAGCCACACGCTAGGCGCGAAAGCGCCGCGTTTCGCGCGCGGCGCCCGCCCACAAACGTTCAAGACCACCGGCATCTCGCGCAGTACGCTCTTTCCAGAGACGTCAATCATCTTGGAGAAGGAGTACAGCATGTCGGATATTCAGGCCCCACAGCAAACCTACCGCTCGATCAATTTCGCTGAAAAGCTCGCGTTGTTCAGCGATCAGTGGCAAGCGCGGGTCGTCGCGGAGATGAACGACTACCAGTTCAAGGTCGTGCGCATCGAGGGTGATTTCATGTGGCACCAGCACGCGGACACGGACGAAACCTTCATCGTGCTCGACGGCCAGTTGCGCATCGACATGCGCGATGGCTTCGTGATGCTGTCGGCGGGCGAAATGTTCGTCGTGCCGAAAGGCACCGAGCACAAGCCGTTCGCCGAACGCGAGGTCAAGCTGCTGCTGATCGAGCCTCGCGGCGTCAAAAATACCGGCGACGAAACCAACGAACGCACGGCCGCCAACGACCTGTGGATTTAACGGCGAGCCGCCGCTATGCAGGCAATGGCGCAGACAGCGGCGCCTTCGCGGCCGGGCGCGGCCACGGCTGACAGACCGCCGAACCGGCAATCGGGCGCGCGGGCTTCGCGCGTCGCGAATCGCGCGCGGGCGCCGTCGCATCCGACTGGAAATGCTCGACGAGGTGATCGACGAAAGTGCGCACCTTAGCGGGCAAGTGCAGGCGGCTTGGATAAGCGATCGTGATTTCGATCTCCGGCAGACGGTAGTCGCCGAGCAGTTCGACGAGCCGTCCGAACGCGAGGTCGCGCCCGATCAGATAGCTCGGCAAAATCGCGACGCCCATGCCGAGCAGCGCGAACTGCCGCAGCATTTCGCTATTGTTCGCGGCAATCGCGTTCGCGGGCCTCACGCGGACGAGCCCTTCCGGCCCGCTGAACACACGCTCCTCGCCGCCCTGCTCGGGCGGCCGGCTCAGGCAAGGATGACCCAGCAGATCTTCCGGCCGCGTCGGCGTGCCGTGCTGGGCGAGGTACGCAGGCGTCGCGCAGACCGTCAGCTGACAGGTGGTCAGCCGCCGCGTGACGATGCTCGCGCTGCGCACCGGGCGCCCGGCCAGAATGCCGACATCGAAGCCTTCTTCGACCAGATCGGCGTGACGGTCGGCGAGCGTCACGTCGGGCACCACCTCGGGATAGCGCGCGGCGTACGACTGGACCGCCGGCGCGAGGCTCTGCAGACCGAAGACTACCGGCGCGACGATGCGCAGCGTGCCGACCGGTTCGTGATGACGCGCCACCACCATCTGCTCGACGCCGTCGAGGTCATCGAGAATGTGGCGCACGCGCTCCAGATAAGTCGTGCCCGATTCGGTCAGCGAAAGACGACGAGTGGTGCGATTCAGCAGGCGGGTGCCAAGGCGCGCCTCCAGATCCGCCACATGGCGGGTGACGACAGCGGTGGAAACATCCAACGCGCCCGCCGCGCGAACGAAACTGCCGAGGTCCGCCACCTTGACGAACACGCGCATCGACTGCAATTGATTCATGGGACGACTCCTGCCTCGAGATGCCGGGCCGGCGCAGCGTTGCCGCCTGTATCACCCCGCGCGGCAAGGCTCGCGCGGATTTGCCCAACGAATCGATTGTATCGACCCGACCTGTCCCAACCCTGACCTGCACATGACAATCGCGTCAGCTTTACCGATGCGCGCGCACCACTGTTTCACGCATTATTGCGGGTTTTGGCTAGGTAGAAACCCTTAGTCACTGGTAAGATGGCGACCGGAAGAAATTCATCGCTATACCGCTAGCCAACTGCCATGCCACATCGTTTCCAACTTTTCGAAAAAATTGCGTTTTCTTTGGTCTGCTGGTCCGCCGCGGCCTGCTCGGCTTTCATCGCTTATGAGCGCTGTCCGGATATACAGGTCGTCCTGCATGCGGGCGAGGAAGTTTTGCGCTACAGCGGCGAGTATTCGTTCGTGTGCGCGAGCCCGGTCGCCGATAGCTGCACGCAACTCGCGACGAACTGATTCAGGCATCGTTGCCTTGGCGCGAGGGGTGGCCGGACCGGTCGCCCGTCGTCGTCACGCGCTGCGTCCGAACACTACGCGCGAAAAGAATCCTGCCAGCACCGCTTCTGCCATTTCACTCGGCACATTCTGCGGATCGACGGTATAGAAGAACTGCACACCGTCGCACAAACCCATCAGGCCCATGGCCAGCATCTCGGGCGGCAATAGCATCGGCGTGCCGACCCGCGCCGAAAATTCGCGGACATAGGCGGCCAGTTGTTCAAGCTTCTCGTGCAGGAATGCGTTGAAACGCAGCCTGAAGCGGCCGTCGCGCGCCGCAAGAAGCTTGGCCTCCACCCACAGCAAAAAGCATTTGTTCTCACGATGCAGGTTGCTGTAGTAGCGCATCACGCGCTCTTCCATCTCTTCCCGCGTGGCCGCGTTTTCGAAAATGGCCCGCAATCCCGCCTGCATGGTTTCGTGGTCGCGCCGCAGTAGCTCGAGAAACAGCTCGTTCTTGCTGCGGAAATTCGAATAAAACGCGCCACGCGTATAGCCTGCCGCCCCGGCAATGTCTTCGACACTCGCCGCGACAAAGCCCTTCTTCATAAAAATTGCTTGCGCAGCGTCGAGCAGACGCTGACGTGTCTGGTCTTTGCTTTGCTCGCGTGTCAATCGTTGCCGTTTCATGGGCGAGAGTCTAGCACCTAAAAGAATTCCAATTCATCTCCACATTCAGATACAGGTGTGTATTAGAATTCGCTTCATCATTGGAAGTCAGATTCGTATGCCATTTGCATGAACCGGCATGCGCTCTTCGCTGGCGAGCCGCTGCGGCTTGCCGTGTTCGTTCGCTGTCTCCTGTTGGGGTAATTGTGAAGCGTCCCGGTTTTCCCGCATCGTCGGCGATGCGCGAGCAGTCCCATCGTCTCGCGCGGCCATGGCATTTACGCCGCGCCGCGCTCGCGCTTGCTTTCGCAGGCGTCGTCGCGTTGAACGCATGTTCGAAGAAGGAGCCGCGCGCGCCCGAGGCGCGTCCGGTCGTAGCCGTTGTGGTTCATGCGGACGGCAATACGGCGCCCGTGACGTCGCTGCCCGGCGAAGTGCAGGCGCGCTATTCGACGCCGCTGTCGTTTCGCGTCGGCGGCAAGATCGTCGAGCGGCGCGTGCGTCTTGGCGACGTGGTCAGGAACGGCCAGATCGTTGCGCGGCTCGACCCAGCGGATGCGCAGAAGAACGCAGCCAGCGCGCAGGCTCAACTGGCCGCCGCCGAGCACAGCTATAAGTACGCGAAACAGCAGCTCGACCGCGATCAGGCGCAGGCAAAAGAAAATCTGATCGCACCGGCACAGCTCGAGCAGACCACGAATGCGTACGCATCGGCTGCCGCGCAGCGCGATCAGGCGGCGCAGCAGGCGGCTTTATCGAAAGACCAGTTGCAATACACCACCCTCGTGGCCGATCACGCGGGCGTAATCACCGCGGAGCAGGCCGACACGGGCCAGAATGTGTCGGCAGGCCAGGCGGTCTACAACCTCGCATGGAGCGGCGAAGTGGACGTGGTCTGCGACGTGCCGGAAAGCGCGCTCGCCGGGCTTGCGGTTGGGCAGACGGCAAACGTCACGCTCGGCGCGCTGCCGGGGCGCAAGTTCACGGCGCGTGTGCGCGAGCTCTCGCCCGCCGCCGATCCTCAAAGCCGCACCTATCGCGCGAAACTCACGCTCGACAACCCCGGCCCCGACGTGCGCCTCGGCATGACCGCGGACATCGCACTGTCCGCGCCTGCGCCGTCGTCGGCGAGCGGCGCGCAAGGCGAGCACGGCTTTATCGTGTTGCCGGCCACAGCGCTCTTCCACGACGGCACGCAGCCGGCCGTGTGGGTCGTGCGCGCCGCGGACAGCATGCTCGAACTGCGCCGCGTCACAGTCGCGCGTTATAACGAACGCACAATCGTCATTAGCCAGGGCCTCAAAGATGGCGAGCATGTCGTGCTGCAAGGCGTGCACACCGTGAGCGCCGGCGAAAAAGTCCGCGCGATCGCACCGCTGCATCCCGAGGACTTCGCTTCATGAGCACCACGCATGATGAAGAAGGACGCTTCAACCTGTCCGCGTGGGCGTTGCGCCATCAGGCGCTGGTCGTCTTCCTGATCGCGCTGTCCACCGCATTCGGCGTCCTCGCCTACACTCGCCTCGCGCAATCCGAAGACCCGCCCTTCACGTTCCGCGTCATGGTGATCCGCACCTTCTGGCCCGGCGCGACCGCGCGACAGGTGCAGGAACAGGTCACGGACAGCATCGGCCGCAAATTGCAGGAAACGCCCGCGATAGACTTCGTGCGCAGTTACTCGCGCCCCGGCGAGTCGCTGATGTTCTTCACGATGAAAGACTCGGCGCCGGTGAAGGACGTGCCCGAAACCTGGTATCAGGTGCGCAAGAAAGTCGGCGATATCGCGGCGACCTTGCCGCAAGGCATCCAGGGGCCGTTTTTCAACGACGAGTTCGGCGACGTCTACACCAACATCTACACGCTCGAAGGCGACGGCTTTTCGCCCGCGCAACTGCACGACTACGCGGATCAGTTGCGCACCGTTCTGCTGCGCGTGCCCGGCGTCGCCAAGGTGGATTATTTCGGCGATCCCGATCAGCACATCTACATCGAAATAACGAATACGCAGTTGACGCGTCTCGGCATTTCGCCCCAGCAGCTCGGCCAGGCGATCAACTCGCAGAACGCCGTGTCGCAAGCCGGTACGCTGACCACTACGGACGACCGCGTGTTCGTGCGCCCAACCGGCCAGTTCAAGGACGTCGCCGCGCTCGCCGACACGCTGATTCGCATCAACGGCCGTTCGTTCCGCCTCGGCGATATCGCGACGATCAAGCGCGGCTACGACGATCCGGTCGTCACGCAAATGCGCGCGGGCGGCAAGGCGGTGCTCGGCATCGGCGTGACGATGCAGCCGGGCGGCGACGTGATTCGTCTCGGCAAGGCGCTCGACGCGGAAATGCTCCGCCTGCGCAAGGCCCTGCCCGTCGGCTTGCAACTGACCGAAGTGTCGAGCATGCCGCACGCGGTCGCGCATTCCGTCGACGACTTTCTGGAAGCCGTGGCCGAAGCCGTCGCAATCGTGCTCGTGGTGAGTCTCGTGTCGCTCGGCGTGCGCACCGGCATGGTGGTGGTGATCTCGATTCCGGTCGTGCTCGCGGTCACCGCGCTGTGCATGTACCTGTTCGACATCGGACTGCACAAGGTGTCGCTCGGCACGCTCGTGCTCGCGCTCGGCTTGCTGGTCGACGACGCGATCATCGCTGTCGAAATGATGGCGGTGAAACTGGAACAAGGCTGGAGCCGCACGCGTGCCGCGGCGTTTGCGTACACCAGTACCGCGTTTCCGATGCTGACCGGCACGCTCGTCACCGTCTCCGGCTTCCTGCCGATTGCATTGGCCAAGTCGAGCACGGGCGAGTACACGCGCTCGATCTTCGAAGTCTCCGCCATCGCGTTGATTGCGTCGTGGCTCGCGGCCGTCGTGCTGATTCCGCTGCTCGGTTATCACCTGCTGCCCGAGCGCAAGCGCGCGGCGCACGAAGCCGACGACCACGAGCACGACATTTACGACACGCGCTTCTACTCGCGTCTGCGTGGCTGGATCGGCTGGTGTATCGAGCGGCGTTTTGTCGTGCTCGCTATCACCGTCGTGCTGTTCGTGCTCGCGATGGCGGGTTTCACGCTCGTGCCGCAACAGTTCTTCCCGAGTTCCGACCGGCCTGAATTGCTGGTCGACGTGCGGCTGCCCGAGGGCGCCTCGTTCAACGCCACGTTGCGCGAGGCGCAGCGGCTCGAGAAAGCGCTGGTGGGCCGCCCTGAAATCGATCATACGGTGGATTTCGTCGGCACCGGTGCGCCGCGTTTTTACCTGCCGCTCGACCAGCAATTGACCCAGCCGAATTTCGCGCAGTTCGTGATTACCGCGAAGTCCGTGAAGGACCGCGAGATACTCGCGCAATGGCTCGAACCCGAATTGCGCAATAACTTCCCTGCCATCCGCACGCGCCTGTCGCGCCTCGAAAACGGGCCGCCGGTCGGTTATCCGGTGCAGTTTCGCGTGAGCGGCGACGACATTGCGACCGTGCGCTCGATCGCGGAACGCGTCGCCGCAACGCTGCGCGCCGACCGCGGCACGCGCAATGTGCAGTTCGACTGGGACGAGCCGGCCGAGCGCTCCGTGCGCTTCGAAGTCGACCAGAAGAAAGCGCGCGAACTCGGCGTGAGCTCCGACGACATTTCGAGCTTCCTCGCGATGACACTATCGGGCTATACCGTCACCCAATATCGCGAGCGCGACAAGCTGATCAGCGTCGATTTGCGCGCGCCGAAAGCGGAGCGTGTGGATCCGGCGAAGCTCGTCACGCTGGCCATGCCGACGCCGAACGGCGCCGTGCCGCTCGGCACGCTCGGGCATTTGCGCAACGATCTCGAATACGGCGTGATCTGGGAGCGCGACCGGCAGCCGACCATTACCGTGCAGTCAGATGTGGCGCCGGGCGCGCAAGGCATCGACGTCACGCATGCTGTCGACAAGGCGCTCGGTCCGATCCGGGCGAGCTTGCCCGTCGGTTACCGCATCGAGATAGGCGGCTCTGTCGAAGAAAGCGGCAAGGGCCAGACGTCGATCAATGCGCAGATGCCGATCATGATCATCGCCGTGCTGACGCTGCTGATGGTTCAGTTGCAGAGCTTCGCACGCGTTCTGATGGTGGTGCTCACCGCGCCACTCGGCCTGATCGGCGTCGTCTTCACTCTGCTGCTGTTCGGCCAGCCGTTCGGGTTCGTCGCCATGCTCGGCGTGATCGCGATGTTCGGCATCATCATGCGTAACTCGGTCATTCTGGTCGACCAGATCGAGCAGGACATTGCTTCCGGGCATAAGCGTTTCGATGCGATCGTCGGCGCAACGGTGCGGCGTTTCCGTCCGATCACGCTGACCGCCGCAGCCGCCGTCCTCGCGCTGATTCCGCTTCTGCGCTCCAACTTCTTTGGTCCGATGGCGACCGCGCTGATGGGCGGCATCACGAGCGCGACCGTCCTTACCTTGTTCTATCTGCCGGCTCTTTACGCCATGTCGTTCAGAGTACGCAACGACGAGCGCGAGCCGCAAACGCCGTCCGCGTCCGGCGCGGCGCATACGGGGAATTGAGCATGATCCACTTCGCACATTCCTGCGTCGTTCGATGCTTCGGTGTATTGAAGGTGGCGCGCCTGCCGTCGTGCGCTGCGCTCGCGGGCTCCGCTTTTGCGCTTGCGGCCTGTTCGTTCGGGCCTAACGGCGAGCCGCCGGCGATGCCACAGCCGGTCCACTACGGCAGCGAGGCGCAACCGGCGCAGACGGTCCCGGCGCAAGGCGTCGTGCAGCAGTTCGTGGTCGGCGCAAAGCCGGTACCCGAATGGTGGAAGCTGTATCGATCGGACGCGCTGAATGCGCTCGTCGACGAAGGGCTGCGCAATAGCCCGACCCTCGCCGCGACCGAGCAGAGTCTCGCCGCCGCGCGCGAACAGCTGCGCGGGCAAATCGGCAGTTCGATGCTGCCCACTATCGACGCAGGCGGCCAGGCGACGCGCAATCGCGCGCTCGCGATTCCTGAGATTGGCCCTAACACGTTTCTGTACAACATCTTCGTCGGCCAATTGCAGGCGCATTACACGATCGACCTGTTTGGAGCCGCGCGCCTCGCCGACGCCGCGCTGGCCGCGCGCGTGAACGTGCAGGCGTATCAGTTGGACGCTGCCCGGCGCGCGCTCGCCGCGAACATCGTGAGCGCCGCGATCACGAGCGCCGCGTTGCGCGCGCAGATCGACACCACCGAAAGGCTCGTGACGCTTGCCGACGATCAGGCGCGCGACACGCAGCGACGCTATGCGCTGGGCGCCGTGTCGCACGCCGATCAGTTGAGCGCGCAACAAAGTGCGGCGAGTTTGTCCGCGAGCCTGCCGGGGTTGAGGCAGCAGTGGCAAACCACACGTCACGCGTTGGCCGTGCTGCTCGGTCGCACACCGGACGCCGCGCCAGCCGATCTCGAACTCGTGGGCTTACATCTGCCTGAGCAGGTGCCTGTGGTGGTGCCGAGCGAACTGTTGCGTGCACGGCCCGACATTCAGGCTGCCGACGCCGCGCTGAAAGCTGCGGCCGCCGATGTCGGCGTAGCGACCGCGCAGATGTACCCGAGCCTGTCGTTGAGCGCATCGATGGGACAAGGCGGCTTCAGCTGGCCCGTCGCGCTCTCCGGCGCGGGCGCCATCTGGAGCATCGGCGCGTCTTTGTCGCAGCCGTTATTTCACGGCGGCGCGCTGGTGGCACAGCGCCGCGCGGCCATGAACACCTACGAGGCCACGGTGTCGCAATACAAGCAGACGGTGCTTGCCGCCTTCCAGAATGTCGCCGACACGCTGGCCGCGCTCGAACACGACGCGCAGGCGCTGGACGCCGCGAATACCGCGACGCGTTCCGCTCAGGGAATCTTCGATGAAACCTCGGGCCGCTATCGGCTTGGCGCCGTACCGGTATCGTCGACGCGCACGAGCGAGCAGCAGTTCCGCAACGCGCAGCTCGACGATATTCGCTACACGAGCGCGCGCCTGACGGACACGGCGGCGCTGTTTCAGGCGATGGGGAACCCGCCCGTCGAGGCGGCGGATTCGCAGGGGAGTTCAGGGGTAACTGCGCAGACAGCATCAAAGGCAACTGCGCATGGGTCCGAGGCCGAACCTGGTAATCCGAATTGACGGTCCGAACTTATCCCCAGTTGATGTTGAATAGGCTGTTGAAAACTTTCTGACAAGCAGGCTAACTCGTTGAGCCGGCTAGTGTTATGGGCGGCGGTGTGGAATGAAGCATACGTGGTAGCGACTGGTGTTTTTGGTCGATAGGATGAGAAGCGCTCCTGCAGGCTATTCATTCGCCACCTTTCCTCGTTTCCGGCTCAACCGCCTTGCGCATCAGCTGGTCCATATACTGCTCGGGTACGAAGCGCATGCCGATGACCGGCTCGCTTGTGGGCGACTCGCCGAGCCAGCCCGACCAGCCAAGCTGAGAGAAATCGCCCAGCATGGCAGGCGGCGCGCATTGCGGCTTGATCTGCAACTCCAGGTCCCACTCATATTCCCGGCCGATGTACGCCCGCACCCACTGGATGAGCCGCAGCAGGTCAGCGCCCCGGGGCGTGAAGCGGTGGTATGTCCCGATGTTCAGCGGGCCGATCACGATGCAGAACCGGTATCGCCGGTCGGGCACCTGTTCACCCAGCAACGCTCCGCCGCCAAGGCAGGCCGACATGCGCTGTCCGCCAGCCTTGCAGTGCAGTTCAGGCGGCAGCACGATCCAGTGGTCGGCATATTCGCTAATACACACCGGCACGCCGAAATGATGGGCGACGGAATCACGCAGTCCGTCCGGCGTTCGGCCCTCCCG
This sequence comes from Paraburkholderia kirstenboschensis, assembly GCF_904848585.1. Classification (GTDB taxonomy): domain Bacteria; phylum Pseudomonadota; class Gammaproteobacteria; order Burkholderiales; family Burkholderiaceae; genus Paraburkholderia; species Paraburkholderia kirstenboschensis. The sequence continues at coordinate 270,993 of NZ_CAJHCR010000002.1, forward strand.
AACGAGGTGCGGTGCTAACGACAGGCGCGCGTGCGCGGGCAGTGGTCGGGGCCGATCACGCCGCTGCGCATAGCCGGAAAGCGTGGCAACATAAAACGAGAACCGGTCGTGATCTGGCCGGTCCAGACTCGCCACCGACTGTGCGGACGCCCACGCGCGGTAAAGCAGCGTGAGCGAGCGGTGATGGAAGATGTCGAGGAAATTGCTGAGCGTCGGATCCCGGCGCTGTTCTTCGCGCTCGCGTGCAATCTCCGTGACGTGGATCGGCAGCGGACCATTGGGGCCCAGCATGCCGAGGCCAAAGAGCCGGATATGCAGCCTGCCGTTTTCCAGTCTGGCTTCCGCAATCTCACTCGGGGCGAATATCAGGCTCGGTTTCTGGCCAGTGCGAAAGGGCTCAGCCGCTGGCAACAGCGCGCTGCCGACCGGATCAATGGCGGGATCCGCGTTAATGCGGCGCATCAGCGCGAAGAAACCGTAATGCCACGGCGTAGACCGCAAGGTTGCGATCAGTTCTGCCGAGATCGCAACGTTGGGTAATGTCTGGTCCATCAGATCACCTCGTCGTGAGTCATCTGATGGTCGATATCAGGGTGCATCCGCATGTGGTGCGGTGGCCTTGGCGCGCGACTGGAATGCCACAATCCTTGAAGCTTTGGTCTCCCTCAACGATGAAGTTTGGACTGGTATCTGGATGCTGTGGACAGCTCACCTGATCCCCAATGCGAGCGACCGGTGTCCCTCGTAATCTCATCCTGTTCGATGCCGTGACAACTTCACCACCGTGATCTGTGGTATCGCCGAGTCGAATCAAATCAATCACGCTTGCCCCCGGAACCGCTAGTATCAGATTTACTCATCGGCGTTTGATTCGGTGGCGGGTCCACTTCGATTGCGTAAAAATTCTCCCTAACGGATTGCGCGCCTTCTGGCCCGTCTACCTCCTTTCCGTTTTTGTCAAAAAAATGCGTATCTGTATCTACCACGATCTGCACTGGGCAAGGGTCGCTTTGAAGTACCCCGCGGAGCTTTGCGCATACTCGGTACGGACCAATTCTTGTCAGTCCCAATTCTTTGCTTACATTGGACCCAATGGTCACCCCAACTGCATCTTTATCAAACTCAAAGGTTTGGCGAAGAAAATCTGCAAAAAAAGGACGCTGATTGATGATCGGAAGGACTTGCTGTTCAAAATTAACCGAACCATCAGCAAAACAATTCACGGCATACGAAACCGACAACAACAAGATCATCGAAAATTTCTTTAAATTTTTCATGAATTATCATCCAATGTATTTAACGCGACGCTGGGTCCCATTTACGCCGCCGTGCAGCCACGTCTGCACGACACTAGCGCCGGCTCCTAGAAAATTATCGATATGGCGTCCAACTATCGCGCTACCGCGATCATCTGCATATCGATCTCCTACACCATCAATGTTGACATGTGCGCGCGGCGGAATCACATTCCTGTCCACTGCTATTGAATGATTTTCCGTCACCGATCCAAAAGCGCCTTGAACGCTGTCCGTGTATGCAAACGTGACTTGTGCAGGGTCTTGAATATGGTCGCGATGTCCATGGCTGTTTAAATGCCAAGTTGTCGACATGCTCACAAACCGTACATAACGCCCGTTTAACGCTTGTCCCGTCCCTTGCATGATGACACCGGAAGCACCATACAGAAAATTATATCTATGTTGGTCACCCAGTCCGTGAGCATCAGTCATATCGCCGCCAAAGTCCGATTCATTGCAGACGTTGTATCCGGTAATAAGAAACGTACCCTCATACCATGCGTCCTTCAAACGAATGGCAAGTGGCACTGCGGAAATATCGGAATTTTCAACGGAGAGGCGAAGATCACCCGCATTCCTGCTTTTGAGCATGATTAGAATCGTCCCATCAGCGGCACTTGATGAGGAGCTTAAGCTCACAACATCGCCGCTACGGTTACTCCGGATTGACACGGCTTTTCCAATAACCGGATTGCCGCCCGACACTTGCTTGAGCGTTATTTTTATTTTCAGAAGGTATAATATCTTTCCGCCCTGCACACCAGATCCAGACGGAATAATTGGCAAAGAGTCTCCATATACATTGTTTTGGATTTCCCAACTTAGCGCGGTATCGGCAATGGGCACCGTAACGTTTGACGTAGGGTGCGAATTAGAAACAGCCGATCCAACGGCGGTGGAAGAAACCGCGTCCTGGGAGGAAGCAGGTGACAGTGAGCCAGTCGGAGCGGACTGAATGTCAGTCATATCAATTTCATTAGTGGACCAAATGAACGATCAATTGTTCAGCGCCGTTTGTTATAATTCGCGCGGTCTTTCCGGTAAGGTCCGTAACACCTTCAACCACCTCGCCCGAGCCCCTAAAAATCTTGTACTTTACGTTAGACAATGGCTCACCCGTTGCCTTATTCACAAGTGTAAACTGCTCGTCATGCGGTTTGCCTAGCATATTAAGAGGCTTATCTTCCGGGCTGGAAGTGTCGAAATCGGTACAATGAATAAGGCACCGGCCTTTAGTATGTATAAATGCTCCGCTTTCATTGAGAGTTAATTGTGTTCCGCCCGCATTTAGTGTGATCTCATCGGGAGTTTTCAAGTTAATTGAACCCTGCTCACTAATGATCTCGATAACCTTTCGTGCAAGCAGATTGATGCCGTCGGTCTTCGCTTGTACCAATATCTTCCCGGCGGCAGCGATCAACGTAATACCCATATGCTGAACAAAGACGCTGAATCGCTCCCGCACTGAAGCAAGGAGTGACCTGCCTGCCGCAATACCAACGCTCATGCCTGTTGTTAGTGCCAAGTGCTCGTTGCTCGCGATATGTGTGCTCTGCTCTGCTGTCAGGGCTATGCTGGCGGCACTTGCCAGTACGAGTTGCGGTTCCGACAGCTCCGGAAACTGATTGTCGGCTGTCTTCGCGCCGCCACGAATGGAATCGTTTTGAGCCTTTAACGCATCTGCGATCTCAGATTGATCGCTTCCAGACTGCTGTGCCTCGTGAAATTGCGCCTGCTCCAAGAGGCTTCCTTGCAATTCACCGGCTGCTGTAAGCCGTTGCACCGTCTCAGTCATATCTTTCATGGGGGCCGACGCGCCCTCACGGGCCTCCGTTGTGAACAGCATGCCCGGCGCCCGCATCACCGCATGCGCGTCGGTCGCAATCTCGATGCCCTCGCCGCGTGCCTCCTGACGGCCCTTGTCTCCGTTGATGCGCACGTTGTAGCCGGCCACGATGCGCGAGTTCGCATGATCGCTCGCCATCTGGACCTGAAGCTTGCCGGGCGTGTCGTCGGTCACCACCATGTTTGACGCGCGCCACGGCGCAGCGAGTTCCTGGCTTCGCCAGCCCGAGAGCGACTGGTTCGCCACGAGATCCCACGGCAACGGGTTGCTGTCCGTGTTGAAGCTCGACAGCACGAATGGCCGGTCCGGGTCCGAATTGACGTATCCCACGTAGACGTGATCGCGCACACGCGGAATCCACAGCGCCCCATAACGCAGGCCCTGCCACGCCTGCGCCAGCGGCACCCAGCACGTCGCGTCCCCGTTCTTTTCGCCCACCCGGTCCCAGGTGAACCACAGCTTCAGTCGCGCCATCGCATCGGTGAACACCCCGCGCGTCTGGTCATGACCGCACACGATCGCCGTCTCCGCGAAAGCACGCGGCTTCTTCGCCTTCAGTGGCGTGCGGTACACCTCATTGGCCGGCTGCGCGGTGAACTTCGTCTGGCATCTGTACCCGCGCGTCGCCGTACCACCCAGCGTGACCGTATCGTTGTTCACGATCTCGATCTTCGTGCCCGTCACCAGGTATTCGGCGTTCACCGGCTCGAATGGATATCCTTCGAGGAAGAACGTGCGCCCGGTCGTCAACCCCCGCAGGTTGCCTTCGCCCCTGATACGCAGCGACTTGCAGCGGTAGGCATCGACCCGCACGCGCGCGAGGATATCTGCCTCGAATTCGTCGTCGTTATGATCGCCCGCCAGGCCCATTGCTCCCTGAAGCGGCTGCGCGTAATCGGCCCAGATGTATTCCTCGGCGTTGTCGAACGTCGCCTCGCGATGAATAGCGATGTTCCGGTCGAACTTCGTCAGAGCCTGCGTGTAGTCGTAGTCGATCACCGCCACCTTGCCGGTGGTCAGTGCCCGCGACATGGCAAGCCGGTGAATATGCTCCTCGTCGATGCGCTGGCCGTTCCGGTCCAGATAACGGATCGTGCGGTACGCGGGGCCGTGCCTTCTGAAACTCGCGCTGTCGCGCAGCACGAGCGTGATACCGTCAAAGTGGAAGGTGATGCCCCACTCCTGCCACAGCCGGTCCAGATAATCCCAGTCCGATTCCCAGAACTGCCGCTGATAGTCGCGCTTCGGGTACACCTTGCGACCGTAGCCGGGGCCGCCCAATTGCCATTCAACCGGATATGGATACTTCTCCAGCACCGCGCGTGAAATTTCCTCAACGGACATGTCCATGAACGCCCGGTTTTCCCTGTTCAACGTCGCGAGCCACAGCCACGGGCGCAGACGGAAACGGTAGAACACACGCCGGTCATCCGCCCCCATGCACTTCGCCGCAGCGATCACACCGGTGATCTCCCGCACGCCGGCACCGGTGCCCATTGTCCCGGCTTCTCCCGTGGCGCCCGAAGCCCATGTGCCGCTACCTTCAAGCGCGATCTTCACCGTCATCTTCCTGCCGACCAGCCGGTTCACGTCCACCACCTCGTGCATGGTCGACACGTACAGGCCGTTCGCCTCGATGGTCGAGACGTCCACCTCGTAGTCGTAGAGCCGTCCAAGCTTCTCGGTGCCGCGCAGGCGCGCAGCCACAAAGACCGGCTGCCCGTAGTGTTGCGGCAGCGCGTCGCCCGTCACGTCCAGCGCGCGGCTCTGCGTGTTCCAAACCATCGGTGAACCTCCATCAGAAAATGCCACGCGTGCCATCCCGTGTGGGAAAAGTGAAAACAGCGCCGCGCTGCTTCGTGCACAGCACAGTCTGCGTAAAGGAATGCGTAGACACATGGCGCGTCACATAGCGTTCGAGCGCGAGCGCGAATGTGAACGGCGACATGCCGTCAAGGCCACTCTCGTCAAAGGTCAGCGTGATCTTCATGCCGCGGGCAAGCTGCAGTTCGCCCGCCTGGCGGTGCATGCCATACACCGGCTCCGCCGTGGCGCCGATGAGGCTGTCGAGCTGGCGCGCGAGCGCCGTGTCACCCGCGCCGAGGTATGGCTGCAGCATCATGCGCAGCCCTTCGCCAGGACGCCTTTCATCGAAGTTGCTGTCAAAGACCTCCAACTCCAGATGCAACTGACGCACCAGTTCCCACGCAGTGTCGCCCTGCGCGAGCGGGGGCCTGGGAGGCGTGGGGGCACGCACGAATCCGGCACTGGTCACGCCTTTCGCGCCCCTCACCACCAGATCATTGACGCCGTTGCACGGCGCGAGACAAGGCAGGTCCGCGTTGGTGAGCCACGCATCGAGCGTCAAATAGCGGATGCCGGTCTGATCCGGCCGGTGGTCGTGGTCCAGCAACGACAGCCACACGTGGGTGCGGATAAAGCGCTGGCGGGTGCCGTAACGACGCGCACGGCCGGCTGGTTCATCCAGTTCGCGGCGCAGCGTGAAGTAACGCTCATCGCCTTGCTCATCGTCGGGGATCGCCACGTCGAGCGGCTGGAAAGCGATCTCCTCCGACTCTTCGTCCACCTGTCCCTTCGCAAGCTCCAGCGAATGAACCTCATGGTCGTCGGGCGCCGTCACATAGGGCACGAGCCGGTGCTCGCGCGCGTCAGCGTCGAGGTGGAGCCTTCCGGTCCTGACCGGATACAGGTTAGCGATCGGCGTACAGAAAAGTGCCATGTGCGATGCATCGACCTGCTGGTCGAGCGCGGCAACCTCGCGCGTGAGCAGCAGCACGATCTCGACCTCGGGACCGGAGATTGTCTGAAGACCCGCCGCCAGCCCCGTCAGGGCGAAAAACCAGAACCGTTGTGGCTGCGCGAAGTATTCGTGCACGAGCGTGTGCCCATGCAGCGCCCGGGACGCCGGTCGCAACAGGCTCTGTTCCGGCTCAAGCCCCTCGTAGTCCACGCCCATCGGCAGCCTGCCGGCGAGCTTCATGCCGTGCAGTTTTTCTTTTGTATCGAACCCGCCAGGCACACCCATCACCATTCCCACGACGCAGGTGTGAATCAGTTCGAACAGGTGCGAGGCCATGCGTGGCTCACCGCACAGGTAGATCGGCAAGCGGTCCAGCCCCTGCAGACTCCCGATGCTCGCGCCGTTAATCGTGTGAAGCCGCAGGCGCAGTGCGCCACGGACCTGCCGCGGATCGTCCACGTAGCGGTGCAGCGAGAACAGGTCAGGAGGAATGCCCGTCCAGCGTGCGTGGGTGAGCGCAAGCGGCCAGATCGTGACAGGCTGGCTGGAGCGGAACTCGCACACGGTGCGACCTTCGACGGCCTTTCGGGACATGATCCGCGTGCCGCGCGGCAATGTCTGACCGTACGGGTTGTGGGTGGCCTCAGGGTCGGGAAAGAATCGCGCAACCGCCAACGAAGGTAACAGCGTCACGTAGTTGGGATTCACGCATTCGAGCAGGCGCCGCGTGAACGCCTCGGTCATGCGGTCGATGCGCATCTGCGAACGCCCGGCCGTCAGGGCGAACGCCTCGATCAGCCGCTCGACATACACGTCCCCGATCTCGCCGGCCTGCATGCCGAGGCGGCGCGCGATCTTTGGATGTGCCTGTGCGAATTCGGCGGCAAGTTCGCGCATGTAGAACAGTTCGCGCTGGTAGTACTCGACCAGTTCCGGGTCCATGCCGTGCCTTAAGCGGACGAGCTTGACGGTGCGCGGAGATGTGCGGCCATGAAGCCGATTTGCCTCGCCCGCGCTGTCGGGTCCCTGCGGTACGCGTCGTTCATCGCCATAACCGTCCGTTGCCTGATTCGTGTCTCCTGATTGTGAGGAGGCCGGCGTGATCCGGGTATCAGACCAACCCGTCATTCCTGCAGGAATGACGCGAACAAGCATGCGGAAAATTCAGATTGACATGTGGCACTGCGCGCGTCGCGCCAGAAGGATTGACCTCGCGGGAAGGGGTGGTTCAACGGTGCAAAGAAAAGCCCGCGCGAGGCGGGCCGAATTGCCATGCACGTGCGATCTCGTTCCCAAGTTTCGCGCAGCGCCGCCGCTTGACACATGCGACGTCATCACTTGCATATGCCGCTGCGGCTTATCCACAGAAACTGTTCACAGCCTTGTTGATAACCCGAGGACACAACAGACAAGTGCTTGAACGCGCAAGTGTTTCCCCTTGAGACGCGTTTGCCGCCACTGCCCGTGCAACGAAAGCGAATAAGCACGCGCGTTGCGTCAATAAACTCCCGCCTCCCCTTCCGGCCGGTTCTTGAAGCGCTTATGCACCCAATAATATTGATCAGGAATCCGTCGCACCTGCGTCTCGAGAAACTCGGTGATCCGTCGTGCATCCACCGTTACGTCGTTCGACGGAAAGTCGGCTAGCGGCTCGAAAATACTCAGCTTGTAGCCGCGATAGCCCGGCAGCACCTCCGTCACGAACGGCACGACCCGGGCGTTCGCCGCGCGCGCCATCCGCGAGACCGAGGTGAGCGTGCAGGCCGGTACGCCAAAAAACGGCACGAACACCGAATCGCGCAAACCGAAGTCCATGTCCGCCGCGAGCATCACCGGCGTGCCGTCGCGCAAGGCGCGCAACGCGCGCCGCACACTGTCGCTACGCGGAATCATCTCGGTGCCGAAGCGCCCGCGCTGGCGCCTCGCCATCGCGTCGAGCAACAGGTTGGACATCGGCGTATAAAGCGACGCCACCGGATGCCGCGTCGAATACATCATGCAGCCGGCCTCGATGCCGACGAAGTGGAAGCCGACGAAGATCGTCGGTTGAGCCCGAACATCGGCGAGATCAATTGCGCTCTCTACCTCGACGAGACGTGCCAGCGCTTGCGCATTGCCGAACCATTGCGGCCCACGCTCGACATAACTGCGGATCACATGGCAGAAATGCGCGCGCGCAAGACGTTCGCGCGCCACGTCGCTCATGTCAGGGAAACACAATTTGAGGTTGGTGTGGACCACCCGCCGGCGCGTGCTCGGAATCCGGTACAGCAGAGCGCCAATGCCGTTGCCGAACCGCGCGACGAGCCCATATGGCAATAAAGCGAAGGCGCGCAGCAGCCCCGTCATCAGACAGATGAGAATTCGACTTTTCAATGCGGGAACCCGGTGGATGCTGGAAAGCAAACACGTCGGCTGCTGCGGCTTTTGCGCCGCTAGCGCTCAACGTGGCATGTGCGCGGATCCGGCCGGTCCGGGCGCGCTTGTGGGATGGTGAGGGCTTGCTCGCCGCAAGACGCAGCAATGCTCGAGATGGAAACAGCTAACGAAACCAACCTGCTAATGGACCCCGATCGAGCATTGCAGGCGTGATTAAAACACAGCGTGTATCCCGCAAACAAAATCGCGCAGGATGACCACCAGCGGAGCGCAGCCAGAAAGCGTTAAGCCCGCACTTTGTCACCGCTGCCAGCACCCGCTTTCGTGCGCACTTCGGCGTTTGACAGTGCGCTTACACCAGTGCGCCTCGCGCCCGCATCGGCACGAGATCGCAGCGCCGCTCTTGCGCTAACCCCGGCCCCGCGTCTTCCGCCCTTCGGTCATGTTGCGCGCGCGGCCGATCGACCCGCACGCGCTATCCCGATCAAGGCTTGTTCGATTCGAACAGATCCATGATCTGCTTCTTCTCATTGGACGACACGCTCGGCGGCGGCACCGCCGGCGGCGTCATGCCCGCGGGCCCGACTCCACCGATCGCATCGTTCACACCCGCCGTCGGATTCGCCGAATCGAGACCGATGCTGGCGACAAAACCGTTGCCCGGCGTCATGTCCGAATAGAACAATTCGCCGTCGACGGAAGTCACGCCTTCCGGCTGCGCCGGCTCGCTCTGCGGCACACCGCGCAACGCGCGCTGCATGTACTCGACCCAGATCGGCAGCGCGAGTTGCGCGCCGAATTCGCGGCTGCCGAGCGTCTTCGGCTGGTCGTAACCCATCCACGCGACCGCGACGAGCGATTGTTGATAGCCGGCGAACCAGCCGTCTTTCGCGTCGTTGGTCGTTCCGGTCTTGCCCTGCAGGTCCGACCGATGCAGCGCGTTGGTGCCCGCGCCAGTGCCCGCCGTAGCGACCGAATGCAGCAGGCTGTTCATGATGTACGCGTTACGCGGCTCGAGCGTGCGCGGGGCGTCGCGACCTGCGGTCAGCGGCTGCGCTTTCGACAGCGGCTCGCCGCGCGCGTCCGTCACTTCGTTGATCAGATACGGGTTGATGCGGTAGCCGCCGTTCGCGAACACCGAATACGCACCCGCCGACTGCAACGGCGTGACGAGCCCCGCGCCGAGCGCCATCGGCAGGTACGGCGGAGTCTTGTCGGCGTCGAAACCGAAGCGCTGCGTAACGAAGTCTTGCGCGTACTTCGTGCCGATATACGACAGAATCCGGATCGACACCAGGTTCTTCGACTTCTGCAACGCGAGGCGCAACGGCATCGGCCCGTCGGGCTGGTCGTCGTCCTTCGGCTCCCATGCGTCGCCGCCAGGCGTGCTCGACGGGAAGTACAGCGGCGCGTCGTTGATGATCGTGGCCGGTCCGAGCCCCTTGTCGAGCGCCGCCGAATAAATGAAGGGCTTGAAGCTCGAACCCGGCTGACGCCAGGCTTGCGTGATGTGATTGAACTTGTTCTTGTTGAAGTCGAAGCCGCCGACGAGCGCGCGGATCGCCCCGTCCTGCGGCGTGAGCGATACGAGCGCGCCTTCCACTTGCGGAAGCTGCGTGATCTGCCAGTTGCCTTTGTCGTCGCTCATCACGCGCACGATCGAGCCCGGCTTGATCTTCGTCGCCGCCGCGCCGCGTGCGCTCAACGCACTGGCGGCAAAACGCAAGCCTTCACCGCCGATGGTCACCTGCGTGCCGTCGACCAGCTGCGCCTTCACCTGCTTCGGACTCGCGTCCGTGACGACCGCGGCGATGATCTCGCCGTTATCGGGATGATCGGTGAGCGCGTCGTCGATAGTCTGATCGCGGTCGTCGCCAGGCGCGGGCAGTTGCACGAAACCTTCCGGCCCGCGATAACCGTGACGCCGCTCGTAGTCCATCACGCCCTTGCGCACCGCGCGATACGCGGCGTCCTGGTCCGCGGAATCGATGGTGGTCGTGACATTCAGGCCGCGCGTGTAGGTTTCGTCCTTGTACTGCGCATACATCATCTGGCGAACCATTTCGGCAATGTACTCGGCGTGCACGCTGTATTCGTTGCCGGGATTACGTGTGTGGATCTCTTCCTTCACCGCCTGGGCGTACTGCTCCTGGCTGATGTAGCGCAACTCCAGCATTCGCCTGAGAATGTATTCCTGACGAATTTTTGCGCGCTTCGGATTCACTACCGGGTTATACGCCGACGGCGCTTTCGGCAAACCCGCGAGCATCGCGGCCTGCGCGAGCGTGATGTCTTTCAGATCCTTGCCGAAGTACACGCGCGCTGCCGCGGCAAAGCCGTAAGCGCGCTCGCCCAGATAGATCTGGTTCATGTACAGCTCGAGAATCTGGTCCTTCGTCAACGCGCGCTCGATCTTGTACGCGAGCAGCATTTCGTAGATCTTGCGCGTATAGGTTTTCTCGCTCGACAGAAAGAAGTTGCGTGCGACCTGCATCGTAATCGTGCTCGCGCCCTGCGACGCGCCGCCGTGCGCGAGGTCGGCAAAGCCGGCGCGCAGAATGCCGAGGAAGTCGACGCCGCCGTGCTCGTAGAAGCGATAGTCTTCGATCGCGAGCACCGCTTTCTTCATCTGGTCGGGAATGTCCTGGAAGCGCACGAGACTGCGCCGCTCCTCGCCGAATTCGCCGATCAGCACATGGTCGGCCGTATAGACACGCAGCGGCACTTTCGGACGATAGTCGGTCAGCGCGTCGAGCGAAGGCAGTTGCGGCCCCATCACGACAAGTGCATAGCCGACAATCAGCGCGCCCACCACGGCGACGATCGCGGCGAAGCTTGCGAACCAGATCGCGATCGTCGCGCCGATCGAGCGGCCGCCCTCGCCGGCGTCGCGCGAAGCGGTGTTGCGTCCCTGCGTGCGGTGGTAGGAGTCCCGGTCTTGACCGGCCGGAGATTGCGAGGAATGCGGTCGTTTGATGATTGGCATGACTGGAATAGTGGGCGCGTAACTCAACGCCTTGTTCTCGCGCGTTAGGCGCGCATGAATCGTGAGCGGCGTAGTCTGGGCGCAGACCGCCGTGCGACTCTGTGCCCCGGCGAGTCGCCACGGCGCACCCGGGACAGTGTCCGGCGCAACGTAACAGCGCATTTTAAAGAAATCAAGCCGCGCTCAACGGAGTTTTTTTGTAAGAATTCCCTTCGAATCGAGGCTCGGCGGCAGACCACGGGTAGATTCGGCAGGCTTACGGGGCGCTTGCGCACGTTGCGCGAAGTTATCCCCAGTTTTTGTTGAAAGGCCTGTGGACAAGACCCCAAAAAGCGCGACAACTCGTTGATGTCACGGCATTTTCACGACGCGCCCGTTTGCGATCGGCGCAACTCGTCATATGATGGACTCCGCGCATGCCGATGCGCGCCGATGCGCGCCGCCAGGCGCCATGCCAACAAGTATGCGAGCCGATCATGACAAAGCCCAGCGAACGCATCGTCGTATTCGTCACGCCCGCGCAGAAACGCGCGATCGCTGCTACTGCGGACGAGCTTCGCATCAGCGTCAGCGAACTCATGCGGCGCGCGGTGCTGAGTTTCAGCGCGACCAGCGAGCAGGTGAAAGCGGCGAGTATCGTCGATCGGCTCAATGTGCCACGCGCGCCTGACGCACTCGACGCGGCGCTGCAGCGCGTTGCGCACGACGCGGCACTTGCGCGCGCGGCGCTGCCGCCCGCCTTGCAAACGCGCGTGGGCATTCGGGCCGGTTCAGATGCGACTGGGGCGGGTATTGCCGGCGGCAGGTTGACCGCGTCGGCCGCTACGACTCCTGTTGAAAGTGTGCCGCCCGCGTCTGAACCTGTCCCGCTGCTGCCTGCCGATGTGCTGGCGGCGCTTACCACCGAAGTCGACGAAGACGCCGTGGCAACCGCCCAGGCTGTCGCGAGAATGGCGGCGGCCCGCGCTGCCGCGAGTGAGAATCTGCTGCCCGCCGCCGTGACGGTGCAGACTCACGTGAAGAGCGTGTTGAAGCGCCCTCGTCTCGACCCTGTGCACGATGAAGACGATCCGCAAAGCGATCTCGGCCCCGAAGGCAGCCGTTTCGCGTAACCAAACCGATAGCGCGCAGCAATGAAACGTGCGACGCCGATGTAACCAGTTTGCAAGCGGTCGCCTGCGCATTCTGACTCGCTTTCCCCCATAAGCGACACGTGCGCCCTTCACGTTGGCGACACTCAGCGCATGCAAACTGAGCCGCTCGCTCATCGCGCCCTTTAAGCCCATTTTAAGAGAGCCCGTGGTGTAATATCCGCGGGCTGCTGAGGGACCGATGCGCGCGCTCTTCGCCGAAAGGCGTTCGCTTCATCACGCGATACATGTGCAGGTGAAACGGACAATTTGCTCTTGCGCTATTGCAATCGGCGAGCAAGCCCCGACCTCCGGTCCGAACGCTGCGCAGCTTCTCGCGCGGCGGCGTAAAGTAGCAGTGACAAGCAGTTGAGTGCGCAGGAATATTCAGCGCCGACACCATTCTTCGGAGGTTTTCATGTCGCTTTTTGACAGCATTTCGCGCACGCTAAAAGGTCTCCTGAACGACGCGGCGGACTCTGTGCAAGACCCGTCACGCGACTCGCGCCAGATCGTGCGCGAACTCGACGAGAGCATCGGCCGCGCCGAGAATTCGCTGATCGAGATCCAGGCGCAAGTGGCCACACAGCAAAGCAAGCGCGATGTTGCCGCCGACAAGGCGAAGAAGTACGAAGACGGCGCGAAGCGCGCGCTGCAATCCGGCGACGAAGCGCTGGCTCGCGAAGCGCTCGGCGCGCAAGCCACCGCCGAGGCCGAACGCGATGCGCTGACCAAGGAACTCTCTACGCTGGAGCCGTCGGTCGCTCAACTGAAGAGCCAGATCGAGGACATGCGCAGCCGCCGCAACGATCTGAACGCGCGCTCGAACATCCTGCAAGCCAAGCAACAGATTGCCGAAGCGAAAGACGTCGCTGCAACGGCGTTGGGCGGCATCGGCGGAAAAAACCTGTCCGAGGATTTTCAGAAGCTCGAAGACAAGGTCGCGCTGTCGAATGCCCGTTCGGACGCACGTCTGAATTCCGCCGATGTCAAAAGCGGCAAGGCGCTCGACGACAAGCTGGCAGACCTGAACCGCGGCCCGTCGGTGGAAGACCGTCTGGAAGCGCTGAAAAAGCAGATCAACTCGCCGGCTCAGTAATTGCGTAGAAGTGCGTGGTAGTGGCCGGCTGTTTGCAAGTTTCGGAGCATTCCGCAGTTAGGGTCGCTGGACAGCCGGTCGCCGGTTAGCCGGCCCCCGCAATCGACTGAAGGAGACGGGCGCGTGGCGCCCGGTCTGCAAATGAATAAAGTTATCGCAAGCGCGTTCGTTTCGCTGATGCTCGTATCTACGGCAGCGTTTGCCGTGCCCACGGTTCAGCAAATCGAATCGGCAATGTCGCAAGGCAACTGGCAGCAGGCCGATGCCGGCCTGTCCGAAGTGCTGAAGGCGCATCCGAATAACGCACATGCGCATTACCTCTACAGCCAGGTGCTCGACCGCGAAGGCCGTTACGGCGACGCGCTCGCGCAAGTCCAGCAGGCCAAGACGCTCGATCCGCAGATCCGTTTCACCGACCCGACGCGCTTCGCGCAAGTCGAGGCACGCATTCGCCACGACGCCGAACGCACCGCCAACACGAGCGGCAACGGCGGTGGAACCGGCATCGGCACCTTGACGAACCGCACGACCAATCCGTTCGGCCAGCAGAACGCGCCAGCCGTGCAGCAAGCGCCTGAGCGCCACGGTCCGGGCATCGGCATGTGGGTCGGCATCCTGATCCTCGTCGGCGTGATTGCGCTGGTGCTGCGTTGGACCTTGCGCCGTGCGCGCACCCAAGACGATACGCGCACGGACGACGACCGTCGCGTGCAACTCAAGCGCGCGACCGAGCTGCTTAACTCGGTCCGCTCGCTCAAGCTCGACGTGAAGCTTTCCACCGCGCCGGGGCACGAAGCATTGGAGAAAGAAGTCGAAGCAACGGAGGACCAGTTGCGAACGCTCGTTGAAGCTCTATCCAACAGCAAGAACCCCGTGCCGCCGTATCAGCTCGACGAACTGGAGCAGCGCATCGGCAGCTTGCGCGCGCGAGCCGATGGCCGTCCCGATCCGAATGCGGCCGCCGCGGCTGGCAGCGGGCAGTCGCCGTACGCACGCGAAGCCGAGCGTTTTGGCAATCCGCAGCAAGGGCCGTATCCGTCGCAGCCGCCCTATCAACAGCAAGGTCCCTATCAGCAGCAGCAACCGCCCGTTATCGTGCAGCAAGGCGGCGGTTTCGGCGGCGGCATGGGTGGGTTGCTCACTGGCGTTCTGCTTGGAGAAGCGCTGAACTCCGGACGTGAACGCGTGGTAGAGCGTGATGTGATCGTCGACGATGAAACGCGCCGGCGCGGCAACGACGGCAGCAACGGCGACAATGGCGGCGGCCTCGACTTCGGCCAGGGCTCGAACGACTGGAACGATAACAGCGGCGGCGGCATTGACATGGGCAGCAGCGACGATTCCGGCGGCTGGAGCGACAACACCTAACCCTCGCCCGCCGCTCTGCTCGGACCGCGGCCCACCTATCCATACGATGCAAAACAGGCTCCTTTCATGGAGCCTGTTTTTTATCTGCACACTCGAACAATCACGCACGCCTCGATACGGCCGCCCGCTCTTCCACATGCTGCGCAAGCAGCACCGAGCCGGCAAATAGCCGCACGACAAAGCGCTCCGCATAACTCACGAGCGCATCGCGGCGGGCGGCGTTGGCATCGGCGTCGGCGTCCGCATCTGCGCCGATAAACTCCGCTGACAGATGAAACAGTTGCAGCACGATCTGCGTGCACACTTCGTCGACGACATCGCGCGGGAGTGCCGGCATCAGTTGCAATTGCACGACGTCGTCCGCCATTTCCGCCGACACCGAGTGAAGCGTCGCGCGCACGGCTTCACGCAGCGCAGGCGTCGTGCCGTGATACTCGGCTAAAGCGCTGAGAAACGCCTCGCGGTTCTCCAACGCGAAGGTGAAGAACGCGACGCACGCGCGCCGTGGCACGCTGTGCGGTTCGTCGTGCGCGGCAAGCCAGCGCTCGCGGCGCAGCATCGGCCGCAAACGGCGGCTTATCGATTCGACGGCTTCGCGCGCGAGATCGTCGAGCGTGTCGAAATGACGATAGAACGTGTTCGGGTTCAGCCCCGCCTCTCGCGCGAGTTCGCGCAAACCGAGGCTCGCGAAGCCGCGCCCGCCCGCGGTCAACCGCAACGCGGCTTCGATCAGCTTGCGCTTGCCCGCAGGCAATTCCTGAGTGGCCGTGGTGTCGCGCTCGGCATCCAGCGCCGCTTCGAATACGGATTTCATGGCCTTTGTGATGGGCTTTGACGATGGGCTTTGAATCACCGCGCAGGACGCGCGTTTAATAGACATACTCTAAACGATCTTGACGCGAGGTGTACAGTTGTCTACCCTGCGCGTTACGTTCGAGTGGCCGCCCGTTCGCGGCCACGCCGCGTTTCGTGAACGCCCACACGGCCCGAACTTCCCTGCCGGAGACTGCTGTGACGCCCGCTTCACCCGCCCAATCCACACACGCTGCCACGCCGCGCATTGCAATCGTGGGGAGCGGCTTCGCCGGCATCGGCATGGCCGTGCGCCTGCAAAAAATGGGCATCACGTCGTTCACTCTCTACGAGGCCGCCGCCGACATGGGCGGCACCTGGCGCGACAACACCTATCCAGGCGCTGGGTGCGACGTGCCTTCGCACCTGTATTCGTTTTCTTTCGAACCGAACCCGGCGTGGTCGCGCGCTTTCAGCGGCCAGGCGGAAATTCTCGCCTACCTCAAGCACTGCGCGCGCAAGTACGGCGTAGACCGTTACGTGCGTTGCAATACACGCGTAGTGGCCGCGCGTTTCGATGAAGCGCGTCACGTGTGGCACATCGAACTCGATGCCGACGGCATGCGCGAGAACATCGAGGCGGATGTGCTGATCGGAGCGAGCGGTGGACTATCGCGCCCTTCCATGCCGCGAATCCCGGGGCTCGACAGTTTCAAAGGCAAGCTGTTTCATTCCGCACGCTGGGACCACGCGTATCCGCTCGAAGGAAAACGCGTCGCGGTGATCGGCACCGGCGCGAGCGCGATCCAGTTCGTGCCGGAAATCCAGCCGCGCGTCGCGCAACTCGATTTGTTCCAGCGCACCGCGCCATGGATCATGCCGAAGCCCGATAAGCGCATTAGCGAACGCGCGCGCTGGCTCTTCGAGCATGTGCCGTTCACGCAGCGAGTTGTGCGCAGCGCGATCTACTGGAAGCTCGAATCGCAGGCCATCGCTTTCGTGAGGCATCCTCAACTGATGAAGCGCCCGATGAAGCTGTGCCTCAGCTACCTCGAACGGCGCGTGAATGACCCGGAACTGCGCGCGAAACTCACGCCGAACTACCGCCTGGGCTGCAAGCGAGTGCTGCTGTCGAGCAACTACTATCGCGCGCTGGTCAAACCCAACGTGAACGTGCTTACAACGGGCATCCGCGAAGTCGTCGCGGACGGCATCGTGACGCAAGACGGCGTACATCACCCTGTGGATGCGATCATTTGCGGCACCGGCTTTCAGTTCAACGGTTTCGGCGCGCCGTTCGAGGTGACCGGCATCGGCGGTGCGGATCTCCGTGCGCTGTGGCTGCGCGACGGTCCTGAAGCGTATCTCGGCACGAGCATCGCAGACTTTCCCAACTTCTTCATGATCGCCGGTCCGAACACCTTTCTCGGCCACAACTCGATGATCTACATGATCGAGTCGCAAGTGCAGTACATCGGCGATTGCCTGCGCGTGCTACGCGAGCGCAACGTACGCGCGATGGATCTGCGCCCCGACGTGCAACGCGACTACAACGCGCGCCTGCAGAAGAATATGCGGCGCTGCGTGTGGTCGAGCGGCTGCCATAGCTGGTATCAGACGCAAAGCGGCAAGGTGACCGCGCTGTGGCCGGGTTTCACGTTCAGCTTTCGCAAACGGACGCGGCGCGTGCGGCCGCGGGACTATCGCTTCTTGCCTTGATGCAGTGGCGGCTGGGGTCGGCTTTATGTCCGCTTGCAGTTCCGATTCAAACAAAAAAGGGAGACGCAAAACATGGCAGGCATCGAACCTCAGTCGTCGGGCTCGTCGGCACCTGGCGCGGCATCTGGCTCGGCATCTACCATGGCATTGAACGCCACCGAGCTGCCGCCGCGCTCGCTCGCCGCTCGTCTCGGCCTCACGAGTGTGCCGCGCGACGAATTGCGGCGGCGCTACACGCAAAGCAGCTCGAACTTCGTCCGGATCATGGGCGCGGACGTCCATTACGTCGACGAAGGCAGCGGCGACATAATCGTGATGGTTCATGGTTTCGCGTCTTCGCTGCACACCTGGAACCGTATCGCCGATGAACTCAAGCACGCCTACCGCGTGATTCGTCTCGACCTGCCGCCGTTTGGCGTGACAGGACCGCTGCGCTCCAGCACAGGCGCCATCGAAACGATGAATCTGCCGACCTACCGGCGTTTCATCGACACTTTCCTGCAGGCGCTCGGCGTCTCACGCGCGATATTTATCGGCAATTCGCTCGGCGGGCTCATTTCGTGGGACTACGCCGTGCGGCATCGCGAGGCGGTCGAGCGGCTGGTGCTGATCGACTCGGCAGGCTTCCCGATGAAGCTACCCATCTACATCGGTCTTTTCAATAGCGCGCTGGTGCGCGCGAGTTCGCCGCGATGGCTGCCGGAGATAATTATCAGAAGCGCGGTGCGCAACGTGTATGGCGATCCGCGCAAGATCGACGCCGTCACGCTGCGGCGCTACGTCGAATTTTTTCACGGTGAAGGCACGCGCGCCGCGATCGGCAAGATGGTGCCGACGCTCGATTTCGCGAAACTCGATACGAATGTGCTGACTACGCTCACGGTTCCTACGCTCGTATTGTGGGGCGCGAAGGACCGCTGGATTCCCACTGCGCACGCCGCCGAATTCGCCCGGCGCATTCCGGGCGCGAAGTCGGTCATGTATCCGGGTCTTGGACACATTCCAATGGAAGAAGCGCCTGAGCGGGTGTTGCCTGACCTGCGTGCTTTTCTCGGCAGCAATGTGAGCAACAGCGCGAGCAGCAGCGCGGCGAAGCCGCTCCCGGAAAAAGGCTCCCGCCGCGCGTCGGCGTAAAACCCAGCGGAACGGCGCATGCCTAGCCGCCTCCGCCGAGAAAACGCAACAAGCCCCAAAGAAATTTGCAGAGCATGACGATCAGCTCCCACAGATGATAGAGCTGTTGCCAGCCCGAAACGCGCGCAAAGGAGTCGAACATCGTTACCGTTGGAAAGGAATGGCCGCGGCCGCACGGCTGAATACGGCTGCCGCGACGCCAAACCGCACATGATAGCGACTGCGGGATACTCCGTATCAAGTCCACCGAAAGCCAGCCGTAAACGCATCGAGAAGACGCTGTGTTTGCGCTCGACCAGTGCGCCAACCGCCAGCGCCGCTCGCGTCATCAAGGAGACGTCTATGTCGCGTTTCAGCTTTCGCCGGCCGGCCCGCTCTCAGGCGGTGGTCGGCGATATTGCCTCGCAGGCGGGCAAACTGGGTATCGAAATCTGCGATGTGTCGGGCCACGTCGATGAAGTCGCCGCGCGCGTGCAGCATCAGGCGCAAGTGTGCCAGGCGTTGCGCGAGTCCGCCGCGCAGACGCTCGCGGGCAATCATCGGATTGCGACTGCTGCGCGAGGCATGCGCGAAGTGTCGGCGCATGCGGCAACCGGCGTGCAGGAATCGCAGGAAACGCTGGAGGCATCGCTCGCCGACATCCACGGTCTGGTGGAAGGCGTCACGGTGATCGAGAGCCAGATCGGCGCGCTGCGCAGCGCGCTTGCACACGTGAGCCGCGTGTCGGAGGAAATCTCGCTGATCGCGCGGCAAACGCATCTGCTCGCGCTGAACGCCGCGATCGAAGCAGCGCGCGCCGGCGAGTCCGGCCGGAGTTTCGCGGTCGTGGCGGCCGAGGTGAAGAATCTGTCGGCAAAGACCGCGCAGGCGACCGGTCAGATCGAGACGACGCTCGCGCAACTCACGCAGCAGACCGAGCAGCTGATCAACGAAGGCTCTGTGAACACGAAGCGAGCGCATCGGGTGCGTGAAGGCACGCGCAAGATCGGCGACGTCGTGCATGCGACGGGCGACGCAATCGCGCATCTGAACAACGAGGCGGAGCAGATCGCGGCATTGACCGGCGAAATCGAAACGCAGTGCGACGGACTCGAGGCGCAAGTGCTCGAAATGGCAAGCGGTGTCGAGGATTCGAGCGAGAACTTCGTGCAGGCGAAGAATCGTCTCGGCAACTTGCTGGGCGTGTCGGAGACCTTGATCGAGTTGACCGCGGCGGCGGGCGTCGAAACCGCTGACACGCGCTTTATCGAAGCCGTGCAGGAGGCTGCGGCCTCGGTAAGCAAGGTATTCGAGGCGGCTGTCGCGCGCGGTGAGATTTCTCTCGACGATCTTTTCGATCAACACTATGTGCCGGTGCCGGGCAGTAATCCGCAACAGTTCATGACGCGTTTCACTGCGTTCACCGACCGCGTTTTGCCGGCGATTCAGGAGCCGTTACTGGATCTCGATCCGCGCGTGGCGTTCTCTGCCGCAATCGACGTCCGAGGCTATCTGCCGACACACAATCTGAAGTTTTCTTTGCCGCAACGCGACGATGTGGTGTGGAACATGGCCAATTGCCGCAACCGGCGCATTTTCAATGACCGGACGGGACTTGCTGCTGGATCGCATACGAAGAAGTTTCTGCTTCAGACTTATCGGCGCGATATGGGCGGTGGAGAGTTCGTTTTGATGAAGGATGCGTCGGCGCCGGTTTTTGTTCGTGGGCGCCATTGGGGTGGAGTTAGGATCGGGTATAGGGTTTAGGCTCTTTCGCTTTTGTGCTTACTGTTGTTGCTGGCCTTTCCTTCTCTTCGAGGAAAGGCCAAAAACCGGACACGTACAAACCTACACCGCTACCTGCACCCTCCTCCTCTCCGCCCGCTGCATAAAATAATTAACCGCCACGACCCCGACGGACACCACCGCAATAAACAGTGTCGCCAACGCATTCATCTCCGGATTCAAGCCCAGCCTCACCCGCGAGAAAACCACCAGCGGCAACGTCGTCGATCCAGGCCCCGACAGAAACGCGGACAAAACCAGATCGTCGATGGACAAGGTAAAAGACAACAGCCACCCCGACACCAGCGCCTGCGAAATCAGCGGCAATGTGATCGAGAAAAACACCCGCAGCGGCGTCGCCCCAAGATCGAGCGCCGCTTCCTCCAGCGAAGGATGCAACTCCTTCACGCGCGACTGCACAATAATCGCCACGTACGAAATGCACAGCATCACGTGCCCGATCCAGATCGTGAATATGCCGCGCCCGGCCGGCCATCCGAGCCACTTCGCCATTTCGATAAACAGCAACAGCAGCGAAATGCCCTGAATCACCTCGGGAATCACCAGCGGCGCGTTGATCATGCCGGTATAAAGCGTGAAGCCGCGAAAACGCCCCATGCGCGCGAGCACAAAGCCGGCCCATGTGCCGATAATCACCGACGCAAACGCCGTCAGCACCGCCACCCTCAACGACAGCCACGCTGCAGCGATCAGTTCGTCGTCATGCAGTAACGCTGCGTACCAGCGCGTCGAAAAACGCGTCCATACGGTGACCAGTTGCGATTCGTTGAACGAATAGACGATCAGACTCACAATGGGCACATACAGGAACAGAAAGCCCAACGCCAACGCAGTGAACTGCAAGATCCGGTTCGGCTTCATTAGCGTCTTTCCTCCATCGCCTTTGCCTGCGCATACTGAAAGAACGCCATCGGCACCAACAGCAGCAGCACCATCGCACAGGTCACAGCCGAAGCCATCGGCCAGTCCGCATTGTCGAAGAACTCATTCCACATCACGCGGCCGATCATCAGCGTATTCGCGCCGCCCAGCAATTCCGGAATCACGTACTCGCCCACCGCCGGAATAAAGACGAGAAGGCAACCGGCGATAATGCCGTTCTTCGAGAGCGGCAACGTAATCTGCCAGAACGCTTTCCACGGCTTTGCACCAAGGTCGTATGCGGCCTCCAGCAAAGTCATGTCCATCTTCACCAGGTGCGCATACAAGGGCATCACGAGAAACGGCAGATACGAATACACCATGCCGATATAGACGGCGGTATTCGTGTGATACAGCTCGATCGGCGAATGAATGAGACCGATCGACATCAGAAAATTATTCAGCAAGCCGTTGTTCTTCAGAATGCCGATCCACGCATAAACGCGAATCAGGAACGATGTCCAGAACGGCAGCATCACGGCCATCATCAGCAGATTGCGGCGCGCCGGATCCGATCGCGCGATGTAATACGCCATCGGATAGCCAATCAGCAGACACAGCAGCGTCGAGATAGCGGCAACCACGACCGAATTGACGTACGTCGCAAAGTAAAGGCTGTCCGTGACGAGAAACGCGTAATGCGACAGGTCGAGCTTGAGGTGGATCGCGCCGTCCACAAAACTCGTCAGCTCCGTGTACGGCGGAATGCCGAGCTGCAGATCGGCAAAGCTGATCTTGACGACCAGCAGGAACGGCACGAGAAAAAACAGCAGCAGCCAGACGAACGGACCGGCCACGACCGCGGTGCGGCCAGTCAGGTTGAAGCGCCGCACCGGCCAGTTGACGAACGAATTGAACCGGCGCTTCATGACGTGAGCACCACACCGGCCGACGCGCTCCAGCGCACATACACCTCGTCGCCCCAGGTCGGCGGATCGATCTCCGTGAGCGCGAGACTCGTCACATTCGCGATCACCGTTTTGCCGCTGTCGAGCTTCACGTGGTACAGCGAATAGCCGCCCATGTAAGCGATATTCGTGACGACGCCCTTGCCCCAGTTGTATGCGCCCTCGGGCGGCTTACGCGTAAGCGCGATTCGCTCGGGCCGCACGGAAATCGTCACCGGCATGCCGAGCGGACCGGTAATGCCGTGGCTTACATACAGGTGGCAGGTGAGAACGGGCGTTTCGATAAAGACGTGATCGGGCTCGTCTTCGACCGTATGTCCTTCGAACAGATTCGTCGAGCCGATGAACTCGGCCGAAAAGCGGCTATTCGGATACTCGTAGACCTCGTGCGGCGTGCCTAACTGCACGATCTCGCCTTCGCTCATCACGGCGAGGCGGCCCGCCATCGTCATGGCTTCTTCCTGATCGTGCGTAACCATGATGCAGGTCACGCCGACCGTGTCGAGAATGTTGACGAGCTCGATCTGCGTGCGTTGACGGATCTGCTTGTCGAGCGCGGACATCGGCTCGTCGAGCAGCAACAGCTTGGGCCGCTTCACGAGAGAGCGCGCCAGCGCGACACGTTGCTGCTGTCCGCCCGAAAGCTGATGCGGCTTCCGGCTCGCGAAGCGGCCCATCTGCACGAGTTCGAGCGCGGTCTGCACGCGGTCCTTCAATTCCGCCTTGGGCACGCCTTCCTGCTTCAGACCGAACGCGACGTTCGACTCGACCGTCATGTGCGGAAAAAGCGCATACGACTGAAACATCATGTTGACCGGCCGGCGATACGGCGGCAGTTGCGCGAGGTCCTCGCCGTCGATCAGGATCTTGCCCGAGGTCACGGTCTCGAGCCCGGCCAGCATGCGCAGCAACGTCGACTTGCCGCATCCGGAACTACCGAGCAGCGCGAACAGCTCGCCCTTTTTCACCGAAAGATTGACCTGCTTGACCGCCACGGTCTCGCCGAATTTTTTTACGACGTCGACGATCTGCACGAAGTTCTCGGCTGCGTCGTTCATCGCGGCGTTGCCGCCAGCGGACGGCGCGGCCACCCGGTCCAGCGCGCCCGACTGCTCACTACTCATCACAATGCTTTACTCCGGCGTTTGACGAACAAAGCCCCCGGTGGACACCGAGGGCTTCTTGATGATGCTTACCCATTCACTCTGGCCGGGTTAGCGGCCGGACTTGAACTCAGTCCAGAGCCGCGTCTGCAGCCGCTGGATTTCAGGCGGCAGCGGCTTCAGCAGGAACAATGTCTTGATGACGTCGGGCGGCGGATACACAGCAGGATCGTTCGCGACGTCCTTGTCCACGTACTTGCGCGCTTCGAGATTCGCGCTCGGATAGTAGACGGCGTTGGTGATCGCGGCGTGGACTTGCGGCGTTTCGATGTAGTTGATCCATTCGAGCGCGGCTTCCTTGTTCTTCGCGTCTTTCGGAATCGCCATTACGTCGAACCACACGGGCGCGCCGCCCTTCGGGATGTAGTACTCGATCTTGTACGCCTTCTTCGCCTCGATCGCGCGATGCTTGGCGATCACGACGTCGCCCGACCAGCCATATGCGAAGCAGACGTCGCCGCCGACCAGGTCGTTGATATAGCCCGACGAGTTGAACTGCGTGATATACGGACGGATCTTCTTGAGCATGGCGAGCGCGGCGCGATAGTCGGCCGGGTTCGTGCTCATCGGATCCTTGCCGATGTAGTGCAGCGCGGCGGCGAACATCTGATCCGGCGCGTCGAGCACGGACACGCCGCAGGCCTTCAGCTTCGAAATGTTTTCCGGCTTGAACAGGATGTCCCAGTTATCGAGCGGAACGTTCTTGCCGAGGATCTGCTGTGCCTTTGTGACGTTATAGCCGAGTCCGGTCGTGCCGTATGCCCAGGGCACCGTGAACTTGTTGTCCGGATCGGCGCCTGCGACGAGCGACATCAGCGAAGGGTCGAGGTACTTCAGGTTCGGCAGTTTCGATTTATCGAGCGGCGAGAAGATGCCCGCTGCGATCTGTTTGCCGGCGTAATTGCTGGTCGGCACGACGATGTCGTAACCGGAATTGCCGGTCAGAAGCTTGGCTTGCAGCGTGTCGTCGCTGTCGTAGTTGTCGTATTTGACCTGGACGCCGGTCTGCTTGGTGAAGTTCGGAATGGTGTCCTTGGCGATGTAATCGGACCAGTTATACACGTTGAGCTGCGTATCCTTCGCTGCCGCCGTCAGCCACGGCGCCGCGCACAAGACCAGCGCAGCTACTTGCCCCACTACCCGTCTTTTCATCCCGTTCTCCGATCCTGACCGGTCCGAACCGGCCGTCCTCACGCATGCCGCGACGCGGTGTCAATGCAGCGTCACGGCTCCCCTGAAAAACCCGAAAACTACCACCAATTATTGCGCGGTCCAAAAAAAACGCCGCATTGTCGCGCAAACGGTACAGCGTAAGCCGCACCGCCGGAAAATGGGCGCAATTTTAGCGGGTTATGGGCGCGTGTCTACCCGAAAAAAACCCCGGCTCGCGGCACGCTGCGAAGTTGCCGGCGGGCTAAGGCTGCGGGACAGCCAGCGCGGGCGCTTCGCCCGGCTGTCCGCACACCGCAATGCAGGCGGCTTTGCGCCGACATCGCCCAACAACGCAATGCCGCGACGGAGCACAATGGCTGACAGGCGCAGGTCGCGACGGCCTCGGGCCTCGGTATTGTGCGTATGGCCGCCTGCGGGACCCGGCAGCGCGCGGCACGGCTTGGTCCGCGCGGCTCGCCGCGCCGCATGGCGGGGCCCGCATCAGCCCCGCGGGCACGGCCCTTGCGGAACTTGGTAGTCTTTGACCTCAGGCATCCATGAACACCAATCCGTTCGCGCTGCGCCCTAACCGCCGTCGACGTCTGCCCGAAAAAGGACCCGCGCACTGGTTCTCGTTCGTCGGCGCCGGCGCGCTGATCGCGGTCGGCTATATCGATCCCGGCAATTGGGCCACGGCCCTCGGCGCGGGCGCCGGCTATGGTTATCAGTTGCTGGGCATGGTCGTGCTCGCGAGCCTGATGGCCATGCTGCTGCAATGGCTGTCGTCGCGGCTCGGCGTCGTCACCGGGCGCGACCTCGCGCAGGTTTGCCGCGAACATTCGGGGCGGCGCCGCACTATCTTTCTGTGGCTGACGAGCGAGGTCGCGATCATCGCCTGCGACGTCGCCGAGGTGGTTGGCAGCGCCGTCGCGTTGCAATTGCTACTGGGCGTGTCGCTGACTGTCGGCGTGCTGATGTCGGCTGTCTGTACCTTCGCGCTGCTCGCGCTCCAGCAGAAAGGCGGCCGCAAGCTGGAAGCGGTGATTGCGTTGCTGATCGGTTTCGTCGGCTTGTGCTTCGTGATCGAACTGGCGCTTGCGCGGCCCGACTGGCATGCGGCGCTGGCGGGCACGGTGCCCAGCGTCCAGCTATTGCGCAACGCGGGGATGGTGTGGCTCGCGGCGGGCATCGTCGGCGCCACCGTGATGCCGCACAACCTCTATCTGCATTCGTCGCTCGTCAAGCACCACGCGCCCGACTGCAGCGACGCGCAGATCAAGGCGGCATTGCATGTCGTCAATATCGACACCATCGGCTCGCTCCTCTTCGCCTTTGTGATCAATGCGGCGCTGCTGATCGTCGCGGCGGCCGTGTTTCATACGAGCGGCCATCGGGACGTCACCGATCTCGCGGACGCTCACCGCCTGATTGCGCCGCTGCTGGGCACCCACTGGGCCGGCATTCTGTTCGCGGCGGCGCTGCTGGCGTGCGGCCTGAGCGCGACCGTTACCGGCACGCTAGCGGGCCAGGCGGTCATGGAGGGCTTCCTGCAACTGCGTCTGCCGCGCTGGAAACGCGCGCTGCTCACGCGCGCGCTGGCGATCGGCCCCGCGCTGGTGGCCGTGACCATGTACGGCCAGGAAGGCTCCAATCAGTTGCTGGTGGCGAGCCAGGTCGTGCTGAGCCTGCAATTGCCGCTCGCGGTCGTACCGTTGATCCGTTACGCATCCGATGCACGGCTGATGCGCGGCTGGCGAGTGCACGGCGTGCCGCTGGTGCTGGCGTGGCTGTCGGCCACCTTCATCATCATGCTCAACGGAGCGCTGCTCTGGCAGGTCGCGTTCGGCAATTGAGGGCGCCTCGGCTTCCGGCCCCGCGCCCGATGCGAATCCGCTTACGGTTGCAGTCAACTTGTAAATAATCTTTTAGTATTTCAACCTGTACGGCACCGCCGATCGCCATGGCGCCGCGCCGTGCTGCTGTGAATTCCGGTGGCTGCCTGCGATCTTGTCCTAGCCATCCGGCAGCCATTCTTTTGCCACCTCCAAGCCTCTCGCATCGACGCGGCGGCGAAAAACAGGCGCCGCGCATGACTTCATTCGAGACGCGCCGCGCCGTTTCGCTTGCAGCCTCGCTCCTGGACGACAGCCCATGCACCTTGTTGCTTCATTCGACCGCTTTGCTCGCCGCATCTTCATGACGATTCGCCGCGCTCATGGCTCTCCACGCCGCAACAGACTCACATTGGCTTTCGCCGTCTTCGCATTGTCGAGCGCGTTGCCGGGCGAGGCGGCCGCCACGGTGGCGATGCTGCAGCCCGCGCGCATCGCGGCGGCCCATGAGCCGTTGCAGATCACGCTGCTTTATTCCGCCGACGACACCCGCCCGCTGAGCGTCACCGTGCCGCAAACGTTGCGCGTCACCCTGACCGGCGGCGAACAGTCGCCGCAGCCGCTCGAACTCGCGCGGGAAGCGGGCGTGCCCGACACGCTGCGTCTGCGGCCGGGCCAGTTTCGCAAAGTGCGCTTTTCGGCGCCGTGGCCGGAATCGGCGCGCGGCGAGATGCGTATCGATCCAGTCGGGTTCGATGCATCGCCGGCGCTCGTCGTGATCAATCGCACACCGCAGCAGGATGCGATCGTGCAGGCCGAGCGCAGCGAGAGCCAGGCCAGCACGCCCGCACAGGCCGCGGCGACGGCGGCGGCGCTCGACGGCCCCACGGGCGACGCCATCTCGCCGCCCGGGGACTCGCTATCGACCACTGGACGCGGCGTGTTCGCGCACGTCTCCTACTACGAGCCGATGTACTTCGGCGTCGGCCACAACGGCGACACCAACGCACGGCTGCAACTGAGCTTCAAGTATCGACTGCGCATTCCGGACGACCTGCGCTCAAGGGCGTTCATCGACAACCTGTACTTCGCGTACACGCAGACGTCGATATGGGATCTGTCCGCCGAATCCCGGCCGTTCCACGACACGACCTACTCGCCGCAACTGTTCTACTACGTGCCGGACACGGGCTGGCGCAGCCCGCTCTTTACGCGGATGGGCTTCGCCGCAGGCGTCGCGCACGAATCGAACGGTAAGGGAGGAGCCGATTCACGCAGCATCAATATGCCGTTCATCCGCCCGACGTGGGAATTCGGCGATCTGACGGCCAACCATCTGACGGTGTCGCCGAAAATCTATTACTACTTCGGCAAGGAGAGTAACCCTGACATTGCGGACTATCGCGGCTATGTCGATCTGCTTGTCAAATACGGCAGCCCCGACGGCTGGCAGCTTGCGACCACGCTGCGCAAAGGCACCAAGCACTGGTACGGCAGCGTGGATACGCAATTCACCTATCCGCTCGCGAAGCTGCTGGGCAGCGCATGGGGCGGCTACTTGTGGATCGGATACTTCAACGGCTACGGGGAGGATCTGCTCGACTACAACAACCGTCAGCATTGGATGGCGCGAATCGGCTACAGCATTGCGCGATGACACTGCGGGCCAGGCAGCGGCATGCGTGGGCCGCTGCGCTCGTCGATGCGCTGTTCGACGGGCTGTTCGACGTGCAATCGGCTGCACTATTCGATGCGCTGCTCGGCTCGGCGGGCCTCGCGCCTCGTATCGGTTAACATAGCGGAACTCCGCTTCCCTGCCGCAAGGTTTCCGATGGCTTCAAATCTCCACGCTCTTCCCGACAGCCCTTGTATTGGCGTGTGTTCCACGCTGTTCGACGACATCTGCAAGGGTTGCGGCCGCACCGCCGTCGAAGTGTCCAACTGGGTTTTTTTCAGCGACGAAGAAAAGCGGGCCGTGTGGGTACGCATCGAGCAGGAAGGCACGGCCATGCGCTTTCAGAACGACAAGCTTTGAGACGTTCGCCGGAACAGTCACGCAAAATGTCCCGGCGCAGCCGCCCGTGCTTCGATGAGGACACACCGTTAGTGCCTCGCTCGAAGCCCGAGCCATGCGCCTAGAAGCGCATACCTATACCTAGCCCCACCACCACCGGATCGATGCTCACGCGGCCAAGCGGCTGACCGTTGAGCGACGCGTCCGTGTGCATCCAGATTTTCTTGATGTCCGCGTTGACGAACAGCGACTTCGTCACCTGCACGTCGACGCCTGCCTGCAACGCCGGACCGAAGCTGTGATTGGTGGTCGACACCGGCTGAGTGCCGACATGCAGACCATTGTTGTAGAACAGCGTGTAGTTCAGACCCGCGCCGACGTATGGCCGCACGCGCCCCGCGTGATTGAAGTGATATTGCAGCAGCAGCGTCGGCGGCAATACGTTCACGCCACCCAGACCGCCGATGCTCGACATGAGTTGATGGCGCGACGTGCCCAGAATCAGTTCGACGCCGAGATAGTCGCGGATCATGTAGGTCAGATCCAGTTCGGGCACGGTCGCGTTATTCACGCCGACGTTCAGAGCCGACAGCGTGCCGGTCGTGTCCACGTTCGGCACGATGCTGATGGCGCGTAGACGCACGAGCACGTCGCCGGCGTGAATGCCGCTCAGTGTGTCGTCGCCGGCAGCATGTGCCTGCGACGCTACCGCAGCCGCGCATAGCACGCTCGATGCAATGGCGGCGGTCCTGATCTTGTTGAGCGAGAGTTTCCTGAGCGAGAGTTTCATCTACTTCCCCGATTGTTGGTAATGTGCGGGGATTGTCGAAGCTCTAGCCGCGCGACAAGTTGACACCCATCAACCGAGAGAGAAAGCCCAGCGCCCTGCGACAGCCGGTCGCGTCGCACCGGTCAGCAGCAGTTCGAGCAGATCGTGCACGCTACGAATCGCCGAGCCGAACGGCAGTGCTTCCTTGCCCCGAAAAAAGAGGCCGTTTGCCACGTCGCCGCGCAACGCCGCTGCGAGCCGCGTGTCGATGCAGAAATGGCCGAACTTCTCGACGCCGTCGCGCCAGCCGCACACGCTCAGACACTCCAGCGCGGTCGGGCAAGCGTGTTTGAGCGCGCCGACCTTGTCGCGAATCCTGCTTTCATGCCGCAGATAGCGCGTGAGCCATGGCGTTTTCACCGCGCGCGCGGGCAAGCCCGTCACGCTGACAAATTCGACGATGTCTTCCGGCGCCGCCTCGGCGAGCACGCGCTTGAAGTTCGGATGCGCGTCGCCTTCCTCGGTCACGGCGAACGGCGTGCCGAGCTGCACACCGTCAGCGCCCGCGTTGAGCAGCGTGCGCACGGCCTCATGACTATTGATGCCGCCCGCGAGAATCAACGGCACCTGCTTGCGATCGAGCCCGAGCGAGACGAATACGGCGTCGAGTTCTTGCAGAATCCGCATGAAGTCAAAGCGCTGATCGTTCATATCGGCGATGTTCGTGACGCCCAGATGGCCGCCCGCGTGCGCCGGATGCTCTATCACGACAGCGTCGGGCAAGCGGCCTTTTTTCATCCACTTCTTCAGCACCAGCGCAACGCCGCGGCTGTCCGAGAGGATCGGAATCAGCGCGATGTCGTGACCTTGGGTCATTTCCGGTAAGTCGAGCGGCAGACCCGCGCCCATTACGATTGCGTCGGCGCCGCTTTCGCAAGCCACGCGGACGTAATCGGCCTGCGCGCTGACCGCCTTCATCACGTTGACGGCGATCATGCCGCGGCCTTCGCTGAGCGCCTTCGCCGCACGGATTTCGCGTGCGAGCGCCGTAAGATTGGCCTGTTCCAGCGTGGCGTGGTCGGGCGACTGGCTGCAGCGCTCGACGAGGTCTGGATGGTGATGGCGCAGGTCGATGCTGGCAATCGTGCCGAGCGCGCCCTCGCGTGCGACGCTGCCTGCGAGCCGGTGCGCGGAGATACCGACGCCCATGCCGCCTTGCACGATCGGTAGTAGCGAGCGGCCGCGGATAACTAGCGGTGAAAAGGAGTGAGAGTGGAGCATGACTGATCCGACGGACGATTATCGAATCGCCGATCATCGTCGGTCGGGCGCAGCCGGGGTTGCGTCAGGTCAAGCAGCGCGCGAATGACGTTGCCGCGCGTGCCGTTTGCTTGACGCCGGTCATCCGGATCAAACTTTGAATTGCATCGACTTGAGTTCGAGATATTCCTCGAGTCCGTAGACTCCGTTTTCGCGTCCAAAGCCCGATTGCTTGAAGCCGCCGAACGGCGCGGCCATATTCCATGCACCGCCGTTGATGTCGATCTGGCCCGTGCGGATGCGGCGCGCAACGCGTTGCGCGCGTTCGTCGCTGCCGGCCCAGACCGCGCCGGCCAGCCCATAAGGCGAATCGTTGGCAATCCGAATCGCTTCTTCTTCGTCCTTGTAGGTCAGAATGGACAGGACCGGGCCGAAGATTTCCTCTTGCGCGACCGTCGCTTTCGGATGCACCCGGCCGAACACAGTCGGCTTGACGAAGAAGCCCTTCGACACGCCGTCGGGCAGCCCCGCGCCGCCGGTCACGAGCTCGGCGCCCTCCTCGATTCCCCTGGCGATGTAC
Source organism: Paraburkholderia kirstenboschensis (assembly GCF_904848585.1). Taxonomy (GTDB): domain Bacteria; phylum Pseudomonadota; class Gammaproteobacteria; order Burkholderiales; family Burkholderiaceae; genus Paraburkholderia; species Paraburkholderia kirstenboschensis. The sequence goes on from NZ_CAJHCR010000002.1 coordinate 301,889, forward strand.
TGCTGCACGCGCGCCTGCTGCGCCGCCGATGCCAATGGCCCGAGGCGCGTTTTCTCGTCACGCGGATCGCCGGCTGCATATGTCTCGGCCACCTGTTTCGCGAGCGCTCGTGCTTCGTCGTAGCGTGCTTCGGGGACCAGCATGCGCGTGTGCGCAGAGCACGTTTGCCCCGAGTTCAGGAAGCACGCGCTGACGGTGCCTTTCACCGCGGCGGCGAAATCGGCGTCGTCGAGAATCACCGAGGCCGACTTTCCGCCGAGTTCGAGTGCGATGCGCTTGATCGTCGCCGACGCCAGTTCGGACACGCGCTTGCCCGCGCGCGTGGAACCGGTGAACGACACCATATCGACCGATGGATGGCTCGCGAGAATCTCGCCGACGACCGGCCCGTAACCGCTGACGAGATTGAACACGCCGGCGGGCAGCCCGGCTTCGTGAATCGCCTCGGCCAGCACGAAGGCATTCAACGGCGCGATTTCCGAAGGCTTGAGCACGACCGTGCAACCGGCGGCGAGCGCCGCCGCCACCTTCAGCGTGATCTGATTGAGCGGATAGTTCCATGGCGTGATGGCGGCAACCACGCCGACCGGTTCGCGCACGACGAGCGAATTGCCGACGCGCGTCTCGAATTCGAAGTCGCTGGCGAGCTTCGCATACGCGTTCCAGTTGTACACGGGACTGCCAACCTGAATGGCGCGCGAGAGCTTCAGCGGCATGCCTACTTCGCCCGCGATCAGCGCAGCCAGTTCATCGGTGCGCGCTTTCAGGTTGGCCGCAATGCGCTGCAGATACTCGCCGCGCTGCGCGGCGGGCGTCGCGGCCCAGCCGTCGAAGGCCACGCGCGCGGCGGCAATCGCGCTTTCGGCATCGGCTTCGACGCCTTCGGGGATGCGCCCCATGACTTCCTCGGTGCCCGAATCGATCACGTCGATCGTACCGGTGCCGCAGGGCGCAATCCATTTTCCGTCGATATAGAGTTTGTCGTAGGTCTTCATGATGGTCGGCCTCTGTCTCCGGATATTGATGGTTCTATTTTAAACAGCGTCGGAGGAAGGGGCGGTGTGGGAGGTGGGCGGCGAACAGAGCAGAAGCCCGCTAGCCAATAGCGCCGCGCTCGCTTACTATCCGACTTCATAAAAAAGCGCCCGTCCCGCGGCGCATATGCATCGAGACCAACCATGATCCCCATACGACACCTAAAACTTCCGCTGATCGCGGCGCTGATTGCAATCGCCGTGACAGCAGGCACCGCGCGCGCGGCGGAATCCGCGCCGGACGCTGCATCTGAAGCCGAATTGGACCTGACGAAAGAGGCCGCGCATCCAGTGGCCGATCTTCCCGGCGGCCTTGGCAACTTCTGCTTCTTTGCACGGCTGCCGCCTGCCAGTCAGAAGTACAAGGTCATCAAGAATGTGAAGATCGGCAAAGGCACCTACGGCGGCGTCGCGGACATCCTTCCGAAAATGGCCGAGTACGCGCAACTGCGTGGAGCCGATGCGATTATCGAGTACAGCGGTTCGCAGCGCTTCGGCTTCTGGCCGTGGCGGATGGTCAGACCCGTAGTGCGCGGCGTCGCCGTGCAATGGACTGAACCGAAGCCAGCGGATTGCGAATCGATCGGCGGCACGACGCTGAGCACGATTCTGTCATCGGGTCAGGCGCCGGCGAAATGAAAACGGCGGTCCGACATGCGTAGAGCATGCCGGACCGCCGTTCTCGGGAGCCATGTGTTCGACGGGACAAGCCCGACGATCAATGGCTTCGCAAATGTGCTTCTCAGAGGCTTTACTGCACGCCCTGGCTCAACAGGAAGTCTTCGTAGTTCCCACCGAAGTCGTTCAGCGTACCGTTCGTCTTGACTTCGATGATCCGGTTCGCAAGCCCGCTAACAAACTCGCGGTCGTGCGACACGAAAATCAGCGTGCCTTCAAACTTGTCGAGCGCGATTTGCAGCGACTCGATCGATTCCATGTCCATGTGGTTGGTCGGCTCGTCCATCAGCAGCACGTTATGGCGGCCCAGCATCAGCTTGCCCCAGATCATGCGGCCCTTCTCGCCACCCGACAGCACCTTGACCGACTTGCGGATGTCGTCCGCATTGAACAGAAGACGGCCGAGCGTGCCGCGCACCATCTGCTCGTCGTCGCCTTCCTTGCGATAGGCGTCGATCCAGTCCATCAGCGTGACGTCGTTCGGAAACTCCTCGTACGTGTCCTGCGGCATATAACCGACGTTCGCGTTTTCCGCCCACTTCACCGTGCCGTGGTCGAGTTCGAGCTTGCCGAGCAGCGAGCGCAACAGCGTAGTCTTGCCCGCGCCGTTCTCGCCGATGATTGCGATCCGCTCACCGGGCTGCACGCTGATGCTGAAATCGTTGAAGATCGTGCGCTCGTACTTCTTCGAGATGCTGTCCGCAACTACCGCGATGTTGTGCAGCTTCTTCTCGAACTCGAAGCGAATAAACGGATTCTGCCGCGACGACGGCTTGAATTCCTCGATCTTGATCTTGTCGATCATCTTCAGACGGCTGGTTGCCTGACGCGCCTTCGACTTGTTCGCCGAGAAGCGGCGCACGAAGTCCTGCAGGTCGGCGACACGCTCCTTCGCCTTCGCATTCGCGTTCTGCTGACGCTCGCGCGCCTGCGTGCTGGCCAGCATGTAGTCGTCGTAATTGCCCGGATAGACCTTCAGCGTGCCGAAGTCCATGTCGGCCATGTGCGTGCAGACCTGGTTCAGGAAGTGGCGGTCATGCGAGATGATGATCATCGTCGAGTTGTACTGGTTGAGCACGTCTTCCAGCCAACGGATCGAGTTGATGTCCAGGTTGTTGGTCGGCTCGTCGAGCAGCAGCACGTCCGGCTTCGAGAACAGCGCCTGCGCGAGCAGCACGCGCAGCTTCCAGCCGGGCGCGACGTTGCTCATGGGGCCGTTGTGATCTTCAATGGCGATGCCGATGCCGAGCAGCAGTTCGCCCGCGCGCGCCTCGGCGGTGTAGCCGTCGTACTCGGCGAACTTCGCTTCGAGTTCGGCCGCGTGCATGTAGTCGTCGTCGGTCGCGTCGGGGTTTGCGTAGATCGCGTCGCGCTCGGTCATGGCGGCCCACATTTCGGCATGGCCCATCATCACGACGTCGAGCACGCGCACGTCTTCATACGCGAACTGGTCCTGGCGCAATTTACCGAGGCGCACGTTCGGCTCGAGCATCACGTTGCCCGAGCTCGGCTCCAGGTCGCCACCCAGGATTTTCATGAAGGTGGACTTGCCGCAGCCGTTTGCACCGATCAGGCCATAGCGGTTCCCTCCCCCGAATTTGACCGAGATGTTCTCGAACAGGGGCTTTGGCCCGAATTGCATGGTGATGTTGGCAGTAGACAGCACGGCGCGTCCCTTTGAATGTGATATCGGCGAAAAACCGACTATTTTAGCAGGTTATCGCGAATCCATCCCACGTGCGACGCGTCAGCGGCCGGCAACGGCGCGCAGCGTCTGCGGAATGTCTGTGAACGCCGGGAAACCGGCCTCGCCCCGGCTTTGCCGGCTTGCGGTTCGAGATGTGTAGCGACGGCCGAGCGCGGCAGCAGATGGCGGATCACCGGCGCCCTCCGGGTCCGTTTATCGGGCACGCGACGTGCAACATCACATCTTCACGCGACTGACGTTTTACCCGTGCGCGTTACCTATACTTTCTGAACGTCAACGAAGATCAAAGGAGAGACTTCATGTCAGACCACGTCTACAAGCAGATCGAACTGACCGGCTCATCGCCGAAATCGATCGACGACGCCATCAGCACCGCCATTGCGAAGGCATCGAAAACGCTGCGTAATCTGCACTGGTTCGAAGTGACGGAAACCCGGGGCCAGATCGAGAATGACAAAGTCGCCTTCTGGCAGGTGACGATCAAGGTGGGCTTGCGGATAGACGATTGATGCGGCAAACGCCAGCGACGCCACAGCCGCCGCACAGCGCCCGCCTAAAAGCGGAAGAGCCGCGTCCGTAGTGGACGCGGCTCCTGCAGTCTTTTCATGCAGCGGCGGCGTGCCCCATCGGCCGCCCGCCGCAACGCAACGGCCTTACTTCGGCAACGAACCGTCCACGCCTTCCACATACCAGTTCAAACGCTGCAACTCCGGATCGGTCAGCGTCTTGCCGGCCGGCACCTTCACCGTGCCGGACTGGTCCTTGATCGGACCGGCGAACACATCCCACTTGCCGCCCGCCAGTTCGTCGCGCTTCGCGGCGACTTTCTTCTGCGCGTCAGCCGGAATTGCCGCCGTGTTCAGATCTTCCAGATCGACGGCCTTCTGCGGAATGCCCCACCACACCGGGTCGTTCTTCCATTTGCCGTCCAGCACCTGCTGGATCGCCGCGTTGTAGTACACGCCCCAGTGCGCGACCACCGAGCCCAGATGCGCGCTCGGGCCGAACTTCTTCATGTCCGAATCCCAGCCGAACGCGTGCACATGCTTCTCCGATGCAGTCGCGAGCGTCGCGCTCGAATCGGTGTTCTGCAACAGCACGTCGGCACCCTGGCCGATCAGCGTTTCGGCGGCCTGCTTCTCCTTGCCCGGATCGAACCAGCTATTGATCCAGATGACCTTCGTATGCACTTTCGGATTCACCGAGCGCGCGCCGAGCGTGTACGCATTGATGTTGCGAACCACTTCCGGAATCGGCACCGAAGCGACGAAGCCGAGCGTATTCGTCTTCGTCACGTAACCGGCGGCCACGCCGGCGAGGTATGCGCCCTGATACATGCGCACGTCGTAAGTGCCGAAATTCGGCGCCTTCTTGTAGCCGGTTGCGTGCAGGAAAACGGTGTCCGGAAAGTCCTTCGCAACTTTGAGTTCGAAGTCCTGATAGCCGAAGCTCGAACCGATGATGATCTTGTTGCCCTTGTTCGCCAGATCGCGGAATACGCGCTCCGAGTCGGCCGATTCGGGCACGTTCTCGATGCGCGTGATCTTGATCTTGCTGCCGAACTTCGCCTCGGCTTCCTTCGAGCCCTGGTCGTGCGCGAAGGTCCAGCCGGCATCGCCCGGATTGCCCAGATAGACAAACGCCACGCCCGGCGCGTCCGCTGCTTGCGCGGCCTGCGGCAGCGACGCAGTCAGCGCGAGCGACGCCGCGCCCCACGCAAAAGCGGTCAGCAGATTTCTTCTCTTCATGTTTTCTCCTGTCGTGTTTATCGAATGATTTGAGAGTTGCGAAGCACGTTCCGGCGGTCCTCAGCCTGCCGAGAAAAACGGCTTGCCAAGCGATGCGGGCGCGTTCAGGCGGATCGTGTTCGGGTTGCGCGAGATCAGCACCAGCACGACGACCGTCGCGACATACGGCAGCATGGCGAGGAATTGCGTCGGCACCGGCACGCCGATCGCCTGCGCATAGAACTGCAGGCCGGTGACGGCACCGAACAGCAGCGCGCCGATCAGGAGGCGCCCGGGGCGCCACGTCGCGAATACGACGAGCGCGAGCGCAATCCAGCCTCGGCCCGACGTGAGTTGTTCCTGCCAGAGGTGCAGATTGACGATCGAATAGTAGCCGCCAGCCAGTCCCGCCATGCCGCCGCCGAATGCGACCGCACCATAGCGCACACCCACCACCGGGAAGCCGACCGAATGCGCGACCTGCGGCGACTCGCCGACCGAGCGCAGCACGAGCCCCGCGCGTGTGCGATACAGAAACCAGCCGATTACCGCGAACATCACAAACGCGAGGTAATCGAGCGGCGTGAGACTGAAGAGCGCAGGACCGAGCACCGGAATCTTCGAGAGACCCGGAATGGTCCACGTGTCGATGGTCGCGCGTACGGCCGCCGACGTGTACGGCTTGCCGACATACGCGGACAGGCCGATGCCGAAGATGGTCAGTGACAGACCCGTGGCGACCTGGTTGGCGAGCATGGTCAGCGTGAGAAACGCGAACAGCAGCGACATCGCGAGGCCCGCGCCGATCGCGGCGAGCACACCGAGCCACGGACTGCCGGTGATCGCGGTGACTGCGTAGCCGGTCACGGCGCCCATCAGCATCATGCCTTCCACGCCGAGATTGAGAACGCCCGACTTTTCGGTGACGAGTTCGCCCGCGCCCGCGAACATCAGCGGAATCGCGGCAGTGACGGCGCTCGACGTGAGCGCGCTGGCTTGTTGAATATCCATGGATTGCGGCAACGAAGCGATAGACGGGTCAGTGGGCTTGCGCGGCAACGGAGCGCCGGCGCACACGGTAATTCACGAACAGATCGGCGCCGAGCAGGCAGAACAGCAGCAGTCCCTGGAACACGCCGGAGAGCGCCTGCGGCAACTGCATCGAGGTCTGCACTGCTTCGCCGCCGAGATACAGCAACGCCATCAGCAGACTTGCTAGCACGATGCCCACCGGATGCAGCCGTCCGACGAACACGACGATGATCGCCGTGAAGCCGTAACCCGGCGACCACGTCGCCTGCAACTGGCCGATAGGCCCGGCGATCTCGCCCATGCCTGCGAGGCCCGCGAGTCCGCCGCTGATCAAAAGCGACATCCAGATGGTTTTCTTGTCGGAGAAGCCCGCATAGCGGGCGGCAAGCGGCGCAAGACCGCCGACGTTCATCCGGTAACCGGCAAAGCTTTTGCGCATGAAGAGCCATACGAGCGGAATCGCAATCAGCGTGACGAATACCGAAGCATTCAGACGCGTGCCGCGCAGCCATTTCCAGTGCCAGTCGCCGTAAAACGTCGGATAGAGTGCGTCGCCGCTGAACATTTCGGACAGCGGAAAATTCATGCCCTGCGGATCGCGCCAGGGGCCGCTCACCAGATAGATCAGCAGTTGCGTAGCCACGTACGTGAGCATGAGGCTCACGAGAATCTCGTTGGTGTTGAAGCGGCTTTTCAGCAGCGCGGGAATCGCCGCCCACAGCATGCCGCCGATCACACCGGCGATCATCATCAGCGGCAGAATCCACCAGCCGCTCGCCTGATCGAAATAGATAGCGACGCCGCTCGCGGCAATGCCGCCGAGCAGCATCTGCCCTTCCGCGCCGATGTTCCACACATTCGCGCGATAGCCGATGGCAAGCCCGAGACCGATCAGGCACAACGGTGAAGCCTTGAGCAGAAGCTCCGACCAGCCGTTCACGCTCGACAGCGGTTCGATGAAGAACGCGTGCATGGCTTGCAGCGGATCGCGGCCGACGAGGCCGAAGATCACGAAGCCGATTGCGAGTGTGAGCAATGCCGCGATCAGCGGCACGGCGAGCTGCATGGTGCGCGAGGGCGTCGTGCGCGCTTCGAGTCGATACGGAAGAATCATGGGTAGCGTGTGTTTTTTCGGGTTCTGATAACGGACGCGTAGATAGATACCGCGCGATGCCGCGAGACGCGGCTCAAACATGCGCCGGCTGTTCCGCTGAAGGCGCCGTGCCCTCGCGGCCACCGAAGAGGCCCGCCATCCAGCGGCCGATTTCCTCGGCGTTGGTCGCGCCGGTCGCGCGTACCGGTGAAAGCCTGCCGCCCGCGAGCACCGCAATGCGATCGCAGATGTCGAACAGCTCTTCGAGTTCCTCGGAAATCACGAGGATCGCCACGCCGCTTGCCGACAGATCGAGCAACTGCTGGCGGATGAAAGCCGCCGCGCCCACGTCGACGCCCCATGTGGGTTGCGCGACCACCAGCACCTTCGGCGCCTGCAGAATCTCGCGGCCCATGATGTACTTCTGCAGATTGCCACCCGACAAGCTTTGCGCGAGCGCCTCGGAGCCGCCGCAACGCACATCGAAGGCTTCAATGCAGCGCCGGGCAAACGCACGCATCGCGCCTGAGTTGATCCAGCCGGAGCTGACCATCTTCTGACGATGCGCGGTGAGCAGCGCGTTTTCGGACAGCGTCATCGCGGGCACGGCACCCCGGCCCAGGCGCTCTTCCGGCACGAAGCCGAAGCCGAGCGCGCGCCGCCCGCCCGCGCCAAGACGCCCCGCGGGCTTGCCGCAAATCGTGACGGCGTCCGCTCGCAGGCCGCGCTTCTCTCCTGAAAGCGCCGACAGCAGTTCCGCCTGACCGTTGCCCGAGACGCCCGCAATGCCGAAGATCTCGCCCGCGTGCACGGCGAACGACACGTTCTCGAGCGACGTGCCGAACGGGTCGTCGCTCGCCACCGACAACGCCTTCACGTCGAGCAGCACCGCGCCCGGATTATGTTCGCGACGCGTGTAGTCGGGCAGCGAATGGCCGACCATCAACTGCGCGAGCGACGCATGGGTTTCCTGTTTCGGCGTCACGTGGCCGGTGACACGGCCGCCGCGCATCACGGTCGCTGTGTCGCACAGTTCCTGGATTTCATCGAGCTTGTGGCTGATGTAGAGAATGCTGCAGCCTTCGGCGGCGAGCCGGCGCAGCGTCGCGAAGAGTTTGCGCACCGCTTGCGGCGTGAGCACGGACGTGGGTTCGTCCATGATCAGCAAACGCGGGTTCTGCAGCAGGCAGCGCACGATTTCGACGCGCTGCCGCTCGCCCACCGTCAGGCTATGCACGTGACGCTGCGGGTCGATGTCGAGGCCGTAGTCGGCGGAGACTTCGCGGATGCGTTTGGAAAGCGCCTTGAGGTCGAAGGGTTCGTCGAGTGCCAGCGCGATGTTTTCGCCGACAGTGAGCGTTTCGAACAGCGAAAAGTGCTGAAACACCATGCCGATGCCCAGCTTGCGCGCCGCCGCGGGACTCGCGATGTCGACTGCCTCGCCTTCCCATTGAATCTCACCGGCGTCGGGCCGCACCGCGCCGTAGATGATCTTCATCAGCGTGCTCTTGCCCGCGCCGTTTTCGCCGAGCACGGCGTGGATCTCGCCCGGCGCGACGATCAGCGTGACGTCGTCGTTGGCCCGCACGGCGGGATATTGTTTGGTGATGCCTTTGAGCATCAACCGGGGCGCCGTCTGTTCCGGCCTCGTTGCCGGCTGCGCGGCGGCGCCGTCGCTATAAGAAGAGTCGCTCATGTGATTCCGTAGTGCGTCAGTGACTGCGGTTGCTGCGCGGCCGTCCACCTTGCCGGCGGGCGATCCGTCACCACAACCGGATGACAATACCTAATTCGACCCGCTCAGTCGAGCCGCCAAAATTCGCGCAAACCCGCGCCACAGCAAGCTCTGCGGGTATGTCTCTCTTGACGCCGTTTTTCGTTCATATTAAAACGCATATGCCCACGCACCCACTCGATCAGCCAGAACATATATTTCGGAGAAGTCATGAGTCAGCAACGCGAGGCGATCGATACCTACCTTCTACGCGTCTTGCACACCTTGTTGATGGAACGCAGCGTCACGCGCGCGGCCGTCAAACTGAACCAGTCGCAACCTGCGATCAGCGCCGCGCTGCGCCGGTTGCGCGACATCACCGGCGACCCGCTGCTGGTGCGCGGAAAATCCGGCATGGTGCCCACCGAATACGGCCTGCGCCTCCTCGAGCCGGTGCAGAACGCGCTGCGCGAAATCGAACGCATCAAGTTCCAGCAACACAATTTCGACCCGGCCACTTCCATTCGTTGCTACCGCATCGGCTGCCCGGACTACCTGAACGTGCTGTTCGTGCCGACGGTGGTCGAACGCTTTCGCCAGGCCGCGCCGAATGCGACGCTCGAGTTTCATTCGCTCGGCCCCGCGTTCGACTACGAACTGGCGCTCGAAGACGGCAAGCTCGACATCGTCGTGGGCAACTGGCCGGAGCCGCCCGAGCAACTGCATCTGTCGAACCTGTTCGTCGATCAGATCGTCTGCCTGATGAGCAACGCGCATCCGTTCGCCAAACGCGGCGGGCTCACGCTCGACCAATACCTGAACGCCCCGCATCTCGCGCCTACTCCGTACTCGGTGGGACAGCGCGGTGCGATCGACGTGCACCTCGCCCGCGAACGGTTGAAGCGCCACGTGGTCGTCACGCTGCCGTACTTCAATCTCGCGCCGTACGTGCTGATCAAGTCAGACTTGATCTTCACGACGACGCGCCTCTTTGCCGATTACTACGCCAAGTTCCTGCCGCTGACCGTGGTGCCCGCGCCGCTCGACTTTCCGCCTATGCAGTACTACCAGCTATGGCACGAGCGAGTGCATTACTCCGACGAAGTGCGCTGGCTGCGCAGCCTCGTCGCCGAAGCGACCAGGACATTGATCGACAAGCCTTGAGATGTCAGAGGCTTTTTGACTGACAGACGGCGCTTGCGCGTATCGCTGCGCTCCATATCACGCCGCCGCTTCGTAAAGCATCTTTGCCAACCGGTTATGCCGCTCGATCACAGGACCAAGTTCGAGCGTCGCCAACTGTCCGTCCCTCACCACGACCTTGCCTCCGATCACGCTATGGCTTACCTGCGACGGCGCGCAAAACACCAGCGCCGCGACCGGGTCGTGCAACGCGCCGGCAAAGAGCGGCTGACGCAGATCGAACGACACGAAGTCCGCCGCCATGCCTGGCGCAAGCGCGCCGATGTCGTCGCGATTGAGCACCTTCGCGCCGCCGAGCGTGGCGATCTCCAATGCTTCGCGGGCCGTCATCGCGTCCGGACCAAAGCCGACCCGCTGCAATAGCAATGCCTGACGCACTTCGGCGACCATCTGCGCGCCGTCGTTCGACGCCGAGCCGTCCACCCCCAAACCCACCGGCACACCCGCAAGCCGCATCCGCTTGACAGGCGCGATGCCTGATGCGAGCCGCATGTTCGAGCACGGACAATGCGCGACACCCGTGCCGGTACGCGCAAACAGTTCGATGCCCGCGTCGTCGAGTTGCACGCAGTGCGCATGCCACACATCGCGCCCGACCCAGCCGAGGTCTTCCGCATACTGTGCGGGCGTCATGCCGAACTTCTCCCGGCTGTACGCGATGTCGTTCGTGTTTTCGGCAAGGTGCGTATGCAGAGACACGCCGTATTGCCGCGCCATCGCCGCCGACTCGCGCATCAGATCGCGGCTCACTGAAAACGGCGAGCATGGCGCGACGACCACGCGCAGCATCGCGTAACGCCCTTCGTCGTGATAAGTCTCGATGAGGCGTTGCGTGTCCTTCAGAATGTCCGCTTCACGCTCGACCACCGAATCGGGCGGCAAGCCGCCGTCTTTCTGTCCCACGCTCATACTGCCGCGCGCCGCATGAAAACGCATGCCGATGCGGCGCGCCGCGGCGATGCTGTCGTCGAGCCGGCTGCCGTTCGGATAGATATACAGATGGTCGCTCGACGTCGTGCAACCGGACAGCAACAACTCGGCCATTGCCGTCAACGTGGAGACTTCGATCATCTCCGGTGTGAGATTCGCCCACACTTTGTAGAGGCTCGTGAGCCAGCCGAACAACTCGGCGTTCTGCGCCGCCGGGATCGCGCGCGTCAGGCTTTGATACATGTGGTGATGCGTGTTCACGAGTCCCGGAATCACCAGATGCCCGCGCATGTCCAGCACCTCGTCGGCGCTTTGCGGCAACTCCGCTGTCGGCCCTACCGCGACGATGCGGTTGTCCTCGATATAGAGACCGCCGTCGCGCAGTTCGCGCCGGGCGCCGTCCATCGTGACGAGCACGTCTGCGTGCTTGACCAGCATTGTTCTGTTCGGCTTGCTCGTTTGTTGTGCCGCGTGTTCCATCGTCATCCGTTTCTCCGCCTGATTGCTTCCGTGCAAAGTCGTCCGAACGCGATGTGGCGGCGCTTGAGCCGCGTGGCCGCGCCGCCGCGTCCCGTCGAACGCCGTTGGCCCGGTTACCCAGCGTATTGCGCCGTCTTCGGGACGTGTGCCGCGCTGAAAGCCCCTAAGGCTTGCCGTTGCTGCGGCGCACAGGCGTAACCTTCGACGGTCAAAATAACGCTGGCAACTCGCGCCGTTGCGATAACCATCTTCAGGCTGCCGATATAGTGGGTCATTTTTGACGCCGGTACGATCCAACGGAAATGCCATGCGCTGTAACGGCCGCCCCACTTTGTTCTCTGCGCCTTTCAGCAGAGTCCGTCATGCGCCAGCTATTATCTTTCTTATCGCGCCCGCGCTGGACGGAACAACTTTCTACAATGGCTGCAACGGCGCTCGCTTCAATTCGCCGACGGGTATGTAGCCACTGACGTGGAGCCTCGATCCGCCGCAAACGTATCTGGATCGGGCTGCCGCCGAAACCTCGCAAACACACAAGGAAAATTGCGAATGGGAAAGCTCACTACCCATGTGCTCGACACCGCGAACGGCCGCCCCGGCGCGGGCATCAAGGTCGAACTCTTCGCGCTCACGGGCGACACGCGCCGCGCGCTGAAAACCACCATCACCAATGACGACGGCCGCTGCGACGAACCGTTGCTTCAAGGCGACGCGCTCGTTGCAGGTGAATACGAACTGGTGTTCGCCGCGGGCGACTACTTCGCGTCGATCGGTACGAAGGTGCCGGAACCGCGTTTCGTGGATCGCGTCGTGTTGCGCTTCGGCGTCGCCGACGCCGCTGCGCACTATCACGTGCCGTTGCTCGTGTCGCCGTGGTCGTACAGCACGTACCGCGGCAGTTGACAGATTTTCGCCGAACCGCGCTCTCTAAAGACCCTAACGACCCTAACAACAACGACGTCGTGCGAACTGAGCGCACCGCGTCTTTCACCCCGCAGTGCGCGTGGTGACGCTCTGCCCCGCACCGATCCCTTGGTCGGGTGCAAAAGGCGCCGAACGTCGCCGCGTGTACAACGAATCAGAAGTGGAGGAGTTTCATGGAAGGCTTTATCACCGACTGGTTGAATCTTGCGATTCGCTGGTTCCACGTCATCGCCGCGATTGCATGGATCGGCGAGTCGTTCTATTTCGTCGCACTCGACAACAGCCTGAAGCCGCCGCACGACCCGAACCAGCGCAAGCGCGGCGTGTTCGGCGAACTGTGGCACGTACACGGCGGCGGCTTCTACAACATGCAGAAGTACACCGTCGCGCCGCCTGAAATGCCCGACGATCTGCACTGGTCGAAGTGGCCGTCATACACCACGTGGCTCTCGGGCTTCGGTCTCTTCACCGTGCTGTATCTGTTTTCGCCGACCACGTATCTGATCGACAGGAATGTGCTCGATATGGGCCCGGTGGTTGCCGTCGCGTCGGCGCTAGGCTTTCTGGCTGCTGGCTGGATCGTGTACGACTCGTTGTGCCGCATTCTCGGCAACAAGGACAAGGTACTCGGCATCTGCGTCGGCGTGTACGTGCTGATCGCGGCCTGGCTCGCATGCCACATCTTTGCGGGGCGCGCGGCGTATCTGATCATGGGCGCGATGCTGGCGACGATCATGTCGGCCAACGTGTTCTTCGTGATCATCCCCGGCCAGCGCAAGATGGTCGACGCGATGCTCAAGGGCGATACGCCGAACCCGATCTACGGCAAGCGTGGCAAACAGCGCTCGGTGCACAACACTTATTTCACGTTGCCGGTGGTGTTCGCGATGCTGTCGAACCACTACGCGATGACCTACACGCATCCGTACAACTGGGCCGTGCTGGTCGTCATCATGCTGGCCGGCGCGCTGATCCGTCAGTTCTTCGTGATGCGTCATCGCGGCCAGGTGCTGTGGTATCTGCCGCTCGCCGGTATCGCGCTGATGTTCGGCGCCCTCTTCTGGACCATGCCGAAGCCGGTGGTGCCGCAGGCGCAAGCAGCCAATGCGCCCACGGTGAAAGTGGCCGACATCGTGCCGGTGCTGCAACAGCGCTGCGTGGCATGCCACTCCGCGCATCCGACGATGATGGGCAGTGCCCCCGCCGGCGTGCTGCTCGATACGCCGGATGAAATCTCGCAGAACGCACAGCGGATCTATCAGCAAGCAGTGACGCTCAAGGCAATGCCGCTTGGCAACGTGACCCACATGACCGACGACGAGCGGATGAAGATCGCCGCCTGGTTCCAGGGTGGCGCGGCGAAATAATCGACCTCTGGCCTCTGCCGGGCCAGGCGTGGTCGAGCGTCACGAAGCGGGCTTTTCGCGCAAGCGGAAAGCCCGTTTTTTATTCGCTGCTTTCTATCTCTTTGCTGGTTGCCGTTCGCCGGGATTATGTCGGTGTGGGTAACAGCCTTGTCCGCAACGCTGAGTATGCGACGGGCAGTGCGGTAGGAACACGTCGCGAATTGCGGCCTTGCACTCGTCCCGCGCGCAGCATGGACCTACATGTGGGATGCGCTACACCAGGATGAGCAAGCACGCGCGCTCGCTTTGCAAAAGCAAAAAGCCCACGGCATTGCTGCCGTGGGCTTTTAAACATTGACGGGTCGTAACGCTGAAGCACGAACCTTAAACTATCACCGCGCTCAACGCATCTTCCGTCAGCCAAAGCGACTCCGTCAGATCCTGCTCGTTCAGATTAAGGCCCTCCCCGCCGCGATCCACGACAATAAAGTCGCTCACGTCGCCCAACGCAATCAGCGGATGGTGCCACACGCCCTTCGCGTAGTTGACGCCCTGCCAGCCGCTCGTCACGAAGGCGCGGATTTGCGATTCGTCGAGCTCGCCTGCCGGCGCGACCACCACCAGATACGGCTTGTCATTCAGCGGGACGAACGCCTGACTGCCGAGCGGATGGCGTTCGAGCATCTTCACCTCGAATGGCAGCACGCGCGGCTGCCCGCGAAACAGATTCACGAGCGCGCGGCCGTTCTCGTCGGTCACGTCCACTTTTGCCAGATCGTGATAGCGGATCGTCGTGCCGAGGTTGATCGGAATCTGCTTCGCGCCTTCGAGTTCGATCACGTCGCCGAAGGCGGCGAACGCTTCTTTCGTCAGCGGTTCGATTGCAAGCGTCTTCATGATGCGAGCGTGCCCCACAGACGCAAACGCGACACGCCGCCGTCCGGAATAATGTTAAAGCGCACGTGCGTGACCGGCCCGAGCGCGGCGATCTCGCTTTCGAAGTAATGCTGTTTGTCCATTTGCAGCTTCTGCTCGCCGAGCAGCACAGGCCAGAACATCGCTTGCGTGATCAGCGAACTGTCAGTGCCGCCCGTCACATACGCGGCCTGAATCGAGCAGCGGTCCGGATAGTTGCCCTTGAAGTGCGCGGTGTCGACTTCGATCTTCGAAATCACGCCCGGTTGTGCAAGCGCGACGATCGCCCAGTCGTTGCCGGGTTCGCGGCGGCGCCGCGTTTCCCAGCCGTCGCCCATGTTCACGCCACGGCCCGGCATCAGAATGGTCGACGCAGCGCCGAAGTGCTGATTATTCGCCGCGACCAGGTACGCACCGTTTTCCATCGCGGCTAGGTCGAACTGTTCCGTGCGGCTCGCGCCGGCCCAGTCGACTTGCGGCTGACCATACACGCGCAGACGCGCGATGCCGCCGTCCGGGTAGATGTTCACGCGCAAGTGCGTGTACGCGTTTGCGTCGCCAACTTCGAGGTAGTGGTGGCTGTTGCCCTGCAACGTGGTGGACGGAACGATCTCCGTCCACTGCGTCGACTGGTTCGGCACGCCGTCCACCACGCGCGCCGCTTCCACCGACGCCGCCGGCGGAAAGTTACCCGTGAAATGGCTTGTGTCGAGGTCGAGCCCCTTGATTACGCCCGGGCGCGCCAGCTTGACGATGCACCAGTCGTAGCCGCTCACACGTTTGCGGCGCGTTTCCCAGCCGTCCATCCACTTGCCGTGTTCGTCGTACTTGCCCGGAATGAAGACGGCCGGCTCCGGGTTCAGCATGCGCTCCTTCGGGGCGAAGAAGTCGTCGCTGGCCTCGAGCGCCTGCGCGCCCAGGCGCGGGTCCGCCAGGTTCACGTAGCGGCGCGTGAAGTCGGGTGCGTTGGGGTCGAGAATCGGGAGTGCCATCTTTATCTTCCTTGATGTTTGCTAATGCCAGAAATTTTCCGGTGAAGCCGCAGCGTAAAGCCGAAGCTGGAAGCGCGGCGACGATCATCCGTTCATCACGCGCCGATCAGGTCTTCCAGCCGGAAACGTGCGATACGGTAGATCTGATCGAGGCTCGCGCGTAGCTCGTCGGCGCGGCTGTTGTTCACGCGCGCCTCGAAGTTCGCGATGATGCCGTGACGGTCATAGCCGCGCACCGCGAGAATGAACGGAAAGCCGAACTTCTCGCGATACGCCGCATTCAGCGCAAGCAGCTTGTCGAACTCTTCCTGCGTGCACTGCGCGAGACCGGCGCCGCTCTGCTCGCGCGTCGATTCCGCCGTGAGTTCGCCGCGCACCGCTGCCTTGCCGGCCAGCTCCGGGTGCGCATTGATCAACGCAAGCTGCTTGTCTTCGCCCGCCGTCTCGACGATGTTCGACATCTTGCGATGCAACTCGTCAATGCTCGCAAATGGCCGCTCACGCGCCGCGATTTCCGCGACCCAGGGCGAGTGCTCGAAGATGCCCGACAGAGCCGCGACGAACGCGTCGGTCGAAATGGTGTTGAGTTGGTCCAGTGTGTATTGCATCGCCTTCATGCCGCAGCCCCGCGGTTATTTTGCTGGTAGGGATGATGTTCGCGCCAGTGCCGCGCGATATCGACGCGCCGCGTCACCCACACGCGATCGTGCTGTTCGATATGGTCGAGAAAGCGCTGCAGCGCGCGAAAACGCCCGGGGCGTCCTAGCAGCCGGCAGTGCATGCCGATCGACAGCATCTTCGGCGCTTCGTCGCCTTCTTCGTAAAGCACGTCGAATGCGTCGCGCAGATACGTGAAAAAGTGGTCTGCCGTGTTGAAGCCCTGCGGGCTCGCGAAGCGCATGTCGTTCGTGTCGAGCGTGTACGGCACGATCAGTTGCGGCACTGTTGCGCCGCCTGTCACTTGCACATCCATCCAGAACGGCAAGTCATCGCCGTAGTAATCGGAGTCGTACAGAAAGCCGCCATATTCGGCGACCAGCCGATGCGTGTTGGGACTGTCGCGGCCGGTGTACCAGCCAAGCGGCCGCTCGCCCGTGACACGTTCGATGGCTTGCATGCCGAGCCGCATATGCTCGGCTTCCTTTTCCGGCGATACGTCCTGATAGTGAATCCAGCGATAGCCGTGACACGCAATCTCATGACCCAGTTCGACGAACGCGCGCGCGAGTTCGGGATGCCGTTCGATCGCCATGCCGACGCCGAAAACCGTAAGCGGTAGCCCACGCTTTTCGAATTCACGCAGGATGCGCCATACGCCTGCACGCGAGCCATATTCGTAGATCGATTCCATGCTCATGTGACGCGCCGGATACGCCGCTGCGCCGACAATCTCCGACAAGAACTGCTCCGAGCCAGGGTCGCCGTGCAGCACGCAATTCTCACCGCCCTCTTCGTAATTAAGGACGAATTGCACTGCGACGCGCGCTCGCCCTGGCCAGTTCGCCTGCACCGGGTGGCGGCCGTAGCCGATCAGATCGCGTGGATAGTTGGGGTCGAGTGGCATGGTTTGACGAATGCGTGGTGACGATACGTTGTGCTCGCAAGGTGCGTTGCGAAGGCTGCTGAAGGCCGTGCCTCGTGTAACAGCGGCAATAGCCGTGACAGCGTCGAAATGCACGTCGGGCAGCCCGCGCCGAGTTGGACCAGTGTAGCGAAAACGCCCGGGTGCGCCCATACACCCGGGCAGATAGTGCGTGTCAGACTGAATGTATGTGCGGCTCGGATTCGCTGGTGTTTACCCGCAGCGAATCCGCATTGACGACACGCGGCGGCACGGGATTCGGATCCGTCGCGCTGGGACTGAACGATTCGAGCGCGCCGTCATAGCGCTTTGGCAAGGGCCGCGCATAGTCGCCGCGCTTGGCCGTCGAAAGACGCAGGGAGACCAGGGCCTCGGTCCATTTGACGGCTGCCGTCACGCCTTCGATCACCGGCGCGCCGAGCGCGTCCTCGATCTCCGCGCACAGTTCGGCCATGCCTGCGCAACCGAGCACGATCGCGTCGGAGCCGTCCTCGTCAAGCGCGCGCCGGCACTCGTCGAGAATGACGCGGCGCGCCGCCGAGCCGGGCTTGTCGAGATCGAGCACCGCGACGTCGGTCGCCCGCACGTTGCGGCAGAAACGCCGCATGCCGTAGCGCTCGGCGAGATGCCACGCCATCCCGCAGGTGCGGGCGAGCGTCGTGACTACCGAGAAGCCGGGCGCGAGCACGCTCGCCGCGTGCATGGCCGCCTCCGCGATGCCGATCACCGGTCCGCGCGCGAGCTCACGCGCAGCGTACAAGCCCGGGTCGCCGAAACAGGCGATCACATAGCCGTCGCAGTGCTCGCGCTCGCCCGCCATCACTTCGGCGAGCAGACCCGGCGTGGCAAGGGCTTCGTCGTAGTAACCTTCGATGGACGGCGGACCCATAGCCGGACTGACCGCAATCACCTCGGTACCCGGCGCGGCCACTTCGCGCGCGCAGCGGCCCATTGCGTCGGTCATGCGCTGGGTCGTGTTCGGGTTGATCAGTTTGATGCGCATCTCGTCTCCTTTTCGACTGCAATGACGGCGGCGCTGTCACCGTCGGCCACCACCTGTCAATGCTGTCACAGCTGCTGTCACAGCATTACCCGCGCCTCGATGCTCAGCGCGCGAGGACGCGATAGAACAGTGCCCCAAGGCCCGCGCCAATGAACCACGAAAAATTCGCCATACCGTCGAGCGACGGCACCATCACGCACAACACGGCGATGATCGCGGCCGGCAGCAGCGCGGCAACCGCCCGATAGTTGACGCCGTTGCGATACCAGTACGATCCCGTCGGCGCAACGGTGTACAGATCGTCGAGCACGATTTTCTGACGCTTCACGAGGTAGTAATCGACGATCAGGATTCCGTACAAAGGTCCGATGAAGCTGCCGAGCACGTCAAGCGTGTAGTGAATCACTGCCGGGTTGTTGAACAGATTCCACGGCGTGATGAAGATAGAAGCGACCGCCGCGAGCATGCCGCCCGCACGCCAGCTGATGAGCCTCGGCGCCACGTTCGAGAAGTCGAAAGCCGGCGACACGAAATTCGCGACGATATTGATGCCGATGGTCGCAATCGTAAAAGTCAGCGCGCCGAGAATCACGGCCGTCGGATAGTCGATGCGGCCCACCGTTTCCACCGGGTCCGTAATCAGTTGGCCGAACACCGGCAGCGTCGCGGCGGTCGTGATCACCGTCACGAGCGAAAACGCCAGGAAGTTGACCGGCAGTCCCCAGAAGTTGCCGCGCTGCACGCTGCGAAAGCTCTTTCCGTAGCGCGAGAAATCGCCGAAGTTGAGCATCGGCCCCGAGAAGTACGACACCACCAGCGAGGTTGCCGTGATCATCACCGGCAATACCTGCATGCCGTGATATTTGACGCCGCCCAGGTTGATGCCGATGTTGCGCCAGCCGGCCCGATACACCATGTAGCCCGCGAGAATGAACATCACCACATAAACCGCCGGGCCCGCGAAGTCGATGAACTTCTTGATCGTCTCCATGCCATGCCAGAAGACCAGAGCCTGCAACACCCACAGCAACATGAAGCCGGACCAGCCGAGCGTCGACAGGCCCATGAAGCCATGGCGATGCACGTCCGCATACGGCAGCAACTGCGGGACAAACTTGAGCACGACGATCACCAGCGCGCTGGAGGCCAGGTACGTTTGAATGCCATACCACGCGACCGCGATCAAACCGCGAATCACCGCGGGAACATTTGCACCGAGCACGCCGAAGGTCGCACGGCACGCAACCGGATACGGCACGCCGTTGGCCTGGCTCGGCTTCGCAATCATGTTGCACAGCACGTTGACGATTCCGATGCCCACCAGCAGCGCAATCAGCACTTGCCAGCTGGTCAACCCGAGCGCGAAGAGACTGCCGGCGAACACATAGCCGCCGACGCTGTGCACGTCCGACATCCAGAACGCGAAGATGTTGTAGGCGCCCCAGGTCTGGTGACGCAACGGCGCAAGGTCCTTGTTGTATAAGCGCTCGCTGTAACCGGCCGGCATGGATACATCGCCGGATGCGTCACCGTCTGCATAAGGGGGGATTGCGGAACTGCCGGGCGCTGCGCTGAACTGAGCCATGATTCCTCCTTGTGATGGGGACCGTCGATTGCGAATCGAAGGGCATTGCATTGGCCATGCCAGTTGCGGCTCTGGCGCCTTGCTCGCGCTTCGCGTCGTTCGGGACGAACGAGGCTCGAGCCGCCGCCATGGCCACGCCGCGGTTGTCTCCGTACTGAAGTACTTGTGGTTATCGCATTGCCGGCTTTCCGCGGATGTCCGGCAATGCGTTACTGCATTCGAGGCCCGTCGCCCAGGCGACGAACGTGCGCGCGCAAGCCGGCAGCGCCCGCGCAGGGCCGCCTTGCAACGCTCGATCAATCCGGTTCAGTTCAGTGCGGCGCGCACCAGCAACGGGCGCACGCCGGCCGCTTGCCTCAGCTTGGCGCGGACTTGGCTTTGGGTGATTCTTTGGGTGTCGCCTTGCCGGCGCTGTTAAGCGCGCCGAATACCTCTTGCAGATCGGCTGCGCCACGCGCGGGCCGTTCCAGCATTTTCAACTCGACGCTTTGCAAATGGCGCGACATGAGCGCCGCCGCCTCTTTTGCATCGCCGGCGTCGAGCGCGGCGAGGATCGCTTCGTGATCTTCGAACGAACACGGGCTTCGCCCCAGTGACTCGTACAACGCTGAAATCAGCGTGGAGCGCGCCACGAGTCCGTTCAGGCAATCGCACAGCACCGTGTTGCCCGTTAGCTGAGCCAGTTCAGTGTGAAACTCGCCGGACAGACGAATCCACGACGAAAAGTCGCGTGTCTCGAACGCCTTGCGTTCGCGGCCGATCATGCTGCCGATGCTTTTCAACCGCCGCATGCCATGCCCGCCGCAGATCTTTTCGACGACGGCCAACTCGATGATGCGGCGCATCTCGAACACCTCATGCACCTCCTGAAGCGACGGGCTGGCGACAAACGCGCCGCGGTTCGGCTCGAGATCCACCAGATGATCGGTCGCCAGTTGCGCCAGCGCTTGCCGGATCGGACCACGTTTCACGCCGAACACTTCGCACAACTGCGCTTCGGTCAGCTTCGCGCCCGGCGCCAGCCGATGCTCGAGAATCGCGGCGCGAATGCGCTCGGCAATTGCTTCGGGTCTCGAACTATTTGCGTTGGCTGATTCGGTGTCGGACATGATATGTGTCTCGGTATGCAGGTCATAATAGGATGGACATAAAGATTGTCAACAATTTTTGTTTGGATAATCGACAATCTTTGCGATGCGGCGTGCGTGACGACGGGCTGCCTGGCTGAAAGCCCCGCCGGTGCTGATAAAAACTGGATTCGATATGATGATTGGCGTCGCCGGCGCGGCGCATTTTGTCGACAAAATAGTCGAGCGCGGTGGCTTTGCGCTCCACTGAAAAGCCGCACTTGCCGGCCGTGAGTTGCGCAAAGGACCGGCGAAAAGGCGGTTTGACCCGCGCCGCTTTATTAGCGGCCGTTCAGCGCAGGCAGGGATAATTCGACAAGGTCAGCCTGAAGCCGTTCGCATCTGCAATGAGGTGCGCGTCGGCGCCCACAGGCAGCGTCAGCATGTCCGGCACGTGGCCGAACTGCAAGCCGGTGACGATCGGAATGCCGATCACCGACCGCATCTGGTCGATCATTGCTTCCAGGTCATAGCCGTTGTCGTAGTCGTACGGCTTGCCGCCCGAAAAATCGCCGAGCACGAGCGCCTGCTGCTCGCCGAGAATGCCGGACAGGTGCAGTTGATAAAGCATCCGCTCGATGCGAAACGGTTGCTCGTTGACGTCCTCGACAAACAGCACCCCGCCTTGCACCGACGGCATATAAGGCGTGCCGACGAGCGACGTGAGCACCGCCAGATTGCCGCCCCAGAAGGTGCCCGAGACATCCACCGCGTGCGCTTGCGGCATGTTCCTCGTGATGGTCAGCGTCGGCTTCGTCAGCGCGGACCAGAAGTGCTGCATGGTGAAGTCGCTGACATGTTCCGCGCCGAAATCACTTATCAACATCGGGCCGCCGAACGTTTTCAAGTTGGCGCGCGCGAGCAGCGCAAGCTGAATTGCCGTGAAGTCGCTGTGGCCCACTAGCGCGACCGGTTCGCCGGTGAGACGACGTTGCAACCCATCGTAATCGAGGCCGTGCAGTATGCGCGCTGCGCCGTACCCGCCGCGCACGGCCAGGACGATGTCCGGCAACGCACGGGAAGCATCGGCGAGCCGATTCAAATCCGCCGCGCGCTCGCCGTCTGTCCCGCCGAAGCGCTGATAACGGCGCCGCGTCGCGTCCACTCCTTCCACGCGATGCCCTTGTGCGCGCAGGCGCTGTAACGCGCGATTGAGCACGTCAGCGTCATGCGGATAGCCGGAAGGGGCAATCAGGTTGAAGGTACGGTGGACGCTCATCGACAGGACCTGGTCATAGTGTTCGGCGCGGTTTGGGGAGCGTTGCGGTTCAGGGCGTGTCGGACGGGTCTTTTTCCGCGCCGATGGCCGCATGCGCCGCACGTGCCGCCGCGCGCGCTTCGCGGCTCGCGCGCCGCCGCTCGGCAAAGAACGACTTCAACGCAGCGCCGCATTCGCTTTCGAGCACGCCGCCGGTAACTGCGGTGTGATGATTCAACTGCGGGTTTGCAAATGCATCGACGACGCTGCCGCACGCGCCCGTTTTCGGATCGCGAGCGCCGAACACCACACGGGCAATCCGGGCGTGCATGATGGCGCCCGCGCACATCAGGCAAGGCTCGAGCGTCACATAGAGTTCGCAGCCCGGCAAGCGATAGTTCTGCGCGATCTGTGCCGCGGCACGCAACGCGACCATTTCCGCGTGCGCCGAGGGGTCATGCGCGCCGATCGGATGGTTGAAACCTTTCGCGATCACTTCGTCGCCACGCACGAGCACTGCACCGACGGGCACTTCACCAGCCGCGCGGGCTTCTTCGGCGGCAGCTTGCGCGAGGGCCATGAACCGGCGGTCGCGGTCGGAGACGGTGGCGTTCGCGGTGGTTGGGAGCGGCGTGGTTGAGTTCGACGTGACTGAGTTCGGCGTGGTCTCGGCAGCGACACCCGGCTCGCTGACTGCGAAGTCACCGACGATGGTGCCAACACCACCGACAGTAACAGGCGGCATATCCGGCTCCTTATCTGCCTCGATCCAGTCCAGGCTCGAGCCCAACACGTCGCGACCAACGACGGGCTCGCTCACTGCTGCCCCGCGCCGACGACATTCGCGGCGGACGTCGCCGCGACGGAGCCTTCCAACCCGGACATATCGTTGTTGGAAGCTCGCTCGGACAATCGCTCTGCAATCCGACGGCAATATTCACGCGGCAGCACCAGCGGGCCTCCGCGCAACGATTCGAGCGCCATGTGGAGCGCCAGCATGCGAGCCTGAAGGCGGCACCGCGCAGCCTGATCGCTCACGGCATTCAGCTCGGCCTGTAAGTCACGCAACGCACGCAACTGTTCCATTGCGGGGGGCACGAAGCCCGCATTTTTCAGGATCCGGTTGGCGACGCGCACTTCTTCCGGGACCAGAGCATCATCGTCCAGGCTGAGCGGCGCGCCTGCGCCCGGCAAATCGTCGAATTCGCCACGTGCGGCGGCGGCGGCAATACGCTGTTCGACTAACGCATCAAGCAATCTCATCTGCAATCCACTACGTTGCGGCCCAAGCATTCTATCAGGGAGCGCACACGGGTTCCTTCCGCCCGATTCACCCGCCCCGCCGGCTTTTCGGATTTTGCGTATTGGGGCTCGCACGAATGCAAGCTAGGCTTCAACACTTTTTGCGCGGCACGCTCGCGGCGTGCTTCGCCTGCCTGCTTTGCGGCATGCTTCGCTCGCCTACGTGGCTCTCCTACTTCGCTTCCCTGTTTCCTGCTTTTTTGCCACCGATCATGCAATTGCAAATGACGCACTCACGCCTTAACGACGTTGCGAGAAACACTGCCACAAACACTGCGCCGCAGCCCGCAGCCCTTGTCCCCGAGCGACGCGCCCGGCTTGACAGGCGCTCACTCACTACCGCCTTGCGCGCCGCATGCGTAGCCGCAGCGATATCCGCCCTGCTTTCCGGCTGCGCGGTTTTCTGCGGCGGAGTCGGCGGAAGCGGTGGTGGCTTCGCCAGCGTTTGCGCTACCGGTATGCGATTCTAGGCGCACGCCGAACCAGCCCCCGAATCACAACCTCCAAATTACAACTCGTTTCACGCCCTCCTTCACGTCCCTCTTCACGCCCATCGAATCGTCGCGCCGTTGCCACTAGGGCGCGGCACCTTCGAGCGGCCAGCGCGCGAGCACAATATGCCGGGTACGCCCCAACAAACTGTGTATCAACGCGAAACCGCGCACATTCCAGCAGACCGGCTCCACCGGACGCGCGGCGGCCCAGGGCAACCCGTAAGCCAACGTGACATGCGGCGTATAAGCCACTGCCGCGGAACCCGCGCGGCTTTCGATGCCACTGTTGTGCAGCGCGTCTGCCAATGCATCATGAAGCCGATGCAGACCCAGCACGCCCTCACTCCCTGTCAACACTAACGGGCCCGGCCGCGGTTTCGAAGCGAAGCTCTCCGCCGTATCGAATTGGACGCTAAAGGGCGCCATGCGAACCGCGGCAGCCGCTTGCATTGCCGCCTCCACGTGCGCCTGCGGCAGCCCCCCCGCGAAAATGCCGAGATGACGCAGCGTGACGTGCAAACGCCCGACGGCGAGCGGCTTACTGCGGACGCGCGCCTCCCCGCAAAGCTGTTGCGCGAGCTTTGAAATGCTGGCCGCCGTATTCGCGTCCGGGAAGACAGCGAAAAACAGGCCGTCTGTTGGCGTGGGCGGCGCCTCGAGCCCGGGCAACCACAGTTGTTCAGGCATCTTGCTCCTGCGTGCTGAAATCCGGCATCTACACGAATCCCCCCTCACATCGACCAAGCTAGCGAAAGCCAGCGGAAATCCAGCAACGAACAAGCAACCGACAGCGCGCCAGCAAGCGCCTAAACCGCACCGCCGACCCTGCTAAAAAACGCTTGCGCTTCCCTATCGCCTACGTACAATACTGTACATCCATACAGTATCGGCGGCAACGTGGAACTGCAGAAAAAGCTCGAAGTACTGGCTGATGCGGCCAAATACGACGCATCGTGCGCCAGTAGCGGCGCACCTAAGCGCGCCTCGCGCGGCACGGAAGGTTTGGGCGCCAGCACCGGCGCGGGTATCTGCCATAGCTTCACGCCAGACGGGCGCTGCGTGTCGCTGCTGAAAATCCTGCTCACCAATTTCTGTTTGTACGACTGTCAGTACTGCGTCAACCGGCGCTCGAGCAATGTGCCACGGGCGCGCTTCACGCCTGAAGAGGTCGTGGACCTCACGCTGGACTTTTATCGGCGTAACTATATTGACGGGCTGTTTCTGAGTTCAGGCATCATCCGGTCGTCGAATTACACCATGGAGCAACTGGTGCGCGTGGCGCAGTCGTTGCGCGAAGATCACCAGTTCCGCGGCTACCTTCATCTGAAAACTATCCCCGACGCCGACCCCGAACTGATCGCCAAAGCCGGCCGTTACGCCGACCGTCTGAGTGTGAACATCGAACTGCCGACCGAAGGCAGTCTCGCGCGCCTTGCACCGGAGAAGGACGTGCGCACCATCAAGCTCGCCATGGGGTCGATCCGGCTTGCGCAGGAGGAGGCGCTTGGCGACGCAAAAGCGCCCCGGTTCACGCCTGCCGGCCAAAGCACGCAAATGATCGTCGGCGCGGATCAGACGAACGACAGCACCATCCTGCAGACAGCGGAAACGCTGTACGGGTCGTACAAGCTGAAACGCGTGTATTACTCGGCATTCAGCCCGATCCCTGACAGTCCTTCGGCCGTACCGGGCGAGGCGCCGCCGTTGCTGCGCGAACACCGGCTGTACCAGGCGGATTTTCTGTTGCGCGGCTATGGTTTCAACGTCGCAGAACTGTTCGAACAGCCGGGCAATCTGTCGCTCGACATGGACCCGAAACTCGCATGGGCGCTCGCGCATCGCGAACAGTTTCCGGTCGACCTGAACCGTGCGCCGCTTCGCATGATCGCGCGGGTGCCGGGCATCGGCATGCACAATGCAAAGCGGCTGGTCGAATTGCGGCGCTCGCGGCGGGTGCGCTATGAAGACCTGGTGCGCCTGCGGTGTCCGCTGGAAAAGATCAAGCCGTTCGTCGTTACCCAGGACTATCGCGCCGCCAAGCACGACGCGTCGTCGGCTCATCTGCAGCGAATCCTGACGCCGCCGCCAATGCAAACGCAAATGCAAATGCAGTTGTGGTGACGTGTCGTGCTTCGTTGCATCGAGATCGAAAACCATTTTGCCGCGTGGCGTGCAGCAGCTCTCTTTGCGCTGGCTCAAGGCCTCGCGCCCGAGTCAATCGAGTGGCGCATTAAAGAAGGCGCCGATCATGGTTCGCAGTCCGGACAAACGGCACTCGATTACGGTGAGACGTCCGGCAACGCGGCGCTTGGGTCGGACGCCCCGACAGTCCACGTCTCGAAAGAACTGTCGGCGCTGCTGCATGATGCGGCGCTCTATCGGGAGCCGGACCGGTGGGCATTCCTGTACAAAGTGCTGTGGCGCTGGCAGTGCGGCGATCGCTCGGCGGCGTCGCCAGCCGACGTCGACGGCGCACGGCTCTATCGGATGGCTAAAGCCGTGCGGCGTGCGAAGCACGACATGATTGCGTACGTGCGCTTTCGTAAGCAGAAGCCGGACGCTCAAACGCCCGAGTACATAGCGTGGTACGAACCCGAACACGATGTTCTCGCGTGGGCCGCGGAACATTTCGCGCAACGCATGGGGCGCTCGTCGTGGATGATCGCGACGCCTCACGGCGCCGCATTCTGGAACGGCGAGCAATTGCATATTGAAGCGCGCCGTGCTCTGCGCCACGAACATCGCTGCGACACTGAAGACGAAGCCGAGGCGCTGTGGCTCGCGTACTACCGCAGCACATTCAATCCTGCGCGTCTGAACGAAGCTGCGCTCGAACAGCACATGCCGGTGCGGTTCTGGAAAGGGCTGCCGGAAGGCCATCTGATTCCCGCCATGATCAGCGAAGCAAAGAGCGGCGCGCGGCGCGTCGCGCAGGCGAGCGGAGTCGCGGCGCTCGGCGGCAAGTCCATTGCTGTTGAAGCCGAGTTCGCGCAGCCCGCCCGCGATCAGCCATCGTCGCTGGACGCCTGCCGGCGCTGCGACCTGTGGCGCAATGCGACGCAAGCCGTCGGCAGTTCGGGACCTCGCGACGCGCGCATCATGCTTATCGGTGAGCAGCCCGGCGATCAGGAGGATCTGAGCGGCGAACCTTTCATTGGGCCGGCGGGACAGTTGCTGGACCTCGCGATCGCCCGAGCCGGCCTATCGCGCGAGCAGCTTTATTTGACGAACGCGGTAAAGCATTTCAAGTGGGAACCTCGCGGTAAGCGCAGGCTGCACAAAACCGCCGCGCAGCGCGAAGTGGAAGCATGTTCGTATTGGCTCGAGCAGGAGTTGCAAACGGTTCGGCCGTCGGTCGTCGTCGCGCTGGGCGCAACGGCGCTCAATGCGTTGCTGCGTGAAAAGGCAAGCTTGCGCGACTATATCGGTAAGCCGTTCGAACTCGAAGGCGGTTGGGGGATAGCAACGTATCACCCTTCGTTCGCCTTGCGTCAGCAGGACGACGTTGCGCGCGACAAAGTGCTGAGCGCCATCAGCGAAGCACTCGCCGAAGCGCGGAAACTGGTGGCATCGGGGCAAGGCGAACCGCGCGGAGTACCTTAACTGCTAGACTGCATCGCACGTTGCGTCATGCGGTTAAGGGGGCTTCAATGACCGCGAAGCTACAAGTCAGCAACTCGGGTCCCAAGCGGCGAATCATCACTGCTCGAGGGCCTTGAGAACGTAAAGGGCCTTGGGAACATCGGAACCCTCGCTAACCCCAAAAAGCCTTGCAGTCCTCGAAGCCCGCGCCCCAGCACCAGGCCAAAACGAACAGGACCATTCCATGAAAGACGACGTCGCCCGGGTCTCGCTCTCCACTGCGTTCTGGTACTGGCTGCGGCTCGGCTTCATGAGCTTCGGCGGTCCGGCCGGGCAGATTGCGCTGATGCACCAGGAACTCGTCGAGAGAAAGCGCTGGATCTCGGAAAAGCGCTTTCTGCATGCGTTGAACTACTGCATGGTGCTTCCCGGGCCCGAGGCGCAGCAACTGGCTACCTACATCGGCTGGCTCATGCATCGCACGTGGGGCGGCGTGATCGCGGGCGGGCTTTTCGTGCTGCCGTCGCTCTTTATTCTGATGGGCCTTTCGTGGGTCTATCTGACGTTCGGTAGCGTCCCTGCTGTAGCGGGCGTGCTGTATGGAATCAAGCCGGCCGTGACTGCGATCGTCGTGTTTGCGGCGTATCGCATCGGCTCGCGCGCGCTTAAAAACGCGTGGCTGTGGTCGATCGCCGCCGCGGCGTTTATTGCGATCTTCGCCGTCAAGGTGCCGTTCCCGTTAATCGTTCTCGTGGCAGGAGTCATCGGTTACGTCGGCGGAAAATATGCGCCGGGCACTTTCGTGATTGGCAGCAAGCACGGCGCCGCCGCCCAGCTTCACGGCCCGGCGCTGATCGACGACGACACGCCGACGCCTCGTCACGCGCTCTTTACCTGGAAGCGCTTTTTTATCGTGCTGGCAAGCTTCGTCGTCATATGGCTGGTGGCGATCGCTACGCTGGCCGCGCTTTTCGGATGGAACGGCGCGCTTACGCAAATGGCCTGGTTTTTCACGAAGGCGGCGCTGCTCACGTTCGGCGGCGCGTACGCGGTTTTGCCTTACGTCTACCAGGGCGCGGTCGAGCATCAGCATTGGCTGACAGGGCTTCAGATGATCGACGGTCTTGCGCTTGGCGAGACGACGCCTGGCCCGCTCATCATGGTGGTCGCTTTCGTCGGCTTTGTCGGTGGGTGGACCCGCGCGATCTTCGGTCCGGACGCGCTGCTGCTGTCCGCGGTCGTCGCGTCGACGGTCGTGACGTTCTTCACTTTTCTGCCTTCGTTCATGTTCATCCTGCTGGGCGGGCCGTTCATCGAGACCACGCACGGCAATTTGAAATTCACCGCGCCGCTGACTGCGATCACCGCCGCGGTGGTCGGCGTGATCGTGAATCTTGCCGTCTTCTTTGCGCTGCACGTTCTATGGCCGCAGGGCCTGCATGGAAGCTTCGACTGGCCGTCGCTCGTCATCGGGCTGGCGGCTGCAATTGCGCTCTTTCGCTTCAAAGCCGGCGTGATACCCGTGGTGCTGGTGTGCGGCGCGGCGGGGCTCGCGATCCGGCTGCTTGTATGACGCGCAAGTCGTCCGACTCTATCGCGGCGCCTGCGAGGAAACGCGCTCAGGTACTCGCTACCAGCAACTCCTCGGCATTGTTCGGCGGACGCAAGCCATCGCTTCTGTTGGCGAAGTAGCGTTGCGTGAGGTCGGTCGCAGAGACGTGCCGCGCCTGCGCGAAGCCGGCCTCGTGCGCAAGCGCCAGCATCTCTGCCGGCGTGAAGAAACTGAGAAAAGGCGTGCCGCTTTCGCGCGCGCCCTTCTCCGCCATTTTCAGTCCGGGGCGCACTTCGGGGTCCGCCATGTCCAGCGGCAGCAGGAACGTCATGGCGAGCGTCGATCCCCGGGCGAAAGCCGCGACCTGGCGCAGCGTGGCCGCGTTTGCCTCACGCGTGAGATACATGCTCACGCCCGTCGAGACCACGATTGCCGGCTTGCTGTCGTCGAAGCCCTGCGCCATGAGCCGGTCCTGCCATGCTTCGCCAGCCTCGAAGTCGACCGGCACAAAGCGCAGCCACGACGGCATGCCGAACCCGAGCTCACCCAGCCGCTGACGCTTCCACTTCTGCGGCCCCGGCTGATCGACCTCGAATACCGTAAGGCGCGAAGCAATCTCCGGCCTGCGCTGCGCGAAACTGTCGAGCCCCGCGCCAAGAATCACATACTGGCCGATCCCGAGCGCCGCCTGTTCGACCACCAGATCTTCGATGAAACGTGCGCGCGCCACGATCGACGCGCGAAACGGCCGCGTGAACTCCGGGTCCATGTCGCCGCGCTGGCGCCAGTCGTCGCCGGGAGACAGCAGTTCGAGGCCGACCGGGTCATCGAAAACATGCGGCGCGGCGTCGGCTTCCCTGTGCAGCGCCCGCCAGAGTGCGACTCGGGCCGCGGTGCTGTCGGGTGCTAGATCTCGCTGATCGTTCATGAGCGCCGGTCCTCCATGTTCGTGTTGTCTTCACATGATGCGGGAAAGCGCCCTGCCGTCGCTGCTTTCGCAAGCACGGAGCAAACACGGAGCAAACACGGAGCCAACCCGGATCAGGTAACGAAAAGAATATCACCGTGCAAACAGGCGGCGTCGGCGGCATGCGCGCGGAACACAACGGAATCAGCCCGAGCCCGGCTACGTCTCGTATGCGATCATCGTTTGAACCAGACCAACAACGGAGATCGCAATGAACAGCAAATGGTTTTCGAACTTTGCCAGCTATCTGTCGACAATGACCGGCCGGCCCGGCACTTTCGTCGTGGCTGTGTCGCTCGTTATCGTATGGGCAATCACGGGCCCGTTCTTCCACTACAGCGACACATGGCAGCTCGTGATCAACACGTCGACCACGATCGTCACGTTCCTGATGGTTTTCCTGATACAGAACACACAGAACCGCGACACGGCCGCCATGCAGATCAAGCTCGACGAACTGATCCGCGCAATCGAAGGCGCTCATAACGCGCTGCTCGATCTCGAAGAACTGGAGGAGAAAGACCTGACGCGCTTTCGCAAGCAGTATGAAAACCTCGCCAAGGAAGCGCGAACCGCACTGCGCGAAGGCGGCAGCGATACCGATTCGCCGTTCGTCGACAACCGCGAAGCCGGCGACGAACGGCGTGATGCAGACAACGGCGGTGGCGCCGGCGACAAACCGACAAAACGTGAGCGGAAAGACTAGCTCAAGACGGTTATCGTTTTACAGATATTGCAAGGATTGAGCCTCAAGCCGGCCGGCAATCGAAGGTGCCGTGCCACGTTGCCGGCCGCCTGGGCAAGTCCGCCAATTCCCTTTAAGATGGAACAGGACGGAACGCTCGACGCACTGCCGCGCATCAGCAAGATCCCCGAACCTTGAACCGATTCCTCAACCTCATACGGCCCGCGCAAGACGCGGTCATAACGGGAACACCATGACCATCGATCAAGCCGTTGTCTCGTCGTTCACGCCCGCCGGCAAAGTGCGGGCATCGATCAATCTGGGCAACCCCATTCTCGCTAACAAAGACCCGCATACCGGCGAACCGTTCGGCGTATCGGTCGACCTGGCGCGGGCGTTTGCACAGAGGCTCGGCGTCGAACTGGAACTGGTGGTGTTCGACGCAGCGGGCAAATCGGTGCAGGCCGTGAGCGAGGAGCGTGCCGATTTCGGCTTCTTTGCCGTCGATCCGCTGCGTGGCGAGACGATTGCATTTACCGCGCCGTACGTGCTGATCGAAGGCTTCTATCTGGTGCGCGACGACTCGCCTGTCCGAACGAATGAGGACGTCGATCAGCCGGAGAACCGCGTCGCGGTCGGCAAAGGCAGCGCCTATGACCTCTTCCTCACGCGCGAACTGAAGGCCGCGCAGATCGTTCGTGCGCCTACTTCGCCGACGGTCGTGCAGACGTTCCTCGAACAGGGTCTCGAAGTCGCGGCCGGCGTGAAGCAGCAACTCGAAGCCGACGCGCGCAGCACATCCGGACTGCGGCTTCTCGATGAGCGCTTCATGGTCATTCAACAGGCAATGGGCACGCCGAAAAGCCGCGGTGAAGCGGCGGCCTCCGCGTTACGCAGCTTCGTCGAGGAAATGAAGGCGTCGGGGTTCGTGGCGGAATCGCTCGCGCGCCATCGGATTGCGGGCGCATCGGTCGCGCCCGCAGCCTGATCGCGCATGCTCGGCTATACGGGCGGTCTCGTCCTCTTTGCGGCGTTGCTTCATGCAAGCTGGAACGCGCTGCTGCACGGCAATCGCGACCGCTTCCTTTCCATGACGTGGATGAGCATCGCCATCGCGGCGGTCGCCACGCTCATCATTCCATTCACGCCGTTGCCGGCGGCCGCGGCATGGCCGTATATCGTCGCATCGGGCCTCGTGCATATCGGCTATAACGCGAGCCTCGTGCGCGCCTACCGCCGCGGCGATCTGGCGCAAGCGTATCCGATCGCGCGCGGCTCGTCGCCGCTTCTGGTCACGCTCGGCGCGGCGCTGTTCGCGCATGAGGCGATCGGCCCGTTGCGCGCTGCCGGGATCGTGATGATATCCGGCGGCATCATTGCAATCGCACTCGAAGCGGGCCGCGTGTCGCGCACCGGCGTGCTGGCCGCGCTCACCACCGGCGCGACGATCGCGCTTTACACCGTGATCGACGGCATCGGCGTGCGCCTGTCGGGCGGCGAAGCGCTTGCCTACACGGCATCGATGTTCCTGTTCTACTGGCTGATGCCGGTGCTGTTCGTCGCGATGCGCGGCGTGCCCGCCCTGTGGACCCCGATACGCTCGGCGCCAATGGCGGTCGGCTCCTCGCTGCTGGGCGGCGTTGTATCGGTCGCGGCATATGGCATCGTAATCTGGGCGATGCAGTCGGGCGCGATGGGCACGGTGTCGGCATTGCGCGAGACCAGCGTGGTGTTCGCGGTGCTGATCGGGCGGGTGTTTCTCGGCGAAGCGGTGAGCGGCAAGCGCTGGCTCGCCTGCGTGGTCGTGGCGGCCGGCGCGGTTTACCTCGGACTTTGAGCCCGTACTCGCCGACCCGCCGATCCGGCGCGTGGCGTTGCGCTTGCCTGGGTGATTCGTCGGGTACTTTCCCGGACGCTACCTGTGCCGCTTGCTGGAAGGCCGGACCCGTCGGTCAGACACCCGATACGGTCGGCCCTCGGTGCATCAATGCGCGTTACATCGGCGGCGCAACGCCATCCTTTTCGACAACCACGCGTTGAGCGACATACGTTCCCTGTGACGCCGCCGTTGCCACGATGAACACCTTCTTGCCCGGCGTCAGGTCGGTGCGCGCGGCCGTCGTAAAGGTCACGATAGGTACATTCGGCGGCACCGTCACCTCGTTATTGCCGCCCTTGTACGACAGCTTCAGGTTTCGGCCGCTCGTGCCCTGAACGACTGTGTCGACGTTCGCATTGGTCATCGTGCTGTTCGGGCCGAGGTCCCAGTCATAGTGACCTTCGCCCGTGCCGCGCGCGGCTTCCGGGAATACCACCACCTCGGTTGCCGTCAGCTTGCCGTCGGTGCCGGTCGTGGCGGCAGTGCCGACGAACGAGCCCGGCTTGATGTCGGAAAGCTGCATCGACTTGACTGCCGACACGGTAACGGCGGGCTTCAGTTCGATCGACACCGTGTCGCCGCTACGGCGGTGCACCTTCAGGACGTCGCCATCCAGCGCGACGATATCGCCACGAATGCGCGACGGTTTGGCGGCGGGCGTCTGCGCAAGCGCGGCACCGGCAAAAGACAGCGCCGCAAGCGTGACGCCGAGTTTCAGGCGAATAGACATGAATGCTCCATGAGAAACGGTTGAGAGAACTGCAAAGCCCTGAACGGGCCAATGAACATCAGGAACCGCCAAACCAGTTGTAGCCCTGGTTCTCCCAGTAACCACCGGGATAGTCGTTCGTCACGCTGATTGCGACGATATGCTTTGGATTTTTGTAGCCCAGCTTGGTCGGCATGCGCAGCTTCATGGGGAAGCCGTATTTCGGCGGCAGCGGCCCGCCGTCGTAGCCAAGCGTGAGCTGCGTTTGCGGATGGAGCGCCGTCGGCATGTCGATGCTCGTCCAGTAGTTGTCCGCGCAATGCAGCGACACATACTTTGCCGTGATGTCGGCGCCCGCGCGCTTCAGGAACCCGGCAAAGCGCACGCCGTCCCAACGGCCGATCGCGCTCCACCCTTCGATGCAGATATGGCGCGTAATCTGGCTTTCCTGCGGCAACGCGCGCAACTCGTCGAGCGTCCACACGCGCTTGCCGTTCGCGAGGCCGCTCACTTCCAGCCGGTAGCTCGCGGCATCGACCTCGGGGACGTCGTCGATATCGTAGAACGCGTTGAACGGAAACGGCCGGGTGATCATCGATTCGGGATACGTCGGCGCGAGCGTGTTCGGACTGAAGAGCAATGCCTGCACGTCGTCGTTGAAGGACGACATCTTGCGCAGCATCGTATTCACGGACTTGTCGTTGGACAGATCGCAGCCCGACAGCAGCGCGATCCCGCCAAGCGTGAGAATGCGCTGGCCCAGCAGACGGCGCGCCGGATTCTTGAGTTCGCTGCGCGCATCCTTGATGATCGTCTCTGCATGAGACTGCGCAAACGCAGTGAGTTTTCCGGACTTGTTGCGAAGGGTCATGGTTAGCGTCCCCGAATCATCATGAGCAGCGAGCGCGGCACGAGCGCGACCATCGCAATGTGCACGACGAAGAATGCGACCAGCACGCTCATCGCGACGAAATGCACGACTCGTGCGTTGTCATATCCGCCCATTAACGTGCGCAGCAGCGGAAACTGCACGGACTTCCAGATCGCGAGCCCCGACAGAATGACGAGCGCGATATCGACGATCACCACGAGGTAGGCGAACTTCTGCACTGCGTTGTAGCGCGATAGGTCTTCATGCTCCAGCTTGCCGCGCAGGGCCGCCGTGAGATCTCTTGCAATCGACCTGATGCTCACCGGCAGCAGTTTGCGGCGCAGGCGCCCCGAAACGATGTTGAGCCCGACGTAGACGAGAAAATTGACGACCAGCACCCACATGACCGCGAAGTGCCATTGCAAGGCTCCGCCGAGCCAGCCGCCCAAGGTGATCGTGGAAGGAAACTGCAAGCCCGCAAAGATGGGCGATGCGTCGTAGATCTGCCAGCCGCTCATCACCATCAGCACGACGGCTAACGCGTTGACCCAGTGTGCGATGCGGACCCAGGCGGGTTGAATCGTGGTGTAACTCAAAGCGGCCTCGTGGTTGGTAGCTGCGAAGAAACGAGCGGGGTTACCGACGTAAACATCGCCGGCGGGCAGCTATTCCATTGCATGAGAAATTTATTTTTGCCGCGAAAGGTGAATCGGGTGATTGGTCATGGTCAGGTTTTTTTCACCTGCACCTCGGCCAGTGTCAATTGCACGGACGTCCCGCTTTGCCACGCATTCGCGCCATTCATCACCGGCCGCTCTGCAATGTCCGCGCGCTTGCGCCGCTGCCCGGCAGTCGATACATGAAACCGCTTGTCGCGGTCCTCGGCCACGGCCCGCGCCGCACTATCCCCCTCCCGGCCGACGATGCGCACGAACACACGGACAAAAACTATTGGTTTTCTCTAGAGTTGATGGATCGTCGGCCAATGCCGGCTGACGAAGCCGCGCTGACTCGCAGCGCGGGTCAACCAAAAGGAAAAAACAAATGGGAACGTCTCTTCACAACGAAATATCGACCATCGACGACCGGCGCAGCACCACCAGCCTGCCCTCGTCCGGTGCGCCGTTGACACTCAAACACACGATCCACCCGGAGCAGATTCGCGATAATCTGCCCACGGGCCAGGGCGGTGTCGGGTTTCTCTTTCACGCTACAGACTGGGATACACTTTCTTTTTCCTTTCACAACGTAAAAACAAGAAACGAGTCGTTCGAAGAAGAGCTTTGGCGCACCAAGCCGTTCATTGCATCGCCAATCTATTCGGGCTCGCAGATGATCGGCGCGAACATCGCGTGTCCGGTGCCGCTCGAGCTCTGGCTCGGCAGTCCGCGCGGCATCAAGCGGTTTCGCGAGACCCAGTTCTTCCCTGCGCTCGAACTGGCGCGCCAGGCCGGTTTGAACATGGTCGCGATGGGCGCCTCCACGCCTTACGCGTGCAACTATGGCGCGCTGCCAAGGCAAACCAAGCCGCCGCATATCACGACCGGTCACGCGGCCACCGCGGCAATGCTCAAAGATTGGGCAATCCACTGCTGCAACGAGCTCGATCTCGAATTCGGCAAGACGAAGCTCGCGCTCTTCGGCGCGGCCGGACGGCTCGGCACGACGGTCGCCAAGTATCTGCTCTACAAAGAAGCGCCGAAGGAACTCGTGCTGATCGACTTGCCGGACAAGGTCAACCTGCTCGCGGACCAGGCAAGGGAGCTAATGGCGGCGGACCTGCTTGGACGCACCAAGGTGTCGGTCCACACCTTCAGCCCCGACACCGCATTACCGCAGTTCGACGGCGCCATCCTCGCGAGCAGCACCAGCGTGCCCTATCTCACCGCATCGGACCTCAAGCGGGCCCGCTTCTGGATCGACGACTCGCACCCTCGCGCGGCGAGCGTGGAAGCGGAACTCGCGTCTCGCGGACATACGCTATATATTGAATGTTTCGCCCGCGGCCCGGCAGGCCTCGATTCGAGATTCCCGTTCAGGCTGCCGAGCACGCGCGACTGCTATACCTGTTTCGCCGAGGGCTATGCCGCCTGGCAGGAAGGCATCGCTTCCGACTTCATTATCGGCAGCCCGCCCGTGTGGTCGGTCTCCTACACGCACGGCCTGCTGAAAAAGTACGGATTTACGGTCGGACCTTTTCACGGAAAGGACGGCTCGGCGATCAACCTCGATCTCGGCGTGACGGCAACTATGAATTGACGGGCTCGTAAATGTCACTGGAGGCCAGATGCTAATACCGCGCGAAAGCATGCAGGACGTGCTGGAACGAAGCCGGTTTGCAATTCGATGGGGAGGCGTACTCGGCCTCGTATGCCACCCCGTCTATTACCTGGTCTGGACTTACATCCTGCCGCAGCCGTACGATAATCTGCCGCTGCGTCTGAGCGCGGCGCTCATCTGCGTGCCATTGATCTTTCAGGCGCACTGGCCGAAGCGGTTCAATCAGTACCTGCTGATCTACTGGCACGTTTGCCTGATCTACGTGCTGCCGTTCGTCTGCACGTTCCTCGCGATCAGGAATTCATTCTCCACCATGTGGATGATGACCGAGGTCATGATGATCTTCATCATGGCGCTCTGCATCGACAATCCATTTCTGCTCATGGGCTGTATCGGCATCGGCATGCTGTCCGGCGGCCTGGCTGCGGTAGCCAGTTCGCCGGCTCCAATCGTGCTGAGCACGGCGAATCAGTCGGACCTCGCGGTGCTGCCGGTTGTCGTCCTGTGCAGCATGGCCTTCAGTCATGCGATCAGCAAAGGGCGCATCTTCGTCGAGAAGAACCGCGCACTGCAGGCGCTCGCCGGGTCCATTGCGCATGAAATGCGCAACCCGCTCAGCCAGTTGAAACACGTTCTGGATCGCGTGGAAGAGACGCTGCCCGCCGTTACCGAACATGGCCGCGCGCCTGTGCTTCCGGGTGCGGGCGCGGCACTGCTGTACCGGCATCTCGCGCATGGGCAGTTGTCGATCGAGCGCGGCCTGCGCGTGATCGCAATGACGCTCGACGAAGTCAGTGCCAAACAGATCCGCTCGGACTCCCTCACTTACCTGAGCGCGGCCGCGACCACACGCAAGGCGCTCGACGAATACGGTTTTGCCGACAGGAAAGAGCGCGGCAAGGTCCGCCTCGCGGTGCTCGAAGATTTCACCTTCAAGGTCGACGAAACCGTCTATCTGTTCACCCTTTTCAATCTGATCAAGAACGCGCTGCATCACATTGCACCGCTTCCTTCTGCCACGCTTACGCTGACCGTCGACCGGCACTGCGTCAGCGTTCGCGATACCGGCAGCGGCATCGCCCCGGAGATCCTGCCACATCTGTTCGAGCCGTTTCGCACCGCCGGCAACTCGGCGGGTACGGGCCTCGGACTTGCCTATTGTCAACGCGCCATGCGCGCGTTCGGCGGCAGCATCGCCTGCAAGTCGGAGCTCGGCAAGTTCACGCAATTCACGCTGCAATTTCCGCCCGTCACCGAGAGCGAGGTGGCGGCGCACGAGCGCGCAATCGTCGAGCGCGCCACTGCCGTGCTCAACGGCAAACGCATTCTTCTCGCCGACGACGACGCCGCTCAGCGCGCCCGCACACGTCGCACGCTGGCGAAGGTCGGCGCCGAGGTGAGCGAAGCCGAAAACGGCGCGGCCGCATTGGCGATGCTGCGCGAAGCGTCGGCATACGACCTCGTGCTGATGGACGTCAACATGCCGGTGCTCGATGGCTACTCGGCCACCGAACAGTTGCGCGCCGGCCGCGATCATCCGAACTGGAACGTGCTCGTCGCCGCCTACACGTCCGAGCCTGGCAACATCGCGCGCGTGCTGGCGCGCCGCGCAGGCATGGACGACATGATCAGCAAGTCCTGCAGTGTCATGGACCTGTTCACGTCGCTGCAAGCGCTTTTCGAGAACGGCAACAGGCGCCATCTGAACCAGCGGTTCGACGACTTTTCGGGCAAGTCGATTCTGGTTGCCGACGACGACAACTACAGCCGGCTCGTCGCCAAGGCCTATCTGGAACGCTTCGGCGCGAGCGTCGTGGAGGCCGAACATGGGCAGGCGGTGCTGGACCGGCTTGACGAAGAGGCTGTCATCGACGCAATCGTGGTGGACATGAACATGCCGGGAATGGGCGGCCTCGAAACGGCAGCGGCGATTCGAGCGCGCACCGACGGCTACGCGAGCGTGCCGATCATCGCGTTGACGAGCCAGTCGGATATCGCCTCGGTGCAGGCGTGCATCAGCGCGGGCATGAACGAAGTCATGATCAAGCCCGTGCAGGTCGGCGCGCTCTATGCATGCCTGACAAGACAGTTCGCGCAGCAGCGCAGCGGCAGCAGCGACAGTGCGTCGGTCGAGGCGCAGCGCTCGCCGGTGTCGGCTCAGATGCCGCCGTCGTCAGGCTCGACAAGCTCGTCAGGCCCGGCGGGGTTGCCGGCGCAAGCCGCGTCGGCAGGCTCTGGCGGCGGTCTCGCCGTGGTGCGCGAAAACGATCTGCTCGACGCCGCTCATCTTGGAGAACTGGCGGCACTCGACCTGATTGACGAATCGTTCGCGAACGGCATCGAGCAGATCCGCGCGCTGACTTCGCAGCTTCGCGCGAACGCCGCCGACCGCGACCTCGACGCCGCGCATGGCGCGTTGCACGTGCTGCTTGGCGCGAGCGGCAACGTCGGAGCGAAGGCGTTGCACCAGTTCACGCGGCACATCTATCCACGCACGCTGGAAGGCGAATGGCCCGCGGAGCCGGACTGGCTCGAGCGGATCGACGCGTTGAGCGAGCGTTCAGCCGACGCGCTGTATCGCTATCAGGCGTCTGCAAACGCCGCGAGAGGCCAGCCTGAAGCGCCGGCCGACGCGACGGCACGCACGAGCACGAGCACCAGCACCAGCACCAGCACGGCCGCGAGCGCCACCACGTCCACGAACACGAGCGGTCTCGCGGTTCGCGAGAACTAGCGCTTCCTGCTCAAGCGGCGTGACTGTCCGACGCCGATTCGCTCACACCGTCATGCACCCGGCCTCTGATGCCGGGAAAACGCATTGTCACGGTGGTGCCCTCACCGACCGTGGATTCGATCCGCAGCCCGCCGCCGAACGACTGCATGATGCGGTTGCAAAAGATCATGCCCATACCGTGGCCCCCACGACCCGCGTGCGTCGTGACCGGATCGAGCAGCAAGCGCGCCTTGACCTCCGGTGCAATGCCCGGACCGTTGTCGTGCAGACCGATTTCCGGCTCGGGCCCGTTCGTCACTTCTATGCGCAGCGAGGGCGCCGGACAACCGTCGAGCGCACGCAACGCATTCGACAACAGCGAAGAGAGCACGAGCGCCACGCAATTCGGCATAGCATGCACGACGAAATCGCCCCGCATGTCGACGCCTATCCATTCGCGCTGCGAGCCGGCGAACGGATAGGAGTCGAGTAGCGTGGCGACGAGGCGTGTCGCCCTGACCTCGCGCGCGGCGCTGCCGGTCGCCGACTGCGGCCCGCCGCTTTTGTGCACCGTCGCCCAGAACGACGAGATCAGCGTCAGGCAATACTGCGCGTTGTTCAGCATCGAGGTGGCCGCGGTGCCAATTTCCTGTTGACGCTGCGGGTCGTATTCCTGCGCGACATCGTTTTCGACCGAGCGCGCAAAAAGCGATATCGCGGCAAGCGGCGTGTTCAGTTCGTGAGCGAGGAACGCAAGCGTCTCGTCCATTGCAAGCAGCCTTTGCTGACGCGTCTCGCGCTCGACGTAGCGCGCCACCGCCTGCTTCAGAACCTCGCGCACCGACTCCATGCGAAGCGGCTTTTCGATGATGCGGAACAGGTCGCCGGTATTGAACGTTTGCAGCAGCATGTCCTTGTCGGCGTAGGCGGTGACG
Source organism: Paraburkholderia kirstenboschensis (assembly GCF_904848585.1). Taxonomy (GTDB): domain Bacteria; phylum Pseudomonadota; class Gammaproteobacteria; order Burkholderiales; family Burkholderiaceae; genus Paraburkholderia; species Paraburkholderia kirstenboschensis. Next base: position 342,129 of record NZ_CAJHCR010000002.1, read on the forward strand.
AGGATGCGCACGATCTGCGGATACGCCTGCGCAACCTCACGCAGCAGATGGCCACCATCGCGTCCCGGCATGCGAAAGTCGGTGACCAGCACGGCGATTTCAGGACCGAGTTCTTGCAGCAGCGCCATGGCTTCGTCGGCGCCGTGGGCCAGATGCACGCGGTAGTCGTCGCGCACGGCGCGCGCAAAGTGGTTGCGCGACATCTCGTCGTCGTCGACGAACAGGATGGAAAACGGCGCTTGTATCGTGTCACTCATCGTGTTTCCGGCGGTTCCATTGGCGGACGTCGACAGTCGGGGTTCGCTCGCATTCTACCGTCGCGGCAGGCCGGATCGGAAACGAAGGCCATTGGGCCGGCGTAAAACGACTAAGTCAATTCGACCGGATTAAAGGCGTTCGGCAATAAATCCCATTACAACATACCGACGCTCCCGCAGACATTCGCAATACAATAATTACACTAAACCGACAATTACCTTCGACCCGGCATTCAGCACGATAATTGCTCCCAGGATTAACACCGACAAAGCTGCGCTCTTTCCTGCAGCCGCTTAACGGTCGGCGTACACTCGCGCTCGAAGCCCATGCCATAGGGCGCACCGGGCACCTCTACATCGAAGCGGGTTATTGGAGACCAGGAGAACATCAATGAACTGGACACGGGAACAGAGAAACGTCACGATTGCCGCCTATCTCGGCTGGACACTCGACGCATTCGATTTCTTTCTAATGGTGTTCGTATTGAAAGATATCGCGGCGGAATTCAATACGAAAATCCCCGAAGTCGCATTCGGCATAATGCTGACGCTAATGATGCGCCCGGTCGGCGCGCTGATTTTCGGCTGGCTCGCGGACCGCTATGGTCGCCGGCCCACGTTGATGGTCAACATCGCGTGCTTCTCTCTGCTCGAACTGCTGTCCGGCTTTTCGCCAAACCTTGCCACGCTGCTCGTGTTGCGCGCGCTGTTCGGCATCGCGATGGGCGGCGAATGGGGCGTGGGCGGCGCATTGACCATGGAAACCGTGCCGCCGAAATCGCGCGGCATCGTCTCCGGCCTGCTGCAAGCAGGCTATCCGAGCGGCTATCTGCTCGCCTCGGTCGTGTTCGGCGTGTTCTATCAGTACATCGGCTGGCGCGGCATGTTCTTTGTCGGCGTGCTGCCCGCGCTGCTCGTGCTGTACATTCGGGCGCACGTGCCGGAGTCGCCTGCCTTCAAGACGCTCGAGAAGCAGGCGCGTCCTGGCCTTGTCGCAACGCTGAAGCAGAACGTGAAGCTGTCGCTCTACACGATCGTCCTGATGACCGCGTTCAACTTCTTCTCGCACGGATCGCAGGACCTGTACCCAACATTCCTGCGCGTCCAGCATCAGTTCGACGCGCATACGGTGTCGTTGATCACGATCACGTTGAACATCGGCGCGATCTGCGGCGGGCTCTTTTTCGGCATGTTGTCGGAGAGGATCGGGCGCAAGCGCGCGATCTTCATCGCCGCGCTGATCGCATTCCCGGTGCTGCCGCTGTGGGCTTTTTCGAGCACGCCGGTGTTGCTCGCCCTCGGCGCGTTCCTGATGCAAATCTCCGTGCAAGGCGCATGGGGCATCATTCCGGTTCATCTGAACGAGATCTCGCCCGATGAAATCCGCGCGACCTTCCCCGGTCTCGTGTATCAGTTGGGCAATCTGATCGCTTCGGTCAACGGTCCGCTGCAGGCGAGCGCCGCTGAAGCGCACGGCAACAACTATGCGCTCGTAATGGCGGTCGTGATCGGCATTGTCGCCGCCGTGATCTGCGCGCTGATTCCGTTTAGCCGCGAGCGCCGCGGCATTGACATGACGCAGTCGGCCAGACATGTCGGCGCCCATCCGCAAGGAAGTACAGTTGAAGGACAGGTTTAAGCATTCGACCAGACAACAGGCACTGATTCACGCGAAGCCGTTCCGATTCTTCGGAACGGCTTTTTTATTGCCGGATGCAAACGTGAAGCGAACACCCACGACGGGCACGAGGCGCGAGGTCTTCTAGAGGAGTTAATCGACATCCGACCCTTGCCCAGATCGACCATCCTTCTTATCCTGAAAAAAACGGCTGTTTCAAATACCTATTTGAATCGCGTGTTCGCAGAGCGGGCGCCCGAGAACTGGGAGACGCAATATGGCAGGTCGCACAACAGGCCGGCACGCCGGCGATACGAAGTCACGCATCCTGGATGCGGCTGAGGCGCTCTTCATCGATTGCGGATACGAGGCCATGTCGCTGCGCCAGATCACTTCGCGCGCCGAGGTCAATCTTGCGGCGGTCAACTATCACTTCGGCAGCAAGGAGTCGCTGATTCACGCGATGCTGTCGCGCCGGCTCGACCGGCTCAACCAGGAGCGGGTGAAGCTGCTCGAGCGTTTCGACCGGATGCTCGGCGAGCGTCTGACCTGCGAGCACGTACTCGGCGCAATGTTCATCCCGGCGCTGCGGCTCTCGCGCGATCCGCGCGTCGGCGGCAAAGCGTTTTTGCGCTTGCTGGGCCGCGCTTATACGGACCCGTCCGCGTTCATTCGCGACTTTCTGAGCGCCCACTATGCGTCGGTGGCCGTGCGTTTCTTCGATGCGTTCCAGCGCGCGCTGCCGCATCTGCCGCGCGAGGAATTGGGCTGGCGGCTGCACTTCGCAATCGGCGCGCTGTCGGGCGTGCTCGCGGGCACCGATACGGACAGCCTGATCGCCGAGTTCTCGCAAGGCAAGTCGATGAACGATCTGCAACTGATCGCACGCCTTGCCTCGCTGATGGTCGCCGCGCTGAAGGCGCCGCTGCCTGACGCGTCGCAACTCGCGATGTTCGCCGCCGTGCTGGGCGATGCCGACGATACAGGCGCGGACAGCGCTATAGACGGCAGCAAGCAGAGTGCTGGCGATGCAGCAAGTGAAGCGCATGGCGACGGCTCGGGCTTGTTGGAGTCGGCGGCGGGTTCAGCGTCATCGTCGGCTTCATCCGCTTCTTCGGGACCTGCGGACTCCGACGACAAGCATCGCGGCGGCACGGTCGAAGCGTGCTCGTTCCAGCAGGCGTTGCATGGCGCGACGTAAAAGGAGCGCCCGCAACGGCCGTTTTACCGATGCGGGCGTTACGCACAAAGACGCAGAGCCGCTCACACAACATCGATAACAACGTGAACCGTCCACGCAACGTGGATGCGTTTGCACGCATCATGGAAACACGGAGGAAACGTCATGTCGTGGTTCATCCTGCTGCTGATTGTCGGCGCTCTTGCGCTCGTCTACGTTCAGGCGCGCGCGCTATGGTGGCTTGCCTTCATGATTGTCTGGGTTGCGGCCGCACGATTGAGCGGAGCCGCGGGCGCGGCCGGAACCACGCTTTTCGCGATCGTTCTGGTGCTCCCTGCCCTCGTGTTCGCCGTCAAACCGTTGCGCCGCGCGTGGCTCACGAAGCCGGTGCTCGACGTGTTTCGCAAGATCCTGCCGGAGATGTCGCCGACCGAGCGCGACGCGATCGAAGCCGGCACCGTCTGGTGGGACGCCGAACTCTTCTCCGGACGGCCTCATTGGGACAAGCTGCTCGGCTACGGTCCCGCGACATTGTCGGCGGAGGAGCAGGCGTTCCTCGATAACGAATGCGAGCAGTTGTGCGATCTCGCGAACGACTGGGAAACCACCATGGTGTGGCAGGACCTGTCGCCGCAAGCATGGCAATTCGTCAAGGAGCGTGGTTTTCTCGGCATGATCATTCCGAAGCGGTACGGCGGCAAACAGTTCTCCGCGTACGCGCATTCGCAGGTCATCATGAAGCTGGCCACGCGCTGCTCGGCCGCAGCCGTTTCGGTGATGGTGCCGAACTCGCTCGGCCCCGCCGAACTGTTGATGCACTACGGCACCGACGAGCAGAAGAACCACTACCTGCCGCGTCTCGCGCGTGGCGAGGAAATCCCATGCTTTGCGCTGACGAGCCCGTACGCCGGCTCGGACGCCGCTGCGATTCCGGATGTCGGCATCGTTTGCAAGGGCATGTTCGACGGACGCGAGACGCTCGGCTTTCGCGTCACATGGGACAAGCGCTACATCACGCTCGGGCCGATCGCGACCGTGCTCGGCCTTGCGTTCCGGGCGCTCGATCCCGAGCATCTCCTCGGCTCGGCCGACGAACCCGGCATTACCTGTGCATTGATTCCGACCGATCATCCGGGCGTGAACATCGGTCGTCGTCATTGGCCGCTGAACGCCGTGTTCCAGAACGGCCCGAACTCCGGCAAGGACGTCTTCATTCCGCTCGACTGGGTGATCGGCGGACGCGCTCAGGTCGGCAACGGCTGGCGCATGCTGATGGAATGCCTCGCAGCGGGCCGCGCGATCTCGCTGCCGTCGTCGAATGTCGGCATGGCGAAGCTCGCCGTGCGCGGCACGGGCGCATACGCCGCGGTTCGTCGCCAGTTCCGCACGGCTGTCGGCAAATTCGAGGGCGTGCAGGAAGCGCTCGGACGCATGGGCGGCAATCTCTATGTGATGGATGCCGCGCGCCGCCTGTCCGCGCATGCGGTCGATCTCGGCGAAAAACCCTCGGTGATTTCGGCAATCGCCAAGTATCACATCACCGAACGTGCCCGCATGGTGATCAACGACGCCATGGACGTGGCCGCCGGCAAGGGAATCTGCATGGGGCCGTCTAACTTTCTGGCGCGCGCGTATCAGCAGGTGCCGATTGCGATCACCGTGGAAGGCGCGAACATTCTCACGCGCTGCCTGATCATCTTCGGCCAGGGCGCGATTCGCTGCCATCCGTATGTGTTGAAGGAGATGAGCGCGACGCGCGAGACGGACCGCGCCAAAGCGCTGCGCGATTTCGACGACGCATTCTTCGGCCATGTCGCCTTCACGCTTTCGAACGTTGTACGCAGCTTCGTCTACGGCATCACGGGCGGTGCATTCATTGCGAAGCCGCGCGGCGCGCATGCGCCGCTTCACGCGTACTACCGCGCGGCCACGCGGCTTGCCACCGTTTTCGCGCTGCTCGCGGATGTCTCCATGTTCGTGCTCGGCGGCGATTTGAAGCGCCGCGAACGCATCTCGGCGCGCCTTGGCGATGTGCTCTCGCAGCTTTATCTGATCTCCGCGACGCTCAAGCGTTTCGAGGACGAAGGCCGTCAGGAAGACGATCTGCCGCTCGTGCGCTGGGGCGTCGAAGATTCGCTCTATCGCGCGCAACAGGCGCTCGACGGCGTGCTCGCGAACTATCCGAAGCGCTTCGCCGCCGGCCTCGTGCGTGTGCTGGCGTTCCCGTTCGGGCTGCCGCATCGCGAACCGTCCGACCGCCTGGGCAGCGAGATCGCCGAATTGATGCAGACGCCAGGCGCCGCGCGCGACCGGCTGGTGTCGGACTCGTACGTGCCGCACCCGGATGTCGACGCGCTCGGCTACGGCGAACTCGTGTTCGAACTGAACCCGCGCTTCACGCAGATTGAGCAGAAGCTGCGCGAAGCGGTAAAGGAGCGGCGCCTCGAGCCAATGCCGCAGAGCGTCGTGCAACTCGCCGCATGGGCCGACGCCGCGCTGCAACAAGGCCTGATCGACGCGGACGAGCGGCGTGTGCTCGGCGACTACGCGCGCTACGCCGCACAAGTCGTGAAAGTCGACGATTTCCCCGCCGATTTCGACATTCTCGCCAGTCTGCAACAACGCAAGGAGGCGCTCGAAAAGGTCATGGAAGCGGCGCTGTGATTCCCATGGATGCTTGCGCAAACGCATGAAAAAACCTCGCTGGGTGGCACGCCGATGCGCCAAACTCAGTGCACACTGACAGACGTGCGGGCGTGTCCAGCGGAGCAACGAACAATATGAACGACTCTTACCTGAACTTCGTCAATTCGCCGTTCGGCGCACGCGTTGCGCGTTCTCTGGGCCTTCCGAAGCCCGAGGTGCTGCGCCGCTATCGCGCCGACGAGCCCGAGTTCGGCGGCCTGGTCGCGATTGGCGCAGGGCGCGAGCCGCATCTGCTCGATTCGCTGGCGGACCTGGTGGCGAGCATCGGCGTGACGAGCGTAGCGCATGAAAGCGCCGGATTGTGGATGCCCCTGGCGCACCGTCACGGTCTGCTGACGGGGCGCTTTGAACCCGCGGAGTCGGGCTCGGCCGCGCGTGTTGGCGCATTGATCTTCGACGCGAGCGGTATCGACGAAAGCGGCCAGATGGAACCGCTGCACGCGTTCTTTCACGACACGCTCCGCTCCCTTGGGAAATGCGGGCGCATCGTCGTGTTGGGACGGCCGCCCGAAGCGTGCACGAGTCCGCGTAAATGGACCGCGCAACGCGCGCTGGAAGGACTCACGCGTTCGCTCGGCAAGGAAGCTCGGCGCGGCATCACGGCGAATCTGGTCTATGTCGCCGAAGGCGCCGAGCGCGAAATGGAAGCCACGCTGCGCTTCTTTCTGTCACCGCGTTCGGCGTATGTGTCGGGCCAGGTGGTGCGAATCGCCGCAGACGGTTTGCATCGTGTTGCGAATCGCGTGGCCGTTACCGATGCCATCGGTAACAACGCTGCATCGCCCTTCGACTGGAACCAGTCGCTCGCGAACCGGCGCGCGGTCGTGACAGGCGCCGCACGCGGCATCGGCGCGGCGATTGCGAGCGTGCTCGCGGCGCAAGGCGCGCACGTGATCGGCATCGACATTCCGCCCGCGCGCGACGCGCTCGAAGCCACCATGCGCCAGTTGAACGGCACCGCCCTCACCTTCGACATCGCCGCGCCCGAAGCGCCCGCGCATATCGCCGCCGCGCTCGACGATCACGGCGTGGACATCGTCGTGCACAACGCCGGCATCACGAAAGACAAAACCATCGCGAAGATGACAGGCAGCGCGTGGCAAAGCGTGATCGACATCAACCTGTGCGCGCAGGAGCGTATCGACGACGCGCTGCTCGCGGCGGGCATTCTGCGCGACGGCGGGCGCATCGTCGGCGTGTCGTCGATCAGCGGGATCGCGGGCAATCCCGGCCAGACCAATTACGCGACGTCGAAAGCCGGCGTGATCGGCCGCGTGCAAAGCATGGCGCCGCTGCTGCGCCCGCGCGGCATTACGATCAACGCGGTCGCGCCGGGTTTCATCGAAACGCAGATGACCGCGAAGATGCCGCTGACCCTTCGCGAGGCAGGCCGCCGGATGAATTCGCTCGCGCAGGGCGGCCTGCCTGTCGACGTCGCCCAGACTATCGCGTGGCTCGCGCATCCAGGGTCGGCCGGCATCAGCGGCCAGGTCGTGCGCGTGTGCGGACAAAGCCTGATCGGAGCATGAGCATGGATGAACCCGGCGATCCGTTTGGCGGGAATCATGCAACGAAGCTCGCGCCGCACGCGGTGCGGCCCAAGACTGTCGTCGTCGAAACCCTGCCGACGCCGGCGAAGCTCTATGCGCGCGCTTTGTCGGGCATCGTCAAACGCGGACGCCCCACGCAGTTGCCCGCGTTGCGCCTCGTGCGCCCCGCCGTCGCGCTCGATCCGGGGCCGGCGTGGCGTTACGCGCGCGTGTGCGGCTTCATCCCGGAGCATGGCGTGCCTCTCACGTATCCGCATCTGCTCGCGTTCCCCTTGCATCTGCTGATGCTGACCGATCCGGCGTTCCCGTGGCCCGCGGTCGGCCTGCTGCATCTGGCCAATCATGTGCGTCTGCGCCGGCCGCTCGCGTACAAGGACCTGCTGCGGGTCGAGGTGGAATTCGGCGCGCTGCTGCGCCACGACAAGGGCCAGGCGTTCCTGCTGCATACCCGCATTTACCGGCGCGGCGAAGCGGTGTGGGACGGCGACAGCGTTTATCTGAAACGCGGCGTGCCGGCGAGCGGCGCGCAGCTCGAACCACTTCAGGTCGATACCGCGGCGTTGCAACGCATCGCGCGCTGGCAGCTTGCGCCGCAGCTCGGCCGCGATTACTCGAGCGTGTCGGGCGACTACAACCCGATCCACATGAGCGCGCTCTCCGCCAAAGCGTTCGGTTTTCCGCGCGCGATCGCGCACGGCATGTGGACGCTCGCGCGCGCGGCATCGTCCTTGCATCCGCCTAAACCGCTTGCCGAAGCCACGCTCAGTGCCGAATTCAAGCTGCCGATGCTGCTGCCAGGCGAAGCGTCGTTGTGGAGCGCGTCGTCTTCGCTGATCGAACGCGATATCGAGGTGCGCGACATCGCCGGAGAAAAGCCGCATTTGCGCGGCCGCATGCAATGGAGATTGCAATGAAGCGCGCGCCGTTTGCCCGATAGCGGCGCTCGCACTCGAACCCCAACCCTCACCCCACGCAACTAGCTGAAGGAGCCAGGCATGTCCCACCCGCTGCCACCCGTGCGCCGCGTCGCGATTATCGGCGGCAACCGGATTCCGTTCGCCCGCTCGAACACCGCGTACGCGACCGCGTCGAATCAGGACATGCTGACCTTCACGCTGCAAGGACTGATCGACCGCTATGGCCTGCACGGCGAACGTCTCGGCGAAGTTGCGGCGGGCGCCGTCATCAAGCATTCGCGCGACTTCAATCTGACGCGCGAATCCGTGCTGTCCACCACACTCGCGAAGGAAACGCCCGCGTACGATGTTCAACAGGCCTGCGGTACGGGGCTCGAAGCCGCCATACTCGTCGCCAACAAGATCGCGTTGGGACAGATCGAAGCGGGTATCGCGGGCGGCGTCGATACGACATCGGATGCGCCTATCGGCGTCAACGAAAACATGCGCAAGATTCTGCTCGAAGCGAATCGCGGCAGGAGTACGGGCCAGCGCGTGGGCGCGCTCGCGAAGCTGCGGCCCGGCATGTTCTTCAAGCCGCTCCTGCCGCGCAACGGCGAGCCGCGTACCGGCCTTTCGATGGGCGAGCATTGCGAACTGATGGCCAAGCGCTGGAACATCTCGCGCGAAGCACAGGACGTGCTGGCTTACGAGAGTCACCGCAAACTGGCCGAAGCTTACGCACGCGGCTTCGTCAACGATCTGATGACGCCGTATCGCGGCCTCGCGCGCGACAACAATCTGCGCTCGGACCTCACGCTGGAAAAGCTCGCCGCGCTCGCGCCCGCCTTCGATCGCGACGCGGGCACGCTGACCGCGGGCAATTCCACGCCGCTTACCGACGGCGCCTCCGCCGTACTGCTTGCAAGCGAGGAGTGGGCCGCGCGCCACGGGTTGCCGGTGCTCGCGTATCTGAGCTGGTCGGAAACCGCGGCAGTCGACTTCTTCGACAAGAAAGAAGGCCTGCTGATGGCGCCCGCCTACGCAGTGCCGCGCATGCTTGCGCGAGCCGGACTGACGTTGCAGGACTTCGATTTCTACGAGATTCACGAAGCGTTCGCGGCGCAGGTGCTGTGCACGCTCGCGGCGTGGCAGGATGACGAATACTGCCGCACGCAGCTTGGCCTCGACGCGCCGCTCGGTTCGATCGACAGCGCGAAGCTCAACGTGAACGGCGGCTCGCTCGCGACCGGGCATCCGTTCGCGGCGACGGGCGGCCGCATCGTTGCGGGTCTGGCGAAGATGCTCGCTCAACTCGACAAGCCGGCGGGCACCGCGCGCGGACTGATTTCGATCTGCGCGGCGGGCGGCCAGGGCGTGGTGGCGATACTCGAGCGTTGAGCGCCGCGGCGGCGTTATGCAGATGGAAAGCGGGACCTGACAACAGGCGAGTAACTGGAGAGCTACCGGCAAGCTACTGGCAAGCAAGCGCCAGGCAAAAGCGAAGCAAAACGGAAGCAAAAGCAGCAACATGCTGGACCGCTTCAACCAGCGCATAAACAATTGAAGCCAAGGCTTCAGGAGACGACCGATGACCCAGCCCACTCAAGCCTCGCTCTCGCCCGCCGCTGCGAATCAGGCGACCGGGGCCGCTCATGCAGACGCGGCGGCAACTCCTCACGCAATGCACGACGCAACGGGGCGCCCGAACCAGTCGCCCAACACCGACGGCATCTGGTACGCGTCGTATCCCGCCGACGTGCCGCATGAGATCGACGTAGGCAAATACGACTCCCTCGTGCACTTCTTCGACGAATGCATCGCGCAATTCCGTGAGCGCGTTGCGTACGTGAGCGTCGGCGAGAGCATGACCTATGGCGAACTCGGCCACAAGGCGACGGCCTTCGCCGCATACCTGCAAAGCATCGGCGTGAAGCCGGGCGAGCGCGTCGCGATCATGCTGCCCAATACGTTTCAATATCCGGTGTCGCTGTTCGGCATACTGAAAGCCGGCGCGGTGGTGGTCAACGTGAATCCGCTCTATACCGTGCGCGAACTCGCGCATCAGTTGAAGGACAGCGGCGCGCAGACCATCATCGTTTTCGAGAACTTTGCGAAGACGGTGCAGGACGCGCTGCCGGGCACCAAGGTGCAGAACGTGATCGTGACGGGACTCGGCGATCTGCTCGCCGACGGTCTGAATCTGAAGGGACGTCTGCTCAATTTCATGCTGCGCCACGTGAAGAAAATGGTGCCCGCGTACACGCTGCCGAACGCCGTTGCGTTGCTGGAGGCGCTTGCCATCGGTTATACGCGGCCGCTCACGCCTGTTCGGCCGACGCATCACGATATCGCGTTTCTTCAGTACACCGGCGGAACGACCGGCGTCGCGAAGGGCGCGATGCTCACGCACCGGAACATCATCGCCAATCTGCTGCAGGCAAAGGCGTGGGCCGAAGGTCAATTGAGCGGCGAAGTCGAAACCGTGCTCACGCCGCTGCCGCTCTATCACATCTATTCGCTGACGGTGAACGCGCTGATCTTCATGGGTCTCGGCGGGCGCAACATTCTGATCGCGAATCCGCGCGACATGAAGCGCGTGATGATGATCATCCGTCACGAGAAATTCACCGGCATGACGGCGGTCAACACGCTCTACAACGCGTTTCTCGAGAACGAGGAATTCTGCAAGCGCGATTTCTCCGACCTGAAACTGGCAATGGCGGGCGGCATGGCAACGCAGCGGTCGGTGGCCGAGCGCTTCAAGGCCGTCACGGGCAAGCCGATTATCGAAGGCTACGGCTTGACCGAATGCTCGCCCATCGTGTCGATGAATCCCGTCGACATCTCGAACCTGCGCGACTTCGAAGGCTCGATCGGCCTGCCCGCGCCCTCCACGCAAGTCCGCTTCAAGAAGGACGACGGCAGTTGGGCCAACATCGGCGAAGCGGGCGAATTGTGCGTGAAGGGGCCGCAGGTCATGAAAGGCTACTGGAACCGGCCAGAAGAAACGGCGAAGGTGATCGACGACGAAGGTTGGCTTGCGACCGGCGACATCGGCGTGATGGATTCGCGCGGCTTTATCCGGCTGATCGACCGCAAGAAAGACATGATTCTGGTCTCGGGCTTCAACGTCTATCCGAACGAGATTGAGGACGTAATCGCGGCGCACCCCGATGTGCGCGAGGTGGCTGCAATCGGTGTGCCCGACGACGCCCAGGGCGAACGCGTGAAGGTGTTCATCGTGAAGCGCAATCCGTCGCTGACCGCCGAGCAGGTCATCGCTCATTGCCGCAAAAACCTGACGGGCTACAAGGTGCCGAAGGTGGTCGAGTTTCGTGACGATCTGCCGCAAACTAACGTCGGCAAGATTCTGCGCCGCGCGCTGCGAGACGAGGAACTCGCGAAGCAAAAGACTGCCTGAGAGGCAAGGCGCTTGCATGATCTCTTGCGCCACCCTTTCGGAGAGTTCGATGACGCACCGCCTGTTCGCACGTCTGCGCATTGCCCGTTTCGTGCGGCCCGACGCTCACGTTAGCGCGAGCGGCACCGCGCCGGCGCTCGCAGCGTCTGGTAGTGCATCGCACCGGTGCGGTCTTGGCACGCTGCTGCTGGGCGCGTGCATGGCCGGCGCGGCGAGCATCGCGACAGTGCCCGCGTTTGCGCAAAACGACGACAAGCCGCCGCCGCTCGAAGCCGCGAGCGCTGTCAAGGCGCCTTCCACGCCGGCGTCGCAGGTTGGCAAGCTGACGCTGGATCACCAGGTCAAATGGCTGCGCGCAGCGCAACAAAGCGGCGCGCTCCAAACGCTCGGCGACGCGCAACTTGTCGCGCTCTTCAAGTCGCTCGATCCGCTCGCGTTGCCGCGCTATATCAAGGAAGGGCCGAACGGCTACGCGTCGTATGAAATGACGATGTCGCGTTCGGAACGCATTCGCGGCCAGTGGCCCGACAAGCCGGACCATATGCTGGTGCGGGTCGCGCACGACCCGCTTCGCATCTACGCGAAGTGGCTGCCCGACGGCGCGCACGCAGGCCAGGAGATCCTCTACGACGAGTCCAAGCGCGCGGACGAAATGTACGGACATCTGGGCGGCATCATGAATGTGATGCCGTTATGGACGTCGTTGAACGGCGCCCTCGCCCGCTCGCAATCGAACCATGACGTGCGCGATCTCGGAACCGAATACGTCGCTCAGCAATACCTCGCCGAGGGCAAAAAATTTATCGAGGCCGGCTTGCCGCGCTCGACGCAGATCGAAGTGAAGACGATCGACGGCGTGCGCGTAGTCGCGTTCACGTTCGAGACACCGAACGGCCAGCCGCAGTTCTACGCAAAGAGAGAAACGCTTGGGCTCGATTTGCGGCATCCGTATTTCCGCACTGTCGAGTCTTACGACAATGACGGCCGCATCTTCGAGAAGATCGTGTTCGAAACGATCACGCCGGAAACTTTCGACGATTCGACTTTCGATCCGAAGAACAAGGCTTATAAGTTCTAGCGAGGCGCGAATACAAAGCTTACGTGAGCGGACTGCGTGCTTTGTTCATGGCTCTGTTCATGGCCGTGCTCGATGCGATGCGTTGCACTCGTGGCGAGTTCTTTGAGCACGAAATAGTCGGACGCGCGTGTCACGCCTATTAGCCACGGCACCGGTTTCCCGTTAGTCGATATCCGGAGCATCGGCGCAAGGGCCGTGTGCCACAGCAAGCCGATGTCGTCGCCGGTTTCGAATATCGGCAACTTCATCGCCGCCGCGTAGCGGGCGAATGCGGCGCTGAACGCGAGCGTGGAATCGGCAATCGCGAACGTGTCGCGACGCGCCGCGGCATGCGTGAGCCATGGCCACGCAGAACCTGCTGTGGTGGAAAGCCATGCACTCGTCATCATGAAGGTGCGCCGGTCCATGCGTTGGTTCGCCTGTTGGTTTGCCTGTTGGTTTGTCTGTTCGTTCGCCTGTTCGTTTGCCTGTTCGTTTGCCTGTTCGTTTGCCTGTTGAGTCGCTCAGCGAGCGCAATGCTCGCCTAACAGTTGCGCAACGCCCGCCTAATGGTCATCTGACGTTCATGTATAGCCGCGCCGCTCGCGCCACGCCGCAGGCCAGATGCCCTGCTTGCCCGGCGCGAGGACGCCGTTCGGGTCGAGCGCGTCCTTGATCCTTTCCGACAGCCGCAGCAATGCGCCGTCGTTGAAACTGTACTGCGCGGCGGCGAAATCCATATACGCGAGATGCGCGCGATATTGGCCATAACCGGCCGCGCGCGCATCGCTCATCAACGAGCGCAGTAAGGCGCCCGCCTGCTCGACCTGGTTCGCATCGTCGCGATCGAAAATGGCCGCGAAGATGTGATGCAGATGACGCACGCCCGCTGTAAAGCCGCCGTAGTAGTCGAAGCCGTACTCGGCCGCTCGGGCCTTCACCATCGAGTATTGGCGCAGCGCATCGCGTCCGGTCGCGGGACATACAGGCGCGAAGTCCACGTGCGCGCCCGCGCCGCCGCGCCAGTCGAGCATGCGAAAGGCGCTCATTGCGGGAATGCCGGCGAGATTGCGGTCGCCGCCCGCGGTGGGCTGTGCATCGCCCGCATAACGCTTTGCCACGAGCCGCGCGTGAGGCACACGCGCGAACGCGCGCTGCACGATTGCATAGCGTGCGTCGATCACCTCGGGCGTGCCGTACAGCGCAAAATGCAGGTTCCAGCGGCCGACGTCCAGTTTGTCGAGCATCGCGGTGACCGCGCTTTCGGGCATCGCGCCGGGGCCGTCGTACCATTGAGCGCGCGCCGACAATCCGGCGGCGCGTCGCAAGCCGCCCTCGATCACCGCGTGATTGCGGATCGTCTCATCGAGCCGCAACGGCCGCAATATGTCGACGATGGCCTCCAGATCAGCTTCATTGCGGAACTGGATTTCGCCGAGCAGATACGCGGGCGGCGCGGGCATCAGCCAGACGCCGAGCTTGGTGACGATGCCGTAGTTCGACTGCATGAACATTGCGTCGAATGAAGGTCCGTAACCGGGCTGGTAAAGCTGCCATGCGGTGCTGGTGTCGATTGCGCCCATGCCGGTTCGCAACACGTCGCCGTTGGCCCGCACCACTTCCATCCCGCATTGCGTGGCCGCGTGATCGCCGTATGGCGTGTAGCCGAAGCCGCGTTCGAGCGTGTTGCCGACCACGCTGCCCCAGCCGGCCGCCGGCGGATCGACCCACAGCCTGTAGCCCTTATCGTGCAGGTGCGCGTGGAGATCGAAGTAGCTCACGCCCGGCTCGACGAGCGCATAGGCGAGCGTCTCGTTCACTTCGACGATGCGGTTCATCCGTTGCAAATCGAGCACGACCGAACCGGTAAGACGCGGCGCTGCGCCGCCGTACGCGAAATTGCGCCCCGTGGAGACGGTCCACAACGGAATGCGATATTGATTCGCCACGCGCAGCACCGCGCGAATTTCATCGACGGATGCGGGCAGCAGCGCAGCGCTCGCCGCGAACGCCTCACGTTCTCCGGGGGCGAACGGATCGAGATAAGTGGAGAGTCCGGCCGCCGAATCCACGACATGCGGCTCGCCGACAATCGAGCGCCAGGCGGCGAGCGCCCGGTCGAACTGCGCGGCGGATACTCTCGGCGGCAAGTGGCGGATCAAGGGTTCTCCTTTAGCGGGGGACGGGTTCGGTGGTGTTGGCGGGTATTTTTGTAGTCGCGCGCTCGGGGTGCGAGGGGCAGTCGCGGTGCTCGGGCACTCGGGCGCTCTGGCACTCGGGCACTCTGGCGCTCTGGCGCTCTGGCGCTCTGGCGCTCTGGCGCTCTGGCGCTCTGGCGCTCTGGCGCTCTGGCACTCTGGCACTCTGGCACTCTGGCACTCGGCACTCGGCACTCGGCACTCGGCACTCGGCACTCGGCACTCGGCACTCGGCACTCGGCACTCGGGCTCTCCGCACTCGGTGCACTCGGTGCACTCGCGGCGCTCGGGACACACGCGACACACGCGGCACTTGCTGCTCTCCGGCACCTGGGGCATCCGATCATTCACGCCGTCGCGCCTGATGCACTAGCGCAGCGCGCCTGACATGCATCTCCGGACGCGCGGCCCGAAACTCCGCCGTCGAACTACAGGAAGCGCCTCGCACAGCAATAGCCCCGCTTTTGTCACGCTACTGCCACGCTTCGGGCTTGCCACCGAGCGCACTGCAGACGTCGACGGCAATCGAGCGTAGCTTGCCTTCCGCGATCGGCCCTGACAACGCGTAACCCATGCCGTCGCTGATCCAGTAGAAGGTGCGCCGGTTGCCGTCGCGTAGCAGGCGGAACGCGGTCTCATCGCGCGCGGTGCCGGTCACATACAGCGTGAGCCGCGCGCCGCTGCGGTTCTCGTACATGAATTGCGCGGCCGGCCCCGCTTCGCCCGGCAACAGCCGGCCGCCCACGAGCGAATAGCCGTATTCCTGCAGCGACGGCACGGAAAGGTTCCGGTTCAGACGTTTGGAAAGCCAGGAGATCAGATGCTCTTCTTCGCTCGCCGCGACTTCCACCGGATGACGCCGCTCCGGCGTATAAACAGCATACGCGACGTCGGCGCGTTCAGCGAAGCTCGGCGGCTGCGCACCGAGACCGTTCCACGCGCCGCCGGTCAAACGCGGCGCGAGCGGCCCGAGCGCGAGCGCGAGCCCGGCGCCCGCCGCGAGCCAGCACGCGGCCATCCCCACACGCCGCCACCATGGCGTGCGCGGACGCAGGACGATGACCGCGGGCTCATCGGCATCATCGGCTCTGCGCGTGGTCTCTCCAGCCTGGTTGCCCGGCGCGCGACGCGCGTCGTCCTGCGGCGCGCCGCACAATACCTGTAGCGCTGCTTTTTGCGCGCGCCACGCGGCGACGCGCGCAGCGGCTTGCGGATGCCCGTCGAGCAGCATCGCGATGCGTTCGCGTTCCGCATCCGACAGTTCGCCGTCGACAAACGCCGATAGCGCTTGCAGGTCTACCCCGTCGGGCAAGCTGAAATCGTGGTCGTCATTCATCGCGGGTTTCTCACTACTTTCAGCGGCGGCGGCTTTCGCGCCGGCCCCTGAGCGGGTCCTTCCAGCAACCCGCGCAGATGTTCGCGCGCGCGCGACAGACGCGACATCACTGTGCCGACCGGCACGCCGAGCGCCTTCGACGTCTCCTGATAACTGAGCTCTTCGACGCAGACGAGCAACAGCACCTCGCGCTGCTCGATCGGCAGGCAATACAGCGCGCGCTGCAGATCGCGCAGCACGAGACCGTCGATCTCGCGTTGCGGCGCTTCGAGGTTGCGCCAGGGCGCGCTTTCTTCATCGACGGCAATCTCGCGGCGGCCGCGCAACTGATCGATATAAAGATGCCGCAGGATGGTGAGCAGCCACGCGCGCAGATTGCTGTTCGGCCGGAACGCCGCCCAGCGCGCAAGCGCGCGCTCCGCCGTGTCCTGAACCAGGTCGTCGGCCCATGCGCGGTCCCCCGTTAGCGCGCGCGCGTAGCGGCGCAGCTGCGGGAGCCACGAGATCACTTCTGCTTCGAAGCTCACGCGGCGCGTGGCTCTCAGTAGCCGCCGCCGCTACTATTGCCGCCGTTGGTGCCCGATGCGCTATTGTCGGCGGTGGAGGTGCAGGCGCTGGTCCCGAGCGACGCCACTGCGAGCGTGAATAACATAACCACAATGCTGAGAGCTGCTTTCATACGAGTCTCCTGTCGATCAAAGTTAGCGCTTTAGCGCTTACTCTGATCCATGTAAAGCTGTCGATCCAGAGTTAGCGCTTTGGCGCTTACTCTGGTCCCATGCAAAGCTGTCGATCCGGAGTTAGCGCTTTAGCGCTTACTCTGATCCCATGCAAAGCTGTCGATCCAGAGTTGGCGCTTTAGCGCTTACTCAGAACCCATGCAAAGCTGTCGATCAGAGTTAGCCCTTCGGCGCTTACTCGGGTCCAATGCAAAACGGTCGACGGGAGTTAGCGCGTTAGCCCTTAGTCCCGTCCCATGCAAAGCTGTCGGACGGAGTTAGCGATTAGCGCTTGCTCCGTTCCCATGCAAAGCCATCGACCAGAGTCAGTGCTGCAGCACCCGCTCCTCAGCGCCCAACCCTGTCCCTGACTAAACGCGTTGGCCTCGGGTTTTATTCCACCGACGCGCCGCGTGCCGGCTTTTTCCGCCATCGACGCGGTCAAACGCGGGCCGTGGCCGAAGAAGCCGGCCAATGGTCGGCTGATTTCGTAACTCAACGTTACAGCCAATAGTTATCAGGTGCTTATGTCAGCGCAAGCCGTTATAGTGGACGCAGTTCGCCCGTCGACGCGTTCTGCCCCCACACAGGGTAGAATCGCGGCGAACAACCGTCTTTCTAACCTGAATTGTCCATGGCTTCCGCAGAATCGCATCCGCAAAACGACTTCATGAACGCTGCGCGCAAAGAACGAAAGCGCGTTGAGATTTACCTTGTCAACGGCATCCGCCTGACAGGGTGCATCGAGTCGTTCGATCAGTACCTGGTGATGCTGCGCACGCCCGTCGGCCTGCAAGGCATTTACAAGCGCGCCATCTCGACGATCCAGCTCGATACCGGAACCCGTCCGGCTCCGCGCGCGGGCCGTCCGTCGCATGGCGAGCACACCACGCGCGGGCCGCACGGCTCGCGGGAGCCGCGCGAGCATCGGGAACCGCGTGAACCGCGCGAATCGTACGGGGCGCCGTCATCCGACAGGCCTGCGCCAGAGCGCGGCAGCGCGTCAGACGCTCCGGTAGTGGTGACGCGCCGCCGGCGCCTGTTCGGCACGGGCGGCACGGGCGGCGACGGTGGCAACCACGGCAATCATGGCGGCGGCGGTCACGCGTAAGCGTCAACCGGTCCGCGGTGCGGCGCCGGTCACTTCGCGAGAGGACCGAGCCGCTTTAGAATTTTCTCCACCCTCGCCACCTGCTGGTCCGTCAGTTCGAACTTGCATTTGACCGCCAACACGCGACGCCGCCAGTAGCCGGCGTCCAACATCCGTTGCGCCGGCTGTCTCGTTGCCCAATCCAGATGTTCCAACTCTGCCTCCACCACGTGTGAAGCGTTGAAACGCTTGGCGCGCGCGGGTTTCTTGTCCATGGTGTTTGCCGCCTTGTCGTTCGCCGATCGTGTTTGCGCTCCTCCCGAGCTGAACAGTGCAGGCTTCGCGCAGGCGGTCTGATGGGCCGGCCCACGCGACCGTCATTGTTTTATTTTGCGCACTGCATTCCTGCGACACTCGGAAAACGAGCGGGCAGGCTCACGTTTGAAGCCTTTCTTTATGTAGATTGGCGCTCGCCCGCCGCGTGTCGATCCGCGCGTCCTCGCGCGTGTACGGACGCGCGTCCCATGCTTTTCGGTCGATGTCGCCGACGCTCCCTTTGCGTTATGCTCAACCGTCGACTACGTTCATAGGGAGTCTGTTATGACGAGCAAGAAGCACACTGCGTCGCCCGCCGCCGGAAAGCAGGCGGAACCGGCGATGGACTCGACCGATAGCCGCCTCGACGAGGCGTTGGAAGAAAGCTTCCCCGCGAGCGACCCGATCGCCGTCCACGAGCACGAGCCGCGTCGCGCATCGGAGAACGAGCAGCCGGAGGGAGAAAAGAAGCGGCGCTAGCGCGCGGCAAGAAGGAAAGCGCATGCTTGGCAAGACCAGCGCGCAGTCCGCGCGAATGGGAATGCTGTCGTCTGGCAATGCGTCGTTTCGGCGGGCCGGGCTGCGGTGAAGCACCGCTGCGCCCGGCCTTGGGATGGGCCGTTCAACCCGTTCCGGTCAGTGCGCTGGCAAGCCGCTTTCGAGTTGGCGCTGCAGGTCGCGCACCTGGCGCTGCGCGACACGCAGTTGCTCCTGCGCGGCAGTCTTCTGCTGCGCGAGCGCCACCGCTTCGGCGCGCGTTTGCTGCTGCTGGTTCGCAACAATCGTCTGCTGCTGGCGGGCAACGTCGAGGTCGGCTTGCAGACGGTTTGCGCGGCTCTGTGACAACGCGATCATGCGTTCGGTGAACGCCTTCTGCGCTTCGAGTTGCGTGCGGCGAATCTCTACGCTCGACAATTGCACGGTCTGGCGCACGAAATCCCGATAGATCATCTCTGCACGCGCCGCATCCTGCGTCTTGATCACGCGCCAAAAGTTCTTCTGCTGGAAAAGCGCCACGTAGTACGTCATCTCCTTGCCGTGGAACAGTAAGCTCGTTCCATAGCTGCCGTTGTACGCGGTGCGCAACTCGCTGAGTTCCGAGCCCTTGATCAACTGCTGCAGTTCCGCGACGTTCCCCGTGGCGGATTGCTTCGCCTCGTCGGGCGTGAGCGCGGATGTCTGAACTTGCGCCTGCGCCGGCAGCAAAGCGGACGGCAGTGCGGTTGTGGTACCCGGTTCGGCAACCAGCCCGGGTGTTCCATTGCTATCGGCCTCAGGCTGAGCCTGTGCGCACGCGCCTTGTGCTACCCCCAACGCCATGATCGCGGCGACGGCGATCTGTCGTAGTTTCGACTTTTGGTCCATGTAATTCCTGCTTCGACAGTTTTTGTTTTAGTTCCCAATCGTCTCATTATTACTCACTTTTGTAATTTTCGGGCTCTTCGTCGAAAATTTGGTACTTACCTGTTTTTCTGTGTCGGAAGTTCGCGGCGGAGGCGCTGAACGCGAGTCGGCGGAGGTGTCGACTTCGCGCAGCAGCGCCTGCATGCGATCGGAGGCGGCAAGCATTGCATCCGACTCGGGCTTCATCGGACAGTGCGCGCGCATTTTCAGCGCACGCTCCCTCGCCGCGCCGCGCAGCTCCTCGCAGGCCGAGTCGAGCGTTTGGTCCGGTGAGCGCCCTGCTCTTGTTCTTGTAACTGACGAGCACTCCGAGTTTGGTGGTGGCCGACTCAGCCAGTTTCAGCGGTTCAAGAGGCTCTTAACCAACTTGACGAGCGGGCTCATGACATCGCCCTCCGGCTTCGCGCTGCTAATTCATCAGTACCCCGCATTAACGGCATAGGCACGGCGCGTTTCTCACGCGGAGTTATCAACCGGGCCACGCATCGAGCCATTCGAGCCATTCGGGCCGGAGCTGGTGTTGGAGACCAGCCCTGCGTGCACACAGGCTTCACATAGTTGCGCGCACTGTCACGCCGTATATTCGTTCGATATGACGCACGTCCATCAGCATGCGGGCGCTCACCCGCCGTCGAGGCTTCCGTCGCTCGCCTTAGGCTTCTGGACTATCGACGCGAAGCACGACAACCTGGACCTCTCGTTGCCAACGAGGTCGGCAACGCACCCGTGGAAAGCGTCTCACGCAGGCCGCGTATCAAAGCCATGCTCCAGTATCAGTTCAATTGAGCCGGAAAGTGCCGCAGTCTGATTAGAGGTTCCACTATCAAACGGTGTCCGCACTTTGACGCACACTTAACGTATTCTGCGCTGACGACACGAAGCGGCCGCACGAGAGCCGTTAATCCGGCCTCGCGCCGCGAGCGTCAGGAGAACCCGGAAGCATCACGCGAGATCGCGAGTCTAACGTCTCGCAATATGACTCCACGCGATGCCAATAACGCTGCGCGACCACGATCGCGCTGTCTCTTATCAAGGAGGAAGACAATGATGCAGTTCACTCAACGCGCTCGCGCGGTCGCGCTTCGCACAGCGAAACATGCGGCGCTTGCCGGTGCACTTCTCGCCGGCGCCGTCACGGCGATGGCGCAAACAGACACTCCGGTAGGCACCTGGCAGACTATCGACGATCACACCGGACAGCCGAAGGCACTAGTGCAGATCTCGCAGGATGGCAATGGCACGCTGAGCGGCAAGGTGATCAAGGGTCTTGGTCCGAACGACCAGCCGGATCGCCGCTGCACCGCTTGCACCGATGAGCGCAAGGACCAGCCGATTCTCGGCATGACCATCATTAGCGAGATGAAAAAGGACGGGGAAGCCTGGGATCACGGACAGATTCTCGACCCGGAAAACGGCAAGCTATACAAGTGCAAGATGCATCTGGAAGATGGCGGCAACAAGCTCGTAGTGCGCGGCTACATCGGCGTGTCGCTGCTTGGCCGATCGCAAACGTGGGTTCGTCAGCAATAGTGGATACACGCTAGCCGCGCTGACCAACCCAAAAAAGACAAACGGCCGACGATGTTATCGTGCGGCCGTTTTTCCAAGTGATGTCGCGTGATTTGAGTCGTCATGCAGCGTGTTTGAAGGGCGACGTGAAAGCAAACGGAGAAGACGGCAAGGGTTTGGCTGGTGCTGGGGTGTGCGCCGTGGGCGTTGCCAGTGCCGGCGCCTTTTCTGCTGCGACGACGTTTTTCTGGTCGGCGCTCACGTGCGTGCGCATGCGCGCCTCCATCATCGCGCACAGTTCTTCACTCGCTGCGCCGAACAGCTGCTCCATGACGCGCTTCAATACGCCGGATTCGTACCAGGCCTTGAAGCGGCGATGACAGGTTTGATAAGACGGGTATTTGCGTGGCATGGCCGACCAGGTGGCGCCGCTGTACATCACCCACAACACGCCGTTCAGAACAGAACGTGTATTGGCAAGCGGGCGTCCGCGTAGTTCCGAGCGCGGGCGCAGTTCGGGCAGCAACGGCGCGATGCGTTGCCACTCTTCGTCGTTGATGTCGCGGTAGGGGTTCATGGTTTCTCCTTTGTCAGATACTCGACAAAGATAGCCAGTCGCCCAAACACGGAACATCAGAGCAATCCGAATCCTGAAAATACGCCTTTCGACCTAGTCCGCTAGGCCGAAGCGGCGTGAGCTATCGCAAAAGGACCGCCCGCGGGTTGCAGGAACTCGCCCGGGCACTGCTCAGGTCAGCGACGTATCGACAATCCGGCGCGGCGCATCGAGATACTCTTTGCTCCGCATTTCGACGATCCGGGACACCGTGCGCGTGAATTCGTTGGCCATGGGGCCATCGACGTAAAGTTGCTCGGGCGGCACCGCAGCCGACATCAGCAGCTTCACCTTGTGGTCGTAGAACACGTCGATCAACCACGTGAAGCGGCGTGCCTCCGACGCCATGCGCGCGGACATCTGCGGCACGGCTGACAAAATCACCGCGTGGAAACGGCTCGCGAGTTCGAGGTAGTCGTTCTGCGAGCGCGGACCGCCGCACAACGTCGCGAAATCGAACCAGACAACGCCGTCTGCCTTGCGCAGCGCCTTTAACTCGCGTTTTTCGATATGCAGGATCGGACTTTCGTCAGGGACCGCGGCGAGGCGCGCGAACGCGTCGCGCAACGCCTTGTCGGCGGCCGCGCCAAGCGGCGTGTGATACACCTCCACCTGAGCGAGGGTGCGTTGCCGGTAGTCGATGCCCGCATCGACATTGATCACGTCGAGCTTCTCCTTGATAAGCTCGATGGCCGGCAGCATGCGGTCGCGGTGCAGGCCGTCCGGATACAGCGTGTCGGGATCGTAGTTGGACGTCATCACGAATTGCACGCCGTTTTCAAACAGCTTGTCGAGCAGGCGGTAGAGGATCATCGCATCGGCAATGTCCGACACGTGAAATTCATCGAAACAGATCAGCCGGTAGCGCTTCGCAATGCGTCGCGCGAGTTCGTCGAGCGGGTCGGCCTGGCCTTTGAGTTCTTCCAGTTCGCGATGCACCTCGCGCATGAATTCGTGGAAATGCAGCCGTGTTTTGCGCTGCACCGGCACGATCATGTAGAAGCTGTCCATCAGGAAGCTTTTGCCCCGCCCTACGCCTCCCCACATGTACACGCCGCGCGGCGGATCCGGGCGATTGATGAGCTTCTTCAACGCGTTCGAGCGGCGCGACTTGTACTCGACCCACTCTTCGTAGCACCGCTGCAAACGGTCCACCGCCGCGCGCTGCGCCGGGTCGGATTGATAGCCCCGCGTCTGCAGTTCTTTTTCGTAGTATTCGGTGACGTTCATCGTGTTGCTGCGAAAAGAAAGGCGGGAGGGAGTGAACCCGCCCGCCTTTGTGGTGATGCCAGAGTA
This sequence comes from Paraburkholderia kirstenboschensis, assembly GCF_904848585.1. Taxonomy (GTDB): domain Bacteria; phylum Pseudomonadota; class Gammaproteobacteria; order Burkholderiales; family Burkholderiaceae; genus Paraburkholderia; species Paraburkholderia kirstenboschensis. The sequence continues at coordinate 365,300 of NZ_CAJHCR010000002.1, forward strand.
CGTTCAGTCAGGCGTGCGCGCGATTACATGTTCAATGCGCGCTTGTCCACGGCCAGCGCCGCTTCGCGCATGACTTCCGACAACGACGGGTGCGGATGGCAAATGCGGCCGATGTCTTCCGACGCCGCCTTGAATTCCATCGCCACCACGGCTTCCGCGATCAGGTCCGATGCGTTCGCCGAGATGATGTGCACGCCGAGCAGTTCGTCGGTCTTCGCGTCGGCGATCATCTTGACGAAACCATCCGCCTTGTTGATGCCGAGTGCGCGGCCGTTTGCCATGAACGGGAACTGGCCCGTCTTGACCTCGCGGCCTTCCGACTTCAGTTGCTGCTCGGTCTTGCCGACCCACGCGATTTCCGGCTCGGTGTAGATCACCCACGGAATGCAGTTGTAGTCGATATGCGGCTTCTGACCGTCGATGATTTCCGCGACCAGCACGCCTTCGTCTTCGGCCTTGTGCGCGAGCATCGGGCCACGCACCACGTCACCGATCGCGTAGACGTTCGGCACGGCTGTCGCGCAGTGATCGTCGACGTCGATAAAGCCGCGCTCGTTGGCCTTCAGGCCAATCGCTTCGAGGCCGAGGTTATCCGTGTTCGGCACGCGGCCGATCGACACGATCAGGCGGTCGGCTTCGAGCTTCTGCGCGTTGCCGTCCTTGTCCGTGTAATTGATCGTGACGCTGTTCTCGGTGGTCGTCACTTCGCCGACCTTCACGCCGACGTGGATGTCGAGACCCTGCTTCTTGAACTGCTTGGCCGCTTCTTTCGCGAGCGCCTGGTCAGCCGCGCCGAGGAATTCCGGCAGCGCTTCGAGCACGGTCACTTCCGCGCCGAGACGGCGCCACACCGAGCCCAATTCCAGGCCGATCACGCCCGCGCCGATCACGGCCAGCTTCTTCGGTGCCGTGTCGAAAGCGAGTGCGCCTTCGTTGTCGGCGACGATCTTGTTGTCGACCGGAATGTTCGGTAGATGGCGCGCCTTCGAACCCGTGGCGATGATCACGTTCTTCGCCGTGACCACTTCGGTTTCGCCCTCGCCGCTCACTTCGATCTGCACGCCGGCGTCCGTCTTGCCGGTGAACTTGCCGTGACCCTTGAGCCACGTGATCTTGTTCTTGCGGAACAGGAATTCGATGCCCTTCGTCATCTTTTCGACGATGCCGTCTTTGCGGGACATCATCTTCGAGATGTCGACCTTTACGTTTTCCACCGAAATGCCGTGGTCAGCGAGGTGATGCGATGCGTTTTCAAACTCTTCCGACGACGCGAGCAGCGCCTTCGACGGAATGCAACCCACGTTCAGACACGTGCCGCCGAGCTTCAGCGTGCCGGCCGGGTTCTTCCATTTCTCGATACATGCGACGGTCTTGCCGAGCTGCGCTGCGCGGATGGCGGCGATATAACCGCCAGGGCCTGCGCCAATCACGACGACGTCAAATTCTTTGGACATGACAATCCTTTTGATGGCGGAACGGCGCGCAGCCACACTTCGTGGCGCGCGTCGTTCCTGTACTGCGGAATGCGAAAGACGTGATGCTTGCCTGATGCCTTATATGGCGCCGGCTCGCGCGATCGCAAGCCGGCACCGGCAGAAGCGGCACTTACAGGTCGAGCAGCAGGCGCGCCGGGTCTTCCAGCGCATCCTTCATGGCGACGAGCGACAGCACGGCTTCACGGCCGTCGATGATCCGGTGGTCGTAGGAGAGCGCGAGGTAGTTCATCGGGCGGATCACGATCTGGCCGTTCTCGACCACGGCGCGTTCCTTCGTGGCGTGCACACCGAGGATCGCGGACTGCGGCGGGTTGATGATCGGCGTCGACAGCATCGAACCGAACACACCGCCGTTCGAGATCGAGAACGTACCGCCGGTCATTTCCTCGATCGACAGCTTGCCGTCTTTGGCCTTCTGGCCGAACTCGGCAATCTTCTTCTCGATTTCGGCGAGGCTCAGCTGATCTGCATTGCGCAGGATCGGCACCACCAGACCGCGCGGCGAACCGACAGCGATACCAATGTCGAAATAGCCGTGATAGACGATATCGTTGCCGTCGATCGACGCGTTCACCAGCGGGAACTTCTTCAGCGCGTGAACCGCCGCCTTCACGAAGAACGACATGAAGCCGAGCTTCACGCCATGTTCCTTTTCGAACTTGTCTTTGTACTTGTTGCGCAAGTCCATCACCGGCGCCATGTTCACTTCGTTGAACGTGGTCAGGATGGCGTTGGTTTGCTGCGACTCGAGCAGACGCTCGGCGATACGCGCACGCAGACGCGACATCGGCACGCGTTGCTCCGGGCGGTCCTTCAGCCACTGGTCGGCCGATGCCGGGCCCTTGACGTCCGGCAGCGACGGCCTGGCGGCCTTCGGTGCGGCAGCCGGTGCGGGCGCGGCAGCTTTCGCAGCCGCCGGAGCAGTCTGGCCTGCCGTCAGCACGTCGCCCTTGGTGATGCGGCCGTCGCGGCCCGTGCCGGCGACGTCGCCCGACGACAAGCCCTTCTCCGCCATCAGCTTGCCGGCAGCGGGCGAAGCAGCGGTGTTCGCACCCGTTGCGGATGCGGCTTGAGCAGCCGGCGCCGGTGCGGCGGCCGGGGCGGGCGTGGCGGCCGGAGCCGGCTTCACTTCCGCTTCGACAGCGGCGGCGCCTGCCTTGCCTTCCGTGTCGATCTTGGCGATGACCTGATCGGCCGTGACGGTGTCGCCGTCGTTCGCGATGACTTGCGCGAGCACGCCGGCCGAGGGTGCCGGCACTTCGAGCACGACCTTGTCGGTCTCGATTTCGATGAGAATTTCGTCCTGGGCAACAGCCTCGCCGGGCTTCTTCTTCCACTGCAGCATCGTGGCTTCCGAGACCGACTCGGACAGCTGGGGAACCTTGACTTCAACAATAGCCATTATGAATATCCTGAATACGTATCGGGTGACGGCGCGGTGAACGACGACCGCCTGCGAACCATGTCTGCCGCGCCTGGACCTTTATCGGTCGCTGAACGCGGCACGGGAAAGCGCACTGCGCTTTCCCGGTTCGTCTGTTCTCTTTATTTAGCGATCGACGCGCTCTTGAGGCGGCCGAAAGCGCCTTCGACCAGTGCCTTCTGCTGCTCGTAGTGCTTCGCGTAGTAACCGACTGCCGGCGAAGCCGAAGCCGGACGGCCGCTGTACGCCAGCTTCTGTCCTTCCTTCATGCCTTCCTTCAGATGGTGCTCGATGTAGAACCACGGTCCCTGATTCTGCGGCTCGTCCTGCACCCAGACCACTTCCGTCGCGTTGTCGTACTTCTTGATTTCCGCTTCGAACTGCTTGTGCGCGAACGGATACAGCTGTTCGATACGGACGATCGCGACGTCGTTCGCCTTCGCTTCGCGGCGATGCGCGACGAGGTCGTAGTACACGCGGCCCGAACACACCACCACGCGCTTGACCTTCTTCGCCTCGATGGTTTCGTCGACTTCGCCGATCACCGGCTGGAACGAACCCTTTGCCAGTTCCGACAGATCGGAGACGGCTTCCTTGTGACGCAGCAGCGACTTCGGCGTAGCAACGATCAGCGGCTTGCGGAACAGTCGGATCATCTGACGACGCAGCAGGTGGAAAATCTGCGCCGGCGTGGTCGGCTGAACCACTTGCATGTTGTGGTCTGCGCACAGTTGCAGGAAACGTTCGATACGCGCCGACGAGTGCTCCGGACCCTGGCCTTCATAGCCGTGCGGCAGCAGCATGGTCAGGCCCGAGACGCGGCCCCACTTTACTTCGCCCGACGAAATGAACTGGTCGATCACGACTTGCGCGCCGTTCACGAAGTCGCCGAACTGCGCTTCCCATGCGACGAACGTATTCGGTTCAGCCGTCGAGTAACCGTATTCGAAGCCGAGCACCGCTTCTTCGGACAACACCGAGTCGATCACCGTGAACTTCGCCTGACCTTCGGCGATGTTCTGAAGCGGCACGTAAGTGCCGTCGTTCCAGCGCTCGCGGTTCTGATCGTGCAGCACCGCGTGACGGTGCGTGAACGTGCCGCGGCCCGAGTCCTGGCCGGTCAGGCGCACCGCATAGCCGGAGGCGACCAGCGACGCGAACGCGAGGTGCTCGCCCATGCCCCAGTCGAGCTTCGCTTCGCCACGGCCCATTGCGCGACGGTCGTTGAGAACGCGCTCGACGAGCGGGTGAACCTTGAAGTTTTCCGGGACCGTGGTGATGCGCTCAGCGAGGCGCTTCAGTTCCGCGAGCGGCACAGCCGTGTCGGCCGCGTCGGTCCACTTGCGGTTCAGGAACGGCACCCAGTCCACCGCGTACTTGCTCTTGTAGTTCGAGAGCACCGGGTCGACCGTATGATGGCCTTCGTCCATCGCCTTGCGGTAGGCCTTGACGAATTCCTCGCCTTCTTCGGCCGTGATCACGCCTTGTTGCACCAGCTTTTCCGCGTACAGCGCGCGCGTGCCCGGATGCTTCGCGATGGTCTTGTACATCAGCGGCTGCGTGACAGCCGGCGTGTCCTGCTCGTTGTGACCCAGCTTACGGAAGCAGACGATGTCGACCACGACGTCTTTGTGGAACTGCATCCGGAAGTCGATAGCCAGTTGCGTGGCGAGAACGACTGCTTCGGGATCGTCGCCGTTCACGTGCAGCACCGGCGCCTCGATCATCTTGACGACGTCCGAGCAGTACAACGTGGAACGCGAGTCGCGCGGGTCCGACGTCGTGAAACCGATCTGGTTGTTGATGACGATGTGCAGCGTGCCGTGCGTGCCGTAACCGCGCGTTTGCGCAAGGTTCAGCGTTTCCATCACGACACCTTGACCGGCAAAAGCCGCGTCGCCGTGGATCTGCACCGGCAGCACTTGCAGGCCGCTGTCGTCGCCGCGACGGTCCATACGCGCCTTCGCGGAACCTTCGACCACCGGGTTGACGATTTCGAGGTGCGACGGGTTGAACGCGAGCGACAGGTGAACCGGGCCGCCTTCGGTCGAGACGTCCGACGAGAAACCCTTGTGGTACTTCACGTCGCCTGCCGGCAGGTCGTCGACGTGCTTGCCTTCGAATTCGGCGAACAGGTCAGCCGGCATCTTGCCGAGCGTATTGACCAGCACGTTCAGACGGCCACGGTGAGCCATGCCGATGACGATTTCCTGCACGCCGCGTGCACCGCCGTGACGCACGACTTCGTCCATCGACGCGATGAAGCTTTCGCCGCCTTCCAGCGAGAAGCGCTTCTGGCCGACGTACTTGGTATGGAGGAAGCGCTCGAGGCCTTCAGCGGCCGTCAGGCGATTCAGGATGTGCTTTTTCTTCTCGTTCGAGAAATTCGGCGTGGAGCGGATCGACTCCAGCTTTTCCTTCCACCAGCGCTTCTGTTCCGGATCGCTGATGTACATGTACTCGGCACCGATCGTGCCGCAGTACGTGTCGCGCAGTGCCTTGACGATCTCACGCAGCGACGCACGCTCGAATCCGAAATACAGATTCGTGGCGCTGAACTCCTCGTCCATATCGGCTTCGGTGAAGTCGTAGAACGCGGGTTCGAGTTCGGGGATTGCGGGACGTTCGCGGCGCTTCAGGGGATCGAGATTGGCCCATTGCGAGCCGAGGAAGCGATATGCGCCGATGAGGGACTGCACATAGACTTGCTTTCGCGCGGTAGCGAGGTCTTCGCCGCCGGTTGCCGTGCGCGGGATGAAGGCGTTGGCCTTGGCCCGTTGTGCAAACGATTCGACGATCGGGCCATGGGCCACGTCGTTGGCATTGGTGCCATCCGATGCAGGAACATTCTGCAACGCGTCGAAATAGCTGCGCCAGTTCTCGGGCACTGACGCCGGGTTGTCGAGATACGCTTCGTACATTTCTTCTACGTACGGAGCATTGCCGCCGAACAGATAAGAGTTCGACTGGAATTGCTTCATCATTTTTACGCTCACCTTTCTTCGAGTTTCTCGAGAAATAGCGGGTTACAGAACCTTCCGCGACACGGCCTGACCGTTTAGCGGATTGCGCGAATCAAGTCTTGCTTGGAAGGACCTAAAACTGGCACCCGGGGAGCATATCACATAACGGATACCGCAGATAGCAGACGGATCGCCGCTCGGGCCTTCAGCGACGGGCTTCAGCGGCAATTTCCAATAACGCGAATGCGCTCCGGAAATGTAAAAAGCCACCCGAAGGTGGCTTTTACTAACAGCTCAAGCGAAGGCCAGAGGCCGTTGCGCGCTGCTTAATCCACCGCGCCCTTACGGCTCGCGCTGCGGCGCTCGTGTTCCTTCAGGTAGCGCTTGCGCAGACGGATGGATTGCGGCGTGACTTCAACCAGTTCGTCGTCGTCGATGAATTCGACCGCGTATTCCAGCGACATCTGGATCGGCGGCACGAGGCGCACCGCTTCGTCGGTACCCGACGAACGCACGTTGGTAAGCTGCTTGCCCTTGATCGGGTTCACGACCAGGTCGTTGTCACGGCTATGAATGCCGATGATCATGCCTTCATACAGCGGCTCGCCCGGCGACACGAACATACGGCCGCGGTCCTGCAGCTTCCACAGCGCGTAAGCGACTGCCGCGCCGTCGTCCTGCGAAATCAGCACGCCGTTGCGACGCTCGCCGACCGAGCCTTCCTTGACCGGCTGATACGAGTCGAACGTGTGGCTCATCAGGCCCGTACCGCGCGTGAGCGTGAGGAATTCCGACTGGAAGCCGATCAGGCCACGCGCCGAAATACGATACTCGAGACGCGTGCGACCGCGGCCGTCCGACGCCATGTCGAGCATTTCGCCCTTGCGGCGGCCCAGTTCTTCCATTACGCCGCCCTGGTGCGCGTCTTCCATGTCGACGGTCAGGTTCTCGTACGGCTCGTGCTTCACGCCGTCGATTTCCTGCATCACCACGCGCGGACGCGACACGGCCAGCTCGTAGCCTTCACGGCGCATGTTTTCCACGAGAATGGTCAGGTGCAGTTCGCCGCGGCCCGCCACTTCGAACGTGGTTTCGTCGCCGGTTTCTTTAACGCGCAGCGCGACGTTGTGATTCAGTTCCTTCATCAGGCGGTCACGAATCTGACGGCTCGTGACGAACTTGCCTTCGCGGCCGGCGAGCGGCGACGAGTTGACGAGGAAGTTCATGGTCAGCGTCGGTTCGTCGACGGTGATCATGGGCAGCGCTTCCGGCTGTTCCGGCGAGCAGATGGTCACGCCAATGCCGATTTCCTCGATACCGTTGATCAGCACGATGTCGCCCGCTTCAGCCGACTCCACCTGCACGCGCTCGAGACCCTTGAACGACAGCACCTGGTTGATCTTGCGGTTCAGAATCGCGCCGTCCGGACCCGAACGCACCGCGACTGCCATGCCCGGCTTGATGCGGCCGCGCGTGATACGGCCCACGCCGATACGGCCGACATACGACGAGTAGTCGAGCGAGGTAATTTGCAGTTGCAGCGGCCCTTCGGGATCGGCTGCGCGAACCGGCACGTGCTCGAGCACGGCTTCGAACAGCGGACGCATATCGCCTTCGCGCACGTCCGGGGTCAGGCCGGCATAGCCGTTCAGGCCCGACGCATAGACGATCGGGAAGTCGAGCTGTTCGTCGGTCGCGCCCAGCTTGTCGAACAGGTCGAACGTCTGGTTGATCACCCAGTCGATGCGCGCGCCCGGACGGTCCACCTTGTTGATCACGACGATCGGCTTCAGACCGAGCGCCAGCGCCTTCTTGGTCACGAAGCGCGTTTGCGGCATCGGGCCTTCGACGGCGTCCACCAGCAGCAGCACCGAATCGACCATGGACAGCACGCGCTCCACTTCACCGCCGAAGTCGGCGTGGCCCGGGGTGTCGACGATGTTGATGTGCGTGCCCTCGTACTCGACCGCGCAGTTCTTCGAAAGAATCGTGATGCCACGTTCCTTTTCGATGTCGTTCGAGTCCATCACACGCTCGGCAACCTGCTGGTTGTCACGGAACGTGGCGGTCTGGCGGAGGAGCTGGTCGACGAGCGTGGTCTTGCCGTGGTCGACGTGGGCAATAATGGCGATGTTGCGTAGGGCGCGGGTCATAGGAAACCTGGAGACAGTTGAGTGCGCCGCTTGCTCATGCCGCTTCGCTCTTCGTATAAGAGCAATGTGAGGATAAAACCACGACAAGCCCAATGCGCACTTTTGGGAACCCAACATTATAGCACGCACTGGTGACGCTTTCTGGTATTCCCTGATAGGGAGCGCACCGGCGGCGCATCCGCATGAGCAAATCTTACGTTCAAACCGCCTCATCCCTACGTGAAAACGCGCCGATTCTTGCTTGAGCGCGGAAAATTCCTTGCCTAAGCTGTAATAACGCTTGCCGCGTCAATCATCCGACTCTTATAATTGTGCCTAGTCAACCATTGCATTCGCACGAGAATCATGACGGAGCCGTCCTCAACCCCAGCGCCTGAAATCAGCGAATACCAGCTAGGCGAAAGTGTCGGCTATCTGCTTTCACGCGTGAAATCGACCATGTCGAACCTCGTTACCCAGCGCAGCATGGCGGAGCTTGGTATCACGAGTCAGCAGGGCAGCATCCTGTTCATGGTGGCGAGCGGGAAATGTCTGCTGGCGGCCGAACTCGCACGCGAATATGGCATTGACGCAAGCGCCGTCACGCGTCTGATCGACCGTCTCGAAAAGCGCGGCCTCCTCACGCGCGTGCGCAGCAACGAAGACCGGCGCGTCGTGCGTCTTGCACTCACGCCGGAAGGGCACGCAATCGCGGCAAAAATGCCCAAGATCTTCAACGGTGTGCTGGATGACCTGCTCTCCGGTTTCACCCCGGAAGAAGTGGGCTTTCTGAAGAGCATGCTGCGCCGCGTGCTGCTCAATTCTGGCGAACACACGGGACTGACCCGTGATGCAGCAAGCAATTTAGATAACAAATCGTAAGAAATTGCTTGCAGCGTCCATCATTACATTCCACTCAAAGAGTCGAGCGATGAAATCCCTTTCCCTGTCCGCGCCCGCGCTGTCGAGCCGGGTCGCTGTCGCCGCCGCGGTGGCAGCGCTCGCCCTCACTGGGTGCGCGAACTACTTCGGTGTCAAAAGCGACAAGCAGATTTCGTCGCCGGCGCAGTATGAGTCCACTGAGAGTCTCGGGGGCCAAAGCGGCCAGTGGCCGTCGCTCGACTGGGCGAACCAGTTCGGCGATCCGCAGTTGCCCAAGCTGATTTCCGAAGCGCTGGAAGGCAGCCCGTCGATCGCGCAGGCGCAGGCGCGTCTCGCCAAGGCGTCGTCGTACATCGAAACCTCGCGCTCGGCGCTCTATCCGAAAGTCAACGGCAGCTATTCGTGGACACGCGAATTGTTCTCCGCCAACGCGCTCTACCCGCCTCCGTACGGCGGCACCTGGTATAGCGAGAACAACGTGCTCGCGAGCGCTTCGTGGGATCTCGACCTGTGGGGCAAGAACCGTCAGCGCCTGGGCCAGGCCGTGTCGCAGGAAAAGGCGGCCGAGGCCGACATGCAGCAGGCGCGCGTGACGCTCGCGGCGTCCGTGGCGAGCACGTACAACCAGCTCGCCCAGCTTTACGCGCTGCGCGATATCGCTGCACGGGAAATCGCCAACCGACAGGATATTGGCCGCATTACGAACGGTCGCGTTGCGGCCGGTCTCGACACGAACGTCGAGCGTCAGACCGCAACGGGCAATATCGCGTCGAGCCAGGCGAGCTTGAGCGATCTGGACGGTCAGATCACCGTGGTGCGTTATCAATTGGGCGCGCTGCTCGGCAAGGGTCCGGATCGTGGCCTGCAAATTGCGCAGCCTGCCCTCGGCGTCGGCAACACGGTCTCGCTGCCGAACAATCTGCCGGCCGATCTCGTCGCGCGTCGGGCCGATATTGTCGCCGCGCGCTGGCAAGTCGAAGCGGCGATGCATGACGTCAAGGAGGCGAAGGCGGAGTTCTTCCCGGACGTGAACCTCGCAGCCGGCTTCGGCTTCGACGCGTTCGGCTGGGGCCGATTCCTGACAGCCGGCAGCCGCCAGATCCAGTTCGGTCCGGCGATTCACCTGCCGATCTTCGACGCGGGCGCGCTGCGCTCGCAATTGAAGGGCCGGTATGCGGATTTCGAGCTGAACGTGGCGAACTACAACCAGACGCTGATCAACGCGTTGTCGGATGTGGCGACGCAAGTGTCGTCGATCCGCTCGATCGACCAGCAATCGGGCGACGCTCAGCGCGCGCTCGACGCGTCGACGAAGGCATATGAACTGGCCGTAATCCGCTACAAGGCAGGCCTGTCTCCGCAACTGCAGGTGTTGACCGCCGACCAGAACCGCCTTTCCGCCGAACAGACGGTTACCACGCTCAAGATGCGCCGCCGCGACATGCAGATCGGGCTCGTCAAGGCTCTGGGCGGCGGTTTCGACGCGACGCAGACAGGCCTGGTGGTGCCGACGGATGCGCCGGCACCGGCCGCCGCGGCATCGGCCGCCGCAGCATCGGCATCTGCGCCGCCGGCGGGCGTGTCATCCGCCCCGGCCGCGACCGCCGCTGCGAACTGATCGCGCCGGCACGCAACTGTATCGACCGCAACAGACCACACACGAACATCCGAATAAACGACGACGTTTGAGAGAACCCGGAGCACATCGATGAGCACCCCCCAACAGCCCGCGGCTAACAACCAGCCCAACAAACCGGCACAACCGGCGAACAGCGGCAAACGCAAGCGCATGATGACGCTGCTCGTCATCGTGATCCTGATCGCCGCGATCGCCTACGGTCTCTACTATTTCCTCGTGGCGCGCTTCCACGAGGAAACCGACGACGCGTACGTGAACGGCAATGTCGTGCAGATCACGCCGCAAGTCACGGGCACGGTGGTCGCGGTGAACGCGGACGACACGCAAACAGTGAAGACCGGCGACCCGCTCGTCGTACTGGACCCGGCCGACGCCCGCGTCGCGCTCGAACAGGCAGAAGCCAATCTTGCGCAGACGGTGCGCCAGGTGCGCGGTCTCTTCGCCGACGACAACCAGTACCAGGCTCAAGTGGCTCAGCGCCAGTCCGACCTCTCGCGCGCTCAGGACGACTTGAAACGCCGTCTGACGGTTGCGCAAACCGGCGCCGTGTCGCAGGAAGAAATTTCGCACGCACGTGACGCCGTGAAGAGCGCGCAAGCCGGCGTCGAAGCCGCTCAGCAGCAACTGGCATCCAACCGCGCGCTGACCGCCAACACCACGATCGCGAATCACCCGAACGTGCAGGCCTCTGCCGCGAAAGTCCGCGACGCGTATCTGAACAATGCGCGCAACACGTTGCCGGCACCGGTCACCGGTTACGTCGCGAAACGCTCGGTGCAGGTCGGACAGCGCGTCTCGCCGGGCACGCCGCTCATGGCCATCGTGCCGCTCGGCGCCGTCTGGGTCGACGCCAACTTCAAGGAAGTGCAGCTCAAGCACATGCGCATCGGCCAGCCGGTCGAACTGACGGCCGACGTCTACGGTTCGTCGGTCGTCTATCACGGCAAGGTGGTCGGTTTCTCGGCGGGCACGGGTTCGGCGTTCTCGCTGCTGCCCGCGCAGAACGCCACCGGCAACTGGATCAAGGTGGTGCAGCGCCTGCCGGTGCGTATCGCACTCGATCCGCAGGAACTCGAAAAGCATCCGCTGCGTATCGGCCTGTCCATGCAAGCCGACGTGAGCATCAAGGACGAGAACGGCGGCCAGTTGGGCAACGCACAGAACACCGTCTATCAGACAGACGTGTTCGCTAAATATGGCGACGAAGCCGACGCGGAAATTGCTCGCATCATCGCGGAAAACGCCGGTCCGAACGCAGGCACGCATAAAGCCGCGCAGTCCGGGTCCAGCAAGCCCGCAGCTGCAAAACTGATGTAAGCCGCGCAGCGACTCATACAAGGCTTTCTGAATGGCTCAGGCTCAGGCGCAAGCCCCTCATCCGCCGCTCGAGGGCGCGCAACTGGTGATCGGCACCATCGCGGTGTCGCTCGCCGTTTTTATGAACGTGCTCGACACGTCGATCGCGAACGTTTCAATTCCGTCCATATCAGGCGACCTCGGCGTGTCGGCCGACCAGGGCACGTGGGTGATCACGTCGTTCGCGGTCGCCAACGCGATTTCCGTGCCGCTCACCGGCTGGCTCACCGACCGCATCGGCCAGGTGCGCCTTTTCATGGCGTCGATCATACTGTTCGTGATCTCGTCATGGATGTGCGGCCTCGCGCCGACTCTGCCCTTCCTGCTCGCCTCGCGCGTGCTGCAAGGCGCGGTGGCCGGCCCGATGATTCCGCTGTCGCAAACGCTGCTGCTCGCGAGTTATCCGCGCGCCAAGGCGCCGATGGCGTTATCGATGTGGGCGATGACCACGCTGATCGCGCCGGTCGCCGGACCAATCCTGGGCGGCTGGATTTCGGACAACATCTCGTGGCCGTGGATCTTCTACGTCAATATTCCGGTCGGCGCGATCGCCGCTCTCGCGACGTGGATGATCTTTCGCAATCGCGATTCGGTCGTCAGGAAGGCGCCGATCGACGGCGTCGGTCTCGGCCTGTTGATCGTCTGGGTCGGCTCGTTGCAGGTCATGCTCGACAAGGGCAAGGACCTGGACTGGTTTTCGTCGACCACCATCGTGGTGTTGACGCTGGTCGCGGTGATCGCCCTTGCGTTCTTCATTGTGTGGGAATTGACGGCCGAGCATCCGGTGGTCGACCTGTCGCTCTTCAGCAAACGAAACTTCACGGGCGGCACGATCGCGCTGTCGGTCGGCTACGGGCTCTACTTCGGCAATCTCGTTCTGCTGCCGCTGTGGCTGCAAACCGATATCGGCTACACGGCCACCGAGGCCGGTCTCGTCATGGCGCCGGTTGGCCTCTTCGCCGTGCTGCTTTCGCCGATCACAGGCAAGGTCCTGCCGCGCACCGATCCGCGTTATATCGCGACTTTGTCGTTTCTCGTATTTGCGCTGTGCTTCTGGATGCGCTCGCGTTATACGACCGGCGTGGATACCTACTCGCTGCTATTGCCCACGTTGATTCAAGGCATCGGCATGGCCGGGTTCTTTATTCCGCTGGTTTCTATCACGCTGTCCGGTTTGCCGGGTAATCGGATACCGGCGGCGTCGGGTTTGTCCAACTTCGTGCGGATTATGTGCGGCGGGATTGGCACGTCGATCTTCCAGACCGCGTGGGACCATCGGACGATCATGCATCACGCGCATTTGACCGAGCACGCCAACGCCTACAACCCGGTCTTCGACCAGTCGATCCGGCAGATGGGCGCCGCAGGTTTCAGTCAGCCGCAAGCGTACGGACTATTCAATTCGATGGCCACGCAACAGGCCGCGCAACTCGGGGTGAACGACATTTTCTTCGTTTCCGCCGGTATCTTCGTGGCGCTGATCGCGCTGATCTGGGTCACAAAGCCGGAGAAGGCCGGCGGCGACGCCGGTGCCGCAGCCGCGGCGGCGCACTGATCTAGCGTTTCATTCCTTGATCGACGAGATGCAAAAAAGGCGGGACCGCTCTATAGCGGTTCCGCCTTTTTCATTGCAGCGGCTCAATCAGCTCAGTTGCGTTGGGCTGCGTTGCCTGCCGGCGCGCGTGTCTGACGCGCTGTCGGGCCGCGTGACCGGACTAGTTCGCCGTCGTCACGACCAGGCGTTCGGGCGCGAGAACGCCTTCACCCTGTTTTGCGACTCCCAGCAGACGCCCTTGCGCCGCGTAGACCCTCACGCGCGGCGCATTCGCCGCTTCACCGCTCAGACTGAGTTCGGAAAGCTTCAACCGCTGACCATGCAGAAAGCGGCGCGTCGCATCTTCGTCCAGATGCACGGACGGGAACGTCGACAGCAAGGCGTCGACCGGTTGCAACCACGCGTCTCGCTCGCTTTCCGTTGCATCCGATAGCGCGTCGAGCGTCACCGAATGCTCCAGCGTCAGCGCGCCGACACCGGTGCGCCGCAGGGCAACCAGATGAGCCCCACAACCCAACGCCTCGCCAATGTCCTCCGCCAGCGTGCGCACATACGTGCCCTTGCTGCAGGTGACGCGAAACGTCACATCGGGCAGCGCGCAAGCGAGCAAGTCGAGCGCGTGGATCGTCACCTGTCGCCCCTCCCGCTCGACTGTCTGCCCGGCGCGCGCGTATTCGTAGAGCGGCTTGCCGTCGCGCTTGAGCGCCGAATACATCGGCGGCACCTGAACGATTTCGCCGAGAAACGCCGGCAGGGCCGCAAGGACGGCCGCCTCGTCGCACGTCACCGCGCGCGTGTCGACCGGCTCGCCTTCGGCGTCGCCAGTGGTGGTGCGAATACCGAGGCGCATGGTGGCCTCGTAGGTTTTGTCGGCCTCGAGCAGATCCTGCGAGAACTTGGTGGCTTCGCCAAAACACAGCGGCAGCAGGCCGGTCGCGAGCGGATCCAGCGTGCCGGTATGTCCGGCCTTTTTAGCCAGATAGAGACGCTTCGCGCGAATCAGAGCGTCGTTGCTCGACAGGCCGAGCGGCTTGTCGAGCAGCAGCACGCCGTCGAGTGCGCGGCGCGGCACGCGGGGGCGTTGAGGTGCGGTCATGTGGGAAGACGGGTTTTCTATGGAATCCGGAGCAGCAAATTGCGCCTGAACGACCCGGGCGTTGCCGCACGCAGCGTGGCGCGGCTCGGGACGCGTGCGCCGACTGCACTTAATCGTCTTTCGCGCGATTGGCGTTCGCCTCGTCAATCAGACGCGACATTTCAACGGCGCGCTCGATCGTCTGGTCGTAATGGAAATGCAGCGTCGGCACCGTGTGAATATGCAGGCGCTTGAACAACTGGTTATGCAGATGGCCGGCCGCATGCGTGAGCGCCGCGAGCGTCTGCTGCGGGTCGCCGGTCAACGTCGTGAAATAGACCTTCGCGTGTGCGTAGTCCGGCGTCAGCTCGACGCTCTGAATCGTGACGATGCCGATGCGCGGATCCTTGACCTCGCGCAGCAGTTCCGACAGATCGCGCTGGATCTGATCGGCGATCTGCACGTTGCGATTGGGTGAAGAACGTTTTTTAGGCATGGTGTTGTGTGATCCGTTGTGGCGGATGCAAAAAATGGTTCGCGGCCGCGAGGGTCGAAAAATCGCGGCATTCGCGCGGCGCAACGGCCGCAGACAGGCGAAACGGCGGCCCCAAAAACAACGGGCGGAGCGGGCGTTGATGCCCGCTCCGCCCCTTGGAACCGTGCCGCGTGACTTACAGCGTACGCGCGACTTCGGTGACCTCGAAGACTTCGAACTGGTCGCCTTCGACGATGTCGTTGAAGTTCTTGATCGACATACCGCACTCGAAGCCCTGGCGGACTTCCTTCACGTCGTCCTTGAAGCGCTTGAGCGAATCCAGCTCGCCCGTGAAGATGACGACGTTGTTGCGCAGTACGCGCACCGACGACGAGCGCTTGACGAAACCGTCCGTGACCATACAGCCTGCCACCGCGCCGATCTTCGGCACCTTGAAGACCTGACGCACTTCGACCGTACCCGTGACGACTTCGCGCTTCTCCGGAGCCAGCATGCCCGACATCGCGGCCTTCACCTCATCCACTGCGTCGTAAATGATGTTGTAGTAGCGAATGTCGACACCGTTGGCTTCCGCCAGCTTGCGAGCCTGTGCGTCCGCACGGGTGTTGAAGCCGATGATGACCGCCTTCGAAGCCGTTGCCAGGTTGACGTCGGACTCGCTGATGCCGCCCACGGCGCCGTGCACGATCTGCACGCGCACTTCGTCGGTGGAAAGCTTGAGCAGCGACTGCACCAACGCTTCCTGCGAACCTTGCACGTCGGCCTTGACGATGAGCGGCATGTACGCCACTTCGCCTTCGCCCATCTGCTCCAGCATGTTCTCGAGCTTCGCGGCCTGCTGCTTGGCCAGCTTGACGTCGCGGAACTTGCCTTGACGGAACAGCGCGACTTCACGCGCCTTGCGGTCGTCCGGCATGACGATGACTTCTTCGCCTGCTTGCGGGACTTCCGACAGACCCTGGATTTCGACCGGGATCGACGGTCCAGCGGACTTGGTCGGCTTGCCGGTTTCATCCAGCATGGCTCGCACACGACCGTAGGCGCTACCTGCCAGCACCACGTCACCGCGGTTCAACGTACCCGACTGGACCAGGATGGTTGCAACCGGACCCTTACCCTTGTCGAGCTTCGCTTCGATAACCAGACCCTTGGCCGGGGCTTCGACCGGTGCCTTCAGTTCCAGCACTTCGGCTTGCAGCAACACGTTTTCCAGCAGATCGTCGATGCCCGCGCCGGTCTTTGCCGACACCGAGACGAACGGCGAATCGCCACCGTATTCTTCCGGCACGACGCCTTCCGCGACGAGTTCCTGCTTCACGCGGTCCGGATTCGCATCCGGCTTGTCGATCTTGTTGATCGCGACGACGAGCGGCACGCCGCCAGCCTTCGCGTGGGCGATCGCTTCCTTCGTTTGCGGCATCACGCCGTCGTCGGCTGCGACCACCAGAATGACGATGTCCGTTGCCTTCGCACCGCGAGCACGCATGGCCGTGAAGGCCTCGTGACCCGGCGTGTCGAGGAACGTGATGACGCCACGCGGCGTTTCGACGTGGTAAGCGCCGATGTGCTGCGTAATGCCGCCCGCTTCGCCCGCTGCAACCTTCGCGCGGCGAATGTAGTCGAGCAGCGAGGTCTTGCCGTGGTCGACGTGACCCATGACCGTGACGACCGGCGGACGCGGCAATGCTTCCGCATCCGACACTTCGCCTTCGACCAGCATTGCTTCCGGATCGTCCAGCTTGGCCGCAACCGCGTGATGGCCCAGTTCTTCGACGATGATCATCGCCGTTTCCTGGTCCAGCATCTGGTTGATCGTGACCATCTGGCCGAGCTTCATCATCGACTTGATGACTTCGGACGCCTTCACTGCCATCTTGTGCGCCAGATCGGCGACGGTGATGGTTTCAGGCACGTGCACTTCACGCACGATCGGTTCGGTCGGCGCCTGGAACGTGGTGTTCTGGTCCTGATGCTTGCCGCGACCCTTCGGGCCGCCGCGCCAGCCGCGGTCGACGCCGCCGCTCGTATCGCCGCGCGTCTTGATACCGCGGCGTTTGGCTGCGTCGTCCTGCCAGCCGCCCTTGCCGCCCGGCTTCTTCTTGTCGCCAACGGACGGCGTGGTGGTTGCGGCCGGAGCCGCGGCAGCCGGCTTCCTGGCAGCCGGACGCGCCGGAGCTTCGCCAGCCGGACGCGCCGGCTTATGCAGCGTGCCCTTGGCTTCGGCTGCCTTGGCCGGCTCAGCGGGCTTCGGTGCCGGTTCCGGCGCCTTCACCTGCGCCTTGCGCGGCGTGTTCATCATTTCGCGGATCGCGCGCGCTTCGGCTTCGGCCGCCGCGCGGCGCTTGGCGATTTCTTCCTGTTCGGCACGCGCTTTTTCCGCAGCTTGACGTGCTGCATCTTCCGCCTTCTTAGCGGCTTCGCGTTGAGCCGCGCGCTCGGCTGCGGCGCGCTCGTCGTCCTGCTCGGTGTCTTTCGCGACGACCGGCTCTGCCGGTTTGGCAGGCGCCGCTTCGGCCTTCGCGACTTGCGGTGCCGGCTGCGCTTTCTCGCGGGCTGCCGCCTCGGCCGCAGCCGCTGCGCGCTTCTTCGCCGCGTCTTCTTCGGCACGACGGCGCTCGGCTTCCGCAGCCTGCTCGCGTGCCTGGCGCTCGGCCTCTTCGCGTTCGAGCTGCTCCTGACGCGCCTTCAGTTCCTGAGCCTGCTGCTCGAGCAACTCGGCTGCGTGACGAGCTTCCTCTTCACGGCGCTGAAGTTCGAGATCGTCGACTTCGGCTGCCTCGGCCACATGATTCGATGCATCTCCGCCATCAGCGGAGGTTTCGTCGCGGCGGACGAAAGTGCGCTTCTTGCGCACCTCGACCTGAATGGTGCGAGCTTTGCCCGTCGCATCGGACTGCTTGATCTCCGACGTATGCCGTTTCGTCAGCGTGATCTTGCGCTTGTCTGCATCAGTCGAGCCGTGAGACTTGCGCAAGTGGTCGAGCAGACGCGCCTTGTCCGTTTCGGACAAGGAGTCGGCTTCGCTCGCTTTTGTGACGCCTGCCGCCTGCAGCTGCTCGAGCAGCACGCCTGCAGGCATTTTCAGTTCCGCGGCAAATTGGGCTACGTTGTTACTCGCCATTCATTCCTCTTAATGCAAGGACCGATTCCTTGCGGTTAGCATCGGGTCATGCGGCCTGACGGCCGCGTTCAATTTAGTGCGCCATGGTCATTTCTCACTGGAACCAATGTTCACGTGCTTTCATGATCAACGCCTTAGCGGCATCCTCTTCCATTCCGGTCATCTCGACCAGTTCATCCACAGCCAGCTCGGCGAGTTCGTCGCGCGTCTGGATCTGATGTTCGGCCAGCTTCGCGAGCAGGTCGGCGTCCATGCCGTCCAGGCTCTTCAGGTCGAGCGCTACATTTTCGACCTTTTCTTCATTCGCGATTGCCATCGTCAACAACGCGTCGCGCGAACGGTTACGCAGCTCGTGGACGGTGTCTTCGTCGAACGCTTCGATTTCGAGCATTTCGTTGAGCGGCACATAGGCAATCTCTTCGAGGCTCGTGAAGCCTTCGTCGATCAGGATGTCGGCAACTTCCTCGTCGACATCGAGACGCGCCATGAACAGGTCACGCAAAACGCCACGTTCCTGATTCTGCTTTTGCGCAGATTCGTCCGGCGTCATGATGTTGATCTGCCAGCCGGTGAGTTCGCTGGCAAGACGCACGTTCTGGCCGCTGCGGCCGATCGCGACCGCCAGTTCGTTTTCGTCCACGACGACGTCCATCGAATGCTTCTCTTCGTCGACGACGATCGATTGGACGGCTGCCGGCGCGAGCGCGCCGATCACGAACTGAGCGGGATCCTCCGACCATAGCACGATGTCGACGTTTTCGCCACCGAGCTCGTTACGTACGGCCTGGACTCGCGAACCGCGAATACCGACGCAGGTGCCGATCGGATCGATGCGCTTATCATAAGCAACCACGCCGATCTTCGCGCGCACGCCTGGATCGCGCGCCGCCGCCTTGATTTCGAGAAGGCCCTGTTCGATTTCCGGCACTTCCATTTCGAACAGCTTCATCAGGAATTCGGGCGCCGTACGCGACAGTTCGATCTGCGGACCACGGGCGGTGCGATCGACCTTTGCAATATAGGCACGCACGCGGTCGCCCACGCGCAGGTTTTCCTTCGGGATCAGCTGGTCGCGGCGCAGCAGCGCTTCGACACGTCCGGTTTCGACAATGAAGTTGCCCTTGTCGAGACGCTTTACCGAGCCGGTCATGATGTGCTCGCCGCGCTCGAGGAAGTCGTTCAGAATCTGTTCACGCTCTGCGTCGCGCACCTTCTGCAGGATTACCTGCTTGGCGGCCTGCGCGCCGATACGGCCGAATTCGATCGACGGCACCGGTTCTTCGATGTATTCGTCGAGCTGGATTTCGGGCTTCTGCTCACGTGCTTCGAACAGCAGGATTTCCTGATCGGGTTCCTGCAGGCCGGCCTCGTCCGGCACCACTTTCCAACGGCGAAACGTTTCGTGCTCGCCGCTTTCACGGTCGATATGGACGCGAATATCCGCGTCTTCTTCGAAGAGTTTCTTGGAGGCCGAAGCGAGAGCCGCTTCGAGCGCGGCAAATACCACGTCTTTATCGACGTTCTTCTCGCGTGCCAGCGCATCCACCAGCATCAACACTTCGCGACTCATTGTTTGCGGCTCCTAAAGTCAACTTTCGGAACGAGGCGTGCTTTGTCCATGTCCGCGAGCGTGAAATCGAGCATCGCGGCGCCTTCCTTCCCTTCAAATTCCAGACCGATGGTCTCGCCTTGCGGAGCATGCAAAATACCCCGGTACGATTTCCGTCCGTCCAATGGCTTTTTCAATGTGATTACCACTTCGCTGCCTGCGAAGCGTTCAAAATCCGCCAGTTTTTTCAGCGGACGGTCGAGCCCCGGCGACGATACTTCGAGCCGCTCATAATCGATATTTTCGACCGTCAGTACGTGCTGGAGCTGACGCGTGACTTTCTCGCAGTCTTCGATCGCGATGCCGGCCGGCTGGTCGATATAAATACACAGCATGCCGCGCCCGGTGCGCTCGAGATCGACGAGCTCGTAGCCGAGTCCCACGACCGTGGTTTCAATCAGTTCCGTCAGTTGCACAGTGCCCTCTTAGATGTTCGCGCAGCGAGCCTGCCGCTTGTTCTGCAAACAACCAATGCGGGCCGCGCGCCTGGCCGGCGCACGTTCGTGCTACCCGAGATGACGAACCACGATGAACTGAGCGGCAAAAAAAAATGGGCTAAACGCCCATCATCTTATTACCGGTGGTCGCACCTGAGCCGCACATGAAAAGCCGCACGCCCAGCGACTTCGCGATTGTAGCCATTTTTCAGGACAAACGCAAACCGCAGAACGCCGTGCCAAGCGCATTTCCGCCTGATTTCATGGGGATCTTTGGACGATATGGCGGCGCTTGGCGACTTTTGCAAGCCGGGGCGAGACAACCTGCCCCTACTTCCGCCTGCGCAGCCTTCGTATGTCAGCTGCCACAGCAACGGAAGTCGCACACCGAGTCACGACGGCGAGCATTAGGGCTGGTTCAAACGCGTCCGCAACGCCAGCCCATGCGTGGCGATTATCGCCCGCGCGAACGACCGCGAGGCGCGCCGCCACCGCGGTTCGCGCCGCCGGGGTTGGCGTTGCCGCCACCCGTGCGATTGCCGCCGCCTGAATTCGGGCGATTGCCGCCCGGCGCACGATTGCCGCCACCGGGATTCGGGCCGTTGCCGCCAGCGCGCTTGCCGCCGCCAGCCGCGCGATTGCCGCCGCCGGAAGGCGCGCGATTACCGTCGACCTCACGACCGCCGCGCGGACCGCCCGCGCCGCCACCCGCACCGCCGAAGCCGCCAGCGCCGCGGCCAGCACCGCGATTGCCATAGCCGCCGCCGAAACCAGCCCCCGCGCCGCCGCCAAGGCCGCCGCCTGCCGCACCGCGCCGGCCCTGACCGCGCGGCTGCTGTTCGAAGCGGCTATGCGACATCAGCACCGGTTCGCGGCTGATGAAGCCCATCGACGTCTGCATCGGATCGGGCTGCTTGCGCTCCGGCGCGGAGCCGCGGCTACCGCGCTCCTCGCTCGGCGCCTTGAGTCCCACCGACGCCATCAGCGCACGCACCTGGTTGTCTTCGAGTTCTTCCCAACGGCCGCGCTTCAAGCCCTTCGGCAGCGAAATCGGGCCGTGACGCGTACGGATCAGGCGGCTGACCATCAGGCCCGCGGCTTCGAACATACGACGCACTTCGCGATTGCGCCCTTCGGCGAGCGCGACGTGATACCAGTGATTCGTGCCTTCGCCGCCGCCATCGCGGATACGCAGGAAGTTCGCCGGACCGTCTTCGAGTTCGACGCCGTGCAGCAGCTTTTGACGCATGCCTTCGGCCAGCTCGCCGACCACGCGCACCGCATATTCACGCTCGACGCTGTAGCGCGGATGCATGAAGCGGTTCGCCAGATCGCCGGAAGTGGTCAGCATCAGCAGACCTTCCGTATTGAAGTCGAGGCGGCCAACCGCGAGCCACTTGGCGGTCTTCATGGGCGGCAGCTTGTCGAACACCGACGGACGGCCTTCCGGGTCGGCATGACTTACGATTTCGCCGGTCGGCTTGTGGTACAGCAGCACGCGCGGCGGCTTGTTGGCGAGCTTGCGCTTGACCGGCTTGCCGTTGATGCGGACCTGATCGGTCGGCATGATGCGCTGGCCGATGTGAGCCGGCTCGCCGTTGACCGACACGCGGCCCGCGACGATCAACTCTTCCATATCGCGGCGCGAACCCATGCCGGCCTCGGCCAGGACTTTGTGGAGCTTCGGCGCGTCGTCGTCGGCAGCGAGCACGCGCTTGGGGGCGGCCGGCTTGCCGCTGCGCAGCATTGGCGCACGCACGCCGCCCGTCGTGCTGTTGTCGGCGTCGAAGGCCGGCGACGTGACATACGAGAACAGGTCGTCCTGAGTCGCGTCGGCCGCTGCCGCCGGCGCTTCGCCGCCTCGCCGGTTCTGGCGCTGACCGCCTGCACGCGGCTGACGTTCGCGTTGACCTTCGCGCTGGCCTTCGCGAGCACCGGTCTCGCGGGGGGCGCCCTCGCGAGGCGCGCCTTCGCGCTGACCTTCGCGTTTCTGACCGCCCGCATTGCGTCGCGGCCCTTGGCCTTTCGCACCCGCATCCTTGCGCGGCATGCGCACCTTCGCCACCACTTCGCCGTCCGGCGGAGCTTCGGCGACGACCGGCGCGGCCTGCGCAGGCGCGCCTTCCGCCGCCTTCGTCTTGGCTCCAGCGCGGCGCCGGGCAATCAGGCTGCGCGGTCCGCGACGCAGGCCGCGGCGCGGACGGTCCTCGCCGTCTGCTTCCGTGGTCTGCGCCGGGCGCTCGCCCTCGCCTGCCGACGCTTGCGTGGTGCGCGTTTCGTCAGCGCGCGCCGACGGCACGGCGCGCTCGGATTCGGACGAATCGGTGTCGTGGGTATGTGTCAAAACAACCTCAAAATGTCAGGTCGCGCGCGCCCATTGCGGGCGCGGCAAAAAAAGTTCGGTTACGTCAGGCGCTGCGCGACTCGGGTTCGTCGTCGGTCAGAATGCCTGCGTCCTGTGCAGCATCGCGACGATCTTCCTGATCGCCGCGCGCCGCCGTGGTCGAGTTCGGTTCGGCGGCGTGCTCCGTATCGCGGAGTACGCCCGAACCGTGCGCGGGTGTTGCCGGATCGGCCTGGGAGACCGGATCTTGATTCACTTCAGACTCTGCGGTGTCCGATAGCGGCGCAACGTTTGCCGCTTCGGCGGGCGTTGGCACAGCCGCCTCGCCCGGCTCGCCCGCCGCTTCAGGCGCTGCCTCTAACTCGGGCGTGACTTGTTCGGCAGTCTCGGGACTGTCGAAGCTCTCATGGTTACCGACGCTCTCAGCCGCCGCTTCCAGCCGTTCACCGGGCTCCGGCTGCGCGCGCTCGACATGCTGCGCCTCGTGCGCTTCACCCTGCTCCGCAGCGATTTCCGTTCCTGCCGCCAGCTCCGCGCCGCTTGTTGCTTCTGCGCCGGTCGCCTCCCGCAGTTCAGGCGCGCCAGGCTCGCTCGTTTCGTTCGACGCCGTTGCCTCAGCGGATTCGACGTCGGAAAACTCGATCGCGTGCTGGCCGAGCAGATCCGCATTCAGTTGCGCCGACGGGTCGGCGAGCGGCGGCAATTCGTCCAGCGCGCGCAGACCGAGGTCGTCGAGAAACTGCCGCGTGGTCGCGTACAGCGCGGGACGCCCCGGCACGTCGCGATGCCCGATCACCTCGATCCAGCCGCGGTCTTCGAGCTGCTTCACGACCTGCGTGTTCACCGTGACGCCGCGAATCTCTTCGATGTCGCCGCGCGTAACCGGTTGCCTATATGCAATGATCGCGAGCGTTTCGAGCACCGCGCGCGAGTATTTCGGCGGTTTCTCGGGATGCAAACGATCCAGATACGAACGCATCGCGGGCTTGCTTTGAAACCGCCAGCCCGACGCCAGCCCGACCAACTCCACACCGCGCCCCGACCAATCCTGTTTCAGGTCTTCGAGCAAAGTCCTAACGGTGTCTGCCGACACGCCGTCGGCAAAGAGCTTGCGCAAATCGCCGAGTTTTAACGGCTCCTGCGCGCAGATCAAGGCTGTCTCGAGGACGATCTTCGCCTCTTGGGTATTCATGCAGCTAGGTCAGACCCTGTGGTCAAAGAACCGGATCAAACAGACGATGTGGAACTGAAGACGCGCTCGCCCGATTCTGATCGGTCATATTGATGGGAGCACGCACCGGGGGGAGGCGAAACAGACTATCGAGCCAAACCCAGCCGGACGGAGCAGCGATATTCCGGACAGGAATCGCGTGACTGAGCGCCATATTACGCAAAAACAATCGGTGCGTAAAGCTGAACCCCGGGACAAAATGCCCGCCGCATTAGCGCGTAGCGCTTGAGCGGAAGATTACCTGCGCAAATGCGCGTACATCTGTCAGAGCGCTCGTTGTCGCCGAGGTTCCCCCGCGCTCACGCGCAGACTATGACGTCCGATGCAATGCCAGAAACCGCTTCAGGCGCTCGACACCGGCGTCGAGCCGCGCCACGTCGCACGCGTAGCACCAGCGCAGGAAGCCTTCGCCCTGCGGACCGAATGCGCTGCCCGGCGCGAGTCCCAGGCCCACTTCCCGCACCATCGCTTTGCAGAGCTCCAGGCTGCGCGAGGCGCCCGTCATCGAGAAAAAGAGATACATGGCGCCGGCGGGCGCCTTGACGTCGATGCCGGGCACGGCCGACAACGCCCGCACGAGGTGGTCGCGCGACGCCTTCAGCTCGCGCACCAGTTCCTGCGTGAAGCGCTCGCCTTGCTGGACGGCAGCGATCCCCGCCTGCTGTACGAAAGCCGGCGCGCACGACGTGTTGTACTCCACCAGCTTGCCCAGATCGTCCATCAAGCTCGCGGGCGCGACGATCCAGCCGAGCCGCCAGCCGGTCATCAGCCACGCCTTCGAAAACGAGTTCACGCAGATCACGCGCTCGTCGCGCGTGGCGAGATCGAGAAACGACGGTGCGGTGCGGGCCCCCGCTGCGCTTTCGCCGTCGTCGGAATGGTCCGGATAATAGAGACGCTCGTAGACCTCGTCCGCGACGACCCAGATACCGTGCTCCCGGCAATGTGCGAGCACCGCGTGCTGCTGCTCGCGGGTCATCACCCAGCCGGTCGGGTTGTTCGGCGAGTTGACGAGCAGCATGCGGGTGTCGGGCGTGAGCGCTGCCAGCAATCGCTCCACGTCGAGCTGCCAGCCATGTTCGCCGTAGTCGAGCGAGACGGTTTCCACATGCGCGCCGAGAATTTTCGGAATCTCGACGAGATTCGGCCACAGCGGCGTGACAGCAACCACCCGGTCGCCCGCGCCCACCACAAGTTGCGCCGCGAGCATCAGCGCGTTCACGCCCGCGCTCGTCACGGCGATATGGTCCGCCGTCGTCTCGCCGTGAAGTTCGCTGACGTAATCCGCAAGCGCCGCACGCAGCGGCGCAATGCCGAGGTTGTGCGTATAGAACGTCGCGCCCGCCGACAGCGCGGCGCTCGCGGCGTCGCGGATGAAGGCCGGCGTCACGCGGTCGGATTCTCCGAACCAGAAAGGCAGCACGTCGGCGACGCCAAAGCCGGCGTTGGCCACTTCACGGATCTGCGAGGGACGCAGCGCGCGCACCGCATCGCGCGCGTTAGGGACGGATGGCACGGAGAATTCCGGTTCGCTCATCGAGGCTTCCAGGTGATGTCGAGATAGTAACGGGCTGAGAGTCAACAGGAATGTCTGCTAAAGCGCTCCCGGCCGGCACAGCTGCCAGCGAGCGCAGACGAGAGTTTAGCCCAGGGTCCGACGCTCGAACGCCGAGCCACGCACACGGCGCGCGCATCGAGCCGCGAGGGTGTCGGTCGGGAGCAACCGACACCCGTGCACCGCAAGCCCCCAAAACGTGCTGTCCGCTGATCGGATCAGGTCAGATCCTCGGCCCGCGCCGGCAATTCACGGATCAAATCCCACACTGCCTCAGCCGCCGGCGACAGCGAGCGATCGCGACGCCGCACCAGTTCGACCGTGCGCTCGGCCCGCGGCACCAGCGGCCGCGCGGCCAGCGCGGCGCCAGCCGGCAACGGCAACGCGAGCCACGGCAATACGCTCACGCCGATGCCCGCCTCGACGAGCCCGAACACCGTCGCGGAATGCCCCAGTTCCTGCACCACGTTGGCGTTCACACCGTGCTCGTGCATGACGGCGTCGATGAGCGGCCGGCTGCCGGACGCGTAATCGAGCATCACCAGTTGCTGGCCCTCGAGATCGCCCCAGCCTATCTGCTTCTGCCGGGCGAGCGGATGATCGTCGCGACACACGAGGCAGAAAGAATCGGTCATTAGCGATTCGCTCAACAGATCGTCGGCGGCAAACGGGCCGATGATCACGCCGAAATCCACCTCGCCGGATTTGACCTTGCGCACGACATCGCTTTGCACGTCGTCGCGTAAGCCGAGCGCAATGTGGGGAAAGCGTTCACCGCATGATGCCAACACGCCGGGCATCAGCCGGCACGCGACAGTGGGACTCGCGGCCACGACAACGCGCCCGCGGCGCTGCTCGCCGATTTCGCGAATCTCGCGCAACGCGTCGTCGAGATCGATCAGAAGACGCGACACGCTCGCGACCAGATTGCCGCCCACGTCGGTGAGCTGCACCTCGCGCGTCGTCCGGTCGATCAGTTTCAGGCCGATTTCCCCTTCCAGTTCACGCACACAACGGCTCACCGCCGACTGCGTCAAGCCTATCTCCTCGCCCGCACGACTGAAGCTCTGCAGGCGCGCGACCTCAATGAAAACCCTTAGCTGGCGCAGCGTTACATTCATTTGGTCGGCTCATCAATGGCATGTTTTGATGCGCATTGTAACCGGCCTCATGCGTCGACCACGGGAATGCGCGCAGTCGCTGCAATGCAGCAATAAGGCGCAAACGCACGCGGTGCGGGCCTGGTTGCACAAGATTGGTGATTGTCCCGATTTGCGAGATGGGTTTTTTGGATTCTTATACGGCCCTAGCTAGCGCCCGCGCTGGCCCGCTGTCACGGGGCTTTCAGGCGGTTGGACTCAACTTGGCACACATCCTGCATTTACATGCTCACAGGGTCGGCGCCATGACTTCTGACTGCATAGCAGACCGTGGCAAACCCGACCCCCTTGGCACTCGCCTATCGAGTGCGTGGAGAGTGCGCGGCGCGGGGCAGCGCACCGGAGTTAGCTTCGCTGAGGTGAAACATGATGCTGTTCGACGATTTGAGAGACAACGAGTGGGCGCTGGTCGAGGCGTTGTTCTGTGCGGAGCCTGCACGGAGCGAGCGTCGCGGTCGGCCGCGCGTCGAAGCGCGCGCCGTCGTCAACGCCGTGCTGTGGGTGCTGTCGACGGGCGAAGGCTGGTCCAAACTGCCGGGCCGCTATCCGTCGCCGCCGACCTGCCGCCGCCGTTTCGACGAGTGGCAAGCCGATGGTACGCTCGCCGAAATAGTTAAGCGACTGGGCACGAGCGGACGCGAAATCTCGCTGCGCGGACGCATTGGCGCGACCGCGGCCAAGCCGCCGGCACCGCCGAGCCGTGACCGTCTGCGCGGCGCATTCTGGACGAATCCGGAATCGTGGCGCGCGCCGGTCAAGATGGCTTAAGCGAAATCGTCTATCTCCGGGCGCCTGTGGCGCCCGGAGCATATCTGGAACCGCCCGGCGACTGCCCGGCGGATTCCTTCGGGCGGCCTCGGTTCGGCGATTTCATTCCCGACGGTAGCGGTTCGGACGGTTTCAGCTCCGATAGCCTCGTTGCGACGGCTTCAGTTCCAGCGGCTTCACTGCCGGCAGGCTAATTGCCGACAACGCATCTCAGACGGCTCTGTTTGAGAGCCTATCTCCCACGGCTTCACTTCGTACGCCTTCGTCTAGGCTCCGCGTCTCAGCGGCTTTTTCCGCCGACTGGCTGTTGCACGGCCCCCTCGCGGCAACTGCGCCCGGACTGTCTATCTCTCGCCCGAAGGCGCCAACACGGCACGCCGGCCCTCCACCCCCGCCGCGATCAACTACCGCCTCGTCCTGCGCTGCCTCAGACGTTTGACGCAACCCCAGAGTTGCGGGTGAAACATCCATTTACCATTACTTACAGCGTGCTTTCGTCTGCGGACATACCTTATGGGTATGCAAACATGCCTGGTATGCACGGGGCTTGGACGGGAGCTCAGCATGAAAGCAATGTCACTGCTTCTGTGCGGCATTGTGCTTTCATCAATGGCCGCATCGACGCTCGCGCAACAGCGCCCTCAAGGTTGGAATTGGCGCCCCGATCGGACGGCTTCGATGGAGGCATGGCAGCAAAGCGCAGCGCGTAGCCGCGAATTCACGCCGCCCACGCCGCGGGGCGACTTGCGCGGCGATATCGCGAGCAACGTGCGCACGCGGCCTGAAGCGCCGCACGGTGAGCCGTCGCGCCGCCGTTAGGTCGGGGGGCGCCGGCCGTGCATCACGCGCGGCTCGCCCGATCGAGCGCGAAAGCGAAAGCGAAAGCGCGGCGAATGTACAGCGAATATTGGGGAACCACGGCTCGCGTCACCGGTCTGACTTAACGCCATTAGCACAGCGTGGCAGCAGTAATTCCGGTACGCCCGTATCTTCGTGATACGGGCTTTTTTTTGCTCGCGCCGGTAGGTGCTTGCAAGCTCGGAGTGGTTAAGGATTCCGGGAGATAGAACAGGTTTCCGGCCGCGTGGCGCGGCAGGAAAATCGAAGCATATGACGCCGACGAGAGCCTGTAGCCGCGCGGGGCACCAAGCCATCCGGCCACCAGGGCCGTCTGGCCATGAAGGTTGGACGAGGCCTGCTCCAGCTGCGGCGAACCGCTACGTGCGAGCTTCGAGCGGCATGGGTGAACGGCTCTCAACTGCAGCAAGAACATAGTCGTTCATGCGCTGCACGGTCCAGGTGAGGAGCCCCTCGGCGTGCGAGAGCCGGGCGAATTCTGCGCGACCCCGGTCTGTGAGGACGGCGATGTCGACAGGGGCATGAAAGCCCGGCGCCGGCGCGACAGTGCGCTGCCGAACGGTGTCCATGAGGCCTAGCGCGCGAAGATATTGGAAAACGCCGGGGCGTTTGGCCCATGGCACCTGGCGATATTGCGCTCGCCGCAGCGCTTCGAGTACCGCTTCGTTGGAATACGTGGTCATCTCACTTCTTTCTTAAAGTGCAGCTATGACACATCTATGCCAACACGTCACCGCGCCACCAGTGACGCGCTTGGCACCCGCCCGTGGCTGGAAGCTGGTCGTAAGCGCTACGGCCGAATTCCACCAGGTGCTGCCTTGGTCTTGATTCGGAACCCCCGTCAGAACGGCATGTTAGCGTTCTACCTTCAAGCCGACGATGCAACCGCTGCGGCGCGATAGCAGGCTCGAAGCTTTAATCCCGAAAGACATACGTTACCCCATCTAAATTGATTCTATTCACTTTATTGGCGCTTTTTTTTGCAGCAATCGTGATATGGAAGCGCGCTCGACGCCCCCTCGCCTTTTGCACAATTGCCTTCTTCTGGCTGGTTTCGGCCGGATGGCTCACAGCTCCGTTGCTGCGCCTCGCCCAGCCGCAGGCGCAAACCAGCGCGCCCGCGCGGTTCGCGCCGCGCACCGCGATCATCCTGCTCGGCGGAGGCACCGTATACAACCGGGACAAGGTGCTCGTACCACCGCGCGATGTACTCACGCGCATTGACGTCAGCGCGAAGAACTACGCGGCGTGCAAGCGCGCTGCCACCATCTGCAGCGTGATTGTCAGCGGCGGGAATCCACAGCGGCATCCCGCGACAGAAGCCGACACCTATCTGCCGTACCTGCTACGCGAACAGGTGCCACGCGCGGACATCGTGCTGGAAAACAGCAGCCGCACGACCTACGAAAACGCGCGCAACGTATCCGCTATTGTCGGACAGTCACGTTACGATTCCTTGATACTCGTCACGTCGGCGTACCACATGCCGCGCGCGATGCTCGACTTCCAGCATTTCGGCCTCTCCCCGCAGCCGCTGATCTCCAGCGCGCGCCGCGCGCATCTCGGCCTGCTGCCGCGCTACTCCAACCTGGTGAACGCGGAAATCGCGCTGCACGAGCTTATCGGCATCGCGCAATATCATGTGTACAGCGCCATTGGCCTGTTCTGAACGTGCGCGTGCCCACCAGCCGATTTACCTGGCGATGCGAACGACTGTGAAGCGTCGAGCGCATCTCTACGCACTGCATCTCTACGCACTACGCATATGCGCCGAGTAACAAGATGTAAGCCCGGCGCCTTTGTCGTTACAAAGCACCCGCTGGAGCGCATATTGCTGACTAGAATGAACTGTCTTTCCCAATCGAAAGACAGGTACCTGGGTCCAACCACTCTGCGGAGGTAGCAATGAAGAAAGTGTCCCTCGCGATCCTGATTTCCCTCGGTGCCGTAACCGGCGCGGCCTACGCGCAGGAAAGCGGCGTGACGATGAGCACCGACCCGGCAAAGGCCGCCGACGTCGAGCAGCGCGCGCAAGATTTGCAAAACCGCCAGCAAACCATGGAAAGCGCCCCTGCGCCCATGAAGCATCAGAAGAGTTCGCCGCATCACAACAAGAAAGGTGCGAAGGCCGACGCGTCGAGTTCGTAAGCGGTTGCCAGCCTCGCCGGTATCCGGCGCTTTCTGGCGTACTGCGTGAGAGCACCTGCGGCCTCGCCGCGAAGGTGAAAAGCCGAAGCCGGCACCGCCGGTTTCGGCTTTTTTATTGTCTGATGCACCGGCCGGCGCGCGATGCCCGGTATGCTAAAGTCGCGCACCGACCGGCGCCCTGCCGGAACCTAACCCGTGCGCACCCTGGTGCGGAGGACAGCATGAGCAACATCCAGCTTGATATCGAATGGACCGAAGCAGCATCCCGCAAAATCGAAAAACTGATGCCGCGCGGCGGTCAGGAAGCGTTCCTTGCGCTGCCGCCCGTCGAATGCCTGCCGATGGAAGGCGACGTGCTGTTTCTCGGCCCGGACGGCAAGCAGCAGCCGTTTATCGTTGCCGAGCGCCAATATCATCACGACGGTGAAGCGGACTGGACCATCATCCTGATTCTCGACGTGCCGCAAGCCACGCATTAACGTCGACGGCGAGCGTCGCTCGGGCCTGCAGCGGCCCTGCAATCACTCGCCGTACGAAGTGCCGCGGCCCGGACGCTCTTCAGGTGCCCGGAAGACTCACAGAATTTTCGTCACAACGCGAATTTCCGCGTGCTCCACCCAGTCCGCCACCGCTGCCTTGTAGGCCGTGATGTGCGCGGACTTTGCGTGCGCGGCCAGCGTCTCCTGACTTTCCCAACGCTCGAAAAAAACGAACCGGCGCGGCTCCTGAACGTCGCGATGCAAGTCGTACTGAAGCGCGCCCTGCTCGTTGCGCGTCGGTCCGACAATACCTTCGAGAGCCTCGCGCAACTGCTCTTCATAGCCGGGTTTCGCCACTGAAATTGCGACCACCGCGATTTCCGACATCCTTTCTCTCCATTTCACGAAAACCAGCAGCATACCCGCCGCTCGCCGGCGCTGCAGGCGCCCACACCACGCGCACACCTCGCAATCCTGGAACTGCTCTGCCCGGATCGGTCCAATATGCAAATAGCATCACGGACTGAAGTTTGGCGTGCATACACAGGCCGCCCTGCTACCCTCGGCTCATGCAGGCTCACAAATGCCGGATGGCAATCGGTCCGGATTGGCGCAAGGCGGCACAGCAGTGAACGCCGGCGAGACAAACTCGACGCCGCGACCTGCGTCATCGGCGGGTGGCCACGTGACCTCACAGGTGACGCGGCTGGTTTGCTCCTCTGTGACAACCCGCACATTCATGCAAATTGCAAGCTGCTAGACTCATTTTGACCACTCCGCCGGAGTCCCGCATGGCTGGCACTGCTCTCAGCGTTCCAGGGTTTGTCCCACTGCGCGGTGCGGGCGTCCGCGTTGAGTATTCCGTTGCGCATCCGCTGTGCGCCGAGTCTGCGTGCGCACCCCGTCACCCGATTGCCGCGATGCCACCATGTCCGCTCTCGTGCCCGTCTTTATGCCATCCGTCAGCGAAGTCAGTCTGAGCGGCCTGCTTCCCCATCTGGTCCGGGACGAATCGGGCTGGACCGCCACGTGGCGTGCGCTCACGCTGCATAGCGTGTTTCAGCCAGTGCTGTCGGTCACGCATCAGTGCGTGGTCGGCTACGAGGCACTGCTGCGCGCATTCGATCCGGTCGGCCTGCCGGTTTCGCCCGAGGTTCTCTTCTCGGGCACCCGCTCGGCGGCCGACGCGCGCGAACTCGACCGTATCGCGCGTTGCCTGCACGTCGCCAATTTCATGGAGCAAGGCATCAGTAGCGGATGGCTGTTTCTCAATACGCGACCGCAGGTGTTCGAAACCGGCTGGCCGCAGCGCACTTTTATCGACGAGCTTTCCGCGCACTTCGGCCTGCCGCAGGAACGTATCGTGATCGAGGTGCTCGAGCAGCCCGCCGACGACGAGTCCGCCGTCGCCAGCATGCTCGCCGCCTCGCAGCCTCGCGATTTCCTGATCGCGATCGACGACTTCGGCACCGGCTTCTCGAACTTCGACCGCGTCTGGCGCTTCCGGCCGGACATCGTCAAGCTCGACCGCTCGCTCGTTGCGCGCGCCGGCAAACGCGAAGGCGACGACTCGATGATTGGTCACCTGATCGCGATGCTGCATCAGTCCGGCACGCTGGTGCTCGCCGAAGGCGTCGAAACGGACGAGGAACTGATGATCCTGATGCAGGCCGACGTCGATTTCGTGCAGGGTTTCTGGCTCGGCCAGCCCAATGGTTCCGTCGAGGCGGCCATTGCGCGAGTGCCGGCGCAGATCGAGTCGATGTGGGGCAAGTTCGCGGACTACGAGCGCGCGCATGCGCGTCACAAGCAACTCGGCTTCGAAGGCTTCGCCGAAGCGGTAATGGCCGCAGCCGAGGCTTACCGGATCACGGGCGACCTGCAACAGGCGGCGCACAAAGTCTGGCATCTGGGCGAGGCGCGCCGCGTGTTCATCACCGACGAGCACGGCCAGCAGACTCAGGCATCCGTCACCGCCGCCTTCGTGCCGCCGCCCCCGCAGCGGCTTGCGCCGCTCGCGATCAGCGCTTGCAGCAACTGGTCGCGGCGCGCCTATCTCAAGCACGCGCTGGCCGCACGCGGACGCGTCGCGATGATGGGTCCGCACTATTCGCTCGCGGACGGCGAAGACTGCTACACCGCCGCGCTCGCCTTCGATCGCGACGGCAAGACGCATGTGCTGTGCGTCGACTTCGTGCCCACGATGCCGGCCGGACCCGCAATAGGGCTACGTGCAGGCGGACGGCCTCGTTAGTCGTCCACGCGGCTGCGGCCCGATTTGACCTCGCTGCGCCTTAGCTTGCTCTCGAGACGCCGCACATTCGATGCTCGCGTAGGCCGCGTCGCAACGCGCGGCTTGCGCGTCACGCTCACGCTTTCCACGAGTTCATCTAACCGAGCGAGCGCTGCCGCGCGATTCAGTTCCTGAGTCCGGTGCTCCTGCGCCTTGATGACCACCACGCCTTCACGCGTGATCCGGCGGTCGGACAACGCAAGCAGGCGCATCTTGAGCACTTCGGGCAACGACGAAGCCCGCACGTCGAAGCGCAGCTGGATCGCGCTCGACACCTTGTTGACGTTCTGGCCGCCCGCTCCTTGCGCACGCACCGCGGTCAATTCGATTTCGTTCGACGGAATGCAGTAGCGGGATGTCATGACGCGAGATAGAGAAAGAAATCGAACAAATGTAGATAGCGTGAACGGCGCAAGCACCGCGCTCTGGCCCTCGCGACCCGACCGATGGCCGCAGATCTGCGGCATCGGCCTGCGCGGCCCGAACCGTGCAGCGTGAACGGACGGGACGCATGCTTCGCGCCTGGTTGGCGGTGAAGCGCTGGCTCGCGATATCGCAATTCATCGGCTAACGGCCGCGCGCTGCCTCCTCGATTCTCGCAGCAAGGCCGGAGTCTCGCTGTGTGGGCGTGGCGATGGCCTGGGCTAGCACCGCGCTCGCGCCGATCACTTCGACGCGCTCACGAGCGCGCGTGATCGCCGTATAAACCAGCTCGCGCGACAACACCCTGCTGAAGTTGGACGGCAGCATCAACACCGCGTGCTCGAACTCCGAGCCTTGCGACTTGTGGACGGTCAGCGCGAACGCCGTGTCGTGCGGCGGCAGCGCGGCCGGCAACACCGCGCGCAGACCGCCGTCGCCGGTCCGGAAATACACTCGCAGCGCACCGCCCGCACCCGGCAACGCAATGCCGATGTCGCCATTGAAGAGCCCCAGCGCGTAGTCGTTGCGTGTGACCATCACCGGCCGCCCGGCGAACCACTGCGCACCGACTGCGAGCGTCACGCCAGCCGAGCGCCGCACGTGCGCGGCCATTAGCGCGTTCACCTGATCGACGCCGCGCGGCCCCGAGCGGGTCGCGCACAATACCCGGAAGCGGTTCAACGCGTCGAATAGCGGCAACGGGTCCGGAGTTCCCGCGGCGAGCGCGGCGGCAAGCGCATTGGCATACGGCGCGAAATCGGCCGCGAGGCGCTCGACGGTGCGTTCGGCCAGCGCGACTTGCGCGTCTTCGTGAAGCGAGGCGGCATGTTGGGTGGCGTCGTCGAGCAGCACGTCGAGCGCCGCGCTTGCCGCGCCATTGCGGATCGCCAGCGACAAACGGCCAATCGGGGATTCGAGCCCGAATCGATAATTGCGCTCCAGCCAAACGACGCAATCCGCAAGCGGGTTTTGCGACCCGTGGCCCGGCGTTCCGAATCGCGCACTGGCGGCTGATGCATCGGCGTCGTACAGATCTGCGCTGTGCGGGTCGGCGGCGTTGCTGGCGAAGTTGCTGTCGAAGTTGCTGGCCCCGTCGGGCGCGGCGAACAGGTCGTCGGGTGGCGCATCGAAAAGATCCGATGTGTAATCCGCCGAATGATCGGCTTGCCGAAAGTGCTTCGGCTGTTCGTCGACGTCTTCGGGCAGTCGTGGCAGCGCCTCTGTGAGTCGCGCCTCGCCGATGCCGAGCGCACCGGCGATTCGCTTCACGCCCTGCGCGCTGAACGCGGGCCGCGCGCTCAACTCGGCGAACACGGCGCCGGCCTCTACCGCCGCGAGCTGATCTTTATCGCCGAGCATCACGAGCCGCGTGTGCGGCGCAATGGCGTCGAGCAGATGCGCGGCCATCGCGACGTCGATCATGGATGCTTCGTCGATCACAACCACGTCGTAAGGCAGAGGATTATCGCGATGATGCCGGAAGCGCCCGCCCGGCCCTGAGCCGAGCAGACGATGCAACGTGAACGAAGTTTGCGGCAAACGCGCGGCGAGTTCAGGCGGCAAATCTCCGGCACGCGCAAGCAGGGCTTCCTGCATGCGCTGCGCCGCCTTGCCAGTGGGCGCCGCAAGCGCAATCCGCAGATCGGCGCGCGCATCGAGCAAGCAGGCGAGCACGCCGACCACCGTTGTGGTCTTGCCTGTACCCGGACCGCCGCTAACGATGGTGAGCCGCCCCGACAATGCCATGACGGCGGCCACGCGCTGCCAGTCGACTTCATGGTCCTTCGGGGGGCCGAAGTAGCGCAGAAGCCGTTGATGGAGTGTTTGGGTGGTGTCGGTGTTCGCGCTGGTGTTAGTGCTGATGTTCGCGCCAATGTTCGCGCCGGCCTTGCTATCGACGGCCGTGCCCTGTTCCGCGTCGGCTCGACTGCGAACGCCTGCGGGCAACTTTTCCGCAGCACTCTCAGCCGACCGCTCAACGGCGCCCCCAACGTCCCGTCCACTCCCAAACGCACCCGCACTCGTCCCCGCCCCCGCATGCGCGACCAGCGCCCGCGCGAGACGCCGCTCGTATTCGTAGTAACGCGCGAGGTACAACCGCCCTTGTACGTCGATTACCAGAGGCCGCAGCGCGGCTGCCGCTTGCGACCCATCGCTAGCCATGCCGCTCGCGAACAAGGCCGTCCGCACTTCGGCGGTCGGGGCCTCGAACCGACGCGCGAGCGCGGCCAGCGGCACACACACGTGTCCTTCCGCGGTCGCGCGGCTCGCCGCGAATGCGGCACGCGCCACCCATCTGACAGCTTCCGCCGACGCCCCGCCGCGTCGCGCCAATGCACCGATGCGCCGGGCGAAGCCTTCCGCCAGCGCAATGCTGAAATCCGCCGGCGCGGGCAGATTGACACCGAGGTCGTCGAGTTGAAGCGGCGCCGACACGGTTTGATCGAACGTGCTCATGCGGCACCTCCGATCATCGCCGCGTCGAGCAGCGCAACGAGTTCGAACGCAGGCCGCCTCACGTGCACACCGGCCTGGGCCCCGGCGTCGCGCCAATGCGGACGAACGCCGCGCACGAACAGATACAGATAGCCGCCGATATGCGTCTCGTACGAATAATCGCGCACGCGAGTCTTCAAATAACGATGCAGCGCCACTGTATAAAGCAGCGCCTGCAGGTGATACGCATGGCTCGCCATCGCCGCTTCGACCGGCGCGGCCGCGTAATCCTGCTCGGTATCGCCCAGATGGTTCGACTTCCAGTCGACGATCCAGAACCGCCCGTCGTGCTCGACGATCATGTCGATAAATCCTTTCACGAAACCTCTCAGCACACCCGGCTCGAGCGCGACGTCCGGATAGCCATGCGCGACCAGCAACTCGCGCAGCGCGGCGAAGTCGAGCGACGGAGCCGCGTACAGGAATTCGAGTTCGTTCAGACGCCGCCGCGGATCGAGACGCGCCAGCGTCATGCCGGGCACGAGTTCGGTGGTGACGACGTCTGCGAGAAGTTTGTGCATCATCGCCGGCAAGCGCGGAGCAAGCTCGGGCGACGCCGGCGCGGGACGCTCGTGCAACGCTGTGCGGATCGCATCCGGCCAGCTTTGCGGGTCGCTGAAATCCGCAAGTTCGAACATGCGATGCAGACACTCGCCGGCCGCTGCTCCGCGCGGAAACGCGAGAATGTCGTCGGCGGCAACGGACGGCGCCTGTAGCGCCGGCGCGGACACTGTGACCGGCGTCGCGACGAGCGCATCGGCGATTTCATCGTGATCGGGCCGCACTTCTTCCACTGGCGGCTGCGCGTCTTCGGCCTTGCTGCCCGCGACAATCAGACCGCTAAAGCTCGCCATGCGCCACTGATCGCGCAAGGGCCGGCGATTGCTTCGCGCGCGCCTGTCAGCGCCGCTTTCCTGCATGCTTTCGAGCGGCGTGCGGCGCTCGACCTTCGGCAGTGCCCGCAATACGATCGGACCACCCGCCAGTGCTTGCCAGCGCGAGGACAACGCGGCCTCGTCGGGCGGATCGGCGAGCCAGCCGTCGAAGTCATAGCCACCGCCGGCCACCAGCCAGTTCAACACGCTGCGTCGCGACTCTTTCGTGGAGCGCGACGACAGGTACGTGCCCGCGACCAGATAACAGCGGTACACCGCGCGCGTCAGCGCAACGTAGACGAGCCGCGCCCGTTCGGCCGCCTGCTCGCGCACTGCGTGACGGGTCGCGCGTTCGGCCTCCTCGTCGTCGCAACCGTAGTGCAGCACCGCGTCGCCGCTGGCATCGTGATACTCGCGCGCGTCAGGCAAGCCCGACGACGGCGGCTCACGCAAGCCGCCGTCGTTCAGAAACGGACAGAACACGACTGCGTATTCCAGCCCCTTCGACTTGTGCACGGTAACAATCTGCACGAGATTGCGGTCCGACTCGAGCCGCAGTTGCGCCTCCTCGCCGCCGCCCTGGGTGCGCTGCGCGGCGAGCCAGCGCAACGTCGGCGCAATGCCTGGCTGCGAAGCCGCGCGCGCCTGCACGAGTTCGGCAAGGTGATTGACGTTGGTAAGACGCCGCTCGCCGTCCGGCGCGGTGACGAGCCGTTGCGCGACCCGCAGTTCGCGCATCAGCGTGCGCCACATGACGGCGAAGCCGCGCTCGTGCCAGAGCGTGCGGTAGCGCGAGAAACGCTCGACCCAGCCCATTGCGTCCGCCGCGTGCGCGGGATCGTCGGCGACAGCGGGTGCGTCGGCAACCTGTTCGAGACGCCACAGCGCCGCGGCGTCGAGACCGAGCCAATCGGTCGCGAGCGCGGCGCGCAAACGGCGCAGGTCGCCGGGGGTATCGACGGCTGCAAGGACGCGCTCGATCTGCTCCGCGTCTAGCGTTGCAAACACCGAGGCCTGCGCGAGCTCCACACTGCCGACGCCCCAAGCCGCCAGCACCCGTTTGATGAGACTGCCCTGCTTGTGCGTCTGCACGAGCACTGCAATGTTGCCGGGCGCGAGCGGCGCGTCGCCGACCGTGACGGTGCCCTCGCGCGCGCCGCGCAAGAGCCGCACGATCTCGGCCGCGCACGCTTCACTCGCTTCGCGCTGGGCCTCGCGTTTGGTCAATGCGCTCTCGCCTTGCGGCAAGGTCCAGACGTGGAAGTCGCCCGCTCCCGCGTCCGGGTCCGACAACGGCGGCCTGCGCCGCTCGCCGGCTCGCACCGGCTGATAGTCGAGCCCGTCGAGCACGAACGCCTGCGGGTTTGCCTCGAAGACCCGATTGCAAGCTTCGACGATCGGCGCCGTCGAGCGCTGGTTGACTGCAAGCGTGTAGCGTGCCGAAGCCGACGCGCGCGCCGCCAGATAGGTATGCAGATCCGCCGCGCGAAAACTGTAGATGGCCTGCTTCGGATCGCCGACCAGAAAGAGCGGGCCCGCCGGCGCAAAAATACGGCTGAAGATTGCGAACTGCAGCGGGTCGGTGTCCTGGAACTCGTCGATCAGCGCGGCCGGATAGCGTGCTCGCAACGCATCCGCGAGCCACGGGTGCGCTGCGAGCGCGCGGTAGAGATTGGACAGCAGATCGTCGAACGAAACGACGCGGCGCGTGCGCTTGCGCGCAACCAGTTCGGCGGGCGCATAGTCGAGCCAGGTCTGCATCAACGCGAGCCAGCGCGCGCGTTGCGCCGCTTCGGCCGCAACAAAAGCTGCCGCCAGCGCTTCTGCATGCTCGAAGAACGCATGCTCCGGCGGCTCGAACTTGACCTTGGTGGCTTTCTTCAACGCGGAAGCCGTCAATTTGAGCGCGGCCCGCGGCGGCGGCGCATGGCAATCGCCCTGCGCGAAGTACTCGGTCCATGCGGCAATCGCGGCGCTCACATGATCCGGCTTGTGCGTGGTTCTGCTCAACCGGTCTTGCGCCTGTTCGAGAAGCGCCATGATCGCATCGCGCTCCGCATGCCACAGTTCGCATGCAGTGTCGAAACCGGCTCGCGGATCGGTGCTCGCTTCGGCGTCCATCATGCCCCAGCGCAGTTGCGCCAACGGCTTTTTGAGGCGTCGCGCAAGTTGTTCGTCGAGCGATGCCGGGCCGGCTCGCTTTGCCACCAGCCAGGTCGCGAACGCCGGATGCGCATGCGCGACAGGCTCGACCTGCTCGCGCCAGAAATCGGCAGCCATTTCGAAGCGCAAGGCGGCGTCGTCGGCTTCCATCTCGAACGCGAACGGCATTGCGGCAGCGAACGGCGCTTCCTGCAACGCCCGTTGGCAAAACGCGTGGATTGTGTGGATCGCCGCCTGATCGAACGTGCGCAGCGCCCGGCGCACCACCTTCAACGCAGCTTCGCGGTCAATGCCACGCTCCGGCGCGAGCGTCGTTTCGAAGAGGCGGCGAATGAACGGATCGCCGCCGTCGTCGTCCACCTCGATCGCGCGGTGCAACTCGGCAAGCCGCCCTCGAATGCGCTCGTGCAATTCAGCGGTCGCGGCCTTCGTAAAGGTCACGACGAGAATCTGGTCAGCGTTCAGATTTTTCTCGAGCAGCAACCTCACGTAGAGCGCGCAGATGTTCCAGGTCTTGCCCGTACCCGCCGACGC
Source organism: Paraburkholderia kirstenboschensis (assembly GCF_904848585.1). Taxonomy (GTDB): domain Bacteria; phylum Pseudomonadota; class Gammaproteobacteria; order Burkholderiales; family Burkholderiaceae; genus Paraburkholderia; species Paraburkholderia kirstenboschensis. The sequence goes on from NZ_CAJHCR010000002.1 coordinate 404,811, forward strand.
CTCTATCTGATTGACGCCGTCGAGCGAACACGCAAATACATCGAGCTCTTCAGCGAGGAGCGCATGACGATGCAGCGCGCCGCTCATGACACGCTCCGCAGATGCTGCAGCAACGGCTTGAAAACGATCGAAGCGAGACTGCCGAACGGTTCGTCGAGGGTAAGCGGCGTACCTCGCAGCGCGATGCGCAATGCGGGGTCGTCGGACTCGCCGCGCACGCGGTCGTTGATCCATACGCCCTGGGCCGCCGAATCGCTTTCGCTCACCTTCGCCCAGGCGCTCTTCGGGAAAAAACGCAGTGGCAGCCTGCGCCCTGCCTTGAACAGCGCGGCGAGCGGCGCGAGTTCGTCGAGCGGGGCAGCGACGGGCGCGAGCTCGAAGCTCTCCCCGCTGCCGTGCCAGACAGTGCGACGCGGACCGTCGGGCCGTGCTGCGCAATAGGCGAGATGCGCGAGCCATGCAGAAAGATAGTCGCGCGCGGTAGGTTTGGCGTAGCGAAAAATCACTTGTCCGGTTTCAGTCAGCAGATTCAACGTGCCGTGCAGTTGCAGCGGCGTCAGCGCGGCCTCGCGAAGCTGCGCGTCATGAGCGCCGAATAGCGCGCCTGCAATGTCCGCGTTATCCGGCCAGTGCGGCGCGATGTCGAGCACGAACGGCAAGCGTTCGACTCCCGATGCCACCTCACGGCGCACACTGTCGGCGAGCTGGCGCAACGCGCCCAGTTCTCGCGCGCGCCATACGGCGCCGGTCGCGCCGCCGGGCAACTCGGGACTCGCCTCGGCAACGCGCCGTACGCGGTCGAACATGAGATCGTCGTCTTCGATATCGGCATCGAGCAGCACGGGCAACAGACGCCCGGCCAATGCATCGCGTCCGGTGTAATCGAGTTCGAACGGCTCGGTGTCGAGCAATTCGCCTTGCGCATCCGACAACACAATGCCGAGGCGGTCGCGCAGCAGCGCGCGCGCCGGATGACGCCAGAAGCGCACGAATTCGTCGAATCCGACGGGCTCGGCATCTTCAGGGGGCAACGGTTGAACGAAGAATGGCGCGGCGGCTCGCTGTTGCGGCGCGGCGAGCAAAGTGGCGAGTTCCGCGCGATCGGCGTCGTAGGTAAACAGATCGGGCTGCGCGGTGAAGTACTCCGACGCAAATGCCTGCAGCGGGTGATCGACGATGAACGCGTGGCGCGCCTGCTCCACTTGCGCGGGACTCGCGCCCTCGCCCGCCGACACCTGCGCCAGATGGTCGAGCAGTTCGTCGACGAGAGCGGCCGGCGGCAACGGCGCATTGTCGCGGATGCTGCGGCCGGTATACGCGATAAAGAGCCGGCTGCGCGCGGCGAGCAGCAGATCGAGAAAGAGATTGCGCTCGTCGTCGCGGCGCTGCCGGTCGCCGGCTTTGCCGAACGCGGCCATCAGATCGAATTCGTCGGCGCGGGCGAGGCTCGGCAACACGCCGTCGTCCATGCCGAGTAGACAGACAACGCGGTACGGCAAACCGCGCAAGCTCGTCAGCGACGAAAACGTCACACTGCCCCAGGGCACGCCGCCGCGCGCGGGGTCGTCGAGCGCTTCAGTGAGCGCGACGCGCACGACCGCCGCGGGCATCGCCACCTCGTGCGCGCCCGCCTGCATCGCGTCGCTCATCTTGTCGATCGCGTCGCGCACGGCGGCGAGCGACTCCGCGAATTCCACGCCGCCGTCGAAACACTGCGCAAGTGTTTCGAGCAGCAATTGCGTCCATTCGGCCGGGGTCTGTTCCGTCGCGCAACGCACGGCGAAACCGTCTATGTCGTCGACGAAACGCGACAGACGGCCGAGCAACTCCGCGTCGGAACCGTCGGCGCCCTCGACGGGCAGCCACGCGTCGACTGGCTCGCCGCCCTCCGGCATCGCATAGCCGAGGTACAGACGGGTCAGCGCATCCGCGAACGTATGGCGTGCAACCGGCACGTGTTCGCCGCTCGGTTCCGTAGGCGATAGTCCGCGCCGCGCGCCGGCCGCCGCGAGCCATTCCTGCGCGGCTTCGAGCGAGCTCGCGTCGATGCCGTAACGCACGGCGACCGCGTCGACCCGCAGCCATTCGATCAGGTCCGGCGCGCCGACGCTGCGCTCCGGCAAAGCCAGCCAGTCGAGCACGAGGCGCGCGACGGGATTGGCCTGCGAAGGCGGCAAGCCGGTGATCCGATATGGCATGCGGCGCGTATCGCCAACGGGTGTAGTGCCGAAGACCGCGTCGATCAACGGACCGGCGGCGGCCAGATCGGATACGGCGACAAGCACGTCGGACGGTTGCAGATCGTCGAATTCGTCGAACCAGCCGAGCAGACGGTCGTGCAGCACTTCGAGCTGCCGCGACAGGCTGTGACATACATGGACTTCAATGCCGCGCTCGTACGGCAATTCGTCGGCTTCGGTCTCCGAGCGCAGATCGAGGATGCCGTTCTGCACGGCGGCGAGCCAGCTCGGTTCCGGATTCTCAGAGAAGTCGCCGGTCTCGCCGGAAGCCGCGCTTTCGGTTAGCTCGTGCAGCATATGCAACTGCGCCTGAGTTTGACGGCCCCACTCCGCAAGCAGCGGATGACCGACTTCCTGATAGTCGAGCTGGCCTGCCGCGTCGAGCGCCTGAACACGGCCTTCGCTCACCACGTCGAACCAGAATTCGCGGCACGGGTTCATGACGTAGAGACGCACGTCGACCCAACGCGACAGCGCTCGCAGCAATGCGACGTGCAGCGGCGGCATGGTGGGCAGCGCGAAAACGCTCACCGCTTCCGGCCAGTTCGCTTTGGCGATGGCGTCGAGGTCGAGCGTGCCGATCTCATCGAGAAAACGGTATGCGGGCGGCAACGCGGCGGCGGGCGTTTGCGCATTGCCGGCAAGTTCGGTCAGCACAGCGCGCCACAACGCGGCTTGCCAGCGTTCGTCCTCGCGCGCCGCGTCGCTCGCGCCGACGAGGCGCGGGCCTCTATCGTCCACCCCGCCGTTCGCCGCGCCGTTGGCGAAAATCGAGCCGCCCTTCTGCCATTGCAGCAGCCATTCCGGACGATAGGTCAGATAGTGATCGAGCACGGTCGCCACACGCCGCGCCAGTTCGTAGCGCATGGACGGATCCGCGGCATCGAGATAGGTGCGAAGACGCGGCGAAGCGTTCCACGGCAGAGACTCGTCCGAATCGCCCAGCAGACGATAGCAGCGCCACACGAGCCGGTCGGGCGCGAACGGCGAATGGCGCGGCACCTCGATCACGCCACCGATTTGCGCCCACAGCCACTGCGCGAGGTAGCCGAAGCTGACGTTCGCGCAGATGCCCTGGCGCGCGGCGATATCGAGCTCGAGCCGGCGCCGCACAGCGGCGCTCGGGACGATCACTGGCTGCGCGGTCCAGGCGTCGGACGGCGCTTGCGCGAGGTCATCGAGCAGCGCACCGACAAGCGTTTCATAGCGGTTCGAGTAGAAGAGCTGGAGCATGGATCCGGGACAAGGCGGTATGGCGTTGCCGTGTTCGCGACAAGCGCGCGAACCGCGGCAGACATTGAAGCGACAGCATAACAAAGCCGCTCGCCGCGCAGAACCTGGCCGAATGGACGAGGTCAGATCAGATGCAAAATCAGTTAGACTCGTCGGCAGTTTTCGGGCTGTCCCGGGTTCGTGCCTTCAACCGCTTTTCGTCAGTGAATGGAATCAGGCAGTCGATGCGCTATTCGGTTGAGATAAAAAAATTCCTCTATAGCCAGTACTTTTATGGCGGCCTGCGCATCGCGGTCGGCGTGTCCCTGCCGGCGATGCTGTGCCTGATCGTGTTCCATAACCGCGAACTGGGCTTCACGATTGCAACCGGCGCGCTCGGCGCCTGTGTCGTCGATATGCCGGGCCCACTGAAGTACAAGCACAACGAAATGCTGGCGTGCTCGGTAATCGGTTTTCTGTCCGCGCTCGCCACCGGTCTTGCCACCGTGAACCCGGTGGCGCTGTGGTGCACCGTGGTGCCGCTCACATTCGTGCTGTCTTTGATCGTGGTGTATGGCAACCGCTGGCCGCAGATCAGCTTTGCCACGCTGTTCATGATGATCATGACGCTGGAAGAGCATTTCACGCCGATGCAGGCGCTCGTCAACGCGTCGTGGATTCTGCTGGGCGGCCTCTGGTACACGTACTGGTCGACTGCCGTGAGCCGCTGGATGATGCATCGCATCGAACAGCAGGCGTTGGCGGAAAGCGTCTTCGCCTGCGCCGATTATCTGCTCGCGCGTGCCGCCTTCTACGACCTCGGCAACGACCTGGACGAGTGTTATCGCAATCTCGTCGACAAGCAGATTGCCGCGGTGGAGCGGCAGGATGCGGCGCGCGACATCGTGCTGCGCAATCTGCCGAAGTTAAAGAGCGGCAAGCTCGAACCGCGCCGTGCAATGCTGTTCAATCTGTTCATCAATACGGTCGATCTGCACGAGTTGTTCGTCGGCGCGCATACGGACTATCCACTCGTTCGCAACACCTTCGGCGGCACCGACCTGCTGGTGTTCTACCGCGACCTGATTCGCAAGGCCGCGAGCGATCTCGAAGAGATAGGACTCGCTGTCCTGCAAAACCATGCGCCGAGGGTGCGCGTCAACGTGAAGGCGGAGTTGCGTGCGATCGAGTTCGAAATCGAACTGATGCGCAAGCAGGAGTTGCCGGCGAAGAATCCAGAGGCGTATTCGGCGGTGTCGTCCACGTTCCGCCGCGTCTGGAGCGCCACGCGTCTGATCGACAAGATGCGCAAGAGTCTGTCGAGCGATCCGAGCGCGACGGAAACTGAACTGCGCCTCGACCAGGCGCTGAACCGTTTCGTGTCGAGCCGCCGCGTGCCGTTCGGCCAGATCTTCTCGAACCTGACCATGGCCTCGCCGAGCTTTCGTCACGCGCTGCGCGTGACGATCGCGGTGGCGGTCGGCTTCTGGCTCGGCCGCCTGCTGCCGCTCACCAATGCATACTGGATCGTGATGACCACCGTCATCATTCTGAAGCCAGGCTATTCGCTGACCAAACAGCGCAATGGGCAGCGGATTGTGGGAACGTTGATCGGCTGCACGGCGAGCATCGCGCTCATGATTTTCGTGAAGGAGCCGCACATTCTGCTGGTGGTGATGTTCGCGTCGATGGTGATGAGCTACAGCCTGCTGCTGTTCAACTACACCGCGAGCGTGGTGTTTACTTCGTCGTATGTGCTGCTGATGTTCCACCTGCTCGCGCCGGGCAGCATGCGCATCATCGGTGAACGCGCGATCGACACGGTCGTGGGCTGCGCGATCGCGATTGCCGCGAGCCACCTGTTCCCGTACTGGGAATATCGCCTGATGGGCAAGCTGGTCAACAACATGATCGGCGCCACGCGCCAGTATCTCGAAGCAAGCTGGTGGTGGAGCGGCAAGCCGGCCGCCGCCGCGGTCGCCACGGTGACAGAAGCCGGCGCGTGGGCGCCCGCCGCGGCAATGGCCGATCCGGCCACCGAGTTCGGCAAGCCGGCGCTGGCAGTTGCGGGCCGCGCATTCGACAGCGCCGGTCAAGCCAGTTTGCAAACGGGCGATCCGGCCGGCACCAGCACTCACGCAAACACAGGTGCGGGACCGAACGCGCCAGCCGGCTCGGGCGTTTCAACGCTCGGCAACGCGGCGGCAAAGCCCGTCGCGGGCGCATCGCCTGCGGCCGCGGCTGCCGCAACCGCACTCGATCGCGACTACCGTTATCGGCTCGCGCGCAAGAACGTCCACGTGGCGTTCGCGAATCTGGGACAGGCGTTCCAGCGCATGATGCTCGAACCGAAATCGGCGCAAAAGTTCGTGCCCGAACTCAACGGCCTGCTCGTGCGCAGCCATGTGCTCGCTTCGCAGATTACGGCGGCCGCGCCGCTGCTGCGCACATCCGCGCAACAGGCCGACGGCGTGTCGCTACAACCGCTGCAACGGGCGTTGAGCCTCGTGCGTGACAATCTCACCGAGGCCGAGGCCGGCAGTCCGCCGCCCGCCGATCAGGGCGAGCAGATCAGGCAACTCACGCGCGAGCTCGACACGATGGTGGTGGAAGCGGAGAAATCGAAGGAATATTCGGCGGATGCAGTGCACGACATGAAGCTGCTCGTGCATCAATGCAAGCAGATGCTGGCGGCGGCGGCGTTGATTCGCAAGGATGCAAGTGTGATTCGCCTGCCCGATGAGTGACGTGGCGGACTGAAGTTCAACCAGGTTCGGGCCAGGTTCGACAATGGGTCCGACATCCGCCCGCATGGCTCGGACGACTCCTACGAGACGCGAACTGCCCGCTTGCGGGTCGGGTACGGCCGCGTCGAGGAAGCCGGATCGTTGTTCCGTTGTGGGACGACCGATGGGACTTCCTCTAGCCGAAGGGGTCCTTCTCGCGCGTCTCGCCCCGCGATAACTCGACCGGCGCTCATGCACGATGAGCGCCGTAACCTCACTGAGCGGTGCCGCTCGCGGGCTTCACAGCGGTGGCTGCCGCGCTCGTTGCAGTCGCTGCGGCCGCGCCCGATGAAATGGACACCGCCGGCGCGTTGTTGCTGTCGAACTCGCGCTTTTCCTTGATCGCGTTGTAGAACAGCGTGGCGATCACCAGCAGTACCGCGACCACGATGAATACGGCGATGCCCAACGTCGGATTTTTCTTGCGCGGCGGTTTGTTCATGAGACGGCTCGGACCGCGAGGCGAATCGCGGAAGATAGCGGAGAAGGCGGCATTCTACGCCGACCCACCTTGCACTCGCCTTGCAGCCGGCAGCGCTTAAAGGCTTAACGAGCCGGCTCGGCCTGTACGCGGCGAACGCGCATTTCGCCCAAGGCTCGCCTCACACGATTGCAGCAGGCCGCACCGGCAACGCCGTCGAATATTTGATCTGCTCCATCGCGAAACTCGAACTCACGTCGTACAGCGGCACCGCCGCGATCAACTGCTTGTACACGCGGTCGTAGTCGTCGATATCCGAGACCACCACGCGCAGCAGGTAGTCTGTTTCGCCGCTCATCCGGTACACCTCGACGACTTCGGGAATGTCCTGCACCGCCTGCGTGAAGCTTTGCGCCCACGCCTGCGTGTGCTGATTAGTGCGCACCGCGACGAATACCGTCGTGCCCACCCCAAGCTTGCGTGCATCGCACAGCGCCACTTGCGCGCGAATCACGCCGGTCTCCTTCAGCCGCTGCAGCCGCTTCCAGCAAGGCGTTTGCGACAGATTCACGCGCTGTGCCAGTTCGGCAATCGGCATGGTCGCGTCTTCCTGCAACAGCTCCAGCAACTTCCGGTCGATGATATCCATTCCCACCGTCTCGCCCCTTTAGGAAATTATTCTACTTTTCAAATTGCAAGGGGAATTATATGGAAACTCTTTCTCCGGGCAAAACGGTATAAATGTTCCAACCTAAAAACGTCGGCAAGCCATTGCCGTTCAACGACCTTGGACCACGACCTCCGTTCCCCCGCCCGCCTCCTCGATCAGTTCGCGCAGCCTCACGGGCACGACGCCTCGCGGCACGCCGGGCACCACGAGCCTCTCGCACGACTGTGCAACGCACTCGACGCGATGTTCGAAGCCTGTGCAAGTTTTCCGGAGCCTTCGCATTCCACTTTCTTCGCGCGCGGCATGCGAATCGCGCTCGCGCAAGCCGCGGCCGACCCCGCGCTGCTGAAGCCCGGGCAACGGGAGGCATCGCTGGATAACTACCGTCGGCATCTGCTCGCCGCCGATCCGCAAGGCCGCTATGCAATTGCCGCACTTGTCTGGCTGCCGCATCAGGCGAGTCCGGTGCATGCGCATCACACGTGGTGTGGATACGCGGTGCTCGACGGCGCGTTGAACGAAACTGTTTTCGAATGGAACGGCTCTGAGGACTTCGCCATTGCAACGCGCTCACAGGCGCGCCCGCGCGGCGCGGTTTCGTTTGTGCGGGGCGGTCGGGGCAACATTCATCGGCTGGGCAATTGCAGCGATGCCCCCGCGGTGTCGTTGCACGTGTACGGTGTTCCGGGCGCGCGCATGGGAACGGATGTCAACGATGTGGTGCGCGTCGCGCCCGCGCTCGTCTAGCGCCTGACAATCAAGCCTTGCCCTCGCCCGCCGTGGGAATCTGCGGCGGAATTGGCGCCGTCTGTCCCGTCGGCGGCGGCGCCGGCCGCGGTTCATGCGAGACATCGCGCGCTGCGGCTACACCCGGATGCGCGCCGCGTATTGCCTGCGCTTTCTCCGGATGCCCGAATGCATGCTCGTGCCGACCCGCATGTGCTTCCGCCCGGGCATCCGCTCGGGCTTCCGCTCGGTTATCCGCTTCGGCATCCTCATGGTCATGCCGGGCCGCCCCGGGCACGTCTTCCTCGTGCAAAGGCTGGCCCTCGCTGTCTTTGGACGACGTGAACAAGCGCATTTGCGGCACCGGGATCTCAATGCCGGCCTCGTCCATCTTGCGCTTGAGCCGCAGATTGAACGCCCGCGCCACGCTCCATTGCTGCAGCGGCCGCGTCTTGATCTGCCCTTTGACGACCATCCAGTTCGGGTCGAAACGGTCGAGCCCCCATACCTCGATCGGCCCCAGCATCTCACGACGGTAACGGAAGTCGGCCATCAGATCAGCACCGACTTCGCGAATCAATTGAGTGATTTCGTCGACGTCGGTCGAGAACGACATCCGCACTTCGAACACTGCATAGGCAAAGTCGCGCGACAGGTTCTTGACGATCTTGATCTGCGAAAACGGAATTGCGTGGATCGCGCCCTGGCCGTCGCGCAACCGCACGGTGCGAATAGACAGATGCTCCACAGTGCCTGCATGGCCGCCGTCCACGTCGATCCAGTCGCCCACCGAAATCGTATCTTCGATGATGATGAAAAGCCCCGTGATCAGGTCGGTCACGAGCGACTGCGCGCCGAAACCGATCGCAAGGCCGATCACGCCGGCGCCCGCGAGCAGCGGCGTCACGTTGATGCCAAGATTCGCCGCTGTAACGATGCCCGCTATCGTCATGATGCTCACAAGCAGCACATTGCGCACGAGCGGCAACATCGTTCGGGCCCGCATGCTCGGACTGCGCGACTTGTTGCGAGCGCTGCCGGGGTTGAGCGCCTCGGTGATCGCGGTGTCGACGAGGATCCACAGCAGCCATGCAATGAACACGGTGGCGACGATCGCCGTCACCGCATGCGCGATACCGCGCGCGGCCACGTTTTCTTCGACGACTGCGGCGAGCGAAACGCCCCACAATCGGGCCGCTAGTTCGAAGAAAAACAGCCAGATGAAAAGCGTCAGCAACGTGCCGCAAAAGCGCAGCAACCGTGTCAGATAGGGAGAGCGCCGCCGCGCGCGCGGGCTGCGTGGACGCGTCATGCGCAAAACGATGGCCGACAGGAAAAACGCCAGCACTAGCAGCAATGCGGTCACCACCGAAATTTGCAGCACGTTTTCGCTCGAACCGGAGCCGCCGAGCGTGGCCACCACCGAGGCCGTCGCCAGCACGAGAACAGGCACGTGCCAGAGCGCGGCGAGCACCTCGAAAGCATCGGTCGCGGCCTTGTGATCGTTGCGTTGCTCGTAGGGCCGGTTGCGGATCAGATGGGCGACCGGCCGGCGAAAGGCGAGCGCGAAATAGCCGGTAAGCACGGCGGCCGTCATGTTGGCGGCGGTCGAAACCAGCGCGGCGAGATTCGAGCCCATCTGATGCGCGACGTCGTAGTTAACCGCTGCATCGCCGAGCGCGCCGCAGACGCCGACCGCAAAGAGCAGGCGCCGCGCATGATCGATCAGCAAACGCACCGCGATTCGCCGGTGCCCCGAGCCGAACAGCGAAAACATGATCAGGCAGATCGCCGAAAACACCGCACCCGCGACAATCGCATACGCGACGACCATGCCGAGCGTGCGGCCGAGCGCATCGGGCATCGCGCGCACGAACAGCAGCGCGGCGACGAACGCGATGACCCACGGCCCGACGCGCCGCAATGCGAAGATCAGCAGCTCGCGTGTGGTCGGGTTCGGATTGAGGCCGATCACGATGCCAAGTCGCCGGTAGAGCCTGTGCTGCAGATAAATCAGCGCGGCGGCGCATGCGCCCCAGCCGGCCAGCATCGCGAACATCGAAAAGAGAATGCGGCCGAGGCTTTCGTGGCCCTGGCCAGAGATGATCGTGTAGAGCTCGTTGCCGGCCGCGTTGAAGCGCCCGCCCCAGTAGCGCACAGGCGTGCGGCCTTCATGCACGTCCGATTCGAACGACGCGATGCCCGACGCGATCGCGCCGAGCAGACCAGGGCTCGGCTGCGCCGGCGCGGGCGCGAGCGGCCCGACGGTTCGCGACACGTCGCGCAGCTTCTTCAGCTGGGCGACGAGCGCGCTGCGCTGCCGGTCGTTGTCGAGCGTGGCGATCACGCTGTCGAGCGAACGCGCGATTTCCGCCTGGCTAGCGGGCGACGGCGCCGACGCGGCGTCCGGAGCCGACGCGCCGGACGCGGCCGCGGCGGGCGCCACGGTCGCGCTGTTGATCAGGCTTTGCAACGCCGGGATGACGGGCGTGCTGGTGCTCGCGCCGGCTGCCTGCGCGCCGGCGGGAATCCACGCAGTGCAAAGAAAGAATGCGACGACGATCGCGGCCGGCCATATGCTGAGCCGGCTCGCGCCGGGCGCGCGCGCGCCGCGACCGATCAAGGATCCGATCGGAGCGAAAAGACGACGAAATGCAGCGTGAATCGCGAAAAGCCCGCCGTTTGACGGCGCAGCCTCGGACTCACGCCGCGATGGGCATGACTGCATGGCAATCCGTGAGAAAACGGGAGACGCCAGTGTAGCCCCAGTTTGGCCGCAGGCAACCGGACATGCGTAACCGATTGTTAGGACGCTTGCACGAGTTCTTGCGTGCAAGCTGGCGCGGCGCCGGTCTGGCTAACGCCCCGTTGCGGTCGTTGCAGGCCGCGCCGGACCGGCCATCGCCTGCTGTGCGGCGTGCGCGACGCGCCGCGCCGCGCAACAGACACACGCCCGCGCTCAATAAGCGACGGTTGCAATCTGGCGGACGAAACGGCCCTGCTCCAGTTCGTCGACGAACGCGATTGCGTAATCCTCGGCGGAAATCTGGCTGTTGCCCTGCGCGTCGGCGATGAGCGAGTCCGTGCCGGTGCGGAACGTGCCCGTGCGCTCGCCGGGAGCGATGAGCGCCGCCGGCGAGAAGAACGTCCAGTCGAGATCGGCGACGCCGCGGTAGTAGCTCAACGCCTCGCGATGAGCCAGCGCCACGGGCTTATAGGCGTCCGGGAAACCTTCGGTGTCGACGAGTTGCTTGCCCGGAGCGACTTCAAGCGACCCCGCTCCACCCACCACGACCAGCCGCTTCAAGCCCGCCGCCCGCACACCTTCGACGAGCGCACGGGTCGCCTTGTCCAGCACGCCGACGTCGCCTTGCGGCGGAGCATACGCGCTCGCCACCACGTCGTGACCGCGCACCGTCGCGCCGACGCTTGCCGCGTCGAGCAGATCGGCTTGTGCCGCTTTCAGATTCGCCACGCCGGTCGGCACGCGCGCGGGGTTGCGCGCGAGCGCCGTCACCTGGTGCCCGCGACCCGCTGCTTCCGCCGCGATCCGCGAACCGATCATTCCGGTGGCGCCGAACAATGCGATCTTCAACTGTTTGCTCATTTCAACTGCTCCTGTCATGGTTTATATGTAACCGTCTTGATTACATATACATCGAAAAAACAGGGGCGTGAGCCCCGTGGTCTTGCGAAACATTCATTGCGAAACATTCATTGCGACGTATCCACTGCACAGACACGTCAATGCGAATCGACGCGCGCCTCAGCAGAAAGCGCTTGCGTCACGCATGCGGTCGCCGCTTGCGTTCTCTCGTCCGCTCGGCACGCAACAGGTCCGCTGTCGCATCGGCCAGCGTTCGCTGCGCGAGCGACGCCTCCATGGCCTGCTGCGCTTCGTCAATGATTCCGCGCAGCACCACCTGAATATTGCGCCCCACCATGCACGCCGGATTCGGCTCCTCGCGATGAAGCGCGAACAGCTGCGCGTCGTCCACCGCGCGGTACACGTCGAGCAAGGAAATCTGCTCGGGCGGGCGGGCCAGCAGCGCGCCGCCGCCCGCGCCGAGTTGCGAAGTGGTGAGGCCCGCCTCGGCAAGCATGGTCAGAAGCCGCCGGATGAGCGCGGGATTCGTATTCACGCTGCCCGCGATCATCTCCGACGAAAGCGGCGCGCCCTCCTGCAACGACAGCAACGCGAGCACATGCACCGCAAACGCAAACCGGCTACTCGTGTTCACAACGACCCGTCCTGCGACGACAATGTGTAACCATGGTAATTACATTTATGGACGCTGTCAAACGCGCTGCTGCACACAGGGTTATCGCACGCGAGCGAGCGCACGCGGTTCAACGGGCTCATGCGCATCTCACTTATCCATCTGCTTTTGCGCGTCGCCGCCGTAGCTGGAACCGGACGACGAAGCAGCGGCGCTCGTCGACGAAGCCGTGCTCTGCGCCGACCATTCCTGCAACTTGCGCCCGGCGTTCTCGAGGCTCTGACCGGTCAGCGAGGCCGCTTTGCCGAGTTGCAGGTTGGCCGTGCTGGCCGCGTTTTGCAGATTGGCTTGCGCGCCCGAAGCGAGCGCATTGGGGTCGATGGTGACCGACGGCGCCGAGGCCGATTCGAGGTTCTGCTGCGCGGCGGATTTGGTCTCGTCGACCTTCTGGCCGACGTAGCTCGCCGCCTGATCGAGCTTCTGGCCGGCGGCCTGCGCCGCGTCGTTGAGCTTGCCGGCAACCTGCCCCGCCGACGCATCGTTCTTCTGGCAGGCCGCGAGACCGCCGAATACGAAGAGGACCACGGCGGCACGGCGCAGCAACGGAGAACGGATAGATGAAGTCATGTGAGTTTTGAACCGCGAGGCGGCATAGCTGACGAAAACGCGCCCATCATACGCCGTTGCCGCGAACCGCCCGGCAAGCGGTTCATGCAAGATGGATCGACGCGGCTCGCCGGCCGCGGGCAGTCGCCGTTCTGTCAAACGTTGTGCGGTAGACTGGCCGCGGGCAATCAAGGTCTGTCCAGGTTTCGCAATGTTCCATTGATCAACCGGAGTCATACGATGGCGGCAAAGAAAATTCTGTTTCTCACCGGCGATTTCGCCGAGGATTACGAAACGATGGTGCCGTTTCAGGCGCTGCAGGCAGTCGGACATGTGGTCGACGCCGTGTGCCCCGACAAGAAAGCGGGCGATCGGATCAAGACCGCGATTCATGACTTCGAAGGCGATCAGACGTACACGGAAAAGCCGGGCCATCTGTTCGCGCTGAACGCATCGTTCGAAGATGCCGATCCGCGCCAATACGATGCCCTCGCCATCGCGGGCGGGCGCGCACCTGAGTATCTGCGGCTCAATCCCAGAGTGATCGATCTCGTGCGACAGTTCGCCGAAGCCGGCAAGCCGATCGCCGCCATCTGTCACGCCGCCCAACTGCTGGCCGCCGCCGATGTGATCCGCGGCAAGCGCATTTCCGCTTACCCGGCCTGCGCGCCCGAGGTCAAACTCGCTGGCGGCGAGTTCGCCGACATTCCGGTCGACGCCGCCATCACCGATGCCAAGTTCGTGACTGCGCCCGCGTGGCCTGCTCATCCCGAGTGGCTGCGTCAGTTCCTCGTTCTGCTGGGCACGCGTATCGAGCTTTGAGCCAGTTCAAGCGCCGCGCGGCTATTGCTGGCAAGCGCGGCATTTGAGAGTCGTCCTATAGTTCGCATTGGAGGGCCTTCCTATAGTCACGGGCTGACTTGGGAGCGCTTTTCGATGGAACTGACCGACTGGATCGTCATTCTCGCCATCATGTTGATGACGATTGCTTTTCGCTGCGCGCGCACGCCCGCCGGCTGGTCACGAGAGAACCGCGCGCGGCGCCTCGCGGGCACGCGGATGCTGGTGCAAGCAGCCTGCTCCGTCTGGGCAGCCTTGCTGATCGTGGCGCGCTGCGTGTTCGCGCTCGACGGATTGCTCGGGCTGCGCCCAACGTTTCAGGAAGTGCTCGCCGTCGTCGCCATTCTGCTGGCGTGCGGCTGCTACTGGTCGGTTCGCGGCCGGCGGCTCCTGAAGCCGCGCCGTCTGTTTATTTCCTGCTAACCGGCGACGGCGCTCAAATGACGCGGCAAGCCGCGCTCATCGGCTGCGCGCTTACTCGCCGCGGTCAGGAGCCAAGCCTTACGGCACAACTCAACAGCCTGCCTCAACGCCCCATCCGCGCGTTCCCTTGCTCATTAGCCATCGCCTGATCGTTCGCAGCGTGCGCCCCGGCACGGACTTCGGCAGCCGCGGATGCCATCCGTGCGCCGGCCTCGGGCAGCGACAGATAGAACGTGGTGCCCACGCCTTCTGTCGACTCCGCCCACACGCGTCCGCCATGCCGCTCCACGACTCGCCGCACGAGCGCGAGGCCGATGCCCTCTCCCGCCGCCGCCGTACCGTGCAATCTCTGAAAAGCGTTGAATAGCCGGGGCAGCGCGATCGCCGGAATGCCCAGCCCGTTGTCGCGCACGTAAAAGATCCGCAGCGATTGCACGCCGGGCGGCGCGGGCGTCGTACCGATCTCGATCCGGCCTTCGCGCGACAGGTCGAGATAATTCACCGCATTGCCGATCAGATTCGCGAACACCTGTTCGAGCGCGGTCGGGTCGCCCCACACAGCCGGCAATTCGCCGACATGCACTTGCGCGTGCCGAGCGCGGATCGAACCTTGCATCGCGTCGATCACGCGCTGAACGATATCGCGCACTTCCACTTTCTGCTGCCTGTATTCGACACGGCCAATGCGCGAAAGCCGCAACAACGCGTCGATGATATGCGACGCGCGCAGCACCGCCGTCTGCAAATAGTGCAGCGCTTCCCCGATATCCTCGTCGACTATCCGTTCTATGCGTTGCCGCGTCTGCGCCGCGAGCGACGAGTCGCTGACGGCCGCTCGCAGTTCCTCGCAGGCGCGGATCAGTTCCTTCGAAAAGCCTTGCAGATTCACGAGCGGCACGCGCAGGTCATGCGACACGCTGTATATGAACATCTCGTTTTCCTGCGTCTGCTGCCGCAAGCTCTCGTTGATGCGCGACAGTTCGTCCGCACGGCGTGCGAGGTCGGCCTGGAAGCGCGCCTGGATGCGCTCCGCTTCGAGCAAACGTCGGCTGGTGTCATGCAAGGTCAGATCGAGGCGCGCGATTTCATCGTGACCCGGCTCGATGGGCGCAAGCGGCTCGTTGCCCGCAAGGCGCCCGGCGTTGTCGGAGAGAAGCGCAAGCCGTCCACGCACCCCACGCGTGAAAAGCCACACGGCGAGCGCCACGAACAGCAACGAACCGAACACCGCCGCGAGCACGAGCGTCTGCTGCCGTTCACGGGCGGCATCGGCGGCACTCGCGCGCTGCGCATCCAGACGCCGCTCTTCCGCCTGAAAGGCGGCCAGCTGCTGGCGGAAGCGATCGAGCACGTCGGCCTGAGCCAGCTCGGTGAACCGGTTGACGACGTCCTTGTGTCGCCCCGAATGCAACATGTCCTGCGTGCGATCAGACCATTGCCGATAGGCCTGCACCGCCTGGCGCACCTGGACCACGCGTTCGACCTGCGGCGGATTGTCCGACACGAGTTCGGCGAGCTGATCGATGCGTCGATCGACGTCGACCCATACGGACAGCGGCGTCACGAAGCGGCTGTCGGCGGCGAGCACGGCGCCGCGCAGCGCGACGGACTCGCCTAGCACCGGGTCGAGAATGGCCGTGGTCTGGCGCATCACCTCCTGGCCGCGAGCGGCCCAGCGCTCGGCTTCGGCCGCGTCGGACTGCGCCTTGACCAGGCCGGACAGAAGGGCCAGTTCGAAGACAGCAGGAATCGCAATCAGCAGCAGGCCTTTAGTGGTAAGTCGCATGCGTGCGCATTGAAGGTGTGGGCCGGCAGATCGTGCGCGGTACGGCACATTATGTCGGCGTTTGCTTTGGAAACAAAGCGGCACGCCATAGACCAGGCGTTGTCCGCCAATGCAGCGGAGACTTGGCGCGGGCTAGGCAGCGCCTCTCGGCACGCGGCAGCATGCGTAAGCAAGACGAAAACTTACGAACCAACTTGGTTCACGTATTACCAAAACTGAACACTTACGCACATCTATTGTGCTGACGACGGGCCTTCGAGGTGCGTCCCACGAGTGCAGGCACGATAACCGCCCCCGCGCCGTTCCCTTGCAGTGCCTGTTGCACCGCTGATGAGCCAAATAGCACCGATTTGGCCCGCTTCTTGCATTCGCTGCGCGTCTTTTTGACACAAGCGGAAACAATCGATGGAAAGCCTCAACACCGGCACCGATACCCTATTTCTCCTGCTCGGGGCCGCTATGGTGCTCGCGATGCACGCGGGATTCGCATTCCTCGAACTGGGCACGGTTCGTAAGAAAAATCAGGTCAACGCACTCGTCAAGATTCTGGTGGACTTCTCCGTCTCGACGATCGCCTATTTTTTCATCGGTTATACGATCGCGTACGGCGTGCAGTTTTTCGGCAGCGCCGAATCGCTCGCGGTTCACAACGGCTATGCGCTGGTGCGCTTCTTTTTCCTGCTGACGTTCGCTGCCGCCATTCCGGCGATCGTCTCCGGCGGCATCGCCGAGCGCTCGAAATTTAATCCGCAACTCTTCGCGACTTTCGTTCTGGTCGGCTTCGTCTATCCATTCTTCGAGGGGATCGCCTGGAACGAGCGCTTCGGCGTGCAGCACTGGATCGGCCAGACGTTCGGCGCGCCGTTCCACGACTTCGCAGGCTCGGTCGTCGTTCATGCGTTTGGCGGCTGGGTCGCGCTGCCCGCGGTGTTGCTGCTCGGTGCGCGCCACGGCCGCTATCACCGCGATGGCGGTATTGCCGCGCATCCGCCATCGAATATTCCGTTTCTCGCGCTGGGCGCGTGGGTGCTCGCGGTCGGCTGGTTCGGCTTTAACGTGATGAGCGCGCAGACGATCGACAAGATCAGCGGCCTCGTCGCCGTGAATTCGTTGATGGCGATGGTCGGCGGCACGTTGACCGCCTGGCTCGCGGGACGCAACGACCCCGGCTTCACGTACAACGGGCCGCTCGCCGGACTAGTCGCCGTGTGCGCGGGCTCAGACCTGATGCATCCGCTCGGCGCGCTCGTCACGGGGGGCATCGCCGGCGCGCTGTTCGTCTATATGTTCACGTGCGTGCAAAACCGCTGGCGCATCGACGACGTGCTCGGCGTCTGGCCGCTGCACGGTCTATGCGGCGCGTGGGGCGGCATCGCAGCAGGCATTTTCGGATTGCGGGCGCTCGGCGGCCTGGGCGGCGTCTCGTTCGGCGCACAGGTGATCGGCACGCTGGGTGGCATCGTCGTGGCCTCGCTAGGCGGCACGCTCGTATACGGCGCGATCCGCCTGACGGTGGGCCTGCGCCTCGACCAGGAGGACGAGTACAACGGTGCCGACCTGTCGATCCACAAAATCTCAGCTACGCCGGAGCGCGAAAGTTTGGGCTGATGGCATGCGCCGGCCACACCGGGCCGGCTTATGCGACCTGTCCCCATGGAATAGCGAATGTTAGACTTGCGCGCTGCAGGCGGGATTCTCGAATGGCTTTGCCATGCACACGGCATGGCATGTCCGATCATCGCCTCCTTCTGAACGATGCCTGCTTTCCCGGAATAGAGCGAACGCGACATTGCGTCCCCGCTTCGCCCGGCTTGTAGACTCCCCGTTTCGCCTGGCACACTCATGTATTGGTCGATACTCGCGGTCGCCGTCGGCGGCGCACTCGGTTCGTTATTTCGCTGGTTTCTCGGCCTGCGTCTGAATGGACTCTTTCCGTCGTTGCCGCTCGGCACCTTCGCGGCAAACGTGGTCGCCGGCTACATCATTGGCGTGGCCGTCGCGGGCTTCGCGCGCGCGCCGCAAATTGCGCCCGAGTGGCGGCTTTTCGTGATCACCGGAATGATGGGTGGACTGTCCACCTTCTCGACCTTCTCGGCCGAAGTGGTGCAGCACCTGCAGGACGGCCGCCTCGGCTGGGCCGCCGGCGAAGTCGCGATGCATGTGGGCGCCTCGCTCGTCATGACGATTCTCGGCATCGCCACGGTTACGCTGCTGTCGCGTTAGGCAGCGCTCGGCCCAGCCCGCTAGCTTGTTTCTTTCGTCCCTTCATGGCACTGACTCTCCCGCTGCATCGCAGCTGACGCAACTCGCGGCGGGCACAGCGCTTGCGCCATTCAAAGCGCACCCTTTCCATAAGGAGGTGAAAGATGGGCTCAATCAACCCGCAAAGCGCCCCTGGCGGCGGAGCGAAAATTGTCGGCGGCGGAATCGGCGAAGGTCCGGGGCCTGACGTCATGGCTGCGGCCACGCTCGACGGCACGAAGGTGATGTCGTCGGATGGTGAGCATGTCGGCAAGATTTCCGACATCATGCTGGACGTCCGCAATGGACGCATCGCGTACGCGGTGCTATCGGAAGGCGGCTTCCTTGGCATGGGAGCGAATCTGCATGCCATTCCGTGGAGCGCGCTGACTCTCGATACCGATCAGAAGTGCTTTTTCGTCGACATCACGGCGCAACGCCTGAAGGACGACCCCGGCTTCGACCCTGACCACTGGCCGGCTATGGCCGATCAGACCTGGGGCGAATCGACCTACAGCTACTACAACCGGGAGCCGTACTGGTCGGCGACGCGCGACGTCGTCGAGAATGACCCCGCCGTCCGGCCGAGCGAGCACTGACCTGCTAGCGCTCAAGGCGTAGCAGACCTGTGAGTATCCATGTCACCGCGTTGTACAGCGGTGACATGGAGCACGTTCCACGGAACGCGCGTTATCGGGCAGCCAGCATCCCGATGATGAGCCCGCCGATTAACGCCATCGTCACCGCTTTCCACGGACTGTCGTGGACGAAATCGTCGGTCGATTCGGACACCACGCGGTATTTCGTTTTGACGACGTCCTGTGCATCGGCAAGCTTGTCCTTCAGTTCGGAAAGTTTCATCGCGCTGCGGGCACGCAGTTCATCGCTGCCGTTCGGCCTTGCTGCGAGGCTGTCATCGCGCGATGCATCGGCGGAACCCGAACTGGTGGATTGAATAGACTCGGCCATTTGAACCTCCCTGTCTCCGTTAAGTGGACAAGGTTCAGCAAACACCGTGCCTCGCGGAAATGCTCTTGACGCAGCGTTGTTCGAACCATCTGTACTCATTAGGATGACGATGATTCTTACCACCAATGCATTTTCAAAGGTACACCGGTGACCATGACAGCGGCTCGCGACGGCCTGAAGGAAGTCTGCACAGGCACGAGCGTTGCGCGCCCCATACGCCGGCCGCAGTGACCGGCGCGAACCAGGAGCGATAAATGAGCATTTTTTCGACGATCCTCAACAAGATCTTCCCGCATGATCATCCGGCCAACACCGGCTCGGGCGCGACCGCCGGACCGGCAGCCTCGGCGACGGCGGCACCGGGTAGCGCGACTGCGCCCGCTGGAACACCAGCGACGCCCTCCACTGCCGCCGCAGGGAATTCCCAGCCTCCCGTCACACCTATGCCGACAGTCGACGTCGAAGTGGTTCTAACCAGGATGCAGGAAAGCAGCGGCGAAAAATTGAACTGGCGAACGTCCATTGTCGATCTGATGAAGCTGCTTGGCCTCGACAGCAGTCTCACGGCCCGCAAGGAACTTGCATCCGAGTTGCACTACACCGGCAACACCGAGGATTCAGCCGCGATGAACATCTGGCTGCACAAGCAGGTGATGCTGAAGCTCGCTGAGAACGGTGGTAAGGTGCCCGACGATCTGAAGAACTGACCGCGCCGACGCGCTCGCACGCGGCTAGCCGGTCGCGGCAAGGCGCGCGGCTTACCCGTTCAAACCTCGTAAAGTGGAAGGGACCTGAGGGGCCAGCGCCTTGTCACCAGCGGGCTTGTAAGCGGCATGGAAAAATTTATAAGCGCGGAAAACAGTGCACGACATAGTGAGTGCCAAGCCATTGGCGATGGGCATACGCGTCACATGCCCATCCGTAACTTTCAACTCCTCGACGATGGTGCTTTAAGCATCTTGCACAGTTAGTCCCCGAACGGGTTACCGGTGTCTTTCACTTCAGTACTGAGATTGTATTCGGCACGCACGGCCTTGAGCACGCCCTCGATGTCGCGCTCGAAGCCGACCGCGTTGCCGAAATTGGTCATCTTCCAGTTGCAGCCTGTCTTGTCCGCCTCTTGCAACTGCGGTCGCGGCACGCGGATCTTTACGCCGTCTTCGACGATTTCCTGCTGCCGATGGATTCGCCGGTTGACCTCCTGCTGAAGCTGCGACGCATTGAGCATTTTGCGTATCATTCAAGTCTCCTTCGGATTGCCCGAGCCCGTTGTGTTGCCGCGCGTTGGGCATAAGCTTGCGCAAGAGGCCCCGACGCATTTTCATAGCCGTTATGCTGCGAGCCTATGCTCGTAGAACAGCCGGTCCCTGTCATCGAGAATGGCGTACATTGCGTCCAGATTCTTCGGGTCCGGGTTAAGCCATGCATCTATGTTTTCCGGCTTGATAGGAATGATGCATCGGTCGTGACCGGTCGCTGCGACTTCCGGTGGCGGCTCGTCCGTTATCGCCGCGAATGACAGCAGGTCCGGTTCGCCCGGTGCCGACCACCGCGACCACAGACAGGCGACATGCATCAGCTCCCCGTTGCCTGGACGAAACTCCAGCACGATATTTTCATCCCGCTCGTGAGTCTCCAGTAACGTGCCTTCGTACTTCGCCCGGTTGACGTTTTCATAGAAAACCTCGACAAGCAGGACCGCATGCGTGTACCCAAAGCATGGGGCCCAAAAACCTTCGAGACTATCCCGGCGCGCATTGTATGTTCCGGGATATTTCGTATCGTACGACGAAGGCTTTCCAGCAATGCGGCATTGATACCGCATGGGCTTCACGACCCGTTGCCCATTTTCCATAACCATCACAGGCGCGTAGTGACCGGGAAAGATGCGCGAGTCCCGCGGCTGCGATTCGGTTCGCCGCAGGTCTTCAAGTTTTCCCTTGGTCCATGCAATTTTGTCGGTGGCAATGCGCTGGCTTTCCGTTGCTGCTTTCGTGACTTTCGTCTGCAGCGTGCGCTCGGCGTCCGCAAGCCGCGTGCGCTGTTTGAAGAGGTCCTGCTCCAGCTTCGTCACCTGCGCCGATGTGAAGCGGGCGATAAGCGCATTGATTTCACGCGCTGCTTCATCCTGCGGTTCGGCAAAGGCGTCTTCCATGGCTTTGGGTATCTTCGCTTTGCTGATGCCCTCCGCGCGTTCAAAAAACAGACGCGCAAACTCGTGGATGTCCATGATTGCGCCAAACGTACGCACGAATTTTCGATAGTCCGCCAGGACTTGGGCCGAGTAGCACATGGTGCCTCCGTTTCATGTGGTCATGGTATGCGAGCCGGCCTCGAACTCGTTTTCAGTGCATCAATGAATCGCTTGACTTTGGCGTCGACGAATTGACCTGACGGGTAAACGCGAATTCATTGTGCTTGAGCATCCCGTTCGCCTTTCGCGGGTTTGAATCGCGTCGTCGCAACGTTGCACTGTTCGGGAGCAACGGCAGTCCATGTTGCCGAGTCAAGCATTGAACCAGGCTGCCCCAGACGCAACGCATGGGAGCCGTCGTCAAACGCGAGGCATTCTATCTCCATGCCATCGCCAATTGGTTCCGATGCGTTGCGACAGACACCCCGGAAGTGCTTGAACGGGAGACCGCCTTCTCGCAGCATGTCCAGTGCCGAGGGCTCTCCGTCGATTCCTTCCTCTGTTAATCGGTACCTGTTGAGTAAGGTCGTTGCAGCTTCGGCGTCGTGCATCTTCGCACCCCGTTGGATAGTCGTTGCAAAAGCCGCCGCAGGGGCGGTATTCCTGTCACCAATGCTAGCAATTTTTGTGCAACGCAGCACTGCTGTGTCCTCGATCAAAGGATGAACGGTGTTCGGCAGCACGTGGGTGGCATGCAGCGTCATTCCACGAGCCATGGAGCCGTGAGGAATGGTTTTTGCCCATGCTGGTGTATTGCGCAATTTGAGGAACCACCATGACCTTGGACGGCAGCAAATCCATACTCGACCGCGACGCGCTGGCGGAAGCGAGCTTCGCGACCTATGCCACCCCGTTGGTCAGCGAGGCCATCGAACAGGTATCAGCTCTGCGGGACGATGCGGACGCCGAGAAGCTTCACAAACTTCGCATCGCCCTGCGCCGGTTGCGTACTCTGCTCTGGGCATATCGGCCGATTCTCGACGAGAAATTCGACAACGAGCAGCGGGCCCTTTTCAAGTTCCTGGCCAACGCAGCGGGTAACACGCGCGACTGGGATATATTGATTAAGCTCGTTGAAAAAGACAGTGATCAGGCTCTTCTCGATGCGTTCAAAAGAAATCGAAACGAGACGGCCGAAAAGAGCGCCGAAATTTTGGCCAACACACATCTGGACAAGACGCTACGCAATGCAGTGAGTGAAGCGAACCGGGAGTTGAACACATCGCCAGTGAGAACACCGCTGAGAAAATTCGCGCGGAAGCGGGTAAAGACGGCGCAGCAACAATTACAAAAACGCATGCGTCACGCGTCGAGAGCCGGCAGCTCTGACTACAACTCATATCACGATGTGCGCAAAGCTGGAAAGAAGGTGCGATATCTCATCGAGTTCTTCGAGCCCTTACTGCAGAAAAAACAGCGCAACGGTCTGAAGGGACTCAAGCGGTTACAGAAGCATTTCGGTGCACTAAACGACGCCATTGCGAGTCGCGACCTTCTCGACGCGCATCGTTCTTCTTTGCCTGCAGGCGTCAATGCAACGTCAGCCCTTCGTGCCTTGAAGAAAGAACGAAAGCGCCAGATTAAAGCGGCGTCAAAACTGCTTTAGTTAACATGCGCGGGCTTGTCACCGCACCTCTTCGCAAGTAGGTGCGGTGTACCGTCGCCTGTTATTGACGCCACCGAGCGGTCGGCTAACAACGTGGCGTCATTCAAGCAACGGGGAAATCTTGTCCAGCGTCACAGAAGGGACAAAATCCTTGTCCTGGTAAACCTTCGCCAATTCCGCTTCTGGTATCACGCGAGCTCCTGATGGAAGTGACGTGTCAGCCTTGTTGAATGCTGCTTCCCAGATGGCCGCAAGGTATCGCGCCCCTGCACCCATTAGCTTCGCGGTATCGTCTCCAAAGACGTTCCAGAGACCATCGACCACCTTCGCGGAGCTGCCGCCACCAAGGCGGATATATTCGTCGATAAGCTTGCTGGGAGGGAGCATGTCTGCCGCCTGCGACA
Organism: Paraburkholderia kirstenboschensis; assembly: GCF_904848585.1. GTDB lineage: Bacteria > Pseudomonadota > Gammaproteobacteria > Burkholderiales > Burkholderiaceae > Paraburkholderia > Paraburkholderia kirstenboschensis. The sequence continues at coordinate 428,155 of NZ_CAJHCR010000002.1, forward strand.
TCAGCGTGACTGTGGCGAAAGCGGCGTCGCGTCCGTCGGAAATAGCGGGGATAGTGCCTTCGAAGCGTTTCGCTTGCGGAGAGATTTTGGGCAGCAACTCAGTCGAATGCCGGTCCACCATCTTGTCTTCGAACGTCGAATGGACTCCCTTGCCCGGCCACGCCTTGCTGGTTGCGCCCGGGGCATCACGGTATCCGTCGGCATGATAGGACCCGTGAAGCGGCTGGCACGCATCGCCAACATAGTGAGCCAATACCCCTGCTGCGCACAGGAATCGCGTATCGTCCCGGGCCTTCAACTGCCGAACCATCTCGTCAAAGATCTGCCACACGCGGAACGGTAAAAACCCCTCTGAGCGGCTGTCCGCCTGCCCTTCATCGGCATACCATTTCAACCACGAAGAAACACTCATCTTCTCGATACCGCTTAACGTGATGTCGCGCAACGTCTTGCCGTTGGCACCGGGCTTGTCGATATCGGCATAGTGGTTCGGATGTTCGGGCCCGGCGTTCTGCGCATAGTCCCGTCCGCCGGGCACGCGCCCCGGGGTTTTCTTCCACACCAGGTCGGGCACATCAGCTAGTTCAACGAATTCGCCGTTGGAGAGTTTCTCGTGAATCTGCTCCGGCGTCAGCTCATCAGGGCGAAAACTGATGCGCTCAATATTCGCCTTCATGAACTCCCGTAACGGACCGTTCGCTACTGATTCGATTGCAGCGGTCGCAATACTGTAGTGACCCGTTTGTCCCCAGTAAGGGTTAGCGCCCTCGTTATGGTCGCGGACCAGGTCGACGTCGAGCAGCTGACATGCAGTGCTGAGCCCGGTGGCCAGCGCGTAGTTCAGGCTCTTCTCGCCTTCGAGCAGCGACTGCCCGCCCCACTCCACCGCTAACGGATGCAGCTTGGGGTTTTCCTCGTCGCCTGACTTCAGATACCACACGGTGCCCGAATCTCCAGCCCCGGTTTGCGTCGAGCCCCGTGCCGGTGCGATGAGAAACTGCGAAACATAGTCGTAGCCCGCCAACGATTTGTGCCGGTAGAAAAGGGCCTTGATTGTCCCCTCAAGCAGTCCGGAAGCACTACCGAAGGCAGTCACAGGCTGGTCGACAAATTGAAGGCTCAAGCTCAATTCATTCAGGTCAGCGATCTCTTGGGGCGTTCCTTTGATGCCAAAGGGCTTGCTCGACCAATCGTTCACGTCGTGGACTTCGACGAGGCCAATGTCTAGCGTAAGGTAACGGCGGCTCCCGGGAAATTCCGGAAAGACCGAGGTGAACGGTTCGCGCGTCAGTTGGCGCTCAGAGGCGATGCCAATTTCGACGACTGCACCACGCAGTCGCGCTTTGACAGAACTTCCAGGCTCCCCGCACACGTGTCGATTCGTAAGCGCATACGTTGTATGGCCATCGGTGACGAGACATCCCACGCTCGCAGTTCGTTCGACACCCTGCGCCTGCGCAAGCAGCGGACATCCGCCGCCAATATATGTCGAGGGCCAGCGGGTATCGGCCGGGGCGCCTTTTGACGGCTCGGTCACCTGCACCGCGACGACACACACAGGAACTGCGCGGCCATCCGGCATATAAAGAGTACGTGGCACCATATGGTCCGGATCGACCTTGCCATATCCGAATTCCGTCGGATCTACCCAGTCGCGTACGAGCACGATGACTGCAGGCCACGAGTACGGACGCACTTCCGAGTTGCCAAACGTGCGAATGCCCTTAGCGAGAGGCGCACTGTCCCTCCCGGAAGCCGCATCGTCTCCGGGCCAGGGATCGTCCGTCCGGATCAGGTAAAGCCCCACGGCAGTGCCTACGACGTTCGCCTTGTTGGACAGATGCCAGTGGTAAAGCTCTCTGGCTTCAAGCAAGTCTTTCAGTGAGAGGCTCTGGAAATTCTGCTGCGTGGACAGTGGGCTCATCTCATCACCTTCGCGAATTCGACCAGGACCGGCCGGTTAGGGTGCGCGTCGCAGAAGAGAAACTGCTAGCTTCGCGCGCGTTCGCATTCAGGTTGGATGACCCATGTGACAACTTCGCGAAAGCGTCGTCGACGCGGTCGCGACGCGGGTGCCATCTCGAACCGCCAGATTTGCGCGGATGGACCGGCAATCAATGCGCAGCGTCATGCCGACGCAGGTTCGCGCGCTCGATGAATTCGAACACGGCCATGCCGCCGAGCATCGCGGCCACAAAAGCCCACGCCTTCGGGAAGCCAGCGCCAAGGGCGACCAGTGCGGGCCCCGGACAAAATCCTGCAAGCCCCCAGCCAACCCCGAACACCGCGCTTCCTAGTACAAGTCGCAACGTCACCTCGGTGGTGGCCGGAATCTGCATGGGTAGACCCAGCAGCGACTTCCTGCGACGCTTTGCAAACAGGAACGCGATAGAGCCGACGGCTACCGCCCCGGCCATCACGAATGCAAGTGAAGGGTCCCACCGCCCCGCGAGGTCGAGAAATCCCAGAACCTTCGCCGGATTGGCCATGCCAGAGACCATCAGGCCCACTCCAAACAGCAGGCCGGAAATTAAAGCAGCGAGCAAGCTCATCTCAGCCTCCCAGCAGATGTCTGGCCACGAATACGGTCAGAAAGCCGGTTGCCATGAATGTTGCCGTCGCGACCAGCGAACGGACGGAGCCCCGTGAGATGCCGCAGACACCGTGGCCGCTCGTGCAACCGCTCGCGTAACGCGTGCCGATGCCAACCAGAAACCCTGCGAAAAGTATCTCGGCCCACCCGGCCTGGATGTTAGGCGCTATCGGGTCGCCGAGCAGATTCGCCAGTAGAGGCGCGCCAATCAACCCTGCAAGAAAAGCGATACGCCATCCCGGCATCTTGTGTGAGCTGCTGAGCAGGCCGCCGAGAATGCCGCTGATGCCGGCAATACGCCCGTTGAAGAGAACCAGCATCGCAGCTGCGGCGCCAATCATCATGCCGCCCGTCAGGGACAGGCCCGGCGTAAAACTCGCCATATCAATCGACATGGTCTCTCCTCATCTTATGAATAGAATGAGTAATTTTTGAGGCGGTCATCATTCAGCCCATCGTTCAGCCGTTCTTCGACCCGGACACAGGCACGGTCAATTATGTGGTTTTCCAGTCCGGGCATCGGGAATGCGCGGTCATTGACCCGATTCGCGACTACGACTCAAGGCAGGTCGCGCTGCAACGACGGTCGTGAACCCGCATGTGCACGACGGCGTCACAGAAGGACAGTTCGTAAGCATGCGCGATGCAACGCCGGCGACGCCCGTGTTCATCCTGCCTTCTGTGCAGGTGAATCTCCGGGCCGGCGACTTGCCTCCTGCCGCGGAAAACGGCACCTGCTACCTGACGTTTCCCTTAAACGCACTTTGATTCAACGCTACGCTGGTCCGAGTACGTCGAGTCGGCAGGTTGGGACCGTTGCTGCACTCGTCAAAGCATACGACGGCGCAACGTTGTGCGAACCATAAGCTCATTGAAGCGTCACTGGTTCTTGTTTTTCGCTGAAGACAGTAGGACAGGCCGAACTCGCGCGTGCGCGGGCCTGGAAAAGGCAGTCACGGATAGGTGGATTTTGCCCGGACGTACGACGCGGCCATCCAATGCTGTCTCTTCGGAACCGTGTCTGGTGTTGGACCTGCCTCCGTTGAGTTACTCTCCTTGAGTGCCGACACTCCTGCAAAGGTCTCCGGCCTAAAAAGAGCTCCATCCTATTTATGGCTTTATATGTCAAGAAAGTCTTTGATTGAAGAAGATGCAGAGACATATCTAGCGAATGGCTTTAGCCGGCACACAATCTAAAATTCAGAGCGCCGCCGTTGAACGCATCGCCGTGCTGGCATCGGCACCTGGTCACTGCTGCCCTGCGGGCGAGACAACTTTAGCCTCGCAGTTGTCATTGTCGAATGACCCGCTAAAAAAATCGCAGTCGGAACTCACCTTCGATGCTCTCAGGACCAGGAGCCACCTGTACATCGCGCGATTTCACGCGCGATGTACGCGCCCAGACACTCCCTGAGGAGGCTGAAGGGTGATTCAGCCGGCACAGCCCAATTGGCAATTCTGTACCGCGGTCACCGCAAAAAAGCCTTGCCCATTTTCACGCTGGTTATGACGCGCTCAAGGAGTCACCGGAGACATGAACGCGCTCACCCACCTGGACCGGCGGCTGCGTTGAGTAATTGAAATTCCGGTAGCTGCCGTCCTGCATTCGGACCTGCACCTGGTAGCTCGTCGCCTTGCGCACAGCGTGCTCGATGCCATTGCCCGCGAGCCCGCCGCCGACGGCGCCGGCAATCGTGGTCAGAATTCGACCACGTCCCCCACCGACCTGATTTCCCAACAGCCCGCCAGCGACGGCCCCGCCTACGGCTCCGAGACCCGTTGTGGGTTCTGATTCCTGAACCGTATTCACGGCGACCACTTCGCCGGCGTTCGGGTCAACGGCGACTGGCCTCGGCGCGGATGTCACCGAGGATTGATATGCGTCGCTGTTCGCATACCTTGCACCCTGCTCGACCGGCGCCTTGGGGTGGTGATGGACGCGCGGCTGGGCGGGCGCTTCCTCCCGGGTCACGCGTTGCTCTGCGTTGGGTTGCGGTGAAGCAACCGGCGCGCTGGCGATTTGTGCCGCGACCGGCATAGCTTGCGTCGGCGGCGCCGTTACAGCGCGGGACGTCGGAAGAAGGCCCGTCATCGCCGCGATACCCGTAGCGCTGGCCAGGATAACGGCTACGGCGGCACCTGCAACCAGAGGATGGATGCGGTTGCGTTGCGGTGAACTGGAAGTCAGGTTGGTGCTCATGTCGCGCTCCGTTGAGTGTGTCAGCAAGAACGCCGCAGCCGACAGAACGGTGCACCGGGTCAGTGTGAGATTTGTAAGCAGTTGTAGTGCCGCCGGCGGGCAAAACGGAGAACTGGATTTATACCGTGCCCGGCAAGCCGTGGTTTGCCGCCTCCCGGCTGTATGGACCAGAGCCGTCGATTTGTTGGCATTGTCTCTTGGCCTATCGCGAATCTTTGAGAGCGACCGTGAGATGCTTTCGCATGGCATGATGATCTACGACGCGCTCTACGCGTACTGCCGCGACCGCCAGAGCGAAACTCATGGCTGGCCACCGGCCGCGTAGATCCGATGATGAGGGAGCGACATCATGGTCCTGCCGAGTACGTCGTCCACGGTGCGAGCCCTCGCTGTTGCGGTCCTCGCGATTGCCGTTCTTGCATCTGTCCCGGGTAGTGCGGCGAGCAAGGACGAAGCGTTCGAAGCCTCCAACCTGCCTCTGCAGAAGGTCGCGGACATTCCGCTTGGCGGGAAGACGACTCGCTTCGATTACGAAAGCTTCGACGCCATTAGACACTTGCTGTTTATCGCGCACCTGGGCGATAGCGAAGTCGTCGTCTTCGACACTGAGTTGTCTCGCGTAGCTGGACGCGTCGCCGACGTTAGTTCTGTCCACGGCGTGCTGGCCATTCCTGAGTTAGGACGCGTCTATGCATCGGCCACCGGACGCAATGAGGTCGACGTCATCGACACGGCGACGCCGCGGATAACTGCTCGCATCCCGACGGGCACATACCCCGACGGGATGGCCTATGCGCCAGACGCGCACAAGCTCTACGTTTCCGACCAAACCGGTGGCTCGGAGACAGTCATTGACGTGACTTCGAACCAACGGGTCGCAATCATCCCGCTTAACGGTGAGGCGGGCAATACGCAGTATGACCCGAGCTCAAAGCACATTTTCGTCAACGTCCAGACGCGCAATCAGCTGGTGGAAATCGACCCCGCCAGTGACAGGATCGTCGCGCGTATTGATGTGCCAGGCGCCAAGGGGAACCACGGGCTGCTAATAGACGCGGACCACAGACTCGCATTCATCGCGTGCGAGGGAAACGACCGGCTTGTCGTTCTCGATATGCGCACGATGCGTGTGTCGTCGTTGTTCGAGGTCGGAAAGGACCCGGACGTGCTGGCGTACGACGCCTCACTCCATCTTTTGTACGTCGCGGGTGAGGCGGGAGTTCTCTCGATGTTTCGGGTAGAAGCCGGCGCGATCTCGAAGCTGGGCGACACTCATGTCGGCCCAAATGCACACGTCGTCGCTGTAGACCAAAAGACACATCGTATCTACATTCCGCTCAGGAGCTTAGGCGGCCGCACGATGCTGCGCATTCTCGAACCCCAACGCCAGGATGCCGGTTGATGTCTTGTGTCGCTGTAAAGGCAAGCGACAGCACGCATGGCGCCCAATTATCCGCCCCACGCGGTGCTCGAGCCGTCCGGGATAATCGTGAACAATCTAACGCACGCGATTCAAGGGACGATGTGTGAAACGGTTCACTAACCTGAAAATCCCCGGCTGATATTTTCCCGCAGTACCATGGGCATGGGCAGCAATGAACGACTTGCGGGAGCCTCCGACCTTGTCAGTCGACAACAACAGTGAGCCGGATGTACCGATGCCGTCGCGCAACTTTGTGGTAACGCGACGCGTGCTTGTCATCGTTCTGGTTTTGTCGGTTGTTGTTCCGCTTGGCTGTCTCGCAGGCTACGGATACTTTGACTTCCAGCGGCGCGTCGCAGACGCGAGCGACATCGTGGACCGCCTGACCAGGGTTGCCCAGGAACACGCGCTAAAGGTTGTCGATATGAACAACGAAATCGGAACGCGCATCGTCGAGCTTCTCAATGATGACGATGACGCGGAAGTCCGCAAACACGAGGGTCGCATATATAGCAGGCTCAACACAATTGCAGCGGACTACCCCCAACTTGCTGCGATATCTGTGTTTGGCACAAACGGTGATCTGTTGGCAAGCAGCCGTTTCTTTCCTGCGCCGCGGCTTTCCATCGCCGGACGCGAAGATTTTCGAGCGGCACTTGCGTCCGCGCCGGCCCCCTATTTCTCCCGGCCTTTATCGGGCAAGGTTATGCAGTCGGACGTCTTTACGACAAACATGGCCCGGGTCGGCACCGACGGAGATTTTCTCGGCGTTGTCTCCATCGCGCTCAAGCGACAGTATTTCAGCGAATTCTACGCGGACCTGACTAACAACAACTCCGCATTGCTCGTTGGGCTTTACCGCCAGGACGGGACCATTCTGGCCAGACTTCCGGACGTGGGAGACCTGCGCAATCCGGCGCCGAATACCCCCTTTACCGCAGCGCTTGCGGACGCGGTGCAAGTTGGCCGGGTCGATATGATTTCTACCGTTGACGGTGTCGAGAGAATCCTGACGTTTCGGCGCGTGGGACGGTATCCACTTTATGTTGCCAGCGGCTACGCCACGGCAGCAATACATGACCAATGGAGCAAACATCTGGCCATCGTGGCTATGTTCACGCTCGCACCGTGCGTTGGACTCTGGGCACTGATTGTTTTCTCGCTTCGTCAACTGCGAGCTGAGGAAGCGGCATGGAATCACTGGAAAAACGAGTGGACACGGCGTGCTTCTGCCGAAGCTTCGAGCCGTCAGTTGCGGCGCATGGGGGCGCTAGGAAATCTTGTCGCGCGCGTGGCTCACGACTTCAACAACCTGCTGATGGTCGTGGCGGCAAATATGGAACTGGCGACCCGAAAAAACTATACGAATGTAAAAAAAGAGGTCACCGCGGTGAAGCGAGCCACAGTGGGGGCGGAAGAACTTGCCCGCAGACTGATGAGCGTCGCCCGCAAACAGCCTCTGAAGCATGAAGTCGTCGACTTGCCCGCATGGCTCGGGAGCGCCACCAGCATCATAGGCACAGCGCTGACAGAAAGAATCGAGTTCACTTTGGACGTAGCGCCGGACACCTGGCTAGTTAAGATAGACGTAACCGAACTGGAGTCAGCGATTCTCAACATCGCCGTCAACGCCAGAGATGCCATGCCCGATGGAGGCGTCTTTTCCATCCGATGCAGCAACGTCCGGGGCGCGCAATTCAAGAATGGACTGCCCCCAGGAGAGTACGTGTTGTTGGCGCTTTCCGATACCGGACAGGGGATGCCTCCATCGGTGAAGGAGCATGCGTTTGAGCCGCTTTTTACCACCAAAGCACTTGGCGCCGGCACCGGTCTCGGGCTTGCACAGGTACTAGCCACATGCGAGCAGTCCGGTGGAACAGCGATGATAGAGAGCGAGCCAGGTAAAGGAACGACTCTCAAACTTTTCTTGCCTCGCTATCAAGGGGCGGAAAGTCTGGTAGAAGTGGCTTTGCCCGAACCCATTGCTGCGGCGCCTACGCCGCAGCATGTGTTCGTCGTAGAAGACAACCTGGAGGTGGCCGCCGGAATCTGCGCCGTCCTGGAGGTGCTCGGATGCACGGTACGACACGTCATGAGGGCCGACGAAGCGCTTGAGGTGCTCGTCAGCGGCGCCGCATTTGACTTCATACTTTCGGACGTGCATCTGCCCGGAAAGATGAGCGGTATCGACTTTGCCGAACATGTCCGGAGCAGGTGGCCGAAGCAGAAGTTTGCGTTGATGACCGGCTACGCTGATGAACTTGAGCGCGCAAAGCTGGGCGGGGTGATTGTCCTGGCAAAGCCGTTCAATATCGACGAACTGAGCCTGCTACTGACCAACAGCAGTACAGTCGCCCGCGTATAGCAAGCGAGAATTCGGCGCAATCCGCGCCCCGCCCTGGCGCATGTCCGGGCCGCGAATTGAGCACGCTGCGTCAGCGTCAGGATGCCAGCTTCGCCGCCAGTTCCGCGACGTGCTTGCCCTGGTAACGGGCAATGTCCAGTTCGTTCGCGCTCGGTTGGCGGCTGCCGTCGGCACCTGCAAGCGTCGTCGCACCGTAAGGTGTGCCGCCGGTGATTTCGTCCATCTTCGTGAGACCCGCACACGCGTACGGAACGCCGACGATGACCATCCCGTGATGAAGAAGCGTCGAGTGGAACGACGAGATTGTGGTTTCCTGGCCTCCGTGCTGCGTGCCGGTCGACGCGAAAACACTACCGATCTTGCCGATGAGTGCGCCCTTCATCCACAGGCCGCCGGTCTGGTCGAGAAAATTGCGCATTTGCCCGGCCATATTACCGAAGCGCGTCGGGGTCCCGAAGATGATTGCGTCATAGTCAGCGAGTTCGTCGATGGTAGCCACGGGCGCGGCCTGGTCCAGCTTGATGCCAGCTGCCATTGCCTGCTCGGCGGGAATCGTTTCGGGTACACGCTTGAGCGTCACGCTCGCACCGGCGAACGACATCGCACCTTCAGCGATAGCATTCGCCATCGTCTCAATGTGACCGTAGGACGAGTAATACAAGACCAGAATTTTAGGCATTGAAGTTCTCCAGGTTTGCATGGCGACCCTGAGGGTCGGTTGAGACGGTTGTCAGGCGAGGGGCATACAATTCGCGCCGCCGAAAGTCCAGGACGTTGGATCCCCTCTTCGCTCGGTAAGGCGTACTGAGCTTGCCAATTTGAGCCAACGTAGTGTTGTCATCAAGGTCAACGCTCGAAGTGGACTCGGTACGTACGACGATTTCCATGCCCCGCGCGGTTAGGTTCCTGAGGGTGCGTGTGGACGACATCGCGTACTGCTCGCGAAGGTTACGCGAACACCATCTGTAGTCAATGGCATATCGCGTTACTGTCTGTCACGTTTTAGTTGACGCGGTGCTTGTGGGAAGCAGTACAAAGATCTCTCCTGGCTGGGCGAGTGGCTCAACGATTTCATCCGGATCCTGCGCCTGTCGGAACATGTTGTCACGCCGAACGTGACCCCTTGCATGTCTACGAGGGATTCCCCCAAGGAAGCGGATTTCACCGTATTCCCTTCGGGGCGACATTCGCGCCGCTCTTCTCAGTGGGCGCCTGGCGCCTGTCGCCATCGATTATTTGCGTTTCGCAAATGGCGTGTTCGCTCGTTGTTCCATACCCGAAAAGAGAGCTTGCTCCTATTGTCGTGACGTCGGCGAATTGAAATTCACCGCCTCGGTCGGTGGTCGACCATCCTTGCGATTGACGTCGCACACACAAGACATCTGAGCTGGCTACGCGCAAATGCCCCCGGGGCGCGCCGATGACCAGCGTCCACGGAGACAGACATGAAATCAGCCGGATGGGATACATCCTACGAATGGAAAGCAGTGACGCTGCTGGCGCTTGGCTTTGGGCTGGTTGGCCTGGACCGCTGGCTAATTGCACCGCTGTTTCCGTCGATCATGAAGGACCTCAACCTCAATGCGCAGGACGTGGGCAATTGCATCGGCGTCCTCGGCCTGTCCTGGGGTGTTTTCGCTGCACTGATGGGCGGCATCTCGGACAAAGTCGGCCGCAGGAAGGTCCTCATACCTGCCATCATCGCTTTCTCGCTGCTCTCCGGGTTTTCGGGGCTCGCGGGCGGTCTCTTTGGTCTGATAGCCATCCGCGGCCTGATGGGCGTCGCAGAGGGCTCCTTCTGTCCCACGAGCTTCGCGGCCACGGCCGATGCGTCGCATCCGCGGCGTCGGGGCTTGAACCTCGGACTCCAGCAAAGCGGCTTCGCGCTGTTCGGATTGGCGTTGTCGCCCATTATCGCCACACAGCTGCTCAGTTTCGTGACGTGGCGATGGGTGTTTGCCCTTGTGGCCATACCTGGTCTGGTTCTCGGGGCGATTATGTTCTTCGTTATCCGTGAACCGAAGGTGACGAGGCGAGCGGGACCGTCGGAACATGCGCCGGCGAATCTCGGGCATGTACTCAAGAATCGGAATATCGTGGTCGCAATGGGCGCACTGTGCTGTGCGATGACCGGTGTGTTCGTTCTCGGCGCGCTGCTGCCGCTTTACCTCACTGGATACCTGTCGCTCGATACACAGAAGATGGGCCTCGTCGTGTCGGCCATCGGCTTTGGTGGCTTTCTGGGGCAGTTCGGGTTGCCCGGTCTCTCAGACCTGGTCGGTCGTCGGCTTGCAAGCATCGTTGGCTTCGCGGGCACTGCAGTCATGCTCTATATCTTCCGCGGCCTCGGCCCCCAGCCTCTAGTGCTATTCGCAGTACTGTTCGTTGCTTCGTTCTTCACGCTCGGCCTGGTCTCACTGCTGTCCGGCCCGGTGGCGACCGAGGCCGCGCCAATCGGCCTTGTCTCGACGTCCATTGGTGCGGTCGTCGGGGTGGGCGAAATTTTCGGAGGAGGCATCGCCCCTGCCATGGGCGGGTACGTCGCAGCGCACTTTGGTATCCAGAACATTCTTTGGCTGCCGATGGTTGCAGTTGCCCTTGGCATTCTGGTCAGCATGTTTCTGAAGGAAACCGCACCGGCCGTCCTGCAGCGTCACTCGGACGTGCGGCCGGAGGTGGCCGCAGCAGAGCAACCGCGGTAATTGCCTCGGGTTTGCCGGGACGGGCGAGCAGCGAGGTCAGCACTTGAAAGACAAGCGATGCAACTCTTCACGCAAGTGCCGCTACCTCAGAAGTAACCGTCTCCAGTACCGGAGCAATGTGGACAGCCCATCGGCAGCACTCCCGCACAAGCGGCATGCGGGCTTGAAATCAACGTGAAAATACCTGACGTCTTTTGCAAACGCAGCGAGCCTTCTTGTACATATAATTTTACGTTTTCGCTGACGAGAAGGCGCGGTATGGACCGGTTCCTGAGCATCGAGGCATTCGTAAGAGTCGCGGAGGCGAGCAGCTTCGCGGAAGCCGCCAGGCAGTTAGGTGTGACAAGTTCGGTGGTGACGAACCGCATTCAGCAATTGGAGAAGTTTGTGAATGCGCCGCTCTTCCATCGAAGCACGCGTCATGTGCGGTTGTCTGAAGTTGGCGAGGCCTTCTATCGCGAGTGCGCCGAGGTGGTTGGCCGTGTCAACGAGTTGACTGACCAGATGCGCGAACTTCGCGCGACGCCGACCGGACGACTACGTATCCAGATGCTTCCCGGTTTCGCGCTCGGTCACTTTGGTGCTCCGTTGGTTGAATTCAATCGACGATACCCGGGCATCCAGCTCGACATTATTGTCAACGACCGGGTCGTAGACCCTGTCGAAGAGGGATTCGACATCGCATTCCAGATTTTCCCGCCGATTTCGGAATCACTCATCGAGCGGCGGCTATTCACGGTGCGGCGCCTCTTTTGCGCTTCGCCCGCCTACCTTGCGGAGCATGGTGCCCCGCAACATCCGCGCGAATTATTGCAGCACACAACAGCACTCTATTCGGGCTACCCCTCACGCAACCGCTGGACGATGACACACGGCGAAGAGGTGGTCGAAATGGAGTTGCCAGGCATGATTCGCTCAAATTCGGTGCACTTGCTGCGGGAATATGCGCTTGCAGGTGGGGGCCTTGTTTGTCTGCCAACTCTTGTTGCAAGCGATGCGCTTGTTGCCGGTACGTTGCTGCCCGTCTTGAGCGAATATCAACTGGCGCCCCTTAGCTTCGCAGCGGTCTACCCCGAGACGCAGCGACAGGCCTTGAAGGTCAGGGCGTTGGTCGAATTTTTGGTCGAACACATTGGAAGCGAGCCCGCATGGGACGCACCCCTGCTGGAGCGTGGCTGGGTGCGGTGAATCGCTTGATTATTCGGGAAACGCAAACGCCGTAATCGCCGTACCGTAGCTTGTTGCTGCCGCCCCTTGCCCCTAAAGTTGAACGTAACAAACGGTTCAACACAGGAGACAGCAATGACCGACACGGCATACCACACCGTCTTTGGCTCACTCGACAGCTACAAGAAGGGTGAGATTGAAATCACTAGCGGCAGCGCTCATCACTACGCCTTCTCGAACGTCTTCGACGTGGGATCCAGATCGGCCCCTTACGTTAAGGTGGTCGCCGGCAAGAATCTCGAATATGTCATTGAAGTGATGCGTACCGAAGGCCAGTCGCCATGGTTCGCCTGCGCACACGACGAGTTCACCATTCAGATGGATGGCGAAGTCCAGATCGAATTCATCAAGCTCGATGTCCCGCCAAAGTCAGGCCGAGGGACCGTGAATGCTGGTGCGCAGCCCGCTGGCCGCAAGATGGGGCACGTTGTCCTGCGCAAGGGGCATCAAGCGCTGCTTCCCGCCGGCTGTGCATACCGCTTCACTGCCGCGGAACCCGGCGTCGCACTGGTGCAGACGATTCTAGGTGAGTTGTCCGTAGAAAAGTGGGCAGACATCTGTCTCCATTGACCCTTGCGACAGCCGCTATTCGAATATCACAGGAGACAAGTTATGGCCACCCTCGAAAACTTCGACAATCCCGCAGGCTTTGCTGCCGATACGGTACGCTCCAGCGAACCCAGTCCCGTCACCGGTTACCGCAGCTTCCAGCTCGGTGAATTCAACTTCCAGCGTGACGAGTACTTCGTGAAAATCAGCTGGCCGGCGAAAGGACAGACTCGCACGCACGCTGTGCCGGCGGACGCATTCCTTCGGGCGATGATGCGTGATGTGGCGTGGGGCTTTTTTTATGGCTGGGTCAATTTCGACCACGTTTTCGGCACTCGCAACCATTACGGCAAGGTGGACGTTTACGCGGGCACCTTCAACGGTATTCTGAAAGAAGCCGGGGTTGACTACACCGAGACCTTTGAGACGCCGACCATCATGGCAACCTTCAAAGCTATGCTGCACGACTGGACGAACGAAGGGTTCGACCCATTCGCGGCCCCAGACGAAACCGGCACGGCATTCGGGCGTAAGCACGGCGACAACGGTTCGGCAATCGAACGCACACGCATCGCGACGCGCCGGATGCCCGGCCTTGAAGGTGACTCGCCGCTGCGCGACGAACTACCCGTCAACCGAGCCTTCCTGGACGTCGCCCAGGACGAGCCGGAAGTTCACGTCGAGCCGGGCTTCGAAGGCGAATTGCACGCCTTCAACCTCTTCAAATATCTTTCTCGCTCTGACGTGACGTGGAATCCCTCAGTCACGTCGGTTTGCGGCCCCAGCCTGTTTTGCCCGACCACCGAAGAGTTCATTCTGCCGGTGTTTCATGGCAATGACCGCGTCGAATGGTTTCTGCAGTTGTCCGATGAAATCGTATGGGACATCGGCGACAAGAACACCGGTGCGCCCCGTGCGCGAATCACAATGCGTGCGGGTGATATATGCGCGATGCCCGCCGACATCCGGCATCAAGGCTATTCGACGAAGCGCTCAATGCTGCTGGTCTGGGAGAACGCGACGCCGAACCTTCCCCAGCGATACGAGAGTGGCGAGCTTGCTCCCTACCCTATCGAATTCTAAGCGGCAGGCCAGCAATATATCCAGGACGATTCATGCAAAACCAACTTTTCATCGACGGGCGCTTCGTTGACGCCCTTGACGGCGAAACCATTGACGTGCTCAATCCGCACGACGGCTCGCTTATCACCAGAATTGCTGCGGCTACTGCGGCGGATGTGGACCTGGCCGTCGAAGCGGCAACCCGCGCGTTTCCAAAATGGTCGGCCATGCCGGCAGCCGAGCGCGGCCGTCTGTTGCTGCGCCTTGCCGACGCTATCGAGGCGAATGCAGAGGAGTTGGCGCAGCTCGAATCGCTGGACACCGGCCACCCGATTCGCGATTCGCGCTCGCTGGACGTGCCGCGCACGGCGGCCTGCTTTCGCTACTTTGGCGGCATGGCCGACAAGCTTCAGGGCTCCGTGATTCCCGTCGAAACGGGCTTTCTTAACTATGTGCAGCGTGCCCCCATCGGCGTCGTGGGCCAGATTGTTCCCTGGAACTTTCCGCTCATGTTCACGAGCTGGAAGATGGGCCCCGCACTTGCCGCAGGCAACACAGTGGTACTGAAGCCGTCGGAAATCACGCCGCTCTCGACTCTGCGTATCGTTGAACTCATGGCCGAGGTCGGCTTCCCCGCGGGCGTCGTGAATATCGTCCCGGGCTATGGACACACGGCCGGTCAGCGGCTCGCCGAACACCCCGGCGTTGGCAAGATTGCGTTCACGGGTTCGACGGCGACGGGCCGACGAATTGTCGAAGCGTCGCAAGGCAACCTGAAGCGTGTTCAACTGGAGCTGGGCGGCAAGGGCGCCAACATCGTATTCGAAGATGCCAGCCTCGATGCTGCCATCAACGGCGCAGCCTGGGCCATCTTTCACAACCAGGGACAAGCCTGTATCGCGGGCTCGCGTCTCGTCCTGCACGAACGCATCGCGGATGAGTTTCTCGAGCGATTCGTATCGCTGGCATCGTCGGTCCGTGTCGGCAATCCGCTCGATGACAATACAGAGATGGGGCCGCTGACGTCGAAACAACACCTGGACCGCGTGCTCTCGTTCGTCGACGTGGCTCGGGCGCAAGGTGGCCGTGTTCTTGGCGGCGGAAGCGCTCCCCAGGACCCGACGCTCGCCAATGGCTACTATGTCCGCCCCACGATCATCGAGGCAAAGAGCGTGTCCGACCGCGTCGCTCAGGAAGAAGTGTTCGGCCCATTCGTCACGGTGTTGCGCTTCGGTAGCGATGAGGAAGCGCTGTCCATCGCAAACTCAACAGAATATGGCTTGGGCAGCGGCCTCTGGACGAACGACCTGTCCCGCGCCCACAAGATGGCGTCGCAAATCAATGCTGGCATGTGCTGGATTAACTGCTACAAGCGCGTCAATCCCGGCAGCCCATTCGGCGGCGTAGGCAAGTCTGGTTACGGTCGCGAGATGGGGTTCGAGGCGATGCATGACTACACGGAAGCACGGTCGGTATGGGTCAACGTCGACGGTAAAGTGCCGCCGCACTTCAAACGCTGAGGTCTTCATGGAGCGCTTTGTCTACCAGGGTACCCCTTCCCGGGTGGTTTTTGAATGGGGCGCGCTCGACAAGCTGCCGGATGAGCTGACAAGGCTCGGTGCGCGCCGCGCGCTGATTCTATCGACACCTGAGCAGCGCCCTCTCGCTGACAGGGTAAAGGAAGTGTTGGGCGAGCGCGCGGCGGGTGTCTATCCGCATGCGGTCATGCATGTCCCGGTCGAAGTGGCACGCGCGGCGCGCGAGACGGCCAGCGAGCTGGGCGCTGACTGCTGCATTGCGATTGGTGGTGGCTCGACCATCGGGTTGGGCAAGGCAATCGCACTCGAGTCCTCGTTGCCTATCCTCGCCGTGCCGACGACTTACGCGGGCTCCGAGATGACACCGATTTTCGGCCTCACGGAAGGTCGGCTGAAGCGCACTGGACGCGACGCACGGGTACTGCCCCGTACGGTGCTTTATGACCCGTCCTTGACGTTGTCCCTGCCGTCGGGCATCTCGGCGGCATCTGGCATCAACGCGATGGCGCACGCCGTCGAAGCGCTCTATGCGGAAGACGCGAATCCGGTCATCAGCTTGATGGCGGAGGAAGCCATTCGTGCGCTCGGCGAGGCACTCCCCGTTGTGGTCCGCGCTCCGCAAGACCGCTTGATGCGCAGCCGGGCGTTATACGGTGCCTGGCTTGCTGGGACGTGCCTCGGCGCAGTCGGGATGGCATTGCACCACAAGCTCTGTCACACCCTCGGCGGCACCTTCAACCTGCCGCACGCCCAAACCCACGCTGCAATGTTGCCTCATACCGCGCATTACAACCATGCCGCCGCGCCTGAGGCGCTACGCCGCGTCGCGCGGGCGCTGGGCGGGATCGAAGCGGACGAAGCAGGTCCGCTGCTGTTCAAGCTGAACGCGCAGCTCGGCATCTCGCCAGCGCTCTCGGACATCGGGATGCCGCAGGACGGCCTCGATGAAGCTACTGAAATCGCTTGCAAGAACCCATATGCAAATCCGCGTCCGATAGAACGAGCGGCGATTCGCGAGCTGCTTCAGGACGCGTGGCAAGGGCGCGCCCCGCACTGAGTTACCACGAACGAGAACGGAGACAGACGTGAACCACAAAGAACACCAGGATAGCGGCGCCATGCTGACGGAGCAGGTCGTCGCCAGTTTCGAGAACACTTCGAATCCGCGCTTGCGGGCCTTGATGCAGAGCCTGGTGCGGCACCTCCACGCATTTGTGCGCGAGACGGAACCGACCGAGGCCGAGTGGATGGCGGCTATTCGATTTCTGACCGAGACGGGAAAGATGTGCGACGACGTCGTTCGCCAGGAGTTCATCCTTCTGTCCGACACGCTCGGCGTGTCGATGCTGGTCGACGCAATCAATCATCGATACGCGACGGGGGCGACCGAAACGACCGTGTTCGGGCCGTTCTACATGGAGGGAATGCCGGAGCGTGCTTTCGGCGAGAATATGGCACACACACCTGGCGAACCAGTCGTCGTGCGGGGTCGCGTGCTTACCATCGACGGCGCCCCGATAACCGACGCCGTGCTCGACGTGTGGCAGACGGCGCAGAACGGCATGTATTCCGGGCAAGACACGCAACAGCCTCACGGTAACCTGCGCGGCCGTTACCGGACCGACGCGGAAGGCCGCTACGCAATCACCACGATATTGCCGGTCAGCTATCCCATCCCAACTGATGGGCCTGTGGGAAAGATGCTCGACGCCACGGGGCGCCACCCCTGGCGTCCCGCGCATCTGCACTTCATGATCGAGGCGCCCGGCTACCGCACCCTTGTGACCCATCTTTTCGACGAGAGCGACCCGTATCTGAAGTCTGACGCAGTCTTCGGCGTTAAGTCATCGCTCATGGTCGAATATCGTCAGCGGGATGCGCATGACCAACTCGCGCGTCAGTTCAAATTGAGCGGTCCATACCGCGAAGCGACGTATGACTTTACCCTCGACAGGGGCTAATTGAAATGGCTCGATTCTTCGCGGTCTTCGCTACTGACCAGCCTGGTATGCGCGATGTGCGCGACCGTGTGCGTCCAAGCCATCGGACTTACCTGAGGTCGGCCGCGCAGCACGGTGTTTATGTGCGACTCGGCGGCCCGACGCTAGAACCGCTGTGCGACGCAATGAACGGAACGCTCCTGGTCGTCGAGGCAGACGATATCAATGCCGTCATGCAATTCGTAGGGAACGACCCATATATGAAGGAAGGCCTTTTTTCACGGGTGGAAGTGCGACCGTGGGACTGGAGCTTGGGAAACCCCGAGCGAAGAGTGTGAGTCATGAGTGCGAGACAACTGTGCCGCTTCTCCGATATCCCTGACGGTGGTGCGCGAGTAATCGACGAGGCATGCATCGGTCGCCCTGTCATTGTGGTACGGCGAGCCGAGCAGGTGTGGGCGTATGTGAATCGATGCCCACACTTTTCGGTACCGCTCGATTTTGTACCGGGTAGTGTTTCATGTTACCGGTCGCAGGTATTGATGTGCGCCCATCACAGCGCGCTGTTCAGATTCAATGATGGAGTTTGTATCGAGGGGCCATGTGCAGGGGCGGCATTAGAAGGCGTGCCTGTCGAGGTCGATTCGTCCGCATGGATCGTTTGTTCGGCCTCTTAGTACAAACGGTAGCGAATTGAGTTGTACCGCGGGTAATCGGTCGAGCAGGCCGCATCAAGCCTGGACGACACTGTCTTCTCGGTCTCCGTGGGAGTCGAAACGACATACTGGCCGGCGGGCTCATCGACATAGAAGAATCCGCCCGGTTGCGATTTGCCGACCGGCGTACCGTTCAAGTTGATGCTCGGCTGCAAAGCGGCGTCGAACACTTAAGGCACTGTAGACGCTGTGTGGCAAAGGGGCGGAACT
The DNA here is from genome assembly GCF_904848585.1 of Paraburkholderia kirstenboschensis. GTDB lineage: Bacteria > Pseudomonadota > Gammaproteobacteria > Burkholderiales > Burkholderiaceae > Paraburkholderia > Paraburkholderia kirstenboschensis. The sequence goes on from NZ_CAJHCR010000002.1 coordinate 446,680, forward strand.
GCGGTTCCGAAACCCTCTCGTCGCGGCTTGACTCGTTTAAGCGTGCGCACCGCGTAACAAGGCGGTACGTGCGCGTTCGACCCGGAAGAACAAAAGGTCGCAGCGGCGAGCAGCGCTGTGCTCCGCGAATGCTCAGAGCAGTGACGGCACTGCGAATTGTTCTGATAACTGCGAATGGCAGATTCGTACTCTCGAAACCTCAAAACCTGCACGTGTAATAGCGGCTGCCGAGGCTTATGACCAAGGGTGAACTACCATAAGAGTGATTCGGCCCGTGGGAGCAACCAATGCCGCTAAAGTCGCATGTGCTGGTCCGAGGCGATTCACGCATCCCGTACTTCCGAAGGTCAATACTAAAGACCCTGCGTGCCCGGTTCGGCGGCCGTGAATTCATCTGTTCACTGCGAACGTCCGAAGCACCGGACGGCGCCGCGAGTGGAGATATTCAATGGACGACCGATTTGACAGACGAGAACTCCTACTTCACCTCGGCGACATGCTCGAAGCCTTGAGCTGTTTGGCCCGGACAGGCGCGCCCCACACGCCGGTGGTGCAGCTTGCAAAGGAAGAGGATTTGATTCGGGACTTCGAGTTCCTCGGCGTGCTTGCCCCGAAGATGACGGTGGACGAATTCAGTGCACGCGTCGCCGGCGCGTTCTTTCTGTGGCCGAAGGAACTGCTCAATACCGAGCTCAACCGCAAAGCTCTCGCGTCAACCGTTCAACACGAACTCTTCGACGGCAATCTTGACGGCTGGAGCGCCTACGTCGCTCAAATCCAGAAGAAGGTAAAGTGGTTCGGGACGGGGCTCCCCAAGACGAAACCGAACGTCGCGGACGAACGGGGGCACGATACCGCGGAGGAAGTCACTCCGGTCGGGGCCACGCCGTCCGCCGGGCGGAATGCACCCGGGGCGCGAAAAGGGTGGCCTTGGCCCGACCCAAAGACACCACGCTAACTGCTGCCCTCGCGGCCTTTGGGACGGGTTCAAGGTCGTCAGCACGCCCGAGCCCTGGCGACAGCATCGTCAACGGCAGAGCTGTCTGGTGAAATGGACTGGCGACCGACTTCACCTGCGGCCGCCTCACGAAACCTTCGACGCTCGTTAATGCGTTGAGCCAAGCCCCGGGCGCAGGCGGTTAGTGGTGACGCTTCGTGCTGTCCTTCGCCGCTTCCCTGGCATCACCGACATCTTTTCTGGCCTGTCCCGCCGCTTGCTCGACGTCGCCTTTCAGTTCCCGGGACGGCCTGCCCGTGACCTTGCCCATTGCCTCGTTGACCTTGCCCTTCATCTTTTGAGCAACGCCTTTGACCTGGTCCTTGTTCATGATGCAGTCCTCCAAAAATACGGCCCGCGTCGCGCTAATCACATTGCGACACTATCAGTATAGGAAAAGCGCTCGGGTTAGCGAAGTAGAACGCCTGGAGGGACACGCGTTCTGTGGACGCGGTACGGCAGAAGCGTAGTGAAGTTATGGTGCGCCCGAACGGCGCGAGCGTCGCCTGTTCCTGACTCGACGCGTGGCGCGTAGCCCGCGAGGCCGTTCGGAATACGCGGTGTCGCGCAGCTCATGCTGGACCATCAGAACGGCTGCGCTGTTCTGGCGACGCTCGGCCCTTCGCGCGGCCGTCGCTCACTTATGGCGGCAGCGAATCGCCCGTTGCGTAGTCGAAAGGCGGCGGTGTCGCGTCGACGTAAGCCTGTAGCGGTGTCGACGCCGCGTGCAACCCGCTGTCACTGCTACTGGCTGTTTTTCCCGGGGCCGTTCCGTGGTGCGTTGACGTCGCTGTTCGCGCCACTTCGGGTACCCATATTCAGACCATTGGTCTTGCCGCGGTTCAATTGTGCCGTCGGCCGGCTACTGCGCGCCTCGCCGACGTTATTGCCAGTGACATCCCGAGAACCGTCTGCCTTGCCGGTCGGGGCCTTCGTCAAACCAGCGCCGGCACCGGGCGTTGCCGTCCCGCCAGCGGTGCCGCCGGGTTGTGCGTATGCTACGGCCGACAGGGCGACCGCGAGAACTGAAGCGCAAATTGTTTTACCGATGACTTTCATGGCTCCTCCCGGGAAGAAGATGTCTCGTGCAAGCGTCTGCCGCCCGCATGACCTTAGGTGGCGCATAGTTCGTGCCTCGGGTCGCTGACTGTTCGCGGTTGGCAAGGCAAAACGGCCACCGAGTCCCAGAACAGTCTGACGGCGCATTGCGCACCATTTCGACAGACAGGAGTGTCACCACTCAGCACCTTACTGAGGAGCGGTTCCAACGCGCTCAACCGAAGTTGCGCGGGCAGCGACGAATCTCGCGCGGACCGAATCACCGATTTTCAGACCGCCAAGAGGACAATCTGGGGCAACGTCGAATTCCTCAGTTAAAGTCGGGCCGCGCAATGTGACCTCCCGTTTCTTCCGATCGATTTTCAGCACCGTCGCCAGCAACTCCACGCTTTGGGTCGAACTGGCTTCTCCATTCTCTGTTGGCTGCACAACTTCGGTTTCGATTCGCTCGCGGATGCCGCTCGATGCGGCCTTGGCCACATGCGTCAGAATTGCGTTTCTATATGCGATTTTCACCGTGTCCCCCAAGTGAAATTCTTCGAGCTTTGTGACGTCCGGGCTGATTTCAATCACTGCCATTTCGCCGCGCGCGTCGCGCAAGGTCACGCTGTTGTGTAGCGTGTCTATTCCCGTGATGCGTGCCTGAATATGCCGTAGCGCGCTCACACCGGCTGCTTGGCCTGACGTCCGGGAGCTAGCGTCCTGGGAAAAAGCCGGCGGAAGTAGAACCGGGCCAACGAGGATAACCGCAGCGACGATGCCGAAGCGGGAGGCGCGCGTTCTGTATTCACTCATGTCCGCTTCCTCCCCGGTTTCCAAAGCGGGAGCGTACCTCTCGGTTGCAGGGGTACGTCCCATCGGCAATCTGCTGTCAGTAGGTCTTCTTCATACCGCTGCCCGACGCAGGCGCATCCATTCCTCCCTTCTTCTGCGTCTTCGGCTTCATCTGCTTTTGCGACATGTCGCCCGACTGTCCCATCGTGTTTGCGCCAGACGCGCCAGATGGCGACTCCGTCGCCCCTTTTGCATTCGGCGTTCCCATTCCAGTGCCGCCCTGGCCTGCACCCGCGCCGCCCCCACCACCCGCTCCTTGCGCGTAGACGGCACCAGACAAGCTCAGAACTAACGCAGAAAACAAGAATCCTCTCGCAGCGATTCGCATGACGGTCTCCCTCGTATGCAAAGCGAAGCTGTAACCCGGGTGGGTTCGACCCGCTGCATTTGACGCCGCAATTTCTGTTCCGCTATCGGTCATGGCGTGGGTTAGCTATTCCTACACCTGGTTGTTATCGACCTCTCTTTTCGGAGGCGAACATCGCGGCCATGGCGTGCACGGAGCCGGCGACGCTCAGCGGCGGTGCGAGCTGCCCGACAACTCGCGCGCAGTCTGAGACAAGCGTGTGCGCCCTTCCGGAAAAGCCTGTCGACAAGAACAGGGCGATAACGATGACCTGAGTTCGCGGCTTTGGAAGATTTTCAGGGCTTGAAACCAGAGCCATCTATGGTTTTCCACCGACCGTCCGTAGCTGATACATAATTCGTCATTAACTAGGAACGAAGGCTGTGGTCGAGTTACGAATGGTCGCAACAACTATATAGCGCCGGAGCCTGGCTCCATGGTGCAGTTTGGAGACATCATGAGTGCAGGCTTTCAACACCCATTCCCCGCAGCCGCCAATAGTGTCGCGCGAGGCAAAATCGTTAGCGCACAACAAGCCGTCAGACTGATTCGACCGGGAAACACCGTGGCAACCGGTGGCTTCGTTGGTATCGGGTTCGCGGAAGAAGTCGCCATCGCGCTCGAGCAGCTGTTCCTTGACTCAGGCGGCAACGCAAGCGCCACAGCTCGAGACTTAACACTGGTCTACGCGGGTGGTCAGGGCAACGGAGCCGGTAAAGGCTTAAATCACCTCGCTCACGAAGGACTCGTCCGGCGGGTTGTCGGTGGTCACTGGGGACTTGTTCCTGGCCTCCAACGCCTGGCCGTTGAAGGTCTCATCGAAGCCTACAACCTTCCGCAAGGCGTCATTTCCCAGCTGTTTCGCGACATCGCGGCTCATCGGCCAGGTCATTTATCGACAGTTGGACTCGGCACGTTCGTCGACCCACGCAATGTGGCGGCAAGCTCAACGCCCGGACGACGGAGGACCTGGTCAGCCTCATATCCGTCAACGGTGACGATTGCCTTCTGTACAAAACTTTCCCGATCGACGTCGCCATCGTGCGTGGCACAACCGCCGACGCGAACGGAAACGTGACGATGGAGAAGGAAGCGCTCACCCTTGAGTCGCTCGCCATCGCAATGGCCGCGCGTAACTCCGGTGGCATCGTGATAGTCCAGGTCGAACGTATCGCAGAATCCGGCACGTTGAATCCCCGGCAGGTCAAGATACCAGGCATTCTGGTCGATTGTGTCGTGGTTGCCAGACCGGAAAATCATTGGCAAACCTTCGCCGAATCGTACAGCCCGGGGTTCGCCAGCGAGCTTCGCATTGCGACGAGTTCAATTCCGTCCATGCCTCTCACGGAGCGAAAGGTTATCGCACGGCGCGCTTCGTTCGAGCTGATGGCCAACAGCGTGGTGAATCTCGGGATTGGCATGCCTGAAGGGATAGCGAGCGTCGCTAACGAGGAAAAAGTTTGCGACCTCTTCACGATGACAACCGAGCCCGGGGTGATCGGAGGCATCCCGGCCGGCGGCTTGAATTTCGGTGCCGCAACCAACACCGACGCCATCATCGACCAGCCCTACCAGTTCGACTTCTATGACGGCGGCGGTCTGGACATTGCATTTCTCGGGCTGGCTCAAGTCGACCGGGACGGCAACCTGAATGTGAGCAAGTTTGGTCCGAAGCTCGCGGGCGCTGGGGGCTTCATCAACATCTCCCAGGCCGCCAAGAAGGTTGTGTTTGTCGGAACGTTTAACGCCGGCAAGCTGGATGTGATTATCAAAGACGGGCGTCTGCAGATTCTTCAGGATGGTGTTTCGCAGAAGTTCGTAGAAGCCGTAGAGCATCGAACTTTCGCGGGTCGTTATGCTAACGAGCGCCACCAGCCCGTGCTGTACATCACGGAGCGATGTGTCTTTAGACTGACTCCAGATGGTCTCGAACTCTCCGAAATTGCGCCCGGGATCGACCTTCAGCGAGACATCGTTGCCCAGATGGGTTTCACTCCCGTCATCAAAGCACCACCGCGCCTCATGGATGCCCGCATTTTCGAGAACAAACCGATGGGTTTGCGAGCAATGCTCCTGAGCCTGAAGCTCAACGAGCGCTTCAGCTACGACGCCGATAAAAACATGCTCTTCATCAATTTCGAGGGACACAAGGTGACGACCGCTGAGGACATCGATGCAATCCGCACCGAGGTCGAGCGGGCGTTGTCCGGTCTCACGGTCAAGCCTCACGCAATCGTCAACTACGACAATTTCTCGATAGCTCCAGAGGTCATTGATGCCTATTCGGAGATGGTGACCGGTTTAGTCGCCCGCTATTACTCGGACGTGACCCGGTACACGACGAGCAGCTTCCTTCGAATGAAATTGGGGGACGCTCTGCAGCGACGCAGCGTCGCCACGTACATCTATGAAAGTCCCGAAGAAGCATCGTCTCATGAACCTCGGTAGTTGAGTCGGTAGGCTTTCGGCATTGACCGCCACCGACGGAGGAACCAGAAGCTCAGTAGAGATGCAGTTAGCTGCGCGGGTCGATTCCCGCATGATTCTGCGGCGACACAAGTCGGGAAGCGAATTGTCTCGACCGCATCGACCACTTTGGCACTAACGTGTGTATCCAAGGAAATCAATGAACGCTTGGGTCGTCACTGACCTCGCTTGCGTCTTGCTCCAGAGCATGCCGACGTCCATGTTGGGAATTTGAGTTTTTAGCTCTTTGGCATCAATGCGCTTTCCCTCGAGCGACCAAGGCCGGAAGACCATGTCCGAAAGAATCGTAATGCCGAAGCCATGTGACACGAAAGCTCGCACCGCTTCCATCGACCCTGTTCGCAAAATCACGTTTGGTGCGAGCTTCTCTTTGCGCCAGTAGCGCATTGCAGATGCTTCGCCCTCGTCCACAGTAATCATCACGTAGGGGTATTGGGCGATCTGGCTTAGCGTGGGTCGGTCGACCTTTGCAAGAGGATGAGTCGGGGACACCCACAGCTTGCGGGGTGAGCTTATCAAACTGCGATGCCCGAAGCGCGCAACGTCAGATGCGTTTGAAAGCAATGCGACTCCCACGTCGACGTCGCCTGCCAGTACTGCCTGTTCCAGTGGCTCGCGTTCCAGGTCGTGAAGCTCGAAGTTGACGTTTGGATAGCTTGCGCGGAACCGGGCTAGCACTTCAGGAAGGAAATATCCCATCACCGTGTACGAAGCCGCCACCCTCACGACTCCGGCTATCTCGTGCGCGCGCAACCGCGACTTATGAACGGCATCATTCAATGAATCGAGCACATGGCGAGCGTGATTGTAGAAATCGTGACCGTCGAGCGTGATGGTCACGCCCTGCGGATGCCGCTCGAATAGCCGAGTGCCCAGCGTCTCCTCGAGCGCGGCGATGGCCGCTGTTACCGCCGACTGCGAGACGTGCTCCCGGGAGGCAGCCATCGATACTTGCCCGCACTCGGCAGTAGCGACGAAGTACCGGAGCTGCTTCATGGTGATATCGATAGCCATCTGAAATTCCGATACGGTGTCAGCGAAAATGTGATTTTACGATGAGCCGGGGCATTCCTATACTGCGTTACCACAATCAAAACCGGAGACAGCTCGATGGAATCGAGTGGCCTCAGTGCGCGCCCCGCAAGTTGTGGCGCAGAGTCGGCAGTCACACTTGAGGACAAATACCTCAAGCCAAGCGGCCGCGTTTATATGACAGGAACGCAGGCGCTCGTTCGGATGCTTCTTGCGCAGAAGCTTCGAGATGAAGCCGCCGGACTAAACACGGGAGGCTTCGTTTCAGGGTACAGAGGTTCGCCGCTGGGTGCGGTAGACCAGGAACTCTGGAAGGCCAAGAAGCATCTGAGCGCAAGCAACGTCAAGTTCGTCCCCGGGCTGAACGAGGAACTGGCGGCAACCGCCGTCTGGGGCACACAGATGGTGAACCTCGACCCGAACGCGACCGTCGATGGCGTGTTTGCCCTTTGGTACGGAAAGGGCCCCGGTGTCGACCGGAGCGGCGACGTTTTCAAGCACGGCAACATCGCTGGCACCTCCCGTCACGGCGGTGTGCTCGTGATTGCAGGCGACGACCACAGTTGCAAATCGTCGAGCTTGCCGCATCAGAGCGAACACGCATTTATTGCTGCCATGATGCCAGTGCTGAATCCCTCCGGCGTGCGCGAGTTTGTGGAATTTGGGCTGCATGGGTGGGCCATGTCGCGCTACTCAGGGTGCTGGGTCGGCTTCAAAACCATCACGGATACCATCGAGACATCGGCGTCGTTTGAAATCGACCCGCTAGCCGTGGAAATCACCATTCCGGATAGCTATCCGATTCCGCAGGACGGCTTTTCTATTCGTTGGCCAGATGCGCCACTCGAGCAGGAAAACCGACTTCAGCGCGAGCGCCTTTACGCGCTTCTCGAGTACGTGCGCGTCAACAAACTGAACCGTCAGCCATGGAGCTCGCCCGAGGCTAAGCTCGGTATCGTCACTACCGGCAAGAGCTATCTGGATACTCTCGAAGCACTGGCTCTGCTTGGTCTGGATGAGACGACCGCAGCACAGGCTGGAATTCGTCTACTCAAAATCGGTGTTTCGTGGCCGCTGGAACCCCGGTGCATCCGCGAGTTCGCGGAGGGGCTTTCTGAAATCCTCGTAGTCGAGGAGAAGCGGCAGATTATCGAGTATCAAATCAAGGAGCAGCTTTACAACGAGCCGGTGGCCTCGCGCCCTCGTGTCGTCGGAAAATACAGCGAGGCTGGCGAGTGGGTCCAGGTACCGAAGGACGGCATCCTTTTGTCTCCAAATGGGGAGCTTGCTCCAGCCACAATCGCGGCAGTCATCGCGGCGCGTCTCGTACGTACAAGCGATGGTGACGTGCCCGCTTCCGTGACAAGGTTCCTCATTCCTGCCGACTGCGCGGCAGCGAAATCCGGCCTGGACTCGACACTCCCGGCCCGCGTTCCGTATTTCTGCTCGGGCTGCCCGCATAACACGTCCACCAAGGTGCCCGAGGGAAGTCGCGCGGTCGCCGGCATCGGTTGCCACTTCATGGCGATGTGGATGGACCGGCGCACCGAGACCTTCACGCAGATGGGCGGTGAAGGCGTCACCTGGGTCGGACAAGCCTCATTTACGAAGACGCCCCATATCTTTGCGAATCTCGGTGATGGCACGTACATGCACTCCGGCTCTCTGGCCATCCGGGCATCGGTCGCAGCGGGTGTGAACATCACATATAAGATTCTTTATAACGATGCAGTAGCCATGACCGGTGGTCAGCCGGTCGAGGGCGCGCCCTCGCCGTTGCAGATTGTTGCGCAGGTCGCTGCTGAGGGGGTGAACCAGGTTCATCTCGTCTCGGATGAGCCGGAGCAGTTCGCTCAAGCGAAGCTTCCACAAGGCACCCGCCTACTGCATCGTTCAGAAATGGAGGCCCTCCAGAGAGAACTCCGCGAAGTGGAAGGCGTAACCGCCATCGTGTATGTCCAAACCTGCGCTGCGGAGAAGCGGCGCCGCAGAAAACAGAAGAAGCTCGAAGACCCAGCGCGTCGTGTCCTCATCAACCAGGAAGTATGCGAGGGGTGCGGCGATTGCGGCGTCCAGTCCAATTGCGTGTCCATCTTGCCGCTCGAGACTGAGCTGGGCCGCAAGCGCGTCATCGACCAGAACTCATGTAATAAGGATTTCTCGTGCGTGAGCGGCTTCTGTCCTAGCTTTGTGACCGTCGAAGGCGGAAAGCTAAGGAAGGCGGCTCGCACAAAGACTGCAGCGCCGACAGGTCTGCCTGCTCCCGCGCACGTATCTCTCAAGCGGCCCTTCAACATTCTCGTAACAGGCGTCGGCGGTACAGGGGTCGTGACGATTGGCGCACTGATGGGCATGGCCGCACACATCGAGAACAAGGGCGTGCTCGTGCTTGACATGGCAGGGATGGCCCAGAAAGGCGGCGCGGTGATGTCACATATCCGCATCGGCGCTAGTCCGCAGGATTTGCATGCTGCCCGCGTGGCTGCGAGCGAGGCAGACCTGATTCTCGGTTGCGACATGATGGTGGCGGCCAGCAAGGACGCCATTGCGATGTCAAACCGCTCGCGAACGATTGCGCTGTTGAACACCGACGTCGCGCCCACCGGCAGCTTTGCGCGAAATCCGGACTGGCAGGCGTCACAGGAGGGTCTGCAATCGCAGGTCGCCGCAAATGTATCGTTGGTCGAGCCTGTGGACGCGACTTCTATTGCAACGTCGTTGCTCGGTGACGCCGTCGCAACCAACATGTTCCTTTTGGGCTACGCGTGGCAAAAAGGATGGATTCCTCTGGCCGAGGCGTCTCTGATGCAGGCAATCGAACTGAATGGCGCCGCCGTCGCGATGAACAAGGAAGCGTTTGCGTGGGGGCGCCAGGCTGCCGTCAACATCGCCATTGTCCGCGAAGCTGCCGGTCTTCAAAAGATTACGCCGGTGCTCTTCCTGCCGAAGCGCCTGGAGCCGCTCGAAAGCATTGTCGAGAACCGCAAGCAACGACTTACCGGGTACCAGAACCGTAGCTATGCGAGCAGCTTTGAGGCGTTCGTGAAATCCATCGCCGCAGTCGAACGCAATCGGGTCGGGGGTGACAATTTCACACGCGAAGTCGCGTGCAGCCTATACAAGCTATTGGCCTACAAGGACGAATACGAGGTGGCACGCCTCTATACCAACGGAGAGTTCGAGGCCAAGGTGAAGGCTCAGTTCGATGGAGAGGTATCGCTCCAGTTCCATCTTGCTCCCCCACTCTTCGCGAAGCGCGACAAAAACGGGCATCTGATTAAACGTCAATACGGTCCTTGGATGATGACTGCCTTCCGGATGCTCGCTGCATTGAAGTCGTTGCGAGGCACCGCGCTCGACCCATTCGGTTTTACCCAGGAGCGTAAGCAGGAACGCGCCTCGATTGAACGTTTCCGTGCGCTTGTCCTGGAGCTAGCTCACGAGTTGACCGATAAGAACCTGAAAATTGCAGTCGAGCTGGCCCGGCTGCCTCAGACCGAGCGGGGGTTCGGACATGTCAAGGAACGGAATGTCCAGGCCGCCATTGGCCGACGGAAGGAGCTTCTCGATGAGTTCAAGGCGGGTGCGTCCGAAAGCCTGAAAGCGGTTGCCTGGTAGGCGACGCGGGTAACTTCATTAGTTCGGCGATTGGGCGTCCGAGTAGCTCTTGGGCAAGTCGAGCGCTGCTTGGCGCTGGTTCTATTGCGCGTACGAAGAATGTCGTATCAGATGGTGCTACTCCACGGGACTGCAAACGAAAACGCTTATTACGTGGGAACGCAACAAGCGCTGTACCGCTGGCTTGCTTGCGCGCCCGCAAGATGGGCGGATAATCGCAAGTTCGACGATTCCGCGTGACCAGCCCCCGCCTGCTGTCGTCGCCATTCTGCTGGGAACGATATCCGTGCGCATTGACCCATACAGTCTTGAACTCTTTATTGCAGTGGTTGAGGAGGGTTCGATAGCCCGAGCGGCCGCACGAGGCCACATATCGTCGTCAGCTATCAGTCGGCGCATTGCTGACCTGGAGACCTCTCTTGGCGCGCTTTTACTGACGCGTTCACCGTCTGGTGTCGAGCTGACGGAGGCAGGTGCCCATGTTTTTTCACGGGCTCGTGCACTGAACGACCAATTGCAGTCATTGGTGGGCGAGGTACATTCGTTGGCAGGCCAGGTCTCGGGAACCGTTCGGCTATATGCAAACGCCTCCGCCATCGTCGGGTTTCTCCCTGAACTACTGACGACTTTCAAGGCAGAGTATCCGCTGGTCGAGATTGCTCTCATCGAGCAGATAAGCAGTGATGTACTGCGCGCATGTGTGGACGGCCGGGCAGATGTGGGAATCTCGTCGGCGGTCGTCGCGCCAGACAGCCTCGACTCCTGGCACTTTGCAGACGACCCCTTGCTGGTTGTAGTTCCACGGCAGCACGAGCTCGCGTCAGTGACTGCCCCGACCTTTAGTGATGTGCTGGATTTCTCGCTGGTTGCACTGCAGGCCGGAGGAACGCTCGACCAGGAGTTGCGAGAGCGCGCGGCAGCCATGGGGAAGCCACTCAGAGTATCGGTCACGGTTAATAGCTTTGACGCCCAGTGCCGGATGGTAGAGGCTGGCTTAGGCATTGGCATCGTGCCGACGAGCGCGGCTTCGGCGTTCGCGGGGTCGCGAAACTTCATTCGTCACCCACTCGATGCACCGTGGGCGACGAGCAGGACGCTGCGAGTGCATGCGTTCAAAAGGTCATCGCGCCGCAAGGCGGTTGCGGCCCTGATATTGCATCTATGTTCACATAGCCATCAGGGTTAATGCGGACGTCGTGATTGGTAATGCCCCCCTTGTGATTCCAGCACTTCGTCCCGGTGCCGAAGACAGTCTAGATTTCCTGCAAGGAGACTAGACATGCCGATTTTGAAGCTGGATGGCCGGGTGCTTTTTCTTTCCGCAGACCCGGACGTCATCGACCGACAGTTAAGCGGCGAAGACCTGACCGCGACGACGGCCGGGACGCTGCGCGACGACGTGTCGACTGATGAAATCACACCAATGAGCGTGCTCACGCGCTTCGACGAGCGGCTTGCGCGTGTTCCTTATGTTGGATTCAGAGCAGGTGAACGCACGCCCATCGGTATGGACGCTGTTCGCGCCCGAGGTTTTTGCGTGACGGTTGCCGGCAATCGATACGGCAAGGGGTCGTCTCGCGAGCACAGCCCGGTGGCCGAGTACCGCGCTGGTATCCGGCTTGTCATCGCGAGAAGCTTCGAGCGCATTTACCGGCAAAATGCCGACAACGTCGGACTCCTCACGTCGACAGACTTTGGGCTCCTCGAACGCATTCAGCGTGGAGAAGAAATCGACATCGACGAACTGGTGGCATCTCGCGACGCGCTTGCGTCAGCCATTCTCCGCAGCGGCGGCCTTCTGCGGTACGGCGCTAGTCACATGCAGCACATCAAGACGACCGCTAAGTCTAACGACAACCTTCCACGCACACTCGCTCAAAAAATCATCGAGAGGCACGCGTTAGAAACAGAGGCGACGGGCGACTCACAGAACCGTGGAGAAGGAGCCTTTGTCCGCGCGGACTGGCGCTTCATTCACGAGTACTACACCGGCATGGCGACTCACATGCTGCATTCGACGTTCGGTCGCCCGCTGAAATTGTATTCGCCCGAGACGATTCTGACGTTCGAGGATCACCTGTCCTACTCGCATAAAAGCGAGCTGCACATCCGCAACGGGCTACTTCCGGATGTCCGCGAGCTGTCTGAAGCTCACCGTGCTTTCGTTCGCGATTACGGTCTGCGCGACCATGGTTACCTCAGCGAAAACGGCAGCGGAATTAACGAAGGCTCGGAAGGCATCTCGCACGCAATGATGGCGGAAAAGTATGCGCTGCCAGGGCAACTGGTAGTAGGCACCGATTCGCACACACCGCATAGCGGAGCGCTTGGCTGCGTTGCATTTGGAGTTGGCACGACGGACATGTCCAATGCGTTCATCACTGGCGCAGTACGTATGACCGTACCCGAGTCATTGCGCATCGATTTCCGCGGACCGATTCCGGCCGGAGTGACCGCGAAAGATTTAACACTTCATCTTCTTGCCGACCCTCGCATCCGTGCCGGTGCGGGCGTCGGCAAAGTATTCGAGTTTGCTGGCTCCGCCATTTCGCAGCTGACGACCGACGAGCGCACGACCCTCACCAACATGACTGCGGAACTTGGCGGTTTTACAGGCATCGTCGCTCCCGATGAAGAGACGGTCCGGTTTCTGAAGGAACGTCGTGGCATCCACTTCCAGATCGAGCCCTGGATGCGAAGCGACGACGGCGCTCCATACGCTGCGACGATCGAGATTGACTGCACTCAAATCGCTCCGATGCTGGCGGCACCCGGAGACCCTGGCAATGGCATCTCGCTGAATCAGTTGAGCGACAGGCCGCAGATTGATATTGCCTACGGCGGCTCATGTACTGCCGGCAAGCGCGAAGATTTCGACCATTATCATGAGGTCCTCGCGTGGGCTGCCGACCGGGGAATTCGCGTCCCTGAAAACGTGAAGTTGTTCCTACAGTTCGGCACGTCGGACGTGCGGGACTACTGCATCAAGCGCGGATATCTCGACGCTTTCGAGCGCGTTGGCGCGATTTTGCTTCAACCCTCATGCGGCGCATGCGCTAACTGTGGCCCAGGTTCGTCCACTGACGCGTCGCAGGTCACTATCAGCGCAATCAACCGAAATTTCCCGGGTCGCTCTGGACCTGGAAAGGTCTGGCTCGCCAGCCCGCCAACCGTCGTGGCAAGTGCACTGGCCGGCAGGATTATCTCCTTCGCCGAACTCAAGGAGCAACACCAGTGAAGATTGCTGTCATTCCAGGCGACGGCATCGGGCCCGAAGTGACCGCTCAGTCGGTGCTGGTTCTGAATTCTCTTCGTCGGCACGACTTTGAATTCGATGCGGTCGAGCTGCGGGCCGGTGCAAGCGTTTATTGCCCAGGAACGCGACTCGTTGGCACTCGCGAGATGGGTGAAGCCATCGCGCAAGCCGCGCAGAACAGTTAGCCGTCTTCTGCCTGGCAGCATCAACCAAATACTAGACGGAGACAACCATGACTACTATGGAAGGCGCTTCATCCTTAGGCGCCAAAGAAACTAGCGTGCCCGGTGAGGATTCGCTCGTCGATAAAGCCGGAATATCTGCACGTCTTGACCGACTTCCCGCCACGCGGAGCGTCTGGAAACTGATCGTGTTGCTCAGCCTCGGCTTCTTCTTCGAACTGTACGATTTGCTCTTCACCGGGTATATCGCACCGGGTTTGGTGAAGGGAGGAATTCTCACTTCGACGACCCACGGGCTTTTCGGAACGTCGGGTGTTGCGAGCTTCATCGCATCTCTCTTTAGCGGTTTGTTCGTCGGAACCATCGCCTGCGGCTTCCTCGCTGACCGCTTTGGTCGGCGTGCAATCTTCACGTATTCATTGCTCTGGTACGTAGCGGCTAATACGGTAATGGCTTTCCAGGAAACGGCGACGGGGCTGAACTTCTGGCGCTTCGTCTCCGGTCTTGGCATCGGCGTTGAGCTCATCACCATTGGCACTTACATGTCCGAACTCGCACCGAAGCATATGCGCGGGCGGGCGTTTGCAATCTGCCAGGCAATCGGATTTTCCGCGGTCCCGGTCGTAGCCTTTCTGTCTTACTTGCTCGTACCGAAAGCCTACCTGGGATTGGACGGCTGGAGGTGGGTCGTATTGATTGGCGGTATCAGTGCGGCGTTCGTGTGGTATTTCCGTCGAAACTTACCGGAAAGCCCTCGATGGCTCGTCAGCAAGCAGCGATTCGCAGAGGCCGACGCCGTGCTATCTCGGCTCGAAGCTCAGGTCGAGAGCCAATACGGAAAGCCGCTTCCTCCGCCAGGACCGTCCGAGCCGATTGCAATCAAAGGCGGCTTCTCTGATATGTGGAAAGCGCCGTACCGGAAGCGGACCCTCATGCTGATTGTCTTTCACATATTCCAGACGGTCGGCTTTTACGGTTTTGCTAACTGGGTACCCACGCTGCTTGTGAAGCAGGGAATCACAGTAACCTCAAGCCTGCTTTATACGACAGTCATCGGCTTGGCGGCTCCCCTTGGGCCTTTGCTCGGCTATCTTATTGCTGACCGCTTTGAACGCAAGCACGTCATTGTTTGCATGGCGGCGCTCAATATCGTGGCCGGACTGCTTTTCAGTCAAACAACCTCGGCCGTGGCGATAGTGATGCTAGGCGTTTGTCTAACGCTTGCGGGCAATATCATATCCTTCACGTACCATGCCTATCAGCAGGAGCTGTATCCCACTACGATTCGTGCACGGGCGGTGGGCTTTGTTTACTCCTGGAGTCGGGCGTCAGCAGTATTCAGTTCGTTCATCATTGCGTTCATGCTGAAGGACTTCGGCGTGACCGGCGTGTTCATCTTCATCGCCGGCGCGATGATGCTGGTTATCCTGGCAATCGGACTGATGGGGCCCCGGACGCTCGGAAAGTCGCTGGAGAACATTTCTCGCTGACCTTGCTGCATGGGTGGTCAACTCGAGACGGCGGCAGAGACTGCTGTTGCTGCCGCCTCTCGTGGCTTCGAATGAATGCCGCGCAAGTCGCTTGAGCCAAAAATTGAATGAGCGCTCATAATCCAGGTGGCCGGCTCGTCGCCATTTTCGCTGGTCCTCGTATCGCTCGACCGTATCACGTGAGCGCATCTCGACCACCTATACTTACGAACTACCCGCCGAAATCAATCGACGGGGATATCGGCAACAGAGTTCAGAACATATGGCATATCAGGGTATTGAAATCGCTCAACTGCGCGCACAACAAGAAGCATTAAACAGGCAACTGGCTGAAGCCAAGGAACGGGAGACCCTCCTCGTGTTGCATGAAATCGTGCAAAAGATGGGTGAGTACGGCATCTCCGTCTCCGAGCTGACGGGGCGCAAGGTAGGCGTTCAAGCAAATGAACTGGCAGCAAAATACCGCGACCCCGTAAGCGGCTCAACCTGGAGCGGCCGTGGGCGAGCACCCGCCTGGATTGCAGGCAAGGACCGCAACGAGTTTCTGGTGGATAAGCGTGCCGCCCCGCACGCTATGGCGCAAGGGGTGCTGTTTTCTGAAGGGCATTGAACAAGTCGCGTTGCTCCACCGTCTCGTCTGGGGTTGTGATTTCACCGGTCCTTACCTTCGCCTCGCGAGAAAGCTGCCAACCTGGCCCCGAATCTGGGCGGCGCCGTAACTTCTCGCCGCCGATGGAAACCTGAAACGGAACAAAGGCTCGGGATACGCCAACCGTCTTACTCCGCTGACGCGGGGCGGTCGCTGCGCAGGCCATGCAACTCCAGGCGCGGACAACATCAATTTGCGCTTCACACATTGCGCGATTGGGTGCAGCCAACACGCACGGCGCTGTCACTTCGCAGCCGCGAGCTCACTGCCTCGCCGCCCACGCCGCGAGGCCGCCAAGCGGACGTTGTGTCAGCAGCAAACGCCGTCGCAAGCTGTCATTTCTTGCCGCGCCTCCATCGGCGGTCAAGCCGGGATTTCGCGAAAGACACGGCGTATTCGCACGCGGCTTTCTCGGTAGGAAAATGTTTCATCGGCCCATAGGCGCGCTGTTTGCCGAGTCCAGTGGTAACGATGGCAATCGCGGCATATCCGCTCGCGGATAGCGACGCCACAGGCACTATGGTCGCGCCTGCGTACTCAACCGGCTTTGTGTGCATGGCAGGTACCTCCCCAAGTCTGCAAGACTAGCAACGGGTGACGGCGAACTATGTGCGCACCCTCACAAACGTGACAGCTCACCTAAGCGCTTATTAGCATGCGTAATGCCGGGCTACGATTTCTAGAGTAGGCGACTCAGGCTTTTCTGGTCGAAGAAAAGTGGTGATAGAGTGCGGCGCCAAGCCGGCCGCTCTGACAGAATCAGAGCGGCCGGAGAAACGGAACCAGGCTAAGGCCTACAGTGAATTGAGCCTCGAATTCGATCGCCAGCCATCAGATTGGACTCAAACTTCCCACGGGCATTGACCGACACGACGCACCAGGAGCACCATGCGCTCGTACGTAGAAGGGTCGCCAGGCCGCACATACGACTCTGGAAGCACCGAGTTCTGTAAGCCGTACCTTTTTAGCGTATCGACGTCGAAGCAGGCGCTGGCGCGTCTGTACCTGCATTGATGTTATGCGTCCCTCCCAGGTAACGGCATCAAAACATCCTTCGGGTCATAACGGGTCCCTCTGCCGCCACGGGACGGCACAAGGGAAGCCGTGAGCTACGGCTCGTGCGGCATCAGCCGTGTCGGCTGAAGACAGGAAGTCCAACATGAAACTCGACGACGCCGATTTCCGGCAACTGCGCCGTCTCGCTCCGGTTCTCGACGACTTGCTGAATGCAGGCGAGGTCGAGCATGCGGACCAGGCTGTACATCTTGCTGCACTGGCACAACTCTGCTGGCACCTGTTCGAGGCGTATCAGCGTCAGTACCCTGATGAGACGGCGCAGGCAAGCCTTGATGCAATCGAGTCGCAACATCGCAAGCCGTCCCGGTTGTAAGCCCCGGTTGTAAGCCCCGTTTGTCAGTCCGCGCCCGAATGAGCAGATGTGCTGATTTTGCCGTAGGGCGTCGGACAGCCCCGCACGGCACGATAAGCGGACGTCAATCAGAAGCCGAGCGATTCAGACTTGCAGATGTATTGGCGACGCGCTCGCCGAACGCTCATGCGCGTCGCGGGCACACATGAAGCCCACCCAATAACCGAATACGACGCTGTGGGCAATGCAGTACGGGGTGGATTGTCATTGCGTTTTCCAGACGTGAGCATATAAATAAACCAGTTGGTTGCGCTCAACAGTAATTAGGGCGGAGTCGAACCGGCAATAACGGCCCGAATGCCTTTCTGCGCTGGCTTGCCGCCGACATGAAAGACCCACGGGTAATACATTCTGAGGTGCCCTATGTCGGCGATACAGCACGTTTTCGTTCTGATGCTTGAGAATCGTTCTTACGACAGCGTGTTTGGATGGTCCAACTTGACGGGCGTCTCACCCGGAGGTGAGACCACAACCGCCAACGGACTGCCCACTACGCCCATAGTCAATTTCGGACGAACCGGGACGGCTTATCAGCTAGGCAAGGGTGCGCCCTATGCGCTTGGCTTCGACCCCGGACACGAATTTACCGACGCCTGCGTGCAGCTGTGCGGGCTACAGGTCGCCAGTGGAGATACCGTGCGTAATGACTCCCTCGTTATCGGCCCGAACGGCTATCCACCATTTGCGACGGACACTTCGACGATGGGTTTTGCCGCGACGTACGAGGACCATTCCGACGCGGTAGCCGACGCTTTTAACGCCTTCACACCGGACCAGCTCCCGGTACTGAACTTCCTGGCCCGCCAGTACGGCGTGTGCGATAACTGGTTCGCATCGATGCCGGGGCCAACGTGGCCCAATCGTTTCTTTGCTGTGGCCGGCACCTCGTCCGGGCTCGACCATTCTCCGAGTGATGTGCAAGTTGTGGAAGCGGTGTTCTTCAACGCACCGCTTTTCACTTTTCCGAACGGCACGGTTTTCTCAAAGCTTCAGGAGTCGGACTGGCTTATCGTGCAAGGCGACGTTGCACAGACGCGCGGTATTCACGGGATGCAAAATCTGCTTAGTCGTTTCGTTCGAATGGATACGCTGCTTTCCCGGCTTGCTGATAATTCATTGACCGAGAAATTTATCTTTATCGAGCCAACGTACGATGCGAAGAATGACTTCAGAAACGGCAATTCGATGCATCCGGCCGGCGACGTTCGGAACGGGGAAGCGTTGGTCAAGCGGGTGTACGACGCTATAAGTGGCTCTAACCTATGGTCCAGCAGTGTGCTGCTCATAGTCTTCGATGAGCATGGTGGCTTCTTTGACCATGTGACGCCTCCAGATGCCGAGCCGCCGGGCTCCGCCGAAAATGCCCGCCTGAAAACTCACGGCTTCGCGTTTGACAGGCTCGGCGTACGCGTGCCGGCCATCGTCGTCTCTCCTTTCGTTCCCGCTGGCACCATTGACCATTCGGTGTACGACCACAGCTCTATTCTGAAAACAACAGATACACTGCTTGGGCTTAATGGATTGCTCAACCTGACGGCGCGTGTGCGCGCAGCGGACAACTTCGCGAAGATGTTGAGCCTTTCCACGCCTCGTTCCGATATCCCGCAATGCCCGTCACCCGTCGCTGCGAGTGGTGACCCGAGACCCACCAGCGAAGGCGCTCCGCGGTCGAAGGACCCTTTTCTGCCACTGTACGCGCATCACTAGAGCCAGCGGCTCACACCGGGACATCCGGTGCCCGACAAGCGACCATCGTAGTGAGCTCAGGCGACCGCCTTCTTCTGGCGACTCCGAGTGGCAACTTCAACCGCGGATGGCGGGAAAGACGCGCATGCCGCGACAGCAGAACGGGAGTACGTTGAAGGGCAATCGCGAGGGCCTCCGTGCACGACGGGTCCCGCCGTTTGATGATGTCGACGTGGCGAATTCGCACGGAGTTCCACAGCATTCTTCGAGGCATCTTCCCAGGAGTTCGGGCTGGTGCCGATAATCTCACTGACGCTGTAAACGCTGCATTCAGTGTCCTGCGTGGCCATGATTAGGAGAGGCGATTCCCGCACCTCGGTCATTTCATCATAGGCACCGACGCGCCAACCGTCGTCGCTGCCCTCGGAGCCGCGCGTCCCGGCTGGTTAGCGGCCGGTGGAGATTTTTCGGATGTTGTGCGCCCGCCACCTATCTCGCAGGCGTTCGTTCCTAACGAAGGCCGGCGCTTAATGCTCGTGGAGCGATTGGCCTCGTTACGAGCGCTGTACAGCCAACTATCGCCGCTTTTCCCAACGCGATGTTGTCAAGGACGGAGCCGAAACTCTTCGCTCGAGTCGGCATTACCCTTCAAATCTCTACCTGCGCTCCCAGTTCGATGACGCGATTGGGCGGAATCTTGAAGTAATCAGCCGCGTCGCGAGCGTTGCGAGACATCGCGGAATACAAGGCCTCCCGCCATAGCGCCATGCCGGCTTTCGGCGTGGCGAGGACGGTCTGGCGAGCGATAAAGAAGGAGGTTTGCATCGGGTCAATCGAGAGTCCAGCATGCCGACCTTCTTGCAAAGCGCGCGGTATGTCGCGCTCATCCGAGAACCCATAGTAGACGTTGACTTGATAGCAGTTGTGTCCATGCGGGACCACCTTGATGCGTTCCCTATCCGGAACTCTGGGGATGTCGGTGGCGTACACAGTCAAAAATATCGTTCGTTCATGCAGCACCTGGTTATGCAGCAGGTTATGCAACAGCGCATGGGGTACGCCGTCACCTTCTGCACGGAAGAATACGGCCGTACCAGGCACGCGTAGTGGTGGATTGATGAAGAGCGACTGCAGGAAGTCGTCGAGAGGAATGAGTTGGCGTTGGAGGCTTTGGAATACCAGTTCGCGCCCCCTTCGCCACGTCAGCATGAGCATGACCATCAGCGCACTGATTGTTAGCGTAAACCAGCCGCCGCTAATGATTTTCAAACTCGTGGAAGAGAACAAAGCGACGTCAATCGTCAAAAAGAATCCGGTCGCGGCGACCGACAGCAACAGCGGGAATTTCCAGCCGAAACGAACAACGAAGAACGTCAGCAGCGTCGTCGTCAACATCGTAGCGGTCGCAGCAATGCCATAGGCCGAAGCCAGATTGGAAGACGAGCCGAATCCCACAACGGCCAATATGACAGCCGTGAGCTGGAGCCAATTGACGAGCGGGATGTAGATTTGCCCCTTGTGACTTTCAGAGGTCTGGAGGATACGCATACGGGGCAGGAAGCCCAGTGCAATAGCTTGCTGGGTCACTGAAAATGCACCAGAGATTGTCGCCTGCGATGCGATAACCGTCGCCATCGTCGAGAGCACTACGAGCGGATAGACGCTCCAAGGGCCAAGTTGCAGAAAGAAAGGATTCGAAACCGCTGCCGGATTCGATAACAACAACGCGCCTTGCCCGAGGTAATTGAGTGCCAGCGCGGGAGCGACGATAGAGAACCAGGCCAGGCGAACTGTCTTCTTGCCAAAATGGCCCATATCGGCATACAGCGCTTCCGCACCCGTGAGCGCCAGGACAACCGCACCGAGCGCGACGAAGGCCAACCACCCGTTGTGGATGAGAAAGCCGAGGGCGTGGAGCGGATTGAAGGCAATCAGAATGACCGGGTTCTTGGCGATATTAGCAACGCCCATCGCAGCAAGCGTAATGAACCAGACCAGCACAATTGGGCCGAACCATTTTCCGATACCGGCTGTGCCCCTGCGCTGCAACAAGTACAGCGCAACAAGAACGGCCAATGTCACAGGGATAACATACGGCTTAAGAGCAGGCGCGGCCACTTCCAGCCCTTCAATGGCCGACAAGACTGAAATGGCTGGCGTAATTACACCGTCGCCGAAAAACAGCCCTGCGCCGACCATGCCAAGCAGCATCACCGGATAGTACCAACGGGATTTCTGAGTGACGGACGATAGCGCTAACGCGGTCATCGCCATAATGCCGCCTTCCCCTCGGTTGTCCGCCCGCAAAACAAGAGTTACATACTTGAGCGAAATCACGATTATGAGGCCCCACAAAATCAGCGAGACCACCCCCAGCACATTGACAGGGACAGGCGAAAGACCGTGATGTTTCGCGAATACCTCCTTCATTGTGTAAAGCGGACTGGTTCCAATGTCGCCATACACAATTCCGATGGCAGCCAGCGTTAGCGCAGCAATGCTATTTTTATTGGAGTCTGAAGTCACGACGCCGCCTCATTGTTGAGCCTCAAGGCATGTAACTGCGGAGCGAACTGCTGCTCCAGCCCACTACGAAACTTCTGCAACCGTCGCATCGCATCCGACCGCAACCGACTACAAGTCATTGCAGACACTGCCACGTCGCTGTGCTCTACGGATTCCGATATTAACTTCTCGTCGTCTTGGGCTGACTACATCGGATGGCACAGAACGCGTCGGCCATAACAATTGAATTGTTAACGTCAGTCCGGAATCAAGTCGCCGAGGCAACAGGATGATGACCCGTCCATTTTCCAGTTACCACGCATCGGCTGTCACGGCGACTCAGTGCAGCGACGCGATTCCGGCCGCGCCCACAGCGGGCAGGCCCAACAGAGGAAAGCAGCGACGCATGCGGTGAAGAGGATTCCGCCTTGACCGTGGCCGCGCATGAATGGGTTCAACCCGCCATACCAAGCCTCTACAAAGACAATGACGAAGGCAACCACAGTTGTTAGGATTCTTGCCCGCCGGGAGCCAAAAACGGTCGCCGCTCGCAGAAGCTTCGTCCGCATGAACAGGTAAACGGCAAGTGCCGCAAGCAGCCCCTCCATGGTCCAGAACGCCTGGTCCCTTCCTCTGATGAGATAGTCGACTCCATCGTACCAACCGATGAACAATGTAATCGCGAAGGCGCCGATTGCAGCCAAACCGATGATGACGTGAGCTTTCACAGGGCTGTCTCCATTCTGTTCAAGGCAGAACAACGTCCCGGCGAGTATATCTCGCGCAGTGAATGACTGGGAGTCCGGGCGGAGCCAGCATGTGTCGACCGCTATGGACAATGGTGAGGTCAGACAAGCACTTCGTTCCGATGACTCCGAGTGGCAACTTCAACCGCGGACTGGCGGGAAAGACGCGCATGCCGCGATAAATACCTGTATGAATGTACAGTACTCTACAGGCGAAAACGGTATCTGTGAACCGCAGACTCCTCGCGTCGACAGCCAGGCCAATTGGTCGGCCTCGAGGTGTGGAGTCGCAGGCTTGGTAAAGGAGGTGCAGCATGAGAGCGGATGTTTGGGTCCGGGAGGCCCAGCGAGAATCGAGTCTTGTCGATGCGCTGTTTAAAGCGCGCAATCTGATTTCCATGCACAACGGCATCACTGTGCGGTGCGACGGCGAGGAATGGGCGCTGGACTTCGGTCAGGAGTTTGAGGCGATTGACGCAGCTTTAAAGACGGCCGGAATCGACGTCACACGCCTTCGGCAGTGAGACGACACCGCATGTAGAGGTCAAGTGATGCAAGCGGATCAGTTTTGTGGATACGCGCTATGGGGGCATGCGATAAAACCGCATGAAAACATCCGTCACTCCCCGCGGTTTGCAGCGAGCGGCACCATCACGTGCGACAAAAAGTTCGTCGAAGCGTCGGGAGTTCTTGGTCTGTTTGACGCCGCGCAGGACGCAGAAGAAGCTGGACTAGCATGGGCGCGCGCCTGGATTGACAGCCACGCATAGCGAGACCGATTTAGCCGACGATAAGAGCTGAGATGCCGGACGAAGCCTTGCTTGTCCGACGCACACTGCGCTGACGGCTCTGTGCCCATCTTGCCTCACTCGAAGCGACAGGCCTTGAACATCGCTTCCATTTCCTGAACGAAGCCGGATGCATCGAGTGCGGCAACTACTCTTTTGACCCGTCCTGTAAGCCCTTCCTCGCGTCCGGGACTATGCCGAGCATGCGAAGCGTGTCTTGTATGACGTCGACCTCAGCCAGCATGCGCTCCTTGGAGCCAACAGGAAGGTCCTCCGGCATCATCTTCCCTTGCGCTTTACGAATGGCATCGACGGTCACGCAGAATGCGAAGGCCGCTAGATAATCGTTGTCCTCCACGTCTTGTCTCTGTCGATAACCACAACAGGCTAGATATCGACCGAATTTCACCTTTCTTGATGGCATTGGAATGTTTACTCAAAGAGGTTCGGGCAATCCCCGGTTCGCCCGGCACGTCAACAGATGCGAGCTGACCAGCACCGCGGATACGCGCTTTTGGAATATGCAATAACGCAGCCGGAGGACATCATCCGGAATGTAATGAAGCCGCTTCTGAACGAAGAGAGGTTCGTTGGGCTGCTGCGTCAGGAAGCAATTGGAAGCATACCGAAGGTGCTTGACAACGAATCCGGGAGCAACCGTGAACAGTGCAGATATGCAGGCGGATACCGCGCCGCTGCGCCCGGCGTTCTCGCCCGACCTGATGACGCTGAGTGTTGATGTACTTCGGCCGCATCGTCCACTTCCCGTGTCCGCCATCTCTGGCAAAAAATATCTTCAGGTCCTGGCGTCGGTCTACTCGACACTAAGATGGCTGACGCCTCTCAGGCAGATTGAGGCCGCGGAGCTCATGTGTAGCCAGGCCAACTTCACATCAGCATTTGCAAAGGCAATCAGGTCAACGACACCGGTGGAGCAATTGGTAACCCGGGTGCGCCGGCCAAGACGCGATGCAACGGAGGCTTCATTGCAGATTGCGCAGTTGGAGCATGAGATAGCCACGCTAGAGGCAAGTCACTCAGAGGCCGAGGAAACGTACAGCGTCGAGCATTTTGAGCTGGCTGTTTCCTTGGCCTTTATCGCCAGACTCCTTAATAACGATGCAATCTCGACGTGGTTGCATGAGCATTACGACCACCTATGGGGACAACTCGAAGCCGTTGCAAGCGAAGCTGCCTAAAAGAAGTAAAACCAAGCGCGCCGTACATACCATCGCCTGGTTATGCGGCGCTCGTCGAAACGGACCGCGACTCGCAAGTTGCGCATAATCTTCCTTGAGCTTGCGTCGGGTTCACCCATGGCCTCAGCTGTGGAGGAACTGTTGAACACGAGCGCATCTCGGTTAGCGTTCAATGCGAACGCCCGTGACCGCCGCCACCGCCCCAGTATCGGCCGCCGCCGCCCATACCACGCCCTGGGTATCCGTGCCCGCCCCAACTGCCATGACCGCCCCAACCGCCCCGATATCCATGGCCCCAATAGCCGTGGTGGCCCCAGTAGCCGTACCGGCTCCCGCCATAACAGCATCCGCCCCAGTAGCCGAAGCTCAGTGACACCGATGGTCCCCACCACGCGGGCCAGCCGTAGTACGGATACGCGACGGGGTAATACGCAGGCACGACGAAGACGGGCGCGGCTGGTGCGATATAGGTGTTCGCCGATGCGGTTACATCTGACGCGGCCGCACCGGTCGCGGCTGCGTCGGTCACCGAGAAAGGATATTGCTGCTGCGGCGCTGCCGCTGGCACTTCGCCGTACGGAACGTAGCCGTAGGGCACGTAGTAGTAGCAACCGGACAAAGCAGCGGACAGGACCACCACTGCAACGACGCCGCCCGCACGCGACGTTGCATCCAGCGTTTTCATAACCAGCTCCGGGGTCCGACGCGACGTAACGTGTGCCGCGGCTTTAATACAGCTAGCTTACTCCAGCAAGCAGGATGCCTGGCGTCGCGGGGTTCCTACGCAACTGGCTGCGGCCGCCGGGAACGGTCTCGAACGTCGGCCATTCATCAGTGGTCGTCGGGGCGGGGGCTCGCTTCGGAGAGTTACGCCTGTAAAACGCTTTCGCTTAGAGCGCGGAGTGTGGCGCACGGACACGTCTTGCCCTGGCCGAATACCCCACTACTGCGAATGCGTTCGACGGCGGCAGGCTCGGCGATGGCCTTCACGCCACAGCGGCCGAATCCCTCAACCGTCGGCCACCCCGGCTGGGACACATCAGGCTGAGTCATCGCGAGCATCCTGTTTTCGAATCCAGTCGCGAGTATTCGCCGTCACCCAGAGCAACGGCGTCATCATGGTCGTAGACAAAGTTCTGATGCCGAAGTAATAGGACAAGCACTCAGCGTCAGGCGCTCGAATCAAGCGTAACGATGTCATTTTTGGTGCCGGGCCACGACTCACTCACATGCCTCGCATCTGGACGCAGCAAATGTCTGCCCTGTTTGCATTGGAGTGGCTGCTTGCGATTTGCCGCTGCGCAACCAGTCAGGCTTTAGCGGCATACGAGACTTTGGCGTGGTTGACGAACGCGCCTGCATCAAAGGAGAAATACCATGGAAAAGTTGGCGACGAAAGTTCTGTTCGCGCGTGTCGCTGTCGCATCACTCTGCGCGTGCGCCGCGACGCTTGCGCAGGCTGGCGGGAATGGCAACGGTGGAAATGGCAGCGGCGGCGCCCACGGTGCTGCAACCGCAGGGATGACGTACCACAGCGAGCCCGTCTCGAGCCCCTGGAACCGGGTTCCTGGCGACATGAGCAAGAGCGCGGACACGGCTCATAGGGATATGCCCGGCATGACTCCCGACAACAGCGCCATGTCTAAAGAAACTGGGCAGTAAATGCTTGAAGTGTTGCCGGCGCCAGAAGGCTCATGGTCTGCGCGCCCGGCAACATCTTTGCAAGTAGCCGCTACGTCAGGTGCGGAAGGCCGTTGCCCCCTTGTCGGTTTCCTGGACTAAAATTCGCGGCACCGCTGGTGCAGGAAGAGCCTTACCTAGGGCCAGTCAGTCGGAAGGCGCAATCGCCGGTTGCGCTCACAGCTCTGTTCAGCGAGCCGGCAGTCCTGGTAACCGCATGAAGTTTTCGATGAGCCGCAGCAAGTCCGTTTCGTCCGGCCGCGTACCCCATCGGCTGTATCCCGCAACGGATGCAATGGCAAACCAGGAATGCGGCGGAAACCATTCTGCCCGCACTGTTACGCCGCCGATAATTCGCAGTCGGCCCGTATCGCTAAGAAATTCAGCGTGAATTTTTTCGCCGCCGACGGTTGTGCTGGCAATTACTGGCGCGGACCGAAACATGAAGCCCTCCTGCGGTTTCCGACTGCTGAAAGTGGATGCTTATGTGGTAGCTCTCCCGAAGAAAACGAATATCACCCAGGCGTTTGTATCAACACGTCGAGTCGGCGGCTAAAACCAGCGTTACTGGTAGCACTGCGTATCGAGAGGCAATTTGCATGCCCAACTGAACAAACGCCCGATAGACGGGCTTTTGCCCAATTTGCATTTGCTATTGGTTCTGGTAAGGGGCAGTTGCGCTTGTCGGATGCACGAAAGTGAACAACGAGGCACCCGTTCTGTGCTGCGCAACGCGCCGGCGGTAACCGGACGATTGTCGTCACAAAGAGGAGCGGAACCGCGTGAAGTGACCAACCACGCTGATGGCAGGCCACACAGAGCTTGGCAAGGCCAACCAGGCCTCTGACGATGGCTCACCGACGGAAGATGCCTCGCTTAATCAACGTCCCTGAAAAGCGGGAACCGCTCAAATAATCCACACTATTGAGGCGCAGATGGTGCTGATTAACGCGCACACATCGCAACCGTCCCAGTTAATGTTCGAGACTGGAAGGTCAACGACAGGCAGGCGTGCACATCTAGTTCGAAGCCTGGTGCGACGTCGGCGTATGCGGGGGCATTTGACCTGGTGTCAACATAAGGGCCCGACAAGGTAATCCAGGTATTGCCCTTATCGACCAACCGCCGTGCGGTTCGCAAGGCGTCCGACGATAGGCCATCAGGTTGCGGAACGTGGGCGATATGGTCAATCACGAGGGGGCACGGTAAAGGCGATAAAATCCGCTCTATCTCAGGATAGCCGCGCACCCTGAATGACAAGCTCGATATGCCAACCAAGAGGAGCAATCCGCGCAGCAAGCGGTTGAACCATATCGACGGTCGCGGCCCCGGGATAGCTGAGATTGAATCGAATCGCGCGAATTCCACCACTGTGAAGACTCTGCAATTCCTGGTCGGTAACGGTGTTATCGACGACGGCCACGCCTCGCGCATTTGCGCCAAAGCGTTTAAGCGCGTCAAGCGTCACACGATTGTCCGTTCCGTAGGTTGACGGAGTAACCACGACGTTCCTCCTGACGCCAAGGCGCTGCTGCAACGCGCGATACTGCTCGACCGTTGCATTCGGCGGCCGCAGAGTCGTGCCCGGCGCAGCCGGAAACTGGTCGTCATAGATATGCATGTGACAATCGACAGCGCCAGCTGGTAGCTGGAAAGCGGGACGCTCCGAACCACTTGACCACGACTCCCCGGCGAACACACTCTGAGGCAACACGCAGGCCGAAACCAGCGCGCCCGTGAACTGCAGGAACTCACGTCTTGACGGGCTATGCATGCTAGACGGCCTCGGTCTTGCCAGCAATATGCCGATTGCGACCGTTGCGCGTCAGAAGAAGAAGCGTAGCAACGCTTACAAGTGTCAGAACGGCGAGCGGCATGAGCGCCAGCGCGTAGCTGCCCGTGGCATCCTCGACCCACGCATAGACGTTCACCATGAGACCGCCGCCAAGCAGGTTGGCAATTGCGTTAATCGTCGCGAGACCCGCCGCCGCTGCGCTGCCCGACAGCATGTCTGTCGCGAGTGCCCAGAAAGGTCCTTTGAAGGAATAGGCACCCACCAGCACTGCACAGAGCAGAAACATCGTCGACAAAAGCGAGCCACTCAATGATGTTCCAAAGAGACCCAGGCCAATCAGCGCATGGGTACGACAGTGTGCCAACGGCGCTCCTGTACACGGTCCGAACGACGCCCCAGTAAACCACGAAGACACAGGCCAAAGCGTATGGGACACAATCGCCAAAGCGACCGACTCTAGCGCAGCAGCCATTTTTATGAATGGCGCACACTTTGTTGCACGCGAACCGACGGTTTCGACTTCGAGCAAACTTTGCTGTGCGCTCATAGGGGCAAAAAAAAGGCGTCACGTTACCGTGACGCCTTGAAAAGTTCTAGCCATTCCGAGGGCCGTGCTAGAACCTGAGAGACGGTATTTCGAATATTGGCGGGTGACCGCACATGCATAAGCGGTGCTCAACACAGACGGCGCCCGCAGACCAGTATCAAAGTGGGTGGGTACGCGCTGCTGGCCACAGGGCCCAGCCACCGAAACTTAAAGGCGGAAACTCGTCGCCTGATACCGGCTATCGAAATGAGGTTCCATTTTTTCCGGTAACGCTGACTTAGTCAAGCAAAATCTCGGGGCCTTGAGGGCGGCGCCGGAAATTATTTCTCTACAATAATCAGAGGAAGAAAATATGGCCATGCTCGCTTTCGGCTAGCGGCGTTTCAAGCCGGACGCATTGCGGTTAAGCGCCCCGATAAGCCAATAATCTGAAATAACGTTCCACAATTCACATGAACCCACGCAAGCGACTCAACACCTTCGCCGACCCCGTCAAGGAAAAAGACGGCTCCGGCGACGAGGTCACCGCGCTGGCTCGGGGTCTGACGGTGCTCCGCTCGATTGCCGCCGCGGACGCGCCGCTCAGCAACCGCGAGTTGACAGAACTCACTGGCATTCCCAAGCCGACCGTCTCGCGTATCACCGCGACACTCGTGAGCACCGGCTTTCTGTTCCGGCTGCCCGACAGCGAGCGCTTCGTGCTGACCTCGTCGGTGCTTGAACTGAGCAACGGCTTTCTGCGCAACTTCGACATTCGCGCGCGTGCCCGCCCGTTTCTGATCGAACTCGCGGAGCGCACCCGGCTCTCGGTGCATCTCGCCGTGCGCGACCGCCTCGACATGGTGGTGATCGACGTGAT
Organism: Paraburkholderia kirstenboschensis; assembly: GCF_904848585.1. Lineage (GTDB taxonomy): Bacteria > Pseudomonadota > Gammaproteobacteria > Burkholderiales > Burkholderiaceae > Paraburkholderia > Paraburkholderia kirstenboschensis. The sequence goes on from NZ_CAJHCR010000002.1 coordinate 475,864, forward strand.
CCGGCCACGCTCGGCCGTGCTCGTGTCGCGCCTCGAGGTCGGCGCGCGGATGAGCCTGAGCCGCACCGCGATCGGCCGCGCCTACCTGGCGGCGCTCGACGAACCGGATCGCATGAAACTGCTGACCGGCTTGCAGGCCGCCGAAGGCGATGACTGGGGCCACGTCGGCGGCCCGCTTGAAACGGCGCTGCAAGAAACGATCGAGCGCGGCTTCGCGATCGCGACCGGCGAATGGCACGACGGACTGAATGCGATCGCGCTCGGCTTCACCGGCCCTTCGGGCGAGCGTTACGCGGTCAACTGCGGCGGCTCGGCCGACCAGTGCCCGCGCGACTGGCTCATCAACCGCGCCGGACCCAATTTGATCGATTGCGTCGCGCGAATCGTGCTGGAGATCGGCGGGACGCCCGGGCGCCGCCTCCACGACTGAACCACGGAAGTGCCGCGAACACGCTGCCCGCGCAGCAGCGAGCCCTCCTACATCCTGTAACCGGCGTAATCAAAAGAAAAATACGCGGGTGGACTGTTACAGAGCGCGGGACGTAGGATCATGCATTCCTGTCGCGGAGGCGCCCGCGCGGTCGGACCTCGGGGCGTTCGTCCCGGTGCGCCGCCGCCTGACCGCACGCGCGTCCCGCAGCACTGTGCATGCATCGTTGGCCGCGTCTCAGGTAGCATCGCGCTGAACATGCGCGGGCCGCCCGCTGTCGAAACCGCCTGTCGTGCCATCCGCACGCTCAAGCGCCAGGCGCTAATGCGGCACAATCGCGCGAACGCCTCACTTCCAAGCCAGTCACTGACCGAACCGATGGACGAACAACAACAGCATTCGGAAACTTCACGCCCCTCCGCTCCGGTTTCCCCGACGCCCGCCAGCGGCGCGCCAGACCGTCCGTCGCACAAACACGATAAGCGGGACACGCCGCCGGGCGTCGTCAGAACGCATCGCGGCCGCAATATCGCACTCATTGTCGCCGCGCTCGCGATTCTCGGCTTCGTGCTGTGGCGCTGGCATCCGTGGGGCTCGCCGGGCGGCGCCGCCGCTCCGGGCGCAAGCGGCACACACAGCGGACGGCCCGGCCGCGGCGGCCCGGGCGGCATGGCGAACATGCCGCAACCCGTCCATGTGGCCACGGCGACGCAAGGCGAGATGCCTGTCGTGTTGACCGCGCTCGGCACCGTCACCCCGCTTGCCAGTGTGACGGTATTGCCGCAACTGAGCGGCACGCTGCAGGACGTGTATTTCAAGGAAGGCCAGATGGTTAAGAAGGGCGACCTGCTGGCGCAGATCGACCCGCGCCCGTATCAGATCTCGCTCGACAACGCGCAAGGCACGCTCGCGCGCGACGAGGCGCTGCTGCAAACCGCGCGTCTGGACCTCAAGCGCTATCAGACGCTGCTCTCGCAAGATTCGATCGCGAGCCAGCAGGTCGATACGCAGGCATCGCTCGTGCGCCAATATGAAGGCACCGTGAAGTCCGACAAGGCCAACGTCGACACCTACAAGCTCGACCTGGTTTATGCGCGAATCACCGCGCCGGTGTCGGGGCGTGTCGGCTTGCGGCAGGTGGATCCGGGCAACTACGTGACGCCGAGCCTGACCAACGGCATCGTCGTGATTACGCAGTTGCAGCCGATCAGCGTCATCTTCACCACCTCTGAAGACAACCTGCAGCAGATTCTCGAGCAGACGCAGACCGGCACGAAGCTTTCGGTCACCGCGTACGACCGCAGCAACACCACGTCGCTCGAAGGCGGCTCGCTCGAGACGCTCGACAACCAGATCGACACCACGACCGGCACCGTCAAGCTGCGTGCGATCTTTCAGAACAACAAGAACCTGTTGTTTCCGAATCAGTTCGTGAACACACGGTTGCTCGTCAATACGATCAAGGACGCCGTGATCGTGCCGACATCGGCTGTGCTTAACGGCTCGATGGGCCAGTTCGTGTATGTCGTGAAGCCTGACAACAGCGTCACGGTACGCCCGGTGAAAATCGGCCCCGTCGACGGCGAGCGCACCAGCATCAAGTCGGGTCTGCAAGTGGGCGAGCGCGTCGTGATAGACGGTTCGGACCGCCTGAAGGAAGGCGCGAAGATCACGATTCCGGCGGACAAACCGCGCGGCGCCTCCGGCGCGCGCGGTGCAAGCGGTGCAAGCGGGGCAAGCGGTGCAGGCAGCGCAGGCGCGGCCTCGGGCGCCTCGGGTGCCTCCGGTGCACGCCCGCATCACGGCAAGCACGCGGCGCAAGCTTCGCAATAAGGGCACGGCACTTACCGCATGAATCCATCCCGCGCCTTTATTCTGCGTCCCGTCGGCACCGCGCTGCTGATGGCGGCGATCATGCTGGTCGGCCTCGTCGCGCTGCGCTTCTTGCCGCTTTCAGCGCTGCCGCAGGTCGACTATCCGACGATCCAGGTGCAAACGTTCTATCCGGGCGCGAGCCCGGACGTGATGACGTCGTCGGTCACCGCGCCGCTCGAACGTCAGTTCGGGCAGATGCCCTCGTTGAATCAGATGTCGTCGCAAAGCTCGGCCGGCTCGTCGATCATCACACTGCAGTTCAGCCTCGATCTGCCGCTCGATATCGCCGAGCAGGAAGTGCAGGCCGCGATCAACGCGGCGGGCAATCTGCTGCCCTCGGACCTGCCCGCGCCGCCGATCTACGCAAAAGTCAATCCCGCGGATGCGCCGATCATCACGCTCGCCATCACGTCGAAAACATTGCCGCTCACGCAGGTTCAGGATCTCGCCGACACCCGTCTTGCGCAGAAAATCTCGCAGGTCGCGGGCGTGGGCCTCGTGAGGCTGTCGGGCGGCCAGCGCCCGGCCGTGCGAATTCAGGCGAACCCGCGCGCGCTCGCCGCCTATGGGTTGAATCTGGACGACTTGCGCACCACGATCTCGAACCTGAACGTCAACACGCCGAAGGGCAACTTCGACGGCCCAACGCGCAACTACACGATCAACGCGAACGACCAGTTGACCGACGCCGACGCGTACAGGAGCGCGGTGGTCGCGTACAAGAGCGGCCGTCCGGTGATGTTGACCGACGTCGCCACCATCGTGCAGGGCGCGGAAAACACCAAGCTCGGCGCGTGGGTCGACGGCACGCCCGCGATCATCCTGAATGTGCAGCGCCAGCCGGGCGCGAACGTGATTCAGGTCGTGGACAGCATCAAGAAACTGCTGCCTCAGTTGCAGCAATCGCTACCGGCCGCACTCGAGGTGCAGATCGTCACCGACCGCACCACTACGATCCGCGCTTCGGTGCGCGACGTGCAGTTCGAACTGGCCATGTCGGTCGTGCTCGTCGTGCTCGTCATGTACCTGTTTCTCGCCAACGTCTACGCGACCGTCATTCCGAGCCTGTCGGTACCGCTCTCGCTGATCGGCACGCTCGCGGTGATGTACCTGTGCGGCTTCTCGCTGGATAACTTATCGCTCATGGCCTTGACGATTGCGACCGGCTTCGTGGTCGACGACGCGATCGTGATGATCGAGAACATCGCGCGCTATGTCGAAGAAGGCGAAGCGCCGCTCGAAGCCGCGCTGAAAGGTTCGAAGCAGATCGGCTTCACGATCATTTCGCTGACCGTCTCGCTGATCGCCGTGCTCATTCCGCTGCTCTTCATGGGCGACGTGGTGGGCCGCCTGTTCCATGAGTTCGCGATCACACTCGCGGTGACCATCGTGATCTCGGCAATCGTGTCGCTCACGCTCGTGCCGATGATGTGCGCAAAACTGTTGCGCCACACGCCGCCGCACGAGAGCCACCGCTTCGAGGCGCGGGCGCACCGCACGATCGACTGGGTGATCGCCCGTTACGCGGTCGCGCTCACATGGGTACTGGGTCGGCAGCGCGCCACGCTGGTCGTTGCGGTGCTGACGCTCGTGCTGACCGCGCTGCTCTACGTGTTCATTCCCAAGGGCTTTTTCCCGGTGCAGGATACGGGCGTGATCCAGGCGATCACGCAGGCGCCGCAGTCGGTATCGTATGCGTCGATGGCCGAGCGCCAGCAGGAACTCGCCGCGCAGATTCTGAAGAACCCGGACGTGGAAAGCCTGACTTCCTTCATCGGCGTGGACGGCAGCAATATCACGTTGAACAGCGGCCGCATGCTGATCAACCTGAAGCCGCGCGACGACCGCAGCAGCACCGCAAGCGAAGTGATCCGGCAGCTTCAGAAGGACGTCGCGCATATCGCGGGCGCGTCGCTCTACATGCAGCCGGTGCAGGACCTGACGATCGATTCGACCGTGAGCCCCACGCAGTACCAGTTCATGCTGACCGACCCGAACATGGCCGAATTCACGACCTGGGTGCCGAAACTCGTCGAGCGGTTAAGGCAGTCGCCGGAACTCGCGGACGTCGCAACCGACCTGCAAGACAACGGCCAGTCGGTCTACATCGAGATCGACCGCGCCACCGCGTCGCGTTATGGCATCACGCCCGCCACCGTGGATAGCGCGCTATACGACGCATTCGGCCAGCGCATCGTCTCGACTATCTTCACGCAGTCGAACCAGTACCGCGTGATCCTGGAAGCGCAGCCGTCGATGCAGCACTACACCGAGTCGCTCAATTCGATCTATCTGCCCTCTTCCACTTCGTCGGGCGGGCAAGTGCCGCTCTCCGCGATCGCGAGATTCATCGAGAAACCGGCCCCGCTGCTCGTCACGCACCTGAGCCAGTTCCCCGCCACGACGGTGTCGTTCAACCTCGCGCCCGGATCGTCGCTTGGCGCGGCCGTCAAGGCGATCGAACAGGCGGAAAAGGACATCGGCTTGCCGGCCTCGTTCCAGACGCGCTATCAGGGCGCGGCGCTGGCGTTCCAGGCGTCGCTATCGAACGAACTGTTCCTGATTCTCGCGGCCATCGTCACGATGTATATCGTGCTCGGCGTGCTGTATGAGAGCTTCATCCACCCGATCACGATTCTTTCGACGCTGCCTTCCGCAGGCGTGGGCGCATTGCTCGCGCTGCTGATCACCGGCCACGACCTGGACATCATCGGCATTATCGGCATCGTGTTGCTGATCGGCATCGTGAAGAAAAACGCGATCATGATGATCGACTTCGCGCTTTATGCGGAACGCGAGGAAGGCAAGGCGCCGCGCGAAGCCATTTACCAGGCGTGCCTGCTGCGCTTCCGGCCGATCCTGATGACCACGCTCGCCGCGCTGCTCGGCGCGCTGCCGCTGATGCTCGGCACCGGCGCCGGTTCCGAATTGCGCCGCCCGCTCGGTATCGCGATTGCCGGCGGCCTGATCGTCAGCCAGTTGCTGACGCTCTTCACCACGCCGGTGATCTACCTCGCGTTCGATTCGCTGGCCCGCCGCACGCGCGAGCGCTTCAACCGTGGCGGTCCGTCGCACGGCGGTCCGTCGCCGGGCGCCACGCCACCCGCCACGGACGCAGGGAACTGATGCGATGAACCTGTCGCGTCCGTTTATTTCGCGCCCCGTCGCCACCACGCTGCTGGCAATCGGTATTGCGCTGTCCGGCATCTTCGCGTTCATGAAGCTGCCCGTTGCGCCGCTGCCGCAGGTCGATTTCCCGACCATTTCGGTCCAGGCATCGTTGCCGGGCGCGAGCCCGAACACGGTGGCGACCAGCGTAGCGAGTCCGCTCGAACGGCATCTCGGTTCGATAGCCGACGTCACGGAAATGACGTCGACGAGTTCGGTCGGCTCTACGCGCATCACAATGCAGTTCGGTCTGAACCGCAACATCGACGGCGCGGCGCGCGACGTGCAAGCGGCGATCAACGCTGCGCGCGCCGATCTGCCGGCGAGCCTGCGTAGCAATCCGACCTACCACAAGGTCAATCCGGCTGACGCGCCGATCATGATTCTCGCGCTCACGTCAAAGACGCTCACCGCCGGCCAGCTCTACGACTCCGCGGCCACGGTGCTGCAGCAGTCGCTGTCGCAAGTGGACGGTGTGGGTGAAGTGGACGTGAGCGGCTCGGCCAATCCGGCGGTTCGCGTCGAACTGGAGCCGCAGGCGCTGTTTCACTACGGCATCGGTCTCGAAGACGTGCGCGCGGCGCTCGCCGCCGCGAACGCGAACAGTCCCAAGGGTTCGATCGAGTTCGGCCCGAACCGCGTGCAGATCTATACGAACGACCAGGCGAGCAAAGCGTCGCAGTATCGCGACCTCGTGATCGCCTATCGCAACGGCTCGGCGGTCAAGCTCTCGGACGTGGCCGAAGTCGTCGATTCCGTCGAAGATCTGCGCAACCTCGGGCTCTTCAACGGCAAGCGTTCGGTGCTCGTGATCCTGTACCGCCAGCCGGGCGCGAACATCATCGAAACCGTCGACCGCGTCACGGCAATGCTGCCGCAGCTGCATGCGTCGCTGCCGGCCGACGTCGACATCTCGCCCACGTCCGACCGCTCGGTCACGATCCGCGCGTCGCTGAAAGACACCGAGTACACGCTGATGATCGCGGTCGCGCTGGTCGTGATGGTCGTCTTCCTGTTCCTGCGCAACTGGCGCGCCACGCTGATTCCGAGCGTGGCGGTGCCGATCTCGATCATCGGCACGTTCGGCGCGATGTATCTGCTCGGCTTCTCGATCGACAACCTCTCACTGATGGCGTTGACGATCGCGACCGGGTTCGTCGTGGACGACGCCATCGTGGTGCTGGAAAACATCTCACGGCATATCGAGAACGGCGTGCCGCGCATGAAGGCCGCATTCATCGGCGCGCGCGAAGTCGGCTTCACGGTCATGTCGATCAGCATCTCGCTCGTCGCCGTATTCCTGCCGATTCTGCTGATGGGCGGCATCGTGGGCCGGCTGTTCCGTGAATTCGCGCTGACGCTGTCGCTCGCGATCGGTGTGTCGCTGATCGTCTCGCTCACACTCACGCCAATGATGTGCTCCCGCCTTCTGCGCGAGCCCCGGGAACAGAAAGAGGAAGGCCGTTTTGGACGCTGGCTCGAACGCGGTTTTGCGTCCATGCAACGTGGCTACGAACGCACGCTCGGCTGGGCGCTGCTGCATCCGCGCCTGATCCTCACAATTCTGCTCGCGACCATCGGCCTGAATGTCTGGCTGTATATCATCGTGCCGAAGGGCTTCTTCCCGCAGCAGGACACCGGGCGGCTCATCGGCGGCATTCAGGCCGACCAGAGTACGTCTTTCCAGGCCATGAAAGGCAAGTTCGCGCAGATGATGGAGATCGTCGGCAAGAATCCGGCGGTCGACAGCGTGGTCGGCTTCACGGGCGGGCGGCAGACCAATTCGGGCTTCATGTTCGTGTCGCTCAAATCGAAGGGCGAGCGCAAGCTTTCCGCCGACGAGGTGATCCAGCAACTGCGCGCGCCGCTTGGCGACGTAGCCGGCGCACGCACGTTCCTGCAATCGGTGCAGGACATCCGCGTGGGCGGGCGGCAATCGAATGCGCAGTATCAGTTCACTTTACTCGCCGATTCGACACCCGACCTGTATCTGTGGGGACCGAAGCTCACCGAGGCGCTGCAGGCGCGCCACGAACTGACCGACGTGAATTCCGACCAGCAGCAAGGCGGCCTCGAAGCGATGGTGACAATCGACCGCGCGAGCGCGTCGCGACTTGGCATCAAGCCCGCGCAGATCGACAACACGCTATATGACGCCTTCGGCCAGCGCCAGGTATCGACGATCTACAACCCGTTGAATCAGTATCACGTCGTGATGGAAGTCGCACCGAAATACTGGCAGAGCCCCGACATGCTGAAGCAGATTTACGTCAGCACGTCGGGCGGCAGCGCGAGCGGCGCGCAGACCACCAACGCGCCTGCGGGCACGGTGACGAAAGCGACCACCACCACGTCGTCCACGAGCGCCTCGGCGGGCGGCACGGCGGGCACCACGGCGTCGAGCGCCGCAACGATTGCCGCCGATTCCGCCCGTAACCAGGCGATCAATTCGATCGCCACGAGCGGCAAGTCGAGCGCTTCGTCGGGCGCGGCCGTGTCGACCTCGAAGGAGACCATGGTGCCGCTGTCGGCGATTGCGAGCTTCAGTCCCGGCAATACACCGTTGTCGGTGAATCACCAGAGTCAGTTCGTGGCCTCGACGATCTCGTTCAACCTGCCGCCCGGCGTGTCGCTGTCCACGGCAACCCAGGCGATCTACGAGACCATGGCTCAAATCGGCATGCCGGCGACGATCCACGGCAGCTTCCAGGGCACGGCGCAGGCATTCCAGCAGTCCATGTCGGACCAGCCGATTCTGATTCTGGCCGCTCTCGCCGCGGTGTACATCGTGCTCGGCATTCTCTACGAGAGCTACATTCACCCGCTGACCATTCTGTCGACGCTGCCGTCGGCGGGCGTGGGCGCGTTGCTCGCGCTGCTGCTCTTCAAGACGGAGTTCAGCATCATCGCGCTGATCGGCGTGATTCTGCTGATCGGCATCGTCAAGAAGAACGCGATCATGATGGTGGACTTCGCTATCGAAGCGTCGCGGCAAGGCCGGTCGTCGCGCGACGCGATTCACGAGGCGTGCCTGCTGCGTTTCCGTCCGATCATGATGACCACGTTCGCGGCGATGCTCGGCGCAGTGCCGCTCGCGTTCGGCCGCGGCGAAGGCGCGGAGTTGCGCGCGCCGCTCGGCATTGCGATTGTCGGCGGGCTGATCGTGAGCCAGATGCTGACCTTGTACACGACGCCGGTGGTTTATCTTTACATGGACCGGATTCGCGTTCGCTGGGAGTCGAGGAAAGCGCGCAGAAGCGGTATTGCTCCGTCTGCATGATGCATGGCGTGATGCGTGCACGGCATCGCGCATGCGCGGGGCACCGCACTGCGATCAAACACGCACTGCGGCCGCGCAATGCCCCTTCACCGCTGCAAGCGGCCTCACAGTTTCTGGTCTATAGCGAGCAGAAAAATGCGCCGCCATTGCCTGGCTTGCCGTTCGCTCTGCATAGGCAAGTGCCACACGCCATGCGCGGCGTCCTTCACTTTCAGCGCAACTTGCCATTGCGCGCCTTCGCGCACCAGGTCGGCCCCGCGCAGATCGGCAAAGATATAAGCGCCCTGCTCCGGGCCAAGATAAACCTCACACAGACGCTTGCCCGACGCGAGCCGCACCGAGCCCCAAGTGCCGTCGAGCCGGTGCGTCCAGTTGCCGTCGCGAATATTCGGTGCGACTTCCTTGCGGCGGCGCAACCAGTACGCGACGGCGGCAATCAGCAGCAAGGCGGCCAGCACCGCCACGCTGACGGCGACCGCCGTGCCGAAGGCCGACTGCAACGCATAGAACGCGCGCACCGCGCCATACACCAGCGCAATCAGCGCCAGTAGTGCAACAATGATCGGCATTGCGAGCTCCCGACGAAAAAGCCTTACGGCTGCTTGTGCGTCGCGGCCCAATCCTTCACCGCCTTAAGCGTATTCTCGACGTGCTTCTCCGGCGAAAGGCTCGTGTATTCGTAGATGATCTTGCCGTCCGGCGCGATCACGTATGAGACGCGATTGGCCATCGAACTATGCATCGGCAAGCCCGCGTCGTATGCGCCGATCACTTTCGACTCCGCGTCCGCGGCAACCGGGAATTTGCTGCGGCACTCGCTCACCGAGAATTTCGTCAACGTGTCGATGTTGTCGTGCGACACGCCGATCACGGTCGCGCCATATTTCTTGTATTCGTCGACGGCCTCGGCGAATTCATGAGCCTCGATCGTGCAGTCCTTCGTGAAAGCGGCCGGGTAGAAGTACAGCACCACCGGTCCCTTCTTCAGCTCGTCGGCAAGCGAATAGGTGTACGTCTTGCCGCCGAGCGACGCCTGTGTGGTGAACTGCGGTGCCGCTTCGCCCGGCTTGAGCGTCGCGCAAGCCGCTAACGAATACGCGGCGAACGCCACCGACACGGCAGCGGCCAGCGCCGCCGGTATGACTTTTCTTTTCATTTGCTGATCCTTTGAGCGTTGATGCACACGATTCCGGCGACGAGTCTACGGCCTCGCCGTTCCAGCGCGACCATGGTCGCCCAGGCTCGATCCGGGCGCCTTTCAAGCAGCCTGGACAGCCCGAAGCGGCAAAGCCGGACATGAACGACCGGCCTTGCGCTCTATTGGACCACGTACACGGAGAATACGTGCGCCGCACCTCGCGGGATGCAAGCATCGGCGCCGATCAGGCGGCCGCTTCTTCCACATGCGCGCCGAACCACGCGGCCGCGGAGAGATTGAGCTCGGCGAGTACCTCGGGCGTGAGCGCGGCGAATTCCGGCGGCGCATCGGGTCCGAGCGCGATCGACGCCGCGTCGCCGCCTTCGCCCGCCACCTGGGCGATGCGCAACAGCGTGCCGAGCGCCCCGCGATGCGTCACGATCGCCTCGCGGATCTGCGGCGCAAGACCGAGCTTTTCCAGCACCGCCTTGGGCGTGCTGCCGAGCAGCACATGTACGAGCGAGAAAATGCCGGTCATGAATGCGGCATCGGCGAATTCGTCGTCGGCGGGACGCATCCAGCCTGCCGCCAGTTCCATGAAGCGCGAACGGGTGCCGGCCAGTTGCACAAGCGGATCGGCGCGCCACGGCAAATCGCCGCTGTCCGCATAAAGCAGCAGTTGCGCCCAGCGCGCGATCTGGCGCGTCCCCGTGGCGATGATCGCCTCGCGCAACGACGCGATATTGCGCCCGAGACCGAATGCGCTCGAGTTCACGAGACGCAACAGTTGCACGACGACGCTGGGGTTCAGCTTCAACTCGGCTTCGAGTTCGACGATACCCGCATCGCGCGACAGTAGCGCGAGCAGCCGCAAGAGGCTCGGACGCGGCGACCGGTTGCGCGGCGCGGCCAGCACCTGGGGCCGCGCGAAGAAGTAGCCCTGAAACAGATCGAAGCCGAGATCGCGGGCGAGCGTGAAGTCCTCGCGCGTCTCCACCTTTTCGGCTATCAGCGTCTTGCCGTAGCCGCGCATGGCGGCGGCGAGTTCGGGCAGATGCGCTCGCTTGGTCTGCAAAAAATCGATCTTGACGATGTCCGCATGCGGCAACATCGCGAGCAGCTCGTCGGACAGCTCGCTGACGTCGTCGAGCGCGACCTGGAAACCGCTGCGCCTCAGTTCGTTCAGCCGGCGTGCGAGTTGCGCATCGAACTTCACCGTTTCGAGTATCTCGAGCACGAAGCGTTCGGGCGGCATGACGTGGACAATGTCGTCGAAGAGCATCGCCCGATCTATATTCACGAAGCCGCGATGCCGCCCGAGTACCGCAGGCACACCGATTCCGCCGAGGGCGCGCGCCACCACCTGCGCCGTCGCCTGAGCGTCGTCGGTGACTTCGGCATAGTTATGGGCGCCGGCCCGGAACAGCAGTTCGTATGCGTTGAGCGCGCCCAGGCGATCGAGGATCGGCTGCCGTCCAAGATAGACGAACTGGGGCGCGGACGCCCGGTCGCCGTCCTCGCCGGACGAGTCGCGCACCTCGATGCGCCGGGCAGTGGCCCGGACCAAATGAAGTTCAGACATGGATCATCGGTGCAGCTTGTCGAAATGTGGCGCGGCAGCGGCGCGCCGCCACCGCACAAGGGGTTTGCCGTATTAACGGACGCCGGGTCGCCGCACTTTAACGCAATCGCCGGAACCCGCGGCCATGGCGGCTCGCCGTCCCTTACGAAAAGTTTTTCTCGCTCGCCGGCTAAAGATTCCGGGACGCGAGCCGTTATCTTGTTCTGATGGGGCGGCCTGCTACTTTTTGACCGCCTTCACCAGGCGAAAAGCAAGCCGCTCCGCCTGCAGACGAACACAGGTTGCCAGCGACAAACATGGAAGCGAACAGGATCACCGCGCCCCGCCGGGGCTCCTTGCGCACGGTCGTCGACCGGCTTCTTGCGCTCGGCCGCCGCGTGGACGACACGCCGCAAGCAGCCCCGCCCCCGCCGCCGCAAATGGAACAGGTGGTGGGCGCCGTCGATCTGCTCGCCCACGTGGACAGCGAACTGCGCTTTATCTATGTGTCCGACGCGAGCCTGCGCTTTATCGGCTATCACCGCGAGTATCTCGAGACGATCACGCTACATGAACTGGTGGCGCAGGCCGATGTGGCCCGCCTCGACGCGCTGCTTGCCCGCGCGTCGGTTTCGGGCAACGTGGAGAAAGCCACGCTCGGGCTCATCAAGTCGCTCACCTACCCGATCACCGTGGAGTTGCGCGTGGTGCGCAGCAGCCACAACGGCATCGGCGGCTATGCGATTGCCGGCTTCGACGTGTCCGCCTGGCGTGCGAGCGAGGAGCGCCTCATCCAGGCACTGCATCTGGATCGCCTGACCAACCTCGCCAATCAGTCCGCGCTGATTCCCGCCGTGCTCGAGGCCCAGCAGCAAGCCGACGCCCACGGCACGCCGGCCGCGCTGCTGCTGCTCGACATCGACGACTATCAGCGCGTGAACCGCGCGCTCGGCTACGATGCCGGCGACGAGATGCTGCGCGACACCGCGCGGCGTCTCATGAACATGACGAGTCCGAGCGAGACAGTGGCGCGCGTGGCAAGCGACGAGTTCGCGATCCTTGTCAAGCCCGCTGCGAACCGCACCGACGCGGCCGCCGCCGCCGAAACGCTGGCCCGGCGCCTGTTGACCGCGATCCAGCAGCCGTATGTATTTAGCGGCCAGCAAGTGCATCTTTCGGCGAGCATCGGCATCGCGCTGTATCCCGATGTGCGCCACGCCAACGACACCGCGGCCCACGACACGCATCTGCTGCGCTGGGCCGACCACGCGTTGTTGCAGGCCAAGGCGGCCGGCGGCAATACGCTCGCGTTCTACGTGCCGGACGACAATCCCGCCGACGCGGAGCGCCTGAAACTGGAAGCGGATCTTTACGACGGCGTGCGCAACGGCGAGTTCTCGCTCCATTTCCAGCCGATCACGAGCAGCCGCACGCACGGCGTGGTCGGGGTCGAGGCGCTGATCCGCTGGCTGCATCCGGTGCATGGTCTCGTGCCGCCGTCGATGTTCATTCCGCTCGCGGAATCGATCGGCCTCATCAACTTCCTCGGCAACTGGGTGCTGAAAATCGCGTGCATGCAGTTGATCCAGTGGGACGCCAAGGGCATTTCGCTGCAATATGTCGCTGTCAACGTGTCGCCACAGCAGTTCCGCGATCCGCGTTTCAAGGACGCCGTGCGCGAAGCGATCAACCTGACCGGCATCGACCCGCGGCGCCTCGTGTTCGAAATCACCGAAAGCCTGCTGATGCACGACCCGGCACATGCAAAGGTGTTGCTGGAGGACCTGACCGCGATGGGCATCCGCTTTGCCGTCGACGATTTCGGCACCGGCTATTCGAGCCTGGCTTACCTGCAACGGTTTCCGCTTGCAAAGCTGAAGATCGACAGGAGTTTTGTCGAGAATCTGCTAACCTCCCGAAACGACCAGGCGATCGTCAGCGCGGTGGTCGGGCTCGCCCAGACACTCGACCTGGAACTGGTCGCGGAGGGCGTCGAAACCGAAGCGCAGCGCGCCCTGCTCACCGAGATGGGATGCGACCACATACAGGGCTGGCTCGTCTGCCAGGCGTTGCCTTCCGACGAACTGGCGCAGCGTTTCGAAGCGCGCTCGCTTCACCTGCACAGCGCCTAGCAGTGCGGGTCAAGCGCTTACGCAGCGGCACAAGCCGGCTTCAGGCCGGCGTGGCATTCATTGGAACATGTATGGCTTTTGCGGGACTCACATGGTAAAGGCGGCTGTGCTCGACCGGCTCTGGACGCGAATGAGCGAGCGCGGCGATTTCCCCATGCTGTCGCAGTCGCTGCGCACCACCATGGCGGCGATGAACAACGACGACCTCGACTTCACCGGCCTCGTGCAGGTGGTGCTCTCGGACTTCGCGCTCACGCAAAAGGTGCTGCGTCTCGCGAACTCGGCCATGTATATGGCTTTCGGCGGCAATATCACCACGGTGTCGCGCGCGCTGATGGTGCTCGGCATGGACGCGGTCGGCCATCTCGTCGTCGGCCTGAAGATCGTCGATCACTTTCATCACAGCGCGCCGCGCCGCATCGACGCGAAGCTCGAACTGAACCGCACGCTGCTCTCGGGCTGCGTTGCCCGCAAGCTGACCGAGCGCGGCGATCTGCGTGCCGGCGAGGAAGCCGTGGTCTGCACGCTGATGCGGCAAATCGGCAAGCTGCTGGTGGTCTTCTATCTCGACGCGGAATGGGATCAGATTCGCCGGCACATCGACAGCGGCACGCTGGAAACGGACGCATGTGTGCTGGTGCTCGGCGTGACGTTCGACGAAATCGGCGCCGAAGCCGCGGTGCGCTGGCGCCTGCCCGACATGATCCGCTCGGGCATGGGCGAGTTCGATCCGCAGGACACGGAGCAGCCGCGCCAGGTACAGTGGCTGCGCGCGATCACCAATTATTCGACGGCGGTCGCCGACGTCCTCACGCAGCAGAACGTGCCCGACTTCGAGCGCGAGGCACGCATCGCCGAACTCGCGCAGGAATATAGCCGCGCGCTCAACACCGATCCCGAAGTGCTGCTCGAAATGAGCGTCGCTCTTGCCCGCGAGGAAGGCGGCGACGGCGTGATGCGCGAAATTGTCGAACTGCGCGCGAACGCGGACGCAATGGCGCGCGAGGCGATGAACCCGGAAGCGCGCATTGCGGCAGGCGTCGAAGATCTGCGCGCCCTCCCCGACGGCAGTTCGCTCGCGCCGGCCCTCGGCATGGCTTCCGAAACGGTCCTCGCGGCGCTCGGCTTTGCGCGCACCGTGGTGTTCGTCAAGCACAGCAACGGCACCTTCCGCGCCCGCCTGGGTCTCGGCCCGAAGATCGACGCGGCGCTGCCCAAGCTCACGTTCGGTTCGGCGTTCGAACCCGACGTGTTCCACCTTGCTATAGCGAATTCGGTGGGCATCTTCATCGAAAACGCGCGCGATCCGAAAATGGTCGCGCGTCTGCCCGAATGGTTCCGCCGCTCTTTCGACGACGCCCGCGCCTTCGTGCTGTTACCGGTGGTGGATGAGACCGACCAGACTGTCGCGCTGCTTTACGGCGACTGGTCTCATACTCAGGAGCCACGTCGCATCTCGCAGAAAGAGATGAGCGTGCTGAACGAACTGGCCAAGGAGTTAGGCCGTTTTTTCGGCCTGGGGCAGATGCGGGAAATGGAGACGATGTAAAGACGTGGCGTGATCGTTGATCACGGTACGTGAGTCTCCTGCTTCTGCATTTGCCCGACGCCTGATTTTGCAAGTCAGATTCGCGATGCCGGTTTGCGCTGCATGCCGGCATCGCTCCAATCCGCTTTAATCCGCTTTAATCTCCGAGCTTCAGTCCTCGATTCTTTCCAGGCCTTCCGCGCTGCGGTCCGCGACACCTGCCCAGGCGCCGGCCGCGAGCCCCATCTGAGCGACCTCTTCCACCGTCAACGGCGCAAGCTGCGCGCACAGTGCGGCAAGCTCGTCCCACGAGCCGCTTTCCAGCGCCTCGACGGTGTCCAGCAACAAACCGAGCGCGCCCTCGCGTTGAAGAATCGCCGCCTGAATCGGACGCGACAGCGTGAGCACATTCAATGTGCTTTCGAGCGAGCCGCCGAACACCGCGTCGACGAATGAAAACACACCGGTGAGAAACGCCGCGTCGGCTTCGTCGCGGCCGGCTTCCGGCAAGCGTTCGATCGCCAGTTCCATGAAACGCGCGCGGGTCGCCGCGAGTTGCAGCAGCGGATCGTCTTCGAGCGCGACCTTGCGGCCGTCTGCATACAGCAGCAACTGGGTCCAGCGTGCGATCCGGTCGGTGCCGGTTGCGTTGATCGCCTCGCGCAGCGTGGTCACCTTATGACCGACTGCCAGCCCGCTGGAATTCGCGAGCTTCATCAGATGCATCACCAGCACGGGGTTGAGCTTGAGCTCCGCTTCGAGCTGCGCGACAGTCGGGTCGCCCGCGAGCAGTTGCAGGAGATTCAGCAGCGCATGGCGCGGCGCGCTGACGCGCCGGGTCAGCGCGGTTTGCGGGCGTGCGAAGAAATACCCCTGGAAGCGGTCGAAGCCGAGGCCCTGCGCCGTTTCGAAGTCGGCTTGCGCGTCGAGCCCCGATGCGATCAGCAGCTTGCCCGCCGACTTGAGCACGCTCGTCAGCTTCGGCAACAGCGCGGCGGGTGCGCGCGTGATGTCGATCTTGATGGCCTCCGCATAGGGCAGCAGCTTCGCGAAAGTCTCGTTGGGCTGCGTCACTTCGTCGAGCACGAAACGATAGCGCCGGCCATGCAAGAGCACGATGCGCGCAATCAGTTCCTCGTCGACTTCCAGGTTGGGCGGGAGTTCGAACAGGAAGCGCTCGGCGGGCAACCGCTCGATCGCGTCGTCGAACAGCATGTCGCGGCTCATGTCGATGTACGCCGGATGCCCGGTCAGCGCGCCGCGCACATTGCTCTGGGTGAGGCCGCGGATAATTGCGCGCGCCACGCGCTGCGCGGGCGTGGGCGCCCGGCCCGCCCTGCCGCTGGCGTCGTCCGCGTTGCTGTCAGCGTCGGCGTCGAGGTCGAGGTCCGGTAGCGGTTCTGCCGGCATTTCCGGCGCGCGTATCTTGAGCTCGTAACCGCACAGCATGCCGTCCCGATTGAGGATGGGTTGCCGTGCGAAGCTGGCGTTCAACTGCTCATCGTCCGTGGCGCCCGCATGGCCCGGATTTTCGACTGCAATGGTGCTCATTCTGGTCCCCCGCGAGGCGCCGCCCCGGCGCTTGTTGCTGTTATGGCTGTCTTATCGCTGCTGCTTATTGTTGCTGCCTTATTGTTGCTGCCTTATTGCTGCCGCTTTATGCCCGTCTTATCGCTGTCCTGGCATCACCACCGTACAGATTGCGCCTGATTTATCGTTTGCGACGGCAGCGCGTCCGGCGATTCTAGCGCAGGCAGTCTTGCACGGGCATGTCGAGAAAACAATATCAGCAAAAATTTCGTAAGCGCGGAAAACGCGGTCTTCTGACCTGGAATAAAAACGGCCGCAACTAGCGGCCGTTCATCTTAGGCGCGGCGATACGTTACTTGAGCACCACCTTCACATCGAAGTACTTCGCCGCGAAACGGTCGATCGTGCCGTCTGCCTTCAGTTCCTTCAGCGCCTGGTTCAATGCGTCCTTCAGCGCCGCATCGCCCTTGCGGATGCCGAAGCCGACGCCCGCGCCGAGCAGTTTCTCGTCGCTGACAGCCGGACCCGCGAATTCGAAGCCCGCGCCTTGCGGCTTCTTCAGAAAGCCCTTGGACGCAGCCTCGGCGTCCTGGAACGATGCGTCGAGACGACCGGACGCGAGGTCCGCATAAATCTGGTCTTGCGTCTGATACGGCACGACGTCGACACCCGCGGGCGCCCAGCGCGCCTTCGCGTACGTTTCCTGGATCGTGCCCTGCAGCACGCCGACATGCTTACCCTTTAACGACGCGGGCGTCGGCAGCAAGCCACTGCCCTTCTTGGCGATCATCTGATTCGGGATCGTGTAGATCGGGTCCGTGAAATCCACTGCCTGACGACGCTGGTCCGTGATCGTCATGTCCGAGTTGATCGCGTTGAATTTGCGCGCCTGCAACGCGGGAATGAGACCGTCGAACGAATTCTCGACCCACACGCACTTGGCCTTCAGCTTCGCGCAGACAGCATTGCCGACGTCGATGTCGAAACCCTGTAACTCGCCCGACGGCGACTTCGATTCGAACGGCGCATACGACGCTTCTACACCGAAGCGCACTTCCTTGATCTCTGCCGCCGCTACGGTGCCTGCCGTTACTGTCGCTGTCGCCGTTGCCGTCGCGAATAGCGCGAGCGCGGCCGTGTTTCGCCAATTCATCTTCATTGCGGGTGTTCCTCTACGGTATTGAACAAGACGGAGCCGAATCCGGACAGGCATGATTGCCGCGCCAAAAATGCGATTCAAACTCGTGCGGCCGATGTGGTGCAGCGCAGCAGCCGCGAGGCGGGGATTGTACAGGCGGGCGCGCCGCGCCTGCGGGCAACTGCGTCAAGGCGCTAAGCGGAACGCAGATTCAAGCGCACATGCAAAGCCGCAACTTGATGTCGCGTGCACGCAAAAACATCAGCGCCGATGCGGCCGCCGTTCATGCGAATGGCGCCGTTAGACGAGCTTCGACAACGTGTCGTGCGTGGTGTCCACTACCATCAACCCGGCACGCAAGCCGGGCTTGACGGTCGCGTTCGGGAACACCAGCCGCTCCTCGTCGTGTTGCACGACGTAGCGATAGTCGCCATCGCGTGCGAGCAACGTGCCCTTGCCGAACGGCGTGAAGTTGGCGACATCGGGCGCGACCAGCAATTCGAACGCTTCACTGTGCTTTGTGATCTGATCGATCACCGTGAAGGCGCGCGGCAGTTCCGCACGCGTGCGGCCATTCGTGCCCGCGAGTAGATGACGCAACGCCTCGTCGGCGCCGGCAAAACGCGTCAGGTCGTTCTGGCCGAACGGGCGCACTTTGCCCAGCTCGAGCGTGCAGGCTTCGGCTTCACACGCTTGCGCGGTGAAATGCGAGTACGTATTGCCCTTCGTGGTGTGCAGCAGCACGGCACTGATGCGCGCCTCTGCGAGCCACTCGAACATCGCGCGCGAAAACGGCCTGCCGGTATGCGGCAGCAACGCGAAGCGCTCGAACGCGGACGCGCGGATTGCCGTGTGCATGTCGATATGCCACCGTGCTCCAGGCTGCCGCGATGCGGTGGCGAAGAACTGCGTCGCCGCCTGTTCGAGCGCGGCCGCGCGTGGCGCTTCGTAACTGTGCGGCAGTTGCAGATGCCGGCCGCTGAAGAGGCGATTGAGGTCGTCGTCGCGATAACGGCACGCGTCGCGCATTGCATCGACATTGCCGAGAATCACCAGAAGACGGCACGTCAACGCGGCCTCGCCGCGCGCTATGTCGCGCACGAGATAAGACAGCAGTTCGATCGGCGCGGTCTCGTCGCCATGCACGCCCGCCGAGGCCAGCACGCTGCGCGTGTCCGCCGCAAGTACCGCGGGCTCCATCAACAGAACGCCGTCGTCGAGCCACGACCAGCGCACGCCGCCAGCACACGTGCCCTGTGTTTCGTTCGCGGAAGGCAGCGTGCCCGCGAGCGTGTACGAGAGGAAATCGTCCAGCATCGCGGGCTGCGCGTAGCGCTCAGCGCTGAAAGTCATAGAGCGACCCGAGTCCCAGAATCTGCGTCAGTTCGTCGAGTGCGCTGCGCGATTCGACGAGCAGTTTCGGATCGGCAAGATCGGCGGGGGCGAGACGGTCGCGATAATGCTTTTCGATCCACGAATCGAGCCGGCCGAACAAGGTGTCGTCGATCCACACGCCTTGTGTGACGGCCGCGCGTTCCGCATCGCTCAACACGACACGCAGGCGCAGGCAAGCAGGACCGCCACCGTTTTTCATGCTTTCGCGCAGGTCGAACACGAGCACGTCGTCGATAGGACCCGTATGCGATGTCAGGTCGTCGAGGTAAGCGGCCACGCGGGGATTTTCGCGGCACTCCTGCGGTACCACCAGAACCTGCTTGCCGTCGGGGCGCGTCAGCAACTGGCTGTTGAAGAGATACGACGAGACGGCGTCTGCCACGCTCACCTGCGCGTCGGGCACTTCGATCACATTGAACTGAGCCCTCAGACCCGCGAGCTTCGCGCGCAATTCGTCATACACCGCGTTCTGCTCGACGAACGCAAGCTCGTGACAGAACAGCGTATTGCGATTGCCGACCGCGATCACGTCGTTATGAAACACGCCCGCGTCGATCACCTCCGGGTTCTGCTGCGCGTACACCGTGGCCTCGTCTTGCAAACCGTGACGGTGCGCGACCGCGCGGCTCGCCTCGAACGTTTGACGCGCGGGAAAGCGCTTCGGCTCCGGCCCGCGACGATACTCGCTGCGGCCATACACGAAGAATTCGACACCACGGGTGCCATATTCCGAACAGAAGCGCGTGTGATTCGCCGCGCCTTCGTCGCCGAGCGCCGGCGTGCCGGGCAGCGCCTCGTGCACCGCGAAGCGATCGGCGTCGCTGAAAATGGCGCGCAACGTGCGGCGCGTCGATTCGTGCTCGATCGCGCGATGCAGCTTGCTGCACAGATTGGCCGGCGTGAAATGAACGCGGCCGTCGTGCGTGTCAGCGGACGGACTCACCGTCGCCGCATTCGCGGTCCACATCGCCGACGCCGAACTCGCCGCGGCCAGCAACTCAGGCGCGTTCCTCGACACGCGCTCGATCACCGTCGCGTCGTCGCCGGAAAAACCCAGCTCGCGCAACAGACGCATCGACGGACGTTCCTGCGGCGGCAACACGCCCTGATGAAAACCGAGATCGGCCAACTGCTTCATCTTGCGCAGCCCCTGCTTCGCGGCCGCCTTCGGATTCGCAACCGACTTCTCGTTGTTCTGCGACGCGACGTTGCCGAACGACAGCCCCGCGTAGTTGTGCGTCGGGCCGACCAGACCGTCGAAATTGGCTTCAGTGGCTTGCATCGTCGATCCTTAGAATTGGAGGCCCGGCGAGACGCTCGCGGGCATTTGCAGTTGCGCGCTTTCGACGGAAGCCATCGGGTACGCGCAGTAGTCGGCCGCGTAATAGGCGCTTGGCCGGTGATTGCCCGAACGGCCTGGGCCGCCGAACGGCGCACCCGACGAAGCCCCATTAGTCGGCCGGTTCCAGTTGACGATGCCCGCGCGGATGGTGCGCTGGAAATGCGTCCACAGCGATTCGTCGTCGGCGAGCAGTCCTGCGGACAGGCCAAACTCCGTGTCGTTGGCTTTTTCGAGCGCTTCGTCGAAGCTGCCGTAGCGGATGATCTGCGCGAGCGGTCCGAAATGCTCCTCGTCGGGCAGATTCTTCACAGCGCTCACGTCGAGAATGGCCGGCGTGACGAAGCCCAGCTTCGGATCGCGTTGCTCCATCTTCAACAACGCGTGTGCGCCGTCGGCAAGCAAACGCTCCTGCGCCGCGACGAGCCGCGAAGCGGCGCGCGCCGAAATCACCGCGCCCATGAAAGGCTGCGGTTCGGCGTTGTATTCGCCGACGCTGATGCGCGACGTCACTTCTACAAGGCGCGCAAGGAAGCGCTCGCCGAACGCGTCGTTGGGCACGAAGATACGGCGCGCGCAAGTACAGCGCTGTCCCGCTGACAAAAACGCCGACTGGATGGTGTGATGCACGGCGGCGTCGAGGTCCGCGACCGGGCCGATCACGAGCGGATTGTTGCCGCCCATCTCCAGCGCAAGCACGATCTCCGGACGTCCACCGAATTGCTTGTGCAACAATGTTCCGGTGTCCGAACTTCCTGTGAAAAACAGGCCGTCGATCTGCCGGTGATTCGCGAGCGCAATGCCCGTGTCCTTTTCACCCTGCACGAGATTGAGCACGCCGGCGGGCAAGCCCGCGTCGCGCCACGTCTGCACGGTAAGCGCCGCCACGCCGGGCGCGAGTTCCGACGGTTTGAAGACGACCGCGTTGCCTGCGATCAGCGCCGGCACGATATGCCCGTTCGGCAAGTGACCCGGAAAGTTATACGGCCCGAACACCGCCACCACACCGTGCGGGCGATGCCGCAATACCGCTGTGCCGTCTGCCATCGGCGAACGCTTTTCGCCAGTGCGCTCGTTGTACGACTGAATAGAAATCTCGACTTTCGCAGCCATCGAGGCCGCTTCGGTGCGCGCTTCCCATAGAGGCTTGCCGGTTTCGCGGCCAATCGCTTCTGCGAGCGCCTCCTTGCGTTCGGTGACGAGCGCGGCGAAGCGGCGCACTACCGCGCACCGCTCGTCGAGGCTCGCTGCGGACCAGGTTGCGAACGCGCGGCGCGCGCTGCGCACCGCGCGGTCCACGTCGTCCGCGGAGGCGCTATTGCCTTCCCACACCGTCGCGCCCGTGCCCGGATTGCGCGACGCGAATGCGGGTCCTGTGCCGGCGGCCCATTCGCCGTCGATGAAAAGCTCGCTCATGATCATCCTTGTTTATGTTTCAGCGACAGCACCCGAACCTGGTCGCCTGCGTTGACGCCCAGCGCCGACGCTTCTCTCGCATTCATGCGGAACACGCCGTCTTGCGGCACGCCCGCCGCCACGCCTACGCGAAAATCGCCGAGCGACGTGTTCGACACCATCGAGCGCGGTGCATCCTGCGCCGCGCCCGCCGGCACGTCGGCAATCTCGACCGGCACCAGCACGCTTTCGCGCACCGTGCGCAAGTCGGCGATATGGCATTCGAGCACCGGACCGGCATCGAAAATATCGACGTGGTTTTCGTAACGCAGCCCTTCCGCTTCGAGCATGCGGCGCGCCGGAATCGTGTCGTTATGGGTGAGGCCGACGCATTGCTGCGCCTCTTGCGGCAACAACTCGACATACACTGGGTAGCGCGGCATCAGTTCGGCAAGAAACGCTTTGCGTCCATGCGAACTTAGATAGTCGGCCGCGTTGAAATCGATCTGATAGAAGTGCGAGCCGACCGCGCGCCAGAACGGCGACGTGCCTTCCGCATCGAAATGCCCGCGCAATTCCGCACATAGGCGCTGCGGAAAACGCTCACGAAACTGCGCGAGAAACATGAAGCGCGAGCGCGATAGCAAGCCGCCCACACCGCTCGTGCGATATCGCGGACTCAGAAACAGCGAACACACTTCGGCATAACCGGTCAGGTCGTGCGAGATGTTGAGCGCGCGCATGCGCGTCCAGATGCCCAGGTCCTGGCTCGCGTGCACCACTGTGCTCACGCGATAGTTGTAGAACGGCTGTTGCAGACCGACTGCCGCTTCGATTCCGCACACACCGGCCACGTCGCCGGTTGCCGTGTCTTCCATCACGAAGAAGTAGCCCGCTTCATGGGGCTCGGCCTTGTCTTCCATCGTGCGGCGCGCACGTTCGACTCGCGCCGCAAGTGCCTCGCGATCCGGCTTGAATGTGGTGAGCCCCGGCCCCGTTTCCTGCGCGAGCCGCATCAACGCGTCGACATCGCCTCGTTGCACCACGCGAACGACGATCATTGCGCGTCTCCCGATTGTTCATTCGTTTCCGGCCGATGCAGCGGCACGCAGCGCACCGTATCGCCGTCCTGCACGCCGAGCGCCGCACGCGCCGGCTGCGCAAGCGGCGCGCCTTCGTTCCTCGCCGTGGGCAACTCGCCGAGCACACAGCGGAATTGACCGTCCGCGCCATTGTGGGCGATCAGATACGTCGAGCCGTTGGCCCCGGCCGCCGCCTCGTGCGCCACCCGCGTTTCGTTGTGGGTCACGCAGGCGCTGCGATCCACCTGTGCGGTGAGCACCGGGCCCGCATCGAAGATGTCAATGAAGCGATCGGTCTCGAAACCCTCTTCAAGATGAATTTCGTACGCGAGCAGAGCCTTCGAATCCGGCTCGCCGAGCACACGCTGCGCCGCTTCCGGCAGCAACGGCACATAGATTGGGTACGTCGGCATCACTTCGGCGATGAACGTTCTACTGCGCCCGCCCGACTCGATTTCGATGTCGGCGAAATTGCGGCCGAAGAACTTGCGCCCCACCGCTTCCCAGAACGGCGACACGCCGTTTTCGTCGGTGACGCCTAGCAGCAGCGAGAACACCTCGGGCGTGAAGCGCTTGCGATTGGCCGCGATATACATCATTCGCGCGCGCGACATGAGATGCGCGGCGGCGTCCCCGCGCAGCGACGGGTCGATGTAGTAGCCCGCGAGCCGGCTCTTGCCGGTCAGTTCATGCGACATGGTGAGCGCGTGAATCTTGCGGTTCACGTGCAGTTCACGCGATGCATGAATCAGCGCGTCGTTGCGAAACGCATAGAACGGATCGGAGTAACCCGCGGCGGCGACGATGCTCGCCGTGCCCATCAGCTTGCCGCTCTCCGAATCTTCGAGCACGAACAGATAGAATTCCTCGCCCGGAAAATCGACCTCCGCGCGAAACGAGTCTTCCGACAACGCGACGCGTGCTTCGAGCGCGCGCCGGTCGTGCGGTAGCGAATGCAGCACCGGTTGCGCGGTGCGCGCCATGTGTTCGAGCGCATCGAGATCGGCGAGGCGGCCGGGGCGTACGAAGAGCATCATCGTTCCTGTTGAATGTGACGCATGAACCCATGCGAAGCGTTCGAACCGCCGTTCACTTGGACGCGGCTTCGGCCTTCGCGCCGACCACGTCGGCGATAGCTTTGGCGAGACGCTCGAAGCCCTCGTTCATGTCGTCGAGCGGCATGATCAGCGACGGCACGAAGCGCAGCACGTCCGGTCCTGCCATGAGCATGATGACGCCATGCTGGCCGGCCGCCGTGACGAAGTCTTTCGCGCGACCCTTGTAGGCGTCGGTCAGTTGCGCGCCGATCAGGAGGCCCTTGCCGCGCACCTCGTCGAACAGGCCGAAGCGCTCGTTGAGCTTCGCGAGGTGGCCTTTCAGCACTTCGCTGCGGGTACGCACGCCTTCGAGCAGCTTCGGATCGCTGACCAGCTCGACCACTTTTTCCGCGATGGCGGAACCGAGCGGATTGCCGCCGTAAGTCGTGCCATGCACGCCGACCTTGAAGTGCGCGGCGAGTTCGTTCGTGGTCAGCATCGCGCCGATCGGAAAGCCGTTGCCGAGCGCCTTCGCGGTGGTCAGGATGTCGGGCGTGACGCCCGTGTCCTGATACGCGTAAAAGTAACCGCTGCGGCCGACGCCTGTTTGTACCTCGTCAAAAATCAGCAGGGCGCCGTGCTGATCGCAGGCTTCGCGCAGCGCCTTGAGGAACGCCGGATCGGCGGGGATCACACCGCCTTCGCCCTGAATCGGCTCGACGATGACCGCGCAGGTCTTCGCGCCGATCGCCTTTTTCGCGGCCTCGATGTCGTTGTACGGCAAGTGAACGATGCCTTGCGGCACCGGCCCGAAGCCTTCCGAATACTTCGGCTGACCGCCCACGCTGACGGTGAAGAACGTTCGGCCATGGAACGACTGCGTAAACGAGATGATTTCGAATTTGTCGGCGCCATGACGCTCGAATGCGACGCGGCGTGCGAGTTTCAACGCGGCTTCGTTCGCTTCCGCGCCCGAGTTCGCGAAGAAAGCGCGGTCGGCGAACGTCAGTTCTTCGAGACGCCTCGCCAGACGCAGCACCGGCTCGTTGGTGTAGCCGTTACCGATGTGCCAGAGCTTGCTGCCCTGCTCGTGCAAGACTTTCAGCAGTTCGGGATGCGCATGACCGAGCGCGGTGACGGCGATACCGCCGGCGAAGTCGATATAGTCGCGGCCTTGCGTATCCCAGACGCGTGAGCCGAGACCGCGATCCGGCACGAAGGCGGCGGGTGCGAATACCGGCACCATGACTTCGTCGAAGGTCTTGCGTGTCACAGTCAGGTCGTTCATGGCAAATCCTCGTTACAGGTGAGAGGTAGTACAGGTAGTGTAGGAAACCGCACGCGTTACGTCTTGCGCATACGCGACGCTTTCTATGAGGTTCGGCCCGCGCCGCGGGCGGTAAGCCCGCCAGCTTCGCCGCGCGGCCAATCGGCTGCGGCCAGCGAGCCGCGCCCGGCCGCCTTTCAATCGCCCCTATCCGGCGGCTCGATCAGCGCACCCGCGCGCGGCTCGCTGGCCGCAGCGCCGCTTGCGCCGGTCTGTTTGTCGATCCAGTTGCGGCGGTCCTCGCGCGGCGTGACGCCGAAGCGTTCGCGATAAGCATTCGAAAAATGCGCCGCCGACGAAAACCCGCAAGCCAGACTGATCTGCACGACCGACTTGCTGGTGCGCTGCAATTGCGTGCGCGCCTTCGAAAGGCGCAGGCCAAGATAGTATTTGGACGGCATCGAGCCGAGATACTGGCGAAACAGGCGCTCCAGCTGGCGTCGTGAAACGCCGACGAGACCCGCGATTTCGTCGGTGGTGAGCGGATCTTCGATATTCGCTTCCATCAGCAACAACGCATCGTTCAGGCGCGGATGACGCTCGCCGGGCGCTGTCACGAACGGTATGCGCTGACGCTCCTCGCCCGCGCGCAACACGCCTACGCCGAGCGTATCCGCAATGCGATCCGCGAGTTCCGGACCGTGCTCGCGGCCGATCATCGCGAGCATGAAGTCGACGGTCGCCTGACCGCCCGCGCAAGTGGCGCGATCGCGGTCGATTTCGAAGATCTGCTGGGTGACGATGGAGCGCTCGAACTGCTCGGAGAACTGCTGATACGTTTCCCAGTTCACACTCACGCGATAGCCGGACAACTGGCCCGCCATCGCGAGCCACCACACGCCGTGATGAATGCCGGTGACGAGCGGCGTGCGTTGCCCGACGCGCGACAAACTGGCGAGAAACAGGCGGTAGTCGGCGAATTGCTGAAACCGTTCGCTGACCACGATCAGCCAGTCGCACACAACCGCGTCGCCGAAGGCCGCGTCGGCGGGCCATTGAGCGCCGCCCGCAAGCGGCACCGCGCGGCCGTCCCACGAGCACACCTGCACGCGGTACAGCGCGCGGCCGTCGATTTCATTGGCGAGATTGAGCGCGTCGACAATCGGCCCGACGCCCGACATCGACACAGGCGGCAATGCCACGATTGCAACCTGCATGGTGCGCGCGGGGCTGGACGTACGAGCCATCGGTTAAATAGAAATCGGCGAGCGTTACTTCAGGCTGCCGGAGAGGAACTGCTTGAGCCGCTCGCTGCGCGGCGAGCTCAGCACCTCGGCGGGCAGACCTTCTTCTTCCGTGCGGCCCTGATGCAGGAACATCACATGGTTCGACACGTTGCGCGCGAAACCCATTTCGTGCGTGACGACGATCATCGTGCGCCCTTCTTCGGCGAGCTTCTGCATGACCTTCAACACTTCGCCGACCAGTTCGGGGTCGAGCGCGGAAGTCGGCTCGTCGAACAGCATCACGTCAGGGTCCATTGCAAGTGCACGCGCGATCGCCACGCGCTGCTGCTGACCGCCCGACAGGTGCGACGGATACTGTTTTTCCAGACGTGGCGCGAGGCCCACTTTCTCGAGATATTCGCGCGCGCGCTCCTCGGCTTCGCGACGCGGCAAACCGAGCACATGAATCGGCGCCTCGACGATGTTCTCGATCACGTTCATGTGCGCCCACAAGTTGAAGTGCTGGAACACCATCGCGAGCTTCGTGCGGATGCGCTGCAATTGCTTGTGATCGGCCACTTCGAGATTGCCCGCGCGGTCGGGTTTCGTCTTGACCGCTTCGCCGTCGACGATGATCTGCCCGGCGTTCGGCCGCTCGAGAAAATTAATGCAGCGCAGGAAGGTGCTCTTGCCCGAGCCGCTCGCGCCGATGATGCTGATCACGTCGCCCTTGTTCGCATTGAGCGATACGCCCTTGAGCACTTCGTTGTCGCCGTAGCGCTTGTGGATGTCCTGCACGGCGAGCTTGCAAGCTTCGGTTTGCGTGGTGTGGAGCAAGATGCTCTCCCTGTGAAAATACGGATCGAACGTCGACGGCGCGCTTGTATCGCACCGCCTGCTGCAAACACGGCGCGCTCAATGCGTGCGCACCGCCAGGTAGCCGAGCCAGTGACGCTCGGCGCGGCGGAACAACGCGACGAGGGCGAACGACACCACGAGATAAATCAGCGCCGCAAGGCCGAACGCGTCGAACGATTGATAAGTGGCCGAATTCGCGTCGCGCGCCACCTTCAGAATGTCCGGCACGGTGGCCGTGAACGCGACCGTCGTGGCATGCAGCATCAGGATCACCTCGTTACTGTACAACGGTAAAGCGCGGCGCAGCGCGGACGGTATCACAATGCGCCGGTACATCGTGAACCAGCTCATGCCGTAGGCGCGGGCCGCTTCCACTTCACCGTGCGACGTCGAGCGGATCGCGCCAGCAAAGATCTCGGTGGTGTACGCGCAGGTGTTCAGCGCGAACGCGAGAATCGCGCAGTGAAAACCGCTGCGAAAGAACGCATCGAGCAGTTGATGCGAACGCACGAATTCGAGGCTATACATGCCGGTATAGATCAGCAGCAATTGCACGTACAGCGGCGTGCCCCGAAACACGTAAGTGTAAAGACGCACCGGCGTGGAAAGCCAGCGCTTCCTCGACACGCGCGCGACTGCCAGCGGAATCGCGAGACAGAAGCCGATACCGACGGACGCTACCAGCAGCCACAACGTGACCGCAAGGCCGGATATGCGCTGACCGTCCCAGTAGAGGAACGCGCGCCAGAACTGATTGAGAATGTCGATCATGGTCTTAAAGCTCCGCGTGCCGCACGCCGATCGAATAGCGGCGTTCCAGCCAGATCAGCGCGAGGTTAGAGACAGTCGTCAGCGCGAGATAGATCAGCGCAGCGATCAGAATGAAGAAGAACATGTTGAAGGTGCTTTTACCCGCGTCCTGCGCGGCCTTGACGACATCCGCGAGACCGATGATCGACACCAGCGCCGTCGCTTTCACGAGCACCTGCCAGTTGTTGCCGATGCCCGGCAGCGCGAAACGCATCATCTGCGGAAACAGGATGCGTGCGAACACGCGCACGCCGCTCATGCCGTAAGCGCTGCCCGCTTCGAGCTGGCCGCGCGGCACCGCGAGAAACGCGCCGCGAAACGTCTCGGTGAAGTACGCGCCGTAAATGAAACCGAGCGTCAGCACGCCCGCCACGAACGGGTCGATGTCGAACTGCGGCAGATCGAGCGCGTCGGTCAGATTGTTGACCCCGATCTGGATGCTATAGAAGAGCAGCAGCATCAGCACGAGGTCCGGCACCGAGCGGATCAGCGTCGTGTAGCCGGTGGCGAGCGCGCGCAACGGCCGGTTAAACGAGAGTTTCGCCGCCGCGCCCGCGAGGCCGAGCACCACGGCGGCTGCGAGCGAGAGGACCGACAGTTCGACCGTCTGGATCGTGCCGGCCAGTAATACCGGACCAAAGCCGTATAGCACCACGCGTGTCTCCATCCAGGTTCGTTGAATTCCTATGGATGTCGTCGGCTCGAACGCCCCGACTCATCCTGCATGGCGCGCAGTCTCGCAAGCGAAAATTAAATTCTCAAAGGCGGCCGTGGCATTTGCTGCGACGCAACAAACCCGAGATGACGGCGTCGCACGGCCGACGGCGCTTGGTACGGGGGCGCCTCGAGCAATACGACGAGCAGCGCGGGCAGCCGTGGCCGCCGCGATTTCGCAAGTTTGAGGTCGCTTTTTCGATAGAGGGCGCGGGCTTCGCGCGGAGCGAAGGGCCGCACTCAAGCGCGGCGTAGGGGCGCATTGCGCGCCGCTGCTATTCGATGCCGAGCCGCGCGCGAATTGCCGGCAGCATGTATTCGACTGCCGCGCGCCCTTCCTCGATGGCCGGCGCCGCGCGGTGAAAGTCAAAAATGCCCATGCCGCCCAGACGCGGCTGGATCAGAATGTCCGCAGGCTCGCCGGCGAGGCGGCTGCGGGTAATCCGAACCTGCATGATGTCGATGCTTTGCGCGATCGAACTCAGCATTGAAGGCACGCGCGCGCTCGGTGGGGGCGGCACGCGAACGTCGTCGGTGACGCGCTCCTCGGCGGGTGCGAGCCAGCGCGGCCACGGCTTGCCGTTACGGCGCAGCGACACGGGCGGCGGTGCGGTTGGATCGATAGACGGGGTGTCCACCACCGCGCCGCCGAAATCGCGGCCGTTGAGAATGTCGTTGTTCAGATCGACGGCGATCACACAGTCCGCCCGCATGCCGCGCGCGACCGACACCGGCACCGGATTACTGAGCCCGCCGTCGACGAGCCATACGCCGTTGTGCCAAACCGGCGTGAAAATGCCAGGAATCGCAATCGACGCGCGCACCGCGTCGACCACACTGCCGTCCTGCAGCCAGCTCTCGCGGCCCGAGTCGAGTTCGGTGGCGACCGCCGCGAACGGCATGTTCAACTGCGCGATCGAACGGCCGTTGAACTTGTCGGCGAAAAGCTGGATGACCTTGCGCCCGCCAAGCAGCCCGCCCGAGAGGCGCAAGTCGAGCAGTCGCACGACCGTCTGCCACGTGAGGCGCGACACCCACTCCTCGAGCCAGTCGAGATCGCCGTTCGCATACACCGCGCCGACCAGCGCGCCGATCGATGTGCCGCACACCACGTCGGGCTTGATGCCAGCATCGTGCAGCGCGCGAATCGCGCCGATATGCGCCCAGCCGCGCGCCGCGCCGCCCCCCAACACCAGCCCGATACGGCTGTATCGACGTCGACGTATCATGATTCCCCGCCTTCCATTCGTCTGTCTTGTCGTTGCTTCTAGCGCCCGCGCACCACGTCCGAGCGCGATGTCGTGTACACCTTTCTGTTCTGGTCGAAGTGCACGTTGAAAATGCCTTCTTCCGTCACGCCGCCTTCGCGCCACTTCCAGCTCCACACCGTCTCCGGCTTGAGCGGGAATACCGCGATTTCGCCCGGTTTGCCGAGCAGGCGCCGCACTTCGTCCTCGCTCATGCCGATGCGGATCTTGCCGAAGTTCGCCGCGGTCAGCACCTGCGTGATGGATTGAAGCTTACCGTCACGGTCGATGTCGACCATGTACGTATTCAGACCTTGCGGACCACGTGGATATTCGAAGCGTTTCGAGCCGTCCGTATAGGTGCGCTCGGTTTCGGGCTTGCCCATCTGCTCACGGATCTGCGCTTCGGTCGTGACGCCCGGCGTCATGTTCTTCAGCAGCAACGCGTCGGGCTTCACGGCGTTGAAGAATTCCTTGATCTTTTGCACGGCGCGCTCGCTCTGTTGGTCGTCGCAAGCAGTGAGCGCGATGCACGCGGCCAGCATGGCGGCAATAGGCAATTTCAGGCTCACAGCGAATTTCCTGTATCGATGCGAGCGCGACTGTGCGCACCGCTCGTGTAGTGATTCACCAAAGGGACTTCCTTTGGAACGCGCTACAGGATAACCGCGTGCGGCAAAAACCGCGAGCGAGCGCCGGTGCGCCAAAACCGGGCGATGCCGGTGCTGGCGTGCGAAAAACGCGGGACGTTAGGCACTTTTTGGAGGATCAGGCTGTCTGTGGGAGATTTATTGCAAACAGCAACAGACGCAACAGAAAGCAAAAAGGCGACGCTGTGCGAAGCGTCGCCCGGGCTCGTGGCGGCAATGAGGTCCTGCACCGGTACGGTAGGTACGTCGGCAGCAGCAAGGGACACGCGGAAAGACGGGACTGTGGAAGATGCCAAAGACCGGGGCGACAGCGTGGACGACGCGCAGCGGTCCGGTTCCGACGCGGCGATGAACGACCTTGGCCGCTCACCTTGCGCCATCGCCGGAAGTGGCGAACCGCTGCTTGTTCGGCCGTCCTGGTCCCTCGATAAGTCTTCCAAGTGACGTTAATCTAACGGGATCGGACGGTTTAGACGAGAGCGCGTTTACACCGAATTTGCAGAGGATTTCGTCGCGAGAGAACGATCAAGGCAATGAAAAACTGCGGTCGAAACTCGCACGCACATCCAGATGCGCGCGAATTACGTTGGCCGCCTCGTAGGTGTCGGCGGTGCGCTGCTGCGCGGCCACGACGCTATCGTCTATGGCGACCGGATGCACCTGACCGCGCTGATAAACGGTCTTCAACACGTCGGTCGGCAAGCCGGTGACGCGCGACTGCATCGCCGCGACTTCGTCGGGGTGCGTGAGCGCCCAGCGCTGACCCGTCGCCACGCGCCGCAGAAAGTCGGCTAACTGCGCCCGCTTGGCCGCAATCGCGGCCTCGGTCGCGACCTGATAGCTAAGCCCTTCCGACAGACCCACGCCGTTCGCGATGATGCGGTCGTGATCGCGCGACTCGCCAAGCGCCGTGTACGGGTCCCAAACCGACCACGCATCGACGCTGCCCGAAGCGAGCGCGGCCTTTGCGTCGGCCGGCGCGAGGAACACAAACCTGACGTCGCTCGCGGACAGATTCGCTTTCTTCAGTGCGGCGAGCGCGAGAAAGTGGCCGATGGAGCCGCGCGTCGTGGCAAGGCGCTTGCCCTTCAGATTCGCGACCTCGGTGAGCGGCGAATGCGGACCGACCACGATGGCGAGATCGAGCGGATTGGACCGGGTCGCGGCGACGGCCCGCACGCGCGCGCCGGCAGCGAGCGCGAATACGAGCGGCGCGTCTCCGAGTCCGCCGACATCCACGGCACCTGCATTCAACGCTTCGCCAAGCGGCTGGGCTGCCGGGAAGTTGAACCATTCGATCTTGTACGGCAAGTCTTTCAACTGGCCCGAAGCTTCCAGAATGCCGCGCGTTTGCAACGATTGATCGCCGACCTTGAGCACGGGCAGATCCGCAGCATTTGCTGACGTCGCGCATAGCAGAGCGGGAATCGCCAGCACAGCGGCGGCGAGCGGTTTGACAAGCGTGCGTTGCAGCGCGGAGAGCGTCGCGAAAAGAGAACCGGATAGCGTCATGTGGAAGGCCTGCGAATGAGTTTCCAGCGACGATAAGCGAGCGGCCCGTATAAGACAAACGCATTATTCTTCTATGCAAATATGCGAATTTTTATTACGCGCGACGCTTGAAAAAACGGCGACGCGCCTATCATCGGGCGCATGAACCATCTCACCGCTCATTATGAAGATCGACGAAATCGACGCCTACGTCACCGTTATTCGCTGTGAGTCACTGCAGCAGGCAGCGCTCACGCTTGGCCTCACGCAACCGGCCATCACGCGCCGCCTGCAGAATTTCGAGGAAGCGCTCGGCGTCGAATTGCTCGACCGTAACACGCGTCCCCTGAAGGCGACGGCGACCGGCCGGGTCGTCTACGAACAATGCCGCGTGATTCAGCGCGAACTGGACGTGCTGCGCGAAATCGTCGCGACCGATACGCCCCCCGTCGGCACGCTACGCGTAGGCGTGGCGCAAACCATCGCCGACATCGCGCTCGGCGAAGCGCTGCGCGTGGTGAAAGCGGCTTACCCGGAGTTGCAGGCGCGCGCGTCGACCGGCTGGGGCAGCCAGTTGTTGCAACGTCTCGAAGATGGCGAACTCGACGCCGCCGCGATCCTCCTGCCTGCCAACAAAACCTTCGGCGACGCGTTGTCGGCGCGCTCGCTTGGCCGCATCAAGCTTGCGGTGGTGGCGCGCAAAGGCCTGCTGAAAAAGCGCGTGCATACGCTTGCGCAATGCCAGTCGACCGGTTGGGTTCTGAATCCCGATGGCTGCGGTTTCCGCGACGGCCTGCAGCGCGCGCTGACGGGCCTCGGTCTCGCGCTCAAGCTGAATCTGGAAACGCTCGGCACGGAATTGCAACTGCAGCTTGTCGCGGATGGTCATGGCTTAGGGCTCGTACCCATGCCGCTGCTGGTTGGCAGCGCTTACGCGGATAAACTCGACGTGGTGACGATCAGCGACTTCAAGCCGCTGATCGATATGTGGCTCGTGCACCCGCGTGTGCTCGGCAAATTGCAGCAGCCGGTCGAGCGGTTCGGCGCGGCGATCGAACGGCAATTCAAGGAGGCCCGCACGCAACGCGCGGCTTGAAGCGTGTCTGCGTGTCTGCGTGCTTGCTGTCTTCGTTGGTTCGTCGTTGGTTCGTCGTTGGTTCGTCGTTGGTTCGTCGCTGGTTCGTCGCTGGTTCGTCGCTGGTTCGTCGCTGGTTCGTCGCTGGTTCGTCGCTGGTTCGTCGCTGGTTCGTCGCTGGTTCGTCGCTGGTTCGTCGCTGGTTCCTGGTTCAGCCCGCGTTGCACGGCAGTGGCAGCGCGGGCTTGAACGCCAACGTCAGATCACATGGAATCCATGCGTGCCGTCGCGAGCCAGTTGCGCGACGAGCCCATACTCCCACTCGAGATAGGCGTTCATTGCCTCGCGTGCGTTATCGGTGCCTTCATACGGACGCCGATACCGATCGATGCGCGGCGACGCCAGCCGCGTCTCGCCGCTCTCCACGGGCAGACCCGCTTCGATCCACGCCGCCGTGCCGCCCGTGAGCACCTGCACCGGCTTGCCGGTCAACGCCGCCAACTCGGGCGCCGCGAAGCGCGCGAGCAGACTGCTGCCGCATGTGAGCACATAACGCTGTGCGTCCGGCAGCTTATGCACCGCCTTCTCCAATTCGCTGCGAATCGCGAACCACGCGCCTGGAATATGACGCTTCACATAGTTCGCGCTGCTCGTGACATCGAGCACGACCGTGCCGGGCGACTGTAGGAGCGCGGCGAGTTCCGCAGGCGCGATTTCGTCGGCGCCGGGTGGCTGGGGCGCGAGGCGCGCGGCAGGGGCCGGGCCTTTTTCGGCGAAGTCGGCGGCGGTCAGACCGTCCACCACGTATACCTCGATGTTCATCTGCGCGAGCCACGACGCAGTCATGTTCGCACGCACGCCGTCGCTGTCCGCGAGAATCACGCGCGCACCGCGCACTGGCGCGAACATCTCGGTTTCCTGCACGAGCTGGCCGCCGGGCGCGTGGCGAAAGCCCGGTACGTGGCCCGCTTCGTATTCCTCTGGCGTGCGCACATCGAAGCGGTACACGGTGCGCACCGCTTCGTCGGCCCAGCGGCGCGCTTCGTCGCGTGACGTGCGCCCCACTTTCGCGCGATCGGCGACCGCCCGCGCGCCGTCGGCGGCGACGAGACGCAGTGCATCGTCGACTACGGGATGCGGCCGTCGCGAACTGCCGTGCGCGAGCGGCTGCCCGGCGAGCGTCCAGCCCATGGTGCCATTGCGCAGCGCGGCGACCGGGTTCGGCACGCCCGCGTTGATGAGCGACTGCGCGCCGATGATGCTGCGCGTGCGCCCTGCGCAATTCACGATGATCCGCGTCGTGGGATCGGGCGCGAGCTCACGCGCGCGCAGCACCAGTTCCGCCCCAGGCACGCTGATGCTGCCGGGAATATTCATCGTCTGATATTCGTCGAAACGGCGCGCGTCGAGCACGACCACGTTTTCTTCGCGATCGAGCAGCGCCTGCACCTGCTGCGCCGGCAGCGACGGCGTGTGGCGCACGCTTTCCACCAGTTCGCCGAACGCTTTGCTCGGCACGTTGACGTCCTGGAACAGCTCACCGCCGGCCTTGCGCCAGCCTTGCAAACCGCCTTCGAACAGCGCGACGTCGGTGTAGCCGAGGCTCCTGAGGCGCTCCGCCGCACGGGCGGCGAGCCCTTCGCCGTCGTCGAGCACGACAATGGGCACAGCGCGGCGCGGCAAGCGCACCGGCGCATCGAGTTCTAGCCGCGACAGCGGCAGGTTCGCGGCGAACAACGGATGACTGCGCGCGTGCGGATCTTCCTCGCGCACATCGACGAGCGCGATTTCCTCGCGTTCGAGCAGTGCGCGGCGCACGTCTGCATAAGATCGGGTACGTAAATCTTTTTCGAATGTCATGAGATCGGGGACTCCTTCGACACATTCCAGATGTTCGGCAACACGTCGTTCGAATAGCCGGACACAAAATTTTTGCGGCCACCGCCGCCCGGATACACGGAGCGGCTCACCGCTCCGATATTTCCACCGTACACGTGAATGCTGATCGACGTACGGTCACCAAATGCATTGCTCACGCGATGAATATCGCCGATGCGCGGCGACACCGCATCCACGGCGCCCGTATCGAGGCGCCGCGGCGCGCCCTCTTCAACCAGGTCGCCATGCGGCGCGACACGGTAATGCTGCGCAATTTCCGCGCCACGCAGCACGCCGATCAACCCCCACACCGTATGGTCGTGCACGGGCGTCGCCTGCCCCGGCCCCCAGACGAAACTGACGATCGAAAAACGCTGCCGCGAGTCCGCATGCAACAGAAACTGCTGGTAGCGCTCGGGGTCGGGCCGCGCGAAAGCATCGGGCAGCCAGTCGTCGTGCGCAATCAGTTCGCGCAGCGCGGCACCGCCCGCTTCGAGCAGCGCGGCTTCGGGCGTTTCGTCGTCGACGAGCGCCGCAATACGGCCGACGAACGCGCGCAGCCGGTCAGGCCTCAGAGTCTGGGTCATGGGTAGCTTGACAGAATAGTGAGGAAGTTCGGCGCGCGGCAGGCACTAGTCGCTTCGCGCACCTGCATCAAGCGCCGCGTTGAGGAATCGGGTCCAAAGCGGTGCGAGTTCGGCACGCCGCTCGATCGTGGTCGCGCCGCTGTCGCCCGCCGTTGCCCGATATCGGCCGATATCGCCGCGATGTCGCCGGGCCACAGCGGCGCTGCGATGAAACCGTGAGACACCCGCGAAGACGCTCAGGTCAGCACGTCGGGCTCCGCTTCCACGAGACCTTCGAGCAGGCTCTGGAAGGCGAACACGGCGCCGTTCGCGCGGCCCACCTGCTCGTGCGTGAGCGCGGCCATCTCATGGGGAATGGCTTGGGGCGCGCCGGCCGCTTCGGCGAGCAATTGCGCGTGACAGGCGTTGTCGAGCGCGATGTACCACCAGGCCGCCGCCTCGACGCTCGGACCCGCCGTCAGGATGCCGTGGTTCTTCAAAATCACCGCCTTGTTCCCGCCGAGCGCCGCAGCGATGCGCGCGCCTTCATCGGTATCGAGCACGACGCCGCGAAAATCGTCGAACAATGCGTGGTCCTGGTAGAACGCGCACGAATCCTGCGTCAGCGGATCGAGCTTGCGGCCAAGCGTGGACCACGCCTTGCCGTACAACGAATGCGTGTGCGCCGCCGCGACCACCTCGGGACGTGCCTCGTGAATCGCTGCATGAATTGCAAAAGCGGCCTGATTCACCGGCCCCTCGCCGACCACGATCTCGCCTTGCGCATTGACGAGCAACAGATCGGATACGCGGATGCGACTGAAATGCTTGCCGAACGGATTAACCCAGAAGTGATCGGGCCATTCCGGATCGCGTGCGGTGATGTGACCGGCAAGCCCCTGATCGAAGCCGTAGCGTGCGAAGAGCCGAAACGCGACCGCGAGCCGCTCCTGACGGTAACGGCGCTCTTCGGCGACGCCTTCGCGCGGCGGCACGTCGTCGAACCAGAACTTGCGCAGCGGTGCGTGGCGCTTCAATGTCGATGGTTCGCCGCCGGGCGCAAGACGTTCGCCGGTCGGACGTGCGTGAGAAAGATCGGTCATCGCGCCTCCGGTCACGCGGCCACGGTCTCGGTGGTCGCGGCGCCCTGGGCACCCTCGGCGCTGCGAATGCGCGCAATGCGTTCGCGCGTCGCGGGAATCAGCTCGCGGCCATAGTCGATCGCGTCTTCGAGCGGATCGAAGCCGCGCACGAGAAAAGTGGAGACGCCTAGCGCGTAGTATTCCGCGAGCGTCTCGGCGACCTGTTGCGGCGTGCCGACCAAAGCGGTCGAATTCGAACGTCCGCCTATTTCCCTCGCGATGCCGGTCCACAGGCGTTCGTCGGCGCGATCCGAATCACCGGAAGCCGCGAGCAAACGCCGCGCGCCTTCGCTTTGCGCGGGCCCGCCTACTCCGAGTCCTTGCGCCGCGCGCAGCCGTCTCGTTTCAGCGAGGATGTGATCGGCGCGCTCCCACGCGGCGGCTTCGGTCGCGGCGAGAATCGGCCGGAACGACACCGAGAAGCGCACGGTGCGGCCGTGCTTCGCGGCTTCGGCGCGCACGCGTGTTACCTGCTCACGCACTTGCGCCTTCGATTCGCCCCACAGTGCGTAGACATCCGCATGACGTCCGGCAATTTCGAGCGCGGGCGCCGACGCGCCGCCGAAATACACCGGAATATGCGGCTGCTGCACCGGCTTCACTTCGGAAAAGCCCTGTTCGAAACGATAGTACTGGCCTTGGTGATCGAACGGCTTCGCCTCGGTCCAGATGCGACGCACGATGTGCAGGTACTCGTCGGTGCGCGCATAGCGTTCGTCGTGCGAGAGGAAGTCGCCGTCGCGGCGCTGTTCCGCGTCGTCGCCGCCCGAAATGATATGCACGGCGAGACGGCCGCCCGAATACTGGTCGAGCGTCGCCAGTTGGCGCGCGGCGAGAGTCGGCGCAACAAAGCCCGGGCGATGCGCGAGCATGAAGTGCACCTTGCTCGTCACGCTGGCTGCATGCGCGACGGTGAGCAGCGCATCGGGGCTCGTGGAATGGTGCGGCACGAGAATGCGGTCGAAGCCCGCCGCCTCGTGCGCGCGGGCGAACTGCG
This sequence comes from Paraburkholderia kirstenboschensis, assembly GCF_904848585.1. Taxonomy (GTDB): domain Bacteria; phylum Pseudomonadota; class Gammaproteobacteria; order Burkholderiales; family Burkholderiaceae; genus Paraburkholderia; species Paraburkholderia kirstenboschensis. The sequence goes on from NZ_CAJHCR010000002.1 coordinate 513,813, forward strand.
CGACATAGTCGACGTCGACAGCGGGCCCTTGCGGCGCATGCGTTTCCGATACCTTCCGGGTCTGAATCATGCCGATGAATTCGATGGACACGCGAGTGCCTCCGTGAATGGTTGCTGCCCGGCGGGGCAGCGGCATTGCACGCGGAATGCCGTGCTCTGTGGAGGCGTTCAAGGTAGCAGCGAGTCATGCGCTTGTTAAATATTGATCAGCCATATCTATATCGACTTTGCATGTAACGGCGTCGCTTCCAGCAGCGACTCTGCGTCGCCTTGACCGGCTTCGCGTGGACAGACCCTTCCGCGAACGTGGGCATCGCGCCAGCGCAAGCAGAAAGCCGAAAGCTTTGGGAGAATGCTCCATCGCGTGAAAGCGCCAGAAACAGCAAGCGAACAGACAATGATCCCCTTTTCGGTCCTCGACCTCTCGCCGGTCATCGTGGGCGCAACGCCCGCAGATGCCTTCAAAAACACACTCGATCTCGCGCAGCACGCGGAACGGTGGAACTACCGTCGCTTCTGGCTCGCGGAGCATCACAACATGACCGGCATTGCGAGCGCGGCGACCGCGGTCGTGATCGGTTATGTGGCCGGCGGCACGAAGACGATCCGCGTCGGCTCTGGCGGCGTCATGCTGCCGAATCACGCGCCGCTCGTGATCGCGGAACAGTTCGGCACGCTCGAGTCGTTGTATCCGGGCCGGATCGACCTCGGACTCGGCCGCGCGCCGGGCACGGACCAAACCACGGCACGCGCGCTGCGCCGCGATCTGCAAGGCAGCGCGGATTCTTTCCCCGACGACGTCGCCGAATTGCAGCGCTATTTCGCGGACCCGGTCTCAGGCCAGCGGGTTCGCGCGGTGCCCGGCGCGGGCTTGCATGTGCCGCTGTGGCTCCTGGGGTCGTCGCTCTTCAGCGCGCAACTCGCCGCGTCGCTCGGCTTGCCTTTTGCGTTCGCGTCGCACTTCGCCCCGGACTATCTGCTGACGGCGTTGCAGGTTTACCGCTCGCAGTTCCGTCCGTCGGAGACGCTCGACAAGCCCTACGCGATGGTCGGCGTGAACCTCTTTGCAGCGGATACCAATGACGAAGCACAGCGTCTTTTCACGTCGCTTCAGCAGCAGTTCATCAATTTGCGGCGCGGCACGCCGGGGCAATTGCAGCCGCCGGTCGAGCGGCTCGCGGCTTCGGAGACGGAATCGAACTCGGTTGCCCATTCGCTCGCATGCACGGCGATCGGCGATCGCGATGCGGTGCGCGAGGGCTTGAAGTCGATCATCGATCAAACCGGCGCCGACGAATTGATGCTGACCGCACAGATCTACGATCACAAGGCGCGGCTGCGGTCGTTCGAGATCGGGGCGGAAATTCACGAGGAATTGGCCAGCGGAAAGTGAACCGCAACGGGATGAAAAAAGGGCGGCGCATACGCGACCGCCCTTCTTTTTTCGCCTTCTTTCTCGTGTTCTTCTTCTGAGCGGTTCGATCCGCTCCAGTCTCTACTAGCTCAACGGTTCGCCTGCACCGCCGCCATTCCGTCGAGCAGCGCCTTATGGAACGCCTGCGGGTCCTGCATCTGCGGCGCATGGCCCAAGTCGGCGAATTCAACCAGTGTCGCATGCGGAATCGCTTTCGCCGCTGCTTTGCCCAGCTCGGGATAGTGGCCGATCTTCGCACGTACCTCGGGCGGCGCCGCGTCCTTGCCGATGGCGGTGGTGTCCTTCTGGCCGATCAGCAGCAGCGTTGGCATCTGCAACTGGCCGAGTTCATAAACAACAGGCTGCGTGTAGATCATGTCGTAAAGCAATGCCGAATTCCACGCGACGATCTGCTTACCCGGCCCCCGGTACATGCCGGCGAGCATCTGCACCCACGGTTCGTAGTCCGCGCGCCATTGGCCCGCGTAATAGGTCGACTGCTCGTAGCGGCGAATGCCGTCGGCGGTGGTCTTCAACTCGCGCTGGTACCACTGATCCACCGACAGCGACGGCACGCCCTTCGCCTTCCAGTCTTCGAGCCCGATCGGATTGGCGAGCACCAGTTGCTGCGTCTCGCGCGGATACATGAGCGCATAACGCACGGCAAGCATGCCGCCGGTCGAATGACCGATGATGGTCGCGTCCTTCACGCCCAGCGATTCGAGCAGCGCATGCGTGTTGCGCGCCAGTTGCTGAAAACTGTACTGGTAATGCTCCGGCTTGCTCGACTTGCAAAAGCCGATCTGGTCCGGCGCGATCACGCGATAGCCGGCGTCGCTCAGACGATGAATCGTCGTGCCCCATGTCGCCGCGCAGAAGTTCTTGCCGTGCAGAAGCACTGCCGTGCGACCGTTCGCGTGCGCCGGTTTGACGTCCATATACGCCATATGCAGCGCAACGCCTTGCGAAGTGAACTCGTATTGCTCAACCGGCGCGGGATAGTTGAAGCCCTCCAACTCAGGTCCATAGGCTGGGCCGTCATTGCCGACCGGCTGAGCGGGCTCGCTTGCAACGCTGGCCGGCGCGGCTTGCGAAGTAACGGACGGCGCCGTCGCCGGACTATCCGGGGATGCGGCGGAAGCGGCACGTACCGCGACCGGTGCAACGCAGAACATGGCGGCGCTCAACGTGGCAAGCAAGGAAAGGCGGCGAGAGGTCATCGATATTTTTGCATGGTTGGAAGTGCGTTCACGGCCCGCCGCAAGCACTCACAGGCTTGCTCACCGGCCGCCGACGATTCTACGACGCCTCTCGCAGCCGCGCAGCGGCGCACACAACACCAGCCGCGTCGTAGCGTGCCGCTAAGTGGCACGCATATTGCGCGCCGAACCTCGCCGGCTATGTGTCGTGGCGCACGGAGCACAGGCGCGCAACGGTCGATCGTTCGCAGTTGGGCGCGAGGCGGCTAGCGCACGACAAACGTCGCCCGCGCGAGGCGATTCGGTGCTAGAACTACGGGACGGGCTCGCCAGCGCAGCGGCCCGGCAGTGGGATTGGATATGCAGAGCCGGGCGACCGGCATCAGCGGGGAATAGTAACCAGCAACGGATTGCATGGCGCCGTAAAGAGGACGGGCATGTGACTGGAGTACGCCGAAGCGCGAAGTTTGGTCCATTGCTAGCAAACCGGGTGGGCCAGAGTAGACGCTGAAGCGCCAACTTCGGTCGACCGCGATAAAACTGCATGGGACCGGAGGAAGCGCTAAACCGCCAACTCCGGTCGACCGCGATAAAACTGCATGGGACCGGAGTAGGCGCTAAAGCGCCAACCCCGGTCGACCGCGATAAAACTGCATGGGACCGGAGCAAGCGCTAAAGCGCCAACTCCGGTCGACCGCGATAAAACTGCATGGGACCGGAGTAAGCGCTAAAGCGCCAACTCCGGTCGACCGCGATAAAACTGCATGGGACCGGAGTAAGCGCTAAAGCGCTAACTCCGGTCGACACAGGAGACGGACATGGATACTCCGGCACGGCTGAACGACCTTCAACGCACCACCCTCGCCATCGTCCTCGCCGGCGGACGAGGCACGCGGCTCGGACCGCTGACCAACAAGCGCGTCAAACCGGCAGTGCATTTCGGCGGCAAGTACAGGATCATCGACTTCGCGCTGTCGAATTGTCTGAACTCAGGCATCCGGCGCATCGCCGTCGTCACGCAGTACAAGGCCCACTCGCTGTTGCGCCATCTGCAGCGCGGCTGGAGTTTCCTGCGCGGCGAGTTCGGCGAATTCATCGATCTGTGGCCCGCGCAGCAGCGCGTGGAAGGCGCGCACTGGTATCGCGGCACCGCCGACGCGGTGTTCCAGAACCTCGACATCATCCGCTCCATCCGCCCCAAGTACGTGGTCGTGCTGGCGGGCGATCACATCTACAAGATGGACTACACGCGCATGATCGCGGATCACGCCGATAGCGGCGCGGATTGCACGGTCGGCTGCATCGAGGTGCCGCGCATGGACGCGGTGGCCTTCGGCGTGATGGCCGTCGACGAAAACCGCCGCGTGATCGGCTTCGTGGAAAAACCCGCCGACCCGCCCGCAATACCTGGCCGCCCCGACACCGCATTGGCGAGCATGGGCATTTACGTGTTCAACGCCGACTACCTGTACTCGCTGCTGGAGGAAAACATCTCGACCGTGGATACCGATCACGACTTCGGCAAGGACATCCTGCCGCGCGTCGTCACGCAAGGCACGGCGATCGCGCATCCGTTCGGCATGTCGTGCGTATCGTCGGACCCGAACGTGGAGCCGTACTGGCGCGACGTCGGCACCATCGACGCCTATTGGGCCGCCAATCTCGATCTCGCTTCCACGATCCCGACGCTCGACCTTTATGACCGCAGCTGGCCGATCTGGACATATCAGGAACAATTGCCGCCCGCCAAGTTCGTGCGTGACCTGAAGGGTCTGCAAGGTTCCGGCAACAATCTGCTCGCATGCGGCGGCTGCGTGATCTCCGGTTCGCAGATTTCGCGCTCGGTGTTGTCGTCGAATGTGAAAGTGAGTTCGTTCTGTAACATCAATGAGGCAGTCTTGTTGCCGCAGGTCACGGTCGGCGCGAGTTGCCGCTTGCAGAAAGTGGTCGTGGACCGCGGCTGCGCGATCCCGGACGGCACGGTGATCGGCGAAGATCCGGTAGCCGACGCCGAACGTTTCTATCGCACCGACGACGGCGTCGTCCTAGTCACGCCTGAAGCGCTGCGGCAGGACCCGACCTGAGTCCCACCGGCTACGCGCCGCTTGCCGTGGCTTCGCCCGGCGCGGCGCGCGGCCAGTATTGCGAGCATTCCCCGGCCATCATTCAAGGAACGAGACCGAGCCTATGACGATTCGCGCCCTGCACGTCGCAAGCGAGCTGTATCCCCTCCTGAAAACAGGCGGTCTCGCCGACGTCGCGGGCGCATTGCCGTCCGCGCTGGTCGAGCGCGGCGCCGACGTCCGCGTGCTGCTGCCCGGCTTTCCCTCGGTGGCTGCCGGCTTGCGCGACGTGCGTCCGGTCGCGCAACTGGGCCGCCGTTTCGGTGCGCCGGGCGTCACGCTCGAACAGGGCACGCTCCCGTCGAACGGACTTATCGTCTACATGATCCGCGCCGCGACGCTGTACGACCGGCCCGGCAACCCCTATCTGAACGACGAGCACGTGCCGTACGGCGACAACGCACAGCGCTTCGCGCTGCTCGGCTGGGTCGCCGCGCAACTCGCGCAACAGCTCGACCCGGCCTGGTCGCCGCAAATCGTCCACGCGCACGACTGGCATGCTGGACTCGCCGCCGCCTATCTGAAGGCGGCCGAACGGCAGCATGGCCGGGCACCGGCGCGCAGCGTCTTTACGGTGCACAACCTCGCGTACCAGGGCGTTTTTCCCGCGCACCAGTTCGGCCAGCTCGGCCTGCCCGACGATTTCTTCAGCATGTACGGCGTCGAATTCTATGGGCAGCTGTCGTTTCTGAAGGCAGGGCTTTACTACAGCGACCGCATCACGACCGTGAGCCCGACCTACGCCCGCGAAATTCAGACGCTCGCTCAAGGCGGCGGACTCGACGCTCTTTTACGCAACCGCTCGCACGACCTGTGCGGCATTCTGAACGGCGTCGACTATACGGTGTGGAACCCGGCCAGCGACGCGCTCCTCGAAAATCGCTACACCGCCACGCGGCTCGCCGGGAAACTGGCGTGCAAGGAGGCGTTGCAAAAACGCTTCGGTCTCGCGCAGAAAACCGACGCGCTGCTGTTCGGCGTGGTGAGCCGCCTCACCGAGCAAAAAGGCCTCGACCTGCTGCTCGAAACCGTACCGGAGATCGTCAAACGCGGCGGGCAGCTGGTCGTGTTCGGCACCGGCGACCCGGCGCTCGAGAACGGCCTGAAACGCGTCGCGCAGACGCATCCCGAATCGGTCGCGGTGGAGCTTGGCTTCGACGAACAGCTCGCACATACGATCATCGCGGGCAGCGACGTGGTCGCCGTGCCGTCGCGTTTCGAGCCCTGCGGGCTGACGCAGCTCTACGCGCTTGCCTACGGTTCGCTGCCGCTCGTGCATTCCGTCGGCGGTCTCGCGGACACCGTGGTGGACGCATCGCTGGAAAATCTCGTCGAAGATCTCGCCACCGGTTTCGTCTTCGAGCACTTCCAGCCGCGCGGTCTTACCGCCGCGATTCGCCGGGCGTTCGCGCTCTATGGCCGGCGCACCGAATGGAAAGCGGCGCAGCGGCGCGCGATGCGCCAGGACTTCGGCTGGGGCGCTTCCGCGGACCGCTACCTGGCGCTGTATCGCGAGCTTGTCTGAGTTGGCGCCCGCCTGAGTTCGTGCCTGCCTGAGTTGGTGCCTGCCTGAGTTGGTGCCTGCCTGAGTTGGTGCCTGCCTGAGTTGGTGCTTGCCTGAGTTGGCGCCCGCCTGAGTTGCCCGGCCGCAAACAGCGCGGCGCCGCGCATCTTTGGTGATGGTTCGGCGCAACAACACGGGGACGGATCAACTGCCTTGCGGCAAACTCATGTATTGTTTCCTGACGATGCAAACCGAGCATTATTCTTGCGTCGTCTGAAGCAGTGCTGCGCGCGAGGCATTCGGCTCATGCCGAAACACCGTCACCGCGCATTCCTCCCGTTTTCACCGATCGCGCACGAACGGCTGCGCGAGCCATACCATGACGAAGAACGTTCTGAGCATCCAGTCACATGTCGTTTTCGGGCACGCGGGTAACAGCGCCGCCGTGTTCCCGATGCGCAGGCTTGGCGTGAACGTGTGGCCACTGAACACGGTGCAGTTCTCGAACCACACGCAGTACGGCCATTGGACCGGCACGGCGATCAATGCCGCGCAGATGGAAGAGCTCGCCGAAGGCATCGGCGCAATCGGCATGCTGCCGCGCTGCGACGCCGTGCTCTCGGGTTACCTCGGCACGCCGGAGCAGGCGCAATCGGTACTGGAAATCGTCAAGGCCGTTAAGGCCGCTAATCCGCGTGCGTGGTACTTCTGCGATCCGGTAATGGGCGCCGCGAGCGGCTGCAAGGTCGAGCCGGGCATCCAGGAATTTCTCGTGAACACCATGCCGGAGATGGCCGACGCGATGGCGCCGAACCATACGGAGTTGCAGCGGCTCGTGGGCCGCGAGATCGAGACACTCGAAGAAGCCGTCACCGCGTGCCGCGAGATCATCGCGCGCGGGCCGAAGCTCGTGCTGGTCAAACATCTGCTCGACCGCAACAGTCCCGCCAACCGCTTCAACATGCTGGTCGTCACCGAACGCGAAGCGTGGATGGGCCAGCGCCCGCTCTATCCGTTCGCGCGGCAACCGGTTGGCGTCGGCGATCTGACGAGCGCAGTGTTCGTCGCACGCACGCTGCTGGGCGATACGATTCGCGCGGCGTTCGAGCACACGCTCGCGGCGGTCAACGCCGTCGTCAAGCTGACCTGGCAAGCCGGGCGCTACGAGCTCGAACTGGTGGCCGCGCAGAACGAAATCGCGCAGCCCCGCGAGTGGTTCGACGCGTGGGTGGCGGAGACCGCATAGCGGCTTCGCTTGCCGCGGGCGGCAACGCGGCGCCGTGCGCCGCACGGAACCTTGGCGGCCTGCCGGTCGTCCTATAATGCGTGCCGCGTGCGGGAAGCAACGACTCACGCGCGCGGCAAACTTTCAGGCACCCGGCATTCAGCAGACGAGGCATCGATGGACGGTTATATCCGCAGCGAGCGGGAAGAGTATTTTGAGCAGTTGTGCATCAGCGTCGACGCGGACGAGGTGCACGAACAGGAAGCCATCGAGTTCTTCGAGAACCAGTTCGACCAGGCCGACTTCGATCCCACGCAGTGGCTCGACATCGCGCTCTACTACTCACCGGCGGTGGCGCGCGGCATCATCGACATGGTGACGCCCGACGACAAGGCGCGCAGCAACATTGCCGAAGTAATCGCCGACAACCTCGACATCTCCTACGGCGAGGACGAGTGCCAGCAGTTTGCCGAGACCATCGAATTCGCGCTGAACAACGGCGTGCCGGTGGATCTCGACCTCGTGCTCGACGGCTGCCAGCGCGCGATCGACGACCTCGACACATGGGCTGACGACGAAACCAAGGCGCCGCTCTTGCGTCTGCGCGAAGAAGTGATGCGCCAGCAAGGCGAGCGCTAGAAACCGGCGCGTCGCTCCGGGCGCAAGCATTGCGTTGCATTGCATTGCTCTTTGCTTACTGCCATTCCTTGCCGCCCAGACGCGGCATCACGCCCGCACATGCCTTAAACGTCCCCCTGTACGTTGCTTGAAGCATGTGCGGTAATCCGCATCCCCGCCCCGCCCCCCGGCATGCGGCCCGCCCACGCGCGCGCGGCTTATGCCGAAATTCTCATTCAAAGCGCAGCGAACTGCCAAGACGGCGGCATATTGGCTTTCTATATTCGCCGCACATGACCAGCGTGCAAACGCGAGTGCGCGTATTCCAGCATTGTGTATCGCGAGCCATTTTCCTTAGTCTCTCGTTGCACGCAGGACCCGCGTCGCAGCCTTGCCGCTTTCATAACCTGGAACTGTCGAAGTAAGGAGAGACCATGAGTCTTAACAACACGCTCAAACCGCTTGCTTTGTTCGTTGGCGCCATGATCGCAGCGGCGCCGCTCGCCAGTTTCGCCGACGACCTGCCGGTCAAGATCGGTTTCGCCGCGCCCATGACCGGGGCCAACGCCGGCTACGGCAAGGATCTCGAGAACGGTGTGCGGCTCGCTATCGAGGAAGCCAACGCGCAGAAGCTCAAGATCGGCGACAAGGTCGCGCAGTTCCAGATCGTCTCGCAGGACGACCAGGCGGACCCGCGCATCGGCGTGCAGGTCGCGCAGAAGCTGGTGGATGCGGGCGTTTCGGTGGTGGTCGGCCACTTCAACTCGGGCACGACGATTCCCGCCTCGCAGGTCTATGAGCAGGCCGGCATTCCGGTGATCGACCCCGCCGCGACGAACCCGATCATTACCGGCCGCGGCTTCGCGAACACCTTCATGGTGATCTCCACGGACGCGCAAAATGCCGGCAACGCAGGCGTATACGCGGTCGAGGTGACGAAGGCGAAACGCATTGCGATCATCGACGACCGCACCGCATTCGGCCAGGGCGAAGCCGACGAGTTCGAGAAGGCCGTCAAGGCGCATGGCGGCAACATCGTCGCGCGCGAATACACCGACAATCACGCGGTCGACTTCAGCACGCAGATCACCAAGATCAAGGCGGCGAACGCGGACCTGATTTTCTTCGGTGGGCTCGACACGCAGGCAGCGGGTTTCGCGAGGCGCATGAAGCAACTCGGCGTGACGGCGCAACTGGTGGGCGGCGGCGGCGTGGAGGACCCCGAGTTCATCAAGCTTGCGGGCGACTCGGCCGAAGGCGTAATGGCCTGGGAATACGGCCGCCCGCTCGCGCAACTGCCGGGCGGCAAGGACTTCTCCGCGAAGTTCAAGAAGCGCTTTGGCGGCGAGATCCTGTCGTATGCGCCGTTCGGCTATGACGGCGCGTGGGCCGCCATCAAGGCCATGCAGCAGGCCAAATCGACTTCGCCCGCCGATTACCGGCCGGCTCTCAAGGCGATCGACTTCGAAGGCGTGACCGGCAAGATTTCGTTCGACAACACCGGCGCGCTGAAAAGCGGCGCGTCGACGCTCTATCAGGTCAAGAACGGCGCGTGGGTTCCGGTCGTGACCAAGAGCGGCTCCTGAGCGCGGCGCTACTTCGCGCTCGCGGCCCCCGCCAGCCTCGCGGCCTTGACGACGATTTGCGCGTCGAGGTCGCGCTCGATCCGCACGAGATCGTCGTTGATCGCGGCAAACTCTGCGGGGGTGCACATCTGGTGTCCGAAGGCGGCGTGCAGTTGCCGCCTGATCTGCAACACGCGCGCTCCTCGGTCGAACACATAGCGCGACGAGAAAGTCAGATACCGGTTCTGCACGTCGGTATCGGCGGGCGTGTCGGTCACCTTTGCGAAGCGCGGCAGCGTGATTTCCAGTGTCTCGTCGAAGTCCCCCCCGATGCACGCCCACGGCTGCGTGCGCACCGGCTCCGCAAGCCACGCCTGCACCTGCGAGCCCATGCCGCCGGAGAAGCTCGTGAGCGTGGGCATTGCCGTCGTGCCGTCGGTCCATACGAAGTGCTCGACCTTGCCTTGCATCCACGTCGCGAACGGCCCGTCGGTTACCGCAACTTCGCCGGTACGTAACTGCGCGGTGCCATGCAGGCCGGTCTGCAACAGACGGTTGCCGGCAATCTGTTGCGTGCGCTGGCGCGACGCGCGTCGAAAGACGTTGCGTTCGATCTCGGCGGTAAAGCCCGCGTCTTCGACCCGGTACGCGTAGTCCGCGGTGCCGCTTTCGTCGACGTCGATCTGCACGCGCGCGCGCCGCTCGCGCGCCTGTGCGGCCGGCGTGCGCGACAGCACGCCTTCGCCGACCAGCAGCACCGGCCTGTCCATCACCGCCGCCGGCAGATAACCGAAGCCCACGCCGCCCGCCGTCGTGTCCGCGTACAGCGATAGATCAGGAATCCATACGATCGCGTGATTGATCGCGCTCGCGCCATAGCCCGGCACGTCCGGCAAGCTGTAGTAGGGCCCGAGATTGAGCAGCACGGCCTCGCTGCGAATGCCGACGGCGGCCAGCAACGCGCTATAAAGCGCGACGTGGTCCTTGCAGTCGCCATAACGGTTACGAAGGATGTCAACCGCCTTGTGCGGAATCGCCGCCGTCTCGCCCAGAAAAAGCGCGACGTAGCGGACATTCATGCGTACCCAGTCGTAAAGGATGTGCGCCTTCTCGCGCGGATCGGCGGCACGCGCGGTGAGCGACTGCGCAAGCTGCACGATTGCCGGATCGTTGAAGGTGGGGTCGGCCGCGGGTCCGCGGTAACGTGCGGCGAAGCTCGCGAAGTCGGGCACGGTCGACACCATCAGACGATCGCCCCAATTCGCGTAGCCGACCGCGCCCGCCTCCAGCCGCGCATACGGCCCGTGCCGGTATTCGAATTCATAGCGTGTGCGGCCGTTCGCCGTGACCGGCGGCAACGCGGTATAGCCGCGCGCGTCGGCGTAAAGCGGCACGTCGGCGGGAAGATCGAAGATCAGGCGCTGTTCCTCGACGGGTTCGCTCGTCGGTTCTACGAGGTAGGCGAAGGTGCCCGCCTGCAACGGCTTTGCGCGCGTCTTGCGAAACGTGAGATGCACGCGGGAACCAGGCTCCACGCCCGGGAAAATCACCGTGCGCAACACGCCGTCCTGAAAGCTCGGCGCGCCCGCCGAGCGCGGCTCCTGAATGTCGCGGATCGCTTCGGGACCGACCGTGTGCGTCGCGCCATCGGCGTCGATCGTTTCGGCCGCGAGCAATTGAACCTGCTCGATGTCCTTGTTGAACCACACATAGCGTTGCGCGATGTCGTCGACGCCGCTCGTCGTGTTCGCGCGCAATACGCTGTCGTCGTGTTCCTCGATCGAACCGTCTTTCTGGATCGTGAAGAGATGGACGTCGCGCTCAGTCGTGTAGGGCGCACGCTCGTCGCCGGATGGGTCCGATACCGATAGCGTGCCTTCAGCAAACGCGGTGGCGGCTGCCGCGCACAATGCGAACGCGGCGGCGATCCGCAGGCACGCCCTGTAGCGCGTCATGAATAATGTTCTCCGCGCCGCCGCTCAATCACCTTCGCCAAGCTGCCCGAGCAAGGCCTGCAGTCTCTCGACATGCCTGAGCAGCAGATGCCGATGCTTCTCGATCTGTTCGAGCCGCCCGGCAAGATCCGCCTGGATCGGATCGTCCGCATCGGCGGCGGCGATCACGTCTTCCACTCTCGATCGCAACGACGCGAGTTCAACCGGCGCATGCACGATATGCCGCTCGAAGCGCCGAACCTCTTGTACCGCGAGTTCACGGACCTTGCGAAAATACGCCTGGCGCCGATGCGCTTCGGCGTCGATGCTTTCGTCCTCGACGCGCCTGGCAGGCGACGCCTGGCCAAAAATCGGCTCAGGCGGCCGCAGCACGGTCTTCTTCCGCACGGGATGCGCGGTGCCGCGAAAGCGCGCGAGGGGCTGCTCGTTGTCAATCGCCTCGCGCGCGTTGGCCGGGATCTCGGCTTCGGTGTGTGGCGTATTCATCCAGCCATTCGGCAAACCCGTCACCGCTTCTATGCCACGCACGAACTCCTCGCTGAATTCGCGCTGGCCGGACAACATCAACTTCAGATAGCTCGCGGAGAAAGTCATCATGCGTGCGAGGCGACTGGCCGCCCCGACCTCGCGCGTCAACAGCACGAGATTCGCGCGCCAGACCGGGAGCAGCAATTCGTCGGAATCTTCCATCGCTGGGTCTTCCATCTTTTGCCCGATGTAAAGACGACGCCGTTGCGAGCGTCATCGTTTTGAAAGGGTAGCCGTTGCAGGGCCTCACTGGCAAGCGGCGCACTCGGTCGCACACGAGGCCATGCATCGACTCTGCTCGCGTCGCTCAACCTCAATGCACATAGCCATTTGCGCCCTTCGCCGCTCTATTCGACACGTTGCATCGGGACGACGTTCCTCCGCCCCGCGCGCCGATGTGGCATGCTTGCGAACCGTGCGGCATAGGTCGTGCTGCACTGCGAGTTTCCCAACACTGATTAAGGGTTTTGTAATGAAGAAAATTGTTCTGGCCATTGCCGCAGCCGCCGCTGCTCTCAGCGCAATCGCTCCCGCACAAGCTTATGAGCATCATCACCACCAGGTGTGCCATAAGGTGCACGTGCATCATCACTGGGAACGCCACTGCCGCTAATCGTTGCCCTCACATCGAGGGAAACGACGGCCGCCGCGAACGCCGTGCGTCGCGCGCATCGCAAGGCCCCGCTACTTGCGGGGCTTTTTTTATCGACCGACTCGCGCGGTGCCAACGGATACGTGAGATGCGGACGCCCATAACGCCATACGTTGTGCGCGAAAGGCGCGGCGCGCAATCGCGGACACACGCTGTTACACCTTCGCGGTGTGAGCCGACGCGAGGGAGCTGTGCGAGATTTACGGCAGCTCCGCGAACCGCGTGGAATTGATGGAAGAGGTATGAAAAAACAACAGGGTTGCGAGGTCGCGGTCAAACGGCCTTGACACGCTCCAGCGCCGTCGCGACCAGTCGCTCGAGCAGCGGCTCGACCTCCGCCGCAAGCGCTTCATCGTACGCGTAAGGCGGCTGTTCCTGCATATAGGTGATCTGCGACAACTCCAACTGCACCCCGTGCACGCCTTGCGAAGGCTGACCATAATGCCGTGTGATGTAGCCGCCCTTGAAGCGCCCATTGGCGACAGCCGAATAGTCGCCATGTCGCTCGACCACAGCCGCCAGTTCCTCGCCCAAACCCGCCACCGCGCTTGCGCCGTTCGAAGTGCCGAAATTGAAATCCGGCAAGCGTCCCTCGAAGAAACGCGGTACATGTGAGCGGATCGAATGCGCCTCCCATAGCAGCGCCTTGCCATGTTGCGCTTTGAGCGCGGCAAGTTCGCCCGCCAGAGCGTCGTGATATGGCATCCAGTATGCATCACGACGGCGGGCCACTTCGGCCTCGTCCGGCAGATGGCCTTCCAGGTACAACGGCTCCTTGTCAAAAGTATCGACGGGCAAGAGTCCCGTTGTATCCTGGCCCGGATAGAGGTTCGCTCCGTCAGGCGGGCGGTTCAGATCGATCACATAGCGCGCGTAAGTGGGTGCGAGAATCGACGCGCCCATGCGTTTCGCAAACGCATAGAGCCGGTCGAGATGCCAGTCGCAGTCGTCGGTGCGAACCGCCACGGGGGTCATCGTCGCGGCGATGTCGGCGGGTATCTGGGTGCCCACATGCGGGATCGAGATCAGCAACGGCAGGCTTCCTCGATGCAGCGTGAAAACCGGCGGAGTATTCGAAGCAGTCATGTCAGTTCTCTTTCGCAGGATCTTTGCAGTAACGCAGGCACGCAATGCACGATGCGCTGCTTTACATCATTTGAGCAGGTCGGCGAGCGCCACGCGATAGCGCGCGTAAGCGCCCTCTTCGTCTCGATGCCGGCGATTGTCGACTACCTTGTCGCCGCCTGCATACACATCGCGGATGGGCGTCTCGCCATGCTCGCAGAATACAACGCCCGAGAGCCACGCGTTCGGCGCATGCTCGGCAATGCTCGCATGATTCGGGTCGAGCACCAGCCAGTCCGCACGATGGCCCGCTTGCAATGAGCCCGTCGCGCGACCCGTTGCGTGCGCGCCGCCTTCGAGCGCCGCATCGAAAAGACGGTCTGCCACATACGGCGTTTGCGCGGACGCGAGCACGTTGCGCTGCCGGCGCGTCAAACGCTGCCCGTATTCGAGCAGGCGCAATTCCGCGCGCCAGTCCACGCCGATATGACTGTCCGAGCCGACGCCAATGCGTCCTTTCGCGTCGAGATACTCCTGCGCGGGGAAAAGGCCGTCGCCGAGATTCGCTTCGGTGGTCAAACACAAACCGGCCACTGCGCCGCTCTTCGCGAGCGCAAGCGTCTCGTTGGCATCGACATGCGTGGCGTGGACGAGGCACCACCGGCTGTCGACGTCGAAACGCTCCAGCAGCCATTGGACCGGACGCGCGCCCTCCGTTTCCACGCAGGCTTCGACTTCGGCAGTCTGTTCCGCGATATGGATGTGAACCGGCGCACTGCCGTCCAGCCCGCCGAGCAGCTCGCGCAACGATTGCTCCGAGACGGCGCGCAACGAGTGCGGCGCCACACCGTAGCGCAGCGCCGCATTTTCAGGCCGCGCGGCGCGCAATGCGTCGAGCAGTTCGAGCAGGCTCCCGGGCGTATTGATGAAGCGCCGCTGGTCGTCGCGCGGCGCGCGCGCGCCAAAGCCGCTGTATTGATAGAGCACCGGCAACATCGTCATGCCGATGCCGCTCGCCGATGCGGCATCCACCACGCGTTGCGCGAGTTCCGCCGGGTTGCCATAACGGCCGCCGTCCGGCGTGTGATGCACGTAATGGAACTCGCACACCGACGTGTAGCCCGCCTTCAGCATCTCGATGTAGAGCCATTGCGCGACGCTAGCCAGCCCCTCGGGCGTGATACGCGCGGCAAAGCGATACATCAGATCGCGCCAGCTCCAGAAGTTGTCGATGGCGCCTGTAGCCGATGCCGCGCGATATTCGGTAAGGCCGGCCATTGCGCGCTGAAACGCATGCGAATGAAGATTCGGCATGCCAGGCATTATCGGGCCCGCCGCTCTGCCCACGGACGCAGGCACGTCGCGCGTGTCGGGCTCGACCCTCGTCAGCATGCCGTTGACGTCCCATTCCAGCAGTACGTCGCGGCGCCAGCCGCCCGGCAGGTACGCGTGCTCAGCGAATAGCGATTGTTTTGCTTGTGTCATATCTCAGGTCCTGCCTCAATTCGCGCCGCGTATCGAAGGGCGATAAACCGTCTCGCCCGCGCGCACGACCCGCGCGCACAACGGACGCCCAATCCAGTAAGCCAATTCCGCGAGCGAATCGACCGACCATACCGCGAAGTCGGCCGCGCGGCCTGCTTCCAGCGAGCCGTGCCGGTCCGCCTTGCCGAGCGCGCGCGCCGCATGCGAGGTCACGCCCTTCAGTACTTCGGGCACGGTCATGCGGAACAGCGTGCTCGCCATGTTCATCATCAGCAGCAACGAGGTGGTGGGTGAAGTACCGGGATTGCTGTCGGTGGAAATGGCAATTGGCACCTCGTAACGCCGTAGCAGATCGAGCGGCGGCAACTGCGTCTCGCGAATGAAGTAATACGCGCCCGGCAGCAACACGGCCACCGTGCCGGCTTCTTTCATTGCGGCGACGCCGGCTTCGTCGAGAAACTCCAGGTGATCCGCGGACAGCGCCCGATGGCGCGCCGCGAGCGCCGTGCCGCCGCCGTTGGACAACTGCTCGGCATGCATTTTTACCGGCAGCTTGTAGCGCGCGGCGGCGTTGAACACGCGCTCGCTCTGCTCGAGCGAAAAGCCTATGCGCTCGCAAAACACGTCGACCGCGTCGACCAGACCTTCGTCTGCGAGCGCGGGTAGCATGTTGTTGCAGACTTCGTCGATATACGCGTCGGCGCGGCCCGCGAATTCGGGCGGCAATGCGTGCGCGCCGAGGAACGTCGTGTACACCGTCACCGGATAACGTTCGCCCAGCTGGCGTGCGACGCGTAACATCTTGCGCTCGCTGTCCAGATCCAGTCCGTAACCGGATTTGATTTCGACAGCCGTCACGCCTTCGGTAAGCAAGGGTTCGAGTCGCGCGGCCGATTGCCGGAACAACTCTTCTTCGGTCGCGGCACGCGTTGCGCGCACCGTGGAAACGATGCCGCCGCCCTGCCGCGCAATCTCTTCATAGCTGACGCCCGCGAGGCGCTGCGCGAATTCATCGGCACGTTGCCCGCCGTACACAAGATGCGTGTGGCATTCGACGAGCCCCGGCGTCACCCACGCGCCATGCAGATTTTCGCGCGGCCACGCCGCGTATTCCGCGGGCAATCCGGCGGCCGCGCCGAGCCACACGATGTTGCCGTCTTCAACCGCTATCGCGGCATCGGGCAGCGTATGTTCGGGATCGCCCTGAGGGCACAAGTTCAGTTGATGCCAGACGGTTTGCTTCATCGCGTGCTCTTGCAGCTCGTTGCGTGTGTATGGAGGTTCCCGCGCATGCGCTGCCGTGCGACGTCACGCACGCGCGAACCATGGTCATCGTTGCGTGTAGCGGATGCTGATTGCGAGCAGCGCGCCCGCGCCTTCCATGTTGCATGGCAGCGCATTCGGCGTGTCGATGCGCAACGCGTCGCCAGTTTGCAGCCACTGCGCGTGTGCGTTGCCGTGCGCGTCGGCTAACGTGACGGCAAGCGGTCCATTTGCGCAGTAGAGCAGCACGACGTCGGCGGACAACGTTCGTTCGTGCTGCGTCTCGTGCTGGGCCGCGCGCCACACTTCGAGCTCGCCCTGCGCCGACTCGCGACGCACCATCAGGTTGAAGTCGCGCGTCGCACCGTCGACGAGCCGCGCGTCGATCGCCGTCTCACCGCTGAAGCGCGCGATATCGAGCGGCCGTGTCAACGCGTGGGTCTTCACCGTGTGGTCCGGTTGGGCTTCATCGAGCAACATGCCCGCGCCGGACAACAGCACGAGCGTGCGATCGATGCCCGCGAATCGCGAGAACGGCCCCGCTTGCGCGACATCCGCCACACTCACGCGCCACACGAACGTGTCGAGCCCCGCGTCCGCAGGAAACGCCGTCACTTCGCGCGTGAGCCCGCCGCCGTTTTTCCACCGTACGGCTACGAGCTCCGCGCCACGGATCAACGTAACGGCGCGCGCCGAGCCGCTCGCCACAGCGCCTGTGCTGTCCGCAGACGTCATGCTCAGCGGCCCAGCATCGGCAGATTGAGGCCCGCTTCGCGCGCCGTTTGCTGCGCGAGTTCATAGCCCGCGTCCGCGTGACGCATCACGCCCGTCGCCGGATCGTTGAACAACACGCGGCCGAGGCGTTCTTTCGCGGCGTCTGTGCCGTCCGCGACGATCACGACGCCCGAATGCTGGCTGAAGCCCATGCCGACACCGCCGCCATGATGCAGCGACACCCACGACGCGCCGCCTGCCGTATTCAGCAACGCGTTGAGCAACGGCCAGTCGCTGACTGCGTCCGAGCCGTCTTTCATCGACTCGGTCTCGCGATTCGGGCTCGCCACCGAACCGGTATCGAGGTGATCGCGGCCGATGACGATCGGCGCCTTCAGTTCGCCGCTCTTCACCATCTCGTTGAACGCCTGGCCCAAACGGTAACGATCCTTCACGCCGACCCAGCAGATACGCGCCGGCAATCCCTGGAACGCGATGCGTTCGCGCGCCATGTCGAGCCAGTTATGCAGATGCGGATCGTCCGGAATGAGTTCCTTGACCTTCGCGTCCGTCTTATAGATGTCCTCGGGATCGCCAGACAGCGCGACCCAGCGGAACGGCCCCTTGCCTTCGCAGAACAGCGGGCGGATGTACGCCGGCACGAAGCCCGGAAAATCGAAGGCGTTTTTCACGCCCATTTCGAGCGCCATCTGACGAATGTTGTTGCCGTAATCGAGCGTGGCGGCACCGCGTTCCTGCAGCGTCAACATGGCTTGCACCTGCTTGGCCATAGACTGCTTTGCCGGGACGACGATCGAATCCGGCGCGGTCTTCTGACGCTCGCGCCAGTCTTCGAGCTTCCAGCCTTGCGGCAGGTAGCCGTGAATCGGATCGTGCGCGCTCGTCTGATCGGTCACGCAGTCCGGCGTGATGCCGCGCGTCACGCAATCGGCGAACACGTCGGCGGCGTTGCCGAGCAAACCGATAGACACGGCCTTGCCCGCCTGCTTCGCTTCTTCGAGCATGGCGAGCGCTTCGTCGAGCGTCTTCGCTTTCTTGTCCACGTAACGGGTCTTCAGACGGAAGTCGATGCGCGTCTCGTCGCATTCGACTGCGATCATCGAGAAGCCGGCCATCGTCGCGGCGAGCGGCTGCGCGCCACCCATGCCGCCCAGACCGCCCGTCAGGATCCAGCGGCCCGCCGGATCGCCGTTGAAATGCTGGTTGGCCACCGAGAAGAACGTCTCGTACGTACCCTGCACGATGCCCTGGCTACCGATGTAGATCCAGCTGCCCGCCGTCATCTGGCCGTACATCATCAGGCCCTTGCGATCGAGTTCGTGAAAATGCTCCCACGTCGCCCAATGCGGGACCAGGTTCGAATTCGCGAGCAGCACGCGCGGTGCGTCGGCATGCGTGCGGAAAACGCCGACAGGCTTACCCGATTGAATCAGCAGCGTCTCGTCTTCGTTCAGATCCTTGAGCGAAGTAAGGATCTGGTCGAAGCAATCCCAGTTGCGCGCCGCACGGCCGATGCCGCCATACACCACGAGCGCGTGAGGATGCTCGGCTACTTCGGGGTCCAGATTATTCTGGATCATCCGGTACGCGGCTTCCGCGATCCAGGTCTTGCAGGTCTTCTCTGCACCACGGGGCGCGCGGATCGTGCGAGTGGGATCAAGACGCGGGTCGATGTGTTTCGGGTTGTTCATGGTGGCCCTCGGAATGCCTGAAGATGATCGGGAAATGTCAGGGAAAAATCAGGGAAAAGCGAAAATCAGAAGTGTCCGGTGAAACGGTAACGGCTGCCCGGATGCCACAGATTCGCGATCGAAGCGACCTGGCTTTGCGACCACGTTCGCCGATGCAGCACGAGGCAAGGCTCGAGTTCGTCCATGGTCAGAAGCTCGCGGGTGTCGCCGTCCGCCGCCAATGCCTCGATGCGATACTCGACGCGCTGCAACGGCGCGACCCGCACGAGATACTGGTTCGGCGTGGTGTTCGTGAAATCCTGCAACGCATATTCGGGTGCGACAGCCGGATTGACCCAGCGCTCTTCGAGCTGCACCGGCTCGTCGTTTTCGAAATGAAGCACACGCGAATAAAATATCGGACTACCCGCGCTCACCTGCATTTCTTCAGCGAGCGCCGCATCGGCGATGCTCGCGCCAATGTGCAACACCTTCGCCTGATAACGATGACCGCGTGCGACGATTTCGTCGGAAATACTGCGGATCGCCACCAGCGTAGATTCGTACTTGGGACGCGCCACGAAAGTGCCCGAGCCTTGCACACGCGTAAGCACCTGCTCCGAGGTCAACTCGCGCAGCGCGCGGTTCACCGTCATGCGAGCGACGTTGAATTCGCGTGCAAGCTCGTTCTCGGAGGGCACCTGGTCGCCTTCGCCCCATTCGCCCGCGTGAATGCGCGCGAGGATGAAGTCCTTGATGCCCTGATATGCGGGTGCGTTCATTGGCTGCTGGGTCTCATGGTCCGATCGGGGCGCTCAGGTGCACCTGGGGCGCTTAGAGGCGCTCAGTTGCACGAGGCCCCGCACGGATTCGCTTACTGTTCGGACACGAAGGAAAACGGGCTCAGCTTCGCGATCGTGCCGTTCTGCACGAGACGCGTAACGGCCGCGATGTCCGGCGCGAAGTAGTGATCGAGCTCGTAATGCGCGACGTCCTTTCGCACCACGTCCATCGCTTTCTGCAAACTCGGGCTTGTCTTGTGCGGCGCGCGCAGGTCCACACCTTGCGCGGCGGCGAGCAATTCGATCGACAGAATGTTGGCCGTGTTTTCGGCGATGTCGCCAAGCTTGCGCGCAGCGAACGTGGCCATCGAAACGTGATCTTCCTGGTTCGCGGACGTGGGCAGCGAATCGACGGAGGCCGGATGCGCGAGTGTCTTGTTTTCCGATGCCAGCGCGGCAGCCGTCACATGGGCGATCATGAAGCCGGAGTTCACGCCGCCGTCGCGCACGAGGAACGGCGGCAGGCCCGACAGCGTCGCGTCGATCAGCAACGCGATGCGGCGTTCGGCCAATGCGCCGATTTCCGCGGCGGCGAGCGCGAGATTGTCCGCGGCGAATGCCACCGGCTCCGCATGGAAGTTGCCGCCGGACAGCACTTCACCGGTGTCAGGGAAAATCAGCGGATTGTCGGACACGGCATTGGCTTCGAGCAGCAGCACGTCGGCGGCGTGACGCATCTGGTCGAGACATGCGCCCATTACTTGCGGCTGGCAGCGCAGGCTGTACGGGTCTTGCACCTTGTCGCAATCGGCGTGCGACACGTTGATGCCCGAGCCTTGCAGCAGTGAGCGATATGCCGATGCCGCGTCGATCTGGCCTTGATGCCCGCGCAATTCGTGAATGCGCGCGTCGAACGGCTTGACCGAACCGGCCGCCGCATCGACCGACAACGCGCCCGCCACCAGCGCAGTGCGATACAGGTCTTCGATCGCGAACATGTTGTAGAGCGCGAGCGCAGTCGACGCCTGCGTGCCGTTCAGCAGCGCGAGGCCTTCCTTCGCTTGCAACGTGAGCGGCTTCAGACCGACCAGTGACAGGCCTTCGGTGGCCGGCAGGCGTTCGCCCTTCGCGAACACTTCCCCCACGCCGAGCAGAACCGCCGACATATGCGCGAGCGGCGCAAGGTCGCCCGATGCGCCGACCGAACCCTTCACCGGAATTACCGGCAACACGTCGGCGTTGTAGAGCGTGATCAGCGCTTCCATGACTTCGCGGCGAATGCCGGAATGGCCGCGGCCGAGGCTCGACAACTTCAACGCGATCAACAGGCGCACGACCGGGCGCGACATCGGCTCACCCACGCCGACCGCGTGCGACAACACCAGATTGCGTTGCAGCAGTTCGAGCTGGTCATGCGGGATATGCGTGCTGGCGAGACGCCCGAAGCCCGTGTTGATGCCATACGCAGGCTCGCCCTTCGCGGCGATGTCCGCTACCGCTTTCGCACATGCGTCGATGGCCGCGTGGCTCGCGGGATCGAGTCGCAGCGGCACGTGTTCGCGGGCGATCTGGCGCAGTTGCGGGAGAGTCAGGTGGCCGGGCTTCAGAGTCATCATGGTTGTTGTCCTGTCTATACAATTTGAGAGAAGTCTAGCTGCGCCGTCTTGTATATACAACTTGTTTTTAATGCTTCGGAGACCAGGGCTTTCCACTAAGGCCTTCTGCGCCGCATCACAACGCGGTGCGGTCTCCGCTTGCTGCAGCGCCCGATGCCGGGCGGAACAAACCAGGTGCGCCCCGTTCACCGCCAACTTGTATATACACGTTCAAAAACCAGGTCGCCAAGCGGACAAAAACATCGCCTGCGTTAAGGAGCCGGCTGGAGAAACATCAGCTCATAACGCAACGAAGCCCGCCGACTCATGCGAGCCGCGGGCTTCCGTCAGGAGCGGTGAGTCGCAATGCGCCGCTACAACCGCACTCTTGCCGCCATGAAATCCAGAAAACACTGCACACGTCCGGCGAGCGACGCGCTCTGGTAATACACCGCGCTGACCGGCTGGCGCTCGTCGAGAAGCACATTGCCGAGAATCGGCACGAGGCGAGCCTCGCGGATATCGGCGGCTATCATGAACTCAGCGAGGCACGCGATACCCCAGCCCGACAGCGCGAGTTGCCTTAAGGTCTCGCCGCTCGATGCGGTGATAGCCGGTTCGATTTTCAATGGCTCTGCGTTGCCGCTGCCCTTGCCCTTACCTTTGCTGCGCTCCCGCAACGGCCAGCGGTTCAGATGCTCCGGCGCGGTGAATCCGATCAGCCGATGCGCGCCTAACGCGTCGACCGTTTTGGGTTCGCCGTGCTCAGCCAGATACGCGGGACTCGCGACCACGCGCAGTTTGCTGCTGCCGAGCGCGCGAGCATGCAGCGTGGAGTCCTGCAACGCGCCAATCCGGATTGCGATATCCACCTTCTGCTCCAGCAGATCGACGATCCGCTCGTTGCTCGTCAACTCCAGCCGGATCTCGGGATAAAGCTCGGAAAACGCCGTCATATGCGGGGCAATGCAGTGAAGCATGAACGGCGACGCCGCGTCGACGCGCAAGCGCCCCGAAGGCCTGCGGCGCTTTCGCGTGACGGACTCCTCGGCTTCTTCCATGGCGTCGAGAATGGCGCGAGCGCGCTGCAGGAAGCTTTCGCCCTCTTCGGTCAATTGCAAACGGCGTGTCGTGCGCCTCACCAGCGCCGTGTCGAGCTTCTTTTCGAGGCGCGTGAGGGCGCGGCTCACGCCCGACACGGTCTGCCCGAGCTTTTCCGCAGCCGCCGTGATCGAGCCGCTGTCGATTACGGTGACGAACACCAGCAACTCGTCGGTTGAGGTTTTCATTGTTGATTCACAGTCAAGATTGATTTGAGACTAACACGCTTTTTGCGAGAATCAAGACGGCGGATACTGCTTGCCTGTCATCGTGTTTCCACTCAGGAGAAGCTCTTGAAGATTTTCATTACAGGCGCGGGCGGTTTTATCGGCGGTTCGATTGCGGCGCATCTCGTGCGCGCCGGTCATCAGGTGCGTGGTCTGATCCGCAAGCCCGAACATAGCGACGAACTCAAACGGCTCGGCATCGAGCCGGTTATCGGCACGCTCGACGACCGCGCGTTGCTGATTGCCGAGGCGCAAGCCGCCGACGCCGTCATCAATGCCGCCAGCAGCGATCACGAAGGCGCGGTGAGCGCGTTGATCGAAGGACTCTCGGGCTCGGGCAAACCGTTCTTGCACACGAGCGGTTCGAGTATCGTCGGCGACGCATCCGGCGGCGAAGCGGCCGAAGCGCGCATCTATCACGAAGACGCTCTGCCGGAGCCGACCGCCGACAAGGCCGCGCGCGTCGCGATCGACCGCCGGGTCCTCGAAGCCGCGCAGCAGAACATCCGCTCGGCGGTGCTATGCAATACGCTGATCTACGGCCACGGCGCGGTAGCGGGCAGCGCGAGCGTGCAGTTGCCGCGCCTCGTGCGACAGGCGCAAAAGAGCGGCGTGGTGCGACACGTGGGCAGCGGCGGCAACACGTGGTCGAACGTGCATATCGACGACGTCGCGGAACTCTATCGTCTCGCGCTGGAGAAAAGCCCGGCCGGCACGTTCTACTTCGTCGAAAGCGGCGAAGCGTCGTTCCGCGAGATGAGCGCGGCCATCGCGCGCGCGATGAAGCTCGGCGAGCCGCAAGACTGGCCGCTCGAAGAAGCGCAAAAGGAATGGGGCTACGAAATGGCTTCGTACGGGCTCGGTTCGAATAGCCGCGTACGCGGCGAGCGCGCACGCGAGCTGTTGGGCTGGCAGCCCAGGCGCACGTCGGTGATCGACTGGATCGAGCACGAGATGATGTCCGGGCCTGCGGCGTAAGCTCGCGGTTTTCTTCGTAATTTGTGTAAGCACCGGCGTTGCAAATCCGTAAGCTCGGCTCGATAAAATCCTGCTCATCTGACCCGCGCGGCTCGATGCTCGAGCCGCACACGAGCCCGGATTTGATCGATGACCATGGCGTTGAATTTCGACTGGCTGACCAACCTGCTGGCGATCCTGTTCGTCGTGGCGTGCCTTTACGATGCACGCTACGACGAATACGGCACGTTGACGCTGTCGGCGGCCTTGATGGGTCTCGCCGTAATGGCGATCGAGCTCTTTCTCAAGCCCGCGTTCGACATGGCGCTGTAGGCGCGCGGCGCTCCACTCGCCCCTCTTGCAGATTCACTAACCGCAAGCGGCGCAACCGCCGCCGTCCGAGTGCGCTTGCTTCTCTTCATACCGGTCGTGGTGCTTGACCCAATCCATAAGACTGCTCGCTTCATTGCGCCCTTTCGGCGTAACGTCCAGATGCGCGTACGTATTGATGAACCGCTCGTCGCCGCGGCCATAGCAGGAATACGTGTGATAAACGTCGCCGTCCGCGTCTTTATAGAAGACGCTGTGGCCGTGTAGTTCATCGATGCCGACGTCCTGCTCGGTGAAGTTATAGAAGGCCTTCTTGCTCGCCAGTTGTTCGGGCGTGAACGACACGTGGTAGTCGAAATTGAAATCGCTTCCGTCCGACGACACCCACGGAAACGTCCAGCCCATGCGTTTTCTAAACGCTTCGATCTTCGCGAGCGGCGCATTCGAGATAGTCACATACGACACATCGTGATGTTCCAGATGCGTGACGATACCGACCATGTGATCCGATAGGAATGAACAGCCAATACAACCCTCTTCCCAGTCCGGCCCAAGCATGAAGTGGTAAACGATCAACTGACTGCGCCCGTCGAAGAGATCGGCAAGTGTCTTGCGGCCCTGCGGCGTATCGAACACATACGTCTTGTCCACCTTCACCCACGGTAATTCGCGGCGCTTGCGAGCGAGTTCGTCACCGGCGCGCATGTGCGCTTTTTCTTCCACCAGCAGCGCCCTGCTCGCCTCCAGCCATTCCTGCCACGAGCCAACCCGGTGTTGCGGGTCTTGCTGAGATTGCATTGGTGATTGCATCGGTTCCATTTGCGGCTCCTTTACAGTGACATACACGGCAGTAAATACGCGGCATATGCAATTCATCGCCGACTCGCGCACAGCAAACCGGAGTGCGCGTCACGAGTCGCTCCGTTTCCTTCGGGACGGCGAAGATTTGCGCGGCCGGGTTGTGGACAGTGCAGCGACGCGGCGAGCCGGCTTTCGCGCGCGCGGCGCTTCGTCTTCCTCGACGAAAGCGGCCAGACGATCGAGCGATCCGGCCCAGAAGCGCTCGTAGCGGCCGAGCCACGCCATTGCTTCTTCCATCGGCTCCGCGCAAAGGCGGCACGCGACCGTGCGGCCGTTCTTGCTACGAGTGACGAGGCCGGCCCCCGCGAGAACGTCGAGGTGCTTCATCACCGCCGGCAAGGACATGGCGAACGGCTCGGCAAGCTCACTCACCGACAGTTCGGTTTCGGACAAACGCGTGAGCAGCGCACGCCGTGTGGGGTCCGACAACGCCGCAAAAGTGCGATCGAGTAACGTTTCATTAAACTTAACCATGAGGTTAAGTTTAGAAGCGAACTCGCGAATGTCAAGGACAGGTACGCACTTTTGGCGGAGCACGCAGAAAACCAGCGCACGCAGAGAACAAAAAGAAACGCGGCGCGTCGCAGATCGAACGTTGCAACGCAGCGCGTCAGGGGAGAACAACCGACTACGGTTCGAACCGCGGCACGCCAGGATACTCCGTCGTGCTCGCGTTACGGTAATGAATCAGCGTGCCGCGAGTGCACCGCCGCATCCTTAGCGAATCAGATCGCCCATCCGCCGAGATAGAACCCGACCAGCACGATCGCAATCGCCACCGTGCCCACGTTCAGCTTGCGGTATTCGCCGCTCACCACGCGGCCGATCACGAGCGTCGCGAAACCGAGCATGATGCCGGTCACGATATTTGCGGTCAGCACGATGAACACCGCGCACATGAGACCCGACATTGCGTCGACCATGTCGTCCATATGCAGCTTGCTGACATTCGACAGCATCAGCAGCCCGACATACATCAGCGCGGGCGCTGTCGCGTACGACGGCACGAGGCTCGCGAGCGGCGAGAAAAACATTACGCCGAGAAACAGCAGGCCGACCACCGCCGCCGCCATGCCGGTCTTCGCGCCGGCCGCCACGCCGACCGTCGATTCGATGTACGCCGCGGCCGGCGCGCCGCCGAGCAGGCCCGAGAAAATCGAGCTGATCGAGTCGGCCGTCAGCGCGCGGCCACCGTTGATGATGCGGCCGTTTGCATCGAGCTGGCCCGCCTGGCCGGCCACCGCGCGGATCGTCCCCGTGGCGTCGAACACGGCGGTCATCACGAGAGCGAGCACGCTGGGCAACACTGCCATCGACAGCGCGCCCTTTATATCCATCGCACCGATCAGCGACTCGTGCCCCGGCGCACTCAACGACGGCACGGCGAATACGCCATGAAACGACACGGCCGGATCGACGAGCAGTGCAATTGCCGAAATCCCGACGATCACGATCAGAATCGAGCCTGGCACGCGGCGGCGCACGAGCCCGAAGATCGCGGCGAGCCCCGCGACCGACATCAGTGCAGGCAGTGCGGTGATATTGCCGAGCGAGACCGGCAAACCGGCGCCTGGATTCTTCACGACGAGGCCCACGTCGTTGGCGGCGATCAGCAACAGGAACAGCCCGATGCCGATGCCCGTGCCGTGCGCGATGCCCGTCGGCAGGTTGCGCAGAATCCACGAACGCACGCCCGTCACCGAAATCGCGGTGAACACGACACCCATCAGAAATACCGCGCCGAGCGCGACTGTTGGATGCAAGCCCTTGCCGAGCACGAGACCGAACGCCGTGAACGCGGTCAGCGAAATCGCGCAGCCTATCGCGATCGGCAGGCGCGCCCACACACCCATCAGTAACGAACCGAACGCGGTCGTGAGACACACGGCGACGAATACCGCGCTCGTATCGAAGCCCGCTTTACCGAACATGCCCGGCACGACGAACACGGAATAGACCATCGCGAGGAAGGTCGTGATGCCCGCGACGATTTCCTGACGCTGCGAACTGCCGCGCGATGAAATTTCGAAGTAGCGGTCGAGAAAGCCCTTTGTGTCGAATGATTCGGCGCCGGCTTCGGAAAGCGGCTGGGCGTGGGGTTCCATCATGATGAGTGCCTCCTTTATCAGCATGCTGAAACGGCCGTCGAAGTGGCCGTCATCAGGTTCGTCTCTTTACGTTGATTTAATGTGCGCCGCGCGCTTTGTGTCTCGTTTCTGTCTCGAAATGTAGGCCAACCCAAATATATCGCCCATCGCATGAATGGCATGCCGGGCATGTCGCGACTCTTATATCGTCCAAGCGACGGTAAAGCGCATCGGCAACCCGCGCGTTAACACCTACGGCTCACCTATGGCTCGTCGCGCTTTCTCATCGGCCTATGAAAGCGTTTTGAGAGCTTGGCGGAAGCTGCAAGATGCCCATCGCGCGCGAGAGTCGTACGCGTCGCGGCATGAAGCGTGCTTGGCGCGTATCGGTCACATGGCCCTCAAAAGCGGACCGCCCGACGTCGCGGGTTAAACTCTGGGCCGTACTGTCTAATCGCGGCGCTCTTCCGCCGCACCGGTCCATGGAGTTTTTCCCGATGAGTGGCGGCTTTTCGCTTCCTGCCTGGCGTCATACGATCCTCGCGGCGTTCGCGCTGCTGGCGCTCCTTGCGCTGTCCGGCTGCAGCAGCCTGCTGTGGGGAACGCAGCAGGCGCCGATCGTCGAAGCCACGGTCATGCCGGTCGAAGCCGCGAGCGCGCCGGTGGCCGCTTCCGCGCCCGAGCCGGTCGAGACCGAAGCCGCCGAGCCCGAGCAGCCGAAGAAGCCAAAGAAGCCTGTCGTCAAGCCGCACAAAGTCGAGCCGCCGCCGCCCGTCGTCGCTGCGCCGCCTCCACCGCCGCCGCCCCCGCCGCTGATCGTGCTGCGCACGATCGAGCGCAACGACGCGCATACGCTGCTCGACAGCGAGGTGCAGAAACCGGACGGCAAAGTGGTCGGGCGAGCCGTCGACATGATCGCGGACGCGGGCGGCAAGCCGCGCGAAGTCGTGGTGAATCTGCAAGGCTTCCTCGGGGTCGGCGATCGCAAGGTCAATTTCGCGTGGAACGCGTTCCGCTTCACACCGACCGCGAAAGCCGCGCCGATCACGTTGAATCCGTCGGCGACTCCGGTGAATCCGGCGAAGGCGAATGCCGCGATGCTGTTGCCGCTGATCGACGCGACAGTCGAGCGCTCGAACGGCGCCAAGGTCGGCCGCGTGATCGACGTGCTGATCGACGCCAATGCGCAGCCGCAGGCAGTCGTGCTGGACGTCAACGGTATGGTGAGCACGGAGCGGCGCACGATTGCGGCGAACTGGTCGGCGCTGCGCTTCGTCGCGAAAGACAAGGAACTACATCCGCAGATCGATTTGAGCGACGCGCAGATCAATGCGACGCCGCCATACGCGAACGACAAGCCGATTCGCGCGGTGTCGCCCGCGCCGCCCGCCCAGCCCGCGCCCCCGCCCGCCGCCGCTGCCGCTGCCGCGCCTGCGTCCGGGGCGACAGCCACGGCCGCTTCCAACGCACGGGCGGTCCGATGACAGGCCGCACTCTGGTTACTGCACGAAGCCTGCGCGCGCTCGATTGGCTGAACTTCTTCGTCGCCAATGTGCAGACGGGTTTTGGACCGTTCATTGCGTCATATCTCGCGTCGCATAAGTGGACCCAGGGCGAGATCGGCATGGCGCTGTCGGTCGGCACGATCAGCGCGATGGTGAGCCAGGTGCCGGGCGGCGCCGCCGTCGACGCGTTGCGCAACAAGAAGGGCGCGGCCGCCTGGGCGATCTTCGCGATCATCCTGAGCGCGGTGTTGCTGGCAACGAGTCCGACGGTGCTGCCGGTGATCGCCGCCGAGGTCTTCCACGGCTTCGCCAGTTGCATGCTGACGCCGGCACTGGCGGCGATCTCGTTCGCGCTCGTCGGACGTGCGAATCTCGGCGACCGGCTCGGGCGCAACGCGCGCTGGGCGTCGATCGGCAGCGCTGTCGCGGCCGGGCTGATGGGCGTATTCGGCGAATACTATTCGCCGCGCGCGGTGTTCTGGCTGACCGCGGGGCTCGCCGTTCCCGCGCTGTTCGCGTTGGCGATGATCCAGCGCACCGACACGATCCAGTTGCCGAAAGCGGCGCCGACGCCGCAAGAGACCGAGCGGCGCGAAAGCCTGCGCGAGTTGCTGCGCGACCGGCGCATGTTGCTGTTCGCTGCATGCATCGTGTTGTTCCATCTGTCCAATGCAGCGATGCTCAATCTCGCCGCCGGCGAAGTGACCGCCGGCATGGGCGACAACGTGCAGCTCGTGATCGCCGCGTGCATCATCGTGCCGCAAGCGATCGTCGCGATGATGTCGCCGTGGGTCGGCCGTTCCGCCGAGCGTTGGGGACGCCGGCCGATCCTGCTGCTGGGCTTTTCGGCGTTGCCAATCCGCGCGCTGCTGTTCGCCGGAATCAGCAGCCCCTACCTGCTCGTGCCCGTGCAGATGCTCGACGGTTTGAGCGCCGCCGTGTTCGGTGTGATGCTGCCTCTGATCGCCGCCGACGTGGCCGGCGGCAAGGGCCGCTACAACCTGTGCATCGGCTTGTTCGGGCTCGCGGCCGGCATCGGCGCGACGTTGAGTACGACGGCGGCCGGATTCGTCGCCGATCATTTCGGCAATGGGGTCGCGTTTTTCGGGCTCGCTGCCGCGGGTGCGCTGGCTGTCCTGTTGGTGTGGGCGGCGATGCCGGAGACGCGCGATGCGGCAGCGGCGGAAGACAGCGCACCGGTGGCCGACGGCGGTGGGTCGGCGGTCAGGTAAGCCGCGCTGGCTCGGACTGCGGCGCTGTTGCACCGCAGTCCGAACCAGGGTCTCGAATCAATCGCACTGCCCGCCGTCCTGCACATGCCGGGCCGTGCCGGCGCGGACGCTCAATCCAGAAACTCAGCCGCGCGCATGCGCAGCACCGCGCTGAAGTCGTCGAGCCAGCCAATCGACAGGCGCCAGCTCTGCCAGTAGAGATCGACGTCGATATGCTTACCTCGCGCCATGTCCACGAGTTCGCCGCTCGCCAGATGTGACGCGATCATGCGCTCGGGGCACATGCCCCAGCCGAGACCCGTCACGCACGCGCGCAGAAAGCCGGCGACATGCGGAATCCAGTGCAACGGCGGATCGACCTCCGCTCGCGTGATGCGGCGCATGAAGCGCTTTTGCAACTGGTCCTTCGGATTGAAATCCACGCAGGGCGTGCGCCGCAAACTGTCGCGCGTAACGCCGTCCGCGAAATGACGCGCGAGAAACGCCGGCGAGCAGACCGCGAGATACCGCATGCGCCCAAGACGCGTCGAGCGGCACCCTTGCACCGGCTCCGCTTGCGTGGTGACCGCGCCCTGCACGCTGCCGTCGCGAATCCGCTGCGCGGTGTGATCCTGATCGTCGATCACGAGGTCGAGCAGCATTTGACGCTCGGCGCAAAACGGCGCAACCGCGTCGATGAACCATGTGCCGACACTGTCGTCGTTTACTGCTACCCGCAGCGTCGGCCACGCTTCAACCAGACCGCCTGGCAGTGCGGGCACGCGGCCTGTCAATTCGGCTTCGAGCAGTTGCACGCGTTCGGTATGACGGCACAACAACGCACCAGACGTTGTCGCGACGCACGGCTGACCGCGCTTGACGAGCACACTGCCCACACGCTCCTCGAGCAGCTTCACCCGCTGCGATACCGCCGAGGGCGTTACGTTGAGTTCGCTCGCGGCGCGGTCGAACGAGCCATGGCGCACGACGGCCGCGAGTGCGTCGAGCAATGCATAGTCGAGCATTAGCGTTCCTTAATCGGCGTTAGCCGAATTAGCTTCTCTTACGAAGCGTAGAACCGCAGACTAGCCATGTTCGCTTCTCCCGTCTACTGGATCCGCTATGAACTGGCTGTCTTTTTCTCACGGCGCGGCGTTATGTGCGTCGCTGATCGTGACCATCGGCGCGCAGAACGCCTTCGTACTGCGGCAAGGCATCATGCGCTCGCATGTGGGCAAGATCGTCGCACTGTGCGCGGTGTCGGACTGCATTCTGATCGGCGCGGGCGTCGGCGGCGCTTCGGTGCTGATCGAGCGCTACCCGGTGTTCGTGCATGTCATGCTGTACGTGGGGCTCGCCTATCTCGCGTGGTTCGGCATCAATGCATTGCGCCGCGCAGTGCGTCCCGGGCATGCGGTGATGGACGCCGACGCGAACCGTGGCGCCCAGCCCGCGCAACGCGCGATGCCCATCGTGCTCATGACGCTCGCCTTCACGTGGCTGAATCCGCACGTTTATCTCGACACTTTCCTGCTGGTGGGTACCGCTGGCGCACGGGAACCCGAGGGCGCACGCGTCGCGTTCGCCGTCGGTGCGATGGCAGTGAGCTGCGTCTGGTTTATTGGGCTGGGTTACGGCGCGCGTGCGCTCGCGCCGCTGTTTCGCCGGGCAAGCGCATGGCGTGTGCTGGATGGCGCGATCGGCAGCATGGTGTTATTGCTGGCCGTCACGCAGTTGCGTTGAAGCAGACTATCGAAGCCCGATCACTGCCTGGCCGCGCGAGCCGGCCCCACGCCGACCGTCTGCAGGCCGCCGTCCGTCACATACGGAACAATGCCCGCAGCGCTGATCCTGTTGACGGTGTCGGCGGCGCAGACGCTGTCGGCCGGCGCGCAATAGTCGATTGCGAGTACCGGCAGCCGGTATTGCTCGCGAATCGTTTTCGCCTGCCCCAGTAGCCACTCGCGATCGGCCTGCGGGATCTCGGTGTAGCGCTTCCCCGCCTGGTCCCAGCCCCGGTAGAGCGATTCGAATGCGACCGCGTACACGAGCGAGTGAACCTGCGGCAATATCTCGAACCCGCGATTGAAAATCAGCCGTGCACGCGGATAGCGCGCCTTGATCGCGCGGACAACGGCAACAAGACCACGCTCCTGCCGCGCTCTCGCCGCGTCCGTTTTTGCGACGATCTGATAAGAATCCAATGTGTCGAGGAAAAAGCCGCGATAGCCTTTCTTCCACAGCGGAGCGATGACATGCTCGACGTAGAACGCGGGCCAGTCCGCCGCGTCCTGATTGATCACCCTCGCCCCCCACACCGCGTTGTCGCCCAGTTGCCAGGCTTTCGGAATGGCGGCGTAATACGGACGCTGCGGCTCCACCTCTCCCACGCTCACATAAGCGAACCACGCGGTGCCCGGAGTTTTGTGCTTCAGCGGCTCGAAGCCGCTGTCCGGTTCGACCACCGCGACGTCGAAGTTGCGCAACTGGCTGACCGGCGGCTGCGTGCCATAAAAGAGCGCAATGGAGGGCGCAGTTCCCGCGTCGGCCCACACGCGTTCGTGTGCGATCGACGACAGCAGGCCCACCAGCACGAGACGCGCCGCGCACACTGCGCGCCGATAAAACG
Source organism: Paraburkholderia kirstenboschensis (assembly GCF_904848585.1). Classification (GTDB taxonomy): domain Bacteria; phylum Pseudomonadota; class Gammaproteobacteria; order Burkholderiales; family Burkholderiaceae; genus Paraburkholderia; species Paraburkholderia kirstenboschensis. The sequence goes on from NZ_CAJHCR010000002.1 coordinate 546,099, forward strand.
CGCACAGGTCGTGGCGCTGACGTCTTCCGATACTCATCCGCGAATCCCGCCTAGTTGCGCAGCATGTAAGTCTCGTACTCGAGCGACGCGAATTTGCGGTCGAGCAGAGTCACGGCAGCCATCACGACGAGCAGCAGCGCGAGCGCGAAACCATAGCCGTATAAATCCGGTCCGAGCCAAAGGGTGATGCCCGTGAACAGTGCGTTCAGCACGACGAACGCCGCCGTGAGTTTGAGCACGGCTCGGCGTGCGTCGAGATAGAAGAACACATTGAGCAAGCCGAGCAGCAGCACTTGCAGACTGGCCGAGATGACATCCACGATGAGCAGCGGCAAATACAGCGTCGAAATTCCCAGTGCTTCCAGCACGAGGTGCCCGAACGCGAGGATCAACAGCAGCACGACCGTCTGGACCTTCACGATCTCATACAGCCCTGCCCGCACGCTGCCGACCATCATGTCGCGCATATCGTTGATATGGCGCAGCGTGGCGCCGCTGCGCACCGCGTCGTAGAAGCGATCGTAGTACTCGACGAAATCCGCCTCGATCCGCACGAGAAAGGTCGCCATGCCCGGCATCACGCATACGTATGCAATGAAGACGGGGATATCGTAGATCACCGACGCATGCAGCGGTCCGATCACGCGCGCGCCGGTGTCCGGCGCGTACCAGAACATGAATTTGTCGACCCACACGCCAAGATTGAACAGCAGCCCGACGAGCGCAAGGCTCGGATACGCAAAGCGTTTTTGCAGCACCTCGAACGAAATGAAACGTTCGCTGCGGTAGTTGCGATAGATAAGCCCGGACAGTCCGGCGAGCAGCACGATATGACCCGCCACGAAGCCGCCGAGCAGCCCCGGCAGTCCGTGACGGTTAAGCATCAGCGCGAACGCGACGGTGCAGCCGTAGCCGAGCGCGAACACATAGAGAATCTGCCGATACTGCTTGACGCTCGACAGAAAGATCACCGCGATCCAGATATTGCTGACGACCACAAAGCCCGCCACCATCAGCAGGCGATAGATCAGCGGCTCGCCGCGAAAGCCGAATGCGACCGCGATCACGCCGAGCAGGCCCGAGGCCGCCGTTGAAATCAGCACGACGCCGTTGTAGTTCGACAGCACGAGGTCGTCGCGCTTTTCGAACAGGCGGTCGGAAATGAAGCGCGTGAAAGACAGTTGCAGCGGCCCGGTCAGAATCAGGCTGCACGCAACGAGGTAAGTCACCGACACCTGGAACTGCACGATCGCGTACTTGGGAATCACGAACGCGAGGCTCAACACACCAATGATCAGGATACCGAAGATCGACAGAATGAGCGGCCCGGAGCTGATCAGCCCCGCATACGCATAGGCGCGCGCAACGCCGAAGAGCGTCTGGTGCTTGAGTATCTTGCGGAGCTCGAAACCGATGCCGGCCATCAGCGCACCTCTTGCGGTTGGGTCCGCGCGTTGCCGTCCGGCGCAACGGCATCTTTGGTCGCATGCCCGGCGCCCGCTGGCGCGCCGTGATGCATCGGGCAGCCGCCGCGCGCGGCGGCCGAATTGCCGCTCTCGCGACCGTCACGCGTGGGCGCGGCCGTCAGGCGTTCATACAACACGCGGTATTGATCGATCATCTGCTTCTTTGTATAAAAGCGCCGAACCCGCGCGAGGCCCGCCTGCTGCGCCGCGAGCCAGCGCGGTTCGTCGCCGAGCAGATCGAGCACGGCCTGCGCGAACGCTGCCGGATTCGCGATGGGCACGACGCTGCCCGCCGAGCCCAGTGCGCCGTCTTCGTCACCGTAGCCGTCTATCAGTTGACGGCACGAGCCAACGTCCGTCGTGATGGCAGGCACGCCAGCCGCGAAGCCTTCCAGCACGACGAGCGGCAACGCCTCGCTGATCGACGTGAGCGCGATGACGTCCACTTGCGGCAGGATTTCGTCGATGCGCTGGAAGCCGAGAAATTTCACGTTCTTCGCGAGCCCGAGACTTTGCACCAGCGCGCGGCACTCGAGGGCGTAGGCCGCATCTTCTTCCTCCGGTCCGACGATCCAGCCTTCAATATCCGGCATGGTTCGCGACGCGATAAAGAGCGCGCGAATAAAAGTCTTGATGTCCTTGATCGGCACCACGCGGCCAATCAGCGCGACTACGTTGCGCGGCCGTGCGACGCGTTGTTCGACGAGCGGCGCCAGTGCGTCGACGTCCACGCCGTTCGGAATGTTGCGCGTGCGCGAAGCGAGTGCGCCGTCCGCGATCTGCCGTTGCCGATTGGTCTCGTACAGCGCGACGATGTCGTCGGCGGCGTCGTAGGCGAGCTTGCCGAGCGCTTCGAAGAAACGCACCCACAGTTCGCGGAAGTAACTGATCTTCGAGATGTCGCGCTCGAATGCGCCGCGATTGTCGCGTATCCACTGGCTTTGCAGCAGATCGATCTTACGTTCCTTCGTATAGATGCCGTGTTCCGACACGAGCAGCGGCCGCCCGCTCCGGTAATGCAGCAGCGCGCCGAGAAAACCCGCATAGCCCGTCGACACGGTGTGATACACCTTCGCCGGCGGCACTTGCTCCGCGACGCGCGCAAGCTGCCACAACGGTTTGTGCATGATGCGCACGGTCCAGAAGTAGTCGGTAAACGACGGGTCCGTGCAATACCGATCGTACTGATCGACGATAAAGTCCCACGCGGCACGGCTCGACAGGAACTGCTCCTCGTTGAGCGGCCCGTTGTCGCCGATCAGTTGCACCATGTCGGCCATCAGCGCGCCGGGGTTCGACGCCGGGTCCGAACTGCCGCGGTTGCGCCATGCGTCGTGCAATGCGGCCGAGCGCGCGAATGCCTGCGGGTCGCCGGGAATTTCACGCGACGCGTCTTTATCGGCATGCGCCGCTTCGTACAGATAGTGGGCTTCGAAATGAACGACGTTATCCGGCAACGCATACGCCGCGCCTTCATAGTCTTCTTCGCGGCTGCCGACGAACACTATCGAAAAACGCAGCTCCGGATACGAGCGGATCATGTCGTTGACCCAGCTCGACACGCCGCCGCGCACATAGGGGAACGTGCCTTCGAGGAGCAGGCAGACATCGGCGTCCGCGGCGCGGCGCAGCAGTGAGGGTTTCATGTTGACCAGTAACGCGCGACAGGTTTGAGCATGGGCAGCGTCGCGGCATTACCGAGCGACGCCAACAGTTCGGATACGCGTGCAAAATCCCCGCGCAGGAATTCGACTTCGGCAAGCCACGGCACCAGACGCTCGCGCGGAAAGCCGAGTGCCTGGGCACGCGCCATGTAGTCGGCCGCTTCGTCCGCGGCGCCGTTCGCGAGCGCGAGGCGGCCGCGAATCATCCATAGCGCGGCGTCGCCATCGTCGATCTCGAGCGCCGCGCGCGCATGGCGATCGGCTTGTTCGAGCGTGTGCCGGTAGACGGCGCCTTGCACCAGGTTCTGATAGATCAGCTCGAAGTACAGCTCCGCAAGCTGACGATTGATCGCGTGACGCTGATCGTCGGTGCTTGCCGTCTCGAGACTTTGCCCGGTTTGGAAAATGCGCTGCGTCACTTCGTTTTCCGCCTGATCCAACGTGCCGTAAGCGATCAGGCGCACGTCTTCAACCGGGTCCGCAAGCAGTTCGCGCAGCAGCGTTCCCGTGGTCCGCGTCGGCATGCTTTGAATCGCGACGAGTGCCGACAGACGATCCGACGCATTCACCTGCGTGTTGACAATGCGTGCCTGCAAGCGCGCGCCGCCGCCATGAGAGACGCGCGACATCAGATGCGTGACGAATTCGGGCGCAGGCACGTCGTCCAGTTCCTCGCCGCTGTGCGAACGCGGGTAGCAAGCGGCCCACGCGCAGCTCACGAGTACGACGAGCCCGCCGAACAGCGGCACGAATGCGCACCCGAGCCACAGCAGCAGCAAGCTCCAGCCGCGCGGCTCGCGATAGCGCAGCGGCAACAGCGCGCGAAACAGCAGCGCCTGAAACACACCGCCGGCCAGGTCGATCGCGACGACGGGCAATAGCGGGTCGAACGCGGCCTGCCCGTTCGCGATGCGCCAGACCAAAGCACATTGCACCAGCACGACGAGCACGATGCCGACGAAAGCGGCGACGGCGCGAAGTACGCTCGACGCGCGGCCTATGGATTGAGGGCGCATGGTTCTAGACATCGACGCCGCTGCGCACGAGAAGACGCTTCAATGCCGGACCCGGCTCGCCGCCGAGATGCAGCGTATGCACGCCGATGCGCGCGCCTTCGAGATCGAGATTGAACTGCGCGCGCAGGCTTGCTTCGATCCGCGCGAGATAACCGTCCACGCCGGTCGCATCGGTCGCCGGCATCAGATTGATCAGCACCGACTGCCCCGCGGCCTTGACCGGCCACATCAGATCGAGAGCACGGCGGCGACGCATCACATGCTCGAAGAACGAGTCGCCCTCGTCGTCGTGCGGGAACACCAGCGCGACGAGCGACGACGTAATGCCCGCCGCGTGTTCAAGGCGCGTGAGGCGGCTCACGTCGAGCGCAAATTCGTATGGGCAGTCGGGCAACGCATTGAGGATGGTGCGCACCTGCTGCGAGTGTTCGACGCCGTCGGCGTAATAACCGAGCAGCACCAGCAGCAATTGCAGGTTGTCGAAGTTCAGCGACAGGAACGGCATCCGCTTGATCGCCAGCACGGCGATGAGCCGCCCGTCCGCTGAGATCATCGGCGCGCACACGAGCAGGCCCGTGTTCGTGAACGGATGCTCGCCGCTCTTCAGATGCGCGACGGCTTGGGTTTCGAGCGCCCGGGCGACGAGTTCGTCGCCCGGCTCGAGCTCGAACGCATCGCCGATGCGAGCGAGCGCTTCACGCGCGAGCTTGCCGTCGTGCACGGGGTACAGCGCGGCCACTTCGATCTGACATGCCTGCGCGACGAATTCGAGCAGCGCATGCGCGCCCGGCAGACTGTCCGACGGCACTCCCTTCGCACTATCGAGCCCATGCGCGACCGACAGACGGCGCAGTTCGGTAATCGAATCGCGCAGCGTGGTCGGCTTCGACAAAAGATCTTTTTCGAGCCGCTCGTGCGACAGGCGCATCAGGTAATGGCTATTCGTAATCGCGACGAGCCGGTCGTTCAGGTAGTCGTTCAACGCGTTCGCCCGTTGCGCCCGGTTGCCCCACGTATCGCCGAAGTGCCCGGCAACGATGGTCTGCAACAGGCCGCCGATGAAGAACAGCGTCGGCCATGCGTCGGGGCTGCCGCGCATCAGCACCTGCCATGCGCCGATCAGCATCGCGCAGGCGAGCAAGCCGAGCAGCGTGCCGTAGCGCAGCGCAACGATCAGCGGCGCGAACCATAGCCACGGGAAACCCGCATGCAGCAGGAACGGATCGTTGCGGTCGAGCGCCCAGCTCAACGCGCCGGCCGCCGCAACGAACGCGATCGTCTCGACGATTGAAAACGGCCGCGCCACCGCGGGCGCAACGATGCGCCGCAACGCGCTCAGGTTGCCGAGCGGATTCGAATGGCGCGGCTTCGCTGCACTGGCGGCGGATTGCGCGGTGACGGTATTCACAGCCGACTCCTCATGACATCTCGAGATACGAATGACAGCGTGCTTGCGCAGCGCGCGACGTCACGCCAAACGTGACGCCAAACGTGACGCAAAACGTGACGCAACGCGTGCATCAACCGCGCGAGCGCAGCGGCGACAACAGACTGCCGATCAACGACGAAGCAACGCTAGCAAGACTCGAGCGCGTCCAGCCGCTCTTCGAACCCGTGGCGCTCCACACGACCTGGCCCGATGCGACGTCGATCAGTTCGAAGGTGACGCCCGCTACCGGCTCGCCGTCCACGCCGACCTTGTAGCGCCACTCTTCCACCGCGCCGGTCAGCACGTATTTCACGTGCTGCTCACGCGCCCAGGCGAGCTTTTTCTCGCCGAGCTCGCGCTGCGCGGTATCGAACATCGCGTTCGCCGATGCATCGACGGGAGCGATCCGCACGTCCGTCAGGCCGTTCGCGCGCAGCGTGTTGGCCGCGATCGCAGCCGCGCTGCTGCCCGCTGCCGGCGTTTCGGTGAAGTTCGCCATCGACACGACCGCAACCGAGTCCTTGACGCCGAGCGCCGGCGAACCCGTTTGACGGATAGAACCGCACGCGCCGAGCACGAGTGCCGTCGCCGTCACCGTCGCGGACCATTTGACGAGGCCGGACCATCTTTTCATGTTGTTCATCGAACCACTCCTCAGTAACGTCGTTATTCGTCGCAGGCGCGATGCGCCCGCGGTGTCAGTCGAACAGAATCGGTAATCAGTAGTACCAGCTATAGCGCGCGCCCAGCACCGTGACAGGCGTGCCGATCTTCGAGACGCGCTGGTGCTGCAGGAACACGGCCGCGTGATCGCCGCCGAACACGGTGCCCGCGATACCCACGCTCATTTGCGGCCCCCAGCCCTGTATCGAATCGTGCAGCAGGCCGACGTCGAAGAAAGGCCGCCAGCGGTGCGTGTACTGTTCGAGAAGATCGTTGCCCGCGCCGAAGAAGAAGCCGTATTGCGTGTAGGTGTCGGGCATGAAGTCGCGCGGCGTGGCCGGTTGCAGCGCGACCGGCAATAGACGCGAGATCAGGCCGTCGGCCTGGCCGCTCGCGCCGTAGCCGCCGTGCGTAATGAGCGCGCGCAGCGTGTAATCCGGGTACTGCGTGCGAATCCGGTAACTCACTTCACCCGTCGACAGCACGCCGCTTCCCAGATAGGTGCGCGCCTGGCTATAGAAACGGTCCGCCTCCACACTGCCCGTGACCGTGATGTGCTGCGTCATGCGATACGTGAAATCGCCGATCACGTTGTCCTTCATGCCGCCGACCAGCAGCGTCTGGGTTTCGTCCGCGACCTGATTGCGGCCGGCGCGCAGCCCGAGCGTCAGGGCCGAGTTGCGGCCCACCTCGCCCGCCACATCGAGCGTGTAGAACGAGCTCAATGCAACGCGCCGCCCGCCCGTGATCGTGAACGACGTGTCGCGCGTGCGCCGCTCGCCGTAGATGTTGAGCCAACGGTCCACCGAAGGCACGTTGACCAGCTGGGTGATGTCGGTCGAATGCTGGAAATGCTGTACTGAAGTCACGCCAACCAGATAACGCTCGGCGATCTTGCGGCTGCCGGCGAGCGTCGCCTCGACGTAATCGAGCGGATGCTCGACGTAGTTCGTGACATTCGCGTCGATGGATTGCGGCCAGTCGAGCGCCGTCTCCGTAACCCGCGTGTGAAGTTCGGTGTCTTCGGGCGCGCCGCCAAGGGCGTCGAACGCAAGCTGCTGCGCGCGATCGGGGTGGTCGACGGCGATCGTCGCATCGATGCGGTCGTAGACCGGCAAGCGCGAGCGTTCCAGGTCGAGCAGGCGCTCCATCTCGCCTACGTTGTTCTCGGCGAGCGCGATGGTGAGCCGCGCGTCGGCGGGACGCGACAGGCGTTCGGCATACTGCTGCGCGAGCCAGCGCTTCGCAAGCGGATTGCTTTCGTGCGACAGCGCCCAGGCAACCGCGACGTCCTTCGCGACCGCGCCGCGCACTTGCGCGTTTTGCGGCAGATCGGCGCCTTGCATCGGCGCGCCGCCGGGCAAACCCTTCGCGTTACCGATCAGGGTGCGGCGCAGTTGCGCGATGTCGGCCGGTGCTGCGTGCGTGGACATGAGGTCGTCGAGCAATGCGGCGGAGACGTCCCCCGTTGCAAACTCCGTCGACAAGGTCACACGCCGGCCGCGCAGATCGGCCGCAGTCTCGGCGTCCTGCGCGGCGCGGCCGCGCATCGACGCGCGTTGCGCGCCGTGAAGCTTCGTGAGTTTCGCCTGCTCGTCCTGCAGTTGCAGCCACACCTTCTTACGGATTGTCCAGGCAAGTCCCGCGTGCCCCGACTGTTCCTGTGCGTCGGCATAGGTGAGGAGCCAAAGCGGATCGCGCGACATCATGCCCGCCTGCCGGCGCAGATAGTCGAGCGCAGCGACGGGCCGGTTCAGCCGCATTTCAGCGGCGGCGAACGGGCCCCACAGCGCCGAGCTTTGAGCGGCGCTGCCGCGCCAGCGCTTGAGCGCGGCGCGCAGGTCCGCGTCGCTGCCGTAGTCGACGAGGGTCCACAGATACGCGGCGCTCACGTCGGAGCCCGCGCCAGGCAGATCGACCGCACGCGTCAGATCGGCAAGCGCGTTTTGCGGCTCACCCATCAGGCGATAGTATTCGGCGCGCACGCCGAGCAATGCGGGCGACGCCTCGGCGGTCTTGCGCTCGTCCGGCGTCAGATTCGCGAGGAGCGTCGCGATCCGGTCCAATGCCTGGGCGTCCAGGTAGTAGTAAATCGCGTCGCGCAACGCACGCGCCGTGTGTTCGCGATGAAAGCGCAATTCGGCGATGCGGCCCGCGTCGATCGGATATGGATCGTAGAAATCCGTCATTTCGCCGAGGTCTTCGCGCGTCGCCACGCCGTTCGCGAGCAGGTGGCGATACGCTTCGTTGGCGTCGTCGTCGCGTTGCTGCAGCCGCGCCAGTTCGGCGTAGTTGCGCCAGAAAACTTCGTCGCTGTCTTTTGCGCCGGCGCGCGCGGCGGACAACGCGGCGAGCGAGGCGCGATAGTCGCCCTTGCGGTACAGCACACTCGCGGTGCGCAGCGCAGCCGTTGCGTCGTTCGGATGACGGGCCTGCACCGCACGGTATGTAGCAAGCGCCTCGTCGTCGTGCCCTGCTCGCTCGGCAAGCCCGCCTATGCGTTGATCGATCGCATCGCCGTTCGCGCCGCGCGGCAGCGAACGCAGGAACGCCAGACCGTCGTCGGGACGGCCAAGGCGTTCATAGGTGGCGGTGACGCTGTCGACGAGTTTCATGTCGCCGGGCTTCGCGCGCGCCTGGTGAACCAGCGCGACGAGATACGCTTCGTCGTCGTTGAGCATGGGTGCGATACGCAGCACGTTTTGCCAGCCGACAGGATCGTTCGACATCTGCGCATATTCGAGCCACGACTTCAGCGCGAGCGACGGGTCGCGGTTCCATTCCGCCACTTCAGCGAGTCGCTTGACCCACAGTGCGGAGCGCGGGTCGCGCCGCACCTGTTGCGCGGCGATTTTTTGCGCGTTGGGCAGGTCGCCGGATTCGACGAACGCCTGGAATACGGTGTTCGCGATGCCGGAGTCCGGGTTAGCCGGGTTAGTCGGGGTCGCTGCGCTTGCCGGGGTCGCAGCAGTCGCGACGCGAACGACGTGCACCGTGCCAGGCTTTTGCGCCTCGCCGCGCATCGCCTCGCGCAGACTCGCGAGCATGAAGCCACCGTGCCGCGCGACAGGCCCGTCCATATACGAATATTGCGCGCGCTGCGAAGGCAGTGCTTGCGGCGGCATCTCACGCAATTCGTTCGACGTGTAGCGCGCCAGCATCTTCGCGTAGCGATCGACGGCTTGCGGACGATTCGCGGCGCGCGCGAGATTGAGCAGCACCACCAGCGTCGCCGGGTCGTCAGCGAGCGTGCTGCCGTGCGTGTCCGCCGCGGCAAGCGCGTCGTCGAGCAGATTGCCCGACTGCAACGCGCGCAGGCCGGCCACGAAACAATGGCGCTGTTCGTCGCGCGTGCGGGCTGCTGCCTGCTGACGGAACCAGGCATCCGCAGCCGCTCGATAGTCGCCCACTTGCAGCGCGTAGCGCGTGATCTGCGTGTCCCACTTGTTGCGGCCATCGGGATCGTTTGCCGACAGCCGCGCGTAAAGCTGCACCGCGAGATCGGGCAGGCCGACGGCAGCCGCGCGCTGCGCGAGCCATTCGAGGTCCTTCGGCGCCCACTGCAGCTTGGCCGCTTCCTGCAAATGCACGCGCAGATCGCTCAGCTCGCGGGCGCGGCGCGGATCGTCTTCGGCAATCGCAAACGTGCGTTGCTCCGCCACCGAAAGACGCAGCATCGTCGCGGTGCGATGCATGTCGTCGGTGCCGAGCGCATCCATGCGCGCGGCGATCCGCTCGGTGTCGGCGGTGCGTCCCAGATACGAATACTGCGCGCCGAGCAAGGAGAGAAACTCCTCGTTATCCGGCCGTACCTTCGACCATGCTTCCAGATACGCGACGCTCAGGTCGCTGGGCGCGCCGACCGACGCCACGCGCTGGCGCAAGCCGCCGCGCGGCGACACGCCGTATATCGTCAGCAGTACGACGCCTGCCATCAGACAGACGAGCCAGGTCGGTGCGATACGGGGACGTTTAGCGCTCACAGGAAATCTCGACGGGCTGATAGTTCACCTGCAGACCGGCGGAGGCCGGCGTATCGAAGCGCAAGCCCGCGGCGTCACGGTGTGTGGCGACGGGACGTCCGGCGACACTCACGCTGCAAGTGCCCGCGTGGGCGAGTCTGACGAACGGCTGGTAGTAGCCCCCGAATTCGAACGACATGCCGTTTGCGTTGCGCCTGAAGTTGCGAACGAAGCCGTTCGCTTCGGCGATGTAGGGCAATGCGGCTGCTTTCGGAAGCGCTCCGGCGGAGCTATCGCGGGCATCGGCACCGTTGAACGACACGCGAGCGGCGCCGTCAGCGATGTGGATATACGTGCCGTCCGGGCCGCTCGAATAGCCGGTGACACCGGCCGATGCGTGCAGATCCGGCGCCGTCGACAGCGGCCAGTGCAACTCGCGCACGTCCCCATTGCCGCGCACGATCCAGTCGCCGTCCACGGGCTTCCCGGCATTGGCACCCGCTTCCGCATCGACGTCGCCACGCACCGCGCGTGCGACCGCGAACGAACGCCAGTCGAGCACCTTCTGCGTGTAGTCGGTCATCTGCACGGGCAGCACGGCTTGCTTGAGCACGGCCGTGAAAATCTGGTCTAGCGCGTGCAGCGAAGCGACCTTCGTGCCGCTATACATGTGGTAGTACAGGTCGATCGGCTTGAAGCGCAACGGCTTGTCGGTCATGTCGAACGTTTCGAGCACGCGCGTGAAGCCGTAGAACGGGCCCAGCCAGTCGTTCGTGTAAACGTTCTCGTCCTGATTCGGCGCGTACACCTGATACGCACCCGGCCCCTTGTCGACGCCGATCGGCGCGATGTTGGTCCAGCTGCTCGCGCTCTTCGTAATGACGGTGTCGCCGCCGTTCACGTTCGCGACGCCCGCCGCATAAACCTTGCGCACGACCAGCGCGGGCGGCTTGCAGTTGCCGGGCCATTGCAGGATGGTCGTCTTCTTGCCGGGAGGCGCAAGGCGCGTGTTGATGTAATCGATCGAGCCCGTTACCTCCCGGTCGATGTCGAACGTGTAGTTCGGAATGTTCAGCGAGAACGCAGTATCGCCACCTCCGCGGTCCACACGTTCGCCCGTCTTCGCGTCCACGCTGCCCCAGTCGAACGGATGCGAGTAGGTATGAGTGCCGATTGCGACGTACGGCAGCGCGAACATCTTGCGAGCGATCTCTTCCAGGCGCGGCGAGATTTTCGGGTAAAGACCCGTCGGCCCCACTTCGCCCTCGATGACGGAGAGCGTCATCGGCACCTTGTAACGCGTAAAAATCTGCTGATACAGCGCTTCGCCCGAATAGTCCGCGCCGGGGAATTCAGCGCGCGAGGCGAAACCGTCACCGTCGACGTGCGACATGAAGAGGCGCCGCCCGTTTTCCGTGGTAACGCTCGGCGACGGCATCTGTTGCAGACGCAATGCCGCGGAGAGGAACGAAATCGGTTGAATGGCCCAGCGTTCCTGGTCGATGCCGTTGAGCGACACGACCGTGTACGGGCTCATCGCGAAGCCGCCCCATGGCGTGATCGCGACCGGGTCGAGCGTCGCCTGACCGCTCTTCACGCGCAGCAGCGGCCGGCTCGCGGCGCCGACCTGTACGCCCGTCAGATCGCGCGGGCCGAGCTTCGGATCGATCTCGAAGCCGATCATCGGATCGCGCGAGACGACGTCCACCTTGTCGCTGAACGGACCCGGCACTGCCTGCAGATCGAGCGCGCGCCCTTCGTCCTCGGCCGCGTCGAAACCGAACTGGCCAAGAAACGCGACGGGAATGTGCGAGGCGATGCGCGCATCGACCCATCTGCGCCACAGGGCGCTGTCCTGCGTGCCGCTGCCCTGTAGCCACGCAACGACGCCGGCGTAGCGGTCGGGCGTAATGTCATCGGGAAGCGCGCCGTTGACGTTCGCGTACTCGACGTCATAGCCGAGATAGTTCAGCGGCATTGCCAGGTCGCGTACGCCGGGGGTTTCGTCAAGCAGCAGGTCCTCGCCCGTGTCCTGCACGACGAGCACCTTGCGCGGCAGCACCTCGATTGCGCCGATGCCGACCACGTCGCGCGCCACGTCTGTCACGTAGGGCGTGACGCCCGCCGCTACCACTTGCGCGGCCGTCCTGCGCGCGCACGCGCGGTCATCGGCGGCGCAATATTCGATCGACACGACGGGCACGCCCGTCTGCCGCATAAACGCTTGCGCAGCGGCGACGCGCGCCGCACGGTCGTCCGCGGAAACGACGATCTGTCCGGCACCGCTCGCGCTCGCGCCGCTGACGAGCGACGGACCCACCACCGCATACAGCCCTTTCGCATGCGGCATGGCGAGCTTCAGCGCGTCATCGCCGCCGATCACGATTCGCGCGTCGGGGTGCGCCGCGCGGATCGCGTCGATCGAAGCAAGCGCTTGCGGCGTGTCGAGCAGGAACCCGCGATAACCGCGCTGCCACAGCGGTTCGATTGCGCTCGCGACGAATGCACTGGGCGTGCTGACAGCGGCATCCGCACGGGTGCGCGCGAGCCATACGGTATGGCGCAACGAGTTCGCGGACGGATCGAAACCACGCGAGGGATCGACGACGACGGCGTCGAAGGCTTGTAGCAGATCGACCGGCACATTGGCGCCGTCGAAAAACGCGAGATTGACCGATGGCGCGGGACGCGCTTGCGCAGTGCGCGCTTCTGCCTGAGCTAGCGGTTGCGCGGGTAACGTCGCGGATTGGGATTGAGATTGCGGTTGGGTCGACTGAGCGTTCGCGCTCCCGTAGACAATCGCGAGCGCCGCCAGGACAGCGCACTCAGACACGCGCATGAGCCGCGGGCGAGCACGTCCACGTTCGAGACGCGTCGGCCTCGGCTCGCCGGCCGGTGCGTCGCAAAGCGCCAGCCGCGCACCACCAATCGTTTGAATCCCCAATGGCATGTGATTTCTTCTTCGGTTTATTGCTCTTTTACCGACCGCTTTGAACGCGGCTTTTCTTTGGGTTTTACCGCAGCCCACTCGATTGACCGCCCCGATTGACCGCCCCTTTTGACGCGCTCTCCGCCGACCTTTACAACGGTGTAATGAAACACCGTCAGCACCCCCTCTGACGTTAAAAGCCGACCGCGTCCAGGCTGCGCATTCTAATGGCAGTGTTTTCAAATTGCACGAGTATTCTGGGGCTCGGGTTTTTTACCAACAATCGCCAAAAACGTCCCAAACATCAAAGAACTAGTGTGCTACTCAACTCTATATAAGGCCGCAAACGTTTTACGTCTTCACGATCCGCAGGGTCGAAAATCATTTGGCCTGACAACAATTAACAATCAGGAATGATTTACCGTTTTCAGCGGGATCGTTCAAGCAGGGTTAAGCGGGCAACCTTAAGGCGGATGCCGCCGGGTACGGTGCCAGGTACGGTGCCAGGCCCGGTGCAAGCGGAATCGTCACCGCAGGACATGGCTATTTAGGCGCCTCCTTGTGCAAGGAAGGGTCGCCAGCATTTTGCCGTTTCCGTTTTGATGAAGCACTTTTGCAATCGCGCCAATCAGATCCGGCCGTTGCGTCGCGAGTAGCTGACGTTGATTTGACGGCGGGGCTTCCCGTTAATGCGGCTATGTCGGGCGCATTTTGTTTCAAAGATTGGGCAGACAGCGGCCCAAGATTTAGCGATTTCTACGTCATGACACCCGCAGCAAGCTTTCACTCTGCTGCACTTTATTAACTGCAGATTAACTATTTTTCATTTGACACGCGTCGTTTCGCCGGGCGCACATAATTCCACGCGTCGATCGGCTCCACTGCACGTTTATTGACTCGCGCAAACGTTATCGTCAGCGAATATCCGTTTCGCCTGAGACGGTCCGGGGCGCACATGCCGCAAATCTACGATCCGCGAGTGACAAACTGGCCTTCGACGTGTCGTTGCAGTGAAGCAACAGCGAGACCGCCACCGATAGCCGCTGGCACCAGGCACGGCCATTGCTCAACATCGCTCGCCGGCAGATCGCTCGCTCACGAACCTGTACACGAGGCGAGCCGCCGTTCTACTTCAATCCAGCAATTCATCCGTGGGAGGCCTCATGCTTCGATACGCTGCAATCTTCTTCGTCATCGCTATCATCGCCGCGGTATTCGGCTTTGGCGGAATCGCCGCCGGCGCGACGGAGATCGCCAAGGTGCTGTTCTTCATCTTCGTGGTGATTTTCCTCGTCACCTTGCTGATGGGCGTGATGCGGCGCTGATCACCGCATCGACTGTATAAGCGGAGGAATACCCGCCCCGGCGCGTGCGAACGACCTGTTGCAATACCTGCCACGGTGTCTTGCAATAGTTGCCGCTCCCGCCGGGCTTCCCCGCAACGCAGCACGCGCATCGCGCCATACGTGTACTGCGGCTTTTAATGCCCCGCTCCTGCATTCCTTCATCCTGATCTGCTTCATTCTTCCGACAGCACGCGCGGCTCGCTCTCCCGCATGCCCAGATGCAACTCCTCGCATAGAAAACCTTGCAATGTCTGCACGGCTGCCTCCTGCGCGCCCGCGACCTCGCGCATGAACAGGCCGAAGTCCGCAGCCGGCGCATCGGGCAAGCCATCGGCGCGACCCAACATTCTCATGGACTCCGAACGAATATTGCCTTCGAGCAATACCGACACGCCGAGACCCGCTTCGACCGCCGATTGCACCGCCGGCAAACTCGTGCTCGTACACACAACGCGCCAGCCGATGCCCGCGCGGCGCAACGCCGTCAACACATTCTGTTGCCACAGACACGTGCCGCCAAACGCGACCAACGGCAAGGGCGCTTCGGCGTCGCGCGCATAGCCGCGCGCGCCGACCCAGAACAACGGTTGGGTCCATGTGAGCAAAGGCGTGCCGTCCACCAATGCGGGATCGGCAACGACCACATCGAGGCCGCCGTCCGCGAGCCGCTTCGACAAAGTGGCGCTGCTGTCCACGACGATTTCCAGCGCGACGCGCGGATAAGCAATCGAAAAACGCCGCAACGCGCGCGGCAAGCGACCGACGGCAATGTCCTCGAGCATGCCGAGCCGCACGCCGCCCGACACCTGCCCCGCGCTCAGCGCACGTCGTGCATCGGCACCCGCGCCGAGAATCGCGTGCGCGTACGGCAGCAGCAGATGACCGGCTTCGGTGAGTTGCACGCCGCGTGGCGAGCGGTCGAGCAGCCGCTGGCCAAGGTCTTCTTCGAGACGGCGCAACTGCATGCTCACCGCCGCCTGGGTGCGTGCGAGACGGCTTGCGGCCACGCCCACCGCACCCGTCTCCGCGACGGTGACGAACGCGCGAAGCAGACTGCTATCGAGGTCACGGGTCATCACGATTGTTGAAATCGACATAAGAAATATCAACTTATCTTAGTAGCGCTGGAGCCGATAAGATAGCGTGAACATTCCCACAGCGACACCAAAACACTATGCAGGACACGACGATCAAGTGCGCAGCCGTCCCCGCCGACCCGGCCACGGCGAAACCTGCGCGCGCTGCAGCCGGCGCAGCGTTGCTGTGCGTGCTGTCCATGTCGAGCGTGCAATTCGGCGCCGCGCTTTCCGAACCGACCATGTCGGTCTACGGCTCGCTCAGCACCACGTGGCTGCGGCTCGGCTGGGCCGCGCTCGTCCTCGCAGTGCTGGTGCGACCGCGCGTTCTGAGCTACTCGCGCGCGCACTGGTTCGCCGCGGGCGCGCTCGGCGCTGCAATGGCCGGCATGACGTTGTGCTTTTTTGCGGCGCTTCAACGCATTCCGCTCGGCCTTGCGGTGGCGATCGACTTTCTCGGGCCACTGACGGTGGCAACCCTGGCCGTGCGCCGCGCGCGCGCGCTTCTGTGGCCCGCGCTGGCGATTGCGGGCGTCGTGCTGCTTTCGCGCGATCGCGCCGGCTGGGTGGGCGAACCGCTCGGCGTATTCCTTGCGCTTGCCGCCGCTTGCGGCTGGGGCAGCTACATCGTGTTGATGAAAAAGACCGGCAAGCTATTTGCCGGACTGGAAGGCCTGTCGGTCTCGCTGATTGCGGCGGCGCTGGTCGCCACGCCTTTTGGCCTGGCGCAGAGTGGCATGCACGTGGCCACAGGCCAGCTCGCGGCGACCGCAGGCCTCGCGATACTCGTTCCTCTATTGCCCTATGCGCTGGAAATGGTGGCACTGCGTCACATGCCCGCCGGTTCGTTCGGTATCCTGATGAGTGTAGAGCCAGCCATCGGTGCGGTGGCGGGCTTTGTCGTACTGCATCAGCCGATGGGCATTCTGCAGATCGCGGGCACTTTGTTCGTGGTCGCCGCGAGTGTCGGCGCGGTGGTGGCCGCGCGGTAGCGACGGCGCAATGCCAGCCACCAAGGGCGCGGTGCGCATGCAGTAACGACAATGCAAGGTTGACAGCGCATCGCCGGAAGCGCCGCGCCGCGCAGCGCCAATAACGCGTGCGCCGCTAAGCCATGTTCTCGGCTTCGTACAAACGCCGCCCGGCAGCATCCTTCGCGCCGACAATCGGCGCGAAATCGATCGGCCATTCAATGCCGATGTCCGGATCGCTCCACAAGATGCAGCGCTCCAGTTCGGGAAACCAGTATTCGGTCGTTTTCCACAGGCACTCGGCGACGTCGGAGAGCACGACGAAGCCGTGCGCGAAGCCCGGGGGCACCCAGATCTGCCGATGG
This sequence comes from Paraburkholderia kirstenboschensis, assembly GCF_904848585.1. Taxonomy (GTDB): domain Bacteria; phylum Pseudomonadota; class Gammaproteobacteria; order Burkholderiales; family Burkholderiaceae; genus Paraburkholderia; species Paraburkholderia kirstenboschensis. Next base: position 562,986 of record NZ_CAJHCR010000002.1, read on the forward strand.
TTTTCCGCGCTCAGGTGCGCGCCGCACCACTTGCCGAAGTTCGGCGAATTGAGCCGCACGTCCACGGCGACGTCGAAAATTTCGCCCGCCACGACCTGCATGAGCCGGCCTTGCGGACGCTGGACCTGATAGTGCAGTCCGCGCAGCACGCCATGCACCGCGCGCAGATGCCGGTCTTGCACGAAGTCGAAACCGCGTGCGATGTCGTCGCTGAACTCGTCCGCGGCAAAGCTCTCATAACAGAAACCGAATTGGTCGCCAAACACCTCGGGCTCAATGAGTTTCACTTCCGGCAGTGCCGTTGCCAACACCTGGTTGCCCATGCCACTGTGCCCGTAAGAAGCTGCTCGACAAAGAACGGGAAACCGCCGCGCACTCGCGCGGCGGTCCTGAAACGCGCCTGCCCTACAGGCGCGCTCAACTGTCAGAGCTCCGAGGAGGCAAGCCGGCTGCGGGCGCGATATTCGGTTGGCGACAGCGCCATGCGCTTGCGGAAGATCTTCGCAAGGCGGTCGCCGTTGCCGGTGCCGCTGCGCCGCGCGATCTTGTCGACCGGCAGTTCGGTTTCAGTGAGGAAGTTGCAGGCAATGCGCAGGCGCACCTGCAACAGGTAGTCGGACGGCGTGACGTGCATTTCATGCTTGAAACGCCGCAGGAAATTGCGCTCACTCATGGCCGCGACCTGGGCTGCGTCGGCAACCGACACCGGACGGTCGCAGTTCGCTTCCATCCAGCGCGCCGCCGCGCGGATCTTTTCCGCGACGCTCAGCGTGCCGCCCTCGGCGGGCAGCGGAACCCACGTCGCAGCCATGCCCGGCATCACGCGTTCGGCGACGCTGCGCGCGAGTTCCGCGCCGAGATCGCGCTTGATGAACATCAGCGCGCTGCGGGCGCAGTCGTTGCGATCGTTGGACGCGCTGAGGATGGCGTCCGCTCCGCCCCGGCCATAGCGGCCGATTTGCAGCGCCTCCGGATCGCCCGGATTGGCCGCCTCCAGCACGAGCCGCCCTTCGCCGATGGTTTCGATCGCACGGGTGCGCGCCTGCACCGAGCGCAGCCAGCCGAGTAGCCGCTGGTCGCGGGCCGCCTCGTGCGCGCCGTGCCCGCCGGCAATGAAGAGGACGTCGAAGCCGGTTCCATAGCGCGTGTCGATGCGATCGGTCCAGATGCGCGCAGCCGACGAGCTTGGCACGCTGCCGCCGTCGAGCGACAGGAATTGCACTTCATACGGCGGCTCTTCGCCTGGGCGCGTGCCGGAGAGTTCGTTCGCGGTCTGGAACATTTCGACGACCGTACCGGGGCCAAGCAACCAGAAACCGTCGAACAGCAGCACACCAATTCGCCGCGCCGCTGTGCGCACATTGACAGCGGGCGTGTGTAACCAGGTAACCCTCGCGGAATCGACGTGGATGTGGGACATGGTCTTCCTCAAAATGTCTACGTGGTTGGACGAGGACGCGCGTTATCCGACGATATGGATCAACTGATAATCTCTATTCAACATCGGTGAACGCCGTTTCACGCATTATCAGCGATGTTAGCCGAATGAATCGCGTTAGTAAATTTGAAAACAACGGAATTAGCCAGGCATTTAACGTATGACGAAATTTATTCTCATTTGATGCAAGTAATAATTATCCGACGCGTGAATTGCGAGCGGAAAAATCTACCGCGTGCCGGAGAGCCTGCGCTGCGAGCCATGTGCGGCGCGGGGCCGCAGCCTGCCCTGCTTACCTCCCCGAATGCCGTACGCATAAGCGAAGTGGGCTGTTGAGCATTGGAGCGATATGAAAACGTTTCAAAGCTGAACACACCGGTGCACCGCAATGGCCCTTTTAATTGGATTTGTTATTCGCACATTCGGAATGTGCCTCGTCAGCCGTGGTAATTAGCCCGTAGCGATTCTAATCGCGCGATTATCTGGTTATGCGGGGTTTTTAAAGGCGCCGAAAACGTTTCATTTCTGAAACATGATCCGTTTATTCTTCTGATTAATTGCGGCGTTTCAGAGTCGTGTCACGCGTGATCTGCTTATTCATTAGACAATTGGCGCGGCTTCGCGGATTTGCATTCCGGTACGCCGGGAAGCGGGCGCGCGACTCGCCTCGAACGGCGAGCCGCGTCGCAGCACTTATAGGGTCAGCTCGAACGACCTCGCGAGGATGCCGGGCAATTGCATCCCGCCCGTCGCCCGCTCTCCCCACGTCCCGTCGCTCAGGAGCAATTCGGCTTGCGCGCCGATCTGTTCGAGTTCGCTGCCAAGCAGGCGATACAGGCTGTCGTCGAAACGCATGGCTTCGAGTGGCGCCACGATCTGTCCGTTCTCCACCCAGAAGGTCGCGAAACGCGTCATGCCCGTGAGTCGGCAATTCATCCGGTCCGAAAAGTTCACGTACCACAAATTGCCGATGTAAAGACCGGTACCCAGTTGCGCGAGTACGTCCTCGTCCATCAGTTCGCCGGGCTGCATTGCGAGCGACGCCGGCGCTTCTTCGGCGAGCGCGCCGTTCGGCGTCAAGCCGTATTCCCTTGCGCTGCGTGCATTGGTCAGTTGCCCGGCACTGCGGCCCGCCGCGATGAGCGCAACGCTGTCGCGCAAGTAGCCGTCGTCGTTGAAGCCTGGCGTGATGCCGAGGCTGAGTTCTTCGCCGAGAGTTACGCGAGGATCGAGCGCGATCTCAGCCACGTGCAGCTTATACAACTCGCTGCGCGAACTGGCCTGCGCGCGCGCCGAAAAGCCGCGCCACGCGGTCACGCCCAATAGCTCGGCAAGCGCCGCCGGAGCGAGCCACGCGCGATAGCGTCCAGGCGCGAGCGCTCGAGGCGCGCGAGCGAGCACGGCGAGACGCGTGGCGGCCTGTTCCACCTTGCCTGCAAAGACGGCATCGCTCCAGTCGTCGCCAGCGTACGTGGTCTTGATTGCGCGACCGCTCGGGTCATAGAGCGACCAGCTGAAATTGAAATTGTCGACTTCGTACCAGCCGCGGCTGCCACGCGTCGACGCGAACCCTCGCACGATGGTGCCGCCCGCATAAAACCCCACGAAATCGAGGCCCCGCGCGCATTCGGCGACGACGCGCAACAAGCCGTGCGGCTCCGGCAATCTGCCCGAACGCCGCGTGGTGCGCTGCCATGAGGAAGTATCGAACAGCAGGTGCGGATCGTCGGCGGCATCGCGCAGACCCTCGCGCAGCGTGGCAAGCGCGGTGCGCACTTCGTCGACGTCCTGCTCCAGATCGCCGCACACCGTCAACGTGGAATACGCCTGACGCGCTCCGTCGATCAGACGCAAGGTCAGCTTGCCTTGCGACACGGTGCCGCTTTGCCGCACCTTGCCCGCGTTGAAGCGGATGAAGTCGGACTGCTCGCCGGCAAACGAACTGAGCGTGGTTTCGCCGCCTTGCTGGAGACGCTCGATCGCATCGGCGAGCGACGTGAAGTGCCGCTGCCAGTCCACGGCATGCGTGGCGCGCGGTGACATGAAGCCGCTCATCATGCGCCTCCGAACACGTCGACATTGCTGAACACGCAAGCGGGCGACGCGTGGCCCACGCGAATGATCTGCGCCGGCTCGCCCTTCCCGCACATCGACGTGCCATACACTTCGCGCGTCGCCGCGTTGCCGACCGCGCTCAAGCTGCGCCAGAAATTCGCGGAAATGCCGCGATAGTTCGGCTGCTTGACGATCTGGGTGAGCTTGCCGTTTTCGATCAGTTGCCCGAATTCGCAGCCGAACTGGAATTTGTTGCGATGATCGTCAATCGACCAGGACGTGTTCGTGCGCATCAGAATGCCGTGTTCGATGTTGCCGATCATCTCGTCGAGCGAACTGTCGCCCGGCTCGATATTCAGATTCGCCATGCGGTCGATCGGCGGCCGGTTCCAGTTCGACGCACGCGAATTCGCCACGCCCGGCATGCCCGCGCGTTGCTGCGAAAGCGCGCCGCCAAGCGGTCGCTCCAGCACGCCGTTGCGAATCAGATATTCCTTGTGCGCTTCGGTGCCGTCGTCGTCGAATGCGTAGGCCGCGGCTTCTTCGCGCAACTCCGGGTCGAAAGTCACGTTCAGCAGTTCGGAGCCGTAGCGGTAAGAGCCGAACATGTCCGGCTTCACGAAACTCCAGCCCGCGAAATTGCGCTCGTCGCCGAGGATCCGATCGAGTTCCAGCGGATGGCCGATCGACTCGTGAATCTGCAGCATCATCTGATCGGGCATCAGCAGAAGGTCGCGCTTGCCCGACGGGCAGTTCGGCGCGGCCAGCAATTGCAGCGCCTCGGCGGCCACGCGCGGGCCGCAGCCGTCGAAACCGAAGCGCGCCAGCACGTCCATGCCGCCCTGACCGAGCGTGCCGTAGTTGCCGCCGAGTGTGCGCTCCTGCGTGTCGCCGTTCGCATGCGCGGCCACGCTCAACTGCGGCATCACGAAGCGGAACCGTTGATCGATACGTATGCCGTCGCCCGTCATGTAAAGCTGATCGGTGTGAATGATCTGCACCGCGGCCACGCGCTCGACGATGCGCGAATCCAGCTTCGCCGCCGCGCATTCAGCGCCGAGCCGGTCGATCCATTCGGCTCGGCCCGGCAGCGTGTGCTGCGCATTCGGCGACACATACTCGCCGCTAGCCGACGGACGCGCCACTTCGCGATGATCGATCAACGACAATGCCGCGCTCGCCTCGGCGCGTGCCGTGGCGAGATCGAGCGCCTGCTGCAACCCCGCCGCCGACAGATTCGCCGTCGCCGCATAGCCGGCTCCCGCGCCGACCCACGCGATGAGCATCGCGCCACGATCGCGCACCGTGCGCAGCGGTTGCGCGATGTCGTTGCGAACCTCGTGATCGTCGATCCGTTCGTCGACTATGCGCAGCGACCAGAAGTCCGCGCGGCTCGCAAGGGACCGGGCGGCCTGCGCCCAGCGTTCGTCAATCATTCACACTCCGTAGGGTTTGCGCGGAATCCGGCCGCGCCATCAGCAGCGACGAAGCCAGAAGCGAGCGCGTATAGGGATGCGACGGCGCTTGTAAGACTTCGAGCGTGTCACCGGCCTCGACGACCCGCCCCGACTTCATGACGATCACACGGTGCGCCATGGCCCGCATCACCGCGAGATCGTGCGTGATAAGAAGGTAGCTTAGCTTGCGCGTTATCTGTAAATGTACCAGCAGAGCGAGCACCTGCTGCTGGATCGACACGTCGAGCGCGCTCGTCGGCTCATCGAGCACCAGCAGTTCCGGTTCCACGGCAAGCGCCCGCGCAATCGCGATCCGTTGACGCTGCCCGCCGGAAAACTCGTGCGGATAACGGGGCATCGCATCGGCGGGCAGACCCACTTCCTCCAGCAGGCTGGCCACGCGTGCGCGCCTCGCCTTTGCGTCGATCTCGGGCCGATGCACGGCGAGGCCCTCACCGACGATCTGCTCGACCGTCATGCGCGGCGACAGCGAACCGAACGGGTCCTGGAACACTACCTGCATGCGCGAGTACAACGCCCGCCGTGAAGCGGCCGTCTTCAACACCGACAACGGCATGCCGTCGATATGCACATGGCCCGCGGCAGCTCTGTGCAAACCGAGTACGGTTGCGGCGAGCGTCGATTTGCCCGATCCCGATTCGCCCGCAACGCCGAGCGTTTCGCCGCGCCGCACGCTCAAATCGACGTCATGCACCGCGCGAAACGTGGAGCGCCCGAACAGCGACCGCCAACCCTTGGCGGGCGTGCTGTAGTCGACGGAAAGCCCTTGCACTTCGAGCAGACGGCGCGCGCCTTTTTCGAGCGGCGCTACCGAGCGGCGCGGTTCGCTGTCGAGCAAACGCTGCGTGTACGGATGCCGCGGATCGTCGAACAACGCTTGTGTCGTATTCGTTTCGACGAGCACGCCCTTCTCCATTACCGCGACGCGCTGCGCGAAACGCCTGACGAGATTCAGGTCGTGCGTGATCAGCAGCACAGCCATGCCGCGCTCGGCGGCTTCCTGTTCCTGGAGTTCGATCAACAGGTCGACGATCTGCTGGCGCACCGTCACGTCGAGCGCGGTAGTGGGCTCGTCGGCGAGCAGCAGGCGCGGCCGGCACGCGAGCGCCATCGCGATCATTGCACGCTGGCGCTGGCCGCCTGACAACTGATGCGGAAAACTGTCGATGCGACGCTCCGGCTCCGGAATGCCGGTGCGCCTGAGCAACTCGATGCCCCGCGAGCGTGCCGCGTTGGGCCGCAAGCCCTCGTGCAAGCGCACGCTTTCCGCAATCTGCTTGCCGATGGTGAAAAGCGGATTGAGTGCGGTCATCGGTTCCTGAAACACCATGGCCACGTCCGCGCCGCGCAGGCCGCGCATTTGCTGCTCGGTCTTGCGCAACAGGTCTTCACCGTCGAGCAGGATGCGCCCGCTCAATTGCGCGTGATCGACGAGCCGCAGAATGGACAACGCGGTGACGCTCTTGCCCGAGCCCGATTCGCCGACGAGCGCAACACGCTCGCCGCGTGCGATGGAAAGGTCAAGCTCGCGCACCGCGAGCTTGTCGCCGAAACGCGCGGAAAAGCGCTCGATTTCAAGCAGCGGCCGGTCGGTCGACGTGATGCTCATCGCGGTGCCCCCCCGAATGCGGAACCGCGCGAACGGGTGTCGAGCGCATTGCGCAGCGCGTCGCCGATAAAGGTCAGCAGCAGCAACGTAACGACGAGCGCGGCGAAAGCCGACACCGAAATCCACCATGCGTCGAGATTGTTCTTACCCTCCTGCAATAACTCGCCGAGGCTCGGCGTCGGCGGCGGCACACCGAGCCCGAGAAAATCGAGGCTGGTGAGCGAGAGGATCGCCGCGCTCATCCGGAAAGGCAGGAACGTGATAACCGGCGTGAGACTATTCGGCAACACATGACGCCAGATGATCTGCCCGTTCGACAGCCCCATCGTGCGCGCGGCTTTTACGTAGTCGAGCGAACGGTTGCGCAGGAACTCCGCGCGAACGTAGTCGGACAGCACGAGCCAGCCGAACATCGACAGAAGAATGAACAGGAGCCACAGGGTCGGCTCGAAGATCGACGCGAAGATGATGAGCAGATACAGGTCCGGCATCGAACTCCATATTTCGATCAGCCGCTGGCCGATCAGATCGGTGCGCCCGCCGTAAAAGCCCTGCACCGCGCCCGCCGCCACGCCGATCAGCACGCCCGAGACCGTGAGCGCGAGCGCCATCGACACCGACAACCTGAAGCCGTAGAGAAGCCGCGCGAGCACGTCGCGTCCGTATTGATCGGTGCCGAGCCAGTTCGACGACGTGGGCGGCGCCGGATACGGATGCGCGGCGAAATAGTCGATCGTGTCGTAGTGAAAGCGGTTCGGCGGATAGACCGCGAAGTTGCCGTTCGCCTCCAGCCGCGAGCGAATATACGGATCGAGGTAATTCGCGCGCGCCGGAAAATCGCCGCCGAAAAGCGTCTCCGGATAGTCCTTCACGATCGGAAAATAGTAGTGCCCGTCGTAGCGGACGACGAGCGGCCGGTCATTCGACAGCACTTCGCCCAGCAGGCTGAGAACGAACAGCGACGCGAGGATCATGAGGCTCCAGTAGCCCAGACGCTGCCGCCGGAAGCGCAGCCACGTGCGCCGCCACGGAGACGGGACTGTCCGGCGCGGCGCGCCGGACGCGTCATCGGTCAAGCCGGTTGAACTGGATACGCGGGTCGACGAGGACATAGCAGACGTCAGCAATGAGTTTGGTTATGAGGGCGATCAACGTGAAGAGAAAGAGCGAGCCCAGCACGACCGGGTAATCGCGGCGAATCACGGAGTCGTATGAGAGCTGGCCCATGCCGTCGAGTGAGAACAACGTTTCGATCAGCAGATTGCCGTTCAGGAACGCCCCGACGAAGGCCGCCGGCAAACCGGTCAGCAGCGGAATTGCCGCGTTGCGCAGCACGTGTTTCCACAACACGTCGCGCTCGGTCGCGCCCTTCGCGCGCGCGGTCAGCACATACTGACGGCCGATCTCTTCGAGAAACGTGTTCTTGGTGAGAATCGTGACGATCGCAAAATTGCCGACCACCGAGGCCGTGACCGGCAGCACGATGTGCCATAGATAATCGAGCAGCTTGCCGAATGTGCTCAGTTCCCCGAAGTTATCCGACGTGAGACCGCGCATGGGGAACACTTGCCAGAAGGTGCCGCCGCCGAACAGCATCAGCAGCAGAACCCCCAGCACGAAGCCGGGAATCGCATAGCCCGCGAGCACGAGCACGCTCGTCACGGTGTCGAAGCGCGAGCCGTTGCGCACCGCCTTGGCGATGCCGAGCGGCACCGAAACCAGATACGTCAGCAGCACCGTCCAGAGCCCGAGCGTGATCGACACCGGAAGCTTCGAGCGGATCACGTCCCATACTCTTGCGTGCTGATAGTAGGACTGTCCGAGGTCGAAGCTCGCGTAGTGTTCGAGCATCAGCACATAGCGCTCGAGCGGCGGCTTGTCGAAGCCGAACTGCTTCTTGATCTGCTCGATCTGCTGCGGATCGACACCCTGGCTGCCGTGATAACCGCCGCCGCCCGCCCCCGTGTCTCCGCCACGGCCAGCGCCGTGGCGGAGTTGCGTCATCACCTGCTCGACCGGCCCACCCGGCACGAACTGCGTGACGATGAAAGTAAGCGTGACGACGCCGAGCAAGGTCGGCACCATCAACAGCAATCGTCTGAGAATGTAGGCAAGCATGTCGCTTCTCGATGAACTCAGTGGGACGCGCCCGGCCGTTTGGCGAACCAGTAGTCGATGACCCAATCCTCGTACTGGTACGAGGCCGGCACGATCGTCGGAAAACCCAGCGTGGTCTTGTAGCCAATGCGCGCGCCCGGCGCGTAATACTCGGGCACGAGGTAATAGGAGTTGATCAGCACACGGTCCAGCGCTCGGGTTGCTGCCTGCAAATCTTCGAGCGTGGTCGCGGCGAGCGCGGCATGTATCAGCGAGTCGACCGCGGGCGAGCGAATCCCCGGGTAGTTCTCGGAGCCCACCTGCGAGGCCGCCGCGCTGCCGAAGCGGCGTTCGAGTTCCACACCGGGAATGGTGACCGGCGGATAGATGTACGTGGTCATGTCGAACTCGAAGTTGTCGATCCGCTTCTGATACAACGCACTGTCTATCTCGCGCAGATGCGCCTCTATCCCGAGGTTCGCAAGCGCCTGCATATACGGAAGAATCAAGCGGTCCATGCCGGGCTGGTCGTCGATGATCTCGATCTTCATCGGCGTGCCGCTCGCGTCGCGCAACGCGCCGTCGCGATAGTGCCAGCCGGCTTGCGCGAGCAGGTCGCGCGCCACGCGCAGGTTGCCGCGCAGCGAATTCGGCGGCAGCGTATCCGGCGGCTTCACCATCGGGCCGAAAACTTCCGGCGGCAAACTCGCACGGTACGGTTCGAGTAGCGCGAGTTCCTTCGCTCCCGGCATGCCGCTCGCACCGAACGGGCTCGCAGCAAAATAGCTTCCGGTGCGGCGGTACTGGCCATAGAACATCATCCGGTTCATCCAGTCGTAATCGAACGCCATGGTCAAAGCATGGCGCACCCGCACGTCCTGGAACATCGGCTTGCGCAGATTCATCAGCATGCCTTGCATCTGCGCGGGGCCGTCCGCGAAATTGCCTTTCTTCAGCACACCATTGTCGAAGTTCTTGCCCACGTACTTGCGCGCCCATTGCGTCGCGCTGTATTCGACGATCGCGCCGGCGTCGCCGGCCTTGAAGGCTTCGAGCTGCGTGTAGTGGTCGCGATACAGCTTGAACGTGATGTGCGCGAAGCGGTACATGCCGCGCCTCGACGGCAGGTCCGCCGCCCAATACGCCGGATTGCGCCTGTAGGTGATCTCCTTGTCGTTCTTGCGCGATTCGACGAGATACGGGCCGCTCGAAACCGGCACCTCGTTAGCGATCTGGTCGAACGGCGCTCGCGTGCCGTCGGCGCGCATCCCCCATTTCGGCGAGAACACCGGCAGGTCGCCCGCAATCAGCGGCGCGTCGCGCTCGGCATGCTTGAATTCGAAGCGCACGGTGGCCCGGTCGACCACGACCGCGCGCTTGATCACCGCGAATTGCGCGTTGAACATCGGCGACGCCTGCGGGCTCGTCAGCGTGTCGAACGAATATTTGACGTCGGCTGCGGTAATCGGATCACCGTTCGAGAAGCGCGCGGCCCGATTGATGTGAAACGTCGCCGACGACAGATCGGGCGCGACTTCCACGTCGTCCGCGATCAACGGATACTCCGACGCAAGTTCGTCCCAGCTCCGCTGCATCAGCGTGTCGAACATCAGATGCAGCACGTCAGGTGCGGGTGCGCCACGCACGAGGAACGGATTCATCGAATCGTAGCTTTGCAATTCGTTGTAGTTCTGAAAACTGAGCGTGCCGTCCGCGGGTGCGGTGGGGTCGGCGTAGTCGAAGTGCGTGAAGTTCGCCGGATATCTCGGCTCGTCGTATTGCGATATGGACGGCCTCGCGTACGCGCATGTCATGCCGAACGCGAGGCCGATGCCGACCGCGCGCGCCCACAACGAGGCCACGCCCGAGCCGGACCGCGGCAGATGTGCGAGCATGCGCAACGCGCGCGGCCAGCGAAACTTCACAGGTCTCATTTCTTCGAAACGCTAAAGGTCGCGCGCCGGTTGCGAGCCGGCGCGCGGTACGTCGAATCGCGCGAGGATGGTTCTGGCCATCGCCCGCGCTCCCTTCTCCACTGCGGCTGCCGCCTTACTGGTCGTCGTCGCTCGGTGCGGTCTTGAACGAGAACGCAACTTCGCCGACGTACGGCTCAGCATTCTTCTCGCAACGGTACGACCTGGCAGCGGTGATGACCGCGTCGTTGAAGACCGAGGTCGGCGGTGTCACGCGCACGATCTTTACGTCGCTTACGCTGCCGTCCGGACTGATCGACAGATGCGCGATCACCGTCGCCGAAAGTCCTTCTTGCAACGCCCGGCGCGGAATTTGCGGCTGCACGGCCTGGCAGTGGCCGCGTCCGTCGACCACGCCGTGCAACGCCGGTGGCGCCGCCGGCGCGGGCGGAGCGGCAGGCGCCGTGGCTGGACCCGGCGTCGCATTCGCCGTGGCGAGCGCGGGCGCGTTCGCGCTCGGATTGGCGGCGGGTGCGATGTTCGCGGGTTTGGGCGTCGCCGACGGCATTGCCGGCGGGGGCTTCGGCGCCGGCTGCGGCTTGGGCTGCTGCGGTTTGGGCGGCGGCTTCACCGGCGTCGGCGCGGGCGGCGGCTCGAGTTTTTTCACTTCGGGCGGCGGCGGTGGCGGCGGCGCCATCGTCACTTCCATGATCTTGCGCGGGGCCGGCGGCTCCTGCTTGAAGCTCACCTGCGAGAGCCCCGCGACGATCAGCAGTTCGACGACGAGCGCGGCAGCCAGCGCTGTCTTCATGGACATGCGGCCATGATGCGCCGGATTGGACGACGCCCAGAGCGCGCCGCTCAGGCGGCTTTGCGGGTCTTTCATGTCGATTACCGGAGAGCTCATGTCGTCGGATTGGTGGCGAGTGCAACCGAGCTGATGCCCGCTGCGCGCACGAGATCCATCACCTTGACGATGTTCTTGTAGCTCGTGCCTTCGTCGCCCGCGATCGCCACGTCGACCTTCTTCGAATCATGCACGAGCCCTTGCAGATGCGCGGTCAACTCCGTGGGCGTGACGGGCTTCGCGTCGAGATAGATCTCGTCGGTCTTCGTGACGCCGATCGACACCTTGACTGTCTGCTGCAGCTGCTCCGCCGTGCTCGATTGCGGCAGATCGAGTTTGATGCCCGCGCCCTGAATCATCTTCAGCGTGGCAAGCATGAAGAACACGAGCAGGAACATCATGATGTCGATCATCGGAATGATCTCGATGCGCGCCTTCTCTTCCGCGCCCAGGTAATGGCTGCGATGGTTACGCATGATCCTTCTCCTTGGAAGCGGATGGTCAGGCGGCGAACCGCGACACGAGCAGCGACTTGATCAGATCGAACTGATTGACCGTCATCCGGATACGCTTGTTGAAGTAGTTCAGGAAGATCACGCAGATAATGGCGATCGTCAGGCCGCAGGCGGTAGCCGTCAGCGCGTGGCCGATGCCGCCCGTCACGCCGTTCGGATTCGCGGTGCCGCTCGTGCCGAGCACGTTGAACGACTCGACCATGCCGATGATCGTGCCGAGCAGGCCGAGCAGCGGCCCGAGCGTCACTGCCGTGTCGAGAATCCACAGATTGCGGTCGAGGCGCGGCATCTGGAACATGATAGTCTCCTCCAGTTCGCGTTCCACCACCGCTTCCGGTTTGCCTTGCACCTTCAGCGCACTTTTGACCAGCTCGCCCTGCACGGTTGCTTTGTAGTGCTCGGCGACTTTCTGTGCGTCGGACAGATTGGCCGGCTCCACCATCTTCAGATCATGTTCGAGCGTCTTGCCCGCCTTGACCGCTCGCGAGAAGAACATGAAGCGCTCGACGATGATCGAGATGCCCAGCAGGAAGATGAAGGCCAGAACGGGAATCAGGCCCATCGATTGAACTGAATAGTTGATAAGGGTATTGAGCACGGGGAACTCCAGTTACGTCTCTAACAAAGTTGGGCCGCTTCGGTCCCGAAGACCGGAGCCGAAGCGGCCGACCGACTAAACAGACTGCTCTTCAAAGACAGACATCGAGAACTTAGAAGCGGTACGTCGCGCCGACCTGGAAGAAGCGGCCGATGTTGGTGTAAAGCGACTGGTCATAGCCGGTGATATCCGGCGTGGCCTGCCACTCGACGTCGAACGGCGGCTTGCGGTCGAAGATGTTGTTGATGCCGCCGTAGATGGTCCAGTGCTTGAAGCCGCGATACGTGGCCATCAGGTTGAACTGGCTGTAGGACGCCACCGACAACGTGCCGCCGTCGCCGAATTCGGCCGCCACCGCATTCGTGTAAGGGCCCGTGTACTGCCACGTGAGCGTGGTGGTCAGCTTGCGATAGTCCCAGCTCAGGCTCGTGTTGCCCTTCCAGCGCGGGTTGCTCGCGCCGAACGGTTGCAGCAGCGCAAGGTTGTTACCCGCGAAGTCCTGCGTCGGTGCGCCGGGGCTGTTGAGCTTGAAGTGCCACACATAGGCCCAGTCGCCAGCGAGCGTGAACGTGCCGTACTTCGTGCCGACCGACTTGCGGAAGTTCATGTCGAAGCCGTCGGTGTCGAGCGAGCCGAGGTTGACGAACTGTTCCTTGATGTAGGCGACCGTGCCGTCCGCATTGCGGATCACCGTCGAAGGGTCGTTCGCGTTCATCACCGCATTGGGATCGTTGGTGCCGATCACGCCGTCGATGTGAATCTTGTAGAACGCGGCGCCGATATCGGTCGACGAATCCGGCGAGAGCTGGAAGCCGATGTTGTAGTTCTTCGTACGTTCGGGCTGCAAGCTCGGATTGCCGTTGACCTGTTCGGTCGTGAAGTGCTTGGTCGGCACGCCGCTCGGGTCGTTCGGATCGACGAGGTTCTGGTGCGCGAGGTAGGTTGCCTGCGAGTTCTCGACGAGAGTCGGCGCACGGAAACCGCGGCTGTACGACGCGAATGTCGTGAGCGCCTGCACCGGCTGGAAGCGCAGCGCGAAGCTAGGCGAGAACGCGCCGCCGAAGTCGCTGTAGTGGTCGTAGCGGCCCGCCTGCGTGAACGTCAGGTTGCGGATGATCGGAATATCGACCTGGTAGTACACCGCGGCCACGTTGCGCTCGCCGTCGACCGTCTGCACGTTGGCCGGCGCGGTGATGCCCTGCACGGTGTACGTGCGTGAATTGATCAGCGAACTCTCGTGGCGGAATTCCGTACCGAAGCCGACGCCGACCGGTCCGCCCGGCAGATTGAACAGATTGCCGGTCGAGGTTTTCGCCGTCACGCTGTCGAGTTTCGAGATGGCCTGCTCGTAGTCGTTCTGGAACACGCCGTTCAAGCCGTTGGGCGTTGCCGACGGATTCGAGAAATCGTACACGCCGTTCTGCAGAATGTTCTCGACGCCCGCCACGTTCAACATGTTCCTGTAGGTCGTGTCGACGGTGCTTTGCGAATGACCGTAGTCCGCGGACCAGTCCCAGTCACCGAACTTCTGCGTGGTGAACGAGCCCTTCACGCCGGTCATCGCGCGCCAGAAAGTGGAGACCGTGTCCGCCGAAATGGTGTTAGGGAACGTGTAGTTGATCTGCGCCGGCGCGCCGAACGGGTTGTACGGATTGGTTGCCGGGACGGTGCGCGACAGCGGCAGCGCCGAACCGGTGGCCGGATTGTAGGCGTTGGTGGTGCTTGAAAGTGCCGCGGGGCCCTCGTTCTGCACGGTTTCGTTGCGGCTCACCCACAAGTCCGCGTAGGCCTGGACGTCGTCGTTGATCTTGAAGGTGCCGTGCACCTTTGCGTTCAAACGCGTTGTAGAAGGAACCAATGAAGTCGTGCTCGCGGGATTCGATTTGCACTCGGCGCCGCCGTCCGCCGACACGCTGCCGGGCGGGCACGGGTTGAGCGCGGTCTTGGTGCCGTCGGGCGCCGTCCAGTACGACTGCTGGTTCGGCCCGAGCGGGCCTGCCAGACCGCCGGGGAACTGGCTGAAGTCCTGGTTGGCTGTCATTGAACGATCGGCGAGCGAGGAACCGGTGTCGCGGTAATAGCTCGCCGCAGCCGTTACGTTGAAGCGATCCGAATTCAGATCGCCGAAGCCGCCGAGCACACCGAAATTGCCCTGCGCGTCGCCCGGATGCTGCGCCTTGCCCAGTTGACCGTCGAACTGCAAACCCTGGAAGTTCTTCTTCGTGATGATGTTGACCACGCCGGCAATCGCGTCGGAGCCGTACACCGACACGGCGCCCGTCTTCACGATGTCGATGTGATCCACCATATTGAGCGGGATCGAGTTCACGTCGAAGAACGTGTCGGTGAAGTTCACCGCCTTGCCGTAATTGGCGACGCGCTGACCGTCGACCAGAACCAGCGTGTACTTTTCGCTCAGACCGCGCAACGCAATGCCGCCACCGCCTTGCGCCGAACTGTTCATCGTCGTTTGGCCCCAGCTGCTGCCCGAATTAGCGGAGGTGCCACGCAGAAAATCAGCCACGGTCGTGTAACCGCTTTGCTGGATTTCCTTCGGCGTGATGGTCTGCACCTCGGTATTGCCGACCTTATCCGACGTGCGGATCAGCGAGCCGGTGACTTCCACGCGCTGCATCTTCGTTACATTGCCCGAGTCCGTCGCTGCCGGAGTGGCTTCCGACGTCGTAGTGGCCGCGGTACTGCCGGTCGTCGCCGGCTGGCTCTGTGCAAACGCCGGTGCGGCAATAACCGCCGACAAGGCGAGTTCTGCCCAAAGTATTCTTTTGATGGCCAACGCCAATGCCCTTTGTTTCATTTTCCCCTTCTCACTTGTCAGTAAGACCACACCTGTTGTGCAAGAAAAGCCTTATGAACTTCTCTGCCCTTTTCACGACGACGACGCACCACGCTTTACCGAATATGCCCAGCATTAGTGCAAATAAGTCCAAAATGATTAAATTGTGTTTGATCCGATCTGGTGAAAACGGCAATACGGCTTCAATTCAATTTATTGAATATGGACTACTAATTTCCTAACAGAAATGAAAGCTTTTCTATTTGTGCAATGTTCATGTCGATGTGAACTCGTCCGCTTTCGCGGCACGCCACTTTCAGCGCGGCTCAGTACGTTCACGGAAAGACAAATACTTTGGATGCCTAACTTTGCTTCACCCCGCCAGCATCCTGGCGAGGGTACTTCCGCTGCGAGCTTCCTTCCGCCCGACCGGTCTGTCAGTGAGTTGAAAGATTCACCGGATGGGGAACACTATTGCTGCTGAACCGCTTACCCTGCAAGGCAGACCTCGAGTGGCGGCCGTGTCATTGGGTGGCTGAAACATAGCAAGCCAGAATCGCGTAGTCAAAATTTGTTTGATATAAGCAAATATTGTTTCGCGCGACGCTCGCTGCTCGTCCGATTGCTATTTCCCGAAGTCGGACCGCCGCTTCGTCCGCTCACGGCAACCAATGACGGATTTCGAGCGCGAGCGAAAGCGGCGGCCGAATTACGGACGCGTGACTTTCAGTCAGGCTGGAAAAGCGTGGAGACGAATCCTGCGCGTGTCTCCCGCCAAGGCGCCAAGTGTTATGAAGCACTCAATGGACAGCGACAATAACAAATCAAAATCGGTCGTCAAACTTTTTTTGATGACACTGTTTCAATCTGGCACTGCCCGATCTTTAGACGGGGCGTTCTAAAGTTTTTCGAATTCGCACGTGCGTCGACCCCGTCTTGCGATATTCGACGATTTGACAATGCACTAAACAGAACGCCGTCTTGAGCTAAACATGCTCGAGTGGAATGGAAAAGGCCCGCATCGCCTGATTGGCAATGCGGCCCTGTCTTTTTGCTGCTGCGCGATCTGAAGTATCTATTACCCGTTGGTGCCTTCGCCCGCTTCGACGGGCACAGCGCGAGTGCCGCCATTCGCGGCCCGGTCGAGCACAGGCTTTAACGCTGCGCCGGTGTGGCTCGCGCGAACCTGCACGATTCCTTCGGGGTCCGTAGCAGCGACGATGGTTCCGCCACCCACGCCGCCTTCGGGACCGAGGTCGATGATCCAGTCCGCCTCCGCGATCACATCGAGGTCGTGCTCGATCACCACGACGCTATGGCCGCCGTCAGCGAGACGATGCAGCACGCGAATCAACTTGGCGACGTCGGCCATATGCAGGCCCACCGTCGGCTCGTCGAGCACATACAACGTATGCGGCGGTTTTTGACCGCGCCGCGTAATGTCGTCGCGCACCTTGCTCAACTCCGTGACGAGTTTGATGCGCTGCGCCTCGCCGCCAGACAACGTAGGCGACGGCTGACCGAGCGTGAGGTAACCGAGCCCCACGTCTTTCATCAACTGCAACGGATGAGCAATGTTCGAGATCGGCGCAAAGAACTCGACAGCCTCGTCGATTTCCATGGTGAGCACGTCGCCGATATTCTTGCCCCGCCACGTCACTGCGAGCGTTTCCGGATTGAAGCGCTGCCCGTGGCAGACATCGCACGGCACCTTCACATCCGGCAGGAAGCTCATGCCGATGGTCCGCACGCCTTGCCCTTCGCAAGCTGGGCAGCGGCCCTCGCCTGTGTTGAACGAGAAGCGCGATGCCGTGTAGCCCCGCGCGCGCGCTTCGAGCGTGCCGGCGAACAGCTTGCGAATTGCGTCCCACACGCCGATGTATGTGGCGGGACACGAGCGCGGCGTCTTGCCGATTGGCGTCTGATCGACTTCGAGCACACGGTCGATGCTTTCCCAACCCGTGATCGAATCGCAGCCCTGCCACGCATGCGTGACGTTCAGCGGAGCACGCGGTGCGGTGCGCGCGAGCACGCTCGAACGACGGTTCGCGGCGGGCTTCTCTTCAGCCGCCGCTCGCGCGCGACGCGTAGCCGGCGACGACAATACCGAGCGCCCAACCGCGTCGAGCAGATTCGCCATGAGCACGTCACGCGCGAGCGTGGACTTGCCCGAGCCGCTGACGCCCGTCACCGCGACGAGCCGCGACAGCGGAATGCCCACGGTGACGTTGCGCAGATTGTGCAACTTGCCGCCGTGTACGGTCAGCCAGTTCTCAGGCACCGCTGCCGCGCGCTTGCCTGGCGCGACGACTTTGCGACGCGGCTGCAACGGATGCACGATCGGCGTTGCGAGAAACTGCCCCGTAAGCGATTCGGGCTGCGCGGACAGATCCGCCACGCTGCCCTGCGCGATCAGCGTGCCGCCGCGCTTGCCTGCGCCCGGCCCGATGTCGATGATGTGATCGGCCCGCCGGATCGTGTCTTCGTCGTGCTCGACGACCACGAGCGTATTGCCCTTGTCGCCAAGCTTGCGCAGCGCGTTCAGCAGAATCTGATTGTCGCGAGGATGCAGCCCGATGGTCGGCTCGTCCAGCACATAGCAGACACCTTGCAGGTTGCTGCCCAGTTGCGCGGCGAGGCGAATGCGTTGCGCCTCGCCGCCCGACAGGCTCGGCGCCGCCCGGTCGAGGCTCAGGTAACCGAGCCCGACCTCTTCGAGAAACTGCAAACGGCTGCCGATCTCGCTGACCACGTCGCGCGCGATCTCAGCGTCGCGGCCTGTCATGTGCAAACCGTCGATCCACGCACGCGTGTCGGAGACGGTCCATTGCGCGACGTCTGTAATGGCTTGCGCGTCGAATGTGACGGCGCGCGCGGTGGGGTTCAGACGTGTGCCCACGCAATCCGGACACGGTTCGTCGACCAGACCTTCGGGCTCCTGCTCTTCCGACGGCAAACTCTGTTCGCGGCCACGATTGTCGTCGACGACGATCGTGTCGTCGTACGCGGCGCGTTGCTCGCGTGTAAGCGCGAGCCCCGTGCCCACACAGGTCGTGCACCAGCCGTGCTTGCTGTTATACGAGAACATGCGCGGATCGAGCTCGGGATAGCTCGTGCCGCAAACCGGACACGCGCGCTTGGTGGAGAGCACCTTGACTGCGCCGAGCTTCGCGGTAGGCTGCCCGCCGTTTATTGCGTCATGCAGACCGTCGAGCGGCGCGAGCAGATGCATCACACCCTTGCCGACCTCGAGCGTCTGATCGAGCGCGTGCCGCAGTTCCGCTTCGTTGTCCGCCGACACGATCAGGTCGGCGACCGGCAGTTCGATAGTGTGCTCACGGAAGCGGTCGAGCTTCGGCCACGGGTCCACCGGCACGAACTCACCGTCCACCCGCAGATGCGTATTGCCCCGCGCTTTTGCCCACTTCGCGAGATCGGTGTACACGCCCTTGCGGTTCACCACGAGCGGAGCGAGGAAGCCGACGTGCTGCCCCTTATGGTCACGCAGCAATTGCGCGGCGATGGACTCGACGCTCTGCGACGTAACCGGCGTGCCGTCATGAATGCAATGCTGCAAACCGAGCTTCACATACAACAGCCGCAGGAAATGCCACACCTCGGACGTAGTCGCCACCGTACTCTTGCGGCCACCGCGCGACAGACGCTGTTCGATCGCGACCGTCGGCGGGATGCCGTACACGGCGTCGACCTCGGGCCGGCCGGCGGGCTGCACGATGGAACGCGCGTACGCATTGAGCGATTCGAGGTAGCGGCGTTGCCCTTCGTGGAAAAGAATGTCGAAAGCGAGCGTCGATTTTCCCGAACCCGATACACCGGTGATGACATTGAACTTGCCATGCGGAATGTCGACGTCGAGCGCTTTCAGGTTGTGTTCGCGCGCATTGACGATGCGTATTACGTCCTCGCCTTCGATTGCGCGGCGTGCGCGCGCCGCGCTCAGCGCCTTCTGCAACGGAATGCCTTGCGAAGCCGCCTCGGCAGGCTCCGCGGCCGCGCTCATTGCGCGGTCGTAGTGCAACAGCGCTTCGCCGGTATGCGATTCGGGGCAGCCCTTGACGTCTTCCGGCGTGCCGGCGCACAGCACGCGGCCACCGCCGTCGCCGCCTTCGGGACCGAGGTCGATGATCCAGTCGGCGGCACGAATCACGTCGAGATTGTGCTCGATCACGATCAGCGAATGGCCGCTTGCCAGCAGCTTGCCGAAGGCCTGCATCAGCTTGGCGATGTCGTCGAAATGCAGGCCGGTGGTCGGCTCGTCGAACATGAAAAGGCGTTTGGCGACTGCCTGCTTCGCGCCGCGCGCGGTGCGCGCCTGCGCGGATTCGGCGAGAAAGCCCGCGAGTTTGAGCCGCTGCGCCTCGCCGCCCGACAACGTGGGCACTGGCTGACCGAGCTTCACATATTCGAGGCCCACGTCGACGATAGGCTGAAGCACGCGCAATACTTCGGCATCCTTCGAAAAATAGGCGACGGCTTCACTGACGGTCAGTTCCAGCACGTCTGCAATGCTCAACGCACGCGCCGGTTCGCCGCGCTCGATCTTCACTTCGAGCAGTTCCGCGCGATAACGGCGGCCGTCGCAGTCCGGACAGCGTAAATACACGTCGCTCAGGAACTGCATTTCGATGTGTTCGAAGCCCGAGCCGCCGCACGTCGGGCAGCGCCCGTCGCCGGAATTGAAGCTGAACATGCCCGGGCCATAGCCGCGTTGTTGCGCGAGCGGCGCCTTCGCGAACAGCTTGCGGATTTCATCGAACGCGCCGACGTAGCTGGCCGGATTCGAGCGCGCGGTCTTGCCGATCGGCGACTGGTCGACGAACACGACGTCGGTGACCTGGTCCGCGCCGGTCAGGTTGCGAAATGCGCCGGGTGACTCGGTGGCGAGACCGAAGTGCCGCGCCATGGCCGGGTACAACACGTCTTGCAGCAAGGTGGATTTGCCCGAGCCCGACACGCCCGTCACGCAGACGAGCCGCTGCAACGGAATCTCTACCGTCACGTCGCGCAAATTATGTTCGGTCGCGCCTTCGAGCACGATGCGCGGCGTGCTCGCGTCGACCGGGCGCTGCGACCAGTGCGCCGCGTCCGCCACGTGCCGGCGGCCGCCGAGGTACTCGCCGGTGAGCGTGCCCGACGAGCGAATCGCCTCGGGCGGGCCGTCGTAAATGATCGAGCCGCCACGCTCGCCCGGCCCCGGACCCATGTCGATCAGACGATCCGCCGCGAGCATGACCGACGGATCGTGCTCGACCACCACCAGCGTATTGCCCGCGTCCCGCAGACGATGCATGGCTTCGACGATCCGGTTCAGATCCCGCGGATGCAGGCCGATGCTCGGCTCGTCGAGCACGAACAGCGTTTTCGTGAGCGACGTGCCGAGCGCCGTTGTGAGATTGATCCGCTGCACTTCGCCGCCCGACAGCGTGCGGCTTTGGCGGTCGAGCGTCAGATAACCGAGCCCGACGTCGCACAGATATTTGAGACGCGTGCGCACTTCGGCGAGCAGCAGCTTGAGCGCGTCGTCGAGCAAAGCACTGGGCAAACTGATTTCGTCGAAGAAGCGGCGGATGCGCTCGATCGGCATCAGCATCAGGTCGTGCACGGTGAGGCCCGGCAACGCTTCCAGCTGCGCGCGGTTCCATTCGACGCCGCGCGGCATGAAGCGCTGCGGGGGCGTCAGCACTTCGTCCGCATTCGTCTTGCTGCCGAGACGCCACAGCAGCGATTCGGTTTTCAGGCGCGCGCCGCCGCAGGTTTCGCATGGCGTGTAGCTGCGGTACTTCGACAGCAGCACGCGGATATGCATCTTGTACGCTTTCGATTCGAGATACTCGAAGAAGCGTTTGACGCCATACCAATGGCTTTGCCACTTGCCGTTCCAGTCCGGCGAGCCGTTGATCACCCAGTCACGCTCGGCGTCCGTGAGTTCGCCCCACGGCGTGCCGCGGCGGATGTCGGCCTTCGCCGCGTAGCGCATCAGATCGTCCTGACACTCCTTCCATGCCGGCGTTTGCATGGGCTTGATCGCGCCGTCGCGCAGCGTCTTGCGCGCGTCTGGAATCACGAGGCCCAGGTCGACACCGATCACGCGGCCGAATCCGCGGCAGACCTCGCACGCGCCGTAGGCCGAGTTGAACGAGAACAGCGCCGGTTGCGGGTCGGCGTAGCGCAGATCGCTCTCCGGGCTATGCAGGCCAGTGGAGAAGCGCCAGATTTGCGGCTCGGGCTGCTGCGCCTCGGGCGCCTGCTGGAGTTCCGAAGCCGGCGGCAGCACGTAAATATTCACGCGCCCGCCGCCGCGCTTGAGCGACGCCTCGATCGCCTCGACTACGCGCTGCTTGTCCGTCTGGCGGAGGCGGAAGCGGTCCGCGACGACATCCAGCAGTTTGCGCTTACCGGTAGGCGAATCGACCTCGCGCTGCGCCTGCACGCGCGTGTAGCCGCTTGCCGACAGCCATTGCTCCACTTCCTGCTCAGACGCCGACTCCGGCAACTCGACCGGAAACGTGACGACGAGCCGCGGATCGTCCTGCCCCGTGCGTTCGAGCAGCTCGGCGTAGATCGTTTCGGGCGTGTCGTGACGCACCTGATGCGCCGTCTTGCGGTCGAACAGTTCGGCCGCGCGCGCGTAGAGCAGCTTCAGGTGGTCGTTGAGCTCCGTCATTGTGCCGACGGTGGAGCGCGAACTACGCACCGGATTGGTCTGGTCGATCGCGATGGCGGGCGGCACGCCGTCGACCCGGTCGACTTGCGGCCGGTCCATGCGATCGAGGAACTGCCGCGCGTAGGCGCTAAACGTTTCGACGTAGCGCCGCTGCCCTTCCGCGTAAAGCGTGTCGAACACGAGGCTCGACTTGCCGGACCCGGACGGGCCGGTAACGACCGTCATTTCGCCGGTTTTCACGTCGAGATCGACGTTTTTGAGGTTGTGCTGGCGCGCGCCGCGAATCTTGATGATGCCGTTGGATGACAATTTTTCGACCGTCTGAATGAGTGGGCCACCTCTTACGGACGCCTCGCGACCGCGCAAGTTCAGTGCAAGCGGGTGCTAAAGCGCTGACGCCGCGCCCCGCATGCAGTTGAACACTATACTGTATATTTATACAGTTTTCCACGAGGCGCACCGGCCGTGTTTGGCGCACGTCGGATCGGCGCGCCGCGTCACGCGGCCGGCGCCACGCTGTGTCATGCCGGGTGCAGTGTCAGGCGTCGCCGTCCTTGCGCCCTTCATAGGCCGTCAGGAGTTTGTGAGCGACCATGTCCACGGCCGGTTTGACCAGGCCGTTCTTGTCGGTCCACACCTTGGGCGTGAGCGCCCCGCTCAGCGCGACGCTGTCCGCGTCGCTCAACGCGAGCAGCGCGGTTTGCACGGCGTTATCGAACGCAATCACGTTGACGAAAATCGTGTCGCCGTCATTGGTGACCGCGCGCACCTTGCAGGTCACGAAGCGCGTACCGTTTTGCCCCGTGCGAAGCTGCGCCTCGCCATACAGACGCCCGCTCACCAGTCCATCGATCATCTTGCTGCTCCCTTGTTTGCAGGTCCCGCACCCGATGTGCGGCGCACATCATCCCACGAGAGTCGCGCCGGCGCGTGCTCACGCCGTGCCCGCCGCCTCGAAGATATCGCGCAGCCACGTCGCAAACACGCGCACCCGCGACGACAGTTGCCGATTCTGCGGATACAGCACGGACACCGGCATCGGCGGCGGCGGAAAATCCGCGAGAATGATCTTCAGACGCCCGCTTGCCAGTTCATCCGACACGCGATAACGCGGCACCTGGACGATGCCAAGCCCCGCCACCGCCGAGCCCGTATAGAGTTCGACGCCCGTCACCGACACCGCGCCGGGCAACAGCATCGGCGTATTGCGGCCTTCGATGTCGAACTCGAGCGGCACCGGTTTGCCCGTTGCGCTCGACACGTAGTTGACCGCGCGGTGCGTGGCGAGCATCGACGGATCGGCGGGCTCCCCATACTTCTCCAGATAGGCCGGGCTCGCCACCGTCACTTGCTGCAGTTGCGCGACGCGCCGCCCGACCATCGACGAATCCTGCAGCGTGCCGGCCCGCAGCACGCAGTCGATGCCTTCGCGCACCAGGTCGACCAGGCGGTCGTCTTCGCCGATTGTCAGTTCGATATCGGGGTAGCGTGCAAGGAACGCCGGCAGCGTCGGCACGACGAAGTGCCGCGCAAGCGTGCCTTGCAGATTCACGCGCAACAGGCCTTTCGGCGCCAGGTTCGAGAACGAGCCCTCGGCCTCTTCCATATCGGCGATCAACCGCACACAGCGGCCGTAATACGCCTGCCCGTCGGGCGTCAGGCGAACCGTGCGCGTGGTGCGCTCCAGCAGTCGCGCGCCGAGCCGCTCCTCCATGCGCTTGATGAGGTTCGTGACAGTGGCGCGCGGTATCTGCAAGTCGTCGGACGCCCGCGTGAAGCTTTGCCGCTCGGCCACCCGCACGAACACACGCATTTCTTCGAAACGGTCCATATACCCGCGATTGTTAAAGAGAATCGAATGATGATGGCCAGTCTAACCCGATTATCTCGAAGCAGAAAGCGTCCATCATTCACCCACCAACCCAATACCGAAAAGGAAACGCACCATGAAAACGATCAGAAACGCACCAGTCGCTATCGTTACCGGCGCATCACGCGGCATTGGCGCCACCATTGCGCGACGGCTCTCGACCGATGGTTTTGCGGTCGTCGTCAACTACGCGTCCAGTTCCAGCGAGGCCGACACGCTCGTCGCCGAACTCAACGCGGCGGGTGGCCGGGCGGTCGCCGTGAAGGCCGATGTGTCGAAGGCCGCCGACGTGCGTCGCATGTTCGAAACCGCCGAGCAGCAACTGGGCAAAGTGGACGTGCTGATCAACAACGCCGGCGTGATCAAGCCGACGCCGCTCGCCGACACGAGCGACGAGTTGTACGACCGCACGTTCGACATCAACGTGCGGGGCACCTTCAATACGTTGCGCGAAGCGGCGGGCCGCATGAACGACGGTGGACGCATCATCAACTTTTCGAGCACGACCGTCGCGCTGAACATGCCCGGTTACGCAATCTACAGCGCGAGCAAGGCCGCGGTGGAAACGTTCACGCACGTGTTCGCGAAGGAATTGCGCGGGCGCAACATCACCGTGAACGCGGTGGCGCCAGGACCGGTTGCGACGGCGCTGTTCTTCGACGGCAAGACCGACGAGCAGATTCAACACTTCGCGAAGATGCCGCCGCTGGAGCGCCTCGGGCAACCGGAAGACATTGCGTCGGTGGTGGCGTTCCTCGTGAGCCGGGAAGCCGGGTGGGTCAACGGCCAGGTGCTGCGGGCAAACGGCGGATTGGCTTGAGGTAGGCCGGGCGCGGCTTCAGCAGCTTGAAGCGGCTCAAACCAGCGGCCTGAACGGATTTGCAGCGCGCGTTAGTCCGGGCACTCGTAACGAGCCGCCGAACTAACGCGTTAGAACTCGCGGCGAACGGTCCGCTTAAACCGGTTTCGGATTGCGCTCGGCGAATCCTTCCTGATGCCAGTACGGATAAGCCGGCCGCACGGCGCTTGCCGCATCGAGCCTCGCGACCTGCTCCGGCGTCAGGTTCCAGCCGACCGCGCCCAGGTTCTGCCGTAACTGCTCCTCATTGCGTGCGCCGATCAGCACCGTCGACACCGTCGGACGCTGCAGTAGCCAGTTCAGCGCGATCTGCGGCACGGTCTTGCCGGTTTCCACGGCGATCTCGTCAATCGCGTCGAGCACGCGGTACAAGTACTCGTCCGGCACTGGCGGCCCCATGTCGGCGGTCTTATGCAAACGGCTCGTATCGGGCAACGGCTGGCCGCGCTTGATCTTGCCGGTCAGACGTCCCCAGCCGAGCGGGCTCCACACCACGGCGCCCACGCCCTGATCGACGCCTAGCGGCATCAGCTCCCACTCGTAATCGCGTCCCACGAGCGAGTAGTACGTCTGGTTCGCGACATAACGCGGATAGCCGTAGCGGTCCGCCGTGTCCAGCGACTTCATCAGATGCCAGCCGGAAAAGTTCGACACACCCGTGTAGCGGATCTTGCCTGCGCGCACCAGGTCGTCGAGTGTGGACAACACTTCCGCGACGGGCGTTCTGGCGTCGAAACCATGCAGTTGGAAGAGGTCGATGTAATCCGTTTGCAAGCGCTTGAGCGCTGCGTCCACTGCCTGAATCAGATGAAAGCGCGATGAGCCGACGTTGTTCGGACCGTCGTCGAAACGAAAGGTCGCCTTGGTTGAGATGATCGCCTTATCGCGCTTGCCCTTCAGCGCTTCGCCGAGCACCGACTCCGAAGCGCCGCGTGAATAGATGTCGGCGGTGTCGAACATCGTCACGCCCGCATCGAGGCAAATGTCGATCAGACGCCGCGCTTCATCGACGTCGGTCGAGCCCCACGCCTGAAAAAAATCGCCCTTGCCGCCGAACGTGCCCGTGCCGAAACTCAGCACCGGCACCTTGAAACCGGATGCACCCAGATGTCTGTATTCCATTGATGAATCTCCGTGGCATAGCCGTCGTTTAAACGGAGGTTCAGTCTACGCCGGTCCGCGCGAGCGCGTGGTCGGCGAGCGCTGCGCGCACGGTTTCCATCACACTGTCCCAATCGCCCAGCGAAGGTTGCCTGAAGAGCCTTGCGCGCGGATACCAGGGCGTGTCGCTGCGTTCGAGCATCCAGCGCCAGCAGGTGTCGAAGCGGTTCAGGATCCACACCGGCCTGTCGAGTGCGCCGGCGAGATGCGCGGTGGACGTGTCGACGGAAATGACCAGATCCAGGTTCGCGACGAGCGCTGCAGTGTCGGCGAAATCGTGCAGCTCGCCGGTGTGGTCCACGACATGCGCGGCCCATTCGCTCGCCGACAATTGTTGCGCCGCCGGTCCTTTCTGCAGGCTGAAGAACTGCACGTTGGGCAGATCGAGAAGCGGCGCGAAGCGCGCGAGCGTGACCGAACGGCGCGCGTCGTTCTTGCGAAGCTCCGCCACGTGCGGGCGGTTGCCGCCGGCCCACACGAGGCCGACCTTGAGGCGGCCTTGTGCGTCGGCGTCGACACGCTCACCCCATGCGCGCGCCGCAGCGGGCTCGGCAAAAAGATAAGGCGTGGACGACGGAATACTGGCTAGATCCGTCCTTAGCGCGAGCGGCAAGCTCAATAGCGGACAGTGACAATCGAACGGCGGCAACGGCTCGCCGGCTTCGACGATCTGATTGACGCCGTCGAGCGTGGACATCAGCCGCCGCAATTCAGGCTGCACTTCGAGTACCACTTTCGCGCCGAGCCTCGCAACCATCGCGGCATAGCGGCAGAACTGCAGTGTGTCGCCAAGCCCCTGCTCGGCGTGCAACAGAATCGTCTTGCCCGCGAGCGAGAAGTCGCCGAGCCAAAACGGTTGCGCCATGACGCGCCGGCTCGCCTTGATGCGGCTGCGCTCCCAGCGCCATTCGTACTTCTGCCAGCCCGTTTCGAGCTGTCCCATTTGCAGCAGACACAGCGCTTCGTTCCAATGGGTCTCGGCGGCCTCGGGATTGAGCGCGAGCGCGCGCTGATAGCTGGCAAGCGCCTGCGCATGCTGGTCCTGATCGATCTGCGTAAGGCCGAGGTTGTTCCATGCGTCGACGAAGCCCGGGGCCAGTTCAAGCGCGCGCTGGTAGCTGCGCTCGGCTTCATGCGGCTCGTTCATGTCGGAGAGCGCATTGCCGCGATTGCTCCATGCTTCGGCGTAACCCGGCTGCAACGCGAGCGCGCGATCGCAGCTGGCCAGTGCATCCGCGGGACGGCCGAGATCGCGCAGCACGCACGCGCGATTGTTCCAGGCCTGCGCGAAATCGGCAGCGAGTGCGATCGCGCGGTCGAAACTCGCCAGCGCGTCGAGCGGCTGATCGAGGCCAGCCTGCGCGTTGCCGCGATTGTTCAGGGCATCAGGAAATTGCGGCTGCAAGGCGAGCGCGCGGTTGGCACTGGCCAACGCTTCATCGAAACGATGCAGCGCGTTTAGCGCGTACGCCAGATTGGAATGAACCGCGGACTGTTTCGGATTGACCGCAAGCGCCTTGGAGAGCAGATCGACGCCCTCTTCGATGCGGCCGCCCTGCAACGCCAGCGCGCCCAACAGTTGCAGCGCGTCGAAATGACGAGGCTTGAGTTCGAGAATCTCGCGATAGAGTTCCTGCGCCTCGGCGAGTGCGCCGTTCTGTTGAAGCGCGACGGCTTGCCTAAGCATATGGTCCAGCTGTTGCGCCAGATTGGCAGGCTTCTTCATGCGATGAATCCGGAAAAAACGCGTGCCGCGCCGCTTTCCTCCAGCGAGGCGGCACGCGTGCAGTGCTTTACTGCGCCGCCGCCGACAGATGCTTGTGTTTGGCCAGTTCCTGCGCCATCGCGTAATGCTCCTGAATGGTCGGTAGCGCCTTTTTCGCCGCATCCTTCAACTGCGGATCGCGGCCCGAAGCGATTTCGGCCTGGAACGCCGACAACGCCTTCTGCTCGCCGGCGAGCGCGACCTGCTCGATATAAGCCTTGTCGAACTCGGCGCCACGCAGATTGTTGATGCTCGCGAGCACGGCCGTGTCAGGGTCGTTCTTCGGCACGTCGACGCCGCGCGGACTGGCCGCACGAAGCGCGTCCGAGATCTTAGCGTTATCGGTGGAGACGCGCTCGGCGAATGCCTTGACGTCGCGGTCCGTGGAACGCGAGTTGGCGATGCGCGCGGCATCGCGTTGGGTGGCGACGGCCTTGGTGCCGTCGGCGATGAACGTCTGGTCGGCGGCATGCAGACGGCCCGCATCCGGCGCGGCGGCCGCCGGCGCCGTCTGGGCGCTGGCTGCCGTGGCGACGGCCAGCAGGCCCGCCATAGAGGCGCTGACGATAGTGGCGAGAGGCAAGCGGATCATACGTTCTCCTTGGATTGAAAGCGAAACGGCAACGAACCGCGCGGCGCCCGTGCGGCACCGCCGTTCATCGCGGGGAGATTCTAGAAGCGGGGCCCAGCGTCGTGTGATACGACGCTGTGGCTTGTGTAACGTTAGGTAACCTTCACACGAATGACGCCGTCTCGTGAATGAGATCGAGTGGCTCACCCAGGGATTGCCAGCAGAATTCCGGCAAAGCGCTGAATTTTTCGGCAACCGCGCCGATAACAAAAAGT
Source organism: Paraburkholderia kirstenboschensis (assembly GCF_904848585.1). Taxonomy (GTDB): domain Bacteria; phylum Pseudomonadota; class Gammaproteobacteria; order Burkholderiales; family Burkholderiaceae; genus Paraburkholderia; species Paraburkholderia kirstenboschensis. Next base: position 591,516 of record NZ_CAJHCR010000002.1, read on the forward strand.
AAGAGGCGCGTCGGCATCCATCCATGCGAGCGCGCCACGCACCGCAATCCTGGAGAGATTCGATGGCAGCAGATAACCGCGCGCACGACGAACGCAGCAACCTGACGAGTTCCAACAAATTCGAACTGCTGCTGTATCGGCTGGGCTCCGTCCCCGGCAGTGACGCGCATGAGCTTTACGGCATCAACGTGTTCAAGGTCCGGGAAATTTCGACGATGCCGCCGGTCACGCCGATCGCCGGTTCGTCGCCGTTCGTGATGGGCGCCGTCGACATTCGTGGGCAGATCATTCCCGTGATCGACTTGCCGCGGCTGATGGGCTGCGAGCCCACACGCGGCCTGAATATCCTGCTCGTCACCGAATTCGCGCGCTCCACCCAGGCGTTCGCGGTCGAGGAAGTGGACGACATCGTGCGCCTCGAGTGGAATCAGGTGCTCTCCGCGGAAGGCGCGGCGGGCGGCAATCTGGTGACGAGCATTGCGCGGATCGACGGCAATACGGGCGATTCGCGGCTCGCGCAGGTGATCGACGTCGAACAGGTGTTGCGCGACGTCTTCCCCTCGCAGCATCCGAGCGTAGACCCGACGTCCGTGGGCGACGCACTCGGCATTCGTCCGGGCGCGAAGATTCTTGCCGCCGACGACTCCGGCTTCGCCCGCAAGCTGATCGAGCAGGCATTGACCGCGATCGGCGCCGAATACGTGATGACCAAGACCGGCGAAGAGGCGTGGCAAACCTTGCAGCAAGTTGCCGACGAAGCACAGAGCAACGGCGCGCGCGTCAAGGACAGCATCGCGCTCGTCCTGACCGACCTTGAAATGCCCGAGATGGACGGCTTCATGCTGACTCGCCAGATCAAGGCGGACGAGCGGACCCGCGACATTCCGGTGATCATCCATTCGTCGTTGACGGGCGCGGCCAACGAGGCGCATGTGAAGAACGCCGGCGCAAACGGCTATGTCGCGAAGTTTCAAGCCAGTGAACTGGCAAGCGCGATACGCAGTGCGCTGATGTCTGCCACAGAAGCCGCGGCCTGACGACATCGCGTGAGTGCCGGGCGTTGCCCGGCCCTCGTCCTATCGGGACGCTTCGAGCGCAACCGAGAAGACCCGCCGGCCGGTTGCGACGCCCATGGTGTTGAGCATTCTGGGCGCATGGAAAGAGTCGAGCTTCGCGCGCTGTTCGGCGGTCCCGATGTCGAGTAGCGCCAGCACTTCGGCAACCACCGCGTACAGCACGCCGACATTGCCGTCCTCGATTTTTACGGCGATGCCGAGCGCGCCTGGTGCGCCCGTTGTCGCAGTGTGGACGGCAGTCTGGTTTGACGCGCGCACGCCTATCGCATAACTACCGTCCGCACCCAGCTTGCCGACGAGCGCGCCGTCGAACGCGTTCATCAACATCGTGCAGAAGCGGCCCTCGCCCCCGACCAGTTCCGGATAAGCCGTCATCGCGCGATAGATGCGCGCGAGCGCCGCTGTCCGCGCAGTGGGCGCTGCCACGGACGACGAGACCTCGTCCTGCGCGGCGGCCAGCTTCGCAAATAGGCGTGCGAGACGATCGAGCGGAAACGCCGGCGTGGGCAGATTGCAACCGTCAGTGGCCCATTGCACGCCGTCGTCCGGCAGATCGCAGACGTCGGCGACCGTGTGCTTCACGCGGATCTGCAACGGATGATCCGGCTGTTCATAACCGCTCAGCGCCGCGCCGATCGAACGCGCGCCGGCCAGCATGCCCGCATGCTTGCCCGAACAATTGCTGCATACCGCGCCCGGTTTGAAATCGCGCTTGATCCAGTCGACATACACCGCATCGGACAGCGGCGGGTGCCCGCCGCAGCGCAGGTCGGTTTCGCTCGCCTGCACTTTGGCGAGCATCTGTCGCGCACGTTCGATATGACGCGGCTCGCTGCTATGCGAGGCGCACATCAGCGCGAGGTCTGCTTCTTCGAAACCGAAGCGTTCGAGCGCCCCCGTTTCGAGCACGGCCAGCGCTTGCGCGGGCTTGGCGGCGGAGCGCGCCAGCGTCACGCGCGACGGGTCGCCGAACGAATACAACAGGCCGCCATTCGAATCAACGACCGCAACATGCGCGCGGTGCGTGTTTTCTACCGAATCGCCGCGATAGACGGTCGCCGCAATCGGCCCGGCCGTGTGCAAAGTCATGCCCGTTCTCCTCGTGATCGCGCAAATGGTTGCGCTGGCAATCAAGCGTTGTGCGCCACGATTCTACGTAACGAGCGCACGGGCATCAATTGCACGGGATCGGGCAGACATCGGCACGCTGCCTCAGCGCGAGACGACCACGCCGCGCTCGCTCACTACTTCGCCGCGCTGCAACACATACGCGAGACGCTCGCCCTGCCCGGTCAGCGCGCCGATATCGTCGAGCGGGTTGCCCTCGACCACCAGCACATCGGCGATCGCGCCCGCTTCGATCGCGCCGAGCTTGCCCTTCTGCGCAACGATCTCAGCGGCGATCGTGGTTGCCGAGCGCAGCGCTTCGAGATTGCCGAGCACTTCCGCGCGAATGCGCAGCTCGTCACTCTGGAACGTGTGCATTTCGCCGAGCAGGTCGGAGCCGAAACCCATCGGCACGCCGGCGTTCGCGTAGATCTGCAGCGAATCGCGTCCTGCTTGACGGACCGTTTCGACCTTCGCGATGGAATCGGGCGGCAAACCGTAGTCGGCGCCGTGCTTCGCGAGCGCGTCGTAGGTGACGAGCGTCGGCACGACGAACGCGCCGTGCTCGTGCATCAGTTTCGCGGCGGCTTCGTCGACGAGATTGCCGTGCTCGATAGTCCGCACGCCGCAGCGAATCGCCCGCGAAATCGCGCGGCCGGTGTACGCATGCGCCATCACATAGGTGTTCGCAGCTTGCGCTTCGGCGACTATCGCGCGGATCTCGTCCTCGGAATACTGCGTGTTGCCGATCGGATCGGTTGGCGATGCCACGCCGCCCGATGCCATGATCTTGATCTGCGTCGCGCCCTTCTGGATTTCTTCTCGCACGGCGAGACGCACGGCATCCACGCCGTCCACCACGCGTGCAATTGCGCCGGCGCGGAAACAGCACGAGCACGGCTCCAGCATATCGCCCCGCGGACGGAAATCGCCGTGGCCGCCCGTCTGCGAAAGCGCCTTGCCCGACGGAAAAATACGCGGCCCCGGAATCAGGCCGTTTTCGAGCGCCTGCGTCAAACCCCAATCCGCGCCGCCCGCATCGCGCACGGTCGTGAAGCCGCGGCCTAGCATCGCCTTCAGAATCGGCAAAGCGCGGATCGCTGTGAGGATGTTCGGCTGCGTTGCGTTCGCACCGAGGTTCGCACGCGAAGCGAGCACGTGTACGTGACAATCAATCAGACCGGGCATCACCGTCTTGCCGCGCGCATCGATCACGCGTGCGTTCGGCAGATCGACGGGACGATCGGTGACTTCGACGATATGGCCGTTTTCGATCACGACATGGTGATGTTCGAGCAGAATGCCCTGCTTCAGATCGAGTACGTTGCCGCCATTGATTACCGTAATGCTCATGGAGATAGTCCTGACTTGCTGACTTGATGAGAATTCCATGCGGTCGCAAGCGTACCGCACGCGCTACCCCGATTCAGTGCCGCTGCGGATCGCGCACGAAGAACGTGCCCGTCAGGCTGATTGCGGCGGCGATCATCACGTAGAACGCGGGTGCCATATTGCTGCCGGTCGACGCAATCAGCCATGTAATGAAGAACGGTGCGAAGCCGCCGAAAATCGTCACAGCGAAGTTGTAGGCGACCGACAGTCCCGTTGACAGCACCTTGGTCGGAAACAGTTCGGAGAACGCCGCGAGAATGGGGCCGGTGTATGCGGCGATCAGCAAACCGAACACGCCTTGAAAAACGATCAGCGAAGCGAGGCCCGGCGCCCGGTTGATGTAGGCGAACATCGGCCACGCCAGCACGAGAATCAGCACGGCCGCGCCTGACAGAAAGCGGCGGCGCCCGTAGCGGTCGGCGAGTTTGCCGACCACCGGAGCAAAACACATGATCATCGAGCCGCCGAACATGCCCGCGAGAAATCCGGTGGATTGCGGCAGATGCAACGTGCGGACCGAATACGTCGGCATGTAGAACAGCAGCACGTAGGTGCAAACGGTCCACAGAATCACCATCGAAAAGCTTGCAAAGGTTTCGCGCGGGAAGCGGCGAAACACTTCGGCGAGCGGTGAATCGTCCTTCGCTTCTTCGGCCACTGCGCTGAAGGCGGGCGTTTCGTCCATGCGGCTGCGAATGAAATAGCCGACAGGTCCAATCAGAATGCCAATCAGGAACGGCATTCTCCAGCCCCACGAATGAAGCGCTTCGGTGCTCAGACTGCTGGTCGCGAACGTGCCGACCGCTGCGCCCAATAACACCGCAAAGCCGATGCTCGACTGAATCCAGCTCGAGTAGTACGCGCGCTTGTTAGCGGGTGCGTACTCGGTGAGGAACGCAGTCGCGCTGCCCATCTCGCCGCCCGCCGAAAAACCTTGCAGCAATCGCGCGACCACGATCAGCACGGGCGCCCACAGGCCGATCTGCTCATAAGTCGGCGCAATGCCGATTAGCGCCGTGCCGCCCGCCATCAGCAGAATGGTCAGCGACAGCGCGGCCTTGCGCCCGACCTTGTCGGCATACACGCCGAGCACGATGCCGCCCACCGGACGCATGAAAAAGCCGACGCCGAACGTGGCGACGGCAAGCAGGAGCGAGCTCAGGTCATTGCCGGTCGGAAAGAACAGCTTCGCGATAATGACCGCGAAGAAGCTGTAGACGGTGAAGTCGAACCATTCGAGCCCGTTGCCGAGCACGGTCGCGATAATGGCGCGCCGCCGCTGACGCGCGAGCGTGTCCACGGAGAGCGGGACGTTGGATGAAAGCGTTCCTTGCATGGTCTCTTTCCTCATCTGGCTGCCTGTCAGGCAAAGTGTCGGCAACGCGCCACGCCGTCATCGCGGCGTTTTCGCATGCATAACGCCGATCGTAGAGAGACCTGAATTGTTTTCGAAACGAAAGATTCGCATGCACGCATGCGTGCAGCGCATGCGAAGCCATTCAGGCCGCCGCCCTGCCCGTCTGCGCTTCGGCCTGCTCGAAGAGCCACCGCGTGAACACGCGCGCGGCCTGGTTCTGTGAGCGGTCGTTCGGCGACACCACGTAGTAGCCGCCGCCGTGACTTGCGGATGCGTGCGTAGCGCGCACCAGCAGCCCTTCTTCGAGACATCGGTCGATCATGTGCCGCCAGCCGAGCACCACGCCCTGGCCGAGAATCGCCATTTGCACGAGCTGCGGATAGTGGTTGACCATGACTGCCTGCGGTGCGACAGGCATTTGCACGCCGTTGATGCGAAACCATTCCGGCCACGACATCCATTGACGCTGGCCGTCTTCCTGAATCAGCAGTGTTTCCTGCGCGAGATCGGCGGGCTCCAGCACGCGGCCGGCGAGATAGGCGGGCGAGCACACCGGGTACACCTCCTCGTCGAAAATGCGGCGGGCGGTGTAATGCGGCTCGGCATGCTGGCGTATGTAGTACAGGCCCACGTCGAATTCGGCAGGCGACATCGAGGCGAGTCCGTCGCGCACGATCATTCTGATTTTCACGTTCGGGTAAGCGGCACGAAACGCACCGAGCCGCGGTGTCAACCACAACACGGCGACGCCCGACGAACACGCTATCGTCAACTCCTGATCGCCGTAACGTTTCATGACGTCGAGCGTCGCTTCGGAACAGTTCGCGAGCAGCCATTGGACGCGCTTGGCGTAACCCTCGCCGGCGATGGTCAGACGCAACGCGCGATGCTCGCGCACGAACAGCGACCGGCCGAGAAATTCCTCGAGTTGCTGGATTTGCCGGCTGACCGCGCTTTGCGTCAAATGCAGTTCTGCGGCGGCTTTGGTGAAGCTTGCATGCCGCACGGCCGATTCGAACGCGACCAGACATTGGAGCGGTGGTAAAGGAGCAATACGCATGATGAAATGAGCCGAGTCGCGATCGCACCATGATAGCGGGTGCCGCTCGGGCTCAGATCACCCTCAGATCACCACCCGCCATCCGCTATCAAGCGCCCGAGGCAGATGAGAGGCGCTTGAGTTCCGCCACTTGCGCTTCCAGTTCCTTGATGCGCTCGTCGCGCTCCTCCAACGCGGCAGCCACGTCCGCAGCCTCGAAACGCTGCGGAATATGCTTAGGGCAATTGACGTCCCACGCATGCACGCTCATCACGACCACGCGTTCTCCGCGTGCCTTGTAACCTTCCGGCATCAGCTTCGCGAGCAGCGCGGCATCGTCGTCGATCACGCGCGCCTCACCCCATATCTTGATGCGCCGGCGATGCGCATAGTCGACGAGAAAGAGATGCGCTTTCGAGTTGTCCGCGAGATTGCCCGCCGTAACGTACTGACGATTGCCGGCGAAGTCGGCGAAGGCAATGGTGTGGTCGTCGAGCACGTGCAGGAAACCCGCAGGGCCGCCGCGATGCTGGATATACGGCTGCCCTTGCGCGCTTGCGGTCGCGAAGAACACACTGGTCTGCTGCTCGATGAAACGCGCGACGTCAGGCGTCAGGCGCGTTTGCCAGCCGTGCTCTTCTTCCATGCGCGCATACGCGTCGCGCGAACCGTTGCGGCTTTGCAGTGCCTTGACGGTGGGCGTGAAAGCAATGTCGCTCGGATAAGCGTGCGGTTGCGACTCGAGGCGTGTCATGAAGCGGCTCCTTCGCGGGCTGTCCCGCAGGTGACGCGTCAACCTTAACCGTTAAAGCCTCTCTGGAGAACCCGGCCGGATCGAGAACCGGGTTTCCATCAATTGAGAATAGCGCGCCGCTCAGGTGCTCGGCACCAGTTCCTCTTCGCGTTCGAGCGAACGCGTGTTCCTCAGTTCCGGGAAGAGCTTCATCCACAGCAGGGCGACGGTGATGGTAGCGATGCCGCCTACCAGCACGGCCGTTCGCGCGCCCCACCAGCCGGCCGTCACACCGGATTCGAATTCGCCCAATTGATTCGACGTCCCAATGAAAAGCGAGTTGACGGCGCTCACGCGTCCGAGCATTTCATCCGGCGTGCGAAGCTGCACGAGCGACAGACGCACGACCACGCTAATGGTGTCGGACGCGCCAAGGGCCATCAACGCAAGCAGCGAAACGATGAACTGATGCGACATGCCGAACACGAGCGTGGCGATGCCGAACGTGATCACGCCGCCGAACATGGCCGCGCCGGGCCGGTTGCGCAGCGGGAAATGCGCCAGCCAGATGGTCCCGGCGAGCGCGCCGATGGCCGTGCCCGAGCGCAACAGGCCGAGCCCGAGCGGCCCCGTATGCAGCACGTCCCGCGCGAACACCGGCAGCAACGCGGTAGCGCCGCCGAATAGCACCGCGAACAGATCGAGCGACAGCGCGCCCAGTATGACCGGCTCCTTTCGAATGAACGCGATACCGGAGAACACCGATTCGAGCGTGACAGGCGCGCGGCTCGCCGGCTTCGCGCGTAGCGGAATGCTCCACACGGCCGTGGCTGCGGCAGCGAACGACAGCATGCACGCGAGATAAGCGGCGCCCGGCCCGATGCCGTACAGCAGACCGCCGAGCGCGGGACCGGCGATCTGCGCGGTCTGGTTCGCAGAAGTGGCCCATGCCGTCGCTTTCGGCAACTGCGCGCGCGGCACGACGCCCGGCAGCAGCGAAGCCACCGCCGGCGATTCGAACGCGCGCGCCGCGCCCACGCATGCGGCCAGCGCATAGATAACCGGCGCGCTGATCCATCCGCCAAAGGTGCCGCACGCGAACAGCAATGCGGCGACGCTTTCGAGGCTCTGGCAGATGGCCGCGATGCGCCGACGATCGTAGCGGTCCGCAAAATGGCCGACCACGAGCGTGAGCAGGAACATCGGCAGGAATTGCGCGAGACCGACCAGGCCGAGCGCGAACGCGCTGTGCGTTAGCGCATAGATGTGCCAACCCATCGCGACCGCGAGCATCTGGAACGACAGCGACGAAAGAATGCGCGTGCACCAGAAGCGTTGAAACGCCGGTTGCTTCGGCAGGCTGACGGTCGAGGAATCGGTGGAGTCTTTGGGATCGTTGGAATCGGCGGGAACTGGAGGCATCGAGGTCGCGGTGTCTGATTGGGCTGGGCGTGGGCGGCAGCTAGTTTAGAGCAAGCATGCTGGCTTTGCTGGCGCGTGCCTTCAACGCCGCCGCGCAAGCAAGGCCGGCCCATCGGCCCTCCCACCGCTGTTTTGAGGTCTTCATGGTTTTGATGCTTTTCATTTGATAACAATTCTCATTTACATTATCCTCTCGCATCCTTAATAAAAACTGACGCCGCCGGGCATTCTCGACCGCCTTGGTGCGGGCGTGCCGCGTCGGCCGAACCATCCATGCGCTTCGTAAAAACTTCCGCACCACCCGGCCGCTATCGCCGTTCCGGCATCGGCCTGCCTCTTTCGATGTTGATGTACATGGCGGCCGCGCCCGCCGCGATGGCCGCCGCTTCCTCCGACGCCGTGAACGCCCAGCCCACCGCTTCGACCGAATTGCCGGCGGTCGCCGTGCAAGCCGCATCGATCGCTGATCCGACCGTCGGTTATCGTCCGCGCACGAGCGAAACGGCGAGCGGCATCGCGACGAAGATCAGCGACATTCCGCAGTCCGTCGCGGTGGTCAGTTCGACCGTGATGCAGGACCAGCAGGCGCGCACACTCGACGACGTACTGGGTAACGTAAGCGGGATCACGCAGACCAACACGCTCGGCGGAACGCGCGACGCGTTCATCAAGCGCGGCTTCGGTTCGAACGACGACGGCTCGATCCTCGTGGACGGAATCCGCTCGCCGGTCCCGCACAACTATCTGGCGACGATCGACCGCGTCGAAGTTCTCAAAGGCCCCGCCTCGCTGCTCTATGGCATTCAGGAACCGGGCGGCGTGATCAACCTGATCACGCGCAAACCGGAAGACACATTCCACGGCTCGGTGTCGGCGAACTATACGAGCCACCACGGCAGCGGCACGGGCTTCGACCTGACCGGGCCGATCGGCCAGCCGGGACAGGTCGCGGGCGGTACGCTCGCCTTTCGCCTGACCGGCGAGTACAACACGGCGCGCTACTGGCGCAGCTTCGGACGTCAGCGCGATTCGCTGATCGCACCGTCGCTGTCATGGCACGACGCCAATACATCGATCGACGTGAGCTACCAGTACGTCGATTACACGACGCCCTTCGACCGGGGCACCGTGCTCGTCAACGGCCATCTCGACGATGCGTTGCGCTACACGCGCTACGAGGAACCTTGGGCGCAAAGCTCGGGCGAGCAGGAAACGCTACGGGCGAAGATCGAACATCGCTTCTCCGACGAATGGCGCGTGCGCGCGACTTACGGATGGAGCCGCGACCGCTACGACCAGTACATTACGCGCGCGACGGCGTTCAACAGCAGGACCGGCATCATGAGCCGCTCGTCGGATGCGAACCTGCAGCGCAACGACTCGGACGAGATCGCCGCCGTGGGCGTGATCGGCAATCTGAATCTCGCGGGCATGCGTCACGAGCTGTACGTGGGCGGCGAGTACGAACGCCAACGCAGCTTTCGCGGCGACACGATTCGCGGCAAGGCAGTGTCCGGCTTCGATCTGTACGAACCCGTCTATGGAACGCTGTCTCCGGGCGGCACGCCGAGCGCGACGCAAAGCGACAGCTTGTCGAAGGTCCACACCTACTCGGTCGTCACGCAGGACACCGTTCATCTGACCGACAGGCTGATCGCTGTGGGCGGCGTGCGCTGGGAGAACTGGCAGCAACTGTCGGGCATGGGCCGTCCGTTCGTGATCGCCGATGACTCGCATGGACAGGTATGGCTTCCGCAATTCGGCCTTGTGTACCGGCTGACGCCGGCGCTTTCCGCGTATGCCAACTTCAGCAAGTCGTTCGTGCCGAACGTCGCCACGCAAGTGAACGAGCCGCTCGCGCCGGAGCATGGGCGCGTCTTCGAGACGGGCCTGAAATTCGACGCGAACGGTATCACCGGCACGCTTGCGGTTTATCAGATCGACAAGCAGAACGTCGCGGTAACCGTCGGCGATACGACCGAGACAGTGGGCAGCGCCAGGTCGCGCGGGATCGAACTCGACGTTGCCGGACGGCTCACGCAGCACGTGAGCGTGATCGGCAGCTATGCGTATACGAACGCGACGGACCGCGACGACGGCACGCGTCTCGCCAATGCGGCACGTCATACGGGCAGTCTCTTCGCCGTCTACGACACGATGCTGCCGTACCTGCCGGGGCAATGGCGCTTTGGCGGCGGCGCACGGCTCGTGAGCAAGCGGCCGGGCGATACGGCGAACAGCTTCACGCTGCCGGGCTATGTGGTTGCGGACCTGTTTGCCGCGTACGACACGAAGATCGGCAAGATTCCCACGCATGTGCAACTGAACGTGAAGAACGTGTTCGACAAGACGTACTATCCGTCGAGCAACAGCAATCTGATCATCGCGGTCGGCGAGTCGCGGCTCGTGATGCTGAATACGACGTTTTCGTTCTAAGGCGGCATTCGTCGCGATTCACGAGGCCGCACGAATCGCGTGCGGCTGGCGTGCAAAAAGTCAGGGAGCCAGCGGCTGCCTGACTTCTTCCCGGTTTGCGTCGGGATCGACCCGACCGAACCGCTGCATCAACGACGCAACAGCCACATCAGATAGGGCCCGCCCAGAAGCGTCGCAATCACGCCGGCCGGCATCTGTTGCGGGAAGATCATGTTGCGCCCGAGCCAGTCCGACAGCACCATCAGCAAGCCGCCAATGAGCGCCGCGACGAGCATCTGCGAACGTGCACGCGGAAAGCCGAGCAGCCGCGCGAGATGCGGCGCCATCAAGCCGACGAACGACATGGGGCCGATCACGACCGTCGCTCCCGCCGTGAGGATCGCGGCGACCGCGAGCAGCAGCAGCCGCGCACGCTGTGCGCCGACGCCGAGCGCGTTCGCGACGTTGGCGCCGAGCGGAAGAATTTCCAGCCAACGCGCGCCGAGATACGCGACGAGCACGGCGGCGACCGTGCACACACCGACGGCGACAGCGGTCGCGGGCACGATCAGATAGGTCGAACCGTACTGCAGCGGACGCAGCAGGTTCGCATAAGCGCCGCCGCTCGCCGTCGCGAGCATGACGACTGCTTGCGAGAACGCACTGATCGCGATGCCTGCGAGCAACACGTGCTCCGGCGCGAAACCGCTGCGGCGTCCGAGCGCGACGATCGTCAGCAGGCAGATCAGTGCACCCGCCGCCGACCCCGCGAGCAGCACGGGCGTCGACGGCGCCGTCGCGACGACCGCTGCTACCAGCATGCCGAGCATCGCACCGCCGCTCACGCCGAGCAAATCGGGGCTGGCCATCGGATTGCCGGTAACTCGTTGCAGGATCGTGCCCGCAAGCGCGACCATCACGCCGGCGCCGAGCGATGCAGTCAGCCGCGGCACTCGCCAGAACCATACGTCGCTCCAATGTTGCGCGTCTGTCCATTGCCAGCCGTGCAGCGTCACCGAAAAACACAGCGATACGACGACCGCGGCGGCGAGCAGCCCGCCGAGCAGAAGCGCGGGCACACGCAACGCGCGGCGCGGCGTTGCGCTTTCCGCCGTCGACGGACGCGGCGCCTCGATGTGCACACGGCGCAGCATCCACAACAGCAGCGGGCCGCCGCAGAGGGCTACCGCGGCACCCGTCGGCAGCAACTCCCCCAACACGCTCGGTAAGCTCTGCACGGCCTGGTCGGCGATTGCGAGCAACAGCGCGCCGACGAGCGGCGCCCACAGCAACTGGTCGCGCAGCCGGCGCGCGCCCATCAGGCGTGCGAGCACCGGACCGCCGAGCCCGATGAAGCCGATCACGCCGACCGCGCTCGCGACGAACGCACTTAGGATCACCGCGATGGCGAGCGCGACGGGCCGCGCCCATGCGAGCGACATACCGAGCTGGCTCGCGCTGCCGTCGTCGAGAGAAAACAGCGTGAGCGGCCGCACCAGCAGCGCCGCAGCCGCACCGCAGGCAAGCACGCGCGGCAGCAGCCAGACGACGCTATCCCAGCCGTTTTGCACGAGCGAGCCGCCGCCCCAGATGAATACGGACGTGAGCGAACGCTCGAACACAATAGTTAGGAGGACGGATAGTGCGCCGCAATACAGGTTCACGACCATCCCGGCCAGCACGATCGACACGGCGGCGAAGCCTTTGCGCCACGTCATCGCCATGGTCGCAAGCATCGCGAGTGCGGCGCCCGTCAGCGCAACCGTGAAGCGCATGTCGGCGGCCAGCGCGGGCGCGACGACCGCGGCTATCGTCAGTGCGAGATAGGCTCCCGCCGACACGCCGAGCGTGAGCGGTTCCGCAAGCGGATTGCGCAATACCTGCTGGAACACGACGCCGGCGAGCGACAACGCCGCACCCGCTATCAGCGCAATGGCGACGCGCGGCAGCCAGCCATAGCGGACGACCAGTTGCGGCAGCGTTGCGTCGGTGCCCGACAGTACGACGCCTGGCCATTGTGCGAGCGGAAGCCGCGCAGACAGTGTGTGATAAACGAGCCACGCGGCCAGCATCAGCAGCAGCGCGGGCAGCCACCAGGCGCGAGGAGCAGCAAAGGCGACGGTCGCCATCGGGCGGTTCATATGGTGACTCCTTGCAGCGCGTTCGCGAGGCTATCGGCAAAACGCATCGACGCAACGACGCCGCCGAGCGCCGGCAACGGTCCGATGTGCTGCACGCGGTTCTGCCTCACGAACAGCAGCGCGCGCCATAGCGGGCTTCGCGCAAGTTGCGCGGCGACGCCGGGCGGCACGCCGATCGTGACGACTTGCGCATCGGTGTGTTGCGCGAGCGCGCCGAGGTCCGCTTCGGTCATACCTTGCGGATCGGCCATGCCCTGCCACGCATTGTCGATTCCGAGCGCGCCGAGCACACCGCCGAACAGGCTGTTCTTGCCGAACACGGCGATATGCCGGTCATCGATTGGACGTAGTAAATAGAGCGGGCGTCCGGTCGCGCGAAAGGCCGCGAGACGCGCGGACGCGTCCGCAAGCGCGGCGTCGGCGCGCGCGAACAACGCATCGGCCGCGGCATCGCGTCCTAGCGCGGCGGCTAGCTTGCGGGTCGCGGCATGAACCGCCGGATAGACGTCGATGCCGGGGCCGAACAGTTGCACCGTCAGCGTCGGCGCGATCCGTTCGAGCAATGCACGCAGCGGCGCATGCCATGGCGTGATGACGATAAGCTCGGGTTTCAGCGTCTCGAGCACCTCGAAGTTGGGCTGATACAGCAAGCCCGTGTCGACGACCGAAGACGGCAACGGCGGAACGCCGTCGAGCTTCGCATACCACGAGGGACGCGAAACGCCGGCGGGCACCACGCCGAGCGACAGCACGACTTCCGTCAAGGGCCAGTCGAGCACGACGGCGCCTGCGGCCGCACGCGCATCCGAACTCGCGACCGCCCCACTTGCAAACGTAGCGCCCGATGCCGCGAGCGTCGCCGCGCCCAAACCCGCGAGCGCGAGGCGCCGCTTGCTGCTAAAGCGCAGACCTGCCGTCATGACAACGCATGCCGCAAGCCATCCGTGCAGCCCTTCGTCATGGCGATCACCATTGGTAGCGTGCCGTTCCGAGCACCGTACGACTCGCGCCCCAGTAGCAAACAGACGCTGTCGTGCAGTACGAGATGTACTCGCGGTCGAACACGTTGTTCAGGTTGAGCGACAGTCGCCAGTTCTGGATGTCGTAATGCGCGCCCAGGTCGACGAGCACGCGCCCCGGCACCGTGAACGTGTTGGCTGCATCGCCCGCCGAACTGCTCATATAGCGCACGCCCGAGCCGAGGCCGAAGTTGCGCAACGGTCCGCGGTGGAACGTGTAATCCGCCCACAGCGAAGCCGTGTTGCGCGGCGCGATCGTTGGGCGCTTGTTCAGGCTGCTAGGCGTCGTGGTATTCGCCACTTCCTGGTTCAGGTACGTGTACGACGCGATCACCTTCACGTCCGCGGTGACGTTCGCGTGCGCTTCCAGTTCGACGCCGCGCGAGCGGATCTGGCCGGTCTGTAACGCGCTGCCCAGATGGTTCGGATCGCTTACCGACACGTTGTCCTGCGTGAGGGTGAACGCGGCGAGCGAGAAGAATCCATCGAACCACTTCGGCTGATAACGCACGCCGGCTTCTACCTGCCGGCCTTTGGTCGGCGCGAACGGCGCGCCCGAATACGTAGCGCCGAGCACCGGCTGGAAAGAACGCGAATAGCTGATATACGGCGCAATGCCATTTTCGAACTCGTACGCGAGACCCGCGCGCCAGGTGAACGCGTGATCGTTCGAGTGGTAGGTCGTGCCGGTTCCCGTGGTAAGCAACGTGGTCTGCTGGTTGCCTCCTGTCCAGTCCTCACGAACGCCGAACGTCAGCACCCAGTTGCGCCAGCGCGCCTCGTCCTGCGCATAGACGCCGACCGTGCTCAACGAATAGTCGAGGCGCGTGTTGGCCTGCTGCGTCGGTAGCGAGGAGAAGTTCGGGTTGTACAGATCGACCGTGCCGAGGACGGAGTTGCCCTCGGTGTCGCCGAGCATCGAGCGCTGATAGTCGAGACCGAAAAGCAACGTGTGCTGGACGGCGCCCGTCGTCACCTTGGCCTGCGCGTGTGTGTCGACCTCGAACTGCGTGTAGTGCTCGTTATCGACGTTGCCCCACATCGACACCGTGCGCTGATTGCTCCCGAGCGCGCTCGTTACCGACGTCTGGTAATAATGCTGGTCGATGTGCAGATAGCGCAGGTTCTGCGACACGCTCACCTTGTCGTTGATCGCATGATCGAACTGATAACCGAACCAGTACTGCGTGCGGTGCATGCCGTCGCGATCCGGGTCGCCGAAGTATTTGTCCGGTCCGAGTTGCCCATTCGGATTACTGAACAGTGTCGCGCCTGCCGGAACCGGATTGAAGAGGCCGCCGTTCGGGTCGCGCTGAAAACTGCCCTGCAGCGTAAAGGTGGTGTCGCGGTTCGGGCGGATCGTGACCGACGGCGCGATCGCAAGCCGCTGGTCCTTGATCGCGCTCACTTGCGTCTCGGCGGTACGGGCCACGCCCGTCAGGCGGTACAGCACGGTGCCGTTCTTGTCGACGGGACCGCTCAGATCGAAACCCAACTCATAGTTGTTGTGGTTGCCGATCTGCATCATCAGTTCGTGATACGGCTGCTCCATCGGCAGCTTGCTCACGTAGTTGACGAGGCCGCCCGGGCTGCCCTGCCCATAGAGCACCGAGGCCGGACCATGCAGCACTTCGATGCGCTCCATGAAATAGGTGTCGATGCGCGGCGTCGCGAAGCGCGGCGACTGGTATAGATGCAGGCCGTCCAGATACGAGTCGAGTGCGAAACCTCGGCCGTAGAGCTGGTCGAAACGAATGTCGGTGCCGTCCTGCGAATACACGCCCGGTGTATAGCGCAGCGCCTGGTCGACGGTCTGCGCGCCCTGATCGTCCATCTGCTGACGCGTGACGACCGACACGCTCTGTGGATTCGTGAGCAACGCGGAATCCGTCTTGGTTCCGGTCGTAGAACGTTTGGCTACGTAGCCGACGCCTGGCCCCGCCGGGTCTTCAGCTGAACTGCGTACCTGGACCGCGGGCAATTCCTTCGAGGCTTCCGTGCCCGAGGCCGCAGTTGGTGACCCTTGCGCGTGCGCCCCAAAGCCGGCACCACTGAGTATCAACGCGACGTAAATCGGGCGCAGGTGCGGCAAGCCGCGCTCCCGTAGAGAACTGCTTTTCCCTGCCTGCTCTACCTTCATTCTTCTTGTTCCCCATTCTTGTATCCCCGAGTCAGGGGCGGCGTCGCCCGCGGCCCCTGGTGCCTGATGATTCTCTCAAGACAGGATGTTAATGTAAACAATAATCGTTCGCATTCAAGGTTAATAAATCGTCGCGGTCATGCGACAACACGCGCTGAACGACAGTCGTGCAGCGCGTGCGGCGGGCCACGCAGAACGCCGACTGCTCAGGGCTCGCGGTGCAAAGACGCGGATGGGTCGTCGTGTTGTGGAAGCGGCTGTGCGAACCACTGCGCAAGCTGAGTCGCGAGAAGCGGATGGTGGACGATGCTGGAATGAGTCGCGTCGATGTCAAACTCGTGCAGCCGGCCGCGCGTGCGGTCCGCCCATGACATCCTGCGTCGCGGATCGGCGATGCGCCGCGCGCGCCACACGTGTAGATCGCAGCCGACGCGCGGCAGCACATGCCGGGACATCAATTCCGCGTGCATGGAGTCAGCGGCAAGCGCTTTGCCGAGCAGCGACGGCTCCGCCCCATCGAGCAGCGCCAGTTCGAGCGCCGCGCCGCGGCTCTCGTCCGCGACGGGCGCGGCGCCGTCCACGCGATGCGTCGCCGTATCGACGATACCGACGAACGACACACGCGCGCCGCGCCGCTCGAAATGATCCGCGATGGCGATTGCGAGCCGCCCGCCGAACGACCATCCGAGCAGCGCGTAGTCGCCGTGCGGCTGCAGCGTTTCGATGCACTGTGCGTAGTGCGCGGCGAGCGCTTCGAAGGTGTCGCCTCGCCACGGGTCGCCACGCAGCGCCGGCGCTTGTATCGCGATCAAAGTCACGCGGCCATTGAGCGCTTGCGCAAGCGTGCGATATTCGCCGACCATGCCGTAGCCGGGATGCAGACAGAACAGCGTGGCGGGCGCGCCGAGCGCGTTCAACGGCACGGCCGGAGACGGCACGGCACACGCTCGAGCGTTCGCGTCTTGCGGCAGACGCCGCGCGAACCAGCCAGCCAGCGCGTCGGCGGACGGCACCGGGAGGCTGGCCTCATAGACGGCACGCGCGGTCCAGCTTGCGGCGACGGTGTCGTGCCGAGCATGCGTCTCAAGTGACTCCGGAACCGCCCTCAGCGAAGCGGGCGACTGCGGCTGAGGCGCGGCCGCGCTCAAATGGGCCAGCAGTTCGCCGAGAGCGAACTCGAACGACGCGAAGAGTTGTTCGGCAAGCGCATCGGACACGAACTGCGGCGCGTAGCCCCAGTTCAACGCCAGCGCGTCGCCTGCAATCCAGCCATTGATATCGAGCGCGCGATCGGGAAGCCGCGCATGCGGCGCGATGGCGTCGCCCGACGATTCGAGCGCGAAGCCGAAGCGGCTTTCGCCGTCGAACGTTTGATCGAAGCGGCCCAGGTAGTTGAAGCCGACTTCCGGGGATGGCAGCGCGCGCAGCGCCGAGCGGCTGGCTGCGTCGGCGCAACAGGCTAGCAGGCCCCAGCCGAGACCGCGCAGCGGCACTGCGGCAAGACGCTCGCGCACGCGCAGCAGCGAGTCGGCAGCGCTCGTGCCGCGCGGCAACGCGAGCGGGTATTGGGTGGTGAACCAGCCGACCGTTCGACTGAGGTCGGCGCCGTCGATCACGTCTTCGCGACCGTGGCCCTCCAGTTCAACCAGCACTTCGTCGCGCGCAACGGTATCGCCGATGGCGCGCGCGAGCGCGGCAAGCAGCACTTCATCGACACGCATCCGGTAGGCGCGCGGCGCTTCGCGCAGCAGCGCGGCGGTCATGTCGGGCGATAGTTTTTTCAGCAGCGTCTTTTGCGGTTGAGGATGCGCAGAAAGCGGCAGGAACAGCGGGCCGGCGCGCAACGCGGGCGCGTCGAGCGCAGTTTGCCACCACGCGAGTTCGGTGACGCGCTCAGATGATTCGGCATACTGATGGATTCCGCGCGCCCAGGCTCGCCATGACATCGACGGCGCCGGCAGTGTGATGGGTTCGTCGCGTTCGGCCTGTTCATAGGCGGTTTGCAGTTCTTCGAGGAGCACACGCCAGGAGACGCCGTCAACCGCCAGGTGATGGATCGCGATCAGTACGCGCGTTTCGTCCGGCGCCTCGAAGTGGCCTACGCGCCAGATTGGGCCGTGCTCGATGTTCAGGCTCGACTGGATGCGGTCGCAGGCCGCTTTCAGCTCGGATAGCGAGGAGAGGTGGTCGTGGCGCAGTATGGCTGGTGGTGATGGCTCGCGGGCCGGTGATGGGTGTGATGGGCCGGATGCCTGCGAGGTGGGCGATGCTTGTGGTGCTTGTGGTGCTTGTGGTGCTTGTGGTGCTTGTGGTGCTTGTGGTGCTTGTGGTGCTTGTGGTGCTTGTGAAACTTGTGAGGCATATGAGGCTCGCACTGCTTCTGCTACTCCTGCTGCCTCTGTTGCTTCTGCTTCTGCTTCTGCTTCTGCTTCTGCTTCTGCCGCTTCTGCTGCTTCTGCTGCCTTCACCGCCATCTGCTTCCACCCGCCCGCCTCCTTCACGAACCGCAGCCGCAACGCGTCGTGCCGCGCCTCCAGCGCCGCTACCGCGCGCTCCAGCGCCGCCGGCACGAGCCGACCCTTCACTTTCAGCAGCACCGCCTGGTTCCAGTGCGACTCCCCTTGCGGGTAGCGCTCGAAGAAAAGCCGCTGGATCGGCGTCAATGGCAGCGCTGCGCCGTCGTCGACCTCGTGCACCGCGCCCGGATCCAGCCGCTGTGCGCGCTGCGCGAGACCCGCCACGGTCGGATGTTCGAACACCTGTCGCGGCGTGATCCGCCAGCCCGCCTCGCGTGCCCGCGCGATGATCTGCAGGCTCTGGATCGAGTCGCCGCCGGCTTCGAAGAAGTTGTCCGTCACGCCAAGATCATCGCGCCCGAGCACTGCCGCCCAGATCGATAGCAGCGCCGATTCGACCTCGTTCGACGGCGCCACCCGCTCGATAGAGCCCGCCTGCGGCGCGGGCAGCGACGCGCGATCGAGCTTGCCGTTGGGCATCCACGGCAGCCGCACGAGCACCGTCACCGACGACGGCACCATGTAGCCGGGCAGCTTCTGCTCCAGTTCGCGCTGCAAACGCTGGAGGTCGAGAGGTTGCAGGGCTGCCTGGCCGACGTCGTGTATGTCACGCGGCATATTGCCTCGCCCACTGCCGGACGCACTGGCCGGTGGACGGCCGAAAGCGCCATCGCCTGCGACAGCGTGTGGGATGTTTCCCGATGCGTCGCCCAACAGGTTGCCCGCGGCATCACCGGAAGCACTGTCCGACATGTCACCCGCCACATACGCCGCCAGCCGCTGCTTCTGTCCCTCGCCCACCACAATTACCGCGGCATCGCGCACGCCCTCGCACTGGCGCAGCACCGCCTCGATCTCGCCCAGCTCGATGCGCTGGCCGCGCAGCTTCACCTGCTGGTCCAGCCGTCCGAGGAACTCCACCGTGCCGTCCGCGCGCAGCCGGCACAGGTCGCCGCTCCGATACACGCGCGCCCCCGGCGCGCCGTACGGGTCCGGCACGAACCGCTCCGCCGTCAGCGCCGCCCGTCCCAGATACCCGCGCGCCAGCGTCGGCCCGCCGATGCACAGCTCCCCGAGCCCGCCCACCGGCGCCTCGTCGCCGAACGCGTCGAACACGCGCGCCGTACGGCCCGGATACGGATGTCCGATCGGCACCGTCACCTGCCGTGCGTCGTCGGCCCCGGTGCGGCGGTAGAGCGCCGCCACCGTCGTCTCGGTCGGTCCGTACAGGTTATCGAGCCGGATATCCGCGAGCGGCCCCTCGCGCCAGCGCGCGAGCGCGTCTCCCGGCAGCGCCTCGCCGCCCACCGTCACCTGGCGCAGCGCGAGTTGCGCGCGCGGCGGCGCATGACGCTGCCACTGCTGCCACAGCGCGGTCGGAATCCGCGCGAAGGTCACGCGCCGCTTCACCAGCCGATCGCTCAGGCTTTGCAGATCCCACGGCTGCGCCCCGCGCATTTCCACCGTCGCGCCGCGCAGCAGTGCCGATAGCGTCTCGTGCAGCGCGACGTCGAAGTTGATCGTCGACGAGTGCAGCACGGTGTCCTTGCCGTCGATGCAGTAGGTCGCGAGGAAGTCCTGCAGGTGAGTCCACAGCGCGCCGTGGCTCACGCCGACGCCCTTGGGCCGGCCTGTGGAGCCCGATGTGTAGAGCACGTAAGCGAGCTGGTCGGGGTGAAGGGGGGCGTCGGGGTAGTCAGTTGCATGCGTCTTCATGCTTGTGGTTGCCGTTGCCACTGCCCGTTGCTCTTGTCCTCGTCCCGCCGCTGTTGCCGCTGTTGCCGCTGTTGCCGCTGTTGCCGCTGTTGCCGCTGTTGCCGCTGTTGCCTCTGTTGCCTCTGTTGCCTCTGTTGCCTCTGTTGCCTCTGTTGCCTCTGTTGCCTCTGTTGCCTCTGTTGCCTCTGTTGCCTCTGTTGCCTCTGTTGCCTCTGTTGCCGCTGCTGCCGTTCCTGTCGACGCCCCTCGGCCCGTCTCTTTCTCCGCAATGGCGTCCGTATCCGTGCTTAACGCCCTATCCATCCGAGTCGCCAGCCCGGTGTCCCCCACCACCGCCCCGACATCAACCACCTCACACCCCGCCAGCACCCCAGCCACCTGCTTCGCGCTAGCGCTGTCGGCGACCACCTGCACGATGCCCGCATCGTCGATCATCTGTGCAAGACGCGCTGCCGGATACTCCGGATCGAGCGGCACGAACGCCCCACCCGAGCGGATAATCCCAAGCAGCGCCGCAATCAGCGCCGGACCACGCGCCACGCACAGCCCCACGCGCTGCTCAGCGCCAACGCCTCGCGCAGCCAACCGTGCAGCCAGCGTCGAAGACCACGCATCCAGTTCCGCATAGGTGAGCGATTCATCCTCGCAGCGCAGTGCAATCGCATCCGGCGAGCGCTTCGCCTGCGCCGCGAGCGCCATCCCGAGCGATTCGAACGCATAGCGCCGCAACGGCGCCGCTTCATACCCCGCAGGCAACGTCACCGATCCCACGCGTCGTTCGACACCATCGGCCATGTGCTCCAGAATCGCTTCGTACTGCAATGCAATCTGCTCGACGGTGCCCGCATCGAACACATCCGCCGCATAGTTGAACATCAGGCGCAAGCCGTGCCCGTCATCCACCACGTTCAGCACAAGATCGAAACGCGCCGTGTCAGTGCCGCCCGCCTCCGGCTCCACGACGAGCCCCGGCATTGCAACGGATGCCTCGCTCGTCGCCTGCTCGAGGTTGAACATCACCTGAAACAGCGGCGAGCGCCCGAGATCGCGCTCGATCCGCAATGCGTCGAGGATGCGTCCGAACGGCGCCGCCTGATGCACATGCGCTTCGAGCACGCGCGCATGCAGTCCCGCGAGCAGCGTGCCGAACGGCATGCCGCCGTCCACGTCCACGTCGATCACGAGCGTGTTGACGAAAAAGCCGATCAGCCCTTCTGTCTCGCTGCGCTGCCGTCCCGCCGACGGCGCGCCGATCCGTACGCCCGGCTGCCCGCCATAGCGGTACAGCAACGCGGCATACGCGCCTAGCAGCACGGTGAAGAGCGTCGTGCGCTGCGCGCGCGCGAGTTCGCGCAAGCGCCCGGCGAGCGCCGGACCGACATCGCGCCGCGCGCGTCCGCCTTCGATGCCGCGCACCGCAGCGCGCGGCCGGTCCAATGGTAGTTCGAGCGCGGGACGCTCGGCGCCGAGGCGTTGCGTCCAGTACCCGAGATCGTCGACGAGCGCGCCGTCCTGCCATTCACGCTGCCATGCAGCGACGTCGCCGAAATGAATTTCGACGGGCGGCAGTGCGCGACCTAGCGCCGCGCTTTCGCCCGTGAACGCCGCACGATACAGCGCCGCAAGCTCGCGAACGAGCAACGACTGCGACCAGCCGTCGGACACGATGTGATGGACGACGATCGACAGCGCGTGACGCTGTGCATCAATCGCGATGAGCTCGACACGCAGCAGTGGCCCTTGCACGAGATCGAATGGCTCGCGCGCGGCGGCACGCAGCGTGTCGCGCAATTGAGCAGGGTCCTCAAGCGCGTGTTCACGCCAGAGGTAGTGCGCGCCATCGGCAATGTGCTGGACCACCACACCGCGCGTCTCCACGAAGCGCGTACGCAGCGCGCCATGGCGTGCGACGAGCTCATCGAATGCACGGCGCAATGCGGGCACATCAAGACGTCCCGTCAACCGGAGCGCGCGCGACAGGTTGTAGGCCGGGTTCTGCGGATCGAGCCTCCACAAGAACCACAGGCGCTCCTGCGCGGGCGCGAGCGGGTAAAACGCGGAACCGGGCGAAGCAAGCAGGCCGTCCAGATCGTTCGCGTCGCCGGCCTCGCGCGACAACGGCACGATCGGCAGACGCGCGGGATCGATCCCCTGCTCGCTCGCTTTCTCGCGAAAACGGCGGCGACGCTCCGGCGATAGCGCCGCGTACTTGCGCGCGATCGCGAGCGCCTGGCTCGGCGCGTCGCTAATGGCTGTTGAGGAAGCCGGCGCGGCGGCCGTTTCGTTGCGGGTCGTGGTCAGCATGATGTCAGTCTGAATAGGTAAGCGAGCGCGTCGCGCCCGCGCATGGTGTTCGCTTCTCAGTCCAGCGCGTCGAACAATCCATCGAGCGCCTGCAACTCATCGTTCGCGGTCTCCCTCTGCGACGCGTCACGCTGCGGGTCCCCATCCGCATCGCCCGTGAGCAGTCGAGCCAGCAGCCTCGGCGTAGGACTGAGGAACAGCGCGGCAAGCGCAACCTTGCGTCCGAGTTGTTCCGACAGTCGGGCGATCAATCGCACCGCCGCGAGCGAGTGACCGCCGAGCGCGAAGAAATCGTCGTCGGCGCCGACACGCGCGAGCCCCAGCACATCGCCAAACAGCCGCGCGATCAGCACTTCGATCTCGCCCGATGGTTCGACCCACGGCGCCTCGCTTTCCGGCGACGCCTCGAACCGCGCGAGCGCGTTGCGATCGAGCTTGCCGTTCGCGGTGCGAGGCAACTCGCCGATTTCGTAGAGCGCCGCCGGCACCATGTAGCCCGGCAGACGTGCGGCAAGCGTCTGGCGCCAGCCTGCCGGCACCGCGCGCGATTGGCCCACCACATAGCCGACGAGCCGCGCTTCGGCGTCGCCCGCCCCCGGCACGAGCGCGACAGCGGCGTCGAGCACGCCGTCGCAGCCGCGCAGTGCCGCCTCGATTTCGCCCAGCTCGATTCGATAACCGCGCAGCTTGACCTGCTGGTCGATCCGGCCGAGGCATTCGATCTCGCCATCGGGCCGCTCGCGGCACAGATCGCCTGTGCGGTACATCCGCGCGCCCGGCGGTCCATATGGGTCAGGGACGAAGCGCTCGGCGGTGAGCCCGGCGCGACCCAGGTAACCGCGCGCGAGATTGTCGCCGCCGATGCCCAGCTCGCCGACGCCGCCTTGCGGCGTCAACTGGCCGCTCGCGTCGACGATGCGCAGCGCGTTCGCACGCAGCGCGCGACCAACGGTGACCGCTCCGCCTTGGGGCACCCGGACGCAAGTCGACCAGATCGTCGTTTCGGTCGGGCCGTAGAGATTCCACAAGTCGACGCCGCGTTGCGCGAGTTGCGCCGCCAGGTCTGCAGGCAACGGCTCGCCGCCCGCGATGCCGGTGAGTCGTCCACGCGACGCTCCGCGCCAACCTGATTCGATCAGCAGGCGCCAGCCGCTAGGTGTTGCCTGCATGAGGCTCGCGCCGCTTTCGTCGATAAGACGCGCGAGCGCGGCACCGTCGGCGACTGTGGCGGCGTCGGCCATTTCGACGCAAGCGCCTCTCGTCAGCGGCAGGCATAATTCCAGCAGAGAAATGTCGAACGACGGCGTAGTGACCGACAATAGTACGTCATCCTTATCGATTCCCATGACGATACCGACACTAGCGAGCAGCCTCGCCAGCGCGCCGTGAGAAACCGCAACGCCCTTCGGCCGGCCGGTCGAGCCTGACGTGTAGATCACGTAGGCGAGTTCCGAGCCGGTGCATGGCAATATGGGTGGCGGCAACGTTGCGGCCTTGACGAGGGCGGCTTCGGAGACTTCGGCAGCCCCGGTGGCTTTGGTGGCTTTGGTGGCTTCAACAACTCCGGCAACTTCCGCAACTCCAGCCAGTCCGCCGACCCCACCATCCATCACGATACGACCATTAAGCGCGTCGCCGAGCCGCGCGCGCCCTTCTTCGTCTGCGATGACCCGCGTGATCCCCGCGTCGTCCAGCATGTCGGCGAGGCGCTCGACTGGGAATGACGGGTCGAGCGGCACATAGGCCGCGCCGCTGCGCCACACGCCGAGCATGCTGGCGATCAGCGCCGGCGAGCGGCGCATGCAGACGGCTACGCGCTCCTCCCGCGCGACGCCGCTCGCACGCAAACGCGCGTCGATCGTCGCGGACCAGCGGGCGAGCGTCGCGTAGTCGAACGCCTCGCCGTTTTGCCGGATCGCGATGCGTTGCGGCATGCGCGCGGCTTCAGCGGCAAAGCGTTCGTGGCACGCGAGGGGCGCGGGTTCTGGCAACGGCTCCGCGTGCGGCGCACCTCGCCGCACCGCAAGTTCGCCGACGAAGCGCGGCGCGTGCTCGCCCTCGCCGGCGAGTTGATCGAGCAGCCCGAGATATTGCCGCTGCAACTGCTCGGCCTGAGTGCGCGTGAGCCGCCGGCTGTCCCACTGCCATTGCAACTCGATGCGCGTCGCCGGCAGGATCGTCAGCGTGAGCGGATAGTGCGTGCGCTCGAACGAATCCACGCGCTCGACGCGCAACGCGTCGGTTTCCGTGGATACTGCACGGGCCGCAACCGGATAATTCTCGAACACGATCAGGCTGTCGAAGAGCGCGTCGCCGCTGCGGCCCGCCCACTGCTGCAGCGACGATAGAGCCGTATGCTCGACCTCACGCATCTGCAGGTTATAGGCCTGCAAATCGTCAAGCCAGGCCGATATCGTCAAGTCGCCGTGCACCGCTGCGAACACGGGCAGGCTATTGATAAAGAGTCCGAACATTTCTTCGGACCCAGCCAGAGATGCGGGCCGCCCCGACACCGTGACACCGAAGGCCACCGACTGCTTGCCGCTCAGCCGCGCGAGCAGCACGGCCCACGCGCCCTGCATCAACGTATTGAGCGTCACACGATGCCGCTGCGCTGCGCGGCGCACCCGCGCATCGAGCGGCGCCTCCAGTTCGAGCGCGATCTTGCGGGGCACGCTCGCTGCCTCGCTCGAATGTGTGTCGAGTGGCGCGATAAGGCTGGCTGTGAGCGTGCCGGTATCGTCGGCGGCGGGGATCCGCTCGCTCCACCAGTCCCGTGGATCGGGCTGCACCGCGAGCCACTCGACGTAGCGCCGGTACGATGGCGGCATGCCCGCGGCGGCGCGCGCACCGTCGCGCGGCGAAACGCCCAACGCACGCTCGTAGTCGTCGAATACTTCGGCGAGCAGACGTGCACCGCTCCAGCCATCGGTCAGCACATGATGATGGGTGCGCACGAGGTCGAAGCGGCCATCCGGACGCCAGAACACGTTCACGCGCATCAGCGGCGCGCGCGACGCATCGATGCCGGCAGCGATGTCGGCCGCGCGCCATGCGGCGAGGCGCGCCTCGTAGTCCTCTGCATCGCGCCAGTCGTGCCCCGCGAACGGCAGCATGGCTTCGCGCTGGACGATCTGCAACGCCGCTTCGCCATGACGCCACTCGAAGCGAGTGCGCAACATGTCATGCCGCGCGATGGCGGCCTGCCAGGCACCGCGCAGCGCGGCGGCGTCGAGGCGGCCGTCGAGCGTCAATTGCAACTGATTCACATAGACGCCCTCGCCTTGCTGCAATTCGCTGTGATAGAGCAAGCCCTGCTGCAACGGCGTGGCCGGATAGATGTCCGCGACGCCGCCAAGCGGCAGGCGCAGCGCGCCCAACTGCGCCTGATCGAGGCCCGAGAAGGGGAAATCCGACGCCGTCGCTCCCGGCGGCGCGGCGACGCAGTGCGCGATCAGTGCGTCGACGTGCTGATCGAAGGATGCGACGATGCGTTCGACGCTTTCCCGCTCGATGCGTGCCGGGTCGAAGCGCCAGCGCAGCAGCAGCGTGTCGCCGGTGACGATGCCGTTGAGGTCGAGCGCGTAATCGACGCGCGCGCCGGCTCCGTGGCTGCTGCCTGCATCGTCGGAGCTAAAGGCGAAGCGCGACGCCGGATCGAACGACTGATCGAAGCGCCCGAGATAGTTGAAGCTGATCGCCGGACGCTGCCGCACGCGGCTCGCGTCGAGCAGCCCCCTGTGCAGCCCTTTATTGGGCACGGCACGCACGCGCTCCTTGACGGCCACGAGCGCATCGCCAGGCGCTGCTGGAGTTCCTGGAAGCGCGACCGGGAAGCGCGTCGTGAACCAGCCGACGGTGCGGCTGAGGTCGGCGCCTTCGATCACGTCCTCGCGGCCATGGCCTTCCAGTTCGACGGCGATTTCAGCCGCGCCGCTCCACGCGCCAAGCGCTTGCGCAAGCGCGGCGAGCAGCAACTCGTCGACGCGCGTGCGATAGGCGCGCGACGCGTTTTGCAGCAGATCGCGCGTGCGGCTTGCGTCGAGTGTCCAGTCGATGGTTTCGCTTTCGGCGACGCGCGTGCCTGCGGGTGCACGCAACGGGAGCTCGGAAGCCCTATCGACGACGCTCAGCGCACTCTGCCACCAGTTGGCTTCGGACTTAACTGCATCGGAGTACGAATATTTATCGAGCGCGCGCACCCAGGCTCGCCATGACATCGACGGCGCCGGCAGTGTGATGGGTTCGTCGCGTTCGGCCTGTTCATAGGCGGTTTGCAGTTCTTCGAGGAGCACGCGCCAGGAGACGCCGTCAACCGCCAGGTGATGGATCGCGATCAGTACGCGCGTTTCGTCCTGCATCTCGAAGTGGCCTACGCGCCAGATTGGGCCGTGTTCGATGTTCAGGCTCGACTGGATGCGGTCGCAGGCCGCTGTCAGTTCGGATAGCGAGGAGAGGCGGTCGTGGCGGACGATGGCTTGTGATGATGGCTCGCGGGCCGGTGATGGGTGTGATATGTCGGATTCCTGCGAGGTGGGCGATGCTTGTGGTGCTTGTGGTGCTTGTGGAACTTGTGAAACTTGTGAAACTTGTGAGGCATATGAGGCTCGCACTGCTTCTGCTGCTTCTGCTGCTTCTGCTGCTTCTGCTGCTTCTGCTGCTTCTGCTGCTTCTGCTGCTTCTGCTGCTTCTGCTGCTTCTGCTGCTTCTGCTGCTGCTGCTTCTGCTGCTTCTGCTTCTGCTTCTGCTTCTGCTGCTTCTGCTGCCTTCACCGCCATCTGCTTCCACCCGCCCGCCTCCTTCACGAACCGCAGCCTCAACGCGTCGTGCTGCACCTCCAGCGCCGCTACCGCGCGCTCCAGCGCCGCCGGCACGAGCCGACCCTTCACCTTCAGCAGCACCGCCTGGTTCCAGTGCGACTCCCCTTGCGGGTAGCGCTCGAAGAAAAGCCGCTGGATCGGCGTCAATGGCAGCGCTGCGCCGTCGTCGACCTCGTGCACCGCGCCCGGATCCAGCCGCTGTGCGCGCTGCGCGAGACCCGCCACGGTCGGATGTTCGAACACCTGCCGCGGCGTCAGGCGCCAGCCCGCCTCGCGTGCCCGCGCGATGATCTGCAGGCTCTGGATCGAGTCGCCGCCGGCTTCGAAGAAGTTGTCCGTCACGCCAAGATCATCGCGCCCGAGCACTGCCGCCCAGATCGACAGCAGCGCCGATTCGACCTCGTTCGACGGTGCCACCCGCTCGATAGAGCCCGCCTGCGGCGCGGGCAGCGACGCGCGATCGAGCTTGCCGTTGGGCATCCACGGCAGCCGCGCGAGCACCGTCACCGACGACGGCACCATGTAGCCGGGCAGCTTCTGCTCCAGTTCGCGCTGCAAACGCTGGGGGTCGAGAGGCCGGACAGCCGCTGCGTCGGACTCACCCGCCACATACGCCGCGAGCCGCTGCTTCTGCCCCTCGCCCACCACGATCACCGCCGCCTCGCGCACGCCCTCGCACTGGCGCAGCACCGCCTCGATCTCGCCCAGCTCGATGCGCTGGCCGCGCAGCTTCACCTGCTGGTCCAGCCGTCCGAGGAACTCCACCGTGCCGTCCGCGCGCAGCCGGCACAGGTCGCCGCTGCGATATACGCGCGCCCCGGGTGCGCCGTACGGGTCCGGCACGAACCGCTCCGCCGTCAGCGCCGCCCGTCCCAGATACCCGCGCGCCACCGTCGGCCCGCCGATGCACAACTCGCCGAGCCCGCCCACCGGCGCCTCGTCGCCGAACGCGTCGAACACGCGCGCGGTACGGCCCGGATACGGATGCCCGATTGGCACCGTCACCTGCCGTGCGTCGTCGGCCTCGGTGCGGCGGTAGAGCGCCGCCACCGTCGTCTCAGTCGGTCCGTACAGGTTGTCGAGCCGGATATCCGCGAGCGGCCCCTCCCGCCAGCGCGCGAGCGCGTCTCCCGGCAGCGCCTCGCCGCCCACCGTCACCTGGCGCAGCGCGAGCTGCGCGCGCGGCGGCGCATGACGCTGCCACTGCTGCCACAGCGCGGTCGGAATCCGCGCGAACGTCACGCGCCGCTTCACCAGCCGCTCGCTCAGACTTTGCAGATCCCACGGCTGCGCCCCGCGCATTTCCACCGTCGCGCCGCGCAGCAGTGCCGGTAGCGTCTCGTGCAGCGCGACGTCGAAGTTGATCGTCGACGAGTGCAGCACGGTGTCCTTGCCGTCGATGCCGTAGGTCGCGAGGAAGTCCTGCAGGTGAGTCCACAGCGCGCCGTGGCTCACGCCGACGCCCTTGGGCCGGCCTGTCGAGCCAGATGTGTACAGCACGTAAGCGAGCTGGTCGGGGTGATGGGGGGCGTCGGGGTAGTCAGTCGCTTCCATCTTCATGGTTGTGGTTGCCGTTGCCACTGCCCGTTGCTCTTGTCCTCGTCCCGCCGCTGTTGCCGCTGTTGCCGTTCCTGTCACCGCGGCTCGGCCCGTCCCTCTATCCGAACTGGCATCCGTATCCATGCCCAAAGCGGTATCCATCCGAGTCGCCACCACCGCCTCCCCCACCACCGCCCCGACATCAACCACCTCACACCCCACCAGCACCCCAGCCACCTGGCTCACGCTGGTGCTATCGGCCACCACCTGCACGATGCCCGCGTCGTCGATCATCTGTGCAAGACGCGCTGCCGGATACTCCGGATCGAGCGGCACGAACGCCCCACCCGAACGGATGATCCCAAGCAGTGCCGCAATCAGCGCCGGACCGCGCGCCACGCACAGCCCCACGCGCCGCTCCGCACCAACGCCTCGCGCGACCAGCCGCGCGGCGAGCGTCGAAGACCACGCATCCAGTTCCGCATAGGTGAGCGATGCATCCTCGCAGCGCAGCGCGATCGCATCCGGCGAGCGCTTCGCCTGCGCCGCGAGCGCCATCCCAAGCGATTCGAACGCATAGCGCCGCAGCGGCGCCGCTTCGTACCGCGCAGGCAGCGTCACCGATCCCACGCGTCGCTCGACACCATCGGCCATCTGTTCCAGAATCGCTTCGTACTGCAATGCAATCCGCTTGACGGTCTCACGATCGATCCGCTCACCGTTCCACGCCCATTCGAGCGAAAGCGCCCTTCCGCGCGGGATGATCGCCAGCGCGAGCGGGTAATGCGTCGGATCGACGGAATCGACCGACTCCACCTTCAGGCTCGCGTCGCCATCGCGCGCGGCATCGACGGGATAGTTTTCGAACACGACGATGCTGTCAAACAGCGCGTCGCCGCTCCGTCCGGTCCATTGCTGCACGCGCGCGAGCGGCGTGTGCTCGTAGTGGCGCAGTTCCGTCAGTTCGCCTTGCAGCTTGCGCAGCCATGCGCCGAGGTCCTCGCTTGCGTCGGCGTCGATCCGCACCGGCAGCGTATTGATGAAAAGTCCCAACATCCGTTCGACGCCCGGCAGATGTGCCGGCCGTCCCGCGAACGTCGTACCGTATGCAACCTCGCGCCGATGTCCATAGCGCGCGAGCAGCACCGCCCACGCGCCCTGCATCAACGTATTGAGCGTGACCTCGTGACGACGCGCCGTTGCATGCAAACGCGCGACGAGCGCTTCGTCGAGCGCGCGGCGCCGCGCATGGGCGCCCGGTTCTGCTGCGCCCGGCTCGCCGAGACTGGCGGTGAGCGTCGCGGGATCGTCGGCGCGCGCGGTCCATGCGCGCCACCACGCCTCGGTCGCGGGATCGTCGGCCGCTTCACGAATCCACTCGACGTACCGGCGATACGGCGGCGCCGCTTCGAACGTCGCCGCGCCGCCGCTCGCGCGCATCCGGTAATCGCGCAAGATCTCGGCGAACAGCAGCGAAACGCTCCAGCCGTCGAGTAGAAGATGATGATGCGTCCACACGAGGTCGGCAGTGTGCGCGTCGCGAATGAAGAGCGCGATGCGCATGAGCGGCGCGTCGTCCGGCGCTATGCCATCGGCGAGATCGCGCGCGCGCCAGTCGGCGAGGCGCGCGTCGTAATCGGGTGCGGCCGACCAGTCGTGCGTCTCGAACGGCAACGCGATGCTGCGATCGACAATCTGCATCACCGAGCCGCCGTGCTGCCACGCGAAACTCGTGCGCAGAATCGCGTGACGCTCGAGCGCGGCCTGCCACGCGGCGTGCATTGCGGCGACGTCGAGCGCACCCGACAATGTCGCGCGCATCTGATTGAGATACGCGCCCTGTTGCGGCTCCGCGAGCGTGTGATAGAGCAAGCCACTTTGCAGCGGCGTGGCCGGATAGACGTCCTCGACGTGCTCAGGCGTGATGCCCAGCGCGCGCCACACATCGGACGACGCCGACGCGCTAGTGCCAGGTGATGGTTCGACGACTGCGGTCGATGTCGATGTCGATGTCGATGTCGATGTCGATGTCGATGTCGATGTCGATGTCGATGGAGCGGATGCAGACACAGGTCGTGCCGCACGCGCAAGCTGCTGCACGGTCGGCGCTTCGAACACCATGCGCGGCGTCACGTGCAAGCCAGCACTGCGCGCCTTTGCCACGATTTGCAAACTCAGTATCGAGTCGCCGCCGATGACGAAGAAATTGTCCGTCACGCCGATTTCGTCGCGCCGCAACACGGCACGCCAGACGGCAAGCAAGGCGGCCTCGGCGGGCGTCGACGCGGCGACGGCCTGCTTGGCGTTCGCCACCGCCTCGGGCGCAGGCAATGCGCGGCGGTCGAGCTTGCCGTTCGGCGTCAGAGGAAAGCGTTCAAGCTCGACATACGACGACGGCACCATGTGCCCCGGCAGACGCGCGGCCAGCCACGTCTGCCAGCGCCCGGCATCGGCGGTATTGGCTTCGCCGCGCGGCACGACGTAGGCAATGAGACGCCGGTCGCCCGCGTCGTTCGCCTTGCCGTTGCCGTTGCCGCCGCCCAACACCAGCACGGCCGCATCCCGCACCTCCGGATGCGCCCGCAGCGCCGCCTGGATCTCGCCCAGTTCGATACGGAAACCGCGGATCTTCACCTGGTCGTCGTTACGGCCCAGGTATTCGAGGTCGCCATCAGGGAGCCGTCGCGCGAGGTCCCCCGAGCGGTACAGACGCGCGCCCGGCACACCATACGGATCCGGCACGAAGCGTTGTGCGCTCAGCGCGGCGCGTCCGAGATAGCCGCGCGCAAGGCCCGCGCCGCCCACATACAACTCGCCCACCGCGCCCACCGGCACGCGGTTCAGGTCCGCGTCGAGCACGTGCAGCGTGAGATCATCGAGCGGCGCACCGATCACACTGCGCGCCTCGTGCAGCGCAGCTTCGTCCAGTGTCCGGTGCGTCACGTGCACGGTCGTTTCCGTGATCCCGTACATGTTCACGAGCGCCGGCAATACACCCTTGCGCCGCGCGCCCTCCGCCCATCGCGCAAGCGAGGCCGGCTCCAGACGCTCGCCGCCGAAGATCACCGCGCGCAGCGAGTCGAGCGTGTTGCCGTCATCGGCCTGGATCAGTTGAACGAATGCCGACGGCGTCTGGTTCAGCACCGTCACCTGCTCCTTGCGCAACAGCGCATGAAACGACGTGGGTTCGCGCGCGCTCCAGTGCGGCACGATCACGAGCCGCGCGCCATGCACCAGCGCACCAAAAATCTCCCATACGGAGAAGTCGAATGCGTATGAATGGAACAGCGTCCAGACGTCCTGTGCGTCGAATGCAAAGCGCGACTGCGTTGCGTCGAAAAGACGCGCAACGTTCTCATGCGTGACGCCCACGCCCTTCGGTACGCCCGTCGAGCCCGACGTATAGATCAAGTACGCAAGCTGTTGCGGATGCGGGCGCGCACCGGCATCGCTCGTGTCATTGCTCATGTCATCGCTCACGTCATCGACAGACACCGCATCGCGCAGCGCCACCGCATCGACCGTGGGCCGCGAGCCGAACAGCGACGCATGCTGCGCCAGGCTCGACGCATCGGTCACGATCAGCCGAAGCTGCGAATCGTCGACGATATGCGCGAGGCGCCCGGCCGGATACGACGGATCGAGCGGCACATAAGCCGCGCCCGCGCGCAGCACGCCAAGCAGCGACGCAACGAGCGCCGCTGAGCGCTGCATCGAGACGCCCACGCGCACTTCCGCCGTCGCGCCAAGACGCCGCAACTCATGTGCGATTGCGCGCGACCAGGCATCCAGTTGCGTATACGTCACGTGCTCATCGCCATCGACGAGAGCGACTGCTTCGGGCCGCGCGTGCGCCTGCGCGGCAATCCGCGCCGTCACCGGCTCGTAGGCGAACGCGGCTGGCAGACGTGGCGGCGTTGTAAATGGAGTGGCGTCGTCGGTTGGCAGATCGCGCAGCCGCACGTGCGGGTCGTTGCCTTCGACGAGCGCGGTCGCGAGGCAGTCCAGCATCCGCTCGAAATACTCCACGATGCGAGCGACGCCGTCCTCGGACGCGCGCGCGGCATGCCTGTGCCACTCCAGCCTCAGCGCGTCGCCGCCTCCCACATGACGCGGCGCGACGACCAGCATCAGCGGCAAATGGCTGCGGTTGTGCGCGTCGACGGCGCGTACGCGGGGCACGTCGCCGAGCGCTCCGAGCGCGTCGTCGAGCGGATAATTTTCGAACACGATAAGGCTATCGAACAGCGCATCGACGCTCGAGTTCGCCCATTGCTGCAAGCTCGCGAGCTGCGTGTGCTCGACCTCGCGCAACTCCGCGTTTTGCCGCTGCAACCCGGCGAGCCACGAGCGCACCGTCGCGTCGGATTTAACATCGATCCACAACGGCAAGCTGTTGATGAAGAGACCGACAATCGATTGCGCGTTCGGCAGATCGACGGGGCGGCCAGACACCGTCATGCCGAACGCCACTTGCGTGCGCCCGGAGAAACGCGCGAGCACGAGCGCCCACGCTGCCTGGACAAGCGTGTTCAGCGTGACCTGCGCACGCCGCGCAGCGCGCTGCAGCCGCGCGTGAGACGGGCCGTCGAGCTCGCGGATCAGCGTTTGTGCCGCTGCGCTATCGGCGCCCTTTTCGGACGACGGCCGCGACGTACTGCCGAGCGCGTCGGCGAGGCGCGCCGGTTCATCACGTGTCGCGAGCCGCGCGCGCCAGAATGAAGCCGTATCGGGTTGGCAGCGCAGCCAGCGGACGTAATCGGCGTAAGGCGCCGCCGGCGACATATCGAGGACGCCGCCTGCCTCGAGCGCCGCATACGCGCGCGCGGCTTCGCTCACTACCTGCGCGGTGCTCCAGCCATCCGTCAACGCATGATGGTGAGTCCACAGCAGATCGTGCGCGCCGTCGGGGCGCTCGAAAACGTCGACGCGCATCAGCGGCGCGACGCCCGGCTCGAAACCGCACGCGACGATCGCCTCGCGTGCGGCTTCGTATGCGGCGTTGTAATGCTCTTCCGTCGACGCCGCCGCGGTGAGCGCAGTAGGCACAACAAGCTTATTACGTGCATGCAATTCGAACGGCATGCGCACGCGCCGCTCGACGATCTGCAACGGCTCGCCGCCAGCCGGCCACACGAAGCGCGTGCGCAAAACCGGGTGGCGGGTGATCACCGCGTCCCACGCCGCGCGCATGGTGTCGATCTTCAACGCGTCGATCGTGAGACGCAATTGCGATACGTACATGCCCGGCTCGCCATCGAGCATGCCGTGGAACAGCAGACCCTGCTGCATCGGCGTGGCCGGATAGACTGCGTCGACGGCGTCGCGCGAAACACCGGCTTCGGCGAACCACTGATCGTCGTCCGCGGACTGCGTCGTGTGCGGCGGTGTTGCGGCGGCATGCGCCGTTCGGTGACTCGCGCTGGCGTCGGCGCTGGTCCGCTCGCTTGTGCCGGTACTCGCCCTCGCGCTCGCCGGACCGCTTACGCTCGCACTTGTCTGCGGGCTTGTGCCTGCACTTGTCTGCACGCTTGTACCTGCACGCGTCTGCTGGCTTGTGCCTGCACGCGTCTGCTGGCTTGCACCTGCACTTGTCTGCTGGCTTGTATCTGCACGCGTCTGCTCGCTCGTATCTGCACGCGTCTGCTCGCTCGTATCTGCACGCGTCTGCTCGCTTGTACCTGCACGCGTCTGCTCGCTCGCGCCTGCACTCGTCTGCTTGCTCGCGCCTGCACTCGTCTGCTTGCTCGCGCCTGCACTCGTCTGCTCGCTCGCGCCTGCACGCGTCTGCCCGCTCGTACCTGCACTCGCCTGCTCGCGTGTACCAGCGCTTGCCCACTGCCTCGTCCCGGCGCCTCTCTCCCCGCCTGCTCCAGCGCTCCCATGTGCGGACGCCACCGCCATCGGGACGGCGACGCGCGCCGCCGCCTCGATCGTCGGGTGGTCGAACATCTGTTTTGGCGTGAGCTTGAGTCCCGCGCCGCGCGCCTTCGCGATGATCTGCAGGCTGAGAATCGAATCCCCGCCGATTTCGAAATAGTTGTCCGTTACGCCAATGTCATCGCGCTTGAGCACGAGCTTCCAGATTCCAATAAGCGTGCTTTCCGCGTCATTGCGCGGCTCGACACGCGCGGCGCCCGCGGCGTTTTCCTGCAGCGGCGCCGGCAACGCGGCACGGTCGATTTTGCCGTTCGGGGTGAGCGGCAGCGCGGCCAGCACCTGAAGCGACGACGGCACCATGTAGTCCGGCACTTCCCCGGCGAGACGGCCACGGATCGCTTCGACGTCGAGCGGTTCGGCGGCACTCAGGTACGCGACGAGGCGAGGCGCAGCGCCGTCGCTATCGGCGTAGGCGATCACCACCGCGTCGCGCACGCCTTGCTCTTCGCGCAGACGCGCTGCGACCTCCTCCGGCTCGACGCGAAACCCGCGGATCTTCACCTGGTCGTCGAGTCGGCCGAGGAACGCGTATTCGCCGTCCGGCAGACGACGGCTCCTGTCGCCCGTCCGGTAGAGCCGCGCGCCGTTACCGTCGGGATCGGGAACGAAGCGCTCCGCCGTCAGCGAAGGCCGGTTCAGGTAGCCGTGTGCGACGCTCGCGCCGCCGATGCACAGCTCGCCAGCCGCACCTTTGGGCACCGCATTACCGTCGGCATCGACGATGCGCGCCTTCACGTGCGCCAGCGGCTTGCCGAGCGGCAGTGTCGCCGCGCGACTTTGCGCGCCGGCGCGCGTGAGTACGCCGACTGCGGTCTCGGTCGGCCCATAGTGGTTGATCAACTGGCATTCAGGCCGCAACGTCGCGATGCGCTCGGCCAGACGCGTCGGCGCGGGCTCGCCGCCCAGCACGACACAGCGGCGCGGCAGCACCCGTTCGGCCGACTGCGCTTGCAACAGAGCGTCGAGATGACTCGGCACGATCTTTAGCAAGTCGATCGAATGCGTGTGCATGTAGGCGGCAAAGGCGTCCGGATCGGCGGCGACGTCGGCGTCGATCAGATGCAGGGTCCAGCCGTGCCACAGCGCGCCGAACAACGACGTGTGACCGAGATCGGCGGCGGGCGTCGACAGATACACTGCGCTTGCAATACCTTCGGGTAGCCGTTCGGAGACGCCGCTCAGATAGGCGGCGAGCGCTGCGTGGCTGAGCACGACGCCCTTTGGCCGGCCCGTCGAGCCTGAGGTATAGATCACGTACGCGGGCCAGATGAGGATGCTGTCGTCGGGCTGTGCACCAGACACCGCGTGGTGAAGGGTTCCGCCGCTCCGGGCGTTGGTTGTGTCGACCACGTTGGCCGCGGCATCGTCGGGGGAGCGGAACGCGTGCGGATCGAGTGTCGTCACGCCCTCGGGCAGCCAACTGGGGCCGTCGGTTCTGGTTGCGGCGTTGGTTGCGTTGGCTGCGTTGGTTGCGTTGGCTGCGTTGGTTGCGTTGGTTGCGTTGGTTGCGTTGGTTGCGTTGGTTGCGTTGGTTGCGTTGGTTGCGTTGGTTGCGTTGGTTGCGTTGGTTGCGTTGGTTGCGATGGTTGCGTTGGCCGTGTTGGCCGTGTTGGCCGTGCTGGTCGTGTTGGCCGTGTTGGTCGCATTAGCCGCGTTGGTCGCGCTGACTGCTACACCTCCAACCACCGCATCCCACCCCCCACTTCCCACCGCAGCGCCCATCACCATCACGCGCGCGCCGCAGTCCTCGGCCTGCCAGCGCAGCCGCGCTTCCGGAAGCGCCGGATCGAGCGGCACGTAACATGCGCGCACCCTCCACACTGCGAGAATCGCCGCGACGAACGCCGCGCAGCGCGGTAATGCGAGCACCACGCGATCGCCCGGCTGCACGCCTTCGGCGACGAGCGCCGCGGCGAGCCTGCCGGACCACTGCCACAAATCACGCCAGGCCAGTGGACCCGTGCTGTCCACAAGCGCAACGGCATCCGGCCGTTCGATGGCAAACCGCGCGACGCGGGCGGGCAGAAAATCGGTGTCGAAATAGGTAGCTTGCATGGTGTCCGTGGTGTGATCCAGGTGTCTTGCACCCACGCGGGCAAGCGCGGGCTCGATGCGTCGATGCGATGTCAAGACGACGACGGCGCCCTCATATCGCGTAGGCCCCGGCGACCAGCGCAATGCCGTCGACCGCTTCATCGTCGTCGAGGTTGAATTCGCCGATCGCGCGCTCCGGAGCGTCGGCGATCTGTTCCAGCAGACCGACGTAGTGCCGCGCAAACTGCGCGATAAACGCGTCGTCGTATAGCTCGGCGGCATACGCGAACACGCAGCGCAGTCCGCGCGCGCCCTCGCGCAACACGTCGAGCGCGAGTTCGAACCGCGCGTCGCTCGCGTCGGCGTCGACCAGCGCGCAACGCACGCCGTCGAGATCGAGCGCGCTGTCGAACTCGTCGTGCAGCACGAACTTGATCTGCGCAAGCGGACTGACGCCTGCGCGCCGGCCAAACTGCAACGAGGCCACGACGCGCTCGAACGGCACGTCAGCGTTCGCCTGCGCGTCGATGCTGTCGTCGCGCACTTCACGCAGCAGCGTCGCGAACGGCTTCGCACCCTTCACGGACGCGCGCATCGCGAGCGTGTTGACGAAGAAGCCGATCAGCTCCTCGGTTTCGATCCGGTCGCGGCCGGCGACGGGCACCGCAATCGCCACGTCGAGCGCGCCGCTGTAACGCGACAGCAGCGCGGCGAATGCAGCGAGCAGCACCATGAACAACGTGGCGTTGTGTGCGCGCGCGAGTGCCTCCAGACGGCTCGCGAGCACGGCCGGGATGTCGGCGCCGATACGCTCAGCGCGGGGCTCATAGGGGCGGCCCCGCTCATGCAAGGTTGGCAGATCGAGCAGAGCGTCGTAGCCCGCCAGGCGGCTCTGCCAGTAGTCGAGTTGCGCAGCGAGTTGCGCGCCGCCGTGGCCGTCGTCGGAAAAGCGCGTGCGTTGCCATGCGGCGTAGTCCGCGTATTGGACCGTCGGCGCCGGCAACGCCGGCATGTCGCCGAGCCGCGCCGCGCGATAGCCAGCCGCGAAATCGCGCAGCAGCACATTGATCGACCAGCCATCGCACACGATGTGATGCATAACGATATGCAGCACATAATGATCAGGGTCACGAACAAACAGCGCCGCGCGAAAGAGCGGGCCGAGCGTCAGGTCGAAGGGCTCGCGAGCGCGTCGGCGCAACTGCGCGTTGAAGTCGTCGGTGCTGAGTTCCAGCGCGTCGACGCATTCCCAGCGCCAGGCATCGGCGGTGTCAGCGGCGGGCGTGATCAGTTGACGCGGCACGCCGTCGACATCGGCAAAGCGCGTGCGCAGCATCTCGTGGCGGCGTACCAGCGCGTCGAGCGCGGTTCTGGCTGCATGCGCATCGAGCGGACCCGTCAGCGAAAGTGCGGCCGAAATGTTGTAGGCGGGGCTGTCCGGATCGAGTTGCCACAGCATCCACAGCCGCTCCTGCGGCAACGATAGCGGCGCCTCGCCGCGCTCGCTTTCGGCGCGGCGTGCGAGCGGCGCAACGGGGGCAGCGGCGTTCGACGGCGTTGACCAGCGAGCATCGAGCGCCGCGGCAAGATTGGCGAGCGTCGGGTGGCTGAACAACAATCCGACTGGCACCTCGCGCCCCAGCCGAGCGCGCAGCCGCGACGCGACCTTCGCCGCCAGCAGCGAACGGCCGCCGAGCGCAAAGAAATCATCCGAAGCACACGGCGTCGGCACATCGAGCACTTCGCTCCACACTTGCGCGATGGCATGCGCGGTGGGCGTCAGCATGTCGCCGCAATCGGCAGGCGAAACTGCGTCCGTCGGAATGCGCTGCGACCGCTCGGACCTGGCGTCGCGCACCGCGAACGGCACGAGCGCGCCGCTTTGCCACGCTGTCATACACGCGCTGCGCTGCAGTTTTCCGCTCGACGTACGTGGCAAATCGCCTGGTTCAAGTAACAGGATCAACGCGGCTTCATACTGGAACGCGTCGCCGAGCGCTGCCGCGATCGCGGCGAAGATGGTCTCGGGCGCCACCTGTCGAGCCCTGCCGCGCGACACTTCGGCGGCCACGCCGATGGCCTCCGCGCCGTCGGCCGCTTCAACCGGGAACGCAGTGATGCGCCCGCGCCTCAACCATTCGACGCGATCGGCCAGCACCGTTTCGAGATCCTGCGGATACACGTTTTCGCCACGCAGCACGATCAGGTCCTTGCGGCGTCCGCAAAAGAACAGTTGACCGCGCTCGACGAAACCGAGGTCACCGGTGCGCAGCCAACGTCCCGGAAAACCCGGCGCGTCGTCGAGAAACACCGCGGCGCTCGCCTCGGCATTGCGCCAGTAGCCGCGAGTGATGCTCGGGCCGCTGCACCAGACTTCGCCGACTTGCCGATCCGGCAAACGCTCGCATGTATTCGGGTCGACGATGGCGAGCGCATGGCCCAACGCGGTCACGCCGCAACCGACCACGGCCTTCGTGTCGCCGCCGCTTTCGCCATTCTTTCCGCTGTCGTTTCGGCTGTCGTTTCCGCTGTCGTTTCCGCGGGTGGCCGGCACCGCGACCGGCACGCGCCGGGCGAGTGCCGATGCGCAGAAGCGCGTCTCGGGCGCGCCCGTGCCGACCTCGACGCCCGTGAAAAACAGTGTCGCCTCGGCGAGCCCGTAGCACGCATACATCGCGCGCGGATTAAGGCCGTGCGTGCTGAAACGCGCGGCGAAACCGTCGAGGGTAGTCTGGCGAATAGGCTCCGAACCGCAGAACGCGACGCGCAGCGACGACAGGTCGAGCCCGGCGAGTTGCGCATCGCGCACGCGGTCGGTGCACAGGCGATAGGCGAAGTCCGGGCCGCCTGTCACGGTCGCGCGTTCGCATGCGATACCTGCGAGCCAGCGCGCCGGACGCTCCAGAAAATGCGACGGCGAAATCAGCGTGACCTGGAAGCCGCACACGACCGGCATCAGCACGCTGCCGATCAAACCCATGTCGTGATAGAGCGGCAGCCAGGAGAACATGCGATCGCCGGCGCGGCATCCCATGCCGCGCGACATTGCGCTGACGTTCGCGCATATGTTCGCATGACTAACCATCACCCCTTTCGGCGACGACGTCGAGCCGGACGTGTATTGCAAAAACGAAATCGCATCGGGCGCCGCGCTGTCGATGCAGAAACCGTCGTCGCTGCCGCCAACGTCCGTGTTCGCGGCGTCGGGCGACAACAGCGTCACGCCGTGCAACGCAAACTCGGCGCTGGTGTTGGTG
The DNA here is from genome assembly GCF_904848585.1 of Paraburkholderia kirstenboschensis. Lineage (GTDB taxonomy): Bacteria > Pseudomonadota > Gammaproteobacteria > Burkholderiales > Burkholderiaceae > Paraburkholderia > Paraburkholderia kirstenboschensis. The sequence continues at coordinate 631,483 of NZ_CAJHCR010000002.1, forward strand.
CTGGCAAACGACGCATGCGAAGCCTGATCGAGAACCGCGATCCGCGCCATGCAATCGCCCGCGATGCGCCGCAGCCTCTCCAGGTGGCCGCTCTGCAGCGCTTCGGGCGGATACGCGGGCACCGCGATCATCCCTGCGTACTGGCAGGCGAAGAACGACACTACGTAATCGAGCCCGGTTTGCAGCATCAGCAGCACGCGATCGTTCGGCGCGCCATGCCTGCAGAGGACGGCCGCGAGACGCCGCGCGCGCTCGTCGAGCGCCGCGTAGGTGAGTTCGCGCGCGTCGGCGTCACCGTCGGCGAGGAATCGCACCGCCAATTGATCGGGGCGCTGGCCAACGTGCAGCTTCATCACCGAGACGAGGTCGTTTTCCGGTGCTATGGCCCAGCTCGGGGTGTGAGGCGCCGTGTCGGCCGTTGCGCTAGTGAGCGTTGCGGCGTGGGCCGTTGTGTTGGACGTTGTGTTGGCCGTTGTGTTGGCCGCTCCGTTGGCCGTTGTGTTCGCCGTCGCGTCAGTTCGCGTAGTGGCCGTCGCATTAGCCGCAACATTGGCCGCCGTGCTGGCCGTTGCGTTGGCCGCTCCGTTGGCCGTTGCGCTGGCCGTCGTGTTCGCAGCGCTAATATCCGCAGAATTGGCACCCGTAACCGCCGCGGTACCGCCTGCGCCACGATCCGCCCTATCGTCTTCCGCGTTGTCCGCGGCAGCCGCATGCGCCGCGTGCAGGTCCGCGCCATCCTGGCGCGGCGTATTGATAACAGACATCCTCGCCTCCCGAGATTTACCGCGCGCCGCGCGGTTGTCATCTCCGTGCGCCGCATCAGCGCGGCTCACGGAGACCGTCGCCGACGCGTGCTTGCGTCGGCGGCGTGAATTTCGTCATTGCGGGGAAAGCAAGGCGTCTCTTGGGAACGCCGTTATCTGCTGTCGGTCATGCGATGCCGGCAGCAATGCATCATGACGATGCATGAGCCGGCACGCGGATGCCGGTCAATATGCGAAGCTGATCGGCATGCCGCCGCGCGGATGGGCTACCGTGCCCATCGGCACGCCGTAGATCGCGCCGAGCATCTTCTCCTCGATCAGCTCCGGCGCGGTGCCACTCGCGAGCAGGCGGCCGCTCTTCAACGCGATCAGGTCGTCGCAGAAACGCGCAGCCATGTTGATGTCGTGCAGCACGACGACCACGCCGAGACCACGCTGCTGACTCAGCGTGCGCACGAGATCCAGCACTTCAATCTGATGCGCGATATCGAGCGCGGAGATCGGCTCGTCGAGCAGCAGGCACTGGCTATCCTGCGCGATCAGCATCGCGATCCATGCGCGCTGCCGCTCGCCGCCCGACAGGCTGTCCACAGCACGATCCGCGAAACGGGCGATGTCGGTCAGCTCCATCGCCTCATGAACCTTCTCACCGTCGACGCCGGTAAAGCGACCGAGCGCGCCGTGCCACGGATAGCGGCCGAGCGCGACCAGCTCGCGCACCGTCATGCCGCTCGCGGCCGGCTGCTGCTGCGGCAGATAGGCCACCTGCCGCGCAAACTCGCGGTTCTCCCACTCGCGCAACGGACGGCCCGCGAAACGCAGCGTGCCCGCCGTCGGCAACTGTTGACGCGCGAGCAGTTTGAGCAGCGTCGACTTGCCCGAGCCGTTATGACCGATCAGACCGCACACGCGTCCTTTCGGCAGTGTGAGCGCGAGTGGATGCAACAGCACGCGCTCGCCGATGCGAAACGACACGCCGTCGAGTTCGTACATCGGCTCGGCGTGCGCGACGCGCGCGGAAACAACGGACGGATTGGCATTCATGTGCGTAGGCATCCTGATCAGTTATATGCGGACCTGAGGTTCGCCGCATGCTCGGCGCCGGGGCCATCCTCGACAATCTGGCCGAAATCGAGCTTGATGAAGCGCTCAGCGAGATGGAAATAGCGGTCGTCGTGTGTGATGACGAGTACGGTCTTGCCCTTCGCCTTCAGTTCGGGAAGCAGACGCTTATAGAACACGTCCTTGAAGAGCGGGTCCTGGTCCGCGGCCCATTCGTCGAACACATAGAACGGCCGGTCCTCCAGATATGCGACGACGAGCGCGAGCCGCTTACGCTGCCCTTGCGAGAGATCGAGCGTCGAGAACTTGCCGTCCTTCACGCTTACCTTGTGGTCGAGTTGCAGATCGACAAGCAGTTGCTGGGCGAGCGCGTCGAGTCCTTCAGCGTGCATGCCGAGCAGCGTGTCGAACAGAAAGAAGTCGCTGAACACGACCGAGAAATGCTGACGGTACGCATCGCACCGCGCTTCGTCGATTGGCTCGCCGTTCAGCAATACCCGGCCGCTCTCAGGCACATACAGGCCGACCAGCATCTTTGCGAGCGTGGTCTTGCCGCTGCCGTTGCCGCCGATCAGATAAACGAGTTCGCCGCGCCGGAACGTGAGATCGATCGGCCCGAGCGTGAACACCTCGTTCTCCTTCTCGCGGAAGTAGCGGTGCGTGGCGCCGTCGAGCGCGATGGTGTCGAACGATGCGGCGACGGGCGGCTCGAGCATGACTTCGCGCGGCAGTTCCGCGTTGACCTGCTCGATGCGTTCGAGCGCGACGCGCGCCGAACTGAGGCTCGGAATCGCGGAGAGCACGGCTTCTATCGGCATGATCATGTAGACGAACACGATCGCGTAGCCGGACATCACATGCGGATCGACTTTGATGTAGCGCGCGAACACGAACAGCGTGAGGCCGATGAACGCGAACAGAATGAAGTTGCCCCAACTGGAAGCAGCCGCATACAGCATGTAGCCGCGCGTGCGCTGCACGCGCACCGCCTCGACATTGCTCGCGAGCGTGTCCTCGACGAACGCGTGTTTGCGGGCGCGATGCAGCTTCAGTTCCTTCGCGCCGTCGAAGAGCGCGCGGAAGTGCTTGACGAGATCGTCCTCGCGTTTGCGCGACGCGCGCAGATGGAACATCGCGCGGCCGTGCGCGTAGCGATAGCCGGCCATGCCCAGCACGATAGTCACGATCGCGACCAGCAGAATCGGCCATGACATGTAGCCGAGATAAGCAAGACAACCGACTATCACCGCGCTTTGCATCGCGAGCGACGGCATGCTCACGAAAAACACCACGATGGTGTCGAGATCCTGTGTGAGCACCGCGAGTGATTTCGCCGCGCCCTGCTTCTCCAGCTGCGCGAACGCGGCATCGCCGATACGACGAATCGTGCGCATGCGCAGCGTCGCCTTCGCCTGCTGGCCGAGCCACATGAAGAGCGACTGTGCGAGCGCGCGCATCGCCAGAACGCCGAGGCCGATCGCAAGGAACTGCCAGCCGAGGCGAGCGAGCCCCTCCGGCGTCGCGGCGAGCGCCTGATTGATGAGGGCGAGCAGCGCAGCATTGCCGAGGCCGCCGAGCACGCTCGCGATGAGCGCCGCAGCAATCATCCAGCGCGACTTGCTGACCAGTTGCAAAAGTACGGACATGAATCTCCTTTCGTCGCGGCGTTAGAGCAGGAGGACGACGGGACTGCTCCGGGCAGCGAATGCCGTGAGCGTCATGCAGACATCCTCGTGCGCCGGCCGCATCAGTTATCGGCGCCTCGCGTAGCGTCTTTTTGCGCGAAGCCTCCTTCGTATTCGCTGCGCGCGTCTTGCGGCGCCACCTGACGGCGCGCCTGCGTGGACTGCACTTGCGCTGACGATGCGTCGCGCGCCTGCGCGCGGCGTTTCAGAAACGGGCAGCGCTCCTCGATGGGCGCGTTTGCGTCGTCGAGAAAGTACTGCTTCCATTCGAGATTGCCCGGGTCGCCATAAAAGCCGAGGTCGGGATGCGCGGGAATCTCGTCCCATGTTTCCAGACGCTTGCGCACCTGATTGCGTGCCTCGCGGCCAATCACCTTGTTCGTGATCGTATCGACAAACACGGAACGCGGCTGAAACAGCAGCACCATGCCCGGGCCCAGGTTGCGGCTATGGCGCGCGCGAAACGACGGGCACGCGCACACCACGAACATCTGCACGCCCGCGTACGAGAACTCCCACGCCTCGTCCATCGGGTCCGGCTGCTGGTCGGCCGCCGGATCTGGATCGCCGTCGTGCAACTGCTGCAGGATGCCCCAGAACAGTGTCCGGTAGGCATCGTGCGTAAGCGGCTGCCGGTCCGGCTCGAAAAATACCGCGATGTTGTTTCTCCTGTACTCGGGCTGCACGGCGAGCTCCGCGAAGGTTTGCATCGTCGCGGGCAGATCGCGCAGATCGCGCCCGTTGACGAACGAGTAGAACATCTCGCCGCGCCGCTCGGCCATCGTGCCGAAAAAGCACGGATATGCCGGATCGAGTACCTGCTCGCGCAGCGTTGCATACGAAGCGTCCAGCCACGCGGGCGCGGACACCGCCGCGCCCGTCGCGCTGCCGGCAATGATCCGGCTCTTCCAGTCGCTGACCTCGAACCGATCGGCCTCTGCGATAGCACTGTTGCCTGCTTGCATCGTTCGCTCTCTCTTCCTGACCCAGTGTTGCGCGCGTCGAACGCGCGAGGCATCCCGGCCCGCGTGGCCGGAACGTCGATACTGCTGTCATGGGGAAGAGGCGCATTTGTTGTCGATCTCCGCCGTTAGCGCCTGCATGGTGCCGCCGATTTGTTGCTGGTTTGTTGCTAGCTGGTTGCCGATCTGTTACGGATGTACCGCGCGATCTGCTGCTGTCACGTCGAGGCCGCCGCCGGCTCGTCCAACTCGGCGACGAGGGCCTCGACCCACTCGTTCGGAATGATCGGCTGGTGATACGTGCATTCATTCGATACGACCGTCGAGCCGTGCAGCCGGCCATCCGGAATCAGCACCATGTCACCTTTGTGCATCGAAAGCTGCATGCCGACGTTGCCCCAGAACAGCATGTCGCCCTCTTCGATCGTGACGAGACGGTGATCGTTGTGGACGTGCGTCGTCGAACACATTTCGTGTGGCTCGACGAACGTCTCACGGTCGATGCCGGGACACTCCGCGTCGATGCGCGAGCTGATGCGATGCGCGAAGCTCACATAGTCGCGAATCGACGACAGCCAGCGCAGCTGCTCGCCGAGATCCCAGCGCCCGCGCTCCGCGAGGCGCTGGCCTGCGACAACGCCTTGCACGCATTGAGCGCGCGCCGGGTCGCCGAAGTCCTGGGCAACGCGCCGTAGTGCACGCGCGCAGCGCTGCTCCAGCGCTGCCCTCAATGCGTCGGAATCGGCCGGGCCGCGGCTCGCCGGTTGCAGATGCGCGCAAGCGCGTTCGAGCGCGAGCCCGAACGCAAGCCACTCGGCTTCGGCCGCGAACGCCGCGCCGATAAGCCCGAACGCGCGGTCCGGACGGCGAGCGAGCGTGTACAGCAGATTGCATTTCGCGGTGCTCGTCGGCAGATAGAACTGCCAGTAGGCATGCTGCCGGCGCGTAATGCAGCTTGCCTCGGCGACGCGCTCGAACAGCGCGTCGTCAGGCACTTGACGGTGAAGGCTCGGGCGCTCGTCGGGTGCGAGCATGTCGAAGAAGCCGCTTGCACCGGCCCGCGCGAGCGCGCGGCGCTTCGATACCGCGAGCGCCCAGCGCTGCACCATGATGAAACGCAGTCCTTGTTCGAGGTAGTCGTTGCGCATCAGCCGCTCGAACGTGGCGCTCCAGAATGCGAGTTCCTCGTCGACGATGTGCGTCAAGCGCGCGCTCACGGCGCGCGTGTCTTCGCCGGTATCGACGTCCTTCGTCAGGTATTCGAATGCGTACGCTTCCAGGAACGGCGCGATCTGCGCGCCGAGTTCGCGCGTGTCTTCGCGATAGAAATCGGCAAAGCGCTGCCAGTCAGCCGGCTCGCTACCCGCCGGCGGGCGCGCGACGTCGAGCTCATAGATCGACATCAGCGTGCGCCCGGACGCGAGCGCCGGCAGACGGCTCACGTTGTGTTCGCGCACGGGCTTCATGAACTTGAGGAAGTCGAAGTCCTCGGGCCGCAGCGGGCGCCGATGGAAGTCGTCGTCGAGCAGCAGTTCGTCGACCGTCGCGCTTCGAAACGGCCCGGCCGCCGCGAACTGTTTGATGAGCGCGACGTAGCGCTCGCTGTGGCCAACGAACGGCGAGAAATCGAAGATCGGCAGCGAAGCCTGGCTCATGGTCATTCGGTCCTTATCCGGGTTGCCTCAATACTGCAATTGATGATGACGAAGCGCTTGCCGTCCGCGATTCACGCAACAACTCCGCGCAACGGGTTCGTCATGCCGCGACGCCTCGTGCGTGTTGCACTCGCCGTCCATGCTGCATGAGCGCGTTGGCCACGACTGCGAGCACGGCTTCGCGCGCCGTGTCGATGAAGAAATGCCCGCCGTCGAACCAGTGGACTGCGCATGCGCCGCGCGTTTCCTCCGCCCAGGCATCGACGTCCGCGCGGTTGGCCGTGGCGGGGTCATCGCGGCCGACGAACACGTCGATCGGACAATCGAGCATGGACGATGTCGCCGTAGCTTCAGGCAGCATCGCGCCATAACCAGCGACACGCGTCGCAATGTGGGCCGGATGCACGCCGCACAGGTGGAAGTCGGCGCGCAGCAGCGGCAACATGAAGTCGACGAACTCGGCGTCGTCGAGCAACTCGGCAGGCGTGCCGCCGCGCTCCCGCAGGCAAGCAATCATTTCGTCATGCGAACAATTGAGCCAATGCGTTTCGTGCTTACGACGCGCGGGCGAGATGGTCGCCGACGCACCGAACCAGACAGGAGCACGCTCGCCGCGCTCGCGCAGCGCGTGCATCAATTCGAGTGCGACGAGCGAGCCCATGCTGTGCCCGAACAACGCAAACGGAGCGCTGCCATCGACCAGCGCGAGCAGTTCATCCGCGAGTTGTGCGATGAGCGCCGGCCATTCGGTATGCGGCGATGCGGACCGGCGCCTACCGTGACCAGGCAGCTCGAGCATGCGCACCTGCACAAACGACGGCAACCGAGGCTGCCAGTCCCGGTACAGCGCCACGCTGCCGCCTGCATGCGCGAGACACACGAGCGTGAGCGTGTTCGACGTGCGCGGCAGCCGATTCGGCGGGATCATCGGCTGGACGCCCGTTGATCACGCATTGGTGACGCCTTCGGGCGCAGCGCTCTCGGCCATGGCCTGGCGCAAGCTGAGCGGACGCATATCGGTCCAGACTGCGTCGATCCATTGCAGGCATTCGTCCTTCTTGCCCGACTTGCCGGCTTCACGCCAGCCGGCGGGAATTGCCTTGTAGTCAGGCCAAATCGAATACTGCTCTTCGTGATTTACAACGACAACGAAGTTGGTGTTTTCGTCACCCCAGCTCATCGCGGCTCCTGAATGAAGTTGTGTGCGTCGGTTGAGTGCCGAAGGCGCTGCGCCCCCTTCTGCGGGAGCGCCAGCGCATTGAATCCGGCCGACGTTTGAATCATCACGCATTAAATGCGAATCATTTGCATTTAAATTTACTCGTTGCCGACGGCGCATGTCAAGGACCTCTGCTCCGGCTGTCCTCACTTACCCAGCCTGCAACGACGGCGCGCAGGTGACGTACGGCGACTGAAACGCAGCTTAAGGCAAAACCATTCATCAGACAAGCAAATACGAATCATTTGCATTGCCATCCGTTTGTCGTCATCATCCGTCTGACAGAAAACTCAATCCGACCGTCATGGATACCTCGAAGATCCGTCAGAGCGACCACATCGTTTCGCCGTCGCAACAAGCGTTTCTTGACACGCTGCTCTCGCGCCAATCGTACTGGCCGCTGGCCGAGCCCGGACCAGGCGAGTCCGAGCTAAGCCTGATCTTCGACGCCGCGATGCGAGCGCCGGACCATGGTGCGCTGCGCCCCTGGCGCTTCGTTCTGATCCGCGACGACGCGCGCGCTGATTTTGGCGAATTGCTCGTCGATGTCGCGGCGCGACGCGAGCCGGCAACGCCCCGCGCGGATCACGAGCAACGCCGGCAACTCGCGTACACGGCGCCGCTCGTGATCGTCATAGCCGCGGCTCCGACTGCCGGCTCGCACATTCCGGAGTCGGAGCAACTGCTCGCGGTCGGCGCAGCGGCCATGAACATGCTCAACGCAATTCACGCGCTCGGTTACGGCGGTTTCTGGGCAACGGGCGTCGATGCGTACGACCCGAATCTTCAGGCGGCGCTCGACTTCGAGCCGGTCGAGCGCGTGCTGGGTTTTCTTTTCGTTGGGACACCGAAATCTCGTGAGCATGCGGCGGTTCGGCCGCCGCATTCGCTGTACGTGCGTGAGTGGTTGGGGCGTGCATCGGTGTGAAGATGTCGACATCGATTGAACCGACTACCCTGCTTCACTAGCAGATCCGCGAAACGCGACAGCAAGTGCAATTCCTCAGCAAGCGTTGAAGCACGCGACGCGATCGGCGCCTGCACGATTCGGACAAACGCATAACGTATGCCGTCAATTTCCGCCCTCATGGGCGCAGCCGGCTAACGTTGGTCGATCTTAGACAGCCGGCCCTGTACTAAAGTGGGAAACGCGCAATGTCTTTGCAGAGGTCTCGCTATGTTCTCAGACGAATCCGGACGTCTCGAAACGCGGGACAAAGACGAGACGTTATTCGGCGCGGTATATATCAGCAATGTCGCGTCGGGCGTAGGCATATCGGACGTGGAAGCGATTGTGTCGGTGTCTCGCGTTCTCAATCGCGCCGATGCACTAACCGGCTTTCTCGTGCACGCGGGCCGCAATTTTGTCCAGTACCTCGAAGGCGATCCGGCGGCAGTGAGGGAATGCCTGCGCCGCATCGGCAATGACAGCCGTCACTACGACATGAGGATCGTCGCAATCGGTTCGCTGGAGAACAGGCACTTTGCCGAGTGGTCGATGGGATATTTCACCGGTGACGTTCACGGCTCCGAGCGCATCGAAAATGTGCTGACGAACTGGTCAGGTACGGATCGCTCGCTTCTCGAGGAAGTCTGGCGCATCACCCAGGCTGCGAAAACGTTGCCGGAAGTGAGCGAATCGCATCTCGTAGCAGGCCGGTTCGACGTTCTGCTGCGGCGCGGCGCGAAATGAGCGGCCCCTGCTTTACGCCTCGCATCGTCTGTTCGAAGTACTGACAAGCTCCGTCATTGCATTTTCCATAGCATGGCAGCGATCGTGCCCTCGTCCTGGAACGCGGTCAGCACGTCGGGAATGCCCGTGATCGGCACATTGTTGACCGTCAGGAAGAATACGATGCGGCGGCCGCTCTTTGCGTCGATATAACCGGCGAGCGCCTGCCCTTTCAGGAGCGGCATGCCCGGCGCGGCCGGATTTTCGGCGACGTACGTGCCCGTCTTCGCGTGCACCTGGCCTTTCGCTCCCGCTAATGTCGAGTCGGCTTCGAAGTTTGTGATGGTGGCGAGCGATCCGTCCACGCCGAGCACCGGCATCGAATCGAAGTACGGCACGAAGGCAGGCTTCACGCTCATGCCGCGCAGCATCGCAATGACGGCTTTGCCGTTGGCCGTGGTCTCGCCGCCGCCGCTGCCGTCGATGAAGTGATATTGGCCCGGCGAAATGTTGAATGCCGTGGACAGCTCGCTCTGTTCCGCCGCAAGCGAACCGGCCATGGTGGTCGATCCGTTGTGCGCGAGGCCGAACTGCATCAGCGTCACGTCAGCGCCAATGTTGTAGCTGATTTTATTGACGTATCGGACGTGCTGCGCATACGGCGCCGACGTCAGTTGCGCAACCTGTTGCGCGCTCGAATACGAGCCCTTCGCGGGCAGCAACTGCACAGGATTCACCGCGACGGGCGCAGCCGTTACCGTCACGCCCGAGCGCGCGAGTGCTTCGATAAAGATCGTGCGCGCGTAGTTCGACGGCTTGCTCACGCGGAACGTGCGGATCAGCGGATACGCGTTGGTCAGAATGGGCACGTAACCCGCCGGCACGGTGCCGCTGACAATGCCCACACAATTAGCCGCGCCGATGCACTGCGGCGGCTCGGGTTGGAGCCCGATGGCGAGCGTCGACGTCGCGCTGCCGGTCTTCAGCGTCGATTGCACGGAGAAAGCCGCCGACTTCGGCCGCCAGTCGAACGGCACCGCGGCGCCTTCCGCGCTCTGCGAAAGAGTGACGTCGACGAGGTCGTCATTGACGAAGATCGGCCGCACGTCGAATTCACCGCGGAAATTAAACGGCTCGAAAAGACGGTCGTCGATCACGACATTGCCATTGACCGCAGTGATGCCGGCGGCCGCTACCTGCGCCGCCAGCGCGTTGTATCCCGCGAGCGGGTCCGGCGCCGACAGCACTGCATTGCCGAGCGAGTTCGCTTCGTTGTGGTCGAAGTCGGTGAGCGCTATCGTTCCATCGGGATTGGCGCGCCCGCCCATCGTCAGATCGCCGCTCGCAACCAGGACCAGATTGCCGTTGAGCGTGCCGTTCGGCGCGACACTGCCCTGCCGATAGACTGGCGTGACGAACTTGTGTTGTGCGCCGAGCGCGTTGAGCGCGTTGCCGGTCGAGAAGACTTTACGCACCGAGGCAATGAACATCTGCGAGTTGGAGTCGAGGTCGTAGATGACTCGCCCGGACTCGAGATCGACCACCAGCATCGACCAGCTCGCACTTTTATAGGCGGGCTTTTGCATCACCTGCATAATGGACGCAGGCACAGACGTATTCGACTCGATAGACCCGCCGCACGAGGCCAGCAAAAATGCACTTGCAATCACGGCGCAGTGTTTGGACGCTCCGCGGATTGTCCCCATTGTTGCGATCGTCGCGTTCATCGCAGGTCTCCAGATTCGATTTGTCTTTGCGAACTGAATGGCTCGGATCAACGCATTGCGCGCCGATGACGACGATTGTTCGCGCCGACAGACCCAAGACCCTGCCCACTATATTCCGCCGATAGCAGGCGCATTCGTCTTTTTGCAGCCAAAATCCAGAAAGCCGGCCCTGTCCGGCGTGAGGCGCTGCCGCTCGCGCGCGAACTGGGAAGTCAGGCAGCGCACCGTGCAAAAGTGACGCACCGCAATAAAGACTCGCGCTTTTGCGCCACTATGAAAGCCTCGCACCAACCAGGCGAGTCGCGCGGCCGCACTACCCCTGCGGCCCTTGCCAGCCGATGCCAAGGCTCTTCTGCAGCGACACGAAGTCCTTGAGCAATTCGGCCTGCCCTGCCACGACATTCTGCTGCGCGCTGAATTCCTGGCGCTGCGTGTCGAGCAAATCGATCAACGTCGCGACACCCGCCGAGTAGCGCTGCCGCATCAGCGTGGCGGAGTGGGTCGCGGACGCCTCCACTTTTAGCAACGTTACGACATGCTCACGCTGATGCCCATAGCGCGATAACGAAGAGTTCGCGTCCTGTAGCGCGCCGAGCACCGTCTTCGTGTAACGAGCCTCGGCTTCGTCTCGCGACGCCTCGGCGGCGTGTACGCTGCCGAGCGTGCGACCAAAATCGAATGCGTTCCATTGCAGATACGGTGCAGTAATCCAGCTGAAGTTGCTCTTACGTATGAGATGGCCCGGATCGCTCGCGCTGAAACCGATATCGCCGAACAGTGTCACTTTCGGGAAAAAGTCCGCCACGTGTTCGCCGATCTGCGCGTTGCTCGATGCAAGGCGCCGCTCGGCGGCTCGGATGTCGGGACGCCGCTGCAACATCGCCGACGGATCGCCAATGGCTACTGTCTCAGGCATAGCGGGCAGCGGCCGGGCGGGTGCCAGTTGCTGATCCAGCGCGCCGGGTGCGCGCCCCGTCAGCACGGCGAGGCGGTCGAGCGAATCGCTCATTTGCGCGTCGAGCGGAATCAGCGTCGAACGCGTGTTTTCGACCTGCGTGGTGAGACGTTCGACATCGATATCCGCAGCCGTGCCGCGCTCACGGCGCTGCTGCGTCAGCGTCAACATTTTCTGTTCGGTGTCCGCCTGACGCCGCGCGATTTCAAGTCGCGTCTGCTGGTCGCGCAGGTCGATGTAGGTCTGCACCACTTCCGCGGCAAGCGACACCTGGGTGTCGGCGAGATCCGCGTCGACAGCTTCAGCATTGGCCGATGCCGCTTCGATCGCGCGCCGCGTGCCGCCAAACAGGTCGATTTCCCATGTGGCGTCGAAACCCGCCGTGTAAAGCTGCAGCGGCCCCCTTCCCGACGACGCCGAACCGCTACCGGACGAGCCTGCCGAATTGAGCGCGCTCAGATCGGGTTCGCGCATGCGCAGCGCAGCCGCGTTGGCCGAAACCTTCGGCAGAGCGTCTGCGCGCTGCGACTGCAGCTGCGCGCGCGACTCGCGCAGGCGCGCCTGCGCAATATGCACGTCCGGGCTATGTGCGAGCGCGGCGTCGATCAGATCGTTCAGTTGCGGGTCGTTCAGTGCGAGCCACCATTCACGAGGCGCCGGCGTCGCGGTCGTGCCGGCCGTAGGCGTGCGCACGAACGCGGCGCCGCGAGCATCCTGCGCGAGCGGCGGCGCACCGTGATAGTCGGGACCGACTGTGCAGCCCGGCAAGACGGACAACGAAGATAGAAGCGCCGCGGCGGCCAGGGCGAAACTCGAGGGACGGTTGAACATCATGTGAGATCAGAAAACATTAGTGTCCGGCGGACGGAGGCGCCGGCGCGTTCCTGCGCGGCGTCTTCAGAAGCAACGCAAGCGGAATACAGGCGACGAGCGCGATGGCGAGCAGATAGAAAGTTTCCGAATAGGTCATCACGATCGCCTGCTGCTGGATCTGCACGCCGAGCTGCCCGAGCGCGCGCATCCGCGAGTACGCCATGTCCCCGGTATGGGTGAACCAGTTCGCCGCGTTGGCCGCAATGCTGTCTTGACCGATCAGTGAATTCGCACTGACCGATTCACGGATCATTGCCGTATGAAACGTCGTGCGCCGGTCGATTACAGTGCCGATGATCGCGAGACCGATCGACCCGCCGAGATTGCGTGCCATGTTGTAGAGCCCCGCGGCGTCGCCGGAATCTTCGCGCGACACGGCAGCCATGGACGCCTGATTGAGCGGCATGATTGCAAGCATCTGTGCGGTGCCGCGTATCAGTTGCGACCAGACGAAATCGTGCCCGACGCTTTGCGCCGTCAGGCTGATGTCCAGCATGCAACTGATCGCGTACAACACGAGCCCGGTGATGACCAGAAGCCGGAAATCGAATTTGCCAAGCAGGCGCGGCAACACCGGCATGATCAGAAAAGCCGGCAGCCCCGAGAGCAGCATGATCGCGCCCGACTGCTCCGCGTTATAGCCCGCGACCACGCCAAGAAACTGCGGCAGCAGATACGACACGCCATAGAGCGCGGCGCCGACCGCCGACACGATCACGATCACGCTCGCATAGTTAGGATTGCGCATCAGGCCGAGGCGCACGATCGGCTTCTTTGCCGTCATTTGCGAGGCTGCGATCAGGATCATCCCCATAACCGATACACAGGTGAGCGCGACGATTGTCGACGACTCGAACCAGCGCTCACGCTGCCCTTCCTCCAGCACCACCGTGAGCGAACTGAGCCCAATCGCGAGCCCGACGATGCCGAGCCAGTCCGCCTTGAAAAAAGCTTCCCAGTGCGGCCTGTCCGACGGCAGGCCGACGATCAGCAGTGTCATCAGCGCAAGGCAGATCGGCAGGTTCATGAAGAAGCACCAGCTCCAGCTGACGTTCTCCGCGAGCCAGCCGCCGACCACCGGCCCCAGCAGCGGCCCGAGCAGCACGATCAGGCCGAACATCGTCATGCCGACCGGCAACTGCGAAAGCGGCAGCCGCGTGCGGATGATGGTCTGAGCAGTGGGAATCAGCGCGCCGCCAGTGAAGCCCTGGCCGATGCGGCCGGCGATCATCATGGGCAGCGTGTGCGACCAGCCGCACATCATCGAAAATGCAATGAAGAGCGCTGAGTTGGTCAGCAGGAAGTTGCGCAGGCCGAAGACGCGCGTGAGCCACGCCGCGAGCGGAATCATCACGATCTCGGACATCAGATAGCCGGTGGAAATCCACGTGCCCTCCGTTCCCGTCGCGCCGATTTCGCCCTGGATTTGCGGCAGCGCGGAGTTGGTGATGGAGATGTCGAGCGTCGCCATCAATGCGCCGAGCGCGCCGGCGGCGACGGCGATCCAGTCGCCGACGCTCGCCCGCTCTTCACCGTGCGGTGCGGTAGGTGCGGCAGGCGCCGCAGTCGAGTCAGCCACGATGGTTCTCGGCATCGATGCGTGCATCGCGCTCACGCGCAGACCGCGTGTCGACATCGACCGTCACGGACAGACCGGGCAACAACACGCTGCGCGTCTCCGCCCCGGTGTCGATACGAATCCGCACGGGCACACGCTGCACGATCTTCGTGAAGTTGCCGGTCGCATTCTCCGGCGGCAGCAATGCGAACTGCGAGCCGGTGCCGGGCGAAAAACTGTCGACCACACCATGCAGCGTATGACCAGGCAACGCGTCGACATGCATTTCCACGGGCTGGCCGACACGCATGCGGCCCACCTGCGTTTCCTTGAAATTGGCCAGCAAATAGGTGCTCTGTACGGGAACGACCGTCAGCATCCGCGTGCCCGGTTGCACGTATTGACCGACGCGCACGGTGCGGTCCCCGACCTTGCCGCCCAGCGCGCTGCGCACCACGGTGTTCTCGAGATCGAGCCGCGATTGTTGTGCGCTTGCCTCGGCGGCTTCGAGTTGCGCGCGCGCCTGTGCGAGCTGCGCGGTGGCAGAGCCGATCTGCGAACGTGCGGCGTCGACCGCGGCTGCGTTTGCGGCAAGTGTCGCATTCGCCTGATCGCGCGTGCTGGTCAGCTCGGCCATGCGTTCACTGCTTTCAGCGCCGGTTGCGATGAGCGGAGCGTAACGCCGCACTTCGTCGCTCGCATGCTGTGCACTCACGCGAGCCACCCGCTCTTGCGCCTGTGCCTGAGCAATGTTGGACTGCTGCTGTTTGATCTCGGCCTGTGCTCGTTCTATGTCCGCCTTGCGCGCGTCGATGGTGGCAAGCGCCTGGTCGAGCGCAACCTGGTACTGGCGCACGTCGAGATGCACGAGCGGGTCGCCCGGCTTCACCATCTGATTGTCCGCGACATAAACTTCCGTCACATAGCCAGACACCTTGGGAGCGACCGTGACGCTGTCAGCCTGCAGATAGGCGTCGTCGGTGCTTTCGATAAAGCGGCCCACGGTCCACCAGCGCGCGAGCCAGAGACCTCCGGCAAGCAACGCGACGATGCCGAGCGCGATCAATACCGTGCGCCTGCTGGGACGGCGCGTGCCTGAAGGCTGCGACTCTTCAGCGGGTCGGGGACGGGAGGGGGAACCTGCGGTCGTTGACATCTCAATGGTCCAATTCTTTCCAGTTGGCAGAATTATTCCAGTCGATAGATTTGTGTCAAGTGATATATTTGTGTGGAAGTAATGGAGAGAAATGCATGAACCCCGCACAGAAAGTGCGTCGGTCGCCGGAAGGCGGCTACGCGCGCGGTGACGAGACGCGTCAGCGAATCATCGAAGCAGCGATCCAGCTGTTCGGCGAACACGGATTCGAAGGCGCGTCGACGCGCGAGATCGCGGCTTGCGCCGGCGTCAACGCGCCCGCGCTGCAGTACTACTTCGAGAACAAGGAAGGGGTGTATCGCGCGTGCGTCGAAGCACTCGCCGACGACGCATGGAGAACCTTCGGCCCGGCCATCGAACATGCACAAGCCGTGTTGCGCGAAAACGCCGGGACGGAAGTGTTGATCGACGCTTTTATCCGCATTCAGGAAGCAATGGCGGACGGCGCGTTCACGAAAGCAAGCAAACCGGGCCGGCGGATGTTCTTTGCACGCGAGCAGGCCGGCTACGAGCCCGAGAGCGCCACGCAGATTCTCGCGTGCCGGATCCGTCAGCCTTTGAACGACGCGAGCGCCGCGCTGGTGGCGCGCATCTGCGGACTAGCAGCCGACGACCCCGTCACGCAGATTCGCACTTTCAGCCTGCATGGGCAGCTGGTGATCTTTCACCTCGCGCATCGCTCGACGCTGTCGGTCCTCGGTTGGAAAAGCATCGATGCAGAGAAGGCCGAGCAGTTGAAGTCCACGGTACGCGATCAGACACGCATATTGCTCGAACACTGGAGCCGGGAACGCGACGCGCGGCAAGCGACAGGTGCGAAAGTCGCGAGCAAAGCGCGCTCGCGCAAGCAGGTCTGAGGCGATGGCGATGGCACCTGAAGCGCGGCCCGCGAATCAACCGGAACCGGATATGACGCGGCGAGCGCCGCGAGTCCTCTGTGCGACCGCGACCGCGACCGAGGCTTCAGCGCCAGGAACAAAGGCCCGCATCGCGACGCGCGCCCTCCCCGGTGCATCCGTTTCAACCAGTAGCCGAAAGGTAATCCGCCAGACGAGCGAGCATTGCATCGCAATCGCTCAATTGCTCGCTGGTGAGAAACTCATCCGGCTTATGCCCCTGGTCCATACTGCCTGGTCCGCAGACCACGGTGGGAATGCCCGCCTTCTCGAAGAGCCCGCCTTCGGTGCCGAACGCCACCGTGCCGAACTCATTTGAACCGGTCAGCAACGTCAGAAGACGCGCCGCTTCGCTGTCGGGCGACGTAGCCAGTCCCGGATAGGCGGAGAGCGACTGAAAACGGATGTCGGCGTCGGACTTCACGGCGCGCATCCTGGGCAGCAGCTCGGCTTCGGCATACGTTTGCAACTCGTCGGCGACCTGACCGGCATCGAAACCCGGCAGCGCCCGCACTTCGAAATCGAACTCACATTCTGCGGGCACGATGTTCAGCGCACGCCCGCCTCTGATCACCCCAGTCTGCACGGTCGAAAACGGCGGATCGAACCGTTCGTCGCGATACTCGGGCTGCGCGAGATGTTCGCCAATTTCCTCCAGACGGCTGATCATTCGCGCCGCGTACTGAATGGCGTTGACACCATACGGCGCATAGGCCGAATGGCAGGCAGCACCCTTGACCTGACAGCGCATCGCCAGTTTGCCCTTGTGTCCGAGCACCGGCTTGAGTTCGGTCGGCTCGCCGATCATACACAGCACCGGCTTATGCGGACGCCGTTCCAGTTCAGCGAGCATAGGCCGCACGCCGAGGCACCCCACTTCCTCGTCGTATGAAAAGGCGAGATGCACCGGGAGCTTCAAATCGCGTTCGACGAAGCCCGGCACCGCCGCGAGCACCGATGCGATAAAGCCCTTCATGTCGGCCGTACCGCGGCCATACAGCCGCCCGTCGCGTTCGGTGAGACGGAATGCGTCGACACTCCACGCCTGGCCTTCGACCGGCACCACGTCGGTATGGCCTGACAGCACAATGCCGCCTCGCTCACGCGGACCGATGGTCGCAAACAGATTCGCTTTGGTACGCTCGGCGTTGTAGAACAGTTCGCTCTCTACACCCAGTTCGTTCAGGTAATGTCGAATGAACTCGATCATGTCCAGATTCGACTCGCGGCTGACCGTGGCAAAGCCGATCAGCGTGGCGAGCAGCGCGCGGCTGGACCTGTCACTCATTGCCGGGCACCCCGTAGCTGGGCGCGGCGGTCGGATTCAATGCGCGCGTCAGATAGTCCTGCATCTGCGGCTGATACGCGCGCCACAAACCGTCGAGTTGGCCGATGGGATCGTCGTCCGCCCAATCGACCCGCAAATCGACGATCGGCCAGCTCACGTCACCCGCGATTCTGAGCGCCGCCGAATGCACGGGCCCCGCCTCACCGCCCGCGGCCATCGCCGCATGCATGGCCGCGAGGAGCCGATCGGCAAGCGGGCCTGCGGCCTGCTCGAACGCAGGGACCATTGCCTCGATCACTTCGGCGCCGGCGAGCATATTGCCCGCCGCCACGCATTGGCTGCCCGCGACGGCGTGATACGTGCCCAACGCTTCCTTGCCGCTGAAGAACGCCGTACGGCCCTGGCTGTCGACCACCGTGACCTGCCGATATTCGCTCCACTCGTTCGCGCCCAGCGCACGGTCCAACGCGGCGGCGGGATCGAATTGCCCGCTTTCGATAAGATCGAGAATCTGCGGGCCCAGTGCCGGCAGTGTGACGTTTTGCGTCGCGACCACGCCGACGCGTGCACGCACCCAGGGGCAGCGGGCGCCCACTGCAATGCTCGAAGAACTGATCGCAATACCAAGCTGCCCCGACTGCGCGCAGCGTCCGACAATAGAGAATGTCATGTCCCGCTCCTTAGGCTTGCGGCCGCGTCCATCCATCCGGAATGACGGCGATCACGTCGATCTCCATCAGCCATTGAGGCTGACCCAGCGCAACCACGACCAGGCCAGTGGAAATGGGAAATACGCCCTTTAGCCACTTGCCGACTTCCTGATAAACGGGCTCGCGATAACGGACGTCGGTCAGATACGTTGTCGTCTTGACGACGTGAGACAAGTCGCTGCCCGCCTCTTCGAGCAGTTGCTTGAGGTTCTTCATCGCCTGCTCGGCCTGGGCGCGCGGATCGCCCAGGCCGACCAGACGGCCATCGAAATCGGTCCCCACCTGGCCGCGTACATACACCGTATTGCCTGCTCGCACGGCCTGACAGAGGTCGTTGTCGAGCGTCTGGTTTGGATACGTGTCCTTCGTGTTGAACATGCGAATACGGGTATGCGTAGGTTGGCTCATCAGTGCACCTTTTAATATGGGGAGAAGTGGATCGCGGATCGAAGAGACGCGTGAATCAGTTCACGCCCATTTCGCTGACTTTGTGAACCCTGGAACTGGCGGATGCGCCGTCGGCGCTTTCAGTACTTCCTGTGCTTTCGTCGCCGCGGCTCGCTGCGTTGGATTGCGATCCATCGTAATACGCCAGATATTTGCGCTGGGTGGCGATGTGATCGGCGACGTGCTTCGCGTCGTGCCACACCCCCCAGATAAATGCAGAGCCGCGACGCGACAACCACGGCAGTCCGAGAAAATAGATGCCCGGCTCCTTCGATACGCCGCGCTGATGCGCCGGCTTACCTTTTTCGTCGAAGGCGTTCACGTTCAGCCAGCCGAAATCGACTGCATAACCGGTTGCCCAGACAATCGACGTCACACCGGCTTCTGCCAGGTCGAGATCGCGAAGCGGATGCGTGACGCACTCGGGGTCGGCGGGAATGACGCGCGCCTCCGGCTCTTGCGGAAGATCGAGACCGTTGCGCTCGGCATACGCGTCGGCCGCATCCAGCAGCGACAGATAGTTCTCGTCGCCGCGCGCAATGTTCGCCGCCAGATCGTCTTCAAAGACAGCGACGCCATTGTCGAAAGACTTCGTGAGACCCACGAGCGTAATGCCCTGATGCGCGAGACGCCGGAAGTCCACCGTATGACCGCCGCGCGAGCCGCTTACCGCAATCGTCACGTGTTCCCTGCCCGGCTTCATGACCTCCGCGTCCCATTCGCCGAGCACGCCGAGCCACCAGCAAAAATCGCGACCGCGATAAGCGCGCGGCGGACGATCGTGCGCGCCGACCGACAGATAAACACGCTTGCCCGCGCGTTGCAATTCGTCCGCGATCTGCACACCGGACGATCCAGCGCCGACCACCAGCACGCCTCCTTCCGGCAATTGCCCCGGATTGCGATAGTCGGCGGAATGAATTTGCGTCAGACGCGTGTCTTGCGGCGCGATCGGCGGAATGACGGGGCGCTGGAAAGGTCCTGTCGCGACGACCACGCGATTAGCCTCGATCGTGCCCTCCGACGTTTCGACCGTGAAGCCCGGCCGCCCCGCATTGCGCACGACGTGCTTCACCTCGACGCCAGTGCGGATCGGCGCATCGAACTTTCTTGCGTAGGCGACAAAGTAATCCGCAACCTGCTCCTTCGGCGCGAACGCGTCCGGGTGGACGTCCGCGAACTCCAGGTTGGGGAAACGATCGTGCCATGCGGGACCGTTCGCAACCAGCGAATCCCAGCGCCCGGTACGCCAGCGCTCGGCGATACGGGCGCGCTCCAGCACGAGGTGCGGCACGCCGAGCCTTGTCAGGTGTTCGCTCATGGCGACGCCGGCCTGGCCTGCGCCGACCACCAGCGTATCGATCGACGTTGTTTGGAGTGTCATGACGGTGTCCTTCAGAAGAGGCTATAGCGAATCGTGCTTGCCGATGGCGTGTGCCGCCGGGCCGTTCGTCTCCCGTCAAAATCTACCCGCCCGTTCCGAATCCGAAAAACATATTAAAAAAATGCAGCGCATCGGTTTTTCCTATGCAGCACTTTTTGACCGCCTCACAATGCCGCCCATTGAAGACCTTGAAGATGGAGTGTCGTCGATGGAAAGTCACCCGTTGCGCTACTCATTGCGCCAGTTGCGCTATTTCGTCGTGACGGCGGAAGCGCTGTCTTTCACGGCGGCGGCAAAGCGTCTGCATATCTCGCAACCGTCGATCTCGACGGCGCTTGCGGATCTCGAAGTCTCGTTCGGCGTGCAACTCTTCATACGACATCATGCGAGCGGTCTCTCGCTCACGCAGGCCGGACGCGATCTGCTCGGCCAGGCGCGCAATCTGCTGAAGATCGCGGAGGAACTGCAAACGACCGCGAAGGAAATGGACGGCGGCATGACGGGCGCCATTGCGCTCGGCTGTCTCGTCTCGCTCGCGCCGCCGCTCATGCCGGGTCTGATCAGCCGCTTCACGGGCGAGAACGCGGGCATTTCGTTTCGCACCGTCGAGGCGCATCAGGACGGCCTTTTGCGCGGCCTGCACGATGGCTCGCTCGACATCGCCCTCACCTACAGCCTCGACCTCACCGAGGACATCGCCTTCACGCCGCTGCTCTCGCTGCCGCCTTACGCGATCCTGCCGCGGACGCATCGGCTCGCCCGCGCGCGCAAGGTATCGCTCGCCGACCTTTTGCCCGAGCCTTATGTCATGCTCGACTTGCCGCACAGCCGCGAGTATTTCGCCGCGCTTTTCGATGCGGTAGGCAGCCGGCCGGTGCCCGCGTTCCGTTCGTCGCAGCCGGAGGTCGTGCGCGGCATGGTGGCGAACGGTCTCGGCTATAGCCTGCTCAACTTTCCGCTCAAGTCCAATCGCACGGTGGATGGCGAAGAGTTCGTCATTAAACGCTTCAAAGACAACGTCAACGCAACGATGCTAGGCATCGCGCAATCGCGCACGATGAAGCCTCGCCAGGTGGTGCATCGTTTTGCGTCGTTCTGCGAGAACTACATCCGCCGACTGCACATCGACGCGTGATTCAAAGCGGTCAATCGTCTGCTTTCAGATTGCGTTCGCTGCATAGACAAAACCTTTGCTTTGTATCTGAAAACAATATTTTGGCTTGCAAATTGGCTTGATAGATTGATGGCCATGTTGAGCGCCACGTCGCGAGGCTTCACGTCGGCTCGCTCTTACCGTCACGAATCGAGGGGGACGCATGACCGACCTGCCAACGACGAGCGCAGTGCATGCACTGGTCGAAGACCTGCAGACGGGTTGCGAACGGCCATTCGGCGATGCGCATGCAATGCCGCCCGGTGTCTATACGTCGCCCGAATTCCTCGCGCTGGAAGAGCGCACCATCTTCGCGCGGGAATGGCAATGCGTCGGCCGCGCGAGCGCGCTCAAGGCAACCGGCGATTACCTGAGCGCGCGCATCGGCGCGCAACCCGTCGTGGTTCTGCGCGACGAACAGATGCAGCTCAGGGCGATGTCGAATGTGTGCCTGCATCGCATGTCGGTGTTACTCGAAGGGCGCGGCAACGTGCGCCGCATCGTCTGCCCGTATCACGCATGGAATTACTCACTGGACGGCGCACTGCAAGGCGCGCCGCTCATGGACAGGCAACAGGGCTTCTGCAAGGAAAACTACCGGCTGCCCACAGTGCGTTGCGAAGAATGGCAAGGCTGGCTCTACGTGACGCTCGACGAAAACGCGCCGCCCGTGCGCGAGCAGCTCGCCGATTTGAGCAAGCTGATCAGCGCATACGGCATGTCGGACTACATCGAAACGTTCTATGAAGAGCACGTGTGGGACACGAACTGGAAGATCCTCGCGGAGAACTTCATGGAAAGCTATCACCTGCCCATGCTGCATCGCGCGACGGTAGGACCGCATTCGCGGCTCGAAGAAATGGAATGCCCGCCGGGTTATCCCGCGTTCAACTATCACTGGATCACGAAGGAAGCGTCTTTGCCGATCGGCAACGCGCATCCGGGGAACACGCGTCTTACCGGGCATTGGCGCAAGACCACCGCGCTGCTCGCTATCTACCCGACGCATCTGGTCACGCTTACCCCAGGTTACTTCTGGTATCTCGTGCTGCAACCTCAGGGCGTGGGGCGCGTGCATATCCGCTTCGGCGGCGGGCTTGCGCCGGAGTTCATCGCGGACCCCGAGGCGAACGCGCACATGGCGACGCTAAAGAAACTGCTGGACGACGTGAACGCCGAAGACAAACGCGGCGTGGAAGCGGTCTTTCGCGGCGTGCATGCGCCGCTCGCGAAACCGGGCCATCTGAGCCATCTCGAACGACCTAACTATGACTTCGCGCGCTACATTGCCAGCAAGATCGCCGCGACGCAGCCCGGTACACATTGATTACGACGCACCATCGACAGGACGCGATCACGATGTCAAACCCTTCCTTCATTTCGCTCTCGCGCGTGAGCAAATCGTATGACGGCGCCCAATATGTCGTCGATGACTTGAATCTCGAGGTGGGCAAGGGAGAATTTCTGTCGCTGCTCGGGCCCTCCGGCTCGGGCAAGACAACCACGCTGATGATGCTCGCGGGATTCGAAACGCCCACTCACGGCGAGATCCGCCTCGACGGCCGCCGCCTCGACGACAAGCCGCCGCATCAGCGCGACATCGGCATGGTGTTTCAAAACTACGCGCTCTTTCCGCATCTGACCATTGCGGAGAACGTCGCCTTTCCGCTTTCCGTGCGGCACGTGAGCCGCTCCGAGCAGAAGGCGCGAGTGAAGCGTGCGCTCGACATGATCGAACTGCCGCATCTGGCGAACCGGCGTCCTGCGCAACTCTCCGGCGGACAGCAGCAGCGCGTCGCGCTCGCACGTGCGCTCGTGTTCGAGCCGAGTGTCGTGCTAATGGACGAGCCGCTCGGCGCCCTCGACAAGCGCCTGCGCGAAACCATGCAGTACGAAATCATGCGCCTGCATCGTGAACTGTCGCTCACGATCGTCTACGTGACGCACGATCAGGCTGAGGCGCTGACCATGTCGAACCGTGTGGCCGTGTTTTCCGATGGCCGTATCCAGCAGGCCGCCACACCGAGCGAGCTCTACGAAAACGCACAGAACGCGTTCGTCGCCAACTTCGTCGGCGAGAACAACGGACTGACGGGGCGCGTCGCGAATACGGGCGAAGGTTCGGCAACGCTTGCGCTTTCGGACGGGAGCATGATTCGAGGCCGTTGCGAAGAGGGCCTGCGCGCCGGCGACGAAGCGATGCTCGCGTTGCGCCCGGAACGCGCGCATATCCCGAGCGCGGAAGGCACGCTCGCCGCCGAACACGACAACGTAGTGCGTGCGCGCGTCGACGAACTGGTGTATTGCGGCGATCATCACCGTGTACACCTGACGCTCGGCTCGCGCGATTCGATCGTCGTGAAAGTGCCCAACACCCAGCGCCATGCGCTGCCCTCACCCGGCAGCACCATCGACGTCGCGTGGCGCCACGACGACTGCAAGATCCTCGCCGCACCTGCGCCGCGAAGCGCGCCCGCGATCCACGTATCCACACCGCCCTCACCTTCCATAATCACGACCGCACCAGCAGGAGCCAACTGACATGCGCACCCTCATCAAAGCACAATGCGCTGCACTCGCCGTAGCCGCATTCGCCACCGTAACCACCCAGGCAGCGGAGACCCTCTCCGTCGTGACCTTCGGCGGCGCGTACGAAGCGGCGGCCAAGAAGGCCTACTTCGAACCGTTTACGCAGGCCACGGGCATCGGCTTCTCGACCGAATCGTATGACGGCGGTCTCGCCAAGCTTTCCGCGATGGAGCAGGCCAAAAACACCACGTGGGATCTGATCGACCTCGAAACCAACGATGAGATCACCGCCTGCGAGGAAGGCCTCCTGCAGAAGTTCGACAAGAAGACAATCGGCAAGACGAGCGACTTCATTCCCGGCTCGATCAGCGATTGCGCGGTCGCGAGCATGGTCTGGTCGACAGTCTATGCGTACGACGCGAGCAAGCTCAAGACAGCGCCGACCACCGTCAACGATTTCTTCGATTTGCAGAAATTCCCGGGCAAGCGCGGCTTGCGCAAGTCGCCGAAGGTGTCGATGGAATGGGCGTTGATCGCGGACGGCGTCGATCCGAAGGACGTCTACAAGGTGCTCGGCACGCCCGCCGGCGTGGACCGCGCGTTCAAGAAGCTCGACACGATCAAGAAGAGCATTGTGTGGTGGGAGTCGGGCGCGCAGGCGCCGCAGTTGCTCGCAGACGGCGCGGTCGTCATGACACAGGCCTACAACGGCCGCATCTCCGATGCCGCGAAGAAGGACAACAAGCCATTCAAGGCGGTCTGGGACGCGCAGGTCTACGACTTCGACTGGTGGGGCGTTCCGACGGGCGCGAAGCACGCGGACGCGGCGGCAAAATTCATCGTCTCCGCTTCGCAGCCCAAAGCCTACGCGGACCTGTCGAAGTACATCGCATACGCGCCGCCGCGCAAGGACGCAATTGCGCTCATCGACAAGCAGCGTCTTGCCGATCTGCCGACCGCACCCGAGAACTTCAAGCGCGCGCTGCAGATCAACGCGAACTTCTGGGCCGACAACGCGGACCAGATCAACAAGCGCTTCCAGGTGTGGCTGACGCAGTAACGCCATCGTTCGACGAGAGCCCAACTTGACTACCAGCATGCCCGCTTCCGCCCAAGGCACGGTCCCGGGCTCTCCGACGAGAGCCGAAGGCCGCGCGTCGTTTCAGAAGGCACGCCGCCGCGCATCTTTGCAGGCGCTGCTGCTTGCGCTGCCGTTGCTCGTGTTTCTGCTTTCGACGTTCATTGCGCCGATCATGTTGCTGCTCGCGCGCAGCGTCGAGAACCGCGAAGTGCCGGACAGCATGCCTGCACTGACGCGTGCGCTCGATGCGTGGGACGGCCGCGGCGTGCCGGACGAAGCCACGTTCGCGCTGCTGGCTGCGGGGCTCAAGGAGGCGCAGCAAAGCGGACAGCTCGGCACCGTCGCGCGGCGGCTGAATTTCGCGCAGCCGGAGTTTCGCAGCCTGCTCATGCGCACCGCGCGCCAGCTGTCGGGCGATGCGCCGCCGGCGTGGAAGCCGGCGCTCGTCGAACTCGACGAACGCTGGAACTCGCCCGAGACCTGGCGCTTGCTGAAGCGAGGCGCAGCGTCGCCGACGCCTGACTATCTGCTCGCCGCAGTCGATGCGCAGGTGACGCCCCAGGGCACGCTCGCGTTCGTCGCGGACAACGCTTCGGTCTATCGGCAAGCGTTCGTGCGGACCATCTCCATCAGCGCGACGGTCACGTTGCTGTGCCTCCTGCTCGGCTACCCTGTCGCGTGGCTGCTCGCAAACTTGCCTGCGAAAAGCAGCAACCGGCTGATGCTTCTCGTGATCGTGCCGTTCTGGACTTCGCTGCTCGTGCGCACGACAGCATGGTATGTGTTGCTGCAACCGGGCGGCGTCATCAATAGCCTGGTGATGGGTCTCGGCCTCGCCACTCACCCGCTGCCGCTCATCTTCAATCGTGCAGGCGTTCTGATCGGCATGACACACGTGCTGCTGCCGTACATGATTCTCGCGATCTACTCGGTCATGAAAAGCGTGTCGCCTGTGTACATGCGCGCCGCGCAATCGCTCGGCGCACATCCGTTCACCGCGTTCGTGCGGATCTATGTGCCGCAGACGCTGCCGGGCGTCGGCGCAGGCTGCTTCCTCGTATTCGTGCTCGCGCTCGGCTACTACATCACACCTGCGCTGCTCGGTGGCGCCGGCGACGAGATGATCAGCCAGCTCATTGCCATGCAGACGAACACGCAGCTCAACTGGGGCCTCGCCGGCGCGCTCTCGGCCTATCTCGTGATCTTTACGGCGATCTTCTATTTCATCTTTAACCGCGTCGTCGGCATCGACCGCTTGCGCTTCGGTTGAGCACCGTTCGAATACGCGCGCGACGAAACACGACGAAGGGACACGACGAAGGAACGATATGCAAGATCAACGCAACAAGATGCTGACCGAACGCGTGGCCGCGCGCTGGGTGCGGCTGCATACCGCGCTCGTGCTGTTCTTCCTGATTGCGCCGATCCTCGCGATCATCCCGCTCTCGTTCAATTCGGGTTCCTACTTTTCGTACCCGATGCAAGGCTTTTCGCTGCGCTGGTATGAGCAGGCGCTCACGAGCGCGGACTGGCAACGCTCGCTGCTGAATAGCCTCGGCATCGGCGCGGCTTCGACGGTGATCGCGACATGTCTCGGCACCCTCGCCGCACTGGGGCTCTCGCGCTCGCAGTTTCCGCTGCGCTCGCTGATCATGCCGCTCATCATCTCGCCGATGATCGTACCCATCGTCGTGGTCGCCGCAGGCTTCTATCTGATCTTCGCGCCGCTCGGACTCGTGAACTCGTATCCCGGCGTGGTGCTCGCGCACGCAGCTCTCGGCACGCCATTCGTCGTGATCACCGTGACCGCGTCGTTGCTTTCGTTCGACCACAGCCTGTTGCGTGCCGCTTCAGGGCTCGGCGCGCCGCCGTGGGTGACATTCAGGCGCGTGACCTTGCCGCTCATCATGCCGGCGATCGCCACCGGCAGCGTCTTCGCTTTCGCGACGTCATTCGACGAGGTGATTGTCATTCTGTTCATCGGCGGCCCGGATCAGACAACCGTGCCGCGGCAGATGTGGAGTGGAATTCGCGACTCGATCGACCCGTCGATCCTCGCCGTGGCGACAATGCTGATCGTGTTCGCAGTGCTGCTCTTTGCGAGCATCACCTGGCTGCGCGGCCGCGCGGCCGCCGCCAGCAATGCTCTTGTTTGACGCAGTGGAAGCGGCGCACGCCGTCCGTCGAAATGTTCGCGAGGATAGAACATGAGACGCAGCCATGGTATCGGACCAAAGGCTCATTGCTTGCACTCACGCGCCCGCATACTCTGGTTATTCATCTGATGTGGCCGTGGCGGCGCTCGCTTTTCGAGCCGGCTAACCGAAGCTGCACCATCGGCGATGGAGATAGCGATGCGTTATGAGGCGAGTACTTTGCGCTCGCTGGTCGAAAAGTGGCTTTCGCCGGTACCGATCATGCCGGTCCAGGTCACGCGATTCGGAGCGGCGGGAAAAGGCCAACACCGCTACGTGTATGTAAAAGCAGGCGACGCGGTCTGCTCTCACGCGTTGTTCTTCTTTCGAAGCGATGACGGATCGTGGAGTGTCTTTCCTCCTGACGACCTTCGACCACCCGCGCTGCAAGCCCGAAGCGATGAACGGCAAGTCTCTGCTGATGCAGCGACTCATTGACGTTATTTCCGCGAGCCGAAGGGGCGTCCATAGCGCTCATGCGGTGTAGACAGAAGAGTGGGCACTCAGAACTGGTAGCGTGCCCAAAAGAACACGACGTCGCCTTTGCTGACTCCGGGAACACGGGGAATAAATGTGGCCATGATCGAAGCCTTCTGATAGCGCAGCGACCCTATCGGCAACACCAGCGGAACGGGCACATAGTGCGCGATGTCTTCACGCGCGGTGAATCCCGCGAAGAACCCGCCGCCAAGAGACAATCCACCTAGAACCGGATCTGTGAACCATTGCCGGGCGTACCCGCCAAGCGGTTCAAGATGCTTGTGCGAGTCGAGAAAGACCACCAGGAACAGGTTGTCCTCGTTGCCGTTGTGATCCGTGAAGTGCTTCCCTGCGCCGCCTCCCCATGAATTGGAATTGATCTCGCTCTCCGAGTATCCGTCGACATGCCATCCGTATCCTGTGAGATACATATCCCACGTGCCGTACGTCGTGATATTGGTTAGCCGTGTACAGAAGGAGGTCATCCATTGCGATGAAAAATCGCAATTCGCCGATGCCGCTTGCAGCGACACCATCACCGTACACAACGCAAGAAGATTCTTCAGAGCGCCATTTTTCATGGTTCAGGCAAGACCGGCAGTCAGCCAAAGAACTCCACTTCGCCGGTCTTCAGGTTATACATCGCGCCCGCTATCTTGATCGCCCCCTTGGTTTCAAGCTCTGCCAGCACCGGGCTACCGCTACGAATGTTCGCTAAAGTCATCGCGACGTTCTTGCGTGCGACGGCGTCCACGAACGTGTAATTCGATGCTGAGCGCTCGCCGCTGTAGGCCGTTGCCTCCACCGCCGGCTTGATCTTGCCCAGCAATCCGGTCAGATTGCCCAACTCTGCGTTGTCAATCGCTCCCTTGATCGCGCCACAGGATGTGTGGCCCATCACGAGTACTACCTTGGCACCAGACAGTGCACACGCGAACTCCATGCTGCCGAGGATGTCGTCGTTCGCGACGTTGCCTGCCACACGACAATTGAAAATATCGCCGATGCCGAGATCCATGATCACCTCGGCCGGCGCGCGCGAGTCGATACAGCTAAGCAGTACTGCCGCGGGATACTGACCACTCGCGCTTGCCTTCTGCTCGCCCAGGTAATTACGGGCTTTCCTCTCGCCCCTCCGGAAACGCGCGTTACCTCGCTTCATCGCCTTGATGATCTGGTCCGGCGTCATGCTGTCGCGCTGCTCTTTGGTCAGCGCGTCGGCGCGTGCGGGACTCGCGACGAGCGCGCCGCCCGCAGCCGAGCCAACCATGGCCGCAGCGCTGGTCAATTTAAGGAAGAGGCGACGACCTGTACCGTTGCCTCGCCGGGCAGATTCACATGTTTCGCACATGACCCGAGTTCCTTTTTTGAGTGGAACGAGATCCTCTCCAATAGCTTATTCGTCGTGGGGTTCTTGCGGTATCGGACTTTGGTCCAATACCGCAAGACCGCGACTTACATGCCGCCAAACGGTTTCTTGACCACCAGTTTGTTGGTTACTGAAGCAACTCCAGAAACGCTCTTTGCGATGTCCGCCACTGCACTGATCTGGGCGGCATCCGTGACCGTCCCATTGAGCGTCACTGCACCGTCTTTCGCGATCACACTGATGTTTCCCGCGTCGATTTCCTTGTGCTTTGCAATCGCCGCATAGACCTTGCGGCGCAGCGCGCGATCTGCTTTCCTGCCAGTCGCCGGCGACGTTGCGCTCGACGCTGTCATCGCGGATGAACCCGTTGCACCCGCGGGCGCGCTGGCCATGCCGTTCGTCTGCGACCATGCGCTCATGGACGTCGCGATGATCGCCGCTGCCACGGCGGATTGAAATACCGGATTGATTTTCATGAATTGTTCTACTCGATGATTGACGGAATCAGAAGGTATGGCGAATGCCGACCATGGCGGCAGTCGTGGACACGCCGGGCGCGACCGGTGCGCCATAAATGATCGTCTGGTTCATGGTCCCCTTGTTGTCGACATACCCGACTTGCGCATACGCACGGGTTCTCTGCGACACGTTGTATTCGGCGCCCACCGCAAATTCCGTGGAATGATTAGCCGAACGATTCCGGTCCTTCAGATAGTAGACGCCGGACGTGATCTTGAAACGCGGATTGAATTGATAACCGATGCCGCCCGATGCCATTTCGAAATCCGCAGTGTTGCTATTGGCCGGATTCTTGCCGATGCCGTATGAGCCGGACACCGAAAAGCCGGCGATCGTGTACATCGCGCCGAGGTAATAGAAACGATTGTTCGCCACACCTGTCGCGGGCGCCGCCGGTGCTGCCGGGTAGTTGATCGGATACGGATTGGTGTCGTGTCCGTTGTAGTACACGGCGGACACATTCAAGCCGTAGTTCGAATACTTGAGCACCGCCGATTCGCGCGTGCCCCCTTGGAAGTGGCCGGCGACGCCGCCCGGCGCGTACTCGAGCGCAAGCGATGCGCCGTAGAATTTCGGCGAGTTGTAGACGAGCGCGTTGCTGTCGTAGAGGGCACCGATCGGCGCGTTCGTGCTGGTGCCGGGCCAGCCCGCCGCCTGATTCATGCCGAGCCACGCGGTCAGGATACTGCCGAAATACTGCGCACTGCGGACGTCGGTTTCCGCCATCGCGTAGATCATCGGGATGATCTGCCGGCCGGCATCGACTGAACCAAACGGTCCGGACGCTCCGATCGTCGCGAACTGGTTGAAGATCGCGGTAGTGCCCGGCGTGTCCGACAGGCCGAACTTGCCGTTAGTGACGTTGAAGGTTCCTTGCAGCTTGAAGTTGATCCTATATCCGCCGCCGATGTCTTCGCCTCCCTTGAGGCCCCAGAAGCTGGAATAGATGCCGCCGTCCTTCAACTGATAGACATGTCCCAGGTTCGGCGCCGTGCGCTGGAACGTTGCTGCGGAGGTGCTTTGATACAACAGCCCATTATCGAGCACGCCATACAGCGTGACCGACGATTGGCCGTGGGCGGCGGCGGCGAACATCAGCAGCACCGCGGTGCCGCTCAACTTCAGTTTCATTCTGTGTCTCCAATGTGTACCGGGCGAGCCGGCGTTTCTTTTCTCTTTTTTGCTTCGATAAAGCTCTTTGCTGCACGTCGGCGTGTCAGGTCGACAGATAGTGGTTTCCGAACTGCTCGCGCAACTGGTGCTTGAGCACCTTGCCGGTCGCGCCAAGCGGAACCGATTCGACAAAGATCACCGCATCGGGCTTCCACCACTTCGCGATCCGGCCGTCGAGGAAGTCAAGCAGTTCAACACCTGTTAGCTCGCTGTCCGGCTTTTTCACGATCAGCAACAGCGGCCGTTCGTCCCATTTCGGATGCCGCGCTGCGATACAGACCGCGGCCGTGACGTCCGGATGCAGATATGCGATGTTTTCGATGTCGGTGGAACTGATCCATTCGCCACCGGACTTGATGACGTCCTTGCTGCGATCGGTGATCTGCATGAAGCCATCGGGATCGATCTTCGCCACGTCGCCGGTCGGGAACCAGCCGTCGCACAACGGCGACGCGTCGTCGTTGCCAAAGTACTGCCGTGTAACCCAGTGACCGCGCACCATCAGGTCGCCCGCCGCGTTGCCGTCCCACGGCAACTCGGCTCCGTTAGCGTCCACGATCTTCATGTCGACGCCGAAGAGCGCCCGCCCCTGCTTCGCCTGAACCGCATATTGGTCGGTCATGGGTAGCGACAACTGAGCCGTTTTGAAACTGCAGACAGTGCCGACCGGGCTCAACTCCGTCATGCCCCATGCGTGCAGCACGTCGACCCGATGGCGCTGCTGGAACGCTGCCGTCATCGCCGTGGGACAGGGAGCGCCGCCGATCACCGTGCGCCGCATCGACGAAAACGTCGCGCCAGTCGCATCCGCATGCGTAAGCAATCCTTGCCACACAGTCGGAACGCCAGCCGACAGCGTCACCTGTTCCGCCTCGATCAATTCGTAGAGCGACTTGCCATCAAGCGCCGGCCCCGGAAACACCAGCTTCGCGCCAACCATGCAGGCGATATACGGCAGCCCCCACGCGTTCACATGGAACATGGGTACGACCGGCAAAATCACGTCGCGCGCCGAACAGTTCAGCGAATCGGGCAGCGCTGCACCATAGGTATGCAGTACCGTCGAGCGGTGGCTATACAGCACACCTTTCGGATTCCCCGTGGTGCCCGACGTGTAGCACAGCGACGATGCACTGTTCTCGTCGAACAGCGGCCAGTCGAAAGCATCGTCGTGAAGATCGATGAGATCCTCGTAGCACATCAACTCGACAGACAGGCCGTGAACCTGCGGCATGTGCGCTCGATCCGTCATTGCCACGAAAACCTTCGGGCTTTTAACGCGCGG
Source organism: Paraburkholderia kirstenboschensis (assembly GCF_904848585.1). GTDB lineage: Bacteria > Pseudomonadota > Gammaproteobacteria > Burkholderiales > Burkholderiaceae > Paraburkholderia > Paraburkholderia kirstenboschensis. The sequence continues at coordinate 663,280 of NZ_CAJHCR010000002.1, forward strand.
CGCCACGCTCTCGATCAGCGGCAGAAACGTGAGATCGAAGAACACGACGCGATCTTGCGCATGCTCGATGATGTATGCCAACTGGTCGACGTGCAGCCGGGGATTGAGCGTATGCAGCACAGACCCGGACCCCGACACCGCGAAGTACAGCTCCATGTGCCGATAACCATTCCATGCCAGCGTCCCTACGCGCTCGCCCTTTTCTATGCCAAGGCCGGCGAGCGCGTTTGCCATGCGGCGCGCGCGTTGCGCAAGGTCGCGGTAGCGATACCGGTGAATGTCCCCTTCGACTCGCCGTGATACGATTTCCTGAGTGCCGTGATGGCGCTCGGCGTGCATCAGCAACGAAGCTACCAGCAGCGGTTGCTGCATCATCAAACCTTCCATCTTTACTTCTCCTGAATCGTTGCTGGACGCAGCGCGCTGCATGACGTCGTTGAACCGGTCTACGCGCCTGTGGAATTCGCGGACAGGCTCTCAAGGCTGACAAGCAGATTCCCGTCGACTGTCTGGACGGGGATAGTCGTCAAAGTCAACCCGCTGCCTCCCGGCATGCAACCGGTTCGCACGTCGAAGCGCAGCCCGTGCGCCGGACAGCGCAGCACGCACCCTTCCAGTTGACCGCTGGCGAGCGAGGCGCCGTTGTGCGGACATGAGTTTTCAATTGCGTGGACCATGCCGTCGATGTTGAAGAGCACAATGCTGCGGCCGCCGATAAAGGCCAGCTTGCGCTGACCGGGTGTAAGCTCAGCGGCGGCGCCGACCGCGATCCAATGCGATGTCGCGGTTCCCGTTCTATCGGATCGACCCGGGCCGCGTTCGAAGTCAGAACAGCTCACGAATTAGCCGCTCGCCCATCGGCCATTCACCGAACCCAGAGGTCGGATTCAGGTGCCCCACTTCGCCCAGGTCGACGAGGCGGCTGCGCCAGTCTTGCGCCATTGCGGACACACGGTGGAAGCGCGCCAGCGGATCGTTGCGGCTCGCACCGACGATGCTGCGAAACGGCAACGGATCGCGCGGGGCCGGAAGCCAGCCGTTGCGCGCGAGCAAATCGATGCTCGGGTAGCCTGCCGGCAGGGGCGTATCGAGGTCGGCCGGAGTCACGAGCAGCGCACCATGAATCTTGCGCTTGTGCTGCCTTGCCCAGTGCACGGTGATCATCACGCCAGCGCTGTGCGCGACCAGGATCACGGGGCCGTCGATCGTCGCGAGAGCGGCATCGAGCGCCGCCACGCGTGCCGCGCAACTGAGCTTGTCGTTCTCCAGCGGCGGCACGGAGGCGGCTTTTGGCAGCTTATCCTGCAGCAGGGTTTGCCAGTGCTGTGCAACGTGGTCGCGCAAGCCGGGCACCATCAGAATGGTCGGATTTGTATCGAGAGTCACGACGGTTTCCTGAGCGGTTAATACGGCTTGCTGCCGACGATGCCGGCGCGTTCCATCTTGCGATGGCACGGCGGGTAGTCCATCACTGCGTAGTGCTGCGTGCTCCGGTTATCCCAGATCGCGATGCTGTTCTTCTGCCAGCGCCAGCGCACCTGATACTCGGGGATATACGCCTGGCTGATGAGATAGCGCAGCAGATCGCCGGCGCCGGGATTGGCGTCCTGTCCGAAGCGCACCCGAGCCGGCGTGTGATAGTTGGTGAAATGGGTGGTGAAGGCGCTCACGAACAGCACTTTCTCGCCGGTCTCCGGATGCGTGCGCACCACCGGGTGCTCCGCGTCCGGAAACTGAGCCTTCAGCGTGAGACGTTTCTCGATATGCATCGCCGCGCCGAAGCTCGCCTCGATACTATGGCGGCCGCGCAGATCGGCAATCTGGGCCTTGACATGCTCCGGCAGGTTCTCGTACGCGAGGACCATGTTCGCCCACATCGTGTCGCCTCCAACCGGCGGGCATTCCACGCAGCGCAGAACCGCGCCGAACTGCGGCACTTCGCGCCAGGTCGCATCCGCGTGCCACGCGTTCTCGTACCGGTCGTTGGGCTGATCCGGGGTCTTGTAGATGCGCACGAGCCCCGGATGTTCCGGATCGCTGCCCGCCACCGGATGATCTTCGAGTTCCCCGAAGCGGCGCGCAAATGCCACATGCTCCGCGCGCGAGATCTCCTGGTCGCGCAGGAACAGCACGCGGTGCTGAAGCAGTGCCGTCCGGATCTCGCTAAAGAGGCCATCGTCGTGGATTGCATCGGCCAGATTCACGCCGATCAGTTCAGCGCCGAGCGCACACGTCAATTGTTCGACTCGCATGGCTTGCTCCTCAGATAACGAAGACCGACGAACCGGTCGTCTTGCGCGATTCGAGATCGCGGTGCGCTTGCACCGCATCCTCGAGTGCATAACGCTGGTTCAGTTCGATTTTGATTCGACCCGCTGCTACATGCCCGAATATCTCGTCGGCCAGTTCTTTCTTCTCGGCGGGGTCGGCAACGTAGTCCGCGAGCGCCGGACGCGTCAGGTAAAGCGAGCCCTTCATCGCGAGAATCTGCGGATTGAATGGAGGCACCGGACCTGACGCCGTGCCGACGCAGACCATCAGGCCACGGCGCTTGAGCGAGTCGAGCGACGCGTCGAAGGTGTCCTTGCCCACGCTGTCGAACACCACATTCACGCCAACCCCGTCGGTCAATTCGCGCACGCGCTTCGCAACGTCTTCGCGGCTGTAGTAGACGATGTGATCGCAGCCATGCGCGCGCGCCACTTCGCCCTTGGCTTCGCTCGAAACCGTGCCGATCACGGTGAGACCGAGCAGCTTCGCCCATTGCGAGACGATCAAACCGACGCCGCCAGCGGCTGCATGCAGAAGGAGTGTGTCGCCCTTTTTGAAGTCGTAAATACGACGCATCAGATAGGACGAGGTCAGGCCCCGCATGGTCATGCCGGCCGCCGTTTCGCACGAGATCGCATCGGGCAGCTTGATGAGCGGCGCGGCGGGAATCAGACGCTCGGTGCTGTATGCCCCCAGCGTGTTGACAAAGCCGGTGTAGGTCACGCGGTCGCCGGGCGCGACGTTCGTGACATCCGGGCCGATAGCCTCGACCACGCCCGCGGCTTCGACGCCCATGCCTGCAGGCATCGGGATCGGGTACAAGCCGCTGCGAAAATAAGTGTCCGCAAAGTTCAGCCCGACTGCCTCATGGCGCAGGCGGACCTGACCGGGCCCCGGGTTGCCCACTTCGACGTCCTCGTAACGCAACACGTCGGGACCGCCCGTTTCGTGGAAGCGAACTGCTTTGGCCATGTCAAATCTCCTATCCGTTACTCAAACTGCAAAATTGATTGGGTGTGCCGCGGAGTTGCTATCCGCGCTCAACGCATAGCCTGCTCGCGCAGCGCGTTCAGACGATCGAGGTCGCCGGCGTAGTTCCGCTTGCCGATCACAAACGCGATAGCCGCGATGAGTGGAGCGAAAGGCACAAGTTGCAACGCGCCGAGCAAGCCGATCCGGTCGGCGATGATTCCCGTCAGAACGGCAGCGGGCGCGAGCCCTAGCAGATTATTTGCGAGCGTCAGGGTTGCAAACGCCGACGCATGGATCGATGGCGGCGTCAGGTTCGCGACCATCGCACCCGAGGGACCGCTTGCGCCAGCGCTAAAAAACATGCCGGCGCCGATCACGATGAGTTGCAGCGGACCCGCCGGCATGCGCAAACCAACTGCAAGCAGCACGAAGCACAGCAGGCAGAAGGCGATTGCGCTGCCCCACTTTCTTTCGCGTGCATTTTTGCTGAGCCGGTCGGCGAGATTCCCGCATACCACCATGCCGAGGCCCGTCACCAGCACGAACACTGCTCCGCCCATTGCCGCCTTGCCGGGCGCCATGCCGTAATAGCGATTAAGGAAGCTCGGCATCCACGCCCAGATTGCTGCCGGAACGAGCAGATGAATACCGCTGCCGACGTACGCGCATACGACGGACTTCGTCGAAAAGAGTCCTCTCATCAGCGCCCGCAGCGTCATGCGTACACCGAGTCCCTCTGCGTGCTTGCCGGCACCTGCCGGTTGCAGCGGCGCGAGACGCTTCTCGGTCACCACGAGCCTGTAAAGGATCACCAGCACGAGCCCCACGGCCGCCATTGCGCCAAACGCCGGACGCCAGCCGAGGCGAGTGGCGATCGCACCGCCGAGCGCCATGCCCAGCACCGAGCCAAGCGCTCCGCCTGCCATGAAGCTGCCGGCGAGCGTCGAGCGCAGGCGCGCCGGAAAAATGCTCAGGACAACTGCGATGCCGACGCTGCCATACGCCGCTTCGCCGATGCCGACGAACGCACGCGCAAGCAGCATCTCGCCGTAATTCGTCGCGATCGCGCAGCCGAGCGTCGCGACACTCCACATGGCCGCCATCAGCACGATGCTCTTTACACGGCCCCAACGGTCGGCGAGCACGGACAGCGGAAAGGTCAGGACGCCGACCATCAACGCGACGACACTGCTAAGCGACCCCAGGCGTGTGTCGGAAAGACCCCATGCGGATTTGAGCAGCGGAAACACCGCATTGAGCACCTGACGCGACATGTAATCGGACAGAAGCAGCCCAACCGTCAACGCAAACACGACCCAGGCATAGGGGCGCACGTCCGCTTGGGTCACCGCGACGTTGCCCGTCACGGGCTCGGCATGCTGCATCAACATAATTGGTCTCCTTCACATCTCATTCGTTAGCGGTGATCTTTCCCGCGCGGCAATGGCCGATCATGGTTGGCTCATCACCGTTTTCCGGCGCACGCCGCTCAACATCACTTTCGAAGCCCGGCGCAGTCGCAGCGTCGACCGGGCTCGCTGCTTCACGCCGCTCGAAGCGGCAGATTCCTGACACCGGCCTGACGGTTCGGCGCCATACCGTTGGCGGCTAGCGTTTCGTCGACCGTTTCATACTGCACACCGATACGGTAGATCTCGCGTGCTTCTTTCCCGGTGGCAATTTCCCGACCGAGTTCGCGCGCGAGACGCACGCATTGTTCGATCTGCTGCACCGATGTGAAGCGAGCGCCGCGCTGGTCGATGATCGTGTCCTCGATGCCGCAACGCGGATGCAGGCCCATTGCCATCGCCATCATGTTGAACGGCAGCACGTTCTTGAGCAGCGATTCCGCCGTGAGCGTGCAGCCGTCCGGCGCGCGATGGACGAAGTTGAAGAAGTTAAACGGATTCGGGCCGTCAAAGCCCCCGCCAATGCCGATCCACGTCAGATTCAACGGGCCCTTGTAAGCGCCCTTGCGCACCAGGCGGTCGAGCGTTTCCAGTGCGTGTATGCCTGTCAGCTGAAAGTGCGGCTGGATGCCAGCGGCCTGCAGGCGGCGCAGATGCTCTTCGACCCAGGCCGGTCCTGCGGGCACCGTCATTTCACTATAGGCCGCCATGAACGCGGGATTGGATAAAGAGGTGCCTTCCAGGTATTCCGGATAGAGCAGCTCCATGATGTTCATCTGCGTGGTGTTGATCGCAACCGTCACCTGATCCGGCTTCGGTTGCAGGTCGGCCAACATGTGACGCGTGTCATCGGAGAGCCATTTCGCGCTCTGGCCGTCGTCTTCCGGTGCAAACGAAATCGAGCCGCCGACCTGGATGATCATGTCGGGCACAGCGGCGCGCACGCCGGCGATCAGTTCGTTGAATTTCGACAGGCGTTTCGATCCCTTGCCGTCCAGTTCACGCACGTGCAGGTGCAGCACGGTGGCGCCTGCGTTATAGCAGTCGACGGCCTTCTGGATCTGCTCGTCCATGGTCACAGGAATGTCTGCGGGGAAGTCTTCCGGCATCCATTCGGGGCCGTACGGGGCGGTCGTGATGACGACCTTGTCCTGGTTCTCGGGGTGCAGCGAATCGTCGAGAAATTGCATGTTTGTCTCCGGCAGGGTGATGGTGTTGCGGGCCGCGAGTTCGCGTGAGAACTCGAGGCAAGATAACGAATCGTTAGTCGCACAATACGGCAATCGCGCGCTACACTTTTATGATTGGGCGCCGTTGTTTTAGCAATCCATGCCACTGCGTGTTAACACCAGGATTTGTGCGCGGTAGGCGTTTCATTAGCGAAAAGCGGCGGCGTCCTTATGGAACCTGAGAAGGGCTTGCGATGGAAACGATGCTGCGATCAGTAGCCATGAGCGGCTATTTCGATGTGACGCGGCGGCTCGGACTCAATCCGGCCGCGCTTGCGCAGCAAGCCGGAATAGATGCCGCCGCATTAGCGAATTCGGACGATCGCGTGCCGGCCGCCGCTTGTTGCCGGCTGCTCGAACTCACGGCTGAAAAGGCGGCGTGCCCGACTTTTGCGCTGCTCATGGCAGAGACGCGTCAGAAGTTCGGGACCGGCGTGGTGAACGTGCTGCTTTCACATAAGCGGACTCTGCGCGAGGTGTTGCTGGCCGCAGTCGAATACCGGCATCTGCTTAACGAAGCCCTGGCCGTCTACGTGGAAAATGCCGGGGAGACCGTCACCATTCGCGAGGAGCTCGTGGTTGAGCCTGGTACTCCTACGAAGCAGGCAATCGAACTTGCGCTCGGCGTCCTCGCTCGCCACTCGAGTGCCCTGCTCGCCGATCACTGGAAGCCGCGCGCGGTCCATTTCACTCATGCGGCGCATGCGGACCTGACGTTTCATCGGCGTTTTTTCGGCTGTCCATTGGAATTTGGCAGCGATTTCAACGGCTTCGTTTGCGCAGCGGCGGATCTCGACTACCCGAATCCGGCCGCCGACCCCGAACTGGTTCGATATGCCGAGAGTCTTGTCGCCCCACTCGATCCGATGGGTACGGATTCCACCGCGCTCGAAGTGCGCAAGGCGATCTATCTGCTGCTGCCCCTTGAACAGGCTACGGTCGAGCCCGTTGCCCGCCATTTGCGACTGAGCGTGCGCACCATGCAGCGCCAGCTCGAGTTGGCCGATACCAGCTTCTCGGCGCTGGTCGAGGAAGTCCGGCGTGAACTTGCCGTGCGCTATATGAGCAACCCGCGTTATCCGATTGGACGGGTCGCGGCGCTACTGGGCTACGCGCAGCAGGGGTCGTTCACAAACTGGTTCGCGTTGCGATTCGGCATGACGCCGCGCGATTGGCGCAATTCGGTTGATCGGCGGGGTAAGTAGGTGGATTTTTTTCTGCGGATGGTTCGGGGGGTTATCGGGGATGTGCGGGATTGGATGTGGATTGCAAACCCACTAACGAGCAACTGCCGTGACGGGATCTTTGCGCGCCCGGTTAGAACATGGAATCGTCAGGGTCACGACCGTAGCCCATGACCGGGCCGAATGCAGAGATAGCGGCGAGCGCGCTCGACAGGATCACCGTGCCTAGCTCGTGAAGCTGCTGCCAGCCATCGGCCAGCGTGATTTTGAGTTTTATTTCGTCCATCCTCGCGTTTCCGGACGCACGCCCGCGCGGTCATAAGAGGCCGGTCCAGCTTCTCGTTGGTCGCCTTGAGTTACTCCTTGTTGTCCGACTTCTGTTCGCCCTGGTCTTTCTCCGCGTGGCTCGCCCGGTCCTCAAGACTGTTGATGCGCCGGTCGAAACTGAGGTAGAGGCCGAAGCCCGAGCCCAGACAGCCGGCCAACAACGCGACCAACGTCATGAGCGTCGGAATGTTCACCGACCTGTCGAACCACCATTGCCGCCCTCCTGCCTGCAGCGCCGCCCCGCTTGCCGTTCTTGCGTCATGCGCCTCTCCTTTTAAAAATGCGCGGCCATAAAAAACCGCCCGAAGGCGACCAATAGAAAAACAGCTCAAAGGCTGGCTACTTCCACTTCTATCTCTGTCCTTACGCCTACTGCGTATGAATGTCCGGCGCACAACTTGGGGCATCCACCTTTACTGTAGAATTCCCCGGCCCGTTTTTGCGCCCTGCGATGTCCATAGAGGTAAAAAAAGAATGTCAGGAAAATTCACGAACTTGCTCCCTGGTGTGCCCAGCGTTGAAAGCCCCTTTTTCAAGCAGATTTTTGCGGACCCGTCGATCGACGCTGAAACGCTGAGGGTCGCCACTGACTTGAATCGCGATGGCTATGCAATTATCAAATTCCCCGACGACGACTTTGATGCGATCGCAGCAGGCATTAAGTCAAGTCTCCACGATCAGTACGATTGGGCGACGTGGCGCGAAAAGTGGTACGACGCAAAAGTCGGCCTGAGAGTCCTCGATGCATGGAAGACCGACGAAAACGTTCGTCGGATCGCCACGAACGCGAAAGTGATCGACTTGCTGTCGAAGCTTTTCGGACGCCAAGCCTGGCCGTTCCAAACCCTAAATTTCCCTGTCGGCACGCAGCAGCATGTCCACTCTGACTCGATTCACTTCAGTTCAGTGCCGGAGCGCTTCATGTGCGGCGTATGGACCGCTCTCGAAGACATTGGTGAAGATGCCGGCCCGCTTCTCTACTATCCCGGCTCACACAAATGGCCCGTCTACACGAACGAACACATCGGCTATTGCGCCACAGAGCCAGTCACAGAAACAAACAAGATGGACTACGAGACGATGTGGGACGCATTGATCGAAGCCCATGGAGCAACGCCGGCCATCTTCACGCCTAAAAAAGGCGAGAGCGTCATCTGGCTCTCAAACTTGTTGCATGGCGGTCTTGAGCACAACAACAAAGAAAAGACTCGCTGGTCCCAAGTGACACACTACTACTTCGAAGGCTGCGCCTACTATCGCCCGTTCAGATCCGACCCATTCTATGGCTCGATCTATTTTTCGAAAATGAACGACATGATCATCGGCAAGCCGGTGAAACACCAATACAGCGGCTTCGATATTCCTGAGAGCTTCATAGACTCGTCTTTCAACAACTGCAGCGCACAAAAAGCGGTGATCCCCGCAGACTTTGACCCGCAGCAGTACCTGCTAGCCAATCCCGACGTCTTTGAGGCCGGAGAAGATCCAGTCTTGCACTACCGGCTGCATGGTTGGCGCGAAGGGCGGCGGCTCAGGCCAGAATGACCGGTGGCAGACGCACCTCAGACGACGATGGTGGATGCCCCGCTCGTTGTCGCTCTGTACCTATGCGCGCCGATCGGAGCCAAGGAAGGGAAGAACGTCCCCGCTGGCATCAAGGGCGAGTGGGTGCTGTCCATCAATTACGCCTAGTAAAGCAGAGACGTCGGGGGTGCCGAACTGGACCTCCGCGTGCGCTACACTCTCGGCTCGAAAAGGAGACTGCCGCCAGTGCATGCAATTGAATCGAGAGGCCGAAAGGTAGAAATACTGTCATTTCTCGTTTTTCTCATTGGCGCGATGGCAGCGGTTGTCACGCTTGCGGAAATAATTGGAACTCACGTTCCGCTCTTTTCGGGCGATTATGAGCAGGTGTTCTTTAGAGCCGCCCAACTGAAGCACGGGGAGATCAGCGTCGCCGATTTCATCCTTCGTCGGCAGGTCGATCATCCACACCTCCTCGTCTTCGGACTTGCGTATCTGGACGTCACATTCTTCAGCGGCCACACATGGCTACTGTATGCGGCAAGCTTTTTATTCTGCGGTGCCATGATCGTCACGTTTGCATTGACCGTGCGCCGATCTCAATTGGATCGCAGCACATCAGTGGTCGTGGTGGGGATCGCAGTTTTTCTACTGTGCGGCCCTCAGAACCTAGGCGTTCTTTCTTGGCCCTTCCAGGTTACATTGGTGGGCACCGCGTCGCTAGTGGTGGTCGCATCCTATCTGCTGGCAAACGCCAGTCACATGCGAGGTCTGATCGCCGCTTGGCTATTGCTGGCCGTTGCTGTCATCAGTCACGGAGCCGGAGTTCTGGTAATTCCTGTCCTCTGTGCGTTCTTCCTGCTGACGCGCCGTAAACGCTACGGCATCCTCGCACTCCTGCTCGTCGCCGAATTCACGCTCTACGCTGCCCACTATCCGACGACCCCTCACATCCGGCTATCGGCACTTATCACGAAGATGGTTCACGCGCCATCGGAGTGGATCGGTATTCCAGCATACGTCGCATACTTGCTCGGACACGGCATCACCTTTGGCCTAGTCGGAAACATCGTCGACGCGCTCCTTGGTGCCATGGGGCTTTTTGCATACGCATATTCAGTTGTTCAGTTCGTGCGCTTCAGAAAGGGAAGTCCCAGCCTCGTATTTCTTTCGACCTTCGGGCTACTCGCCTGCTTGACGAGCATCACACTGAACATCGCCTACGAGGATCTCCGTAAGGCTACCGTGAACCTCAATTATTTTTTCGCTGACCGGTACCTGCCTTGGACCGCTTTTTTCTGGATTGGCACCTTCACGAACATGCTTGGCATCGTTCGCATCGGGCGCGCCTCGGTATCGATAGTCGGGGCAGCAACAGCCGTGTTTCTGGTAGTCGCATCGGTGCCTGCAATTCAGAAAAACAACTCCATCTTGCTGTCTCGCGTTGCTGTCACGGACAACTTCGGCTGCCTGGGGAAGGTATCTGCCTGCATGCTTTCCAGGGCGGTCGGACTGCCTGTGGATTCGGTACGCCCTTGGAGCACTCTCGTCTTCGGCTGGCAGAGGGAAGTGGGAGCCCTGCACATCTCTAACCCGAAGGCCTGCGTCGGCGGCGCACAAACGCTCTTCAAACGAGACTCAATGCTGGACCAAGTCAGTCGGTTACAGGCCGCTGATTTTACGGACGTGAACTGGGACGAAGGCATTTCGCGAACGCGTGCTGGTTTCTTTGTGACCGACGCATCGACGATCGCGACGTTGAGTCAGTGCGACGCGGTCAAGCTTGCCGATGGAAGCGTCCGCGGAGTGACGGAGATCGATGGGAGAAACGTATATCTTGAAGGATCTCCTCTGTCGTCTGCATCTGGATACCCATCACACATCGAAGTCGTGCATCACTGGCGATGACGGCGAACCGGTCACTCCGCTACAGGAGCCGGCAGAAATTGTGGCATGAAGGCATCCTGCTCTTCATAGTAAGCCTTCCAGATTTGGTCGCTTGAATTGAGCGTCCCATAGTTAGGCCAAGTGTCGGGGTCCTGAGGGCTGCTGAAATACGAAACGATGGTCTGTTTCGTCGAGTTCGCAAACTGTACGTATATGCGAATCAAGCTGCTGACCGGGCTGCGTCGCGGCGACCTGCTGCGCCTGACGATGTCCGACCTTAAAGACGATGGGATTCACGTCACGCCCGGCAAGACCGAGAACACGACAGGCAAGCGCCTGTTCTACGAATGGACCGACGAGTTACGCGAAGCTGTCGCGCTCGCTAAGGGCGCGCGGCCAGTGTCTATCGCCCCCTGGCTGTTCTGCAATCGTCGCGGCGAATGCTACTTCAGCGAGCAGACCGGCCGCGCCGGCGGGTGGGACACGATGTGGCGCACCTTCATGGAGCGCGTGCTGGAAGAGACGAAGGTCAAGGAGCACTTCACCGAGCACGATCTACGGGCGAAATGCGCCAGTGACGCAGAGACGTTGGAGCATGCGCAAGCGCTTCTGGCGCACGCCGACGGCAAAGTCACGGAGAGGATTTATCGGCGGAAACCGGAACGCGTGAGGCCGCTTCGTTGAACAAGCTATGGCACAACCCCGATTCTATGGCACAGCTCGGAAATTGGATCGGCTGGAAAGCCTTATGGGAAGGGTGGCGGAGAGACGGGGATTCGAACCCCGGATAGGCTATTAACCTATACACGCTTTCCAGGCGTGCGACTTAAACCGCTCATCCATCTCTCCGGCGGGGAGCCGAATTATAGCAAACTTCGAGCCGTTCGCTACACCCTCGCGCAAACCCCTCTATGGATGCCGGATATAGTCCACCAGCGCCACCGTATAAGCATCCGGTTTGCGGTCGAAAAGGCTTACGCCGATCGCCACCAGAAAGCCCGCCGGCACGCCGAACACGCCCGAGCTGATCGGCTCGATGCCGAACCACCGCGGTCCCGCGAAGCCCGTCATCTGCGTGAAGAAGGGATAGGTCGAGACGATGTAGTAAATGCACACGAGTAGCCCCGCCAGCATGCCGGCCACCGCGCCGAGCCGCGTCGTCCGCTTCCAGAACACGCCGAGCACCAGCACCGGAAACAGGCTCGACGCCGCCAGTGAAAATGCCGCGCCGACAAGAAACAGAATGTTGCCCGTGTTGAGCGACGCCACATACGACGCGAACAGCGCCACCCCGAGCAGCAGAATCTTCGAAATGGTCACGCGCCGCTGGCTCGACGCTCCCGGGTCGACCATGTGGTAATACACGTCGTGCGATAAGGCGTTCGCAATCGTGAGCAGCAAACCGTCAGCCGTGGAAAGCGCCGCGGCCAATGCGCCCGCCGCGATCAGGCCTGACATCACGTACGGCAGTCCCGCAATCTCCGGCGCGGCAAGCACCACCATGTCGGGCTGCATCTGGATCTCGCTCCATCGCACGATGCCGTCGCCGTTGGTATCCGCGAGAGTGATCAGGCTCGGCTCCACCTTGCGCCATTGCGTGAGCCATTGCGGCAAATCGGAAAAGTGATGACCGACCAGGTTCGTCAAGATCTCGTATTTGATCAGCACCGCGAGCACCGGCACGGTCACATAAAACAGTGCGACGAAAAAGAGCGTCCAGCCGACCGAGCGTCGCGCGGAAGCCACCGACGTCGTCGTGTTATAGCGCGTCAAAATATGCGGCAAGCTCGCCGTGCCGAGCGACAGGCACAGCAGCAACGAAAGAAAGTTGCGCTCGTGCATGCGCCGGTCTTCGTCGCTCGCTGTGGGGAACGGCTCGTGCATCGGCAACGGCGCGGAGGCGCGCATCAGCATCTCGTCGCGCTGCTGGGTCCAAACGATCTGCGCGGCGGCGGCATCGCGCGGAAACTGCTCGAGCGCTTTCTCGCGCTCCTTGATCTCGCGCAGCGGACCATTGCGTCGGCGCAGATCGGCCACTTCCTGTGTGAGCCTCAGCTTCTGCGCGACGAACGAATGCGGCAGCATGTCGAGCCGCTGCTGCATCAGCGCGGCTCGGCGGCGATAATCGTCGCGCACGGTCTGCTCGAGCGGCTCGTCGCGCACCTGCTTCTCGAGGCTCTCCATACGCTCCATCAAACGGCCGTAACTGAATTGCGGCACCCAGCCGAGGCCGTCCTTATGCGCGATCATCGAAACAGGAATCAGGATCGCCGCAATCAGGATGATGTATTGCGCAACCTGAGTCCAAGTCACCGCGCGCATGCCGCCGAGAAACGAACACACCAGAATGCCCGCGAGTCCGCAGAAAATGCCGACGGCAAAGTCGACGCCAATGAAGCGCGTCGCAATCAGACCGACGCCCTGAATCTGCGCGACCAGATAAACGAACGAACACAGAATCGCCGACAACGCCGCGAGGCCGCGCACGGCGTTGCTCGAAAAACGTGTGCCGAGGAAATCGGGAATCGTGTAGCGGGCGAGCTTGCGCACGTATGGCGCGAGCAAAAACGCAACGAGGCAATAGCCGCCTGTCCAGCCCATCAGATAGGCCAGACCGTCATAGCCGGTTGCGTAGATCGAACCAGCCAGGCCGATGAACGAAGCCGCCGAAAGCCAGTCCGCCGCCGTCGCCATGCCGTTGAACGCGGACGGCACGCGCCGCCCCGCCACATAATATTCGACGAGATCCGAAGTGCGCGACAGCAAGCCGATCACCGCGTACACGGCAATCGGCACGAACAGGAACACATAGCCGATCCACATGCCCGGCCCGGTCGTGCGCTCGATGCGCCACATCACATAGATGAAAAGCAGGAAGCCGAGCGTGTAAAACGCATATGAGCGGATCAGCCTGTTCGTGAGCTTCATCGGCTCAGGTTCCGCGCACGCCGGCATCGGCGGCGGCAGTCGGGCTTGCAGCGACACTTGCGCTTAAAGCGGCATCGGTATCGCCAGCGGTATGAGTGTCGGCCTCGAACGCGCGTTGCAAATGGCGGTCGGCCCGCTGCATCGACACGATGTACACGACGATCAGCGCGAGATAGATCAGGATCGCACCCTGTGCGCCGAAGTAAAACGGCAACCTGAAGCCGGCAAAACGCAGATGCGCGAGAGCGGGTGCCGCGAGCGGCAACAGGAACGATACCGCGAAGCCCACCGTCATCAAGGCCGCGATGAGCGCGAGATTGAAGCGCCAGTACTTCCGATGTGTGCGAGCAAGCGCCGCCGACACCGCTGGCGGTTCGGGCGCGGGATTCTGCGTAGCGTGAGAGGAGTGGTGAGGCGCGGCCATGCGCCTATGTATCAAAAAGGCACCGGGCAGGCAATCGGGATTGTCCGTGCGAGGGCCGAAACTGGCATCCGGCGAGGAGCGCATCCTTCGATACGCTCCTGCCTTTTCACCTGCAACGTGCAGGCAAACGCATGCCTTTTAGAGCGACTCGCCAAGCTGATCGAGGATCGCCGGGTTCTCCAGCGTCGACACGTCTTGCGTGATGGCCTCGCCCTTTGCAAGCGAACGCAACAGACGGCGCATGATCTTGCCCGAACGCGTCTTCGGCAGATTCTCGCCAAAGCGGATGTCCTTCGGCTTCGCGATCGGACCGATTTCCTTGCCGACCCAGTTGCGCAATTCGTTGGCTAGCTTGACCGCCTCTTCGCCTTCCGGACGCGCGCGCTTCAACACGACGAATGCGCATACCGCTTCACCGGTCGTTGCATCGGGACGCCCCACCACCGCCGCCTCGGCGACGATCGGGTTCGATACCAGCGCCGACTCGATCTCCATCGTGCCGAGACGGTGACCCGACACATTGAGCACGTCGTCAATGCGGCCCATGATCGTGAAGTAGCCGGTTTCCTTGTCGCGCACCGCCCCGTCACCGGCGAGATACAGCTTGCCGCCGAGTTCCTCGGGGAAATAGCTCTTCTTGTAACGGTCCGGATCGCCCCACACGTTACGCAACATGGAAGGCCAAGGCCGCTTCACCACCAGAATGCCGCCCTGCCCGTTCGGCACGTCCTGGCCGGTTTCGTCGACGACCGCCGCCATGATGCCGGGCAAGGGCAGCGTGCACGAGCCCGGCACGAGCGGCGTTGCGCCCGGCAGCGGCGTGATCATGTGGCCGCCGGTTTCCGTTTGCCACCACGTATCGACAATCGGGCAGCGCCCGCCGCCGACGTTCTCGTAGTACCACACCCACGCTTCGGGATTGATCGGCTCGCCGACCGTACCGATGATGCGCAGCGTCGACAGGTCGTAGCTCTTTGGATGCACTTTCGCGTCGGCTTCCGCGGCCTTGATCAGCGAGCGGATCGCGGTCGGCGCGGTATAGAACAGCGTTACCTTGTGCTTCGCGATCATGTCCCAGAAGCGGCCGGCGTTCGGATAGGTCGGCACGCCTTCGAACACGACCTGGGTGCCGCCGAGCGTCAGCGGACCATAAGTAATGTAGCTGTGACCCGTGATCCAGCCGATGTCCGCGGTACACCAGAACACGTCGGTGGACTTCCAGTCGAAGGTCCACTTCATGGTCTGCGCGGCCCACAACAGGTAGCCGCCCGTGCTGTGCTGAACGCCCTTCGGCTTGCCCGTCGAACCCGATGTGTAGAGGATGAAAAGCGGATGCTCGGCGCCGACCCACTCCGGCACGCATTGATCCGACTCGGCTTGCGCGATCTCGTGCATCCACAGATCGCGGCTTTCGTTCCACGCAATCTTGCCGCCGGTCCGCTTGTAGACGATCACGCTCTTGACCGCGTCGCAGCCGCCCATTGCGAGCGCTTCGTCGGCGATGTTCTTCAACGGCAGCGCCTTGCCGCCGCGCATCTGTTCGTCCGAAGTGACGAGCGCGACCGCGCCCACGTCGACGAGCCGCTCGTTGAGCGACTTCGACGAGAAGCCGCCGAACACCACCGAGTGCGTCGCGCCGATCCGCGCGCATGCCTGCATTGCGACAATGCCTTCAATCGACATCGGCATATAGATCACCACGCGGTCGCCCTTCTTCACGCCGCGCGTCTTCAGCGCATTCGCAAAGCGCGACACACGTTGCAGCAGATCCTGATAGGTGACGTTGGTGACGGTGCCGTCGTCGGCTTCGAAAATGATCGCGACGCGCTCGCCGTTGCCCGCCTCCACGTGACGGTCGATGCTGTTGTACGACGCATTCAACTGGCCGTCTTCGAACCACGTGTAGAACGGCGCTTTCGATTCGTCGAGCACCTTCGTGAAGGGCTTGTTCCAGCTTAGCGTCTCGCGAGCGAGGCGCCCCCAGAAGCCTTCGTAGTCTCGTTCCGCCTCGGCGGTCAGCGCATGGTAAGCGTCCATGCCGGAGATCGTGGCACCGGCCGCTGCTTCGGCGGAGGGCGGGAAAACACGGCGTTCCTGAAGAACCGATTCAATCGCAGACATCGACAACCCCTTGGTGAAGATGAAACGTAAAACCTGTGCCGGCGCGCCGTTGGCGCGCCATGTCATGTTGACGCCGCAATCAGACGCGATTGCACGCGCGTGTCTCCCGCCTCGCGCACCGGCCGTTTGAGGCCGCTGCGCCGCGGACCGTGCCGTCAGCCTGTGCCTATGCCGCAACGCAACATAAACACAAACGAGACAACGTCCGCTCTCGTGTTCAACCATAAGCGGTGCAACTTACCGGCCACTTACGCGAGCGGCATCGGCTTGCCCGCACAAACCCTTACGCGATTCGTACGACGCTTTCAACGAGCCACGCAATGCTGCGCCATTCGCGCACGTTACGCAGGTTACGCTGCGTTGCGAGCCCTAATACAATGCTAACTGAACTAGCTGCCCGGATTCCAGTTTGAATCGCTACTCCCTGCTTCTTATTACCTCGATGCTGCTCGTCGGCAGCAATGTCGGTATCGGCAAATCGATTGTCGAGTACGTCCCTGTTCCGCTGTTCGCGCTGCTGCGCTTCGTGATCGCAATGGCCGTGCTGTGGCCGCTTCTGCGCATCGCGAAACTGCGTCGCGTGAAGCGCGATGAATGGCTCAATCTGTTTTTGCAGGCGCTCTTCGGCACCTTCGGGTTTACGCTGTTGATGCTAAACGGCGTGCAGCGCACGAGTGCGGTGGCGGCTGGCGTCATCACGAGCACGATTCCGGCGGTCGTCGCGCTGCTGTCGTGGCTTATTCTCAAGGAGCGTCCCAACGGGCGCGCGCTTGCGTCGATCGCACTGGCCATTGCGGGCGTGGTCGTCATCAATCTCGCACATGTCAATGCGAGCGCGCACGGCGAAACATCGTTCACCGGCAATCTGATGGTGCTCGGTGCCGTGTGCTGCGAGTCGCTCTACATCATCCTCTCGCGACGCCTCACGCAAACGCTGGCACCTATCGACATCTGTGCATACACGCATATGTTCGGCCTGCTGTTGATGCTGCCGTTGGGCGCGACCGCGCTCGTCGATTTCGACTATCGCGCGGTGCCGCCCGGCGTGTGGACGCTGGTGCTGTGGTACGGACTGTCCGCAAGCATCTTCTCTTTCTGGCTCTGGATGAAGGGCATCCGCCACGTCCCGGGCAGTCTTGCGGGCGTATTCAGCGCCGTGCTGCCAGTCGCGGCGGCCATCTACGGCATTACGTTTCTCGGTGAGCGCCCGACGCTTGCGCACGGCGTCGCGCTTGCGTGCGTGATTGCGGGCATTGGACTCGCGAGTTTGAAAGTGAAGCGCGTACCGCCGGTCGCATCGTAAGCGTTGTGTCTATACGCTGGCGGCTGCGGCGCGGTGATGCACAGGACTCACGCAGCCGTTGCGTTGCGCAGGCCAGCGATTGCGCGCGCGCGCAATCGCCACCAGCTATGCTGCGCGGCCGCCCGTGCGTCTATGCTGGCGCCGCGGCCCCGCCCACGGGCATTGACGCTCGCGCCTCGACCGTGCCCGCCGCGGCGCAGCAAATCCGCCCAACGCTGTACAATAGCGCGCGCTGATGCGTGCGTTGCCGGCCCGCTGCCGACCCATAATGGGCTTGCTTCCCGCCCGTGCCGCGCCTTGCGCACCTCGCTTTGCGTGCCCGATCCGCGCGCGTGATTCGCACGCTGTCCGGCGCATTTGGTCCACGTTCCGTCACCTGCGTTCGATCCGATTCCTGCCTATGTCCGCTTCGCGAATCAATTCCCCGCGCCAACGCCGCCCCATGCGGCCGCTGCCCGTCATCATCTTCATGAGTCGCTGGCTGCAGGTGCCGCTCTATCTCGGGTTGATCGTCGCGCAGGCCGTGTACGTGGTGCTGTTCCTGAAGGAAGTCTGGCATCTTGTCACAGCGTCGATGACGCTCGACGAAACCAACATCATGCTGGTCGTGCTCGGTCTGATCGACGTGGTCATGATCTCGAACCTGCTGATCATGGTGATCATCGGCGGGTATGAAACGTTCGTGTCGCGCCTCGGTGTGGAGGGCCATCCCGACGAACCGGAATGGCTCGACCACGTGAACGCCGGCGTGCTGAAAGTGAAGCTCTCCATGGCGCTCATCAGCATCTCGTCGATCCATCTGCTGAAAACGTTCATCAGCCCGGACCAGAACTCGACGCACACCATCATGTGGCAGGTCATCATCCACGTCGCGTTCCTCCTCTCGGCACTGATCATGGCCTTCGTCGACCGGCTGACCACGCACACGCATCCGACTCATTTTCAGGAACCCGCGGATTTGCAGCCGCTGGGTTCCAGCGGTTCCACTCCCCTGAAAGCGCACGACTGACCGCACTGCCTGCGAACAGAAAAAAGCGCTACCGTCCCCACCGAGCTTAGCCATGACCGTCATCAAACAGGAAGATCTGATTCAGAGCATTGCTGATTCGTTGCAATACATCAGCTACTACCATCCGCTCGACTACATCCAGGCCTTGGGCCGCGCGTACGAACTCGAACAGAGCCCGGCCGCGAAAGATGCAATTGCGCAGATTCTCACCAACAGCCGCATGTGCGCCGAAGGCAAGCGTCCGATCTGTCAGGACACGGGCATCGTTACGGTGTTCGTGAAGGTCGGCATGGACGTGCGTTGGGACGGTGCGACGATGGGCGTCACCGACATGATCAACGAAGGCGTGCGCCGCGGTTACCTGAACCCGGACAACGTGCTGCGCGCGTCGATCGTGAGCCCGCCGGAAGGTGCGCGCAAGAATACGAAAGACAACACGCCGGCCGTGATTCACTACGAGATCGTGCCGGGCGATAAAGTCGACGTGCAAGTCGCGGCCAAGGGCGGCGGCTCGGAAAACAAGTCGAAGTTCGCGATGCTGAATCCGTCGGACTCGATCGTCGACTGGATTCTGAAGACCGTGCCGACCATGGGCGCGGGCTGGTGCCCGCCGGGCATGCTCGGCATCGGCATCGGCGGCACGGCTGAGAAAGCGATGGTGATGGCGAAAGAATCGCTGATGGACCCGATCGACATTCAGGACGTAATCGCACGCGGCCCGAAAGACTGGATCGAAGAACTGCGCGTCGAACTGCACGAGAAGGTCAACGCGCTCGGCATCGGCGCCCAAGGTTTGGGCGGCCTCGCCACCGTGCTCGACGTGAAGATCATGGCCGCCCCGACGCACGCCGCGTCCAAGCCGATCGCGATCATCCCGAACTGCGCGGCCACGCGTCACGCGCACTTCACGCTCGACGGCTCGGGCGTCGCCAAGCTCGAAGCGCCGTCGCTCGACGCATGGCCGAAGGTGCAATGGGAACCGAACACGGAGACCAGCAAACGCGTCGATCTGAACACGCTGACGCCGGAAGAAGTCGCTGCGTGGAAGCCGGGCCAGACGCTGCTGCTGTCGGGCAAGATGTTGACGGGCCGCGACGCCGCGCACAAGCGCATCGCGGACATGCTGGCCAAGGGCGAGAAGTTGCCGGTCGACTTCACGAACCGCGTGATCTACTACGTCGGCCCGGTCGATCCGGTGCGCGACGAAGCTGTCGGCCCCGCAGGCCCGACCACCGCAACGCGCATGGACAAATTCACCGAGACCATGTTGTCGCAAACGGGTCTCATCTCGATGATCGGCAAGGCCGAGCGCGGACCGGTCGCGATCGAGGCGATCAGGAAGCACAAGGCCGCGTATCTGATGGCCGTGGGCGGCGCGGCCTACCTCGTGTCGAAGGCGATTCGCAGCGCAAAGGTGCTTGCATTCGAAGACCTCGGCATGGAAGCGATCTACGAGTTCGACGTGCAGGACATGCCGGTCACGGTGGCGGTCGATTCGAGCGGCACCTCGGTGCACCAGACTGGCCCGAAGGAATGGCAGGCAAAGATCGGCAAGATTCCGGTCGCGACCGTCTGATTCGCCGCTGACGCGCATAGCGTGTCTTGAGAAGCCGGGGCCACGGTCCCGGCTTTTTTCATGGATGGCGCGCATCACGCGCATGCCCGGGACCGACGTCGAAAGATGTTCTGTTCTCTTGGCTTTTTAAGGCATGGCGTTTATTGTTGTTGGAAATTTGAAGTCCCCCCAAAAAGGAAAGATCATGCAAGGCGACAAGAAAGTTATCGAGTATCTCAACGCGCAGTTAAAAAACGAACTGACCGCGATCAACCAATACTTCCTGCACGCGCGGATGTATAAGCATTGGGGCCTCGAGAAACTCGGCAAGCATGAATACGATGAGTCGATCGGCGAAATGAAGCACGCCGACTGGCTGATCGAACGCGTTTTCATGCTCGACGGTCTGCCGAACCTGCAAGACCTGCACAAGCTGCTGATCGGCGAGGAAACGAAAGAAATTCTCGAATGCGATTTGAAGCTGGAGCAGATTTCGCAGAGCACCTGCAAGGAAGCCATTGCGTATTGCGAATCGGTTCGCGATTTCATCTCGCGTGAAATCTTCGTGAAGATTCTCGACGACACTGAAGAGCACATCGACTGGCTCGAAACGCAACTGGACCTGATCGACAAAGTCGGCATTCAGAACTACCAGCAAACCGCCATGGGCTCGGTTGAGTCCTGAGCGGACCGCGCGGGCACGCTCACGCGCTGGCGCACGTCCCAGCGCATACGAGATAGCATGCGCCGCCCTGACGATATACTTGCTCGCTCGCTTTCCCCAACTCTTCCTGAACGCCGCGCCGCCTGCCCCGATCGCCTATGCCCGAAGAATCGTCGTCTCTCAATGCGTCAATTGGCTCCCTGAGAGCAGATTCGCGCGCGCCGGTCGGCATTTTCGACTCGGGCCTCGGCGGGCTGTCGGTGTTGCGAGCGGTTCGGGCGCAGTTGCCTGACGAGGCGTTGCTGTACGTTGCCGATTCGCTTTATGCGCCGTACGGCGAGCGCGACGACGACTTCATCGCCGACCGCACGCTGGCTATCGGCGAGTGGCTCGTCAAACGGGGCGCGAAAGCGCTAGTCGTGGCCTGCAACACGGCGACCGCGCAGTCCATCGCGCTGGTTCGCGAGAAACTGCCCATTCCGCTCGTCGGCGTCGAGCCGGGCATCAAGCCCGCAGCGCTCCAATCGAAAACGCGGGTCGCCGGCGTGCTCGCCACGCAAGTCACATTACGCAGCGCGCGCTTTCAGGCGCTGCTCGAACGCTACGCCGCCGATTGCCGCTTTCTGTGCCAGCCCGGCCACGGGCTCGTGCAGGCTGTCGAGCGCTGCGACGTCGGTTCAGCGGAGCTGCGCGCGCTGCTGCGCGGCTATCTTCAGCCGATGCTGGACGCGGGCGCCGATACGCTCGTGCTTGGCTGCACGCACTATCCATTCTTCGACGCCGCGATTCGCGACATCGTCGGCGACCGGCTCGCGCTTATCGACACCAGCGTGGCTATTGCTCGCCAGTTGGAGCGCGTGCTCGAACAACACGGCATGCGCGCCGCGCGGCATACGGCGGACGCCGCGCTGCCGCGCTTCTATTCCACGGGCGACGGCACGCATCTGCGGCAACTTGTCGCCACGCTGTTGCACATTGACGCAGACGTCGAGCGCGTGCTAATTCCCTCGCGCCGTACGGTGGCGCTGTCCTCGCAACCGGCCTGAAAGCCTCCCCGGGCGCCGGTTCCAAAGCCTTCCTCGCGCTTTATGCGCCGCCTCGATCCCGTGTTTGGCGCCGCCAGACGCTCCTGCCTGGCCGCCGTCCGCATAGTCGAAACCCTTCTAAGAGTCTGGTTTTGTTACAAAAAACCGTTGGAGACGCTTGCCAAACTGCCCAAACAAAATGATAATAATTCGCATTAACGTTAGCTATGACGCCCTGCCATGATTGTCTGTGTCTGCAAGTCTGTTTCTGACCGAAAGATCCGTGCCTCGATCGCGGAAGGCGTCGATTCGTTCGACGAATTGCAATTCGAACTCGGCGTCGCCTCCTGCTGCGGCAAGTGCGCGGATTCGGTGCGCGACGTGATGATGCAAAGCGGCGTGTGCGCAAGCCGCTGCGGCTTCGAGCACCAACCGCAAGCCATGCCGATGACGTTTTACGAGCGCAAGGCGGCGTAACGTACCGTTCGAAGCGCGGCGCGGGCCATCTATCGGTGCCTGCGCCGTGTCGTTAGCCGCTGCTCACGCTGTTTCCGGTGCCGATTCAGCGCTTTTAGTTAATCCCACTGCCGTCAGCAAGCCAGTATCCCTGCCAGCCAGCTACCCGCTCACCCATCATTGGAGTTCGAGATGGAATTGCTGATTGGTTTCGTGACCACATTGTGTATTTCGCTGGTGATCTTCCGAACATGACGATGTTTTGTCAGAAGCGCTGCCTCGACAGCGCGCCGTCACGCTAACATGCAGGCTTCGCATACCGCTTTAGCCGGTGCCGCACCGGCTTCGTCCACCCGAATGAATTCCCGCGTCCTCACGGCGACCGCCGTGGTTGCGGCGGTGCACGTCGCGTTGCTGGCCGTCATCCTGACGCTGCGTCACGCCCCGGTCGAAGCAACCATCGAGTCGCACGTGATGACCGCCCAGTTGCTGCCGCCGGCGCCGGTTGCCGCGCCGGTTGCGATGCAATCGGTCGCGCCGCCCGCGCCGGCGCCGCCGGTTCGCACCAAGCCGAAGGTGCAGCCTAAGCCGACACCCACGCCGAAGCCGGCGCCGCTGCACGAGGCGCCCGCGCCGTCGCCGACGCCCGTGGCGGCTGCCGAACCGACGCCCGCCGCACCGCCCGCTCCGGCGGCGCCGCCAACGCCGGCCGCACCGGCCGCGCCAGCAATCGGCCATCAGACGATGGAAATCTCCGCGCCGAAAAACGTCTCGCATCTCGACTGCAACATCGCCAAGCCCGACTACCCGGCCCTCTCGCGGCGCCGCGGCGAAGCCGGCACCGCGTATGTCAGGTTCGTGGTGGGCCTAACCGGCAAGCTCGAGAACGTCGAGTTGAAGAAAAGCAGCGGTTTCAGCCGGCTCGACGACGCCGCGCTAGCCGCCGCGCATTCGAGCGCGTGCAAACCCTATCTCGAAGACGGCCAGCCGGTTCGGGCCGCGTACACCCAGCCTTACAACTTCAATCTCGAAGATTGAAGCGGATTTCAAAAAAAGGAATTGCAATGCAAAACTACGGATTGGCGCACGTGTGGGCGCAAGGGGATTTCGTCACGCGCGGCATCGCGCTCGCGCTGCTGGTGATGTCGGTGATGTCGTGGAGCGTGATCGTCATCAAAGGCTGGAACGTGATGCGTTTGAACCGCCTCACGAAAAACGCCGAGCAGGCGTTCTGGCATTCCGACGATCTCGCTGACGGCGTGAAGAAGCTCGGCGCCGGATCGTCGACGCCGCATGACAATCCGTTCCTCGCGCTCGCGCTGTCGGGCCAGGAAGCGGCCGATCATCATCACCAGACGCAGCCGCACCTGCACGACCGCATGGACGTGTCCGATTGGGTCACGCGCTGTTTGAAGGACACGATGGACGAGAGCGTCGCGCGCATGCAGAGCGGACTCGCGATTCTCGCGTCGATCGGCAGCACGGCGCCGTTCGTTGGTCTCTTCGGCACGGTGTGGGGCATTTATCATGCGCTGCTGGCAATCGGCGCGAGCGGCCAGTCGTCGATCGACCAGGTGGCGGGCCCGGTCGGCGAAGCGCTGATCATGACCGCATTCGGTCTCTTCGTTGCAATTCCGGCCGTGCTGGGCTACAACGCACTGACGCGTGCGAACAAGGCGATCGTCGCCAAGCTGAGCCGTTTCGCGCACGGCTTGCACGCATTCTTCGTGACGGGCGCGCGCCTGTCGTCGTCCAAACGCGGCGACGGCCTGCGTCTCGCGACTCGCGCGAACTGAAGCGCCAACTGAACGAGGCATACAGATGGCAATGAGCCCCTTCGCCGGCGACGATGACGACGGCCTGATGAACGAAATCAACATGACGCCGCTCGTCGACGTGATGTTGGTTCTCCTGATCGTTTTCATGGTGACGATTCCGGTGATCCGTCATGCGGTGAAAATCGATCTGCCGCATGCAAGCAGTCAGAAGGAAGACACCAAGCCTGCTCAGGTCACGGTCGCAGTCGACGCTGACGGTAACGTGCTGTGGAACGACAAGAAAGTGGACGAGGCCGAACTGAGCGCGAAAATTGCAGAGGCCGCGCAGGCGAATCCGCAACCGGAATTGCATCTCGATGCAGATCGTAAAGTGCCTTACGAAAAGGTCGCGCAGGTAATGTCCGCAGCGCAGGCCGGTGGCCTGACGAAAATCGGTTTTGTCACGCAACCCAAAGGCAAGTGAACGTTCTGAGTTCGGTGGGCGGCAGCATCCGGAAGTGAAGAAGAGCCCTTGAGACAAGGGCTGAAAAGTAAAAGGCCTTCATCGTCTGATGAAGGCCTTTTTTTGTGCGCGCTCGGCGCCTTCGGGCGGCGGGATTATTTGCCATCGGTCGAAGACTGCTGACTAGAATCACCGCATGCGACAGCCGTGCTCGACACGGACAGCGCGGTCAGCCCTATCAGGCCGGCTATCATAGCGGCCATGAGTTTTCGCATAAGAGACTCCTTAGCGAAGGGATTTCAATATAGCCCCATGAGCTCGCGCGCACAAGCAAACGGCCATTGAAAGTACTCATGACAGTCCGCGCTTCAATGCTAAAAGCGATGCTCCGAAGCCCGCGCTCTGCTAGGACGCCAAAGCGGCCGTCGCGCGCGCGGGAGCAAGCTGCTGGCGCGTTTCGGACGCCGGGCATTCCGCCATGATGTGCTTGCCTTCATCGGGATCGAGCATCTCCACCAGATAATCGACGAAAGCGCGTACGGCCGGCACCATTCCCTGGCGCGAGACGAATACGGCATACAACTGCGGCATCGGAAAAGTCCAGCCGGGCATCACCGGCGACAACTGGCCCGCGCGCAACGCGGCGCCGTACATCATCTCGGGCAATGCGGCGATACCCACGCCGCGGAGCACGGCTTCGCGAATCGTCAGCAGATCGGCGGTCACGAGACGCGGCTCGTGCTCATGCGCGTGACGCGTGCCGTCCGGCGCGATCAGGTTATAGACGTGCCGTCCGTCGCCCGTGGGCACGTCGAGCGTTTCGAAGCGCGACAGATCGTTCGGTTGTAAAGGCGGCGCATTCTGTTGCAACAGACTCGGCGCGCCGACCAGCATCTGCTGCGTACGCCATAGCGGACGCACGACAATGTTGGCGTTTTCCGGAGGATCGGAGCGCACGCGCAACGCGACGTCGATTGAATCTTCGAACAGATCGACCACGCGGTTGGTCACGCGCATGACTACGCGCACTTCCGGATAGCGATGCATGAATTCCGGCAGGATGGTCGACAGTATCGTCTGCGAAATCGTGACCGGCACGCTCACGCGCACCGTGCCGCGCGGCGACGAACGCAATTGCTGCACGACGTTGACGGCCGCCTGCGCCTCGCTCAACATCGCCTGGCAATGCTGGTAGAAAAGCTGGCCGGCCTCTGTTAGTGCGAGCTTGCGGGTCGAGCGCTGCAACAGCCTCACGCCGAGCGACGCTTCGAGCTCCGTCAAGCGGCGCGACAGGCGCGACTTGGAGATACCCAGCACACGTTCGGCGGCGGAAAAACCGCCATGTTCGACGACCTGCGAGAAATACATCAGGTCATTCAGATTGTGTGAATCGATCTTCATCTCATCGTTCCAGTAATAGAACAATCCATTGCGTGACAGCGGCTGGCACCCGAAAAAACGGTCCCTATAATAGCTCCATGTTTCAAAAATAACGCTATTCCCCATTTTTCGAGGTGACATTGATGACCGCGACACGCACGATCGAACGCACGTATCCCGCCGTTCGCACGACCGAAGGTGGCGGTTTCGTCGTCCACCGCCCGTTTCCCACGCGCATGTTGATGGACTTCGATCCGTTCCTGTTGCTCGACGAAATGGGCCCGGTCGACTACGCGCCCGGCGAGGCGAAAGGCGCGCCCGACCACCCGCATCGCGGCTTTGAAACGGTCACCTATGTGCTCGAAGGCCAGTTCGGCCACAAGGATTCGGCGGGCCACTCCGGCACCCTGCATGCGGGCGACGTGCAATGGATGACTGCCGGCGCGGGCGTCGTGCACAGTGAGATGCCCGACCCGTCGTTTGTGCGTACAGGCGGACGCGTGCATGGCTTGCAACTGTGGGTGAATTTGCCGCGGCGCGACAAGATGATCGCGCCGCGCTACCAGGAGATGCCGTCGTCGCAAATTCCGGTGGCGGCCTCCGCCGACGGCAAAGTTCGCGTGAAGGTGATCGCCGGCGAGGCGCTCGGCGTGAAAGCCGCTGTCGAAACACGCACGCCGATTCTGTACCAGCACTTTTCGTTGCAGCCGGGCGCGACGATCCGGCAGCCGGTGCCGGCCGACTATCGCGTGTTTGCATACGGCCTGTCGGGCAAAGGCTTTTACGGCGAAGGCGACGCACGCGAGGAAATCGACCCGCGCAAGATGGTCGTGTTCAACAACGACGGCGACTCGGTGACGCTCACTGCCGGCGCCGAGCCGCTCGAGGTACTGCTGCTTGGCGGCGTGCCGTTGAAGGAACCCGTTGTGCGCTACGGTCCGTTCGTCATGAATACAGAAGACGAAATCCGCCAGGCGGTCGTCGATTATCAGGCTGGCCGCATGGGTTCGATCACCCACTGAGCAACTTGCTGAGCGAGCGCGCCGGCCAGCAGACATTTGCCGGACCGCGCGCGCGAGCCCGGGTTGGCACCACCTGCAAACCTGCGCGCACACGCGGCGCAAATGCCGCCGACTTCGTTCACAATAGCAATTCCTGCCGCGCCCTCGTCTCGACGCTGTCGAGCGGCAGCGCGCGGCGATTTCCGTCCCAGCTCAGGAGCCCGCATGGCAGAAGCCACCGTCACCGCGAATATTGGTTCGACGAATTACCAGGTCCATTTCGACGACGGAAAGCACACGTGGCTCGCCGACGAACCCGAGTCGCTCGGCGGCGGCGATCGCGGCCCGACTCCGGTTTCGCTGCTGCTATCGAGCCTCGGTGCATGCACGTCGGTCACGCTCAAAATGTACGCGCAGCGCAAGGGCTGGCCGCTCGAAGGAGTGCATGTGACCCTCGGCATGGAACAGGGCGACGAAGGCTCGACCATCGACCGCAAAATCACGCTGCACGGCGAGTTGTCAGATGAACAGCGGGAACGGCTCTTGCAAATCGCCAATGCATGCCCAGTTCACAAGATTCTCACGGGCTCCATCACGATCCGCTCGGGCTTGACCGTCGCGTGACGTGGCGAACGGCCCGGCAAGCGCGCGAAGCTGTCCGGGCCGCGTTACTGCACCGCTTGCAACGCTTTCATAGGATGCCGTCGTCTTGAATTTCGAACACCTTATCCAGATCAACGACCCGTTGAATCCGTTTGTCGACTCCATGACCCGCGAGCAATTGTGGGAAGGACTCGTGCTGCGCGCCGAACAGCCGCAACTGTTCGTGATTGGGCTCGACAGTTGCACGATTCTCTCGCGCGAAGGCAACACGCTCGAGAGGGAGTTGCACTATGGCCAGGCCACCGTGCGCGATCGCGTGACGCTGCACGAAAGCCAGGCCGTGCGCTATGACATCCTGCCGACGGCGGACTATGTCGGCGGCTCGCTGACGATGACCATCGAACAGCCGGATGAACTGCAACTCTTCCTGCGCTTCGAATACGCGACCACGCTGCCCGTCTCCGACGACCAGGACGCCGTGCAGACGCAGGAGATCGTCAAGTCGGCTTATCGCGAGAACGACATTGATACGGTGCGCCTGATTCGTCAGTACGTGCAGGCGAAACAGGAGCCGGGCTCGCTGCACTGAGCTTCCTCTGGCCGCCACCGCGCCACCCGGGCGAATCGTGACCGGGCGGGTGCAGGTTCGCTGCGCGCAACAGGCGGCCGTCTTTCATGCGTCGCCGCGTCCTCCACCTCTGCTCTGGTCCGCCTATCGAAAGTTTGAACCGATGAATTTCTGCCTCTTGTAAATAGGAATGGTTATCATTTAGAATTCATCCATCGAATCAAACAACAGCAAAGACGAATGACCGATACCACTCGCACCTCCACGCTCAGCCTGCGCCGCCCGGCCGCCGCGTTGACGAGCCGCCAGAAGCCTTCGGCAGCCACGGCATCGGCAACGGCCGCCGCAAAGCCTGCAGCCGACCGTGCGAACGGATCCGGCGAAACGGCCGAACGGGTAGTGCGCAGCGACGCTTTGCTGCAAGGACATAGTCACATCAGCATTCTGCATAACGGCGAAACGTATCAACTGCGCGCCACCCGTTTGGGCAAGCTGATCCTGACCAAGTAACGACGAACGAGATTTCAGTACCGGGTATTGTGGGGACCACCTCCCAGAGAGGTGTTGGGCATTAGCCAGCCACGACGGCTTGCACGTGAGAACTAGACCCCTTCGTGCAGACACCAAGCCAGCCGTCGCAGCCAGCCAGGCCGCTTTTTTGGTTCCCGCCCATGCGGACACGAAACGCCGTGTACCGTCATGCCAATGAAAAAGCCGTGGAGACGATGTCGTCTCCACGGCTTCTGTTTTTGTGTCGGGTGGTGTCGGGCGGTGTTGGGCAAGCGAGTGCCCCGAAACGAGTAGCCGCCCCTCCCGCGCGCCTACTTCGAGGCCCAGCCCCAGAACATCAGCCACCAGGCGCTGTCGACCACGGCGAGCGCAGCGGCAAACCACAGCATTGCGAGGCCGCGTTGAACGAAGCGCTCGCTGTAGCGCCGCGTGACGAGCCACGCAAGCCATGCGCTCCAGAGATTGGCGATCGCCAGAATCGCGATGCGCAGATCGGAAGCCCACCACAGCGGCACGTGCTCGGCGCGCAACAGCGACAGCGTAGTGGCCGACAAGCCAAGGAACACGCCCGCGCCTGCAATCGGAATCAGCCCTTGCGTCAGATGATGCAGACGCACGCTGCTGAAGCGCCCGAGCATGCGCGTCGCGCCCGTCATCAGGACGAGTAGCGCAGTGCCGTAGACGAGCGCCGTCGCGAGGATGTAGCCGATCACCATCGTGCCGTCGAGCCACGAGAACACGTCGTTCTGTTCAGGGTAATGCGTGAACAGGAACCAAGGCGCGTTCGTATCCAGCGGCCAGGTGATGTCGTGATCGACGAGCCACGTCGCGAAGAACATCTTCAGGTTGATGAACCAGCGCGAAGCCGTCCAGTGAAATGCGCCAATCGCGATACCGAGCAGGCCGTACAGGATCAGCGCGGTGTCCCATGGGTTCGCCTGCTTGTCGCCGAGCTGCACGACTTCCGACGACGGCGCGCGCCACGTGAGCGCAATCGCGTCGCGGTGGCCGCTGCAACGTCCGCACATATGGCAGTCGGACGCTCCCTTCATGTTGCGCAACGGCACGAGCGGTGCGCAATTGATCGGAATCACGCGATGCCCGTGTTCGCCGTTCTTGTACGAGCGGCGCCACGCGTCTTCATCGACTTTGTAGTGGAACGGCGCGAGGCGCGCCAGAAGCGAAAAAACCCCGTTCACGGGGCAGAGGTATTTGCACCAGACGCGCTTCTCCCGCCCGTACAGCAGGCCGATCACAATGGCCGCCAACGTCGAGCCGCCGAGCACCAGCAGCACCGCTTTCGGGTACTGGTAGACGCTCACCATCTGACCGTAGATGGTCGTGATGCCGAACGCGACGAAAGGCCAGCCGCCCCAGCGCATCCAGTGAGGAATCGCCTTGCCGCGACCGTGCTTGCTGGCAAATTCCGCGAGCGCGCCTTCGGGGCACAGCACGCCGCACCAGACGCGGCCGAGCATCACCATCGACAGCAGCACGAACGGCCACCAGATGCCCCAGAACACGAATTGGGCCGCAAGCGTCAGGTTGTTCCACAAATGCGCGCTGTCATCCGGCAGCGGCATCACGGCCGGAACGAGGATCAGCAACGCATACACCGTCACCACGACCCACTGGATACCGCGGATCGCTGAACCGTGACGCTGCATCCACTGCCCGGCCGCGGCGAGACGCCCCGGGCGGGTCATCAGCGTACTCATGCTGCGCGCCCTGCCGCTTGTTGCGCTGGCTTGCGGTTGGCACGGCGCAGCAGCAGATAAACCACTGCCCAGTACACTGCATACGCAATCAGGTTCATCAGCGCGGGATGCGCGCGATAACCGGTGAGCGTCGCGACGAGCGAGCCGAAGGTGCTCGAATCATCGAGCACGGCCGACGTGTTCCACATCTGGTCGACGATGGTCGGCAGGAATTCCTTGTCGATCAGCTTATCGACGCCCGTTTGAAAGAGCCCCGCGCCGAGGAACAGCAGCATGATTTCCGTGACGCGGAAAAAGAGCCGCCACGAGAAGAACTTACCGCCCAGCTGCAGCATGTAGAACGTGAGCAATGCGAGAGCGAGGCCGATCACGACCGCGAGCATCTGGTTGGTATCCACGTGACCGGACTGACCGAAGCCGAGGCCGTACAGGAAAATCACAGTCTCGCTGCCTTCGCGGGCGATCGCCAGAGCCACGAGCACCGCCACGCCCCACCAGTTCGAGTCACGCTGGCTCTGTTGCAGCGACCGTTCCATGTCGCGTTTCAGCGAGCGGCCGTGCTGCTTCATCCACAGAACCATTTGCACGATCAGCACGCAGGCGACCAGCACCATTGCGGTCTGGAAATAGTCCTGCGCGTCGCCGGAGAGCACCTCGGTAAAGCCGACGAGCGCCGCGCCGAGCGCTACCGCTGCAATCAGGCCCGCCACGACGCCGCCCCACAGGTACGGCAAACCGCGGCGCGCATCGTCGTCGCCATTTTTCAGCCACGCGTACAGGATGCCGACGACCAGCAATGCCTCGACACTTTCCCGCCACACGATGAATAGAATCTGACCCATCAAGGACTCCCTTCAGCTCTGCAACTGCTCTTGCGAGTGCGAGCGGCCCGAGGCCTTCGCGCCCGCCTCAAAAACCACTGCTACTTCGCGACGATCACGCCCTGCGCCTGCTGGTGAAAATCGTCGAAAAACTTGTACTCGCCGGGTTCCAGCGGAGCGATCACGACGAAAGAATCCGCGCCTGGCGCGAGGACTTTTTCCTTGCGCAACTGGACGCTTTCGAACTCGGCCGCGCCCTTGCCCGTATTGCGCACCTCGATCTTGATACGCTGCCCCGCCGGCACTTCGATGCGCGCGGGAGTCAGCTTGCCGTCGTTCATTTCGAGCTTGAAAGTGGGCAGATCGGCTGCATGCGCCGCGCCCGCCAGCAAAATCGACGAGGCAAGTACAGCGATCTTTCGATTAATTGTCATTGGCGTTTCCAGAAAACGCGGCGCGAGGCGTGGAGTCCGCGCGCCGCCTGCTGCATTCATTCACCTGTCACGCGTTGCTCGCATACTGCCAGGTGACGAGCTGCGACGATCGTGGAGATCAGTACCCGCCCTTCTTGCCGATGCCGGCGAACGTGAAGTCGTATTCAAGCGTGATCGGCTTGAACCACGGACCCACGCCAGTTTCCTTGTCGACGTGGCGGCCAAACGCCATGTGGCCGGTTTGCATCGGCGCTTCGACGATCATCTTCAGGTGATACTTGCCGGGGCCTTGCAGCTTGACGTTGTCGCCGTAGTGCGGGCCGTCGTTGGCGACCATCGCCATCAAGTCGCCCTTTTGTGTCTCTTTCGAACCGGCTTTCGTCAGTTCGTAGCGCACTTGCAGATACGGCATCCAGTCGCCTTCCGCGAAGCCTGTCGGATTGTTCTTGACTGCGTGGATGTCCGCTTCGAGGTGGATGTCCGAATCCGACGCCTTGCGCATCATGCCTTCCGGCTCCATCGTGATCGGCTGCAGGTATACCGCGCCGATTTCCATGCCGCCCTGAATCTGCTGCTTGCCGATCGGATATTCAGCGGCTGTTGCCGAAAGAGCCGCCACAGCCGCAGCCGCGGCTACGCCGCCACGCACAAATGAAGAAATCCGCATTGAAACTCCTTGTTTTTATCAGACTCGATTTGATCCCATTGGAACAGTGCGTCGGGCGACAAACCGAAGCAGATCGCATAGTTGAACGTTAATGCGAACCATTCTCAATATTGGTCGAGTTTATCATCTCTCGCCTGCCGGAACAAATACGAACGCACGCCAAGCCTTATGCCAGCAGGGTCTTAAGGGTGTCTTAAGAAACGACGTGTGGGGATGAGGCGGCAGATGGCCGGCGGTTTCCTCGGTGGTTTTGTCGGCGGTTTATCGGCGGTTTTGGCGGCCTGTCGGCGAAAATAAGGCGCGGCATTGCCGCGCCCTTGCGTTGGAACCACACTGCTTCGCTGCATAGTGCTGCCGTTTTACTCGACGCCGGATACGTGATCACCGACGTTCGCCCCGAACACGCGCTGACGCAGCAACGCCAGCTGGTCGCGCGTTTGAGCGGCCTTCTCGAACTCGAGGTTCTTCGCGTGCTCCATCATCTGTTTTTCGAGGCGCTTGAGTTCCCTGGCAAGCTGCTTCTCGGACATGTCCTCGAATTTCGCGCGCGTTTGCTGTTCCTTCAGCTCGGCGCGGGCGTCGTCGACGTTGTACACGCCGTCGATAATGTCGCGGATGCGCTTCACCACGCCGCGCGGCGTAATGCCGCGTTCGAGGTTGAAGGCAATCTGCTTGGCGCGCCGCCGCTCGGTTTCGTCGATGGCGCGGCGCATTGAATCCGTCACCTTGTCCGCATACAGAATGGCCTTGCCGTTCACGTTGCGCGCCGCCCGGCCGATGGTCTGAATCAGCGAGCGCTCTGCGCGCAGAAAGCCTTCCTTGTCCGCGTCGAGAATCGCGACGAGCGACACTTCCGGAATATCCAGACCTTCGCGCAGCAGGTTGATACCGACGAGCACGTCGAAAGTACCCAACCGCAGGTCGCGGATGATCTCGACGCGCTCTACCGTGTCGATGTCGCTATGCAGATAGCGCACCTTGACGCCGTGGTCGCTGAGAAACTCTGTCAATTGCTCGGCCATGCGCTTGGTCAGCACGGTCACCAGCACGCGGTCGCCCGCCTTCACGCGCTCGTTGATCTCGGCGAGCACGTCGTCGACCTGGCTGCGCGCGGGGCGCACCTCGATTTCCGGATCGACGAGCCCGGTCGGA
Organism: Paraburkholderia kirstenboschensis; assembly: GCF_904848585.1. Classification (GTDB taxonomy): domain Bacteria; phylum Pseudomonadota; class Gammaproteobacteria; order Burkholderiales; family Burkholderiaceae; genus Paraburkholderia; species Paraburkholderia kirstenboschensis. Next base: position 696,642 of record NZ_CAJHCR010000002.1, read on the forward strand.
CGCACCAGTTGCTCCGCCACCTGGCCCGAGGTCTTCTTTTCGTAGTCTGCCGGCGTGGCCGACACGAACACGACCTGGCGCATCTTGCGCTCGAACTCGTTGAACTTCAGCGGCCGGTTGTCGAGCGCCGAAGGCAGACGGAAACCGTAGTCCACCAAATTTTCCTTACGCGCCCGGTCGCCGTTGTACATGCCGTTCAACTGGCCGATCAGCACGTGCGATTCGTCGAGCAGCATGAGCGCGTCCGACGGCAAGTAATCGACCAGCGTGGGCGGCGGCTCGCCGGGCGCCGCGCCCGAAAAGTGCCGCGAATAATTTTCGATGCCTTTGCAGAAACCCAGCTCCTGCAGCATCTCCAGGTCGAACCGGGTGCGCTGTTCGAGCCGTTGCGCTTCGACCAGCTTGCCTTCGCTATAGAAGAATTCCAGCCGCTCGCGCAGCTCTGCCTTGATCGTTTCGACCGCGCGCACGACGGTGTCGCGCGGCGTCACATAGTGCGACGACGGATAGACGGTGAAACGCGGAATTTTCTGACGCACCCGTCCGGTGAGCGGATCGAAGAGTTGCAGCGTTTCGACTTCGTCGTCGAACAATTCGACGCGCACCGCCATTTCCGCATGTTCGGCCGGGAAGATGTCGATGGTATCGCCTCGTACGCGGAACGAGCCGCGCTGGAAGTCCGCCTCGTTGCGGTTGTACTGCATCGCGATCAGACGCGCGATGATGTCGCGCTGGCCGAGCTTGTCGCCCGTGCGCAGCGTAAGAATCATCTGGTGGTATTCGGACGGATTACCGATACCGTAAATTGCCGACACGGTCGCGACGATCACCACGTCGCGCCGCTCCATCAGGCTCTTCGTGGCCGACAGGCGCATCTGCTCGATGTGTTCGTTGATCGACGAGTCTTTCTCGATGAACAGATCGCGCTGCGGCACGTACGCTTCCGGCTGATAGTAGTCGTAGTACGAAACGAAGTATTCGACCGCATTGCGCGGAAAGAACTCGCGGAATTCCGAGTAAAGCTGCGCGGCAAGCGTCTTGTTCGGTGCGAACACAATGGCCGGACGCCCGAGCCGCGCGATCGTGTTGGCCATCGTGAAGGTCTTGCCCGACCCCGTCACGCCGAGCAGCGTTTGGAACGAGAGGCCGTCCTCGACGCCTTCGACGAGCGTCTCGATCGCCGTTGGCTGGTCGCCGGCGGGCGGATAGGGCTGATAGAGCTGGAACGGCGAGCCTTCGAAGCGGACGAATCTGGATTCGTCGAGCGTGTCGTCGGCTTCGGTCAAATGTTGTTCGGACATGGGGGCGGCAGCGGCCTTAGGCAAAAAACTATTCTAACGGGTTGCATGGAGATGGACCGGCGACGGACTAAGCGGATCTGCGTAGGCTGGCAGCGCGGTGTGATGCGGTCGGCTTCAGTCATTTAGCGACGGCCTGCCCGTTTTTCAAGCAAATAAGTCCGGCAAGGGGCGTTCTCGTCCGAAAAACGTTCGTAGATTCGTTACAATGCGAAGTTGCGCTCGCTTGCGGCTGTCCGCGTTCTGCATCATCCGGCGTTTGCGTTTTGCATTAAACGCAGCCGGCACGGTCGCGCATGCTCGTAGCTGCCCTCTTTTCACTACTGCTGCCCACCCACCATGTCTCTGTTCTCCGCCGTCGAACTTGCTCCCCGCGACCCGATTCTGGGCCTGAACGAAGCCTTCAACGCCGACACGCGTACCACCAAGGTCAACCTCGGCGTTGGCGTGTATTTCAACGAAGAAGGCAAGATTCCGCTGCTGCGCGCCGTGCGCGATGCGGAAAAGGCACGTGTCGAAGCCGCGTTGCCGCGCGGCTATCTGCCGATCGAAGGCATTGCCGCATACGACGCAGCCGTGCAAAAGCTGCTGCTCGGCAACGATTCGCCGCTGATCGCCGCGGGCCGCGTCGTGACGGCGCAAGCACTGGGCGGCACGGGCGCGCTGAAAATCGGCGCGGACTTCCTGAAGCGTCTGAACCCGAGCGCCAAGGTCGCGATCAGCGACCCGAGCTGGGAAAACCACCGCGCACTGTTCGAAGCCGCGGGCTTCGAAGTGGTGTCGTATCCGTATTACGACGCGCACACTCACGGCGTGAATTTCGACGGCATGTTGAGCGCGCTGAACAGCTACGCAGCGGGCACGGTCGTCGTGTTGCACGCGTGCTGCCATAACCCGACCGGCGTGGACCTGACCGTCGATCAGTGGAAGCAGATCGTCGAGGTCGTCAAGGCGCGCAATCTGGTGCCGTTCCTCGACATCGCCTATCAGGGCTTTGGCGACAACATCGAAGCGGATGCTGCGGCCGTGCGCCTCTTCGCGACCTCCGAGCTGAACGTGTTCGTCTCGTCGTCGTTCTCGAAGTCGTTCTCGCTGTACGGCGAGCGTATCGGCGCACTGTCCATCATCACCGGCAGCAAGGAAGAAGCTACTCGCGTGTTGTCGCAACTCAAGCGCGTGATCCGCACGAACTACTCGAACCCGCCGACGCATGGCGGTTCGGTGGTCGCCGCGGTGCTCGCGTCGCCGGAACTGCGCGCCACGTGGGAAACGGAACTGGCGGAAATGCGTGACCGGATTCGCGCAATGCGCAATGGCCTGGTCGAACGCCTGAAGGCAAGCGGCGTGGATCGCGACTTCAGCTTCGTGAATGCGCAGCGCGGCATGTTCTCGTACTCGGGCCTGACCGCGCCGCAAGTGGACCGTCTGCGCGAAGAGTTCGGCATTTATGCCGTCGGCACGGGCCGCATTTGCGTCGCTGCATTGAATACGCGCAACCTCGACGTGGTGGCCAACGCGGTTGCCCACGTGTTGAAGTAAAGCGTTTCGCAAGGCGCGCGGTGACGTGCGCTTTGGTTGACTCGGTTGAAGCTGAATGTAAGAACGGCGCCCCTTCGAGGGCGCCGTTCTTGTTTGGGGACCCCGCGTTGGCGGATGATGTCAGCGCGAGTCGCGATGAATGTCGTGCGTGACGAAGCCCGCGTCGTTATCCGGCATGGCGAGCCAATCCGGCTGCGACAGCGAATGGCGGATGTCTTCCAGTCCGCTTTCCCAGTGCTCCCGCATGGTGGAGAGGCCAAACTGGAAGTCCTTGTAGTGCCCTTCGTATTCCTTCTGCCGGTAGATCAGATGGATCACGTTGAAGCGCTTCGAGCACGACAGGTCTTCAGCCAGCTTGCACCATGGATCGTCAAGCTGGTCCGGCGACACTCGGTCCAGCACCTCGCGCAGCACATGCCGGAAACGCTGCGAGCGTTGCAGCATGTCGGTCACAAGACGCGTGCGACTCGAATACTGAATGTCTTTCATGCGTCCCTGCACGTCGGTGATGCTGTCGGGCACCGGCCCGATCGCGCTCCACAGATCGACCTGGAAAGCGAGGGTGTCGCGTCGCGGCGTGGTCTGCACCACCTCGTAGAGCGGCGTGTTCGACATCAAGCCGCCGTCCCAGTAATACTGGCCGTCGATTTCCACAGCTGCGAACCCCGGCGGCAAAGCACCGGACGCCATGAAGTGCTCGGCCCTCAGCGTGGTCTGCGTGTTGTCGAAGTACGCAAAATTCCCCGTGCCGCAATTAACTGCGCCAACGGACACGCGCATTTCCCGTGAGTTGATGCGATCGAAGTCGCACAGACTTTCCAACGTTGCTTTCAGCGGCGCGGTGTCGTAGTAGCTGGCCGTTTGAGGCGGCCCCGACACCGTCGGCAAGGGCGGCGGGAAGCGCGGCACAAAAAAGCCCTTTTGCCCTTCGACGAGCGCACCAATGGCCTGCGTTGCCGTGAAAGCTTTACGCACGGCGTCGCTCGAATTGAAGAACGCGTGCTCGATAAACGCGGGCAGCGGCAGACCGAATGCCGGCTGGCAGATGGTCTCCCAGAATTGCAGCAGCCGTTCGACCCGCTTTTCCGGCGGATTGCCGGCGATGATCGCCGTATTCAACGCGCCGATAGAAATGCCCGCCAGCCAGTTCGGCTCGACGCCGGCTTCCTGAAGCCCCTGAAAAACGCCGGCCTGATATGCGCCCAGCGCGCCGCCACCTTGCAGTGTGAGCGCGATGGTTTCGTAGGCCGGCACTTGCACGCGCTTGCCGCGAGCGGAAGCGGACGCCGCGCTGGCGCCTGCGCCTTCCTCATTGCCGGTCGCACCGAGGCGCGCCCGTTTCAGATTGCGTTGCGCCATGCGCACCTCCTTATTGCATGTACCAGCCGTGACTCACGATGAACGATTGGCCCGTCAGTGCGGCCGTGGGGAAAGTCGACAGGAACAGGACGGTTTGCGCGACGTCTTCCACGGTGGTGAAAATGCCGTCCACAGTGCCGCCCAGCATGACGCGCTTGACCACTTCTTCTTCGCTGATGTTCAGTTCCTTTGCCTGCTCCGGAATCTGCTTGTCGACGAGCGGCGTACGCACGAAGCCCGGACACACGACATGCGAGCGCACATTGTGCCTGGCGCCTTCTTTGGCGAGCACGCGAGCGAGGCCGAGCAGCGCATGCTTGGCCGTCACGTAGGCGGACTTGAGCGGCGACGCCTCGTGCGAATGAACCGAGCCCATGTAGATCACGATGCCGCCGCGATCGTCCTTGTACATGTGCTTGAGCGCCGCCTTCGTGGTGAGGAACGCACCGTCCACGTGAATGGCTTGCATCTTCTTCCAGTCGGAAAACGAGTAGTTTTCAATCGGGTTGACGATCTGAATGCCGGCATTGGAAATGAGGATGTCGACCGAACCGAGCTCCGCCGCCACTTTGTCTATGCCCTGGTTCACCGCGTCTTCGTTGGTGACGTCCATTGCGATGCCGATCGCCTTGCCCCCGCCCTTCGTAATTTCTTCAGCGACGGCGTTCGCGCCGTCCTGGTTCAGGTCGGCAATTGCGACAGCCGCGCCCGCAGCCGAAAGGGTCAACGCAATCTGCTTGCCGATTCCGCTCGCCGCGCCGGTGACGACCGCGACCTTGCCATTCAGATTTGTGTTCAGTGACGACATCCAGAACCTCCATGCAGTTGATGAGCAATGAGACCACGAGCCGCGCGCAGCGAGAAGTCGACCGAATGGCATAGGCGCGCATAGGCGCTGTCCTATATCGTTCAGCCGATGTTGCACTGCGGCCGATGCTGCTATTGTGCATGAACCGTGTGGAATCGATCGGTAAAAAGCACGCCCCGGCTTATCTATTTAAACTAGGCGTTCTCGCAGAATTCCGGTCGCTTCACTATCGAGGAGAATTGCATGAATTATCGGCGTCTAGGCCGCTCGGGCTTGCAGGTCAGCGAGTTGTCCATCGGCTCATGGGTCACGTACGGCAATCAGGTCGACCATCGCGCGGCGCGTGAATCGCTCGCGGCCGCGCGCGATGCGGGCGTGAATTTCTTCGACAACGCGGAGGTATACGCAGGCGGCAAGTCGGAAGAAATCATGGGCCAGGCGCTCAAGGAACTGGCGTGGCCACGCGTGAGCTATGTCGTGTCGACGAAATTCTTCTGGGGCCTCGAAGAAGCGCCCAATCAGTACCACACGCTGAATCGCAAATATCTGCTGAACGCAATCGACTCGTCGCTCGAGCGTCTCCAACTCGACTATGTCGATCTGGTCTTCTGCCATCGCCCTGATCCGAACACGCCCGTCGAGGAAACCGTATGGGCAATGAGCGACATGATCACGCGCGGCAAGGCCTTGTACTGGGGCACGTCCGAGTGGAGCGCCGACGAAATCCGCGCCGCTTATGACATTGCGGAGCGGCACCATCTGCACAAGCCGGTCATGGAGCAGCCGCAGTACAACCTGTTTCACCGCAAGCGCGTCGAACAGGAATATAAGCGTCTTTACGAAGATATCGGTCTTGGTCTGACTACCTGGAGCCCGCTCGCGTCCGGCCTGCTCACCGGTAAGTATCGCGACGGCGTGCCGACGGACAGCCGCGCGCAGTTGCAGGGCTACGACTGGCTGCGCAAACAGGTTACCGACGCAGGCAAAAACAATGTAGTCGGCAAGCTAGGCGAAGTGGCCGACGAATTGGGCTGCACCGTCGGCCAGCTTGCGATTGCATGGATTCTCAAGAATCCGCATGTCAGCACCGTGATTACGGGCGCATCGCGCGTCGAGCAGATTAGCGAGAACATGAAATCCGCTGAAGTCGCCGAGCAGATCACGCCGGAGATCAAGGAGCGGATCGAAGGCATTTTCGGCGACGTGTACGACTAACGCCGCTCTGTCGGACTTCTGCGTGCGGCCGCAGCAGGATCGCGGTCGCACAAGGAGAAGGAGCCGCGCATTCCGACAACGGGCCCGGTAACGCCGCCGCAACTCACTGCGCCGCGCGCGGCGTCGCGTACAATACGCGACCGCGCTGCACATCGGCGCTCTGTGCCGCCGTGCCGCCGCAATGCATCCGCATCGCCGACTCCAGCCTGGAACGGCGCGCCCTCTTTCAGCATCTCCTCATCATGCTCAGCTATCGCCACGCCTTTCATGCAGGCAACCACGCCGACGTTCTCAAACACGCGGTCTTGTTGCAGCTATTGCGCTATCTCGGTCAGAAGGACAAAGCCTACTGGTATATCGACACGCATGCCGGCGCGGGCGTCTATTCGCTGAAGGAAGGCTATGCCGTCAAGACCGGCGAGTTTCAGACAGGCATCGCCAAACTTTGGGAGCGCAACGATCTGCCGCCGCTCTTCTCCGACTATGTCGACGAAGTCGCCGCACTCAATTCCGACGGTCAGCTGCGCTTCTACCCCGGCTCGCCCTACATCGCCTGGCGGCAGATGCGCGAGCAGGACCGCATGCGCTTGTTCGAGTTGCACACCACTGAAATCGACGTGCTGCGTCACAACTTTCGCGATGCGGGCCGTCGCGCGATGCTGTACGCGGGCGACGGCTTCGACGGCATTCTCGCGCTGCTCCCGCCGGCGCCGCGCCGCGCGCTGGTGCTGCTCGATCCGTCCTATGAGGACAAGCGCGACTACACGCGCACGTTGCGTTGCGTCGAAGAGAGCCTCAAGCGCTTTCCGACCGGCACTTACGCGGTCTGGTATCCGCAGGTGAAGCGCCCGGAATCGCAACGCTTTCCCGAGCAGCTGAAAAAACTGCAGGAGCGCAACTGGCTGCACGTCAGCCTGACAGTGAGCAATCCGCCGGCGGACGGCTTTGGGCTTTTTGGCAGCGGCATGTTTATCCTAAATCCGCCGTACACGCTGCCGAAGATGCTGAAGGATCAGATGCCCTGGCTGGTGAAGGCGCTCGGTGAGGACAACGCCGCGCAGTTCAAGGTCGAATACCGCGGCGATTGAACCCCGCGAGGGCGCGCATGGTCGAACGGCGCGCCCTCGCCGCGCTCTTACTTGAGTTGCGCCGCGGCCTTGCGGGCGAAATCGTTGGTATAGGTCGAGTTCAGGTCGATCTTTTTAGGATCGAGCCGGTTGTCGAACGACGCCAGCGCGCGCAACGAAGTCGCCGGACCGTCGGCGGGCATCAGGCCATCCGGCGAATAGGCGTCGCGCACATTGTGGAAAGCCTCGACATAGAGCGAGGAGTCGTTGAGCAGATATGCCGGCGGCACCATCTTCAGCAGATCGGCATCGCTCGCGGTCTGCAGCCAATGATCAGCGCGCACGATGGCATTGGCGAGCGCCTGCGTCGTCTTTGGATATTTCTGAATGAAACTCTCCGACGCATAGAGCGTGGCCGCCGGCATCGTTCCGCCGAACACGTCCTCGGTGCCCTTCACGGTACGCGTGTCCACCAGCACTTTGATTGCGCCGCTGCGCGTGAGCTTCGTCATCATCGGGTCGACGTTGGACAGCGCGTCAATCTGACCGTTGCTCACCGCCGCGAGCACCGTTGCGCCGCTGCCTACACCGATCGCCGCAATGTCGCTTCTTTGCACGCCGGCCTTGCGTAGAGCGACGGTCAGCACGAGATCGGTCGATGACCCCGGCGCGCTCACGCCGACCTTTGCGCCTTTGAAATCAGCGAGCGTCTTGATCTTGTCCGCCTTCGACGTCAACACGGCGACGACGATCTGCGGCGCGCGGCCCATCAACGCAAAGGCCCGGTAGTGTTGCCCCTTCGCCTGCATGAAGAGCGTGTGCTCGAATGCCCCGGCGCCGATATCCGCGCTGCCGCCCACCACCGCTTCGAGTGCTTTGGAGCCGCCCGCGAAGTCTTCGAGCGTGACCTCGAGACCCTCGTCCTTGAAATAGCCCAACTGCTGCGCCGTTAGCACCGGCAAATAGTAAAGACCCGGCAGACCGCCAACGGCCATTGTCAGCGCCGGCTTTTCAGGGACGTCTTTCGCGGACGCCACGCCGTGCAGTGCGACAACGGCGAACATCGCGGCGCAAACGGCGGCTCGCCGCATCCAGTGATTGGGCATGGGCATTTGACGTCTCCTTTTTGTATGTTCTCGTTCAATCTGTTGCCGGGCCGCCCCCTTGTGAGGCTATCGGCTGGGCTTTGCGGCAGAGACCGCCTGAGGATTGTCGTCGCCCGGCTGGAGGCGCGCCATGCGCCCAAACCCGAATGACCAGGCGCGGGCGCACGAATTCGCCGCGCCGCGCGCGGACTTCCGGGCAACAAGCTACGAGAAGGATCGGTGCGAGTCAGTTATTGCGGACGCGGCACCGGCCGAGGCCAGGGGTGCGGTTGGGGTTGCGGTTGCGGTGCGACACCACCGCCGCCGGCGGGGAACTGGATATACGGCGCGACGACGATCGGCACAGACGAATTCGGCGCCAGTTCGGTAGGCGTAGCGATAGGTTGGGCTTCGACGATGGGTTGCCGCGATAGCGGCGCTGTCTGCAGGACGGTGCCGCTCTGCCCGTCGCTGATCCCATTCTGCGAGTCGAGGATCACAGGTTTGCGGCTATTGCTCGACGCAGCAGACACGCTCGACACGGAGCAGGCCGTGACAAACAAAACTGCAACGGCGACCAGAGAGGGTTTGAACGAACGGATCGAAGACATGGGGCGGACCGGTTGAGCCGGGAAGGCCGGATTGCGCTGAAAAACGCTTTACCTTACCGCGACGCGGGCTTTGCCGCTAGTCGATATTCGCCATCTCGAGTTTTTCGACGCCTCGCGGACAACGTGGCGCCCAGATGTGACAAAGCCCCGCAAAAGACGGGGCTCACACTTAACAGCTACTACTGAACTACGCTGGCGGCACGAGACGCGCGCGATGAAACTTACAGCGAATAGCCGTTGGCTTCGAGCGAGCGGATGCGCTGTTCGAGCTGGACGATATCCGACGACGAAGCCAGATACGCTTCACGACGATCGCGCTCTGCAGTTTCAAACCAGGTGCTTAGCTTTTCAAGGACGTATGCAAACATGATGTTCTCCAAGGATCCGATTGAGTCCCCGGTGGGTTAGGCATCAGGGATTTCCCGTAAAAGGGTTAACCCGGATTATATGCCGATGGTGCAACCGCGCCAGTGAAATGCTCGCATAATGTGCATTCCAATTTGGAATGCCGCACCTAGTCAGTGCATGGAAGGTATTGATTTAATTGGAAGGCGACACGGTCGGTAGACCAAAAAGTCCGTTATAGACCGAAGTTATGCACACATTAGGTGCATACAGCAACGGATCGCGAGTCGCCGCCCCTACAGGTCGACGTTCGCCTTGGAAAACCCCTTGCAAGCGCCCCCGCTCTCCGGTGAAACCATGCCTGCGTCCGCGAGCCCCTCGATGATCGGACACTCCGGACGGTCGTCGCCGTGACAATGGTCGGCAAGGTGCGCCAGTGTGTCGCGCATATCGGTGAGTTCGGCGATGCGTCGATCGAGTTCGGCGACGTGGTCCAATGCGATCGCCTTCACTTCGGCACTCGCGCGCGTGCGGTCGTGCCACAGCGCGAGCAGGCGCCGGATGTCTTCCACCAGGAAGCCGAGCCGACGCGCCTGGCGAATGAAGCGCAGTGAATGCACCTCCTGCGGACCGTAGACGCGATAGCCGGCCGTGGTACGGGACTTTGCCGCGAGCAAACCGACGCTTTCGTAGTAGCGAATCATTTTCGCCGTGACGCCCGACGCGCGGGCCGCTTCACCAATGTTCATCACTATTTCCCCACTGAGTGCGTCGATCGTACACCTTCCCATGATGGGAAGGTCAGCCACTTAAATCTGGTCGGGAAGGCATAATTCAATCATCTCAACCGTCATTTCCCCGAGGCACTTCCGATGAAAACCGAGTTCCAGGTTGAAGGCATGAGCTGCCAGCATTGCGTGGCGGCAGTCACCAACGCTATTCGCGAGCACGACGAAGCTGCGCAAGTGCAGGTGGATCTCGCGGCGGGCCGGGTCGCGGTCGAGTCGACGCAATCTGTCGACGCATTGAAGGCCGCCATCGACGAGGCCGGCTACACGGTCAAAGGCGTGTCGTCCGACGCGGCGCGCTAGGGAGAACGCAGATCATGTTCAAGGTCGCTGTCATAGGAGCTTCTGGCCTGCTCGGTCGCGCTGTCGTCGACGAACTGGCGGCTCAGCCGGCCTGGCAAGTCGTCGGCACCGCCTTCAGCCGGCCAGCGCAGAACACCGTGGCGCTCGACGTCCGCGATCCGCGGGCAATCGAACAGTTTGTCGAGCGCGAAGCGCCCGATGCGCTCGTGATTGCCGCCGCCGAGCGTCGGCCGGACGTGTGCGAGCGTCAACCGGAACTGGCCCGCGCGCTCAATGTGGATGCCGTGCGCGCGATCGCCGCCGCCGCGCATCGGCGCGGCGCGTGGACGCTGTCCATTTCCACCGATTACGTTTTCGACGGCACTCATCCGCCCTATCAGCCTAATTCCGCACCGGCGCCGCTCAATGCATATGGGCGCAGCAAGCTGGACGGCGAGCAGGCATTGACCGACACGACCGACCTGGGCTGCGTGCTGCGCTTGCCGCTGCTGTACGGGCCGATTGTCGATTGGGCGGAATCCGCCGTGACGAGTCTCGTGCCGGCCATTGCCGCGTCGGCATCGGCGCAAGGGAAAGCGGCCAACATGGACGCATGGGCGATCCGTTATCCGACCTTCACGCCGGACGTCGCGTTCGTGATCCGGCAGATGCTCGAGCGTCACGCCGCGGGCAACGCAATTCGCGGCATTGTCCAATGGTCGGGCGACGAACCGATGACCAAGTACGAGATCGCCATGCGCCTCGCGCGAGCGCTGCAACTCGACGCGCGGCTGGTGCCGCAATACGCGCCGACCGATGCGACGCCGCGTCCGCATAATTGCCACCTGGCCTCGGACCGGCTGGAGCAACTCGGGATCGGCCGCCGCACGCCGTTCGATACGGCGATACGCCAGGTATTGGCCGCGTTTCCGTGGCGCGGCGATACGTCCGCCTGAAGCGGATCGCGATTTTGTTCTCTGCAGGCATGCGGTCAACGTCGAGGGCCGCTCGAAGCGCACAATCCTCTCAGCAAAAATCCCTGCTAACGGAATGCAGGCCGCCCAGCAGATGCGACATATCGACGAGCCGCTGTGCCACCAGATGCCGGACCTCACCCTGGCATTGCCATACTCCATAGACAGCCAGCAGCGACGCACTGAGCGCTTCCTTGCGTTGCTTCTCGAGCAGGCTTGGCCACACGATGACGTTCACGTTGCCCGTTTCGTCTTCGATCGTCACGAATACCACGCCTTTCGCGGTGCCGGGACGTTGCCGCACGGTGACAAGACCGCAGCCTCGCGCAAGCCGGCCGTCGCGATAAGTGCGCAGCGTCGCAGCCGGCATCAACCGGTTTGCCAGCAACTGCGGGCGCAAAAGTTCCAGCGGATGGCGGCCGAGCGTCAGACCCACTGAGCGGTAGTCCGCCACGATGTCATGTGCTTCGGAGGGCGCGCCGAGTTCGGGCGTTTCATCCTCGACGGCCGCGACTGCGAGCATGTCCTTGTCGGGCACGGCAGCGACCGACTGCCACAGCGCCTCGCGCCGGTTGCCGGCAAGCGAGACCAGCGCATTGGCGTCCGCCAGGATATGCAGGTCCCGGCGATCGAGCGCCGCGCGACGCGCGAGGTCTTTCGCGCTTGCGAACGGGCGCACCGCACGCGCATTCTCAATCCGCTCTGCCGTGCCTTCCTTCATGCCACGCAGCAGCGACAGACCCAGGCGCACCGCAGGCCGTCCGGCATCCGCAATACGCTCAAGAGACGAGTTCCACCCACTGATGGTCACATCGACTGGCAGTACGCTGACACCATGTCGCTGCGCATCCTGCACGAGTTGCGAAGGCGAGTAGAAGCCCATGGGCTGGCTGTTGAGCATCGCGGCCAGAAATGCCTCGGGCTCATGGCATTTGAGCCAGCTGCTCGCATACACGAGCAGCGCGAAACTCGCGGCATGACTCTCCGGAAAACCATATTCGCCAAAACCTTTTATCTGCTCGAAGATGGCTTCCGCAAACGCAAGGTCATAGCCTCGCTCCTGCATGCCGAGCACAATGCGGTCATAGTATTTTGCAAGACCACCCTTGCGTTTCCACGCCGCCATCGCGCGCCGCAACTGGTCGGCTTCGCCCGCCGTGAAACCCGCGGCGAGAATCGCGACCTGCATCACCTGCTCCTGGAAAATCGGCACGCCGAGCGTGCGGCCCAGTGCGGTCTTCAAATCGTCGCTCGGATAGGTGACCGGCTCAAAGCCCTGGCGACGGCGCAGATAAGGATGAACCGCACCACCCTGAATCGGACCCGGCCGCACGATGGCCACTTCGATCACCAGGTCGTAGAACGTTCGGGGCCGCATGCGCGGCAACATCGACATCTGTGCGCGCGATTCAATCTGGAACACACCCACCGTGTCGGCGGCGGAAATCATGTCGTACGTTGCATCGTCTTCTGAGGGAATGTCCTGCATCTCGAAGCGCTCGCCGCGCTGCTCCGACACGAGGTCGAGCGTGCGCCGAATGGCCGACAGCATGCCGAGCGCAAGCACGTCGATCTTGAGCAGCCCCAGCGATTCGAGGTCGTCCTTGTCCCATTGGATGACGCTGCGCTCTGCCATCGCGGCGTTCTCAACGGGAACGAGGCGCGTGAGCTTGCCCCGGCTGATGACGAACCCGCCCGAGTGCTGCGACAGATGCCGCGGAAAGCCATACAGTTGCGCGGCGAGCGTGGCCCACGCGCGGATGAGCGGCGTTTGCGGGTTCAGCCCGCATTCCTCGAAGCGCTTCAGCAGGTCCGCGCTGTTATCGAACCAGTGATGCGACTTGGCGACCGCATCGACTATCTGCATATCGACACCGAGCGCCTTCCCCGTTTCGCGCAAGACGCCACGCGCCCGATACGTCGAGACCGCAGCGGCAATCGCCGCGCGGTCGCGACCGTACTTGCGATAGATGTACTGAATCACTTCTTCGCGCCGCTGATGCTCGAAGTCGACGTCGATATCAGGCGGCTCTCCGCGCTCTTTCGAGATGAAGCGCTCGAAAAGCATGTTGCCGCGCGCGGGGTCCACTTCCGTCACGCCGAGGCAATAGCAGACTGCCGAATTGGCCGCCGACCCGCGTCCCTGACACAGGATGTGCTGACTGCGCGCAAAGCGGACCAGGTCGTAGACCGTCAGGAAATACGGCTCATACTGCAGGTCGGCAATCAGTTCGAGCTCGTGCTCGATCTGCTCCTGCACGTGGTGCGGAATGCCTGACGGAAAGCGCCGCTGCGCGCCGATGTACGTCTCCTGCCGGAGATAGGCGGTTGGCGTGAAGCCGGGCGGTATCAGTTCGTCGGGATACTCGTAGCGCAGCTCGTCGAGCGAGAAGGTGCAGCGCGCGGCGATGTCGACGGTCGCGGCGAGCGCCTCCGGCGGATACAGATTGGCCAGCCGCAGCCGCGAGCGCAGATGCTGCTCCGCATTCGGCGCAAGCTCGTATCCGCATTCATGAACCGGCTTACCGACGCGAATGGCGGTTATCGTGTCCTGCAGCGGTTTTCTTGAGCGCACGTGCATCACCACTTCGCCGAGTGCGACCACCGGCACGTCCCGGTTGCGCGCGACGAATTCGACCGCGCCGCGGTGAATGTCGTCCATCGCCCGCTGATGGAGCACCATGCCAACCCACGCGCGTGCGGGAAACGTCTCGTCCAGCCATTCGACCTGGGCATCGAGCACATCCTCTTTTGCCGGGAAGGTCGGCACGAGAATGGCCAGGCAGTCCGGTAGGCCCAGCAGGTGCCGGTATTCCTTCTCCGGTCGCGACAGATCCTGCGGCGTGAGCCGGTATTCGCCCTTCGGGGCGCGTGTGCGTGCCAGCGTGATGAGTTCGGACAGATTGCCGTAGCCCTCGCGATTTTTCGCCAGCAGGATGAGCCCGAATGCCGGCGAGCCGTCGGCGTTCACCAGACGAAAGTAGGAGCCGACGATAAACGGCAGCTTCGCTTCTTTCGCCGCGACGTGCGCGCGCACCACACCCGCAAGCGAGCACTCGTCAGTAATTGCAAGCGCCGAGTAGCCCAGTTGCGCGGCGCGCTCAGCGAGTTCCTCGGCGTGCGACGCGCCACGCAGAAACGAAAAATTGGAGAAGCAGAAAAGCTCGGCATACGCCGGCAGCATGCTGAAGGTGGCGTCCATGGCGCGTCATCCGAAAAGGCCATGAAGGAACCACCGCTGGTCTTCTTCGGCGTCGCGGCTGCTGACACGTTCGCGGTAAATCCAGTAGCAGCTCTGGTCGTCGGCCTGAGCGACGAAGTAGTCGCGCGTCACGAGTTCGCCGTCGAACCAGCCCGCCTCGATACGCTCGCCCGGCGACACCATGCGCAGCGGCGAGCCATAAAACGGACGATGCTGGCGCATGATTAAGCGCACCGGCGTATCGAGCATCCACGTGGGCCTCGGCAAACCTTCCGGTATGACTGCGGGCTTCACCGGTTGCGTCACCGGCACCCAGCAGTTGGCGACTTCCGGCCGATGGTCGGGGCTCGGCGCGGGCCGCAGCACGTTCTCGTCACCCAGCCGGGCGACCAGCAGTTCGAGCAGCCGTGCATGATCTTCCTTCGAGCCGCCGGGCTCGGGAAAAAGCGTATCGGAAGCCGGCACAGCGGACTCCACTTTCGAGGCATCCAGACGCAATGCGATAACCGGCGCGGTGAGTTCGATGCGATGCAGGCGCTCCTTCAGCAGCCTCACCAGGTGTTCTTCGCGCCACGTTGGCTCGCCGAGAGCAATGTCGATGGTGGTGGGTTCGATGGCGTCGCGCCCGCGCTCGTGCTCCAGCATCAAACGTATTGCGGTGACCGCGAACTGCTTTGCGCAGAGCCAGCCGCACAACTGCACGATAAGCCGATGCGCGCCGAACACGGCGCCGTCCGCATGTTCGAGCCGGTCCGGCATTTCGATGCGCGCGGAAAACGTGGGCGGCAGTTCGAGCCAGTCGAAGAGTTCCGGCGCGGTGCCAAATGCGCGGTCGAGCGAATCGAGCAGATGTTCGCCGCAGCGCCGCTGCAACCCGGCGCGCGGCAACCGGCGGATGTCGGCGATGGTTTCGCAGCCGAGCCCCGCGAACCAGTCGGCGAACTCGCGCACCTCGGGGACCGCGACCATTGGCAGCGCGGCGAGCCGCTGTTCGAGCGTGGACAGCTTCAGCACACGCCGTGCGCCCCGCCCCTTCGCATATCGCGCCAGCAGCCACGCGCCCTGGCCGGTCGGCGCGGCGCTCACGCGTGCGGTGAGACCGAGCGTGGCAAGCAGCGCCTTCGCCTCGCGGCACAGCGCAAGCAGTCCGCCAAAGAGGCGCAGGCTCGCGCCTATTTCCACAACGACAGTCGCTTCATCGAGCAGCGCGACTTCGGGCGAAAAGCGCATCAGCGCCATGCCGACCTCGCGTTGTGCGGACTGCTCGCGGGCGAAGTCGCGTTCGTGCATGTCTGTCTCGGGCGACAGCGTGAGAACGCCACCGCGTTTCATGCCGAGCCGCACTCCGGCCGCGCGCGCGACGCTGTCCGCAATCACGACCTTGTCCTTCTCGAGCACGACACTGCCGTGAGCGGGCTCAGGCGACCACTTCGGTCTGAAAACTTCGAGCGGCAACTTCGGCAGGTGAACGGCGAGGAAGACGCGCATGTCGTGACAGCAGAACAGGAGTGGGTTGAAGGGGAATCGACAGGGGCTCCGCGCGCGTGGGCCCTCGTCGTTTCACGATGTCGACGGTCAGGCCGTCGGCAGATGGTTTGAGCGCCAGCCGCAACAGCGCCGGCGACGCGTCCTGAGCGCTCGCGAGCGGCCGCACCATGACGAAAAGCGTCTCCGACGACTGCGCCGCCAGATGCAGGCGCCGAAGCGACGAAGCCTGCGCATACTGCGCCCAGAAAATCAGCGCGCCGCAACTGCCGGCACGCAGAATCTGTTCTGCCGACCAGAGCGCGTCCGCCGTTTTCTGCGCCTTGACGCGCAGCACCTGCTCAAGCGACAGGCCGATGTAGCTGAGCCCGAGGCCGTCCGGTGTATGCGGGGGCTGGACGAATGCGATGGGCCGGTTGCCCGCTGCACTGAGTGCGGGTCGTAGCAGCCGCAGCTCGCCTACACCCGGCTGCTGCACGAGCAGGTCGATCAGTGCGCCCACCGGCCAGCCGCCACCGGGCAGTTCAGCCGATAGCGCCGGATAGCCGGTGTCGACCACCCGCCCCCGGCCGCGCGCAAGCTGGGACGCCCGCCACAGGGACGGGTGTATCGCTTCGGGCGGTGGAGAAGATGCGATCATGGACGAAATACCTGTATGGATGTACAGTATCCTACACGTATTTTCGCGACGGGGAACAGGCACTTTTTTCGGGAGCGAACAGAGGGACAGGTGTGTGCCCAGGCTCGTGGGCCATCCATTTCAAGGAAAACGCCATCAACGCGGGCACTTCCCGACGCATACCGTCATCGCGACGGTGTGCGTCTGAATCCCAATGAAAGGACTCGAAGGATGCGATCAGGAGCGCGTTGCGGCTGCGCTCATGACGCGTCGACGCGAACGAATGCGAGGACGTTCGAGCACCGTCAGAGCCTTCTCCGCGTTCGGGCGCTGTCGGTGCATCACAAGCCCGCGCTTTGCCGATTGTCCAACACCTGAACGAGCATCAGCAGAAGATGATTCACCGGCGTCGGAATGCCGAGCGCGCGTCCGCGACGCACGATGTGGCCGTTCAGATGATCGATTTCGCTGCGCCGCTTGCGCGCGACGTCTTGCGCTGTCGACGAATACTGTCCCGCCGGAATCGTGCTCATGATGCTTTGCACTGTCGCGTTCACATCGTCCGGCATGGCGACGCCGTCCGCGCGCCCCACGGCAATGCACTCGGCGACGATATCGCGCATGGCTGTTTCCACGCCCGCGCCGCCCAGCCGGCGCAACTCGCCTAACGGCAACTGCACTAGCGCGGAGATAGCGTTGTATGCGCAGTTCAGTACGAGCTTCTCCCATAGCGCGCCGCGCACGTTGGGCGATAGCGCCGTCTGGATGCCAGCGGCATTGGCCACGCGCGCCATGCGCCCGGCGGCGTCGCCCGGTTCGACGATCAGTTCGCCGCGCCCGTGATGCCGCACGTGCCCCGGCCCGGCCATCTCACACGCGACATAGACCACTGCCGCGCAAACTTCCTGCGTCACGACGCTACGCACGCGCTCCGCGTTGTCGACGCCGTTTTGCAACGTGACGATCAGCGCATCGCCGCGAAGATGCGGTTTCATGGCAGCCGCGGCCGTCTCGGTGTCGGACGATTTCACGCACAAGAACACCAGTTCCGCGCCCGCGACGCCGCTCGCCTCGGTGCTCGCCGATACGGCAATCGCTTCGTCGAAAAACGGCGTCTGCAGACGCAGCCCTTCCCGCCCGATCGCGCGAACATGATCCGGCCGTCCGATCAGCACTACGTCGTGCCCGGCTCGCGCGAGCATTCCGCCATAAAAGCAACCCACGGCGCCAGCGCCCATCACTGCAACTTTCATTCACATCCTCGAAAGAGATTTATCAATGCCTTGCATCAACTTCGTTCTGTCCCGCACATGAAGCTCCAGCTACAACACGCGAAACCGCTCGCTTATTCCGCGAATTCGCGTGGACGGCTTTCCATCGCGCGCTGCATGGAATCACGCTACCGCGAGAGGCAGCGTCAATCTCGCTTCGAGTCCGCCGTTACGGCGGTTTTCCAGTTGCAGTTCGCCGCGCATCGCGAGCGTAAGACGTCGCGCGAACGTGAGGCCCAAGCCGGAATCCGGCGCTCGCGCTGCCGTGCGCGGCGCACGATACCAAGGCGCGAACACGGTTTCCATTTCGGCCGGCACGATACCGGGCCCTGAGTCGACCACTGCGAGCACCACGCGCCGTGCATCGACGCGCACGCACAAACGCACGGCGCTGTCATAGCGCAACGCGTTGTCGATCAGATTGACGAGCACGCAGCGCAGTGCATGCGGGCACGTCGCAACCGGACGACCCACCTCGCCTTCAAGTTGTACCGAGCGGCCGGCGTCCCTGTAGTTATCGACGAGCGCGCCGAGCAGTCCATCCGCATCGAAGCACTGCAACGGTTGCCCCGCCCAGCATTGCATTCGCGCGCAAGCGAGGCTTGCGTCGACCAGTTCGCCCATCTCGGCGAGATCGCGCTCGATCGCGTCGCGCGCTTCGCCGTCGTCGAGCCGCTCACAGCGCAAAGCCATGCGTGTCAGCGGCGTGCGCAGGTCGTGTGCATAAGCTGCGAGCACGTCGAGCACCTGGGCGACGCGTTCGGCGTCGTAGCGCTGCGCGCCGTTGATCGCGCGTGCCAGACGCGCGACCGTGGGCGGCCCGAACTCGGCCAACGTTTGCGGCAACGTGTCCGTGCTGCTGCGCTGCTCGATTGCGGCGGCGAGGCGCGCGATGCTCGAACGCTGCTCGTACGCATACACCCACAGCGCCACCGCGAGCAGCCCGAAGCCGGTCGCGAGGAGACAGGCGATCGGCAGAAGGTTGCTGTCGGCGCGGCACGGCCGCGTGTAGAGCATCGCCGCGTGCGCAGCGGGCGCGCTCATCGTGACGAATAGCGCGACGAGCAGCGCGAGCAGCGCGATCGCGCTCATACGCTGCGATTGCACGCCGGTGCGAATGACGTGAATGGCGTGAAGGGCCCGAGCGGTCCTGGCCGCATGACCGGGCGGATTCGCGCAAGCAATCCGAAACAAGGAGTATCTTGCCGCGCGAGTACGGAGTCGCAGCACGGATTCCTGCAAGGCCTCGCGCGACACGGTCGAATGGATGAAGGTCATCGTCGTTCTCCTGGCGCCGCCACGTCGGACGGCATAGGAGAGATGAGATCATGCGGCGTAGCGTTCGCACCATCAAACGAGTGGTCGCCCACCCCCTACGAAGGTTTGCCCTCGCCATGCACTGGTGTCGCTTTCGCTAGTTTTGCTGGCCGTGTCCCAGCGCGCGGCGAATCCACGACTCGAATTCGTTCGCGTCGATGGGCTTCTCGATCACGCACAACGCGGAGCTGGCCCCTACCCGGGCGCGCGTGCGCGCGGAAGCCAAGGCCGTGATGAATAGCGTGGGAATGCGCATGCCGTCGGCTTCGAGCTTGTCGAGGAGTTCTATGCCGCCCATGCCGGTCATCTGGATATCGCAGATCAGGCAATGGGTTCGCGTGAGTACATCCGACGCCAGAAACGCTGCCGCGCTCGCGAACTCGCGCGCCTCCCAGCCGAACGAACGCACCAGGCTGCTGGCGGCGGCGAGCACGAAGGGGTCATCGTCGACAATGACAACGAGTTCGGTGGATGAAAGCGACAAAGCGATACCTGCCTGAAGCGAGGCGAACGGATGGGCCCATCCCACCGCTCACCGGTAGCCCAGCATAACGCCGCACATAGGTACCGCCATCATATGTAGGTATGGGTACACCTTCGCCGCTCGCCAGAGCGCGGGGGTACAGCTTCGTGTGCGCAAACGGTACGCTTATCGACCGTACGCTTACTGCTCCGCGCCGCCCATTCCGCCGAGTTTGGCGATACCGAGCGCTTGCATCTTGCGCACCAGTTCCGCCACGGAGCGCGTGTTCATCTTGCGCATCGCCTGCCCGCGATGGATCTTGGCCGTGATCTCTGCGATCCCCATGCTGGCCGCGATCTGCTTGTTCATCAGCCCCGTAGCCACGTGCTGAAGCACCTCGCGTTCGCGCGGCGTCAGCGATTCCCAGCAGGCGCGCACCTCGTGCAGCGAGCGGTCGGCCTCCAGCCGCCTCGCGTCGCTGTCGAGCGCGGCGACTACCGCATCGATCATGTCCTGGTCGCGAAAGGGCTTGGAGAGGAAATCCATCGCACCGGCCTTCATCGCCTTCACGGTCATCGCTATATCGCCGTGGCCCGTCATGAAGATGATGGGCATGTGCGGCTGGCCGGTCTCCATCAGCGATTTCTGGAACGCAATGCCGCTCTGCCCGCGCAGCCGCACGTCGAGCACGAGGCACGATGGATTCGCGCTTTTGGGCGCGGCGAGGAATTCCTCGGTCGAGGCGAACGCGTGCACTTCGAGATCGATCGAGCGCAACAGGCCGATCAGCGCGCCACGCACGAGGTCGTCGTCATCGACGATGTAGACGACGCGGGACTCGCGTCCCGTGGATGAAGCGGCTGTACGGAAGGTTCGGGAATCGGACATCGCAGCGTTCGCAGGGCTCTCGTTGAAGGGCCGCGAGGCGGCCCGGTGGTTAGACGTGGTAATCGAAGCGCCGGCGCCGGCTCACACATGCATCATGCGAACCGCAACGCGCCGGCGCGCTGCTTATGTTCCTTCCGCGTCGAGCCGCGGCAGCACGAACCCGGCGCGCGTGCCGGTGACTTCGCGCGGCGCGAGAGTCAGCGTGCCACCATGGGCGTCGACGATTGAATGGGAAATGGCGAGGCCCATGCCCATGCCGTTGTCTTTGGTGGTAAAGAGCGGTTCGAGCAGCCGGTCCGCGACTTCGGGCGCGATGCCGCTGCCCAGATCGTCCACCGTTACGTGCACCATGCGGTCCGCGCCCCTGGTGCACGCGAGCACGAGCAACCGCTCGGTGTCGAGCGCCGCCATCGACTCGGCGCCGTTCGTCAGCAGATTGATCGCCACCTGCTGCAACTGAACGCGGTCGCCATGCACGTAGACGGGCTCGTTCAGGCCGCGCAATTCCAGCACGACGTTCAGCGCGTCCAGTTGCGCGGCCACGAGAGCGGCGGCCTCGCGCAGCGCTTCGCACAGGTCGAGTCTCGTGAACTGCGGCTCGGCCTTGCGCGCCTTTGCGCGAAGCGCCTGAATAATGCTCTTCGCACGCGTCGCGCTGCGGCTGATGTGCGTGAGCATCTCCCGCGCCTCGCCGATCTCGGGTGGACTGCGGCTCAACCAGCGCAACGCGGCGCTCGCCGAAGTATCCACGGCGGCGAGCGGCTGCCCGACCTCATGCACGATCGACGCGACCAGCTCGCCCATCGCCTTCAGACGCGTTGCGCGCGCGAGGTCGGTGAGCGCGGCGCGCAACTGTTCCTCAGCCCGCGCGCGCTGCTCGTTCTGCTCGACGAGATCGTCGTAGAGCCGCGCGTTTTCCAGCGCGAAGGCCGCCTGCGACGCGATCACTTCCAGCACCGCCGCCTTGGCCGCCGTGAACACCTTCGCGGCCAGATTGTTTTCCAGATACAGCACGCCGACCAGCGTCGAGTAACGCATCAACGGCACGCACAACACCGAGCGCGGCCGCTTGCGGCGGATGTAGACGTCCTGCGCATAGACCGGCGAGTCGTGCGGGTCGTCGGCTACCACGCCTTCCTGTGTGCGCGCGACGGCCTGCACGAGCGAGACCGGCAGCACGTCGGACGTGAACGGCACCGCCTCCTGCGTGACGGCGATCGCGCCGTTGACCACCTGCGCGCGCGCGGGCACCTGCCACACGCCGTGGCGCAGTAAAACGAGCGCGCCCTGCCCGGCGCCGGCGCTTTCGAGCGCCGTGCGCAACAGCGTTTCGACGAGCCGCGCGGGCACGATGTCGCTCGCGAGCGCATTCGAAATGCGCAGCACCGCTTGCACGTCGAGTTCCTGAAGACGGCTCGCGGCGGGTGCAGCCGTGTCCGCGTCGAACAGTTCGGGGTGGTCGGTCTGCAACTGCCGCGCCTTCGCCATCGCGCCCCAGCGCTGCCACGCCCCGCGCGCGTGACGCAGATACGCCTGCGCGGCCACCTCTTCGCCGCGCGCAGCGTGGAACGACGCGGCAAGCTCGGCCGCAAGCGCTTCGATCTGCGTGAAGCCGTGACGACGCGCGTGCGAGACCGCCTTCGCATAAGCTTCCAGAGCGTCGAGCGCGCGGCCTTCGACACGCGCAATCTCGGCATGCACCAGTTCGCATCGTCCGACGAAGTTCTCCGGGCAGGCTCGCGCCCAGATCACGAGTTGCCCTGCGTGGCGCTGCAAGGCCGTCTCTTGAACCGGATCGCGTTGCGGCAATGCGAGCAGCGCGAGCGCCCCGTAGAAAGGCAATTCGCCGCTCTCCGCGAACGAGCGCGATGCGTTCGCGCAGGCTTCGGCGCGTTGACGCGATTCCAGCGCATCCGCGAGGTCGCCGAACAGCAGCGCGCGCTGCAAGCGGTACACCCAGTAAGAGAAGTCCACCAGCGTGGGCGGCCTGCCGTCCACAGGCACCGGCGGCATCTCGACGCGGCCGTCGAACTCGCCTTCCTGCAAGCGCGTGAGCAGCGCCCATTGCGACAGCAGCGCGTCGATCACCAGCTGGAAGTTGGCGTCGCGCGCGCTCGCCAGTCCGCGCGCAACCGTCTCGCGCACGTCGGCCAGCAACTCGCCCGCGAACAGCATGCCGGTGGCTTCGTTGCGGCCGCAATACAGCGCGAAGGTGTGGTCGCTGCTTTCTATGGCGACGTTGTAGGCGCGGCGCACGTAATCGCGCGCGCTCCGTGCCGGCAAGGTCCAAGGCACGACGAAAGTGCCGAACACCATGTAGACACGCGCGCGATGCCGCACCAGCCCGCGCTCGTCGACCAGATGCAGCGCGAGTTGGCCGAACGGAAGCGAAAAGCTGTAGTCGCCGTAACGCACGCCGAAGATCTGGTTCATGCACGTGTACACGTTCGCGGACGCGTCCGAATGGCCGTGCTCGATCGCGAGGTTGACCGAGCGCAGCAGCATGAAGTCGACCAGATTCTGGTCCGTGTATAGCGCGGGCGGGATGAGATCCGAGAAGATATCGGTGATGGCGCGGCGCAGCGGGTCCGCGATGATCGGCAGCCCGCGCAGCCCGCCAATGCCGTGCTGGTCCAGCCAGCCGCGCAGACGCGCGTATTCGCGGTCCACGTCGGCATCCACGGGGTGCATGGGCACCTCGATTCCCGCGCGATGCAAAAACGCGAGACCCACGCCGAGCGCGAGGTCATAGCGGCCGAGCGTCGTGTAGAGCGCGGCGCGCAGCCGCGCAAGATCGGCGCCGAAGATGCCGTCCCCCGCCTCGGCTTCCAGCGCCGAGAGGCGCGCCTCGGCCACCTCCAGCGCGCCGGTCATGAACTCGGCCTCGCCGCACAGCTTGCGGGCGAGCAGGCCGTCTTCGCTCTCAGTCTGGTCGCCGAGCAACTCGAGCGCCGCGCGGAAGAAGCCCAGCGCCGAATCGTGCGCCGTTGCGATTTTCGCCTCGCGCCCGGCGTCCAGATTGAGCCGCGCGAAGATGCGCCGTTCGTCGGGATCGTCGAGCGCCGGGCGCGCGAGGTTGGCTTGTGCGGCGAGCGCGAACACATCGGTCTCGGCGCCCCGGCTCGCCAACTGGCGACGGGCGATCTGCAAATGCAGCGCGGCGCGCTCCGTTGCCGGCACCGACGCGTAAGTCGCCTCACGAATCCGGTCGTGCCAGAACACCCAGTCGCCGTTCTCGCGATACACCGTGCCGGCTTCGAGCGCGGGTTGCAGATGCTGAGTCGCATCGAGTTCGGGCAGCCCGGCCGCCACGGCGAGCATTGGGGTGGACGCGCGCTGCCCGAGGCAGGCGAGCACCCGCAGCATGAATTGCGCGGCGGCGGGCAATTGTCCGAGCTTGCGCGCGAGCAGTTCGACCACGTTTTCGACGCCGGGCTGTGCCGCCATCTGTTCGAGACTCCAGCGCCACGCGGACGACTCCACGTCGTATTCGAGGAGGCCGTCGTCCGCGAGCAGGCGCAGCAGATGATGCGCGAAAAACGGATTGCGCCCGGTCTTGCGGCCGATCATCTCGGCGAGCGGCCCGAGCGAATCCGCGTCCTGATGTAGCGCACGCGCAATCAACTCACGCAGCGCGCCCTCGTTCAGCGGCCCCAGTTGCACATGCAGCGCGGCGGGCACGTCGGCCAGTTTGCCGGCGCGCAGCGGGTGATCCGCGGCTACTTCGTTGTCGCGGAACGCGCCGATCAGCAGCAGCGCCGCTTCCTTGTGCTGATGCAGCAGCCGCTCCAGCACCTGCAAGGTGCCGGCGTCCGCCCATTGCAGATCGTCGAGTACGAGCACGAGCGGACGCGCGCCGGTGGCAAAGCACGCGATCAACCTCGCGATCCCCTGAAGCACGCGCTCGCGTTCGAGCGCGGGCGCGGCGTCCGGCGGGTCGAGCGCTTCGGGCTGCGGGCCGAGCACGGCGCCGAGCGTGGGCAGAAATGCGCTCAGCGTGCGGCCGACGGGCGCCGTGGCCGTGGCGATCCGCTCACGCCAGATCGCAAACTCGCTGTCGGGGCAGCCGAGCACGAAGCGCAGCAGCTGCTCGAGCGCCTGGCCGAGAATCGCGTACGGCTTGCCGCGATGACCTTCCTCGCTCTTGCTGACGGCGAGGAGCGGCGGGCTCAAACGCTGCATCCGCGCAACGGCTTCTTGCAGCAACGTCGACTTGCCGATCCCGGAACTGCCCGACACCCACGCGACGCGCGCTTGCCGGACGTCGGTGACCGCACGGAACTGCGCGAGCAGCGCCTCGATTTCGTTCTCGCGGCCGAGCACGCAGTCGGCCTGCTGAAGGCGTTGCAGAGCCGCATGTGTGTCGAGCGTGAACGGTGCGATGTTGCCGTGACGCCGTTGCAAGTCCTCGCATCTATGCAGGTCCGCAAGCAGCCCGGCTGCGTCGGCGTAACGTTGTTCGGGCGCTTTCTCGAGCAGCTTCATCACGACCCGCGAGATTTGCGGCTGCACGTCTGCCGCGAGTTCGTGCGGCGGACGCGGCCGGTGCGTCGCGTGCGCATGCACGCGCGCGGCGGTGTCCGCGGCCTCGAAGGGCGGCATGCCTGTCAGCAACTGATAGAAGATGCAGCCAAGCGAATAGAGATCGGCGCGTTCGTCGACCGGCACGTTCATGCGCGCGCCGAGTTCGGGCGCCATGTAGATGAAGCTGCCGTCGTTCCATTCGAGGTCGGCGTCGGGCGAAGCCGCGTCGTCGCCGGGACGGGTGGCAGAGCCAAAGCCGGTGAGGAACGCCTGGCCTTCGTCGGTCACGAGGAAGCGGGCCGGCGACAGCGCACGGTGCACGATGCCCGCCGCGTGCATCGCGCGGACCGCCGTCGCAAGGCCGATGGCGATCTTCAGGAAGGCCGCGGCGCCGTCCTGGCGCGAGCCGCTGCAGCAGCGCAACGGCTCGCCGCCCGGATCGGCGAGCAGGAGCAGCGCGCCGTCGCCGTGCGGCACGAGCGCCTGCGGAACCGCCGACCACGTCTCATGCAGCGCGGCGCGCAACGCGTATTCGCGCTGTAGCGCCGCCAGCACGGCCGGCGCGCCGCTGCCGCGACCGGCGACGAGCACCGACGACGCACCGTGGGCAACAGCGCGTTGCAGACGCGGTGAACCATTGCTCAGTTCGATAAAGCTTCGGTTCGACAGTTCGATCATGCGAAGACGGTATGGACGCAGCGACGCGCGAGCAGTTCAGGGAAGGTACAGCACCCATGCAGACGATTGCACACTCCTTCACACCGGTTTCACGGGCAGCCCGATGGCCTCTACCTAAGGTGTGCGCCGAAAATAATACCCACTCTCAGTTCATTTCGGATCAGCCGGTCAAAACAAAATAGACATCGCGGAATCTGTACGGTCGTCCGTATCTCCGCACGAGAACTGTACCCTTCCGACGATGAGAACTGTCCTGATTCTGAAGCAGTACTGTTCACTTCATAACCGCCTGGAATGGACTGTTCCAGACTTGCCTTCGGATAAAGCACGCCCTATTATGGACCAAGTGATCCATAATTAACAATCGCCGGCTGCGGCCGATCAGCCGCAGCCGACTTCGGGGAAAACAATGACCATCGATTTTTCGAAAGTGAATAGCTTCGCCGGTGCATCCGCGACTTCGGGCTCGGCGTCGGTTGGCGCGAGCAGCAGCAATAAGCCGTCGTTCCAGTCGCTATTGGCCGAACTCACCGATTATGTGAACGGCACGCCCGGCGAGCGCATGGAAAAAATGATTCTCGCGAAGCTGGGAGTCACGGAAGAAGAACTGAAGAAGATGTCGCCGGAAGAGCGCGAGAAGATTATGTCGAAAGTCCGGGAAATGCTGAAGAAAGAGATGGAGGCACAGCAAGAGGTGCAACAACAGAAGACTTCGGGGCAACAGATTAACGTGTCGGTTTGATCGACGAGTTATTCGCCCGTTCACTTGCGTGAGCGGGCGAATAACTCATCAAGCTTGCTGCTTGTCTGCCGCTTATTGCGCGGCCTTCGCCGCGGCGATGATCGTGTCGGCGACGAGCTTCGGCTGGCTGACCATCGCGACGTGGCTTGCATTCGCCACCGTGACGTGCGCGCCAATGTTCTTCGCCATGGTCTGTTGCAGGCCCGGATCGATCATGCGGTCCTGTTCGGTGACCACGAAGTACGACGGCTTGTCATGCCACGCTGCTTTCGTGACCTTCTGGCTGATACATGCCGAAGCCCACGGACCTTGCGTTGCCGCGATCACACGGCGCTGCGGCAAAGGCACGTCTTGCGCGAAGTCTTCGAGCACCGCTTTGGTCGACAGCGTCAGATAGCCGGCCGAGTCCTTCTGCAATTCGCTCGCCCACACCGGCGCCGGCTTGCCCTTCGTGATGTCGTCTATCGATTGACCGCTATCGGGCGCGAACGCCGCCACGTAGACGAGGTTTTTCACCTTGTCTTCGTTGCCCGCCTCGCTGATCACCACGCCCGCCCACGAATGGCCGACCAGAACCACAGGTCCGTTCTGCTGCTCGATCACGCGTTTCGTCGCGGCGACGTCGTCGGCCAGCGAACTGAGCGGATTCTGCACCGCGACCACGTGTGCCCCGCGCGCTTCGAGCAACGGAATCACTTTCTCCCAGCTTGAACCGTCGGCGAATGCGCCGTGCACCAGCACGATGTTCTTGCCCTTCAGGTCCTGCGGCGGGGCCGCGTGCGATGCTTGCAGCGCGAACAGTCCACCGAGCAGCAGCGCGGAACCGACGAATTTCTTAAGAAGCCTGGTCATTGATTTTCTTCCGGCAGAATAGAGTTGACGTTGATTGAACTATTGCGCAGACGGCGCGCGGCGAACGCGCGCCGCCGCGTGAATCACGAATGCGCGTAGATCGCGCCGAGACCGACCACGTCCTGCTGCGGCGCCGATGCGCCATTCGTTTGTGCGCGCGACCCCGCTGCCGAACGGCTCTGCGCGACGCCGCCATATGCCGCGGCGGCCGAGCCGTTTTGCGCGGCAACGCGCGCTTCGGCGGCTTCGATGTTCTTCGGATATTGGGCGTTGTCGCTGCCCGGGTTGTAGCCGGCCTTCTGCAACTGGACGAGTTCTGCGCGCACATCGGCGCGCGTCACCGCGTGACTCGATTGGGCGAACGAAACAGCGGGGACGGCAACGAGTGCTGCAACGAGAAGGGATTGAACGAGTTTCATGAGCTTTCTCCAGAAAACGACGGCATTCAAAAGGTCGGAAGTTCGGTTGAAACACCTGGCAGCCCATACCTACGAGCTAGCGTGTCACCCGAATCGGGCGCAGTGTTGCGAATCAACCTTGCGTGTAGACATTTGAACCCGCCGACGTATCTGGAATGTTTTCGCGAACCGGTTTAATGCAAGCGCGTTTATCCCGGCACGGCCTGGATACACTGCGATACAAAACCGCAGTGAAGCGAATCAGCCGGCTACCATATTGAAATCGCTGAACGACGGCCCGAGTGGCCGCACCCGCATTTCCGGATCGAGACGCACCCACGGCAGATCCGCAGGATCGGCGGCCATGGGGCCCGGCGCTTTGGCGACGAGAATCGCCTCCGCGATTGCTTCGAAATCCGCGCGAAAATGGACGGAGCTCTTGTTGACCAGAATCTTCATTCGCTCGGGTTCAATGCCCGCCACGCGGAACAGATTGCGGTCGAAGACCTGCATTTTCACGGAGCTCACCGCGATCCGCACGCCTTCGATCCGCAAGCATGCGACCGGTCCCAACTCCCCTTCCATGCCGTTGAGCATTGGCCCGTCGAAACGGAAGCGTCCGTCCGACAGGTGCTCGACTTCAAACTCGGCTTCGAGCGGCGCATCGCCTTTCACGCCGGAACCGCCGCCGAGCCGCAGCGCAATGCGCGCCCCAACGCCCGCGCGATGTGCCGCAGCCGCCGCCTGGGCGTCCCAGATCACGCCGACTGCCGCATCCTTCGCGCCGTTACGCAACAGCGCGCGCACCATGCCCATGGTGTTCGAGTCGCCGCCCACGCCCGGGTTGTCCTGCGTATCCGCGATGATGACCGGGCGCGATGCGGATGCGCTCACGCGAATGGCTTCGAGCGCGGCTTCGTCGGGCGAGAGAAACGGCACGTCCCAGCGCGCTTCCTCGCCGACGATCCTGGCGAACAATGCGTCGGCGGCCTGCGTCGCCGCGTCTTCGTCGAACGAATAGGCCCAGATAGTCGGACCGCATTCGGGAAAATCCGCCGCCGGGAAGCCGGGCGCGAACGATACCGATACGACCGGACGCTTCTCCAGCTCGGCGAGCATGCGGTACATGTCGTTCGCCGGCTCGACCAGCGTGCACATGCCGTTCACCGGAATCAGAAAAGGCACCCGGCGTACCGCGCAATGCAACGGGCGCTGCTCCCACATCAGATCTTCGAGAATCCGCGCGGCGCGCTCGCCGGTTTCCGCCATGTCGACGTGCGGATACGTGCGGTACGCGACGAGCGCACTCGCATGAGCGAACATGCGGGCCGTGACGTTCGCATGCAGATCGAGCGATACGACCACCGGCATGCGATCGCCGACGATCCGCCGCACGCGTTCGAGCAACTCGCCCTCGCCGTCGTCGTGCTGCTCGGTCACCATTGCGCCGTGCAGGTCCAGATAGATCGCGTCGAAGCCGCCTTGCTCGACGGCAGCGATGATCTCGCCGCCGATCCGCTCGAACGCATCGGTGGTCACATGTGCCGACGCGCTCGCGCCCGCCCAGATCACCGGCTTCAGTTCGCGGCCGTTCGCCTCCATGACCTTGATGAAGCCGCCGATCGGCACGTTGACGTCGCGCAGGCTGAACACATCTGCGCCGCGAACCATCGGCGGGAAGCCCTCGCCCTGGACGAAGCTCTCATAAGATGCCTTGGTCGGCGCGAACGTATTGGTTTCATGCTGGAAACCGGCGATCAGGATTTTCATGTGTTCACCTTGATGTGTTCCACCGCTGCGCGGATGCACGACGCAGCATCGATACATTAATTCGGATGCCTATTTATTACGCCGCGATAGAGAGCGGCGAATTTCGCTTGAAGGCCGCTATTGCTGCTTCAACGTCAACTTGCCCTTCAGGATCAGAATGGCGGCCAGCGCGGCGGCGCAAGCCATGACGAAGAGTCCCGCATGCATGCTGCCGGTCCCCGCCTTGGTCCAGCCGACCACCGCCGGCCCCCAGAATCCGCCGGACAGTCCAACGGTATTGATGAGCGCGATGCCGCCGGCCGCCGCCGTCCCTGCGACGAGTTGCGACGGGATCGCCCAGAACACCGTGTAGGCCATCCACAGGCACGCTGTACCCAACGTCAGTGCGAGAAGCGTGAGCGGCAGATTTCCGTCGGTAAAGATCGCGGCGATCAGACAGACCGCGGCGCCCAGCGCGGGAATCGCGCAGTGATAGCGGCGCTCGCCGAAGCGGTCAGAACTGCGGCCCGCGAGATACATGCAGATGGCGGCCGCCACGTACGGAATCGCCGTGTACCAGCCGAGGCGCACCGTGTCCGTCACGCCCTGCTCCTTGAGCAACGTGGGCAGCCAGAAACTGATCGCGTAGATCGGAAAGATGACGCTGAAGTAAGCCAGTGCGAGCACATACACTCTCGGGCTTTTCAGCACAGCCTTGAACGAATCCGCGCGATGCTGGGTCGGCGCGGTTTCGCCGTCGAGCAGCGTTTTTTCGCGGTCGTCGAGCCAGCGCGCGTCGGCGGGTCGATCGGATATCACGCGCAGCGTCAGCAGGCCCAGCACGATGCACGGCAGCCCCTCGACGAGAAACATCCATTGCCAGCCGGCGAGGCCGCCGACGCCGGCAAGGCTCGTCATCAGCCACGCCGACACCGGTCCGCCGACAATGCCGCCCAGCGGTCCCGCGACGAACACCAGCGCAATGGCGCGCGCCATGCGTGCCGGTCCATACCAGCACGACAGGTAATAGATCATGCCCGGCGCGAAACCCGCTTCGAAGACGCCCAGCAAAAAGCGCATCGCGTAAAACGCCGGTACGCTTCGCACGAACAGCATGCACGCCGACGTGATACCCCACAGCACCAGAATGCGGCTGAACGTCTTGCGAGCGCCGACTTTCGGCAGCATCAGATTGCTCGGCAATTCGAACAACACATAGCCGATGAAGAAAATGCCCGCCCCCACGCCGTATGCGGCGTCGGAGAAACCGAGGTCGGTCTGCATCTGCAATTTCGCGAAACCGACGTTGACGCGGTCGAGATACGCGAACATGTAGCAGGCCACCAGAAACGGCAGCAGCCGCCAGTTAAGCTTGCTGTAGAGCGCGGCGGCGGGATCGCCGGCGGCCGAGGGGTGGATTGCTGACATGGTTGTCTCCGGATGCCTTGCTGGCCCGTTGCAGGGGTTGAGTCGATGGTGGCAGCGCAAAAACGGAGCAGCAAGAGCAACTAAGTTCACATATCGTTGTCTTATGGGCAACACAAGGCTGCGTGAGTGGCATCCGGCGTTCGGAGCGATGAAATGCGAGAAATCAACCAGCAGCGGCTACGCTATTTCCACGAAGTGCTCAGTCACGGCACGATTCGCGGCGCCGCCGACCACATCAATACGTCACCGTCCGTCATCACGCGGCAGATCAAACTGCTCGAAGACGAACTCGGTGCCGTGCTGTTCGAGCGCCAGGCGCGGGGCGTCAAGCCGACCGAAGCCGCCATGCATCTGCTCGAGTTCTGGCGCGGCTACCGCTCGCAACAGGAGAAGCTCGAAGACCAGCTGCACGCGCTAAGGGGTCTGCGCACCGGGCAGATTCAACTGGCCGTCAGCGAAGGTTTCGTCGACACCTTCGTCGACGACGTGCTGGCGCCGTTCTGCACGTGCTATCCCGGTCTGGAAGTCAGCATGACGATGCTGGCGGTAGACGCGATTCTCGACGAGGTCGCCGAGAATCGCGCCCACATCGGTCTCGCCTATAATCCACCGCCGCACGCGCGCATCGCGTATCGGGCGAGTTCCGCACAGCCGGTTGTGCTGCTGCTGAGAAAGGACCATCCTCTGGTCAAGCGTGGCGGCCCGGCGAGTCTCGACGATCTGCAGGCTTATCCGCTCGCGCTCATGCCGTCTACGTTCGGCATCGGTCATGTCGTGTCGATGGCGCAGGTGGCCGCGAACGTGTCGATCCGTCCCACTTTGACCACCAACTCGTTGAGCGCGCTCAAGCGCTTCGTAACGGCGGAGAATTTCATGACGTTGATCGGAGAATTCGCCGCGTACCGCGAACTCGCCAGCGACGAGTTCACCACCGTTCCGGTCGCCCATCCTCTCTTCGAAAGCGCACAGGCAAGAGTGCTGGTCAAAACCGACCGGCCGCTCGCCGCCGGGCCGCTCGAACTGTTGAAATGGATCGAGGAGCGCATGCCGATGTTCGCGCGCGAAAAAGCACAAAGGCACAGGCTGAAAAAACGCGAGTCCAGCCGCGCAAGCGACGGCTAGCCGCAGCACACACAGCGAAACTTTGTTACTGACTTATCAGTCCACAACTACCAGGCTGAAAATATGGTGAGACCACGTGAATTCGATCGGGACGAAGCGCTGGATCGCGCCATGCGCGTGTTCTGGTCCAAGGGTTATTCGGCGACGTCCACGGACGACCTGCTCGCGGCAATGGAAATTGGCCGGCAGAGTCTGTACAACGCATTCGGCGACAAGCGCAAGCTCTACCTGGAAGCGCTCGACCGTTATCAGCAGCACAGCATCTCGGCGCACGTCGAGCGGCTCACGCGCGGCGCGTCGGCGTTAGCCGGCATCAAGGCGATGTTGCTGGGCGTGATTGCCGCCGACGCCGCCGAGCGCGCAAACGGTTGCATGGGCGTGAACAGTGCCGCCGAGTTCGGCGCGGGCGATGCCGATGTCGTTGCGATCCGCTCAGCGGGTGCGAAGCGCCTGAAGCAGCACTTGCTGGCTCGTATCGAGCAAGCGCAGCGCGAGCGCGAGATCGATCCACGAATGAACGCGGAAGAAGTCGCGCTGTTCATCAGCAGCACCATGCAAAGCATTCAGTTGAATGCACGCGGAGGCATGACGCCGGCTGCGCTGCGGCGCCTTGCGAAATTCGCGGTCGAGCGGCTGGTCGTGCGTTCATAGCGCGGGCCACGTCGACGAAACCGCCACGTTCGTATCGTTCCTCGCGAACGGTGAAGCCACCTACATGACCGGCGCGAGTCTGACGATCGACGGCGGTTTGTCGCTCTGAAGCTCATTGCCCCGGCGCGGCGCCGTAGCGGAGAACGCCGCAACGTTCGAACGGGCCGCAGCGATGTTTTTTGCATCGCTGCGGCCCGCTCTCCTGAACGACTCACACGCGTTTCGTGCGCACGCCGCCCCGGCTACGGCGCGAATCGCGTGAACACATAATCGCGATCCTTTACCTTCGCCGCGTGACACGCGAAGCACGTCTCGTGCTGCGCCGCATCCACCGGCTGCCCGTTGACGAAACGCCCGAAACCCCAGCCGCCCGTCGACGCATAACGGCGCGAGTCCTTGACCATCACCTGAACGGTAGTGGGCGCTCCGGGGATGGTCGCCGTCGCGAACTCGGGCGACTGCTTGCGCTTGTACGCAAGCTTGACCAGGATGGTGCCGTCGGGATACGGCAACGTCGACTTCTCGATCGCCTTGATCGCCGCGGGATTGCCAAGCACCACGCGCAGTTCGTCGAGCGGCGCGGCTTCCTCCGCAGGCGCGATCATCTGCCACTTGCGGTAGCCATCGGGAATCGTCACCCCGTAGATCGGCGACGGCGCCGACTTCGCGGGCTCCGCCAGCGCATGATTTGCCACCACGCCAAGCAGAAGCGCCGCATTCAGCGCAACGTGTGCAAGCCGGATCTTTCGCATTGCGTGTCTCCCGTTCGTCCGCTCAGAAACGGGCGACGTCGATGACGGCGTCGGCGAAGGCTTTCGGCGCTTCTTGAGGCAGGTTATGCCCCACGCCGCCGCCGATGTTGCGATGCGCGTACTTGCCAGTGAACTTCTTCGCATAGGCAGACGGCTCCGGATGCGGCGCGCCGTTGGCGTCGCCTTCCATCGTGATGGTCGGCACGGAGATGGTCGGGCCCATCGCGAGGCGCTTCTCCAGGTCGTCGTATTTCGCTTCTCCGGACACAAGGCCGAGACGCCAGCGGTAGTTGTGAATCACGATCGCGACGTGGTCGGGATTGACAAACGATGCCGCCGAACGTTCGTACGTCGCGTCGTCGAAATTCCATTTCGGCGAGGCCGTATGCCAGATCAGCTTGTTGAAGTCGTGACGGTTCGCGTCGTAGCCGGCTACGCCGCGCTCGGTCGCGAAGTAAAACTGATACCACCAGGCAAGTTCCGCTTTCGGCGGCAACGGCGCCTTATTGGCTTCCTGGCTGCCAATCAGATAACCGCTCACCGACACCATCGCCTTGCAGCGCTCCGGCCACAGCGCCGCGATGATGTTCACCGTGCGCGCGCCCCAGTCGAAACCGCCGAAAATGGCCTTGTCGATCTTCAGCGCGTCCATCAGATTGATGACGTCGACCGCGATAACCGCTTGCTGGCCGTTGCGCGGCGTATCCGCCGAGAGAATCCGGGTGGAGCCGTAGCCGCGCAGGTACGGCACGATCACGCGGTAGCCGGCGGCGGCCAGCAGCGGCGCGACTTCCACGTAGCTGTAGATGTCGTACGGCCAACCGTGCAGCAGAATGACCACGGGGCCGTTTTGCGGGCCCGCTTCCGCGTAACCGATGTTCAGCCTACCGGCGTTGATCTGCCGTAGGTTCTCGAACGACGTGGCGCCCGTTCCGGATTTCGTGCCGTTGGACTGCGCGTGAGCGAGTCCGCTCAAACCCAGTTCCATCAGACTGATGCCCGCGACCGTCGTGCCGAGCAAACGGCGCCGCCGGGTATTGACCTGTTCAGACATGGCTATTTCCTCTTTTTGTACGAAAGCTTGGTAGGACCTGCATGCACTCGCGGACAAAAACTTCTAACGAATCCGCACGCCATCAACGGTATACGAACAGGCCCATGGTCGAAATGAGTACAGGCAGCTGGATAAATGAGCGATGCGTTACGTTACGGCTTGGCGTAGATCGGGCCGAGGCCGACAATATCCGACTCGGACGAATGCGGCGAGCCGGAAGCAGAGCTACCGTCAGTGGACGATCCATACGATGACGCGAGCAAATTCTTCTGCGCGTCGACACGCGCCTGTGCGGCTTGAATGTTCTTCGGATACTGCGTTTGATCGCTCGCGGGGTTGTAGCCGGCGTTCTGCAATTCCACCAGTTGCGCACGAACTTCTGCGCGGGTCAGCGGCTGGTTCGACTGCGCGAACGATACAGACGGCAATGCAACGGCAGCGGCGACGGAAGCGACGGCAATCAGCGATTGAATGACTTTCATGATATCCACCTCAAGAGAATGTCTTTCGACGCAAACGCCCGTTTGCGTTTCGGGTTCTGCATGCACCAGCACGGCTGGC
Source organism: Paraburkholderia kirstenboschensis (assembly GCF_904848585.1). GTDB lineage: Bacteria > Pseudomonadota > Gammaproteobacteria > Burkholderiales > Burkholderiaceae > Paraburkholderia > Paraburkholderia kirstenboschensis. The sequence goes on from NZ_CAJHCR010000002.1 coordinate 731,769, forward strand.
ATGAAAGAATTAGACGCCCTCCAGGTATCTGGCGTATGTCGGCGATCCGCGCCGGTGCAACGTTATGTACCGCCCCGGCATGCAGACACATTGCGATACAAAACGAAGACGGTTCACAATCAACTCCTCCGCGTGGAAAGAATCCGCGCTCGCCGGTGGAATAAGACGGGCCTGGCAGGTGTTATCGGTTGCAACCGGCGTAGCCGTCCGTCCACCGACTTACTGGAACACTCCGCACGATGAATTTCGCGACCTTCTCGTCTCCCGCCTTCTTTACCAACCCCTATCCGATGTACGAAAAGCTGCGGGAAGCAGGTGCGCTGCTGCCCGTTGGGCCCAATGCGCTCGTCACGGGCCGCTTCGAAATCATCGACACGCTGCTGCGCGACCGGCGCATGGGCAAGACCTATCTGCAAAGCGTGCGCGCACGTTACGGCGACGCAGCCACTGACCAACCGGTATTTCAGGCGCTCAGCCGCACGTTTCTGATGATGAACCCGCCGGCGCACACGAAGCTGCGAACGCTGCTGATGAAAGCGTTCAACGCGCGGCAAATCGAAAAGCAGAGAGAGATAGTTGAAGCGACGAGTCGTGAACTTCTGGATCGCATCGGCTCCGCGGCGCAATTCGATCTGGTGAGCGAGTACGCGTTGCCACTGCCGGTAGAGATCATCTGCCGCCTGCTCGATATTCCCTCTTCTCATGGCACTGAACTGGGCGCGGCCGCGAGCCGTCTGGTCGCTGCATTCGATCTCGCGCCGCTCGACGAGGCCGCGCTCGCCGATGCAAATGAAGCCGCGCTCACGCTCGAACGCTATTTCCGCACCGTCATCGCGCAGCGCCGTGTGCAGCCGGGCGACGACATCGTCTCTTCGCTGGTCCATGTCGAGGACGAGGGCGCGACCTTAAGCGACGACGAAATCGTCTCGAACGTCATACTGTTGTTCATTGCGGGCCATGAAACCACGTCGAACATGATCGGCAATGCAATGGTCGCGCTGTTTCGCCAGCCGGCGCGACTCGAAGCGCTCAGGCGCGAGCCGGCGTCGATCGCAAGGGCGGTTGCTGAGTGCATGCGCTTCGACAGTTCTGTGCAAATGGTGGTACGCACCGCGCTGGAGGAAATGGTGATTCACGACGTGACGCTCACGCCCGGCACGATCGTCTTCATGCTGACCGGCGCAGCGAATCGCGATCCCGCGGTGTTCTCGCATCCCGACCAACTCGACTTCGACCGTGGCGCGAATGTTCCTTCGCTCGCATTCGGCGGCGGCATTCATTATTGCCTCGGCGCAAGGCTCGCGTTGCTCGAAATGGAAGTGGCGCTGCGAGATCTTCTCGCGCGCTTTCCTCAGATGCAGCCCGAGAATCTCGACCAGTTGAACTGGCACCGCCGCAACAATCTGCGCGGCGTCCAATCGCTGCGGATACATACCTGAGCGATTGCACTCGACGCGGTGTGTCGGCGGCTTTGAATTGTGTTTGTCGCGCTACTTATTCGCGCCGCGGGCGTTGCAGATGATAGAGCGTGGTATAGCCAACCGCTACTTTCCTGCAACGTCATTCCCTCCCTTCGTTGCACGTCTTTCCGCGCTGACAATCAGCGAATCAATTGCAGCGCTATTGCAAGTGAACTGACAGTTTTGTTTCTCAATGTGTATGAGATTCGAACTGATACACAGCATTGCAATAGCCCGCTCCCATGACACAAGCCAGATACCTCGTCTGGCTTTAATGCATCTCAACGACGGAATCTGATCAACGCGACGAGGCGGACCTCACTGTTCGCAGTCGCCTTTCAGGTGCCCGTACGGATGCTTTCCACTTGATCTGTTTCAGGAGAACGACATGAAAGTTTCGATCATCGGTTTGGCTTTTGCCGCTTTCGCCGCTTCCGTAACGACTGTTTCCGCTTTTGCAGCCAGCTCGACCGCCACCCCAGCGGCGACTTCGTCCCGTACCAACGCCGGCACCTCCGACGCTCAGCAAGCGGCTCTTTGGGCACCGGCCCAAACAGCCTTAAAAGCGAAGACGCGTGCCGAGGTTCGTCAGGAACTGGTGCGCGCCGAGAAAGACGGCCAGCTCGCGGCACTCAGCAAGCTCTATCAGGGCAGCTAAGCCAGTCGCCCTATTTCAGACATACAGAACATTTGCTGCCAATTCAATCAGTGGAGATTTCATCATGATCAAGCGTCTTGTCATTGCCGCGGTTCTCTCCGCGAGCGCCGCAGTCGCCGCGCCGGTTTTCGCCAGTAGCGGCTATGGTCCCGCGCCTCATTACGACCCGCTCGTCGGCGCGCCGTCGTCGCAACGTGGCCAGAGCGAGCAGACCGTGCGTGCCGAACAGACCGAGTTGATGGCCAGCGCGGACGCCGCCGCGCAGTCTTACGGCGGCACGCGCGACACGACTTCGCAAGCAGGCTCGCGGGCCGCGTCCGGCGTATCCATCGCGCCGTATGGGCATCACTGAGTGCGCATCGTTCATCGGTACGACGTGTCGCTATTCGACAGGATACCCGGCAACGTCGTTATCGCCGTCGTCTGAATCTGCTTGCCGTCTGACTCGCGCTCCATACCGCTTGCTCACCGACAAGTTCGGCCGTGGAGCGCTCTCTTCGTGCACATTCCGGTTCGCCGCGATCGGCCCGCCGGCTTCTTATAGCGCCAGGAAATCAAACATGTCTCCAATACCGTTTTCTCCCGCTCGACGTCACGTTCTCGCCGCCTCGGTCGCAGTCGGCGCCATGGGGCTGATTCCCGGCTCCGTGTTTGCCGCCGCCGGCGACAGCAAGGTCCGTCCGTTCAAGGTCAACGTGCCCGAAGAAGATATCGCCGATCTGCGCCGACGCATCGCTGCCACGCGCTGGCCAGGCAAAGAGACCGTCGCGGATGAATCGCAAGGCGTGCGGCTCGTCAGAATGCAGGCGCTGGCGAAGTATTGGGGCACTGATTACGACTGGCGTAAAGGCGAGGCGAAACTGAACGCGCTGCCGATGTTCATGACCGAAATAGACGGCCTCGACATCCAGTTCATCCATGTGCGTTCGCGCCACAAGAATGCATTGCCACTCATCATGACGCACGGCTGGCCGGGCTCGATCTTCGAACTCATCAAGGTCGTCGGGCCGCTCACCGACCCGACCGCATACGGCGGCAGCGCCGACGACGCGTTTCATATCGTCGTGCCGTCGCTGCCAGGCTTTGGCTTCTCGGAACAACCGAAGGCGACCGGCTGGGGATCGGACCACATCGCTCGCGCTTGGGGCGAGTTGATGGCGCGTCTCGGCTATACGCGCTTCGTTTCGCAAGGCGGCGATTGCGGATCAGTCATCTCACACCGCATGGCGATGCAAAAGGTGAAAGGCTTAATCGGCATTCACGTCAACATGCCCGCAACGGTCCCGCCGGATATCGCTACTTTGCTCTTGCTCGGAGAACCGGCGCCAGCCGATCTGTCGCCGAAGGAGAAAGCGGCCTATAACTCGCTGAACGTTTTCTATCGCGACAATTGCGGGTATGCATCGATGATGGTAACCCGGCCGCAGACCGTCGGCTATGCACTCGCGGATTCGCCGGTGGGCCAGGCCGCGTGGATGTATGACAAGATTTCGCAATGGACGTATAGCGGCGGCGTGCCGGAACGCTCGCTCACGCGCGACGAGATTCTCGACGACATCTCGCTCTACTGGTTGACGGACAGTGCCACCTCCGCCGCGCAGATCTACTGGGAAGATCATTCCAACAACTTCAATGCCGTGGATATCTCATTGCCCGCCGCGGTGACGGTCTTTCCCGGAGAGATCTATCAGGCGCCGCGTAGCTGGACCGAGCGCGCCTATCACAATCTGATCTATTTCAACGAAGTCGACAAAGGCGGTCACTTCGCCGCGTGGGAACAGCCGCAACTGTTCGTAACCGAAGTTCGCGCCGCGTTCCGCACGCTGCGTTAAAGAGAGCCGTAAGTCACGGCGAGCGGCATCGCGCGGCCGCCGTCAGTTCATTTTATGCTTGCAATGCGGCTTTCTGCGAGATTACGCGGAAAACTATTTCGCCTCGTAACAACCCATCTTGCCAAAAACACCTCGCCACTGGAATAAAGCCCTGCGCTCAGGTGTTCTGGACTGATACAACGCGCGATACGTGTCATTGGGCATCTCAACGCCATTGCTTTGCCGTGCATCGCGTCTTCATCCACCAGCCCGATAGTCATGAAAAGATCAGAAATTCTCGAATCCAACGACCAGTACGTGTCGATGTGGAAAGTACTCGCCGGCGAACGCAAGGGCGCCGATCTGCGCGATAAAGCGGGACTCTCGGTATGCTGGGCCGACAGCCCGTTTCCGTTCTGGAACGCGCTATTCATCAACGAGAACATTTCGAATCGCGATCTGCTGCGGGTTCGCCTGAGAATGTCGCGTACTTATATGCTGGCGAAACAGCACAGCGGCCTTGTATATGTTTGCGAAGATCTGCTGAGCGGTGCGGCGCGCGAAGAACTCGGCGCAATCGCCGCGAGCGAGAATCTGACTTTCGCGCTCGATATCACAGGTATGGCCGGCGATATCCTGCCGCTCCATGCGGGCTTGCCACATCCGGTGCTGGACTTTGCGCGCGTCGACAGCGAAGCGGCATTGCAGGCCTATGCCGACATCAATAGCGAAGGATACGGTTTTCCGCTCGAAGCGGGACGCGTGGGCCTTGCAGGATCGGCGTTCTGGAAGAAAGTGGCCTTCGCTTACATCGGTTATCTGAACGGTAAGCCGGTCTCGACCGCGGCGGCGATCGTCAACGACGGCGCGGTCTATCTCGCGCTCGTGGCGACGCGGCCCGACGCGCAACGCAATGGGTTCGGCGAGGCCACCGTCCGCTGTGCGCTCAGTGCGGCATACCATGCAACCGGAATCAGGCGGACCATCCTGCACGCTACCGACGCGGGCCTGCCCGTTTATCTGAGAGTCGGCTACCATCGCACGACGGTCTTCAAGACCTATCGGCCGGCCTGAAGCCGCGAACTGATACGGTACAAATCCGCGCTGCTAGTTGCACTGCTAACTCGCGGTGCTAATCGAGCAACAGCCTTCAAAAATTTCCGGAAGTTCTAATGGCCGCATTGCCATGGATTGCCATTTTTATCGCCGCTTCCACGGCGATTTTTCGAGCGCCCCGCCGACTGACATTAGTCCTTCTCGCTATCGGCTACGGGCTCGCCTTCGCGCTCGGACAATTGCATGTACTCGCGATAGTTCCAATCGCCCTTCTGCTCTGCACCGGCATTCTGTTGCAATGGAACCCTTCGCCGCTCGGCAAACTGCTCTGCAATGTCGTTTTCGTGATCGTGGCGCTCGGCCTCTTTCAGCATTGGCTACCGGGCTTTCACAATCTGAAGGTCATCGACGCCGCGCGTTTCACTCCCGACGCCGCGCCTTATACGATGTACCTGAACTTCGATAAGCCGTTAATCGGCTTCTGGCTGCTGCTCACTTATCCGTGGGTTCAGCCGAAGAAACCATTCCCCGTCGTGGCGGTTTCCGCGCTCGGCGCTTGTGCGCTCACGTCGGCGGTCTGCCTTTTTATTGCGTTCGAAGCCGGCTCGATTGCCTGGGCGCCGAAGTGGCCGCGTCTCACGTGGCTCTGGATGCTCAACAATTTCCTGCTGGTTGCGTTCGCCGAAGAAGCATTTTTCCGCGGCTATATTCAAGCAGGAATAGCGCGCCTGATGAAAGCGCGGCCACAAGCCTGGTGGTTCGGGCTTATCGTCGCGGCTGTTCTCTTCGGTTTCGCGCACTATCAGGGTGGCGCCGCGCTGGTTGTGCTGGCGGGACTATCGGGTCTCGGCTACGGCCTCGCGTATCGTGCCGGCGGACTGCAAGCCGCGATGCTTACGCACTTCGGACTCAATCTGATGCAATTCGGCTTGTTTACCTATCCATTCATCGCCCGGTCATAAAAGCGCGGATGTGCCGGGCAGGTGCGATACGGCAATTTGCGTCATGTTGCGGCCCTGACGGAATAACAGTTCGATCGGCTTGTTTACGTGTTGATGGATTGCCTGCCCAATTTCGCCTGAACCCATGGACACTCGTCAGATACCGCAACCGGTCCTCAAGCGTCGACGTTCGAGTCGGACGCGGACCCTGCCGCACGAATCAACCCGACAGCGGCGCTCCTGCCATATCAGAGAGCACTTATTCGCCGAGCCGGTGCACGCCGGCAGTGCCGCATCGGACGAGGACTCGTGCCAATGACCGCCGCCGACCTGTCCGCCATGCTTCCGCCGCTGCTGCCGCGTCTGTGGGCATTCGCGCTGCGTATCTCGGGAGATCAGCACGATGCGGAAGATCTCGTGCAGCGCGCTTGCGTGCGCGCGCTCGAACGCGCGCATCAATTGCAACCGGGCACCGCACCGCTCAGCTGGATGTTCTCGATCGTGCAATCCACGTGGATCAACGAACTGCGCGCGCGCAACGTGCGCGGCCGCTCGGGCATGGATTGGGACGACGACTTCCTGGAAACGGTCGCCGACCCGGCCGCGCGCACGCCGGAAGAGAACGTCATGGATGGCCAGATCGTCAAGGCGGTGCAGCGGTTGCCCGAATCACAGCGCGTGGTTATGCTGCTGGTAGGCGTGGAGGGCCTTTCCTACAAGGAAGCGGCCGAGGCGCTCGGCGTGCCGATCGGCACGATAATGAGCCGGCTTTCGCGGGCTCGCCAGGCCATCGGTGCCCTCTTCAGTGGCCTAAAAGAAGAACGCGTAAGCAGCGCGGCGATTAGTAAAGACCAAAGGGCATGAAAATGGACGACATCCTGCTCATGGCATATGTGGATGGCGAACTAACGCCGCACGAGCGCGAGGAAGTCGAGAAGGCGATTTGCACCTCGGCCGATGTCGCCGAACGCGTTGCGTTACTCGAAGCGTCGGTGCTGCCCTATCGGCGCGCGTTCCAGCAACAGGCATTGCCGCCGGTTCCGGAAAGTCTCACACGCAAGATCGCCGAACTCGCGCACGCGTATGCGACTCGCGCTGAGGCCGCGCCAGTGGGCGGCAACCATCGCGCGGCCGCCCCCGACTCGCAGCCCGATGCTCTCGCAGGCCCGTCCCTGCCGGTACGCTCGCGCTTACGCACCGCCGCACCGTGGCTCGCGGTGGCGTTCATCGCCGGCGCGTTCTGCTGCGGGACGGTACTGCGCTTCGCGCCCGGCGCGGCTCAAGGCGGCTTCGCGCAACCAGCCCATCAAGTGGCTGAGCAAGTGGCCGGGCAGAACGGGACACAAGCCCGGACACAGGCCGGCGCGTCGTCGTGGGTCGTGGCGGCAGTCAGTTATCAGCGCCTTTACACGCGTGATACCGTCGCGTGGGATTCGTCCAATATGGCCGCTGCTGCGCACATTGTCGATAACATCCGCCACGACGACGGACTGCCGATCCGCGTGCCCGACCTCCGTTCGGCCGGGCTGACGTTCAAACGCATACAGCGTCTGCGTTATAACAACAAGCCACTGGTGCAGATCGTCTATCTGCCCGAAAAAGGCTCGCCAGTTGCGCTGTGCGTGATGAAGGACGAAAAGGCCGATTCGGCGCTCGCGCAACAACAGGTGGACAGCATGGACGTCGTCACGTGGCGGCGCGCCAAGCTGAGCTACGCGCTGATCGCCACGCCCGGCGATACCGATCTCGGTGCGATCGGCAAACGCATTTCCGAAAGCAATGTCGAAGCACTCATCGGCCAGTTGTCGAAAGCCGATCGCGCATTCGCGAGTTGAGAGAAAGTCTTTCAAGAAGCGCTTCATAAGTACGCCAGAGCTAATGCGCGCCTGTACACGCGGAAGCACTGCCTTCGCGTCGTGCAGCGACGCTCCTTTGTTGCAGCGCCATTCATTCTTCCCAGTATGTCGTTTGTATGGGGCAGTAGTCCCACACATACGTTTCAATTGCGCCCTCTAAGCTTTTTGCAATGTATCCATCTTCGCGACTGCTACACAACATTGCAGAGGTCCACTTCACCGACATACGCCAGGTACCTTGAGGCAGTTCCACTGCATCAACGACGGTTCTTTCCGAAGGCTAAATACCGGCAAGAATCGCTGTACGGCTTCGTTATTCGAGTTGCTAATGCGCGTCACAGGAAACGGATAGGCGTCGCTTATCAGGAGGCGGCCGACGCGCCGCAGATACCAATAGGCACCGTGATAAGCCGGCTGCCTCGCGCGCCGGACCATCGGCGCGCTGTTCGACGACGATTGCAAAACGACGAGATAGTGCCGCGCCCGCGTCAAGCGGGAATAAACGCGCGGGGTGGCGTGTTTTTGTGTCAGCGCCTCCCCTCAGGCCCTAACTTGCGATAGACACATGTCATCTCTCTTCAGAATGCTGCTCGTGTACGACGGCACAGACGAGTCCCAAGCCGCGTTGTCGCGTTGTTCGCAACTCTCGCTGGCATTGTCGGCCGAGGTCGATGTGGTGTCGGTCGTCGACCCGGTCGGCGCGAACGCAAATTCCGCGGGCATGCTGAGCGATCTCGCCTACAGCCGCCTCGAAGAACTCGCGCGCCATACGTTGCAAACCGCCATTGGCAAACTCGTGGACAACGGCGTCACCGCTCACGGCTACCTTACTTTCGGACGCACGGTGGACGCCGTCTCGCGACACGCGGCCAACTTCAATTCGGATATCGTGGTGGTCGGCCACCGCACCCAGAAAGGGTTCTTGCGCTGGTTGGGCGAGCGGCCGGTTCATCTCGATCTGGCCGAACGCCTGTGCGGATCGACTATCGTCACGGTGACGCTGCCATCGGCATAGCGTCGAATCGTCCGCACTGTGAAGTTGCGTTACGCGCATGCTTTGCACTCGCCGCAAACACGCACAACAGGTTGTTCGCGACGACGTGTGCCTCACAGTGCGGGCCTTTCCACACTCAGAAGTCCGGATCGACAGGAGACGCCGGTGCACCGCGCGCTTCGATCGCTTCGCCGGCGAGCAGGCACAGGTCTTCACGAAAGTGCGCCGCGACGATCTGTACGCCGACCGGCACGCCGTCGACGAGTTGCGTCGTCACCGCCAGCCCCGGCAAACCCATCGCGGGCAAAGCGCGCATCGTCAGTTGCGCCTCCCACACGCGGTCGAAGCCCGCTGCGCCCTGCATGTCGAGGTCGTCGGGGAAAGGGAGCTCCGACGAAACCGGCATCAGCACGACCGCGTACAGATCGAGAAACAGCCGCCATTGACGCAACAACGTAGTGCGCCGCACGAGCGAACGGCTGATCACATCGGCGGGCAGGTCCTTCACTTTGAGACGCGCGGCCGCGACCACCGCGTGCGCGCCAGGATCGCCGTCGCTCGCCACCATGTCGGCGAGCGCCTCGAAACCGTCGCCGAGCCACAGCCGCTCCTGCAATTGCGCGGCTTCGCGAATCGCCGGCACGTCGTCGATTTCCTCGACGGTCCAACCAGCGTCGACCAAACGGCGCGCGGCGTCGAGCAAGGCGTCCTCCACTTCCTTGGCGATCTGCAAGCCGCCCGGCCGCAAGCAGATGGCCGCGTGCAACGGCACCGCGCGTCCTTCGAGTGGCATCGGCATATACCAGGGATCGCGCAGGTCAGCCGCGGCGAGCGCGGCGAGACCGAGGCGCAGGTCCTGCACAGTGCGCGCGATAGGCCCCGTAGCGGACATTAGCTGCGCACCGATCGCGCGCTCCGGCGACGAAGCGTTGAAGGCCGGCACGCGACCGAAGGTCGGCCGGAGCCCGTGTACGCCGCATGCGTACGCGGGATAGCGCAGCGAGCCGCCGATGTCGGTACCGAGCGCAAGCTGACCGATGCCCGCCGTGACCGCTGCCGCGCCGCCGCCGGTAGAACCGCCCGGCGTCAGTGTCGGGTTGCGCGGATTCAACGTGCGGCCGTGCACCTGATTCGAGGTGAACCAGCGCAGCGCGAAGGTCGGCGAATTGCTCCGGCCAAGCAACACCGCACCGGCCTTCGCGAGATTGTCGACAGCGGGACTATTGGCGTGCGCCACGAGGTTTTCCTGTAACCGCGTACCGTTGGTGGTCGCGAAACCGGCATGGTCAGTATTGATCTTCGTCGTAACCGGCACGCCGGCGAGCGGCCCCGGATCTTCGCCGCGCGCTATTGCGCGGTCGACGTTATCCGCTTGCTCGAGTACCAGTTCAGGCCGATACGCAACCACTGCGTTGACTTTCGGATTCACCGCATCGAGCCGTTCGAGCGCGGATTGCGCCGCTTCGCGAGCAGATACGTTGCGGGTCTTGACCAGTCCGGCCAGCTCGGCCGCGGACAAACGCCATAGTTCACTCATGTTGCCTCCAATAAGAATTCTTATTTGACTAGCTCAACGTATCCGCTGTATTTCCAGCTGATGCCGCTTTGCAAGCTAGTTTTTCCAGAGGCGCCGCAGATACATTGCGCTACGAAAGTTCACACGTGCTATTCAGTGAACGGTGATGCGGAAACGGCAAGAAGGAAACGCATCGGTCGTTGCATAGGCTCGCGGGGAACGCGACGGCTCTAAACGCAGCGAGCGCAGTGCATTCGACAGTCGACGCGACATCGCGCTCGGCGTCGCGTCGTTCACGCGGCGATCAACGGCAACGTGAGCCGCGCTTCGAGCCCGCCCGTAAGGCGGTTTTCTAAACAAAGCTCGCCGCGCATCGCCAGTGTGAGGCGGCGCGCGATCGCGAGACCAAGGCCCGAACCGTGCGCGCGTGCGGCAGTGCGCGGCGCGCGATACCACGGCGCGAATACCGCTTCCATCTTCGACGGTTCGATACCCGGTCCGTTATCCAGCACGGCAAATACCACGGCCTGCGCTTCAACTCGCAAGCGCAAATGCACGTCGCTGCCGTAACGCAATGCGTTGTCGATCAGATTGACGAGTACGCGGCGAAGCGCATGCGGGCAAGTCTCGATCGAATAACCCACCTCGCCTTCGAGCTCGATGCAATGCCCCGCATCGCGATAGTCGTCGATCAGGCCGGTGAGCAGTTCGTCGACATGCACACGCGTTGGCGGCTCTTCGACGTTGCACTGCAGTCTCGCGCAAGCCATGCTCGCCTCGACTAGCTGCTTCATTTCGGCGAGGTCGCGCGTCAGCGAACGCCGCAACGCGAGATCGTCGAGCGTCTCGCAGCGAACGCCCATGCGCTTGAGCGGCACCTGCAGGTCGTGTGCGTAAGCGGCCTGACTATCGAGCAGGTCCGCGAGGCGGGCCGCATGACGGCGGCGCGCGAGATTGATTACGCGCGTCAACCGCGACACGACAGACGGACCGCGCTCGGGTAGCGGCGCATGCTCGTCGCTTGCACTTTGCAACTCGATTTCCGTCGCGAGATGCGCGATGCTCACGCGCAGATAGACTACATACATCCACAGCGCGACGGCGAGCAGCGACAAGGACACGGCCACGGCTGCGGCGATCGCCAGCGGACCGTTGGCGGCGAAACAGCGAATCACAAACAGCGTCATCGCGCGGCCGCCTTGCTCGAAGAACGACACGAGCAACGCGCACGCCGCGATTGCCAATACGTTGCGGGCTCGGCCTGCGCCATACGAGCGACGAATTCGAATGGCTGGCGGCAAAGCACAGTCCGCTGCATCCGTGCGAACCGGTGCGGGCGATCGGCGAGTGGAATCGGACGGCAACAAGGCAATCATCGTCATTGTGATTCTCCTATCGCCGCCGCGGTGGACGCACATCAACGCCCGTGATCGAATCGCGCGAGTGTTACGACGTTCTTCGTAGCAGGCATCGGGTCGCCGTTTGGAGGCAGCTTGTTCATTCGAGCATGTCGGATGAAAGGAAGTCCCTTCGCGTCATCGCCCGGAATACAAGAATACCTTTCGAGGCGTGGAGCACCATCATATGTAGGTATGAGCCGAGGCCGCCGGATATCGTCAGTCGAGCTTATGAACCGGCCGGCCGACCTTCTGCCGGTGGACGGTCTATGTTGGCGCGGGCATACCTTGGTTTATCTTGACCGTCGCTGTGGCCGGCGGCACGATTGCCTGCCGGCCGGCCGTCCCGCGCCGGGCGCGCGGCGGCACCCGGTCGGCGTGCAAGGAAAGGTATCCGATGAACCACGATCGAAGCAGCAAACATAGATCGGCGCCGCGCCTTCCCGCATCGCTCGGTGCGCTGCGCGATCACCTCTATCCGCGTTTCAGCTAAGCCGGCATCGGCAAAATGCTGCGCTTCGGCAGGCTTATATTCGCGATCGGCGATGCGCGGGCCGCATCGGCCAAACGCGTCGCCGCCGCGGTAGACGACGGCGCGGCGGTCGTCTCCGAAATTCACCAGTTCCCGAACTCTGTATCGCCTACCGCTTGATGCGCGCCCGGCGCGGGTGACCTCGCGGCGATTGGAACTTCACCGCAGCAGGCGCGCGTGTCCTGCTAGAAGAGTTTGATGATCGCGGGCACGCTCAGCACGGCGGCGTAATAGCCCATGAACTGGACGCCCGCGTTGAACGCAAACAGACGCGACAGCAGACCGCCAAACAGCCCGACCGTGAGGATAACGGCAAGTCCCAGCAACTGCCCTTCCCAAAGACCGATCACGACGACCAGCCCGGAAAACGTCGCGATAATCGCCTCGTGACTCAGTTTGCGCGCGACGAAAGAAGCGGCGCGGTGCGCATAGTTCATCGCGAGCGGATAAGCGATCAGCGCGGCCAGCAGAATGGACAACAGGCCGAAGACGAGGAACTGCCACGTTGTCATCAGCGTGTGAAGGTTGTCGATGTGGCCGGTCGCCGTGTTCACGGTGAAGCGCGGCGGCGCATTGAAGAGCGGCGCCGCGGGCCCGGCGGCCACCGGACTGAGCGGCAGTCCGAACGCGATCAACGGGATCAGCGCTTCAGCGATATAAGTGGCTTCGGTCACGCCGTTACGCACGGCGATGACCGTCGTCAAACGGTGGTACGCATGACGGATTCGCGCGCCGACTATCTCGCCCATCAGCACCGTCATCGCGACGGGACTGAACACGAAGGTCGCGCTCGACACCGCCGCCGTCGCGACCGTGTATGCCGTCTGTTGCCGGTCGAGTACTTTCAGCGGATTCGGAAAGTAGCCGCTCCAGCCTTTGAGGTCCGGCGCGAGCGCGAAGTTCGACACGTGGTCGCGACGCATGCGTCGCCGTTCGACCGGTGAGAGTATCGAGAACAGATCGGCAATCAGCGGGCCAATCGCAATGCCGAGAAAATAGCTGACGCTCAGATTGACGCCGTGACTGCGCGTGAGCGTTTGCAATCCGACTATCAGCAGCACGAACGGAATCAGCAGAAGCACCGACGCCCATCGTCCCGCCGAAAAGTACGCGATGCAAACCGCCGCGAACAGAAACACCCACGGCGCGGCGCGCGTGATCAAACCGCCGAACGGCGCGAGCATGACGGCGAACAGCACGGCGAAAGGCAATGCAACGAATGCCGCCACGATCGCGCCGGAGATCATCTTGCGCAACGCGATATGCGGCACGCCGAGCGAGCGCAGCATCGCGGCTTGCTGGAGAAGCGGCGCGGCCATCGTGTCGCCGGGAATGCCCAGCAATGCGGTGGGAATGGCGTGGGTCATGTGCTTGGCGACCGCGCCCGCCATGAAGAAGGTGAACACGCCGGCCGGCGGAACGCCGAGCAATGCGACGAGCAAAGTCAGCGGCGCGATCGTGGTGGTTTCGTCGGTGCCGGAAACAAGGCCGATCGCCGCGAAGACGACAGCGCCGAGTAGTCCCATTGCTAACGCCATCGGAAACTGTTGGAGGAGCGAGTCCATCAGCGTTCTTCCTTTAGTTGCGCGGCTTGCTCGGACAACTCGTACGCGGCGAACAGATCGTAGAGTCCCAACTCTTTCAATTCGGCTGCTGCGCTCGGCGGAAGATCGGCGAGCGATCCTATGCCGCCTCCTTCTTCGGCCAGTTGCTTCAGCACATGCCGGCGGTCCGACTCGCCGACCGTCTGGTCGATCACTACGCGCTTTGGCTTGAAGAAAAACGCACTGAGCGCGCCCGCCGCGAGGCATCCGCCCAGGCCGACCAGCATTGCGTAGGCGCGCACGATAGCCGCATCGCTGACGGCGGACGACAGCGCCGCCTTGCCGGCCTCGAACGCAGCGACGCTGACCGCCACGCCCAGCGCTACCGACCACGCCAGATGACGGAGATCGACGGTATCGCCCCATACTTCGGCAAGCTTGAAGGTGGACGCTTCGACGTGCGCGCGAATGTCCGATCCGTCGCTGGCGGCCGGCGCTGCACTGGCACTGGATGATTTCAATGTCTGTCTCCTGACCAAGGTGTTTTATTAAGGGCGTGCGCCTCGCGACGCCTCATGCACGGCCAGAACATCGCCGTGGGCCTTCGAGTAGCGGTTTGATTCCGTCTAATTTAATAAGCAAAGATGTCGCGAATGATGTGCGCTCTTCAATCAAACGCGGCTCAAACGTGACAGCGAAAGCTAACTCATATAAGCGAGAAAAGTACTCTGCCAGATTGCTAGTCGGCGCGCGTTTGCGAGTTCGAATTTTTGGCGTGATGTTGGCGGCGCGCCGGTACAACGGAATGGCCGATGCCGGCCCGGCGCCGCCTCGCTTTGCGAAGACCGTCGATTGCGGCCCCCGGCAAATCGTATCCGCGCAGATGTCATGCATCTCGCGGACGTTGCAGAACTTCTAATGCGAAGTCAGTGCGGAAGTCCGCCGAACTTATCATTTTCTTGACTACCCAGTCAACATCGCTGCCCGTTGCGCCCGCACCCAAAGCGATGTTGCGTGCATGCAGGGTCATGTGTCCGCGCTGAATGCCCTCGGTTGCGAGCGCGCGCAAAGCGCCCATGTTTTGCGCGAGACCAACCGCGACTGCAATCTCGCCGAGTTCCTGTGCCGACTTCACGTCCATGATCTTGAGCGCGAGACGCGCGAGCGGATGCGTCTTCGTTGCTCCGCCGACAAGTCCGACCGGCATCGGCATTTCGATCGTTCCGACGAGGTCGCCGTTTTGCGCTTTTTCCCAAGTTGTGAGCGACGTATAGTGGCCGCTGCGCGTCGCATACGCATGAGCGCCCGCTTCCACCGCGCGCCAGTCATTGCCGGTCGCGACGATCACCGGGTCGATGCCGTTCATGATGCCCTTGTTATGCGTCGCCGCGCGATACGGGTCGATTGCGGCGAAGAGATACGCGTCGATCACACCGTCGATCACTTCCTCGCCGGAATATTCCTTGGTAGCGAGTGTGTCCGCCGTATAGCGTACGGAAGCGCGTGCGAGCCGTAAGTCGGCGAGATTCGACAGAATGCGCAGACGCACCTTGGCGCCGGTTATCTGCTCCACTCGTCCCGCGATCGACTCGGCCATCGTATTGACGGTGTTCGCGCCCATCGCATCGCGCACGTCGACGATCAGATGCGCGACAATCATCGGACCGCGCGGCGTGTCCGGAAACACATGCACTTCGATGTCGCGACAACCGCCACCCAAGCCAATGAGTACTTTGTCGCGGCTATTCGCGAGGGCGATCAATTCGTCTTTGTGTTTGAGGATCGCGAGTCTCGCACCGTAGGGATCGCTCACGCCGACCACCTGTACCTGTGCGCGCATCAGCGGTCCGGTGCTCGACGTCTGAAAACCGCCACTTACTCGCGCGAGTTTCGCCATGAACGAAGCGGCCGCGACGATGGACGGTTCTTCCACTGCCATGGGCACGATGACGTCCTTGCCGTTGATCTGGAAATAGCCGGCCACCGCCATCGGCAACTCGAAAGTACCGATCACATTCTCGATCATTCCATTCGCCGTTTCGAGCGGCAATGCGCCGGGCTTTGCCAACTGCGAGTACTGCGCGTCATCCAGACCGACCGCTTTGCAGATGTGCGCAAGACGCTCCTGCGGGCTGAGTGAACGGAAATTCGGAAGCGTCGAATCGATAGCCATGTACTGTCCTTGGATTACGGTCGCTGCGTTCATTGGCGCTTGCGACTATGAATTAAAGGATCAATAATAGGCAGAGCGTACCCCTTTAAAAGGTACAGTTGGCGCTTACAGTTGCACCGCTGTACCAGTAACACTTTTATATTCTGCGGAGTCGCGTCAATGAGCCTGCGTACAAGTGCGAGTCTGTCGAGTTCCATGGCAGACAATCTCGCCAAACAGATTGAAGAAGGCGTGATTCCCGCAGGCTCCAAACTTCCTTCAATCAGGGAATATGCTGATGCGTCCGGTTGTTCGAAGAACACGGTCATCAGCGCATTCGAGATGCTTACCGCGAGCGGACTGATCGAGCCTCGGCGAGGCTCCGGTTTTTATGTCGCGCAAAGAGCGAAAGCCGCGACCGAAGCGGAAGAAAGCGGCGTGCTCGATCGCGCAATGGATACCGTCTGGTTGATGCGCGAGCAATTGCAGGTCAAGCCCGATGTTCTGAATCTCGGTGAAGGCTTTCCGCCTATCGAATGGCTCGAAGCGACCCGTCTCGATCAGTACCATCAGCGGGTTGTGCGCACCGGCGTCGCGTCGCTATTCCGCTATGGCAGCCGCTACGGTTATCTGCCGCTGCGCCAGTCGCTGCAGCAGAAACTGTCGGGCTACGAGATCGAGGCCGCGCCTTCACAGATCGTTCTCACGCATGGCGCCAATCAGGCCATGGACCTCGTATTGCGCTATTTCGTGCGGCCGGGCGACACCGTACTCGTGGACGACCCCGGCTACTATCCGCTGTTCGGCAAACTGAAACTGAGCGGCGCGAATATCGTCGGCGTGCCGCGCGAAGTAGACGGGCCGAATCTCGCCGAACTCGAACGCTGCATGATCGAGCACCGGCCGAAGCTGTTCTTCACGCAGTCGGTCGGACACAATCCCACGGCTACGGATACGAGCGCTGCAAAGGCGTATCGCATTCTGCAACTTGCCGAAACGCACGACACTGTCATTGTGGAAGACGACGCCTTCGCCGACCTGCGGCCGCGATCATTGACACGTATCGCCACCCTCGATCAACTGCGCCGCACCATTTATGTGGGCAGCTTTTCGAAGTCCGTCTCGGCGGCATTGCGCGTCGGCTTTCTCGCGTGCAACGCGGCGCTCGCGAGCGATCTCGCCGATGTGAAAATGCTGATCCACGTGAGCAGTTCAGAATACAGCGAGCGCACGCTCGCAGCCATTGTCAGCGACGGCCATTTCCTTCGGCATACGAATCAACTTCAGGAAAAATTGAAACGCGCAACCGCGACGGCAAAAACCGCGCTCAAAAAACTGGGCGCGGAGATCTTCAAGGAAAGCGAGCAAAGCATGTACTTGTGGGCATCATTGCCCGAATGGACCGACTCGATGAAACTCGCGAAAGCAATGCTCGACCGCGGCGTGATTCTCGCGCCGGGCGCCGTTTTCTCGCCCGCGTCGGAGCGAGTCTCGGCGTACTCGAGGTTCAACGTCGCCTATCTCGCCGACGAACGGTTCGTCAATGCATTGCGTGCGCTTGTGCCGTAACCCGGCGCAAGCGCACGCGCGGCTATTCAAGCCTTCGCAAACGGCCCGATTCTGGGCCTATCGTGCCTGTCACGCATGATGGCAAGCATGAGCGCCGCAAGGCCGCATGTCGCGATCAGCGCAATCAAAGCGATCTTGCCCAGATGAACCAGCACCCAGCCGCCAATCGCCGGAAAGCCGAACGTGCCGAGAAAGTACGCGACGACGAACCAGGTCAACGCGGCCGGGCGGTGCATCGCGGCGGAATCGTTGACCGCCTGCGCCTGAATGGTCGGATAGACGAGACCGTAACCGGTCCCGAGCAGCACTGCGCTCGCGGAATGGAACCCTGTGTAGTACGGCACTGCGGACATCGCCGCAATGCCGAGCACCATGATGCCAAGCAGCAGTTTCGTCGCGACCTCGCGATGTAGCCGGATCACGACACGCGTAAGCAGCCAGCGGGCGACCACGACGGTCACCGCATACAGGCTGAAAAAGGTGCCCGCCTGCGCATGCGTGCCTTGCACGAAAGACATCTGGAACGTCATCAAGCCAGAGAAGACGCAGGCGCACAGCGAAATCATCACGATCGGGTAAGCCGCACGCGTTCGGCTAATGGCGCCGATCTGGCGCAGCCAGCGCTCCTGCACGGGCGACGCCGACGAATGCGGCGATAGCCGGCCGAATACTTCGAGCATCAGCGCGGCGAGCCCGCACAGACCGCCGACGATGTAGAGCACGCTGGTAAGCGGCCAATGCCATGAACGAATGGCGAACGCGGCCGCGGCAGGACATCCGCCGATGCCAGCCATCTGGATCGTGCCGAAACGCATGAACCAGAAGCCGCGGTCCGTATCGCTCGTGCGTTCCGCGAGCGCCATCGGCGCGGCAAGACAGAACGCGCCCCAGCCGAATCCCACGAGAAAGCCAGGAAATACGCTCAGGCCGCTCATACGGTCGATCAACGCAAACCCAGCCACGCCCAAGCCGATGCACAACGCCGCGAGCGCGGTCGTGCGAGCGGCGCCGATGCGCTGCGCGAACCAGCCCACCAGCGGCACACCGACGAGCGTGCCAACTGTCGCTTCCGCAAGCGCCAGTCCGGTATCGAGATCGTTCCCTCCCATCGAGCGGAAATGCATCGAGAGGAAAAACGTCGCTCCGTACCCGCCCGCTGCGAGCAAGGTGCCGATAAGCACGAAGAAAGCGCTGAATGGGCGCATTGGGAGAATCCGCATGACTGGTTGAACCGACGCTCGCTCTGCTCCGCTCGCAGAAAACGCGAACCGCGAGCGTCGCCAACCAGTAGTGTCACGTTCCCGCGATCGCCAGGTCGGCGCGATGACCGATAGTCGCGGCAAGAATCATCTGATGGCGGTTCGGCGGCACACGCACTTCGCGTGTGCGCGGACGAAACACCTGGTCGCCGCGATGGATCGCGCGGCCCGTCAGCGCGCAGACGGCGGCGACGTGAGCGAGACCGCTGCACCAGATCTGCTCGGTGTAGCGGCCGGAACACGCATCGCTCCACGAGACGCTGATAGTGCATGCCGACAGGCGCTCGACGACTACGATGTTGGCTGGCCGTCCCACCACGCGGCGATGGTCGTCGGCCGCGGGCGCACATGCGTTGACGCCGCGCTTCTTGAGCTTTACGAACGGCTTTTTCGCGCAAGCGTCGAGCTGCTCGGCGGACGGATCGAGCACGTTCAGTAGCGCGCGAACCACGATATGGTCTTTGGAAGGTACGGTCATCGATCCATCTCCAGTAGCGTGCGTGGACATAGTGCGAAACGGCCCGAGGCTTGACGGACGAAACGTGCGGCGCAGTTGCCCGATCAGGCGCCGCGCCGTGTGCCGCTTTGTCTGCTTAGCTTCCGCCTTGCTCGCGCAGCGTCAGCTTGCTGCTGACCGAGGTCACGCCCTGCACCTTCTTCGCGGCGTCGACCGCGATGCGTTCCTGGTCCTGGCTTGCGATCTGTCCGGACAGCGTCACATGTCCCGTCTTTGCATCGCCGAAAACGGCGATCGAAGACTGGTCGAGACCCTTGGTCTTGAAGATCGCCTTATGGACTGTCTTGGAGAACGCACGATTAGCTGCCCGAACCGACTTCTTCGTCGGCGCCGGTTTGCTGATCGCCGCGGTGCTGTCCGACGCAGCAGCCGCCGTGTCCGCCGCGAAGGCCGGTGTGTACGAGAATGCGGCGACGGCGATCGCGAGGCCGCTGCTCACAACGAGTTGTCGAAGTTTCATGATTTGATCCTTTCAAGTATGAGAGAAAATCGTTTGGGTTATAAAACTGTCACTGCAAGAACCATCACTCCAACTACGATGTGCCTGGTCACGTATTGCGTCGAGTGCTATCTCGACGTTGCTAACCTCGCGCCATGCATCCATTAGAAGCGCGGAATGTATCCCGGATGTGTCGGCCAGGTATCCGAAAGTATCGCGCGACACATCGGTGGAACTCGTCTCCGAAGAAGGTGGGATGTGCGCGTGCGAGCTGGTGTTCGTGATGTACCCGTTTCGAGTGTCGATCGAACATGCAAGCCCTGCCTGCAGAAATGAACGGCGTTTTCACGCCAAGGTATTCAGGCGGTCGCCAGCGGCAAGGTGAGCCGCGCTTCGAGACCACCCGTGCGACGGTTTTCCAGTTGCAGTTCGCCGCGCATGGCGAGCGTTAGACGCCGCGCGATCGCGAGCCCCAGTCCCGAACCCGGCGCACGCGCGGACGTCTCCGGAGACCTGTACCACGGCGCAAACACCGCGTCCATTTGCGCGGGCAGAATGCCGGGCCCCGAGTCCACCACGGCCAGGACGAGCCGGCGCGCTTCGACGCGGACGCACAGGCGCGCGTCGCCGCCGTAGCGGAGCGCGTTGTCGATGAGGTTCATCAGCACGCGGCGCAGCGCATGCGGGCATGTGACGAGCGAACACCCCGCGCTGCCCTCCAACGCCACAGTGCGCCCGGCGTCCCGGTAATCGCCGATCAGTGTGCCCAGCAGATTGTCCGCATCGACGCGCTGTGTCTGCTCGCCCACGCTGCACTGCATCTTCGCGCAAGACAAGCTGGCTTCGACCAGTTCGGCCATCTCCGCGAGATCGCGTTGCAATGCATCGCGTACCGCGGGGTCTTCGAGCAGTTCACAGCGCATGCCCATGCGTGTCAACGGCGTGCGCTGATCGTGCGCATAGGCGGCGAGCACCTGCAGCAGCTCGGCCTGACGACCGGCGCGATAGCGGGCGGCGGCGTTGATCGCGCGAGCCAGTCGCGCGATCGCCGGCGTTCCGTCCTCGGATAACACGGCTTCTGTACCTTCACCGGTGTCTGCTTCGATCGCGGCGGTGAGCTGCTTCAGTCTGCTCAAAAGTTCGGTCGCCTTAAGAGTCGCCGCGACGGCAAGGCTCATTGCGATGGCGGCCAATGCGACGACCGTCAAGCCGGCGCCTGTCAGCGAGGGCCACGCGGATTCTTCCCCCAGGTGCGCGCAATAGACGCTAAGGCTGGCCAACAGGAGCACCGCACCCGCGCGCCGTGCCGGGCCCGGCAAATGCCGTAAATGTCGAGCAGAATGCGTGCGATCCCCCGTCGGCCGTTCCAGCAGCGCGTTACCTGAATGGGTGGGATACGCAATCATCTTCGTTCTCCTGTTGCTCTCATTCTGTTTGGAAGCAGATGCGCGAATGATAGGTGTTTTGTACCCTTTTAAAAGGTACAGTTGAGAACTACAGACAGCCAACCGTACCTACTACAGTTTAAAAGTTTGCGATGCAGCAGAGGTGAACCAGGATGCTGGGAAACGACTGTCCGCAGGCTCGTACAGCGCTTGCGGACAAGGCTTGAAGTGAATATCTTGTCCCGACACAGGGCTTTTGCCTGCTGGTTTTTTGCACTGCGGTTCAGAAAGGTTTGTGGGACGGCGCGCAAGTGTTTGAAGAGCGGCGACTCGCAATTTCCAATTGATGGAGGCGCCGCGGGCATGAAGTGTCACCGCAGCCGCTCTGCCTGACTAGGCCGAGACGACGGCCTTCGGCTCCAGAAATGCTTCCAGGCCATGCACGCCAAACTCCCGGCCCATTCCGGACTGCTTCAGCCCACCGAACGGCGCGAGGAGTTCAGGCCTGATGCGGTTGATCAACACCGTGCCTGCTTCCAGTTGCGAGGCGACGCGCTCCGCTCTCTCGATCTGGGATGAGAACACGTAGGCTTGAAGACCGTAGATCGAGTCGTTGGCGATCCGGATAGCGTCGTCCTCATTTTCGTACGCCAGAATCGACAATACCGGACCGAAGATTTCTTCACGCGCGATGTCCATGTCGTTGCGTACGCCCGCGAACACCGTCGGGTTAACAAAATAGCCCTTGGCCAGTCCTGCCGGCCGGCCTTCGCCTCCGGCCACGAGCAAAGCGCCCTGCTCCACCCCTCTGCGGATGAAATGCTGCACGCGGTCGTACTGAGCCCGGTTGACGAGCGGCCCCACGACGGTGGATGGGTCCCGCGGGTCGCCCACGTGCATGGTTGCGACCGCGGCCTTCACCTGTTCGATCACCTCGTCGACGCGCGAGCGCGGAACCAGAAACCGCGTACCGGCAACGCACGCCTGGCCGTTGTTCATGAAGGCGGCGTTCAACGCGAGCGGAATTGCACTGCTAAGGTCCGCGTCATCCAGTAAGACGGAGGCGGATTTGCCGGTTAGCGACAGATTGACTCGCTTCATAGTTTCGATCCCGGCTCGGGCGATGAGCTTTCCGGTGGGCGTCGAGCCGGTGAACGAAATCTTCGCCACGCCGGGATTGGTGCTGATTTCGTCGCCGACGTCCGCGCCTCGTCCAAGGAGAATATTGAAGACACCCGGGGGCAAGCCCGCGTTGTGCAGCGCTTCGGCGACCACGATAGTCTGGATGGGACTCAATTCGCTGGGCTTGATGACCGAGGCGCAGCCGGCCGCGATCGCCGACGCCAGCTTGCTGCAAATCGTGCCTGCCGTGCTGTTCCAGGGAGCGATCAGCCCAGCCACGCCGACCGGCGCCATGAACACGGTCGCGTCTCCTACGCGCCGGGTCAGCGGGTAACCGTCGAGCACTTTTGCCGCATTGGCGAAGCACTGCGATGCATATTCACTAACCCATTGAGCGCGCGCGACAGGACCGCCGTATTCGTCGATGGTGGCGTCACGGATGCACGCGGTACTTGCCAGAACAGCCGTCTGCAGTCGCATAAGCATGTCGATGCGCTCGGCCTTGCTGGTGCGCGCGAGTGTCTGCTGAGCGCGTTGGGCGGCTGCGATCGCGCGCCTGGCGTCGTTACGATTAGCCAACGTCGCGGTGCCGATGACCTGCTCCGTCGATGGATTGGTCGTCTCGACAACTTCGCTCCCGTGCACGGGGACGAACGTTCCGTCGATGTACGCCTTGTCGATGTTCCACATATTCATTCCCCAAAAACACCGGCGGTTGCCGGGATAGAGTCAGTCTGGGGTAGGCGGATTGATTTGATAATATGCGGAGTCAGGGATGACTTATCGCGGAAACCAGAACAATGAACAAAAGCGGCTTGACCGAACTCGAGGTTGTGCTGGCGGTGGCGAGACGGCGAGGCTTTCGGTCGGCCGCGGTGGATCTGGACATGTCCACATCGGCGGTGAGTAACGCCGTGGCGGGCCTTGAGGCAAGGCTCGGCGTCCGCCTGTTTCACCGTACTACGCGCAGCGTTTCCCTGACAGAGGCCGGTCAGCAATTCGTCGATCAGATCAGACCTGCGGTGGCGCACATCCAGGATGCAATGGCAGCGGTGAGCGAGCGCGAGGACAAGCTAACGGGAACCCTCCGGATCAACAGCTCTCTTGGTGCGGCGCTCATGACGTTTCAGCCCGTTATGATCGGGTTTCTGCAACGCTACCCAGGCATCACCATCGACCTCGTTACCGAAGGACGGATGGTGGACATCATCGCGGAAGGCTTCGACGCCGGGCTGCGCTCGAGTTCGCGCGTTCCGGGCGACATGATCCGTGTGCCGATAACGGCCGATACACCTGTGGCCATTGTGGGATCGGCAGAATATTTCGTCAGGCATCCTAAGCCTATGACACCGGCTGATCTCCTCGAGCATTCGTGCATTCGGGCTCGGCTCCCGAGCGGAGTGCCGTCGCCTTGGGAATTCGATCGCGGAACCGAGAGATTCAACATGGATGTGCCGGGCCCATTGGTGCTCGATGCGCCCATTCTGATGCGCGAGGCGGCACGACGAGGCGTGGGGCTGGCGCAACTTGCCGAGTGGTACGTGACAGACGACCTGGCCGAAGGCCGTCTTGAGCGCGTGCTGGACGATTGGGTGAGACCGGTGCCGGGTTTATGCCTCTACTATTCCGGTCACCGGCATTTGCCGCCGGCGCTGCGTGCGCTTATCGACTTCATTCACGAGGTTAGCGATTTCAAATAGGTTTGGAACGAGCGGTTCGGGATGATGTGTGTGGCAGTTGTGGGTCTGAATGGAATGGCATCGCTTCTCTTTGGATGCGTAAGCGAGGCCGTGTTAGCAATCCAACGGCATCAATGTGCCGTCGTGGATACGCGATACAGCCATTGGTGGAACGAAGGTTCGGAGCGTCGATCCGGATATGCTACTAGAGGTAGTCCGTTGTCTGAGCCGATGACGGGTTCCAAGCTTCCTCGGGAGCGTTTTGCGACTATGGGCGGCAGCGGTATTTGAATTGGTTCGGTTGCTTGCCCGCGCGCTTTTTCCGTCACCATTGCGCGTCGCCTGGTAGCGGCAGTTGGCATAGATTGACGCCGGGCCGCAGATGGACACGTGGCGCTCGCCGCGCACGAACGCGTCGTACCCTGTGTCGATGACCGTGCGAACCGGCGCACTGACATGGCAGCTCGATCCGCTGATGGACGACCAGGAACTGGACTCGCGGCAGTCTACCGGCGCGGTGTACCGGGAAGGTGCTGCGCGGGTGAGCCGCGATGGCGCTGATCTCGGGCGAGCTTATCTGGAGCTGACGGGGTACGCGAACGCGCTGCGGACCGGCAGGTAGTGACGGGTGATATGTGGCTTGAAGCAGGCCTGGACCAGGCCCGGTCCCGGGCTGCACCCGGCCTGTCCCTGCCGCCGGTGTGCCGGGTTTTTATCGGCGCGTAAACGCAGAAACCCCACCCTGTGTAGGGGTGGGGTTTCTGATGCTGCTGGGGAGCCTGACGATTACCTACTTTCACACGGGCAATCCGCACTATCATCGGCGTGGAGTCGTTTCACGGTCCTGTTCGGGATGGGAAGGGGTGGTACCGACTCGCTATGGTCATCAGGCATGACGGGTTGCCGTACTGCCGGTGGGGCAATACAGCCAATCGGGGAAGAAGTAGTTTCTGGTGATGCTCACCAGGCAAGGCGGGTTGTGTTGTTTCTGGCACAACACTGAATCCCAACCGTGTGTGCGGTGACCTCCTGGGGAGGTTCAGCGCATCCCCTTCGGGGATCGGACCAGTGTAGGCGCTGAAGCGCCAACGCTGGTCGAGACACACCTGTTATAGGATCAAGCCTTACGGGCAATTAGTATCAGTTAGCTGAGCACATTACTGCGCTTACACACCTGACCTATCAACGTCCTGGTCTTGAACGACCCTTCA
>NZ_CAJHCR010000003.1 GCF_904848585.1 Paraburkholderia kirstenboschensis
CCCCTTTCCTCCGTAGAGCGTATGCGGTATTAATCCGGCTTTCGCCGGGCTATCCCCCACTACAGGACACGTTCCGATGTATTACTCACCCGTTCGCCACTCGCCACCAGGATTGCTCCCGTGCTGCCGTTCGACTTGCATGTGTAAGGCATGCCGCCAGCGTTCAATCTGAGCCAGGATCAAACTCTTCAGTTCAAACCTGTTACTGTTTTCGGGCTCTTTCGAACCCGGTCGCTCACTCAACGTACTGACGAAGTGTTCAACCATCTTTCAACGGCCAAACCTTCCTTTCATTACTGTGTGAGACTTGATACTTTCGCTTTGCGTGAATCCGGAGATCCACTCGCGTCGCGCATCAAGCGCCCACACTTATCGGCTGTTAGTTTTTAAAGATCGGTCCGCTTCACCCTGCGCTGCCCTTACCACCACTACCCGGCACCGCTTCGTTCTGCGTCGCTGCATCAGCAGCAGAGAAACGAGATTATGAAGAACTCCGGCCGCGCCGTCAACAGGTTTTTGCTACTGCCTGAACCTGCTGCGACCGCTGGAAGCCTTGCCACTGCTGGCTCTCCCGCTTCCCGTGCCCCGGCGTCCGGAGCACGAAAGAGCGAGATTCTAGCGAGCCGGGCAGCGCCTTGCAAGCGTTATTTTGACACACGGAAATTGCGCAGGAAGTAGCGCGAAGGCAACGACGAGGACCGACTAAAACTACACCATCCTGGTCAGACAATCACGCTCTTACTCATCACGCGCTCTACCACATCGAGGTAGTGATCCAGACCGGGCGTTACGCGGTGTTCTTCTTTCGCGCGGTCGTCCCACTTGCGCAGCCGCAGCGCGTCCTGCGCGTACGGCTTCTGCAGAAACCTCTCCGCTTCCTCGCTGCTGAAGATGCCGCCTTGCAGATCCAGGCTCCGCACCGAATCGGCGGAAAGCTGATCGAAATACCCGTCGTCGATTGCGCAGAGGCAGCGCTTTGCATCGACGTGCAAACGGATCGGCTCCAACACCGCATCCGGCAAAACTGCCCGCAAGAACGGCAACGCAAAGTACTGGTGCAGATCGTCGATGCCCCGCTCCGTCGGCGTCGCGCCCTGGAGATTGAGCAGATGCCCGAGATCGTGCAAAAACGCCGCCGCGACGAGTTCGTCACCTGCGCCCGCTTCTTCGGCCAGCGCACCGCTCTGCAATGCGTGCTGGAGCTGCGTCACCGGTTCGCCGCTATAGGCGATGTCACCGTACTGCTCGAACAGCGAACAGATGTCCGTCACACTCAATGCCACGCTATTACTCCCACGGTAACGAAAAAGTCTTGAGGTTGGTGAAGCTCTTCATCGCTTCCTGAACGCCTTCCTTGTAGCCGAGCCCCGAGTCCTTGATGCCGCCAAACGGCGTCAGCTCTGTCCGATAACCCGGCACCTCCCACACGTTGACCGTCCCCACTCGCAGTTCGTTGATGAAGCGCGTGATCGCGTCCTGGCGGTTCGTGCATACACCCGAAGACAATCCGAAGCATGTGCCGTTGCTGATACGTATCGCGTCGTCGAGCGTGTCGAAGCTGATGATCGGCGACACAGGCCCAAAGGTTTCTTCGCGCACAAGGGTCATGCCCGGCTCCACGCCGTCGAGCACCGTAGGGGAATACAGCGCGCCATTGCGTCGATTGCCAATACGTAACCGCGCGCCGCCGGCAATCGCCTCATTCACCCGCGCCTCGAATAGCTGCGCCGCGGCGACGTCGATGACCGTGCCCATCTGGTTGGCCGCATCGAATGGATCGCCGAAAGTCCAGGCCCGCGTCTTCTCGACGACCAGATCGGTGAAGTCCGCCGCCACACGCTTTTGCACGAGCATCCGCTTGACCGCCGTGCAGCGCTGTCCGGAGTTCTTGTACGAGCCGTGCACCGCGAGCGTCGCTGCGCGCTCGAGATCGGCGTCCTCGAGCACGATCAGCGGATCGTTGCCGCCTAGCTCGAGCACAACGCGACGGTACGCCGCCTTTGCCGCGATGTACTTGCCGATCGCCACGCCGCCCGTGAACGTGACGAGTTCAGCCAACGGATGCGTGATCAGTTCATCGGCGATTTCGCGCGGGTCGCCTGTCAGCACTTGCAGCATCGGCGCGGGCAAGCCGGCTTCGTACAGAATGTCGGCGAGATAAAGCGCAGACAACGGCACTTTCTCGGACGGCTTCAGCACCACGCGATTATTCGTCGCGATTGCCGGCGCGACCTTATGCGCGACCTGGTTCATCGGATGGTTGAACGGGGTGATCGCGACGATCACGCCCGCAAGCGGCTCGCGCTGCGAAAACACGCGCCGCCGCTTGCCATGCGGCGTCAGATCGCACGAGAAACTCTGCCCGTCGTCGCGCAATGCTTCGATTGCCGCAAACTTGAACACATCAGCCACGCGGCCGATTTCATAGCGCGAGTCCTGCTTGGACAACCCCGATTCGAGCGAGATCATGTCCGACGCCTCTTCGGTCCTGTCACGCAACAACGTGGCCGCGCGTTCGAGAATCTGCGAGCGCTCATAACGCGTGAGCTTCGCCTGATAAGCGCCGGCGTATTCGAATGCGGCGCGCACATCGTCCACGCTCGCCAGCGCGACCGTGCCCACGCGCGTGCCCGTATACGGGTCGACTACATCGAGCGTGCGTGGCCGCGCAGCGCGTTCGCCTTTGAGCCGCAGCGCTTCCGTCCGGAACGCCGGATGGTCCCGCAGCGTCGCGTTCATGATGCCGACACGCGGTTCAACACGACGTCGAAGATATCGAAATTGCGCAGCCTCTTTCCGCTCTCCACGCCCGGCAATCCGTCGATACGCCGGTTGAAAAGGAGCGGCACTTCCTGCTCGGACAAGCCGCCATGCGAGCGCAACGGCACCGTGAGCCCCGACAGGTCATGTTCGTCGCGGCGAGTACCGAGCACCACATGCTTCGTACCGATCACGACGATATCGCCGACGCGGTCATTCGGCAGCTCGAAGCGCTCACACGCCGTGTGGTTATCGAGCGCGACTTCGACGCCCTGCAGCCCGCGAATCCGCTCGATCACCTGCGCGGCACCGACCTCGCGTGGCAAATAGACTGTCGCGAACGAACCGAGCGCGCCGTGATGCACCACATACGGATCCGTGATCGGCAAGATCACGCGCGCCCTGCGCGCGCCGAGCCATTCGTCGAGCACGTCTTGCAGATAGATCACGTTCGGCTCGCCGCTTTGCGGATCGTGCTTCGCGTTCATGCCGTGATCGGCGGTGAGCCCGATCACCCAGCCGAGCGCGTCGAGCTTCGCCAGATAGCCGTCCATCATCGCGTAGAACGCGTTCGCGCCTTCGGTGCCCGGCGCCCATTTGTGCTGTATGTAATCGGTCGTGGACAGATACATCAGGTCGAGCTTGCGCGTCTGCGCGAGCCGCACGCCGGCGGCGAACACGAACTCCGAAAGCCCCGCGCTGTACACGTCGGGCAGCGGCAAGCCGACCAGATCGAGTACTTCGTCGATGCCGTTTTCCTCGCGCGTCACGGTGTCCGCTTTTTCCGCGGAAAAGCAGATGCCGTTCAACTGCCAGCCCAACAGCCGGCGCAACTTGTCTTTAGCGGTGACGACCGCGACGCGCGCGCCCGCCTCTGCTGCCGCTGCCAGCAAAGTGCCGGCCCGCAGATAGGCTGGATCGTTCATCATCACTTCCGCGCCCGCGCCGCCGTTCGCGTCCGGGTCCCAGAAGTAATTCCCGCAGATGCCGTGCACCGACGGCGGCACGCCGCAGACGATCGACAGATTGTTCGGGTTGGTGAACGAAGGAATCACGCAATCGCCCTTGAAGGCCGCACCGCCCTTGAGCATCTTGCCGATGAACGGCGCAACGCCGGCCGCGACCGCGGCTTCCAGATAATCGAACTCGCAGCCGTCGACGCAGATCACAACCGTCGGCTCCAGAGGCAGCCGGTAGCCGCGGCCGTTGACTTCGATCGTGCGTTGTTTCGCGTTTTCGTTTGCGCTTGCCATCGTTCCCGTCCCTGCGTGCCACGCACGCGTGCTCAAGCCAATGCGTTACGACGACGCGATCGCTTCAGTCGTCCGAAGCCGGCGCACTGCGCGCCGTTCCCAACGGCCCAGCCGCCACGCCGCCTCCCTCGCACGCCGCATGCGCGCGCTGCAAGCCGCCGTTCACGTGCGCGTGCATCAGCGCCGCGGCATGCGCGGCGTCGCGCGAAGCCAGCGCGGTCAGAATCGCGCGATGTTCCGCAAGCGAGCGCTCCATCGCATCCGCGTGCACCACCAGCGCCGCACGCCGGAAAAGACTCAACTCGCTCACCAGCCTTCGATACGTCTCGTACAACTTCAGATTGCCCGCCGCCGCCACGATCGCGTCATGAAACGCGACGTTGGCCCGCGCGTACGCATCGTGATCTTGCGCATCCAGCGCCGCGCGCATGGCGTCGAGCCAATCGCGGAGCACCGCCAACTGACTCGCGTCGATGTTCGCGGCCAGCATCCGGCACGCCGCCTCTTCGAGCACCGCGCGCACCGCGTAAATCTCATCGGCTTCGGCGAGCGACACCGTACGCACGAACACGCCGCGATTCTTCTCGGTGCGCACGAGCCCGGCCTGCTCGAGCGCGCGGAACGCCTCGCGAACCGGCCCGCGCGACACCTGCAGGCGCGCCGCCCAGTCCGCTTCGTTGAGTTTGGCGCCCGGCGCCAGTTCGCCCTGGACGATGTGCCTTTCGATTTCGTCGCGAACCAGTGTCGTGAGCGAATGCCTGCGCACAACCTCAATCGGATCGACAGAAGCAGTTTGCATATATTCGGTCATTTTGACAAATTTCGCCACATCCAAAGTTTGCGGAATGTCTACGCGCCGCACGACGCGCAACCAGGGAAACGAGGAAACGCCGGTTCAGTCGATCCGACGACGCGGCACGCGGGCCGCAATCAGCAGCAGCGCGGCGAGCGAAACGAGCAGCAGAATCAGCGACAGCGCGGACGCCGGCAGGTAGTAACCGCGCTCGACCTGGCCGACCACGACGATCGGCACCGTCGCAAAACCGGGCGGATACACGGTGAGCGTCGCGCCCAGCTCGCCGAGCGACAACGCGAAGCCGAGCGCAAGACTCGCGCGGATCGCCGGCACGAGTTGCGGCAGCACGACGCGGCGCAGCACCATCGACGGAGGCGCGCCGAGGCTCGCGGCGGCTTCGCGCAGAATCGTCAGTTCAGGGCGCAACGCCGCCGCCGCGCACCGGTAGCAGAACGGCAGCACGAGCGCGAGCTGGACGAACACGACGATCGCCGCGGAACTCGACAGGTCCACCGGCCGCTTGTGATAGGCGATCAGTACCGCGAGCCCGAGCACCACGCTCGGCACGCCGTTGGGCATCATCGCAATGGTGTCGACGAACGCGCCGAGCCCGCGCCGGTCGCGTCCTTCGAGCGCGAGCGCAAGCCATAGCCCGAGAATCGTGCCGAGGACGGCGACGCCCATGCCGATCTCGAGGCTCGTCGTGAGCGCGTCGAAGTCGCTCGACCCGAGCCGCTCGAACCAACGGGTGCTGAAGCCGGCCGGCAGGATCGTGCCGGACCAGTGCGCAGCCACGCTCGACAAGCCGACCACGATCACCGGCAACACGAAAAGCCAGAAGCACAACAGCGCGGCAAAACCGAGAAACAGCCCGCCGAGCATCCGCACGACGAAACTCCGGCGCACCGGGCGCGCCTTCTTGTGCATGACCGGCAGCACGGTCGGGTCGAGTTCAACGGCCATGGCCCGCTCCTTTTACCTTGCGACGATTGACCTGGCGGTACAACGCGTACAGCGACAAGGACATGATCAGCATGACGACCGCGCCGGCTGCCGCCGTCGGCAGATCGAGGTCGACGGTGGCCGAACTGTAAATGGCGACGGGCAAGGTGATCAGATGCGCGCTGCCGAGCACGAGCAGAATGCCGAATTCGTTGAGCGTCAGCAGAAAGCACAGGATCGTGCCCGCAGCGATACCCGGCCACGCAAGCGGCACGATTACCTTGAACGCGACCATCCAGCCGCTTGCGCCAAGACTTCTGGCGGCTTCGATCAGACGCATGTCGAGCGTGGCGAACGAAGCCAGAGTGGGTCGCACGACGAACGGCGCGTAGAACACGACCTCGGCGAGAATCACGCCGCCCACGCCGAACAGAAAATCGAGCGGCGGAGCCTCTAAGTGAAAGAGCCTCTGCAAGCCGATGCTGACCGAGCCCTGCGAGCCGTACAGAAAAATCAGCGTGAAGGCGACCAGAAACGACGGGAACGCGACGAACAGTTCGAGAAAACGCGTGACCATCCGCGCGCCCGGAAATGGCTTGAAAAACAGTAACGACGCCAGTGCGACACCGAGCAGCGACGCGAGTCCGGCGCTGGCGAACAGAATCCACAGCGTCGTGCCGATCACGCCGCGCGTCTCCGGATTGCCGAAGAACGCCGCATACGCCTGTAGACCGATGCCATGGGGCCCGCTCAGGCTCAGCAGCACGAGGCGCACGAGCGGGTAGATGACAAGCGGTCCGAGCACGACCACCGCGATGAACAGCAGATGCCATTGCGCTGCGCGCTCGCGGCGCTTTACCGCGGCCCGATGCAAAGCGGCGCTCGCGCTGCGGCGGGCGTCGGCTGCCTCCGAGGCGGAAAGCGGATTGGACGCCTCAGGGGTGGATAAGGACGACATCGTCAGCCTCGTAACGCAAGGAAACGCGCGCGCCTTTCTCCGGCATCATGCCGTGGCCGCGCTGCATGGTGACGAGCAGCGGTTCGTTCGGCATCGCGTCGAGCGCGACCGACACCGACAACACTGAGCCGTACCATTCGACCGACGTTATCGCGCCATGCAACTGCCCTTCTCCGAGCGGCACGATGCGCAGCGCTTCCGGCCGCAGACAGGCGACACGCTCGCGTTCGTTGTAGCGCGCGTCGTCCATGCCGAAAGCGACCTGCGGCGGCAGCAGATTCGCCGTGCCGAGATAACGCGCGACAAACCCGTCGTTTGGCGCGTCGTACAACTGTTGCGGCGTGCCAAGCTGCGCGATGCGGCCGTCGCGCATCAGCAGCGTCCGGTCCGACAGCACCAGCGCGTCATCCTGGTCGTGCGTCACGCAGACAATCGTCAGATTCGGCAGGCGTTCATGCAGCGCCTTCAGTTCGGAGCGCACCGACGCGCGCAGATTGGCATCGAGCGCGGAAAGCGGCTCGTCGAGCAACAGCACGTCCGGCTCGATCACGAGCGCGCGCGCCAATGCCACGCGCTGCTGCATGCCGCCGGAAAGCTGCGCGGGCATCACGTGCCCTGCGTCGCCGAGTTGCACGAGCTTCAGCACCTCGGCCACGCGTCGCGCGATGTCCTTCGCCGATATGCGCCGCGCGCGCAAGCCGAACGCGACGTTTTCAAAGACCGACAGATGCGGAAACAGCGCGTAGCTCTGGAACAGCAGACCGAGGTTGCGCTTATGCGGCGGCACGTGCGTGAGATCGTGGCCCGCGACGGTGAGCGTGCCGGACAGCCCGTCTGCCTCGATGAACCCGGCGATGAACCGCAGCAGCGTAGTCTTGCCGCAGCCACTGCGGCCGAGCACGGTGAGCAGTTCGCCGCGCTGTATCGTCAGCGACAGATCGTCGAGCACGGTGCGCGAGCCGAAGCGCACCGTCAGATGGTCGATCTGCACGCCGCCAGGCGCGTCCGAACGCGCGGCGCCGAGCGCGTCCAGTGAGGCGTCGAGCGCGCCTCGCCGAGCAAGACTGGCCGTATTCACCGGATTCATCCTCCAACAAGATTGATGCTCAGGCAGCGCGCCGGCGATCCACACCGATCGCGAGAGCGCTGCGTGCTTCGACTGAGAAGCGAGACTGAAAAGCGGGACCGAAAAGCGGCTTACTTCGGCTTGACCACTTCGATCTGCTTGCCCGACGAGCCGATCACGTCGCTCTTCCAGCGGGCGGTCCAGTCGGCTTTCTTCGTCATTACGTGGTTCCAGTCCACCGGAATCAGCTTCACGCCCGCAATCGCCTGCTTGACCGTCTCGCCGTTCTTGCCGGCGAGCGGCACGTCGGTACGGCCCGGAATGCCGAAGATGTCCGGCACCTTGGCCTGCACTTCCGTCGACATCAGATAGTCAATCAGCTTCTTGCCTTGCGCCTGGTTCGGACCGTTCTTGATGAGGCCAATTGCATACGGCAACTGGAACGTGGTCGGTTGCTCGCCCGGTGCAGCCGCGAGGAACACAGGCTTGAGCGACAGGCCGCCGTTGGCCGCGTCGTCCAGATCCATCTGCAGATCGCCGTTCGCGAACGCGATTTCGTTGCGCGAGAGCAGAACGTCGAGGTAACCCGTGCCCTTGGTGTGGAACTTGGCGCTTTGTTCCAGCTTCTTCAGATAGTCGAATGCCTTGTCCTCACCCATCAGCGACGACGTCAGAATGATCACGGCCATGCCGTCGCCCGCCGTCGCCGGGTTCGAGTAGGCGATCTTGCCGCTGTAGTCCGGATGCAGCAAATCGGCAAAAGTTTTCGGCTGGTTTTTCGTGACTTCCGGGTTGATCGCGAACGAGAAATAGTTGTTCACGAAGGTCGCCC
Source organism: Paraburkholderia kirstenboschensis (assembly GCF_904848585.1). GTDB lineage: Bacteria > Pseudomonadota > Gammaproteobacteria > Burkholderiales > Burkholderiaceae > Paraburkholderia > Paraburkholderia kirstenboschensis. The sequence goes on from NZ_CAJHCR010000003.1 coordinate 8,608, forward strand.
ACGAGCCGTTCGGCGCTTTGGCGATCGCCGGCACGTTCTTGTAGTTCGCGCTCTGGTATGCCTGAAGCAGACCGCTCTGATCCGCCTGCTGAATGAACGGCGGCAGCGTGACGATCACGTCCGCCTTCGGCTGGTCTTTCTCGATGGTCGCGCGGTTCACGACTTCCCCACTGCCCGCCGTGACGACGTTGACTTTCACGCCCTCTTTCTTTTCGAAGGCCGGCAGCACGTCTTTATAAAGATTTTCCAGGCCGTCGGCGGTGTACAGCACCACCGCATCGGCAGCATGGGCCTGCACGGCCACGCCGCCGAACATCGCGGCGGCGACCAGCGCCGGCAGAAGTTTGCGTGCGAGGCCCGTGGCCTGAGGGGAGTTTGTCTTTGTCATGTCGCTTTCTCCGAAAGGCAAAAAACCGGACGGTAGGGAAAACCCGATACCTGTTGTGATTGAACGGCGCGTGGTGCGCGCCGTTTGCGCTTTATTGCTGCTTGCGTGCGTGTTGCTTACGTGATGCTTGCGTGACTTATTGCATGTTGCCGCAGCCGACCCCGGTGCGGCCAACCGATTGCAGATTGCCGACAACTGCGCGGCGTCTTCCCAAGCGAGACTTACAGCCTGTCCACCACGTTCGCGCTGCCTGCCATGCCTGTATGGGCACGGCAAGGATCACAGGTTTCGATGACAACGCAATGACTATTCTGTCGAATTCCAAAAATTGACACAATTCGCCAATAATAGCCAAGCCGAACGCGGTAGCGGAAGAGGTTGCATGAAGAGGTTGAGCGCAGCCGCCGATGCATGGCTGCTGACCGTGAATCGAATCACGCCGAACTGCGCTGTGCTGTGCTGGCAGCACGTGTGGCGCGACGCGTGTCGCTCCCCGTCGCCGTGCCGCACGCACTGGTCTTGCACGCCGACTCAAGCAATCACGATTTCCGGGCCATGGGCCGTAATCGCCTTGCCGATCGCGCGCTCGGGTGCCAGTTCGGTCACGAGATAACGCGCCGACTCGATGCCGTTGATCCGCACCGGCGTGACACGGCCGAACTTCGAATGGTCGGCGACGACCACTACCGTGTCGGCGGCGGCGATCATGCGGCTGCGCACCTCGGCGGCCATGCGGCTGTAGTCGGTGAGATAGCCGTCAGGCGAGATGCCGCCCGCGCCGATGAACGCGAAGTCCGCGTGATATTGCGTGAGCTGGTGGACCGTGTCGAGCCCGAACGTGGCGTCTTCGATATCGGACAGCTCGCCGCCCAATAGCGTGACGCGATTGTCGTTGCGCCGTCCGAGCAGCAACGCGATGCGCCAGTCGTTCGTATAGACCGACAGCCGGTGCCGGTCGAGCAAGGCTCGCGCGACCGCCTGAGTCGTGCTGCCGGAGTCGACGATCAGCGACGCGCCGTCGGGCACGAACTCGGCCGCACGCTCGCCGATCGCGCGCTTCGCGCCGGCATTTGCCGCTTCGCGCGTATCCAGGTCGGGCTCGCGCCGGTCGCTGGAGAGCGCGCCGCCGTGTGTGGTGACGAGCAGGCCGCGCCCGGCGAGCGCGTTGAGGTCACGGCGAATGGTCTCGCGCGACACGTTCAGTTCGCGTACCAGCTCGGCGACTGAGAGCGCGCCGGTTTTGGCGACTTGCGCCAGGATGTATTGGTGACGTTGTTCTGCGAGCATTGAGGGTTTTTCCTTCGTCATCCGCGATGAGGCTGTCACGCGGGCATTTCTTCGTCAAAGCCCTTTCCCATACGGCTTTATGTATTCACAAGCGGCATCTGCGGCAGTCTCCAGGTTGCCGTGCTCGGACACCGGCATGGATGTTCGCCTGCGCGTTGGTCTGCCAGCGACTGCATCAGCGTGCAATTCGAACGCGTTGCTTGGTCACCTGTCGACGGTCTCATGCCCCGACGCCAGTCGACAGAGCGAACAGGAATCTGCCACTGCCCCGCTAGCCGAGTGCCTTCAATGCGAGCGCGACGCGACGGTGGCGAAGACCCAGCTCTCACCCGCAGTGCATAGAACCGGCCCGCAATAGCTTTCGACGCCGGAATCATACACGGAGAGAAAATTGTGTGACGATTTCCTCACAGGCCGAATGGAACGCCTTTGATTCGCTGCGAGCGCCGCATCTGGCACGAGCAATGCGCGCAGTCAGACTGGTGTGCTTCGATGCAAACCAGCGCGTCCATGGACGAAGCTCGCGCTTTCATCGCAAAGCCAATGATGGTTCTCTTCTTTTCGGAGGTTGAAATGGCAACAGAAACTTACGCAGGCCGCACTCAGGACGATCGCGCCGCAGCGCGCAAGGGCGAACGCGTCCCCGCCCAGGAACAGCCGGGCGGCAAAATGGCTGTAGAAGGTACAAAGCCGGACGCGTCGCACAGCAGCGGAGAGTTGTCCGAGGAAGGTAAGCGCGCCTGGCAACAAGGCAACACCATCGGCGGAAAGCCTGAGGTTTGACTTGAGGCTTAACTGCGGCTGAGTTGGTCGTGACTCGCGTCCCGCACAGGCGGGACGTCGCGTTGCGTGCGGTCCGCAAGCACCGTTCCCTCGTCATGGGAATATTGGTCCATTGGCCCCGCGTCTATCTGAAATCTCGCTCACCTCTCCTCGCATACGGCTCATTGCCGATGCGATGAATGTGCAGTGCAGAGTAAAAACCGCCCGCGAACCGTTAAGGCTCTCGGGCAAGTGTGCTGCCCGGAGCACTGCGGTGGTATGGCTGTTCTATTAGCCGCTGAACAAACGGCCGCTCCATGTTTGCCGACGCGCAACGCCAGCGCGGCAGCACGCTAGACGGCGCGTTTGGCCATGTCCATCGAATAGCGGTTCAGCAACGTTCTGAATGCCCGGCGAGCAACTGCCGGTGGCGCGCTTCGGTTTCGTCATCGGCAGGGAACATGCATTCCAGGCGTATCTCCTGTGCGCTAACGTTCTGCGGTGCACCAACGGTCGTGACCATCGAGAAATATCGAAGGACCACGTCCCCACTGACGAAACCTATCGGAATGACGGGCATCGTGGGCACGGCGGACGGCGCATGATGCGTCTTCCAGTCGCGCGGCACATCGGGATAGGCGAGCAGTTCGTCGAGCAGACGCCTCGTGCCGGCATCGACGACGTGACCGATCGACTCCCGATACACCCGTTGCAGCAGGCTTCGCGAGACCGTGTCCCAATCGGCCACGAATGGACGCATGCCCTGCGGGTCGAAGATCAGATGCAGCATGTTGCGTGGAGTTTTTCGCGAGGCCATGTCGATGAAACAATCGAAGAAGCGCGGAGCCGCGTCGTTGGTCATGAGAATGTTCCAGTGGCGATCCATCACCATCGCCGGGAAGGGCTCATGCTGGCGAACCACGCGCTCCAGCGCGGCAATCACACCGTGCATCTCCTGTGCGTTCCAGGGCGCTTCCGAATACACCGGTGCATAGCCGGCCGCGAGCAATAGCGCATTGCGCTCGCGCAGCGGCACGTCGAGCGTCTGTGCAAGCGTCAGCAACGTGTCGCGGCCCGGGACACTGCGCCCGCTTTCGATAAAGCTGATCTGGCGCTGCGAGACGCCGGCCTCGAGCGACAGATCCAGTTGACTCACGCCACGCATGTCGCGCCAATAGCGCAGCAAGTCGCCAAGCTCACTCTGCGGCACTTTCGGATCGCGACTGCTCGCGTTCATCGGATTTCCCTAATCAAGGTGAAGAATAGAAAAAGACTCAGCGTGTAGGCGCATGCCAGACGAATTCCTCGAACTGCGCTTCGAGTTGAGGCTGCGTTACGCTGCCCGTGTAGTTCGTGATCGTCGATGCCGCAACCACCGCAATGACCTCGAGTATCTGCTCAGCGCTGAACCCCGCTTCCACGAAGCGTGTCTGGTCCGATTCTGTCAGGTGCCCGCGCTTCTCTATCAGCGTGCGCGCCAATGCGGACAGCGCGGCCACTTCGCGGTCATCAGGCAAGACGCCGTGGCGGATCGCGTCGACATCGGCGGCATGCACGCCTTCTTTCAACGCTAGCGCCGTGTGAAATGCAACGGCCCAAACGCTTGCATTCGTCACCGCGTTGGTCAGCAACAGCGTTTGAATCTGCGGCTCGGTCAAACTGCTCGCATGCACGCGCTCGAACAGGCCGATGAAACCGTTGATCAGCACCGGCGATTGAGCCATTCTGGCCGCGATGTTCGGAATCAGGCCGAACGCCTGTTGCAATTGCTGGAGCACGAGCTTTGATTCTGCTGGAGCGGATTCGATCGTGTACGTGGGATAGCGGGACATGGTATCTCCTTGGCGGTGAGTGCAACCGGAATGGAAGCGCGACAGACAAAGAGTAGAAGCGGTCGCTCATGGCGCCAATTACATCGCATGTAATCGCCGCGCGGCGAAGCCGGGACAGCGCGTGAATTTCGCAATCCGCTTTTATCTATCCAGTTCAGCCATAGAAAGCACCCAAATAAGTTTCCACCACTGGAATAAACCTGTTCGCCTTCTCGTTCATTCAGCGTTGTGACCTTTGGACGGAACAAGGAGTGCGGCCATGAAGTCTCTACTCGCAGCGTTCACCGTCGTAGCCTGCGGCGCGGCTATCGCGACACTCGTTTCATGCGGCGGCAGTTCCAACTCGAACAGTTCTGCGCCGCCTGCGCAGTCGTCGTTCACCGCAACGGCGCTCGTCTCGGATGGCGCCGTGTCAGCAGCGCACACCGACGTCAATCTGAAGAATGCCTGGGGCGTGGCCTTCAATCCAAAAGGCTTCGTCTGGGTCGCCGACAACGGAACCAACGTCGCGACACTCTATGACGGCAACGGCGTACCGCAATCGCTGGTCGTCACGATCCCGGATGGCAAGAATGGAACAGCGGCGCCAACAGGCATCGTATTCAACGGCACGCAAAGCTTCAACGTGACGCGAAACGGCAAGACTGGCCTCGCCGCATTTATCTTCGTGGGAGAAGGCGGCACCGTCACCGCATGGGCGCCCGCCGTCGGGCCGACCAATGCGTTTGTCATGTACGACGACGGCACCGGCGGCGCCGTGTACAAGGGCCTCGCGCTAGCGACGAATAACGGCAGCAACTTTCTCTACGCCACCGATTTCCATAACAGCAAGATCGACGTCTTCGACACCAACTTTGCCAAAGTCGCCATGCCCGGCGGCTTTACGGATCCCTCCATTCCTGCCGGCTTTGCGCCGTTCGGCATCCAGTTGATCGGATCGAACCTGTTCGTCACCTACGCGCAACAGGATTCCGACAAACATGACGACGTCGCCGGCGCAGGACTCGGTATGGTCGACGTATTCGATACGGCAGGCAATCTCAAGCAGCACTTTGCAACGGGCGGCGCGCTGAATGCGCCATGGGGTATCGCGCAAGCGCCGAGCAATTTCGGCTCATTGAGCGGCGCGGTGCTGATCGGCAATTTCGGCGACGGCAAGATCAACGCATTCAACGCATCGAGCGGTCAGTCGATGGGTGCCATCAAGAGTTCGAATGGCAGTGCGATAGTCGAGCCGGGCTTGTGGGGTATCGCGTTCGGCAACGGGCTCAACAATCAGCCGGCCACTACGCTCTTCTTCGCCGCGGGGCCCAATGACGAAGCGGACGGCGTCTATGGAAGAATCGACCTGAATCCGGCATCGACCTCGAGTTCCTCCACGGGATCGAGCACAGGCACGAGTTCGAGCGGCGGCTCGAGCATCGGCATGTAGGCCGGGGATGAGTACGGCCGCTCGGCCACAACGAGCGGCCGCATTCATTTGAACACCGCGAGCGACGGAGCCGTCGACACAACTTGCGAGACCATCACCGTTGCGTTCGACGCTGAGCCGACTCGTAGCAGGCGGAACCGATACTTGTGTAAGACGACGTCCTATGAACAGCCCAAGCACTGCAGGCAGCTAGCTGATCGGTTGCATCATAACCGCGGTCATCGAGGAAGCATTCGGTAAAGCCGATGTTCCGGTAGCGTCGCAACGAGTTGCCAACCAGTTAGTGGTTCAGACAGGCGCCGTTGAGGATCGAACACTGCGAGATAGACTTCAGTAAACCGGGTTTGCAAGTCCGGAAATCTGTCTTGCAAGTCCGCTGCCCAGGCGCGCAACATACCGTCGTTCGCCCGGAATGCTTTATCGCCGTTCTCGATATCGTCCTGGAACTTCCTCAATGGGGCGTTTTCTGCGCGGTAAAGCACCGGCTGCTGGCCGGCCTTCAGATAGAGATCCGGTACGAGGACCCGATCGAGCGTTGCAAGCGCAACGACCTTATCCAGATACGGGTTCCAGCGGTGCGGGGCGGTCCTTGGGGACGGGTACGTCGTATCCTGTTTGTATTGAAACAGGACAGAGCCCGATTTCAAGGACGCGAACGTAGAGCGGTACTCCTGAATGGCAGGCTTCGCCGCACGCCAATCGGCAGTTACCGTCGCAATGCGAAACAGGAAAACAATCGCAAGCGCGAGAGCGCCGGCACGTTGCAGACGCGGTGCCGACGCGCGCACATCCACCAATGCAGTCAGCAGGAATGCGAAGCTGAGCGCGCATCGCTCGACAACGCCATAAGAAGCAAATGCGGAGAACGGCGCGAATAGCGCTACCAGCGGAAGCGCAATTATCGTTATCCGGCACTCAGGCTTACACGTCCACCATCTCATTAGAAAGCCGACGGCTAATGTCAGGCCCAGGCTCGCCAGTACTGCGACGTCGGCCGGCGGATTGCCGATTGCGAAGACATCGAGCCAACGGCTGACTTTGGCGAATATATGAACGACGCCGAAGTCGACGGACCCACGAAGTCCCCCGGTACTGCTGTGCGCCAGCAATACCACGGGAAGTACCAACGGAACGAGACTTGCGCTTGCGTGCCTGAAGAGCGAGCGGCTTCGCAACCTCCCTTCCTGCACGAGACAGCCAAGCTCCCACGTTCCTATGACCAGTGCAAAAACGGCCAACGGAAAAAGGTGACAAAAGTAAATCACAAGCGCGCTGCACGACGACGCTATGATCCGCGCGACCGTGAACTGGCGAAGCGCCACATGCAAGGCTATGGCCCACAAACAAAGGCCGACCCCGAACAGAAAGTTGTCGTAACCGCGTATCAGGATCCAGTTGTAGAGAAGCAGGAAACTGACCAGCGGGAACCACGACCAGCGGCCATTTACGGCACGGCTGAGAATCAGGCAACCCGAGCTCAGCAACGAGAGCTCGACAACGATAAAGAGCCATGCAGCCCACTCCACCGGCATCACTTGCGCGATCCAGGGGACAGTGAGGTCCATCGCAAGATCGGGCAAGGGGTCCCACCGAACTATGAAGTTGCCGGCGTAGGAACCCGGATGCGCCAGAATGTCTACTCTGACGATGTTATAGAAGTGCTGTCCTAATGGCGGAATCGACGACACGAAGAGCGGCATTGAAGCCACAACAGTGGCAATCAGCCAGACACCCCACAAATACAACGGCCTGCCGCTATGCACCGTTCCGTTTCGAGCAGTCATCAAAGCCCCTTTCAGACTGTATAGACGTTTTGCCGCTTCGATATCCTTTGGAGAAAGGACGGCGCTCATCCCGCCTCTTCATTCGCGCAGCGAATTGCCCCCGTCCCTGCATGTTCCGGGAGAGATGAGAGACAAAAGGGTCAGCGTTCGCGTAACCGGTCCCGTTTTGAGCGTTCGGTCCACCGTATGAAAAACAAACGAATCAGACGACTTTGAGGACGGAAGTGGCGAAGGCTCTAAGTTCATCGAACTGGGTAACGAGCTCCAGGCACAGCACGAATCCCAGCATGGCCGATGGTCCGGGGTAGCGCTCGATCCAACGCAACATGTGCGTCGCGTAATGCGCTCTCACGGAATCGCGAGTCATGATGTAAGTAATGACAATGCCAATCGCGGCTCCTCCCAACAGGTCGGTCGGGTAATGGAAGCCGAGGTAGGCGCGCGGAGTGCAAATGAAAATTGCGACATAAAGAAGCGCAAGAATGCCAACGCGGCGAGAGACGATGAAGATGCCTACCGCAACCGACATCCACAACATTGCGTGATCGCTCGGAAACGAACTCCACGCTGACAACAGGCTTTCGCTTTGCGGGACGACTGGGAAATGAAGATGCAACTCGGGCGAAAACGCCGGGCGCGGGCGGAACGGTAAAAAATGCGCCAGAAGTCTTCCAACGAGAAGAGCCAATAGCCCGCTCACGGTAGTCGCAATGACGACTTCACGCCTCCATTGCCGACGCTCGGACGACTGAAACCATATCCACCACAAAACGGGGACCAGAACCAGACCTTTGAACGTGTACATGTCCGCGATGGCTTGCACCGCATGATTACACAGAACACATGAATTGAATCCGCTGAAAAAAGTCTCGATGCTCTTATCGAAGCTGTTCATTTTTCGCGTAGACAATAAGGTACGTAGTGGGACAGGACGGTAACCATCCGTCTTGCGGAGTAGGCCGGCCCAACGAGTCGCTTTGCTGCCTGCGGTACACCCAGATTATGTCATTTGCCACCGTGGGATGCCCCGAACCAGCTCTCGAATGTGCGCTTGCGCACGTTATATTCCAAGAATATTTCCGTTCTGGCCGCAAATGCCGAATGCTTTAAAGTTGTCTTCAACCTCTCTACTCGACGTGAGCCCGACGATCGCCGTCATGGGGCATCGTCTCCGAGCGCAACACATTGCGCGAAGTACTTGAGCGCAACACATTGCGCGAAGTACTTGTATGAGCGGGAAGGTCACGTCGAGAAGATGCGCGCTGCAGCGCTCGCACTTTGCAGGAAGGCACGGGCTTTCAACTTGCTCACGGGCCCTGCTCCAGCCCACAGGTATGGCAAGAGCACGCTGATGAGAAGAAGGAAGAACAATTGCATCTATTGAATGCTCAACGGTCAACTTGCCGCTACCACCGTCGCCACGCATAGGAACACTACGAGCAGACTTAGGCGGTTCTTGAAGGTGAACACGATTGGGTCATCGTGCATCTCGCCGCGAAAGGCCAACATCCATACACGGCTGATCCAGAAGAGCAGCAGTCCGAATAGCAACCAGAGTGCGTGGGGGTGTCGATAGAGCACCCGCACATCGGATGAATTCATATACAGCACGAGAACCAGTACTGCGACATAGCCAGACGCTGCGCCGAATGAACGCAGAATGCCCAGATCCTGCGTGACGTAGCCGCGCCCCGCTGCGCAGACTTTCGCTTCGCGCAACAGCGCGTCGAGTTCGGCATAGCGCTTGACCATGGCGAGGCTCAGAAAGATCAGAATCGAAAACATGATCAACCAGTCCGAAAGCAGGATGTCCCCCGCGGCGCCGCCGGCCACTACGCGCGCGGTGTAAAGAGCCGCGAGGACAAAGACATCGACAAGCATGAACCGTTTGAGCCTGAGTGAATAAGCAAGTGTGGCCACGAAGTAGCCGGCCAGTACCAACTGAAAGGTGGGAGGCAGCAGCAGAGCAAGACCCGCAGAGGCGATAAGAAGCGCACATCCGAGAAACATGCCGAAAGCTAGAGATAACTGTCCCGAGGCAAACGGCCGGTTGCGCTTGTGTACATGGCGGCGGTCCGCGTCGAGGTCCATCATGTCATTGAGCAGATAGACAGACGAAGCGCAGAAGCAGAAGGAAAAAAATGCAATGCCTTCGGCTTGCAGAGTGTCCCCTTCGGTAAAACGATGCGATGCGAGCAGCGGCACGAAAATCAGGAGATTCTTGACCCACTGATAAACGCGCATTTCTCTAACAGTAAGGCCGATTAGCGACCGCCGCTCCTCGAAGAAGAGCACCTTCTGATTGACCCTCTCGGCCGCTTCGGCGATCTGGCGTGTTCCCACGACGATCGCCCGTCTACACTGTTTCCAGACCGGCACGTCGCACAGCGCGTTGCCGCAATAGTCGAAACCGTGCGGACCAAATTCTTCGGACAACGCAGACGCCTTGTGAACACCCGACAGATTGAGTGCGTCATTGCTCGCCAGAATCCCCTTGAAGAAGCCGAAATACGAGGCTATCTCCTCGGCGAACTTGCGGTTTGCAGCGGTGCATAAATACAGGTCTCTGCCGGTTGAGCGTTCTTCCCGCAGAAACTCCACGAGGCGCGCGTTATAAGGGAGCAACGTCACATCGATGGCGGCGCGCTGCGCAATCTGCGCCTTCAGATGCGCTTTACCGCGCAACAGCCAGCCGATGCAAAAGAGCGCATACAGTGGATTTCGCTTTACCAGCACGAGGAACGATTCCACCAGAAGGTCGGTGCTCGTCAGCGTGCCATCCAGGTCGACACAAAGGGGTACGCTCGCTTCGGTCATCATTACCTCGTATGAGTGTGCCTGGCTGCTCGATACGTTCACGCAACGCGCGCTGCATACACTTCTCTCTTCGAGGATAGTGGTCTAGTTGTTCCATACTGTGCGTCAGGACACATTTGTCACTGCGCCGTTAAATAAACTGTCACAAAGGCTACAACGTACTTTTCCTAAGGTTTCCTTAAGTTCTTTGCCTTATCATCGCGGCGGATGTGCGTGCTCGCCCGCCGCCGCGCGAACTTGTTTCGCGAATTCTTCGTATGAAGACAACGTCCATGCGCAGCGCACGCGTGCCGTTCATGTGGGCCATGAGCGTGGCTAGTTCTTCCTTCGCATGCTCGATACCGAATCAATTAGCGCAAATGCCAGCATCGTATTGGACGATGGTCAGATGCTATGCGCTATATAGCGCATAGCACGACTGACACGTGCAGCACGTTGACTCGCTGGCAGAACCGGGCTGCCGGTTCGCAGATGCGCCGTGGGCGCGCATTCCTGATAATCTGATTGTCCTGGCCACGTGGCGCCCAGGTTTTGCGCGCCGCATTGCCGCCAATCGAACCGCCGATGCCCCCACTGTTTCGCCGCTTACTCCTGCTCTACCACGCACTGCGTTACGGCGCGCGTCTGATCTGGCTTGCCGCGCCGTCCAATCGCAAGCTGCACTGGATGATCGAGCTCGTCGGCCGCGTGCATTCGTCGACGCACAGCGCGCGCAGCGTTCACAGCCTGCTGCCCGCGCTCGGCCCCCTTGCCGGCCAGTTCGCGAAGACGCTGGTCGAGCGTCCCGAACTTGCAGCCTCGACATTGCACGACGCGATCGACGCGATCGATCATATGGAAACGCCGCTGCCGCCGCGTGAATCCGAGGAAGCCTTGACGCGAGCGTTCGGCCGGCCGCTCGCTACCCTCTTCAGCGCCGTCGACCTGATACCGGTGCGTAGCGGTTTCGCCGAACAGACGCATTTCGCGCGGTTGCTCACGCCGGTCAACGGTCATCGCGAAGTGGCGATCAAATTGCTGCGGGCCGGCCAGTTGCAACAGATCGGCGACGAGCTTGCGCTGTTGCGCTGGGTCGCGCGCTGGCTGGAGAAACTGTCGGGCACCGCGCGCCGCCTGCGGCTGCGGGCGCTGGCCCAAACCTTCGCGGACGAGATCGTGCGCCGCTTCGATCTGCGCGCCGAAGCCGCCAACCTGAGCCAGACCGGCCATCATTTCGACGGCGACACGCGCCTCGTCGTACCCAACGTGATCTGGGACCTGTGCACCAGTCACACGCTGACTATGCAGCGCATCGACACGCTGCCGGCAACCGACCTGACCGGTCTGCACGCGCATCGGATCAAGCTCGCGCCGCTCGCCGCGCATATTGTGGAAGTGGTGACCGAGCAGGCATTCGAACACGGCTTTTTTCACGCGACGCTCGACGCGCGACGGGTTCGCGTAAGCATCGAGCCCGATTCTTTGGGACGACTCGTGCTGGCCGAGTTTTCGATCATGTCGAGCCTGTCGACGGACGAGCGCGAGTTCTTCGTTCATGGCGCGACCGCGCTGTTCGAGCAGGACTACGGGCGGCTCGCCGAACTGCACCGCGATGCCGGACACGTGCCGCACGACACCCGCCCCGAAATGCTCGAAGCCGAATTGCGCACCCGAGCCGAAGCGCATTTTGCGGCGGCTGTGGATGACCGCTCGGCCGGGTCGCTCTTCCACCAACTGCTGCACGCGGTGGTTCCGTTCGATGGTGCTGTTTCCGGCCAGCTCGCCACCGCGCAACGCTCGTTCCATCAGGCGGAGATGCTGGCGCGCGCGCTGCATCCGGGCGCCGATACATGGAACATCGCGCGGCGCGTGCTCGCGGACATCGCGCGGCGCGACGTCGATCATCGCGGCTGGTTCCAGCGCATTTCACGCGAGCTGCCGCATCTCGCACACATGCTGCCACGCGTGCCGCAACTGGCCGTACGTTATCTGCAGCAGGAACACGACCGCGCCCGCTCGCCGCGGCACAACGCTCAGCTGCTGGCCGACATCGGCCGCGAATATCGGCGTACGCGTGCGCTGTTGTGGGCGTGCGCTTTGTGCGGCGGCATTCTTGGCGCAGGCACGATGTTGCTGATGCGTTGATGGCTGGGCCGTTGGCAGCGCTGACGCACTGGTGGTTTGGCGTTGGCGTTGGCGTTGGCGTTGGCGTTGGCGTTGGCTTGGCTTGGCTTGGCTTGGCTTGGCTTGGCGTTGGCTCGGCGTTGGCTCGGCGTTAGCTCAGCGTTGGCTGCGCTGATGCGCCGCGCAAGGCCGCGCATCAATCCGCCGTGTCTGCCGCCGCCGGCACCCTGGCGCGCGTTCTTGCGTCGGGCGCCGGCGCCCACGCGGGACGGTACTTGCGCGCGGAATCCACCACGACGATATAACGCCCCGCCCACGGCATGACCTGCCGATCGCTCTTCAACACCCACAGCGATTTGCCCGAGTCGACGAGCGCCGCATATTCCGCGTCGAGAATCCCGTAATGATCGAGAAAAGTATTCAGTGATGCAGGGATCCGCACACACCCCTTCGAGTGGCGCACCCCTAGCAGCGGCTCCAGCCGGTCGGGGTCGGTGGCGTGCATCTGGAATCGCATCTGCGAAATACCGCCCTTGCCCCAGCCGCGCTCCGCCTGCGCCCAGCCCAGATCGAAAATGCGCATGTCACGCTTGCCGTAGCCGCGAATATGGTTCTCGTTCTCCGTGCCTTCAGAGCGGAAATCCATGTTGGACGGCGTGTGTTCGAACACTCCGAGCGGCGTGACGAAGTGGTCGAACTCGCCCGGCCGCCCGGTGGAGACGGGCGACGCGCCGATCATCTGCCAGGCGTCGGCGGGCGCTGCGCGAAAATAGATCAGGAGCGCCTGCACGTTCGCATTGCGGTCGACCACCACGACGTATTCTCCCGACAGTTCGCCCAGCGTGTGCTCGCGCAGCGCCGCTTGCAGACGGGAGGCGTAGGCGCGCTGCTCGGAGGCCGGTACATTGAGCCGGCGTGTGACGTGGCGAGCGAACACATCACGCAACGCAAACGCCCGGCGTGGGTCCACCACGCCGGCCGCATCGGGCGCCGCGAGGGACGCTGCATCGACGGAAAACGCCGGTTCGCTCGTTGCCGCGGGCGGCTTTGCAGCGAAGGCCGCACAAGCCGATGCGGCGAGCACGACGCCGCATGCGAGCCTGATAAGCCGGGTAAGCCGGGTAAGCCTGGCAAAGGTGCGGAGCACCCGACCGGGCGCACGCATCACGCAATACAACTCACGCGTGGCGCGCGACAAAGAAAATGCATACGGCATACAGCCGGCTTTGCGCCGCCCGGCGACTCGTGCAAAAGTCGGGCGGTCGAATACAGGCGGGCGAGGCCGCTTGAGATGGTTCATCGCGGGTTCGCACTGATCTGATTATTATTGGTTGCTCGCAGGTTGCTGCGGCGCTCGGAACGAGGATGTTACTCAGCGCATGGCGATCTGTCGATGGAGGTTCGCCGGGTCCGCTGCGTGCTCGCCACTGTCGCGCTGAAGTTGTTTCTTTGACATTGCGCCCATGCGCGAGGAGCAGAAGATCATGAAGCAGACCGATCCGGCCGCTGTTCAAGCGGACATCGCAGCCGAAATGCACGTTACCGCCGAGTTCGACGCCAACGCGGAGATCGAGCGCCGCGTCTCCTTTCTCGCGAACTATCTGCGTAGCAACGGACTGAAAGCCTACGTTCTGGGCATCAGCGGCGGCATTGATTCGACTACAGCCGGCCGCCTTGCGCAACTGGCTGTCGAGCGGCTGCGTGCCGCGAACTACGACGCGAGTTTCGTCGCAATACGCTTGCCGCACGGCGAGCAGAAAGATGAAGCCGACGCGCAGCAGGCGCTGGCTTTCATTCGCGCGGACGAGACCCTGACCGTCGACATAAAGCCCGCCGCCGACGCAATGCTCGCGTCGCTGCATCAAAGCGGCCTGCCGTTCGCGGACGAGGCGCAGGAAGATTTCGTCCACGGCAATATCAAGGCGCGGCAAAGGATGATCGCGCAGTACGCGGTAGCCAGCACGCGCACGGGCGTCGTGATCGGCACCGACCACGCGGCCGAGTCGGTAATGGGATTTTTTACGAAGTTCGGCGACGGCGGCGCCGATGTGTTGCCGCTCGCCGGACTCAACAAGCGGCGGGTGCGTGCGGTCGCGAAAGCGCTGGGCGCCTCCGACGCGCTCGCTTACAAGGTGCCGACCGCAGACCTCGAAGCGTTGCGCCCGCAACGACCCGATGAAGACGCCTACGGAGTCCCATACGAGACCATCGACGACTTCCTGGAAGGGAAACCTATGAGCGATGAGGCGCGCAAGATCATCTTGCGTTTTTACGAGGTGACGCGGCACAAGCGCGCGTTGCCCTACACGCCGTTCGATTGGCCGGAGGCTGAAAGCGGTGAGTGAGACAGCAGCAGGCGCACAGCAACCACAGCGAACATCGGGTTGGTCGCGCCGCCGGTTTGAGTCTTTAAACGCCTCTTTCTGCGTCTTGCCCGCAACCTACCCGCACCTTACTTTCGGGTGAGCCCGGAAGAAGGCGCAGCAGTCACTGCGCCGGTGGCGGCGAATCGTCGGTGAAAAGATCGGCGCTCGCCTCGAGCGCCATGCCGCCCAACTGCTTGCCATGAATCTGTCGCGCGATAACCTCGCCAACATACGGCACCTGCGCGTCGAGTTCGACCGTGGCATACGCGCCGGGCGTCCCAGCGTCGACGACCTCGACGTTGCGGGCGTAGTGCCCCAGCTCGCGCGTGAGGAATTCGCGCACTTCCTGCTCGCTGCACGACGGCGCGATGTTGCGCACGATCAGGTTCATGCGGCCTACCCTCGGCGGGTACTGCGGTCGGCGGAATGTACGTGCACGCGGCGCAATGCGGCACGCTGTCTGGCCTGCGCGGCGGCGAGTTCACGGATGAGTGCGGCGCCCGCTGCGCCAAGCGCGGCCAATGACAGGTAGAAGGCAATCATTCGAATCTCCGGTAATTGGGCTGGCCCCGTTTCAGATAGCTACTTTGCGGCCATCAATGCGATACGTCACGGCGTCGTAGCGGGAAACCGCGTTAAAGGCGCCGTCAGTGCACTCTACCTGAACAGCGGGACATTCGCTGAGTAGCCAGGGCGCATGCTCGACTGCGTGGGTGCGCGCCGGACTACGCGACGAGCCTGTGGGATGCGGACGCGGATCGCAAGAAGCGCACTGCGGCGTCCATCACCAGAGTCATCCCGCCGAGGTGCGAAACGAAAACATCGCTTACTGCGAGAGGATCAGTCCGCCTGTTGAACGTTAGCCGCGCTCACCCACCAAGCGTTCTTGCCTTGCGGCAGTTCCACCAGGACGGCGGACGGATCGTCGACGCCGTCGTCCGCGACTTCGCACACCGTAAGTCCATCGGGTAAATGCTTCACTTCGCCAGCAGACTGAAAGAGCGCGACGCGTTGCGCATTCAGCGGACGCAGTTGGCGATACACGTCGAAGCTGATGGCTGCAGGCACATCGCCGCGAATTTGCAGCGCGTCGGCTTTGCCGCAATGAACCGGCTCGGCGGCGAATACGGACGCGCTGCCAGCGGCGCACGCGAAGGTCAGTGCGGCGAGCGTCGCTGCGGCAAAACGTGAATGGATCATGATGATTCTCCAGGAATGAGTTCAGGTGGCGAGTTCAACGGTATGCGACTCACGCTGGACGAGGCACACCAGACAAGGCAAACCGACAAGGAACTCCAAGCGGCGCACGCTGAAAGAAGACCCTCTTCAATCTGCACACGAGCGCGGCCGAGTCCATGCGAACGAATCTAGACAGCGACAGGCAGGTTCCAGGGAACGCGGCCTCAAGGCTGCGAGCCATGTCCGGCTGCCCGGCCGCTTTCGGCGCTGGTGGCGACGTCCAACCGGCTGACATCGCACGAGGTCTGGCTGAAGCCCGAATAGACGACCGACCAGTCGCCGACGATCGCCGCTTGCGCTTCCGCGAGACTGATCTTGCCCTCGCAGACGCAGCGCTTGAGCATGACCGCCGCGCGCGCCTTGCGGCGCTCGCCCTGGCGGCCCGCCCACGGCAGCAGACCGAGGTTCGAAGGCGCGTCCGGCGAACCGCCGAGCACCACGGGTACGCGCCTGTCCAGCGCGAAATCGGCGCTGTCGTCGGCGTCGATGCCGCGCTCGGCGAGCATCCGGTCCTTGTGCGCCATCAGTTCATCGAACGGCGGCGCAACCACGCTCGCATAGCCCGGGCGGCATATCGTTTGGCCGATCGATTGCTGCGTAACGCGTTTGTCGAGCATGCCCGCCTCCTGCGCATACACGCCGCCGACGCGCAACGCGAGCAGCGCAGTGGCGCCCAGCACTATGGCCAACCGCAACGAGCGCGGACGTCGAGACGCGAGCGCGAGCGGATGTGCTCTGAAGATCCTACCTGTGTGGTCGCTGAAATAGCCGCTGCGACGCCTGTCTGCAATCTCTGCGTTCATTCGTCGGCGCGCCCGCGGAGGCACGCAATAGTCAATTCGCAAGGTAATTAAAACACATTCGATACGCATGCGAAAAAAATGCTTGTCCGGCCGATGCGCGAACATGCGTCGCAACAAACTTCCACGGCGACGCAAAGCCGCCGTGGACGCACCGCCCGGCCTATTGCGCCACGCGTGCCTGCAGCGCCCGAATACGGCTGAGCGCCTCGGTGTTCGCCACCGCCGAATCGTACATTGCCGCGAGATCCGCCTTCAACGCGGTGCGCGAGCCGCCGCCGAGATAAATCATGTGACCCGACGGATAAAAGCGCGCCGAAAGGTTCTGACGAACCTGCTGACTAAGCAGCGGCATCTGCTGCAGGTCGAGCACCGTCTGATAGAACGGCGTGACGAAATCGTAGAAGCCGTTCGCCGACAGCACCTTCAGGTCCGGATTCAGCGCCATGACGGCCGCCAGATCGCCCGCCGTGTAAAGAATCACGTTGCCCTTGTCGTCCACGCCCTTCTGCGCACCGGTCGGGTCGATGTGGCCGAAGTCCCAGAACTGGAAGGCCTGATCGTTGAGGTCCGTGAACGCCGAGTTCGACGTGTATTTCAACTGCTCGTTCAGATAGACGTTCCACATCGTCGTATAGACGCCCGAAACCGCCGTCATGGTCGGATCGTTGCCGCCCGAGTTCGGGTCGACCTTGCCGGCTATGCCGGTTCCGATCGCGGTGACCCGGCCGTCGTATGCGCCAAGCACGAGACCTTGCGGCTTGAGCAGCGTGGTCAGAAACAGCGAATTGCCGCGACTGTCGTACGACGCGACATCGAGACTCCACGCAAGCAAGGTCGTCTTGTCGATGCCGGTGTATTCGGCGAGCTTCTCGACCGTCGCCGAATCGGTGGTTGGGAATTTGCGCAGCGCCGCCAGGTAGTCGGTGCGAGCGAACTGCGCGACTTCCTCGGCGAACGCGCCGAGATCGGTCGGCCGCGGCGCGATGCCGAGCTTCTTGTGATACCAAGCGTCCGCGGCGGCCGTGGGCAGCGCGCCGACGGGATTGCCCGCCTGCGTGTAATCGAGAATCGACGATTGCAGCGTAATGCCGTTCAGATCGACACCGCCTTCGTGCAGCCGGTATGCGACGACGCAACTGCGCGCCGTGCCGTACGACTCGCCGAACAGGTACTTTGGCGAATTCCAGCGGTTGTTCTTCGTCAGGAAGCGCTTGATGAATTGCGCGATCGAATCCGCGTCCTGATCGACGCCCCAAAAATCGCGGTTCTTCTTCGGCGCGATAGCCGCCGAATATCCGGTGCCGACCGGATTGATGAAGATCAGGTCGCTTCTGTCGAGCAGGCTGTCGGGGTTGTCTTCAATCGTGTAGGGCGCGGGCGGCGTGAAGTCCGGCATCGACGTCTTGATGCGGCGCGGTCCGAACGAGCCGAGCAGCACGAACACCGCGGACGAGCCCGGTCCGCCGTTATAGAAGAAGGTGAGCGGCCGGGTTTCCTCTTTCTGGTTGTCCTGCGTGAACGCGACGTAGAACATCCGCGCGGCGGGTTCCGAACTGCTCGGGTCCACGATCACGAGATGGCCTACCGTCGCCGTGTAATTGATCTTCTTGCCGTCGATCGTGACCGAGTGATGCGTGATCGCCGCACTCTCGTCAGTGGCCGTGACCGAGTCGTCAGGCCCGTTGCCATATGCGACCGGATCAAAGAAGGGCTGATCGCCCGCCTTGTGCTTGCCACCGGCCGCGGGCGGCGTGCCCGAGGTTTGCGAATTGTGCGGCGATTGCGGACTAACGGACGTTGACTCTGTGCTTGTCATGACGACTCCCTGGGTACGTTCACGTCTTGTGCCGGTGCTGCGGGTTCCTGCTGACTATAGTGCGCCGGCCACTTTCTGACCATTGGGGCTGCCGAGCCCCGTGCAGGCGTCCCAGCCCGCCGACGCCGCGAAGCTGCCGTTGTTGCCCTGCGTGATGTCGTTGCATACGCCCGCCGCCTTATAAAGCTTCGGGTTCACGAAGCCCGCCGGCTTGCCTTTCGCCGCGTTGATGCGGGCAATCAGCGCGGCCCACAGCGGCGCGACCGCGCTCGTGCCGCCGACCACCGTTTGTGTGCCCGCGACGAGCACGGTGTAGCCGGTAAGCGGCGAGGCGTCGCCCGCGACATCGGGCACTCCGCGCTTCGCGAGCGGCTTCTTGCTGCCTTTCGACAGCGCAACCGACAAGCCCTCTTGCCAGGCCGGCAACGAAAAGGCGCCACTCACGCCGCCGCCGCCCGCGCCGCCTTGCGGGCCGTCATTCCAGACCACCTCATGCGTGATGGACGTACCCGATGCGCTCAGACTCGTGCCGCCGCACGCGAGTACATACGGACTCGCCGCCGGGAAGTCGACATGATCTCCCGCGCCTGCGCCGTCGCTCGATCCGCTATCGCCCGACGCGGCGCAGACGGTCACGCCGAGTGCGGCCGCGGTTTGCAGCACGCTGTTGAACGCCTTCAGCGACTGGCTGGTCCAGATCGACTCGGGGCCGCCCCAGCTGATCGAAATCACCGACGGCTTGTTGACGGTATCGTGCACCGCACGGCTTACGGCGTCGATGAAACCGGCGTCGCTGTTCGGCGCGAAGTACACCGCAATGGTCGCGCCGGGCACGATTGCGCCGACGATCTCGATGTCGAGGGTGACTTCGCCGTCGGGACCGTTAGGGTCGCCCGTCGGCTCATTGCGCGCCTGGTCGACGCTGACCGACTTCACTGTGGGCGACGGCACGCCGAGGCTTGCAAAGTACGACGAGAGGTCCGCGGGGTCATACCCGCCGCCCAGCTCGATGATGCCGACGCACTGGCCGCCGCCGTCGCCTTCGGGAAACTTGTAGAGAGACGCCAGTTCCAGCGGCGTGAACGAAGCCTGATGCGTCCGGGCCGACCGGAACGGCGGGCGGATGCGAAAGTGCGGCCGCGCCTGCGGGCGGTTGTCGAGCCCGAGCACCGCCTCGACGACGTCGTGCAGGTCGTCGGGCACGTTGACCGCGCCGGTACGGCCGCGAAATTCCCCGGCCGAATGGTGCTGATACTTTTCGAGCTTCACTTCGAACGCGTTCTGGAATTGCTCGACAGTCCCGGAAAGCAGCACGGATCGCGCGGCCGGATCGGCGCGCACCACGGTCAGGCCGTGCGCGGCCGCGAATGCCTTGACTTTGGCGATGTCGTCCGGGGACGCGCCATAGTCTTTTGCCAACGTGTCACGCGACAGCGGTTCCACGTTCGGGTCGCCTGCTTCTATGCGGCTCATGAGCGCGTCGAACTGCGCCTGCCGCTGACGGCGCAGCATCACGAAAACCTCGATCTTTTCCGACGGATCGCAATCTCCGATGAGTTTCGAACCTTGTTCTACCGTTCGCTCGCTTCCGGGCAGCGGGTGCTTGGTGGCCATGTCTCGACTCTCCTGTTGGCGTGACGGCGCCGGATGCAAAAGGGACACGCGCGGGGACGCCGTGTGCGCTCTTTGCCCGACGACAGGCGGCACGTTGCTGTTTCAAGGTGCTGCTTGCAGGACTTCGCAAACCTTCGGACCAATGCACTCGAACACAGTTCCGGCGCATGCGGCAGTCGGCCGAATGGCTAACGCAGCGCCGCGTCATGCGCGGTTCCCGTCGCTCCGCTATGATGCTGCAGCGGCGATCCCGCCGTTACATTGCCTCACGCGCCGTCCGCGCGGGCAATCGAAGAATCAGAGGAACCCCATGTCAATTTCGATGTATCAAGCATCACTGCCCGTGCTGATTCGCGGCCTCACCAATCTGCAAGCCATTCTCGGCAAGGCTCAGGCACACGCCACCGAAAAGCAGATCGAACCGTCGGTGTTCACCAACGCTCGCCTCGCGCCTGACATGTTGCCGCTCGTGCGCCAGGTGTATATCGCAAGCGACACCGCGAAGGGCTGTGCCGCGCGCCTCGCCAATGTCGAAGCGCCCAAATACGACGACGTCGAACAGACTTTCGACGAACTGCATGCTCGCCTTCAAAAAACGATCGACTATCTGAAGGAATTTAGCCCGCAGCAGATCGACGGATCGGAAGAGCGCGCAATCACCCTGAAAATGCGCAGCGGACCGGTCGAGTTCACTGGCCAGTCGTATCTGCTGGGTTTCGTGCTGCCGAACTTCTTTTTTCACGTGACGACGGCGTACGACATCCTGCGCCACAACGGCGTGGAACTCGGCAAGCTCGACTATCTGGGCGGGTTGAAGTAAGCGGTCGGAATAAGCGGATCCGCTGGCCGCGCGGGACATTGTGGTCGCATCCGAACCGCGCCGGAGTGCATCGGCACCCAGGCGCGCCCGGTCCACGCGCTTCACACGCGCGGCTGGAATGCGATGATCGCCATGCCGGCGAGCGTCACCGCGACGCCGGCTGCGTCCCACAACGTCGGCCGCACCTTGTCGACGCACCATAACCACGCGATCGCCACCGCCACATACACGCCGCCGTACGCCGCATACACGCGGCCCGCGGCGGTGCCGTGCAGCGTGAGCAGCCAGGCGAAAAGCGCGAGGCTGAGCGCCCCCGGCACGAGCAGCCAGACCGAGCCGCCCTCTTTCAGCCATCGCCACGGCAGATAGCAGCCGAGAATCTCGGCGACGGCGGTAATCGTATAGAGCAGCAAGGTTTTCATCGAAGGCGAGGCATGGCGCTGGTGTTCGTTGGTGTTAGTTTTACCGCCGGCCGCGCACGGCCGTTGATGGGCGCTGTACGGGCCTGGAATGAGCCCTGTATCGGCGCTCTATCGGCTTTATTAACACAATCACTTGGCGCACAGGCATGCGGCGTGCGAAAGTCGCCTCACCTCCTCTGCCCTTCACGACCTGTTTACCGGCCATGAGCACAGCATCGCCCTGCATCGACATCTGCAAATTCGACAGTGAAACCGGCTTTTGCATTGGCTGCTTACGCACCCGCGACGAATGCAAGACCTGGAAGAAGATGAAAGACAAGCACCGCAGAAAAATTATCGACGACCGTTCGCGCCGCGAACGCAAGCTGAACCGGTAGCGCCCGGCGAATCGGCGTCAATCGAGAGAAAGCCTCAGCGCGAATCCGATCAGCGCCGCGGAGAAAGTCCAGCGCTGCAACGTTTGAGCAAGCGGGTGCGCGCGCATCCATCCCGCGATCCGCGCGGCGCCGACCGCATAAGTGAGGTCGAAGCAAAGGCCGACCGCGAGCAGCACTGAACCCAGCTCGACCATCTGCAACGCAACCGGCCCCGCCTCGGGACGCACGAATTGCGGCAACAACACCGAACAGAACAGCAGCGCTTTCGGATTCAGCAGGTTGGTCAGCAAACCCTTGACGAACGCGGCCCTCAACTGGCGCATGCCCGCTGTCGCCGTTGCGTCCGGCGAGCCGTTAGCCTTGTCATGCGGCGCACCGCCTTCCGGCAACGCGAACATGGGCGAGCGGAAAATCTGAATGCCGATCCACGCGAGATAAACCGCGCCGCCATAACGCACGACGTCGTACAGCCACGGCGCGTTGCGCAACAGCGCGGCGGCGCCGCAAGCGGAGAGCGTCACGTGGGTCGCACGCGCCAAACCGAGCCCGCAGGCCGCCGCGAAGCCGCTCTTCACACCGCGCCCAATACTGGTTTGCAGGATCAGCGCCATGTCGGGCCCGGGTACGGCATAGACGACCAGCAGCGCGGCAATATAGACAGCAAGCAAGTGTGCGGAAATCATTGGAGCCTCTTCGATTCGAGGCTCTATCTTGCTATTGCCGACGGAGGTTTTGCTGGCGAATTTCCGGGGTTCGGGCTGAAAGTTTGGAGGAATACGCTAACATCACGTTGTTTTCGCCAGCTTCCCACCAAAACCAGAAAAGCGTCCGCAAACCCATGTCAACCGACCTCGATAAGACCGATCGCGCGATCCTCGCCGCGCTGCAGAAAGACGGCCGCATGTCGAACGCGAAGCTGGCCGAACTGGTCGGCCTGAGTGAAACACCGTGCGCGCGGCGCCTCAAGCGCCTGGAGAACGACGGCTACATCGGCCAGTACCGCGCAGTGCTCGCGCGTTCGGCGCTCGGCTTCGGCGTGGTCGCATTCATTCTCGTGCGCTTCGCCGTGCACGACAAGGATCTGGCCAACCGCTTCGAGCGCGAGGTGCAGGCAATACCGCGGGTGATAGCGTGTCACAACGTGTCGGGCAGCGCGGACTATATCCTGCAAGTGGTGGCGCGCGATCTGGACGACTACGGCAGCTTCATGCGCGACCAGATGCGCAGTCTGCCGGGCGTGACGTCGGTCGAATCGGCATTGTCGTTGCGCGAAGTAAAGGCCGACGGCGGCTTGCCGCTATCGTGAGCCCGAACGTGGCATAGTCACGCCATTTCACGCGGCGCGCGCCGCACCCACGAACACGGAGTACCGAATGGACAACCCCGGCAACCTCGATCACGACAAAGCCCGCGCCGAAGAAAGCGCTGCAATGGAGCGCGTATTAACCGCGACGCAACGCGTGAAGACAGCGTTTGCATCGTTGCAATCGCAATTTCCGCCAGCCGGCACCGGAAATCCCTCGCAATTCGCGCTGCAAACTTTCGACGCCGCGTTGCAGGAACTGGAAGACGCGCAGGCCGCGTTTGACGAACTACTGGGCGATCTCCTCGACGGCAATCGCTGATGCGCTGGGAATGCCCGTGCAATAGCCGGGGAATAGCCGGGTAATAGCTCGCGAATGGCCTGTGCATAGCTGCGCAATAGCCTGTGCATAGCTGGTGAAAGGCCGGAATGGAGCCGGGCGATAGCTGTTCAGTAGCCGGGAAATGGCCGCTGAATAGCCGGAAAACCTCCGCTACCTGCCGGTTGCTTGCAACCAGCGGTGCTCGGCGACGGACCGCTCAGCCCGTGTTCGTCTCGATCACGGGCTCGCATAAAATCGGAAAGTTCACCGAGTTCGCGATGTAGCACTTCTCGTGGGCGACGTGATGCAGGCGCCGCGCGAGTTCCACGTCGCCGCCCGGCTGAATGACGACGCGCGGGCGCAAAACGATCTGCGAGAAGCGCCCTTGCTGCGGACTGTCGAGCATGGTTCCTTCCGCGTGATCGCGGTACTCCACCACGGCAATGCCCGCGTCCGCGCAGAGGTGCAAATACCACAGCTTGTGACACGCCGAAGCCGATGCGACCAGCAAGTCCTCCGGATTCCAGCGCTTTGCGTCGCCGAGAAACGCGGCGTCGGACGAGCCTGGAATGTCGGGCTTGCTTCCCGCGGCGATCACATGATCGCGGCTGTAGTCGCGATATCCGGAGGTGCCGGTGCCGAGGTTGCCCGTCCACTGCACGGAGACTTCGTATTTGTGCTCACCGTATGCCATGCGCGCTTCCTGTAATCGAATGAACCGGTTGGAGGGACGTCCATTCTAAGCCGCCCGCGCCAGTTGATCCGCCCCTCGCGGCTCGATCTATCGCGGCGCCGTGGGCCGGCCGCTCAGGTTCGGTACTCTGGGATCAGGGTTCTGGTTCAGGCTCGTGCCGTTCGCCCGCATATTGTTTGGCACGCGGCCAGCGCCGGAACCCATCACGCCGGCTCCGCCGGTTCCAGCAGCACCGCCCGGCGTCGCAAGACCAGGCGTCGGGGCAAGAGTCGAGCCCACTGTTCCGGCACCCGCTGTTCCACCGCCATTGACGTTTCCGGTGGGCGGCGTAGCGCTCAAGCCGCCATCGCCCGCGCGCGTGCTGCCCGACTGCGCGCAAGCCATTCCACTAAAGCCGGCGAAGCATGCCGCGATCAGCACCGTCCGCCCCACACCGCCAGTTGCGATTTTCATTGCTGCACTCCGTTAGGTAACGCGCCCATCAACCAGTATGACGAGCCGTTGCCCGCTTCGTTCACGGTCGTCACAGGTTCTAGCGGGAGTGGTTACCAAGGTGCTCGCGCGACCGGCGCCCGGGAAAAGGACAGGTTGGGGAATAGAAACGCTCCGTGCGCGTTATGATCGATCGTTACGCCATAACGGCTGATTGCGCACAATGGAGCAAGCCTACCTCCACCTCTTGCATCTGCTTGCCGGCCATCCGGAATGGATGCTCACGGTTGTATTTTTCGCGGCCTTTCTCGAGTCGGTCGCGGTCATCGGTACATTCGTTCCCGGCAGCACCGCGATGTTTCTAGCGGGCGCACTGACCGGTACCGGCTCGCTGAGCCTTAGCTGGGTCCTCGCCTGGGCAATCGCCGGTGCAATCGCCGGCGACGGCCTCAGCTTCTGGCTCGGCAGCCGCTACAAGAACCGGATCGTCAAACTCTGGCCGTTCTCCCGACATCCCGAAGTACTCGAAGCGGGTTACCGCTTCTTCGGCAAGCACGGCGCGAAGAGCGTGGTGCTCGCGCGCTTCGTCGGACCGTTGCGCGCGATCGTGCCGGTCGTCGCCGGAATGCTCGGCATGTCGCCCGTGCGCTTCTACGCGATGAACGTGCTCTCGGCGCTGCTGTGGGCACCGGCGCACATCCTGCCGGGCGTCGTGTTCGGCGCTTCGGTGCTGCTCGCCGGGGCCGTCTCGTTCCGGCTCGTGGTGATCCTCGCGCTGCTCGTGGGCAGCGTCTGGCTCAGCTATCGCGCCGCGGCTTTCCTGCTCTCGCACGCCAACGCATGGTCGAACGCAGCCGGCCGGCATCTTGGCAGCTGGGCTTGCCGTCACCCCGGACCGCTTGGCCGCGTCGCGCGAAAAATGCTCGACCCGCAAGCGCCGGATGCCACCAGCGTCCTGCTCGCGTCGCTGGTCGTGCTGGTGTGCGCCGCACTGTTCTTCGGGGTGCTTCACGAGGTGATCGCCGGCGATCCGCTCACGCATGTCGACGAGTCCGTGTATCGCTTCATGCAATCGGTGCGCACGCCGTGGGGCGACGCGGTGCTCGCCGGTCTCGCGACGCTCGGCACCAGCGCGACGCTCGCCGCGCTGATCGTCGCCGTCACGCTGTGGATGCTGTTGGAGCGTCGCTGGCGCACCGTCGGCTACTGGCTTGCGGCCGTCGTCTTTTCGCAGATGCTGATCTTCGCCTTGCAGTTCGCGATGCAGCGCGCCGCACCCAACGGTCTCATGACGAATACCTACGCGTTTCCGAGCAACCACGTAGCGGCCACGGTCATTGTCTATGGGTTTCTGGCGTTCCTGCTCGCGCGACGGGTCGGTATGCTCGAAGGATTGCTGGTGGTCACCGCGAGCACGCTTGTCGTGATCGTGGTCGCCCTTGCGGGCGTGTACTTCGGCCGCTACTGGATGTCGGATGCGATTGGCGGCGCCGCGCTCTCCTACGTGTGGGTGGCGATTGTCTCGCTCACTGCGATGTTGCGTCATCCGCAGCCGCCGCCGACGCGCCGCTGGATGCCGGCAGTCGTCCTCGTGGTGCTGCTCGCGAGCATTGGCCTGCAGTCGGGTCTCGGCATGATGGCGCCGCCCGGCACGCCAGCGCCCCTGCCGCTCGCGCGCGTGACGCAGCAACAGTGGACGCTTTCCGTGTGGAAGCACCTGCCGTGCTATCGCTCGGATATGGGCGGCGACCGCAAGGAGCCGCTCACGCTGCAATGGGTATCGGACAGCGATGCGATCCGCCGGCAACTGCGCGGCGAGGGATGGCTCGAAGGCACCTACGTGTCCGTCCATAGCCTGCTCTCGCTGGCCTCGCCGGATGTGCCCGCCACCGCTCTGCCCGTACTGCCGAAGCTGAACAACGGAGTGCCGTCGTCGCTCGTTTTCATGCGTCCGGGCGACACTCGCGATGAGCGCGACGTGCTGCGCTTCTGGCCGAGCGGTTATGCGGTCGGCGACGGCGCGGCTGCGGTGCCGCTGTGGGTCGGCGCCATTGCACATGAACGGCTGTCGCATTCATCGTGGCCGCTCAACATTCTGCGCGTCGACAAACAGGTGTCGCCGCTCGACACTGGCGTGAAGTTCGTCGAGGGCCTCGGCGCCGGGGTTGTCGCGACGGTGAGCTGTCATGGCGTGCCGGTATCGCTGCTTGCCTCCATGGCAGAGTGACCCACGCCATTCGAACGACGCGTTGACCAAGCGCTGTACCGCATCGCCTCATCCATTTATCAGCCTCGGCGCATGCCGGCGGCGGCTGCTTCATGCATGGAAGATAGAAAAGCTCATCACGAAACGCAAGGAGACAATTAGACATGCCAGGATTTTCACGACCATCGGTTTCATGTCTTTAAAGCGATAGAAAAAGCATTCTCTTAGGTCATCATTTCGCCAACTTCAACCTGAATTTATTTGCCTCGATCATTGCACTTCCATATAAAAGCGGGTTAATAATCTCTCCATCGGCGCACTGCGGGATTCCCAGCACGCATGCATGAAATGCCGTCGCGCGTATATCGCCTGCAAAAGCGCGGTCGTTCGGAGTCCGATATGCGCTGTGCCGTGAACAAGTCGTTCAGGACATCTGCGAGCACACGGTCCGCAGCCCTGCTCGCACTTTCGCCGTAACGAGTTGATGCAGCTTCGAAATACGGAGAGTCCATCGTGAAATGCTCAAGCGCAAACCGGAGAGCAACGCTGATCGCGCTCGCCATGCTGGCCGGCTCGCCGGTCATGCTCCAGGTCGCGGTTCCCGCGGCTCATGCGCAAACCGCGGCGAAGGTGTCGAACCAGCAACTCGATTCGCTGACCGCGCCGATCGCGCTCTATCCCGACGCACTGCTCGCCCAGGTGCTGATGGCCTCCACTTTTCCGCAAGACGTTTCGGGCGCCGCGGCCTGGTCGAAAGCAAACCCGAACACCAAGGGCGACGACGCGGTCAAAGCGGTCGCCGCAGAGCCGTGGGATCCGAGCGTGCAATCACTCGTGGCATTCCCTCAGGTGCTTGCCACGATGGCCTCGAAACCCGACTGGGTCGCGCAACTCGGCAATGCGTTTCTCGCGCAACCGGACGACGTGATGGACTCCGTGCAACGGCTGCGCAAGCAGGCGCAACAGGCGGGCAATCTGAAGACCTCGGAACAGCAGAAGGTTATCGTCGAGCAGAGCACTATCCAGATCGTGCCAGCCAATCCGCAAGTCGTGTACGTGCCGACGTATAACCCGACTGTGGTCTACGGTGCGTGGCCCTATCCCGCGTATCCGCCCGTGTATGTACCACCTCCTCCGGGCTACGCGGTCGCGAGCGGACTTGCCGCGGGCCTTGCGTTCGGCGCGGGCATTGCGATCACGAGCGCGCTGTGGAGCGACGTCAACTGGAACAATCACAGCGTCAATATCAACGTCAACCGATACAACAATGTGAATGTGAACCGGCGCCTCGACGTGAACAGCAACACGACCCGATGGAATCGCGATACCACGTTCAACCGGAACGCGTCCGCGAATATGAGTGGCGCGCAGCGCGACGCTTACCGCGGGCGCGACATGTCGGCATCTCGCGCGCAGGCGCAACAGACCTTGCAGAACCGCACTGGCCAGAACATGGGCGGGAGCGCGAGTGAGCGTTTGCAGGGCATCCAGCACGGCGGCGCCAACGCCGGCAATATCCGGGCGAGCGCACAGAATGTGAATCGCGACAATGCGCTGCGCGGCGCCGGCAACGGCGCGGCTGCACAGCAGGACATTCGCCGCGGGCAAGAGAGCCGGCAAGCGCAAGCCGGCACTCGCAACGGCCTCGGTGCTGGCGGCGGGCAGCAGCGCGGC
Organism: Paraburkholderia kirstenboschensis; assembly: GCF_904848585.1. Lineage (GTDB taxonomy): Bacteria > Pseudomonadota > Gammaproteobacteria > Burkholderiales > Burkholderiaceae > Paraburkholderia > Paraburkholderia kirstenboschensis. Next base: position 37,101 of record NZ_CAJHCR010000003.1, read on the forward strand.
GGTAGCTTGGGCGTTGGCGGCGGTGGGCAACCTCACGACGGCGGTTTCGGTGCGGGGGGCGGCGGACAGCCCCACGGCGGCTTCGGTGCCGGTGGCGGCGGACAACCGCGCACGGGCGGCTTCGGTGCGGGCGGCGGCGGGCAGCGCCACCTCGGCCGGCAACGTTGAACGATACCCAGGAGCCGCTCATGAACCGCATTCACTCGATCCGCGTTGTTCTCGCGAACGTCGCCGCACGGCGCTCGTCGCGTCGTCTTGCCTGCGCTGCGATCGCAATGTCAACACTATTGTTCTGCGCCGCACCGGCGCAAGCCCAGGCCGTCTATCCGACACCGGAAGCCGCGGCCGACGCGCTCGTCGACGCGATCGCCACCAACGATCACGCGGCCATGCAGCACGTGCTTGGCAAGAACTACAACCGTTTCATTCCGACGAAGGACGTCGGCGAGGAGGACATCTACGAATTTCTCGGCGCGTGGGCTGCGGGCCATCGGATCGTCGACGACGCAGCGCCGCTTCACGGCCGCCCGAGCAAGCACCTGTCTGTGGGCACGAGCGGCTGGACATTGCCGATTCCGCTCGTGCAGGCGGCCAACGGCTGGCGCTTCGATCCGCCGGCCGGCAGCGACGAAATTCTTACGCGCAGAATCGGCCGCAACGAACGCGCAGCGATCATGACCTCTCTCGCCTATCTCGACGCGCAGCGCGACTATCGCGCGTCGACCGGCTACTATGCGCAGCGGTTGCTCAGCACGCCGGGGCAGCATGACGGTCTCTATTGGCCCACCACTGCGGGCGAAGCCGAGAGTCCGCTCGGTCCGTTGGCTGCCGCCATGCCGAAGACCGGCTCGCTCAGCAAGGACGGCTACCACGGTTACCACTTCCGCATTCTGACCGCGCAAGGACCGCACGCGAAAAGCGGCCCGCTCGACTACGTCGAGAACGGCGCGATGACGAAGGGCTGCGGTCTCATTGCGTGGCCGAGCGAGTATGGCAAAACTGGCGTGATGAGCTTCATCGTTAATCAGGACGGCCAGGTTTATCAGAAGAACCTGGGACCGGATTCGGCGCGAAAAGCGGCGGCGCTGAAAGCGTTTGATCCCGATCCGACATGGGAACCGGTTCAGCCTTGAATGCCCCGACAATCATGCAACGACGATGCCGGCTGCGGCGCATCGTCGCAGCAGATCCCGGCACATTTGCCGACCGCGTTTGGGGCCTCCATGCCCCCGCGCCCGCCCGCCGCGTCAGATCCGGTGCAATAGACGCAGACGACTATGTCCGCGACATGACATCTTCGATTACAAACACCCTTCAGTATTCCGGCAGGCAGACGTAAACCAGACATACGCCCCTTCGGAATGCGGAATTGGAAATGAAAAACATCAAGGTATCGACGCGCTTGCAAGCCGGTTTTGGGCTCTTGACGGCATTAATGCTAGTGCTCGCCGGCATCGCTCTATATGGTCTCTCGGAACTGGACACGAGTCTGGACGGCATCGCTCGCGTGAATAACGAGGAAACCCGTCTTGCGAACGAGTTGCGCTCGTCGATTCAGGATCGCGCCATCGCGCTTCGAAACCTCGCGTTGATCAGCGACCCGCACGATGTTGCGCAAGAGGCGGAGCGCATGAAAAAGCAGGACCAGCTTTACGCGGACGCATTCCAGCAACTCACACGCATGTTCGCCGAAGAGCCCAGCACGGCTCCAAAGGAGCGTTCGCTGCTTGATCAGATCAAGCAGGACGAAGCCGCAGCGATCGTGCCGCAGCGCAAGGCGATAGACCTCGCACTGGCGCACGACACTGCCGGCGCGACGCAGGAGCTGTTGCAAAACGCACGTCCGCCGCAGCGAGTGTGGCTCGCGCACGCAGTCGAGCTGGCGGCTCTAGAAGACCAACAGAATAAGGAAGCTCAACAGCGCGCTGTCGCCACTTACGCGAAAGTCCGCACGATGGTCGCCGTCATTGCGGGTATCGCCGTCCTGCTGGGCATCGCCACCGCCGCGCTGATTTCGCGCAGCATTCTGCGCCAGTTGGGTGGCGAGCCGAGCGCCGCGCAGGAAATGGCGGCGCAGATTGCCGAAGGCAACCTCACGGTCAGCGTGCGAGTGGCGCCCGGCGATCAGACGAGCCTGATGGCTTCTCTGGAGGCGATGCGCGAGAAGCTCACGTCGATTGTGTCCGGCATCAAAACGTCGGCGGAGTCTATTTCCGTGGCTGCCGGCGAGATCGCGCAAGGCAATCAGGATCTCTCGCAACGCACCGAGGAACAGGCCGCATCGCTCCAGCAAACCGCGGCCAGCATGGAAGAGTTGACCTCGACCGTGCGCAACAATACCGATAACGCGCGCCAGGGCAGCACGCTCGCGTCGGCGGCTTCGGCGACGGCGGCCTCGGGTGGCGAAGTGGTTCAGCAGGTCGTGGCGACCATGCATGACATTTCGTCGAGTTCGACGAAGGTGACCGAAATCATTTCGGTGATCGAAGGAATCGCGTTCCAGACAAATATTCTTGCCCTCAATGCGGCAGTCGAAGCCGCTCGCGCAGGCGAAGACGGCCGCGGCTTTGCGGTGGTTGCCGGCGAAGTCCGCACGCTCGCGCAGCGCAGCGCGACAGCGGCAAAGGAGATCAAAGACCTGATAGAAGCGTCGGTGTCTCATGTGGCAAACGGCTCGCTGCTCGTCGAAAACGCCGGTCAAACGATGGGCGAAGTGGTGCGCTCGGTGAGACAGGTGACCGACATCATGGGCGAGATCGCGTCGGCATCGTCCGAGCAGACCAAGGGTATCGAGCAGGTCAACGTGGCCGTCACGCAGATGGACGAGGTCACTCAGCAAAACGCTGCGCTCGTCGAGCAAGCCACCGCCGCCGCGCAGGCCATGTCGGACCAGGCGGAAAGCCTTCGTGCGGCGGTGTCGATCTTCCGCGTCGACGCGGCACGTCAGGCGGTGCAAAGCACGGCGCGCGCAGTTGGAACGAAGCCGGTGCGTGCCATCTCGACCTCGAAGAAACCCGCGCCGTCGAAGTCGAAACCGGTCGCGGCGTTTGCGAAAGCGGCCGTGCCGTCACCTTCGGCGCCAACGCAATCCAAAGAACCCGAATTGCAGGCCGCAGGCGCGGACAGCTGGGAAACGTTCTAAGTTCTTCGCCTTGATAAAAACCGGCCTGCGGGCCGGTTTTTTATTGCTCCAGGCAAGCGCCCACGCCGCGTCCCGCGCAGGTTTACGCGTTGAGAAAAAAATCTCACCGGCGACGATGGTGCACTGCAGTGTGCTCTGCCGATTCGCGCATGCTACAAACGTACCGTACGTTTCAGGCTTCGGAGGCACGCGCCGGGTAGCGGCGCAGAATGTCTCCGCACCCAGTTCGCGCTGAGTCGCCCGGAGGCTCGTCATGCCCTACGTTCCGTCAACGAGACATATCGACCGCATATGCAACGTCATAGAAGGACGGACGACGCGTGCGGGCGTCGACGGGAAGCGGCTTGCGTCGTCGTATAAGCGCTCGCTCGAGCAATATCACCTGGATCCGGGCGCGACCGCCGGTCCGCGCATTCTGACCGTGCCGGAATTACGCGACGTGCAGCACCGCGAGGAATCGTTTCTGCGCGCGTCCGGGCAGTGCCTGTCGCGGCTGCACGAGATGGTGCGCGAAGCCGACTACTGCGTGATGCTGACTGACGCACAAGGCGTGACGATCGACTACCGCGTCGATAAAGACCGCCGGCACGACTTCAAACGCGCCGGGCTTTATCTCGGCTCATGCTGGTCCGAAAGCGAGGAAGGAACCTGCGGCGTCGCGACGGTGCTGCTCGACGCCGAGCCCATTACCGTACATCGAACCGATCATTTTCGTGCGGCCTTCACCACCCTCACATGCAGCGCATCGCCGATTTTCGGTTTGCATGGCGAATTGCTCGGCGTACTCGATGCGTCGGCCGTGCGCTCCCCCGACGACCGCGAAAGCCAGCGGCTCGTCAATCACATCGTGCGGCAAAGCGCGCTCCTGATCGAGGACGCCTGCTTCCTCAACGCGGCAGCGGATTGCTGGGTGCTGCTCGCGCATCGCAACCGGCATTACGTCGAAGCGCAGCCCGAGATCCTCATTGCCATCGACGCCCGCGGCCACGTCATCGCCGCAAACCGCCGCGCACGCGAATGCATGCCGGCGCTCAACCAGTTGCCGCGTCACGTGTCGGAGATTTTCGACGTTCCCGCCGAGCGTCTGTTCGACGCCAAGGCAGGCCGCGGTCTCGTCTCGCTCAGACTGAACGACACCGGCTCGCCGCTCTATGCACGGGTACGCCAGCCCTCCTCCACGCTCATCGCGCGACGCAAGACGGCCGCCCCGCGTGAGAGCAGCAGTAGCAGTAGCGCTGACAGTGCCGCGCCGCACGCTACACCGGTCCTGGCCGAGAGCGACGCGCTCGAACGCCGCCGCATCGTCGATGCAATGAACGACGCAAAGTGGCGCACCGAACTGGCCGCGCAAGCGCTCGGCATGTCCCGCGCGACTTTGTACCGGCGCATTGCGAAGCTGCGCATCCTGCCGCCGCATAAGTGCTAGCGGCGCTGCACCGATTCCCCTAGCGGGCGTAGAACCCGCGTTGCCACTGAAGTCCGACTATCCGGTTCAAATGGAGGAGCAACCATGTCTGAAAACCCAGCAAGTCAAGCGATATCCCAGGTGCTCGAAAGCCTCGAAGCCGCGCTGAAACGTGGCGACACGCAGGCCGCCGTCGACCTGTTTCAGCCCGATTGTTATTGGCGCGATCTGGTCGCGTTCACATGGAACATCAAGACGCTCGAAGGCCGCGAGCAGATCGCCGCGATGCTCAATGCGCAGGTGGACGCGATCAAGCCGTCGAAGCTACGGCTTGCTGAGAACGAAGCGGCGACGCAAGCCGACGGCATCGCGCAAGCCTGGATCACTTTCGAAACCGGTGTTGCGCACGGCAGCGGTTTCATTCGGCTGAAGGACGGCCGCATCTGGACGCTGCTTACGACCATGGCGGAACTGAAAGGCCATGAAGAGCCCAAAGGCCCCAGACGGCCCATGGGCGCCGAGCATGGCGCACGCCGCGACCGCACGAGCTGGAAGGAGCGGCGCGAGGCCGAGCTCGACGCGCTTGGCAGGTCGGAGGAACCGTATTGCCTGATCGTCGGCGGCGGGCAAGGCGGTATCGGACTCGGAGCGCGGCTGCGGCAGCTTGGCGTGCCGACCATCATCGTCGATAAGAACGAGAGGCCCGGCGACGCATGGCGCAAGCGCTACAAGACGCTCTGTCTGCACGATCCGGTCTGGTACGACCATATGCCTTATCTGCCCTTCCCCGACAACTGGCCGGTTTTCACGCCGAAGGACAAAATCGGCGACTGGCTCGAGATGTACACAAAGGTCATGGAGCTGAACTACTGGGGCTCGACCGTGTGCAAATCCGCGCGCTACGACGAAGCAAAAGGCGAATGGATCGTCGAAGTCGAGCGGGACGGCCGCGATATCACATTGCGGCCGAAACAACTCGTGCTCGCCACCGGCATGTCGGGCAAGCCGAATTTCCCGAGCTTCAAGGGCATGGATGTGTTCAAGGGCGAGCAGCATCATTCGTCGCAGCATCCCGGTCCGGACGCGTATCACGGCAAGAAGGTCGTCGTGATCGGCGCGAACAATTCGGCTCACGACATTTGCGCGGCACTGTGGGAGGCCGGCGTCGACGTGACCATGGTGCAGCGCTCGTCTACGCACATAGTCAAATCGGATTCGCTCATGGAGTTCGCGCTCGGCGATCTTTATTCGGAGCGCGCGGTGGCGGCGGGCATGACGACCGCCAAGGCGGACCTGACCTTTGCCTCCATTCCGTATGCGATTCTTCACCAGTTCCAGATTCCAGTCTTCAACGCAATTCGCGAACGCGATGCAGCGTTCTATGCGCGGCTCGAAGAGAGCGGCTTCATGCTCGATTTCGGCGACGACGATTCGGGTCTGTTCATGAAGTATCTGCGTCGCGGCTCGGGTTATTACATCGACGTCGGCGCGTCCGAACTCGTGGCCGACGGCAAGATCAAGCTGAAAAGCGGCGTGGACGTGGTGGAACTGAAAGAGCATTCGGTGCTGCTGAGCGACGGCAGCGAACTCGAAGCGGACCTCGTCGTGTATGCGACAGGCTATGGTTCGATGAACGGCTGGGCCGCCGATCTCATCTCGCGCGAAGTGGCCGACAAGGTCGGCAAGGTGTGGGGACTCGGCTCGAATACGACGAAAGATCCAGGTCCGTGGGAAGGCGAACAGCGCAACATGTGGAAGCCCACGCAGCAGCAGGCGCTGTGGTTTCATGGCGGAAACCTGCACCAGTCGCGGCATTACTCGCAGTATCTATCTCTGCAACTGAAGGCTCGCATGGAAGGTATTCCAACGCCTGTGTTCGGGTTGCAGGAAGTGCATCACCTGTCGTAGGCGTCGACGTAGTCGGGCCGGTTCTTCGGTTCTTTGTTTGGCCGGCCCTTCTATACATCCATCTCCGCGAGCAGGAAGTCGATCAACGCGCGCTGATGCACGTTGAGCACGCCGCCGGAACTGACAAGGGCAAGCTCGGTCGGCGGCAAAGGCGGAAAGCCGTTGCATACGCGGTGCTCGGGAAGTACCGCCGTGGTCGGCAGAACGGAAATGCCCAGCCCCGACGAAACCGCTGCCTGAATACCCGTGAGGCTATGGCTTCCGAATGCGATTCGCCAGCGACGATGCGCCTTGTCGAGACCCCGGATCGCGCGCTGCCGGTAGACGCAACCTTGCGGAAATAGCGCGAGAGGAATGGGTTCGTCTGAAGACTCCTCCGGCGCGGGAGCATGCGCGCCTCGCACCCACACGAGCGACTCCGGCCACGAAGCCAGACACTCCCCGCTTGCCGGCTCGCGTTTGACCAGCGCGATCTCAATCTCACCGCCCGAGAGCCTGCGTTGCAGATCGGCGCTCATGCCGGCCACCGTTTCCAGCCGCACCCCGGGCTTGGTCTTGACGAAGCCAGACAGCATCGCCGACATGCGTCGCGCGTCGAAATCTTCCGGTACGCCGATCCGAAGCGGCGTAACCGCGACGTCGCTCGTCAACGCATCTTGTGCTTCCTGCGCCAGCGCGAGCAGCCGCCGCGCGTATTGCGCGAGCAGTTCGCCGTGCTCGGTTGCCGTCACCTGATTGCCGGTACGGTCACGCATCAGCAAGGTGCGCCCGACGAGTTCTTCGAGCCGCCGAACCTGCTGGCTCACCGTGGATTGCGTGCGATGCACGCGTTCGCCCGCGCGCGTGAAACTGCCTTCGTCCACGACGCAGATGAGCGTATTCAGAAGGTCGAGATCAAGCATGATGTGCTCGCTTCGTTATTGAAGATGCAACTGACGTCGAGAGATTAATTTAATTTTCAAATATCTGTCAATGCGCCTAATCTTGACGCCATTCACAGATCCACTCACGTCGGAGTCCATCCATGTCACTGCACAACACCGCCCGCCCGCGCTGGCTTACGTTCGACTGCTACGGCACGCTGATCCAGTGGGACGAAGGTTTAAAGGCGGCAGTGCGCGAAATTCTCGAAACCAAGCACGGTCACGACGTCGATCCGGCAAGACTCATCGCAGTGTACGACCGGCACGAGCATGCGCTCGAACAGACTCCGCCGCATCGCTCGTTTCGCGAGGTGGCAGGCGCTGGACTTCATCTCGCACTTACGGAACTCGGACTGCCCGGCGACGAACGCGATGTCCGCACATTGACCGACCGCATCTCCGCCATGCCGCCGTTTGCGGAAGTAGTCGATACGTTGCGCACGCTGAAGCAAGATGGCTATCGCCTGTGCATCGTGTCGAATACCGACGACGACGTCATAGCCGGCAATGTCGCACAACTCGGCGGCCATATCGACCGCGTCATCACCGCTCAGCAGGCGGGCGCCTACAAACCCGCGCGACGGCTGTTCGATTATGCGCATGAGCAACTCGGCGTGACGCGCGACGAAGTCGTGCATATCTGCGCGAGTCCGCATCTCGATCACGCGGCCGCGCGCGACGTGGGTTTTCGCTGCGTGTGGATAGATCGTGCAACAGGCCGCACGCTGCTGCCCGACTACACGCCCGATGCAACGCTCTCCACACTCGATCAGGTGCCGGCGCTTTTCGCTTCGCTCGGCTGGTGACTTTCAGGAACTACGACCATGGCGCACACGCTTTCATCCATTGGCGCGGCGAATCCGTCGCCGACGTTGCGGCTCGAATCCGAAGCCATCAACGAAGCACGAATCGAACTCGCGGCATGCTTCCAGCTGGCGGCGCAGTACGGTTTTGAAGAGGGAATCTGCAATCACTTCTCGGCCGTGGTGCCCGGGCACGACAACCTCTTCTTCGTGAACCCGTATGGTTATGCGTTCTCCGAAATAACCGCCTCACGGCTGCTAGTTTGCGATTTCGACGGGCATGTCGTAGCCGGCCAAGGTAAGCCCGAAGCAACCGCGTTTTATATCCACGCGCGTTTGCATCGGTTAAAGCCGCGCGTGAAGGCCGCGTTTCATACACATATGCCCAATGCCACGGCGTTGTGCATGCTTGAAGGGCCGCCGCTGTTGTGGCTCGGGCAGACTGCACTGAAGTTCTATGGCCGCACCGCAGTCGACGAGAACTACAACGGGCTCGCGCTCGACGATTCGGAAGGCGACCGCATTGCGGAGACGATCGGCGATGCCGATATCCTGTTCCTCAAGAATCACGGCGTAATGGTAGCGGGAGAAAGCATTGCAGAAGCGTGGGACGACCTCTACTACCTGGAGCGCGCGGCGCAAGTTCAGCTAAAGGCAATGAGCAGCAATCGCCCACTCAAAGCCGTGCCGCACGACGTAGCGCAGCGCACTTATGAACAGATGCGCGCCGGTGACAAGGAGAGCGCACGCGCTCATCTGGACAGCGCAATGCGCGAACTGCGCAGGCGCGCAATCGCGTTCGACCAATAGAGCTATTTGCGCGCACGGTGCGCGGCGGCGACTGCATCCAGTCCCGCCATGACGAAGTGGACAAAGTCTTCCACGAGTGCATTCTTATCTTTTGCAACGGCGGGCAGCAACGCTGCCTGCGCCTGCCGGGGCGCAATCATCAACGCAATGCAAGGCAGCACGGTGAACATCACCGCTCGCTGCACAGTCGGCTCCTGCGGATTCAACTGCAATACTTCCCCCATCAAACCGAGCAGAACAGCGGCTTTTGGCCGCACCGCCTTTTCGATGAGCGCCGGGATTGCGGGCGATGGAGACAGCACCTCGCGCAACATCAGCATGAATCCCCAAGGCGCGCTCGTGCTGGTGGACAGGCCGACGAATCGCGAGATCACCGCCCGCAACTTGTCCCGAGGCTCGCCCGGCCCTTCTGTCAGCGCGGTCAATTCATCGAGGCTTACCACCTGACGATGCGCCTCCACGAGTGCCGCCTCGTATAGCGCCTCGCGACTACCGAAGTGATAGTTGACGGACGCCATCGGCGTGCCCGCACGCTCGCATATTTCCTTGCTGGTGGCATCGGCGAAACCGCGCGCTGCGAAGACCTGCCCCGCAATATCGAGCAGATGCTGGCGCGTCGCCGCTCCGTCAGGCCGGCTCGCGCGCTTCACTGCTTTGGACCGTTGCGGTGTGTCCGGTTCTTTTAATCGCTTCGCGCGAGGCCTGGCGTCGGGCTGTACTGCCTGGCCCGCTTGTTTCGTCGCTCTGGCCTGAGGTGCTCCCTGCGCTTTTCTAGCCTTTTGTTTCGGATCGGTGTGCCTGGCGGTCGTCACTGGTTTTGTCGGCATGGGGAAAGTCCTGCTGAAAAATACTTTGAATTTGAATTCAAATTCACATAGCATTCATTCTACTGCATCCCGGCGGATTGGACATTCAGGAAAAGCATCACGAATGGCACTTCCCGGCGATCGACTTCCCGGCGATGGAAATGGAATGCCTGTTGAACACGCGCCGCGACCGCGACACGTAGAGTGGAACGAGATCAATGAAGAACTTCATCACATCAATCAGGCAACCCGCATGGGCGTTGCTCATCGGCGTCCTGCTCGTGGGCTGCTCGCATCGCGACGAGAACGCATACCAGGGCTATGTGGAGGGTGAATACGTCTACCTGGGTTCGTCGCAGGCGGGCAAGCTCACAGAATTGCAGGTAACGCGCGGACAAACCATCAAAGCAGACGCGCCGCTTTTCGCTCTGGACGTCGTCGACGAAACGGCCGCACTTCAGCAGGCGCAGAAGCAACTCGCGGCTGCGCGCTCTCAGCTCGCTGACATCCAGACCGGCAAGCGCGTGCCGGAAGTCGACGTCAATCGCGCACAACTCGCCCAGGCTGCTGCCAACGCGCGCAAAGCGGCGCTGCAACTCACGCGCGACGAAGCGCAGTACAGCGCAGGCGGTATTCCGAAAGGTCAACTCGACGATTCGCGTGCGAATGCGGACGCCACATCGGCGCAAGTGCGTGAACTCACGAGTCAAGTGGAAGTGGCGCGTTTGCCCGGCCGCTCGCAACAGATCAGCGCGCAGCAGGCGCAGGTCGCAGCGGCCGAAGCCGTGGTCGCGCAGGCGCAGTGGAAGCTGGATCAGAAGCGCGTGAATGCGCCCGCCGACGGACTGATCTACGACACGCTCTATCGCAACGGCGAATGGGTGCCGGCGGGCAGCCCAGTCGTACAAATGCTGCCGCCGCAGAACATCAAGGTACGCTTTTTCGTGCCCGAGACATTGGTCGGCGCACTCACGCCAGGCCGCGAGGTAATGATGCATTGCGACGGCTGCGCAGTGGATGTACCGGCGAAAATCACCTACGTTTCGAACAATGCGGAGTACACGCCGCCAGTCATCTATAGCAACGAAAGCCGCGCAAAGCTTGTTTTCATGATCGAGGCGCACCCGTCCGTTGCGGATGCAGCAAAACTTCATCCCGGCCAGCCGGTGACGGTGGTGCTCAAATGAGCACTGATTCCCGTGAATACGCCATCGACGTGCACGAACTGAACAAACATTTCGGCGACAAGCACGTCGTCAACAATGTTTCATTGCAGGTGGCGCGTGGGGAGATCTTCGGTTTCCTCGGACCGAACGGCAGCGGCAAGACCACGTGCATCCGCTTGATGTGCGGACTACTCACGCCGGACTCGGGCACCGGCACATGCCTCGGCTACGACATCCGTCGTGACAGTGCGCAGATCAAGCGCAATGTCGGTTATATGACGCAACGGTTCTCATACTGGGAAGATCTGACCATTCGGGAGAACCTCGACTTCGTTGCACGCATTTACCAGATGCGCAACCGGCGCGAAACGGTCGACAAATCGCTTGAAGCACTCGGACTGCAAAGCCGCGCGAACCAGATGACGGGGTCCCTTTCGGGAGGTTGGAAGCAACGTCTTGCGCTCGCGGCATGCATGCTGCACGAACCCAGATTGCTGCTGCTCGACGAACCGACCGCGGGCGTCGACCCCACTGCGCGCCGCGACTTCTGGGAAGAACTGCACCGCCTCGCGGCGCGCGGCATATCGGTACTCGTCAGTACGCATTACATGGATGAAGCCGAGCGCTGCCACAAGCTCGCCTATATCGCCTACGGAAAGCTGCTCGCGCAGGGTACGTCGAGAGAGGTAATCGAGTCGCAGGATCTCGCGACGTGGTCGATTCAAGGCGAGCACCTGAGCGAACTGTCGGAGAAGCTGCGTGCAACGCCCGGCGTCGATCAGACAGTCGTATTCGGCGCCGCACTGCATGCGAGCGGGCGCGATCACGCGGCGCTCGAGCGCGCCATCAGGCAGGCTACCGCGGGCACGACACTGCGCATGGAGCCGATAGAAACAGGGCTTGAAGACGTGTTCATCTATCTGATGAGTCATTCGAAAGACAACTTCGGAGCGCAAACGTGAGCACAGGTACTGTTTTTTCGTTGGCGCGCTGGTGGAGTGTGGTGCTGAAAGAGTTTCTGCAATTGCGGCGCGATCGCGTCACATTCGCGATGATCGTGGGTGTGCCCATCGTTCAGCTCTCGCTATTCGGTTTCGCAATCAACACCGACCCGAAGCATTTGCCCACTGCCGTCATCGTGCACGATCAAAGCGAGTTCTCGCGCAGCTTCATTGCGGCAATGACCAACTCGGCTTATTTCGACATCGTCGAAACGCTGCCAGATGAAGAAGCCGGGCGCCGCGCGCTCGCGAGGGGCCGCGTGCAATTCGTGCTGAACATACCCGTCGACTTCTCCAGAAAGCTGCTGCGGGGCGAGCACCCTTCGCTGCTGATCGAAGCCGACGCGACCGACCCTACTGCAACGCAAACCGCCGTTGCCGCGCTGCCGAAACTCGTGCAACCGGTCGCCGACAAGGACATCACAGGACCGCTCGCGCATCTGAATGGCCGGCAAAGCGCATTCGGCGTGCAGGTTCACAACCTGTACAACCCGGAAGGTATTACTCAGTACAACGTCGTTCCCGGACTCATGGGCGTTATCCTGACGATGACACTCGTGATGATGACAGGGCTCGCCGTTACCCGCGAACGTGAGCGCGGCACCATGGAAAACCTGTTGGCCACGCCGGTTCTGCCGATCGAGGTCATGACCGGCAAGATCGTGCCGTACGTCGCCATCGGGCTGATCCAGGCGTCGATCATTCTGTTTGCGACGCGCTTCGTATTTCATGTGCCTTTTGTCGGCAACCCGGTGGCAATTTACCTTGCCGCGCTGCTCTTCATTGCCGCGAACCTGACGGTAGGAATCACACTGTCGTCGCTCGCACAGAATCAGTTGCAGGCCATGCAGCTTACTGTGTTCTATTTTCTGCCGAATATTCTGCTGTCCGGTTTCATGTTCCCGTTTGCGGGTATGCCGCACTGGGCTCAATTCATCGGCAACCTGTTGCCGTTGACGTATTTCAACCGGCTCATTCGCGGCATTTTGCTAAAGGGCGACGGATGGGCGGACCTCTGGCCGTCGGTGTGGCCCATGGCTCTTTTTACCGCAATCGTCATGGCAATTGCGGTGCGCTTCTACCGGCGCACGCTCGACTAGGAGAACGTCCATGAAAACACTTCTTGTTGCCTGTGCAGTGGCTTTGAGCGGCTGCACCGTGGGACCGGACTTTCAGGCACCGGCGGCACCGGGCACGCAAAGCTATACACGCGAAGCATTGCCCGAGCGTACTGTCGCATCCGGCGGAACGGCGGGCGCCGCGCAGACGTTCAGCCTGACGCCGGGGCCGGCGCCCATGTGGTGGCGTCAATTCCAGTCCGACGCACTGAACCATCTCGTGGACGAAGCGTTGCGCGAAAGTCCGACGCTCGCGCAAGCGCGCGCCAAGCTGATCGAAGCGCGTGAAAATTACACGGCACTCGCCGGTGCCACGCAATTCCCGGGCATCGACGCGACTCTGTCCGGTGCAAGGCAAAAGGTCGACCCCGCTGCGTTCGGTATTCCGCATGTCGAGAACCCCGGACCGTTTTCTTTATTTAGCGCGTCGGTCAGCGTTTCTTATGTCTTCGATATCTTCGGCGGCAATCGGCGCGCGCTTGAAGCAAGCATGGCGCAAGTCGACTACGAATCGTATGAGCTCGACGCGGCACGGCTCGCCATTGCGGGAAACGTAGTGTCTACCGCCGTGCGCCGCGCTTCGCTGCAACAACAAATGGCGCTCACGCAGCGCCTTGCCGACGCACAGGCACATCAACTGTCTATCATGGAAGCGCGTTTGGCTGCCGGCGGTGTGTCGCAACTCGACGTGCGCAGCCAGCGCACGTTGCTTGCACAAACTCGCGCTTCGTTGCCGCCGCTGGCAACACAGTTAGCCGCGGCCGACCATCAGTTGGCGATCCTGCTCGGGAGAGCACCATCTGAAGCGGATTTCGACAACCTTACTTTCGACACGCTGCACTTGCCTGTCGATATTCCAGTTGCCTTGCCGTCCACGCTTGCTCGTGCGCGGCCGGACATCAAGGCGTCGGAAGCTTTGCTGCATCAGGCCAGCGCAAATGTCGGCGTCGCCACGGCGAACCTGTACCCGCAATTCGTGTTGTCGGCGGGAATCGGCTCGGAACGCACGCGCATTGGCGACATTGTGAATGGGCTGAACGTCTGGAATATAGGCCTGAATCTGACCCAGCCCATTTTTCACGGCGGCGAACTGCACGCGAAGAAACGCGCGGCGCAGGCTGTATACGACGCCGCGTTTGCGAACTATCGGCAAACCGTGCTGGAAGCATTGCAACAGGTCGCCGACTCGCTGACGGCAATGCAAAACGACGCACAAGAACTTCAGGCGCGCACCGAGGCCGCACAGGAGGCCCAGGCGAGCCTTGGGGTTGCAGCTCAGCAATATGCGGCAGGCGGAATCAGTCAGTTTGCTCTTCTCGACGCTCAACGTCAGATGTTGCAAACCACACTCGATCAAACGCGGGCTCAAGCAAACCGCTTCACCGACACTGCTGCGCTGTTTCAGGCTCTTGGCACGCAGCCTGGCACCACGCCTGGCACCACGCCTGGCAGCGAAACGACGCCGACTTCGCTGGGCAGCAATCCGTAACGATTGCTGGCTTTGCGTGGACTACAACTGGGCTTCGATAGCCGCCTTATCGATCACGGACCACACCTGCCCAATTCTTTCCCCGCGAAATTCGTAGAAAACATTTTCGGTGAAAGTCACTGTTCCGCCGTTGACGTCGAGACCGAGAAATTTTCCTTTCGGTGTGCAATTGAAGCGCAGCCGTGCTGCTACATACGCAGGGTCAGTAACCATCAGTTCAATATCGAAATGAAGATCTGGAATCTCGGCAAAATCCCTCTCCAGCATCGTGCGATAGCCTGACAATCCGATCCGCTGATCGTTGTAGTAAACGTCGTCATGCACGAATTGCGTCAACCTGGTCCAATCCTGGCTGTTAAGGCAGGCAATGTAGCTTCGGTACACGTTGGAGAGATCGGGCTCAGTCATGGCAAGGTTCCAGTTCTCGTCTAGGTGAGTGGGTTCCAGCATAACCGCTACAAACGTGGAATTGCTCGTCGCGCCACTCGAAACGACGCGTACTGCGCGCAAGGCATACACATTGCTGCCTCATCGCGGTGCGGCGCGTTCCCTGTGTCGCTTCAACAGACGTTATTTCACGACCATGAAAATTTCGGCTTTGTGGGTCACCGCGTGTGCAGTCGCGCTGACCGTCGCGTTGGCCGGTTGCAACCGCTCCGGTACTTCGTCGACAGATCAGGCGAGCGGCGCGACCGCATTGAGTGGAGCCGCGCAGAGCGGGCCCGCCGTGTCCGCGCCCGCCACCGCGGCGAGCGACGCGCCTGCCGGTGCCAGCCAATAGATTTTTTAGTCGCTGGTAGCCGCGCCACTGGCGCATTGCCGAGATGCGTTCAATCCGCTTGCATCGCGAGGAATAGCCGTTGCTTGACACTGCGCGTTGTCGCGCATTCCCTCCCACCCGCACTGATACGGAGCACCCTTATGAACGCTGTTGTATTGAACCAGTCCGAAGTTCGCCAAGAAGGCAATGCAATTGCTGCCTACGAGATCGTAACGAAAGCAGTTGCTGGCATTGAGAAAGTCGTCGAACTGAACGTGCAGACCGTCAAGACGTCCTTGTCCGAGCAACAGGCGCTTGTGAATGCCGCGCTTTCTTCGGTGTCGCTGGATCAGGTAATCGACCTGCAGTTCCAGCAAGTTCCCGCCGCAATGAAGAAGACCTGCGCGTATTGGGGGCATGTCGAAGACATCGCCGTGGATACGCACAACGAGCTTGCGGGTGTGCTCCAGGACAGCGTACGAGACTACCTGTCCACTCTGTTTTCGTTTTTCGGCAGCGCTGCTTCGGTCGGCATTGCATCGGCTGGCCGCACGACCGTAACAAGCCCGCTCGCGATCGACGAGCCCCCGGCCACGCGAAACGAGCCTGTCGCAATCCTGGATAGCTCCGGCAATGTCGTTTCATCCGGCGGGCGAACCGACTTGCACTAAAGCAGCCCACGGCGGCGCGGCCATGGCGCGTCGCCCTGCCGCGCCTCTCCTGTCCGGCAACCGGGCGAAGTCGCGCCGTCAGCCACTGCACTCAACGTTTCGCGACATTTGTCCTGCAATTAGGGTCTTTCCTGATATCTAAGTTTTGCGCATTGTTATCATCGGACTAAGCATTCCAGGCAAAGGCGCGTTCGCCGTCAGCCCCAAGTGGCCTGAGCGCTTTCGGCCTCGCCTGATTCCCACCGCAAAGAAGATTTCCCAATGGATAGACTATGAGTAGCGCACGTTTCGCGTCGTTTTGGCATGGCCCACAGCTTTCGGCCTATGAGGTGGCCTGTCTGAGTTCGTTCACCGCCTATGGCAATGCTGTAGCGCTTTATACCTACGACAACGTAGAAAATCTACCCAAAGGCGTGATTGCGAAGGACGCAAGCGCAATTGTGTCGCGCGACGCGTTAACAGCTTTTTCCATTAACGGTACTCCGTCAATGGCGCATTTCACCGACTATTTTCGCTTCGTCATGTTCACCAAAACGGACGAAGTGTGGGTCGACACCGACATGCTGCTTTTGCGCGCATTCGATCGCAGCCTGGAAGGCAACATAATCGGGCGAGAGTCAGCCGCCAGCATATGCACTGCTCTGCTGCGGCTCGACCCGACTGACCCGCGCCTGTTGGAGCTTTTACAACGCATAGAAGCGATGAAAGGCACCTCCATAAAATGGGGCGACACAGGTCCACGTCTGCTTACGTCGGTATATGGCGTAGAAGCGGGCGCGCCGGAGAGCGACTTCTATCCGGTACATTTCGACGATTACTACAAGGTGTTCCTTCCGCAGCATTTCAACGAGTGCGCAGCGTTATGCGCCGACTCGTACGCGCTGCACCTCTGGAACAATCGCGTTGTGAAGATGGGTTTGTTCAAGCGGATCGGACCGCCGCGCGGCTCGTTCCTGCATCACGTCTTCGAGAGAATCGGCGCAAACAGTCTTTTCCGGGAGTTTTATCCGGCGAACGTAATGCAGGCGATGATAGATAACGTAGAGCAAAAGGTCGGGCGCGACGAAGGCTTCCGCAAGCTCTTGCAAATTGGCATGCCGGTCGTAAAGACGGCAATTGTGAAGCGTCTGGGGGTTTGAATACTCGAGCGGCCGCGCGGCCGTTCAGTCATGCGCCACGCGCAACTTCGATGAGTTCCTTCACGCGTCGCGCGATATTCGTCAATATGTTCTGCGACGAACCGCCCTGCTGCTTACGGTGGGGCATGCGCTGCAAATCTTCCCAGTCGCTTTCGAGCGCGCGGGCATGGCCCTCCGGCGCGAACGGCCACTCCATTGCGACCGCGCGTGCACGCGCGGCGCTCTGGGCTTGCCCAGAGCGCTCCACATACGCATTGATAGCCGATGCTTCGCGCTGCGCCGCTTCTTGCGAAGCCATAGCAATGAAGTCGTCGGGTCCTTCAATATGGACGCACCACAATTGTTCGCTCACGCGCGTTCCTCGCTGAATACTGTCATAAGGCGCTGCCCTTCAACAGTTCCCACTTCAGGTCCTGAAAGCAGGGGCCCTGCGTCGCTTCACTGAACTTCACATCGTTGTGTTCGCCGTTCCATTCCATCACCTGCACCTTTCCGTCACTGTCGACTGTCACGTCCCACCCAATGCAGCGCGCAAACGGCACCTTGCGATGAAGTTGCAGAACGGTGTCAGTGCAATCGCTGAACGCGGGCATCTTCAAGCCGGCGAACCTGACTTTGGAATCGGGGTGTTCTTCCGTCGCGCCCCAGTCGCTCATTAAGCCTTTGCGAGCGAATTCGCCAGTGACGAGGTCCACGGGCACACAAACTTCGTCATCCACCGTGATGTGCGTATGACTCGCCCTGCCCACGCGCAAAAACGCGGCGCGAAGGGAGGCGTGGCCAAGGTCATCTACCGCCGTGGTAAGGCGCAATGTCGCGACCGAGTTCGGGGCGAACGCGCTCAGCAATGGGTGTTGAACGATGAACTTCTGCAGGACTCCGTTGCCGAGCGACTTGATGAGATCGGAGTCGAACGATTTTCGGTCGAAGAAATGAATGCCTTTTCCTTGCCCCGAACCGTCCAGTTTGAAGACGACCTTATCGCAATCGCGGAACACCGCGTGCTCGAGTTCGTGCTCAGGAACCACCACGTTGCGGTCCGTAAAGAACAGGCCGTTGGCGAAGTAGGCAATGTCGGGAAACGCGTCACCGCCGAAGATAACCCGCGACATGGGTTTCAAGTTCGAGATCCTGCCGTAGCCGCCTTTCATATTGGGCACGACTACACCGCCGTAGTAATTATCGGGTATCCAGCCTTCCTTGAAGGTACCGCTGAACGCAGCGTACACGCGAAGCCAGGGCGCGTAGATCGCATCGCCGAATACGTCGAGTGCGTAGGTATCGGCCAGCTTGAGATTCGCCGGGTCCGCTGGCCCGTACTTCTTCTCCAGTTGCCGTAAGACGTGTTTCGCCTGCACGCCATGCACCCGGTGGAATGCGTATCGCCCCACCCTCTTGATTGAACGTCTGGCCACTCTCTCAACGTCGAATAGTTTCATAGTCCCCTCCCCTTCCTGATTATGCTTGAGCGCGGCACGTCCTGTACTGCATTACTGGGGCCTCGATCCAACGAACGGATTAGTAAGCGTTGGGATGATGCAGCCCCTTGAATACAGTCGCGAAAATTATTTTGACGTCGAGTGCGAACGACCAGTTTCGAAGGTAGTACAAATCGTGCGCTACGCGGCCCTCCATCTTCTCGATGCGGTCCGTCTCCCCACGAAAGCCGTTGATTTGTGCCCACCCGGTAATACCGGGCTTGATCCGATAGCGGTGAATATAGCCCGATACGATGTGCTGATAAAGGTCGTCGTGCTCGAGCGCGTGCGGCCTCGGCCCCACGACGGACATGTCGCCGCGCAGCACGTTAAAGAACTGCGGCAACTCGTCGAGGCTCGTACGCCGCAAGAACCGTCCGACTCTCGTGATACGCGGGTCGCCACGCGTAGCCTGCTCGAGAACCCCTTCCTTCTTTGCGTGCAGGCGCATGCTCCGGAACTTGTAGATCATGAACACGCGGCCGTCCGCGCCCTTTCGGCACTGCTTGAAGAACACTGGACCGGGCGAGCTGAGCTTCACCGCTATCGCACACGCGAGAAGAATCGGCGAGACAGCAATCAATGCAATCAGTGCGAAGATTCGATCGAACAGTTCTTTCTTCACCAGTGCATTTGGCGGCAACGGCGAGGCGGCCAGGTTGATGGTTGGAAAGCCCAGCAACTCGGTCACGCTTCCATCGAAAAGGGCAAGCGCCCGCACATCCGGCATGAAGCGCACATTGATCAGATCGTTGCGGAATTCATCGACCAGTTCCAGAATCGCGCGCTCTTCCGACAAAGGCAGCGCGAGCCACACTTCGTCCACCTGCTGTTCGCGCACGTATTTCGCGAATGCGGCGCGCTGCTCGAACACGGGCACGGACATCGTGGTTTCCTTGTCCGGACGCAGGTTGTAGACAGCGTTAGCACGAAAGCCCGCGGCGGGCTCCATCTCCATCTTGCGCAAGATTTCGTCGCAATGTTCGCCGCACGCGGCGACGGCTACCTTCTGAAGATTCAACCCCGCGTTGCGCACTCGTCCGAGAAGAACGTGGGTCACCATGCGGCCCGCGATCATTCCGCCGCCAGCGATGCCGGTCCAATACACAAACCATAACCGGGAGACGAAATCGATGCGGTGCAAGGAGAACATCAACGCAAGCGCGCAGGCCTGGACGACTAGCCAGCCAAGCGCCACCTGTCCGGCTAGAACCCGTTTCGAACGGCCGCGCCACGACTGATAGACACCCAACGCCGGAAACACAGCGAGCGAAAACGCCGCCGCGAAAGCGACAAATGCCAGGTAGAAGTTCCGTTGCGCGAAATCATCGAAGCGGATGTGAGACGCGGCGACCGCGCCTCCGAGGATCATCGCCACATCGAACAGCCTGGCCATCAGACCTGTGATCAATCGCATAGCAGTTCCCTCGTACGCGCTCTGGTTCGCCACGGCCGATCAACCAGCACGGCCATACTTATCGTCGAATCGAACGATGTCGTCTTCGCCGAGATAGGTGCCTGACTGCACCTCAATGATCTGGAGCGGAACGCAACCGGGATTCTCGAGGCGGTGACGAATACCGAGCGGGATATACGTCGACTCGTTTTCGCCAAGAAGAAATTGTTCTTCGCCGCGCGTGACGAGCGCCGTACCGCTCACCACGATCCAATGCTCCGCACGGTGATGATGCATCTGCAACGACAAGCGCGCGCCCGGCATCACGACAATTCGTTTCACCTGGAAACGGTCGCCTTGATCGATCGAATCGTAAAAGCCCCAAGGGCGACGCACCTTTCTGTGCGAATCCGCTTCAGGTGACTTCTCCGCCTTGATACGCGATACGAGTCCCTTGATGTCCTGCACGTGCGAACGGTCAGCCACTAAAACGGCGTCATCCGTCTCGACGACGATCAGATCGTTCGTCCCGACGCATGCCAGCAACCGCCCACCTTGCGAGCGAGCGTAAGTTGCCGTCGCACCTTCGAAGAGAACACGTCCGCTCGATGCGTTGCCGCTATCGTCTTTTTCCATCGCCTGCCACACGGCGTCCCACGAGCCGAGATCCGACCAACCCGCCTCGAGCGGCACGACTACGCCTGCGAAGGGCGAATCGGGCTTGCCCAGATGCTCCATGACCGCGTAGTCGATCGAGTCCGACGGCGATTGCAAGAACGCTTCTGCGTCGGGAACGACACAGCCGTCGCTGACCTTGGCGCCTTCATAAGCTCGCACGCATGCATCGTGAATTTGCGGCTGGAACTGTCGGATTACGGAGAGCCATACGGATGCCCGTACTACGAACATGCCGCTGTTCCACCAGTAATTGCCGGACTCGACATACTGCGCGGCCAACTCGGGCGCCGGCTTCTCGACAAAACGTTCGATTCGATGTGCGCCGTCCGGCAGTGCGCTGCCGAGGCGGATATAGCCAAAGCCCGTATCCGGGCCGGTAGGCGGAACGCCGAGCGTGGCAATCGCGCCCGCGTCCGCATGGCGGGCCGCAATTTCAATTGCCTTATGGAGGGCCTTCAGATTCGCAATCGCATGGTCCGCGGGCATCGCGACGAGAATCACGTCCGTGCCTTCGGATGCTGCCGCCAGCGCGGCAAGAGTCAGGGCGGGCGCCGTGTCGCGGCGGCCGGGTTCGACGACGATGCGGGCATTCACGCCGCTTTCTCGCGCCTGTTCAAAAGTTGCGAAATAATGTTCGGCACCGCACACAATTACCGGATCGGGCACGACGCTCCAGAGCGGATTGAAGTCGTCCATCCGGTTCATCGTGGCCTGCAACAGGGTCTTGTCGCCAATCACGTCGATCAGTTGCTTCGGGAACTGCTCGCGCGACACAGGCCATAGACGCGTGCCGGAGCCGCCTGCGAGAATGACTTGCGCGAGCGGCGGACATTCCTGCGATGCTTCGTTTAGAGCTTCGATGTCCGTCTCGCCGGCGGTTGCAAAAACTTTATCCATTTATCGCTCCAAGACATACGAGCCGGGTCGCGATTAATCGCATAAGCGCCGACGAAATACGCTATACGTCGGCACCTTTCCGGACTCGCATGTGATCAATGACGGGGTGTGGGCATCAACGGGCTACGCGAGCCGTTCTGTCCGCGTAAAGCAAGGATGCACACCGGGTTCTTGTCCGTGCGCGTCCACGCTTGCGCACTCAGGCAGCAGCGGGTTGCTCACGAAAACAAACGGCATACATATCGGCGTGGCGCCAGAATGCAGATGCCACTGAAGCATTACTCGATGTGATCAATCATAGACACCTCACGCTGCACCACAGCAATCGTGGCGCGAACAGTTGAGGTTTTGGCCCGCCCGGTGGCATTAGTGTGCGCGCACGCCTATAAGGCCATTGTTATCGCCGCCGTCTGTACGGCACCGCGTGGAAATCAGTGCCTATACGTGGTACCTTGATGGGCACTTGGGTAGCTCCTTCATCCAGACGCAGGACCCCAATCCAGTTCAGGTTCGTCGCCTCGTTGCGACGCGCCGCATCTCCAACCAGGTTGTGTTCGCACGTAATGGCCATGTCATTGCAGGCTATGCGCCATTTGTTTTTCGGGAGTCGCAATGGCTTACATTTCGCTACTTGCGTTGTTTCTTACCGTCACGAATCTTGTGCCTCTAAGCGCGGTCGGCTTTGTGCCGATCATTCTGTACTCATGGCGTTTTTTTGGTCGGCGCTATCCGGCTTTTATTACACCGCTGACGGCATTGACCGCCTTTATCGTCGTGTCCACGCTGCTTTACGATCCGAAATCGTTTACAGAATTCGAGTTTTACCGGCGCGACGGCAACTTCTTCATTTCGTATGCGCCCATTTTTGCCGGTTGCCTGTACGTGCATCGGCTCGATCTGAATAAAGTGCTTCGCACGTTCTTCATCTTCGCGGTGGGGATCAACATTCCGCCGTACGCTTACTACGTCGTCGAAACCGGCATACTGAGCATTTTCACGAACCCGGACAACAGCTTCGGCAGCTACTTCATCGCGCGTAACGCAGCAGGTGGATTCTTCGCAATGCTGTTCTGCCTGGGTGTTGGCTGCTATCTGCAAAAGCGCAGCAAACTGCTGCTCGCGCTGATCGCAGCCAACGCGCTAATGCTGTTCTCAACTTACAGCCGGGGTTCGCTGCTCGGCGCCGCAGCAGTACTGCCGTACCTCTATTTCGGCCGTAAGCGCTGGCTACTGGCTGTGCTGATGGGCGGCCTGATTGCGGGCTCCCTTGCAATGGCGGTTTTTCACACCGACGGGACCATCAACTACATGGGTTACCCGTTCAATATCCACAACCAGGATGCCAAGGTCGCGAATCTCAACATCCGCTATGAATGGCTGTGGCCGCGTGCCCTTGCCTATTTCGAGCAGAGCCCGATCGTAGGCTTGGGCTTTGGTTCATTCGACGATCACATCGGCACTGTAACGTCATACTTTCACCTGTTCGGTGCACCTTCGGACATCGTGGTCGAACACAGCGATTCCCACGCTCATAACTCTTATCTGAATGCGCTCGCCGAAACGGGTGTGATTGGCCTGTTCCTCACGGTGAGCTTCTTCTGGAAGCTCGTTGAGTGGAGCAAAGATGGAGCGGCTGCGAGTGCGCTAGTTGGAGGCGGACAGAACTTTTCGGCGTTCCGATTCGTTGAAATCTCGTCCGTGTGCCTGCTGGTCATGGCGGCGACGGAGCATCGCCTCGTGTCGCCTTCGAATGTTCTGATACTCTCGCTCGTCATCTCGCTGCTGCTGGCGTCTCAATCCGCCAATGCGATCACTGCGGAATTCAATCGGCGTAAATCGCTGGTCCGCTCGCGCGTCTGAAATTAGCCACGCCCGCTACGCTGCAGCCGGAAAGTCAGTTTCCGCTGCAGCGAAACCTAACAAGAACGAGAATCCTATGTGGACTGTATTCACCAACATAGGCGATGCCGCCGTCACTTTACCCGTGGCCGCTGTCTGCGCCTGCTGGATCGCTGTTTTTAACGTTAAGCTCGCCTGCCGGTGGATCGTAATGCTATCTGCCGGCATCGCCATTGTCGGCGCGAGCAAGATCTTCTATGCCGGCTGGGGCATCTCTTTTCCCGCTTCCGATTTTCGCGTGATTAGCGGCCACGCCATGCTGTCGACATGCGTGTGGATGGTCGCGCTCGCACTGCAACTGCAGTGGTGGCGTCTGCCGCCTTCGCTCGGCATCGTGGCTGGAATGGGAATCGGCGCGCTAACGGGCATATCGCGCTTGATGGACCTTTCGCATACCTGGCCGGAAGTAATTGCTGGCTGGATTCTCGGCGCGCTCGTAGGCCTGATCTTCCTGCGAAGGGCCCTTTCCGAGCAGTCCGAACGCGCTCGGCCCACGTGGTCGGCCGCGAGCCTTCTATTCGTCTGCGCGCTCGCCTATGGACATCAGGCGCCGCTTCAGCGGCTCATTGAAACGCGTTCGCCGCAAATACACAGCCATGCTCACTCGATCATGGCTCTCGCCGGCCGCGTCAAATATCGCCTTCAATCTTACGAAGGCACGCTCGCCAGGTGACGTTCGTCGACAGCCCGCTCGCGCACGAGGTACGGGCGGAGCTGTTCGATTGAGCTGCGCAGAAGCCGTGCGTCGATGAAATCCGTCAATGCGGTCTTGAAGTTCTCGGTCGAGAACCGTTCGGCATTCCGGCGGCAATTGAGCGGATCGAATAACGTAGCGTTGCGCTCAAACCGTGTTACCGCTTCCAGCAAAGACTCAGCCGTTTGCTCACCGAAGAACACACCGGTTGGCTGCTCGAGTGGCAAGCCTACAACCGATTCCAGCGCACCTCCCCTGCCGAACGCGATCACCGGCGTGCCACATGCCTGCGCCTCGACCACAGAGATGCCGAAATCCTCTTCCGCGGCGAACACAAAAGCGCGGGCGCGCCGCAGATGATCGACCAGCACTTCCAGAGGCTGGTGGCCGAGTATCGTCACGTTGGGGCCGGCGACCGCCCTGATGCGCTTCATTTCCGGGCCGTCGCCGATCACCACAAGCTTGCGCTCCGGCGTCTGCGAGAAAGCCCGCACGATCAGGTCTATGCGCTTGTACGGCACCATGCGTGAGGCGGTCACGTAGAAGTTCTCTTTCTGCGTGCACATGACCATGTTCTCTAGATCGACTGGCGGATAGATAACCGTAGCGTCGCGTTGATACGCCTTCCTGATTCTTCGTGCAATGAAGTGTGAATTCGCGAGCAGATGGTCCACTCCATTCGCCGAGCGCGAATCCCAGCCGCGGATATAGTGCAGCAGCGCGCGAGCCATGATCGACTTGACGCCTTTGTGCAGGTTCGATTCGCGTAGGTACTGATGCTGCAGATCCCACGCATAGCGAATCGGCGAATGCACATAGCTGATATGGATCTGGTTGGGGCCGGTCAGCACCCCCTTGGCCACCGCGTGCGAACTCGAAATAACGAGGTCGTAAGCAGACAGGTCCAGTTGTTCGATCGCAATCGGCATCAACGGCAGATATGCCCGATAGCGTTTGCGCGCAAACGGCATCTTCTGAATGAACGACGTGTTGACAGGTTTCCCCTTCACACAATCGCGGTCTTCGAGAAAGTCGACAATCGAAAAGATGTCCGCTTTCGGGAAGCATTCAATGATGCTCTTTAAAACCTTCTCCGCGCCGCCCGAAACCACGAGCCAATCGTGAACAATAGCGACTTTCACTTCAACCTCCTGTGAGATTACGCGCCGGACGCTTCAGCGCCGGCAATCCGGTTCACTCGTCCTTGGTCGCGCCTGCCTGAGCTCTTGCGCCCCATGCAAGCCCCAGCATTCCTGCAGCGCGCCGTGCGCCCGGCACGAGGCCCACCAATTCGAGCCGGACCATGATGACCATCAGGATCACGGCGAGGGTCGCCTCGCCGATGACCCGAGCCGTTGCCATGCCGATTGCTCCGAAGCGCGGCGCGAGAAGCAGCGCCGCGGCCAGATTGACGAGGCCAGAGGCCACTCCTGCAAATGCAAGCAGCCGGTCCTTTCTGCGCGGTACGAATACATAGAACGCGACGAACTCGTTGAAAGCAACGAACGGGAACATCCACGCGAAACATTGAAGAACCCGCGCGGCAGGCTCGAACGCCGGTCCGAGAATTAGCGGCAGGACAAACGGCGACAACGTCAGTGCGCCGCAAAACACCAGTAACCCATACCCGAGCAGAAGAGCCGCGCCCTGGCGAGTGGTCGCATGCGCGCCGTCCTTGTCGCCATGGGCAAGTTGCCGCGAAATAGTCGGGACGAATACCTGCGACGCCGGTCCCATGAGGCTGAGAGCGATAGTCGCGAAGCGCTCGGCGGCGCCGAAATAGCCGACCTGTGCAGGCGTCGACAACAGCGTCAGCAGATAGGTCGAAGACGCCGTGAGTACGACGGAGCCGGACGAATAGCAGAACAGCATCGTCGAGCTGCGAATGAGCGGCATCACGCCTTCTATTTTCAGACGCGGCAGTCCCAATTGCGAAGTAGTAATGCCATACGAAATGATCGACGACGCCACTCCCGCAATCAGCAGGCTCGCAAGCACCCATACCGAGTCGGCAGGCTCCTTCACGAAGCTGAGCACCAGAACGAGGCTCACGGCGAAGCCGAAAACCTCGATCATGATCGGCGTACGAAAGCGCTGACGCCCCTGGAATAGCCAGCCGAGGTTCAGCGCCGAGACGATGCCTAGCAACGTAGCCAGTACACCGATAAGAGGTCGCTCAGACAATGTCGGCGAGCACATCGTGGCGACAAGGCCGATGCATCCGCCCAGTGCGGCCAGCATGAGCCGCGCGCTGACATGCAGCGAGTAGATCGAATTGCACTCCTTCACCGACTGCGCCTTCGAGACTTCGCGCATTCCGACAAACGTGAATCCGTAGCTCACGAGCATCCATATCACGTTCATGAGCGACATCGACGCCAGCACACGTCCATACTCGGACACGCCGAGAATTCTTCCGTAAAACGGCACCACGATGATGAGGTACACGTACCTCATCAAATATCCGCCGTAAACAAACGCAATGACGCTTGCGTTGTCTCGTCTTTCCATTCCGTTCTCCAAGTGCGTATTCCTGACCTTAGCGCTGTGCCACGCGTCGGCGTGCGAGCGGGTTCGATATGTAGCGAACCACGAAGTCAGAAAGTGGCGAGTACGGTACGAGGCACAGGCCGGAAAGAAACAGCGTGCCGAACTTCTTCTTCACGCTCCAGAATGGGTTGGCCACGATCGCATGCAGGTAGCCGCGCGAATCGTGCATCATCCAGCGCCACCGGTGAACGAGCGTCGCCCGATACACGCTCGAACAGAAGATTGCCTTCTCGTGGCCGAAATCATGGAATGTCGCGGGCAGTTCGATCTCCAGACGCGACCTCGCAATATTTCTCAGGATCGCCCAACGCATGCCCAGCGCCTTCGGGGCTTTGGAGATCTGCTCCGAATTGGCGAAGGACACCGTGCCCCCGTCGGCGTTATGCACGCGATAGCCGCCAAGCGACTTGCGCACCGTAGCTACCGGGCCCACCAACGCGGCACCGTAGATCGCGAAGAAGTCGGCGCCGTAGCGATTGATTCCCGGCGCGGGAATAGGAAACACCTGCTTAAGTGCGCTTACCCGATACGCGTTTCCGGACGCTGGCGGCGAAGGATACAGCCAGCCCGCCTGCAGGAGTTCTCCGCAGTTGGCGGGCGGTTCGGTGTTCGGCACGTAAGCGCCTGTCGCCGCTCCGCTTGCGTCCATGACGTCCAGCCGGAACTGCACTTTCGCCCAGGAGCCGCTCTTAAAGACTTGCATTACCTCCGACACCGCGCTCGGGTACAGGATGTCGTCCGAATCGAGCAGGATCGCGTATTCCGTTTCCAGCGCGCTGATCGCGTGATTGTATGCGGCCACCTGGCCGCCGTTTTCCTGGAAGATCGCCGTAATGCGACTACCGTACTTCTCTATGATTTCCCGCGATCCATCCGTCGAACCGTCGTCGAGCACGACAACCTGCGTGCCCGGATAGTCCTGATTGAGCGCGGACTCGATCGCGGCCGCTAGATAGCGTTCGTAGTTGTAGTTGCAGATGACAACTGTGACCTGGTTCATGGCATTCGACGCTATCTTAAGTTTTTCGGTGAGTCGGAATTGCTACGCAAGCGAACGGACGGCGATATACGCGAGGCGGGTTGGCAGATCGTTTCCGGCGCCATTGACTTTCTCCCGCACCCTGAACCCCAACTGCAACCGTCATTACTCCAAGTGGTCGTAATGGCGTCAATTGCACTTACTGTGCCCGTCACTGCGCCTATGAAATCAATCTTTACTTCGCGATCCCAGGGTCGCTTAAACCCCGCCACTGTCGCGGTTCGCCACCCCGCTGATTCATTGACCTGCAGCACGATGTCATTGCCGGAGCGCAGCGCGCTGCAGGATGCGCCTGGACCAAATTGCAATGGACCCGCCAAACTTGCCAGCGAGCCCGAAGCAGTCGGATGAAGTACGACGAGACTTCTCCCCGACACGTTATAAGTCCGCTTGGGCGGACCACGATGAGTAAGACGGAAAGGCTCGTATCCGTCCCAGTGATACATCACTGACATGTACTTGTTGGGTTCGTTCCAGTGACGATCGAGCGCCCATACTGGGAAGTCGAAGAAGTACTCCGGCGCGTAATGCGAAGTCTTCATATACGCATCGCCAATTTCGATTGCCAGCATGCGTCCATTCGAAGCGGGACTTCGGTACTCGAGCCACTTGCAGAAGTTGGACACTTCGCCCTGATCGGGGGAGCCGCCGTAGACGTTATCCGCGTTGTACTTCGCGATGATGCGGGCGGCAGGCAGATGCAGTCGTTCGACGTAATCCTGCATCGCACGCTCGTACGGCTTCGCGTGTTTTCTGTCCTTGCTGAAGTGCGGACCGTGCCAGAACGCCGCCTGCGGTAAACCGCCAGACAATGTTCCGGCCGCCTCGTTCCAGGTCTGGGAATAGCGGAGGTTGAACGGCGGTGCGGAGTACTTGCGCACGACTGCCTCGACGTAACGGGTCCACGCCCGGACATCCACGGGCGCAGAATTGCGGTCGCCGGGCACGGTGGCATTCCAGGGCGGCGTATAGCCAGGCAGCAACAGCGACTTGATGCCATTGCGATTGCGCAGGAGCAGCGCCGACGGAAGATTGTTGTCGAACTGGGATCCGGTCTTTCCACGCGCAAGCGGTGCCGCCGCACCAAAGAGGGCCGCGATTGTTCCCAACGCCCGACGTCTGCCGACACTCTTTCGAATGCGAAACATTGGCCTGCCTACCGACATGCGCTAGCCCGCCGACGCGCGCGCCGGCACGCCCGTCAACTGCACGCCCGCCTGCCCCTTGAGAATCTCGAGCACGGTTTGCGCGGACAGGTCCCAACGAAACTCGCGCGCACGGGCAAGCCCCATTGCCTTATAACGTTGCCGCACCAGGTCGTCTGTCATCATTAGAGAGATCTTCGCGGCAATGTCGTCCGCCGATGTGGCGTCGCAATACATGGCCGCTTCTGCGCAAACCTCCGGTATGGAAGTCAGCGACGATGCGACGACCGGACAGCCGCAGTACATGGCCTCGAGCGGAGGCAAGCCAAACCCCTCGTACAGCGACGGAAACACAAGACACCCGGCGTTTTCGTAGAGTGCCTTCAGCTCGCCGTCAGTGACGAACCCGGCCCACACCACTCTCTCCGATTGCGGCTTCTCTTCAGCCAGTTCGCTATTGAAGATGCGTGCATTCTTGCCGCCGACCACTACGAACTTGACATGGTCGAGGTGTCCGAGCTTCTCTATCGCTTCCAGCACGCGCTGCAGGTTCTTGCGCGGATCGAGACTGCCGACCACGACGCAATAGGCGTCCTTCACGAGATTGAGCCGCTCGATCACCGCAGGGTCCGAGGTAACGCGGTCCAGATGATCCGCAGCAGGGCTCACTACTGCGACTCGCGATTCGTCGATTTTCAGATGGTGACAGATGCGCGATCGGGAGAACTTCGACACCGTTAGAATCATCGGCTCCATTCGTGGCAGCATGAAGAAACAAAGGCGGTACCACAGCACGAATTTTTTGGAGAATCCGCCCGGTACGTCATACACCGCCATGTCATGGAGCATCACCACCTGCCGGCGTTTTAACACCGGGTTCATGTTGCACAGGTTGACGAGCCTGACGCCTCTCGCGGCAATGGGCAGTGTGATCTGTTCCCACAGCGTGCCGCGCAGCCAGGGAAAGCGCCGCTGCCATTTCAACAGCGCGCCCGGTTCCCTTGTATCGCGCGGGACGAATACCTCGAGTTTCTCGTCTGGCGGAACCCGCATTTGCATCGCTCTTGTCAACTCATACGCGACTCTCTGGACACCCGTGACCGGCTGCGAAGTGAATTTACCGTTGATTGCAAACGCCATCTGCTTCTCCGTTTTGCGACTTCATCGAACGACGTAGCAACTCGCTCACGTTCGGAGAGACCCACTGGTTGCGTCGGCATCGCCATAGTCGCTCGCATAGTTGGTTGCATAACCGTAGGTGCGAGTACTGCGACGAAGCGGAATACCGTTGAATACAGCACCGGCGATGCGGCCGTCCGCGCGCTCCATCTTCTTCACGGTGTCCTCGATCTCCTCCTCCGATTGCATGCCCGAGCGCAACACGAGTAGCGATGCACCCGCTTCGCTTGCAATGATCGACGCGTCGGTGACCGCAAGGAATGGCGGCGTATCGAAGATCACCAGATCGAACTGCCCGCTGAGGCGCTCCAGTACTTCCTTGAAGCGCGGCCTCGCGAGCAAGGCGGCTGGATTATCCGGGCGCGAGCCGCAAGACAGGAAAGACAGACCGTCGATACCCGTATGCCTCAGTGCATTGCGTAGCGGCATACGGTCGGAAAGAACCTCGGAAAGTCCGCCGCGATTGTTCTGATTGAAGAGCGATGCGAGATGGCCGCGACGCATATCGGCATCGATCAGAAGAACTCGCGCGCCGATCTCGGCCTGCAAAGTCGCAATGTTGGCCGCGACAAAGCTCTTCCCCGCTGACGGAGTCGGCCCGATCACCATCAGGATGTTGTTGCGTGAATGCGCGAGATCGCGTGCCAGCGAAGTGCGCACTGCTCGTAGCGCTTCTACCGACGAATCGTGCGGAAAGCGCTCAGCAAGCACCTTGGTGCCGCCGCCCGCCACCTGTATCTCCGGTACGCCGTCCTTGGCCGGCTGAGGTAGTCCAGCCCGCGCCGCAGCGCCCGGCAGCGATTTCGCGCCGGTGTTGGTTCTGTCGAGCAACAACTGCTGCTGGCTGAACAGGATCTCGCCGAAAACCGGCACGCTCATTCTGCGTTCGACGTAACGCGGATCCGTTACGCCCGTCAGTACATGTCGGCGCATGAAGACAAGCACGACGCCGGATACGAGGCCCAGTACCAGTCCGCCAGGCAGCACCAGTATCGGCTTGGGTTTGACCGGACGATGGGGCGTAATCGCCTCGTCGACCACGTGCGCCCCGCCAGTAGTACTTGCACGCCGCACCTGCAATTGCTCGGCCTTCTGAACCATTCCCAGGTAGATCGTTTCCGCCACCTTCTGCGCGCGAATCAGATCGACGCTCGAACGTTCGGACGCTGGCATACCGTTGAAGTGACCGTCGAAACTCGCCTTCGCGTTCTTCAGTTGCGCCAGCTGCGTGTCGACGCTTTGTACCCAACGGCTTTGCGGCGTATAGCGCTCGAGCAGCTGCGTGCGCTGCAGCTGCAGCGTTGCGATCTGCCGGTCGATGTCGAGGCCGCCTTGCAGGTACGCTTGCGCTTCTGCTGTCGGCTGCATCGACTGCGAATTGGCCCGGAATGCCTTCAGTGCTTCTTCGGCTTTCCTAAGGTCTGCGAGTAGACGAGGAAGTTCTCCGTTGATGAACGCGAGCGTCGTGGTGTCGTTAAGTTGCCGGCTGGCAATTGCCGTGGCCAGGTATTGCTGGGCCAACGCATTCGCAACCTCGGCAGCCTTCGCCGCGTTGTTGTCGGTGTATTCGATCTGGAGAAGACCCGAGTCTTTCACCTTGTCGCTAACCTTGATGATCGAGTCGAAACGCTTGATCGCGTCGACGGCATTCCACCGCACCACCGTGAACTCGGTGCCCGGCCGCGCGACCAGTTCATCGACGCGCATCGAGATGCCATTAGCCGACACCTGTTTGCCAACTGCGCCATGGAGGAATACCTGATCTTGCGGCCCACGCAATTCGTAGGTATTGTCCTCTCCGGCAACCAACGTCATTTTTTCTTCTTCGAGATCTTTGGGAACGTCGAGCGTGCCTATCTTTACCTGCTCACCTCCCCACGCGTACGACTTGAGTCCAAGCCATGGCCGGGACGGCTCACCGGGCGTCGCGAACTTCTCTGCGATATCTCCGAGCAGAGGCAGTTTATGCGGCGTCACAGAGATATCGAAATGGAAGCGTTGAACGACCGGCTCCAGCACGGAGCGGCTGCGCATCACCCCCATTTCCGTCACGGTCGACGGCGCGGGCGGAGGCATGTTCTCCTGATTCTGAAGCGCGAGGCCCAGCGCATTCGGTTCGGGTGGGTCCACGCGAATGAGCACGTCTGCGGAATAGATTGGCGATGCGATGAGCAGATAAGCGGCAGCCAGGCTGAAAACAACGACCGTGGTAAGTACGATCTCCCAGATATGGTCGCGCATCAGACGCAGCATGGCGCTGGGGCTGAGCTGGCCGCGTTCTGTACTGGCAGTCGCCGGGAGCGAATTCAGAGGGTAGTAGTCCACCGGTTTGATCCTTCCATGTTTGATGGGCACAGTAATGAGTCGACACCGCCTGGCTTCACCAACGGTCCGCATCTCCAGCCGTCTCCGGCAGGAACGCATATGGCGTAGGCCCGACGTCTGATCGGGGACTACGTCATGGTTTGCCAAGCCAAGTGGCTGTCCACCTGCTTGAATTGATCAAAGGCTGTGCCGCCAGCAACACGGCTCGCCCCCGTCTCCAGACTTTCGAACCCCCAGATCATGGAGCGACAGGTTTTCGCCGCGCTCCGCGTTTTATTCCGTACTACAAATTGTTAGCGTTTTAATACACCGGAAAACCGACCTACGGCCAACTTCGCAAAGCGCGGTCCGGCCCGGACTCACGTGAGCGATGCGTCGTCGTACGTCGTCAGTGCAAGGCACTTAAAGACACGGCAATTACTACACCTCGATCAACTTGTTTGTGCGACCGGGTGAAGAAATTGCGCATTGCTGGCATTCGATAGCGCCTTCCGGGGCAATCCCTATTGCTACAGATGCTGCAGTGAAGCATAGCGCCCGTTCGAATCAGTGCATCCCCCGGGGCGTAAATTCGGGTGCTATTGGCCGATTCCGTGGAAGAGATCACCACGCAACACATAATTTAGAAAGTGTTGTAGCTATCTGCAATGGATGTAACAGAGTGATACCGCTTTTCGGATTCAGCGTTACGCGCCATCTATGTCTCTTCCGTCGGGCCGATTTCACGTTATTCGCGCCATACACCCGGCGAGGCATGCCACACGGGACTTTCGGGGCCAAAACCCTCTTCCACCGAGTAACGGCTCACTTATTACTCCAGGCAATTGTTGCTGATCCAGACAGCTTTTCGTATGCCTTTATTCAGGTGCGCAAGGTAACTATTTCCCCAATCCTCCAAATTGCGCCAAAACACCATCGATTACCGGCCACCATCGCCAGGGTGATTTGAGTACGCTAATCTCGACACGTAGGCAGTGATTCACCCTGTTTGGAGAACTAAGCGTGACGACTTCCACCGATTTTCTCAGGTCGTACATTGATGCGCACCGGACCAGTCCAAAAGTGGCAACACGGAAAGCAGCAAAGCACATTGGGCTTTTAGTGTCTCAGGAATGCTCCATGGCGACTGCTGGATCGATCGGCGACGCATTCCGTCTGGCGAACGAATTGTCAGAGGACACAGCACCCGGCTCTCCCTATTCCCTTTCAGTGCTTTCTGAAAGCGGAGGGCTTGTGACCAGCTCCTCTGGCATATCGATCTGGACCCAAAGTATCGAGCGCCATCGGCTCGGCGAATTCCACGCGTTGTTCGTCGCCTGTCGCGACGCGGCGAGGGCATTGGAGTCCAACGACCGTCTGCTCTCCTGGATAGCCCGTCAAGGTTCTATTGCATCGTTCGATATCCAGCAAGGCGCGAACATGGTCGTCATTTGCAAGGATCCGATGCATTCCACAGTGCCGATCTTCGTATTCGACGATGCTCCGACTACAACGCGGACCAGCAGTGCAACGCCGACAGATCTCGCCCTTGCGCAAATCGAACGCGACCTCAGTACGGAGATTGCCCGAAAGATTGCCGACATGCTGCAAACGACCTACGTCGAGTCAGACAAATTCGAACTGGACGATGCGAGCATTACCACGACAACGGAGAAGATTCGCGAATCTGCCCGCTGGATCAAGGAGAACTACAGCAATCCTATCTCCGTTGCAAAGGCCGCGGAATGTGCGGCGATGAGCAAACGCAACTATCAGCGCCGCTTCAAGTTCGAGTTCGGCATGACTCCGCTCGAATACCTTCTGCGCACCCGTTTCGAAGTTGTTCGCGCAATGCTGCGCAACACCGATCTACCTGTAGACAAGATTGCGCGGCGATGTGGAATGGGTGACGGCAATCGCCTCGGCCGCCTTTTCAAGGAACGCTACGGCATGTCGCCCACGCAATTCCGCGCGCAGCAGCGTCTGGAAGTGGCAGAACGATGCGTCGCGATCGACGATTGACGGGCCGGCATCAACATAGCCGGGCTGCGCGCGATTGAGAGTCCGCGCCGCCCGGCTGCGCGCGCGAATCAAGCGCCGCCAGGCTATCAGATATGGAACAGATAATGACAACCACCAAATCTGCGCAGTTCTCCAATGAAACCAGTGCGTCTACCCTGCGGGGCAGGGAAACCGACATGTCGGAAGACGATGTACCCGACGACTGGCCGCTCTCGCACGACGCCAGCAAGCCAGCGCAGCCGAAACGCAGACAGTCGAACGTCAGAAGGCTCAAAGAAGCGGCGAAATCGATGCTGCCGGCACCATTGTTCCTTAGCCTGTTGCATCACAAGGAAATTGGCCGCTACCCGAATCTGCGTCGGCCCACGACCTTCAACGAAAAAATCCTGCAAAAGAACTTGCGGCCCGACCCGTGGTTCGTCGAATTGACCGACAAGCTCACGGTCCGCGAGTATGTCGCGAAAAAGCTAGGCGAAAAGCACGTGATACCGCTGCTGGCCGTCCCGGACGCCTTCACAAAAGAAGTGTTCGATGCTCTGCCGGATGCGTTCGTGATGAAGGCAAACCACGGCAGCAGCTATGTAGAGGTAGTCAAAAGCAAATCGGCAACCTCATTCCAGCGGTTGCGGGATCTGGCAAACTACTGGCTGTCGCTCGACTTCTACAAGATTGCTCGCGAAAGACACTACCGCAAGATCAAGCCGCGTATCTTCTTCGAACATCTGCTGCTCGACAGCAGCGGCAACATTCCCGCCGACTATAAACTGCACTGCTTCGGCGGGCGTAACGGCCGCCCCATCATCTACATCCTGGTGATTTCCGACAGATTCGGCGAAAACACAAGAGGTGATGTGTACGACGTCGAGTGGAACCATCTCGACATAGCAATCGGGTATTACAAGCGCAGTCCGGTCCCGGCGCCGCGCCCCAAGAACCTCGATGCCATTCTGCGCGCGGCCACGAAGCTCTGCGAGGACTTCGACTATGTTCGCGTGGACCTGTATGCCCCGGATAACCATGTGTACTTCGGTGAACTGACGTTTACGCCTGGAGCAGGTGTTTTGCCTTTCACGCCGGATAGTATCGATTACGACTGGGGAAGATTAGTGCCAGACACATTCTGCCGCTGATATCAGACACACAACGCCTGTCGCAGCATGTACGAATAGATGCCGATGCAACGAAAAATGAACCCGGTCCCATCCTGCAAGGCAGGCGGGACCGGGTTCATTGACTGATAAGCGGCAACTCGCTCAGGTGTCGGCGTGGCTCGACGTGAAGCTGGTAAATGCGTTGTACGGCGCATCCACCGGTTTGCCGTTGATCATGATGCCGTAGGTGTTGTTGCCGCTATCCAGCACGTAGTACATGACCGACTGAAGGTTATGGGTCTTTCGTGCCCCGTAGAATGCCGCAAGCCTGTCCGAGATGTAATTCCCGCGGTAGCTCTCCGATTGATCAGGGCCCGCGTTCCATTCGGTGACAATAAGCGGTACGCCATAGCGGGCCTTGCAGTACGTTGGCAGGTCGAAGCCCGGACCTGAACCGTCGGTCCCAATGTTGAACAGGTCACCATACGCTTCGTAATTGTGCCAGGTCGTAATGTCCCAGCGCACCTGCGGATGGCCGCCGCTGCCGTCCGGTTGCCTGCCGTCCCACAGCGCGTCGGACGCACCTACGTCTGCAACGCAAAAATTGATGCCGCACTTCGCGGACGACTGTACCGACTTCACACCGTCGATCATTCCGCGCATGACGCCGCGCATGATAGGCCAGTTTGTATTGTTGAAGTCGCTCACCTTTGAGCCCGCGGCCGTGAAGTCCACCACAGTCGCGTCCTGGCGCGTCAATTCGTTGCCGCATTCGTAGATCGTCACGCCGTAGGGCGCCAACGCATTGGCGACGGTCGCGCCGACCGAGCGCCCACGGTTATAGGCGGTCGACTCGCTGGCCATCACAGCGCCGCTCGCGTCATATACGCCCTGATCGATCAACACCAGCAGTGTGAGCCCGGCCGATTGGAATGCCTGCGCGAGCTTCACCACAGCGTTCAATTGCTTCGGATCGTCCGTCGCGCCGACGCGGTAGCTCGTGCAATTCATGCCCTTCAGAATCGACACGACCTTCTCGGGCGTGTACGTATAGTCGAAATGCCCGTTGATGCCGTAGAAGCTTCCCGGAACAGAAGCAACGTCGATACGTGGATCGCCACAGGGGAGCCATTGCTCGGCAACCTCCGCGTTCACATAAAACTGGCCACCGGTGCCGCGAGCCCAGATCTTGCCGCCATACCAGAGCACGAGCGACACGTCGTATGTATTGCCGACGGTAGAGCCGTTCCTGTAAATCACGCCGTTGACGAGCGTCCAGACATCGCCGGCGCTGTCAGTGATCGAAGCGGCCGAGGGCATGACGGTGCCGTTCGCGGATGCAGCTGCAGCTTTCGCCGTTGGGCTCGCGGAAGCCTTGGCTGCCGGGCTCGCGCCGCCGTCTTCACCGCCGCCACCACAGGCGCTCAAAAGATAGCTGCCGGCAAGGGCCGTCAGGCCACCAAGAAATTGTCGTCGTTTTAACATGTGCGTTTTTCCCACTGTCGAGAAAGTCTCGATAAAAAAGCCAAAAATGAGTTTTTGAAGTTCGGTAGAACTGTGGTTTTAAACAGCTCTTATTAATTCGTTATGCTTAATGATCCAAAATGGCATGTTGCATCGTCAGCACCTGCAGTAAGTGCAGTCACATTGCCGGAGACAACGTGGATTGAATCGCCTGGCTTGCAGACAAAGCTGCGCCTATCGCAATGCGCTCGACGCCGCGATACTTGATGGACCAACTGGAGCAAACCTTACGGCACCATCCGCCGCTGGATCACGTGGCATTGTCGCGCAAACGTTTAACCCGGAGCGTGCAAGCGACTGCACCGCTCGGAAAGTTGTTCGCTTCCATGCCGCGACAGGGGTAAATCGTACCCGCTTACGCAGGGTAGGTCACATGGAAATTAGTCCTTTCCGGCCAAAAAGCAGGATCCTTTCCGAGAACTTCGCATTTCGCAAAAATTCCTGCTTTCTGATGATGATCGGAAGATTAGATGGATAGCACGCCCAGGCATTTGACCCCGTAAGAACATTTTGTTTTAGACCGGCTTTGCAGTAATTATTTCACTTCTTGCCTTTTTGTCATCGTCGAACGGGAAATATCTTCTTAAATCAGATGATTACATACTTAACAACCGCGGACATCGCATTGCCGACGGATGGAAATTTCCTCATTCAATTGTCCTAAGAAAATTCCTTTCTCGTGGTTTACGCTATTCGTCCCAAGCTTTTCGGCACCCGGCCGGGCGGCGGCAGAGGCCGCCGTTTTCCCAAGTTCTGCGGGCGCGAACGCCGGTACTCAACGGGGCGAGTTACCGTGCCCCCATTGAGCAAGTGTCAGCCTCGCCGAAATAACTGCGATATTCACTAACCGCGCTCGGGTTTCAAATTCACGGTAGTAAAAATTCGATCGAGTCTATTGCTCAATCTGTCCGTCTTTAATCAGACTTACTGAAACCGCGCGAAATCAAATCATGACGATCCCTGCCCTCGCGACTTGACGAGTTCGCCGACCTTCCGCGCATCGTCCGGCGTAAGCGGCGTGTAGACCACCATGCCGAGGTCGGGCCGCCCAGCGACGGCAAACGCCGAGTATTCGAATCCGATCGGCCCCGCTATCGGATGCCGCAAATGCTTGACGCCCCCGCCGTGGCTGCGCACGTCGTTGTCGCGCCAGATAGCTTCGAAGTCGGGACTCAGGCGGCACAGTTCGTCAACCATCGCTGCCACTCTGGAAGCAGCGCCCGCGCGCGCGGCATCGGCCCGAAACGCGGCCACGACGAAGCGTGCAACGCTTTCCCAATCGGACTGCGCGGCGCGCACCCGCGGGTTGCAAAAAATCAGGCGAAGTATGTTGCGCTGTTCCGGCGGCAATCTGCCGTAGTCGGTCAGCATGGCAGCGGCAGCACGATTCCACGCGACTACGTCCCACGTGGCGGTCCTGATAATGGCTGGACTGAACTCCAACGAGTCGAGCACGCGCTGCAGCCTGGGCGTGACGCCTTCCGTATTCCGATAGCGGATTTCGGGCGGGCGACCCAACGCGAGCAGAAACAGATGCTCGCGCTCGACATCGGTGAGCAGCAACGCGCGCGCGATCCGCTCCAGCACATTGGCCGAAGGCGCGACGCCTCTGCCCTGCTCCAGCCACGTGTACCACGTTGCACTCACATTGGCGCGCTGGGCGACCTCCTCGCGGCGCAAGCCAGGCGTTCGCCGGCGCGTAGTCGAAAGGCCGAGTGCGGCCGGATCGAGTTTCGTGCGCCGATCTTTGAGGTAGGCACCAAGCGGATTATCGTTCGCGACCGGCATGCTGATCCTGTTAGTCTGTATACCCGTGTAACGTCACTACTTTTCGCCGGGCGATTATGCGCCGAAAGTGGCATCCGTTCATTGTCGATATGGAGGATTCCCATGCGTGTTTTCGTTACCGGCGCGACAGGCTTTGTCGGCTCGGCAGTGGTGCAGGAACTGCTCGGGGCGGGCCACACCGTACTTGGACTCGCTCGCTCGGACGCCGCCGCGGCGGCGCTCAGCGCGGCAGGAGCAGACGTTCACCGCGGTTCGCTAGAGGACCTCGACACTCTGCGCAGCGCCGCGGCAGTCGCGGACGGCGTGATCCATACCGGCTTCAATCACGACTTCTCGCGATTCGCGGAGAACTGCGAAATGGACCGCCGCGCCATCGAAGTGCTCGGCGTAGCGCTCGAGGGCTCGAGCCGTCTGCTCCTCGTGACCTCGGGACTCGCCATGATAAGCAGTCGCCTCGCGACTGAGAACGATCCGCCCATTCCCACTTCCGCCGCCTATCCCCGCGCCTCCGAAGCAATGGCGGCCTCGCTCGCGGCACGCGGCGTGTGCGCGTCGGTGGTGCGACTGCCTCCTTCGGTGCATGGCGATGGCGATCACGGCTTCGTGCCGCGCCTCGCGGACTTCGCGCGAGAGAAAGGCATGTCGGCGTATATAGGTGCGGGGCTCAACCGATGGCCCGCCGTTCATCGGCTGGATGCAGCGCGGGTGTTCCGGCTGGTGCTGGAAAAAGGCACTGCCGGTGCCCGCTATCACGCAGTCGCCGATGAAGGCGTGCCGTTCAAAGACATTGCAGAAGTAATAGGCCGGCGCCTGAACGTGCCGGTCGCGAGCACGCGTCAGGAAGAAGCAGACAGCCACTTTGGATGGTTCGCGAGGTTCGCGCAAATGGATGTGCCAGCAACCAGTCATCAAACGCGGCAACTACTTGGCTGGGAGCCGACACGGCCTGGGTTGCTTGCCGATATAGATCGCGCGGAATATTTCGCAAAGTAAGACCGTGCGGCGCGGCGTCTTACGACACAGGCGACAGCGGCCGGTCAACGCATTGCAACGGCAGACGAGCACTACGCGATGGCTGCGTTACGTGCGTCAGCACACATAGGGGGCCATCACGCAGCGGTAGTGTTGAGCGCCGCGACGGTCTCGCGGCGCAACTGTGGGCCACACGCGCATTCTTCGACGACCGCCTCGCATTGTCGGCCGGCGTTGGCCCGTACGTCGCGATCAGGCAGACCGACAATCTTCCGCAAGATCGTACGGGCGACGGTCGTGTATCAGCGCTTTTCGCCGTATCGGCGAGCTATCGCTTCGGTTCACCCTGGCTCGCCCGCGTCACCTGGAACCGCGTGGTGACGCGTTACGACCGCGATACGGATCTGATCGAAGGTGGCATCGGCGTGCGGTTTTGAGGGCTTTGTACGAAGCAGCCAGCGAAGCGAAACCGCTTCATACATCGACGAGCAAGCCCTATGGTCTACCGCGACATCATGTTCATACTCACGTTATGCATGACCCACACGGTGCCGCCGATCAGGAACAACGCGGCTAACGCCGTATAACCAAGCGCCATGACGTTCCAGCGTTGTCCGGCCGACATGTCGATGTGCAGGAAAAACACCAGATGCACGACAATCTGCACGAAGGCAAGAACCGATAGCGCGATCATTGCCGTTTGCGCCGGGAAGGCGCCGCGCATTACAAGCCCGAATGCAGCGGCGGTCAACACGACCGAAAGCAGGAACCCGCCAACATAGCCGCGCATGCTGCCGTGGCTCTGCTGCGCCGAAACTGATTGCATGTGAGCCATTTACAGCACGCTCCCCAAGTAGACAAAGGAAAAGACGCAGATCCACACGATGTCGAGGAAATGCCAGAAAAGACTTAGACACGTGAGACGCGTGAGCTGGCGTCCCGACATTTCCGGACTCCGCGCGATCTGCACGGCCAGCACCACCATCCACACGAGGCCAACCGTGACGTGCAGTCCATGCGTGCCGACCAGCGTGAAGAACGACGACAGGAACGCACTGCGGGAAGGTCCAGCGCCCTCGGCAATCAGGTGCGAAAACTCGCGCATTTCCAGAAAGAGAAACGCAAGACCGAGCACGAAGGTCACAGCAAGCCAACCCAGGACAGCGGCGGACTTGCCGCGCCGGGCGCCAAGCATTGCGAAGCCGTAGGTGATGCTGCTCAACAGCAGCGCGGCAGTCTCTACCGCGACCCCGCCAATGTCGAACAGATCCTTGCCCGACGGACCGCCCGCGAATTGATGCGACATGACCGCGAACACGGCGAATAGCGATGCGAACAGCACGCAGTCGGTCATCAGATACAGCCAGAAGCCGAACACCGTATCTGACGAACCGTGGTTATCGTGTGCGCCGTAGTGCGCCACGGAGATTGTTTTCTGCGACATCGATCAGGCCTCCACAGCTTCGAATTCGCGGCTTGGCACCGCAGCGGCCGTAGGGCCACGCTTACTTTCGATCTCCCGCACGGTATCGGCGGAGATGTAATAGCCGTCGTTGTCGCCGAAGCTGCGTGCGATCAGCGTGGCCACGATAGCCAGCAGTGCCGCGACAGCGAGCCACGTAATGTGCCAGACGCCGGCGAATCCAAGCACGAGACTAGACAGGCCGATGAGCAACCCCGCACTGGTATTGGACGGCATGTGAATGTCCTGATACGCCGTGGCTTTCGCGAGACCGTTTGTCGTCTCCTTCATGTGGGCATATGCGTCGAGCTCGTGCACTGTCGGAATGACGGCGAAGTTAT
Organism: Paraburkholderia kirstenboschensis; assembly: GCF_904848585.1. Classification (GTDB taxonomy): domain Bacteria; phylum Pseudomonadota; class Gammaproteobacteria; order Burkholderiales; family Burkholderiaceae; genus Paraburkholderia; species Paraburkholderia kirstenboschensis. The sequence continues at coordinate 78,701 of NZ_CAJHCR010000003.1, forward strand.
AGACCGGCGGCGGCGACGCTGTCGCCCATTCGAGAGTACGGCCGTCCCAAGGGTCGCCCGTTACATCGCGGTACTCGGGTTTGTTGCGGTTTGCCACGCTGACCCACACTTGCGCGACCTGGAAGACGACGCCGACCGCGATCAGCGCCACACCGCATGCCGCCGCAATCATCCACGGATGCCACGCCGGATTGTCGTAGTGGTTCAGGCGTCGCGTCATACCCATGAAGCCCAGCACGTAGAGCGGCATGAACGAAGCGTAGAACCCCACGAACCAGCACCAGAACGCGCACTTGCCGAGCTTCTCGTTCAGCTTGAAACCGAATGCTTTCGGGAACCAGTAGTGGAACCCTGCGAGATAGCCGAACACCACGCCACCAATGATCGCGTTGTGAAAGTGTGCGATCAGAAAGAGGCTGTTATGCAGCACGAAGTCCGCGCCGGGAATCGCCATCATCACGCCCGTCATGCCGCCGATCGTGAACGTGATCATGAAGCCGATCGTCCACAACACTGGCGCGGAAAACTCGAGGCGCCCGCGGTAGATCGTGAACAGCCAGTTGAATATCTTCACGCCGGTCGGAATGGCAATGACCATTGTCATAATGCCGAAGAAGGCATTGACGTCCGCACCCGAGCCCATCGTGAAGAAGTGATGCAGCCAGACGAGAAACGCGAGCACCATGATTGCGCACGTTGCATAGACCATGGTCCGGTAGCCGAACAGCGGCTTCTTCGAGAAGGTCGCAATGACTTCCGAATAGATGCCGAATGCGGGCAACACCAGAATGTAGACCTCGGGGTGGCCCCATGCCCAGATCAGGTTCAGGTACAGCATCGCATTGCCGCCTGCTTCGTTCGTGAAGAAGTGCATGCCCATGTAGCGATCGAGCCCGAGCAGCGCCAACGCCACCGTAAGGATCGGGAACGTGGCCATGATCAGCACGTTCGAACAGAGCGCCGTCCACGTAAAGACCGGCATTTTCATCAGCGTCATGCCGGGCGCGCGCATCCGCACGATCGTCACGAAGAAGTTGATGGCCGTAATCAGTGTGCCGACGCCTGACAGCTGCAGACTCCATATGTAGTAGTCCACCCCGACGCCCGGACTGAATTTCAATTCCGACAACGGCGGATAGGCGAGCCAGCCGACCTGTGCGAATTCCCCGATCACGAGCGACAGATTCATCAGGATCGCGCTAATCGCCGTCATCCAGAAACTGAGCGAATTGAGGAATGGAAACGCGACGTCGCGCGCTCCGATCTGCAGCGGCACCACCAGATTGAACAGGCCGACCATTAGCGCCATTGCCATGAAAAAGATCATGATGACGCCGTGAGCCGTGAAGATCTGATCGTAATGGTGAGGTGGAAGATAGCCAGGCGAGTGATACGCGAGCGCAAGCTGAAGGCGCATCATGACCGCGTCGACGAAGCCGCGCACAAGCATCAGCACCGCGACGACGATATACATGACGCCGATCTTCTTGTGATCGACGCTCGTCAGCCACTCGTGCCATAGCCATTTCCATCTATGGAGCCGGGTCAGTGTCGCCACCACGGCGAGCACCATGACGATCATGAGTGCGCCCGCCCCCATGATGATGGGTTGATCGAACGGAATCGCGGAGAGTGTCAGATTTCCGAGCATATGCTAACCCTTTGTGCGGCAATTGCTGTTCTGCAAATCGAGGACATTGCCGTTGTTGTACTTTGCAATGATGTTGGTGAAGACCTTCGGGTCGACCGTCGAGAAATAGCCGACCGGCTCCTTCTCGCTCGGTTGCGCCACCGAGTTGTACTCGTTCATATCGAGCCGGCGCGGCGAGGCCTTCACTTTTTCGACCCACGCATCGAACTGCGCGGGAGTGACGGCGAGCGCGCGGAACTTCATGTCGGAAAACCCTTTGCCGCTGAAGTTCGCGGAGATGCCGGCGTAATCGCCCGCATGGTCGGCGATCAGATGAAGTTGCGTCTGCATGCCCGCCATTGCGTAGATCTGGCTCCCCAGTTGCGGGATGAAAAACGAATTCATCACGGAATCGGACGTGACCTTGAAGTCGACCGGCGTACCCACGGGGAACGCAAGCTGGTTGACCGAAGCAACGCCGAGTTCCGGATAGATGAAGAGCCACTTCCAGTCGAGCGCCACGACCTCGACCTTGATCGGCTTGACCGCCGATTCGATGGGTCGGTATGGGTCGAGTTCGTGCGTGGTGTTCCACGTCAGAATGCCGAGGAACAGAATGATGAGGGTGGGCACGGTCCACACCACCGTTTCGATCGCGGTGGAATGCGCCCACTTTGGTGCATAGGTCGCGCTACGATTGCTTGCACGATAACGCCAGGCAAACACGAGGATCATGACGATCACCGGCACGACGACGATCAGCATGGCCATCGTCGCCGTACTGATCAGCGACTTTTCAGCCACACCCACGCTGCCCTTCGGATCGAGCACATCGAGATTGCTGCACCCCGCGAGACACGCGACGAGTCCAGCCCCCACGGGTATCAACACCCGTTCAATGGTCTTCTTATTCACCATATCTGCCTGATTTCCATGGACCGATCTGAAACGCTACAAAATGTTCTCGGCATGAAGACCAGACCAATTACTTCATGCGCGGTCGAATTTTAAGAGCGCCCTCCGGCCGGGAGCATGATCTCGGACAAGCTAAATCAAACAATGTCGGCATCGGAATTCGACGTGCGTGCACATGCTCATCGGCGAGCAGTCGCGGGTGCCCGTATGTTTGATCTGCGTCAAGTGTTGTCCGCTCGCGGTGGCTCGATTAGCCGCCTCGTAAATCGCAAACACAGGAGGGGAAGACGGCCATGACGGCCTGACGGGCGCCGTATATTCAACGGCGTGATGGAGATATTGCAGATGGCGTCGCAGCAGGCCGCTGCACCGTGCCCCTATCTGTGCGCCGGCACCTGCCGCCGCTGCTTCAGGGCATGGGCCGAGCCTGGCGCGAAGAGCGTGCGGTGATGCTCCAACAATCGGACGATTGGCGAAGCCCGGTCAGGTCGTTGCGCGCTCCACGATCTGGAAGCCCACGTCGGTCACTTTGTTTTGCTCTATGCCGGCCAGCCGGTCAAGCAGGCATCGCGCCGCGGTGAGCCCGATCCGTGTGCCGTCGACGTGCACCGAAGTAAGCTCGGGCGTCGTCTCGGTCGCAAACTCCAGATCGCCGAATCCGCAGATCGCCAGTTGCGACGGCACGCTCAGCCCCAATTGCCTGGCCGCGCTCAACGCTCCAATGGCGAGCAGGTCCGAGCCGCAAAAAACCGCATCGATATCGGGCGACTGCTCGATCAGGCTTGGCAATGCTGTTTTACCGAGCGCGACCGAACTAGGCGGCGCGACGAGTACTTCTGCGATGTCGCGAATGCCCGCCTGCGCGAGCCGCTCGCAAAAACCGCCGCGGCGCGCGAGCGCGCGCTCGTCGTTTGCCGACACGAGCCCGGGCTTGCGCACGTTCCTTTGGAGGAAGTGCTCGGCCACCGCCACGCCGATCCGGTAATGCGAGAAGCCCACCAGCATGTCGATAGGCTGATCCGTCATGTCCCACGTTTCGACGATCGGAATGCCGACGTTCGCAAGCCGCTCGCGTAAGGAGTCCGTGTGCGCGACGCCCGTCAACAGCACGCCTTCGGGCCGGCGGCTCAGCACTGCGTCGAGCAGCGCCTCTTCGCTCGAATCGTCGTAGCCGCTCAACGCGAGCAGCACCTGATAGCCCGCGCGCGACATGGTCTCGCTGAACACCTGGACCGTTTCCGAGAACAGCGAATGGGCGATAGTCGGCACGATCGCCGCAATCAGCCGCGAGCGCGACGACGACAAGCCGCCCGCAAGCCGGTTCGGCACATAGCCGAGCTTTTGCACGACCTGCCGCACGCGCTCGAGCGTTTCGGGCGCCACCGTCGCGGGACTGTTGAACACGCGCGATACCGTGATCGGCGAGACACCTGCTTGTGCCGCGACGTCGGTGATGCGCAGGCCTTTCGGGCCGCCGCGCATGCGTCTGGCGGGCGCCGCCGCGTCGGGCAGATCGGCGTCGGCGGCAGCGGGCGGTTTCTGATTCGGCATGAGTGCTGACGGGAGGTTAATGGATCGCGCGCCGTATTCTAAACTGGGCTGAACCGCGCTGACTTTCGCTAGACCGCTGCAAGCCTCAGGCGGTTCAGCCAGACGCGCCGCACATCAACGCGTGCCCGCACAACCTACTCGGTCACCGGGACAGCATGTTGCGCCCCGCGAGCGCTTCTTTCGCGGCGCAAGATCAGCAACGTAATGACGGCGAATACGAGCAGACAGGTCGCGGGAATCAGCATCGGCGCCTTTACGCTGCCCGTTGTCTGCCGGACCCACGGCACGAGATTCTGCGCGATGAAGCCGCCGATATTGCCTAGCGAATTGATCGCGGCGATGCCGGCCGCGGCTCGCGCGCCAAACAGGAATTTGGGCGGCAAGGTCCAGAAGCACGGAATCAGCAGATACATGCACGGCGCGCCAAAACACAGCGCGATGAAGCGCAACGTGTTGGTCGGCAGAAACACCGCGCTCAGAAAACAAACGACACCCAGCAGCGCCGAAACCAGCATCGCGATGATTGCGCGATTGCCCGCGCCGCGCAGCCTGGAAGGTAGCCACGCGAGCACGATGGTCGCCATCAGCCACGGAATGATGTTGAGCAGCCCGTTCGTCGTATTGCTCACGCCGAAGCCTTTGACCAGCGTCGGCAACCAGTAGCTCACGCCGTAGACGGAAATCGACAGCATCATGTAGTAGAGCGCCATGCCGATCACGCGCGGCTCGGTCAGTACGCTGAGCAGCGAGCCGTGCGTCGCGACGCCCGCCTTGATTTGCGCGCGTTCGGCGTCGAGCGTGCGCGCGAGCCACTGCTTCTCGTCGGCGGACAGAAACTTCGCTTCTTTCGGCGACGAGGGCAGCAGGAACAGCACGACGACCGTCAACAGAACCGACGGCAGCCCCGTGACGATGAACACCAGTTGCCAGCCATGCAGCCCTGCGAGCCCGCCCTTGTCGAGCAGCCAGCCGCAGATCGGCGCGCCGACCATATTGCCGAGACTGCTGCCCACCGTGAAATAACCGAGCATGCGCACGCGATGCCGCGCCGGAAACCACAGCGTGAGGTAATAGATCACACCAGGATATAAACCGGCTTCCGATGCGCCGAGCAGAAACCGCAGCACGTAGAACATCGTGGCGTTCTGCGTGAAAGCGAGCAGTATCGTCACGACGCCCCATGTGAACATGATGCGCGCCATCCAGCGCGGCGCGCCGTATTTGTGCAGCATCACGTTGCTGGGCACTTCGAAAATCAGGTAGCCGATAAAGAACAGCGAAGCGCCGAGCCCATAGGCAACCTCGGAAAGTCCGAGGCTGCCGAGCATTTGCAGCTTGGCAAAGCTGATATTGGAGCGGTCGATATAAGCGACCAGATAAAGCAGCCCAAGCAGCGGCATCAAGCGCAGCGCAAGGCGGTTGATCAGGCGCGATTCGGCGATTGCCGGTGTCGTAGTGCTCACAGCGTCTCCTCCGGCCGCGTTCTATGCGCGGACCTGTGTCCTGCGATGGATCGAGCGTGAATTGATGTGTATTCAGGCGTCGCGGCGGCTCATTGCTGTTGTGCGCGCCATTGCGCATAAGCGGCCATCGTCTCCTCGTTCGGCGGATAAGTGCCGCGCAACGGCCGGCCTTCGTCGATCCGTTGGGCGATGAACGCCTCGAGCTGTTCCTGCTCGGCGGCATCGCGCGCGACATCGGCTGCCATCTCGCGCGGCACGATGACGACGCCGTCCACATCCGCGACGACAATATCGCCCGGATAAACCGGCACACCGCCGCAGGCAATCGGCACATTCATATCGACCGCATGATGTTTCGCGAGATTCAGCGGCGCGCTCGCGCCCGCGCACCAGATCGGCAAGCCCAATGCGGCGATGGTCCCGCTATCGCGCACCGGCCCGTCCGACACCATGCCCGCGACGCCACGCTTAGCGAGGCGCAGCGCGAGAATCGATCCCACCGACGCCACCGAACGCTCGCCGCGGCAGTCCTGCACAAGCACACTGCCGACAGGCGCGGTTTCGACTGCCTTGCGTTGCGGATGGTCCGGGTCCTGGAACACGCCGACGTGATCGAGGTCTTCGCGCGCCGGAATATTGCGCAGCGTGAACGCCGGACCCACCAGATTCGGCGTGCCCGGTGCCAGTTTGGCGAGAGGCGCGACGCCTTGCAAAAACACATTGCGCAAGCCGCGCTTGAAGAGTTGCGTGGTCAACGTGGCCGTGCTCACGTGCCTCAGTTGTTCGAGCGTCGCTTCGCTCACGACGATTTCGGATGCGGTCATTCAGGGGCTCCGGTTTGATTAATGGATTTCAGGTTCGCTGCTCGTTGCGCCCGGTGCGTCGTGTGTGACCGGCACGCTTTGCGCGGCCGCTGTTTTCACCGGCTCTTCGAGGAAGTCGAAGTCGCAGCCCTTATTCGCCTGCAATACGTGCAATTGATGCATCACGCCGAAACCGCGTTCGAACGGAAGCTTCGGCGGCTGCCATGCGGCCTTGCGCGCGCTCAGCTCTTCGTCGCTCACTTCCAGATGCAGACGTCGCGCGGCTACATCGAGTTCGATCATGTCGCCGTCCTTCACGAGAGCAAGCGGGCCGCCGACGAACGACTCCGGCGCCACATGCAGCACACACGCGCCGTAACTCGTGCCGCTCATGCGCGCGTCGGAGATACGCACCATGTCGCGCACGCCCTGCTTCAACAGCTTCTGTGGGATCGGCAGTTGGCCCCATTCGGGCATGCCGGGCGCGCCGACAGGACCCGCGTGCTGGAGCACGATCACCGAGTCGGCGGTGACGTCCAGCTCCTCCATGTCGATGCGCGCCGCCATATCCGCGTAGTCCTTGAACACCACGGCGCGGCCGCGATGCTTGAGCAGATGCGCTTCCATTGCCGCCGGCTTGATGACGGCGCCGTCCGGTGCGAGATTGCCGGTCAGCACCGCGAGGCCGTCGCTCGCCACGACCGGATTGCTGCGCTTGCGGATCACATCGTCGTTGAAAATTTCGGCACCCGCGATGTTCTCGCCGAGGGTCGAACCGTTGACTGTCATCTGCGAGCCGTCGATCAGATCGCCGAGTTCCAGCAGCAGCGCGCGCAGACCGCCGGCATAGAAAAAGTCTTCCATCAGATACTGACCCGACGGACGCAGATTGCCGATCACCGGCGTGATACGCGAAAGTTCGTCGAAGCGTGCGGTCGTCAGGTCGATGCCGGCGCGGCGCGCCACCGCCACGAGATGCACGATCGCATTGGTCGAGCCCGACATGGCCAGCACGGTGGTCACGGCGTTATCGAATGATTTCGCGGTGAGAATGTCCGACGGCTTCACATCGGTCCACACCATCTCGACGATGCGCTGGCCAGTCAGCGACGCGAACTGCGCATGCCGCGAATCGACCGCGGGAATCGACGAAAAGCCGGGCAGCGTGAGGCCGAGTGCTTCAGCGGCGCTCGTCATGGTCGACGCGGTGCCCATTGTCATGCAATGGCCAGGCGAGCGTGCGATGCCGCTCTCAATGCCCTTCCACTCGTCTTCCGTGATCTTGCCCGCGCGCAATTCGGCCCAGTACTTCCACGTGTCCGACCCGCTGCCGAGCGTGCGGCCATTCCAGTTGCCGCGCAGCATCGGGCCGGCGGGCAGAAAGATCGACGGCAGGTTCATGCTGATCGCGCCCATCAACAGGCCGGGCGTGGTCTTGTCGCAGCCGCCCATCAGCACGCAGCCGTCGAACGGGTACGACTTCAGGATTTCCTCGGTCTCCATCGCGAGGAAGTTGCGGTACAGCATCGTGGTCGGTTTCTGGAACGGTTCGGCGAGCGTCATCACCGGCATCTCGACTGGGAAGCCGCCGGCCTGCCAGATGCCACGCTTGACCTCCTCCACGCGCTGCTTGAAATGCGTGTGACACGAGTTGATCTCGCTCCACGTGTTGACGACGGCGATCACCGGCTTGCCCATGTAATCGGACGCGTGATAGCCCATTTGCGCGGTGCGCGACCGATGGCCGAATGAGCGAAGGTCGTTGACGCCATACCAGCGATAGCTGCGCAGCTGTTCCGAGGTTTTGCGGTTCGACACTGATGTCTCCATGGTATCGCTACCATCGCGCCGCACGGCTTGCCGACGGACAGAGCTTTTCGGGATGAATGCGATGGTAGCGATACCATCATCCGCTGTCGCTCCGGGATATCACTGACACGACCCTCAGTTGCGCGATTGACGGAGCAAAGCGATCGGAATAGCATTGTTCCATCTAATGAGTATCCGTTCTATTTGATAGAACTAACTGGAGACGGTGATATGCCCCGCAACAGCGAAACCGTGCGCGCGCCGCAAGGCGTCACGGCCAGTGGAATCGACGTTCTGGATCGTGCGGCGTCGATACTCTTCGCCTTTCGCCGCGACGACGAACCGCTCACGCTCACCCAGCTATCGGAGCGCACGGGGCTCTACAAGAGCACGCTCTCGCGGCTCGCGCAGGCGCTTTGTCACCACCAGCTTCTGATTCGCCGCGACGACGGACGCTTCTGGATCGGCTCGGCGGCAATGCATCTAAGCGCCGTCTACGAAGCCGGCTTCGATCTGCGCGACGTCCTGCTGCCCGCCATGAAGGAACTCAGCGCGGAGACCGGCGAGGCAGTTTCGTTTCATGTGCGCGAGCGCGATCACCGCGTGTGCCTGTACCGCATCGCATCGCGCCATTCGATTCGCGCGGAAGTGCAGCAGGGCGACACTCAGCCGCTCGAACGCGGCGCGGGCGGACGCGTGCTGCTCGCGTTTGCGGGCGAACCGGGCGAGCCGTACGAGACGGTCCGCTCGCGCTACGTCTATCTGTCGATGGGCGAACGCGACCGCGAAACGTCAGGCATCTCGGCCCCTGTGTTCCGCGTCGGTCAGGAACTGGTGGGCGCGCTTGGCATCGTCGGACCGTCCGCGCGCATGGGCATGGAGGAAATGGAGCGCTACCGCCCGCGCCTGCTGGAATTCGCGGCGCGCGTGACGAAGGCGCTAGGCGGCGACCCGGAGCCCCTGCTCGAAGCGGCGTCTGTCGACGCGGCGCCTGCAGACGCGCGACGTGAGCATCATCCATCGAACGACGGGCATCCCGACGCCTCGGGACAAGCGCAGGCCAACGAGAATGCTTGAGTGGTCACGCCAAAAGATCTCGTCATAGCGCATTTCAATTCGGAGTACATAGATGATCATCGACATTCACGGTCATTACACGACCGCGCCCAAAGCGCTGGAAGCATGGCGTAACCGCCAGATCGCCGCGCTGGACAACCCAACCGACGCGCCCAAACCGTCCGAACTGCGGATCAGCGACGACGAGTTGCGCGAGTCGATTGAAACGAACCAGTTGCGCCTGATGCGCGAACGCGGGCTCGACCTCACCGTGTTCAGCCCGCGCGCCAGTTTCATGGCGCATCACATCGGCAACTTCGACGTGTCGAGCACGTGGGCCGCGATCTGCAACGAGCTGTGCTATCGCGTGAGCCAGTTGTTCCCCGAGAATTTCATTCCCGCCGCGATGCTGCCGCAGAGCCCCGGCGTGGACGTGGCCACCTGTATTCCCGAACTCGTGAAGTGCGTCGAGCAGTACGGCAATGTCGCGATCAATCTGAATCCCGATCCGTCGGGCGGCCACTGGACGAGCCCGCCGCTCTCCGACCGCTACTGGTATCCGATCTACGAGAAGATGGTCGAATACGACATCCCGGCGATGGTCCACGTGAGCACGAGCTGCAACGCGTGCTTTCACACCACGGGCGCGCACTACCTGAACGCGGACACCACTGCTTTCATGCAGTGCCTCACGTCCGACCTGTTCCACGATTTCCCGACGTTGCGTTTCGTGATTCCCCACGGCGGCGGCGCGGTGCCGTATCACTGGGGACGCTTTCGCGGCCTCGCGCAGGAAATGAAGAAGCCGCTGCTCGAAGAGCATCTGCTCAAGAATATTTTCTTCGACACCTGCGTGTATCACCAGCCGGGCATCGACCTGCTCACGAACGTGATTCCCGTCGACAACATTCTGTTCGCGAGCGAGATGATAGGCGCGGTGCGCGGCATCGACCCGCAAACGGGCCACTACTTCGACGATACGAAGCGCTACGTCGAGGCAGCGGCCATGAATCCGGAACAGCGCTACCAGATCTACGAAGGCAACGCGCGGCGAGTATATCCGCGCCTCGATGCCGCACTCAAAGCACAAGGACGTTGAACATGTACGAACTCGGAGTGGTTTATCGCAACATCGCGCGCGCGGACAGCCGCGTCGCGGACGGCCTGGGCGCTCTCGGCAGCGCGACCGTTCACGAAGCCATGGGACGCGTGGGCCTGATGAAGCCGTACATGCGCCCGATCTATGCAGGTGCGCCGGTGAGCGGCACAGCCGTCACGGTGCTGCTGCATCCCGGCGACAACTGGATGATGCACGTTGCAGCCGAGCAGATTCAGCCCGGCGACATCGTAGTGGCAGCCGTCACCGCCGACTGCACCGACGGCTATTTCGGCGACCTTCTTGCAACGAGCTTCAAGGCGCGCGGCGCACGGGCGCTGATCATCGACGCGGGCGTGCGCGACGTGAGCGTGCTTGCCGAAATGGGCTTTCCGGTGTGGAGCAAGGCTATCTCGGCGAAGGGCACCATCAAGGCGACGCTCGGCTCGGTGAATATTCCGGTGATCTGCGCGGGCGCGCTCGTCACACCGGGCGACGTGATCGTCGCCGATCAGGACGGCGTGGTCGTGGTGCCGTCGGCGAAAGCACAGGACACGCTCGACAAAGCCACCGCACGCGAGGCAAACGAAGGGCAGAAGCGTGAGAAGCTTGCCTCGGGCGTGCTCGGCCTCGACATGTACCAGATGCGCGAGCCGTTGAAGCAGTTGGGTCTTCGCTACGCCGACTGAGTGCGACGTTGGGCTTTTCCGGCCCAACGCGGCGCGCGAGCGGTGAATTCCCGCTCTCACGCTTGCTCACGCCGAACATTGCGCACAGGCTGTTTTACGCGTTCGTCTGCAGTGACAGCCTGCCTGTCCTGTTCGTGCCGCTGCTGGCGGCTTCGCGCTCGTGAGAATCGCGAGGCCCTTTCCGGAGTTCCTGCATGCCTCAGTCATTCCAACAATCCGCCGGCCATATCGCGATTATCGGCTTCGGCGAAGTCGGCCCCGTCTTTGCGCGCGCATTCACCGAGGCGGGGCGCACGGTTTGCGCGTTCGACATCAAGCTGCAAGACGCGTCCACGCGCGGCGCGATCGTCGAGCGGGCGGAGAAAAGCGGCGCCCAGATCGCTGACGATCTTGCGTCCGCGGTGCGCAATGCGCCGCTCGTGTTCTCCGCAGTCACCGCGAGCCAGGCCGAAGCCGTCGCAAGCGCCGCCGCCGGGCATCTTACGGCGGGCCAGGTGTTCATCGATCTGAATTCGGTGTCGCCCGCGGTCAAGCAGCGCAATAGCGCGGCGATTCAGCAAAGCGGCGCCGATTACGTGGAAGCCGCGGTCATGGCGCCCGTGCCGCCGCAAGGCATTCGGGTGCCGATGCTGCTCGGCGGGCGCGTCGCCGCGCAAACGGCAGAGCTTCTCAACGGACTCGGCATGCGCTCTGAAGCAGTGGCCCAGGAAGTCGGGCTCGCGTCGGCAATCAAGCTCTGCCGCAGCATCATGATCAAGGGCATGGAAGCACTGTGCGTTCAGTCGATGCTCGCCGCGCGTCAGTTCGACGTAGATGGCCGCGTGCTGGCTTCGCTCGCCGCCACCTTTCCGGGTGTGGGCTGGGACAACGGCTACGAAGCGTATCTGATCGGACGAGTGGTCGAGCACGGTCAGCGGCGCTCGGAGGAAATGCGCGAAGCCGCGTTGATGCTCGACGGTCTCGGCATGTCGAGCGCGCTCGCAACCGCCGTGGCCGACGTGCAGGAGCAACTCGCCGCGCGCGCCGCGCCGCTCGTCGATGCAATCGACAAGAAAGGCAGCCTGCCGGAATGGCGGATATTGCTGAAGCCTATGTAAGCAGGAGCAGTTGACCGGGAAGTTGACCGCTCGTTGCCGTGCTCTCGCCGCTCTTTTCCACTAGCGCTCGCAGCACGGGACTGGGCTTTAATCGCCGTCGATATCGCGAGCCACGCGTCCAGCACACGGCTCAGTTGTCGGGATGGCTCGCAACGAAGCTGACAAACGCGTTGTACGGCAAATTGAGTATTGCGCCGGCTATCATCAAGCCATATGTCGCATTGCCACTATCGAGCACGTAGTACATCACCGACTGCACGTCCTTCGTTTTTCTCGCCTGATAGTACGTTGCCAGGCGCGAACTGATGTAATCCGCGCGATATGCCTGGGTCTTCTCCGGTCCCGTGTTCCACTCGGTGAGCAGAAACGGCATACCGTAGCGCGCTTTACAGTACGCGGGCAGATCGAAGCTGGGACCGGTGCCGTCGGAGCCGATATCGAAGATGTCGCCGTACACCTCGTAGTTGTGCCACGTCGTGAGGTCCCAGCGCACCGTCGGATAGCCGCTTGTGCCGTCCGGCTGCGTGCCGTCCCACAACGCGTCGGCCGCGCCGATGTCAGCGACGCAGAAGTTGATGCCGCACTTCGCCGTGGCCTGCGCCGATTTCACGCCGTCTATCATGCCGCGCATTACACCGCGCATGATCGGCCAGTTCGCGTTGTTGAAGTCGGAGGCCTTCGTCCCCGCATCGCTTGAGTTTAGAACGATGGCGGCGTCGCGGGTCAACTCGTTGCCGCACTCGTACATGACCACACCATACGGCGCGAGCGCGGCAGCGACTGTCGCGCCGCATGCGTGCCCCCGGGCGTATGCGACCGATTCGCTTGCAAAGAGCACGCCGTTCCAGTCCCGCACACCGATGTCGATCAGCACGAACAGCGTCAACCCTGCTGCCTGGAACGCCTGCGCGAGATTGACCACCGCGCCGAGTTGCGTCGGGTCGTCAGTGGCGCCGACGCGATAGGTCGAGCAGCCCATGTTCCTCATGATCGATACGACTTCCGCGGGCGTATACAGATAGTCGTAGTGCCCGTTGATGCCATGGAACGTGCCGCTCGACGCCGCCACGGAAATGCGCGGGTCGGTACAGGGCAGCCATTGGTCGATGTCGTTGCACACGTAGAACTGGCCGCCCGTTGCCCGATACCAGAGCTTGCCGCCGTACCACAGCAATAGCGAGACATTGGCTGTGGCGCCGACCGCGACGTTGTTGCGAAGCACGACACCGCTCACGACGCTCCAGATCGCGCCCACTTTATCGATGATGTACGACGCGCCGGGAATCGTCGTGCCGTCGGCCGAGGTGCCGCCCAGGCGCGGATCGTTGCACGCGAACCAGTTGGAACCGTTCCAGCCGTAGAACTGTCCGCGGGTTCCGTCGCAATAGATGCCGCCGCCATACCAGAGCAGCAAGGACACGTTATAGGTGTTGCCGGCTTTCGCGCTATTCCGGTAGACCGATCCGCCGACGAGCGTCCAGACCGCCGCCTGGTTGTCGGTGATCGACGCGGCAGGCGGGACCAAGGTGCCGTCCGCCGATGCAGGCGTGCCGTGGTTCGATGCGCCGCCATTGCCGTTCGACCCGGACGAGCCGCCCTTCGCGCCCGTCGACGTCGCGCTGGTCTGCGTGCTGGCGGGGCTTCCCGTTGTCGCCGGGGCTCCATTGTTGCCCGTACTCGTGCCCGTGCCGTTCGAACCTGGCGTCGCGCTGCTGGTCACGCCGGCATTGGCTGTGCCTCCGCCCGAACCGCCGCCGCACGCGCTCAACACATAACTGCTGCCGACAGCTGTCAGCAGGCCGAGAAACTCACGTCGTTTAACCATGGCAAGGCAATCCAGCGCCGGGGCGCGCCCAGAAAAAAATCCGCGATTGGGGGATGTGGGATGCGTGTCCGGGAGGAGCGCCAATTTCGTTCGACATCCTTATCTATTGGCGTTGAAGCCAATCCAGGAGATGTCACTAGAAATGGGGCTCGGTAATTCTTCCCGTCGCCTGCTTCAGGCGATGCAACTCATGTCTGGATGTCGGCAATAAATCGCCGCTTGCGTAGGGTGAGATTGAAAAAAACTGGGGTAGCGGAAGCAATTGTCTGGCGCCAGGCGACAGCTACGCCTCCGGCATGGGCGGCCTGATCGGGCATAGCTACGGCACGATCACGCGCTCGGGCAGCAATGCGGACGCGTCCGCCGAAGGCACGCTTGGCGGACTAAGCGGAATCAATGCGGGGAAATTGCGGCAGTCGTATGCAACGGGCGCGGTGGCAGCGCAGGCGCATACCCGTCTGCGCTCGGCGTCGCGAGCACCAGCAACGGCACGATTGCGGGCGACGCGTACTGGGACATCCAACCACCCAGGCAACGCGCGATGTTTATAGTGGCACCGGCATGTGGGCGACGCACGCGGGCGCTACGCATCCGGTATTGCGATGCAGCTTGCCCAACAGATAGCCTTTGTCATTTTCGTGAACCACGATTCGCAAGCGGATTCAGCGCCGCGTTGAATGCGAGCGCCGCACTGCCCTGCTGCTGCGGTCGCGTCCTGGTCTGCCCTTCATCCGTCGGATGTCCCGAGGATAGAACAGGACAGCCAGTCACGCTATTGGACCAAAGGCTCATTGCTTGCCGCGATGCGGCCGCATACTCTAGGGAATCATCAATAAGGCTGTGGCGGCGCGCGCGGAGAGATTGCAATGACGAAGCACCAAAGCAAACAGGACGGCGTCAGTGAGCGTGAGAAGTTATCCAATAAGCAATATCTGCGCGAACTTACGCCAATGCAGGTCGAACTGGTGAAACTGCAGGAATGGGTCGTTCAAACGGGGCAAAAGATCTGCATCGTTTTTGAAGGGCGCGACGGCGCCGGCAAGGGCGGCACGATCAAGGCAATCACCGAAAGAGTCAGTCCGCGTGTATTCCGTGTGGTCGCGCTGCCCGCACCTACGGATCGCGAGAAAAGCCAGATGTACGTGCAACGCTACCTGCCTCACTTGCCTGCAGCCGGAGAAATAGTGATCTTCGATCGCAGTTGGTATAACCGGGCGGGCGTTGAGCGAGTAATGGGTTTTTGCACCGAAAACGAAGCGGTGAGCTTTCTCAAGGCGGTCCCGCTGGTGGAACGTGCAATCGTTCACTCCGGCATTATCCTGCTCAAATACTGGCTCGAAGTCAGCGAAGAAGAACAGACTCGCCGTCTGGAAGGCCGCATCACAGACGGGCGCAAAGTCTGGAAACTCTCCGGCATGGATTTGAAGTCTTACAGCCGGTGGTACGACTATTCGCGTGCGCGCGACGCAATGTTCGAAGCGTCCGACACCGATTTCGCCCCATGGTTTGTCGCGGTCTCAGACGACAAGCGGCGTGCACGACTCAATATCATTAGCGATCTGCTGCAAAAGATTCCCTATCAGACCGTCGCGCGCGAAAAGGTCACCCTACCTGCCCGGCAAAAGCCGAACGGATACAAGGAGCCCGACTATCCGTTCAAATACGTGGCCGAACGATTCTGACCGCGCCAATTGCGTTGCTCTGCTCGCGCAGCGGAGCACGGCGCTGTAATTGAAATTGAACGATCCGCCGGATATGGCGTGCAGACACCCGGGTGTCTGCACGCCTGGGTGCGTACGATCGGCTATTTCCTGAGTATCTTCCACGGTCCGCCGGCCGTCTTGCAAACAGTCGGTGTCCAACTCTGTGTCTGACCTTTCGCATTTGCCACGAGCGTCGTGGTACGGCACGTCCGGTCACCTTTCGTCGACGTGTCGTGCGGCGTGATGGTGCCATTGATCGCAACCGGGTTACCGGTTCCCGCATTACTCCACGGAACGACTTCACCGTCTTTCTTTTCCAGCGCCTGTTGCGCGGCGTCGTTGAGCGCCTTTCGGTCGGCTTCTCTCATGAAGCTGATCGGAGTGTCTTTCAGGAAGTTCAAATTCGAAGCGACGCTGCCCCCACTCACGACAAGCAGCGTAGCTCCGGTCATGCAACGTACGAACAAGTGAGCAAGCGAGCGCGTCGGTCGCAGCTGCGCGAGTGCGCGGCGCCCGGCTATTGAAGGAGGCGGGTCGAAACGCACGACCGGAAAGAAACAAGGAACCGCAGCCGGGACCGGAATCGGAACCGGGACCGGAACCGGAACTGCGGCGATCGCACAAACGCGCGAGGCACCGCCCGTAGGTCTGTTCATCTCTCGTTCTCCTCGTTGACGCCAAACTGCGCTGAGTGCGTACTACGCCCTTACCCGCTGGAGCGGCGTTATTGCGGCGCGCCAGAATGTGCTGCGGCGATCGCTTTGTCCCGCTCGGAGCGCGCTTTGGCGACTTCCTCGTTACGAACCTTGTCCGCCGCCTGGACTCTCTTCTTGTAAGCGGCGTTTGCGGCCCTAACCTCGTTATGCATCTGGACAATGCTATCGCTGTGTTGTGCATTCGACGCACCGGCGCTGGTCTGCGCCCACGTTGGCGTGGATACCACAAGCACAGATATGGTGGCTGGAATCAGTAGGAGTCGATTCATTTTTTGCTCTCTCCGAAGTAGCAAAGCTGCATGATTAAGACAGGCCGGCGACCAATCGATAGAACCGCGTCTCGCCCGGCCTCGCGACGCGCGTAATTTCATGAACCGCTCAGCCCGGTTTACTCACGACCTTCGTGGCCGCTTGTTCCTTGTCTCGCTGGGAGCCATTCGAGTCCGCCGCGCGGCCAGATTCGAACTCGTCTACAACGTCTGCCACCGAGCGCCGGCGTCCAATCGGCCCAACACGTGCCTCGAGATTCTCGGCGCGGAGCATGTCGCGCGCTTCAGCATGTGCGCCGACTATCCGCAGGTCTATTCCTTCAGCTTGCAATGCGCCATGCAGCGCGGCCAGCATGCGCGCACCTGAGAGATCGACCGCGGGCGAATTCGACAGGTCGCAAATCACCAATCTGATCGGCTCGCTGACTTCGTGGATTTTTGCCAATACTGTCTGACGTACGTGTTCGATATTGAAGTACAGCAACGATGCGGCGACCCGAAACACGAGCACGTTCGGAATAGATTCGTTTTCGGCATGACGTTGGCTATCGGAGAAGCGCCGGGTTCCGCGAATGCGGCCGAGAAACGCCACATGCGGGCGCGCGGCTCGCCTGATAATCAGTAGCATTGAAACGAGTACGGCGACGATCACGCCCCTCAGAATACCGAGCGTCAGGACCGCCGCAAAAGCGACGAACGAGACTGCAAACTCATAGCGACTCACGCGCCACAGATGACGAATCTCGCGCACATCGATCAGTCCCTTGACCGCGACCATCACGATCGCCGCGAGAACCACGGTCGGCAAGTTCGTGAGCAGCTCGGTTAGAAACATCAGACATAGGGCGATCGTGAGCGATGCAAACACGAGAGCCAATGGCGTCCGTGCGCCGGCCTTGTCGTTGACTGAAGACTGGGACAGTCCACCGGCGACCGGATAGCCCTGGAACAGCCCGGCGGCCAGATTTGCCGCACCCAGGCCTAGCAATTCCTGCCGGGCGTCGATCTCATAACCATTGGCTTGCGCGAGCGCGCGTGCAGCAGAGACGCTCTCGACGTAAGCCAGCAGCAGACAGGCAAATGCGAGAGGAACAATGCCGTCGACGTCTCGCACGCGCAGGGTGGGCAGACGGAATTCGGGCAGCCCTCGCGGCAACGCACCTACAACAGAGAAGCCGTGCGCCGCTAATGAAGTGATGGAAACAATGATGGTCGAGACGACAACGACCGCGAGGGCGACCGGCCTTCCTGGCAAGTATTTTTCGCCTGACACTAAAACGGCGATGCAGACAAGACCGAAAATCAGCACGATCAAAGTCGTATCGGGAATCTGTGCGCCGAGAACGATGAGACGTTCGAAAAACGACTCGCCTCCCCCTTTCGTGCCCAAAAGTTTCGGAAGCTGCGTCAATGCGATCGTGAGCGCTGCGCCCGCCTTGAAGCCCACGAGTATCGTTTCGCTGATGAAGTTGACGAGTGAACTTAGGCGTAGCAGCCACGCAATGCAGCACATGCATGCAATCAATAAGGCAGTGAGAGCGGCAATCGAGGCCCACCGCGCGGGATCGCCATTCGCCATGCCTGCAACGGTGACACCGACCAGCATCGAAATAGCCGACGTCGGGCCAATCGCAAGTTGCCGCGACGATCCGAAAAACGCGTAGAACAAGCCGCCCGCGAGATAACAGTAGATGCCGTATTGCGGTGGCAAGCCGGCAAGCGACGCATAAGCCAATGACACAGGAATGCCATACGCGGCTAACGTGACACCGGCGATCGCATCCTTCATTAGCCACTTTGGCTGATAGGAACCGAGCCATTGTGCAGGCGGAAAGACCGAGCGCCAGCCGGTGGTCGCGACCGCATCCGTCGCCCGGCCTGCGGCGCGCGCTTCATTGGTCACGACAGTTTTCCTCCAGGGCGAGAGCCGGCGACAGCAAGCCTCAAGCATTCGAGACGGCTGTGTTAGCGCTATTGGCAGCGTGCATGACCGTACTAGCCCTCAAGCGTAGACGCCTGGTCAGGAGCATGGAATCGGACTTTGGTCCTAAGCGAATTGCGGGGTTGTACTACCCGACATTCCGGTCACGGTACTCCGGTGTAATAGGGCGTGAAAGCAGCATCGCTGCGAATGCCTGTACAGGAGGCCGATGGCAGGCCGAATAGGACCATGGTCCCATTGTGTGCGCAGACCTCTGAACGCAATCATCAGGAGACGGGCCGCTACCGGCACATAGCCCGACCGAGGAGGTGCTGTGAACACACTAAGGAAGTGCTGCGTGTACGGTTTCGCAATCTGCATACTGCTAGGCCCCGGCGCGCCGCAGGCCAAGCCGATCGCCTACCCCGCCAAAGGACAGAGCGCCCAGAAGCAGCAGGAGGACGACGGTGCGTGTTATTCCTGGGCCAAGAACAACACGGGCGTCGACCCTGCGGCGGTCGCCAACGCTCCGCCGCCGCCATCGGGACCCGCGGTGGGCGGTGGCGAGCGCGTTCATGGTGCCGCGCGGGGCGCGGCCGGTGGCGCCGTGATCGGTGCTATTGGCGGAGATGCAGGCAAAGGCGCGGCCATCGGCGCAGTCGCCGGCACCATGGTCGGCGGCTCCAGGGCGCGGCAGAACCGACGCGCAGCCGAGGCGTCCGGTCAGGCGCAATCTCAAGGCGCCATCGATACGTTCAACCGCGCGTATGCCGCGTGTATGGAAGGGCGAGGCTACACGATCAAATGAACAGCGCCTGGTTATAGCGCAGCACATATGCCTGCGTGTGACGCCATCGCCGCGTAATTGGCGCGGCGGCCCCCCGGTCGGACATTCGAGGAGATCAGCATGAACACCACAAAGCTCGCTATCGTCGCGCTGGCCGCGGCCTTTTCACATGGAGCACTCGCCGATACGACGCCGAAGTACGGCGTGACGAGAGAGCCGGGCAAGGTTTCCGTGACGGGAACAGTCAAGACGAAATCGACCATTGTCGGCATTGAGCCGGATACCCGGACTGTCTGGCTGAAAGACTCCAAGGGAAAAATCGTGCAAGTCACGGTCGGCGAAGAAGCGAGGAACTTCAGCCAGTTGAAGCTCGGCGATACGGTCGCAGCCGAGTACACGCAGGCGCTCACGCTTAGCCTGAAGAAAACCACCGGACCCGCGACAGTCAGCGAGAGTCAAACGCTCAACCGCGCACCGGAAGGGGCAAAACCCGGGGGAACGGCCGCCCGTGCGATCACGGTGATGGCCAATGTCGTCGCTCTGAACCCGCAGACCAACGTGGTGACGCTGAAGGGTCCGCAGGGTAATTCGGTCGATATCGTCGTGGAAGATCCTGAACAGTTCAAGCGCATCAAGAAAGGCGATCAGGTGGAAGTCGTCTACAACGAAGCGGTCGCGATATCAGTGGAGCCGCAGGAGATCAGCAAATAAGTCCGGCGGAAAGTGACGAAAACGCGAGCGACCGACGCCGTGACAAATCGCGGGGCGCCGAGTCGCCTTCAACCCACTGCACCTCAAACCAGAAAGATAAAACAGAAGAGGCCCTTCGTTCGGGCCTCGCGCTGCCGGGTTCTGCCAGACGTCGGCTAGATATTGATCTTTCCGATCTTCGTGCCTTCCAATGAAACGTTGACCATCAGCCCCGCGTTGGTCAGCACGAACCCGACGATAGGTGCCCGACCCGTATTGGTGTCGAGCCGGCCATTGGCGCCGACTTTCAATAACGCCACCGACCCATCCACGCCGGCTGTCCAGCCCTTGCTGGCACGAAAGCTGTCGAGCGCGTCTTTCGTCATGAACATCAGCACGATTGCCTTGGACTGCGCGCCGGCCTGCAGACCAAAGGAAGCGGTCGTTGCGCGGTAGTAGCCCTCAGATGTTTCGCCGACACGCAGCGTGCCCTCTCCGTACTCCGCACCGACAACGAGCCCAGCGGCAAGCACGCGCGGGAACACGAGTATGCCCTGCGCTTTCGATGCAAGTTCGCTGGAACCCTGTGCCATCGAGAAGAGCCGGCTCATGGTGCCGTCGGCACCGGCATCGATCTCCTGGCGCTTGCTCTGGTTCTCTGCCGCACTGGGGCTCGACGCAGTCGTACATCCGGCCAGATAGGCACTCAAGGCGAGCGTGCTGGAACTGCAAAATGTACGGCGGTTCATGACATTCCCCTCATTTTGTTCAAGTCGAAGCGCACCGTCGCCAACGCCACGGCTGAAAACAATGCTAAAGCATTCACTCGCGCGAATGCGTCGGACCAAAGTCTTATTGTCTCTCTATCCGAACTCCGTCACATTGATCCGGACAGCCAGGTACTAGTCATGAGAACAAGTGTGCGCCCTCAGCAGATCTTGTCGCACAGCCCCGGAACTGGCGCTCACATCGGATCATTACCTCTCCGAGGAGGTGCACGATGAGCACGGAGAAAGGCGCATTCGGCGTTCATTCTGAAGCAGGCAGATTGCGCAAAGTCATGGTGTGTTCGCCCGGCCTCGCGCACCAGCGCCTGACTCCCAGCAATTGCGATGATCTACTTTTCGACGACGTCATCTGGGTAAGCCAGGCGAAGCGTGATCATTTCGACTTCGTCACGAAGATGAGAGAGCGCGGCGTCGACGTCGTCGAGATGCACAATCTGTTGACTGAAACGGTCCAGAGCCCCGAGGATGAAGTTCCCTTCGCGACAGGAATCGAGTATTACGACTGAGTGATAGCCCGCGCGCATGCCGCGTGCTGACGCGGTTCAAGTCTCGCACTCGCAGACGTATGGATGCAGAGAATGAACAGAATAGTTCGCCCTTCGCAAGACTCCAACGCGCAACGCCAAATGTATCGCCCCACTGTCGACCTCGCGCGTATCGTGCTGGCCGTGTGTGCGCTACTGCTGCTCATTGGCACCAGCCTGTACATCCTGCACCCGTTCGTGCCCGCACTGATCTGGGGCGCGACAATCGTCGTCACCACCTGGCCCCTCATGCTGAAGATACAGCGCAGCCTCGGCGGACGCCGCTGGCTGGCCGTGACCGTCATGCTGCTGATCGAGATCGTATTGATCTGCATACCAGCGTTCGGCGCCGTTTCGACGCTCGCAGAACATGCCGACGACATCATGTCGTTCATCAAGGTACTACCGGACTACGCGCTTCCGTCTCCGCCTGCCTGGCTCTCGGGCGTTCCACTGTTGCGAGGACTTGCACGCGAGTGGCAAACGCTGTCAGATGCCGGCGCTGGCGGCATCCTCGCGAAAGTCCAGCCGTATGCTGCCGTGTTCGCGAAGTGGCTGCTCCTGCAGGTCAGCCTGCTTGGCATGTTCGCTGTGCAGTTGATCCTGATGGTGATCGTGTGCGGCTTGCTCTATGCCGACGGAGAGGCAGCGGTCCGTCTCGTCACCGCATTGGCGCTTCGCATAGCACCGGAAAACGGCAACGGCATCGTGCATCTGACCGGTCAATCGATCCGCGCGATCGCACTCGGCGTGGTGGTGACAGCAGTGGTTCAGGCGTCGCTGGGCGCCATCGGCATCTGGGCTGCAGGCGTGCCCTATGCGGGAGTCATCAGCGTTTTGATCCTGATGATGTGCCTGATCCAGCTCGGCCCGCTGTTACCGATGCTGGCTTGTGTCGGCTGGCTCTTCGCCCACGACGCGAGACTCGTCGCCATCGTATTGCTCGGGTGGACCCTTTGCGTGTCGGTGCTGGATAACATCATGCGGCCGATACTTATACGGCGCGCCATTGCCTTGCCGATGGTCCTCATCCTGTCGGGCGTGATAGGCGGTCTGCTTGCGCTAGGGGTGGCCGGACTCTTTATCGGTCCGGTGATTCTCGCCGTGACTTTCCATCTTCTTCTCGCGTGGACCGAGATGCCGCAAGAATTGACCGATCCGATGAAGCCGGACAATCCACTCGCGCCGACCGAAAAGCATCGCGCCGCGGGTGCGGCGCCGCCGGATTCACACCAATAGAATCGATCAGATCAGCAGCCGCCTCGCGTCTCCGAACATATCCCGTTCAGCGAGAAGATCACTGCGTTTGAAGCGCAGCAATGCGAACGCGCGCGTTAGGTCGGTGGACTCAGGCAGTTGCACGACCGTGAATTCGACCTCGTTCGCCTCGCGACCATCCGTTCCATCCGCTACGATATTCATTGGGTCCAGCCGCAGCTTTTTCTGTTGCACGCATAGGTATGGCTCCGGCGAAGACAGCACTTCGCAAATCACGCCCAGCCCGCGCTCGATCGTCTCCGTTTTGAGACCGAGCTGCGCCAGTTCCTGTTCGTTCCGATCGAGTTGCGCCTGGGCGCGCGCCATCTCGCCCACGCTCGGCGGCGCCTTGCTTCCCAGCAGGGACCGCACGCCGGCGGCCTGCCGCTCCAATAGCGCGAGGCGTGCTCTGAACAGTGCGCGCTCTTCTTCGAGGGCATCGCGCCGTGACTCGTCGCTTTCGATTTTTTGCAGGCCCTGCAACGTCAACTGGTCGAGCAGACGCAGCATGATCTGTTGCCGGAGTTCCGTATCGGTTGCGCCGCATACGCGCACCTGATGATCGCTGAAACTGACGGTAGTTTGAGCGACATCCGAACGGGTGACTACGCCGTGCTGAGCAACGCCGAACACGTGCCTCTGATCCATGGCCATTCCCAACACCGCGAAAGCCTCGACGGATTCCGCGTGCGTCGAGAAGTAACTGCGCAAGTGTTCGGATTGACTCAATGCGGCACATACGTCCTGCGGGGCCGCGAAAAAGGCATGAATGCACGGATCGCTGGACCATGCTGCAGCAGTCGCCTCGCGCGCGGCGGGGACCTCCGCAGTGAGCCGCTCGATGTAGCGCACGGCTTCAGTCAACGCTGGCAACAGACGCGCCTCAAAGTTCCGCGCGAGACGCAACGGCGGACTCATACCGACGACGCGCTCCACCATTTTCTTCATCTGCTGGTGATCGCCTCGATCGTCGTGACGAGAGCGGTTCAACAACCACGACAGCATGCTCATCGCCGGCTCCTGGCGCACTTTTTAAGTCTCGTCGCGTTCCGGAAGAATCTGCGCACTGATCAAGTGTTTTTTCCAGTACATGTTATGGATGCGCGACTGTAATGTTCTCAAGGAGCTAGGGTTCACGTCGTTGAAAGTCAGTAACGCGCCGGGACGCGAGCCGGCGCCGGGGAGTCGCTGAATAGCGTCGAAGCGCGGGAACCCGTACCTCACCAGGAACTCGCCGATCTCTTCATCGGACAATGTCTCGTCGATATTTCCAAGCAGTAGCTCGGCCATGATGCTGCTCCTTGACCGGTTGTATGAGCGAGAGGACCCGCGCTGACGGCCGATACAAAGCGTAGTCCACGCTCATCTCAATCGGCGTCTGTTCATGGTCGCACCGCTGAAGTACCCCTGTAATCAGACCAAGGTCGTATTTCTGGCGGATTGGCCTGCGGGTACGCTGGATTTGTCAACTCCGGTTCATTTTCGAGCGCGGTCGCGCGCTGCGCTCAACCGTCCATTCAGGCCGACGATGATGCGTACCTGGTGCCGTTGGGCGCTTGCGTGTGCAGGTGCATTCGGCACTCTCCTGGCCAACGCCCCAGCCTGTTCACAGGAATTGGAACCTCGCTCGTATTCCCCGTCGCCTGTAGGCACCAATTTCCTGCTCGCAACATACTCGCACCTTTCGGGCGATGTACTGACGGACTCGTCTTTACCGCTTACCGGTGTACAGGCCCAGTTCAACCTGCTGACGCTCGGCTACGTCAGGACCTTCGATCTGCTAGGTCACACGGCCTCGTTCGGCGTCGGGGTGCCGTTCGCGCGCGGCAACGTCAGCGGCAATGTGATCGATGCGCCCACCGAAGTACATAGAGGCGGCATGGGCGACATGCGACTTCGCCTCACATACAACCTTTTCGGTAATCCACCGTTGCCGCCCGAAGCCTTCACAAAGCCGGAGTCGACCACGTCGCTTGGCACCAGCCTTACGGTCATTGCGCCGTCCGGGCAATATGTTGATTCGAGGCTCGTCAACATTGGCGCGAACCGATGGGCAGTCAAGCCCGAAGTGGGCATCTCGCAGCCATTCGGAAACTGGTTCATGGACGGATCCGCGGGTGCGTGGTTCTTCACGGCTAACAACGACTTTTTCCGCGGAAAGCAGCGTAGCCAGGCGCCATTGATGATCTTTCAGTTTCACCTGGGCTACGGGTTTCGCCCCGGCCTCTGGATTGCAGGCGATATCGGCTATGCAGCAGGCGGCCGAACCACGACGAACGGTGTCGACGCCGCCGATCGACAGGCCAATATGCGATACGGCATGACGTTCTCCGTGCCCATTGCACGTGGCTGGTCGACCAAGTTAGCCTTCTCGCACGGACTCGTCACACGAGCCGGCGGAGACTTCACTTCCATTTCGTTGACACTCCAGTATCGCTGGTTTAGTCAGTGAATGATTGCCGCGCCGCGCGTTGTTTGACAGTCGCCTTCCGTCGCGCCCGCCATCAAGGTGCGTCGTTCGCCTCCACTGCCGCGGCAATATCGCGGCTGACCGTCGCGAGTGCCCGGTTATGCGCGGCCACTACTGCCCCCATGCCCGGCCCCGACACCGCTTCCAGTGCAACAGAGCGTCCATATATGGCCCGCCCCTTGCCCGGCGGGCGCACGGTCCAACGTGCGTCCACGGTCACGTCCTTGCCCGGCATCGACTCGAAACGCATCACGTCCACGCGAACATGCCATGCGGTGAGCGGATCGGCAGCGCCGTCGAATACTGATACTTGCGGCGTGTTGAGCAATGCCGCGAGATCGTCGGCGATTACCCGCGCTATCTCTCCTTTCAACGGCTGCGCCCACCGGGCGTACTCATTGACAGCGACTTCGTTGCCCTCCATGCGAGTTACGATCTGCGGACGATTGACCACATCGGGTATGGTCACGGGCCCCACTACCACCGACAGTGGGCGCGCCGCACTCATGCTGGCTGCGGGCGCATCTGCGCTCAATGTATAGAACGCGGCCGATGGCGACTTGCAGCCGCTAATCAGAACGGCGGCGAGCGCGGGCAAAAGATACACGTAGACGATCTTCACGGCTTTTGCTCCGACTTGCCCCGAACGAGTGCTTCGGGATGCTGTTGCAGGTAATCGGCCAGATTGCGAAGTGAGGAAGCGGTCAGCGTCAGTTCCCGCATCGCTTCTTCAGTGGATTGCTGCAACGACGAATCCGGTTGCAACGCATTGTTCGCGGAGTCGAGTGCCGACTGCGCAGACACAAGCGTGTCGTGAGCTTTCGGCACTACATTCTTGTCCACCTGCGACAGCAGCGAATTGGTCGTTTTCATCGCCGCGCGCGCGTCGTTGCCGATTGCTTCGAATGGAATGGCGTTGAGTTTCGTCAGGAGGCGGGTCACCGAATCCTGCAATGACTGCAATGTACGCGGCACCGCCGGAAGCTCGGGCGGCGTCTTGTCCCAGTCGATGCTTGCCTTCCTCGCGTCCGGGAAATAATCGAATGCCAGGTAAAGCTGGCCAGTCAAAGGGTTTCCGCTTCGCAACTGAAAGCGGAAACCGTTCGCGACGAGATAGTTGGCGAGCTCGCGTGGATTTTCGTGAAGCCGGCCGCCCGCGCCCGTCTGATAGCGCGACGTGAAGCGCTCAGGATAAATTTCGACCTCCACCGGAATACTGAACCGCCGTGTGCCGCGGTCGAAACGCGTGTAAATCGCCTTGACTTCCCCAATCACCACACCGCGAAAATCGACAGGTGCGCCCACCGTGAGCCCTCGCACCGAATCGGTAAAGTTCACGACGTACCGATCGACAATACGGTCGTGCTGTTTCATCGCGTCGCCACGCGATGTATAGAGTTCAAAGCGCGTATTCGCGGCAGCCGGGATGTCTTCTGTCGTATCCGCAGGCGATTCGAACGCGACGCCGCCGATGATCACCGAGACGATCGACTGCGTCTCCACCTTCAGGCCATTCGCATCGAATTCCATATTGACGCCACTCGCGTGCCAGAAGCGCGTATCGGCTTTGACAAACGCATCGTAAGGCGCATTGACGAATACCTTCAGCGTTACGCCTTTTCCGTCGGGGTCCAATTGATAAGAAGCAATCTGGCCCACCCGAAGCCTGCGGAAAAAAACCGGCGACCCGACGTCGAGGGAACCGAGGCCCGTGCTTTTGAGTGTGAACTCCCTGCCCGGCATATCGCTTGCGAATACAGGCGGCGCTTCGAGTCCGACAAAGTCGCGGCGCGACTTCTTCGAGCTCCCGACATCGACGTCGATGTACGAGCCCGACAAGAGCGTTCCTAGCCCGGAGACCGTACCGCCCGAGATGCGCGGCCGCACCACCCAGAAGCGCGTGTCGTCGACCAGCAGGTTCGCCACGTCACGTGTGACTTCCGCCCGGGCCACCACTCGTTTCTGATCGGGTGACAGCATGACCGCTTCGACTATGCCAATGTCGACGTCCTTGAGCTTGAGTTTGGTCTTGCCCGCTTCGAGTCCCTCGCCGGTTTTGAAACTGACCGTGATCTTCTCGCCGCGTTCGAGCACGGCTTTAGTAGCAAGCCATCCGCCAATCAACACCGCCACGATAGGCACGAGCCACACAAGCTGCATGCGCCAGCGCGAGCGCGGAATCACATCCGCCTGCGGAAGTTCCGGGGTGTCGTTAGCTTCGTCGGGCCCGGACATGATCCGTCTCCGCTGCGTCCCACATGAGACGCGGATCGAACGACAGCGCGGCGAATAGCGTCAGCACCACGACTGCGCCGAAGGCGATGGCCGCCGGACCTGCCTTGATCGTCGCAAGCGCCTGGAACTGCACCAGCGCGACGAGCATCGTGATGACGTAGATGTCCAGCATCGACCACCGGCCAACGAGCTCGACCACGCGATAGATGCGCGTACGCTGTTCGGGAAGCCACCGCGACCCCAACTGCGTCGAGATCGTCAGGTACGCGAGGCCCATGATCTTGAGCATCGGCACGACGATGCTTGCAATGAACACCAACGCGGCGAGCGGCCACGAGCCGGAAACCCACAGATAAACGACGCCGCTCATGATGGTGTCTTTCTGTGCGCCAAAGAGCGAACTCGTGTCCATCACTGGCAACACGTTCGCGGGAACGTATAGAACCGCGGCAGCGAGAAGATAGGCCCATGTCCTGGAAAGGCTCAGTGGCTTGCGGCTGTGCAACGGCGATCCGCAACGGGGACAGTCTCGTACATGACCCTTTTCGTGTCGCGCTGGAACAAGCAGATCACACTCGTGACACAGCACGAGACCGCACCCGGCCGCGGTGAGCGTCGCGCCACCCGGCGTGGACAGCCGCAGCTTCAACGGACGCTCCGCGTGACGCGCACGTGCTCGCGCTATGCGCGCCCATAGCTCATGTGGATCGAACGACGCAGAAGCGGCCGCAAGCAGAAGCATCAAAACGACAAACGACCATAACGCGGTCTCCGGCACCACCTTTGCAATGTGAGCGAGTTTGACGAGGGCGACGAGCAAGCCAAGAATCAGCACTTCGGTCATTCCCCAGGGCCGAGCGAGGCGAAACAGCCTGAACGCTTCGACCGCATAAGGCGGCACACGCCCGAAACGCAGCGGAACGAGCAGCCAGCACATCGAAAGTGTCTGCAGCGCCGGCATCACAATCGTCGTGATGCCCACGAGTAACGCAAGCGGCCACATTCCGTCGATGTAGAGCACGCGAACCGAGCCGGCGAGCGTCGTCCGTACGACATGACCGTTGACTGACAAGCCGACGATCGGGCTGACGTTCGAGATGATCAGCAGTACGACGGCGGCCAGCGTGAACGCCAGCGCATATTCCGGGCCGTTGGAACGACCGCGACGCAGTTCTGCATGGCAGCGCCGGCAGCGCAATGTACTGCCGGGAGAGACTGCCGGCCCCAGTTGCAGCAAGTCGCAATCGTGGCAAGCAAGGACCTCCGTCGGTCTCATCTTGCCTCCCATGCGGACGGCTGCGCGGGCTCGGCGTCGAGTGCTTCTATGTAGCTTACGTAATCCTCTTCGTACCGCTGACGCGCCAGCTTCGACCATGTCACGAGTACTTTCAAGTGACTGGTCTCCGCCCTGCTCGCAACGGACAGCATCAACCGTACGATGGCGCGGCAAACAGACTCGTCGTCGTCCGCCACCGCAACGATTTGTTTAAGGTTGACCATAGGACAGTCCGCTCGCGAGGTCGCTGCGTAATTACGCCTTTTTAGCCGAGCGTAGCGAGAGAACCGACGTTTCGATATAAGACCTTAGTCCACTAGCGACGCGAAAAATAATGACTTCGCGCTAGAGGCGGTTTGTGCGGGCGGCCCCGCGGAGTCTTTGCGAGGCGTTCCGAGGACCGTTCGCGATTCCAGGACGGCCATCGCGAAGGAAGTGTCATTCAGCGTCGCGCACCTGAACCTTGTCGGATAGACGAAGGAGTTCGACGATCGATCTGGCCTTCATCTTCTCCATGACTCGCGCGCGATGGATCTTGATCGTTTTCTCAGCCGCACCCAGATCGCTCGCGACCTGCTTGTTCAGCCGTCCCGTCAGAACGAGCGCCATCACCTCCCGCTCGCGGCGCGTCAGGTGACCGACACGTTCCTCGATCTCTTCGCGCTCGCGTCGTTTATTGAACTCTTCTACTGCTACCTTGAGCGCCCTGTCGAGGACCGCAAGCAACGAGGCTTCGCATACCGGCTTGGGCAGAAAGTCGAGTGCCCCCGCCTTCATTGCATCGACGCTCGAACTGATGTCGCCGTGGCCGGTCAGAAAAATGATGGGCATGCGCCGCTGCAACCGGCGCTGCAAGTCGAGCCCATTCATGCCGGGCATCTGCAGGTCGAGCAGGAGGCATGTGGGGAAGTCGGCAAGATCGGTTCTGTCGAGGAGTGCTTCTGGAGAGTCGAAGCACTCGACATGATGGCCGGCCGCACGCAGCAAACGCGCAAGGCCTGATCGCACCAGTCCGTCGTCGTCGAGAATAAACACGCGGGCGATAGTTTGGCTCATGATGTGCGACGCGAGGCGTCTTCCTCCATGGCATGCCGTTGTGGCAGCGTGACGTGGAACGACGCACCTTTTCCCTGGTTATTTTCGCCCCATAGCCGCCCGCCATGCGCATTGACGATCGTACGGCTGATGGAAAGCCCAAGACCGAGCCCTTGGGGCTTCGTGGTAAAAAATGGCATGAACAGCTTGTCTATCTTATCCAGCTTCAGTCCGTGGCCACGGTCTCTCACTGTGATCCTCACGCCTCCACCAGGCTCCGCCCGCACGGTCGTATCGACTGTGCGATCCGTTGGCGAGCAGTCTTTGACAGCGTCAAAACCGTTCAGTATCAGGTTGAGCAGGACCTGCTCCAATTGAACCCGGTCGCCGTAGACCATGGGCAGGTCTTTGGCGACATCGAACGTGGTCCGGACGCCGCGAACCATTGCGTCACTATGCACAAGCAACGCAATATCATCGACCACGCTGCCGATGTCCAATGGCAGAAGCTCGATATCACCTTTTCTGGCCAACGTGCGAATTTTCTGGATCACTTCGCTCGCCCGCACGTTCGCCAAGACGATGTCACTCAATGCTTCATTGAGTTCGGTTCGATTGATCGTATCGGACTCCGCGAACCGCTGGGCCGCCTGAGCATTGGTCAGGATTGCAGTGAGCGGCTGGTTGAGTTCGTGAGCGAGCGACCCCGTCAATTCTCCGAGAGACGACACGCGGGCCAGATGCGCAAGCTCCTTACGGCTATGCTCAACCTCACTGCATCCCGTTCGATCGTATATGGCTGTGATTCGCAATGACCGGTTACGCAGACGGTATTCGACCGTGTTAGCCTCAGCAGCAAAGCTTCCACCGCTGCGCCGCTGCGCGGCTAATAGCTGTCTGGTCGGTGCGCTAAAGCTGCGCCTGGAGCGTGCGCCACTCGGGGCCGGCAAGCTCTTATCCAGATCGCAGTCCGCAGGGAAAAGAGTATCAGCGGGTGCGCCGATGAGTTCTTCTATTGTGTAGCCAAAAATCTCGGCCAAACTGCTATTCGCAAACGTAATTCTATCTTGTTGATCCACTGCGAAAATCGCTACCGGCAATAGTTCGAGTGCTTCTCTCAAAGGCGTCTTTACGTCGAAAAACCTGTCGGGGCGGCGGTGCCGTTCAGACACCCATGAAATAAAAGCCGCGAGGCGGGGGAAAGTAATTCGCTTGCGCCCCGGCGATTGCGCGTTGGCATCCGCAGAATGCTTTGGCGCCATCGCAGCGCCAGCGCTAGAAATGGAGAACATCGGAAATCCAGCCTGCTGAACTGAGCGGCCGGAGGCGCTCGCTTCGCTATTCGAACTGACGACCGATTGCAAACACGGAGCACGTGACCATTCGCTGAAGCCGAAGCGGGAACGGCGCCATTGAGCGCGTGACCGCCGCATGGCACCCGAGACCTTTGTGACAGGGTCGCGGCTCCCCACAATTTCATGGATCATGATATCTCCGACCCGTGCAAGCTGTTGGCGAATTTGATACGTCCCGCCACAGCCTGGTCTCCCGGCGTGAGCACATCGTTCGGTAACCGAATTATGTCTGCCACACAGTGCATGTTATAAGTACGAACGCCGAACATCAAGCGGTAAAACCGCCCTTTTTCCATTGAACGAAACAAGTCTTAGTTAGCGGCGTACATGCATTGCCAGGCGTTCTCAGACAAGAAAAATCGCAATGCCAAAATTGCAATGAAAATGCAGACCCGCACTGGCCTCTTCCCATAAGCCGCATTGTCTGGAATCACATAACGACGCGATATCGATTGCGCAGTGAGGGAATACCCTTTGTGGCGGGAAAACGCGATGAAATCAGAGAGCGATGGCGTGTTTTCTAACGCGATATTTGGCTCTCGCGCCCAGGTTCTCATTGTCGATGTTGGACAATTGAGCAACACCGCAAAGCGCAAACGTTTTTTGCAGGAAGGAGAGCCTGGCGAGGGCCTGGCCAGTGCCAATGCCGGATACGACGCCCGCAGCCACAGCGCCCCGGCGGCGGAGGCTACGAGCGTCGTGCCTCCTCGCCCCAAATGTGCAAGGGCACTGCGATAAAGCGCGGCACTCCAGTTGAGTGGAGCGCACGCGTGCCGGCCACGCCGCACTAGCGCATGGTGGCCTGTCAACAGTTACATAGTCGGGAAACCATAGTCACTCCTCGTATGGCGAAGCGTTTCGGCACCCTTGGGGCGTTCACTCAGGCAACGCCACGACACTGAAAAACCTTTGCGCATCCTGATCGGGCTGGCCGAACCACGTCGCATAAAGGCCGCGAAACTCAGTAGAAGCAAACAATCGGCTCAAGGTTCGATCAACTACCAGACGCAAATCGTCTTCGCCTTGTGCAAAGCCGATTGCCACAGGCGCGTAGGTGAAGCGCCGGTCGAGCACGGTCACCTGGTCGCCGAAAGGCGCGCGGGTCGCGGCGGCAAGCAGGATCGAACGTTCCGCGAACATCACGTTGGCCTTGCGGTCGATCACATCTCCAATCCCGGCGTCGACGTTCGACACAGGTACGATCTTCGCGGGGATTTCGAGTTGCGCGCGCATGAGCGTATCCGCCTCCCCGCACAAGAGTGTCGACCCGATGCTCCCGCACTGCGGCAAAGCGCTCCTGCGGCGTCACCGCGACCCACTGGACCGGCAAAGCCGCCAGCTTCAGTTCACTTTTTACCTGCACGGGCGTGGATCCTCGCGGAGAATTGTTGGCACAGGGTATTCCCGCAGCGCTCGTGAGTCGCTACCTGTGGGGCCGTGGAATAGTCGTCGAGAAAACCGGCCTTTATTCTTTCCTCGTCCTTTTCTCGATCGGAATCACGAAGGGCAAGTGGGGCACGCTTCTCGCCGAGATGTTCCGCTTCAAGGAACTGTACGACACAGATGCGCCGCTCGACCGCGTGTTCCCCGACCTCGTCAAACTGCATCCGGCCGCATACGAAGGGGTCGGGATCAAGACGCTCGCCGCACGAATCCACGACTTCTATCGTGAGTTCGGCACACTGAAACTGATGGGCGACATTTATACCGACTTGCCCACTCAGGTTCAGCTTCCTTGCGACGCGTACAACAAACTCGTGCGCAACGAGGTTCAGATGGTGCCGCTAAACGAGCTCGCAGACCGCATTGCGGCTGTGATGCTGGTGCCTTACCCGCCGGGCATTCCTGTCATCATGCCCGGCGAACAGTTCGACAAACCCTCGGTACTCGCCTATCTGCGAAATTGCTACGAACAGCAAGCCAGATTCCCCGGCTTCGAAACGGAGATTCACGGGCTCGAAATGGTGCGTGAAGGAGACGCCATTCGCTACGACGTCTGTTGCGTTAAATAGCGCAGTGACAATCTGGCACGATAGGACCAACGTCCGATTCTTTCCGGTCCGAAATTGGCCATCATGATTCGTAGCCAGGTAAGGAGCGGTCATGTCTCTGTGGAAAGAACTTTGGGCTAAAGCAGTACGACGGTTCGCAATGCTACTGCTGCTCCTCGGCGCGGCCGCCGTGCACGCGCAGTCTCCGGCTCCGCCTCAGCCCGCGCCGTTCAAGCCAGAGGAGATCGAGGCGCTGGTGGCCCCGGTCGCCCTTTATCCCGACTCTCTGCTGTCGCAAGTCTTGATGGCGTCCACGTATCCTTTGGAGATCGTGTACGCGGCGCGCTGGGTCAAGGCTAACCCGAAGTTGAAGGGCGAAGACGCCGTGAAGGCCGTGGAGAGCCAGACGTGGGACATTAGCGTGAAGTCGCTCGTCGCCTTCCCGCAAATTCTCGAACCTATGAGCGACAAACTCGACTGGACACAAAAACTCGGCGATGCCTTTCTCGCGCAGGAGAAAGACGTGCTGGCCGCCGTCCAGCGCTTGCGGGCGCGAGCAGACAAGTCGGGCAACCTCAAGTCGAATGAACAGCAAAAAGTGATTGTCGAAGCGGCGCCCGAAACCGGACAGACGATCGTGAAGATCGAACCTGCCAACCCGCAGGTTATCTATGTGCCCGCGTATAACCCGACGGTAGTCTACGGATCGTGGAGCTACCCGACCTACCCTCCGTACTATTGGCCACCCTCCCCGGCCTACTATCCGGGCGCGGCACTGGCGACGGGCTTCGCCTGGGGCGTCGGCCTCGCGGCTGCGGGCGCCATATTCGGCAACTGCAACTGGGGCGGCGGCGACGTCAACATCAATGTCGATAAAGCGAGGAACGTCGATCGCAGCTTCGATCGCACCAAGGTCGAGGGCGGACGCTGGAAACACGATTCGAGTCATCGTCAAGGCGTTGCCTACCGCGACAACGCAAGCCGCGAGAAGTACTCGCGCAACGTGTCGGGCGCAGACGCACGTTCCGATTTTCGCGGCCGCGAAAGCGGTGCCGGTGAACGCAACGGCTCGGGCGCGAGAGGCGACGCGGGCAATCGCGGAACAGCCGGCGACAGGGGCGGCGCAGGTGCGGGCGGAGGCAATCGCGCGACGACCGCCGATCGCTCCGGTTCGGCTAATCGCGCCGCTGCGGCCGACCGGCCCAACGCTACCGATCGTCCGAGTGCAGGCGACAGGTCCGCTGGCGGCGATCGCATGGCGGCGACGGACAGATCGTCCGCGGCTAACCGCGCAGGCACTTCTGACCGCGGCGGCGGCGGCGGCTACGGTGGCGGGCGAGACAACGCCTTCCAGGGAGTGGATCGCGGCAACTCCGCACAGCGCAGCTACGATCGCGGACGAGCGAGCGCGCAGGCATCCAGTTTCAATCGCGGCGGCGCAGGCGGCGGCATGTCGCGAGGGGGCGGAGGCGGCGGACGTGGAAGACGCTAGGCGAGCGGCATGCGAGCCACAAGCGAGCTACAAGCCGCGGACAATGAACAATGAACAGCGACCGATGTCAGGTCGAGCCTTAGGGAGCCGAGATCATGAAGTCACCGTTGCGATCCTGGCGGGCGTGGCTCGCCAACGGGTGCTGCATGACGGCGGCGGTCTGCGCGCTGTTCTTCGGGATCGCGCCCGACGTGCACGCGCAGAAAAGCTTTCCGTCGCCCGAAGCGGCAATGGATGCATTCGGCAACGCAGTCCTCAATGACCAGGAGGCGGCACTGCAGACCATCTTCGGCCATGAGTTCCGCAATCTCATTCCTCCCGTGGGCGCCGAGGTCCGAAGTCGCTTCCGCGATGCCTGGGATACCTCACATACCATTGAGCAGGTCGACTCGCGACACGCCCGTATTGCAGTGGGCAACGACGGCTGGACATTTCCCGTACCTCTGGTCAAGTCCGCACAGGGATGGCAGTTCGATATCCGCGACGGCATCGAGGAAATGCGTTTGCGCCGTATCGGACGCAACGAACTGGCGGTAATGCAAACTATGCTGGCGATCTATGACGCGCAACGCGAATATGCGTTGACCGATCATGACGGCGACGGGCTTCTCGCGTATGCATCGAAACTGACTAGTTCGCCGGGTAAGCAGGATGGCCTGTACTGGCCCACTGGCCCAGACGAACCGCCCAGCCCGCTTGGCCCTGCGTTCCTGAAAGCGGGCGCCCGTCATAGCGCGGACGGCGGCTATTACGGCTACCACTACAAACTGCTCAAATCACAGGGGCCGCATGCTCCCGGTGGCGCCTACGACTACGTTGCGCGCGGCAAGCTGTTCGGCGGATTTGCGGTTATCGCCTGGCCCGTGCGGTACGGAGACACCGGTATCAAGAGCTTCATGGTGAGCCAGGCTGGCGAGGTATATGAGCGCGACCTGGGCGCCGACACCGCGCAGAAAGCGGAGGCGATGAAGTCATTCGATCCTGGCCCCGGCTGGGAGAAAGTGTCTCCTTGACTGGGCGACACATCTGGCCGAGGCAGCAAATGGCTCACACTCGCGCCAAGTCGGCAACGGCCAAAGTTTAATTCGGATTGCAGATAGAGATATAGAGTCGACGCCTCTGATTGCCCTTCGTGCATGGCAGCGGGTTCTCCCAAAGTCCGAACACATCTGCCATGTGCGACAAAATTGTCCGCTCACCATATGTTGCGTGCGCTGCTTATCGCGCACCGTCGCTCCCGTTCGGCTTTGCATCGCAGCATGACCTGCATGTCGCGTCGAGCCGCATTGATGGCAACGGCAACCGGGCCCAGCCGGGCAAAGTGCTAGGATGCATCATCGGGCTCAACAGACGACGGCACACATATGGCGCATTACGCACGCAAAGCAACGCTGGCGGCATCTATCGACGAGCTTCGCCCCGCACCCGGCGAGACAGCCGCGCTCACCGACGTTTTGCGCCACTGGCGAGCCTTCGCGCGAATGACAGAGGCATTGCAAGACGATGTCCCTCTCGCAACCATCCTGGACGAGGCGGCCAAATGCGCTGCCCTTGGCTGCAATGCGCCAATGTCAAAGGTGCTCGAAGTCGAAGGAGACGGCGACGCGCTGGTCGTCAAGGGGCAATATGGCATGGGCGCGGAAGTGATAGGCCGCTCTGCGGGGGCCGTTCAAGCGTGGAATCCGGCCGGTGAGGCGTTAGCCAATGCGAAGCCGGTGGTCGAGCCAGACGTTCGCCAACGGCCTCAGGATAAGGTCCCAGCAATTCTTGTCGAGCACCACGTCGTCACGTCCGTCAATCTCCCTCTCATCAATCGCAGCGGCGCCTACGGCATCCTCGAGGTCGACTTCCGCGAGCCCACGCACTTCGGGGCATTGGAGATGTCGTTTCTTGCCTCGGTGGCGAGCGCACTTTCGGAGAGTATCGAGAAGTACCGCGCGCGCTCCATGCTCACCGCCGATCGCGATGCCAAGGTCGACCTGTTAAGAGAGCAGCAGCACCGCATACGTAACAACTTTCAGCTCATCGTTGCAATGCTTCAACGCAATGGTGCGCTAGCCAAAGATCCGCATGTGCGCGATAGCTTCAGGCAAGTCGAGCGCCGCGTCTTCGCCATGGCTTCACTCTACAACCATCTGCTGGGGCTGGGCGATCATGGCGAACTAGTCGACCTTGGGCGATACCTCGGGTCGATGGCCGACAGTTTCCACGACTTTTACGCCTTGCGCGAAAGCGGTATCACACTTGAGATCAATCTCGTATCGGGCGTCTTCGTGACTCTGGACACATGCACCGCAATCGGAACGGTGGTGAACGAACTAGTTGCGAACGCCGTAGAACACGCCTTCGCCGGGACTTCAGGCCAGTTGAAAATAAGTTTGACGCGAAACCCGTCCGGTGGATACACAATCTGCGTAGCCGATAATGGGCGCGGCTTGCTTCCAGGCGCTCTTGAACACATTGGCCTGCGTACGAGTCGACGGATACTCTCGAGCATCGGCGGGCAACTTCACCACCGCTCGCAAGCTGCTCCGGGAACCGTATGGGAATTAGTGCTCCCGGACTAGCTGCGAACGGCAGGCGCATTGGTCAGTATGCCGGTCAGTGCCCGGCTTCTTCGCCTTGCGCGACGCCAGGCGCTCTCAACACACGAATGGCAAAAAGAAAGCCCGGTCAGGACTTCCCGCGACCGGTCTTGTCCTGAAGTTCGTCGATCCGTCGAGACGCTTCTGCCTTGGTCAGCGAGCCGTCGAACGTCTCTTTTGCTTCTTCGCACAGCGTCTTGAGGTACGAGGCTTGAGCGCCCGT
This sequence comes from Paraburkholderia kirstenboschensis, assembly GCF_904848585.1. GTDB lineage: Bacteria > Pseudomonadota > Gammaproteobacteria > Burkholderiales > Burkholderiaceae > Paraburkholderia > Paraburkholderia kirstenboschensis. The sequence goes on from NZ_CAJHCR010000003.1 coordinate 115,952, forward strand.
CATCGGTTCTTCGCCCGTCACCCAGTCATCCGGATCTTTCTCGGCATTCGACGTGGGATGCACCTTCGGGTTGTCGTCGCCAGAGCCGGCGTTCAAGCCCCGTCATTCTTCCGGGCGATGGCAAGCTCGATCGAATCGAGCAGCACCTCTTCAGCGAAGGGCTTTCGAAGAAATCCCACCGCACCGTCCCGCATGGCCCGTTCGACTGTCTGCCCGTCGCCATGCGCCGACATGAACACCACTGGAATCGACCGGTGGCCCGCGTTCAATCGACGTTGTACTTCCAGTCCGGGCATGCCGCGCATCCTGATGTCCAGCAACACGCAGAGTGCATCGTCAATCAAGGGCGACGCGAGAAACTCCTCGCCCGAAGAGAAAGCCAAGGTGCTGTATCCAACGGATTTAAGAAGGTTGCCGACGCCGCTCCGTATCGAGGCGTCATCGTCAACGATGCAAACAAAACTCATAGCTGCCACCACTCCAATGCCGTTACCAGGAGGCGACGGCTTCGCCTGCAGTCAGGCTGCGTCGCGCGACCATCCCCAAACCGCGTCCCGATACGGTTTCCGATTGCGCGAGAAACTCCGCCTTCCGCGACAACGCCTCGTCCGCTTCGCCTGAACTGTAGAGCTTGCGCAGCGCGTATTCCCGGGTAGTTTCGAGCAAAAAATATTCCTTGATGTTGCTGCCGCAAGTGGTACCGACGAAGCACTTCGATGCGAGGCCGATAATCGCTTCCGTGACCTTGTTGCACGACAGTTGAGCGAAGGCGGCCACAGCACATGCCGCTTCCAGTGAAAAACGCGCGGAGAATACGCCGAGCCGTTGCAACACCAGTTTCTCGGGGTCGCCCAGCAGTTCATAGCCCCAATCCAGCGACGCCTCCAGGGTCTGCTGGCGGCGCGGCGCGGTACGGCGCCCACCAGTCAGAAACGGAAACCGGTCGTCAAGTTCGAATATGAGCTTACGGATGCCGAACACCGCGGCGCGCGCCGCCGCCAGTTCGATAGCGAGCGGTACGCCGTCGAGCCGGCGGCAGATCGTCGCGATCATCTCGAGGCTACGACGGTCGCCTATTGCGGCGGCGTTGAACGCGGTCAATTGCGCAAGGAAGAGCTTGACCGAACTGCACGTGAGAATGGCATGCGGGCTCGCGTCAACGGCGGGCGTATCCATCGGGTCCACCCAATGCGTGATTTCGCCCCTCGTTCGCAGCGGCTCGCGACTGGTCGCAAGAATCCGCACATCGGCGCTCGCCTGCACCAGCACGTCGCAAACGGTCGCTGCCGATTCGATTACATGCTCGCAGTTGTCCAGCAGAACGAGCAGCTTGCGGCCCTGGACCGCCGCTGCGAGTTCTTTCAACTCGACAGCCTCGCCCTCACCAGGTGCTATACCCAACGCTTCTGCCACGATGCTGACAATGCTCTGCGCCCTTGTGGCCGATGCCAAAGCCACAAAACACGTCTCCATTCCGGACGGATCCGCGATCGACCTCGCGACCGCGATACCCGATTGCGTCTTGCCGACACCGCCCGGGCCCACTAGCGTAACGATGGGCCCGATCGCCAGCGCCCGAGCTAGCTCGGTGGTCGTACTTTCACGGCCAATCAAAGTCCCGTGCAACGCCGGCAAACTGTTGAGACGACCGGCGGCAACGCGAAGCATCGGCGCGGACGCGGACATTCCCAGGTCCACTTCCTGGACCGCCAGGGTCAGGCGATAACCTCTTCCGGAAATCGTGCGGATAGCCTGCTTGTCATCGCCGAAAATCTTGCGTAATGCGGACAGTTGAACATGGATGTTGTTTTCCCCGACCACGGACCTCGGCCACACGTGCTCAAAAATATCGTCTTTCGTAACGGTCGCGCCGCGGGCCTGGATCAGCAGTTCCAGGATGCCGAACGCGCGCGCTCCCAGCGGCAACAATTCTCCACCGAGATAGACCTCGCGCATTTCGAGCGACACTGTTATTCGACCGATCTTGATCATGCGGGAATCACTTCTGGTTGATTAGCGGGACGACGAACCTGTAGGTTTCGCCACTTCGCCCACGAGGCCGTGGCAAGGCGAGCGTCGGTTGAGTCATGGTACTGGGAGGCGTCAGCCGAAACCACTATCCATAGGGATACGACATTCACTGCTTCGGCAAGCCGCCGCATCCTTCCTGCTGCCCGACTGAGCGCGACGGGCTCTTGCGTGCGGCGCCTTATGGTTTGTGCGCGCGTACCCACACCTTCGTATGAGACCGTCATGCTTGCGGACGCTTAACGCAAGGCGTTGCCGCGCGAAGGAGAAAGCCGACGCCACGCAACGGCCGCCCGCGTGCAAATCCACAACCGACCGTGCTGCAACGAAAGCCCGCGTGTGCCTGCGCCGACATACTGGCCGCCATCATCCGACTTGCTGCTCTGGCCGTACGGCTTGTTGCGGCTTCCTTTGGGGAGAACACAACATGGCCGCCTACAAAGCAACGCATTTTCGTCCGCGCTATCGCCGTGCAGCCGTTGCCGCCGCCCTTCTGATTTCAGCGTGGTGCCTCGCGACAATCCACGGCGCACCGGACTTGCTCAAAGCGCTCGAACAAACGGACCGCGACACCCAGTTGCCACTAGAACGAATTGCGGTCGAAGCCGGCCGATCGGAGGCGCCGCAGCGAGCTTCCGGGATGCAGGCGCAATCCCCGTTTGCGACATCAGGATCGTTGGCGGCTTCGAGCCGCCTGCCAGTGGTGCGCGACGCAGGCAAGCAGGAGACAGGCGTGCGAATCTGAAACGGAAGGGCGTTTGCACAATTTCCGCGCCGCGCCGCGTGCCATGCTGCGCCCATGCCCTCTACAAAACGGCGGGAATGGCGATGGCGAAGAAGAAGCAGATCCGTATATATAGCGAGCCTGCCGGCGGCTGGGGCGCGCTGAAAGCAACCGGCGAGGCATTGGCACTGCAGGGCGTCGCCGTATCGGGCACGAAGACATTGCTGCGGATGAATCAGCCGGAGGGCTTCGACTGCCCCGGCTGCGCGTGGCCCGATCCCAAGCACACATCGTCGTTCGAGTTCTGTGAAAACGGCGCGAAAGCGGTGGCCTGGGAAGCTACCGTGAATCGCTGCACACCAGCGTTCTTCGCCGCGCATAGCGTCTCGGAACTGACCGCCTGGGACGACTACGACCTCGAAATGGCCGGCCGCCTGACGCATCCCATGGTGTACGACCGGAGGTCTGACCGTTACGTGCCGATCGAATGGAGCGACGCATTCGCGCTCGTCGCGAAGCATCTGAACGGTCTCGACCATCCCGATCAGGCGGACTTCTACACGTCGGGGCGCGCATCCAACGAAGCCGCGTTTCTCTATCAGGTCTTCGTGCGGGAATTCGGCACGAACAATTTTCCCGACTGCTCGAACATGTGCCACGAAGCAACGAGCGTGGGGTTGCCTCAATCGATTGGCGTCGGCAAGGGCACTGTGCTGCTCGAGGACTTCGAGCATGCGGATGCGATCTTCATCTTCGGCCAGAATCCCGGCACCAACAGCCCGCGCATGATGAGCGATCTGCACAGCGCCTCGCGGCGCGGCGCGAAAATCGTCTCGTTCAATCCGTTCCGCGAACGGGCGCTCGAGCGCTTCGCGTCGCCGCAAGATCCGGTGGAAATGGCGACGCTCGGCTCCACGCAGATCAGTTCGTTTCTCTATCAGGTCCGCGTGGGCGGCGACGTCGCCGCGCTTAAAGGCATGATGAAAGCGATCATCGAGGCCGACGATGCAGCGCTCGCCACGGATCGACCCCGCATACTCGACATCGAGTTCATCGACGGACACACACACGGCTTCGGCGACCTGGCCGCCGATCTGCGCGCCACCGCGTGGGACGCCATCGTCAAGCAAAGCGGCCTGTCGCGCGACGATATTCAGAACGTCGCCAACATTTACATGAGCGCAAAGAATGTGATCCTCGTGTATGGCATGGGGCTGACGCAGCATCATCGCGGCACTGAGAACGTCCAGCAGATCGTCAATCTCGCGTTGTTGCGCGGCAATATCGGCCGACCCGGCGCGGGCGTGTGCCCGGTGCGAGGACATTCGAACGTGCAGGGCAATCGCACCGTCGGGATCACGGAGAAGCCGTCGGCGGCGTTGCTCGACGGCGTCGAGCGAGCGTTCGGTTTCCGGCCTCCCGCGGCTCATGGCCACGACGTGATCGCCACGATCGATTCGATGATGCGCGGCGACGCGAAAGTATTCGTCGCGCTGGGTGGCAACTTCGCCGCCGCCGTGCCGGATTGGGTGCGCGTGCAGGCCGCAATGCGCAAGCTCGACCTGACGGTTCACATCGCGACAAAACTCAACCGCAGCCATCTCGTGCATGGCAAGGAAGCGTTGATCCTGCCGTGCCTCGGCCGCACCGAGATCGACATGCAGGCAGACGGACCACAGTCGATTACCGTTGAAGACTCCATGTCGATGGTGCACGCTTCAGGTGGCCGCAACGAGCCGGCCTCGCCGCATCTGAAAAGCGAACCGGCGATCGTCGCGGGCATTGCGCGCGCAACGCTCGGAGCCGGCTCGCACGTCGACTGGGAACACCTCGTCGCGAGCTATGACCGAATCCGCGACAAGATCGAAATCGTCTATCCGATCTTCCAGGCGTACAACGAACGGATTCGCGTGCCAGGCGGTTTCCATCTTGAATCGACTGCGCGGGAGCGGGTCTGGGCCACGCCCAACGGCCGCGCCAACTTTCTTGTTTTCAAAGGACTCGACGAAGACCCGATACAGCGCGACCCCGACGCACTATGGCTCACCACGATGCGCAGTCACGATCAGTACAACACCACTCTTTACTCGCACTCCGACCGCTATCGCGGCGTGTTCGGGCAGCGCGACGTCGTATTCATGAATCCGCGTGAATTGCACAAGCGCAACTTGCATCCGGGCGAACGCGTCGACGTATGGGCTGTGTCGACAGACGGAATCGAGCGCGTGATTCGCAGCTTCAAGGTTGTCGAATATTCGCTGCCCGACGGCTGTTGCGGCGCCTATTATCCGGAGGCGAATCCCCTCGTTCCACTTTATGCATTCGACCCGCAGAGCCGTACTCCTTCCTACAAGTCCGTGCCGGTGAAGATCTCGCGCGCCGCGGCCGTTGGCCCCGACTCTTCCCACCAGGCGGCCGTTCTCGATACTGCGAGGGTTCATCATGCATCTCAATGACGTGCTCGATCTATCGCGTGCGCAGTTCGCGATGACAGCCATCTTTCACATCCTGTGGCCGATTCTCACCATCAGCCTGTCCGCGTTCCTGGTCCTGATCGAGGCACTGTGGCTGCGCACCGGCAATGTCTCCTATTACCGCCAGGCGCGCTTCTGGAGCAAGCTGCTGGTGCTCAACTTTGCGGTCGGTGTAGTCAGCGGTATTCCAATGGAATTCCAGTTCGGCACGAACTGGGCGGGCTTTTCGCGCTATAGCGGACAGTTCTTCGGCAACATTCTCGGCTTCGAGGGCGCGATGGCCTTCATGCTCGAAGCGGGTTTCATCGGCGTGATGGTGCTCGGATGGGGACGCGTGCCGCGCGGCGTGCATCTGTTTGCGACCTCGATGGTCGCGCTCGGTTCGAGTATCTCGGCGTTCTGGATCATGGTTGCCAATTCGTGGATGCAGACACCGGCGGGCGTGACGGTCGAGAACGGCAAGATCATCGTCACCGACTATGCCGCCGCGATCTTCAATCCGGATATGGTTTGGGGCGTCACCCACATGTGGGTCGCGGCCATCGAAACCGGCATGTTCGTGATCGCGGGGATTTCCGCATGGAATCTGTTCAAGCGTCGCCACCCGGAATTTTTCGCGCAGTCGTTCAAGATCGCGCTCCTCGTGCTCGTATTTGCAGCGCCAATCCAGATCTGGCTCGGCGATTCGAGCGGCGGCAGCGTGTTCAAGACTCAACCGGCCAAGGGCGCGGCGATCGAAGGACACTGGGTCACCAATGCGCCCGGCACCGGCGCGTCCTGGTCGCTGCTCGCGTGGCCGAACAAGGCGGCGCAGCGCAATGACTGGTCGATTGAAGTTCCGGGCATGTTGAGCATTCTCGGCACCCATTCTCTGCACGGTCAGGTGAAGGGGCTCAAGGACTTCGTGCCCGCCGACCAGCCGCCGATGCTTCCGCTGCTCTACTACGCGTTCCGTGTGATGGCCGGCATCGGCTTCCTCTTCATGGTGCTCGCATTCTGGACCGCGTACGTTCTGCGCACGACACGCGGCAATCTCGAACAGTTTCTCGCGCGACGCAAACTGCTGCTTGCATGGGTGCTATGTATCCCGCTGCCTTACGTGGCCGTCGAGGCCGGCTGGATCGTGCGTGAAGTGGGACGCCAGCCTTGGGTCGTCTATGGCCTGCTGCGTACAAAAGACGCCGTTTCCACCGTGTCGGCTTCATCGGTAACGCTGAGCATGGCCATGTTCTTCTCCTTTTACGCGGTTCTGCTGCTGACTTTTTTCGTACTGGCGCGCAACTGGCTGCGAACCGGTCCCGATCTCAGCGTGAATCCGCAGTCCGCCGTGCAAGCAGAGCGCAACGCGGCAGTCACCGAGTACTAAACCATTTACATTGCGAGGCACTCCAATGGACAGCTCGACTCACACGATGCTCGCGATCACATGGTTCGGCGTGATCGGTCTCATGCTCGTGTTCTATGTCATCACCGACGGCTTCGACCTCGGTATCGGAATACTCAGCCTGTTGCGTAAGCGTCGCGAGGATCACGACGTGATGGTGCAGACGATCGGCTCCGTCTGGGACGCCAACGAGACCTGGCTCGTCGTGCTGGGCGGCGCACTTTTTGGCGCTTTTCCCGAAGCCTATGCGCTGCTTCTGGAGGATCTCTATTTGCCCATCATGCTGCTGATCGCAGGCTTGATCATGCGCGGCGCGGCAATCGAATTCAGGCATAGCGTGAGCCACGGTCCGCTCTGGGATAAGGTGTTCGGTGTCGGCAGCCTCGTCGCTGCCATCGCGCAAGGCATCGTGCTCGGCAAAGTCATTACGGGTCTCATGCCCGGCGGTTTGAACGACGTGTTCGTCGTCGTGTCGGCAGTCGGCGTGGTGGCCGGCTATTCGTTGCTCGGCTCGACCTATCTGGTCAACAAGACGGTTGGCGCGATCGAACAATGGGCGCGCCGGCTTGCATTGCTAAGCGCGTTCGTCACTGTGGCTGCCGCCGTGATCCTGACCGCTGCTACCTGGTTCGTCAGCGACGTGGGGCACGGCCGCTGGAGTCAACCAGGCGTGTTCCACGTATTGATGGTGCTAGGGCTTGCCGCCGCCCTCGCCTTCGCGTTCATCGTGGCCGCGCTCTATCTGGGCAGCTCACGCGGACCGTTCAGAGGCGCTGTCGTGCTGTTCGTGCTGTCATTCGCCGGCCTCGCGATCAGTCTCTTTCCCGACTTCGTGCCAGGCAAGCTCGGCATCGTGGAAAGCGCCTCGAACACGTCCACGCTCGTGTTCATGCTGATCGGGATTGGCTTTCTGTTCCCGGTGATGATTGGCTATAACCTCTACCAGTACTACATTTTCCGGGGCAAGGTCGTGACCGGCTCGCATGCGGGCGATTAGAGCAGCATGCTTCGCCTGATAGCTTCGCCGATGCGGGGAATCTGAGCCGACCTCGTGTCGGCTTTGTTGCATGCCGGCTATTACGCCGCAAGGGCGTTGTTCAGGACGGTACACAGGATCATCGCGCCGGCATTGAGCGGCGCGGGCCGGCATGGACGCGGCTTGTAGATTGCATCGCCGCGCTGGATCGGTCGTCCGCTCAAAGCGCAGACACCGGCAATGCGTGCACGGCTCATGTGCCAGACCTGATCGCCATAGGAACAGTGCGTGGAGTCGCGCCACGCCAGAGTCGCGGTGGACGGCGTGGGCCGGTCGATCACGCGGACCTGGACTTCGCGGTGCTGTCCCCGGACCGGCGCGCTGCGATCCCAATGTTCGTTGTGTGTAAGCGCCGCCACGAACTCGTGGTCGCCGTGATCCGTGTCGCCCGACAGCGCGGACAGCAAGCCGAGTGTGCGCAGCCACGGGTCCGTGTAGTTCGCTTTGTCCAGCATGATGACACTCCTCTTTCAGGTGAATCGGCCGATCATCGGACGCCGTTCGTCGTTCGATATCGCAGCGCCCGAACCCGTCAGCACGTCATTTGCAATTCTGATGTCGTTATGTGCATACGCTCTGCCGCCGTCGCTGCCGACAGCCTCGTTGCCGTCAGCGACAATTGCCTTGAGTGCCTGTTGGGCGCACGGCATCGCAAAGAATTGAGCGGGCGCGCCTGACTGCCGCAAGAAGGCTTCACTGATTTCCAGAAACGCATTGATCTGCTTACCGATCGACATTCTTTTTCATCCTCCAGCAATACGGCGTCTCTCCGACCAGACGTTTGAATACCGTCGTAAAGTGAGCTTGGGAGCGGAAACCGCAGCTCAGCGCCACGTCGAGCACGTTGTGGCGCGAGTTGAGAAGAAGCTGCTGTGCGTGCTCGATCCGTCGACGCAACAGATATTCATGAGGCCGCATGCCGGTCGCACGCCGGAATTGCGAGGCGAAATGCATGCGGGTGAGACCCGTGCTATTCGCAATGTCCGCAAGTCCGATGGGCTCCGACAAATGCGCGTCGACGTATTCGATCGCGCGACTCAGCCGCCACGGCGGCAGTGCGCTTGCTTCTCGCGATTTGCGCTCCGCCACGGTGAAGTGACGCGCGATGACACGGGAAACAATCGCGAGACTGACGCTGTCGGTAAAGAGCTTGCCGAGTGTCGCGTCGTCCGACTGCGATACGGCTAGCGCCTGCGCGAGGCGTTCAAGAGCGGGATCGCGCACCAGCTTCGGATCGTCGATGCGTAGTTCGCCTTTATGCGGACGGCCGAACGTGTCCTCGAAGCACTCGCCCAGAACCTGCTGCGATACGAATAGATGCAGCACGTCGGCGGCAGATTCGAACACCGCGCCGCATGGCACGTGGGGAGCGGTGATCTGAATGGCCCCTGCAGTGACGCGTCCGCGAACCAGTGTTTGGCCCGCGTGAGAGAAAGTCAGCGACGTGCATTTCAGATTCATCGCGATGCAATGATGCGCGGCACTGCCGGGATTGACGACCTCGATCCGCTCGCTGTCGTTACGTATCCATCGCGATACGACGATAGCGTTTTTTTGCGCCGCGTTATCGTCGCGTTCATCGTCGGGACAGCGCCATTGACGCTCGCTGCCGATCGAACTCACCCTTCTTTTATGGATGACATCCACGGCGGACAAAGACATCGAACTGGTCATGATCGGTCATCCAGAATAAGTGATGTGATAGTGCAAATTCGAATGAATGCTGCTGTGACTCCAAGGTAACGCACCGCAATTGCGCCCACTAGCCCTACATAAGGTTGAGTGAAATGACCAATGGTTCGGTCGACTCATCTGCAGGTTTAATTGCGCGACGAACGTGCGGACGCGGCCCTCCGCCGTACGTCGCGCGCACCGGGGTTCTGGCGTGTCAGAAGAGAAAGCATTGCCGCGCTTTTTTTCTAAAGCGAAGCAGGTATATGACCTATACGCGGGTATAACCGGGATCGTCTTCAGGGCAGAAGAGCGCTCCGCCGGCGGTTACAGCCGAAAGCGCTGTGCGTTCAGCTACGCGAGCCGCGCGCCGCCGGCTTGGCGGTACTTTGCGGCGCTGTGACGCCGAGTGCTTCGGCCTTCAAGACGAACTCCGCGAGCGAACGCGCGCCCATTTTGCGCATGGCTTGCCCGCGATGGATCTTCACGGTGATCTCGCTCAGGTTCATCTCGCCGGCTATCTGCTTGTTCATCAACCCGGCGGCGACGAACGCCATCACTTCGCGTTCTCGCGCGGTCAGCGAGTCATAACAACGGCGCAGATCGTCGACGACCCGGCTGGCTTCGCGCCGCTCCTGATCGCGCGCGAGCGCGTGCGTGACAGCATCGAGCATGTCCTGGTCGCGAAACGGCTTCGCAAGAAAGTCCATTGCGCCAGCCTTCATGGCTTTGACGGTCATTGCAATGTCGCCGTGCGCCGTCATGAAAACGATCGGCAAGTCCAGTTTGCTCGCGGCAATCTGCTCCTGGACCGCGAGCCCGCTTTGGCCTTTGAGGCGAACATCGAGAATCAGGCAACTGGGCACGTCGGGCATCTCGAAGGCAAGGAATTCCTGCGCGCTGGCGAAGGTTTCAACGGCTAGCCCGACCGAACGCAGCAACATGCTGACGGCCCCGCGCATCGACTCGTCGTCGTCCACCACGTAGACCATCGTTGCGGCCGCACCGTCCGGTTGATCCCGGCTCGTATTGCTACTGCTCATGACATCTCCCATCATCGATCGGCAGAATGAACTGCAGCAGAGCGCCGCCTGCCGCTGGCGATTCTGCCCAGATACGGCCGCCGTGAGCCTCGACTATCGAGCGGCAGATCGACAGGCCTATCCCCATGCCTTCGGGCTTCGTCGTAAAGAACGTGCTGAACAGGCGGTCCGCATTTTCCTCGCTGATCCCCGTACCCGAATCCTGCACGCTCACGAGTGCATGGTCGGCGTCGAACATACCTGTGGCGATACGAAGCTTGCGCGGGCCGCTCACGTCGGCCATTGCCTGCACGCTGTTCATTAGCAGGTTGATCAACACCTGCTGCAATTCCACCCGGTCGCAACACGCTTCCGGTGACAGCTCATTAAGGTCCCATTGCACTTCGACTGCATGCCACTCGAACTCGCGCCGCATCAGTTCCACGGATTCGGCGACGATGCCGTTCAGAGCGACCGGGGCAGGAACGCTGTCGCGCTTTTTCGCCATTGCCCGAATTCGCTGGATGATTTCACCGGCACGCTTTGCGTCCCGGACAATTTGCGTAACGGATCGCGTTGCTTCGCCCAGTTCGGGAGTCGGTCTGTTCAGCCACCGCAAGGCCGCGCCGCCGCATGCCACCACGGCCGCGATCGGCTGCGTGACTTCGTGTGCAATCGACGCCGCCAGTTCGCCGAGCATGGTGATGCGGGTCACGTGCGCGAGTTCGGCGCTCGAACGTGCGAGTGCTTCCTGGGCGAGCGTGGTTTCGGTGATATCCATCAGGGCACCGACATATTCCGTGCCGCCGGATTGCGGCGTGGTCAAATGGGCAACGTAGTGCACATATTTGACGGAGCCGCCGGGCATTGCAAGGCGGTACTTGACATCGACTAGCGCCGCGCCGACTTTCGCCTGCTCAAAAGCGCCACGAACCGCTGCGATGTCGGCGGGATGGGTCCGTGCAAGAATCGCGTCGAAGGACGGGACGACATCCCGGCTGTATTCGAAGATCTGGAAAGACTCGTCCGACCACCACATCGACGCCTCGGGAAAATGCGTGGCAATACTGCCTGTGCGGCTCAAACGTTGGGTGTCGGCAAGGAATGCCTCGCTGCGTTCCAGCGCCTGCTCGGCCTGCTTACGGTCCTCGATGTCGGTATTGACGCCATACCAGCGCAGAATCGCACCGGCTTCGTCGCGCAGCGGCTCCGCACCGAGATGCATCCACCGGTAGGCGCCTGCGCTGGTGCGGATTCGGGACACGTTTTCGAACGATGCTCCGGTTGCGATCGCGGAGCGCCAGGCGCGCTGCATCTGTGGCAAATCGGCCGGATGCACGATCGCCGACCAGACGTCCGCGCCGCTCTCGCCCTCTTCCAGCGTCACGCCCATGTCGGTCCAGCGCCGGTTGATGAACGCGAGCGTGCCGTCGCCGGATGAACTCCAGACCATGCCGGGAATCGCGTCGATGGTGGCGCGCAGTTCTTCCTGCTGACGCTGGACCCGCGCCTCCATCTCCTTGCGGCGGGTTATGTCGTTGTTGGTCGCGAGCACTGCGCGAGGCGTGCCGGTCGCGTCGCGCCAAAGCGCCGCGCGGGTCGAAACCGCGACGACGCTTCCGTCGCGTCGAACGCGCTGAAGCTCGCCATGCCAGCGATTCGAACGCAGCAGTTCCTCATTTATGTCTTCGGGCGAAACCGGAAAAGAGGTCTGTGTGAGTTGATGAATCGGCTGGCCGAGCGCCTGTTGGGCAGTCCAGCCATACAAGGCTTCCGCGCCGTGGTTCCAGAACGTGATGCGGTCGTTCATGTCATGAACGACGATCGCGTCGTGAGCCAGGTTGAGCAGCTGGATCTGCTCCTGCAGCGTCATTGCGGCAGCCTGGTTCCTCAGACTGAGTACCGAGGTGGTGCCGATCGCGACCAGACTCACGAGGCAGCGAGCGGCCGCCCCGTTCCAATAGCCGCCTTCATGCGACATCACGAATCCGAGCAGCGTCAGCGCCACGCAGCCCCAGGTCGCCGCGACCGTGACCGCACGATTGTTGGTCGACGCGACGAGCAGCACCACCACCACGTAGAGGACGGCAATTGCGATATCGAGCGGCGTGAGCGCGTCGATCAGGAACACCACCAGCGCTATGAGCGCGGCGAGCGCCATCGGGATGCTGGTGTCGCGGTTCGCGGCGAGTAGAACGCTTGGGTAAGTTTTCATGGCGGCGGATCAACGCGCTACCAGGCGAAAACCAGGCGTGACGAGGCTGACAACCATGGACATAGGGCTTTTTGGAACGGGCGTTCGTGAACGAATACCGGCAGCCTGTTCGTCACCGGGCAGCCGGTGTGGCTGTCCGGGCACATGACACTCAGATCTACCGGAACCAATACCTTTCAATCTGATGGCATCATGCGCGAGCCCGCGTCAAAGGTGATACTTATTTTTCCTTAAACGTTGCAGAACGGGTTGCCGTCGTAAAACCGCAAACTGCCCTGGGACTCCTGTTCCATGGCGGTTTGCGGGCATTGTGCCGCGGCCGGAGGCCGCCTCAATGGTGGCCGAAGTCCTTGCGCGCGATCGGCACCGTGCGCACCTTCGCATACTGGAAGGCGGGCATCGCCTTGACGGCGTCCCGAGTCGCGCCAGCCCACACCAGCTTGCCGTTCACGTAGTCCAGTTGCGACATGGGAATCGCCACATCGTGCGCCGACACGCCAAGGAACTGATGCGCCGCAACGATTGCGAACGAAACGGCGTTGTCAGGCGCGATGATGATGTCGTGCAGCACGCCCACTTTCTCACCGTTATCGTTGTAGATGCTCTTGCCCAGCAAACTCTTCTTGGTGCTCCAACCTTCGATGATCAGTTGAGCCTGCTCGACGCTGATGCCGATAGGCTGCGCGCCCGCAATCTGTGCGCTCGCGGATTGACACATAGCACCGAAGGTCGATGCCGCCACGAATACCAGTGCCCACTTGAACTTCATGTTCTTTCTCCAAAAGATAGACCGGTTGAAAATGCTCGTTGTCCGCAGGTTCGCAACCGCGTGACGGCTCGGCTGCATTGCGCTGTCCCAGAGTTTGGCGTCATTTCTTCGGGTCCGTTTTCGAATTCGCACGGCGTCGGCGTCGGCGTCGGCGTCTGCTTCATCGCCAACCGTATGGTCATGCAACCCTCGCTGGCTGCCGCGCCCTCTTTCGATCAATCCGCGTTTCGTGGTTGCAGCGTCACGGTGCAGGTCATCCCCATGGCAAGCTTCATATCCGCCGGAATCCGGTCGAGATGCACGCGCACTGGAACCCGTTGCGCAAGCCGCACCCAGGTGAAAATCGGGTTGACGTCGGCAAGCAGGTCGCTGCCGGTCGGGTTGTCGCGGTCCGCTATACCGCTTGCCAGACTTTCGACGTGGCCCAGGATGTCCTTTCCGCCCGACATCAGCCGCACCACTGCACGGTCGCCGACATGAACCTTCGGCAGCTTGGTTTCTTCGAAATAGCCGTACACCCAGAACGAATGCGAGTCGATCAGCGCCATGCGTGCCGCGCCCGCAGTTGCAAAGTCGCCGGGATACAGATTCAGATTGGTGATGTAGCCGTCCGATGGCGCTCGCACCTGGCTGCGCGCGAGGTTCAGTACCGCCGTCTGCCGCGCGACCACGGCTGCCTTATACGCGGCCTGCGCGGCGTTATAGGCGGCGGCATCCGCGGCGTAGGACGAGCCCGACTGCCTCGCAAGCGAAGCCGAATCGGCCCGACTTTCGTCGGAGATGACATCGCCGGCCAGATTGGCCCGGCGTGCGGCCTGCGCACGCTTCATCGCAAAACTGGATTCGCTGGCCGCCATCTGCGCCTTCGCTTGTGCGACCTGGGCTTCGGCTCGCAGCAGATCGGCGTCGGCTTGCGCCAGCGCATAGTGGAATCGCGCCGGATCCAGGATGAAAAGAACGTCGCCCTTGCGTACCAACTGATTGTCCTTGACCCGCACCTCGGCGACGAGGCCGGAGACGTCGGTTGCGACCTGCACCACGTTTGCCCGCACCCTGCCGTCACGCGTCCACGGAGAAAACATATAGTCGAGCCATAACAGGCGGACCAGCACGACCGCCACGGCGAGAACCGTGAGCGTAAACACCGCGCGCAAAACCGATTGCTTGTTTATCGTCATTTGTAGGGGTCGGCGGACGTTGATTTCATGGTCTCTGCTTGGCTATGGTCATTGCCACAAAAGCAGCGACGCGCCGCTGAACATGGCGGCGAACAGCGCGACGCGGAACAGGCTCGGATGCCACGTATAGCGATAGAACTCCAGCTTCGCCAGAATCAGGTCGATCACGACGAAGCTCGCCGCGCACACCGCGAGGATCGGCAGCAGTCCGGGCAGCAGCAAGGAAAAGAACTCAATCTCGCCCGGCACGTTGCGCTCCTTCGAAAGCGGAATCGGTCTGCTCCGGCGTGAATCCGCCGCCCAGTTCCTTCATGAGCAGCGCCCAGGCGTCGAGTTGCCCGGCCTGGATATTCGCGAGGTTTTCTTCCTGCTGTAGCTGAACGTTCTGCGCCGCCAGCACGTTCAGAAAATCGGTGATGCCGCTGCGATAGCCGGCGTCGGCGAGCCGGAACGAGCGGCGCGACGACTCGAGCGTGCTTTCAATCGATGCCTGCTGCTGCGCGAGCGAACGCAACGACACGACTTGCACGGCGACGGCCTGCATCGCGTTCACCACACTCTGGTTGTAAGCGTCGACTGCGGCGTCCCGAGACGCGACCGCCACGCCATACTGGCCGCGCCGGCGTCCGCCATCGAAGATCGGCAGTGAGATTGCCGCTCCGACGCCATGGCCGACACCATTGCTGTCGATAAAATTGAAGAAGCCGCCGAAGGTCGCAGCCGAGCCGAGCGACGCGGTCGCGATCAGATTGATGTCGGGGTAGAAGTCGGCATGGGCGGCATCGATGCCTTTGTCCGCGCCTAACACTCGCCAGCGCGCGGCTACGACGTCCGGCCGGTGCCCGATCAGTTCAGCCGGCAGCGATGCCGGCAGCGCGACCGGCACGCTCAGCGCCAGCCCGGGCCGGCGCAGTGCCTCGCCGTAGCCGGGCCCTTTGCCCGCCAGACCGGCAATCTGGATACGACTCAACGCGAGTTGCTGCTCTGCCTGCTGTACCCGCGTGGTGCTGGTCTGGAACTGGGTCGCCGCCTGGCTCACTTCCAGCTGGCTGCCGACGCCCGCGCGCCAGCGGCGGGTCGCAATGTCGAGCGTACGCTGCTGTTCCTCCTGAACCGCGCGATAAACGTCGAGCAGCGCGTATTGCAGCGATAGATGCACATAGCTGCGCACCATCGCGGTCTGAAGTTCGATCTCGGCGAAGCGCGAGTCCGCGGCAGCAGCCCGCACGTTGTCGAGCGCGCCCTCGCGCATCGCGCGTGTCTTGCCCCATAGATCGAGGTCGAACGACAAGTCAGCCTGAACGCTGTTGCTCCACACAGTTGTTCCGCCCGGCGGCGCAGGCGTCGTGTAGCGCGCGTAACGCCTGCGCTCGAAAGTGCCGCCGGCGTCGAGTTGCGGCAGTGCGTCGGCACCGGCGATTTGCGCCTGATAGCGCGCCGCCTCGGCCCGTTCCTCGACCGTGCGCAAGCCGGGGTTGCCGGCGGTGGCGTCCCGCACCAGCGTGTCGAGTTGCGGGTCGTTCCAGCGCTGCCACCAATGATCGGTTGGCCAGTTCGCGTCATGTTGCGTAGCGCTCAGCGCGGCGCCTGGATCGAGCGATGCGGGATCGATCATCGACTCGCGCGTGTGGATGCCGCCGCTGTTGATGCATCCGCTCAGCAGCAACGCAGACGCAAGCGTGACGACCGACGAGCCGCATACCGCGCCAATCGACAGACAGCGCGCCGTCATGCTGGCTTCCCCTCGTTGCGCCAGAAGGACAACGTACCGTCCTGCAAGGTCAGCTCCGTGATATGCAGCAGTGCACGCATCCGGCAGCGCGTGAGCATCGCCGCATCGACCGTGATGTTCTGCGCGAGCGGGAGGGCTTCGAGCGCTTGCAGGGTCGCGGCCAGCGCGGCATCCGCGGCGTGCGGCGAGCATTCGGCGAATACATTGGCGGTTGCCGACAGCCACGCCTGCTGTACGGCAGGCCACTCCGCCGGCAGCGTATCGCCGAGTTCCTTTGTGTCGAGCCGCAGCTGTATCATCGCCCGGCCGATTTCGAGCGCTGCGAACGCCCAGCCGATCAACCGGCTGCGATCCACATGGGCGTCCGTGGGCGCCGACGCAATCTCGATGATGAAATCGCGCAGGTTCAATTCGAAAGTGAAAAGCAGATCGTTCAGTGCACCGTCGCGCGCGCCGTTTGCCACCAGCGCGCGTATCTGCTTCAGATATTGAGCCGTGATCCAGACTCCCGCGCGCGGCACGATGACCGAGAATGCTACCGCCGCAGTGCTGATGCCGACGAGCAACGCAAAACCGGTGTCGAGATAAGCGCTCGGGTTATACACCGTGGGATTCGAGATATTCACGATGAAGCAGAAATACAGACTGAAGCCGAGCCCGAAAATGGCCGTCTTCGGAAACGTATTCAGGTAACTGCCCACCATCACGAAGATCGCAATCGACATGGCGAGCAACTCAAAGGTGTCGAAGTGCGGCAGCAAAAGAAAGTTGAATGCGAAGCCAGCCGCCCAGCCGAGCAGGCAACCGACGAAAATCTGCCAACTCGCGACCGTGGGATTGGGCGCGAGCGCGAACAGCGAACTCGTGATTGCGACCGCGACAATCGCGCTCGATCCGCCGAGCCAGCCCGACGCGAGCCACGCCGCACCGACCACGGACACCGCGACGGCAGCGCGCGCGCCGGCAATCAGCGCGGCGACGCGATTGGCGGTTGCACGTGTGAGGCCGAAACGGCCGAGCGCCTGAATCACCGATTGCGGCCATGAACGCCGGTCTGTCGTGCGTATCTGCACATAGCTGCCGCACAACACACGGAGGTCGGCAATCGAGAAAAACAACGCGGCCCCAGTAGTCGCAACGAACTGCCGTTGATGCGGCGACAGGTCCGCCAGCGACTCGAGCATCCTGGTCAGGCGCGCGGGCAGCGCCTGCTCGAACGCCGCGAGCCGGCTGCCCAATGCCTGCACCTGTTCGAGCGTGACGATCTCCGCTTGAACCGGGTCCGGCACGATGGCGAGCAACGCGTCGATCAGTTCGTCGAGCGCGGCCACGGCGCGCGGGTGCGCATTGTCCGAGGCCCGCGCTTTCAGTTGATGCAGCGCGTGAATCCACGCGACCATGTCGAGAAAGCTTCGATCGAGCGCCAGCAAAACGTGGTGTTGCAGCCGGATAGACGGATCCTCGAACAATGCTCCGCTGCGCAGGCTTTCAATACCGGCCCGCTCGCTGATCAAATCGACAAACGTTTTGAACCCGATGCCTGCGGGCGCGCGCTCAAGCATCGTGTGCAGCGCTTTGAGCAGTCCGGAAAAGTTCTTGCTGCCCGCCGCAAAAAGCGCCGGCGTGACCCGCCGCGGGAACACGAGCGCGCTCACCAGGCAGGCACTGACTACGCCGATCACGACTTCGCTGACCGTGAACACGACGTTGTCGAACACGCCATAGGGGTTGGACCAGGCCGGCATCGCCGTGATGGCTGTGCCGTATCCAGTCAGGACGAAACCATACGACTGGAAGTTGCGATAGTACGAAGCACAGAAAACGCAGACGCCGATCCACGTTGCCAGCGCAAGAAAGAACAGCAGCGGTTGCTGCGGAAACAGCGCGACGATCACGAGGCCGGCGAAGCTGCCGCACACCATACCGAGGCCGCGATAAAAGCCTCGTGCAATGACCATGCCGCTCTGCTGATGCATCATGACGATGACGCACGAAACCATCGCCGTGCCCGGCGCGCGAAGCTCCAGTCGCATGCACAACCCCATGGCAAGCGTCACGGCGAGCGCGACCTTGGCGATATGCATGAAGCGCGGCCCGTCGTCTTTCCAGTACGCCGTCAACTCGTCCCGCCATCGCGGGAGGACGACGCTGTCCGTCTGCACATTCATGGCATGCTCTTCGGGGCGTGGGCTTCAGAAGCGTTGATCTTTCGCGCGGCCCTGACTAGCCGTGCCGGTCCATCTCACGCGTATAGCTTGCGATAGACAGACCGCCGCGGTTTGCGCAAATGCACTGTTTTTGTCTATGCGACGTTCGAGGGAAAGCGACCTGTGGCGGCCGCCTTCATATGGCGCCTGTACGCGTGTGACTAGCGCAGATTGGTGCGCGCCAGCTCGACGATCTCGTCGCCTCGGCCGTTCAGGATCGCGCGCATCATATAGAGACTGAAGCCCTTTGCCTGAGCGAGCTCGATCGTTGGCGGCATGGCGAGTTCGTGTTTGGAGACGACCACGTCGACCAGCGCCGGCCCCGGATGCGCGAACGCCTGCGCGAGCGCGCCCGCGACGTCTTCCGATTCCTCGACTCGAATGCTGAAGATGCCAGCGCCCTTTGCGATCGCCGCAAAGTCGGTCTTGCTCAGGTCGACGTTGGTGTCGAGATAACCGCTCGCCTTGAGTTCCATCGATACGAAACCAAGCAGGCTGTTGTTGAACACCACGACCTTGATCGGCAGATCGAGCTGACGGGCGGTGAGCAGGTCGCCCAGCAGCATGGATAAACCGCCGTCGCCCGAGAGCGAGACCACCTGCCGCCCCGGGTGCGCGCCTTGCGCGCCAAGCGCCTGCGGCATGGCGTTCGCCATGGACCCGTGGTTGAACGAACCGTGCAACTGGCGCTTGCCGTTCATGGTCAGATAGCGGGCGGACCAAACCGTGGGCGTGCCGACGTCGGCTGTGAAGATGGCGTCGTCGCTCGCGGTCTCGTCGATCATCTTCGCCAGGTACTGCGGGTGAATCGGCCGGCCCGCCCCGGAAGGCGTGGCCAGATCGTCCAGGCCCTTCCGTGCCGACGCATAGTGTTTCCGCGCGTTGTCGAGGAAGCCGCGGTCCGTTTTACGTTGCAGCCTGGGTAGCGTGGCGGCTACGGTTTCCTTGACGGTGCCGACGAGTCCCAGTGCAAGCGGCGCCCGGTGTCCGAGTTGCGAGCCCTTCCAGTCGATCTGGACGACCTTCGCGTCAGCCGGGTAGAACGGACGATAGGGAAAATCGCAGCCCAGCAGCAATAGCGTGTCGCACGACATCATCGCGTGATAGCCCGAGCTGAAGCCGATCAGCCCCGTCATGCCGACATCGTAGGGATTGTCGTATTCGATGAACTGCTTGCCGCGCAGCGCATGAACCACCGGGGCGCCAAGCGTGTCGGCGAGCGCGACCACTTCGTCGTGCGCACCTTGCACGCCGCTGCCGCACATGATCGTCACCGCGTCGGAATCATTGAGCATCTGCGCGAGCCGGTCCAGGTCCGCCTCGGCCGGGAGAATGCGCGGCGGCGCACTGTCGACCCATGCAGGCGCTTCCGTGGGTCCGTCGCTCAGCGCGACATCGCCTGGCAAGACGATGACCGCCACGCCGCGTTGCTCGATCGCGGTGCGCATCGCGCGCGCCAGCACGCGCGGAAACTGGGACGCGGACGAGACCAGCTCGACGTAATGGCTGCATTCCTTGAACAGCTCCTGAGGATGCGTCTCCTGAAAGTAGCCGAGGCCGATTTCCGTCGACGGTATATGCGCCGCGATGGCGAGCACCGGCTGGTGATTGCGATGGCAATCGAACAGGCCGTTGATCAGATGCAGGTTGCCCGGTCCACAACTGCCCGCGCACACGGCGAGCCGCCCGGTAGAAGCCGCGTCCGCGCCGGCCGCGAAGGCGGCCGCTTCCTCGTGACGCGTGTGCATCCAGCGGATCGAGCCGACCTGGTCGAGGCTGTAGGCCAGCCCGTTCAGACTGTCGCCGGTCACGCCCCAAATCCGCTCTACGCCAGCCGCGGCGAGACTGCCCGCAAGATATGCGGCGATCGTGTTGCTAGCCATGTTTGACTCCTTTCTCGCAAGGTAAAGATCGACTGGGCGCCGAACTCGAACGCGCGTCCGGACCGACGCGAATGCGCCCCCGCGCGCGGAGGCAAATGCTTTCAGACCTGGCTAACACTATTGGAGTTGCGGCCAGATGTCCTGAAACGCATCTAAAAACTACTTAATGAACCGGACAGAATTGTGTCTCTCGCCCGGCGGCACGAAGCTGACGTGCCCGATACGCTCGCGAGCACCTGCACCGCCGTTTTGAAAGCGTCACAACCGAGCCCTTCAATCAGCCTTCAACGGGTTGGGTCCCAGCAGTCGTGCGGCTTCGTCGCCGGGGTCTGAGCAAGCCGGAGCCGGCCAGGGCTCGCCCCAGCGCACCTATACCTCCGGATTAGATCGCTGAATGCATTGATGACCCGGGCACCCATTTGTGATGATGGCGCCCGCTTGCCCCAGATCGTATTGTTCTCTCAACGGGCGACATCTGCTGCCCTGCTCAACCGGATCGAGAGGCGAAGCGGTTATGGACAGAATCTTCAGCATGCGCGTGTTCTCGCGAGTCGCGGAGACCGGCAACTTCAGCGCAGTGGCAAAACATATGGACTGCAGCGCCGGCAATATTTCGCGCGCGGTGGTATCGCTCGAAGAACATCTGCATACGCGGCTCCTGCAAAGAACGACACGCAGCGTATCGTTGACGGAATGCGGCGAACGCTACTACCACCGTTGCAAGAAGATTCTGGCGGATCTCGACGCGGCCGAGGCGGAAGCAAGCAATGCGCACACGCTGCCACGCGGCAGATTGCGCGTTCATGCCGTACCGGATATTGGGCTCAAGCAGCTGACGTCGACGATCGTCGAATATCGCGAGGCCTTCCCGGCTGTCTCCGTCGACCTCAAACTGCTGCCGCGCATGGCTAATCTGATCGAAGACGACTTCGACGTGTCGATCGTATCGGCGTCTTCGTTGCCGGACTCTCGCAATATCAGCAAGCTGATCGGGCAGTGCGAACGCATTCTCGTGGCCGCGCCCGAATATCTGGCGCGGCATCCCATCGCCGCAGCGAAGGACCTCGCGAATCACACGCTAATGCAAGTGAGCTCCTCGTTCGACCCGGCCTCGGAGTGGCCAGCGGAGACGGCCGGCGATGCCGCAGCCGGCACGGAGCCGGCCGGGCATTTCATCGTCAACAATATGCAGGCGCTCAGGATCGCATTGCTCGAAGGCGCCGGCGTGGGCGCAGTGCCGACCTATTCGGTCGCGGACGACATCAAGGAAGGCAAGCTCGTTCAGCTCTTCCCGGATTACCCACTGGAAGCCGTCAATGTGTTCGCTGTTTATCCGTCGCGCCAGTACGTCGATGCGAAGGTCAAAACATTCGTGGAATTTCTCACCACCTGCTTGCGGCAGAAACTGGATCTGCAGGTTGCACGCTTGCAGCCGGGGCGGCCGGTAGAGGCCGTTACCCGGCAACACTACGCCGCGTTGCAATAAATCGGCGCGATGTGAAAAACCTCCGGCCGATATACCGAAGGCGAGGGCAAAGCGAAAGCGGACTATACATTCGCGCGCTCTACTTTCGCGCCCAAATCAGGGCGGCGGGCCGGGTCGAAGACGTGGCGAACGTAGCTCGACATCGCTACCGATCCGGCAACTGCGATCAATACCGGAATCAGAAATTCCGGCGACGGGCGGGTGAACTCGAAGATCAACGCGATTGCCGTCAGCGGTACGCGCATGGAAGTGGCGAGAAACGCCGCCGCGCCGATCACAGCAAACGCGCCCAACGGCGCGCCGGGCCACCACGCCGACCAGACACTGCCCAGCACGATGGCGAGCAATGCCCCGTTACACAAGCCGGGCGTCAGCAGTCCGCCTGCCGCGCCGGCGCGCAGACTCGTCCACGTTATCAGCACGCGCAGCACGAGCAGAACGGCGGCGAACTGCAGCGTTAGCGAGCCGTCGAATCCCACCTGCGCCGGTCCCTTGCCGTTACCCAGCAACAGCGGGAACTTGATGGCGAGCAGCCCGATGCAGAGAAAGTTGACCGCGCACAGCAGCATCAGCCTGTTATCGCGCGGCGCGCGGGCGCGTGCATGGTCGGTGAGCCTCGTGAACTGCCAGGCCGCAACGCCAATAAGCGGCCCGGCCAGCGCCGACCACACGATCAACGAAGCGGTGCACGCATAGTGCGGCACGTCGTATTGCGGAAAGTCGCCGAGACCGGCTCGCGCGATGAGCCCCGCGATCGCCGAGGTGACGACGGCCGGCACGAGCGCTCGCCAACCGATACTGAAGACCAATCCTTCCAGCACGTACACCGCACCTGCAAGCGGCACGTTATAGACCGCGGCAAGGCCCGCGCCAGCGCCACACGCGACCATGATTCTGGATTCATCCACCGTGAGTCTGGCGAACGACGCCAGTCTGCCGGCCAGCATCGCGCCGATTTCGCGAGGCGCGACTTCCCGCCCCAACGGCGAGCCAAGCGCGACGGTGACAATTTGCAGCAATGCGTGGCAGACGGTTGCGATAGCAGGCATGCGCGGGTCGTCGCTGCTCACCGCTCGCGCGATGCTCACCAGCGGTCTGCACCAGCGATAGACCGCCCACCAGCCGACACCTGCGACCAGCCCGCAGAGCGCGAGCATTTCCACTCGCTGCGAGCGGCTCGCAGCCGTCACGCCTTGTTGAAAGCTCTCCTTGCTGAAGATGGTTTCGATGCTGTAGCCATAGGCGACATGCTGAACCGTATGCAACAGCGCGGCGAGCCCGAGCCCAGCCACGCCGCCGGCTACCCCGATCAGGACCACGACTGTGGCCCAACGCAACGAATGCCCGATGCCGCGCGGTTCAGATCGTGGATGCATGTTGGAGGTTCGAGTTAAGGGACTCAGAAGCCGGCGTGTGTGCCGGCCATCGAGCTTTGCTGGCTCATGCGGCACCGCTTGTAAATAGAGGCTAATTCTACCGATGCGGTCTTGATGCAGCCTGTAGAAAACGCACTGAATCTTCGTAAAGGAACGCTTGAGAAAGTACTGTCTATTGCTGTATCGCTCGGTCTTTCGTTCGGCCTGGAAGATTTCGAATTCTTCTGCAGGGACTTCGTCCGAACGGATGCAATCGCCGGGCTTTGCCGCTCAGCCTTCCAGCGCCATCTGAAGCCGGGCTTCGAGAAACTGCACGAGCGCACGCACCTTGCTCGAATGGCGTCGATTCGGCAGGTACGCCGCGTAAACGATTGCGTCGCCCTGATAAGGGCTTGCATCAAAGTTCTCGAAGAGGCGCATCAAACGTCCCGCACGAATCTCGTCGCCGACGAGCCATTCCGGCAGCAATGCAACACCTCGTCCTGCGAGAACGGCTTCGTGAAGGATGTCGAGACTGTTGGATAGCAGATGACCTCGCACCTCGACACGCTCTTCGACGCGCCCTTCATCGGACTCGCGCCGAAAGGTCCACACCTGCCGCGAACGATAGCCACCGCCGTATGCAATGCGAAGGCACTCATGGGAGTCGAGCGCGTGCGGAGTTTGCGGCGTGCCGCAGCGGGCCAGGTAGTCATGGCTCGCCACGACATAACGCGGGTTGTCCGTCAGTTTGCGCACGACCAGGTTGGCGTCGCGATCCGGCAGACCGATGCGGATTGCGACGTCGATCCGGTCAAGCGCGAGATCCGAGAAATGATCCGCAACAACGACGTCGAGAAACACCCTGGGATTAGCCGACAGGAACGCCGCGAGGTGCGGGGCAAGCCGCAGCCGACTATAGGTGGACGGCACCGATATGCGCAGCGCCCCCACCGGCGACGCGCCGCTGTCGAACACGCTCTCGTCCGCTTCGGCGAGATCGTCGAGCACCTTGCCGACCTGTTCGACATAAGCAATGCCGGCGTCGGTCAGGCTCACGTTGCGCGGCGTACGAGTCAGCAAAGCAGTGCCTAACGAGGCTTCGAGTGAATCCATCAGGCGCGTGACCGACGAGGTCGCCACTCCAAGACGCTGTGCGGCTTTCGAGAAGCCTCCCGCATCGGCGACTTCGAGCAAGGTGGTGAGAGCGAGGAGTTTGTCCATATACGACCCAGTCGACGTTTCATTGCGCCCAGCGCAACGCGGGATTGCATTTTAGGCCCATTCCGCGACCGCCGCGCAACGCCTATGCTGCATTCCTACACATGGTGAGAGGTGCAACATGCAAACCGTCGATATCGAGGTCAATTACGACTTCATTTGCCCGTGGTGCTGGATCGGTCAACGCAACCTTGCCGCCGCGCTCGCGGATTCGGGCCTGGCTCACGCGGTTTCGATCCGCTATGTGCCGTTCGAATTGAATCCGTCGATGCCGGTCGCAGGAATGGACCGGCGGGCCTATCGCAGCAAGAAGTTCGGTAGCTGGGCGCACTCGCAGGCAATGGACGCCCAGGTTGCGGCCGCCGGACTTGCAGCCGGCGCGCACTTCGATTACAGCCGGGTGTTGCTCACACCGAACACGCGTCTTGCGCATCGCCTGATGCAGTTTGCCCAGGAGCGCGACGAACCGCACACCGCCGCAGCGCTCTACGAAGCCATATACAGCGCCTATTTTTCCGAAGGACGCGACATCGGTTCGCTCGACACACTTGCCGCAGTAGCCGCCGCGCATGCCTTCGACGAACAGGCGGTGCGCGCGTATCTGCTGTCGAACGCAGGCGAAGAGCAGGTCGATGCTGCCCGGGCGCGGGCCGACAAACTCGGCATACAGGCAGTGCCGACCACCGTGATCGAGGGCGAAACAGTTAGCGGCGCACAGCCGGCTGTCGTCTTCATGCATGCGCTGCGATCCGCAGCGCTGAGGAGCGCAGCATGACTTCTTTTTCAGAACCTCGCGCTGTGATCATAGGCGGTTCGCTCGGCGGCCTGGTTACGGCGGCGACCTTGCGTGCGGCAGGCTGGCATGTCGATGTGTTCGAGACCTCGCCCAATGAACTCGAGAGCCGCGGCGGCGGCGTCGTGCTGCAGCCAGACGTACTGGAGGCGCTTCACTTTGCCGGCGTCGCATTGCCCGACCCGCCCGGCGTTGCTTCGAGCGAGCGCATTTATCTCGACCGGCATGACGAGATTGTCGAGAAACTGTACATGCCGCAGATGCAGACTTCGTGGAGTCTGCTGTATCGCGCAATGAAGAAGGCACTGCCGGCTCAACATCTGCATGCGGGCGAAACCTTCGTCAACTATCGCGCGCAGGGCGAGCAAACAATCGCGCTGTTCGAAAGCGGCCGGCAAGAAGAGGCGGATTTGCTGATCGGCGCGGACGGTATCCGCTCGACGCTCAGAAGCCGCCTGCTGCCAGAAGTGGTGCCGGCCTACGCCGGTTATGTCGCCTGGCGTGGACTCGTCGAAGAACGCGATCTGCCGATTCCCGCCGCCGACACGCTGCGTGAGCGCTTTTCGTTTCAGCATGGCGACGGCCATTCGGCGCTGTCCTACCTGATACCGGGCGACGATGACTCGACGGTGGTCGGAGAGCGTCGTTGGAACTGGGTCTGGTACCGCAAATACAGCCGCGCGCAACTAGGCGCGTTGCTCATCGACCGTCAAGGCGTGGCGCGGCCGTTCTCGTTGCCGCCGGGCTCGACCAAGAGTGCCGACATCGCCCAGTTGCGGGACGACGCGAGGCTCATGATGGGGCCGACATTCCGCGCGCTGGTCGATGCGACCGAAGAGCCGTTCATGCAGCCTATCGTCGATCTGCGCGCCCCGCAGATGGTCTTCGGCCGCGCCCTGCTGCTCGGCGACGCCGCTTCGGTGCCGCGTCCGCATACCGCGGGCAGCACCGCGAAGGCAGCTTCCAATGCACACGTGCTGGCGCTCGCGCTGCTCTCGGCACAGCAAAGCGGCGAGTCGATCGATTCGGCGCTCAAGCGTTGGGAGAGCCAGCAGTTACAGCGCGGCGGGCGCATGACCGAGCTGGGTATATCGCTCGGCAACCGGCTGATGAACATCGCGCGCTGAACTTCGCCTTTCCGTACCCTGTCTCCCCCAATTCAAGGAGTTGTCATGTCAACCGAGGCATCTGTTGCGACCCCCGGCACGAGTACCGTCAAACTAACCCAATCGCTGATCGCGCTGTTTGCATTCTGCTGCGGCGCGATCGTCGCCAACCTCTATTACGCGCAGCCGATCACCGAACTGATCGCCCCGGACATTCACATGTCCTCCAATACGGCGAGCCTGATCGTGTCGCTGACCCAGATCGGCTATGCCCTCGGCCTGTTCTTTCTCGTGCCGCTCGGCGATCTGCTTGAGAACCGCAAGCTGATGATTGCGACCGCGCTCGTATCCATTGCGAGTCTCGGTGCTGCGGCGTTCGCTCATCAGCCTGGGTGGTTCCTCGGTATCTCGCTGCTGGTCGGCTTCAGTTCTGTCGCCGTGCAGATCCTCATTCCGCTTGCCGCGCATCTCGCACCGGACGAATCGCGGGGCAAGGTAGTCGGCACGATCATGAGCGGCTTGCTGCTCGGCATCCTGCTGTCCCGTCCGATCTCCAGCGTAATTGCCGGTCACTTCGGCTGGCGCGCAGTGTTCGGCTCCGCCGCGGTCCTGATGGCAGTTGTGACGAGCGTGCTCGCACTGACCATTCCGCGCCGCCAGCCGGAACATAAGGCCACTTACTTCGAGTTAATCGGCTCGCTTGGGCATCTGCTGCGCACCATGCCGATTCTGCGTCACCGTTCGTTGTATCAAGGGCTGATGTTTGCTTCGTTCAGCCTGTTCTGGACGGCCATTCCTGTCGAGTTGACTCGGCACTTCGGGCTGTCGCAAACGGCAATCGGCATCTTCGCGCTAGTCGGCGCAATCGGCGCGACGTCCGCACCGGTCGCGGGACGCCTTGCCGACGCCGGGCACACGGTCCGCGCCACGTTGATCGCACTGGTGGTGGGCGCGCTTGCCTATACGCCGGCCCTCATCCATCCGGCGTGGGGCGTGTTCGGCCTCGTCGCGACCGGAATCATTCTCGACTTCGCCGTGCAGATGAACATGGTGTTGGGTCAACGCGAGATCTACGCGCTACACGCAGCGAGCAGGAACCGTCTGAACGCGCTGTATATGACGAGCATCTTCGTAGGCGGCGCTTCTGGTTCCGCGCTCGCGAGCCCGCTGTATCAGCACGGCGGCTGGCCGCTCGTCGCAGCAGTGGCGACGGCCTTCCCCGTCGTCGCATTGATTCATTACCTGGTGATCGGCCGGCCGCACGCCGCACGCAACGCATAAGCCTATTGCAGAGAGGCGAGTTGCCGGCGAGTCGAGCGGACATGCCGACCGGCTTAACAAAATTTCAGCGTGGTTTCAGGAATAAGCGTGGCGCTGCGAATACGCTACTGCGTGCAGTGCCGCGTCCGAGTCTGAGCAACGCCCGATTGTGCAAAGGAATAAACATGTCTTCCCTTTCGTCCCTGCTGAACAGCTATTCCCTGAATGGCCTGAGCCTGCCCAATCGCGTGGTCATGGCGCCCATGACGCGTTCACGCGCTCCCGTGCGCGGGCTGCCCACCGAAATGATGGCGCAATACTATGCGCAGCGCGCGTCGGCCGGACTGATCATTACCGAGGCGACAAATGTCAGCCCCGCATCGGCTGCATTCGAACTCACGCCGGGCATCATGACCGCTGAGCAGATCGACGGCTGGCGCGTTGTCACGAGCCGCGTGCATGCCGCCGGCGGCCGCATCTTCATGCAACTCTGGCACAGCGGACGCGTCAGTTCATTCGCGCTGCTTGGCGGCGACGTGCCGCTGTCGCCCTCCGGCGTGAATGACGACCTCGAACACTTGCAGGTGTGGGCGCAATTGCAGAACGGCCACTACACGCGCATTCACGCAACGCCGTCGCGCGCGATGTCGCTGCAGGAAGTCAGGCTTACGATCGATGCGTTCAGGCAAGGCGCGGTCAACGCGATCGCCGCAGGATTCGACGGTGTGGAAGTACATGCTGCGAATGGTTATTTGCCGCATCAATTCCTCTCGTCCACAACGAATACCCGCGACGACCGGTATGGTGGGTCGATTGCAAAACGGGCGAATTTCCTGCGCGACGTGCTGACGGAAATCGGCGCGGGAGTTCCACTCGCCAAGGTCGGTGTACGCGTCTCGCCGTACGCGCATTACAACAACGTTCGCGACACCGACCCCGACGGCACCTACGACTACGTCGGCGCGATGCTCAGCGAGTTCGGTGTCGCGTATGTGCATGCGGCTGATACGAACGGCTGGAGCGGCGCACCGGATTTGCCGCGCATTATCGAACGCACCCGCAAGGTTTTCGACGGCACGTTGATGGTCAACGGCGGCATTGCCATCGACCGGGCCGACGCGTTGATCCGCGCCGGCGACGCCGATCTGGTCGCGTTCGGCCGTGCCTACATTGCCAACCCGGACCTCGTCGCGCGGATTGCAACGGCAACACCGCTCGAAGCGCCCAGATCGGCCGGCTGGTATGGCGGCGACGAAGCCGGCTATATCGACTATCCATCTGGGAGCAGCGCCGGCCACAGCGTGCGCCCCGGCGAGACGCAGGTATGACAGCGCAGCGGCACCGTGGGCGCCGCCCGCGCGCAGGCATTCGCTAAAGCATTCGCTAAGGCATGCGAAGTTTGCAATCAATCCATTCGAAAAAGGCGTGTGAATGACTCCAGGACCCAGATTGCTGTGGGGAACCGGCGGGGCCGTCGTGGCCGTGCTGGCTGTCGCCGTGGCCTTGATGTGGAAGCCGGCCATCGCGCCCATCGGCGCGCCGCCAGTTGCATCGTTCGACGCGCAGACAAAGCTCGCCGGCGCGCGCGTGGTGGCGCTAGGCGATTGCATTGTCTGCCACACCGCCAAGGGCGGCCAGCCGTTCGCAGGCGGCCTGCCACTCGCGACGCCCTTCGGCACGATCTACGCAACGAACATCACGCCCGACGTCGACACGGGTATCGGCAACTGGTCTCTGGAAGCGTTCACACGCGCGGTGCGCCACGGCGTCGCCCGTGACGGGCACCTGCTCTATCCCGCGTTTCCTTATATTCACTTCACCCGCATGTCGGACGGGGACATTTCGGCCGCCTACGCGTATCTGATGACGCGCGAGCCGGTGAAGGCCAGCGCGCCCGCCAACGAGCTGATCTTCCCGCTGAACTTCAGGCCTTTGCTCGCTTTCTGGAACATGTTGTTCCTGCGGCCCGGCCCCGAAGCGGCGGACGCGTCTAAAGATGCTCAGTGGAACCGCGGCAAGCTCCTTGTCGATGGCCTGGGTCACTGCGCGTCGTGTCACTCCCCGCTCAATCCGATTGGCGGAGAAAAGTCGGGACACGCGTTCGACGGCGGGATCGTGGACGGGTGGGAAGCCCCCGCGCTCAACGCTCTCGGCGCTGCGCCCAAGCCGTGGACGCAGGCGCAACTCGTAACCTACCTGCGCACCGGCCGAGCTAGCGAGCATGGCGCGGCAGCCGGGCCGATGCTGCCCGTCACGCGCGATCTGGCCACCGTGCCGGAGCAGGATGTGCAGGCCATCGCCACCTACATCCTGTCGATTCAGAAGCCGCGACCGAGCGATGCGAGCCCTGTGGCCAGCACGTCGCTTTCGGCCGAAGCGCAAAGCGGCGCCGTGCTGTTCGCCGCGTCGTGCGCGCAATGCCATGGCCCGCAAGCGCCGATGCAATCCATCGGAGAGCGCCCGACTCTCGCGCTCAGCACGGCCGTCAATGCCTCGACGCCGCGCAACGCGATCCAGATGATCCTCGGGGGCATCGACTGGCATGGCGAAGATGCGCTCAACTACATGCCCGCCTTCGCCCAGGTTTACAACAACAGGCAGATCGCCGACCTGGCGTCATACATTCGCGCGACCTACTCGCAGCGCGGCCCGTGGGACGACGTCGAAGAGTCGGTAGCCAAAGTCAGAAAGGAGAACGACGCGCGATGATCACTCTTAACGTCAACGGCGTGCAGCACTCGCTCGATATCGATCCGTCCACGCCGTTGCTGTATGCGCTGCGTAACGACCTGCATCTGCATGGCGCGAAATTCGGCTGCGGCCTCGGGCAATGCGGAGCCTGCACGGTTATCGTGGGCGATCAGGCCGTGTTTTCGTGCCTGATTCCGGTCTCGTCGATCGGCGCGCGGCCGGTTCGCACCATCGAGAGCCTCGGCACCGTCGAGCGCCCCGGGGCGCTGCAGAAGTCGTTTATCGATCACCAGGCGGCGCAGTGCGGCTACTGCATCGCCGGCATGATCATGCGCGCGCAGGCTCTGCTCGATCGCAACCCACGGCCGACGGAGCGCGAAATGCTGGAACACATGGAGCCCAACCTTTGCCGTTGCGGCACGCATCTGCGAATTCTCGCCGCGATTCGCGAGGTCGCGCATCTGCCCGCTGGCGACACGCTCACGAACGAACCGTTACACACGTCAAGCCGCGGAGGCGCGCAATGAGCGGCAATGACGAAAAGATCGATGAAACGCGCCGCCGCTTCATGATGTCCGGCGCGCTAATGGTGAGCTTCAGCATGTTGCCGGGCGTCAAGGCAATGGCGCAGGAAGTGATTGCCGACGAAGGCGCCGCCGTGCATATCGGCAAAGCAACTCAAGCGCTGGCAGGCAGCCTGAAAACCAACCCGTATCTCGACGCCTGGATCAGGATCGACGCGGCGGGCAAGGTGACCGTCCATACCGGCAAGGTCGAACTCGGCACCGGCGTGCGCACCGCGCTGTTGCAGGTCGCGGCGGAAGAACTGGACATGGCACCTTCGCTGATCACGTTTCTGACGGCCGATACCGGCGCATCGCCGGACGAAGGTCTCACCGCCGGTAGCCACACGATGGCCGACAGCGGCAGCGCGCTGTTGAACGCCGCAGCCCAGGTGCGCGGACTGCTGGTCGACGCGGCAGCTACGCATTTCAGGGTCAGCAGCGGCGAACTGGTCGCGCGCAACGCAGTGATCAAGGCACCGGATGGCCGCGCCATGACGTACGGTGAAGCGGTCCGTCTCGTCAATTTGCATCGCGTGGCCACGCCGGATTCACCGTTGAAGGACCCGGCGAAGTTCGACATGATCGGCACCTCGCTGCCGCGGCTGGATATTCCCGCGAAGGTCACCGGCCTCCCGAGCTATGTCCAGGACATGACGATGCCCGGCATGCTGCACGCGCGCGTCGTGATGCCGCCCGTCTACGAGGCGAAACTACTGGAGACCAACGCGCCCGAGATTCTGCAGATGCCGGGGGTGGTCAAAGTGGTTCGCAACGGCAGCCTGCTCGCGGTGGTCGCGCGAGGTGAATGGCAGGCCGTGCAAGCACAGCGAGCGCTGTCGGCGGGCTGCAAATGGACTGCCGGGCGCAGCTTGCCCGATCCGTCTACGGTGCATCGCGACCTGAAGCGGATTTCAACCGAACACATCGAGATCGCCAACGTTCATGCGCCGGCCGGCACGCCGGTGAAAACATTGAGCGCGAAGTACAGCAAGCGCTACATGATGCACGGCTCGATTGGACCGTCCTGCGCGGTCGCGCTCTACGAGAACGGCGCCATGACGGTCTGGACGCATTCGCAAGGCGTATATCCGCTACGCGACGGGCTCGCTGAAATGCTGTCGATGCCAAAGGAGAAGATTCGCTGCGTTCATGTCGAGGGGTCGGGCTGCTACGGCCATAACGGCGCCGACGACGTGGCCGCACATGCGGCACTGATCGCACGCGAGATGGACGGCGCACCCGTGCGCGTGCAATGGATGCGCGAGCAGGAACACACGTGGGATCACTTCACGCCTGCAATGGTCACGGAGGTCAGCGCATCGCTGGATGCGGGCGGCACTATCGTCGACTGGAACTATTCGCTGTGGAGCAGTTCCCACAATGAACGTATCGTCAACGCGGGGCGGCTCATTCCCGCGCAGATGCTGGAAAAGCCGTTCGCGCCGGCGCCGTCGGTGCCTATGGTGCAACCGGAAGGCGGCGGCGACCGCAACGCGATTCCGCTCTACGCACTCCCGAACATGCACGTCATGAACAACTTCTCGCCGACGATGCCGCTCAACACGTCGGCCATGCGTTCGCTGGGCGCGCACATGAACGTCTTCTCGATCGAAGCTATCATGGACGAACTCGCCGCGGCCGCCGGCGCCGATCCGGTGGCGTTCCGGCTCAAGCATATGCAGGATCCGCGCGCCCGCGACGTGATCGAGCTGGCCGCCCGTCGATTCGGCTGGCCCAGAGCGCCGCGCAAGCGCAATCACGGCGTGGGCTTCGCGTTCGGGAAGTATAAAAATCTGATGGCGTATGTCGCCATCGCCGTCGAGGTGTCGGTCGTGCCCGAGACCGGCCAGGTCAGGCTCGAACATGCGGAGGTTGCGGTGGACTCAGGCCAGATCGTGAATCCGGATGGCATACGCAACCAGATCGAAGGCGGCGTCATTCAATCGGCAAGCTGGACACTCTACGAGGAGCTACAGTTCGATACATCGAGAATCCGCAGTTTCGACTGGAGCAGCTATCCTATTCTGCGGTACTCGGCGGCGCCGCGCGCCGTCAACGTGCATTTGATCGATCGGCCGGGCGCACCGTTTCTCGGCGCCGCGGAAGCATCAATGGGCCCGACTGCGGGCGCGATCGCCAATGCACTATTCGATGCGACCGGCAAGCGGCTGCGCGACATGCCGTTGGCCGGCGAGAGTTTGCGTCGGCAGATCAACGCCTAGAAACATTCACCTCGCGTCGCCCTGCTTTTGCACACGCAATGGGCCGAGCGCGCGACGCCTTTACCAGGAGCACACGCATGATCATCGATCTAACCGGCAAACTTGCCGTTGTCAGCGCCTCCACGGCCGGGATCGGCTTCGCGATCGCAAGCGGACTCGCACAGGCGGGCGCGGAAACTGTCGTCAATGGCCGCACGCCCGAAGCGGTAGACCGCGCGATCAGCGCCATACGTGAGAAAACACCTCAGGCAAAACTACGCGGCTTTGCCGGCGACCTGGGCAGTGCTGCAGGCTGCGCCGCGCTCCTGAACGAAGTCCCTCGCGCCGACATTCTCGTGAACAACCTCGGCGTGTTCGGCGCCGGCGATCTGTTCACGACCGAAGACGAGGACTGGGAGCGATACTTCCAGGTCAATGTCATGTCAGGCGTGAGGCTTACGCGTAGTTATCTGGGCGGGATGATGGAGAGTAAGTGGGGACGCGTCGTGTTCATCTCGTCGGAATCGGGTTTGAACATTCCGGCCGATATGCTTGCGTACGGCTTTTCGAAGACCGCGCAACTGAGCATCTCGCGCGGCATTGCGAAGCAGGCAGCGGGCAGCGGAGTAACCGTCAACGCCGTGCTGCCCGGCCCGACGTTGTCGGAGGGATTTCGCGCAATGGTCGAAGAAACCGCGAAGTCGCAAGGCAAGACCGTTGAACAGGTCGGCGTCGAGTTCGTGCGCGAGCATCGCAGCACGTCTCTGATCCAGCGGCCGGCCACGACCGAGGAGATTGCGAATATGGTGGTGTACGTCTGCTCACCGCAAGCTTCGGCAACCACCGGCGCGGCGTTGCGTGTGGATGGCGGAGTGATCGACACGATCGCCTGACGCACCGCACGTTCCCCGGTGAAACGGCCGGCGGCCCCGCTATTGAACGTGACCGCCGGCTATTTCACGGGAAGACACTCAGGGCGACAGATGCGCCCACTAAAAACTTAAACGTCTTCCTGCCGCAAGGCACCTGCTATCCAGCGCTCCTCCGACGCTTTAAGGTGCGTGCGCATCGCCGTCTGCGCCGCGATCGGATCTCCTGTCTGCAGCGCTTTGAGAATTTCCTCGTGCTCCCGTACTGCGGCCGACCAGGTTGCGGTGCTTTCCGAGTGGTCACGAATCGCCGCAGCGATCGGGTCATGGCGGCTATCGAACATTTCGGCAACGAAGCGGCTTAGCACCGAATTGCCCGCGGTCTCCGCGATCAGCATATGAAATTGCCGGTCGGCATCGACTGGCGACTTCCCGGCAGCTGCGAGGCGTTTCATTCGCTCGACAGTGCGTCGCAGCCTGTCGAGCGTGGCCGCCGAAAGCTTTCCGGCAGCCAGTACGATCACGGTCCCTTCTATTGCCGCCCTGGCTTGCATCAGTTCGGACGGACTTTCACCCAGAGCCGGCACGGCGTTGTCACCGCCCTCGTCCGGAGCGCGCACGTACACCCCCGACCCCATCCGTATCTCGATCTGGCCGCCGATTTCAAGCGCAATCAATGCTTCGCGCAATGAAGGGCGTGAGACACCCAACGTATTGGCAAGCTCGCGCTCAGGCGGAAGACGCGCGCCCGGCGCAAGTTCGGCCTTTCGAATCAGGGAAAGAATCTGCGTCGCCACAGATTGGTAAAGCCGCTTTGGTTCAGTTTGCTTCATTGTTCGAAATGTCCTGTCGACGAGCCGCGAAACGGACCGCAGCAGAGTCTAGCATGGGGCCTGAAGGCCTCGGCAGGCCAGCAACCGCGCCGCCGCCGGGGTTTTCCCTACTGGAATGAACAGTTCTGAAATTCTACATTGGCTTGACCAAACAGCCGTTTGTGCGTTTTAATCTGCCCAAATTGGACTGACCGCTCGACCGGCTTTTCACGGGTCGAACGGTAAAGTCCTGAACAAATTGGAGACGGGATTGACAGAAGCGACCACGCAGCGGAGGCCGGGCCGTGCGCCCGATGTGCCGGCACCTCGGGAAATTCTGCAACTCAAGGGTGTGAGCAAGCGGTTCCCCGGGGTCGTGGCGCTCGATGGCATCGATCTCGATCTGCGTTCCGGAGAGGTACACGCCGTCTGCGGAGAGAACGGCGCGGGCAAATCGACGCTGATGAAAATCATCAGCGGCCAGTACCACGCGGACGACGGCGTCATCTGCTACGAGGGCAAGCCGGTGCAGTTCGTATCCACCTCGGACGCCCAGGCGGCAGGCATTGCAATCATCCACCAGGAGTTGAACCTGGTGCCGCACCTGTCGGTCGCGGAGAACATCTACCTTGCGCGCGAACCCAAGCGCGGCCCGTTCGTCGACTACCGCACGCTGAACGCGAACGCGCAGCGCTGCCTGCAGCGCATCGGGCTGAATGTGTCGCCAACCACATTGGTCGGCGCCCTCTCGATTGCGCAGCAGCAGATGGTGGAGATCGCAAAGGCGCTATCACTGGATGCGCGCGTGCTCATCATGGACGAGCCCACGTCATCGCTGACCGAATCGGAAACGGTTCAACTCTTTCGGATCATCAGGGAACTGCGCGCCGACGGCGTAGCGATTCTTTACATCTCGCATCGGCTCGACGAGATGGCGGAGATCGTGGACCGCGTCACGGTGTTGCGCGATGGCCGCCATATCGCAACGAGCGATTTCGCATCGACCACCATCAACGAAATCGTGGCCCGGATGGTGGGGCGTGCGCTTGACGACGCGTATCCGCCGCGCGAGTCGGTCCCCACGGATCAGGTCCTGATGCGGGTGCGCGATCTGCAGCGGACAGACACGTTCGGCCCTCTCTCGTTCGACTTGCGCAAGGGCGAGATTCTCGGTTTCGCAGGACTGATGGGCGCGGGGCGCACGGAAGTCGCCCGCGCGATCTTCGGCGCCGAGCGGCCCGACTCCGGCTCGATCCTGCTGGGTGACACGCCCGTGGCGATCCGCTCGCCGCGCGAGGCTATCCGCCACGGGATCGCCTACCTGTCGGAGGACCGGAAGAAAGACGGCCTCGCACTCTCGATGCCGGTGTCGGCAAACATCACGCTGGCCAACGTACGCGCTATTTCGTCACGTGGCTTCCTGCGTTTTTCCGAAGAGACGGCTATCGCCGAGCGCTACGTTCGCGAACTCGCGATCCGCACACCGACGGTCAGGCAGATTGCGAGGAATCTTTCTGGCGGCAACCAGCAGAAGATCGTCATCAGCAAATGGTTGTACCGCGGCTCGCGCATCCTCTTTTTCGATGAGCCGACGCGAGGCATCGACGTCGGCGCGAAGTACGCAATTTACAAGCTGATGGACCGGCTGGCCGCGGACGGAGTCGGCGTTGTTCTGATCAGTTCCGAGTTGCCCGAGCTGCTCGGCATGACCGATCGC
This sequence comes from Paraburkholderia kirstenboschensis, assembly GCF_904848585.1. GTDB lineage: Bacteria > Pseudomonadota > Gammaproteobacteria > Burkholderiales > Burkholderiaceae > Paraburkholderia > Paraburkholderia kirstenboschensis. Next base: position 152,352 of record NZ_CAJHCR010000003.1, read on the forward strand.
ATCGCCGTGTTTCACGAGGGGCTCATTACCGCAGTACTCGAAACCAGACGGACCAGTCAGGAGGAGATCTTGCACCACGCATCCGGGAGAAGTCATGCTTGAAATCACATCGGGCCGCACGCAGGCCTCGGACAAACAGGCACGACAGCGACGCCGCGACCTGATTCAGAAATTTGCCGCGCTGGGTAGCCTCGTAGTACTGATCGTCGCATTTTCGCTAACCAGTGCTGCATTTTTCTCTGTCGGCAACCTGATGACGGTTGCCCTGCAGGTCACGTCCATTGCGTATCTCGGTGTGGCCGCAACGTGCGTCATCATCACCGGAGGCATCGACCTGTCGGTCGGATCGGTGCTGGCGCTAGCGGGTGTCGCGGCCGCCCTGCTCGTCAAGGCCGGCTTACCTGTACCCGTCGGGATGGCGGGCGGCATGCTCGTCGGTGCAGCCTGCGGATGGGTCAACGGCATCTGCGTGACGCGCATGGGGCTGCCTCCGTTCATCGCAACCCTCGGCATGATGCTCGTCGCTCGCGGTCTCGCCCTGCAGATCACGGGCGCGAGACCCGTCTCCGGGCTCGGCGACGCCTTTGGCGAACTGGGCAACGGCGCGCTCTTCAAGGTCTCTCATATCGGTGCTGACGGCTTCCCCGACACGGTCTTTCCAGGCATTCCATATCCCGTCGTCATCATGGTGATCCTGTTCGCGGCGATTTCCGTTCTGCTGTCGCGAACCTCGCTCGGCCGTCACATCTACGCGGTCGGATCGAACGCGGAAGCCGCGCGGCTTTCCGGCGTCAACGTGCAAGGCGTCAAGCTCTTCACCTACGTCCTGTCCGGATTGCTGGCAGGCGCTACCGGCTGCGTGCTGATGTCGCGCCTCGTCACCGCCCAGCCGAACGAAGGCGTGATGTACGAACTCGACGCCATCGCAAGCGCGGTGATCGGCGGCACGTCACTGATGGGCGGCGTCGGCACGATCTCCGGCACCGCCATCGGCGCATTCGTGATCGGCGTGCTGCGCAACGGCCTGAACATGAACGGAGTATCGAGCTTCATCCAGCAGATCATCATCGGTGTCGTCATTCTCGGCACTGTATGGATCGACCAACTCCGAAACCGGAAGTTGTAATCAGAAGACGAAGTCCAGACCACAATCAAGGAGCGAGACATGAAAAAGGTATCCGTGCTGGCTGCGGCCGCAGCAATGTGTGCAATGTTCAGCGCGTATGCGCAGGCGGCGGGCGGCGAAATTGCCGTAATCGTGAAGACGGCGAACTCCAACTACTGGCAGAACGTCCAGAAAGGCGCGACCGCCGCGATGGCCGATGCGAAGGGCTATACGATGACCTTCCAGGGTCCCGCAGCGGAGTCGGCCATCGCCGATGAAGTCAACATGGTCGAGAATGCCGTGAACCGGCATGTCGCGGGCATCGTGCTGGCGCCGTCCGACCCCGATGCGCTCGTTCCCGCCATGAAGAAAGCGTGGGAAGCCCATATCCCCGTGGTGCTGATCGACTCGACGGTGTCCGATGCCGGCAAGCAGTACTACCAGTCGTTCCTCTCTACCGACAACGTGAAAGCCGGCGAACTCTGTGCGAAGGCCATGATCGACCGGGTCGGGCAGACCGGCAAGGTCGCGGTCATGTCGTACGTGCCGGGAGCGGGCTCGGAAGTCGGCCGCGTCGGCGGGTTCCGCAAGTACATCGCCGCCCATTCGAAGCTGCAACTGGTGGGTCCGTTCTACTCGCAGTCGCAGATGGCGAATGCCCTGAATCAGACGACCGACGTGCTGTCGGCCAATCCCGACCTCAAGGGCATATTCGGCGCGAACGAGCCTACCGCCGTGGGGATGGGACGCGCCCTTCAGCAGTCCGGAAAAGGCGGCAAGGTCATTGCAATCGGCTTCGACGGCAACCAGGACCTGCAAGGCTTCGTTCGTGACGGCACGATTCAGGCCATCGCGGTTCAGAGTTCTTATCAGATGGGCTACAAGGGCATCCAGACCCTCGTCAGCGTGATAGAACGCAAGCCCGTTTCGAAGCAGGTGGACACGGGCGTCATGATGGTCGAGAAACAGAACCTCGACTCGTCCGAGGCCAAGAACGTTCTCTATTGACGAACGGGCCGGCGCGGCGGTTTCTGCAAGCCGTCCGCCGGCAGTTCCTCCATTCACACACCCCCGTTATGAAAGCCATTGCAACTCACGCGCTGCCACGAAGCGGACTGGCGATGACCACGCTCGGCCTCGGTTGCTCACAACTGGGCGGCCTCTACAAGCCCATGTCGACCGCCGAGGCCAATGCGCTCCTCGAGTGGGCGTGGGACGCCGGTATCCGCTACTTCGATACTGCGCCGTTCTACGGCTATACGCTTTCGGAACGGCGAGTCGGACAATCGCTGCAGATGCGCGAGCGCGAACGCTACGTACTGAGCACCAAGGTCGGGCGGCTCATGCGGCCCGACGACACGGTTCAGGCGGGCGATGACAACTGGGCGCAACCCCTGCCCTTCCGGCCTCGTTTCGACTATACGTTCGACGGCATCATGCGCTCGTACGAGGACAGCCAGCAACGCCTCGGCATGCATACGATCGACATTCTCTATGTTCACGACATTGGCGTGGCGACGCACGGCGACGCGCATTCGCGCTACTGGGAACAACTGACGCGTGGCGGCGGATTCCGGGCTCTTGCGGAACTGCGCGACGCGCACGCCGTTGCCGCGATTGGACTCGGCGTGAACGAATGGCAGGTCGCAGCCGACTCGATGCAGGAAGCCGATCTCGACCTCGTCATGCTGGCAGGCCGCTATACGCTGCTCGAACAGGAGGCGCTCTCGCCATTACTCGACCAGTGTGTGAGCAACGGCGTGCGGATCGTCGCCGGCGGCGTATTCAATTCCGGCGTGCTCGTGGGCAACGGCAAGTTCAACTACGCCGATGCGCCGCCCGAAGTGGCACGGAAAGTCGCGCGTCTTGCCGACGCATGCGCGAAGTTCGAGGTTCCGCTCGCCGCCGCGGCACTCCAGTTTCCGTTGGCCCACCCGGCCGTCGTGTCGTGTGTGGTCGGTGCGCGCAGTATCGAGCAGTTGCAAAAGAACATCGCATGGCTTGAAACGCCACTTCCGCCGGAGCTGTGGCAAGCCTTGCAGCACGAAGGGCTGATCGCCGGATCGGCTCCGGTTCCCGAGGTCCGCCATTTATACAGAAACGATCAGCCGTCCGGCGATCGACAAGCCCAATAAAGAGGATGCCCAATGCTCAGCGTCATTTGTGAATCGCCCGGCGTGCTACGCCGCGAAGACCGCGAACCACCTCACCGCGCAGACGGCGAAGTACTTTTGCGGGTCAGTCGCGTGGGTATTTGCGGCACGGACATGCACATCTACTCGGGGAACCAGCCTTACCTGCAATACCCGCGGGTGATGGGACATGAACTGTCTGCCATCGTCGCCGAGGCGGATCCCGGCGCGCACGTCGCGCCCGGCGACGCCGTCTATGTGATGCCGTACCTGTCGTGTGGACAGTGCATCGCCTGCAGGCAGGGGAAAACCAACTGCTGCGTCAATATCAAGGTGCTGGGCGTGCATCGTGACGGCGCGTTGACTGAATACCTGTCGGTGCCCGCGCAGTTCGTGCACAAGGCCGACGGCGTGACACTGGACCAGGCGGCGATGCTCGAGTTTCTGGCGATCGGCGCTCACGCGGTTCGACGCGCCGACGTGTTGGCCGGTCAGCGGGTTCTCGTCGTGGGCGCGGGGCCGATCGGCATGGCGGCGATGCTGTTTGCGAACCTGCGCGGCGGGCGGGTCTCCTGCCTGGATACGCGCGCCGATCGACTTGCGTTCTGCAGCGAGCACATTGCCGTTTCGACAGTTCAGATTGGGCCGAACGACGTCGACGAACTTGCGGCGCTCACCGACGGCGAGTTCTTCGACGTAGTGTTCGATGCGACGGGGAACGTCAATGCGATGAACCGCGGCTTCGAGTTCATCGCCCACGGCGGCAAGTACGTACTGATTTCGATCGTACCCGGCCAGATCACGTTTTCCGATCCGGAGTTTCACAAGCGCGAAGCGACCTTGCTCGGCAGCCGCAATGCGACCGCGGAAGACTTCGAGACGGTCCTTGAAGCGATGCGCGCAGGCCGCATCCCCGACAAGGCGCTCAATACTCACCGGATGAGCCTGGCTGACGTACCTACCGAATTCCCGAAGCTGATGGAGCCTGGGCGGACCGTCGTCAAGGCGCTGGTCGAATGCTGACTCTCCTGGACCGGGCCGGGGCCGGGCACGTAATCGCGCCCGGCCCCGCCGGCGCTTCGCACGTCGCTCAAGCAAGCCGATAAACGCTGGATGCCGTGCCGTGAAACAACGCCGCACGTTCGTCGGCGCTTGCGTGCGCAGTCAGGCGCTTGAACGCATTCCAACCGTTGCTATACGGATACGAGCCTTTGTCGACCGGGAAATTGCCTTCGAACATGCAACGGTTCGCACCGAAGGCCTCGATGCATGTATGCATCCACGGTTTCCACGTTTCGGCCAATTCAACCGACGATGGTGGGCGCTCTCCCTTCTCGAAGTCGAAGCCGTTGATCCGCATCCCCAGACCGCCGACCTTGACGTAGACATTCGGCAGCTGAGCCAGTTGACGCATGGAGCGCGACCAGTTGTCGAACACCTCTTTGCGCTTATCCGCGTAGCTGGCGATGCGCACGATCCCGCCGCAGTGGTTGATGATGATCGGCATGTAGGGGTACGTCTTTGCGAGATCGAATAGCTCGGGAAGCTGCGGAAAGAAGAGCCACGCATCGTACGACAGGCCGCGTGGCGCCAGTTGCGCGACACCTTCACGATACTTCGAGTCGAGCAACAGACCCGGCGGAACCGCGGAAAGCGGATTGACCAGCGTTTGATCCGCATCCCAGGTGACCAGATGCCGAACGCCTCGAAAGCGCCCTTTGCCGGCCTCGATATGTGCGTCGAGAACGCTTTGTACAGCAGCGCCGCGACGAAGATCCGCGTAGCCCACGATGCCCTTCGCGACCTGCGGCGAACCGGCGGGCAGCGCCGCAACCGCGTTCGCGACGTACTCCGTTTCTCCCACGGGCCGTAGCTCCTCCGGACCCGTCTGACGGTAGCGAGTCAGTCCCTGCATGAAGACGGACGCCGTGATGTTGTGCCCGGAGCGGACGTCTGCCAGGTAGTCGTCGAGCAGATAGATCCAGCCGGGACGTTCGTAGAAATGATGATGTGCGTCGACGATCGGCATCTCCGGCTCGATGGCGGCTTCCGTGCCCGAAGCGAGCCATTCCGGGCGAACTGGCAGATAGTTGCTGGTTGTCTTCATGTTGCGCGCTTCCTCTTCGCCGAACGCATGCCTGGTTTCCATGACAGAAGCCGCAACCGCTGCTGCCGCAGCGGCGAGAAACCTGCGCCTTCCTTGTGAACGAATCATGTTCATGGTCATTTCTCGCGATTGAATGCATACAGCGACAGCGTTAGCAGGGTCGTGATGCCAAGCACGATCGCAAGTCCCATCATTCCGGCCGTGAAGGTGCCGAAACTGTCCTTCAGGTAGCCGACGAGATACGGTCCGGCAAAGCCTCCCAATGCGCCAATCGAGTTGATCAATGCGAACCCTCCAGCGGCCGCCTGCCCCGACAGAAACCGGGCGGGCAATGTGTAGAAGATGGTGCGTCCGGCAATCGTGCCGATCAGTGCCAGCGTCACGCCCACCATCGCCGGGCCGAGTTGATGAAAGTGGGTGGATACGCCAAGCGCTACTCCGCCGATAAGCAGGCCGGCGGCAAGGTTCGCAATGGCTCCTCCACGGCGATCCACGCGTTTCGCCCACCACAGCAGTGCGATCGTGGCAAAGAAGTAAGGCACCGCAGAGAGCCAGCCGGTCTGCGTAACGCTCATTCCGTGCGCCTTGAGCATCTGGGGCAGCCAGATACCGATTCCATACGAGCCCATCGTGAAGCCGAACGAGATCATCGCGAGAATGTAGACGCGCACATCCTTGAGTGCGGCGCCGAAGTGCTTCTCCTTCCGCGACGACGAGCCTTCGCGATCGAACGCGCCCTGAAGAGCGTCGCGTTCGGCGGCCGACAACCACTTCGCATCGGCGGGCTGGTCGGCAAGCATCTTCAGCACGAGGAAGCCGATTACGCATGCGGGCAATCCTTCGATGATGAACATCCACCTCCAACCTGCCAGCCCCAACGCGCCATCCAGTTGCAGCAGCCAGGTCGAAAGCGGTGCGCCGATCAGCGATGAAAGCGGCGTGGAGACGGTAAACCACGCAAGTACGCGAGTGCGGTACTGAGCGGGAAACCAGAGAGCGAGGAAGAAGATCACGCCGGGGAAGAAGCCCGCTTCGCCGATTCCCAACAGCAGGCGGATGACATAGAAGCTGTTCGGTCCGACAGCAAAGGAGGTCGCGGCGGCCATGAGGCCCCATGTGATCATGATCCGCGCAAGCCAGCGTCGCGCGCCGAAGCGATAGAGCGCGAGGTTGCTCGGGACTTCGAAGATGCAATATCCCGCGAACATGATGCCGGCGCCCCAGCCGAACTGGGTTGCAGTGAGCCCCAGATCCTTGTTCATGGTCAGAGCGGCGAAACCGACGCTCGTACGGTCGAGGTAGTTGAAAAAGTACGCGAGCGCGAGCAGCGGAATGAAGCGCCACGCCGCTTTGCGCACCGCCTGCTGTTCGAGCGAACTGGCGTCGAGGCTGTCGGCAGCCATGCCTTGGGATATAGATGTCATCGTCGTCTCCATACACTTCGCCGGTCCGCTGCGAGGATTGGCGCGGCCGGATGGTTTGATGCGTTAGCCGCTTCAGGCGCTGGCAAGCTCGTTGGCAGACGGCGTCGTCTGATCGCCCGGCTGCCGTTCCTGACAGCGGACAACGCAGGCCTCGGTCAACTGCCTGAGATCGTCGGCCGTATAGCCAAGCTCGGACAGAAGCGCCTGCGTGTTCTGCCCGAGAGCCGGCGGTGCGGCCCGCAAGCGCAGCCGTTCACCGGCAAGGGTCAGGGGCAACAGTGCGGTTCGCGTGGCGACCGGCTTTCCGGCTCCGCTTGCATCTGGCGGCAAGGTCACGTCGGCGAGTCCGCCGGTGGCGAGAAGGTGCGGATCGTCGAACAGATCCTGCGGCTTGGTGATCGGGGCGTAAGGCAGGCCGATCTGCTCGAAAATCTCGCTGATCTGTGCCGCGCTGAACGCCTCCATGTGCTGGCGCAGCCGGGGCAGCAACCAGTCCCGCGCCTGAACCCGCTGGTTGTTGGTGGCGATGCGTTCGTCCGCTTTCAGGTCATTCAGCCCGAATGCATCGCAGAAGAGCGCCCACTGAGTGTCCGAGACCACGGCAAGGAATATCTGCTCTCCGTCTTTGACGGAGAACACGTCGTACACGGCCCATGCGGAGATGCGGCCTGGCATCGGTGCGGCGGCCTGGCCGGTCACCGCGAACTGCATCATGTGCTGCGCGACGAGAAACACGTTGTTCTCGAAGAGCGCACTCTGCACTTCCTGACCATGACCGGTGCGTTCACGCTGCGCAAGCGCAGCCATCGCGCCGATGGCGCCGAACATACCGCCCATGATGTCGTTGACACTCGTGCCGGCGCGCAGCGGGCGGCCTTCGGGTCCGGTCATATAAGCGAGCCCGCCCATCATTTGCACGACCTCGTCCAGTGCCGTGCGATGGTCGTAAGGACCCGGCAGAAAGCCCTTGTGCGACACATAGATAAGGCGCGAATTAAGCTTCGACAGGGCGGCGTAGCCAAGCCCCAGCTTGTCCATCGTTCCGCTCTTGAAGTTCTCGCTGAAGATATCGGCGCTGCCCAGCAGCTTGTGCACGATCTCCAGCCCACGCGGATCTTTGACGTCGACGGCAATGCTTTTTTTGTTCCGGTTGAAGGTGCTGAAGAAACCTGCACCCGAACCTCGCAGGGCGCGGGTGCTGTCGCCAGCGATCGGCTCGACCTTGATGACTTCTGCGCCCAGGTCTGCGAGCACCATGCCGCAGGTGGGACCCATCACCATGTGGGTCATCTCGACCACACGCACGCCGCTGTACGGCAGCGATTGTTTGTTCTGGACGTCACTCATTGCGCGACTCCCTTGAGACAGCCTTCGGGTTGGACGGCGCTTGGGCTGCGGCCGTCCGCGTATCTGAATCCTTTGGGCAAGCCGGCGTCCTGTACGTGACCGTACAAGGCTTCCGCGGGCAGGGCTTGGGTGAGAATCGAGCGCGCGGCGACGAGCGAATCGATGTCGATTCCGGTGTCGTACCCCATCGATTCGAGGAGAAACGCGAGGTCTTCGGTAACGATGTTGCCGGTCGCACCGGGAGCGTATGGGCATCCGCCAAGACCCGCCTGGCTGGCGTCGATTGTCGTGACACCTGTCTCGAGCGCCGCGACCACATTGGCGAGACCCTGGCCGCGCGTGTTGTGGAAATGGGCACCGCCCGCCCTGCTGCCAAACTCGCTTTGCAGACGGCGGAACAGACGACGGACCTGCGTTGGGTTTGCGTATCCGCTGGTATCGGACAGGCCGATTTCATCGACTCCGCACTCCGCCATCGCGGCACACATCCGGATCGTCTGGTCATCGCTGACTGCGCCCGCGATCGTGCAGCCGAAAGCCACTGAAACACCCGCTTCGATTGCGATGCCAGGATATTCAGCGTCTCGCAATGCGACGATCTGCCGGACTTCTTCGATCATCTGGCCGGTGGTTTTACGGATGTTCGCCATCGAATGCTCGTTAGTCACCGATACCGGCAAGGTCACCTTATGGACACCCGATTCGAATGCCGCCTGGCAACCGCGAAGATTGGGCGCGAGGACCGCAACGTGCAGTCCGGGAATCGTCAATGCATGCGCCACGACCTCCCGGATGTCGGCCATCTGCGGCAGCAACTTCGCGGGCACAAACGAGCCGACTTCGATTTCCTTCAACCCGGCTGCGGCGAGCGCTGAGATCCAGCGTAATTTCGCGTCGGTTGGCATGACGCTTTTGATGCTCTGAAGACCATCTCGTGGACCCACTTCGCTAACCAACACGTGACAAGGCATAGAAACGCTCAAAATGTCCTCCTTAGCGTTCTGTTGTGAAGAACGATGTTCTGTTACGGAAAACTATACGGAGATAGAGCGGTGCCATCAACCGGGTAAACCCAGTTGATCGGTCTGTCTATCGGAATATCGTTCTGCCCATCAGAACGTTGCGAACGTGTTTACCCTGGTTTTCGACACTGCGAAGGGAGCGGAGCGGCGGGAATCTGAGGATGGTTATGGGCCCAGAGCTCGCGAATTGACGCGTGCCGGACGAACCTCTACGATGGTCTGCTCCACAGAACGGTATTCGCAATGCGATCGGACGATGACAAAGGCGGAGTAGCGGCGCTTGACCGGGCGTTTGCCATCCTCAGCGTTTTCCAGCCTGGCGAACGTGCGCTTTCGCTTGCCGAAATCGCGCGGCGCACCGGCTTTTACAAAAGCACGATCTTGCGATTGCTGAGTTCGCTCGAACGTGGCGGTTTTATCCGCAGACTTGACGACGGAAACTATTCGATCGGTCCTGAACCGCTCAGGCTCGCGCAGATATTCCAGGAGTCGTTCCACATTCGTGAGGTCATTGAGCCGGTGCTGCGGCAGCTATCGGCGGATTCGGGCGAGACGTCATCGTTTTATGTGAGGCAAGGCGAGTATCGCGTCGTATTGCATCGCGTGGAGCCGCCTCGGTCGGTTCGGGTGTCGATCCGTGAAGGCGAACGTTTTCCGATTGATCGTGGCGCATCCGGGAAGATTCTCATCGCTTTTTCAAAGCCCTCGCGGGCAAATCACGATGCCGTGCGCGAGCGATTGTGGGCTCTGTCTTATGGTGAGCGCGACCCCGACACCGCAGCGGTATCGGTTCCCGTATTCGGTCCAAATAACGAGCTTGCGGGCGCCTTGACGTTGTCCGGCCCGAAAGATCGACTCGGCGCCAGCGAGACGATGCGAGCCGCGTGCAATCTGTTGCTGACCGCTGCAACGCGGGCGACTGCTGCGCTGGGAGGCGATCACCGCATCTTCGCTTATGGAATGGCGCTGGCCGCGCAGTTCGACTTCCCGCCGCTCACCGACCAGAAGGCCTGACTCTCCGGTGACCGCGTACAAGGCGAGAACGGACAGGCGAAGAATGACGCTAGCATCATTGTGCTGACCAGCTGGAGACGGCAGAACTTCGCCTAACGCGACCGGCTTGCGCGCGACCAGCAACGACCAGTGGGTTACGCCCAATACGGCGATTCAGACTGGCAGGACCGGGCGATTCGTTAGCGAAACGCTAGTCGGATTCGAATGACAGCGCCACGATTGCGCCTTGAGAGCACCGTGCTGTTTCAGCCGGTTCAACCTGTTTGCTCCGCCGCGAACAGGCGGCGATGCACATTGCGCAGGTGCACCCGCGTCGCGGTGTTCGCGGCGCGGGCGCATGCGTCGGAATGTCAGGCGAGTGCTTGCTCCTTCCTTCACTGCGGCTGAGCATCCTGTCGTGAAACAACGTACCTACCCGCCAGTTCTTGTGTCGATTGAGGAACCGTCGAGCCGGCTGCCATTGAACCGGACTCGGATCGCTGCGCCGGCGGGGATATCGCGGCGCCTACAAGGATTCCTGTCGAGGTGAGGAAGAACGCGGCTAACAAGACGAATGCCATTGTGTTGCCCTCCCGTACGTGAATAGCCCTTGCCGGCTAACAGCCTTGAGTCGCCTGCACCGTTCTCTCACTGAACAGCATGGGCGCTCAACCGTGAGCGGTGAATGTGCGCACACGGTCAATAAACTGCCGAACCTCCGTGTTCACTTCTTCCAATAGCCGTAGTGATGCGTTAGTACCCCTTTGTATAAAGCGACAGATGGTTACTCACCGACGTTACACCCGGCACGCCCGTCGCCACTTCCGAGGCCTGCTGGATCTGAGGACCGTCCGGCACGCTGCCGGATAATGTCACGACACCGCCGCGCGCCTTGACGAATACGTTCGATACGTTGAAGTTGGGCGCTTTCGATAACGCCTTGCGAACATCGCGAGCCAGCTGTTTGTCCGACTGCGTCGCCTTCCCGGAATGTGCAACCGGACTTGACGCCGTGTGCATGTCGCTGCTGCTTTGCGCGTAGACGTTCGGCGTCACCGTCAGGCAACTAACCACGACAAGCCGACCTACTACTTCGAGTGCTCTCATAGCGGGCTCTTCCTGTTGTATTGGATCGATCTCAAGTCAAAGATAGTCAATCTTGCGCGCCGAACAAAGCAGTTCAAACGAGTAATGGAAAACCGTGTGGTTGAACACGGGCTCCCGCGGAGCCGGTCATGCTGACAGCTAAAAGGGCTATATCGACCAGTTCGAAAGGTTTCAGGGTTCGCATAACGATGAGTCTGCCGATGCGGGCTCTCAGGGATGTTGAGGAGAAGCCTATGAGCAACACCAGGTGAAAGTGCCCGACATTCCCAAACCGGTAGCGGCTTCGCTTTCTGCGTATTCGATTTGCAAGGGCGAGAACTCGGAGTAAATTGTGTCGCACCTGATATCGCTTTTGCCTTAGTCGCCGCAGTAATGGCCGAGCGGTATTTGCACCGTTCGTCGACGCGGCCGTCGAAGGTCGCTACCCAGTCACCTCGACTCTGGAGAACCTCATGACAGATATCGCACTTGCACGCAAAAATGCCTGCCTCGCAGTGGTTCAGTCGGTATTGACGGACCTGATCGACGACAGCGACCTGATCAACGCGGCTCTACGTGTTGCGGACTATCTGGCAGATGACCTTGAAGGCAAGATCACCGAAACCGACGCCGTTTTACTTGCCGTAGCCGCACTCACTAAAATGAACCGCGCGATTCGTGAATGGGACGACGTGGACGGCAATTCGATGGACGCGATGAGAGTCGCAGGCTTTGTCATCGATGAACAGATGAACGGGTACGACTTTGCAATCCATCCACATGAAACGACTTCGTCAGCGGCAAGAATGCATGCGCGAGCGGCCGCTGTGATTGGGGCAACGGGATCACCTGTGCGGCACGTTCACCACTGAAGCGCGAGCCTTGCCGGTCCGAGCAGGCGTTTCCGCGGTAGGAAAACCGGGCGCGGTGACCGCGCGGTTCGCCCGAAATTCGGTGCGCCGCCAGCCGGTCCGCTGGCGACTGTCTGAGCGCATTTGACTAGTTGCGCGATAGCACGGTAGTGAGGAGTTTTCGGAAAAATATTGGCGACCCTGCTAGTGAAGCGCCGCTTTTGGTACCTCAGCCGCGTCAGGTTCCGCGATAGGCCTTTGCATAGGCCGCCGTCGAAAAAGGATCGCTCCAGACCATCGAACAAAACAATTGAAACATCCGGCGTCAACGCGAGGCCACGGCAAGCAGATGCAATCCTGACGTGCTCAAAATGTACGAATAATGGTTAGTGGCCCAGTTGCTGCCCTACGCGGCTTCGCTGCGCCTGCGCTTCCATGAGCAGGCGATAAGACGCGTAGTACTTATAGATGTTTCGCACGTACGTGGTTGTCTCGATGCCGATCTTCTCTGCCACCACGATCTCGACGTTGTTGAACCAGACATCTGGATTGAGGCCCCGGGCCGCGGCCTCCTTGCGCATCTTCGCGATGTTCCCAGGGCCAGCGTTATAGCTCGCGAAGGCGAACAGCGGGCGATCTACCTCGGAGAAGTGCGCGTCCTGAAAGTAACGTGTCATGAGTCGATCAAGATACTTGGCGCCGGCATGAATATTCGACTCCGCTATTCGGATGTCCCCGACATTGAGCTCCTTACCCGTAGCCGGCATTAATTGCATGATGCCGACCGCCCCCACCCGGCTCTTGGCCCCCTGATCAAGCTGCGACTCCTGAAAACCCTGGGCTGCCAGCATGAGCGGATCGAAGTCGTATTGCTGGCCGTACTTCGCGAATAAAGCCACGGTCTGTTTAAAGCGGTTGAGTTCGGCACTCTCAGCGTTGTTATGAATCTGCTTGATGCCTTGCATATACTGTTTGAGGCGGACCTCCGCGACGCTTTGCTTCGTGATGAAATTGTCGTAGAAATCGCTGATCACAGCCTTGAGCTTGGGGCTCTGTTTGCGGATAGCCCAGCCCACATAGCCTCCATCACGCACTGCAATGTTGTCGTGCACCTTCACTTGCGGCAGCATCTGGGCCCACATCCGCGCCTTCCAGTCATCCACCACCACGATCTGAAGCAGACCGACGTTCAGCATCTCCATCGCATCCTCGTCCTCGAGCGCATCCGGCAGCAGCACAAGCCGCATGGGCGGCTTGCCGGCTTTCTGGAAGCGGCCGTTAACTGCAATCAGACTTTCGTAATAGCTACTAGAACGGCGCACCTGTACGGTCTTTCCGCTTAGATCGTCAAGCTTCGACAATTCTGGCGATTTCGGCCCGGTCAGTACCAGTTCACGCGTTGGCTTGAGGGCGCGCGCCGTGATGAAGTCGGCCTGTTTTAGACGCTCGTCGGTGACCGTCAGGTTGCCGACGGCGATATCGCCCATGCCGCTGTTGAGGCCGGGCAGCAGCCGATCGCGTGTCGTCGGAATCATGATCACGGTGATCGGACGCTTGTTGAGGCGATCGGCGTAGGTATTGTTGACGTACCGTTCAAAATCGCGCACGAAATCTGCGGTCAACCCGCGTTCGCGGCCTCGGTCATTAAAATACAGCGTACGACTGAAAGGTACGAGCACGCGGATCACGCGGCGTTCGAGCATCGCGTCGAAATCGCCGCGCCAAGGCTTGTTGGTCAGATCGATCCGGCGCGGCGGGCTTGCAGGCACCGGTCTGGCAGGCACGGACGGCGACGACGCAGGCGAAGCCATGGAAGCCGGCCCAGGCGCCGCGCAAAGTGCGCTCCACGCGCACAGCGCGAACAGGCCTGCCACCGCCCAGAAACGAGCAGAACGCATGATATACACCGTTGCGGTTCTGAGCCGCCGCGTCAGCGCTAGCCCACGTTGACCGTCGTCCTGCGGGGCTATCGATTTGAGCGGGAAGCCGTTTCAGTATTGGACTCCCACCCTCTTACAGCATAGTTACCTGTGAGAACGGTTCAAGGCTTATCGCGGCCTTCGATTCGATGATGGCAGCAGTAGTTGCAATCTACTGGCAATACCGATTCGCCTCGGCTGGCTTCCGACTGTCCTTTATCGCTCATGATTTGCCTTCACCAGTTCTGCGTAGGCGTCCCCCACCTTCAAGGGAATCGACACGACACATCCTCTGATCAGCAGGGTCGCCTTGCGTCGCCCGCGGCTCGACGTGGGTCTGCAAGGCGATGCGTCCTTCGCGGAGATCATGCGTGCTGTATCGACGATGAACTGCGCGGGAAGCTCACTTCCCTTCGCTCACGCATAGCGCCATTCAAAACCTTTTTCGACCCGCCGCACGGTCCCCGCCGATGTCTCGGCAAAATGCGCGGCGAACACCGTCGCGCCCGTGTCCGCTGCATGCGCGAGCAGACGCTCGCGCGAAGCGCGGGCCTGTTCCTGATCGAGACAGAACATTGAATTCCATTCGGGCCGATGCACCTGCACCGCGCTGTGCATCACGTCTCCGGAAAAGAGCGCCGTCTCGCCGCGCGAACGAATCTCAATGGCCATGTGACCGATGCTATGGCCGAAGGTCGGCACAAAGCGAATGCCGTCGAGAATCTCCTCACCCGTATCCGGCACGGCACGCGCCTGACCGGACTCGATGACCGGGAGCACACTGTCGTCGAATACCATCCGCCGCGCCGCGCCTTCCGGGCTAGCGAAGAAGTCGCGTTCGCGCTCGCCGAACACATAGGTCGCGTTCGGAAACACGGGCGCCCAGCGGCCGTCCTGCCAATGCGTATTCCAGCCGACGTGATCGACGTGCAGATGCGTGAGCAGCACGTAGTCGATATTCTCGCGCGTGAAGCCCGCCGATTCGAAGCGTTCGAGCACGGGGTTATCGAGCTTGTCGAACAGCGCGCTGAACGGCCGTGACTTGCCGTTGCCGATGCCCGTATCGACGACCATCGTCACGCCGCCGACTTCCACGACCCACAGATGCGTTTTCAACGGCACGCGCGCGTTGGTGAGATCGAGACTTCCGGTGGCGAAGCGTTCTTCGAGCTCGCGACCATCTTCATCGCTCCACGCCGGGAACAACAGGTTCGGCGCGAGCGCGAAGCCGGTTTCATCGACACGAGTGATGGTCGCGGCGCCGACGTGATGGACTTGTGAGGCGGGTTTCATGGCAATCCGTTCTCTTCGGTTCGAATGCAGGTTTCAGTATGTGTCTCAGTGCGAGATTCACTAAGCCGTCGCAGCGCGAACGCGCCGGGTCGCCACTGCATAGAGTAACGCGCTGACGAGCGCCGAGACCCCACCGACCAGCGCCAGTGCGTTTCCAAGACTCGTTCCCGTCTGGCCCAGCCGTTCGTTCAGATAGCCAACCGACAGCGGGCCCACGCCACCGCTGATCGCGTTCGTCATGAAGACGAGCAGCGCCAGCGAACGGCCGCGCATGCGGTTCGGCACGGCAATTTGCAACGGCACGGGCGCAAGTCCCATCGCGATGCTGGCGGTAAATGCACTCGTGCCATAGAGCACGATGGCAAGGCCGCTGCTCGCGACGAGCGGCATCGCAATGGCGGCGGGCACCAGCAATGCAACTGCGCATGCGGAGAAGCCCAGCACCTTGCGCAAGGTGGTGTCGTCGGTGACGCGCGTGGCGAGCATCCCCGCGCATGCCACACCGAGAATACCGCCGACCATGTACGCAGGTGCGGCCATCTGTCCGACGGCTTTCGGCGCGAGGTGGAAATGGCGCATCAGCAAGGTCGGGAACCATGCGGCGTGCGAGTAGAACAGCGTGATCAGCGCGACGTAGGCCGCAAAGTAAGGCAGGCAGAAGCGATTACGCACGAACAGTTCGACTAGCACGTCGCGGAGCGACGGCATCTCGTTCTCCGCATGGGCGCCATGCGTGTTCGTTTCGAGCCGCGCCGGTTCGCGGACCGTGAACGCGACGAGCGCGGCCAACAGCAAGCCTGGCAGTCCCACGGCAACGAACACCGCTTGCCACGGCGCAAAGCCGTGTGCGCTGAGCCATGCGCTGCCGTCGCCCGCTGCTGCCGCCGACAACAGCATGCCGCCGCCGAACAGCGCGGCGCCCCCGCCTACGTACGGCCCGAGCATGAACACGCTACTCGCACGCGCGACGCGGCGCGGCGCGAATATGTCGCTGAAGATCGACAGCGCCGCGGGACTCAAGGCGGCCTCGGCGACCGCCGTTCCGGCGCGGGCGAGCAGCAGTTCCGTAAAGTTGGTTGCGAAGCCGCACGCCATTGTCGAAATCGCCCAGATCGCGATGCACGCGGCGATCAGTTTCACCCGGTTGCCGCGATCGACGAGCCTCGCGACGAACACGCCTGCCGTTGCGTAGCACATCGTGAACGAAAAGCCTTGCAGCAGGCCGATTTGCGTATCGGTAAGCGCCAGCGACTGCTTGATCGGCTGCACGAGAATGCTGACGACCTGGCGGTCCAGATACGAAAATGCAAAGCAGACGAAGAACAGCAGCACGACATACACGGGATGGCGCACGCTGTCGAAAGACTCGCTGCGTGCGACGCCATCGGCGGGCTGGATTGAAACAGGGCGAACGTTCATATGCGGTCTCCGGCGTTGATGGACTCGGCTCGATCAGCCATATCAGCTCGATCAGCTCAATCGGCGTTGGCTTCCTGAGCGAGCAGAGCGATACAGTCGCCGGGCTCCACGCGTGCAAAGGTCCGCATGCATATGACCATGCCGTCGCTACGGAACGCGATATCGAGCGGCGCCTGCCACGGGCGGTGCGGATCGTACAGACGCCCCGCCAGTTGACCCTCGCGCACCTGATCGCCGAGCTTGAACGTGGGTTCGAATACGCCGGCGAGCGGCGCATACACGTACCCGCGCGCGCCTTCGACGCGCAGGAAGCGTGTTTTGCCTGCCGGCGCCGGCTGCGTGTCCGAGACCACGCCGAGCCGGTACAACACGCGCTGCAAGCCGGCCTCGACGATCGCCAGGTTCGCCGCATCGCAGCCCGCATGTCCGCCGAACTCGCCGCACAGAAAGAGCTTGCCATGCCGTTCGGCTGCGGCCGCGAATGTACGGTCTTCGCCGAGCAGATCCATGATCATCGTGTTCGGCGCGCCGAACTCACGCACGAGATCCATATACAACGCGTGCTGCTCGCCTTCGGCAGGCGGCGACGCGAGCAGTGTCGGCGCGTGCTCGAACGACGCGCCCCCCGCATGGAGGTCGATCGCGACATCGGCGCGTGGCAGCAGTTCGCTTTCGACGTAGTGCGCGATCATTTCCGTCGGCTGGCCGTTGCGTGCGCCGGGAAACAGGCGGTTCAGGTTGCCGCGGTCGATCGGCGACGTGCGCGTGCCGTTGATGAAGGCCGGGAAGTTCAGGCCGGGTATCACGATCAGGCGACCGCGTATGGTCATCGACGGCATGCGCTGCATCAGCTTCATCAGCGCGACGGGTCCTTCGTATTCGTCGCCGTGATTGCCGCCCGTCAGTAGAACCGTGGGCCCCGTACCCGCACCAGCGTTGAGCACGGCGAGCGGGATCGGCACGTGGCCGTATGCCGAGCGGTCGTGCGAATACGGCAGACGCAGCGTCCCGGTTTGAAAGCCGGAGCGTTCGAAGTCGATATCGGTAGCGATGAGCGAAGCGGAAGTGGACATGGCGCGAACAGTAAAGAGCCTAAGGTGTCTTTACTATCGGCGACGAAAAAACGTCCCGCCAATGCCGTTTTCTGCGCCGGGTGATGCTTTGCAGGCATCGCGCGCCGGCCGCTATGTCAGCAGGTCCAGGAAACGCTTCAGCGTGGGATTCGCTTCGTGCGCCGCCTCATGTGCGACGAAGCAGAATTCGAGCGGCAAGGAAATATCGAGGTCGCGCAAGTCGACGAAACGCACTCGCGCGGGCGGCCGGTCGCGATTCGCGGCATTGACGATGGCCGCACCCATCCCCGCCGAAACCAGCGAAAGGATCGCTGTTTCCGTCGACGCCTCCTGTCTGATATCGAGCGTGAGCCCGCGTTCGGCGCAGGCCGACAGCAGGCGATCGTAGTAGGCAGGATAGACGCGGCGCGGAAACGCGATGAACGGCCTGCCGGCGAGTTCATGTGCACTGACCGCGCCCGCGCTAGCGTGCGGCCACTCTTCCGGCACGGCAAGCACCACCTTCTGATCGAGCACGTGCAGGCTCGAGATGCCTTCCGGCAACGCGCCGAAGCGATAGCAGAAGCCGCCGTCGAGTCGTCCCGCGGCGAGCGCGTCGACTTGCTCGGGCGTGTTCATCGGCGTGAGTTCGAGCGCGACATTCGGCGCCGCCTGTTCGAAAGCGCTCAACGCGCGCGAAACGATGCCGCTCCACACGGCGTTTTCCACGAAACCGATGCGCAGGTGACCTTGCACGCCCGATGCGATGCGCCGGGCCAGCCGGTTCGCGGCATCGACGCGCGCGAGGATCTCGCGTGCTTCCGACAGATACGCATCGCCGGCGGGCGTCAGCTTCAGCCCGCGCGGCGTGCGCTCGAACAGCGCGGCGCCGATGGCGTCTTCGAGATCCTGTATCTGGCGGGAAATCGCCGGTTGCGTCACATGCAGCTGCTCGGACGCCGCCCGCACGCTGCGCAACTCAGCCACAGCGATGAAATAGCGAAGATGCCGAAGTTCCATGCTCGTTCCAGCAGATCAGATTGTCAGCAATGATCGCAGAATTGTGCCGCAACCATGCTGCGGAGCCAGGCACAGCGCGAGTTTTCTCATCGACGGCCCCTTACGCCGCCGGTAACTGTGCCGCCCTGTCGCCTGACTATGCTATGTGCAACGTAAGAGAAGTGCCGATTGATAACCAACGCACATCAATCATTAAAAAGATTGCACTTATCGTTTTGCCGGACAAGGGCCAATATTCGCGAAACCACAAAGAGCAGACCCCAGCATTTTTCGGGATTTCAGGAGACACAACGATGCACCCCTCGCCCTCTACCCTTTCGCCGGGACGTTCAAAGGCCGCGGCGGTTTTCCGCGTAACGGCCGGAAACTTTCTCGAGCAGTTCGACTTTTTCCTGTTTGGCTTCTATGCCACGCAGATTGCCAAGGTCTTCTTCCCCGCTGACAGCGAATTTGCCTCGTTGATGATGACCTTCGCGGTCTTCGGCGCCGGTTTTCTGATGCGACCGCTCGGCGCGGTCGTGCTGGGCGCGTACATCGACGACGTCGGTCGCCGCAAGGGCCTTATCGTCACGCTCTCCATCATGGCGAGCGGCACCATCCTGATCGCGTTCGTGCCGGGCTACGCGACGCTTGGCCTTGTGGCGCCCGCACTCGTGCTGGTCGGGAGGCTGCTGCAGGGCTTCTCCGCGGGCGCGGAGTTGGGCGGCGTGTCAGTGTATCTCGCCGAGATGGCCACGCCGGGCCGCAAGGGCTTCTTCACGAGCTGGCAGTCCGCGAGCCAGCAGGTGGCGATCGTCGTGGCTGCGGCTCTCGGCTTCGCGCTCAACCAGTCAATGGACGCCGCGACCATTGCGGCGTGGGGATGGCGCGTTCCGTTCTTCGTCGGCTGCATGATCGTGCCGTTCATCTTCATGCTGCGTCGTAATCTGCAGGAGACCGAGGAGTTCAAGGCGCGTCAGCATCGTCCGAGCATGAAGGAGGTTTTCCGCACGCTGGTCCAGAACTGGACCGTGGTGATCGCAGGCATGATGCTGGTGGCGATGACCACCGCTAGCTTCTATCTCATCACGGTCTACGCGCCGACTTTCGGCAAGACGGTTCTGCACTTGAGCACCGCCGACAGTCTGCTCGTGACGCTGTGTGTCGCCGTGTCGAACTTCGTGTGGCTGCCTATCGGCGGTGCCCTCTCCGACAGGATCGGTCGCCGGCCGCTTCTCGTCGCGATGACGGTGCTCGCCATCGCGACTGCGCACCCGGCACTGTCGCTGCTCGCTCACGCGCCGAGCTTCCTCAACATGCTGCTCGCCCTCCTCTGGCTCTCGTTCATGTACGGCATCTATAACGGCGCGATGGTCGTCGCATTGACCGAAGTGATGCCGGCACAAGTACGCGTCGCGGGCTTCTCGCTTGCCTATAGCCTCGCGACGGCGGTATTCGGCGGCTTCACGCCGGCGATCTCGACGGCACTCATTCACATGACCGGCGACAAGGCCGCACCCGGCTACTGGATGAGCTTCGCCGCTGCGTGCGCCCTCATGGCAACGTTCGCACTCTATCGCCGCCGCGCAGCGACGCTGACTCCGGCGCACTGATCCGGTCTCGCTCCGCAAACAGCTACACACACAATCCGACACGACTACGATCATGAGAAACCTGCTTCTGAAACTGTGCGCCGCCGCACTCGTTGCAACCTCGGCCGCCGCTGCGAACGTGCAAGCCGCCGATCTGCACGTCATGAGTTCCGGCGGCTTCACCGCGGCATACAAGGTGCTCGGCCCGAAATTCTCAACCGAGACGGGCAACACGCTCGATACCGCGCTCGGTCCGTCCATGGGCAAATCGCCCGAAGCGATCCCCAACCGGCTGGAACGTGGCGAGCCGGCGGACGCCGTCATCATGGTCGGATATGCGCTTGACGATCTGATCCAGAAAGGCAAGGTCATCCCCGGATCGCGGGTCGAGCTGGCCGATTCGCGCATCGGCATGGTCGTGCGCGAAGGCGCGACGAAGCCCGATATCAGTTCCGTAGACGGGCTCCGGCAGACCCTGCTGCATGCGAAGTCGATCGCCTATTCGGACAGCGCCAGCGGTGTCTATATCGAGCGGGAGTTGTTCAAGAAGCTCGGCATCGAGGATCAGGTCAAAGCGAAGGCCAAAATGGTCCCGCGCATCCCGGTGGCCTCGGTCGTGGCGAACGGCGACTACGAAATCGGCTTCCAGCAGGTGAGCGAGTTGCTGCCCGTCAAGGGCGCGACCTTCGTCGGCAAGATTCCCGAATCGCTGCAGTCAGTCACTCGTTTCGCCGCCGGCGTTCCGGTCAGTGCACAGCATCCGAAGGAAGCGAAAGCGCTCCTCGACTATCTCGCTTCGCCCGGCGTCCAGCCAGAAGTGACATCCACCGGGCTCGATACCGTTTCCGCTCATTGACGCAAATCTGACGGAAGGCTTGCTTCGATGCGGCCTTCCTGTCAGGTCCCCGGGGTTCGTCTCGCTGAGTCCTCGGAACCGTCCGCGCCGCCTGGCGCTGCCGCTGCCGCTGCCGCTGCCGCCCCGAGCATCCGGGCGAGACGCGCCCGATCGCACGCACCTTCCCACATAGAAACGAAGATCACTGCGCAGGCGTTGCTGATCACGCTCGTCAGGGCGCGCGCCTCGGACATGAAGCGGTCGATGCCCACCAGTAGCGCCACACCGGCTACGGGCAGATCCGGGATCACCGTCAGCGTGGCGACAAGCGCCACCAGTCCGCTACCCGACACGCCGGCCGCCCCCTTTGACGTGAGCAGCATAACCGCGAGCATCATCGCGATCTGCGGCGCGGAAAGTGGCACGTCGCACGCCTGTGCAATGAACACCGAAGCGAGCGTCAAATAGATCGCGGTGCCGTCCAGATTGAACGAATATCCGGCGGGCAGCACGAGCCCCACGACTCCCTTGTCGCAACCGAGCGCCTCGAGCTTCACGATCAGGCGCGGCAGCACAGGCTCCGTGGAAGATGTCGCGAGAACGATGAGCAACTCCTCGCGCATGTAGCGCAAGAGCCGCCAAAGCGCGAAACCATGCAGCCGCGCGAGCGGAGCGAGCACCAGCGCAATAAACAATAGGCATGCCACGTAGAAGGACACCATCAACATGCCGAGGGAGCCGACCGAGCGGATGCCGAAACGGCCCACCGTGAACGCCATCGCGCCGAATGCGCCGAGCGGTGCAAGTCGCATGATCATCGCGAGGATGCGAAAGAGGATCTGAGCGATGCCGTCGATCAGCGCGAGCACTGGCCGGCCGGCCTTCGGACAGGAATTCAGCGAAAAGCCGAAGAGCAGCGAGAGCAGCAGCACTGGCAGCACTTCGCCCTTGTCGAAGGCGCCGAGCATCGTCTCTGGGATGACGCTCAGCGCGAATGCGACCAGGCCGCCCGGCTGTGCGTGCTTCACATATTGCGCGAGGATGCTCGCGTCCAGACGGTGCGCGTCGATGTGCATACCCGCGCCCGGTCGCAGAACGAAGGCGGTCACGAGCCCGAGCGCTAGCGCCACGGCGGTGAGCAAATAGAAGAGCGCCAGCGCCTGAAAGATCGTGCGCCCGATCGCCTTACCGCTCGCAAGCGACGTGATCCCCAGGACGATCGTACAGAAGACGATCGGCGCGATCATCATCCTCACAAGGCCGACGAAGCCATCGCTGAAGGGCTTGAGCAGCGCGCCCGCTTGCGGCAGGAAATGACCGATCGCGACGCCGAGCACCATGCCCAGCAGCACCTGCACATAGAGCGAACGAAGCGGTCTTGCCAACCTCACGATGCGGTTTTCCTGGCTGGTCGTTCTTTCGCGGACGTGTTGACGTCGGAACCATCGCCTCCCTCGACGCCGCCCTGCCTCATCTCGACAATCGTTCTGTGAAACTCCTGCGCGGCCGGAGTAAGCGGACGCCCCCGGCGCCTCACGATTCCCACGCGCCGCTTCACCACAGGTTCGACAAGCGGCACGCTCGTAAGGATGGGATGATCGCGGCCGGGCATGGCCATCGACGGCACAGCGGCGACACCGAGCCCCGCTTCAACGAGGCCAAGCATGGTCGTGACGTGACGGGTCTCACACACGCTCGGCGCGCGCGGCGCCACCGCCGAGAGTGCCTGATCGAGCAGCAGACGGTTCCCGGAAGTCTTGTCCACCGAGACGTATTCATGCTCGTAAAGCTCGTTCCAGGTGACGCGCTTCTTGCGCGCGAGCGGATGATCGCGACGGCAGGCGGCAACGAAGCGCTCCTGCAGCAACACCTTGAACTCGACCTCGGACTCCTGGCTACCCATGAAACTCACGCCGAAATCGGCCTCACCGCTGATGACAGCGCCAAGCACCTCATTCGCGCTCGAATCCAGCAGCTTCACCCTGATGCGCGGAAAACGGCGATGGTAGCTTGCGACGACGTTTGGCAGAAAATAGTACGCCACCGAAGGCACGCAGGCGATGGTCACATGACCCAGCCGGCTAGACGATACATCGCGGATGCCGAGCAACGCGACGTCGAGATCGTCGAGCAGTTGTTCGGCGCTCGGGGCGAACACGCGGCCAACGGTCGTGAGCGTAACGCTGCGCGTGGTGCGCTCGAAGAGACGCACGCCGAGCGCTTCCTCGAGTTTCTCAATGCGACGGCTCAAGGCCGGCTGGGAGATGCTGACAGCCTCGGCGGCCTTGCGGAAGCTCCCCAGTTCCACCACCGCGCGAAACGCCTGCAAGTCGTTCAAATCGAAATTGACGCCCACGAGTCACTCTCCACATCCTAGATGTGCTCATTTTGCATGACGCGGCGGCGGTTTTTGTATGTCGATAAGTCTCTGTGCGTACAAAAAACTACGCACTTCGCTTTCTAGTGGCGACGCCGGTGGGCGCCCACGACTTCTCGTTGGCAAACCGGCAAAACTGCACACTTAGCCAGCCAATCTCAATAGGCTGATGTCGTCTTCGGAACACAAGTTCGCACCCGCCGCGCCTAGCACCGCCCCGAGCAATGCGATTATTTGGGGGCTAATCATGCGGGCAATCTGGACTCTCCATGATGGTCGTCAAGGAAGCGCGCAATCCTGCCGGTACGAAAAGCATCCGTCTAACCTCCGGTGCTCGCGAACTTTTCAAAATGCAGCTGAAAATCTTGAAGGCCGGAGATCGCCGACCACTTCCTGATCGCTTCGACCATCGGGGGCGGACCGCATACGTACATGTCGAAAGGTCGCGCAGCTAGTGCCTTCGCGTCGAAATGATCCGGAATGTACCCTGTCTTTCCCCTCCAATCGGGCGACGAATTCACGACCACCGGCACGTATGAGAACCCCTCAATACGATCGATATACCCTTTCAACCGTTCAGACTCGCACAGATCGCCGACGTTGTTCACCCCGTAGTACAGCGTGACGGGCTGACGGCAGCCACCACGCGAAGCCATCTCATCCAGCATGCCGAGGAACGCCGAAAGGCCCGTTCCGCCCGCGACCATCACAAGCGGACGCTCGACGTGTCGCAGGTAGAAAGTCCCAAACGGCGCTTCGATGTCGATTGACTGACCGGGCGTACAGCGTTCGCGCAGGTAATTGCTCATGGCGCCATCAGGCAGCAGCAGGATAAGAAACTGCAACTGATTGTCATGATTGGGCTGATTCGCGAACGAATAGGAACGCCACGCGTCAGTCTCCGGTACGAGGAGGCGAGCATACTGCCCCGGCAGAAAGTCCAGACGCCTGCTCACGGCACCTGCGTCGAGATGCAGAATGGCCGTCGAGTCGGACACTTTCTGCACGCGGGTGACGGTCGCCGTCATGCGACCTGTATCCTCGGTACGGCATAGCGTCGAGTCAAAGTCAAAGAAGAACGAGGCATCCGATCTGACTCTGGTCTGGCACGACAGCATATTGCGTTGCGCAAGGTCCTCTGCAGAGAGCGCTTCATCGTCCACATAGTCCTGTGCATATTCGCCCGATTCACAGCGTCCCTTGCACGTGCTACAGACGCCTTCGCGGCAGTCGAATGGGATCTTCACGCCATTGCGCAATGCCGCGTCCAGCAAGATCTCGTTTGCGCCGACATCGAAGAACAATGTCTTTCCATCGGCAAAACTGAAGGCCACCTTGTGATTCATCTCGATGCCCTCGATTACAGATGGTAAAAGTCGAGGACCGCGTTGATGCGGTCATTGAGCAGCAGTGCGTGTTTGCTCACGATCTTCCAGCTATCGCCGTCGGCACGCAGTTGGTAAGTCCCGTGGCCGAAATAGTGCTCCGACACGCCATGACGCGCGTAAAACGTTGCCCAGTTGACCTTTGCTTCCGTCAACCCGCCCGGCCCGCCAGAAACACGTACATTGCTGATTTGATGGAGGGTACGCGGTAACGGTGTCGACGCGGCCGATTTGCCGGTGCGCAGTCGAAACACACGATCTTCCAGTCCGGAGCGGTTCGCATAGTAGATCAGTGACAGACCACGCCGGGGATCTGTCGTGTACTCGAATTCCGAATCCCACTGCGGCACGTGGAATTCGCATTGCTCGTCAAAGAGGGCGAGGTAAGCATCCCAGTCCCGCGCATCGCAAAGTTCGGATTTGCGATAAAAGAATTGTTCAATCGAATGCTGCAACGGGTTCATGATCTCAGACCTCCTTGACGCTCAATGACTTCTGCCGCAACCCTTTCAGCAATAGCGCCTGCCATGCGCCGTGCTGGTTCACATACAAACCTTCATGCGTGAACTCGGAACCTGTTAGTGCGGGTGAAATGCCCAACAACGTGCTGTTAGGTGTTTCCTGTTCGATCCATTTGTGATGGCCCCGCGAAATGTCGCTCCAGCGCTCAAGGCGCGCCTGAAAGCCCCGCTGCGCTTCACGAAACTCCACAAGATCGTCCGGTGTGCCCATGCCCGACACATTGAAGAAATCCTCGAACTGGCGGATGCGGCTCTCACGATCCTTATCCGACTCGCCTTTCACGCCGATGCACTGGCTGATCACCTCGGTCTTATTCCACGCGACTGGACGCACGATGCGCAACTGCGAGCTGATCTGGTCCATGAAGAAAAGACTCGGATATACGTTCAGGTTGCGCAGCCGATGCATCATCCATTCAGCGCGCTGCGTGCCGTACTCCTGAACGAGGCGCGGCATCACACTCGCATAGCCGGGTCGCACCTCCGGATTTGGCATGTCACTGAATAGCACCGAATGCCCATTACGGAACGAGAACCAGCCGTCGTCGACGGCTTGCCCCAGTGGCTTCACTCATCCTGCGGTCAAGGGCATCTACCCCCGGTTTTTGCCCGCAGTCGAGCTGCTAGTGAAAGGTCACGTCAGTCTTATCGATTGACAATGCAAGACTACCGGGGCCCGCTACGTCGGCATTGGCGATCGGCGTGCCTTCAGCGACTGTTCGTCTCAACTGTTCGCTTGAATGACCACCTTCCCTCGGACATGACCTGCCGTACTTTTTGCGAGTGCTTCATCCGCACCTTCACCTTTCGCAGAAGGTCGCCAGGTTGCTGACCGGTCTTTAGCCTTTTATGGCGCCCTCGTTCCATCACTTCCCCGTTTTCCTATGGTTCAGTCGAGAAGGCGAGTGGCGAGCGTCTGCCGGCCGCTGTCTTCCCCGCTTAATCAACTCCGCGTGATTCATTCCAGCGAAGCTTACTGTGCCTTCTTCCAATGACTCACCGAGCGCGCGCGGCAGTTCGCGCTCGTCATCAAACTGCGGATCGTTCTCGTAACGATAGGCCCGCAGTCCACCAACGTTCACGAGGATCAAATCCAGTTTGCGATGAACATCCCGCAAGAGCGTGTTGAGACACCAACCGTGCGCAAACCAGAGGACGATTGCAGACCCGATGATGGTCCTCTCCATACCAGAGTCGAACATCTTGCAATCCTCAGTAGGCAGAGGACATTTTCCTGGTTGCCACTGTTTATGTGTCGATACTGCTTGCCCTATCGGTATGCACTTCGATACGGTCAGCCCGCGGGCGCCTCATCCGCGCTCTCGGAACTGTCGCGCGCCATCCGTCGATTCGATGGAGTCGACAGGACGGAATCGATGAACGTATGCGCTCGGCTCTCCCCATACCTGGAGGCCTGCTCCTCCGAAAGAAACTCCAGTTGCTCTGGGAAACTTACCAGGTCGCACTCCGGATGACGGGTTGACGCGACCTGCCAGGACACGCGGTAGCGCCGGGATATACCGCCGAATGCACGACAGTTGGACGGGGTGACGTGAACTTCGATGTAGCAATCGCGGTACGGCGCATACGTCTGGGTGGACATGACTTTTCTCCCTGAAGAACACATAGCGCAAGTCAATGAGCCGGCCGCATCCAATGTGCCTGCCGAACAGGCTCAGGGAACTACCTGCCCGCAAAGATCGTACAAATCAGGAGTCAAAGCCATGAGCAATACACAACAGGAAACGCCAAGCGCCAAGCGCGCGATCGAGGCCAGGCAACCCGCCGCTCATGAAGCTGCCCCGCTGAATTCTGACGAGAAAGCCGAGTGGCAAGAATTCCAAGATTGGGCGTGGAAAAAAGAAGGTGACCCGGTAGGGCAAATGGAATGCCGGTCATTCGGACACGTGTCGGTCCACAACAGAAACCGTCCTTCTGCCCCTAGTGCGGCGGCAGGATCGTGGTCAAAACGGGAGAGACGACGTGACGCTCGCCGGCGTTCCCGTCAATCCATTTGGTCGCCCACTCGACCGCACGGTCAATTGCGACCTTTCGATCACTGAAGGCGCCGAGATCGTCCGCGTCTGCAACAGACCTTTGCGCATGAGTATCCGTGATGCGCTCCAGAACGCGAGCGCGTTTTCGGTGCGTCTCCGGACGTGGGGTCATCCGTCACTCTGGCGTGCGCCGCGGCCGTCATAGCACCTCCCATCAAGGCTACCCTGTCATGAACTAACCCGCTCCAAGACCGGCATAGACCATTTTCGTGAACTGATCGCCGTTGAACACGAAATTCCCCCATCTGGCATCAAAGGCGGCTGTCGGCTTTGCGGCGATAATTTCGTCAAGCGCCTTGCCTTGCTGCTTCAACGCTGCGACGTTATTGCGTACAGTGACCAGCATGTCACGGAACGCGATCAGGTCAGTTCGCGTGCCTATCGGGCCATGCCCTGGGACCACTATCGTATGATCGCTTGTACGAGCGACTGCTTCGTTGGCCCAATGGATTGCCCCATCGATGCTGCCACCGTCTTCATTGTCGATGTACGGATAAATACCATTCCAGAACGTGTCGCCAAGCGCCAGCACATCGGCCTCCTGGAAATACACCCACAAGTCGCCATCCGTATGGCCGCCTCCGAAATGTTGCACTTCGATCCTGCTTCCCGCGAAGGAAAACGTCTTTTCGTTATCGACCAGGCACGTGGGGCGCGCATCCGCCGGGACCGGTTCAAACGTCCAGTTCCACGCGTCGACATGCGTCGTTTCGGTCAAATGCTTCAAGGTGTTCTTGTGGGCGACGATAATGGCCCCAGCCTCGTGCATCCAGGCATTTCCGTCGGTATGGTCCCAGTGCCAATGTGTGTTCACTACATATTTCAGTGGCCCCGGACCGATGTGATCCAGCGCTGCGCGCAACTTTTGTCGGGACTTGCTAATGCCTGCGTCGACTAGAAATTTTCCATCCTTGCCCGACAGGGCTGTAATGTTGCCGCCGGATCCTATTAACACTGTAAGATTTTTGCGTAGGGGTACTACGATGATATCCATGTCGGCTCGGCGCAGATATCGTGCGCCCGCACCGGTATGGAAGTAATCGTCCGGAGTAGCGGCCTTGCTTGTCGTACGCTCACTGGCGGAGTCCGCAAAAGCGGCACCGGACCCAATCAGTAAGGTAGCGCCGATGGAAACAAACAAAAGCACTAGCTTGAACAAGCGATCCGCGATTTTGATCGCGGCTTCCAGTTTGCAAGATTCCTTCATTTTTGAGATTCCTGAAAAACAGCGCAGACACGAGAATGCAGTGGATGCGAACCACACACCGACGGGATCTGAGTCGCTACATTTTGCCCCACGGCACATTTGAACAGCCGAAATGCAATAACGGCAGGGACGGAACAGTCTACCGGTGTGCCGCTCGTCGCATTAGCCCGCAGCCGGGAAGTCAAGCGTCGTGTCGTTGATACGGTTAAACAAATTGGTGAATGCAATGCTAGCTACTGCCATCGTGACATCAACGATTTGCGCATCGGTGAACTCGGCCTGTTTGATCGCAGTCACCACATCGGCATGAACGGTACCGGTCGTTGTTATGAGGTGCAGCACGAAACTGCCAACGCGTCGCAGCGCGCGTCACCCGACGGTCGGGCGTGACGCAACGCCAGAATGGCTTCCCGGTCAAAACCTATCTTCTGGCTTAACAGCGCGTGTGCGGCAAGGCAATAGTCGCATCCCGTCGTCTCGCTGACGACCAGTTTCACGACCTCGATATCCCGCGAACTCAGGCTGCTCTTTTTGAGCGATGCCTCAAGACTCAGCACCGCCTCCAGCGCGACCGGACTATTACCGCCGATGCCGACGTAAGAATTTGGAACCTTACCGACGGTTCGTTTTACATCACGGAACAATTCGGCGGTGCGGCCTGTGGCTTCGGACACTGGGTGCATGGAAATGCTCATCAGAAATACCCCTACCGTTGGCACACTTCGATGATAGGGATCTCCGACCTATGAGAATATTCCCCAGATCTGCAACCCATACTTGCGTAAATGCACCGATGTTCGATTGGGAAGATGTTCGATATTTCCTGGCTGTCGCTCGCATCGGAACGATGTCGGGCGCCGCCCGAAGCCTCCACGTAGATCACGCGACCGTGAGTCGACGCTTAAGCGCACTAGAAAGTGAGATCAGGACTTCCTTGATCGATCGGCAGCCCAGGACTTGCAGGCTCACGGCGATCGGCCAGCGCGTGTTCGAATTGGCGCAGGAAATGGAAGAAAGCGCGTACGCTGTTGAGCGACTCCTCGACGCCAGCCGGTCGCCGCTGAGAGGCAAGGTCACGCTCAGCGCTCCACCCGTACTCGTCGCCAATTTTCTCGTAAAGCATCTGGCGGACTTTCGTCGCACAAATCCGGACTTACAGCTGTCCGTTTTGTGCGAAGCTCGGCAGCTTTCCCTCAGCCGTAGGGAGGCAGATGTTGTCCTGAGACTGACCCGGCCTGAGGAGCCCACGAGCGTCGTGCGGAAGCTGGGACGCATGTCGTTTGGCCTATACGCGAGCAAGGACTACCCGCATCTACACGATCCGTCCGCATGGGAGTTCATTGGCTATGACGCCGGCTTCGTGGGTGTGTCGCAGCAGAAGTGGTTAATGAGCGTTGCGGGGAAAAGACCTATTGCTTGCGAAATCAGTGATATCAATGGCCATGTGGTAGCGGCCAGGGCAGGCGCTGGCGTTGCGGGTCTGCCTGACTTCCTAGTAGATAGTGACGCGAAGCTGCAACGCGTCCCGCATGCTGGCCACGCGTTCTCGCGGGACATCTGGATGGCTGTTCACCGAGACCTGCGCCGTTCGCTGCAAATACGGGCAGTCATGGATTTTCTGGTGAAAATCGTAGCCGACAACCCCGCTTTTGCAGAACCAGACGCGACTCGAGATTGACGCGCTGCGGTGTATGCTTTCCCAGTGGTGCCGTGAGCTCACATGTGCCATCAGCGCGCGCCAGCAATTCAGTCCTGAACAGAGGACTCGGACGCCTGGCTGCGCGTAAGCGCAGCGAAGTACCGCGCCGGAGGAAGGCCGAGTGCTTTCTTGAACATGGTAATGAACGCCGCAACCGATTCATAGCCGTATGAGCGAAGTCAAGTCGTCACCGAAAACGAAGTAAATTTGTCAACACGGATTTTTCGTATTAACTGAGTCTTTGAGCGCGATTCATCGAAAGCTTCGCTGCAACCCCTCTGCAGCGCTACGCGCCCGCTTAGGCACCGCAATTGTCACCTCCAAGGTTGAATCTGCCTGCCATGCGATCGTAGAAATGTCGAGCGATGGCAATACGATGTTCCTTGCGCATCGCCGATGTTTTGGCGAAAGCAGGAGGAGACCGGCTCGAGTAAAGGCCACCGCATTGCGCACGGCGATACGGCGAGCCGGCAAGACTTAGCCGAGTGCCGGAGTCAGTCGTCGCCCATCGAGGCTGAGAATCGGAAAACGCGCAGCAAGAACAAGGGCGCCTCCCTACGCGTGAATAAGCACACGACCGGTTGCATGGCGCGACTGGACATAGCCGGAGCAGCGCACCGCATGAGCCCATAACGATGGGCCAGGGCAATATCCCGGAGCATCCCTGAGTTCACTATCCTTGAGTACGACTTCGACGGCCCGTGCAAAGGATTCCATCGGGATCCTTGATTGATTCGAGGAAAGCGGTGACCTCCTCGCGACTCAGGACCACCGATAGTGTGCGTGGCTGAGGTCGCGACGGGCCGATATCACGCTCGCGAGGTATTGCTGGCATTTCTGATTGACTCCGCCGGAAACGGGATCAGGTCTTGCTTCCCAGTTTGTGCACGGGAGATGATCATGCTCAGACTTTTCGGCATTTTGGCGATGGTGGCCGCCGTCTCGGGATGTGTTGCTGCCCCGCCCTACGGTTACAGCGAACCCGCGTATGGTCCTGGCTACTACTCGCCGGGCCCCAGCATAGGCGTGGGCGTGGGAGGCGGCAGCCTCGGCGGTGGGGTAGGCGTCGGTGTAGGTGTCGGATTCTGAGCAACTGCGCGCGCGGCTGACTCGGTTGCCCGGACCGCTTCCATTTTCCGCGCAATCGCGGACGTCGCCGCAGCTCGCCATGGCGCATAGCCGACATATTGCGACGATGTCGCGCGCCAGCGCGTCCATATGTCCACCGTCACCGCGACCCGCTCCGACCGTTCCGCTTCCATCTCCGTTGGATTCATGCCTCCGGATACCCGCGCGGGCCATCGCGTTAGACCGTATCAATTTTGCCACGTCGCGACAATAGTTTGTCAATCGGCGGTCATGCAATGCGTCATCGCCCCAGGAGCCATGCTGCATGAGGATTCGACGGACCGAAATAAAATGTTAACAGTCTGCGCGGATGTGATGCAGCGCCCGTCCGGTACGCGGCACCCGTCGCCAAGGGCAGTCGGCTCGGCTCATGCCCCGAGACCGGGCGCCGGACTTCCAAGTTCGGCCACTTCCTGCCGTTCGTCGTCCGCGCTCCGAAGGCCGCTCACGCGGGACGAGCCGCTCTTCGACTGGGAAGAATGGTACGGCGAGCGTCGCCCGCTGGTTTGCTAAAACTTCCGTTACTCGTCCCGGAGGCTTTGCTTGGATTTGCCCGGGTCGATCGCAAGCAGGAGGCTAAAGAGTGTTGTGAAGTTGACTCAGAGACCACCGAAACGCACGGCTCCGCACCTTAGTATGGTCAGATGCGTTCCCCCGCAAGTGCAAGTTTCCGAGGACCTCGAAATATATCGTGAGCTTTGTCGATTTCCTCAAGCGTCGTTCGTCGTCCGTATAGGGCTGCGGGATTTGGGGCAATGCGGTCCCGACGTCGCTTTTGCGCCCCTATTCATCATTAACGCGAACGGAGATCGTTCATGACTTACATAGATGGATTTGTCGCCGCGGTGCCCACGGCCAATCGTGAAACGTACAGGAAGCATGCCGAATTGGCAGCGGCTGTCTTCAAGGAGCACGGCGCATTGAAGGTGGTCGAGTGCTGGGGAGATGACGTCCCGGAAGGGAAGGTGACGTCTTTTCCGATGGCGGTCAAACGGCAGCCTGACGAGGCGGTGGTGTTCTCCTGGGTTGTCTGGCCTTCGCGTCAGGCACGAGACGATGGAATGAAAGCGGTGATGGCTGACCCACGGCTGCAGCCTGACACGAATCCGATGCCTTTCGACGGCAAGCGGCTGATCTACGGCGGGTTTGAAGTGATCGTGGACGCATGAGGGGCCAAAGAAGGCGGCGCCGGTCGACAATGGCCAGGAGCCTGCGATTCACCTGAATTTTCTTCAGGTCCACCTGCAGGAACAAGCCGTTGAGGCGCTTCTTGAAACATTCAATGGAGACGACGTATATGCAGCAAGATCCTGCCGACATCGCCCGTGAGAGTTATCTCGCCTATGTACGTAAGGACCGCGCCGCCATCGAGGCTCTGATCGGCGAAGACTTCCATTTCACCAGCCCTCTGGATAACCGCCTGGATCGCAACACCTACTTCACGCGTTGTTGGCCCAACAGCGAGACGATCACCGACGTTCAGTTCGTCGATGTCGTTGTTCATGGCGAACAGGTCTTCGTCGTTTACGAAGGAACGAGTGTTCGCAGTCGACGGTTCCGCAATACGGAGAGGCTAACCGTCCGCGGTGGCAAGATCGTCGAGGCAGAGGTCTATTTTGGCTGGTCCCTTCCGCACGACGCGCCCGATGGCGGATATGTGACGTCAGGCGCCTAGCAACTCATTGGATGCCACAAGAGCGTTTTTGCGCGGTTGTCGCTAATGGCCGCATCGGATGACCTGGCCGCGATACTCGAGCGTCTGCCTTGTGATTGCGCTACGGACGTCCACCGGCGCAGTGCGACAGGCGGTTCAGGGCCCCTGAACGACCAGTCGCCTTTCTCGAAAGCAGTCGGTCATATAGACGAGCAAGCATTCGCGTGTTTCACTTTAGCGCGTACACTTGCCAGCTTTGATTGTCGAGACAGCAATGGCACGCGACTCTCTTGTGGAAATTGAACTCGGCGACCTCACCTCCGTAGAGCAGCTGCACGAAAGGTTGATGAGGCAGTTGAAATTTCCCGGCTGGTACGGAAAGAACTGGGACGCGTTTTGGGACGCTATCACCAAACTTGTGGACATGCCGCTCGTTCTCCGCTTGAAAAACTGGTCGGGTTTCGAGATTCGATTTCCCCGCGATGCGGCATTGATGTCAGACTGTCTAGAACGTATGGCGAGGCAGTATCCATACCTCGCGCCGCGTGTTGAGCATTCGGAACCGTGACTACATCGGACGTCATTGCTGCTGCGACGGCATTTGTGGACTGGACACAACCTTGGACTTTTATTGAGACGGTGAAGGCGAACCGAGCACTTACGGCATCGGATCGTGCCGTCATTGAAATGATCTGGGTGGAGGCATGTTTTGCCCAAACATTGGCAGCGTGCCGACCTCAATCAATGCCGCGCAACCGCCGACCACGGGCTCTCGGTTGCTTTTCCCTGGCTATCCGATGAGGTCCGCGCACAATTTGTGCGGGCGGCCGCGTATCAATGGAGATGAGTTCACAGCGCGGTATTGTGATGGCGACCGACCGTATAACCGCTCACCGCTCATTCCTATCGCTGCAAGGTGCGATCCGTTCGTGACGTTGGCAAATGGCAGTCGAACATTCGCTTTGGAGTACACAACTCTTCCATCAACGGGGCTTCTCGAAGAGCCGTTTCATTAACTTCAATTTCGAGCGTGGACTCGATTATCGGGATCGCGGAGTCGACGAGTTGCTCGTATTGGCGCCTTGCATTTATCGGAACGAGGTTTCCCGCCTGCGCCGAGGTTCCGGCCAGCAGTTTGCCGTTCTCGTCGGTGTCCGTCCCACGCGAGGCCGCTTCGTTGTAGAGCTGCGCGGCGCCACGTAGTCTGGTCAGCGCTTTATCTAGATCTTCGGTTGCGGGCGGACGGACGAGAATGCCGCCTACGAATACCACTTGCGATAGGCCGAGAATTTGCAGCATGGTCGGCGGAATTTCGAACGTCACGAGGTGAGCGGCGCCGTCGATGACTAGCGCAACGGCGACGGCGACGCTGAAGACGGCGGTCTGAAGCTTGTAGACATCGAACTCCCGGTTGCTCAGCACGAGGTCCTTCCATTGCGGTCCTCGCTCCTCCTGGTTCTTCAATACGCCGTGCGCCTGCAGCCAGGCCCAGTTCTCGAAGCTCAGGCGTGTTTTCGGGGTGTACGTGATCTGCGAGACGGCAGCGCCGATGCCGGAAATGCCCAGCAGTGCAACGACGGTCCCGGACAGGTCAGTCAGCGCACCCGTTCTCATGACGAGGGAGAGCACGAGACTGCCGACGATGAACGCGAAGATCAGCACCTGGAACTTCTGCACGCTCGCCTGATTAAATGCGTTCGCGGTGAGCTGGATTGGATTGCGGTACTTCTGGACAGCCACTCGCCGGCTAACTATGGAGACGAACTTGAAAAACGGCTTGCAAAGGCTGTCTTTGCCGAGCCGTAAAATGGGGATTCGGGCAACATGCGCCGCAATGCGAGCGCGCTGGCCGGTTCGAGCCCGAATCACCTCGAGTTAAGTTCCGGGACCGCCAACACTGAGACCTTCAATGGAACTTCGACAATTACGATATTTCGTCAGCGTCGTTGAGCATGGCAGCATGGGCAAAGCCGCGCTTGAGTTGGGCGTCGTCACGTCGGCGCTCAGCCAGCAAATCAGCCGACTGGAAAGCGAGCTCTCGACCCGCCTACTACAGCGAACCTCGAGCGGCGTCGTGCCCACCGATGCAGGACTCGCCTTCTGGCGTCAGGCGCAACTCGCGCTGCGCCACATCGACGATGCCGCGGTTGCCGCGCGCCAGGCTCGCCTATCCGGCCACGTCAGCGTGGGACTCGCACCGAGCACGACAGGCGTGCTTGGACTGGCATTCATGCAGGCGATGCGCGAGCGCTATCCGGACGTACGGCTGCGCATGGTCGAAAGCCTGTCCGGGTATCTGGGCGCAATGCTTGGCGCACGGCAAATCGATCTGGCGATCCTGTTCCGCGAAGAACCCGCACAACGCTGGAGCGTCATCCCTTTGCTGGACGAGCGCCTGTTCGTGATCGGCGCTTCGACACTGCCCGACATGCCTAGGCAATCTCGGACATCAATCGCAAAACTGGGC
The DNA here is from genome assembly GCF_904848585.1 of Paraburkholderia kirstenboschensis. Taxonomy (GTDB): domain Bacteria; phylum Pseudomonadota; class Gammaproteobacteria; order Burkholderiales; family Burkholderiaceae; genus Paraburkholderia; species Paraburkholderia kirstenboschensis. The sequence continues at coordinate 188,023 of NZ_CAJHCR010000003.1, forward strand.
GCTCTTCCCCTGATCCTGCCTAGCGGGTCGCATGGCCTTCGCGCGCTGCTCGACGCCGCGTTCAAGCGTGCCGGCTACGCCCCGCGTATTGCCGCCGAGGTCGACGGCCTCGCCATGCTCATGGACGCCGTACGCGGTGGGCTCGGCGCAACGATCCAGCCGGGAGCGGCACTCGCACGCGCGGAGAATGCGTCCCTGACGAGCATCCCGCTCGTGGAGGCATACGCAACGAGGCCGAACCTGATCGCGAGCGTCTCGGACGACGAACTGTCGCCCGCCGGGCTTGCCGCACGCGTCGTGCTGGCCGACGTCGCGCGCGACACCGTCAACGCGGACCGCTGGCCCGGCGCCGCGCTTCGTTAACCCACCCTTCACGAAACCTGAAGACCCGTTGCCGCCTCCCTGATGGCGGCGCCGACCGCTGCTTCTTATAGTTGTCTCAAAGGAGACAACTCAGATGGTCGACGTTCTTGTAATCGGCGGAGGCAACGCCGCGCTGTGCGCCGCTTTGATGGCGCGCGAAGCGGGCGCCTCGGTCCTGCTTCTCGAATCGGCACCACGCGAATGGCGGGGCGGAAATTCCCAGCACACCCGCAATCTGCGCTGCATGCACGACGCACCGCAAGACGTGCTAGTCGACGCTTATCCGGAAGAGGAATATTGGCAAGACCTGCTCAAGGTGACCGGCGGCATCACGAATGAGGCGCTCGCGCGGCTCGTGATCCGGGCATCATCGACTTGCCGTCCGTGGATGCGCAAGCACGGCGTGCGCTTTCAGCCGCCGCTTTCTGGCGCGCTGCATGTCGCGCGGACCAACGCGTTCTTCATGGGCGGCGGGAAGGCACTTGTGAACGCCTACTATCGCAGCGCCGAAGCGCTCGGGGTGCAAATCCGCTACGACACGCCTGTCGACGCAATTGAACTCGATGCCGGCCGATTCATCGCAGCGCACAGCGGCGGACAACGCTTCGAAGCCCGCGCCTGTGTGCTCGCGGCCGGCGGATTTGAATCGAATCGGGAATGGCTGCGTGAAGCGTGGGGACAAAACGAGCGCGGTGAATGGCCCGCCGACAATTTCCTCATTCGCGGTACGCGCTTCAATCAGGGCGTGCTGCTCAAGCACATGATCGACTCCGGCGCCGATGCCATCGGCGATCCGTCGCAGTCGCATTGCGTTGCCATCGACGCCCGCGCGCCGCTTTATGACGGCGGCATCTGTACGCGTATCGACTGCGTGTCGCTCGGCGTCGTCGTCAATCGCGATGCACGCCGCTTTTACGACGAAGGTGAAGATTTTTGGCCGAAACGCTATGCGATATGGGGGCGGCTCGTCGCACAGCAGCCTGACCAGATCGGCTACTCGATTATCGACGCGAAGGCGATCGGCCGTTTCATGCCACCAGTTTTTCCGGGCACCAAGGCCGATTCGATACCCGAGCTGGCGCGCCAACTGGAACTGCCGGAAGCGACGTTCGTCGAGACGATCCGTGCCTACAACGCTGCCTGCCGCGCCGGCACCTTCGATCATACCGCGCTCGACGACTGCCGCACTGAAGGCCTCACGCCAGCGAAAACCCACTGGGCACGGCCCATCGATACCCCGCCCTTCTTTGGTTATGCGTTGCGGCCGGGCATCACGTTCACATACCTGGGGCTCAAGGTTAATGACCACGCCCAGGTGCATTTCGGCGGACGCCCGAGCGAAAACCTTTTCGTAGCGGGAGAAATGATGGCCGGCAACGTGCTCGGCAAAGGTTATACGGCCGGCGTCGGTATGTCGATCGGCACCGCATTCGGCCGCATCGCCGGAACACAGGCCGCGATGGCGGCCGCTCATCAAACTGGAGCTCAACGTGCAGAAGCTTGAAGCACTTGCCCGCGAGGCGCGCGAACTTGCCTCTCCTTCCATCGCCGCTCGCAACGGCGTCACGAGCGAGCCCGCGGCGTCAATCATCCGCGTGCTCCCGCTCACGCAGAATGAAGCGGAAGTCGCGCGGCAAATGCAAATCTGCAATGCGTGCCGTTACTGCGAAGGATTCTGCGCGGTCTTTCCCGCGATGACACGGCGCCTCGAATTCGCCAAGGCGGACGTCAATTACCTCGCCAACCTGTGCCACAACTGCGGCGCGTGCTATCACGCCTGCCAGTATGCGCCGCCACATGAGTTCGCCGTGAACGTGCCGAAGGCGATGGCCAAAGTCCGCCTGGAAACCTATGCCGAATATGCGTGGCCCGCGCCGATGGGCGCGCTATACAAGCGCAATGGATTGACCGTCGCGCTTGCGCTCGCGATCGGACTTGCCCTCTTTCTGGCGCTTGGTATCGGCTTGAAGGGGTCGCTGTCCGCGGGCGCATTGGGCGGCAACTTCTACGCGATTTTCCCGCATAACCTGCTCGCGGCGATGTTCGGCGCGGTCTTCGGCTTCGCGATGCTCGCGCTCGGCGTCGGTGTATTGCGATTCTGGCGTGCCGTGTCGGCGGGAACAGCCAGCGCGCCGGCCATCGCAGAGGCAGCGAAGCACGCGCTCACCCTGAAGTATCTCGACGGGGGCCATGGCGACGGCTGCAACGAGTCGAATGATGCCTTCACGCTCGCTCGGCGGCGTTTCCATCATTTGACTTTCTATGGCTTCATGCTGTGCTTCGCGGCAACGGTGGTGGCCACCTTCTATCACTATGCGCTCAACCTGCACGCGCCTTACCCGGTTCTGAGCCTCCCCGTGCTGCTCGGCACGATCGGTGGAGCCGGTTTGCTCGTGGGGCCGGCCGGCCTGCTCTGGCTCAACCTGCGTCGCGATCCTGGCCGGGGCGATCCGAAACAGCGCCCGATGGACCGCGGATTCATCGCGTTGCTGCTCCTGACTAGCGCTTCAGGCCTCGCGCTCCTCGCATGGCGCGACACTGCTGCGATGGCGTGGCTCCTCGCTTTCCACCTCGGTGTCGTGATGGCGCTCTTCGCCACGCTGCCCTACGGCAAGTTCGCCCACGGGATCTATCGCTGTGCGGCGCTCCTCAAGTCATCGATCGAAAAGCGGCAGGCCAGCCGTCTGCAACTCGGCTCGGATTGAGGTCGGTCGTAACGACAACGCCTCCGATCGGCGGGCACTCACATAACACATCCATGGAGACAACTCATGCATCCCTCATCAGTCAACGCCGAGGATAGCGCGCACCGTCGAACCTCGAAGGCTGGCGCCGTCCTGCGCGTAACCAGCGGCAACTTCCTGGAGCAGTTCGACTTCTTTCTTTTCGGCTTCTATGCGACCTACATCTCTCGCATCTTCTTTCCGTCTACGAGCGAGTTCGCCTCGCTGATGCTCACCTTCGCCGTGTTCGGCGCCGGTTTCCTGATGCGTCCGCTGGGGGCGATCGTGCTCGGCGCGTACATCGATGAAGTGGGCCGCCGCAAAGGGTTGATCGTCACACTTTCGATCATGGCGAGCGGCACGATCCTGATCGCTTGCGTACCCGGATACGCGACAATCGGAATTCTGGGGCCCGCCCTCGTGCTGCTCGGGCGCTTGCTGCAAGGCTTTTCCGCCGGCGCCGAGCTTGGCGGCGTCTCTGTCTATCTGGCGGAAATGGCGACGCCGGGACAGAAGGGCTTCTATACGAGCTGGCAGTCCGCGAGCCAGCAGGTCGCAATCGTGGTCGCGGCCGCCCTCGGGTATCTGCTCAATGACCTGTTGACGGCCAGCGAAATCGGCGCATGGGGATGGCGGATTCCATTCTTCGTCGGTTGTGCGATCGTGCCGGTTATTTTTCTGCTGCGACGCACGCTGCAGGAAACTGATGAATTCAAGGCGCGCACCCACCATCCGCGTGCACGTGAAGTATTCGCCACCATGCTGCAAAACTGGCGCACGGTGCTCGCGGGCATGCTGCTCGTGGCCATGACCACTACCACGTTCTATCTCATCACGGTCTACACGCCGACCTTCGGCAAATCTGTGCTGAAGCTCACCACTGCGGATAGCCTGATCGTCACACTCTGCGTGGGCCTCTCGAACTTCGTCTGGTTACCGATCGGAGGCGCGCTCTCGGACCGCATCGGGCGCAAGCCAATTCTCATTGCCATCACCGTGCTCGCCATCTGCACCTCGTATCCGGCGCTCTCCTGGCTGTCATCCGCGCCGAGTTTCGGCCGCATGCTGATCGTGCTTCTGTGGCTCTCGTTTTTCTTCGGCATGTACAACGGCGCGATGGTCGTAGCGCTCACTGAAGTCATGCCCGCCGAGGTCCGCGTGGCTGGATTCTCGCTCGCGTTCAGTCTCGCCACCGCGGTTTTTGGAGGCTTCACGCCCGCCGTCTCGACGTATCTCATTGAGATCACCGGCGACAAGGCCGCGCCCGGCTACTGGCTGAGTTTCGCCGCCGCATGCGGGCTTGGCGCGACCCTCGCGCTGTATCGCCGGGGCGCCACAGCCAAGCGGTCCGCATCGCTTACCTGAAGGTTGCTCCTGCGTCTGCTGCCCGCAAGCGCGGTCGCGGCGCCGATGCTTTCGCGTCGTGGCGCCGTCCTTCCATTCAGCATTGATAACTGCTGAACATCAATGCTTCAGAAAATTGCACTTCCCGTTTCGGACGGCTTGACCAAATATCGATACTCAAGACGTTCATCAACGCATCGACAGAGAACGCGTCGGAGACAGGCGCGAAGCGCAGCACCGCGTTTCGCCGCATCCCAGTGCCGATTATGGCTGCCGCCTACCCCACCGACGCGCGTCTCGCCTGCTCCACCTCGCTAGGAGAATCCTGCCGCTGCTTTCGCAGCGTACCCAGGGCAGCGGTGCGTCTCGCACCTACCGCAGTGAGCTGACCGAACACCCAGTATTCGCTTCATTCGTCATTGCCTTGAAATTCAGGAGACACTTCACATGCAGATCACCGGAATGTTGCACGGCGCGCGCCTGTTGCAATTCGTCGGCTTTCCGTCCAGCGAGGTGCTGGGCCCCGGCGCCAGCGAGGAAGAGATCAAGTCGCTCATCGATCGATACGGTCAGATATTCATCAAACCGGTGTTCAAGGGCGGCGTGGGCAAGAAAGGCAAGGCCGGCCTGCTCGGCCGTGCGACTGATCTCAAGACCGCGCTGGCGGAAAAAGAGCGGCTCTACTTTGCCGAGCACGTCGTGGGTCATGTCAGGGCCAAGGCAAACGGCGTGACATTCGAAGCGGGTGTTCCCGCCAAACAAGAAGTGTACTTTTCGATTACCGATTCCACCCGCTTTCGCGCTCCCACAATGACGCTGTCGCACATGGGCGGAATGGACATCGAGGAGGTCGATCCCAAGCAGGTCGCGATGGTGCCGTTCGATGCACTGACCGGGCTAAAGGCGTTTGTCGTTGCGAATGCGCTGAGCGAAATCGGCGCGCCGCGCGAGATCATCTCGCCACTCGTGCAACAGTTGCCGAAGCTCTGGGAGCTCTTTCATGACTTCGGCATGACGACGCTCGAATTGAATCCCATCCGTATGCGCGAGGACAAGAAGGGCCGGCTCATACCCGTCGCCTGCGACTTCAAGTGCGGCTTCGATCGCGACGATCCGCGTTTCTCGCGGCTTGGACTGCCTCCGCATCTGTTCGCCGCCGATTACTCGGATTTCGAGCAGGAGATCAACCAGCTTCGCACGCACCAGGGACAAAGCGATGTCTACGTGATCAACGAGCGCGGCACCATCCTCGCGCCCACCTTCGGCGGTGGCGCGAACTCGCTCGTCACGGAAATGCTGGGCGATGCGGCCATCATCTCGTCGGACTTCGGTGGCAATCCACCATACCAAAAGATGAAAGAGGTGGCGCGCATCTGCTTCCGGCACTGGCTCAAGCAGTCCAACGTACTCTTTATTATCGGCGGCAAGTCGAACAACACTGATATTTACGAAACCCTGCGCGCGATGGCCGATGCTCTACGCGAGCACTTCAGTGAGCATGGTCCGACGCCGCTCTACGTCGTGCTCGGGCGCGGCGGTCCCAACCTGGTGCGAGGCATGTCCACACTGCGCGACACCTGCGATTCGCTCGGCCTGCCTTACCGCATCTTCGGTTTCGACTCCGACATCAGCGAAGTAATCCAGTACGCGCGCAAGGCCGATGCATGGATGCAGGCGGGCGGACGCTCGCAGGTCGCGGCGCGCATCGGTGCCCGCGACGCTCAATCGCAAATGGCATCGGCCTGAGGAGATCGACATGCACAAGCAAGGCAATAGCCACTTCAAATACTTCGTCGGGATTCAGTCGCTGGCAGATATCGCCACGCGCGAAGATCGCGTCTGCGTGCTCAACATCCTCGGCGGCGAGTCGTCCGATGTGACGCCGGTGAGTCACGCCTTCTCGGGCGCGAATGTGGTGTTCGGCACGGCGCCCGGCAAAGGCGGACAGGTGCTCGCGACGCCCGCGGGCGACATTCCTGTCTTCAACAATGTGCGAGAGGGTCTGGAAGCCGGCCATCGGTTCAATTCCGGCGTCGTGTATCTGCCGCCTTCGGCCGCGCGCGACGGCGTGGCCGAGCTGATCCGCGTGAATGCGGACCTGCGCAAGATTTTCATCATCACGGAGAAGATTGCCGTGCACGACGCGCGTGAGATCCGCGCGATGGGACAGCAGGCGGGCATCGACATCTTCGGCGCAAACGGGCTGGGCGTCGCGGATTCGTGGCAGCGCGTTCGGATCGGCGGCGCGCTCGGGGGTGACGATCCGGGCGCCACACTGCGCCAGGGATCGATCGCGATCTTCTCGAACTCCGGCGGCTTCAGCACCACGATCGCTCAGTATCTGCGCATGAGCGGCTGGGGCACATCGACGGTCATTTCAAGCGGAAAGGATGTCTACATCCACTATGCCGCGCCAGAATTCGCCTTTGCCCTTGCCAACGACGCGCGCAGCAAGGCCGCCGTGCTGTACTGCGAGCCCGGCGGATACTACGAGGCCGACGCGCACTTCAACAAGCCCGTAGTCGCGTGCGTGGTGGGCCGGTGGAAAAGCCGTCTCACGCGCGCAGTCGGACATGCGGGCGCGATGGCGGGTGGCGCCGACGATGCGCTCGCGAAGGAACGCTGGTTCAAGGAAAAGTTCGGCGTCGAACGGCTCTTCACGCCCGACGATCCGTGCTGCTCGGCGATGGGCGCCGTGGTGACGAACATCGCCCATATCCCTGCCGCGCTCACGGCGGTGATGCGCGCGAATGCAACGATGCCCGACTTCGAGCCCGAAGGCAGCCTCGCGCTCAAGCCGTGGTTCGGCTCGGATCAGGGGCTCGATCTGCCCGGCGATCTCGCGCTTGCAGTCGTGAGAGCGGTAGCCCCCTATGACGAACAGGTCGCGCGGGTGAATGACCAGGTCGGCGCGATTCCGCCTCGGCAGCCGTTGAAAGACGCCTCGGGTGCCTCGCAGATGGATGCAAAGACTCAGGTCAGCAGCCTGCACGGCGTATCGATGCTCGAAGCGGCGACGCATTCCTTCGAAGCGAACGTGTGCCTCGCACTGTTGCACGAGTTCGGCGGCGCAAACGACGAGAAGCTGATCGACGTCGCGGTCGGCGCGGCAGTGAACCTGTACGGCACGCCTGAACTGGCGGCGGCGCAAGCGGCACGAGAAGCGGGTAACGCACCCAACGCGGTGCTTGCCGCCGCAGCGGCAATCGTCGGGCCGAACCGCCAGCGCGCGGCGCGCGAGGCAGCGAGGCTGATGATTGACCGCTTCGCGGCAGCAAAACTCGTGGACGCGTTCGATCGCGATTTCGACGTCGACGCGATAGACACCGAGGGCAGCGCGGCGCTCTTCTCCGACCATCCCGATCCGGCGGCTGAAGCCATGCTCGCGGGGCTGGCCGCACGCAATGTGAGTTCAGCATTCGTGCGATGGCTCACGAACGGCCCGGGACATCCACGCGCGGACGCCGTGCTCGCCGCTATCACGACAACCCTTGCCTGGGGCCCGCTCATGCGCAAGCGCATCTCGCGTCTGACGGCGGAGAACCTGCCCTGGTGGATGAAGCTCTTCGGCACGCTGATCGGCGCCTCGGCGGACGCGTCGCGCCACCAGCCCGACAGCTTTTGCGAGTTTTCCACCGAGGCACTGCTCGGCGAGCGCTCGCTGACGGAAGTGGCTTTCGCAGCGCTGCTCGGCGTGAAGCCATCCGCAGACGATCTGTTCGCATTCAGAACGTTGACGGGACTGCTGCTCACCAACGGACCGGGTGCGATCTCGGCGCAAGGCGCGAAGGGCGCGGTATCGGCGGACGGTCCCGAGTCCCCGGAACGCGTGCAGTTGAACAAGGCGCTGATGGGTTTTCTCACGCACTCGGGATACACGCACGGCGGCAACGGATATGAAGGTATCGCGTTTCTCAACGACGCGTTTCGCGACAGCGGCCTCGACGATCCCGCCGACGCGCATCACGGCGTCGATCTCGAAGCGCTCGCGCGCCGCTCCGTCGAGCGCTACGCGCAGTACAAGGCGCGTCAGAAGCAAGCTGGCAGCCTCGATATCGTCAAGCTGCCGGGCGTGAACCACCCGGTCTTCAAGGACAAGCCGGTAAATCACGATCCGCGTGAGGTCTTCATCGCCGGGCTTTATGAGGCGCGCGGCGAATACAACGTGTTTCACGCGTACTACCGCGCGCTGGTGCAGGCCTTGTTCGACGCGGGCGTGTCGCGTACCGTCTACTGCGTCAATGTCGATGCCGTGATCGCCGCGTTGCTGCTGAAGATGCTGTGGCAGCCGCTCAAACGCGGGGAGTTCAGCGAAGCGGACCTCGAAACCGCGGCTTTCACGATCTTTCTCTATCCGCGCATGCTCGGCTGCGCCGCGGAAATCGACGATCACCTCAACCGCGGCCGCAACATGGACACGCGCACACCCGCTTCACAGTGTCGTTTTGTTGCCTGACCCACTGGCCTCTGATCGTCGCCGCCACGCTGGCGCAGCCACGCACGGCGGCGCCTAACGGGCGTCGATTGACACTGCGCCGGTACCGGCTCCGTCGACGATGTCGCCAGAACGATTAGCCGGGTGTAGTGACCGTCCACGGCGTCTCACGATTCACACTGAGTGATTGCGTCCGGGCATGGCCATCGACGGCGCAGCGGCCACACCGAGCCTCGTTTCCAATACACGCAAAATCCGCCCGTGTTACTCGGCCGTCCGGCGGCACTGCAGACGTTAGGCGCGACGGGCCGGTTTCGCGGACTCAGCCGTCATTCACGTGAGAGACGCGCGCGTCGTTTTCTGGCCGCTTGCTGCCTTCCGGCGTTCAAGGCGGGACCGCATCGCCACCGAGGATCTGCATCAAGGTCTTGGCGTTGCGCTGCCCTTGGTCCTCCCAATTGTTGTTCTCTACACCGATAACCGTTACCGGCGAAGGCGAAAGGCCGGGGACGGGCCATGAGCGGTCACTGGCCTATGCAGAGACGTTGTCATTCAAATGTCGGCTATGCGCCCAGTAGGAGTCCCGTATTTCTGCGACTTTGATCGAACTTTGATTGCGCGACGCCGTCGCGCAGCTTTGGCGAACCGGTTGCCGGGCGTGTGACCAGCGTTGCCTTCTGTACCGTGCAGGGCACGCTTGCACCGAAGGACCAGTTCGAGGTCGCGCTCCTCGTGAGCACGAGGACTCAGCGTCTTGCAGAACCTGGTTGCGCCGGCCTTCGGCCGCGCCACCAAGCGCGTGCTTCGGTTTCGTCGTCAGCCTCCATTCGCGTCGGTTCGCCCGAGTTCGGTGTGGCTACACGGTTCCCTTTACGTCCACAATGGTATGTTATAACATTGCTGTCGTTTTCTCCTGTCCCTTTTTCTCCGGCCATCTTTTCAAACTGCGCACCGGCACACGATGCGATGGATATCGTTGCACCGCTGGTGTGACATCGAGATGCGCCGACTACACCGCAAAACTATTGTGACCAAGACCACTACGCGTGTTTCGCCCTGCATCTCTGCCAACTTCCCACGTCTGTCTCCCATAGCGCTGGCCCTCGTCGCACTCGCAGTTCAGGCGCAGGAGTCGACCGCCTCATCGGCCCCAGGCATTCCGGGCGGCTCCCTTGCGCCCGTGTTCGTGACCGCGAATCCGCTCGGCGACACCGATCTCATTGCGCCCGCTACGGCGATATACGGCGACGCGTTGACGCTCAGGCAGACGAACTCGCTGGGGCAGACGCTGAATGGCCTACCCGGAGTGTCGACGACAACATATGGACCGATGGTCGGCCGTCCGATCATTCGCGGCATGGATGGCGACCGGATCCGGCTTCTGCAAAACGGCGTGGCAGCGTGGGACGCTTCGTCGCTCTCCTATGATCACGCCGTGCCGCAGGAGCCTCTGACCATTGAGCGCGTCGAGATCGTGCGTGGGCCCGCGGCGCTGCTTTATGGCGGCAACGCGATCGGCGGCGTCGTCAATACTATTGACAACCGCATTCCGCGCGAGCCGGTGAACGGCGTGATCGGCGCGGTCGACGCGAGCTATGGCGGCGCCAACGAAGCGCGCGCCGGCGCAGCCATGGTGGAAGGCGGCAACGGCAGGTTCGCTTTCCACGTCGACGCGTTCGATCGCGACACGAGCAACGAGCGCATCCCTGGCTTCGCGCATTCGGACGGGCGGCGCGCGCTCGACGGCCCGGACGCCTCCCAGGCGTACGGCAGCATTCCTAACAGTGACGGTCGCTGGCATGGCGGCGCCGTGGGGACGTCGTACACATGGGCAGACGGTTACGCGGGACTCTCGTACAACGGCTATCAGGCGGACTACGGCTCCGTCGCGGAAGACGACGTGCGCCTGCGCATGCATCAGGATCACGTGGCATTCGCATCCGAAGTCCGCAATCTGCAAGGTCCATTCTCGCAAGTGAAATTCGATTTCGGCTACACGGACTACGAACATCGCGAAATCGACGACGGCGTGACGGGCACCACATTCCGCAATCACGGCTACGAAGCGCGTATCGAAGCGCGGCACCGCAAGATCGGTCCGTTCGAAGGTGCGATCGGCGTACAGATTAGTCAGAACACCTTCTCCGCGCTTGGCGACGAAGCGCTGGTGCCGACCACGCAGACCACCAACGTCGCGCTGTTCGGCCTCGAAGAATGGAACGTGACCGACGCGTTCAAGCTGAGCGCGGGCGCCCGCTACGAACACGTCAAACAGGATCCGACGACCGCAGGCAACGACAAATTCGCGAACGCCGCGGACCGCGATTTCAATGCGGTGAGCGCGTCGCTCGGCGCATTCTACAAACTCACGCCCGCATGGGCGGTGGCGGGCAATATCGCCTACACGGAACGCGCGCCCGCCCTGTACGAACTGTTCGCGAACGGTCCGCACGATGCAACCGGCCAGTACCTGATCGGCAATCCGGATGCGCAGAAAGAGAAAGCGGTGTCGGCCGACCTGTCGCTGCGTTTCACGAGCGGTCCGAACAAAGGCAGCGTTGGCGCGTTTTATAGCCGCTTCAAAAACTATCTGACGGAGTACAACACGGGTCGTCTCGTGAACGACGACGATGAAGTCGTCCCGCCTGGCACCGACGGCGCACTGAACGAAGCCGTTTATCGTGGCGTTCGCGCCGAATTTTACGGCCTCGAATTCGACAGCAAATGGCGCGTGTACCAGCACGGGGCGCATCAGGTGGATGTGTCGCTTGTGGGCGATTACACGCACGCCCGCAACATGGACAACGGTCAGCCATTGCCGCGCATCGCGCCGTTGCGTGCGACGCTCGCGGTGGATTACGGCTACGGTCCGTTCGGCGCGCGCGCCGAAGTGCAGCACGCGTGGGCGCAACATCGCGTGCCCGACGACGATCTGCCGACCGGGAGCTACACGAAGCTCGGCCTTATGTTGATCTACAAATTCCATGTCGGCACGACCAGCTGGCTCGCCTACGTACGCGGCGACAACCTGACGAACCAGGAGATTCGCTATGCCAGTTCCGTCGTGCGCGATATCGCGCCGGAAGGCGGGCGCAGCGTCATGGTCGGTTTGCGCACGACGTTCTGACGCGAAGCATGTGCGCGTGCGCCGTCAAGAATCGTGTGGCGCACGCACAGCGCGGCCGGGACAACGTAGTGTCCATGAGATCGGCGGCTCCATGCACCGGGTCCATGACCGAAGAGGCGATAGAGCGACCACTCTGACGGCGGCAAACTGCCATGACGAGAAATCGCAACGCTGGCCTTTCGATAGATCGAATTCCCGGTGTCGTTCGTCTGGCTGAAACTGCGACTCACGGACGGCCGTTGGACCGCGGCAGCGGCCCTCGTAGCGACTCCGGGGCGACCGGCACAAGTGGGTCGAAACGGTGAGTTGGTGGATGCCAGAAGCGGCCGTCCCGCTGCGCGGCGCCGTCACCGTCGGCAACCCTCCATATTGCTGACGTCCAAGGGAATCTCGTCCAACGTCGGCTATGGCCGACATGCGGACTCGGACGATGCTAGCCATTTGTCACCGCTGGCACTCGTCTATCGAAACCGAATGAACTCAGTCTCGGCGAGCGTGGCAAGCGTCAAACCATAGGGCACTCGCCCTCTCTGCGAAACTGCGAAAAGCTGCTGGACAGTTTATCAACGCCAATGCTCTAGAGGCGGTAATTCCGCTCGCTCGCGAATTCCGGTTCCATCTCGATCGCCGTTATGCGCCGCAACCGATCACTCCGCAAGTAACCATCCGATTCTCCAGGCGAAGTTGAAGGGAAATTGAAATACTCCGCTAGCGGCTCGCGACGAGCGGCAGGTGCGCTCTTTACTTTCGGAGTCCATACTAACTTCTCTCTGGAAAGCCACTTTTCCGGCACAATCCAGGCCCGCGACACAGTAATCGAGTCGTGAGAATACCTTCATCAAAACAATGATTTATAGACATTTGTCATGATGCGGGATGAAAAGTGCGGACCTTTTTGTGCGTCGATAAAATCTTTCCCCTACCGCCAGTAATGCCTCCATGCATATCGTTAAATTCCGATATATACTTCGTTCTGTAGCGATGCAGTTCTGTGTTCTGTGGGCACAATCCGCCCACGCCTGACCATTGAAGCAGTTCTGGTAGTTGACGAATGAAACGAACTCCCACCGCGCCGGACATCGACGCGATACACAAGGCGCTCGCCAATCCGGTGCGTCGCGAGATTCTTGGCTGGCTGCGCGAGCCGTATGCGCACTTCGCCGATCAGGAACTTCCGCTCGACCATGGCGTATGCGCGGGCAAGATCGACGCGCGCTGCGGACTCTCGCAGTCCACCGTGTCGGCCCACCTCGCGGCGTTGCAGCGCGCGGGGCTCGTCACGTCGAAACGTGTGGGGCAATGGGTGTTCTTCAAACGCAATGAGCCGGTGATTCAGGCGTTCCTCGAGCATATGAACTCGAAGCTCTGACCGGTCTTGCATCGCCGCTTCCCTTCGCTCTTTCGTTGCAATGCAACTATTTTGGGCTCAAGGCGTCCGCGCCTCAGCCAAAGGTGAACATTTATGCCGACTCTTTTCGATCCGCTGCAAATTGGCGACCTGACGCTGTCGAACCGCATCATCATGGCGCCGCTCACGCGTCAGCGCGCCGAGGAAATCCGCGTGCCGAACGCGCTGATGGCAAAGTACTACGCTGAACGCGCAACGGCGGGCCTCATCATCAGCGAAGCCACTTCCGTGACGCCGCAGGGCGTCGGTTATGCCGAGACGCCGGGCATCTGGTCGCAGGAACAGGTGGAAGGCTGGAAGCTCGTCACCAACGCAGTGCATGCCGCGGGTGGGAAGATCTTCCTGCAACTATGGCACGTGGGCCGCATTTCCGATCCGCTGTTTCTCGATGGCGAATTGCCGGTCGCGCCGAGCGCGCTCGCTCCGAAAGGCCACGTGAGCCTCGTGCGTCCGGAGCGCCCGTATGTCACGCCTCGCGCACTCGAACTCGACGAAATCGCCAGCGTCGTGCAGGCGTTCCGCAAAGGTGCGGAAAACGCGAAAGCGGCAGGCTTCGACGGCGTTGAAGTGCACGGCGCAAACGGCTATCTGCTCGACCAGTTCCTGCAGGACAGCACCAACAAGCGCACTGACGCCTATGGCGGCCCGATCGAAAATCGCGCGCGTCTGCTGCTCGAAATCACCGACGCGTGTATCGACGTGTGGGGCGCAAATCGCGTCGGCGTGCATCTCGCGCCGCGCCGCGACTCGCACGACATGGGCGACTCGGATCCGGCCGCAACCTTCGGCTATGTGGCTCGCGAGCTCGGCAAGCGCAAGATCGCGTTCATCGCCGCGCGCGAAGCATTGGGTGAAGACCGTCTTGGCCCGCAGCTGAAGAAGGAGTTCGGCGGCCCGTACATCGCGAACGAGAAGTTCACGAAGGAAACCGCGCAGCAAGTACTCGACGCAGGCGAAGCGGACGCGGTAGCGTGGGGCCAGTTGTTCATCGCGAATCCGGACCTCGTGCGCCGTTTTGCGACCAATGCGCCGTTGAACAAGCCGAATCCCGCCACGTACTACGCACGTGGCGAGACGGGTTACATCGATTACCCGGCGCTTGAAACGGTGGAGTAAGCGCAAACACGCGGCCGTGAAAACAGCCGTAATGCGGCTGTAAAACGCAGCGAAAAGCGGCGGGCGTCGGCGGAGAATGAATCTCCGGCGGCGCCCGCCGCTTATTTTCGTCTGCGGCGGCGCTCGCCTCTGGACGGCAAACCGTCAGCCAAGATCGCGCCGCATGAACACGCGTTTCGACTCGTCGAGACCTCGTGCGATATGTGCATCGCGCCGTGCGAGCAGACCCGCATCGAGTTCAGCTTCTTCTATATCGCGGAAACCGAGACGCCGGTAATACGGTGCATTCCAGGGCACTTCGCGATACGTCGACAAGACCAGTTGCATCATCTGCCGCGAGCGCGCGAGTTGCGCGACCTGCTCGATCAGCGCCGCGCCGATGCGTCGACCGGCATGCGACGTCAGTACATCGAGCTCCTGGATGTAGATGCGCGCGGGCTGCGGTTCGAACATCACGAATCCGACGCATGTTCCGCCGGCATTCACCGCCACGATCAACTCCCGTGCCGCGATCTTCCGTTCCACGAGAGCGAGACTCATTGGCGGCGCATCCGCGATACCCGACATGCCGACGCTGACAAAGCGCAAGCTTGCCTCGAATTCGATCGTGCGAACCGTTTCGGCATCGTGGGGCGCGGCAAGACGGAAGGTCACATCGGCTAACTGTTGCATGGTGTCTGACGGTTGATGTTCGGCTCGTTCACGGATGCGACACGCGATATTGACATCCACGCGGCCAAATACACAAGTATCCGCGCGGCCGCGGGACTACACTGCTGAACATCCGACAACCATGGGGCCGGCATGCAACTCATGCAAATGCTGCAAATCGCTCTGCACTTCGATCAGCACCTGAGCAGCCTGATCGTGCAATACGGCACAGCCGTGTACGCCATGCTGTTTATCGTCGTGTTCGTCGAGATCGGTTTTCTGCCGCTATTTTTTCTGCCGGGCGACCCGCTTATTTTCATTTGCGGCGGTCTGTCAGCCACCGGCGCGTTGAACGTCTGGCTCGTGATTCCAGTGCTATTCGCGGCTACGGTGGCGGGAAGCATCGTCGACTATGCGATTGGGCGCGCCATCGGCGAAAAGGTTTATACGGCCAACTACCGCTGGCTCGACAAGAATGCGCTGCGCCGCGCGCATGCCTTCTATGAAGCTCGCGGCGGACTGACTTTTCTGTTATCGCCATTCATCGCCGTGGTGCGCACTTTCGCGCCGTTCGTCGCCGGCGTTTCGCGCATGACGTTCGCGCGATTTGTGTCGTTCGTGACCGCGGGCGCGGCGTTGTGGATCGGCTCTCTCGTCGCGGCCGGCTACCTGTTCGGCAATGTGCCGCTCGTGCGCGATCACATGAGTTCGATTGTGCTGCTAGGCGTCGCGCTCGGCGTCGGATCGTTGATCGCAAGCGCGCTGTGGCGACTCGTCAACGGCCGCTCGCGGGTTCAGTGAGCGAGTGCATTCAGATTACTTCCTGTGCTTCTTTTCTAAACTCACGGGATTTGCCGCTCCACCGTTCATCCCCCCGTTCATCGCTATATCCAGCCTTCGATTTTCAGCCCGCTCGCGCGTTCGGCTTCTTCCCGCGATACAGCGCGCACGGTTTGTCCGAAACTCCAGATATGCCCCTCCGGATCCCGCGCCGCATAAACCCGGTCGCCGTAAAACTGATCCGCGGGTTCGCGGGTAATGACCGCGCCCGCGGCACGCGCGCGAGCACAATGTTGGTCGATACCATCGCGTAGCTGCACATGCACGGACTGTGTATTTTTCCCGCTCACAGACACCGGACTCACGGAGTCTGCCGACCATTCACGGCTGATCATCACGTAGCTGTCGCCGAAACGCATTTCGGAGTGTGCGAGTTGCCCGGCGTCGTCGGTAATCACGAGTTGCCGGGTGAAGCCGAAAGCCCGTTCGAGCCAATCAAGAGCGGCCAGCGGGTCTTTGTAATAGAGCGCCGCGCCGAGTGACGGTCGATGCAAAGATTCGCTCATGACATCCCCTTGCAGGCTCAGCAAACGCAATTTGAATGACCGCGGACTCGAACCGCGCACGCACTCGAACGCTCGAGCGCTATTGACTGGCGGAGGCTGCGGGCGCCGCGCTGGTGGGCTGGCTCGTGCCGCCCGCGGCTGCGGCATCGCTCGCGCGCTTGGCGGCGTCGCTTTGGCCACTGGTTCCGTTCGCGCCCGCCGAATTGCTCATCACGCCGCTGCTCGCGGAACTCATCGTGTCCTTGCTGGTATTGTCCTCTTTCTTGCAGCCAGATGCGCCTACGGCCAGCGCCGCAATGGATATGGCGAGTAACGCGCTCTTCGGATTGCAATGCATGATGGCACCCGTTTGGTTTCGATTCGTCGTGGCGCGAGGCGCGGCATGACTTGATCCATAGCAGAACGGCGCCGCATCGCCTGTGCCTGGCGAAACTATCGCAACTATCGGCTCGCCCCACGCGGCGAGGCAAGCGGTTTGCTTCAATACTAGTCATAGGCAAAACGAAACACACACCGAAGGAGAACCAATCATGCTACTTAGCGAAGAAGAACTTGCGCGCCTTGACGGCGTTGCGCCGTTTCTCGAGAGCGAGGCGAAAACTTCGCTCAACTTCGCACCGAAATACGAAGTGACGGCTGAATTCGAGGCGCATTTGCAACCCGGATTGCGCATCCGCGCCCCAGCGCCGGAGGCGGCGTCTGAGGACCCCGAAGCGCCGCCGTATCCGTTGAACCTCTTCGTCGGCTTGCCGCTCGACGAGTTGCGCAACCTCGCCTACGCGGACGACATGGCGCGCGAGACGATGATTGCACGCTTCGGCGCGTCGTTTACTCCGCGCCTGCTGCGCGCAATCGAAAAAGAAACGCCGGGGGCGATCAATCTCGATGCAGGTGTTCAAAACGATTCGGGCACGCTGGCGGTGATGCTCGGCGAGCCTGAGCCAGCGTGATCGCGCGCATGCCCGAGATGCGCCCGCAGATTCCTTGACTAATGCCTTGGCAATATGCGGACAAATACGTGTATTTACTTCCCCGACGCTTGCACATTTGACAGCGGATGCCGCGCGTGGCGCGCGGGTTCGTCTGCAGAGCGCTATTCGTTGCCCACGCCTTTCGACACCTCCGCGGGACTGCCGTACTGCTGCTCCGGCAAGCGTTCGAGCGCATCGAGCACCTCGTCGTCGGCGCCATTGCCTTTCGCGGTGTCCAGCAAGCTCGCCTTGTCGGCGGGATACGACGCACCCTTCAGCGCCTTCTGGACATCGATGAATTTGCGGATCGAACCGCCATTCGAACTTGAATTTGACGTCGCCATGTGACTCTCCTTGATTTGCCATGCCGCGGCTAAGCATTCAGCATCGCGCGTTCCTCGCGGGCGCCCGGTGCCTGGCGTATTTCGCTGGCGCAATGCACGAGGTTCGTCTACCCACGTAGCAGGAATGAATCTGGCTCGACAGTTGCATCGGAAGGGCCGCCGCAATCGGGGCGGCCCACTTTCTTCACCATAGCAAGCAAGGGATCTTGCCGTGAGCACAGCGGACCGCGAAGCCATTCTCTTCAACCAGCAAGCGATTCTGGCCGAATTCGGCGAACTTGCGCTTCGCTCCGACGACCTCGACGAAATACTGTGCGAAGCGTGTCGGCTCGTTGCTCAAGCGCTGCAAACGGACATGGCGAAGGTCATGGAATTGCAGCCCGACCGCATTACGCTTCTCGTGCGTGCCGGCGTCGGCTGGCCACCGGGTGTGGTGGGTCATGCCACGGCGCGAGCGGAGCGCGGCTCGTCCGAGGGTTATGCGCTGCAAACGGGCAAGCCCGCCATTTCGCCCGACATCGCCAATGAAAAGCGCTTCCGCTATTCGCAGTTCATCGTCGATGCGGGGGTGAAGGCGCTGATCAACGTCGTCATTCTCGGCGGAAAAGAACGGCCTGCATACGGCGTGTTGCAAGTAGACAGCCGTAGGCCGCGCGACTTCAACGACCTCGACACCGAATTCCTGCGCTCCTATGCGAACCTGCTCGCCGCCGCGGTCGAACGGCTTCGAATCGCTGCCGAGACGCGCAAGCACGCGGTTTCGCTGCGCGAGAGCGAAGAACGCTACCGCATGCTTGCCACGCAGATACCGCAACTGGTGTTCACATGCCGGATTACCGGCGAGCGCACGTGGGGCAGTCCGCAGTGGATCGAATACAGCGGCATTTCGGAGCAGGACAGCCTCGGCTTCGGATGGCTCGATGCGGTTCATCACGGCGATCGCGAGGCGACCATGGCAGCATGGAACATCTGCGGGGAGAAAGGAGAATATGCAGTCGAGCACCGCATCCGCCGCGCGTCCGATGGCACGTACCGCTGGTTCCAGACCCGTGCGAAGCCGGTGCGCGCCGAAGGCGGCATCGTGGCATGGCTCGGCACATCGACCGATATCGAGGACCAGGTTCGCGCACGCGAAGCGCTCGAACGCGGCAGCGAGGAGCTCGAAAGACGTGTATCCGAACGCACCGCGGAATTGCAGCGGGCGGTGGATACGCTTCATCGTGAAAGCCGCGAACGATCGCGCGCCGAAGAACGTTTGCGCCACAGCGAGAAACTCAAGGCGATCGGCCAACTCACCGGTGGCATCGCCCACGACTTCAACAATATGCTGCAGGCCATCATGAGTTGCCTGAGCTTGATCCGGGTGCGCATGCAGCAGGGCCGGCCGACCGACGTCGTCACGCTCGTCGAGCGGGCGGAAAAAGGCGCAAGCCGCGCGGCGACATTGACACACAGGCTGCTCGCGTTCGGACGCCAACAAACGCTCGAGCCGCGTCTCGTGAGCCTGGATGCGATTGCGCACGACATGGAGGACATGATCCGCCGCGTCGTTGGCTCGGGCATCAACCTTGAACTGAAACTCGGCGACGGGACGTGGCTAGTACTGTGCGACCCGAACCAGATGGAAAGCGCGCTCGTCAATCTGTGCGTGAATGCGCGCGACGCGATGCCGGATGGCGGATGGCTGACCATCAGCACGAGCGAAGTCATATTGACCGACACAGAGGTTGCCGGATTCGAGGACGCCCAGCCCGGACGTTACTGCTGCATTGCGGTGTCGGACACCGGCACCGGCATGTCACCGAAAATCATGGAGCACGCGTTCGAGCCGTTCTTCACGACAAAGCCGTCGGGCCAGGGCGTCGGTCTCGGGCTAAGCCAGATCTACGGCTTTGTCCGGCAGTCCGGCGGAATCGTGCAGATGGAAACCGCCCTCGGCAAAGGAACGACCGTACGCCTGTGCCTACCCGCCTCCGTGCAGAAGGAAGATATGGGAGACGAGTACAAGGATCCCGCAAAAACCATCGTACTTGTCGAGGACGAAGAAATCGTGCGGGAAGTCACAGCGGAGCAATTGAGGGAACAGGGCTACCGGGTACTGGAAGCGGACAGCGGCGCCGCTGCACTGCGGCTCTTGCATGCAGGCGCGCGTTTCGATCTGCTCATCACCGACGTCGCTCTGCCCGGCACGATCAACGGCCGGCAAATCGCGGAGGCCGTGAGGCAACGGTATCCGTCGATGCCGGTTATTCTCGTCACCGGCTATGCGCCAGGCGATGCGCTCTCCGACATGGAAGTGATCCGCAAACCCTTTTCTCCCGAAGTGCTCGCCGATCGCGTGCGCGCAAAGCTCGAGCAGTTGCGCACCGATGCGGACTAAACTGTTTACTTCAACCCGCGGTCAGTAGACTCGACGGACTACTGACACCACAGGTCCCACGCCATGCCAGTTTATGACTATGAGTGCGCCGAATGCGGCGGTTTCGAAACGGTGCGCCGCATTGCGGAGCGTGATGAACCTGTGGCGTGCCCTCGGTGCGGAGCTACAGCTGCACGAGTGGTGATTGGCGCACCTTCGCTCGGCGCCGGCTCAGCAGATGCCCGCGAGGAAACCGGAGGCTATGGCATGCGGCACATCGGCGGGTGTTCCTGCTGCTGAAAACCGGTCCAAAAATACTGTCTACCTCCGAGAGGTCGGCATGCAATGTGCTACTACCTGGTCAACAGCAATTCCCGGAGGAAAAGATGCGACCAGGAGAAGCCCGCTCAAGCGCGGATAGCATGGACACCGTTCCGCCGACGTCCAGCCCTGCCTACGCAGCGCGCAATCCCGTCACGCGCGCGTTCGACAACTTCGCGAGTTCGGTTACGCGGCTTGCCGGATCGCCGATTGCATTCGGCATCGCGGTCATCACGGTCATCGTTTGGGCGGTCACGGGACCGCTCTTTCACTATTCCGACGCCTGGCAACTCGTCATCAACACCGGCACCACCATCATCACTTTCCTGATGGTCTTCATGATCCAGCAGAGTCAGAACAAGGACAGTGTGGCGATGCATCTGAAGCTCAACGAATTACTGGCTTCGCATCGCGCGGCGAACAATCAGTTGATCGGTATTGAAGACGCATCCGAAGACGATCTTCGCCGTTTGGCCGAAGCATATCTACGGTTGGCAAGCCGGGTCGGCACACAAGGCGAGCACACCGTCGACGTGGACGCCTGCGTGGAAAAAACCACTACCGGGAAGGCGAAAGAGAACGAACGCGCTTAAACCTCCGGCTCGCCGGACTTGGTCGCGGCGCCGTGTTCATTATCGGCGGGATCGATATAGCCGGGCAGGCCGAGCGCCGCCTGGCTTTTCGCCAGTTCAACCGCTCGTTGCACCAGTGCATCGTATTCCGAGTCGTTTGCGGGAAGCGGGAGCCTCTGGCGAAACAGATCCGCCCAACGGAATTCCGCCAAAGGCACATTCGTTTGCTGATAACCGCCGGCATCGCGCACCGAAGCGGCGAGGCTGCGAAACTCGTCGTCGATCATGTCCCAGACGTGCGGCGGCATGTCTGCAAAAGACACCCGCTGGCCTCGCTGATCGTACGGATACGTCCAACCGTTGTTCTCGAGCGTGAGCCAGAATTCGGCCGGCGAATACGTGGACAGATCTCTAACCAGCACGACGGGTACCGACTTGATGTCAGCCTGCCAAAGAGCCCCGGCGACGTGGTGATGATCGATCGCGTACGATTCACCCCGAGGCCCGAGGACGATCGGGACGGGTTTCCCGGCAATGGCCATGTCGAGGTCGTGACCGGACAGCGATTGATAGAAGCGCATTTTTTCCTCGACCTCACGCAATCCGCGCGTGACTTGCGTGGGGCGCAAACGCTCGATGTCCAGCGTCTTCATTCACGTCTCCATTGTTTTTGTCGGAACGGCATGAGCTCTGGCCGCTTAGCGGCTCAGTATTCCGGGTTCAGAAGGTCCGCCGCGACGACTTCCGCGCCTTTGAGCGCAGCGGCCTCACGCGCTTCCAGCGCGGTTTCGAACGGACCTATCATCGGCGCGCCGTCGTACGGAAATATCAGCCGGTCATCCGTTGTGCGTACGACCTTCAGGTCGCCGGTGAACGTGCCGGTCACGGTGCGCCGATACGTCGGGTAGATTCTGTAATCGCTGGCGGTAATGGCTATACCGTCAGGCGATGCCGGATGCCGCATCGAACTATTGTGAAAGTGCAACTTCCTTCTCACCATCTCGATTCCTGCAATTGCGAGTCGACTGTTTCAGGGGCCAAGGAAAGAGCGCGTAGGGATGCCTCAAACGCAGGCGCGGCGCACATCGAATGCGCGCCGCGCCCTCTCCCGCCGAACGGGACATCAGCGCCTGAAATGAGGCGCCGGTGAAACGTTCAGCAGCCGATCAGGGCTGACGTTGGCCGCCCTGGTGCTGCGGCGTCTTCTGCTGATTCTGCTGTTGCTGCCCGTTCTGCTTACCCGCATTCTTCGGATTACCCGGTTGTGCATTGGATTGCTTCGGATCGCTCATTTTCCGCTCCTTCATTCACGAAAGTAGTTCATCGAGGTACTGCCCACTGCTTGCAAGGCTACTCGGGACTCTCTTCCTCATATTCAGTGCGAACGCCCTGCGGCAGCCAGGGTTCTTTATGACAGCACCATAATTCGTAGGTCGGCTCATAAAGGCCGACGCTATCGAACGCGCCTAGCGGTATGTCGAGTTCATCGCTTCCCACGTACTCCATGAACGCGACCGACCCGCAGGTTGGACAGAAATATCGTCTGCCTTCTGGCGAGCTTTGCCACACCTGGACCGGCCCGGAGAATTCAACGGCGTCGCGCGCGAACATCGCATACGCGCCGAAGGCGCTGCCATGCACGCGACGGCAGGTCATGCAATGACACAGAGATACGCGCCTCGGCTCTGCGCTAACGTGAAATCGCACGGCTCCGCATGCGCACCCACCGGTCTGCGCGGTCTGCCCGGCCTGCCCGCCCGGTGAGCGCTGTACGCCTTGAGTGTCCATGTCGCTCTCCCAACACGATGTTGCGATAGCCTTTGATTACGGTACTTCTTGCCCCTTCTGCGAATGTTCTCGCCAGACTCGCGGCCCCAATCGAACGCAGTGGCGGCCGCCTGCCTGGAAAGGCGCAGCACGCCACGTGCCACGCGCCGTAACGCCCGCTTAACAATCGGGCGCGACTCGGATGCTCATGTCGAGCCCGAGTCGCGGGATAGCAACATTACTGCTGGGTCACGCCCTTCTTGGCCGCAAGTTGTTGAGCACGCTGGTAGTGCTCCTTGATGGTCGGCAACGCCTTTTGCGCAGCCTTCTTCAGATCGGCGTTCTGGCCTTCGGCAATTTCCTTTTCGAAGGCAGCAATGGCTTTCTTGTGTCCTTCAAGACCGACCTTCTGGATATACGCCTGATCGAATTCTTTGCCCTTTAGGGGCTTCAATGCGTCGAGGACACTCGTGTCCGAATTGTCCTTCGGTACTTCTACGCCATGCGGCGCGGCCATCTTCAACTGGACGGTCAGCTTGGTGTGATCGAGCATCATGTGATGCGCAAACGATTTCACATCCTTGTCGCTGGAGTTGCTAGTCGCGAGTTTTGCCGCGTCGATCTCCGTCGACGAAGACATCGAAGCGGCCTGAACGAAGTCCTTGTCCACCTGTGCGAGCGGGTTGGCGGCGGTAGTGGAAGCGGCTTCTGTCTGCGCGTTGGCGGCGACCGGAAGCAGGCTGAAACAACCGCACGCTACTGCAATTACTGTCATCTTTTTCATGCGTTTCCTCACTGATTTTCGAACGGGGTAGCCAAAGTGGCGCAATGCTCGTTGCGACATCGGTGAGCAGCAACCGCCATGCCGCTCCGCTGCCACGAGGCGTTTTTATTTGCTGGTGCATTAACGCTTTCCCGCGACGGCTTCATTGCCAGATGAACAAATTTCGCGGCTTTCTCGCAGCGATTACAAGTGCGCTCGACGAAAGGCGCCCCAGTCTCATGACCTCGCCGATGCTAGTCGGGAGCGACCCTTGCTCGACACCCGTTGCCTTCCAACCAACCCACGGGAGAATGCAATGGCGACGAAACCGAATAGTCCGGACGACACTGCACCAGGCGAGAGTGCCGATCAATCTGGCGAAGGAACATTTGAAACCGATGTGTCCGAAACCGGCGACGACGGCACCACGGTCCGGCAAGCGGAAGTCAAGGAGGACGACCTGTCGGAAGTAAAGAAGGACCAATCCTGAAGCCGTCAACAATGGCCGCGTTCGCATGTGCCGTGAACGCGGCCGCAACCCAACCTCAGGACACGACTGCCCCGTGAGAATCGCTCAAGTCGCCCCTCTTTACGAATGCGTCCCACCCTTTGCGTACGGCGCCACCGAGCGCGTAGTTTCCTACCTCACTGAAGAACTCGTTCGGCGAGGCCACGATGTCACGCTGTTCGCCACTGCCGACTCGAGCACGGCTGCACGCCTGGTTCCGATCTGCGAGCGCGGACTATGGCGCGATACGGCCGTGTGGGACACGCTTACGCACCACGTGAGGCAACTGGCGCGTGTCGCGGATCTCGCGAATGAGTTCGACGTCGTGCATTTTCATGGCGATCCGCTGCACTTTCCGCTCGCACGGTCGTTACCGTGCAAGTCGCTTACCACGCTGCACGGGCAATTGCTGCCTGTCGATCACGGGCCGCTCTTTCGCGAATTCGCGTCTGCGCCGCTCGTGTCGATTTCGGACGACCAGCGCAAGCCGGTGCCGTCCGCCAATTGGCAAGCAACCATCTATCACGGTCTGCCGCTCGACGAATTCGAGTTTCAGCCGGAGCCCGCGCCGTATCTGCTTTTTCTCGGCCGTTTCATGCCCGGCAAGCGGCCCGACCTCGCCGTCGAAATCGCAAGGCGCGCCGGACTGCCGTTGAAAATGGCCGGCAAGATCCACCCCGGCGAGCGGGAGTACTTCGCACAGCAGATCGAACCGCTGCTCGCATGTTCGCGCGACTTCACCGACTATCTCGGCGAAGTCGGCGGTGAACTACGCAGGCAACTCATCGCCAATGCGCGGGCGCTGCTGTTTCCGGTGGAATGGGCGGAGCCGTTCGGCATGGTGATGATCGAGGCAATGGCATGCGGCACGCCGGTGGTTGCATTTGGACGCGGCGCGGTGCCCGAAGTGCTAACGCATGGCGTGAACGGCTTTATCGTCGATAACGTCGAGCAGGCTGTCAGCGCGGTCGCGCGCATCGGCGAAATAGATCGCGCGCAATGCCGCCGTTCGTTCGAGCAGCGCTTCACGGCTGAACGCATGGCCGGCGACTATCTGCGCGTCTATGAACAACTCCTCGCAGGAACGCGCGCGGCGCCGCCCGCATCCGATACCGGTGCGGGTGCGCAACTCTTCGGCTAGGAAGCTGCCGGGCCGAATCAGGGAGCCACGACCCTGGGCGGGCCGTGGCAAGCACCGTTAGCCGACGTTCACTTCAATACGGCGTGGCCGCGCTTCTTCGCGGCGCGGAATGACGAGCTTCAGCACACCGTCCTGAAGATTTGCCTCGATCTTCGACGTATCGAATTCCGCACCCAGCGTGAACGAACGCGAGAAATGCGGCGCGCGGATTTCCGCATGTTGCAGGCGCAAGCCGGCGCGCGTCGGCACGCTCGCTTCAGCCTCGATGTGAAGATTGCCGTCGTGCACGCGCACCTCCAGCTTCTCTTTCGACACACCCGGCAGATCCGCCCACAGCGTGACACCGTGCGCGTTTTCGATCACGTCGACGGGCGGCGTCAGCGTCGCGCGCTGCTCAGCCGGCTCGCGCTCGCCGCGCGCCGCGGGTTGTTGCTCCTTCTGAACAACTTCGGTCGTATCGCTCATGATTCGCTCCATCATCGGTGAGATCATTGAATGGTGATTGCACGCGGCCTGGACGATTCGCGCTTGCCGACGCTAATCGACAGGCAGCCGTTCGTGTAGCGCGCCTCGACCTTGTCGGGGTCGGCCTGCTGCGGCAACTCGATCACACGGCGGAAAGAGCCTGTAAAACGCTCCTGCGCGTATTGGCGCGTGGACTCGTCCGCCTCCGGCGCGACGCGCTTGCGCTCGCCGGCAATCGTCAGCAAGCCCTTGTCGATCGACACATCGAGTTGCGACACGTCGATACCGGGCGCGAACGCGACGATCTCGATCGAGTCGTCGGTGGTGCCGATATTGATTTGCGGAAAGGCCGACAGACGGCCGGAGCGGATGCTCGAAGGAAAACCGCCGAACACCGCCGACATCTGCTGCTGCAGACGGTCGAGCTGGCTGAACAGGTCGGTCGCGAAGTAAAGGTCACTCATGATCGTTTCCTCCTCGGTAGTACCGGGGCAAGGAGACGGACGGGCCTACGCGCTCCAGTCCGCCTGCCCGCACCCGCTGACAGACAAATCGAAACACGCAGCGCGCCGCCGGAACGGCGCGTCTGCCTGAGCGGAATCTAAAATAGATCTCGCCACGACGATTTCAAGACCCCTTTGCGCAAATTTTTGACCTTGAAAAACACAACTGAAACCACATAGTCGTGCGAGATCAAGTGTCGGAGAAAAAGGCATGGAATTCGATTCGGACTGGCTGACTCTTGGGCGGCATCGAGTCTGTCTGCGCTCGCCAGGAGGCTTTCCCACGGAAGGCATGAGGACCGCCGTGGACGTCATACGCATTGCGATAGAGAACAATATGAGCGCCCGCGCGCGGCTCGTGGATGTCGCGGTGCGAGAGGAAAAATCGTACGACGTATCGGTCGGAACAACGTTCGCCGAGGACCGGCTTTGCGCCCCGCAACTAGAAGCGGCGATTGCCACGGTTCTCGGTTTGATGCCCTCGCAAGTGCGGATCTTCGTGACAGTAGTCACGCAGGAGGAGGTGGACTTGCACTTCGGCGTGTACGAGAGAATGCTGGCCGAGAAGATCAGTGGATTGGCGCCTATCAGGCGCACTGAGCAGAACAGCGCGCGGCTTTGCGCACAGTCATCAGCGCAAGGTGCTCCGGAGTTGCCCGACACGCCTAACGCTTTACGCAACAAAGGCTAAGCACGTTGGCCGCAAAAAGTACTGCCTTAAGATTTCCTTCAGGTTTGGGCGATAAATTCAATGAAAGCTTTTTACCACGCGACACCGGCGAGCGACGCTCGCCGAACATCGAATAAAAATACTAGAGAACCCTCATGCCGAAGGCAAATTCAGGCGCCGCCGCCGCGACTGCACGCCTTACTTACGCGGTTGAACTCGCGCGCGGCTCTTCGCACATCAGCAGTACATTGACTCCAGAGACCGAAAGGCGAGCAATCGTCGAAACGGTCGCCGAGTTTTGCGAACTGTACGGCGAAACGAACTTGCCCCTGTTCCAGAAGCTCCTCGCAGAAGAAGTGCAACAGCGCGGCAAGAACGAAGCCGCTCTTGCGGTCGCTCAATTCAAGTTCGCGTGCAATTGTTCTCTGCGCTGACGCGTGGCACCCACTCCGAGCTACTTGTCGAAACCGCGCAGCATCGCGCTGAGTTCGTCCATGCTATAGGGCTTGCGCAGCGCTCCCCAGCGAAACGGCAGCTTGTTCACCGACGGCATCTCGTGACCCGAAGCAAAAATCACACGTAACGTGGGCCGTACTTGAGTAGCCCGTTGCGCGAGTTCGAGACCGGACATGACCGGCATGGACAGATCCGTGATCAGCACGTCGAACGGTTGTTCTTCCAGGAGCTGCAATGCTTCTTGCGGCGAGGCGGTGACAGCGGGGTCGTGGCCCAGCAGCTTCAGCAACTCGCCGATGGCCTCGGACGTATCCAGATCGTCGTCGACCAGCAGCAGGCGCAGACCCGAGTCAGCCGCGCCCCCCTGGATTTCGACTGCGTCGCCGCTACGGGCGAGCGGAGGAACGCCGAGTATCTGCCGGATCTTGTACGCCAATTGTTCGCGGCTGTACGGTTTGCTCAGCAGTTCAACGCCGGGATCGAGCCGCCCGCCATGCACGATCGCGTTCTGCGTATAGCCGGAGGTGAAGAGCACCTTCATACGCGGCAACAACTGCACCGCCATAGCGACCATGGCGGGGCTGCGCAGCGGGCCGGGCATCACCACGTCGGTAAAGAGAAGGTCGATATGCACGCCGCTGCGCACCACCGCGAGCGCCTGCTCGGCGTCGTTCGCCTTCAGCACGCTATAGCCGAGCCCCGAAAGCGTGTCGACCACCGTCGACTGCACCTCCTGGTCGTCCTCGACGACAAGGATGGTTTCCGTCCCGCCAAGCAGCGTCAGCGTGACCGGGGGCGAGGTCGGCGGCGCGACCGCGTCTTCCATCGAGCGAGGCAGATAGATCTTCACCGTCGTGCCGTGTCCGACTTCGCTGTAAATCCTGATGTGGCCGCCGCTCTGCTTGACGAAGCCATAGGCCATGCTCAGGCCGAGGCCGGTGCCCTCGCCTTCGGGCTTGGTCGTGAAAAACGGATCGAACGCGCGCTGCACGATTTCGGCCGGCATGCCCGTACCGGTGTCGGTTACGGCGAGCATCACGTACTGGCCGGCGGGCACGTCTGGAAAGCCCGCAACGTACTGATCGTCGAGCATGGCGTTCGACACTTCCATCGTGAGCTTGCCGCCCTCCTTCATCGCGTCGCGTGCATTGATCGCGAGATTGAGGATCACGTTCTCCATCTGATGCACGTCGACGAGGGAATTCCACAGTCCACCCGACACGACGGTCTCGATCTCGACCGTTTCGCCGAGCGCGCGGCGCAGCAGGTCGTCCATGCCCCGAACTGCGGCGGCAAGATTGATCACGATAGGCCGCAACGGCTGCTGGCGGCCGAACGCGAGCAATTGCGACGCGAGCTTCGCGCCGCGCTCTACTGCGTCGATCGCCTTGTCGAGGCGCTCGCGCGTCCAGCCGTCGCGTTTATGGCGGCTTTCGAGCAATTCGAGGTTGCCGCGCAAAATCTGCATGACGTTGTTGAAATCGTGCGCGACACCGCCCGTCAGCTTGCCGATGGCTTCCATCTTCTGCGACTGCACGAGCGCGATGCGTGTCTCTTCCAGCAGACGATTCGCTTCCATGCGCTCGGTGATGTCGCGGGTGATCTTCGCAAAGCCGACCAGCGCGCCGCCGTCGCGGATCGCGTCGATCACGACGTGCGCCCAGAAGCGCGAGCCGTCCTTGCGCACGCGCCAGCCTTCCGCCTCGAAACGGCCGTCGCGTGCGGCGGCCGCGAGGCCGCGCTGCGGCAGTCCGCTGCCGGCGTCTTCGGGCGTATAGAAGCGCGAAAAATGCGAGCCGATGATTTCACTGGCCGTATAGCCCTTGATGCGGCGCGCACCCGAATTCCAGTTGGTCACCATGCCTTCCGGCGACAGCATGAAGATCGCGTAATCGGTCACGCCGTCGACGAGCAGCCGAAAACGGCGCTCGCTTTCGAGCACTGCGTCGTGCACCGTCTTTTTATCGGTCATGTCGCGCACGATCTCGCCGTAGCCGAGAAGCACGCCGTCTGGCGAGCGCAGCGCCGTGAGCACGACGCTCGCCCAGAATGCCTTACCGTCCTTGCGCAGGCGCCAGCCTTCACCCTCGAAGCGCCCTTCGCGACGCGCCGTGTCGAGCGCCGCTTGCGGCGAACCCTTCGCGCGCTCTTCGGCGGTGTAGAAGATATCCAGCGGCTTGCCAACGACCTCGTCTTCGCGAAAGCCGTGAATGGCTTCACCGCCCACATTCCACGAGCGGATGTGGCCGTCTTCGGATAGACCGATCACCGCGTAGTCGCGCAGAGATTGAACCCAGATGTTGGCCCAGTTCTGAACGATGTCATCGGGCTCGTATGCATGCGCCATTAACCTGCTCCATCGAGAATAGGCCGACGACCTAATCTGCTTTTAGCGCGCCACTGACGGCGCACCGTGTGTTGTCTTCTACTTTTCTCTCTTGTTTCGCACGTAAAGCCTCAGGCAAGCCGGTCCTTTTGCGGCTTTATGCGCATTCGACATTTTATTAGCGAACGCCTGCGATATGAAGAGTGTTTCCGTAAGACTGCCACGGCTGGTGTAAGCGGGTGTAAGCGGCTCCAAGCCGCTCATAGTACTGCCAATCCCGACCCGGCGCGGTACAGAGATTGCTATACCCACTCACAAACGCCCCACGAGCCACCGCGCCAAGCATGAAAACAGGCCAAGCACCCCGAAAAGATCTGCAGGGCGCTGCAGCCAGGCCGCCGCGCCGACTGATTCCGCTTCGGGCATCAGCCGCACTATGCGGCGGCCTCGCGTTCGAAGCACAGGCCGTCCCCGCTCATGATGCGCTCAGTCCAGCGGGCGTGCAGGCCTCGCACATTTTCTCTCTCTGGACCGTCACGCTGACCGTCTGCTCGCTCGTGTTCGCGGCTGTGCTGATCGCGCTGCTGCTCGCCATGGCGCGCGCGCCGCGTGCCAGCCGCGACGCGAGCCCGGACCTCGGCTCGCTCGAGCGTCCGGAGAGACGCGTGCGCCGCGTGGTGAGCGCGGCGTCGATTGCGTCGGTGGTATTGCTCTTCGGGCTGCTGCTCGCCGACATCATGACCGATCGCGCGCTGTCGCGACTGCCCGTCGCCGACGCGGTTCATCTGGAGATGACCGGGCATCAATGGTGGTGGGAAGCGCGCTACGCGGACGACACACCCGGCAGCGGATTCGCGGTTGCGAACGAACTGCACGTGCCGGTGGGGCGGCCCGTCGTCATTTCGCTCAAAGCCGACGACGTAATCCATACGTTCTGGGTGCCGAATCTGCACGGCAAGAAGGACATGATTCCCGGCCGGGAGTCGACGATCGAATTCCGCGCCGACCGCGCCGGCACGTATCGCGGACAGTGCGCCGAATTCTGCGGCCTCGAACACGCGCTGATGGCATTCACGGTGGTCGCCGAGCCGCCCGCCCAGTACGACGCATGGGTCGCGCGTCAACGGACGCCCGCGCCGCAGCCGCTCAACGCGCTACAGGCGCAAGGCGAGCGCCTCTTCACGACCGGGAACTGCGCCGGCTGCCATACCGTGCGGGGCACCTCCGCAAACGGGGTGCTCGGACCCGACCTCACCCACGTGATGAGCCGCCCGATGCTCGCCGCCGAAACGTTCGAAAACACGCCCGCCAACCTCGAGTCCTGGATCAAGGCGCCCGGCAGCATGAAGCCCGGCACCACGATGCCGGCGAGCCAGTTGTCGGCGCAGGACCTGAGTGCCCTTGTCGCATGGATCAGAACCCTTCAATGAGCGAACGTCAATCCACATCGGGGCGGCCGGCCGAGCATCTGGTGGACGGTCCCGCCGCCGGGCAGCAGGTCGCCGAAGCGCTTGCGCGCACCTGGAGCGATAGCCCGGGCTGGCTGGGCCGGCTCTCCGCTGTCAATCACAAGACCGTGGCGCGGCGCTTCGTGATCACCACGTTCGTTTTCTTTCTGCTGGGCGGCCTGCTCGCGCTCGCCATGAGACTGCAGCTCGCGCGCCCCGGCAATCGTCTCGTCGGCCCGGAGCTGTACAACCAGCTCTTCACGATTCACGGCACGACGATGATGTTCCTGTTCGCCGTGCCGATCATGCAGGCAATCGCGACATGGCTCGTGCCGCTGATGATCGGCGCGCGCAGCGTCGCCTTCCCGCGGATGAACGCCTACGCCTACTGGGTCTTTCTGTTCGGCGGCGCGACGCTTTACGTGGCGTTCGTGCTCGGCGCCGGACCGGATGCAGGCTGGTTCAGTTATGTGCCGCTCGCCGGGCCTGATTATTCGACGGGCAAAGGCGTCGACATCTGGGCGCAGATGATCACCTTCACGGAGCTTGCCTCGCTGCTCGAAGCGGTCGTGCTCATTACGACGATCTTCAAGATGCGTGCGCCCGGCATGTCGCTCAACCGCATGCCGCTATTCGTGTGGGCTACGCTGATCACGCAATTCATGGTGCTGTTCGCGATGCCGGCGGTGATGCTCGGCAGCACCGCGCTGATTCTCGATCGTCTGGTCGGTACGCATTTTTACAACCCGGCGCGCGGCGGCGACGTGTTGTTGTGGCAGCACCTTTTCTGGTTCTTCGGGCATCCCGAGGTGTACCTGATCTTCATTCCGCCGCTCGGCTTTCTTTCGTCGATCATTCCAACCTTCGCGCGCCGCCCGATTTTCGGCTACCCGGTCATGGTGCTCGCGCTGATCATGACGGCCTTTCTCGCGTTCGGTCTATGGGTGCATCACATGTTCGCGACGAGCATTCCGGCGCTCGGCAAGAACTTCTTTACAGCCGCCAGTCTGATGATCGCCATCCCGTCCGGCGTGCAGATCTTCTGCTGGATCGCTACGCTGTGGACCGGCCGCCTCAACCTGAAGACGCCGCTATGGTTTGCGCTCGGCTTCTTCTTCATTCTGGTGCTGGGCGGCATGACCGGCGTGATGCTCGGTTCGGTGGCGCTCGACTTGCAGGTACATGACACCTACTTCGTGGTCGCGCATCTGCATTACGTATTGCTCGGCGGTGCGGTATTTCCGCTGTTCGGCGCGTTCTACTACTGGTATCCGAAAGCGACTGGCCGGCTGATGAACGAGACGCTGGGACGTCTGCAATTCTGGCTGTTCTTTATCGGCTTTAACGTGGCGTTCTTTCCGATGCACGTGCTCGGTCTGCACGGCATGCCGCGCCGCGTGTGGACCTATCCGCACGGCATGGGCTGGGACGGCATGAACCTGGCCGCCACGATAGGCGCGGTGACGATAGGCGTCAGCGTGCTGGTGTTCATCGTCAATGCGGTGCGCAGCTACCGGCATGGCGAAGTGGCGGGCGCCGATCCGTGGGGCGCGGGCACGCTCGAATGGAGCACCGCGAGTCCGCCGCCGCCGCACAACTTCGACGCGCTGCCCGTGGTTCACGGACGCGACCCATTGTGGGAGCCCTCCGCGCAACCGGCATATGTGAGCGGCCTTGCTGCCGAATCGCGTGAAGTGTTGTCTACCACCGCGCTCGACGCGCTGCCCGATCTGCGTCTGCTGTTTCCATCGCCCTCGATCTGGCCGTTTATCAGCGCAGTGGCGACCACCGTGTTGTTCATCGGCTCGATCTTTTCGCCGTGGGCTGTCGTGTGGGGTTCGGTCCCGGTCACGATCGCGTTGATCGGCTGGTTCTGGCCCAATCGCGGCCAGAACCAGCGTGCGGTCCAACTGGAGCAACGGCCATGACGGAATTGCGCAAAGTGCCGGTAAACGCTGTGTCAAACGACGCGGGCGCCACTCCAGCGTTGATGCTGAACGTGCGCCATCTGCCGAGCTTCGCCTTCGGGCATCGCAGTCTGATGTGGTGGAGCACCGTGTGTCTGATGCTGATCGAGGGCACCGTTTTTGCCATCGCGGCAATGACGTACTTCTATCTGCGCGGTCTCACCGCGAGGTGGCCGCTCAACGCCGCGCCGCCCGACCTGCTGTGGGGCACCGCAAACACCGCGATTCTGCTCGTGAGCATGTGGCCGAACCAGCTTGCGAAGCGCGCTGCCGACCGCCAGCAGCGCGCCCGCGCGCGTCTGTGGCTCTGCGTATGCCTGCTTTTCGCCGTGGCCTTTCTCGTGGTGCGCGGCGTCGAGTTTGCCGCACTGAATGTGAGCTGGTACACGAACGCCTACGGCTCGGTCGTATGGCTGCTGCTCGGCCTGCACACCACGCACCTCATTACTGACACCCTGGACACGGCGGTGCTGGCCGTGCTGCTGTTCACCGGCCCGTTTGAAGGGAAACGTTTCGTCGACGTGAGCGAGAACGCGCTGTACTGGTACTTCGTCGTACTCAGCTGGTTGCCGATCTATGCGGTGATCTACCTCGCTCCCCGCTTGTGATGGAGGTTTGCCATGCGAACCTGGCTCGCGCTCCTCGGCGCGCCTTCCGCGGTACTGGCCGCGCTGGGCGCCGACTATGCACTCGTCACGACCTCCTGTGCGTGGCGAACGATTCTGCCTCTAGGCAGCGTCACCGGCACTGCGCTGCTGTTCTCGATGATCGCCACGCTGCTTGCCTGGCACCGCTGGCGCGAGGCCGGCATGATCGCCCCCGCGAATGCGACCGCACTGCCCGCGCGTCCCGCAATGCTCGCGTGCGCGGCCACGTGGGTCGGCATGCTTTCGACGCTCGCACTCGTCGCAATGTGGATACCGCAATGGCTCATATCCCCCTGCGTGCAATGAACACATCAATGCGCTGCGCACTCGCGTTTGCCGCGGCGTGCATTCCGCCCGGCGTACACGCGCATGTGCTGACTGCCGCGGAAAGAAGCGCGCCGCCCGTGCTGAGCTGGACCTTCGCACCATGGGTCGTCGCATTGCTGGTCGTGAGCCTCGGCCTCTATGCGGCCGGCTACCGGCGTCTGCGCGCGCGCAGCCGACGCGGGCGCGGCATTCGCACGCGGCAACTGTGCGCGTTCGTAGCCGGATGGCTTGCGCTCGTCGCCGCGCTCAATTCGCCACTCGATGCATTGAGCGCGGCGCTATTTTCCGCGCATATGGTTCAGCACGAATTGATGATGATCGTGGCCGCTCCGCTGCTCGTGCTGGGCCGACCGCTCGCGGTATGGCTGTGGGCCTTTCCTCCGGCGGCACGGCACGCGATAGCGGCGGCAGTCCGCACACCGGTGCTGAACGGGCTGTGGCGCGCGCTGTGTGCGCCGACCGTCGCGTGGCTGCTGCATGCCGCCGCGCTGTGGGCGTGGCATATGCCGCGTTTTTTCGAAGCCGCGCTCGCGTCGGCCGGTATTCATACGCTCCAGCACGCGAGCTTCCTGCTAAGCGCGTTGTTGTTCTGGTGGGTCGTTTTCGGCGAAGGCGCGCGGCGCGATCAAAGCGGCTATGCAATGTTGTCGCTCTTCACGACGATGGTTCACACCGGCGCGCTGGGCGCATTGCTCACGCTCGCGCCAGGGCTCTGGTACCCCGCGTACATAGAGCCGACAACGGCGCTCGGCTTCGACCCGCTGCAGGATCAGCAACTCGGCGGTCTCGTGATGTGGGTGCCTGGCGGTCTGGCGTATCTGATCGCCGCGCTTCTGACAGGCGCGCGCTGGTTGATGCACCGCGCGCCAGTGACGCTCATGCCCAACACGCTGGCCGCGCGCCGCGATACCACCTCATGATGCGGCGCTTCAAACTGATCGTGCTGGCCGGCACGGCGTTTCTTGCCGCATTCACGGCTGCCCGCGTCACGGCCCAGCCCTCCGGTGCAGCGGATCAGGAGCTTGCGGCCCTTGTGGCGCGCGGAGAGTATCTTGCGAAAGCGTCGGACTGCGCGGGTTGCCACACCGCCGTCGGCGGACAAGCCTATGGCGGCGGCCTCGGACTAACCTCGCCGTTCGGCACGATCATGAGCAGCAACATCACGCCGGACCGCCGGTACGGCATTGGCGCATACAGTTACGAGGATTTCGCGCGGTCCGTGCGCGAGGGCGTGTCGCCGGGCAGCAAGCGGCTCTATCCGGCCATGCCGTATACGTCGTTTTCAAAAATGTCCGACGACGACATGCGGGCGCTCTACGCGTATTTCATGCACGCCGTAAAACCGGCGCCCGAGCCGGCTCCGCCCACCAAGCTGCCGTTCCCGTTCAATCAGCGCTGGGTGCTCTATTTCTGGCAACTCGTGTTCGCACCGAAAGAACCATATCAACCGAAGGCCGGACGCGACGCACAGTGGAATCGCGGGGCGTTTCTCGTGCAAGGTCCAGGTCATTGCGGCGCATGTCATACACCTCGTGGGCCGGGCTTTCAGGAACGCGGCTACGACGAGTCGTCGCCGACGTATTTGACTGGCGGAGTCAATGACAACTGGTTCGGGCCGAATCTCACTGGCGATCCGGGCTCGGGACTCGGACGTATCGGCGAAAAAGATCTCGCTGCATTCCTGAAGACGGGACACGGCGCGGGTCTCGCCGCATTCGGTTCGATGGTCGAGCAAGTGGAAGACAGCACCCAATATCTGACCGACGAAGATGCGCTCGCAATGGCGCACTACCTGAAGTCGCTGCCCGCGCAAAAGCCGTCCGGGGGCTACGAGCCGCACGCGCAGCCCGACTTGCCGGCGCGCAATGGCAATCGTGTCGATGCGCCTCAATCGGTGGGTGCGCGAGTCTATATCTCGTTCTGCGCGCAGTGCCACGGTGTGCAAGGTGCGGGCGTGCCCAATGTGTTTCCGCGGCTGGCTGGCAATCCGGCAGTAATCACAGAAGATACGACCTCGCTGATTCGCTTGATGGTGGAAGGCGGCAACAGTGCCGCGACTATCAGTGGACCACCGCGTCAACCAATGCCGGGCTTCGCTCAAACGCTCACGAATGCGCAAATGGCGAATGTGCTTTCATGGATTCGCGCCTCATGGGGTAACGACGCGCGGCCTGTGACCGCCAACGACATTCAGTCGTTGCGCGAGAAAATTCACAAGTAGCGCGGCCCATAGCCCGCGCGATTCGACGCATTACGTTCGGCTCGATTACGCTCGGCGCATGGTTGCCTGGCGCTGGCTGTCGGGCGCCTGTCCGTCGAGGCGCTTTTCGAAGCAGCACGAATCGTCTTTGCTCACATGCGGCCCATACGGTGCGATGCGATGGAACCCGTGCTTCTCGTAGAACTCGATCGCCCGACGATTGTTCACGTGCGTGCCGAGCCATAACGCCTGATAGCCTAGTTCTGCCGCTTCTTTCTCGAGCCGCGCGAGAATTGCACTGCCTGCACCGTCCGCACCGGGGCGTGCATAGAGGCGCTTGATCTCGGCAATGTGCTCGCCTAGCGGACGAAACGCGCCACAACCAAGCGGCGTTGAAGAACCGCTCCTCGCAACCAGAAAGCGTGAGCGCTCGAGTGCGACGTCGTGAATGGAAAAGCGCTTCTGTCCGCCGTCGCCGGTAAACAAAGCCAACGTGGCGCTCAATTCGTCGAGCAATGTTTGCGAGTCAGTCGAGGACGGGTCCTCGCGGTTGATAACGATTGTCGGAAACATCATGAGCGTCGCCTCCTTTGCCGTCGCACGCGAAACAGAAAGAGCAAGCGCTGTACCGATGCTAAAGCGGCGCGCAAATGCATAGCGCATGCAGCGCAAAAAAGAGGCTCGCCATCTGGCGAGCCTAACCGAACAAACAACCATGGCGTCCCGGTGAAGGGACAGCCGTATCGAGCAATCGCTGTGCCGCCCGCGGAAGCTTAACCTGCGACGGGTATTGCACTTGCTCGCTGACAACTGACTGGCTTATCGTGAACAGACGAGCCTGGTTAGAGCAGCTTGATAAACCAGCTTGCGTAAGCGAGATCGGATAAACGAGGACGCAAAAATGAACATTCCCCGCAGCGTGGTTGGATTTCTCTCGTCGCGCGGTCTTGTGATCGCCACCGCCGAATCGTGCACCGGCGGTCTCATTGCATCGCTGCTCGCGAACGTGCCGGGCAGCGGCGCATGCCTCGACGTGGGCCTCGTCGTGTACTCGCCAACGGGTAAATGCGGTGTACTGAAGGTGCGGTCGCAGACCATCGAAGAGCATGGCTTGACGAGCGAGGCAGTCGCCCAGGAGATGGCCACCGGCGTACTCGCGCTCGAAGGGTGCTCGGCCAATATCGCCGTCTCCAATACGGGGCTCGCCGGTCCGCCGCCGAAAGGCACGGATTTGCCGGCAGGCAC
The DNA here is from genome assembly GCF_904848585.1 of Paraburkholderia kirstenboschensis. Taxonomy (GTDB): domain Bacteria; phylum Pseudomonadota; class Gammaproteobacteria; order Burkholderiales; family Burkholderiaceae; genus Paraburkholderia; species Paraburkholderia kirstenboschensis. The sequence continues at coordinate 225,536 of NZ_CAJHCR010000003.1, forward strand.
GCAGTGCTTCGCGTGGCGCTACAAGTGCCGGGACGGTGAGTTCATGTTTACCGAGACGCGAGTTTTCGACGGAGACCGCACCACCATCCGGAAAAACGCGGCGCTTTACGCGCTTTCGCGAGTCGAGTATTACTACAATCAGTTGCCGAATGTACGAAACGGGAGACCCGGCTCGCCGCAATCCGTCTGAGCGCGTTGCGAACGTTGCATCGGGCTGTGTTCAACACCGGCCGGAGCGGAGAAGCTTCCGCGTCCGAGCCGCTACTCAAGGCGCTGCACACCATGACGCGATCATTCTTCAATTTGTACAGTCACGACTTTGCGCGTGTCGCGGTTGCGGTTCCGGTGTGCCGCGTGGCCGATCCGCTATTCAACGCCCAGGAAACGCTGCAACTGGCCCGCGAAGCCGCGCAAAAAGGCGCGCTACTGGTGGTGTTTCCCGAGCTCGGCATATCGGCCTATACGTGCGACGACCTCTTTCATCAGCGAGCACTGCTCGACGCGTGCGAGGCCGCAATCGGCGAGATCGTTGCGGCCTCTACGAGTATTCCCGCGGTACTGGTGATCGGCGCACCACTGAAGATCGAGCATAAGCTGTTCAATTGCGCATTGGTGATTTCGAACGGCAAGCTGTGCGGTGTGGTCCCCAAAAGCTACCTGCCGAACTACGGCGAGTTCTACGAAGCCCGCCAGTTCAGTGCGGCGGAGAACGCATCGACCGCCGAAGTGACGTTATGCGGACAGCACGCGCCCTTCGACGCGTCATTGTTGTTCGACGTGCCGCACGCGCCGCTCTTTCGCTTCCACGTTGAAATATGCGAGGACGTATGGGTTCCCGTGCCACCGTCGTCGTTTGCGGCGCTCGCGGGCGCAACGGTGCTCGTCAATCTTTCGGCATCCAACATCGTGATCGGCAAATCCGGCTATCGGCATCAACTGGTCGGTCAGCAATCCGCGCGATGCCTGTCTGCCTATCTGTATTCGTCTGCGGGCCGCGGCGAATCCACGACCGACCTCGCATGGGACGGCCAGGCGCTGATCTATGAAAACGGCGAATTGCTCGCGGAATCCGAGCGTTTTGTCGATACGTCCCATGTGATTTACGGCGACGTCGACCTCGAACGGCTGTCGCGCGAACGGATGCGGCAAACTACTTTTGGCCAGTCCACGCGCCGCCACGCGAACGAGGTCGGAAAATTCCAGGTGGTCAGCGTGCCGGCTTCGCTCCCCGATGCGGAGCATTTGCCGCTCATGCGTTCAATCAACCGTTTCCCCTATGTGCCGTCAAATCCCGCGACACGCGATGAACGCTGCGCCGAGGTCTACAACATTCAGGTGCAGGGGCTGCTGCAAAGACTCGGCGCGGCCGGAATTTCAAAAGTGGTGATTGGTGTGTCCGGCGGGCTCGATTCCACGCAGGCGCTGCTCGTGTGCGCAAAAGCCATGGACCGGTTGAAGCTGCCGCGCTCGAATATCCTCGGTTACACGATGCCGGGCTTCGCGACCAGCAGCCGCACGCTCCAACAGGCGAAGGATCTGATGCAAGCCGTGGGCTGCTCGATGGAGGAAATCGACATACGTCCGAGCTGCATGCAAATGCTTCAGGACTTGCACCATCCGTTTGCGTCCGGTGAAAAACAATACGACGTCACGTTCGAAAACGTTCAGGCGGGCGAACGCACCAGCCATCTTTTCAGGCTCGCCAATTTCCATCAGGCAATCGTGATCGGCACGGGCGACCTGAGCGAACTGGCGCTTGGATGGTGCACCTATGGCGTTGGCGATCACATGTCGCATTACAGCGTGAACGCAAGCGTGCCGAAGACGCTGATTACACATCTGGTGCGCTGGGTCGCCGAATCCGGCCAGGTCGGCGACGCGGGCTCGCATGTGCTGGAGCAGATACTGGCGACCGAGATCAGCCCGGAACTCGTGCCTGGCAAAGTCGAAAAAGTCATCGACCAAAAGACCGAAAGCATTATCGGTCCGTATGAATTGCAGGACTTCAACCTCTATTACCTGTTGCGCTTCGGCTTTTCACCGTCGAAGGTCGCCTTCCTCGCGCATTGCGCATGGGCCGACCGCGAGCGCGGCGTCTGGCCGGCGGGTCGAAATGTGGCGCGCAACGAATACACGCTTGGCGACATCAAGCGCAATCTGGCGATCTTCGCCGAACGCTTTTTCCACACGAGCCAGTTCAAGCGCTCCTGTGTTCCCAATGCTCCCAAGGTTGGATCGGGCGGCTCCTTGTCTCCACGCGGCGACTGGCGTGCTCCGAGCGACAGCGAGGCAACGGTCTGGCTGCGAGACATCGAAAAGATTCCCGGTTAGCGGGGCGTTGCAGGTATGGCGAATGCGGTACGTGGCGCATCCGCGAGCGCCCGCATGCGGATTCGCGTGCTCATTGCGCATGTCGACTTCGCGTGCAGGCAATCCCCACAAACCGACGCGCGGCGCCGCGTCATTCTGGAGAACTGCCATGCCCGAGACCAATTCGTCGATGTCCCCCACCATTACCGCGATGATCCGGCTTGATCATATGCATGTACTCGCCGCGTTTCATCGCTATCACGCAGACAGTCCATGGTGGCGCAAGCGCGCAATCGTCAATTCGGTCTGCGCGGCACTTGAAATACACGCGCAACTCGAAGAGGAAATCTTTTATCCGGCATTGGCCGGTGTAATGAGCGAGGATAAGACGCTCGAAAAGAGCCAGCCGGAACACGATGAAATGCGCGCCACGATCGCAAAGCTACGCGCAAGCGGACCCGAGGATGCAGCGTACGACGGTCTCTTCCAGCAATTGATGCGCGAGGTTATGCATCATGTGGCCGATGAAGAAACCGTGCTACTGCCCACGGCTGAGCGGGCATTGAAAAGCGAGCTGCGCTCACTCGGCTCGAAAATGACGCGCCGCAGAATGCAGCTCCTAGGTGAGCGTCCGCGCGAAATTGCAGTGAACACTGCAGGCACATTCCCGATTGCCACCTTCCTGCTCGGGTCTCTGCTGGTGATCGGCGCCACGCATTGCTTGCCGAAGTCGCGCAGAACGCGTTACGCCGATTGAGCGCGCCTGAAGGAAGCTCCGGAATCCGCCGGGCAATCCGGCCCGGCGGGTCTGTCATACAGAAGGCTGAACCCCCGGTTTGTCGACAATCCGCACAGGAATAGACTTGGCGCCAGGCACTTTACTTTCTTCGGCGCAGTGCCAGAGCGGCAGTAGCGGATTGCATTCCGGGTAATAGCCGGCAATGCAGCCACGGGGAATGTCGTAAGCCTTGACGGTGAGGCCGCTTACGCGCCGGTCGAAGCCGTCGTCGGAAATGGTTTGCAAGCCAATTTTGTCGCCTTCCGACAGACCGCTCGCCGCCATATCGTCCTCATTCATCAGCACAATCATGCGGTTGCCCTTGACGCCGCGAAAGCGATCGTCCAGCGAGTAGATCGTCGTATTGAACTGACTGTCGGAGCGCAGGGTCATCAGTCGGAGCGCGTCTGTTTCGCGCTCGGGCATGTCGGGATCTTCGCCGAGTGCTTTCGGTACCTGAAATTCTGCCTTGCCGCTTTTCGTCTTCCATTGCCGCTCGCGCGCCGGGAGTGGTTTGTGAAATCCGCCCGGCGTCCACATACGCTGGTTGAAATCGCGGAATATGTCGGGATACGTCTTTTCTATTTCGTCGCGCACCACCGAGTAATCGTCTCGCCATGCGTCCCAATTGACGTTGAAGCGAGCGCCCAAGGTCGCTTTCGCGATTCCCGCGACGATGTAAGGCTCCGAGCGAATGTTGTCGCTGGCCGGTTCCGCCACGCCACGCGAGCCATGCATGCAGGCGGTGCTGTCTTCCATTGAAACAGCCTGGTCACCACTCGCCTGCCGGTCGATTTCGATGCGGCTCAAACACGGCAAAATGTATGAGATTTCACCGTGTACGAGGTGACTTCGATTGAGCTTGGTCGCGACGTTCACATTGAGGCGCAAACCTCTCCATGCAGGTTCTATCCGCAAGCGGTCCGGCACAGAACGTACGAGATTGCCGCCGAGGTTGAATACGCCCTTTACCTCTCCTTTGAGCATCGCTTCAAACGCTTCGACGGTATTCAGGCCTTTTTTTCGGGGCGGCTCGAAGGAGAACTGGCTTGCCAGCTTATCGAGCGGCGCCAGTTCGGGCTTCTCCGTAATGCCGACTGTGCGCTGCCCCTGCACGTTGGAATGACCGCGCACAGGTGAAGGCCCCGCACCGGGCTTGCCCACGTTGCCCCGCAGAAACAGCAGGTTGCACACCATGCGGACGTTTTGCACGCCGAGTCGGTGCTGCGTCAGTCCCATGCCGTAATGGACAATTACCGCATTCGCCTTCATGTACTCGTCTGCCGCAGCCTGTATCGCGTCGCGAGTCAGGCCACTGACGTTTTCGATGTCCTCCCACGACGCCTCTCGTGCATAGTTCGCGAATGCTTCGTAACCGGTCGTATGATCGCGGATGAAGTCCGCATCGACGACACGCGGCGCACCTTGCTGGACGGCCAGATCGTCCGCGGCAATCACCGCCTTGCAGATGCCGAGAATCGCAGCGGTATCGCCGCCGGTCTTGAGTTGATGATATTGCGTACTGATCTGCGTGTTGTCGGGCGTGAGCATCTGCAACGGCGACTGCGGATTTGCAAAACGCACGAGCCCCGGCTCGCGAAGCGGATTGAACGTGATGATCGGCACACCGCGTTTGCGCGCGTCCTGCAATTGATGAAGCATGCGCGGACTATTGGTGCCCACGTTCTGGCCAAAGAAGAACATCAGGTCAGTCTTCTCGAAGTCTTCGAGCGTAATGGTGCCGACGCCCACCCCGATCGCTTCCTTGAGCCCGACACTGGTGCTTTCGTGACACATGTTCGAGCTGTCGGGCAAATTGTTCGTGCCGTACATGCGCGCGAAAAGCTGGTACATGTACGACGTTTCGAGCGACGCGCGGCCCGACGCATAGAACACCACACTGTCTGGCTCCAGCTTGTTGAGTTCGCGGCCGATTTCGTCGAATGCCTGTTGCCATTCCACTTGCACGTATTTGTCGGTGGCGGGATCGTAGCGCATAGGCGCTGTGAGCCGCCCCGCTTCCTCCAGGTCATGGTCGTGCCACGACAGCAATTCGGTCACGGTATGCAGTTGAAAGAACTCGGGCGTCATTCGCTTCGACGTGAGATCCCAGGCGGTAGCCTTCGCACCGCTCTCACAGAACTCGAACACGTGCGGGTCGGCCGGCTTGGCCCACGAACAGCTCACGCACATGAAGCCGTCCGGTTTATTCTGCTTCGCAAGCACCGCACCATCTTTCAGGCCAACGTGCTCCTGTACCAGGATTGACGTGACCGCCTTCAGCGATCCCCATCCGCCCGATGCATAGGGGTAGTCTCGTGTCGTGTCCTTCTCTTTCATTGCTGTCTCCGCGCGAACGTCAGTACAAAAAGAGAGCAAAGTGTGTACCTGTCGACGGAAAGAGCGCATGCTCCTGACAATAGGATTACGAGCCTTTCGTGGCGCCCACGCTCTGTCGGCGCGGCACGATCAGGCCACCCGTTTGCTCGGATGCAGAAGCACGTTGCAGCGCAAAAAATGCGGTTCCGTCCTTTAGTTCAGCCACGTTCATTACTCGAGGTACCGTAATGCCACCCCCGGCCGACGCTCTATTCCTTGCCCGAACGCAGTTCGGTTTCACCATCGCCTTTCACATCATTTTCCCGGCCATGTCCATCGGGCTTGCGAGCTATCTTGCAGTGCTGGAGGGCGCATGGCTGTTCACCGGCAAGCCGGTATACCTGGCCGTATTCCGCTACTGGCTGACGATTTTCGCGGTGGTATTCGGCGTTGGCGTGGTGTCGGGCCTTGTCATGTCGTATGAGTTCGGCACCAACTGGGCGGGCTTTGCCTATCGGGCAGGACCTGTCGTCGGCCCGCTTATGGGCTACGAGGTACTGACAGCGTTCTTTCTGGAATCCGGCTTTCTTGGCGTGATGCTGTTTGGCATGACCCGCGTCGGTCCCAAGCTGCATTTTCTCGCCACGGTGCTCGTTGGCATCGGCACTTTGATCAGCGCCTTCTGGATTCTGGCCGCCAATTCATGGATGCAAACGCCGCAAGGATTCGCGCTGGTCGACGGCCGCTTCTTTCCCACCGACTGGCTCAGCATCATCTTCAATCCGTCGTTTCCTTACCGGCTCGTGCATATGGTGCTCGCGGCTTATCTGAGCGTGGCGTTCATCGTCGGCGCGGTGGGCGCATGGCACTTGCTGCGCGATTCCCGCAACGAGCCGGCGCGCCTGATGGCTTCCATGGCGCTATGGATGGCGTGCATCGTCGCGCCGATCCAGATTCTCGCCGGCGACGCGCACGGCGTAAACACGCTGAAACATCAGCCCGCAAAAATCGCCGCACTCGAAGGCGACTGGGAGTCGAAACCAGGCCAGCCGCTGATTTTGTTCGGCATGCCAAATATGAAGACCGAAACGACCGACTACGCCGTCGAAATTCCGCACCTGGGCGCGCTGATTCTCACGCATACATGGAACGGCTCGATCAGAGGGCTCAAGGAATTCGCGCGAGAGGACCGCCCCTTTTCGCCGCTTATTTTCTGGACCTTTCGCATCATGGTGGGCCTTGGCGTGCTGATGGCGCTGACCGGTTTCGCGAGTCTGGCACTTCGGGCGCGTCATTCGCTCTATCGCGCGCGCTGGCTGCACAGGCTCATGGTTGCAATGGGACCTTCCGGTCTCATTGCGCTGCTATGCGGCTGGACCGTGACCGAGGTGGGCCGTCAACCCTACACCGTGTATGGCCACTTGCGCACTGCCGACAGCGTGTCGCCCATCGCCGCCCCAGGCGTCGCGACGTCGCTTGCGGCCTTTGGTGTGGTGTATCTGATCGTATTCGGCGCGGCGATGGTGTTTCTATTGCGGCTCATGGCGAGGCCGCCATCGCTCGCGACAGAAGGACCCGCGAAAGACAAGCCGCATCGCAGCGCGGGCATCACGCCCGGGCCGGCGCAACGGCAGCCCACTTCCGCCACCACAGGCAACAATTCCCCACGGGACGATCGTCATGACAGCCGCCACGATTGATCTGCCGCTCGTATGGGCGGGTATCCTCGCGTTCGCCGTGCTTGCCTACGTCCTGCTCGACGGGTTTGATCTCGGCGTGGGCATCCTGTTCGCCGTCGAGCGAAGCCGGGACGATCGCGACCTGATGGTGAACACCATCGCGCCCGTATGGGACGGCAATGAAACATGGCTCGTGCTCGGCGGCGGCGGACTTTTCGCCGTGTTTCCGCTCGCATATTCGATCATCCTGCCCGCGCTCTATCCGCCAATCATCGCAATGCTGCTCGCACTCGTGTTTCGCGGCGTGGCTTTCGAATTCCGTTTTCGCGCGACAGGTTCCGGCCGTGCGTGGTGGGATGTCGCTTTCTTCTCGGGTTCCACCATGGCCGCTCTGTGCCAGGGACTTGTGCTGGGCGGGCTGCTCCAGGGCATCCACGTCAAGGGAGTATCGTATTCCGGCGGCTGGTGGGACTGGCTTACCGGCTTCACCGTGCTGTGCGGCCTCGCCGTCGTCGTCGGCTATACATTGCTCGGATCATGCTGGCTGATCTGGCGCACCGAAGGGCCGCTGCACGAGCGCTGCCGGCGGTATGCGCGCACCACGGCAGTCGCGGTGCTTGCGCTGATCGTCGTGGTCACGCTGTGGACGCCGATGCTGCAAGGCTCGCTCGCTGCGCGCTGGTTCCGCTGGCCGGACATTGCGTTCACCGCCGCCGTGCCGGTATTGCTCATTCTTCTCGCGGCCGGCTTCTGGCGCAGCCTTTCGGCGCGGCGCCAGGCGCTGCCTTTGCTCTTCGCCTACGGCATTTTCATTCTTTGCTATGCGGGTCTTCTGATCAGTCTGTATCCGTATCTCGTGCCGCCCGCGATTTCTTTCCGCGATGCGGCCGCGCCCCGCGCAAGCCTGTTATTCCTTCTGGTGGGCGCCGTGATTACCGTTCCGATGATTCTCGGCTACACGGCTTATGCCTATTCGGTCTTCAAAGGCAAAATGCGTCCCGGCGAGGGATATCACTGACATGTGGCGACGATTCGCATGGTTTGTCGGCTTGTGGATGCTGGGCGTTGCAACGGTTGCCCTCGTGGCAGGCATATTGAAAGCTGTATTACATGCAGCTACGCATTGAGCGATCTTTGACGCCCTGCGCGCGTCACGCCGGCTGGAATGTTTGCGCACTGACGCGTAACGATTTCAACCGTGTGCACAATGACGTGCATCCGCTCACTTACCGCAGAAACTTGCGCGCCTGTTGCAAGCCCGCGGCGGGCCCGAACTGCAATGTTCCTGTTGGCACCCGCTCGCCCGCAATCCTGAGGAACGCTGTCCCTCAGGGTAGCGTGTACGCGATCACATAATCGCCTTGCTTCGTGCCAAGCGAGCCGTGACCGCCCGCGGTGACGAGTACATACTGCTTGCCGTTGCTGTCGGCGTAGGTCATTGGGGTTGCCTGCCCGCCTGCCGGCAAGCGGGCCTGCCACAACCGGTCGCCGTTACGTACATCGTAAGCGCGCAGATAGTAGTCGAGCGTACCGGAGAGGAACGCCACGCCGCCGGCAGTCGTGATCATCCCGCCGAGACTCGGCACGCCGAGCGGCATGGGAATGGGCAACGGCGCGCTGTCGCGGATCGTGCCGTTCTTGTGTTCCCACACAATGTGGTTCGTGCGCAGATCGACGCCCGCCACGTATCCCCAAGGCGGCGCCTGGCACGGAATGCCAAGCGGCGAGAGGAACGCATTCAGTTCGAAACCGTATGGCGTGCCGCGCGCGAGCTTGATGCCGCTTGTTTCACTGCCCTTCTTGTCCCCGCTCTCCGACGGAATCTGCGAGCGCGGTACCAGCTTTGAAGTGAAAGCCATGTAGCTCGGGTTCGCGATCAGTATTTGCCGAACCGGGTCGACCGCAATGCCGCCCCAATCGAATACGCCGAAATTACCCGGAAATACGAGCGATCCCTGCTCCGACGGCGGCGTAAACATCCCGTCATATCGCAGCGATTTGAACTTGACGCGGCACCACAGCTGATCGAAAGGATTGGTGCCCCACATGTCGCGCTCGCGTACATTCGGCGGCTTGAAGTTGAGTGCGGAAAACGGTTGCGTAGGCGACGTGTGATCGCCGGTTCCCGCGCCCTGCGGCACCGGTTCTTCCGTGATCGGCACGATCGGCTTGCCAGTCTCGCGATTCAGCACGTACAGACTGCCCTGTTTCGTCGATGCGATCAGCGCTGGCTGCACGCCGCTGGGTGTCTGCAGATCGATCAGCGAAGGCTGACCGCCTACGTCCATATCCCACAGGTCGTGGTGAGTGAATTGGTAATTCCAGCGCATCTTGCCGGTTGCGAGATCCAGTGCAACGACGCCCGCCGCGACCTTCTCCGAAGCCGGCGTGCGCACGCCGCCCCACTGGTCGGGTGTTTGATTGCCGAGCGGCAAATACACCATGCCGAGCTTTTCATCCACGCTGAACACCGACCACATGTTCGGCGAATTGCGAACGTAGGTCTGGTTGCCGGTAATCGGCTGCGTCTCGTCTGGATTGCCCGCATCCCAGTTCCACACCAGATGACCGTCGTGCACGTCGAACGCGCGCGTGACGCCCGAGGGCTCGTTGGTCGATTCGTTATCGGAGACGTGACCGCTGATAATGACCAGATCGCGAGTCACTGCGGGCGGCGACGTCGAGTAATAACCGCCCGGCGTGAAAGGACCGATATTCGTGCGCAGGTCGATTTGACCGTTATTGCCGAAGTGCGTGCACGGCTGGCCTGTATCGGCATTGAGCGCGATCAGACGCGCGTCGGCGGTTGGCAGGAAGATGCGGCGCGGGCATTCGGCGCTCACCGCTGCGGTGGCCGTCTGCTGGGCGGCCGCCGACGAATCGCTGGCGGCCGTGACCGCGGATGCCGATTGCGCCGCGCCGGGCGCTGCGGAAGCGCCGTTGGCCACGTCGGTACTTGCCGATGCGGCATCCGCCGCAGGCGCCGAAGCCGATGCCTGGGTATTCGAAGCGGCAGCGCCGGACCCTGCGCTCGCACTCGCATCCGTGCTTGCAGCCGCGCTTGCAGTCGGAGCCGAGGCCGCCGTCGCGTTATCCGTCGCCGCTACCGCGGCATTTGCCGGATACAGGGCGTCGTCGTGATAGGACACGCCGCGGCAAGTCATATGCTCCCAGTGCTTGAAGCCAACGGGGCTCTGAATATGCGGATCGTATCTCCAGAGCTCCTTGCCCGACGCCGGATCGAGTGCGATCACGATGCTGTGCGGCGTGCAAAGGAAAAGCTTGTTGCCGACCTTGATCGGCGTGTTCTCATCGGTGGTTTCAGTGGGGTCGCCGGGGCCCGGCTTGTCGCCTGTTTCAAATTGCCAGGCCACTTTCAATTGCCCCGCATTGTCCGGCGTGATCTGTGTGAGCGGCGAATAGCGCTGACCGAACGGTGAGCCGCCGTAGTCGGTCCAGTCGCCCGCCTGCCGGTTCGCGTCGCCGGCAATCGGTGTAGAAGGCGTAGCCGCAGTCGAGGCCAGCGTGCCCGCGCGATCATATGGATGATTGAACGCTGTGACGAGGCCCAGTAGTACGGTCAACACCACGGCGGCAGTCAACGGCACCACGCCCTCGCGATGCGCGGCCGGTGGCCCGAACACCAGTTTGCGCGTGACGGGCGGCAGCAATAGCCACAAAGCAAGCACAAGCCACACCCAGAGGCGCGGTAGCAATTGCCAGAAGTCGAAGCGCGCTTCCACCACGGCCCAGATCGTCGAACCGAACAGGATCAGCGCGAACAACCATAGAGCCGAACGTCGGCGAATGCTGAGCAGCACACCGGTCAGCGCAATTGCGATCCCCGTCACCACGTAATACCACGAACCACCCAGCGAAACGAGCCGGGCTCCACCCGCGGCTAGCGCCAAGCCGATAACGATGAAGACGACAGCGGGAACCGCAAGTGCGGGAGGAAACCGATGCGGCTTCGACATATTCACCACCTCTACAGACAAAGATTCGGACTGGATTACATACGGAAAGCCAGCAGCTAAGCCAAAGGCGCCGTTGTGCAAGTAGCATTTACGGTTCCCGGTCGACTCATCGGCAAGGCATGCAACATGCGACGTGCGCGAGACGTCGCCCTGAATTTTCCTGACACGCCATGAAGCATCGAGCCACCGTCCTTTGCCTGCGCGCTAATCGCATCCTGCTCGTCGCTCGATCCAACGGTCGATGGGCGCTGCCCGGCGGTCGATGCAAGGCCGGCGAGCCCGTGTCCGCCGCGGCCGCTCGTGAGCTTCTTGAAGAAACTCGAATGACCGACATCGCGCTTCGGTACATTTTCGAGTTCTGGGGCATTCGCACCCGCCACTATGTATTTGCCGCGCATATTCCCGACGATGTCGAGCCGATCCCGGACAATGAGATCAGCCGATGCCGATGGGTCAGCGTGACAGACATCCATTCGGCATGGGTCAGCGTGTCGACTCGCGGCATCGTTCAGATATTGCTCGAAGAAAGCAGTCCGGTCGGGCCCGCGCGCAGGTCAAGTCCATTGCGGGTGTTTTGAGCGCACCGGAACGCGTGGCACGAGCGTTGCATGACGACGCTTGTCGCTGACTCACCCTATGGAGTTTCACTATGGCAGGAGATAACTCGTTCAAGCCCGGCGAAATCGTCAAGACGTCCGGCATCTATTCAGTCGTTCACGAGGACGGCAAAAACACTTTCGAAGTAACGTGCGTGGAGGGAGAGCATTTCCCACCGACGCGCAGCGGTAAAGGCGCGCACTTTGAACTCAAATACGCGGCCACGCATGCCCATCGGCACGGCGAGTTGAAGGGCAGCGAAGCGAGGCAAAACGTCTGACCGACGGAAACTCGCCGAACCAGCGCGCCCGGCGAGGAGGTGAAAACAATGCCCAAAACTTCCGCAACGCCGTTCGCTCTCGCCGAGCGCGTAATCATCAGTCTGTATGACGGCGGCGTGCTGTCGCCCGCTGTCCTCGAACGGCTTCTGGCAGCTTTCGCGCAAGAGAAGGCCGACTGGGACACGGAACCGGCTCAACGCACCGTCGACGGACGCTCACTTCACGAAGTTGTCGTTCTCACCATGCTGCCTGGCGAATCGTTACGCTCGGCGCGCAAATCATTCATGTCAGTAGTCGAGCACATTGCCAACGCATCGCGAACAAAAAAGAAAGCGCCCGGGTCGAGCAAAGCCGAGGAAGCCGAAGATGTAGACGAACCCGCGGAAGAAGAATCCGCAGCCGAAGATGAAGATAGCCAGGAGCTGGCAAAGCAATTGTCCGGCAGTGCTCGCCCTGCGCGGCGCGGCCGTGCCGCGAAAACCAAAGACTCCGAACCACCCACGCGGCAACCGGCCGGGACCGCAGCATTCAATCCGCTTCTGAACGCTGCGGCACCGCGCAAGAGTAAAAGCTAGGCTGCAACGGATAGGCACAGTGCTTGCGGTACTCCGTCCAAACCTGCCGCCAAGCGGCGTTCAACATGGAGAGCGACATGCCAGAAAAACAACCGAACCCCAACACAGACGATGCACTCGAACTACTGATCGCAGATCATCGCGCGGTCGAACGGCTATTCACCGCGTTCAAAGAAGCCAAAGAAGACGACCTGGAAGCCAAAGCCACGTTGGCACAACGTGCGTGCGAAGAGCTCACCATTCACACCATCATCGAAGAAGAACTTCTTTACCCGGCTGCGGCTGAAGCACTGCCGTCAGGCGATGTGGTCGACGTGGAAGAAGCGTACGTCGAACACTTTCTCGTGAAGACGCTAATCAGCAAATTCGAAACGCTTAAGGCGGGGGATAAAGGCTTCGACGCGACTTTCAAGGTGATGAGCGAAATGGTTCAACATCACGTGGAAGAAGAAGAGAACGAGCTGTTTCCGGAATTGCGAAAGGCCAACCTCAACGTGAAGGGACTCGGTCAGAAGATCGCGCAGCGCAAGATGGAACTGCAGGGCAAGCTCGACGCAGTCGGCAGCCGTGCCGTGGGCGACAGAACCTGACGCGTGAAGTTGGTGCGGGCTAATGCAGCGCGCGTGGCCCGCAAAAAAATCCCGCCCTGAACGGGCGGGATCACGACATCAACACCGCTGCATCAGTCCCGCTTCGTTGTTCACTCGGCGGGACTTTCCCACTTACTTCTGCTGCTTCGCCTTTTCGTTGCCGGCTCGCTCGGCGAATTCGGACAGCTTCAAATCCGTTGCCTTTTCTTCTTCCAGCGTTTCCTTCAGCAGATTGACGGCTTCAGTGAAGCCCAACTGCTTGCCGATCGCACAGAGGCTGCCATACGCGGCGATTTCGTAGTGCTCCACCTTTTGCGCGGCGGCGACCAGACCTGCATCGAGCACTGCGCCTTTTTCGATTTCGTCGATCAGCTCCTGCCCTTCCTCGATCAAGCCTTCCATCGCGACGCACTTCATTCTTTTCAACTTCACGCCACTCGTTTCTACAACCTTATCGATTCTTTCCACCTGTCCTTGCGTTTCCTCCAGATGCATCTTGAACGCCTCGCTCAATTGCGGATCGGACGCAGCACGCGAGAGTTTCGCCAATGCTTTGGTCAACTGCTTCTCGGCGCTGTAGATATCCGACAGCATGTGAACGAACAGATCGTCGATGGTCTTCCGCTGTGTCATATGCAACTCCCAAGATAAGTGGTTAGGAGCCCTGCGATCCGCAACGGGTGTGCCAGGCCATCGACACGCGCACCACGCCCGTTGAACCGGCTCGGGTATGCGGCATGCGCAGGCAAGCGTGCAGTCCATAGTTTCCTAACCATACTCAACGGAGAAGCCAATGTTCGTTCACAACAAGCGACTTCAATATACGGTGCGTGTAGCCGCCCCTAATCCGGGGCTCGCCAACCTGATGCTCGAGCAATTCGGCGGGCCTCAAGGCGAACTGGCAGCCGCGTGCCGGTATTTCACTCAGGCCGTCGCAGAAGACGACCCGGGTCGCAAGGATTTGCTGTTCGACATCGCTACTGAAGAACTGAGTCACCTTGAAGTAATCGGCTCCATCGTCGCTATGTTGAACAAGGGTGCGAAGGGCCAGCTCGCCGAAGGTGTCGAGCAGGAGGCGGAGCTGTATCGCTCATTGACGGGCGGCGGCAACGACTCGCACACAACGGCGCTGCTGTATGGCGGCGGGCCTGCGCTCACGAACTCTGCGGGCGTACCGTGGACGGCTGCGTATATCGACACGATTGGCGAACCGACCGCCGACCTGCGTTCGAACATCGCTGCTGAAGCGCGCGCAAAGATCGTCTATGAGCGACTGCTGAACCTCACGGACGACCCAGGCATCAAGGAAGCACTCGGTTTTCTGATGACGCGCGAGATCGCTCACCAGAAGTCTTTCGAGAAAGCGCTGCACTCGATCCAGCCGAACTTCCCGCAAGGCAAACTGCCGGGCGTTCCGGAATTTACAAACGTGTACTACAACATGTCGGCGGGTGAAGGCGACGCACGCGGTCCGTGGAACGAGGGCCCGGAATGGGAATTCGTCGAAACGCCGCAGCCGGCAGTGGATGGCGGTGACGGTCTGCCATCCGTCAACGTGACGCAAGCGGATGTGGAAGTGCTAGGCGCGCTGGCCGCGCGGACCGCATCGGATACGGCAACGGATCCGGTAACGGGCGCCGATCTTGGATCGGGTAAGCAGCCGGGCTAAGCGTGTATTCACGGCGGGCTGTCCCGCCGTCGATAACGGCGCGGCATTCGATACCATGTTTGCTGCCGCCGGAGTTGCGTGTCAGTAGAAAAATGCCGCGAAGCGCACTGCGCTTCGCGGCATTCGAACATCGGTGCTAGGCTCGTTGAAAAATCAGCGGTGACCGCATCCGCGTTACCTCGCGGTCGCAATGTGCGTATTCACCTTGACGGGCGGCCGGTTGTCGAAAGGAGGTTGCAGAACGAAACTGCTGATCACGCTCATCCGAAAACAATACGGCTATGGCTTCACAAAGCCCATTCTGTTTAGCCCTCGGCCATGCGTTCGCGCGCCAGGCCCGCTGTTTGCAAGCCAGCGTGTTCCAGTTGCCATTCAAAAACAACTCCATCACAAAATGATGCAATCGCGCGCCCGTCTGCTCGTCGTTTCTCCGCATCTCGACGATGCCGTTTTCAGTTGCGGGCTGTTGCTCGCAGCTAACCCATCCGCCACTGTCTGCACGGTGTTCACCGCGCCACCATCGGAGAACATGTCCACTGATTGGGATCGTCAATCCGGTTTTACGGACGCGTTCCAGGCAATGCACGCCCGCAAGCAGGAGGACATTCGGGCGCTGGAAAAGCTCGGCGCGCAGGCGATACACTTGCCCTTCTGCGACGCGCAATATCTTCTGACTCCGAGTCCCGACGATTTGACAGAAGCGCTTCACCGCACGCTCAACGAACACAGTCCTGACAACGTGCTCTTCCCACTCGGCCTCTTCCATTCCGACCACACTCTAGTGTCGAACGCATGCCTCGCACTCATCGCCGATATGCCCGCCACGGTATTTCACGCTTATGAAGATGTGCCATATAGACAGATGCGAGAAGCCGTTTCGAACCGCATTGAAGAACTGACCAAAAAACACGGCTACGCGTTGACCCACGCCACTGACGCGGCAGTCTCGGTCAATGAATCCAACGCGCATGAGCAAACCAAGCGAGAAGCTATCGCCGCATACGTGAGCCAGTTGCGCGCGTTCGGCCCGCAGGGGCAAAGCACGCTTTATTCGACCGAAAAGTACTGGCGGCTGCAAAGCGCCTCAAGCTAGTTGAAAGCGGACGGCACATGGTTTGCTTGACCGGGGCATCGCCTCGTCAAGAATAAAGAACCGCATGGAAAAAAAATCGCTTTCCCGGCGCATTTCGGTCGTCGTTCTGACACACAACCGCGCCGATGAGCTTGTGGCCACCCTCGAGCGCCTACTCGCCCTTCCGGAAAACCCGCCCATTTTTGTCGCGGACAACGGCTCAAGCGATAACACCGTCTCGCTCGTGAAGGCGCTGTTTCCGACTGTATGCATCGTCGAATGCGGGGCGAATCTCGGCGCGGCCGGGCGTAATCGAGCCGCTTCCTATGTGGGCACCGACTACGTGGCCTTCTGCGACGACGACACATGGTGGGAGCCAGGCTCCCTCGATCGCGCAGTGCAACTGCTCGATGCGTGGCCGAACGCAGGCGTACTGAGCGCGCGCGTGGTGGTGGGCGAAGATAACGTCACAGACCCGACCTGTACGGTGATGCGCGCAAGCCCGCTCGGCAGCGACGGGCTGCCAGGCCCCGCGTTGATCGGCTATATGGCAGGCGCATGTGTGTTCCGCACGTCGCTGTTTCGTCAACTGGGCGGCTACGAGCCGCGCCTTTTCATCGGCGGAGAAGAAGAACTGGTCGCGCTGGACGTGCTCGCAACCGGGCACTCGATTGTCTATTGCGATCAGTTGACCGTACATCATCATCCGTCGCCGTCACGCGATAGCGGCTTGCGGCGCCGCACGCTCGCGCGCAACGCGGCGTGGATCGCGTGGCTGCGCCTGCCTTGGTCCGAAGCGAGCCGCGCAACCATGCATGCGCTCGCGACGTTCTCACGTGAAGGCACGCTCGCGCGCGACGGCGTTCCGCTGGTGCGCGGGCTCGCATGGGCATTGAGACGCCGCAAGCTAGTGCCGTCTCAGGTGCTGAGCCTGCGCGAACGGGTACGCACGGGCGAGCGTCAAATGGCAGCCCCGGCGCCGGCCACCGCCCGCGCGAAGCCAACGGTAACCAAGGTCGACGCGCGCACCTGAGCCGTCGAGCGTCGAGCGTCGGGAGGCACACGCGCGCGCGGCGAACGCGCACTGCCTCTACCTTTTCTATGCGCCCGTACGTGCGGAAGCCATGGCGAGGTTGCGAATTTCGCCTATCAGTTTTTCCGGCGCAACCGGCTTTGTCAGATGCGCCTGGAAACCGGCCATCTTCGCTCTCATACGGTCTTCGCCCTGAGCGTAGCCAGTTATTGCAATCGCCGGCACGCGGTCCTGCAGCGGCAGTTGCCGATCGGCTTCGAGGCGTCGCAAACGGCGCAGCACGTCGTAACCGTCTTCGTCAGCGAGCACGATGTCGCATAGCAACGCATGTGGCCATTGCGTGGTCGGTGTCCCCGCGAACCACTCCAGGGCCTCCTTGCCCGACGACGCGGTACGCACGCGCGCGCCGCTCGATGTAAGCACCGCTTCCAATGCGTCGAGCGCATCTTCCTGGTCGTCGATGGCCATGACAAAGAGACCTTCTAGCGGCGCCGCGCCGTCCACCTCCGATGTCAACGGCAACGCCGCCGAACCCGATCCGGAATCCGCGTCGGCCACCGGACGCAACGGCAGCATGGCCACATACGCGAGCCGGCCGTTGAGCGGCATCAGCGTGAAGTTGCCGCCCGCGGCAGCCAGCGCCTCCTCCATATAGCGCGCGGCCGCTTGCGACAGTTCAGCGGGCTTCTCGCCCATGCCGAGCACCGTGACCCACACCTGATTGTTATGCCGCTCGACGCGAAGCTCGATGCGCTGCCCCGGCCTCGCGTGCACGATCTCGTTGCGGCACAGCTCGGCGATCAGCGGTTGCAGCACGCTCGGGTCGCCGGTCACGCGCAGATCGTTGTCGCCGATCTGCGGGTACAGCGTCACCCGATGCGCGGCAATTTCGTCGTGCAACGCGTCGATTACGCCGGCCATTAGCGCCGCGAGGCTGACAGACTGCGCGGTGAGCTTGCGCTGCGCGTGCTCGAGTTCGCCCTGCTGCCATTGCAGGGACCACATCTTCGCGTACACGCCGTCACGCGTGAGCAACTCGCGGTGCGTGCCCTGCTCGACCACGCGGCCATGTTCCATCACCAGAATCCAGTCGGCGTCGACCACGGTCGATAGCCGGTGCGCAATCACGATCGACGTGCGGCCTTGCGCGAGCCGCGTCAACTCGGTCTGGATTGCGCGCTCCGAACGCGTGTCGAGCGCGGACGTTGCCTCGTCGAACACGATGATGCGCGGGTCCTTCAGAATGGCGCGCGCAATTGCAATGCGTTGGCGCTCGCCGCCCGAGAGCCGCACACCGCGCTCGCCGACGCGTGTGTCGTAATGATCGGGCAGACGTTCGATAAATTCATCGAGTTGCGCCGCGCGCGCCGCCCGCACCACGTCCGCGCGCGTTGCCGAAGGCCTACCATACGCGATGTTATAGGCAATGGTCTCGTTGAATAGCACGGTATCTTGCGGCACGATGCCGATTGCTTCGCGCAGGCTCTTTTGCGTGACCTGACCGATGTCCTGTCCGTCTATGAGGATCTTGCCGCTGTTTGGCTGATAAAGACGAAAGAGCAGCTTCACGAGTGTCGACTTGCCCGACCCGCTGCCGCCGACAATCGCCAGCGTCTTGCCCGGATAAGCATGAAAGTCCACGTCGCGCAGAATCTGCCGGGCAGGGTCGTAGCCGAAGTCCACGTGCTCGAACGAGATCTGCCCTGCGCTGACTACCAACGGTTTCGCGGCCGGCTCGTCGATATCTTCGCCAACGCGCCCACGCGCGGCGAGTATTTCGAACATGCGCTCGACGTTGACCATCGCGTCGTTGGTCTCACGAAATACGAAGCCGAGCGTATTCAACGGCATGCAAATCTGGATGATGTACGCATTCACCAGAATCAGATCGCCGACGCTCATGCTTCCGGCCACGACGTGCTGCGCCGCGAGCAGCATGATCGCGCCAATGCCGAACGCGATCACCGCGCTCTGCCCCACGTGCAGCGCGGTCAACGCGCGCTGATTCGCGGTTCTGGCGTGCACCCACTTGTCGAGCACGACCGACAGCCGGCGCGTTTCGGTATCTTCGGTGGCGAAGTATTTGACCGTGTCGTAGTTGAGAAGACTGTCGACGAGCCGGCCATCCGATTGCGCCTCCAGAGCATTCACCGCGCGCTGGAATGCAACGCGCCGACGCGTGAAGACAAACGTATACGCCGCATAGCAAAAGAAGGTTGCCGCAATCGCGATCATGAATTCGCGCGCGTAATTGTGAACCATGATTGCCACGATCGTCGCGATCTCGAACGCGGTCGGCACGATCGTAAATAGCGCGACGCCGAGCAGAAAGCCGATACCGTCGGCGCCCTTTTGCACGTCGCGCACTATTGCGCCGGTCTCGCGCTTCGTGTGAAAGCGCGCACTCATGCGATGCAGATGCGCGAAAGTCCGCTCGGTAAATGCGGCAACGGTGCGCTGCGTGACGATGCTGAATACCACGTCGCGCGCTTCGTTCAGCGCATCGCCGAGAAAACGCAGTAATGCATACGCCAACACGAGGAACACCGGGAACAGCGCCTGCGCGACCGGATGCCCCAGTTCGTCCACCACATGCTTGAGCACGAGCGGGATCAGAACGGTGGACATCTTCGCCGCCACCATTAGCAGCAAGGCAACGACGGTCTGGCTGCGATAACGCCAGACTGCTCGCATCAGGTCGGCGGCAATGCGGCGGGTCAACTGGGAACGGGGCAGCGTTGCGGAGTTCGGCATGGTGTCCTGAGAAGGCCGCTGCAGCGCGTGAACTGCAAGCCGGCATTAGATTCCACAAAGCGGATTCGCAAAGCGGCGCGACGAGAACATGCATAGCGGGCAGATGCGCCAAGGCCGGGATCGAGCAAATCGCGCGCCCGCCGCCGGACAAAACTTAGCATAGACGACACATCAGCGGCACGCGTTGCTAATAGCATCGCAAAGAAAAAAATTCGCCATTCGTCGGGCATTCTGATCGAACTTACATGGCAGCTTGTAGAAAAAGGGAACGCCACACCGTTTCCCAGCCCGATAAAAGGGAACGCTATAGCGCTTCTCCGCAGCCAACACCGCATTGCGCTTCTTGCGTCCCTTGTGGCGCATGGGCACAGCACATGCTCATGCCGGGTAACAGCGTGGTATTGCGTGAAATTGCATAAGAGTGCTCAGCAAAACGCGCCATGAACTCCCTGCCAATGCCTATCTCGCGAAGGAATGTCAATGAAGATCGCCCTCATCAGTGAGCACGCCTCGCCCCTCGCCATCGCCGGCGGCGTCGACAGCGGAGGACAAAACATCTACGTCGCGAATGTCGCGCGTGAACTGACCGAGATGGGCCATCAAGTGGACGTGTTCACGCGGCGCGACCGCGCGTTGCTGCCGCTCATATCCGACATGGAAGGCGTCCGCGTGATCCACGTTCCCGCAGGGCCGCCGATGCAGTTGCCGAAGGAACTGCTGCTGCCCTTCATGGATGAGTTCGCCGCGTTCCTGATCGAATTCTTCCGCCGCGAGAAAACCCCGTACGACGTGATGCACGCGAACTTCTTCATGTCGGGCCTAGCCGCAATGAAGGTCAAAGCGGCGCTCGGCGTGCCGCTCGTCACGACGTTTCATGCGCTCGGCCGTGTACGGCGGATTCATCAAGGCGCGAGCGACGGCTTTCCAGACGAGCGCTTTGCAATCGAGGACGATCTCGTCGCGCAGTCCGACGTCGTGGTCGCGGAATGCCCGCAGGACGAAGCAGACCTGATTGAGCATTACCAGGCCGACCCCGCCCGCATCGAGATCGTGCCGTGCGGTTTCGACGCCGACGAGTTTCATCCGATGGACCGCGCCGCCGCCCGTGACGCACTCGGCTGGCAGCAGAACCAGTTCACCGTGCTGCAACTCGGACGCCTCGTGCAGCGCAAGGGCATCGACAACGTGGTTCGCGGCGTCGGAGTTCTGAAGAAAGCCTTCAGGACCTCCGCCCAACTCTACGTGGTGGGCGGCAACTCGGACGCGCCGAACGAAAAGGCCACGCCGGAAATCGCGCGCCTTCGCGGCATTGCGCGTGAATGCGGCGTGGTTGAACAGACGAATTTCGTGGGACGGCGCGGGCGCGCGCAATTGCGCTACTACTACAGCGCCGCGGACGTGTTCGTGACGACGCCGTGGTACGAGCCGTTCGGTATCACACCGGTCGAGGCGATGGCATGCGGCACGCCGGTGATCGGCGCCGATGTCGGCGGTATCCGCTATTCGGTGGCGGACGGCATCACCGGCTTTCTCGTGCCGCCGCGCGATCCGGCCGCGCTCGCCGCGCGCCTGAACCAGTTGCGGCGCGATCCCGCGCTCGCACGCAGGATGGGCGAAGCAGGCGTCGAACGTGCGCGCAAGGAATTCACATGGCGCGGCGTGGGCGAATCGCTCGCGCAAATCTATATGCGCACCGCGCGGCTCGTGCCCGCCAAAGCCGCGGAAGATCGCGTGGAAGTTCCGCTGCGAGCAGCGGCCGGCGCATCGTTCCGTTAGGCGCCACGCAGCATTGCAGCGCTGATAGCGCAGCCAGTTGTGTCGAGCCGGAGCGGACGCATGGTCCGCTTGTGGCGATTCCGCTCACATTTCTCTGCACCGCCTTTGTCATGCTGCGACCCGCTGTATTTCTCGACAAAGACGGCACGTTGCTCGAGGACGTGCCCTACAACATCGACCCTTCGCTGATGCGCCTCGCACCGGGCGCGCGCGAAGCGTTGACGCTGCTCGCGGCCCAGCCGTTCGCGCTGTTCGTGATCAGCAATCAGTCTGGCGTCGCACTCGGCAAATTCACGCGCGCGGCGTTAAAGAACGTGGAAGCCGAACTCACGCGCATGTTCACCGAATCCGGCGCGACGCTCTCTGGCGCGTACTGGTGCCCGCATCATCCGGACGGCACCATAGCCCCTTATGCGACCGCCTGCGATTGCCGCAAGCCGGCGCCAGGCCTGTTGCTGCGCGCAGCCCGTGAGCATCGGCTCGATCTCGCGCGCAGCTGGTTCATCGGCGACATTCTCGACGATGTCGAAGCGGGCAATCGTGCCGGATGCCGCACAATTCTGCTCGACAACGGCCACGAGACCGAGTGGATCGAAGGACCGCAGCGCGTTCCCACCGCGCGCGCCGCGGACCTGCACGAGGCTGCCCGGATCGTCGCAAACGCTGTGGAAGCAGCGGCACCGCCCGCGCCCGCCGGCGAGGAAACCGCTCAATGAATGCGCCGCTGCCGATCACTCAACCGACACTCGCTCACGCTCGCGTGCCCGACGGCCCGCAGCTTGCGCCTTGGGGCGATGAGATCAAGCGCATTCTGTGCGTGCGGCTCGACAATCTCGGCGATGTGCTGATGACCACGCCCGCGCTGCACGCACTGCGCCAGTCCGCACCGGGCCGTCACATCACGCTGCTTGCATCGCGCAGCGGCGTCGCACTCGCGCCGTTTCTCGACGATGTCGACGACGTGATCGAATACGAAGCGCCGTGGGTCGCGAATCCGCCGACGAGCGCCCGTTCGCTCGCCGACGACCAGCGCATGCAGGAACGTTTGCGGCGCGGCGGCTTCGATGCCGCCGTGATTTTCACGGTCTATAGCCAGAGCCCGTTGCCCGCGGCAATGCTGTGCCATCTAGCGGGCATTCCGCGGCGGCTCGCGCATTGCCGCGAGAACCCGTATGCGTTGTTGACGGACTGGCTGCGCGAACCAGAGCCGCAGCAGCGCACCCGTCATGAGGTGGAACGGCAACTGGACCTCGTGCGCCAGGTCGGCGCAGAAGCGCCCGACACGCGCATGCACTTCACGGTGCAGGACGCGGACCGGCGAACGCTTGCGGATCAGTTAGCCGCGAGAGGCGTGCACAGCGGCGCAAACGCCGACACGCCGTGGATCGTGTTGCACCCCGGTGCAACCGCCGCTTCGCGGCGCTATCCGCCCGAGCGCTTCGGCCAGGTTGCGACGCGCCTCGCAACCGAGACCGGAGCGCCGCTCCTGATCACCGGCAGTGCAAGCGAGCGCCCGCTCGTCGATGCGGTGATCGCCGCCGCCGCGCCTCGCGTTCGCGCGCAACTGCACGATATGAGCGGCGCGCTCACGCTCGGCGAACTGGCCGCGCTGATCGAACAAGCGAGCGTGCTGGTGTCGAACAACAGCGGGCCGGTGCATCTCGCGTCGGCGCTCGGCACGCCGGTCGTCGACCTGTATGCGTTGACCAATCCGCAGCACACGCCGTGGCAAACGCCGAATCGCGTGCTGTTTCGCGATGTCGAATGCCGCTGGTGCTACCGCAGCGTGTGTCCGCAGCATCACCATGCGTGCCTGCTTGGCGTGACGCCGGGCGAGGTCGTGACAGCGGCGCTCAAGTTACTCGCCGAAGCACAAGCGCGCGCAGCGTCCGTCGACTCCGATGCGCGCCGCCCGATCGCTATCCAATCCAACGCCCACCACAGCGACGCGGCGCCGCCGCTCGCCGATGAACCGGTGGCTCCCTGAAACCCACTCCTACTGCGAACGCCCATGTACACACTCGGAATCAATGCCGTCTATCACGACAGCGCCGCAGCCCTGCTGCGCGACGGTGTGGTGCTCGCCGCCGCCGAAGACGAACGCTTCACGCACGTCAAACATGCGAAGCGCCCCGTGCCCTTCTCGACCTGGCAACTGCCGTTCGACGCGATCGACTACTGCCTGAAAGCCGCCGGCATCACGCTTGCCGACGTCGATCATGTGGCGTATTCGTACGATCCGAGCCTCTTCAGCGGCATGCCGAAACGTCCCGGCGCGACTATCGAGTTGCCATTCGATCCGGCCAACACGCGTCTGTCCGACCCGTCCGCATCGCCGTGGGACCCGCTCTTTCTCAGCTACATCTCGAACGCCAAGGGCCAATTGCTGGACGGCGCGCCGCATCATCTGCGCAAGCGCTTTCAGGGCGTGGACCGCGACCACGGCTTCAAGTGGCATTTCGTCGAACATCACCTCGCGCACGAGGCCAGCGCATTTCTCGCCGCCCCTTACGAAGATACGGCCGTGCTCACCATGGACGGCCGCGGCGAAGGCGTGACGACCAGCATGGGCCAGTTCGTCGGCGGGAAATACACGCGGCTCAAGCAGGTCGAACTGCCGCACTCGCTCGGCCTGCTTTATGAAGCGGTAACCGACTGGCTCGGCTTCCTGCATTCATCCGACGAGTACAAGGTGATGGCGCTGGCGTCGTACGGCAAGCCGGAGTATCTCGACGTGTTTCGCGATATCGTGCGTTACCGCGGCGACGGCAGCTATACGGTCGACGCCCCGCGCCTCGTCAAACGCTTCGGCCCCGCGCGCGAACGCGGCGGCCCGCTGGAACAGCGCCACTTCGATATCGCCCATTCGTTGCAGCGCGTACTCGAGGAAACCGTGCTGCAACTCGCGGGCTGGCTGCATGAGAAAACCCGCTTGAGCAAGCTCAGCATGGCAGGCGGCGTCGCATTGAACTGCGTGATGAATTCGAAGCTGCGCGACGCCGGTCCGTTCGACGAAGTATGGGTCCAGCCTGCCGCGGGCGACGCGGGCACCGCGCTTGGCGCAGCACTTTGGATCGACTCTCGCGAACGCAGTGAGCGCGGCGATCGCAAGCGTCATTGGGTGATGGATCACGCGTACCTGGGTCCCGAATATCCGGAACAGGAAATCGAACAGTTCCTGCAATGGTCGAAGGTACCGTACCGGCGGCTCAACGACATTGCCGGCGAGACCGCCGACCTGCTCGCGAGCGGCAAGGTGATCGGCTGGTATCAGGGCCGCACCGAGTTCGGTCCGCGGGCACTCGGGGCGCGTTCGATCCTCGCGTCGCCAGTCGATCCGCACATGCAGGCGAAGCTCAACGAGATCAAGGATCGCGAGGACTTCCGCCCGGTCGCGCCAGTCGTCATGGAAGAACATGCGAGCGAATGGTTCGTGAACGGCCACGTAGCGCCGTTCATGCTGTTCGTGTTCGACGTGCGCGCCGACAAGGCCGCGCGCATTCCGGCAGTGCGTCACGTGGACGGCACCGCGCGAGTGCAGACCGTAAACCGCTCGCAGCACCCGCTTTACTACGATCTCCTGTCCGCGTTCAACCAGCGCACCGGCGTGCCGATTCTCGTAAACACATCGTTCAATACGCGCGGCGAGCCGATGGTGAATTCGCCGCGCGATGCGGTGGAGTCGTTCTGGACTTCGCCGCTCGACGCGCTCGTGATCGGCCCCTTCGCCGTCGAGAAATCGCGGAGCGGCGCATGAGTCCATCCGCTACGGGACCGATCGACGTACGAGGCAGCTTCGGCAATCCGCATAGCGAAGCCGAGCCGATTGCGGCCGGGTATCCGGGCGTGCTGCTAGCCCACCTCGATGTGTCGGTGGTCGTGCCGACCTTTCGGCGGCCCGACATGCTGGCGTCATGTCTTCGCGCGTTGACGGAACAGGACTTTCCCCCAGACCGCTACGAGATCGTGGTCTGCGACGACGGTCCCGACGAAGCGACTCGCGCATGCGTCGCGCGCATCGCCGGCGAGCAGGCGGAGCGCGGCCTCGCCGTGCGCTACGTGCCGGTGACTCGCACGCAAGGCCCGGCGGGCGCGCGCAATGCCGGTTGGCAACAGGCGCGCTCGCCGGTAATCGCCTTTACCGACGACGACACGCTGCCCGATCCGCAATGGCTGCAAGAAGGGCTTGCGGCGATTCGCCAGGGAGCGGCAGCCGCAGCGGGCCGAATCGTCGTGCCGCTACCGGCTTCGCCGACCGATTACGAGGCGGACGCGAGCGGCCTCGAGCGCGCCGAATTCGCGACCGCGAACGTATTCGTAGCGCGCAGCTTTCTGACGATGACCGGGGGCTTCGACGAGCGTTTCACCTCGGCGTGGCGCGAAGACTCCGATTTGCAGTTCACGCTGCTGCAAGCGGGCGGCAAGATCGTGCGTGCGCGCGATGCGGTGGTCGTGCACCCGGTGCGCCCCGCGCGTTGGGGCGTCAGCATCTCGCAGCAGAAGAAGAGCCAGTTCGACGCGTTGCTCTACAAGAAGCACCCCGAACTATTCAAAACGCGGATTCGCTCGTCGCCTCCCTTGCTGTACTACTTCATTCTCTGCGCCGCATTGGCCGCGCTGATCGGCGTTTTCGTGGGCGATGCCACCACCGTGACGCTCGCATTGTTCGCATGGTTCGCACTGACGGCGTATTTCTGCGCAATGCGTTTGCGTGGCCGGGACCGCAGCTTGCGGCACATTGCCGAAATGGCATGGACGTCCATTCCGATTCCGTTCCTTTCGATCTACTGGCGGCTCTACGGCGCTATACGCTACAAGGTGCTTTTCTTATGAATGCAGGCTCGTTCCTCGCCTCAGCCGCACCGCGCCGCATCGCGATCTTCCGTGCACTGCAACTCGGCGACATGCTCTGTTCCGTGCCCGCGCTGCGGGCGCTGCGCGCAGCCTCGCCGCAAGCGCATATCGCGCTGATCGGCTTGCCGTGGGCGCAGTCGTTTGTCGAGCGTTACGCCGATCTCGTCGACGAACTGATCGTGTTTCCGGGAGCCGAAGGCTTTCCCGAGCAGCGCGAATCGGACGAAGGGCTGCCCGCATTCCGTGAGTGGATGCGCGCTCAACGCTTCGATCTCGCAATCCAGTTGCATGGCAGCGGAGGCATCGCAAACGATCTGCTGCTTCAGTTCGGCGCAAGCGCTCACGCAGGCTTCGTGCAGCCTCACGAGCGGCCGCGCGACGGCGTGTTTATCGACTGGCCCGATGACCTGCCCGAACCCGAGCGCTACCTTGCATTGATGAGCGCGCTCGGCGCCGAAACCACCGACCGGCGTTTGTCGTTTCCTCTCTGCGAGCGGGATGGCGACGAATACGCTTCGCTCGTGGCCGCGCATGGCATCGAAGCACAGCGTCTGGTGCTGGTGCATCCCGGTGCGCAATTGCCCTCGCGCCGCTGGCCGGCCGAGCGTTTCGCCGAAGTCGCGGACCGCCTGGCCGCCGACGGGTGGCAGATCGCCATCACCGGCACTGCGGCGGAAGCGTCGCTGACCGGCGCAGTGCTCGGCGCGATGACCGCGCCCGCGTTGCACCTCGCCGGTTCGACATCGCTCGGCGGACTGGCCGCGCTGGTTGCGCACGCGCAGCTCGTCGTCTGCAACGACACGGGTATTTCGCATATCGCCGCGGCCATGGCGACCGCGTCCGTCGTGGTCGCGTCGGGCAGCGACACGCAACGTTGGGCGCCGCTCGATCACGTGCGGCACCGCGTGCTTGCCGACTATCCGCCGTGCCGGCCGTGCATGTTCCGCGAGTGTCCTTACGGGCACCCTTGCGCGCTCAACATCGGCGTGGATCGCGTAGTCGAGACGGCGTGCGCGCAACTGGCCGAACTTCGCGGCGCGCATCCGGCCGGTCCCTGCGCATTGCATACCCCTGCTGAAACCGGACCCTTCGAGGAGTTGCACCATGCTGCGTAACTGCCGCCGTCTCCGTGTGCTGACATGGCACGTGCACGGCAACTACCTGTACTACCTGACACAGGCGCCGCACGATTTCTATCTGGTGACGAAGCCCGGTCATCCGCCCGGCTATGCGGGCAAAGTGGGCGTGCTGCCGTGGGGCGACAACGTCCACGAAATCAATGCGGACGACGTGCCGGATCAGGAATTCGACGTGATCCTGTATCAGCACAAGACGCATTGGGAATATGACCGCGAGCATGTGTTGAGCGACGCGCAGCGCCGCTTGCCGCGCGTGTATATCGAACACGATCCGCCCCAGGAGAACCCGTTCCAGCAATGGCATTGGGTCGACGACCCGAACACGCTGCTGGTTCACGTCACGCACTTTAACCAGTTGATGTGGGATTGCGGCGTCACGCCGACGCGAGTAATCGAACATGGGGTGGTGGTGCCCGAAGGCGTGCGCTATAGCGGCGAACTCGAACGCGGCATTGTAGTCGTGAATCATCTCGCTCAGCGCGGCCGGCGCCTCGGCGCCGACGTATTCGCCGATGTGCGCACGCGCGTGCCGCTCGATCTGGTTGGCATGGACGCGGAGCGGTTAGACGGCATCGGCGAAGTCGGCAATCTGGATCTGGCCGCGTTCACCGCGCGCTATCGCTTCTTCTTCAATCCGATTCGCTGGACCAGTCTCGGCCTTGCCATCGTAGAGGCGATGACGATCGGCATGCCGATCGTGGGCCTTGCTACTACCGAACTCGCGACGGTGATCCGCAACGGCGAAAACGGCTTCGTGCATACAGACATGAATGCGCTTGTCGACGCAATGCACGAACTGCTTCGCGATCCTGCAGAAGCGCGGCGCCTCGGTGAAGGCGCGCGACGCACGGCGCTGGAGCGGTTTCACATCGACCGTTTTGCGCAGGACTGGCACGACGCACTGCTGCAAGTGACCGCGTAGGCCACAGATCGGCGCGGCTTGCGCCGAACAAACGTAAGACGACTAGGACCACGCAACATGAAAGAACTTACCCGCAAGCGGATTCTGGTCACAGGCGGTGCCGGCTTTCTCGGCTCACACCTGTGCGAGCGGCTCGTGACGCAAGGCCACGACGTGCTGTGCGTCGACAACTTCTATACGGGCACGAAAGACAACATCGCGCATCTTCTCGATTGCGCGAACTTCGAGCTGATGCGTCACGACGTGACATTTCCGCTGTACGTGGAAGTCGACGAGATCTACAACCTCGCCTGCCCTGCGTCGCCGATTCACTATCAGCATGATCCGGTACAAACCACCAAGACGAGCGTGCACGGTGCGATCAACATGCTCGGACTCGCCAAGCGCGTGAAGGCGAGAATCTTCCAGGCGTCGACGAGCGAAGTGTACGGCGATGCGCTCGTGCATCCGCAGAAAGAAGACTACTGGGGCCATGTGAATCCGATCGGACCGCGCTCGTGCTACGACGAAGGCAAGCGCTGCGCGGAAACGCTCTTCATGGACTACCGCCGTCAACATGGGCTTTCCATTCGCATTGCGCGGATCTTCAATACGTATGGGCCGCGCATGCATCCCGCCGATGGCCGCGTGGTGTCGAATTTCATGATGCAGGCGTTGCGCGGCGAGCCGATCACGCTATATGGCGACGGCTCCCAAACGCGTTCGTTCTGCTACGTGGACGACATGATCGACGCGTTCATCCGTTTAATGAACACCGCCGAAGATCCCGGCGGGCCGGTCAATCTCGGCAATCCGCACGAAGTCAGCATGCGCGAGATCGCGCAACGGATCGTCGCGATCACGGGCTCAAGTTCGCCGCTCGAACTGCATCCGCTGCCGACCGACGACCCGTGGCATCGTCAGCCGGACATTTCGCGCGCGCGCGAGTTGCTCGGCTGGCAGCCGAAAACATCGCTCGACGATGGCCTTAAAGAGACCGCGCGCTACTTCCGCGCGCGGATCGAAGCAACGTCGGAAGCGACTGCCGACGTTGCCTCCATTCGAGCGCACGCGGATCATCGCCCCGCCCTCACATAACTCGCCAGAAACGTGCGGGTGCTGCCGTCGGGGAACTGCACGGCCACCTGCTCGCCGCTCGCCAGCGCAACTTCACCCGCGCCGTAACGCGGCACGCGCACCGCATCGCCCGGAGCCCAGACGCGTGGTTTTCGCGACTGCTCGCGCTTGCGCTGTGCGGCTGCATCCGCGTGCGTTTCTGCTGCAACGATAGCGTCGGGCGCCATGTCGATTTGCGGCGGATTCACGCAGTTGTCGCAGACACCGCAGCGCTCGGCGGCAGGCGAGTCGCCGTAATAGTCGAGGATCGCGCGCCAGCGGCATTGACCCGTTTGCGCGTAGTCGATCATCTGCTGCAGCGTTTCCCTGTCGTTCGCGCTCATCTGCTCGAATTGCGCCGCGGCATTTGCAACCGCGTCGCGCGCGGACTCCTGAGCGCCCTCACGGCTTCGCAGACGATAGCGGCGCTGCCGGTCGCGGCCGGCCACGCGAGCGTCGACCAGCATGTTCAACGCGACTTCCAGCTTGCCTGCACCGACATCCGGCAATGCTTCCTTGAGCGCGGCCAGCGTGACGCCCTTGGGTTCGTCGGCAATATGCGAGGCCAGCGTGTCGTAAACACGCTGCGCGAGTTCGACACTCGGATAGCGTCCCGCGAGAAAGAACTGCTGGATGCGCCGGTCGTTCAGATCGAACAGCAGCACACAATCGGCAGGCTCGCCGTCACGGCCCGCGCGGCCCGTTTCCTGATAGTAAGCGTCGAGACTGCCGGGAATCTGGTAATGGATCACGAAGCGTATGTCCGCCTTGTCGATGCCCATGCCGAACGCGTTGGTCGCGATCATCAAGCGGGTGGCGCCCGACATGAACTGCTCCTGCGCTTCTTCGCGAGCGTCAGCCCCCAGCCGACCGTGATAGCGCGACACCGACTCGCCTGCCTCCGTGAGCCAGCCGTAAATACGATCGACGTCGCGCACAGTCGCCGCGTAGACGATGCCCGTGCCGCTGAGCGATGCAATCAGCTTCGACAATTGCTCGCGCTTGGCGGTCTCGGCGCGCGCTGCGCCGTCCTTGCCCCCCGCCGTGCTGACCTGCACGACGCGATAGCGCAGATTCTCGCGATACGTGCCCGTGCGAACCACACGCGGCTCGCGCAATGCAAGCGAGTGCACGATGTCGTCGATCACGCGCGGCGTCGCCGTGGCAGTCAACGCGAGCACTGGCGGTTGTCCCAGCGACTTCACCGCAGCCGCGATCTGCAGAAACGCGGGACGAAAGTCGTGTCCCCATTGCGATACGCAGTGCGCCTCGTCGACAACCACTAGTCCGACACGGTTTTCCGGGCGCGCGCGCAACGTCTCGATGAAGGCCGGTTGCGCAAGGCGCTCCGGCGTCACGAACACAATGCCGCTCTCGCCCGCCGCGATCCGCTGCAGCGCTTCGCGCTCGGCGCGACTGCGCAGCGTGCTGTTCACGAGTGTGCAGTCGATTCCGGCGGCAAGCAGCTTGTCGGCCTGGTCTTTCATTAGCGCGATCAGCGGCGACACGACGAGCGTGGTGCCCTCAAGATGCAGCGCCGGCAACTGATAGCAAAGCGACTTGCCCGCGCCGGTCGGCATCGTGGCAAGCGTGTCCTGGTGTTGCAATACGCTGCGGATAATGTCCTCCTGACCGGCGCGCAAACGCACGATACCGAACATGTCACGCATGGTCTTGCGCATGCTGCGAAGCCGTTGGTCGACTGTCATAGTTGAAAACAAGCGTCCTTGCGGGCGTTCCCGCCCGCGGTTGGATTGAGATGAGCGTGAAGACGAATTCCCGCGCGCAATACCGTGACCCGCCACTCACGGCTGCATGCGCAGATCGGTGCCGCAAATCGCGCTGGACGTGAGACGCACCAGCGCGTCGGCAGGTCGAGCCTGCGTTGAATTCGCGGGCCTTGTCACCGCATAGCAATTCGCGTGCAACGCTTCACCCGAACCACCGTCGGCGAGGCGGGTATCGCGTTTGCTCGAATCTCGATGTGCGTGCACGAAGCGTCAATCAACCTGAGAGGAGAAAAGCATGAACCAGGAACCGTCCGATCCCGTCGAACGCGCGGACCAGCGGCGCGAAAAGTTGGGTGATGGAGACGTCAAGATCAAGTCCGACGGCACAGTGGAAGAGCGGGAACATGGAAGCGTCGACCCGACGCTAGTTCCGAAGGGAAAAGACCATCCGTCTGAAGGGCCGTACACCCCGGAGCATGATCACGTGGATCCCGATCTCGAACCGGGTGGCGCCGAAGGCCATCCAACCAGTAAAGGCGATCTGTCAGCGTGACGCGGTACGCGTGGTTCAAGGCGACGCAGTTCGCCTTGACCAGACGTTCCGCAAAGACAGCGAGCAAGACAACCTGAAATAGCGCGCAAATTGAAGGCTAAATTGAAGCGTACCCGCCATCTGGAAGGTACGCTTTTTCGCTTATGCACCGCCTATGCGGCGCTCGTCGCGCTCCCCGCACGCATGCGCTCACCCGTCGCCGCCGACTGTTTGTTGCGCGTGTACGGCGCAAGCGCATCCGGCGTGCGCATGTCGCGTGGCGTTTCGAAGTCCGCGAGCGCGGCGCCACGCATCTGCTCCGGCGAACTGGAAAAGCCGGTGCGGTCGCTATAGTCCGCCGACGGCAAACGCGGCGCATTCTCCGCGCAATTTGCGGCATACATGTCGAGCGCTGTGACGCAGACAACGTTCATGGCCGCAACCGTCGCCCGTTGCCGGTCGCGTGCGCTCAACTTGTTCGACGACAGCGCGAGTGTGCCAAGGTCGAGCGCATCGCCGCCTACGCGCGCCCATAAGAATGGCCGCGGATCGCGCGACACCAGTATCCCGACGCCGCACGCAAGTTCGCGCAATCCATAGAAACGCATGGCGCCGGCACCTGTCTCGACACCGGCTGCGCGGGCCATCATGCGCGGCGCGACCAGTTCCGCAAGGCCGAGCGCAATGCTGTACCAGCCAAGGCCGCGCGCAATCGAATCCGGCTGCGGCAGTCGTTCCTTCAGAGCGCGAGCGCCCTCCTGCTTCGGTTCAGTACGAGAATCCATTTACATCACCTTCATTCTGGGGAGCCACGTCAACGCAGCTCGCGTGAAATAACAGACAGCGCCTGTGCCGCGATCGCAACTGCTCAACGCTTTAAGGCTTGAGCACGACCTTGATGCAGCCGTCTTCCTTGTCGCGGAACGTCTTGTACATGCGCGGGCCTTCATTGAGCGAAACCGTGTGCGTGATAACGAACGACGGGTCGATCTGCCCTTCCTGGATTCGCCGCAGCAGATCGTCGGTCCAGCGGTTGACGTGCGTTTGTCCCATGCGCCATGTCAGGCCCTTGTTCATCGACGCACCGAACGGGATCTTGTCTACCAGACCGCCGTACACGCCCGGCACCGACAACGTTCCGGCGGGTCGGCAAACGTAGATCATTTCGCGCAGCACATGCGGCCGGTCGGTTTCGAGCATCACGGCCTGCTTTGCGCGGTCGTACATTGAGTCAACCGAACGCGTTGCGTGCGATTCCATGCCGACAGCGTCGATGCATTTCTCCGGGCCCTTGCCGCCCGTCAGTTCCTTCAATCGTTCGAGGACGCTCTCTTCCTTGAAGTCGATCGTGACGGCGCCGCCCGCGCGCGCCATCGAAAGACGCTCGGGTACGCAGTCGATCGCAATCACCTGCTTTGCGCCGAGCAGCACGGCGCTGCGAATCGCCATTTGCCCGACCGGGCCCGCGCCCCAGATCGCGACCGTATCGGTGGACTCGATATCGCATTGCACCGCGGCCTGCCAGCCGGTCGGAAAAATGTCGCCGAGGAAAAGCACCTGCTCGTCGCTCAGACCGTCCGGTATCTTCACATGCGTTTTATCCGCGAACGGCACGCGTACGAACTCGGCCTGCCCGCCCGGATAACCGCCCGTCAGATGCGTGTAGCCGAACAGGCCCGCCGTGGTGTGGCCGAACATCTTGTCGGCGATGTCCTTGTTGCGGTTACTCCGTTCGCACACAGAGAAGTTGCCGCGCTTGCATTGATCGCATTCGCCGCAGATTATGGTGAACGGCACGACGACGCGGTCACCGACCTTCAGCGCACTGTTCTCCTTGCCGACTTCCACCACCTCGCCCATAAACTCGTGGCCCATGATGTCGCCGGACTCCATGCCGGGCATGAAGCCATCGTAGAGATGCAGATCGGAACCGCATATCGCGCAACTCGACACCTTGATGATCGCGTCGCGCGGATGTTCGATCTTCGGATCCGGCACGGTGTCGCAGCGGATGTCTTTCTTGCCATGCCATCTAAGCGCCTTCATATAACCTCCACACTGAACGGTTCGACTACTCGCGGATGTAACGCGAACACCTGTGCATCCGGCGTGCCGCGCGGTGTCGCATCGCGCGATTAGTCGCTCATTGCATGTGTGGATTCATGGCGCCGGCATGGAAGCGTCAAATCGCGCTAGCGCTGAAACACACTTCGCGCGGTCCTCGTGAGCCACGCCATCACGCTTGTGCGTGCCAGCGTTCCAATCGCCTTGCGCGGCCCGAGAAGCACAGCCGCAAGACCGGCCGCCAGCACGAGTGCGAGGTAAGGCGTGTCGGCGAGAGAACTCATTGCGTTGACGGCAGGCACACCCGCTATCGTGGTGCGCCGAGGCGTATGCAGCGCCAGGTTTGCAGACAGCAAGCGCGCACGCGAGGCGGCCATGCGCTGAAGAATCGCCGCGCGGCGTTCCTGATGCCAGGCTCGATCGTGTTTCATTTCAGGGCATCCTTCAGGGCTTCCAGGTCGTGGGACACTTCGTCGCGCAGCACATGCAACGGCTCGACGGGCTTCTGGGTCTTCATCATCGCGAAGGTGGCGATCGATATGACGAGCCACGCGGCAGCGACGCCCCACGCCACTGCAATGACGTACGGCGTATTCCATGCCGTCACGATGATGGCCACGCACAGAAAAGAGAGGGTGAACATGGCAGCGACCGCCAGCACGACCATCGCGATGACTTCGCGCACCAATCGCCCTTTCGCCTCCTCCAGTTCAAGCGCCAGAAGTTCGGCGTAGTCCACCGCTCGACTGGAACAGAAACGCGCCACGTTGCGCCACTGGCTCACTTTGGTATGTATCGACATCCTGTATCTCCCGCCAGCAATTGCCGTCACGGGCGCTCGCCACCGGATGCGTCAACCGGCGACGAGCGCTTCACCCGAACGATGCAATCGACTCTGTGTCAACCGTATCTACCGGTAATCCCTGTCGCCACGAACATCGCGTGCGGTTGTCGAGCGCAGCGCGCCGAGAATGAAGCCCGCAGCCGCCGCAATCGCGAGCGCGGTGAACGGCCGCTCGGTGGTCGTCTCGCGCACGACGTCCGTGAGATCCGCCCACACCTGTTGAGCCTTGCCGCTCAATTCACGGGCGGTGCCGGCCATCTGGGTCCCGGTGTCGCCGAGCATCTCGCCCGCCGCTTCCTGCACCTTGCCGCCTATTTCCTTCACTGCCCCTTCCACTTTTCCTGTTTCCATGTTTGCTCTCCGTGGTTTGCGCGCACGAGGGTGCACTGCACTGGCCGCGCAGCCGGAGCCCCGGCATGCGTTGTCGTGACGCCGCAAGAAGCGCGCCGCATGAGCGCCCTGAGAAAACGCATCGGCAATAGACGGGAGCGCGCCGAGCGGAGCCAGCGCGAGCGAGAGACGGATAGAGGAGAGGACGGCGGATCGGGAGAGAGAAACGGCGGATGCAAGCGAAGCACGACTTGCGCATCGAGCGTGTCGAGCACACGCCGAACGTCAACACTGTGCCGCTACATGGATGCGCGCATTCGCGCAACCAGGGCAAGTCATGACGCGCGCCTCGCTTCGAAGGCGCGCGCTTCACTGTCAGACGAGTGGACTAACCCTGCGGCAATGCGCCGTTGAGCAGGCGCTGCAGTGTGTCGATCTTACGAAGATGCACGCCCCACAGTTGCCCGTCGTCCTTGATACGACGCAGGCGCTCGTGCCAGTAGCTGGGTGGAAAAGCCGAATGGTCGCGGGCACTTGCATGGGAGCGCACCAGGACCTGTTCGATATGGGCAAGATCGCGTTCGATCATCGCCTGTCGCATGGAGCCGAAAGTTCTGGAATTGAAAGTTTGTTGCATGACGGTGGAGGCAGCGGTAAAAACGGCTTTTACAGCAAGCCCCGTGCCGCGACTCGCCAGCGACTTCGCTCGATACCGACGAAATCCATGCGCGACGCGCTATTCGACGATTCGCAAAATGCTATGCATGCAGCATCCCCCTTCGGTTTTTCGTGCCATGTGTGGCACAAAACGGTGGATACCCGTACCCCTTTTTACAACTGGGGCCTAACGAATGCCGCTGTGAAATCAGCCGCCGCACAACGCCGCGGCTCGCGTCGATTCAAGCTTCCCCGCCTCGCGCCGATAACAAACAGGTGACGATCCACTTTGAAGGAGCGTTTCCGATTAACCGGCTGTCATGGTTCCCACTACGCGCGCTTCGTCTTTCCTCTCTCAACGCCTGGTCGTTTGTTCGGTGGCAGGGCTGGCAACGCTCTGTTCGCCGGCAGCTTTCGCCGATAACGAGCCTCGTGCGAGCGCCGCTTCGGCCCCGGACCCAACCAAGTTGGCCGCGATGCCATTGGAGGCGCTGATGCAGGTCACCGTCAGTACCGCGTCGCGTTTCGATCAGTCGGTTACCGACGCACCAGCCGCAGTAGTCGTTCTTACCGCCGAAGACATCAGTCAGTTCGGCTGGCGGACACTTGCCGATGCGCTCGCGTCGCTGCCGGGCCTCTACGTGACGAACGATCGCTCATACGAATACCTCGGCTCGCGCGGCTTTCAGCGTCCCGGCGACTACAACAGCCGGTTCCTGCTGCTGATCGACGGCATGCCTACGAACGACGGCGTGTTCGGTCAGGCGCCGATAGGCACGGACTTCCCGCTCGACATGGATCTGGTCAAGCGCATCGAGTATGTGCCGGGCCCCGGTTCGTCGATGTACGGCGCGAACGCGCTGTTCGGCGTAATCAACGTGATCACCAAAACCGGCAGCGATCTGGCGGGCGCGGAAGCCGCCGTCGCGGTGGGAAGTTTCGGCGAGAAAAAGGCTCGTGCGTCATACGGCTGGCATGGCGCGCACGGCGCCGACATTCTTGTTTCCGCGACGTCGTATGGTCGCAGCGGTCAGGATCTTTACTACCCGGCGTTCGACACGCCCGAGCAGAACAACGGCGTCGCGAACCGGCTCGACTACGACCGCGCGCAGGACTTCCTCGGCAAGGCCGCGTATGGCGATTTCCGGCTGACGTTCATTTACGGGAACCGCACCAAGGGTGTACCCGATGCGCCGTACGGCGCGGTTTTCAATGCGCCGTTCAGCGTGACGGACACGCGAAGCTATCTGGATCTCTCGTACCAGCATTTGCTTTCCGAGGGCGTCACGCTGGCATCGCAGGTGTACTGGGGCCGCTACGACTATCGGATGCCGTCGGTCTACGGTCCGCAACCCTATGTGGTCAACGTCGACGGCAGCCACGCGCTCTGGTACGGCGCCGATGTGCACGCGACCCTGACGTCGATCGACAAACATCGCATCGTGATCGGTACGGACTTCGCGAGAGACGCGCGCCTGAACCAGTACAACTACAACGTCGACCCGTACTCGCAAATGCTCGACGACCATCACAGCGGCAACCGCGCCGGTGTCTATATCGAGGATGAAATCACGTTGCCCGCCAATTTCACGCTGAATGCGGGCTTGCGTTACGACCAGCAGACGGCCTCGGGCGGCAACTGGAGTCCGCGTATCGGGCTCGTCTACAAGCTGACCCCGCGCGATACGTTCAAGCTGTTGTACGGCCAGGCCTATCGCGCGCCGAACGCTTACGAGATGTACTACGCGGTAGGCGGCGTCGACGGCCAGTTGGGTAATCCATCGCTCAAGGCGGAGCACATCGCGACCACTGAGCTTGTATATGAACGAGCCGTGTCCGCCATGGCCCGCGCGACACTCTCGCTGTTCCAGTACACCGCGCGCGAGCTGATCGCAACGACACAGGACCCTTCCGGCCTTTTTATCTTCCGCAATGTCAATCGCGCCACCGCGCGAGGCGCAGAACTGGCGTATGAGCAGCAAATGGCAGGCACGCGCGTGCGGGCGAGCTATTCGTACCAGATAGCTCACGACTCCACCACCGGGGCCGCGCTGCAAAATTCGCCGAGGCATCTCGCGAAAGCCAATGTGGCGGTGCCCTTCTTCGCGAATGCGTTGATATCGGGGATCGAAGTGCAATGCACGTCCACGCGACTGGCCGCGGTCGGCGAAACCGGCGGCTTCTGTCTCGCGAACCTCACGCTGAGTTCGCGCCGACTGGTTCGCGGTGCCGACCTGTCGTTTTCAATTTATAACCTCACCGATAAACGGTACGCCGACCCAGTGGGTCCAGGCTTCACCCAGGAGACTGTTGCGCAGCAAAGCCGGACCTTCCTGTTCAAGGCCGTCTACGGGTTCTGACATGAATCGCGATCGCATCAGGACCATCGCGGCGTGTTTCGTGTTCGCCTCGCCACTGATCGTGCAGACATCCGTCGACGCGCAGGTGGACCTGTCCGCGCTAGAGGCGGCCTACATCTTCAACTTCGCACAGTTCACCGACTGGCCGCCGGGAGGCCCGTCGGAGAGCACTCTCTCGGTGTGTGTGGATCAGGACAGCACGCTCGGCCAGGCGCTCGCCAAGCTCGACGGCAAGCATGTGGGCAAGCAGGGATGGCGCGTTCGTCCGTTGCCGCGCACGGAAAAAGCCGCCGATTGCCACCTCGCCGTGTTGACCGCGAGCACTGCATTGAGCGCGGCGGTCAAGGCGCTGCTGGCTTCCGACGCGCCCGTCGTGATCGTGAGCGAGGCCGACACCGCCGAGCAGGGCTGGGTGATTCGCCTCGTGCGCGACGGCGATCATCTGAAGTTCGATATCAACGTTAGCGAGGCTTCGCGCCGGCGCATCACGCTCAGTTCGAAACTCATGCGCCTCGCGAGGAAGGTTCTATGAAAAGTTTCTCCGCATGGTCACGGCTTGCATGGCCACGCGAGCATGTGAATCTGGTCGGCGTGGCGATCGCGCTGCTGATTTCGAGTGTCGTGCTGCTGATCTATCAGGCGCTTTCGCTACGCGCGTCGCTAACCGACGACGTCAGCATGCAGGCATCGGTGCTCGCGGAAAATCTCACCGCCTCGGCCATGTTCCGCGACCGTGACTCGACTGCCGAAGTACTCGGCTCGCTGCGCAAGGTCCCGCATGTCGCAAGCGCAACCGTGTATACGCCAGATGGCGAACTGTTCGTGCGCTATGCGCGACCCGGGCTCAGCCGCGTCGAATACGAAGAAGGCACGCTCGCGAACGTGGGCGGCTCGCGCCGTCTTTCGCTCGAAGACATCTTCGTCGCGGCACCCATCGTTCATAACGACCGGTTGCTCGGCAGCATCGTGGTCGTGGCGACAACGGACGCGATAAAAATGCAGCTCGCCCAGTACGGCTGCTTTCTCGTCGGCGCGTCGCTGTGTTCGGTGTGGATCGCATCGCTCGTCATGAAGCGCATGCGCGAACGTGTGTCGCGCGTGGAGAAAGACCTCGAATATCTTGCCTCGACTGATCCGCTGACGGACCTGCCGAACCGCCGCGCGTTCTACGATGAACTGAAGGTGCGCCTGCACAAGGCAAGCGCCGCGAATAAACGCGTCGCGCTGATGATGGTGGACCTCGACAACTTCAAGACCGTCAACGATACGCTCGGCCACGGCGCGGGCGACGAACTGCTCAAGCAGGTCGCCGAGGCGTTGCGCAACGTGGTCCGGCCTCAAGACCTCGTGAGCCGGATCGGCGGCGACGAATTCGCTGTGGTGCTCGGCCCCGATGCAAGCCGCGTTCGTGCACGCGCGACCGCGGGCCGCGTCGCGCGCAACCTGTCACGCCCATTCATTCTGCACGGCATTGATTCGGCAGTAACGGCAAGCGTGGGGTTCAGCGTTTATCCCGAGGACACCGCCGAAATGGCGGAACTGGTCAGCAATGCGGACATCGCGCTGTATTCGGCGAAAAGCAGGGGCAAGAGCATTGCCGTCGAGTTTCAGAGCGAGATGACCGCCGAGGCGCAACGGCGCGCGCGCATCGAAGCCGAACTGCGCAAGGCGCTCGATCAGGACGGGCTCGAGATCGTATATCAGCCGCAATTCGACTGCCTGTCCGGCCGCTTGCTCGGCGCGGAGGCGCTGGTTCGTTGGACGCATCCGTCGGAAGGCCCTATTTTGCCGGCTGAATTCGTTCCAATTGCCGAGAACAGCGATCTGATCGTCGCGCTCGGCCGCTGGGTCTTGTGGCGCGCGTGCCGCGACGCGGCGAGTTGGAATGCCGGCACGAATGCAAGCGTGCATGTGGCTGTGAACATTTCCGCGCGCCAATTGCGAGCCGACGGCTTCACGGACGAAGTCTGCACGGCGCTGAAAAAAAGCGGCCTGCCGGCTTCGCTGCTCGAACTCGAACTGACCGAGAGCCAGTTAATGTCCAATATGTCGGTGGGCATTCAGGCAATGCAGGAATTGCGCGCCGCCGGCGTGCGCCTGTCGCTCGACGACTTCGGCACCGGCTACTCGTCGCTGTCGTACCTGCAATCTTTTCCGGTGCACAGCATCAAGATCGACCGCAGTTTCATCTGTCCATTGCCCAATGGCGGTCAACCCATCGTCACTGCGATCATTTCGATGGCGCATAGCTTCGGCCTGCTGGTCGTCGCGGAAGGCGTCGAGTATCCGGCGCAACTCGAATGGCTGTGCGACGCGCGCTGCGATGTGGTTCAAGGCTTCCTGACCGGCCGTCCGATGCGCCTCGACCAACTGCTCGCGATCATTCGCGCAGAAGAAGAACAAAAAGACACGCGCGGCAGAACGCCGGTCGCGCCGCGGCCGCACCGCGCGCCAACAGCCTGAAAGTCCAAGAGCCTGCTTGACCTGTGCCATATATGAAGGTAGCCTACACAGGTTACCTTCATATATTTGTCTGGCACTTTCCGGCACACATGGGCAAGAACGATCCTCCGCTCGACTCCGATTCGCTCCACGCACTCGCCGAAGATCTGCGCGTGCTGACCGGCAAGCTGCGCCGCCGCCTGCGCGAAGAGGCCCATCTCGGCGATTTCACTCCTTCGCAGATACAGGTTCTCGGCCTGCTCGAGCGCGACGGGCCTGCAACGGTCACCGAACTCGCGCGCACACAGGGCATGCGTCCGCAATCCATGGGCGAGACGCTTTCTGTTTTGAAAGCCGCTGGCCTCGTGAGCGGCGCCCCTGATCCGAACGACGGCCGGCAAACCGTTCTTTCGCTCACGCCCGCCTTCCGCAAGAAGATCAAGGCAAGTCGCGCCGCACGCGAAGACTGGCTGTTCCGAACTATCCAGACGCGCTTTTCGGTAGCCGAGCAGCAGCAACTTGCCGCGGGCGTCGAATTGCTCAAACGCCTGACCGAGTCGTAATTCTCACGCAAACCAAAACAGGAGCTCACATGGCACTGACTACGCTCGACGCAAAGACCGCACTGGTGGTGATCGACCTGCAGCAAGGCATCGTTGCAATGCCCACCGCTCATTCCACTGCGGAAGTCGTCACGCGCGCGGCCCAATTAGCCGACGCGTTTCGCCGCCACGGTCTGCCCGTCGTACTCGTCAACGTGGCGGGCGGCGCACCGGGGCGCGCGGAGCAGGCGCGTCCTACCGGCAACTTCCCCGCGGGATTTGCCGAGCTCGTGCCCGAACTGAACCGGCAGGCGACGGATCATCTGGTGACGAAACACACGTGGGGCGCGTTCACGAATACCGATCTCGAAGCGTATCTGCGCGAGCAAGGTGTGACGCAAATCGTGCTGGCGGGTGTGTCGACCAGCGTCGGCATTGAATCAACGGCGCGTTTCGCACACGAGCTAGGCCTGAACATCGCGTTTGCTGTCGACGCAATGACCGACCTGCATCTGGACGCTCACACGAACAGCCTCACGCGAATCTTCCCGCGGCTCGGCGAGACCGGTACCACGCAGGAAGTGCTCGCCATGCTGGAACAAACGCGCGCATAAGCATGCGCTGCCGGCAAGACATCAACCAGATATTCGAAGGAGAGGAACTCAGGTGAGCAGTACGTTCCGTTCGCTGCGCAACTTCAATTACCGGGTGTGGGCGAGTGGCGCGATCGTCTCCAATGTCGGTACATGGATGCAACGCACCGCGCAGGACTGGCTCGTCCTCACGGAACTCACGCAACACAATGCGACTTCCGTGGGTATCGTGATGTCGCTGCAGTTCGGGCCGCAAATGCTTCTACTGCCGCTCACCGGTTATGCGGCCGATCATTTCGACCGCCGCAAGCTCCTGTTCGTCACGCAGGCGGCCATGGGCAGTCTCGCGCTCGGCCTTGGGCTGCTTACGATTACAGGCCTCGTGCAACTCTGGCAGGTCTACGTTTTCGCGGGACTGCTCGGCTGCGTAACTGCATTCGATTCGCCCGCGCGTCAGACTTTCGTGTCGGACCTCGTCGGCGAAAGCGATCTTTCCAATGCGGTCGCGCTCAACTCCACGTCGTTCAATGCCGCGCGAATGATCGGTCCGGCGGTTGCGGGCTTGCTGATCGCATCGGTCGGAACAGGCTGGGTGTTTCTGATCAACGCGCT
Organism: Paraburkholderia kirstenboschensis; assembly: GCF_904848585.1. Lineage (GTDB taxonomy): Bacteria > Pseudomonadota > Gammaproteobacteria > Burkholderiales > Burkholderiaceae > Paraburkholderia > Paraburkholderia kirstenboschensis. Next base: position 267,662 of record NZ_CAJHCR010000003.1, read on the forward strand.
CTCTTTTATCGCCGTACTCGGCGCTTTGCGCATGTTGCGCGCTCGCGAGCTACATGCGAAGCCTCCCGCGCTGCGCTCGCGCGGCAGCTTCGTAGAAGGCTTCAGATATGTATGGAAGCGCCCCGATCTGAAGGCAGCGCTTCTCATGCAATTCCTGATCGGCACATTCGGCCTTAACTTCCCCATTTTTATTTCGACGATGTCGGTCAGCGCATTTCATGCGGGCGCGGGCGAATACGGCGTGTTGAGCTCGACCATGGCGATCGGTTCCGTCACGGGCGCGCTGCTTGCCGCGCGCCGCGCGCAACCGCGCATGGCTTTGCTGCTCGGTGCGGCGGCAGTGTTCGGCGTGGGCTGCACGGCAGCTTCGCTGATGCCGAACTATGTGCTCTTCGGCGTCATGCTCGCCTTCATCGGCGTGTCGACGCAAACCTTCAACACGTCCACCAACAGTCTCGTGCAACTCTCCACGGAGCCCGCCATGCGTGGCCGCGTGATCGCGATTCTGCTCGCCATCGCGCTCGGGGGCACACCGCTTGGCGCGCCCGTGGTGGGTTGGGTCGCGGACCGTTTCGGCCCGCGCTGGGCGCTTGGCGTCGGCGCGGCGTCGGGCTTCGCCGCCGCGCTCGTGGGCTTGATGTACCTCGTCAAATACCGGGGCTTGCGCGTGTATGTCGACGCAGGACGTCTGCGCTACAGCATTGACGAGCCCCGCCAGGCGCCGCCTTATGTGAGCCCGGCGATAGCCGTGCAAAACGCCGTCCTGGATGAAGCGGAAGAGGAAACTTCATCAGGTGTGTAGCGCGCGTTACTTCGCAACGGGCATCGTGAACTCAGCACCCTTGGCGATGCTATCCGGCCAGCGCTGCATGATGCTCTTGTACCGCGTATAAAAGCGCACGCCTTCTTCGCCATACGCATGATGATCGCCGAATAGCGACTTCTTCCATCCGCCGAACGAGTGCCACGCCATTGGCACCGGAATGGGCACATTGATGCCCACCATGCCCACCTGAATCTGCCGGCCGAAAGCGCGTGCCACGCCGCCGTCGGACGTGAAAAGCGACACGCCGTTACCAAACTCATGCGCGTTGATGAGTTCCACCGCGCTTGCGAAATCGGGCACCCGCACCACGGCAAGCACTGGGCCGAAGATCTCTTCCTTATAGATCTTCATTTGCGTGCCGACATTGTCGAACAGCGTTCCGCCAATGAAGAATCCCGCCTCGTTGGCGACCGGATGCGCGCGGCCGTCCACGACGAGCGTCGCGCCCTCTTCTTCGCCCGATGCGATATAACCCGCGACTTTCGCCTTGTGCTCGGCGGTCACGAGCGGGCCCATTTCAGCGTCGAGGTTCTCCCCGTTCTTGATCACGAGCGACTTGACGCGCGGCACCAGTTTTTCGATCAGCTTATCGGCGACGTTACCCACTGCCACCGCCACCGAAATCGCCATGCAGCGCTCGCCGGCCGATCCGTATGCGGCGCCGATCAGCGCGTCGACGGCCTGGTCTAGATCAGCGTCGGGCATCACCACGAGGTGATTCTTGGCGCCGCCGAGAGCCTGCACGCGCTTGCCGCGTTTCGATGCCTCCGTATGGATGTACTCGGCGATCGGGGTCGAACCGACGAACGACAGTGCCGCGACATCCGGATGGTCGATGAGCGCATCGACGGCCACCTTGTCGCCGTTGACCACATTGAACACGCCGTCCGGCAAACCCGCTTCTTTCAACAGTTCCGCAATACGCAGCGACGCCGAAGGATCGCGTTCTGACGGCTTCAGCACGAAGGTGTTGCCACAAGCCAGAGCGACAGGGAACATCCACATAGGCACCATGACCGGGAAATTGAACGGCGTGATGCCCGCGACCACGCCGAGCGCCTGGCGCAGATTCCAGTTGTCGATGCCGCCGCCGATCTGGTCGGTGAAATCGGTCTTCAGCAGGTTCGGAATGCCGCATGCGAACTCGACCACTTCAATGCCACGCACGACCTCGCCTTGCGCGTCCGTGAACACCTTGCCGTGCTCGCGCGTAATGAGCATGGCGAGTTCGTCGTGATGCTTATTGAGCAGTTCTTTGAACTTGAACAGAATGCGTGCGCGCTTGAGCGGCGCGGTTTCGCTCCACGCGGCAAAGGCGGCTTTCGCGGATTGCACTGCAGCATCCACTTCCTCGACCGACGCAAGCGCGACCGCTCCCGTCACTTGACCCGTCGCGGGATTGAACACTTCCTTGAAGCGGCCGCTGGTGGGGTCAATCGCGGCCCCGCCTATATAGTGGCCGATCTGCTGCGCCGAAAGCTTCGCTTGTTCGTTTGCTGCGTTCATTTCATACCTCGGATTCGGAATGGGCCGCGGCTTCGCACCGGGCTGACAGGCGGATTGGAGTCCGTCAACTGTATCGACGCTACGCCGCTTATTCCCTATACAGCAAAACAGAACCGCGCCTCACTGTATTGTTTTTTGCGCGACAACTGTACTGGGAGCGCCGCTGATAACCGGCCATGCTCGCGATCTCCCGCATCGCAGCATGCGCTCGCCGCGAAGTCCGGTCCGCCGTACAAATCCTGGCTTGCATAGTCGGCGCGCCGGACGCCAAATGAGGCAGCCGCAGAAGCTGGCCACCCAAAAATCAGGTGAGGAGGCGCAACATGGCAACGAACGCATCGGTGGAGGACCGCAAGCATCGCGGGCAGGCCCGGAAGGCAACCGCCAGTGGCTGGATCGGCTCGGCACTCGAATACTACGATTTCTTCATTTACGCGCAGGCAGCGGCACTGATTTTTCCCCAGCTGTTTTTTCCCTCCGGAAATCCGAAGATCGCGATCGTCGCTTCGCTCGCGACTTACGGCGTGGGCTACGTCGCGCGGCCAATCGGCGCGTTCGTGCTCGGACATTGGGGCGACACGCATGGCCGCAAGAACGTTCTGCTGCTCTGCATGTTCCTGATGGGCATTTCGACGATGGCAGTGGGCCTGCTGCCCACCTATCAGCATGTCGGCTTGCTTGCACCGGCCCTGCTCGTCGTGCTTCGTCTGATTCAGGGCTTTGCGGTCGCCGGTGAAATCTCGGGCGCGAGTTCGATGATTCTCGAACATGCGCCGTTCGGACGACGCGGCTATTACGCCAGTTTCACGCTGCAAGGCGTGCAGGCCGGACAGATTCTCGCTGCTGCCGTGTTTCTGCCGCTCGCCTATTACATGGACGAGAGTTCGTTCAATTCGTGGGGCTGGCGCATTCCATTTCTACTGAGTGCTGTGGTGCTGGTGGCCGGCTACATCATCAGGCGCGAGGTCGAGGAAACGCCCGCTTTCGCGAAAGAAGACGCGAGCGGCGGCGTGCCGAAGTCGCCGATTGCCGAGGCGTTCCGCTACAACTGGGTGGACATGCTGCGCGTGGTCGGCTGCTCGCTGATGAACGTGATTCCCGTGGTCGCGACGATTTTCGGTGCCGCATATGCGGTGCAGCCCGCGTACGGTATCGGCTTTTCAAAAAGCGTCTATTTATGGATTCCGGTGATCGGCAACATTGTCGCGGTGCTCGTGATCCCGTACGTGGGCAATCTGTCGGACCGGATCGGCCGGCGCCTGCCGATTATCGTCGGCGCACTCGGCGCGGGGCTTCTCTCGTTTGCGTACCTGTATGCGATCAGTATTCACAACGTGGCGCTCGCGATCGTCATGTCGATCCTCATGTGGGGCATCATCTACCAAGGCTATAACGCCACATTCCCGAGCTTCTATCCAGAACTTTTCCCAACCCGTTCGCGCGTCTCCGCGATGGCGATCGGGCAGAACATCGGGACGACGATTACGGCGCTGCTGCCCGCATTGTTCGCTTACGTCGCGCCGCCGGGATCGCACAACGTTCCGCTGATGATTGGAGCGATCACGTTCGGCATCACGATCATCGCGGCGGTGACAGCATGGAGCGCACGAGAGAACTATCGGGTCAAACTGTCCGATCTGGGCCAGCCGGGCGCGGTGCCGCTCGACAAGACGAGCTATGACCGGCTGAGGGCGGAAACAATGGCGGAATCGAAAAAGGCCGTGACTTCATAGGCCAGACAAGCGATGCGATTTAGCGCCATTGCGCAGTCAACTCGTTGGCGAGGACCATTTGCTCGCGCACCTGTTCGATGAAGGCTGCCTCGATACCGCTTTGCGCCTTGAGAAATTTTAGCGCCGCGGAATGCACCGAGCGCATCGACCCGCCGTCTATTGCGCCGATCCGCGCCGCATTGCGGCGCGTTTCCTCGACCAGATCGCGGGCGCTGCTGAAATCAGGGGACAAGCCGCTCTGCGCTTCGAAGCTGGCCCGCACACGAGCTGCGTAGTCGCGCGACTGCCCAAGCTGGTCCATGTCGATGAGCAGATCGACCCCTTGCCCCATTCGCCACGCGCAAAGAATCCACAGCGCGACGAACGCTCGATACGCATTATTGCCTTCCGCGCTGCGTGCGTACTGTTCGCAGGCCATTGCGTAGGCGTCGTCGGAAGCCGGCGTGGCGGGCGGCAACTTCACATCGCACATGTCGATGACCTGCTTCACCACGGGTTCCGCACGATTCAATCCGAGCACACGAAAAGGCGCGGCCACGAAGAACGGATTGCGCCATTGCTGGTTGAGCAGCCACCCAGAAGCAAATTGCGAGGCAGGATTGCGCAACACACCGACGTGCATCGCATCGGGAAAGGCGTGTCTGAGCCACGGCAACCTTCCCGACGACCGACAGAACTTGAACACCGGCACGCTGCCCTGCAGGGTCGAGTGCTCGACCAGATTGCGTAAATACGCTTGCAGCGCGTGAAATTCGGCATCCGGCACGCCGCCGAAACGGTCGACGCCGAATTGTCTTCGGTAGCCGGCCACACCGCGCGCGCCTTCATGCAGAAACGGCTTGTACTCGTTGAAGTAAGGGGCATCGAGCGGCGGATGTCCGGAGGTCAGCGTGGGACGGCTTGCGGCAACGTCGGCGAGGCTCAAATCCGCCAGTACATTGCTGAGCGGCTCGTAAAAGCCGGTCACAGCGTTGAGCGCCCGAAGACGGGACCACACCCAGGTGCCTGCGCTTCGCCACCCAGTGTGCAGAAATACGCCCTGTTTCAGGGCACTTTTCGGCGCGGCGTCAGCCTCATGTGACAACGGCATCGGACTTCTCTTCGAATGAAAGCATTGGGAAATCATGCTACGCGTACTGTAGCGTTTCGACCTGTCGTCTGCGTTACAGGAGCATCACATTACCTTGCATGGTGCACCGGCACTGGAAGCGCGCCGGCAAACGCATTAAGCTCCAGGGTCCAAGACTGAAAACAGCCCCTCATGAACGATTCCGCCGATATACGCTTCCTGCTGACCATACGCGAAAGTGGCAGCCTTGTCGCCGCGGCGCGAAAGTTGGGGCTGTCACCTTCGGCGATCACTCAGCGTCTGCAACAACTGGAAAAGAAGCTCGGCGCTCAACTGCTGAACCGCAGCGCGCGCCGCCTTCAATTCACTGAAGAAGGCACGCTGCTCTGCGAACGCGGCGCGGAACTGGTTCAGCAATTCGACACGCTGTTCGAAGATCTGCAGATGCGCCGCGGCGGCCTGGTCGGCACACTGAAAGTCAACGCGCCACTCGGTTTCGGGCGGCGTTACGTGGCGCCCGCGATTGCCGACTTTCAGCAGCAGCATCCGGATATCGACGTCGCGTTGACTCTGTCGGATCAGCCGCTCATGGAAACGGCTGAACGCTTCGACATCGTCGTGCATATCGGCGACCTGCCGATATCCAACCGCGTGGGTTACACGATCGCGCCCAACGCGCGCTTCGTATGCGCGGCGCCCGCGCTCGTCAAACGTCTGGGCGCGCCCGAGTCGCCCGACGAACTTGCCGCGCTGCCCTGTATCGTGCTGCGCGAGAATAACGAGGACGTCACGCTCTGGCAGTTCAGCCGCGGCCGCACACGCCGCAGCGTACGCGTTTCATCGCACTTGAGCTGCAACGACGGCGACGTGATCCGCCAATGGGCATGCGAAGGCCGCGGCGTGATCCTGCGTTCCGAATGGGATGTGGCGGACGACATCGCGAAAGGAAGGCTCGTCCGCTTGCTGCCCGCGTGGAAAACTCCGGACGCGAATGTCATCGCGCTCACCCATCAGCGTGCGGGCTTACCCGCTCGCACACGAACTTTCATGCAGCACTTGCAGGCGAGATTCCGACCGCTGCCACCGTGGCGAATCTCACATTAAGCCTGGCTGAATCTATGAATTCGAGCAGTTGAAGATTCTCGCCGCATGCCGACTTTATAATTGGCGCCTGGTGTCCCGTTCCTGCGGGCTCGAGCCGTATCCTCCGAATCCCGCCCACTTCCCGGGGAAAGTATGAAACTCGAACAGATCGACACGCCCGCGGCCCTGATCGACATTGCCCGGATGCAGAAGAACATTGCGCGTATGCAGGCGCATATGAACACGCTCGGCGTCGCGTTCCGTCCGCATGTAAAGACCACCAAGTGTATCGACGTAGTGCGAGCGCAAATTGCGGCCGGCGCGCGCGGCATTACTGTCTCCACGCTAAAGGAAGCCGAAGCGTTCCATGCCGCCGGCGTGAATGACATTCTTTACGCGGTCAGCATCGCGCCTTCGAAACTGCCGCGAGCATTGGCGCTGCGCCGCCAGGGCTGCAATCTCAAGCTGGTGGTGGACAACCCCACCGCGGCAGCGGCCATCGCCGCGTTTGGCGATCAGCATGGCGCAACGTTCGAGGTATGGATCGAAGTAGACACCGACGGGCACCGCTCCGGCATCACGCCGGAGCACGAGAGCCTGCTCGACGTCGGCCGCATTCTGCACGAGAACGGCATGACGGTCGGCGGTGTGATGACGCACGCAGGCTCCAGTTACGAACTCGACACGCCCGAAGCGCTCGCCGCGCTGGCGGAACAGGAACGCGCCGGCTGTGTTCGCGCGGCGCAGCGCTTGCGCGATGCCGGCGTTCCTTGTCCGGAGGTCAGTGTCGGTTCCACGCCCACGGCGCTCGCAGCCACACAGCTGAATGGCGTGACCGAGGTGCGTGCGGGCGTCTATGTTTTCTTCGACCTCGTCATGTACAACATCGGCGTTTGTGCGCTCGAGGACATTGCGCTAAGCGTGCTCGCCACCGTGATCGGCCATCAGTCCGAGAAAGGCTCGGCCATTCTCGACGCAGGATGGATGGCTCTCAGCCGCGATCGCGGCACGTCGAAGCAGGCGCACGATTTCGGCTACGGCCAGCCGTGTCTGCTCAACGGCACTCCGCTTGCCGGCTATGTGGTGAGCGGCGCGAACCAGGAGCACGGCATTCTTTCGCCGACCGAAGAAGGCGCACATAAAGCTAACGGCGACATTACGCAACGCTTTCCAATCGGCATGAAACTGCGCATTCTGCCGAACCATGCGTGCGCTACCGGCGCGCAGTTCCCCGAGTACCACGCCGTTGCGCCGGACGGCCAGAGCGTGCCCTGGATGCGTTTTCAGGGCTGGTAAGCAACGCCGCCTGCCCGGTCACTCGTCTTCTTCCTCCAGCCCCGCCAGCAGATCGTCCACGGCGCGATAAACCCGCTCGACGATCTCCGGCCCGACCTTGCGCTCCAGCTCGCGATAGTGCGCCTCCAGATCCTTCGAGATCACGCGCACCAGTTCGACGCTCGTGTCGGTTAGCGACACCAGCACACGGCGCTGATCTTCAGCGAAACGCTCCTTCGTCACCAGTTCCATGCTCTCCATGCGCGCGAGCACGCCCGCCATGCTCGGGCTCGAAATCGTGCAGATGTCGGAGATATGGCGCGGCTCCATCGGACCGTGCTCGTTGAGCGCGCGAATCACACGCCATTGCTGCTCAGTCAAACCATGCGCGGTAATCAACGGGCGAAAACGCTCCATCATTTTTTCTCTGGCGCGCAGCAATAGCATCGGCAGGTTGCGGTGCAAAACTCGTGTGGAAGCGGACGAAGACATAGTGGACGATAGTTGGAAGCAGCCGTCGAAACTTAAGGGAAAACCCGCGATCAGCCGACTGGCTATTGACCCTGGATCATATCAAGCGCAATACTACTAACATGTTAGTGTTTATGCAAAGTATCTATCCAGAGGCACAGCCAGGTCATGTTTGCACTTGCCGATCATCTGCTGCACCCCGAAGGCGACGCGCTGCCTCACGATGTAGATGCGCATGCAGCGGCGGCGCTGCTCGCGCGCGGCATCGCCTGCCGTCCGCCGGTTCGCGGCGCGATCTACGGAACATTGCTCAATGACCGTGCCGCGCTGGAGGCGCTAGGCGATGCAATGCACGCGGCGCCGTACAAGTCACCGCCGAAAGCGCCGGTTCTCTACCTGAAGCCGCGCAACACACTCGCGGGGCATCGCGCGCAAATCGTCATACCCGACGATACTTTAGGCGTCGAAGTAGGCGCGTCGCTTGGCATCGTGATTGGGCGCACCGCAACGCGGGTCAGCGCGGCGCATGCGTTCAACTACATTGCGGGCTATACGGTCGTGGCCGATCTCAGCGTGCCGCATGCGAGCGTCTACAGACCGTCGGTACGCTTTCGCGCCCGCGACGGTTTCTGCGTGATCGGTCCCGCGGTTGTTGCGGCGCGCCACGTTGCGAATCCCGACGAGTTGGCCATCGCAGTATCGCTCAATGGTGCCGATGCTTTTGCGGCGACCACCGCTTCGTCGGTACGACATGTGGCGCGGCTGCTTGCCGACGTCACCGACTTCATGACGCTCGCGGCGGGCGACGTCATCACGCTCGGCGTTCCGCATGGCTCGCCGATCGCGCATATCGGCGACGCGGCGACCTTGTCGATCGGCGCGCTGCCGCCGCTTCACGTGTCGTTCGTCGGCTCAAAAGAATCAGACGGAGAACAGCAATGATGCGCGGCCGTGTTGCGTATGCCGGCGCGATTCACGACGCCTATCCGCATTCAGAAGGTGTGCTGCTTGCAGACGGACGCGTGTGTCGCGAAGATCAGGTCGTCTGGCTCTCTCCCATTGAAGTCGGCACCATCTTCGCGCTCGGCCTGAATTACGCCGAGCACGCGAAGGAGTTGCAATTCAACAAGCAGGAAGAGCCACTCGTTTTCCTGAAGGGACCGGGCACGGTTCTCGGTCATCGGGGCTTTACGCGCCGCCCGGCCGACGTCGCCTTCATGCACTACGAGTGCGAACTCGCTGTCGTAATCGGCCAGGTCGCGCGCCATGTGACGCGCGACAATGCGATGCAACACGTGGCCGGCTATACGATCGCCAACGACTACGCGATCCGCGACTACCTTGAAAACTACTACCGCCCCAACCTGCGCGTGAAGAATCGCGACGGCGGCACGGTGCTCGGCCCATGGTTCGTCGACGCAGCCGACGTTGAAGACGTCTCGCAACTGGAGTTGCGCACGTTCGTCAACGGCACGCTGCAACAGCGCGGCAACACGCGCGATCTCGTGACCGATATTCCCGCGTTGATCGAATATCTGAGCAGCTTCATGACGCTCGCGCCCGGCGACGTGATCCTGACAGGCACGCCGGAGGGCATCGTCAACGTGAATGCGGGAGACGAAGTGGTGTGCGAAATAGAAGGCCTCGGCCGTCTCGTCAATACGATTGCATCCGACGCGGACTTCGGCCGCGCCTGACCGCCAGAAAAAAGCAAAGGACAACGCAATGCGAATCGAACATCTGATCAACGGCAAAGCAGGCAGCGCGAAAGACTACTTCGAAACGGTCAATCCGGCGACGCAAGAAGTACTTGCCGAGGTGGCCCGCGGCGGAGAGGCGGAAGTCGGCGCCGCGGTGCGAGCCGCAAAGGAAGCGTTCCCCGCATGGGCAGGCAAGCCCGCAGCGGAACGCGCAAAGCTGATTCGCAAGCTTGGCGAGTTGATTGCGAAGAACGTGCCCGAGATATCGGAAACCGAAACGAAGGACACGGGCCAGACCATTTCTCAGACGCGCAAGCAACTCGTGCCGCGCGCCGCCGACAACTTCAGCTACTTCGCCGAAATGTGTACGCGCGTGGATGGCCATACGTACCCCACCGACACGCATCTGAACTACACGCTATTTCATCCGGTCGGCGTGTGTGCGCTCATTTCGCCGTGGAATGTACCGTTCATGACAGCCACGTGGAAAGTCGCGCCGTGTCTCGCGTTCGGTAATACCGCAGTTCTGAAGATGAGCGAGCTCTCGCCGCTTACCGCGTCGATGCTCGGCAATCTCGCGCTCGAAGCGGGGATCCCGGCCGGCGTGCTGAACGTCGTGCATGGTTTCGGCAAGGAAACGGGCGAGCCGCTCGTCGCGCATCCGGACGTGCACGCGGTTTCCTTCACCGGATCGACTGCGACGGGCAACCGGATCGTGCAGAGCGCCGGGCTCAAGAAGTTTTCGATGGAACTCGGCGGCAAGTCGCCGTTCGTGATTTTCGACGACGCGGATTTCGAACGCGCGCTGGATGCCGCCGTATTCATGATCTTCTCGAACAACGGCGAACGCTGTACCGCCGGCTCGCGCATTCTCGTGCAGAAGTCCATTTACGCGAAATTCGCTGAACGTTTTGTCGAACGTGCGAAGCGTCTCACGGTTGGCGATCCGCTTGCCGACAGCACGATCATTGGACCGATGATCAGCCAGGGGCATCTGGCGAAAGTGCGCAGCTATATCGAACTCGGGCCGAAAGAAGGCGCAACGCTTGCCTGCGGCGGTCTCGACATGCCCGAGTTGCCCGACTCGATGCGCCAGGGCAACTTCGTGATGCCCACGGTATTCGTCGACGTAGACAACCGCATGCGTATAGCGCAGGAAGAAATCTTCGGCCCGGTTGCATGCCTGATCCCATTCGACGACGAAGCCGACGCGATCAGACTCGCGAACGACATCTCATACGGTCTGTCGAGCTACATCTGGACGGAGAACACGGGGCGCGCGCATCGTGTCGCGGCCGCCGTCGAAGCCGGCATGTGCTTCGTCAACAGCCAGAACGTGCGCGACCTGCGTCAGCCGTTCGGCGGCACGAAGGCATCGGGCGTGGGGCGCGAAGGCGGTACGTGGAGCTATGAAGTGTTCCTCGAACCGAAGAACGTTTGCGTGTCGCTCGGTTCGCATCACATCCCACGCTGGGGCGTCTGACACGCCGGCATGTCGACCGCGAGGCGCACTGCGTTTCGCGACATAAACAAGAGGAGACCGCGATGGGCAAACTCGCGCTGGCAGCAAAAGTGACACACGTGCCGTCGTTATATCTGTCCGAGCTCGACGGTCCGCACAAGGGTTGCCGTCAGCCCGCAATCGACGGCCATCGTGAAATCGGCCGGCGTTGCCGCGAACTGGGCGTGGATACGATCGTCGTATTCGACGTGCATTGGCTCGTCAACAGCGAGTACCACATCAATTGCGCGCCGAAGTTCGAAGGCATCTACACGAGCAACGAACTACCGCATTTCATCAAGAACATGCCCTACGCGTACCCGGGCAACGTGGACCTCGGCAATCTGATTGCGGAAGTGGCCAACGAAATGGGTGTGAAAAGCCGCGCGCATAGCGAGACCACGCTCGAACTCGAATACGGCACGCTGGTGCCGATGCGCTATATGAATGGCGATCAGCACTTCAAGGCAGTGTCGGTAGCCGGCTGGTGCATGTGGCATGACCTTGAAACAAGCGCGCGCTTCGGTCTCGCGGTGCGCAAGGCGATCGAAGAGCGTTACGACGGCACCGTTGCGATCCTGGCAAGCGGTTCGCTTAGTCACCATTTTGCCAACAACGGCACCGCCGAGCAGTTCATGCATAAGGTCTGGAGTCCGTTTCTCGAACAGATGGACCGCCGGGTTGTCGAGTTGTGGGAAGCCGGCGACTGGAAGACTTTCTGCGAAATGCTGCCGCTTTACAACGAGAAATGCTGGGGCGAAGGCGGCATGCACGACACGGCGATGCTGCTAGGCGCGCTCGGCTGGGACCGCTATGACGGCAAGGTGGAAGTCGTCACGCCGTATTTCGGCAGTTCGGGTACCGGACAGATCAATGCGATCTTTCCGGTGACTCCGCTAATCGCCTGACTTGCGTAAAGGAGACTGACGTGCCGCATCTGACACTCGAGTACAGCGCGAATCTCGCTGACGCAGAAAGTATGAGCCGCCTGTGCAATACGCTCGCTCAATGCCTCGCCGAACAGCGCGATAACGAACAGCGTGTCTATCCGCCTGGCGGCATTCGCGTCCGCGCATTGCGGTGTGAACACTATTGCATCGCAGACGGACGCGCCGACGCAGCATTTCTCCACGCAAACCTGAAGATTGCCGCGGGCCGCTCCGATGCCATAAAGAAGGCAACGGGCGACGCGCTATTCGCGCTCATCAAGCAACACTTTGCCAATGAGTTTGAACAAAGCGGGCTAGCGTTGTCGCTGGAGATCAACGAATTCAGCGAAGCCGGCACCTGGAAGCATAACAACCTGCACGCGCGGCTCAAAGCGCAGTAGCGAGCCGGAACACACTGTCAGCGGCTCAATAGAGAACCCATCATGCTAGACCAACAAACCATTCGCGAGCTCGCCGCGCAACTCGACAACGCAGAGAAAACGCGCACCCAATTGCGCCACTTTTCCGCGGCGTATCCGCAGATGACTGTCGAAGACGGTTACGCGATTCAGCGCGAATGGGTGAACCTCAAGCTTGCCGAAGGACATGTGATCAAGGGGCGCAAGATCGGCCTCACGTCGCGCGCTATGCAGCGTTCTTCGCAGATCGACGAGCCGGACTATGCGCCGCTGCTCGACAGCATGTTCATCGAAAACGGTCAGGACATTCGCGCGGACCGCTTCATTGCGCCGCGCGTCGAAGTCGAACTTGCGTTTGTGCTGAGCAGGCCCCTGAAAGGCCCAGGCGTCACGCTGTTCGATGTGCTCGATGCAACGGCTTATGTGACGCCCGCCGTGGAAATCATCGACGCGCGCATCGAGCAGTTCGACCGGGAAACGCGTGCCCCGCGTAAGGTCTACGACACCATCTCCGACTTCGCAGCCAATGCGGGCATCGTGCTGGGCGGGCGTCCGGTGCGTCCGCTCGATGTCGATCTTCGCTGGGTCGGCGCGTTGCTTTACAAAAACGGCGCCGTCGAAGAAAGCGGGCTCGCAGCGGCGGTGTTGAATCATCCGGCTACGGGCGTCGCGTGGCTCGCGAACAAGATCGCCCCATACGACGAAATGCTGAATGCGAACGACGTGATTCTGAGCGGTTCATTCACGAGCCCGATTCCCGCCAGAGCGGGCGACACTTTCCATGTCGATTACGGTCCGCTTGGCGGCATCGGTTTGAACTTCATTTGAGCACGCACATGTCCCTGCCGCAAAACGCATTCAAACGCGCACTGCATGAAGGTACGCCGCAATTCGGCTTGTGGGCGGCGCTGGCCGACGCCTACGTTACCGAGTTGCTCGCCACCGCCGGTTTCGACTGGCTGCTGATCGACAACGAGCACGCACCGAACGACCTGCGCAGCACGCTCGCGCAGTTGCAGGCGGTGGCGGCTTATACGTCGCATCCGGTGGTACGTCCCGTGCGAAGCGATAGCGCATTGATCAAACAGTTGCTCGACATCGGCGCGCAGACGCTATTGCTGCCGATGATCGACACCGCCGACCAGGCGGCCGACGCGGTGGCGGCAACGCGCTATCCGCCGCAAGGCATTCGCGGCGTGGGCAGCGCATTGGCGCGCGCGTCGCGTTGGAACCGCATTCCCGACTACCTGAACCGGGCCGCAGACGAACTATGTGTACTGGTGCAGGTGGAGACCGTGGAAGGCATGAATAACCTGCCGGCGATTGCCGCTATCGACGGCGTCGATGGCGTGTTTTTCGGACCAGCAGATCTGAGTGCGTCGATGGGCCTGCTCGGCAAACCCGGCGACGCCAGCGTGCGCGAGGCGATTCGCGGTGGCATCGAAAGCGTACGGCGTGCGGGCAAGGCAGCGGGCGTGCTCGCGCCGGATCGGGCGATCGCCGAAGAATATCTCGCGGCCGGCGCGACGTTTGTCGCTGTGGGAACGGATACGGGATTGCTGAGCCGCGCGGCAGCAGATCTGGCGGCTTCGTATAAGAACGCTGCGGGATCGCACGTCACCGAGCGGGGCGGGTACTAAAGGCCGCGATCAAGGCCCGAAGGCAATGGCGTTTCCTCATGCCTCGCGGCTTGACATTTATATACTCCGTGAGGTATATAAGCACCATGGACTCAACATTCGCCATCATCGCCGAGCCGAGCCGCCGCGCTATCCTCAGTCTGCTTGCATCGTCCGAGCAATCCGTGGGCGATATCGAGGAGCAGCTCAAGCTCTCGCAGCCCTCTGTTTCAAAGCATTTACGAGTGCTTCGAGACGCCGGCTTCGTGGAGTCGCGTGTCGACGCGCAGCGGCGTGTGTATCGGATCAAACCCGAGCCGCTCATGGAAATCGACGCCTGGCTCGCTCCGTTTCGCCGTTTCTGGTCGGTTCATCTCGACGCGCTCGAGCGTCATCTCGATCAGACCCATCCCGCACCGCCCCGCAAGGAGAAGAAGCGATGAGCAATCGCGAGTCTTACAGGCCCGGTCCCGCAGCCGGGGCCAAAGTTCAGAAAGACGGAGACCGGTGGACACTCGTCCTCGTGCGTGAGCTGCGCCATTCGCCGGATAAAGTGTGGCAAGCGCTGACGGATCCCGCCAGCCTGCGCGAATGGGCACCGTTCGACGCCGACCACAGCCTCGCCTCGGTCGGTCCAGTGAAGCTCTCCACGGTGGGTACGCCCACACCGCAAGTGTCCGAAACCCAGGTGACGCGCGCCGACCCGCCCAACCTGCTCGAGTATCGCTGGGGCGAGAACGATCTTCGCTGGCAACTCGAAGCGCTCGGCGACGGCACGCGTCTCACGCTGTGGCACAACATCGATCGCAACTTCATATCGATGGGTGCAGCCGGCTGGCACATCTGCCTCGACGTGCTCGACCGTTTGCTTGCCGACGATCCAATTGGACGTATCGTCGCCGGCGAAGCAATGAAATTCGAGTGGCCGCGCCTGAATACCGAATACGCAAAGCAGTTCGCCCTTTGAACCGGTAAAGCCGAGGAAAACGATATGAACCGCTCCGCTTCCACAGAAACCCAGTCGGCCTCCGAACTGATCGACCAAAGAATCGCGGACCTCGGAGACTGGCGCGGGACTACCCTGAGCGCAATGCGCAAGCTCATCAAGCAGGCGGATCCGGATGTGGTGGAAGAATGGAAGTGGATGGGCACGCCTGTGTGGTCGCATGACGGAATCATCTGCACAGGCGAGTCTTACAAGTCGGTCGTGAAACTGACGTTCGCAAAGGGAGCATCGTTAGAAGACCCGGCGAAGCTTTTCAACTCGAGTCTCGACGGAAACGTGCGGCGCGCAATCGACATCCATGAGGGGGAAGAACTCGACGCGAATGCGTTCAAGGCCCTCATTCGAGCCGCAATCGCGCTCAACACGTCCAGCAAAAAGCCAAAGCCGAAGCGGGCGAAGTAGCTCGCGGCTCGAAGCCGCATTGCCGGCGAGTAGTGGCCGGCTTGCATTCCTCCCGACTAATTACGCACGCCGAATCGCGCCACGCACGCCTGCCTCACTCTTTCGACGGCCACGGCCCACTCCTCCCCTCGCTCGCGGCGAAATAGCCGCAGCGTGTGCGGATACCACGGCGAATCGCTACGCTCGTGCATCCAGCGCCAGTCGACATCTTTTTCCGGCAGCATCACCCAGCACGGTTTGCCTAGCGACGCAGCGAGATGCGCGATTGACGTATCCACGCAAATCACCAGATCGAGCTGCCCGATGATCGCAGCGCTGTCGGCCAGATCGGTCACCATCGAGCCAACGTGAAGCAACGGCTGAGCGGCAGACGGGTTTCGTGCTTCGTCCTCGCCCTGCCCCTTTTGCAGACTCACGAAACTCACGCCGGCCACGCTCCACAGCGGCGCGAGCGTCGCGAGCGACGGAATCGAGCGGTTTGCGTCGTTATGATGCTTCGCGTTGCCCTTCCATACGAGGCCGATCCTGCGACCCGGCGGCAGCGCGTCGAGCACGGTCCGCCACCGTTCGACGAGCGACGGTTCCGCCGCAAGCCGAACCGGTCGAGGGATTGTGTCGACAGTCGTGCGCAGATGCAGAGGCGCACTCAGCAGACTCGTCCAGCAGTCGTAAGCGGACGCGCGCGCGGTGGCCGTGTCGTGGTCGAGCACGGCGTCAACGCCGTCTACGCGAGCCATCAGCCTCTGCAGCGCAGGCGCGCATGCGAACGCGATATGCGCTGCGCCCTGCGCTTTTAGCAAGGCAAAATAACGGCTGAATTGCAGCATATCGCCAAGACCGTCTTCCTGCCAGACGAGCAGCGAACGCCCCGACAGCGCGTCGCCCTGCCACTGCGGGCAACTCAGTCTCTGAGCAGTGTGCCGATGCACGAAACCGGCTTGTTGATAGCGGCATTCGTATAGCCGCCACCCTTCCTCGAAGCGCCCCATGCCGAGCAGCAACGTGGCGAGCCCGAAGCGCGCGTCGCCGTAATCGGCGCGTAAGTCGAGCGCGCGACGATACGCACTCTCCGCTTCGGGCAAGCGCTTCAGCTGTGCGAGCGTAGCACCGAGGTTGTAATGCGCTTCCGCGAGATCGGGATGAATGCACAGCGCCTGCTCGAAGCACTCGACAGCTTCGGGCAAACAGTCGAGCAGCCGCAGCACGCAGCCGAGGTTGTTGTGCGCGGGCGCAATGCCGGGACGCAGGCGAACCGCTTCGCGGTAAGCAGCTGCGGCCTCGGTCAGACGTTCGAGCTTGAAGAGTGTAATGCCGAGGTTGTAGTAAGCCTCGGCGTAATCGGCACGAAGCGCGATTGCCTTGCGGTAGGCCGCCTCGGCCTCGGGCAGACGCTGAAGATCGGTCAACGTCGCACCGAGATTCACGTGGGCTTCCGCGTAATCGGGGCGCATTGTCAACGCAAGCCGGCACGCGAGTTCTGCCTCCGTCAGGCGCTGCGCCGCCTTGAGTGCGCCCGCAAGGTTATTCAATGCCTCTGGATATTGCGGCCTGATCGTTAGCGCCTCGCGATAAGCAGCGTCCGCTTGCGCGACGCGGCCAAGATCCATCAATACGTTGCCCAGGTTGTTGTGCGCTTCCACATGCGCCGGCAATCGGACGAGCGTCTCGCGATAAGCCGCTTCGGCCTCATGCGGGCGTTGCAGCGCGTGCAGCACGACGCCGTGGTTATAGTGCGCTTCTGCATGATCCGGGCGAAGCGCGAGCGCCCTGCGGTACGACACTTCCGCATCCTCGTGATAGCCCTGTGCATAAAGCACTGCGCCTAACTGATTGTGAGCATCTGCATGTCCGGGCTGCAGAACGATAAGTTGCCGGTAGATTGCCTTTGCCGCCGACAGACGTCCTCGCGCTTTCAGCAGCGCGCCCAGGCTTTCATATACCTCGACGTAGCGGGGCATCATGCGCAGACATCGGCGCCAATAACGCTCGGCATCGTCTGGCTCACCGAGACGGCACGAAGAAGCGCCGGCAATGTTGAGCGCGTCGGCCATTGCATGAATCGTGTCGTCGTCCAGCACGCTGTCGTCGCGCTCGATCACCGGCATGACGGTCGATAATGCCGCGGCAAACTCATCCGCGGAATAAAGTGCCATGGCCTGCTGGTTCAGTTCGGCGATAGAAGAGGCGAGCGTCTGCGTGAGAGTCATGAGTCGGGTTACGTTGCGGGTCTGGCGTTCGCGCACGGGATCGCCCATGTTGCGCGAAAGCGAACATGTACCACGCAGATTAAGCGATGCGGAGCGATTGTAACGGCCCGAAATGAGCGGTCTTACACCGTTAATCCGCTGCTATTGCCGGGATCACGCAGAAAAAAGCGGCGCGCAATGCTAGAATCGCCCGCGTTTCCTTGCTCATCGCCATGACTCCACGTTCCCGCAACCGCCTGACAGCCTGGCTTGGCCTCGTCGCCATGTGGCTCGTCGTGTTCGCGCCCGTCGTGAGTCAGATGCTGGTATCCAACCGCGCGCACGAGCCGATCGCCGCGCTGTGTTCCGCGCTGCAAACGGTCCAGCCCGGCGCGGCGGTTCAAGCAGGCCATGCCGATGCAATGGCGGTCCATCTCAGCCACGACGACGCATTCGGCGCTTGCGGGTACTGCCATCTCCTGCAACATCACGTGGCAATGCCTACGGTTGCCGCAACGCATGCGCCGCTAGCCGTCGTGGTTGCAGGCACTGCACCGCCTACTCTCTCCACCCGCTTCACACCACTCGGCGCGTTTCCTTCCGGCCGCCCCAGAGCCCCGCCCGTCGTTTCCTGATTGTCGTTGTTCCTGGTCGCGCATTGACCGCATTCGTCGCATCCGTCGACGGTGCGCGCGATCGTCCGTTCAATGCATCAAGGAAACTGTCATGTTCATCTTCGCATTGCGAAGGCTGTCCGCTCGCGTGCGCTTCGAGCGCTGCGCCGGCGCTCGTGCGGTACGCGCCTATCGCGGTTTTACATTCGCGCGATTGCATCGCGCTTCATTTCCGTCGTATTTGCACGCATTGTTCCCGGCTACTTTGACGGGCCTCGCAGGGTTCGCGGCGTTGTCAGCGTCGCCGGCTCGCGCCGATACAGTCAGCGCCGATACCACGCTGCCCACTGTGAGCGTGAGTGCGAATAACGCCGCCTACGAGAGCGCCGCGACACGTGCGGTCGATCCAGATCTGCCCGCCACGGTCGAAACCGTTACGCGCGATCAATTTTCCAATTGGAATGTCGTCAACACAGAAGACGTGTTGAAGTACATGCCGAACCTCGCGGTCCGCAAGCGTTTTATCGGCGATCTGAATTCGATCATCGCGGTGCGCGGCACCAGCAACACGCAGAGCGCACGCGGTCTCGTCTATGCCGACGGCCTGCTGCTCAGCAATCTGCTCGGCAACAGCTATTCTTTTCCGCCGCGCTGGTCGATGGTATCTCCCGACGAGATCCAGCAAGTCGACGTGATTTACGGCCCCTATTCCGCGCTATATCCGGGAAATTCGCTCGGCGCAACCGTACTGATCACCACGCGCATGCCGAAGAAATTCGAAGCCGAAGCCGACGTGAAAGCCTTCACTCAGCATTTCAATCTGTACGGCGTGAATCGCAACTTCAACGGCAGTGAAGCGAGTGCTTCGCTTGGCGACCGGATCGGCAAGTTCTCATATTCGCTAGGCGTGAACCATCTGGAGAACACGAGCCAGCCGCTGCAATTCGCAACGCTCGCCAAGTCGAGCACGCCTGCGCGAGCCGGCGACACGCCCGTGACGGGCGCCTACTTCTACAACAACCAGACCAATACGCCGACGGCCATACTGGGCATCAACGGCGAAGGCATTGAACACACGGTGCAAGACCAGTTCAAGCTGAAGATGCAGTACGACTTCACGCCGACACTGCAAGGCGGTTTCACGCTGGGCTATTGGCACCAAACGTATAACAGCCAGACGTCGAGCTTCCTGCGCGACGCAAACGGCAACGCCGTGTATAGCGGAAAGGTAGCCATTGACGGATACGAGTACACCGTTCCAGCAGCCGCGTTCGCACCTAGCCTCGGATATAGCGAGAACTGGCTGTACGGCGTGTCGCTGAAAACGCGCAATGCGACGGGCTGGAATGGCGAGGCGATCGCATCGTATTACGACGTGGGCGATAGCGTCGCGCGTCTAGCGAATTCCGGAGCGCCAGGCAATGGCCCGGGCACCGTCACTTTCGGCGACGGTACCGGCTGGAAAACGCTCGATCTGCGAACCACCTACACACCGGCGTCGACGCAGGCGGGGCTGGCCAATCACGCGCTGAGCTTCGGCTATCACTTCGACAATTACTTTCTCGACAACGAAAGCTATTCGACGCTCAACTGGCGCGATGGCTCAGCCGCTACGTTTGCCAATT
The DNA here is from genome assembly GCF_904848585.1 of Paraburkholderia kirstenboschensis. Classification (GTDB taxonomy): domain Bacteria; phylum Pseudomonadota; class Gammaproteobacteria; order Burkholderiales; family Burkholderiaceae; genus Paraburkholderia; species Paraburkholderia kirstenboschensis. Next base: position 287,626 of record NZ_CAJHCR010000003.1, read on the forward strand.
CATTCGCCGGCAAGACGCAAACTCAGGCGCTCTACGCGCAAGATGCATGGCGCTTCCTGCCGCGCTGGAAATTCGTGTATGGCATGCGTTACGAAGACTGGCATGCGTACGACGGATCGCAGGCCCTGCCCGGTACCGCGATTGCGCTGAGCGACGCAAATCAGCGCCACTTTTCGCCAAAGGCTTCGCTTTCGTTCGACGTGAGCGACGACCTGACGTTGCGCGCTTCGATTGGTCGCGCGTATCGCTTCCCGACTGTCAGCGAATTGTTCCAGGGGCAAATCAATGGCTCGTCAATCGTCAATAACAATCCTAATCTGCAACCGGAAGACGATCTCGCAAAAGAACTGACAGCCGAATGGGCGCACTGGAATGGCATCTTCCGCTTCTCGCTGTTTCAGGACGACGTTAAGAACACGATCTTCAGCCAGACGGACACGACCGTGATTCCAAGCGTGACGAACTTCCAGAACATCGGCAAGGTGCGCTCGCGAGGTGTCGAAACAAGTTATGTGGGCGAGAACGTATTCATGCGTGGGCTGGATCTGCTTGCGAGCGTCGCTTATACGCAGTCGAAGATCATTGCCAATGCGCAAAACCCCGCGAGCGTCGGCAAGTACTTTTATCGCATTCCACTGTGGCGCGCGAACATTGCAGCGACCTATCGCTTCGACGAACGCGCGGCACTGACGCTTGCCGCACGCTATTCAGGCCGCCAATACAACACGCTCACCAACACCGACACGAATCCGGACGTATTCGGCGGCACGAGTTCATACACAGTGGCGGACGCGAAGTTCACGTTCAAGCCCACGAGGCTCAGCGAAGTGGGCATTGGCGTAGATAACATTTTCGATGCGCGCTACTTCGTCTATCACCCCTATCCGGGTCGCACCTTCTACGTGGAAGCGAAGCTGCGCATGTAATGCGTAGCGCCGTGCAAAGCCGGAAGAACCAGACAATTTTTGCTTCAGAAGGATTCCATGTCCACCACCGTTCAACATGACGCCGCATCGGGCACGACGACCAACGGTAACGGCTATCGCACGCTGTGGCGATGGCATTTCTATGCTGGACTGTTCGTGATGCCGTTCCTCGTCGTACTAGCAATTACGGGCACGCTGTACTGCTTTCAACCCCAGATCGAACCGCTGCTTTATCCGCAGCTTCTTGTTGTCGAATCTCAAACCGCGCCGCGTATGCCAGCCGACGTGCTGCTTGCGCGAGCGCGGGCTGCGATGCCGACCGATGCCGCCGCCGTGACCACCGTTATCCCGGACTCTTCTGGGCGCAGCATGGAATTCATCTTCCGTCTCGCGGATGGAGAAAAGCAGAGCGTTTATCTGAATCCGTATAACGCAAAAGTACTCGGCAGGCTGAGCGTCGAGCATCGCTTCATGCAGATCGACCGCATGCTCCATCGCAAGCTGTTGCTGGGCAAGCCGGGCGAGTTGCTGATGGAACTCGCCGCATGCTGGACACTCGTGATGATCGGCACTGGCGTTGCGCTGTGGTGGCCACGTGGAGCGACCCGGGCACGCGATGCGCTGGTTCCACGCCTCACGCTGAAAGGCCGCCCGCTGTGGAAAAGCGTTCACGCGGTCATGGGCATCTGGCTCGCACTCGGCGCGCTGGCATTCGTGTTGACGGGTCTTCCGTGGTCCGGCTCATGGGGCAAGCAGTTCAAGGCACTCGCGAGCGCCGCCAATCTCGGCGCGCCGCCCGGCGCCTGGGGCGGCTTGCCGTTGCGCTCCGTGCTGCCCATCGCGGCGCGCGGCGAGGCAACAGCGAACGCAACCGAAACACAAGCTCATGCAACGCACGCCGGGCACGACGCACAGGCCGCGCAGCATGACTCGATGCCCGGCATGGTAATGGACGACTTGCCGCTGCCGCAAACGCCGTGGGCGGTCGGCAATGCACCGGTGCCCTCTTCCGCCGATGAAAAGACAGCGCCCCCGCTGCCGCTCGGGCGCATCGTCTCGCAAGCGGCGGCGCTCGGCGTGACGAGCGGCTACAACATCGCGTTGCCCACGTCGGCAACGGGCGTGTACACCGTGTCGTACTTCCCAGCCGATCCGCAACAGGAACGCACCATCTATATCGACCAGTACAGCGGCACGGTGCTCAAGGACATTCGCTATGCGGATTACGGCGCGATATCGAAAGCGGTTTCCTACGGCACGTCATTGCATATGGGCCGCTATTTCGGCGTTGCCAACCAGATCTTGTGCGCGACGATCTCGCTCGGTCTTGCGATGATGGCCGTGACCGGCTGTGTAATGTGGTGGAAGCGCAGGCCGCAGCGCACGCTCGGAGCGCCTTCGCGAGAAAGAGCCGCACCGCCGATGCGCGGCTGGAAAACCGGCCTCGTCATGCTCGGCATCGTCTTTCCGTTGATGGGCGCCACGCTGATCCTAGTGTGGCTAGGCGACCTCGCACTATTCGGCCGTGCGTCGCGGCGCGAGCGAGTTACAGCATATGAGTCGGCGGAACGATGAGACGGTGCGCCTGAAAATGCTTTCAAGCGCACCGTAAGCGAGTTCAGCCCGCCTGAATAACGTCGATGCGCAAAGCCGGCGCTCCCGCTGCAATCGCGAGAAGAAGATCGACATTCGGATGCGCGCCGGGCCGGTTGCGCGCGTCGGCGGTATGTTCGCCGAATACCGCGAGACCATGCTCGGCCGCTTTGGCGTCGAGCGCGCCGAATGTCTGCTGCAAATAGTTGTACACCGCGAGCGAGCCCTGCTTGCCCGGCTTGTTCTCGATGCTTGCCACCACCGTGCCTAGCGCGTCGATCAAATCGATGCGCGCGATACCTTCGATCGCGGGCATTTGCGCAAGGTTCTCCTTGAACACGTTACTCGGCTGAATCACTGAAACCACTCCTTTTAAGCAGGAAAATTGCCACGAGGGCCGTATCTTATCCGATAGCCCTATCGCAGCAGCGCGCCCGCTCACGGCGTCCAGCGATAAACAATAACGCTCGACCCGTTGTAGTTGTCTTTTGTGATCACGTACTCACCGCTCGCCCGCACGAACGCGCGAAGACCGTACATCGAATCGACATCGTTGCCGACATCCACCGTACCGGGACTGTTGTTGACTAACGTAGTGTCGAGTTGGCCCGTGGTGAGATTGAACGCGTCGATGTTCGGCACCGTATGCACGTACCCGACGAAAAGATAATTGCCCGCTGCCGTAATCGACTTTGGATTGGCGCCTGTGAGTTTAATCACCGGCTGTGGCCGCGTAGTATTGCCCGCACTCCAGCCGTGATAAACCTCGATGCGCGATTGAATCGCTGTCCAGTCCCAACTGCCAGCAACGCCTTGCGCAAGAATCATCGTGTCGCTCTCCGGCAGATAGATGATGCGCGTCAACGGCCGGATACTCATCGGAATGGAGATCGTGATTGCCGGTCCCCACAACGGTTTGCCGTTTCCGTCGAAACCTGTGAGCGGGTAGTGATAGATATGATTGGTCCTGTCGAGACCCGCCCACACATCGCCACGGCTATCGATGCAAAAGCCCCCCGTCACCTTCACCGTGGTGTTGAACGCGGTCCCCGGAAGCGATCCGTCCGGTATCGCAATGTAGCCGCTCGCCGCGTTGAAATGATAGAAGTTGAAGGTATCGGGATTCTGACCTGACGCGACGAGTATTCGGTTTCCGCCTACGCTGACGAGTTGACCGAAGTGCTGCCCGCGTTGCGTGTCGTTTATATTCAGTCGCGGGTCCGACGGATACGTGAACGGATCGACAGTGTTCGCAACGAAGGCGCCGCCCGCGCTGCCCGTATAAATGTGCGCGCCGCTGTAAAACGAGGCACCGTCTGTCATGGGATCGGGCGCCGCGACTGCTTCGAAGTTCAGTGCCTGTAATTTCCATTTCAGATTGCCGGCGCTGTCGTATGCATGCAGATCCGTTGGGCCGTTGCGGCCGAGATCCCAGCCGCCGCCCCACGGATTGTTCAGCACATACAGATTGCCTGCCGCGTCTTTGCCAATGCCCGCCACACGCGTGAAGCGCTTGTCGCCAACCTGTCCTTTGATCCCCGTGGTCGTGTCCAGATAGCCGCCCTGAATGCCGAACGTGCCGGCCAATGTGGGCGTGCCCGCCACGTTGTAGATCTTGATGTTCATGTCGGGCCCTTCGTCGCCGATCATGAGTTGTCCCGTCGACACGTCGAAATAGAGCGTCGACGGCCGCGATGCAGCGGGCATCTGGATCGTATTCAAGGGCGCACCGCCCGCGCTGAATTCGGCTACGGCGCCCGCACTTTTTCGCGCGACCCACAAATTGCCCGCACTATCGAGCGCAAGCGCGCCCGGACCAGATACGCTAATGTCCTGCTGCCAGACGCCGTCGGTCGTATAGACGCGAACACGATTACCGTAAAAGTCGCTGACATAAAGCAGCGTGCCTGCAGTGGCGAGCCCGGTGATGACATCGGCGTGAGGTATGCCGGTCCACACGCTGACGGGAATACGAAGCTCGAGCGCTTTCGTCGCACGGTTATAGCGCCCCACCGAGCCGCTGCCGAACGACCTGTTGTACTGCAACGCGGTAAAGATCGATGTCGCATTGCCTGTTATCGCGCTGCCCTGAAAGTCAGCGTGGGTGCCGATCGAGCCGATGCTCTGGCCATTCTGGTAAATCGCCACACCGCCCTCGTTCTCGTCCCACAACGACGACGTATAAATGACGCCCTCAGGTGCAACCCACATCGAGCGCGCGCCGTTGCCGACGTGTGCCGCGAGCGTGCCGTAAGTATTGGCAAGCCAGTCGGTCGTGTATTGCGCATGACACACGCAGGCGAGCGCCATCAGCGCGAAGCCGAACAACGTGGCACCGATCCGTTTCGTGATCATCGACGATTGCCTCCAGCGGTACTTCGTTTGCGTCACAGCGTGCATGATTGCGCGCGGACGTTTCAATTCGGGAGTGCCGGATTACGCCTCGGCGAGAATCTGCTGGATGACCTGCTCGAAGGTCTCGACAGGTTGGCCGCCGCTCACCAGGTAGCGGCGATTGAAGATGATCGCAGGTACCGACTGGATGCCATGCGATTGAAATTCCTGTTCTTCAGCGCGGACCTCGTCGGCGTAGTCGCCGTTTTGCAACACGTTGCGCGCCGCGTTGGCGTCCAGTCCCACCGTCTGGGCTGCTTCGACGAGCACGTCATGATTGCTCGGGTCCCGGCCCTCGGAATGATAGGCGCGCAGCAATTCAAGTTTGAGCGGCAACTGCTTGCCTTCAAGACCGGCCCAATGCAGCAGGCGGTGTGCATCGAAAGTGTTGTAGACATGCGTGCGCGGCCCGAAGTTGAAACCGACGCTTGCGCCGCGCTCGCGAATCATTGCTTGCGTCTGCGCAATCTGCTCGGGTGTGTACCCATACTTCTTACCCAGATAGTCGACAATCGCCTCACCCTCGGACCTCATCTGCGGATTCAGTTCGAACGGATGCATGACGATCTGTGCATCCACGGCGTCCCCCAGGCGCGCCAACGCAAGTTGCAGCGACGAAAGGCCGATGGCGCACCAGGGGCATGCGATATCGGAGACGAAATCAATTGTGAGCGGTTGGGACATGGCTTTCCTTTGGGCGATGGGGTAACAGGTGGAGACAGTCGGAGACAGGCGTATTGTTACCGATCCCGGCTACTCTCGCCTCCCAGCGCGGCAAGGAGGACCGCTGCGCAATTGCCCGCTATGCGCCGCGGGTCTTTCTGATCAGCAGACCGATGCCGCCGGCGATCCCGATACCGGCCAAAGCGCATAAAACGCCGCGGTGCCGAACCGCTAACATTTCCAGGCTCGCCGGTTTCGACTCGCTGTCAAAGCGTCCGTGGGCGCCATAATCGCCGGGGACCGGATCGAAGAGATTGCTAGGCGCGTCGGGGCTGAGCGGTTCATCGGTGAGTTGTCCCTCGTAACCCGCCTTTGCCAGATATCTGTCGAGCAATCCCGGCGCGATGCGGTTTGCAAGAATCGCTTTGGCCGTCGGAAAACCCACCCATACCTCGCGCCGTTTATGTGTTGCGGCGAAATAGATGGCCCGTGCAGCCACTTCCGGTTGGAAAATCGGCGCGACGGGTTTTGCTTTCCTACCCATCTTGTTGAGCGCCCAGTCGAACTGCGGCGTATTCAGAGCCGGTAGATTGACCATAGTCAAATGCACATTGAGCCGGTCGTGAATGATCTCGGAACGCAGCGCGTCGGTGAAGCCGCGGACCGCGAACTTTGCTCCGCAATAGATCGACTGTAGCGGCACCGAACGATAGCCCAGCGCGGAACCCACGTTGACAATCGTGCCGCGATTGCGCGTACGCATCCGCGATAGCGCGGCCATCGTGCCATGCACCTGGCCGAGATAGGTCACCTTCGTACCCCGCTCGAATTCCTGCGCGGTGAGTTTCGACACCGGCGCGAAGACGGTGGCCATTGCAACATTGACCCATACGTCGATAGGGCCAAGTTCCGCTTCTGTGCGCGTGGCGGCTTCTTCTACACGCTCCGCATCGGCGACATCGGTCGGAATGGCTAGCGCGCGCACGCCGTATGCGCGTTGGATCTCGTCGGCGGCGCGCGCGAGCCGCGCCGTGTCGCGCGAAAGCAATGCGACATCGTTGCCATGCCGCGCAAATTCCTCCGCAGCCGCGCGCCCAACTCCCGCACCCGCTCCGGTCACAACGACAACTTTATTCATGGCGAAATCCCTCTGCACCGCGTGCGCATCGCACTTTTGTACAGCGCACCAGCAAAAAGCGAGCCCACTTCATTCGGACGGCACAGTTGATTCTTTCTGCATGAAAGAACGCGGAACGCGCTTTGCAACCCTGTCTGGATCTACATCAAGATTATTTTTGCGAGGAGCTGTCCATGTCCATCACCGTCGGCGACTTTATTATCGAGCGACTCCAGGCGTGGGGTGTGCGCCGGATCTTTGGGTACCCTGGCGACGGCATCAATGGCGTGTTCGGCGCGTTGAATCGCGCACAAACGGAAGCCAAAAAGCATCGTAAGAACACGGATCAACCGGAGCCGATCGAATTCATTCAGGTTCGTCATGAGGAAATGGCGGCCTTCATGGCATCGGCCCATGCGAAATTCACCGGTGAACTCGGAGTTTGCATCGCGACGTCCGGGCCAGGCGCATCGCACCTCGTCACGGGACTCTACGACGCCCGGATGGACCACATGCCCGTGCTGGCGATAACGGGTCAGCAGGCACGTTCGGCACTCGGCGGTCATTATCAGCAGGAGGTTGATCTCGTCTCGCTGTTCAAGGATGTCGCAGGGGCTTTCGTCCAGCAGGCCTCGGTGCCCGCGCAAGTGCGCCATCTCGTGGATCGCGCGATACGTACCGCACTTTCCGAGCGCAAGGTGACCGCGCTCGTACTGCCCAACGACTTGCAGGACTTGCCTTACGAGCCGCCCGCGCGCAAGCATGGCACGTTGCATTCGGGTGTCGGCTATCGCGCGCCGCGTCTCGTTCCACAAGCGGAAGATCTTCAACAGGCCGCGGACGTACTCAACGCCGGCAAGAAAGTCGCGATACTCGTCGGCGCTGGCGCATTGCACGCAACCGACGAAGTCATCGCCGTCGCTGAAAAGCTGGGCGCGGGCGTCGCGAAGGCGCTGCTCGGCAAAGCCGCGCTACCCGACGATCTGCCGTGGGTCACCGGCTCGATCGGTCTGCTCGGCACCAAGCCGAGCTACGACCTCATGACCGAGTGCGATACGTTGCTGATGATCGGCTCGGGCTTTCCATACTCGGAGTTTCTGCCCAAGGAAGGCGCGGCGCGCGGTGTACAGATCGACCTGAAGGCCGACATGCTGAGTCTGCGTTATCCGATGGAAGTGAATCTTGTCGGCGATAGCGTGGAAACGCTGCGCGAGTTGCTGCCGTTGCTCGAACATAAGCAGGACCGTGCATGGCGCAAAACGATCGAAGGCTGGACTGCCGACTGGTGGAAGACGCTCGACAAGCGCGCGCACGAGCCAGGCAAGGACGCAGTCAATCCGCAACGCACCGTATGGGAACTGTCGCCACGCGTTCCGTCGAACGCCATTGTGACGAGCGATTCGGGCTCCTGCGCGAACTGGTATGCGCGCGATCTCAAAGTGCAGCGCGGCATGATGTGCTCGCTGTCCGGAGGACTTGCGTCGATGGGCGCGGCTGTACCCTATGCGATTGCCGCGAAGTTTGCCTATCCCGAGCGCCCCGTAATCGCATTGGTCGGCGACGGCGCGATGCAAATGAACAACATGGCGGAACTCATCACCGTATCGAAGTACTGGAAAGGCTGGGCCGATCCGCGCTGGATCTGCATGGTGCTGAACAATCAGGACCTGAATCAGGTCACGTGGGAACAGCGCGTGATGGAAGGCGATCCGAAATTCGAGGCTTCACAGGACATTCCTTCCGTGCCGTATCACAAGTTCGCGGAATTGATCGGCCTGAAAGGCATTTATGTCGACGACGCGGAGCAGATGGGCGCCGCATGGGACACAGCGCTTGCCGCTGATCGTCCCGTCGTGATCGAGGTGAAGGCCGACCCGAACATTGCGCCGTTGCCGCCGCATATCACGCTGGCACAGGCAAAGGCATTTGCATCGACCCTGCTAAAGGGCGATCCGGACGAAGGCAACGTAATCGTGCAGACCGCCAAGCAGGTGCTTGGCGCAGTGCTGCCGGGTCATCACGACGAGTAAGCGTGCGGCGCTGGCAATTCAGCCATTACATGCAGGACGGTAAATCGCATAGCCGACCCGCTGTGCGCTAAGAATTGGAAGTGTCATTTCGGAAGGCATGCCGAATGCTGCCCGAAAGAAATCGTCAACTACTCTTAGAAGGAGGGCCGAATCGTGAAGCTTTATTATTCACCAGGCGCGTGCAGTCTGGCCGATCACATTGCCATGCACGAAGCAGGTATGGATTTCGACCGCGTGCGCGTCGACCTCAAAACGAAAACAACGGAGACGGGTCAAGATTTCAATGAAATCAACCCGAAGAGCTATGTGCCGACAGTCGAATTCGACGACGGTCAACGTCTCACAGAAAACGTCGCAATCCTTTCATGGGTCGCCCAACGCAAGCCGTCACTGTCACCGTCGGGCGAGTTAGGCGCGACACGTCTGGTGGAGATGCTGGCCTTTATTTCAACGGAATTGCACAAGCAATTCGGCCGCGTATTCAAACCCGCGTCGGATGAAGAAGCGAGCGCCGCGAGAGAGAAACTGGGCCAGCGTTTTCAGCTCATTTCTACCATGCTGAAGGGCGACTATCTGTTCGGTGCAGAAGCGAGCGTGGCGGACGCGTACCTGTTCACAATGCTTCTATGGGCCAAGAAAGTGAACATCGAGGTGCCGCAGAAACTCGCGGACTTCGCACAACGCATGCGGACGCGACCTGCGGTACAACTCGCGTTGAAACACGAGGGGATCGAATAAGGCGCATGCCAGCGTTCGGGCGGCGAACCCGCCCTTTTCGGGCTGGCTGCGAAAACGTAGCCGTTGCCGATCGCCTATATCGTCACGCTGTTCGCGCTGATTCTGGTTTTCGAACTGCTGCCGTATTTCAAAGAACTATGGCGCGGCTTGCGCAGCCGCCGACGCGGTCTTGCATCGGCGGATGCGAGCGGTCACAGCTCGCCGTTATCTACTCGGCGTTCGAACCGTCAAACTGCACGATCTCGATCCAGTTGGCGCCCTTACCCACCGGGTATTGCCCCAGCGCGCTCAACGCGCCGGTCTTCCGGTCGATCCTGTATGCGCTCAGGTTGGTCGACAGTTGTCCGACCGCGAGCAGATAATTCCCCGACGGATCGACGTTGAAGCCGCGCGGCTGCTTTTCGGTGGCGTAGGTGCCGATACGTGTCAGCTTGCCCGACGCACGCTCCACGCGATAGGCAGCGAGCGTGCTCGAAGTGCGTTCCGACGCGTACACGAAGCGGCCATCCGGCGTGATGTGAACATCGGCGCCCCACGGCTTATCGCCGGAAAAATTGGGCGGCAGAATGGAAATGGTCTGCACCGGCTTAACCGAATCGCGCCGATTGTCGAATGCGAGCACGTGCAGCTTGCCGTCGAGTTCGTCGATCAGATAAACAAAACGCTGATCCGGCGAGAACACGAAATGGCGTGGTCCCGATTTGGCGGCAAGCGAATACGCGGGCGCGGCGTCTTCGGTCAGTGAACCCTTCGACGGATCGAACTTCAGGCGCAACCAGGCGTCGGAACCGAGCACCGACGCAAATACATAACGGTTATCGGGCGCGTTGCGAATAGCATGCGCCATTGGGCCTGTCTTTATGATCTGCTGAACGTCTTGCGCCACACCATTCGAGTCGATGCTGTTCACGGCCAGCAGATTGCCGCCGTACGAAGCGGAGAACAGGTAGCGGCCGCTCGCATCGGTCGACACGTAGGCCATGCTGTCCGCGAGGGGCGCCTTGCCGAGTTCGCTGAGGCGGCCGTCGAGCGGATTGATCGCGAAGCTCACCACGCGATAAGGTTTCGAACGCACACCTGCGTAAAGCCGCAAATGGTCCGGCGAGAAAGCCATCGGCATGACAGTGCCGGCCAGGCCCACCGTTTCCACGGGCTTCAGTACGCCATTCGATGTGTCGAGGCTGAACACCGAAATGTCCTGACTGTCCGCGTTCGACACATACGCATACGTTGCCGCATGCGTAGCGGCGGACATCGCCACACCGGCTAACAGGATTGCGACTGCACGCGAGACGGCTTTAATGCCCATGTTTATTTTCCGATCGAGTTGGATATGATTGGTCGACACCGGGTTAGCGAAGGCGGAATGCCGACACGGCATCCGTCATCGACTGAGCCTGATGCTCGAGAGCACTCGCAGCGGCCGCAGCCTCTTCGACGAGGGCTGCATTCTGTTGCGTCACCTGATCCATCTGGCTCACGGCTTTGCCGACCTGCTCGATGCCCGCGGTTTGCTCGACAGTCGCCGATGTGATCTCCGCCATGATAGTCGCAACGCCTTGAACCGCCCCGACGATTTCGCTCATCGTATGGCCGGCCTGCGTGACGAGTTCATTACCGTGGCGCACGTCATCCACCGAAGCGGAGATGAGCGACTTGATTTCCTGCGCGGCACTCGCGCTGCGTTGAGCGAGCGTGCGCACTTCGCCGGCAACGACAGCGAAGCCGCGGCCCTGCTCGCCGGCGCGCGCCGATTCCACCGCGGCATTGAGCGCCAGAATGTTGGTCTGGAACGCGATGCTGTCGATCATGCCGGTGATCTCCGCGATCTTCTGCGAGCTAGCGGTGATGGCGGTCATAGTCTGCACCGCGCGCTGCACGACGTCGCCGCCACGCTGCGCCACGTCGGCAGCGCTTGCCGCGAGCGTGCTCGCCTGGCGAGCATTGTCCGCGTTCTGCTTCACGGTGGAGGTGAGCTCCTCCATGCTGGCCGCCGTTTCTTCGAGCGATGCGGACTGTTCCTCGGTGCGGCTCGACAAGTCGAGGTTGCCCGCGGCAATCTCGCGCGCGCCGCCGTGAATCGCCTCGCAATTGACACGGACGTTCGACACCGTTTGCGCGAGTCCGGCCTGCATGCGCGACATCGCCATGAACAACTGGCCGATTTCGCTCTTGCTGCCTGGAGGAATAGAGGTGGTCAAATCATTGCCGGCAATCCGGTCGAGCAGTTTGGACGCCTGCTGTAGCGGACGGATCACAATCTTACGCAACGCGAAATGCGTGGCAACGATCAATGCGAGAGCAAGTGCGACGCCCGTGACGACCATCATGAAAATCCAGCCGTATTCCCGTTCGTTTCTCGCCGCGGACTCCTTCGCGAGCGCACCGGCAAGGTTCTGAAACTTCTCTACGTTCGCCGAATAGACCTGACCCGCAAGCGTAATATCGCGGTCGTTGATTGCAACATAGGCGTCCGTGTCGCCACGCTGTAGCGCGTCGAACGACTTCTTCAGTGTTGCCGCCAGCGCATTCGACGAGTCGACGAGCTGCTGTTTCAGCGCATCGTCCTGTCCCACGAATCTAGGTGCCGACGCGAAAGCACGCGTTTCGGCGTCAGCGCGATCGAAGGTTCGCTGCGCGCTAGCGAGCGCCGAATCGCGAGTGGCGAGATCGTTGCGCTCCTTCAGCGCCGCGTAAGCGCGAGTAAGGGCAGCCCGGGTACGGGTGCTGTCTTTATAGCCGTCGTTGGCGAGTATCTCCTGAGTGGCAATCTCCTGAAGCCGCTGCGCGTTCTCGTTCGAGCGGCCAAGCGCGAACACACCGACCACGCCGCCAAACGTGATCATCGCGGCAAACAGGACCAGTACTGCGAGTAAGCTGTTTTTTACTGTGAAATCGCGCATGCTCTCCAAACCCGTTCGTTGTCTGTTGCTCTTTAATTATTAACGGCAAGAGATGCGCGAACTTGAATGTGGCCAGCCCCGCGCGGCGTCGCATCGGCACCTCGCTGCATGTGCCGCCTTGCCCTGTCCGGCTTGATGCCGCGCTTTACTGGCGGACCGACTCTGGCGCACAATTCAGCCGAAACGGCTGCCCACCGACATTTCCGTGCTGCCGATTATTCGCAGCCTCGTGCCAATCCGGCAGCGTAGCGACGTGCTGCACCGTGCGTCTTTCTAATCGGACACCTCATGAGCGACAAAACCTCTGGTAAGCGTGAAGATCTGCTGGCTGGCGGCAGCCGTCACCACCAGATCTTTCCCAGGCTGAACGACGCGCAGTTTGCGGTACTGGAACGATACGGCGAGCGGCGCAAGCTGAACGCCGGCGAGGTACTGTTCACCGAAGGCGATCGCCACATTCCGATGTTTGCGATTGTGTCAGGCACTATCGAAGCGACGCGCGGCAGCGGCGAGAACCTGCATTTTCTCGGTACTCACGGGCCCGGCAGCTTTACCGGCGAAGTCGGCACGCTTGCGGGGCGCGGTGCCGTGGCGTCTGCACGCGCAACGAGCGATTGCGAGGTCATCGTGATCGACGAGGAGTCGCTGCGCGCACTCGTGGTTGCCGAAGCGGAACTGAGCGAGACGATCATGCGCGCCTATATCCTGCGCCGCGTCGCGTACATTCAGGATCAAAACGGCGGCGTAGTCGTAATCGGCAGTTCCGGCTCTTTCCCGACACTCGTATTGCGGCACTTCCTGAGCCGCAACGCGCAACCGTCGGCATACTTCGACATTGCCGAGCATGAAGAGGCCAGAGCATTGCTCGACCGCTACGGCGCGACCGACGAAGATCTGCCGGTACTCGTCACATTGCAGGGCATTGTCCTGAAGCGACCAACGAATCGCGCCGTTGCGGACGCGATTGGCCTGAGCCCCGACAGATTGAATGGCGAGCGATTCGACGTGGTGGTGGTCGGCGCGGGACCCGCCGGTCTTGCGGCGGCCGTGTATGCGGCGTCGGAAGGGCTGAGGGTTGCGGTTCTAGACACCAAGGCGCCCGGTGGCCAGGCGGGCACCAGCTCGAAGATCGAGAATTACTTCGGCTTTCCGACCGGCATCTCCGGTCAGGCACTTGCGGGACGCGGCCTGTCGCAATGCCGGAAGTTCGGTGCGGAAGTAGGCGTGCCGATCGAGGCACTCGGTATCGAATGCGACAAAGGACAGCCTTTTCATATTCGCCTGAATTACGACGAGCATGTTTATGCCCGCGCCGTTGTGATCGCGACCGGCGCGCGTTATCGCAAGCCGGAGCTTGCACGCCTCGAGGATTTCCAGGGTCGCGGCGTCTATTACAGCGCGACGTTTATGGAAGCCGCTTTTTGCGGGAATGAAGAACTCGTGATTGTGGGCGGAGGCAATTCGGCGGGACAGGCAGCGGTCTTTCTCTCCGGATTTGCCCGCCACGTGCATATCGTGATTCGCGGCGAAGGACTCAACGCGAGTATGTCCAACTACCTGATCCGGCGGATCGAAGCGGCGCCGAACATCACGGTTCACGTGCGGACGCAAATCGTCGCGCTGAATGGTGAAGAACATCTCGAGTCCATTCAGTGGAACCAGCAGGGGCGAATCGAGGAAAAGGCTATCCGGCACGTGTTCCTGTTTCTCGGCGCGCAGCCAAGCACTGGCTGGCTTGGCGACTGCGTCGAACTGGACAAGAATGGCTTTGTGCTGACCGGTCCTGATGTCGCTCACAAGTGGACGTCGGAACGCCCCGCGCATTTCCTCGAAACCAGCAGGCCGGGCATTTTCGCAGTGGGCGACGTGCGCAGCGGTTCGGTGAAGAGAGTCGCGGCGGCCGTGGGGGAAGGCGCAGCCGCAATTCAGTCCTTACACCAGTACCTTGCGCTCGACCCGTGACGTTCAATATTCCACGAGTATCGTAACGCGGCGATTCGCAGCATTGGCCGCCGCGTCGTTGCCGATAACCAGCGGAAAATTGTCGGCCCGGCCGATTGCGGCCATACGGTGCGCTTCAATGCCCTTGTCGGCGAAGAAGCGCACGACAGCCCCCGCACGAGCAGAAGACAGTTCCCAATTGGATTCGTATTTCGCCGTCGATATCGGCAAACTGTCCGTGTGCCCTTCAACCAGAACGTTGTTTCTTGCACGCTCACGCAGTACCGTGGCGATCCGGTCCAGCACAGCGAACGATTCGGGTAAAAGGCGGGCATCGCCGGAATTGAACAGTACTTTCGCGTTAATCGCAATTTCGACGCCTTGAGGCGTGTGCGAAATCGTGATCTGGCGGTTGTCCTGCAACGGTTCCAGCAATGAGAGAAGTTGCTTCTTCGCAGCTTCTTTTGCATCCGGTGCGGTAACGGGCGGCTGCACGTCGACAGCCTCCTTCACCGGGTGATGCTGCAGCGTTTTTATTTGCAGCTCGCTGTTTTTAGCGAGTTGCAAAACATACAGCGCAAGAAAGAGCACCATGAGCGTGGTGATCAGATCGGCGTACGAAAGCAGCCAGCGGTCCGACTGCTCGCCGCTATCGTGACCGTCGTGATGCCCTGTCTTGTCCGTCGGGAGACGCTTGCTGCCAGTGGATGTGCTCATACACGTGAGTCCGCCATGAATTGATGCTCGAGCATTGCCGAGCCACTAGCCGAGCAGTTCGGCGGATCGTTCGCGCACGTCACCCGCCAGGCGCGTTTCGATGGTGTGCGGCGATTCCTTGCGCGAGATGGCGAGCAGGCCGTCGAGGTACAAACGCCTGAAGCGCAATTCGCTGTCCACCTGCGCGCGGATCTTTCCATATAGCGGCAGAAACACGAGGTTGGCCAAGGCCAGGCCATACAGCGTTGCAACGAACGCGACCGCAATGCCCTGCCCCAGTTGCGACGGTTCCAGCATATGCCCCGTCACCTGAATGAGGCCCAGCACCGCGCCGAGAATGCCGAAGGTCGGCGCATAACCGCCCGCCTGCTGCCAGATTCGCGCGGCCGCCGTGTGATTGCGCTCATAGGCATCGACCTCGCGTTGCAACGCATCTTCGAGCACTGCGGTCGATACGCCGTTTGCCAGCAACTCGAGACCTCGCTTGGCAAATGGGCTAATCCCGTTCGCGTCGATCGACTCGAACACCAGCATGCCGTTGAGTTTTGCCTGATCGCCCCATTCGAGCAGAACGGAGAGGCTCTCGCGATCCACTTGCCGCGCTTTGACAAAAGCAAAGCGCAATTGCTTCACGCCGTCATAGAACCGCGCCCACGTGTTCTGGATCATCACGGCCCCGAAGGTGCCGCCAAGCACGATGACAAACGCCTCCAACTGAAAGAGCGACGTGAAGTTTCCGCCCTCGAGCGAGAAGCCCGCGACGATCGCCGTCAGGCCGAACACTACGCCAAATATCGTCAAAAGATCCATACGTCCTCGCGACCGGCTACAGGAGCCTGCGAATTACAGTTAAACGTTGAGACACTGCGCCCGGTCTTGCGGACCGGGCGCCGCAGGCGTCAGGACTCAGCCGGCGCAGTATTCGGCACGGGCGACTTCAGCGCTCGCACCGTGTCGAGGAACCGTTGCTCGATTTCGATGATCTCGACCGGGTCGATCTTGATCTCTCGACGCATGACCCACGACACCTCTTTCTTTCTCGCTTCCGTCATCACGGATTGCAGGCGCTCGTCAATCGGCTGTCCTGCCGACGCGGATAGCAGTTTCGCGAGGTCATAGGTATCGAAAGCACTCACCGCTTCGAATAACGTGCGCTGATCGACGAACTCCAGGTCGTCGAGCGATTTCAACTCGCCTGCGCCACGCGCGCTGCGGCGCGAGAAGTAACTGAGACCCTTTTCCTCGACGTAGTTGAGTACCTTGGTCTTGCGGAAAGCGAAGATGTCCTCGGCGATCTCCGCGTGAGAGAGCTTGTTCAGAATCACTTTCCGGTCGACGCCGATCAGGGCCTCCAGATCGTCGAGTTCGATCAGTTCGAGTTCGCTGCTGATCGAAACGTCGAGATCGTGATCCGCCACCTGCTGCGCGCGTTCGGTAATTTTCACCGGGTCGAACGTGATGAGCTGCCGGCCCGTTGCGCCGTCACTCGCGGAATAGCGACCAGACGTATTGTTCAGCCGCTCCGAGCGCCCCGCTTCAATGGATACGAGATTGAGCTTCTCCATGCGCTTGAGCATTGCCATCACATGCGGACGCGAATGGCCGGCAATCGCGTTGCATTTCTTGATGACTTCCGGAAGCGGAATCGAGATCTCCTCGTTTTGAGGACGGCGCGCGCGTCCATCGAATCTGTCGTTCGATTCGGCTCCGGCCATCAAGGAAAGAACGTGCGCGTAGGAGAGAACGCCGGGTAGGAAATCGGCATGTGTATTGGTCGCGAGAATATCGTCTTTCTTTTTGACGCGACGGATCATCGTGCGCACGATATGGCGCAGCAGCGGCGAGACACGCTCGAGTTCTTCTTCGACAATGCCGCCCGCGATGGCGGTGAGTTGACAGAAGCTTAGTGCCTTTGCGGTGTGTGCTCGCGGCTCGGGCGGCAACAACGCCGCTTCGCCGAAGAATTCGCCTTTGCCGAGCGTAGCCAGAATGACCTTTTTTTCGTCGCACTGGGTGGAGATTTCGACTTTGCCATCCGCAATGACGTAGATGACTGCGTCACCCAGGAAGCCTTCTGAATAGATGACTTCCCCCGGAGCCGCCGTGCGCGTCCATGGCGTGCGTTGTTGGTTCAAGATTGGTACCCCCGATGAGCTTTTTTGTCCAGCGCGTGCCTTCTTCAAGCACGAGTCAGTTTGACGGTCTGACATATTTCACTAGATAACGACAAGCCCATCCCAATCTTTAGTGAGGGCAAACGTGACGGCAATCGCGCAAACGTTTGCCGTTCGTACTGTCGGGCCCGATACGCGCTGCTGGATTTTCTATTTCTTCAGGCACGCGCCTGCAACGTCATCGGGTGGCCGCTCTAGCCCTTCGTCGCGCCGAATGTCAAGCCTGCGACGAAGTGCTTCTGCATCGCGAAGAACATCGCGACGGAAGGCAGTGCAGCGAGGATCGAGCCGGCGGAAACGAGGTTCCATGCGGTCGTCCATTGCCCCTTCAACGCCGCCACACCGACAGTGATCGGCGCGGCGTCGTCGCCTTGCGTCAGGCACAGCGCCCAGAAATAGTCGTTCCAAACGAAGGTGAACACGAGAATCGCCAATGCGGCGAGCGCGGGCCGTATCAGCGGAAGCACGATTCTGAAGAACACCGTCCACTCGTTCGCACCTTCGATCCGCGCCGCCTCGACCAGTTCGAACGGCAACTGCTTGATGAAGTTGCGCAGAAAGAGCGCGCAAAAACCCGTCTGAAACGACACGTGAAAAAGGATCAGAGCGCTCACCGTGTTGAACACGCCGAGTTGCAACGACAGATCGCGCACCGGGATCATCAATACCTGCACAGGCACGAAGTTGCCTGCGACAAAAGTAGCGAACAGCGAGGAATTACCGCGAAAACGGTAAATCGCGAGTGCAAAGCCGGCCATTGCGGCGAGTGCAATTGAACCGATTACTGCGGGCACGGTAATCAGCACGCTATTCCAGAAGTAATGCAACATCGGCGAAGTAGTCAGCGCCTCGCGATAATTGTCGAACAGCGCAAAATGCTTCGGCCATCCCCAGTAGTTGCCCTCGCTGAGTTCTTCACTCGAGCGTATCGACGTGACGAGCACTGCGATCATCGGTAGAAGCCAGATCAGCAATGCGATCGGCAGCGTCAGTTTGTAGACGCGGCGCGTTGCCGGTTTCCACTTGTCGATTGGAATTGGAAACATGGTTGGCTCCTTATTGCTCGGCGCGCAGCATCCGCCGCAAGTGATAAACGATGTACACCAGCATGATGCCGAACAGCACGACAGCCACCGCCGCCGAATAGCCGATGCGGTAGTACTTGATTGCCTGGTCGTACATGTAATAAGCGAGCACGGTCGAGCTTTCGAAAGGACCGCCGCCTGTCATCACCGAGATCAGATCGAAACTACGCAATGCGCCGATGATCGTGACGACGATCGCCATAAAGGTGGTGGGCCGCAATTGCGGCAAGATCACATGCCACAGCATTGACCAGCCGCGCGCGCCTTCCATGCGCGCCGCCTCGATCTGCTCCGCGTTCAGCGAAGTAAGACCGGTCAGATAAAGGATCATGCAATAGGCCGTTTGCGGCCATAGTGCCGCGAACACGATGCCGAGAGTCGCATAGCGCGGATCGCCGAGTACTGGCACGCCGTGGCCGAGAATCACCGCGAGCAGGCCGAATGTCGGATCGTAGAACCACGAGAAGATCAGCCCGACCACCACACCGGACAATACGAACGGCGCAAAGAAGAGCGACTTGACAATCCGGATGCCGGCCACTGCCTGATTCAGATACAAGGCGACGGCGAGTCCCATCGGCGGTGCGAGCAGAAACAGCAAGAGCCAGATAAGGTTGTTCTTCAGCGCCGTATAGAACGTCTGCGTATGGAACAACTCGGTGTAATTGGCGAGGCCGACGAAAGTCGGCTCCGTCATGCCGTCCCAGTTGAAGAAGCTCAGGCGTATGGTCGACAGAATCGGCCAGATCACATAAATGGCCACCATCACACAAGCGGGCGCGAGAAACAGAAAAGCTGCGCGTCGTTGACGCCGTGCAGTAGGCGAAGGACGGCGCCCGCGCGCCCGCATGTTCGGCGCGTGGCCACGCGTTGTGCCGCCGGGCGCAGGCAGCGACGAGCCGCCCGGATCAGCGGGGCCGCCCACAGTGTGACGAGTGACGGACTGCGACAAAATCATTCTCCTGTCGACCAGAGTTAGTGCTTTAGCACTTACTCTGGTCCCATGCAGAGCGGTCGACCAGAGTTAGTGCTTTAGCACTTACTCTGGTCCCATGCACAGCGGTCGACCAGAGTTAGTGCTTTAGCACTTACTCTGGTCCCATGCACAGCGGTCGACCAGAGTTGAAGCCTCAGCACTTACTCTGGTTCCATGCACAGCGGTCGACCAGTGTTGGTGCTTCAGCACTTACTCTGGTCCCATGCACTACTTCTTGTAAATGCGCTTGCGCGTCTGCTCGAGTTGCGCGAGTACGCTGTCGAGCTTCGACGGATCGGAGACGAACTGCTGCATCCCCTTCATGCCTTCATCCGCCATTTCCTTCGTCATGTCGCGATCGTAGAACTGTGCAATGCCGCCTTTCGTATTAGCAAGAATCTGGAAGCCGATCTTGGAGATCGGATCTTCCGGCTCGGGCGACTTGCTGTTCGCCGACAGCGAACCCAGACCGGCAGCAAGCTTCGCGCCGATTTCAGGCGTCTCGACAAACGCGAGGAACGTGTGAGCGTCCGCCTTGTTCTTCGCCTTCGACGGAATATGCAGCGATTCGACCGGACCGTCTTCGGCGGTCGGCACGTTGGCGTCGATGATCGGGAACTGGAAGTAGCCCATTTCCGGCTTCACATTCGGCGGGAAGCCTGCGGTGATGAAGGTGCCCATCAGCATCATCGCGGCCTTGCCCTGAAACAGGAACGGCTGCACCGAATCGAGATCGTAGGACAGGGAGTTGTCGATGAAATAGCCCGCGTCGATCAACTGCTTCCACGTCGTATAGACCTTCTTCACACGCGGATCGGTGTACGCAATTTCACCCGCCATCAGCTTCTGATGAAACGCATTACCATTCAGCCGAAGATCGAGATAGTCGAACCAGCCGGCGAGCGTCCATGCATCGCGGCCCGCTACGGCAATCGGCGTAATGCCGGCGGCTTTCAGCTTCTTGCAGTCGTCGAGAAACTGATCCCACGTTTTCGGTTCGCCGGAGATGCCGGCCTTCTGGAACAGATCCTTGCGATAGAACATGCCCCACGAGTAATAGACCGTAGGCGCCGCATATTGCTTGCCTTTATACGACGACGCTTCCTTCGTCGATGCATACATGTCGTTCCAGCCGTTCTTCGCCCAGTCGCCGCTCAGGTCTTCAAAAAGGCCGCGCTGTGCGTAATACGCCATGCGCTCGCCGTCATGCCAGTTGACGATATCGGGCGCGACAGTAGAGAGCCAGCCGGGCAATTGCACTTTGTACGCTTCTTCGTCGATAAACGAGACTTTCACGTCAATGCCGGGATGCGTCTTCTTGAATTCGTCCACAACAAATTGCCAGACCGCGCGCTGACTCGCGCCCTTGAACGCGATATTCGCGGTCAGCGTTCCGGCCTGCGCGGTGCTGACGACAGAAGTTCCGAGAGCCGCCGCAGCGACCGCGAGTGCCAGCAGAACCTTGCGTGGTTTCATTTTCATGCTACCTGTCTCCTTGATTCCTTGATTTTGCGTCGTTGTCGTTACTTCATGGAATTCCGGCTTGCACATCGTCCCGCTACCTGTACCCGTCATCCGGCTCTATACACTGCCACGCCTTGTGGGTCTACAACACATGAGCCGATCACGAATGCGTCGTCTGCCACACCGTTAATCGTGTGCGCGGTGTCACCGTAGTTGAACAGATAGGTCAGCGCGCCGCGCCGGCTAATGCGGACGCTTTCGCCGAGCTGCATCGTTTCGACGCCTGCGCGTTGCGCGATCTGCTCGAAGAGCCGGACCGTCAGCGCATCGTCGAACAGGCTGGCGAGGTAATGGAACGCACCGCTACGTATATACGCGGGGTGGCCGTCGGCGAAACGCGCCAGTACGTCAAAAGCATTCGTTTCATTGCTTTCGATGAAATCGCGCCAGTGACGCGCGGCGCCGTCCTCTGCACTCGCGTCTTGCGTACCGGCAAGCCGCACGGGCTCCGTCACGTTCGGCCGCATCGATTCGACGCGCCACACACGCAGCGGCAACACGTCGGCGAGCGTACCCGGCGGCAGATTTGCGGGAATCTGCAAGTCCTGAGTCTTCGAGCCGGTGCGCGGCCCAAGCACGACCTGCGCGCCCGAGCTGGCAAGACGCGCGGCCAGATCCGCCGGCACGACCGGCAGCGGCGGCACGACGATCAGACTGTAGCCGTCGAGCGATGCATCCACCGGCACGACGTCGACATCGAGACCTAATGCACGCAATGCCGAGTAGTACTCGAATGCAAAGCGTGGATAGTGAAAGTCCGCACCCTGCGGATGAATCTCGAACAGCCACTTCGCTTCATAGTCGTAGACGAGCGCCACTTTCGAACGGACCGCGGCATCGGCATGCGCATTAGCCGCGAGCACCGTGCGAATTTCCGAGGCGACTTGCGCGGCCTCGCTACCGCCGACGTCGAGGCGGTTATCCGGGGTATTCAGGCCCGCGTGCATCTGCTCCTGCGCGAACGGTGCCTGACGCCAGCGGAAATACGACACGCAGCCCGCGCCGTGCGCGAACGCTTCCCAGCTCCACAGCCGTACCATGCCCGGCAACGGCGCCGGATTCCACAGCGCCCAGTTCACAGGACCCGGTTGCTGCTCCATCACCCAGAACGGCAGCTTCGACATGCCGCGATACACGTCGTGATTGAACGACGCGAAATCCGGATGACCGCTGCGCAGCCAGCGCGCTTTCACATCGGGCGCAAACCATTGTTCTTCTAGCGCGCCGAGCGGATAACTGTCCCACGCGGCAACGTCGAGATCGGCAGCAACCTTGTAGTGATCGAACTCGGTGAAGAGCTGCATGAAGTTATGCGCAACCGGCCGCCCCGGAGAATGCGCACGGATGATCTCGACCTGCATGCGGTTATAGCGCGCGACTTCGTCGGAGGCGAAGCGTCGGTAATCGAGCCGATGCGAAGGATGCGCCTCAGTCACAGTCGCCACGGGAGCGTCAATTTCGTCGAAGCTGCGGTACTCCATGCTCCAGAACACCGTGCCCCACGCGCGGTTTAATTCGTCGATCGTTTTGTAGCGTGCCTTCAGCCACTCGCGAAAACGCGCCACTGCTGCCGGCGAATAACTCACCACCGTGTGATGACAGCCGAACTCGTTGTCGGTCTGCCAGTACGCAACGGCCGGATGTTGACCGTAACGCTCCGCAATCGCTGTGCAAATCTTCTGCGAGGCCGCGAAATACGACGGCGAAGAAAAGTCATAGTGACGGCGCGAGCCGAACGCGCGCGGCCGGCCATCCGCGCCAATCGGCAGGATATCCGGATGGCGGTCGATCAGCCACTTCGGCGGTGTGGCGGTGGGCGTGCACATCACGACTTGCAAGCCTGCGGCGCCGAGTACTTCGATTGCCCGATCGAGCCAAGCCCAATCGTATTCGCCAGGCGTCGGCTCGATGCGGCTCCACGCAAACTCGGCGATTCGCACCTGCTCGATACCGAGCGCTTCCATCCGGCGCGCGTCGTCTTCCCACATCGACTCGGGCCAGTGTTCCGGGTAATAACAGACTCCAAGGCGCATCCGAATGTCCTTTATGCGTAGTGTTCGACGGATTCAAGCGAAGGGGCGGCGAAGCCGTCTTCGGTAAACAAGTGGGTGGCGTGGCGCGGTACGCGCAGGTTCGCGCGATCGCCTGGCGCGAGTCGCGTATCGCCCGGCGCTTTCGCGATCAGCGCGGCGCCGCCGGGTTGATCGAGGTGCACATAGCTATGCTCGCCCAGTTGTTCGACGAGTGAGACGGTGCGCGAAAGAACGGCGTCGTCGTGAGACGATGACGTGTCGATGAATTCGAGGTGTTCAGGACGCACGCCGAGCGTCACCGCTTGCGACACTTTCAGCGCGGCACCGTCCACCGGCACGCGGACGTTTTCGTGCGTATGGTCGAGCGTCACGGTAACGCCTTGCGCGTCGACAGAAGCGATACGTCCCGGCAAAAAGTTCATGCGCGGCGAACCGATGAACCCGGCGACAAAGCGGCTCCTGGGGCGGTGATACAACTCGAGCGGCGCGCCGATTTGCGCGATGCTGCCGTAACGTTCGGTGTCTTTCCCGGCATGCAGCAAGACGATCTTGTCGGCGAGGGTCATCGCCTCGATCTGATCGTGCGTCACATAGACCACGCTCGCCTTCGCGAACTGCTTGTGCAGCCGCGCGATTTCAATACGCGTCTGGCCACGCAGCGTAGCGTCGAGATTGGAGAGCGGTTCGTCGAAGAGAAACACCCCAGGCTGGCGCACAATCGCGCGGCCAATTGCAACGCGCTGACGTTGACCGCCTGACAATGCTTTGGGCCTGCGCTCGAGCAGCGCCTCCAGTTGCAGAATGCGCGCGGCTTCGCGCACCTTGCGGTCGATTTCATCTTTTGGGGTTTTGGCGAGCTTCAGTCCAAACGCCATGTTCTCGAACACGGTCATATGTGGAAAGAGCGCGTAGCTTTGAAACACCATCGCTACGCCGCGCTGCGCCGCCGGCACGTCGTTCATGACCTCGCCGCCGATGAAGAGATCGCCGTCGGTGAGATCTTCGAGCCCTGCGATCATGCGCAGCAACGTGGACTTGCCGCAGCCCGAGGGGCCGAGAAAGACGCAGAACTCGTTCTCGCCGATCTCGAGATCGACGTCGCGAATCACCGGCGCACCGTCGCCATATGCTTTCTGCACGCCTCTTAACGAAATGCTCGCCATCGCCTCGACTCCGTGATTTAATCGGCTCGACCGCGGAGATTAAGCGCTTAATCAGCAGGGCCTAAAAAATCGATCGCTTGGGATCGTCGGGCCTGCCTGTCTCCGCTATCGTTTTGTCTGTGCGACAGATGGTGCCGCGCCTTGCCCGCCGATGCAAATGTCGGGCAACCATCCCAAATAATGAAGAGACATGCCCACACTTAGCGAAGTCGCGCGTCATGCCGGTGTCACGCCCGCCACCGTATCGAATGTGCTGCGCAATCGCGGGCGCGTCGGCGAGAGCACGCGTCAACGCGTTCTCGAAGCCGTCGACGCGCTCGGCTACCGGCCGCACCTCGCCGCTCGCGCGCTAGCCGAAGGCCGCGCCCCGACGCTCGCTTTGATGGTGTCGAGCATCGCCAATCCGTTCTATCCCGAGTTCGCGCTGGCCGTCGAACGCGCGGCGCGCACGAGTGGGCATTTCGTTATCATTTGCAATACTAACGAAGATCCGCTGACGGGCCGCGCGTACCTCGACCAGATAGCCGGCACGCTTTCGGAGGGCGTACTCGTGACCAACGCGAACCTGCAATTTGCGGACCTTCACGTGACGGAATCGCGCGGCACGCCCGTGGTTTTGTGCATGTGGGAGCGGCCGAACGAGCCACCGGGCCTGCCCTGCGTTGCAGTGGATTTTCGTCTGGCCGGCGAGCTTGCCGGACAGCATCTGCTCGAATTGGGACATCGGCGGATAGGCGCGATTGTCGGCAGCAAGGCTTCCGGCATTCACGCGGCCCGCTATGAAGGGTTCGTCGACGCGCTACGCGCGGCCGGCGTGCGCAAAAGCCGCGTCAAACATGCTGCGGATACGATCCAGGGTGGCTACAGCGCGGCGCGCGCGTTGCTCGAGGCCGATCCGCAACTCACTGCGATCTTCGCGACCAACGACCTGCCGGCGCTCGGCGCGATGCATGCAGCTGCCGACCTGGGCCTCGCCGTTCCTGCTGATCTTTCCGTGGTGGGCATCACCGACATCCAGCTCGCGCGCGAGTCGCGCCCCGCATTGACCACAGTGGCCGTGCCGACCGTCGAAGTCGCCGGGCTCGCGGTTTCGTTGCTGCGCGAGC
This sequence comes from Paraburkholderia kirstenboschensis, assembly GCF_904848585.1. Classification (GTDB taxonomy): domain Bacteria; phylum Pseudomonadota; class Gammaproteobacteria; order Burkholderiales; family Burkholderiaceae; genus Paraburkholderia; species Paraburkholderia kirstenboschensis. The sequence continues at coordinate 312,709 of NZ_CAJHCR010000003.1, forward strand.
TGATCGAATCGTCGTATGGGCAGGCGGGCCTCGGCGAGGCCAATGTGCCGATGCGGGTTTCGTCGGCGCCGAAACTCGTGGTGCGTGCGTCCACTGGCACACCGCGCTCCGGCTGACCGCGAAAATAAAGCTATGAACGTAGGCGACGCGAGCCGTTCAGGCGTCCGCTTCTGACGTGCGCTTAAGACGTCCACCCTGCCGCCAAAAGGCATGAATCTGCTTTCTGTTTGCTTTCAGCCCAGCCAGGACTTTCCCCAATCCGCTCGCGGGGACGCTGCGTTGCACCATCGGCCCAAACTCCCGCCACGTAAGGCTTTTCTGGCCTGCACAAGGTGCATCGCGGTCAGTCTCACTCCAACGGGATTCCTTGACGCGCGCCTCTCCGCCTGCTGTACTAAATCAACCAAAGTGATTTAGGCGAGATCTTTCGGCCGTACATCGACCGATCAGACGCGCCGCATTCCAGGTTGCGCCCGCGCAGCGTTCGCATGTGCAACCGCCAGCAGTTCCAAGAACGTCATTGCCAATAACCGGAGGAGCGTCCCATGAATCTGAATTCCCGCAGGCTTCCTGTCGCCAGGAAGATCGTCTCGATGTGCGTCGCGGCGTCGGCGGTCTGGTGCGCGAGCGCAAGTCAGGCAGCCGACCAGCCGGTCGTCGGCCTCATTACCAAGACCGACACCAATCCGTTCTTCGTGAAGATGAAGCAAGGCGCGGAGGCCGCAGCGTCGAAAGACGGCGCAAAGCTGATTACCGCAGCCGGCAGATTCGACGGCGATAACGCGAGCCAGGTGACGGCAATCGAGAACATGATGACGGCCGGCGCGAAAGCGATTCTGATCACTCCGAGCGATACGAAGGCGATCGTGCCGAGCATCAAGAAAGCGCGCGCCGCCGGCGTGATGGTGGTCGCGCTCGACACGCCGACGGATCCGCAGGACGCCACCGACGCCCTCTTTGCGACCGACAACTTTAAAGCCGGCGTGCTGATCGGCAAATACGCGAAGGCGGCGTTGAACGGCAAGCCCGCGAAGATCGCCACGCTCGACCTCGCACCCGGCGTTTCGGTGGGCGTGCTGCGTCATAACGGCTTTCTGGAAGGCTTCGGCGTGAAGCAAGGCGACCCTTCGATCGTATGCAGCCAGGACACGCGCGGCGATCAGGCGAAAGGCCAGACGGCGATGGAAAACTGCTTGCAGAAATCGCCGGATATCAACGTGGTCTACACGATCAACGAACCAGCGGCCGCGGGCGCGTATCGCGCGCTGAAAGCAGCAGGCAAGGACAAGAGCGTGATGATCGTCTCGATCGACGGCGGCTGTGAAGGCGTGCGCAACGTCAAGGCCGGTTCTATCGCCGCCACCTCGCAGCAGTACCCGCTGAAGATGGCCGCGCTCGGCGTAACAGCAGGCGTCGATTATGCGAAGACCGGCAAGAAGGTTTCCGGCTACCAGGACACGGGCGTGACGCTGATCACCGACAAGCCGATGTCCGGCATCGACAGCAAGGATACGACCTTCGGCCTCGACAACTGCTGGGGCAACAAGTAACACGCACTGTACGGCGGCCCGCGAGCGGGCCGCCGGATGATTCGCCGCGCGGCGCACGCCACGCTCATGTTTCGAGGACATCCATCATGTCGACTCCTTCCGCCCCTGCGGGCCATCCGCGCCATTTCTCCGACCGTCTGCCGTCGCTTGCCGAAGTCGGGCCGCTCATTGCGCTCGTGCTGGCCTGCGCTTTCTTCATTTCGCAGAGCAGCCGTTTCCTGTCGTTCCAGAACCTCTCGCTGATCCTTCAACAGACGATGGTCGTCGCAGTGATCGCAATCGGCCAGACGCTCATTGTGCTGACGGGCGGCATCGATCTCTCCTGCGGAATGGTGATGGCGTTCGGCTCCATCATCATGACGAAGTTCGCGGTGACGCTGGGCCTGCCGCCCGCACTCGCGATTCTGTGCGGTATCGGCGCGAGCACATTGTTCGGCATGCTTAACGGCGTGCTCATTACGCGCATCAAATTGCCGGCGTTCATCGTCACGCTCGGCACGCTGAACATTGCGTTCGCGCTCACGCAGATCTATTCGAATGCGGAAAGCGTGTCGAATCTGCCGGACGCAATCATGTTCTTCGGCAACACATTCAGGCTCGGACCCGCCGACGTCACCTACGGCACCGTCCTCACGTTGCTGATGTACCTGGCCACATGGTTCGTCTTGCGCGACACGGTTCCCGGCCGCCATCTGTATGCGCTCGGCAATAACGCCGAGGCCGCGCGGCTGATGGGTTTGTCGTCGCAGAAGATCCTGCTGACCGTCTACACGCTGGCCGGCGCGATGTATGGCATTGCTGCGCTGTTGTCGGTGTCGCGCACCGGCGTGGGCGATCCGCAAGCGGGCCAAACCGAGAACCTCGATAGCATCACGGCGGTCGTGCTCGGCGGCACGAGTCTCTTCGGCGGACGCGGGTCTATTGCGGGAACGCTGCTCGGCGCGCTGATTGTCGGCGTGTTCCGCAACGGCTTGACCCTGATCGGCGTTTCTTCGGTCTACCAGGTATTGATCACCGGCATGCTGGTGATTCTCGCGGTGGCCGCGGACAAACTCTCTCATCGCCGCGGTTGAGCACTCAATCGCAACCTTATTGCATGGAGCCTGAGTGAGCGCTTTCGCTAACTCAGGCCGACAGGAGCCCGTCATGTCGACACCTACTTCCGCTTCCGCCGCGATGCCCGTACTGCAGGCGCGTGGCCTCGTCAAACGTTATGGCAATGTGACCGCGCTCGACGGCTGCGACTTCGAAGTGCTGCCCGGCGAGATTCTCGCAGTGATCGGCGACAACGGCGCCGGGAAATCCTCGTTGATCAAGGCACTTTCCGGCGCGACGGTGCCGGACGAAGGCGAGATTCTGCTCGACGGCAAGCCCGTCAAATTCCGCAGTCCGCTGGATGCGCGCGCGCAAGGCATCGAGACCGTATATCAGGAACTGGCGGTCGCGCCGGCCATGAGCATCGCCGAAAATCTGTTTCTCGCACGCGAGTTGGTCAAGCCCGGCTGGCGCGGCTCGATCTTCAAGATGATCGACAAGCGCCGCATGCTGGAAGAAGCGACCGCTCACATGAAGGACCTGCAAATCGGCATTCGCTCGATGCGTCAGGCGGTCGAGACGCTCTCCGGCGGTCAGCGCCAAGGGGTTGCCGTCGCGCGCAGCGCGGCATTCGCGCGGCATGTGGTGATTCTCGACGAGCCCACCGCCGCGCTCGGCGTGAAGGAAGGCAACATGGTGCTCGAACTGATTCGCCGCGTGCGCGACCGCGGACTGCCGGTGATTCTCATCAGCCATAACATGCCGCACGTATTCGAAGTGGCGGACCGCATCCATATTCAGCGGCTTGGCCGGCGCGCCGCGCTCGTCAATACGAAAGACGTGCATATGTCGGAGGCCGTTGCGATCATGACTGGCGCAAAAGAGGCCGACGTCAAGGCGATTGCATGATGCAATCACATCGCTGAGGGGCTCATGAGCTTGGACACCACAGGCGTGCGCCCGCCCCTCAAACGCACTGTCGGCTCGAACCAGGGCGGCATGCGGCAATTCAACGAGCGCATCGTGCTGCAGACAATCCGTCTGCATGGACCGTTGCCGAAGGCCGACGTGGGCCGTCTCACGCGTCTTTCAATGCAGACGGTGTCGATGATCGTCGATCGTCTGATCGACGATGGCCTGCTCGAAAAGCAGGCTCGAGTGCGCGGCAGGATCGGCCAGCCGTCGGTGCCGATCGCGTTGCGCGCGGACGGCGCATATACGATCGGCATCAAGGTAGGCCGCCGCAGTCTCGACGTACTGGCAATGGATTTCGCCGGCCGCGTGGTATGTCGCGATGTGTTCGAGTATCCGTACCCGGATCCGCGCACGCTGTTTCCCGCGCTCGAAAGCAAACTCGCGCGCGTGAATCAGGCGCTCGGCGCGAACGCGAGCAAAGTGGTCGGCGTGGGCGTGGCTGCGCCGTTGTGGCTCGGCGGCTGGCGCGACTTTCTCGGCGCGCCGCCCGACGCGCTCGACGCGTGGCACGAGATCGACTTGCGCTCGCGCATCGCGACCATGACGGGGCTACCGGTTGAATTCGCGAAGGACACCACAGCCGCGTGCGCCGCAGAACTCGTGATGGGCCAGGGGCGCGGCATTCACAACTTCCTGTACCTGTTCGTCGGCACGTTCATTGGCGGCGGGCTCGTTATCGACGGCCGCCTGCACGGCGGGCCGCACGACAACGCCGGCGCGGTCGGCTCTATTCCGCTGCGCGACGGCGGAGCGCGCAAACCCGCGCGGCAACTGTTGCACGCGGCCTCCGGTTTCGTACTCGAACGCCTCTTGAGCGATGCGGGAAAACCGGCAGCCGCCGCGCACGATCATCGCGCGCTGTCGCCTGAAATGTGGCGGCATACCGAGGAATGGCTCGATAGCGCGTGCCCTGCGATCGCCAACGCGCTCACCAACGCCGCTGCGTTGCTGGACCTCGAAGCGGTCGTGATCGACGGCGAACTGGACCGGCAAATGGTGCGCGAAATCATTCGTCGCACGGAGCGCGTGCTGGACCGGTTCGAATGGGAAGGCATGGTGCGCCCGCAACTGTTGGAAGGCGCAATTGGTGCCGACGCGCGTGCAATGGGCGGAGCAATCCTGCCGCTCTATGCGCACTTCGCGCCGGTGCACGAACTGTTTCTCAAACCTGCGACGGAAGCCGCATATTGATGTGCCACGGCTGCTTCAGTGCGCGGCGACCTTCTCCACAGAAACAGAAGCAGAAGCAGAAGCGGTCTTTGCAGGCGCAGATTCGAGCAAGGGCTGCAACGCCGGCGCCATCGACTTCAGCAGTTGCACCGAAAGCGCACTGGTGAATTCATAGTGGGCCGCGTAAGGTTCGTGCACCCACGCGGTCAGCGTGCCGTAAAAGCGGTCGCCGATGGCGAATACAAACGTCGCGCTGCGGTTCACCTTTCGCGATTCAATCAGACGCGCGCCCTTGGCGAATACGTTGAAGCGCTGATCGCCCGTACCTGTCTTGCCGTACACCTCCATGGTCCGGCCGTCCGGGAATGTAATGCCCTGCGCGAGACGCCGCGCCGTGCCGCCCGTCACGACATCGCGCAACATGCCTTTGACGATCCCCGCAATTTCAGGCGAAAGCTGCTGTTGCGGAGTGACTGCCGCGCGTCGGAAATGCGTTTCGTACGGCGTGTCTTTCGCAAAGTCCAGTTGCGTGAGGCTCTCAGTCGGCACCTTGTTGCCGTCGTTTGCGATCAGTCCGATCAGTTGTGCAAGCGCTGCGGGTCTGTCACCGGATGCGCCGATTGCAGCGGCATACGAAGGCGTAAGCGTTGCAAACGGATAGCCGAGCGCCTGCCACGACTTGCCGATTGTGTCGTACGCGCGCAGTTCGACCATGCGTTTGATGCGGCGATCCTGCGTCGCGTGATAGCGCGTCTTGAAGAGCCACGAATAGGTCGAGAGACGCACATCGCTGCTTGCGTTCTGAATGTCGTTGAGCGTGGCGTTCGGATGTTCGCGCAGATAGTTGAGCGTCCATAGTTCGAGCGGATGCACACTCGCGATATAGCCGCGATCGTTCAGATTGAAGCGGTCGATTCCGTACTTCGCGTAAAGGTTCGCGAGGTCTTCGTCGTCGAGCACCGAAGCGGCCGGCGTATTTTTCAGCGCGGCGCGCATCTTCTCGTTAAACCATGCGTTGGACTCGTCGGGCGCGACGCTGCGCAATACCGTGGCGACCTTTGGCGGCGCTTTGCGCACACCGAGCAGCAACAGCGCCAATGCCTGCTCGCGGGTTTTGCCGTGATACTTCGTGTAGAAACGATTCATGTACACGCGGCTTTCCTGATCGGCGAAACGCGTCAAGTACATCTTGCGGATCGCCGGATCGCCGAGCCATTGCGACGACGGTCCAGTGGTTTGCACCATCTCGTAGTGGACGATGTCGCGCATCAGCCGCACGAATACCAGATTCACCGAATGCTGGAACGCGCGATGAATCGTAAGAATGCGGCCGTTGTCGTCGGATTCGAAGTTGTTGAAGGTCTGCGCGCCGCCGCCTGTGTAGAAGGTTTCGCCGGGACTCGCGGAGTACTTGCGCTCAACGGCCGCATCGAGCATGGATTGCAGCGAGCGATCCTTGGTGTGCGAGAGATAGTCCAGCGCCCAGCGCGTCAATTGATCGCTCGGATCGGGCTTGATGGCTTTTAGCTCCGCCGCGCTGCGAGCAGCGTAACGCGCATGCAACTGGGACACGATCTGCAAATACGTCACGACCGTACGCAGTTTTGCAGTGGACCCGAGATTTAAACGCGCACCGGAATTGATGTCGAACGGCTGGTTCACGCTGTCGGTTTGCACACGCACGAGATTCGCTCCGTCGCGCCGCTCGAATAGCGTAAAGCTGTAGGCGATTTTCGACGGATCATCAGATGCGCGCAGCATTTCGAAGCCGACTAGGCCCGCGGCCTTCGCGCCGTCGCGTGTCGCGGCAGCGGCAAGCCGTTCGCTCACGGCCTGCTGCACCGCATTGTTCAGCGTGCCGGTGGCTTGCAGATCCAGCCGGTCGAGTTCGTAAAAGCTCGGAATGTCGAGCGCCGCGAGCAGGTTCGAGCGCATCGACGTGACGGCTTTGCGCGACACGAACGAGCCGGCGTTTTCAGCCGGTTTGCCCGCGCGGTGCAAATCGACCGTTGCAGAAAGCGCCGCATCGCGCAACGCGACGGAAATCACACCGCCGTTCGCGAGCAGCCGCAGATAGCTGTCGGTCAATCGTTCGAGTTCGGCATAACCGCGATGCAGGAAGTGCGACGGCGCGCGCTGGGCGATCATCAGAGAAAGCACCTGACGGAATGCCTCGCCTTGCTGCGGCAAGGTCTCTGTGGTTGAAGGCGCGTTCAGTATGCGGTTCACATCAGCGAAATCGCGGCCGTACCACGCGGCGAGACCGTCGCCCATGCCGCTGATTTCACCGACGCCGGGTTGCGCCGCGAGCGGCACCGAGTTCAGGTAGTGCACGACGATCTGCCGACGCGCAGGCATGGTCTGCGGCCCGTTCAGATAGGCACGTACCGAAGCGGACGCAATCTGCCGCAGCTTCTCCGGCGGCGTCGCGGTGCGGCCGCCCGCGGAGTGGCGGAATTTTTCGATCTGCGTGGCGAGCGTGCTGCCGCCGGGCGCCGCCTGGTGATGGTTGAATACGCGCGCGCCCTGATCAGCCAGCGCGCGGCTAAAGCGACCCCAATCAATGGCCGGATTGCGGTTCGGTTGATCCGGATCGAGCAGATAGCGGTCTTCAATAAACAGAAGCGAGTTGACGATGACAGGCGGGATCGCCTCGAAGCTGTCGTACACGCGCCCCGGAAAACTCGCGCTAAAAAGAGGCGCGCCGGTGCCGTCGAACAGTTGCAAGCCAGCTTGGTCTTTCTCGGCATAAGGCAAGAAAAGGCTTCTATCCGCGAGCGAAAGCATGCGCTCCGAATCACGCGCCTGAGCGGTGACTTCGAAGCCGCGCTGCAGCAAGCGCTGCTGCATTGACGGCAGCAATGCGTAGCCCAGCCGGGTGTCGTACGGACCTTTATCCGCCTCGGGAAAACGGATGGAATGGCTCGGACCATCGTCGACAGAAAAGCCGACGTCGCGTGTGAGTTCGGAGAGGTAGTGGGCCTGCAGGCGGGAAGTTTCTATTTCCAGCTGGCACAAGCGCACAACCCACGCCAACCCTAACAACAACGCCGCCGCCAACGCCCATTTGAACCACTTTCGGACCGAAGCGGTGCCGGTGGCGCGAAGCGGAAACCGAACCGATGGCCGATTCATGACTGCTCTCCCCGAACGGGCGCCAGCCTTTTCACTCCGACGCCCCTCAAAGCAGTGTAGCGCGCGGGCGCACGTGCAATTGGTGCGGATTTACCCCCAGTGTCGCCGCTACAACACCCCGCTCAAGAACATAGCAAAGCGCGAATTGCCGTGCGATATTCGACGTCTACACGTGTTCTGAAAAACCGCTGACTCAGGCAAGTTTTCGCTTTGCGGCTGCATGGGTGTGTTTGCGCTTTGGCGTTGGCGCATGAGTAGGCGCCGACATCGGCTCGCGTTTTGCCGTGCGGGCTTTTTCCGGCACGTTCTCCTGCACTCGCGTCTGCTGCCGCAGCAATTCGACGAAGCGCTCCGCCGGCGGCGAGAGCACGCCGCCTTTACGCGTCACGACCCCGAACGTTTGCGAAGGCGACTTAAGCTCGACCGGCACGAGGCGCAGCATTTTTTGCCGAATAAACATGTCGGCAATGGCGGTCGGCAACAACGACACCAGATCCGCACTGCTTTGCAGCAGCGCGACGGTGACGAAAGTGGATGCAGTGGAGATCGGGTTATCGGGCATAGCCAGCCCCGCCAGATCCATTTCGCGTTCGAGCAGCGCATGCAACGGCATATGAGATGGATACACCACCCAACGGTGATCCGCCAGGTCGCCCAGTTGCACTTTCTTTCGCGGCAGCGCTGGATGACCGTACCCGACCACGACGGACAACGGCTCGTCGGCGAGCGGACGATACTGGTATTTCGACGGATCCGCAGCCACGGCGGCCCGGCCGATCACGAGATCGAGGCGGCCGTCGTCGAGTTGGGCCAGCATGCGCGCACTCGTGTCCTCCACCACTTCGATAGAAAGGTTCGGCTGCCGCGCATGCAGTTGGTTGATGGCCGGAATCACGCATTCGGGAATCGCGCCCATGATCGCGCCGATAGCGAGGCGCCCGCCGTGCCCCGAGCGAATTTCGGCGACGTCCTGACACAGCGCGGCGAGATCCGTCGCCACGAGGCGCGCATAGCGGATCACGCAATGGCCGAGCTGGTTCGGGATCATGCCGCTTTTCGAGCGCTCGAAAAGCGGCGCTTCGAACATGGATTCGAGTTCCTGCAATGCTTTGCTTGCGGCCGATTGGGTCATGGGCATGATGCCCGCCGCTTTGTGCAACGACTTCTGGTCGTCGAGCGCGATCAGCAATTGCAGTTGCTTCATGCGCAGTTTGCCCAGCAAAACGTTCAACGTATTTTTCATGAAAACGTCGGGTGAGTCGTAAAAGCGATCATGGGATGGAAACAATTCAATATACCTGCGCGCCGCGCAGCCGTATAGTCGGCGGCAATAAGCACCATGAGACCGCTTAACGTGCTTAACGTGCTCAAGGCGCTTGAAGCGCGAATTACGATCGACAGAGACACTCCCACCGCCTCATTACTTCCCAGAGCGCCCACATTATGACTCGACCCGTTAATACCGCGGCAATGCGCGGCGTGTTCCCCGTTGCGCCCACCATTTTCGACGACGCCGGTCAGCTCGACCTGGAAGGCCAGAAGCGCTGCATCGACTTCATGATCGACGCGGGCTCGAACGGTCTGTGCATTCTCGCGAACTTCTCCGAACAGTTCGCTCTTTCCGACGAAGAGCGTGAGACGCTGATGCACGTGGTGCTCGAACATGTTGCAGGCCGCGTACCCGTTATCGTCACGACCACGCATTTCAGTTCGTATCAATGCGCGGAACGCAGCCGCCGCGCGCAAGCAGCGGGCGCCGCGATGGTCATGATCATGCCGCCGTATCACGGCGCAACGATCCGCATCGGCGAGCGTGGCATTGAAGAGTTTTACCGCACGGTGTCCGACGCGATCGATATTCCAATCATGATCCAGGACGCGCCGGTCAGCGGCACGCCGTTGTCCGCGCCGTTTCTCGCCCGCATGGCCAATGAGATCGAACACGTGTCGTACTTCAAGATCGAAGTGCCGCAGGCGGCGAACAAGCTGCGCGAGCTCATTCAGTTAGGCGGCGACGCGATCGTGGGACCGTGGGACGGTGAGGAAGCAATTACGCTGATGGCCGATCTCGATGCAGGCGCAACCGGTTCGATGACAGGCGGCGGTTATGCCGACGGTATCCGGCTGATCGTCGACGCCTATGCGGCCGGCGACACCGAAGCCGCCGCCGCTCACTATCAGCAGTGGCTGCCGCTGATCAACTACGAGAACCGCCAGGGCGGCCTCGCATCGTGCAAGGCGCTGATGAAGGAAGGCGGCGTGATTCGCTCCGACGCGGTACGTCATCCGTTGCCGGCAATGCATCCGGCCACGCGTGAGGGATTGCTGAAAGTCGCGCGACGGCTCGATCCGCTGGTGCTGCGCTGGGCTCACTAGAGACAATAGCGAGGGCAATAGCGAAGGCAATAGCGGCGCGATAGAGCGCCGAAGCGGCGCGCGGCTGGACGCGGACATGCGATTGCCGCTACGCTATCCGCCATGGAAAGTTTTTACGAAGCCACCGTGACACGCTCGTCTGCCTATGCGCCGCTCGCCGGGCGACATAGTGCGAACGTGTGCATTGTCGGCGGCGGACTGGCGGGGCTGTCGACGGCGCTAGGTCTCGCTGAGCGAGGCGTGAAGAACGTCGCCGTGCTCGAAGCGCGGCAGGTCGGCTATGGTGCGTCCGGGCGCAACGGCGGCTTCGTGTTCGGCGGCTACAGCCTCGATTGTGCCGATCTGCTGAAAACGCTCGGCGCGGCTCGCGCGCGCGAGCTCTACGCGCTCACCACCAACGCCGTCGATCTGATGCGGGCGCGTATCGCGCGTTACCGCATAGATTGCGATGTCACCGACGCCGGCGTAATCCTCGCGAACTGGTTCGACGAACCCGAGCGGCTCGAAGCTCAGCGGCGTCTGATGCTTGAATCATTCGGCGTCGACTGGGAACCGGTGGCAGCCGAACAACTTGCATCGCAATTGAAAACGCGCCGCTATCACGGCGGCCTCTTCGAGCGCAATGCGTTTCACTTTCATCCGCTGAAATACGTGCTTGGCGTGGCCGATGCAGCGGCCAGCGCGGGCGTGAGGATTCACGAGCAGTCGCCCGTCGTGCGTTTGCAGCGCGACGGCGCGGGCTTTATCCTGCACACGCCGCAAGGCGTCGTCGACGCGCGGCACGTCGTGATGGCGGGCGGCGGATACGCACGCAACGTCTACGCGAAGGTGGAGCGCGCGGTGCTGCCCATCGCCACGTATGTGATGGCAACCGAGCCACTCGGCGCGCGACTTCACGATGCGATCGGCACGCGCGCGGCCGTCTACGACACCCGTTTCGCGTTCGACTATTACCGGCCGCTGCCCGACACGCGGATTCTCTGGGGCGGACGCATCTCGGTGCGCGACCGCGCGCCGGAGGTCATCGCCCGATTACTGAGGCGCGATCTGCTGAAGGTTTATCCGCAATTGCACGACGTGCGGGTCGACTACGCGTGGGGCGGCCTCATGAGCTATGCGCGGCACAAGATGCCGCAGATCGGTCGCAGCGCGGACGGCGTCTGGCATGCGGTCGGCTTTGGCGGACATGGCATGGCACCGACCACCGTGTCCGGCGAGCTGCTGGCCGCGGCAATTGCGGGCGAGCGTCCGGTTCCGGAGGCATTCGCCGAGTTCGGCCTGACGCCCGCCTATGGCGCACTCGGTCTCGCCGCCGCGCAACTGACGTACACCGCGATGCAAACGCGCGACGTATTCGCCGCGCGCCGCAGGCGGGCTCGCGGCTCAGTCTGAAAAGACATCGCATCGGCGGCGAGCGCGCGCCTATGTCTGTACAGCTTACGGCGCCGCCGGTGCGGCGGGCGGAGGCGGCCCCGCGTCGATGCGGCCGGCTTCCAGGTACCTGCCCGAAACGCCGCCAGACCACTACGATATGCCGCCTGTTACGCGTAGAACCCCGCGCCAGAGGCCATTTTCGCCATGCTAGAATGCGCGGTCACTGCCGCTCGAATACACAATGAAAAAGGGAAGCAAGGCCGCCGAGCCCGATACCAACGGCATCCCGTCCGAAGCGCCGCGCAAGGACGCCCGACGTAGCGACGCCCGACGCAAGTACGATCCCGAGCAGACGAAGCGCAATATCCTCGACGTCGCGACCCAGGAGTTCTCCGCGATGGGACTGACGGGCGCGCGCGTCGATGCAATCGCGGAACGCACCAACACCACCAAGCGCATGCTGTACTACTACTTCGGCAGCAAGGAAGGGTTGTACCAGGCGGTGCTGGAGAAGGTGTACGGCGACATTCGCGAGCTCGAACAGGATCTGCATGTCAGCGAACTCGACCCCGTCGAGGGCATGCGCGCGCTGGTCGAATTCACGTTCGACTACCACGACCGCCAGCGCGATTTCGTGCGTCTAGTCACGATCGAGAACATCAACGGCGCGAAGTATGTCGAGCAGGTCAAGAGCTTCAAAGGCCGCAACGTCACCGTCATTCATACAATCGAAGACCTGCTTGCGCGCGGTGTCGCCGCGGGCAAGTTTCGCAGCGACGTCGACGCGATCGACCTGCATCTGTTGATCAGTTCGCTGTGCTTTCATCGCGTCGGCAATCGTCATACGTTCGGCACGGCGTTTGGGCGCGATCCGTCACATCCCAGGTTGCGCGCGCGTCACCGCGCAATGATCGTCGATGCAGTGCTGCGTTTCGTGCGCAAGGAAGATTGACGAGCCTCTTACAGTCCACTTCGCGGACCAATGAAAAAAGGGACGTGGCCTGCGCCACGTCCCTTTTTTTTCGCACTCGAACCAGCGCTCAATCCACCAGCACGATCCGCTTGATGTCGCCGACGATAAAGATGTACGACAGCGCGCCAATCAATGCGATCACGCCGATGAACACCAGCGCGCCGACGAACGATCCTGTCGCCGCGACGATAAAGCCGACCACGAGCGGCGTTACGATGCCGGCCAGATTCGCCGCGAAGTTGAAGATGCCGCCGGTCACGCCGAGCAGCCCATCGGGCGCGATATCCGACACCAGCGTCCAGCCAAGCGCAGCCATGCCCTGCGCGAAAAATGCGACTGACAGGATGGCGATCACCGCGACGTTGCTCTCCACATAATTAGCCAGAATGATCGTCGAGGCCAGCAGCAGGCCGGCGATGATCGGCAGCTTGCGCGCGACGTTCGCGGACTTGCCGCGGCGCAGCAGCCAGTCGGAGAAGAGTCCGCCGAACATTACGCCAATCGACGCCGCGATGAACGGCATGATCGCGAAGAAGCCGATCTTCAGCCAGCCCATATGACGTTCGGTGGCAAGGTAGGTCGGGAACCACGTGAGAAAGAACACGAGCGTCGAGTTGCCGGCGAACTGGCCAAGACAGATACCCGTCAATTGACGGTGCTTGAGCAGGCGGCCAATGGTGCGCCATTCAAAGCCGCTTTTCGCGGGCGCCGCTGCGGCGCCGCTATCCTTGTGACGATGCGTGAGGCCACCGCCTGCTTCGATATAGTCGAGCTCCGCCTGATTCGCGGACGGATGATCGCGCGGTTCGCGATACATGAGCCACCAGATCGCGCCGAACACGATACCCACGCCGCCCACCACATAGAACAGCGAACGCCAGCCGAATGCGCCCATCAGCATGAACAGGAACGGGCTGAAAAACGCGAGGCCGATATATTCGCCGACGGTGTAAGTGCCCGTTGCCATCGCGCGTTCGCTCTGCGGGAACCATGTCGCGACCACGCGGCTATTGGTCGGAAAGCACGGCGCTTCCGAGACGCCGAGGCCGAGGCGAAACACGAACAGTCCGGCGATGCCGTGCACGAGCCCTTGCGCGAGCGTGCACAGGGACCAGAAGGTCATCGAGAGAAAGTAAGTGAGTTTGCTGCCGAAACGGTCCAGGAAGAGGCCGCCCGGAATCTGGGAGGCAACGTAGCTCCACGAGAACACCGAGAACAGCAGCCCCATCATCGCGGCGTTGATGCCGAGTTCTTTGGTCAACTGCGGCGCGGCAATGCCGAGCACCGTGCGGTCGAGATAGTTGATCATTGTGCCGACGGCCAGCAACCCCAGTATCTGGTAACGCGCGTTCGAGCGGCGCGCGGTGCTGGCACTTGTGCTTGAGCCGGCCTGACGCGTGGCGTCGGCCGATCTGGTTTGAGTCGATTGCGGCATGGGGTTGTAGTCTCCTCTCACTGATCATCTGGTCGTCATTTGCCGGTGTGCGCTACCGGTTAGCGTTCCAGCAACGACTGGAAATGCGTGTAGACGCGCTCGGCGTCGGGTTCGAGTCCGGTGAAAATGCGCATCGCGTCGACTGCCTGGTACACCGCCATGCCGCCGCCGCTCAGCGTGCGGCAGCCGAGCGCTTCGGCCGCCTGCAACAGCGCGGTGCGAATCGGGAAATAGACGATGTCGGCCACCCACAGACCGCTATGCAGCAATTCGGCAGGCAACGGTAGTCCCGGCAATTTGGCCATGCCGGTCGGCGTCGCGTGAATCAGCCCGTTGGCGGCCGCGAGCGTTTCGCCGAGCGACGTGCCGGCAGTGACCGTCCGATCTGCAAAGCGCTTTTGCAATTCGGCTGCGAGCGACGCGGCGCGAGCGGCGTCGACATCGAACAGCGTGAGCGTTTGCGCGCCCATTGCGAGGGCTGCGTGAGCGACCGCCGCGCCCGCGCCGCCCGCGCCCAGTTGCACCACCCGGTCAAGCGCCACGTCCGGCAAACCGCGGCGGAACGCGCGGGCAAAACCGGACCAGTCCGTGTTGTGTCCGATCCGTTTGCCGTCCTTCAAGAGCACGGTGTTGACTGCGCCCAGCGCGCGCGCGTCGTCGGACAATTCGTCGAGTAGCGGAATGACGGCCTGCTTGCACGGATACGTTATGTTCAAACCGTTGAAGCCCATGCGTTCGGCCGCGACCAGCAGATCGGGCAGCGCTGCTACGTCGAGCTTCAACGCTTCCAGATCGATGCGGCGGTACACGTAATGCAAGCCGAGCTTGCCGCCCTCTTCCTCGTGCATCGCCGGACTCAGCGAGCCGCCGATACCCGATCCGATCAGACCGACCAGATAAGAATTTGCACTGGCCTGTGCGCTCGTTTTTGCATTCGCTTGTTCATTCATTGGCACGTTCATTTCGCCGCCCTATTCTTAAGGATGGTGGCCATCCGCTCCAGCGCGAGCACGTATCCCTGCGTGCCGCAACCGACGATGATTGCATCCGCCACCGCCGACACATACGAGTGATGACGGAACGGTTCACGGCGATGCACGTTTGAAATATGCACTTCGATGACGGGCTTTTCGATTGCGCTGAGCGCGTCGGCAATTGCCACCGACGTGTGCGTGTACGCAGCCGGATTGATGACGATGCCGTCGACCTTGGTGCGCGCCGCGTGGAGCCAGTCGATCAGTTGATGTTCCGCGTTCGACTGGCAGAAGTCGATTGAGAGATCGAGGCGCTCACCGGCGTCGCGGCAAAGTTTCGCGACGTCGTCGAGTGTCTCGGAGCCATAGATGGCCGGCTCGCGTGTGCCGAGCAGGTTGAGGTTGGGTCCATTGAGGACCAGTACGGAAGCAAAACTCATGACATCGTCTCCTGTCGGCAAAGCTGTAGGCGGGAGTTAGCGCTTCAGCGCTTACTCCCGCCCCATCCAACGCAGTTGCAACAAACTCGAACAATGAAGCGGATCGCGGCAAGCGCAATACGCTCCTCAACGTAAAGCGAAGTGTGCTCGCATGAGCCGCTTCCGTCATTCGGGGTTTATACGAATTTGTACCATCTAGTTAGTTTGTATAGACTGTCGGAAAATGCGCTTATTATGGACAGTTGCGGCCTGTCGCTTGCTGCAGGAGTAACGAACTAGCCCATTTTGCGCACCGCAACATCGCAGCGGCATGGCGCGTTCGTTCCAACGGCACGCGCTCGCAATTGCCGTCCGACTGTTTTTGCAGGAGCTGTTCATGCAACGTTCGATTGCCACCGTGTCGATCAGCGGTACCCTCGTAGAGAAGCTGACCGCGATCCAGGCGGCCGGCTTCGAGGGCGTCGAGATCTTCGAGAACGACCTGCTCTATTTCGACGGGTCTCCCGCCGACGTGCGGCGTATCGCCGAAGATCTCGGTCTGAAAATCATGCTGTTTCAGCCATTCCGCGATTTCGACGGCGTGAGCGCCGAGCGTCTCGCGCGCAATCTGGACCGCGCGAAACGCAAATTCGACGTGATGCATGAACTCGGCACCGACCGCATTCTGGTATGCAGCAACGTGTCGCCGGACACCATCTGCGACGATGCGCTAATGACCGACCAGCTCGGCGCGCTCGCGGAAGCTGCGGAGGCGGCGGGCGTTATCGCCGGTTATGAAGCGCTCGCGTGGGGTCGGCACGTCAAGACGTATCGGCACGCCTGGAAGCTCGTGAACGCGGTGAATCACCGCAATCTCGGACTCGTGCTCGACAGCTTTCACACGTTGTCGCTCAACGATACGGTGGACGCGATCGCCGAAATTCCGGGCGAGCGCATCGCGTTCGTGCAGATTGCGGACGCGCCCAAGCTCGCCATGGACGTGCTGGAATGGAGCCGCCATTACCGCTGCTTTCCGGGCCAGGGCGATTTCGACGTCGCCAGCTTCACCGCGCAAGTCGTGAAGACGGGCTACAAGGGCCCGCTTTCGCTGGAGATTTTCAACGACGGCTTTCGCGCCGCGCCCACCAGCATCACGGCCGCGGACGGCCATCGCTCGCTGCTGTTTCTCGAGGAACAGACGCGTGCGTTGCTGCAAGCCGCGCGGCAGCCGGTCGGCGAGTTGTACGAATCGCCCGCGGCTCCCGCGCACGTCGGCTATCAGTTCCTGGAATTCGCAGTTGACGACACCACGCGCGCGCATCTCGCCGACTGGCTCGGCAAGCTGCGCTTTCGCCAGGCAGGCCAGCATCGTTCGAAAGATGTGACGCTGTATCAGCACGGTGCCGCTTCGATCGTGCTGAACGCCGAACCGGATTCGTTCGCCAATGCGTTCTTCCAGCAGCACGGCTTGTCGTTGTGCGCGTCGGCGTTTCGTGTGAATGACGCGAATCAGGCTTTCGAGCGCGCCGCCGGCTTCGGCTATGCGCCGTTCTCCGGCCAGATCGGCCCCAACGAACGCGTGCTTCCCGCCGTGCAGGCGCCAGACGGCAGCCTGAATTATTTCGTCGACGAAACGCCCGATCAGCCCACGCTGTTCGAAGCCGACTTCGTTCTCACGGACGTCAACGGCCCGACAGAAGTGGGGCCGCTGACACGCATCGATCACGTGTGCCTCGCCGTGCCGGCGACTTCGCTCGATACATGGGTGTTGTTCCTGCGCACCGCCTTTGGCTTTCAAGCGGAGCCGGGCGTGCTCGTGCCCGATCCTTATGGCCTTGTGCGCAGCCGCGCGCTGCGCAGCCGCGACGGCTCGGTCCGCGTGGTGCTGAACGCTTCAGTCGATCACCATACGGCGGTGGCCGAGGCGCTGCATACTTATCACGGCTCGGGTTTGAATCACGTTGCGTTCAGCACGAGCGACATCTTCAGCGCGATTCCGGAATTCGTCGCCGATGGCTTGCCAGTGCTGCGCATCCCGCGTAATTACTACGACGATCTCGCCGCCCGCTACGCGCTGCCGGACGACATGCTGGAGGCGCTGCGCGAGCACAATATCCTCTATGACCGCGATGAACGCGGGGGCGAATTTTTCCACGCTTACACGGAACAACTCGATCAGCGCTTCTTCATGGAGATCGTCGAGCGGCGCGGCGGTTACGACGGCTACGGCGCGGGCAACGCGGCGGTGCGGCTCGCCGCGCAAGCGCAGCGGCGCAAATAGGCGGCACTCGCTGGCGTGTTGCGCGGACCTCGAACCCGAATCGGGGAACGTCGCGTCGCATCTACTGCAATGCGGATTGTGGCGGCGCTGGCACGCGTCGTGCGGCATCCTCCGGGAGGGCGCCATCGCCCCGATATAATGGCGCCTTGAGTCACGGTCCGCGCCGCGCGGCCGCGTCGACACTTGGGTCGGGCGGTTCAAGCGGGTTCACGCGGGTTCAAGCGGGTCGGCTGGGCCGGCGGCTACGCCAGAGCAGCGCGCTCGCGACGCCTTTAGCCCGAACCCGCGCCCACCGCCGGCCGAATGAAACGCCAGGAGAGATATGAAGAAGTTTGCCGTAGTCCTTTCAGTTCCCCTGCTTCTCAGCGCTTGCGCCTACTTTCAGAAGAACCCGGATGCCGGCGAGCCGGTCACGGACACCAATACGCAGCGCTCGGTCAACGATGTCGTCGCCTGCCTGACGCAATTGGCTTCGAACCATAATGCCGCGTTCAAATCCACGTCGATCCCGCAAGGCCAGATGCTGGACTTCGGCGATTCGAACATCATCAAGGTGCGCAGCGACAACGGAGCGACCACTTACCGTTTCTATGCGGGCAAGCGCCACGTGAACAATCTGTGGATCGAAACGGCGGGGAAAACCTGCGCGCCGTAAGCCGAGGCTGCGCGCGGTCGGCCGAAAAGCGCCGCCGTTAAGCGTTGGTAAGGTGCGCCGGTGCCATCTTCGTGTCACGGTGTTACAGGACAATGGGTCTTAAGAATCGTTTAAGACTTCGTCCGCATGATGCCTCGGACACTACCCCGCGCGAGGTGCGCACCATGAACCAGCCCGAACCGAATACTAACGACACGCCCGCGCCAAGGCGTCCGACCATCCTGCGGCGTCTGCTGAGCCATCACGAACTGGCGACGTTGCTGCTTCTGCTGCACGCGCCTATCGACGCGTCGGCCAAACCCGAGATTCCGCAACTGCACGAAGCCGGCCTGATCGAAACGATCTCGAACGAAGCGGGCGGCTCGCGCATCCGCCTCACGCCCGAAGGTAACGCCGTGCTACGCGGGCTGGGCGTCAAGTAGCGCACGCTTTACGCCTGCCATACGCCGTACCCTGCTTCGCGTAATCCAATCGCCAGTTCCACTTCCATTTCCTGTGCGCCGCGATACGGCATGGGATTGAACACTTCATACAACTCGGGCACGAGTCGCAGGCCATAGTCGCGCACATAGCGATTTGCCTGAATGCCGGCTTTATGCCGGTCGAAGCGCAGATCGGGATCGAGCCCGGTCATCCCCACATACACGCACGGCTTGTCGAACCGGTAATCCGGATTCGCGCGGCGAAAGCGCGCCTCGTTCCAGACCTTGTCGTCGAGTGCGACGACGTACACATAGTAATGATGCTTACGGCGAACCATATGCCGACGCTCAACTCCGCGAAGTGCCGTGCAGCAGCATCCGGTATTCGGTCGGCGTAACGCCGACGGTAGCCTTGAACTGACGCGTGAAGGCGCTGTGGTCCGTGTAGCCGCATAGCGCGGCAACATCGGTGACCTTGTCGTGCGAGACCAGCAGTGCCGTGGCGGCGTCAAGCCGTGTCTTGAGCAAAACCTGGCGCGGAGTCAGATGAAACACCTTGTGAAAATAGCGCTCCAACTGCGCGACGGACATGTCCGCCATCACCGCCAACTGCTTGAGATTCAACGGCTGCACATAGTTTTCCTGGATGAACTGCACCACCGCGGCGAGCCTGCTATACGCCGGATGGCTGCTTTCGTCCGCTCTGAGATCGCGTGAAATGCCGGCAAGCCCGACGATCACGCCCGCGGCGTCGCGCAACGGCTGCTTGGTGGTCAGACACCAGCCCGGCTGACGGCCTGGATAAAGATGTAGTTCCAGCTGATCGATCATCTGATTGCCGACATGAATCACTCCCTCGTCCTGCGCCGTGTAGATGCGGCCGAAGCGGCGTGGGAATACATCCTCCGCGGTCTTGCCCAACAACGCGGCCTTCTCCTTGAAACCGCAACGCGAGGCCAGCGTGCGGTTGACCAGCGCATAGCGCGCGTCAGCGTCTTTGACAAAGAAAACGACGTCGGGCAGCGCGTCGAACACGGGCTCCAACTGCCTGAAGTGCGACAGCATGCCGGACAACGTTGCTTCGTCAGGTGAAAACTGATGAGCCAGCGTGTTCATCGTGCGGGTCCCGTGGGTCCGAGCCGTTTATGAGAGCACAGGCGTAAGCGCTGCATGCCGGGCGGTTGGCTTGCGGTCGATTCGCGGTGCATGCGCGGTCGATTATAAAGCGGCACGTTGGCCGACAATATCCGCTTGCCGGCGACGCGCGGTGCGAGTCATTCCACCTGCGGCGGCTGCGCGCCCGCCGCGATCAGCGTACCGACTTGCGCGGGACTAAAGGGCGGCCGCGGCGTCGCCGACGGCCAGCCGAAGTACACGCTCGCGGCGAGCCCGCATATCTTTCCCTGGCACGCGCCCATCCCGCAGCGGGTATGCAGCTTCGCGTCGCGCCAATTGTGGAACACACGCACTTCTCCGACACTCACGTCCTCGCAGCGGCACAGCAGCGTGTCGTCGGCGGGCGGCGTCCGAGCGGGCGGCTGCAATGCAAAGGCGGTTTCGATGCGCGCCGCAAAGCGGCGCCACCGCTCGCGCTGCACGTGCAGTGCGCTGCGATCCGGCGTCGCGCCGCTCGCGGTCAGACCCGCGAGTTCGCCTTCGACTGCCGCCAGTTCCGCGCCGCCAACGCCGGTGCATTCGCCGGCCGCGAGCACGCCGTCGACCGACGTGCGCTGCGCGGCATCGACGACAATGCCGCCCGCTTCATCGATTGCACAACCGAGCGCCTGAGCAAGCGTGACATTCGGCGCCAGTCCATAGCCGCACGCGATGCGTTCGCAATCGAGCGTCGCGCTGCTACGTCCGCGCCGGATCGTCACCTGTTGGACGCGGCCCTCCCCGTGCGCCGCCTCCACCATGCTGCCGGTCCAGTAAGGCACGCCGGCAAAGCCGCGCGACATGCTCAAGGCTTGCCGCAGCTTGGCGGGTTCGCGTATCAGCGACGCGCCAAAGCGCAGCACATCGACGCTGGACGCCTGCTCGACAACCGCGAGCACCCGTGCGCCCGCCGCGCGCGCCGTGGCTAACGCCGCGATCAGCAGCGGGCCGCTGCCGGCGATCACGACGCGCTCGCTGCGCACCGGCATGCCGCCTTTGATCAGCGCTTGCAGCGCACCTGCGCCGGTCACGCCGGGCAAGGTCCAGCCCTCGAATGGCAGCAAGCGCTCGCGCGCACCGGTCGCGAGAATCAGGCGCCCGTATGTCAGACACAGACCGCCCTGTTCCGCCGACTCGACCAGCAGCCCGCGCGGCGGGAGCGGCGCGACGACGCGCGTCGATGGGAAATGCATGACGTTGCTGCGGCGACTGAGATCGGCGAGCAGATTTTGCAGCGGCGCATGCTGCGAATGGCCCGGACCTTGACGCCAGATCTGGCCGCCGGCGCGCGGGTTGTCGTCGAGCAACGCGACACTCGCTCCTTCGCGCGCCGATGCAAGCGCCGCGTGGAGACCGGCCGGACCGGCGCCGATCACGATGACGTCGAAATGCTGGGTCACGATGCGTCAGCCTTTACGTTGTGCTCGCCGAGTCATCGAGCGCCCTCGTCTGCGTGCGCACGGTCTGACCGTCGCGGCACAACGTCTGACATGCGAGCGCATGCGCGCGGCCGTCTATCGTCACGCGGCATTCCTGGCAGACGCCCATGCCGCAGAACGCGGCTCGCGGCTCGCCGCCTACGGACACGCGCGTTCCGCTTTTCGCACCGGCGAGGACGAGCGCCGCAGCCACCGTGGTGCCGGCGTCCACCTCGATAGCGACGCCGTCGATATTCAAGCGAATGCGCGTCTCGCCGCCGTCAGTCATGCGCCACCTCATGCACGAAAACGAAACGGCTCGGCAGATACGGCTCGACCGGAATGGCCGGCGCGTTTCCGACGATTTGCGCCCCGAGCAACTTCGCAGTCGCCAGCGAAGTCGTCACGCCCAGACCTTCGTGACCGACGGCGAGCCACACGCCAGGCGCGTGCTTGCCGGCGGGACCGATCAGCGGCAGCCCATCCGGCGATGCCGCGCGAAAGCCGGTCCATGCGCGAATGCCGTTCAGTTGCGGCAGCATCGGCAGATAGTGCGCGGCACGTTGCAGCATTTGCGCGAGCACCGGCATCTCGACCGCCGGGTCGGTCGTGTGAAACTGACGGGACGAGCCGATCAGCACTTGCCCCGTAGGCCGCGGTTGCGCATTGAACGCGACGGACGTGCCGGTCGCATGATGCGCGCTCTTGATATACCCGAGTTCCAGCAACTGATGATGGATCAGTTCGGGATAGCGGTCGGTGATCAACAGGTGGCCTTTCTTCGGTTGCAGCGGCAGCCCCGGTATCAACTCCTGAGCGCCGAGGCCGTTCGCAACGATCACGTGCGCCGCGCTGCGCCGCTCGCCGTTCGCAAGGATCACGCCGGCAGCATCGACCGAAATAACCCGCGCGCCGAGCCGCACGCTGATACTCGCGGACGCCGGCGATTGCGTCAGCAGCCACTGCGCCGCGGTCGGCGCGTAGACAATGCAGTCGTGCTCGATACGCAAGCCCCCGACGAGCGACGAAGCAACCGCCGGTTCACACGCACGCAATGCGCTCGCGTCGAGCAGTTCCGCCGAAACGCCTTGCGCTTCGTAGGCGGCGTGCATTGCGCGGGCGGCCTGGAACTCTTCTTCGTCGGCGGCGAGCCAGAGCGTGCCGCAGCGCGCGAACGCATCGCGCGCACGCAACTGCGGCGCGAGGTGCAGCCACAGTTCGCGCGAGTAGCGCGACAGCGCGAACTCAGCAGGCGAGTCGTTCATCACGACGATATGGCCCATGCCCGCAGCCGTCGCGCCACCGCCGATGCCTTGCGCGTCGAGCACCTCGACCCGCATGCCGAGCGCGGCGAGTTCGGCCGCGCACGCCGCGCCCACAATGCCGGCGCCGACGATCAACGCGTCCGCCGTCATACCGTGCGGATGCCCCACGCGAACGGATCGCGCTCGTCGAAGCAAAGCCGGCCTTCCGCCGTGATATGCGCGTGGCCGGTGATGGTGGGGATCACGGGTGCGCCGTCGGTTGAAATTGCTGGGGCGCCGTCGTGTGCAGAAAGCGCGGGCGCGCCGCCGCGGGTTGGAACAACTGGCACGCCGTCGTCGCCAGGATTCGCGGATGCGCCCTCGCCGGCATAGCGATAACTCGCCTCGAACACGCTGCCGATAATGCTCTCCTGCCGCCAGACAGCGCCTTCGGCGAGCTTGCCGTCTGCCGCGAGACACGCGACTTTCGCGCTCGTGCCCGTGCCGCACGGCGAGCGGTCGTACGCATTGCCCGGGCACAGTACGAAGCTGCGGCTGTCGATGCCGTCGCGCGAGCCAGGCCCGAAGAGTTCGATATGGTCGATCAGCGCACCGTCCGCGCCGGTGATGCGCTGCGCGATCAGCGCGTCCCGGATTGCTGCGCTGAAGGCGGTCAACTCAGGGATGCGCGCAGCTTCCAGCGAATGGCCATGCTCCGCGACGAGAAAGAACCAGTTGCCGCCCCAGCCGATGTCGCCCGTCAGGACGCCATGTCCCGGCACATCGACCTGAACCGCCTTGCGATAACGATAGGCGGGCACGTTGCGCACCGCGACGCTGCCGTCGTCATTGAGCGACGCTTCCACAACGCCGACCGGCGTCTCGATCCGATGGCGCCCGGGTCCGATTCGCCCCATATGCGCGAGCGAAACGACGAGGCCGATCGTGCCGTGACCGCACATGCCGAGATAGCCGACGTTGTTGAAGAAGATCACGCCGGCCGCGCATGAAGGGTCGTCGGGTTCGCACAGCAACGCGCCGACCACCACGTCCGAGCCGCGAGGCTCGGTGACAATGCCCGCGCGCCAGTCGTCGAAACGCGTGCGAAATACGTCGAGCCGTTGTGCCAGCGTTCCGCCGCCGAGTTCCGGGCCACCCGACACCACGAGGCGGGTCGGTTCACCGCCGGTGTGCGAGTCGATGATATTGAGCGTTTTCATGACGCACATGGTAGGAACGGCGAACGCGGCAGTCTTGGTGAGCCTGCGCGTGGATTGTGACGATTTCGGCATAACGCCTGTCGACCACAGCACGAAATATGCGCGAAAGCACGCCGCTTTAAAACGGCGACTCTGGCGCATCGGCGGCGCCGCGATCAGGGGCGCGGCTCGCTTGCCGCGCGTCCCCATGCTCACAGGTCCGCCTTAGCGCACGGGCTGCCGAACCCGCGGAAAACGTGCCGCCGATTAGCCTCCTCGCGCGCAAAATGAAACTTTCGTTGTGCCGAAATCGTCATTCGCCACGCGCGATTGACGCAAGACGTCAGCGTTTTCGCTGCTTACACTGCGCTTGAACTCATCACATTCAGGAGAGCAGTCGTGGCGCATATCTGGGAAGGCGTATTGCCCGCAGTCACCACCAAGTTCAACGCGGATTTCAGCATAGACCGTGCATGGACCGGCAAGAATATCGAAGCGCAGATCGACGCGGGCGTGGACGGCATCATCGTGTGCGGATCGCTCGGCGAAGCCTCGACGCTCTCGCTCGACGAAAAGCTCCAGGTGCTCGACATCGCAGTGGAAGCGTCGCGCGGCCGCGTGCCGGTGCTTCTGACCATTGCGGAAAACAGCACGCTCGACGCCTGCCGCCAGGCCGAAGCTGGCGGCCGCCGCGGCGCCAACGGTTTCATGGTGCTGCCGGGACTGCGATATCTTTCGGACCGGCGCGAGACGCTGCACCATTTCCGCAGCGTCGCCGATGCAAGCGCGCTCCCGCTGATGATCTATAACAATCCGCTCGCGTACGGCGTCGACATGACGCCCGACATGTTCGCGGAAATCGCCGACGAAAAGAAAATCGTCGCCATCAAGGAATCGTGCGGCGACGTACGGCGCGTGACCGATCTGATCAACGCGGTCGGCGACCGCTTCGCCATTCTGTGCGGCGTCGACAATCTGGCGATGGAAGCCATATTGATGGGCGCGCATGGCTGGGTGGCCGGTCTCGTGTGCGCGTTTCCGCACGAGACGGTGGCGATCTACAAACTGCTGAAAGCGGGACGGCTTGAAGAAGCGCGGACGATCTACCGCTGGTTCGCCCCGCTGCTCGCGCTCGACGTCTCGCACAAGCTGGTTCAGAACATCAAGCTCGCCGAAACGATGGTCGGCCTCGGCACGGAACCGGTGCGCCCGCCGCGCCTCCCTCTTGCTGGCGACGAGCGCGCGGCGGTGGAAGCACTGATTCGGAAGGCCCTTGAAACGCGGCCGGAATTGCCGCGCCTTTGAGCCCAACCGCAAAGTTCAAGCGGCCTGCTTCTGCTCATGCACTGCCTCTTCCTGACGCAGATGCAGCAGCCTGTAGCCGCTCTTGTAAACAGGCTGCAAGCGGAACTCGTTTTGCGGCTCGATTTCGAGCAACAGGCGCAGCCGCGACACATGGCTGTCGATCGTGCGCGTGAACTCGCGGAACTCACGGCCCCATACCATCGCGAAGATGTGATCGCGCGACATCACGCGGCCAATGTTCGAGAAGAACAGCGAAGCCAGCCGGTATTGCGTGCCGGATAACGACACCGGCTGACCGCGCAGCATGACGATCTGGCGATGAGTGTCGAAGCGGTACGGACCCACGTCGAAGCTCGAGGTGCTGAAGCGGTCCGGATAGGCACGCCGCAGCAAGGCTGCGACGCGCTCGCGAAACTCCGCCGGCCGCACCGGAAGCGCGGCGTAGTCGTCGGCGCCGTTGACGAACGCGCGCACCATGCTTTCTTCCGACGTGTCTCTCGACACGAAGATCACCGGCACGCGGTCGCCGCCGACCGCACGCGCCGTCCTCAACACCTCGGTGCCCGACAGACGGGTGCCGTGCCAGTCCAGCACGAGCAGATCCACGGTGGACCGGGCGAGCGTTTTCGACATGGTGAGACCGTCGTCGTAGCCCGCGCAGGTATGGCCGGCACCCGTCAGGATCTTTTCAATCGACTGACGCATGACGGGATCACGTTGAAGGATGGCAATGCGCATGGGATTTACTCTCAACAGATGGCGTGGACGCGATTCTCGAAGGCGCCTGGCCCCTATCCCATAGGATCAATCCGAATTTAACGCGCGCTCGGACGAATCGCTTCGGCGAATGGCCGACGGACTACAACCGCCTTCGCATGACTCGCGCGGCTCGCCCCAAGATCCGGAAAATTGCGGCATCGACGGAACTTTTCCCAATCTAATTAAGCACTTCCCGAAGCGAATCGCTTTCATCCTGTAAAATCCCGCGCTGGCTTCTTTCGTCATCGCGCCGCCCTACCCGGGCCGGCGCGTCGGTGTCCCGCGCTCTACCCAGCCGTTGCCACACTTCTCGCCCGACGACCGCCGCTTTTCCACGCGACGCGTGGTTTCCAATTCAAGACAACGACATAGCAATGCAAGCGACAAATCTGGGTGGAGCGCAGGCTGTCACCCCACGCCCTCTTGGGCGCAGCGACTATAAGACGCTCGGCCTCGCCGCTCTCGGCGGAGCGCTCGAGTTCTACGACTTCATCATTTTCGTGTTCTTCGCGCCGGCGATCGGCCAGTTGTTCTTCCCGGCTGCGATGCCGGACTGGCTGCGGCAGGTGCAGACCTTCGGCATCTTCGCCGCGGGCTACCTCGCGCGGCCGCTCGGCGGCATCATCATGGCGCACTTCGGCGATCTGTTCGGCCGCAAGCGCATGTTCACGCTGAGCGTGCTGCTCATGTCCGTGCCGACCCTGATGATGGGCCTGTTGCCCACCTACGCGAGCATCGGCGTGATGGCGCCGGTCCTGCTGCTGCTGTTTCGCGTGATGCAAGGCGCGGCGGTCGGCGGAGAAGTGCCGGGCGCGTGGGTGTTCGTCTCCGAGCACGTGCCGCAGCGGCACATCGGCTATGCGTGCGGCACGCTGACGGCGGGCCTCACGGCAGGCATCCTGCTCGGCTCGCTGATCGCGTCGGCGGTCAATCGCAACTTCGCTCCCGCCGAAATCGCGGATTACGCGTGGCGCATTCCGTTTCTGATCGGCGGCGTATTCGGCATGTTCTCCGTCTACCTGCGCCGCTGGCTGCACGAGACGCCGGTCTTCGCGGAACTGAAGCAGCGCAAGGCGATTGCCGCCGAAGTGCCGCTCAAGGCCGTGCTGCGTGACCACGGCCGCGCGGTGATCGTCTCGATGCTGCTCACGTGGATGCTGTCCGCCGCCATCGTCGTCGTGATTCTGATGACGCCGACGCTGCTGCAAAAGCAGTTTCACATTGCGCCGGCCACCGCTCTGCTGGCCAACTGTGTGGCGACGCTCTGCCTGACCATCGGCTGTGTGATGGCGGGCTCGATCGCCGGCCGCATCGGCGCGGGACGCACGATTTTCATCGGCGGCCTTGCGCTGGCGGTGACCTACTACGTGATGTTCCAGCAACTCTCCGTCGACGCCTCGGCGCTCGTGCCGCTGTATGGCGTGACCGGGCTGCTCGTCGGCGTGATCGGCGCGATTCCGTTCGTGATGGTGAAAGCCTTCCCGCCGGTCGTGCGCTTTTCTGGCATCTCGTTTTCGTACAACGTCGCCTATGCGATCTTCGGCGGCCTCACGCCAATCGCCGTGTCGCTGATGATGAAGTCCAACCCGATGGCCGCGCCGCTGTATGTCGGCGCGATCTGCGTGGTCGGTGCACTGACCACGCTGTTCATCAAGGATGCGCCGCAGAAGCGCTGATCCAGCGCTCACGGTGGTGAAGCGAACGGCGCGCCTTCGGGTGCGCCGTTTTTATTTGCAGCGGAGTTTCCTGTTCGCCTGTAGACAACGTCAAGCTCGTCACTCCATTCTGAAGACCGCGACACTCGCAGTTTTCCGTCGACATCGACACTTCACGCCGCCCCGAAACATGGTGCGTCGCATCGCGCCTACGATGTAGCGCATGAACTCCACAAAACCTACCGTTTCGCCCGCCCTCGGCCGCGTGCTCGCGACCGTCAGCGTGGGCTTCGTCGTCACGCAACTCGACGTGACCATCGTCAATATTGCGCTGCCCGAGATCGCCGCGAATCTGCACGCCAATGTCGCGGGCCTGCAATGGGTCGTCGACGCCTACACGCTCGCCTTCGCGGTGCTGATGCTGTCGGCCGGCGCGCTCGGCGACCGCTTCGGCGCGCGCCGGCTGTACGCGGCGGGTATCGTGCTGTTCGCGCTGGCGTCGCTTGCTTGCGGCGTCGCGCTCGACGCCCCGATGCTGGTCGCCGCGCGAGCGTTGCAAGGCATTGGCGCCGCCGCGATGCTGCCGAACTCGCTCGCGCTACTGAATCAGTCGTACGGACACGACCCGAAACTGCGGGCTCGCGCGGTCGGGCTGTGGACGGCGGCGGGCGCGATCTCCATTGCGGCCGGCCCGGTGGCAGGCGGCGTGCTGATCGCGGCCTTCGGCTGGCGCAGCATTTTTCTTGTCAATCTGCCGATCTGCGCTGCCGGTTTTCTAGCGACCCTGCTGTGGGTGCCACGGCCTGAAGCCCTTCGCCCTGAAGCCCTGCGCCCGGAAATCGCTCGTCCTGAAGCCGCTCGCTCGACCCCTAGCGACGCGGCGACAGCACATGCAGCTTCACGCGGCATCGATCTAAGCGGCCAGTCGCTCGCCATCGTCGCGTTGACCGCCTTCGTCGCCGCAGTGATCGAATGGCGGCCGCTCGGCCTCAGCCATCCGCTCGTCGCGGGCGGTTTCGTGCTCGCGGCGCTCGCCGGCAGCGCGTTTGTGGCGGTCGAAGCGCGTACGAGCGCGCCGATGCTGCCGCTTTCGCTCTTCGCCGGGCGCAGCTTCAGCGCGGCCGTGCTGTTCGGCATCTGCGTGAACATGACCTATTACGGGATGGTGTTCGTGCTGAGCCTCTACCTGCAACGGGTGCGCGGCTATACGGCGCTTCAGGCGGGCCTCGCATTTTTGCCGTTGACGGGCGGCTTCCTGCTCTCGAATGTCGCGAGCGGCTGGGTGGTGGGCCGCTTCGGCGTGCGGGTGCCGATGATCGCCGGCGCGGTCACCGCCGGACTCGGCTACGGCCTGCTGCATCTGGTCGACGCGAGCACGCCGCTGATCGGCTTGCTGCTGCCGTTCCTGCTGATTCCGTCAGGCATGGGACTCGCCGTGCCCGCGATGACGACTGCCGTGCTGGCGTCGGCGGAAGCGGGGCGCGCGGGAACGGCATCGGCGGTACTGAACACGGCCCGGCAGGCGGGTGGCGCGGTGGGCGTCGCCGCATTCGGCGCGCTCGCCAGCGGAACGGCGGCCACGCAAATCGTCTCGGGGATGCAAGCGGCGACCGCGATCTCAGTAGGCCTGCTGGCGTCCGCCGGCGTGATGAGTTGTCTCGTGCATCCGCAGCCGCATTCGTCGTCGCAGGCGCGGCACGAGGCGGATTCTGCGCCGGTCGGCAATTCGCGCTGACGTCGCGTGTCTCGTCTGGCGGGACCGGCTTCGCGGCCGGCACAAGAAAAAGACCCCTGCGGCTCGGGCGCCTTGGGGGTCGTCAGCAGAATTGTCAGCGGTGGATAAGACCGTACGAGTAAAGCAGCGAGGCGCGCTACAGCGACGCCTCCTGAATCGTTCCGGTATTGATCGCGGCTTCGATCAGCCCTTCGCTTTGCGCCTTGCTGATGGCGTCGGCGATCAGTTTTTCCGGCTCCTCGATCTCGGCCTTGATTGCGCTCAGGAACCCGGACGCATCCAGCACCACGAGTGTTTTTGCGGACTCGGCGAGGCTGATGATCACGCGATGCGGCGTGGGCCCTTCTCCAAGACTCGCGCACAACTGCAACACCTTGCCGCCAATTGATTGCTCGAAACTTTGAATCATATTTACTCCCTTGATTGCAGCCGGAATACGTCAGTCAGGCAAAACCACCGGGGGATCGCTCAGCGTGGTTCGCTCAAAGACCCAACCCGCTGCGCGGCGCTCGCGCACCGTCGATACTGATACGCCCCGCGCCGGTCACGAACAGCAGCAGGAAACCGCCGGCGATACCAATGTTTTTCCAGAAATGGATCACCATGTCGCGCTGCAAGGCGGCGTCCGTCACGTTCCAGAAGTCGTGGCCGAGGACCGCCGTGGCCACCGTATAAACCGCCATGATGAGCGCGAGCGGGCGCACCTTGAAGCCGACTATCAGCAGCAGCCCGCCCAATGCCTCGACCGCCGTGGCGATCGGCGCGGCGATCTGCACGAAGGGCACGCCCTTTGAGTGCAGGTAGCCGACAAAGCCCGCATAGCCCAGCAGTTTCATCACACCGCCCCACAAAAACAGAATAGCGAGCGCAATGCGTGCGACGAGAATAACGCTGGAATCGACGGGACGCGTCATGGGGGACTCCTCTAGATGAATAAGCAGCAGACCCGACTCGAAGGCCGCAGTTCCCTACTTTGCCTCTGAGCATATGTGCATTGCCCGCGCTTTCCAAGCGGGCAAGCGTTTGAACGACGCAAAGCGGCAGGCTTGGCGACTATGAGCGAGGGGCGTCCGGCGCGAGCAAAACGCCTTTTGTGAAGACGAAGCAGCCATAGCCGCGCTCCTCGCCCGTGGCGATCACGCAATACGCCTTGCGCGCGCGCTCATAAAACGCGAACCGTTCGATGGACGCGAACGGCACGTCGCGCCCTTCGGCCGCATTGACCTCGGCCTGTGCCTCGCGCTGCACGGCCGGAATGGTATGCGGCTCGCCGACGACTTCCATGCGCGATGCGGGTTGGTCGATGAATGTATCGAGAGGCATCACCGAGAGCACGGCGCGGACCGCACGCGGCGCGCTGACGCCATCGAGATGAAGCAGCTTGCCGAGCACCGAGGAACGCGCGACGGAGCTGCCCGGAAAGTTGGCGTCGCAAATGACGAGTTCGTCGCCGTGGCCCATTGAGCGTAGGGCATGCAGTATGTCGGCGTTGAGCAGAGGATCGAGATTCTTAAGCACTGTGTCTCCATGCAAGTTGCTTGCGGTTATTCGAATGGCTCGCATTGCGGCAATCGATTGTAGCAAGCAACGTTGCGCGTTTCGGGGAGATTCCAATGTAGAGCGCAAGAGGTGCCGCCCACGCGCCGCGGCGCGCCGCAGCAACGCCACCGCAACCATCCGACGACCGCAAGCAGCATCAGCCCGGCGCCGCCCAGCACCGGTTCGCGCCAGCCGAGCAACGCGGTGAACATGAACGCGCGGGTGCCCGCGAGCAGCGCGAAGCCCGCGATCGCGCCGCACAGCGCGTCGATGGCGTGTGCGAATCGCGCAAATTCGATGACGGGCGAATGAGCCGTCGCGGTAACGGGCTCGTGCATGATCGTCTCCACGGAAGATGACGGTAGCGAAGCTGCGGGCGCTATGCGCTCAAGCGCCCGCGGGCACCTGATCGAGAAAGCCGGTCACTGCCTGAAGACGGCCGTGCGCGTCGACCACGCCGAAGTCAGAGCCCTTGACGATCGCCTCGCCGCCCGGCGTGACGAGTTCCCACGAAAAGCGCAGGCGGTTGCCGAAACCGTCCACGTCGGTCGAGCGGCGAAACGTGTGATGCGCAAAGCGCTCCTGCACCGCACGGATCATCGCGTCGATGCCGTCGTGGCCCGAGCCGGCCATCAGCGGGTCGCGGTAGTCGGCGTCGGTCGCCCACGCCGCGGCGATCAGCTGGCGACGGCGCGCGCCATCGGTCTCGTTCCATGCGTCGAAATAACGGTCGATCAGATCGGTATGCGCGTTCATTTGCAACTCCTCGATTGGCAATGACTGAGCGCTACGCTCGGCATACAGGTCGTATGCGGCGGGCTCGGAGTGAAGATTCGCGGTTAGCGGCCTGCGCGTCGATTACGTCGCAGGTAATCGCCGCGCGGCGGGTGCCCGGCACATGCAGTGCGCGGCAACGCGTCGAGCGCATTACCTCGGAGGTAATGGATCGGCGCGGCGCTTTGGCTATCATCGGTGGCATGAACACACTTTCTCTTGCGCAAAGCGCCCCGTCGACATCGCCCGCGACCAGCCGCACCGTCGGCGATCTGCTGCGTGAATGGCGGCAGCGGCGACGGATGAGTCAGTTGCTGCTCGCCGCCGAAGCCGACATCTCGACACGCCATCTGAGCTTCGTCGAATCCGGCCGCGCGATGCCGAGCCGCGAGATGGTGATGCATCTTGCCGAGCGCCTCGACGTGCCGCTGCGCGCACGCAATGCGCTGCTCGTCGCGGCCGGTTACGCGCCGTTGTTTCGCGAGCGTCCGCTATCGGACCCGCAATTGAGCGCCGCGCGCGAAGCCGTCGAACTGGTGCTGAAGGGCCACGAGCCGTATCCGGCGCTCGCCGTCGACCGGCACTGGACCATCGTCGCCACGAACAATGCGCTCGCGCCGCTCCTTTCGGGCGCAAGTCCCGATCTGCTGAAGCCGCCCGTGAATGCGCTACGCCTGAGCCTGCATCCGGATGGCATTGCTTCGTCCATCGTCAACTGGCATGCGTGGCGGGAGCATGTGCTCGCGCGGCTGCAACGGCAGATCGACGTGAGCGCCGACGAAACGCTAAGTGCGTTGCGCGACGAACTGGCGGCTTATCCGACGCCGCCCGGAGCGCAGCCGCCCGAGGCCGGCGACAGCCCGCTCAATCAGATAGCGGTGCCGCTGCGTCTGCGCACGCCGCTTGGCGTGCTGTCGTTTTTCAGCACGACGACGGTGTTCGGTACGCCGGTGGACGTGACCTTGTCGGAACTCGCGATTGAAGCTTTCTTTCCGGCCGATCCGCAGACCGCGGCGGCATTGCGCGACTTCGCCGACAACCAGCGCTCAGGCGGCGTGCACGGGACGACCGCTGGCGCGTGAAAAACTTGGGTTGAGGCGGGCGCGGCAGCCGCGAACAGCGACGCGCCCCTCGCCTGCGCGGATAAGCGCTACGTGCTATCTTTTTCGATCCTCATTGCGCTTTCGCTCGACTGCCAACAACGCCCGCCAGCCGCCCGCCGGGCCGCCGGCGCGCGTGCGTTGTCGGTCAATATCATCATGTCCGAACTTTCTACCGCTCTTTCTCCCGCGCCCCGCCGTTTCGACCTCAACCCGAAACCGCTTGCCGCGGCTCTCCTTCTCATCGCGCTCGGTGCCGTGTATCTGGCCCAGACCGTCAGCGGCCGCCAGGCCGCCCTATATATAGTCGGCGCACTGCTCGGCATGTCGCTCTATCACGCGGCGTTCGGTTTCACGTCGGCCTGGCGGGTATTTATCGCCGACGGCCGCGGCGCCGGGCTTCGCGCGCAAATGCTGATGCTCGCCGTGGGCGTCGTGCTGTTCTTCCCAGTGCTTGCGTCGGGGAGCCTGTTCGGCCATCCGGTGGTGGGGCTCGTCGCGCCCGCCGGCACGTCCGTGCTCGTGGGGGCCTTCATGTTCGGCATCGGCATGCAGTTGGGCGGCGGCTGCGCGTCGGGTACGCTGTACACCGTCGGCGGCGGCAGCACGCGGATGATCGTCACGCTCGCGGCATTTGTAACCGGCTCGGTGGTGGCGACCGCGCACATGCCCTTCTGGAGCGCCCTGCCTGCCCTCAAGCCGCTGTCGATAGTCAACGCGCTCGGCGCGGGCGCCGCCATTGCGCTGAACCTGGTGATTTTCGCGGCGATCGCGGCGCTGACCGTCTTCGTCGAACGGCGGCGCCATGGGCGCCTCGTCAACGAGCCGGCGCGTGCGCCGCGCGCATCGCCGTGGCTGCAAGGGCCGTGGCCGCTCTTCGTCGGCGCGCTTGCGCTCGTGCTGCTCAACTTCGCGACGCTCGCGCTGTCGGGCCGTCCTTGGGGCGTGACCTCGGCGTTCGCGCTATGGGGCGCGAAGCTTTTTGCCGCGCTGGGCGTGGACGTGGCCAGCTGGCCGTACTGGGCGACCCGCGCTAACGCGGGCGCGCTGGCAGCGCCTGTTACACATGACGTCACCACGGTGATGGACGTTGGCATCATTCTCGGCGCCATGGCCGCTGCCGCGCTCGCCGGCCGCTACGCTCCCGTCTGGAAAGTACCGGCTCGCTCGCTGATCGCAGCCGTGGTGGGCGGCCTCTTGCTGGGCTACGGCGCCCGCCTCGCCTATGGCTGTAACATCGGCGCCTACTTCAGCGGCATCGTTTCAGGCAGCCTCCACGGTTGGCTCTGGCTTGTCGCCGCCTTCGTCGGAAACGTGCTCGGCACTCGCCTGCGGCCCGCGTTCGGGCTCGAAGTCGAGCGGGTTCGCCCAACGGGCTGCTAATTCTTACCGATGAAGTTACAAACTCGCCGAGTTTGTAACCGGGGCGCCATCTTTTCGTTACAAAATCGGTCCGTCCCCGAAACGGCAAATCGGAAGGTAGTAATTACACGACTTGGCGCCGGCTTTTCGCTTCAATTCCATTCAGTCTTAATTACCGGTTCTCCCGAGCCGACCTCCGGTGTTGCGCGGAAGACACGGTCTATCCCCCGCCACACAAGGGTTTTCATGGATCTGAAGAAAGCTGGGCAAGCCGCAAAAGGCAGCCAGCACCGCTCATTACAGATCCGTGAAATTGTTACCGAAATTTGATGCACCTTTTTGAGATATTTTTTTGAGAAGGGATTGATTTCCTGTTTTGCCCTTCATACAATTCGTCCCAAGCTGTTACGAAATGTAACGCGATGTATCAAAAGGTCGCCATGTGTATCAGGGACGACCTGTAGCCGAAGGACAACGTTTTCGGCGAGGCATAAAAGACATAACGGCAAAAAGCCGACATAGTAATTCGGGGCTTCGGAAACACAAAAAATGGACCGTAGCAG
This sequence comes from Paraburkholderia kirstenboschensis, assembly GCF_904848585.1. GTDB lineage: Bacteria > Pseudomonadota > Gammaproteobacteria > Burkholderiales > Burkholderiaceae > Paraburkholderia > Paraburkholderia kirstenboschensis. The sequence goes on from NZ_CAJHCR010000003.1 coordinate 347,291, forward strand.
CGAGACGCTGGACTCAATCCGCGAGATTAACCTGTCGTACATCATGCTCGCGCAACGTATGTTGCGTGAGGACAAACCGGTCGGCATGTTCCGTCTGGGTTTGTCGTCGGAACTGGCTGATCTGCTTGCCGGGCTGTCGCTCGCACAGATCGTCAAGCTGGCCTCTTCCGATCAGCTTTTGTGTTTCTTCCGCTTCAACGACCACTCGATGCTGTCGGCGTTGACGCAAACGACGAAGCACACCGCAGTTGCACCGACTCACGCGGCTATCCTGCTTGCAGGCCAGCCCGCTGAGCAATTTGCCTGATAGGGTGACTGCGATGCTCAAGCGTAGCCTGACGGAAGATGCACAAGAAGTGTTTCGTGCGATCGCGTTGATCGAACTCGGCGCACGCATGCAGGTGCTCGAGAGCGAGTTGACGCTCTCGCGTGACCGCATGATCCGCCTGTACCGCGAGGTGAAGGGCGTATCGCCGCCCAAGGGCATGCTGCCGTTCTCGGCGGACTGGTACATGACGTGGCTTGCGAACATTCACGCGTCGCTGTTCTACAACACGTACCTGTTCCTGAAGAACGAAGCGCGTTGCTCGCATCTCGATGCGCTGACCAAAGGTTATCGGCTGTATCTCGAACACTGCAAGCACAGCGAAACCGAACCGGTGCTCGACTTGACGCGCGCCTGGACGCTGGTGCGTTTCTTCGACGCCGACATTCTGCAGTTGACGAAGTGCTGCCGTTGCACCGGCAAGTTCGTCGCGCACAAGCACGATCTGCAGCACAACGTCGTGTGCGGTGCATGCCAGCCGCCGTCGCGTGCCGGCAAGACCAAGAAAGCCGCAGCCGCGCGCCAGGAAGCACTCGAAGCCGCGCAGGTCGCCGAGGCGGCCTGAGCCACGCCACTTGCCAGACTGATCTTCGATGACGGCTGGTCCGCCCGATTCGAAACCGAAGCCTCAAAATAAAAGGTCCGCCAATTGCGCGGACCTTTTTTGTTCGACGTTCACGTTTTCACGCGGCAACGCAGCGATGCAACAAGACGCGCCGCCCCGTCACTCCCCAACGAGTCCCACCGTCTGCACGACGAGCCACAGATTCGCCGCGGTAATCACCGCGAACAGCGTCCACGCGACAATCCGCGTGAGCAGCGTATTCGCGAACTCGCCCATCAGCGAGCGGTCGCCCGTCATGCGGATCAGCGGGTAAAGCGCGAACGGCAACTGCAGACTCAGCACTACCTGACTTGCGACGAGCAGCTTGCCGACTGCGCCGTTGCCCATCATCTGCACGCCGATCAACGCAGGAATCAACGCAAGTGCGCGCGTGATGAAACGCCGCTGCCAGCACGGAATTTTCAGCTTGAGGAAGCCTTCCATGATGACCTGCCCCGCAACCGTGCCGGTGAAGGTCGAACTTTGTCCCGACGCGAGCAGCGTGATCGCGAACAACACAGCCGCGAAGCCGGTGCCGACAATCGGCGCGAGCAGCTTGTAGGCGTCTTCGATTTCGGTGACCTGATTGTGGCCGGTCGCATGAAACGCGGCGGCCGCGAGAATCAGAATCGCCATGTTGATCATCAGCGCGAGCAGCAACGACACAATGGTATCGATGCGCGACATGCCGATCGCGGAGCCGATGCTCGCCGGATCGCGCTTCACCGCGCGCGTTTGCACGATCGACGAATGCAGATACAGGTTATGCGGCATTACCGTTGCGCCGAGAATGCCGATCGCGAGATACACCGGCTCGCGTGAGCTCAAAGCCTGCCACGACGGAATCAGTCCTTGCGCGACCGACGGCCAATGCGGCTTCACGAGCGCGAGTTCGACGATGTACCCGACGCCGATCGTCGCGATCAGTCCAAGCATGATCGCTTCCAGATCGCGGAAGTTCTTGCCCTTCAGGCCGAGCACGATCAACGTGTCGAACGCGGTCAGCAGCACGCCCGTAGTAAGCGAACACTTGAACAGCAGATGGAAAGCGAGCGCGCCTCCAAGCACTTCCGCGAGATCGCACGCGACGATCGAAAGCTCGGCAAGAAACCACTGCCCTCGCGCGACCGCGGGCGAATAACGGGCCCTCGACAATTCGGCCAGATCGCGCCCGGTGACGATACCCAGGCGCATGCTCAGACATTGCAACGCCATCGCCGCGAGACTCGACAGCAAGACGACGAACAGCAGGCTGTAGCCGTAACGCGAGCCGGCTTCAATGTCGGTCGCCCAGTTGCCCGGGTCCATATAGCCGATGGAAACGAGCAGGCCGGGGCCGGCGAACTGCAGGATCTTCTTCCAGAAAGGCGCGCCTTGCGAGACGGCGACCGAGCCTTGCACTTCAGACGGGCAAAACGGCGCTGTTGCCGTAGTCGGTAATTTGAACTGCAATCCGGAGATCTCTTGAGAAGGGATAAAACCGCGGCGCAGACTGGCTGCACCGCGGACCGCCTCAAGTGTACAAAGAAACCTCCGGCAATGTCCCGCTGAGTGCATAACGGCCGACGTCGCGCACGCGATAGTCGAGCGGATCGTGCAGCGTGTGCACGCGGGCGTTGCGCCAGAAACGATCGAGCGCGAGCGGCGCATGCGTGGCGCGCGCGCCGCAGGCATCGAACAGTTTTTCGCTGACGTCGAGCGCCGCGCGATGCGCGACGATCTTCGCTTCGGAAGTAGCGAGCGCAACGTGCGCCCGCGCTTCGGCGGAAAGCGACGGACCTTCGCGCCACGCGGCGTCGAGCGCTTGCGCGGCGCGCACGGCCAGCGCTTCGGCGCTCACCGCCTGAATACGCATTTCGCCGAAACGCTGGATCAGATAGGGATCGTCGGTGGCTTTCGTCACGCCCGAAGTCATCCACGGCTTGCCGTATTGCGTGACGTAGGCACGCGCTTCGTCGAGCGCGCCTTGTGCAATGCCCACGAACAGATTGGTCATGACCTGTTGCGATACCAGCGTGCGCAAACTCGCGTACGGCGTGTCGGCGCGTTGCAGGACTTCTTCCGGCTCGACCCGGACCTGGGCAAAAGACACGCTGCCGCTGTCGGTCTGCCGCTGCCCGATCGGATTCCAGTCTTCGTTGACGGTGATGCCCTCGCGCGTGGTCGGCACGACTGCGAACATCGTGCTGCCGGTCTGCGGGTCGTGCCCGGAAACCGTCATCATCTGCGAGCCGCGCGTGCCCGAGCAAAAGCCTTTCTCGCCATTCAGAAGATAGCCGCCGTCACCGGTTGCATTGGCAACGAGCCGGGTGTCGAGCGGGTTCACCGCATTGCCCCACCACCAGCGCTCTTTTACCGTGCCGCTCAGGTAGCGGGCACGCTGCTCCGCATTGCACCACACATAGACACTGACCTCCTGCAAGAACGTGAACCCGAGCAGATGCGCGAGCGCGCTGTCCACCTGGGCGATCTTGCGAATGGTGTCGTAGATCTCCGGCCAGGAAGCGCCCTCGCCGCCGAATTCGCGCGGGACGGCAAGCGTGAGCAAGCCAGCGTCCGCGATCCACTGCTTTTCCTGCGCGGCATGGCCGCCGGCAAGGTCGCGCTCTGCGGCGCTCGCATGCAGTGCAGCGATCAGGCCGGCGAGATCGCGCACCGCTGGTGCGGCGGACGCCTCGCGCGTTTGCAGCGCCGCGGTCTGGCGATGATCATTCATGCTATTTCCACTTGATGATGTTCTGGAGGCGAACCTGCAGTGCAGGTGGAACGGGCTCACGAGAGGCTCGCGGCACGTCCCGGCAGCTTTCATGATAGGCGGTGAGATTCGCGACCGATAGGGCCTACGTCATTCGTCATGCGAATGTACTACGTCGACAGGCCGACGCGAAATCCGGCGACAACGGTGCGTTTGCCCGTTACGCGCGCTGCGCGAGTCGCCGAACGAAGCGATCGCCCACCAGTTGCACCGTAGTCACGATCGCGATCAGCAACACGATCACCGTCACCATCACCGTCGTATCGAAACGCTGATAGCCGTAGCGGATCGCGAGATCGCCGAGGCCGCCAGCGCCGACCGCACCGGCCATCGCGGACGATCCGATCATCGCGACTACGGTGATCGTGAAGCCGCCCACAATGCCTGGCAGAGCTTCAGGCAACAGCACATGCCAGATGATATGCCTGCGTTGTGCGCCCATTGCCTGCGCTGCTTCTATCAGGCCGCGGTCCACTTCGCGCAGGCTCACTTCGGCTACGCGTGCGAGGAACGGAATGGCGGCAATGCTGAGCGGCACGATTGCCGCCCATACGCCGATGGTCGTGCCGATCAGCAAGCGCGTGAGCGGCAGTAGCGCGACCAGCAGAATGATGAACGGCGTCGAGCGAAATGCATTGACGAGCGCGCCAAGCGTGCTGTTCACCGCGCGCTTTTCGAAGATGCCGCCGCGCGTGGTCGTGACCAGCACTAGCGCCAACGGAATGCCGATCAGTGCTGCGATTACCGCGGACACGCCGACCATCACAACCGTATCGCGTATCGCACCGACGAGTTCCGAAAGCCAGAGATCAGACATAACCTAATACCTCGACATGGTTAGCGTGGCCGCGTGCGCGTTCGAGCAACGCGGCGACCTGCGCATGCACCGTGGCGCCCTCTTTCGCACGAACCTGCGCGGATACGATGAGGCGCCCTTGCGCATGCCCTTGAATGCGGTCGATTCCGCCATGCACGAAGCTCACGCCGCCTCCCTCGATGCTCAGCGCGGAAGTCAGACCGGCGAGGTCGGGGTCGCGTGCATTGCCGCCAGTAAAGCGCACGTCGAGCAGAACGCGCGCGTCGGTTTGCGCGATCCCGGCAAGCGGCTTCACGCGATCCGCTAGATCCGCAGGCAAGTCGTGAACCAGCGTGCGCAGCAACGCCCGCGTTGCATCGTGCTGCGGCTCGCCGAACACACGCCACACCGGGCCCGTTTCCACTACGCGGCCACGCTCGATCACGGCGACCGTATCGCACACTTCACGAATCACCTGCATTTCATGCGTGATCAGAACGACAGTCAGGTCTAGCCGCCGGTTGATGTCGCGCAGCAGCGCGAGAATCGCTTGTGTCGTTTCGGGATCGAGTGCGGAGGTCGCTTCGTCACACAGCAGGATGTCGGGGTCCGTGACGAGTGCGCGCGCAATGCCAACGCGCTGTTTCTGTCCGCCCGACAAGCTCGCTGGATAAGCGTCGCGCTTTGCCGCGAGGTCGACGAGATCGAGCAGCGCATCGACCTTCCTGTCGATCGCCGCTTTCGGCACACCGGCGATTTTCAGCGGCAACGCAATGTTCTCGCGCACGGTCTTCGCGGAGAGCAGATTGAAGTGCTGAAACACCATGCCGATGCGACGGCGCAGCGTCACGAGTCCGCGTTCGCCGAGTTCGCCGACATTGACTCCATTCACGCGCACAGCGCCCGAACTCGGCTTTTCCAGTCCGTTCACAAGGCGCAGCAACGTCGACTTCCCTGCGCCGCTGCGACCGATAATGCCAAACACTTCGCCGCGTGCAACGTTCAACGTCACCTCTGCAAGCGCCGCAGTCGCAGCACCGTTGGACCCGGCAAATACTTTGCCGACGTTGTCGAATACAACGGCCGCCTGCGCCGGCGCCGCGTTCGCACGATGATCGGCCGCGAGAGACGGTGCGTCTTCAATGAACTGCGGCACGTCGAAAAGATTAGCCATCGCTTCGCTCCTCTCAGGCTTCCACGGTTTGTTTGATGCCGCTTTGCGGCGCTCGCCGATGCTGCGCGCCGACATGCACGTCCGGTAAACGCGCGCGGCCGCCGCCGAAAAGCTTCTCGCGCAAAGTAGGCGCGGGATCGTAGTCTTCCTTGTAGACGCCGCGGTTCTGCAACTCAGGCACGACGAGATCCACGAAGTCCTCGAACGATTCCGGCATCACCGTGCGGGTCAGATTGAAACCGTCTACGCCCGCTTCGTCGATCCATGACACCAGTTCGTCCGCGATCTGCTGGGGCGAGCCCACCACCGGTTTTGCGCGGCCGCCGAGCGTCATCTGTTCGAGTACCTTGCGCTTGGTCCAGACGCCGCTCACGCTCTTCTTCGAAATGGCTTCGACCGCCGATTGCATGGATTCCGTCTTCACATACGAGATCGGCTCATCCAGCTCGTATTGCGAAAAGTCGATACCTGTCGAACTGGAAAAATGCGCGATACCGCCTTCAGCACTCGCATAGCGCCGGTACTCTTCGAACTTTTCCTGTGCGGCTCGTTCGGTCTCGCCGACCACCACCGTAATGCCCGCGAAGATCTTGATGTCGTCTGGCGCGCGCCCAAAGCTCACGGCTCGTGCGCGAATGTCGTCGACGATTGAACGCGTCAACTGCTTGTTCTGTCCGCCGACAAACACGCACTCCGCATGACGCGCCGCGAAATCGACGCCGCGACTCGACGAACCGGCCTGATACAACACCGGTGTGCGTTGCGGCGATGGCTCGCTCAAGTGAATGGCGTCGATCGAATAGAAAGGACCGTCGTGTTTCACGCGATGCACCTTGCCCGGTTGCGTGAAGATGCGCGAAGCGCGGTCGCGCACCACCGCGTCGTCTTCCCAGCTTTGCTCCCACAGCTTGTAGACGACATCCATATAGTCGTCGGCGCGGTCATAGCGGTCGTCGTGACTGATCTGCTGCGCGAGACCCATTCCGCGGGCGGCACTATCCAGATAGCCGGTGACGATATTCCAGCCGACCCGTCCTTTGGTCAGATGGTCGAGCGTCGACATGCGCCGCGCGAACAGATACGGCGGCTCATACGTCAGATTCGACGTCACGCCGAAACCGATATGCCGCGTCACGTGCGCCATCGCGGGCACAATCAGCGAGGGATCGTTGATTGGAATCTGCACGGCTTCGCGCAACGGCGTTTCGGGGCCGCCCTGATAAACGTCGTATACGCCGACAATATCCGCGAGAAAAATACCGTCGAACTTGCCGCGTTCGAGCGTTTGCGCAAGACTCGTCCAGTAGTCGAGATCGGTGTAATGCGCCGAACGATCCCGCGGATGCGTCCACAAACCGTGATTGATGTGGCCCACAGCATTCATGTTGAATGCGTTCAGCAGAATCTTCTTCTTCGGCATCGCGTCACTCCTGTTATGTCTGTTCAGCGCGGAATGCGCCGCTTACCAGGCGACCGCGTACAGATTGCCGAATGCCTTGTCGAGCGCGGCGCGCACCGCCGGCGAATGCTGATAGATCGAAATGAACTTGCGAATGCGCGGATCGTTCACGCTTTCCGGACGCACGACCCACTGAATCGCGTAGTTCCTGTTCTCCAGGCCGTCGAACAGAAGCGCGCTATTCGGATCCGTCGTACCCGCGAGTTTGATGAAGCTCGGATAGCCCTGTGCAAGATCGACATCGTCGAGCGAACGGGCCAGTTGCGACGCTTCGAGCTGAACGATCTTCAGATGCCTGGGGTTGTCGACAATGTCGAGCGTGCTTGCGCGATAGTCGATACCGGGCGTCAGCTTGATGAGCCCCGCGCGTTGCAGCAGCAACAAGCCGCGCCCGCCATTCACAGGATCGTTGGCGATCGCCACGGTCGCGCCGTCTTTCAATTCGTCGAAGCGTTTGATCTTCTTCGAGTACAGACCGATCTTCATGATCGTGCCGGGGGCAATTGCGACAAAGTTATAGCCGCCCTGCTTCTTCGCGTTGTCGAGAAACGGAATGTGCTGGAAGTAATTGACGTCGATATCCTTATTCGCGAGTGCCGCGTTCGGCGTGTTCCAGTCGGTGAATTCGATTACCTTCACGTCGAGCCCCTGCTCTTTCGCCTCGCGCACGGCTACTTTGAGCGCCTCGATTTGCGGACTCGTGGCCGTGCCTATTTTCAGCGTCGGCGCGTCCGCTGCGAATGCGGGCGCTGCGGGCAGAGCCAGTGCGAAGCCGAAGGCGCTGACAAGCGCGAGCGTCGGCGCGCGAAAAAAACGCCGCACGTTTAAAGCGAAATTGCGCATGGTGGACTCTTGTAGTTGATACGTGATGTAGTTCGCGGCGAGCCTGTTCGACGGCCCACGCCAAGATGCGAATCATCATAGAGGCCACGATAGCAATGGGTCTACGAACGGATTTTCGAAAGGAAAGTGCTAAAAAAGATTTGCGCAAAAAAAAGCCGGACCGCGCTTGGTCGCGCGATCCGGCTTGTTTCCAGCACTCAGGTCCAGCCTCGGCAATAAAACCCCTAGCGCTTGGCCACCTGTTCGCCAGGCGCCGCTGAAGAAGCCGGTGTTGCAGCCGGTGCAGCCGGTGCAGCAGAACCCACTGCGGTGTCGGACGCAGCCACATCGCCCCAGCCGCCGCCCAGAGCGCGAATCAGGTTGACGGTCGCGACAGCCTGCGTGCCCTGCAAGTGGCTCGCCTGCAGTTGCGTATTCAATACCTGCCGCTCGCCGTCGATCACGTCCAGATAGCTGACCGCGCCTTCGGTGTACTGCGTGCGCGACAGACGCGCAGCGCGCTGCGAGGCCTGCACTGCATCGTTCTGCTCGCGCATCTGGTCGTCGAGCAGGCGCAGGTCGGCCAGGTTGTCCTCGACTTCGCGGAACGCCACCAGAACCTGCTGGCGATACTGCGCGACGTCCTCGTCGTATTTCGCACGAGCCTGCGCGAGATTCGCCTTGCGCCGACCGCCGTCGAACAGAGGCAACGTCAATGCAGTGCCGGCAAACGGCCCGAGAATGAACGCACGGCTCGACCACATGAACAGATTGCCCAAGGTCGCCGACTCATAGCCGAATGCGCCAGTGATATCGAGCTTCGGGAAAAACGCCGACTTCGCGAGACCGACGCGCGCGTTTGCCGCCGCCATCGCGCGCTCGGCTGCCGAAACATCCGGCCGCCGTTCGAGCAGCGCCGAAGGCAAGCCCGGCGGCACACGTGCCGCTACCGGCACAAGCGGCGCTTCCGCGAATGAGAAGTCTGCCGGCGGCTTGCCGAGCAGAATCGCGAGACTATGCTCCGACGCCGCGCGCTGACGTGCGACGCCCACGGCATCCGCCCGCGCGCTCGCAAGTTCGTTGCGGGCGCGAGAAACATCGAGCTCGCTGATGTCGCCTTCCTTGAAACGACGCTCGACGAGCTTCAATGTATCTTCACGCAATGCCACTGTGCGGCGGTACAGGTCCTGATCCGTATCGAGTTCGCGCAACTGGAAATAGTTTTGCGCGACGTCGGCCTGCAACGACAACTGCACCGAACGGAACAGCGCCTCGCTTTGCTGCTCGTCCGCGCGCGACGCATTGACGTTAGAGCCGACGCGACCGAACAGATCCGCCTCATACGACGCGCCGACCTGCGCGCGCCAGATGGTGCCAGTCGTGCCGCCCACGCTATCCGGCTGAAACTGCGACGCTGCCGACGCACGTTCGCGGGTCGGGCCGAAGCCCGCATCGATCTTCGGGAACCAGTCCGACTTCGCTGCGCGCGTCACGGCACGCGCCTGCTGTACGCGCGCTGCTGCCGCCTTCAGGTCCTGATTCGCGGCGGCCGCCTGCTCTTCGAGCGCGTCGAGCTGCGCGTCGCCGAAAATCTTCCACCATTCGCCGCGATGCGCGTCGTCGGCGGGTTGCGCCGTCTTCCACGTGCCGGCGTCCGGCGCCGATGCGGCCGAGGTCGCCGAAGCACCCGATGCCGCTACCGGCGCTTCCTTGAACGCGGTGGGCGTATCCACTTCCGGCCGCTTATAGGTGGGCTCCACCGAGCAGGCGGCGAGCAGCGCGAGCAGCAAACCGCTGGCTGCCGCCCGGCCCCATCCACTCAAACTTTCAAAGCGTTTCATTGTTGTTTTCTCCTCAGGCGTCCGTGACCGGTGCGCCAATGCGCGGCGAATCCTTCTGCGCGACGTGAACCGTCCCGCCGGCCAACGTACGCAGCACCACATAGAACACCGGCGTGAGCATCAGCCCGAACAGCGTGACGCCGAGCATGCCGAAGAACACCGCGATACCCATTGCATGACGCATTTCCGAACCGGCTCCGGTCGACAACACCAGCGGCACCACACCCATGATGAACGCGATCGACGTCATCAGAATCGGCCGCAGACGCAGGCGGCTCGCCTCAATTGCCGCCGACAGCGGTGTATGTCCGTCGTGTTCGAGCTCGCGAGCAAACTCCACAATCAGAATCGCGTTCTTCGCCGACAAGCCCACCAGTACCATCAAGCCGATCTGCGTAAAGATGTTGTTGTCGCCGCCCGTGAGCCACACGCCGGTCAGCGCGGACAGCACGCTCATCGGCACAATCAGGATCACGGCGAGCGGCAGCGTCAGGCTTTCATACAGTGCGGCGAGCACGAGGAACACGAGCAGCACGCTGATCGGGAACACCCACAAGCCCGCATTGCCGGCGAGAATCTGCTGATACGTCAGGTCGGTCCATTCGAGCTTCACGCCACGTGGCAGAACTTCGGCCGCCACGCGCTCAGCCGCGGCTTGCGCCTGGCCGGACGAGAAGCCCGGCGCCGGTCCACCGTTGATGTCCGCTGCCGTATAGCCGTTGTAACGCACCACCATTTCCGGACCGAAAGTCGGCGTGACCGACACCAGCGACGACAACGGCACCATGTCGCCCGCCGCATTGCGCGTCTTCAGTTGCAGGATGTCGTCGGCGCGTTGACGGAACGGCGCGTCTGCCTGCACCCGCACCTGGTACACGCGGCCAAAGCGGTTGAAGTCGTTCACATACAGCGAGCCCAGATAGATCTGCATCGTATTGAACACGTCGGTGACCGGCACGCCGAGTTGCTTTGCCTTCACGCGATCGAGGTCCACGTTCAATTGCGGCACGTTGATCTGATAGCTGGAGAAGGTCGGGCCCAGTTCAGGCGTTTGCGCCGCCTTCTTCACGAATGCTTCCGCTGCCTTGTTCAATTCCGCGTAACCGAGCGCGCCGTGATCCTCCAGTTGCATCTTGAAACCGCCGAGCGTGCCGAGACCGAGCACGGGTGGCGGCGGAAACACCGCGACGAACGAATCCTTGAGCGCGCCGTATTGCTGGTTCAACGCGCCCGCAATCGCACCCGCCGAAAGCTTCTTGTCGCCGCGTTCCTTGAACGGCTTGAGCGTGACGAACACAATGCCCGCGCTCGAACTATTCGTGAAGCCGTTCACCGACAAACCCGGGAACGCCACCGCGCTTTCCACACCCTTCTGCTTGAGCGCAATCGCGCTCATGTCGCGGATCACTTTTTCCGTACGATCCAGCGATGCGCCGTTCGGCAACTGCGCGAACGCAATCAGATACTCCTTGTCCTGCGCGGGCACGAAGCCGCCCGGCACGACACGCGAGATCAGCACCGTTGCGCCGAGCAGAATTGCGTACACCGCGAGCATCGCACCCTTGCGGCGCAGCACGCCCGTCACCCCGCGGCCGTATTCCGTAGAGCCGCGATGAAACACCTTGTTGAAGCCCTTGAAGAAGCGGCCCAGCACGCGGTTCATCACACGCGTCAGGAAGTCTTCCTTTGCGCCGTGGCCGCGCAGCAGCATTGCGGACAACGCCGGCGACAGCGTCAACGAGTTGAACGCCGAGATCACCGTGGAGATCGCGATGGTCATCGCGAACTGCTTGTAGAACTGACCCGTGAGGCCCGTCATGAACGCGAGCGGCACGAACACGGCAACGAGCGTGAGCGCGATGGCGATAATCGGCCCGCTCACTTCCTGCATCGCCTTGTAGGTCGCCTCGCGAGCACTGAGCCCGCTTTCGATATTCCGTTCGACGTTCTCCACCACCACGATCGCATCGTCCACCACGATCCCGATGGCGAGCACCATGCCGAACAACGACAACGCATTGATCGAGAAACCGAAGGCAAGCAACAGCGAGAACGTGCCGACAATCGACACCGGCACGGCGATCAACGGAATGATCGACGCGCGCCACGTCTGCAGGAACACGATCACGACGATCACCACCAGCGCGATTGCTTCGAGCAGCGTATGCACGACCGCCTCGATACTCGAGCGCACGAACTGCGTCGGGTCGTAGACGATCTTGTATTCGACGCCCGCGGGCATGTCTTGCGCGAGTTCCTTCATCGCGGAGCGGACTTCGTCGGAAATCGCGAGCGAGTTCGCGCCTGGCGCCTGGTTGATCGCGAGCGCAACCGCCGGCTTATTGTCGAGCAACGAACGCAGACCGTATTCCGACGCGGCCAGTTCGACACGGGAGATGTCACGCAGATAGGTCACGCCGCCATCGGGCGCGGTCTTCACGATGATGTCGCCGAATTCGCCCTCGGTCTTCAAACGGCCGCGCGCATTGACCGACAACTGCAATTGCGTGCCGGGCACCGAAGGCGATGCGCCGATCACGCCGGCCGCCACCTGAATGTTCTGCTCGCGAATTGCGTTGGCCACTTCGGTCGCCGTCAAACCGCGTTGCGCCACCTTCTGCGGATCGAGCCACACACGCATTGCGTAGTCGCCCGAGCCCCACAATTGCACCTGGCCGACGCCCTGAATACGCGCGAGCCGGTCCTTGACGTTCAGCAGCGCGTAGTTGCGCAGATACGTCATGTCGTAGCGGTTATTCGGCGAGATCAGGTGGACCACCATGGTCAGCGTGGGCGAGCTCTTGATCGTAGTCACGCCGAGCCGTTGCACGTCTTCCGGCAGACGCGGCAGTGCCTGGTTCACGCGGTTCTGCACCAGTTGCGTCGCGAGGTCCGGGTTCGTGCCGAGCTTGAACGTGACCGTCAGCGTGAGGTTGCCGTCGCTATTTGCTTGCGACTGCATATACAGCATGTTCTCGACGCCGTTGATCTGCTCTTCGAGCGGCGAAGCGACGGCTTCAGCGATCACTTTCGGATTTGCGCCAGGATACTGCGCGTGCACCACGACCGACGGCGGTACCACTTCGGGGTACTCGGAGATCGGCAGCTTGAAGAGCGAGATAATGCCCGCCAGCAGAACCAATACCGATAGCACGCCCGCAAAGATCGGCCGATCGATGAAGAATTTGGATATGTTCATTGGAAGCTCTTGATGTTGGAGCAAGCGGTTGGAGCAAGGCGCCGCGCGTTCAATGCCGCGGCGGCGACGCTCACGAATTCTTGTCCGCTTTGGCGCGCGTCTGTGCAAGCGGCGCGCTGTTCGGGTCCTGGTCGGTCGTCATGGGCACCATATGCGCGCGCACTGCGTCGCCCGGACGCACACGCTGAATGCCGTTGACGACGATCCGGTCGCCCGCCTTCAGGCCGCCCTTCACGACGCGCAGATTGCCCTGCATATCGCCGACGGAGATCTCGCGGTAGGCGACGTGGTTGTTCTGATCGACCACCAGCACGAACTTCTTGTCCTGATCGGTGCCCACCGCGGCGTCGTCGATCAGCAGTGCGGGGTGCGGCTCGCTGCCGCCCACTTTCACGCGTGCGTAGAGACCCGGAATCAATGTGCCGTCCTGGTTATCGAAACGCGCGCGAACGCGGATCGTGCCCGACGACGTATCGAGCCGGTTGTCCACCGACTCGATAATGCCGTTGCGGGAGTAGCCGCTTTCATCTGCGAGACCGAGTTCAACCGGCACCTTGCCGCCGTCTTTCGCGCGACGCAGGTACTGCAGATAGGTTTGTTCGTCTGCGTCGAACGATGCGTAGATCGGCGAAACCGACACGAGCGTGGTGAGCGGCGTCGAGCTCGCGCCCGCCGACACCACGTTGCCCACTGTGATTTCCGCGCGCGACACACGACCTGAAACCGGCGCGACAATCTTCGTGTAGCCGAGATTGATGCGTGCGGTTTCGAGTGCGGCTTGCGCGGCCTTCAGGTTCGCGCTCGCTTCGCGCGCGGCATTCTGCTTCTCGTCGTAATCGCGCTTGGCGATTGCGTTGTCGGCGATCAGGCGCTGCGCGCGCTCCCAGTCGCTTTGCGTGTAGCCGGTGCGCGCCTGCGCGGCCGCGAGCTGCGCTTCTGCGCGATCCACTTCCGCCGCGTACGGGCGCGGGTCGATCACGAACAGCGTGTCGCCTTTCTTCACGAGCGCGCCGTCCTTAAAGTTGACCGACACGATCGTGCCAGGCACCTGCGAACGGACGTCCACTTTTTCGACCGCTTCGAGGCGGCCCGAATAGCTCTGCCAGTCGGTAATCGTTTTTTGCACCACAGTGGCGACATCGACTTCCGGCACGATGGTCGGCGCGGCAGGCGAACTCGCGTCGACACGAATCGCGCCGAACGTGCCCAGTCCGGCTACGACGATCACGGCTAGCGCGGCTATCGCCACACGGCGACGGGAAAGAGGAAGGATGGTCATTTGAAGCTCCCGGTATCGTTGATTGAAGTTCTGCTTATTTGTGTTTCATCGATGGGCGCGCGCATCGAAGCGCCACTGAAAAAATCGCACCGCTTCCTGCAAGGCGGGCGGATGATCGGCCAACGCCGCATGCGAGACGGCCGGATAGCGGACCACCTGGGTCAGCACACCTGCGTCGATCAGGCTGCTCGCGTATTTCTCCGCTTCGACATGCAGCACGTCGTTTTGCGCCGTCGCGATTAGCGTGGCCGGCAAGCCCGCGAGCCGCGACGATTCGAGCGGCGCCGCATACGGATGCATGCGTTGCGACGCTTGCGGCAAGTACGCGCGGTAACAGGCCGCACACTCTCTTGCCGTAATGTCCGAGCCGAGGCGCTTTTCGTCGCCAAGGCGGGTGAGGCTCGGGTCCAGCATCGGCCCGAACAAAGCCTGCGCGGCGATCTGCACGTCGCCGCGATCCCGCGCGATAAACGCGAGGCAATTGGCCAATTGACCGCCGGCGTCATGACCCGCCACGCCCACCTTTCTGCTGTTGCCGCCAAAAGCGCGCGCCCGCGTCTGTACCCACAATGCCGCCCGATGCGCGTCTTCCGGCGCGGCGGGAAACGGAAACGCCGGCGCAAGCGAATAGCCGACCGACACCACCAATGCCGGTAAATGCTCTGCGAAATAACGCGAGGCGAAGTCGGCCTGATCGATAGATCCCTTCGTAAAGCCGCCGCCGTGAAAATAAAGCAGTACAGGCAGTGCGGTTTTCTTTCCCTGCCGGTACAAACGCAATGTGATGTCCTGCGCGTGCCCTTCTATCTGCACGTCGGTGACTTCGAGAGCCGTGCTGTCGGCCTCTACCGGCGCACTGCCGGTGGGCACAAAGGAGTACGGCGGTTTAAATGCTTGCATGTCGAGCCGCGCAATGCGCAAAGAACTTCAATGGTGCGAATTGTGGGTTCGGCAGACTCGTAAATAAATGCCTATAATCCGGCAACACAATTCGGCGCCCCTGAACAATCAAATCGATTGCTCCGCGGATTCGAATCCTGCTCAGTACGCCTGCCCCTTCTGGAGGTTTGCAATGGACCGGCTTCAGGCCATGCAAGTGTTCACACGCGTTGTCGACACCAACAGCTTTACCCGTGCGGCGGAAACGCTCGACCTGCCCCGCGCATCGGTTACCACGATTATTCAGAACCTCGAAGCGTTCCTCGGCACACGGCTCATGCACCGCACCACGCGGCGCCTGTCGCTCACGCCGGACGGCGCCGCGTATTACGAGCGCTGCGTGCGCATTCTCGCGGACGTCGAAGAGACCGAGGCCAGTTTTCAGAGCGGCAATAAGAAGCCGCATGGCAAGCTGCGCATCGACATGCCGGGCTCGATTGGCCGCTTACTGGTGATTCCTCAACTATGTGAATTCCACACGCGCTACCCGGACATCGACCTGCAACTCGGCTTGTCGGACAGACAGGTCGACCTTTTGCAGGAAGGCGTGGATTGCGTGGTGCGCGTCGGCGCACTCCAGGATTCTTCGCTGGTGGCGCGGCGTATTGGCCTATTCGAGGGCGTGACGTGCGCGGCCCCGGAATACATTGAACGGGCCGGCATGCCGACCTCGCTCGACGACCTGGAAAATCACAAAGCAGTCAATTACTTCTCGAGCCGTACGGGACGCACGCTCGACTGGGCGTTCATGGTTGATGGCAAAGAGGTTGAAGTAAAAATGAAGGGCATTGTGTCGGTCAACGACGCCGATGCCTACGTGACCTGCGGGCTGGAAGGTTTTGGCCTGATTCAGCCGGCTCGTTTCATGGTGCTGCCGCATCTGCGTTCAGGCCAGCTGGTTGAAGTACTGCCCGAACTCAAGCCTTTGCCGATGCCGATTTCCGCAGTCTATCCGCACAGTCGGCATCTGTCGCCTAAAGTCCGTGTTTTCGTAGACTGGATCGCCGAGGTATTCGATCGCTGCCCATTGCTGAGCGGTCGTGGTGCGCTCGATGCAACATGCTCGCAGCGCACGCTCGAAGAACGCGAGTCGGCTCCGACACTCGACACACCGGTGATTTCCGAATGGGTCGCGTAATTCAGTTAGATTGAAGTACAAAAACTGGAACAGTGAATTCCAACCGCGGCGCTAATGCCGCGGTTGTTCCTTGTGCCCGCGTTTAAAGGGGTCCTCACGCGATTGTTCCGAAATCGCGACAATTCATTTCGCGAAAGCGCGATTTATCGACGTCCACTCGAAGTCTACATTTCACCCTGTCGCAGCGCCCCTCGTGCTGCAAACGAATCGACAGGAGTGAATCATGAAACGCAATCTTCTCGCAGGTCTTGCTCTCTCGCTGCTCGCCAGCGCGCCGGTATTTGCACAAAGCAACGGCGGCGGCAACGGCATCGGCCACGCTGGTACTTACCAGACTCAACCGACCTCGACGACAAGCGGAAAAACACGCGCCGAAGTGCAGGCCGAAGTGGTCGCCGCATATCGTGACGGTTCGCTGCCTTCGCTCAATCGCACGAGCTACCCGAACAAAGGTCTGATCGGCCAGACGCAAGCCGCACGAATCGCGTTGCAGGAAGGCGCGAACGGCGACGTCACGCGTGTGGCTAATGGGCAGTAACAGGTACTAAGCGGGCACTAAGCGGGGCACTGAGCACAGAGGAAAGCGGACGCCAGAACCGTTAGTTTTCCGGAATAAATGCGAATCGCCGCGATAGCTTTCCACTCTTCACAAAGGAGTACATCATGACACCATCGGAACTGGATCATTGGAATACGGACGCCGCCGTCTGGACACCGTATCGCGCACCGCAACGTTAAGTGTGGCGCGCCATTGCAGTGCGGGCCGCACGAAGCGGCCCGCTTGCAACAAGCCGGTTAGCGCCTGGGCACGCCTTCGCGCCATTCGCTCCAGTGCGTGACAATGTCCTGCACGAGCGGATTACCCGAGCGGTATAGATTTTCGAGAGCAATCGTGAAGCCGCCTTGCGCGGAGTAGTTCAGCAGATTGTCGGCGCTGGTCTGTCCGTCGTAAGGACGGTCGAAATCAGAGCCCGCACGCACCACGGCAACGCGGTTCAAATCGACCTTATGCACCGAAGCCGCGCGTTTTAGCGCTTCATACGTGGCATTGTCTTCCTGCTGCGTGGTGCAATACACGCCCTTTTCATCCGTCAAGATCTTGGTCCAGTCGCGAGCCCGTTGCCCCAGCAGCGTGCCCGACCACCACGTATCGCCGGCGAGCGTATCGCATTGAATGACGGTCGGCGATTGATTAGCCGGCGGGTACGAATACTTGGCACGCGCGGCCTGCGCCTGCGCGTTGTCGGAAAGCACCACGTTGCGCGACAAGGCGAATGCAGTATCGGCGAGTCGCGTATTGAGCTTGAACACTTCGGTCCGGTAATCGAGCGGCGGCTTTTCTGAAGGGCTTTTTGTGTTGATCCCAAGATAGCCGGTATTCCAGCCGGCCGGAATCTCGCGCCCGTCGATCTCCCATTGAATGCCGAAGTCGACAAGGTACTTGGCCCACGCAGCGGATCCGACCGTGCCCCGTTGAGGATCGATGCCGGCAATACCCGCCACCATAAAATACGTATGCCGCAAATCGAAACGCGGTGAGAACGTCAATGCCATGATCGACGCCGCGGCGTTCGTGTGGCCCATGCCGGTCGTCATCACGCATACATCCTGACGGTTGCAATGCACTGCCGGGTAATCGGGCGACAGGCCGTCCACCGGAATATCGCGCCATGGCCCGAGCTTATCCAGCCACACCTGGCCCTCCGGACCGAACATCGAAATGATCATCACCTTGACTGGCCGCCCGCGCGAGCCGCCGCCGTCATGCGAGAAATCGTCGTTGTCGTCCGCGCTTGCCGGCCCGGAGGTAAAGGCCGCGCATGCCGCGAGTGCAATGACGGAGAGAGCGCCTAATGTGCGAGTCAGCATCGTGATCTTCCTTTTGCTTGTGATGCAGTTTGGGAGAGTGCCGCCTTCAAGCCGAAGGAAGTATAGATGCGAAGAAATTATTTTCCACTACATGAAGCGCGGGTTGCGTGACTCGCGCAAAGACCTTCGCGAGTCACGTGCGCAGAAAAGGCATGGTTAGGCGCGCGGCACGTCTGGTTCAAAAAACACCCAGCGCACCTGCGGAAATGCGGCTTGCAAATCTGCCTCGATCACGTTGATCGCGTCGACCATCGCGCGGCCGCTCGCGTAGTCGATCATTTCAGCCTGCACGGCGACCACCACATGACGTCCCCATTGCAGAGTAATCATATTGATGATGCTGCGAATCTCACCGCGTGCGCGCAAATGCGCCTCGATTGCGCGGCGCACTTCGGGGCTTGCCGATTCGCCGACGATCATCGACTTCACCTCGCGCGCCACGAGCCATGCGATCACCATCAGCAGCAAACCAACGGCTATGGAACCAAGCGCGTCATAGACGGCATTGCCGGTCACCAAAGTGAGCAGCACGGCGGCGAAGGCCATCGCCAAGCCGGCCAGCGCGGCAATATCCTCGCCCGCGACGACCAGCAACTCGGACTCGCGGGTTTCCCGGAACCAGCGCCAGAGCGCTTTCTCCGGGTGCACCCTGCGGATCTCCTTCATCGCGCCCCACAGCGAGAACGCCTCCAGCACCACGGAAACGCCGAGCACGACAAGCGCGACATACGCATACTGCAGAGGCTCCCGCGCGACCAGCCGATGCACGCCTTCGTACACTGAAAACGCGCCGCCGACAAAGAACAGCAGCAGCGCGACCAGCAGCGAATAAAAGTTGATCTCACGGCCCCCGCCCATCGGATGCAACGGGCTTGCCGGCCGGCGCGCCTGGCGCAGGCCGAAGAGCAGCAGCAATTGATTACCGCAGTCGGCGGTGGAGTGAATAGCTTCCGCGAACATCGAACCGGAACCGGTGAACGAGGCAGCGGCGAACTTGCAGACGGCAATGCCGAAGTTGGCAGCAAGCGCGTAAATAATGGCTTTCGGCGATTCTTCTTTCATCGTCGTGGAGGGCGTTAGTCAATTTTCAAAAGGCTTTCAACTGCCGGGAATCCGTATTATGGACATGCCGGGCAGCGTGCGTCCAACCGCGGCGCTCTGCGCACCGCGCGCTTGGACCTTCAACCAGCCTTTCTTTACCGCTTCCTCCACGCAATGCTCATGCCCTCTCGAGCGCAGCCATTTCCCGGACGATCACCAGCAGCATCGACAGGCTTGCTCCGCCGGTGGCCCTGAGGTCGGCAAGCAGCCGAGCATAGCGCTCGAGTTGCATAGCGCGCTTGTCGCGCCATGCTTGAACCAGCGCGTCGGGCGTGGCTGCGTCGTCGGCGCCGGCGAGCGCACTCATCGTAAGCGCGCGTTTGAGGCGCGCGAGTTCGGCCAATGCGGATGCGCGCGCCAGCATGTCCCAGTGCGACGGCGCAGGCAGCGCAGCCGCGCGTTCGCTGATCCAGTTGTAGTTGAGCAGCGTGCCGAGCGCGAAGTAGACGCCCGCCACCAGTTCGAGCTTGCGCTCGCACGTGGACGCCACTTCGGCGATATCGAGCAGCGACGCTGAAATCTCGCCGCTCGCAATGCGCACCGCGAGTTCACTATCGACGCCCGCGTCGACGAGCACACGTTGGCGTTCGGATAGCGCTTCGAGATCGGCAGCCGGCAGCAAAGCGGGCCACTGCGGCGCGAGACGCTGCGCGGCCTCACGGCAACGCGCGAGCAGACCGGTCACGTCGTCGCTGTTCACGCTCGGCGACGACAGATGCCGCAGGAACCACAACGCCGAACGTTCGACAAGCCGTGCAACTTCGACGAACATGCGCGCCTGCACGTCGTCGGCGACGCGGTTATCCAGCGCGTCGATGCTGCGCCATACATCGTCGAGATCGAAGACATCGCGGGCCATGATGCAGGCCCGCACGATGTCGCCGGGCTGCGCATCGGTTTCCTCCATCAGCCGATGCACGAACTCGCAGCCCACGCGGTTTACCAACGCGTTGGTCAGATACGTCGCAAGGATTTCGCGGCGCAGCGGATGACGCTGCATCGGCTCGCTGAAGCGCTGGCGTAAAGGCTTCGGGAAATACTCGATCAACATGTCGCTGACGAGCGGGTCTTCGGGCACTGAAGAATCGAGCAGCGCGTCGTACAGCCACATCTTGCTGTACGCGAGCAGCACCGCGCGCTCGGGCGTGGTGAGCCCTTGTTTCGCAGCCTGCCGCTCGGCCACTTCTTCGTCGTTCGGTAGAAACTCGATTGCACGATTCAGGCGACCCGCGCGTTCCAGATAGCGCATCAGGCGCGTTTCAGCGTCGAGCAGTTCGACGCCATAGCGGCCCGCAATCGAAAGCGCCTGAGTCTGGTAATAGTTGTCCGTCAACACGAGCAGGCCGACTTCGTCGGTCATTTCCGCGAGCAGCGCGTTGCGCTGCTTGCCGGTCATCTCGCCGTCGGCCACCACGAGTCCCAGCAGAATCTTGATGTTGACCTCATGGTCGGAACAGTCGACACCTGCCGAGTTGTCTATTGCATCGGTATTGATGCGACCGCCGCGCTGCGCGAATTCAATGCGGCCGAGTTGCGTGAGCCCCAGATTGCCGCCTTCGGCTACAACCTTGCAGCGCAAGTCCGCCCCGTTCACACGGATCGCATCGTTCGCGCGGTCGCCCACCTGCAGGTGCGTTTCACGCGAGGCCTTCACATAAGTGCCGATGCCGCCGTTGTAGAGCAGGTCGACGGGCGCCTGCAGAATTGCGCGCATCAGTTCGGCCGGCGAGAGCGCCGCCGCGCTGATGCCGAGTACCGACTGCACGGCCGGCGACAGGGCAATGGTCTTCGCCGTGCGCGGAAACACGCCGCCGCCCGCTGAAATCAGCGAAGGGTCGTAGTCGGCCCAACTCGATCGATCGAGAAGAAAGAGACGTCCACGCTCGGCAAGACTGGACGCCGGATCGGGATTCGGGTCCAGGAAAATATGCCGATGATCGAACGCGGCCACGAGCCTGATATGCGGCGACAACAGCATGCCATTACCGAACACGTCACCGGACATATCGCCGATACCGACCACCGTGAAGTCCATCGTCTGCGTATCGACGCCCATTTCGCGGAAATGCCGCTTGACGGACTCCCAGGCGCCGCGCGCCGTGATCGCCATTTTCTTGTGGTCGTAGCCGACCGAGCCGCCCGACGCAAACGCGTCGTCGAGCCAGAAACCGTATTCCTGCGAGATCGCGTTGGCGTAGTCGGAGAACGTGGCCGTGCCTTTGTCGGCGGCGACCACCAGATACGGATCATCGGGATCGTGCCGTACCACGTCGCGCGGAGGCACGACTGTCGTGCCCGCGAGGTTGTCGGTCAGATCGAGCAAACCACGCAGGAACGTTTGATAGCACGCAATGCCTTCGCGCATCCATGTGTCGCGTTCCGTTTGCGGCGGGGGGTTCTTCACGACGAAGCCGCCCTTCGAGCCGACCGGCACGATCACGACGTTCTTCACCATTTGCGCCTTCATCAGACCCAGCACTTCAGTGCGGAAGTCCTCGCGACGGTCCGACCAGCGCAAGCCGCCGCGCGCCACACGTCCACCACGCAAATGCACGCCTTCGACGCGCGGCGAGTAGACCCATATCTCGAACATCGGCTTCGGCTCGGGCAAACCGGGCACTTGCGCCGGGTTGAACTTGAACGATAGATACGGCTTCGGCTTTCCGTCCGCATCGAACACGTAATAGTTGGTGCGCTGCGTGGCCTTGATCACACCGAGAAACTGCCGCAGTATCCGATCCTCGTCGAGATTCGGCACCTGGTCGAGCGCGCTGTCGATTGTCTTCAGCAAACCCTCCACGCGCGCCTCACGCGTGTCGCCCAATGACGGATCGAAGCGCGCGACGAAGAGTTCGACCAGCATGCGCGCAATCGCGGGATTTCCGGTCACCGCACGCTCGATATACGCATCGCTGAATGTGGAGCCCACCTGCCGCAGATACTTCGCATACGCACGCAGTATCGTCACTTCGCGCGCGCTCAATTGCGCGCGCAGAACGAGACGGTTGAAGTCGTCGCTTTCTATCGCGCCGGTCCACACCTGCTCGAACGCATCTTCGAAAAGATCCTTCACGCGCTCGATGTCGAACTCGGCGTCGTCGGCAAGTTCGAGCCCGAAGTCGTGAATCCACGCAGGCGTCGCGCCGAGCGCTTCGATCAGATACGGCCGCTCTTCATCGACACGCACGCCCAGGTGTTCGAGCATCGGCAAACTGCGCGACAACGCGATCGGCATTCCCGCCCGATAGACCTTGAAGCGGAATGCGCGCGGCCCTGCTTCGATTGGACGATACAGGTTCATCGCGAGGCGCTCGCTGCCCTGCACGCGCTCGATCAGTTCGATGTCGCGTACCGCCGTGCGCGCGGCATAGTCGTCGCGATAGCCGGGCGGAAACGAATCCGCGTAGTGCTGTAGCAGACGGTTGCCCTGCTCTTCACCGAACGCGTCGAGCAACGCATCGGCGAGATCGTCCTGCCAGCGGCGCGCGACCTGCACGAGACGCGCTTCGAGTTCGCGCGTATCGACATCCGGCATGCCGCCCGGCTTCGCATGCACGACGAAGTGAATGCGCGCGAGCGTCGATTCGGAAAGCAGCGGCGTGAACTCGACGCTCGCTCCGTTGAATGCGTCGGTGAGCAGATTGGCGATACGTTGCCGCAAATCGGTGTTGTATTTGTCACGCGGCACGAACACGAGGCACGACACGAAGCGGTCGAAGCGGTCGCGCCGCACAAAAAGGCGCGTGCGCTGATGCTCCTGCAAACGGAGCACGCCGAGCGCAATATCGTAGAGCTGGTTCTCGTCGGCCTGGAACAGTTCGTCGCGCGGATACGTTTCCAGCACCGTCACGAGCGATTTCGCCAGATGACCTTTCGGCAAGAATCCGGCCCTCCTCACGATGTTCGCGCATTTGCGCCGAACGATCGGAATTTCGGCCGCCGACAGAAAATAAGCGGTCGACGTGTAGAGGCCGATGAAGCGCCGCTCGCCGACCACCTTGCCGTCAGCGCCGGTCAGTTTGATGCCGACATAATCCAGATAGCCGGGCCGATGCACGGTTGCCCGCGAGTTGGCCTTGGTCAGGAAGATCGGCGAGGCGCTCGAAATGATTTCGGCTGCGGCCGGTGGCAAGACCGTCACTTCTGCAGTCGCTGCGGCTCCATCCACGGTCCGCAGTTCGTCGCGCATGATGCCGAGGCCCGAGCCCGGCACCGCGCGCAATCCGTAGCCCGTGCCCTGCTGCACGAGTTCGTAGTCGCGGTGGCCGAGAAAGGTGAAATGATCGGCGACCATCCATTCGAGAAACGCGCGCGCTTCCATTGCATCCGGCCCGCTCTCGCCGGCCTTCATGGTTTTGATCGTGACGCGCGCGAGCTCCACTATCTTCGGCCAGTCTTCAACCGCGGCGCGCACGTCGCGCAGTACTTTCGCGATGTCGTCGCGCAGCGCGTCCAGTTTCGCCGCGTCGCCGCAACGGTCGACTTCGAAGTGAATGAACGAGGCCAATTGCGAGCGCGTGTCGGCGGCCTCTTCCGCGCCCTGCGTGACACGCGCGATGTCGCCGTCGGCAGCGCGCCAGATGCGAAACACTGGATGCACGACCGAATGCAGCGCGAGCCCTTGCCGGTTGACCGCCATCGAAACGGAATCGACCAGAAACGGCATGTCGTCGTTGACGATTTCGATCACCGTGTGATCGGAATGCCAGCCATGCTGTTCGAGAATCGGGTTGTAGACGCGCAGTCTTTCCTTGCCGGGGACGAAGCGCTGGGCGGTCTGCCAGTGCGCGAGCGCGGCGCCGTACAGATCGGGAATGGAGCGGCTTTGCAGATCGTCGGCGTCGACGAAATCGTAGTAGTGCCGCAGAAAGGGCTCGACGATGTGAAACGTCGGCTCGGGCAAACGCCCTCGTGCAAACTCGACGACATCGTTCAGCAAGTGCGTGACGGCTTCTTCGTTCTTTGCTTGCATGATGAACTCCCCGGCTGGCGGCAATGGCGAGAATCGCCCGGATCGCATGCATCGTCTGAAGGAGGATTATGCGCCTGCACGCCGCAATGCGACCGCCGCGGCGACTTAGGTTATACCCGCTGCCCGGCCGTATGCTGCAAGCGCGCAATCGCCATTTACCGCATGCGTTCCGTTTCGACTGCTTCGTGCGCAAGCCATGCGCTCACCTGTCCGCCGACCCACGCGGGATCGTCGTGCGGCAGATCGTGGCCCGCCCATGCATGCTCGCGATGATGCGCGCCCCACGCTGCGGCTAGCTTCGTGGAACAAACCGGATCGACGAGCCGGTCGTCATGCGAAGAGAGAATCAGCAGCGGACAAGCCGGTTTCGCTGCGCCTGCGGTAAAGCGCGCCGCCGCCCATAACTGGCGCAACGCATTGCCGCGGCTCACCGGCGCGCTGCGTCGAATCATGCTCCATGATTGAAGATCGGCTTCAAGGGTATCGACGTTGTTGCACGTCAATCGATGAATGCCGCTCTCGGCGCGCACGGCGTCGCTCCAATGCATGGCGATTGTCAAAAGACCCGGCCATGCGGACGGACGCAGCCGCTCATGCACGCGGCTGAACGGACGCATGCTCGTGTTGATCAACACAAGCCGCCCGATTTCGGCGGGGTACTGTTGCGCCCAGGAGGTCGCGACCATGCCGCCGAGCGACATCGCCAGCACGTTGAATGGGCCGGGCGAGATTATGTCGGTTGGGCCGGTGCGCGCCACGCCTATACCGGCCGCGCCTAAGCCGGCCGCGCCTCCTTGCACAGCAGCAATGCGTACGAAGTCGACCATGTCAGCGACCGTCGCGGGCGCACGCAGATGCGCGAATTCGCCGTTGCCCGGCAAGTCGATCAAGCTCACGCCCGAAGCGCCCGTGGCTTCCCGTAACACATCAGGCAAACGGCCCCAGTGACGTGTCTCGCGTGTCAGTCCGCGCAGCAGAATCCACGTGCTCATGCGCTATCCGGCCTGTACCAGTGATCGATCGCGCTTTGCAGCAATTGCTCGCGGCGATTGCCTTGAGGCAACCAGCGCTGCGCCGAAAAAACGGCGCGAGCCAGAAAATCGAGCAGGTTCGCGTGCCGCCGCAACACGCGCGCCGTGCGATGCGCCTTCACCGGATTGAACATCCCTTGACGCGAGAACAATTGCCGTGGGTTCTTCTTGATCCATAGCCACGAACCGAGTTCGAGCGTCATCGGCAGAAAGACGTTGGGTGCGGGCGCGCGGTCGTACGCGTAGTCCCACAGATCGCCATGCAGCAGATACTGATGGCTCTGCGGCTCGAACGTATACCCATGATGCGGATGCGAACGCTCGAACATGGTTTTCAGCACGTACATTTCCGGCAGATGCGGCATCAGCTTGCGCGTGCGCGCGTACGGAAACCAGATGCTGTCGTTCCAGCCGTAACCCGAATGGCAATCGAGCGCGATGCTCAAGGGCCGCGCGGCCAGTTCCGTTTCAACTACCTGCAGCAGCGCGGCGGCCTCGGCTTCCATCGGAGCGCCGAGGCGTCCGCGATACCACGGCAGCCACGCGCCGACGCGCTGGCCGCCCGCCAGCAGCGGCACGCGCTCGTCCGCGTTTTGCGGCGCGTTGCGCATCAGGTCGACGCCGTTCGGATTGGCTCGGGTGGCCGCCCACATGCCACCAGGATTGACTATCGGCACGAAGATAAGGCGAATCGACTGCAGTTGCCGGACCAGCAGTTCGTCCCATTCGAGCCGCGCAAGCAGCGCGCGCATGTAGTCGAGCACGAGTTGCGAGCCGATTCGCTCGAGTCCATGAATGCCGCCGAAGAAGCCGATGGCCGGCGCTTGCGGATCCGTCGAACCGATGCTCGCGGTATGCACGCCGAAACGCCGGCCGCGCACCGTCGTCTCGCAGAGCGTGCGGATCGCAAAGCTTGCGCTGCCCTGATCGAGGATCGCCCTGAGATCTTCGTACTCGGCAAAGCTGTCGGGAAGGAAGCTCAAAGGCTGCATGGGGGCGTCGCGAGGAGTGCTGGATGTCGGGGACGGCACGGCGAATGAAGCAATATAGCCTGGCCGCAGGCCGGCATGCATGACGGCTGCGCAGCGGCTGAACACTGACATACCGGCGTCATATATAAGTCATATGGACGTCATCATGACACCATCCGGCGCGCCACAAATCGCCTCCTTTCGCCCCATAAAGCCCCTGTACTTTAGTCGTCCACTCATCCATTTACGTCTCGTGCTGGAATAATCACGGGCTTGCGGCCGGCAGTCAGGCCAGCCAACCTAGCCTGCCCTCGCCTTCGATGGAAACCCTTGTCGTCTTGCTGGTCCTGCTGTCGGCGCTGTTGCACGCCACGTGGAACGCCTTCCTGCATTTGTCCGAAGACCGCGTCTGGCTGCTCGGCATGATGGCGATTCCCTATATCGCCGTGAGCGCGGTCGGTGTGATGGTCCTGCCGATGCCCGCGCCTGCCGCGTGGCCGTATATCTTCGCGTCGGTGGTGCTGGAGTTCGGCTATCTGCTGGCGCTGATCCGCGCTTATCGAAGCGGCGACTTCGGGCAGATCTATCCCATTGCGCGCGGTCTTTCGCCGATGCTGGTGTTCGTCGGCGCGCTCGTGTTCGCTCATGAATCGCTCAAGCCGCTCGCCGCGATCGGCGTCGCGCTGGTGTCGGTCGGGATCGTCTCGCTGGCGTTTCGCCGCGGCATGCGCTTCTCCGGCGAAAGTGTGCCGTTCGCGCTCCTGACCGGCTTTTTTATCGCGACATATTCGGTTGTCGACGGAATCGGCGCGCGCGTCGCGGGCAATGGCCTGAGCTACATCATGTGGGTCTATCTGATCTGGAACGTGCCGCAGTTTCTGCTCGCGTGGCATTGGCGCGGCGGCGCGAAGGGGCTGTTCATCGGCCGCTCGGTGGTGCTCAAAGGCATGGCCTCCGGCGCGCTCGCGCTCGTCGCGTATTGCCTGATCATCGAGGCATACCGTTATCTGCCCATCGCGATGGTCTCCGCGCTGCGCGAGTTGAGCTCGATCTTCGCGGTGCTGATCGGCTGGCTTTTCATGCGGGAAAAGCTCACTGCGCGGCGGGTCGTTGCATGTGCACTGGTCACGCTGGGTGCGGTGCTGATCCGGATTTGATGCGCGTGCGGCTGCGCCTGCCTTGCGTTGGCGAATTGCCGCTCGGCAACTGCGAACTGCGAAGTCCCAATTCAGAAGTTCGCCTGGCGTGTTCACGCGTGCGGCGCCTCTTCCTCCTCGGCCCCCGCCACAATTGGCTCCTACGTTTTCATTTAAATGGCTCTGAAGCTAAGAGCCAAATCTCACTATAGTCGTTGCATGTGCCGCGCGACGCGCGGCGTCCGCCGACACCGAGGAGCCACGCGATGAACCTGAAGAACGCAGAATTGAAGAGCCGTAAGGACGCAGCCACGCCGCGCGGCGTCGGCGTGATGTGCGATTTCTATGCAGAGCGTGCCGAAAACGCGGAGCTGTGGGATGTGGAGGGCCGCCGCTTCATTGACTTCGCAGCGGGAATCGCGGTGTGCAACACGGGCCATCGTCATCCAAAGATCGTAGCCGCCATTCGCGACCAGCTGGACCGTTTCACGCACACGGCGTATCAGATCGTGCCATACGCGTCGTATGTCGAACTCGCCGAAAAGCTCAACGAGCGCGCGCCCGGCGATCACCCGAAGAAGACCGCGTTTTTCACGACCGGCGCGGAAGCCGTCGAAAACGCGATCAAGATCGCGCGCGCCGCGACCGGCCGTCCGGGCGTGATCGCCTTCACCGGCGGCTTTCATGGCCGCACGCTGATGGGCATGGCGCTGACGGGCAAGGTCGCGCCGTACAAGGCGGGCTTCGGTCCGTTCCCGTCCGACGTGTTCCACGCTCCGTTCCCAAATCCCCTGCATGGCGTGAGCACGGCCGATTCGCTGAAGGCCATCGAATTCCTGTTCAAGGCCGACGTCGATCCGAAGCGGGTCGCCGCAATCATCTTCGAACCGGTTCAGGGTGAAGGCGGGTTCTATCCCGCGCCGGCCGAATTCGTGCGTGCGCTGCGCAAGCTGTGCAACGAGCACGGCATTCTGCTGATTGCCGATGAAGTGCAAACCGGCTTTGCGCGCACCGGCAAGCTGTTCGCCATGCATCACTACGACGTGGTGCCCGATCTGATGACGGTTGCCAAGAGCCTCGCGGGCGGCATGCCGCTGTCGGGCGTGATCGGCCGCGCCGACGTGATGGATGCGGCGGCGCCCGGCGGGCTCGGCGGCACATATGCGGGCAATCCGCTGGCGGTGGCCGCCGCGCTTGCGGTACTCGACATCATCGACGAAGAGAAGCTGTGCGAGCGCGCCACGATCCTCGGCGACCGCGTCAAGGCAAAGCTGATCGAACTGCAAAAGGACGCGCCGCAAATTGCCGACGTGCGCGGCCCCGGCGGTATGGTGGCCGTCGAGTTCTGCAAGCCTGGCAGCACGGAACCCGACGCGGAATTCACGAAACGCGTGCAGGCACGCGCACTCGAACGCGGCTTGCTGCTGCTCGTGTGCGGCGTCTATTCGAACGTGGTGCGCTTCCTGTTCCCGTTGACGATCGAGGACACGGTCTTCGAAGAGGCGCTTGCGATTCTCGAAGACGTCATCAAGGACAGCGTTGCTGTCGCAGCTTGAGGAAACGCCTGATGACCACGCTGACTCTGAAAGACCCGACTCTGCTGAAGACCCACGCCTATCTCGCGGGCGAATGGCAAGGCGCCGACGACGGTTCTACCTTCGAAGTCGCGAATCCCGCGACCGGCGAAGTCGTCGCAACGGTGCCGCGCATGGGCACCGCGGAAACGCGCCGCGCCATCGACGCCGCCAACGCAGCATGGCCCGCATGGCGCGCGGCCACCGCCAAGCAACGCGCGGTGATTTTGCGCAAGTGGCATGACCTGATGCTCGAGAACGCCGACGACCTCGCGCTCATTCTCACCACCGAACAAGGCAAGCCGCTTGCCGAGGCGAAGGGCGAAATCCAGTACGCGGCCTCGTTCCTCGAATGGTTCGCGGAAGAAGGCAAGCGCGTGAACGGCGACACCATTCCCACGCCGGCAAGCGACAAGCGCATTGTCGTGACGAAGGAGCCCGTTGGTGTTTGCGCGGCGATCACGCCGTGGAATTTTCCGGCCGCCATGATCACGCGCAAAGTCGGTCCGGCGCTTGCGGCGGGCTGTCCGATCATCGTCAAGCCGGCTGAAGCGACGCCGCTTTCCGCGCTCGCGCTCGCCGTGCTGGCCGAACGCGCGGGCGTGCCGCGCGGCGTGTTCAATGTGGTGACGGGCGAGCCGAAAGCGATCGGCGCGGAAATGACCGGCAATCCGATCGTGCGCAAGCTGTCGTTCACCGGCTCGACGCCCGTTGGCCGTCTGCTGATGGCGCAGTGCGCGCCGACCGTAAAAAAGGTGTCGCTCGAACTGGGCGGCAACGCACCGTTCATCGTTTTCGACGACGCCGATCTCGACGCCGCCGTGGCTGGCGCGATTGCATCGAAATATCGAAATAGCGGCCAGACCTGCGTTTGCACGAACCGCTTCTACGTGCATGACAAGGTATACGACGCGTTTGCAGAGAAGCTGCGCGCCGCCGTCGAGCAATTGGCGGTGGGCCGCGGCACCGAGGCAGGTGTCACGCAGGGGCCGCTCATCAATGAAGCGGCGGTGCTCAAGGTGGAGTCGCATATCGAAGACGCGCTCGCCAAAGGCGCGCGCGTCGTGACGGGCGGCAAGCGTCATGCGCTCGGTCACGGCTTCTTCGAGCCGACCATACTCGCGGATGTCACGCCCGACATGAAAGTGGCGCGCGACGAAACCTTCGGTCCGCTTGCGCCGCTGTTCCGGTTTTCATCGGACGAGGAAGTGATCGCACTTGCGAACGACACCGAGTTCGGTCTCGCGTCGTACTTCTACAGCCGCGACATCGGGCGCGTCTGGCGCGTCGCCGAAGCGCTCGAGTACGGCATGGTGGGCATCAACACAGGACTGATCTCGAACGAAGTCGCGCCATTCGGCGGCGTCAAGCAATCGGGCTTGGGGCGCGAAGGCTCGCACTATGGCATCGACGACTACGTGGTCATCAAGTACATGTGCGTGGGTGGCATCTGAACGCAAAAACGGCACGCAAAAGCGTGCCGTTTTTTTTCGCGCGGCGAAAGGCGCCGCGCCGCAATTCCGTTACTGTCCGACGTACACCGGAGCCGAATACGAGCTCGACGTCACTTCAGCGCGGTTGCCGGCTTGCGACGAGCCGTTCGTTGCCGAACCGTAGCCGCTCGTTTGAGCCGCACCGTTTTGCGCAGCGACGCGCGCTTCGGCAGCCTGGATGTTGGCCGGGTAATCGTAGTCGTTCGACGTTGCCGGGTTATAGCCCGCCTTCTCCAGCTGGATCAGTTCAGCGCGGACCTGAGCGCGGGTAACCGGCTGGTTCGATTGCGCGAAAGCGGCGAGCGGTGCAGAAATGAGAGCGGCGATAACAGCAGCTTCGATCAGGGATTTCATGATTACTACCTCCAGAGATTGTTTTGTGCTGTGCTGAAGGCGGTTCGTCTTCAGCAGATAGACACAGTTTAGGAGGCGAGGAACCTAGGGTAAACCCCAGATCAAAGAATTCACTGTTGTCGTATTTGTGATAATTCGGCGGCGTGCGCGCTGATTAGCGCTTTCGGCGACACGAAGCCGCCTGTCACCTGGCGGTCGCTGCGGGGGCTTGCGCCGAATCGGGCGCGATACGTCCGCGAGAAGTGCGACGGCGACTCGAAGCCGCACGCGACGCAAATCGACGTAATGGACATGTCGGTCTGTTGCAGCAACTCGCGCGCACGAGAAAGCCGTAATTGCAGATAAAAATGCGTCGGCGTGTCCTTCAGCGACGCGCAGAACAGCCGTTCGAGCTGCCGCCGTGTCACGCCGATTTCCTGCGCGAGCCGGTCGGGCGTCAACGGCTCTTCCATGTGCTGCTCCATCACGCCGATCACCTGAATCAGCTTGCGGTTGTGCACGCCGTAGCGCGCGGCGATCTCCATGCGTTGATGGTCGGAGCGCTGACGGATGCGACTCACCACGAACTGCTCCGACACCGCCGAAGCCAGCGCCGCGCCATGCTCGCGGCCGATCAGGTCGAGCATCATGTCGATCGACGCCGTCCCGCCCGCGCATGTGATGCGCCGCGCGCCGATTTCGAAGAGTTCCTGACTGGCGTTCAGCGACGGATAGCGCTCGCGAAACGCCGACAGCGCCTCCCAATGCACGGTCACGTTGTCCTCGTCGCCGAGCAGCCCCGCTTCGGCGAGAACAAAGCTGCCCGTATCTATCCCGCCGAGCGTCGCGCCGGCCCGTTCCAGGCGCTTGAGCCACACGGCCAGTTCGCGCGTGTAGCAAGCGAGCGGCTCGAAGCCCGCCACGACGAACAACAGCCGCGCATCGCTCACGCCGTCGATCGCGGCGTCGGCGTTGATCGAAATGCCGTTGCTGGCCGCGACCGGTGCGCCGTCGAGGCTCAGAATGCGCCAGCGGTAAAGCTCACCGCGAAAGCGATTGGCAACGCGTAACGGCTCGACCGCCGACATGAAGCCGATCGCCGAAAAACCCGGCAGCAGCAGGAACGATATCTCTTCAGGCATTTACGCGGGACCCGGTCAGATGCGAAGACGAAGGCGCGAGACGAAAGCGGCAAGCGCAAGCCGCCTCGCGGTTCCGGGCGAGCGTAGCAAGCGCTTCGCGGGCGGGCAAGGCGCGCCAAAAATCTCCCAGACGATTGCTGCGTTGCAATGGCGCGGCTAGGTCGGCGCATGCTGGTTTTCCCTTGTTGTCGCGTGGAAGCAAGAACGGGTCGCTGACGGTCGCTTTGGCGGCAATATGGGGCATTAACGTTAGGGCATCGAGGCAGGCGATTCTGTAAGTTTGCGGCTGTGCTTGCAGCCTTGCTTCGCAAGCCTTGTTTCGCAGCCTTGTTTCGCAGCCTTACCAGTAAGCGGTCCGTTCGACAACGCGCGGTCAAACGCGCATAAGCGTCAATAGGGGAGCGTCATGAAGTTACATATCAAAACGCGGCTGGCCCAGCTCGCGTGCCTCGCGGCCGCATTCGCCGCCGCCGTTACCGCGCTGCCTGCGTTCGCGCAGGACCCGGCCGCCTGCCGCGCCGTGCGTTTTGCGGACATTGGCTGGACTGACATCACGTCAACAACCGCGCTCGCGTCCACCGTTTTCGAAGGGCTCGGTTATCAGCCGGTCACCACCGTCGCTTCCGTGCCGATTTCGTTTGCGGGCTTGAAGAGCAAGCAACTCGACGTGTCGCTCGGCTACTGGTGGCCGGTGCAGGAGAAAGCCATCGCGCCGTTCGTCGAATCGAAGTCGATCGAAGTATTGCAGCCGCCCAATCTGACCGGCGCGAAGGCGACCTTCGCAGTGCCGGCCTATGCGTATGACGCGGGCCTCAAAACATTCGCGGACATCGCCAAACATCGCGATCAGCTCGACGGCAAGATCTACGGCATCGAACCCGGCAGCAGCGCGAACGCAGCCATCCAGAAAATGATCGCCACCAACCAGTTCGGCCTCGGCGGATTCAAGCTGATTGAATCGAGCGAAGCAGGCATGCTCGTTTCAGTGGACCGCGCGATCCGCGAAAAGAAATGGGTGGTGTTTCTCGGCTGGGAACCGCATCCGATGAACATTCAGATCGACATGAAATACCTGTCCGGCAGCGAGGGCGTGTTCGGTCCGAACGACGGCGAAGCGCGCGTTTATACGCTGACATCGCCCGCCTATCTGACGCGTTGCCCGAACGCGGGCAAGCTCGTGAGCAACCTGCGCTTTTCCACGCAACTGGAGAACCTGGTCATGCAATCGGTGATGAACAAGCAAAAGCCCGCCGATGCCGCGAAGGCGTATCTGAAGAAGAACCCGCAAGTACTCGACGCATGGCTCGCCGGCGTAAAAACCTACGACGGCAAGGACGGTTTGCCCGCGGTCAAAGCCTACCTCGGCCTTTGAGTCAGTGCGCGAGTCGTGACACTTTCATCTACAGGAATCAGCACGCATGAACCATGAAGTCATCGTGACCTGCGCGGTCACCGGCGCGGGCGACACAGTCGGCAAGCACCCCGCCATTCCTGTCACGCCGAAGCAGATCGCCGAGGCGGCGATCGAAGCGGCTAAAGCGGGCGCCACCGTCGCCCATTGCCATGTGCGCGATCCGAAAACCGGACGCGGCAGCCGCGATCCGCAGTTGTATCGCGAGGTAGTCGACCGGATTCGCTCGTCGGGTACGGACGTCATCATCAACCTGACGGCGGGCATGGGCGGCGATCTGGAAATCGGTCCCGGCGAAGACCCGATGCGCTTCGGCGCGAACACGGATCTGGTCGGCGGCCTGACGCGCCTTGCGCACGTCGAAGAGTTGCTGCCCGAGATCTGCACGCTCGATTGCGGCACGCTCAATTTCGGCGACGGCGACTACATCTACGTTTCGACGCCCGCGCAACTGCGTGCCGGAGCAGCGCGCATTCAGGAACTCGGCGTGAAGCCAGAACTGGAAATTTTCGACACCGGCCATTTGTGGTTCGCCAAACAATTGCTGAAGGAAGGCCTGCTCGACGCGCCGCCGCTATTCCAACTCTGCCTCGGCATTCCGTGGGGCGCGCCCGCCGATACCGCGACGATGAAAGCCATGGCCGACAACCTCCCGCCTGGCGCGCAATGGGCGGGCTTCGGCATCGGCCGCATGCAGATGCCGATGGTCGCGCAGGCCATGTTGCTCGGCGGCCATGTGCGAGTCGGCCTCGAAGACAACATCTGGCTCGATAAAGGCGTGCCCGCGACGAACGGTACGCTCGTGCAGCGCGCGGTGGAAATCATCGAACGCCTGGGCGGACGTGCGCTCACACCCGCTGAAGGACGACGCAAGCTCGGCCTGCCCGCGCGCGGAGAACGGCAACTCGAACGGCGCGTGGCCGGGGAATACGTTTGAGCGTGCGGCGCTGCATGTGCTTGCGAACCGCTACGGCATCGAAGAACTCATAGGCAAACAAGGAAACGTCAGCAATGGCAGTGATCGTCGATATCAAAACATTCGCCGCGATCGGCGCGGGCGTGATCGGCAGCGGCTGGGTGGCGCGCGCGCTCGCGCACGGGCTCGATGTGATCGCGTGGGACCCCGCACCGGGCGCGGAAAAGCAGCTGCGCGAGAACGTCGCTAATGCGTGGCCCGCGCTGGAGCGCGTCGGCCTTGCCGCGGGCGCGTCGCAGTCGAGGCTGCGCTTCGTCGATACGATCGAAGCGTGTGTCGCGCACGCGGACTTCATTCAGGAAAGCGCGCCCGAGCGCGAGGAACTGAAGCTCGCGTTGCACGAACAGATCAGCCGCGCCGCGAAGCCGGACGCGATCATCGCTTCGTCCACTTCGGGGCTATTGCCGAGCGACTTCTATGCGCGGGCTGTGAATCCGGAACGCTGCATCGTCGGGCATCCGTTCAATCCGGTGTATCTGCTGCCGCTCGTCGAGGTGCTCGGCGGGGAGAGCACGGCGCCTGAAACCATCGACGCCGCGCTGCACATTTACCGCTCGCTTTCAATGCGCCCGCTGCGGGTTCGCAAAGAGGTGCCCGGCTTTATCGCGGACCGGCTGCTGGAAGCGTTGTGGCGCGAAGCCCTGCATCTGGTCAACGAAGGGGTGGCGACCACCGGCGAGATCGACGACGCCATCCGCTTCGGCGCGGGCATCCGCTGGTCGTTCATGGGCACGTTCCTTACCTACACGCTTGCGGGCGGCGATGCGGGCATGCGCCACTTCATGCAGCAGTTCGGTCCCGCGCTGGAGCTGCCGTGGACTAAACTGATAGCCCCGAAGCTGACCGGCGAACTGATTGACCGCGTGGTGGACGGCACCGCCGAGCAGGTCGGCCCGCGCTCGATCAAACAGTTGGAGCGTTATCGCGACGACTGCATCACGAGTGTGCTGACCGCAATCGGCGAAGCCAAGGCGCGGCACGGACTGACGCCTGCGGATTGACGGGAGCCTGGCGATCCGCCGCACCGCGCACGCCGCAGAGCGCGAGGCGGGCGCCGAACCAGACAAGGAGACTCCGCACCATGCTGCAAACCGCTTCCCTGCCCTGCTATCGCGACACGGTGCGCGCCGAATGGGTCGATTACAACGGCCATTTACGCGACGCGTTCTACATGCTGATCTTCAGCTTCGCGACCGACGAACTGATCGACCAGATCGGTTTGCCAGACGCCGTGCGCAAGGAACGTGGCCGCTCGATCTACACACTCGAAGCGCATATCAACTATCTGCACGAGATCAAGGAAGGCACGCGCGTGCGTGTCGATATGCGCGTGCTCGGGTGCGACACCAAGCGGCTGCAGCTTTACCTGGAGATGTTCGCTGACGACGGCGGCACACCGGTCGCGGCGGGCGAGCAGATGCTGTTGCACGTCGACACGAGCGGGCCGCGCTCGGCCGCATTCGATGCCGACGTGGCCGCTCGCGTGCGGGAACTGGCCGACGCCCATGCCGCGTTACCGCCCGCGACCTACGCGGGCCGCATGATCGGCCTGCCCGCCGCCGCGCAACGTAGCCGGAGCCAACATGCTTGAGCCGCAGATGGCCGCATTTATCGCGCGAGCCGCCGCTATCTATCCGGGACATAGCACCTCGTTGACCCCGCGCGAGCAGCGCGAAATCTACGACCGCTACGCGGCCGCGCTCACTCCGCCCATGCCGGCAGAAGTCGTCACCGAAGACGCGCAATTCCCGGCCGCCGCAGGCCATTCGATTGCGCTAAGGCTTTATCGCAATCGTGCAAAGGCGGGCGCAATGCCGCGGGGCACCGTGCTGTATTTCCACGGCGGCGGCTTCGTGCTTGGATCGCTGGACAGTCATCAGGTCATCACGGCACGCCTTGCCGCGGACACGGGCCTCGATGTTCTCGCCGTGGATTACCGGCTCGCGCCCGAACATCGCGCACCGGCCGCGCATGACGACTGCATGGAGGTCACGCTCGCCGCTCTGCAACAGCGGCTGCAATTCGATTTGCCTGCCGGCGCCACGCTGCAACTCGCGGGCGATAGCGCCGGCGGCACGCTCGCTGCCAGCGTCGCGATGCGATTGCGCGACGAGGGCATCGAAGGAATAAGCGGTCTCGCGCTGGTTTATCCGATGCTCGGCACCGACCCGCAGCCGCCCGCACGCGATACCGAAGCGCAAGCGCCCATGCTGACGCTCACCGACGTCCACGCGTTTCGCGACATGTATTGGGGCGAAACGGCGCCATACCCCAAGTGGACCATCCCGCTCGACGCCACGCGTTATGACGACCTTCCGTCCACCCTTGCGATAGGCGCTGAACACGATCCGCTCAGAGACGACGCCCGTGTGTTCGCCGAACGCATTCAGGCTGCCGGCGGAGAAGCACACCTCGTGATCGGCACAGGGCTCGTGCATGGGTGCTGGCGCGCTATCGAATCGAGCCCGGGCGTGCAGGCGATGCATGGAGAAGTCTGCCGCTTTCTGTCCGCAAACGCCCGCGCCGCCTGAACAGCGAATTGCCGCGCGACTTTATGCGCTTTCAATAAAGGCCGTTTGTCAATCGGTCATTAAACTCGAAACGCGTTGCATAGCGGCTTTCCTTCCCGCTTATACCCATTCCCGCATTCCGCGTCGCAGTTCCATTTGTTCTGTTGGCTGACCCACTGAATAAAAGAATCGCTGCGTCAACACTGTCGTCGGACTGATGGTCCGCTCACCAAGGCCCCGTCGTGCGAGCCGCGCATGAATTGCACGGCTCTTGTCGCGCGAATAGCCATATCAGCCATTTCCCCAAGAGAATGGGATGTGCCCGCCGTGCTGGCAGGCATGTGTGGCTGCCACAAGCAGCCGTTCCTGCAAAAGGAAAATCGTATGTTGATGCGAGAAGCTATCCCTCACGCTCTGAATCGTGGCAATGCTCATCTTTCGGAGAGCCCGCTGGCAATGGATTCGCCGAAAACCTTCCAGCATTCGTTCGACATCTATCTAAAAGATTCGAATGCGTTCATGAACACGTATTTCGCCCGCTACTTCGAGTGGCAAGGCGTTTGCCGCGAGCGTTGGTTCCACGAGTGCATTCATGACAACCTGCTCGGGTCGGACGGCATGTTCGTGACCAAGCGCGCGCACCAGGAATACGTGCATGAGACCTTTCCGTTTCAGCGGGTAGATTGCTACTTGAACACGGTGCAAGTGAGGCAATGCTCGGCGTACTTGCTGTTCCGCTTTTGCGTCGATGGGCGCAAGGTGTCGCAAGGCTATCAGCAGATTCTGTATGCCGGGCGCGACCGGAAGATCCGGCGCTTTCCGGATGGGATCGTCGACCGTGTGAAGGAGTATGAGTTGCCGTTGTCGGCGCTGACGGAATAAGCCACAGCGCTCAAACCGAAGTCTTAACGCCGGCGCGCTTCGCGTACCGGCGACCTGGACAATGCCCTGTCCGCTGCCGAGCCCGGCAGCGGCAGCCGCACGATAAAAGTGGTGTGCGCACCGCGCACCGACGTGCATTCGATACTGCCGCCCAGCAACTCCGTCGCACGGCGGCAGAAGGCGAGTCCCATGCCGGCGCCGCTGCCGTGCCGCTTGGTCGAGAAGAACGCGTCGAAGATGTGCGGCAGAACGTCCGGCGCAATGCCTGGGCCCGTGTCGCGAAATTGCAGCATGCAGAAATTCTGGTCCTCCAGCGCGCTAATCGTAATCTGCCCTTCGCCGCTCACATGAATCGCATGCAACGCGTTTTTCAGCAGATTGAACAGCACGAAGACCACCACCGTATCGGAGCCGGAAAAGCGCAGCATTGGATCGATCGGCAAGATCGTGATGCGCTCGCGTTCGTCGGCGCGAAACGGATAACGTTCGAGCGCGGAGTCCACGCACTGCCGTACCGGATGCGCGCTGAAACGGCTACGGTCGAGCCGGTCGAGCGTGTACGAAGCGAGCGCCATTTCGACCATCGCGCTGGTGCCGGACACTTCGCGTCTGATCGCCGTGGCAAGCTGGCTGATGCGCTCGGACTGGCCTGAATGTTCGTCATCGTCATACAGGCCGTGCGTGACGGCGAGGCGATAACCTTTGAACACATGACTCCAGACGCTCGCGATCTCGTCGGCGTGCATGCCGATCGTGGCAAGCGGCGTGGCGATCTCGTGCGCGATGGTAGCCGCAAGCGCATACGGATGAATCAGGTGATAGCGCACGATCGTGATGGCAAGCAGCCCCAGACTCAGCGCGATGAACAACACGCCAGGCGGATAGAACGGATAGCCGTAGTTGACCGCATAGTCGACCGCTGCAAACGAGTAGAGGCCAAGCGCCGCGAGACATAGATCCAGACGCCGGCGCGCCTGCCCGCCCGCACTCTTTCGCGCGCCAAGCAAAAGCTGGCCGCTGCGCGCGGCAAGCAGCACCGTCTGCACGACATGCAGCGGATGCAGCGGCCCCGCAATCGGATAGTAGCCAAAGAAATAATGCCGATAACCGGCGACTACTTCATTGCCTGGCAGCAATACCGCGAGCACGAAACACAAACCATACGACGCAAGCAACAGCGGCCGCTCGCGGCGCCGTGCCGCGACTTCTGTCACGAAGTGATAGAACGTGGTAGGCAGAAAGAGAATGAACAGATAGCCGACGCGAACCAGCAAGCCGGCGATCTGCGCATCTTTGGTCTGGAACAGCAGCGTCCATGTGCCCTGCCATGCGAAAGTCGCCGCGCACATCAGCAGGAACGGCGCCGATAGCCGCGTAACCCCTTGCGTAATGACCACGTAGAGGCCGAACACGACGAACATGGCCGACACGAAGGCGGTTGGAATGGCGTACATGTGGCTCGACGTGCCGGCGCGCGTTAGCGTGCCCGGTTACTCCGCCACTGCGCATACGAGAGCGGCTTGACGCCGGCTTCGACCACTTCCGGCGTCTCAACCGGGCTCCAGCAATAGAAAGCGTCGCCCCAACCGGGAATGGGTTGCGGCTTGAGCATCCTGAATTCGACGCCCGACCGGTAGGCGAGATGCGGCCAGAAAAGCGGCATGACTTCGCGCACCGCCATCTGCTTCAGCAACTCGGCGGGGCCGCTTTCGTCTGCAACGATCTCGCCCTGAGATATCCAGTCGTGCTCCGCCCACGCGACGAAGACACTCGCCCTTCCCTCGCGATCGAACATGAGAATCGCATTCTGCTCGGGCCGCCAGTAATACTCGACGATGCCTTTGTCCTTCACCACTTCGTCCAGCACCTTGCGCGTGCGCGGATCGCAATACGTCATGCCGTTCTCGCCCAACGCGAGCCAGCCCGTTTCGGAGCAGTGGCGGTTCTTGGCGTCTTTGAGAAAGTGGACGAGCCGGTTCGCCGAATCGGCGTCGGTCTTGCGCAGATAGAGATCGACAATGCCGGCGTTGAATGCTTTCACTGCGACAGTTTCGTCCGCGACGCCCGTGAGCAGAATTTTCGCGCAATGCAGATTGGATATGGACGACAGAAACTCGACACCGCTCACACCCGGCATGTCGTAGTCCACCACGACGGCTGCCACTTCGGAGAAACGCGATTCGCGCGCGAGCACATCCCGCTGCGGCGATGTTTCGACGAAGCGTTCAAAACCTGTCTCGCTCAAGCAGGCCGAAGCCGGCGCGAATTCCAGCGAGTTCTCACGCGCATGCTGACGTATGAACGCGAGTCCCGCCTGGGGACGCGAGAAGAACAGATTCGTGGAAACGTCCGGAAAAAAGCGGCGCAGGGCGTCGAGGTAGTTGTCGTTGTCGTCGACGAAAACAACCGTTGTCGGATAGGAGACCGGTGGTCGAATAAACTTGTTCATGTTTTTAGCGTGGTTCGTCGGGCCGCCGCAGAGCGTTACTGTGACAGGCTCGCCGGCCACCGCATGCGCTTGTGGAACGCTTGTGGAACATACCGGCGCGCCGCCAGGTGCGTACACGCCGGTCAATCTGTCGCTCGTTGCAAGGCCGGCCCCGTTGCACCGTATAGTACAGGGCTCTTGGCGCGAACAGTACAAAGTTACGCGTGGTGGCGGCAGCCTATGCGCGTTGAATCAACCGATTGAGCGATGGTCGAACGAGCCGCCACGGCCGCGTTGATTGCGGCCGCGCCATGCTCGCAACTAGGGCCGCGAGGCGACTTCGTCGAGATGGTCCAATAGTGCCGCCGGGTCGTCGTAGACGCGCAGCGCGCCCGCGCGCTCCAGCTCTTCTGTGCCGTAGCCGCCCGACAGCAATCCGACACCGAGTGCGCGGCAGCGCCGCGCGGCGAGCATGTCCCAGATGCTGTCGCCTACTACGACCGAGTGTTCGATCTCGACGCCAAGGCGTTCGGCCGCCGCGAGGAAAAGGTCCGGGTCGGGCTTCGCATATTTAACGTCGTCGCGCGTTACGACGACCGCTTTTGCCGGATCGACGCCGAGCGCTTCGAGATTCACCGCCGCGGTTTCCATGCGCCCGCTGGTCGCCACGGCCCAAGGCGTGCCCGCTTGCGTCAAAGCATCGAGCAGTTCGCGCGCGCCCGGCAGCGGACATACTTGCGCCCGCAAGCTTTGATAGGCAGCCGCGTGAGCATGACGAAGACGCTCGCTGCGCTCGGCGCTGATCTCTCCGTGTGTCTCACGCAGAAGCTGATTGGTGAAGAGACCCCCGCTCATGCCGATCTTTCGGTGAATCCGCCAGACCGACAGTGGAATGCCTTCGCTGTCGAGCGCTTCTTTCCACGCCAGCACG
This sequence comes from Paraburkholderia kirstenboschensis, assembly GCF_904848585.1. GTDB lineage: Bacteria > Pseudomonadota > Gammaproteobacteria > Burkholderiales > Burkholderiaceae > Paraburkholderia > Paraburkholderia kirstenboschensis. Next base: position 388,382 of record NZ_CAJHCR010000003.1, read on the forward strand.
TGTTGATAAACACTGTCGACGAGCGTGCCGTCGAGATCGAACAGAAATGACGTCTGGATTCGCATGGTGGGCTCCTTTCGATGGCTACCACCACCAATATGCCACGGCACACGCCGTCCGGCATCAGCGCGCCTTGTTGCGAGTGCCCTTGCCAGCCGCTCCGGCGCGCGGCGCGTCCTTGCTGGCCGGGGCGCCGCCGCTCAATTGCTCCATCCAGGACAGCGCGTCGACATACGACAAAAACTGTTTCAGATAGCCCGGCGACAACTCGCGCATCAGCGAGAGCGACCGGTGCACGAGGCTGCTCGAATTGAGCGGACCGGCATTGCCGGGCGCCGGCTGCAGCGACTGCCGCAACTGCTTCTCGGTGCGGACCTTGGCCCACGTCTCTCTGAAATAATCGAGAGCGGGAAGCTCGGGGTAGGGGGCGCGGTCGCCTTCATGGTGCCGCGGCTCGTTTTGCATGTAGCCGACGAGTTCGGCAAGCGCGCCGCGTGCAGGCTCATTCGCAGACGACGCATGACCGGCGGTGGCCGCCGCATGGCCGACTTGGCGCGCATATGTTTCGAGCAGAACGGCAAGCTTCTCGTCCAGCACGTGGCGCGCGGCGCCGGTGTGCGCGGCGGCGCGTCGCTCCAACGCGTCGATGAAAGCGAAACGAAGCGGATCGAGGCGGTCGGCGCCGCGCTCGCGCCACGCGTCGAGGGTGGCACGCGGGGTTTGCACGGCGGGATTCGTCGGCGTGGGCCCGGGTGTGTGCTTTGCCTCGGACGTGTGCTTTGCCTCGGACGTGTGCTTTGCCTCGGACGTGTGCTTTGCCTCGGACGTGTGCTTTGCCTCGGACGTGTGCGTGGTTTCGGTTGTGCGCGTGCTCTCGGCCGTCTGCACGTTTTCACCTGTGCATCCAGCCTGCGGTACATCCGACGCTGGCCTCGCGTCCACGTTCGCGCTGTTACTCATGGGGCTTGCCTGCCGCAGCCGACGGCCTCGGAACCGGCGCTATTTCCACGCGACGATTGCGTGCCCGCCCTGGCTCGTCGGCATTCGAGCTCACGGGTTGTCCGGAGCCGAACGCCGCGGCGAACACCGACGACGCCGGCACGCCCGCATCGATCAGCGCGCGGGTCACTGTCAACGCGCGCTGCGCCGACAGTTCCCAGTTGTCCGCGAAACGGCGGTTGCCTTCGCGCAGGCGCTGGTCGTCGGTGAAGCCGCTCACCATCAGGATCTCGTCGTTCGCGCGCAGATACGCAGACAACGGCCCGGCGAGGCTCTTCAACAGATCGCGCCCTTGCGGCTGCAACTGGTCGGAGTTGAGCGCGAACAGCACGTTGCCGCTGATGCCGATACGCCCGTTCACCAGCGTCACGCGGCCCGCCGCGAGCGGGCCCGCCAACGCCTGCTCGAGCGTCTTGCGGCGCTGCGTTTCAAGCTGACGCTGCTTGACCTCCTGGTCGAGCTTGTTCGACAGTTCCAGCTGCACGCCGATGACAGCCACCAGAATCAGCATGAAAGCGCCGAGCAGCACGGACATCAGGTCGCCGAACGCCGCCCAGATCGGCGCGCCCGGCTCCACGCCGCCGTCGATGTCCTCGCTCATCCCGCTCATACTGCCTCGGCTCCGTCCGCGGCGCGCTGGGCAGCGAGCTGCTGCAGATCTTCGACGATCTGCTTTTGCGACATCACGCTCAGATCGACCACCTCGCGCGCCTGCGCGACGTAGTACGCAAGCTGCTCGTCACTGCGCGCGAGCGACTTGTCGAGCGCGGCCTCGATTCTTTCCAGATGCGCGACGAGCTTGTCGTTCGACTCGCCGAAACGCTCCACGGCACCGCCGAACGCTTCGCCGAGGCTCGCCACTTCGACGGCGCCGCCGGTGATCTGCGCGGCAATCGCGCCGATCCTGTCCGCCTCGGCCTCGACCTTGTCGGTGAACCTCGTGCCGACGCGCTCGAGCAGATCCGCCGACGTCGCGACGAGCGCATCCACCGCCGTGCGCTGCTCCGTCGATGCATGGTTGACCGCATCGAGCAGCGTTTCGAGCGTCTCCATCAAGCGGCTGCGCTCCTGCAACATTGCGGTGTCGCGCACCATGCTGTCCGAGAGCTTCTGACGCAGTTCCGCGACCACTTCGGCGGCGGCCTTCGGCGCCTCCGACGCTGCCTGCACGAGCCGCGATATTTCCGCGATCGTCTCGCTGGCATGCGCCTGCGTTTGCGCAGAGATATCGCTCGCGGTCCGCGCGAGCGTTTCGCATATCTCCTGCTGACGGCTCGCTGTGCGCTCGCCTGCCTGTTGCCATTCCTTGCCGAGGGTGGCCGCCATCGAATCGAGCTTCGAAGTCCAGGCCGTCAACCGCTCTTCGCTGCGCTCGCCCACTTGCTCCCATTCCTTGCCGAGAGTGGCTGCTATCGAATCGAGTTTCGAGGTCCACGCCGTGAGCCGCTCTTCGCTGCGCTGGCCCACTTGCTCCCATTCCTTGCCGAGGGTGGCCGCCATCGAATCGAGCTTCGAAGTCCACGCCGTCAACTGCTCTTCGCTGCGCTGGCTTGCTTGCTCCCATTCCTTACCGAGGTTGGCCGCCATCGAATCGAGTTTCGAGGTCCACGCAGTCAACCGCTCTTCGCTGCGCTGGCCCACCTGCTCCCATTCCTTGCCGAGAGTGGCTGCCATCGAATCGAGCTTCGAGGTCCACGCCGTGAGCCGCTCTTCGCTGCGCTCGCTTGCTTGCTCCCATTCCTTGCCGAGATTGGCCGCCATCGAGGTCAGCGTCGCAGTCCACGCCGCGAGCCGCGCTTCGTCTTGAGAGGCCAGTTGGGTCTGCAAATCCGCATGCGACTGCCCGACGGCCCGCACCAACGATGCCGAACGCTCTTCGAAGCTTGCCGCCGCCGCAGCGAGCGCCTGCTCGTGCCGCACTGCAAGCGTCTCGCCAGCCTGCTCCTGACGTGAAAGCGCTTCCTTCCACGCCTGCGACACGTTGCCCGCCGCGGCTTCCAAACGCGCGGACACGCCGTCGACCAGACCGGCCGAGCGCTCGTCGAAAGTCTGTGTAAAGCGCTCCAGCGACGCGCGCAACTGCTGCGTCATTTCCTCGTTCGAGCGCTGCTGGCCCGCCAGCGCCTTGCCCCAGATGTCGGCGACCGTCGCAGTGGCTGATTCGAACCCGCTCGACAGGCCATCCAGTTGCCACTGAACCGCCTGCGCCACGCTCGCGTGCAACGCCGTGCTCTCGCGAGCGAGGCCGGCCATCGTTGCCTGCATGACGGGCTCGAGCGCCTCGCCGGCGGCGCGCGTGCTGTCCGCGACGCTCTGCTTGAGCGACTGCTCCACCGACGCCGCAAGCCGCGTATAGGCGACCTGTGCGTTGCTGTGGAATGCCTCCTGGCTCGCAAGCTGGCGCTCGTTGGAAGCAAGGCTGTGCTGCTCCAGCGCCGCCATCATCGTTTGCAGGCGGTCGACGAGCGTCGGCATCAATTCGGCCTGCGTTTGCAGGAGCCGGAAGCTTTCGTCGCGCTGATGAGCTTGCGAGTAGATACGCAAGCTCGTCGCGATCTTGACGTCGAGCCGTTGCGCCGCTTCGAGCCGCTCGCGGCGGCAAAGCGCCGACAACAAGCCGAGCATCGCCGAGCTTGCGACGCCCGCGATCGACGTGCCGAACGCGAAGCCAAGCCCCTTGACCGGCGCGGCCAGCGAAGCGCGGATCGCCGCGAGGTCGGTCGCGCTTTCGAGCGCCATGCCCGTGCCTCGCAGCGTCACGACCATGCCCAGCAGAGTGCCGAGCATGCCGAGCAGCACGAGCAAGCCGACCAGATAAGGCGTAAGTGCAGGCCCCGGCAACGCAACGCGCTCGCCTTCGATACGCAGCCGCGCGGCATTACGCAGACTCGGATGCAGCAATTCCAGCCATGCGCCTAGCCGCGGCGGCGGCTCGGACAAACCGGCCACGGCGCGCGCGAGCGTCCCCGTGGCCTGGCTATAGCGGCGCAATTCGAGCGCGCCCGCCAGATAGCAGGCGCCGATCAGCAGCGTGACCGCCAGCGCCAGCCAGTTCGAACCGACATAGCCGATGGCGATGCCGCACACCGCGGCGAGACCTGCCGCGAACACAACGAATTCAATACGAAATCTGGACATAGTGTCCCAGTTAGCGAGTACGAAGGGCGGCGAGCAGCCCTTCGACCGGTTGTAAACGAACATCCAGCTCAGCAAGCAACACGCTCTGCATGTCCTTGCGGAAAACGTCGAGCCAGGCACCGTGCGCGCCCGCCGGGGCGGGCGTCGGCGCTGCTTCAGGGGCGGGGGCTTGCGGCTGGGGCTGGGCCTGAGCCTGAACGCGGGCCTTGGCCTCGACACTAGCCTCAGCGCCACTGCCGGCTGCGGCTGCGGCTTTGCTTGCTGCCTCGCTTGCCGCGCGGCTCGCTGCGCTGTCCGCTTGTGCGCCGTCGTCCGCCGCATGTTCCGCGTCCTGCGCCTGCTGCGCGGCGTCGCGCAGCCGCTCGAAGTGCCCGGCGAGGAGCACGGGTACGCTCGCCAGCAGATTCCGCTCGCGCTCGCCGAGCGCGCGCTCCATCACGGCGTCCAGCAGCGCGAGGCGGCCCATTGCGGGAGTCTTCGCGGCGAGCAGCGCCCGCAGCCGGCCGCGCAAATTGCCGACACCCGTTTCCATCGATTGCTGCATGGTCTGGTAGCGTTGGCGAAACAACGCGTAGTCCACCGGCACGGCCTGCGGCTCGATGTACCCGGCACCGCGGCGCCTCGCGACGGCAAACGCGCTGTCGCCCGTAATGGTCTTGACGAGCGACGCACGCACGCGCGCGCACTCCGCCTCCTCCGCGCTGCCGAACGCTCGCGGGGCCACGGGCACCGAGGGCGGCGCGCCGGTGAGCGCCGAAGACAGCGCAATCGCGTCCGTCCAGCCGAGCCACTGGCTCAGCCTGTCGGACAGCGACTGCCGGGGTTCGGGGACATCGGAATCGGCGAAACGTGCCAGCAGGCGGATGAGCGCCGGGCCGCTGGGAGCTGTGCGCTGAAGGGCTTGCAACATACCACCGGATGCAAAAAAGTCAGCAGTTTACACGCTGACGCGGACGACGGCTTCTGTCCCCCGAAGATCGGTCCGCAACGCGAGCGTCTCGCGGCCCTGGATATTGTGTCCGGCAGAGCCCGCGCGTCTGACCGGCGGCCCCATGATCACGCGATGCATAAGCACGAACGCATTCGCTCAGATAGCCCCGCGCGGACGATGCTCGTCCGTATCGACGCAGCACACGAGCGCATCGGCGTCTTCGTCACCGACGCTCAGATAGATGTGCCCAACCGAGCTGTCGAAGTAAAGACTGTCGCCCGGCATCAGCTTGAACGACTTGCCGTTTTCGAAGCGCAGTTCGAGCTTGCCGCTCAGCAGGAAAACGAACTCTTCGCCCGAGTGCCGGATGTACTCCGGGAAGTCGGACACGGCGCGGGCGTGAATGTGCGCGCGCATCGGCATCATGCGTTTGCCGGTCAGACTGTTCGCCAGCATGCCGTACTCGTAGTTCGGCGTGTCGTAGATCTGCTGCTTGCCCGCCGCCGTGAAAGACGGCTTCATCGCACCGGCGGCCGGCTTGCGGCGCCGCCCGAAGATCGCGTCGAATTCTAGTTCCAGCGAATGCGCGAGCGCCGCGAACTTGTCGTAGGTCAGCGCGATGTCGCCGCGCTCGGCCTTCGAGATCGTCGACACCGCAATACCCGAACGCTCCGACAACTCGGCCAGCGTCAGCCCGCGCGCTTTGCGCGCCTGCCGCAAATGCGCGCCCACCAGCTTGTGATCGAGCGAGGGCGGCGCTTCATGTCCGGGCGCCTCCTGTTGTTTCACTACGGCTTTGGCCATCTCACCTGATTCCGCTTGCCATGAAAATTTCTCGTATGTGAGAACTTTATTTTTTCTCGTATATGATAACTCACGTCGATTCCACCTTCTTTGTGGGAACCCTATCGTGTCCACCCTTGCTCTCAGTAAGCCCGGTTTGACCAGGACTCGCGTCATTACTGCCACGACCATCGGCACGGCGCTCGAATTCTACGACTTCACGATCTACAGCTTCTTTGCTATCCAGATCGGGCAGTTGTTCTTTCCGGGCGCGTCGCCGGTCAACCAGTTCCTGCTGTCGATCGGCGTATTCGGCGTCGGCTTCGTGGTCCGGCCTCTGGGCGGCGTGGTGATCGGCGCCTATGCGGACCGCGCGGGGCGCAAGAACGCGATGGTCCTCACCATCATGCTAATGGCGCTCAGCTGCGCGATGATCGCGTGCGCGCCGACTTATGCGGTTGCGGGACTCGCCGCGCCGTTGATCGTGCTCGTGGCGCGCCTGATCCAGGGTTTCGCGGCGGGCGGCGAGTTCGGGCCGGGCACGACGCTGCTGGTCGAATACGCGACCGACGACACCCGCGCCTTCTTTGCAAGCTGGAACTTCGCCGCGACCGCCGCAGGGCTCGTGCTCGGCGCGCTCGTCGCGACGCTCGTCAACGTACTGCTGCCGAAGCAGGCAGTGCTCGAATGGGGCTGGCGTCTTCCGTTCGTGCTCGGCATCATCGCGGCACCGGCCGGTATGTTGATCCGCAGGCGGCTCGAAGAAACGCTGACCGGGCGCAAGCCCGGTGAACCGGCGCCGCGCGGCGCGCTGAAGGCCGCGCTGACCACGCACCTGAAGCTGACGATTCTCGGCACCTTCGCGGAATTGGGCGGCTCGGTTTCCGTCTATATCACCGCGTTTTTTCTGCCGAGCCATGCGGTGCGCACGCTGCATCTTTCTTCCACGTCCGCGGTGATCTCGGGTATCGTCAGTTCGCTCGCGCTCTTCGTGGCGGCGCCGCTCGCGGGCATGCTGGCCGATCGCTTCACCCGCAAGCGCGTGCTCGTGATTTCCCGTGTGGCGATGCTGTTGCTCGTGTATCCGGCGTTTGCATTTCTGAGTGCGCATCCGTCCATGACCGCGCTTTGCATAATTTCAGCGCTGCTCGCCGTGTTCGTGTCCGGGCAGATCGTGCCGGTGCTGGTGATGATTCCGGAACTGTTCCCGAAACATGTGCGCGCAACGGGAATTGCGTTGACGTATGTGGTGAGCGCTTCGTTCTTCGGCGGCTTCTCGCCGTTTATCGCAAGCTGGCTGGTCGCGCGCACCGGCAATCCGCTTGCGCCGGCCTGGTATGTCGCCGCTGCCTGCGCGATCTCGCTAGTGCCCGTGATCTGGCTGCAAGATCGTACCGGCGAAGCGCTCGGCTGAGAATGAATACGCAACAGGCAAGAACGCAATGCGCAAGAACTCAATGAGCGAGGAGACGATGAGTCCCGACAACCCATTGCTCAAGTGCAGAGCGGCTGAGTTGCGCCGCATGATCGGCGCGAAGGAAATCTCGCCGGTCGAACTGCTCGACGCGCACCTCCTCTTATCAACCGGTCCGGCTCGAACGGCTCGGGCCTCTCAGCGCTTTAACCGATGACTGCAATCAAATTCGATACCGTGGTGTTAGGCGCTGGCATTGTCGGCGTGTGCGTGGCCGTGCATCTGCAACAACGCGGCCGCCAGGTCGCGCTGGTCGATCGCAAACTGCCCGGCAACGAGACTTCGTTTGGCAACGCAGGCCTGATCCAGCGCGAAGGCGTCTATCCGTATGCATTCCCACGCGGACTCGGTGCCCTGCTTCGGTACGCGCGCAATCAGTCGCTCGACGTTCGCTACCATGGCGATGCGCTGTTCCATGCCGCGCCGTTTCTGTGGAAATACTGGCGTAATTCCGAGCCGGCGAAACACGCTGCAATCGCGAGGTCTTACTCCACGCTCATCGAACACTGCGTGAGCGAGCACCGCGCGTTGGCCGCAAACGCGGGCGCGAGTGCATTGCTTCGGCCCACCGGCTGGATCAAGGTGTTTCGCAGCACCGCGGCGCAAGACGCGGAAATACGCCTTGCGGAGCAATGGCGCCGCGAATATGGCGTTGAATTCGAAACGCTCGACGCCGCCCGCTTGCAGCAGGCCGAACCCGATCTCGACAAGGCATTGCAAGGTGGCCTGCGCTACACGCAAGCCGATTCGGTGAGCGATCCAAACGCGCTCGTCTCGGCCTACGCAAAGTACTTCGAGACACTCGGCGGACGCATCTTCACCGGCGATGCGAATACGCTTCGCAATGGCTGGGAGGTGACGACAAACGCGGGGACTATCGCGGCCTCTTCGGTGGTCGTGGCACTCGGGCCGTGGTCGGACGTTCTCAGTTCGAGACTCGGTTATCGCCTGCCGCTCGGCGTCAAGCGCGGCTATCACATGCACTATTCGCCGCGGGCTGGAGCACGCCTCAATCATCCGGTGCTCGACGTGGAAAATGGCTACCTGCTCGCGCCAATGGCACGCGGCATCCGCTTGACGACCGGCGCAGAGATTGCGCTGCGCGACTCGCCGAAAACGCCTACGCAACTCGCCGCTGTCGAACCGATTGCGCGCACGCTGTTTCCACTGGACCAACGTGTCGACGATCAACCGTGGATGGGCGCGCGGCCTTGCACGCCCGACATGATGCCGGTGATCGGGCGCGCCGAAAAACATCAGGGCTTATGGTTCGCCTTCGGCCACGCGCATCATGGACTCACGTTAGGGCCAGTGACAGGCCGCCTCATCGCCGAAATGATGACGGGTGAGCAAACGCTGGTGGATTCGCGACCGTTCAGAGTGGACCGGTTCTAACGGCGAGCGCGAGCGGCGTTAACGCCGCTCGCTTTTACCGACGTGGCCAGCGCGCTCGCCCGCTTCAATGCAGCGGTTGCAGTGCCGCCCAGCAGGTCCAGCCACCATCGCTCTCGGCCACGCTAACACGCAACGCGCGCGAGCCGTCGGCAAAAATCAACGACTCTGTACGGCAAGCGTTGCTACCGGGAATATCGCGTAAACGCACGAAGCCGCACTCATGTTTGAACATCAGGTTTCCCTCACGCAATATGCCGAGGTAAGACGGCTCCGGTTCGTCGAATGGCTGAAGTGTGCAACGGTTCAGCAGCACAGCAGCGACTTCTGCATCGCACATGGTCTCTCTCCTCATTTGCAGAACACCGTCCTTGCGAGGGGCACTCGATCTGGGCGTTTATATAAATTCATTCTAGAAAGCATCGCAGAAAACTCCACTTTTTTATTGAGGATCACTTATCTCTATAGCGGCTGTTCATTCTGATGGCACGGCGCGACAATGCGGCCGCGCATTCTGCAGCGCTGCATGGGCGGCTGAACAGATAGCCTTGCAGCGCGTCGCAGCCCATTTCGCGCAACGTAACTGCTTGCGCTTCGGTTTCCACGCCTTCCGCCGTTACGCGCATATGGCATGCGTGGGCCATTGTCACGAGCGCATGAGTGATGGCCACCGAATCGGCATCGCGTGGCAAGCCTGCAACGAATGACCGGTCGATCTTCAGGCTATCCAGCCGGAACCGTTTCAGGTACGACATCGACGCGTAACCGGTGCCGAAGTCGTCGATTGCCAGCTTGACGCCCAGCTTAGCAAGCGCCGCAGTGGTGGCGCGCACGGCCGTGTCATCCGGCAACAGCATGCCCTCGGTGATTTCCAGCTGCAGCGCCGATGGCTCGAGACCGCTGTTCTCGAGACATGCAGCGACGCGTCGCACGAGACGCTCGCTGAATTGCGCCGGCGAAATGTTCACGGAGACAGCGATGTCCGGCGCGATACTCCAGCGCCAGTCCGCAGCCTGCGCGCATGCCATCTCCAACACCCAATCGCCGATGCTTTCCATCAACCCTGCCTGTTCCGCAACCGGAATGAACTCGGCGGGTGGGACGTCGCCGAGTTCGTTGCTGGTCCACCGCACCAGCGCCTCGACGCCTATCGTCTCGCGTGATGCCGCATCCACTACCGCCTGATAGGCAAGTCTGAATTCGCGGCGGGCGAGTGCATGGTGCAATAGACCCTCGATCGCAAAGCGGCGCTGCACACCTTCCCGCATCTTGCCCGTAAAGAAGCGCACGGTGTCGCGGCCGCATCGCTTCGCATGGCGCATCGCCAACCCGGCATCACGCATCAGGGAAGCCGCATTGCACGCATCGCCGTTGGACAGCGCAACGCCCACCGACGCACTCACGCGATACTCGCGCCCCGCGATCACGAACGGCTCGCCGAACGACGCGAGCACTTGCTGCGCGAATGCGGTCAGCCTCGACGCATCGCCCAACATTTGCGCCACGATCACGAACTCGTCGCCACCGATTCGGGCGAGCACCTGGTCATCAGCGATCGAGCTTGCGAGCCGCTGCGCAACGCGGCGCAGGAGCCGGTCGCCGAGATCGTAGCCGGCAATGTCGTTGATTCTGCTAAAGCCGTCGAGGTTGACGACCAGCATCGCAACACCTACCGCCTTCGCAGATGCCAGCAACTCCCGAGCGCACCCGGTTGCGTAGGCGCGGTCGTACACGCCCGTGAGCAAATCGACAAACGATGCGCGTGCAACGTGTCCGTTAACTGGACCTTGCGCAATGGCCCCCGAACTGCGCGCATGCTGCGATGGTGCGCCGCGACGCGCGGAGCGCGAATGTGCATGCGAACGGCTTGCCGGCAACACGCAAACTTGCTGAGTCATCACTACACTCCTATGATAAGCATTACACATTAACCGCGCGTCAGCATGTTTTTATGCATTTACCGAATCGTCATCTACCTTAAGGACTACGTATATCAAAGCCTGATAAAGCGGGAGGACAGGCCGGCGTTGCAACGCTGCATCCGTGCCTCCAAGATATTCCGGCATAGCACTTCTGAGAATGGGGCGCGTTGGTGAACGCGTAAAGCAACGGCAAACGCTGCATCGCATCCCGCACGAACCGCTGGACAACATAATGAAAATTCATCAGCTACGCGCTCTCATTGCCGTTGCGGATGCGGGCAGTGTCAGGGGTGCCGCGCGAATGCTCGATTCATCGCCGGCTGCCGTCACGCAATGCATTCAACAACTGGAAGAAACGGTACGCATGCAACTCGTTGTGCGCACATCGTCCGGTGTGACGCTTACCGCATCAGGACAAACCCTCCTCGTGCACGCGCGCCTCGTGGCCGCGCAAATGACGCGTGCGCATCAAGCCATGAACGCAATACGCGGGGAGCCGGGTGGGCGTTTGTCCATCGCCGTGACTGCATGGGTCGCGCTGACCTTTCTGCCAGAAACAGTGGCGCGGTTTCGCGCGAAGATGCCGACGATTCAACTGGAACTGTTTGAAGGCTTATTGGCCATCGCGACACCGCGCCTACGCGACGGCAGTCTCGACATTTATGTGGGCCGCCAGGCGCCGGGCGCGACCAGTTGCGATTTCACCTACCAACCGCTATTCGCATCGAGCCGCGCAGTCGTGGCCCGGCAGCACCATCCGCGTGCGGAGTGCCGCTCGCTGGCGGAATTGCGCGACGCCGACTGGCTCGTTGCGCTAGATCCGGAAACCGACGCCCAGGCGCCTTATCAGATCTTCGGCCGCCGCGGGTTTCCCGTACCACGCAGTATTCACTTTCTGCACTCGCTGACTGTAGCGGTCGCGCTGCTCAAGCGCACGGACATGCTCAGCATTTTTCCCAGGCCTCTCGTCGAGCTGTGCGCGGCACGTGACGGTTTGTGTGCGATCCCGTTGCGGGACGAACTCGATGAATCCACCGTCGGCGTCATAGTGCGCACTGGCGAGCCGGCCGATGCCGCGTCGCGATGTTTTATCGATTGCCTGATCGAAACGATTCGCGACCAATCTTGGGCACGGACGGTGGACATTCGCCGGGCAATGCAATCGGTCGAAGTCCTGGTCTAGGGCATTTGATTCACGCTGCGCTGCGTTCTTGCAATAAAGCAAAACGCCGCGAGCCAAAAGGGCTCGCGGCGTCTGCAAAGCTGAACGAGAACCGGACGATCAGGCGCTAACAGCCACTCGGCGCGGCGACACGGCAGAGACGACAAACGTCACGGCAACGTTCACCACCAGTGCGATGAGGCCGATATAGATCGGGTACACAGCATCGCCGAGATGCAGAGCGAACACCGGCTTGAGCCCCTGTGAGATCGCGAGCGCCGTGCCGAGCACGATACCTACGAGCCACCCGGCGAACAGGCCCGGCGTGTTCAGACGCCGCGTGTACAACGAGAACACGATAGCCGGGAAGATCTGCAGGATCCACACGCCGCCGAGCAATTGCAGGTCGATTGCGTATTGCGTGGGCAGGAACACGATAAACAGCAGCGCGCCGAACTTCACCACCAGCGACACGATCTTCGCATTCGCCGCCTCAGCCGCCGGCGTGATGTTCGGAGACACCAGCGGACGCCACAAATTGCGCGTGAACAGATTGGCCGCACCGATCGACATGATTGCTGCCGGAACCAGCGCGCTGATCGCGATCGCCGCCGCCGCGAAGCCGACGAACCATGACGGGAACAAAGTGCCAAAGAGCGCCGGCACTATGTCTGAGGCCGACTTGACATGCACGCCGGCCGCAATCGCCATATAGCCGAGCAACGCAATCAGACCCAGCAGCAGCGTATAAGCCGGCAGGAAAATCGCATTCTTGCGGACCGTAGTCGCGGACGAAGAAGACAGCACTGCCGTCATCGTATGCGGATACATGAACGCGGCGAGCGCCGAACCCAACGCGAGCGATGCATAAGCGGTGAATTGCGTCGGCTTGAGAATGATGCCGGTCGCGCCGCCCTTCGCCTTGAAATACGTATCGGCCGCGTCGAACACATGCGCGTAGCCGCCGAGCTTCGCGGGAATCAGCCACACCGCCGCAATCACGACGATATAGATCATGATGTCCTTCACGAACGCAATCATCGCCGGGGCACGCAAGCCGCTTGCATACGTGTAAAGCGCGAGGATCACGAACGCGACGATCAGCGGCAATTCGCCGGTCACGCCAAGCCCCTTGATCACCACTTGCATGCCGACCAGTTGCAGCGCGATGTACGGCATGGTCGCGACAATGCCGGTCAGCGCGACAGCGGCGGGAAACCACTTGCCGCCGTATTCGCCCTGCACGTAGTCCGCGGCCGTGATGTGATTTTTCGCATGCGCGACTTTCCACAGTTTCGGCATGACAGCGAACACGAACGGGTAAACGATGATCGTGTACGGCAGCGCGAAGAAACCATACGCACCGACGGAGTACACGAGCGCCGGCACCGCGATCACCGTGTATGCGGTGTAGAAGTCGCCGCCCACCAAAAACCACGAAATCACTGTACCGAACTGCCGGCCGCCAAGCCCCCACTCGTGCAATTGCGTGAGGTCGCCGCGCTTCCAGCGCGCCGCGAAGAAGCCAATTACCGTAACGAGAACAAAGAACGCGATGAAGACGGTCATCGCCACCGGATTGACGGGATTCAGATCGCTCATTTGACACCTCGATACACGACGTAAATCAGTAGCGAGGTCAACGGCACCCACAAGAACTGATACCAGTAAAAGAACGGAAAGCCGGCGAACGACGGACGCGTGTCGTTATAGAACGGCAACCACAACAACGCGATGTACGGGAGCAAAAGAATGAGCCATAGCCATGACCGGCCGGCGGTGGGGGAGGTCTCCATGTACTTCTCCTAGATCTATTATTGACACCGCGCGTCCGGACTTGTGGTCCGGCACGCGGAAAGCCGGCACCAGGTATCTGATTGCAATACCCCGTGCCAAACCGGAATTTGCCTTTGCGCACTGTCGACGCCTGTCAGGCGCAGCATTAACAGGGCCCGGCTCGTATCGTTCATACGAAATGCGCGGCGGCATGACGGCGAAAGCGGTCCGCAAAGACGCAGTACGCCGCGGGGATGTAGTATTCGCCTTCGTAAGCGTCCTCACAAGCGCGCAACTACGTAAGCCGGCTACGTATTACTACGTAGCCAACCGGCCGTTTTTTCAACGATGAAACTCAAAGCCAAGATTGTTCTGCTGGCGATCGTGCCTTTTCTCGCGGCTATTGCCAGCATCGAGATCGGTGTGCGCCGCGAAGCGACCGCGCTCGCGCAAACGCAGCACGCGACGACTCAGGCTGCGTACATGGCCAGCAAGGAAATCGAGCTCAAGCATTACGTGGAACTCGCTACTTCCGCAATCGCACCGCTTTATGAAGCGGGCGAGGACAATGCGCGCGACGATGCGCTGCGCCGCACACGAGCGCTCGACATCCTCGAAAAGATGGATTTCGGCAAAGACGGTTATTTCTTCGTCTACGACATGCACGGCCGTTCGCTGATGCATCCGCGCGAGCCGGATCTGGTGGGGCGCGATCTATCGGAGTTGCGCGATCCGCAAGGCGTGCCGACGATCCGGAAACTGCTCGCCGCGGCTTCGCAAGGCGGCGGCTATGTACGTTACCTGTGGCATCGTCCGTCGACGGGCAAGCTCGCGTCTAAACTCGGCTACGTCGTGCCGCTCGAGCGCTGGGGCTGGATGATCGGCACAGGCATTTATCTCGACGACGTCGACACGACGCTCGCGCATATCGACGAACGGGCAGCGATCAATATCGACCGCACGATGATGTGGATCGACGCGATCGCGCTGGCCGGGCTCGCCGCGATTGCATTGTGCGCGCTCGTGCTCAACGTCACCGAATATCGCAGCGCGGACGCAAAGCTGAAGCGGCTTGCGCAACAGGTAGTCGAGTCGCAGGAGAACGAACGCGCGCGGCTTTCGCGTGAATTGCACGACGGCATCAGCCAGATGATGGTGTCGGTGAAACTGCTGCTCGAGTCCGCGCTTGCTCGCTTCGAGCGCAGCGAAACCCGCGTGCCCGCCGCCGAAGCCGCACTCTCAACGAGCCTCACGCGTCTCGGCGATACCTTGCGTGAGGTGCGCCGCATTTCCCATGCGCTGCGCCCGTCGATGCTCGACGACCTGGGCGTCGCGGCAGCAATCGAACAACTCACCCGCGAACTGAGCGAACAGTCGGGCATTGAAATCGGCTTCACGCAGATTGCTCACACTCATGCACCGTCTTTACCCGATGCGGTCAACACGGTGCTGTTTCGCATCGCGCAGGAAGCGCTGACGAATATCGTGCGCCATGCGCACGCGTCGAGCGCGGCGCTCGCATTGGAAATCTCCCACGATGCAGTCACGCTGACAATCGCGGACAATGGCTCGGGTTTCGACGTCACGCACGCCTTCGTCGGCCGCCGCTCGGGCGTGGGCCTGCGCAACATGCGCGAGCGCGTGGAAGCGCTTAGCGGAACGCTTGCGCTCAGTTCCCAGCCCGGCCACACGCTGGTCACGGCGTACGTGCCGCTCGGCATCGGCACAACGGAGCTTCATACCAAGAGCCTGCAGGAGACCTCTTCATGAACGACATCTCGCGCGCACCGGCCCGCCTTATTCTGGTCGACGATCACCCACTCGTTCGCGACGGTCTGCGCGCGCGGCTCGAAGCTGTGCGCAACATCGAAGTCGTCGGCGAAGCGGGCAACGCGCAGGAAGCACTTGCGCTCGCGGCGAGTCATGAACCTCACCTCGTTTTGATGGACGTCGGCATGAACGGAATGAACGGCATTGCGCTCGCCGGCATGTTCCATGAGCGCTTTCCGGCAATTCGAGTGCTGATGCTGTCCATGCACGACAACCTCGAATACGTCACGCAGGCCGTGCGTGCAGGTGCGAGCGGTTATGTACTCAAGGATTCGCCGGCAACGGAAATCATTCAGGCGATCGGCGCGGTGCTCGACGGCAAGACGTATTTCAGCGCGGGACTCGGCGCGCGGCTGATTCATGCTTCGGCCATGCAATCGCCGGTCGAGCGGCTCACGCCGCGCGAACGCGATATTCTCGATGCACTCGCCGAGGGCTTGTCGAGCAAGCAGATCGCTCAACGCAACGATCTGTCGGTGCGCACGGTGGAGACGCATCGTCTGAATTTGAAGCGCAAGCTCGATATCGAAGGTCAGGCCGAATTGATCAAGTTCGCGGTTGAGAACCGGCGCGCGAGCCGCTAATACTAAACAATGTCTCGCTGTGCGCCGAGTGGAGACAAAGACAATGAGACGATTAATGCGGAGGCCGGCGAGTGCATTGCAATGCGCGGCTTTATGTTTGTGGGTGACGTTGGCTTCAGCGTTGCTTTCATTTTCACCTCGCGCTCACAGCGAGGAAGCGCGCATTAATCGCGGACACGATCCGTTCTTTCAGATATCTAAAGCGATTGACGGATGCCCCGTGCCGCTGGGACCGCTCGAAACAGAACAGGAATGGCTGGCCGATAGCCATTACCGCATTGAACGCGGCAACAGTTGCTGGATAGAAGGCCGCTGCCGTTTATCGAACGCCTATTTGTACGATGCCGAAATCGCAGAGGCCGTACAGCGGCGTCTGGCCAATATCAATACCGCGACGCATTGGCGCGAGCAGTCGACGCTGTGGCTCACGTTGCAACGCCGCTTTATCTATGTGCAGGGTTGCGTTGCGACGAGTTTCGACAAGCAGACGTTCCTCTCCGAACTCGCGAAAACCGCGGACGTTGACCGCGTGATCGACGACACGACCACTCATCCGCATGCCCCAAGGCTGCCGTATAAAACGCTTGCGGACCCGGACCGGCCTGTAACCAATCCGGGCAACTAGCGCGAAGAAAGGTGAGTCGCCCTGCACGCGACATAAGTGCAGCGGCTGATTGCCTACCGCACCAACGCAAATGCTTCGCGGCTGGCGATCTCTGCCGCGCCATACACGCCGACCACGGTGTAATCAGACGCAACGCATTCGAACGTTGATTCCTGAAACGTAATGACGAAATGGCGCCTCGTGAGTTCCGGCGACGAAACTGCGGAAAGCTCTTCAGCAAGAGACGAATTGATGACTTCGTGGACCGAATAAGCAGCCAGACCTTGCGACGCAAGCGGGTGAATTTGCATATCGTGCTCGCCCGGCGGCCCAAGTCGATGAAACAGGGTGTCGGGAAACAGCACCGCGCAGAAGGGATCGTCGCCCGGATCGAATGGACCAAACCGCTCGAAGTCGGATTCCGCAATGGGATAAGCGAGAATCACGCGGCGGTCGCTCGCGACAATGAACGGTTCGGCAGCGTCGGCTGCCGGATGAGGAACTGAGTCCAGCAGAAGAACCAGGTCCTCCTGCTGGGATGATTCAAGCGCGTTGGTCATGTACTTCGCTATTCCAGTACGCTTACGCGCCGGCTTGCACGGTGGAAGCGAGCGGTGCGGACGCGCTTACTGGGGCCGTTTCCGCTTTTGCCGCCCTCTTGCGGCCTGGCGCCTTGCTAGCGGCTTTCGTTGCAGCTTTCGTTGCGGCCTTCGCGGTTGCCTTTTTCGCGGTTGCCTTTCGCGCGGTAACTTTCTTTGCGGCGGACTTCACCGCGGCTTTCGTGGCCGTTACCGATTGCGCTCCCGCCTTCGCCTTTTTCGCCACGACTTTTTTCGCCGCGGCCTTTTTACTGATCGCGCCACTCGTGGCTGCTGACTTCACCTTGCCTGCCGTTTTCTGGCTGGCCGCGCTACCCGCGCTACCCGCCGGTGCTGCACTGCTGTCGATAAGGAACCTGGTGCGATCTTTGACCGATGCGAGCCATGCGGGCGCAGGACCGCGTCCGCTCCATGTCGCGCCGGTGGTCGGATGGCGATACTTGGGCGGTTGCGCGCCTTTGGGCTGACCTTTGCCTTTCGCGCCAGTAGCGACAAGCTTGGTGAATCCGTTCGATTCGCTTGCGCCGTCGATCAGAAACACGCTCCGGTCTTTCGCACTAACAATCCAGCCCGGCGCGCGACCGTGTCCAGTCCAGGTCGCGCCTGTTTTATGGTCGCGATACTTGGGTACTTTCTGGCCGGCTACGGCAAGCTTTGCATTGCCGCTTCCAGTAATGCCATTAAGACGATTGGCTGCGCGCCGTGCTTTTGCTTTGGCTTCGATATCCGCGGTGGTCAGGCCGTGCTTGAGCATCAGATCGCGAATCTGGTCGATTGCGACTTGTGCTTTCCTTGCAATCAGGATGTCAGCTTGCGCCTGGAGCTTCTTAAGCTTTGCCTGGATCTGCTCTAACGTGGGCATTGAATTGCTCCTTATGTGGTAATCGATCGAACTATGCCATGAATAGCGTCAGAAAGGCATAGTCGAGTGGCCGTAAAAACCCCAGTCTATTTCCGCTATGAGTGCCGGAGTACGAAACTTTTCTTTGATGCACTCCATAGACGCCTTTTTCCAGCCTTCGTTCTTTGCCCTCAACGTTTTTTCATCTCCCTATGGGCTTACTGTTTTTTGCTTATTCGCCTTATCTTTTATCTTTCCAATTGTTGCAGGACAGATCAGGTCGGCGTAAACACAACAACCTGGCGGTCGGCAATGTATCTGACGCCGCGCAAGAAGCGGTACTGCTGGTCGTCGGCGGTGATCCGGTTAAGCCCGATTCTCGTCAACGCCAGGATCTCGTCGGCCTGCTGGGCAGGTATGACGCCTTCGTCGCGCAGGTCCTCGAAAACGCCGGACGGATCGCCGACATAAACGCTGCGCACCTGCGTTCCGATCCGCATCAGGACCACGCTTTCGCCCTCGTCAAGCGCGAGTTCCAGGTAGCCCGCCAGCGTTCGCAACGACTCGGGCGTGCAGGTCTGCGGCTGATAGATCGCGGCATTCGATGGCGTCATGTCTGTACCCCGTCACCCATATAAAGAAAAAGCCGCCACTATGCGTCGCGGCAATACTCGCTTCTACCATAGGCAAGCATTGGAATATTCAAAGGCTTCCAGTCATTTTTTAACGCCGCTTTGGCCGGTAACCGTGCGTTAACTTGTCTTGCGGTGCCGTTTTACCGGCGTCCGGGGCCGGTAAGCCTGGCAAACGTGTGCTTTGCAAGTGCACGCGTCACGCAATCCGCAGGCCATAGGCGGGCAGAACTTCCTGGGTCGTCAAGAAACGGTGCTGTTTGACGGCGTCGTGAAAGAGCCGGTAATCGCTCTTCTCGAATGCCTCGGTCCATATCGGTTTGTCGCCGGAGTCGTCGTCAGAACGAAGACCGGTGGCTTTGTATTTCCATGAGCCGACGCCCTTGGCGATGTAGTCGGGAATGGGCTCTTTCAAGCCGGGAATGCCACCGTTTCTGACCACTTCGCACACAGCACGCAGGCGCTCGTTGTCGTCCATGATCCGGTTCGTATCGAGCAATTCCGTAACCGCCTCTTTCACATTTTCCGGCATCCCCGCCTCATTTTCGAAGTCTTCGCGCCCGGCCACATACGCACGCACCGCGCGGCACGCCATATCCGCGGCCGCGACGAAATCGGGCAGGTTATGCCTGTGTATCAGCGCGTTCCTGCCGTCGATGTAATGCCACTTTGCCCACGGCTGATCCGGATAGTGCAAGGCAGCACCGTGTCCGACGGGCAGTGCGAGGGTAAGCACATCTTCCTCGACGTGCTGGATCAGATGCTGCATAGCGAGCGTGAGGTTGGCAAGCCAGCCATTACGCGTGCAGTCCTGCGCCACGAGTGAATGAACCCGGTTCCCCGGACTTTCGATCCCGGCAAATCCCTGGTGCGCCCATGTATCGACATACGTATGAAGCGTGACTCCGAGACGATGCAAGCCCATTTCCGTGCCGCGCTCACGGATCGCTCGCCGCACGACTTCGCGCGCGACTGCGCTGTCCGCACGGCACACTGCTTTTTCCTCGAGTGTTGCGCCCTCTCCTGCCGGCAAAAAATGAAATGGCGCCCACACGAGCCGGTTCTGGTCGTTCTCGGTATTGGCGTAGTCGAACGTCTTATGGGCGGTGGCGAAGCGCTCGAACGTTTCTCCGCCCTGAAAACGGAGGATGCCTGGTGTGGTCGCGTCGTCGACATACTGGCACGCATGGGCGACGGTCAGCGCCTGGTCGGGCGTCATACCGCCAACTCGGGCAACGATATAGACCACGCCGTAGTGAAAGTCGATGTTCATGGCAGACGCTCCTCATGCACGATGAATCACAACAACAGCATTGGTAAACGAGCGAGTGGGCGGTGAGTTAAAAGCATGCCGCTGCTTGCTGGCGTTCTTGTTATTGTTTGAAGTTCTCTTCCTGTCTCGTCGCCCCGACTGGCATCGTCCAATGCCATGCCCATAAAAAAACCCCGCTGCGTTGTCCGTAGCGGGGTCCGTTTTTCAGCGCATTGTGCGCCGCCTTATTTGACTATGTCGACCAGCTCGACTTCGAACGTCAAGTCGCTGTTCGGCGGAATAACGCCCACGCCGCGGCTACCGTAAGCGGTGGCGGCTGGGCAGGTCAGTTTGGCCTTGCCGCCCACTTTCATGGTCTGAACGCCCTGCGTCCAGCACGGAATCACACGGTTGAGCGGGAATGTCGCGGTGCCGCCGTGCTTCGCGGAAGCGTCGAATTCAGTGCCGTTGGCAAGCGTGCCACGATAATTGACCTTGACGACATCGGTGGCCGCGGGCTGCGCGCCGGTACCCTGCACGAGGTGCTCGACGATCACGCCTGAAGGCAGCTTCTCCGTAGCCGGAGCGGCGGCCATTGCCGTGGATGAAAGTACAGTGGCAGCGAGCAGAGCAACGATAGATTTCAAAACGAATCTCCAGATGGGTAGTACAGCTCATTCTAGCGCAACGACTGTTGTGTGCCGTTAATCTATCCGTCTTATTGCATGGTCGCCCGCCGGCGCTTCCACATGCGCGACGAAGTCCGCAAGTGCTGTTTCGCGTTCGCGGACATCGGCAAGAACCGCGGGGTCGAGCAGAGCACTAATCACTTCTTCCCGTTCGCGGCCGGCTTCTGCAATCACGTCGCCATACGGACTCCAGATCGCGCTCGCGCCACACGTGTCCCAGCCGCCTGTGGTACCGATATGGTTGGACAAGAGAACATACATCGTGTTGTCGAACGCGCGTGCCGGGAACCAGATACGCGACTGGTGATAGCCGGACTTGACGCTGAATAGCCCGCTCACCAGATAGGCATGCGCACCGTTTACAGCCGCATGACGTGCATGCTCGGGAAAGCCCGAGTCGTAGCAGACACCGAGCGCGAGCCGCCATCCGTCCAGTTCGAGCATGCAGCCTCGCGTGCCTGGCCGGTAGATTTCCGCTTCGCTTTTATACAAATACTGCTTGTGGTAGGGCTCGGCGTCTTCGCCGCGACGATCGAACACGAGCGAAGAGATGCGCAGTCCACCGGCATCGCGCGTGGCCGCGCCCACAACCGCCGCAATGGCGTGGCGGTGGCACGCTTCGCGAATCGGGTCGAGGCGCGAATCTGATTGGTCGAACGCGTATTCCGACGGGTCGGCCGCGATCAGACCGGGTTCATATCCGCTCAGGAACTTCTCGGGAAAAACCACCAGTCCTGCGCCGCGGTCAGCGGCTAGACCGGTCAATTCGACCGTCTTCGCTATGTTCGCCGTCACGTCCCCGCAAACCGGTTGCGCCTGGGCAGCGGCAATTTGCAATGGCACATGAGGTAACGACGCGAGTTTGTTATCCACCGTAGACTCCGTTATGAAGGCACATGTAAAGCCACGGCATTTAATCACGGACGGCTACAAAGTGGGAGTGCGAGGATATGGTGAACCAGCACGGTACATGCACGGTCCACAGAGAACTTGCACTGCCAGAACCTGCACTGCGAACAATCGCCGCGATGCGAACCTGATGCTAATGAGCGCTCCCGATGAATGAACCGGTCGACCCCGACAACCGCGAAGTTCCTCCGCCAACGGCCATGCCGGAGCGGCGCCGCGCGCCCCGTCCGCGACGCATTCCGCGCAGCCGCGAGCAGCAGGCGCGGCTTGACGCGCGCGAGCCGGCATTCGAGCCGCTGCCGTTCGCCATCGACGAAGATGCGTTGCGCCGCCCTTTCGCCGACAAGCTTCACGCGTGGTTCGAGGCGCGCCGCTGGCAGCCTTTCGACTTTCAGCGCAAAGTCTGGCGCGAAATGGAACGAGGTGCGAGCGGATTGCTGCACGCGACCACCGGCGCGGGCAAAACGTGGGCCGTATGGTTCGGCGCGCTCGCCGCCTTCGCTCCGAGCGTGCCGTCCGCACCCGCGGTCACACGGAAACGAGCGGCAGGCACTCAACCGGAGCCGCTCACTGTTCTCTGGATCACGCCGATGCGCGCACTCGCGGCCGACACCGCGCGCGCATTGCAAAGCTCGGCGACCGAACTGGCCGTGCCATGGACAGTGGGCCTGCGAACCGGCGACACATCCACCGCAGAACGCGCGCGGCAAAACCGGCGCATGCCGTCGGCGCTGATTACCACGCCCGAGAGCCTGTCGCTCGTCCTCACGCGAGCTGACGCACGTGAAGTACTGTCGCACCTGAAACTCGTGATCGTCGACGAATGGCATGAGTTGCTCGGCAATAAGCGCGGCACGCAAACGCAACTCGCGCTTGCGCGGCTCGCGCGTTGGCGGCCGGAACTGCAGGTGTGGGGTTTGTCGGCGACACTCGGCAACCTTCGGTTCGCAGCCGAGGTACTGCTCGCGCCTGTCAGAACGCCGCGCGTGAGCGTGCACGGCAAGCTGCCCAAAGCATTGATAGTCGATACGGTTATTCCGGAGACCATCGAGCGATTTCCGTGGGGCGGTCATATGGGCATGCGGCAGGTCGAAGCGGTCGCCGACGCCATCGGCGAGGCGCATACGTCGCTCGTATTTACGAACACCCGCTCGCAATGCGAGGTCTGGTATCAGGCACTGCTCGAAGCGCGGCCCGAATGGGCGGGTGCAATTGCATTGCATCACGGTTCGCTCGATCAGGAAGTCCGCGAGTGGGTCGAGCGCGGCTTGAAGAGCGGCATGTTGAAAGTAGTTGTATGCACATCGAGCCTGGATCTCGGCGTGGACTTTCTGCCGGTGGAGCGTGTGTTCCAGATCGGCTCGCCCAAAGGCGTCGCGCGTTTGATGCAGCGTGCAGGCCGCTCCGGCCACGCGCCGGGGCGTCCGTCGCGCGTGACGATCGTGCCTACGCACGCGCTGGAACTCGTCGAAGCGGCCGCGGCGCGGGAAGCGGTTGAAAAGCGGCAAATAGAAGGCCGTGAAACGCCGGAGAAGCCGTTCGACGTCCTGGTTCAACACCTGGTGACCGTGGCGATCGGAGGCGGCTTCAACGCGCGCGAGCTTTACGACGAAATTCGCACCGCGTATGCGTACCGGCATCTCACGCAAAATGAATTCGATTGGGCATTAGGCTTCGTGGAGGGCGGCGGCACTGCGTTGCGCGCGTATCCGGACTACCATCGCGTGGTGCGCGAAAGCGACGGTTTATATCGCGTGCCACGCGAGGACCTTGTGCGGCGGCATCGCAACAACGTCGGCACTATCGTCGCAAACGGCACACTGAACGTCGCTTATCTGGCAGGCGGACGCATCGGCGCAATAGAAGAGTCCTTTGTTTCGCGGCTTAAACCGGGCGATATCTTTACCTTTGGCGGTCGCGCGCTGGAATTGATTCGTGTGCAGGACATGACCGCGTGGGTCAAGCGCGCGGCGTCGGGACGCGGTGCAATGCCGCAATGGGCGGGTAGCCGCATGCCGCTCTCTTCTGAACTCGCCGAGGCGACATTGACGATGCTCGCGCGCGCCGCGGTCGGCATCTATGACGAACCGGAAATGCGCGCGGTTCGGCCGCTGCTCGAACTGCAGCAGAAGTGGTCGGCGTTGCCGGAGCCCGGCGTGCTGGTCGCAGAAGTACTCAAATCGCGCGAAGGGCACCACTTTTTCTGTTATCCATTTGCAGGGCGCACCGCGCATATCGGTCTGGGCGCATTGCTCGCATGGCGAGTGGCGCGCGAGAAGCCGGGCACGTTCTCCATTTCAATGAACGACTACGGTTTCGAGCTGTTGTCCGCGCAACCATTCGATTGGGCTGCGGAACTGGAGAGCGGTTTGCTGTCCCTTGAAGAACTCGACCACGACATACTCGCGAGCCTCAATTCGTCGGAGCTCTCCAAACGGCGTTTCCGGGAAATCGCGCGGGTGTCGGGACTCGTGTTTCAGGGGCACCCCGGCCAGCAGAAAAGCGCGCGGCAATTGCAGGCTTCCAGTGGCCTGTTTTACGATATTTTCCGCAACCACGACAGCGGCAATTTATTACTCAATCAGGCGGACGCCGAAGTGCTATTGCAAGAACTCGACGCTAAACGCATTCGCTCCGCGCTCGAACGGATGAATGAAAGCCGCCTCGTTCTCACGCGCCCGAAAAAGCCGACGCCGTTCGCGTTCCCGCTCATTGTCGGACGCTTACGCGAAAAGGTCAGCACGGAGAAGCTTGCGGATCGCGTCGAGCGAATGCTCGCGGAACTGGAAAAGGCGGCTCGCGCATGAAGCCTGCTTCGTTGCCGGTCGAAATCGCCGGTCAGGCACTCGTGCTGTCGAGCTTGCGCGCGGCGTTCGATCCTGCGCTGCGCTGTCTTTTCGTTGCGGATGCGCATTTCGGCAAGGACGCGGTATTCCGTGCGCGCGGCGTTCCGGTGCCGGTCGGCTCGACTGCCGACAACCTGATGCGCCTCGACATTCTGATCGCCGAATTCGAACCGGCCACGCTCGTATTTCTCGGCGATCTGCTGCATGCGCGCGAGGCGCACGCCGACGAAACACTCAATGCGTTGCACGTCTGGCGCGCCCGGCATGCGGCGTTGCGGGTCGTGCTGGTTGAAGGCAATCACGATCGGCATGCGGGCGCCTTGCCCATTACGCTCAACGTCGACTATGTGCAGGAGCCCTGGCGCATGGGACCGTGGGCATTGTGTCATCACCCGCAGAACGTCGAAGGTGCTTACGCACTCGCCGGCCATTTGCATCCCGTCTATCGAATCGCAACGCGCAACGACTCCGTTCGCGTGCCGTGCTTTCGTTTCGGCCCGCAATATGGCGTATTGCCCGCGTTCGGCAGCTTTACCGGAGGTGCGCGCGACGACGGCCGCGTCAGCGGAGAAAGAGTCTTTCTAGTGGCTCACGAGAAGGTCATCGAGGTGCCTCGCTGATCATGCACGCAGCGCACTGCTGCGTCGCTTTTGTCATATGTGTCGTAGTGCAACGCTCGCACATCTGCCGACCCAACACTTTCAAACACGATCTTTTCCGCAAGCACATGCACCATTGACCGCGCAAGCGCCGCTGTAGTGCCGTCTTGGGTCCGCGGAAGCCCGCGCTACGGGCATCCGCGCGAGCGTTGAGCCGCACGCGGGTTTACGTGTGTTTGACTAAATCAGACAGCCCCGTTTACTGGACGCTGAACCAACCTGTCAAGAATCTTGCGATCTACCTGGTCAGTCAACGGTGCTCAACGAGCGCCCTCACCAAACCTTGGAGACAAACCATGGCTCAAGTGTCGAACAGCGCCATCGAGGAACTAAAAACCGCTGTACGTGGGCAGCTCCTGCTGCCCGACGATGCCGGTTTTGACGAAGCACGCAGCATCTGGAATGCAATGATCGACCGCCGCCCTGCGATGATCCTGCGCTGCGCCGGCGTCGCCGACGTACGGCGCGGCGTGGCCTTCGCGCGCGACAACGGTCTGCCGCTGGCGATTCGCGGCGGCGGTCATAACATTGCCGGCAGCGCCTTGTGCGACGATGGCCTTGTGCTGGATTTCTCGCTGATGAAATCGGTGCGAATCGACCCGTTCGCGAGACACGCGTACGTCGAACCGGGCGCGACGCTCGCTGACTTCGATCATGAAGCGCAGGCCTTCGGGCTTGCAACGCCGCTGGGCATCAATTCGACGACTGGCGTGGCAGGCTTGACGCTTGGTGGCGGTTTCGGCTGGCTTAGCCGCAAATACGGCATGACGGTGGACAACCTGATTTCAGCCGACGTGGTCACCGCCGATGGCGAATTGCTTCGCGCTAGCGCCGACTCGAATGAAGACCTGTTCTGGGCGATTCGCGGCGGCGGCGGCAACTTCGGCGTGGTCACGTCATTTGTGTTCGCGTTGCATCCGGTGGGACCGATGGTGTACAGCGGACTCGTCGTATTACCGCTCGATCAGGCGAGGGACGCCCTCGTCAAATATCGCGCGGCAGCCGCGGACATGCCGGACGAACTCAGTGTGTGGGCCGTTCTCCGGCTCGCACCGCCGCTGCCGTTCCTGCCCTCCGACGTGCACGGCCAGCCAGTCATCATCTTCGCGATGTGCTACACCGGGCCCACCGCGGACGGCCCTTCGGCGGTGGCGCAAGTGAAGACCTTCGGCACGCCGGTCGGCGAACATCTCGGCGAAATGCCGTTCGCAATGTGGCAAAAGGCGTTCGACCCGTTGCTCGCGCCGGGATCGCGCAATTACTGGAAGTCCCACAACCTCGCCGGCATCGACGATGGCCTGATCGAGGCACTGCTCCAGTCGATCCAGAATCTGCCGTCTCCGCAGTGTGAGATTTTCTTTGGACAGATTGGCGGACAAACGCAGCGCGTACCTGTGAACGCAACAGCCTATTCGAGTCGCGACACTCAATACGCCATGAACGTGCACGGCCGCTGGGAAGATCCCGCCGACGACGACCGTTGCATATCGTGGGCGCGCGCGTTTTTCGATGCATCGGCGCCGTTCTCGCTCGGTAGCGTCTACGTCAACTTCATGACGCAAGAAGAAGCGGGCCGCGTCGCCGACGCGTACGGTCCGAACTATGAACGGCTCGTCGCCGTAAAAAGCCGTTATGACCCGCACAATCTCTTCAGTCACAACCAGAACATTCGCCCGGCCGTGTAGCGCCGGAACGTGACAATTCGCCAGACCCGCGTGCGCAAACTCCTTGCCACGCGGGCCGCCATGCCGTCTTTGCGCGGGCGACATGCGCAGGCACGGGAAATGCTCCTTTATCATTGACATCGGTCTAACGGCCGACGTCACGGCATTACCGTTTCATCGATAAAGAAAAACCACCTCGATAACGTAAAAGGACAAATAACATGCGCAGACGACAATTCATCACGACGGCCGGCGCGGCTTTCGCTACCGCGAGTCTCGGCCTCGCCGGTTGCACCACCACGTCCTCGTCTTCGAACGGGTCGGCGTCCGCCAACGCCAGCAAGCGCGATACGATCAACGCGGGTGTCGACTCAACGCTTTCGCGTCTGTACGCGAACGTCAGTGGTTCGCGCGAACTCGTGGCGAAAGCGCGCGGCGTGCTGGTGTTTCCGTCGGTGATTTCCGCGGGCTTCTGGGTTGGCGGCCAATATGGCGAAGGCGCGCTGCGCGTGGGTGGCCGCACGAGCGGCTACTACAGCACGGTGGCCGGCTCGTTTGGCTTGCAGATCGGCGCACAGTCGAAAGCGCTCGTCTTCCTCTTCATGACGCAGGAAGCACTCGACAAATTCCTCAACAGCCAGGGCTGGGCAGCCGGCGCTGACGCGACCGTTGCCGTGCTGAAGGTCGGCGCGAATGGCGCGATCGATACGTCGACCGCGACGAGCCCGGTCGAAGCATTCGTTCTGACGAACGGCGGCCTGATGGCCGGCGTATCGCTCGAAGGCACTAAGGTCTCGCGCCTCATCATCTGATTGACGTCAGAAGCCACGCGGCCGCCTTGCGGACCGCGTGGCGATGGTTCTTGCGCTTCTCTGCGCGATCAAGCCAAGACGCTGCGGGCGCTGCCGGTCAAAACCACTGACCTGCTGTAAAATCCACCCCTTTCGCAAACGCCCGGCCCCCGAAACACCTCAGGCCAGGACGCTCACGTTGCCAGGCATCTGCATCTCCCGATGCAGCGTTCGCCGCGGCAAACCACCTCGCTCAAGATGAATACCGCTAGCCCTACTCACGGTTGGCCCGCAAGGCTTTCCGGCATCCGCGCCAATGTGCTCGCGGGTCTGACCTCGTCGTTCGCGCTCGTTCCCGAATGCATCGCGTTCGCGCTCGTCGCGCACCTCAATCCGCTCATGGGACTGTACGGCGCATTCTTCATCTGCACGATCACTGCGCTATTCGGCGGCCGCCCAGGGATGATTTCGGGCGCGGCCGGTTCGATGGCGGTTGTTATCGTGGCGCTGGTCGTTCAGCACGGCGCGCAGTATCTGCTCACTACCGTAATACTCAGCGGCGTTCTGATGGTGCTGTTCGGCGCATTGCGGCTCGGCAAGCTGATCCGCATGGTCCCGCATCCGGTGATGCTCGGCTTCGTCAACGGACTCGCAATTGTGATTGCCACCGCGCAGCTCGCGCATTTCCGGCAGAGCACGCCGCAAGGCGAAGCATGGCTGCACGGCAGCGCTCTCGCGATGATGTGCGGCCTCGTCGCGTTCACCATGCTGATCGTTTATGTACTGCCGCGTCTCACGCGGGCAGCGCCGCCCGCGCTGGTGGCGATCGTCGGCGTGGGCGTATTTGCGCAACTGCTGCATCTGCCTACGCGCACGCTGGGGGATTTGGCGCACATCGCGGGCGGGCTGCCGAGTTTCAATCTGCCTGACGTCCCGCTGAACGTGGAGACGCTGCAAGTCGTGCTGCCGTATGCGGTCCTGATCGCGATTGTCGGTCTGCTGGAGACGCTGCTGACCTTCAATCTGACCGATGAAATCACCGGGACGCGCGGCCAGCCGAATCGCGAGTGTCTCGCGTTGGGCGCGGCGAATATCGCCTCGGGTCTGTTCGGCGGCATGGGCGGTTGCGCGATGATCGGTCAGACGATGATCAATCTGAATTCGGGGGGACGCTCGCGGCTTTCGGGCATTGTCAGCGGCGTGATGATCCTGATGTACATCCTGTTCCTGTCGCCGCTCATCGAACGCATTCCTCTTGCCGCGCTGGTCGGCGTGATGTTCGTGGTCGCGCAGCAAACTTTCGCGTGGGGTTCGCTGCGCGTGCTCGGCAAGGTGCCGCGCAACGACGCACTCGTGATCGTCGCGGTCACGCTCATCACAGTGTTTTCCGATCTGGCGATTGCCGTGTTGTGCGGCATCGTGATTGCGGCGCTCAACTTCGCGTGGCAGCACGCGCGCGAAATTCACGCGCATGTCGAAGATCGTGCCGGCGACAGAATCTATGTGCCGCGCGGCACGCTGTTTTTCGCTTCCACCACCCGTTTTCACGAGTTGTTCGATCCGCAACAGGATCCGGCGGATGTCACGATCGACTGCAGTCATCTGCTGCTCGCGGATCATTCCGCGCTCGCGGCGCTGCAGGGTCTTTACGAGCGTTATCGCAAAGCCGGCAAGCAGCTTCGCGTAAAGAACCTTTCCGAGCGCAACCAGCGCTTGTTGAGCCGCGCGGGTGTCGGGTTCGCCTGAGGGGTGGCTTGAGGGTTCTGAAGGTTCTGAGGGTTCTCTGGCCCCCGCGCTCATGCGGCGTGCTCCTGAGCGGGCACGCCAACGACATTCACTCCGCGGGCAACGTCAGGTCAGCCACCTCGCAACGCGGCCACTGGCGCAACACGTCGGGTGCCAGCAAAAGCTTCGCCGCGCGGATGCCCGCTCCCATGACGATCTGCGCACGCTGCATCACGGCGGCATCGACGAGAATGCGCCAGTCCGCCGGCAACCCGAAAGTCGTAATGCCGCCGAACTCCATTCCGCTCAGTTCTACCGCGACCTCGCGCTTGGCGAACGAGAGCCGCTGCGCGCCGAGCGCCGCCTTCACCGCGCCATTGACGTCGAGTCGCAACGACCCTAGCGAAACGAGCGCCGCGTAATGCTCGCCGCCGTCTTTCTTATAGCGCACCACGATCGTATTTGCGCAGTCTTCGAGACCAAAGCCGTAGCGCGCGCTGAATGCGGCGGTGTCCGAAGCGTCGTCGGTCACGGAAAAAACCGTTACGCCTTGCAGCGGCAACTGCGCGAGAACATGCGCGGGCAAATGCGCGGCGAGTTCTTCCGCGGGAATCACGTCCAACTGCGTTAAGGCTTCGTGCGAATGCATGGCAGTCTATAAAAGTAGATGAGGTAAGCCATCGCATTCTAGCGGCAACACGCATGGGCGCGTGGCAGAGCCGCTCGCAAACTAACGCGCTTGCTATAGTCACAGGCACAAGGTTTGCGAAAGACAGCGATACGAGGCTGCGCCTCGCTGGCCGAGCGGCTCGCGCGTGCCGGCCGGCGCCCGTACCCATCGAGACTTCGACCATGGACATCGACACGCTTTCCGCCGAGAACCTCCAGCATGCGGCTCGCAAGCAGGCCAACTGGGCAATCGGAGCGCTCAAGCAGTTCTCCGAAGACCGCTGCACGGCAATGGCAGCGAGCATTGCGTTCTACGCCGCCTTTTCTCTCGCGCCGACGCTCGTGATGGTGATCGCAGTGGCCGGCTGGTTCTTCGGCGCCGAGGCCGCGCGCGGCGAACTGTTCGACCACATTCACGGGCTGCTCGGCGACCAGGCCGCGGCGGGCGTGCAGACCATCGTCGAGAACGCGCACCACAGCGGCAGCGCGGGCGGCGTCGCGGCCATCATCTCGTTTTCGATGCTGGCGATCGGCGCGTCAGCCACTTTCTCGTCGCTCAACAGCGCGCTCAACGTCGTATGGCCGAACACGGGTCCACGCACATCGAGTGTGATCGCACTGGTGCGCGTGCGGCTGATCTCGTTCGGGCTCGTGCTCGGCGTCGCCTTTCTGCTGATCGTCTCTCTCGTGCTCGATACGGTGATCACGTTCATCGGCAAATGGCTGTGGGGCGACTCGCCGTATGTCGTGATCGGCAATCTGCTGCAACTCGGCGTGGGTTTGCTGGTGCTCGCGTTTGCGTTCGCCGGCTTGCTCAAATTCCTGCCGGACGCGAAGGTGCGTTGGCGCGACGCGCTGGTCGGCGGGATCGTCGCGGCGGTGCTGTTTTCGGCCGGCAAGAAGCTGTTCGCGCTGTATCTCGCGCATGCCGGCATGGCAAGCTCGTTCGGCGCGGCGGGTTCTCTCGCCGTACTGCTGATGTGGCTGTATTTTTCGGCCGCCGTGCTGCTGCTCGGCGCTGAGTTTTCGGCCGCGCGGGGCCGACTTAGCGACCCGCGCGGCGGCTGGGGCATGCAAGGCGACTCGCCGCCGGGCAGCCGCGCGAAACTCGCGTCGGTGTTGGCGGCGTCGACGGTTCCGGCAAACGCGGCCTTGCACGCCGACGCCGATGCGTTCCGCAGCGACGCGCCGACGGCTGCCCTCGGCACCGCCCACGCGGAAACGGGAGCCGCAGGATCGGCGGCTTACGACCCACGGCGCTTGCAACTACGTAAAAAGGCGTCGGCGCGCGCGACCGCGCTGAACGTCGGACGCTCGGTGATATCGGCGGAAGCCCAGGCGACCCATCTCGCCGCGGTCACGTTACTCGGGGCTAGCCGCAAAGCGGTCCAGGCAGATCGCTACGTGCGCGAGCATCCGTGGAAATCGGTAGCACTGGCCGCGGCCGCCGGCCTCGCGGCGGCCACCATCGCGCGTCACAACCGTGACGACGACATCGCGCAAAAGTAGGCAACGGCTGCGGCCACCGTTTTGCCCCTCGATGGTGCGCGTTGATCACAATCGGCGGAACATGTCTAGTCCGCTTTTCGGCGGAGGCGCGCCTCGCCCGCCAGCACCCACTCCAAAACCCTTAGTCCGCGCTTAGACGACTTCATTACAGATTACTTACGCATAAATGCTGAAACGGCCCGTTCTGATTGGGTCTCAGTCAACAAAACAACAATAATGCGAATGCAACGAATCAATATTGCGAAAAAAGAAACAATCCCGAACCCGCTTTAAATACAAGGCTTTGCGACGATTGTCGGTTTTTGGCGACACTCTTTTTTTTCCAGTTCTTACCGATTGACGCCCTGAGCTATTCTCCTTTCCGCAACAAGTAAACTAATCATCTGCGTGGAGAAATGGATGAAACGAATCGCACTGTCTACCCTCTCGCTGGCGCTTCTTGGCGCCACCGGCGCCGCACATGCTCAAAGCAGCGTGACCCTGTATGGCTTGATCGATGAATCGATCCAGTTCGCGCACAACACTGTCGACGCGACGGGCAAAAACACGAACCAGGTGGGCCTGGTCGCTGGCAACCTGCAGGGCAGCCGTTGGGGCTTGAAGGGTACGGAAGATCTGGGCGGCGGTCTGAAGGCGATTTTCCAGTTGGAAAACGGCTTTGATCCGAACAACGGCCGTCTGAACCAGGGCGGTCGCCTGTTCGGTCGTCAGGCGTATGTCGGCTTGACCGGCGATCAGTGGGGTACGTTCACGTTGGGTCGCCAGTACGACCCGCTGGTCGATCTGGTTCAACCGCTGACGGGTGACAACTTCTTCGGTTCGACGTTCACGACGCCGGGCGACGTGGACAACAACGACAACTCGTCGCGTACGAACAGCGCCATCAAGTACACCTCGCCGGTGTGGGGCGGCTTCCAGTTCGAAGGTATGTACGCACTTGGCGGCGTCGCCGGTCAAACGGGTTCGGGCCAGTCCTGGGCGGGCGCTGCAACGTACGGAACGGGTCCGTTCAGCATTGCAGCCGGCTACTTCCACATGAGCAACGGCAACACGCTGGCTAGCCGCACGGCTGGCACGCCGCCGACGGCTGGCTGGAATGGCAGCACGTCGGACGGCACGTTCGACAACCAGGTCAACGGCGCATACGCCGCGGCCAAGTCGATCGGCATCGCTTCGGTTGCTGTTCAATACGTGGCAGGCCCGTTCACGGCCAACCTGCGCTACAGCAACGCACAGTACAAGCCGGACGCGTTCTCGGGCTTCGGTTCGACCCAGAAGTACAACGTCGGCGGCGCATACCTGGGCTACCAGGCAACGCCGGCACTGCTGGTTGGCGTTGGCTACATCTACACGAAGTCTAGCGGCGACGCGAGCGCAACGTACCACCAGGTTTCGCTGGGCGGCGACTACAACCTGTCGAAGCGCACGGACGTCTACCTGGTCGGTGCTTACCAGCACGCCAGCGGCGATCAGCGCGCTTCGAACGGTTCACTGGTCAGCGCAGGCGCGGCAATCGGTTCGTACGGCTACAACTCGGCTTCGAGCTCGCAAGAGATCGTCAGCCTGGGCATCCGCCACAAGTTCTAATCGAGCTTGACGGACTGCTGAAGCTTACGCAGTTCAAAACCAGCCACGGGCGAAAGCCGGTGGCTGGTTTTTTTTCGCCCGTTGCTTTTGGCCAAGGTCATCAAGGGTCGAGCGGCACACCAAAAAGAAAAGGCCGCCGACGCACCCGCAAAGCGAGCTTGTGACGACCTCTACTTCGATTAAATCGCCCGCTATGAGCCGCGCCGATTCCGGCACGCTGGCGTAAGCAAACGCTATATTCCTCGACGGCTACCTGCGCTGCGCCTTGCCCTTTTCCGCCTGCGCCAAAGTCTGCGCGGGCTTGACGTCGAGATCATGTTCGATGCCGTCGGCACCCACCGGCGCGCGGTGCATCACAAGCGCGCGCTCGCGCTGCAGCATCGGCACGTTGGGCGATTCCTGCCAGTCGGGATCGGGGATCTCGCCGAACACTTGACGCAGCCGCTCGCCCCACGTGCGATGAATCATCTCGAAGTAAGCGTTGTCGTGATCGATCGACACAAAACGCGTGACACGCAGCGAATCCTTCTCATAGACCAGCAGATCGAGCGGCAGTCCGACCGACAGGTTCGAGCGCAACGTCGAGTCCATTGAAATGAGCGCGCACTTTGCGGCTTCGTCGAGCGGCGTGGATGGCGTGAGCACCCGGTCGATAATCGGCTTGCCGTATTTCGCCTCGCCGATCTGAAAATACGGGTTGACCGCGGAGGCCTCGATGAAGTTGCCCGCCGCATAGATCATGAACAGCCGCGGCCGGTTGTCGGCAATCTGACCGCCGAGAATAAAGCTGCAATTGAAGTCGACGCCGAATTCCTGCAGCGCTTCCGCCTCCCGCTGATGCACGCAACGCACCGCGCGGCCGATCACACGCGCCGCGTCAGCCATGGTCGGCGCGCTCCAGAGCGTGGGCTGCGTCGGATCGCTCGGCTCCGACAGTTCGTGCAACACGGCCTGCGTAAGCGACAGATTGCCTGCGCCCAGCAGCACCAGCATGCGCTCACCCGGCTGCTCGAACACCGACATCTTGCGGGCGGTGCTGATGTGGTCGACGCCCGCATTGGTCCGCGTGTCCGAAAGGAACACGAGGCCCTCGTCGACGGACATCGCTACACAGTAAGTCATAAGAGAGGATACCCGCGAAAAACGACTGAACGGCGCTATTGTAATGCGGCGCGGATGCGCCTCTATACCGTATTACGGCCCCGGCGGGTTTGTTCTTGATAGTGGCGAACACTGGCACGAGCGGACAGCCGCGGTGGGCGCTACGCGAAACGTCACGCGTGAAAGCGCAGGCGCTCGACAAGCGCCCGCACAAAAGAGACTCGTGTACCCGGCAGTCGCGGACCTAACGCTAACGCGGGCGAATGCAGCCTACACCGCCAGCTTCCGCACGCTGCCGTGCCCTGCCGCAATCTACTGCGACATCTGCGCGCTGACCGTCACGGAAACTTCCAACTCTTCTTCCCTGCCGCCGATCCGCCGGCCGCGCACCGGCGCCGCGGCCTCGTAGTCGCGCGCGACCGCCAGCCGGCAGTAGATTTCGCTCGCGAAGGCCGCATGCGTGACGTCGATCGAGACCCAGCCCGTGCCGTCTAGCCACACGTCTACCCATGCATGGCTCGCCGCATGCGGCACGTCGCCAGGCTCGATATAGCCGCTCACGTAGCGCGCCGGAACGCCGCGCGCGCGGCAGCATGCGAGCATCAGATGCGCATGGTCCTGACAGACACCGTTGCCGAGCGCGAGCGCCTGCGCCGCCGTGCTGGTGACCTCGGTGATGCCGGGGTGGTACTGCACGCGCTCCACGATCCGCTCGGACAGCGCGATCAGACCCGCCGAACTGGTGAGGCTCGGGACTGCCCCCGCCAGTTCGCGGATCGCCGCGTCCGCTTCGGTCAGACGCGTCGCGCAGGTGAAGTGCTCGAGCGGAATCGGGCCGACGTCGTCGAGCAGGCGGCCGTCGAGCAGCGCAATCGTCTCGACCTCGCCCGACACCTGCAGCCGGATCTCGCTGTGCGGCTTGTTGATGACGAGCGTATGCAGCGCGTTGCCATAGGCGTCGAAGGTCGCGTCGAGCTTGCCCGGCGTGTCGATACTCCAGCGCCGCACCATCTGCGAAGCGCCGTTGGCCGGCGTCAGCCGCAATTGCTGGATCGAATAATGGACAGTCGCTTCGTAACGATAGGACGTGTCGTGGCGGATCGTCAGATACATAAGCACTCCGTCAGGCGACTGGCAGCATGAGATAAGTACGCGCGACGAGATTGCCCAGCTCGAACACGCGAGCGAGGAACTGCGTCAGGTAGGCGTGCAGGCCGGCTTCGAAGATCTGCCGGATGTCGGAGTACAGCAGTTCGGCACGCAGCTTGCCGGCAAAACGCTCGCACTGGTTCGAGCCGGACGTTCGCAGCATCGCCAGATTCGCGCAGACCCCTTCGAGCGAAGCCAGCAGCGAACGCGGCATCTGCTGGTTCAGGATCATCAGTTCGACCACGCGGGCCGGCGTGACGACATCGCGATACACCTTGCGGTAAATTTCCAGCGCGGACACAGAGCTCAGTATCGAAGTCCAGTAATAGAAGTCTTCGAGCTGACGCGCGGCGTCGCGTGAATTCGGCTCGACGTCGGCAAAGCGCACGTCGAGAATGCGCGCGGTGTTGTCGGCGCGCTCCAGAAAAGTACCCAGCTGCGTGAAGAAAAACGCGTCGTCCTGCAGCGCCGTGCCGATCGTCACGCCGCGCGAAAGATGCGAACGGAACTTCACCCACTCGAACAACGCGCCCGGATTGGCGGCCGCCTGGCCAGACGAAATGCGCTCGTGGAATTCGAGCCACGTATCGTTGATGGTCTCCCACCATTCGGTCGTCAACGTACCGCGCACGGCACGCGCGTTTTCGCGCGCCGCCTGCAGGCACGAGTGGATGCTCGAAGGGTTGTTCGCGTCCGCCACCATGAAGTCGAGCACGTGTTCGCGCGTCGGCTCGTCGTAGCGTTGCGCGAACGCCGTTTCGAGTTCGGAAATGCGCAGCACCGAACGTTGCGCGCGCGCCTCCTGCTCGGGTGTCTGCGGCAGCAGAAGCGCCTTCAGGTTGATGTCGAGCATGCGGGCGGTGTTCTCCGCGCGCTCCATGTAGCGGGCCATCCAGAAAAGGTGATCGGCGGTGCGGCTTAACATGACGGCGTTCCGTATCTGATGACGCGAAGCTATATGAAGTGAAAAGCTCGCGCTGGTTATCCGTATGCGCCGGCGGCTTCCTGATAAATGCCCCGGCGCGCTGGGTTGCGGGCGCGGTGGTTGCAGCCGCGCAGCAACTGCGTCAGTCGACCATCCACGTGTCCTTGGTCCCGCCTCCCTGCGACGAATTGACGACGAGCGAGCCTTCCTGCAACGCGACGCGAGTGAGTCCGCCCGCAACCATCGTGACGGTCTTGCCCGACAGCACGAAGGGACGCAGATCGATATGGCGCGGCGCGATGCCGGCCTCGACAAACGTGGGGCAAGCGGACAGCGCCAGCGTGGGTTGAGCGATATAGCCCGCTGGCCGCGCGATCAGACGCTCGCGAAACGCTTCGATTTCGGCCTTCGTCGAAGCAGGTCCGACAAGCATGCCGTAGCCACCCGCGCCGTGTACTTCCTTCACGACCAGTTCCGGCAGATGCGCAAGCGTGTACGCCAGATCGTCCGGCTTGCGGCACTGGAACGTGGGAACGTTGTTCAGAATCGGCTTCTCGCCCAGGTAGAACTCGATCATTTCCGGCACATACGGATAGATCGATTTGTCGTCGGCGATGCCCGTGCCCATCGCGTTCGCGAGCGCGACGCGTCCCGCGCGATACGCGGTCAAGAGGCCAGGCACGCCGAGCGCCGAATCGTTACGGAACGCTAGCGGGTCAAGAAAATCGTCGTCCACGCGGCGATAGATCACGTCCACACGCTTCGGTCCCTGCGTCGTGCGCATGAACACATAGTTGTCGTCGACGAAAAGATCTTTGCCTTCCACCAGTTCGACACCCATCTGCTGCGCGAGGAACGTGTGCTCGAAATACGCGGAGTTGTACATGCCCGGCGTGAGTACCACCACGACCGGATCGTCGACGCCTTCGGGCGCCACCGAGCGCAGCGTATCGAGCAGAAGATCGGGATAATGCGCGACCGGCGCAATGCGGTTCTGTACGAAAAGCTCGGGAAAAAGCCGCATCATCATCTTGCGGTTCTCGAGCATGTACGACACACCCGACGGCACCCGCAGATTGTCTTCGAGCACGTAGAACTCGCCTTCGTCGCCGGCGCGCACCACGTCGACACCGGCAATGTGCGCGTAAACACCGAGCGGCACATTCACGCCCTGCATTTCCGGCCGATATTGCGCGTTGGTATAAACCTGTTCAGCGGGAACGATGCCGGCGCGCACGATCTTGCGATCGTGGTACACGTCGTGGATGAACAGATTGAGCGCCCGGACCCGCTGACGCAGACCCGCTTCGAGCGTCTTCCATTCGCTGCGCGGAATGATGCGTGGAATCAGGTCGAAGGGAATTAGCCGCTCGGTTCCCGACAGGTCGCCGTTCACCGCAAACGTAATACCGACCCGGCGAAACAGCAGGTCCGCTTCGGCACGCTTGCGTGCGATCGCTTCGTTTCCCTGCTTCGAGAGCCACCGTTCGAAGCGCGCGTAGTGTGGCCGCACGGCATCGTCATGATGACGCATCTCGTCATAGCATCGCATGTCACGCCCCGCTCTTGTTGTCGGATAGAAGGCGAATGCGCTGCGCATTCGGTGTTCGATATTCGTTCAAGCAAGCGCTATGCCATTCGGCTTTTAGCGCGTGAAACCGCAGACGTGCACACGAACAGCGCATAGCGGGGCGGAGGGTCTCGTTGTCATCGTACTGCGGCAGCACACGATGCGCTAGTACAGTGCACGCACGCATTGCCGATGCACCGCGTCGCGCTTTCGGGCGCCTGCGGCGCGCAAAAACGGGCGCAAAAAAATCCCCGTGGATTTTCATCCACGGGGATTCATACGACTTGCAGAGCGGAATTGCAGTGCGCGAGGCCCGGAGGTCAACCAGGGCGAACTGTGGTCAACCGCCTCGCCGACGCACGATGCGCAATTAGCCTGCTGCAGCGTCCTTCAGCTTCTTCAGCGGGCGTGCCTTGATGCGCACGCTAGCCGGCTTGGCCGGGAACCAGCGCTCTTCGCCCGAGAACGGGTCTTTGCCGAAGCGCTTTTTCTTGGCCGGCACAGCTTGCACGACGATCTTCAGAAGACCCGACAGCGTGAATTCGCCAGCGCCCTTCTTGTGAACTGCGCCGAGGATCGTGTCTTCGAGCGCGGCCAGGACGGCCTTCGCAGCCTTCGGTTCCACAGCGGCGCGTTCAGCAACGTGTGCAGCCAGCGAGGCCTTCGTGAAGGTGTCCTTGATCGGCGACGGTGCGCTGGACGCCTTCACGGCGACCTTCTTAGCTGCGGCAGCTTTCTTCGCAGGGACTTTCTTTGCAGCAACCTTCTTGGTCGGTACCGGGGCAGCAGCCTTCTTGGCCACCTTTTTTGCGGAAGTCGGCATGTTTCTCCTACCTGTTGTGGTCAGTGAATTGCACGAAGCGCATACGGTATGTGCACGCTTCAACGCCGGATTCTACAAGCGCTAATGCGATTTGCGCGACTCTTTTATGTATAACAGCGCAGGTTTGTTGCGCGGCGCAGACTGCGCGACACGTTTTGATGCTTGTTTCAGGGGGTAAACTGGTTCAGCGGGTCCGGCAACACCGACACGTAAGTTGCGTTACAAGCGGTTTCAGTGCGTGTATAGCGGCACATTCTGCACGGCACGATGGATCGACGCGTGCCATCGCCTGGTCGTTTTTAGCGCCGCTCACACCGCGTTTCGATGTGCATTGGACGGCGCTGGCCTTATCTTCGATTCGCGACGTAACAGGCAACGGTGCTTCGGGTAACTCCGCATTGGCCGCGCCGCGTGAATCTTTGCAGCCATCGCGTCACATCCGCAGTCTCATTTCCCGGGCTATGAAGCGAGGCCCGCGAGGATGCCCGCAAGCTTCTTGAGCGACGTGTCGATATGTTGCTCGGCAATGTTGCCGTAGCCGAAAATCAGACCGGCCTGCGGTTTAACGCGCTGATAAAACGGCGCGAGTCCATAGAGACCGATTGACGCCTCGCGCGCGGCCATCACCACTGCCTGCTCCGTCAGCGGCGCTCGCAGGCGCGCCGCCATGTGGATGCCGGCGGTCGGCACGATCGGCTCGAACCAGGGTGAAAGACCTCCTTGCAGATGTTCGAGCAGTCGCGCGCGCCGCGCCGCGTAGGTCTTGTGCATGCGCCGCAAGTGCTTGGCGAAATCGCCGTTGAGCATGAACGACGCAAGCGCGGTTTGGGTGAGCGTGCAGCCGTGCCAATCCGCAATCTGCCGCGCCTTGTAAAGCGGCCCGTAAAGCGACGCGGGGGGCACCACGTAGCCGACCCGCAACTCGGGAAAGATAGTTTTCGAAAACGTGCCTACGTATGCAACCAGGCCGGCACGGTCGAGGCTTTTCAACGGCTCCATCGGCCGGCCTTCGAAACGGTACTCGCAGTCGTAATCGTCTTCGATGATTACGGCACCGCGCTTCTGCGCCCATTCGAGCAGTTCGACGCGACGCTCGAGACTCATCGGCATGCCCAGCGGAAACTGATGCGACGGCGTCACGTAGACCAGCCGCGCGTTCTCCGGCAGCTTGCCGACGATCAAACCTTCACGGTCGACGGGCACGTGCGCCACACGCGCACCGGTCGCCGTGAAGCACGCGTGCGCCGGCGGGTAACCGGGATCTTCGATGGCCGCGACTTCGCCCGGGCCGAGCGTCACACGCGCGAGCAGGTCGAGCGCGTGCTGCGCGCCTTGCGTGACGATCACCTCTTCCCAGTTGCTCGACACCGCCCGGTTGAACGCGAGGTAGCGTGCGATCGCGAGACGCAACTCCTGTTCGCCGGCCGCGTCGCGATAGGTCCCCTGTCCGCGCGCCTGCGCACGCAACGCGTGATTCACACAGCGGCGCCAGACGTCGAATGGAAACAGTGTCTTGTCGGTGGCGCCGCCGACGAAATCGTATGGCGACGGCACCGATGGCCGCGGCACCGGCAAGCTGTCGGGCATCCGCTCCCACAGCGGTTGTGCGCGCGCGGCGTCCCGCCTGTCCTTCGCACGTTCGCGCGACGAATCCGCCACGCGCGCATGCGGCGAGCGCTCCACCGGCAAGCGCTCAAGACCGTCGGCGACGAACGTGCCCGATCCGGCCCGCGCGGTGAGATAGCCTTCGGAGAGAAGCCGCTCGAACACGTCGAGCGTGGTCTTGCGCGACACGCCCAACTGCGTCGCGAGATCGCGCGTGGACGGCAAGCGCGTGCCGCCGGCAAGACGCCCTTCGAGTATGCCGGCTCGCAACTGTCGATAAATCTGTCCGGACAGATCGTGATGCCCTTCTACGGCGATGTGGATTTCCATTTGACCGGCTACCTGAGATGTCCGCGCCATGATACTTCGGCGAGGCCAAACGGCAGCCGCAAACTGAACCCATCGCGTTCCGGCGAGCTCGCTTATTCCGTCACCGCGCCGCCGGGCGTAGCAGACCGCGTTGCGCCGTCGCGCGCCTCGTCGCTGCATCGCTGATGTTCACGCGACAGTTTGCGCATCAGCGGCAACAGCAGTACCGCGACGAGCGCACCCGCGGCGGCAAGCCAGCCGAGACCGGTGAAGAGCTTCGTATAAAGCGGCAACGACACGAGCGGGTCCATGTCGCCGGCCGGCATCTGCGCGAAATTCGCGACCACGCTGCCCAGATACTGCGACACACCGGTTGCGACGAAGTACGCGCCCATCATGAAGCCGCTCATGCGAGCGGGTACGTAGC
Organism: Paraburkholderia kirstenboschensis; assembly: GCF_904848585.1. Classification (GTDB taxonomy): domain Bacteria; phylum Pseudomonadota; class Gammaproteobacteria; order Burkholderiales; family Burkholderiaceae; genus Paraburkholderia; species Paraburkholderia kirstenboschensis. Next base: position 429,258 of record NZ_CAJHCR010000003.1, read on the forward strand.
GGGCGATCATCGCGAGGCCCAGGCCGCTCACCAGCAGTTCGCCGAGCGAATACAGGCCGTAGCCGCCGACCATGAACCACGACGACACGCGTCCGTTCACAGCAGACTGACCGCTTGCCGCATAGACGAAGAAGCCGGCCGCCACCACCGCGAAGCCGAACGCGTATTTGACCGCGACCGGGACGTCGTTGCCGCTCTTCGCGAGCCGCGTATAAAGCAGCGCAAGCAACGGGCTCAGCAGCATGATCCAGATCGGATTGAGCGCCTGGAATTGCGCCGCGCTCCACGTAAAGAGCGTCATGCCGAACAGCGAGAACCGCGGATCGACATTGCGCAGCGCGAACAGCGTGAGCGACGTGGACATCTGCACATAGAACACGAAGAACAGAATCACCTGAGCCGTGAGGATCAACGCAGCCACGAGACCCGCACGCTCCGAGCGTTCGCACTTGAGCAGCATATAGCCGAAAATAGCCAGAATCGCGACGCCCGCCGCGTACACGCAGGCGACCGCGATCGCCTTGTGCTGCAGCACGAACATGGTCGCCGCGCCCAGTGCGATGCCACCAGCCGCGACCGCGCAGACGCGCCGCCAGCGTACCGGCTCGGCGTCCGGCGCGGAGCCGATATGCGCGAGCGTGCGAAACATCACGAAGTAGTTCGCCACCGACAACAGCATCCCCGCGCAGCAGACGCCAAAGGCCGTATGCCAGCCCCAATGATCCTTGATCCACGGTGTGGCGAGCATGGACACCGTCGAGCCGATATTGACCGCCATGTAGTAAATCGTGAACGCGCTGTCGATGCGCGCGTCGTCGCCTTCATAGATGCGCCGCACGAGATTGGCCGCGTTCGCCTTGAAAAGACCGTTGCCCACGACGATCACGCCAAGCGACGCGTACATGAACGCAAGCTGGTCGTTGGGCAGCGCCAGCATCAGATAACCGGCGGCCAGCACCACGGCGCCGAAAATCATCGTGCGGCGCGCGCCCAGAATCTTGTCGCCGATCCAGCCGCCTATAGACGGCGACGCGTAGACGAGCGCGGTGAACGCGCCCCACGTGAGCGTCGCGTGGCTGTCCGCAAAGTGCAGCTTGTCGATCATGAACAGCACGAGCAGCGCGGCCATGCCGTAGTAGCCGAAACGTTCCCACATCTCGATCAGGAAGACCGTCGAAAAGGAACGCGTCTGCGAAACATGCGCGCCAGCGCGTTTGGATAAATCCATCATTACCTCTTGCTTGAAACAGTTGTGTGCGGCGGCGAGAACTTGTTAGTCGCCGCGAACCATCGAATTGCGGAAAACGGCCCGACGGCCAGGAGTTATCGGCCCAGGCGTTTGGGCTTGCATCTCGCTAGCCCATACTTGGGGATTCGGGAGCGGCATCAACCTGGCTCGCGCGGTCGCGCGTGCGTGAGTGGATGCATGAGTCCGCGCCTGAGTACATGCCCAAGTACATGCCCATGTGCGTACGCGGAGATTGTCCTTCGTGTCATGCCTTTGTCGTCTTGATATTCAATTTGCATAGCGTTGCAAACGGCCGAAGCCTGGCGCGATCCTGGAGGAAGAGACGCTCGGCTTTCGCGGCGTCATCGGTCAAATTGGCCGGAGGTCGTGTGGCTTCTGGCAACATAGCGTGCTGTCTTGAAAAATGCGGCGCGTATCCAACCGGGGCTCCAGGCCCGCAGTCCCGGCAAGGCGTCATCAAACCATATTTGTATATATCAAACAAATTTTGACGGGCTAATTTCCTCCTGCTATGGTCACGACAATTCATAAGAGCAATGCGGCACTCGAAATAGGCAGCAAGATCCGCGCGTTGCGGCAACGACTCAAGCGAACGCTGGACGACACGGCAACCGCGGCGGGAATTTCCAAGCCGTTTTTGTCGCAGGTGGAGAGAGGTTTGGCGTCGCCCTCCATCACGTCGCTTGCCGGTATCGCTCACGCGCTGGGAGTGACGGTGCAGTATTTCGTCGACACGCCTAGCGAAGAGCGGTCCGTGAGCCGCGGCGATCAGTTGAAGTTTTTCGGTTTCGCGGACTCGGCCAATCTGTTTGCCCGATTGACCAATGTGACGGGCGGCCGTCAGCTCGAGGCGATCCTCGTGAGAATGCCGCCGGGGCAAAAGCGCTCGGAAGTCACGACGCATGCCGGTGAAGAGTTCATGTATGTGATCGACGGCGAAGTGTCGTTGACGCTGGAAGGCAAGACGTTTGTGCTGCGCGCGGGAGACCGCGCGCATTACGAATCGACGGTGCCGCACAGCTGGGTGAACACCGCTCGCGTGGAGTCGGTGGTTGTCTGGGTCGGCACACCGAGACTGTTTTAAAGAAGCGGGCTACTTTTCCGGTTCATCCGGCAGGGACAGCCTGCATTACCAAATGTAAGGATTCCTGCATGTCGGACAAACAACAAGGGCCGCCCCGGCCCGAATAAGACAGATAGCCGGGCGCTCCCGCGTCAGCGCGTTTCTCTCTCGACCTTTCCTGCGATTCTGAACCGATGAAAACCCCGTTTGCCTATGCGACGGCGCTGAGCGCGCTCGTCCTTACATTTGCCTCTTCCGCGTTTGCCGTCACGGTGCCGCCCGGCGTCACGCTCGCCGCCAGCCAGGAGATCACCCGCCAGGTGCCGGCGGAAACCGAATCGCTCGACCCCGCTCATATCGAATCGTGGACCGGCAACACCATTGCGCTCGACCTGTTCGAGGGCCTCACGCGCATCGACGCGGCCGGCGCGGTCGTCCCGGGCGTCGCGCAATCGTGGACGCGCACCGCGCCCGACACCTGGGTCTTCAAGCTGCGTCACGACGCGCGCTGGAGCAACGGCCAGCCGGTCACGGCGGCGGACTTCATTTACGCATGGCAACGCGTGCTCGATCCGAAAACCGGCTCGAAATATACGGTGTTGGTCGAATTCGTGAAGAACGCGAAGGCAATCCTCGCGGGCAAGGCACCGCTCGCGAGCCTCGGCGCGCGAGCCGTCGATCCGTACACGCTCGAAGTCACCACCGAAGTGCCTGCGGCCTTCTTCCCGCAACTCGCCGCGATGCCGACCATGGCGCCGGTCAACCGCGACGTCGTGGCGAAGTTCGGCGGCGAGTGGACGCGGCCGGGCAACTTCGTCGGCAACGGGCCTTATACGCTCGCCGACTGGCAACCCAACAACCGTCTCGTCGGCGCGAAGAGCAAAACCTACTGGAACGCGAGCAAGGTCGCGATCACGAAAGTGACCTATCTGCCGATCGAAAACGATGAAACGGCCATGCGCATGTATCAGGCCGGCCAGTTCGATTACACGTATTCGATTCCGTCGGGCATCTATGCACAAGTGAGCAAGCAGTTCGGCCCCGAGCTCAAGACCGGCCTGCAAATCGCGACTTACTACTACAGCCTGAACAACGAAGACCCGCTCTTCAAGGACAAGCGTGTGCGTCAGGCGCTTTCGATGGTGCTCGACCGCGATCTGCTGACGCAGCGCCTGACCGCCGACGGCGAGTTGCCGATGTACGGCCTCATCTCCAAGGGCACACAAGGCGCGGCTGTATTCAAGCCGGACTGGGCAGGCTGGCCGATGGCAAAGCGCGTCGACTACGCACGTAATCTGTTGAAGAGCGCCGGCTATTCCGACGCGAAGCCGCTCACTTTCACGCTTACGTACAACACGAACGACCTGCACAAGAAGGTTGCGCTTTTCGCGACGTCCGAATGGCGTACCAAGCTCGGCGTGACCACGAAGCTCGAAAACGTCGAATACAAGGTGTTGCTCAAGCAGCGGCATGACGGCAAGGTGCAGGCCTCGCGCGACGGCTGGTTCGTCGACTACAACGACGCGATGTCGTACTTCGACCTGATCCGCTGCAACAGCGTGCAGAACGATCAGCGCTACTGCAATCCGCAAGTGGACAAGATCGTCGACGAAGCCAACCAGCAACTCGACGACGCAAAGCGCACCGAGCTTCTCACGAAGGCGCATGACACGGCAATGAACGACTACCCGATGGTGCCGCTCTTCCAGTACTCGGCGGTACGGCTCGTGAAGCCGTATGTGGGCGGCTATACGTCGACCAACTACGTCGATCAGCGCGCCACGCAAGACATGTATCTGATCAAGCACTAAGCGCGGAGCACCGACATGCTGGCCTATACGCTGCGCCGCACGCTCTGGGCGATCCCGACGATTCTCGCCGTGATCACCGCGTGCTATCTGCTGCTGCATCTCACGCCGGGCGGGCCATTCGACACCGAGAAGCAACTCTCGGCAGCCGTACTCGCGAATCTCAACGCCAAGTATCACCTCGACGAACCGTTGTGGCTGCAGTACCTCCACTACCTCGGTTCGCTGCTGCACGGCGATCTCGGGCCGTCGTTCCGCTACGCCGACTGGTCGGTCAACGACCTCGTGTGGAAAGCGCTGCCGGTGAGCCTCGGCGTGGGCGGCGTGTCGGTGCCGATAGCAGTCGTAATCGGCGTCACGCTCGGCACGCTGGCGGCCGTGCGCCGCGACCGTTTCGTCGATCACGCGGTGATGGTGCTCGGCAATATCGGCAACGTCGTGCCGCCGTTCGTGCTCGGGCCCGTGCTCGTGTGGATCTTCGCGATTCTGCTGAAGACTTCGGAAGGCCATGGCTGGCTGCCCGCGGGCGGCTGGGGCGAAGGCGAATGGCGCTATCGCGTGCTGCCGATCGTGCTGCTCACGTTCATCAACGTAGCTGCGATTGCGCGGGTGATGCGCGGCAGCATGATCGAAGTGCTGTCGGGCAACTTCATTCGCACGGCGCGCGCGAAAGGCTTGCCGGGCCGCACGATCGTGTTGCGTCACGCGCTAAAGCCGGCGCTGATGCCTGTCGTGTCGCTGCTCGGCTCGGTCTGCATTTCGTCGATCACGGCGGCTGTCGTGACCGAGTCGGTATTCGCACTGCCGGGGCTCGGTCAACTGGTGGTGAACGGCGCGATCAATCGCGATTACACGCTCGTGCTCGGCCTCGTCGTGCTGACTACCGCCGTTGCGGTGCTTTTCAATCTGCTGGTCGACCTCGCATATGCGTGGCTCGATCCGCGCATCCGGTACTGATCATGGCCCGCTCCATTCAATCGACTGCCGCGGCGCTCGATCCGCTCGCGGCCATTGCCAGTGCGCCGCGTTCGCGCGGCCCGCTCGCTACCGCCGCCGCGCGCTTCGTGCGCAACCGGGCGGCATTCACCGGTTTTATCGTGCTGTTGTTGATCGTGGTCGCGTGCGTGGCCGGTCCGTGGCTGCTGCCCAACGGTCCTGTCGACAGCGACTGGTCCGCGATCAGCCTGCCGCCCACGTTGCAAAACATGCACTGGTTCGGCACCGACGAACTCGGCCGCGACCTGCTCGCGCGCACGCTGCAAGGCGGACGCGTTTCGCTCGAAGTCGGCCTGCTCGGCACGCTCGTGTCGGGACTGATCGGCGTTGCATATGGCGCGACCGCGGGTTATCTCGGCGGCCGCGTGGATGCGGTGATGATGCGCATCGTCGACATGATGTACGCGATTCCCTACATGCTGATCGCCATTCTGATGATGACGATGTTCGGCCGCGCGTTCTATCTCGTCGTGCTGACCATCAGCGCGTTTTCGTGGCTCGACATGGCGCGCGTGGTGCGCGGGCAGACGCTGTCGCTGCGCTCGCGCGAGTTCATCGACGCGGCCAGAGCCATCGGCGTGAGTTCGAGATCGATCATCGCGCGTCATATCGTGCCGAATCTGTTCGGCGTCGTGGTGGTGTACGCGAGCGTGACCGTGCCCAACATCGTGCTGACGGAGTCGGTTTTGTCGTTCCTCGGCCTCGGTGTGCAGGAGCCGATGACCAGCTGGGGCGTGCTGATTCAGGACGGCGCGCAGAAGCTCGAATCCATGCCCTGGCTTCTGCTATGCCCGGCCGTGATGCTATGCGTGACGCTCTACTGCGTGAATTTTGTCGGCGACGGTTTGCGCGACGCTTTCGATCCGAAGGACCGCTGACATGCCGCTACTCGAAGTCAAAGACCTGAGCGTGCGCTTCACGCGCCGCGAAGGCGCACCGGTCGACGCGGTGCAACGTGTGTCGTTTTCGCTCGAAGCGGGCCGCACCCTCGGCATTGTCGGCGAGTCCGGATCAGGCAAGAGCCAGACGGTAATGGCATTGCTCGGCCTCCTCGCTGGCAACGGCAAGGTGTCCGGCGAAGCGCTCTATCGCGGCGAAAACCTGCTTGCGATGAACGAAGCGGCGCTCAACAGAATCCGCGGCGACCGCATCGGCATGATCTTTCAGGACCCGATGACCTCGCTCAATCCGTTCCTGACCATCGAGCGGCAAATGACCGAGACGCTGCAACTGCATCGAAAGATGTCGCGCCGCGACGCGCGCCGCCGTGCAATCGAAGCGCTAGAAGCGGTGCGCATTCCCGATGCCGCGCGCCGCATCGGCATGTATCCGCACGAGTTTTCCGGCGGCATGCGGCAACGCGTGATGATCGCAATGGCGCTGCTCTCCGAGCCCGAAATCCTGATCGCCGACGAACCCACCACCGCGCTCGACGTGACCGTGCAGGCGCAGATCATCGAGTTGCTGCGCGAACTGAACCGGGAGCGCGGCACGGCGATCATCCTGATCACGCACGACATGGGCGTCGTCGCGGGCCTCTGCGACAACGTGATGGTGATGTACGCCGGCCAGACCGTCGAACAGGCGAGTGCCGCAGCGCTCTTCGCCGCGCCCACGCATCCGTACACGCGCGGGCTGCTCAACGCATTGCCGCGCCTCACCGACAGCCCGGACGACGACCGTCCGTTGCAAACCATTCCAGGCAATCCGCCGCTGCCAGGCGAAGTCGGCGCGGGTTGCGCGTTCGCGCCGCGCTGTGCGTATTGCAGCGATCAGTGCCGCGAGTCGCGTCCTGCGCTCATCGCGGCGGATGGCTATCCGGAAGCACTGCGCGCCTGCCATCGTCCGGTGGGAGAAATACTCGAGGCACAACACGTATGAACGCGACTTCCATTGCAAGCGGCGAAGCAACGACCTTGCTCTCGGTCGAGCAACTCAAGGTGCAATTCGGTGTGCCACGCGGCGGCTACCCGTGGTCGGGCAAGACGACACTGCGGGCCGTGGACGGCGTGTCGTTCAGCGTGCGGCGCGGTGAGACGGTCGGCCTCGTCGGCGAATCGGGTTGCGGCAAGTCGACGCTCGCGCGCGCGATCATCGGGCTCGCGCCGATCGCAAGCGGCAGCGTGCGCTGGCTCGGTAAAGAAACCGTGTTACCCGACGCGCGCCGCGATACGACGCTGTTGCGCCGTGACGTGCAAATGATTTTCCAGGACCCGCTCGCATCGCTCGATCCGCGCATGACGATCGAACAGATCGTCGCCGAACCGTTGCTCACGCACGGCAAGGACATCGCGCGCGCCGACGTGCAGCGCCGCGTACTGACCATGCTGGAGCGCGTCGGACTGAACGCGCAGCATCTGCGCCGCTATCCGCATGAGTTTTCGGGTGGCCAGTGTCAGCGTGTGGGCATTGCGCGCGCGTTGATCGGCGAGCCGCAACTCGTGATCTGCGACGAACCGGTATCCGCACTCGACGTGTCGATCCAGGCGCAGATCGTGAACCTGTTGCGCGATCTGCAACGCGAGTTGTCGCTGTCGCTACTGTTCGTCGCGCACGATCTCGCGGTCGTCAAGGCAATCAGCCATCGCGTGCTCGTGATGTACCTGGGACGCGTGATGGAGTTCGGCGACAAGCGCGATGTCTACGGCACGCCGCGCCATCCGTACACGCGCGCTTTGCTGTCCGCTGTGCCGGTGCCCGATCCGGCGATTGAGCGCGCGCGCCGCCATCTGCTGTTGCGCGGCGAAATCGCTTCGCCGCTGAACCCGCCGTCGGGCTGCGCGTTCCGCACACGGTGCCCGGACGCGATCGACGCTTGTGCGGCTCAGATTCCCGAACCCGTGACGCACGGCGCGAACGCGACACGTGTGGCGTGCATCCGCGTTAGCAACGACTAGATCCCGGACGCTTTAACCAGCGGCCCCACATTCACCGGCGCGGCGTTCACGCCACGCCGTGGGATTCGCTCGTCATGTCATCAGCATGACGAGCGATCAGCATGGACTGGCTAAGCGCCAGCCAAAGTTTCAATAACAACTGTCGAGACATTCCCAATGAAACATAACCCAACAAAAAACCGGTCAAAAAAGTCCGGACTCACTGCCGCGATTTGCTGTGCAATTACCCTCCCCGCCATGGCCGTTGCCGCGAATGCGTACGCTGACGACAGCGTAGCGCAGCCCTCGACCGGCACGGCTAACTCTCCGACTGCCGCGCAAACGTTGTCGTCGCCCGCGCAAGTGTCGCAGGCTCAGCCTGCGAACAAGCGGCGCGCGGATCAGGGCGGTCAGATTCGTAACGATCAACCGGACACGACGAACGCCATCGTCAACGCCGAGGCCTCGCAAACCGTCACACCGCCCACGCCGCCATCGAGCCAGGCGGCGAGCAAAGGCTTCATCGCGGATAGCCATCTGAACCTGCAATTCCGCAATTACGCCGACTACTTCGAGGCGCCGACCACGATCTACCGCCATGCGTGGGTGCAAGGCATGCAGGCCAACTATGAATCCGGCTTCACTCAGGGCCTGATTGGCTTCGGCGTCGACGCGTCGCTGTTCGCGGCGCTGAAACTCGACGGCGGCAACGGCGCGGGCAACATGGTGCACGTTGGGAAAAGCGGCGGCGGGTCGGAGCAACTTGCGTGGGCGTACCCGGGCATGTACGACATCAAAGGACGCATTTCAGAAACCGTCGTGAAATACGGTCTGCAGGACGTGACGAATCCGTTTCTCGAACCGCACGACAACCGCGCGCTGCCGCCGACCTTCCTCGGCGTATCGCTCGTCAGCAACGATCTTGCTCACACTACCCTCGAGGCCGGCAGCTTCACCAAGGTCAATGCGCGCGGTCACACGAATCTGAGTAATCTGACCACGTCGTATGGCGGCACGCGCATCGACCGGCTGACCTATCTCGGCGGCACCTGGCACTACGCGAAGAACGGCGAGATGGCCCTCTACGTCGATCAAGCCGACGACGTCTGGCGCCAGTACTACGGCTCGGTCGCGCAGTCGTTCGGCGATCCGACCACGATCAAATGGAGCGGGCTCGCCAATATCTACTCGACGCACGACACGGGCGCATCGCGTCAGGGGCACATCAACAGCAACGCGTACAGCGTGTCCGTGTCCGCGCAACACGGCCCGCATGCGCTGCTGCTCGGTTATCAGCAAATACTAGGCGACCAGTTCTTCGACTACGTGAACGAAACCAACGGCATCTACCTGACGAACTCGATGGACGTCGACTACAACGCGCCGCATGAACAATCGCTGCAATTGCGCTATACGTTCGACGGAAAGTACGCGGGCGTGCCGGGACTGAAGGCGATGTTCTGGGGCGCGTATGGTTGGGGCGCAGATGGGTCGGCGGGTGCTGCGGAAAACGCGTCGCCGTCAGCCGCGCTGCACGATCTCTACTGGAAGAACGGAGAGCCGGTGCACGGCCATCATCACGAGTTCGGTTTCATTCCGAGCTATACGCTGCAAAGCGGCCGCTTCAAGGACACCAAGGTCACGTTCATCGCGATGTGGCACAACGCCAGCTATCACTACTCGGACGGTAACAACATGGAATACCGTCTCGTCGTCAACGTGCCCGTGAAGGTCTTTTAGGCGCTGCGTTCGTGGCCAATGCAAAGGCGTCGCGTTGCGCGGTTCGCGAGCGACGCCTTTCATAGCGCGCCTGGGCCGCTTATTCCTGGTCCGAGCCCGCAATGCGCGCACTGGTCATGGCGCGCGAGAGGCCATGCATGGGCCGTCGCAGCGCGACATCGAACGGATTGGTTTGCGGGCCGATCGCTTCCGCCTGACGGCGCAGCAGTTCGACGACCATGGGTAAGCGGTCGTCGCTCAAACGCGCCGCCAGCGTGCCCACGCTCAATGCCGCGACCGCCACGCCGGCGCGGTCGAGAATCGGCACAGCCACGCCTGCCATGCCGTCGAGTACGCCGCTATTGCGGCCCGCGTATCCCAACTGCCGCACGCGTTCAATTTCGGTGCGCAAGTACACTTCGTCCAGCACGCCATAGCCGCGAATCCGCGGCACATTGAAGCGAATGATTTCCTCGCGCTCCGCCTCGGGCAGGAACGCGAGAATCGCGAGACTTCCCTGCCCCACGCCCAACGCCACGCGTCCGCCAATATCGCCAGTGAACGAGCGAATTGGAAACGGCCCCTCGCAGATGTCGAGACACACCGCGTCGAAACTGCTTTTGACGAGCAGGAAGATCGTGTCGCCAAGACTCGCGCAAAGCCTCAACAACGCGGGGCGGCATAACGTGCGCATGCCGCTCGGGTTTCCTGCTTGTGCCGCGAGCGCGAAAAAATTCACGCTAAGGCGGTAAAGCTTCGAATTTTCATCCTGTTCGACGATGCCTTCCGCGATCAGCGCATGCAGGATGCGATGCACCGTGCCCTGCGTCAGGCCTACCGCTTTCGCGAGACGCGTGACGCGACCGCCATCGGGCTGCGCTTCCGACAGCGCGCGAATCACGGCGAAAGCGCGTTCCAGCATGCCCGTGCCTGGCGCCGCGCCGGTTTCGGCGGTTTCCGGGGCCTTGCTCCTGGTATCTCGCCTGGCGGCAGCATTCATGTGTTTGGCCCGTTTGTATTTCAATGACCGGAATACTATAAAGCGTTTGGCCGGTTAGTGGAATCGCGCCCCGGTGCCCCTCTTTGCGACGCTACAGCCGCTTCATAGGGTTTTTCCCACTGTCACGCAGTGAAACACCTGGCGTAACAAGTGGGGGCGACGTTCCGTTCACCGGAATGTTTTGGAATCTTATATCGGCAAATGGAATTTCAATTTGACGCCACATAATTTGGCTGGCTAGAGTCAGCGTCATCGAGGCATCCAAAGGCCACATCATGTCGTTCCTCACACTCACAGACGTCACCAAATCGTTCGGCGACCTCCAGGCGGTCGCGGATGTCAATCTGTCGGTGGAAAAAGGCGAGTTTGTTTCGCTGCTCGGGCCCTCCGGTTGCGGCAAGACGACGACGCTGCAGATGATCGCCGGCTTCCTCGAAACGACACGTGGACGCATCACGCTCGACGGTCGCGACATCACGCATATGAAGCCGAACAAACGCGGCCTGGGCGTGGTGTTCCAGAGCTACGCGCTGTTCCCGCACATGAGCGTGGCGGAGAACGTCGGCTTCGGACTCGAAATGCGCAATGTCGACAAGGCGGAGCGCAACGAACGCGTGCGTGAAGCGTTGTCGCTCGTGCGACTCGATCAGCTCGCGCACCGCTTTCCGCGCGAGCTGTCGGGCGGGCAGCGGCAGCGCGTGGCGATTGCGCGTGCAATCGTGATCGCACCGCCCGTGCTACTGCTGGATGAACCGATGTCGAATCTCGACGCCAAGCTGCGTGAAGACATGCAGTTCGAACTGCGCGGCATTCAACGCAAGATCGGCACGACGACAATCATGGTCACACACGACCAGTCAGAGGCGCTGTCGATCAGCGACCGCGTGGTGGTGATGGAAGCCGGCCGCATTACGCAGATCGACACGCCGTACGAGGCGTACGAGCGGCCGGAGAATCGCTTCGTCTCGCAGTTCATCGGCAAGGCCAACATGCTGCCGGGCACGGTGATCGCGCGCGACGGCGACGCGATCCGCATCGACCTCGGACACGACCTGTGCGAGACCGGCCGAACCGCGCAATTGCCGATGCGCGAGCGCGTGGTCGGCGTAGGCGACGCGGTAACGCTGTGCATTCGCCCGGAAAAACTCCGCCTGTGTCCGCCGGACGCGGGACGTGTGCCGGCCACGGTAACCAGCCGCTTCTTTCTTGGAAGCCAGTGGCTGTATCGTCTCGACAGCCGGCTCGGCGAAGTACTGGTGTGCTGTCAGAACGAAGGCAATGAGCCGTTGCCCGAAGGCGCGGCGGTCGGCGTCGACTGGAACAGCGAAGCGATCCGCTTTATTCAACGGGATGCGCATCATGGATAGCACGCTGCCTGCAACGGAGAACGGCAAGACCGCATCCGCAGGCGCAAGGCGTGCGCCGTGGCGCGCGTTTCTGCCGCTGTGGCTAATGTGCCTGCCCGCGTTCCTGCTGTTCGTCGCGCTCGTGCTCGTGCCGCTTCTGATGACGCTCGTGTTGAGCTTCTATCGTTTCGATCCGGCCAGCGGCCCGCTCGCCGCGTTCCAGCTCGGCAATTACGCGGAAGTGCTGGGCTCATCGTATTTCCACACGATTTTTCTGCGCACGTTCGGCATTGCGTTTCTCGTCACGCTGCTGTGCGTCGTGATCGGCACGCCCGAGGCGTATGTGCTGTCGCGCATGCGCGATCCGTATCGTTCGATGTTCCTGCTGGTGATTCTCGCGCCGCTGCTTGTCTCGGTCGTAGTGCGCACGTTCGGCTGGAGCATGCTGCTCAACAGCAACGGTCTCGTGATTCAGGCGTTCGGGCTCGTCGGCCTCGGTCCTTACAAGCTCGAGTACACGACCTTCGCGATCGTCATCGCACTGGTGCACGTCATGCTGCCCTTCATGGTGATTCCCGTGTGGACCGCGTTGCAGAAACTCGACCCGCAAACGGAGAACGCAGCGCTGTCGTTGATGGCGTCGCCCGCAACGACGCTGCGCCGCATCGTGTTGCCGCAACTCACGCCCGGCATTCTGTCGGGCAGCCTGATGGTGTTCGGTTTGTCGGCAAGCGCATTCGCGATCCCCGGACTACTCGGCGGACGCCGGCTGAAGGTCGCCGCGACCGCCGTCTACGACGAATTCCTCGGCTCGCTGAACTGGCCGCTGGGCGCCACCATCGCGCTGCTGTTGCTGGTTGCGAATCTGATCGTGATGCTCACTTACTACCGGGTTCTGGAACGCAGGTACACCAGAAGCCTGGGTTGACACAGCGGTTCATCGCGCGAAAACATCATGAGAAAGAACGGTCCCATTGCGTTGATTTTCCACACGCTCGTCATTGCGTTCGTGCTCGCGCCGCTTGTCATCGTCGTGCTGGTCGCCTTCACGCCCGACGAAACGCTCACGCTGCCCACGCACGGTGTCTCGCTGCGCTGGTTTCGCGCGATTCTTAACTACCCCGACTTCATCTCGGCGTTTTTCAACAGCCTGAAGCTTGCGTTTGCATCGGCGACGCTCTCGCTGATCGTCGCACTGCCCGCCGCCCTCGCAATCGGCCGCGCGCGTTTTCCAGGCCGCGCTTTTCTGAACGGCTTGCTGCTCTCGCCGCTGGTCATTCCCGGTCTTGTACTCGGCATCGCACTGCTGCGGTTTTTCGCGCTGATCGGCGCGACCGGCTCGTTCGCGTGGCTGATCCTCGCGCACATGATCATCATTACGCCGTTCGTCATGCGGCTCGTGCTGGCCTCGGTAAGCGGACTCGACCGCAGCGTTGAACATGCGGCGCATTCACTCGGAGCCGATGCGTGGACCGCGTTTCGCCGCATCACCTTGCCGATGATTTTGCCCGGCATAACCGGCGGCTGGTTGCTGGCCTTTATCAACAGCTTCGACGAACTGACGATGTCGATCTTCGTGACGTCGCCGCAAACCGTCACGCTGCCCGTTCGCATGTATATGTACGCGACGGAATCCATCGATCCAATGATGGCCTCCGTCTCCGCGCTCGTGATCTTCATTACGGCGGGCGCAATGCTGCTGCTCGATCGCGTGTATGGCCTCAACCGCATTCTGATCGGCCAGCACTGATGTCTTCTTCTGTTCACGCCCTCATGCAATCCAATTCGTCGCCTTCGGACGCCGTCTCGCCCACGTGCGAGGCTCAGTTCGTCCGCATCGCCGAAACGCGGCGCGAACCGCTGCACTTTTATCTCGACGGTCGGAAAGTGTCCGCTCTGCAGGGCGATACATTGCTGACCGCCGTGCTGATGCAACAGCGCCGCGTGCGCGACAGCGAATTCAGCGGCGCGCCGCGCGCCGGCTTCTGCCTGATCGGCGCGTGTCAGGACTGCTGGATGCGCACCGAAGACGGCAAGCGTCTGCGCGCCTGCTCGACGCTCGTCACCGCGGGACTGCGTGTGCTCACGCGTATCGAACCCGCGACCGCGCCAGCGAAAAGCCACAGCGGAGACGCGCAATGAGCGACGATCGCCGCGTTGTGATTGTCGGCGCCGGACCGGCCGGCGTGCGCGCAGCCGAGACGCTGGTCGCGGCAGGCGTGCGTCCCATCGTTGTCGACGAAAATGCGCGCTGGGGTGGGCAGATCTATCGGCAGCCGCCGGAGCATGGCGGCTTTCAGCGCTCGAAGAAAACGCTCTACGGTTTCGAGGCGCGCAAGGCCGACGCGTTGCATACGACAATGCAAGCGCTCTTGCCTTACATCGACTATCGGCCCGACACACTCGCGTGGGCTTGCGAAACCGGTCGCCTCGACACTCTTCAGGCGGGACGCGAAATCAGCGTGCCGTTCTCGCATCTGATCATTGCGAGCGGCGCGACCGACCGGATTCTGCCTGTGCCCGGCTGGACCTTGCCCGGTGTCTATACACTCGGCGCGGCACAGGTCGCGTTAAAGGCGCAAGGCTGTGCAATCGGCCGACGCGTGGTGCTCACAGGCACAGGGCCTTTGCTGTATCTCGTCGCATATCAATACGTAAAAGCCGGCGCGCAGGTAATGGCCGTGCTCGACACGAGCCCGCTCTCGCAACAGATCTCAGCCGTTTCAAAGTTGGCGCGGCTTCCCTCGACATTCGCCAAGGGTTTGTATTACGTCGGCTGGCTCAAGGCGCATCGCATACGTATCGAACGAGGGGTGAAGCTCGTTGGTATTTGCGGCACGCGCAACGTCGAGGCAATCGAATGGCGCGCCCCTGATAATAGTTCGGTTACCGAATCAATTGCATGCGACGCGGTGGGCATCAGCTTCGGCCTGAAGCCCGAAACGCAGCTTGCGGATCTCGCCGGTTGCCGCTTCCGGTTCGACGCGCTCAACCGTTGCTGGCTGCCCGAACTCGACTCTGCCGGACGCAGCACCGTGCGCGGCCTCTATCTGGCCGGCGACGGCGCCGGCATTGCGGGCGCCGACGCTGCCGAACTCGCGGGACGCCGCGCCGCATTAGCCTTGCTCGACGACCTCGGCGTCCGTCACCCACGCGGACCCGGCATGCTCGATGCCGCATCGCTTGAACGCAAGCTGCAACATATCGCCGTTTTCCGTGCCGGAATCGAGACAGCTTTCGAACCGCCCCTGGAATGCGCCGCGCAATGGCCCGACGACATGACCGTCTGCCGCTGCGAGGAAGTCGACGCGGGCACGTTACGGCGTTGTATCCGCGGCAGCGAAGCGAACGAGATCAACCGTCTGAAAGCGCTCACTCGCGTCGGCATGGGTCGTTGCCAGGGACGCATGTGCGGCGAAGCTGCGCTTCTCTTGCTCGCCGAAGAAACCGGCCGCCCGCTCGAATCAGTTGGCCGCCTGCGCAGCCAGCCGCCGGTCAAACCCATCCCGCTGTCGCCCGCGATGTATGCCGGCGACGTCGCTGCGATTCCCGAGGAGGCCCGCGATGAGTGACCCGCTGCACTACGACGTGGCGATCGCAGGCGGTGGTCTCGTCGGTTCTTCGGCGGCACTCGCGCTTGCCACGCGCGGCTTGCGCGTGGGCCTCTTCGAGCGGCGCTTTTGCGGCGCGCAGGCGAGCGGCGTGAATTACGGCGGCGTACGCTGCCAGGGCCGCCCGGTCGAGCAGATGCCGCTCGCGATGCGCGCGCGCCGTATCTGGGACCGCTTGCCGGAACTGATCGGTATCGACGGCGAATTTACGGTGTCGGGACATTTGCGCCTTGCTCGCAGCGAGAGCGACCTTGCCGCGCTTCAGCAATGGGCGGACATGGCGCGCGATTACGGACTACATGCGCAGTTGCTCAGCGGCGCGCAGTTTCGCGAGCGCTATCCGTGGCTCGGCCCGGCGGCTGTCGGCGGATCGCTGTGCGCGAGCGACGGTCATGCCAACCCGCGTCTCGTGTCGCCCGCATTCGCACGCGCCGCGCGTGCCGCGGGCGCGGACGTGCGCGAGCAAACCGCATTGAGCGGCATTCATCACGACGGCAAGCGCTTCCACATGCGTGCGGGCGACACGCAGATCACCGCGGACTGGCTCATCAATTCCGCCGGCGCGTGGGCGAATACGGTCGCGGGCTACTTCGGCGAAAGCGCGCCGATGAAGCCGATCTATCCGAACATGTGGGTCACCGAGCCGCTGCCGCTTTTCATCACGCACAACCTGGGCGTGTATGGCGGCGGCATCTATGCGCGGCAAGTGGCGCGCGGCAATTGCGTGATTGGCGGCGGGCGCGGACATGGCGACGGCGAATACGGTCAACCGTCGACGGAAACCACGCGCGCCGTAATGCGCGACGCGTGCGCGCTGTTGCCCGCGTTGCGCGAGGCGCTACTGATTCGCACATGGAGCGGTGTGGAAGGCGAGACGCCCGACAGCAATCCGATCATCGGGCCGAGCCGCGCAGTGCCGCGTTTGTTGCATGCATTCGGCTTTTCGGGCGGGGGCTTTCTGCTCGCACCCGGAGTCGGCGAGGTGCTCGCCGATCTCGTTATCGACGGCGCCACGGCCACGCCTCTCGACGCTTTTTCGATTGACCGCTTCGCTCAGCTTGCTACTTCATCCGTCGCTTAGATCACGTTTATGAAACTCAGGAGCTCTTCAATGAAATTATTCAGGACGATCGCGGCACTGGCCGCATTGTGTGCATTCGGCGCGGCAGCACCCGCATGGTCGCAGACGAAGACGATTTACATCGGCATGAACGGCGGTCCGATGGAAAAGGCGTATACGAGCCAGGTGCTGCCCGACTTCGAGAAAGCGAACAATGTGAAAGTGGTCGTGGTGCCGGGCACGTCGTCGGATATTCTCGCGAAGCTGCTCGCAAACAAGGCGAGTCCGCAGATTCACGTGGTGTTTCTCGACGACGGCGTGATGGCGCGAGCCATCAGCATGGGCGTGTGCAAAAAACTCGATGACTCGCCGGTGCTCAAGGAACTCTATCCGTTCGCGCGCATGAAGGACGACATGGGCGCGGGCGTGCAGCTCGGCATGACCGGTATTGCGTACAACAAGAAGCTGTTCGCTGAAAAGGGCTGGGCGCCGCCTACGTCATGGATGGATTTCGCCGATCCGAAATACAAGGGCAAGGTGGTGTTCCAGTCCGCTTCGAGCAGCACGTTCGGCCTGCACGGCTTTCTCGCGATCAACCGTTTGATGGGCGGCACCGAGCAGAACGTCGAACCGGGCTTCACGAAATGGGCGAGCACGGTGGGCCCCAACGTCGTGGAGTATGTGCCGAACTCGGCGAAGATTTCGGAAATGGTGCAGACCGGCGAGGCCGGCCTCTTTCCGCTGACGCCGACCGCCGTCGGCGATCTGTCCGACAAGGGCATTCCGGTCGGCTATGTGAATCCGAAAGAAGGTCCTGTGCTGCTGCTCGTGGATCTGTGCGTGGTCAACAACAGCCCCGATCCGCAACTTGCGCAAAAGCTCGCGCAGTTCCTGCTGTCTGCGCCGGCGCAGACGAAAGCCGCTGAAGCCGGCCGCCAGATTCCGACCAACCGTCTCGCGAAAATGACGCCGCCGATGCAGCAAAGCCTCGGCAACGTGGAAGACCTCGTGCGCAAAGTCACGGTGGTGGATTGGGACACCATCAATGCGCATCGTGCGCAATGGGACACGCGCTGGAACCGCCAGATCGAACGCTAGGTTTCCTGGCTTCGCCTGAATGAAACGCGCGCCTGACTGCTACGAGGCGCGCGTTTTTACGTCATGTGAGTGGCGGCTCAGAAGATCACCGAGACCGCCACCGCGAGCCAGATTGCCATGACGCCCGCAAGAAACAGATGACGCGCAATGCGTATCCTGGCGTCGCTCGTCTCCGGCTCCACAGGGCTCGTGGCCATCCACGGTACAAGCCCGAGGCAACCAAAACCGATCAGCGCGAGTATGAACACAATGACATCGACAGCGCGCCATCCGGTCGGCTCATACATTCCCCAATAGCCGAGGAACGCGATACCGATCGAGAAGATCGTGGCCGATGCGGCGCTGAGGGCGGGCACTGATCCGATTGGAGCCGGCATGTTCACCTCCGGTCATTGAGCGGTTACGGCAACCTCTACTCACACGACTCGCAACTCACGACTTACGACGTGCGCGTTTGCCTCGCTTCATACGTCTTGAGATGGCTATAGGCGATGCGCAACAACGTCAAAGCGTGTTCGCCGTTTTGCGCTTCGCCGCCGCGCGAGATCAGATCGCCGAGAATGTGATCCGCCTCGGTATGCGAGTGATTCTCCACGTCGCGCAACATGGACGCAGTGAGCGGCGACGGTGTGAAGAGCGTTTGCGTTGCGCGCGCATCGAAGTCGGGCGCCATCGTAAAGCTGTTGTGTTCGGCAACCGCGCGGCACTCGCCGAGCAGGCTTTCGATCACGCGCTTGCCGTCAGGCGCGGACAGTATGTCGCCGATCGAACCGCGCATCAAACACGTGCTGGCCGCCAGCGTGGCCAGGAACACCCACTTTTCCCACATGCGCAACAGGATGTTCTCGCTAACGGTGACGTCGAAGTTCGCGCCGGCCATTGCATCGGCAATTGCTTGTACGCGTTCGGAGACGCCGCCCTCCAGTTCCCCGAAAGTAACCGCATGCATTTCGTTCAGGTGCACGATCTGCTGATCCGCGTTGAGCGTCGCCGCGATCACGCATTGGCCGCCGAGCACCCGCGATTCGCCGAATTTCTCCGTGAGCACGTCGATATGGCGCATGCCGTTGAGCATCGGCAATATCAGCGTGGATTCGCCCACGAGCGGAGCAAATGAATCGATTGCGTCGTCGAGACTGTATGCCTTGCAGCTTAGCAGCACGAGATCGAACGGCTCGGCGTTCACGCCGGCCAGAATCGTTTTGACGTCGCGCTGCGTGAGGTCGCCGCGCGGGCTCCTGATCACCAGTCCGTCGCGCTGGAGCTTGTCCGCCCGGCCCGCGCGCACGAGGAATGTGACGTCCTGCCCTGCTGCGGCGAGCCGTCCGCCGAAGTAGCCGCCCACCGCCCCCGCTCCCACCACTAGAATTCGCATCTCTGGCCTCTCGAGTGAATGTCGTCGCTCGAAGCAATGTAGCAAAGATTGACACAACGCATCGGACAAGCGCACGTGCCGGGCGTGGCGTGATCGCGCGTTCTTCGTCCGGTCAACGGCACAAACCTTTTAACGCTTTGCGCAAACGGTGCTCTCGTACAGCGCCAGCATGCCGGGCGCGTCGACGCCGACGCAGACCTGGCACTCCGGCCGCTCGTCCCAGTCCGGCGCGGGCACCGGCATCGTGGAAGGCTTCTGAATGGTTTGGCCGACCGCGATGCCGTCCGTCAGCACACGCACAGGACCGCTGCGCGTGGTGTACAGCTGCGGCGCCAGCACATAAGCGACGGCCGACGAATCGTGCACATAAATGCCCTGGAGCTGCGCGCTTTGCTGATGAAACGCCTCGTAATGCCGCGACACGTCCCATACAAACTGGCCTGCCGCGCCGCCACGATCGCGGATCGACGCCAGATAGTCCTGGCTCATGATGGTGCGCTCTGTAACGTCGAGCCCGACAATCGCGACGGGCCACGGCGCGCCGAACACAATGTCGGCGGCATCGGGGTCGCCGAGAATGTTGGCCTCGGCTGCGGGCGTGACGTTGCCGAGTACGCCGCCGGTGCCGAATGCGCCGCCCATGACCACCACCTGCTTGACGAGCGGCGCGATCTGCGGATCGTCCGCAAGCGCCAGCGCAAGGTTGGTCAGCGGGCCGACTGCAAGCAGCGTGACTTCGCCAGGATGCGCACGCACCGTGTCGACGATGAACCGGTGCGCGGGCCGTGCATCGAGCGGCGCATGTTCGGAGGCGCCAAGCGCGATGTTCCCGAGTCCGTTGTCACCGTGAATCCATGCGAGCGGCTGCGGCGCGGCGCGCTTGAGCGGCGCCGCCGCGCCACGCGCGACCGGCACGCCCGGCGCGAACCGCCCCGCAAGAAAGCGCGCGTTGTGCGTGGTGGTCTCGATTGTGGCGTTGCCGAATACGCTTGTCAGTCCGAGCAGTTCGATATCCGGATGCAGCGCCTGAAACACGAGCGCCATGGCATCGTCCACGCCGGGATCGGTGTCGTAGATCAGCTTATGCCTGCTCATAGATAGAACGCGTCCGGCAGTTGGTCGCGTGCGGTCGTGTCGCGTGTCGCGCCGTGCAGATTGCCGAGGCGAATCGGCAACTCGGGACCGCCCAGTTCGATGATCACCTGGCGGCACGCGCCGCATGGTGCAATCGGTCCCTCCGTATCGCCGATCACGGCGAGCGCGGCAAACTGGTCGCGCTGATAGCCCGCCGCAATCGCACTGAAAAACGCGGTACGTTCCGCGCAATTGCACAAACCGTATGAAGCATTCTCGACGTTGCAGCCGTCGAATACGCGGCCGTCTTTAGTCAGCAACGCCGCGCCGACCTTGAATTTCGAATATGGCGCGTAGGCCTTTTCTCGCGCCACACCCGCACGTTCCAACAGCTGTTCTATGTTCATGCAAGACATCCTCGATTCAATTGAGCGTAATGAACATGCCCGCGATGGTCGCGCTCATCAGATTGGAGAGCGTTGCCGCGAGCACGACACGCAACCCGTAGCGCGCGACCTCGGCGCGGCGTTCCGGCGCCACGGCGCTAAAGCCGCCGGTGAGCACCGCAATCGACGCAAAGTTCGCGAAGCCGCATAACGCAAACGACAGAATAGCAATGGTACGCGGATCGAGCGCTTGCATGCCCGCCGCGGTCACGCTCGCGGCATCCCTCAGATACGGCGACAACGATGCATACGCAACGAACTCGTTCAGAATGATCTTCTGCCCGAGGAAATTGCCGGCAATCGCCGCCTCGTTCCAGGGCACGCCGATCAGCCATGCGAGCGGCGCGAACACCATGCCGAGGATCGATTGCATCGACAGTTGCGGGTGGCCGAACCAGCCGCCTATGCCGCCAACGAGGCCGTTGAGCAACGCAATCAGACCGACGAAGGCGATCAGCATTGCGCCCACCATAACCGCGATCCTGAGGCCCACGGTCGCGCCCGAACTCGCGGCCTCGATCACATTCGCGGGACGCTTCTCGTCGAAGTTCAGGTTGTCGAGATGAACGCGGCTCGGCTCTGTTGACGGATGAATGATCTTCGCGAACAACAGCCCGCCCGGCACCGCCATGAACGACGCCGCAAGCAGATATTCGATCCGCACGCCAAGACCTGCATAACCCGCAAGCACCGAGCCGGCAACCGCGGCCATGCCGCTCGACATCACCGCGAACAGTTCGGCGCCCGTCATGTCGCGCGTAAACGGTTTGACGACCGCGGGCATTTCGCTTTGACCGAGAAAGATCGTTGTGACGGCGGAAAACGATTCGAGCTTCGACACGCCGAGCAACTTCTGAAACACCGTGCCAAGCACGATCACGATCCAGCGCATCACGCCCAAGTAGTACAGCACGGAAATCAGCGCGGTCACGAAGATAATGGCCGGCAGCACGCGCACAGCGAAGACGAAGCCACCGTTGCCGAACACCTGGAACATCTTGGCCTGCACGAGTCCGCCGAACAGAAACTCGATGCCGGCATTGCCGTAGCCGAGCACGTTATTCACGCCCGCGGCCGCCGCCGCGAGAATCGTCTTGCCAAGCGGCACGAAGAGAATAAAAGCGCCGATGCAAACTTGCGCGAGCAATGCGCTACTTACAGTCCGTAAGCGAATGGCGCGCCGGTTCGTCGAAAAGATGAAAGCAATGAAGAGCAGTACGGCAATGCCGAGTACGTTGCGTGCGATGAGTGCCATGTCTCGAGTTCTTCATATGAATGTGGCACTGATGCTAAACGAAACGGCTGCTGGAGAGAAATGTTTAAAGCAGGAATTAATGCGATTTGGAAAAGAACACGAGAGCGCCTTCCTCCGGTGTCAGGCCGAGACTGAAATAGCCTTCGAGCCGCTCGGCGTCAGCGTCGTTCAGCGCGAAGGGCGCGCGGATGAAGCCGGACACGACCGCATGGTCGTACCACACGCTCATCCACATGCGCAGCGCCAATACTTCCGGCGATCCGGAACCCCATTCGTCGTGGGTCATGATCCTGCCTCCGTCGCGCGTATTGCCGCCTAGGCGGCGGTGGTTACCCTCATGGCGGGCCGTTCGTCGGGCGGGAATACGTGCCACAAACCGTCGCCATGACGGAAGAAAAAGAGCGTCAGGATGCCCGTCTCACATTGTGCCTCGACACATATGCAGCGTCTGTTCCCCTGGCGCGCGCCGGGCTGCAACTGGATTCGGGCCGATGCCGCGCCGCTCGCGTCCAGCCACTTCTCGATAAGCTCGCGCAATGATCGCTCTGACGCCGCCATAACTCCTCCGCCCATTCGCATAGTGCATCGTAGAACGACGGTGGCAACGTCTCCATCGGCGGCGGCGGAATGTCAGATCAGGAATGCCTGCTTTAGGGTTCAGGTTTTCCTGACACGATCCCACGATCTATTCGGCGACCAGTCCGTGCCTTATCGCATAGCGAATCAGGTCCGCATTATTGGCAAGGCCAAGCTTCTGCATGAGCCGCATCTTGTGCGTGCTGATCGTTTTCGCGCTGAGCGCGAAAGCGTCGGCAATTTCATTCAGGCTCTTGCCGAGCGCGAGCATTTGCAGAACCTGAAACTCGCGGTCGGAAAGAATTTCGTGCGGCGGCGCATCGCCCGAGTAGGTTTCGAAAACGATTCCCTCGACCAGTTTCGGGTCGATGAAGCGTCCGCCTTCGGCGAGCTTGCGAATTGCAGCGAGCAGCACGTCGGGATTACTGTCCTTCGTGACATAACCGGTTGCGCCCGCACGCAGCGCGCGAGAGACGACCTGTGCCTCGTTATGGATGCTCAACACGAGCACCGGCAGCGACGGACGTTCCGCACGCACGCGCCGAATCAGATCGACACCGCTGATGCCCGGCATCGTCATGTCGAGCAGCAGCAAATCAACCTGACATGTGCGCAGTTTCTCGATTACTTCAGAACCTTGCGCCGCTTCGCCCGCCACCACGATGTCGGGCGTCGTTTCGATTATTTGCTTGAGACCTCCGCGCACCAGCGGATGGTCGTCGGCAATCAGAAGCCTGATCATGTCTGAACCCCGTCCTGAAGCGGTATATGGATCGAGACCGCGGTGCCCGTTCCCGGCGCACTGTCGATCAGCAGCGAGCCGCCTATCAGACGTGCCCGCTCGCTCATGCCGAGCAATCCGTACGAATAGTCGCGTCGCACCGCGTCCTGGTCGAAGCCGCAGCCGTCGTCGCTGACATGCAGGTCGAGTGCCGTCGACGTATTGGTCAACGTGACGTCCGCCCGCGTCGCGCATGCATGTCGCGCGACGTTCGTGAGCGAAGCCTGCACGATGCGAAACATCGCGGTTGCATGCGCATCGGAAAGCACCGGCTCGCTGCCGTTCAGACGAAACTGGCACGCGAGCCCGCTGCGCCGCCCGAAATCGTCGACGAGCCATTCGAGCGCCGACACGATACCGTAGTTGAGCGCTGCTGGCCTCAAATGGCTCGCGACATTGCGCACCATCCAGATGGTTCTTTCAACGAGTTCACGCATATCGTCGGTTCTTTTCGCGACTTCGAGATCGCCGGAAAGACGCATTTTAAGCAGTGACACGTCCATCTTTAGCGCTGTTAGCAACTGGCCCAATTCGTCGTGAATTTCCATCGCGATACGCTTTCTTTCCTCTTCGCGAATGGCCTCCATATATGCGGACAATTCGCGCAACTGCTCGCGCGACTCCACCAGTTCCTGCTCGATCCGCTTGCGCTCCGTAATGTCGTTGAGGCCGACGAAAATCGCGGGCGCATCGTCGTAGGTCGCGACACGCGCAGTCGCGATGGCCCAGAACGTCGAGCCGTCCGCACGCCTCAGCCGGACCTCGGTGTTGCGAAAACTTCCTTCATGGCGCAGTTGTTCGACGAGCCGGTCGCGATCCGCGATATCCGCGTACAACTCTGCGATGTTGGCGATATGCGTGGTCACGTAGTCGATGCCGAAGAGTTCGCGCAACGGCTTGTTCGTGTACAGGACGTGCCCTTCCGGCATGGACGTGATGCAAAGCGGCACGGGACTCGTCTCGACGATCGTGCGGAAACGGAACTCGCTCGCGACGAGCCGCGCCTCGGCACGCCTGCGTTCCTCGATCTGCGACTGCAGCGTCGCATTCGCGCGTCCGAGTTCGTCCGTGCGCTGCGCGACGCTTGCTTCGAGCCCGTCGCGCACACGCGACAACGCGGCCTCGGCTCGCTGACGCACGAGCACTTCGTCCTGCAATTGCCGGTTCTGCGCAATCAGTTTCTGATGCATGCCTCTGAGCGCAAGATGCGTGCTGATGCGTGCCATCATTTCGTCGACGTGGACGGGTTTCGTCAGGTAATCGACACCGCCCGCCGAGAAACCTTCCACCATGTCTTCGCTGCCGGTCAGCGACGTCATGAAGATCACGGCGATATTGCGCGTGCGCTCGTCGGACTTGAGGCGCCGGCAGGTCTCGAAGCCGTCGATGCCCGGCATCCTCACATCGAGAAGAATCAGGTCGGGCTGCGAGAATTGCGCGCGTTGGATCGCCTCCGGGCCATCTAGCGCGACGAGCACCTTGAAGCCGCGCGCCACCAGACTCTCGACGACTATCGCCAGATTGGCCGGGTTGTCGTCCGCGATCAGGACCGTGGGCGAGTCGTCGGCGGGAAGCGTCGCGCCGTTCATCTGACCGCCCTGCGTTCGAGTTGCTCCTCGACGAGCTGCAGTAATGCTTTCGATTGATAGCCTTTCGCGAGACTCAGAATCCGCGCGGCGAATGCGCGGTAATGGGGATCATGCGTCGCAACGCGTTCGGCCCACAGCCGTATCTCCTGCATATCGCCGCGGCGCGCGAGCAGATGCAATTCTTCCAGTTCCTCCTCGGGCACCGCGACAAGCGGCCCAGCGGGTGCATCCGGCACGCCGGCAGTAGCGCCGGCAGTAGCACCCGCAGGCGCGTAGATCCATTCGAGATCTAGCAGGCGCGCGACATGCGCGAGCAGTTTGCCGAAGTCGATCGGCTTGGAGAGGAACGCATTCGCGCCGGCTTCGAGGCTGCGCTGTTCGTCGGCGCCTGAAGGACTCGCGGAAGTCGCAATCACCGGCACGTGCGAAAAGCCCTGAATCTGCCTCAATCTGCGCGTCGCTTCGAGTCCATCCATATCAGCCATTACGATGTCGGTCACGATCAGCGCCGGTCGCTCGCTCAACGTTTTCGCGAGTCCCTGGCGGCCGCCTGTCGCTTCAACAATCTCGAACCCGAGCCGGCCGAGAAATTCGACCAGCACCGCGCGGTTCATCGCGACGTCGTCGGTCACCAGCACCTTGCGGCGCGCTCCCTTGTAACCCGTCGCCATGCGCGTATCGGCAATGACCGGCCCGGCGGGGAGCGCACCCGATGCCGCCGCCAGTTCGAACCAGAATACACTGCCGCGGCCAGGCTGGCTCTTCACGTGAATCTCGCTGCCCATTGCGCGAAGAAACTGCTGACTGATGGTCAGCCCGAGCCCTGTCCCGCCCGCGCCGCGTTCCGAATGCGCGATCTGTTCGAACGGCTCGAAAATGGTCTGGAGTTTGTCGGCGTCCATGCCGATGCCTGTATCGCGCACTTCAAAACACACTGTGTTCTCCGCACTCATTTCGACCAGCAGGCTCACACTGCCTTGATCCGTAAAGTTGAATGCGTTCACGAGCAGGTTCAGCAGCACCTGACGCAAGCGCCGTTCGTCCGCGCGAACGGCATCGGGCACGTCGGGCGCCACATGCCAGACAAACTCGACATGCTTCTGTGCGTTCTTCACTTCGATGATTTCGCGGATGGCATCGAGCGTGCCGGCAAGCGGCACGTCGCCCATCTCGACGCGCAGTCGGCCCGCCTCGATCCGTGCGAAATCGAGCGCATCTCCAATCAACGAGAGCAGGTGTTCGCCACTGCGTTGAATGACGCCGACGCCTTCGCGGTGTCTCTCGCTCAGGCTCGTGTCGCGCCGCAAGATCTGCGCATAGCCGAGAATGGCGTTCAGCGGCGTGCGCAACTCGTGACTCATATTGGCAAGGAACTCGCCCTTCGCGCGATTTGCCGCTTCGGCTGCGCGGCGCGCCTCGCGTTCGGCAGCGGCCTCGCGCTCGTCGAGATACGCGCGATGCAGCCGTGCGCCCATCGAATTGAAGGCCGTCACCACGCGTTCGAGTTCGTCCGGCTCGTGGGGCGCGCGCCGGTTTAGCTTCAAAGGTTTGGCGGGCTCACGAAAGTCGTAGCCGTCTACAGTACGAGCAAGCACCGCCAGATGGCGCGTTACGAGCCGCGTCAGAATAAAAACGATGAAGAGCGATACGAGGAAAATGTTGGCGGCTTGAGTGACGAGAATCAGCAGCGCCGTGTGCTTCAGATCGCCGTACAGATCGCTCAACGTCGCCTGCACGTACAGCGTGCCGATGCGCTGGTCGGTGCCGAGCACGCGATGCATGAGCGGGTATTCACGCGCCAGCGCCGGCCCGTTGACGGGTCTGCCCGCGCTCACGAGCGTGGGGGTCGCACCGCTGCCCGACTGGCGCACCTCAGCCACACTGATATCCGCCAGACGCACAATGCCGCCCAGTTCGAGCCGCAGTTGCGCCTCGTCGAGCCGCCACAGCGCCTCGCCGAGACTGTCGCGGTAACTTTTGTCGATGTCCGAGAGGCGGTTTTGTATGTGCGCGATGCCTTCGTTGTAATCGCGATGAATCTGCAGTGCGGTCAACAATAAGGTGAGCACGCAACTAAACAGTATCGCGATCGCAAGAAGCCGGAGCACGATACTGTGCCGCAACCGCCTGAGCGGATACCACCACTCCCCTATGAGGTTGACAGCCATATTGCCCCGCAAGCATGGTGATGTCGGTACTTGTTTCGTGCTGGCGCCGCGACTGCAGTTTTCTGGCGCCCGCGTGGAAGACGCGGTTGTTGCTGCGTTATGACGCCATGCGCGCGTTGCCCCGTTCTTTGCCCTGTTCTTTGCCCTATTGCCTACTCTATTGCTTATTCCGGTGCGCGCCAATCTCCCGCATTCGGCTCAGGATGACAGCCGGATTCCGATTACGCCTGGCGGCTCATGAACCGCACGAAGCAGCAGATCGTCGACGCATTCGGTCAGCTCGCGAAGCATTTCCGTCGCCTCGCCATCCAGTTCCATTGGATGCGATTGCCGTAGTTCACGCAGCGTTTCTCCGACTCGCCGGATCGCCTTCGGTCCGCTATCGACCAGCGGCCAGCAATGCATCAGATAACCCAACGGCGTGATGCTGCGTCGTTCGCACCAGATATCGAAAAGACGGAAGCAGATTGAGTTGATATGCTCCACCTCGTTTTCACGCTGCGACGGATAGGGGA
The DNA here is from genome assembly GCF_904848585.1 of Paraburkholderia kirstenboschensis. Lineage (GTDB taxonomy): Bacteria > Pseudomonadota > Gammaproteobacteria > Burkholderiales > Burkholderiaceae > Paraburkholderia > Paraburkholderia kirstenboschensis. The sequence continues at coordinate 456,863 of NZ_CAJHCR010000003.1, forward strand.
TCATCTCTGTTACCCGGTTAGGCCATTTTGATTCATCAATGATAGAACGATAGTCACCGTGGGACAGTCAGGCAGCGCGGATGATCCGCCAGGGGTATCCTGATTCGAGGGTAAGGAAATCCTGACCCCGCTCGCCGGTTCTCGTCAGCGACGCGGCGTTCCCTGCTCTCCCCGCTACGGAGCGCGCGCGTGCGGAGACTGGCCACTGCGCCCAATACTCTTCCGGAATCTTTCGGTCAGCAGCGGACAGATAGCGGTTGTCCAGTTCTATCACTTTCCTCTCGACCAAGTTGGCTTGCGCCAGCGCGCCCTGAATGTACGGGTGCGAATCGAAGAGCCGCATATACGAACCGTTTTTGTAAGCCGCTATGAAGCCGCGCTCTATCGCTATGGCCAGCTTAGGATCGCGGCGAGCCACATAAAAAAGAAAGTCCGACCGGTACTTGAGCAGCAAACGTTTTTCGACCGTCAGTTCGGGCTCCGCCTGCTTGCGCGCTTCGAGTTCAGGGAATGCCTCGATCACGCCTCGCGGGTAATAATCTATTCGTCCCGCGCGCGTCATTGCGAATAACGTGTCGGTGCTGGACGTTTCCACTTTCAGGCCGGCGTCGAGCAGGATATCCGTGTCGACCCAGCCGAGCCCCTGGCCCGCCGTCAACCGGCGCAGATCTGCCACGTTGTCGACCTTGTCGAAGTCGGCCTGCCGGTCTTTCCTTATGATAAACACGCGGTAGCCGATCAAGCCGCGGTTCACCGGAATATGGACCACGTTCAGCCCGCTTTCCGCGCGGCTATCCATGCTCGTCCAAAGAAGATTGATGGAGCCGCCGTCGACCAGTTCAGCCAGCGCGCGGCCGCGCTCCATGGCCAGATCGGCCTGACGAATCGTATACGTGACTCTGGCCGATCTCATCGCGAGGTCCAGCACCGCGAGGGCAAATGCCGCATGAACCTCGCCTCCAGTGCGGATTCGCGGATGCACAATGTCGAAATCGGCAGTCGACATGGCATGCGACCGGCCGAGCATGCCGGCTGTGCTCAATGCCGCGAGTACAAAGCTCCTGCGCTGCATGATCGTATCGACATATGGTGAAATCTGCTTTGGCGCCCCCGTTGGCGCCCGCTATGCAAGCATCCTGTCACTGTGATGAAAGCTTTGCAATTGGGGGAAGCAGGCCGAACTTGCGCGGTGGTTGCGGCGGCAACGTCGCTTGCCGGGCATTCGATTCTCATGGAAAACCCTCAACGCACGCCGATGTGCTGATTCCGAAAAAGGTCCGGATAGCTAACTGTAAATTAGCCGGGTCACTGTCAGGACGGCGTCGGGTCCCGCGACAGAATTCTTTCTCGCGGCACGAATGATGCTCGGTAAAAGGCATCCAGGTTGTTGCAAGGAGTCAACGCCATGACGCTCTGGAGCCTCTTGCGTTCGCCTGCGGAACAGCAGATCGCCGGCATGCCGATACCCTGCTCCGTGGCCCTGCCCGACGGTCAGCGCATCGGCGCGCGCGAGCCGCGTCTGTCGTTCGAAATACGCGACACGAGGGTGCTGCTGCATCTGACGCAGGGCGCGATCGGGCGACTGGCGGAAGACTATGTGGAAGGCCGTCTGGAAATAGACGGCAGCATGCACGACCTCATGGCTGCGGCGCCGGCTTTGCTGCGCAGCGATCCCACACAAGAAACGCATGGGTGGCTGCTGGAGCACGTGAACCGCGCGCGCCGCGCGATCTGGGAGCGCACGCATCATAGCCGCGCGAAAGACGCCGCTCAAATACAGCATCACTACGACGTATCCGACGATTTTTACGCGCTGTGGCTCGACCCGCTGCGCGTGTACTCATGCGCCTACTTTTCATCACCGGACATGTCGCTTGCCGACGCCCAGCAGGCCAAACTCGACCACATCTGCAGGAAACTAATGCTGCGCTCCGGCGAGCGCTTTCTCGATGTCGGCGCGGGTTGGGGCGCGCTGTTGCTGTGGGCCGCCGAACACTACGGGGTTGCTGCGACCGGCGTCACACTTTCCAGGAACCAGCACGCGTACGTCAACCGCATGATCGAGCAAAAAGGACTTGAGAGCCGCGTGAGAATGCTCCTGCAGGACTACCGGGACGTCGATGAATCCGCGCCGTTTGACAAGATCGCGTCGGTCGGCATGTGCGAACACGTCGGCCGTCCGAACCTGCCGGCGTACTTTGCGAAGATGCGGCGGCTGCTCAGACCCGGCGGTCTCATGATGAATCACAGCATTACCGCAGGCGGCACCGACAACGCGGAAGTCGGCGGCGGGATGGGCGACTTCATCGACAGATACATTTTTCCGGGCGGCCAACTGGTACACGTGAGCGTAGTGATGGATGCAATGACGCGCGGCGATCTCGAACCGGTGGACGCGGAATGCCTGCGCCCGCATTACGCACGAACGCTATGGCTTTGGGAGGATGCGCTCGAAGCGCATCTCGATGAAGCACGCGAAGTGCTCGGCAAGGACTCGGAGAAAATCATTCGTGCGTACCGGCTGTATCTGGCCGGATCGGCAATGGGCTTCGAGCACGGCTGGACGTCGCTGTTCCAGATTCTCGCCTCGCGCCCCGCGGAGTCCGTAAAGACCGATGATGGTTCCACCGGCCGCATGCCATGGGCTCGCAGCGACTATCCGTTCAATCGCAAGTACATGTATGCGCGCAACCCTGCTATTGATCGGGTCAACGAGGTCGAACGCGTGAACGGTGGTCACGGAGCACACTTTTGACCGAGCCACCGACCATGTCGCGGAGGCATGTTGCCCTTCCCGGGTTCCGTCGTAACAGAGAAGAATGCGGTTAAAGACCAACATGTCGTTCCCCCTTGCAACTGTTTTCGCAGACTCCGGGAAATGCGACTGACGCCTCCTGTAGCCATAGCCTGTTTGCGCGGACGCCCACGCACCGGCGTCCTTCACCCGTGTGGCCGGCGTTTTATATCATATTGAAATATAATAATGACCACACGGTATTCGCGGTGCCCGCGGTTTCCCGGGTATCTTTTGCAGCCCAGCACAATCGACTAACTCCCGTTCGCATCTTGTCCCGCTCCATCGTCCTGCGCTGGTTTTCCAGCTTCATTCCCGTTCCGGTCACCGTCAAATGGCAGGAGCGCGCGCGCTCATGTCTGGGCGCGCTGCTGGGTATCGCGTTCACCGGCGGCTCCATGTACCTGCTGTTGGGACCCGGCGCGAACGTTCCGCTGCTGGTTGCGCCGATGGGCGCTTCCGCCGTATTGCTGTTCGCCGTGCCTGCAAGTCCGCTTGCGCAGCCATGGTCGATCATCGGAGGAAATCTCGTTTCCGCGACGATCGGCGTGACCTGCGCGAACGTGATTGCCGATCCCACCCTGGCGGCCGCGCTGGCCGTCGCGCTTGCTATTTGCGGCATGTTCGCGCTTCGCTGCGTGCACCCGCCGTCGGGCGCAGTCGCGTTGACCGCCGTGCTCGGCGGCCCGGCCATTCATGCGCTCGGCTATCGTTTCGTGCTCGAGCCGATCGCGATACAGTCGGCCGCGCTGCTCGTGGCCGCGATCGCCTATCACGCCGCCACCGGCCACCGTTATCCGCATTCGGCACGCGCGGCGCGCGGCGCGGCGGGCAGTGCCGCGGACTCCGCCTCGCGCGCCGGCTTCACGCGCGCCGATCTCGAAGCCGTGCTGAAGCGCCGCAGCGAAATGCTCGACATCGACCCGGACGACCTCGAATCGCTGCTGCGTGAAACCCAGCTTCAGGCCTTCTCACGCAGTTTCAACGAATTGACCTGCGAGAACATCATGTCGCGTCATGTGGTGTCGGTGTCGGCCACCACGCGCGCGGTCGCCGCATGGGCGCTGTTGAAACGCAACAAGGTGAAAGCGCTTCCGGTAATCGACGCAAGCCACGGTCTGATCGGCATCGTCACGCGTGCAGATCTCGTGGATAAAAGAATCTTTGGCCAGTTCGTGCCGTTCATTGCTTATATAGACGGCTGGCTGCGCGGCGATGCACTGCGTGCGCCAACCGTGGGCAGCGTAATGACCACCGACGTCTGCACCGTCAAGACCAGTGCGCCGATTACCGACCTCGTGCCGATGTTCGCGAACTACGGTCACCACCATATTCCTGTGCTGGATACGGCTGGACACGTGGTCGGCATGATCACGCAAGTGGATCTGATTTCCGGGCTCTATCGGCAGACCGTGGTCAAGGCGCAGCAGGCCGCATGATCGCGGCATCGCATTCCGCGTGATTGCGCGTGATCGGGCGGCGAACCGCAACGGGCAATGTCTGCCCAAGCGTTGCGCCCGCACATTACATCATCTTGTGATATAATTTTTGCTTATTTACATGGCGGATGAGCAATGAAAGAACGGGCTTCAGGACTGCGTAAAGCCGACTTTGAGCAACTGTCGGAGTTTCGCTATCAGATGCGGCGCTTCGAGCGGTTCTCGGAACAAGCCGCGCAGAGCGAAGGCATCACGCCGCTGCAGTATCTGTTGCTGCTGCATATCAAGGGATATCCGGAGCGCGACTGGGCGACTGTCGGCGAGCTGGCGGAGCGGCTTCAGGCTCAGCACCATGGCGTCGTCGCGCTGGTATCGCGCTGCGAAGCACTCAGTCTGGTGCGCCGTCAGACAAGCGAGACCGACCGTCGCCAGGTCGAAGTACACATTGAAAAAGCCGGCGAACGGGTGCTTGCAAGACTTGCCGAGCTTCATCGCGCCGAACTGAAATCGCTCAAGGGCGCCTTCCAGGTTCCGCAGATCGACCTCGACTAATCATGAACATTGACTCCCACAAGCGGGACTTCTCCGCGAACGCGCGACTACCGGGCATTTTCGCGCTCGCCGCGTGCATCGGCGCGGTCAGCACGCTCGCAGCCGTCGTGTTGCTGAACCTGATTCATCTGTTCACGAACCTGTTTTTCTTCGGCACATTGTCGTTCGTCGAACATTCGCCCGCCCATAACAACCTCGGCATCTGGGTCATTGGCGTGCCGATAATCGGCGGATTGATAGTCGGCTTGATGGCGCGGTTTGGCTCGGAAAAGATTCGCGGGCATGGCATTCCCGAGGCGATCGAGGCGATCCTGTTCGGCAAAAGCCGGATGTCGCCCAAGGTGGCTGTGCTCAAGCCGCTGTCGTCGGGCATCGTGATCGGCAGCGGCGGCCCGTTCGGCGCCGAGGGGCCCATCATCATGACGGGCGGCGCGCTCGGATCGCTGATCGCGCAATGCTTCAAGGTCACGTCCGCGGAACGGAAGACGCTGCTCGTGGCGGGCGCCGCCGCCGGCATGACCGCCGTGTTCGGCACGCCCGTGGCGGCGGTGCTGCTGGCCGTGGAATTGCTGCTCTTCGAATGGCGGCCGCGCAGTTTTCTGCCCGTGGCCGTAGCCTGCGCGGTAGCCGGTTTTGCTCGCGCGGCGTTCTTCGGCACGGGTCCGCTGTTTCCGCTCGAAACAGCCGCGCCAGATGGATGGTCGCTGTTTTCTTGCCTGATTGCAGGGCTTTTGTCCGGCGCGCTCGCGTCGGGGCTTTCCGCCGCGCTTTACAAAACCGAAGATCTGTTCGGCAAGCTGCCCATTCACTGGATGTGGTGGCCCGCGCTCGGTGGCGTTGTAGTGGGTATCGGCGGATGGCTGGAGCCGCGAGCGCTCGGCGTAGGCTACGACGTGATCGGCGACCTGCTGCATCAACACATTGCATTGCAGATCGCCATTGTGCTGCTCGCGGTGAAAGCCATCATGTGGGTCGTCGCGCTCGGGTCGGGTACATCGGGTGGCGTGCTCGCCCCGCTGCTGATGCTCGGCGCGGGACTCGGCACCGTCCTCTCACACTGGCTGCCGGGCAATCAACCCGCACTGTGGCCGCTCGTCTGCATGGCCGCAACGCTCGGCGCGACACTCGGTGCGCCGTTGACCGCCATCGTCTTTGCGTTCGGCCTCACGCACGACAGCAATGCGCTGTTGCCCTTGCTCACTGCTACGCTGGTCGCTCACGGCTTTGCCACGGTCACCATGCGCCGCTCGATCATGACCGAAAAAATCGCGCGACGCGGCTATCACATCTACCGCGAATACGGCGTGGATCCTCTTGAGCGCCATCATGTGGATGAGGTGATGACAGCCTCCGTCGAGTCGATCGAAGCCGACATGACGGTCGGCACGGCGCTCGACAGATTTTTCGGCGCAAAGCAGACCCGTCGCGCGTACCCGGTGGTGCGTGGCGCCGTGGTAATCGGCGTGGCCGATCGCGCGTTGCTCGAACAGTTTCGCGACGAGGACCCGAACCTGCGGCCCGCCATGAGCGTCGCAGACGTCTTCGCTCAGCGCTCACTGGCGTTCGCCTTGCCCTCCGAGACCTGCCGTCTGGTAGCGACGAGACTGGCGGTGCACGGCCTCGAACGATTGCCCGTTGTGGCCGATGCAATGTCGATGCGTCTCGTCGGCATCGTCTCGCGCAGCGATCTCGTCAAGCCGTCGCTCAGTCACTTCGAAGAAGAGCACAAGAAAGAGCGGTTCCGCCGTCTGACGCCGGCGCGCGGCAAACGGCGATTTGCGCCCATAGGCAAAGCGGGCTAATTGAGGCCGGTCCGCTTCAATGTGAAGCGGACTGCGCCGGATAGACGAGCAAACCATCGGGCTGCGCGTTTGCGCCCGGCGTGATGGTCGCCGGGTTCACGTGGTGCGCATCCATGATGTGCATTACCGTTTCGCCGTGCATCAACAGGTAATCCGTAATGATGCGCCTGTGACAACGCCACCACACTGCTTCCGAGCACATGATCGCGCAACGCCTGCGATGTCCCAGTTCACGAAGTTCTGCCAGACCCTTTTGAAAAGGGTCCGTCATGGCGTAATCAGCGTAGTTACGAAACGCGGGATGCGTCCAGTACCCGTTCACGGATGGACCCTCATCTTTGCGACGGCCACGGCGCCCGCCGAGTTCCGCCAGATGAACGTAGTCGATATGTGCCAGTGCCAGCGAGTCCGGCAGCGTATCGCGGTTGAACTGCGGGTTGGTACGAGAACGCGGAATGCTGCGCACGTCGACTAATGTTTCGACCTCCGAATTATTGAGCAACTCAATCAGTTCGGACAGCGTGCGCGTGGAGTGCCCGATCGTGAAGAATGGCCGTGCCATCATGACCTCGTCGGCTTCGTCGTGTCATCGGATTGTATCGCCAGTAAGGCGTCAACCAACCGCCCCCCGCCTGCACTTTCGCCACGCATTCTGCATGCCCGCACGATCCGCCACCCGCAGCGCATCGGTCACATAGCAGATCAATTGTTCGCCGAGACCGCTGTCACCGCTTCAGGAACATCCCAGCCGCCGCCCAGCGAACGATACAAGGCAACGGCAGCAAGCGCATGCTCGCGCCTTGCCTGGTTCAGCGATTCAGCGTCGCGCAAGTACGCCTCCTGCGCTGCGAGCACATCGAGGAAACTGGACGCACCACCTTTGTACAGTTCACTCGACAAACGCAACGCATGATTCGACGCATCCAGCGCGCCGCCAAGCCGCTCCACTTGTACGGCGCCGTTCACCAGCTCGCTGCGAGAGTCTTCGATCTCCTTTAGCGCCTGCAGCATCGTCTGCTGCAAGCCGAGTTGCGATTCACGCATGCGGCTCTCGCTCGCATCGATATCCGCGGTGATTCGGCCGGCGTTGAAGATCGGGCTCGTCGCGCTCAACGCGGCGCTAAACAGGTTGTCGGTCAGCGTCGGCAGCCCGAGATACGAAGAGGCCAGCAAACCATCGGCGAGACTCAACTTGAACTTGGGATAACGCTCCGCCTTCGAGACGCCCACTTCCGCCGCGCGCCGCTCGACGGTGGCATACGCTGTGCGCACGTCGGGCCGCTGCAATAGTGCTTCCGAAGGCAGCACTTGCGGCACACGCTGTGCCGGCACGGGAATGTCGCGCGCATCCGCGAGCAGCAGGCTATCGACGCTCTCCGGCGTGCGCCCCGAATACACCGCGATCAAACTGAGTTGATGCTGCACGGCGGTCTGCATGCGCGGAATCTGCGACTGCAAGTCCTGCAACTGATTCTGCGCGCGCGCGACATCGAGTTGTGACGACAGGCCGTAATGCAGACGCTGCTGCGTGAGTTTCAGCGCGCGAGCGCGTATCTGTTCGTTCTCGCTGAGGATCTGCAACTGCTCCTGTGCCCAGCGCAAATCGATATAGGCCGCTGCAGCATTGGCGGCGAGCGCAAGCCGCACCTCGTTCAACGCGGATTGCCGGCCCGACACTTGTGCTTGCGCCGCCAGAACGGCCAGACGTTCGCCGCCGAATACATCCGGCGCCCAGCTGGCCGTGAGGCCGGCACCCGCTTGACGCACGTATCCGAGCGGCGGCGGTGTGTTTTGCCGCGAATACGATGCGTTGGCGCCGGCATTCAGCTCAGGGAGCAAGGCAGCGCGATTCTGCGTAACCAGGTCCTGCGCCTGCCTGACGCGCTCTACTGCCGCCTGCACGTCGAGATTGCCGGTCAGTACCGACTCGACCAGCCGATGCATGACAGGGTCGCCAAACTGATCCCACCACACATTGGCGCTCACGCTGTCTTGCGGCGCGTCCACGCTCCATGCTTGTGGCGCGAGTGTGCTCACCGTCTGCGGCAGATCCGCGTGTGTCGCCGGCTGCACGGCGCACGCAGCAAGCGCCAGCGCTAGAGCGCTGGTCAGTACTTTGAGAGCGGTCGTTTTCATCATCAGGTCCTCAATGAGCATCGGGCGGCGGCGCGGTATTTCCGAATGGGCGCGAGAAAAGCACGCTCAGCAAGCCCACCACGAAACACAGCGACACGGCGAGAAAAGTGTCGGAGAAAGTGAGCACCAGGGCTTCACGCGTCAGAACCGTATGCAATGCGCCAAGTCCCGCATTGGCTGCATTGAGCGCGTTTCCACCGAGTGCCGCGAAATGCGCGGCTTGCTGCTGCAAGATCGATTCGACTACCGGACGGCCCGCCGTCAAATGTTCATCGAGCCGCTCGTAGTGCAGATTGAGCCGGTCGTTCAGCATCGTGCTGCTCACTGCAATGCCGATTGCGCCGCCCAGATTACGCATCAGATTGAAGAGGCCGCTCGCGGACCGAAGTCGAGACGGTGGTAGTGAACCGAGCGCCATCGTGACGATTGGGGGAATGCAGAACTGTTGACCGATGCCCCGCAGCGCCTGCGGAATCAGCAACTCCTGCCAGCCCCATTCATGAGTGAGGGGCACATACAGATAACAGCCAACGCCGAACAACGCGAGGCCAAACACCATCAAGAGGCGCATATCGACAAAGCGTGCAAGCGTCGAATACGCGACGAGCGCCAGTAACTGGAAACAGCCTACCGACAACAACGCAAGGCCGATCTGCAACGAGTCGAAACCGCGCACGCGAGACAGGAATACCGGCGTCAGGAAAACCGTGCAGAAGATCCCAATGCCTGTGATAAACGACAGCAAACTGCCGATGCCGAAATTGCGAACCGCCAGCGCGCGCAAGTCGACAATCGGTTCCTTCGCGGTAAACGCATGCACCAGGAAAAGAAATCCGCAAATAGCCGATATCCAGGTGCACAGCACGATCACGTCGTCGCCGAACCAGTTCTTGCGCGGCCCTTCTTCGAGCACATATTCAAGGCAGCCGAGAAAGCCCGACATGAGCGCAATGCCCAGGTAGTCGCCTTTTTTCAACAGCGACAAATCAGCTTTGTCCACATGCACGTACTTCGGCACCGTCAACGCGACGGCAAGACCAGGCGCCAGGTTCAGATAGAACAGCCAGTGCCAAGACCATTGCGACGTAATCCAGCCGCCGATTACAGGCCCCACGGTCGGCGCGAGCGACGCGAGCGCACCGATCGTGGTCGACGCGATCAGGCGTTGCTTGCCCGGAAACAACACGAACGCCGTGGTAAACACGGTCGGAATCATCGCGGCGCCGAGCGCGCCTTGCAGGCCGCGAAACAGGATCATCGAATTGATGTCCCATGCGAGTCCGCACAACATGCTCGTGACGGTAAAGCCAAGTGCCGAGAACGCGAACAGCCAGCGCGTGGAAAACACGCGAGTAAGCCAGCCGGACATCGGAATCACGAGGATCTCAGCGATCAGATACGAGGTCTGCACCCACGACAACTCGTCCTGACTAGCGGACAAGCCGCCGCCGATATCTTTGAGCGACGACGCGACGATCTGGATATCGAGCGTCGCCATGAAAAAGCCGAGGCACATCAGCGAGAATGCGAAGACCTTCGTGCGCGTCGGCTGATCGGCGGGATTGGCGAAAATGTCGGTCATGATGGTTTATCCGCGAGCCGGCGCGGTTTGAGCGCCGACTTGGCCGACGTGATCGAGGTGAACCTTTACTGTCGCCGAGAGACCGGGGCGCAGCACGCCTTGCATGTCCTCAGGCACATTCAGGCGCACGCGCACCGGCACGCGCTGCACGATCTTCGTAAAGTTGCCGGTCGCGTTTTCGGCGGGCAGGACACTGAATGTTGCGCCGGTTGCCGGAGCGAGGCTCTCCACCACGCCGTGAATGCGTGCGCTCGAAGCATCCAGATCCACGTCGACGGTGTCGCCGACGCGCATCTTCTTCAACTGGTCTTCCTTGAAGTTCGCGTCGATCCACAAACCGCTCGCTGGCACCACCGTCAGCAGCGAAACGCCGGTGTTCGCAAGCAGTCCGACCCGCGCGGTGCGGTTGCCCACGTAGCCGTCGATCGGGGAACGAATGGTGGTGTATTCGACGTTCAGCGCCGCCACGCGCTGCGCCGCCTCCGCGGTGGCAATGCGGGCCAGTGCGTCGCCGATCTGCGCGTCGAGCACGGCTATTTGCCGCTGCGCCGCGATCAATGACGCGCCGCTGCGATCCACCGCGGCATGCGCCTTCGTGAGATCGGCATTGGCACGCTCCACGACCTGATTCGATACTGCGTCGTCTTTCACGAGCTCGCGATAGCGTGCCTGATCCGCTGCGCTGCGTGTCAGTTCGGCGCCGGTGGCGCGAACTTCTGCGGCCTGTTCGTTGATCGTTGCAAGCTGCAACGATTTCTTAGCCTGCAATTCGGTCACTGCGGCTTGCGCGCTGCGCACCTCGGCTGCGGCTTGCGCGAGGCGTGCGTCGTAGTCCCGCGAGTCCAACCTGACGAGTACTTGGCCCGCGTGCACGAACTGGTTGTCCTTCACCAGCACGTCAGCCACGAAGCCATTCACCTTCGGCGCCATGACCGTGACATCGCCACCCACGTAGGCATCGTCCGTCGTTTCGACGAAGCGTCCCGCGAAGAACCAGTACGACGCGGCGAGCGCCAGCACGGCAAGCACCGTGATGATCGCGAGCAGCATCCACGGAACGCGCCTGGCCGGTTTGCCGGCCTGCGCGGCGCCCGCTGGCGCAACAGTCGAAGGTGTAGTGGACATGATGTTTGTATGTGTGCGTATGCACTGGTGAAGTTGAAAAAATAGCGCCGATTGATGGCGCCCGTTCATTGCGTAATTTGCTACCAGTCTGTCATTGCCTCGCGCTCAATTCACAAGTGCCCGGTGATTGCGAACAACTCGCCGCGCAACGCTTGCGCACGTTGCCCGCCAAAGCTGTGCTCGAATTCGGCCTGCGCGGCATGCCAGTGCTTGCGCCCCGCCTCGAGCCGCGCTTCGCCTTCTGTTGTAAGCGTGACTGACAGCGCTCGTGCATCCGCGCCGTGCGCCTCGCTCAACAGGAGCCCGCTGCGGCGCAGCGGCTGGATCGTGCGGACGAGCGTGGTGCGCTGCATGCGCATGGCGTCAGCCAGTTGCTTCATTGTCATTGGGCCAGTGCGTTTGAGGCGGCCAAGCAGGGAGAATTGTGTGATCGTCAAACCGACACCCGCCAGATGGCGGTCGTAGATCTGCGAGACATAACGCGCCGCCTGGCGGATGGCAAAACAATCGTCGTCGAAGGGCTCTTCCATTGCTGCGACTCCTCATGAGTGCATACGCACACACGTAGATATAAAAAAGCTCGCAAACGAAACTATTCGCGAGCTCATGCGCCGGCGTTAGCCGGTAATAGTGAACAACTCAGCGCGTAACGCCTTGGCACGCCCGCGTCCGAACTTCTCTTCGAACTCGTTTTGCGCGGCACGCCATGCGATAGCTGCCTGGTCGAAAGTCTTCTCGCCCTTCTCCGTCAGGCTGAACAGATAGGTTCTGCCGTCGTGTTCAGCCGATTCTGCGACCACCAGACCGTCGCGTTGCAACGGTTTCATGGCGCGCACGAGCGTGGTGCGCTCCATCACCATTGCGTCTGCGAGATCCAGGATCGGCAAATTGGGCGTGCGCGCGAGTTTGGCGAGAATCGTGAATTGCGCTGCCGTGACCCCCACCGTGCTGAGATGGCGCTCATACAGCTGCGTGATGTGCCGCGCCGCCTGGCGCAGCGCAAAGCAGTTGCATTCGTCGTAGGAGAGAGGACGGTTCATGCTTCGCAGTTTATGTGTGCATATGCACTTCGTCAAGTATTTTTACGCAGCAAACGCTCAGCGCTAAAGCGCGAGAACCGTCACGCCCACTTCCACGCGATGCGCGCCCCCACCGAGGATCATGCCGCGCAACAAAGACACGTCGCTGTAATCGCGGCCGATTGCGAGCGTAACGTGGTCGGTATCGGCGAGCACGTCGTTGGTTGGGTCGAGGTCGATCCAGCCGCTGCCCGGACAATACACAGACACCCACGCATGCGACGCGTCCGCGCCGATCAGACGCGGCTGCCCCGCTGGCGGATCATTACGCAGATAGCCGCTCACGTAGCGCGCGGGCAAACCAAGCGAGCGCAAGCAGCCGATCATCACCTGCGCGAAGTCCTGGCACACGCCGCTCTTGAGTTCGAACGCACGCTCGGCAGGCGTATCGAACATCGTCGCCGACGGTTTGTACGCGAAGTCTTCGTGAATGCGGTGCATCAGATCGATCGCACCAGCGGCAACCGGCATGCCGGGCGGAAAACTCGGCAGCGCATAAGCGCGCAACGACGGCCACGGCGCGATATTCGGCGACGCGAAGCAGAACTCGGCCTCGGCCCGGAACTGCCCGCCCACGCGAAACTCGAGCGCGTCGGCCACTTCTTCCCACGCCGGTGTGGCTTGGGGATCGAGATTAGTCCAGCGCGGCGTGAGCGCCACGGTCGTTTCGCTGACCAGTTGCAGCCGCTCATGCGGCGCGTCGAGCGCGAAATAGAGGACGTCGTTGCCGAACGCATCGATACGACTATTCAGATACGAGGGCTGCGGCTCGATGCGTTCGTCGTGCGACACGACCCGCTGCCACTCACAGACGATAGGCCGGATAGTTGCAAGATGCTGCGCGGTCTCCACATACGTCGAGTAGTGGTACGTGGTGCGGTGCGAAACCGACAGCACGACAGGCGGGGTTTTCATGACCACACCTGCGATGCGACCGTGCTCGCGTGGCTGAAATAGCGCGCACTGATTTCATGCGCCGCAGCGCCGGCAAAACCGCCAATCTGATCGCATACCGCAGCCAGATTGCAATACGCGCCTTGCCCGTCGACGTCGCATAGCGACGCAAGCGTGGGCAACGACGCGGCAGGCGGCATCAATTCCGCAAACGGACGATGCCGCGTGCTGCCCGCAGCCACCGCGATTTCATCGAGCTTCTTGCGCAAACGCTCATACACACCATAAATTCCGCGCGGATTGGTCGGCTCGATCACCAGCAGATCGAGCAGAGCCGGCACTTCGAAACGTCCCGGATAAAGCGAGCGATACGTAAGCGTGCTGTCGAACAATTGCAGCAGCAGGTCGAAACCGGCCGGCGTTGCAAGCTGGCCTTTGTCGGCGGCCACACGCACAAACGTGCTCATGGCCGACACGCGTTCGATATGCCGGCCGACGAACAGGAGCCGCCACGCCTCGTCGCGCGTCATGCGATCGCCTTGCGCGCCGCTGATCGCCGACAATTGCACCGACAGCCGTTCAAGCGCGTTCATCAGCGTGACACGGTCGTAACGGCTGCCGCCATTCGTAGCACGGCCGTTCACCGCTGCCGGTGGCGAAGCATCGTTCGAACCGGCAGCCGGCATCAGCGTCTGCAACGCGTCGCGGAAGTCGTTGCGCGCGGCAAGAATGATGCGCCAGTGATCGTTCGACAACCGCCCGCGCACTTCGCCATTCGAGCGAGCCTGACAGGTCAGGTTCTGACCGATGCTCGCGGCGCCCGTGCTCTCGCTCAGATTGGCGACCAGCGCGCGTTCGAACGCTTGCGGCGTGTGCGACACGGACATGTCCCCCGACTGCAGGAGCCCGCAGTGCAGCGCAAGTTCGACAAGCGTCGGGAACATCGTGTCGGCATCGTTGCCTTCGAGCGAGCCCAGAATGAAGCGCAGCAGACGCACGTTGTTTTCCGCGCGTTCGCCGTAACGTCCGGCCCAGAAAAGGTTCTCCGCAGCGCGGCTCGACACGGTGCGATGTTTTCGCGCGAGGTCCGCAGGCTGCATCGGCGAAGGCAGTAGCGTAAAGGTCGACGTGGGCTGGCTCGACAGCACCCACGTGTCGACGCTGCTGCCGCCGTACTGCATGGATACCGTTGCCTGCCGCTCGGCGCCCATGCGCGTGAAGCCGCCGGGCATGACGTGCCAGCCGCCGTTCACATCGGCGATCGCATACGCGCGCAACACGGACGGACGCCCGCCGATCGTGCCGTCTTCGTAACGCGGCGTGCAGGAAAGACGCTGGGCCTGCTGGATCGTATAGTTGCCGGGCGTCGCCTCGATACGCTCGCGCCACGCCGACAGCCGCTGTCTGCCCTGCTCGACGCCCGGCGGCGCGTCGCGGGCCGCAACCGGCCACGTGGGCACGATAAAGGCTTCGTCCATGCGCGCGAACGCGTGCTCGCGCGCCGCCTGCTCGCCGCACCACCAGGTGGCCACGCTCGGCAAAATAAGGTCTTCGTCGAACAGCACTTCGGCTATGCCGGGCAAAAACCCGTGCAAAGCGGGCGACTCGACAAAGCCGGACCCTGGCACGTTCGAAACGATCACATTGCCGGCACGCATGACCTGCAGCAGGCCCGGCACGCCGATGGTCGAATCGGCTCGTAATTCCACGGGATCGCAGAACGCATCGTCCAGTCGCCGCAGCACGACATGCACGCGCTCCAGACCGGCGAGCGTCTTCAGATAAAGCATGTCGCCGCGCACCGTGAGGTCCTTGCCTTCCACCAGTGTCACGCCCAGATAACGCGCGAGGAACACGTGCTCGAAGTAAGTCTCGCTGAACGGCCCCGGCGTAAGCAACGCAATATGCGGCGAAGCATCGGCGCGAGGCGAATCGTGGCGCATGGTCGCCTGCGCCGCCTGAACCAGCGTCGAAATCAGTTGCGAATAGGTCGGCGCGAGGCGGCTTACGTGCATCGAACGAAACAGATCGGCAAATAACGCCGAAACGATCAGCCGGTTTTCCAGCGCATAGCCGAGGCCGGAAGGCGCTTCCGTGCGGTGCGCCATCACCGTCCACTCGCCGTTCGGCGCACGCGCGAGGTCGACCGCGACCACTTGCAGAAACTGCCCGCCAGGCGGCGCATAGCCCTTTACGGGGCGCAGATAGCCGGGATGACCGAACACCAGCGCGGGAGGCAACTGTCCGCGTTGGAGCAAGGTTTGCGACCCATAGACGTCGGCGACGATTGCATTGAGCAGATGCGCGCGCTGCGTGACGCCGCGCTCGATATGCGCCCACTCGGCTTCGCTGATCAGGAACGGCAGCAGATCGAGCGCCCACGCGCGCGGCTCGCCGTTATCCGCGTACACGTTGTAGCTGATGTCGTTGTCGCGGATCTGCTGCGCGACCGAAGCGCGGTGACCTTCCAGCCGCGCGATGCCGTCTTCGCCGAGCCGCTCGAAGAACTGCCGCCAGGGGGCGCGCAGTGCGCCGGAGGCGTCGCGCAACTCGTCCCAGTGTCCCTCGTGAGCGGGCAAAAGCCGCAACAGGGACGAAGCGTCCGCACGGGTCGCGGACGTTTCGAAGGGAAAAGTCGATTGAAAAGCCAAGGTCGTGTCGTTATTGAAGGTGAGCTGTCTTACCAGTAGCGCAGATCGAGCGTGAACGGAAACTCGAGGCTACGTTGCGGCGCATCGGCTGCAAGCGGCCCCGGTGTATGGCCCGACGCGAAAAAGCGTGCGCGCCGCCGGCTTTCGGCTTCGTAGGCGTTCACCGGGAACGTCTCGTAGTTGCGCCCGCCCGGATGTGCGACATGATACTGGCATCCGCCCACCGAACGGCCATTCCATGTATCGACCAGATCGAACGTGAGCGGCGCGTCGACGCCAATGGTCGGATGCAACGCCGAAGGCTGCGACCACGCACGAAACCGCACGCCCGCCACATATTCGCTGACGCGGCCTGTCGGCTGCAACGGCACGGGCACGCCATTGACCGTCAGCACATGGCGGTTTTCGTTCAAGCCGAGCGCGCGCACCTCGAGCCGCTCCACCGACGAATCCACATAACGCACGGTTCCGCCCGGCGAGCCCTCCTCACCCATCACATGCCATGGTTCGAGCGCATTGCGAATGGTCAGCGATACTCCGCTCACCGTGGTTTCGCCGACCAGCGGAAAGCGGAACTCGAAGTGCGGTGCGAACCAGCTGCTGTCGAACGCGAAACCCGCGCGGTTCAGTTCGTCCAGCACGTCGTCGAAATCCATCTTCACGAAGGTGCCGAGCAGGAAACGGTCGTGCAGTTCCGTGCCCCAGCGCGTGAGCCGCTGCGTGTACGGCGTATGCCAGAAACGGGCGACCAGCGCGCGCAGCAGCAACTGCTGCACGAGGCTCATGCGCGAGTGCGGCGGCATTTCGAAACCGCGCAATTCGAGCAGGCCGAGGCGCCCCGTCGGTCCATCGGGCGAATACAGCTTGTCGACGCAAAATTCCGCGCGATGCGTATTGCCCGTCACGTCGATCAGAATGTTGCGCAACGAGCGGTCGATCATCCACGCAGGCAGGTTCGCACTATCGCGTCCGCCAAGAAGGTCGATCTGCCGCTGCAATTCGCGCAACGCCACTTCGAGTTCGTAGACCTGATCGTTGCGTGCTTCGTCGATGCGCGGCGCCTGGCTCGTCGGCCCGATAAAGAGCCCTGAAAACAGATACGAAAGCGAAGGATGGTTATGCCAGTACGCGCTCAGACTGGCGAGCAGATCCGGACGCCGCAGGAACGGACTGTCGGCGGGCGTCGCGCCGCCAAGCACGAGGTGATTGCCGCCGCCGGTGCCGGTATGGCGTCCGTCGGTCATGAACTTCTCGCTGCTCAGATAGCTCTGCGCCGCCGACTGATATAGATACTCGGTGTGATCGACCAGTTGCTCCCAGTTCGCTGCCGGATGAATGTTCACCTCGATCACGCCGGGGTCGGGCGTGACCTGCAACATCTTCAGACGCGCATCGCGCGGCGGCGGATAGCCTTCGAGCACGACCTGCATGCGCAACTCGGCGGCCGTCGCTTCGACGGCGGCCAGCAGATCGAGATAGTCGTCGAGTTCGGTGAGCGGCGGCATGAACACGTGCAGGAGCGTTCGGCCGCCGCCAAGCCCGTCGGCTTCCGCTTTGGGACCGGCCGCGCGCTTCGGATCACGCGCCTCGACGCAAATGGCCGTGCGAAGCGTTTCCTTCGACGACTCGCCGCGCGCGGGCGCAACCGCGGCTTCCGTTTCACCACGCTGCGGCGCATACGCCAACACCGCACTGCCGGGCATGCCGCTCAACAGATCGCCTGCCGACGACGACAACGCCGCAGCGCGCCGTGCGTCCGGGCCGGTCATTTCGTGCTGCTCGCCGTCGTACTGCATGCGCAACTGCGCGGCCGAACGCAACGGCACCGGCGGCGCGAACGGATCGTGTGCATGCTGATACGGATAGTCGGTCTTCGACACCCACGGCAGCGAATCGAGCGGCAGGCGATAACCCATCGGCGAGTCGCCGGGAATCAGGTACATGCGTTCGTCGCGAAAGAACCAGCGGCCGCTGACCCACTTCGGCGCCTCCTGCGGCACATCGCGCTCGCGCGCAAGCGGCAGCACGTAGCCGGTCGCGCCGCCGAGTCCTGCGTCGAACACGCGGCGCAAACGCACGCGCTCGAGTTCGTCGTCGAGGCGCGCGTCGAGCGGATCGACGTTGACGGGCAGACGCCGCTCGCGCCACAGGTAGTACCAGACGTCTTCGAAACCGGGCAGGATGCAGCCTTCATCGAGCGAAAGTTTGGTGGCCAGGTGCGTGAGGAAGCGTTGCGCGTCGGCGGCCGTGTAGGTGCCGGGCTCGCGTTCGTCGGCGAACAATTCGGGGTTCTGCCAGCACGGCTCGCCGTCGGCGCGCCAGTACAACGACATCGCCCAGCGCGGCAACTGCTCGCCCGGATACCATTTGCCCTGGCCGATATGCAGGAAGCCGTTCGCGCCGTAGCGTGAGCGCAGCTTGTCCATCAGCGCGACGGCGTAGCCGCGTTTGGTCGGGCCGAGCGCGTCCGTGTTCCATTCGGCGGCGTCGCGGTCGCGCACCGACACGAAGGTCGGCTCGCCGCCCATCGTCAGGCGCACGTCCATGTCCGTGAGTCGACGGTCGACGTGCGCGCCCATCGCGAGGACGTCGTTCCAGACCTCTTCGCTATAAGGCTTCGTGACGCGCGGCGTTTCTAGCACGCGGCTGATCGACATGGTGTGGCTGAACTCGACCTCGGATTCGTCCACCGCGCCCGATATCGGCGCGGCGCTGCCGGGTTCCGGTGTGCAGGCGACCGGAATGTGACCTTCGCCGGCAAGCAGGCCCGAAGTCGGGTCGAGGCCGATCCAACCGGCGCCCGGCAGATAGACTTCGCACCAGGCGTGCAGGTCGGTGAAGTCGACTTCAGTGCCGCTCGGGCCGTCGATAGATTTGATATCGGGCGCAAGCTGCAGCAGATAGCCGGACACGAAGCGCGCTGCAAGGCCCAACTGGCGCAACGTCTCGACCAGCAGCCAGCCCGAATCGCGGCACGATCCGGCGCCGCTCGCGAGCGTTTCCTCGGGCGTCTGGACGCCCGGCTCCATCCGAATCAGATAGCGAATCTCGCGTTGCAGCCGCTGATTCAACGCGACGAGAAAGTCCGCGGTCACAGTCGGCGTGAGGTCAATACTTTTCACGAACTCGGCGAAGCGCGGCGTCATGGGACGCTTCACGCGATACGGCGCGAGTTCGAGCGCGAGGTCCGGTGAATAGTCGAACGGAAATTTTTCGGCCGACGGCTCAAGAAAGAAATCGAACGGATTGTAGACGGCCATTTCGGCGACCAGATCGACGGTCACCTTAAATTCACGCGTCTTCTCCGGGAAAACGAGCCGCGCCTGATAGTTGGCGAACGCATCCTGCTGCCAGTTGATGAAGTGTTGAGCCGGCTCGACCCGCATCGAATAAGAGAGGATCGGAGTCCGGCAATGCGGTGCGGGCCTCAAACGCACGACCTGGGGCGACAGCGCAACCAGCCTGTCGTAACGGTAATGTGTGACGTGGTTCAACGCGACGCGTATGGACACACCGGACTCCTGGTCTATGGTTGGCAGCCCGCCAAAAGCAAGCTTCATGCCGTTCATCTGAAAGCCGCATGCGGCCACGGTACTGCCGTTGGCAGGGCCGTGCACCAAACAGAGGCGGCGCCCATGCACGATCATGCCCATACTGTGCGTTAAAGCGGTGACGTCTGGCAAATGCGGCATGAACATTGCGCGACCGACGCTTCTCACTGTCACTCACCGCTCGGGTTTCGTCCATGAAAACGTTCCACTGCAATCGCTGCTCGCACCTCGTGTTCTTCGAGAACGTCCGGTGCGAGCGCTGCGAGGCGCTACTCGGCTATGTGCCGGAACTGCGTGAGATCAGCGCCTTTGAAGACGCGGGCGAAGAGCGCTGGCGCAGCCTGCACCCGGAAGCGGACGGCGCGCTTTACCGGCAATGCCATAACTACTCCGTCGAAAACGTCTGCAACTGGATGATCCCCGCCGATTCGGACGCCACGCTGTGCCAGTCATGCCAGTTGACACATACCATTCCCAATCTCGGCGCGCCCGAGAACCGGCTTTACTGGTACCGCCTGGAAGTGGCGAAACGCCGGCTGCTGTATACGCTCGGCGAATTCGGCCTCGACATCAAATCGCGCCAGGAAGACCCCGAGCACGGTCTCGCCTTCGAATTTCTCGAGGACGGCGGCGACGGTTCGCGTGTGATGACCGGGCATGACAACGGGCTCATCACGCTGAACATTGCGGAGGCCGACGACGCTCACCGCGAGAAAGTGCGCACCGCGATGGGCGAGCCGTACCGCACACTGCTCGGCCACTTCCGCCACGAAACCGGCCACTACTACTTCAGTCAACTGGTGGAGAATAGCCCGCGTTGGCTCGAACCGTTCCGCAAACTTTTTGGCGACGAGCGCGCCGATTATGGCGAAGCGCTCGACGCGTACTATCGCGACGGCGCGCCCGCCGACTGGCAGGCGTCGTACATCAGCGCGTATGCGACGATGCATCCGTGGGAAGACTGGGCCGAGACGTGGGCGCACTACATGTTGATCGTCGACGTGCTGGACACGTCGACCTCGTACGGCGTAGCGCTGCTGCCCGACGATCCGAGCGAACCGACGCTGACCGACCGCACGCCCGTTGAAGACGCAAGCTTCGATAATCTGATGAAGCGCTGGTATCCGCTCACGTACGCATTGAACAGCCTGAACCGCAGCCTCGGCATGCCGGACGGTTATCCGTTCACATTGGCCGTGCCGGTGGTGGACAAATTGCGCTTCGTGCATCGCGTGATTGCGGAGGCGGGGAATAAATCGTCGGCTTCGCAAAGCTCGAAAGGTCCTGCGAAACAGCCCACGTCGAAGCAGGCAACGAAAAGCGTACGCTGACGCACATTGGGCCGCATCCGGGCGGCCTTACACATGAAAAAGCCGCGAACGGTTCGACTAGATTCGACGACCATTCGCGGCATTGGCTTCGGGCAACATCTGTCGCCGGGAAGCGATTCAGCACCTTAGCGCGCTTACTTCTTCGGCTGTTGCTGTTGCAAAAGCGAGCGCAATTCCTGCACGTTTTCTTCCACACGTTTGGCGATCACCGCATACGACTCGGCTTGCGTCTGATACGCCGCCTGCGCGAGTTGCTGCATATCCGCGAGCGACTTGTGCAAGCTCTGCTGGATCAGCTCGGCTGTCTTCGCGGAAGGCGTGGACCCGCTCGCCGATAGCTGCCCCGTGAGCGACTGCAATTCGGTGAGCGTCGTGCGCAGCATCTCCGCCTGTTTCTGCGCGAGCGACTGCATGCCCTGGAACGCTGTCTGATTCGCCTGAACCAGTGCTTCGACGTCCTTGCGCCGTGCTTCCATGATGGCGGGCACGTCGAAACCGGGCAGCTTGAACTGCTCCAGCATTTTGGTGAAATCGCCAAACGGATTGGCGGTATCAGGTCGGTCCATGCGAAATCCTCCTTTACGGTTGAACAATCGCCACCGGCGCCTCGCCGCAAGATTCACGCGATGCAGGCACCCGCGGTCTCCGGTGCGCCGCGCCCCGCGAGAGCGTTGCGCGGTTGTGGGGTCGGACGGCACATTGCGTCAATCATGCGCCATCCCACGCTATTGCGCCAGCGCATGCGCCATTCCCGAACGCGACGCGACCCCGTAGCTCGCTACGCGACAGGCTTCGGCGCAAGACTTCGTAAGCGTGGAGAAGCGTGTCCGTAACCCGGCACAACGGGGTCTCGTCTATCGTTAGGATGAGCCGGCGCACTGTCGCGCCGGCGCTGTGTCGATGGGAGCGACCTCATGAAAAAACAGATCTTTGGCGCGGCGGTGGCCGCCGTGCTGACCATGTCCGCAACGGCCGCATTTGCGGAAGACGGCTTGCCGACGCCGCCTACCTCTCACCATCGCGAAGCGCCGCAAATCGACGGCGCACGAGGAACGCATGACGCGATGGGTCCGATGGGTCCGATGTTTCCGGCTGGTCCGCTGGCTCCGATGGGTCCCATCGGCCCCGGCTTCGCCGTGATCAACGATCTCGAACAGTTGCGCCGACTGTACGCACTGAGCGGACGCCCGGGCGACATCGTCGCGGTGTACCACGACGTGCTCAACAGGACGCAGGACCCGATGCTGCGTCACTACGTGTACGACTCACTCGCCCGCGAACAGTTGAAGCCCGCCAATCCCGACCAGGCGATCGCCACGTTGCGCACGAGCCTGTCGGAAGACCTCGCCGCGGCTAACAAACCGCCGCGCACGCCATTCGATAATGCGCCGCAGGCGAAGCCGCAGTAACACTATTCCCCTGGAAGCGCTGCCGCCAACAGGCCCCGCCGACGTTCGTCGCGCAGCGTTAGTTCTCGCACATTGCCGTTCACTGGCCGCTTTTTCGTCTTCCGTCTGTTGATTACGATAAAGGCTGTCAAAACGCCCGTGCGAGTGAAGCATGCGTTATCCAGTCGATGTGGCCGTTGCCGCCGCTTTGCTCGTGTTCGTGCTTTGCTGCATCGTGACGCTTGCGTTGAACTGATCCCTCCTGCATGTTGCGCCGCTCGCACTCGCGCGGCGTTCTTCTATCTATCCACGGTGCAGCACTCCCACGCAAAACGCCCTCTCGGCGCGTGACATTGCGCGAAATAATTGTTCGATGGAGTCGGACAAGCGCCTCCGCCATACTTCGTTTCGCTGCCGGTGCGTACGAAACAGAACGCAAGAGATCAAGAGTGCTTTATGTGCGACACCTGTCGCCGATGATCACGATCCCCCGGTTGCCGGTCATCGGAAGATACGTTCGAACACTACGGCACCGCGTGCCGACAACGAGACAACCATGCTCAATTCAATCAAGCTCATCAAAAAGAACACTGCCCGTGTTGCCTGCATCGCACTTGTCAGCGTCAGCGCGTTGCTGACCGGTTGCGCAGGCGGCAGCGTCACCAATACGAGCGCGGCGACCGCGCAGCCGACCGTGCGTCCGGACAACATCTACGTCTACACCTTCGATACTCATGCGGACCAGGTGAAGCTCGACGGCGGCATGCTGCAGAAACTGAAGGCGCATATCGACGGTTCGTCGGCAGCACAGAAGCAGTCCGACGACGCCACCGAAGTCCGCGAGCAGGTCGCAAACGAAATCGTGCATCAGTTGCAGTCGATGGGTCTGCGCGCGATCCGCTCGGACATACCCGCGCCCGCCGATCAAAACGTGCTGATGGTGCGAGGCAGCTTCGATACGATCGACGCGGGAAACCGCAGCCGTCGGACACTGATCGGTCTCGGCGCCGGCAAGAGCGTGGTGAGCAGTTCGGTGCAGATCTTCTATAAGCCCGCAGGCGGCGCACCGCAGCTAGTGCAAACCTTCGACGCAAGCGCCGACAGCGGCAAGACGCCGGGCATCGCGGAGACGGCCGGCGTGGGCGCGGCGGCGGGAGGTATCGTGACCGCGGCGGCCGTGGGTGGCGGTTTGCACGCGGTCTCCGAAACGAAGCGCGCTGGAGTGTCCGCCGACGCAACGCGGCTGGGCGATGCCGTGGCGAAGCAGATCGCGCAAATCGGCGTGAGCGGCGGCTGGCTCTCGAGCAGCCACATCAAGGGCTGACGACGGCCGTGCGACTCGGGCGTGAGCCGGGCCGCACGAACTGCATGCAGACCGCCGTGCTTTTCGCAGTCGCGCGTCGCCAGCAACCGCCGCCACGACAATCAGTTTGTCTCGCGCCAGAGATTGCGCATGAGCTCAAGCAAAGCGGTCGGCGCGGTACCCTTCTGGCAATAGCCGTCGAAGTTATGCCGGCCACGACCGGTTTCCCGCACATGGTCTTCGTCGAGCGAGGTAAACGCGACAATGCCAAGACTCGGCGTGGGCAGATAACTGCGCAGTGCGCTCGCCGTTTCGTAGCCGTCGCGCTCCGGCATCATGATGTCGAGCACCACCACGTCGGGCACCCAATCTTTCACGCAGCGCAGCGCCTCGTTACAACCGATCGCCGCGCGAGCTTCCACACCCTCGTACGAGAGATAGGTAGCGAGCGCTTCCGCAGCGCCCGCGTTGTCGTCGACCACGAGGACGCGCGGCACCTCGTGCAAGACCCGCACCTGGCGGGCGCTCCATCTCTGGCAGCTACTCGTTGTTTGGGGCATATCACGATTCGCGATAAAAAACTATCGCAGCGCAGCAAGTGGCATACCACGCCGCGCCTGCAGGAACGTCATCGCGTCGCTCTCCCGCGTCGCGCCGGGCAGGCAGGATTGGAATACCGCACTTGCCTTTCCCGGCCGGCTCCGCACGCGAGCTCCGGTTGTGCTAGCCGAATGTAAATGCGTACGCACTCACCCCTGAATCGAGAAACTGGATCTCGAACGTTCGGTCCTGCACCGGCCCGCTTTGCCGCACGAGCTGATAAAGCCGCTCTTTATCGACAAGGCCCACTCCGTTCGCGTCCGTGTCCGCGCCATGCGAAGCGCCCGGCGGCTTGCCGTCGATCGTCACTTTGAACCTCACCGGCTTGCCGTCCGCCATCGGACCGAGCACCAGATGCAGGTCGCGCGCGTGGAACCGGTAAGCGATCTTTCCACCGCTTTTGCCCAATTGCGCGCGCTCGCCGGCGACATTCCACTCGCCGTCGAGGCTCCAGTTTCCTGCGGGCAGTCGGGCGGGCGAGCTGTAAGTGCGAAGCGCGTCTGGCGCGAGCGCTTCCGGCGACGCAAAACCCTCCGCCTGGCGATAACCGACGTAGGTCTCGCCCGAGCGCAAATCCTGCGGGTCGGCGGCGGCTTCAATTCCCGTCGCTTTCGCGGCACCCGCGGGCGCCGGCAGCTTCGAATGCCCCGCGTCCGCCAGCAATTGACGGATGACTTCTTCCGATTGCTCGTACCCGCCCTCTCCAAAGTGGTGATAGCGAATGTCGCCGTGCGCATCGACGATATAAAAGGCCGGCCAATACTGATTGTCGAACGCCTGCCACACGGCGAGCTTGTTATCGATGGCGATCGGATAGTCGACACCGAGATCCGCCGCGGCCCGCTTCACGTTGGCAATGTTGTGTTCGAATGCGAATTCCGGTGCGTGCACACCGATTACCACGAGCCCCTGATCGCGATAGCGGCTCGACCACGTCTTCAGATACGGCAACGTACGCAGACAGTTGATGCACGAGTACGTCCAGAAATTGACGATCACCACTTTGCCACGCAGATCGCCCGTTTTCAGAGGTGGCGAATTCAACCAGTCGACCGCGCCCGACAGCGACGGCATTGCGCCTTCCACGGGCAGCGCAAGCGGCGCGGCAACACGCATGGGATTAGATATTTCGCCGCCCTCCGCGCTCGCGCTGACCTTCAGCAACGCGCCGGCGTTCGGCCGCTGCGCATTCGCCCTCGGCGACCAGCGCTGAACGAGTTTTCCTTCGATGCCGGTGGTATTCAACGAAGGCACATAGGCCAACGCACGCGTATCCACGCCGAGCGCGATTGCCCCAGCGGAAACGAGTACCGCCACGCCGAGCACCTGGCGCAGGCGCTCGCTCACTCCGTACCCGCGCTTGAGCATGGCAAGCAGCCGCCCGCCGATTGCGAGGACGATGGCAAGCGAAGCCGCCGCGCCCGCTGCGAACGCGAGCAACGGCAACACACTCGCACTGCCAGGGCGATGCAGAATCACGCCCGTCATCACGAGACCGAGGATCGGGCCCGCGCACGGGGCCCACAGCAGCCCGGTCGCGACGCCGAGCAGCACCGACGACATCACGCGAGGTTGGCCGCCGTCGCGGCGCAACGCGCCATCGAGACGATTGCCGGCACTGACGAGCGGATGCGTGAGCCGCTCTGCCATCGACGGAAAAAGCAGTGCCGCGCCGAATACGCCGAAGAACGCGAGCGCGATCCACCGGCCGTATTCGTTGACGTGGGCGACCCAGCTGCCGCCGGCCACGGCGAGACTCGCGACAGCCGCGAACGTCAGCGCCATGCCGGCCAACAGCGGCAAGCCGTGCCGGACGAATGACTGATCGACGCGCGCAAACACGAGCGGCACGACCGGGAGAATGCACGGACTGAGAATGGTGAGCATGCCGCCGGCAAAGGCGAGAAGTATGAGCAGCATAACGATGTCCTTTCGTTCAATGAGTTCGTCGACCAGATCGATAGAGCGGAGCCGAACGCTTACATGCATTGAACTACCGGCACGTATCGGGCTTGTGTCGGTGCACGCGGCGAAGTGCAAGTTCATGTATCGGCGGCTGCCTGGATACAGTGCGACACAAAAGTCGTTGAGCCTCGCGGGCCGGGCATGACTTTGTATCTCAGCGTATCGAGCGGCCATGCCGACACAAAACATTGCGCGCGAGCTCGGGCAGCGACATATGCCAGATACGTCGAGAGCGTCCAATGACGTCATGTCTACCGATCAACCCTTGCGCGCAGCCCACGTCTTCTGAAAGGACAATCGATCATGTACGCCCGACTCAAAACCATCGCCACTATCGGCTCATTCATCGCGCTTGCGTTGCTTGTCAGTCTGCTTGCCACGCGCGGCAGCGCGCTTACCGCCGCCGAGCGCAATACGCCGGCCGCGCCCCAGATAACCGGCATCGACACGTGGCTCAACAGCCCGCCGCTCACACTGCCGCAACTGCGCGGCAAGGTCGTGCTGGTCGACTTCTGGACGTATTCATGTGTCAACTGTGTCAACACGCTGCCGTACGTCAAGGGCTGGTACAAGCAATATGGCAATCAGGGACTGGAAGTGATCGGGGTTCATACGCCGGAGTACCCGTTCGAACGCGACGTCGGGCACGTGAGCGCGGCACTCAAGAAGTTCGACATTCGCTACCCGGTGGCGCTCGACAATCAGTACGCGACGTGGAACGCGTTCAATAACCAGTACTGGCCCGCGCTGTATCTGTTCGACAAGGCAGGCCACGTCGTCTACAGCCACTTCGGCGAAGGCGACTATGCACAGACGGAGGCAAAGATTCGCGAGCTGCTGGCGCAACCGGGTTGATGTCGTGCGGCAGCGCCGCATTTCGGTATTGACGACGCCAGGTCCGCCTGCGAGCATGCGTCAATCGAAATTAACCAGGCTTTGCGACGGCCCATGCGAGCACCCAATCATCTGAATGCACTGCGCGCTTTCGAGGCGGTCGGTCGGCATCTGAGTTATGTCGCCGCTGCGGAAGAACTGCACGTCACTCCCGCCGCGATCGGCCAGATGATTCGCGGGCTGGAGGAAACGCTGGAGATGGAGCTATTTCATCGCTCGACGTCGGGCGCGTCGCGGCTCATGCTGACCGACGCGGCCCGCGCGGCCATGCCCGAACTGCAAGCGGGTTTCGAATTGCTCGCGACGGCGGTCGAGCGTCTGAAGGCCAGCAAGGAGCGCATCACGGTGACTGTCACCGTGCCGCCTGCTCTCGCTGACAAGTGGTTTTTGTATCGGGTCGAACGATTTCAGCGCAACCATCCGCGCTACGATCTGCGCATCGACCTGTCGCTAAAACTCGTCGACTTCACCGCTGACAGAGTGGATGCCGGCATCCGTTACGGCACGGGCCAGTGGCCGGAGCTTACTGCGACGTTCCTGATGCGCGACGAGTTCTTCCCCGTGTGCAGCCCCGAGCTACTCGAGGGCGAACATCCGCTGAAGACGCCCGCCGATCTGAACTACCATCCGTTGATACACGACATATCGATGCGCACGGCCCCCACCTTTCCCACCTGGCGGTCGTGGGTGCAAAAGACGGGTAACGCGGGCGTCGTCGACTGCGACCGCGGGCTGCAAATCAACGACTCCGCCGCCGCGATCCACACAGCAATATCAGGGAACGGCGTGGCACTCGGCAGAACCTGTCTGGTGGAGCGCGACATCGCGGAAGGCCGCCTGGTGCGGCCATTTGCGGAGGCGCAGACTTGCGAACTCGCCTACTACGTGGTCCACAGAAAAGACAACGGCAACGAGCCCGCCGTGGTCGCATTCAAGGAGTGGCTCCTTGCGGAAGCCAGCGCGCGGTAGCCGTGTAGCTCAATCGGTCTTGCCGCTCTCAACGCTTTTCAGCGCTTTCTGCTTGCGGTATTCCTGAACCGGCAAGCCGCCCCAACCCCAGTTTTCCATGTCCACTTCTTCGATCACGACAAACGTGGCTTCGAGCGGCTTTTTCAGTACGTCGAGCAACACGTGGCTGACACCGCTGATCAAGCGCGCTTTCTCATCGGCAGTGACCGATGATGCGCCGGGTTTCGTTCCCTCGCGCGTAACCTGAATCGTGACGATTGGCATGTCGTTCTCCATGGCAAAGCGGGCGCCGCCAATCGGCGCCCGAATATTTTCGATGGTTTAGTGACCGGCGCTCTGGCCGCCGTCTACGTGCAGGATTTCGCCCGTCACGAACGGTGCCGAGTCGAGATACAGCACAGCCTGCACGATGTCGTCCATTTCGCCCATGTGACCCATCGGGTGCAGTGCACCAAGCGCCGCGTGCGTTTCCACCGCATGCATCGGCGATTTGATGATGCCAGGCGACACCGCGTTGGCGCGAATCCCGGTTTTTGCATATTCAATAGCGATCGACTTCGTCGCCGCGTTCAGGCCGCCCTTGGTCAACGAGGCAAGCACCGAAGGCACGCCGTTGATCGCGTGATCCGTGAGGCTCGTCGTAATGGTGACGATGTGCCCGCTTTGGTGCTTCTCCATCTCGGCAATCGCAAGCTGGGTGATGTTGAAAAAGCCGTCGAGGTTCACGCCTTTCACCAATGCGTAGTCTTCGGCCGTATAGCTGGTGAAAGGCTTCGCGAGAAAGACGCCTGCGTTGTTGACGAGCGTATCGATGCGGCCGAAACGTGCGACGCCTTCCGCAATCACACGCCGCGCGGTGGCCGGATCGGCGATGTCGCCGGCGACCGTGGCGATGTCCGGGTCGTCGAACGGGGTAATGCCGCGCGCCGTTGCGATCACACGATAACCGCGTTGACGGAACGCCTTGACCAATTCGGCGCCGATGCCTTGCGATGCACCCGTCACGACCGCGACTTTTTCCGACGTATTCATGTTGTGCTCCAAAGTATTTAGATTCAGATATGAGAGCGCGCTGCCTGGCGTGCTGCTTGGCCGTCTGCCGCTTGCTGAAGTGGCTTTTGCAGTGCGTCCTCGGTGACTGAACTATCGGCTTTGCGCCGCCATTGGACAAACGAGAAGATCTGCTGCGGCGGGAAAGAAAAGCTACGGCGGCCGCGCGTGTTGCGACGAGCAGCTAGTCGATATCGGACAGCGTGGAGCGGCAGCGGCGGTTGCTAGTGCCCATACCCGACGCTGGCAGGCGCGGCGCGCATGGCGGGCAGGCACAGTGCATGCGCAGTGCAATCCAGCGCTGCGGCCCGCCGGGCGGGCTCAGGCATCGGCTAATCGAGAGCCGCGGCGCGCATCATGTTCAACGGCGAGGCGTATATGAACAAGCTCTCATCCCCCGCGGCGGCGTCGAAAAAACACGGACGGTTGCGTAACGCTTTCACCATCGGCGTCAACGCAGGCAAGCGTTTCATGTCGGACCGCTGCCCGATGATGGCCGCCAGCGTCGGCTTCTATTCGGCTTTCTCGCTGGCGCCCACGCTCTTGATGGTGCTCGCCGTCGCCGGCTGGTTCTTCGGCGAAGATGCGGCACGCGGACGTCTGTTCGATCAGATGCGCGGCATTCTCGGCAAAGACGCGGCCGAGGCGATGCAGACCATCGTCGAGCACGCGCATCGGTCGAGCGGCAGCGGCATCGCCGCAGTGGTGTCAGTCGTGCTGCTGATCGTCGGCGCATCCGCGACTTTTACTTCACTGAACACCGCGCTCGATGTCGTCCTCGAAGCCTCGAAAGACGCTAAAAGCAAGGGCAGCATCACTTGGCTCGTGCGGACCCGGCTGGTGTCGGTCGGCATGGTGCTCGGCCTCGGCTTTCTGCTCGTCGTGTCCCTCGTGCTCGACACCGCGATCACTTATGCGGGCCACGTGATGTTCGGCGATTCGCCATTAGTCATCGTCACCACGATCTTGCAAACGCTAATAGGACTTATCGTGCTGGGCGCCGCGTTCACCGCGCTCCTCAGGTGGATGTCGGATGCACGCGTTAGTCTCATGCACGCCGCGATTGGCGGGATGACAGCGGCAATACTGTTTTCGGTCGGCCGGCATTTGTTCGGCCTTTACCTCACGCATGCGGGCACAGCCAGTTCGTTCGGCGCAGCCGGCTCGCTCGCGGTGTTGATGATGTGGCTGTACTTCTCCGCAGCGGTGTTTCTGTTCGGCGCGGAGACGACGGCGGAACTCGCAGGACGCAACGAAGTGAAGGACGAACAGAAGGATCGGCCGTTGTCGGTGGGGGCGGCACGCTCACGCGGTTGACCGCGCGGTTGCGTGACTTTCCCACCTTGGTCCATTGAGTCGCCTTCGAAGCAACTGGCACGATCCATCTTTACCTCCTTTTTATTTTTAAACGCACTATCCGCCACTGAGCTATGCGAGTCCAATTAGCTGTGCGCGGCGCGAATACCAGCGCCACCCGTCTTTCTAAGAGTCACAGATGAAGCGCGGCCTTGGTCGATTGCCACCCGTCTTCAACCGTCTGCATGCCACTGTCAATAGCCCTGCCGGTTGCATTGGCGGCTGAACGGGCGCCCTGCCGCACCTGTTGGGTTACGCTGGCTGCTTTCTGTTTCAATGCGTCCAGAGCCGAAGAGGCTTCCTTCTGCACCATATCTACTGAATCAATGACGACCCGCTGACCTTCGTCGATTTTTGTGATCACCACTTTCCTGCTGGTCTGATAGACCTCGACAGCGTATTTCTGACCCGCGGCCACGGTGTCCACTACAAATGTTTCCCCGACCTTGTACGTCTTCGTCGCAATCATCTCACCCGCCTGCCAGGTTTCCACCACGATATGTCCGGCGGCGTTGTAGACCTTGATGACCGCCTCCCTGGCGGCGTTCGCGTTGGCGTCGAGCCACTGCAAGCCTTCAGCCAGCACATTGTGGCTGCACTCGGTCATACCGCGCGGCCGGAAATAGCTGAAGGGTTCAACTCCGCACAAAAAGCCCGCCTTCGAATCATGCACATACTTGCTGATCAGGCCCAGCACGTCGTCGCTCGCTGTGGTATCCCAGGCCTGAAGACGCCACGCCTCGGGCTTCACTAGCTGGCCGTAGACTGATCCAATGACCTGAAGAGGACTCTCTTCCCCTAACACCAGACCCGCTGCCGCCCGACGGCTGCGCAGTGCCTTTACTTCCTGCGCCATGCTCGCATGGCCGAGGAGTCTGTGGCCGATATCAGAATTATTGTCGGGTGTCCTGACGCCTCGCCGGGACATCGTTCCATACGCCGAATACAGCGCCTTCATATGTGCGTTGACCACGTCCTCAATGGAGCCGCGGGTTGGCACTGCGCGCATGTAACGTGCGAACGCGGTTTCAGCTTCGGGGGTGACGGCGAAACGTTGGTTGAACAGCGCTTTCATTTTGGAATCCTTTGCCATGTCGCTATACGACAGCAAACGGGCTCCAGCCCTTAGCGCCTCGCTCATCATGTCCCTTAAGGGTATGCGGGCGTAATTGTTGGAGATCCTTTGGTCGACTGGTTCGTAACCGCCGCCGACATCGGAGTGCACACCGGGATAGACGGTCTCGCTCCAGTTTGGCATAAGCTTCCCGTGCTGGCGGATCAGATCGACGGGGAAAGAAAAACGCATTTCGTGAGCCGCGACATAATGAACACACCGTTCGACCGCACCGGGGACTTTCAGATTTTTTTCCGTAAAGAACGAATCCATATTGACCGCGGGCCCGCCGAAGGACGCCACGGTGTCAAATAGGCCCATGAAATGAATGCGAATCGGAAAGCCCTGATAGGTTAGTTGCCCTTGTGTGTGGGTTTTGCAGTCCTTTAGAAAGTCATTCGCGAAGGCTCGCGCCAGCGCCGCTCCACGCGAAAAACCGAATACCGACAGATTGATCATCTTGATCAGACGATGTGCGGCGAGTGCCTTGCTCAGTTCACCCAGGCTTTCGCCCTTGCTTTTCTCGGCATAGGCTTTTGTCGTCGCGTTCAGCTTCTTCGCATTGTCGAGCAGGACAATTCGCAGTTTGTCATTAACGTTGTTCTTTCCAAACTCGGTCCGGCGGGTCCCACCTGCGCCACCGAACCCACCGCCTACCTTGTCCTGAGTTGTTGTCCACGCCTCGTCCAACCAGTCGGTCGCCGTGCCATTGAAAGCCGTACCTACTCCTGATATGTAGATGGGGTAATCCGGTCCTCCTTTTTCTGCGATTAGAAACGCTGCCTGCCACATTTTTGCGGGATTGGCCCACTTCTTCGAAGCCTCATCAGCGTCCTTGTTATTGCCTGTGCCATCAAAAAACAAACTGATGTTGACCACGTCAGAACAGTCTTGCTTCGGACTGGGCGGACTATTCGGAATATCACGGTTGCCGGAAACAGCGGATTGCAACTGTTCATTTGCCATGCTTTCTCCTCTCGTCGAGGATCTTTCCACGAGGCGTCGGATCGGGTATGGACTCGTCAAAAACGAATTCGGCTGTGTCATCCGGATAGATGTTCACCGCCAGGTAACGGGCGTCTGCAGGAATCCGCTCCTCGGTGAGAGTGATGGTATCTCTGATGGAGATCGTTTTCCCCGACCCGGCATCGCGCCACGTTAAAGCCTGCTTTCCGAATGGCACCCGGATGCCGGTAATCATGCCGTTGGTTCCATGGGAGTTGGCGCCGCCGATCCCAGAGCCATTGAGCATGACATCGAATATCGGGTAATCCAGGTAGCTGTACAGCACAACGGAGAGCACAATGTCATTTTTCATAAACAGTCTCACTTTGTGGTTTTCATCACTGCACGCAACCAAGGGGTAAGCAAGGCCGAGCGCAAGACATCGGATCAACGTTCGACGGGTTGGATTAAAAAGCATGAGTTCTGCATTCCAGGTTCAAGGTTGAATTCGTGAGTGGGGATTTTTTGGTGCAAGGTATTACGTTCACGGAAATTGCTCTAGCGCTTCTGCCAGGCTGATCTGACTCTCTCGAACACCTTCCACCAAGCCTACGATCACGCGGTTCTCATACACCTGGTTACCGTAAATCAGCGCAGCGCAGATGTAGTTAATGATGTCCCTCACCTGCGCCTGCAATTCGCCCGGCGTGTCATCCGCGACGAACTGGTTCGACGCGCTTCCCTTCAGATCGCGGCTGCGCATCCCCGAGGGCATGTGGTTACCCTGTAGCGGCCACGGCGGCAGGCTCAGCTCCCTTGCTGCTTTGCTTTGCGCCAATTATGAGGAAGCCAGGTTCACGGGGGTATCAGACCAGCGTTGGATTTCTGCAGGATTGATAGGAAAAAGCATGCAGAAAATTCAGATTGCGATGTGGCATCGCGACCGTCGGCCCAGAGCATCGCCCAGCGGGCAGTTGCGTATGTCCGGCGCAAGAAAAAGCCCGCGCGGGGCGGGCAAAAGCAGTCGTGCGCTAATCGCGGAAAGTCGATGAAGGTTATTGGACAACGTCCCGAGAGCGGGCGAGCAGGACATCAGTCCGCGATATGGGCCGCGGAAGCGGAGCCATCCGCCAACCCTGAGGAAAGAAATGATCCGCGAAAAAGGGCAACCCGAAGTCGCCCAAAAGGCTCCTCACCGGTGCGCGGTGCAGGCTTGCACCTTGGCCCATTGACGGCAGCACCGCGCGCCAGAGAATCTCGACAACTGCCGTACCTACTGCTGCACCCCCCAGCGCCGCACCGTAACCCGCTCCAGCGTATCGAACACCAGGTGCTCGACCAGCAGGCCGATCACGATCACCGCAGCGAGTCCCGCGAAAACGCGGTCTGTGTACAACTCATTGCGGTTCTGAAAGATGTACCAGCCAAGTCCGCCGTTGCCCGAACTCGCGCCGAACACCAGTTCTGCTGCAATCAGTGTGCGCCACGCAAACGCCCAACCCACACGCAAGCCCGCGAGAATAGACGGCAATGCGGCCGGCACGAGAATCAGCAATACATGGCGCATTCCCGTCAGGCCATAATTGCGTCCGGTCATGCGCAGCGTGGCCGGCACCGATTGAAAGCCGGAATACGTGTTGAGCGCAAGCGGCCACAGCACGGAGTGCACGAGCACGAACAACAGGCTGCCCGTGCCGAGGCCGAACCATAGCAACGCAATCGGCAACAGCGCGATGGAAGGCAAGGGGTTGAACATCGCGGTCAGCATCGACAGTAAATCGCGGCCCACGCGCGTGGACACCGCAAGCGATGTCAGCACGAACGCAAGCGCCGCGCCGAGCAGATAACCGCGCAGCAGTACCGACATCGACACGGCCGTCTTCTGCAGCAATTCTCCGGACCACACGCCCTGCACGAATGCGCTGAACGTCGCGCCGAACGTGGGCAGCAGCAGATCGTTATCTACCACGCGCGCCGCAATTTCCCATGCAGCGATCAGCACCAGCGCAATCAGCGTTTTGCGCAACCAGGTTTGCGCGAAAATGCGCCTGGCGAGCGGCAACGGTGCCTCAATGACGAGCTCGCCGAGCGGTTCCAAAGGACGTTCATATTCGTCGCGAACCGGCGGCAACAAGGTGGCGGGCGAACTCATTGCACGGCCTCCGTCTCTTCGAACAACAGATGATGAATACGTGCGACGCTGCGCTGGAAATCGCTGCGCCCAAAGCTGTCCTGCGAATACTGATGACTGTTCAACTCCGCACGCACGCGGCCTGGATGAGGCGACAGCAACAGAATGCGGTTGCCCACCACGAGCGCCTCCTCGATTGAATGCGTGACGAAGAGCAGCGTGAAATTCACTTCTTCCCACAGGCGCAGCAGTTCCTCCTGCATCTTGCGGCGCGTCAATGCGTCGAGCGCGGCAAACGGTTCGTCCATCAGCAGCACGCGCGGCTGCATGGCGAGTGCCCGCGCGATGGCCACGCGCTGCTTCATTCCGCCCGACAACGTATGCGGATAAGCGTTCGCAAACCCGGCGAGGCCGACTTTCTCCAGATAATGCAGAGCACGCTCGTTGGCCTCCGCGCGAGAGAGCTTCTTCGCGACGCGCAGCGGAAAGGCTACGTTTTGCAGCACTGTCTTCCACGGCGGCAACTGGTCGAACTCCTGGAACACGACAATGCGGTCGGCGCCGGGGCCGCGCACGATCTGGCCGTCGAGCGAAATGGTGCCCGAGGCCGGCTCGATGAAGCCGCCCACCGCCTTGAGCAGCGTCGACTTGCCGCAACCCGACGGTCCGAGCAGCACGAAGCGGTCGCCGCCGTAGACGTCGAAGCTGACGTCGTGCGTCGCGCGGACGATGCGCCCGCGCGTCCGGTATTCCAGGCTGACGTTCTCCACCGCGAGCAGCTTTTCGCTGACTGCGGGGCCGCTGCGCCCAGTGCGCCCAGTGCGCTCGGCGCGGTCTGGAAAGAGAAGCGTAGGATTAGCCACCATCGGATCGCCCCCAAGATGTGGATTGCGCGGAACCGTCAGGCACTCGCTGCACTCCGTCGATGTTAAAAACGCGGCGCGTCATGTTCAGCTGCCTGCGGCCGTTGCGGGGTCGTCGAAGAAATAGTCTTTCCACGACTTCGGTTCGTTTTTGATCGCACCCACGCGATACATGAATTGCGCGAGCCCCAATGTGTTTTGCGGCGCGATCTTGAACTCCACTTGCGGATTTCTGATGATCTTCAGCAGCAGCGCACGGTCGATTTTCGATTTGTTCGTGCGCACATAGATGTCGGCCGCAGCCTCCGGGTTCGCGGCGATGAATCGAGACGCGTCGCCCAGTGCATCGACAAAAGCGCGGTAAGTCTTCGGACTGCCGTCGCGGAATTTTTCCGTTGCATAAAGCACCGTTGCCGAACTCGGCCCGCCGAGCACATCGTACGAATTCAGCACGATATGCGCCTTCGGGTTCGCTGCGAGTTCCTGATCCTGAAACGGCGGATTGCCGAAATGCCCGCTGATTTCCGTGCCGCCCGCGATGATCGCCGCCGCCGCGTCAGGATGCGGCAGTGCCTGAGTGTATTTGTCGAGGCGGTTGTATTCCTTGTCGCCCCAACGCTTCGCCGCAGCGTATTGCAACACGCGCGACTGCACCGACACATTCACTGCGGGAACGGCGATGCGGTCTTTAGCGCTGAAATCGGCGATGGTCTTGACGTCAGGATTGTTACTCACCAGGTAGTACGGCAGATTGCCGAGCGAAGCCACGCCCTTCACATTCTGCTTGCCGTGCGTGCGATCCCAGATGGTCAGCAACGGGCCCACACCCGCGCCTGCAATGTCCACCGCGCCCGACAGCAATGCGTCGTTGACGGCTGCCCCGCCAGAGAGCTGCACCCAATCCACCTTGATATCTAGGCCCTGCTTGCGGCCCTCCTTCTCGACGAACTGCTGATCGCGCGCAACGTTCAACAGCAGATAGACAATGCCGAATTGCTCGGCGATACGGATCTGCCCTTCGGCTCGAGCAGGCGCGGCTGCGCTCATGCCAGCCGCGCCGACAGACACGGCGAGCAACGTTGCAGCGAAACGACGGGCAAGCGACGACCGCGAGGCGGTCGAGTGAAACCTGGCAAACATCGGAACTCCGGTCGGCGAGAGATGTAAATTGTTTGAGTTGTCTGCGATAGCGCTACGCTCGGCGCGCCGGGTGTTATCAAAACGGCACATCGCCTTCAATCGTCGTGCGATAAAGCTTGCGGCGCAGATGGTCAGGCGTGCCCGCCGCGAGGTGCATCAACGAGCGGTTGTCCCAGAACACCATGTCGTGCTCGGCCCAGCGGTGCCGGTACACATGCTCGGCACGCACGCTATGCGCGAAGATTTCGTCGAGTAATTGCCTGCTCTCGTCTTCCGGTAAGCCAATCACGCGCGTCGTGAAATGTTCGCTGACGAACAGCGCTTTGCGCCCGGTCTCAGGGTGCGTGCGCACGATCGGATGGACCACCGGCTTCACTTGCGCGATCTGCTCGGCGGAGAGATTCGGCCGCCACGGGCTGCGTTTTTGCAACTCGGCGTATTTCGCGAGATACGTGTGCTCTGCGGAGCGGCCTTCCACCGCGCTGCGCAAATGCGCGGGCAACGTGTCCCACGCAAGGTGCATGTTGGCGAACAGCGTGTCGCCGCCTTCGGCCGGCAATTCCTGTGCGTGCAACAACGAGCCGAGGCTCGGTTTTTCCTTGTACGACAGGTCCGAATGCCAGTAGTGGCCGGCGTCGCCAAGACCGATTGGCTGCCCGTTTTCGACGATGTTCGACACCACCAGTACTTCCGGATAACCAGGCAACTGGAACTGGTGCAGCACGTGAATCTGCAACGGACCGAAGCGGCGGCTAAATGCAATCTGCTCGTCGGGTGTGATCCGCTGATCGCGGAACACCAGCACATGATGGTCGAGATGCGCGCGGTGAATGCGTGCGAAGTTCTGCGCGCTGAGCGGCTTGCTGAGATCGAGCCCGAGCACTTCGGCTCCGACGGGGCCGTCGAAAGCGCGAATCTCGATGTGCTGATCGGCGATGGCGCCGCCGGCGTCGTGCGCGGCGGTGGGAGCAAAGGCTGTCGTCACGGGAAACTCTTCGTCTTATCTGTTCGCGGAACGCCGTACAGGCGCAGTCAGATGAATGTACCGGCGCACACGCGCGAGGACAACGAAGCAAATCCGATACGGTTATCTGCTGAAGTGATAAACCCGATGTTTTAACGCGCGAGAGCCCCGCGCGAGCGTGTGTTTGCGCTGTGCGTCACAGTCGTCCGGGACGCGGATCGGGCACGAAACCGTCGCGATTGGGCATCGCGACGCGCGGCAGCGAAGCCGCGTCCAGCCGCGTATCGGCGGGAACGATGCCGTTGCGGTTCAGCAGGAATGCACTGAGCGCATAGACCTCGTCGGCGGAAAGGGATTCGGGCGCGTTGTAGGGCATCGCACGGCGGATATAGTCGAAGAGTGTCGTTGCGTAAGG
The DNA here is from genome assembly GCF_904848585.1 of Paraburkholderia kirstenboschensis. GTDB lineage: Bacteria > Pseudomonadota > Gammaproteobacteria > Burkholderiales > Burkholderiaceae > Paraburkholderia > Paraburkholderia kirstenboschensis. The sequence goes on from NZ_CAJHCR010000003.1 coordinate 494,896, forward strand.
CCAGTAGCTGCCTATGGTGCGCCTTGGCTTTGCGCTCGCCAACGTGCCCTGGCCGCCCACCAGCGGATCGCCGAGACCGCCTTCGCCCTGCGCACCGTGGCACGCCGCACATTTCGCGGCGAACACATGCGCGCCGGTCGCAACGTCTCCGCTGCCCGCGGGCAGGCCGCGGCCGTCGGGTGCCACGTCGATGTTCCATGCGGCGATAGCCTGCTCAGTGAGCGGCGTGCCGACATCGTGCGTTTCGCTTACATTGCGAGCATCGGGAGCAACCGATGAGCATGCAGCGAGCGCCATGATCGACACCAGCGCGACGTACGCTGAACGTACCGAAGTACCCGTTGAACGGCGCTCACGCATTGCGCACCTCGCCGCTGGCATCGACACGCCATTGCTGGATCGCGTTGTAGTGGTACTGCGAATTCAGGCCGCGCGCGGCGACCAGTTCCGCGCGCGTGGGCTGCACGTAGCCCGTCGAATCGGTGGCGCGAGAAAGGATCGCGGACGGCGTGCCGTCCCAGCGCCAATCCGCCTCGAAGCGCGTCAGCGCGCGATCGCGTGCGACGCTGTCCAGACGCGCGAGCCGCCAGGACGCGCCGCCGTCGGTCGATACTTCGACCTTGCGAATGGTGCCGCGCCCCGACCACGCAATGCCGCTGATCGGGTAATAACCCTGCGTGGTGAGGCGATGCCCCGGCGACGGCCGCGTAATGACCGACTTCGCATCCATCTCGAACACGAATTGGCGCGCGCTGCCGTCCGCCAGCAGATTCGTGTATTTCGACGTCTCCTCGCGGGTTTGCAGCGGCGCGTCGACCACTTTTAGCCGCCGCAACCATTTGACGTTGGTGTTGCCCTCGAATCCGGGAACGATCAACCGCAGCGGATAGCCGTTTTCGGGCCGCAAGCGTTCGCCGTTTTGCGCGTAGACCACGAGCGCGCGATCGAGTATGCGGTGAAGCGGCAGGCTGCGCGTCATGGCGGCGGCGTCCGCGCCTTCAGCGAGGAGCCATGGGCCGTCGCCAGTCTTGCCTTGCGTCGACACGCCGCCTACCTCTTCCAGCAATGTGGAAAGACGCACGCCCGTCCATTCGCAGCACGACAACAGACCGTGTGTCAGTTGCACGGGCAGACCGCTCGGACCGTTCCACTCGCTGCCGGTGTTGCCGGAACATTCGAGAAAGTGGATTCGCGACTCCGCGGGCAGCCGCAGCAGATCGTCGATTGTGAACAGCTTCGGCGTGCGCACGAGGCCATGAATCGCGAGGCGGTGTTGATCGGGATCGATGTCGGGCACGCCACCATGATGACGTTCGTAGACGAGCCCGTTCGGCGTAATGGTGCCGAAAAGATCCGCGAGCGGCGTCATCGACGAGGCCGCGCCAGGCAGCGGCCATGCGCGTGCGCTGCGGCGCACCACATCGGCCTCGCGCGGCGACGGCACGCCGTACGGATGATCGAGTACCGGCGCGCCGGGCGTGCGGCTCGACGGTGCAACTTCGAGCGGCCGCAGCAGCTCGCCTGCGGCCGCAGCTTGCGACGCAACCAGACCGCCCGCGGCGAGACGGCCCAGCAGCCGGCGGCGGCTACGCGATGGCGGCAGATCGGGCGGCGTTTTGCTTGGGGTCATTGCGGCAGCGGCGCTTCATGGAGAAGTCGACGATGCTAGCAATGCGCGCCGCCGCGGCCAAACGATCAATCGTGATATGCATTGCAGCGAACGCAGGCGTGTCCGCTCTACGCCACCGCCGCAGGCGACGCCTTCACGAGATTGCGCAACGTGAGCCTCGCCTCCAACCCGCCGCCGGCGCGATTACGGAGTTCGAGCGTTGCATCCATGGCGAGCGCCAGTTGCCGCGCAATCGCGAGACCAAGCCCGGTTCCGCCGGTCTGACGGTTACGCGACGCTTCGAGCCGGTAGAACGGCTGGAACACTTCTTCGAGCGAATCGGCCGGAATCCCGGGGCCGCGGTCGAGCACGGCGACGCTCGCCTGTCCATCGGGCAACATGGCAATGTCGATCTCCGCGCTGCCGCCGAACTTCAGAGCGTTATCCACCAGATTGCCGACGATGCGCCGCAACGCCTGCGGGCGCGTCATTAGCGGCATGCCGAAGCGCCCCTGCAATGACACCGCCTGACCAGCATCTACATAATCGCAAACCAGACTGTCGAACAGCGCATCCGGGTCGATACGGCACGGCAATTCCGTTGCGCCGTGCAAGGTGCGCGCATACGTGACGCCCTCTTTCACGAGCGCTTCCATTTCCTGCAAATCCTGGCGCAGTTTGATGCCTTCAGATTCGGCGTCCATCATGTCGACGCGCAAACGCATGCGCGTAATCGGCGTTTGCAGGTCGTGCGAGATGGCCGCGAGAATCTGCATGCGTTCGGTGACGTACATCGCAATGCGTTCCTGCATCGCATTGAATGCACGCGCGGCGCGCGCGACCTCGGAAGGTCCGTTTTCACTCAGGCGCGCTGCCTTGAGATCCGGGCCGAGCGCGTCGGCGGCGACCGCCAGATCGTGCAGCGGGCGCGTGGCCGTGCGCACGGCCAGCCAGCAGCAGCCGAGCAGCACGACGAGTTGCAGCAGCAGCACGAGCGGCAACCAGCGCGATAACGGCGCCCCGGACATAGGGCGCATGTCGATGGTGAGCGGCGTGCCGTCGGTGAGCTTCAGGTGAACCTGCAGCCGTTCACGGTCGCCCGGGACCGCATTCACCGTGAGCGGATAGTTCGTGCCTATGCCCTCGTCAATAGAGCGAGCGACGCGCGCCGACAGATTAGCGTCCACCGGCCCGCCGCTCACGCCCGGCCCGAGCATGAATTCGTAGCTGCGCCGCGCGAGACGCGGCAGCCACTGCGCACGTTCGTTAGCGGGCAGGTGGTCGAGCAGCGCGACGGAACTCGCAACCTCACGCTCGATGTAGCCCATCATCACGTTCGTCATGGTCTGGTCGCGCTCGGTCATGGTGAGCCAGAACGACAACGCCTGCGCGGAGGCGAGCCCAACGAACAGGATCACCGTCAACCTTGCGAAGAGCGTACGCGGCCAGTGCAGCGACGAAATGAGGTTCATTGCTGGTCCTCGATCGCACTGACGGACGCGGAGAACACATAGCCCTCGCTGCGCAGCGTCTTGATGTAACGAGGTTCGCGCGCGACGTCGCGCAAGCGCTGACGCAGGCGGCTCACCATCAGGTCGATAGAGCGGTCGAATTGATCCGCTTGACGGCCTTGTGTCAGATTGAGCAGTTGGTCGCGTGTCAACACGCGCTGCGGATTATCCAGAAACACGCGCAGCAGACGGTATTCGGCGCCGCTTAGCGCGACCATCGTTCCTTCGGAGTCGAGCAGATGGCGCGCCGTGGTATCGAGCCGCCAATCGCCGAATTCCAGCATTTGCGCAGTCTCCGTTACCTGCATGCCGGGCGGCAGCATGCGCGCGCGGCGCAGCACGGCGCGAATGCGCGCGAGCAGTTCGCGCACGGCAAAGGGCTTTGGCAGATAGTCGTCGGCGCCCATTTCAAGACCGAGAATGCGGTCGGCTTCCTCGTTGCGCGCTGTCAGCATCAGCACGGGCACCGCGCGGAACTTGCTCGCGCGCAACTCGCGGCATAGCACGAGACCATCTTCGCCGGGCATCATCAGATCGAGCACGATCAGGTCGGGCGCGCCTTGATCCAGAACGGCGCGCATCTGTCGTCCGTTGGCGGCGAGCGAAACGCGCATGCCGTTCTTTTCGAGGTAGCCGGCGATCAGTTCGCGGATCCCGCGATCGTCGTCGACGATCAGTACGTGGTCGATCGTGTCCATCAATGGATCATCTCTTTTGACGTTTCACCTGCACCCGGCTCGTACACAGCATTGAACACTGCACCGGATGCGCCCATTCCGCAGCCACGCCGCCCGCGATGAACGCGATGATTGCCAGCAGCCGCCTCATGCGTCCTCCACGACGGAAAGACTGGCGCCGTCGGAAAGACCGGCATCCAGCGTATACGGATCGATGCCCTCCAGGCAACCGATATTGACGCGCCAGAGCTTCGGATCCTTGCGCGTTTGATGAAACGGATAAATACCGCAGTGCTTGCAGAAGAAGTGCTTCGCCACGCGCGTGTTGAACTGGTATAGCGTGAGCGCATCCTCGCCTTGCGTGATCGTCAACTGATCCGCCGTGAACGGCGGGCTCATCAGCGCGCCCTTGCGGCGGCACAAGCTGCAATTGCAGCGCGCCGCGGGAGCGACAGGCGTGTTCACTTCGAATTTGACGGCCCCGCAGTGGCAGCTTCCTGTCAGTCGATCGGTGTTCATGCGGACTCTCCTGATTGTGCAATGCCTGCTTTATAGCGCGTGGCCGGCGGCGATTTATGTCGCAATGTATCCGGGCTTGCGCCTGACACATAACATTGCACCGACGCGCATGCAGTGGCCTCACGGCGCATTCAGAATGCCGGCCGATGGACGCGTCGCGGTTCGGTCAGACAAAAGCTCAAAGACGGGCGGCATCGACGATCGCATCCGCGAATGCTTTCGGCGTATGCATCTGCCGATGCGATCAGGCGAGCCAACGTCCGGCACCGCACAGGCGGCGGCTTTGTATCGCAATGTATATGCGGCTTCACGCGATACACAGCATTGCAATAGGCCGCTTCGCTGACACAAGCCAGATACCCGCCGCCGTTCTAATGCATCAACGACGGAATACGGGCAGCGCTCCTAACGCAGTCTTGCCGGCATTGCTGCAACTGCGGCGTGCTCCCCGGCCACCGGACGCCTTTTTACTTTATCCCTTATGGAGCACGACATGAAAGTATCCACGATCGCTTTGGCTTTGGCTCTTTCCGCTACCACTCTTTCCGCTTTTGCCGCGAACCCTTCCGCGGTTGCGATGAGCAATGTGGACGCGCAGCAAACGCACCAATGGGCGCCGACGCAAAGCGCGGCGAAAAGCCGCGCCGAAGTGCGTCAGGAACTGGCTCGCGCGACGAAAAGCGGCGAGATTGCGTCACTGAACAAGCTTTATCAGGGCAGCTAAGCGTCAGACTCGAGATCAACCTGTTCCCACTCAACTATTAATCGAACTTCGATCATGAACTCATCAAACAAGGTGCTGTACACCGGAAAAACCCACACCACGGGCGGACGGGATGGCGCATCGCGCAGCTCGGACGGCAGGCTCGACGTCAAGCTCGGCTCGCCCGGCGCGTCGGCGACCGGCACGAATCCGGAACAGATGCTGGCCGCGGGATGGTCCGCGTGCTTCATCGGCGCAATGGGGCTCGCCGCGAAGAAGCTGCAAGTCGCACTGCCCGCTGACACCGCCGTCGACGCGGAAATCGATCTGGCGATGAACGACAGCGGCTATTTTCTGCAGGCGCGGCTGAATGTCAGCCTGCCCGGAATCGACCGCGAAACCGCGCAGACGATTACCGATATCGCCCATCAAACGTGTCCGTATTCGAAGGCGACGCGCGGCAATATCGATGTCGTAATCGCAGTTGTTTGAAACTGCCCGCAGTAATGTAGCGTCGCGACGCCGCCACTCTTTCCGGGTGCGGCGTCGTTATATTTGCGCGGTCGTTGAAGCGATAATGCTTGCACCATCACCCTGGTCGAGCATGAGGGAATCGCCATGGACCGAATCGACGCGATGAAAGTTTTCATCGCCACGCTGGACGAAGGCAGCCTTGCGGGCGCGGCCCGCCGGCTAGGCCGCTCGCCCGCAGCAGTGAGCCGTGCGATTGCGTTTCTCGAAGCACATACGGACACTGCGCTGCTCCATCGTACGACGCGCAGCATCAAGCTCAGCGAAGCGGGCAAGCGTTACGCGTCCGCCTGCCGGCGCATCCTGACCGACCTGGAAGAAGCTGACATGCTCGTCGCGCACGAACGCTCGGCGCCGCGCGGTCTGCTGACCGTGACAGCGCCCGTTGCCGCCGGCGAAGACCTGCTGCGGCCAATCGTCGACGAGTTCATCGAACGCTTTCCCGCTGTTTCAATCCGCCTGCAATTGCTCGACCGGCCCGTGAGCCTGATCGACGAAGGTATCGACGTGGCGCTGCGCATCGCGCATCTCGCCGATTCGACGCTCGTCGCAGTCCCCGTGGGCGAAGTCAGGCGCGTCGTTGCGGCTTCCCCCAGGTACCTTGCAAGGCATCCACGCATCAAGGCTCCCGCAGATCTCGCACAGCACCAGATCATTTCAATGACGCACTTCGGCGTCGACTCATGGACCTTTCCCACGTCGAGCGGCTCGCCGATACCTCAGGTCGTTCAGTTCACGCCGCGCTTCATGGTCAACACGATTCGTGCGGCCGTCGCCTCCGCAGTGGCCGGTCACGGCGTCACGCGCATGTTCCTGTATCACGTCGCCGAGGAGGTCAAAAAGGGATCGCTGAAAATCGTCCTGCCCGACAGTGAGCAGGCGCCGCTGCCAGTTCATCTGCTCACGCCCCACGGACGGCTTTCGGTTCCCAAAGTGCGCGCGTTCGTCGACTTTGCCGCGCCTCGCCTGCGCAAGCACTTCAAAATTCTCGGCAGTGTCACCGGCGCGAATTGAACCGCTTCGCGGAAGAATATCTTCCGGGTGCCGTGGATTCTCGCGCGATACGACTCAATCTAGACTGACTGGAATCAGAACCGTCGCATCATCGCGCGGAGGACCACATGAACCAGACAGCCCGCTCCCCATTCCCTTCCGGACTGCAGTCCGTGCGGCCAGGCTACGCCGAACGCAACGAAAACTACTGGCGGCGCAATCTGGTTGTCTGCGTGTTCGGATCATTCACCACGCTGGTGAGCCTGAGCATGTTGCTGCCGTTCCTGCCGCTGTATGTGCAGCAGCTCGGCGTGTCATCGCAGTCGGCCGTTATTGAATGGTCGGGCATTGCGTTCGGCGCGACGTTCCTCGGAACCGCCGTTACCGCACCGCTGTGGGGGCGGCTTGCGGACCGCTACGGCCGCAAGCCCATGCTGGTCCGCGCCGCCGTTGGCATGGCCGTGGTCATGTCGCTGATCGGCGTTGCGCATACAGTGCATCAACTCGTCGCGCTGAGGCTGATTGCGGGACTAGTTGGCGGTTATGCGTCGGCTTCCACGGTTATGGTCGGCACTCAGGTGCCGCGCGAGCGCGCGGGCTGGGCGCTGGGGATTTTGTCGACCGGCGCGCTGGCGGGCAGTCTGATCGGCCCCCTGGTCGGCGGCGTCTTGCCGGCGTGGCTCGGCATTCGCGGCACGTTTTTCGCCGGAGGAGCCATGATCGCGGTCGCGGCCCTGCTGACCATCTTCGTCGTCAAAGAAGATTTTCATCCCGCCGACGCCGACGCCCGCAAGGCCACCAGCGCGATGCCGTCAGCCCGCCGCACGAACTACGCGATCGTCTCGGCGCTCCTCGCCACCGCGATGATGGTGCTCCTCGCCAACATGTCGATCGAACCGATTATCACCGTCTACATTGGCGGGCTCGGCGTGGCGCCCGAGCACATTACGCGTATCGCCGGTGTGGTGATGGCGTGTTCCGCGCTGGGCAGCATGTTGACGGCGGCCCGGCTTGGCGCACTCGCCGACCGCATCGGCAGTTGGAACGTGATTGTCGCGTGCCTGGTCGTGACCGGCATCGCGATGATTCCACAAGCTTTCGTCACGGAATGGTGGCAACTCGGCGGCTTGCGAATGTTGATGGGCATGAGCCTCGCCGGTCTTCTGCCGGCTATCTCGAAGCTTGCAAGGCACTCCGTCGACGAAAGCAAAACCGGTCAGATGCTCGGCTATCTGCAATCCGCGCAATTTAGCGGTCAGGTCATCGGGCCGGTGATCGGCGGGCAGATCGGTGTGTACCTGGGATTGCATTCGGTATTCTTCGTGACGGGCAGCTTGCTGATTGCCTGCGCCGGTCTCGCGCAATGGGCTCGCAAGCAGCAAGACGGCGGAATGCAAGCGCGTTAGCCAGACGGCGAACATTCGTTTCGACAAATTCGCGCGAGCCGCGGCATCGCTTTGTCGCGAGCAGTGCGGCTTCCTAATGTGCAACTCCGCCAGTGTTGTCGTCTCCAATTACTCCGAATTCCACGGCTGTCTTCACATAGAACAGATGCACGCCCTCGGCGCGCAAGCGCTCGAACAATCTGCCGGATTCTTCGCTCGTCACCGCCATCACGATCGACAAGGGCTGATCCCCCAGTTCGAAAAAGTGTGAAGAGTGCACACGGCGATGGTGGCCGATACCCTCGCTCGCCGGTATCACGGTCGCGCCGCGCAGGCCGAGTTCGCCGGCCAGATGGATGAGCCAGTCGGCAAGCGGCTTGCCGCGATGACGGCGATCGTGCTGGGTGAAAAACGTGATCTGGTAGCCGTTCATGTCGATGTCTCCCCGGCGTTGTGCGATGCCGTTCAAGCCACTGCGAGGAAGCGATGCCGGCTGGCGGGCTCGCCGGCGCTCATCGGGCACGGACGCCGGTCGTCCGCGCCGCCTGTGCCGACTGAGCCTCCAGGGTCGCACTGCGCTGCATCCGGTGACGGCCACGCGTCCGCGCCGACCAGCGGCACGAAACTTACTTCGCCGAGCGAGCAACTGCGATAGTCGTCTTCACCGCGGCGGACCAGTTTGACGAGCCGCTGATAATGCCGCTCACGGCCAACCGGCATGACGATCCTGCCGCCGATAGCCAGCTGTTTGCGCCAAGCTGCGGGAATATGCGGCCCGCCCGCCGCCGCAATGATCGCGTTGTACGGCGCGTGTTCCGCAAGGCCTGTCGTGGCGTCGCCAAGATGAACGGTGACGTTGGATATATTCAGCCGCGCGAGGATGTCGCGGGCCGTGGCGACGAGCTCCGGGTGACGCTCGATTGAATAAACATGCGCGGCAATGGCCGCCGCGACGGCAGCCGCGTAGCCGGAACCGGTGCCCACGTCGAGCACGATGTCGCCGGACTGCAGTTCCGCAGCCTCGATCATCGTCGCGACAATGGCTGGCTGGGATATGGTCTGCTCGTTGCCGATGGGCAGGGGTCTGTCCTCGTACGCCAGAGCGCGAAGATAGTCGGGCACGAAAGCCTCGCGCGGCACGCGCCGCATCGCGGCCAACACCTGCGGATCGCGAATACCGCGCCGGACGATCTGCCGCTCGACCATCCGCTCGCGGGCCTCGTTGAAATCGGTCATCGCCACCTCCGTCTTGAGCCGGCGCCCGCCTGGTCGCGTGCCGCGTTGCAGCAGATCGCCGATCTGCAGCACATCGTCCGGCTGCAAGCTAGGTTAAATTGCAGGCGAATGCGGGACCTGTATTCAGTCTACGCGCAGAACGCGCCGGACAAAATCGGGTGGCGTCCTGCGCTCAGTCGACGATCTCGGGTTCGACCAGTTTCGCTAGCTGCATCAGCGATTCCTGCCAGCCGAGGTAGCACATTTCGACCGGTATGACCTCGGGCACGCCTTCCTGAAGAATCGAGACTTCAGTTCCGCACGACACCCGGCGGAACGTGATCGTCGCGGACATCTGGCCCGGCAGGTTGGGGTCGTCGAAGTGATCCGTATAGCGGATCTTCTCGGATGGTACGAGTTCGAGATACTCGCCGCCGAACGAGTGGCTATTGCCGCTACCGAAGTTGCGGAACGACATCTTGTAGGTGCCGCCCACACGCGCTTCAAAATGGTGGACCTGGCAAGTAAAGCCATACGGAGGCAGCCATTTCGCCAGCGCGTCGGGTTCGAGGAACGCGCGGTATACCCGTTCAGCAGGCGCGCGCAATACACGGTGGAGTTTGATGGTTCCGGTAGTCATGGTCAGCCTTTCAGTTGAGAAGTTGGACACACTGTTACGACGATCCGACTACAGTGGAATCGACATGGCTCGATAGAGAAAACATGCAGTGGGCACGCGGCGTGGCTGCCGGCGTCGGCCTTGTCCGCACCGTGCGAGAGGCGCGCTGGTTTTTTCGACATTATGTCCAGGCCACAAGTGACGCGCGGTATTTATGAGACGCACCTTCGTCGCGGAAGATGTCCAGCCACGCGTGGCACGCTGCAAGTGGGCCCGCACAGCCAATCGTCGGACCATCGGCCGATGTGGCTTGAACTGCGCTAGCCGGCAAAGCGCAACGGAAGCGAACAGCGCGCGCTAGATGCGCGGCAGGTCGTCAATGCATTTTTCGATGTGGCCATCGGGAACGTCCGTGTCGATCCCGTCGTGCCCGTTGGTATGAGCGACGGCGACGATTTTCGGCCCGAGAAAGCGCGTGCCGCCGAGCGTGAAGAGGGACCAGACGGCGTCGCCGCGACGGATCGCGGCCACGACCTGCGGCACCTCGACGATCGAAGTGGGCGACAACCAGCTACGCGTGGCCGGATCGACAGCCGCCCAGCGCACGTGCGTGATCCGGTCGGTCGAAGGGTCGATACGCACAGCGTCGATACCGAATGTAGCCATGATATTTACCCCCAAGCACCTTGGCGAAGGCCATCGCACCATGATCTTCCAACGCGCTGACCGACGCAAGCGGCAGCGCGCCGACGCTTTCGCCGTGTGCTGAATATCGACGCATGACATGTGCAAAGCGTCGGGACTCGCACCCGTCTGCCGGTAGGTGAGCATGACTCGCTGTGGGTTGAGGCCGTACCCGGCTATCCGGCTATTCTGCTATCCGGCTATCCGGCTATCCGGCTATTCTGCTATCGCTATCCGGCGCGACTGGAACGATCGTTGCGTGCGCCCTCGCATCCAAGCATAAGATTAGATGATTCCGCCGGTCGCGAAAGGCTCACGTGTCCAGCAAGCATGCATTCATTCAGTGTCAGCTTGACGCGGAGTATCTGGAAGGGCCGCGACGAGCTCTTTACGCCTGGGGAGGCCTCTCCAGGCCGGGCGCACTAATGGCGGTGGCGGTGATGAATATCGGGGAAATGGGCATGAGAATGCGTGACCGGCAGATGAACATGCGAGTGCGTATGCGGTTCGTCGCCGGAATACGGAAAGTCGTGTTCGTGTTGATGATGTTCGTCATGACGATGCCGGTGCGTGTGTTCGAGTTGCTCATGACTATGTCGATGCTCGTGTCTTTCCCGCACGTGCAGCCAGATTCCGAGCGCCATCAGAAGAGCGGCGGCTGAGAAAGACAGATCGGGCAGCGCGGGCCAGATGACGAGTGAAAGCATCACGCCGAACAGCGGCGCAACCGAAAAGTAAGCGCCGGTACGCGCCGTACCAAGATGGCGAAGAGCGACGACGAACAACACGAGGCTAACGCCGTAACCGGCCAGCCCGGTCAGCATTGCCGCCGCCACGGTTCCAGTAGACGGAAGCGAAGCGCCGGCGGCGAGCGCAATCGCGAGATTCACCGGACCGGCCACGAGGCCCTTAACGCACGCAATCACCATTGCGTCGTTCGCGGCGACCTTGCGCGTGAGATTGTTGTCGATGGCCCAGCACAGACACGCGCCGACAATCAGCAGTGCCCCGACAGGCATGCCCGTCGATCCCGGATGCCACGACAGAATCATGCCCCCCGCGACGATCGCCACCATGCCGAGGAAGACCTGAATGTCGACATTCTCGCGAAAAATCGCCCAGGCAATGACAGCGGTTAATACCCCTTCGAGATTCAGTAACAACGAACTCGTGGCCGCCGGCGTGCTCGACAGCCCTAGCATCAGCAACGCCGGACCCGCGACGCCGCCCGTTGCAATTGCCCCGAGAAGCCATGGCAACTCGCCTTTATTGATGCGATGCCCGGTGCTGGATCGCGAGCCGGGCGAGATCAGCAAACGCCATGCGATACCTAAACCGAGCCCGGCTCCACTGCCCAGATAAAACAGTCCCGCAAGCATGAACGGATCGACGGATCCGAGCAACGCTTTGGCCAACGGCGTGGCGGCGCCGAATAGCGCAGCGGCGGTGAGAGAGACGCATATCGCGCCTTGTCCGGATTTCACGATCTAACCTTGACTCGTTGCAAAGGGCTGATGGGCTGTTGGGCTGGTATGCATTCGGTGCCCCCGTGCGCCCGATTATGCTGCGCTTCTGGTTGGGCAACCAGGATCGGGCAGCCGCGCGCCCGCGTGGCAGTTGAGTTTTTCTCAAGCTCACAAAAAAATCGTCAATTTCGCTAACCAGAGCCGCATGGCTAAATCGGCGTTCCTGTTGTTTCGTTTCATCATGCCAAGGAACGCACACGCGATGACCACCCTCCTTCACATCAACGCCAGCGCGCGCAATGGCCGTTCGCTCAGCCGCAAGCTGTCGGGCGCATTCATCGACGCCTGGCAGCAGATCGAGCCCGCGGCTCGAATCATTACCCGCGACGTGGGAGCCAATCCGCCGCCGGTCATCACCGAGGACTGGATCGCCGCCGTCTTCACGCCTGCACAGAACGTCACGCCGGAGCAACGCGAGGCATTGCGACTGTCCGACGAACTGATCGACGAACTCGACCGCGCGGATCTGATCGTGATCGGCACGCCGATGTATAACTATGGGATGCCGGCCGCGTTGAAGTCGTGGTTCGACATGGTTATCCGGATCGGCAAGACGTTCACGTTCGATCTCGCACGCGGAGACTTTCCGCTTGAGCCAGTTATGAGCGGCAAGAAGCTCGTCATTCTGAGTTCGCACGGCGAATTTGGATTTGGCCCCGGCGGCGTGCGCGAAAAGATGAATCACCTCGAAACGCACATCCTGACCTGCGCGCATTATCTTGGCGTCGAACAAAGCCACGCTATCAGCATCAGCTACCAGGATTTCGGCGACGCGCGACACGAGGCATCGGTCGCGGATGCTTTTGCTGCGGTACCGGTACTGGTCAGCCGACTCGCGGGATGTCACAGCGTCAACGGGTGATGCACATACGCCCACTATCCGTGAGCGCTAAAGGCGCTTTTTTTGACGAGAGAGCCGCGACGAGCGCTGAGGGCGCACACGGCTCCTTTCGGTAGAATGCATTCACCGTAACCGGCCCGCCTTCGCATGAAGGTATATCGCCATGCGCAAGTTGCCACCGCTCAATTCGATCCGCGCATTCGAGGCCGCAGCCCGGCATCAGAGCTTTACTGCGGCCGCCGCTGAGCTGTCCGTGACCATTACGGCGGTGAGCCATCAGATCCGGCAACTCGAGGCGCGCATCGGTCACAAACTGTTCGAAAGAACAGGCGGTGCGGTTGCGCTCACGCCGGTGGGAAAAACAATCTATCCGCTGCTGAGAGACGGCTTCGACCAGATCGCTCAGGCATTCGAGGCTGTCAATTCCCACATCGACGAAGATTCGATCCGGATCTCGGCCACCCGTGCATTCGCGCAGCGCTGGCTGATGCCCAGGCTGGCGCGGTTCAATGCGATTCACCCGGACGTCATGGTACATATCCATGGCTCCGAAAAATCCGTCGATCTGCGCGCGGAAGATATCGACCTAGCGATTCGCTATGGTCCCGTCGGCGCGGACGAGCAGAGTTCCGTGATTCTGGAGGACTGCTATATCGCGGTCGCCGATCGCAGCATGTGTCCCGAAGATCGTCCGCCGATCATCGAGGACTTCCGCAAACTTCCGTTTCTCGCGTACAGGTGGGAAAACGGCGCGCTGAATGCGCCGGACTGGTCCGCATGGCTTGCGCTCGTCGAACACGATCAGACGGTGGAGTCCCGCATTTCCTGGTACAGCGACGAAATGCTCGCGCTCTACGCCGCGGAATGTGGCCTGGGTCCGTTGCTGTGCAGCAACGTGTTGATCGACGAAGAACTACGCACCGGGCGCCTGCGCCGGATCGAAGGCCCGTCGCTGCCAGGGTTTTCGTATCGCCTCGTGCAAACGGCGTCGACGCGTCCTAAGAAAGGACTTCGGCTTTTCACGAAATGGCTTTGTGAAGAGGCTCAGTCGTTTAGGGACAGGTCCGCTGTGACCAGCTGAGCGGTCCGCTCCCGGGCAGTGGAAGAACCGATTCCCGATCGAACTTTGAAGTCTGGTACCCTGCGCCCTTTGCAACAGCTTGCATTCAAATCTCGATGGAAAACCCTTTCAACGATCGCGGCGTGTCGGTCACGCGCAACGCGCTCTCATCCGCTGGCCAGGTCTTTCCGCTGCGTGACATTGTCAGCGTGCAGGTCGTCACCGTGCAGAAGAACAAGGTAATACCCATCACCATCTCGCTGCTGGGGCTCGTCGGCGGGATTGTTGGCGGCGTATTGCACGCGCCCGTGGGCATCGTGTGCGGCGTGATGTTGGCGGTTGTCGGCTGGCTGACCTGGGCGACGCAGGACATCACGCATCGTCTGATGGTGCAAACGGCCAACGGGGAACGCGAGGCGCTTTCGAGCGTCGATCGCGAGTTCGTCGAGCGCGTCGGCGCGGCCGTCAACGAAGCTAAAGGCACAGCCGCTTCTGCAGCGCAGAAAGTTTAAGTAAGTCGAGTGAGCCCGCGCTCGCGGGCTCATGCAACCGCCGCCGGCAATGCTCGCGTCGATATCGCCGTCGACGCAAACGGGACGCCGCTGCCGCACGTCGAGCCGCGCTCCAGCGCCTTCACACATCTTTGCAAGTGCGCGCCGGTGCGCAGGTAGAGTCGCCGCTTCTGTTATCGTGCGTTCCCTTCCGCAGGCTTGGCGATGCGGCGCATGCCGCCGCATCGCGGCATTTCCGCTCGCACTGTTGGCAACCGGTAAGAGCTGGTGCATTTTGCTGGCGCATTTTTATCGCGCCATCGCCACCGCTCTTAACGCGTAGCGGCCGTATGCATTGCCTTCGCCAGGGACCGCGCTTTTGCGAGCGTGCCCCATGTCCCTGCTTATTGTCGATGCCGCGCGCCGGCACCTGCACCGTCACTTTTCCCGTTTCACCGCTGCCGCGCTGGTGGCCGCCGGCGCGCTGCCGACGTTGAGCGGCTGCTCGGTCACTTTCCCGACTCCCACGCCGCCGGCACCGGCTGTTTCGCTGATCAACGGCGGCAAGGACGGCGTGCTGATTCCTCTCCATGTGGAACGCGCCGACGAGGATCACGCGCGTCTCGGCCTGCCGGTCGAACTGGACGGCAAACCCGTCTACGTCGCGCTCGATACCGGCACGCAAGGTGTGCGTGTACTGAAATCGGTGCTGCCGGGTTCCGACTATGCGAGCGCCGCGCCGGCCAGCACGCTGCTGCTCGCGAACGGCGCGCAGGTTTCCGGCGCGGCCGTGAAATTGCCGCTGAGCGTCGCCGGATCGAAGGCGGTACAGATCGGCGCGCAAGCGGTCGACACCGTCAGTTGCCAGGCTGCCTCAAAACACTGCGTTGCGATGGACGGCTACAGCGGCGAATTCGGCTGGGCCTTTTCGGGACTTTTCGGCGTGGGCGCCGCGCAACCGGACGACACCTGTTGCACACAGCCGCTGCGCGCATTGGCCGGCCGCATCGGCGAGCGGTATCTCGTGCACTCGAACTTCGCGAAGCCGTATCTGCTATTGAGCCCGTCGAGCGCAATCACGAAGGACTACACGATAGTGCCGATGACCATATCGAAAGACGGCACGATGCAATGGCCGCGAGGCTGCATCAATGTCGGCGACAAGATGACGTTCTGCGCACCGCTGGTGTTCGCCACGGCCACCACCGGCATGATCCGCATTGAAACGGACACCGCGCCGAACTGGACCGGCGACGACAGCGTGGGCAAAGTGCTGATACAGGGTAACTACAACGCGGCCGTCGGCTCGGGTAACTGGGTGCACCGCTACGATGACGCGCAAGTCACCATCGTCAAGGCGCAGCCCGGCGCGAACCGCATCGTGATCGGTCTGATGGGCATGCAGAATATCGACGTGCTGTTCGATTTCCCGCGCGCCCAGTTGGGTCTCTATGCGAGCCGGGCGGTCGAGAAGCTCACGCCTTAAATAAAGCCTCGACAAAGCCTCAACAACGCCTCAACACGAAAAGGCCGCGCATCGTTCAACAGACGCCCGGCCTTTTTTCTCGCCGCTGCGGAAGTCACGCCATCCGCAGCGAAACGACGCAAAAGCTCAACCTAGACTGAGCGGATCCACATGCCAGATCTCGCGTGCATACTCGCTGATCGTTCGATCCGACGAAAACTGCCCCATGCCCGCCACATTCTCGATCGCGCTCTCGGTCCACGCGCGCTTGTCGACGAAACGCGCGTCCACTTCATTCTGCGCCTTCGCAAACGCGGCGAAATCGGCAAGCACCATGTAGTGATCGCCCCAGTCCACCAGCGTGTGGAAAATATCCGAGAAGCGCAAAGGATCGTCGGGCGAAAAATAGCCGCTGCGGATCTGATCGAGCGCCATGCGCAGTTCGGCGTTCTCCTCGTACACTTGCCGCGGCCGGTAGCCGCTCGCGCGCAGGTCGTCCACTTCGTCCGCCGTGTGGCCGAAGATGAAGATGTTCTCGCGGCCCACGGCGTCGCAGATTTCGATGTTCGCGCCGTCCATCGTGCCAATCGTCAACGCACCGTTGAGCGCGAGCTTCATGTTGCCCGTGCCGGACGCTTCGGTGCCTGCCATTGAAATCTGCTCGGACAGATCGGCAGCGGGAATGATCAGTTCCGCCACGCTCACGCCGTAGTTGGGCACGAACACCACTTTGAGGCGGTCGCCGATCAGCGGATCGTGATTGACCTTCTGACTCACATCGCCGATGAGCTTGATGATCGTCTTCGCCATCCGGTAAGCGGATGCTGCCTTGCCGGCGAACATCACGACACGCGGTACCCAGTCGCGCTCCGGATTCGCGCGAATCTGGTTATAGCGCACGATTACGTGCAGCACGTTGAGCAACTGCCGCTTGTATTCGTGTATGCGCTTCACCTGCAGATCGAACAGCGCATCGGGATCGAAATGCAGCTTCGTGTGATGCGCGAGCCGCTGCACGAGCCGCAACTTGTTCTGCCGCTTCGCTTCACGGAATGCTTCGACGAAGCTGCTATCGCTGCGTAGCTCGCGCAGCTGCTCGAGCTCGAACAGATTGCCGCGCCAATGCGTGCCGATCCGCTGATCGATGAGCGACGACAGCGACGGGCTCGCCTGCGACAGCCAGCGCCGCGGCGTAATGCCGTTGGTCACATTCGTAAAGCGATCCGGGTAAATACGCGCGAAGTCGGCGAAGATGTCGCGCGTCATGAGTTGCGAATGCAGCTTCGACACGCCGTTCACCTTGTGGCTCGCGACAATCGCCAGATACGCCATGCGCACACGCCGCTGACCGTATTCGTCGACGAGAGAAATACGGCGGATCATCTCGGCGTCATGCCCCGAATGTTCGCTCACATGCTTCAGAAATCCGGCATTGATCTCGAAGATGATCTCGAGATGCCGCGGCAGCAGCCTCGACAGCATCTCGACGTCCCACGTCTCGAGCGCCTCAGGCATCAGCGTGTGATTCGTGTACGAGAAAATCTGCGTGACGTGTTTCCACGCCTTGTCCCACGGCAAGTGATGCACGTCCACGAGCAGACGCATGAGTTCCGGAATCGCCAGTACGGGGTGCGTATCGTTCAGATGCACCGCGACCTTTTCGGAGAAGCGCCCGAACGTGCTGTGCGTGCGCTGATAGCGGCGAATCAGATCCTGCATGGTCGCCGAGACGAAGAAGTACTCCTGACGCAGCCGCAGCTCGCGGCCCGCCGGCGTCGAGTCGTCCGGATAGAGAAGGCGCGACACGTTCTCGGACATGTTCTTCGTGTCCACCGCATTGCGGTAGTCGCCGCGGTTGAACGCGCCGAGGTCCAGTTCATCGGTGGCACGCGCGGACCACAGCCGCAGCGTGTTGGTCGCGTCGGTCGCGTAGCCTGGAATCACCGTGTCGTAAGCGGTTGCGTTCACATGCTCGGTGTCGATCCATTCGACCTGATCGCCGCGCTGCACGGTGCGGCCGCCGAAATGCACGGTGTACTTGATCTCGGGCCGCGGAAACTCCCACGGATTACCCGCGCGCAACCAGTAGTCGGGCGCCTCGACCTGCTCGCCGTTGACGATCTCCTGACGGAACATGCCGTATTCATAACGGATGCCGTAGCCGAAGCCGGGAATGCCGAGCGTCGCCATCGAATCGAGAAAACATGCGGCCAGCCGGCCCAGACCGCCATTGCCCAGCGCGGCGTCGGGCTCTATGTCGATGAGCGCGTCCATGTCGACGCCGAGGCTCGCCAACGCTTCCTTCATCTGATCGTGAATGCCCAACGCGAGCAACGCGTTGGTAAAGGTCCGGCCGATCAGGAACTCCATCGACAGGTAGTAGACGCGCTTCACGTCCTGCTCGTATTGCAGGCGGGTGGTTTTCATCCAGCGTGCGACGAGCCGGTCGCGCACGGCGAGCGCCGCGGCGTGCAGCCAGTCATGCGGATGCGCAGTGACGGCGTCCTTGCCGACGCCGTACATCATGCGATTGGAAATTGAGCGCCGTAGCGCGTCGACGGTACTGTTGAGCTGGTCGAATTCCAGGTCGACGGCTGTCATCGAAGCCTCCGGGAAAAAACGCTGCCGCATGCGCGAACCGCACAGATGACGGACGGGAGGCGCGTGCCGGTCAGGCGGGTTAAGAATCAGAGTAGGACATTTTACGACTCCCGGATGCCGGCGAGCGCGGGTGCTGGTCACGCACATGCCATGCCCGCTTGTCTGCGCGGCCACGTACACAGCCGACCACTTTTGCGCACGCGTACGGTGCAAGGCGCGCGTAGCCGGGCACTGCACGCGTGCATCGGGTTGATCGGAGCAGTGATGCCAAAGTGTGAAGGTGCTCGCCGCAAGCGTGACAGGATGCGACGCAAATCACGTGACATATGCAATTATTTTTGGCTCGTCACGTTCAGACGGCCAGAGAGGCGATTGAATCTGAAGCTTCATCTGCCCGGTGCTGACGACGTGCGCATCGAGCGAGTGAGGGCAACCGGCGACGGCGCACGTCGACTCGAGCACGCGTCGCGGGACTGACAGTTAGTTGCATACACATGCGATTTCATACACCTTACAGCGCACGCGTGCGCTGCAGGATTTCCGCGCCTCTGTAACAATCGCTACATTCGCCGCGCGGCGGCCTTGGGCGTTCGCCCAACAAGCGCGCGCCCTTGCAGTTTGCACAACCTTGCCACTCGCGCGCCGCGTGTTCAGATACGTGCCGCGTCGACGCGCACACCCGACGAGCCACGCCTTGTCCGACAAGCTGAGCGCGGCATCCGCGCCGCCCTTTCCCCCGGATGCTCCGATGTCCGCCGCCAACCGCCGTGCGATGGCGGCGATCATGCTCGCCGTCGCGCTCGCGACGCTCGACACGGCGATCGCCAACACTGCATTGCCCGCCATCGCCGCCGATCTGCACGCGGCGCCCGCTGCGTCGGTGTGGATCATCAACGCTTATCAGCTCGCGATGGTGGCCACGCTGCTCCCGCTTGCCGCGCTGGGCGACATCATTGGGCATCGGCGGATTTACATTGGCGGCATTGCGCTCTTTACGCTCGCGTCGCTCGCCTGTTCGATGGCGCCCACCCTGCCGATGCTCGCCGGCGCACGCGTGCTGCAAGGCTTGGGTGCGAGCGCGATCATGAGCGTCAATACCGCGCTGATCCGCTTCCTGTATCCGCCGCACCGGCTCGGACGCGGGCTCGGCACGAATGCGCTGATCGTCGGCGTGTCGTTTGCGGTGGGCCCGACGGTCGCGTCGCTGATTCTGTCGGTCGCTTCCTGGCCGTGGCTGTTCGCCGTCAACGTGCCGCTCGGCGTGCTGGCGCTGGCTTTCGCATGGCCCGCGTTGCCGCACACCGAGCGCGGCACGCACAACTTCGATCCGCTCGCCGCGCTGCTCAACGTGGTGACGTTCGCCGCGCTGATTTTTGCGCTCGGCGAAGCGGCCCAGCGCGCATCGACGCAACTCGTGCTGAGCGCCGCTGCCGTTGCCGTGATCTTCGGCCTGCTGCTGATTCGCCGTGAAGCCGGGCACCCGGCGCCTATGCTGCCGGTCGATCTCTTCAAGCGGCCCGTGTTCGCGCTGTCGGCGGTGACCGCCGTGTGTTCGTTCGCCGCACAAGGCCTGGCGTTCGTCTCGCTGCCCTTTTATTTCGAGGATGTACTGCACCGCAGCCAGGTTGAAACCGGCTTTCTGATGACGCCTTGGCCGGTCGTCGTCGCGTTGGCAGCGCCGCTCGCGGGCAGCTTGTCGGACCGCTATCCGCCCGGCCTGCTCGGCGCCGTCGGGCTCGCGGTAATGTCGGCGGGCATGGCCTCGCTCGCGCTACTGCCGGTGCATCCGCATGTGCTCGATATCGGCATCCGCATGGCGATCTGCGGCGCGGGTTTCGGCTTCTTCCAATCGCCGAATCTGAAGGCGCTGATGGCGAGCGCGCCGCCCGAGCGCAGCGGCGGAGCGAGCGGCATCGTCGCGACGGCGCGGCTGCTCGGCCAGACTACCGGCGCGGCGCTGGTCGCGTTGAGTTTCGGGATTGCGGGCCGGCATGGGCCGACGCTCGCGCTCGGCACCGGCGCCTTCTTCGCAGGCGCGGCGAGCCTGGCGAGCGGATTGCGGCTCCTCGCGCCGTCGCATCGGGCAGGCGTGCATGTGAAAGCGTCGGGGAAATAAAAATGGGCGCGCTATTGGGCAGCGCGCCCGTTCCCGTCAATTGATTACAGATTGATAGTCACTTGATGGCCAGTGTGGGCACGGCCGGACCGGCACCGCGCGATGCCGCTTCGCTGCCGCGTTCTGCATGCCGCGGCCCTCTTCGTCTTCGCGTGCGACGTCCCGCTCGATAGCCGCCTGATCCGCACGCAGTTAACGCGCGGCAAAGTACCCCTTCACGGCCGCGATAAAAGTGTCGATGTCCTCACGCGACACATCCTTATGCGTGACGAACCGCGACGCGTACAACATCTGCGTGAGAATGCCGCGCTCCTTGAGCCAGGCTTCGAGCGGCGCGCAGTGCTGTTGGGGGAACTGGGCGAACACCATGTTGGTTGCAACAGACTGCACCTTCACCTGTTCGATGGCTTCCAGACCCGCCGCCAGATGCGCGGCGTTTGCGTGGTCGTCGGCGAGACGCTCGACGTTGTGCTCCAGCGCATAAAGGCAGGCCGCCGCAAGCACGCCCGCCTGGCGCATGCCGCCGCCAAGCACCTTGCGCCAACGGTGCGCCACGTCGATCAGCGCCCGGCTGCCGACCAGAACCGAGCCGACCGGCGCGCCGAGGCCCTTCGAAAAGCAGATCGAAACCGAATCGAACGGCTCGCACAGCGCCGCAACCGGCTTGCCCGACGCGACCGACGCGTTGAAGACGCGCGCGCCGTCCAGATGCGCCGACAAACCGCGTTCTCGCGCAAGCCGAACAGCTTCGGCGACATAACCCTCCGGCAGCACTTTCCCGCCGATGGTGTTTTCCAGCGCCAGCAGACGCGTGCGCGCAAAGTGGTTGTCGATCGGTTTGATCGCGGCCGCGATCTTGTCGAGCGGGATCGAACCGTCAGCGGCATTTTCGAGCGGTTGCGGCTGGATGCTGCCGAGCACCGCCGCACCGCCGCCTTCGTATTTGTACGTGTGGGCCAACTGCCCGACGATGTATTCGTCGCCGCGTGCGCAATGCGCCATCAACGCCGCAAGGTTGCTTTGCGTGCCGCTCGGGAAGAACAGGCCGGCCTCCTTGCCGGTGCGTTCGGCAAGCGTCGACTGCAGACGCAACACGGTCGGGTCGTCGCCCCAGACGTCGTCGCCGACTTCGGCGGCCGTCATGGCCGCGAGCATCGCCGGAGTCGGACGGGTTACGGTATCGCTGCGCAAATCGATCATTGTGTGTCCCTGTGCGTCTTTCGTGTGAGAGGCCATGACGGTCGGCCGGACTGCCGCGTCTGCTTGCAACGATTGCAACAGTTGCAACGGCAAGACCGGCGCCGGCTTGTGAGCCACACAGTGTATTCAATTCACGCGGCACTCGCATGGCCGCGTGAAAGTCGGTAGGTCGATCCAAGCGGACGGGACTCAGCCCGCGCACACGTCGGACTGAAGCCCGGCCCAACTGCGCTTACCCGCCGGGCTTAGGCAGCCACGCGAGCGGATCGACCGGCTGGCCGTTCTGACGAACCTCGAACTGGATTGACGCGACGCCGCGGCTATCCACGCCGACTTCGCTGATGGTCTGCCCTTGCGCAACCGCATCGCCTTCCTTGACGAGCAGCGTGCTGTTCTGGCCGTAAGCGGTGATCAGCGAGTCGTCGTGCTTGATGATGATGAGCGGGCCGTATGCCTCGATGCCCGAACCCGCGTAGACCACACGGCCGGTGGCGGCTGCCTTGACGGGATCGCCGGGTCGTCCGCCGATCACGATACCGTTCGACTTGCCTGTGGCGAAGGTCTTCAGGATGGGCCCCCGCAACGGCCATTGCAGCACGCCCTGCTGTGGCGCGGCCGCCGCCGTGGGCGCGGCGGGTGCCGCGGGAGTGCTCGGCGCCGCGGCGGCGGGGGGCGGCACGACACTGCCGGACGCCATCGGCGGAGCAACGCGCAGCACCTGTCCGGGCGCGACAGCCGCATTCACCGGCAGACCGTTCCACGTCGCGATGTCCTGCGGCCTATGCCCATAAGCCGATGCAACTCCGGCAAGCGTATCGCCGGGATTGACGCGGTAGAAGCCTGCCGGCACGGGCACCGTGCTGAGCGTGGTGGGTCGGGATTGTGTGTTGCCGTAGAACGGCGTGTTGTCCCACGGCGCGCTCACGCAGCCGTTGAGTATCACGCCTAGCGCGGCAGTCGCCAGCAAACGGGTCCCCGTCAGTTGCCATGGTCTCATCATGTGATTTGTCCTCGACATTTTTTGGATTCAAGCTTTTGATCGATCGTCTTGACCGTTGCCCGTAGCATTTGCCGTGCCGCTTGCGGATTAGCGCGGCAGCCGCGCACATTACCGCGCTTGCGCAAACTTAAACACTGCCCTCAGCTTCCACCACGAGAATGCGCGCCGCGCCGATCGGATGCGCCACGTGCTCGGTGCCCGCCGACGCATAGAACACATCGCCCGTTTCCAGAATAGCCGCCTGCTCGACGCCGTCCTGGCGATAGCGCATCTCGACGCGGCCGTCGAGCACGGCGAACACTTCTTCGCCGTCGTTCACATGCCACTTGTAAGGCTGATCCGTCCAATGCAGACGTGTAGTGATGCCGCCCATGTTGGCAATGTCGAGCGCGCCCCAGGGGCGCGTCGCGGTGAAGCTCTTGCTGCGAATGATCTTCATGGTCGCTAAGGCACTCGGTAGAGAAGGCGCCGCTTTGCGCCGGTCGCAATCCGCCATGGACACGGCGCACACCGGGAGCTGCCGGCCAGCGTTTGGAGCGTCCATTATAAGTCGCGTGGCGCGCGCGCCACGCTCTGTCAGCGAGTGCCGGCCGCAATGGTGTGAGCATTGAAACCTTTGGACCCTCGCCTATACTCAACCTTGCTGCGCCGACGCGGCGTGGACTGAAACGACCGCATCCCGCATGGAGTCGACGATGAACAAAGCCACATTTCTCGCCGTGCAACTCAACGTCGACGACGTGGCCGCGTCGCCGGGACTGGCCGAATTGTTGAACACGCATCTGATTTTTGCCGCCGATGTGGCGGAGGCCGCCGACGCACTCGTGCAGCTCGCGAGCATCGCGGGACTGTCGGGCGGCGTCGAGGCGCGCGTCGAGATTCCCGCGCTGGCCATCGAGCGTCTGCGCGAGGCGCTCGACATTCTGAGCGGCTACGACGAATCGTGGCTGCTTGCGCTTGAACCGAGCCACGCGCTATTCGCGGACATAGGCCGGCAACGCACCCTGCATTGAGGCTGCGCTCGCGGACGACATCCGCAGGCAGTGCAGCCCCCGGCGCGAGCGCGGCAACCGCTCACTCGCGCCGTTGCGCCATCGCTTTTCGCTCACCGCCCAATCCGCCAGTTAGCCGGAACGCTTTATTGCCGGCGCCGTCTGGCCTTCGGGCGAGTCAACTGGAGGAACCGCCGTGAAAAGTCTCCTGAACCGCCGTAGCGTGCTGGCAGGCCCATCGCATGTCGTCAGGGTCGCGCAGGACAATGCCACCGCGCCCGTCTCGCCCGACGATGCCGATGAGGCGTCGCCGGAGATGGCGTCCGACGCGTCGCGTGCGCTTGGGTCTACTCTTGCGTCCGATGCTTCGCCCGGGCTCGCATCCGACCCGGCGCACGCGGCGGTGGCCCGCGGCGCCGCTCGTCCGGTGCTGACATTGCGGCCCGTTCAGACCGTGCCGTCGCAGGTGAGCGCGCGTGGCGTGCAGATTGCGAATACCGCCGAAGTCGAATGGCTCGCCGAAGAAGAGGCGCTTATGCCGTTTCGCGTGTTCCGCAGCTTCGCGTATTCGGTGAGCCTGCTGTTTCACGCGAAGGAGCTGACCTACTACGTCGCCCTCTATCAGGATGGTGCGCTGTGGCGCGCGTTGAAGGCCGCCGACCTCGAAGCCGCCGAAGCGGCCTTCCATCATTTCGAAGACCAGGCGACCCGGCTCGCGGACTGCGAAACTCGCCGCGCGCAACTGGAGGCGCAAAACGAGCAGTTGGCCCGCATGATCGCGCGCTCCGAAGCGCAAGCCGAACGTCTGCGCAGCGATTTGCAGCGGCGTAGCGCGCAGGAACAGGCGGCGTCGAGCCGGCAGCATCAGGTGCGCAAGGAAGTGTCGCAGCTCGAGGCTCAACGCGTGGCCGCGCAGGCGCATCTGAACAAGGCACATCGGCAGATGCAGCAACTCAATCTGACGAGCAACGAAGCGATTCCGCATTTGCCAACTCGTTGATTCGCCGGATTCCGGTACGAAGACGGTGCGCTGTGCAGCACGCCTGCCCCGCGCGAGACGTCGTCAAAGCGGTAAACGGCAAAACGCCGTCAAGGCAAAAACCTTGACGGCGTTTTTTCTATCCGCGGCCACCTGTCAGTCAGGCGGCGCTTCTGCTCGGCTTCCGCGCGAACGGCTGCCCGATGGGACGCCGCCCGACTGCCGAATTAGTTGCCGAAATAAACCGAGCTACGATCGGTCGTGACCGCACGGCCTGCTTGCGAGCTGCCGGCGATCGGTGCGCCGTAACCGCTGTTCGCCACTTGAGCTGCGGCTTGCGTGGTGCCGTTCTGTGCGTCGACACGCGCTTGGGCGGCTTGCAGGTTTGCGGGGTAGTCGACATGGTCGCCGACCGGGTTGTAGCCTGCCTTCTCGAGCTGGACCAGTTCAGCGCGGACTTGAGCGCGCGTGACCGGCTGGTTCGATTGAGCAAACGAAGCAACAGGGGCAGCGAAAGCAGCGGCGGCGACGACTACGGCAGAGATAAGGGTCTTCATGATGTGTAACCTCCAGAACTTGTTGTAATTCGCTTCGGGCTTTGTTGTCCCTAGCGCTTGAACAGAAGTTTAGGAGCGAGAGCATCTAGGGGAAACCCCTAAAACGACGAAACTCTATTCCGTAAATTGCAATAGTCGGTGTCTGAATTAGGTCAGACTCGGAAACGCCGCTACTCGCAGCAACAATACTTCAACAAGCGTTTCAATCACCGCAGCGCCGCGCGCGCCTTGCTGCACGCGCGCCGCAGTGCGGTTCAAACGCTTCAGCCCCAGTTCGCGTGGAAGCTGCCGGGCTTGTCGATACGCTCGAACGTATGCGCGCCGAAGAAGTCGCGCTGTGCCTGCACGAGGTTTGCCGGCAGCCGCTCTGAGCGGTAAGCGTCGAAATACGCGACCGCCGACGCGAACGCCGGCACCGGCACGCCGGCATTGATCGCGGCGACCACCACTTCGCGCAACGCCGACTGGTAGTTGCTCGCAATATCGCGGAAGTACGGGTCCAGCAGCAAGTTCGCGATCGTCTTGTCTTTCGTGTAGGCGTCGGTGATCTTCTGCAGGAAACGCGCGCGGATGATACAGCCGGCACGGAAGATCTTTGCGATGGTGCCGAAATCCAGATCCCACTTGTACTCTTCCGAGGCCGCGCGCAATTGCGCGAAACCTTGCGCGTACGAGATCACCTTGCTGAAGTACAGCGCGCGGCGCACCGACTCAATGAACGCTTCGCGCTCGGCCGATAGCGGCTTCGCGCTCGGCCCATCCAGCACCTTGCTCGCGGCCACGCGCTGGTCCTTCAGCGACGACAGCACGCGCGCGAACACGGCCTCGGTAATCAGCGGCAGCGGCGCGCCGAGGTCCAGCGCATTCTGGCTCGTCCACTTGCCGGTGCCCTTCTGCGCCGCGCGATCGAGGATCACGTCGACCAGATCCTTGCCGGTTTCGTCGTCTTTCTTGCTGAAGATCTTCGAGGTAATTTCGATCAGATAGCTGTCGAGCTCGCCCTGATTCCACTCGGTGTAGACCTTGCCGAGTTCCTCGTTCGACAGGCCGACAACTTGCTTCAGCACCGCATAGCTCTCGGCGATCAGTTGCATGTCGCCGTATTCGATGCCGTTATGCACCATCTTCACGAAATGGCCTGCGCCGTCCGGACCCATGTAGGCGACGCACGGCTCGCCGTCCGGCGCCTTTGCGGCGATCTCGGTGAGGATCGGCGCAACCAGGTCGTACGCGTCGCGCTGCCCGCCCGGCATGATCGACGGACCTTTCAGCGCGCCTTCTTCGCCGCCCGACACGCCGGTGCCGATAAAGTGCAGGCCGGCCTTCGCGAGTTCCTGATTGCGGCGGATCGTGTCGGTGAAATGCGTGTTGCCGCCGTCGATCAGAATGTCGCCCTTCTCCAGTAGCGGCTTGAGCGATGCGATGGTCGCGTCGGTCGGCTCGCCGGCCTTGACCATGAGCAGAATGCGGCGCGGCTTTTCCAACGACTCCACGAACTCTTCCAGCGTGAACGCCGGCACCAGCTTCTTGTCCGGATATTCGGCGATGAGTTCGTCGGTCTTTGCGCGGCTACGGTTGTAGACCGACACCGCGTGGCCGCGGCTCTCGATGTTGAGCGCCAGATTGCGGCCCATGACCGCCAGCCCCACCACGCCGATTGCCTGTTTGCCCATGTGAATTCTCCAGTGTCCAAAAGTGTCGTGACGCCGCGCCGGAAAGAACGTCGGCCGGACGTCGAGGGTGAAAGCATAAAAGAAATGCCGGTTTGCCGCTCGTTATCCGGCAAGCAACACGGCTTTGCGCCCGTTCCGCGCGGTCACTGCGCCATTGCTTCGCGCTTTCGGAACACGAGGCTGAAATTGTTGGCCGGCATCGCGACCGGCTCGTCGCACGCGAATCCCTCCGATGCCGCGAGCGCCATGACCGCTTCCATGTCGCGCACGCCCCACGAGGGATCGCGGCTTTGCAATTGCCGGTCGAAAGCCTCGTTGCTCGGCGCCGTATGCGCGCCGCCGCGTTTGTAAGGGCCGTACAGATACAGTACACCGCCCTGCGCGAGATGGCGGCTCGCGCCCGCGAACAGCGCTTGCGCCGCGCTCCACGGCGCAATGTGAATCATGTTGATGCAGACCACCGCATCGAGCGCGCCCACGCCCCAGTCGGCCTGATGCACGTCGAGCGCAAGCGGCGCACGCACGTTCGGCGGCGCGTCGTGCGCGATCCATGCGGCAATCGACTCGCGCGCTTGCGGGTCGGCGTCGCTCGGTTGCCAGTCCAGTCCGGGCATGGCGCTCGCGAAGCACATCGCGTGCTGACCCGTGCCGCTCGCAATTTCGAGTACCCGGCCAGTGGCCGGCAACACGGCGCGCAAGACGGCGAGGATCGGTTCGCGATTGCGTTCGGCGGAGGGCGAATGTTGCCGCATCGACGGAACAGGTTCGGTCATTGGATGTAGTGTGGATTGTTTGCGTTGAACTGGGTTGAACCGGGTTGGATCGGCACGGAGCCGCCGTTCAATCTACCGCCAGACGGCCGGCCAAAGCGGTCAGCATATCGGCGCATGGCGCCGCGATTTTCAGCGACAACAGCGGATCGGCGCGCGTGCGCCCGAGATTGATCGCGGCGATTGGTTTGCGCTGCTTTTGCGCCCACACGCAGAAGCGATAGCCGGAATAGACCATCAGCGACGAGCCGACCACCAGCACGGCGTCCGCGGCATCGAGCGCATGCGACGCCGCCTCGACACGCTCGCGCGGCACGCTTTCGCCGAAAAACACCACCGCCGGCTTCAGCAGGCCGCCGCAATTCGTGCACGCCGGAACGCGAAACGCTTCGAGTGCGTGCCATTCGAGATGCGCATCGCCGTCGGCGGCGGTTTCGGCGGTCACGCTGAGCAACGCGGGATTTTCTGCCTCGAGCGTCTGCTGGATCGACGCACGCGAATGCTGTGTGCCGCAATCGAGACAAACGCCCCCGTCAATTCCGCCGTGCAATTCAATTACGTCGCGGCTACCCGCACGCTGATGCAAACCGTCGACGTTCTGCGTGACGAGCGTCGGCACATGACCGGCGGCCTGGAGGCGCGCAAGCGCTATATGCGCCGCGTTTGGCTGCGCCTGTGCGACGACCGGCCAGCCGACCATGCTGCGCGCCCAGTAGCGCCTGCGCATTGCGTCCGTCCCGAGAAATTCCTGCAGCGTGATGGGCGGCGAGCGCTTCCATTCGCCGTTGTGGTCGCGATAGCCGGGAATGCCGGAATCTGTGCTGATGCCCGCGCCGGTCAGCACGAAGAGACGCGGATACCGCTGTACGAAGTCGTGCAGATCGTCGAGCGTGTGCGATTCGTTGAAGGGTTCGACTTGCGCGGAATGAAGGTCGGTCATGACGGGATGAATGATGGCTGCGGCGCCGGGCAAGAAGCGCGCGACGGTGCTTCAGCGGCGCTTACGCGCGTCGCCCCTGGTCGCCGCAGCCGCGGCCGCCGCACGTTGCGCTTGCCGCGCTTCCCATTCGGTCAGCGCGATGCGGTAGCGCTCCAGCGCCTCGTCATAAAGATCGAACACGCACGGACTACAGCCGCTATGGCAACAATCCTCGAGATCGGGCTGCACCGGCGGCGCGGGCCTTGGATCGTCCACGGAGCTGGCTTGGGGCACGGCTGATGACTTCACGTGAACACGCTGGGAACACACGCAATGCGAGGCCGCGAAAGCGAAGAAGGAAAGCGCTCAGTATATGTTGATCTCCCGCGCCGCGCTTGGCGCGGGTGGCCTTCAACCGCGTCCGACGAACGGCATCTTGCTTGCCATGATGGTCATGAACTGGACGTTCGCCGACAGCGGCAATTGCGCCATGTGCAGTATGGCGTCCGCGACATGCTGCACGTCCATCAGCGGTTCGACCGCGATCTCGCCGTTCGCCTGCGGCACGCCGCGCGCCATGCGCTCGGCCATCTCGGTGGCCGCGTTGCCAATATCGATCTGTCCGCACACGATGTCGTATTTCCGTCCGTCGAGCGACACGGCTTTCGTGAGGCCGGTGATCGCGTGCTTGGTCGCTGTGTAGGCAATGCTGTTCGGCCGCGGCGCGTGCGCCGAAATCGAGCCGTTATTAATGATGCGTCCGCCGCGCGGATTTTGCGTTTTCATCAGACCGAATGCCGCGCGCGTGCAGAGGAACACGCCGGTGAGATTGGTGTCGACCACCGAGCGCCATTCGTTTATATCGAGTTCGTCGATGTCGACCGGCGAGCCACTGCGCCCCGCATTGTTGAACAGCAAGTCGAGCCGGCCATAGCGCTCGCGAATCGTTTTGAACAGCGCGTCGACGCTGGCCGCGTCCGTCACGTCGCAAGGCACGGCAGCCGCTTCTCCGCCAACGGCGCGCGCCTGTTCGACAACGGCATCGAGCGCCGCCTGGCGACGGCCCGCCAGCACCACGCTAAACCCATGCTCCGCGAGACGCACCGCACTCGCACGGCCGATGCCGCTGCCCGCGCCCGTTACCAAAGCCACCTTTCTGATTCCCGTCACCGTCACCGCGTGTCTCCCTGTTCCATGTATAAAGCGCCGCCCTGCAGCATCGTTCGGCAGCGTCGTTCGGCACCTGTTTCGAACCATACCGCAGCGGACCGTCGATCACAAATGCCGCCTGCTTGAGCTTTCATCATGCAGTCGTCGCGCTTTCATTGCGGTTCCTGTCCACGAGCGTGCCGGCCCGCGCATCAATGGTATCGTTCGACGTTGCGCGCGGCGCCTTGCTTGCCCGCGCAATTACCGGAAGCACGCTTTTATGAACCAACTCTCCACGCCCCACGACGCAGGAGCGCCACCGCTGCGCCGCTGGCCTCAAACCGGCTATCCCGCGATGCTCACCGCCACCGCCGCATGGCACCTGTCCGTGCTGGCCGCCTGGCTGCTGGCGCCCCGCGCATGGCCGTGGTGGCTCGCCGCGATCTTCGCGAATCACGTTGTGTTCACCGTGGCCGGTCTGCTGCCGCGCACGTCGCTGCTGGGTCCGAACTGGACACGCCTGCCCGCCGGCGCGCGCAACGCGGATGCAATCGCATTGACTATCGACGACGGTCCGGATCCTGTCGTCACGCCGCAAGTGCTCGACCTGCTCGATGCCCTGCACGTGCGCGCCACGTTCTTCTGCATAGGAGAGAAGGCCCGGCGTTATCCGCAACTCGTACGCGAGATCGTCGCGCGCGGTCATGCGCTCGAAAACCATTCGCAGGTTCACGTGCATACGTTTTCGGTGACGTTTCCGGGCGCCCTTTTACGCGAGATAGATGCCGCGCAACGCACGCTCGAAGAACTCAGCGGCGAGCGGCCAATGTTCTTCCGCGCGCCGGCCGGCCTGCGCAATATTTTCCTTGAGCCCGTGCTGCGCAAGCTCGATCTGCGGCTAGCGGCGTGGACACGGCGCGGCTACGACACACGCGAGCGCGATCCGCAAGTCGTCACGCGAAGGCTGCTCGACGGTCTCGCGCCGCGCGACATACTGCTGCTGCACGACGGCAACGCCGCGCTGACCGTCGACGGAAAGCCGCTGATTCTCGCCGTGCTGCCACGTGTCATCGAAGCGGCTCGCAAAAGAAACTTGCGCTTTGTGACGCTGCGCGAGGCGAGGGTCGACGGCTTGCACCGCTGATTGACGCCGCGCCTCTCACTGCTTGTCTCACTGCTTCTGTCACCGCTACTCCACACCGTGGGCTCAACCTGTCACATGCGAAAATCCGCCGCCATGTCTTCGTCCGAGCGCGCCTCGATAACACCGCTGCGGCATGCCTTGACGAAGACATCGTAGTCGCGCTCCACCTGGTCGGCGTAACTCGCCGCGTAAGCTGTAAGCGCCTCGGCGAACTGATCGCCGCGCCCGATATACGCGCTCACTTCGACCGCCTGGCCGCCCGCTTTTGCATGGGCACGCGCCATCGCCCAGCCGCATAGCCTCGCGTAACCGTCCAGCAGATCGCTATCGAACAACTCGATGCTGGCCGACAGCTTCATGTCACGCAATTGCCGGAAGTAGTAATGCCGGCCGAGCGAACTCGTCGCCCAGCCTAAAAAAATGTCGCTGGCGGCCTGCAACATGCGCTGCCCCTGCACCACGCGCTCTCCCTGATGCTTGACCGGTGGCGACTTGTAATAGCGGGCAATCACCGACGGCCTCGCTTCCTTGATCTGCACGAAGAGCGGCTTGCCTATGGGGTCGACGAGCAGCACCGCCATGCAGCGGGTACCCACGCTGCCCACGCCCACCACCTTGAACACGGTGTCCTGCACGCTGAAGTGACCAAGCAGTTCGCGCCGGTCATGCGACATCGTCTTCAAGTACTCGCTCCACATGCCGTCCAGCATCTGGTGTCCGTGCGAGCCCTTCAGTTCATCGGTCTCGTCGGGGGTGAAGAGCGTGTTCGAGCCGAGCACGTGGAAGAGCGCAGGCGGTGCATCGCGAATCACCCAGCGTTCGCCGTCATGCTCGGCCATCTTCTCGAACAGACTTTCGTGCGTGCGGCTCGCGGCCTTTTCCATGCCGCGGCGCACGGCGCGGCGGCGTTCCGGTGTAAGCGCCGTCTCAGCCATTCGGTCGAAGGTGATGCGCTCATACCAGAGCTCCAGCGCGCCGCATTGCGCGTATTGCGCCATGCGATTGCGATATTCGCTCATGGCGGTCATCACCAGATTCTCCGCTGCGCCGCGACTCAGGCGCATGTGACGCGCGGCAATCACGAGGCTTGCGGCAAGGCGCTTCAGGTCCCATTCGAATGGACCGACCGACACTTCGTCGAAATCGTTCAGGTCGAAAACGAGCTGGCGCTCGGGCGTCGCGAAGCCGCCGAAGTTCATCAGATGCCCGTCTCCGCAGATCGGCATGGTCAGGCCGCTGTCGTGAACCTTGCTCAGATCGTGAGCCTGCAGGTTCGCGGTGCCGCGAAAGAACGTGAACGGCGACACGGCCATGCGCCCGTAGCGCAGCGGCACGAGCTTCTGCACGCGACCTTCGCTGCTTTGCTTAAGAAGCTCGATTGGATCGCGCTCCAACGTGCCCACCGTTTTATGACTCGATCGCTTCGATTTGTCGCGGGCGGCACGGCCGCGGGCCTCACGCTCCGCAATGGTGCTGGCTTTCATGCTCATCTCCGTTCGTCTTGAGAGTTCCCCGTCGGGGAGACCTGACGCCGGTCGCACTGCATGCTAGCAGAGCGACCGGTAAAAAGGTGCGGGCGCTTTTACCGATGCTGAATGAATGCACCGGCGAGCCAAGCAATTTTTGAGTAACCGATGGATCACGCTCTTCAGCAATCACCCTTACGAGCCGTTTACCAGTACATGCGGAAATTCAGTGGCGCACGCAAAAGGCTTTGACCAAGGCCTCATTCTCACGACGTGCGGCGCGCAAGATAATGGAGAAAGTATGTTTGTTGCGATTGGCTGGCTGTTGGTGATCGGCTCCGTCATTGGGAGCTTTATTGGCGTGGGCGGCCATTTGCCGGCGCTCCTTCAACCGTTCGAATTGCTGTGCATTTTCGGCGCGGCAATCGGCGCGTTCGTAGTAAGCAATCCGACTTCGACGCTGAAGAAAACCCTCAAGGCGATTCCTTCATGCTTCAAGGGCGGCGGCTACACGAAAGAAAAATATCTGGAACTGATCGCGCTGCTTTACGAGCTGCTTCAGAAGGCACGCAAGGAAGGCATGATGTCGCTCGAAGCCGACGTCTTTGCGCCGGAAGAAAGCGTGATTTTCCAGAAGTATCCGCACGTTCTCGCCGACCATCATCTGCTGGATTTTATCGTCGACTATTTGCGCATGATGTCGGGCGGCAACGTCAACGTGCTCGAAGTGCAGGACCTGATGGATGAAGAGCTGGCCACGCATCACGCGGAAGCATCAGTGGCGGCCAATGCAATTCAGAAGATGGCTGACGGCTTGCCCGCATTCGGCATCGTCGCCGCCGTGATGGGCGTGGTTCACACCATGGGCTCGGTCGGCGCGCCGCCCGCCGTGCTCGGCGAGATGATCGCCGGTGCACTGGTCGGCACGTTCCTCGGCATTCTGCTCGCGTATGGCTTTATCGGCCCGCTCGCCGATCTGCTGACCGCAAAGGGCCGTGCCGAAGCGAAGCCGTTCCAATGCGTGAAGGCGGTGCTGCTCGCCTCGCTGTCGGGCTATGCGCCGCCCATCGCGGTGGAGTTCGGCCGCAAGGTGCTGTTCACCGCCGATCGCCCGAGCTTCCAGGAACTCGACGACGCCGTGCGCGCGACCAAATCGCCGAAGCCGGCCACCGAGGGAGCCGCATCATGACGCAAAGAAGGTCACGCGGCTCGCAGGACGATGGGCCGCCGCCGATCATCGTGCGCCGCTCGAAAAAAGGCGGCGACCACGCTGCGCATCATGGCGGCGCGTGGAAGATCGCGTATGCGGACTTCGTCACTGCGATGATGGCGTTCTTCCTGCTGATGTGGCTGCTCGGCTCCACGTCGAAGTTCGAAAAGCAAGGCATCGAGGACTACTTCAACACGCCGTTATCCAGTCTGTTCGGCGGCAGTGAAGGCACGGCCTCCGCACGGCCGAGCATCGTGCAAGGCGGCGGCCGCGACATCTCGGACACACGCCCCGGCGACGGCAAGAAGACCCAGATCGAACCGGCCATACCTGTGAACGTGGTGCCGACCGTCGCGCCCGCAGACGCGGCCCGCTTGCAGCAACTGAAAGAGAAGCTGGTCTCGTTGATCGAACAGAGTCCAGCGTTGAAATCCTTCAAGGACCAGATCCGCATTTCGATCACGAACGAAGGACTGCGCATCGAGATCGTCGATTCACAGAATCGCCCGATGTTCGCATCGGGCAGCCCGAGGCTGCAGACCTACGCGATCGCGATACTCACGCAGATCGGTGCCGCTCTCAACGACGTCGAGAACCGCATTTCAATCGCGGGGCACACCGATGCCGTCGCGTACACAGGCGGACCTGTCGGTTATTCGAACTGGGAGCTCTCGTCCGAGCGCGCCAATGCCGCGCGGCGCGCGCTGGTTGCCGGCGGCATGCACGTCGAAAAGCTGTTGCAGGTGCGCGGTCTTGCGGATGTACTGCCGCTCAACAGCAATGTCATCGACGAACCGACCAATCGCCGTATCAGCATTCTCGTGATGAACAAGGCCGCGGAACAGGCGTTCTTTCACGACGGCGGACGTACGTCGATCGATGAAAGCGTGCCTGCCAGCTCGGCTATCCCGGCTGTCGCGGCGCGCATGCATCCGGCTCCGGGCTCGACGATAGTTCGCTAGCGCTTACCCGCGCATTGCTGCTCTACTGCCAGTCGCAACACGCGTCGTGCTTCAGCCACGCGTCTTGCGACGCGCCGCGCCCATGTCCAACTCGACCCATGTCGGCGCATGATCGCTTGCGTGCGGCTCGCCGCGCACCCAGCGGTCCACGCCCGCGTCGCGCAAGCGAGGCGCGAGGTCCGGGCTCAGCAGAATATGGTCGATGCGCAAGCCGGAGTTGGTGTCCCAATGACGGCGGAAATAATCCCAGAAGGTGTAGACCCGCTCCTCGCCGAAATGCGTGCGGAGTGAATCCGTCCATCCCTGCGCGAGTAGACGCCGGTAGCGTTCGCGGGTCTCGGGCTGCAGCAGCGCGTCTTTCAGCCATGAACGCGGGTTGTAGATATCTTCGTCGGTAGGCACGACGTTGAAGTCGCCGGCCAGCACGACCGGATGTCCGCTCTTGAGCAGCTTCGCCGTATGGTCGATCAGATGGTCGAACCACTTGAGCTTGTACTCGAACTTCGGACCAGGCTGTGGATTGCCGTTGGGCAGATACAGGCAGCACACCAGCACGCCGTCGACGGCCGCTTCCAGATAGCGGCTATGCGTGTCGTCCTCGAAACCCGGCAAGCCGCGGCGGCTTTCGAGCGGCGGCTCGCCTTTGGATAGAATCGCTACGCCGTTCCACGCGCTCTGGCCATGCCAGAGGGCGTGGTAGCCCGCTTCGCGCAATGCGTCGGCGGGAAACGCGCTATCGGCGGCCTTCAGCTCCTGCAAGCACACAATGTCCGGCGCTTCGCGCTCGAGCCATTGCAGCAGCGCGGCCTGGCGCGAACGGATTCCGTTGATGTTGAATGTCGCAATGCGCAGCCTCGCCACGGCGGTTCCTCCTGCAAAGCAAGTTATTTCGACCCCGTTCCCGACACTGCTTCGGCAGCCTCATCGCACCATTCGATCGCCCACGACCTCGCACAGGCGATCGCATCGGCTTCGTTCGAGAAGGCGTCGATGTCGCCGGAATCGTGCGACCGGAAATGCTCGTTTTTACGCGGTATGCGAGTGATTCTGGCCCGCGCGTAGTAGACGCCTTCGTCGGCGTGGCGTGCGCGGCAGTCGATGTGGAAATGCTTGTAGTCGAACTGCATCGGTTGTCCTCTGAACGCGCTTGATCCAGAGCATAGGTAGCATCGTTCATACCCGCCCCTCGCATGCGACATAGCGGCCACGCGCGCGATCAGGCACCGCGCGCGTGGTCCGCTATCGGCACTCACCGCATCAGTTCGGCACGTTCAGCGCCCCGTTCGACACGGTGATGGCATTGCCGCCAGGGTTCGTCGCAATCGCCGGCAAGTTAGCGACGCTCAATGGGAGCGCAGCGCCCGGTGCGCCGCCGCGCGGCAACGTATGAACCACTTGCGACGGCGGCAACGGCGTGCCGCTCTTCAGATGACTCCACATCAGATTGAGCGCCTGAATGTTGTAGTAATGCAGCGGCACGAAGCGCGTGTCGAAGCCCGCCACGCTGAGGAACGCGTCGAAGTGCTGGCCGTTCGTAATCTCGTAGAACGAGAGCTTGCTCGCGCCGCCCTCCAGAAGCTGGTTCGTTGCAACATAGGGCCGCGAAGCGTGATTGATCGGCACTAATGCATCGGCCCGGCCTTGCACGATGATGGTCGGCTTGCCATGCAGATTCGCATTCACCTTGATCGCTTCAACGCTCGTTGTGAGCCCTCCGTTGGTCCACAGCGTGCGCAGGCAGGCTGCGCCCGTATAGCTTGCGTCGACCGTTGCGAGCCGGTGGTCGAATGCGCCCGCCGTGCCCGCGTTATAGACGAGGTTGATACCGTTGGTGGGCGGCACACCGTTGCCATTGCCAAACACAGTGAGCATCGGCGACACAGCCGGCGTCACGCCCGCCGCGCCTGTCGAATTCGTCGTGCCGAAGCTGAAGTTGCACAGGTTGGCGCTCACGCTCGCCCTAGCATAAGCGTTCGCGTAAGTCACGGCGACAGCGGGCACCGCTTGCGAATCCCACATCGGCGCATGGAGCACGTCGGAGTCGGTCTCGTAGCCGTTCTGATGCAACAGCGCAAGCGCATTGGTCGCCTGGGTGACGGTGTCCGTTCCCGCGATCACACCGTTAGCCGCGAGCGCCGCGCACCGCGCGGTGCGAATCGCGGTGGTCGTGGCAAGCGGCAACGCCGTCAGATACGGCGCGCCGGTTGCGGCAGGCGCGAGCGCAGCGCAAGGCTCCAGCAGATTTGCGAGCGTCATGTAATCCGCGAGCGGCTTGCCGAATGCGCCGACGGGCACACCGCCCTGAGACACCGACACCTGCGAGGGCACCCGCACGTTGATCTGCGGCTCGCCGACCACCACCGCGGTAATGAGGCCGGAGGTATCCTGCTCGGCGGCTGCGAGCGACGCGCCGCCGCCATTGCTCACCGATGCCGCGATCGTCGTGATGCTGCCCGGCTTATAGCGTACGGTGCGCGTCGAGCCGTCCAACGTTCCATACGAATCGTTGAGCGCCCAATACGCGAATTGGATCGCTTGCAACGTGTTCTTGCCCCAGTCCTGCTCCGGGTTCTGCTGCGAATGTGCATGCTTGAACGCGTAGCGGTTAGGGAACTGGCTGTTGTAGGTGCCGAGATTCGTGTTGCCCAGGTTGGCCGTGAAGATGCTCGCATTGCCCGCCGCGCTCGCGTCCTGCAAGGTGCCGTCAATCAGCGTCACGCGGTTCGTCGACAGTTCGTGTGCGCCGTTGCCCGAGCCTTTGTCCGTGTATGCAACTGCGCAGCCGCGCTTGAGACCCCACTCGCCGGCCGCGGAGATCGCGCCATACACGCCGCGAGAACCCGATGACGTTGCCGTGACGATGCACGGTTGATCCGCATTGAAGCTCGCTGGTATTTGCACGAGTACGCTGACGTTCTGCTTACCGCTGCCGTCGTCCGCGAAAGCCAGGTATTCCTTGCCCGCTATCTTGCCTTCGCCCAACGTGTCATTGCCGTTCACATCGACATTGGGACCCCAGAAGCGCCCATAGCCGCCATTGCTCGTCATGTCGACCAGCGCGCGATAGTTCGACCAGATCGCGAGTCGACGCAGCTCTGCGGCTGTCGGTTGCGCAGCGTTGGCAATCGCCGGGGCAGTGGCTGCCGCGAGGCCGGTTTTACCGAGTCCCGCCGTGAGCAGGTCGTCACTATTGCCGTCATATGACTGCGTCTTGACGGTGCCCGCGATGAAGCTGGGCAGAACGTTGGCTTGCGGCGGCGGCGGCCCGTCGTCGTCGCCGCCGTGGCAGGCGCTCACGCCGAGAGCGACGACGATTGCAATGGAAAGCGCGGGCCCGACTCCAATGGGTGATCTCATCTGTGCTGTCTCCGTTATTTTCGCAATACCGTTTTGTGTCAGCGTTGTTCTCGTAACTGCGCCGGATTTGTTACCCTCGGTTGTTGGACCGCGAAGCTTCGGATACCGACGCGTCGTCAGCCTGCATTGACCTTTCAGCGGAGTCAATAGAACGTTATGGCAACAGATAACGAATGTCATGATCCGGGTGACGAAGCCGCCGCCTTGCATCAACCTTCGCGTCGCCGGTTTCTACAATCGGCTGCGGCAGCGGCGACTGTCGGTGCGGCACCGAACCTTCGCGCACAAGGGCAAACCCCTGTTGCGCCACCTGCGCAAACTCCCGCCCCCGTGCCGCCACGCCCCGTCGAATTGAATGTCAACGGCCGCGCCTATACGTTGCAGCTCGAACCACGCGTGACCTTGCTCGATGCATTGCGTGAGTACGCCGGCCTGATGGGCACGAAGAAAGGTTGTGACCGCGGACAATGCGGCGCATGCACGGTGATCGCCAACGGACGCCGCATCAATTCATGCCTGACTCTCGCCGTGATGCATGAAGGCGAGACCATCACCACGGTCGAAGGGCTCGCGAGCAATGGCGCATTGAACCCGCTACAACGCGCGTTCATCGAACACGATGCGTTTCAGTGCGGCTACTGCACGCCGGGGCAGTTATGCTCGGCGACCGCTTTGCTCCAGGAGTATCGCAACGGCACTGCAAGCGTCGCGACTGCCGATGTGCGCAAACGTCCCGGCAAACTTTCTGACGACGAGATTCGCGAACGCATGAGCGGCAACCTTTGCCGTTGCGGCGCCTATGCAAATATTGTTGCCGCAATACGGGCGGCGCATGAAGGCAGTGGCCAGAACGCGAGCGCGGCTGGCGCCCACCATCACGACAACCACGAGAACCACGACAACGCGTAACGGAGCGACGGCATGGATGCGATTACCTACGAACGCGCCGCCGATGTCGCCGACGCAGTGCGTGCCGTGCAGCAACCGGGCGCGGTGTTTATCGGCGGCGGCACGAATCTGCTCGATCTGATGAAGGGCGGTGTCGAGCGGCCGGTGCGGCTTATCGACATCACGCATATCGGCGGACTCGACGGCTTTACGACGCTGCCCGACGGCGGCATTCGCATCGGCGCACTAGTGCGCAATAGCGACGCCGCGAACCATGCGTTGGTGCGCGAACAGTATCCGTTGTTATCGCAAGCGTTTTTGTCGGGCGCGTCGGCGCAATTGCGCAATATGGCGACGGTCGGCGGGAATCTGCTGCAACGTACCCGCTGCGCATACTTCTACGACACCGCATTTTCCCAGTGCAACAAACGCGTGTTGGGCAGCGGCTGCGCGGCGCTCGAAGGGCATAACCGCATGCACGCGATTCTTGGCGCGAGCCCGCAGTGCGTCGCGGTGAATCCCTCGGACATGAGCGTGGCGCTCGCCGCGCTCGATGCGGTGGTTCGCGTGAGTGGCCCCGCCGGCGAGCGAAGCATTCCGTTCGCCGAATTTCACCGGCTTCCGGGGGACAGGCCCGATGTCGACACCACGCTGCGTCCGGGCGAACTGATTACCGCGATCGACCTGCCACCACCGCTTTTCAGCGCGCATTCGCACTACCTGAAAGTGCGTGACCGCGCCAGTTACGCATTCTCCCTGGTCTCGGTGGCCGCTGCATTGCAGATGGACGGCGAGCGCGTGCAGACCGCGCGCATTGCATTGGGCGGCATCGCGCACAAACCGTGGCGCGCCAGCGCAGCGGAACAGATGCTCAACGGACAGCCGCTGACGCAAACCGCGCTGAACAACGCCGCTGCCGCCGCATTGCGCGATGCCCGGCCGCTCGCCGGCAACCGCTTCAAGGTGCAGCTAGCGCAACGCGCGATCGTGCGCGCAGTGAATCAGGCCGCCGGCCGCACGGGAGGTGTCGCATGACTCTGATCGGTCAACCGTTCGACCGCACCGACGGTCTGCTCAAAGTGACCGGCGAAGCACGCTATGCCGCGGAATTTCCGGAAGCGCGTCTTGCCCATGCGGTGCTCGTGACGAGCACGATTGCACGCGGCACGATAGCCTCGATCGATGCAAGCCGCGCGCAGGCCGTCCCCGGCGTGCTGCTCGTCATGACGCATCAGAACGCGCCGCGTCTGCCGAACGGCGGCAAGGCGCAATTGGCGCCGCCTGCGGGGCGTCGACTGTCGCTGCTACAGGACAACGAAGTGCATTACAACAACGAGCCGGTGGCGGTAGTCGTCGCCGATACGCTCGAACATGCGACCGACGCCGCGCGCCGGTTGCGCATCACGTATCGAAGCACGCCGGCCACGCTCGACTTCGCACAGGCGAAGGCAAACGCACATGCGCCGGACAAACCGCAAGGGCGTCAAACGGATACGCAGCGTGGCAGCTTCGAAGACGGCATGCAGAACAGCGCGGTGCATATCGACGCAACGTATACGACGCCCATCGAGCATCACAATCCGATGGAGCCACACGCGACAATGGCGCGCTGGGACGGCCCTCACCTCACGCTCTACGATTCGACCCAGGGCGTGAGCGGCGAAGCGCAGGCGGTGGCCCGAACGCTCGGCATTTCGCCCGGCGACGTACGCGTGATCTCGCCGTTCGTCGGCGGCGGGTTTGGTTGCAAGGGCTCGTCGTGGTCGCATGTGTCGTTGTGCGCGATGGCCGCGAAACAGACGGGGCGTCCGGTGCGGCTCGTGCTCGAGCGGCCGCAAATGTTCGGTCCGGTCGGCGCACGTCCGCGCACCGAACAGCGCCTCGTGCTGGCCGCGCGGCGCGACGGCACGCTGAGCGCCATGCGTCACGACAGCATCTCGAACACTTCGATGATCGAAGACTGGACCGAGACCTGCTGCATGGTCACGCGTATGTTGTACGCGGTGCCGAACCAGGTGACCACGCACCGGCTCGTGCCGCTCAACGTCGGCACGCCGACCTTCATGCGCGCGCCGGGCGAGACGACCGGCTCGTTCGCGCTGGAATCCGCAATGGACGAGCTCGCGGCTGCCCTCAAGATGGACCCGCTCGCGTTGCGCCTGAAGAACTACGCGGAAGCCGATCCGCAGGAAAACAAGCCCTGGTCGAGCAAGTCGTTGCGCGAGTGCTATCAGACCGGCGCCGAGAAATTCGGCTGGTCGCGGCGCAATCCCGCACCGCGTTCCATGCGTGACGGCAATACGCTAATCGGCATGGGCATGGCGACCGCGACCTACCCGGCCAATCGCAGCGAAGCCAGCGCCATCGCGCGGATTTTGCCCGACGGCACCGCGATGGTGGCCTCGGGCACGCAGGACATCGGCACTGGAACGTACACGGTGATGACCCAGGTCGCCGCCGATGCGCTCGGCTTCGCGCCGGAAAACATCCACTTTGCGCTCGGCGATTCGTCGCTGCCGAAGGCGCCGGTGTCGGGCGGCTCGCAATCGGCGGCGAGCGTTTCGCCGGCCGTGCGCGAAGCCGCGAACGAGGCACGCGCGCGGCTGATCGCGCTGGCATTGGCGGACCCGGCGTCGCCCGTGCATGGCATCGCGCTCGACGACATCACCGTGGAGAACGGCTGGGTGACGAGCCGCTCGCAACCGGCGAAGCGCGACCCCGCGGCGGCGATCATCGCGCGCTCGGGCGGCAAACCGATCGAGGCGACGTCCACCGTCAAGCCGGGCGACGAGAAGCAGAAGTACTCGTTTCACTCGTTTGGCGCGGTGTTCGTCGAAGTGCATGTGGATGCGGACCTCGGCAC
Source organism: Paraburkholderia kirstenboschensis (assembly GCF_904848585.1). Taxonomy (GTDB): domain Bacteria; phylum Pseudomonadota; class Gammaproteobacteria; order Burkholderiales; family Burkholderiaceae; genus Paraburkholderia; species Paraburkholderia kirstenboschensis. The sequence goes on from NZ_CAJHCR010000003.1 coordinate 536,571, forward strand.
GATCCGCGTGCCGCGCGTGGTCGGCGTGTACGACGTGGGGCGCGTGCTCAACGAGAAGACCGCGCGCAGCCAGATGCTCGGCGGCATTGTATGGGGCGTGGGCGCAGCGTTGCAGGAGGAAACCTCGCTGGATACGCGCTATGGGCGTTTCACGAATGCGAATCTCGCCGAATACCACGTGCCGGTGAATGCCGACATCGGCGCGCTCGATATTACGTTTCTCGACCGGCCGGACCCCTATATCAATTCGCTGGGTGTGCGCGGCATCGGCGAGATCGGCATTACGGGCGTGTGCGCCGCGCTTGCCAACGCGGTGTATCACGCAACCGGCGTGCGCGTGCGCGATCTTCCGATTACGCTGGATAAGGTGATGGCAACGACGCAAGCCTGAGCGCGCTGCGCGGGCCGCTTGCCTCGCCGCGCGTTGCGCCGCACAATCGGTGGCATCTTACTAAACGGTGCCCGTTCATGGCTTACGCGTCGCTCGCCACTGGCATTTTGCTCGCGGCCGGGGTCGGCTCCCGCTTCGATCCGCACGGCCTGCAAAACAAGCTGCTTGCGCGCCTGCCCGACGGCACGCCGGTCGCGCAGGAAGCCGCGCACCGGCTCCTGATGGTCGTGCCGCACGTGCTGGCCGTGGTGCGGCCGGGCGCCGAAGCGCTTGCACGTCTTTTGAACGATGCGGGCTGCGACGTGGCGTTCGCGCCCGGCGCCGAACGCGGAATGGGCGCAAGCCTCGCTGCCGGTATTCAGGCGAGCGAGGACGCCGAGGGCTGGATCGTCGCGCTCGCGGACATGCCGCGCATCCAGATTGCGACGATCGAAGCGGTGGCGCGCGCGCTCGACGGCGGCGCGCCGATCGTGGCGCCGTATTACAACGGGCAGCGCGGGCATCCCGTGGGATTTGGCGCCGAACACCGCGACGCCCTGCTGTCACTCGACGGCGACAGCGGCGCGCGCTCGTTGCTCGACTCACAACGCGTGATGAGGCTCGATGTCGACGACGCCGGAATCTTGCGCGATATCGACACGCCTGAGGATTTGCGGGCTTTGAGCTGACCAGTCACTGAAAGCGCAAGCGCGTCAGGCATGGCGCTTGCGCGAAATGCCATCAATAAACGCCATTAATGCTCGATGCAATCGGGAACTCCGAATCGACTGCGAATCAGCCGCGCAACTCGCTCCAATTCCGCCTAAGCTGATGTGACGCCGCGATTGTCACGCAACGTTACGCCGCTCACGCGGCGCACGTTTCGAAACCACCCGACTTCCCATGAGCGAAACCAGTCCGCGCCTTTTCATCGTGTCACCACATTTCGACGACGCCGTCTTCAGTTGCGGCGCATTGCTCGCTGCGCATCCTGACGCTGCGGTCTGTACGGTCTTCGCCGCGCCGCCCGAGCATACGATGCATACCGAATGGGATGAGAAGTCGGGCTTCAGCAACGCCCATGAGGCGATGCACGAGCGCACGCTCGAAGACAACCGCGCGCTTGAATTGCTGGATGCGATTCCGCTGCGCATGCCGTTTCGCGACAGTCAGTATTCCGACTCGCCGTCGATCAGCAAAATGGCTGCGGCACTGGAGGAAACCATTTACCGAACCACGGCGAACACGTTGCTGATGCCGCTCGGCCTGTTTCACGACGACCACGTGCGCGTGTTTGAAGCCTGCTGCGAGATCCTGCCGCGCCTGTCGCATCTCGAATGGTTCGGCTACGAAGAAGCGATTCACCGGCGCACGCCGGGTGTCGTGCAGGCACGGCTTGCCGATCTCGCGCAGCGCGGCATCGTGGCGACGCCGGCCAATCCGAGCGCCGGACACACGATCGACGCACAGCGCCGCGGGCAGATCAAGCGCGAAGCAGTCAATGCGTATCAGAGCCAGTTGCGCGCATTCGGCGCCGGCAACTACGAGGACGTCTTCGCCGCCGAGCGCTACTGGCACCTCACCGTGGGCCGTCGCGTGAAAAAGTAACAAGACGATCAGCGCAGGAACTATGGCGGTCAAGCCTGACAAGAAGCGTCTACTCTTGAAGAGAAAGCGCGCCGACCCGCTATCGCAGAGTTTTCAACCACAGGTGATGCAATGAGCTACGACATGCATACAAGTCCGATCCCCGACCCTAACGCCGATCCGACGCGCGATCCGGAAGGCGATCCGCTGACGCCGCCATCGCCCGGTCATCACACCGAGGAGCCGCAGCGCCCGGAAGGACCGCCAGACAAAGACCCGGTGTAAGCTCGCAGCGGACCGCCCACGACCGCTGGTTTGCGTGTGCCCACTCGCGGCGCGGCCGGCGTGCGCCGCGATCAGCTCGTCAGTTCGGTAAAGCCCTGCAACAGCCGGTCGATGTCAGCGGCGTGGATATTGCCCATTGTCGAAATTCGGAACAGCTCGGCTGACAGCCCGCCCTGTCCCGCATAGATGACAAAGCCACGAGCCTTCAGCGCGTCGTGCAATTGCGGATACGTGACGCCGTTCGGCAGCCGGTACGCGCGCAACACCACCGACGATTCCGCCGGCGCCAACACGCTGCCGATGCCGCGCTCGGCCAGCCCCGCGCGCGCCTGTTCCGCGAGCGCAGCGTAACGCGCATGACGCGCGCGCCAGCCGCCTTCGTCGGCGATCTCGCGCAGTGCTTCGACGAGCGCGTAGTACGCATGAACCGAGGGCGTGAACGGCGTATTGCGCTGATCCTGCAAGCGCGCGAGCCGCCCGAGATCGAGGTAGTACGTGCGGCTCGCCGCCTGCGCGAGTGCGGCGCGGCGCACCAGCACGAACGACGCGCCCGGCACGCCGTGCAAACATTTGTTGGCCGTCGCGGCGACCGCGTCGAGGCTCGTGTCGGCGAAATTGATCGCTTCGGCGCCGAAGCTGCTGACGCCGTCCACCAGCAAACGCAAGCCCCGCGCACGGCACAACGCGCCCAACGCGGCGAGGTCGTTCAGGCGCCCCGTCGTGGTCTCGTGATGGATCACGGCAACATGCGTGAACGCTTTGTCCGCGTCCAGACGTTCGGCGATTTTCGCGAGGTCCGGCTCCTGCATCCAATCATGCTTGAGCGACTCATGCGCGATGCCGTACTGCGCGGCGATCTGCGAAATGCGCTCGCCGTACACGCCGTTTTCCACCACTAGCAGCTTGCCGTTTTGCGGCACCAGCGCGGCGGTCATGCTTTCGACAGCGGCCGTGCCGGAGCCTGTCATCAGCACCGCTTGCCATTCGCTTGCGTCGAGACCGTACAGGTCGACAAGACGCGTGCGCGCCTCTTCCTGCAAATCGAAAAACTCGCTTTCGCGATGGCACAGGTCCGTCTGCAACAGGCTGTTGCGAACGCGTTCGGTGAGCGTCACCGGACCAGGATTGAGCAGCAGCATGGGCGCTCCTTTACTTTGACTTCACGCGGCGCCGATGTGGCGCATCAGGCGCGTTTTCACATCGGGCGGAGTGATGGTGGGACGCGGCAAGCCGTCAGGCGTGCCGCGGCGAATCATGAGGCGCGCAAAGCGTGGGCCGTCGAGCGGAGCCGATTCGAACAACTGGTCGAGCACGGCCGGATCGTCGCTTTCGACCGCCGACGCATAACCGCACGCCGCCGCCACGCCCGCGAACGAGACTTGCGACGACACCGTCGCCTGCCCCCCCGTCGAGTCGTGCGCGCCGTTGTCGAGCAGCACGTGCGTGAGATTGGACGGACCGTATGCGCCGAGCGTCGCAAACGCGCCCATTCGCATCAGCGCGGCGCCGTCGCCGTCGAGCGCGACGACATGCAGGTCCGGGCGCGCGAGCGCGAGACCGAGCGCGAACGGCGTCACGCAGCCCATCGAGCCGACCATGTACAACTGATTCGGACGATCGTCGATTGCGTAAAGCTCGCGTCCGCAAAAACCGGTCGACGCCAGCACCACGGTCGATTCGATCGGCGTATGCGCGATCACCTTCTTCAGCGCGTCATGGCGCGACGCGAGTTCGCTCGCGGCCACGTTGGCGAACTGCGAACGCGCGGCCGCCGGCACACGGCGCGCGCCGGCGGCGCTGCCTTTCAACTCGTACGGCGCGACGCTGCCCTTTTGCATGACGAGCGCGTACGGGCGGCCCGTTTCGTCCATATGGGCGATGGCGCGATCCAACGCCGGGCCGATCGCGTCGGCTTCCGTGGGGAAGGTCTCCCAGGGAATCTCCATCGTGTCGAGCATCGCGGGCGTGACGGGGCCCATCAACGCGTGCTGCGGTTCGTCGGCGACGCCCGGCTGGCCGCGCCATGTGACGATCAGCAATTGCGGCAAACGGAAGGTCCACGTGAGCGACGTCAGCGGGCTCACAGCGTTGCCGAGCCCGGAGTTCTGCATCATCGTGATGCCGCGGCGGCGCGTACCTGCACCACGCGCATCATGCGCGCCGAGCGCGACACCGGCGATCAGCGCGACCGCGTCGCCCTCATTCGCCGCCGACACGTAGTGCAGCGACTCGTCCTGCAACACGTAGTTGATGAACGGCGTCAGGTACGAGCACGGCACGCCCGCGTACCAGTCGAAGCCGCGTTCGCGCGCCGCCTCGACGAACTGTGCCGCCTCGATCATTGCGCGGCTCCGTTCGCGGCACCAGTTGCCGGAGTGTCGACCGACGCCGCGAGCGGCGTCTGGCCATGCGCGAAGTCGCCGGCGCGGCGGAAGTCTTCGAGATCGTTCACACCGCGCCAGTGGCCGTGCACGTATTGCACCTCGATCGATTCACCGGCTTCGATCAGCGCGTTCAGCAACGCGGGCATGTCGAGCGACGCGAAATCGGCACGCGCCTGCAACTGCTGCATGACCGCCCGAAGACGCTCGCAGCCTTCGCCGCGCACGTTCAGGAGACCGACCCAGCGGCCATGCGGCGTTTGCGCGGCAATCTCCGACGACGCCTGCTGCCCGCTCGAGACGTGACGCAACAGCACCTTGTTGCCGAAGAGACCGCGGTCGTCGGCCGACGAGCACCATGCGAAGTCGCGCACGCTCGCGTTTTCCGCATCGGTCAGCGACGAATCCACCACCACGCTGAACGCCGCCTCGCTCTCCACCAGATCGCGCAGAATATAGCTGCGGAACAGCAGATCGCCGTACGAGATCAGCGTGTCGCCTGCGAGTTTGTCGAGTGCGCAGGCGAGCGATGCGAGTTCGCCGGTTTCCGCATGCTTTTCGTTGACCACGAGTTTGATACCGGCCGTATCGATTGCATCGGCGCGATAACCGCCGACCACTGTGATGTCGTTGACGCCCTGCTTCTTGAACGCGTCGACGAGCCAGCGCAAGAGCGGTTTGCCGGCGATCGGCAGCATGACCTTCGGGCGGTCCTGGGTGACCGCTTCGAGGCCCTTGCCGCGGCTCGCTGCCAGCACGACAGCGGCGCTCGCCGCGCGGCCGCTCGACAGATAGCGGTCTTCTGCTTCCGAGTATTCGTCGGCGTCCTGCAAGCGGAAAATTTCGTTGACGCCGGCAATGCGGTCTTCGACATTGACGAGCGTTTGGCTCGTGTGAATTTCTTGCGCGACCGCCTGCATGGCCGAGGTCGCCGCGCGAATCAGATGGTTCGCCCAGATCACCGTGCTGATGCCGGCTTCGCGGAACACTTCGGTCGGCGTGCTGTAGTACTTGGTGGGCACGATGACGAGCGGCCCACGGCCCGCCCACTCGCGCGCGAACTCGAGAATCTCGTCGGGACGCGAGAGCTTGCTGTGAATCAGAATCGCGTCCGCGCCGGCACGGCGGTAGGCTTCCGCGCGACGCAGCGCCTCGTCCATGCCCCAGCCTGCGATCAGCGCTTCCACGCGCGCCACAATCGAAAAATTCTCGTCCGACTGCGAGTCCTTGCCGGCCTTGATCTTGCCGCAGAATTCGTCCATATCGGCAAGCGGCTGCGCTTCGCCGTTAATGAAGCTATTCGTTTTCGGGAACTGCTTGTCTTCGATACATACGCCGGCAATGCCGCGCTGTTCGAGCTTGCGCACGAGGCGGCGCACGTTGTTGAAGTTGCCGTAGCCGGTGTCGCCGTCGAGCAGAATCGGCAGATCGCTTGCGTCGGCCATGAATTCGAGGTTGTCGACCACTTGCGTCCAGCTTGCTTCGTTGTTGTCGCGCACGCCGAATTGCGCGGAAATCGCGAGGCCCGAGCCCCAGATCGCCTTGAAGCCGGCTTCGCGCACGATGCGGGCGGACAGGCCGTTATGGGCCTCCATCATGAATTCGAGTTCGTTGCTGACAAGCATCTGGCGCAGACGTGCGCTACGGGAAGCGGAGACGAAGGCGGGTTCGCGGGCATTCATTTTCTGTACTCCTTGTGGCGGGCTTATGGGCGCTCTTTTTGCCCGGCTTGCGACTGGAAAATGGCGACTATAACGGAATTTTCATTTATTGGTCATTTAGACGCCTATGCTTTTCCGGCCTTGCTGTTAAGTGGAAAAATGTGTCGATTTTTGCAGTGAACCGCAGCCAGGCGGCGCTTGGAGTTAAATGGCGTTTTGTGGAATCTTGACAGGAATACTCGTCTGCGTGCGAACGGCGTGAAGCCCGCGTGTTGCGGGCTTTCAAAACCGTTTGCACATTCCAATTAAGCGTACTTTCCAATTTGAATTCGGATTAACCGGAAAATCATCGATAAATATTCACTCCAACATTCGTTGATTACCAGATTCAAATTCCATTGCATTTAAATAAATAACCGGCGCGTGCCTGCGCAAAAGCAGCAGAGGCCATTTAGTCAGACGAAACACCTACCGACACAGCGGGTTTCCCCTGCCTCAGGAGAAAACTTATAGCTGCCGTAAACACAGTCAGCGAAAAGCAAACAGCCAATCCGATCGACCCCTTGTAAAAGCACGACCCATTGCTATGACTCTGAACAAAAAACTGGCCTCAATGATCGCTATTCTGTGGTTCGGCCTGATCCTGATCGGCGGATTCGGTGCATGGCAAAACCGTGCGTCGATGATCGCCGACCGGCGCGATCAACTCAGGTCGCTGATCGATCAGGCGGATCACGTCGTGAGCCGTTACTACACGCTGGCGCAACAGCACGTCATGACCGAGGACGAAGCCAGGAAGCAGGCGCTCGCAACGATCGAGTCCATGCGCTATGGCAAGGACGGCTACATCTCGGTGAACGATTCGCAGCCGGTCATGCTGATGCATCCGTTCAAGAAAGAGATGGTCGGCAAGAACCTGGCGCAATTCACCGATCCGGCGGGCAACCATCTGTTCGTGGACATCGTCAACGCGGGCAATCGCGAAGGCGGCGGCTTTGTCGACTATCTGTGGGCCAAGCCCGGCAGCGAAAAACCCGTGGCCAAGACGAGCTATGCGACGCACTTCCAGCCGTGGGACTGGTATCTCGTCACCGGCATGTACATGGACGACGTGCAGCGCGCGTTCTACTCAAGCCTCTTGCGCTGGCTCGCCATCACCGTCGCGCTCGGCGCTGTTGCTACGGTCATCATGCTGGTCGTGTTGCGCAGCATCCGCCGCTCGCTCGGCGGCGATCTGGAAGTGGCCGTCGAACATGCGCAACTGATGGCGCGCGGTAACCTCGCGACGCGCGTGCCGGTCAAGGACAACGACGCCGGCAGCCTGCTGCATGCGTTGCAGACCATGCAGGCCGGTCTCGTCGACACCGTTTCGCGCGTGCGTACCGGGACCGAAAACATCAACATCGGCGCGACCGAAATCGCCGCGGGCAACACCGATCTGTCGCAGCGCACCGAGGAACAGGCGGCCGCGCTGGTGCAGACGGCGTCGAGCATGGATCAGATGACGGTCAACGTGAAGCAGAACGCCGACAGCGCGCTGCAAGCCGCGCAACTCGCGGGTCAGGCCGCGGACGTCGCCACGCGCGGCAGCCGCGTCGTGGACGACGTGGTCCGTACGATGGGCGAGATCACGACGAGCTCGCGGCAGATCGGCGACATCATCGGCGTGATCGACGGCATCGCGTTTCAGACCAACATTCTGGCGTTGAACGCAGCCGTCGAGGCGGCCCGCGCGGGCGAACAGGGCCGCGGCTTCGCGGTGGTCGCCGCCGAAGTGCGCAGCCTCGCGCAACGCTCGGCCACGGCCGCCAAGGAGATCAAGGCGTTGATCGAGACGTCGACGAATACTGTTGAAGCGGGCGCATCGCTCGTGTCCAACGCGGGTTCGACGATGGGCGAGATCGTGCAATCTGTGCGTCGCGTGAACGAGATTCTCGAGGAAATCAGCAACGCGTCGCGCGAGCAGAGCGCGGGCATCGAGCAGGTGAATCGCGCAGTCGGCGAAATGGATCAGGTCACGCAGCAGAACGCGGCGCTCGTGGAAGAGGCCGCTGCCGCCGCGCACTCGCTGAAGGACCAGGTGGGCGTTCTGCGCGAAGCGATTTCCAGCTTTGCGCTGCCGGCCTGACGATCACAAGCGTGACAAGCGCGAGAGACCGCGACGGGAAGCTACGAGAAACAACGGAAAACTAGACAACGCGACGGAAAGAAGGACTTGAATACGAGCCGCACGGATTTCAAATCCGCGCGGTTTTTTTTCGCCTGTCGCGCGAGTTGACTTGCAGTAATCGCCCATAAAGATTACGTTCTCATTACAATGAGCCGCGCCGCCTTTGAGCGATGCAAGTCAATCCGCTGTTTATCCGCATCCATGATCCAGAAGAAAAAGTCTCAACCGCTCGATCCGTACGCGCCGGTCGCGAAGAACCAGTTGCTCGTTGCGCGCCTCCCAATGTGGCGCTCGAAGTTCATCGTCGTGCTGGTGTTCGGCGCCTTTGCCGCACTCGCCGGCCGCGCGTTCTGGGTTCAGGTGGTGAATCGCGACTTCTACGTCGATCAAGGGCAAAAGCGCTATCAACGCACGATCGAACTGGACGCAACGCGCGGCCGCATTGTCGACCGCAATGGCTCGATGCTCGCCGTCAGTCTCGCGACCTACGAGATCTGGGCGTCCCCGAAACTGCTCGACGAAGCCGCGTTGCCGCCGCTTTCGAAGCTGCTCGACCTGCCGCTGGCGGAACTGCGTCGTCGTTTGAGCGGCGACAAGACGTTTGTGCTGCTAAAGCGCCAGGTAGATGCGGATACCGCCGGCCATCTTTCGAAGCTCGGACTCGCGGGCATCACGCAAATTGCGGATTCCAAGCGTTTTTATCCGGAAGGCGAGTCGGCGGCGCACGTGGTCGGCTTTACGGACATCGAGGACAACGGCCAGGAAGGCGTCGAACTGGCGGCCAACGAGCAATTGCTCGGCGTGCCCGGCCATCGCGAAGTAATCCGTGACCGGCTCGGCCGCGTCGTGTCCGAGACGCGCCCGCTCGTGCCGGCGCAAAACGGCGAGACCATCCATCTGACCATCGACCGGCGCATTCAGCAACTCGCATACGGGCAGTTGAAGGAAGCGATTGCCAGACATCGCGCGGAAGCCGGCAGCGTAGTGGTGCTCGACGCGCGCAACGGCGAGATTCTCGCGCTCGCCAATTATCCGAGCTTCGATCCGAACGACCGCGCGCGACTGACCGGCCGGCAACTGCGCAATCGCGCGGTGGTCGACACCTTCGAGCCGGGTTCGACGATCAAGCCGGTGGTCGTTGCGCTTTCCATCGACGAAGGCAAGGTGCGGCCGCAAAGCGTCATCGACACGGCGCCGGGCTGGTACAAGATCGGTCCCGCAGTGATCCACGACACGTCGAATCATGGCGCGATGACCGTCGCGGAAGCCGTGCAGAAGTCGAGCAACATTGCGCTCGCCAAGCTCGCGCTCAATTTGCCGGCTGAGAAAATCTGGGCGAAGTACCAGGAATACGGGCTCGGCTTGCGGCCCGATCTGACGTTTCCGGGCGTGGCATCTGGCAAGGTGCGTCCGTACAAACGGTGGCGCCCTATCGAGCAGGCGACCATGGCATATGGTTACGGACTCTCCGCTTCGCTATTGCAGATCGCGCAGATTTACACCGCCTATGCCGGCGACGGAACGATGCACCGCGTGCGGTTGCTGCGCGACAGCCCCGAGGCGGGCGGCAACGCCGCGGGCGCTTCTGCTCATACACGCCACGCGGTCACCACGCCGGGCACCACACGCGCGATCCGCTCGATGCTGGAGATGGCCACAGGCGATGGCGGCACGGGGCGGGCCGCGACGGTGGAAGGCTACCGTGTGGGCGGCAAGACCGGGACTGCGCGCAAACAGGTCGGCGCGACTTACGCGAAGAATCGCTACCGCGCGCTCTTCGTCGGAATGGCGCCCATGAGCGACCCGAGGCTGATCGTCGCCGTGATGATCGACGACCCGGCCGGCAAAGCGTTCTATGGCGGTACTGTCGCCGGGCCGGTGTTCAGCGCGGTAACGGGCGGCGCACTGCAATTGCTCGGCGTGCCGCCGGATGCGTGACGCGTGATCTGGCGCGTGACGCTTGACTTGACCGCGACGCGCACGCGCACGGTTTTGCGCAATCTTAAGTCTCGCTTAATACTTTGCTGCAACCATGTGCTCAACATCCCCTGTTGAGCCGCCAGATCACCGGCGGCGTTTTTTTCAGCGATGTTTGCCGACGCGCCAAAGACAGGCTGCCTGCCTGCGAAAAAGAAAGAGGTCAAACCATGGTTGAGAACACGGTATTCGAGCATCTGCGCGCCATGCCTGACAACGAATGGGTCCGGCAGATTCACTCATGCAAGGTCTCTGACCCGCTGCAACCGCCTTGGGGACGTTCGTACCGGCTCGTCGAATGGACCATGAAGCACACGCCCGAAGCAAGTCGCCGCGTGGTGCCCGCCGAAAGTACACCGCTCGAAATTGCGCAGGCCGTCGTATCGCATGTGCCTGGCCGGCGCTTCTGTCAGCGCGGCGACGAATAGCAGAAGTCCAACGCGTCTTCAAGCCGGTCATTGCCCCAGAACATTTCGTCGCCGACGAAGAAAGTAGGTGCGCCGAAAATGCCTTTCGACGCGGCAACTTCCGTCTGTTCACGCAGACGCAGCTTGTTCGCGTCGGTCTGCGCTTCGGCGATGATCTGTTGCGCGGGCAAACCGAGTTTCGCGAGCGCTTCGCTCACGACTTCAACCGAACCGATATCGCGGTCATGCACGAAATTCTGCTGCATGATCTCGCGACAGTAAGCGGCGATCCATTCGCGCTGCGCGCCGAGCAGCGCCACGCGCAGCGCGAGTAGTGCGGCACGCGGGAAAACGCTCGGACGTGTCAACGCAATGCCGTATTTGCGGCACTGTCGTTCCATATCCTTCCACACGTAGGCGCCCTTCTCCTTTTGCAGCACGAACGGAGAATTGTCGAAACCCAGCGCGCGAAAAATCGGCCCGAGCAGAAACGGTCGCCAATCAATGCTCACGCCTCGCGCCGCGGCCTCTGCCTCGATGCGCATGACGCTCAGGTAGCTATAGTTGCTGCCGAAGTCGAACCAGAACTCGATCTGGCGTGCTGGCGTGGCTGCGGAAGCTGCGATGTGGTTCATCTCTTCTCTCGTGCAATGCAGGACAGTTGAACGGGAAAGCGTTGCCTATGACGAGAGTCTTCACCGTTCGCATAGATGGCAATAGGGCGCTTGCCAAGACAGCGCCGCAGCGTCTAACGGTGGCGAGGCGCAGGCGCTCAGCGCGTTTGCGTCGCCACGCGCAGTCCAAGCGAAATAAACAGTACACCGATGATCTTGTTCTGCCACCGGCGCAGCCACGTCAAGCGCTTGATGAGCTTGCCGAGCGGGCGAATCGTCAACACGATCAGCGTGGTGTAAAGCGCGCTCATGCCGACGAAAATCAGCCCCAGCGTCGTGAACTGCACAAACGTGGAGCCATGTTCGGGGTGAACGAATTGCGGAAGAAACGCGAGAAAGAAAAGCGCGGTCTTCGGGTTCAGCACTTCGGCGGGAATCGCCTGAAAGAACGCTTTCGATGCGGACACCGGCGCGCTCGCGGGCACATTCGCGCTGCTCTGCTTTTCACGCAATGCCCGAATGCCCAGATAAACCAGATAAGCGGCTCCGATCCATTTGACCGCGTTGAACGCGAGCGCCGACGTCATCAGCAAGGCAGACAGGCCAACGGCCGCGCCCAGCGTATGGATGAAGTCGCCCACTGCAATGCCGAGGCCGGTGAAGATGCCCGCCTTGCGTCCTCCGTGAACCGTGCGTGTCAAAACCAGCAGCACGGCGGGCCCGGGAATCAGAAAGAGGCCGAGTACAACGGCAATGAAAGTCCCTAACGCGGATAACTCGAGCATGTCGTCTCCAGGTTGTTTGCGCCCGTCCAGTCTAAGCGGACTGTTCGGATAGTGTACTTGCGCCGCACGTACCGCGCTTACCGGCGCGATATCCTGCTACGTCCGCGTCTTTCGGCGCGGATAGCGGAACAGATCCGATCGCCTCGTGCCGCGATTCTGCGCGGCGACTTCACCTCGCGCGGGTTCTCGCGCATTCGCGGCAAACACCGCAAACTAGCTATGATTCGAGTCTCGGGCTTTAACTGGCTAACGAGTTCTCTTGATTATCGCTATTGATTGGAATCACCAGGTGACTTACACGCTGTCCACGCGGCACATTCACGAACTCGAGATTCGCAAGAGCCGGTTCATTGCGTACGCCGTGCCAGTCGAGGATCGCGACGCCGCGATGGACGAATTGCGCCGTCTGCGCGACGAGCACCCCACCGCAACGCACGTGTGCTGGGCGCTGCTGGCAGGCGGCCAATCCGGCATGTCCGACGACGGCGAGCCGTCCGGCACCGCTGGCCGGCCAATTCTCGACGTGCTGCGGCATCACGATCTGGACGGCGTGCTGGGTGCCGTCGTTCGATATTACGGCGGCGTGAAACTCGGCGCGGGCGGCCTCGTGCGTGCATACACCGACGCGATCGCCTCGGCGCTGCTGGACGCGCCGCGAGTCGAACGGATCGCTCTGGGATCGCTGACGGTCGAAGTCGGTTACGCCGACGAAGCCAAAGTGCGGCGATGGATCGAAGCCCAAGGCTACGCACTCGCCGATACCGCGCACGCAATGCTCGTGAAGATGACCATCCGTTTGCCGGTCAACGCGATCGACGACGCAAAGCGCACGCTGGTCGATATGACGCAGGGCAAAGCCGGTTTCTTCTGACGGCGGCGCCCCGGCGCATTTTATTTAGAAGATGGCTTGCAGGTGGCCGCTGTTACCATGCTGTTCTCCAACGGCATGTCTCACCACTAAAAGGGCCACTTCTCTGATCTCGACCGCCGCTTGTTCCAGCACAGCGCCCGAATCGGCGCGGCATGGTTCGCTTTCGCGTCATCTGGCGCGCCCGGCAGCGGGCACGCCGGCGACTTTGGGAAATATCGTGCTCAAGGGCTGCGGCGTGATCGCGCTGCCCCTGATGCTGTCCGCCTGCTCATGGTCATGGTTTGGGCTGAATAGCCCGCCTCGCGCCCCGGCGCACGCTACCGGTTCGCTCAGCGTCGCGCCCGCCCGCGATTTCGCCTACATGCCGGCTGTCGAAGGACGCATGTCGCCGAACCGCATCGAAAACACGGCGATGACCGCCATGGTGCTGAAGAACGATATCAACCAGGCCGTGCGCGAGAGCATCGCGAATCGCCTGAAGGTCGTCGGCTTCCATCTCGACGATGGCAGGAGAGTGCTGAGCGGCAACATCGAAAAATTCACTGTCGACGACGTCCGTTCGCCCGCGCTGTGGACACTGAAGATGCGCTACGTGGTAACCGACACCGCCACGCAAAAGGTCGTGTTCTCGACCACCAAGACCGTAAAACGGAAATCGCCGAAATTCACGAGCAGCTCCATTGCGATCGAGGACACAGTCAGGCTTAGCGTCGACGCGTTGGTGGGAGATAGCGGGTTCATCAATGCAGTGAACTGAGAGCCCTGCCAGAGGGTTCCGCAGGAGGCGTCTGCCGGCGACACCTGCAAACGCGCGTCAGCGCGAACGCGCCGCCGGTTTCGCTACAATCAGAACCAGCTCGACCTGCTTTTCGGCTGCCCGTTTGCGCAAAGCTCGCGCCCGCGCGTTCATTCCCTGCGAGGCTCCATGTCCACCACCGCCTGGCTGTTCTTCCTTCCCGCCTGTTTCGCCATCAATCTCGCGCCAGGACCGAACAACCTTCTCTCAATCAACGTGGCCGCCCGGCACGGCTTCATGACCGCGTTTCTCGGCGGTACCGGGCGGCTGGTCGCGTTTGCAGCCATGATTGCGCTCGCCGCCACCGGTCTCGCGGTCGTGCTGCATGCATCGGAGTGGTTTTTTCTCGCGATCAAACTTGCGGGCGCCGCTTACCTCATCTGGCTCGCCATTCAACTGTGGCGCAGCGACGCACCTGCGGTCGACACCACGCAAGAGCAGCTCGCATCGCTCGCGAGGATCGCACGCCAGGAATTCCTCGTGGCAGCCGGCAATCCCAAGGCGATACTCGTCTTCACCGCGTTTCTACCGCAATTCGTCGACATTGGGAGACCGATGCTGCCGCAATTCGCTGCGCTCGGCATGAGCTTTCTCGTGCTGGAATGCGTGGCCATCGCGTTGTATTCGTGGGCGGGTATGCATCTCGGCAAGTGGCTCGTGCGCGCACGCGTCAGGCGCTGGTTCAATCGCTGCTGCGGCGCGTTCCTCGCAGCCATCGGACTCAGTTTCCTGCTGGTCAGACGTGCCTGACCTTCGCGATATCCAGCCACGAGGCCTGCGCCGACCATAACCTATCCCTAATGCTTGCGCCGAGAAAGTTTAACTATCTGTATTGACTGCGCGCCCCTATGCTCAACAAGTGACCCGCCGCCGTGCTCGGCGAGAGGCGGCATGGGCAAGCGACTTCTCATAGTCACAGGAGCGGCATCATGAAGATCTGCATCTTCGGAGCGGGAGCGATAGGCGGCTTGATGGGCGTGCAGTTGGCACGCGCCGGCGCCGACGTCAGTTTCATCGCGCGCGGCGCGCATCTCGCGGCAATGCGCGAGCACGGCGCGCGTCTGATTATCGACGGCGAGACGGTCAGCGCGCCGGTTCGCTGCACGTCCGACCCGAGCGAGCTCGGCGTGCAGGACTTTGTGATCATCACGTTGAAAGCGCACTCGTTACCCGGCGTGGTCGACGCGATGCAGCCGCTGCTCGGCAAGCACACGGCCATCGTGACCGGTGTGAACGGCATTCCGTATTGGTACTTCTATCAGCACGGCGGCAAGTTTGCCGGCACGCGGCTCGCGAGCGTGGATCCGGACGGCAGTCAATGGACGAAGCTCGGCCCGGAACGGGCGATCGGATGCGTGCTCTATCCGGCCGCCGAGATCGTGGAACCGGGCCTCATCAAGCATGTGTACGGCAAGAAGTTTCCGATCGGCGAGCCGAGCGGCGAGCGCACGCCGCGCATCCAGCAATTGCACGAGATCATGCAGGCGGCGGGTTTCGAGGCGCCGATCCGCGACAACATCCGCGACGAAATCTGGCTCAAGCTGTGGGGCAATCTGTGCTTCAACCCGATCAGCGCGTTGACGCACGCAACACTCGACGTGCTCACGAGCGACCCCGGCACACGCGCGGTTTCGCGCACGATGATGCTCGAGGCAAAGCGCATTGCCGATCAGTTCGGCGTGCACTTTCGGGTCGACGTGGAAAAGCGCATTGACGGCGCAGGCGCGGTCGGCGCACATAAAACGTCGACGCTCGTGGATCTGGAGAACCGGCGGCCCATGGAGATCGATCCGCTTCTGACCGTGGTGCAGGAAATGGGACGCCTCGTCAACGAGCCGACGCCTACCATCGACGTCGTGCTGGCGCTCGTCAAACTGCGCGAGCGCATGGCGTTGCAAGGCGCTTGATCCGATAGGACTTGTCTGCGCCTCTTTGCGTTTATCGCCGGTAAGTTGAAAAAGGATCGGACGTCGCTGGGCGTCCGATCCTTTTTATTGCGCGGCGACTTCAGTTGCTATTGATCGATTGCAAGCCAGACCGCTTTCGGCTCGGTGAAGTTTTCGATCGCCACATCGCCGTGCTCCCGGCCGAAGCCCGAATCGCCGGAGCCGCCCCAAGGCAGGCGCACGTCGGTGTAGCCGTAGGTGTTGATCCAGACGGTCCCCGCTCTCAGGTCTCGCGCCACGCGATGCACGCGACCAATGTCCGCGCTCCACACGCCCGCCGCGAGGCTGTACAACGTGCCGTTGGCGATACGTATCGCGTCGGCTTCGTCGTTGAAACGAATCACGCTCGCCACGGGCCCGAAAATCTCCTCCTGCGAAATGCGCATTTCGTGCTCGACGTTGGCAAACACCGTGGGCTCCACGAAGAAGCCGCGCTCGCCGATGCGCGCGCCGCCCGTTACGAGCGACGCGCCTTCAGAGCGCCCGGCATCGACATAGCCGAGCACGGTCTTCATTTGCGCGGCGGAGATAAGCGGACCCATGGACGTTTCGCGCAATGACGGATCGCCGACCTTGATCGACTTTGCGCGAGCGGCGAGGCGCTCAACCACCTCGTCGTAGACATCGCGATGCGCGAGAATGCGCGAGCCCGCCGAGCACACCTGTCCCGTGTTGAAGAAGATGCCCGACGCTGCGGCTCGCACTGCGTTGTCGAGATTCGCATCGGCGAAAATGAGATTTGCCGACTTGCCGCCGAGTTCCAGCGTGACGCGTTTGAAGTTGCCGGCCGCGCCCTGCAGAATGCCGCGCCCCACCGACGGCGATCCGGTGAACGTAACCTTGTCCACGCCTGGATGCGCGACGAGCGCGTCGCCGACCACGCGGCCCTTGCCCGTGACGATATTCAGTACTCCGGGCGGCACGCCCGCTTCGAGCGCGAGTTCGCCGATGCGCAACGCGCTGAGCGGCGTGATCTCCGCGGGCTTTACGATCAGCGTGCAACCGCACGCGAGCGCCGGCGCGATTTTCCACATGCCGATCATCAGCGGGAAGTTCCAAGGCACGATCGCAGCGACCACGCCGACCGGTTCACGCAACGTGTACGTCAATGCGTCCGGGCGAACCGGCACCACCTGGCCGTTGATCTTGTCACACCAGCCTGCGTAGTACTCGAGCGTATCGATTGCGGCCGGAACGTCCTGGCGCATGACGGCGGCAATCGGCTTGCCCGCGTCGAGACTTTCGAGCGCGGCCAGTTCGTCGAGATTGGCGCGCATCAGCCCGGCAAGCCGGGACAGAATGCGGCCCCGCTCCGCCGCCTTGATTCCGTTCCACACCTTCAATGCAGCACGCGCCGCGTGCACGGCCGTGTCGACGTCGGCGGCGCTACCTTGCGCAACGTGCGCAATCGGCTCCTCGGTAGCCGGATTGATATTGACGGAATATTCGCCCGTGCCCGGCGGCAACCGCTTGCCGTCGATCAACAGGTCATGGCGCCTGAGGCCGGTGTCAGTGTCCATCATGAAGCTCCTTGCATTGAAATGTTGCTTGGGCTGATTGCTGCTAACCGGCCTTGGGGCGAAGACCGGTATTGGCGGGTCGATGCAGCGCTACGGCTCGTGAAGTGCCGCGCCGCTGCGCGCGGCCGCAGGCCAGGAAGGGTCGCGAGCTGCTGCGCTCGGCGATGTGTGCGCGGTCGTGTGCGCGATTGTGTGCGCGGTCGTGTGCGCGGTCTCGTCCGAACCGTCGTCCGGACTCGCGTTCGTAGACGACGCACCGGCATGCGCCGCGAACTGCGCCCAGGCAGCCGCGGCATTGGGCCTTAGCGAGCGATTGCGGCGATGCACGAGCAGCGTCGTCAGTGCTATTTCAGGAACGAGCGGCCGGCTCACCAGCGACTCGCCGACGGCGGGCCAATGCGCGTCGACGGGCAGAACGCCGACACCCAGCCCGAGTTCCACCATGCGCAGCACCGCCGCCACATGTCCGAATTCCTGCACCGGGCGCCGCTTCAGGCCGTTCGCATTGAAGGCGAGATCGAGCGCCGCGCGCACGCCCGCGTCTGCGTTCAACGTGACAAGCGCCCAGTCATGCAGAGCCTCCCACGCGACGCTCGCGTGGCGCGCGAGCGGATGCGTCGACGGCATCACCGCGTGCAGCGGCGTCGTGAAAATCACCTGCGCGTGCAACTGGTCGTTGGCAAGAGGGCCGGTCAGCGAGACCACGCCGAAATCGACCTCGCCGTGCTCGACGCTTGCGAGTACGCCGCTTTGGGGTTGATCCTCGATAGTGACTAGCAGCTCCGGAAATGCCGCCGCGCAACGCGCGAGTCCCTGCGCGACCCATCCCGACGACAACACCGGATTGCTCGCTACTGCCACCACGCCACGGTGCCCTTCGTAAGCGGCCCGCTCTTCGCGCAACGTCAGATCGATTTCATCGAGCAGGCGGCCAATCCTTCGTTCGAGACTTGCGCCCGCGTGCGTCAGTTGAACCTGGCGCGTCGTGCGGTCGAACAGTTTGAGATCGACCGCATCTTCGAGCTCCCGCACACACCGGCTCACTGCCGACTGCGTCAGATCGAACTCGCGCGCCGCGCGCGTGAAGCTCCGTTCACGCGCGACGGCGACAAACACCTTGAGTTGCTGCAACGAAACATTCATGAGGTCATGGCCGGCCGCGAACGGCCCGGCAGCCTATTCGCCGGTTTGCTCGGGCCAGTGGCTTAGCCGCGAGGCTTTGCCGTTGCCGTTACCCGCGACGGCGAGCACGCCCGGCTGGGGTTCGTCCTGCGAGTGGATCCAGCGCGAGCGCATCGGCGCGAGAATGAATTTCGCGGACACGCCGGCGGCAATCGTAATCACAGCCGAAACGGTGAACACCAGGCTCCATCCACCCGTTGCCGACAACACCGACGCTACCGGTACCAGCAGCGAAGCCGTGCCCTTCGCGGTGTACAGCGTGCCCGCATTGGCCGCCGCGTACTTGCTGCCGAACGTGTCCGCGCAGATTGCCGGGAAGATCGAGAAAATCTCGCCCCAGAAGAGGAAGATCAACGCCGCAAACGTCATGAACGCATACGGGTTCGTGCCGTACTCCATCATGCCGAGCAACGCGAGCCCCTCGCCGATAAAGATCGCGAACATGGTGTTTTCACGGCCTATCTTGTCGGAGATGAAACCACACAGCGGACGCGTGAAGCCGTTGCAGACGTTGTCGATAGAAAGCGTGGCTGTGAGCAGCGGCAGCGTTACGCCGAAGATCGTCATGGGAATGCGTGCAAGGCCCCAGTCTTTCGCGATCGGGCCAATCTGCGCGGTTGCCATCAGACCGCCGGCCGCTACCGCCACGAACGAGACATAGATCACCCAGAACACCGGCGTCTTGATCATCTGGCCAGGCGTGAGGTCGACCTTCGACACCGCGAACTTCTTCTTTGCCGGCGTGTGCTTGCGCAGGACGGGCTTCACCAGCAGCATGGCGAGCAGCAGAATCGCGACGCCCTGCAAAACACCGAAGAAGAAGAACGTGTGCTCGTAGCCCGAGCGCGTGATCATGTTCGCAATCGGAATCACCGTCACCGCTGCGCCCGCGCCGAAGCCGGCCGCGGTGAGACCCGCAGCGAGACCGCGGCGGTCGGGAAACCATTTCAACGCATTGCCCACGCAGGTGCCATACACGCCGCCCGCGCCGATCCCGGCGATAACCGCGGAGACGTAAAGCATCGGCAAGGTCGTCGCGTACGAATTCATGACCCATGCAATGCCCGCGCACACCGCGCCGCCCGCCACCACTGGCCGTGGACCGAATTTGTCGACGAGCCAGCCTTCCAGTGGAACGAGCCAGGTTTCAGTGAGGATAAAGATCGCGAACGCCATTTGAATCGAGGCCTGGCCCCAGTGATGCCGCGCGTCCATCGGCGCGACGAACAGCGTCCACGCGTACTGCAGGTTCGCCACCAACGCCATGCACACCATGCCGATGACGAGCTGCCACCAACGGTTCGCCCAGAATACGCGGGCCGTGGTCTGTTGAGTGATATCGTCCATGTGCCTTGTCTCCGCAATTATTTAGTGCAGCCGGCCAACGCGCCGTGCTGTATGTGTCCCGCCTTATCGTTATGACCCGAAAAGCCTTGCGATTCGGGAATTTTTAATATCTGCGTCTTTAAATCGCTTCCTTTAAAAAGCCAATTTAATCATCGCCTTTTAGGAAGTTCTTAATTCCGACTAATTCATTTTTGCTGTTTTCTGCCGATCCCCGTCGGTCCCGCCACGCCTGAATCCAAGCGTTAACCCGAGTGTGAGGCCGGCAGCTTCGTCTTTCTTTACAAACTCATGCTAGGGTCATTGCTGAATTACTAATAATTAAAGTTTGTTATTATGTTGATTCACGTTTGCTTATACATCGGCCATGACGATGCGCAATGCCACGCTCCGGCAGTTGAAGGTATTCGAGACCGTGGCGCGCCACCTGAGCTTTTCGCGCGCCGCCGAGGAGTTGCACCTCACGCAACCCGCCGTCTCCACACAGGTTCGTCAGCTTGAAGAGCATGCCGGCTTGCCGCTCTTCGAACAGCTCGGCAAAAAGATTTACCTCACGCCAGCCGGCACCGAAATGCTGCACTACAGCCGCGCCATCATTCAGCAGTTTCACGAAGTCGACGAGGCCATGAGCCAGTTGAAGGGCGTCTCCGGCGGCAAACTGAATGTGGCGGTCATCAGCGCCGGCGACTACTTCTTCCCGCGGCTGCTCGCCGAGTTCACGCGGCGCTATGCGGGCGTCGTGCTGAACCTTGCAGTGCACAATCGCGAGGAGCTGTTGCATCAGCTCGCGACCAACCAGACCGATCTCGCGGTGATGGTGCGCCCGCCGCATGAAATGGACGCCACGAATGAGCCGTTCGCGCCTCACCCGTACGTGATCGTGGCCGCGCCTACGCATCCGCTCGCGCAGAAGCGCAACATCAGGATGAGCCAGCTGGCGAACGAGGCATTCATCGTACGGGAGCGCGGCTCGGACACGTGGAACTCCATGGAAGAAGGCTTCGCCGGTCGCCTGTCCAATCTGAAGATCGCGATGGAGATCAAGAGCACCGAGACAATCAAGCAGGCGGTCATTGCCGGCATGGGTATCGCGTTTCTGTCCGCGCATACGATCAGCCTCGAGTTGCAGTTGGGCCACCTGGTGGTGCTCGATGTCGAGAGCTTCCCGGTCATGCTCAACTGGTACGTCGTTCATCGGAAGAACAAGCGTCTGCCGCCCGTTGCCGTGGCGTTCAAGCGCTTCCTGATGGAAGAAGGCGCGAGCCTCATCGAGAAGATCACTCGTGTGAAGGAACTGAGCGTGTATAAGCAATAGGCTATGGAAATCCAATAAAACTTTAACTATTGCAAATCGATCAGTACTTCTATGCTGCAAGCGAGTTCCATCACTTGTCAGCCCAGGAGGCCGATCATGAACCACGCTTCGGTTGCGACTCATGCCAACGCACGGACAGCCCGCGTTACCGCCGACCATCCCAACGACCCGCATCTGAGCGCCTACAACGCCGCGTTCAGCGATCTGGGCCTGCGTTTTCGCTGGGACCACGCCACGCTCGACATTCTCAGCGAATTCAACAGCGAAGCCGCTCGCATCACCGCTTTTATCGAGCGCTTTCACGCGCATCTTCACCGCGCTTATGACGCCGACTTCCTCGCTCAACTGATCCTGCAGAAGAAAGCGCAGTACTACAGCGAATTCGCCGCGTCCGGCGAATGAGCGGCACGGCGGGAACATGTTCCCGCCGTGCGCAGTCTCGCTGGCTCCTGTTGCTTCTACTGACCGATAGGCCGGCGAGGTCTGTGCTTTCATCGTGGCGGCCTTCATGGCTGTCGGCTTACCGAGGATCGGTTGGGCACTCGGCGCGCTGCATATGCGCGAGTTTGCGATTGCCCGTTGCCGCTGTTATGCCAGCCTCGACGGTGACGGTATGCTGCCGCGCGCACCATGCCGACCTCCCACGCCTCGCGCATGTCTCCCGGTTCTGCGTCATGTCGCCAGTCCATCGCGCCAGCAATGCTGCGGACGCCGCCCGCGGCGCGAGCATGCGCATACACCTTCGGACGCCCGCAACACTCGGAATACTCGCGGCTGAGCATCACATGCACGCCTATAGAAGATGCAAGCGCACTGATTGCGAGCAGCGCGCCGAGTCCGAACGGCTGCGCCGCTTCGGTCACGAAGCCAAAGCCCAGCCATGCACATAACAGAAACGCAGCGACGTTGACAATGTCGTGGCCCGGACGCGCCGCCGCACGAAGCGGCAGCACACCGCGCAATTTGCAGAATGCAATTGCCGATGTTGCGAAAATCAACGCCCCGGCGAACACGGCCGTGCAAAGTTCGATTCGCTCGAAAATCGCCTCGATCGTCGACGGTGATGACGATGGCGGAAACAGATAACGCGCGACGCCGACGGACACGATTGATAGGCCCATGCCGCTCGCCACCAGCGCGACGAGCGCGGGCCGCCGGGCGAGATTGCGCCGACGCACGAGCCGCGCACCGGCAACGGAGCCTGCAACTGCCGCACATATGTCGGCGGCGCCAGCACCGAGACCCGCGGCGAACACGCCGGAAACCGTGGCGGCCAGCGCGGCGGCACGCCAGCAAGGCTGACTTCCTCGCGCCGCATTCGAGCACCGCTGTGAGCGCGAGTTATGAATCAGCATCCGCTGCAAGGGCCGCGGCATCAAAGGCAGTCCGTGCATCGGCAATTGCCCGACCGCCGCAAGCACCGAGCCGAGCGCACAAGCCAACAGCGCGGCGAACGTTGCCGTCAACGGTACGAACATTCCCAGCCACACGGTACTGTCTGACGCTTGCGACACGCGTGCTCCTTCGTGTTCTTGATGCAACTCCGCGCGCTCGTGGCCCGCGGACCGACCCATCGTTCAAACGAGTCCCGCGACGACGCCTGGTTTAGACGCTTGCGACCCGGTCGCTTGTGCCGCGTTCAGCGTGTTGCGCAGCGTGCCGATCCCGTCGATGGAAATCGACACCGTCGCCCCGTCCTTGATCGACCCCACTCCCACGGACGTACCGCATGCGATCACGTCGCCGGGTTCGAGCGTGAGGTCTTGCGAAATCAGGCTCACCTGCTCGGCCGGCGAAAACACCATGTCGGAGAGCGGATAGTTCTGCCGCTCGACGCCGTCGAGCATCGTCACCAGATTCGCGCTTTGCCAATCGAAACCCGAGACGATAGCCGGGCCAATGCAGCAGAAAGTATCGAAGCCCTTGGCGCGGCACCATTGCGGAAAATGCGGATTCTCGTTGAGCAGATCGGCAGCTGTCACGTCGTTGACGAGCGTGTAGCCGAAAATCGCCTGAGCGGCCTCCTCGACGTCCGCATCGCGGCAACGCCGGCCGATCACAATGCCCAGCTCACCTTCATAGACGATCTTGCCCGCGTAGCTGGCCGGGCGGCGGATCGGCTCATCGGAGCCGATCACCGAGCCCGCCGGTTTCAGCAGAAAGAGCGGGTGCGTCGGCACCGGCTTGTCGAGCTTTGCGGCAAGCGCGTGATAGTTGTTCCAGAGTGCGACGACCTTGCCGGGCGCACAAGGTGCGAGCGGCGTCAGTGCGCGCGTCGACAACACCACGCCGGTCGGCACCGGCTGATCAAGACTTTCGTACTCGTGCAGGTAGGCACCTTCGACGCGGCCGAACACCACACCGCCATCGTTCGACATGAAACGCATCCACGTATCCATACGCCGCTCCTTGAGCGCTTCGGCACGATCTTCATCGCTCGTCGCGATGAAAACCGTGCCGCCTTACGTTTTACGCGTCAGGTCAGATCAACCCGGCACCGCGCGCCCACTGATACTTCGCACCCAGCACCGCGACGGGAATCTCCGTCGAATAGGCGTACGCCGGAACACCATGCGCGTACAGATATTCGGCGGCCTCTTCCACCTGTACGTCGCCCGCGAGCGATGCGACGATCGGCTTCTCGATGCCGCGCGCTTTCATTTCTTCCTTCACCTCGACAACGAGTCGCGCGAACACCATCGGCGGCGTGATGATCGTGTGCCAGTAGCCGAGAATGATCGCGTGAATGCGCGGATCTTCGAGGCCGAGGCGTATCGTGTTCTGATACGTGGACGGCGGCTCGCCGCCTGTAATGTCGACAGGATTGCCTGCGGCTCCGAACGGAGGAATGAACTTGCGGAATGCGGCGTCGAGATCGGCGGGCATGGTCATGAGCGACAGGCGGTTGTCCACGCAAGCATCGGACAACAGCACGCCCGAGCCGCCCGCCCCGGTGATGATCACCACGTTCTCGCCCTTCGGCGTGGGCAGTTTCGGAATGCCGCGCGCAAATTCCAGCAGGTCGCGCAAAGAGCGCGCGCGGATCACGCCGCATTGTTTGAACACGTCTTCGTAGATGCGGTCGTTGCCCGCAAGTGCGCCCGTGTGCGAGCTGGCAGCGCGCGCACCGAGACTCGTGCGACCCGCTTTCAACACTACCACCGGCTTTTTCTTTGAAACGCGCGCCGCCGTCTCCGCGAATGCGCGACCGTCTTTCAGATCTTCGCAATGCTGCGCGATGATGTCGGTGTTCTCGTCCTGTTCGAAGAATGTCAGCAGATCGTCTTCGTCGATATCGGACTTGTTGCCGAGACCCACGATTGCCGACACGCCCATCTTCGCCGAACGCGAGAAGCCGATGATCGCCATGCCGATACCGCCGGACTGCGACGACAACGCCGCCTTGCCCTGCACATCGTACGGTGTGCAAAACGTCGCGCACAGGTTCTTCGGCGTGTAGTAGAAACCGTAAATGTTCGGGCCCATCAGGCGAATGTCGTATTCGCGTGCAATCGCAACGATTTCCTGCTGGCCTTCCACATTGCCGGTTTCCGCAAAACCCGAAGGAATCAGCACCGCACCGGGAATGCCCTTCTTGCCGACTTCCGTCAGCGCGCCGGCGACGAACTTTGCCGGAATGGCGAACACGGCGACGTCGATATCGCCCGGCACGTCCAGCACGCTTTTATAAGCCTTGCGTCCCATGATCTCGTCGGCCTTAGGGTGGATCGGATAGATCTCTCCCTGATAGCCGCCGTTGATCAGATTCTTCATGACCGAGTTGCCGATCTTGCCGTCTTCCGCCGACGCGCCAATGACAGCGACGCGATCCGGCTTCATGATGCGGTTCATCTGCCGCACGATGTCTTCCTGACTCGGCCGGTAGCGCTCGACTGGCGGCTCGAAGTCGAGCACGATTCGTACGTCGGCGGCGATCGCGCCACGCTTGCTCGCAAACACCGGGTTCAGATCGAGCTCCGATATTTCCGGGAAGTCGGATACGAGCCGCGACACGTTTTCGATCAATCCGGCGAGCGCCTCGCGATCGACCGGCTCACCGCCGCGCACGCCTTTGAGCATTTCGGCTGCCGCAATGCCGTCTAGCATCGAACGCGCGTCGTCGCGTGTAGCCGGGGCGAGGCGGAACGTAATGTCCTTCAGCACTTCGACGAGTACGCCGCCAAGGCCGAACGCCACCAGCTTGCCGAACGACGGATCGGTGACTGCGCCGACAATCACTTCCTGGCCGCCGCCGATCATCTGCTGCACCTGCACGCCGAGCAGGTTGGCCTGTGCGTTATAGCGCTTCGCGTTCTCCATGATCGTCGCGAAACCCTGCACCACGTCGGCAGCATTCTTTACGCCGACGAGTACGCCACCCGCCTCCGTCTTGTGCAGAATTTCCGGTGAAACGATCTTCAGCACGACCGGGAAGCCGATCTCGGTAGCAAATTGCGCGGCTTCGGCCGCGGTCGTGGCGAGCGCTTCTTTCGGGACCGAAATGCCGTACACGTCGCACACCAGCTTGCCTTCCGGCGCGGTGAGCGAGGTGCGGCCCTCCGCCTTGGCGTGATCGAGAATATGCCGCACGACGTCCTTGTTGGCGACCTGCGCGTGGTCGTCGGGCGTGTGGGCGGTGCCGCGTTCCTTCAGTGAGAGCGTGTCTTCGTATGCCATGTCCTGCCGTCTCCAATGCGGGTTCGAAAGGCGCCGCCCGGCACCGCGCTCGCCTGAATGGCGAGCGGCGGGCGGCTTGCACTACGGTTTTTCTAATGCGCCTAGATGGCGCCGGCGGTACGCAATGCGCTGATCTGTTCGGGTGAATAACCCAGCTCAGCCATGACTTCGTCGGTATGTTCGCCAAGCAGCGGCGAGCGCTTGACTTCGGTGGGGCTGTCGGACAGCTTGATAGGATTGCCAACTGTCAGATATTTGCCGCGCGTCGGATGATCGACTTCGACGATCGTGCCGGTTTGACGCAGCGAGGGCTCTTCCGCGATCTCCTTCATCGACAGAATCGGCCCGCACGGAATGTCGTACTTGTTGAGGATCTGCATGGCCTCGAACTTGGTCTTGGTCATGGTCCAGCGTTCGATCTCCGCGAAAATATCTTTCAGGCGCGGCAGGCGCGCGGCGGGCGTCGCGTAGTCAGGGTCGGTGGCCCACTCTTCCTTACCGATCACGTTGCAGATCTTCGCCCACACCGGAGCCTGCGTGATGAAGTAGATGTATGCGTTCGGATCGGTCTCCCAGCCTTTGCACTTCAGAATCCAGCCGGGCTGACCGCCGCCAGACGCATTGCCTGCGCGCGGCACCGCTTCGCCGAACTTGCCGTTCGGATACTGCGGATACTCTTTCATCACACCGGTGCGTTCAAGCCGTTGCTGATCGCGCAACTTCACGCGACACAGATTGAGCACGCCGTCCTGCATCGCGGCAAGTACGCGCTGGCCACGGCCGGTTTGCGTGCGCTGATAGAGCGCGGTGACGATGCCGAGCGCGAGATGCAACCCCGTGCCGCTGTCGCCAATCTGCGCGCCGGTCACGACAGGCGGACCGTCGTCGAAGCCCGTCGTGGATGCCGCGCCGCCCGCGCACTGCGCGACGTTCTCGTAGACCTTGCAGTCTTCATACGGGCCAGGGCCGAAACCCTTCACCGACGCTACGATCATGCGCGGGTTCAATTCCTGAATGCGCTCCCACGTAAAACCCATGCGATCCAGCGCGCCCGGCGCAAAGTTCTCCACCAGCACGTCGCATTTCTGGATCAGCGCTTCGAGAACCTGCTTGCCCTCGGGGTTCTTCGTATCGATCGTGACCGAACGCTTGTTATGGTTGAGCATCGTGAAGTACAGGCTATCCACGTCCGGAATGTCACGCAGTTGTTCTCGCGTGATGTCGCCCGCTCCCGCCCGCTCCACCTTGATCACGTCCGCGCCGAACCACGCCAGCAATTGCGTGCATGTCGGGCCCGATTGCACATGCGTGAAATCGAGAATGCGCACGCCGTCGAGTGCTTTGCCCATGTCGTGTCTCCTAAGGTATCCGTATTACTTGTACATGGTCTGGTTCTTCGTGCCCGGTGCATACTCGCGCGGGTCGACCCAGATGTTGACGACAGCCGAGCGCCCCGTGCGATGAATCGCTTCGCGTGCACGCTGCAATGCGCCTGCGATCTGGGCGGGGTCGCGCACCTCTTCGCCATGGCCGCCGAGCATTTCGGCGAACTTGCTGAAGGGTACGTCGCTCAGCAGATTGCCTACATTGCCGCGCTCGTCGCCATATTTGGCGAGCTGGCCGTAGCGAATCTGATTCATCGCCGAGTTATTACCGATCACCGCGAGGTACGGTGCACCGAAGCGGTTGGCCGTTTCCATGTCGAACGCGGTCATGCCGAACGAGCCGTCGCCGTAGTAGCACAGCACTTCTTTCTGCGGATGCGCGATCTTGGCCGCAAGCGCGAAGCCGGTACCGACACCGAGCGAGCCGAGCGCGCCCGGGTCCATCCATTGGCCAGGACGGCGCGGACGAACGGCTTGCGCGGAGATCGTCACTACGTCGCCGCCGTCGCCGATATAAACGGTGTCGTCGGAGAGAAACTCATTGAGTTCGTAGGCCACGCGATACGGATGGATCGGCGTGCTGTTCGACTTGAAGAGCGGCATGAGTTTTTCCGTCGCCGTGGCTTCGGCGTCCTGCAACTGCGCCATCCACTTGCGGCGTGCCTGGCGCTTGTCGTCCTTCAGGCGGCCGCTTGCGGCTTGCAATACAGCGGCGAGGATCGCACCCGGATCGCCAACCAGACCGAGGTCGATATCGCGGTTCTTGCCGACAGTCCGGTAGTCCATGTCGATCTGCACAAGCGTCAGCTCCTTGCTGATGCGCTTGCCATACCCCATGCGGAAATCGAACGGCGTGCCGACGACGATCAGAACGTCCGCATTGGCAAACGCCTGTGAACGCGTGCGGTCGAAGTGATGCGGATCGCCCGGCGGCAGCAGCCCGCGGCTCGCGCCATTGAAATAGCCGGGAATGTCGAGGCCGCGTAGCAGCGCGATCGCTTCCTCATGACCGCGCGCGGTCCATACCTGCTGGCCGTACAGAATCGCGGGGCGCTCGGAATTGACGAGAATGTCCGCGAGTTTCTCGATATCGCGCGGGTCGCCAATCGATTTGGTCGACGCACGATAGTTACCCGGCTGCGGCACGACCGCGCGCGTGAGGTCGACTTCGCGGTCGAGCACGTCGCGCGGAATTTCCAGGTAAGCCGGACCGGGCGCGCCGTTGAAACACTCGCGCGCGGCCATCGAGATCATGTCGGCGACCCGCTCAGTGCTCGACACGCTGGCGGCGAACTTCGTGATAGGCGCCATGATGTCGACGTGCGGCAGGTCTTGCAGCGAACCCATCTTGTGTTGCGTCAGCGCCCCCTGTCCACCGATATGCAGGACCGGGCTCTCGGAGCGGAACGCGGTCGCAATGCCCGTCACCGCGTTCGTGCAGCCGGGACCGGCTGTCGTGACCACGCAGCCGAGCTTGCCGGTCTGCCGCGCATAGCCGTCTGCCGCGTGCGCCGCGACCTGCTCATGGCGCACGTCGATGATGCGAATCCCTTCGTCCACACAACCGTCGTAAATGTCGATGATGTGGCCGCCGCACAGCGTGAAGATCGTATCGACGCCTTCGTTTTTCAGCGCCTTCGCGACCAGATGGCCGCCCGAGACGACGCCCGCATTGCGCGTCTTCTGCTTGAGCGTGTCTTCGGCGGTGGTGTTGGCTGTGGTTGGGTTCAGGGATGAAACAACTGCAGACATGGTCGTCTCCTGTGTGTCGACCGGAGCCGGCGCTCTAGCGCTCAGTCCGGTCCCATGCTTTGGCATCGATGGAGGTCCGCGCTTGGGCGCTTACTCCGGTCCCATGAAAGACTGCTGCTTGGTGGTTCTATAACGGTTATTGACTGACGCCCCGCTTCGGGACTCGCCTCCGCGTCTGACGCTGGCCTCTCCACATACGGTATGTGATATATCAAGAAGAGGCAAGAGCTATCCAACGGCTTTCCCAACTCTTGTATTCCCTCGAAGAGCCTTACCGGACGGGGCATCGCCGCTTTACACGGTTTGTCCAGCCACCCCTTCAAGGGAAAACACTGAGCAGATTTCACATGCGCTCACTGTTGATATATCACATACCACATTTCACGAGACGTCAAGCGCGGTGTTTCCCTACGAGCCGAGCGGCAATGAAAAAGCCCGCGGTGTGCGAACACCGCGGGCTTCTTGCCGGCCGGATCTTGTGGCCGCTGGCAGCGGCCTCGGCTTACTCAGTCATTAGTCGAGAAAGTCGCAATTCTTCTCCACGAACGCCGCCAAATCGAGCGAATGCTGGCGCGTGAGACGCTCGGCCAGTTCCGTGTCCCGCTTTTCCAGCGCCTCGATAATGCGTAAGTGGTCGACGATCGACCGCGAAGCGCGATCGCTCTGCGAAATGGTCATGCGCCGGATCGCGCGCACGTGGATAAAAATATTCTTGATGGTGTCGAGAATGATCTGCGACTTCGACAACTCGACGATGGCCTGGTGAAACGCGATGTTCGCGTCGGAATACTCGGCGATGTGCTCGGCCGGCGTGCCGTCGCGGAAATTGTCGAACATGTGCCGCAGGCGGGCGATTTCCCCGTCCGTGGCGCGCTGCGTCGCGAGACGCGCCGCCATGCTTTCAAGCGCGGCCCACATGTGGATCATTTCGACGATCTCGCGCTTGCTCTTGCGCACGATGTAAATACCGCGGCGAGGGACCATACGCAGAAAGCCCTCCTGCTCGAGCAGCGTCATCGCCTCGCGCACCGGCGTACGGCTTACTCCGAGCGTTTCGCTCAGCACACGCTCGTCCAGACGGATTTCATCACGCGTCTGGTAGATGTCCGCGTCGGCAATAGCCTGACGCAACATTGCGTAAGCCTGATCGCGCAAGCTCGCGCTTGCGCCGATAGGCTGCAACGACAATGTCAAAGGTGTTGCCACTGCTTCAGTTTGAAGTTCCGACGACATTCATCGCCTCTTGTTGAACATGCATACGATAAGGCACCGCCGCTTCCACGCGTTGCTCATCAAGGCCGATGAAGCGGCCATGTTGCGCTGCGAGTTGCGCGACCGGCTGCGGAATCCAGCGGGCCAGCAGAACGGTGGCGGAACAGCCTAAGCCAACAACAGCGGCAGCCAGCAGCGAGAGAGGAACAAATTCCATTTGTAGCTCCAAACGATTGAGTGAACGAATGACTCAATCATATGCTGCATCGCCGCAAAAATCAATATTCGGTATGTAGTATATCAGTGACTGTTGTTTTCACATCATCTCGTACGGTAGCACGCACCGCTCCGTCCCGCCTGCCCCTTCGATTAAACTCGCGACGCTCCGTGTATACGCGGAAAACGCGCGCTATGCGCGCAGCAGCGTCCGATGATCGCGCAATTCTCCCGAACTGCGGATTGTGCGGCGCCCGCCTCGTCATTAATCTTCCGCACATCCTGCAACCGACCAGCCGCGCCAGCGTAAGCCGCCAGGGCGCCGCGCCGGTCACGCAGTCGTTTCGAGAATCCAGGGAGACCGTCATGAGCACCACCATCTCGCCGGCCGCAGCGGCCGACAATCGCACGGCGCGCAGCCGGGCACGCAAAGCGGCGCTGGGCAGCTTTGTCGGCGCCGTCGTCGACTGGTACGACTTTCTGCTGTACGGGATTGTTGCGGCACTGGTCTTCAACGCGGAGTTCTTTCCGAAAGTAAGCCCGGCGATGGGCACGCTGGCCGCCTTCGCCACATTCGGCGTCGGCTTTCTGTTCCGCCCGCTCGGCGGCTTCGTGTTCGGCCATTTCGGCGATAGGCTCGGCCGCAAGCGCATGCTGGTGCTCACCGTGATGATGATGGGCCTTTCCACCGCCGCAATTGGCCTGCTGCCATCGTTCTCGACGATCGGCTGGCTTGCGCCGGTGCTGCTCGTTACGCTACGCGCGATCCAGGGCTTCGCGGTCGGCGGCGAATGGGGCGGCGCGGCGTTGATGGCCGTCGAAAGCGCGCCGGACAAGAAAAAGGCTTTTTACAGCAGCGGCGTTCAGGTCGGCTACGGCGTGGGCCTCGTGCTGGCGACGGGCCTCGTCGCGCTGATCAGCCGTTCGATGGATAACGCATCGTTCATGAGCTGGGGCTGGCGCCTGCCGTTTCTCTTCAGCGTGGTGCTGGTGCTGATCGCGATGTGGATTCGCTCGAGCATGGAAGAGTCGCAAGAGTTCGTCGAAAAAGTCGGCGCGCGCGGCGAGCGCAGTGTGCGGCTGCCGATCGTTGAAGCGCTGCTGCGTCATCCGAAGGCGTTCCTCCTGATCATTGCGCTGCGTCTTGCCGAGCTGTTCACGATGTATATCGTGACCGCGTTCGCGCTCAACTACTCGACGGCGAATCTTCACATGCCGCGCGAATTCTTTCTCACAATCGGCCTGCTGGTCGGCGCGGTGAGCTGCGTGACCATTCCACTCTTTGCAATGCTCGCCGACCGTTTCGGCCGCCGCCGCGTGTATATCGTCGGCGCGCTCGTCGGCATGTTCAGCGCGGTGCCGTTTTTTCTCGCTCTCGAAGCACGCTCGACCGTGTGGATCGTCGTGTTCGCCGTGATGCTCGCGAACATCGCCCACGACATGGTGGTAAGCGTTCAGCAGCCGATGTTCACCGAACTCTTCGGCACCGAATACCGCTATAGCGGCGCGGGTGTCGGCTACCAGGTGGCAAGTGTGGTTGGCGGCGGCTTCACGCCGTTCATCGCGGTCGCGCTGGTCAGTTTTGCCGGCGGTTCGTGGCACCCTGTGGCGGGTTATCTGGCGATCGGCTGCCTGATCTCAGTGCTGGTCGCCGCGAAAATGAAGACCGGACGCACCGTCTGAATGATTGATCGTGGTTGAAAAAGCCGGCGTGGCGTTATTGCCACCGCCGGCTTTTTTACTTTATGCCCCCTTGCTTTACGGCTTGCGCTGGTAGGTCGCACCTCGAATGGCGTTATCGCTGCCGGGATATGGCCGATTGTCGTCGCATTTCCTCGGGCAATGCCTTATGCATTTCTATCTCATATTGCCAACCCGAGCCTACCGCCCTATCGTTCGACGAAGCAAATTTCCAGCGGAATTTGCGCACGTTCATATGAAGCTCAGCCGCATATATGAACCGGCATCGAGAAGCAATTATTACGCCGCAAACACTAAAGCATTCGGTCTGATGCGCCGATAACAAAGACTTCGCTTTCCGGGAGACCGACCATGAGTAGCATCACCGAGCCGCAGCCTAATTCAGGCTCCGCGCCATTCTTTTCAAAAGAAGCCACCATCGCAAAACCTGGTTTTTCGCGCTGGATGGTTCCACCCGCGGCACTCGCCGTTCATCTCTGTATCGGCCAGGCGTATGCGTTTTCCGTGTTCAACGGCCCGCTGACCAAGGTTATCGGCATCACGCAATCCGCTCCGGATGACTGGTCGCTGACCTCTCTCGGCTGGATTTTCTCGCTGGCGATCGTATTCCTCGGTCTGTCGGCAGCCTTCGCCGGCAAGTGGCTCGAACACGTCGGCCCGCGCCGCACGATGTTCACCGCCGCCTGCTGCTTCGGCGGCGGCTTCCTGATTTCCGCGCTGGGCGTGTACATGCACCACATCGCGCTGCTGTATCTCGGCTACGGCGTGATCGGCGGGATCGGGCTCGGCTTGGGCTACGTTTCGCCGGTGTCGACGCTGATCCGCTGGTTTCCGGACCGCCGCGGCATGGCGACCGGCATGGCGATCATGGGCTTCGGCGGCGGCGCTATGATCGCGGCGCCGTTGTCGGTCGCGCTGATGAATCATTTCCGCAGCGCCACGAGCATCGGCGTAGCTGAAACGTTTATCGTGCTCGGCATTGTGTACTTCATCTCCATGTCGATCGGCGCTTTGGCCATTCGCGTTCCGCCGGCGGACTGGAAACCGGCAGGCTGGACCCCGCCGCAAACCTCGCAGCAGAAGATGATCACGCGTAACCACGTGCACATCGACGAAGCCCTGAAGACGCCGCAGTTCTATCTGATCTGGCTCGTGCTGTTCCTGAACGTGACCGCAGGCATCGGCATTCTCGGCCAGGCTTCGGTGATGATCCAGGAAAGCTTCAAGGGCACCGTGACGGCGGCCGCCGCAGCCGGCTTCGTCGGCCTGCTGTCGCTGTTCAACATGGGTGGCCGCTTCGTGTGGGCATCGGCTTCGGACTGGATCGGCCGCAAGAACACCTACTTCATCTTTTTCGTGCTCGGCGCGGTGCTGTACTTCCTGGTACCGAGTTTCGCCGCGTCCGGTCACATGGCGCTCTTCGTGCTGTCCTACTGCATCATCCTCACGATGTACGGCGGCGGCTTTGCGACGGTGCCCGCCTATCTCGCCGACATGTTCGGCACGGCATTCGTCGGCGGCATTCATGGACGTTTGCTGACAGCGTGGGCCGCGGCTGGCGTTGCGGGCCCGGTGCTGGTCAACTACATCCGCGCCTATGAAGTCGCGCACGGCGTGGCAAAAGCCGACGCCTACACGATGACGGTTCACATCATGGCCGTGCTGCTGGTGATCGGCTTCATCTGCAATCTGTTGGTCAAGCGTGTGGACGACAAGCATCACATGACCGACGCACAAGTCGCCAAGGGCGCATAAGGAGACTCGCATGTCGACCGTTCAACCCGTACACCCGACCAACAAGGTCAAGCTCGCCGTTTTCTGGCTGTATGTGATGGTTCCTCTCGCGTGGGGCGTGTACAACACGCTCGCGCAAGCGATGAAGCTCTTCCAGTAAGCGCACCCGCACCCCGCCGTTCCCGCGGTGGGGTGCCCGCCACCGGCACGTCTCGCCGGCTGGCTTCTCCTCCTACCACTGATACGCTGCGCCGGCGCCCACCGAGGTCGTCACCGAACTGATGCCCGCGCTCAACTTCACCTTGAAGTTTTGCGCGACGCGCGCCGACAGGCCCACCGCCACCGCCTGATAACCCATGTAGCCCGCCGTGCCCACGCCGATTGCGAGGTTCTTCGTCGCATCCACGTCGGGAACCATGTTCATCGCCATCGCCGACGCCGTTCCCGCATAGGCGCGCCGCGCGAGATCGCCCATGCCGCTGTTGAACTGCTGCATGTTGACGGCGTCGCCCGCCGCCTGCCCGGGCGCGAGGTTGGTGATACGGCGTTCGTTGCCCGACGAGCCCACGGAGACCGTATCCGGCTGATCCGCGACCGACCCTTCGCCAAGCGCAACCGTGTTCGCGGCCGACGCTTTCGCGCCGCCGCCTAAGGCCAGCGAACCATTGCCGGTCGCCTGCGGAGCTTCTGCCGAACTGTTGACGGCCATGTAGGCATTGCCATTGGCCGTATAGTTCTTGACGGTCTTGTCGATGCTGCTGATCTGCTGGTTGGTTTGCCACAGCTGCGCGCCGGTGACCGCGTCGCTGCTGGTTGCCGAGACTTCGCCGTTCTTCAGGTTGGTCAACTGCACTGTCGGCGCATTAGCCGATGTGCCGCCGAGCGTCACCTTGTCATGCGCCGAACTGTCGTACTGAAGCGCGTTCGCAACCGTTCCGCCGATGCGGCCGACCGCGCTTTGCAAGCCGGCGATATCGCCGCTGTTCTGCGTGACGCGGCCATCGAGATTGCTGAGCGCGCCGCCGACGGTGTTCACTATCTGGCCGCCCACCCTGTATGACGGCGCGCTAACCGAGGCGTCGGCATTCACCGTCGAGCCGCCGCCTAGCGCCGTGGCCGTGCTCGCTGCCTGCGCGAAGAGTTGTGAACCGTTGACCGCGTCGGTGCTCGCCGCGTTCAGCAGCCGCGCCCGACGCCCGTGACCACACGGTTGCCCAGCGTGCCCGCCACGCTGATCGCCCGGCCGTCCGTGGACGCGCCAATCTGGATGACGCGCGAGGCCGGATCTTGCGTCACGAGGCCAATGCCGCCCTTCTCGACTTTCTGCTGCAAGGTGGTCAACCCGTTGTCGAGCGAGCCGAGCGCATCGCCGACATTGCTCTGCGTGCTGCCTTGCACGTGATACGACGGAGCGGTCACCGAGCCGTCGATACCGATCTGGGCGCCGCCGCCGAGTCCGGCCACAACCGGACTGAACTGCGCGAAATTGATCGCCGACGTGTCCGTGCGGCCCGCCGCGACGCCGGTCAATTGGCGCGCGCCGCCGGTGCCCGCAAAATCGACGCGTGCGCCGTTCGTATTCTGCCCAACGCTGATGATGCGCGAAGCCAGGTCTTGCTGGACAACCCCGATCTCGCCGTTCGTGATCTGGTTCGCAACGTTCGTGAGGTTGCCCTCGAGAGTGGTGGTGCGTGTGTCGAGCCCGGCGATCTTCGTTGTGTTCACGCTCACGCGCTGATCGAGGTTGGCGATGTTCGTCGTGTTGGCGCCGACGCGCTCGTCGAGGGTCGCGATGTTATCGCTGTTCAACGCTATCGCCCGATTGGTCGCGAACAGTTGCCCGCCGTTCACTGCGTCCACGCTGTCACTCGTGAGATTCGCAGCGCTTACGTTGGTCACGCGAACCGGCGCGCCAGCGTTGCCAAGCGTCATGCTGTCGTGCACGGAAGAGTCGTATTGCACCGAATTGGCCGTGGCCGCCGCAATCGCACTCGCGCCCGTAGCCGCACTCGTCGCGGTACTGGTTGCAACGCTCGTGGTGACGGCTGCTGCAAGCGCCGATCCGACGTCGCCGTATGTAACTCCGCCGATGTTGTAGACCGGTGCCTTTGCCGTGCCATCCACATTCACAGCCGACCCGCCGCCCAGCGCCGCGGCCACGCTCGCCGCGCTGCCGTACAGTTGCGCGCCGTTCACGGCGTCGGTGCTGGATGCGCCGATCGTGCCGCGCGACAAGCCGGTAACCGTGCGGTTGCCGTTCAAGCCGGCTACGTTGACCCGAATACCGGTAGACGACGGCGCAACCAGAATGTCGCGCGTACCGAGATCCTGTTTGACGAGGCCGATGCTGCCCGACACGATTTGCGACTGCAGCGACGTAATGCCCGTGTCCAACGAAGTGAGCGCGTTGCCCACGGTGGTTTGCGTCCCCGACTGCACGTAGTACCTCGGGCCGACGGTCGAGCCGCTCGCACTGACCGAGGCGCCGCCGCCCAGTGTCGACACGACCTGCTTGAGTTGCGTCAGATTGACCGCCGACTGCGCTCCCGTGCCCGCCGCAACACCGAGAAGCTCGCGCGGCCCGCCGAGTCCGGTGAAGTCCACGGAACGGCCATCAGTGCCTGCGCCAACGGTGAGATTGGTCGTACCGAGGTCCTGCCGAACCAACCCCACCTGACCATTGTCGAGGTTGTTGACGAGGCTGGAAAGGCTTGCCGAATTCTGCGAGACCGCGTCGTTCGTCGCGTGGAGTTGCGCGCCTGTTACCGCGTCGGAACTGTCCGCGGTCAGTGCAGCTTGCGCCAGGTTGGTCAGCTTGACGGGAGTGCCGGAGTTGCCGAGCGTTGCTATGTCGTGCGCTCCGCTATCGTAGAACAACGCGTCGGCGACATTTGCGCAGCCGGCCGGCGGGCACACCTGTGCGCCGGCCGGCTGCGCAAACACCAGCGCGCCGAGCAGGCCAGCGCTCGCAGCAGCCACGGCCCGGCACACTGAAGCGCATTTCGCGCCCGCGCTTTTGGCTGCTTCGGACGCCGCCACGTAGACGCGTCTTGCTTCGTTCCATACGGTTTTATAGGTTTTGTTCAACATTCCTCCCACTCGGAATCGATTAACTTTTGCCAATATTTTCTTATGTCATCCTAAGTATTATTTCCAATCGACGGACTTAGGACGCACCGGGCCAATCCGGCAAACAAGGCTCAAACGCCGAGTGTGCAACCGCTTCCGCAGTTCGCGAATACGATTAATCCTAAAAGCTAATTTTTACCGTGAATTAGCTAAAAGGCATAATGCGATTCAGACTAAAACTACCAAATGTCTTAATCCGGAATGTGGATGATTAAGCGGCTTTAAGTCGAATGCTGAGAGTGGCCGAGAACCGGCATAGAAGAAATGCGAGCCAGTCAGTGCTGGCTCGTAAGTCGAAAACCGTGACGCTGCGAACGTCGCGGCGTGGTGCCGAATGGTGAGCGCCCTCAGATCTTTTCGAACAGTATGTCTTGCGCGCCTTCCCACAGCACCTTGACGCCTACTTCGCGCAACTTCTCCTTGCCTTCGACGATGGTCAAGAAATGGTTGCCCGCAAGCTGCCCCATCTTGCTCGCGAAGCAGCACGAGCCATAGGCGATGAGGAGTTCCGTTTCGCTGTAGCCGCCCGGATAAAACAGAATGTCGCCGACCGACGGATGGCTCGTGTGATTCTCGAAACCGACCGCCGCGCCGTCGTTCTCCAGCTTGAACTCGCCGAGCGGCACCCAGCAGCCTTCGCCACTCCAGCGCACATGGATGATCTTCTGGCGGTACGGCAGCAGCTTCAGGAAGGCGGCCACGGTTTGCGGCGCGTCGGGGTTCGTTTCGGCGATAAAGACGTGGCCGCAGGAGGTGATTCGAAGTCGGGTCATCGCTGGGTATCCGGTATGTCGTGAGTGAGGATGAGGATGGTCGGTCGGATGCGGTTTGGGCCAAGCCGTGGGCCGGTCATTCTGTCGTCCCGTGCAAGGCTTAGACAGATACAGTTCGCAACCCGCCTGTCAGGCCAGTTCGACCCGCCACGTGCGACGCCAATCGCAGCTTGCGCAAGTGAAGGCGGCACCCCCATGCCAGCTTCGCCCTCCGTTGCGCCACGAATGTTCGTAGTTTGCAAGCCGCGCAATGCACAGCACACTTCGAAAGGTGCGTGATTCCTACAGACGGCATTCCGGCTACGTCTTTCCTTGCATGGCGCAGTCAACCGGCCGCGAATCCAGAGCGCGAACGAAAGGCGCAGCGCCGCCAGGCTTCGAAGGGCACCGCTCGCAACTGCGAACGCAGTGGTCACCGTTTCTCACCGGCCGTTGCCGGAACCCGCCTGCGGCTAAACTGCCCACTTGCCCGCCGTTGCCGACGCGCGTGCGCCTGTCAGCCGCGCAGCCGGTAGCCAAGCGGTGTCACGCCGTAATCGCGCTTGAACTGCACGGAGAAATGACTGGCATTCTCGTAACCAACCGCAATTGCAATCTGCAGCACCGTCTGATCGGTTGAACGCAGCAGCCTCGCCGCTTGCTCGAGCCGCAAGCGCGTCACGTACTGATGCGGCGTTTCGCCAGTTTCACGGCGAAACACGCGAGCAAAATGGAAGCTGCTCAAACCGGCCTGCGCGGCGAGATCGTCAATTGCCAGATCCGCGCCAAGGTTCGCGCGTATGTAGTCGGTCACGCGCCGGATGCGGCGCGGTACCAGCCGTTCGGGTTGCGCGAGCCGCGCCGTCCCTGCTTGCCGGCCGCCCGAATAATGTTGAAGAAGATGCGCGGCAAGCGCGTGGACCAGCGCATCGACATACAGGCGCGAGTCGGCCGGATCGCTGGCGGCTCGATGCAATGCAGTCAGCATGGCGGCGACCAGCGGGTCGTGGAACCGCATTGCGTCGCTGAGCGACAGTTCGCGGCGTGATCCGTCGAGTTCCATCTGATCGGCTACGCTGTCGATCAGGCTGCGCTCAATATGTAAATGGACGGTCGACAGCGGCTCGTCGCTGATCGAACGCCACCGCCAGGAGACCGGCGCGGGCGGCACGTACCAGACGTCGCCCACCCGAAGGTCGGAGCTTTCCCAGCGCCCGTTCAGATTGCGTTCGAGATGCTCGGCGCCGCTCGCGAGTGTCATCAGCGTGAGGTCTTGCAGACCGGGTGCTTCCAGCAGTTCCTGCTCGTCCGGTTCGAGATAGGAGCGCAACACCAGGTGCCGCCACGGGCGATCCACGCTCGACACCAGTTTTTGGCCCGCCATATAGCGGTCGTAGGCAAGCGTCGTTGTCAGCTTTGGAATTCGTGTCATCACGTCCATTCCCAAGGAGGTGCCGTATGCATATGAGAGAACCCAGTCACACCCGCGTTGCCGGTCGGCTGTCAGCGCAAGATCGCAAAAATGATAGCAAGGAACCGGCTACCGCAATTTTTGGAAATAGCTAATCATTAGGGTGTCGTCTTTCACGCGTTTCGAACGCCGGAGCTACCGTTTCATGGAACACGAATGCGATACGCTGCCGCATTGGCTGACCGGTTCGCCGCAGGGCGAATCCGGCCATGCATCGGCAGCATACAACCCGGCGGTCACCGCACAACCGGCCTACCCGGCCGGCACGCGGCAGCCCGCCAAGTCAGCCCACGCGGCTGAAGCATCGATGGTATCGAGCCGCGCGGCAACAGGCGCGGCGCCCGCTGGTTTCCTCACGCTCTTCACCGAGGAGGAGATCGGCACGCCCGCGCCCGCCGCACGGCGCGCGCCCGTCATCAGTCCGCTGGTGCGTTTTGGCAGTGCGCAGGACCGCATCGAATTCGTGCGGCAACGCATCAGGCAGTTGGGCTTCAACTCGTTCAGCTATACGGCCACGCGCACGTCGGCACATCGCAAGACAATGTTCGTGCTGACGAGCTACGAGTCGCAAAGCTGGCTGACGCGCTATTTCCGAGAGCGTTATTTCGAGCTCGATCCGCGCGTGGCGCTGGCCTCGCCGACCGGCATGCCGTTCCTCTGGAACACGGTCGACATGCGCGCCGATCTGCCGCGCGCGCAAATGCGCAGCGAGCGGCTCGGCGGCCTGATCGACATGCTGGAGGAGACCGGCCGGAAGAGCGGCATTCTCACGCAGATGCCGCTGCCCGAGCCGGAACTGAGCGCGAGCCTGTGCTTTAACTCGGAGATCGGCAATCCACGCTGGATGACCGAATCGATCGTCGCGGAAACGCTGATGTTCGCGCACACGATTCATGAATTCATCTGGACGCACGCGAAAAGCGTGATCGGCATGACGCCCGCGCAGCAGCAGCGCGTCACGTTGAGCGAGTTGCAGCACGCGGTGCTGAAGGCCGTGGTTCAAGGGCAGCGCGACAAGGAAATTGCGTATTTCCTCGGGCTGTCGCCGCATAACGTCGACTATCACTTGCGGCGTCTGCGGCAATTGTTCAACGTGCGCAACCGCGTGCAGCTGATCAACGTTGCGAAAGCCTACGTGTCGTAGACCGGGTCGGTGTCGCAGTAATCCATGCGAACGGCATGACGGCGAGCGCCGTCATGCCGTTCTCTTATCAGCAGAAGCAATCAGCTCTTGAGCCGATAACCCGTCTTGAAGATCCACGCGACGATCGCGAGAAACACGGCCAGAAAGAGAGCCGTCATACCTAGACTCACCTCGACGTTGACATCCGCGAGTCCATAGAAGCTCCAACGGAATCCGCTCACAAGGTAGACGATCGGATTGAACAGCGTCACGACTTTCCAGAACGGCGGCAGCATGTTCACCGCATAGAAGCTCCCGCCGAGAAACGTGAGCGGCGTAATGATCAGCAGCGGCACCAGTTGCAGCTTCTCGAAACTATCCGCCCATATGCCGATAATGAACCCGAGCAGGCTGAAGGTAACCGCCGTCAGCACGAGGAACAGGATCATCCAGAATGGATGCTGCACTTGCAGCGGCACGAACAGGCCCGCCGTCGCGAGAATGATGAGCCCGAGCAGAATAGACTTGGTGGCCGCCGCACCCACGTAACTCACGACGATTTCCAGATACGAAACCGGCGCCGACAACAACTCGTAGATCGTGCCGGTGAAACGCGGAAAGTAAATGCCGAACGACGCGTTCGAAATGCTCTGCGACAGCAACGACAACATGATCAGTCCCGGCACGATGAACGCGCCGTAGCTGATGCCGTCCACTTCCTTGATACGCGAGCCGATGGCCGCGCCGAACACGACAAAGTAGAGCGATGTGGAGATCACTGGCGCGATGATGCTTTGCATCAGCGTGCGCCAGGTGCGCGCCATCTCGAACTTGTAGATAGCGCGAATGGCGTAGATATTCATTGGTTACCTCGAAGCAGACTCACGAAGATGTCTTCAAGCGAACTCTGCGTAGTGTGCAGGTCCCTGAAACGGATGCTGGCGTCGTCGAGCGCCTTGAGCAGCGCAATGATGTCGGTGCGGCCGCCGTCGCCTTCATACGTGTAGACCAACTCGTTGCCGCCCTTCGCGACATCGAGTCCGTAGCCTGCGAGCGCCGCCGGCAACGCGGCGAGCGGACTTTCCAGCTGCAGCGTCAACTGCTTTTTGCCGAGCTTGCGCATCAACTCCGTTTTCTCTTCGACGAGCATGATTTCGCCGCCGTTGATCACGCCGATGCGGTCAGCCATTTCCTCAGCTTCGTCGATGTAATGCGTAGTGAGGATGATCGTCACGCCGCTTGCCGCGAGCGAGCGCACGAGCTTCCACATGTCGCGGCGCAATTCGACGTCGACGCCCGCCGTGGGTTCGTCGAGGAACAGCACGCGCGGTTCGTGCGACAGCGCCTTCGCGATCAGCACGCGGCGCTTCATGCCGCCCGACAGCGTGATGATCTTGCTATCGCGCTTTTCCCACAGCGACAGGTCGCGCAATACCTTTTCGACATACGCGGGGTTCTTCGGCTTGCCGAACAGGCCACGGCTGAACGACACAGTCGCCCATACGGTTTCGAACGAATCGGTGGTGAGCTCCTGTGGCACGAGGCCGATTAGCGAGCGCGCGCCGCGATAGTCGGCGGCGATATCGCGGCCGTCGACCGTCACGCTGCCTTCGCTCGCGTTGACAATGCCGCAGACGATGCTGATGAGCGTGGTCTTGCCCGCCCCGTTCGGCCCCAGAAGGGCGAAGATTTCTCCCCGGTTGATCGCCAGATTGATGTTTTTTAGCGCCTGAAAACCGCTGGCATAGGTTTTCGACAGATTCGTGACTGAGACGATTGGCTGCATGGATTCGACGATGGCAGACACCGCTGTGAAAGTGGATGAAATGACGCGCAAGCGCGACCGCACCCGCAATGTAATGGAATCTGCGAAAGCGTGCAGCGGACAGGATGGGAGCCGCAGCGAACCGGGAGCGACGGTGCGTGCTGCAATGCTCATCGCCGACGCCTTCGCTGCACTGCAAGAAAGTTCGGTTTCCGTAGCGATATTGGCTGGCGCAATGGCGACGCGCGCCGTCCCAGGAACGCGCCATGCTCGACTGATCGCCGTGCTGCTGCGCCTGTGCGTTCAGCGCCGGCAACCAAGGCACAGTGCTTGCGGCAGTCTTGGCATGTGGGTGCGACGCGCTCGCGTGACATCAATCGACTCTATGGAGATGAACCATGAAACGCTTTACCAAGACGATTTTTGCTTCGGCGCTTGTGATGGCACTCTCGGGCGCAGCCGTTGCGCAAGCGGGCGGCGGCGCTGGTGCGGGTGCAGGCGCGGGCGGTTCGGGCGGTAACGGCGTGGGCGCCGGCGGCGGCACCACGGGCGGCGCAGGCGGAACCGCAACCCCGGGCGTGGGTACCGGAACGATGAAGCACCCGGGCGACTCGGGCTATGGCTCGCCGGGCGTGACCGGCACGGGCGGCGGCATGGGCACGGGTACCGGCGCGTCGCCGAATAGCGCTACCACCAATCGGTCGAGTAACGGCATGAGCAACGGTACGGGCGGTACAAACAGTACAAACGGTACGGGCGGCACGATGAAGAACGGCCAGTAACGAAGGTCGGTATTCAAGCGGGTTTTGACGCTGCAAAAGCGGCGCTGAAAAGGGACGGCGGTGCCGCTGCGCGGCATCGCCGTCCTTCTGTTTTCGAGCCGCGTTACGACGCAGGAAACCGGATGGTGGATTTTGCAACGACTCCAATGTAAAGAAGTCGCGCGTTGCATCGAAGCAGAATCGCAGCACAAGGTCAGGGTTCCGAGCACACGAAGCTGCTTGCGAGATTCACATTGCCCTTACCCATATAACGTGGAAACAGCGGATAGCGGCACAGTGGGCGCGAGCGTCCATTGGTCGCCGCGGCGATGTCGGTGGCGATCAACGTTTCCGGCGACGCGCCGCGCGTCACCCAGTTATCGAGCGCACCGAGCAGATCCACCGACGGAATGAATGCGCCGCTACCGTGCTGAAAACCCGGCACCATGTACAGGCGCATGAAACGATTGACCTCGTCCACACCGTAGCGATCGACCAATGCCTGATGGTAGGCAATCGTCTGATTCGGGCTGATGACTTCGTCGGCGAGACCTTGCAGCGTAATGAGCTTGCCGCCGCGCGCAATGTAGCGCGCAAGATCCGTATTCATCGCGCCGATGGTTTCGGAAAGCGCGATCAACTGTGCGCGATATTTACCAGGGCGCTGCGGATCGAATCTGAGCGAGTCGAACTCCGCGTCCCGCGCAACGAAGTAGCGTACGTAGCCGTCGCCTT
This sequence comes from Paraburkholderia kirstenboschensis, assembly GCF_904848585.1. Classification (GTDB taxonomy): domain Bacteria; phylum Pseudomonadota; class Gammaproteobacteria; order Burkholderiales; family Burkholderiaceae; genus Paraburkholderia; species Paraburkholderia kirstenboschensis. The sequence goes on from NZ_CAJHCR010000003.1 coordinate 580,195, forward strand.
GCGCGAACAGATAACCGTTGGCGTAAAACCTGGGCACCACGAGACGCTCCGCTTGATGTCCCAACCCGAGCGAGCCTGTCAGGTGCGTACCCTGAAAGACGTTGTAGCCGCGATAGCCGGCGACGTCCCAAGCCAGTTTGTACGGCAGGGACAAGCCGTCGCGCAGCACCATCAACGTGGCGAGTTGCGGCTCGCTCAGACATTGCTCGTGCGACGGCATGCGTCCCGCGCAACGCAACGACTCGATGATTTCCGCTTCATGCTCGCGGCATGCGGAAACGTCGCTCACGATGCCGTCCGCGGCGCCGTCCAGCCGGTCGCAAACGCCGAGCGTCCGTTGATAGACCTGCTCCAGCAGCAACGGGGGAACATAGCCGCCCGGCGTTGCATATTCGGCCTGGCCGAGCTTGACGCCGATCAGGCGCACGCCCGAGAAGTTGAGTGCGGGCGAATTGGCGATCACGCCGTCGTAGTCGTCGGGAAAGCGCTGTATCACCGTGTAGCCTTCGCGGCCACCCGTCGAGCCGCCGCCAAAGTACATTCGCTGCGGCGGCCGGCCGTATGCGCGCGCAATCAGTGCAAGCGCGGCGTCGTGTGTCTTCTTGAGATGCGCATAGCCGAAGTTCGTCACGGCTTCGTCGACGAGACCGAACACCGCGAGCGAGGAATCGCCGACATGGCCGGAATCGTCGCCGAAAGTCGCATAGCCTTGCGCGAGCGGCGCGCGATCCGGCGAGAACGGCATCACGCCGGTGCCGCTCACCACGACGCCGTTATAGCCGCCTCCGCCGATTTGCAGCGCGCGGCCGTTCCAGCGGCGCGGCAGATTCAGGTCGAAGCGGATGTCGGGTGTGGTCGCTTTGAGCGCCTTGATGCGGCCCGTGATGCGGCAATACTCGCCGCCTTGCTGATTGCCCGGCGCGGTCGCGCCGACCATCGATGCGCTCTCGATCTGCGCGCCGGCCGTCGGCAACGCGATGAGTTCCGGCGGCAACACGGCGCCCGCGAACTCTGCGCAACGCATCGAGAGCGGCGCATCTTTCTGCACGGCGAACACCGTATGAGCGCCGGGCCCCAGCAATGTACCGGCAATGGTGGCCGCGACCGCCCATGCGCGGGCACTCACAGTTCGCATTAAACGCATGCGGCGCGACCGCGCCTTCATCCGCAACGCGCGCCGCTCGCAGCCGCACGCAACTGCTGTCCCTTCCAGCCGTGCCAGCCGCGCGCAAGAATCAGCAGCGCACCAATGGCGACGAAGTCTCCGGCCAGTCCGATCAACACGCCGCGCAAGCCGTGAAACGTATGCGGCGTCGCTGTGTCCACAATCAACGACACCAGCGTGCCGCCGACAAAACATACGAGCCCGGTCCGGCCCACGGTGACCACGGCGGGCAAGCGCTGCGCGAGCCGCGCGATGGTGCCCATGCGCACGAGCCGCGCGGCAAGCCAGGCAATGACGATGAAGTTGATCACGCGATCCACGGAAAGATTCTGTTTAAGGGTGCCGGCCAACGGCTGCGTCAGCACGAACAGTTTGACGGCGGCAAACGCGAGCACCGCGACAACAGCGGCTCGCGTGAACCAGCGCGCCGCCTCGCCGGCATGAAACCGTTCGCTGATGGGCGCGAGCCGGCAGACCATGCCGAGCACGAACATCAGTTGCCATGCAAACGGATTAAAAGCCCAGTCGGCCATATCGTCAATGCTAAATAGCACGGCCAGCGGCCGCGCGAGCCACCACACAGCGGCGCTAAGCAGGAGCGCCATGACGCGCGAGCGCAGCGCCACCGGCACCACAAGGGGCACGCAGAGCGCGAAGAAGAGGTACATCGGCAACACGCTCGACAGGTAAGGCTGCCGCCGCAACACCGCGATCTCGACCGCCTGATGCAGCGGTTGCATGGCGAAAGGCGGCCAGCCGGTAAGCTCGACCATCGCGTGATTCAGCCGCAGAAACGCGAGAATCGCGCCCGAGAGCAGCGTGAGCACCGCCGTCAATAGATACGCGCGGTAGATTTCCCAGCAGCGTCGCACGAAGCGCAGCTTGGCGGCCCTCTCTCCGCGGGCGGCAAACACCGCCGTGTACGCCGCCGCCGACGCATAGCCGCCGAGGAACACGAACACCTCAGCCGAATCGCACAATGCATACGCGTGCAGCATCAGATGAGAAAGCGTGCTGCTGGCCATGTGATCCAGCACGATGACGATCAGCACGACGCCGCGAAAGAAGTCCACTTCGAGGGAGCGTCCGCGGCGAATTTCCATTCGTGTTCTCGCAGGAGAGTTATCCGGCAACACGTCAAGATATAGCGTTCCTGCAGATGCCGTGCGGTCACGTCGTGGGTGCTGACAAGCAGCCTGTCATTCGATGCGTCGCGCTGGCAATCTGAAATCCGCTTGTCGGCATGCGGTAAGAGTGATTCGCCGCGCATTGGATTTGCAGCAAGTTTTGCGGCTTTCATGTGGAACGAGCAAAGACGGCAGACCCATATCGTAGAAAAAAATCGACGCATCGCAGCATGCGATTTTTTTCGCTTTTTTTCATCGTAGGATGAATTCATGCATGACCGTCGGAGTTCGCGCATCCCGCGCGAAAGCTTCTCCGCACGGCGGCCACTCATGTGGACCGGACACGCTTGCCCGCCGACCTGCGTTCGGCGGGAGCGTTGAGCGTCACTGCGACGCCTTCTTTTTGCCGCTGCTCGTTTGCGTGACAGAGCTGTCATTCGCGGGGCACCGGTCCTTCCATTACCGACCTGAACGGTCGCGCACCGCGCACCGCCTTCGCATTGGAAGACACTCACATGAACAACAGGATTGCCGGCTTCGACGGACTGCGCGCCATTGCAGTCCTGATGGTCTTTCTGCAACACCGGCTATTCGGCGACATCGGCGAGATAGGCCATCTGGGCGTGTGGATCTTCTTCGCGCTGAGCGGCTTTCTGATCATCGGCATTCTGTCGGCCCAGCGGCAGCGCATCGAGCAAAGCGGCAGCCGTTTCGGAGCAGAGCTCAAGCGCTTCCTGTTTCGCCGGACGCTGCGGATCTTTCCGATCTACTACTCGATGCTGACGGTGATGGGCGCGCTGATGCTCTTCGGCATGGCGAGTCCCGAACTCGCGAGCGGCATGCCGTATCACTTCGCCTACCTGTCGAACTTCTGGATCGGCTCGGTGCTGCACTACTGGCCGGGGCGCTACTCGCATTTGTGGAGTCTTGCCATCGAGGAGCAGTTCTATCTCGTGTTCGCACCACTCTTGTTACTGCTCGCGGCGCGGCGGCATCTGGCGGTATGCGTGCTGATCGTCGTGACGGGACTGGTTGCGCTTCTGGCGATGCGTGCCGCGCATTGGCAGGAGATCACGATCTACACGCATCCGTTAAGCAACTTCTGGTTATTGGCGCTCGGCGGAATGGGCGGCTTGATGATCGCTGGGAACGCCGGCGGTGCAGGCGGCGTGCGCGCCAGGCTGGGGCACGGCGCGACGCTGTTTGTTTTGAGCCTTTGTCTCGTGGGCTTTTGTGCAACCGAGCCGGCGTGGAGCGACATCGAAAATCCCCTGCTTTTTACCGGCGTCAGCGGCGCGTATGGGCTGTGCATAGCGGCGCTGGTGTGTTCGATTGCGTGCTGCCGCAACACGGTCGTGATAGGTCTGCTCGAAGCGCGCTGGCTTGCGGGTCTCGGCCGCATCAGCTATGGCTTTTATCTGTATCACAACCTCATTCCGGACCTGACGCGCAATCATCATACGCAAGCGCTGTTCGGCGGTGTGGTGCCGCTGTGGGCTCATGCGGTCGGGATTGCGGCGTCGTTTGCGATTTCGCTCGGAATGGCGGTGCTGTCGTGGCGAATCATCGAAGAACCCATACTTCGTTTGAAGACGCGGCGTGCTGCCTCGAACAACGTAAGTTCTGCATCGACGCGCGCGGCAACGCTCACGGCAAGTTCAACGGGGAAGCAGCGGAGCCCGCGCGGGTCGCAGGACGAGGGTACCGCTTCAGACGCCGCTTGACGTCGCACTCGTGGCACAGGCGTTGCTGGAAGGTGATATGACAGTTACCAACTGGAGATGCGCCGTGGCCACTCAGCCCAATAGCCCGAACGAGCACGACCAGCACAAATCGGAAGATCCGGGCGGTCCGCCCACCGAGGTCTCGAAACCCATTGGCGATGCAATCCCGACACCGGTCGAACCGGGGCTCGACCAGCCGCTGCCGGAAAAGGGCGCAGACGCGCTACCTGCCGATGACGCCGAGGCCAAGCGCGATCCGTTGGGCGAGACAGAGACGCCCCCGGGCGTTCCGCCGCCCGGACCGTCGGACTTCGCGTAGCGTGGTGGTGGCTGGCCGCTCAAGCCGCCTCGGGCTCGTGCACGATCTTCAGCGTGCTCTTGTGCTCCTTGATCAGGCGATACACCGTTTCGCCCGGCACGGTTTCCTGCTCGAGAAGTTCATCGGCGATAGAGCGCAGCACAGGTTCATATGCATGCAGCAGGCTGTAACACTGCTCGTTCAGCTCCTTGAGCAGCACGTTTGCCTGCTCTATCGCGCCCTTCATCTGCAGACCCGCGTATTGCGAGGGCAATGCGGCGAGGCTAAACAGATTGCCGTCGCTGTTGAAGCCGAACTTCGACACCATGTCGAGGCTGATGCGCGACGCTTCCTGCAGATCGGAGGCGGCACCGCTCGACGCTTCGGAGAACGCCAGAATTTCCGCGTTACGGCCGCCGAGCAAGACCTTCACTTCGTTGCGAATCTCGGTCTCGCGATAAAGATGCTTGTCCTGCGCCTTGGTGATGAGCGCGACGCCCAGCGCGCCCCCACGCGGCAGAATCGTGACCTCCTCGAGCACGCCGGTGTTCAGCAGCGCCGCAACCAGGCCATGCCCGGCTTCATGCACGGCAATTCGCGTGCGTTCGTCCTCGGTCAATGCGCGTTCCGCGCCGCTCACGTCGCCGATACGCGCGATCTTGATCGCCTCGATGAAATGCTTTGCCGCGATCTCGGTGTCGCCGGCTTTGCGTGCGACGAGCCCAGCCTGATTCACGACCATAGCGACGGTCGCCGGCGACAAGCCGGTGGTCAGGCGCGCGAGCTGATCGTAGTCGATGTCCGCGGCCTTCGACTTCAGCCTCTCCGCATAGAAACGGAAAATCTTCGCGCGGTCCTCGCGATCGGGCAGGCGAACCTGCACGGTGCGATCGAAACGGCCAGGCCGGCGCAAGGCCTCGTCGAGATTATCCGGATGATTGGTGGCCGCGACGATAATCACGCCTTCGTTCGAAGCAAAGCCGTCCATTTCCGCCAGCAACTGATTGATGATGCGGTTGCTCTCCGCTTCGACCGGACCGCCGCCCGTGTCGGTGCGCTTCGCGAGGCCGTCGGCTTCGTCGATGAAGATCACCGTGGGCGCATTCTTGCGCGCCATTTCAAACAGATGCTTGACCTTCTGAATGCCGACGCCGTAATACTTCGCGCTGAAATAGCTGCCGGTGATCGAGATGAAGCTCGCGCCGCATTCTCCGGCCAGCGCCTGTGCGAGCCGCGTTTTGCCCACGCCGGGGCCGCCCACCATCAGGATGCCGCACGGTGCTCGTACGCCCATCGACGTGAATTGCTTCGGGTTCGACAGATAGCCGCGAATGTCCGCGAGCGCCGCCTTCGCTTCACCGGCGCCGATCACGTCGTCGAAGCGCAGCGTGGGCGCCTTGCCGAGCAGCGTCGCGCCGCCGCGCATCTCGCGGCGCATGAACCACACCATGCCGCCGACCAGCAGCAACGGCAGCAGCAGGCTGATTACGTCGCGCGTCTGGTCGAACGCCTGGACCCAGTTCGAGCCGCCCGTGCGGATGTCCGCGTCGGGCAGCCACACCAGTTGGTATGAAGCCGCGTCGCCGTTCTTCGGCTCACCGAGTAACAGCGCGTGTGAGAAGGTCGCGTTGTGGTCGGTCACGAAGTATTTCGAGCCGTCGCGCTTCGACACGAGAATCGCACTGGGACTCACACCGATTGCGGCGACCTTCGCATCATGAATGTCGCGCAGCATTTGCGACGCGTCTTTCTCCTCGCGCGTCCACGCCGACGTGTCGTGGCGCATCTGGTTGGCAACGCCGGTTAGCGCGGGCGCGACCTGCGACGAGCGCTGCTGGTAATGCCAGAAACTGAATGCGAGCGTCAGTGCGATGAGCGCCGCTGCCGCCGCCATGGCGAATTTGCGCGCGCGTGTTTTTCCAAGCGAATTCTTTCCCGGCTTCATGAGTCACTTCCAAAAACGGGCTCAAGCGAGCCCCGATACATATCGAATCAGAGAGGATGAGCGGTTGGGAGAGGAATCGGCAATTGCGACGCCATGCCTGCCCGGAAGAAAGGACACCCAACCATGCGTCCCTTTTTCACCAGCCGCGTATGAGCCAGTATGCAGTGCGGCTGCTTCTTCCAAATCGCAGAAAAGGCCTGTTTCTACCGCTTATCCCGCGGGTTGATGCTGGCGGAAATTAGGGGCGCGAGCGGCGCATGAATGCGGGAGAACACTGCTCCGGCGCACAGTTTAGCAGCGTAAAAAAGGCCGCGTATTCTGTAGACCTATCATTTTCACCCCGCCCCATTTTCGTGGCGCCCGTGCAGTTTGCCGCTCTGGGCGCGCGGTTCGGCGTTACCGCCGCCAACGCGCGGTATATCGGAGCGATCGTCCGGTTTTTGTTAGGCTTCGCCATCCGTCTCGATTCCGCCCGCGCTCGGCTCAAATGGGTGGTGCGCGGCGACCCACACCACACGTCACACTCACACTCATGCTTCGATTTGAGAACCTCAGCAAGCGCTATGGCGACCGCGTCATCTTTCAGCGACTTTGGCACGACTCTGCTGCAGGCTGCGTCGCGCTCAACGACGAGTCCGGCAGCGGCAAGTCCACCTTGCTCGGCATGCTTGCCGGCGTGATCGAGGCTGATGAAGGGGAAATCTGGCTGGGCGGCCATTCACTGCGCGCGGCGCGTAAGGCCGCGCAATCGCTGCTGACGTACGTGCCCGAGGATTGCATGCCGTCGCCTGATCCAACCGGCCGCGAATATCTGCAGCGCGTGGCGTCGGCGAGAGACGCGGTGGTCAATGAGGCGACGCTGGCGCTCGCCGACCGCTTCGGCCTCACGCCGCATCTGGAAAAGCGCTTTGAACAGATGTCGTTCGGCACGCGCAAGAAGTTTTTTTTGACGGCCGCGGTGATTGGCGAAACGAAGGTGCTGATTGCGGACGAGCCCGTCGGCGGACTCGACGCCGCGGCGCGCACGGTGCTGGTGGATCTGTTCACGACGCTCGCGCAAACCCGCACCGTGTTCTTCTCCAGTTACGACGAAGCGTTCACCGAAGCATGCGCGGCCAAAAGCATCACGTTCGCAGATCTCGCGCAGCGCGGTTGAGCCTCACCGCGCTGCGCAGACGCTCAACCGCGTAGCGCTCAGATCGATACGCAAATCTTGCCGAAGTGTGCGCCCGCCGCTTCATGCCTGAACGCGTCGCCGAGCTTCGCGAGTTCGAACGTCCTGTCGATTACCGGCTTGATGCCGGTCACTTCGAGCGCGCGGGTCATATCGCGCTGATCCTGCCGGCTGCCGACAATCAAGCCTTGCAGCCGCTGCTGCCGTGCCATCAGCGCCGCGGTGGGCACCGGGCCCGCGCGTCCGGTCAGTACGCCGATCAGCGCGATGTGGCCGCCTATCCGGCAGGCGGTGATCGACTGCGGCAACGTGCCCGGACCGCCCACTTCGATCACATGATCGACGCCCCGGCCCCCGGTCAACGAGCGCACCTCTTTGCCCCACTCGGGATTCTCGCGGTAGTTGATCGTATGATCGGCGCCGAGCGCGCGCAGCTTTTCGAGCTTCGCATCCGACGAGGATGTCGCGATCACCGAGGCGCCCATGGCCTTGGCAAGCTGTAAGCCGAAGATCGACACGCCGCCGGTTCCGAGCACGAGCACCGTGGCACCCGGTTTCAGCTGACCGTCGACGACCAGCGCACGCCACGCCGTGAGTCCGGCCGTGGTAAGCGTTGCGGCCTCGGCGTGGCTGTAGCCCTTCGGCGCATGCGTAAAGTAGTGGCTCGGCAGCACGACGACTTCGCGCGCGTAGCCGTCGATGCCGTCGCCGGGTGTGGTTTTGAAGTCGCCAATCGTGGGCGCACCGTTCTCCCACCACGGGAAGAAGCACGACACCACATGGTCGCCAGCCTTGAATTCGCCGACGCCTTCGCCGACCGCCTCGACGACACCCGCGCCGTCCGCCATCGGAATCCGTCCGGCGTCGGCGGGCAATACGCCGCTTACAACACCGTAGTCGTGAAAGTTCAACGAGCTGGCGTGGATACGCACGCGGACTTGTCCCGGGCCCGGCTGTCCCGGATCGTCGATATCGACCAACTGGAGACTATCAACGCTGGCAGGTGTTCCGATCTTGACGGCTTTCATGTTGCGAGTCCTTTTGTGATGTGCCTGGGCGCTCGGCGCGCGCCTTGTCACAAAAGCATATCGCAAGCCGCTGGAGCGTGTCGCCGGGTCAGGCAGTCGCGCGGCTTGAACGACGCTGCATTCAAGCCGCTTTGTCGTGCGCCGCCTGCTCGAGCCACAGCCGGCTGTCGGGAAACCAGAACGCGTCTGGCCGCGGTGGAGCGACGAGCTTGACGGGCAACGCCGGGTTGAAAATTCGCGACCACGCGGACAGATAAGACGGCGTTTTGACCAGATAGCCGCAGCGCGACAACAGCAGACTGGAGACCAGCGCTTCACGACCGACTTCCAGACCTGGAAAGCCGCTGAAATGAACCGGCGTCGCGCCGTTCGCGAGCAACCTCGCCGGCGCGACGCTCACCGGCTTGCTGAACGGCCACGCGACGAAGTAGTCGACAAAGGCCTGTTCGTCGCTCGAAATGAACACGTGAGTCAAACGCGGATTCTCGGCTAGCGTCGTTTCGACGTGGCGGCAAAAGTCCTTCCACGAAACGGGAATCGCTTCGAGCGTCTTGTCGGTGCCTCTGAAGTGCACGCCCAGCGTGAAAGCGCCGATCCCAAGCTGCTCGCAGATTGCATCGACCTCGCGAAGGATATGCTGCGCCGGGCGATAGTATGCAAAGAACAGTTCGCTCGCGCTGCCGAGTTCCAGCAGGTGCTCGTAACGTTGCCGGAAGCCTAGCTGCACCAGGTCACGAACCGTCGAAGTCCTGAGCTTGCGCGCGAGCGGCAAAGGAGCTTGAGCGCGTACCGGTTCGAAGAACGCGGAGAACCAGTCGACCTTTCCATCGGCATCGCCATACAGGCCGCCGCGAGCGCTAATGCGCGGCGTCAGGCATTTTTCCTCGCAAAACATGAGGATGAACAACACCATTTGCATGACGGAGAAAAAGCCGGAGTTCTCCTTGATCTCGATCGCAAAGACGCCCCGGTTGAGGCGCTGTGTCGCATGAAGCGATATGCGGCGAGGCGTAGCGACGGAATGCTTGAATCGCTCGCTCCGACGGATCTGTTTTGCCCTGTCGACGACTTTTCTCAACATGCCCGGCCCCTGTTGATCATTTATTTTGTCAAACGGCACACGCCTCACCGGCGATGGAAACCACAACGCGACAGCGCCCGAGCTTAGCACCCCGAACTCACTCGTCAGTAAATCTGGCGTGACGTTGAGTTAGCTAGCGCACAAAAGAACGGTAAGTTATGCCCGGTTCATAACGCTGCTTCAATTGCGCCGCGACGCGCTCGATTACTTCGTCCCAATTGCCCCGTTGCGGTTGCGTGAAGATGCGCACCGTCGGATACCACGGGCTGTCGTCGCGATTGCGCAGCCACCGCCAGCAACCGGCAAAACGATTTAGCAGCCAGACCGGCTTGCCCATGGCCGCTGCCAGATGAGCGACCGACGTATCGACCGAAATGACGAGGTCCAGGTTGTCGATGATCGCGGCAGTGTCTGCAAAGTCCGACACATCGTCCATCCAGTCGGTGAGATACGCTTTCGTCGAGGCGCTCGCGCGCTTGGCCAGGTCGTCGGCTTTCTGCAAGCTGATCCAGCGAATTCGCGACAAAGAAAACAATGGCGCAAATTGCGCACATGTCAGGCTGCGCGCGCGATCTTCGGTGAGCCCGGAGTGGCCGCCGGCCCACACCACGCCGACGCGCGGCAGGTCCGGCCGTGCCAACGCGCCGAGTTTTGCCCGCCACCCGGCGGAACGCCGCGGCTCTGCGCGCAGGTGCGCCGGGGTCGGGATGTTGTCGAGGCGCGTGCCGAATGCCAGCGGCAACGACATCAACGGACATTGCCAGTCCCACTCTTTCACATCAGGCAGGACGTCGTCGAGCATGACGAGGCCGGGCCAGCGCGCACACAACGACTCTTCATAAAGACGCCGCAGCGACGGCGGGCAGATATAGCCCACCTGGGCAAAACGTTCGAGGGCGAGCGGCAGGTAACGCACGAATTGCAAGCTGTCGCCGTGACCTTGCTCCGGCAGAACGAGCAGACGCGCGCCGCCCTCGACGTTGGGATGCTCGCCGTGCGCGCCGCCCCTGACGTCGGGATGCTCGCCCTTCCACTGCGGCCATGGGAGTTCCGGCCGCTGGGACACGGGTTGCCCGTCGGCATCGACGAAATTGGCCCAACGGTCTTCAAAGTACGGCCACGCTTCTTGATATCGGCCCGCCGCCAGCAGGACCTGACTGAGACTTGCGCGCGCGCCGCGATTTGACGGGTCTAACGTCATGGCGCGCCTGAGGTGCTGCTCGGCCTTGCTCAACGAGCCCAGGTCTTTCACGACGACGCCCAGGTTCGCGTGCGCTTGCGCATAGTCCGGCTTGAGTTCGATCAACGTGCGATAGACTGCTGCCGCCTCTTCCGCACGCCCTTGCAACTGCAGCGCGACGCCCAGGTAATAGTGAAGCGCAAGCGAATCCGGCTGATATGCGAGCCCCGCTCTGGCAGTGTGCACAATGCTCGCGAACGCGCGCAGCTTGATCTGGACAAGGCACAGCATGTCGAAGAACGGCGGCTGCGGCTCGACTTCTACTGCACGCTCGATCCAGCGTTGCGCCAATGGCAGTTGGTCCAGCGCGAGAGCCACCAGTCCGCGCGAGTAGAGCGCGGCCGCGTGCGCCGAATCATGCACAATGATTCGATCGAGAAGCGCCTGCGCCGTGTCGAAGCGACCTGCGAGGCGTGCTTCTTCCGCTTCGTTGAACCAGAGCGAAATGGCTTGGGGTGATACCGGGGACTGGTTTTGCATGATCGCGCGAATGAGTCTGCGTGGATAAACCGTGAGGCTCGACTGGCGCAGGCTGCGAACGCTACTCTGCGCTTGGGGGTCACGTCGATTATCGACTTCACAGGCGGGCGCCTGTGTAGGACCGTTCCCAATGGCAGGCACACATTGGCGTCAGCGGTAAAAGTAAAGACGCATGCATGCAGACTTGACCTTACCGCCGTGGGAAGGTCCAAGATCGTCTTGAGACTTCTCTCAGGAGATTGGGAATGAAATTGGAATTAACCGTTCAGGATATGTCTTGCGGTGGATGCGCCAACGCGATTGCTCGCGCGATCGCCGGTCTTGATCCGGCTGCGGCGGTTGACATTGACGTGTCCACAAAGATCGTCAAGATAGCGTCGACGCTGGCACCAACGCAATTCATCGAGGCAATCGCGGCAGCGGGGTTTCATCCGTCGGTGAGAGACTGATGAGCCACGCGTCGCTTGAACAACTTTTTAACGGGAATCGACTATGAAGAAACTTCGCGCCCTTCGTGCATTGTGCCTGTTCGGCGGTGTGGCATGCGCCGTCGCCACTGCGCCTGTCCACGCGCAGCACACGGCGTCCATGCCCGGCATGGACATGTCCTCAGCCGATGCGGGTTCCGGCGACTCGACGCCGGCATTCAAAGCCGCCGACGAAAAGATGATGAAGGACATGAGCGCGCCGGCCTACACGGGGGACGCCGATAAAGACTTCGTCGCGCACATGATCCCGCACCACCAGGGCGCGATAGACATGGCGCAGGTCGAACTCAAGTACGGCAAGGACCCGGAGTTGAAGCGCCTGGCGAGAAACATCATCAAGGCGCAGCATGACGAAATCGGCTTCATGCAACGCTGGCAGGCCAAGCACGGGGCGAAGTAAGGCTGTAAGGGCGACGTGTGCTAGACGGATACGAGCACGGAGAACGGCACGGAGAACGGCGGCCTTCGGTCGCCGGCTACGCTGCGTGTGTGTTCAGTGTTGCGTGACGCCGGGTCCAGGCCCGGCTTCCACGTCGTCGCTTGACGTTTCGTCGACGCAAGCCGTTTCGTGCGGGCCGGTGCTCATGTCCGGCGCCTGCGCCGCCGCCATCTCTTTTGCCTCCTGAAGCAGACGCGCCGCCCGGCTCGCCGTGATGCGCTTCTTCGCGACTCCCTTGGCATCGAGTGCGATCACCTGGAAGAGTTCGCGGTCGCACGCAAGCTCCTGCTGATATTGCTCGCCGGTGCTGACGAGCAATTCGAGCATGGTCTGCTGCCGGTGGCGCTCGTCAATCGTGACAGCAGGATTCCTACATATCGTGGACGCAAGCGTAATCAACGTATCGAATTTGCTCATCTGCCGGTCACAGAGATGGAAAGCCGAGAGCGCAAGCTTTTCGTACTGGAGAGCGTCGACAGGTGGGCGAGAATCGGCTTGCGATTGGCGTTTATTCTTACTCATTGTGCGATCTCCCTAAGACTTCAGTGGGTCGCCCGGCATTCGGTTGAGGTGGGTGAGCGGGCACGACGGGCCTGGAAGACCGGGATACTAACCGACCGGAGAGCCTCGCGGCTCGCCCGCCACTGGCCGCCCCTCGAAACACGGACACGCAGAGGCAGACGCATGCCCCATGTGGGCGGGTGCGCGGTTACGATCACAGGCTTCCAGATCTGACCGTTGAGTGTTTCTCGATGGCCCGGGGATTATAACCAGTGCGAAGCCGCGCAAGTTCAACCGGGCGGGCTAAATGTCCGTGTCGGACGGCACGCATCGGGCCAGCACCGGAGCGTTTCTGCCAGCCACTACACCCTAACCCACCCCTCCATCAAAACCCTCGCACTGCGACTCATCACCGCCTTCCTGACCACCCACTCGCCACCGACAACTGCAGCCTCCGCCCCCACCCGCAGCGTCCCTGACGGATGCCCGAACCTCACTGCTTCACGCTCACCGCCGCCAGCCGCCAGATTCACCAACGTCCCCGGAATCGCCGCCGCGGTACCGATCGCCACTGCGGCCGTGCCCATCATCGCGTGATGCAGCTTGCCCATCGACATTGCGCGAACCAGCAAATCCACGTCGTCCGAGCCGATCTGCTTGCCGCTCGACGACACATAGTCGGCCGGCTTTGCAACGAACGCGATCTTCGGCGTGTGCTGTCGCTTCGCGATCTCGTCCAGATGCTTGATCAGCCCCATGCGCAGCGCGCCGTGTGCGCGAATCGTCTCGAACATTGCGAGCGCCTTTTCATCGCTATTAATGGCGTCTTGCAACTCCGTGCCCTTGTAGCCGATCGCTTCGGCATTCACGAAAATCGTCGGGATTCCGGCGTTGATCATGGTCGCCTTCAGCGTGCCGACGCCCGGCACCTCGAGATCATCCACGAGATTGCCGGTCGGGAACATCGAGCCGCCCGCGCCGTCTTCGTCCGCTGCCGGGTCCATGAATTCGAGCTGCACTTCCGCCGCGGGAAATGTCACGCCGTCGAGTTCGAAGTCGCCCGTTTCCTGCACTGCGCCACCGGTCATCGGCACGTGCGCGATGATCGTCTTGCCGATGTTCGCCTGCCAGATGCGCACGGTCGCCACGCCATCGCGCGGAATCCGGTTTGCCTCGACCAACCCCGCGCTGATCGCGAAAGGACCCACCGCGGCAGAGAGATTGCCGCAATTGCCGCTCCAGTCGACAAACGGCTTGTCTATCGACACCTGTCCGAACAGGTAATCCACATCGTGATCGGGCTTGCTGCTTTTATCGATGATCACGGTCTTGCTCGTGCTCGATGTCGCGCCGCCCATGCCGTCGATCTGCTTGCCGTACGGGTCGGGGCTGCCGATCACGCGCAGCAGCAGCGCGTCGCGCGCCGCGCCGGGCATTTGCGCCGCATCGGGCAAATCCTGCAAGCGGAAGAACACGCCTTTGCTCGTGCCGCCACGCATGTAAGTGGCCGGAATCCTGATCTGCGGTTTGTGCGCCATGAAACAGTGTCCTGAACGATATTGATTAAGCCGCCGCCTTAGACGACTCCAGAAAGTCCTGCGCAAAACGCTGCAGCACGCCGCCGGCCTCGTAGATGGAAAGCTCTTCGGCCGTGTCGAGCCGGCAGGTCACCGGCACCTCGACCCGCTCACCGCTTCTGCGATGAATCACCAGCGTCAGATCCGCGCGCGGCTTGCGCTCGCCGAGTACGTCGAAGGTTTCGGTGCCGTCGATCGCCAGCGTGATGCGGTTCACACCAGGCTTGAATTCGAGCGGCAACACGCCCATGCCAACAAGGTTTGTGCGGTGAATCCGTTCGAATCCTTCGGCGACAATCGCTTCCGCGCCGGCAAGACGCACGCCCTTGGCCGCCCAGTCACGCGACGACCCCTGGCCATAGTCGGCTCCGGCAATCACGATCAGCGGCTGTTTGCGCTCCATATACGTTTCGATCGCTTCCCACATACGCGTGATCTTGCCCTCCGGTTCGATGCGAGCAAAAGAACCGGCCTTCACCTTGCCGTCTTCGATAACCATCTCGTTCCTGAGCGTCGGGTTCGCGAACGTGGCGCGCTGCGCCGTCAGGTGATCGCCGCGATGCGTCGCATACGAATTGAAATCTTCTTCGGGCAAGCCCATTTTCGTCAGGTATTCGCCTGCTGCGCTGTCCGGCAAGATTGCATTCGATGGCGACAGGTGATCGGTCGTGATGTTGTCGCCGAGCACGGCGAGAGCACGCATGCCCTGCAACGTGCGCTCGCCCGCAAGCGCGCCTTCCCAATACGGCGGACGGCGAATGTATGTGCTCATCGGCCGCCAGTCGTAGAGCGGGTTCGCTTTCTCCTGTGTGTCCACCGAAACCGCGAACATCGGCTCGTACACTTTGCGGAATTGCTCGGGCTTGACGCTCGAAGCCACGATTGCATCGATTTCTTCGTCAGACGGCCAGATGTCTTTGAGCGTCACGTTATTGCCTTCGGCATCGACACCGAGCACATCCTTCTCGATGTCGAAGCGAATCGTGCCCGCAATCGCATAAGCCACCACCAGCGGCGGCGATGCAAGAAACGCCTGCTTCGCGAACGGATGAATGCGGCCGTCGAAATTGCGGTTGCCCGACAGCACGGCAGTCGCATACAGGTCGCGCTCCACGATTTCCTTCTGGATCGCCGGGTCGAGCGCGCCGGACATGCCGTTGCACGACGTGCACGCATACGCGACTACGCCAAAACCAAGCTGTTCGAGCTCGGGCAGCAAGCCGGCTTCTTCCAGATACAACGTGACGGCTTTCGAGCCCGGCGCGAGCGATGTCTTCGCCCACGGCTTGCGCGTGAGTCCGCGCCGGTTCGCGTTACGCGCGAGCAGGCCGGCGGCGATCATGTTGCGCGGATTGTTGGTATTCGTGCAGCTCGTGATCGCCGCGATAATCACCGCGCCGTCCGGCATCAAGCCCGGCTCGTTCTCGACCTTGCCGCTAATGCCGCGCGCCGCCAGTTCGGAAACCGGCAGGCGCCGATGGGGATTCGAAGGCCCGGCAAGCGTGCGCACGACCGTGGACAGATCGAACTTCAGCACGCGCTCGTACGCGGCATGCGTGAGGCTGTCGGCCCATAGGCCGGTTTCTTTCGCGTACGTTTCGACGAGCTTCACCAGTTCGTCGTCGCGGCCAGTGAGCTTCAGGTACTTGATGGTCTGCTCGTCGATATAGAACATCGCGGCCGTCGCGCCGAATTCGGGCGCCATGTTCGCAATCGTCGCGCGGTCGCCGAGCGTGAGCTTCGCCGTACCCTCGCCGAAGAATTCAAGGTACGCGCCGACCACTTTTTCCTTGCGCAGAAATTCGGTCAGCGAGAGCACGACGTCGGTTGCGGTAATGCCTTCAGCGGGCTTACCCGTCAACTCCACACCGACGATATCCGGCAGACGCATATACGACGCGCGGCCCAACATCACACTTTCCGCTTCGAGTCCGCCTACGCCGATCGCGATCACGCCGAGCGCGTCGACCATCGGCGTATGCGAGTCCGTGCCCACCAGCGTATCGGGAAACGCGACGCCGTCGCTCACCTGCACGACCGGACTCATGCGTTCGAGGTTGA
This sequence comes from Paraburkholderia kirstenboschensis, assembly GCF_904848585.1. Taxonomy (GTDB): domain Bacteria; phylum Pseudomonadota; class Gammaproteobacteria; order Burkholderiales; family Burkholderiaceae; genus Paraburkholderia; species Paraburkholderia kirstenboschensis. Next base: position 596,523 of record NZ_CAJHCR010000003.1, read on the forward strand.
TCTGATGCAGGATGCCGTTGCCCGGCGGAATCACGTCGACGTTCCTGAATGCGCGCTTCGTCCAGTTGATGAAATCGAAGCGGTCTTCATTGCGACGGTCTTCAATAGCCCGGTTCTTCGCGAACGCGTCCGGATCGAAGCCGCCGCACTCCACGGCAAGCGAGTGATCCACGACGAGTTGCGTCGGCACCACCGGATTGACCATCGCCGGGTCGCCGCCTTGCGCGGCGATCGCGTCGCGCAATCCGGCGAGATCGACCAGCGCGGTCTGGCCGAGAATGTCGTGACATACCACGCGCGCCGGAAACCACGGGAAATCCAGCTCGCGCTTGCGTTCCACGATCTGTTTCAGCGACGCGACGAGCGTCACCGGATCGCAGCGCCGCACGAGATTTTCGGCGAGCACACGCGACGTGTACGGCAGCTTGTCGTATGCGCCGGCCTGGATTGCGTCGACGGCGGCGCGCGCATCGAAGAAATCGAGCTGGGTGCCGGGAAGGCGTTTGCGGTAAGCAGTATTCATGGCGTGGGACTAACAGTAATGATGCGGGAACAAGGGCGGCGGCCATCGCATTGAGCGGGCGTTTTTAACGGCGCGTTCCTGCTTTGGTGAAGCAATCGGTCTAGTGTAGCTCGCGTCGGCAAAAAGCGGCCTTGGCTCGGGGTATCAGCGAGCCAAGGCCGAGGTCCGTCGCGTCCGCTCTCTCCGGACGCGATGCGAAACAACCCTTTCAGCTTGCGCGACTGCTTTGACGATCTCAGCCGCGCTTCGCGAGCGGCACGAACGGCAGATCGTCGGGACCGGTGTAATTCGCGCTCGGGCGAATGATCTTGTTGTCGATCCGCTGCTCGATGATGTGCGCGCTCCAGCCAGCCGTGCGTGCAATGACGAAAAGCGGTGTGAACATCGCCGTCGGCACGCCCATCATGTGATACGAAACGGCGCTGAACCAGTCCAGGTTGGGGAACATCTTCTTCGCTTCCCACATCACCGATTCGAGCCTCTCCGCGATGTTGAAAAGCTTGTTGTTGCCCGCTTCCTTCGAAAGCTTCTTCGCCACTTCCTTGATGACCTTGTTGCGCGGGTCCGAGATCGTGTAGACCGGGTGACCGAAACCGATCACCACTTCCTTGTTCTCGACGCGCCGGCGGATATCGCTTTCCGCTTCGTCCGGCGTCTGGTAGCGCGACTGGATCTCGAACGCGACTTCGTTTGCGCCGCCGTGCTTCGGTCCGCGCAGCGCGCCGATCGCGCCCGTGATCGCCGAGTAGATGTCAGAACCGGTGCCCGCGATCACGCGGCCCGTGAACGTCGACGCGTTGAACTCGTGCTCGGCATACAGGTTCAGCGACACATGCATTGCATCGACCCACGACTTCGACGGCTCGACACCATGCAGCAGATGCAGGAAGTGGCCGCCGATCGAATCGTCGTCGGTTTCCACTTCAATGCGTTTGCCGTTGTGCGAATAGTGGTACCAGTACAGCAGCATCGAGCCGAGCGACGCCATCAGCTTGTCGGCGATATCGCGCGCGCCGGGCAGGTTGTGATCGTCCTTCTCCGGCAGCACGGTGCCGAGCACCGAGACGCCGGTGCGCATCACGTCCATTGGATGTGCGGCGGCGGGAATCCATTCGAGCGCGGCCTTCACATTTGCGGGCAGGCCGCGCAGCGCCTTCAGCTTCGTCTTGTAGGCGGTGAGTTCGGCTTGGGTCGGCAGCTTTTCGTGCACGAGCAGATACGCGATCTCCTCGAACTCGCAATTGCCCGCGATGTCGAGAATGTCGTAGCCGCGATAGTGCAGGTCGTTGCCGGTCTTGCCGACCGTGCAAAGCGCCGTGTTGCCCGCGGTCACGCCGGACAGCGCGACGGATTTCTTCGGTTTGAATGCGCCCGCGTTCGGCGTGCTGTTGTCTGCTTCGCTCATCAGTTTGTCTCCAGTTGCCATGGTGCGTTTTTGAACGGGTCGTTAAACGCAAAGATCGGGCCATGTCTTGCAGCACACGCTAAGTGCCTGTTTCGGCGAAGATCCCGCAATCTGCGAAACATCTGTCATTTCACTCATGAAAGGTCGGCGTTTCATTTTTGAAATGGATGCGAGCATAATGACTGGATCTTGCCAATCGGGAGCGCACCGCGCGCCACTGCCGTGAGCACACCTCCTTTCGACACCGTCCAGCGCCCGCGCATCTGGGCGCTCAGCATCAGCCGCCTGCGCGATCTGTTTTTCGACATCGCCGGCGAATACGTGGAGCGCGCCGACCTGCGCATCGTCGCGCAAGGTTTCGAAGACGCCGTTCGCGAGATCGAGGCTGCCGGAGCGTCGCGTCCCGATGTCGTCATTGCCGGCGGCTCGAACGGCGCATATCTGAAAACGCGCGTCGCCGTGCCGGTCGTGATGATCACGCCAACGGGCTTCGACGTCATGCACGCGCTCGCGCGCGCTCGCCGCGAAGGCGCGAAAGTCGCGCTCGTCACGCATGGCAATACGCCCGACGAGGTGCGCCGCTTCGTCACCGCATTCGGGCTAGATGTGACGTTCGCCTCGCATCAGTCCGCGCAAGACGCGGAAAGCGTCGTGCTCGATCTGCGCGATCGGGGCGTGGACGTGGTGGTCGGCCCAGGCCTCGTGACCGACCTGGCCGCGAACGCCGGCATGGGCGCCGTGTTTCTCTACTCGCGCGCGTCGGTGCGCGCCGGTTTCGACACGGCGCTCGAAGTCGCGCAGGCCACGCGGCGTGAAACGATACGCCGTCAACGGCTCGACAACCTGCTGCAACACTTGCGCGACGGCGTCGTCGCGCTCGACTCGCAAGGCCGCGTAGAAGCGATGAACCAGCGTCTTGCCGCCGTGCTCGGCATCGACCCGGCAAAAGCAGTGGGGCGCGCGTTGCTCGACCTTGCACCGGATCTCGCGGGCAGCCTGCCCGATTCGGACGGCGATGCGTTCTGCACGGTGCGCGGCGCGAGCTATGTCGTGCATCGCGGGCCGCTCGCGACGAGCGGCGCGGCGGCGGGCACGGTGCTGACGTTCCAGGAATCGCGCGCGGTTGAGCGGCTCGACCGCACATTGCGCTCGCGTCAGCGTGTGCAGCAGTTCAGCGCGCGGTACCGGCTTGAAGACATGGTGGGCGCATCGGAATCCATGCAGCGGGTGCGCGCGCTCGTGCAGCGTTATGCAAGGTCGGACGCCACCGTGCTGATTCTCGGCGAGAGCGGCACCGGCAAGGAAATGGTCGCGCAAAGCATGCATCACCTGAGCGCGCGGCGCGACTTCGCGTTCGTCGCAATCAATTGCGGCGCTTTTCCCGAAGCCTTGCTGGAAAGTGAACTGTTCGGTTACGAGGAAGGCGCGTTCACCGGCGCGCGCAAAGGCGGCAAGGCGGGGCTCATTGAAGTCGCGCATCGCGGCACGCTGTTTCTCGATGAAATCGGCGAAATGCCGCTCTCGTTGCAAAGCCGGTTGTTGCGCGTGCTGCAGGAGCGGGAGGTCGTGCGGCTCGGTTCGACGGAGCCCACGCGCGTCGACATTCGTGTTGTCGCGGCGACGCATCGGGCGTTGACCGCAGGCATCGAAGCGGGCACTTTCCGCGCCGATCTGTACTACCGGCTCAACATTCTCAGCATCGCGCTGCCGCCGCTGCGCGAGCGTCCAACGGACCTGATTCCGCTCGCCGTCGAGTTGCTATTGCAAGCAGCATCGCGTGAGCCGAGGCTCGCCGCGCGCCTGCCCGACGCCGCTGCCGCTGGTCGCGTTCTGGCCGGGCTCGCGGAGCCGTTGCAGCGCTATGCGTGGCCTGGCAACGTGCGGGAATTGCAGAACGTGGTGGAGCGAATCGCGGTCGAGCTTGCCGAGATGGAGACTCAGACGCACGTGGATCTGCACGCACAAGCCGGCGCACAAACCAACGCGAGGAGGAACGGCGCAATTGCGCAACCGCTCATCACACGCGACATGCTGCGCACCATCGCGCCCGAGATCATGGAGCCGCACCACACGCGTTCGAAGAAAGCCGCGCTTACGTTGCGCGAACGCAGCCGTCATGTGGAAGCCGACGAAATCCGCGCCGCCCTTGCCGCGCACGGCGGCGATCGCGACGCGGTTTGCGCCGCGCTCGGCATCAGCAAGACGACCTTATGGCGGAAGTTGAACGCACCGCGCTAGCTTTCGCGCTCACATTGCCATGCTTGCCCGCATTGCCAGTATTGGCCGCCGCGCGTTGAATGAACATGCTGGGTGTCATGCCGCAGCATCGTTTGAAATGCCGGCCAAAATGGCTTTGATCGAAAAAGCCGACCTCGGTGGCGACCACCGATCCGGGCACGCCTTCAAGCAGCATCGTCTGCGCCCGCTGAATCCGCACGCCGCACAGGTAGCGATACGGCGACGATCCGTATTGCTGCCGGAACACCGTCGCGAAGCGCGACACGCTCAGTGCGGACAGTGCCGCGAGTTGCGCGAGCGTCACCGGCTCGTTGAAATGCGCTTCGATAAAAGCCCGCGCGGCATTGAGGCTGAGGGACTGTTTCATGACATCACGATGCTCGAACGAGGCGCCGGCTCTTTTGCGAAACGCCGAATGGAGAACTTGTCCAGCGGAATGGGCGTGCTGCCCGTATCCACGAGTTCCGCCATTGTCTCGCCGACGCCCGGGCCAATCTGAAACCCGGCGCCGTTAAAGCCGAATGCATAGAAGAGACCGTCGACCTTGCTGCTCGGACCGATCACCGGCTCGCCGTCGGGCAGATAACTTTCGACGCCGCTCCACACGCGAATCACATGCAGCGGCGCAAGCGCGGGCACGAGCCGCCGCATCTGCGCGAGCTGACGCACCGTGTTCTGAGGCAAGACCGACGCGCGGCTCGTTACCGGATCGGCCGGCCCTGCGGGGCCGCCGCCGACGATGATGTTGCCGCGCGGAATCTGCCGGAAGTAAATGCCTTCCTGCTTGATGGACGTGAACACGCCCATCGACGATTTGAACACGTAGGGCACCGGCTCCGTCACGCACATTTGCGGGCCGCTCACCGTAAGCGGAGCGCCCTCGCCGAATTGTTCGGTAAGACGCGTCGCCCAGGCGCCCGCACAAATGACCAGTTGCGCGGCGCGGTACACGTCGCCCCGCGCGCTTTCCACGCGAAAGCGCTCGCCGTCTTTTTCGACGCGCACGATCTCCGTGTTCTCGATCACCTGCGCGCCGAGCCGCGCCGCTGCGCGTCCGAATGCGGGCGCGGCCAGTCGCGGGTTCGCGTGGCCGTCGAGCGGCGAGATGGACGCAGCCAGCACTTCACGTCCAAGAAAGGGAAAGCGCCGGAACATCGCTTCGCCGTGCAACACTTCGAGTTCTAGTCCGTGAGCGCGAGCGTCGATCGCGTACTGATCGAAATTCTCGACGTCTTTCTGGTGATAGCACACGCGCGTATGGCCGACCGGCAGAAACTCGACATCGTCGCCGAGCAATTCAGCCGAGCGCTGCCAGGTACGCAACGCGCGATTGGCCATTGCCAGTTGCGGCAATGCGCGGCCTTGCCGCCGGATGCCGCCAAAGTTCACGCCGCTCGCCTGCTGCCCGGTCAGACCGCGTTCCAGCAGAATCACCGAGCGATTGCGCCGGCTCAGAAAGAACGCCGTCGTGGTGCCCATGATGCCGCCGCCGATCACGATGACATCCGCTTCGTTGCGAGTTGCCGCGCTCATTGCGTCACCTCCTCGGTGAGTGTCTCGGTGAGCGCCTCGGTGAGTGCAACAGGCAGCGGCTTGACGGGCGCCTGGCCGCGCAACCGTCCCACCGACGACAACGGCACGCAAGCGGCCGCCGCAATGATCTCCGCGCCCGCGTGAGCGCAATAGCGGCCTTGGCAACGGCCCATGCCGACGCGCGAAAACGCCTTCGCGCGATTGGCTTCCCGCGCGCCCGCCTCGCATACGACGCTGCGCAACTCGCCGGCCGTAATCGCTTCGCAGCGGCAAACAATGGTCTCGTCCGGCAGCGACGCGGCGAACTTCGCCGGCCACGGAAACGCTTCGCGCAACCCCGCGGCAAAGCGTGTAAAGCGCGCGAGTTCAGCGCGCAAGCCTTCCATGTCCTTCATGCCCCCGGTCTGCATGCCGTGGTCGTGCATGGCGGCGAGCGCCGCGAGGCGGCCGGAACGCTCCGCTGCGTCCGCGCCGCGCACGCGCGCGCCATCGCCCGCGAGATAGACGCCTTTGATGCTGCTACGGCCGTCGTTGTCCACTTGCGCGAGCCACTGCTGCGCATCGTCGTCGAAGACGAAGCGGCAACCGGCAAGATCCGCGAGTTGCGTTTCTGGGCGCAGGTGATAGCCGAGCGCGACCGCATCGCATGCGAACTCCATGCGCTTGCCGCCCGGCAGCGCCGCTTCCACACCGCTCACGCCCGTTTGCGGGGAACCTTTGATCTCAAGAGGCTGCACGCCGCGATAAACCGGCACGCGCGCTTTCGACAACACGCGCGTCAACGCAATGCCCTTTTTGAGCGCGGCGGGAATCGCGAGCAAGCGCGGCAAAGCGGCCATGCGCTGCATGAAGGTCGACGTGTCGAGCACTGCCGCGATCTGCGCGCCCGCCTTCACGTATTGTGCGGACACGAGATACAGCAGCGGCCCGCTGCCCATCATCACGATGCGCGAGCCGATTGCGCAACCTTGCGATTTCAATGCGACCTGCGCGCCGCCAAGACTGTATGTGCCCGCCTGATGCCAGCCTTTGACGGGCATGAGCCGGTCAGTTGCACCGCTGCAAATGATCAGCGCGTCGAACGGCAGCGAGCCGTAACGCGTGCCGCTCACTGTGTGCACCGCATTCGCCGAGATATTCCACACCAGCGTTTCGGGCAGATAGTCGAGCCTGCCTCTCAGAGAATCGAAGCTCTGATGCAACGAAGCGGCGCGCTCCGCCTCCGTGCCATAGAGCGTGTCATAGCTGCGGGAAAAGCCTTCCGGCTGACGCCGGTATATCTGTCCGCCGTCGCGCCGGCCTTCGTCGATAACGGTTGGACGAAGCCCGGCTTCAACAAGCGCCTGAGCCGCACGCACCCCCGCCGGGCCCGCACCGATGATGACTACACGCGGGGCCATACGCCCTCCCCGGCTTCGGCCAGTTTCGTGACGATCGACATGCCGGGCGCCGCCGGCGTGCTGCACGCGCGCACGCGCTCGCCTTGCGCGGTCCATACCCAGCAGTCCTGACACGCGCCCATCAGACAGAAGCCGGCGCGACGGCCATCGCCGAATTCGGAATCGCGCAGCGTGCTTCCGCTCGTGAGCAATGCGACCATCAGCGTGTCGCCTTCGGCGGCTTCGCGTATCACGCCGTCGACGGTAATCGGGAAGGTCTTGCGACCGGTTTCCGCGAGCCGCACAAATCGCTGATTCATGCCGGGATCGTCTCCAGGGTTTGCAAACGGCTGAGCTCGGCCGCCGAATGGTGGCAAAGAATTTCCGCGCCGGAAGGAAGCTTCTTGAGCGACGGCGGCGTCATGTTGCATCTACCGTCGATACGCACGGGACAGCGTGAACGGAACGAACACAGTTCGGGCACCTCGGCGCTCTCGCCCATCGCGGGCAATGCGCAAGCAGCCACGTGACGGCGCGCGTCGAGCCAGCCGGGCCTCAGTTCGGGCACCGAATCGACGAGCAACTCCGTGTACGGGTGATACGGCGGCGCGGCGAGCACGTCGCGCTGTCCCGCTTCGACGCGCTGCCCCGCGTACAACACGATCACTTCGTCGCAGATCGCGCGCACGGTGGAAATGTCGTGGCTGATGAACATGTACGACACTCCAAGCTCGCGCCGCAACTCGGCGAGCAGATCGAGGATCGCGGCGCCGACCACCGTGTCGAGCGCGGATGTCACTTCGTCGCAGAGAATCAGCGCGGGATCGGCAGCGAGCGCGCGCGCCAGATTGACGCGTTGCTTCTGGCCGCCGGATAAACCGGCAGGCGTGCGAGCCGCGATCGAAGCCGGCAGCTTCACCAGATCGAGCAGCGCGAGCATGCGTTTCTTAGCAGCAGCGCCACGCAGATGGTGATAGAACGCGAGCGGCCGGCCCAGAATGTCCGCAATCGAATGGCTCGGGTTCAGCGCGGTGTCCGCGTTCTGGAACACGATCTGGATCTGCCGGTACTGCTCGGGCGTGCGGCGCGACAGTTGCGCCGGCAGCGCCTCGCCGTTGAACAGCACGTCGCCGCGTGCGCGGTCGACGAGACCCGCGACCACGCGCGCGAGCGTCGTCTTGCCCGAACCCGATTCGCCGATCACGCCGAGCGCGCTGCCGCGGGCAATGGTGAGGCTCACGTCATCGAGCACCCGCACGGCGGGCACGCCGAAACGGTCGATGCGGCCATAACCCGCCGACAGTCCGCGGATTTCCAGCAGCGGCGGCACGCGCTTCGCGCCTTCCGTCGTGTCGAATGACGCTTCCGGGCGGCGCGTCGCGGCGAGCAACTGGCGCGTGTAGGCATCGACGGGGGCGTCGAGCACTTGCGCGACCGCACCGTTCTCCTTGACCGCACCGCCGTTCAGCACGACGATGCGATCGGCCATCTGCGCGACCACGGCAAGATCGTGCGACACATACACAGCAGTCGTGCCGAGTTCGCGTACCACCTTCTTGAAAGCCGCGAGCACTTCGATTTGCGTGGTGACGTCGAGCGCGGTAGTCGGTTCGTCGAACACGACGACAGCCGGATCGGTAATCAACGCCATCGCGGCCATCAAGCGCTGCAACTGCCCGCCGGACACCTGATGCGGATAGCGATCGCCGATCGTCTCCGGCGCGGGCAACGCGAGCGCGCGAAAGAGCCCAATTGCCTTGGTCCGCGCGGCGTCTTTAGTCATCAACTGATGCAGCAGCGCCGGCTCGGTGACCTGATCCATGATCGTGCGCGCCGGATTGAAGCCAGCCGCCGCGCTCTGCGCGACATACGCGACGGTGCGCGCGCGCAACGCGCGGCGTCCCCTGGCGTCGAGCGACAGCACGTCGACCTCGCCGATGCGCACCGCGCCGCCGCTGATCGAGCAGCCCGCGCGAGCATAGCCGAGCAGCGCCAACGCAATGGTCGTCTTGCCCGAACCCGACTCGCCGATCAGCGCAAGCACCTCGCCCTTCTTCACCGAAAAGTCGACGCCTTTGACGATCTCCGTCACCGGCCCGTGCGCCGTGCCGGCGACGACACGCAGCCCCTTCACTTCAATCATGTCCCGGTCGGCCATCATGCGTCTCCGTGGCTACGGCTGCGACGCCGCAAGTTGTCGATCAGCAAATTCATGCCGATGGTCAGCGTGGCAATCGCCACCGCCGGCATCAGGACCGCGGGCGCGCCTTCCGACAAGCCGCCGATGTTCTCGCGCACGAGCGAACCCCAGTCGGCGTTGGGCGGCTGCACGCCGAGGCCGAGGAAGCTCAGGCCGCTCAACAGCAGCACGATGAACACGAAGCGCAGCCCGAAATCCGCGAGCATGGGATGGATCATGTTCGGCAGTACCTCGACGCGCGCGATATACAACAGACCTTCGCCGCGCGCGCGGGCCACCTGCACGTATTCCAGGCCCATCAGGTTCAACGCGAGCGAACGCGAGATACGAAACGCGCCGGGAATGTACGCAAGCGCGGCAACAGTGGTGAGCATCGTGATCGACGATCCGAAAGCCGCGATCACGACGAGCGCGAGCACCTTGCTCGGAATCGAAATCAGCGCATCGAACAGGCGGCTCAACACTTCATCGACCCATTTGCCCGACACCGCCGCGAGCAGGCCGAAGAACGTGCCGATTACGCTCGCGAGCAACGCGGCCGCGAGCGCGAGGCCCACCGTATAGCGCGCGCCGTACAGAATGCGGCTCAGCATGTCGCGGCCGAGATAATCGGTGCCGAGCGGATAGGCCGCGCTATAGCGGCCGAAAATTTCCGTCGACGTCAGCGCGCCGCCTTTGTACGGCGCGACCAGCGGTCCGATGAAAGCGACCAGCAGCCAGAACAGCACCATCAGCAGGCCAAGCAGGCCGAGCACCGAAAAGCGCTGCACGAGGCGTTGCAGCACGTTGTACTTCGGGCTCGCCACTTCGACGGGCGTCGTCTCGGCGACGAGTTCATCGCGGCTGACGTCGTATAGCTCGGTGCCGGCGTGAGGAACGTGGGGATTGGTAGGTCGGGTCATCATCGACGCAGCCTCGGGTTGGATACGATCTGACACAGATCCGCGATCAGCACGAGCGCGAGATACGCGGCGCAAAACACCATCACGCAGCCTTGTACGAGCGGCATGTCGCGATTCGTCACGGCGTCGACCATCAGGCTCGCAAGGCCCGGATAGTTGAAGATCGACTCGACGATCACCACGCCGCCGAACAGATACGACAGGCTCAGCGCGACGGCATTGGCAATCGGCCCAATGGTGTTCGGGAGCACATGCCGCAACACCACGCGCCCTGGCGAAGCGCCCTTGAGCAGCGCCATTTCCACATACGACGAGTTGAGCTGATCGAGCACGGCGGCGCGCGTCATGCGCGCCATCTGCGCGACGATCACGCAGCACAGCGTCATGACCGGCATCGCGTAGATGCGCAGCAGCGCGCCGAACGAATTCACTTCGGACAGATACGACAGCGCGGGCAGCCAGCGCAGCTTCACGGCGAAAATCAGCACCGCGACCGTCGCGACGAGAAACTCGGGAACGGCAACGGTCGACAGCGTCAGCACATTCAGCACACGGTCGAGCAGCGAGCCGCGAAACATCGCCGACGCGATGCCGATTACCAGCGCGACCGGCACCGACACCACCGCGGTCAAGCCGGCGAGCACGAGGGAGTTCGGCAGGCGCGTCGCGATCAACTGGCTAACGGGCAGATTGTTCGACAACGACGTGCCGAAGTTGCCAGTCACAATATGAAGAAGCCACTCGAAGTAGCGTTGCAGCGCGGGCTGATCGAGCCCGAACTGATGCCGCAATGCGGCGACGGCCTCCGGCGTGGCCGCCTGGCCGAGCGCCTGTTGCGCGGCGTCGCCGGGAAGCAGCCCCGTGACGCCGAACACGATTGCCGAAACCAGCAGGAGCGTGAGCAGCGCGAGGCCGAGGCGCGCGGCGATGAGTCGTTGCGCGTGTGCTTTCATTGAAAGTCGCCTCCTTTTTTGCAGCATGCGCGCCGCGTCGCAGCGGCGCGCCGGTGCACGTATTGCGCGTATTGCGGGGAAACGGCGCCCCGGTTCACAGAACCGGAACGCCTTTACATTACGCCTCTAGCCAGACGTTTTCGGCAAATGCAAAACCCATCAGACCTGCGAGCGGAATCGAGCCGAGGCCCTTGAGCTTGCTCGTATAGGCGTCGAGCGAACTCTGAAACAACGGAATGCCGATGCCGCCGTTTTCATGTACCAGTACCTGGATGTCGCCGTAAATCTGCTTACGCTTGGCGTCGTCCGGCTCGCCGCGCGCCGCGACCAGCAACTGGTCGAATTTCGCGCTCTTCCAGTTCGCCTCGTTCCATGGCGCGTCCGACTTGAAGAACTGCGTGAGCAGCACGTCGGCGCTCGGGCGCGCGTTGACGGAACCGTAACCGAGCGGATGCTTCATCCAGTGGTTCGACCAGTAGCCGTCCGCCGGCACTCGCGTTACCTGCAGGTTCAAGCCCGCTTGCGGCGCGACCTGCTGAAGCAGCATCGCCATCTCGACCGAACCTTCAGCCGCCGGCGAAGCGAAAATCTGGACCGGCGTGCTGCCGACCTTGGCCTTCTGGAAGTGATACTTCGCCTTGTCCAGGTCGAACTTGCGCTGCGGCAAACCGGCCAGGTAGTACTTGTTGGTCGGATCGATCGGCTGATCGTTGCCGATCGCGCCGTAGCCCTGAAAGATCGCGCGGCGAATCTGCTCGCGATCCTGCAGGTACATCATGCCTCGCCGAAAATCGTCGGTGCCGGTAATGCCGCCTTCGTCGCGAACGACCAGGTCCGTGTACTGGCCGGTTTTCGTTTCCAGCACGGAGAAGCCGCCCGTGCCCTTGATGCGCGGCGCCGAGCGCGGACTGACCGCGTTGATCAGCTGCACGTCGCCGGAAAGCAGCGCGTTCACGCGTGCCGATTCGTCGCCGATGCCGATCAGTTCGACCTCGTCCAGATGCGGCAGACCCGGCTTCCAGTATTTCTCGTTCTTCACGCCGACCGTGCGCACGCCCGGCGAGAACTCCTTGACCTTGAACGGACCCGTGCCCACAGCCGTCTTGAAGTCCTTGGTGCCGTCCTTGATGATGAGGAAGTGCGACGTCGCGAGAATCACCGGCAGGTCGGCGTTCGCGCCTTCGAGCGTGATCGTCACCTCGTCCGGACCCGTGGCCTTCACTTCCTTGATCTGATCGGCGAGCGTCTTGGCCTTCGACGCCGTCGCCGGGTCCTTGTGACGCATGATCGAATAGACCACGTCGGCGGGCGCGAGCGACTTGCCGTCGTGAAACTGCACGCCGCTGCGCAGCTTGACGATCCACACGGTCGCGTCTTTCGTATCGAGCGACGTGGCCAGTGCCATCTTCGCGCCGAGATGCGAGTCGAGTTCGGTCAGGCCGTTGTAGAACATGTTGCAACGGACGTAGTCGGTGGCGAGCGCCCCCTTCGCGGGATCGAGCGTGTCAGCCGCTGACGCGGACTGTGTCGCCACGCGAATCTTGCCGCCCTGCCTGGGCGTCGACTGCGCGAGAGCCGCGCCGCTCGCGCTCAGCAGCCCGGCGCCCGTCATCGACATCATCCCGGCCGCGGCCATCGCGCGCAGCACATCGCGCCGCGAGGCGCCCCGGGCTGTCAATTGCTCCAACCCGTTACCGAGGTCATGAGCGCCATGTTTCGAGTTTTCCTTATTCATCGAACTTCTCCGCAAGTGTGGGCAGTTGTGATGGCTGCGTGGGGTTCACTAACAAACACAACAACAGGACTTCAATAAAAGATGTCTTTGATACGGTAATACGTCCCCACGAGCGGCAGGAACCAGGGCTTGCCGGTGTGGCCCGGAATCGCGGCCCATTCGGACTCACCCCAAGGGTTGCGGTCTTCGCGGCCGTCCATGACGTCCGCCATCACCTGACCCATGTGTGTGGACATCTGCGTGCCGTGGCCGCTGTAACCCATCGAAAAATAAATGCCGTCGTGTTGCCCGGCGTGCGGCAGGCGGTCGACGCTCATGTCCACCAGACCGCCCCAGCAATAGTCGATGCGTGCGTTCGCCAGCATCGGAAACATCGCGGCGAGACCTTGTTGCAGGATGCGTCCGCTCTTCGCATCGGACGGACGCTCCGAAGCCGTGAATCGCGCGCGGCCGCCGAACAGCAGACGCGAGTCGGGCGTCACGCGGAAGTAGTTGTGCATCAGGCGCGTGGTCGTATACGCGCGCCGGTTGGGCAACACCTTCGCCAATAGTTCCGGCGCCAAAGGCTCGGTCACCACGATGAACGACCCGACCGGAGCAAGACGCCGCCGATACCAGCCAAACGGCCCATGCCGCGACGGGCCGGTTGCGATTAACACCTGCTTCGCACGCACTTCGCCGCGCGCGGTGACGACGCGATGTCCGCCGCCGTCTTTCGTGATCGACGTGACCGCCGCGTTTTCATACAGCTTCGCGCCGTAACGAACCGCAGCTTCGGCGAGCCCGACCGTGAACTTGCCCATATGCATCTGACCGCCGTGACGTTGCAGCAATCCGCCATGGAAACTGTCGGAATGAACCTCGCTGCGAATACGTTCGCCGTCGATCAGTTCAATGTCGGTGTCCACCGTGCGGCGAATCAGATCGGCGGTCTTCTCCAGGTGCGCGAGATGATGCGGCTTCGATGCGAGCTTCAGCTTGCCGGTCGCAATGTAGTTGCAGTCGATCTGCTCTTCGCGGATCAGACGCTCGACCGTATCGACCGCATCCGCAAACGCGCGGTAACACGCGCTCGCGCGCTCGATACCGAGTTGCGCGGCGAGCGCGACGAAGTCTTGCGCGACGCCCGTATTCACCTGCCCGCCGTTGCGGCCGGATGCACCGCCGCCCACGCGCCCAGCGTCCACCACCGTTACCGACGCGCCGCGCTTACCCAGCGCCTGCGCCGCCGACAAGCCGGTGAAGCCCGCGCCGATCACCACCACATCGGCGAGGCCGTCGACCGGGCCTTCACACGCCGTGACGAACGGCGGCGCGGTGTCGAGCCAATAGGAATCGAGCTTCATCCGGAGTGTCCTTTGTTCGGCAGATGCTTACAGGCCGAGTTCGGCAGCCAGTTGCGGAATGCCGTCGACTTCGTAGTACTGGTAATACGGCGTCGACGGTTCATGACCGCGGTTGATGAACGCCTTATGCTTGACGCCCATGTCGTGAACGGTCATGAGGTCGTAGCGCAGGCTCGACGACACGTGCAACACGTCTTCCGGATTGCAGTTGAGCTTGTCGAACATGTACTCGAAGCCTTGCATGCGCGGCTTGTACGATTGCGCCTGCTCGGCCGTGAACACTGCATGGAACGGCGCGCCGAGCTTGTCGACGTTGCTTTGGATCTGGTCGTTCGACGCGTTCGACAGAATCACGAGCTTGTACTTTTTTGCAAGGCGCGACAGACCTTCGGGCACGTCCGGATGCGGGCCCCACGTCGGCACCGCCTCATAGATCTTCTGCGCACCGGCTTCATTGAATTCGACGTTCATGCGCGCGCACGCACGGCGCAGCGCATTCACCACGACATCGCGATACGGCTTCCATGCGCCCAGCACTTCGTCGCGGCGATAGCCAGCGTAGAACGCGACCAGCTTTTCGAGGTCATCGGCCTTCAGAAGGTGGCCGTACAGTTCGCGCGTCATGTCGGCCATGCGGAATTTGGTCAGCGTGCCGTAGCAGTCGAAGGTAATGTATTTAGGTTCGAATTCGATCATGGTGCAGTCCTATCGTGATGGTGAACTCGCGTCGAGCTCATTGGCGAAAACAGGGAAAGCTCATTCCTGTAAAAGATTTAATCAGCGCAAAAACATAGATGTTCCTGATTCGCGCGCTGCTTGTGACACAAACCATGCGTTTTGAGGCCGTTGCGCAGCAGAGTCTGCGGTTAGCGGCTGGAAGCCTTGCCAGGCTTGGGTCGCGTGGGGCCGAGCGTGGCGTGGCGTTGAGCCGGGCATCGACGGCGCATGGCGCCGAAGTCATGCTTTGACGCGGTGCACGCGGCCGCCCCCGTCATTGCCGCAGATCGATCAGCACGCTCTTGAAACGCAGGTTGGCCTCGTAAGCCTGGCGTCCCAGATCCTTGCCGATGCCCGAGCGCTTGTAGCCGCCCGTGGGAATCATGAAGTCGGACGTGCGGCCATACCGGTTGACCCACACGGTGCCCGCTTCGAGTCCGCGCACGAAGCGCAGCGCCCGGCCGAGGTCTGCCGTATGCACGCCGGCCGCGAGCCCGTACTCCGGATGCTGTGCGAGCGCGAGCGCTTCTTCTTCGGTGTCGAAGGTCTGCAGCGTGAGCACCGGGCCGAATACTTCTTCACGCACGGCATCGGAGTTGGCGGTGACATCGGTCAGCAAGGTCGGCGTGTAGAACGCGCCGAAAGAAGCGCCGCCCGCCTGGGCACGCACGCCGCCGTAGCGCAGCGTTGCGCCTGCGTTGACCGTGCGGCCCACGATGCTTTCGATGCGCGCCGCCTGCGGCTCGGAGATGATCGGCGAGAGCGTCGTGCCCGCCGCCCAGGTCGCACCCGGTTTCAATTCGGCGAAGATCCTGCCGATGCGCTCGGCAAGCGGTTCAGCGAGGCTGCGCTCGACGAGCAGCCGCGAACCGGCCACGCACACCTGCCCCGCGTTACCGGTGATCGCGCCGGCGATACGGCGCGCCACGTCGTCAAGCCGCGGCGCATCGGCGAATACGATTTGCGGACTTTTGCCGCCCAGCTCCAAGGTCACGGGCTTGGTGCCGCTCATCGCGCACGCCGCCATGATCGACGCGCCGGTGCGCGTCGAGCCGGTGAACGTGACCTTGCTGATCTTCGGGTGACGCACCAGCTCGTCGCCGGTCGAGCGTCCGTCGCCCTGAATCACATTGAACATGCCCGCAGGCACACCCGCCTGCACCGCGAGTTCGGCGAGACGCAGCACCGAGAACGGCGTCATTTCCGATGGTTTCAGCACGACGGCATTACCTGCGGCAAGCGCGGGCGCAATCTTCCACGAAGCCATCACGAGCGGGAAATTCCACGGCGCGATTGCGCCGATTACGCCGTATGGCTCGGCGATCGTCATGCCGAGATGATCGTGGTCGGTAGCCGCGACATCGCCGCCAAGCTTATCGGCGAACTCCGCGTAGAAGCGGATGCCTTCCGCGGTAAAGGGCACATCCCACGAAACAGCTTGCGCGACCGGACGGGTCGAGCCGAGCGCTTCCAGGCGGCCAAGCGCGGGCGCGTCGGCTTCGACCAGATCGGCAAAACGGCGCATGATTTTCGCGCGCTCGCGCGGCGCCATGCGCGCCCAGCCGCTCGTGCGAAACGCCTGCCATGCGTTCTCGACCGCGCGGTCCACCATGTCGGCATCGGCCACCGGCACGCTCGCGTAGACCACACCGTCGGACGGCCGCGCTACGTCCATGCGGCGCGCGCCGTGCTGCCCGCCTTCCACGTACTCACCGCCGATGAAATGGCCGCTGCGAATCGCGACATCGTCCGGATTGAAGCTGTCCATGAGAAAGTGTCCTGAGTGGTGACTGGATAAAGACGCGTGCGATGCGTTCGTAGCAAGTCATCGCAATGACAAAATCGTAGAGCCGCGCGCCCGGCATATGTCGCCGACAAAATTCCCCGCGCAGCAGAACCCGCCTGTAATGCATGTCCAGACTTGGTGTTTTGCGTCGAATTGCAATGCGGCCCTCTGAAGCGCGCCACATAAAAAGATCGTCCTAGTCACACCGCGCCCCGAATGACAAAGTGACGCGTAAGCCTTTAGCCATTCAGGGAGTGCGGCGTGCCCGATTCGATTACCTATAGACGCTTTACCCTCGACGACATAGACGCCGCCCATGCGTTGACGGTCGAACTCAAATGGCCGCATCGCGCGGATGACTGGCGATTCGTCGCGCAACTCGGCGTGGGTTTCGTCGCGGAAGACGCGAGCGGCGTGATCGGCACGGCGCTCTGCTGGAAGTATGGCGCGGACCGTGCGTCGCTCGGCATGGTGATCGTGTCGCCGGCGCGGCAGGGACGCGGCGTCGGCAGAAAGCTGATGGAGCTTCTGCTGGAAGAACTCGGCGGCCGGATTACGTTCCTGCACGCAACCACCGCCGGTCAGCCGCTCTACGAAAAGCTCGGCTTTCGCGCGGCCGGCACGCTCGACCAACATCAGGGCGCGGCATTTCAGCCGCCGCTCGTGTCGTTGCCGCCCGGCGAGCGTCTGCGTCCGTTAGGTTCGAGCGATACCGCGCGGCTCGTGGAACTGGCTTCGCAGGCAAGCGGCCTCGATCGCGGCGAGGTGCTGCCCGCGCTGCTCGAGAACGCCGACGGCATTGCGCTCGACCGTGACGGCGAACTCGTCGGCTTTGCGCTCTTTCGGCGCTTCGGCCGCGGCTTTGCGATAGGCCCGGTCATCGCGCCGGCGTCTGAGGACTCGAGCCGCGCAAAGGCGCTCATCAGCCACTGGCTCGCGCTCAATGCAGGCGTGTTCGTGCGCGTCGATACGCCGGGCGATAGCGGTCTGACCGAATGGCTGGAACAGCTCGGCCTGCCGCGCGTGGACACCGTCGTCCGAATGGTGCGCAACGCAGCGCCCGAGAGCGTGGCGGCCGAGGCGACCCGTTGTGTGCAGTACGGCATCATCAATCAGGCGATTTTCTGACCCGTCATGGCTTTTCTCTATAAAGCAGACCCGGCGCGCGGCGCGCAATGGGCGAAACTCTTCGCCGAGAAGGCGCCCGATCTACCGTTTCATATCTGGCCTGATCACGGCGATCCCGCAGCGATTCGCTATCTCGCCGCCTGGCAACCGCCGGCAAATCCCACGCTCACGTTTCCCAATCTGGAAGTCGTGTTCTCAGTGGGCGCGGGTATCGATCAATTCGATCTGTCGGGCGTGCCGGCGCATGTGCCGGTCGTGCGGATGATCGAACCAGGCATTGTCGAAGGCATGGTGGAATACGTCACGCAGGCCGCGCTGACGATTCACCGCGATCTGTTCGACTACGGTCTTCAGCAACAACAGCAGGTGTGGCGCGAACTGCCGCTGAAGCCGGCTGCGCAACGGCGCATCGGCGTGCTCGGACTCGGCGTGCTCGGCACCGCGGTTCTGGAACGGCTGCGCCTCTTCGGTTTTGCATGCGCGGGCTGGAGCCGCTCGCCGCGTGAAATAGAAGGCGTCGAATGTTATGCGGGCGAAGGCTCGCTCGACGCGTTTCTCGCGCGCACCGACATACTCGTTTGCCTGTTGCCGCTCACGTCCGCCACGCGCGGCCTGCTCGACGCGAGCCTGTTCGCCAGGTTGCCGCGCGGCGCATCGCTGATTCAAACCGGGCGCGGCCCGCAACTGAATCAGCCGGATTTGCTGGCAGCGCTCGACAGCGGTCAACTCCTCAACGCGATTCTCGATGTGACGGATCCCGAGCCTTTGCCGCCCGGCCATCCGTTGTGGACGCATCCGCGCGTGCGCATCACGCCGCATATCGCCAGCGCCACGCGGCCCGATACCGCCGTCGACGTAGTGCTCGACAACTTGCGCCGTCATCGCGAAGGTCTGCCGATGCTCGGTCAGATCGACCGCACGCGCGGCTATTGAGCGGCACACATGTCATCGAATACATGCCCGGCGGCACTTTTCAACGTCCGCAGCACAAAATGCTAAGGGCATGCATCAAAACGCGTCGTGCGCGCTTTTCAGGCAATTGTTTAGGCAAGCGGGAGATCGCCTCGGATCAGTAGTATGGAACGGTCAACAGCCCTTTCCCGCGACGAGAACCCACCATGCCGATTCAATCGCTCATTGAAGCCGACCGCCAGCATCTGATTCACCCTGTCATCAACTATCGTGCGCACGAGGCTCGCGGCGTCACGGTTCTCGAATCCGCCAGCGGCGCGTTTCTGCGCGACGCGGCCGGCAATGAACTGCTCGACGCCTTCTCCGGCTTGTGGTGCGTGAACGTGGGCTACGGCCAGCAGAGCATTGTCGAAGCCGCCACCGCGCAAATGAAAAAGCTGCCCTACGCGACCAGCTATTTCCATTTTGGCTCTGAGCCCGCGATCGAACTCGCGCAGAAACTGGCGAGCGTAGCACCCGCGTCGCTGCAACATGTGTACTTCACACTCGGCGGCTCGGACGCGGTCGACTCGGCAATCCGCTTCATCACGCATTACTTCAACGCGACGGGCCGCCCGTCGAAGAAGCACATCATCGCGCTGCAACGCGGCTATCACGGCTCGTCGAGCATGGGCGCGGGGCTCACTGCATTGCCCGCGTTCCACCGCAATTTCGATCTGCCGTTGCCAAACCAGCATCACCTGCCGTCGCCGTATGCATACCGCAGCAATTTCGCCGACGACGCCGCGCTGATCGCCGCCTCGGTCGACGCGCTCGAAGCGAAGGTCGTGGAACTCGGCGCGGACAACGTCGCCGCGTTCTTCTGCGAGCCGATTCAAGGCTCGGGCGGCGTGATCGTGCCGCCGGTCGGCTGGCTCAAGGCGATGCGCGAACGCTGCCGCAAGCTCGGCATTCTCTTCGTCGCGGACGAAGTGATCACGGGCTTCGGCCGCACGGGTCCGCTCTTCGCATGCCAAGGCGAGAATGTCGAGCCGGACCTGATGACTGTCGCGAAGGGTTTGACCGCCGGTTACGCACCGATGGGCGCCGTGCTGATGTCTGACGAAATCTATCAAGGCATTGCCGATGGCGACGCCGAAGCGATTGTCGGCCACGGTCACACGTATTCGGCCCATCCGGTGAGCGCGGCAATCGGTCTTGAAGTGCTGCGGCTTTATCACGAAGGCGGGCTGCTTGCGAACGGCGTAGCGCGCGCACCGCGTTTTGCGCGCGGTCTCGACGCGTTGCTGGAGCATCCTCTAGTGGGCGACTCGCGTCACCGCGGCTTGCTCGGCGCGTTGGAACTCGTCACCAATAAGGACAGCAAGGCGCAATTCGACCCGGCACTGAAACTGTCGGAGCGCATTGCCACTGCCGCGTATGAAAACCGCCTGATCTTCCGCGCGTTCGGCGACAACATTCTCGGCTTTGCGCCGGCGCTCTCGTACACCGAATCGGACTTCGACATGATGTTCGAGCGGCTCGAAAAAACCCTGGACGACGTGCTCGCGCAAGCCGACGTTCGGGCGGCGCTAAGCGGCAAGAACGCGGCCAACAGCCAGGTCAAAAGTACTGCCGCTGCATGCTAGAGTAGAGGGCACCCTGAGCCCCTTACCCCAACCGCCGGAGCCACAACGTTACGATGAGCAGCGACTGCAAGCTGGACCGTATTGACCTGCGCATACTTTCGCAGTTGCAGAAGAAAGGCCGCATAACCAACGTCGAGCTTGCCGACGCGGTTGGCCTTTCGCCCAGCCCTTGCCTGATTCGCGTCAAGCGCCTGGAGAAAGCCGGCTACATCATCGGCTATGGTGCGCAAATCCAGCTCGAAAAGCTGGGCGACGTGCAGATCGTTTTCACCGAAGTCACGCTCGCCGATCACCGGCGTGAAGACTTCACGAAGTTCGTGAATGCGATTCGCGACGTCGATGAGATCGTCGAATGCCATCTTGCTAGCGGCGGTTACGATTACCTGTTGAAGTTCGTCACGCGCAGCGTGAGCCATTACCAGAGCATTATTGAAGGCTTACTGGAACGCGACATCGGCATTGAAAAATACTTCAGCTACGTGATTATCAAGTCGCCGTTCGTGAAGAGCCACTATCCGCTCGAAACGTTGTTCTCGCAGAATCATCACTAGGCAATATCAGGCGCTGTGATCCGGCGGGCTCCATTGGGCAAACTCCTCGCTGAGGAAGTCCACGCAGACCCGCACTTTCGCCGACTGCGCGAGCCGCGCCGGATACACCGCCCACAAGTTCGCCGGCTGCGTCACCTCCGGCAACACCTGCTGCAACTGGCCGCTTTCCAGCAGCGGCCGCACGTCCCACATCGAACGCAATACGATGCCGCGCCCGGCCAGCGCCCATTGCACCGCCACCTCGCCATGATTGGTCGACAACGGTCCCGTGACCTTGATCGACGCCGCTTCGCCGCGCACGGTCAAGCGCCACAACCCGAATGGATGATCGCGTTCCTTGATCGCGAGGCACGCATGCGACGACAGGTCGGCTAGCTGACGCGGCGCGCCATGCCGCGCGAGGTAGTCGGGAGATGCACAAAGCACGCGATGATTGGACGCAAGCCGCCGCGCGATCAGATGCGGCGCGATGTCGTCGCCGATACGGATGTCCAGATCGAAGCCTTCGCCGGCCACATCGACGAGCCGGTCGAACAGGTCGAGGCGCACGCTCAACTGCGGATAACGCTCCGAAAACCCCGCGAGCGCGGGTGCGACGAAGCGCCGGCCGAAACCAAAGCTGCTCGAAATACGCAGCTTGCCGCCGGGAATACGGCGCGTGGTCGAAACGTCTTCCACCAGCTGGTCGACGTCGTCGAGAATTTTTTCGGCCCACGTATAGACACGCTCGCCGGCTTCCGTGATCGCCACGCGCCGCGTGGACCGGTGCAACAAACGCGTGCCGAGCGTAGTCTCCAGAACATTGATCCGCTTGCTCACATAAGCCGCGGACACGGACAACGCCTCTGCCGCCGCGCTGAAACTGGCTTTGCGCGCGACTTCGCAAAACACGCGCAAATCGCCGAGATCGGGTGACGGCACGGCGTTCATAGGTCGCTCACTGGCGTTGAGGTTTGTACACGAATCGTGCACAGTGGCTTAACTAAAGCGACCATTTTAGAGCCAAACTGCAGGAATAAAATAACCGTTATCGAATCAGTACTAGCCCTAATGGAGGAGCACAACATGTCGAAGAAATATCGGATCGCTGTCATTCCCGGCGACGGCATCGGCGTCGAAGTCATGCCCGAAGCGCTTCGCGTGCTGGACACGGTGAAGAGTCGCTTTGGCATCGAGCTTGAGTATCAGCACATCGAATGGGCGAGCTGCGACTACTACGCGAAGCACGGCCAGATGATGCCCGACGACTGGAAGGCGCAACTGCAATCGGCGGACGCGGTTCTGTTCGGCGCGGTGGGCTGGCCCGACACGGTGCCCGACCACATTTCGCTGTGGGGCTCGCTGCTCAAGTTTCGCCGCGAATTCGACCAGTACATCAATCTGCGCCCGGCGCGTCTTTTCGCCGGCGTGCCGTCGCCGCTCGCGGGGCGCAAGGCCGGCGACATCGACTTCTGGATCGTGCGTGAAAACACCGAAGGCGAGTATTCGTCGGTAGGCGGCGTGATGTTCGAGGGCACGGAGCGTGAGTTCGTACTGCAGGAATCGGTATTCACGCGGCACGGCAGCGAACGCGTGTTGAAGTTCGCGTTCGATCTCGCGCAACGCCGCGAGCGCAAGAAGATCACCGTCGCAACCAAGAGCAACGGCATCGCGATCAGCATGCCGTGGTGGGACAAATGCGCGGCGGGCATCGCGGCGCAGTACCCGGACGTCTCGTGGGACAAGCAGCACATCGACATTCTCTGCGCGCGCTTCGTGTTGAATCCGGACCGCTTCGACGTGGTGGTGGCCACCAATCTGTTCGGCGACATCCTGTCCGATCTCGGTCCCGCATGCACCGGCACGATTGGGCTCGCGCCGTCGGGCAATCTGAACCCGGACCGCAAGTTTCCTTCGCTGTTCGAGCCGGTGCATGGCTCGGCGCCGGACATCGCCGGCAAGAACATCGCCAATCCGATTGCAATGATCTGGTCCGCGGCGATGATGCTCGACTTCCTCGGCAATCACGAGGGCAAGGAGCGCGAGGCGCACGACGCGATTCTGGCTGCGATCGAAGCGACACTGGTTGAAGGCCCGCATACCGGCGACCTTGGCGGCAAGGCGAACACAACCGAAGTCGGCCAGGCCATTGCCGCGAAACTCGGCTGAAGCTGATTCAATCTTTTTGCCAGGACACTCTCGCATGAGCATGGAAACCTATCCCATCGAAGTCGAGTTCCCCGACATCTCGGCACACGAACAATCGCCGTCGGGCATTGCATACGTTCATACGTTCGACTCCGGCGTGCCGGGCCCACACGTAATGATCAACGCGCTCACGCACGGCAACGAGGTGTGCGGTGCAATTGTCGTGGATGACCTGCTGCGCCGCGCGTTGCGCCCCCGGCGCGGGCGCCTCACGCTCGCGTTCGCGAACGTCGCGGCTTACCTGAGCTTCGATCCCGCGAAGCCGGACGCCGCTCGATTCGTCGATCAGGATTTCAACCGCGTTTGGACCGCCGCCGTGCTCGACGATGCGTCGCTAACTTCCAGCGAACTGGCCCGAGCGCGGGCAATGCGGCCGGTTATCGACAGCGTCGACGCGTTGCTCGATCTGCATTCTATGCACGAGAAAAGCAAGCCGCTGATCGTGGCCGGGCCGCTGCAAAAAGGCATCGAACTCGCTGTGCGACTCGGCACACCCGCCACCGTGATCTGCGACGAAGGCCATCCGGAAGGCCGCCGCATGCGCGACTATGAAGGCTTCGGCGACGCAGCCAGCACGAAGAACGCCTTGCTGATCGAATGCGGGCAACACTGGGAAAAGAGTGCCGTGGCGGTGGCGCGCGACACGACCGCGCGTTTCCTGCTGCTCGCCGGTGTGGTCGACGAAAGCGATCTGCCGCCTGACTGGCTCGCGCCGTTGCCGCCTGTACAGCACATTGTGCGAGTAACGGAACCGGTCGTCGCAACGAGCATGGACTTTCGTTTTGCCGGGCCGTACACCGGCCTCGAAATCTTCCCTGAAGCCGGCGCCGTGATCGGCTGGTCCAACGGCGAAGCCGTCACCACGCCTTACGACAACTGCATGCTCGTCATGCCTTCCCTGCGCCAACTGCGCCCCGGTGTGACGGTCGTGCGCCTCGGCAAGATCGAACAAACCATTGCCAACACTTCAACCAGCGGCCTGTGAGCGGGCGCGTGCATTTATATAAAGGCAGCTAAAGCCATGAAGGTTCAACAAATCAAACAAAGCGTAAATCTGCAGAATCTGGAGGACTGGGGCACGGCTGGCCTGCCCGGCACCACGCCGATCCGCGTCTCGGGCGTGCAGCGGGTGATCAAGGGTACGGAAGCCATCGACACCGGCATCTTCGAATGCTCGGCCGGCACTTACCGCCGCTCGGTCAAGCAGGCCGAGGTCATGCACATCATCGCCGGGCATGGGCGCTTTACGCCCGACAATGAGGAGACGGTCCACTTTGCTAGCGGCGACACGCTGTTCTTCGAAGCCAATACCGAAGGTCTTTGGGAAGTGGACGAGACCATGCGCAAGATCTATGTGATTCTCTGATCGACTCTTCCAGTTTCTACCCGGCGCGCGCACGCGCGCCGCGGCCTCCGCACTATTCGCTGCTTCCTCACCGCCCTTTCCTTTCGACGTGAACCGGCAGCAGTGTCGGGTAATCCCGCGTTGACCTGCCGTTATCAAATTACTTACAGTGGCGCTTGTTCGCTAAAAGAATCGTAGTTCTATATACGAACAAATAAAATTGATAGCGACGGCCACCCTGTCCGCATACCATGCATGGATGAAGCGGACAGAGTCGCAGGCGCAGGCATTGCGCGCCGCCCAACGGCGCGCGATCGTAAAGTAAGACGAGGCTCGCTGCGACGAGCCTTTTTGCAGTCAGGAGACGCATCATGAATCGCAGCAACGCTGTGAACGTTCAGACCTTCCTCAACGAGCATCCGTTTTCACCGTTCCAGTGGCTGGTCTTTTTCATGTGTTTCGTGATCGTCCTGCTGGACGGTTTCGACACGGCCGCCATCGGCTTCATTGCACCATCGCTGCTCGCGGAATGGGGCATCGCCAAACCGGCGCTCGCACCCGTACTGAGCGCGGCGCTGTTCGGCCTTGCGTGCGGCGCGCTGGTCTCGGGGCCGTTGTCCGACCGGCTCGGACGGCGGGGAATGCTGCTGGGTTCGGTGCTGCTGTTCGGTGCCGCCTGCCTCGGCTCGGCATTTTCGACGAGCATCGAATATCTGACGGTGCTGCGCTTCATCACCGGCGTCGGCCTCGGTGCGGCCATGCCGAACGCCGTCACGATGATGGGCGAGTACTGCCCGGATAGCCGTCGCGCGACCGTGATCAATCTGATGTTTTGCGGCTTCCCGCTCGGCGCGGCATTCGGCGGCTTT
The DNA here is from genome assembly GCF_904848585.1 of Paraburkholderia kirstenboschensis. Taxonomy (GTDB): domain Bacteria; phylum Pseudomonadota; class Gammaproteobacteria; order Burkholderiales; family Burkholderiaceae; genus Paraburkholderia; species Paraburkholderia kirstenboschensis. Next base: position 621,860 of record NZ_CAJHCR010000003.1, read on the forward strand.
CTCGCCGCGTGGATGATTCCGCATTTCGGCTGGCGCAGCGTGCTGCTGCTCGGCGGTATCGCTCCGCTTCTGTTGCTGGTTCTGTTGGTGATCAAGATGCCGGAGTCGGTTCGCTACATGGTCGCCAACAATCAGCCGGTCGCGCGGATTCGCGCCGCCCTATCGCGCATTTCGAGCGAGGCGGCGCAGGCCGACTCGTTCATGATGACGGAAACCGCGCCGCAAACTGGCGGCAAGGGCGCGGGCGTAGTGCTGTCGCGCGCGTACATCGTCGGCTCGCTGATGCTGTGGATCACCTACTTCATGGGCCTGGTAATCTTCTACGCGTCGATCAACTGGATGCCGATTCTGCTGAAGGACGCCGGCCTCACGCCGCAACGCGCGACGCTGATTTCCGCGCTGTTCCCGCTAGGCGGCGTAGGCGCGGTTGTGTGTGGCGTGCTGATGGACCGCTTCAACGCGAACCGCATTATCGCGGCCTGCTACGCGTTGACCGCCGTGAGCGTGTATTTCATCGGCCAGGCGGTGGGCAATGTCGGCGCGCTCGTGTTCATCGTGTTCGTTGCGGGGGTGCTGATGAATACCGCGCAATCGTCGATGCCCGCGCTCGCCGCCGCGTTCTACCCGACGCAAGGCCGCGGCACCGGCGTCGCGTGGATGCTTGGCATTGGACGCTTTGGCGGCATTGCCGGCTCGTTCCTCGTGGCAGAACTCACGCGCCGTCACTTCACGTTCGCCGGCATCTTCGCAACGATCGCGGTGGCCGGTGTGATCGCGTGCATTGCGCTGCTGATCAAGCAGGCGGCGCGGCCGCATGTGGCGAATGCGTCGGTGCCTAAAGCGGAGTCGTTCGGACACTGAGCGCATCTCACGGAGATCGCCTTGCTGATCCAAGTAAGCCGCCTTTCGAGGCGGCTTTTTCTTTTGAAGCTGCGCAGAAGCAACAGCAAAAGCGGCACCGACACCGAAGCCGAGCCCGGCAAGAAATAGTCGCCCGCAGCGACGAATCGACGCGGGCAGCGAGGGTCCGGTACCGCGTTAAACTGCGGCCTTTGCGCCCAACAGGATTCGTCGTGATGAAACGCGTGATGATATCGGCATTGCTTGCGGGATGCCTCGCCCAAACGGCCGTTCAGGCCGTGGCACAAACGGTCAGCAATCAATGTTTTGCGATCGGCGATATTGCCGGCCAGGTCGCTTCCTGGCGCGCGCACAAGAAGACCAAAGAGCAGGCGCTCGATCAGGCCGCAAAGTACTATCGCGACGATGCGGACCGGCAGACGTTTGCCGACATCATCGAGAAAATTTACGCGCCCAACGCGCCGCGCATGACACCGGACCAGGCCAGCATGGCGTTCACGTCCGACTGCGCGCAAGCGCGGAAGGATTAGGCGTTAGCGCGCTAACGCCTGCTTCGCGATGGTCTATTTCATGCCGCGCGAAGTGTTATTGCAGACGTTACAAGTTGCGAAACGCGTCCAGGGAACTCGACGCGTTGCCGTGGAAATCGAACAACGTGTTGTTCGGATCGGCTCACCAGTCGCTGTGTATGTGCCTGGGTTACGCAACTGAGAACGGCCAGTCCAGCAATACTGGACCACTTCACCACACAAGAATGCATCCTGTTCATGTGGATAACTCGTATACGTGGAAGACCAGTCGTCTTCTCTTATCCCTTCAACGAAATGCCCTTCCAGACGGTGCCGGTTTCCTCATTGACACTGCATAGCCAGAACCACTGGCCTGGAACCATCGGACATGAGCCCCCCTGTTCCAGCGATACGGTACGCACAGCGTCAAACTGTTGCCCGCGTTCGAACCGCATCACGTCAGTGGGGCCGTCCTTTGTCCAGCCTTCCCACACGCCGGATTCCGGGCACGTCGCGCCCGTGCACAGGTCCATGTACCCGTATGTCTGCCGCTTTTTCTGGTTCTGTTCCTCGCGCTTTTTCTTGCGCATCGCGGGCGTGAGATAGGAGTAGTCGCGATCGATTGTGATTCGATCAAGGCGCACTTTCCCGGATGGATTATTGGGCGCGGGGTCAAGGAAGAATAGTTCAACGTCCACGGGAAAGCGTCCGTTCTCGCCGGCATTCGCCCGGTAGCGGTAAGAATGCAGCAGGTTAGCGGGCGGCAGACCAGGCCCCATGTCGTTTTTTTCGTACCTGATTCCATCGCTGTCTACCCAGTAGCCTGCAAGATCGAGGCGCTGTTCAAGCAGGCGGCGACTAACGCCGGCAAGAGCGTTATGGAGCCATAGTTCAAAGGAAACCGGCACGACTCGCACTTTCAACCTGTCGTCTGAATAGTCGAGCGGATCAGGTCGGGTTGACAGATTCATCCTCGCCTCAGGAAAGGCTCCATTCGTGAACACGTATTGTTTGCCTCCCCCTTCAGGCATATGGAATTCGGAGGATTTGAGTGTCCCGAAAGCCGGGTCGTCGGGATTAAATGGCCTGTCATCCCGCATCACTTCCATGACCTTATCCAGCAGTCGGAGTAGCGCCCGCTCCTGCGACGGCGTAATGTCGTAGCTCATTTCAGTGCGCTCCGATTGACTGGACGACGTGGGCGTAGGCGCTTGTGCATGTGCCTGGATTGCGCAACTGAGAACGGCCAGTCCAGCAATACTGGACCACTTCACCACACAAGAATGCATCCTGTTCATGTAGATAACTCGCATACGTGGAAGACCAGTCGCCTTCTCTTAGCCCTTCAGCGCAATGCCCTTCCAGACGGTGCCGGTTTCCTCATTGACACTGCATAGCCAGAACCACTGGCCGTGAACCATCGGACATGAGCCGCCCTGTTCCAGCGACACACTACGCACAGCGTCAAACTGTTGCCCGCGTTCGAACCGCATCACGTCAGTCGGGCCTTCCTTTGTCCAGCCTTCCCATACGCCGGATTCCGGGCACGTCGCGCCCGTGCACAGGTTCATGTAGCCATAGGTCTGCCGCTTTTTCTGGTTCTGTTCCTCGCGCTTTTTCTTGCGCATCGCGGGCGTGAGATAGGGGTAGTAGCGAGTGATGGTAATTTGATCGAGCCGCGCCTTCCCGGATGGATTATTGGGCGCGGGGTCGATAAAAAAGAATTCGACGTTGACAGGAAAGCGTCCTTTCTCGCCCGCATTCGCCCGGTAGCGGTAACGATGCTCGCGCGTAAAGGGCGGCAGACTGTGCCCGAGGTCGTTCCCTTCTTCTCGCACCCCGTCTCCGCCTACCCAGTAACCCGCGAGATCGAGGCGCTGTTCTAGCAGGCGGCGATTGATGCCGGCAAGAGCGTTATGGAACGCTAGTTCAAAGTAGGCGGGGACCGCTTGCACGCGCGTCCTGTCGTCAGAATAGTCGAGTGGGTCGGTCCACATCGAGAAATCCACTTTTGCATCAGGAAAAGCACTATTCGCAAACGAGTAATGTATTCCAGCTTCTCCCGGCTTTATGAAATAGGACGATTCGAGCGTCCCGAAAGCAGGGTCGCCCGGGTTGAACGGCCTGTCGTCGCGCATCACCTCCATGACCTTATCAAGTAGCGCGTATAGCGCCCGTTCCTGCGACGGCGTAATGTCGTCACCCATTTCAGCGCGCTCCGATTGACTGGATGACGTGGGCGTAGGCGCTTGTGCATGTGCCTGGATTACGCAACTGAGAACGACCAGTCCAGCAATACTGGACCACTTCACCACACAAGAATGCATCCTGTTCATGTAGATAACTCGTATACGTGACTGCCATTGTTCGGGCCTGTTCCGGTGTAACGTTTCTCACCTTGCAGACTTCGGTCTCGACTTTTTCCAGATCGGCCTGAATGAATTTCCAGTACTCGACTCCCTTCATCTGGGTAATCACCCAGTAGTAATAGAACACCACCATCGCATGGATGCCTGCGCGGGCGAGACTGTCATCTGGGAAGGGTGTGGCGCAGGCCAGATCGAATATGCTGTCTCCGACGAGTTTTCTGAAACACTTCTGCATACCGGAGAATGCGCTGTAATCGGCGGGAAAGGCATTGAGCAGCGCAATCTGCCAGAAGAGCTGCTGGCAGTGCCGCGCTTCGTGATAAACCGTGTCGGCGAAATCAATCAGCACGGCATTTTTTGCCGGATCGCCTTTCATGGTCGTGATAATTCCATCGACGTCCCATCTCGACAGACAAAGTACCCATTTTGAGCCTTGAAAAACCCCATGCGCGCCAATTGGAAAGCTAAACTCTGCCGCGTTGCTAGCCGACACAATCACGATGTTGGGCATTGCACCGCCGTCCGTTGCGATACCCTCTGGCATGCCGAACGGACCCGCCTGGAGTGCATTCCAGATCTGCGTCTGGACCGCTGGCAGGATGACCGCCGCTAGCTCTTTGTCCGACTTTCCCGCAAGACTCGCCCAGTCGATTTTGCAAAGACTTTCCTTCACAGCGGCCGTGTAGCTCTTTGCAACCGGGTACTCGATATCACTCCGGTACTGGAACGCTGGCGGCGCATCCGCAGCTTTCGCATTCCTGAGAAGGTGATATGTGCGCAATCCCCAGTTCATCGGATCACACCCAACGAACACAGGCGGCTTGCCATCGCCCGTCAATCCGTCGCCCGGCGTTTCAGCTGACTTGCCGCCCACCTTCGTCGTGCGCTTTTCCGGCATCTCCACCGTTTCCGGCGTTGGGAGGCTGTCATCGCGCCATACCGTTGTCGTGCTCGCCGATATCACCTTATCCGGCTCGCTCTGCGACATGAGTTCCACAAGGCCGAACGACACAACGTTGCTCGTCGCCAGTTGCATCTCGCCGCGCCCGTTCGTGACGCCTTCGATCACCTGACCATCGTCCAGCGTGATGCGATAGGGCTGCCCCGCCAGAATGAACCCGCCGCCGTCCTCGACCAGCACATGATGCGCAGCCAGCCGGCCCGGACTCTCCTGCGTGACCGGCAACGCCACCGGAACAGCCTGTGGGTCATCCGTCGCATGGCTCGCTGCGTGAACGAGGTAGTGCCCGTTCGTGTGAACTGTGACGCCTTCCGGCGTCAGCCGCAGCAGGGTTCCGCCCGCGTTGATTTCGATACCCTTCAGCGCGGCCAGCCGCAGCCACCCGTTCTGGCTGGTCACCGTCACGTCCTCCCGCGCGATGGCCTGGAGTCCATCGGCACGCGCTTCGAGGTGTATGCGCCCGGTTGCGGCAATCATCGTTATCGACTTGCTGGCATAAAGTGCAATCGCTTCGCGCACGGAAGCAAACAGCGATTTGAGCGCAGCAATCGCGACGTTGCCGCCCGCCGTCAACGCCGTATGTTTCCCACTCACGATATGCGCATTGTCCTGTGCCGCCGCATGCAGATTCGCCGCGCTGGACACCGCAATATCAGGCTGCCCGAACTCGGGAAAGTCATGGGCACCGCCCGATGCCTTGCCACGTAGCGCGGCGTTTGCATCGCTGAGCGCCTTCGCAACATCCCGCTGCGCCCCGGTGGCATCCTGAGCGCCGTGCTGCTGTGCGGACAGCGCAAGTTCTTCGTGGATACTGCGCGCTTCCGTTAGCTGCGCGTGCGTCTCGCCCATTTCCTTGACCTTGCCCGCCGCGCCGGTACGTGCAAAAGTCGTCACGATCATGCCGAGCGCAGCCCTTAGCGCACCATGCTTGTCGGTACGAAGCTCGAAGCCTTCACCCCGTTCGTCCTGCCGCCCCCGGTTGCCGTCGATACGCGTGATATAGCCGAGACTCAGGCTCGACTTTGCATGATCGCTGGCAAGCTGCGCCTGCTGCCTGTCGTGCGTATCGTCCAGCGCAAGATGGTTTGACGAAAAGCCTTTCTCCATTCTGGAGCGCAGGCCCGAAACCCACCGATTGTGCGGCAGTGCCCACGCGGGCGGATTGTCTGCGTTGACAGCGCTTCCCGCGATATACGGCATGTCGGGATTGCCGTTGATATAGCCAACCAGAATTTCGCTCCGGATGCGCGGGACGAGCGCCGCCCCCATCTGCCCGTTCTGCCAGGGCTGCGTAACACGCAGCCAGATAAACGAATTCTCGTCGTAGCGCCCGGCGCGGTCGGGAACCAACTGGCACTTCACGCGGCCGAGCGCATCGGTCCACAGCTGCTGGTCGTCGGGACCACTGACAATGGCAATCTCGGTGCCCGCGACGGGCCACGGCGTGACTATAGGCAGACGGAAATACCCTGCAAGTACCGGACAAAGCTCGAATGCGGTATCGCAGCGAAATGCCTGATCCGTGCCGCTTGCCTGGGCATTTGCCTCCATCGTCAAGGTGGTGGACACGACGATGTATTCCTGGTTTGCCTTGTCGAGCGGATGTTCAGCCAGATGAAACGTTTTGCCGGGTATCAGTGCGCGGAGGTGGCCGTGTCCCGTCGCGCGCAGTCCCTGGCAGCGCAGCGACTGCATACGGACCATCGCGGCCTGTCGCGCCTGTTCGCGCGCATCGAGCGGTTCAGCATTCAGACCCATCGCCCCCTGTAGCGGCTGGCTTGTGTTCCCGTACTCGTAGAACTCCTGGTCAGCGCGCGCCGTGTCGCGCGGATCTTCACTGGATACGCGCAGTGGAATGTTTGCCCGTCGCATGCGCGGTTCGGTGTAGTCGTGATCGACGCCTGTCGCGTTACCTGCTGTCTGTCGGCTCGCAAACTCAAGTCGGGCGATGGTTTCCTCATCAGTCCGGCTTTCATCCGGGGCGTACCGGATCGTTCGGTAAGCCTCACCGTGCCGATGAAACGCGCCCATGGTGTCGGCAATAACGAGCGTGTGCGCATCGTCATGGTCGAACCAGAAGAACAGCCCGGCCCGCTCGCACCAGCGCTTGAAACAGATGTAGTCGGATTCGTAGTACTGCCGTTGCAGGTCGCGCCTTGGATAATGCGACCCGTGAAGCGGCCCGGCAATGCGCCAGTCAATCTTTACCGCATACCCGCGTAGAAGTTCGCTGATGGCCTCTATCACGGTGCAGTTCTGGAAGATGCGCCAGTTCTGGCCGAGCGTGGCCTTTTTCAGCGCGGGTTCAATCTCGAACTCGTAAACCATGGAGCGATCATCACGCCGTACAAACCGCGCAACGCTCACGTACCCCGAAATCTTCCGCACATGGAAGCCGATATTTCCGTCCCCCGTGTCGCCTGGCATGCCAGACACAAATGTACCTTTGCCGGGAACGTCGATTGATACCGTGACTTCCGTCCCAACGATGCTGTCCAGATCGAGCGCTTCCACGTAGGTGTCGATGTCGGTCATGACCCGGACCGTGTAGTGGAACAGTTCGCCGATGGCTTCCGTGCCGTGCAGGTGGACCGGAATCAGGACCGGCTTCGACATGTCCTCGACCGGTAGCGATCTGGCCTTGCGATAGTAGTATTCGGGCGTCAGCGGCGGCGTCCACCGGGGCAAGGCCGCGCCGTCTATCATCATGGGCCGTTCCGGCGCGCTATATATGTCGCTGTAATTGCGAAAATGATTCTTCATGCGCCGTTTCCTACGCCCTGATGAGCGTAGCCCCGCACGCCGTCCGGTCACCTATGAAAGCGACACGCACGCCGCGATGAGTCCTCCTTCCGGTCGCCTCGATGGGGAACCTGCCGCCGCATGCCGGGCACTCGACCAGATGGCCTTCCAGCGCGACGCGGACATTCCTGTGTGTCAGATCGTGCGACGCCTCTACAATCCTGCCGCCGTGGTCCGTCGAGTCCCCAAGGCGGGCCATGTCCCTACCGGTTGCTGCATCCTTCATCCGTGACTCCTGTTTTATTAAGCGATCCACAGTCGGAAGCGGCATGTTCTTCCGCTGCGTGAAGATGGATTGTCTGACTGGACAGAGCCCGCTTTAAGACCCGCGTACCGGGATCAATGGCCCCGGTCGCAGTCATTTTTAACGCAGTAGTGGCCCACGAATATCGGACAAGGATTAAATAGGTGCGGAACATATGCGCGCCGCATATTCCTGTCGGGAATGCGTCACGGGCGCTGTTGTGAACGATACTGGCCTGCTCCGGGGAAGCGCCCGAAGGGCATCCACTGGGGAAAGCGCATGCGGCAGGATTTGAGCCGCTTGCCGCATGCGTCTTTTGCCGGGTTGGCTGTCGGGTCGTCGTAGACGTCCGCGACCGGCTCACCCGCGCGTACAGGCGCGATCCGTCATCGAGCAGGTCGTCATAGGCGATGCTCAACGCGCCGACCGATGCGTTGCTGCCGCCGGTGCTCCCGCCGCCAGTCGGAGCCGGCGCACCGCGCACCACCGCAACTTGTCGTGTGCGCGTCGACAGGTCCATGCCGCAGGCGCTAACTTTGCAATGCAATCAGCAGAATATGCTGTAGGCGCCCGAAAAAAACCGTCTGCACACCGTAGGCCGCTTTTTGAGGCGATTCATTGACTGTCGGACGCGCGTAGCATCGGCCTATGGAACGAGATTCGCGCGGCTCTCTCCACACCGCTGCGCGCTCACAGAAACCGTACGCCTGATCCTGTCAAAAGGGCAACCCAAGGAGCAACGCAATGTCCCTCGCATTGACGCGCAATGAGCTGATTCGCCCGCTCAATTTCATCGGTGGCCAATGGATCGCCGCCGCGAACGGCGCGCGCTTTCCCGTCACCAATCCCGCGACCGGCGAGACGATCGTCGAAGTGGCGAACAGCAGTACCGCGGACGCACGCGCCGCCACCGACGCCGCGGCCCGCGCGTTGCCCGCATGGCGCGGCAAGCTCCCGCGCGAACGTGCTGAGATTCTGCGCCGCTGGCATGCGCTGATCGTCGCGAACACCGAAGATCTCGCCAGGCTGATGTCGACGGAACAAGGCAAGCCTCTTGCGGAAAGCCGCGGCGAAGTCGCGTATGGCGCGTCATACGTCGCGTGGTTCGCAGACGAGGCGACGCGCATCTACGGCGACATCATTCCGCAGCAGCAACGCGGCAAGCGCATGAGCGCGGTGAAGGAAGCCATAGGCATCGTGGCCGCGATCACGCCGTGGAACTTCCCGCTCGCGATGATCGCCCGCAAGATCGCGCCGGCCCTCGCGGCCGGCTGCACGGTCGTCGCCAAGCCCGCCGAAGACACGCCGCTCACAGCACTGGCACTCGCCGCCCTCGCACAGGAAGCCGGCGTGCCGGACGGTGTGCTGAACATGCTGTCGGCTTCGCGCGACCAGGGCATTGAAGCGGTGGCCGATTGGCTCGCCGATGCTCGCGTTCGCAAAATCACGTTCACCGGTTCGACGCCGGTCGGCAAGCATCTTGCGCGCGAGTCCGCCGCCACGTTGAAGAAGCTGTCGCTTGAATTGGGCGGCAATGCGCCCTTCATCGTATTCGACGACGCCGATCTCGACGCCGCCGTCGCCGGTCTGATCGCAGCGAAGTTTCGCAATGGCGGGCAAACCTGCGTATGCCCGAATCGCGTGTATGTGCAAGCCGGTGTCTATGAGCGTTTCGCCGATCTTCTCGCGAAACGCGTGGCGGCCCTGAAGGTTGCACCCGCAACGGACCCGAGCGCGCAGATCGGCCCGATGATCAACGAACGCGCCATCGACAAGATCGCGCGTCACGTCGAAGACGCCTTAAAACAAGGGGCAAAAGTGTTGACAGGAGGCAAGCGCCTCACGGAACTCGGCCCGAACTACTATGCGCCGACTGTGCTGACCGACGCGCAGGACGGCATGCTGGTGTGCTGCGAAGAAACCTTCGGACCGGTCGCGCCGCTGTTCCGCTTCAGCGACGAAGCCGAAGCGCTGCGTCTCGCGAACGATACGCCGTTCGGCCTCGCCGCTTACTTCTATACGCAGGACGTGCGGCGTATAGACCGTGTCGCCGCTCAACTGGAAGCAGGCGTAATCGGTATCAATGAAGGCGCGGTGTCGAGTGAAGCGGCGCCGTTTGGAGGCGTGAAAGAATCGGGCTACGGCCGCGAAGGCTCGAAGTACGGACTCGACGATTATCTGTCGATCAAATACCTGTGCCAGGGCGGCTTCGACCAATAAATAATCGGCTCGCGTTAAGCCAAAGCGTTGCGATGGGCTTCCACCAGTTCGGCCATGCTGTTAAAGCGAAAGTCGACCTTCGGCTGGGAGCCCGGGTCCATTGTCGCGCCAAAGCCCTCTTTGCCATGCCGGCGATAGATCCAGCACGAGGCAAGTCCGAATTCATTCGCCGGCTTGTGATCGTGAAAGAGACTTTCTGCCGTGTGAAGAATCTTTTCCCTGGCGATGCCGCGTTCGCCCAGCTTCTCCAGCATGTACTCGAAATTGCGCGGCGACGGCTTGTATGAACCGATATCTTCAGCGGTGAATATCGCGTCGAATTCGACATGCAGCTTTGCGTTGCTATAGCTAAAGCTCTCATTGTCCACGTTCGAAAGAATGACCAGCTTGTAGTGCTGCTTCAGGTACTGCAACGCAGCGGCTGAATCGTCGAATGCCGGCCAGTTCTGAATTGATCTGCCATAAGCCATGCAGTCGTCGAGCGTGTAAGGCACGCGCCACTCTTCCGCCAGGCGCTTATAGACGATCGGCAACAACTCCTGATAGCGCCGGTAAGGCGTGTACTTTTGCTGCGACGACTCGTGTCGCGCGTGTGCTTCGAGCACCTGGTCGCGCGTGAGCGTTTGCTCGACGCGTTCGAGAAGCGGCCGCAAGCCTTCAAAGATGCCTGTTTCCCAGTCGATTAGCGTGCCGTAGCAATCGAACGTCAGCGTGTCGAAGTCGGTCAGTCGCATTGATTGGGCTCCTCTTTTTCGCGGATCAGAAGCCACAGTGTAGGTTATCGTGCGCGTACCGACGTCAAACGCGCGCCGCCAACATGCGAAAATGGCGACGGCCTTGAAGTGGATTGCCGAAGGCCACTTCGACCGCTCGCCCTACCGCCCTAACCGCTCGCCAATCGAGTAATCTGCGTCTCCGATATCGCGCGAACATCGACGCGGCGCGGCAAAATCGCGTCGTGGTTCGCACTGTCGGCCACTTTCTGAAGCGCGGCAATATCCGTATCGTTGACGAAATGCTGTTTGAGCGACGCACGCCGCGTGATCGTTTTCGCGGCATCGAGCGGAGAGCGCGTCAACGTTGCATAGATTTGCGCATACGCATCGGGGTTTGCCAACGCCCAGTCGCCCGCACGTTGCAGTCTCAACAGCACGTCCGCGATGGCCGCGCGTTTGCCTGCGTCCGCAAGCGACGACCCAGACGCAGTGATAAAGCCTAGCCCGCTATTGATGCCAGTGCCGTCGCGCAGAATGCGGGCGCCGCGTTGCACGGCAATGCCGTAGTAGGGATCGAATGTCGCCCACACTTCGATGGATCCAGAAGCGAACGCCGCAAATGCATCGACGGGCAAAATAAAGCGCACCGTCACGTCGTCTTTCGACAAACCTGCTTCGGCGAGCGCGCCATACAACTGGAATTGCGAAATGCTGCCGCGTGCCGACGACACAAATACGGTGCGCCCTTTCAGGTCGGCAACCGTGCGTATCGCGGAGTTCGGCGGGACAAGGATGCCGAGTTGCGCGCCCGAGCCCACGCGGGTTGCCACGATCTTCAAGGTCGGATCGCCCACTGCCGCTGCGAGTACCGGCAAATCCCCTGCCGGTGCGAGATCGACGGCGCCTGCACGTTGCGCTTCGAACAGCGGCGCTGCCCCCTGAAAATTGGCCCAGCGAAAAGCGTATGGCGCACCGTCGAGCACTTTGGCCGCCTCGACGAGCGCGCGCGTGCCACCGGCCTGGTCGCCGAGTACAAGTGTGGTCGATGCAAGATCCGCGGCTACCGTATGTTGCGAATGTAGAACGCCGGTCGCGGCAAGCGCGGGAACGGCGCCGAACAGTTTCAGCATGCGCCGTCGCGTTGAAAAAGATGTGGAAGCAGAAACAGCCATAAACCCTCGCGGTCGGTTGATGCGTCAGCGTACCGAGCCGCGGAAGGCATGGGAATGAATCGATTTCGATAACGTTATCTATCAGCGCGCTTTGGCGTCGACGCGTGGCGCGCCTCGTTGGCGCGCGCTACGCAATGGCAGGCGCAAACGAACCGCGCCGCCGTGACTCAATGACTGGATGCGTCAATGATCGTCGTCGCGCTCCGATGCACAGAAGTGTTCATCGCGACCACGCCCTTTGCCGACGCCCACGAGTTTTTGCGCGACGTATGCAGGCAGTTCGCTCGCGTCCCACGCAAACACAAAGAACGCATTCGGATTAGCAATACCAGCAGGATGGTTCGTGTCGGTGACCGTGCCGACGAAGTCGTTGTCGTTAGCGATAAAAAGCGTGTGCTTTTTCACGCCATCAACCACGACGTCGGGCCCAAACGCCAGGCCCTCGAGCTTCGCCGGAATGTCGTTCGCGCTGTAGCCATGCAGGGTCAACTGCGCGACCACATCGAGAAACAGCGCTTTCTGCACGGCATACGGTGCGATGCCGGCCTGGCCGCTCGCGCTGCTCACGTCCTGCGCGCCTGCCAGGTCGATATGGAAAACCTTCTTGAAAACAGCCGTCGAATTGTCGCCCAGTCCTTTGCCGTCTCGCTCGTCCACCAGCAGTTCGTGATCGTTCACGGCGACCACGTCGCTGATGGTCGGGTACTTCGGCTTCGCCGTCGTGCCGATGTTGGTGAGGGGATAGGCAAACTGCGTGGTCTTGCCCGTCCGAACGTCGATCTTGACGATACGCGTGTATGCGCCGTCGGTGCCGCCATCCTGAATCAGCGGGCTTTGCATCGCGCCGAAAAGCGTCTTGCCGTCAGGCGAAATCGCAAGCCCTTCCATGCCCTTGTTCGCAACGCGGCCCGCTGTGTTCTGTGCGATCTCGTTGTTGCCGATGGGGCTTAGCGTGGACACCGCAAAGCTGTCCGGAAGGTTGTACGTGTCGACACGTCGGCCGCTGCGCCGGTCGAAGCGATAGACATAAGGGCCGTACTCGTCCGAGATGAATACGCTTTCGCCGTCGTTGCTCACGCGCACGCTTTCGGGATCGAAGCGCCCGTTGCGGTCGTTCGTCGAGAGACGGGCGGGATCGAAATTGTCAGAGCGGCCTGTGAAGTAATGCGTGTGATTGCGGACGTTGAGCGCGGGCGCACCGTTGGGCACACCTGCGGCGGCGCCGGTGCCATAGGCGAGTTTGTCCGAGGTATGCAGCAACGTCGTGGCGACCAGCTTCGGCGTCAGCGAATACGGCAGCGCGGCGCCACCGGCACTGGGCTCCAGACGCAAGCGCAAGGTCTGGAAACGGTTGATGTACGACGCCGTATCGTCGAGGGCCGCGTTGTACGACACAGCATTCGGGCCGCGGTCGGGCACGGCGACGAACGTATGGCAACCCGCGTACGCGATGCCCGAACCGAGGCCACCGAGCAGATTTCCCGGTACGCCGTTTTCCAGGGGTGCCGCCGTTTCCTTCGACAGATCGCCGGTAAGGCCGCCAAGTCGACCAACCGCGATGAGATCGACCGCGGCGTGCGCCGTCGTCGCGAACGTCAGCGACGAGACGATCGCCGTCAGAGCAAACAGACTTGAACGAGACACGATGTCTTCCTTGTATGGAGCGCTTGTTGTGGACGTGTCGGGCGCCGGACTTCATCCAGGTACTTGCCGGCATGAATGTTCGAAACGCGGGAGCGATGGCCGGCGCACAGCCATTGGCCGAGGAAGGGCCGCCGGTAATAGTGCGTGAGGTATGTGACGCAATAGTGACGCTTGCGTCCTGCGCAGCGCGCATGGCGGCTGCATCGTGGTCTGGTGGCTCGCTCGCTCAAGCCGCCGATCGGTCCTCATATCGGGATCATCACATCGCGATTCACAGGATGCCAGGTAGCTGCCAGATGAGAACATCCAGAAGCACCCGAGCGATACCACATGGATTCAATCCGGCGTGAAGAATACGATTTACAACTCGGTGCCCGCGCCCGCCGATGTCCTGCTGCCGGTCGTCAACTCGCTCGATACGGGCAGCCCCGTGCCGGTCGTCGCGTTCGCGCCTTTTCATATCGACGGTTCGGTGAACGGCAGCAACCCGTACATTTACGGCCATTTCATCGCGGGCTACAAGGCGCCGTCGGCTAGCGGAGGCTCCGGCGCCGCGACGTATTACGGCGCCGTCACAGCGCCGAGTCTCGCCAACTAACGAACTGCGCCAAGCCTCGCTCGCCGCGAATCCACCTGCCGGGAACGTTCGCTGCGACTGTATAGCCAGGCGCCCGCCTTCGCGGGGACATACGTCGTCCGCGAGACGGACGCCGGTTATTTTTTTCAACGCTTCACGTAACCCTTTCACGCGACGCCTTTACGCGAGGGTTGCAGTGGACTTCGCGGAACGGAAAGAGCGGCAGGCATTGCGCGACCCCGACCGGGAGCCCCCAACGGCAGGAGTAGCGATATGCAAAACGCGGAAGACAATCCCACTCAGAAACAGCAGAACGAAATGGCCGCAAAGAGTCCGGTGCATACCCCCGCAACCGGAACGGCTTCTCCAGACGCTCGGACGCAAGCGAAAGAGTTCGGCAGCAAGAGCAACGCCGGCGCGGCCGAGCCGACCGGACGCAAGGACAACGCGCAAAACCTGCCGCCCATCGATCTCGACGCGGTGACCGTCGATTCGCCTGACCCGGTGCAGCGAGCGAGCAGCCGCACTGTCTCGGTGGATGCGGCCAACACGGCGTCGACCGATAACACTGTTGACACCGACGGCAAAGGTCTTGAAGCAAAGCGGGGACTGTCGCCGTGGCACGACAATGTGATCTCGTCGAACGCGACGCTCGAAAACAACGTTCCCGCGCCCGCAACGGGCTTGGGCGGCATAGAAAGCCGCGCCGGCGGAAATATGCCGCTCGTTGCGGCGCGCGACGGCTGGCAGGTGTCGTATCGCGGCACCGTCTACATCGAGCGAAGGAACGGCTCATTGGCAGAACACGTCATACAGTTCGACGCCCGCAGCGCAAGCAACAAGCCAACGTAAACTGCGGTAATCCGGCGCGGCTGCGCAAGGCATGAGGCTTGCATAGCGTGTTCGCCGGACCCATGGCGCGCCTTCCTCCCCGGAAGGGACCCGCCGTCGCCTGCCGGCGCACCAGTTCGGAAGTGCACCATGGAACTCGTCGATCGGAGCGATCGGAGTCGCGCTAGCCGCGTGCGCGGACGGCGGCGCTCGCGCGTCTTATCCCGCTACGCGGGTCGGCCGGTTCGTCTAATCTGGCGCTACGTGGCGCGCCACAAAGTGGCGCACGTCATCATGCTCGTCAGCGTCGTGGCCGCGGTTGGGTTCGCGCTCGCGTCGCAATACGGCATCCGCAATCTGATCGACGCGCTGCCGCGCGGACGCGCGCATCCCCAGACGGTCGTGTACGCGTTTGGCGTGCTCGTCGTCCTCATTCTCGCGGACAACCTGATGTGGCGCGTCGCCGGCTGGGTCGCGGCGCGCGCATTCGTGCGCGTCACGGGTGACATCCGCCAGGACATGTTCGAGTATCTGACGGGACATGCGCCATCGTTTTTCGCGGACAAACAGCCAGGCGTTTTGTCGAGCCGCGTGTCGGCCACGGCGAACGCGGTGTACGTGATCGAAAATACGGTTGCATGGACCGCGTTGCCGCCGACGCTGACCGTGATCGGCGCGATCGTGATGGTGGCGACCGTGAGCCTTCCGATGAGCGCCGCGCTCGTCGCCATTTCTGCGGCCCTCACCGGGTGTCTGTTCTGGCTCGCCCGCAAGGGCACGTCGCGGCACGAGGCGTTCGCGAGCCAGGCCGCTTCGGTAGACGGCGAACTGGTCGACGTGATCGGCAACATGGGGCTCGTGCGCGCGTTCGGCGCGGTGCACGCGGAGCTACGGCGCTTCGACGGCCATCTCGAAGCCGAGGCGGTTACGCGCAAGCGCAGTCTGCTATATCTGGAGAAGCTGCGCATCCTGCATGCGCTTGCCACCGTGGTGCTGTCGGCGGGCGTGCTCGGCTGGACCGTCTGGCTCTGGACGCAAGGCAGGGCGAGCACCGGCGACGTGGTTCTCGTCGGCTCCCTGGGCTTTTCGATTCTGCATGGTTCGCGCGACGTCGCGGTCGCGTTCGTCGATTTGACGCAGCACGTGGCGCGTCTCGCGGAAGCATCGCAAACCTTGCTGACGCCCTATTCGATGCCCGAAGCGCCCAAAGCAATACCGTTGGCGGTGCGTGAGGCAACGGTCGATTTCGACAATGTCTCGTTCGCTTATCCGGGCCGCAGGCCGGTATTGAACGAGTTGACGCTGCACATTCAGGCAGGGGAACGCGTGGGACTGGTCGGGCCGTCCGGCGCGGGAAAATCGACCGTGCTCGCGCTGCTTCAGCACTTCTACGAGCCGGCCGCCGGATGCGTACGCATTTCCGGCCAGGACATTTCGCAAGTGACGCTGGAAAGCCTGCAAGCGGCGATCTCGGTCGTGCCGCAAGACGTCACGCTACTTCATCGCTCGTTGCTCGACAACATTCGCTATGGCTGTCCCGATGCAAGCGAAGCGGACGTGAAACGCGCATGCGAAGACGCCAGCTGCATGGATTTCATCGGGGCATTGCCGGACGGCTTGAACACGATAGCAGGCGACCGCGGCGCAAAGCTCTCCGGCGGACAGCGCCAGCGCATAGCGATTGCCCGCGCGATCCTGAAGGACTCGCCGATACTTCTGCTCGACGAGGCAACTTCCGCGCTCGACACCGCTTCGGAAATCGTCATTCAAGCGGCGCTCGAACGCCTCATGCAGAATCGGACGGTGATTGCGATTGCGCACCGGCTGTCGACGTTGCAGTCGTTCGACAGGATCATCGTGATGAATCGCGGCCGCGTCGTTCAGGAAGGCACGCCTGCGCAACTTGCCAAAGTGCCGGGCATCTATCGCGACACGCTCGCGCGCCGCGGCCGGCGCACCCCCGCGCCTACGCTCAACTGAGCCGCCTGCCCATGCTGCTGCATGGAAAGGAGTACGCGGCAAACGCTAGCCGTCCACGCGCTCGCCTGCTGTTCTGATCAACTCGATCAGACGCTTTGCGGGCATCCGGTAACTGGTCTGCTGCTGAACGCCCCATTCGGAGCGCTCCGTTTCGACCAGCAAAACGAACTCGCCGTCCGCGCTCGCTTCCAGATGCTGCATATTGAGCATTTCCTCGCCGGCAATATCTGTTTCCTTCCCGAGCGTCATGACACCTTTCGCGCCACATCCCATGCCACGCCTCCATGCCGTTGCCGCCAGCGATCGCGGGTCCGCTTCGTCGCCTGCATCGATCCAGCAAAGCACGTACCGGCAAAGCAGTCACGGACGATTGACGGATAATCGGGGCTGCGTCTGCGCGCTTGCTGCGTTGCGCCAGACGGGTTCATGGTTTACCGCACTACTGTGCTTGCCTTCGTATGGCCAGCATCGGGAACATTTCACAACCGCACTCAGAAGACTTCACCATGCGCATACCGCCCGTCAAAGCCATCATCGCTTTCGAGAGCGTGGCCCGAACTGGGAGCGTCAATCGTGCGTCGGAAGAGCTTGGGCTGACTGCATCTGCGGTGAGTCATCAGATCAGCAATCTGGAGTCGATCGTCGGCCAGGCGCTGTTCTACCGCTCGGGCCGGGGCCTCGTGCTTACGCCGACAGGCGAGCGCTATCTGTCGGACGTCACCGGTTCTCTTGCGGACCTGAGCCGCGCGACCGAGCGCGCGTCGAGCCGCACCGAGGTCGACATTCTGCGCGTGCATTCGAGCCCAAGCTTCGGGCTGATGTGGCTGCTGCCGCGGCTCGCATCGTTTCAGGAAGCGAACGGGGACATTCAACTAAACCTCGCATGCTCGTACGAAGATGTGTCGTTCACGAGCGGCTATTACGACATCGACATACGTCACGGTTATGCGAACTGGCGCGATCTCGAAGTGCGGACGCTGCGCAACGAGTTCATCGCGCCGCTTGCGTCGCCGGCATATTTGCAGAGCCATCCGGTGAAGACGCCGGAAGATCTGCTCGCCCATCGGCTGATCTACTCGGAGACGCCGCTTGTTCAGTGGAAGCAATGGTTTGGGCGCACCGGTGTCTCCGCCGCGCACAAGACATTCGACTTCTCTTTCGACCGCTCGTACATGTCGCTCGAAACGGCGGCGCTCGGGCTCGGCATCGCGCTCGAAAGTCTGATGCTCGCGTCGGTGCGGATCAAGGAAGGCGCGCTCGTGCCGGTGTTCGATCACTCGCATGCGGTCGAGGTCGGCGCGCATCATCTGGTGTGTCCGCCGCAGAATGCGGAATTGCCACGGGTTGCGCGATTCATCGCGTGGATCGACCGGGAAATCGGCCATAGGGAACGTGCGGCTTAGAAACACCGGCAGATCGGCACCAGGGTATTCCAGCACCCTCCTCATTCGGCGGATTGCTCCGCAGGCCGCAAACCGCGGCGCAGCAGGCGTCGCGTCCGCGCTCACGAACACCTGAAAATTTCTCAAGCATAGTTGAGCCGTACTGCGTTGATGCGACGCGCAGCGTGCCGGACACTTGCTCCATCACATCAACATTCAGGAGACAAGTGATGCTGCTCGAGAACAAGGTGGTTATCGTCACGGGCGCGGCCTCCCCGCGTGGAATCGGCAAGGCGACTGCGAAGGCACTGGCTGCCCAGGGCGCGCGCGTCGTGATTCTGGATCTGCGCGAAGAAGACGCGAAAGCCGCCGCCGCCGATCTCGGCGCGGCACACCTCGGCCTCGCTTGCGACGTCACCGACAAAGCCGCATGCGTGCAAGCCGCAACCGCCACGCTGGAACGTTATGGCCGCATAGACGGCCTCATCAACAACGCCGGCATCACGCAGCCAGTGCGCACGCTGGACATTAGCGCCGAGGGCTTCGACGCAATCGTCGACGTGAATCTGCGCGGCACGCTCTACATGTCGCAAGCCGTATTGCCGGCGATGAGGGAGCAGAAGCACGGCAGCATCGTGTGCATGTCGTCTGTGTCGGCGCAACGCGGCGGCGGCATTTTCGGCGGCCCGCATTACAGCGCGGCGAAAGCCGGTGTGCTCGGTCTCGCGCGAGCGATGGCCCGCGAATTCGGTCCCGACAGCATCCGCATCAACTCGATCACGCCGGGCCTGATCCAGACCGACATCACCGGCGACAAGCTGACTGCGGAGATGCGCGTGGACATCATCAAAGGCATTCCGCTCGGCCGGCTCGGCGATGCCGCAGATGTCGCGAACGCGTGCCTCTTTCTCGTGAGCGATCTCTCGACGTATCTGACGGGCGTCACGCTCGACGTGAACGGCGGCATGCTCATTCATTGACGACCGCGCCCGCCTGCGAGGCGGCGCTGTGTTCCTGGCACCCGGGCGAACCCGGGGCCCATGGAAGGAGACAAACATGAAATCGAAATACACGGCTTCGCCCATCGACGGCGATGTGTTGGCACACTCAGACGCGACGAGTTTCGAGTCGCGCACCTACGCCAAAGTAAGCCGCAGGCTGATTCCATTTCTGATGCTGTGCTATCTCGGCGCGTATCTGGATCGCGTCAACGTCGGCTTTGCCAAGCTGCAGATGCTCAACGATCTTCGCTTTAGCGAGACGGTCTACGGCATGGGCGCCGGCATCTTCTTTCTCGGTTACTTTCTGTTCGAGGTGCCGAGCAATCTCGTGCTTCATCGTGTCGGCGCGCGCAAGTGGCTCGCGCGAATCATGCTGACATGGGCGGTGATTTCCGCGTCGTTCGTCTTCGTGAAGTCGCCCACCGCGTTCTATGTATTGCGCTTTCTGCTCGGCGTTGCAGAAGCGGGCTTTGCGCCGGGCGTGATTCTTTATCTGACGTACTGGTTTCCCGCTGCTCGCCGCGCCAAGGCGTTGTCGCTCTTTTTCATGGCGATTCCGCTCGCGGGCATAGTCGGCGGTCCGCTGTCGGGCTGGATCATGCATTCGCTGCACGGTGCGATGAATATGTCCGGCTGGAAGTGGCTGTTCATGCTCGAAGCTCTGCCGTCGCTCGTGCTTGGCATCGCGATTCTTCTGTATCTCGACGACGGCATCGCCAAAGCGAAATGGCTCACCGAGTCGGAGAAGAATCTGCTGGCACGCAATGTCGCCGGCGATAACGCGCACACCACTGCCCATATTTCGATTCGCTCGTTCATCGGCGACCGCCGCTTGTGGCTGATGGCAGCGATCTATTTCTGCGTCGTGCTCGGCCAGTACGGGCTGACTTTCTGGCTGCCGACGATCATCCGTAAATCAGGTGTCGCCGACCCGCTGTGGGTGGGCGTGTTCACCGCGATTCCTTATCTCTGCGCGATCGTCGCGTTGCCGCTAGTCGGCATGAGCGCGGACCGCCGACGCGAACGCAGACTTCACCTGGCCATTCCGATGCTGATCGCGGCAGCGGGCTTTGCGGTCCTGCCTACGCTCGGCAGCGTGCCGGCGTCGATCGTGTGTTTGAGCGTTGCGGCTGCGGGCATCCTCGCGTCGTCGTCGCAGTTCTGGTCGCTGCCGACGGCGCTGCTCGGCGGCATGTCGGCCGCAGCCGGCATCGCGGCTGTGAACTGCTTCGCCAATCTTGCGGGCTTCTTCTCGCCCGCAATAGTGGGCTGGCTCAACGACATGACAGGCCGTTCAACAGCGGGACTGATCTTCATCTCGGTTGCAGTGACGCTCGGCGCATGCCTGGTCTTTCTGGTGCCCGCGAAATCCGTGAACCGCTGACCTTTCCCAATCTTTTCCAACTATTCCGACTGATCTCAGGAGACGACATGAACAGTCCATCCAATGCGTCGACGGCATCGCTTGCCGAGCACGCTTACCGCATCCGCAGAAACGCGCTGTTAATGGGCGAAGTGCAGGGCCAGGGTTATATCGGGCAAGCGCTCGACATCGCCGATGTGCTGGCGGTCGCGTACTTCGGCGCAATGCGCTACCGCCCGGAAGATCCCGAGTGGGAAGAGCGCGACCGCTTCCTGCTCTCCAACGGACACTATGCGATCGCGCTGTACGCGGCACTGCTCGAAGCAGGCATTCTGCCCGCCGAAGAACTGGAGACCTACGGCAGCGACGACAGCCGTCTGCCCATGTCCGGCATGGCGAGCTACACGCCCGGCATGGAAATGTCCGGCGGCTCGCTCGGACACGGGCTGACGATTGCGGTCGGCCGGTGTCTCGGACTCAAGCGCAAGGGCTCGAAGTCGTTCGTGTACACGCTGTTCTCGGACGGCGAACTCGACGAAGGCGCGATCTGGGAAGGCATCATGTCCGCGAGCCACTGGAAGCTCGACAACCTGATCGCCGTTGTAGACGTGAATAACCAGCAGGCTGACGGACCGTCGACGCAGATCATGGCGTTCGAACCGCTAGTCGACAAGCTCGAAGCATTCGGGTGGTTCACGCAACGTGTGGACGGCAACGATATCGGCGCCGTGGCCGCCGCGTTCGACGCGGCCCGCAAGCATCCCGGCCAAGAGCCGCGCATGATCGTCGCCGATACACGCATGGGTTGCGGCGTACCGTTCCTCGAAGCGCGCGAGAAGAACCACTTTATCCGCGTCGATGCGCACGAATGGCAATTGGCGCTCGAAGCACTGGAAGCAGGGAGACAAGCATGAGTAACGCAACCATGAGCAAACCGCGCCTGAAGACCTCGGCGATGATCGCGTCCATTGCGGGCGAAGGCCAGCTCACGCGCTCGGCGCCTTTCGGTCACGCGCTCGTCGAATTGGCTCGACAGAAGACCAATGTTGTCGGCATGACGGCCGATCTCGGCAAATACACGGACCTGCATATCTTCGCGAAGGAATTCCCCGAGCGCTATTACCAGATGGGCATGGCCGAGCAATTGCTGATGGGCGCAGCGGCGGGCCTCGCGCACGAAGGCGCACAACCGTTCGTCACCACCTACGCGGTGTTCGCGACGCGTCGTGCGTATGACTTCATGCATCAGGCCATTGCCGAAGACAACCTCGATGTGAAGATAGTCTGCGCGTTGCCCGGGCTCACCACGGGTTACGGTCCAAGCCACCAGGCCGCTGAAGACCTCGCGTTGATGCGCGCCATGCCGAACATGACCGTTATCGATCCGTGCGATGCGCTCGACATCGAACAGATGGTGCCCGCCATTGCCGCACACAACGGCCCAGTGTATGCACGTCTTTTGCGCGGCAACGTGCCTGCGGTGCTGGACGAATACGACTACACGTTCGAACTCGGCAAGGCAAAGATGCTGCGCGACGGCGCGGAGGTACTCGTCATCTCGTCGGGCATCATGACCATGCGTGCGCTCGAAGTCGCGAAAGCGCTGGAGCGCGACAACGTTGGCGTGGGCGTGCTGCACGTGCCGACCATCAAGCCGCTCGACACGCAGACGATCGTGCGCGAAGCGAAGCGTTCCGGCAGGCTCGTCGTGGTGGCGGAGAACCATACGACGATCGGCGGTCTAGGCGAAGCCATTGCGGCCGAACTGATGCGCGCCGGAGTGTCGTGCCCGTTCAGGCAGGTCGCGCTTCCCGACGCATTCCTCGCTGCCGGCGCACTGCCGACGCTGCACGACCGCTATGGTATTTCGACGTCCGCGATGATCGAGTCGATCAAGGGCTGGCTCGGTTAGGTCCGCGCATTGCGGATTCCATTACCTGCGAGGTAATCGACGCACCTCCGGACGAGGGCAATCATACGCAGCATGCAAGTTCCGATTTCTTCATGCATGAAGGAGTGACCATGACTGCGTATGCGATTGCCCATTTGCACGAGGTTCAAATGTGCGCCGAGATTGTCGAGTACCTCGAGCGTATCGACGCAACCCTTGCGCCGTTCGGCGGCCGGTTCATCGTACACGGCGCACAGCCCCACATCGTGGAAGGCGAGTGGCACGGCGACCTGATCGCGATTGCATTTCCCGACCTTGCGACGGCGCGCGCCTGGTACGCGTCGGACGCCTATCGGCGCATCCTGCCGTTGCGTATGCGGCATGCTCGCGGACCGGTAATTCTCGTGGAAGGCGTGGACGAGAATCACAAAGCAACCGACATCCTGCGTTGAATCCCGCGTTCAATCCTGCCGATACTGCGATACGGCGAGATGCGGCACGGCCCGCCTCGCGGTCCGGCTCCTGGGCACTCCGAAGCGCACGGCGTCCACAACCCTCATAATGCGATCATTCGAAGCCACATATTCGCGCCACAATGATCGACCCTCAAGCCCAAGCAAGCTCCTCGCCCCGCCTCACCAGCCTGTCGCACGGCGGCGGGTGCGGCTGCAAGATCGCCCCCGGCCTGCTCGCCGACCTGCTCAAACGCAGCGCGCCGCTGCCGTTCTTCCCGGACCTGCTCGTCGGCAACGACACCGCCGACGACGCCGCCGTGTACAAGCTGAACGACGAGCAGGCGATCGTCGCGACCACAGACTTCTTTATGCCGATCGTCGACGATCCGTTCGACTTCGGCCGCATTGCCGCGACCAACGCCCTCTCCGACGTCTATGCAATGGGCGGCAAACCGCTGATGGCGCTCGCCATCGTCGGAATGCCGATCAACGTGTTGCCGCACGACGTGATTGCGGCGGTGCTCAAAGGCGGCGAGTCGGTGTGCGCCGACGCCGGCATTCCGCTCGCGGGCGGTCATTCGATCGACTCGGTCGAGCCGATCTACGGCCTCGTCGCGATCGGCGTGGTCGATCCGCGGCGCGTGAAGCGCAACGCAGGCGCGCAGGCCGGCGACGTGCTGATTCTCGGCAAACCGCTCGGCGTCGGCGTGCTTTCGGCCGCGCTGAAGAAAGACCGGCTCGACGCGAACGGCTACGCCGCGATGATCGGCGCGACGACCAAGCTAAACCGGCCGGGCGCGGAACTCGCCGGGCTCGACGGCGTGCATGCGCTCACCGACATCACGGGCTTCGGCCTGCTCGGCCATACGCTGGAACTGGCGCGCGGCTCGAAGCTCACCGCGCGCGTACGTTACGCCGACCTGCCGTGGCTGCCGGGCGTCGTCGAATTTGTTGAAGCCGGCGTTTTCACCGGTGCCTCCGGGCGCAATTGGGATGCTTACGGTAAAGATATTTCGCTGCCCGCGACATTGCAGTCGAGCGCGCGCACCTTGCTCACGGACCCGCAAACCTCGGGCGGCCTGCTGGTTTCATGTTCGCCCGAGTCTGTGGACGACGTGCTAGCCCTCTTTCACGCCGACGGTTTCGGCGACGCTCGCGTAATCGGCGAAATGGTTGCAGGCGAAGGGCGCGTCGAAGTGATCTGAAAAAAGCCGGCGGCTGGCAAGGCACCGTGAAAGGTTGCAGAAAGCCGCGCCCAGCCGCCACTCGCGCCGCATGCGATAATTTCGGTCTATCCAGCACCGCTTTGTCCGCTTTTCCTCTGTACGCCCTTGAAAAACCTACTCGTCAGCCTCGATCAAGCCGGTGATTTCGATGAAATCATCGACGTACGCACGCCTCTCGAGTTTGCCGAGGACCATATTCCGGGCGCGATGAATGCGCCGGTGCTGAGCAACGAGGAACGGGTGCTGGTCGGCACAATGTACAAGCAGGTGTCGCCGTTCGAAGCCACGAAGGTGGGCGCGGCGCTGGTGGCCCGCAACATCGCGCTTCATCTGGAAACGACGTTCGCCGACCGGCCGCGCAACTGGCGGCCGCTGATTTATTGCTGGCGCGGCGGCAAACGCTCGGGCTCCGTCACGTCGCTCTTCAATATGATCGGCTGGCCTGCGCGTCAGCTCGACGGCGGCTACAAGACCTATCGGCGCGCAACCGTCGAGGCGCTCACCACTCTGCCGACCCACTTCCGTTACGTCGCACTGGTCGGTCCGACCGGCAGCGGCAAGACGCGGCTCCTCGCCGCGCTCCACGAAGCAGGTGCGCAGACGCTGGACCTCGAAGCGCTCGCCGCGCATCGCGGCTCGCTGCTCGGCGCGTGGGCGGGCGTCGCGCAGCCGTCGCAAAAGGGCTTTGACACGTTGCTCGTGAGCGCGCTGCGCAGCTTCGATCCCGCGCGCCCGGTGTTCGTGGAAGCGGAGAGCCGTCGCATCGGCGCAATCACGCTGCCGCTTGCGCTGCTCGACACGTTTCATCGCGGCGATTGTGTGGAAGTGGCCGCGAGCCGCGAAGACCGCTCGGCGTTTCTGCTTCACGACTACGCGCAACTGTTCGACGATCCCGAGTCGCTGAAGGCGCAACTGGAACGTTTGATCGGCTTGCATAGTCGCGAGCGCGTCGCCGGGTGGCAAAAACTCGTCGACGAAAACCGGCGCGCCGAACTCGCAAACGAGTTGATCGAACTGCACTACGATCCCGCGTACGCGCGCAGCAGCCATCAGCATTTCACGCAACTGCCGCAGGCGCTGCAAATCCAGTTCCGGCCGAACGACGCAGACGTCGTCGATCAGGCTAAAGCGCTCCTCGCGCAACTCGATAAGCGTTCAGTCGCGCTCGTCTGACCCAACCTCAACGTTAAGAACAACATGCAATCAACCCTTCGGCAGCCCCGCGTCGCGCTTGGCTGGATCGTATTCCTCGCGATCGCCGTCGTCGGACTCTTCTATGTGAAGTGGTTTCCGTATTACAACCGCGCGTTCGTCGCCGCGAGCCAGCATTCGATCGGCAAGTCGATCCTGATGGGCACGTCGGCGAGTGCGCCAGCGGCGTCGTGGCAGTCCGCAATCGACTACGCGCTGGCCTACGGCAAGGCCATCTGGCAGGCAATGGTGCTGGGTCTGTTGCTCGGCTCCGCGGTGCAGGCGCTGATTCCGCCGCAATGGGTCGCACGCGCGCTCGGTCGCAGCGACTTCAGCAGCGTCGTGAAAGGCGGCCTGATGTCGTTGCCCGGCATGATGTGCACCTGTTGCGCAGCGCCGGTGGTGGCGGGGCTGCGCGCGCGGCAGGCGGCGCCCGGCGCGGCAATCGCATTCTGGCTCGGCAATACGGCACTCAATCCCGCCACGCTGATCTTCATGGGTTTCGTGCTCGGCTGGCAGTGGATGGGCTTGCGGCTCGCTCTCGGCCTCGTGATGGTGCTCGGCCTCGGCTATCTCGTGAACCGCATGGTGACGCCGAAGGAAGCCGAGGCGTCGCGCGAAGCCATCGCGGAACTGGTCGCGACGGATAAACCGGGTACCGCATTCACGCGCTGGGTCAAGATACTCGGCACGATGACGCTGCGTCTCGTGCCCGAATACATCGTGCTGGTGCTGATTCTCGGCGCGGCGCGCGCGTGGCTCTTTCCGCACATCGGTCCGGATATCGACAACAGCGTGCTGTGGATCGTCGCGCTGTCCATCGCCGGCACGCTGTTCGTGATTCCGACGGCGGGCGAAGTGCCGATCATTCAGGCGATGCTGTCTTTCGGCATGGCAGCCGGCCCTGCCGGCGCGCTGCTCATGACGCTGCCGCTTGTCAGCGTCCCGTCTATGGCGATGCTCGGGCGCTCGTTCCCGAAGCGCGTTCTGAGCGTCGTCGCATTGGCCGTGGTGGTCTGCGGCGTGGTGAGCGGCTTGCTCGCCGCGTCCCTGGGGTTCCGATGAAAAAGCTTGCTGTGTTTACGCTCGCGTCGTGGTCGGCTGCGGCGCTTCTCTACTTCGGCCAGCATTCGGTGGCGCTGATCGCGGTGACCGGAGTGCTCGTGCTGGCGAGCTTCGACCTGCTTCGTCCTTGAGGCCGGCTTAACAACGCGTGCTAGCGGCCTGCATATACACGGCCGCGTCACACCGCGTCTGGTAACGCTAACGTGCCGTTGCTGCTTCGAGTGTCGTGCGACGGCGGGCGCTGACCAAAGCCGCGATGCCCGTGCCAACTCCCAACGTCAGAAGACATGCAGTAGGTACCAGCATCGGTGCAATCTGGCTATGCGCCGCTTTGCCGACATAAGGCATCAGATTCTGTCCCGCGAAGCCGCCGAGATTGCCGATTGCATTGATCGCCGCAACGCTCGCCGCGGCGCGTGCGCCCGAGAAAAAGCGCGGCGGCAGCGACCAGAAGCACGGATACAGTAGCGGAATGCATGCCCCACCCAGGCATAGCGCCGCAAAGCGCAGCGTTGCGGTGGGCAGCACGAGGCTGGACGCGAAGCCCACCACGCCAACGCCTGCAACGATGCTCATCGCCCTCAAGACCACCCGCTCACGCTTGAGCTTGCCGGGAAGCCACAACAGAAGCAGCGTGGCGAGCGCCCACGGAATCATGTTGAGCACGCCATTGAGGGACGACGACACGCCGTCGCTCTTCAACAGCGTCGGCATCCAGTAGGTCACGCCATAGAGCGACGTCGACATCAGCATATAGGTCAGCGCGAACATCAGCACCTTGGGGTCGAGCAGCGCGGCCCACGGATGCGTCGCCTTGGCATCGCCCGATGCCTCGCGTTTGAGCGCGGCGAGCACCACGTCCTTTTCCTGTTGCGAGAGGAACGGTGCTTCGCTTACCGAATTCGGCAGATACTTCAGCGCCACGAATGCGATCACCACGGCCGGCAGACCGGTCGCGATAAACACCCACTGCCAGCCGGCAAATCCCCATGTGCCGCCCAGCGTGAGCAACAGGCCGCCGATCAGCGAGCCGAGCATGTTGGCGAGCGAACTGCCGAGTGTGAAGAAGCCCAACACCTTCGTGCGATAGCTCTGCGGAAACCACTGCGTGAGGTAATAGATCACGCCCGGATAGAACCCGGCTTCAGCGACGCCCAATGCAAAGCGGAACGAATAGAACACCGGCAGCGAACGGGCAAACGCCATCAGAACCGTCACGATGCCCCACGTCATCATGATCCGGGCGAGCCACGCACGCGCGCCGAAACGATGCAGCGCGAGCGTGCTCGGCACCTCGAACAGCAGATAGCCGATGAAAAACAGCGACGCGCCCAATCCGTACGACGCTTCGGTCATGCCGAGGGCGTGCACCATCTCCAGCTTGGCGAAGCCGACGTTCTGGCGGTCGATGAACGAAATCAGGAACATGACGATGAGCAGCGGCATTAACCGCCACGCCATTTTTTTCATGACCTGCTGCTCGAATGCAAATTGTGTTGACATGGTTTCTCCGCTTGCCCGACAGCTTGGCGACAAAAATTGATACAGTCATATATATGATTGTATGAATCGTGGACGAGCGCCATGGGGTGATACCCGCATGACGGGCAGAGCCACCCTGAGTCGGAACGGTGTTCGTCTGAAGAAGGCGAGCTAACGCAGGTCTAGCGGATTTCGACCTGGTACTGGAATGTATCGGCCGCACCGCGAGTGCTACGCCATTCAAATGGCGTGCCGGCGAAGTCGGAGGCGACGCGGTGAACGAGAATCACCGGGCTGCCGGTTTTGATGCCAAGCAGTGACGCCGTTTCGGTGGTAGCCTGTTCTACGCGGAGAATTTCAGTCGCCGAGGCCACCATCTGTTTGCAGAGCCGTTCGTAGAGCGGGTACAGCAGGTCTTCGAACTTGTCGAGCGGCAACGTGGCAAGCGCTTCGAAACGCGCGCGCGGCAGCCATATTTCCTCCGACAGCACCGCCCGCCCTTCGATCATTCGTACACGCGACAGATGAATGGCCTTCTCCGACGCCTTCATCCGCAGTGCGTTGCGAATCTCTTCATCGGGCTTCACCACCTCGCGTTTCAGGACGCGCGCGGTGGGGAGCACCGGCTGGCCGTCGCGCGAGACAAAGCGAAAAAAGCGGAACAGCGACGAGTCGAAGCGCGGTCGCCGCACGAACGTGCCTTTGCCTTGAGTGCGGGTGAGCACGCCGTCGCTGACCAGCAGGTCGATCGCCTTGCGCACGGTGCCGGTCGAAACGTTGTAGAACTGGCCTAGTTCGGCCTCGGTGGCGATGGCCTCTTCGGGCGCCCATTCGCCGGCGGCAATGCGGCTCACCAGATCATCGCGCAATTGCTGATAACGGGGCAGCCGGTCGTCCGGCCTGGACACGAAAGACGCCGTATTCATGGATTCATACAGTTATGCAGAGGAGTAACTACTGTACCGCATTGGATCGATCGAAAGCGAGCAAGGGTTATTACCCAATGACCGGGCGCCCGATTGCGCGCAAGATTCATACAGTCATATATATGAATCGAGAAACATCAGGACGAACGGACGGAGATGGCTATGTTCAAGTGGTACAGGGAAGGTACGCCTGTCGAGCGCAATACCTTCTGGGGTTGTTTCGCGGGATGGGGTCTGGACGCGCTCGACGTGCAGATGTTCACGCTCGCCATTCCGGCGATCATCGCGGCGTATGGCATCGACCACACGCAGGCGGGCGCGATCAGCGGTGTCACCCTGGTCTCGTCGGCGCTAGGCGGCTGGATTGCTGGCGCGCTGTCGGACCGCTTCGGCCGCGTGCGCACCTTGCAGATGACGATTCTCTGGTTCGCCGGCTTCACCTTCCTGTGCGCATTCGCGCAGAATTTCCCGCAACTGTTGGTGCTTAAAGCGCTGCAAGGCTTTGGATTCGGCGGCGAATGGGCTGCCGGTGCTGTCCTGATGGCGGAAACGATCCGCACCGAACATCGCGGCAAGGCAATGGGGGCGGTGCAAAGCGCGTGGGCCGTGGGTTGGGGTGCCGCGGTGCTGGTCTACGCAGCCGTATTCTCATGGCTGCCCGCCGACACCGCCTGGCGCGTGATGTTCGCAGTCGGCCTGCTGCCCGCCGGCCTTGTGCTGTTCGTGCGGCGCAATCTGAAAGAGCCGGTGCGCATCGAGCCCGTCGGCGCGAGCGTCGGTCCCAAGGTCTCAGCGTTCAGTCAGATCCTGCAAGTGTTTCAGCCTCGCGTGCTGCGAACCACGATCATCGGTGCGGTGCTCGGCACCGGCGCTCACGGCGGCTACTACGCGATCATGACGTGGCTGCCCACGTTTCTCGCGAAGGAACGGCATCTGTCGGTATTGAATACCGGTGGTTACCTTGCCGTCGTGATCGTCGCGTTCTGGTGTGGCTGCATGCTGAGCGCGTATCTGCTCGATCGGATCGGCCGGCGTCGTAACATCGCGTTGTTCGCTTTCTGCTGCATCGTCACCGTGCTCGCATACGTCATGCTGCCGTTGACGAACATGCAGATGCTCGTGCTCGGCTTCCCGCTCGGACTCTTCGCCGCCGGCATTCCGGCGAGCCTTGGCCCGCTCTTCAACGAACTGTATCCCGCCGACATGCGTGGAACCGGCGTCGGCTTCTGCTACAACTTCGGGCGCATTGCATCCGCAGGCTTTCCGGTTCTGGTCGGCTATATGAGCCATTCGATGTCGCTCGGCGCGGCCATCGGCATCGACGCAGCCGTTGCCTACGGGCTTGCGATGATCGCTGTATTGCTGCTCCCGGAAACGCGCGGCAAGCGTCTGCGTGATGCCGCGCCGGAGCAGGCCGCAGACGCCGCCGACGCCGCCGACGCAGCGCGCCTCAACCTGAACTCTCCGCGTAGTTGAATATGAACGCATATGCATCCTCACCCGCGTTTGCGCAGGGTGGCGTCGACACCCACGCGCACGTTTTCGAGCAGGGCTTGCCGCTGACCGGCGACCGCCGCTACGCGCCCGCCTACGATGCAACGCTCGACGACTATCTGCCGCTACTGAACGCGCATGGAATAACGCATGCGGTGCTCGTGCAGCCGAGCTTTCTCGGCACCGACAATCGCTATCTGTTGCAAGCGTTGTCCGCGGACACCGAGCGTTTGCGCGGCGTTGCGGTCGTTGCACCGGACATAAGCGCGAATGACCTGGCCGACCTGCAAAGGCGCGGAGTGACAGGAATTCGCCTCAACCTTATGGAGCAGACGCTGCCGGATTTGCGCGCACAACCGTGGACGTCGCTGCTGGACAACATTGCGCGACTGGATTGGCATGTCGAGTTGCACAGAAACGCAGTCGATCTCGCGCCGCTGATCGACCAGCTTCTGAAGCGCGGCGTGCGAGTCGTCGTCGATCATTTCGGCCGGCCCGATCCGGCTTTAGGCACACAGGACCCGGGTTTCAAAGCGCTGCTCGGCTTTGGCAAGACGGGGCGTGTGTGGGTGAAGGTGTCGGGCGCATATCGCTGTGCCGCGCCGGGCTCGCCGTTCGTTGCGGATGCTACGCAGCAATTGATCGAGCAGTTCGGTCCGGACCGTTTAATGTGGGGCAGCGACTGGCCGCACACGCAATACGAAGCGGTGACAAGTTATGGTGACGCCTTGTCCACGGTGCGCGACGCCGGTCTCGATTCGAGCGCTCTCGGCGCGATTTTGCGCACCACTGCTCGTTCGTTCTATGGATTCGACGTTGAGCCTGTCTTGAATGCGTCCGCAACGACGGCTGCCATGCAACGCGCGACGTACTGAATGCGGAGAGAAGAAAGCGAGGAACTGAAGCGACTGTTTTGACAGGACAGTGGACGAAAGCGGAACCGCTTTCGTCCACCTCACTGATGCGTTGGTAGGCTCGATTGGATTCGAACCAACGACCCCCACCATGTCAAGGTGGTGCTCTAACCAACTGAGCTACGAGCCTGTAGAGGCGCGAATTATAGAGAGTCTCTCGAAACTGCACAAGAGCCAGGCGGCATTCGTGTTGTCGACGCTCGCGCCACTCATTGCGACGCCTTCCATTCGGCGTGTGCATCGAGTGGAAAGACTGGGCGCCTGACGTTCCGGAAAGCGAACAGGCCATAGTCGGAACTCGTCACGCCGCGGCTATCGCACTCCACGAGCCCGGCGGAGATCGGCACGAAAACCGGTCGGCAATACATGCGCGATTTGAGCAGAAGGAAGCGCGCGCGACGCGGGTCGATGCCCACGCTTTCGAACACGCCGAGGTCCCACGGTTCATGCGTGTGCTCGGTCACGACGAGTTTCACCGTGCCGGTATCGAGAACCGCGGCGCGTCCCATGTGAGCCCGCTGCCCGGTGTAAGTCGGCCCGCTGATCACATACTCGCCGTCGGTCAAGGCTCGCACCACACCGGTCATGGCGACGGGCGCGCGCGGCGTCACCGCACTGCTTGCAACCTTGTTGCCGATCGTGACAGTCACCGCGCTGCCGACACCCGCGGCCATCAATGCGGCCACCGCTTGCGGATCGCACAAAGGCCCAGTGACGATGCCTTCCAGATTCTGCCGGAGCGCTTCTTCGAGCAGATCCATCGTGTCGCACGTGCCGCCCGACATGCAGTTGTCGCCATGATCCAGCAGCAGCACCGGCCTCTCGGCGGCTTTTGCGAGAGCGGCGGCTTGCGCAACCGATTCCGCGAGCGGCGCGCTGCGATAGACGAACTCTTCGCGCTCATTCCAGATTTGCTGCGCAATGCGCTCGGCCACCGCTTCCGCTTGCGCGCGCTCGCTATTGCCGACGACCACGACGCTGATACACGGCGCAGCGATATCCGCGAGCGAAAAGCCGGACAACACCGAGACCGCGAGCATGCCCTCGGCCTCAGCCGCGCGCGCCGCGTCGACGGCACGCTTCATCGCACCTTCAGCGGTCGCGCTGCGCAGCGTGTGCGTGAGCAGAGGCGGCTGACGCCAGGCGATGACCGGCTTCGCCTCGCCATGTATGAGAGCAAACAGCAGACGCGCGGCGTGCGCACCGGTTTCATACATATCGACGTGCGGATAAGTCTTGAAGCTGACGATCACGTCCGCGTTGTCGATCATTTTCTGCGTGACGTTACCGTGTAAATCGAGCGCGACGGCAATCGGGGCATTGGGCAATGCGGCGCGCACGCGTTCGAGCAGATCGCCTTCGCCGTCGTTCGAATTCTCCGCGACCATTGCGCCGTGCAGATCCAGCATCACCGCATCGCATCCGCTCGCGGCTGCAAGAATTGCGTCGCAGATTGCGTCGTATGCGGCCGCTTCGACCGGCCCGCTAGGATTGGCCGCCGCCGACACCGGCGTAACGATCTGCGCGCCTTCGCGCGCAGCGGCGTCGATGAACGCGGCCATCGCGGTCTGCATGCCATTGTTGTCGTTGAACGCGTCTTCGTTGAAACTCGGGCCGGCGTTTGCACCGTTCTGACCGAAAGCGGACAACGGCGTCGGCACCGGCGAGAACGTGTTGGTCTCGTGATTCATCCGCGCAATGAGGATTTTCATACGCTCGAACCCTCCGACATCGGCGCGGTCTGCGCAGTTTGCGCCGCTCTCAACATCGCATGTAACAGCACGTTGCAGCCGGCTTCCAGATGATCCGCGCGCGCGTCCTCGATTTCGTTGTGGCTGATGCCGTCCTTGCAGGGCACGAAGATCATTGCGGCAGGCGCGACGCGCGCGAGGTACACGGCGTCGTGGCCGGCACCGCTGATCACGTCCATCGACGAAAGGCCCAACAAGTCCGCGCCTTGCTTGACGGCGGCCACCAGTTCCGCCGCGAACGGTTGCGGCGCGAAGTACACGACCGGCTCTATATCGACCGCGATGCCCGCTTTCTCGCTCGCAACCGTACAGGCTTCGCGCAACGCGCTATCCATTGCGGTCAGCGTGGTGTCGTCGGCCGCGCGCAGATCGACCGTCAGCTTGACGCGGCCCGGAATGACGTTGCGCGAGTTCGGATGCACGTCGACCCAGCCCACTGTGCCGCGCCCATGCGGCGCATGGTCGAGCGCGATACGGTTCACGGCATGAATGAGATCGGCGGCAACGAGCAGCGCATCGCGGCGCAATTCCATCGGCGTCGGTCCGGCGTGCGCTTCCATGCCGTGCACGGTCACGTCGTACCAGCGTTGACCGAGTGCGCCTTGCACGATGCCGATGGTCTTATCGTTTGCTTCCAGCACCGGCCCCTGCTCGATATGCGCTTCGAAATACGCGCCAACGGTATGCGGTTTCGTGTTTTCGCCAACGTAGCCGATCGCGCTCAGCGCGTCGCGCACGGAGACGCCTTCCCGGTCCCGCTGCGCAAGCGCATGTTCGAGTGTGAAAGCGCCTGCAAACACACCCGAGCCCATCATCACGGGAACGAAGCGCGAGCCTTCCTCGTTGGTCCAGACCGCGACTTCGAGCGGCGCCAGCGTTGTAACGTTCGCATCGGCCAGCGTGCGCAGCACTTCTATGCCGGCGAGCACGCCGTAGTTGCCGTCGAACTTGCCGCCGGTCGGCTGCGTGTCGATGTGGCTGCCGGTCATCACGGGCGGCAGGTCATCGCGCAAACCGGCGCGGCGCGCAAAGATGTTGCCGATTGCGTCGACGCGAACCGTGCAGCCGATTTCCTTCGCCCAACTAACGACTCGGTCGCGCGCGATGCGATCCAGTTCGGTCAGCGCTAGCCGACAGACGCCGCCCTTTTCGGTCGCGCCAATCTTCGCGAGCTGCATGAGACTGTTCCAAAGCCGTTCGCCGTCGACACGCAAACTACTAACTGTTTCGGTGGGCTGCGATTCATGAACTTGCATCAGTGCTTCCTCATAGTGAAGTCGGCGCGGACTCAGACAACGCCGACGCCCAGATAGCGGTCCTTGATCGAGTCGTCGGCGGCGAACGACGTGTTGTCGCCCGAATAAACGATCACACCCTGTTCGATGATGTAGTGACGGTCTGCGAGTTGCGTGCAGACTTCGAGGTTCTGCTCGACGAGCAGGATCGCCACGCCCGCCTCGCGAATGAGTTTGAGTTGCGCGACGATTTCTTCGACGATCACCGGCGCGAGACCTTCCACCGGTTCATCGAGCATGAGAAGACGTGGATGATTCATCAGCGCACGGCCAATCGCGAGCATCTGCTGTTCGCCGCCGGACAGCTGTCCACCGCCGTTCGTGCGCCGCTCTTTGAGCCGCGGAAAAATACGGTAGATGTCGTCGAGTTGCCAGGGTGAGTCTTTGCGCGCGCCGAGCCGCAAGTTTTCTTCCACGGTGAGCAACCGAAAAATGCCGCGGTGTTCGGGCACGAAGCACACACCACGCGAGGCGATCTTATGCGGCTGCAGGCCGCTTATGGTCGCGCCGTTGAACGTCACGCTGCCGTTCTTCGGCGCGACCACGCCCGCGATCGCCTTGAGCGTAGTGGATTTCCCTGCGCCGTTGCGGCCCAGCAGCGTGACCGTCTCACCTTCCGCGATCTGCAACGAAACGCCTTGCAGGATGTGACTTTTGCCGTAGAAGCCGTGAATCTGCTGCACGTCGAGAATCATGCGCGGCCTCCGGTGATCATGTTGCCGAGATAGGCGCTGCGCACGCGCTCGTCGTCGCGAATTTCGTCGGGCCGCCCTTCCACCAGCACGCGTCCTTGTTGCATGACGGTGATCGTGTCCGAGATGTCCATCACGATGCCCATGTTGTGCTCGATCAGGACGACGGTGTAGTCCTCGCGCAAGCCGCGAATCAGTTGCTTCATATCGTCGAGATCGTCGATACCCATGCCCGACGTCGGCTCGTCGAGAAAGATCGCCTTGGGACGCGCCGCGAGCGCCATGCCGACTTCGAGCCGCCGCTGCTGACCGTGCGACAGAGCGCCGGCTGGAACTTTGCTGAAGCGCTGCAACGCGAGGCGTTCGAGCACGCCGTCGACGGTATCGGTGTGAGCCAGTGCGCCGCGCGGCGGCGTCCATGCATTGAGCGCACGCACGGAATCGACACCTTGCGCCGCAAGCCGCAAGTTTTCCTGCACGCTCAGATTGGCGAACAGACTGGTCACCTGGAACGATCTCGCGACGCCGCGACGCACACGCTTGTGATCGGGCTCGCGCGTTACGTCGTGTCCGTCGAACACAATCGTTCCCGCGGTGATCGGCAGAGTGCCGGTGAGCACATGGAAGAGCGTGGTCTTGCCCGCGCCATTCGGACCGATTACCGAGTGCACGGTGCGCGGCATGATGCGCAGGTTGACGTCGGAGAGCGCCGTGAATTTACCGTAGCGTTTCACCACGCCGCTTGCGTTCAGAATCGCCTCGGTCATACGCGCTCCTTTGCGGTGTCGTCGGCTGCTGTGTCTGCATCGGCTTCCTGATTGGGGCGCAGTGCTTGCCAGATGCGCTCGCCGACTCCCCATAGACCGCGCTGCATATAGAGGCTCACAGCCATCAGCACGATGCCGAGCAACAGCAGCCAGCGCGGCCACAATGTTGAGAGCCAGTCGGCGAACAGCACATAGAAAGCGGCGCCCAACACGGACGCGAAGAGGTTGCCGGTGCCGCCGATCACAGTCATCACGAGGATCATCTCGCTCGTGTGGTAGTCGATGTTGGAAAGTGGCGCGATACCGGTCATCAACGCATGCAATGCGCCCGCGAGTCCGGTCACAGCACCGGAGACCACGAACGCCATCAGCTTGAACCGCTTGACGTCGTAGCCGACGGCGGCGGCACGTGCTTCGTTGTCGCGGATCGCGAGCAGCGTGCGGCCGAATACCGAGTGCGAGACGCGCATCAGCAGCCAGAACACGACGAGGAAAAGTACCGCGACGAATCCGTAGTACTGCCACGGGGAAGCGAGCGGAATCAGCTCTTTGCCGAGCAACCCGAGCGCCGGCCGCGGAATGTCGAGCAGACCGTTGTCGCCGCCGGTCAGGTCCGGCGTGGTGTAGGCGAGGAAGTAGAACAGTTGTCCGAATGCGAGCGTCAGCATTACGAAGTACGTGCCGCGCTGCCTGATCGAAAACCATCCGACAATTGCGGCCGCTATCGCACCGATCGCGATTGCCGCAAGCAGCGCGACAGGCACCGGCAACGCGGCCTTGGTCAGCACGAGTCCCGCGCTATAGCTGCCGAGTCCGAAGAAGATGCCCTGCCCGAACGACAGCAGTCCCGTGTGACCGAGCAGAAGATTGCAGCCCAATGCAGCGAGCGCGAACACGAGCACTTCTGTTGCGAGCGAGCCGGAGCGCAACGTCAGCGGCAAGATGCACACGACGAGCAGCGCGAGCAACAGGAACCGATAGCGATGCAGCGCGCGTCGCAAAGCGGGCTGCGATGCGCGCGGAGCCGCTTTCGTGGCAGCGGATTTGGAAGTATCGATCACGCGGCTCTCCCGAGTAGGCCATTGGGCCGCAGCAGAAGAACGGCCGCCATCGCGACGTAGATCATCAAGCGCGCGCCTTCGGGCCACAGCGTGCTCATGACGCTTTGCACGATGCCTACCAGGAGCCCGCCGACCAGCGCGCCGAGAAAATTGCCCATGCCGCCCACCACCACGACGACGAACGCGACACCGAGCGCCTCTATGCCCATGAAAGGGTCGACGCCGCGAATCGGCGCGGCGAGCACGCCGGCGAGCGCGGCGGTTGCGGCCCCGAGCGCGAACACGAGGCTGAACACGCGCAACACGTTGATGCCAAGCAGTGAGACCATCTCCGTCGATTCGCTGCCGGCGCGCACCGCGCTGCCAAGACGCGTGCCCTCGAGCACCCACCAGAGCAACGCCGCGAGCACCGCAGTGAAGCCGATCACGAACAGGCGGTACTTGGGATAAACAAAGCTGCCCCAGATCACCACGCCGTTCAGCATGTCAGGAACGGCCACGTTGTCACCGAGCGGCCCCCACACGAGGATTGCGCATTCCTGCACGACGAGCGCGAGGCCTACCGTCACGAGAATATGGAACTCGTGCTGCTGCGCGTAGACGTGCCGCAAGATCAGCTTTTCGACGACCCATGCCAACGCACCGACCGCAATCGGCACTACGATCAGCGCTGTCCAGAAGCTCATCGACCACTGCATCGCCTGATAGCAGAAGTAGGCGCCGAGCAGATAGAAGGCGCCGTGCGCGAAGTTCACGAAGCGCAACAGGCCGAACACGATCGACAAGCCGACCGCGAGCAGGAAATACAGCATCCCAACCCCGATGCCGTTGACGATCTGCAGGAGATAAACGTTCATGGCGTCCGTGTGAGGAATTGGCGAAACTTCACTGCGTACGCGTGCGTTCTTGCGTTCGCATGTGTACGTGCTGCGGTGCGCGCCGGCACCGCGACGCGCCAGCGAATCAAGCCAGCTTGCAACCGGTCTTGTCGAGCGGCAGGAACGATTGTCCTGAACTGACGATATCCGCGTAGTCGTCGGCGTTTTTCATCTTGTTCTTCGCCTTGCCCTTCAACAGATAATAGTTCTTCAGTACCTGATGATCGCCCTTGCGAACCTCTTCAGGCCCTGTCAAACCATCGTATTTCATGCCCTCGAGCGCGGCGACCACTTTCTTCGGGTCGACGTTGCCAGCCTTCACAATGCCGTCCAGCAGAATCTTCGTGCAGATGTACGAGCCCGCGAGGCTGTAGTTCGGATTCGTCTTGAAGGCCGCCTGTGTGCGTTTGACGAGATCGCGGTTGAGCGGCGAGTCGATTGCGTGCCAATACTGCGCGCCGAAATACACGCCGTCGCACAAGTCCGCACCTAGCGATTCGAACTGCTCGAGACCGGAAGCCCACGCGAGCAGAATCGTGCAGTTGTTCTTCATGCCGAAGCTCACCGCCTGGCGCAGCGTGTCGGAAGATTGCGAACCGAAGTTGAGGATCAGCAACACGTCTGGCTTGGCGGCGACTGCGTTCGTCAGATAGCCGCTGAACTCTTTTTCGTTCAGTGAGTGGTAACTGTTGCCCACGTGCTCGATGCCCTTCTCCTTGAAGACGGCTTTCGCGGCGGACAACAGGCCGTCGCCGAACACGTATTGCGGCGTGATCGTGTACCAGCGTTTGGCCTTCGGCATCATCTGGATCAGCGGACGCACCGTCTGCTCGATTGCGCCATACGTGGGCACCGACCAGCGGAAGGTCGCATCGTTGCAGTCTTTCCCAGTGATTTCGTCCGCACCGGCCGTGGTGATGAAGACGCCGCCGGCTTTCTGGACTTCCTTGCCCATCGCCAATGATTCGGAGGACAAAATACCGCCTGCAAAGAACCGTGCGTTCTTTTGTTGCGCGATTTCCTGAACGCGGCGCACTGCTGTTGCCGGCTTGCCTTCCGTGTCGAGCACCGAATAGGCGAGCGGTTCGCCGAGCACCTTGCCATATTGTTCGATGGCGAGTTTCATACCGAGGTCTGCATACTTCCCGTTGGCGGCGAACGCGCCCGACATCGGCACCGGACAAGCGAATTGCACGCTGCCTGCCTGTGCAAAGGCGCTGCGCGCAGCGAGCGACCCCAACGTGCCCGGAACGGCCGACAACGCGGCCAGCTTCAACATATTTCGGCGATTCAAAATGACGCTCCTTGGAAGAGACACGCACTGAACGACTGCGAAAGCTTGCTGGCCACGGTGAAGTTTTCACCACGTCGGCTTTGTTCTATTTATCATGATAAATAGGTTGGATCTGATCGTAGGTACAATAAATTCCAGTGTCAATAAGGCAAAATTCCTGGGGGCAGCGAGGCGGCTTTCCTCGCGCCGCGCTGGGCGCCGGCGGAACGCCGATGGTGCAGTACACAAATGGGAGCATTGAAGATGGCCATGGATCGAACCAAGGCTGGCGCCGCGATTGAGATCAAGCAACAAAAGCGCGGCGACCTGGTCGCGGAAGAAATCAAGCGGCTGATCACGGAAAAGGACCTGAAGCCGGGCGATCGCCTGCCACGCGAGGTCGAGTTGCAGCAACTTTTCTCGGTGAGCAAGAGCACGATCCGCGAGGCGCTGAAGTCGCTCGAGGTGCAAGGGCTCATCAAGGTGACGACCGGGCCTGGCGGCGGCGGCATGGTGGTGGAGGTACCGCTCGATCGGACGTTGCAGCTTTTGCAGAACTATCTGTTCTTCAAGGACGTTTCGATCGACGACATTTACACCGTGCGCAAATTGCTCGAGCCGGAACTGGCGGCAGGCGCGGTCCCGCACCTGACAGAGCAGGACTTCGAAGCGCTGGAGGCGAGCATTGCTTGCTGCGATCGGCCGGCTTCGGCGCACGGCGGCCAGGACATCGTCCGGCAGCGCCAGGAGGACGTGAACTTCCACGACATTCTGGCGGCTGCCAATCCGAATCCGTTCCTTCGTTTCAGTTGCGAGTTGATCAACGAAATGATCCGGCAGCTGATCGAGTTCCGTAACGATACGCCGCAGGCCGAGCACGAACGGTTCGGCCAGGCCAACGTCAAGATCCATAAGGCGATCACAAAAGCGGCGCGTGAGCGTGATGTCGACAAAGTGCGCGAGCTGATGACGGTCCATATGACTGAAGCGCCGCGTTACGTGAAACGGATGAAGGGGAAGCTGCGCGGGAGACTTATTCTCGATTCGGAGATCCGTCGGCGGGTGCGGGCGCGAAGTGTTGGTCCGGTGGATGTGGAGGCCGATGGGGTTGATGGCGGGGGTTGATGGCGGGGGTTGATGGCGGGGGTTGATGGCGGGGCGTGGGGGGATGGCCTGGCTGCCTCGGTTGCCTCGGTTGCCTCGGCTGGCTGGCTGGTCGCCTGGGTTGCGTGGTCGCCTGGGTTGCGTGGTTACCTGGGTTGCGTGGTTACCTGGGTTGCCTGGGTTGCCTGGGTTACGTGGGTTACGTGGGTTACGTGGGTTACGTGGGTTACGTGGGTTGCGTGGGTTGCGTGGGTTGCGTGGGTTGCGTGGGTTGCGTGGGTTGCGTGGGTTGCGTGGGTTGCGTGGGTTGCGTGGGTTGCGTGGGTTGCGTGGGTTGCGTGGGTTGCGT
>NZ_CAJHCR010000004.1 GCF_904848585.1 Paraburkholderia kirstenboschensis
TGACCGGCGCCAACCGTAACGACGTCACTCAACTTCAAGCGCTGGTCGAGGCAATCCCGCCGATCGGCGGCAAGCGTGGCAGACCACTATCGAAGCCTCGGGTCGTTCAGGACGACAGGGGCTACGACCACGACAAGTATCGACGTCCACTGCACGCCGCCGGCATTGCAACCGAAATCGCTCGGCGTGGTCAGCCTCATGGTAGTGGGCTAGGCAAAACACGCTGGGTTGTGGAGCGGACCATCTCGTGGCTTCACAACTTCCGCCGACTGCGCATCCGCTTCGAACATCTCGCTATTATCCACGAGGCTTTCCTCAGAATCGCCTGCTGCATCATATGCTGGCGACACCTGCAAAAGTCATTCTGTTAACACCTCTAAAAAGGCCGTGCGGCGACGCGCCGCCAATGGCGTTCCATGCTGTCGCCGTCGATAACCAGTTCCATTTGCAGCCATACCTGCGAGTCCTTGTTCTTGCCGAAGCCGCGCGATGTGAGCAGGTACGCTCGTGCATTGGGGCGAGCCGGCAGACTCCATCCTTCGACCACGCATTGCGGCGCGCGCAGCGACCCGGGCCACTGCGCGACAGGTGTCGCGGCCGCGGCTTCGAACGCAGCTTCGACTTTCCACTGCGTCGGTTCACGGGCGACTGGCGGCGACGCCAATGCGCCAATGCCCGTGCCCGCAACGACGCTGCGGGCGCATAAGTTCAACGCCGAATCCGCAGCGTGGAATGCCTGCGAGTAGTCGCGCACATTGACGGCGCTACGCGCGGCCGCGACCGATGCCTCGAACCAGGCCGCCGATGTCGCCAACAACATCGCCGAAATCAGCAGAACGATGGGCAGCACGGCGCCGCGGCAACGCGTGCGCGGTGTGCGGCGGCGTAGGCGCGAAGCACGGCGCCTCTGGCCGCTCGGCGCCGCCCTCGGCGCCACCCTCGGCGCCACCAATTGCTGTCCGCAGCCGCGCAGCGCTTGACCGACGCAATGGCACGCCTTGCTGCCTGGTGTGCAGGTCACGAAACAGCCTCCACGTGGTTACGCAGCGCGACCCGCCGCCAGAATGCTTGCCGCGGACGCAAGTCGCTCGCGATGCCGCTGACGCCATCGCAATCCAGATAGCGTGAGCGCTGCCCTTGCGGCGCGCCCCGCACGAGCACACAAATATCGACCGCTACGACGCTCGCCCACTGGTCGGCCATCACCGCCGACGCGTCTATCGCATTGACCGCGCCGGCCAGCCAGTACCTGATCCGCACGCGCTCGACGCCTTCGACCAGCGGCTGCGCAGAGCCTGTCTTGCCATTGCCTTCGCAATAAAGCTCCGGCTCGCCGGTCGAGCCGCTCACCTTGGCGTAGAAGCGATTGACCACCGGCACGCCGCGCTCGCCAAGCGCAGCGCTGCTGCTCGTCACGGCTTGTCCGAGACAGTCCGTTGTCAGTCCCGTCGATGACGGCCACGTCGACACGTTGTCGCCGACATATCGCACCGCCACGCCGTCTGATTTACCAGGCAATGTCTCGCACGTCAGACGGCTGTCATCCGTGCCGGCGGGATGGCCCCCCGAACAGCCGAACAACGGCGCCGGCGCGCGATATTGCGCGGCATCCGCCGGCACGAAGCCCGCCATCTGCAACTGCTGCCCGACAAGGGTCAGGGCCGTCCAGCCGGCCTCGCGGATCCGCAGCGCATTGTTCGCGTGCTCAAAGGCTGCGCGCTGTGTCGTGTAAAGCGACACTACGCCAGCAGTCACTACGAGCCCCAGCGCAACGG
Source organism: Paraburkholderia kirstenboschensis (assembly GCF_904848585.1). GTDB lineage: Bacteria > Pseudomonadota > Gammaproteobacteria > Burkholderiales > Burkholderiaceae > Paraburkholderia > Paraburkholderia kirstenboschensis. Next base: position 1,776 of record NZ_CAJHCR010000004.1, read on the forward strand.
CAATAACGAATTCGACCAGCGTATGACCGCGCGCACGAAGCAAACGCGACATCATTTGACGAACGCCAGCGCGACACATGAGAAGCCCACGGGCGCGTTCACTCCGCCACAAGGCTCAGGCTTGTCGATCACGTCGTTCGCGCGCGGCAAGTTTTGCGAAGCCGCCCATGTCACTCGAGCCGCCGACACGCCACCGGTCGCGACGACCGACGCGTCGCCTCGCGGCAGCAGTGTTGCCGCTCGCGAGTTCCACGACGCGAGCGCGGCCTCGTTGCCCGACGTCGCGGACATCGCCTCAGCCACGGAATCGGCTATCCATGCGGCGTGTTCCCGCATCGACATTGCTCGGGCCTCACGCGCTGTCCACAATTGCCCGGCGATCAAACCGAGCGCCGTGACCCCCAGCACCGCGACGGCCAGCATTACTTCGATCAACGAGCTGCCGCCGCACTCGCTGCTGCAACGCTGCGATGGTGGTTGCGCCAAAGATAGTCTGATGAACGGCCTCATGACGCCGCCCCGCACGCCCCTGCGACGATCCGCGACCGCCCACCCGCCGCAATGCGGATGCAGCGCCGCCACTTATCGCCCTGAGTCGCTTCCGATGGCGCACGCGGTGCAATGTCGAAACTGCGGAAGGTGCCGATCAATTGGCCCGCGGGCGGCGTAAACGTCAGATTCGTCTGAGTACCCACGATGCTCACCGACGAAAGCGAGGAATGGGCGCGCAGCAGCGTAAGGGTGCCGGCTCGGTCCGCCAATACCGCCCAGCCGCAAGACCAGTCGGTCGTGCCAGTGGCGCACGGTTGCCCGGGGGCAAGACAGTGCCGCGCCGCATCTGTCCGGCATACGGTCACGCGAGCGCCGCGACGCAATGCCTCGCTGCGCGCATACGCGAGCGTCGACATGAGCGCCTTTGCGCGGGCGTCGACCTGATCCCGCACTTGCCACGCTACGAAGGATGGGGTCGCCGCCAACGCGATCACCGCTAGCAGCGCGACCACGACCAGCGTTTCGACAAGCGTAAATCCGCCGCACGGCGGCGAAGCGATTGCATGCTGTTTCATCTGCATCCCTGAACATTTCAAAGAATGCGGCGAATCTAGCAATTCGAGGGCGGCTCAACAATCGGCCGAATGGCCAGGTGGCATTCAGACGCTATTGCGCGCAAGAATTCACGCGACGAACCATGACGGAGCGGGAAATGCAGAGACGGGAAGCGACGCGGCAACACACGAGCAGTCGGACGCGACGCGAGGCGCGTGGGCGCTCAGCGCTTACGCGACGGCTTGGGAGGAGAAGAAGCGTGGCGGAACTCTTCGATCACGTCTTCAAATTCAGAGACGTCTTCAAAGCGCCGGTAAACAGAGGCGAAACGAACGTAGGCAATGGTGTCGAGCGCGCGCAGCTCGTTCATTACGAGTTCGCCGAGGCGCTCGCTGCGCACCTCGCGCTCGCCGCTGCCAAGGAGTTGGTACTCGATCCGGGCGACGGCCGCGTCGATCGCGTCTGCTGCAACCGGACGCTTGCGCAGCGCCAGTTGCATGCTTGCGACAATTTTGCGGCGATCGAATTCGGTACGGCTGCCGTCTTTCTTGACGACCGAGGGCAACGCCAGCTCGACCCGCTCATACGTCGTGAAACGTTTGTCGCAGGCCGGGCAGCGGCGGCGCCGGCGAATCGTCGCGCCGTCTTCGGAGACACGCGAGTCGACAACCTGCGTATCGGCGTGACGGCAGAAAGGGCAATGCATGGCGGCTTAGCGGTAGACCGGGAAACGCTGCGTCAACTCCGCGACCTGCCCGCGCACGCGATCGATCGTGGCTGTGTCTTCCGGGTTGTCCAGCACGTCGGCGATCAGGTTACCCACCTGCTCCGCTTCCTTGATGCCGAAGCCGCGGGTGGTCATGGCCGGCGAGCCGAGACGGATACCGCTCGTCACAAACGGCTTTTCCGGGTCGTTCGGAATCGCGTTCTTGTTGACCGTGATGTGAGCGGCGCCGAGCGCGGCTTCCGCGGCCTTGCCGGTGATCTTCTTCGCACGCAGGTCGACCAGCATCACGTGGCTTTCAGTACGGCCCGACACGATGCGCAGACCGCGCTTGACGAGCGTCTCCGCCAGCACGCGGGCATTTTCAACGACTTGTTGCTGGTAAGCCTTGAATTCCGGCGACAGCGCTTCCTTGAACGCAACCGCCTTACCGGCGATCACGTGCATCAGCGGGCCGCCCTGAATGCCCGGGAAGATCGCCGAGTTGATCTGCTTCTCGAATTCGGCCTTCATCAGGATCACGCCGCCGCGCGGGCCGCGCAGGCTCTTGTGCGTGGTGGTGGTCACGAAGTCCGCGTGCGGCACCGGATTCGGGTAGACGCCAGCGGCGATCAGACCGGCGTAGTGCGCCATGTCGACCATGAAGTACGCGCCGATCGACTTCGCGATTTCCGACAGACGTTCGAAGTCGATACGCAGCGCGAATGCGGACGCACCGGCAACAATCAGCTTCGGTTTGTGTTCCTGGGCGAGCTTTTCGGCAGCGTCGTAGTCGATGTCTTCGGCTTCGTTCAGGCCGTAGCTCACGACGTTGAACCACTTGCCCGACATGTTGACGGGCGATCCGTGCGTCAGGTGGCCGCCGTGCGCGAGGCTCATGCCCATGATCGTGTCGCCCGGCTTGAGCATGGCGAAGAACACACCCTGGTTCGCCTGCGAGCCCGAGTTCGGCTGCACGTTGGCAGCCTCCGCGCCGAACAGTTGCTTTACGCGGTCGATCGCGAGCTGCTCCGCCACGTCGACATATTCGCACCCGCCGTAGTAGCGCTTGCCCGGGTACCCTTCGGCGTACTTGTTCGTGAGTTGCGAGCCTTGCGCAGCCATCACAGCCGGGCTCGTGTAGTTTTCCGACGCGATCAGTTCGATATGCTCTTCCTGACGACGGTTTTCCTGCTCGATCACCTTCCAGAGTTCAGGGTCGACGTTGGCGATGGTGCTTTGGGCTCTGTCAAACATACGGATTCCGTTGAGTGTGTTCAGGTTGACCGGATCGTGCGCCGAATCTTGCGTAGAGGGTACGCGGCGCTGCTGGCGGCTGGGCCAGCCCTGACGTGGCGAAAGGAGAGTCGCCGCACACGCGAGGCAGGACAGCCACCGTCAGCGCAAATTAATGCGCGCGGATCACGGCTGCCCAGGCGAACGGCAAAACGGCACCCTGCGCTTCACGGTGGGTTTTTCCACCTTGAACCCGATTGGTTGGATCGGTTCTATCGCCAGTCACGCAGGGGTGAGCGCGTTAGTTTATTGGAAGAGGATCGAATAGGCAACCGGGTTTCCGCCGTCGCCCGGAGCGCCGGCACGAAGGCCACCGAAGGCGCGGAGCATAGCGCGGCGCCATCCCGCGAAGGCCCGCCAGGAAGCCTGTGCGCACGTCTTGCGACGCAATCCATCCGGCTCGTCTATCCTTGCCGCAGCGCCGCATTGGAAGTAGGCTTGGGGCCTTTCTCTTCTACCGACCAGGGAACTGTAATGATCGTGTTCGTCACCGGTGCGTCCGCAGGATTCGGCGCCGCCATCGCTCGTGCCTTCGTCAAGGGCGGCCATCGCGTCGTCGCCACGGCCCGCCGCAAAGACCGCCTGCAGGCGCTCGCCGACGAACTCGGCGACGCCCTCCTGCCTTACGAACTGGACGTGCGGGACCGCGCGGCCGTGGAGGCGGTCCCGGCAGCCTTGCCCGCCGGATTCGCCGCCATCGACGTGCTCGTGAACAACGCCGGCCTCGCGCTGGGCGTCGAGCCGGCGCAGAAGGCGAGCCTCGACGAATGGCAGACGATGATCGAAACGAACTGCACCGGCCTAGTCCAGGTCACGCACGCGCTGTTGCCCGGCATGGTCGAGCGCAACCGCGGCCATATTTTCAACCTCGGCTCGGTCGCCGGCCGCTGGCCTTATGCCGGCGGCAATGTCTACGGCGCCACCAAGGCGTTCGTGCGCCAGTTCAGCCTGAACCTGCGCGCGGACCTGGCAGGCACCGCGCTTCGCGTGACCGACATCGAGCCGGGCCTGTGCGGCGGCACCGAATTTTCGAACGTGCGTTTTCGGGGCGACGACGAAAAGGCCGGCAAGGTCTATGAAAACGTCCAACCGCTGACGGCCGAAGATATCGCCGATTCGATCTACTGGATCGCCACTCGCCCGGCACACGTCAACATCAATACGATCGAACTGATGCCAGTGGCGCAATCGTTCGCCGGTTTGACCATTCATCGCGGCTAAAAGGCCCGCCGGACGGCGCGCACATCTTGAAACAGACCTCGCAGTGTGCGATCCGGTAAAATGCGCCGCATGAATATGACGACCAGCCAGCCAGGCACGGAAATCGGCCATTCGTGGGGCATCCGCGTGTACTACGAAGATACCGACGCCGGCGGCATCGTGTTTTACGCGAATTACCTGAAGTTCTTTGAACGGGCGCGCACCGAATGGCTACGCGCGTGCGGCATCGACCAGAATCGGCTCGCCGATGAAACGGGCGCGATTTTCATCGTCCGCAGCACCGCAGTCGACTATCGGGCGCCCGCGCGTCTCGACGACGTCGTCAAAGTGGTGAGCCGGATCGAACGGCTCGGCAGAGCGTCGGTGGACTTCGCGCAGGAAGCGTGGCGCGAGGGCACGCTGCTTGCTACCGGCTCGATCCGGGTCGGCTGCGTGGAGCGCACAGCGCTGCGCCCCGCCGCAATTCCGCCGCAGGTCCTGGCAGCTTTGCGGCGTGGACCATCCGTGCGCGACGGCGGGGTGTCAACGGACGCATGCTGACTCCCGCTGTTACGGGGCCAGTGAACTCGCATCGACCAAGCAGCACAAAAGCATGGTTCGGCTTGCAATACCGCCGATGCTTCCGTTTTGCTCACGGCAAGCTTCGTGTGGCCTTGCAAAGCCGGACGCCCCTTTCGGGACGATAAAACGAACCTTTTATGAACACTACACAAGATCTGTCGATCGTTTCTCTCGTACTCAACGCGAGCCTGCTGGCGCAGGCCGTCATGGCGCTCCTGCTGTTGCTGTCATTGCTCTCGTGGACTTTCATCTTCCGCAAGTGGTTTGCGATCCGCCGCGCCCGCGCGCAGACTGAGCGTTTCGAACGCGATTTCTGGTCGGGCGGCGACCTGCAGGCGCTGTATCAGAGCGCTGCCAATAACCGTCACACCATCGGCGCGCTTGAACGCATTTTCGAGTCAGGCATGCGCGAATTCCTCAAGGGCAAGGAAAAACGCCTGAACGACCCGGGTGCGATTCTCGACGGCGCGCGCCGTGCAATGCGTGCGGCGTTCCAGCGTGAAATGGACGTGCTCGAAGCGAACCTCGCGTTTCTCGCGTCGGTCGGTTCAGTCAGCCCGTATATCGGTTTGTTCGGCACGGTGTGGGGGATCATGAATGCGTTTCGCGGACTCGCCAACGTGCAGCAGGCCACGCTTGCGAACGTGGCGCCGGGCATCGCCGAAGCGCTGACCGCAACCGCGATCGGCCTGTTCGCCGCGATCCCGGCCGTGGTCGCATATAACCGCTACGCGCACGACATCGACCGTCTGGCGATCCGCTTCGAGACGTTCATCGAAGAGTTCTCGAACATCTTGCAGCGCCAGGCGCACTAAGGAGTCCACGATGGCAGGCTCTCGCTCCTCCAGCATGCGCGGCGGCCGCTCGCGCCGCGCGATGTCCGACATCAACGTCGTGCCGTATATCGACGTGATGCTCGTGCTGCTCGTCATCTTCATGGTGACCGCGCCGCTAGTCGCGCCGTCCATCGTCAATCTGCCGACCGTCGGTGGCGCAGCGCCGCAACAGCAAACGCCGCCAGTGATCGTCAACATTCGCGCGGACGGCAACATGAGCGTCAAATACAAGGACGACTCCGGCGCGCAGCAGCAGGAGGACGTGACGAAAGCGGGCCTCAACGGTTTCATCGCCGACCGCGCACGGTCGCATCCCGATCAGCCTGTCGTGATCGCCGCCGATAAGACCGTGAAGTATGAAGTCGTGATGAACGTGATGTCCGAGCTGAAGGCACGGGGCGTCAAACGCGTTGGATTGCTCGTCAAATCGCAATGATCCGTAAGAACACCGACTATCCGCTCCAGCCACCGCGTGAACGCGGCACCGGGCGAGCCTTTGCGTTCGCGCTGGTGATGCATGCGCTGCTCGGGTTCTTCCTGTATCACGGCATTCAGTGGCAGAACAGCACGCCTGAAGGCGCCGAAGCGGAACTGTGGACAGAAGTGCCCGACAGCGCGATCCCGCGCGTGGCGCCGCCGCCGCCCGCCCCCGTCGTCCCTGCACCGCCGGTGGCGGACGAACAGGCCGACATCGCGCTGCAGGAAAAGAAACGCAAGCAACAGGAAGCGGCTCGTCAGGCGCAACTCGCAGAACAGCAACGTCAGGAGAAGCTGCAGGCTCAGCAGGAAGCCGAGGCGAAGCGTCAGCAGCAGTTGGCCGAACAGGCGGCGCAACTGGCTGCCCAGAAGGCGGCCGCCGCGAAGCAGAAGCAACAACAGCAGCAGGCGGAAAAGCTCAAGCAACAGCAGTTGGCCGAGCAGCAAAAGCAGCAGCAGTTGAAGGAACAGCAGCAGGAGCAGCAAAAGCAGGCTGAGGCCGAAGCGCAGAAAAAGGCGGACGCGCAAAAGGCGGCGAAGGCGAAGGCACAAGCCGCACAAGCCGAAGCAGCGGCGCAAGCGAAGAAGGTCGACGCCGAACGCCGTGCGCGCCTCGCACAGATGCAAGGCATGGCCGGGCCTCCGGGCTCGACTGGCAATGGCCTTGGCAAGAGCGGCACAGGCAGCGGCTCGGGTGGCAATGCGGCATCGCCGGGTTACGCCGACAAGGTGCGTCGCGTGGTGCGGCCGAACATTTCGTGGGGTGGTGAGACGGAGGGCCTCGAGACTGTGATCGCCGTTCGTTGTTCACCAACGGGCACCCTGTTGAGCGCAACGATCGCTCACAGCAGCGGCAATTCCGCGTGGGACGACGCGGCGTTGCGAGCCGTTCAGCGTTCGGACCCAATGCCTCAGGACATTGACGGCAAGACGCCCGCGAGCTTCAGAATTACGTTGCGACCGGCAGGTTGATGAAAGCCTGACAGTAACTTGACAGCAGACCCAGCGCCCCGCCCGGCGCGGCGTGCTCGGGAACGAATTAGTTGTTTTCCGGTCTGTCTGCTGTCGCGAAGCTTTAGTAAAACCGTTTTTTGGGGAATCCATACAGCATGAGTTTGATGACCAAGCTAGGCCTGCGGACACTTGTAGCGTCGTGCCTGATCGCCGTCGGCGGCGCCGCGAACGCGCAACTCAACGTCCTCGTGACGGGCGTCGGGTCCACCCAGTTCCCGATCGCAACGGCGAACTTCGCCAATGAAGCGAACTCGCCGCAACAGGTCAGCACCATCGTGCGTCAGGACCTGCAACGCAGCGGCAAATTCACCAATATCGACGCAGGCTCGGCACCGGTTCCCGAAACGGCTTCGGTCGACCTCGGCAGCTGGAAGGCCAAAGGCGCGAATGCGTTCGTCGCCGGCAGCGTGAACCGCCTGCCGAATGGCCAGTACGAAGTGCGCTTCAAGCTGTACGACACGGTCAAGGGCGAAAGCCTCGGCGGCCTCGTGCTGGTTAGCCCCGAAAGCGGCCTGCGTATGAGCGCGCACAAGGTGGCCGACTACATTTACGCCAAGCTGATGGGCGGCCGCGGCGTGTTCGCCACGCGGCTGTCGTATGTCATCAAGACCGGCAACCGTTATCAGTTGCAAATCTCGGATTCGGACGGCCAGGACGCGCACATCGCGCTGTCGAGCCCCGAGCCGATCATCTCGCCGGCGTGGTCGCCTGATGGCACCAAGGTGGCTTACGTATCGTTCGAGAAGAAGAAGCCGATCGTCTATATCCACGATCTGCCCACGGGGCGCCGCATTGTCGTTTCGGACCAGAAAGGCAATAACAGCGCGCCGGCATGGTCGCCGGACGGACGCACGCTCGCCGTGGCGCTCTCGCGCACCGGTAACACGCAAATCTTCGCCGTCAATGCGGACGGCACTGGCATGCGCCGTCTGACGCAAGGCAGCTCGATCGACACGGAGCCGACCTTCTCGCCAGACGGCCAGACGATCTATTTCACGAGCGATCGCGGCGGCCAACCGCAGATCTACAAGATGTCGGCGCAGGGTGAAAGCGCCGGCGCGGCACAACGGGTCACGTTTACCGGCAGCTACAACACCAGTCCGCGCGTGAGCCCGGACGGCAAGCAACTCGCGTATATTTCGCGCGTCGGCGGAGGCTTCAAGCTGTATATCCAGGACCTGCAAGGTGGAACCGCCACGGGCCTGACGGACACGACACATGACGAATCGCCGAGCTTCGCGGCGAACGGTCAGTACATTCTTTACGCCACTCAGGTGAACGGCCGTGGCGTATTGGCTGCGGTTTCGACCGACGGTCGCACCCGGCAGGTCCTGTCAGTGCAGGGCGGCAGCGTACGTGAGCCGTCCTGGGGCCCTTTCATGCAATAACGTTGATGCAATAACACAAGGAGAGTAAAAAATGATGTCTAAACTTCGCTTCGCATTCGCAGTCCTCATGGTCGGTGCACTGGCCGCATGTCATTCGGGCGTCAAGCTCGACGAAAACGCAAACAAGGGCGGTGCCGTCTCGACGCAACCGAACCCGAACGACGTCGCGCAAGTGAACGTCGACCCGCTGAACGATCCGAACAGCCCGCTCGCAAAGCGCAGCATTTACTTCGACTTCGACAGCTACTCGGTGAAGGACGACTATCAGTCGCTGCTGCAACAACACTCGCAGTATCTGAAGAGCCATCCGCAACGTCACGTGCTGATTCAGGGCAACACGGACGAGCGCGGCACGAGCGAGTACAACCTGGCACTCGGCCAGAAGCGTGCTGAAGCGGTGCGTCGTTCGCTGTCGCTGATGGGCGTGACCGACTCGCAAATGGAAGCCGTGAGCCTCGGCAAGGAAAAGCCGCAAGCTACCGGTCATGACGAATCGTCGTGGGCACAGAACCGCCGCGCCGATCTCGTGTACCAACAGTAAGTAACAGGTGATGAGCCGTATGACGCATCGTTTCTCCTGGCTGCGATTTGCCGCAGCGGCCTGCGTAGCAGGCACGGTCTTCACGGCTGTGCCGGCGCACGCCGGTATCTTCGACGACGATCAGGCCCGTCAGGCCATTCTCGATCTTCGGGCGAAGACTGACAGCCTGTCGAGCCAGTTGTCGGCAGCGCAGCGCACGATCCTCGATCAGTCCAACCGTCTCGACCAGATGAATCAACAGGTCGCGACGCTGCGCGGACAGAACGAGGACATGGCCAATCAGCTCGCCACGCTGCAAAAACAGCAAAAGGACTACTACACCGATCTGGACACGCGCCTGAAGAAATTCGAGCCGCAGCAACAAACGGTGGATGGCGTTCAGGGCGAGGTCCAGCCGGGCGAAACGGAATCGTTCAATGCGGCTTCACAGCAGTTCCGCAACGGCGACTTCAAGAATGCGGCGGCGTCGTTCCGCAGCTTCATCTCCAAGTATCCGAACAGCCCCTATCAGCCAACCGCGCAGTACTGGCTCGGCAACGCGCTGTATGCGCTGCGCGATTACAAGGGCTCGACGGCGACCTGGCAGGGTGTAGTGAAGAACTATCCGCAGCATCCGCGCGCGCCTGAGGCATTGATGGCAATCGCGAACAATCAGCTCGAGCAAGGTCAGAAGGCCGCGGCCAAGAAGACGCTCGAGCAGATCGTCGCGCAATACGGCGGCTCCGAGGTCGCGCAGTCGGCGCAAAGCAAGCTGTCGCAGATCAAGTAGTCGTAGTACTGTCGGGTAGTTGGCAGTAACGCGCAGTGTCCGTGAAGGCCAAAAAGATGGTCACGCGCGCCTCTCGCTGAAAAGCCCGGGTCTTCATGCCCCGGGCTTTTCACTATCTGGACAGCACTAACCGTCAACATCGGATTGCTCAGAACGGGTTGACAGTCATCCGGGGCTATCGCTATAATTTCGCTTCTCTTTTGGGTCGTTAGCTCAGCTGGTAGAGCAGCGGACTTTTAATCCGTTGGTCACAGGTTCGAATCCCGTACGGCCTACCAAAAGATTCGAGGGCTTACACGCGTCAGCGTCGTGAGCCCTTTTCTTTTTGTGCCGCAGTTTCTTTGCGGCGCTCTCCGTCTCCAGTCTCTTGGCAACAATCTCGTCGTCAGGCAGAAGCGCAAACTACAAAGCGAAAGTCCGAAGCGAAAGTCCAAAGCGAAACAGCCTAAAGGCTCGCTGAGATTTCTCGTAACGCCTCCGACTTTTCTCACGCAAGACCTCGCACATTCCGACAACGCTACGGACTGCGAACGTGAGCATTTATTGAGACATAAAGACGTGCAATGATCGCCGCCGTCTGCCGATCCGCTGACAACCGACGGACGCAGACACTTCCGCAACACCGCAACCTGCGGCGCTTTCATTCCATCGATATGACCAATTTTCTGTTCGATCTCGCCTCGAATCTTGCGTTGCTGGCGATCGTGCTTGTCGCGTGCAATGGGTGTAATTGCCTGATACCGGGCGCCGCGCTAGACGGCTCTCGCGTGTTTTCCGCGCTCGCGCTCGCCGCCATGCTGCTCGATGCAGCCCTCACTTTCCTGGTTTTCGCCGACGCTCGCACACGCTACGGCCAGTTCAGCACGCCGTCGGCGTTTTTTGTACGCGGCGCCGCATACGCGCTCGCAATCGTCGCGGCATTTGCGTGGCGCAGCTTTGGTCGCGCGAACCGACCCGCCAAATCAACGTTAGGCAAAACGCTGGTCATTCCGACCTCGCCCTACTCCGACTCCCATCTGCCGATGTAAAAAGCGTCCCGCGAGCGTGAGGCGCCGCGGGAACGGTCCTTGCGGACCTTCGTGCCTTCACCTATAACTCCCCAAGACCAGGTGTTATCAGGTCGAGTTTGCGCCCATACGGGCGCGCCCCCGCAGTATCGCGTCACGTCGTAAATCAACCAGACGAAGTTCACCGATTGGGGAACATCTTGGATTTCGAAACCGTACGCGTTTTCATGATGACCCGGGGCATCGACCTCGGTGTCAAGGTGCTCGGTGCGATCGTCTTGTGGATCGTCGGCCGCTGGATCATTGGACTCATTACCCGCTTGCTGCGCGCAGTGCTAACGCGCAACAGCCGCGTCGACCCCACGCTCGCCCATTACCTCGGCTCCATACTCGGCGCGCTATTGAACCTGCTTCTGATCCTCGCGATCTTGCAGGTGTTCGGCGTACAGACCACTTCATTCGCGGCGCTTCTCGCCGGCCTCGGGCTCGCGATCGGCACGGCGTGGGGCGGACTGCTCGCGCACTTCGCGGCCGGCATCTTCATGCAGGTGTTGCGGCCGTTCAAGGTCGGCGACTTCGTGACCGCGGGCGGCGTCACGGGCACCGTCTCTGAACTCGGTCTGTTCGGCACGACCATCGTCACGCCGGATAACGTGACGACGATCATCGGCAACAACAAGATCTTCGCCGACACGATTTCCAATTACAGCGTGCTGCCGGTGCGGCGGGTCGAGCTGACAGCGAAGATCGCGAACGGCGTCGACGCGACGGACGCGATGAACCGGCTGAAGGCCGCCATCGCGGAAATACCGAACGTCGCGGAAAGCCCCGCACCCGATGTCGAAGTGCTGAGCTTCACGCCCGAAGGACCGCTGCTTTGCGTGCGACCCTACGCACACAATGAGCATTACTGGCAGGTGTACTTCGACACTAACCGCGCGATCATTCAGACATTTCGCGAGGCCGGCTACCCGACGCCGGAAACCCCGCTCGCGCCGCGTGCAGTGACGTGAGCGCGCATGCAGGCGAGTGGCCGCGCACGTATAAAAAAACGGCGTCACGATTTACGCGACGCCGTTTGTCAAATCGACAACTTCAGCGGGCTGACTGCGCGAACCAGCGTTAGCTGGGCTTCGACGCACTCTTGCGCATCATCTTCCAGAGCGCGCCGAGCATGACCGGCACAACCGCGGCGCCGATCCCGACCAGGACGATCACATTCAGATATTGGCGGATAAACGGAATATTGCCGAAGAAATATCCCAGCAGGACAAGCAGCAATACCCACAACAGCGCGCCGGCCACATTGAACAGCTGAAACCGGCTAACCGTCATTTCCGAAGCACCCGCGACAAACGGCGCAAACGTGCGCACAACCGGAATGAAGCGCGCGAGCACGATGGTCTTGCCGCCATGCTTCTCGTAGAAGTCGTGAGTTCTCTGCAGCGCGCGCCGGTCGAGAAAACGCTCGAGCAATGGAATACGCGAATTGAAAACCTTCGGCCCAATAGCTCGCCCGACCATATAGTTGACGGTATTGCCCGTAGTCGCCGCGACGAACAGCAGCAGGATCAGCAGACCGAGATTCATCTGCCCGGACGCGCAGAATGCCCCGCCGATAAACAGCAACGAGTCTCCCGGCAGAAACGGCAGGATCACAAGCCCCGTTTCGGAGAACACGATCAGGAACAGCACCGCATAAACCCAGGCGCCGTACACGTGGATGAATTCTCCCAGGAACTTGTCGATGTGCAGCACAAGATTGGCTAGATGTAGCAGCGTGTCCAAAAAGCGTCCTTTATGAGGCAAGAGTGAACGTGGCGGGAAGGTCGGCAGCAGACCAGCGGGATAGCAGTGAGCACTTGCTCGCCGCCCCAGTTGACCGCGTCATGATACAGAAAGTGCCCGGGCGAACTTCGAAAATCTCCGGCACGTTTCCGCCATTTCAGGACCGCCGCGCCGAATCGCTATAATTTCGCCATGTCCGAATTTTCCGAAACGCCTGTCGACGCCACGGCCGCTGCCGCCGCCACGCCGGCTCTGCGCCCGCTGCGGGCAATCCTGCCGCTGCCCGATCAGCTCATCAGCCAGATTGCCGCCGGCGAAGTGGTCGAGCGGCCCGCATCGGTCGTGAAGGAGCTGCTGGAAAACGCGCTCGACGCCGGCGCGCAGACGCTGCGCATCATGCTGGACGAAGGCGGCGTCAAACGTATTTCGATCACTGACGACGGCTGCGGCATTCCCGAGAACGAACTTGCGCTCGCGTTGATGCGCCACGCGACCAGCAAGATCCGCTCGCTCGCCGAACTCGAGGCAGTGGCGACGCTTGGGTTTCGCGGCGAGGCGCTCGCCTCGATCGCGTCGGTCGCGCAAATGACCATCACGAGCCGCACGGCCGATGCGCCGCATGCAGTGCGCGTCGATGCACAAACCGGCGTGCTGAGCCCGGCTGCGGGCACGCAAGGCACCACCATCGAAGTGCGCGAGTTGTACTTCAACACCCCCGCGCGCCGCAAATTCCTGAAAAGCGAACAGACCGAACTCGGCCATTGTCTCGAACAGATTCGCCGTGCCGCGCTGGCGCGACCGGACGTCGCCATTTCGGTCCTGCACAACGGCAAGGCCGTCGAACATTGGAACGCGAGCGAACCGCCCGCGCGAGTCGCGAAGATACTGGGCGAAACTTTCGCGACGGCTCATCTGCCGCTCGACGAATCCGCCGGTCCGCTCGCCGTCTACGGTTGCGCGGGTTTGCCAACCGCAAGCCGCGGACGCTCCGATCAGCAGTACTTCTTCGTCAATGGCCGTTTCGTGCGAGACAAGCTGCTCACGCACGCGGTGCGCGCCGCTTATGAAGACGTGCTGCATGGCGACCGTTACCCGTCGTATGTGCTGTTTCTCGATCTGCCGCCCGAAGCGGTCGACGTGAACGTGCATCCGTCGAAGATAGAAGTGCGTTTCCGCGATTCGCGCTCGATTCATCAGTTCGTTTTCCACGCGGTCCAGCGTGCGCTCGCGCGCCATGCGGGCGCGTCACCGGAGACGACCGCAGGCGGGCACGCGGCGCATCTGCAAGCGTCGGCGGACGGAGCGGTTTCGTTCGGGGCGTCGCCGGGAGGTGTCGGCGGTGCGGGGTTCGGCGCTTCCGGTGCGGGTAGCTTTGGCGGCAGCTTTAGCTCGAACGGCACACCAGGATCGGCGGGCGGCGGCTTCAACGCGCCCCAAACCGGCAATACGTGGATGCGCCAGTCCCGCATGACGCAGGGCACGCTGCCAGTCGCGCAACCGCTCGCATTCTATGACGCGTTGTTCGGCCGCAAGGACACCATCGCCGGAACTCCGCAAGGCGCGACGCTTTTCGAAGCGCGCGACTCCGCCGCCGAAGGCCCGTCGCCCTACAACGCGTCGGCGCCCTACGCGCCGCCCGCGTTCAACTCCGCCGACGACCAGCCGCTCGGCTTCGCCCTCGGCCAGATTCACGGCATCTATGTGCTTGCGCAGAACGCGCATGGACTCGTGATCGTCGATATGCACGCCGCGCACGAGCGCATCCTTTACGAGCAGTTCAAGAACGCGCTCGCCGACCGCACGATTGCCGTGCAGCCGTTGCTGATTCCACAGACGATGCAAGCGGATCCCGTCGAAATCGGCATAGTGGAAGAAGAGCGCGATACGCTCGACGCACTCGGCTTCGACCTGGCCGTGCTGTCGCCGACCACCCTCGCCATCCGCGCGGTGCCGGCGCTGTTGAAAGACGCCGACCTTCAGGTATTGGCGCGCGCGGTGCTGTCCGATCTGCATGCTTACGGCGGCTCGCGTGTCTTGACCGAGCGCCAGCACGAACTGCTCGGCACGCTCGCCTGCCATCACGCGGTGCGCGCGAACCGGCGTCTCACACTGGACGAAATGAACGCGCTGCTGCGTCAGATGGAAGCGACCGAGCGCGCCGATCAGTGCAACCACGGGCGTCCCACGTGGTATCAGTTGACGCTCTCCGATCTCGACCGCCTGTTCATGCGCGGACAGTGACGGTGCGCTTTTGCAGGCTCGATGGCCGAGCGCCGGCACGCTCATGACCGCACGCACCGTAACGCCTATTCCGTGCCTGCTCGGCCCCACTGCGTCGGGCAAGACCGCGGCTGCATTGGCCTTGGCCGCGCGGCGGCCGGTCGAAATCATCAGCGTCGATTCGGCGCTCGTATATCGCGAGATGGACATCGGCACTGCAAAGCCTACCGCCGACGAGCGTGCGGTAGCCCCACATCATCTGATCGACATTGTCGATCCCGCGGACGCCTATTCCGCCGCTGAATTTCGCGCCGACGCACTCCGGCTGACCGCAGAGATCACCGCGCGCGGCCGGCTGCCGCTGCTGGTCGGTGGGACGATGCTGTACTACAAGGCGCTCACGCAAGGGCTCAACGACTTGCCCGCCGCCGACGCGAATGTACGCGCGCAACTCGACGCCGACGCTGCGCGCGATGGCTGGCCCGCGCTGCACGCGCGCCTCGCTGCCGTCGATCCGGCGACTGCCGCGCGCCTCGCGCCCAACGATTCGCAGCGAATCCAGCGCGCGCTCGAAGTGTTCATGCTGACGGGTCAAGCGATGTCCGCACTGCTGGCCGCGCCCGCTCGCATCGACGACGCCGCGGCGCAGTGGCGCTTTGCGCCGATCGCACTGGAGCCTTCGGACCGAAGCGTGCTGCATGCGCGCATCGAGCGGCGTTTCGATGCCATGCTGGCAAACGGCTTTGTCGAGGAAGTGGTGAAGCTGCGCGAACGCGGAGATTTATCACCCGAGATGCCGTCGATGCGTTGCGTCGGCTACCGGCAGGTCTGGGAATATCTCGATGGAACCGTCGACTACTCGACCATGCGCGACAAAGGCGTGTTTGCGACGCGGCAATTGTGCAAACGGCAACTCACATGGCTGCGCAGCATGAACGAGCGGGTGGTGGTGGACTGCTGCGACCCAAACGCGAGCGCGCGGGTGCTTGATTTGATCGAAGCGCTGGTTTCACAACCTGTTTGATGCGCTTCTTCGAAGCGTTTTGAAGCACTTCGAAGTGCTGCTTTCAGCAAACCAGACGGGAAGCGTACTGCCGGACTGCAAAACCTCGGAAGCATTGAAACTGTGAGTCAGCGCGGCGTTTGCTATTCACGCCGCGCTGACTGCCAATCTTTACACCACTACCGTCTGTGCTTCACCGGCTGCGCTCTCGCGAATCGTGCCGATCTTCCAGACCTGTTCGCCGGCTGCGGACAACAGACCGATTGCAGCGTCCGCATCAGCAGCCGAGACGACCACCGCCATCCCGATACCGCAGTTGAATACGCGATGCATTTCGGCATCCGCCACGCCGCCGTGCTTTTGCAGCCACGAGAAGAGCGGCGGCAGCGGCCAGCCGCGATGATCCAGCTCGGCCGTCAGGCCTTCGCGCAGAACCCGCGGAATATTCTCGACCAACCCGCCACCGGTGATGTGCGCCATGCCCTTCACGGAGATTTGCTGCATCAGCGAGAGCAGCGGCTTCACGTAAATGTGCGTGGGCGCCATCAATGCGTCGGCGAGCGAACGGCCGTCGAAATCCGCATTGAGATCGGGCTGCGCGCGCTCGATGATCTTGCGCACCAGCGAAAAACCGTTCGAATGAATGCCGCTCGAAGCGAGGCCCAGCACCACGTCGCCGGGAGCGATGGTGCTGCCGTCGATAATCTTGCTCTTTTCCACCGCGCCGACCGCGAAGCCCGCGAGATCGTATTCGCCGTCAGGGTACATGCCCGGCATTTCAGCCGTTTCGCCGCCGATCAATGCGCAGCCCGCCAGTTCGCAGCCGTACGCGATACCCTTGACGACCGTTGCGGCCGTGCCGACGTCCAGCTTGCCGCACGCGAAGTAGTCGAGGAAAAAGAGCGGCTCGGCGCCTTGCACGAGAATGTCGTTCACGCTCATAGCGACCAGATCCTGGCCGACCGTGTCGTGCTTGTTCAACTGGAACGCGAGGCGCAGCTTCGTGCCCACGCCGTCCGTGCCCGACACCAACACCGGTTCCTTGTACTTCTTCGGCACTTCGAACAGCGCGCCGAATCCGCCAATGCCGCCCAGCACGCCGTCGCGCATCGTCTTTTTGGCAAAGGGCTTGATCGCGTCGACAAGGGCGTCGCCCGCGTCGATGTCCACGCCGGCGTCGCGATACGACAGACCTTGGGCCGAACCGGCTGAATTCGGGGCGGATTTCGGTTGATTCATGGGGGATAGCTCGAAGGTCGGTAAAATGCGATTTTACCCGATGCCGATCCAGAGTTGGCGCTTCAGCGCTTACTCCGGTCCCATACAGCGTTGCCGGCCGGCTGGCTGGAATTTGAATCATCCGTTCCGGCGACACCAGGGAAACAACTTTGCAACAGAACTCCTCGATACTGACTCCGGTCCAGCGCCGCGCCTTCATCTGGATAGCCATCACGCTCGGCGTCAGCATTCTGCTGTGGCTGCTGAGCCCCGTGCTCACGCCGTTTCTGCTCGGCGCGATTCTCGCGTACATTCTGCAGCCGGGCGTCGCGTGGATGGTGCGCCGGCGCGTGCCGCGGGCGCTCGCTGCCTTGCTGATGATGCTGCTTTTCACGCTGCTCGTGACAATGCTCGCGCTGCTGGTATTCGCCGTCATCCAGAAGGAAGGCCCGCAGTTGCGGCAGCAGGTGCCGCAATTGTTCGCCCACGTGAATGCGTGGCTGCACCCCAAGCTCGCCATGCTCGGCCTCGCCGATTCGCTGGATTTCGCGAGCGTGCGCGATCTCGTGATGGGCCAACTGGAAGGCAGTGCGCAGACGGTCGCGCGCTATGCATGGACCTCGATCGTGACGAGCGGCAACGTCATGATGACGGTCATCGGCAATCTCGTGCTGGTGCCGCTCGTGCTGTTCTATCTGCTGTACGACTGGAACCGCATGCTGCTGCGCGTACAGAGCGTGGTGCCGCGCCGCTGGCTCGACAAGACGCTGCAACTCGCGCGCGACATGGATCAGATGCTGTCGCAATATCTGCGCGGCCAGTTGCTCGTGATGGGCGTGCTCGCGGTGTTCTACGCGGCGGCGCTCAGCATCGCCCGCTTCGAGATTGCGCTGCCGGTGGGCATTTTCACCGGGCTCGCGGTGTTCATCCCGTACATTGGCTTTGCGACCGGTCTCGCGCTCGCGCTTCTTGCGGCGTTGCTGCAGTTCGGCAACTGGTACGGCTTCGGTGCGGTGGCTGTGATTTACGGCGTCGGTCAGATCGTGGAGAGCTTTTTCCTGACGCCGCGCCTCGTCGGCGAGCGGATCGGCCTGCACCCGCTCGCGGTCATTTTCGCGCTGCTCGCTTTCGGGCAACTATTCGGCTTTTTCGGCGTGCTGCTTGCGTTGCCCGTGAGTGCGATTTTGACCGTGGCGGTGCGCGAATTGCGGCAAAGCTATCTGGAAAGCACCCTGTACAACAATTGACTTTCTGCTCCAGTGACCCGGCTCGCCGGGACCATCGGCAGCCTCAGCCCTACTTTCGGCATTAACCTACTGTGCTTCGTCAACTGACGCTCGATCTCGGCACTCCGCCGCCATCGACATTCGACAATTTTTTCGCCGGCGCCAACGCCGAGCTGGTTACGCGGCTGCGTGAGCTCGACAACGCGCTTGCTGCCGGGCCTGTCGCGGATCGCACCTTCTACATCTGGGGCGAAGCGGGCAGCGGTCGCACACACTTGTTGCAAGCGCTCGTGCACGAAGCGCCGCCGGGCCACGCGCGCTTCGCGGGTCCGCAAAGCAGCCTTGCCGCGTTCAGTTTCGATCCGCGCGTGGCGCTCTATGCAATTGACGATTGCGACGGCCTGTCGGCCGCGCAGCAGATCGCCGTGTTCAATCTCTTCAACGAAGTGCGCGCGCATCCGACGAGCGCGCTCGTCGCCACCGGCAACGCGGCGCCGATCGGCATGACGGTGCGCGAGGACCTGCGCACGCGGCTCGGCTGGGGTCTCGTATTCCACCTCGCGCCGCTGCCCGACGAAGGCAAGGCGGCGGTGCTCAAGCACGCAGCTCGCGAGCGCGGCATCATGCTCGCCGACGACGTGCCGGCCTATCTGCTCACGCATTTTCGTCGCGACATGCCAAGCCTGATGGCGCTCCTCGACGCGCTCGACCGCTTTTCGCTCGAACAGAAGCGCGCGGTCACGCTGCCGCTTTTGCGCACGATGCTGGCTTCGCCCGGCGCGGACGGGCCCGCCGCGTCGTCCGCCGCTTCAAGTAAAATAGATCCCCATGGCTAATCTCGCACTCTTCGACCTCGATCACACGCTCATTCCCACCGACAGCGACCACGAATGGGGCCGCTTCATGGTGAAACACGGCATGGTCGACGGCGATAATTTCGCTCGTGAAAACGACCGCTTCTACGCCGACTACAAAGCCGGCAAGCTGGACATTCACGCCTATCTGATCGCCATGCTCACGCCGCTCGCGAAATACACGCGCGCGCAACTCGCGGACTTTCACGCGCAGTACATGCACGAGGTGATCACACCGGCAATCCTTCCGGCGGCGGTCGAACTGGTCAAGCGGCACCGCGAAGCCGGCGACCTGTGCTGCGTGGTCACCGCGACCAATGAATTCATCACCCGGCCCATCGCGAACGCGTTCGGCGTCGACACGCTGATCGCCTGCGAAGCCGAAACCGTCGACGGCCAGCCGCATTCGGCCTACACCGGCCGCCCCACTGGCACGCCGAGCTACAAGGAAGGCAAGATCGTGCGCACCGAGGCATGGCTTGCGTCGCTCGGCAAGAGCTGGAGCGACTTCGAGCGCAGCTACTTCTACAGCGATTCGCACAACGACATTCCGCTGCTCGAAAAGGTCACCGATCCGATCGCAACGAATCCCGACGACACATTGCGCGTCCATGCGCAGGCCAAAGGCTGGCGCATCCTCGAACTCTTTCAACCCACGTGATCAAAAAACTCATCCGTAAGCTATTCGGCCAGGACACAGCGTCCGCCGACGACACCGTGCCGGCTGAAGCCGACTCAGACGAACCCGGCAGCGCACCGGCACGCAATGCAGCAGGCGCCGCGGGAACCGGCCGCGCGCGCCGCAAGCCGGCTCGCAATGGCGCGCCCGCAAAGACAGTGCGCGACCCGGACGTGCCGGTCATCATTCCGCACGACGTACATGGCATCGACCCCACGCTGATCTCGCGCAACGCGATTCGCGTGACCGAAGGCCTGCAACAGGCCGGGCACCGGGCGTTTATCGTCGGCGGTGCGGTGCGCGACCTGCTGCTCGGCATCAAACCGAAAGACTTCGACGTGGCTACCGACGCCACGCCCGAACAGGTGCAGAAGCTGTTCCGCCGCGCGCGCATCATTGGCCGCAGGTTTCAGATCGTGCACGTGCAGTTCGGCCAGGAAATCATCGAAACCTCCACGTTCCGCGCGCTGGTCGATCCGCCCGCCGCTGACGCCGCGCCGCCGCGGCGCCTGAAGCGCGACGAGCTCGACCGCCGCACGCACGCGGTGGATGCAAGCGGCCGCGTGCTGCGCGACAACGTGTGGGGCGAGCAGCACGAAGACGCCACGCGCCGCGACTTCACGATCAACGCGATGTACTACGATCCGGCCACCGAAACAGTGCTGGACTATCACAACGGCATGGCGGACGTGCGCGCTCGCCTGCTGCGCATGATCGGCGATCCGGCCACGCGTTATCGCGAAGATCCTGTGCGCATGCTGCGCGTGGTGCGTTTTGCGGCGAAGCTCGACTTCGAGATCGAAGACGCGACTCGCGCGCCGATCGCGGAAATGGCCGACCTGATCAACAACGTGCCGGCCGCGCGTCTGTTCGACGAGATGCTGAAGCTCATGCTGTCCGGCCACGCGCTCGCCTGCCTGAAGCGCCTGCGCCAGGAAGGCCTGCATCATGGCTTGCTGCCCTTGCTCGACGTCGTGCTCGAGCAGCCCACCGGCGAAAAGTTCATCACGCTCGCGCTTACCAACACCGACGCACGCGTGCGCGCCGGCAAGCCGGTGTCACCAGGCTTCCTGTTCGCCACGCTGCTCTGGCACGACGTGCAACAGCGCTGGCAGAAATTTGAAGCGAACGGTGAATATCCGGTGCCGGCGCTGCATCGCGCGATGGACGAAGTCCTCGACATGCAGACGGAAAAACTCGCTATTCACAAGCGTTTTTCGTCCGATATGCGCGAGATCTGGGGCTTGCAACTGCGCCTCGAAAAACGCTCGGGAAGAAGTGCGCTGAAGCTGCTGGAACACCAAAGATTTAGAGCGGGGTATGATTTCCTCCTGTTGCGCTGTGAATCGGGCGAACTCGATGAGTCGGTCGGAGCGTGGTGGACGGAGTTCATCGAAGGAGACATCGCGGCGCGTGAAACATTGCTTACGCAAGGCGGGAAGGACCGAAGCCCTAGAAAACGACGGAGGCGCAGCAGTGGCGCGAGAAACCGCAAACCGGGCGACGGAATGGAGGGCGGCACGCCAGCCGAACGCACAGACGCCGAAGCGGGCCATGAAGGCCCGCACGAAGACTGACGCAGCGTTCGCTGAAGCCGTCGAACGATAGTTGCAGGAAGTTATGCCATGACGGTTGCTTATCTCGGCCTCGGCGCGAATCTCGGGGACGCGCGCCAGACCCTGAAAGACGCGGTGGTGTGCCTCGCACAACAGCACGCCATCACCGTGCTCGCCAAGTCGAGCCTATATCGCACGGCCCCGATCGACGCGGGCGGTGACGACTATTTCAACTGTGTCGTGAAGATCGACACGACGCTCCCCGTGCAGCATCTGCTTGCGCTGTGCCACAAGATCGAGCATCAGTTCGGCCGGGAGCGGCCCTTTCGCAATGCACCGCGAACGCTCGATCTCGACATCCTGCTTTTCGGCGACCAATCGATCGACGAAGCCGATCTGATCGTTCCGCATCCTCGCCTCGTCGAGCGTGCTTTCGCGCTGGTGCCGCTCGTCGAAATCGACGCTGCGCTGATCATTCCGCGACATGGCCGCGCCGACGCGCTGCTCGACGGCGTGCGCGATCAGCGCATCGAGAAAGTGAAAGGACCCTGCCAGTGCCCGATGCTGAACGCACTCGCCGCGGGCAAGGGCCGCTGCGAATGAATTCCACACCGCTTACCGTAACCGCGCCGCAATTGCGGCCTCCATTCGGCTATCTTGCGATCGAAGGACCTATTGGCGTCGGCAAGACATCGCTCGCGCGGCGTCTTGCGCAACGCTGGTCGATGCAGGAACTGTTCGAGAGGCCGCAGGACAATCCCTTCCTCGAACGTTTTTATCGCGACACCGCGCGTTATGCGTTGCCCGCGCAATTGCACTTCGCGTTGCAACGCGCGCAGCAGGCGCAGGAAGTGAACGCAGCGCAAATGGGGGGCACGCCGCTCGTAGCGGACTTCATGACGCAGAAGAACGACATCTTCGCGCGCCTCACGCTGCAGGAAGACGAGTGGCATCTGTACCGCGCGCTCGCCGCACGGCTGGAAGTGAGCGCGCCGGCACCGGACTTCGTCGTGTATCTGCAAGCTAGTCCCGAAGTGCTCTTCTCGCGCATTCAGAAGCGCGCGGTGCCGATGGAGTTGCAGATTTCCGATGCATATCTGCACGCGCTTTGCGACGCCTACAACGAATTCTTCTACCACTACGACCGCACGCCGGTGCTGACGGTTAACGCCGAACATCTGAATCCGCTCGACTCCGACGCGGACCTTGCGCTGCTCGCCGAACGCATTGAAACCATGCGCGGACGCAAGGAATTCTTTGTCAAGGGCACGTCGCTCTAAGCGGCGCGCGCCTTTCTCTTCAACGGATCGACCCATGACCTATTTGCAGGAGACGAGCCGGAGCGCCGTCACCGTGCCGAAACTGCAGGCAATGCGCGATGCTGGCGAGAAAATCGCCATGCTCACCTGTTACGACGCCAGCTTCGCCGCGCTGCTGGATCGCGCGGGCGTCGACGTCATGCTGATCGGCGACTCGCTCGGCAACGTCCTGCAAGGACAGACCACCACACTGCCGGTTTCGCTCGCCGACATCGCGTATCACACGGCGAGCGTGGCGCGCGCGCGACCGTCTGCGCTGATCGTCGCGGACTTGCCGTTCGGCACGTATGGCACGCCGGAAGAAGCCTATAGAAGCTCGGTCGAATTGATGCGCGCCGGCGCGCAGATGGTGAAGCTCGAAGGCGGTGAATGGCTCACGGACACTGTCCGTTTCCTGGTTGACCGCTCAATTCCGGTTTGTGCGCATGTCGGGCTGACGCCGCAATCGGTGCATGCTTTCGGCGGCTTCAAGGTGCAAGGCAAGACCGAGGAAGGCGCGAACCAGTTGCTGCGCGACTCGCTCGCGATGCAAACGGCCGGCGCACAGCTCATTGTGATGGAAGCAATTCCGACGCTGCTCGCGAGCGAAGTCACGAAGCAGTTGCGGATTCCGACGATCGGCATCGGCGCGGGCCTCGACTGCTCGGGTCAGGTGCTGGTCTTGCACGACATGCTGGGCATTTTCCCCGGCAAACGGCCGCGTTTCGTGAAGGATTTCATGGTCGGGCAGCCGAGTATTCTTGCTGCCGTGGAAGCGTATGTGCAGGCGGTGAAGAACGGGACCTTTCCTGGGCCTGAGCACTCGTTTTGAGGCTGCGTTTGCGCGGGTGATGTTGGGGTGGCTGCGCTTCGGTGTTTCTAGCGGACAATCCGAGCCGGCAGCGCGCCGCGCAATGCGTTGCAGACCAACAGCGCTTCGGCGTTCAATACGTCGCCCTCTGTCAGCACCTTCTCAGCCGCTTGCAGACTATCGTCGTCTTCAAGCAGAACGCTTCGCATCACACCGGGCAGCACGCCCGACGCGAGCGGCGGCGTCCACCACCGCCCCGCCAGCTTCACGAATACGTTCGACCGCCCGCCTTCCGTCAACTCGCCTCGTTCGTTGAAGAACAGCGTGTCGAAGGCGCCTTTTGCCTCGGCTTCGCGCCAGCCGCGATCGTACTGCGCACGGTGCGTGGTCTTATGGCGAAGCAGCGGATCGTCGGCTTGGGTCGACGCAAAATCGTGATCCGTTGC
Organism: Paraburkholderia kirstenboschensis; assembly: GCF_904848585.1. Classification (GTDB taxonomy): domain Bacteria; phylum Pseudomonadota; class Gammaproteobacteria; order Burkholderiales; family Burkholderiaceae; genus Paraburkholderia; species Paraburkholderia kirstenboschensis. The sequence continues at coordinate 25,735 of NZ_CAJHCR010000004.1, forward strand.
GAGCAGCACGCCGACCGTGGAATCGGCCAACGGCGTCAAGACTGCGGACGTAATCTGCGTCACGCCGCTCTTGCCCAGCGCGACGCGCAGGCGGTGCGGCGTTGCGGCGGGCAACGACGCGCATCGCTCCGCGATCTGCGCGCTGATGCTTGTGGCATCGGATTCAAAGCCCAGCGTCGCGGCACTCGCCGACAGCCTCGCGAGATGGCGCGACAAATAGCGCACGCCCTCTTCCCGCGTCGCGTACATGGTTTCGAACAGATCGAAGCCGGGCTCCGCACCGGTCAGGAAGCGCGCTTTCAATCGACACTCCGCGTATTCGTCTTCGGCGACGCTGTCGAGCACGATGCCCGCGCCGACGCCCATCGTGCCGCGCAGCTGTCCCGTGGGCGCGGACGGCTTCAACGTCAGCGTGCGAATCGCGACGGACATGCAGAAGTCGCCGCCGTTATTTTCATTCGCCGCCGGCTCCGGCGCGGGCGCATCCAGCCAGCCGATCGCGCCGGTGTAAAGCCCGCGCGGCGTGCTCTCCAGTTCGTCGATCAACTGCATCGTGCGATGCTTCGGCGCACCGGTGATCGAGCCACAAGGAAAAAGCGCGCGCAGTATCGCGGCGAACGACGTGCCGGGCCGCAAAGCGGCTTCAACCGTTGACGTCATCTGCCAAACCGATGCATACGGCTCGACGGAAAAGAGGGCAGGCACTTTGACGGAACCCGTCTGAGCGACGCGCGATAGATCGTTGCGCAGCAGATCGACGATCATTACGTTTTCGGCGCGGTTCTTGGGATCGCTGCCGAGGAATTCAGCGGCGCCCCGATCCGCTGACGGATCGGCCGAACGCGGCGCGGTGCCTTTCATCGGACGCGCGCGCAACGTTGCATGCTGCTTCTCGACGAAGAGTTCCGGCGAGCACGACAGCACCCAGTCACCAACAGGCATTGCGATCAACGCGCCGTACCGAACCGGTTGACGCGCCCGCAAGCGCCGATAAAGCGCGATAGGCGAGCCGAATACGTCGAAGCCAAGCCGGTATGTGTAGTTGACCTGATAGGAATCGCCGTCGCGCAAGGCCGCATGAATTGCGTCGATGGCCGCATTGAACTGCGCGGGCTCAACACTCTCGCGCACATCGGACGTGCCCGCCACAGACGGCTCAGCGAGATCGCCGTCACGCTTTACGAGCCACGCGTCGACCTCGTCGCGCGAGAGTTTCTCGCAACGCTCGAACAATAAAAAACGCAGCGTGGCGTCGCCATGCTGCGTTTTGAACGACGGATCCGATGCCCCGCCAAGAAGATGCCGGCCGAACTCGTAGTCGGCGAGCACGATAGCGTGCAGGCCGCGCCGCGCATCTGATTCGGCGGCCTCGCACGCGGCTTCCAGCTGCGCGGCATCGGCGCATACCCGCTCATGCGCGAAACCGGTGTACAGCCTGCTTGAGCGGCGCGCCGCCGACGCGTCGCAATCATCGAGCAATGCAAATACAGCGCCGCGCTCATCTGCCGTCATGCTTACCGCCAACTTCGAACCGCCGTTAATCGAAGAAGCTCTTCACCCTGTCGAACCAGCTCTTGCTTTGCGGGCTGTGCCGCGCGCCACCTTCCACCAAAGCTTTCTCGAACTGCTTGAGCAGATCGCGCTGCGGTTCGGTGAGCTTGACCGGCGTTTCGACCTGGACATGCACGTACAGATCGCCGGCAATGCTTGAACGCAAGCCCTTGATACCCTTGCCGCGCAACCGGAACGTCTTGCCCGACTGCGTGCCTTCGGGCACCGTGAAGCTCGCGCGGCCCGCGAGTGTGGGCACTTCGATTTCGCCGCCCAACGCCGCCGTGGTGAACGGAATCGGCATCTGGCAATGCAGATCGTCGCCGTCGCGCTCGAACACCGAATGCTGCTTGATATGAATCTCGACGTACAGATCGCCCGACGGTCCACCGTTGATGCCCGGTTCGCCGTTGCCGGCCGAACGGATGCGCATGCCGTCGTCGATACCTGCCGGAATCTTCACTTCGAGCGTCTTGGTTTCCTTCACCTTGCCCGCGCCGTGGCAGTGGGCGCACGGTTCAGGAATATAGGTGCCGGTGCCGTGACACTTCGGACAGGTTTGCTGGATGCTGAAGAAGCCTTGCGACATCCGCACCGCGCCCGAACCGCTACAGGTCGGACAAGTTTCCGGCTTGGTGCCGGGCTTCGCGCCCGAACCGTGACAGACTTCGCACGACACCCAGCTCGGCACGCGAATCTGCGTGTCGTACCCATGCGCCGCTTGTTCAAGCGTGATTTCCATGCTGTAGCGCAGGTCGGCGCCGCGATACACCTGCGGGCCCGCACGTCCGCCGCCGCCCCGCGCCGCGCCGCCTGCCGCCTGGCCGAAGATGTCGCCGAAAATATCGCCGAACGCATCGGCAAAGCCGCCGAAGCCTTGTGCGCCGGCCCCGCCCATGTTCGGATCGACGCCCGCGTGACCATACTGGTCATACGCGGCACGCTTTTGCGAGTCCGAGAGCATTTCATAGGCTTCCTTCACCTCCTTGAAATGCTCTTCCGCATCCTTGTTGCCCGGATTGCGGTCGGGGTGGTGCTTCATCGCCAGCTTGCGATAAGCCTTCTTGATTTCGTCGTCGCTCGCGTTCTTTACGACGCCCAGAACCTCGTAGTAATCCCGTTTCGCCATATCGGTTCAACGCCCCTCGCGAGAGTGCCGCGCGGTGGCTCCTTTTGAATGCTGGAGTCTCACGACTCGTCCGGTCGCTGTTTCGTGCCGCCTGAAATGCGGCGCGAAACAACGGCCTCCATAAAACAAATGTGCCCGGAGAGCCTAAAAGGCTCGCCAGGCGTGATAACCGCTCTTGCACGTTGCCGCGTCATGTTGCCCGCGGTCCCTCGTGCAGCCGGGCCGCACACAGAACCCGTGTGCGGCTTTACGGTCGGAATGCGACCTGGCTTTAGTCTTTCTTGACTTCCTTGAAGTCGGCGTCGACCACATCGTCCTGCTGCTGGCTCGCGCCACCAGCCGATGCACCCGCGCTCGCGCCCGCCGCGCCTGCTGCCGCAGCTTCGGCACCTTGCGCAGCCTGCATCTCGGCGTACATCTTCTCGCCCATCTTCTGCGAGGCAGTCGCCACCGCTTCGATTTTGGCTTCGAGTGCGGCCTTGTCGGTCGAACCGCTCTTCAGCGCTTCTTCGAGGTCCTTCAGCGCGGTTTCGATCTTTTCCTTCTCGCCGGCTTCCAGCTTGTCGCCGTATTCGGTGAGCGCCTTCTTCGTGCTGTGGACGAGCGCGTCACCCTGGTTGCGGGCGTCGGCCAGCTCACGCAGCTTGTGATCTTCTTCCGCGTTCGCTTCGGCGTCCTTCACCATCTTCTCGATTTCGGCTTCGGACAGACCCGAGTTCGCCTTGATCGTGATGCGGTTTTCCTTGCCGGTCGCCTTGTCTTTCGCGCCGACGTGCAGAATGCCGTTCGCGTCGATGTCGAAGCTCACTTCGATCTGCGGCGTGCCGCGCGGTGCCGGCGGAATGCCTTCAAGGTTGAACTCGCCCAGCAGCTTGTTGCCCGCTGCCATCTCGCGTTCGCCCTGATACACCTTGATCGTCACGGCGCTCTGATTGTCGTCAGCCGTCGAGTAGACCTGCGAATGCTTGGTCGGGATCGTGGTGTTCTTGTTGATCATCTTCGTCATCACGCCGCCGAGCGTTTCGATGCCGAGCGACAGCGGGGTCACGTCGAGCAGCAGAACGTCCTTGCGGTCGCCAGACAATACCTGGCCCTGAATCGCGGCGCCAACGGCCACGGCTTCGTCCGGGTTCACGTCGCGGCGCGGATCCTTGCCGAAGAATTCCTTAACTTTTTCCTGCACCTTCGGCATGCGGGTCATACCGCCGACCAGAATCACGTCGTCGATTTCGCCGACCTTCACGCCTGCGTCCTTGATAGCGACGCGGCACGGTTCGATCGTGCGTTCGATCAGTTCTTCAACCAGCGCTTCGAGCTTGGCGCGCGTAATCTTCAGGTTCAAGTGCTTCGGACCCGACGCGTCGGCCGTGATGTACGGCAGGTTGATTTCGGTTTGCTGGCTCGACGACAGTTCGATCTTCGCCTTTTCAGCCGATTCCTTCAGGCGCTGCAGCGCGAGCACGTCTTTCGACAGATCGACGCCCTGCTCTTTCTTGAACTCGCCGATGATGTAGTCGATGATGCGCTGGTCGAAGTCTTCACCGCCCAGGAACGTATCGCCGTTCGTGGACAGCACTTCAAACTGCTTTTCACCGTCGACGTCGGCGATTTCGATGATCGACACGTCGAATGTACCGCCGCCCAGGTCATACACGGCGATCTTGCGGTCACCCTTCTCGTTCTTGTCGAGACCGAACGCGAGCGCGGCTGCGGTCGGTTCGTTGATGATGCGCTTGACTTCCAGACCGGCGATGCGGCCCGCGTCCTTGGTTGCCTGACGCTGGCTGTCGTTGAAGTACGCGGGAACCGTGATCACTGCTTCGGTGACCGGCTCGCCGAGATAGTCTTCAGCGGTCTTCTTCATCTTGCGCAGCACTTCCGCGGAGATTTGCGGCGGAGCGAGCTTCTGATCGCGTACTTCGACCCATGCGTCGCCGTTGTCGGCCTTCATGATCTTGTACGGCATCAGGCCGATGTCTTTCTGAACTTCCTTCTCTTCGAAGCGGCGGCCGATCAGGCGCTTAACCGCGTACAGCGTGTTCTTCGGGTTCGTGACCGACTGACGCTTGGCAGGCGCGCCGACGAGAATCTCGCCGTCTTCCATGTAGGCGATGATCGACGGCGTGGTGCGTGCACCTTCCGAGTTCTCGATCACCTTGACCGAATTGCCTTCCATGATCGCCACGCACGAGTTGGTCGTGCCGAGGTCGATACCGATGATTTTGCCCATTTTTACTAATCTCCTGACTTTGATCGCTGCGGGAATCGCCCTGTTTGCCGTTCGGCGGCAAGGCAATCCACCCTGAATTCATACCTGCACTCAACATAAGTGCGTCCGCATCGTTTTCAAGACCTCTTTTGCGATGCGGTCTTTAATTTTTTTCAATCGACCGAACTTTTGCCCGTATTCGCTCCGTCAGCTTGCGCACCGCCAGCGGCATCGGCCGACCGGATCTTCTCGCGCGCTGCGGCAACCGCCGCCTCGAACTGCGCCAAGCCGTGCCAGCCGGTTGCCCGACCCAGCCGTTTGCCGCGATGAAAGAAGAACCACGTCGGCACGCCATGAAGCATGAAACGCCGGCCAAGTTCGCGGTGCTCGTAGACATTGCTGTGGAACCACCGCAGACCGAGCGCGCGGATTGCGTCCGGCTGCGCGAGCATGGCCTTCTTGGCGATCTCGCAGTTAAAGCAGTCGAGTCCCCAGAAGAACACCACCGCGAGTTGGTCACCCGCTTCGGCGAGGCCGGCGTCGAACGATTCGGCGCTCAGCTCCTGCACGTCAAACGCCGAGAACGCGGTTGCGTCGACGGGAATATTGGCCATGACGGTGTTTACCTGGTGTCTACCGGCTGTCTACAGCCCAACGCGGACTAAGCGCGGACGAAACCCAAACGGAATACGGAGCAAACCGGCGTTACTTCGGCGCGGCGACAGTGACGAGCGCCGGGCGCAGCACGCGATCCGCGATCACGAAGCCCTTTTGCAGCACGGCGACCACCGTGTTCGGCTCCTGGTCGGCCGGCACCATGGAGATAGCCTGATGGCGGTGCGGGTCGAACTTCTCGCCCACCGGATTCAGCGCGACGACGCGGCCTTTCTCCAGCGCGCCCGTGAGCTGACGCAGCGTGAGCTCGACGCCTTCGCGCACTTTCTGAAGATCGTCGGTCGAGTGAGCGACGGCCGCTTCCAGGCTGTCGATCACCGGCAGCAGATGCTCCGCGAAGCTCTCGATTGCAAACTTATGCGCCTTGGCTACATCTTCTTGCGCGCGGCGGCGCACGTTTTCCGTCTCGGCCTTCGCGCGCAGGAAGCTTTCCTGCAATTCGGCGATCTTCGCCTGCGCTTCGGCCAATGCGGCTTCGGCGCCCGTTGCCGGCGTGTCCGTGGCGACGCTCGCAGCGGCTTCCTGCTCGGGAGTGACCGCCTCGGCGGCCTGGCGCGCGGTTTCGTCCGCGGGCGTGGGATTCTGGCTCGTCGGGTTCTCTTGCGTGTTTTCCATGTCGCTGAAAGTCGTTAAAAAATTAAAAGCCAACGGCAGCAACGGCGCATGACACTGCCGCGATTTGTGCGTTGCAAAATCGCGACAATCATCCAGGCGCGCTACCACGTATCGAAACGGCAGGTGGGGCCGCAAACGCGCGTTTTCAAGCGCCTTCGCCGAAAATTTCAAACCTGCGACGGCCGGCGGAAATGCGCGGTTACAACCATGGATGCGCTGCGATCAGATTCAGATTGAGCGCGGCGTGCAAGTGACCTATGCTCCAGTTACGCGGCGGAAAAACAGCGTTAACCCTAATCTGACATAAACCTTTCCGCCATTTTGCAATTTCCACCTGGCTAGCTCGTTTCTTTTCCGCACCATCCCAAAAGGGGGTACCGTGAAACTGACCTTTGCAATCTCGGTGGTCGCACTGGTACTCGTTGCGGGCACCACGACCATCTGTATGTCTGGGGCGGTCAACGATCACACAACCGAATACGGCGGCGTGAACGCGACCATGGAACAACTGTTCAATCCCCACCTGAAAATCTGTCGATAGTCCGGCGGTCGCGCTTGGTCGGGCGGCCGTGCAATGCCTCGGCCGGCTCGCGATAGGTCTTGCGGCGCTCGTGCTCTGCCTGGCGCTTTTGCCGGCTCTCGTCCGTTTCCGCGTAAAGCGTCTGTGCGACGCTTGCTGGACCGCGCACATCGCATACGCCCAGCACCTGCACCTGCCATACGAACCGCTCGATTTCGATCTCGACGAGATCGCCGACCCGCACGTCCTTGGCCGGCTTCACGTCGGCCCCGCCTATACGCACACGACCCTTCTCGACCGCGTCCGCGGCAAGCGAGCGCGTCTTGAAGAAGCGCGCTGCCCAGAGCCATTTGTCGATGCGCAGCTTCGCGCCCGGTTCCGTCGAAATCCGGTAGTTCATGATTATGCTCAGGCCGGTGTGTGATGCGGTACGGGAACCGCCTGGACCGGCCACCCTTGCAGGTTCTGCGCGACGATTTCGCCAAGCGCGGCAATCCACGCCTGCGACGCGTTCACGCAAGGAATGCGATGAAACTCCTTGCCGCCCGCATGCAGGAACTCGTCGCGCACTTCCATGCCGATCTCCTCGATTGTCTCGAGACAGTCGGCGGTGAAGCCGGGACAAAAAACATCAGCACGCCGCACGCCCGCTGCCCCGAGTTCCTTCAGCGTGGGTGCCGTGTACGGCTGCAACCACTCTGCTTTGCCGAAGCGCGACTGGAACGTGATGCGGCACTCCACCGGCGTCAGGCCGAGCGCTTGCATCAGCAGCGCGCCGGTCGTCTGGCACTGCTCGTGGTACGGATCGCCGAGATCGAGCGTGCGCTTGGGCACGCCATGAAAACTGAGAACGAGCTTGTCGCCGGCCGCGAAATCCGGCCGACCATGGAGATGCCAATACTGGTGCACTTGCGCCGCGAGCGCTGAAATGTACGCGGGATGATCGGCGTACTGGCGCACCGTGCGGATCTCGGGCTGGTTACGCATGCGCTTGAGCGCGGAGAACGCGTCGTCGAAAGCGGTCGCCGTGGTCGACGACGAGTATTGCGGATACATCGGCACCAGCAGCACCCGTTCGGCACCGGCGAGCTTCAGCTGATTGAGCATGGCCGGGATGCCGGGCGTGCCGTAGCGCATTGCGTACTCGACGAGCACCGTGTAGTCATTCAATTGCAGCAGGTGGCGCAAACCTTCCACCTGCTTTTCCGTATAGACGCGCAGCGGCGAGCCTTCGGGCATCCACACGGCCGCATATTTCTTCGCGGACGCGCGGCCCCGGAACGGCAGGATCAGAAGCCGCAGAATGATTTGCCATAGCAGCGCCGGAATTTCGACCACGCGAGGATCGGACAGGAACTGCGCGAGATAGCGGCGAACCGCACGAGGCGTTGGCGCGTCGGGCGTGCCGAGATTGATCAGCAACACCGCAACGCGGTGCGACGTGGCGTTCTGCGAGGGCCGCTCGAGGTCGAAGCGCATAGGCAGCAGGAGTAACCGCTCAAGGCGGGAAGTGGAACCAGGTGGAATTCATTATAGCGGCGCGCCTCGTGGCCGCGCGCCCTAAGGACCCCTGGCCGTTCGGCCAATTGGCAGGCGGCGCGCGCTCGCGCATCATGTGCTGGACAAACCGCCGCAGCGGTGACGCGCTACTGCTGACTGAGCGTCAGCGAGAGCAGTCTCGCGGTGATGTCCACGATCGGGATCACGCGGTTGTAGGCCATTCGTGTAGGCCCGATCACGCCCAGTGTGCCGACGATCTTGCCATTCACTTCGTACGGCGCGGTGACGACGCTCATTTCCTCGATAGGTACGAGGTTCGACTCGCCGCCTATGAAGATCTGCACGCCGGCCGCATGACTCGATACATCCAGCAACTGAAGGAGACTGGTCTTTTGGTCGAACACATCGAACAGCTTGCGCAGGCGCGCCATGTCCGAGGAAAGATCCGCGACCTCGAGCAGATTGCGCTCGCCCGAAATCAGCACGGTCTCGCCGGTGTCCGATTCGTCGGTGCTCGCGGTGACGGCCGCGTGCATGAGCGTGGTCATGTCGCCGCGCAACTGGTCGATCTCTTCGCGCAGGCGGCGGCGCACTTCGTCGAAAGAAAGACCGGCGAAGTGAGCGTTGATGTAGTTGGACGCTTCCACCAGTTCGGACGGCGAGAAGTCGCGCTGGGTCGCCATCATGCGGTTCTGCACGTCGCCTTCGGGCGTGACGATGATCAGCAGAATGCGCTTGTCGGACAGGCGCATGAATTCGATCTGCTTGAACACGTGGCTGCGCCGCGGCGTGAGCACGACACCGGCAAACTGCGACAGATTCGAGAGCACGCTCGCCGCCGCGGCGACGATTTTCTGCGGCTCACCGGCCTGCAGCGTAGTCTTGACGGTACGCGTGACCGCCTCTTCGTCTGCGGCCGACTCGACAGTCAACATTGTGTCGACGAAAAGCCGGTAGCCGCGCGGCGTAGGAATGCGTCCAGCCGAGGTATGCGGGCTGATCACAAGGCCCAGATCCTCGAGATCCGACATGACGTTGCGGATGGTCGCCGGGCTCAGCTCCAGGCCGGAATAGCGCGACAACGTGCGCGAGCCGACCGGCTGACCTTCGGCAATGTAGCGCTCGATCAGAGTTTTCAGGAGGGTTTGTGCGCGAGGATCTAGCATGACGGAAAATTTTAGCTCAATGGTGCGACTACCGCGAGCGCTAACGGCGCCCAACACCGGCGGAATTACCGCCGCTCGCCAGGACCGGCGCTTGCGGCGGCTTCAGGGCTTGGTGCCGCGTTCGATCCGGTGCCCCGCCCGCCCTGTTGTCGACGGCCCCGCCCGCAGCGCGCCGTTGCATTCTGCACGGCGAGCATGTCATCAAGGCTTCACCATTCTAACGATAATCCCTAACTGCGCTGGCGGCCCGCCCGTGCCGGCGGGCCGCCGGGTCCGCGTGCGGTTCTTTTCGGGTGCTACCTATGGTGTAATGCCGGCATGCAAGTAACCAGCCAGTTCAAGACCGTGGCGCTCGTCGGGCGCAACAACACGCCGGGCATTCGTGAGCCCCTGACCGCGCTCGCCTCCTGCATCTCGAAGCGCGGCTTCGAAGTCGTTTTCGAAGCCGACACCGCAGCGGAAATCGGCGTCACCGAGTATCCGGCGCTGCGTCCCGCGGAGATCGGCGCGCGTGCCGACGTGGCGATCGTGCTGGGCGGCGACGGCACGATGCTGGGCATCGGGCGGCAACTGGCGCCTTACCGCACACCGCTCATCGGCATCAACCACGGCCGGCTGGGCTTCATTACCGACATCCCGATCTCCGACATGAGCGAGATCGTGCCGCAAATGCTGGCGGGCAACTTCGAACGCGAAGAGCGCGTGCTGCTGGAGGCGCGGATCATGCGCCAGGGCAATCCGATCTATCACGCGCTCGCCTTCAACGACGTGGTGGTCAATCGCAGCGGCTTCTCCGGCATGGCGGAACTGCACGTTTCCGTGGACGGCCGGTTCATGTACAACCAGCGCTCGGACGGCCTGATCGTCGCCACGCCTACCGGCTCGACGGCTTACGCGCTGTCGTCGCAAGGGCCGATTCTGCATCCGCAATTACAGGGCATCGTACTCGTGCCGATCGCGCCACACGCGCTGTCGAACCGGCCCATCGTGTTGCCGGACGACTCGAAGGTCAGTATCCAGATCGTTTCCGGGCGCGAGGTCAACGTCAATTTCGATATGCAGTCGTTCACGTCGCTCGAATTGGGCGACGCGATCGAAGTGCGCCGCTCGCGTCATACGGTGCCTATGCTGCATCCGGTTGGCTACAGCTATTTCGCGACGCTGCGCAAGAAGCTGCACTGGAACGAATACCCGTCGCACGAAGAAGACGGCAAGCTCTGACCGGCGGAGAATGCCGGGATATAAGCGCCGCTAGAGAAACCCGAATACCAGGCTCACAGACCATCTCCATGCTTCGCCACCTCTCGATACGCGACTTCGTCATCGTCGCCGCGCTCGATCTCGAATTCGACAGCGGCTTTACCGTTTTTTCCGGCGAGACCGGCGCCGGCAAGTCGATCCTCATCGACGCGCTGGCGCTCGCGCTCGGTGCACGCGCCGACGCGAGCGTCGTTCGCACCGGCGAGAGCCGCGCCGACATCACCGCGGAATTCGACACGCACGCACAGGTGGATCAGTGGCTCGACGAACAGGCGTTCAGCGCGTCGGCAGCCGACGGCCAGCAGGGCGGCACCGTGATGCTGCGCCGCGTGGTGGATGCGAACGGGCGCTCGCGCGCCTTCATCAACGGCACGGCCGCGACATTGGCGCAACTGCGCGAGCTCGGCGAAATGCTGGTCGATATTCATGGCCAGCACGCGCACCAGTTGCTCATGCGTCCGGACGCCCAGCGCGAACTGTTCGACACCCACGCAGGCCTGAGCGAACTTTCCGCGAGCGTCACGCGCGCGTGGCGCACATGGCGCGAGAAGGTCCAGGCGGTCGAGCATGCGCAAACGCGCGACCGCGAGTTGCAACTGGAACGCGAGCGGCTTGCCTGGCAGCTTGCCGAACTGGACAAGCTCTCGCCCCAGCCGGGCGAATGGGAAGAGATTAACGCGGAGCATCGGCGGCTGTCGCATTCGGCGAATCTGATCGACGGCGTGCAAGGCGCGCTCACTGCGTTATCCGAATCGGACGAAGCGATGATCACGCATCTTGCGTCGATCGTGTCGAAGGTGCGCGACCTCGCTGAAATCGATCCGGCCTTGAACGACGTGCTGGCCTCGCTCGAACCTGCAGAGATTCAACTTCAGGAAGCTGCGTACTCGCTGAGCCATTACGCACAAAAGCTCGAACTCGATCCCGACCGGCTCGCCCAGGTCGAAAAACGCCTCGACGCACTGCATTCGGCGGCGCGCAAATTCCGCTTGCAGCCCGAAACGCTGCCCGAAGAACATGAAACGCGCCGCGCGCAACTCGCCGCGCTAGACGCCGCCGCCGACCTCGATAGCCTGCATGCAGCAGAAGCGAAGGCGCGCGAGGTCTTCGTCGCGGAAGCGAAAAAGCTCTCCAAAGCACGCGCGAAAGCTGGCAAGGCGCTTGGCGCGGCGGTCACCACCGGCATGCAGGAACTGTCGATGAAAGGCGGCAGCTTCGAAGTAGCGCTGGTGCCGCTGCCGGAAGGCGGCGCGTATGGACTGGAGCAGGTCGAGTTCCGCGTTGCCGGACATGCAGGCGTGCCGCTCCGGCCGCTTGCCAAGGTCGCATCGGGCGGCGAACTCGCGCGTATCAGCCTTGCGCTGGCTGTGATCGCCAGCGCCGCAAGCCCGACGCCCACGCTGATCTTCGACGAAGTGGATACGGGCATTGGCGGCGGCGTCGCCGAAGTGGTCGGGCGTCTATTGCATCAACTCGGAGAAGCGCGCCAGGTGCTTTGCGTGACGCATTTGCCGCAGGTCGCCGCACGTGGCGATCATCATTTCCAGGTGGCGAAGGCCGGCAATGGCAAGGGCGGTACGGTAAGCAGCGTCGTTTCGCTCGACAAGGCGAGCCGCGTGGAAGAAGTCGCGCGAATGCTTGGCGGCCTCGAAATCACGCCGACCACTCGCAAGCACGCGAAGGAAATGCTGGCGGCTTAGTCGCTCGAAGGCTGCAGCGAACGCCGCGGCTTTCAGCGCGGGCGCACGCGGGGGCACGTTTTGACGCCGGAGCGGCACAAGACAAATGGCGGTAAGCAGCGCATGAGCCACGGCCGGCACGACGCACGCCTCCTTCAGCCCTCGCCGAACACCCGCTCCCACAGTCCGAGCACGGCATCGCGCTCCGTCGCGACGAGAGCCGGCTCCACGCGCGCCTTCTCCATCCCATCCAGCCGCAGCTTGTGCTGCAGCTTCCGATACGTGCGATAAGCCGCGCCGACCGTCTCGGCTTCGGCCTCGCTCATCAGCCCGAGGCGCGACACTTCGCGCAGCAGCGCAATGTTCCCGGTATTGCGGATCAGTTCGGGATCGCGCGCCGCGTGCAACAAGACCCAGTACTGCACGGTGAATTCGATATCCACCATGCCGCCGCGATCATGCTTGAGGTCGAACAGCGTCGTATGGTTCGGGTGCCCGGCGATCACTCGCTCGCGCATCTCGACGATCTCGGCTGCAAGCTGCGCGGCGTCGCGCGGCGTGGTCAGCACCTGTTCGCGGATCGCCTCGAACTGCGCGCCGATCTGCGCGTCGCCCGCACAGTAACGCGCGCGGGTCAGTGCCTGGTGCTCCCAGACCCAGGCCGTGTTGGCGGCGTCGCCCTCACGCAGTTGATAGCGGCGGAACGCGTCCAGATCGGTGACGAGCAAACCCGACTCGCCGTTCGGACGCAGGCGCAGGTCGACGTCGAACAATGTGCCCGCGCCGGTCGCGGTGGTCAGCCACGTGATGAGCCGGCGGGTGTACGTGGAATAGATATCGGCTGCCGCGTCGTCGGGATCGTCGTAGAGGAAAATCACGTCGAGGTCGGACGCATAGCCCAACTCCTTGCCGCCCAGCTTGCCGTATGCGATCACCGCGAAACGCGGCACCTCGCGATGGCGCTTCGGCAACTGGTTCCAGACGGCTTCGAGCGTCACATCGAGCACCGCATCGGCGAGTTCGGACAGGCGGTCGCTCACATGTTCGACGCTCAGCTTGCCGGCAAGGTCGATCAGCAAAATGCGGAACACTTCGGCCTGGTGCGCATGGCGCAGCAAGTCCATTTGCTGCTCGACGCCGTCCGCGGCGGCAAGCCGCAAGCGCAACGTGCGTTTGAACTCGGGCCAGTCGAATGGACTGTTGATCGCTTCGTCGTCGAGCAGTTCGTCGAGCAATTGCGGATGGCGGATCAGATAGCCGGCCGCCCAGCGTGAAGCGCCCAGCACCGACAACACCCGGTGCAGCGCTTGCGGGTATTCGGTCAGCAGCGCGAGGTACGCACCGCGCCGGCCCACCGCTTCGAGCAGATCGAAAAGACGCGCGAGCGTATCGCCGCGCCGCTCGGGCGGCTCGAGCGTGCGGGCGGCTTCGAGCGCACGCTGCGCGACGATGTCGAAACGCTGCCTGCTGCGCTCCGCGAGCCCCGCATAACGCGACGATTGCCACACACCGCGCAGTCGCGCGAGCAGATCGCCCGGCTCCGCCACGCCAAGTTCGACGATACGCGCGCGCAACGCATCTTCCGCGCTGTCGTCCGAGAGTGCGCTGCTCCAGACCCAGGCCGCCGCGCCGTCTTCGGGGGCGCCGCAGCCATCGCGGCCGCTTACCTTGTCGGCAAATATCTGATCGAACTGCTGTTCGACAAACTCACGATGCGCGTCGAGCCGCGCCATCAACGTCGGATAGTCGTCGCAGCCCATGGCACGCGCGAGAGCCGCGCGGTCCTCGGGATCGACGGGCATCGCATGAGTTTGCGCGTCATTGCGATATTGCAGCCGGTGTTCAAGTTCGCGCAGAAACCGATACGCCTGCGATAGCTTCACGCAGACCGACATGTCGATCAACCCATGCGTCGCGGCGTGACGCAACACGGCGAGCGTCGGACGCACACGAAAACCGGCGTCCTGGCCGCCGCGAATCAACTGGAACACCTGCGCGCTGAATTCGATTTCGCGGATGCCGCCGCGCCCCAGCTTGATGTCGTCGGCCTTGTCGGGGCGCATCGACGCGCGGCGCTGCGCCTCCTGGCGAATCTGCAGATGGAGCGCGCGAATCGCACTGATCACGCCGAAGTCGAGATAACGGCGATAGACGAACGGCGTGACGATCGCATCCAGCTGTTTCGACAGACGCCGCGCCGCCTCGCTCGTGCCTTCGGAAACGAGCCGGCCCTTGATCCACGCATAGCGTTCCCACTCGCGGCCCTGCACATAGAAGTACTCTTCGAGCATGCCGAGACTGCATACGAGCGGCCCCGAATCGCCGTTCGGCCGCAAACGCATGTCGACGCGAAACACGTAGCCGTCGGCAGTGACTTCGGCGAGAGCGCCGATCAGCCGCTTGCCGAGGCGTGTGAAAAAGTCCTGCGTGGCGATCGCCGCGCGCTGGCCGCCGGCGGTCTCGCCGTCCTCTTCATAAATAAAGATGAGGTCGATGTCCGACGACACGTTCAGTTCCCGCCCACCGAGCTTGCCCATGCCGACCACGCCCAGCGTGAGCCGCTCGCCCTGCGGGCCGCGCGGCTCGCCAAAGAGCGCCTCCAGTTCGGCAGAAAGCACGGCAAGCGAGCGCTGGATCGTCGTCTCGGCCAGATCCGTCATCGCTCCGGTCACTTCCGCGACGTCCGCCTCGCCAGCCAGGTCGCGCTCCATCACGGCGCAAAACACCTCGGTGCGCAACCGGCGCAGAGCCCGTTTCAGTGCCTCTTCGGTCAAGTGAGCGGCAGCCCCGCCGGCCGCCTCCGCGCAGAGCGTGTCGAAACGAGCGTCGATGCGCTCGCGGGTCAAGGGCGCGGACGCAAGCTCCGCCACCTGCACGACGAGTTGGGGACGGGCCGCGGCGGCGCGCGCCGCGTAGTGTGAATAGTCGGAACTCAGGAGAGTAGCGTGAGTCATCAAAGGTCTGGCTCGCTCGTTGCTTGATTGTCGGGGACCGTGCGCCAACGGCATGGCCGGTTCGTCGCACCACAACTTCCGGCACGGCCGAGACGGCTCGTGCGGCGGCGTGCTGACAGGGCCTACACGAAGTCCTGCCGACGCTTTCCCGTGTGTTACATTTCGTCGTTAATTCGCAAAACTACCATACGCCCACCCGCCGCAGCATGTCCGAGCGAAACGAACCCGCCGACCCGCAGAAAACCGGGCAGGCCCGGCCTCTGAGCGGAAGCGACCACGTCGTGCTGCGTCGGACTCTTCACGTCGTTCTGGCGCTCGCGCTTGTCCTGTATTTCATTGCAGCGGGACTGTACCTCGGCTTGCACTATGTGGTGCTGCCGCGCGCCGACGCTTTCCGCCCGCGCATCGAAGCCGCCCTCTCCGAAAAGCTGCACGCGCAGTTCACCATCGGCAAACTGGCGCCGCATTGGAGCGGGTTTCAACCAGGGCTCGACATCACTAATCTGGTGATTCGAGATCATGAGGGCAAACCTGCGCTGACGATACCGCACGCCACCGCGAGCTTGTCGTGGCGCTCGCTCTGGCAGTTCTATCCGACGCTATCGAGCCTGATCGTCGATCAACCGGACGTGCTGATTGCGCGCGGCAGCGACGGCGAGCTCTCGGTCGCGGGCGTGCCGGTGCCGACCCGTCATAGCGGCAACGACACGTTGTCCACATGGCTCATGCGCCAGCAGGCGATCGTCGTGCGCGGCGGCGTGCTGCGCTGGCGCGACGCCCAGCGTGACGAACCGGAGTTCGCGCTGCGCGACATCCGCATAGCGATTCTTAACGACGGCTACGATCACCGTCTTGCCCTTCAGGCGCCGCCAGACGGACGGTTGCTACACGGCCCAATCGATTTCCGCACGCATTTCCGCCACGCGCCGCTCGCGGCGATCGGCAAGCCGATTAACTGGAAGGGACAGGCCTACGTGTCGACCGGGCCGGTCGATCTGCCCACGCTTGCGCGTTACGTCAGGTTCCCGATCGAAACGTTCGCAGGCCGCATCGACAACGCAATCTGGGTCGAGTTCGCCGACGGCCGCATGAAGTCGGCGAGCGGCCAGATGGCCGGCGCAGATGTCGCGTTACGCGTGCGGCCCGCACAGCCGAAACTGCTTTTGCCGGTCGCCCATTTCGGGTGGCGCGTGGAAGCCGATCAGGGCGACTACAAGCTTCAACTCAGTAATATGCGCGCCGAACTCGGCCAGCCGCCGCTCGAGGACGGCACGCCGCTTACCCGCACACTTACGTTCAGCACGCTCGACGGACGCTACCGCAAAGCGTCCCAGCAAAACGGACAGCTCGTCAGCGTGTCGGGCGACCGTGTAGACCTGGGCATTCTCGCGGAATTCAGCCGCGCGCTGCCGCTGCCGCTGCCCCTTCTCAACGGTCTCGTGCGCTTCAACCCGCGTGGCCTCGTCGCCAACTACCTGATCGAAGTGGAGCGCGGCAAGCCGGAATCGGGCGAGCCCGGCGGCGACCGTCATGCGACGGGCGCCGAGCCGGTCGAGCGTTATCGCTTCAAGGGCGATCTGCAAGGCATCAGCGTCGCCGCGCAGGAACCGCCGCCTGGCCTCACCGCGCGCAATCATCCGCGCGCGGGCATTCCTGGCATCGAGAATCTATGGGGCAGTGTCGACGCCGATCAACGTCACGGTACGGCGGTGCTCGACACGTCCAACGTGGCGATCACGCTGCCGGGCGTCTTCGACGATCCGCGCCTGAAGCTCGACCGTCTGCACGGCCGTGCCGACTGGACCATAGGTATGAAAGCGCCCGGCGACAACCACCCGGCGTTCACCGTGAAACTTGCCGATTTTGGCGTCTCGAATTCAGACGTTGCGGCCACCGCCACCGCCGACTACAGCAACCCCGGTCACGGCCGCGGCTCGCTCGACCTGAAAGCGGACTTCGAGCGCGCGCAGGTCTCGCGCATCGCCCGCTATCTTCCGACCAGCATCAGCGAAAAGCTGCGCATCTATCTCGGTCACGGCTTGCAGGCCGGCGTGTCGCGCGGCGCGACGATCGAGGTACACGGCGATCTGACGAAATTCCCCTACTCGCGCGATCCCGACGCGGGCATCTTCCATATCGTCGCGCCGTTCAAGGGCGGCAAATTCGACCCTTCGCCGTACCCGCCGCGCAAGATGAGGAACGGCACGCCGAACGTCTGGCCGCCGCTCGACGGCATTGACGGCGTGTTCGAACTCAAACAGAAAGTGCTGCGATTCGACATCGACCGTGCGCGCTATAAACGCGTGGCGCTGCATGGCGTCAACGGCAGGATCGACGACCTCGGCACGCGCGAGTCGAACCTCGTCATCAAGGGCGACGGGCTGGGACCGCTCGCCGACATGCTCGACTACGTGAACGAAAGCTCGCTCGGCATCATGGCGCGGCACCAGACCGAGAAGATCCGCGCCGAAGGGCCGGCCTCGCTCGCGCTGAAGCTGACGGTTCCGCGCACGCCCAAGCCGCATATCGGCGTGGAAGGCGCGCTCGGCTTCGAGAATAATCGACTGACGGTAGAGAACGTGCCGCCGCTGTCCCAGGTGAGGGGCAAGGTGCACTTTACCGAACGCAGCGCGCAGACGGACCGGCTCACCGCGCAGTTCCTTGGCGGCGACCTGCGGGCAAGCGGCGGACTGAAGCAGGACGGCACCTACGCGCTCGACCTGGGCGGCCATATCGCCGTCGAGGCGGCGCGCGGGCTCGGTCTGCATGGTCCCGCGGCTCAGGTGCTCACGCGCATGAGCGGCAGCGCCCCCTACGCGCTCAGCGTGCGGGGCGCGAAAGGCAAGCTGCCGCAACTCACCGCGAACTCGGACCTGACCGGCCTCGCGCTCGACTTTCCGGCGCCGTTCAACAAGCCGGTCGGTACCCCCATGCCGCTGCGGCTTGCCGCCGGCCCGTCGACCGTCGCCGGCGAAAGCGGACTGGAGCGCGCCGAACTCAACTTCGGTCCGATCGCCGCGCGCTATCTGGTGGATTACGAGCCGAAAAGGCCGCCGACGGTGCTGCGCGGCGCAATCGGCGTGAACCGGCCGGCCGATCTGCCCTCGGAAGGCGTGATCGCCGCCGTCGACCTGGAAGCATTCGATGCCGACGCATGGCGCGCGCTCGTCACGCAGATGCGCAACAAGGAAGCGCCCGCCGCATCTGCCGCGCCGTCCACTCCCAACCCGACTGTCGCGCAGTTCCTGCCGAGCCGCTTCGCGCTCCACATCGGCACTTTGACGCTGCTCAAGCGCCATTGGGACAGCGTGATCGTCGGAGCTTCGCACGCGGACGGCAAATGGCAGGCGAATATCGCGTCCAATCAGGTGTCCGGTCACGTTTCGTGGCTGCCGGGCGCCGACAAGACGTCGCCGGGCACGCTGCAGGCGCGCTTCGCGCGCGTCGTGATTCCGTCGGTCGCGGACAAGGATCTGCTCGGTCAGGCTATCTCGGCTCCGGCGCAGAACATGCCGTCGATCGATCTGGTCGTCAACGAACTGATTGTGCGCGACCGCGATGTCGGCCGGCTCGAAGTGCTAGCGCACAATTTCAACGAAGACGGCGTGCCCGTCTGGCAACTCGACAAGCTGGACATTGCAAATCCCTCGGCCACGCTCACGGCGACGGCGAACTGGCGCACGTCGACCGAACTGGGCAACTCCGCCGACGACACCACGTCGCGCCGCACCGTGTTCGATTTCAAGCTCGACATCAAGGATGCGGGCGGACTGCTCCAGCGCTTCGGCCAGCCGCGCACGCTGAAGGCGGGCAGCGGCACGCTGTCGGGCAAGATGGTGTGGCGCGGCGGCCCGACCGCGATCGACTATCCGACGCTGAACGGCAACATGGCCGTGGATCTTCGTCACGGCCAGATTCTCAAGGTCGATCCGGGCGTCGCCAAGCTGCTCGGCGTGCTCAGTCTGCAAAGCCTTGCGCGCTTCGCGACGATGAACTTTCGCGACGTGATCGGCGAAGGTCTGCCGTTCGAGCACGTCACGGGAACCGCGCAGATTCACAACGGCATCGGCCGCACCGAGAACTTCGAGATGGTGACCGCGCCGGCGCGCGCCGAAATGAAAGGCTCCGTCGATCTGGCTCAGGAAACGCAGGATCTGCATGTCCGGATCGTGCCGACGGTGAGCGCCGGCGCAGCGGTCATCGCGGCCGCGGTGATCAATCCATTGCTCGGCCTGGGCGCGCTGGTGGCGGATCTGGCGTTCAGCCAATCAATCTCCCACGCGTTCGCGCGGGAGTACGCGATCACCGGCTCGTGGTCGAAACCGCACATCGAGCGGGTCAAGAGCGATCGGGGTAAGATGGACGCTCCAGCTTCGAGCGCGGGCGCGAACTGAGCGCCTTCGGTTGACGCTCTGGTTGAAGCTTCAGGTCGGTGCCGGGGTCCACGCTGCCGGTTGGTTACGGATTCAGGATTTACAGCGCTCCGCACCCGCGGCCCGAGCCAGCCTCGAACGACGTATGCGGCTGCGGAATTTCGCGACGCCGCCTTTGCCGGGAGTTTTTCGAAACGCTCATGAGCGAAACACACGTCTCTTCATCTTCGTCCCCCGCTTTGTCCGCCACCGCGCCGAGCGCTTCGCAGCTTGGGCAGGCAAGCGACACACAAAGCACGTTCCGCGTCGCGGCGCTGCAGATGGTGAGCACGCCGGATCGCGATCGAAATCTGGCCGACGCCGGGCGCCTGATCGCGGAAGCCGCGGCCGATGGCGCGCAGCTTGTCCTCCTGCCGGAATACTTCTGCTTCATGGGCTTCAAGGACACGGACAAGCTCGCCGTGCGCGAGGCTTATCGCGACGGCCCGATTCAGCGCTTTCTCGCGGATGCCGCGCGCCGTCACAAGCTGTGGGTGATCGGCGGCACGCTGCCGGTCACCGCGCCCGAACCGTCGCGCGTGTTGAACACCACGCTCGTGTTCGACCCGCAGGGTAACGAGGCGGCCCGCTACGACAAGATTCATCTATTCAACTTCGAGAAAGGCGAGGAATCGTTCGACGAGGCGCGCACCATCTGCCCCGGCGGCGAGGTCCGGACTTTCCAGTCGCCCTTCGGCCGTGTCGGCCTGTCGGTCTGCTACGATCTGCGCTTTCCCGAGCTGTACCGGCGCATGGGCGATTGCGCGCTGATGGTCGTGCCATCGGCGTTTACCTACACGACCGGCCGCGCGCATTGGGAAATGCTGCTGCGTGCCCGCGCCGTCGAAAACCAGTGCTACGTGCTGGCGGCGGCGCAAGGCGGCAAGCACGAGAATGGCCGCCGCACGTGGGGCCACAGCATGTTGGTCGACCCGTGGGGCGAAATCGTGGCGGTGCGTGACGAAGGCGCCGCCGTGGTCGCTGGGACGCTGGAGCGCACTCGCATCGACGAAGTGCGGCAGAGCCTGCCCGCCTGGCGTCACCGGGTGCTGAGCTAGACACATTGACATTGAAACTGCGGCGCCCCTCACCCATATAGTGACGGTGGCGCTAACCGAATCCTTCGTATCGAGCAGAACATACTTCGCATGAATATCATCGAACCCGGTATCCGTAATCTCGCCACCGCCAAGGACATCCTCCTGACGCCCTACGGTCTCGACGAATCCCTGCTCACCCGCACGCTGGCTGAGATCTTCACGCATCGCGTCGACTATGCGGACCTGTACTTCCAGGCAACCCGCAGCGAAGCGTGGAGTCTGGAAGAAGGCATCGTGAAGTCGGGCAGTTTCAGCATCGACCAGGGCGTCGGCGTGCGTGCCGTGTCGGGCGACCGCACGGCTTTCGCGTATTCGGACGACCTGTCGCCCGAAGCTATCCGCCAGGCGGCCATTGCCACACGTGCAATTGCCAAGGCCGGCGGCGGCAAGCAGAAGATCAAGGTGGCGTCGTCGCTGACCGGCATTGCCGGGCGCGATCTGTACCTGCCCGCCGATCCGCTGCATTCGCTCGACGCGACCGCCAAGGTCAAGCTGCTCGAGCGCATCGAACACATGGCGCGCGGTCGCGACCGGCGCATCCAGCAAGTGATGGCGGGCCTCGCCGGTGAATACGACGTCGTGCTGGTCGCGCGCAGCGACGGCGGCTTCGCAGCGGATATCCGCCCGCTCGTGCGAGTGTCCGTCACGGTGATCGCCGAGCAGAACGGACGCCGCGAAATCGGCAGTGGCGGCGGCGGCGGCCGCTTCGACTACAGCTATTTCACCGACGAAGTGCTGTCGCGCTACGTCGACGACGCGGTGCACGCAGCGCTCGTGAACCTCGAAGCGCGCCCGGCTCCTGCCGGCGCGATGACTGTCGTGCTTGGACCGGGCTGGCCCGGCGTGCTGCTGCACGAAGCAATCGGCCACGGTCTCGAAGGCGACTTCAATCGCAAGGGTTCGTCGGCGTTCGCGGGACGCATCGGCGAGCGGGTCGCGGCCAAGGGCGTGACTGTCGTCGACGACGGCACGCTGCCGAACCGCCGCGGCTCGCTCAACATCGACGACGAAGGCAATCCGACGCAGTGCACGACACTGATCGAAGACGGCATTCTCAAGGGTTACATTCAGGACACGCTCAACGCGCGGCTGATGAAGATGCCGGTCACGGGCAATGCACGCCGTGAGTCGTACGCGGCGCTGCCCATGCCGCGCATGACCAACACGTACATGCTCAACGGCGACAAGGACCCGCAGGAAATCATCGAATCGGTGAAAAACGGCTTGTATGCGGTGAATTTCGGCGGCGGCCAGGTCGACATCACCAATGGCAAGTTCGTGTTCTCGGCCTCCGAGGCGTACATGATCGAAGACGGCAAGATCACGTACCCGGTCAAGGGCGCGACGCTGATCGGCAGCGGTCCGGAGTCGCTCAAATACGTCAGCATGATCGGCAACGACATGAAGCTCGATTCGGGCGTCGGCGTGTGCGGCAAGGAAGGCCAGAGCGTGCCGGTTGGCGTCGGGCAGCCGACACTGCGCATCGACCGGATGACGGTTGGCGGCACTGCCTGAAAGTGAACACGCCGCATGTT
Source organism: Paraburkholderia kirstenboschensis (assembly GCF_904848585.1). Lineage (GTDB taxonomy): Bacteria > Pseudomonadota > Gammaproteobacteria > Burkholderiales > Burkholderiaceae > Paraburkholderia > Paraburkholderia kirstenboschensis. The sequence continues at coordinate 48,040 of NZ_CAJHCR010000004.1, forward strand.
TCGTGCGTCAAATGCGCAAAACATGCGGATTTTCCGCATTTTCTGGCCGCGCCGCTTGTCAGTCGAGCTTAACCGGGTTATAAAGTCACTCACCCTTTTTGACCAGCGACTCCATTTCGCCATGTCCGCCAAGTTTTACTTTTACTTTTTTTGGTATCTCAGACCGCTGGCGGATCGAGAGGGGTGTTAGTGCACGTAGAACACCGAGAATTCCCGAAAAACCGCCAGCGAGTCTGGCGGTTTTTTTTCGCCTTACGTCTTTGAACATTATGTTTTGCACGCACCGCCCGCGCGAACACGCTACGAACCGATTCAGGAGAACAACATGCCCCCGCACAACACCGACGATGTCCGCATTCGCGAATTGAAAGAACTTACTCCGCCTGCACACCTGATCCGCGAATTTGCCTGCGACGAAGCGGTGTCCGACCTGATCTACAACTCACGCACCGCCATGCACCGCATTCTGCACGGCATGGACGACCGCTTGATCGTCATCGTCGGGCCGTGCTCGATTCACGATACGAAGGCGGCGTTGGAATACGCGGGGCGTCTCGTCGAACTGCGCAAGCGCTTCGCGGGTGAACTCGAAGTTGTGATGCGTGTGTACTTCGAAAAGCCGCGCACGACGGTCGGCTGGAAGGGTCTCATCAACGACCCGCATATGGATAACAGCTTCAAGATCAACGAAGGGCTGCGCACGGCGCGCGAACTGCTGTTGCGCATCAACGAACTCGGTCTGCCCGCCGCCACCGAATATCTCGACATGATCAGCCCGCAGTACATCGCCGACCTGATCTCGTGGGGCGCGATCGGCGCGCGGACCACCGAGTCGCAAGTGCACCGCGAACTCGCTTCGGGCCTGTCGTGCCCGGTCGGCTTCAAGAACGGCACGGACGGCAATGTGAAGATCGCTGTCGACGCGATCAAAGCCGCGTCGCAGCCGCACCATTTCCTGTCGGTCACGAAAGGCGGCCACTCGGCGATCGTATCGACGGCGGGCAACGAGGATTGCCATATCATCCTGCGCGGCGGCAAGACGCCGAATTACGACGCGGACAGCGTCAACGCGGCGTGCTCGGACATCGGCAAGTCAGGTCTCGCCGCGCGTCTGATGATCGACGCGAGCCACGCGAATAGTTCGAAGAAGCATGAGAACCAGATCCCCGTGTGCGCGGACATCGGCCGGCAAATTGCTTCGGGTGACGAACGAATTATCGGCGTGATGGTGGAATCGCATCTGGTGGCCGGTCGCCAGGACTTGCAGGAAGGCTGCGCGCTCACGTACGGGCAGAGCGTCACCGATGCATGTATCGGCTGGGACGAAAGCGTTGCCGTGCTCGAAGGTCTCGCCGACGCCGTGAAGCAACGGCGCGTGGCGCGCGGAAGCGGCAACTGATTGCTGTTCGGCCGCATCGTGCGATGCGGATTGAAGACGAAAAACCCGGCTCGACGAGCCGGGTTTTTTGTTTTCCTGGCCGAACGGATGAATGGTGCTTCATGGGCCGCCTCGGTACCGTAACGAATCATGGCCGGGACTGGAATGACTTGACCCGGTGGATTGGTACGTATAATATTTTGTACACGGAAGGCGGTTATGGGGCAGGAAAAAGAAATTCGCTGGCTAGGGTCCAGCTATCGCGATCTACTCGCCTTTCCCGAAGAGCCGCGCCGGCAGGCGGGCTTTCAGTTAGGCAAGATTCAGGCAGGTCTCGATCCTGACGACTGGAAGCCGTTCGACTCAATCGGCGCTGGAACGCGTGAAATCCGCATCAGAGAAGCTAACGGTATTTATCGCGTGATGTACGTTTCGAAGTTTGCTGAAGCGCTTTACGTGCTTCATTGCATGCAGAAGAAAACGCAGAAGTTGGCTCCGCACGACAGATTGATCGCAGAAACGCGGTACCGCGCCATTATTAATGATAGGAAACCTTAACAAATGACGATCGACACTAAAATTCGTCACGTAACCAAGCCTGGCGCGAACGTGTTCCTCGAACTGGGCTTTTCCGCAGCGGAGGCGAAGCGCTTGCATGCCGCGTCGCAGAAGCAGATCAACGACACGAGGCTGCTCAAGGAGCAGCTCATGACGGAGTTATCCAGCTGGATAGAGCAGCATCATCTGAAGCAGGCAGAGGCCGCTGAGATTCTCATGGTCTCGCGCCCGCGCGTGTCCGACGTGGTCAACAAGAAAACCACCAAGTTCACCATCGACACGCTCGTGGAAATGTTGAGCCGAATTGGCAAGCCGGTTACGTTGGCGGTGGGATAGCGTGCATGGCTCGCGGCTTGTTTGCGTTTTTTTCGCTTCCTTGCGCGGCTTACCATGCACAGCTACGTTTCACTCGACCGCGCCCGAACCAAAGACCTCTGTGTGAATCCGCGCCGGGTCCACGCCGAGCGCTGCAAGCGCATCGCACTGTGCGCGCATGAAGGGCACCGGTCCGCAGATGTAGTAGTCGGCATCCGGCACGATGACCTGATCGGCGATTTTTGCCACGTCGAGACGCCCTTCGAAATCGTAGTCGACGCCCTGCCGGTCGCCTGCGTCGACCGCTTCATAGAACACCACGCGCTTCGCGTTCGGATGCGACGCGACGGTCTCGTTGAGCCACTGCCGGAACGCATGCACGCGGCCGTTACGGCATGCGTGCACGAAAGTCACGCTCCGCTCGCTGCCGTCGGCGAGGATGGTTGACAGCATCGAGGTCATCGGCGTCACGCCCACGCCGCCGCTCATCAGCACCACAGGCGTGGTTTTCTTGCGGTCGAGCGTGAAGTCGCCCATCGGCGCGCTCACATGTACGACGGTGCCCTCTTCGACATCCGCGTGCAGCAGGTTGGACACGTGGCCGGGCGCTGTGTCTTCGCGGCCGTCTTCGCGCTTCACGGAGATGCGCAGCCACTTGCCATGTGGTGCGTCCGACAAGCTGTACTGACGCGGCTGATCGACGCCCAGCTTGTCGACGAAACGTTTCACGCTCACATACTGGCCGGGTTCAAAGTCACACGTGGCCGAACCGTCGGCAGGCGTCAGATAGAACGACGTAATTTCGTCGCTCTCCACCTGCTTGCGCGCCACCTTGAACGGACGGAAGCCGCTCCACGCCGCGCCTTCATACAGCTTCGCCTCGGTGCCCACGAAGATGTTTGCGAGCTGACCATACGCGACTTGCCAGGCGTCGAGCGTGGGTTGATCGACCGCGTCGCCGAGCACGTCGACGATCGCACCCAACAGGTGGCGGCCCACAATCGGATAGTGCTCGGGCCGGATGTTCAAGCTAGCGTGCTTGTTGGCGATCCGCGAGACAGTCGGGCCGAGCGCGCCCAGATTGTCGATGTTGGCCGCGTACGCGTACACCGCGCGCGCCAGCGTTTCGGGTTGATTGCCGCTCTGCTGGTGCGTCTGGTTGAACAGGTTCTTCAACTCCGGATGATGCGCGAACATGCGCTTGTAGAAATGCTTCGTGATGGTCGTGCCATGTTCAGCAAGCACGGGCACCGTGGCTTTGACGCGGGCAATCTGTTCGGCGGTCAGGGCGGTCATTTATACTTCTCCTTAAAGATGCATATACGATACATCTTAAAGCATGTGGTCCGTTCAGACAGATTGTCGCAGGCCCATTGCCGCGTGCTGAAAGGGGCCGTGCGCCTAGTTTTGCCCGCGATCGTGCTGCCAGAGGACGTCCGCGCCGCCGTCGGCCCGATTGAGCACACGTGCGAAGACAAACAGAAGATCCGACAGACGGTTCACATACTGACGCGGCGCGGCGTTGACGGCTTCCTCGTCACCGAGGGCGACGATCGAGCGTTCGGCGCGGCGGCAAACGGTACGGCAAACGTGGGCGAGAGACGCCGCGCGCGAGCCGCCCGGCAAGATGAACTCTTTTAGAGGCGCAAGTGCAGCGTTGTGATCCGCGAGCCAATCGTCGAGCTGGGCGAGATGGCGGTCCGTGATCATTGTGTGACCCGGAATGCACAGTTCGCCGCCAAGGTCGAACAGATCGTGCTGGATCGAGACCAGCGCCGCTCGCACGTCGTCGGGCAGACGCTCGCACAGCAGCACGCCGAGATTCGAATTGAGTTCGTCGACGTCGCCGATCGCCGCAATGCGCGCGCTGTCCTTGCGGACGCGCCGGCCGTCGCCGAGACCGGTGGTGCCGTCGTCGCCGGTGCGAGTGGCAATCTTGCTTAGACGGTTACCCATGATTTCTCCCTGCATTCAATGACGATGCCCGCGCCGATCGCGGACATCAGCGCACCGATAGCGCACCGGGCACGGACTAGGTCCCAGTGCCTTGCACTGTGCTGGCCGCTGCGCAGCCACCGCATCATCTACCGCGTTATCACCGCGTTAACCATATTGCGCAGAGCCAGCAGCCGCCGCCATTATAGGAGCGATGGCCGGCACGAAGTCCCCGAAGCGATTAAAGCGGCGCGACCACGGCAGAAAGCGATCGGCGTAAAATGAAGTGCCTGCTGCAAAAGCAGCTTCGCCTGACAATTACTAACAAGCTTTTTTATGGAGCTGGAGCAAGCGCCAAAGCGCCAACTCCGGTCGACATCCTTGATTGGGACCGGAGTAAGCGCTGAAGCGCTAACTCCGGTCGACACAGGAGACATGTGTGAATCATTCCGTTCCGTCGGCCACGCTGCGCCGGCCATTTCCCGCCGAATTGCTGAGCGCCCTCACCAACGCCTTCGGTGAGCGCGTGTCGGTCGCGCAAGCCGTGCGAGAGCACCACGGCCGCGACGAATCGCCGTTCGATCCCCAACTGCCCGACGCCGTCGTCTTCGCGCGCAACACTGAAGACGTGCAGACCGCCGTGAAGCTGTGCGGCCAGTACAACGTGCCGATCATTCCGTACGGCAACGGCTCGTCGCTGGAAGGGCATCTGCTTGCGGTGCAGGGCGGCGTGTCGATCGATATGTCGGAAATGAACCGCGTGCTGTCCATCAACGCCGAAGACCTCACGGTCACCGTCGAGCCAGGCATTTCGCGCAAGCAGTTGAACGAAGCACTACGCGACACCGGCCTCTTTTTCCCAATCGATCCGGGCGCGGACGCGAGCATCGGCGGCATGTCGGCCACGCGTGCATCAGGCACCAACGCTGTGCGCTACGGCACGATGCGCGAAAACGTGCTCGGGCTCAGCGTGGTGCTGGCCGACGGCCGCGTCATCAAGACGGGCACGCGGGCGCGCAAATCGTCCGCGGGCTACGACCTCACGCGTCTATTCGTCGGCTCGGAGGGCACGCTCGGCGTGATCACCGAAGTCACCGTGCGTCTTTATCCGCAGCCGGAGGCCGTGTCCGCCGCCGTCTGCGCATTTCCGTCGATGGGCGACGCGGTTCGCGCCGTCATCGAAACAATTCAGATCGGCGTGCCGATTGCCCGCGTGGAATTCGTCGACGCGCTCGCGATCCGCTCGATCAACCGGCATTCGAATCTCACGCTGCGCGAGGCGCCCACGCTGTTCTTCGAATTCCACGGCACCGAGGCCGGCGTGAAGGAACAAGCCGAACTCGTGCAGGAACTCGCCGCGCAGAACGGCGGCGAAGGATTCGAATGGGCGACGCGGCCGGAAGACCGCAGCCGTCTGTGGAACGCGCGCCACAATGCCTATTTCGCGATGCTGCAACTGAAGCCCGGTTGCCGCGCCGTCACGACCGACGTCTGCGTGCCGATCTCGCGACTCGCGGAATGCGTTGTGGAAACCGAGCAGGATTTGAAGGCCTCGCCGCTGCCCTGCCCGATCGTCGGCCATGTTGGCGACGGCAATTTCCACGTCGCGATCCTGATCGATCCGGACAAGCCGGACGAACTCGCCGAGGCAGAGCGCTTGAACCATCGCATCGTGCAGCGCGCGCTGCGCATGGACGGCACCTGCACCGGCGAGCATGGAGTCGGTCTGCACAAGATGGGTTTTCTGCTGGAAGAACACGGCGACGTTGCGGTGGACACCATGCGCTCCATCAAACACGCGCTCGATCCGCAAAATCTGATGAACCCCGGCAAGATTTTTAGCTGGGCGGCTTGAAGCGTCGTTCCGAGGCGCGTTGTCGAAAGCGATTGAGCAGGACTGACCGCGGCTGAGCGTGATCGAGCCGCGGCGGCCGCGAACGGCCCGCCACGCAAGCGCCGGATAGCGCCGGGCGAAAGACACGAGGAGACGACTCACATGAATGCACCCGCCGAACTGTCGGCAGAGGTTCTCGCCCAGCGCCAGCGCGAAGTCGTGCAGGCGCTGATGGCGGTGCTGCCGAACCACTGTCTGCTATATCGCGAAGAAGATACCGTCGCGTACGACTGCGACGGCCTCGCCGCCTATCGTCGTCTGCCGCTCGCCGTCACGTTGCCGGAGACGGAGTCGCAAGTGCAGCGCATCGTGCAGATCTGCAATCGTCTCGGAGTGCCGATCGTGCCGCGCGGCGCCGGCACTGGCCTGTCCGGCGGTGCAATGCCGATTCGCCACGGCGTGGTGGTATCGCTCGCGCGCTTCAGGAAAATCATCGAGGTGGACTCCTACGCGCGAACCGCCACGGTGCAACCAGGCGTGCGCAATCTGTCGATTTCCGAAGCCGCCGCGCCTTACGGTTTGTACTACGCGCCGGACCCGTCGTCGCAGATCGCCTGCACGATTGGCGGCAACGTGTCGGAGAACTCGGGCGGCGTGCATTGCCTCAAGTACGGCCTCACCGTGCACAACGTGCTGCGCGTGCGCGCCGTGACAATGGAAGGCGAGATCGTCGAGTTCGGCTCGCTCGCGCCCGACGCGCCCGGCCTCGATCTGCTCGCGGTGCTGATTGGCAGCGAAGGTATGTTCGCGATCGTCACCGAGGTCACCGTCAAGCTGATTCCAAAACCGCAAACGGCGCAGGTCATCATGGCCAGTTTCGACGACGTCGTGAAAGGCGGCGATGCGGTCGCCGGCATCGTGGCCGCGGGCATCATTCCGGCGGGCCTCGAGATGATGGACAAGCCGGCCACGCGCGCGGTCGAGGAATTCGTCCACGCGGGCTACGATCTCGACGCGGCGGCGATTCTTCTATGCGAATCCGACGGCACGCCCGAGGAAGTCGCCGACGAAATTGTCCGCATGACCGCAGTGCTTCGCGAGCACGGCGCAACCCGTATCCAGATCTCCCGCACGGAAAACGAGCGGCTGCGCTTCTGGTCCGGGCGCAAGAACGCGTTCCCCGCCGCGGGCCGGATTTCGCCGGACTACTACTGCATGGACGGCACCGTGCCGCGCCGCAGTATCGGCCCGCTGCTCGCGCGCATCGAAGAGATGGAAAAGAAGTACGGCCTGCGCTGCATCAACGTGTTTCATGCGGGCGACGGCAACATGCATCCGCTGATCCTCTTCAACGGCAACGACCAGGACGAATGGCACAGGGCCGAAGCGTTCGGCTCCGACATTCTGGAAGCGTGCGTCGAACTGGGCGGCACGGTGACGGGCGAGCACGGCGTCGGCATCGAGAAGATCAACTCGATGTGCGTGCAGTTCTCGCCGGAAGAGCGCGATGCATTTCACGCGGTCAAGCGTGCGTTCGATCCGCCCGGCTTGCTGAACCCGGACAAGGGCATTCCCACCCGAGCGCGCTGCGCCGAGTACGGCAAGATGCATGTGCGCGGCGGTCTGCTGCCGCATCCGGAACTGCCGCGCTTCTAGCGCCACGCAATACGCATAGCCCGTCGTGGCGGCGCTTGCCGCCATCTCACCCTGATTACCCGATGCGGGTCCGCTCCGGGTTGTCAGCGCGCCCCCGCCCGGTACAATCGATCGAAACACAACGAAGCAGGGCATCATGGAAGAGGACGACATCGTCGCCATGTGGTCGGAACGCGTGCGTTCCGCCAGCGCCGCAGGCCGCGCGTTGCGCGTTCGCGGCGGCGGCACGAAAGACTGGTACGGTCAGACGCTGGAAGGCGAGATCCTCGACACGCGCGCTTATCGCGGCATCGTCGCTTACGACCCGGCGGAGCTGGTCATCACCGCGCGCGCCGGCACCCCGCTGCTCGAAATCGAAACCGCGCTCGCCGAACATCATCAGATGCTCGCCTTCGAGCCGCCGCACTTCGGGCCGCAAGCCACCTTCGGCGGCTGCATCGCCGCGGGCATCGCCGGCCCGCGCCGCCCGTCGGCCGGTGCGGCGCGCGACTTCGTGCTCGGTGCGGTCATCATGAACGGCCAGGGACAAGCACTGCATTTCGGCGGCCAGGTGGTGAAAAACGTCGCCGGTTATGACGTCTCGCGCTTGATGGCGGGCTCGCTCGGCACGCTTGGGCTCATCCTCGAACTCTCGGTCAAGGTGCTGCCGCAGCCGCAGGCCGAAGCCACGCTCAAGTTCGACGTGAACGGCACGGACGCTGTCCGTAAGCTCAACGAATGGGGCGGCCGCCCGTTGCCGATTACCGCGAGCGCGTGGCGCCACGGCACGCTTGCCGTGCGTCTCGCGGGCGCCGAGAGCGCGGTCAAGTCGGCGCGTGCGTCGCTGGGCGGCGAGGTTGTCGATGCGGTCGAGGCAGAACGCTTCTGGGCGGGCCTGCGCGAGCAGACCGACACGTTCTTCGCCGCGATTCCGCCGAAAGCCGCGCTGTGGCGGCTCGCGCTGCCGTCCATCACCGAGCCGCTGCAATTGCCAGGCGCTCAATTGATGGAATGGGGCGGCGCGCAGCGCTGGTGGATCACGGACACCGACGCGCAAACCGTGCGCATCAGCGCAAAGCAAGCCGGCGGTCACGCGACGATCTTCCGCACCGGCCACGGCTATGACCGCGGAGCTGGCGTGTTCACGCCGCTGCCCGCGCCGCTGATGAAAATCCATCGCGGCCTGAAAACCGCTTTCGACCCGGCCCGCATCTTCAATCGCGGCCGTCTCTACCCCGACTTCTGAGCGCGCGATGCAAACCAATCTCGCGGACTTCATTCGCAACACGCCCGACGGCGACGAGGCCGACGCCATCCTGCGCAATTGCGTGCACTGCGGCTTCTGCACGGCCACGTGCCCGACCTACCAGTTGCTCGGCGACGAACTCGACGGCCCGCGCGGCCGCATCTATCTGATCAAGCAGATGGTGGAAGGCGCCGAAGTCACGCGCAGCACGCAGGTTCACCTCGACCGCTGCCTCACTTGCCGAAATTGCGAATCGACCTGCCCGTCCGGCGTGCAGTACGGCAAGCTGGTGGAAATCGGCCGCAAGATCACCGAGAAAAAGGTAACGCGCCCGCTCGGCCAGCGTCTCACGCGCCGATTCCTCGCGAGCTTCGTGCCGAACAGCGCGCTATTCACGCCGGCCATGCGTCTCGGCCAGCATTTCCGCGCGTTGCTGCCGCGAAAGTTACGCGACAAGGTGCCCGCGCGGCAGCGTCCGCTCGAATGGCCGACCGCAAGACATACGCGCAAGATGCTGATGCTCGCGGGCTGCGTGCAACCGTCGATGATGCCCAACGTCAACGTCGCCACCGCGCGCGTGCTCGATGCCCTCGGTGTGGAAACGCTGGTCGCGCCCGAGGCGGGCTGCTGCGGTGCCGTGCGCCTGCATCTCGGCTATAACGACGAAGCGCTCGTCGACATGCGCGCCAACATCGACGCATGGTGGCCGTATGTCGAACAGGGCGTCGAGGCGATCGTGATGAACGCGTCGGGCTGCGGCGCGACCGTGAAGGAATACGCGCACCTGTTGCGCCATGATGCGGCGTATGCGGAGAAGGCGCGCCGCATCGTCGAATTGACACGCGACATTGCCGAGATCCTGCCGGACTTCGAGGAACAACTCGCGTCGATCTCGCGCCGCCGTGCGATCCACACGGTGGCATTTCATCCGCCCTGCACGTTGCAGCACGGGCAGCAGGTGCGCGGCACAGTGGAACATCTGCTGACCCGACTCGGCGTGGAAGTGCGCCTGCCCGCCGACAGCCACCTCTGCTGCGGCTCGGCCGGCACGTACTCGCTCACGCAGCCGAGGCTCTCGTATGCGTTGCGCGATCAGAAGCTCGAGCGGCTGCAGGCGCAGGAGCCGCAAATGATCGTGTCTGCGAATGTGGGCTGCATTTCGCACCTGCAGAGCGGCACGTCCACACCGGTCGCGCACTGGATCGAACTGGTCGAGCACATGCTGTCCGTATAATCGGGGCATCGACTTCCGTCCGTTCCCGTTCGTTCCATGCCCGATCTGATTCATAACCTCGAAGCGGTACAGCAGCGCATCGCAATGGCCGCACACGTGGCCGGGCGCGACGCCCGTTCCATCGCCCTACTCGCGGTCTCGAAAACTTTCCCTGCCGAAGACGTGCGCGCGGCGCACGTCGCCGGTCAATGCGCGTTCGGCGAAAACTACGTGCAGGAAGCCATCACGAAGATCGAAGCGCTCGCCGATTTGCGCGGCTCGCTCGAATGGCATTTCATCGGGCCGTTGCAGTCGAACAAAACGCGTCCGGTGGCTGAGCAGTTCGACTGGGTGCATTCGGTCGATCGCCTTAAGATCGCGCAGCGCCTTTCCGAACAGCGGCCCGATAATCTGCCGGCGCTGAATGTGTGCCTGCAGGTCAACATCAGCGGCGAGACGTCGAAAAGCGGCGTGAGCATCGCGGAAGCCGTCGAAGTCGCGAGAGAGATCGCCACGCTGCCCAAGCTGAAATTGCGCGGCCTGATGGCAATTCCCGAACCGGTCGGCAGCATCGACGAACAGCGCGTGCCGCATCGCCGGTTGCGCGAACTGTTCGAACGTCTGCGCGACGAAGGCCTCCAGCTCGATACGCTCTCAATGGGCATGTCTAACGACCTCGAGGCCGCGGTACTCGAAGGCGCGACCATCGTGCGCGTGGGCACCGCGATCTTCGGCGCGCGCGATTATTCGAACTAGCGGTTGCAAGCGCGGTTTCAAGCGCGGCTGCAAGCGCGGTTTCAACTGGGGCTGCAATTGCGGTTGCAAGCGCGGATTCAGACGCTCAATCAAACCTTCCGGAACATCATGAAAATTGCTTTTATCGGCGGCGGCAACATGGCTGCGGCGTTGATCGGCGGCCTTATCAAGCGTGGCGTCGCGCCCGCCGATCTGTATGCGATAGATCCCAACGAAGACGCGCGCAAGCGCAACGAAGAGCAGTTTGGCATCCAAACCGGCGCCGCCGCCGACGCGGCGCTCGCTGCGTATGACGCCGTCGTGCTCGCAGTGAAGCCGCAGATCCTGAAGAGCGTCGCTGAATCGCTCGCGCCGCATCTGAAGGCGTCGCAACTGGCAATCAGCATAGTCGCCGGCATTCGTATGGACGACATGTCGCGCTGGCTGAACGGCCACACGCGGATCGTGCGCGTCATGCCGAATACGCCGGCGCTGATCGGCATGGGCGTCGCCGGATTGGCCGCAACCGCAAGCGTCGACGAAGCGGGCCGTGCGCTTGCGTCGCAGGTGTTGGGCGCAGTCGGCGAAACGGTATGGTTCGACGACGAAGCGAAGATCGACGCCGTCACCGCCATTTCGGGAAGCGGCCCGGCCTACGTGTTTTACTTCATCGAAGCACTGCAGGAAGCCGCGCGCCAGCTCGGTATGGATGAAGCGCAAGGCCGCGCGCTTGCCGTGGCGACGTTCACGGGAGCCGCGCAACTGGCGGCGAATTCCGACGAGCCGCCGGGCGTGTTGCGCGAACGCGTGACATCGAAGGGCGGCACGACGGCGGCGGCGCTTGCCTCGTTCGATGCAAGCGGCGTGAAGGAGGCAATCGTTCGCGGGGCGCTCGCCGCCGATGCGCGCGCGAAAGAAATGGGCGACGAGTTCGGCAAGCAGTAAGCGCGGCCATCGCCGGTTACTGTCTATCGCCTGGTACCGGCTGTGAGGGGATAAGCCGTAAAACGCGGAGCCTATTCGACTCGCTCCGCGTTCAGTGCAAAAGAGACACGCGGGAAATGAACAGACCGCGCCGGAGACTCAGGACAAGGCCACCGCGTAATGCGCGGCAATGCCGACGAACAACGCGCCGCCCAGCCAGTTGTTATGCCGGAACGCCGCGAAGCACGCCATCCGCTCACGGTCGCGAATGAGCGTGTAGTGATAGACCGCGCAGCCCGCCGCAGCAACCCACCCCAACCAGTACAGAACGCCGAAACCCAGCATCACGCCGATGCCCGCGTAGATTCCGAGTGTGACCGCATAGCAGAGCATGATCGCGGCCACGTCGAAACGGCCAAAGGTGAGCGCCGAAGTGCGGATACCGATCCTGATGTCGTCGTCGCGATCGACCATTGCATATTCGGTGTCGTAAGCGACCGACCAGAATACGTTCGCGAGCAGCATGACCCAGGCGAGCATCGGCACGTGGTTCTGCACGGCCGCGAACGCCATCGGAATGCCGAATCCAAATGCGATCCCCAGGTACGCCTGCGGAATCGCGAAGAAACGCTTCGTGAACGGATACGAGCCGGCTACGAACAGCGCGGCCACCGACAACTCTTTCGTCAACGCATTGAGCGGCAGAATCAGCAGAAAAGCCAGCAAGGACAAACCGGCGGCGAGCGCCACTGCTTCCCACGCCTTGACCTTACCTGAGGTGATCGGACGATTCTCGGTGCGCTTTACATAGCGGTCGAAATCGCGATCGGCGTAGTCGTTGATCGCGCAACCCGCCGAGCGCATCAGCACCGTGCCTACCGTGAAGATAACGAGAAGCGGCCACGACGGACGACCGTCGGACGCGATCCACAGCGCGTTGAGCGTCGGCCACAGCAGCAGCAGACTGCCGATAGGCTTGTCCATACGCACAAGGCGCAGATAGAGCGGAAGTCGGGCGAACATGGCGGACTCTGTAATGGCGGGCGAAGTGCGGAAACAGTGCCGCTATTTTACGGGATGCCGCCGACGTCGAGCGTCGCGCGACCCGCGCGTTGAAGTCTCATGACGCAACAGCGCTCGCGAAAGCCACGCCGCAAAAAACAAAGCCTCCCGCGAGGGAGGCTTTAGCGTGTCCGGCTGTATCTGGCCGCGTCTGGCTGTTTCCGCTCGTACCGGTCGATTCCGCTTCCTGCGAACCGCAAGGAGATCGTGCCCGAGCCGGCAACAGAACAGCCGCAGCGCGAAATCAGGCCAGCATCGAGCGCAACATCCACGCGGTCTTTTCGTGCGTCTGCATGCGCTGCGTCAGCAGGTCGGCGGTCGGCTCGTCGTTCGCGGCTTCCGTCGACGGGAAAATTGCGCGCGCAGTACGCACCACGGCTTCCTGGCCTTCCACCAGTTGGCGGATCATTTCCTCCGCAGCCGGCACGCCGTCCGCTTCGGGAATCGACGACAGCTTCGCGAACTCCTTATAGCTGCCCGGCGCATGCACGCCGAGCGCGCGAATCCGTTCAGCGATCGAATCGACGGCGAGCGCCAGTTCGTTGTATTGCGTTTCGAACATCAGGTGCAGCGTGTTGAACATCGGACCCGTCACGTTCCAGTGGAAGTTGTGGGTCTTCAGGTACAGCGTATAGGTGTCAGCGAGCAGACGCGACAGACCTTCCGCGATCTTCTTGCGGTCCTTGTCGCTGATCCCGATATTGACGTGTTGTACAGCTTCTTTTTTGGCCATGATGACTCCTTTGAAGAGTGATACGAACCGGTGGCAAAGTAACGGCGTGCTATGGACTTGCTGACGGCGAAGCCGGCAGAACGAGCGCTCGACAGTTTATCTTAGAAAAGTGCCAAGGCTCGTGTGGCGCATGGTCACTACGGTGCGCGCGCGGGCGGCTTGGGGTGTTCTGCGCGGCTATCAATAGTTGACCTGACCTGCCCGCCATCACAAACGGCTACGTGCCCCCGCTGGTGCCCACTACCCGCCTACCGCGTGTTGCAGCGCCTGCGCCGCGATCACCGCGAGCCCGCTCGTTACGATCGCGAAACCCACGGCTCTACGCAATCCCAGTGCGTAGTGCAGCTGCGCGCGATGAGCGGCCCGCGATTTGCCCGCAGTGGCTTTCATCATTTCGATCATCGACGTGCTCCTCGCTTCACTCAGTTCGTATCGATACTCGCGGGACGCGTGTGCGCCCCGCTTGTGCTGCCTGGTTACTTCTTGCCGCCTTCCGCGAGTTTGGCCATCGCAGCGATCACGCCCTCGGCATAAGCGGGATCGATGCGGCGGAAATGTTCGACCGCGCGCGCAACGATTTCCTGCGGTACGCCGTTGATATGCCGTGCAATGTTGCCGAACAAACGCTCGCGTTGCGCCGCGTCAAAGAGCGCAAACAGCATGCCCGGCTGCGTGTAATAGTCGTCGTCCGCGCGATGATCGTAACGGTCGACCGCACCTGCCGCGAGCGCGGGCTCCAATGCGTTGGTGTCCTGCACGAAGTCGCCGAAGCGATTCGGCTCGTAGTTCACGTTGCCGCCCAGGTTGCCGTCCGTGCGCATTGCCCCGTCGCGATGGAACGAATGCGGGTTCGGCACGCGTGACGCATTCACCGGAATCTGATGGTGATTGATGCCGAGACGATAGCGTTGCGTGTCGCCATACGAGAAAAGACGCCCTTGCAACAGCCGGTCGGGCGAGAAGCCGATGCCCGGCACCACATTGGCCGGCGTGAACGCTGCCTGCTCGACATCCGCGAAATAGTTGGCTGCGTTGCGGTTCAACTCTATCGTGCCGACGTCGATCAGCGGGTAGTCCTTCTGCGACCACACCTTCGTGATGTCGAACGGATTGAAGCGATACGCTGCTGCTTCCGCCTCCGGCATTACCTGGATCGCAAAGCGCCATTTGGGGAAGTTGCCCGCGTCGATGTTGCCCACCAGATCGCGCTGCGCGCTTTCGCGGTCTTGTGCAACCACTTGCGATGCTTCGCCGTCGGTGAAATTTTCAATGCCTTGTTGCGATTTGAAATGGAACTTCACCCAGAAGCGCTCGTTGTTCGCGTTGATGAACGAGTACGTGTGCGAACCGAAACCGTGCATCTGACGGTAGCTTTTCGGAATGCCGCGATCGCTCATCAGGATCGTGACCTGATGCATCGACTCCGGATGACGCGTCCAGAAATCCCAGGCGGCAATGTTATTGCGCAGGTTGGTGTACGGGTCACGCTTTTGCGTGTGGATGAAGTCAGGAAACTTCAGCGGATCGCGAATGAAGAACACCGGCGTGTTGTTGCCCACCACGTCCCAGTTGCCTTCTTCGGTGTAGAACTTGATCGAGAAGCCGCGCACGTCGCGTTCCGCGTCGGCCGCGCCGCGTTCGCCGGCCACCGTCGAAAAACGCATGAAGAGCGGCGTTTCCTTGCCGACTTCGGCGAACACTTTGGCCTTCGTGTAGTGCGAGATATCGTGGGTCACTTTCAGCGTGCCGAACGCGCCCGAGCCTTTAGCATGAACGCGGCGCTCGGGAATCACTTCGCGATCGAAGTGAGCGAGCTTTTCGAGCAGCCATACGTCTTGCAGGACAACCGGGCCGCGCACGCCGGCCGTCATCGAATTCTGGTTATCGGCGACGGGCGCGCCGGCGGCATTGGTGAGCTTCTGGTCGGACATGCGGGACTCCTGGATGGTTTTTCGTTGGAAGGGAATGCGTGGAGAAGCGCGGCAAAGCAATGCCGGAGGCTTATGCGAACAATCAGGCCGACAAAGCCCGGTCGACGAGCAAAGAAAGCGCGACCGTGCGCATGCCGAGCATGGCCGCCGCAAATCCGTTATTGGCGCCAGCCGGTTCAGCGGCGAACGTCTGAGTTTGCGGCAAGTTTGATTGCGTCATGATGTCCTCCGGGCTTTGGGATCGTGTGATCCATGGAGGACACTATATCAAGACTATTGGATATGCGTCTTTTATAAATTTAATCTATCCAATAGAGGCGGCTTGGGCCGCCATCGACGCTCGAGGCCGCCGCTGCGGCGAAAAGCCGTCAGCGCTCGGGCGTCCCGCCGCCGTTAGTTCACGGCTACCGGCAGATCCAGTTTTTTGACGCCCGGCAGGTCGCAGGCGATGATTGCGTCGCAAATCGCGTCGATGGCGGGCATCCGCGTAAAGCTCTTGCGCCACGCGAGCACGACGCGGCGGTCGGGCACCGGCTCGCCGAACGGGACATAGGACAACAGCCCGGAGTCGATGCCGCCCGCGTGGGGCTTCACCTCGTGCACGGACATGCGCGGCAACACCGTGATGCCCACGCCGCTCGCGACCATATGACGGATCGTTTCGAGCGACGATCCTTCGAACGTTTTCTGGATGCCGTCGGCATTCTGCGAGAAACGCATCAGTTCCGGACAAACGCCCAGCACGTGATCGCGGAAGCAATGGCCGCTGCCGAGCAGCAGCATGGTTTCCTGCTTGAGATCGTCGGCGTCGATCTTCTGACGGTTCTCCCACGCGTGACCCGACGGCAGCGCGACGACGAACGGCTCGTCGTATAGCGGGCGCAGCATCAGTCCGGTTTCGGGAAACGGCAGCGCCATGATCGCAACGTCGATCTCGCCCTGCTTGAGCAGTTCGATCAGCTTCAGCGTGTAGTTTTCCTGCAGCATCAGCGGCATTTGCGGAACGCGCTTGATCATCTGCTTGACGAGCGTGGGCAGCAGGTACGGCCCGATCGTATAGATCACGCCGAGGCGCAGCGGCCCGACGAGCGGATCCTTGCCCTGCTTCGCGATTTCCTTGATGGCGAGCGTCTGTTCCAGCACTCGCTGAGCTTGCGTGACGATCTGCTCGCCGATCGGCGTGACGCTCACTTCACTGGTGCCGCGCTCGAAAATCTGTACGTTGAGCTCGTCCTCGAGCTTCTTGATGGCCACCGACAAGGTCGGCTGGCTGACGAAACACGCTTCGGCGGCCCGGCCGAAATGCCGCTCGCGGGCAACGGCGACGATGTACTTCAATTCGGTGAGCGTCATTGGGGGACCAATCAGTGCGGTAGATTCGATAGGTTTCAGTTATACACCCATAGGGTCGGTTCGCCAACCCGGTACGCGGGCTTTCAATATCCGCGAAACGCGCCATGGGCGCGCCACCAGGCGAAGGCCGACGTGGGCGCGTCCGTTCATGCCTTCAGATACTGCTCGCGGGCCCCCAGCCAGCGCGCCAGATGTTGCGTGACGACCTCCGGATATGTCTTGAGCAAAGCCGCAGCCGCTTCGCGTGCGGGCTCGATCAGCCATTGATCGTTCTGCAGATCGGCAAAACGGAGCATCGCCGCGCCGGACTGCCGCGCGCCGAGGAACTCGCCGGGACCACGAATTTCGAGATCCCGGCGCGCGATTTCGAAGCCGTCCGTCGTTTCGCGCATGGTCTGCAGGCGGGCGCGCGCCGTCATCGACAACGGTCCGGTGTAGAGCAGCACGCACACCGACGCCGCGCTACCGCGCCCGACACGTCCGCGCAACTGGTGTAACTGCGCGAGGCCGAAGCGTTCGGCGTGCTCGATCACCATCAGCGACGCATTGGGCACGTCGACGCCCACTTCGATCACTGTCGTCGCGACCAGCAACTGCACTTCGTTGCGGGTGAAGGCGTCCATGACAGCCGCTTTTTCAGCCGGCGCCAGGCGGCCGTGCACGAGTCCGACGTTCAGTTCAGGCAACGCCGCGACCAGCGTTTCGTAGGTCTCGACCGCGGTCTGCAGTTGCAGCGTCTCGCTCTCCTCGATCAGCGGACAGACCCAGTAGACTTGACGCCCTGTCAGCGCGGCCTCGCGCACCCGGCCGATCACTTCTTCGCGGCGTGCGTCGGACACCAGCTTGGTCAGGATCGGCGTGCGTCCGGGCGGCAATTCGTCGATGGTCGACACGTCCAGGTCCGCGTAGTACGTCATTGCGAGCGTGCGCGGAATCGGCGTGGCAGACATCATCAGTTGATGCGGCTGGAAATCGCGCGCGCCGTCCGCGGCGTTCTTCGCTTTTGCGCGCAACGCCAGCCGCTGCGCGACGCCGAAACGGTGCTGTTCGTCGACGATCACGAGCCCGAGGCGCGCGAACTCCACGGCGTCCTGAATGATCGCGTGCGTGCCGATCACGAGTTGCGCGGTGCCGAGCGCCGCGGCTTCGATCGCGGCGCGTTTTTCCTTGGCCTTCAGACTGCCCGCGAGCCACGCGACGTTCACGCCGAGCGGCTCCAGCCAGCCGCGCAATTTGCGCGCGTGCTGCTCGGCGAGGATTTCGGTCGGCGCCATCAGCGCGGCCTGATAACCGGCGTCGATAGCCTGCGCCGCGGCCAGCGCGGCGACAATCGTCTTGCCGCTGCCGACGTCGCCTTGCAAGAGCCGCTGCATTGGGTGCGGCTGCGTCAGATCGAGCGCGATCTCGCCGCCGACGCGCTCCTGCGCTTTCGTCAGCGAAAACGGCAGCGCCTCCAGCAAACGCGCGACCAATGCGGATTCGTCGCCCAGCTTGCGGCGCGGCATGGGCGGCGCCGAGCGCGTGCGGCGCTCTTCATGCGCGCGCTTGAGCGACATCTGCTGCGCGAGCAGTTCCTCGAATTTAATGCGCACCCACGCCGGATGCGTGCCGTCGATCAACGCTGTTTCATCGGACTGCGCGCCGGGATGATGCAGCGTGCGCACCGCGTCCATCAGCGACGGCACGCCGAGCGGCTGCAGCCATTCACGCGCGACGGCCTCGGGCAGCAGTTCAGGCAAAGACGTGCGTGACAGCGCGTTGTCGATCGACTTGCGCAGATACGCCTGCGTCACGCCGGCGGTGCTGGGATAGACCGGCGTGAGCGCTTGCGGCAGGGGCGTGTCTTCGTCGACGACACGCACCGCCGGATGCACCATCTCCATGCCGAAGAAGCCGCCGCGCACGTCGCCGCGCACGCGCAGCCGCGCGCCGATCGCCATCTGCTTGACCTGCGAACCGTAGAAGTTCAGAAAGCGCAGCACGAGTTCGTCGCCCGCGTCGTCGCGCAATTTGACGAGTAGCTGCCGACGCGGACGATAGGCGATCTCGTTGTCGAACACGACGCCCTCTGTCTGCGCGATACCGCCTGGCAGCAGGTGGCCGATCGGCGTCAACGAGGTTTCGTCCTCGTAGCGCATCGGCAGATGCAGCACCAGGTCGATGTCGCGCGCGAGGCCGAGCTTGGCGAGCTTGTCGACGGGCTTGGCGGTGGGCTTGGCGGATGATTTTGCCGATGACTTCGCCGCCGGTTTCGCCGACGCGCTTGCTTTTCCGGCCGCAGCTTGGGGTGTCTGGTCAGGCATTCCCTCTGGTGTTCGCCCTGGCGCTTCATCGGGCGCTTCGCCAGGCGCCTGATCCGCGCGCGCTGCAGCGCGTGCCTTGCCGCCGGCCTGCCCGCTAGCATCATCCATCGCCGCGCCTCCTCGCGCGACGGGGGCTGCCGGTTCGGCGCTCACTTCATCGGTAGCGGAGGGCAATCGGCGGTCGGACAAAGGCATGGGCTGCTTCGCAAGTACAATATCGGCTGTCAAAAGTATCGAAGGGTGCGTCGCTATACGGCTTGCGCGCAAGCGCGGGCTCGCGGCACGCCGCGGCGCCCCGCAATCATAGCCGCCCGGCTCGGCCTTCGGCTCAATTCAGTCTCCATTCGCTTCCAGTCGTTCGCATGTTCAAGCTTTCCGATTTCGATTTCGATCTGCCGCCTGAGCTGATCGCGCAAGTCGCACTACCCGAGCGCAGCGCCAGTCGCCTGCTCCAGGTGGACAACGCGGCCCATGTCGACGGCGCCGCGCGCCTGATCGACCGCCGCTTCGCCGAACTGCCCGAATGCATTTCGGCCGGCGACCTGCTGGTCTTCAACGATACCAAAGTCCTGAAAGCGCGCTTCCTCGGCCAGAAGGCCAGCGGCGGAAAGATCGAAGTTCTGGTCGAGCGCCTCACCGGCGAGCGCACGGCGCTCGCGCAGATCCGCGCGAGCAAGAGCCCGCAGCCGGGCACCACGATCCGTCTTGCCGATGCATTCGACGTGACCGTCGGCGAGCGCGTCGAGCCGTTCTACACGCTGCATTTCCCCGACGACTGTCTGACGCTGATCGAGCAGTTCGGGCGTTTGCCGCTGCCGCCGTACATCGAGCACGACCCCGACTCGACGGACGAAACACGCTATCAAACCGTGTTCGCGCAAAATCCCGGTGCGGTCGCAGCGCCCACGGCGGGCCTTCATTTCGACGACGCGCTGCTCGCGCGGCTCGACGCCGCGGGCGTTCAGCGGGCCACGCTGACGCTGCACGTCGGCGCCGGCACGTTCCAGCCGGTGCGCGTCGAGAACCTGGCCGAGCACAAGATGCACAGCGAGTGGTATCACTTGCCGCAGTCTCTCGCCGACAAAATTGCAGCGACGAAGGCGCGCGGCAACCGCGTGATAGCGGTGGGCACGACGTCGATGCGCGCACTCGAAGCCGCCGCGCGCGACGCCGAAGCGGCCGGCCGCCCGCTCGCCGCGGCAAGCACCGAGACGGATATTTTCATCACGCCGGGCTACCGGTTTCGCGTCGTCGACCGGCTGGTGACCAACTTTCATTTGCCAAAGTCGACGCTGCTGATGCTGGTTTCGGCGTTCGCGGGCGTCGAGACGATTCGCGCCGCGTATCGTCATGCAATCGAAGAGCGTTACCGCTTTTTCAGTTACGGCGACGCGATGCTGTTGACGCGGCGCGACGCCCAGGCCGTCTGACGCGCCGCCCACGAGTTTGCAGTTTCCTCAGCCGCCGAACATCTTCGGCGGCGTTTCATTGTTTGCGCCGGACTGTTTTCCGGTTGCCCATGGAGTTACCTCAATGACCCCCGGTCATCAATTGCAACAGACAACCGCCGAGCGCCCCTCCAACGGCCTCCACTTCGAATTGCTCGGCACCGACGGCCAGGCGCGCCGCGGCCGCGTCACGCTGAATCACGGCGTCGTCGAAACTCCGATCTTCATGCCGGTCGGCACTTACGGCACCGTGAAAGCCGTCCAGCCGCGCGAGCTCGAAGAGATGCACGCGCAGATCATCCTTGGCAATACGTTTCACCTCTGGCTGCGCCCGGGGCTCGAAACGATCGGCGCACACGGCGGCCTGCACGGCTTCATGGGCTGGAAAAAGCCGATCCTGACCGACTCCGGCGGCTTCCAGGTGTTTTCGCTCGGCGACCTGCGCAAGATCACCGAAGACGGCGTCACGTTCGCGTCGCCGATCAATGGCGACAAGCTGTTCCTGTCGCCGGAAGTGTCGATGCAGATCCAGAAAGTGCTCAATTCGGACATCGTCATGCAGTTCGACGAATGCACGCCCTACGCGACCAATAACGTGCCAACCTCGCACAAGGAAGCGGCCGACTCCATGCGAATGTCGATGCGCTGGGCGCAGCGCTCGATCGACGAATTCCAGCGGCTCGGCAATCCGAACGCGCTCTTCGGCATCGTCCAGGGCGGCATGTTCGAGGACCTGCGCGACGAGTCGCTCGCGGGTCTCGCGGAGAAAGACTTCCACGGCCTTGCGATCGGTGGCCTGTCGGTCGGCGAGCCGAAAGAAGACATGATGCGCGTACTGAACCACATCGGCCCGAAGCTGCCGGCCGACAAGCCGCACTATCTGATGGGCGTCGGCACGCCGGAAGACCTGGTGGCCGGGGTGGCTGCAGGCGTCGATATGTTCGATTGCGTGATGCCTACCCGCAACGCGCGCAACGGCTGGCTCTTCACGCGCTTCGGCGACATCAAGATCCGCAACGCCACGCACAAAAATTCGCTGCGCCCGCTCGACGAGCAATGCGGTTGCTACACATGCCGAAATTTCACTCGCGGCTACCTGCATCATCTGCATCGCGTGGGGGAAATTCTCGGCGCGCAACTGAATACGATTCACAACCTGCACTACTACCTGGAACTGATGCAGGAAATGCGCGACGCCATCGACGCGAAAATGTTCGAACCGTTCCGCAAGCGCTTTCACGAGAACCGCGCGCGCGGCATCGACGAGGCACCTTGACCACCTGGCTCGTCGGATTCGCGGAAGAATCCGTCAGACGCCAGCGGAAAACCTTACAATCTACTTTCGCGGACGGCGAAGAACGGCTTTAAACGGTTGATCCCAAAGCCGAATCGCCGCGCCGACGCGCGCATTGCCGGTGGTAGAATAACCGGCTGATTTTTTTGATTGAATTGATCTATAACGGAGAGACCAACGTGTCGTTCATTTCCAATGCCTTCGCCCAAGGCACAGCCACAGGTGGCATCGAATCGAACTTGATGAGCTTCCTGCCGCTGATCCTGATGTTCGGCGTGCTGTACTTCATCATGATTCGCCCGCAAATGAAGCGCCAGAAGGAACATCGCAACATGCTCGCCGCCATGGCCAAGGGCGACGAAGTTGTGACGAACGGCGGCATCGTCGGCAAGGTGACCAAGGTGGGCGAGGCTTACGTCGGCGTCGAAATCTCGGAAGGCACGGAAATCACCGTGCAGAAAGCGTCGGTCACGACGATTCTCCCGAAGGGCACGATCAAGTCGCTGTAAGGCCTGCTCTCTCGCGTCCGGCGCGGCCTCGCCGGCGGTCAGGCAAGCAGACGCCTGATCGCCTGCGCTCATCGCCGGGCGCATCGCTTTCAAGCCAACCTTCCGTTGGACTACTCATGAATCGTTACCCCCTCTGGAAATATGCCGTGATGCTGGTGGCTCTCGTCATCGGCCTCGTGTACACGCTGCCCAACCTGTTCGGCGAAGCGCCGGCGGTGCAGGTGTCGAGCGGCAAGGCAACGGTCAAGCTCGACTCGACCACGCTGTCGGCAGTCGAAGCCACGCTCGCAGCCAATCAGATCAAAGCAGACGACGTCACGTTCGACAACACGTCGGCCAACGCAAACATTCGCGTGCGTCTGCCGGACACCGACACGCAACTGCGCGTAAAAGATCTGCTGCAAAAGTCGCTGAACAGCGACCCCACCGACCCGCAGTTCATCGTGGCGCTGAACTTGCAAAGTGCGTCGCCGCGCTGGCTGACCGCATTGCACGCGCTGCCCATGTACCTTGGTCTCGACTTGCGCGGCGGTGTGCACTTCCTGCTCCAGGTCGACATGGCGGGCGCGCTGAACAAGAAGCTCGACTCCGACGCGTCGGACGCGCGCACGCTCCTGCGCGACAACAACATTCGCGACGGCGGCGTGAACCGCGTCAACCAGACAGTGGTGATCAATTTCGCCGACCAGGCCACGGCGGACAACGCAGCGAAACAACTGAGCCGCAGTATCAGTGAGCTCCAGTGGTCATCGCAGAACGGCACTGATGGCTCCGTGCAACTCGTCGGCACCTTCACGCCGGCTGTGCAAAAAGCCGTGCAGGACGCCGCGCTCAAGCAGAACATCACCACGTTGCATAACCGCGTGAACGAACTCGGCGTGGCCGAGCCGGTGATCCAGCAACAGGGCTCCGACCGCATCGTGGTCGAACTGCCGGGCGTGCAGGACACGGCGAAGGCGAAGGACATCATCGGCCGCACGGCAACGCTCGAAGCGCGTCTCGCCGATCCGGTCAACACGCATCCGAATCCGTCCGACCCGGTGCCGCCGGGCGACGAACTGTTCACGCACGGCAACCAGACGCCGGTGCTGCTGAAGAAGCAGATCATCTTCACCGGCGACCGCATCATCGACGCGTCGGCGGGGTTCGACGAACATCAGCGTCCGTCCGTCAACATTCGCCTCGATTCGGCCGGCGGCCGCGCGGTGCGCAGCGTGTCGCGCGACAACATCGGCAAGCCGATGGCGATGGTGCTGTTCGAAAAGGGTAAGGGCGAAGTGCTGACGGTCGCGACCATCCAGTCGGAACTGGGCGATCGCTTCCAGATCACCGGCCAGGCCACGCCGCAAGGCGCCGCCGACCTCGCGCTGCTGCTGCGCGCCGGTTCGCTGGCCGCGCCAATGGACATCATCGAGGAACGCACGATCGGCCCGAGCCTTGGCGCCGACAACATCAAGAAGGGCTTCCACTCGGTCGTGTGGGGCTTCGCGGCCATCGCCGTCTTCATGATCGCGTACTACATGCTGTTCGGCGTGATTTCGATGATCGGCTTGTCCGTGAACCTGCTGCTGCTGATCGCGGTGCTGTCGATGCTGCAGGCCACGCTCACGTTGCCCGGCATTGCCGCAATCGCGCTCGCGCTCGGTATGGCGATCGACGCCAACGTGCTGATCAACGAACGCGTGCGTGAAGAACTGCGCAACGGCGCGCCGCCGCAACTGGCCATCCAGAACGGTTACGCGCATGCATGGGCGACGATTCTCGACTCGAACGTCACCACGCTGATCGCCGGTATCGCGCTGCTCGCATTCGGCTCCGGCCCGGTGCGCGGTTTTGCGATCGTGCACTGTATCGGCATTCTCACGTCGATGTTCTCGGCGGTGTTCTTCTCACGCGGCATCGTCAACCTTTGGTACGGCGGCAAGAAGAAGCTGAAGTCGCTGGCAATCGGCCAGGTGTGGCGTCCGGAAACGGCGCCTGCGGGGTCGGCTGCTTACCTCGGTAACGACGACGCAGCAACCGACACGGCGCAAGCCATGCGTGCCGCATCCGCAGCCGCCGCGAAGCCGAAGGCGCCGGCCGGTGCCGCGCAGTCGCGCGCGGGCAAGCCGACCGTGCGCCGCCGCAACGCATCCGGCACGCCGAACACGCCGCAGAAACCGGGTTCATCCCGCTGAGTCCCGGAGAACAAGACCATGGAATTTTTCCGCTTTCGTAAAGACATTCCGTTCATGCAGCGTGCGTTGATCTTCAACGCAATTTCGCTGCTGACGTTCCTCGCCGCCGTGTTTTTTCTCGTGCACCGCGGGCTGCATCTGTCGGTGGAGTTCACCGGCGGTACCGTGATCGAAGTCCAGTATCCGGGCGCCGCGCCGCTCGATCCGGTGCGCGGCACACTGAGCAAGCTCGGCTACGCCGACGCGCAGGTGCAGAACTTCGGCACCTCACGCGACGTGTTGATCCGTTTGCCGCTCAAGCAGGGTTTGACGTCCGCGCAGCAGAGCGATCAGGTCATGAGCGCGCTGAAAACGGAGACGCCGCAGGTGCAGTTGCAGCGCGTCGAGTTCGTCGGTCCGCAGGTCGGCAAGGAACTCGCCACCGACGGCCTGCTTGCGCTCGCCTGTGTGGTGGCGGGCATCGTGATCTATCTGTCGTTCCGCTTCGAATGGAAGTACGCCGTAGCAGGCGTGATCGCGAACTTGCACGACGTCGTGATCATTCTCGGCTTCTTCGCGTTTTTCCAATGGGAGTTCTCGCTGTCGGTGCTGGCCGCCGTGCTCGCGGTGCTCGGCTATTCGGTGAACGAATCGGTGGTTATCTTCGACCGGATTCGTGAAACGTTCCGCCGCGAACGCAAGATGACCGTGATCGAAGTGATCAACCACGCCATCACCAGCACCATGTCGCGAACCGTCATCACGCACGGCTGTACGCAGATGATGGTGCTGTCGATGTTCCTGTTCGGCGGTCCGACACTGCACTACTTCGCTCTGGCGTTGACGGTCGGTATTCTGTTCGGTATCTACTCGTCGGTGTTCGTTGCCGCGGCGCTCGCCATGTGGTTCGGCGTGAAGCGCGACGATCTGATCAAGGACAAGAAAGAACGCGTCGATCCGAACGATCCGAACGCGGGCGCTCAGGTTTGATCGGGTTGAAGTAAGGCATTGGCAATGCGCGCAAGACGCGCATTAGCTCTTCGCAATGCAAAAGGCCGGTTCATCATGAACCGGCCTTTTGCATTTGTGGGATTGACTTTGGCGCTTTACTGCCCGGCACGCCGCGTCCGCCGACTGGCTGAAACCGTCGACATCTACCGGAAGCCCAATTTGCGCCGCGCCCCAATCAGCGCCGCGACGCTGAGAAGCGCAGCAAAAATCAGGTAGTAACTCGGTGCCGCCTTGGAACCCGTGAAGCCGATCAACCACGCAATGATGAACGGCCCGAAGCCGCCGAACACCGTCACCGCGATGTTATAGGCAAGCGACATGCCGGTCGTGCGTGTCTGCACCGGAAACATCTCCGACAGCAAACCCGGCAGCGCCGCGAAATAGCCTGTCATCAGGAAGCCGAGCACCACTTGCAGCGCGATCAGCGTGCCAAACGTGGGGTGCGCGACGAGATACACGAACGCCGGG
Organism: Paraburkholderia kirstenboschensis; assembly: GCF_904848585.1. Classification (GTDB taxonomy): domain Bacteria; phylum Pseudomonadota; class Gammaproteobacteria; order Burkholderiales; family Burkholderiaceae; genus Paraburkholderia; species Paraburkholderia kirstenboschensis. Next base: position 74,081 of record NZ_CAJHCR010000004.1, read on the forward strand.
TAGATCAGGACGAGCAGCAGCACGGCCGAAATCAGCATGATCGTGGTGCGCCCATGCCGGTCCGACAGATGCCCGACCAGCGGCGCAAACACCATCTGGATCAAGCCCGTCAGCGCAATGGCCGAGAACGCGACCGACGGCGCGAGCCCCAGTTGCTTCACGCCGAACGTCGGCATGAACAGCACGAGGTAAGTGGATACGGTGCCGAGCACCACCGCGCCGATCGCGATCAGCAGCCGCAGTTTCTGGCTCGTGAACGTGTCGCGCAGCGGCGTGCTCGTCGTTTCTGCAGCGAGAAACTCGGGCGTTTCATCAAGCTTCGTGCGAATGTACCAGGCGACTGGTCCGATCAGAAGCCCGAAGAAGAACGGCACGCGCCATCCCCATGACGCCATCTGGTCCGGCGTCAGATTGCCCGTGAGTGCGACCCCGAAACCCGCGGCAAGCAGCGTAGTAAGCCCCTGGCTTGCGACCTGCCAGCTTGCGAAAAAGCCGCGCCGCCCCGGCACATGTTCCGCGAGAAAGGCGGTGGCGCTGCCGAACTCCCCGCCCGCCGAAAAACCCTGCATCAATCGCGCGATGACGAGAATCACGGGCGCGGCAATGCCAATGCTTTTGTAAGTCGGCAAAACCGCGATGATCAGCGTGCCGGCCATCATCAGCAGAATGGACAGCGTGAGCGCGGCCTTGCGCCCGGCGCGGTCCGCATATGCGCCAATCACGATTGCGCCGAGCGGACGCATGAAGAACGACACGCCGAACGTGCCCAGCGTGAGCAGCAGCGAAACAGTGTCGTTGCCGGCGGGAAAGAACAGCTTGGCGATGACCACGGCGAAAAAGCCGTAGACGACCAGATCGAACCATTCCAGCGCGTTGCCGATTGACGCGGCGATCACCGCCCGCCATGAATTTCGCCGGCTTCCCGCAAGGCTTGCTGCTGTCGTTGCGTTCATGCAGATCTCCAGTTTGCGCGAATATTATGGATGCGGACTCAGGTCCGATCTCGCCGTATTGGATGCGCGCACAACCAACGCGGTGCCAGCGCTCTATGTACCCGAAAAATTAAACCGACGCGAGCGGCAAATTGCGCGCCCGCGCCGCATAAGGCTCGGACGCCGCGATTCGCGGCCGCTCCATGAAAAAACCGCTTCGTCGCGGAAGCGAACGAAGCGGTCATATTCGGCGAGACGCGAAGCGCTATTTGTGCTGCGCCGCAATGGCGGCGTCATCGCGAATGGGTGCGCATGCGCGCACCTCAGCAGTTACTGTTGTTTGATGCCTTCAGCCTGAATGTGCAGCTTGGTGTCCATGTTGAAGCCGTACTTTGTACCGAAATCCATGCCGTAGTCCGCGCGGTCGAAATGACCGCTCGCTTCCACGCCGCACACTTCGCGCTTGAGCACCGGGTGCTGCATGCACTTGAACGACTCGACCTTCAGGTTGAGCGGCTTCGTCACGCCGTGCAGCGTCAACGTGCCGACCACTTCCGAAGGCTTGTCGCCGTCGAACTTGATGTCCGTGCCCTTGTAGGTCGCGGCGGGAAACTTCGACACGTCGAAGAATTCAGCCGACTTCAGATGGTCGTCGAGCTTGACGTTGCCGGTGGCAATGGAAGCGGGATCCACGTTCACTTCGACGGTACCCGTTTTTGCGGCGCGGTCCAGCGTGACCGAGCCAGAACTCTTCGTGAACTTGCCGCGCCACGCGGACAGTCCGCCGAAGTGGTCTGCTTCGAAGCTCGGATAGGTGTGAGTCGGGTCGAGCTGATAAGTGTCGGCGGCGGCGAATGCGCCGAGCGAAACACAGGAGGCCAATGCAGCGGCGGCGATCAACATGGATGTCTTCAATTCATGCTCCCAGTCAGTTAAAAACGGCTGCACTGAACGGCGCAGCGCAAGTTATGTATGTGCGGCGACGATATGAAACTTGATGATCACGTCATCGGCAACAACCGACGTGTCTTTCCATTCGCCCGTGCCGATGTCGAATTGCGAGCGCTTGATCGGCAATGAACCGTCGAACGTTTGCGTCGCGCCTTGCTGCGTCACGGTGACCGGCACCACCACCGTCTGCGATTTGCCCTTGATGGTCAGCTTGCCCGTCACTTTGTACTGGTTGCCGCCGGCCGGCGCAATCGCGCTGGAAACGAACGTGGCGGTGGGATAGGTCTTCGCGTCGAACCATTCCTTGCCGCGCACCTGATCGTTATAGGTCTCGTCGCCGAGATCGTAGCTGCCGACGTCGATGTTCAGTTGAGCGCTGGCCTCGGCTGGCTTGGCCGGGTCGAACTTGATCTGCGCGCTGAATTTACCGAACTTACCTTCCACCGGCACGTTCATCTGCTTCGACGTGGCCGTCACCGAACTCTTTGCGACATCGACCTGGGCCAGCGCGCTGCCGGTTGCGCTCAGCGAGACCGCGGCAACTGCGGCGAGCATATAGCGATAAAACGAGACCTTCATGGTTGTCCTTATTTGAGGAAAGGAAGCATGCGCGACAGCAGGCCGTCGCGGTCCAGCCACTGATGCTTGAGCGCCGCCGCTACGTGCAGCCCGACCAGCACCAGCAACGTGTAATTCAGCACGATATGGACGTTCTTGAGCAATTCCTTCAGATGCGGGTCCGGCGCGATCAGACGCGGCAGCGGAATCAGCCCGAGATAGACGACCGGCACGTTCGCCGCCGAGCTGTACAGATAGCCGGAGACGGGAATCGCGATCATCAATACATAGAGCAGCAGATGCACGAGGTGCGCGGCGCCGCGCTGCCAGGCGGGCATGCGGCGCGGCATCGCCGGGGCGCCATACGACGCGCGCCAGAGGATGCGCAGGATAGCCAGCGCAAATACCGTCACGCCAATCCATTTATGCCACGAAAAATAGCGCAGTTTGGTAGGTGTAAAGCCAGGGATGTCGGTCATCACCCAGCCGAGCGCAAAGCCGCAAACGATCAGCAATGCGATCAGCCAATGAAAGGCAATGGCAGTCCGCGTGTACGACTCCCGGCCACCGAATGAAGGATTGTGTGCCATGACAGGTGAACGCTTGCTAAGAGAGGTTAACGGTGCGGCAGGCCCGGCTATTCCGTGCCGATGCAAAGTCCATCGGCGGATGGCCAGGCGCCGCAGCCTTCGAGACGCGCCAGGCCGCCATGCTACCCGAAGCGGAAAAAGCTGGCTGCGGCGATGCGAAATTTACCGAAAGGCGACTCGGCGGGCCGTTCGGCAAGCCGTTGAACAATTGGGGACGGAGGCTGTCAGAGCTTTCATTCGCGAGGCGCAGCCCCACGCGCGCGGCTGCAACGCCTTTGGTACTATTGCTGCACAATTTTTTACAGACCTGCGTTATTCACCGACACTTGCGACCGGCATTGCACGCTTACTCACATATCGTTGGCCCGCTGCCGTATGGAAAATGACAACCTGATTGCGTGCCACGAGTGCGATACGCTGTTCCGCAAGCCGCGGCTTGCCGGGCGCAAACTCGCGCGCTGTCCGCGTTGCCGCGCGACGCTCTACAGCGGCGTGTCGCGCAAGCTGGAGGGCATCAGCGCAATGACACTCGCCGCGCTGATCACATTCCTGATCGCGCAGGGCTTTCCCATCGTCGAGCTGGAAACCAATGGCATCACCTCGCAGACCACCCTGTTCGGCGCGCTCGTCGCGCTCTGGAACGAGGACATGCAGATCGTCGCCGTCATGGTGTTCTGCTCGACCATTCTCTTTCCGCTCACCGAACTCGTCGCGCTGCTGTACGTGCTGATTCCGCTGCGCTCGGGCTATGTGCCTGCGGGCTTCAACCGTGTTTTGCGCGCTATCCAGTTCGTCCGTCCCTGGGGGATGATCGAAGTCTTCATGCTCGGCGTCCTGATTACCATCGTGAAGATGGTCAGTCTCGCGCGCGTGATTCCCGAGGCGGCGCTTTTCGCGTTCGGCGTGCTGACGCTGATGTTCGCCGTGGTCGTCACCTTCGACCCGCGCATTCTGTGGGATCTCGCGGACGAACTCGGCGCACGCAGTCAGCGGCCGCTGCCGCGCAGTTCGGCCGATAGCGCGGCGCTCGCCGTCGGCGCTGTTGCCGGCCCGCCCGCTCCGCCCGCGCCGCAAGTCGATGCGGACCCCGGCGCAGACCGTGACTCGGCCCCCGACGCCAGTCCCGGCGTGCCGCCGGCGCCGCATCGAGGATGACCCGCGCATGAAATACATCACCGCAAGACGCGCGGGCCTTGTCGCCTGCCATGCGTGCGGACGCGTCGAACCGCGCATCCGCTCGATCACGCCGCAACACTGCTCACGGTGCGGCTCACGCCTGCACTCACGCAATCCGGATAGCCTCATGCGTACGTGGGCGCTGCTGATCGCGGCGGCCTTGCTGTATATTCCGGCAAATTTGTTGCCGGTCATGCATACGTCGTCGCTGCTGGGTTCAGAGGACGACACCATCATGAGCGGCGTCGTGTACTTCTGGACATCCGGCGACTGGCCGCTTGCGGTGATCGTTTTCGTCGCCAGCATCATGGTGCCGATGCTCAAGCTGAGCGTGCTCGCGCTGCTCACCATCACCGCGCAGCGCCGCTCGCGCTGGCGTCCGGAACAACGCACCACGCTTTACCGGATGGTCGAACGGATCGGCCGCTGGTCGATGCTCGACGTGTTCGTGGTCACATTGACCGTCGCGCTGGTGCGCTTCAAGTCGCTTGCAGTGATTACGGCTGGACCGGGCGCAATCGCGTTCGGCTCAGTGGTGATCCTCACAATGATGGCATCCATGCAATTCGATCCACGGCTCATCTGGGACGACGTGGACGGCAGTACTCAAAAACCTCAGGATCTCGAACATGACTAGCCCGCCAGGACCGACGCCCGCCTCCGATGCGCCGCGCAACGATTCGAACGGACCGAAGCTGCCGCCCCAACTCCCAGATCCTCAAATCGAGCCGCGCAGCCGCTGGCTGCCGTCGCTCGTCTGGGTGATTCCATTGATCGCCGCGCTGATCGGCGTTGCGCTCGTCATCAAGTCGGTGACGGAGAAAGGCCCGACCATCACGATCAGTTTCGTGAGCGCCGAAGGGCTCGAGCCCGGCAAAACGAAGGTCAAATACAAGGACGTCGACGTCGGCGCGGTGAAATCCATCACGTTGTCGAAAGATCTTTCTCACGTGCTCGTGCAGGTGCAGTTGACGAAGGAAGGCGAAGACTTCGCGGTCAAGGATTCGCGCTTCTGGGTCGTGCGGCCGCGGGTGGGCGCAAGCGGCGTGTCGGGTCTCACCACGCTGCTTTCCGGCGCGTATATCGGCGCGGACGCCGGCCACTCGCCGGACAGCGAGAAGAACTTCGTCGGCCTCGAGACGCCGCCGCCCATCACCGGCGACCAGAAGGGACACCAGTTCATCCTGCACGGCGATTCGCTGGGCTCGATCGACATCGGCTCGCCGATTTTCTACCGTCGCGTGCAGGTCGGCCAGGTGGTCGGCTTCTCGCTCGACAAGGACGGCACCGGCGTGACGATGCAGGTGTTCGTGTCCGCGCCGTTCGATCAGTACGTCGGCACCAATTCACGCTGGTGGCATGCGAGCGGCGTCGATCTGCGGCTCGATTCGAGCGGCTTCAAGCTGAATACGCAGTCGCTCGCGACGGTGATCGTCGGCGGCTTGTCGTTCCAGTCGCCGCCTGGCCAGGGCGTGGGCGCGCAGGCGCCGAACAACATGACGTTCCGCCTCGGTTCGGATGAGGGCGACGCGATGCGAGAACCGGACGGCGAGCCGCTACGCGTCGTGATGAACTTCAACCAGTCGCTGCGCGGGCTGTCGGTCGGCGCGACGGTGGACTTCCGCGGCATCGTGCTAGGTCAGGTGACGAACATCGGCATCGACTACGATCCGAAGACGCGCAGCTTCACGATGCCCGTGACCATGAACATCTATCCGGACCGGCTCGGCAAGCGCTTCCGCGAAACGGCTCCGGCGGCGGGTAGCCTTGCCGGTCAGAACCTGTTGCAACAGCTGGTCAAGCACGGTCTGCGCGGCCAGTTGCGTACGGGCAATCTGATCACGAGCCAGCTATATGTTGCGCTCGATATCTTCCCGAAGGCGCCGCCGGCCACCGTCGACGTAGCAAGCGATCCGCTCGAATTGCCGACGATTCCGAACACGCTCGACGAGTTGCAGCTTCAGGTCGCAGACATCGCGAAGAAGCTCGACAAGGTACCGTTCGACCAGATCGGCAACAACTTGAACAGCGCGCTGAAGAACGCCGATCAGCTCTTCAAGCGCCTCGACACGGAAGTCGTTCCGCAAGCCCGCGACACGCTGGCGGCGGCGAAGCAGACCTTCGGCTCGGCGGAGGCGACGTTGCAGCAGGACTCGCCGTTGCAGTCGGACGTGCATCAGGCGTTGCAGGAATTGACGCGCACGTTGCAGTCGCTCAATGCGCTGTCGGATTATCTGGAGCGCCACCCCGAATCGTTGTTGCGCGGTAAAGCAGGAGATAAGCCATGATGTTTGCCCGCCTTTCCAGACTGTCCCGGCTTTCGCGCCTGCCGGGCGGGCCCGCGCGCAGCGCTTTACGTGCCGGTGCGATCGTGGCCGCGCTCGCACTGGCGGCGTGTGCATCGCCGAGTAGCCGGTTCTATACGCTTGGCGGCGTAAGTGCTGCTGGGGCATCGGCTGGCGCGTCGAGCGTGCGGACTGCCGCGGCGCCGGCGTGGCTGATCGAAGTTGCACCGATCGACGTGCCGCCGCAAGTCGCCAAGACCCAGTTGGTCGTGCAGACCGGACCGACTCAGGTGAAGGTGCTGGAAGAGGAGCGTTGGGCGTCATTGCCCGGCGACGAACTGCGCCGCGCGTTGTCGACGAGCCTCACGCAGCAGTTGAATACGATCGATGTGTATGGCACCGCTTATTCCGATGCGACGCCTGTGTATCGGGTCAGCGTGAATGTGCAGCGGTTCGAGTCGTGGCCTGGGTCGCATGCGTTGATCGATGCGGTGTGGAGTGTGCGGGCTGTTCGGAGTACTGCTGTGATGACTTGCCGCAGTGTCGTGAGCGAGCAGGTCGGGAGTGGGTACGACTCGCTCGTCGATGGGCATCGAAGGGCTTTGCAGCGCGTTTCTGAGCAAGTGGCGGTGGCTTTGCAGGCGATGGCTGCGGCCGGGCCTTTTTCTTCTGCTTCGCAGGGAGGGAAGGCTGCTGCGCGAGTTGGTGTGCCGGCTTGTCCTTCTTTAGATGCGGGTGTTGCTGTTCGGTAGCAGCTTCCGCTTGCGTTGCCGGCTTTTGTTTTTGTCCGCTTGGCCTCTCCTCTCCGGCCGATTTTTCGTCGAGCAACAGGCGCCGCTGGTGGCGCAACAGTGCGAACCCATAAGAAAAGCGCGAATACTCGCGCTTTCTTCGGACAGACGATTCGTGCTCGATCTTACATCTGATAGTCCTCGAACTCCCATGCGGCGAACCGGGCGATCTTGACGGCGATGCTTGGCCAGTCGGGTCCGGCGCATTGCTGCACCATGCGCTGAAGCTGGCCGGTGATCACCACAAGGTCATACTCGCTCACGATCAGCGAATGACGGCCCCACCGTGTCCCCGCTTCTCGCTTGAGTTCCTCGGAAAGCCATTGCGGCGTACAGATCAAAAGCTCGAAATTGTCGGTGCCGGGTTGACCAACAACACCGATTGAAAGACGGATCCACGTTCCGAAATTGTCCCACTCGGCAGGTTGATAGCGGATCAGCTCGTCTTCTACTTCGAGAGAATAGAGTTTCCTGATTTCTGCGTTCATGGTGCTATGTTCAGGTGTCCATTCGCGTAGGGACGACCGGTCGGCGACATTTTCGATTCAAAATTCGCCTGAACACCTGTCGTCGCGTACGGACTGTTAGGTTTTGAAGAAGGATAGCGGTAAACGCGCCAGCCGTCGGCGCTGACCAAGCCAGAACCATCGCTTGTCTCGCGAGCACTTATGAGCTGGCGGGTTGAAGCCGCTTTCTTCGCTGACTTCCTTTCCGGCATACAAAAAAGGTAAGTGCCGCCCCCGCACGGGCAACGCCAATAGACCATCGCGATATCAACGAAGGCCTACGGCTCAAAACCCCCAACCCCCGTAAGCGAAAAAAGGCACCAGCCAACCGCGTACAATACGCCCTTACCCAACGCCCACCGGCTCGCCCCACCCCATGTCCTTTGATTTCTTCCTCCCCTGCCCGCGCGGCCTCGAAGCCTCGCTTGCGTCCGAACTCGCCGAAATCGCCGCGAAACATCTGAACGGCGCGCCATTCACGGCGGGCTCGCAAGTCCCCGGCGGTGTGCATTTCCGCGGCGGCTGGGCAGCCGGCATGGCGGCCAATCTGCATTCGCGGATCGCGAGCCGCGTGCTGCTGAAAATCGCGCATCGTCCGTATCGCAGCGAACAGGACATCTACGCGCTCGCCGTCGAGCAGCGTTGGGAGCAATGGTTCTCCGCAAACGAAACGCTGCGCGTCGACGTCACCGCGATCAAGTCGCCGCTGCGAAGCCTCGAATTCACGACGTTGCGCGTGAAGGACGCCATCTGCGATCGTCTGCGCGAAGTCAGCGGCGCGCGCCCGAACGTCGACACCGCGACGCCCGACGTCCGCGTGTTCGCGTTTCTCACCGCGACCGACTGCACGCTCTACCTCGACACCTCGGGCGACCCGCTCTTCAAGCGCGGCTGGCGGCTCGACAAGGGCGCGGCGCCGCTGCGCGAAAATCTCGCGGCGGGCATCCTGCGTCTGACGGGCTGGAGCGCGGGCACGCCGCTGTACGATCCGATGTGCGGCAGCGGCACGTTCCTCGCCGAAGCCGCGCAAGTCGCGCTGAACATCGCGCCTGGCGCGGAGCGCCGCTTCGGCTTCGAAAAGCTCAAGCAATACGACAGCAAAACCTGGCAAACACTGAAGGCCGCCGCGCTCGACGCCAAGCACGCCGCCCGCACGTCGCGCGCCGATCTGCAGATATTCGGCAGCGATATTTCCGGCGACATGCTCGACAAAGCGCGTGCGAATTTCCAGCGCGCAGGCTTGCCGTCGATCCCGCTTAAACAGGTCGACGCTCGCGGTATGACGCCGCCAAGCTCCGAGCCGGGCATTCTCGTCGCGAATCCGCCGTACGGCGAGCGGATCGAAGTGCGCGGGCGCAACGCGCGCGGCGAAGTCCGCGAGGGACGCAACCGCGACAACCGCGAAGACGACGGCTTTCGCCGCGCCCAGGAAGAAACGCCCGACAGCGAATTTTTCCAGTCGCTCGGCGACGCGCTCAAGCAGCGCTTCACCGGCTGGCACGCATTCATCCTGACTTCGGATCGCAAGCTGCCAGGCCAGTTGCGCCTGCGCGAATCGACCAAGACGCCGCTTTTCAACGGCGCTCTCGAATGCCGACTGTTTCGCTTCGATCTGATCGCGGGCAGCGTCCGCCAGCGGCCGCAAAGCGACACGCCCGCCGATTGACCCTAGCCGGTCGCCACACGCCGTTTCCGGCGTAGAGGTGCGGCTTGCGCACCTCACGAACCGGAGCACGAACAGAAGAAGCAGAAGCAGAAGTAGCAGCAGGCCCAAAGAAACCGCGGACACCGACTCCCGCGGTTTTTTTTCGCGTCGCTGAAACCGCTCGCCCGAACCGTCCTTCTCGTACCCTACTGACACCACGCTGTCAGCAGCACCCCCGCACACTTCCCCTCACGCCATCCGGCGCTTTACACGGCTTTATCCGCCGTCCATCCACCGAAACCATCTTGCATGGGACCAGAGCAAGCGCTGAAGCACTAACTCGGGTCAACAGGAGAGTGTCATGTCTGCATCGTCGAAAGTTGTTGCATGGTTTGAGATCCCGTCCGTCGATTTCGACCGCGCCGTCCGTTTCTATGAAGCCGCGCTCGATGTCCAACTGAATCGCCAGGAAATCGGCGGGCAGCCGATTGCCGTGTTCGCGTACGAAGAACCGGCCACTGGCGGCGCGATCGTCCACAATCCGTCGGCGACCCCGAACGGCGACGGCGTGCTCGTCTATCTGAACGCGCAGCCGACCGTGGACGCCACCCTCGCCCGTATCGAAGAAGCCGGCGGCAAGACCGACGGCCCAGTCGTCAAACTGCCGCAGGATATCGGCTATATCGCGTTCTTCACCGACACGGAAGGCAACCGCCTCGGCCTGCACTCGCGCACCAACGGCTAGAGCGCAAAGCGGCGAGCGAAGCGCGCGCAATGCACAACAGCACGAAGCGCCACGCGGCCGCCGCCTGAACGCTGACCGGAGCGCGGCATGCGGCGCTATCATCGCGGGACTGTCCCGGTCCTTTTCTACAAGACGCCCACGATGACGCGCCGCGCCGACCGCCTGTTCCAGATAGCCGAACTGCTGCGCGGCCGGCGTCTGACCACCGCGCAACAACTCGCTGACTGGCTCAACATCTCGCTGCGCACCGTCTATCGCGACGTGCGCGATCTGCAATTGTCGGGCGTACCGATCGAGGGCGAGGCCGGCATTGGCTACCGGCTGAGCCGCGCCGCGAGCCTGCCGCCGCTCACCTTCACCGCCGACGAACTCGCGGCGCTCGCCGCCGGCGCGCGCATGCTGGAGTCCTGGGGCGGCGCCGACTTTGCAAGCGGAGCGCGCGGCGCGCTCGCCAAGATTGCCTCGGCAATGCCGGCGGACAAGCGCGCGTCGCTCGAAAGACTCGCTGTCTTCGCGCCGTCGTTTCATATCAGGAGTGATTTCTCGGCACAGCTTGACACGCTGCATCGCGCGATCGACGCACGGCAAGTGGTGAGCTTTTCGTACACCGATGCAAACGGCGCGGCAACCGAGCGCCGTGTGTGGCCGCTCGCGCTCGCCTACTGGGGCGCGCGCTGGACGCTAGGTGCGTGGTGTGAATTGCGCGGCGATTTCCGCAACTTTGGACTCGAGCGGATTCGGGAGCTGGAAGTGCGCGAACCGTATCCGGATCAGCAAGGCAGGCGGCTCGCGGACCTGTTGCGGCATGTCAACGCCAAGCCGCGTTAGAGCGACAACGCGGGTAACGCGAGCAATGCGAGAAACGCGCCGCGGCTGCCGGATTGAAATACAGGCTTCCCGTTTGGAGTCCCGCGGACAGCGGCAAAGCAATCCGCGAGACTCCCACACACGCCTAGTCGACCGACTTCACCATATCCTCGATCACCTTCTTGGCGTCGCCGAAGACCATCATCGTCTTGTCCATGTAGAAGAGGTCGTTGTCGAGCCCGGCGTAGCCTGCGGCCATCGAGCGCTTATTCACAATGACCGTGCGCGCCTTATAAGCCTCGATAATCGGCATGCCCGCAATCGGCGACTTCGGATCGTTCTTCGCCGCCGGATTCACCACGTCGTTTGCGCCGAGCACCAGCACCACGTCGACCTGACCGAACTCGCCGTTGATGTCGTCCATCTCGAACACCATGTCGTAAGGTACTTCGGCTTCGGCGAGCAGCACGTTCATATGGCCAGGCATCCGCCCCGCCACCGGGTGAATCGCGTACTTGACCTCGATGCCCTTCTCGACGAGCTTGTCGGTCAGCTCTTTCAACGCATGCTGCGCGCGCGCCACGGCAAGGCCATAACCCGGCACGATCACGACCGTTTCGGCGTTGCCGAGCATGAACGACGCATCGTCGGCGGAACCGGATTTCACCGGACGCTGCTCCGCCGAGCCGCCCGCCGCCGCCGCGCCTGGCTCGTTGCCGAAGCCGCCGAGAATCACGTTGAAGAACGAGCGGTTCATCGCGCGGCACATGATGTACGACAGAATCGCACCCGACGAGCCGACGAGCGAGCCCGCGATGATCAGCATCGGATTGTTCAACGAGAATCCGATACCCGCCGCCGCCCAGCCCGAGTACGAGTTGAGCATGGACACGACGACCGGCATATCCGCGCCGCCGATCGGAATGATGATCAGCACGCCGAGCACGAACGCGATCGCCGTCATGATGATGAACGGCAGCCACGACTGCGTGAAAAAGAAGATGATGCCGAAGCCGAGCATCGCGATGGCGAGCATCAGGTTGATCAGGTGCTGGCCTGCATACACCACCGGCGCGCCCTGAAACAGGCGAAACTTGTATTTGCCCGAGAGCTTGCCGAACGCGATCACCGAACCGCTAAAAGTAATCGCGCCGACGAACGTGCCGATAAACAGCTCGACGCGATTGCCGTAAGGCAGGAAACCCGGCACCGGATACTCGGGATCGACGAGGCCGAACGCGGCCGGCTCCGACACCACCGCATACGCAATGCAGACCGCCGCGAGACCGATCAGCGAGTGCATGGCCGCGACGAGCTCCGGCATCTTGGTCATCTCGACGCGCGCGGCGACAAACGCGCCGATAGCGCCGCCGATAATCAGCGCGACCAGCAGCAGACCAAGCCCCAAGCCGAGATTCGATCCGAGCGCGGTGGCCTGCTTGGCGATCAATGCGATGGTCGTGACAATCGCAATCGCCATCCCGACCATGCCGAACGTATTGCCGATGCGCGCGGTCTTCGGATTCGACAGCCCCTTGAGCGCCTGAATGAAGCAGACCGACGCGACCAGATAAAGCAGCGTGACGACGTTCAGACTCATTACGCGTTCTCCTTGCTCTTGTCGGCGATCAGCTTCTTCGGCTCTTTCTTGCGGAACATCTCCAGCATTCGCCTGGTGACGAGAAAGCCGCCGAACACATTGACCGCCGCGAGCGCGACGGCGAGCGTTCCGAAGAACTTGCCCGGCGTGCCGACCGTGAGACCGGTAGCCAGCATCGCGCCGACAATCACGATCGCCGAAATGGCATTGGTCACGGCCATCAGCGGCGTGTGCAAGGCGGGCGTGACGTTCCAGACCACGTGGTAGCCGACGTAGATCGCCAGCACGAAAATGATCAGGTTGATGACGGTGTGGTTGAGCACTTCCATCGCCGTTTCTCCTCGGTGGATTCGTTTTATGCCTTGCGCGCGACTTCGCCGTCGCGGGCAAGCAGCGTGGCGGCGACGATGTCGTCGGCGAGGTCGATGTTCAGCGCGCCTTCCTTCGTCACGATCAGCTTCAGGAAGTCGAGCAGATTGCGCGCATAGAGCGACGAAGCGTCGGCGGGCACCATCGAGGCCAGATTCGTGTAGCCGACAATCGTCACGCCATGCTTGACGACCACCTTGTCGGCTTCGGTGAGCGGACAGTTGCCGCCGCGCTGCCCTTCATAGTCCGCGCCGCGGCCCGCGGCAAGGTCGACCAGCACGGAGCCGGGTTTCATTGCCTGCACGGTATCGACGGAGATCAGCGTCGGCGCCGCGCGGCCGGGAATCAAGGCGGTGGAGATCACCACGTCGGCCTGCTTCGCGCGCTCGTGGACGAGCGCCGACTGCCGCTGCAGCCACGACGGCGGCATGGGCCGCGCATAGCCGCCGACGCCTTGGGCGGCTTCGCGTTCTTCGTCGGTTTCATAAGGCACGTCGAGAAACTTCGCGCCGAGCGATTCGATCTGCTCTTTCACGGCCGGACGGACGTCGGACGCTTCGATCACGGCACCGAGCCGTTTGGCCGTCGCGATTGCCTGCAAGCCCGCCACGCCCGCGCCCAGAATCAGCACGCGCGCGGCTTTCACGGTGCCGGCGGCGGTCATCAGCATCGGCATGAAGCGCGGGTACAGCGTCGCCGCCAGCAGCACCGCCTTGTATCCGGCGATGTTTGCCTGCGACGACAGCACGTCGAGGCTCTGCGCGCGGGTAGTTCTCGGCGCGGCTTCGAGCGCGAAGGCGGTGACGCCGGCCGCAGCCAGTTTCAGCGCATTCTCTGCGTTAAACGGATCGAGCATGCCGACCAGCACTGCGCCGCGCTTGAGCAGCGGGAGTTCGGCTTCGGTTGGAGACTGCACTTTGAGGACGAGTTCGGCGCCAAACGCGCTGGCGGCGTCGACAATTTCCGCGCCGGCGGCTGTGAAGGCGTCGTCGGGAAAGCTCGCGCCAGCTCCGGCGCCGCTCTGGATGGTGACCCGATGGCCCTGGCCCACGTACTTCTTGACCGTTTCGGGCGTCGCGGCGACGCGGGTTTCGTGCGCGCGCGTCTCAGCTGGCACTCCGATGTGCATCGTGCTTCCTCCTCGACTTACTGTTTGACGACAGATCGGCCGACGAGGCACGCCGGCTTGCAAGTGCAACGGCTAACGCCTCACTTTACCCGAAACATGGGGGGCGGCAGAAATCGGGGACAATCCGGGGGTGCCGGTGGGCTGGCGCGCGCTCGGGGCCGTGCGTTCCGGGTTCGGCGGCCAATACGGATCGCGCCCGAGCCGCGCGCGCCGAAGTCCGCCGTTCTTTGCTGGGCGCCTGAAAGCCGGTCAGCCGGTCAGCCGGTCAGCCGGCATCGAGCGTTGCGATTCCGGTCGGGAAAAAAAACGGCGTGCCCCGCAGCCGCCGGCCCTGCCGCCCCTGAAGCCGGCCGCCCGCTTCCCGGCAGCGAGTGCCTATAAACGGTAAAATGCGCACCCATGAAACCGGAAACCTGGCTGCCGCACGTGACTGTCGCGGCCATCGTCGAGCGTGACGGGCGCTTTCTCGTGGTCGAGGAACACACGGCGGCCGGTCTGCGCCTGAATCAGCCGGCCGGCCATCTGGAAGCCGGCGAAACGCTGCTGGAAGCAGTGATCCGCGAAACGCTCGAGGAAACCGCGTACCCGTTCACGCCCGAGGCGCTGGTCGGCATGTACATGACGCATTTCGAGCGGCCGGACAGCGAAGGTGTGACGTATTTGCGCTTCACTTACTGCGGCACCGGCGGCGAACGCGAGGCGGCACGCGCGCTCGACCCCGACATTGTGCGAACGTTGTGGATGAGCGCCGACGAATTGCGCGCCTGCCCCGAACGGCACCGCACGCCGCTCGTCATGCAATGCATCGACGATTACCTGGCAGGCCGGCGTTTCCCGCTCGACTTCGTGCATACGCATTCGGTCGGGCCGAAAAGATAACCGCGCGGCGGCAGCGACCCACGATCCATGAAGTCACGCAGTACCCAGTGAGCATCTTATGAGCAAGCAGAAAGTCGTAGTAGGCATGTCGGGCGGCGTCGATTCGTCGGTTACCGCGTGGCTGCTGAAGGAACAGGGCTACGACGTGGTCGGCCTGTTCATGAAGAACTGGGAAGACGACGACGACAGCGAATACTGCTCGACGCGCCAGGACTGGATCGACGTGGTGTCGGTCGCGGACCTGATCGGCATCGACGTGGAAGCGGTCAACTTCGCGTCCGAATACAAAGACCGCGTATTCGCCGAGTTCTTGCGCGAATATTCGGCGGGCCGCACGCCCAACCCGGACGTGCTGTGCAACGCCGAAATCAAGTTCAAGGCCTTCCTCGATCACGCAATGTCGCTCGGCGCGGAAACCATCGCGACCGGCCACTATGCGCGCGTGCGTGAGAACAATGGCCGCTTCGAACTGCTGAAGGCGTTCGACCATACGAAAGATCAGTCGTACTTTCTACATAGGTTGAACCAGGCGCAGTTGTCAAAAACGCTGTTTCCGCTCGGCGAAATTCCCAAAACGAAGGTGCGCGAAATCGCCGAACAGATCGCGCTGCCCAATGCGAAGAAGAAGGATTCGACCGGCATCTGCTTTATCGGCGAACGGCCGTTCCGCGACTTCCTGAACCGCTATCTGCCGACAAAGCCAGGCCCGATGAAAACCACCGACGGCAAAACGGTCGGCGAGCACATCGGACTCGCGTTCTACACGTTCGGGCAGCGCAAGGGCATCGGTCTGGGCGGCAGCAAGGAAGGCAGCGGCGAGCCGTGGTTCGTGGCGGGCAAGGACATTGCGTCGAATACGCTGTACGTCGCGCAAGGTCACGATCATCCGTGGCTCCTGAGCCATACGCTCAGCGCGGGCAACACGAGCTGGGTCGCGGGCGAGCCGCCGGCGGAAGGCTTCGCCTGCGGCGCGAAGACCCGCTACCGGCAGGCGGATGCACGCTGCACGTTCACGACAGCGAACTACGGCGAAAGTCTCTTCGAACTCAATTTCGACGATGCGCAATGGGCTGTCACACCGGGGCAATCCGCGGTGCTCTACGATGGCGACGTGTGCCTCGGCGGCGGCATCATCGAACATGCTGCTACTGCGCAGCCAACCGCGCGCGAGCCGCAAAAAGCGGCGTTGCTGAGCGCGCGTTAAAGCCGCTCGCCTCCCTGGCAGTCCGCTTTTTCCCGACGGGCAGTCGCTCGTTTTCCTTCGCGGCGGATCCGTCCGCGCCGCCGGCGCCGGCGATCCCTCCGCGACGATCTTCACTGCACCGGAGTCCCAATGTTTTCTCGACGTTATCTGGCCATGTGGAGCGCGGTCGCGCTCCTCGCCGTTTGCGCGGCGCTCGCCGCGACGCATCACATGTCGTGGCTGTGGATCGTCGTGCCGCTCGCGCTCGTCGCGCTCGGTCTGTTCGATCTCGGTCAGCAGCGGCACGCAATTCTTCGCAACTATCCGCTGTGGGGCCATCTTCGCTTTCTGTTCGAGTTCATTCGCCCGGAAATCCGCCAATATTTCGTCGAAGGCGATACCGACGAAAAGCCGTTTTCGCGCGCTCAACGCAGCATCGTCTATCAGCGTGCAAAGAACGACGTCGATAGCCGCCCGTATGGAACCGAGGTCGACGTCAAAGCCGTCGCGCACGAATGGATCAGCCATTCGCTTGCGCCGACCACGCTCGATAGCCACGACTTCCGCATCGTAGTCGGCGCCGGGCGCGCGCAGCCTTACTCGATGTCGATCTTCAACGTCTCGGCAATGAGCTTCGGCTCGCTGTCCGCAAACGCGATCATGGCGCTGAACCTCGGCGCGAAGAAAGGCAACTTCGCGCACGACACCGGCGAAGGCTCGATGTCGAAGTATCACCGCGAGCACGGCGGCGACATCATCTGGGAAATCGCGTCGGGCTATTTCGGCTGCCGTAACGACGACGGCACGTTCAGCGCGGAAAAATTTGCGAAGCAGGCGGCCGAACCGCAAGTGAAAATGATCGAGGTGAAGCTGTCGCAAGGCGCGAAGCCGGGTCATGGCGGCGTGTTGCCGGCCGCGAAGATCACGCCTGAAATCGCGGAGACACGCGGCGTGCCGATGGGCCGCGACTGCATTTCGCCGGCCACGCACTCGGAGTTTTCGACGCCGCGCGGCCTGCTCGAATTCGTCGACCGCTTGCGCACGTTGTCGGGCGGCAAGCCGACTGGGTTCAAGCTGTGCATCGGGCATCCATGGGAGTTTTTCGGCATCGCGAAAGCGATGCTGGAAACGGGCATCCTGCCGGACTTCATCGTCGTGGACGGTGCGGAAGGCGGCACGGGCGCAGCCCCGCTCGAGTTCACCGATCACGTCGGCGTGCCGTTGCAGGAAGGCCTGCTGCTCGTGCACAACACGCTGGTTGGCATCGGCTTGCGGCAACGCATTCGCATCGGCGCGAGCGGCAAGATGATCACCGCGTTCGACATCACCAGGACACTCGCGATCGGCGCGGACTGGGTCAACGCGGCGCGCGGCTTCATGTTCGCGGTGGGCTGCATTCAGGCGCAAACCTGCCACACCGGACGCTGCCCGACCGGCGTCGCGACGCAAGACCCGGTGCGCCAGCGTGCGCTCGTCGTGCCGGACAAGGCCGACCGCGTGTTCAGCTTCCACCACAACACGCTGCATGCGCTGAAGGAAATCATTCAGGCTGCCGGGTTGAAGCATCCCGCCGAGTTGCGCGCGCATCACATCGTGCGGCGAGTGTCGTCGCATGAGGTGCAGTTGATGTCCGAGTTGCTGAAGTATCTCGAGCCGGATGATCTGCTCAACGGGAAATACCGCTACTCGTTGTATGAGAAGTGGTGGCCGGTCGCGCAAAGCGATTCGTTTTCGCCGAAGGTGGAGTTGGCGGTGGCGTGAGGGGCGACACGGATGCTCGTTGAGTCTAGGCGAAGGCCAGCCCGCGAAAAGACAGGAATTGCTAAGAATCGGTCTCATATACAAGTGCTGCGATGAAACGTACATTGACGGACCGTCGTGCTGCGGAATGTCGGTGCTGCTCACCAACGCTGCGACAAGCCACGGTCTGTTCAATATGTCCACTGGGGAGCGCATGCGGCGGTACCACTTGAAGCAGGGAGACCACTCTTCGGCTGGCGGGATTGTTCTGGAAGGCGAGGAGACCTGTACACACTTCGGGACAGCAATGACCTATCTTGGTGCGAAGGTCTATTGCCCAACCTGTAAGACCGTCGGCGTAATCGCCGGAAAAGGGCCGCGCCTGTCTGACACAATGATGGGCAAGGAAGCGGCGTTGGACGGCGACATCTGCGTGTGTAACTGTGAGCCGCCCCCTGTCATGAGCGCTTCTCAAAACAACTCATATCAGCAAGTGAATCCTGGTGCACTAGCGCTGTCGCCTCTAGCGAATGAATCAGCGTGGCCGCACACTGCACCCTCGTCTATGTCGTCTCACAAGTATTCCCAGCGCATTTTTATTGCCGATAGCGTGACGGGCGAGCCGTTGAGAAATCGGTCCTTCATTGTCGATGTCGAAGGCGAGCAACGATCAGGCGAGACGGATGGGGATGGGTACGCGGAGCTTGCGACCAACAGTTCGCAAGCATTTCGAATCCACATTGTTTTTTCGTCACCGAAGCGCGAGCTGTCACCGCACCCCGGAGTGTAGAAATGGCGGACTATACGATTCAGCACTGGACTTCCGGGCAAACCAGGTTGGACAGCGAAGAAGCCGAGGCTATCTACATCTCGGTCAATAACCGAGCGGCGACACGTCAGGCGATCATTAATCGCGTACGCCACGCCAGCATGAATTTTGTCGAACGGTCAGATTGGGCTGCGCACAAGAACCGCGCGTCCCGAATGCACGACGACTGGAACTACACGAAGATTGCTCTGCATCACGCAGGGCGCAGCTTCACCTGCGGGCCGGGCGCACTGCAGTTGCAGGACATCCAGGAAATGCAGATGGGTCGAGTAGCCGCTTCAAGCGACGATATCGGCTATCACTACGCGCTCGACTGTTTTGGGAATGTCTTTGAGGGCCGGGACATACGTTTCAAAGGCGAGCACGTCCACAACTACAACACAGGAGTCGTCGGCATCGTCCTGTTGGAAAACATGACGGATCCCGGTGAGGGTCATGATGGCGTGGCGAAGGTGACAAAACTTCTTGACCTGATGGGGCTGAAACAGAAACCGCAAGTCCCCGAAAACCAGAAGTCGTCGCTCGCGACATTCATCGCCATCTTGCAGGATTTCTTCTATATCACCACCTTGGGCGGCCACCGGGAATTTCCCGGTCAACTGGGTGAAGGCAAAATCTGTCCGGGCAACGCCGGCTTGGCGCTTGTGAATGAAATGCGGAAATCGACCGGACTTAGAGCGCCGTGAAGGTAATCTCCAGGAGATGGCTGGGAGTGGCTATCGGCGCTGGCATAGCTCTGGTGGCGGTCGCGTATTCCGGTTACGTTCACTCCTATCTCGACCACGAAATCCAAACAACATTCTTTATAAAGCGACATCCGACGCTGCAGATAGAGTTCGATGATCCGTTTGCGAACGAAGGCGACGATATACCGATTGACCGGTTACCTCCGTCCGACCGCTCGCATTTTGCTGACTACTGCAAATACCGATTTGGCGTAACCGATTCAAGTACGGAAGCGCTTGAGGCATGCAAGGCGAGAATTCCGGGCTACCTGTAAGCGAAGTCACTGCAGACGAAGACGCACGGAGCTGCCGCAGCGCAGATTACGTCATCACATGACAATTGCGGTGAAGCCGCCGTCCGCGCATTGCGCAGGCTCACGCGAGGCATGTCGGCCCCCGCCCTCCCCAAAACCGGACACCCCCCCGCCTTTCCGTTAAAATCGCAGGTTTAGCACTTCGCTCCACGGCCGCCCCGCGCGCACACGCGCTCGCGGCGCGGCCTCATGCCCGAAAGGCACTTCATGCTCACGTTTCAGCAAATCATCCTGACACTGCAATCCTATTGGGATAAGCAGGGTTGCGCGTTGCTCCAGCCGATCGACATGGAAGTCGGCGCGGGCACCTCGCACGTCCACACTTTCCTGCGCGCGGTCGGCCCGGAACCGTGGCGCGCCGCCTACGTGCAGCCGTCGCGCCGCCCGAAAGACGGCCGCTATGGCGAGAACCCGAACCGTCTGCAGCACTACTATCAGTACCAGGTGGTGCTGAAGCCCGCGCCGGAAAACATCCTCGATCTGTATCTCGGCTCGCTCGAAGCGCTCGGCTTCGACCTGAAACAGAACGACGTGCGCTTCGTCGAAGACGACTGGGAAAATCCCACGCTCGGCGCTTGGGGGCTCGGCTGGGAAGTGTGGCTGAACGGCATGGAAGTGACCCAGTTCACGTATTTCCAGCAGGTCGGCGGCCTGGACTGCAAGCCGGTGCTCGGCGAAATCACGTACGGTCTCGAACGCCTCGCGATGTATCTGCAAAAAGTCGAAAACGTCTACGACCTCGTCTGGACCGAGTGGGAGGAGCAAGGCCCGAACGGCCCGGAAACGCGCCGCCTCACTTATGGCGACGTGTATCACCAGAACGAAGTCGAACAGTCCACGTATAACTTCGAGCACGCGAACGTCGATCTTCTGTTCACGTTCTTCAACAGCTACGAAGCCGAAGCGAAGCGCATGATCGAAGCGCAGATCGCGCTGCCCGCCTATGAACTCGTGCTGAAGGCCGGCCACACATTCAATCTGCTCGACGCGCGCGGCGCGATCTCGGTCACCGAGCGCGCGGCCTACATCGGCCGGATTCGCGCGCTGTCGCGTCTGGTCGCGCAGGCCTACTACGATTCACGCGAGAAGCTCGGCTTCCCGATGCTCGGCAATCCGGTGCACGCCGTGCCCGGCCTCACCACCGACGAGCAGGACGCCGCCATGCCCGCGTGGGCGCCGCCGCTGAAAGTCGAACGCAAGATCGACCCGGACTGACGAGAACATCAAGAAATGACTCAATCCCATCAAGCTACCCTGCTGGTCGAACTGC
This sequence comes from Paraburkholderia kirstenboschensis, assembly GCF_904848585.1. GTDB lineage: Bacteria > Pseudomonadota > Gammaproteobacteria > Burkholderiales > Burkholderiaceae > Paraburkholderia > Paraburkholderia kirstenboschensis. Next base: position 95,105 of record NZ_CAJHCR010000004.1, read on the forward strand.
TGACCGAGGAACTGCCGCCTAAAGCGCTCGCCCGTCTAGGCGACGCCTTCGCCGAAGGCATTGCGGAGCGCCTCGCGGCGCGCGATCTGATCGAAGGCGAGCTGTCATTCGAGCGTTATGCGACGCCGCGCCGCCTCGCTGTCACGATCAAAAACGTACGCACGGTTGCGCCGGAAAAGCATGTGCGCGAAAAAGTGCTGCCGGTTTCCGTCGCGCTCGATAAAGACGGCCAGCCCACCGCGCCGCTCGCGAAAAAACTCGCCGCCCTCGGCTTCCCCGATTTTTCGGTGAACGACCTGGAGCGCGCGCAGGACGGTAAGGCCGAAGCCTTCTTCCTGCGCTACGCCGCGCCGGGCGCCACGCTCGCGGAAGGCCTGCAAGCCGCGCTCGACGAAACGCTCGCCAAGCTGCCCATTCCTAAGGTGATGACCTATCAGCGCCCGGACGGCACGAACGTGCAGTTCGTGCGGCCGGCGCATCGCCTGACCGCGCTGCATGGCGAGCAGATCGTACCGGTCAGCGCGCTCGGCATCGACGCCGACGACACCACGCTCGGCCACCGCTTCCTGTCCGAAGGTTTCGTACAGATCCAGCACGCGGATTCGTACGCCGACACGCTGATGCACAAGGGCCGTGTGGTGCCGAACTTCGCCGACCGCAAGGAAACCATCCGCACGCATCTGCTCGCGCACGCGGACGGCGATCAGGTCGTGATGCCCGAATCGCTGCTGGACGAAGTGACGTCGCTGGTCGAATGGCCGGTAGTCTACGCATGCCGTTTCGAGGACGAATTCCTGCAAGTGCCGCAGGAATGTCTGATCCTCACCATGCAGACGAACCAGAAATACTTCGCGCTGACGGACGAGAACGGCAAGCTGCGCTCGCGCTTCCTGATCGTGTCGAACATCGAAACGTCGACGCCCGGCGATATCGTCGAAGGCAATGAGCGGGTGGTGCGCCCGCGTTTGGCCGACGCGAAATTCTTCTTCGAGCAGGACATGAAGAAGCCGCTCGCCGATCGCGTGCCCTTGCTTGCGAACGTCGTGTATCACAATAAGCTCGGCTCGGCGCTGCAACGCGTGGAGCGCGTCGAAGCGCTGGCCGGCGCGATCGCCGGCCTGATCGGCGCGGACGTGGCGCTCGCGAAGCGCGCCGCGCGTCTGGCCAAGGCGGATCTGATCACCGACATGGTCGGCGAATTCCCCGAGCTGCAAGGCACGATGGGCACGTACTACGCGCGCCACGACGGCGAGCCGGAAGAAGTCGCGCTCGCATGCTCGGAGCATTATCAACCGCGTTTCTCCGGCGACGCGTTGCCGGGCACGGCAACCGGCACGGTCGTCGCGCTGGCCGACAAGCTCGAAACGCTGGTCGGCATCTGGGGCATCGGCCTGCAACCCACCGGCGAGAAAGACCCGTTCGCGCTGCGCCGTCACGCGCTCGGCGTGCTGCGTATTCTGGTCGAGAAGCAACTGGCCGTTGATTTCGTCGAACTGCTGCGCACCGCTTACGCGCAATTCGCCGCAGTGCCGAACGTCGCGGATTCGACGCAAGCCATCTACGAATTCAGCATGGATCGTCTGCGTGGTCTGCTGCGCGAACGCGGTCACGCGCCTGGCGAAATCGACGCGGTGCTGGCGCTCAACCCGACGCGTCTCGACGATATCGTCGCGCGCCTGGATGCAGTGCGCGAGTTCGCGGCGTTGCCGGAAGCGGCAGCGCTCGCGGCAGCCAACAAGCGCATCTCGAACATCCTGAAGAAGTCGGAAGGCGCTACCGCTACGGGCGGCGTGCAGGTCACGCTGCTCGTCGAGGCGGCGGAAAAGGCCTTGCATGCGCAGTTGGAACAGGTAGCGCCGCGTGTGCAGTCGCAACTCGCCGCACGCGATTACACGGGCGCACTCACCGCGCTCGCCGCGTTGCGCGAACCGGTCGACACGTTCTTCAACGACGTGATGGTCAACGCTGAAGATCCGGCTCTGCGCGCAAACCGTCTGGCCTTGCTCGGCGCGCTGCATCAGCAGATGAATTGCGTCGCCGACATTTCCCGACTCGCCGCCTGAGCCGCACACCATGCCGACCAAAAAAGTGGTGATCCTCGACCGCGACGGCGTGATCAACGCCGATTCCGACGCGTTCATCAAGTCGCCGGACGAGTGGGTCGCGTTGCCGGGTTCGCTCGAAGCGATTGCGCGCCTGAGCCAGGCGGGCTATCGCGTGGCCGTCGCAACGAACCAGTCGGGCATCGGCCGGGGCCTCTTCGACATGAACGCGCTCAACGCGATGCACCTCAAGATGCATCGCATGGCGGCGTCCGTGGGCGGGCGCATCGACGCGGTATTCTTTTGCCCGCACACGGCGGAAGACCACTGCGAATGCCGCAAGCCGAAGCCCGGCATGCTGAAAATGATCAACGAGCGTTTCGAGGTCGACCCCGAGAACACACCGGTGGTCGGCGACGCGATGCGCGACCTGCAAGCGGGCGCGGCGCTCGGCCATCCGGTTCATCTGGTGCTCACAGGCAAGGGCCGCAAAACGCTCACGGCCGGCGGCCTGCCGGATGGCACGGTCGTCCACGACGACCTGCGAGCGTTCGCGCTCGACTTTCTCGCCGACGCTCAAGAGTGACGCGCACCACGCGCGTCCCCACCCCTTACTGACCACGCCGATGCGCTTCATTCGTTCTTTGCTGCTGCTGATTTACTTCATCGTGTTCACGGTGCCGTACGCGACCGCGTGCTTCATTGCGTTCCCGTTCATGCGCGCCGATAGCCGCTACTGGATGGCGGCCGGCTGGTGCCGCGCAACGCTCACCGCGGTGCGCTGGCTCAACGGCATCCGCTACACGATCGAGGGCATGGAGAACCTGCCCAACGGTCCGGCGGTGTTGTTGTCGAAGCATCAGTCGGCATGGGAGACGCTGGCGTTTCCCGCCTTGATGCCGCGGCCGCTGTGCTACGTGTTCAAACGCGAGTTGCTGTACGTGCCGTTTTTCGGCTGGGCGCTCGGCCTCCTGAAGATGGTTCATATCGACCGTAAAGAAGGCAAGTACGCGTTCGCATCGGTGATCAGACAGGGTAAGGCGCGCATGGCGGAAGGCGCCTGGGTGATCATGTTTCCGGAAGGCACACGCACGCCGACCGGCAAGCAGGGCAAGTACAAAACCGGCGGTGCGCGCTTTGCGATTGCAACCGGCGCGCCGGTCGTGCCAATCGCGCACAACGCCGGACGTGTGTGGCCTCGCAACTCGTTTCTCAAATATGCGGGTATAGTCACAGTGTCGATCGGCAAGCCGATCGAGACGACGGGGCTCACGCCCGATGAAGTGAACACGCGCGTCGAACAGTGGATCGAAGCTGAAATGCGTCGCATCGATCCTACTGCGTATCGCGCGGCGGGAAGCAGTTCCGCCGCCGCACCTATCTGACGCGCCCACGCCCTCGAAGGCGTACTTGCGCGAAGCCGAATCCGATGCAGAAGTCTCCTACGCCGCAGCCCGCTGCGGCGCTCGATAACCGGCAACTCGATCTCCCGCTCTTCGCAGAGCCGGGGTCGACTTCGTCGTCCCCTTCACCGTCCGCGCCTTCGGCAACGCCTCACGGTCAGCAGCCTGCCGTGCCGCTTGCACCGGACGGCAGCAAGCTGCGCAGTCTCGTCATCGGCTCGCGCACGCTGCATTACGCGCTCAAGCGTTCGGCGCGCCGCTCGATCGGCTTTGCGATCGACAGCACTGGCCTCACGATCACCGCTCCGCGCTGGGTCACGCTCGCCGATATCGAAACCGCGATCACCGAAAAACAGCGCTGGATTTTCACGAAGCTGATTGAATGGCAAACGCGCGTCGAGCAGCGCGCGTTGCCGAAGGTCGACTGGAAAGACGGCGCCGAGGTGCCCTATCTCGGGCAGCCGGTGCGCGTGAAGCTCGGCGCGCCGCAAGGCACGCTCGCGTTTAGCGCGGCCGACTCCGCCCTGCAAGTGCCGCTGCCTCTGCAAGCAGATCCGCAGCAGATCAAGGACCGCGTGCAAGGCTGGTTGCAGAGCGAAGCGAAGCGTGTGTTCGGCGAGCGCCTCGCTATTTACGCGGAAAAGCTGGGCGTCAACTATCGCGCGTATGCGCTTTCTTCAGCGGCCACGCGCTGGGGCAGTTGTTCGAGTGACGGCAAGATTCGCCTGAACTGGCGGCTGATTCACTTTCCGCTTTCCATTATCGATTACGTCGTCGCGCATGAGTTGGCGCATCTGCGGGAAATGAATCACAGCCCGCGCTTCTGGCAAACGGTCGAATCGATTTTTCCGGAATTCCGCGAAGCGCGGCAGACGCTGAAGTCGCATCCGCCGGAATTGCTGCCGACGCTTTAGAGCCGGCGTTTCTCCTGCTTCCCCGCAGTGCCGTGAAAGGCTTACGCGGCGTCGATAGTGATTGACGCCGCCCGCCCTATTCCGTGCAAAACGTCTCATGCAGGTGACGCCACGTCACCTTGCCTTGCGCGTCGACGTCCATCACTGCGGTTGAGCGCCGCACGTTCGCATTGCCCGCATTGTCCCGCTGATACTCGCGATATTTCACGACCGCGCCCGACGGATATTCGACGACGATCTCCCTGTGGCGAATGTCGATCTGCGAGCCCGGCCGCGTGCCGCGCAGCCTCGCGAACGTTTCGCGCAACGCGGCGTGATCGAGCACGGCGCCGGACGGCATGATCAACGTAAACTGCGGCGCGAAGCGCGCCATGATCCGTTCGAGCGCGAGGTCGTCCGCGGAACCGTCGAACAAGGCCTCGATTTCGACGTGGATCGCGTCGAGTTCGTTGAAGTAGGGATTGTTGTTCATTACGTGATCGGATGAGACCCCGGCTCGCCGGCGCCGACGTTTATTTCTTCTTCTGGATGAACTCGATCTTGTAGCCGTCCGGATCGGTGACGAATGCGATCACGGTGGTGCCGTGTTTCATAGGCCCGGCTTCACGCACAACCGTGCCGCCTTGCGCCTTGATTTTGTCGCATGCGGCATAGGCGTCTTCCACTTCGACGGCGAGATGCCCGAAGCCGTTGCCGAGGTCATAGGCCGGCGTGTCCCAGTTGTGCGTCAGTTCGATGACAGTGCCGTCGCGCTCGTCCGTGTAGCCGACAAACGCCAGCGTGAACTTCCCGTCCGGATAATCTTCGCGGCGCAGTAACTTCATGCCGAGCAGTTCAGTGTAGAACGCGATCGAACGGTCCAGGTCACCGACCCGGAGCATGGTGTGAAGCAGGCGCATCGTGTACTCCCTGTTGCTTGATGTCGAGAGCGTAAATGTACCCGGAATCGACCGTCGTTGCAGGGACGCGCCGCGCAGCGGGCGGCGTGAAGCGCACGCCGCGCTGCCATGTAACCTCGATGTCAGAACTGATGCCGCAGCCCCGCCATCAGGCCGATTTGCGAGCCTTTCTGCGCGAGCCCGACGCCATTCACGCCTTGCAGTTGCGCGCCGATCAGATCGCCGCGATACAGCGAATAGTCGCCTTCCACATAGACGTCAGTGCGCTTTGAGAGGTTGTAGTCCGCGACGAGCTGGTATTGCCATGCGGAACCGTCCTTCGCGGCGGTCTTGCCGTCCTGCAGCGTGCGCCAGACGTTTGCCGCCAGGTGCCAGGCGTTGCCCACCTGCTGTGTGATGCCACCCATGAACATGCGACGGCGCGAAAAGTCCGTGTATTTCAACGCTGTCAGCGCGGCGGCCGTAAACGGTCCGTTGGCGAAAGTGGAGAAACCGGCGTCGGCCCGATTGACGATGTAACCCAGCGAAAAGCGCGTTTTGTCCCACGTGTACGAGCCGCCGAACGTCCACGCTTTGGCCGAGGCTCCGTTGACCGAATCTTTCGACTCCTCGTACGCGCCGCCGACGGTAAATGGTCCTCCCGGGGGCGCGTAAGCGGCCGCCGCGCCGATCTGACTGCCGTACGAATTGCCGGCGTTGCCGCCGAACGCGTAGCCCGCCGCGAAGCTCAAGCCGTTGTACTTTGCCTGATACTGCACCTGGTTACTGGTCCAGATGCCGCCCGTCATCGTCACCTCAGGCTGGAAGCTGAAGTCGTACGGAATCCACGGATTGCTGCCGTAACCGCCTACCGTGATGCCTTCTATCATCACGTTGTACTGACGGCCCAAAATCACCTGCCCGTAGGAAGTGGAGCGCACACCGACCTGCGCTTCGTTGAAGAACGGCAAGGTCGGATCGCTCTGTCCGCTGTTGATGTAAAGGCGATTTTCGAGTTTGAAAAAGGTGGACCAGCCGCCGCCAAGGTCCTCGACGCCTTTGAGCCCCCAGCGGCTTTGCGTCATGCCGCCCGTGCCCAGTCCGAGTGAAGAGTCGCCCGCTTTGTTTACATGGGTCAGGTAGCGCACGCTCTCGTCGACCACGCCGTAAAGCGTCACGCTCGATTGGGCCTGCGCAACTGGACAACCGAACGATACCAACGCCACGACCGCCGCGCCTCTGCTGAGGGTCTTCATGCCGTTTCCTCGTACAGGCTCCGCTTTGCGCGGATAGAGTTTGTTTGTTTACGCGGCGCCTCGCCCGGTGGCCGGCTTGTCTGAATCCCGCTTCGGCGACGCAGCGCGTACGAACGTACCGACAGAACATGTCGTCGAACCTTAGCGCGAAATCAGGATGGTAAGAAATAGGTGTTGCGCGGGAGTTGCGCAGGTGTCCTTGAATTCGCAAATGACTTGCGACTTGTCGGAAGCACGCGTAGGCGGTGGGGTCATCGAATGGACGCGTGAGCGGGTTTGGTATCGTACGCGCTGCGCCGGACAACCCCGTCTTGCCCCTATCGTCACCACATCGCCATGAGCACCACCGCACTTCGCACGCGCCGCGCCCCCGATGGCTTCGCCATCCTGCTGATGGTCGGCTTGTGCGCGATCTGGGGATTCCAGCAAGTGGCGATCAAAAGCGCCAACGCCGCGTTGCCACCGTTTTTTCAGGCGGGCTTGCGTTCCGCCATCGCCACGCTGCTGGTCTGGGGCTGGGCGCGCTCGCGCGGCACGCCGCTCTTCCGCGACGACGGCACGCTCGGCGCCGGTCTGCTGGCGGGCATGCTGTTCGCGGCCGAGTTCGTGTGCATCTTTCTCGGACTCACACTGACGAGCGCGTCGCGCATGGCGGTTTTTCTGTACACCGCGCCCTGCTTTACGGCGCTGGGCCTGCACTGGTTCGTCGAAGGCGAGCGGATGCGGCGCATTCAGTGGCTCGGCATTTTCGTGGCGTTTGCCGGCATGACGCTGGCTTTCGCCGATGGCTTCCTGCATGGCGCAGCGGCGCGCAGTTCGTCGCTGGCCGCCGTGGCCGGCGACGCGCTCGGCGTGCTCGCAGGCATCGCCTGGGCGGCGACGACCGTCGTGGTGCGCGCGACGCGGCTGGCGCACTCGAGCGCGAGCAAGACGCTCTTCTATCAACTGGCGGTGTCCGCGGTGGTGCTGCTGGCGCTGGCGCTTGCGTTCGGCGAGGCGCACGTCGACACGGTCACGCCGATAGCACTCGCGAGCCTCGCGTATCAGGCGGTGGTGGTCGCGTTCGTCAGCTACCTGGTGTGGTTCTGGCTGCTCACGCGCTATGTCGCGTCGCGCCTGTCGGTGTTCTCGTTTCTCACGCCGATGTTTGGGGTGACCTTCGGAGTGCTGCTGCTCGGCGAGTCATTCAGCTTGAGGTTTCTGATGGCCGCGGCGCTCGTGCTGACCGGCATCGCGCTGGTCAATGCGCCGGGCAAGCGGTGAGTGGCTTGAGCTTTCGCTCAGAGCCATTGCGCCTGAACGCCTGGCGCTCCTGGTGCTCCTGGCTTAACGGCTCGGAACTCCTGCCGACGCTTTAGCCCACGAACTTCAGCGCTCCAAACCCAACGCCCACCGCTTAACCCTTAACGCTTACCCGCCACGATCTGCGCGACGCGCACATATTCGGCCACCGGCACGTCTTCGGCGCGGCGCTGCAGGTCGAAGCCGATTGCGTCGAAGTCGACGGTATCGCGCAACGCGGCCAACGTGTTGCGCAACATCTTGCGACGCTGCGAGAAGGCCGCCGTCACCACTTCGCCGAGTACGCGCTCGTCCACGGGCGTCAGTTCGTGCGGCGCATACGGGATCATTCGCACAATTGCCGAATCGACTTTCGGCGGCGGCTGGAATGCCTCGGGCGGCACGTCCAGCTGCTTGTCGATCACGTAGCGATATTGCAGCATCACCGAGAGACGGCTGAAGGCCTTGGTGCCCGGCTCGGCCACCATCCGCTCGACCACTTCGTTCTGCAGCATGAAGTGTTGATCGATCACACGATGCGCGAACGCAGTCAGATGAAACAACAGCGGGCTCGAAATGTTGTACGGCAAGTTGCCGACAATGCGCAGCGACGGCTCGTCGCCGGGCGCGGCGAGCGAGCCGAAGTCGAACGCGAGTGCGTCGCCGGCGTGCAGTTGGAGCAGCTCGCCGAACTTGGTCTTCAGACGCCCGATCAGATCGCGGTCCAGCTCGACAGCGTGCAAGGGCGCCTCGGGCGTCGCCAGACGCTCGATCAACGGTTCGGTCAGCGCGCCGAGCCCCGGCCCGATTTCGACCATGCGCTGGCCGCGCTGCGGCCCGATCACATTGACGATCGAATCGATCACGCCCATGTCGACCAGGAAGTTCTGCCCGAAACGCTTGCGCGCGATATGGCCTTGGTGCCGGCCCTGCTGCTGTCTGCTGGTGGACATCGAAGAAACGCTAAAGAAAGAAAACTGCTTGAGAAATGACTACGCGCGAGGCGCCGATGCGACGTTGAATCAGCCCGCGCGGCGATGTTGCGCCATTAGAACCGCCGTGTCGATGGCGGCGATCAGGCTGCCCGCGTCCGCGCGGCCCGTGCCGGCGAGATCGAGCGCAGTACCGTGATCGACCGACGTGCGGATGATCGGCAAGCCAAGCGTGACGTTAATGCCTTCGCCGAACGTCGCATACTTGAGCACCGGCAAGCCCTGATCGTGGAACATCGCCAGCACGCAGTCGGCTTCTTCCAGATAACGCGGCTGAAACAGCGTGTCCGCCGGATAGGGACCGCGCGCGTCGATACCTTCACCGTTCGCGAGCTTGAGCGCCGGCGAGATCACGTCGATTTCCTCGCGACCGAGATAACCGTTCTCGCCCGCATGCGGGTTCAGACCTGTGACGAGAATGCGCGGCGCCGGCAAGCCAAAGTGATGCCGCAAATCGTGATCGATAATGCGCAGCGTTTGGACGATGCCCTCGACCGAGAGCGCGGCCGAGACGTCCTTCAGCGGCAGATGCGTGGTTGCGAGCGCAACCCGCAACGGACGCTTGCCGGTGCCCGCCAGCATCATGACCACGCGCGGCGTGCGCGTGCGCTCGGCGAGATATTCGGTGTGGCCGGTGAAGGGCACGCCCGCGTCGTTGATGGTGCTCTTTTGCAGCGGCGCGGTCACGATCGCGTCGAATGTGCCGGCCATTGCGCCGTCGATTGCGCTGTCCAGCAGATCGAGCACGTAGCGTCCATTGGCCGCGTTGAGCTTACCGGCAACCGCCGGCGCACCGAGCGGCCGATGCTGCACCTGAATGCGCGGCGCGTCGGCCACGAGCGCCTGCCAATCTACACCGACCGCCCGCGCCCGTTCGGCGACAAGAGCGGCGTCGCCCAGCACGGTGAACCGCGCGCCGGGCCAGTGTGCCGTCGCGCCCGCGAGCGCCTGCGCGGTCAGCTCGGGACCGACGCCGGCCGGCTCGCCCGTGGTGATCGCAATGTGCAAGGGCAAGCTGGCTGACTGGGCGGCAGAACTCATGAGGTTTATTGAACGCGAGACAGATCGGGTTTTACTTCGACGTACGCGGTGTCGCGCAGTTCGCGCAGCCAGTCGGCGTAAGCCTGCTCCGCCTTGCGCTGACCGATGGCCTGGCGAGCGAGATCCATTTGCTGCGCGACGGAGCCTTCAGACTCGCGGCGTTCCAGCACCTGAATCAGGTGATAGCCGTATTCGCTGCGCACCGGGTCGCTGATCTGACCGTCCTGCAAAGTGTTCATGGCGCGCTCGAATTCGGGCACCGTCTCGCCGGGGCTGATCCAGCCCAGGTCGCCGCCTTGCGACGACGAACCGTCTTGCGAATACGTGTGGGCAAACTTCGAGAAGTCGCCGCCCGCGGCGATTTCCTTCTTGATTTCGAGCAGCTTCTGGCGCGCTTGCGGTTCCGACATGCCGTCGCCCACGCGCAGCAGGATGTGGCGCACGTGCGTTTGCACGAGCTTCGGCGCGTCCGAACTCGTGCCCTGACCGCTGCGGCGGTCGACGAGGCGCACGACTTCAAAGCCGTCGTTGGTGCGGATCACTTCCGGATTAACCTGGCCCGGACGCAATGCCGAGGCCGCCTTGACGAATTCCGGCGGCAGCTTCGACGGTGCGGCAAAGCCCATGTCGCCGCCCTTCGATGCATCCGGCGCCTGCGAATTCGACTTCGCGAGCTTCTCGAAGTTGGCGCCGCCCTTGGCTTCGGCGAGCAATGCCTCGGCCTTCTTCTGAGCCGCTTCGATATCCGTTTGCGGCGCGTTCAGCGGCGCCTTCAGCAAGATGTGCTGCATGTGCAGGTCGCTCGTCGCGCCGGCATTGGGGCCGCGCTGACTGGCAATGTAGTTCGCGACTTCCGCGTCCGACACCGTGACCTTGCTGTCCACTTCCTTTTCACGCAGACGCGAAAGCGTGAGCTCGGTGCGTGCGTCGCTCGTGAACGTGGCCCAAGGCACGCCTTGCGCCTCGATCCGCGAGCGGTACACGTCGAGCGACAGGTTGTTCGCCTGAGCGAGCCGCTCGAGCGTTTTCTGCACCGCTGCGTCGTCGATATTGATGCCGTCTTCCTTCGCCTTCTGCAACTGGATGCGCTCCAGCACCATCTGGTTGAGCACCTGCTGACGCAACTGATCGGCCGGCGGAATCGGGGCGTTCTGCTGGTTCAGGCGGCGGGTAATCAGGCCCACGCGCTCTTCGAGCTCGCGCCGCGTGATGACACCGTTGTTGACCACTGCGGCGATTGTGTCGACGGTCTGGCCGCCGCGGTTGCCGCCCAGCGCCTGCGCCTGAACCGGCGCAACCGACAGGAAAGACGCCGCGGCGGCAAGACCTGCCGCGAGCGTTGCCAAGCGAAGCTTTTTCATGATTGCCACAGATACTCCAATGATGTCGGGCACGCCTGGCCCGTCTTTTCGCATTCGATGAACGACCGGGCGAGCGTCATTCGTAATTGATGAACCGCGACTCGGGCGGCGGCGGTGGCGGCAGCGGCGTGTAGCCCGCCACGCTGCTGCGGAACGCGGAAATCAGCCCGTTGTCGACGCTCGACAAGCCCTTGAACGTCAACTGCGCGAGAAAGCGCGTGCTCGATTGATGCTGCCCCGACGTATTCAGGCCGTTTGCGTAGCGCTGAATACCCGCGCCTAGCGTCCAGCAGTCCGCGTCGTATTGCAAACCCACGAGCCCGTCGACGATCCGATGCCCGCCGAGATCGTAATTGAACCGCCCAACCCCGAACACCCGATGCGTGAGCGGCCATTGCCCCGACACCAGCACCTGATTGATAGGCTGGTTTTCCAGCGTGGTGTTCGCACGCGTGTAGCGATACCCGACGTTGAGCACCTTGCCTGTCGCCGGACTGAACCCGAAACCGACGCTCGTCTTGACCAGCTGATTGTTGTCGGCATTATATTGGAACGCGGTTTCCGACGCGAAACCAGCCCCGAGCTTGAGCGACGCGCCCACGATCAGGTCCGAATGCGTGGCTTGCGTGCTGGTCTGATTCGGCAGCAGCGTGACACGCTGATCCTGGAAGTAGTACTGCTGCGCGATCACGAAACGCGCGCGTTCGTCGCCCGTTGCCGGGTTGATGAAGCGCGTGGTGATGGCCGCGGTCAGACGGTTCGCGTCCGCAATGCGGTCATTGCCGACGAACGTGTTCGGCGTGAAGATTTCCGCGAGCCCGAAGTCGGATTCGGCGGTATCGAAGAGCGGCGCCGACTCCTGATTGCGAAACGGCGTGTACACGTAGTACAGGCGCGGCTCGAGCGTCTGGATGTAATCCTCGCCGAAGAGCCGGACCGAGCGGTCGAAAATGAGCCCGGTGTCGAAGCTCAGCGTCGGGATGGATTCAGTGAAATTCTTCGGCGTGCCGACCGGCACGTCGCTGCTGATGTTGTGCAGGTTATACGACGCGAAATGCCACTGCACCTTCGGCGTGACGAAGTAGCCGGGCCCCACGACCGAGTACGAAATGTACGGGTTGAACACCACCCGCTGACCTTCGGTCATGTCCGCGGTCGTGATGCGGAAGTTCGTGTAGTCCGCTTCGGCGCCGAAGTCGAAGCCGCCCACGTTGTACTTCGCGTACTTCACGTTCAACTGCGGCTCGCGGCCATACGGCGCGACCGACGGCGTCAGCGTCTGCCAGTGCTGCTCGCGTGCGAGCACCGACCACGGGCCGTTGTTGTACGTCAACCCGGCTTCCTGTTGATACAGGAGCTGGGTGCCGTTCATGAACTGATTGACCGACGACGACAGGTCTTCCGGATACGTGTTGTCCGAAACCTTGTTGTAGTAGATGTAGCCGCCGAACCCGTTGCCGAAGTTCTGGTTGTGCTGGATGTACAGCGCGTAGCGGTTCGTCTTGGTCAGCCGGTCGTCCGGCAGGAACTCGCCGCTGATCGACCCGGAATACGTGGGCGAAAGATAGCGGAACGTGCTCTGCAACTGCACACCGCGCTTCGAGATGATGCGCGGCGTGACCGTCAGATCGCGATTTGGCGCGATGTTGAAGTAATACGGCACCGACAGTTCGAAGCCGTTCGTCGAACTGAGCGAGAAGGTGGGCGGCAGGATACCGCTGCGCCGCTCGCCGGACAGCGGAAACGACAGCCACGGCGACGCGAAAACCGGCACGCCCTGGAAGAACAGCACGCCGTTGTGGGCCACGCCTTCGTCGGCGCCGGTGTCGAAGTCGAACTCGCTGCCCTTGATGTACCACGCCGGATCGTCCGCGCACGCGCAGGCGGTGTAGGTGCCCCTCGTGAACACCGAGCGCTCGTTATCGAGCAGGTCGACCCGCTCCGCACTGCCCGAGCCGCCCGTCACGTTGAAGTGATACTTCGGAGCGGTCATGAAGCCTTCGCTCGAATCCACGCGCATGTGCGCTTCCGGTCCGGCGAACGTGGTGCCGTTGTTGTTCATGCGGACCTGGCCGTACGCGTCGGCCATGTCCGTGTCCTGATCGTAATGGAGCGCGTCGGCCTTGATCACGACCGTACTGCGGCGCACCTCAGCCGAGCCCTTGACGGCCATGTCCTGGTCAGTAGTGCCGTTGGTCGAATCGCCGAGGACGAACGTGGCCGGCTTCTGTCCCGGCTGCAGCGCATGATCTTCGAGTTGCGGGGCGAGTTGCATGCCCCAGGGCGGGTCGATGGGCTGCGGCTGCGCGGCCTCGCCGACCAGTTGGGCGTGAGCGAGCGCGGGCATGAGACCCGGAACGGCGATCAACGCCGCGACGAGCCGCCTTTTGCGCGGCGCCGCGGCACAAGAGGGAATCGTTTGGGAAAGCTGTCTAGGCGGCATGTATCGTTTGGCGAATCGGCCCGTCCGTCAGCTTCTGCAGTCACGATCCACCGCCTGCACACCACGACCGTGACAGTCGGCTGCACATCAATATTTACAATCTTCGAACGGTGAGGCGGGCGGTAAAGCGGAATACGCGAAAGCTGGCGTGAGTCGCGTCAAAAAAGTCGTGGGGTATTATATGGCAAGACGTTGCCCCCCTGAATTTGCCGCCGGTTTTCATGACGCTGCCCCCTTCCCAAGACTTCACACACCACCCCGCCGACCGCCGCCTCGAACTGCTCGAGGCCTGGCTGCAAGGCCATGCAACGCGCTATGCGCTCGACATAAGCACGCTCGCGCCGGCCTCGTCCGACGCCAGTTTTCGCCGCTATTTCCGGCTCGCCGGTAAGGCGGCGGAAGGCGAAAGCGCCGCTACGCTGATCGCCGTCGACGCCCCTCCGCCTGAAAAGTGCCGCGAATTCGTGCAGATCGCGCAGTTGCTCGTCGACGCCGGCGTGCACGTGCCGCGCGTGCTGGAGGTCGACTTCGACGCCGGGTTCATGCTCGTCACCGATCTGGGCACCGCGTCGTACCTCGGCGCGCTCACCGCCGCGCAAAACGGCAACGACCCGCGCCGCGCCCGCACGCTGATGCGCGACGCACTCGACGCGCTGATCCGCTGGCAGCTCACGTCGCGCGAAGACGTGCTGCCGCCGTTCGACGAAGCCTTCCTGCGCCGCGAGATGGAGCTAATGCCCGAGTGGTTCATCGGCCGGCACCTTGGTCGCGAGGTCGACGACAAGACCCGCGGCCTGCTCGACCGCACGTTCGCATTGCTGATAGCGAGCGCGCGGGCGCAGCCGCAAGCGTTCATGCTGCGCGATTTCATGCCGCGCAATCTGATGGTCTGCGCCGCGCCGAACGCGGCGAGCGAAGCGAGCGAATCGAGCCCCAAGGCTAACCCCGGCGTGCTCGACTTCCAGGACGCGGTGTATGGCCCGATTACCTACGACGTCGCGTCGTTGCTGCGCGACGCGTTCCTCAGTTGGGACGAGGAGTTCGAGCTCGATTGCTTCGTGTACTACTGGGAGCGCGCAAAGAAAGCCGGCCTGCCCGTCGATCCCGATTTCGGCGAGTTCTACCGCCAGATCGAGTGGATGGGACTGCAACGGCATATCAAGGTGCTGGGTCTTTTCTGCCGCATCAATTACCGCGACAGCAAACCGCACTACATGAAGGATCTGCCGCGCTTCATCGGCTATGCGCGCAAGGTGGCCGAGCGTTATGCGCCGCTGCGTCCGTTCGCGAAGCTGCTCGACGATCTCGAAGGCCGCGCGAACGAAGTCGGCTACACGTTCTGATCCATCACAATGTCCCTGAAGAAAGCGATGATTTTCGCCGCGGGTCGCGGCGAGCGCATGCGTCCGTTGACCGACGCGTGCCCCAAGCCTTTGCTCGAAGTAGGCGGCAAGCCGCTGATCGTGTGGCAGATCGAGCGGCTCGCTCGCGCGGGCTTCGAGACGATTGTCATCAATCACGCGTGGCTCGGCGAGCAGATCGAAGCCGTGCTCGGCGACGGTTCGCGCTGGCAAGTGCAGTTGCGTTATTCGCCCGAGCATGAAGCACTCGAGACGGCGGGCGGCATTGTCAACGCGCTGCCGCTTATCGAAGATAACGGCGTGAGCGAGGTGTTCCTTGCCGTAAGCGGCGACGTGTACGCGGATTTCGATTACCGCGCCTTGAATGCGCGTGCGCAGGCAATGAAGTCGCTGGCGGAGCCGGGCATACATCTGGTGATGGTGCCGAATCCGGCGTTTCATCCGAACGGAGACTTTGCGCTCACGGGCGGCGTGTTGTCGCTCGACGCCGAGCCGCGTTTCACGTTCGGCAATATCGGGCTCTATGACACGCGCATGTTCCGCGATCTGCCGCGCGGTACACGGCGCGCGCTCACGCCGTACTATCGCGAGACGATTGCACGCGGTCTCGCGACTGGCGAGCTATACGAAGGCTTGTGGGAAAACGTCGGGACACCGGCGCAGCTTCAGGCGCTCGATCAGCGGCTGGTCGAGCGCTGAGCGACGCCGCGCCAGGGCACGCCCCAAGCGCGGCGCCATACGCGCGCCGTCAGCCGCGTCACGGCTCGCCATTCCCCGCGCCCACAATCTCCGCCGACTCCGGTGCCTCGGCCGCGCGTTGCTGCTGCAACGCCCACATCTGAGCGAAGAGGCCATTCGCGCGCAGCAGTTCGGCGTGCGTGCCGCGCTCGACGATGCGCCCCTTGTCCATCACGATGATCTGCTGTGCGTGCACCACCGTCGAAAGCCTGTGCGCGATGATCAGCGTCGTGCGTTCGCGTGCGATCTGATCGAGCTCGTGCTGGATGGCGCGCTCGGAACGCGAGTCGAGCGCCGACGTGGCTTCGTCGAACAACAGGATCGGCGGGTTCTTCAGGATGGTCCGCGCAATCGCGACACGCTGCTTCTCGCCGCCCGAGAGCTTCAGCCCACGCTCGCCGACGGGCGTGTCATATCCTTTCGGCAGTCCTTCGATGAACTCGTGAATGTGCGCGGCGCGCGCCGCCGCGATCACTTCGTCGCGCGTCGCGGACGGCCGTCCATAAGCGATGTTGTAATAGATCGAATCGTTGAATAGCACCGTGTCCTGTGGCACGATGCCGATCGAAGCACGCAGCGAAGCCTGCGCCACGTCACGAATGTCCTGACCGTCGATGGTGATCGCGCCGCCCGTCGCGCGCTCCAGGTCGTAGAAGCGGAACATGAGCCGCGCGAGCGTCGACTTGCCCGAGCCGCTATGGCCTACCACCGCCGTCGTGGTGCCGGCCGGAATCGTAAAGCTCACGTCGTGCAGAATCTGGCGCGCCGGTTCGTAGGAGAAGTTCACACGGTCAAAGCGCACCTGCGCGCCGCTCACTTGCAACGCGGGCGCGTCGGGCAGATCCGGCACTTCCTGCGCGGCCCCGAGTAGCGTGAACATGCGGTCCATGTCCGTGAGACTTTGCTTCAGTTCCCGATACACCACGCCAAGAAAATTCAGCGGAATATAAAGCTGCAGCATGAACGTGTTGATCAGCACGAGATCGCCGAGCGTGAGGCGACCGGCCATCACGCCTTCGGTCGCGCGCCACAGAATGAACACGAGCCCCGTGCCGATAATCGCCTGCTGTCCAAAATTCAGCGCCGACAGCGAACGCTGCGACTTGATGGCCGCCGTGCGATAGCGCTTCAGATTTTCGTCGTAGCGGCTCGCTTCCCACTCTTCATTGCCGAAGTATTTGACGGTCTCATAGTTGAGCAGCGAATCGATTGCGCGAGAGTTCGCCTTCGAATCGAGCTCGTTCATCGTGCGGCGAAAATGCGTGCGCCACTCAGTCACTTTCACCGTGAAGACGATATACACCGCGAGAGCCACGAACGTGACCACCGCGTAATAGGCTTCGTATTTGACGACGAAAAACCCGAGCACCAGCCCGACTTCAACGAGCGTCGGCAGAATGCTGTACAGCGAATAGGAAATGAGCTGCGTGATGCCGCGCGTACCGCGTTCGATGTCGCGCGACATGCCGCCGGTTTGCCGGTCCAGGTGAAAGCGCAGCGACAAGCCATGCAGATGCCGGAACACCTTGAGCGCGAGCTGCCGCACGGCGCTTTCGGTGACTTTCGAAAACAGGATCTCGCGTAATTCGGTGAAGAGCGACGTGGAAAGCCGGACCACCGCATACGCAACCACCAGCAAGCCGACGCCGCCGAGCAGTACGATGCCCGGAGAATCGTGCGCGCGGCCGAGCGCGGTCAGATGCTGCGCCGACGCGAGGTTGTCGACAATCCGCTTCATCACGATCGGCACGCCAAGGTTGGCGATCTTCGCGCCGATCAGGCAACTGAGCGCGAAGATCACGCGCCACTTGTAGGTCGCGAGATAAGGCAGCAGCGACAGGATCGTCTGCCAGTCGTTGCGCGGTTGGGTGGAGATGGGCGAGGGTTCTGACGGAAGCGAGCGGCGCATGGATTCGGCTGGGGGAGGAGGTGGAAATGCCGGAGTTCGCAGCGGTACGCCGGCCACCGTGTGCATGTGGGCACGCTGTCTGGTCGCGCAACCTCGCTGGGCGCTTTCCCGTACAATTCCTGATCTTCCTATTGTCGCAGAAGCCGGCTGGCGCCGCTTTTCGTGGGCTATCCGACCGTCGGTCGAAGGTTGACCGCCCGGCCCTGCCGTCCGGCGATGTCCGCGGCTCGCATGGAGCCGTTGCCGTCTAGTCCCGCCTGCTGGCCCAGCCGCCAGAGCCGAACAACCCAACACGCGCTTCCAGGGTACCCAATGACCGATATTCTCCAACTCCCGCAAAAGCCTTGCGCACTGCGCGTCATGCCGCAACCGTCGGACGCGAACGTGCACGGCGACGTGTTCGGCGGCTGGATCATGGCGCAAGTGGACATTGCCGGTTCGATCCCGGCGAGCCGCCGCGCGAATGGCCGGGTCGCAACCATCGCGGTCAACTCGTTCGTGTTCAAGCAGCCGGTGTTCGTCGGCGATCTGCTGAGCTTTTACGCGGACATCGTCAAAACGGGCAATACGTCGGTCACCGTTTCCGTCGAGGTCTACGCGCAACGTATGAGCCTCGCCGAAGATCTCGTGAAGGTAACCGAGGCAATCCTCACCTACGTCGCTACCGATAGCGACCGCCGTCCGCGCGCGCTGCCCGTACTTGAATGAACCCGACTGGGTTCACTGAGTCACTGCATTCCGGCGCTCAGTAGCGCGTATATCGCGCGGATCACGAACCGCCGCCAGCCGCTACTGAGACGCTAGCGCCCCGTCGGCGCGCAGATACGCGTCGACCTGTGCTTCTATCCACTGCGCGAAATGTGCCTGCTGCGCAGTGAGCGTTTCGCGTTGCTGCCACACGAGCCAGTACGGGTAACGATAAGGCACGCGAATCGACGTGATCTGCACCAGATCGCCTCGGCCAAGCGCATGCGAGACGAGACTGCGCCGTTCCAGCGCGACACCTTGGCCCAGCAACACCGCGCTGATCACCACGTTCGAATCGTTCGCGGACAACACCACGCGCGCGGCAACCGGTTGCGCGACTTTCGCCGCTTCGCACCAGTCGCCCCACGGTGCGTCGGGGCTCGAAATCAGCGGGCACGCGACTACATCTTCGGCGGTGACGGGAAAGCGGCCATTCGGCGCGAGCGCGAAATGCGGCGCCGCGACCACGAGCATTTCATCGTCGAACATTTTTTGCTGCGCGACGTCGGGCCAATGGCCCTGCCCCATGCGAATGCCGATATCGCTCACGCCGTGGCGCAGGTCTTCCAGTTGCAAACCGGTGGCGAGACGCACGCGATAGTACGGATGCGCTTCACGAAAGCTCTGCAGCCGCGGCACGAGCCAATGCTGCGCGAACGACGGCAACGTCGCGATCACCAGTTCGCTGTCGTGCGGACGAGCCTGCGCGCGGCGCGTGGCCTGTGTGATGTCACGCAGCGCCGCGCGTATTTCGAGTGCGTAGAGGCGGCCCTCCTCGGTGGGCCGCAACCCGCGCGCCTCGCGCACGAAAAGCGCGACACCCATCGCATCTTCGAGCACCTTGATCTGCTGACTCACCGCCGAGTGCGTGACATGCAGCTCGCGCGCGGCCTGGGTGACGCCGCCGAGCCGGGCGACGGCCTCGAAGCAGCGCAGAGCGGTCAAAGGCGGGATCGGTTTCATGTAAGGGATTCTGACGTAAACCGTCGATTAATTTCGCTTTTTCTGCCGTACGGAGATGCTTAATCTATTGCCCTGAAGCGCGCCACACTTCACCGGCGGCCAGATGCACGGCCGCCGCGAATGCCGGCGCATCGCGATAGAACTTCTAACGGGAGCAACATGAAACTGATCGGAATGCTGGACTCGCCTTACGTGCGCCGGGTGGCTATCTGCATGAAGATGCTGAAGCTGGACTTTGAACACGCGCCCATCTCCGTGTTCAGTACCTACGACCGGTTCGCGGCCATCAACCCGGTCGTGAAGGCGCCGACGCTCGTCGCCGACAACGGCAAGACGGTGATGGACTCGACGGTGATCCTTCAATACCTCGCGTCGCTCGCCGGTCCTAGGCAGCGGCTATTTCCGTCGCATCCGGACGACTGCCTGCGCGCCGCGCGCCTGACGGGCCTCTCGCTCGCCGCGTGCGACAAGACGGTGCAGATCGTCTACGAACGCAATCTGCGGCCGGTGGACAAGCAGCATGAACCGTGGATGGAGCGAGTGCGCAAACAGATGCTCGCCGCGTATGCAGAACTCGAACAGGAAGCCGCGGCGGCGCCGTTGCCGACCGAAGCGGAGCGCTTCGGCGCGGCGGAAGTGACGCTCGCGGTCGCATGGAACTTCACACAGACGATGCTGCCGCAGATCGTGAGCGCCAGCGCGCATCCGCATTTGCAAGCATTTTCGGCGGCAGCCGAGCAGTTGCCGGTTTTCGTGAGCACGCCGGCGGTGTGAGATCGGCGGCGCTAACGCAGGCGTCGGTGCATCACGCACGGTGCATGCGGGCGTGCATCGCGTGCGCATCGCAACCGATTCAGCGGCAGCGAACGACCGCGCCGCCGCCGCATTCAAACCATCGCGAGTTCGCGCGCTGCGCCGCCTTGCATCAACTCGTAAATTGCATCGGTGGACAACGGCTTCGCGAAGTAGAAGCCTTGCATCTCGTCGCAAGCACGCTCCTTCAGGAAGTCGAGTTGCGCCGATGTTTCCACGCCTTCGGCTATCACCTGCAACTTCAGCGAATGGGCGAGCGCGATGATGGCCGAGGTAATGGTCTCGTCGTCGCCGGATATGCCGATATCGGACACGAACGAGCGGTCGATCTTCAGCCGGTCCACTGGAAAACGCTTCAGGTAGCTGAGGCTCGAATAACCCGTGCCGAAGTCGTCGATGGCAAGGCCAATGCCGAGCGCGTGAAGCTCGTTGAGCATGGACACCGCTTCTTCGGCGTTGCGCATGATCGCGCTTTCGGTCAGTTCCAGTTCGAGGTATTGCGGCGCGAGGCCGGTCTCGTCGAGCACCTGCATGACGAGTTTCGCAATATCGCGCTGCTGGAACACACGCGCCGACAGGTTGACCGACACACGGGCCGGCGGCAAGCCGAGGTCTTGCCAGGCTTTGTTTTGACGGCACGCCTCGCGCAGCACCCACTCGGACAGCGGCCCGATCAGACCGCTTTCCTCGGCAACCGGAATGAACGACGACGGCGGCACGAGCCCCACTTCAGGGTCGCGCCAACGTATCAACGCCTCGGTGCCGACGATCTGTCCGCTGTCGATATCGACTTGCGGCTGATAGTGCAGCAGGAATTCGTTGTCGCGCAGCGCGCGGCGCAAGCGCCGCTCGAGATTCAAACGCGCGCCCGCGCTCGCGTTCATCTCCGGCTGATAGAACTGGAACGTGTTGCGGCCCATGTCCTTCGCGCGATACATCGCGAGGTCGGCCTTTTTCATCAGCGTTTCGGCGTCGTCGCCGTCTTGCGGGAAAAGACTCGCGCCCATGCTGCACCCAACGTACAGCTCAGTGCCGTCGAGCCAGACCGGCTCCGAAATCGAAGCGCGCACGCGCTCCATCCACGCAATCAGCGATTGTTCGTCGACGGTGTCCGTCATCACGATCACGAACTCGTCGCCGCCGTGACGCGCGACGGTGTCGCTCGTGCGAGTGCAGCGCGCGAGCCGCTCGGCCACGACGCCGAGTAGCCGGTCGCCGACGCTGTGGCCCAGGCTGTCGTTGACGTTCTTGAAACCGTCGAGGTCCATGAACACCACAGCCACGCCCTTATGCTGCCGCTGCGCGACGATCAGCGCATGCTGCAGACGGTCGCGCAGCAGATTGCGGTTGGGCAGGCGCGTGAGGCTGTCGTAGTTGGCCTGATATTCGAGCTGTTCCTGATAGCGCATCAGGTCGGTGACGTCGTTGATCACGCCGATGTGATGTGTAATCACACCTTCCGCGTTCGGCACGGGCGCAATGAACAACTGATTCCAGAACAGCGCGCCGTCCTTGCGATAGTTGCGCACCACTGCGCTCACTTCGCGATTCGCGGCGAGCGCCTTGCGGATCGACGCAACGCCTTCCTGCTCGCGATCGTCGCGTTGCAGGACGCGGCAATCGTGGCCGATCACCTCGGCGGGATCGTAGCCAGTGATGCGCATGAACGCCGGATTCACGTATTCGATCAGATTGCCCGCAGGCGACGGCGCCGTGATCAGAATCGCGTTGACGCTCGCATCGAGCGCGCGGCTTTGCAGACGCAACGCGAGGTCGGCGCGCTTGCGCTCCGTGATGTCCGTGTATGAGCCGAGCACGCCGATCACGCGGCCTTCGCCGTCGGTGAACGGCAGCTTGCTCGTTACGGTCGTGCGATGCACGCCGTCGATCACCATGTCGACCTCGAAGTTCATCTTCGGCACGCCGGTGTCGATCACTTCCTTGTCGTGCGCGTTCAGCAGCTCGGCGAAGGCGCGCCACGGCATGTCCGCGTCGCTCTTGCCTACCACCTGCTCGGGATACGAGAGGCCGCCGTCACGCGCGAACGCCATGTTGCAGCCCAGGTAGCGCGACTCCAGATCCTTCCAGAAAATGCGCTGCGGAATGTTGTCGATCACCGCTTCGAGCATCTGGTTCGAACGCTGCGCCTCGGCTTCGGCATTGATCTGTTCGGTGACGTCGTCGGCGAGAACGAAAAACGCGGCGCGTCCCATGAAGTTCAGCGCGTGATACGAAATGTCCGCGCTGATGGTCGAGCCGTCCTTGCGCCGGTGATGCCAGATGCCCGCCATCGTGCGGCCGTGCTGCACGCTGTCGGCGCGCTGCAGGTGCGACTCGAGGCGCGCGATCTCCACATTCGGCCGGATCGCGCGAATCGTCATGTCGAGAAACTCGGCTTCCGAATAGCCGTACTGTTGGATCGCCGCGGAATTGACGGCGAGAAAGCGCAGCGTCTCGCGGTCGAAGATATACATGGGCACCGGATGATCGTCGAACAGGCTGCGAAAACGCTCGTCGTTGCGGCCAAGCGCCCGCACGCTGTGCAGCTTCTTGCGCGCACTGCTTTCGCGGACGCCGAAAGTGAAGATGAGGAGCGCACTGCCCGCGACCATGGTCACGACCAACATGAACATGGTGTGCCTGGCCCGTTTCGACGAAGCCGCGAGCGACGCTTCGAACGCGCGGTTTTCGGCGTCGCGCAGCGCGGCGAGGCCCGCTTCGACACGTTGCAGCCCAAGCCCGACGTGCATATACGAAGCCGCCGCCCACGCGCTTGAAGCGGCCGGCTCGGCGGCATCGCGCACCAGCAGCGCATCGTCGATGTCGCGTTGCAGCGCGCGGCTGTCGGCGCCGACCTGCGCGAGCGTGGCGAGCATGGCCGGCTCGTCGGTAAGCTCGTCGCGCAACTGGCGCTGGAGACTGGCGAGTGTGGTGCTCATCGTCATCGCCGCATTTCCCGGCGACGGTTCAGCGGACGCTTCGAAGCGGGCGAGCGCGGCGAGGCCGCCGTCGAGCGCCGTCTGATAGGCGTCGAGACTCTGGCGAACATGCGTCGAATGCAGCATGCGGGCGTCGGCGTCACGCTGGCCGCCGATCTGCAAATACGCGACGAACACGTTTGCGCCGAGCGCGGCGGCTACGACCGCGATGTTGATCAGCAGCCGCTTCGAGATGAAATGAGTCATGGGTTCCGAACGTCGATCGTTCTTCAGGCGGGAGCGCGAGGCCGCTTCCGATGCGTCCGGCCGCATCGATGCGAGTCTTTTACGCGCCAACCCATGGATAACGGCAGCGTTCGGAACAGGTTGAGGGTTGGGAGTGAAAAAAATTTCGGTGGTGGTGCTGGGTGGTGGCGTCTGGCTTGCTGCACCTGGCCCGTCGCACCTGGCCGCCCGCGCCTGGCCGGCCGCACCTAGCCGGCCATTCCGAATTCCTTCATCGCCGGGATGAAGTCGTGATTGATCTCCTGCTTGCGCGAAAGCTTGGCCAGCACGTAGCGCTTGAACGGATCGAGCTCCGCCCACAGCGCGGCACTCGGCGCCGCCAGGCCTGCCTGTTTCGCCTGACGCACGACGCTCTCAGGCACGCCGTCCGTGTTGCGCCAGGCTGGCGCCTCGTCGGGCGTGAACCACTCCGGCTCGACGTTCGCGTGAGTGCGCAGCATTTCGAACAGCGCGTGATCGAAGTTCGGCTCGATCTCCGCGTCGTCCTCGACGGGGAAACGTGCGAGCAGCTTGCGGTCTTCGAGCGGCAGCATTTGCCACTGCGCGAGCGAAATGCGCAGGCCGAAACGATCGAGATTGAAGCGAACCGACATCGGGATGTAGGTGAAATTCTCTGACGACTCCACCTCGAAGTTGAACAGCAGCGGTGCCTCGTTGAGTCCCATGACAGTGTTCCTCATTGTTGACGGGCAACGCACAAGCCCGGCTTGAGGTATTTTAGAACCTTATTCGCACACCGGCGGCGCAGTCCCGTACGGTGCGCGCAGCATAAATGGAGTGAATCAGCTTGAACGAACTGGAAACAGCCGGCCAGCCAGGCGCGGTGGAGCGTCAGGTGCATCGCCATCGCGGTGCGGCGGTCGAAACGGTCACCGACCACGTCGGTCAGGAGTGGCCGGTCGCGCTCGTCTTCAACGGCATTTCGCATGCGGTGATGATGTGCACGCCGCGCGACCTCGAAGCCTTCGCGGTGGGCTTCGCGATCTCGGAAGGGATCGTCGGGCGCGGCAGCGACATTCAGGACATCGAGGTCGAATTACATGACGACGGCGAATTGCCGCACGCCGAAGTGCAATTGCAGGTCGTGCAGCAGGCGTTCGTCGCGCTGAAGGAAAAGCGCCGTGCGCTGGCCGGCCGCACCGGCTGTGGCGTTTGCGGCATCGAAAGCATCGACTTGCTCGATCTGAAACCCGAACGCGTGCCCGACACCGGCTTTCTGCAGCGGCTCGCACCGGACGCGATTGCGCGCGCCGCTCGCGAATTGCCGCAGCATCAGGCGCTCACCCGCCTCACGGGCGGTTTGCACGCCGCCGCATGGTGCGACGCGGCGGGCGCGATACGCTATGCGTTCGAAGACGTCGGCCGCCACAATGCGCTCGACAAACTGATCGGCCAACTCGTGCTCGATCGCGTGGATACCAAAGAGGGCTTCGTGTTCCTGTCGAGCCGCGCGAGTTACGAGCTCGTGCGCAAAGCCGCGCGGGTCGACGTGCCAATGGTCGCGACGATCTCGGCGCCTTCGTCGCTAGCGATTGCCATTGCCCGCAAGGCAGGCGTGCGGCTCGTCAGCTTCTGCCGCGAAACCAGCTACGTCGATTACGACACGGCGCAGCCGGCACAAAGCTGAGCGGCCTCCAGTCCGCAACCGCTGCGGCGCCGCTCAGTCGAATTGCCGGTTCAGTCGAATTGCCGGAAGTCCGGCTTGCGCTTTTCGAAGAATGCCTTGAACGCCTCGCGCGCTTCGGGCGCGATCAGCATCTTGCCGAAGTGCACGGCTTCTTCCGACATCTGCGTTTGCAGCTCCTGCTGGCTCGCGCGCTTCATCAGGCTCTTCGTCACCCGCAATGACGACGCCGGCAGCGCGGCCAGCTTCGCGGCTTGCGACGCCGCGAACGCATCGACTTCCGCGGCCGGCAGTACGCGGTTCACGAAGCCCATGCGCTGTGCCTCGGCGACGTCGAACGCCTCGCCGAGCAGCAGTTTTTCCGCTGCCGCCTGATAGCCGGCCACGCGCGCCAGCAGCAGGCTCGACGCCGCTTCCGGGCACAACCCGAGTTGCGCGAACGGCAGCGAGAAGCTCGCGGAGTCGGCGGCGTAGACGAGATCGCAATGCAGCAGCAGCGTCGTGCCGATGCCCACCGCCGGCCCCGCCACCGACGCGACCACCGGCTTCTCGGCCGAACTGATGGCTCGCAGGAACTGGAACACCGGCGCGTTTTCGCCCATCGGCGGCGACTTCATGAAGTCTTCGAGGTCGTTGCCGGCGCTGAATATGTTCGCGCTGCCGCGAATCAGAATTGCGCGCACCGACGCGTCGCCTTGCGCCTGCACCAGCGTGTCGGCCATTGTTTGGTACATCGCGGCCGTGATCGCGTTCTTCTTGTCCGGCCGGTTGAAGGCAATTGTCAGCACGCCGTTTGCGCGCTCGACCAGAATATCCGTCGTCATTTCGTCTCCTCGACTGCTGCGGAAACTGCTGGAAAACTGCTGCTTGGAATGCGAAAACGGTTCGCAAGCGGCAAGCCTGCGAACCGTTCTGCGCGCCTTAACGGCTTGCCGCGAACACCGGCGCGGACTGTGTCACAGCCGCTCGATAATGCCGGCTGCGCCCATGCCCGTGCCCACGCACATCGTCACCATGCCGTACTTGTAGTTGCGGCGGCGCAGGCCGTGCACGACCGTGGACGCACGAATCGCGCCCGTCGCGCCGAGTGGATGACCCAGTGCGATCGCGCCGCCGAGCGGGTTGATCTTCGACGGATCGAGACCGAGGTCCTGGATCACCGCGAGCGATTGCGCGGCGAACGCTTCGTTCAACTCGATCCAGTCGATGTCGTCCTGCTTAAGACCCGCAGCCTTCAGTGCGGCCGGAATCGCTTCCTTCGGCCCGATGCCCATGATTTCCGGCGGCACGCCGCGTACCGCAAAGCTCACGAAACGCGCGAGCGGCGTCAGGTTGAATTGCTTCAGGATCTTTTCCGACACGACAATCAACGCGCCCGCGCCGTCCGACGTCTGCGAGCTGTTGCCCGCCGTCACCGAACCTTTATTCGCGAACACGGTGCGCAGCTTCGCGAGACCTTCGAGCGAGGTGTCCGCACGCGGGCCCTCGTCGAGCGAGACTTCACGCGTATTGACGCGCACTTCGCCGGTGGCCAGATCGGGGAAGCGCTCGGTGATCGTGTAAGCGGCGATCTCGTCGTTGAACTCACCGGCTTGCTGCGCGGCAATGGCGCGGCGATGCGATTCGACCGAGAACGCATCTTGCGCTTCGCGGCTGATCTTCCAGCGCTCGGCGACCTTCTCCGCGGTCAGGCCCATGCCGTATGCGATGCCGACGTCTTCGTTGCGATCGAAGATATGCGGCGACAGCGACGGCTTGTTGCCCATCATGGGCACCATGCTCATGGATTCACAGCCACCCGCGATCATCGCGTCCGATTCGCCCACGCGAATGCGGTCCGCAGCCATAGCCAGCGCGGTCAGGCCCGACGCGCAGAAGCGGTTGACCGTGACGCCGCCGACCGAATTGGGCAAACCGGCCAGCAATGCGCCCATCCGCGCGACGTTCAGCCCCTGTTCCGCTTCGGGAATCGCGCAGCCGACGATGGCGTCTTCGATCACCTTGGTGTCGAGCCCAGGCACCTGCGCGACGGCCGATCTGATCGCGTGAACCAGCAGTTCGTCAGGGCGCGTGTTCCTGAACATGCCGCGCGGCGCCTTGCCAATCGGCGTACGGCTCGCGGCGACGATGTATGCGTCTTGCAATTGCTTTGTCATTTGAAGCTCCGATGTGGGCGGCGGTGACGCTTTCGCGCTTACTCCCGCCCCATGCAAATGTATTTGCGCTAGTCGCTCAATTCCGCACCGGCTTGCCGGTCTGCAGCATGCCCATGATCCGTTCCTGCGTCTTCTGCGTGCCGAGCAGATCCACGAACGCGCGACGCTCCAGTTGCAGCAGCCATTCTTCGTCGACGAAACTGCCTGCTTCCACGTCGCCGCCGCACACGGCTTCCGCGATACGGCTTGCGATCAGGAAATCGTGCTCGCTGATGAACCGCCCGTCGCGCATGTTGACGAGCGAAGCCTTGATCGTCGAGATCGCCGAACGTCCGCCGACAGGCACCTGCGTGACGCGCAGCGGCGGACGGTAACCCGCGCCGGCCAGCGCGCGCGCTTCTTTCTTCGCGACGTCGAGCAGTTCGAACACGTTGAAGACGATCGTGTCGGACGGCTTCAGATAACCCATCGCGCGAGCATCGAGCGCGGACGCGGAGACCTTCGCCATCGCCGCGTTTTCGAACGACTTCTGCACGAACTTGAGCAAGTCGTTGGTCGCGCCGACTTGCGTCGCGGCTTCAGCCGCGCGCAGCGCCGCTTCCTTCAAGCCGCCGCCCGCCGGCACCAGACCCACGCCGACTTCCACCAGACCGATATAGCTTTCGATGTGCGCCACCCGCTTCGCGCTATGCAGCAGCAGTTCGCAGCCGCCGCCAAGCGCAATGCCCGACACCGCGGAAACGACCGGCACGCTCGCATACTTCACGCGCAGCATGCCTTGCTGGAATTTCTTCACGAACGGCTCGATGCCCTTCGCGCCGCCCATCATGAACGCGGGCATCGCCTCTTCGAGGTTGGCGCCCGCGGAGAACGGGCCGCCCGGCGTGCCGAGCTTCAGCGATGTCGGCTGCCATACGACGAGACCTTTGTACTCTTTCTCAGCGAGTTCGATTGCCTGCGTGAGACCGTCGATCACCGACGGTCCGATCGTGTTCATCTTGCTCTTGAACGACACGATCAGCACGTCATTCTCGCCGGCGCGGTCGTCGACCCATGCGCGAACGGCGTCGGTTTCAAACAGCGTCTTGCCGTAGGTCTTGGGGTCCGCAGCCGTTTCGCCGACGAGCGGCGCGCGGAACACCTGCCGGTCATACACACCGAGCGATGAGCGCGGCACGAAAGTCTTCGAAGCGGGCGACCACGACCCTTCGTTCGTATGCACGCCGCCCTTCCCGGCGACCGGGCCGTCGAGCACCCACGACGGCAGCGGCACGTTAGAAAGCGCCTTGCCCGCCGCGATATCTTCCTGCACCCATTCGGCGACCTGCTTCCAGCCCGCCGTCTGCCAGCCTTCGAACGGACCTTCGTTCCAGCCAAAGCCCCAGCGGATTGCCAGATCGACGTCGCGCGCGTTATCGGCGATCGATTCCAGATGCACGCCGATGTAGTGGAACACGTCGCGGAAAATCGACCACAGGAACTGAGCCTGCGGATGCTGCGATTCGCGCAGCAGTTTGAGGCGCTCGGCCGGCGGGCGCTTCAGGATGCGTCCGACCAGCTCGTCCGCCTTCGCGCCGCCCTCCACGTACTCGCCGGTTTTCGGGTCGAGCACCTTGATCGCCTTGCCTTCCTTCCTGTAGAAGCCGCCGCCGGTCTTCTGACCGAGTGCGCCCTTCTTCACGAGCTCGGCGAGCACGGCCGGCGTTTCGTAGACGGGGAAGAACGGATCGTCCTTCAGGTTGTCCTGCATTGTCTTGATGACGTGCGCCATCGTGTCGAGACCGACCACATCGGCGGTACGGAACGTGGCCGACTTCGCACGGCCGAGACGCGAGCCGGTCAGATCGTCGACTTCGTCGAAACGCAGGCCGAATTTCGCAGCTTCGGTAATGACGGCGAGAATCGAGAAAATGCCGACGCGATTCGCGATGAAGTTCGGCGTGTCTTTCGCGCGCACGACGCCCTTGCCGACCACGCTCGTCAGGAACGTTTCCAGTTGATCGAGAATTTCCGGGCGCGTCGTCGCGGTCGGAATCAGTTCGACGAGATGCATATAGCGCGGCGGATTGAAAAAGTGCACACCGCAAAAGCGCGCCTTCAACTCGTCCGCGAAACCTTGCGAGAGTTCGGTGATCGACAGGCCCGACGTGTTGGTCGCGAAAATCGCGTTCGGCGCGATATGCGGCGACACCTTCTTGTACAGGTCGTGCTTCCAGTCCATGCGCTCGGCGATTGCTTCGATTACGAGGTCGCATTCGGCGAGCTTTTCGATGTCGTCGTCGTAATTCGCGGGCTGGATGTATTGCGCGTCGTCTTTCACGCCGAACGGCGCCGGCGACAGCTTCTTCAGATTCTCGATCGCCTTCAGCGCGATTGCGTTCTTCGGGCCTTCCCTGGCGGGCAGGTCGAACAGCAGCACGGGCACCTTGGCGTTGATCAGGTGCGCGGCGATCTGCGCGCCCATCACGCCGGCGCCGAGCACGGCTACCTTGCGAATGATCAGATTGCTCACGTCGTTCCTCCGGGGAGTTATGCGGTGTCGCGAATGTGTCGGCTGGTTCGCGACATGTGTGGCTGGCGAACGCGTCGCGCTGTTCGAACAAGCGCGACGCGTTCCGTGAGATGGCTTAGAACAGCGCTTCTTCGACTTCCATGAGCGGCTTCGAACCTGCGCGCGCCTGACGGATCGTCATGGCGGTTTCAGGCAGCAGCTTCGCGAAATAGAAGCGCGCGGTGGCGAGCTTCGCCTTGTAGAACGGATCGCCCGACGCTTCCTTGTCCAGCGCGATGCGCGCCATGCGCGCCCAGAAGTACGAGAACACGAGATGCCCGACGGTGCGCAAATACGGCACGGCAGCGGCGCCGACTTCGTCCGGGTTCTGCATGGCCTTCATGCCGATTTCCATGGTCAGCTTCTGCACCTTTTCGCCGATGTCGGCGAGCGGGTTGACGAATTCCTGCATCTCCGGTTTGATGCCTTCGGCTTCGACGAACTCCGTCACGAGCTTGCCGAACTTCTTCATCTTCGCGCCCATGTCGCCGAGAATCTTGCGGCCCAGCAGGTCGAGCGCCTGAATCGCGTTGGTGCCTTCGTAGATCATGTTGATACGCGCGTCGCGCACGTACTGCTCCATGCCCCACTCGGCGATGAAGCCGTGGCCGCCGTAAATCTGCATGGCGTGATTCGTGCCTTCGAACGCGTTGTCCGACAGGAACGCTTTCAGGATCGGCGTGAGCAGCGCGACGAGATCGGCGGCTTCCTTGCGCACCGCTTCGTCGGCGTGCGACAGTTCCTTGTCGATGTGCAGCGCTGACCAGTACGAAAACGCGCGAGCGCCTTCGGCATAAGCCTTCTGCGTGAGCAGCATGCGGCGCACGTCGGGGTGCACGATGATCGGATCAGCAGCCTTCTCAGGTGCCTTCGGGCCGGTCAGCGAACGCATCTGCAGACGTTCTTTCGCGTACGTGAGCGAGTTCTGATACGCAACTTCGGTGAGGCCGAGACTTTGCATGCCGACGCCAAGACGCGCGGCGTTCATCATCACGAACATGGCATTCAAGCCCTTGTTCGGCTCACCGACGAGCCAGCCCTTCGCGTTGTCGAGATTGATCACGCAGGTCGCGTTGCCGTGAATGCCCATCTTGTGTTCGATGGAGCCGCACTTCACGCCATTGCGTTCGCCGGGCTCGCCGGCTTCGTTCGGAACGAACTTCGGCACGATGAAAAGCGAAATGCCCTTGGTGCCCTTGGGCGCATCCGGCAGGCGCGCGAGCACGAGGTGAACGATGTTCTCCGCAAGATCGTGTTCACCGCTGGAGATGAAAATCTTTGTGCCGCTGATCGAGTACGAACCGTCGCTGTTCGGCTCGGCCTTGGTGCGCAGAATGCCGAGGTCGGTGCCGCAATGCGGTTCGGTCAGACACATGGTGCCGGTCCACACGCCCGAGACCAGCTTCGGCAGATAGCGCTGCTGCAACTCGGGCGTACCGTGTGCGTGCAGACATTCGTACGCGCCGTGCGACAGGCCGGGGTACATCGTCCACGCCTGATTCGCCGAGTTCAGCATTTCGTACAACGCGTTGTTGACGAACGCGGGCAGCCCCTGGCCGCCGTATTCCGGATCGCAGCCAAGCGCCGGCCAGCCTGCCTCGACATACTGCTGATAGGCTTCCTTGAAGCCTTTCGGCGTGGTGACGACGCCGTCGCCGACGTACGTGCAGCCTTCCTGGTCGCCGCTGTGATTGAGCGGGAACAACACTTCGGAGCAGAACTTGCCGGCCTCTTCGAGCACGGCGTTGATCGTCTCCGCGTCGAGATCCGCGTGCTTCGGCATCTGCTTGATCTCGGCTTCGACGTTAAGCAGTTCGTGCAACACGAATTGCATGTCGCGCAGCGGCGCGGCGTACTGTCCCATGACTCTCTCCAAAGTTTGACAAGAAGCCAGGCCGTTAGCGCGAGTGCGTGGCGCGGATAGTTCTCCCGCTTTTTCTCTCGCTTGTTCGCTTTCTCGCCGCTGAACCTTGTTCAGGTTCCGCGGTTTGCACTAACGGCTTTCGCTCTGATACGAAACAATCAATTTTTCCAGCGCGGCCCACGTGAGACGCACCGCATCCGGCAGATGCAGGAAGCGCGCGTCGTGATGCAGGCCGAGCGTGAAGCTGTACAGTTCGAAGAGCATCAACTGCGGTTCCGTGTCGGCACGCAGATGCCCTTCGTCCACCGCCTGCGAAATCGCGCGAGTAAGCGCCGCGCGCCAGATCGTCACGCTCGACACCAGTTGCTCGCGCACCGGGTTATCCGCGCGGTCGTCGTACTCGACGGCGCCGCTGATGTAGATGCACCCGGTCGTGACTTCCTGAATGCGCTTCTCGATCCAGCGCGAAATCATCGCTCGCAAGCGCGGCAATCCGCGAGGCTCGCGCAGGCTCGGGAAGAACACCTCGTCTTCAAAACGACGGTGATATTCGCGCACCACTTCAACCTGCAAGTCTTCGCGTGAGCCGAAATGCGCAAACACACCGCTTTTGCTCATCTGCATGCGCTCGGCCAGGAGGCCAATCGTCAGACCTTCAAGTCCGTCGCGGCTTGCGAGATCAAGTGCTGCATCGAGAATTGCGGCGCGCGTCTGTTCGCCTTTTCGCATAGCTTTTACCGTTCTAATGTGACCGAAATGAAAATCGAACGGCCGTACTATTATTGAGTGGCGCCGTCCGCGAAACAAGGACTTTATTAGAAACCGGTTTCTAACCAGGTTTCAATTCTGCGGCATCTGGCAATCGGAGGAAGCTGATTTTTTAGAGGGGTTCGCCTTGAGGCAATTGTTGCTCAAGAGGGACGTCCGTTTCGATGCTGCTTCCGTTGCAGTTTTCGCCGTAAGGCCGGCATGATGCCGTAGAAAGGCCGCCATCAGGAAGGGCCGGGCGCGGGGTCGGCGCTGTGTCGGCATTGCATCGGCATTGCATCGGCGCTGTGTGGGCGCTGTGTCGGCGCTGTGTCGGCGCTGCGTCGGCGATGAGCGCGTGCGCCAGGATCGGTCGGCCATCGACTCCGCCCTTCAATCGTAGCCGCCCACCGTCAGCAGCTTCATCACGGCCCGGTAGGTCGTGTAGGCGAGCCAGTTGAGCAGGCGCTCGCCGGCCGGGCGAGCGTCATAGTGCGCTTCGTCGATGCGCCGTGCCTCCTTGAAGGCGACGAGAATCGCTTCGCGAAGCGCGTCGATCGACGGATCGTTCACCAGCACGACATTGGCTTCGTTATTGAGCATCAGGCTCAGCGCGTCGAGATTCGACGAACCCACGGTCGCCCAGTTCGAGTCGACCACCGCGACCTTGCCGTGCAGCAGGGTTTTCTCGTACTCGGCGATCTGCACCCCTGCTCTAAGCAACGCGCGATAGAGAAACGGCACGGCGTAATCGAGCGCCTTGAACTCCTTGCGCCCGACGATCAGCTTCACCACCACGCCGCGCCGCGCCGCGTACACCAGCGCGCGCCGGAGCTTGCGGCCCGGCATGAAGTAAGGGTTCGCCAGCAGCACCTCGTGGCGAGCCTGCCCGATCGCCGTCAGATACGCCTTTTCGATCGCCCGGCGATTGATCAGGTTGTCGCGCGCGACGAACGCCACGCAGGGCTCGCCGCCCGCCCACAACTCCTCGTTGCGGCGCCGGCGGCGACGTCGGAGGCTGCCGAGCGACGCTGCCGTCTTCGGAGCGAGATCCGGCTCCAATGATTCCAGCGATCGATGCCCGACGCGAATCCGGCGCCACTGCACTTCGAAAGCCTCGCGGATGTCGTTGACCACCGGCCCGTGCAATTCGACCGCGAAATCCCAGCGCCGATAGGGCAGCTTTTCGCCGTCGTTGTCGTAATCGTCGACGATGTTGATGCCGCCGCAGTACCCGAATTGATCGTCGATCACGGCGAGCTTGCGATGCGTGCGCGAAAAGCCGAAGCGCCCGAAGATGTGCGGGTTGTAGATCCGATGCTCGATGCCCGCGCTGACCCACTCTTCGAACATCGGCAGGCGCGCAGTGCCGATGCCGTCGGTAATCACTCGCACGCGCACGCCGCGCGCCGCCGCTCGCAGCAACGCGGCGCTGACCGCCTGGCCGGCGGCGTCGTAGCAGAAGATGTAGGTTTCGAGAACGACGTCGCGCTCGGCGGCATCGACGCGATCGATCAGCGCGCTGAAGTACTCGCCGCCCGAGCGCAGCAGTTTGACGTCGTTGCCGCTCGTGAAGCGGTAGCGCTGCCAATAGCGGCGGCCGAGCAGCGATTGCCGCAGGCGGGCGAAACGGCGTGCGCCGCCGACGCTCATCCGCGACACTCCGAACGCTCGCGCAGCCGCTTGGGCAATTGCAGAATCGCATCCGCATTCGACGAAGAGAAGCAGCGCGACGCCGCCTCTGCATACGGCAGCCAGAGAAACGCGGTGTGTTCGCGCGGCGCTAATGTCACTTCGAGTTGCTCGGGCACTTGTACGCTGAACCAATGCTCGGTGTTGTGGATCACGCCTTCGCCGTAACGATGCAGGAACTGTGGATAGATCTCGTACTCGATCGAGTATTGCCAGTCGAACAAGGCGCTCTCAGGCACCAGTGCGCTGCCGATCACGATGCCCGTCTCTTCGGCCACTTCGCGGATCGCCGTTTCGGCGAGCGGCTCATCGAGCCGGTCCTTGGAACCAGTCACCGATTGCCAGAAACCAGGAATATCGGCGCGTTCGATCAACAGCACGTCGAGCGAGGGCGTATGAATGACGACGAGTACGGACTGCGGGATCTTCGGCGGTTTCGGCATGGCGTGAAAACTGGGCGCAACGCTTGCGCGGTACATGTCGGCGAGTAGTCCAATGAGCGAGCGGAAGCTGTTGCATGGACTGTAACGCAAAAAGCAAAAAAGGCGCGTAATGCGCCTTTCCCGTTTTGCTTTTTCATCAAGCGGATCTTGCTCGACGTTGCCTATGCTAGCCCGCGTTGCCGTTCACAGGCAGCCGCGGGTTGCCTGGATCACGCCTTGGGTTCAGGCGTACGCAAGCGGATGTGCAACTCGCGCAACTGGCGCTCGTCCACTTCGCTCGGCGCTTGCGTGAGCAAGTCTTGCGCGCGCTGCGTCTTGGGGAACGCGATCACGTCGCGGATCGAATCGGCGCCGGCCATCATCGTGACGATGCGGTCCAGACCGAACGCGATGCCGCCGTGCGGAGGCGCGCCGTATTGCAGCGCGTCGAGCAGGAAGCCGAACTTGGCTTGTGCTTCTTCCGCGTTGATCTTCAGCGCGCGGAACACCTTGCTCTGCACTTCTTCACGATGAATACGCACCGAGCCGCCGCCGATTTCCCAGCCGTTCAGCACCATGTCATAAGCCTTTGCGAGGCAGCGCGCCGGGTCCGATTCCAGATACTCGAGGTGCTCGTCTTTCGGGCTCGTGAACGGGTGATGCGCGGCGACGTAGCGGTTGTCTTCCTCGTCGTATTCGAACATCGGGAAGTCGACCACCCACAGCGGCTTCCAGCCGGACTGGACGAGACCGTTTGCCTTGCCGAATTCGGAGTGGCCGATCTTCAGGCGCAGCGCGCCGAGGCTGTCGTTCACCACCTTCGCGCGGTCCGCCGCGAAGAAGATGATGTCGCCGTCTTGCGCGCCGGTGCGCTCGATGATCGCCTTGACCGCTTCGTCGTGCAGGTTCTTGACGATCGGGCTTTGCAGGCCGTCACGGCCCTTCGCCACTTCGTTGACCTTGATCCACGCGAGACCCTTCGCACCGTAGATGCGCACGAATTCCGTGTAGCTGTCGATGTCGCCACGCGAGAGCTCGCCGCCCTTCGGCACGCGGATCGCCGCGACGCGGCCGTCTTTCGTGTTGGCAGGCGTGCTGAACACCTTGAAGTCGACGTCTTTGACCGCGTCGGTCAGGTCGGTGAACTCAAGCTTTACGCGCAGGTCCGGCTTGTCCGAACCGAAGCGGCGCATGGCTTCCGAATACTGCATAACCGGGAATTTCTCATCCAGCTCGACGCCGATGGTTTCCTTGAACACGTGGCGGATCATCGCTTCGAACAGATCGCGAATTTCCTGTTCCGACAGGAACGAGGTTTCGCAGTCGATCTGCGTGAATTCCGGCTGACGGTCGGCGCGCAGGTCTTCGTCGCGGAAGCACTTGACGATCTGGTAGTAGCGATCGAAGTTCGCCACCATCAGAAGCTGCTTGAAGAGCTGCGGCGATTGCGGCAGCGCGAAGAACTGGCCGGGGTTGGTACGCGACGGTACCAGGTAGTCGCGCGCGCCTTCCGGCGTGCTCTTGGTGAGCATCGGCGTTTCGATGTCGACGAAGCCCTGCGCGTCCAGATACTTGCGCACTTCGATCGCGACACGGTAGCGCAGACGCAGATTGTGCTGCATCTGCGGACGGCGCAGGTCCAGCACGCGATGCGTGAGACGCGTGGTTTCCGACAGATTGTCGTCGTCGAGCTGGAACGGCGGCGTGACCGACGCGTTCAGCACGATCAGCTCGTGACACAGCACTTCGATCTTGCCGCTTTTCAGCGCGGCGTTCGTCGTGCCTTCCGGACGGCTGCGCACCACGCCCTTGATTTGCAGACAGAATTCGTTGCGCACGTCTTCGGCGGCCTTGAACATCTCCGCGCGGTCCGGGTCGCAGACGACCTGGACGAGGCCTTCGCGGTCGCGCAGGTCGATGAAGATAACGCCGCCATGGTCGCGGCGGCGGCTTACCCAGCCGCACAGCGAGACGGTTTGGCCCAGCAGTTCTTCGGTCACCAGACCGCAGTATTCAGATCTCATCGACATGATGTTTGACTTTCGTTTTGCATTGGTTGAACGGCGCGCCGCAGCTGAACACTGCGTGAAACATTGCGCGCCGGCATTACAGCGGAGGCTCGACTGTCGTGCGACGCACCGGCGCCGGCGGCGCGGACGGCGCCACCACGCCCATCGAGACGATGTACTTGAGTGCGGCGTCGACGGTCATGTCGAGCTCGATCACTTCGCTCTTCGGCACCATCAGAAAGAAGCCGGACGTTGGGTTCGGTGTAGTCGGCACGTATACGCTGACGTGATCTTCTTTCAGGTGATTGATCACATCGCCGCCCGGGATACCGGTAAGAAACGCGATCGTATAGGAGCCACGGCGCGGATATTCGATCAGAAGCGCCTTGCGAAACGCGTTGCCGCTGCTCGACAGCAGCGTGTCGGACACCTGCTTGACGCTCGTGTAGATCGGTCCGACCACGGGAATGTGCGCGACCACGACTTCCCACCACTTCACGAGCTTCTGCCCAACGAAGTTCTGGGTCAACAGCCCGACGACAAAGATGAACGCCAGTGTCAGCACCGCGCCGAGACCTGGCAGGCGGAAGCCGAACACACGCTCCGGCTGCCATGCGCGCGGCAGCAGCAACAGCGTCTGGTCCATCGTGCCGATGATCAGACCGAGCACCCACAGTGTGATGGCCAAAGGCACCAGCACCAGCAGGCCAGTCAGAAACACCGATTTGAGTGTCGTTTTTTTCGTCGTCATGTATACCGCCAGAAAGCCGCGCCGCGAAAGCGCTGCGCGGCGTGTGCGCCGCCCGCGAGGGCGGCAGTCCCACTAGGCGCTGCCCGAACTGCTTGCGCCCGCGCTAGCCGCCGGCGCCGCAGCAGGGGCGGCCGGCGTGGCGGCTGCGCTGCTGCTCGTGGCCGTGTCGGATTTCTCCGCGCCGTTGCCGGCAGCTGCGGCAGCTGCGGCAGTTGCAGCCGAGCTGCCGTTGGACGCACCGTCGGCGTCCGCCTTCACCGGCGCGCTCGCGCCGCTGTTGCCGCCGCGGAAGTCGGTCACGTACCAGCCGGAGCCCTTCAACTGGAAGCCCGCGGCCGTGACCTGTTTCCTAAAAGTGTCTTTCCCGCATTCGGGACATTGCGTCAACTGGGCGTCGCTCATCTTCTGAAGCACGTCTTTCCCGAAGCCGCATGACTCGCAACGATAAGCGTAGATCGGCATGACCTTTTCCCTACTGAAATCTTGTAAACGCTTGCAAAGCCTTGAATTATAGCCGCAAACGGTAACGCTCCCCGCATTTTGGGGATAAGCGCCCGACGCGGCCGCCGATGCGCCAGATGAGGGCGGCTGCGGGGAAAATCAAGGGCCGCGCCGGCGCCGGAGCGCGTGACGCGTCTCAAACCGTAGCCGCTTTCACTTGTCGTTTTAGCCGTCGATTCCGCTCGCGCCACGATCACGCGCGGCGGCGCCAGGTCAGCCAGCGCTCGCGCCCGGCAAATACGGCGATCGAATCGGTCACGGGTTCGTCTTCGATCAGTTCGAAAAACGGCGTCAGCAGCGCTTCCAGTTCGCCACGTTCGATGCCGAACGGCGGCCCTTTCGGTGTCGTGCCGACAAAAAAGAATCCGGCGAGCAACGCGCCTGCCGGCAACAGCTCCGCCATTCGGCGCGCATAGTCGACCCGCCGTGCGGGCGGCAACGCGCAGAGGAACGCCCGCTCGTAGATCCATGCCGGCCTGAACGGCGGCTCGTAGGTGAAGAAATCGGCTTCTTCCACGAGTTCTGCGTGTTGCTCGCCCAACTGCGCGCGCGCCGCCGCAACCGCTGCCTGCGAGAAATCAATCGCCCTTACCGGGCTGCCGTTCGCCGCCAGCCAAGCGGCTTCATATGCGCTGCCGCAACCCGGAATCAGCACCGCCTCGCTTGCGTGCCTGCTCGCAAACGACTGAAACGCGGACGGCACACCGGCCTGGTCCCACGGCATGAAATGCTGCTCGAACCGCTCGTTCCAGAACGCCGGCGAGTTCGGGTCGCGGTTTTCAAAATCGGGCATCGGGGATTGGGTCGTGTCGCTCATCACGCGCCTCGCAAACTCATTAGCTGCCGTAGGCCAGCGCGAGGACCACCCGCGCAAGCGCCGCGCCGACACCGACCGCCACGCCGAACAGCAGCAAGCCCTGCAGCAGCTGGTTAGTACGCTTCTGTTCGAGCAGAATCTGCCGGATCATGTCGTCGTTCCCGACCCGGCCGTGATTGTGGCGCTCGGCCAGCACATGATGGATCAGCCGAGGCAACTGCGGCAGCGTCTTGCTCCACTGCGGCGCCTCGATCTTGAGCCGCTCGTACCAGCCGCGCAGGCCGATCTGCTCGTTCATCCAGCGCTCGAGATAGGGCTTTGCCGTCTTCCACAGGTCCAGTTCGGGGTCGAGCGAACGGCCGAGCCCTTCCACGTTGAGCATGGTCTTTTGCAACAGCACCAGTTGCGGCTGAATCTCGACGTTGAAGCGGCGCGACGTAGAAAACAGACGCATCAGCACCTGACCGAGCGAGATGTCCTTCAGCGCGCGGTCGAAATACGGCTCGCACACCGCGCGAATGGCGCTTTCGAGTTCTTCGACGCGCGTGGTCGGCGGCACCCAGCCCGATTCCAGATGCAGCGTCGCGACGCGGTGGTAGTCGCGTTTGAAGAACGCGAGGAAATTCTGCGCCAGGTAGTTCTTATCGAAGTCCGACAGCGCCCCGATGATCCCGAAATCGAGCGCGATATAACGCCCGAAGTGCGCCGGATCGAGGCTCACCTGAATGTTGCCCGGGTGCATGTCCGCGTGGAAAAAGCCGTCGCGGAACACCTGGGTGAAGAAGATTTCGACGCCTTCGCGCGCCAGCTTCGGGATATCCACGCCCGCCGCCCGCAATGTATCCACCTGGCTGATCGGCACGCCGACCATGCGCTCCATCACGAGCACGGTTGGCGTGCAGAACTCCCAGTACATTTCCGGCACGAGCAGCAGATCGAGCCCGGCGAAATTACGGCGCAACTGGCTGCCGTTGGCCGCCTCGCGCATCAGATCGAGTTCGTCGTGCAGGTACTTATCGAATTCTGCGACCACCTCGCGCGGCTTCAAACGCTTGCCGTCCGCCCACAAACGCTCGGCCCATACGGCGATGTCGCGCAGCAACGCGAGGTCCGAATCGATAACGGGCAGCATGTTCGGACGCAGCACCTTGACGGCGACGGCCTTGCCGGCATGCTGTCCCGCCTTCACCGTCGCGAAGTGCACCTGCGCGATGGACGCGCTCGCCACAGGCACCCGCTCGAAATCGTCGAACAGCACGTCGACCGGTGCGCCTAGCGACTTCTCGACGAGCCCTATCGCCACTGCGGAATCGAACGGCGGCACCTGATCCTGAAGCTTCGCGAGTTCGTTGGCGATATCGACCGGCAACAGGTCGCGCCGCGTCGACAACACCTGTCCGAACTTGACGAAGATCGGCCCGAGGCTTTCGAGCGCGAGCCGCAAACGCACGCCAGGCGGCGCGTCGAACTTGCGGCCGATCGTGGTGATACGCAGGAGCATGCGCACGCGCCGGTCGTTGACGCGGCCGAGCATCATCTCGTCGAGACCGAAGCGGATAACCGTGAAAAAAATCTTGAGGAAACGCAGAAAACGCATAGTTGAGCCCGGTGACTAGCGCGTGCCGCGCAACGTGGCGGCGCCGCCCGGCATATCTGCGCCGTGGGCTTCGACCTTCTGTTCAAGACGCTGAATACGTTTTTCGACTCGCGCCAACGCGTCGCGGGCCTGCGCCAGTTCTGCGTTGAAGTCTTTCAGCGCGGCGCGGCGCACGAGTTGAGGGTTCTCGTCGAGCAGATATTCGGTGGCCGTATCGAGCAGATTGCGGCCGGTGCGCTGCACATGCTCACCGACCGTGCGTACGATCGACGCAACCCGCCACGCGGGGCCGTCCCCGATCAGCTTCGCCAGATCCTCCTCCGGTTCCCAGCGCAAATGCTCGGCGAGTTTGGCGATGACCGTGGCGAACTCCGCGTCGCCTTCAATCTTCACGTGTTTCATGACAGCCGCCTGGCCGCCCTGCACGAAAGCGGGCAACGCGTCGGACGGGACCGAGATGCTGACGTCGAACTGTTGTGTGTCGCTTGCGCCGACCGTGGTCAGATAGCCGTCGGGCTGCACCAGCAGCATCAGCACGACAGGCGGCGACGACAGTCTGGCGGTCCTGCCCGCATAAGGGGCGAGGCGCTCACGTGCCCACGATTCGCGGGCGAGCAGATGATTGACAGCAGCAGCGAAAGGCTTGGCGGCGAGAGTCATTGACAGTGGCAAGAAAAAACCCGCGCGAGCGAGTGCTCGCGCGGGTTCCTATTGTAACGTCCGTTCGCTTCGCGGCTTGCTCGGCTGAACGGCTAACTGCGGGCCGGCCGCAGGCCAACCTTGTACGCGAACGCGGGGCAAACAGCGCTGCGCGCCCGCGGCATCTCAATGCTGCGCGAGTTGCTGGATGCCGGCCAGCAGCCAGCCTTCGCCCGGACGGTTCGCCTTCGACAGGTTCCACACTTCGACGAACGGCTGCGCCGCCGCACCCGGCGTTTCACGGATCAGGCCGGAGAAGCGCACGCTCGCGAAGTATTCGTTCGCACGTTCCTCGACGCCCAACAGATCGGCGTTGAGCTGCACGACGTCCGTCTGGTTCGTTTCGGCGCCGCGCGACGCGAGGTCGACGCGGATCTCCGCGAACATTTCCGGCGTGGTGAATTCGCGGATGTCGTCGATATTGCCGACGTCCCATGCGGCCTGCAGGCGCACGAAGTACACCTTCGCGTTACGCAGGAACGCTTCGGAATCGAAGCCCGGCGGCACGCTGGGCGTTGCATTGACGGACGGCGTGGTCAGCGGATTGCCCTGCGGTTCGAGATACGAGCCCGTAGGTGGCGCGCTGTAGCGCGGCTCCTGCGTGTAACCCGTGGCACCCGAATTCAGCGACGGCGACTGCCCCGCGTAAGCCGGCTGCGACGTATCGCGCTTGCGGCCCATGAAGCGGCGGATCAACCAGATGCCGACCATGGCGAGCAGTGCGATCACGATGATATTGGCCATTGCACCCGCGAACGCGCCACCCAAACCGAAGTGCGACAGCAGCGCTGCGATACCGAGACCGGCTGCCAGACCCGCGATCGGTCCGAGCCAGCGCGAGCGGTTAGGTTGCGGCGCTGGAGCCGGTGCGGGCGCGGGCGCCGGTTGCGCGCGCTGCATGCCCGGATTGGACGGGGAAGGCTGCGAAGGCGCAGCCTGTTGCTGAACGGTGTTCGACTGACGGCCAAAACTACGGCCACCGCCCATGCGGCGAGCTTCCGCATCGAGCGAGGCGACGGAGCCGACCACGATCAGGCCGACCATCGCGATCAGTCCGATTCGTCTAGCCAGCGACCGCTTCACCTTACGGGGAGATAACACGGCTGAATCGGACATTTTGGCACTTTCCTTTAAAAACGATGGGTTAGGAACCCTAGTATTTGGTCCCCACATGTAAAGCTACCACGCCAGCTGACAAATTGTAATATTTGACGCCATCAAGGCCGGCTTGTTCCATCATTGTTTTTAAGGTTTCCTGATCCGGATGCATCCGGATCGATTCCGCGAGGTAGCGGTAGCTTTCCGCGTCTTTCGCAAAGCGCTCGCCGAGCCACGGCAAGACCTTGAACGAATAGACATCGTAGGCCTTTTTCAACGGATCCCATACCTTCGAGAATTCGAGAACGAGCAGACGGCCTGCCGGCTTCAGGACGCGGCGCATTTCCGCCAACGCGACGTCCTTGTGCGTCATATTGCGCAAGCCGAATGCCACGGTCACAACGTCGAAGTAATTGTCCGGGAAAGGAATCTTCTCGGCGTCGCAGAGCAGCGCCGGTGTGATCACGCCTTTGTCGAGCAAACGGTCGCGGCCCACGCGCAGCATGGATTCGTTGATGTCCGTGTGCCAGACTTCGCCCGTTTCGCCCGCCTGCTTTGCAAACGCTTTGGAGAGATCGCCCGTGCCGCCCGCGATGTCGAGCACCTTGTAGCCCGGTCGCACGTTGGCCTGGGCGATCGTGAACATCTTCCACGCCCGGTGCAATCCGCCCGACATCAGGTCGTTCATCAAGTCGTAGTTGGCGGCAACCGAGTGGAACACACCCGCCACCTTCTGCGCTTTTTCCTGTTCGTCGACCGATTGAAAGCCGAAGTGGGTTTTGCTCATCGCGCTTGTCCTTTCGCGTATTCTGAAATGTTGCGCCGCATCAGTGCGGCGAGTCAGGCGAATCGTATCAGTGACGGTGACCGTGCGCAGCGCCGGCTGAAGGCATTGGCGCGTCGCGGTCGACGCCCGCCGCCGCCAGTCTGTCGAGATACGCGCGCCAGAGTTCGTCCTGGCGCCGCGCCATGTCGTAGAGCAGGTCCCACGAATAGATGCCGGTGGAGTGCCCGTCGGAGAACGTCGGCTGGATCGCGTAGTTGCCCACGCCCTCGACCATCGTGATCGTGACGTCGCGCTTGCCGGTTTGCAGCGTTTCCTGCCCTGGGCCGTGGCCCTGCACTTCCGCCGACGGCGAATACACGCGCAGCAGTTCGAACGGCAGCCGATACGATTCGCCGCTTGCGTACTGCAGTTCGAGCACGCGCGACTTCGAATGCACGACGACGCCGGTCGGCACCGGAGTATCGGGAGTCAATCCGCTCATCATGGCCTCATTAGAAAGCGCCGCCGCACCGAAGGTCGCCCTTGAAACGGCACGGCGCGAAGGAATGGTTAGTGGCGCTCAGCCAAGAGCCTGTTCGATTTCCTGCCGCACCGCTTCGCGCAACAGGGTGGCTTGCGCGCGGCGCGACGACAGCATCGCCTCGGACACCGTGCGCTGACGCGGCGCCCAGATGGGCAGCGGGAAATGAGCGTCGTTCGAGAAACGCGGAATCACGTGCCAGTGCACATGCGGCACCTGGTTGCCGAGGCTCGCGAGATTCACCTTTGCCGGGTGCAGGATGCGCCGCATTGCGCGCTCCACGGCGTACACGGCCTTCATCACACGATCTCGGCCAGCGGCGTCGAGGTCCGAGAACTCCGCCACATGCTCATTCCAGATCACGCGGCAAAAGCCCGGGTAATCGTGTTCGTCGGCAAGGACGACGCGCAAGGTGTCGTCCTGCCACAGCACATCGCCGCCATCTTCACGGCAAAAAACGCAGTCCATCGTCGTCCTCAGGCAAAAATCGTCAGTCGTGCCATTAAACCAGCACGCGCTCGATTCCGCCATTGTTCGCCCGCTGCACGTAGTCGACCATCCAGTCTTCTCCGAGCACATGACGCGCCATTTCGACAACGATGTAATCGGCCTCGA
This sequence comes from Paraburkholderia kirstenboschensis, assembly GCF_904848585.1. Lineage (GTDB taxonomy): Bacteria > Pseudomonadota > Gammaproteobacteria > Burkholderiales > Burkholderiaceae > Paraburkholderia > Paraburkholderia kirstenboschensis. Next base: position 138,921 of record NZ_CAJHCR010000004.1, read on the forward strand.
TGCCCGCGTCTTCGTTGTAACGCGACAAACCTTGCAGGCAGGACGGGCAGCTCGTCAGGATCTTCACGTCGGTGGCGCCCTTGGGCTGCGGACCGTCGCCGGCCTTCAGCACCGAGCCGTTCGCCGCACCCGCCGTGCCGGCCGATGCATTGGCCGGGTTGATTGCGTTCGCGCCGGCCTCGGCGAGCAGAGGAATGCCGCGCAATTTCGCAGCGCCCTTGCGGATTTCCTCTTCCTTGCGGAAACGCACCTGCGTCGAAATGTCAGGACGCGTGACCGCGAGCGTGCCCGACTCACCGCAGCAGCGATCGTTCTTCTCGATCTTGTAACCGTCTTTCTCCGAGCCCATCAGCGAGTTGACGAGCTTGACCGGGTCCATCGTCTTGATCGGCGTGTGGCAAGGGTCGTGGTACATGTAACGCACGCCGTTCACGCCGTCGAGCTTCATGCCTTTTTCCAGCAGGAACTCATGAATGTCGATGATCCGGCAACCCGGGAAAATCTTGTCGAATTCATAACCGGCGAGCTGGTCGTAACACGTGCCGCACGACACCACCACGGTCTTGATGTCGAGATAGTTCAGCGTATTCGCTACGCGGTGAAACAGCACGCGGTTGTCGGTAACGATCTGCTCGGCCTTGTCGTACTGCCCGGAGCCGCGCTGCGGATAGCCGCAGCACAGGTAGCCCGGCGGCAACACCGTTTGCACGCCCGCTTCCCACAACATGGCCTGCGTCGCGAGGCCGACTTGCGAGAAGAGCCGCTCGGAACCGCAGCCGGGAAAGTAGAACACCGCTTCCGTGTCGGCCGTGGTCGTCTTCGGATTGCGGATGATCGGGACGATCTTGTTGTCCTCGATATCGAGCAACGCGCGCGCGGTTTTCTTCGGCAGATTGCCCGGCATCTTCTTGTTCATGAAGTGGATCACCTGCTGCGTGACCGGCGGCTTGCCGACCGTTGCGGGCGGGTGCGCCGTCTGTTTCTTCGCGAACTTCTTCAGTACGTCGTTGCCGAGGCGTTGCGCCTTGTAGCCGATACCCATCATCGCCGTACGCGCGAGGTTGATGGTCTGCGGATTCGTCGCGTTGAGGAAGAACATGCCGGCCGCGTTGCCCGGATTGAACTTCTTCTTGCCCATCTTGCGCAGCAGGTTGCGCATGTTCATGGTCACGTCGCCGAAGTCGATCTTCACCGGACACGGCGTCACGCATTTGTGACACACGGTGCAGTGATCGGCGACGTCGTTGAACTCGTCCCAGTGCTTGATCGACACGCCGCGGCGCGTCTGCTCTTCGTACAGGAACGCCTCGACCAGCAGCGAGGTCGCAAGGATCTTGTTGCGCGGGCTGTACAGCAGGTTCGCGCGCGGCACGTGCGTCGCGCAGACCGGCTTGCACTTGCCGCAGCGCAGGCAGTCTTTGATGGACTCGGAAATCGCGCCGATGTCGGACTGCTGCATGATCAGCGATTCGTAGCCCATCAGGCCGAAGCTCGGCGTGTAGGCATTGCGCAGATCGGCGCCTTCGAGCAGTTTGCCCGCGTTGAAGCGTCCATGCGGATCGACGCGCTTTTTGTACGCGCGGAATTCGCCGATTTCGTCGTCGGTCAGGAATTCCAGCTTGGTGATGCCGATGCCGTGCTCGCCGGAAATCACGCCGTCGAGCGAACGCGCGAGCTTCATGATGCGCGCGACCGCAGTGTGGGCGTCCTGCAGCATCTCGTAGTTATCGGAGTTCACCGGCAGGTTCGTATGCACGTTGCCGTCGCCCGCGTGCATATGCAGCGCGACGAACACGCGACCACGCAGCACCTGCTTGTGGATCGCCTGCGCTTCGTCGAGGATCGGCTCGAACTCGCCGCCATTGAAGATCAGCCGCAACTCGGCGCGAATCTCCTGCTTCCAGGACACGCGGATGGTGCGGTCCTGCGTGACGTCGAACACCGTGGCGCCGGACTGCGTGTCGACGCGGTCGGCGAACTTCTCGGCAAGCGCTTCGTAACCCAGACCGACCAGATAGTGCTGCGCTTCGCGCAACGACAGATCGAGCTTGTCGCGCAGGAATTCCCAACGCGTGCGTACGCGCTTCAGCAGATCGAGCGCCTGTTGAACGCGGTCTTCCAGCAGTTCCGCACTCGGAATTTCATTGGCGTCGTCGCTCTTGCCGAGCGGCAGCTTGCCTGCCTTGAAGAATGCTTCGAGCGCGTCGACCAGTTGCAGCTTGTTCTTGATCGACAACTCGATGTTGATCCGCTCGATGCCGTCCGTGTACTCGCCCATGCGGTCGAGCGGGATCACCACGTCTTCGTTGATCTTGAACGCGTTGGTGTGCTTTGCGATTGCGGCAGTACGGCTGCGGTCGAGCCAGAAGCGCTTGCGCGCCTCGGCGCTCACCGCGACGAAGCCTTCACCGCTCTTGCCGTTGGCCATGCGCACGACTTCGGACGTGGCTTGCGCGACCGCGTCAGCGTCATTGCCGACGATGTCGCCGATCAGCACCATCTTCGGAAACGCGTTGCGCTTGCTCTTGGTCGCATAGCCGACCGCGCGCAGATAGCGCTCGTCGAGGTGTTCGAGGCCGGCGAGAATCGCGCCGCCCTGCTTCGACGTTTCGAACAGGTAGTCCTTGATTTCGACGATGCTCGGAATCGCCTCGCGCGCCTGGCCGAAGAATTCGAGGCAGACGGTGCGCGTATGCGCGGGCATTTTGTGCAGCACCCAGCGTGCTGACGTGATGAGACCGTCGCAGCCTTCCTTCTGCACGCCGGGCAGCCCGGCGAGGAACTTGTCGGTGACGTCCTTGCCGAGGCCTTCCTTACGGAACACGCGGCCTTTGATGTCGAGCGACTCGGTACGCAGCAGCTTCTCTCCCGGCGCATGGTTGCCGTCGAACCATTTCAGCTCGAAACGCGCGACCTCGATATCGTGAATCTTGCCGAGATTGTGATCCAGACGCGTGACTTCGAGCCAGTTGCCTTCCGGGTCGACCATGCGCCACCAGGCGAGGTTGTCGAGCGCCGTGCCCCACAGCACCGCTTTCTTGCCGCCCGCGTTCATCGCGACGTTGCCGCCGACGCAGGACGCGTCGAGCGAGGTCGGATCGACGGCGAACACGAAGCCGGCCTGCTCGGCCGCCTCGGTCACGCGCCGCGTGACCACGCCTGCGCCCGAGAAAATGGTCGGCACCTTGCGGTCGACGCCCGGCAGTTCGGTCATTTCCACCGCGCCGAGCTGTTCGAGCTTTTCGGTGTTGATCACGGCCGAGAACGGCGTGAGCGGAACGGCGCCGCCCGTGTAGCCGGTGCCGCCTCCACGCGGAATCACCGTCAGCCCGAGCTCGAAACACGCCTTGATCATGCCGGCAATCTCGGCTTCGGTATCGGGCGTGAGTACGACGAACGGATACTCGACACGCCAGTCAGTCGCGTCGGTCACGTGCGACACGCGGGACAAACCGTCGAACTTGATGTTGTCTTTTTCGGTGACGCGGCCCAGCACCTTCGTCGCGCGGCGGCGCAGATCGTAAGTCTTCTGAAATTCGCTTTCGAACTCGTCGACGGCGCGGCGCGCGGCCTGCACCAGCGTTTCGACACGCGCCGCACGGTCTACGCCCGCTTCATCGCCATGTTCAGTCAGATCGGCGCGGCGGCGCTTCTCGATCTCGGACAGACGGTGATGCAACGCCTCGATCAACATTGCGCGGCGTTTCGGGTTGTCGAGCAGATCGTCCTGCAAATACGGATTGCGGCGCACCACCCAGATGTCGCCGAGCACTTCGTAGAGCATGCGCGCCGAGCGGCCGGTGCGGCGCTCCGCGCGCAGTTCGGCAAGCGCCGCCCATGCGTCGTCGCCTAGCAGGCGGATGACGATTTCGCGGTCGGAGAACGACGTGTAGTTGTAGGGAATCTCGCGCAGGCGCGCTTCGGGATCGGCGACCGCAGCGGCGGCTCCGTGCGGATCGAAAACTTGAGGTGCGTTCATGTTTGGACGACTCGGTGGGTCAGTCATGCGCGCTCATGGCGAGGCGCCGGCTGACGGTGCGCGTGGGGCGCAATGCTTGGAAATCTTCTTGGGTAGCGAAGCGCCACCGACGGCATGTCCACGTCGGTCGCTTCGCGGCGCTCAGATACAGCTACACGATCGTGCGTGGCGGACATGACGCTCCGCCGCGGGGCAAGACTCACGCGGGGCGGGCATCAAGTGGGCGATCCGAGGCTGCCAGTGCATCTTCCGATCCTTATTCCAAAATGGAATTCTACCGCATCGGCCCGCCACGCGTTGACGGTTGAAATGGGAGCCGTGGCGGCTCTGACGGCGCGCAACCCCCACTGCGGCGCGGGCCGCGCGGCGTCGATGGCCCTGTGTCGATCATGCGACTTTTGTCACCATCAGCCAGAAGATGCCGACGAAAGCAAAGAACGCGGCATGCGGGATGCTGATCGACTACGTGAAACCAGGCATCTACGGAGGCGCACGATGTCCGACCCCGACACGAGGAACACCGAGCATATCGAGCAGCAACCGGTGCCCGGCCATACCGAGAACATTCCCAGCGACGGCTCGGACGAGCGGCGCGACGGGGAATCCGGGACCCAGCGCCTGGAAGATGTCGCACCGAGCGCCGCCCCCGACACGAAACCCGGCACGCCGCCGGGCACGCAAAGCGACGCCGACCGCACGCGCTCGCCTGACTGAGCGCGAATTTCACCGATCACGATAAGGAGCCCCTGATGACAAGCGAATCCGCCCGCCCAACGCCGCCGCGTCAGACGCCGAACGACCCGACTGCCGGCGACCGGCGTCTGTCCGACGAACAAAAGCAATCGACCAGGAACGAACCCGCGCCGCCTAAGCCTGGTAGCGGCGCGAATCTGCCCGACCCGAAGGAAGTCGGCGAAGCCGGCTGAATCACATCTGCGACGCGAAATCACAAGGAGAATCGCGATGGCAAGCAAGCAACCCGCCGCGTCCGCGGCGCTTCGGGCCACGTTCAGGCTGTTCGCCAACGGCGAGCGCGTCATTGCGCAAAACCCGGACGGCAAGCTGATCGACATCGGCGCGATGGAAAAGAAAGGCGACCGCTACACCGTGCGGCTCGACGTCGATCCGCTCGATCTGCAACCGTCGCATTCGGTCGACGCGGCGTTGCGCGCCGTCTCTTCGCAGCTGAACTTCGATTATCTCGACGGGCTTTTCACGAGCGAGGGCCCCGTCGAATTTCACGGCGACCTGTTCGCGCTGCCGCATGTCGAATGGCAACTCGATGAACCGCTGCCCCGCGAACTCACCGACGGCAGGCCGCCGCATATTTTCTAGACCGCGTGCGGCGGGCCGCGCGGCCCGACGACCTGTGAGGCCAGTGCATGCGGCGTTGGCGCTATCATTGATGCTTTTCCGCCTTCCAGAGCGCATCGCGCCACCCGCATGGCCTCCCACGACTACCTGAAGAAAACCCTCACCGCGCGCGTCTATGACGTGGCCCGCGAGACCGAACTCGAACGCGCGCCGCAACTGTCGGCGCGCCTGCGCAATCCGGTCTATCTGAAGCGCGAGGACAACCAGCCGGTGTTCTCGTTCAAGGTGCGCGGCGCGTACAACAAGATGGCGCACATTCCCGCCGAGGCACTGACGCGCGGCGTGATCACCGCGTCGGCGGGCAATCATGCGCAGGGCGTGGCGCTGTCTGCGGCACGCATGGGCGTGAAGGCGATCATCGTCGTGCCGGTCACCACGCCGCAGGTCAAGGTCGACGCCGTGCGCGCGCATGGCGGCCCGACCGTCGAGGTCGTGCAGTTCGGCGAATCGTATAGCGATGCGTACGGCCACGCGGTGCAACTGCAGGAAGAGCGCGGGCTGACCTTCGTGCATCCGTTTGACGATCCGTATGTGATCGCTGGGCAAGGCACGGTTGCAATGGAAATCCTCAGCCAGCATCAGGGCCCGATTCACGCGATCTTCGTGCCGATCGGCGGCGGCGGACTCGCGGCGGGTGTCGCGGCGTATGTGAAATCGGTGCGTCCCGAGATCAAGGTGATCGGCGTGCAAACCGACGATTCGTGCGCGATGGCCGCATCGCTGAAAGCCGGCGAGCGCGTCACGTTAAACGAAGTCGGCCTGTTCTCGGACGGCACCGCGGTGAAGCTCGTCGGCGAAGAAACCTTCCGCCTGTGCAGCGAATATCTCGACGACGTGCTGCTCGTGAACACCGACGCGCTGTGCGCCGCAATCAAGGACGTCTTTCAGGACACGCGCAGCGTGCTCGAACCGGCGGGCTCGCTGGCGGTGGCGGGCGCAAAACAGTATGCGGAGCGCGAAGGCATCGAGAACCAGACGCTGATCGCGATCACGTCGGGCGCGAACATGAACTTCGACCGCATGCGCTTCGTGGCCGAGCGCGCGGAAGTGGGCGAGGCGCGCGAGGCGGTGTTCGCGGTGACGATTCCCGAAGAGCGCGGCAGCTTCAAGCGCTTTTGCGAACTGGTCGGCACGCGCAGCGTCACCGAATTCAATTACCGGATCGCGCAGGCCGAGTCCGCGCATATTTTCGTCGGCGTGCAGATCAGGAACCGCAGCGAATCGGCGCAGATTGCGGGCGCCTTCGAGGCGCACAATTTTGCCACCGTCGATCTGACGTTCGATGAACTCTCGAAGCAGCACATCCGTTACATGGTCGGCGGCCGCTCGCCGCTCGCGCATGACGAACGCCTGTTCCGCTTCGAGTTTCCCGAGCGGCCGGGCGCGCTGATGAAGTTTCTATCGTCGATGGCACCTGACTGGAATATCAGCCTCTTTCACTACCGGAATCAGGGCGCGGACTACAGTTCGATTCTCGTCGGCATTCAGGTGCCGGAGACGGACAACGCGGAGTTCGAGCGCTTTCTCGCCACACTCGGGTATCCGCATTGGGAAGAGACGCACAATCCGGTGTATCGGCTGTTTCTTGCCTGAATTTTTGGACTGAAACGCGCAGATGGTTCTCTCGCTTGTCGACAAACTGGTGGTGGCGATATCGTCGCGCGCGCTCTTCGATTTCGAGGAAGAGAACCGCGTGTACGAAGACGGCGACCTTCAGTCGTATGAAGCGCTGCAGCGCGACCGGCTGAACGTGCCCGCGAAACCTGGCGTCGCGTTCCCTCTGATCCGCAAGCTGCTGGCGTTAAACGCAGGCGGTCATCGCGTGGAAGTGGTGATCCTGTCGCGCAGCGATCCGATCAGCGGACTGCGCGCGTTTCATTCGTGCCGCGAACACGGGCTCGCCATCGAGCGCGGCGTCTTCACACGCGGCCGTGCGCCGTTCGGATATCTGAAGCCGTTGAACGCGTCGCTGTTTCTCTCGGCTAATCAGGACGACGTGCGCGACGCGCTGGCCGCCGGTTTTCCGGCTGCACGCGTGCTGCCGGAATCGGCGAAAATGGCGAGTAAGTATCCGGACGAAATCCGCATTGCTTTCGACGGCGACGCGGTTCTCTTTTCCGACGAAGCGGAGCGCGTGTTTCAGAAGGACGGCCTGCGCGCCTTCGTCGGCCATGAGACGCACAACAAGGATTTGCCGCTCGCGGACGGGCCGCTCAAGCCCTTGCTCGAAGCGCTTCACCGGCTGCAAAAACTCGCGGATCAAGCCGCGCCCATGCATATTCGTACGGCATTGGTGACGGCGCGTTCGGCGCCCGCGCACGAGCGCGCGATCCGAACGCTGATGGCCTGGAACATCGAAATCGACGAAGCGATGTTCCTCGGCGGCCTCGACAAGAGCGCATTTTTGCGCGAGTTCGAGCCGGACTTTTTCTTCGACGACCAAATTGGCCATTGCGAATCGGCCCGCGTCGTGACGGCGACCGGGCACGTGCTGAGTGGCATCGTGAATGCATCATGACACCCGAACAATCACCGCTGGGTAAGGCTTCCACTTACACCGAACAGTACGACGCCTCGCTGCTCTTTCCGATTGCGCGCAGCAACGCGCGCGACGGGATCGGCATTGGCGCGCAATTGCCGTTCTTCGGCACGGACATCTGGAACGCGTATGAATTGTCGTGGCTGAATCAGCGCGGCAAGCCGCAGATTGCGGTGGCAACCTTCTTCGTGCCCGCCGAGTCGCCGAATATCGTCGAGTCGAAGTCGTTCAAGCTTTATCTCGGCTCGTTCGCGCAGACCGCGTTCGAGTCGATCGACGCGGTGCGCGACACGATCAAGCGCGACGTGTCCGCGTCTTGCGGCGCGACCGTCTCCGTTCATCTGACTGCCCCGCACGATTTCGGCAAATTGCAGATGGAAGAATTCGAGGGCATGTCGCTCGACCGGCTGGATCTCGACACGGATATCTACCAGCCCGACGCCTCACTGCTGAAAGCGGCGTTAGACGAAGCGCCTGTCGAGGAGACGCTGTTTTCGAACTTGTTGAAGTCGAATTGTCCGGTGACCGGGCAACCCGATTGGGGCAGCGTGCAGATTCACTACGTCGGCCCGCAGATCGATCAGGCGGGCTTGCTGCGCTACATCATCTCGTACCGTAATCACACGGGTTTTCACGAGCAATGCGTCGAGAAAATTTTTATCGATGTGCTGAAGGCGTGCAAACCGGTCAAGCTCGCGGTCTATGCGCGCTATACGCGGCGCGGCGGGCTCGATATCAACCCGTTCCGCACCAACTACAACCTGCCGATGCCGGACAACATGCGGCTCGCGCGTCAGTAAGCAAGCAAAGTATCGCCGCGGGTTCTCACAGTCATCGCCCGCGGCGAACCAGATGCTTCAAGCCGTCGGCTTCTTATAAGCGACGCAATCCACTTCGACCCTGCAGTCGATCACCATCGACGAAACGACACACGCGCGCGCCGGCGGATTGTCACCGAAGTATTCGCGGAACACCTTGTTGAACGAAGCGAAGTCGCGCGGATCGTCGAGCCACACGCCGCAGCGGACCACATGCTCCGCGCCGTAGCCTGCTTCCTTCAGAATCGCGAACACGTTCTGGATCGCCTTGTGCGATTGCTCGACAATTCCGCCGTTGATCACTTCGCCGTTTTCCATCGGCGTTTGCCCGGAAACGAACAGCCAGCCGTCCGCTTCGACTGCACGCGCAAACGGCATATGTTGACCGCCCGTTCCCTTCCCGCCTTCAACGCCATATCGCTTCATCGTCATACTCCTTAAAAGTCGAGCGCGCGTGCTCATTGCGGCGCGCGCGCCTTGATAGATCGTTCGATCAGATAATCAGAATGCGCCCTGCGCATCGCCTTTCGACGCCGCGCCGCGCGCGACGAAGTGCCCGGCGCGCTCGCCCGTTACCTCGCCGTTGCGGTAAGACAGCACGCCGTTCACCCACACTGCGTCGATGCCGTCAGCCGCCTGTTGCGGCTTTTCGAATGTCGCCGCGTCACGCACCTTGGCCGGGTCGAACAGCACCAGGTCGGCGTGATAGCCGATATGCACCTCGCCGCGTTGCGCAAGGCCGAAGCGCCGCGCCGACAGACTCGTCATCTTGCGCACCGCTTCTTCGAGCGGCAGCAGACCGGCGTCGCGCGCGTAATGGCCGAGCACGCGCGGAAACGCGCCCCACAACCGCGGATGCGGCAGCGGATCGTTCGGCAAGCCGTCCGAGCCGACCATTGTCGCGGGGTGCGACAGGATGCGCCGCACGTCTTCCTCGGACATGTTGTGATAGACCGCGCCCGCGGGTTGCAGGCGCTTGCCCGCTTCCTGCTGCGTGACGCCCCACTCGGCGGCAATTTCTTTGACGAGCTTGCCGGCCATTTCCGGATGCGGTTCCGACCACGTAATCGTGATGTCGATGTCGCCGGTGACCTGCTTCAGGTCGAGCGTCGACGAACTGCGGTTGTACGGATAGCAATCGCAACCGATAGGCTGCATGCGCCGCGCGCCTTCGAGCGAACTCAGCACTTCGACGCTGCGCCCCCAGTTCGACGGGCCCGCGCATTTCAGATGCGAGATGATCACCGGCACATGCGCGTGACGGCCCACGCGATACGCTTCGTCCATTGCGTCGAGAATCGCGTCGAACTCCGTGCGCATATGCGTGGTGTACAGCGCGCCGGCGGCGGCGAGCGGTTCGGCAAGCGCCATGACTTCCTCGGTGGGCGCGGCGAACGCCGAGCCGTAGGCGAGCCCTGAACTCAACCCGAGCGCGCCGTTGGCCAGCGCTTCTTCGAGTTGCGCGCGCATGCCGTCGATTTCCTGCGGCGTGGCCGCGCGGTCGAGCCGGTCCATCTGGTTGTTGCGCAACGCGGTGTGTCCGATCAGCGCGCCGACATTCACGGCCGGACGCGCAGCATTCACCGCCTTCACGTAGTCCGCGAAGGTTGGATACTGGAACGCGTCGCGCTCGCCGAGCAGATTCATCGGATCGGGCGGATCGCCCTTCAGCGCAACGGGCGACGCGCTAATGCCGCAGTTGCCGACGATCACCGTCGTCACGCCTTGTGTGATCTTCGGCAGCATTTGCGGCGAGCGGATCACGTGCGTGTCGTCGTGCGTGTGAACGTCGATGAAACCGGGCGCCAATGCCCGGCCTTCAGCCTCGATCACTTCTTCGGCGAGCCAGTTCGACAGATTGCCGATCGCGACGATGCGCCCGTCGCGGACCGCGACGTCGCGCTCGGCAGGCGGCGCGCCCGTGCCGTCATACAGTTGCGCGCCGACTATCAGCGTATCGGCGGCTTCGGGATGCGAGTGCATGAATCAGTCTCCTAACGGTTGTCGATCGCCGCCGCCGCGGTGCGTGTCGAGCGCGTGCTTCATGCGGCGCAGCAATTCGCGGCTCTCGTCTCCTTGACTGACGGCAAGTTCGGTGACGAGCACATCGAGCGCCATCATCATTGCGTAGCGCGACGACGACGGCTTGTAAATGAAGTCTGTCTCAAACGCGACGATCGGGATGACCCAGTCGGCCAGCTTCGCCAACGGCGACGCCGGGGCGGTCAGTGCGATCACCGTTGCGCCGTAGCTGCGCGCGATCTTGCAGTTCTCCACCATCTCCGGCACGCGGCCCGTTGTGGACAACGCGATCACGACGCTTTCACGCGATACGGTGCTCGCGACCATGCGCTGCAACAAGCCGTCCTGATAAGTGGCTACGGGCCGGCCCAGCCGCACCAGTCTAAAACGCATTTCGTCGGCGAGCGCGGTCGAGCCGCCGCCCATGCCGAACACATAGATCATGCGCGCGGCCCGCAGCGCAGCTGCGGCACGCCCAAGCGGCGCCTGGCGCAGCAGTTGATGATTATGCGCGAGCGCCGTCTGCAGTTCGTCGAACACGCGGGTCGCGATGTGCTCGGGCGCGTCGTTCGCGGTGCCCGGCTGCAAAAAGCGCTGACCGACCGCGGCCGCCTGTGCGAGCCGCAGCTTCAGCTCGCGGACGTCGCGGCAGCCCACCGCCTTGGCAAACCGCGTGACGGTCGCAACGCTCACCTGCGCCTGCTGCGCGAGCGCGCCGATGCTGGCGCGCGAGGCGCCCGTCAGATCGTCCAGGATCAGCGCGGCGACTTTGCGTTCAGCCGAGCGCAACCCGGGCGCACATTCGGCGATGCGCGCGACGATGTCGAATGCCAGCGGTTCGGCGGTTGAGTTCATTAAAGCTCGTGGGATACCGCGCGGAGGCTTGCGACGGCTGACAGCGATTGACAGCGCCGCATTGGCCCAGCTTGGTACTAAATAACATTTCTTCGACCATCGTACTTTCGGTAAGATGGTAAAGTCAACTTCGATGCAATTTAACCGGACGATGGAGCAGGAGACATGAAAGTTACAAACTATCAGGGCGCTACGATTGATCCTTATAGCAAGGGCTTGGGCATGGTTCCGGGCGCCAGCATCCAGCTCACGGACGCCGCGCGTCTGGAGTGGAATCTGCTGAACGAAGACGTGAGCCTGCCCGCCGCCGTGCTTTACACCGACCGCGTCGAGCACAACCTGAAATGGATGCAGGCGTTCGTTGCCGAATACGGTGTCAAGCTCGCGCCGCACGGCAAGACGACCATGGCGCCGCAACTGTTCCGCCGTCAATTGGAAACCGGTGCGTGGGGCATCACGCTCGCCACCGCGCATCAGGTTCGCGCGGCTTATCACGGCGGCGTCTCGCGCGTGCTGATGGCGAATCAGCTGGTGGGCCGCCGCAACATGATGATGGTCGCAGAGCTGCTCAGCGATCCGGACTTCGAGTTCTTTTGCCTCGTCGATTCAGTTGATGGCGTCGAGCAGTTGGGGCAGTTCTTCACATCGGTGAAGAAGCCATTGCAAGTGCTGCTCGAGCTTGGCGTGCCGGGCGGCCGCACAGGCGTGCGCGATGAAGCGCAGCGCAACGCGGTGCTCGAAGCAATCGCGCGTTATCCCGATGTGCTCAGGCTCGCCGGCGTCGAGTTGTACGAAGGCGTGCTGAAGGAAGAACACGAAGTACGCGAGTTCCTGCAAAGCGCGGTCGCGGTCACGCGCGCGCTCCTCGACGAAAGACGTTTCGATCGCACGCCGGCTATCCTGTCGGGCGCGGGTTCCGCATGGTACGACGTGGTCGCCGAGGAATTCGTGAAGGCGTCGGAGACCGGCAAGGTAGAGGTCGTGCTGCGTCCGGGCTGCTATCTGACGCATGACGTCGGCATTTATCGCAAGGCGCAGACGGATATCCTGGCGCGCAATCCGGTCGCGAAGAAGATGGGCGAAGGCTTGCTGCCTGCCTTGCAATTGTGGGCCTACGTGCAGTCCATTCCCGAGCCGGATCGCGCGATCATCGGTCTGGGCAAGCGCGACTCCGCATTCGACGCGGGCCTGCCCGAACCGGCGCGCCATTATCGGCCGGGCAATCAGGCGCCGCGCGACATAGCGGTAAGCGAAGGGTGGGAGATTTTCGGCTTGATGGATCAGCACGCGTACTTGCGGATTCCCGCGGGCGCCGATCTGAAAGTCGGCGACATGATCGCGTTCGACATCTCGCATCCGTGCCTGACGTTCGATAAGTGGCGTCAGGTGCTGGTGCTCGACCCTGCTTATCGCGTTACTGAGGTGATCGAAACGTTTTTCTAATTGTTCTTGTGTTTCTATAGACGGCGAGCGGCGTTGCGATGGGGCGCGCCGCTCGCGCTCTTAATGCTCTGCTCGCCGCGCAAACCGCCGTCAGGCACGTTGCTTCACCGCCAGCCGATCGACGGGCGGCTGCCCGTCGTCAGCGGTGACATCGCCGGTTGTTTCCGCGCCGTTCGCCGCGGACACCACTTCGCCAATCCTCGCCTCGAGCATTTTCAGCGCGCCGGACAGCGCGCTCATAGCGTCGTCCGGCAGCGCGGCCATTGTGTCGTGAAGAAAAGCGTTGCGGCGCGGCAGGCTCGCTTCGGTTGCGGACAAGCCCGCTTCGGTCAGGCGTACATTGGTCACGCGGTTATCGCGCGAGTCCATGCTGCGCGCTATCCAGCCCAATCCTTCGAGCGCTTTCAACTGGCGGGTCAATGCGCCGGGATCGACCCGCAAGCGTTCGACAAGCCGCTTCTGCGACGATTCGCCCGCCTGCTCATGCAGCGCGAGCATGATGCGCCAGCGCGGCAGCGGGTGGCCGACTTGCGCCTCGAACGCCGACATGAACGCACGGTAAGTGCGGCCGAATTGCTGCATGACGGCTATGCGGTCCTGTTCTTCCATGATGGTTCAGTAAAACTCAAAATCTAGAATCAGTCGGCGTGAATAACCGGTTCGAGCTTACGCTGAAGCTTGATCGGCGGAACACGGCGGCTTTGCCATACCGACACCACGGCGATGATTGCCGCCATGGCCAGACCTAAATGAATCGCGGCTACGAGCGTTTCGCGCGCGCTTTCCAGAAGCACGGCGCCGTTATGTCCAGCTTGTGCGAGCTCGCTGAGCACGCGTGCTTGTGCTTCGTGGTTGATCAGAATCTGCGGATCGCCCAGGTCCGTGAACCATTGCGATGCGCGCTCGTTGTCAAGCGCACTGCGCACGCCGCTCGCGTACATATGGCTGACCAGCGTTCCGGTGAGCGCCGTGCCGATCATGCCGCCAATCATCCGCAGCGATTGCAGCAGCGCCGTTGCGATGCCGAGATGCTCGCGACCGGCCGTCTGCTGCGCGAAGATCGTCAGGTTCGGCATAACGAAACCGAGGCCGAGTCCACCGAGCACCATGAACGACATGAGTAGCCACTGCGGCATGGAGCGCGTTGCGACGACCACGCCCAGACACGCGAGCGCGAGCAGCGCGAAGCCGACGTACAGCATCAGGTTCGGATTGCGCACGCGCGAAATGACGCGTCCGTTGGCAATACTGCCGATCGTAATGAACACGACGAGTGGCGTGATGACGAGGCCCGCTTCCTTCGGCGACATGCCAAAGCCGCCCTGGAACAGCAGCGGCGCGTAAAAGAGCAGCGAGAACATCGTGAAGCCGCCGAGCACCGCCAGTGTAAAGAGCGCTGCGAGACTTGGATTGCGGAACATGTCGACGGGAAGGATTGCCGTAGGGCAGCGTTTCTCCCATTGCCACAACGCATACGCCGAGACGACGCTCAGCACGAGCAACGCGCACGCGCTCAATGTGAGCCCATGCTTCGGCACCAATTCGACGAACAGTTGCAGCGAGCCGAGCGCAACCGCGATCAGCGCGGCGCCGGGCCAGTCGAGCCGCATCTTGCCTTCGTGCTCCACATGTCGCAGATGCGGCAGAAAGCGCCAGACGAAGAACAGAGACAGCAAGCCGACCGGCAGATTCACGTAAAAGACCGAGCGCCAGCCGTAGTACTGCGTCAGAAAGCCACCGAGCGATGGACCGACAGCATTGGCGATGCCGAATGCCGAACTCATCAACACCTGCCAGCGCAGACGCACGACGGAGTCCGGAAAAAGATCGGCAATACAGGCAAACGCGGTGCCGACCAGCATGCCGCCGCCGATGCCCTGCAAGCCGCGCGCGAGCACGAGAAACAGCATGTTGTTCGCGACGCCGCACAACACGGACGCGCCGGTGAACACGACAATCGACGCGATCACGAACGGCTTGCGTCCGTAATAGTCGCCGAGGCGCCCGAAAATCGGCACGGTGATCACCGAAGTGAGCAGATACGACGTCGCCACCCACGCGTAAAGCTCGAAACCCTTGAGTTCGGCGACGATAGTAGGCAGCGCGGTGCCGACCACCGTTTGGTCGAGCGCGACCAGCATGGTGACAAACGAGATGCCGAGCATCGCCAGAAGCGATTCCCGGAACGGTAAGACTTGCCCACTCGAATGGTGGGCCGCGGTGTGGACAGCCATTTTTGATAGAGCAACAGTTGACTCGTCAAATGATTGGGAATCATACCATGCGTTCGCGCTCTAAGCAGGACGTTCGGGCGCGCCAGACGGCGCGCAGAATCCGCTGAAAACGCACATTAAACGACGCTAGGGAGGCACATGGAGCCGAGTTCGCTCGCAACACAATCGCTGTCCGAAGAGGACCTCAGAGCGCTGCGGCGCGCGAAACACGAATTGGAAAGTCCCGCGCTGGCAATGAAACTGGCGAGCATCGTCGGCGCGCCGCTGGAGAAATTGATTTCGCGTATGCCGGCGTTCGCAAATGAAAAGGTCACGGACGCGACCGAGCTGGCGTTGCGCAAATGTCTGTCCATTGCGCTGCGCACGCTTGGCCGGCGCGACAGCGCGTCGCCCTTGCTTGCGCCGGAGAAGCCGAGCAACCTGCTGCACAAGTTCGCGGTGGCCACGACCGGCGCAGCCGGCGGCGCATTCGGCCTCTTTGCGCTGCCCGTCGAGTTGCCCGTGACCACCACGCTCATGTTCCGCTCGATCTGCGATATTGCCCGCAGCGAGGGCGAGGATCTGACGGCGGTCGACACCCAACTCCAATGTCTGACAGTGCTGGGCATGGGCGGCACATCGGCCGCAGACGACGACGCCGACTTCGGCTACTTCATCATGCGCGGCGCGCTGGCGCAGGCGGTGTCGAAAGCGTCGTCGGAAATGGCGACGAAGGGATTCACCGCACACGGCTCGGCTGCCTTGCTGCGCCTGCTGCATTCGATCGCCGCGCGCTTCTCGGTGCAGGTGAGCGAACAGATCGCCGCGAAGTCCATTCCGGCGATCGGCGCCGTGCTCGGCGCGATGGTCAACACCGTGTTTATCGACCACTTCCAGCAGGTCGCGCACGGCCATTTCACCGTGCGGCGGCTCGAGCGGCAGTACGGCGAGCAGACGGTAAAGGCCGCCTATCAGACTATCGACGTCGCTCTGGATACCTGAGCGGCATTGGCCGCGCGGCTCGTCACGCGCCCGACGAAGGCGGCGGCGCGATCGAGCGCACGGTTCGCCTCGGGGATGAACGGCGCGAAGATCGGCCACACATGCGGCATCTTCTCCCACACCTCCAGTTCACAATCGACGCCTGCCGCGCGCGCGTTCGCCGCCACGCGCCGCGAATCGTCGAGCAGAACCTCGGTGCTGCCCGCCATCATGAAAAGCGGCGGCAAGCCGCGCAGGTCCGCATAAAACGGCGACGCATACGGATGCGTGGCCGGCATATCGCCTAGATAGACTTTTGCTGCTTTGGCGATTGCGGGGCCGCTAAACATTGGATCGGCGCCGTCGTTGTCGACAATGCTGGCGCCCGTTGCTGCCAGGTCGGTCCACGGCGAGAACAGCACGGCGCCTGCGGGCAGCGGATCGCCCGCGTCGCGCAGCGCGACCAAAGTAGCGAGTGCAAGACCGCCGCCGGCTGAATCGCCGGCGATCACGACCGATTCGGGCTTCGTGCCTTCAGCGATCAAGTGACGATAAGCAGCAGTTGCATCGTCGAGTGCGGCCGGAAAGCGATGTTCAGGCGCGAGGCGGTAGTCGAGCGAAAAGACCGGCGCGTTCGCGCGCGTTGCGAGACCGAAGACAATCGAGCGATGGCTGCGCGGCGAGCAGAAGTAATAGCCGCCGCCGTGGCAATACAGCACCGTGGGTCGCGCGCCGGTTGCCGGTTCACCCGAGCGCTCGATCCATTCGCCGCGCAGGGGTTTGCCGTCCGCGCCGTCCAGTTCTCGCAGACGCCAGCCACGCGGCACATCGGGCGACCAGGCTCGCTTCGCCGTCAATGCGCGCGCTTTCTCGACATCGATATGCGGCTTCAGGGTTTGAGGGCGAAACTGCCTGCGCAAAAACCAGCACGCGAGTGCGCTTTGCCAACTCATTGGGACATCCTCCTTGGAAAATGTCCCATCATGGTACGTGCGTTGGCCGCCACGCCGGTGGACGGCGGCTTCTAATCTTGCTAAAGATCGCGGCAACGCGTTGGCGAGGCGCCGCTTGAGGGATCTTCTTGCCTAGTTCGCGGGCATGACTTGCCCACGAATCTCACCCGTGGGGTTTTGCGCGGTGTGAATGTTGAAGTACCACTGGCCCGCCATCAGATCGGTTACCTGCTGTTCGGTGAGAGCAGCAGACCCTTTCATTGGACTTGCGAGCGCGCTTTTGTCGATCGGCACCTGTACCTTGGCATTTTGTCCGACCGGCGCCGGCCCGTGAAAATGCGCGGCAGTCACGGGGCCGCTGAGGCCCTCGTAGCTCACGGTCCATTGCAGGGATTTCGTCGACGTGTCGAACGTTGCGTTCAGCGTGCCATGCCCGTGACTTACACGAGGCGGCACTTCGCTGGAAGGCTCCAAAGCCGCTTTCAACGCGACGGTGTCCGCGAACGCGACACCCGCCGTTACGGCCCACAACGCCACAATCAGGTTGAGTTTTTTTAGCGTAATCATGGTCTTCTCCGACTAGATGCGCCGCCGCGCCGACACCTCGGTCACGCGCGAAGCCATCACATACTAGTGCAAATCTTCGAATGACGCCTGTAGCGAAGGGCGCGTCGGTCTGCGGTCCAAACCGCGCCGTTGATTCGCTTGTAACGATTTTCCGAACAATTATTTGCAGATTCTGCACTGAATCATCTGCGTTAACCCGAGTATGCTTTGGCCTCGCGAGAAGTGACTCCTTCATCGAGGGATGTCTCCAAATCTTTAACGCGGCTTCGGCCGCGTTTTTTTTCGCCCGTTGATTGCAGTGTGGTTGCCGGCAATACTGTCTTGCCGGTGGGTCCCCCGAATGGCGGCGCGCTCAGGCCAGCAATGCCGCCTGGTGCTCGATGCCGTCAAGCATGGCATTGCACTTGTCGATCAGCGCGAGTCCGTCATTACGCACGCGCTCAGGTGCGCTCGAGATATCGCGGCGATATTCGTCGAGCGCGCTGATGAGCGGCGGGTATTGCAGCACGCTCGCCGCGCCCGCGACCCGGTGAAGCCACTCGCGCACGCGCACGGTGTCCGCGTCCTCCAGCAACGGCGACAGTGACTGAATGTCTTCGCGCACGGAAGAAACAAACGAATCGAGCAACGCCTTGACCGTCGATTCGCTGCCCCACAATTGCGTCATTTGATTGAGGTCGACCGGAACGAAGGCCGAGCCGCCCGCTGCCGACGAGTCTGTCGCCTCCTCGATATCAGCGTTATCGGCGGGTGCCGCCTGCCAGGCACTGTCAGTGCCGAACCAGCGGCTCAGATATTCACGCAACGTAGCGAGGCGCGTCGGCTTGACGAGATTGTCGTCCATGCCCGCCTCGCGGCAGAGGCTCAGGTCTTCGGGCGCCGTGTTGGCGGTGATGCCCAGAATCGGCAGACGGTGCGAGCCACCCTGCTCGCGCTCACGCTCCCGGATGCGCCGCGTCAGTTCATAGCCCGATACGTTGGGCATATGACAGTCCGTAATCAGACATCCGTAACTGGTGTGTTCGAGCGCGGCGAGCGCTTCGGCACCGTCGTTCGCGACGTCGCACGCGAAACCGAGCAGCGCCAGTTGATGGCGAATGAGTTCCTGATTCACCGGATGATCTTCAGCGACGAGAATCAGGCGTCCGCTCGCGATCGCCCGCTCGCGGTCCGGCGGCGCGGTGATGCCTTCATGCATGCGCGGCACGCCAACCGACGGCGCCGGCACCGACTGAAGGCCCGTCATGGCGGCAGCGCACGCCGCACCGAGCCCGCGCCACGATATCGGGTTGATGCTCAGGCGAACGTTGTCATCAAGAATGCGGTAGCCCGTGGGCTTTGGCTTTTCCGTGAGGGATATCACGCGCAGTTTGCATCTGACGTTGGCAGGCAGCACCACGTCCTCGCTCACGAACAGCAGATCCACGCTGCTTAGAGCGACGCGGCAACGCAACTGCGCAAAGTCGGCTGGAACCCGGCGCAGATCCAGTCCCAATGCCTTTCCGAAGTCGACGAGAGCCTGACCGACTCGCGCGTCGTTGGTCGCCACGAGACAGCGCTTGCCGCGCAAGCCGCTCACCGAGTAACGCTGTGTCTCGACGGGCATGCTGAGCCGCACCGTCATGCGCGTGCCGCGGTTGAGTTCGCTGTCTAGCGTGAGCGAACCGTTCATCAGTTCGATCAGCTTGCGGCAGATGGTCAGGCCAAGGCCCGTGCCGCCGAAGCGGCGCGTGGTGGACGACTCCGCCTGCACGAACGGCTCGAACAGTTTTGCCTGCACGTCCGCCGCTATGCCGATACCGGTGTCCTCGACGACCATCTCGATTGTCTGAAGGTCGCCCGTTTGCGCGAGCACCGCCACGCTCACGTCCACCTGACCTTCGGGAGTGAACTTGATTGCGTTGCCGAGCAGATTGAACAGGATCTGACGCAATCTCACGCTGTCGCCTCGTAGCGTGGCCGCTACGTCCGACGCAATATTCACCCTCACTTTCAGGCCCTTCTCGTGCGCTCTGCCCGCGAGCAAGCCCACGGCGTTGTCGACCAGTTCGCGCAGGTCGATGGGCTCTGCTTCGATGGTCAACCGTCCCGCGTCGATTTTCGAGTAATCGAGTAAGTCGTCGAGAATCTGCAGTAGCGCGCCCGCCGACTCGTGGATCATGCCGAGCATCTCGCCCTGGTCCGCGTTGAGCGGCGTGCGCTCGAGCACTTCGACCAGCCCGAGTACACCGTTCATAGGCGTGCGGATTTCGTGGCTCATCATTGCGAAGAAGTCGTCTTTCGCACGCGACGCTGCTTCAGCCGCATCGCGCGCGCGGGCCAGCTCCTCGGCGCGCGCGTGTTCGATGCTCGCGTCGACCCAGTAGCCGCTCCAAACGACGCTTGCGTCAGCCTCGCGACGCGGCACCAGTTCCGCTCGCGCCCACTTGACCTCCGCATCGCAGCGCATGCGGAATTCGATCAGCACCGGCGTTTCAAGACGAGCCGAGCGCTCGAGCTCGGCAATCACGAACGAACGGTCTTGCTCGTGGATACGGTCGAAGTCCACACGATCGCGGCTGCCCGCCACCCCGTTGCCGCGTCCAAGCAGAAGTTTGGTGTCCCCACCGATGTAAGGGAACGAATAAGCACCGCCTGACGTGCGGCGCAACTGGAACACGACTGCCGGCAAGGAACGCGTGACGTCGAAGAGCCGCCGCTCCGTGTCGCGCGCGCGCATTTCCGCGCGGCGTATGTTGGTGATATCGACCATGGTGCCGAGTACGCAGACCGGCTCGCCGTCGTTGCCGCGGCAGATGCTCGTCCAGAAGAGACCGTGCCGCAGATCTCCGGCGCTGGACTCGAACTGCAGCTCGACCTGGGCCATGTCCCCGCCTTGCAGCAGGTCGCGGGTCATATCGGCGAGCACCCGGCTGTTGGCCTCGCCCCATGTCTGGACCTCCATCGTGCTGCGTCCGATAACCGCCTCGCGGCTTAGCCCGCACGCTCGCTCGTAGGCGCCGTTCACTGCGATGTAGCGGCCCTGCAGATCCTGGGCAACGAGCGGATAGGGAACCATCTTCATCATGGTTTCCTGGAAATTCAACTGCAGCGCCAGCTCGCGCTCGGTCTCCTTGCGGCGCCTGACTTCGCGTTGCAAAAGGAGATAGGCGCGCAGGGTAACGAGCAGCACGACGGCGATGCCGATCAGCACAGGTAACAGGCGCACTGCGGAAACGCTCCACGTACCGCCCGCCGGCGTGTCGCCGGTCACCCATTTTTGCCGGATGCGCTGCTTTTCCGCTGGCGGCATTGCTAGCAACGCGCGGTCGATCAGGTCGGCGAGCGGACTCAGGTCCGGACGTACGGCGAAATCGAGTGCGTCGGATTTGCCCACGGTGCCGACTACCTTCAGCACGCCTGCGTATTGCCGCTTGAGCACGATGTCGACGGCGGCCACGTTTTCCACAACGACGTCTGCTTCGCCGGAAGCAACCATGCGCAGCGCCTCGTCAAGGCTTGACGCAATGGCCAGATGATCTTTCGGAATACGCTCGAATGTGAGCGGGTCGACCCCGACAACGTGCGAGGACACCACAATGCGCCGCGCGGCGAAATCGTTGAGCGAACGGGCGGCCGGCTCGTCGTCGCGACCCACCATTACCAACGGATAGCTCTCGTACGCACGGGTGTGGCGTGCCTTCAGAAGGCGTGGGTCGTTACTCGAGCCCGTGGTGAGAATCGCGAGTTCACCGCGCTGGAACGCGTCGATCGCGGACGGCCAGTCGGGCTGCCGCGCGCGGTTGAACACGAGACCAAGCGTGCGGCTCAGGTAGGCAAGATAGTCGGCGGTCACGCCGGCCGGACGCCCGGAAGCGTCGACATAGCTGAAAGGCGGCCAGTGGCTGTCGAAGCCCACCTGCAACGGCGGAAGCGAACGTAGCCAGGCTTGTTCCTGCTGCGTCAGTTCGAGACGGGATGTGGTGGGCTCCGGCTTTGCATCGAAATTGCCGGAGAGCCAGCGAACACGAATTGCCGTGTCGTCGGCCTGGTTGATCGAGGCTAACGCGCGATCCAGCCGGTCGCGCAAGGCAACCTGACTGCGCGGCAGGCCAAAGCGCAGTTCAGCGGAGCGAGTGCTTTCCTCAAATGCGACGCGCAGGTTGCGGAACTCTTCCGTTGCGAGCGCATATTCGACGACCGGAGTGAAACCCATATAGGCGTCCGCGTCGCCATGGGCGACGGCAGCGAGCGCCGCGTGCGTAGATGTGAAAACGCTGATCCGGGCGCGCGGGAAGCGCTCGCGCAACGAGCGCTCGAGCGCAAAGCCTTTCTCTATGGCAATGGACGCCGCCGCAAGGCGCGTGGGACCTTCGTACATGTCGCCGTCCCTGCGAACGACCGTTGAGGTTGACGCACGAAAATACGGCGCGGTGAAACTGACACAACGTTCGCGCTCCGGCGTGCGTGCGAGACTCATCAACAGATCGACGTTGCCCGCGCATGCGGCGGCGAGAAGCTGCGGCATGTCGGGATATGCCTTCGCCTCGATCACAACACTCGGCCCGACCAGTGCGCGCAAATAGTCGACGCTCAGGCCTGTGAGTTGCCCGTTTTGCAGCGAGTCGAACGGCAACCAGCTATCCGCGAGTACGCCGACGGTCAGCTTCTGCGGAAAGGCACCAACGACGCGACCGGAGCCAGATTCCACGAACGGCTGCCCGATAGCCGCCACTTGAGTCGCGACAAAGAGGGATAGCCCCGCCAGCACCCATATCGACAAGCGCCGCAGCACGCGCGCTACCGTAGCGCGTTGGAACCATGTGGCAAAGAAAGAGAAGAGCGGCACGGCACAGCTCACGCAGCTTCGCTCTGGCCTTCCGCAAGCGCGGCGGCGGACTGGTCGGACCTGCCACCGAGCAACGAGAACACGAAACCGGCGATGACGCCGCCAGACATTGGCGCCGCCCAGAAGAGCCACAATTGGTCTAGCGCCCAGTCCCCCACGAAAAGCGCTTGCGCGGTGGAGCGTGCTGGATTGACCGAGCCGTTAGTGACCGGAATCGACACGAGGTAGACGAGCGCGAGGCATCCGCCGACGACCATCGGTCCGCCCGGCTCCGTCTTGTATCGCGCGGCTACGAGAAGGCTTGCCATGACAAATGCAAACGACAGCACCAACTCAATAGCCAATGCGGAATGCAATTGGTAGTCGGAAGGGGAATGATCGCCAAAGCCATTGGCCGCGAATTCGCTCGCGCCGATTTCGAAGCCCGGGCGGCCGCTCGCCACATAAACAAGAAGCGCTGCGGCAGCGACCGCGCCAAGAATCTGAGCGGCAATATAGGGCAGCAGGTCTTTGACCGGGAACCGTTGCGCGGCGGTGAAACCTACCGTGACAGCGGGATTGAAGTGGGCGCCCGACGTCTCGCCAAACCAGTAGCTCGCGGTGGCGAGCGCGAGACCGAACGCGAGTGATACCTCTAGCACGCCGTAGCCCTGCTGAACGGCGCCGGTATTCAATACGATGCTGCCGCAGCCGATGAACACAAGCCATGCCGTACCCACGCTCTCGACCAACAACCGCTTACCTAGCACGGCCATGCCGCCTCCCTGTCGCTATGCGAAGCGCACGCGCCACGCAATTTCCGCGAACATCCGCTTGAATTTCCCAGCTTTGAGCGGCGCGGCCTCAAGAAATAACTGCTTTGATGAGACCAACGTCAGCAAAAGCCGAAGCTAATTCAGAACTATGGAGTGGCAAGGTCTCCCGACCAATCAGAAGAGTCCTAATTTCGGGACCGTGAGTTGCCGGTATATAAGCGCGGCGTCGCCGACCGTGCTAGATCAATCCGATCTGCCGTGCGTAGTCGATAAGATCCGACTCCGTTTCGAGACCTAGCTTGCGCATTGCGGTACGTTTTTGAGTGCTAATGGTCTTGCCGCTGCGCTGCAGCCGTTTCGCGATTTCGTGTACTGCTACACCTTGCACGTAGAGCTGGAAGATCTCCCATTCGCGCGCACTCAAAACGCTGGCACGCAGCTGCGGCGGAGTGTCAGTCGTTTCCATTGCAAGGCGCACCTGCTCCGATAAGTACACGCCTCCTGTCAATGCTGCCTGGATCGCGTCGATCAATGCGGCCGTTGTGTCGCGCTTATCGACTATTGCGCTGACGCCAAGATGCAGCAGGCCCGACATCATATGCGCATGACAAATCATGGTGAGCACAACGACAGCGGGATGCGCATGCCCTCTCAATACCCGGCGCAGGAAAGGAACGGCGTTGCTCGCTCCGTCCAGCCCTGGCATACCAATGTCCGAGATGACGATATCGCATTCGCAGACGTCGAGCAGTTCGGCAAGGTCATGCGTGTTGCAGGCCTCACCAGCAATTTCAATATGCGGCGTGGCGTGCAACAACCTCCTCACGCCGGCGCGAACGCAGTCGTGGTCGTCCGCCACGATGACGCGGATCTTGTCTGTCATATTTTTGTTGTCTTATCGATTGGCATGCCCAGTACACAACGTACTTCCCCGGACAACGCCAACACATTTTATGTTTGTCACGCCGGCCCGGCGCGACCTCGGGTTGTTCTTCAGCGCCCTTCGACACGCACCTCGGATACCACGCCGTGCTCAACCGCGAAGCGAAATAGCTCAGCGTCGCTGTGCAACGACAGCTTGCGCATGGCAGTGCACTTCTGTGCGCTGATTGTCTTCACGCTGCGCCCCAGCCGCACGGCGATTTCAGTGACGCCGAAGCCGGACGCGTACTGGGTGAACACTTCGAGCTCGCGCCGCGACAACACAGAACGGACAAAGTCGAGCCGTTGCATCGCCGTCGCGTCCGCAATGACCGCTCGCACCGCCGGCCCGAGATAGCATTCGCCCGCGAGCGCCGTGATGATGGCCACATGAATCAGGTCGATGCGGTCACGCTTGCTGATAAGCGCGTGAACGCCGAGCGCGATCACGCTTTGCAGCGCTGTTGCCTCGGTCTCCATGGTGAGTACGACAAGGGCCACGTCGGGGTAGCGGCGTCTGAACTGCCGCACCGCGTCAATCCCACTGCCATCTGCGCCGCCTGGCATGTAGAGGTCCATGAGCACGAGGTCACAACCGGTACGGTCGACCTCAGCAAAGAGGTCGGTCGCATCGGCCGCGCGGCCGACCACCTGCATGTTCTGGTAACCGCCCATCAAGTTCTCGATCGCCAACAAGACGAGCGGATGATCGTCCGCGATGATCGCCCGGACCGGCGTGCTTATTTCAGCGGTGTCGCCCATCGTCTATCTCTCCTCCATATCCTGACTCCGTGTCACCGTCTCCCGCGCAACCGGCCCTGCCCCATCATCAGACATTCTGGCGGCGTTAAACATAAGATCGCTCCGAAACAACTTCAATAACGCGGTCGATTAATTACTTAGATATGCGATTCAAATTTAAGAATTTCACCGGCTCGAACGCACGAGAATAAACCAGGATCATTAGTAACGCCAAGTTTTACCATTGCTTCACGCTTTTGCCGAGTAACGGTGCGGCGATGGCATCCGAGAGTGGCGGCAATTTCCGCAATAGACCGACCATCGACGAACATCCTGACGACCGTCTTCTGCATTCCCGACAGAGGGAGCGCAAGCGGCCGTTCGCACCCGGCTTCGTGCGGCGTTGCGAGAAGTGTGGCGATAGAGTTGCCGATGTATGGCCGGCTGCTTTCATGCCGGTCGATCGCGCGCCACAACTCGTGCATGGATTCGGCTTTGCTGAGCAAGCTTACGGCGCCCTCGGATGCGAGGACGCGAAGCAACGCAGAATTGGTCGTCGTCGACATGACGACGATGCGCAGCCGCGGCCACTCAGCGTGGATCTGCCGGATCAGGTGCAGTTCGTCTTCCACGGCGGCGCCGGGCTCAGGCATCGACAGGTCGGTGACCAGCACGTCACATGGTGTGCGCCTCAGCAGTTTGATCAACGACGTCGGGCTGACGGCCTGGCCGACGATGGCGACACCGGCTCGAGTTTCGAGCATAGCTCTAACGCCAAGCAGAACGAATGGATGATCATCCGCGAGAATGATTCGGAGGTTCAGGTTCACTAGATTGCTCTCGTTTGTTGTAGGAATAGTCGTCACATACGCAGAACAAATCGACACGCTCCACGCTTGCGTCGACGCGCAATCGTTTTCAACGTTAGCGCGTCGACGCGACCATAAAATCACCGCGACGCGCATAACGAAAATCGGAGTGTTCCTAATCCAGTGTTGAAACCAACCGTCAATCACGGTGCACGGACAACAAAAGCCCGAATTACTCAAAATGAATAATTTGAGAAAATCCGCGCGGCCAGGTTCGCTTGCAAAATCACATCCGCATTAACCGTGGCTCGCGCGGCATCCGGATAAAGGTCGCGCAAAGACTGCATCGCGCACGCGGGCAATCGTCAAGCGGCGTCGCAGGCGCGCGGCACGCGCGCGCTGTCACCGCGCAGTGCGCGCGGAAAAACCGGCAACGCAATCAACGCGCAGGAACTCGCTACCGCCCACACCATCGGCCATGATCCGAGCGATAGCAGCGGCGGAATCGCGAGCGGCGTCAGAAAAAGCGTGATGAAAACGCAGGTATTGCCGATCGCCAGCGCAGTGCCGGCGCGGTTCGTGCCGGCGAGCGTCGCGAGTTCGGTGAAGGCGACGCCGTGCCAGGCAGACGCGCTCACGCCGCCGAGCACCATCATCGGCGCGAGAATCGTCGTCATCACTGTTGTTGCAGTGTGCTGCATGCCCGCCACGCCGCTCATGAGCGCAAGCGCCGCGAACAGCACCGCCGTCAGCAGACTGCAGCCGCGCATGTATGCCCGGCGATTGCCGCGCTGATCCGTCCACCGGCCGCTCCAGACACGGGCGATGGCGGCGCCCGCCTGCACCGCGGCCATGGCGATGCTGATGGTCAGCACGCCGGCGCGCCCAAAGTCGTGCAGGAACACGGTTCCGAAGGTGATCACCGCCAGTTGCGGCACGCAGAGGGCGCCCGCACCGAGCGCTACGCGCCAGATGCTGACATCACTCAGCGGCGAGCGGCTCCTGGCATGTGTGCCGCTTATGCCGTTTGCACCATTCGCCCCACACCCTCCGCCGACATGCCCCCCGCGCACACCCCCGTTGTCAACATACGTCGGCTCATGCAGCCAGCGCCATGCGAATCCCGCGGTTATCGCGCAACCCAGCGCCAACACTGCATAAACACTCACGAAACCGAATCTCGTTGCAAGCGCCGGCAGCAACAGCGCGCCGAGTCCTCCACCCGCCGGGACAGCCGTCTGGCGAATGCTCATGGCCAGTCCGCGCTCGCCCTCGCGGAACCACGCCATTACCGCGCGACCGCTCGAACCGTTGACGCTGCCACCGAGCAGGCCGACGAGCAACAGGCCGAGCGCAAGCGTCGTCAGGCGAGGCACATGCGATCCGGACGGTGCCGCGAACAACGCCAGGCCGGCCAGCGCCGCGGCTGTCGAAAGCAGCCCCAGCAGCAGCACGCGACGGTCTCCCCACCGGTCCGTCAAGAGTCCCCATGGCAATTCGCTCACCGCGATGCCCAAGCCGAGCATGCCCAGCACGAGCCCGAGCCCCTCGTTGTCGAGGTGATAACCCGAGCGCAAGTAAACCGCCGTGGTCGGAATACCCGAGAACGCTGCGGAAAAACTCGCGTTGGCTGCAAAGCCCACGCCCAATACCTTCCACCTGTGGCTCGCCGCCCGTCCGCCCGCTATCCGGACGCTTACCGATAATCCGTCTGCCATGTTTCCTCCGCAATGAATTCGGAGGTATGCTACGGCGAGGTCTTCTATCGGAAAAGCCGGAAATACAGATGCAATCCATCGGATATAACGAAACATGAGCCAGCGCGGGTTCGACCTCACGCAACTGCGGACCTTCGTCGCCGTCGCCGAATCGGGCAGCGTTTCGGCCGGTGCGGAGCGCGTGTTCCTGTCGCAATCGTCGGTGAGCGAGCAGTTGAAGAAACTCGAGGAGCGTGCAGGCCAGCCGCTCTTCGTGCGCAGCAAGCAGGGCGTGAGCGCGACGCCCGCGGGCAGCCGCCTGCTGGAGCATGCGCGACGCATCATCGCGATGAGCGAAGCGGCGTTCGAAGATCTGCAAGGCCGCTCGCTCGACGGCGAACTGCGCATCGCGATTACGGACTACTACCGCCCGCACGACATCGCCCGCATCCTCAAGACGTTTTCCGAGCAGCACCCGCGTCTGAAGCTGCATGTCACCGTGTTGCCGAGCGCCGTGATCGACAGCAACGCCGGCGACGATGCCTCGTTCGATATCGGCCTTTCCTTGCGGCTCGTCACAGGCAGCGCTCGCGCGTCCGGCGGGCGCAGCGCCGGGCAGAGCACCGTCGTGCGGCGTGAGAAATTACTGTGGGCAAGCGCATCGGATGCGAGCCCGCGACCGGTCGCGCCGTACCACCTGGTGCTGTTGCCGTCGAGTTGTCAGTTGCAGCGCTTTGTCGTAAAGCTCCTCGACGAAAACAAGGTGCCTTATGTCGTATCGCATTCCGCCTCGGGCGTGGCCGGGTTGCAGCTCGCGTTGAAGGCGGGACTCGGCATCTCGTGTCTGAACGAGTCGTCGATTGGAGCAGGTGTGGTCGCATGCCCGCCGGGCATTGGCCTACCGGCATTGCCCGCCGTCGAGTTTCATTTACTGCCCGGGCGGATCGGCGAGAGCGAACGCGTGACCAATGCGCGCACCGCGTTGATGAGGCTCTTCAGTTGAGTACATCAGACGATCACATTCGTGCGCTAAGGTCCATTTGCATGCGATTCGAATAGAAGTGTTGAAAGCGCTCTGAACGCCGCCTATGATGATCAGAGACGAAGTCAGCCAGCCTTATTGTTTCGCCATTGACGCTCCGAATGGATTGCTGCAACCTGCCATACGCAGTCGGACAATCAAAGCGTCAATCCGGCAACGCGAAAGCTGCCGTCCTTCGGCGCAATCACGTGTGTCACCGCGTCTGACCAGCAATTGCATCGCAGTGGCGAACCAACGTTTCGCTATCCACAATAAGTGCGCTTCCATTTGCCGTTTGCGCTGTCGCGATAGAGAAAAAAGGTAGACCCGCCAGGCATGGCGAACCAGGCTGGAAGCGAAATCCAGCCATCAATGCGGGCGAAGCAGATCGACAAAAGAACGTTCCCGAGCGAGGCCCGACGTGCATCGTAGAGCTATGGGATTTGCGCTTCTGTTTGTGCTTTACGTCTTGTTGAGCGACGCGGCGCTCGCGGCTGCCGGCGCGCCCGGCGCAATGCCTTCGGCCATGGACGAACGCGTGCGCGCTTGCACCTCCTGTCACGGCGTGCAAGGCCAGGGCCTCAACAACGATTACTTCCCGCGCATCGCCGGCAAACCGGCGGAGTACCTGTTCAATCAACTAAGCGCGTTTCGCGATGGCGGCCGCACCTATCCGCCGATGGGCTATCTGGTCGCGTTTCTCCCCGACGACTATCTGCGCAAGATCAGCCAGTACTTCGCCGATTTGCAGCCGCCCTATCCGAATGCCGATCAGTCGAATGTCGCGCCCGCCGTGCTCGCCGCAGGGCAGCGACTCGTCATGCAGGGCGACCCCGCGCGCAAGATTCCCGCATGCATCGCATGTCACGGAGCACGCATGACGGGCCAGCAACCTGGCATTCCCGGCCTGCTCGGTTTGCATGCGAGCTATATAGCCGGGCAGATGGGAACCTGGCGCTCCGGCACGCGTCACGCACTCGCGCCGGATTGCATGCGCTCGATCGCCGTGAAGCTGACCGACAAGGACATCACCGCTGTTTCGACCTGGCTTGCGCGGCAACCGCGTCCAGCCGACCCGCGGCCCGTGCCGGCGTCCGCGGAGCGCTTGCCTCTCGCATGCGGGAGCCAACCGCAATGAAAACGACACTTGGTCCGCTGCGTGTGCTCTCACGTAAGCTGCACCGCTCGCTCTTGCCTCTGGTCGCCGCCGCAGCGCTTGTGGCCGGCAGCGCGCCATTGCCCTCGCTCGTCACCGAAGCACGCGCCGCCGACAGCGCGAAAGAAGCCAAGGCCAATACATCCGCCGACAACCGCACGGACATCGTCAAGCGCGGCGAATACCTTGCGCGCGCGGGCGATTGCGTAGCCTGCCACACCGCACCGCGCGGCAGGCTGTTCGCCGGCGGCCTCGCAATGGAAACGCCGTTCGGCACGCTCTATTCGCCGAACATCACGCCAGACGCGCAGTACGGCATCGGCACATGGAGCGAGGACGCGTTCTTCCGGATGATGCGCACCGGCATCACGCCCGAGGGCAAGCTGCTCTATCCCGCCATGCCGATTGCGCAGTACACGAAGGTCACGCGCGAGGACTCCAACGCGATCTTCGCTTATCTAAAATCGATCGAGCCGGTGCGCGAGTCGAATCGCAAGCACACGCTGCGCTTCCCATTCAATCAGCGCAAATTGCTGTATGGCTGGCGCACGCTCTATTTCCGCGAAGGCGAATTCAAGCCCGATCCGACCCGCTCCGTCGAATGGAATCGCGGCGCGTATCTCGTCGAAGGGCTCGGGCACTGCACGATGTGCCACACGAAGATCAACATGCTCGGCGGCTCGTCGCAAAGCGAGCAGTTTGCCGGCGGGCTGATCCCGGTGCAGAACTGGTACGCACCGTCGCTGACTTCCGACAAGGACGGCGGCCTCGGCGACTGGAGCATCAAGGACATCGTCGACCTGTTGCAAGCGGGCATCTCCGATCGCGGCGCAGTGTACGGCCCAATGGCCGAAGTCACTTATCACAGCCTTCAATACATGACCGACGAAGACGTCAAGGCAATGGCCGTGTATCTGAAAACGTTGCCGGACAATCGCGGCCGCAAGTCCGGGCCGACAGCGCCGACCAGCACCAACGTGTTCGCGCTCGGTGAAAAGATCTACGCCGACAAGTGCGCGCTGTGTCATGGCGCAAAAGGCGAAGGACAGTTGCAGCACTATCCGCCGCTCGCGGGCAACCAGTCGATCGAAATGGACTCCGCGGTTAACCCCATCCGCATCGTGCTGAACGGCGGCTTCCCGCCTGGCACGAAGCGTAATCCGGAGCCCTACGGCATGCCGCCTTTCGCGCAGGAACTCAACGACACCGACGCGGCCGCCGTCATTACCTATATCCGCACAGCGTGGGGCAATCATGGGACGCCGGTCACCGCCCGTGATGTCAACGAGCTGCGCAACGCGCCGCTGCATTAGGCGCCGCATCGGCAACTGGAGAAGCCCTAGATGGAAGCGAACGATACGCGCGCCGCGCTCCCTCCCACCGACGACGAAGTAGAACGCGTGGTCGTCGCGGGTCCGCATGGTGCGATCGCCGTCGCAGGCGTGGCCACGCTGATCGTCATGGCGATCTGGTTCGGCTTCTACTTCCTCGTGTTTCTGCCGCGCGGCGTCGTGCACTGATCATGTCCACCGAATCCCAACACCAACCCGGCAGCGGCCACACCGTCGCGCTACGCGCCGAACGGCGCTGGGCGATTTTCGCCGGCGCGCTGATCGTGCTGATGCTGGCCGTGATCGTGTACTCGGGGCTCCATTGGGCGATGATGCCGCCATCGCGCGTCGAAACCATCGACCCGTCTCGCCTGCAACTCTCGGGCGAATTCGTCGAAGACAATCTGGGCAGCGCGGTCGAGCCGGACGGCTCCGTGGTCGTGCGTTTCATCGCGCAGCAGTACTCGTTCACGCCGCAATGCCTGCTCGTGCCCGCCGACACTCCGATCACGATCCGAACCACCAGCGCGGACGTCGTGCATGGCCTGCTCGTCACCGGCACCAATATCAACACGATGGTCGTGCCCGGCTACGTGGCCACGTTGAACACGCGCTTCGACGCGCCCGCCGATCACACCATGCCCTGTCACGAGTTCTGCGGCTTCGGCCATCAGGCCATGTGGGCGCATGTGAAAGTGATCGACAAAGCCGCCTTCCTCGAGCAGGCCCGACAATCACGGAGGCTGAGCTGTGTTTCACGCTAAGCGACTCGTTCTCGCGCATTTCTGGCTCGCCTTCATCGCGTTTATCGTCGCGCTGTTTCTCGGCGCGTGGCAGATGCTTGTGCGCAGCCCACTCGCGCCGTGGATCGGCGACCCCGAGCTGTACTACCGCTCAGTAACCGCCCACGGCACAGTGATGGCTTACGTGCTGCCGACTTTGGTGTCGATGGGCTTTGGCTACGCAATCGTCGAGCTTGCGCTCGCGCAGCGCCTCGCGGGTCTGAAGTGGGCATGGGCCGCGTTCATCATGCTGGCGGTCGGCGCGGTGATGGCGATGGTGCCCGTCGCGCTCGGCAAGGCCTCGGTGCTCTATACGTTCTATCCGCCGATGATCGGCAGCCCGTTCTATTACCTGGGCGTGGTGCTAGTGGTGGTCGGCTCGTGGATCTGGGTCGCGCTGATGCATGTGAACCTCGCGATATGGCGGCGCGCGAACCCTGGCAAGCCAGTGCCGCTCGCGATGTTCGCCAATGTAGCCGGCGCATATCTGTGGGCATGGACCGCCGTGGGCGCGGCGCTCGAAATCCTGCTTCAGATCCTGCCGGTCGCATTCGGTCTCACGAATACGATCGACGCCGGCCTGTCACGCGTATTGTTCTCGTGGACGCTGCATGCCATCGTCTACTTCTGGCTGATTCCCGCGTATATCGCGTACTACACGCTAGTGCCGCGGGCCATCGGCGGGCGGCTCTATAGCGATTCGATGGCGCGCGTGTCGTTCATCCTGTTCCTCGTTTTCGCTATGCCGATCGGCATCCACCATCTGTTTGCCGATCCGCAGATCGGCTCTGGCTTCAAGTTCCTGCACGCAGTATTTACAGGGATGGTGTCCGTGCCCACGTTGCTGACCGTGTTCACGATTTGCGCGTCGGTGGAAATTGCCGGCAGGCTGCGCGGCGGCAAGGGTGCATTCGGCTGGCTCACCGCATTGCCCTGGCAGAACCCGATGATGCTCGTCGTTGCGTTTTCGTTCGTGATGCTGGGGCTCGGCGGCGCCGGCGGTCTGATCAACATGAGCTATCAGTTGAATACCACCGTGCACAACACGCAGTGGGTGACCGGGCACTTCCATCTGATCTTCGCCGGCGCGATTGTGATCATGTATTTTGCAATCGCCTATGAACTGTGGCCGCAACTCACCGGCCGCGCGATTGTGTCGATGAAGCTGGTGCGCACGCAACTGTGGCTGTGGTTCATCGGCATGCTGGTGGTCACGCTGCCGTGGCATTACGTCGGCCTGCTCGGCGCACCGCGTCGCATGGCTTACTACGACTACAAGATGCCGGGCCTCGAATCGCAGGCGTTCTGGGTCAGCATGTCGGCGGTCGGCGGAGTGATTCTCGCCGTATCGGGCGCGCTCTTCATCTACATTCTCGCGAAGTCGCAGTTCGGGCCGGCGGTTCCGCAACAAGGCTTCCGTTTCGCGAGCGCGGTGCATCCGGTCGAACGCGTGCCCGCCGCGCTCAATAGCTTCGGCTTGTGGGTCGCATTGATGATCGGCCTGACCGTCGTCAATTACAGTGTGCCCATCGTCCAGTTGCTCAAGCTGCCGCAGACTTCCGTGCCGGCGGTGGCTGTTGGAGCACAGCGATGAATCAGGAACGCGTCTTCAGCTTGCGTAATCCGTGGTTCACGGTAAGCGTCGCCGGCACGCTGGCGCTTGCCATCGTGTCCATGCTGATAGGTTTCATCTGGCTGCCTTCGGCGAATAGCGCATTCGCGGGCCGCGGTTTATGGGCGACGATTTGCAGCGCCGCGGGCGCGCCGTCGAGCTGGTACAGCGGAAACAATATTGCAGGGCCGGCGCCGAGCAACGTGGTTATCTTGCCGCCGCTGCGGCGCGTGCGAGCCGACGCGGATTCGATCGGCCGCGGCGCGACCATCGCCACGCAGAATTGCTCGATGTGTCACGGCGTGCTCGGCACAGTTCAGGTCACCGCTCCCGCGCTGGCCGGTCAATATGCGGACGTCGTCTACAAGGAGTTGCGCGATTATCAACAAGGCCTGCGGCAAAACGCAGTGATGCAGCCGATCGTCGCCGCTCGCAGCGATCAGGACCTGCACGATCTCGCGGCTTACTACGCGTCGCTGCCACGCGGTCCGGCGGCGGAAGTTGCGCCCACCGGCAGCACGCCCGATGCGAACGCCGTGCGGCTCGCGATGCAGGGCGATCCGCAACGCAATATCGCGCCATGTGCGGCATGTCACGGGCAGCTTGATCGCAAGGGTTCGGCGCCGTGGCTCGGCGGCCAATCGTCGATTTATCTTGCGGCGCAGATGCGGGCGTTCGCTTCAGGTGCACGCCGCAACGACATCAACGAGCAGATGCGCAATGTCACCCGGCAGATGACATCGGCGGAGATAGACAGTCTCGCGAAGTACTACGCGGCCATGCAGTAGAGCGAACGATTTGGGCGCGGGGCGCGGGGGCGCTGAGCGGTGCCGTGCGATGCGCTGGGACGAGGTAGGTGCGATGCGATGCGCGAGGGCTCAGGGCTCGGCGCGGCGCGCGGCGCGGGGCGCGGGGCTCGGGGCGGTGCGCTGCGATGCGCTGAGACGCGCTAGGTGCGATGCGATGCAGGAGGGCTCCGGCGCGGGGCTCGGGCGGTGCCGTGCGATGCGATGCGATGCGCTGAGACCCGTTAGTTGCGATGCGATGCGCGAGGGCGCGGCGCCGGCCCTGCCCGGCCTTGCGGCGTGGTGCGGCGCAGTGCACTGCCGCGCCACGCGCTGCGAGCGCAATGCAACGCAACGCTCCCGCCAATGCATCAAGCAGCGGCCAGCTCGTCCGCGCTGCTCGCCGCACGTTTGGTCGCAGGGCTCTGACCGTTACGCGAGCCCGCCAAGGCCCGCGCCGACGAACCGCCTTCCGTCTGGAACACTGCCACTGCCGATGTGAGCCTTCTCGCCTGCTCCTCCAGCGAGCCTGCCGCCGCCGCGGCTTGTTCGACCAGCGCGGCGTTCTGCTGCGTGACCTCGTCCATTTGCGCGACGGCCAGATTGACCTGGTCGATACCGGTGCTCTGCTCGGTCGCCGCTGCGGCAATCTCGCCCATGATCGAACTGACGCGCGAAATTGCCTGAACGATCTCGGTCATCGTCGAGCCCGACCGCTCGACCAGGTGTGAGCCGTTCTCGACGCGCGTAGTCGACGCTTCGATCAACGCCTTGATTTCCTTCGCGGCCGCGGCGCTTCGCTGGGCCAGCGAACGCACCTCGCTCGCGACGACCGCAAAGCCGCGGCCCTGCTCGCCGGCGCGCGCCGCCTCGACCGCCGCGTTCAGCGCGAGGATGTTCGTCTGAAACGCGATCCCTTCGATCACGCCGACAATATCCGCAATGCGCCGCGAGTCGTCGACGATCTCGTGCATTGTTCCTACCACCTGCTCCGTCAATTCGCCGCCCTGAGCGGCGAGCGTCGACGCACCCTGCGCGAGCGAACTCGCCTGCTTCGCGTTGTCCGCGGTCTGCTTCACCGTCGACGTGAGCTGCTCGATGCTCGCCGCCGTTTCTTCCAGCGACGCCGCCTGTTCTTCCGTACGTTGCGACAGATCCGTATTGCCCGCGGCGATTTCGCTTACGCCGCTGTCGATTGATTCCGTGCCCTGACGCACCGAGTTCACCGTCGCAATCAACGACTCCTGCATCTTGCGCAGAGCGGCGGCGAGGCGTCCCATTTCGTTGCTGCTCGTAACGACGATCTGCCCCGTCAGGTCGCCGTTGGCGATCCGCTGAAACTGGGCGATGGTGGCATCGACCGGACTCACGATTGCGCGCACCAGCACCGCGCGGCCGAGCAGCGAACCAAGCAGCGAGATGACGATGCCGATCGCCACTGTTACGCAAATCGCGTAAAAGAGGTCCTGTGCGCTCTGATAGCGCTGCGCGGCGTGGTCGAGCTGCAACTGTTCGAGCGCGAGCATCGCCTTTTCGAAAGCGCTGTACAGAGACGGCAGCTTTTTCGCCTGCAATTGCTGGAACGCGGTCCGGTCGCCCGCCTTGAGGGCGGCTAGCGCCGGTTCGACGCCCTCGCGAAGAAACGTGTCGCGCTTATCCTGCATATCCTTGATGAGGCGCTGCTCCTCGGCCTCGGCGCTCGCGCGGCTCACATAGTGGGCAAGCCGCTCATTCGATGCTTTCTGGTACTGATCGAAACGCTTGAGCACAGCATTCGCGCCGTCCTGATCGTTAAGATCGACGAGCGATGCATAAGTGGCGAGTGCGAGGCGCAGGCGCAGCAACTGGCCGGCGCTGCCTTCGAGATCGGCGACTGCGGGCGTATCGACCGTGTACATCTGCTGCAGCGACGCGTTGCTCGCGCGCAGCGACAGAAGTCCGGCCGCGGCGCCCAGTAGCAGCGCAGCGGCAAAGAACGCAATCATCAGGGTAAGGCAACTGCGAATCGACAGATTTTTCAGCATCGGGCTAGTCTCCATTTGGGCCGCCTGACCGAATGTTCAGTGAAATACGCGTCGGCCATGCATGCTGCGCCCAGCCCATTTGGCATGGTCCGCAACCGTTTTTGTCAAAAATTTAAGCGAATGCCACAGATAGGGACTACGGCTGAATCGCTAAAAACTTTATGGTGAATGGCGTACGCTTTTGCGTCACATCAAATTACAAGCGGCGGCAAGCCGCCCGGACGCAGGCGATAGCGGGACTGCCGAGTTTCAGGCGTCCTACCAATGCTGGTTGGCAGTCGACGCAAGTGTCACAGGAGCATTTCTATGTCCGAAATAGGCTCGGCTCTGCTGGTTTTCGTTCTACTGCTCGCGGCTACCGGGATCGGCGTATGGGTGCGCCCGCTCCTCCCCGAGGAACACAAGGCACACGAGACCGTGCAACTCGTGCAACTGGTGATCGGCATGCTGGTGACGTTTGCCGCACTGGTGCTCGGTTTGATGACCGCGTCGGCCAAATCCGCCTTCGACACGGCGTCAAATGACCTGCGCACCTATGCCGCAGACATCATCGAACTGGACACCACGTTGAGGGATTACGGCAGCGACACCGAACCGGCGCGTAATCTCTTGCGCGTCTACACGGCCGCGGCCATTGCATCGACGTGGCCGAAAGAACCGGCTCCTACGGGCGATTACCCCACCCACTTAGGCTCGCCGGACAACTCGCAAAGGCTGGAAAATGTGCGGCTCGGCGAAATGCTGACGTCGGTAGGCCGGCAATTGCGGCAGTTGCGCGCGCATGATCCGCTGCAACAGCACGCGCTCGACGACGGCCTGACGCAATTTCGCCGCGTGGTGGATGCGCGCTGGAAGATCATCGAGGAAGCGCACAGCTCCATTTCGCAGCCCTTCCTCAAGACGCTGACGTTCTGGCTTTGCGTGATATTTCTGAGCTTCGGGCTCATCGCGCCTCGCAATGCGCTGGCGCTCGTGACGATTTCGCTTGGGGCTGTGTCGATTGCGTCGGCGATCTATGTAATCGTCGATCTGGACACGCCGCTCACCGGGCCGATCATGATTTCCAGCTTGCCGATGCGAGATGCGCTGGAGCATTTGAGGCGGTAGCTACGGCTGAAAAGAAAAAACCCCGCTGAGGAAGCGGGGTTTTTTGATGGTCTGGCGCTACGAGAAGTTAGAACGGAATATCGTCATCCATCTCATCAAAGCCGCCGCCGGCCGGTGCGCTCGGACGGCTCGAACCACCGCCGCTCGCGCCGCCACCGCTGCCGCCACGCGAAGCGCCACCCGACACAGCGCGGCCGCCACCGCCGCCGCTGCGCTCCGACGGCTCGCCACGGCTGTAGCCGCCTTCGTCGCCGCCGGCCATGGAGCCGCCACGACCGCCCAGCATTTGCATCTGCTCGGCGACGATTTCCGTCGAGTAACGGTCGGTGCCGTCCTGTGCCTGCCACTTACGGGTGCGAATGCGCCCTTCGAGGTAGACCGACGAGCCCTTCTTCAGGTATTCGGAGACGATCTCGGCGAGGCGGCCAAAGAACGACACGCGGTGCCATTCGGTAGCTTCCTTCATTTCACCGGACGCCTTGTCCTTGTACCGATCCGTCGTTGCAAGGCGGATATTCGCCACTGCGTCGCCGCTCGGAAGATAACGGACTTCCGGATCGGCTCCGAGATTGCCGACGAGAATGACCTTGTTCACGGATGCCATGAGTTTCTCCTGTTGATTCCATTTCGGGCGGCCCGGCAACACAGTTCGCCTCTCACGCCCAGCCGGCCCGAGATGAGAAGTGCGCCTCTGCCCGCCGCCGGGTGAGTTCTGGGTGATGCCGGGACACGCCCGAGTCCGCCGCGTATGTTCTGCGAGTGTTCCGCGCGTGTCACGATGACGCTTTGCGCGGCGGCTGTTTCATCTTTGCGGCGATTATAAGCCAGCAAAAGACGAGCCCCGAGCAAGTGAAGAAGACCGCGCTCTGGCCATCAGCTTTGAGCAGCCAGCCGCCGATCATGCCGCCCAACGCAAGACCGATGGACTGCGTGGTGTTGTACACGCCAGCCGCCGCGCCCTTGCGGTTGCCCGGCGCCAGTTTCGACACCAGCGAAGGCTGCGACGCCTCCAAAATATTGAAGCCGAGGAAGTACACAAAAAGGATGGCCGCCACACTCAGAATCGTATGCGGAGCCACGCCCAATAACAACTGTCCGATCAGGATAAGAGCGATCGCGGAGAGCAGTACGATCTTCATCTTGCCGCGCTTTTCAGCGGCGATGATCGCGGGCACCATCATCACGAACGACAAGCCCATGACCGGCAAATACACCTTCCAGTGCGACGCGACCGGCAGGCCGCCGGCTTCGAGAATGCGCGGCACGACGAGGAACAACGCGGTCTGCGTTGCGTGCAGCACGAGCACGCCGAAGTTCAATCGCAGCAACTCGACGTTGTGAAGCACTTCGGCGAACGGCGCCCGCACGTGCACGGGCTTCGGCGCATCGGGCACGACCCACAGCACGACGCCGACGGCGAGAATCGAGAAGACGCCCACCAGCGTGAAAAGACCGCTCATGCCGACCCAGTGAAAAACGATCGGCGCGCCGACAATCGCCACCGCGAAGGAAATGCCGATGCTGCCGCCGACCATGGCCATCGCCTTCGTGCGGTGCTCCTCGGCGGTCAGGTCGGCGATGAATGCGATCACTGCTGACGACACCGCGCCCATGCCTTGAATCACGCGGCCGACGATAATCCACGTCATGTCGTGCGCCCCCGCCGCGACAAAGCTGCCGAGCGCGAAGATCAGCAGGCCCGTGGCAATGACCGGTTTGCGGCCGATCTTGTCGGAAACCCAGCCGTAGAAAATGTAGAGCATGGACTGCGTCACGCCGTACGCGCCCAACGCGATGCCGACGAGCAGCACGTTCTCGCCGCCGGGAATGGTCTTCGCGTAGATCGAGAACACCGGCATGATCATGAAGAGCCCGAGCATGCGCAGCGCGAAGATGGCGGCGAGCGACACGGTCGCGCGCAGTTCAGGCGCGCTCATGCGTGAAGAGGTGGCAGACGGATTGGACATCGGAAGCGTTCTTTGAATGAGCTGGGTGGCGCACCGGAGCGCCACGACCGGACGGCTTTCCATGGGAGGGCCTGCAGGCATGCGGCACGGTCGCGCGGGCCAACCAGGCAGCCCGCAGCGTTCCCGCTCCGCGCTGGCCGCGCCCCCGACCCTTCGGCTTTCCCGCGCCTTTTGCAGCCTTGGCGCGGTTCGCGGCGCCTTGTACTCGCCGAAAACGGCCCCAGTTAGACCTTTTCCCGCTAGCGCTGAACCGCGCTCTTACAGCTTGCCTGAGGCGCTGTTCTGCCCTGTTCTGCCCGTCAGGCAGCCATAACGGCGGCCTTGAAAAGTCGTTATAGTAGCAGGTTTAGCCTCTTCCTCTTTCCGCAGTTCATGGAATAAATCCGTGGAACAAATCCGTATTCGTGGGGCTCGCACCCACAACCTGAAGAACGTCAATCTCGACCTACCACGTCACAAGCTCGTCGTAATTACCGGTCTTTCCGGCTCGGGAAAATCGTCGCTCGCGTTCGACACGCTTTATGCGGAAGGACAGCGGCGCTACGTCGAAAGCCTGTCCGCTTACGCGCGCCAGTTCCTGCAGTTGATGGAAAAACCCGACGTCGATCTGATCGAAGGCCTGTCCCCGGCGATCTCGATCGAGCAGAAGGCCACCTCGCACAATCCGCGCTCCACGGTGGGCACCGTCACCGAAATTCACGACTACCTGCGGCTATTGTTCGCACGGGTCGGCACGCCTTACTGTCCGAATCACGAAATCCCGCTTGAAGCGCAAAGCGTGTCGCAAATGGTCGACGCGGCGCTCGCGCTGCCGGAAGAAACGAAGCTGATGATCCTCGCGCCGGTTGTCGCGGACCGCAAGGGCGAGCATGTCGAATTGTTCGAGGAAATGCAGGCGCAGGGCTTCGTCCGCTTCCGCGTGCGTTCGGGCGGCGGCACGGCCAATGAAGGCGCGGCGAAGATCTATGAAGTCGACTCGCTGCCGAAGCTGAAGAAGAACGACAAGCACACTATCGACGTCGTGGTCGACCGCCTCAAGGTTCGGCCCGACATGAAGCAGCGCCTCGCGGAGTCGTTCGAAACCGCACTGCGTCTCGCCGACGGCCGCGCAATCGCGCTCGAAATGGACACCGACAAGCAGCACCTGTTCAGTTCCAAGTTCGCGTGCCCGATCTGCTCGTACTCGCTGCAGGAACTGGAGCCGCGGCTCTTCTCGTTCAACAATCCGATGGGCGCGTGTCCGGAATGCGACGGCCTCGGCCAGATCACCTTCTTCGATCCGAAGCGGGTGGTCGCGCATCCGTCGCTGTCGCTCGCGGCAGGCGCGGTAAAGGGCTGGGACCGGCGCAACCAGTTCTACTTCCAGATGCTGCAGAGCCTCGCGGCGTTTTACGACTTCGACATCGACACAGCCGTCGAAGACCTGCCTGAAAAAGTCCGCAAGATCCTGCTGTTCGGCTCGGGCAAGCAGGAAATTCCGTTCTCGTACATCAACGAGCGCGGCCGCACGTCGGTCCGCGAGCATGTGTTCGAAGGCATCATCCCGAATCTGGAGCGGCGTTATCGCGAGACGGATTCAGCCGCAGTGCGTGAAGAGCTTGCGAAGTATCAGAACAATCAGCCGTGCCCCGCCTGCGCGGGCACGCGCTTGCGCCGGGAAGCGCGCTTTGTGCGGATCGGCACGGACGGCGACGCCCGCGGCATCTACGAAATCAGCGGCTGGCCGTTGCGCGACGCGCTCGGTTATTTCCAGACGCTGCGGCTCGAAGGCTCGAAGCGCGAGATCGCCGACAAGGTCGTGAAAGAAATCGTCGCGCGGCTCATGTTCCTGAACAACGTCGGGCTCGATTATCTGTCGCTGGAACGCAGTGCCGAAACGCTGTCGGGCGGCGAGGCGCAACGCATTCGCCTCGCGTCGCAGATCGGCTCAGGTCTGACCGGCGTGATGTACGTGCTCGACGAGCCGTCCATCGGCCTGCACCAGCGCGACAACGACCGGCTCATCTCCACGCTCAAGCATCTGCGCGACCTGGGCAACTCGGTGATCGTCGTCGAACACGACGAAGACATGATCCGCATGGCCGATTACGTGGTCGACATGGGTCCGGGCGCCGGCGAGCACGGCGGCATGGTGATCGCCGAGGGCACCCCCAAACAGGTGCAGGCCAACCCCGCCTCCATGACGGGGCAGTACATGTCCGGCGCGCGCACCATCGAGTATCCGGATGAGCGCAGGGACCCGGACGAGCGTCATCTGCGCATCGTCGAGGCGCACGGCAACAATCTGCGGCACGTCACACTCGACCTGCCGGTCGGTCTGCTCACATGCGTGACCGGCGTTTCGGGCTCGGGCAAGTCGACGCTGATCAACGACACGCTGTATCACGCGGTCTCGCATCATCTGTACGGCTCGTCCACGGAGCCGGCGCCGTATGAATCGATCGAGGGTCTGGAGCACTTCGACAAGGTCATCAACGTCGACCAGTCGCCGATCGGCCGCACGCCGCGGTCGAATCCGGCCACTTATACGGGTCTTTTCACGCCGATCCGCGAACTGTTCGCCGGCGTTCCCGCAGCCAAGGAGCGCGGCTACGACCCGGGCCGTTTCTCGTTCAACGTGAAGGGCGGGCGCTGCGAGTCATGCCAGGGCGACGGCGTGCTGAAGGTCGAGATGCACTTTTTGCCGGACGTCTACGTGCCCTGCGACGTCTGCCATGGCAAGCGCTACAACCGCGAAACACTGGACGTGCAGTACAAAGGCAAGAACATCAGCGAGGTGCTCGACATGACGGTCGAGCATGCGTACGAGTTCTTCAAGCCGGTGCCGGTCGTTGCGCGCAAGCTGAAAACCCTGCTCGACGTCGGCCTCGGCTATATCCGGCTGGGCCAGTCCGCCACCACTTTGTCGGGCGGCGAGGCGCAGCGGGTCAAACTATCTTTGGAACTGAGCAAGCGCGACACGGGTCGCACCCTATACATTCTCGACGAACCCACGACCGGGTTGCACTTTCATGACATTGCGCTGCTGCTCGAAGTTATTCATCGGTTACGCGACCAGGGTAATACCGTCGTGATCATCGAGCATAATCTCGATGTAATCAAAACTGCCGACTGGGTCATCGACATGGGTCCGGAAGGCGGCGCGGGCGGTGGCCAGATCATCGCGCAAGGCACGCCCGAGCAGATCGCGAAGTCTAAAGCAAGTTTTACCGGTAGATATCTGGCGCCTCTGCTCAAGCGCGCGGCCAGTAAAAAGTAACGCTGCACAACACGGGTTGGAGACGGATAAGCCATGGCCAAGCGGAATGAGGCGCGCGAAGACGGGCAAGTTGAGGACCTACGTCCACGCCCGGTCAGGCTGACCAGCAACATGAGCCTGCCGAAGCTCTCGGCAGTCGAGATCGGCAGTTACGTGCTGATGCTGTTCGGCATGTGGGCGGTGATCGAACTCCGGCTGCTCGGCGCGCTACTCGCCGGGCTGCTGGTGTTCCAGCTGGTGCATACGATCGCGCCGCGCATCGAGCGCCATATGTCCAGCAAACGGGCGCGCTGGATCGCGGTGGTGTTTCTGTCGGCGGTGATCGTGGGCGCGCTTACGGGCCTCACGCTCGGCATCATCGAGCACTTCGAGAACGACGTGCCGAGTGTGCAGAGGCTGCTCGACCAGGCCATGCAGTTGATCGATCAGGCGCGCGGGCGGATCCCGCAATTCATCGCGAGTTCGCTGCCGGTCGACACCGAGCAGATGAAAACCAAAGCCGCCGAGCTGATGCAGACGCACGCCAACATGCTGCAGCAAAGCGGCAAGAGCGCGGCGCGCGCGTTCACGCACATTCTGATCGGCATGATCATCGGGGCGATCATCGCGGTGAGTGCGCAGCAGCACATGCATCGGCTGCCGCTGTCCACCGCGTTCGTCACGCGCGTGACCCGTTTCGCCGACGCCTTCCGCCGCATCGTGTTCGCGCAGGTGAAAATTTCTGCGATCAACGCGGTGTTCACCGGCATTTTCCTGCTGGTGTTCCTGCCGATCTTCCACGACCAGTTGCCGCTTTCGAAAACACTGGTACTGGTCACGTTCATCGTCGGCTTGCTGCCGGTGATCGGCAATCTGATCTCGAACACGATCATCGTTGCGGTGGCGCTGTCGGTGAGCTTTCCTGCGGCGGTCATGTCGCTCGCGTTTCTGATCCTGATTCACAAGCTCGAGTACTTCCTGAACGCGCGGATCGTCGGCGGACAGATCGAGGCGCGCGCCTGGGAACTGCTCGTGGCGATGCTCGTCATGGAAGCCGCGTTCGGCCTGCCGGGCGTGGTTGCGGCGCCAATCTTCTACGCGTATATCAAGCGCGAGCTGATCTATCTTCGGCTGGTTTGAATCTGTTGCACGCGAGAGAACGCAAGGAAAACGGCACCGCGGTGCCGTTTTTTTGTACTCAGAAGTCGATGCGCGCGTTCAATGACAACGTGCGAGGATCGCCCGGCGTTACGTAATCCGCGTATTGGTACTCCCAATAGCGGCGGTTAAGCAGATTGTCGATCGCCGCGCGAAACGTCACGTCATAGCCGGCGATGCGGGTCGCGTAGCTCGCGCCCAGATTCACCAGCAAATAGCCCGGTGCATTCAGATTGTCCGACGGACGCACGTTGGTGTTGCCCGTGAACTTGGCGTCCGCGCCGATGCGCAGCCCCGGCACATACGGCACCGAGTAAGTCGCATGGCCCGCAACGACGAACTGCGGCGCGCCCGCCACGCGGTTGCCGTTATTGGCCGCGCCGCGCTCGTACTTCGTGTTGATCCACATCAGGTCGCCGCCCACGTTCCAGTTGCGGCCAAGACGCACATCGCCGCCCATCTCGACACCCTGGAAGATCGACTCGCCGTCCTGCGTATAGACGTTCGCGCTATTCGCGTACGCCGAGCCGCGCTCGATGCGGAACAAGGCGGCCGTCGCGCTCCAGCGTCCCTGCTCGGTTTTGACGCCCACTTCGTATTGTTTGCTGCGCAACGGCTTGAGCAGTTCGCCGCGATTCGCATACGTATCGCCGACGACGGTCCCCGCTTCGAGCGACTCGACATAGCTCGTGTACAACGTCGTGGTCGGCGCGAGCTTGAACATCAGCGCGACGGTCGGCGTAACGACGCCGT
This sequence comes from Paraburkholderia kirstenboschensis, assembly GCF_904848585.1. Lineage (GTDB taxonomy): Bacteria > Pseudomonadota > Gammaproteobacteria > Burkholderiales > Burkholderiaceae > Paraburkholderia > Paraburkholderia kirstenboschensis. The sequence goes on from NZ_CAJHCR010000004.1 coordinate 183,350, forward strand.
TCTGGCTATATGTCGACGTGGTCGCGCCGGTCGTCGAGTAGCCGTGCTGCTCGTAGTTCGTGTAACGCACGCCGCTGAGCACTGACCAGCGCTGCGTCAACTCGATCGTATCGCTGGCAAAGAGCGCTTTCTGCGTGATATCGCTGTCGCGGTAGCTGTAGTAGTTGGATGCGCCGCCGAACGTGTTGGTGTTCGGCTGGTAGATGTTGCCCGTGCCGATCTGGCCGAAGAAGCTGTTGGCACCGTAGTCGTTCGTCTGACGCTGATAGGCGGCGCCAAAGACCAGTTGATGCTGCAACGGCCCCGTCTTCACGCGGCCTTCCGCCGACACCTGCCACAAGCTCAGCTGATGTCCTTCCTTGCCGGCGAAACGGCTGTCGGTGTAGTCGCCCGCGCCGTTCAGCAGGTAGTACGTGCTTTCGTTGCGGTCGCGCGAGCTCTTGCTGTAGCTGTAGCTTGCGTTGAGCGTCCAGTCCGGGCCGAGGTCGTACTGAAGGCCGGCGGTATAGAGCTGCAGGTTGGTATTCAGATGCTGGTCGGGACCGGAAAGGTCGCCGGTGCCGCCGCTTATCGTATGCGGCAGACTGGTACCTGTGTATTGCGCCGTCGAGATCGCGCCCGTAATGCCGCTCGAATGGCGCTCCTGATATAACGCGCCGAAGGTCGCCTTCAGGTCGCGCGTGATGCGGGCGTCGAGTGCGACTGAAACCGTATCGCGCCGCACGTTGCCGTCGTTATAGGTCTTGCCTTCCTCGTGCGTGGCGTTCAGGCGATAGCCGAACATGCCGTCGGGACCCACGCGGCCGCCGAGGTCAGCGTGCTCCGTCCATACACCGTCGGTGTAGTAGCCGATGTCGACGCTGCGTATTGGCGTCGTCGAAACGGGCGGCTTCTTCGTCACGTAGTTGACGACGCCGCCAGGTGCGCCGAATCCGTACATGAAGCCGGTGAGGCCTTTGAGCAGTTCGACTTGTTCGAGTTGCTCGTAAGGCATCGTAATGCCGTAGCTGTTGAACGGCATGCCGTCGATCTTGAATCCAGACTGCCAGTCCAGCTGCATGCCGCGCACGGTCAGATACGTGGCCCACGCGTTGTAGGCGTTGCCGTTGTCGGATACGGAGGCGTCGGTGGCGAACACGTCGCCGAGTTTGGACGGCTGGCGATCCTGCAACTCTTCACTGGTGACGACGGTGGTCGAAAACGGCGTATCGAGTTGCGAGCGGGTGCCGAGCGCGCCGCTGCCGACGTCCTCTTTCAGATGCTGGGCGGTGTCTTGTGCCGCCGTGACCTTGACGGCCGGCAGCGCGTTTTCACCACTCTCCGAAGATGCGGCTGGAGACGGCGCCTGCTGCGCCAGCGCGGCGTGACTTGCCGTTAGTGCCAGGCACGCGGCCCAGTGCAACCGGTGCAGTTTGCGAGTCTTTGGTGAACGTCCTACCCCGCTGTGTTTCTTCATTGTCGATCCCGTTTCTCTGTCTCATCTATCAAATGAGAATCATTACTATTTGTACGGGACGGGATAATGCCCAAAAACTATGCCGATTGTAAGGTCCCAAGCGCGACATTTTGCCGCAGGACCGTCGGAGAGGCGCGTGGGCTGGCGTTGCGAGCGCCGCACTGGCGGCGATCCCAGCCGCCGCCCCGCGCAACTTTTAAGGAACTTGCGGCTTACAACACGCTTCGCATAAGATGAGAACAATTCCCATTTACGCATTGGCTTCCGCTGTGATCCGTCGTCCGCCTATCTGCTTCGCCCTGCCGGTCTGCCTATGAGGCGCCAGCTCGTCCGCCTGCATCGCTGGTTCGGCGTGGCCACTGCGCTGTTTCTGTTCGTCGCGGGGTTGACCGGCGCGATCATCGCGTGGGATCACGAAGTGGATGCCGCGCTCAATCCGTCGTTTTTCAAGGCGCGTACCGACGGGCCTGCGTTGTCCGGGCTGGAACTCGCCCGGCGCGTCGAAGCCGCCGATCCGCGCTTGCAAGTGACGTATCTGCCGCTCGCGGCGGAGCCCGGCCACACGCTGCAGATGATGGTGCTTCCGCGTACTGATCCCGTCACGCGAGAGCCGTACAAGCTCGACTTCAATCAGATCGCCGTCGATCCCGCCACCGGCGAGATCCAGGGCCAGCGGCAATGGGGCGCGTTTTCGCTGGCGAGGATCAACCTGATTCCGTTCATCTACAAGCTGCACTACACGCTGCATTTGCCGTTCACCGGCGGCATCGACGTGGGCGTCTGGTTGATGGGCATTGTCGGGATGATCTGGCTGTTCGATAGCGCGATTGCGCTGTGCCTGTCGTTTCCGCGCCTCAATACGTGGCGCAAGTCGTTCGCGTTTCGCTTCGGCCGCGGCGGCTATGCGCTCACGTTCGACTTGCACCGCTCGGGCGGCGTGTGGATCTGGGGGCTGCTGATGATCGTCGCGGTGACGTCGGTGTCGATGAACCTCTCGTCACCCGTTGTGCGCCCCATCGTCTCGATGTTTTCGACGCTCACGCCGGACCCGATCAACAACCCGGAGATTCTTCGCGCGCCGAAGCCCGGCGACAGCGTGCTCACCCGCGAGCGCGTCGTGCAACTCGCGCAAGAAGCCGGCAAAACGCAGCACCTGAAGGCGCCTCCGGGCGGAATCTACTATGCGGAATTCCTGCACGCGTACGGCGTCGGTTTCTACGAGACGGGCAACGATCACGGCGACCTGGGTCTCGGCAACCCGTGGATGTACTGGGACGCGGCAACCGGCAAGCTGCTCGGTCAGCAGATACCGGGCAAAGGCACGGCGGGCGACGTCTTCATGCAGGTTCAGTTTCCGCTGCACTCGGGGCGCATTCTCGGACTCGGCGGGCGGATCCTGATTAGCGCAGTTGGCGTCGCGGTCGCCGTGCTGAGCGCGACGGGGCTGCTGATCTGGCTGAAGAAGCTGAATGCGCGCCGCCGCTCATCGCAGAACGCGCAGAGGATGCACGAAGCGCCAGTGACCCGGGACGCCGGCAGAGCCCCGGCACGGCCGAAGGCAGAGGTCGCGCCCGAATAAACCCGCACCTATGCGCAGCGGGCCAAGCGGCAGGCGAAGCGGCAGGCGACGGCCCTTCAATGAAGCATGCCGCTTGCCGCGAGGCTTCACCGCAGCGCCCGGCGAGCCGCAGCGGAAAGCCCTCACCGGCTTCTAACGAAACACCACCGTCTTGCTACCGTTCAGCACAACGCGGTGCTCGACGTGCCACTTCACCGCACGCGCCAGCGTCACGCATTCGACGTCGCGGCCGATCGCCGTCAACTGTTCCGGCGTCATGCTGTGGTCCACGCGCTCCACTTCCTGCTCGATGATCGGACCTTCGTCCAGATCGGTCGTCACGTAGTGCGCCGTTGCGCCGATCAGCTTGACGCCACGATCGAACGCCTGGTAATAGGGTTTCGCACCCTTGAAGCTCGGCAGGAACGAGTGATGAATGTTGATTGCGCGGCCGGCAAGCGCCTCGCACAGCTTCGGCGACAGAATTTGCATGTAGCGCGCGAGCACGACGAGATCCGCCTGATGCTCGTCGATCACTTCGAGCACGCGCGCTTCCTGCGCGGCCTTCGCTTCAGGCGTGCCGCCCAGCAGCGGGAAATGATGGAACGGAATGTCATAGCTCGCTGCGAGCTGATAAAACTCCTTGTGGTTGGAGATGATCGCCGGGATCTCGATGTTCAGCTGACCGGTACGGTAGCGGAACAGCAGGTCGTTCAGGCAATGTCCAATTTTCGACACCATGATGATGACGCGCGGCTTCACCGATGCGTCGTGCAATTCCCAGCTCATGCCGAACTGCTCGGCGAGCGCCCCGAACGACGCGCGCAGTGCCTCGAGCCCCGGGTCGCCGCCCACCTGCTGGAAATGCACGCGCATGAAGAACTCGCCGGTGCGGCTGTCGCCGAACTGCGCGGAATCGAGAATGTTGCTGCCACGCTCGAACAGAAAGCCCGACACGGCGTGAACAATGCCGGGCCGGTCGGCGCACGACAGTTTGAGGATAAAGCTGTGATCGGTCGACATGACCTGGGTGACTCCCTTCTTCAATGCGTGGTTTGTTCGGTGTTGCTGTATGGTGTGCGGCGCAAGGCGCTTTGGCAAGGCCCGCGGTGACGTGCTTACGCGAGCGCGGGCGGTGCGAACAACGCTTCGATTCCCGCGCACGCCTCTTCGTCGATCCAGCGGCGGCGCAGCAGGCAATCCAGTGTGGCAAGACTCGCGTCGACCGTCATTGCGCCTTCCTCGATCCAGCGCGCCACTTCGTCGATGCGCGCAAGCCGGTGTTCGCCGACTTCGCCGTCCTGATTGCGCGGCGCGAAGTCCGCAGGCAGCGCGAGGTCGTAGATAAAGATCTGTTCGGCCTGGGTGCCTTCGGGCAGCGATTGCAGCACATACGCGGTGCGGCCCGCGACCGCGCGCACGGCAATCTCTTCCGGTATGCCGGCTTCTTCCCAGCACTCCTTGACGATGGTCGCCTCGACGCCGAAGCCCCAACCGATTCCGCCCGCCACCACATTGTCGAGCATGCCGGGATCGGTCGCCTTCGTGTCGCTGCGGCGCGCGATCCATAATCTCGGCGCGCCACCGTCCGCGTATTCTACGACGCCGTTCAGATGCACCGCGTAGGTCAGCGTGCCGAAAAAGCGCGACGCCGCACGCTCGATGTACGCGAGCGGCGGCGCGTCGAACGCATTGCGGATCGCATAGGTCTCGTTGCGCCAGCCGGGAATACGGCCTTCGGCGGCGAGCGCGCCGATCACGGAGCCCAGCGCCGCACTGCGCAAGTCAACGGTGTTGAACGACGGCGCGAGGCTGACGCGCGCATCGTCGATATCGAACACGTCTGGCCAACGCGCGAGCAAACGCACATCGTCCGAACGAATCCAGCCGACCTGGTCGGCGTCGATGCAGAACGGCAGATGCGCAGCAACGTCAAAGCGGCGCGCGGCGATAAGGCAAGGCAAACTCATTCAAAACTCCAAACTGTCGGCGGCGAGCGGCGATGAGCCAGATCAATCGCAAATCAATCCCGCAACGCGACTCGAATCCCGATCGCAATGAAGGTGGCGCCGGCAAGCCGGTCGAGCCACACGCCCACACGCGGCCGGCGCTTCAACCACCCGCCGATGATCCCGGCACACACGCCGAACAGCGAAAACACCGCTACGGTCTGCAACATGAAGAGCGCGCCGAGTTCGAGCATTTGCACGGTGACGCTTTGCGCGCCATGCGGCTGCACGAACTGCGGCAGAAACACGATAAAGAACAGCGTCACTTTCGGGTTGAGCAGATTGCCGAGCACGCTTTGGCGGAACACGGTCATCAACGGCTGCGGCGCGCGTTCGTGCGCGGTCGCGAGCCCTTGGCTGCGCAGCGCCTTGACGCCGATCCAGACGAGATACGCCGCGCCGGCCAGCTTGATCGCCTGGAAAGCGAACGGCGACGAGCGCAGCAACGCTGCCACGCCGAGCGCGGCGAGCGTCGTGTGAAACGTGATGCCCGCCGCAAAACCGAGCGCGGCCACCAGACCTGCAGCACGGCCCTGCGAGATGCCGCGCGCGAGCACTTGCAGATTGTCCGGACCGGGCGCCATCGTGATCGCAATCGACGTGGCAAGGAACAGCATGAAGTTGGGCATCGTTCTTACCTGCTTTATTGCACAAGGTGAAGTGCGTCGCGGCGAGTTTGCGGCGCGCTCAATGACCGTCGAAACTCGTCACCGTATAGAGGGACAGCCCGCCGCCCGCGAGCAGTTTCGAGCCGCCGAGTTCCGGTAAATCGATAATCGCCGCACCTTCCACGACGGTCGCGCCGAGCCGCTCGAGCAGAATCTTGCCGGCCATCATCGTGCCGCCGGTTGCGATCAGATCGTCGATGATCACCACGCGGTCGCCAGGCTTGCACGCGTCTTCGTGAATCTCGACGGTGGCCGTGCCGTATTCCAGTTCATAAGATTGCGACACGCGCTTGTAGGGCAGTTTGCCCTCCTTACGAATCGGAATGAAACCCAGATTCAACTCATACGCGAGAATTGGCCCGATGATGAAACCACGCGCATCGAGCCCGGCAATGTAGTCGAGCTTCGCGTCGATATAACGCTGCACGAACAGGTCGATCAGCACCCGCAGCGACTTCGGCTCCTGAAGCAGCGGCGTGATGTCGCGGAACTGCACGCCGGCCTGGGGCCAGTCGGGCACGGTGCGAATATGACTCTTGATATAGTCGGCCGCATCGAGCGGCGCGCTCGCGAGCGCGTTTGACATGATGTCTCCGGATGGACCTCGACAGGTCCAATGAAAAGCTGAATCGGTGCAGCCGCACGAACCGTGCAGCAATTGCTACGCCGCGGCAGCGCCCGCGCGGCGGTGTTTCGAGAGTCGCTCCTCGGCCTGCGCCAACTGCTCGGGCAAGCCGCGCAACACGACAATGTCGCTCGCGCGCAGCTTGGTGGACGGATCTGGCTCCACGCCGCGAATGCCGTGACGGCGAATCGCCGTCACTTCGACACCCAGTTCGTACAGACCCAGGTCCGCCAGCGTGCGGCCAACCGCGTCGGCGTTCTGGTCGACCGGGACCGATTGTAGCCGCACCTGTTCGTGGCCGTCGTCGTCGTCCATGTCGTCGGCGCCGTGGAAATAGCCGCGCAGCAGCGCATAACGTTCGTCGCGCATTTCCTCCACGCGGCGCACCACGCGACGCATCGGTATGCCCATCACGACGAGCGTGTGCGAAGCGAGCATCAGGCTACCCTCCACGATCTCGGGAATCACCTCCGTCGCGCCGGCGGCCAGCAGTTTTTCCAGATCGGCGTCGTCGACGGTACGAACGATCACCGGCAACGTCGGTTCGAGTTCGTGGATGTTGTGCAGCACGCGCAATGCCGACGGCGTGTTTGCATACGTAATCGCGATCGCCGCGGCGCGATGAATACCGGCCGCGAGCAGCGATTCGCGCCGCCCCGCATCGCCGAACACGACCGACTCGCCCGCGGCGGCTGCCGCCTGCACACGGTCCGGGTCGAGATCCAGCGCGACATACGACAAACCTTCGTGTTCGAGCATGCGCGCAAGGTTCTGCCCGGAGCGACCGTAGCCGCAGATGATCACGTGGCCGCTTTGCTTCAGGCTCTGCGTGGCGATGCGCGTCATCTGCAATGACTGCATCATCCATTCAGTCGAAGAAAGCCGCAGCACGATACGGTCCGCGTTCTGGATCAGGAACGGCGCGGCGAGCATCGACAGCAGCATCGCCGCGAGAATTGCCTGCAGCAGCGTGGCGTCGACGAGATGTTTGTCGAGAATCAGATTCAGCAGCACGAAACCGAACTCGCCCGCTTGCGCGAGGCCGATGCCCGTGCGCATTGCGACGCCCGGCGACGCGCCGAACAGACGCGAAAGCCCCGTGATCATGACCGCCTTGAGCAGGATCGGGCCGATCAGGAAGCCGAGAACGATCAGCGGATGTTCCCAGATCACGCGCGGATTTAGCAGCATGCCGGTCGTGACGAAGAAGAGCCCGAGCAGCACGTCGCGAAACGGCTTGATGTCTTCTTCGACCTGATGGCGGTACGGCGTTTCCGCGATCAACATGCCTGCGATGAATGCGCCCAGCGCGAGCGACAGCCCGAACTTGTCCGTGATGAACGCCGAGCCGAGCGTGACGAGCAGCAGATTGAGAATGAACAGTTCCTGCGAGCGGCGCCGCGCGACCACATTGAACCAGCGCGTCATGAAGCGCTGTCCGACGATCAGCAGCAGCGACAATGCGACGACGATCTTGATGGCCGCGACGCCGAGTGAGTTGACGAGGTCTTTCGGATCGCCGCCCAGCGCCGAGATGATGATCAGGAGCGGCACCACCGCGAGATCCTGGAACAGCAGCACACCGAAGATATTGCGGCCATGCTCGGTTTCTATTTCGAGCCGCTCCGCGAGCATCTTGCTGACGATCGCCGTCGACGACATCGCCAGCGCGCCGCCGAGCGCAACACTCGCCTGCCATTTGATATGCACCCAACGCTCGAATACGAAACCGAGCGTGACCGAGATCGCGATGGTGCCGAGCACTTGCAACAGACCAAGACCGAATACGAGGCGGCGCATGGAGCGCAGTTTCGCGAGCGAAAACTCGAGGCCGATCGAAAACATCAGGAACACGACGCCAAACTCCGCGAGGTTCTGCGCGCCCACGGAATCGGGAACGAGGCCCAACGCATTCGGCCCGACGACGATGCCGACGCTCAGATAGCCGAGCATCGGCGGAAGATTCAGAAAGCGAAAGATCACCACGCCCGCGACCGAGGCCAGCAGCAGGAAAAGCGTCATTTCGAGCGGGGAAATCATCGGCAAAAACGCATGGGTGAAGCGTCCTCGTTCGTCAGCGGAACCGCGCACGCAACATGCCGTGCGACAAGGTTGAGGGGCCGTTATAGGGTGCGATAAAGGGGGCGATGAAGGCAGCGGCTTTGCACAGCAGGCCCGGCGCGGCGAACAAGCGCCTTTGCTATACTTCGCGAATGATAGCGAAAATCAATGGCGACCGGGCGCTCGCGCTCGCTCGTGACGTGCTCGACATCGAAGCGGACGCCGTGCGCGCGCTTCGCGATCAACTCGACGGCGCCTTCGTCGGTGCGGTCGAGCTCATCATGGGTTGCCGCGGGCGCGTGGTCGTCTCCGGCATCGGCAAATCAGGGCATGTGGCCCGCAAGCTCGCGGCCACGTTAGCCAGCACGGGCACACCGGCGTTCTTCGTGCATCCCGCTGAAGCGAGTCATGGCGACCTCGGCATGGTCACCGCCGACGACGTATTCCTCGCGCTGTCCAATTCCGGTGAAACCGAAGAACTCGTGGCCATCCTGCCGCTCATCAAGCGGATCGGCGCAAAGCTGATCGCAATGACCGGACGCCCGTCGTCGAGTCTCGCGAAACTGGCCGACGTCCATCTGAATTCTGCCGTCGCCAAAGAAGCCTGTCCGATGAATCTTGCGCCCACGGCGAGCACCACAGCGGCGCTCGCGCTCGGCGACGCGCTCGCGGTCGCCGTGCTCGACGCGCGTGGCTTCGGTCGCGACGACTTCGCGCGCTCGCATCCGGGCGGCGCGCTCGGCCGGCGCCTGCTCACCTACGTAAGCGACGTGATGCGCACGGGCGAGCAAGTGCCGAAGGTCACGCCCGAAGCGACCGTACGCGACGCGTTGTTCCAGTTGACGGCCAAGCGCATGGGCATGACGGCGATTGTCGATGGCGAAGACCGCGTGAAGGGCATTTTCACAGACGGCGACTTGCGCCGCGTGCTGGAGCGTGACGGCGATTTTCGCGCACTGTCGATCGCTTCGGTGATGACCGCCGACCCGCGCACCATCGATCCCGATCATCTCGCAGTGGAAGCCGTGGAACTGATGGAGCGCCATCGCATCAATCAGATGCTGGTCGTCGACGAAGCGGGCAAGCTCATCGGCGCACTCAACATGCACGACCTGTTCTCGAAAAAGGTGATCTGATGGCCGTCGCGCCCCCTACCGCTACCGAACGCGCAAGCCGCGTGAAGCTGATGATTTTCGACGTCGACGGCGTACTCACCGACGGCGGGCTGCTCTTCACGGCGGAAGGCGACACGATGAAGGGTTTCAATTCCATGGACGGCCACGGCATGAAGCTGTTGCGCCAGGCCGGCATTGAAACGGCGATCATCACCGGGCGCAAGTCGGGCATCGTCGCCGCGCGCGCGAAAGAAATGCATATCACGCACGTGTATCAGGGCATCGAGAACAAGCCGCAGGCGTTCGCAGACTTGCTCGAAGCGACCGGCATGAGCGCGGAACAATGCGGCTACATGGGCGACGACTGGGTCGATCTCGGCGTGATGCTGAAGGTCGGCTTTGCGGCGGCGCCGGCTAATTCGCATCCTGAAGTGATCGCACGAGCCCATTGGGTCAGTGAGGCACGCGGCGGCCACGGCGCGGCCCGCGAAGTCTGCGACACGCTGCTGCGCGCGCAGCACAAGTATGAGGCGCTGCTCGCAGCCGCCTGCAGCGGCGAACAGCGGGGCCTCGTCGGATGAATCAGTTTCGCCTGACTTCGCTGATCCCGCTCGTCGCGATGGCCGCTCTCGCGGGCATCACGTGGTGGCTTCTGCAAGCCACGTTGCCACGGCAAAACGAAGGCGCGGTGCGTCCCAAGGAGCACACGCCCGACTACTTCGCCGACAACTTTTCGGTTTCCGAGCTCGATCAGTCGGGCTCCACGCAATATCGCCTGACCGCGCAGTCGCTGATTCACTATGAAGACGACGAACTGAGCGATCTGGTCAAGCCCGCAATGCGCGCGTTCCAGCCGGGCAAGCCGATCGTCACTGCAACCGGCGACACCGGCAAGGTCAACGGCGACGCGTCCATCGTCGACCTGTATGGCAACGCGCGCATCTTGCGCGCGCCGGGCTATGGCGATCCGCAGATGCAAGCCGATTCCGAGCATTTCCGCGTGCTGGTCAACGACGATGTGATCGAGACGGAAAAGCCGGTTAAACTTCAGCGCGGCGTGTCCGTGATGACTGCCAGCGGCATGAACTACAACAACGTCACCCGGGTGATGCAGCTCTTCGGCAATGTGAAAGGCGCGATCGCCGCGTCCGACGCCGGCGGCAGCTCGCCCAAGCAACCCGGGTAAATCCATTCCAGGCGTGACTGCATGAACGAATCGTTCCCCCGTTTTGATACCGGCCGCTCGCGCACCCTGTCCGCGTGCCGCGCCGGACTCGCTGCGCTGATGGTCGCGTTGCCGCTCGCCGGCTTCGCGCCGCTCGCGCACGCGGACCGCGCCGACAAGGACAAGCCGCTCAATATCGAAGCGGACAACATGACTTACGACGACCTGAAACAGGTCAACATCTTCACCGGCCATGTGGTCGCGACCAAAGGCACGATCGTGATCAAGGCCGACCGTGTAGACGTGACGCAAGACCCGCAGGGCTATCAGTACGCAACCGGCACGTCGAGCGGCGGCAATCTGTCGTATTTCCGCCAGAAGCGCGAAGGTCTCGATGAATACATCGAAGGCACGGCCGTTCGTATCGACTACGACGGCAAGCAGGACCTGACCACGCTCACCACGAATGCCACCGTCAAGCGTCTGCAAGGTCTTTCCACGGTGATGGACCAGGTGCACGGCAGCGTGATTACGTACGACGGGCAAAAGGACTTCTATACCGCGAAGGCAGGCAAGGACGTCGCGGGGCCGGGCAATCCGAGCGGCCGTGTGCGCGCGATGCTTTCGCCGCGCAACGGCGGCGCGGCGCCGCTGAACGGTGCGTCGGCCACGCTCGCGCCGTCCACCACGATTCAGGGAGCGCCAAATCAGTGAGCACCTCCGCGTCCCTCCCCAATCGCAAGCCGGCCGGCACCAGTAGTTCGCTGGTCGTACGCAGTCTGAAGAAGCGTTACGGTTCGCGCACGGTCGTCAAAGACGTCTCGCTCGACGTGAAAAGCGGCGAAGTGGTCGGGCTGCTCGGGCCGAACGGCGCGGGCAAGACCACGTCGTTTTATATGATCGTCGGCCTCGTGCCGCTCGACGCAGGCGAAATCGATCTGGACGGCAAGTCCATCAGCCTGTTGCCGATCCACAAGCGCGCTTCGCTCGGGCTCTCGTATCTGCCGCAGGAAGCTTCAGTGTTCCGCAAGCTTTCCGTCGAGCAGAATATTCGCGCGGTGCTGGAATTGCAGCACGAAGACAACGGCAAGCGGCTCACCAAAGACGCAATCACGAGCCGCGTGGAAGCCTTGCTGGACGAGCTGCAAATCTCGCATTTGCGCGACAATCCAGCGTTGTCGCTGTCGGGCGGCGAACGCCGCCGGGTGGAAATCGCGCGGGCGCTCGCCACCAATCCGAGCTTCATTCTGCTGGACGAGCCGTTCGCGGGCGTCGATCCGATTGCGGTGCTCGAAATCCAGAAGATCGTCAAATTTCTGAAGCAGCGCAATATTGGCGTGCTAATCACCGACCACAACGTGCGTGAAACGCTCGGTATTTGCGATCACGCCTACATCATCAGCGACGGCAGCGTGCTGGCCGCCGGCGCGCCGAGCGAAATCATCGAAAACGAAAGCGTGCGGCGCGTCTATCTGGGCGAGCATTTCCGCATGTAAGTGCACGCGGGAATCGGCGGCGCCGCGCGCGTCTGCCGGTTCTTTCGCGGCAAGCGCCCGGGCCCGTTCCCGTCGCGGGCGGCCCGCGCCCGGCGTTGCCGACACCGGCGCAGGCGTAATTGCGAATTCGCAAGGTATCGCGGTCGTGGCAAACTCTCTACAATGAATCTGAACTTGCCATGAAAGCCAGCCTCCAACTCCGCCTATCGCAGCATCTTGCGTTGACCCCGCAACTGCAGCAGTCCATCCGGCTGCTTCAGCTGTCCACGCTCGAACTGCAGCAGGAAGTTGCAACCGCGATCTCGCAGAATCCGCTCCTCGAGAACGAGGACGACTGGATCGCGAGCCCGCTTCGCGTGGCGGCCGACGGTTCGCTGATTACGCAGGCGCCCAGTTCGTCAGCGCCGCCCGATCAGATGGGCGGCAACGGCTCGTCATCGTCCAGCAGCAGTGAGCGCGCCGAGAACGGCGAGCCGCAAGGCGTGGACGAGTACAACGGCCTCTCGGGCGACAGCAATGGCGACGCGTCGCAATGGAATCTCGACGACTACGGCCGCTCCGGCAACGCCTCCGACGACGACGACCTACCCCCGCTGCAAATTCACGAATCGAGTACTTCGCTGCGCGATCACCTGATGGCGCAACTGCGCGTTACGCAGGCTGGTCAGCGTGACCGGGCGCTGATTACCTTCCTGATCGAGTCGCTAGACGACGACGGCTACCTTGCCGCCACGCTCGACGAAGTGCTCGCGGATCTGCCCGACGAACTCGAAGTCGACCTCGACGAACTGAATGCCGCGCTCGCGCTGCTGCATAGCTTCGACCCGGCCGGCGTAGGCGCACGCTCCGCCTCTGAGTGTCTGAAGCTGCAACTGTTGCGGCTGCCGCCCTCGCCCACGCGAACGCTCGCGCTCGAGATCGTTGCCCATTATCTGGAACTGCTGGCCGCACGCGATTTCACGCGTCTGCGCAAGCATCTGAAAGCAAACGACGACGACCTGCGCGACGCGCACATGCTGATCCGCTCGCTCGAACCGTTCCCTGGCGCAGCGTACGGCAAGGCCGAAGCGGACTACGTGGTGCCGGACATCATGGTGCGTAAAACCGCCCAGGGCTGGCAAGCCGAACTCAATCCCGAAGTGGTGCCGAAGCTGCGCATCAATCACCTCTACGCCAACATTCTGCGCAACAACCGGGGCGATCCGGGCAGCGGTTCGTTGCGCCAGCAACTGCAGGAAGCACGCTGGCTGATCAAGAATATCCAGCAACGTTTCGAAACAATCCTGCGTGTCGCGCAAGCAATTGTGGAGCGCCAGAAGAGCTTTTTTGTGCACGGCGAAATTGCTATGCGCCCCTTGGTTTTGCGGGAAATTGCTGATACGCTGGGCCTACACGAGTCGACTGTCTCGCGTGTGACAACCGGTAAGTACATGCTCACCCCGTTCGGGACGCTAGAGTTCAAGTACTTCTTCGGATCGCATGTTTCGACAGACACGGGCGGCGCGGCCTCTTCCACGGCCATTCGCGCGCTCATCAAGCAACTGATAGGAGCGGAAAACGCAAAAACGCCTCTTTCAGACAGCCGCATAGCCGAACTGCTGGCGGAACAGGGCTTCGTGGTCGCACGGCGCACCGTGGCGAAATATCGCGAAGCACTCAGGATTCCGGCAGTCAACCTGCGCAAGTCTCTGTAGCCCGTCGCCTTCCGTGGCGGGCATTTACCGGCCGCTCCGCAAGTTGGCGGACAGGCCGGCCGATGCGACCTGCCAGAAGTCAGTCACCGGGGGGCGACTTTGGCAAGCCGACAGATCGACCGGACCTTCGTCATCGTGCGGACCAAGCGGCCATTAGCTTGGAGAAGCACTATGAATCTGCAGATCAGTGGACACCACCTCGAAGTAACGCCTGCGTTGCGCGAATACGTGATCACCAAACTGGATAGGGTGCTAAGACATTTCGATCAGGTCATCGACGGCAGTGTGGTCCTCTCGGTCGACAACCACAAGGAAAAGGACAAGCGGCAAAAGGTTGAAATCAACCTGCATCTGAAGGGCAAGGACATTTTTGTCGAGAGCTGCGACAGCGACCTCTACGCTGCGATCGATCTCATGATCGACAAGCTCGACCGGCAAGTGATACGTCACAAGGATCGCCTGCAAGGCCATCAGCATGATGCGATCAAGTATCAACCGGCGCCGCAACTAGACGTGCCGCCGCAGTAAGCGAAATTAGAAGAGTAACTTCATTTCGCTTCACCTGAACCGCCCGCACTCGGGCGGTTTTTCGTTGGGATCGCGGGTTGCTTGCCGGTTTTCACAGGCAGACTCGCCAGGCTGGCGCGGCGCGAATCGTCCCGAAAAAGAACCTATTGAGCATTGATGGCGCGCCGCACCATACGCCGCCGCCCTGTTCTATAATGTTCCGGTTACTATCGGGGTCTAGGTCGCATGCAGGCAGTCTGCCGGAGTCCTGTGCTTTCGGACTCCAATGCACGCTGCGGTGAGCATCAAACGAATGGAACGCCAATCAATCGCCCCAGCGAGGAGAACCCAGGCCACGTTTTCGCCTGTCAACATGAATCGTTTAGCCAAATTTCTTCCCCTCGAGAACGTCGTCGTCGGACTATCGGTCACCAGCAAAAAGCGCGTGTTCGAGCAAGCGGGCCTCATCTTCGAGAACCAGAACGGCATCGCCCGTAGCACGGTCACAGACAATCTGTTTGCGCGAGAGCGCCTCGGATCGACGGGGCTTGGCGAAGGCGTCGCGATTCCGCACGGCCGCATCAAAGGACTCAAGCAGCCGCTCGCCGCGTTTGTCCGCCTGGCCGAACCTATTCCCTTCGAATCGCCAGACGGTCAGCCGGTCTCGCTGCTGATCTTCCTGCTCGTGCCTGAACAGGCCACGCAGCAGCACCTCGAAATCCTTTCGGAAATCGCGCAACTTTTGTCCGATCGCGAGGCACGCGAGCGCCTGCATACGGAAGAAGACCGCGAATCATTGCATCGCCTGCTCACTCAGTGGCAACCTTGATGCAGCGGCGGTCATCCGCACGCCGCCTATCCGCACGTCCCACCGCCCGCGTGCGGATACAGTCAGGCTCGGCGCACGGCCCGCGTTAGCGCGGCCAGCGGTTTGCCCGGCAAGCGGCCAACACTGGAGTCACTGACTCATGGATACGTCCAGCATCAACGCCCAGAGCATTTTCGACGATAACGCCGCCACGCTGAAGCTAAGCTGGCTGACAGGGCATGAAGGCTGGGAACGCGGCTTTTCTTCGGAATCGGTCGCCAATGCCACGTCGAGCGCCGACCTCGTCGGCCACTTGAACCTGATCCACCCGAACCGGATCCAGGTGCTCGGCGACGCCGAAATCGACTACTACAAACGCCAGACCGACGAAGACCGCTCGCGCCACATGGCCGAGCTGATCGCGCTGGAACCGCCGTTCCTCGTGGTGGCGGGCGGCGTCGCCGCGCCGCCGGAACTGGTGCTTCGCTGCACGCGCTCGTCCACACCGCTTTTTACGACGCCGATGTCGGCGGCTGCGGTGATCGACAGCCTGCGCCTCTATATGTCGCGCATTCTCGCGCCGCGCGCCACGTTGCATGGCGTGTTTCTCGACATTCTCGGCATGGGCGTCCTGCTCACCGGCGACTCGGGTCTCGGCAAAAGCGAACTCGGTCTCGAACTCATTAGCCGCGGCCACGGCCTCGTCGCTGACGACGCCGTCGACTTCGTGCGACTAGGCCCGGACTTCGTCGAAGGACGGTGCCCGCCGCTGCTGCAAAATCTGCTGGAAGTGCGTGGCCTGGGCCTGCTCGACATCAAGACGATTTTCGGTGAAACCGCAGTGCGCCGGAAAATGAAGCTCAAGCTGATCGTGCAACTGGTACGCCGTCCTGACGGTGAATTCCAGCGGCTGCCGCTGGAGAGCCAAACCGTCGACGTGCTCGGCCTGCCCATCAGCAAGGTCACGATTCAGGTGGCCGCAGGCCGCAACCTCGCGGTGCTGGTCGAGGCTGCGGTGCGCAATACCATCCTGCAATTGCGCGGCATCGATACACTGCGTGACTTCATGGACCGGCAGCGCCTCGCCATGCAGGACCCCGATAGTCAGTTTCCCGGCAAACTGATCTGAGCGGGTCGTACATCGAGCACTCGCAGCCCCCGCCAGTGGCCGGCTGCGAGTACGCGCGAGAGCACTCAGATGCTATGATGAAACGGATCGATTTCACGACTCCATGCGCATAATCCTCATCACCGGCATATCCGGCTCCGGCAAATCCGTCGCGCTCAACGCGCTTGAGGACGCGGGCTATTACTGCGTCGACAATTTGCCGCCGCGCTTTTTGCCCGAACTCGCCTCCTATCTCGCCGAAGACGGAAATGAACGCCTCGCAGTCGCGATCGACGCCCGCTCGAGTGCGTCACTCGACGACATGCCTGCGATGATCCGTGACCTGTCGCGCGCTCACGACGTGCGGGTGCTGTTCCTCAACGCGAGCACGCAGTCGCTGATTCAGCGCTTCTCGGAGACGCGTCGCCGCCATCCGTTGTCGGGCTCTACCGCGCATGACGCCGACGTCGGCTTGCTCACGTCGCTTGCGGAAGCAATCGAACGCGAGCGTGAGCTCGTCGCGGGACTTGCCGAATTCGGCCATCAGATCGACACGAGCAATCTGCGCGCGAACGTGCTGCGCCAGTGGGTGAAGCGCTTTATTGAGCAGGAGCATGCAGGGCTCGTGCTGATGTTCGAGTCGTTCGGCTTCAAACGCGGCGTGCCGCTCGACGCCGATTTCGTGTTCGATGTACGCACGCTGCCCAACCCGTACTACGATCATGAATTGCGCCCGCTCACGGGGCTCGACAAACCGGTGATCGATTTTCTGGACGCGCTGCCAGTCGTCCATGAAATGATCGACGATATAGAGAAGTTTCTCGCCAAATGGCTGCCGCATTTCCGCGACGACAATCGTAGTTATCTGACAGTCGCGATTGGTTGTACGGGTGGCCAGCATCGCTCTGTGTTTATTGCGGAGACGCTCGCCGCGCGTCTCGCCAATGCAGCGAATGTAATCGTGCGGCACCGCGACGCACCGGTCGACGCCGGCGCGTCATCGAAGTTAGTGGCTTAACCGGCCGCATCGCGCGGCCTTAACTCGAAGCGTTGCGCCATGTCCTCTACTTCTACTGTGCTCGCCGATGTGCCGCTGTTCCCGCTGCATACCGTTCTGTTTCCTGACGGAATTCTGCCGCTGAAAATCTTTGAAGCGCGCTACCTCGATATGGCGCGCGACTGCCTGCGCGAAAAGACGCCGTTCGGCGTGTGTCTGTTGAAAAGCGGCGCCGAGGTCGCGCGGGAACACGAGCCTTCGGTGCCCGAATCAATCGGCTGCCTCGCCGAAATCGATGAATGCGACGTTGAGACCTTCGGCATGCTGCTGATTCGCGCGCGCGGCACGCGACGCTTTCGGCTGCTGTCGCATCGCGTGGAAAGCAGTGGCTTGCTGGTTGGTATGGCCGAGCCGCTCGGCGAAGACCGGCCGCTGGAAGGCAACCAGCAACTCGCCAAGTTCGGCGCGTGTGCAGAGGTGTTGGAGCGCATCATCGCGACGATCCGCGAGCGCGATCCGGAAAGCTTGCCGTTCGCAGAACCGTTCAGACTCGAAGACCCGTCGTGGGTGTCGAACCGTCTCGCCGAAGTGCTGCCGATCGCGCTAAAAGCGCGCCAGAAACTCATGGAAATGCTGGACGCCGGCGCGCGCATCGACGTGGTTCATCACTATATGCAGCAGCATCAACTGCTGTAAGCAGCGACTCCGCGCGTGATCGCTCAGATCAGCGAACCCTGCAGACTCTCCAGAAGTTTTCGTACGGGCGCGGGCACGCCGAAAGAGTCGAGGTCGCTCAGCGACACCCAGGCGGTGTCCGCATCGCCTAGCGCCGCGAGCGCGCCGACACCGCGATCGAACTCTGCAAGCCGCGGCTCGATGTCCAGCTTAAAATGCGTGAACACATGCGTGAGCGGCGCGAGCGGCGACACCGCGCCGTCGCCGCCGAACTCGCGCGCACGCGTGGCGAGCGCGGCCTCGTCGGCGGCTTCGGGCAAGCTCCATAAACCGCCCCAGATACCGGACGGCGGGCGCTTTTCAAGCATCACCGCATTGCCGTCGCGCAGCACGAGCATCCACGTGCGACGCGTCGGCACGGCTTTCTTCGGACGCGCGGCCGGCAGTTCGCGCTGACGTCCCGTCACGTTAGCGACGCAGTCGGCCGCGAACGGACAACGCAAACAGTCGGGCTTGCCGCGCACGCACAACGTGGCGCCGAAGTCCATCAAACCTTGTGTGTATGCGCTGACTTCGTCGTCCGATGCATTCGACGGCAAGAGCGATTCAGCCAGCGTCCACATTGCATTCTCGACCTTCTTCTCGCCGGGGAAGCCTTCGACCCCGAACACGCGCGCGAGCACACGCTTTACGTTGCCGTCGAGAATCGTCGCGCGGGCGCCGAACGCAAACGACGCGATCGCCGCCGCCGTCGAGCGGCCGATGCCGGGCAATTCCGCGAGTTCCTCTACCGAAGCCGGGAACGCGCCGCCGTGCTGCTCGACGACCGCCTGCGCGCAGCGATGCAGATTTCGGGCGCGCGTGTAATAGCCGAGGCCGGCCCACAGCGCCATTACGTCATCGACGGGAGCCGCGGCAAGCGCGGCAACATCCGGAAAGCGCGCCAGAAACTTCGCATAGTACGGAATCACCGTCGACACTTGCGTCTGCTGCAGCATGATTTCCGACAGCCAGATGCGATACGCATCGCGCGTGTTCTGCCATGGCAGATCATGGCGCCCATGCTTGCGCTGCCACGCGATCAGCCGGGTGGAAAACCCGGACGCCAGCGCAGACGCGGACACAGTGGATACAGCGGGCGCGGCGGACGGTGTGGAACGCTGGCCGGAGCTCGGAGTTAAGCGGGAGGGCATTGAAAATTAGCGCTGGCAGGTGGGACAAAAGTAAGTGGAGCGTTGACCTTGCACGATCTGTCTGATCGGCGTGCCGCACACGCGGCAGGGCTGGCCCGCGCGGTCATAGACGAAATAATCGAGCTGGAAGTATCCGCTTTCGCCATCGCTGCCAACGAAATCACGCAGCGTGCTGCCGCCTTTCTCGATCGCCGCTGCAAGCGTCACGCGTACAGCGTCGGCCAGCAAGCCGTAGCGTACTAGCGAGACACGGCCTGCCGCAGTGGTGGGCCGGATACCTGCGCGAAAGAGACTCTCGGACGCATAGATATTTCCCACGCCGACCACGATTTCGCCGGCCAGCAGAGCTTGCTTCACCGACACCTTGCGCCCGCGCGTGAGCCGGTGCATGAGCGCGCCTGAGAATGCGGGCGAGAACGGTTCGACGCCAAGACTCGCAAGCAACGGATGCTCTAGCACGTCACCAGCCTCACGCGGATGCCACAGTATGGCGCCGAAGCGTCGCGGATCACGGAAGCGCAAAATGAAGTCGTCGAAAATCCAGTCGACGTGGTCGTGCTTCGCCGCGGCCGGAGGATGCGGCACATGGCGCAATACACGCAGTGTGCCCGTCATGCCAAGATGCACGATGAACCAGCCCGCGTCGATTTCGAAAAGCAGATACTTGCCGCGCCGCTCGACGTTGCGCACGATGTGCCCGCGCAAGGTCTTAGCAAGGTCCGCGGGAATCGGCCATCGCAGCGCGGGCGTACGGACCTCGACGCGCTCCACCTTGCGGCCGGACACATACGGCTCGATCCCTCGTCGGGTAACCTCAACTTCTGGCAGCTCTGGCATGTCTAACTGGTCTGCAACTTGCGTTAGTGGTTGTGCGCGTATTGTAGCGAGCGCGTTACAATCGTCCGAAACATTGAACGGATTTCCATGAACTTGTCCTTCGTGAAGCTGTTTTCGAAGCGCCCGGCTAGCGCGTCCCGCGTGCCGCACGCAGTGTCCGCCCGGCGCTCGCTGGGTGTGGCCGCGCTCGCGCTCTGGGCGTTCGCCGCGATGCCCGCGCACGCGCAGGACCCATCGCCGGACGCGGACGACACCTCGGTCACGCTGTCCGATCCGCTCGGCCCGCCGTCGGCGGAAGAACAGAAAGCGCTGCCGAGCGTGCAGCTGACGAGCCAGATCGTATTCCAGGTGCTCGCG
Organism: Paraburkholderia kirstenboschensis; assembly: GCF_904848585.1. Lineage (GTDB taxonomy): Bacteria > Pseudomonadota > Gammaproteobacteria > Burkholderiales > Burkholderiaceae > Paraburkholderia > Paraburkholderia kirstenboschensis. The sequence goes on from NZ_CAJHCR010000004.1 coordinate 203,679, forward strand.
GCGGAAGTCGCGCTGCAGCGCAATCAGCCGGCGCCCGCCTATCAGACCTACCTCGCGCTCGCGCGCGACACGCATGATCCGCGCATGGCGCAGCGCGCCACTGAAATCGCGTTGGCCGCGCAGAGTCCGTCGGACGCGTTGGCCGCCGCGCAATTGTGGCAGCAGTATGCGCCGGACTCCGAGCGCGCGGCGCAGCTCGACGCGTCGCTGCTCGTGCTGTCGGGCAAGCCGGATGACGCAGCGCCGCTGCTCGCGCGTGAGCTCGAGAAGGTGCCCGCGCAGAATCGCGGCAGCGCCATTCTGGCGCTTCAGTTGCTGCTTTCCCGCGGACCGAATCGCATCGGCGGCCTGCATGTGTTGCAGGACATGCTGAAGAACGATATGAACAGGCCGGAAGCGCAATTGGCCATCGCACGTCAGCAACTGGTTTCCAATGACGCGCCGGGTGCTCGCAAGTCGCTGGAACAGGCACTTGCCCTTAAGCCTGACTATTTGCCGGCCGCGCTCATGCTGTCGCAAATGGGCCCGGAGGAGCGCAAGGAAGGAATCGCGTCGCTCGAAAAATACGTGCAGCAAAACCCGAAATCGCATGACGCGCGTCTCGCGCTCGCGCAAATGTATCTGGCGAGCGACCGTCTGGACGACGCGCAAAAGCAGTTCGAGATCATGCACAAGGCGAATGCGAACGACCTCACGCCGCTCATGGCGCTCGCACTCATCAAGATCCAGCAAAAGAATTTCAACGAAGCGCAGAGCTATCTCACGCAGTACGCGCAGCAAGCCGAGAAGACACCTGGCGCGGACGCGGGGCAAGCGTATATCTATCTTGCGCAGCTGTCGCTCGAGCAGAAGAACGAAGCGGCCGCCGCCGACTGGCTCGACAAGATTTCGCCGTCCAGCCAGCAGTACATGCCCGCGCAGATCACGCGCGCGCAACTGCTCGCCAAGCAAGGCAAGCCCGACGACGCGCGCCGCCAGTTGGCCAATCTGCGGCCGGCCGATCCGCGTGACCAGGCGTTGGTCGCACGCACCGACGCAGCAATCCTGTTCGACGCGAAGCGCTACCCGGAAGCTGAAACACGCCTGCAACAAGCCACGGCGGCATTCCCGGACGACCCCGATCTGACCTACGACTACGCAATGGCCGCCGAAAAGAACGGCCACTTCGACGTCATGGAAGCGCAATTGCGCAAGCTTATCCAGACGCAGCCGGACAATCCCCAGGCGTACAACGCGCTCGGCTATTCGCTTGCCGATCGCAATCAGCGTCTCGCAGAAGCGGACAAGCTGGTCGAGAAGGCGTCGTCGCTTGCGCCGAACGACGCGTTCATCATGGACAGCGTCGGCTGGGTCAAGTACCGCATGGGCAATACGTCGGACGCGATCAAAGTGCTGCGCAAGGCCTACGACATTCAGCCGAACGCTGAAATCGGCGCGCACCTCGGCGAGGTGCTGTGGAAAGCCGGCGATCAGGACCAGGCCCGCGCCGCTTTTCGCGAAGCGCGCAAGCTCGAACCAAACAACGAAACGCTCGTCAAAACGCTGCAACGTCTTCAGGTGAACGATCTTTGATGCGCATTTCCCGTTTCAATTCTTTTTCGTGGGCGCCGCGTCGCGCGGCGCTCGGGCTTGCTGCGGCGGCCGTCGTCACATTGGCCGGCTGCGCTTCGGTGAAACCGCAGGGGCCGTCCACGTCGAATGCGGCGACCGCGGTGACCGCGCAAACGAGCCGTGCTTACCATGGCCGTTTCGCGATCCAGTACAACGATCAGAACGGCCAGCAGCGCAATGCCTACGGCAATTTCTCGTGGCAGGAAACGGGCGACACGGTCACCTTGCAATTGCGCAATCCGCTTGGTCAGACGCTCGCGATCGTCACATCGTCGCCCGCTTCGGCCACGCTTGAATTGCCGAACCGCCAACCGCTCACCGCCGACAACGTCTCGACGCTGATGCAGAACGCGCTCGGCTTCGCACTTCCCGTCGAAGGATTGCGTTACTGGCTGCAGCCTTCGCCCGCGCCTACCTCGCGCGCCAAAACGGAAAAGGACCCGGAGCAGCCGTCACGCTTCAAGGAAATCACCCAAGACGGCTGGACGATCGACTATCTTGCCTACGCCGAAGCGCCGGCCACTGGCGTAAAACGCGTGAATCTGACGCGCTCGGAGCCGCCGCTCGACATCAAGCTTGTACTCGACCAGTAAAACGCGCGCCTCGCGCTCTTGCCGCTTATTCGGCGCCACCTCGGCGCATGCAGCCTCGATATGATCGAAACAACCGACTCGCTGCGCGATTGCCTCGCGCCAGCGAAACTCAACCTCTTTCTGCACATCACCGGACGCCGGCCGGACGGCTATCACACGCTGCAAACGGTCTTCCAGCTACTCGACTGGGGCGACACGCTGCACTTCAAGCGTCGCGCCGACGGACTCATCACGCGTAGCACCGAAATCGCCGACGTGCCCCCCGAACACGACCTCACCGTGCGCGCCGCCACGCTTCTGAAAGCGCATACAGGCTCGCCGGAAGGCGTCGATATAGAAATCGAAAAGCGCCTGCCCATGGGCGCGGGTCTCGGCGGCGGCAGTTCCGACGCAGCGACCACGCTGCTCGCGCTTAACCGGCTTTGGAACTTGAACGTGCCGCGGCTGGAATTGCAGGCGCTGGCGTTGAAGCTCGGTGCCGACGTGCCATTTTTCGTTTTCGGAAAAAATGCGTTCGCCCAGGGTGTCGGTGAAGCTTTAGACGTTGTACAATTGCCGCCGCGTCATTTCCTGGTAGTGACGCCGAGGGTTCATGTTCCGACTGCAGCGATTTTTTCCGAAAAAGCGTTGACAAGAGATTCAAAAGCCCTCACAATTACGGACTTTCCTGCAGAACTTAGCTGCAACACTGAGTGGCCAGAAAGCTTTGGCCGCAATGACATGCAGCAGGTTGTCGTCGGAAAGTACGCGGAAGTAGCGCAAGTGCTGCGATGGTTTGAAAACGTCGCGCCGGCGCGGATGTCTGGATCTGGTGCAAGTGTCTTTGCAGCGTTCCGTAGCAAAGCTGAAGCAGAAGCGGTGCAAGCCAAACTGCCAGGCGAATGGAACAGCGCAGTGGCCGCCAGTCTAGAGCAACATCCACTCTTTGCTTTCGCGTCATAGGTTTTGCATCGTCGAACGAAACTCCATGTTCGGCGGGGCTCAAAGTTAGTGTAGGGGAGTCGCCAAGCTGGTTAAGGCACCGGATTTTGATTCCGGCATGCAAAGGTTCGAATCCTTTCTCCCCTGCCAATAGTTCTCGCATTTCCCCTCGCCCCCAGCCTGAAGCAGGTGCACGATGAGCAGCCATGACGGCCTGATGGTTTTTACTGGCAACGCGAATCCCGCGCTTGCACAGGAAGTCGTCAAAATCCTCGGTATTCCCCTCGGCAAAGCAATGGTTAGCCGTTTCTCAGACGGCGAAATCCAGGTCGAGATTCAGGAAAACGTGCGTGGCAAAGACGTCTTTGTTCTGCAGTCCACGTGCGCACCGGCGAATGACAACCTGATGGAACTGATGATCATGGTCGACGCGCTCAAGCGTGCATCGGCTGGTCGGATCACTGCAGCCATCCCCTACTTCGGTTATGCACGTCAAGATCGCCGCCCTCGTTCGGCGCGCGTCGCCATCTCGGCGAAAATCGTGGCGAACATGCTGGAAATCGCAGGCGTCGAGCGGATCATCACGATGGATCTGCACGCCGACCAGATTCAAGGCTTCTTCGACATCCCCGTCGACAACATCTACGCTACGCCCGTGCTGCTCGGCGATCTGCGCAAGCAGAACTACGAGAACCTGTTGGTCGTTTCGCCGGACGTCGGCGGCGTGGTGCGAGCCCGGGCATTGGCGAAGCAGTTAAATTGCGACCTCGCGATCATCGACAAACGCCGCCCGAAGGCGAACGTTGCCGAAGTGATGAACATCATCGGTGAAGTGGAAGGCCGGACCTGCGTGATCATGGACGACATGGTCGACACCGCCGGCACGCTTTGCAAGGCAGCTCAGGTTTTGAAGGAACGTGGCGCGAAACAGGTTTTCGCTTATGCCACCCACCCGGTTCTGTCGGGCGGCGCCGGCGAGCGTATCGCCGCATCCGCACTCGACGAACTCGTTGTCACGGACACGATCCCGCTCGGTGAAGAAGCCCGCTCGTGCGCGAAGATCCGTTCGTTGACCAGCGCCGGTCTGCTTGCCGAAACGTTCTCGCGGATCCGCCGCGGCGATTCGGTCATGTCGCTGTTCGCTGAAAGTTAAGTATTTGCGAAGGCGCGGTGTATCGCTTCATGCGACACGCGCGCTTTTGCACAATCGGCGTGAACGAACGAAGGTTCATGCCGCAGCTCTGGGGCCTCAGCCATAACGGCTTGCGGGCCCCGTTTTTACTGCCTGGTCGCGGGCAGTGCATTGGAGATTCAAAATGAAAGTTGTCGCTTTCGAGCGTTCTTTGCAAGGTACGGGTGCGAGCCGCCGCCTGCGTAACTCGGGCAAGACCCCGGGCATCGTATATGGCGCTGGTGCTGAAACGCAATTGGTCGAACTGGACCACAACGCGCTGTGGCACGCGCTGAAGAAAGAAGTTTTCCACTCGTCGATCCTCGATCTGGAAGTCGGTGGCAAGTCGCAACAGGTTCTGCTGCGCGACGTGCAATACCACCCGTTCCGTCAGCTCGTGCTGCACGTGGACTTCCAGCGTGTCGACGCATCGAAGAAGCTGCACACCAAGGTGCCGCTGCACTTCCTGAACCAGGAAAGCAACCCGGCAGTGAAGCTGGCGAGCGCGGTGATCTCGCACGTCGTCAATGAACTGGAAATCGAGTGCCTGCCGTCGGCACTGCCTGAATTCATCGAAGTCGACCTGGCCAAGATCGAAGCCGGTCAATCGGTTCACGCTAAGGACATCCCGCTGCCGGCAGGCGTATCGCTGGTTGCTCACCTCGAAGCAGAAAACCCGGTGGTCGCTGCTGCAACGATCCCGGCTGGCGCAGTGTCCGAAAGCGACGCCGCTGCTGGTGAAGGCGAAACGCCGGCTGCTTAAGCGCGCTTCGCGCAGCGAGCAAGTAATCCTCTCGATTCGTTTCGATGAGACGATCGATGTGACCCGCCGAGGTTCGCCCCGGCGGGTTTTTTTTCGGTTATTTCGGCCCGGCCGCGTTTCGCTTGCGGGCCAGATGGACCCACGCAATCATGATCAAGCTGATCGTCGGCCTCGGCAATCCGGGCGCCGAATACACTGCGACGCGCCATAACGCCGGCTTCTGGCTGGTGGATCAACTGGCGCGCGAAGCGGGCACGACGCTGCGCGACGAGCGGCGCTTCCATGGCTTTTACGCGAAGGCGCGACTCCACGGCGAGGAAGTGCACCTGCTGGAGCCGCAGACTTATATGAACCGCTCGGGTCAGTCTGTCGTCGCAGTCGCGCAATTCTTCAAGATTCTTCCCGACGAAATCCTGGTCGCGCATGACGAACTCGACATGCCGCCCGGCAGCGTGAAGCTGAAGCTCGGCGGCGGCAGCGGCGGACATAACGGCTTGAAGGACATCACGGCGCACCTGTCGTCGCAGCAATATTGGCGACTGCGCATCGGCATCGGGCATCCACGCGACCTGATTCCTGAAAGCGCGCGTGCGGGCGCCAAGCCCGACGTCGCGAACTACGTCCTGAAACCACCGCGGCGTGAAGAGCAGGATGCGATCGACGCGTCCATCGAGCGCGCGTTGGCGGTCATGCCGCAGATCATCAAAGGCGAGCTTGAACGAGCGATGATGCAACTGCATCGCAATTCGTGACTGGTGTTGCGCGCGGCGGCGCAGATCGAGGTGAACCAGCGCGCGGCGGCGCCCGTCATCGAGCCTTTACAACGGCCATCGGCGTGGGGAAGGAGTAAGCGCTTTGTCCGGCCAAAGCAGCTAAAAAAGCGCGCCTCCGGCGAGTAGCTAAAGCCCTAACCCGATCGACCACCTTGCAAGGATAGGAGAGTGCTTTGAGCCGATATTGGAGTGACATCGTTCACCGACTGACGCCGTATGTGCCGGGCGAGCAACCCCTGCTCGCCCATCCGGTCAAGCTGAACACCAACGAAAATCCCTATCCTCCGTCGCCCCGCGTGCTCGAGGCGATTCGCCAGGAACTGGCCGATGCAGGCGAGTCGCTGCGCCGCTACCCGGACCCCACCGCGCTCAAGTTGCGCGAAACAGTTGCCGCCTACCACGGCATCCGTGCCGATCAGGTGTTCGCGGGCAACGGCTCGGATGAAGTGCTTGCGCTCACCTTCCAGGCTTTGCTGAAGCACGACAAACCTTTGCTGTTCCCTGACATCACGTACAGCTTCTATCCCACGTACGCGAGGCTTTTCGACGTCGACTACCAGACGATTCCGCTGGACGAAAATTTCGCCATCAATGTCGACGACTACGCCGTTGCGAACGGCGGCATCCTGTTTCCGAACCCGAATGCGCCGACTGGACGTCCGTTGCCGCTCGCCGATATCGAGCGCCTGGTAGCGAAAAACGCCGACTCCGTTACGGTGATCGACGAAGCCTATGTCGACTTCGGAGCCGAGTCGGCGATTGGACTGATCGACCGCTTTCCGAATCTGCTCGTCGTGCAGACAGTGTCCAAGTCGCGCTCGCTGGCAGGCATGCGCGTCGGCTTCGCCTTTGGCAACGCGGAGCTGATCGACGCGCTCAATCGTGTGAAAGACAGCTTCAACTCCTATCCGCTCGACCGCCTCGCGCAAGTCGCCGCCCGCGCGGCTTACGAAGACGACGCGTGGTTTCGCGACACGTGCGCAAAAGTGATTGCAAGCCGCGAGCGACTGGCGGCGGGGCTAACGGCGCTAGGCTTCGACGTGGTGCCGTCCGCAGCCAATCTGCTGTTTGCGCGTCACGAGGCGTACGACGCGACAACGCTCGTGTCTCGGCTTCGTGAAAGGGAAATTTTCGTGCGCCACTTCAACGCGCCGAGAATCGACCAACACTTGCGCATCTCGGTCGGTACCGACGCGGAGTGCGGCCTTTTGCTCGACGCATTGCGCGACATATTCAGCGCCTACATCGGCTGATTCTGATTGGACGTGCGCGAAAAAAAACGGCGAGGCCCGCGCCTCGCCGTTTTACATTCCCACCGCAAGAACGTTACGCGCTCTTTGCCGCCTGCAGTGCGTGGTACTTCGCCATCAAGCCTTCCGGTGTTTCGAGATACTCGGGATCGCGCGGAATACACTCGACCGGGCACACCTGGATGCATTGCGGTTCGTCGAAATGACCGACGCACTCCGTACACTTCTTCGGGTCGATCACGTAGATTTCCGGGCCCATCGAAATCGCGTCGTTCGGGCATTCGGGCTCGCACACGTCACAATTGATGCACTCGTCGGTAATCATCAAGGCCATACTTCTCTCACTTCGCGCCGGCCGCAGCCGGCTTTGATCCGTCAATCCGACAGTTTACGCCGGTTACGGCAGCGCCGCTGGAGCGCCGTTATCCTGGTCCAACGCCGCAACCTTTTCCTTCAGCCATTTTTCGACCGACGGGAAAACGAACTTGCTCACGTCGCCGCCCAACTGCGCAATCTCGCGCACGATCGTGCCCGAGATGAACTGGTATTGATCGGACGGCGTCATGAACATGGTTTCGACGTCCGGCAACAGATAGCGGTTCATGCCCGCCATCTGAAACTCATACTCGAAGTCGGACACCGCGCGCAGTCCGCGCACGATCACTCGCGCGTTATTGCTGCGAACGAAGTCCTTCAGCAGCCCTTTGAAGCTCATGACCTGAACATTCGGGTAATGGCCCAGCACTTCGTGAGCGATATCAAGCCGCTCTTTCAGCGTGAAGAACGGCTTCTTGTTGCGGCTGTCGGCGACACCGACCACCAGCGTGTCGAAGATGCTCGACGCGCGCCGAACGAGGTCTTCGTGACCGCGCGTTAGCGGATCGAACGTGCCCGGGTACACGGCGACTACCATGAGATTTCTCCTCTCTTCAGACAGATGGGCACGTCAAAGCGTCCACGCGACGCATTTGGCACCGGCCGCGCGCGTGACGGCAAACCGTCCGGCGCTTGTTATGGAAGGCGCATTATTCCTCATTTTCGCGCTGCAGCAAATGGAAGTGGACAGCGCCCGCCTTGCCTTGCCGCACGATTTCCCACCCTGCAAGCGCTTCGTTCGCGCCGGGCTCGATCGCCACGCCAGCTTCCACATATAGGAAACCCTCGTCGCTCACGAGCGGAGCGGCCAGCGCGAGCGCTTTGTCCAGCACATCCGTGCCAAACGGCGGGTCGAGGAATACCACGTCGAACGAACCGGGAGGCAGGCTCGCCGCAAGGCGTAAACCGTCGGCCTCGGCAATTTCGATCATGCGCGCCGCGAGGCGTTCCTGGTTTGCCCGCAACTGGGTCGCCGCTCTCGCGTTACGCTCGACCATCAGCACGCGTGCGGCGCCGCGCGACGCCGCTTCGAAGCCGAGCGCGCCGCTGCCGGCAAACAGATCGAGGCAGCGCTGACCATCCAGACGTTGCCCGAGCCAGTTGAACAGCGTTTCGCGGACGCGGTCCGGCGTGGGGCGCAAGCCGTCCAGGTCGAGCACGGGCAGCGGCGTGCGTTTCCAGTCGCCGCCGATAATCCGGATGGCGTGCGGCTTGCCGCCTTTGGACGAAGCGCCATGGGCGCGGGAAGTGGCTGAACGGGGCATGCAGTTTCGATTACGTTGATAGAAGCGTCCGCTGCGTCGAAGCAAGCGGACCGGAGCGCCAACGTTACCACAGGGGCGCGGCGCGTCCAGCCTGGCCGTTCGGCCTATACGACGTGCGACGGCGCGCCTGATAAAATGTGCGGCTTCCAGCGCCTTGCATCCCGCATCGCAACGCTGCCTGCCGCTTTCGCCGGTGCTGTACCGGCTGCGCGCATCGGCGCGCGCTCTCACCATGCCAGATCATGTTCAGCTTTTTCAAACGATTCAAGGGTTCGAAAGAGTCCGAAAACGCGCCAGACGAATCGCAAATCGCGCCGGAGGGGCTGATTGACGAGCCGGCCGTAGAAGCGCCGGTCGCGCCTCCTCTCCCGGCAACCACCGGGCCGGCTTCCACTTCCAGCCCGCCGGCTAGCATTATGTCGCCGGCCGCCGCCTCGCCGGAACCGCAGCCCCAGCCGGATTTCGAGGAATCGACGCTCGAGACCGTCGAAATCGTGCCTCCGCCCTTGCAGGATGCGAGCGCGAAACGCTCGTGGCTGACTCGTCTGAAAACCGGTTTGTCGAAGACCAGTTCGAGTCTCACCGGCATTTTCGTCGGCACCAAGATCGACGAGGAGCTTTACGAAGAGCTGGAAACCGCGCTGATCATGTCCGACGCGGGCGTCGACGCAACCGAATTCCTGCTTGAAGCGCTGCGCGAGAAGGTTCGCACCGAGCGTCTTACGGAGCCGCAACAGGTCAAGACGGCGCTGCGCGCGCTACTGGTCGAGTTGCTTAAGCCGCTAGAAAGCTCGCTGATGCTCGGGCGCGCGCAGCCGCTCGTCATGATGATCGCGGGCGTCAACGGCGCGGGCAAGACGACGAGCATCGGCAAGCTCGCCAAGCATCTGCAGAGTTTTAACCAGTCGGTGTTGCTTGCCGCCGGCGACACGTTCCGCGCCGCCGCGCGCGAGCAGTTGGCGATCTGGGGACAACGCAACAACGTCACCGTGGTGTCGCAGGAAAGCGGCGATCCGGCGGCCGTCATTTTCGACGCGGTCGGTGCCGCGCGGGCGCGCAAGATCGACGTGATGATGGCGGACACGGCCGGCCGTCTGCCTACGCAGTTGCATCTGATGGAGGAATTGCGCAAGGTCAAGCGCGTGATCGGCAAGGCGCAAGACGGCGCGCCGCACGAGGTGTTGCTCGTCATCGACGCCAATACCGGGCAGAACGCGCTTGCGCAGGTCAAGGCTTTCGACGACGCGCTGGGCTTGACCGGCCTGATCGTCACCAAGCTCGACGGTACGGCCAAGGGCGGCATTCTTGCAGCCATCGCGCGGCAGCGACCAATTCCGGTGTACTTCATCGGCGTTGGCGAAAAGGTCGAGGACTTGCAGCCTTTCAGCGCTGAAGAGTTCTCAGATGCGTTGCTAGGCGGGTAAGCCGAAGCCGCGCCACCACCGGCGCCACGCCGGCAAGCCAAAAAAAGGGCACTCCTCGGAGTGCCCTTTCTGCACCGGCAACGCCGTGCGGCTCATTCGGCGTCTGGCTGCACGCCGGGCGCAGCGCGCGCAAACGCGTCGATTTGCATCGCGTGCTCATAGATGCGCTGTATGGTCGGATACCTTGCCGTATCGACATTGAAGCGCTGCGCGTTAAACACCTGCGGGATCAGGCACGCGTCGGCGAGTGTCGGCTCGTCGCCGAAACAAAGCTTGCCGGTGCGCGCGTCGCCTGCAAGGTGAGCCTCCAGCGTCGCAAAGCCGGTGTCCACCCAGTGCCGGTACCAGGCGTCTTTCGCGTCGTTCTCCACGCGCAGCGTGTGTTTCAGATACTTCAGCACCCGCAGATTGTTTAGCGGATGAATTTCGCACGCCACCTGCAACGCGACCGACCGCACATATGCACGGTCGGCGGGCGCCTTCGGCAGAAGCGGCGGCTCGGGATGCGTTTCCTCGAGATATTCGATGATGGCTAGCGACTGCGGCATCACCTCATGGCCGTCGATCAACGTGGGCACGATGCCGTCCACGTTGACCTTGCGGTATTCCGGCTTCAACTGCTCGCCACCGTCTCGCACGAGATGCACAGGCACATACTCGTACGGCAGGTTCTTCAGGTTTAGAGCAATCCGCACCCGATACGACGCCGAGCTGCGAAAATAGCTATAGAGCTTCATGTGGTTGTCTCCTCCCAGAACTACTTCAGACGACGCGCACGCTGAACTCGCCCAGCCCGTCCACGCCGCCTTTCATCAGATCGCCCTGCACCACCGCGCCGACGCCTTCCGGCGTGCCGGTGAAAATCAGATCGCCCGGCTGCAACTCGAAGAGCGTCGACAGGTAGGCAATGGTTTCGCCTACCGACCAGATGAGCTGCGACACGTCCGAGCGTTGCTTCTCTTCACCGTTCACGGACAGCCAGATCGCGCCCTTCCCGATGTGGCCCACGCTCGACACGGGATGAATCGGGCCAAGCGGCGCGGAGTGATCGAAACCCTTTGCGGTGTCCCACGGACGACCCAGCTTCTTCGCCTCGGCCTGCAGGTCCCGGCGCGTCATGTCGAGACCGAGCGCGTAGCCATAGACGTGATCCAGCGCGCTCTCCGCGGAGATATTTTTGCCGCCTTTGCCGATCGCCGCGACGAGCTCCATCTCGAAGTGGAGGTTTTTCGATAGCGTCGGAAAAGGGAATTCGCCGATCTCGCCCGGCGCGACATACAGGACGGCATCCGCCGGCTTGCCGAAGAAAAACGGCGGCTCGCGGTCGGGATCGTGCCCCATCTCGCGGGCATGCGCCTCGTAGTTGCGGCCGACGCAATAAATGCGACGCACAGGGAACTGCTCGCTGGACCCCACAACCGGCACTCCGACCACCGGTGCCGGTGCAAATACGTAACTCATCCGGTTCTCCGTTCTTCGATATGAGCCGCAGCGCGGCGATAAAACAGCGAGTGTAACGCGCGGTAGAAGGTGGCGTGCGCCAGTCCGGCACGGGTTCGCGACAGCGGCGCGCCAGTGCCCACGCCTCGCCAGACGGCTATAGATGCGATACTCACATTAGATAACGTCCCTTGAATACCGTGGCGGCCGACCCGATGGCGGCACGCCAGCACGTCAATTGCTCCCATGACCGACTCCACCGACACCGCCAACCCGTTCCCCTGCGCCCGCTTCATCAAGGAAATCGGCCGCGGGCCGAATGGAGCCCGCGCGCTCACCGCCGAAGATACCCGCGCGCTCTACACCGCCATGCTCGACGGCCGCGTCGGTGAACTCGAGCTGGGCGCGGTGCTGCTCGCTTATCGTGTGAAAGGCGAAACCGCCGACGAACTCGCGGCGATGCTGGCGGGCGCCCATGCGTCGTTCGAGCCGGTTCATCTGCGGCCCGGCGAGTTTCGGCCTGTGTCGATCCCCAGCTATAACGGCGCGCGCAAGCAGCCGAACCTCGTGCCGCTGCTTGCGCTGCTGCTCGCGCGTGAAGGGGTGCCGGTTCTCGTGCACGGCATTACCGACGATCCCGGCCGCGTGACAAGCGCTGAAATTTTCACGCACCTGCGGATACCGCACGCGAACTCGCATGACGACATTGAAGACGGCCTCGCAGAGCGCCGTCTCGCATTTGCGCCGATCGACGTGCTGGCGCCAAAGCTCGCGCGTCTGCTCGCGCTGCGCCGGCGCATGGGCGTGCGCAACTCGACGCATACGCTCGTCAAGATTCTCCAGCCGTTCGCGCCCGCCGGACTGCGTCTCGTGAACTACACGCATCCCCCGTACCGGGACAGCCTCACTCAGCTATTCAGCACCCATCCCGACGCGGCGGCCGGCGGTGCCTTGCTCGCACGGGGCACGGAGGGCGAAGCCGTGGCCGACACCCGGCGTCAGGTGCAGGTCGACTGGCTGCATGACGGGGTCTGCGAGACGCGAGTGCCGCATGAGCGCTCGTCGCCCGACGCACCCGAGGTCGAGTTGCCCGAAGCGCGCGACGCCGCGACGACAGCGGCATGGATCGGCGCCGTGCTGCGCGGCGAGGCGCCGGCGCCGAGCGCGATAGAGAGGCAAGTCGAGTTGATCGCCGACGTCGCGAGAACGCCCGCGCACTAAGGCTCACTCATTCGCTCACTCAATCGCGCAACGCGTCGCCTGCCATGCGATGAGGCGCCACTGGCCGTCTTCCTGCGTGTGGATCGCCGTGTAGGCAATGGGAAAAAGCAGTGCGCCGCTATTCGCTTCCATCTCGATCAGCGCGCGGCCGGTCACGACGCAAGTTTCGCGGCCGACCGCCAGCACATCTTGCGACTGCACTTCGATCTGCCGGTAGCGGCGGCGCCCTGCGGTAATGCCGTCGATGAACTGTCGCTTCGTCTCGCGCTTGCCGTTCGTGTGCACGTAGCTCACGTTCTCCGCGAGCAGCGCGTCGAGCGATTGACCGTCGCCGTCGACCATCGCGCGGAAGCGTTCGCGTTCCAGCCCGCGAATCGCCTCGATTGTCTTTGCCGCCATTGCTCAGCCCCTTGCACCGGTGAGCCAGACGCGGCCACGGTCGTCAGAAGTTATATTGCAGGTATAGCTGGTGGAAATTTATACCAGGATTCGGCTCTTTGATACCGCCATTCGAAACATGCTGGAAGCGGTAGCCCGCCTGATACTGCTGATGGCCGCCGAACTGCATGCCCACGCCCGCCATATCGGCGAACTGGAACGCTGTGGACAGCGTGAAGGTCGAAGAAATTCTCGGGCTCGACAGCAAGCGCACGCCCGCGCCCAGCTCGACGAAAGGCCGGATTGATCCCGATCCTTTAATGAAGCGAATGATAGGCGTCACACCGATCTCGCCGATGTTCTCATGCACATTGCCTTCGTTCGTATGCCACCAGGCCACGTGGGCCTCGCCGATCAGCGCGAAATGCCAGTCGCCGATCTGCCACCACGTGAGATTGGGGTCCCACACCAAGCCAAGGTCCAGCTTTTTGACATGGCGATCCCCGACAGCCCCGGTGACCTGGATTCCGAACTGATCGGCGGCAGCAACGCCGGAAAGGGTGAGCAGCAGAGCCGCGCATGCCGCTTTTAGAGCCAGGCCACGGAAGACGTTCTTTTTGTTGTCCATCTGATACCCGAGTTCAGCAAGTTGAACGATCTGTAACAGTCTGCGTATTCTAAAGACAATCTGAAGTCGGTGGATCCTATTAAGAAACTTAAAATTTCGCAATTACATACATCAAAAATTGAAAAAATCGGTCGAAAGTGAGAATGAATGGACTTTGTTAGGTAATTCCTACGGCACCGGCGCTGGCCTTTAAAGGCGAGTATGATGGCTATTGAAACTTGAAATTCAATAGGAAACTACGGAACTTGGATGCCCCTATGAGCTCTAAGTATTAGCACTCGGAAAACGAGAGTGCTAACATCCAACGCTGGAGTCCTTACCTGAACAAGCTTTTGCCTGATTCCAAAGGAGTTTTAAACGTGAGCCATGCATTGACCCTTCCGAGTACTCTGAGCCCGTCGTCGGCTAAGGCCGCTCCGGCAGGTGCGCTGGCGCTCTCGCATTCCTCCCTGCTGCCCGGTCAACTGGGCAATATCGACGCCTACATCCAGGCCGTAAATCGGATTCCGATGCTGACGCCGGCAGAAGAACGCCAGTTCGCCACAGAATTCCGCGAGCACGACAACCTCGAGGCTGCACGCCGCCTCGTGCTGTCGCACCTGCGGCTGGTCGTCTCGATCGCGCGCAACTATCTGGGCTATGGGCTGCCGCACGCCGACCTGATCCAGGAAGGCAATATCGGCCTGATGAAGGCCGTGAAGCGCTTCGATCCCGAGCAGAACGTACGTCTCGTGTCGTATGCCATGCACTGGATCAAGGCCGAGATCCACGAATACATCCTGCGCAACTGGCGCATGGTGAAGGTCGCCACAACCAAGGCGCAGCGCAAGCTGTTCTTCAATCTGCGCAGCCATAAGCAAGGCTTGGGCGCTTTCACGCCGGACGAGATCGAAGGTCTCGCCAAGGAGCTGAACGTCAAGCGCGAAGAAGTGGCCGAGATGGAAACGCGCCTCTCCGGCGGCGACATCGCGCTGGAAGGCCAGGTTGAAGACGGCGAAGAGTCGTATGCGCCGATCGCGTATCTCGCCGACTCGCACAGCGAGCCGACCGCGGTACTGGCCTCGCGTCAACGCGACAAGCTTCAAAGCGACGGTATCGCGACGGCACTGGAGGCGCTCGACGCCCGCAGCCGCCGCATCATCGAAGCTCGCTGGCTGAAGGTGGAAGACGACGGTTCGGGCGGCTCGACGCTGCACGAGCTGGCCGATGAGTTCGGCGTATCGGCTGAGCGTATTCGTCAGATCGAAGCTAGCGCAATGAAGAAGATGCGCGGTGCGCTGACCGAATACGCGTAACGCTCGCCAACGGACACATCGCTTGGTGCAAGCCGGTTAGCCCAAAGAAGCGCTGAAGTCGCAAGCCCTGCCTCGCAAGACGGCGGGGCTTTTTTTATGCGATGTTCCCGCGCTGCGCGACAAGACGGGGACGCGTGCCAGATACGCTAAACGGTTCAACTTGCAGCACGCTAACGAATAGCTTGATCGGCATTGCGCCGGTAAACGCAAAGCGGCACCTCGAATCAAGGTGCCGCTTTTTTATTGCGCTGGTTGCCGGGCCGTTCAGTTGCCCGCTATCGCATCACGGCGTGGCATGAAGCGCCTTGAAGCGCTTTGCACGCCACGCTTGTTTGATCAGGCAGGCAGAGGCGCCGCACCGCCGCTGGCCGGCACGCGCGTGGCCAGTGTTTCCGCGTAACGCCGCGCCGCATCGCCGACGACGATATGGAACGTATCCGCCGCGACCCACGCCGTGTCGAGCGTCGCGAGACGCTGACGATCCACTGCCGACGGATCTTGCACGACGATACGCAGACGCGTTGCCGCGACGGCGTCGAGCGACTTTATGTTACCGGCGCCGCCGAACACCGCCAGCCAGCGCAATGGATCGGGATCGAGCGGACCGGTTGCGGCACGCGACGCACCACCCGCGGTCACCGCCGCCGAAGCCGAACCCGAAGCCGAACCCGAAGCCGAGACCGCAGCTGGCGCAGCAGCCGAAGCAGCCGGCATTACCGCAGCGGCATCGTTGCCGCCGCGCTCCATCGCAGTCCGAATTTCATCTGCGATGATGTCCGCTTCCGGCCCGATAATGACCTGCACGTTCGTCGCGCCGCGCTTGAGCACGCCGCGCGCGCCGATCGTCTTCAGTTCGTTCTCCGACACCTTGCTTGAGTCCACGACCGACAGACGCAGACGCGTCGTGCATGCATCCACCACCGAGAGATTCGACGCGCCGCCCAGCGCCGCGATATAACGCTGCGCGCGCGGCACGGCAGCGCCGGCGGCAGGCGAAACGAAACCGCCGGCCGCGAACGAATCGACTTGCTCGTCGGCAGCGGCCGGTTCGCGGCCCGGCGTCGCCATGTTGAACTTGCGAATGAAGAAGCGGAACAGGCCGTAGTACACCACCGAATACGCAATGCCGACCGGAATGGCCAGCCAGCCCTTCGTCGAAAGGCCGTAGTTCAGCACGTAGTCGATCGCGCCCGCGGAGAACGTGAAACCGAGGTGAATGCCGAGCGCAGAACAGATCGCGAGGGCAAGACCCGTCAACAGCGCGTGGATCACGTATAGCACCGGCGCGAGGAACATGAAGCTGAACTCGATCGGTTCCGTGACGCCCGTCAGAAACGACGTAAGCGCCATCGAGAACAGCAGACCGCCCACGACCGCGCGGCGCTCCTTCGGCGCTTCATGGAACATCGCGAGACACGCGGCCGGCAAGCCGAACATCATGACCGGAAAGAAGCCCGTCATGAACGTTCCGGCGGTCGGATCGCCGGCGAAGAAGCGATGCAGATCGCCGGTTACGGCGACGCCGCCCGGCGGCGTGAAGGTGCCGAACACGAACCACGTCAACGAATTGAGGATGTGGTGCAAGCCCGTAACGAGCAGCAGCCGGTTCAGCACGCCGAACACGAACGCGCCGAACGCGCCCGCCGTGGTCAGCCAATGGCCGGCCGTGTCGATCACGCTCTGCACCGGTTGCCACACATAGCCGAACACAATGCCGAGCGCGAGACAGACCACGCCCGTGACGATCGGCACGAAGCGTTTCCCTCCGAAGAACGCCAGGTAGTCGGGCAGCTTGATGTCCTTGTAGCGGTTGTACAGCAAGCCCGCCACGATACCCGCCACGATCCCGGACAACACGCCCATGTTGAGCTTGTCGTTGATGTCCTTCATCACCGCGACTTCGATCAGATAACCGATCGCGCCCGCGAGACCCGCGACGCCGTTGTTGTCCTTTGCAAAACCGACCGCCACGCCGATTGCGAACAGCAGCGGCAGGTTGTCGAAGATCGCGCCGCCGGCGTCGGCGATCATCTTGATGTTGAACACATCGGGCTGGCCGAGGCGCAGCAGCAGGCCGGCAACCGGCAGCACTGCGATAGGCAGCATCAGCGCGCGTCCCAGGCGCTGAATCTTCAGAAACGGGTTCCCATCCATTGATACCTCCAATCCCTTGTCTCGTTGTCGACGGACGTCGTTGAGTTATGTAGCGTTGCGTACCGTGCAGGGTTCAGTCCAACGGCCACGTTTCGCGGCTTACTGCTCTTACCGCCTGCGCCGATTCGAGCGCCAGCGCATCCTGGGCGCGTTGACGGCACAGTTGATAATCGAGGTTGCGCACCCGCGCCTTGATGCCCGGCACCGAAACCGGGTCCACCGAAAGCTCGGTCACGCCGAGGCCAACGAGCAGCGGCATCGCAAGCGGATCGCCCGCCAGCGCACCGCATACGCCGACCCATTTGCCATGCCGGTTCGCGCCTTGCACGGTCGCCGCGATCAGCCGCAGCACAGCCGGATGCAGACCGTCGGCCTGCGCAGCGAGATCGGCCTGACAGCGGTCCATGGCAAGCGTGTATTGCGTCAGGTCATTGGTGCCGATCGACAGAAAGTCCGCGTGTTGCGACAGTTGGTCGGCCAGCAACGCCGCCGACGGCACCTCAATCATCACGCCGACTTCGATCGGCTCGGTGCGGCCCAGCTCGCGAGCGAATTCGTCGATTCGTTTGCGGATCTGGATCAGCTCGCCGGCATCGGTCACCATCGGCAGCAAAATGCGCACGGCGCCAAACGGCTTCACGGCGAGCAGGCCGCGCAGCTGATCGTCGAGCAGATCGGGGCGCACCTGCGCGAGGCGAATGCCGCGCAAGCCGAGCGCGGGGTTCGGCTCCGGCGGCAGCGTGAGGTAATCGACTTCCTTATCCGCGCCGACGTCGAGCGTGCGGATGATCGCCGTGCGGCCGCTCAATGCGTCGACAATGCCTTGATAGCTTTGTCGATGCTCGTCCGTGGTCGGCGCGGCTGCGCGGTGAATGAATAGCAGTTCGGTACGCAGCAGGCCCACCGAGTCCGCGCCGTTTTCGACGGCCGTTTTCGCGTCGTCGAGCGTCGCGATGTTCGCGGCGACTTCGATCGCGCGGCCATCCGCCGTGACCGCAGCTTGCTGCGACGTACGGCGGTTCGCTTCGCGCACGCCCGCGAGGCGGCTGCGCTCGAGACGCGCGCGTTCCACATCGAACTCCGTCGGTGCAAATTCCAGGCGGCCGGTGGTCGCGTTCACCACGACCTGCGTGCCTTCGGGAATCGCATAGAGCGCATCGCCGACGGCTACCAGCGCGGGAATGCCCGCCTGCCGCGCGAGAATCGCCGCATGCGACGTCGCACCGCCGCGCGCCATTACGAGAGCCGTGACGCGCGAGCGATCCAGTGCGGACAAATCGGACGGCGTGAACTCTTCCGCGGCGAGCACGGCTTCGTCCGGGAGCATGCGCGCCGCGGCATTCGTATAGCCGAGCGCACGCAGCACGCGCTTCTCGATGTCGCGCAGATCGGCGGCACGCTCGGCGAGCAATGCGTCCTCAATATTGGTAAGGATGGCTATCTGTGCGCGGATCGCTTCGCGCCACGCAAAGCCCGCGCTCTTGCCGAGACTGATCAGATCGCGCGCGGCGTCGAGCAGCGTGGGGTCTTCGAGCAAGACACGATGCACCGCGAAAATACCCGCCTCGCCGACCGCGCCGCGTTGCGACGCGTCGCGCACCGTCGTGCCGAGGTCGGCGTCGACGGTCGCAATCGCCTTGTCGAGCAGACGGCTTTCCGCAGCCGATGTGCCGCTTGCCTGTTCGGGCGGATCGATGTCCGCGTCGTCCCAGCGCACGAGCTTGCCGATAGCCACACCCGGCGCCGCGCAGACACCGGCGAGCGTGTTCGGCGCGAGAGCCTCGCCTGCCGCCGGTGCCACCGTTTGCGGTGCGGGCGAACTTTGCCGCGCCGGCTTCTCTTCGACTTCGCCGTGTGCCTCGCGGGTCAGTTCCTGAGCAATCGCGTCGACCGCGGCTCGGGCTTGCGGACCCACACCGAGTAACTCCACAGTCGCGCCTTGACCTGCGCCGAGTCCCAGCAGTCCAACCACGCTTTCAATTGCCGCCTTGCGCCCTTCGTAACGCACTTCGACACGTGCATCGAAACCGCGTGCCGCTTCACGAGCACGCGCTGCCGGCCGCGCATGCAGGCCGCCCGCGTGAACCAGGGCGACTTGCGCCCGCGCTTCTTCGGTCACGCTCGTTGCGCTCAACTGACGCGACGCGTCGGCCGCGGCACCGTCGCGAGGACGCAGCAACAACAGCGGCGTTTCACCCGCCTTCAGCATGCCGCCCTGCGCGCGCTCGACGATTTCGAACGCGTCCGAGTTGGCAATAGCGATGACAGAAACAAGGCTCGGCGCATGCAAGGCGATTTGATCCTGATCGAACTCGATCAGCACGTCGCCGGCATGCACGTGTGCGCCCTGCTCGACCATGGGCGCAAAGCCTTTGCCGTTCAGCTCGACAGTGTCGATACCGATATGCAGCAGAATCTCGGCGCCCTCCGCTGTCGCCAGCGTCACGGCGTGGCCGGTGCGCGCGAGATGGGTGACGGTTCCCTCGCATGGCGCGACGAGTCGGCCCTCGAGCGGATCGACGCCGATCCCGTCGCCGAACATGCCGCCCGAAAACACCGGGTCGGGCACGTTCGCGAGCAGCACGACCGGACCGGTCATCGGCGCGAGCAAGACAATATGGCCTTCAGAATGGCTCATTAAACGGGACTCCTCGACACGTCGCATCTGATTTCTCGTCAGTGAGTTTCGGTGACTTTGTTGAGATGGCGCGGCGCATCGGGATTGCGCCCGCGCGCGGCGGCAAGGCCCGCGGCCATCACGTAAAAGGACAGGATGGCGGCGATCGGATCGAGCGCCGCGTGAGCGGTGGTAGCGAGCGGCAGCGTCGCTTCCGGTACATCGGACGGAGCGGCGAGCAATACGCGAGCGCCCCGCGCCTGCATGTCGCGCGCGAGTTGCAGGAGACCGGCCTGCTCCGGTCCGCGCGGAGCGAACACCAGCAGCGGATAGTCGCGGTCGATCAGTTCCATCGGACCGTGCCGCACTTCCGCGCTAGAAAACGCTTCTGCCTGAATGCCGGAGGTTTCCTTCAGCTTCAACGCGGCTTCCTGCGCGATGGCAAGGCCGAGACCGCGTCCGATCACGATCATGCGTTCGATGCCGCGCAGTTCGTCGACGGCCTTCGACCAGTCGAGCTTGCCGGCGGTCTGCAACGCGTCGGGCAGCGTATTCAATGCAGCCAGCAGTTCCGCATCGCGCTGCCAATGCGCGACCAGTTGCGCGGAAATCGAGAGCATCGCGATGTAGCTCTTGGTGGCCGCAACGCTCAGTTCAGGACCGGCAACGAGCGGCAGATGCCACTCGCACGCGTCGGCGAGCGGCGAAGCCGGTGCATTCACTGCGGCAACGGTCAACGCGCCCGCCTGGCGCAGCGCCTGCATCGTGCCAACCAGATCAGGACTCTTGCCCGATTGCGAGAACGCCAGTGCAAGCTGATCGCGAACTTGTAGCGGCGCCTGTTGCAGCGTCGCGACCGACATGGGCAGCGACGCGACCGGCACACCGAGGCGGCTCATCGTCAGGCTTGCGAAGTAACTCGCCGCATGGTCGGAACTGCCACGTGCGACCGTCAACGCGACATGGCGCGGTTGCTGTGCGAGCCGGGCGGCCAGGGCCTCGACGCGCGAGGTGTCCGTGAGTTGCGCGGCGACCGTTTCTGCGGACGCCAGCGCCTCTTTAAGCATATTCGACAATTGCATCTCCTTCGACGTATGTCGCGCTCAACGCCAGTTCACGATCGAACACGACGACGTCGGCCCATGCACCGCGCGCGATGCGGCCGCGGTCTTCGATGCCGAGGTAGTCGGCGGCGTAGCGCGACAAACGGTTTGATACATCGGCGATCGGCAGACCGATCGACACCAGATTGCGCAGCGCCTGATCCATGGTCAGGGTGCTGCCGGCGAGCGTGCCGTCGGCGAGACGCACGCCGCCCAGACACTTCGTCACGTGTTGGCTGCCGAGACGGTATTCGCCGTCGGGCATGCCGGTCGCCGACGTGCTGTCCGTGACCACGTACAGACGCGGAATCGCGCGCAGTGCGGCGCGGATCGCGCCCGGATGGACGTGCAGCAAGTCGGGAATGATTTCGGCGAATTCGGCATGCGCGAGCGCCGCGCCGACGAGGCCAGGATTGCGGTGATGCAGCGGCGACATCGCATTGAAAAGATGAGTGAAGCCGCACGCGCCGTGCTTGAGCGCGGCAACGGCGTCGTCGTAAGTGCCGAGCGAATGGCCGAGCTGCACGCGCACGCCGCGCGCCGCCATCTCGGAGATGATGTCCATGTGACCGGCAATTTCAGGCGCCAGCGTGACGACGCGAATGGGCGCGATGGACAGATACTTGAGCACTTCGTCCATCACGGCAGAGACGGCTGCGTCGGGCTGCGCGCCGAGCTTGCCGGGGTTGATGTACGGCCCCTCCAGATGCACGCCGAGCACCCGCGAGCAGCCTGGCGTGCGCACGCGCGCGACGTCGCCGAGACCGGCGACCACGCTCATCAGTTCGTCGCGCGGCGCGGTCATGGTGGTGGCGAGCAGACTCGTCGTGCCGTAGCGCGCATGTGTGCGCGTGATGGTTTCGATCGCGTCGCCGGCTTCCATTACGTCCGCGCCGCCGCCGCCATGCACGTGCAGGTCGATGAAGCCTGGCAGGATGTACGGTGCGTCGTTCGTCGCGGGATCGACGCGCTCGCCGGTGAGCGTCGTGATGCGGCCGTTTTCGTATTCGAGCGTGCCGTGAATCCACCCGTCGGTGGTGAGTATGTTTCCGGTCAGCATGAGTCTCTCTTGCAAGGCGTGATACAGGGCGTGGCTGAATTGCGCTGAGGGTGCGACGTGCGGGCGCAGCGTGCGGTTGCGAACCACGCGCCCACTCGGATGCGGCGCTCAGGTCCGCAATTCAGCGACGAAGTCGTAGTAGTCGTCGCGGCAATAGGTGTCCGTCAATTCGATTGCGCGCTGGTCGGCGCTATAACCGATACGGGTAATGACCAGCAGCGCCGAGCGCGGTTCGATATCCATGAGTGAAGCGATCTCGCTCGAAGCGTTGACCGCGCGAAAGTGCTGCAACGCGCGCACAACCGCCGCACCGCGTTGCTCCAGATAGCTGTAGAGTGAGACGCCGATTGCCTGCGGATCGGGAACGATCGCGACAGGAAGCGCCGAATGCTCGACCGCCATCACGATGCCGTCTGCGCGGCGCAGCCGGCGCAGGCTCGCCACCGCTGCGCCGGGCGACAAACCGAGGCGCACCAGCTCCTCCCGATTGGCGGCGCGGATATCGCGCTCTAGCCACACCGAGTCCGGTCGGAAGCCGCGCTGCTGCATCTTCTTGGTGAAGCCGGTGAGCCGCGACAGCGGATCTTCGACGCGTGGCGTGATGAAGCTGCCCGCGCCGCGCGCGCGCCGGATCAGCCCTTGCTCGACCAGCAGTTCGATTGCCTTGCGCGCGGTAATGCGCGACACGCCGATTGCGTCCGACAGCGTACGCTCCGAAGGCAGCGCCTCACCTGCCGACCACACCCCGCAATGGATCGCGGTCGCCAGATTGCGCGCGAGTTGCAAATAGAGCGGCGTGACGTTGCGAGCGTCAGGCATAAGTGCGGACCAGCGAGTTTCCATGGCGCTCCGGCGGCAGTGGCGAAAGGTTCGGCCTGCAAAAAAGAGAGCCCATTATATAACCAACATAATACCAGTCAACGAACTGGTTCTATGCCGGTATGACCGGGCGCAAAGCCTTGCGGAACAAGCTTCTCAGGCCAACGAGCGCGTCTTGCGTGCCGGTTCGGAGGTCCCAGGACTTACCCGTATTCGAGACAAGTTAAGCGTGCCGCAGACCCAATTGCGAACCAGTTCATGATGTCTGGAAGTGTGCACGTTCGTACCTTTTGGATCCGCAAGCGGTTCGTCCGGACGCGCGCGGTTTTGTTAATGAGGGCGCGTTCCAATATAGTGGTATGCGAATCCATAAAAAAAACGGAGATCAGCATTTGACCGATTCCGAGACGCTGCGACGGGCCCAGGCAGTCCGCCATTTCAATCGCTTCTACACGCGGCTTATCGGCGCTCTGCACGAGCGCCTGGCTCGCAGCACGTTCTCGTTGACGGAGGTGCGCGTGCTGCACGAACTGTCGCGCGGAAGTGCGCAGACGGCGTCGGTGCTCGGCCGCGCGCTTGGACTCGACAGCGGTTATCTGAGCCGCTTACTCACCAGTTTCGAGCGTCGCAATCTGATCACGCGACGGCCGTCCGAGACGGACGCGCGCCAGTCGCTGATCGAACTGACGTCCAACGGCCACGCGGCCTATGCGCCGCTCGACTCGGCGGCTGTTCAGGAAGTGCTGGACCTGCTGGGCGGGCTCGGCGCGGCCTCACAGGAGCAGTTGATTGCCGCAATGAACATTATCGAA
The DNA here is from genome assembly GCF_904848585.1 of Paraburkholderia kirstenboschensis. Classification (GTDB taxonomy): domain Bacteria; phylum Pseudomonadota; class Gammaproteobacteria; order Burkholderiales; family Burkholderiaceae; genus Paraburkholderia; species Paraburkholderia kirstenboschensis. The sequence goes on from NZ_CAJHCR010000004.1 coordinate 227,352, forward strand.
AGGCTGCTCGGCGACAAGCCGCAGCAGGACGCCATTGAACTGCGCGCGCCGCGCCCGGGCGAATGCGCCTGGCTCGTGCATCGACAGGCGCAGTGGTTCGCGGCGCAATATGGCTGGGACGGGTCGTTCGAAGGGCTGCTTGCGCGCGTGGTCGCCGACTACACCCAACGCAACGATAGCGTTCGCGAAACGTGCGTCGTCGCCGATCAGAACGGCATGGTGGTGGGCGCGGTGTGCATCGTCGCAGTGTCGACGACGGTGGCCGGCGTGCGCCTCTTGTGGGTCGAGCCGGACTTGCACCGTCTTGGCATTGGCACCCGCCTGATGACCGAAGCAACGCGGTTCGCGCGGCGCGCGGGTTACACGAGACTGACGTTGACCACGGCCAGCGCGCTGGAAGAGCCGCGGCGCCTGTGCAAGCGCGCCGGGTTCGAGCTCGTCAGCACGGCGCCGGAGCGCCGTTTCGGCAAGGACCTGATGATCGAGCGATGGGAGTTGGGACTGTAAGCCGCGTTAGAACGACGGCACCACCGACCCCTTGAACTGCGTCTTGATGAACTGGCGCACATCTTCCGACTGATACGCGGCAACCAGCTTCTTCACCCACGGCTTGTCCTTGTCCTGAGTGCGCACTGCAATCAGGTTCGCGTACGGGCTGTGAATGTCTTCGAGCGCAATCGCGTCTTTGGTCGGCTGCAGACCGGCAGAAAGCGCAAAATTCGTGTTGATCGCGGCTGCGTCGACATCGGCCAGCGAGCGCGGCAATTGCGCAGCATCGAGTTCAACCAGCTTGATCTTCTTCGGATTCTCAGCGACGTCGAGCGCCGTCGCATTGTTGCCGTTCGCGCCCGCGCCGGCCTTCAACTTGATCACGCCTTGCGTCTGCAGGAGCAGCAGCGCGCGGTTCTCGTTCGACGGATCGTTCGGCACGGCGACCTTCGCCCCTTGCGGCAGATCCTTCAGCGACTTCAGCTTCTTCGAGTAGATGCCGAGCGGCGAGATGTAGGTGAGGCCCGCGTTGACAATCTTGTAGCCGCGCTGCTTGATCTGGCTGTCGAGATACGGCTGATGCTGGAAGCTGTTGGCGTCGAGATCGCCGGCGTCGAGCGCGGCGTTCGGCTGCACATAGTCGTTGAATTCGACGACCTTCACGTTCAGACCTTCACGCTTCGCCACCTTGGCGACGACTTCCCAGATCTGCGCGTCCGGGCCGCCGATGGTACCGACCTTGATGACTTTGTCGTCGGCATGGGCGCCGAAGCTGGTGACGATCGCCGCGCCGGCGATCACTGCGGAGAGGGCTTTGAGGATGTTTCTGCGCTGCATGTAATTCTCGCTGTTTCTAATCGAATCCGTTTGCAATGAGATCCGGGTGATAGCCGGAGGCAGGCACTAATGACACGCAGGTAAGAACGGGATAACAGCGCGCCGCCGACTGGACCGTAAATCGTCTCATATGCCGTGCGAGATGTGAAATACCGCAATCACATATGGGTATGCGCAGCGCGATTGCGCGGCGAAGAGCCACGCTGTGGCCGATAATTCGAAACGTTGCCGCGAGTGTCCGCGGTACTTCAATCACCTGCGAGGACGCCCATGTATGTCATCAACCTGATCTATACCGCCCCGCTCGAGCGCATGGACGACGCGCTGGAAGCACACCGTGCGTTCCTGACCACACATTTCGAAGCAGGTGTCTTCGTGGCCGCGGGACCGAAAGTGCCGCGCGACGGCGGCATCATCCTGGCGGTGCGGATCGAACGCGACAGGCTGGATGCGATCCTCGCAACCGATCCGTTCGCCGTGCAGAAGCTCGCGCGTTACGAGGTGACCGAGTTCAAGACCACACGGCTTGCGCCGGGGTTGAATCTGCCGATACCGGTTTGAGTTGGTGCGGCTCGCGTGTGGTTCCTGTGCGGCTGTTGTGCGGCTCCTGTTCTGCTCTTGTGCGAGTCTTGCGGCATTCGTGCCGCATTTATCCGTTGGAGAATAAGCGGCCGCCGCGTCAGTCAAGCAGCAGCTTGATATCGTGTACCCAAGGCGCGGCGCCCTGGCCGTCGCGTGCGAAAAGGCGTAGCTTGCCCTCGGGGTCGAACACATAGCTCGCCGCTGTATGGTCCATCGTGTAGCTGTCGGGTGTCTTGCCGGGCACCTTCGCGTAGTAGACGCGGAAGTCTTTCGCCACTTTCTTGAGCTGCGCCTCGTCAGCGGGGCGCAGGCCCACGAAAGTCGGATTGAACGCGGGGACGTATTGCGCGAGCAGCGCGTCAGTGTCGCGCTCGGGATCGACGGTGACGAACAGTACTTGAACGCGCTTTGCGTCTTCGGGGCCCAGTTGCTGCAGCGCTTGCGAGAGCTCGGCCATCGTGGTGGGGCAAACGTCCGGGCAATGTGTGTAGCCGAAAAACAGCACCACGACCTTGCCTTTGTAATCCGCCATTGTGCGAATCTTGCCGGACGTGTCGGGCAATGAAAAGTTGCTTCCGAACTGAGTATTGCCGGTGAGGTCCAGGTTCTGGAACGCTGGCGTCTGCTTGCCGCAGCCCGCCACGAACAACGCGCTGCCGAGCGCGCAGGCAATCACAGCAGCACGCGCCGCACGCGCGAAGCGGGTATTGAGCATGGTATTACGCGCCGATCACAACGCGCACATAGTGGTCGACCAGCAGCGCGGCAAACAGCAGCGACAGATAGACGATTGAGTAACGGAAGGTTCGGCGCGCCAGATTGTCGGAGTACTCGAGGTAGATCTTCCACGCGTAGGCGAGAAACACCGCGCCGAGCACCACAGCTGCCGCGAGGTACACCACGCCGCTCATGCCTGAAATGAACGGCATCATCGTGACGGCGAACAGAATTACTGTGTACAACAGAATGTGCAGCCGCGTGTACTTTTCGCCGTGCGTGTTCGGCAGCATCGGCAAGCCGGCGTTTTCATAGTCTTTGCGGCGGTACAACGCGAGCGCCCAGAAGTGCGGCGGCGTCCATACGAAAATGATCAGCACGAGAATCCACGCGTCGCCCGGCACCTGACCGGTGACGGCGGCCCAGCCCAGCGCCGGCGGCATGGCACCCGACGCGCCGCCGATCACGATGTTCTGCGGCGTGGCCGGCTTGAGCAGCAGCGTATAGATGACGGCATAGCCGACGAACGTGGCAAGCGTGAGCCACATGGTCAGCGGATTGGCGAACGTGTACAGCGTCCACATGCCGAGGCCGCCGAGCACGGCCGAGAACAACAGAATCTGCCTAGTGGTGATTTCGCCGCGCGCCGACGGACGCCACGAGGTGCGCCGCATTTTCGCGTCGATTTTTTGTTCGACGAGGCAGTTGATTGCGAACGCCGCTCCGGCGAGCAGCCAGATGCCGACGGTGCCGCCGATCAGAACCGTCCAGGGCACCATGCCGGGCGTCGACAGAAACATGCCGATGACGGCACAGAACACGGCAAGTTGCGTGACGCGCGGCTTGGTCAGCGCAATGTACTGCGAGATCCGGCTGCCGGGCGTTTGGGGAAGTGTTGTGCTGTCCATGTGGATTCACGCTGGCGCGGCATCGCGCGCAGGCAACACGGCGCGGCCGGGACGGCTATAAGCGATTCGAAAGTTTAACATAACGAGCAGGAGCAACAGGATCGCCGCGCCTCCGTTATGAGCTACCGCAATAGGCAACGGCCATTGCAGAACGATGTTCGACAATCCGGTGACGAACTGGATCAGCACCACCAGCAAAACGCCGTTGGCCGGACGCCGCAGCGACTCGAAGCGGCGCAATTGCAGCGCGAACCACACGAGGTAGCCGACGACCACGAGCGCGAAGGTGCGGTGCGTCCAGTGAATCGCTACCAGCGCATCTTGCGTGATCATGTCGCCGTTGCCTGTCATGCCGAGCGCACGCCACAAGTGAAAGCCGTGGGCGAAGTCCATCGGCGGAACCCATTGGCCGTTGCAGGTGGGGAAATCCGTACACGCGAGCACCGCGTAGTTGGTGCTGACCCAGCCGCCCAACGCGATCTGCGCAATCAACAGCACGAGACCCGCGACCGCCGCGACGCGCCAGCGCGCGGCTTCGGGCTCGTAGGCGGGCAACGGCGTCTGGCGCGCGGCGAGCCAGCCGAGCGTGCCCAGTAGCGCGAGGCCGAGCAGCAGGTGCGTCGTTACGATGACCGGTTGCAGCTTCATCGTCACCGTCCATGCGCCGAATGCGCCTTGCACGAGAATCAGCAGCAGCAGCGAAGTCGGCCACCAGGGCGACACGTGCAGCGGACGCCGCTTGATGCGCGCGGTCCATGCAATGACCGTCTGCGCGATGATCAGCACGCCGATCGCCATCGCGAAGTAGCGGTGAATCATTTCGATCCAAGCCTTGGTCATGCTGACGGGGCCGGTGGGCATCGCCTGATGCGCGGCGGTGATTGCCGCATGCGCGATAAACGGCGACGACGTGCCATAGCAGCCGGGCCAATCCGGACAGCCGAGCCCCGAGTCCGTCAGACGCGTGAAGCCGCCGAACATCACGAGGTCGAGCGTGAGGAAAGTGGTGAGCCACACGAGCTTGCGGAATTTGTCGTCGTCGGCCTTGACCCACACATAAGACAGCGGCAACAACGCGATACACAAGCCGATCAGGCCCAATTGCAGTACGAACATCTTCTCTTACCCTGGTTGCTGCATCAGCCGATGCTCGACCACTTCAGCAGCTTGGTCACGTCGCCCTTGATCTTGCTCGGGTTCGGATCTTTCGGGAAACGCATCATCAGATTGCCGTTCGGATCGACCATGTAAATATGGTCGGTGACCTTGGTGCCGTTCGCGGTCGGCAGCCACGCCGACACCTGCGCCGGATCGGCCAGCAGTATGTTGGTGTCGGGATAAGCCTTTTGTATCACGTCCGCCACGTTCCCCGCACCTGTACGAAGCCACACTTCGACGACGCGCTCGCGTTCCGGGCCCTGTGCCGCGCGGATTTGCCGCATGAAGTAGAGCTTCGTCACGCACGCTTTGTCGCAGGCGGTGTCGTCGACGGAGATCAGCAGCCAGTGGCCACGCAACGTGGCGAGTTTGAGCGGTTTGCCGTCTTCACCAGTCACGACGAGCGACTCGGGAATCGGCCGTTGTGGTTCGACGAGCGTGCCGTAACTGGTGCTGCCGCCGCTCGGCTTCACCACGTAGTACATGAAATACGACACGGCGATAGGCGCCGCGCAGACGATCGCGAGCAGCAGCAAGATCCAGCGGCCGCGCTCCCAGGAGCCCTTGCCGTTGGGCTGGCCGGGCATCGGTTTGGCGGCGGCGGGTTTGCCGGCTTGCGGCGAACGGGGAGATGGCGTCGACACTACATGACCTCTTTCAATAATTGTGCGGCTCGCCTCACTCGTGCAGAGCCGCGCCGGGCACGCGCTGCATCACACGATGGGCGCCTGCGGTTTTCTGGCGGCGCGGCGCGCGGCGTACAGGCCGAAGGCCAAAGCCGCGGCCGCCATGCCCCACCACTGGAACATGTAGCCGTAGTTGCGCTCGACGCCGCTGCTTGGAGCCGGCCAGTCGCGCACGAGTTTGTCGCCGTCGTCGCTCAATTGCTGTATCACGAACGATTGCAAGGGCAGTGCGGTTTCGGCGGCATACGCGGCGACGTCGAGATTCTGGCGAATCGCCTGATGCGCGGCCGAACCGCCCTGCCCCAGTTCGAACGCGCGTGACGCATCCGCACGGGCAATCCCTTCGATCTCGATTTCGCCCTGCGGCGTAGTGTACGGCGCAATCGTCTCGCGATTATTGATGTTACGCGGCAACCAGCCACGATTGACGAGCACATAACCGCCGTCGTTGAGTCTAAAAGGCATCACCACGTAAAAGCCCGGCTGATCGTTATACGGACGATTGTCGAGATACACGACCTTGTCCGCGACAAACGTGCCGCGCGCTTTCACGCGATGGAATTCGATGTCCTTCAATGCCACCGGCGCGCTGGTGACAGGTTGCGCGGGCGCGTTCTCGAACTGCGTGATGCGTGCCTCGAGTGCTTCTTTCTGATGCGCGCGGTCGCGCTGCCAGAAGCCGAGCCGCAAGGTCACCGCGACCACGAGCAGAATCAACAACGCGGGAACGAGGCGGATCTTCATCGACGGCACTCCATGCCCGGCCTGAGCGTGGTGGCAAGCGTAGGGCAAACGCCGGCGCGCGGTGAGATAATGGCCACCTTGCCTTCGCGCTTTTCCGTTTCAGCTTCCATGCACATTCTCGTTCCCATTGCCTTCGTCCTGATCATCGCCAGCATGGTGTCGGCGCTGTATTTCATGATGCATGACAAGGGCAAAACCAAGCGGATGGTCTGGTCGCTCGCCACGCGAGTCGGACTTTCTATCTCGCTCTTCCTCTTCATTCTGTTTGCTTACTGGATGGGCTGGATTCACTCAACCGGCATACCGTACGGGCGCTGAGCCTGGCGCAACCATCGCTGCCCTAAACAAAACGCCGCCCTGACAGGGTCGAGGGCGGCGCTTCACAATCCTGCTCACTACTCGCGTGCGCGGTGTTCCGAAGGACGCTGCGCGACGGCCCCCGCACGGTCCGGCATAGCCAGCCGCGGCGCGGGGCTACCAGCCTTACAGCCAGTACACGACCACGTAGAGTCCGAGCCAGACCACGTCGACGAAGTGCCAATACCAGGCCGCGCCTTCGAACGCGAAGTGGTGTTCCGCGGTGAAGTGTCCGCGAATCATCCGCACCAGCACCACCGCGAGCATCGTGCCGCCGAGGAACACGTGAAAACCGTGGAAGCCCGTCAGCAGGAAGAACGTGGAGCCGTACACGCCCGAAGCCAGCGTGAGGTTCAGTTCGTTATACGCGTGGAAGTATTCGAAGCCCTGCAGGAAGAGGAAGCACACGCCCAGCACCAGCGTAGCTGCCAGCCAGATGATTGCCTTCTTGCGATGATCTTCACGCAGTGCGTGGTGCGAGACCGTCAGCGTGGCTCCCGAAGAAAGCAGCAGCGCCGTGTTGATGGTCGGCACCGGCCACGGCGTCATTGACTTGAAGGTCGACACGAGCGACGCGGGACCGTTGTTCGGCCACACCGCCGAGAAATCCGGCCAGATCAGCTTGTAATCCAGACTCGCCAGTTCGTGCAGCGCGATTGCGCGTGCGTAGAAGAGCGCGCCGAAGAAAGCGCCGAAGAACATCACTTCGGAGAAGATGAACCAGCTCATGCTCCAGCGGTATGACTTGTCGACATTCTTGCCGTACATGCCGCCTTCGGATTCGGCAATCGCGTCGCCAAACCAGTGCCACAACGTAAAGAGCAGCCACAACAGGCCGACGACAACGCCGATCGGCGCCCAGTCATGTTCGTTGATCCACGCCGCAAGCGATCCGAGCATGACCAGCAAACCAGCGGCGGCGCTGATCGGATGCCGCGACGGATGCGGTACGAAATAGTACGGGCTCTCGTTTTGACCGCTCATTCTTGATTCTCCACTTCAGTCCAGTTGTTCCGGAAGCTCCGGCTGTATCTTCGGCGGCGCGTGTGTACCGCACCGCTTCACTCTAATTCGTGGGCGCTGCTACGCCCGTACTACATGCATGCGCGCAGTGTCAGCCCACCACCGCGCGCACCACCAGAATCAGCACGCCGATGAAAATGGCCGTACTGATCAGCGCCGCGATAATGACGTGCACCGGGTTCAGTTGCGTTGCGTCGGCTTCCAGATCGCGCCGCTTGCGCACGCCGAAAAACGACCAGAACACCGCCCTCATCGACTGGCCGAAACTGCTTTTGCGCGGGCCGCCGCTGTTATCGCTCATTGTTGCCTTCCTTCGCCGGCGGCATCAGCCGTCAGGCGGGATTGGCGGCAGTTGCCGCCGTCTCGGCCGGGAGCGCCGCGCTTCCGACCTTCGCCGTTGCCGGCGTATTCAACTCGAAAAACGTGTACGACAACGTGATCGTTTTTACGTCCTTCGGCAACTTCGGATCGACGACGAACACGACCGGCATCCGCTTCGTCTGATTCGCCGTCAACGTCTGCTGCGTAAAACAGAAACACTCGATCTTCTTGAAGTACTCGGTCGCCTGCTTCGGTGCGTAGCTCGGAATGGCTTGCGCCTGGATCGTGCGTGCCTGTTCGTTGCTCACCTCGTACATCACTGTTGTCACTTCGCCCGGATGCACGTCCATGCTGCGCTGCTCCGGCTTGAAACCGAGCGGGCCGCGCGCATTCGCATCGAATTCGATCGAAACCGTACGGCTCATGTCGACCTGCGTATTCTTCGCCTCGCGCACCGTTGCATCGCGCTGCACCAGGTTGTTGATGCCGGTGATCTGACAGATCGCGCGGTACATCGGCACCAGTGCAAAACCAAAGCCGAACATCATCAACGCGACGACGAACAGCTTGACCAGCATCGAACGGTTGAAAGAGCGATCGGCCTGAGCCGGCGGTTGCGTCGACATCTCAATCCTCAACAAACCTGCAAACTACACCTGTACCGGTTCCGTCAGGAAAACCAACCCTGATTGATGATGACGCTCGCGAAAAATACCGCTGCGATTGCGAGCAGCACAAGACCTATCCGCCTGTTGCTCGCTCGAATCTGCTCCGGTGTACGTCTTTCCTGTGAATTGCGCGTCATGCTCGGGTTTCTAAATACCTTGTTACTGCCATTGCCGCGCTTTCGCCGCCGTCCGGTCCCGGCGACGCTGCAATCACGTCGCCCCGGAACCGGCCACTTCGCTAAACGACGATTACTCGACGGTCGGCGGGTTTTCGAACGTGTGGAACGGAGCCGGGCTCGGCACGGTCCACTCGAGGCCCGTTGCGCCGTCCCACGGCTTGTCGCCAGCCTTTTCGTGGTCACCGCCGCCGCGATACGCAGGCAACGCAACCGCGAACAGGAAGTACACCTGCGCCAAACCGAAGCCGAACGCACCGATCGAAATCACCTGGTTCCAGTCGGTGAATTGCGCCGGATAGTCGGCGTAGCGACGCGGCATACCTGCGAGACCGACGAAGTGCATCGGCAGGAACGCGAGGTTGAAGAAGAACATCGACGCCCAGAAGTGGATCTTGCCGCGCGTTTCGTTGTACATCCAGCCGGTCCACTTCGGCGCCCAGTAGTACCAGCCCGAGAACAACGCGAAGAGCGAGCCCGCCACCAGCACGTAGTGGAAGTGCGCGACCACGAAGTAGGTACCGTGATACTGGATGTCGAGCGGCGCCATGGCGAGCATCAGGCCCGACAAACCGCCGAACGTGAACACCAGCAGGAAGCCGACCGCGAACAGCATGGGCGTTTCGAAGGAGAGCGAACCGCGCCACATCGTCGCGACCCAGTTGAACACCTTCACGCCAGTCGGCACGGCGATCAGCATGGTCGCGTACATGAAGAACAGCTGGCCCGTCACCGGCATGCCGGTTGCGAACATGTGGTGCGCCCAGACCATGAACGACAGAATCGCGATCGACGAGGTTGCGTACACCATCGAGCTATAGCCGAACAGCGGCTTGCGCGAGAACGCCGGAATCACCTGCGACACGATCCCGAACGCCGGCAAGATCATGATGTACACCTCGGGGTGCCCGAAGAACCAGAAGATGTGCTGGTACATGACCGGGTCGCCGCCGCCGGCCGCGTTGAAGAACGACGTGCCGAAGTGGCGATCGAACAGCACCATGGTGATTGCGCCAGCCAGAACCGGCATCACGGCGATCAGCAGGTACGCGGTGATCAGCCAGGTCCAGACGAACATGGGCATCTTCATGAGCGTGAGGCCGGGCGCGCGCATGTTCAGGATCGTCACGACGATGTTGATCCCGCCCATGATCGACGAAGCACCCATCAGGTGGACCGCGAAAATCGCGAAGTCCATGCCCGGGCCCATCTGCGTGGACAGCGGCGCGTACAGCGTCCAGCCCGCGGCGGTCGCGCCGCCCGGCGAGAAGAACGAACCGACCAGCAGGACAGCCGCCACCGGCAGAAGCCAGAAGCTGAAGTTGTTCATGCGGGCAAAAGCCATGTCCGATGCGCCGATCTGCAGCGGCACCATCCAGTTTGCGAAGCCGACGAACGCCGGCATGATCGCGCCGAACACCATGATCAGGCCGTGCATGGTGGTCAACTGGTTGAAGAACTCGGGGCGCATGATCTGCAGGCCCGGCTCGAACAACTCGGCACGGATCATCAGCGCCATCACGCCCCCGGAGAGGAACATGGTGAACGAGAAGATCAGGTACAGCGTACCGATGTCCTTGTGGTTGGTTGCGAACAGCCAACGACGCCAGCCATGCGGCGTTTCGTGGGCATGGTCGCCGTGCACGTGCTCGTGGCCCGCGACTACATCGTGTCCGATGCTAGACATGACAATCTCCTAAAGCGAATACTGCGGTGCTGACCGTGACACGTCAGGCAGCCGGGCTGATCTGAACACGCCGGGCTTCTTTCGCGTCGCTGCCGCCCGTGATCGTTTCCGGCTTCTTCAAAATGATATGGTCTTCGGCGATGCCGGCTGCTTTCAACGCGTCGCGCACGGCTTCCGCACGGCTCTTTGCGAGCTTCGCGTTCGCGTCTGCGGAACCGGTGGCGTCGGTGTAGCCAGACAGCGTGAACTTCGCGTCCGGATGCGCCTTCGCGTATGCCGCGGCTGCTTCGACCGCCGCTTTTGCGTCGGCCGGCAGCGTGCTCTTGCCGGTATCGAAGTAGACGCTCGCCGGCAGCGTGGCTTGCGATGCCGCCGTGCTTTCCGAGCCCGCCGACGCTGCTTGCGCACCCGACGCTTCCGAAGCCGCGGCACCTGACGCCGCTTCCGCGCCGCTCGCCGCCGCACCTGCGTCGGCCAGATGATTGCCGCCTTCGGGCATCTTGCCGTTACGGGCGTCCGCGACCTGCTTCGGCTGGAGAACGTCGCCGGTGTGGTTGCCCCACGAATTACGTTCGAATGTGACCACCGAAGCAATCTCGACGTCGTTCAGCGTAGGCGCCCAGGAAGGCATTGCGTTCTTGCCTTTCAACACGATGCTGACATGCTCGGCGATCGCGCCGTTGGCGACCTTGCTGCCGTCGAGCGCCGGGAATGCGCCCGCGCCCTTGCCCGTGGGCTGATGGCAAACCGCGCAGTTGGCCGCATACACCTTGCCGCCGCGCTCCATCAACTCGGCCAACGTATAAGTCTTGTTCGGATCGTCCTGACCCGCGGCCATTTTCTTCTTCTGCGTGTCGACCCACTTCGCGTAGTCGTCGGTGGAAAGTACTTCGACCACCACCGGCATGAACGCGTGTTCCTTGCCGCAAAGTTCGGTACAGAAGCCGCGGAAGGTACCGACCTTGTCAGCCTTGAACCACGTGTCGCGCACGAAACCCGGAATCGCGTCCTGTTTCACGCCGAAGGCCGGCACGTACCAGGAGTGGACCACGTCGTTCGCGGTGGTAATGATGCGGATTTTCTTGCCGACCGGCACGACCAGCGGATTGTCGACTTCTTGCAGATACGTAGTGGAAATAGGCTGACGGCCGTCGGTTTCGGCACGCGGCGTGGCCAGCGTGGAGAGGAAGCTGATGCCCTCGCCCGGACCCTTCACGTAGTCGTAGCCCCACTTCCACTGGTAGCCGGTGACCTTGATGGTGACGTCGGCATTGGTCGTGTCCTTCATTGCGACAACCGTCTTGGTGGCCGGCAACGCCATCAAAACGACGATGACGAACGGCACGATCGTCCAGATGATTTCGACGGTGGTGCTTTCGTGGAAATTCGAAGCCTTGTGACCTTTCGATTTGCGGTGGGCAAAGATCGAATAGAACATCACAGCGAACACGCCGATGAAAATCACCGTGCAAAGAATCAGCATGAACGTGTGGAGGCTGTAGAGCTCCTCAGCGATTTTCGTCGCAGGCGGCTGGAGATTGATCTCGTTGACGGCGGGGCCGCCCGGAACATCGCCCACTGCCAGGGCGGCACCGGCGAAAAGCAGTCCGCTCATCGCCAGCACGCCCATGAGCGCTCGCTTGATTGTTTTCATAGCTTCCTTACCCAAAATTTCCATTCAAACCCTCGACCCCGCTGACCCCGTGACGGGCTGCCCGCGCTCCCCGTGAACGCCGCATGACCGGACGCGCCTAACAACGCGCGAGCCAGATACGCAATTCGCCGGCGAACTGCGCGCGCCGGTGCTGCGCGAGATGCTGACCGATCATGATCGTCTCGCCGCGCGAGACCAGCTTGATCTGATCACGCGGTGTTGCGCCAGCCTCGATCCGCACCCAGCGCGGATTGAACTCGAACTGCGTGACCTGCTCGGCGCTCACCTGCTCGATCACGAGCCGGTTCGGAAACAGCCGGATGCGTTCGTAATCGACAGCGTGGCGCGCATATATGGCAAACGCGACGCCCACCGCCAGCAATTCGATACCGGTGAACGGCAACACCAGCCAGGCGCCGACCAGAACCAGCATGAAAGCAATTGCCAACGAGAACAACGCAAGCGACACGTAGAAACACACGAACTGCCGCGGCGACATGGAACAGTTGCGTTTCATTGTCCAGTCCTTCAGGACCGGTTCTGAATCCGCCAGCAGATCTGATGCATCCATCGCTGCCTCCCGCCGAACGTCACAAACGCGTCACCAACGTCACCAACGGCCGCCCGCAATGCCCGACCGCGACCTCATATTCCGGTCGCCCAACCGCCACTTCGCCAACTCATCTTGCAGCCCCGTGCCTCGGGCCTGCCGCCCCAAATGTGGGAACTCCGGGCGACAAACTGACGCATTATAGGCGCGATCCATAGCATCCACAAGCAAGCCCCAACAGCCTCACAAGCCAGGCGCGACAAGCCTCCGCGCCGTTTTGCCGCACCTTCTGCACGTCTTTGGAAACGGTAATTTCAGACATAACAGATGTCCTCTTTACCGCTTTAGCGATTCCTCGACGAGCCTCGTCCAATGTCCTCTATTCGCACTATGCCGTGTCCTTCCGCCGTCGTGCGCGGCACCGCTTTCCACGCGTGTCCGTAGATCACCTCGAAGGTCAGCGCGATTGTTCCGTCGCCCCGCCGACGCGCTTCGAGCGCTGCCAGCAATGCTCTGTGCAACCGGCGTGCCGCCGCGCCCGACGACTCTTCGCGCTCGAACGGATACGCGCCCCAACGGCGCACGTCCGCGAGCAGCGACTCGGGCGATTTATAGGTGATTGTGATGGTTTCCTGGTCCATCACGGGAACTTCAAAGCCGCTTTCGACCAGCATGTCGCCAAGGTCATGCATGTCGACAAAGTCGATCACATGCTTGCGCGAGCCGACGCCGTGCGCCGCTTCCACCTCGGCGTATGCGCCGCGCAACTCCTTCAGAGTGTCGGGTCCCAAGGTACTGAACATCAGCAACCCATTCACCTTGAGCACGCGCTGCCACTCAGGGAATACGAGATCGGGGCGCGAGTGCCAGTGAAGTGCGAGATTGGACCAGATGAATTCGAAGGCGCCCGCCGCGAAGGGCAGCGCGGAAAAGTCCGCTTGCGCAAAGCGCGGACCGCGTGCGCCAAGCGCCTTGCCGAGCGTGGCAGGCAAGAAGCGCCGCCAGCTCGTATCGCCGGAATCGTGGCGCAGCGCGCGCGTAAGCATGGCGTGCGACAGGTCCGAGCCGAACACCGGCGCTTCCGGAAAGCGCTCACGCAATGCAGGAATGTCTTCGCCTGCACCGCAACCGGCATCGAGCACGCTCGCCGGCGCGACCTTGATGTAATCGAGACGCTCGCGCATGCGCTGCGCGATCTCGCGCGGCAGGAAGGCGACGTCGTCGAAAGTCGTTGCACGGCGGTCGAAAATCCGCCTGAGGCGCCGGGAATCGTAGGCCGGACGGCCTGATTGAGCGGGAGTTGGGGACATGGGTGTCGTACTGGCGTAGAGCCCGAAGTATACTCGTTCGCTTCCTCCGCTTCAGTGCGAAAGGCCTTCGCGGCCGCCAGTGCATGACATTCCGAGCATATTTTTCGTCCTCAGCCAGTCACATCACGCGATTCACGCGCGGCGTGCGTTCGGCGTGGCCGCATGTAATGCACGCAATTCTGCCGAACGCCTGTGCTTTGTGCGGCAATTTGTCGCACAGCACGCTGTGCCCCTTTTGCGACGAATCCTATTGGAATGAGAGTGCCTTGCGTTGTTGCGTGTGCGCCGTGCTGCCGCTGACCTTCACGCGAAGGGAACAGCACGCGTCTTATCGCTGCGCGGATTGCGTCGTCGAAGCACCGCCGTTCGATGCAACGTTCGCGCTCGCCGACTATCGCGCGCCGCTCGACGCGCTCGCAGTCGGCCTTAAGTTTCGCGCCCAGTTGATGCTGGCGCGCGAATTCGCGCGGCGCCTTGCGCGTCTCGCGCAAGATACCTGGCAAGATCCGTCCGACTGCCCCGATGTCATCGCTCCGGTACCGCTCGCGGACCGGCGTCTCCGTGAGCGCGGTTATAACCAGGCATGGCAGATTGCCAGAGCGCTGGCTCGTTCGTTGAAGGTGCCGGGCGACCCGACCCTGGTGCGCCGCGTGATCGACACCGCGCCGCAGTCGCGGCTCGACCTCGACGCGCGCCGGCTTAACGTGGGCCGTGCATTCCAGCTTGCTGGAAAAGTTGAAGGGCTGCACGTGGGCATCGTGGACGATGTAATGACGACCGGCGCAACGCTCGAAGCGCTCGCCCGCACGCTGAAGGCAGCCGGCGCGCGGCGCGTCACGAACTTCGTCGCACTGCGCACACCGAAAAACTAGTCTCTACCTGGCCACTTTATGTTCAATGTCGTTCTTGTCGAACCGGAAATTCCGCCTAATACCGGCAACGTCATCCGCCTGTGCGCCAACACGGGTGCGCGGCTGCATCTGATCGAGCCGCTCGGCTTTCCGCTCGACGACGCCAAGCTGCGCCGCGCCGGTCTCGACTATCACGAATATGCGCAAATGAACGTGCATGCCGACTGGGCCGCATTTATCGCGAAGGAGTCGCCGGATGCGGCGCGCATGTTCGCGTTCACCACTCGCGGCTCGGGCCGCTTCCACGAGCATGCTTTTAAGTCGGGCGACTGGTTCGTGTTTGGCGCGGAAACGCGCGGCCTGCCAGACTCGTTGCTCGAACAGTTTCCCAACGAACAGCGCGTGCGCCTGCCGATGCGTCCGGGCAACCGCAGCCTGAACCTGTCGAATACAGTCGCAATCGTGGTGTTCGAAGCGTGGCGTCAAACAGGTTTCGAGGGCGGCGCCTGACGGCGCTGCAACTCCGCCTGATAACGCTCGAACATGTCGTGGTCGAAGCAGGCGAAGATCACCTGCTCGAGTTGCGGCATGCGAGGTAGATTTTCGATTACCGTTTCGACCGCGATACGAACTGCTTCGTCCGGAGGAAAACGGTAGATGCCGCAACTAATCGCGGGGAATGCAATGCTCGCGCAGTTTGCCTCGCGCGCCACTTCGAGCGAGCGCTGATAGCAGGAAGCCAGCAGATCCGCCTCGCCATGCGTGCCGCCGCGCCAGACCGGGCCCACCGCGTGGATCACATATCGCGCCGGCAAATGGTAGCCGCGCGTGAGCTTCGCATCGCCAGTCGCGCAGCCGCCAAGCGCTTCGCATTCGCGCAGCAATTCCTTGCCGGCCGCGCGATGAATCGCGCCGTCCACACCGCCGCCGCCGAGCAACGAAGTATTGGCTGCGTTGACAATGGCGTCCACGTCAAGAGTCGTGATGTCGGCCACGCGCGCTTCCAGCGTGCAACGATCGATACTGAGCATGGGAACCTCACTGATCCGTAGCGTCGATAGACAATCGACAGCGAGTGCAGGCAGCCGTTCAGCGTTGTTACACGCCAAACGGCTGACAGGGAGAGCGCCCGGGAACCTGGGGACTTATTCGGCCTTCGAATCGCGCCGCAACAGGGCGCTGACGGCGTCGCGCGGCGCTACGCCGTCGAACAGCACGGCACAGACCGCCTGGGTAATCGGCATTTCGATTGCATGAGCACGCGCGATCGCGAGAACCGCTTGCGCGCAACGCACGCCTTCGGCCACATGGCCCAAGCCGCCGAGAATATCGGCGAGCGAACGGCCCGCGGCGAGCTGCACGCCGACCGTGCGGTTGCGCGACAGATCGCCGGTCGCGGTAAGAATCAGATCGCCGAGTCCCGTCAAACCAGTGAACGTCTCCGCGCGTCCGCCGAGCGTCACGCCGAGACGCGACATTTCGGCGAGTCCGCGGGTGATCAGCGCCGCGCGCGCGTTCAGGCCGAGACCCAGACCGTCGGCGATTCCGGTTGCAATAGCCAGCACGTTCTTCACCGCGCCGCCCACTTCTACGCCGACGATGTCGTCGCCCGTATAAATGCGCATCGCGCCGTGATGAAACGCCGCAACCGTGCGCTCGCGGCAGGCCGCCGAAGCACTCGCGATGGTCAGCGCAACCGGCAAGCGCTGACCGACTTCCCGCGCGAAGCTCGGACCGGACAGCACGCCATTACTGCCGTGCGCGGGCAGTTCGGCCGCGACCACCTGATGCGGCAACAACTGCGACTCCGCCTCGAAACCCTTGCAAAGCCACACGATATGCGCGGGCACTTTGCCCGCGTCGCGCATCGACTGGAACAGGGCACGCAGTCCGGCCACGGGCGTGGCGACGACGCATAGCGCGTCGTCGGCAAGCGCGTGGTCGAGCGCCGCGTTCAGGTCCGCTTCGTAGCGAAGCGCCGGCGGCAAAGCAACGCCCGCCAGATAGCGGGCGTTTTCGTGCGAAGCGGAGAGATCTGCGACCAGCGCGGGCTCGCGCGCCCACAACAGCGTGTCGTGTCTGACGGCCAGATGGCCGGCGAGGGCCGTGCCCCATGCGCCGGCTCCGAGAACAGCGACCTTCATAGCCGGCACTGCCTGCGACACTTAATGCGTGACGCCGTTTTGCGCTGCGCCGTCCTGGCCGCCCATCTGCGCGAGGCGTTGCTCGTAGAGCGCCTGGAAGTTGATTTCGGCGAGGTGGATCGGCGGGAAACCGGCGCGCGTGATCGCGTCGGCGATGTTCGAGCGCAGGTACGGGAACAGGATGGTCGGGCACGCAATGCCGACGAGCGGATCGACCTGTTCTGCCGGAATGTTGCGAATATCGAAAATGCCGGCTTGCTTGGCTTCGATCAGGAACGCAACTTTATCCGACACCTTGGCCGTCACGGTGCCAGTCACGAGAATTTCGAACACAGTGTCCGCGAGGCGCTCGGCCTTCACGTCGACTTCCACCTCGACCGACGGCATGTCCTGCTCGAGGAAAATGGCCGGCGAATTCGGCTGCTCGAGCGACATGTCCTTCAGATAGATGCGCTGGATGTTGAAGAACGGCTGGTTATTCTCGTCGGACATGATTGAGTGATTCCCTGATAGGTATGCGTAGCGGCGGCCCATGAACTCACGGGTCGCCAGATATTTGCGGCGCGCCGCCCGCCCTCGCGGGGCGACGATGCGCCGGCTTGTATTTCACCCGCCGCTTCCCGCGCCCAACGGCGCGAGAATTCAGGCGGCTTGGAGCAGAGGCGTCAGACCGCCCGCGCGATCGAGCGCGGAGAGATCGTCGTACCCGCCCACGTGCTTCTCGCCGATGAACACTTGCGGCACCGTGCGACGACCGGTCCGGGTCATCATTTCCTCACGACGGGCCGGGTCCTTGTCGATCAGTACTTTTTCGATATTCTCGACGCCGCGCGACTTTAAAAGACGTTCGGCCATCTGGCAATACGGGCACACCTGCGTGCTGTACATGATCACTTTGTTCACTTGGCTACTCCTTGTTTCACAACCGGCATGCCGGCTTTCTGCCAGGCGTCGACGCCGCCTTCCAGAACGTGGACTTCCGCATATCCCGCATCCTGCACGATACGCGCTGCCTTGTTCGACTGCTGGCCAGTCTGGCACACCAGCAGCACGGGGTTGCTCTTATTCTTCACCAGTTGCGCGACCTTTGCTTGCAACTCGGCGAATTCCAGGTGCCGCGCCGCGGGCAAATGCCCTTTGGCGAAGTCAGCCAGCGGACGCAGGTCGATGACCGCCGCGTTGCGCCGATTGATCAGCTGCGTGGCTTCGGCGGCCGACAGGCCACCGCGGCCGCGCCGGCTGATGATCGGCCACAGTAGCAACCCACCGGAGATGAGGACGATCGCAATGAGGACAAGGTTTGTGTAATCAGTGAAAAACTTCACGGAAGATCCGCCGAAAAAGAGAGAAATCGGAAAGGGCAATCCCGGCATTATAAAATAAGCGTCTGACGCGATGGCGGCGCTCCTCGTCGGGCGCCGGGCAGCGCTTACCGCTTCCTTACTACCGACCGGCAATCTTATGTACAAACTCGTTCTCATCCGCCACGGCGAATCGACGTGGAACAAGGAAAACCGCTTCACGGGCTGGGTCGACGTCGACCTGACCGAGCAGGGCAACCGCGAAGCGCAGCAGGCGGGCGTGCTGCTGAGGGAATCCGGCTATTCGTTCGACATCGCCTACACGTCCGTGCTCAAGCGCGCGGTCCGCACGCTGTGGCATGTGCAGGACCAGATGGATCAGATGTACATACCCGTCGTGCATTCGTGGCGTCTGAACGAGCGCCACTACGGCGCGCTGTCGGGTCTGAACAAGGCCGAAACCGCGGCGAAATTCGGCGACGAACAGGTGCTGGTCTGGCGTCGCAGCTACGACACGCCGCCGCCGGCGCTCGAACCGACGGACGAGCGCGCGCCTTATAACGATCCGCGCTACGCCAAGGTGCCGCGCGAACAGCTGCCGCTCACCGAGTGCCTGAAAGATACGGTGGCGCGCGTGCTGCCGCTGTGGAACGAGTCGATTGCGCCGGCCATCAAGTCGGGCCGCAAGGTGGTGATCGCGGCGCACGGCAACTCGATCCGCGCATTGGTGAAGTACCTCGACAACATCTCGGACGACGACATCGTCGGGCTCAATATTCCGAACGGCGTGCCGCTCGTCTATGAACTGGACGAGAACCTGAAGCCGCTGAAGCACTACTATCTGGGCGACCAGGAAGCGATCGCGAAGGCACAGGCTGCCGTCGCGAAGCAAGGCAAGGCGGGCTGATTCCGCTGCGCCCGCTAGTCCAGCGTGACTGCCACGTAGCTGCTTCTGGCCGCCGCCTGCTCATCTGCCCTTCGCCGCGTCCCCGCGCATCTTTGTTAAAGATCGTGGCGGCGAAGGTGGCAGCAAGCGCGGCGGCGCGCCACCAACGGATCACGCCGACCGGCAAGACGTACCGGTCAGTGCAGTCCGCTTCCCTCGATCGCGTCCACTCTGGCCGCGATCCACCGTTACAGCACATTACTTCGACGCCGCGCGCGTGTTGCGCCGAACCCGGCACGCCTGGCGCTGTCGAATCTCGATTGCCTGCGCCGCGCCCTGAGTTGGCGGGTGTGCAGTTATACTTGTCCGTCCCCATCTCTATCGACGCTGCCACGCGCTTCCGACCGCAACAGACTCTATGCGAAAGAACCTGAAAAATATCGGCCTGATCGCCGCGGGCCTTGCTACCGGTGTATTTGCCACTTTGCAACTTTCGGCCTCGGCCCAGCAGCCCGCCAGCGCCGCCGCCACTCCGTTGCCGCTGGACCAGCTCAGGCTCTTTGCCGAAGTGTTCGGGCAGATCAAGCACGAGTACGTCGAACCTGTCGACGATAAAAAGCTTCTCACCGCCGCAATCAAAGGCATGGTGTCGAGCCTCGACCCGCATTCGTCCTACCTCGACAAGACCGATTACGAGGAACTGCAGGAGCAGACCAAAGGTCGCTTCGCGGGCCTCGGCATTGAAATCTCGTCGGAAGACGGCCTGATCAAGGTCATCTCGCCGATCGAAGACACGCCCGCGTTCCGCGCCGGCATTCGTCCGGGCGACCTGATCACGCGCATCAACGACAAGCCCGTACGCGGCATGACGCTCGACCAGGCGGTCAAGCAGATGCGCGGCGAACCGGGCACCAAGGTCACGCTCACGATCTTCCGCAAGACCGACGACCGCACGTTCCCGCTCACCGTCACGCGAGCGCTCATCAGGGTGCAGTCGGTCAAGATGAAGATCCTCGCGCCGGGCTACGCGTATGTGCGTATCACCAGCTTCCAGGAACGCACTACGCCTGACCTCGCCGCGAAGCTGCAGGACATCGCGCGTCAGCAGCCGAATCTGAAGGGCCTCGTGCTCGACCTGCGCAACAACGGCGGCGGCCTGCTGCAAAGTGCGGTCGGCGTGGCCGGCGCGTTCCTGCCGCCGAACTCGGTCGTCGTGTCCACCAACGGGCAGATTCCGGATTCGAAGCAGGTTTATCGCGACACTTACGACAACTACCGCCTGCAGTCCTTCGACACCGATCCGCTGAAAGACGAAGCGCCGATCTTCAAGACCGTGCCGATGATCGTGCTGACCAACGCCTACTCGGCGTCGGCATCGGAGATCGTCGCGGGCGCGCTGCAGGATCAGCATCGTGCGCTGATCGTCGGCAAGACGACTTTCGGCAAGGGCTCGGTGCAGACCGTGCGGCCCATGACCGCCGACACCGCGCTGCGCCTGACCACGGCGTATTACTACACGCCGAGCGGCCGTTCTATCCAGAACAAGGGCATCCGTCCTGACATCGCGGTCGATCAATACGCAGAAGGCGATCCGGACGACGCACTCGTCACGCGCGAAGTCGACTACTCGAATCACCTTGCCAATACGCAAGACCCGAACGAGAAGAAGGAAGCCGAGAAGCGCGAGCAGGATCGCATGGACCAGTTGCGTCAGCTTGAAGAGCAGAACGACAAGAAGACGCCGGAACAGCGCCAGAAGGATCGCGAGCGCAAG
The DNA here is from genome assembly GCF_904848585.1 of Paraburkholderia kirstenboschensis. GTDB lineage: Bacteria > Pseudomonadota > Gammaproteobacteria > Burkholderiales > Burkholderiaceae > Paraburkholderia > Paraburkholderia kirstenboschensis. The sequence continues at coordinate 248,175 of NZ_CAJHCR010000004.1, forward strand.
CCGGTCGAATTCGGTTCCGCCGACGACTTCATGCTGGCGCAAGCGTTGAACAAGCTCGAAGGCAAGCCGGTGCAGGAATCGAAGTCGCTGACCGAGCGGCGTCTCGCGCAGAACAAGCCGGCCACGTCGGCGTCCGCGCCGGTCGCGGTGAAGCCGACGCAACCGGTGCCGGGTGCGTCGGGTGTTGCGCCGGCAGCCGCACCGGCCACCCAAAGCAAGTAAGCAGCACGACTCACGTGTCTTCGCGGCGCAAGCCGCCGTGAAGACACGCAGCGAAGAAGACACGCTGGCCCGCCATGAATGACGATCAACTCCTTCGCTATTCCCGCCATATTCTCGTCGACGAAATCGGCATCGAGGCGCAGCAGCGCTTTATCGATGCCCACGCGATCATCGTCGGCGCGGGTGGACTGGGTTCGCCTGCCGCGATGTATCTCGCGGCGGCTGGCGTCGGACGCTTGACGCTAGTCGATGCCGATACGGTCGATCTAACCAATCTGCAACGGCAGATCCTGCATGTGAGCGCGTCTGTCGGGCGCAAGAAGGTGGAGTCCGGCCGCGACACGCTCGCGCAAATCAATCCCGAAGTGACCGTGAACGCGGTGGCCGAACGCGTCGACGACGCGTGGCTTGATCGTCATGTACCCGCCGCCACAGTCGTGCTCGATTGCACCGACAACTTCGCCACGCGCCACGCGATCAATCGCGCCTGCGTGAAGCATGGCGTGCCGCTGGTGTCGGGCGCCGCATTGCGCTTCGACGGCCAGATCAGCACGTTCGACTTCCGCGACGAAGCATCGCCGTGCTACGCGTGTGTATTTCCCGAAGACCAGCCGTTCGAGGAAGTCGCGTGCTCGACCATGGGCGTGTTTGCGCCGACGGTCGGCATCATCGGCTCGATGCAGGCGGCCGAAGCGCTGAAGGTAATCGGCGAAATCGGCACGCCGCTTGTCGGCCGGCTGACCATGCTCGATTCGCTGCGAATGGAATGGACCACCATGCGCATTGCGCGTCAGCCGGATTGCCCAGTATGCGGACAACGCCACCGGCCCTGAACAGAAGTACAAAGCCATAATGAAAAACGCCGCACATGTGCGGCGTTTTCATTCGGAGCAGGCAATGTCGATCAGGCTTGTGCTACGCGCTTAAGCGCAGCTTGCACTTCTTCGGGCTCGAACGAAGCGAGCACATCTGCCACCGGCTTCTCCAACGTTTTCAAATGCGAGCGCAAGACTTCCTGCTTGACCACGAGCAATTGACTCGGATGCATTGAAAACTCAGTGAGGCCCATGCCGAGCAGCAGACGTGTCAAGCTCGGGTCGCCCGCCATCTCTCCGCACACCGACACCGGCACCCCTGCCCGCTTTGCTTCGCGCAACGTGAAGGCGATCAGATGCAGCACCGCCGGATGAAGCGGATCGTACAGATGCGCGACCGAGTTGTCCGCCCGGTCGATAGCCAGCGTGTACTGGATCAGGTCGTTGGTGCCGATGGACAGAAAATCCAGCCGCTTGAGAAAGAGCGGCAACGCAATGGCCGCGGCAGGAATCTCGATCATCGCGCCGACCTGCACGTTCGGGTCGTACGCAATCCCTGCATCGTCTAGCTGACGCTTGGCTTCGCGGATCAGGTCGAGCGTTTGATCGATCTCCTGCGCGTGCGCGAGCATCGGCACCAGAATCTTCACGGTGCCGAACGCCGACGCGCGCAGAATCGCGCGCAGTTGCGTGAGGAACATCTGCGGCTCGGACAAGCTCCAGCGAATTGCCCTGAGCCCCAGCGCGGGGTTCGATGCGGTCTCGTAGCCGTCGCCGCCGCTCATCGAATCGAGGGGCTTGTCGGCGCCCACGTCGATGGTGCGGATCGTGACCGGCAGACCGTTCATCAACTCGACCGCGCGCCGGTAGGCTTCGAACTGCTCCTCCTCTTCGGGCATGCGGTGCTTGTGATTCATGAACAGGAACTCGGTGCGGAAGAGGCCAACACCGGTCGCGCCGGCGTCGACCGCGGCGCGCGCATCTTCGGGCAACTCAATGTTCGCGCACAGTTCGATACGCGTGCCGCACAGCGTTTGCGTCGGCGAAAATTTCAGGCGCTGCAGCTTGCGCTGCTCCAGCGCTTTTTCGCTCTGCCGGTATGAATATTCCTCCAGCACGATCGGTGCGGGATCGACGATCACAATGCCATGGTCGCCGTCGACGATGATCAGGTCGTCCTGGCGAATCAGCGCGCTCGCGTGCTGCACGCCGACCGCCGCCGGAATGCCCAGGCTGCGCGCGACGATAGCCGTATGAGAAGTACGCCCGCCGAGATCCGTGACGAAACCCTGAAACGTTTGCGTCTTGAACTGCATCATGTCGGCAGGCGCAATGTCGTGCGCGACCACGATCATTTCGTCGCATGCGCCGTGCACGCCATTCACCAGCGAGCCCGACGCCCCCGCCAGCGCCTTCAGCACCCGCTCCACCACTTGCTGGATGTCGGCCTTGCGCTCGCGCAGATATTCGTCTTCGATATCGTCGAAATGGCGCGACAGCCGTTCGAGTTGTTCGGTCAGCGCCCATTCCACGTTGTAGCGGCGTGTGCGAATCAGATCGATGGTTTCCTGAACGAGCATTGCGTCGTTCAGGATCATTGAATGTACGTTGATGAAAGCGCCCATCTCGCTGGGCGCGTCTGCGGCGAGATCGGCGCGCAATGCATCGAGTTCTTCATGCACCCGTTGCTGGGCCGCGCGAAATCGCTCGACCTCGCTCTCGATCTGCGCGGGTTCGATCAGGTAGTGGTCTACGTCAAGTGCAGCCGGGGCGATCAGATAGGCTCGCCCGATGGCAATACCGCGTGACACGGGAATTCCATGCAGCGTGAACGACACGCGCACCTCCTCTAGTTGTGTGATGCCGCGGCAAACCGCTGCAGTGCTCTCAGACTCTCGTCGTCATTATAAATTCCACGCCGTCCCGCACGTGCGTGAATGCTGTGTGCAATGCAGCATGAAAGACCGTAGTCGATGCGGTCAACGCATCGACGCGCCTGTCAACGCGTGCCGTTCGCCGCGGCCTCGACGCGTCGAGGCATCCGCCGACGAGATCCATGTATTGTCGCGCGCTAAAAAAAACGCCGCGGACAGGCCGCGGCGTTTTCACTCATCGCTATATCGATTCGCAAGCTCACTGACCTTCGCCGAATTTATCAGCGATCAGTTTCAACAGTGCGTCCATCGCTTCTTTTTCGTCGGCGCCTTCGGTTTCGATCAGCACCGTGCTGCCGATACCCGCGGCCAGCATCATCACGCCCATAATGCTTTTCGCATTGATACGGCGGCCATTGCGGCTCATCCAGATTTCCGACTGGTAGTTGCCCGCGAGTTGCGTCAACTTGGCCGACGCGCGCGCGTGCAGCCCCAGCTTGTTCACGATAGTCGTTTCCTGTTGCAGCATGTGATGGTCCGAAGCGCGGGTAAGTGTTGTTGTGAAGGTGAAACTGGCAATCAGTGATTATGCAGTTGCAATGCGATGCGCTACAGGCCTGCTGGCCCAGCCTTCTGAACGAGTTCCGCGTCGCAAGGCAACGCGGGCAGACAGTCGGGCGGAGCCGCCGATGCCTCAGCGGGCGCGGGCGTGGCCGGTCCGATTGCATGAACGCCCTTGGTCGCGCCGGCGAGCGCTTTGTCCACCAGCGTATCGAGCGGCGTTGCGCGATAACAGACTGCGCGCACCAGCATCGGCAAATTGACGCCGCACAGCACGCGCACGTCCGGCACCGACGCAAGCCGCCCCGCAATGTTCGCGGGCGTGGCGCCGAACATATCGGTGAGCACGAGCGCGCCGTTCTCTTCCTTCAGACGCGTGATTTCCGACTCCGCGAAAGCAACCATTTGTGCGGGATCGCAGTCGGGCGATACGTCGATCACGCCAATGCGAGCCGGCAAGCCACCATAGATATGCGAAATACAGTCGCGCAACGCGGTGGCGAACGGAGCGTGCGCAATGATCAGAATGCCTGCCATGTCAGCCTTGCTGCAAAAAGACGGCCCCAAACGTCGATCGGAACCTGTCCGAAACGCTCGCTCTCGGCCGGCCGTGGGCCATGAGAGCCGGGAATGCACCCCTTCGTGAGCGGAACCATGCGCATGGCGCCGTGCCGGCGCGCGCCGAACCCGCTCGTTCCAGGTCCGCTATTCGTGCCGATGGCTCGGTGCAAGAGCCCATCGCTGGAAACAGATGCGAAGAGCGGGCATTGTAGCAGGCCCGTTTTCGGGCCAAAGCCGGCGTCCCGCTCACAGCGGACGTGATGCTGATCCTGCCACGTAGTTTGGGGGCCGCGGCCCACATTCAAGGATGACCGCTCAACCCGCCGCCCGCTCCAGCGCGTCGATGAACATGGCCGCGACGTCGAAGCCCGTCTGATCCATGATCTCGCGAAAGCACGTTGGGCTCGTCACATTGACTTCCGTAAGCCAGTCGCCGATCGCATCCAGCCCGACGAGCAGCAGACCGCGCGCCGCCAGCACCGGCGCGAGCGTGTCAGCGATCTTGCGATCATGATCGGTCAGCGGACGCGCGACGCCGAGGCCGCCCGCCGCCAGGTTGCCGCGCACCTCGTTGCCTTGCGGAATGCGCGCGAGCGAATACGGCACTGCTTCGCCGCCGATCAGCAGAATGCGCTTGTCGCCGTCCTTGATCTCGGGGATGAACTTCTGCGCCATCACCGAACGCGCGCCGTCGTGGCTCAGCATTTCGATGATCGACCCGAGGTTCATGCCATCCGGCTTCACGCGGAATACGCCCATGCCACCCATGCCGTCGAGCGGCTTCAGAATGACGTCGCCGTGCTGCTCGTGAAACGCCCTGAGCCGCGCCGGATCGCGTGTCACCAGCGTGGGCGCGACGAACTCAGCGAACTCGCCAATCGCGAGCTTTTCCGAGTGATCCCGAATCGCCTGCGGCTTATTAAAGATGCGTGCCCCGGCGCGCTCGGCCATTTCGAGCAGCCACGTGGACGTGACGTATTCCATGTCGAACGGCGGGTCTTTGCGCATTACCACCGCGCTAAAGCTCTTGAGCGCGCGCGGCGCGGCGGCTTCCGCCGTGTACCAGATATCGCGATGCAGGTCGGTCACGTCGCCGGTGATCGCAAAGCGCTGCACGTTTGCTTCGACGTCGCCGCCCGTCCACGCCAGATGCTTCGGCTCGCACGTGTACAGCGTATGCCCGCGGCGCGCGGCCTCGGCCATCATCGCGTAAGTAGAGTCTTTGTAGATCTTGAACTGCGTAAGCGGATCGGCGATGAAAAGAATGTCCATGAAGGTCCCGTTGCGCCCTGCTGGGCCTGGCGTTGATCGTGAAGTTACGCGTGAAGTTACGTGTGAAGTTGAGCGTGACGTTGCGCGTGAATGTCGTCGGTGAAAATGGCGCGGGCGGCATGCGCGCCTCCCGCAGCCTCATGCAGCCCGGCCTCGCGAGGCCTGCGCTTAAACCTGGATCGCTTCCGGATCGGTCTTTTCCAGTTCGACCGATGCCGCCAGCAGCCCGAGCCGAGCCACCACGCCATACATGTAGAAGCGGTTCGGCGGCGCCGCGCCGGGTTTGGCGTGCGCATCGGGCAGCGCCGTGTGCTCGAAACCGAGCGGCACGAAGTGCATGCCCGGCGCGTTCAGATTCTGATCGCGCTCGCGGCTGCCGTGCACGCGGTAGAAACCGCCCACCACGTACCGGTCGATCATATAGACGACCGGCTCCGCCACTTCCTCGCCTATCCGCTCGAACGTGTACACGCCTTCCTGCACGATGACGTCGTGCACTTCCAGGCCGTCCTTCGTGGCCGCCATCTTCGCGCGCTCGCGCTTGGTGAGCGCGGCCACTTCCGACGCGTCGTGCACGGTCATCACGCCCATGCCGTAAGTGCCCGCGTCCGATTTGATGACGACATACGGCTTTTCGGAAATGCCGTACTCGCGGTATTTTTTGGCGATCTTCTTCAACACGCCGTCGATCGCATCGGCGAGCGCTTCCTCTCCCGTGCGCTCCTGGAAATCCACGCCTGCGACATGCGCGAAGTACGGGTTGATCATCCACGGATCGATCTCGACCATCTTCGAGAACTTCTTCGCAACGTCGTCATAGCACGAGAAGTGCGTCGATTTGCGGCGAACGGCCCAGCCGGCGTGCAGCGGCGGCAGCAAATACTGTTCGTGCAGATTCTCGAGCACGGGCGGAATGCCGCCCGACAGGTCGTTGTTCAGCAAGATCGAGCACGGGTCGAAATTCTTCAGGCCGAGGCGGCGCTGCGAGCGCTCGAGCGGTTCGAGCACGAGTTTCTGCCCGTCCGACAGAGCAATCGTGACGGGTCCGTTGATGCTTTCGTCGAGCGTGCCGAAACGCACGTTCAAGCCGGCCTGGCGCATGATCGCGGCCAGCCGGGCGACATTTTCCAGATAAAACGCGTTGCGCGTGTGGCGCTCCGGAATCACGAGCAGATTCTTCGCGTCCGGGCAGATTTTTTCGATCGACGCCATGGCGGCCTGCACGGCAAGCGGCAGCACTTCCTGGGGCAGATTGTTGAAAGCGCCGGGAAACAGATTGGTATCGACCGGCGCGAGCTTGAAACCCGCATTGCGCAGGTCGACCGAGCAGTAGAACGGCGGCGTGTGCTCCTGCCACTCGAGCCGGAACCAGCGTTCGATTGCGGGAGTAGCGTCGAGGATCTTCCGCTCAAGATCGAGCAGCGGGCCGTTTAACGCCGTAACTAGGTGCGGAACCATTGATCACTCGCAGACTGGAGAAAAAAGATTGTAGAGCAAATGCTTTGCCCATTTGGGGACGCTTTCTCCATTCGCAAGCTAGCCAGAATGCATTGTCTCTATCGGAATGATAGACAGGAAAAAGAACTGTTAACAAGATAGCGAGCAAGAAAAAAGCCCGCCATGAAGGCGGGCCAAAGCGCTGTGCTGTTCGTGCTTGTTCCTGATTCGTCGAGCCCGGGAGCACGGGCTCGTCAAGCCACTTCCTTATTCGACGTGTTCGCCGTGCAGGCTCACGTCCAGACCTTCGCGTTCCTGCTCTTCCGTCACGCGGATACCGATTGTCATGTCGATGATCTTCAGCAGGATGAAGCTCACCACGCCGCTGTAGATCAGCGTCGTCAGCACGCCCTTGGCTTGCAGCAGGACGCTGCCGTCGAAGCCGCCGATGTCCTTGACCGCGAACACGCCGGTCAGAAGCGCACCGACGATACCGCCGACGCAGTGCACGCCGAACGCGTCGAGCGAGTCGTCGTAACCGAGCTTGTGCTTGAGCCACGTTGCCGCCCAGAAGCAGACCACGCCGGCCACGATACCGATCACGAGCGAGCCGAGCGTACCGACGAAGCCCGAAGCCGGCGTGATCGCCACGAGACCAGCCACCGCGCCGGACACGATACCGAGCACCGAAGGCTTACCCTTGGCCGCCCATTCGGCGAACATCCAGGCGAGTGCCGCGGCTGCCGTTGCTACTTGCGTTGCGAACATCGCGAAACCGGCACGGCCGTCTGCGGCGACTGCCGAACCCGCGTTGAAGCCGAACCAGCCCACCCACAGCATCGCGCCGCCAATCAGCGTGAGCGTCAGGTTGTGCGGAGCCATTGCTTCCTTGCCGTAGCCGACGCGCTTGCCGAGCACCAGACAGCACACCAGACCCGCGATACCGGCGTTGATGTGCACGACCGTGCCGCCCGCGAAGTCGAGGACGCCCGCGCTAGCCAGCCAGCCGGTCGGTTCCCAGACCATGTGCGCAATCGGCGAGTAGACGATGATCGACCACAGCGCCATGAACACCAGCATCGCCGAGAACTTCATACGGTCTGCAAACGCGCCCGTGATCAGCGCCGGGGTGATGATCGCGAACGTCATCTGATAGACGAAGTAGACCGTTTCCGGGATCGTCGGGGCCAGGTGGCTGACGGTCAGCGTCGTGGCCTTGTCGCCCTTGATGTAGTTCATGCCGGCCATGAAGACGCGCGAGAAGCCGCCGATGAACGAGCCGCCCGGCGTGAACGCGAGGCTGTAGCCCACCACCGTCCAGATGATCGTCACGAGGCAGGTGATCGCGAAGCTTTGCATCAGCGTCGCGAGCACGTTCTTCTTGCGGACCATGCCGCCGTAGAAGAGCGCCAGACCCGGGATCGTCATGAACAGCACGAGCGCGGTGGAGGTCAGCATCCAGGCGGTGTCGCCCGAATTGATCTTCGACGAATCGACCGAGAACGGCGCGGTCGGTGCGGCCGGAGCGGCGTCCGATGCCGCAGGTGCGGCGGCGGCGCTCGCTGCGGGTGCAGCCGATGCGTCAGCAGCGGGTGCCGAAGCTGCGGCGGCGGCCGAAGCGTCCGGTGCCGGCGCGCTTGCCGCCGTATCGGAAGCAGCGGCCGAGGCGGCTGCGGGAGCGGAAGCGTCGTCCGCGAGGGCGGCGCCGATACCGCCCGCGAGCAGCGAACCGGCCATCAGCAAGGACATCAATAGTTTGCGCATCTTTCGTTTCCTCTTGTCGCTATCTGTGTCGCTATCTTTTGGTATTACAGAGCGTCCGCGCCGGTCTCTCCGGTGCGAATCCGGATCACCTGCTCGATCGGCGTGACGAAGATCTTGCCGTCGCCGATCTTGCCGGTTCGCGCCGCGCGCTCCAGCGCCTCGATCGCCTGATCGACGATGTCGTCCGAGACAGCGGCCTCGATCTTCACCTTCGGCAGGAAATCGACGACATATTCAGCGCCGCGATACAGCTCCGTGTGGCCCTTCTGACGGCCAAACCCCTTGACCTCGGTGACCGTGATGCCCGAGACGCCGATCGCCGACAAGGCTTCGCGCGCCTCATCGAGCTTGAACGGCTTGATGATTGCGGTAATGAGTTTCATGAAATCCCTCGCTTAGTTGCGTAACCCGTTGCGTAACCCTGTTTGCGTAACCCGTTGCGTAACCTGTTTGCAGCCTGCTTGCACTTCGCCTGCGTTTCGCTTGCAGAAGCTGGCTGGCACTCGTAACCCGTCCGCGTGGTCTCGTTTCGCTGCCGGAAAATGGTGCCGGCAGTGCGCGCGGGGCAGTAAGAGCAACTCGTATGCCATGTTGTGTCAAACTCCGCCCGCGCGGGCTTCGCGAGCAGCTCAGCCGTCCTTGTCCGGATGGCTAACGCACGCCGCGCCCGGTGGCGCGGTGCAGGGATCGTTGCTAGAGTGTTCGCAGGTTCCGAAAGAGGAAGCGCGCACCAAAGGGGCTCACGCCGCCGTGAGTGGAAGAGGCCAGCGCACCAACACAGCGCATCGCCAGAGGCGAGGCACAGACGTAATGAAACGCTGCACATTTTTTGTGCACTAAGGGGAGCACCATGAAACAACCGAACGATGTTTTTAACGACATTCAGGCCCGCATGAGCGAGCTGTTCAAGAATTCGCCGGCCAAAGACGTCGAACGCAATGTGAAAGCCATGCTGTCGCAGGGCTTCTCCAAGCTCGATCTGGTCACGCGTGAGGAGTTCGATACGCAGACGCAAGTGCTCGTCCGCACACGCGCGCGTCTCGAAGAACTGGAACGTCGCGTCGCGGAACTCGAACAGAAACTGCCGGTGACGCAGACCTCCTGACGCTTTTCGCTCTCGCAGCGCAGTAGCTGCGTTTAGCTGCACATCACAGGCAAGCGAGCCGTGACGTCATCAGCGTATTAAGGGGATCGGCGCGCGTGAGTCGCGCACCGTCCGACGGGAGAAAACATGTCGCTTGCCGTGGTGCGCAGTCGCGCGCCGGCCTCTGGCCGCGCGCCCGAAGTAACCGTCGAGGTGCACCTCGCGAACGGGTTGCCGTCTTTTTCGATTGTCGGGCTGCCCGATCTGGAAGTCCGCGAAAGCCGCGAGCGAGTCAGGGCGGCGCTGCAGAACTGCGGCTTTGATTTTCCCGTGCGGCGCATCACCGTCAATCTCGCTCCCGCAGACTTGCCGAAGGAATCGGGCCGCTTCGATCTGCCGATCGCCTTGGGCATTCTCGCGGCAAGCGGCCAGATTCCCGCGGAATCGCTGCTTCATCGTGAATTCGCCGGCGAGCTGTCGTTGACCGGCGCGCTGCGTCCCATGCGCGGCGCTTTCGCGATGGCCTGCGGCACCGCGCGCAGCGCGGCAGCGTGCGGTGAAACGTCCGCCGAATGCATGGCCGCTCACGCGCCGCCGGACCGCAATCCGCAGCTCTATCTGCCCGCCGCAAGCGCGGCCGAGGCTGCGCTCGTGCCCGGCGTGGATGTATATGGCGCGAGCGATCTGCCCTCGTTGTGCGCGCATCTGGCCGACGCGCCCGATGCGCGCCTTTATCCGGTCGCCGCACCCGACCTCGCGCAGTTCACACCCGCGGCCGTGCCCGACATGGGCGACGTGATCGGCCAGCGCGGCGCGCGTCGCGCGCTCGAAGTCGCCGCGGCCGGCGGACATCATGTGCTGCTCATCGGGCCGCCGGGCGCCGGCAAATCCATGCTCGCCGCCCGCCTGCCGGGTCTGCTGCCACCCATGACCGATGACGAAGCGCTCAGTTCGGCAGCCTTACTGTCCGCAAGCCGCACTGGTTTCTCGCCCGCGCAATGGCGCCGACGGCCGTTTCGCGCGCCGCATCATTCGTCGAGCGCGGCAGCGCTGGTCGGCGGGCGCAATCCTCCGCAACCGGGTGAGATCACGCTGGCCCACCTTGGCGTACTTTTTCTCGACGAATTGCCCGAGTTCGACCGCGACGTGCTCGAAACACTGCGTGAACCGCTGGAAGCCGGCCGCATCACCATCTCTCGCGCTGCGTTGCAGGCCGACTTCCCCGCGGCGTGCCAATTGATCGCGGCGATGAATCCGTGTCCTTGCGGCTGGCGCGGCGATCCGAACGGACGTTGCCGCTGCACGCCCGAGATCGCGGCGCGCTACCTGCGCAAGTTGTCCGGCCCGCTGCTGGACCGGATCGACATTCAACTCGAACTGCCGGCGCTTACGTCGGCGGAGCTATCCGCGCGGTCGAACGCCGTTGGCGAAACGAGCGCGGCGATCGCATGCCGGGTGAATACCGCCCGTGCTCGCCAATTGGCACGGCAAGGCAAAACCAACCGCGAATTGAGCGGAAGAGAGGTGGACGACGTCTGCCGGCCCGACGCAGCCGGCGAGGCGTTATTGCGCGAGGCCGGCGAGCGCTTCGGTTGGTCGGCCCGCGCTTATTACCGTGTGTTGAAGGTGGCGCGCACCATCGCCGACCTCGCGGGGACGATCATGCCGAGCGCTGCGCACGTTGGCGAGGCGGTTCAGTATCGACGCGCTTTTGGCTCTGGGTGAGGAGAAAAATATGCTGTCAAGACTTGACTTATGCACATGCGCGCGTTCCAGATAAATTTAGAAACATCTGAAAGGTACCTAGAAGCCTGCGTCGCAAGATCCTTGATTTAAAACATCTTTTTATTACGCCCAGTGTGCGCACGGACTGGTGAAATGCCCACGGGACGGGCGTCTGCGCGAATAAAGCGAGAGTTCTCAACAGAGTTATCCACAGGACGCGCCGTCAAGTGGAAAACTTCAACGTAAACCGAGAATTAGCGTGAAAAGCTGCGAAGGAACTTTCACTACAACAATGGATCCCGCGCGTCGCGAATCGGCCAAAACTACTGTTTTCAATACAGTTGGAACGACGAAAAAAATTGGTCCACCTGCTCCTGCGGCAGTGGCTGCGAAGCGATGATCGCGGCTTGATATGCATGCCGCCCTCGCGCGACCAGCCGAGCATAAACGGTGCGCTTTTCGTGGTCCGAACCGGCCTGTCCGCTCAGCTTCATTTCCAGCCCCAGCACCTTGCCGCCAGCCGCGAGTGGAATCTGCACAGCGCGCGCCTCCGGCTCCGCGCCGACGTTGCGCGCCAGGCCGGTACGCAGAAAGTCGAGCGCCTTGCGTTGCGTCGCCTCGCTTTCGTCGGGCAGCGTGATCGTGCCGACCGCGAACACGGCGTCGCCGGCTTCGGCCGTTTGCATGGCCATTTGCATCGGCGCCCCGTCTATCTGTACGGCGCGCTGATCGTTGCCCGGCTTGGCGGGCAGATCGATCGTGTAGCCGCTGTCGTTATTCATGATGGTCCGCCAGTCGAAAGTCGGCGAGCATCCGCTCAGAGCCGCGCCTATGGCGAGCGCACAAGCCCCCGCGCGGACGGCCGAATGCATGCGCGAAACCGCGCGCGGCTCCTGATCCGCTGAATTGCGATTCCGGGCGAGGCCAGAAACGAGACGCGAGAGAATTTGAGTGAACAGAGGGAAAACGCGAAAAACTGTCTGGAGCATGGGAACGAGGCGCCCGGGAAACGGGCAGATGACGTTGAGCATAAAGCGACATTATCCGCTGGCAGCTGAGGAAGCGTCCGCAGAAAGCGCACGCCGACCGCCGGGGAACCGTCCGCGCCCGGCCCGAGGCGTCCGGACGGGCGACGTTGCTCGCTGCCGCCTCGCCCGAATAGGACTACAATACCCACGCTACGCCGCAGCGGGCGCAAAGCCCCAGCCTACGCACTGTTCCGCGCCTTTTCGCGACTTCCGAGGTTCCGTTCATGAGCACCATCACGTCGACCACCGCCGCCAAGCGCACGAATCCGCTTCGCTACCTGATCATCGCCGTCGTGGCGATTGCGATCGGCGTGGCTGGCTATTTTGCGTTTGCCGGCCAACAGCGCGTGCCCGACGCGACTTTCACGCTGCTCTCCGGCCAGAAAGTTTCGACTGCCGATCTGAAAGGCAAGGTCTACCTCGTCAACTTCTGGGCGACGAGCTGCGATACCTGCATGAAGGAAATGCCGCAAATGGTCCAGACCTATAACCGCTTCAAGGGCAAAGGACTGGAATTCGTCGCGGTGGCCATGAGCTACGACGCCCCCATGTACGTGACCAACTACACCCAGACGCGCCAGTTGCCGTTCAAGGTCGCGATGGACGACGGCTCGGCCGCGAAGCAGTTCGGCAACGTCCAGCTCACGCCGACCACCTTTCTGGTCGACAAGGACGGCAAGATTCTGAAGCGCTATGTCGGCGAACCGCAGTTCGCGGAACTCGACCAGTTGCTGGAAAAGGCGCTGAATGCTGCTTGAGTCGGGCGAGCGTCACGGCGGCTGACTGAGCCTCGCGCTGAAAGTAACGCCAGACGCTTAGATCAACCGATCCCAAGCCAAAGCAAAATGAAAAACGCCGGCATGAATGCCGGCGTTTCTTTTTTCACCTGTCCCCGTCCCCTTTGGCCGCGAGGCCATAGCGTTTGATTTTCTCGTAAAGCGTCGCTTTGCCAAGCTGCAGCCGGTCCGCTGCGATTGCCACCGCGCCGCCGCTCTGCTCCAACGCCTCAGCGATCACCGCCCGCTCGAATTGCTCCACGCGCTCCTTCAGCGGCTGCGGCTGCGGCTGCGCGCCTTCGTCGCCGAAAGACATGACGGGATCGTCGGCGACGCCGAGCACGAAGCGGTCCGCCGCATTGCGCAATTCCCGCACATTGCCGGGCCAGTCGCGCTGCATCAAGCTCGCGCGCTGACGGTCGGTGAGGATTGGTGCGGGGCGCTGATAACGCACGGCCGCGTCCAGCAGAAAGTGTTCGAAGAGCGGCACGATGTCCTCGCGACGCTCGCCGAGCGGCGGCAGCGCGATCGTGACCACGTTCAACCGGTAGAGCAGATCGCGACGGAACGAACCGTCGGCGACATGTTCCGCCATATCGCCTTTTGCCGCGGCGACCACGCGGCAATTCACGCGAATCGGCTGATTCGAGCCGAGGCGTTCGAGCACACCGTCCTGCAACACGCGCAGGAGCTTGACCTGCAACGCAAGCGGCATGCTTTCTATTTCGTCGAGAAACAACGTGCCGCCCGACGCGTGTTCGAGCTTCCCGATCCGGCGTTTCGCGGCGCCCGTGAAGGCGCCGGGTTCGTAGCCGAACATCTCCGACTCGAACATCGGCTCCGGCAGCGCGCCGCAGTTGACCGCGATGAACGGCTTGTCACGTCGCGGCGAAAGCTCGTGCAGACTGCGCGCGATCAATTCCTTGCCCGCGCCGGTGTCACCGTTGATGAGCACGGACGCATCGGTCGGCGCGACGTTTGCAATGAGCCGCCGGACCTGCTCGATTGCCGGACTACGGCCGATGATCCGCGGCGCAACCGTGCTCTGCCCGGCGAGCTCACGGCGCAACGCGAGGTTTTCCAGCACGAGCTTGCGCCGCTCCAACGCGCGTCGCACGGTTTCGATCAGACGCTCCGAAGCAAACGGCTTTTCGATGAAGTCATAGGCGCCGTCGCGCATCGCCTGCACAGCCATCGAAATATCGCCGTGACCGGTGACGAGAATCACCGGCACGTCGGGCGCGCGCTCATGGCACTGCGCGAGCAGATCGAGACCGCTCGCGCCGGGCAGCCGGATATCGCTGACGATCACGCCTGAAAAGTCCGCGCTGATCGACTTCGCCGCGGATTCCGCCGACGCATGACCGACCACGGTGAAGCCCGCCAGTTGCAGACTCTGCACGCTGGCGCGCCGCACGAGTTCGTCGTCTTCGATATACAGCACTTGCAAGCCGTCGTTCAGCATGTTGTTCTCATCGGATTCAGGAACCGGTGGTGAGCGGGTCCGCGGTGTGACTCATCTGCACGCGCGCGCGGCGCAGCGTCAGCACAAATAATGCACCGCCCTCCGGCGCGTTCGACACATTTCGCGCCACCAGTGTGCCGCCGCAATCGCGCGCGATCGACGACGAAATCGCCAGTCCGAGGCCGAGTCCCTGACCCATTTCCTTCGTGGTGAAGAACGGCTCGAACAGGTGCGGCAAGACATCTTCGGCAATGCCGGGGCCATTGTCGCTGACGGCGAACGACAGGCTGTCCGCAGCAACTTCAATCTGCACTGAGATGCGCGGCGGACTCATACCGGCGGTCGCATCGAGCGCATTGCCGAGCAGGTTGATCAGCACCTGCTCGAGACGCAGATCGTCGCAGTGTGCGACCAGTTCGGCGTGATCGTCGGCGAGATCGAGCGGCGCGCGCCTGCCGTTTTCCGCGTCGAATAACGAGAGGTCGAGTTCGACGCCCTTCAAACGTTGTTGCAACAGCGCGAGGGCATTGCGCAACGCTCGCACGACCGACGCGCGCGCGCTCCGGGGCCGAGCGCGTCCGACGAACAGCTTCAGCTGATTGGTGATCTTGCCCATGCGTTCGGTGAGCGCCGCGATCGCTTCGAGGTTCTCCCGTGCCGATGCCTGGTCGCCGCGCTCCAGCAGCACGCGCGTATTGTCCGAAAATCCGCGCAGTGCCGCGAGCGGCTGGTTCAGTTCATGCGTGATGCCGGCCGCCATCTGACCGAGCGCTGCGAGCTTGCTCGCCTGAATGAGTTCGTCGTGCGCGGCGCGCAATTCCTGTTCGGCGCGCGTGCGTTCCGCCACTTCCTTCTGCAATTGCTCGTTCGCTTGCGACAGGTCCGCGGTGCGCTCCGCAACGCGCTGGTTCAACTCGGCGTACGCCTTTTGCAGCAGCGCGCGGCTACGCATCACCTCGCGCACGCGGGCCCGGCGCATTCTCCAGTAGAACGCGAGCAATACGAGCGACACATAGCCGAAGCCCGTGACGATGGTCGCGTTGCGCGCGTCGGCGTCGACCGGGCTCACGGGCGCCATCGTGATCAGATGCCAGTCCGGTTCGCCCATTCCGCGCCGCGACGCGAGATAGCGCGGCGCGTAGCGTCCGCCGCCGACGCGCACGATCTGCGCGTCGCCTTCGAGCTTGCGCTCGATCGTCACGGGCAGCGGCGCAATAGGCTGCTGCGCGTACTGACGAGCCTGGTAGATCGAATCGGCGACCTGGCCCGACAGCGGCCGTATCGTGTGATATTTCCACGCGGGCACGGATGACAGAAAGATCACGCCGTGATCGTCGGTGACGAGGAGCGGCTCGTATGCGTCCGCGCCCTGAAACCATTCGAGATCGAGTTTGACGACCGCCACGCCGACGATCTTTCCCTCACGCCGCACCGGCTGTGAAATGTAATAGCCCGGTGCCTGCGAGATTGTGCCGATGCCGAAGAAGCGGCCCACGCGGCCTTTGATTGCATCGACGAAATATGGCCGGAACAGATAGCCCGCGCCGATGAAACTGCCCGGTCCTTGCCAGTTGCTCGCGGCGACACAATAGCCGTCGAGCGGAATGATGTAGGTCACCGTCGCGCGCGCGTGACGGTTCAGGTCTTCGAGATAGAGATTCGCACGCTGGACGTTGGCGGGCGACGGATCGACCAGCACGTCCTGCACGATTGGATGCTCGGCGAGCAGATACGGCAGCGATTCATAGCGCTCGAGCGTGCTCTTGAGCGAACTGGCGGTGCGATCGACACGCCCGGCGGCATTGTGCCGCAAGCTGTCGATTCCGCTTTGCCACGCGACGCTATAAGTGAGTCCGCACGCCGCAACGAGCCCGGCGACGAGCGCGAAGAGGATCAGCAGACGGCGCGTCACGTTGGCAATATCCGGTCGGGTGTGATCGGATATTGTGGCATAAGGCGAAGCGCCGTCGGCGCGAGCTTCCCCGGCCGACGGCACTTCGGTTGGGCGCGCGGTCACCGGTTGCATGTGCTGGTGTCCGCGGCCGCAAACATCACGCGTTTTCAGACAATGTAAGTCGATGCCCGGCTCAAACGCCGGCCGGCTCTTTGACCGGCACGTCGCCGCGTAACGCCGCGTTCAGCTTGTTGCGGTCCAGTTCCTTTTCCCACGCCGACACGACCACGGTCGCCACGCCATTGCCGACGATGTTCGTCAACGCACGGCATTCGCTCATGAAGCGGTCGATGCCGAGAATCAGCACCATGCCCGACAGCGGAATGGTCGGCACCACCGCCAGCGTTGCCGCGAGCGTGATGAAGCCCGCGCCCGTCACGCCGCTCGCGCCCTTCGAGGTCAGCATCGTCACCGCCAGCAGCGTGAGCTGCTGCGCCCACGTGAGGTCGGTATTCGTCGCCTGGGCAATGAACAGCACGGCCATCGTCATATAGATGTTCGTGCCGTCGAGGTTGAACGAGTAACCGGTCGGCACCACGAGACCCACCACCGAGCGCGAGCAGCCGAGGTTTTCGAGCTTGAGCATCAGTTGCGGCAGCGCGGCTTCCGACGAACTCGTGCCGAGCACGATCAGCATCTCTTCCTTGATGTACGCGATGAAGCGCAAGATGTTGAAGCCCACCGCACGCGCGATGATGCCGAGCACGACCACCACGAATACGATCGACGTCAGATAGAACGTGCCGATCAGCTTCAGCATGGGCAGCAGCGAGCCGATACCGTACTTGCCGATGGTGAAGGCCATCGCGCCGAACGCACCGATCGGCGCGAGCTTCGTGATGATGCGCACGATGCCGAACAGCACATGCGAGAGCCCGTCGATGAAGTTCGTGACGACCTTGCCCTTCTCACCGGCCGTGGCGAGCACCGCGCCGAACAGCAGCGCGATCAGCAGGATCTGCAGGATCTCGCCCTGTGCAAACGCGGAGACGAGCGTGTCCGGAATCAGGTGCATCAGGAAGTCGACCGTGGTCTGACCGTGCGCCTTGGCGGCGTACGAAGCGACTGCCTTGCCGTCGAGCGTGGCGGGGTCGATATTGAAACCGACGCCCGGCTTCAGCACGTGCGTGGCGATCAGGCCGAGCACCAGCGCAAACGTCGAGACGATTTCAAAATACAGCAGCGCCTTGCCGCCGACGCGCCCAACCTTCTTCATGTCTTCCATGCCGGCAATGCCGGTCACGACCGTACAGAAGATGATCGGCCCGATCACCATCTTGATCAGCTTGATGAAGCCGTCGCCGAGCGGTTTCATGTCGACGGCGAGATTCGGATAGTAATGTCCGAGCGCGATACCAATGATGATCGCCACGATCACCTGGACGTACAGCACTTTGTGGATAGGTTTCTTCACGATGGTTCCTGCGATGTGGGTGAGCCCATGGCCTGCCACGCTGCGCATCATGCGAACGAGTGATCGTCACGCCTGTGCACGGCATTAGGCCGCGACAAGACGACGAATTCAGAAATACCGGGAAGGGAAATCGGACATCGTTGTCTCCTTGCTTTAGTTGTCGGACCGTTGCGGCCGCGTTATCTATTTCGCAAGGTCGATGCCAGCTTGAGGTAGGCCGCGCGCCTTTGATTTTTATAGGTTTTCTTGCGCCTGTTCGCAAGTGCCATCCGGGATTCCGGAAATCCAGACGACCCGCGTCGGGAAAACCGGAATTCGTTGCGGCTGCGGCCCCGGGAAAACCCGAAGCCTTTGCTGGCGGGGCTTTGCCGTTTTCTAAGCGCCGCCCTCTTCGAGTACCAGCAGATTCTCATGCGAGAAACCGAGCGACACCGGCTGACCTCGTTCGGGTAAACCGCGATTCGGATCGTTGAACACGTCGAGAGAAATCACCGCATCTTTCACGCGCGTTCTGATCCGCACCACCGCGCCGAGAAAATTCACTTCTTCGACGGTCGCGCTCAGCGTGTTGCGGCCAGGCGCCGCGGGTTCGAGCACGATCGCTTCGGGGCGCAGCGCGAGCAGGCGCTTCTTGCCCGCATCGCCGGCCGGCAGTTCCTGGGTAGTGGTCAACTCCTGGCCGTCCACGGCCATCTTGCCGGTCGCCGGATCGATCACATGCCCCGCCAGAATGTTCAGCGTGCCGACGAACGACGCAACGAAGCGTGTGCGCGGATAGTTGTAGATCTCCGAGGGCGAGCCGATCTGCTCGACGCGCCCTTCGTTCATCACGACGATGCGGTCGGAAATCGACAGCGCCTCTTCCTGATCGTGCGTGACAAAAATCGACGTGATGCCGAGTTCGCGCTGCAGCGCGCGAATGTCCTGCCGCAGCGAAATGCGGATCTTCGCGTCGAGCGCGGACAGCGGCTCGTCGAGCAACAATACCTGCGGCTTGCCGGCCAACGCGCGCGCCAGCGCCACACGTTGCTGCTGGCCGCCCGACAGTTGCCACGGATAGCGGCCGCCGAGTTGCGGCAGCTTGATCAGGTGCAGCATCTCTTCGACGCGCTGGCTGATCTCCGCCTGCGGCCGGTGCGTGATCTTGAGTCCGAAGCCGATGTTCTCCGCCACTGTCATGTTCGGAAACAGCGCATACGACTGAAACACCATGCCGACCTTGCGCTGCCGCGTGCGAAGGTGCGTGACGTCCTTGTTATCGAGCCGGATGATGCCGCGCGTCGGCGTTTCGAAGCCGGCGATCATCCGCAGCACGGTCGTCTTGCCGCAGCCAGAAGGTCCAAGGAAAGTGATGAACTCGCCGCGCTCGATCTTCATGTCGAAGTGATGCAACGCGATGTTCGCACCAAAGGACTTATGCAGATTTTCGATCTCGAGAAATGCCATGATTCGCTGCCTCAGTGGATCAAGCTCATTGCATCAAACCTTCTGACCGCTCAACGCGCGGGCCGAGCCGAATACCTGGATCAAGCCCATCGACGCCCACGTAATCATGAACGCGATGATCGCAAGCGCCGACGGCTCATACGCGCGATTTGCGCCGATCAGTTGCAGGTAAGGGCCGAACGCGGGACGATCGAGCAGACTCGCCAGCGTGAACTCGCCGATCACTACCGCAAAGGTGAGAAACGCGCCGGACAGAATGCCCGAGCGGATATTCGGGAAGATCACCTTGAAGAGAATCGTCGGCCAGTTTGCGCCGAGACACTCGGCGGCTTCGGTGAGCGAGCGCACGTCGACGGCGCGCAGGCCTGCATCGACCGCGCGGTACATGTACGGCAGAGAAAGCGTCACGTAGCCGAACACCAGCAGCAGATCGGTCGCGCGCTCGTTGCTCGTGAGCGGCAGAATGGAACTGCTGTTGTAGATGCGCAAATAGCCGAACACGATCACGATAGCCGGCACGACGAGCGGCAGCAGCGTAATGAATTCGACCACAGGCCGCAGCTTCGGCAAGCGCAGTTGCACCCAGTAAGCAGTCGGCACAACCAGCAATATGCCGACGACGATCGTGAGCAGCGCCATCAGAATCGAATAGCCGAACGAAGCCTGAAAGCGCGGATCGCCGAGCACCACGCTATACGCTTCGAAGCTATACGTGCCACGCTTCATCCGCAGACTGAACTCGAAGGTGGCGATCAGCGGAATCAGGAAGTACAGGGAACCGACCACCATCGCGGTCCACGCTCCCACGCGCGATTGGCTTTTCATCCGCGGCCCCTTTCAGCGCGTGAGCGCAGCCAGATGTAGCCGCCATTCGAAAGACCCGTGACGAGCACCATGCCGAGCGCAAGCGCGTAGCCGAGATTCTGGTTGTGCATGACGTCGCCGCGAATCTGCGCAAAGAGCAGAATCGGCACGATGTTCAACGAGCTGCCGGTCAGCGCATAAGCGGTGGCGACCGCGCCGAACGCGTTGGCGAACAGCAGCAGCGTCGCGCCGAGCACGCTCGGCCATAGCACCGGCAGCGCGACATAACGCCAGTATTGAGATGCGGTGCCGCCGAGGCAATCGCATGCTTCGCGCCATTCGCGCTTGAGGCCGTCGAGCGCGGGCGTGACGATCAGCACCATCAATGGAATCTGGAAATACAGGTAGGTCAGCGTGAGCCCGGAAAAGCTGAGAATGCTGAAGCCCGTCGAATACAGATTGAAGCCGAGATACTTCTTCAACAACACGGTGACGAGCCCGACGCGCCCCAACGTGCAGATGAAAGCGAACGCGAGCGGCACGCCCGCGAAATTCGACGCGACACCGGAGAACGTCATCAACGTCGGACGAATCCAGCCCGGCAGCTTGCCCTGCACCGCCGCCCAGGCGAGCAGCGAGCCGATCAGCGCACCGCCCGCAGCGGACGCCGCGCTTACCTTGAAGCTGATCCAGTAGGCGTCGAGCACGGACGGCTGAAACAGATCGCGCAGATTGGCGAGCGTGAAGTGACCTTGCGAATCCTGGAACGCGCCGATCATCAGAAAGCCGGTCGGCACAATCAGGAACAGCAGCGCGAAGGTGAAGAACGGCACGACGCCGATCCAGGCCAGCATCTGCGACGCGCGGCCCGGACCGTCGACCCGCGGCGTTGGGGTGGGCACAGGCGGAACCAGCAAGTCCGGCTGCACCGATCCAGCATCCGATGAAGCGCTCATAGCTCAACCTTTGGGTAATCCCCGCAATGGCCGCATTGCCGGCGTTGCCGCATTGCCGGCGTTTCTGGCACTGAGGGCTAACGGCGCGCGCGCCGCCCGGCTGGCACGGCGCGCACGGCACGCACGGCCGCGCGCTATACGTCGACGTAGCGCTTACTTGACGTTCGCGCCGACCGTTTCGTCCCAATGCTTCGTGATGGTTTCCTTGTACGCGTCCTGTTGCTGGAGCGTCGGGAACACCACGTTCTTATAAGACGACGGCGGCGGCAACTTGTCGAGGAGCGCCTGCGGCACCTTCTTCGCGGCCACCAGTTCGTTGTAGCGCATCGGGTGGCAATAGCCGGTCAACCAGCCGATCTGGCCTTCGTCGGAATAGAGATACTCCATCCACAGCTTGGCTGCGTTCGGATGCGGCGCATAAGCGCTGATCGCCTGCACATAGACGCCTGCGACCACGCCCGTTTTCGGAATCACCACTTGAACCTTCGGGTTGCCCTTCAGCGTGTCGCGATCGGCGAGCGCGTTGTAATCCCAACGGACGATGATCGGCGTCGTGCCTTGCGCGAGCGACGCGGCCTTGCCGATCACCGGCACGAAGTTGCCGCTCTTGTTCAGGTCGGCGAAGAACTTGAGGCCGGCTTTGTCCGCCTTGCTCGCGTCGCCCTTGCTTTGCGCGAGACCCGCCGCGTACACCGCCTGAATCGCCTGATTCGCGGAGCGCGGGTCGCCCGCGAGCGACACCGCGTTCTTGTAGTCTGACTTGAGCAGATCGCTCCAGTCGGACGGCGCCTTGTCGATCATGTCGGCGTTCACTTCGAACGCGAGCACGCCGTAGTAGTCGCCGTACCAGTAGCCGTCGGCATCTTTCGATTCCTTGGGAATCGAGTTCCACGCTGAGACCTTATACGGCTGCAGCAGCCCTTCAGCCTTCGCGCTCGGGCCGAACGACAGGCCCACGTCGATCACGTCGGGCGCTTGCGGACCCTTGTTGCCCTTGTTCGCTTTGATCGCTTCCACTTCATCGCCGGAGCCCGCGTCGGGATTCAGCTCGTTGATCTTGATGCCGTACTTCTTCTGGAACCCCGCGACGAGTTGCCCATAGTTGCACCAGTCGTGCGGCAACGCGATCACGGTAAGCTGGCCTTCCTGTTTCGCGGCGGCGATCAGTGCGTCGAGCGGCGCGGCGCAAGCGCTGCTCGCGCCGGCGGCCGCGACGCCCGCGGCGGCAGACATCGAAAGTATGCGAGCTAACACGGTGCGGTTCATAGTTTTCCCCATCCTCTGCCGAAGTTGCTACGTTTGGAAAATTTCTAGTTCGACTTCAAGGGCGCTACTCGTGCGCCATTGCGTGCGCTCCCGGATCAGCCTTTGCGGCCGCCTCCGCGTGCCTGCTTGCCCGCCCACGCCCTGCCTTGGCCGGCTTCGCAGCTCAAAGCATGTCGTGCTGCAGCTTATCGATGCGATCTGTACAAATCATGTCAACGCCCCACTGCGCAAGCAATTGCGCGCGCGCCGGATCGTTGACCGTGTAAGCGAGCACATGCAGTCCGGCCGCGCGGATCTCGCCGACGAGCGGCGCGGTCAGATAACGGTGGCTCGCATGCAAGGACACGCAGTCGAGCTCGCGCACGATACGCAGCCAGTCCGCGGGCACTTCCTCGAACAGCATGCCGCGCCGCAGCGAAGGCGCCGCGTCGCGCGCAGCCGCAAGCGCGTCGAAAGAGAACGACGACAGCAGCGGCGGCGTTTGCCCTTGCCACAACCTCAGCGCACCGTCCGCGACAAGGCGGCCGGTGATCTCCTCACGGCCGGGACAGGGTTTGATTTCGATGTTCGCTGCGATGCCGTCGCGCGCGCAACGCGCAGCCGCATCGGCAAGCGTCGGCAGGCGAGTGCCCGCGAATTGCGGACCGTACCAGGCGCCCGCGTCGAGCATGGCGAGCTGCGCCCATGTATAGACAGCAGCGGCGCCGTAGCCGTTGGTGGTGCGCTCGAGCGTGTCGTCGTGCAGCAGGAAGAGTTCGTTGTCGGCGGAAAGCTTGGCGTCGAACTCAACCATGCGGTAGCCGTGGCGCACACAGGCGTCGAAGCCCGCTAAAGTGTTTTCCGGTGCGAGCGTGCCGCCGCAGCGATGCGCGACGAGCCGCGGATATGGCCAGTCTGCAGGTGATGCATGATCGATCCCGTTTCCCACGTCCGGTCACCTTTCACCCAGAATAAAGCGGAGAGCGTATTGAATGCGTTCCAACGCATGCGGTCTTGTCAAAAAGCGCCACGCTAATGCACGAAAGTGCGCGAAAGAACAGATCAGACTTTCCCTTCGAACATTCGAAATTCGAACAAGCACGGCGCTTCGATTTGCGAAGGCTAAAGTCAAATACACAAACTTGCAAGCTGCCAAAAAAATACAACACAATGGGGCTAAAGTAGTAGGCTTGACATCGTCTGGTCACACATTCGTGTCCACGATGTCACACGTTAAGACACGTTGTGCGAGCGCCTTCGCATCCAAGGAAAATGCATGTGGCAGGAAGACCGTCATCAGAGAATACGCGCGTTGGTGTCGACGCTCCATCGGGTGTCGACCGAACGGATCATGGCGGACCTTGGCGTGTCGCGCGAAACGGTCCGGCGCGATCTGCTCGACCTCGAAGCGCTCGGTGAATTGCGGCGGGTACACGGCGGCGCGATCAAACCCGCTGACGAAGCGCCGATCGCCGAGCGCGCTCACATGCGCGTCAAATCCAAGACGGCGATTGCAAAGGCGGCGACCGGGTTGATCGCGAGCGGCCAGACGCTATTCATCGACGCGGGCACCACGACCGCCGCACTCGCCGAAGAGCTCGCGAAACTCGCCAACCTGACCATCGTCACGAATTCGATCGACGTCGCGTTGAAGCTGCGCGGCGCCGCGGAGCAAGCCGATGCGGGCAACGAAGTGATTCTGCTCGGCGGCACGATCAGCGACCGGGCAATGGCAACCACGGGCGCCACCACCGTGCTCGATATTCAGCGCTATCGAGCGGACCTTGCGCTGCTGTCGCCGGTCGGCGTCGATCACCGGCATGGCGCGACGAATTACGACCATGCCGAAACAGAAGTGGCGCGCGCGATGGTCGCGAATGCCGACCGCGTCGTGATCCTTGCGGACTACAGCAAGATTGGCCAGCGCAGCCGGATCTCGTATTGCCCGGTCGAGCGGATCGACGTGCTCGTCACCAACAAGAAGGCCGCCGACGCCGCCGATTTCACCGCGCTAAAAAAGAAGCTCGAAGAGGTCGTGCTGGCCTGAAGCGTCATGCGGCGCGCCGCGCGTGCCGCTCATTCCTTCACATGCATCGTGTCGAGCGCGCGCTTGCGCAAACGCGTGTCATGCAATGCGCCGGCGGCGTCGAGCACCGGGTAAGCCGTCGAGCAGAACAGCGAGTTGAGCCGCTTCATGTCGCTGATCAGATCCAGATGCAATGCGCTCGTTTCGATGCTGCGCAGAGTCTGCCCCGTGAGCCGGTCCAGGTGCCTGTACGAATACGCGCGCTCCAGATCGCGGAAACGCTCTTTTTCGGCAAGCAGACGTTCGGCACAGCGCAGATCGTTGTTCAGGAATACGGATAGACCGAGTTGCAGATTACTGACGAGCCGTGCCTGCAGATCGTCCAGTTCGCCGAGTCCTTCTTCTGAAAACGACAGGCGGTGAGCGATCTTCTTCTCCTCGATATCCCCCACGATCCGCTCGATGATGTCGCCCGCATGCTCGAGGTTGATCGTCAGCGAAATGATGTCGGTCCAGCGGCGGCTGTCGGCTTCGTCCAGCTGCTCGCGTGAAATCAGCGTGAGGTAGTTCTTGACCGCTGCATAGAGTTCGTCGACGTCGTCGTCCATACGGATCGTTTCGCGCGCCTTGTCGAGATGATTGTGATGAATCAGCTCGGCCACGTTGTCGAGCATGGCCCGCACGATATCGCCGATACGCAGCACTTCGCGCGCCGCATGCGCGAGCGCGAGCGTCGGCGTGGACAGCGCAGCCTCGTCCAGATGCAGCGGCCGCAGTTCGCCGTTCGGCATGGGCCGGTCGGGCAACACGCGTACGCAGATGCGCGCCACCGGATCGATCAGCGACAGACACGCGCAGCAACGCAGTGCGTTGTAGATCAGATGAAAACCCACCGTGGCTTCGCGCGGATTGGCGATCAGCACCGGCAGTCCGCGCGCGAGCAGGGACGTAAACGGCAGGATCAGCAGTGCGCCCGCCAGCTTGAAGGCGAAGCTGCCCAATGCGAGCCGCCGCGCCGCCGCGTTTTGCGCCACGGTGCCGACCAACGCCAGCAAGCCGCTGCCGAGATTCGCGCCGATCACGAGGCACAACGCCACCTTCAACGAAATGACGCCCGACGACGCAAGCGTGGCCGTGAGCAACACGGCCGCGAGGCTGGAATACGACAGCATTGCGAAGGCCGCGCCGACCAGCGCGTCGAGCATGGTGTCGCCGGTCAATGCGCCGAACATCACGCGCACGCCTGCGCCTTGCATCATCGGCTGCGCGGCCTCCACGATCAGATGCAGCGCAAGCAGAATCAGACCGAGACCGATCAGCGTACGCCCGGCCTGGCCTGTGCGCGTCTGCTTGCGCGACAGGAACAGTGGCACGCCGAAGAGGATCAGGATCGGCGACAACCAGGACAGATCTAGAGTGAGAACCCGCGCCATCAGCGCCGTGCCGACGTCGGCGCCGAGCATGATGGCAAGCCCGCTGGTCAGCGGCAGGAGCCCTTGCGCGGCAAACGACGTGACGATGACCGCCGTGGCGTTGCTGCTCTGCACGAGGCTCGTTACGCCGACTCCCGACAGGAATGCTCGCCAACGGCTGCGGGTGCTTCGCCCGAGGATGCTGCGCAGATCGGCGCCCAGTACGCGCAGGATGCCGGTGCGAACGATATGCGAGCCCCAGACAAGCAGTGCCACGCCGGCAAGAAGGTTAAGGAGAATCAACATAAGGCACTGCTCTTATTCTCTGCTGCCGTGACCCGAACCGCATGCCGCGCGTACGACACCCGGGGCGTATATGACAGTAGTGTTGCACATTTTTGCCTTATTGTAATTTTGTGCTTTTAAATATACGCTCGCTCAACGATGAGATCGTCGCGTGACCGTCTGTGCCGTTCATGTGGCGCTTCCACCACCTGTCACGAGGACAACGGATGAGCCGCAATCTCGCGCTGTTCGACCTGGACCACACGTTGCTGCCGCTCGACAGCGACCAGGCATGGGCTCACTTTATCGCTGGACTCGGCATAGAAGGCGCGGCGCGCCATGCGCAAGACATCGACGAGTATTACCGGCAGTACGTGGCCGGTACGCTCGACATGGCCGCCTATCTGGACTACACGTTGGCGCCGCTCGCTCGCCACTCTCGCGAGCAGCTCGACGCATGGCATGCGCAATTCATGCAGGAAGTGATCACGCCGGCGATCCTGCCGGCCGCACGTGAACTGGTGCAGCGTCACATCGAGGCGGGCGACCTCTGCTGCATTGTCACAGCGACGAACGTGTTCGTTACCGCGCCTATCGGCAAGGCGCTCGGCTTCGAGCATCTTCTTGGGATCGAACTGGGTACGGAGGGTGATGATCCGCTTGCTCGTTTTACAGGCACGTCAGTGGGCGTTCCGACTTTCCGTGAAGGCAAGATCGCGCGCACGGAGAGCTGGCTCGCTTCGCTCGGCCACCGTTTGCACGACTTTCCGCAGAGCTGGTTCTATAGCGATTCGATCAATGACGTTCCGCTGCTCGAACGCGTCACGCATCCGGTCGCGACAAATCCCGATCCGCGTTTGCGCGCGATGGCGAACGAGCGAGGCTGGCCGGTCATTGAGCTTTTCCCGTGATGCACACGCTAGCGCATAACCGCTAGCGCGCGAGCATGGCCGCGTTCACGCGCGCCCTTTCCATGGCACGAGCCACCGCTCCAGCGCGCGCATGCCTGGATCGAACACCCAGGCGATCAAGCCGATCAGCACAATGCCTATCACCACGACGTCGGTGCGCAGGAAGCTCGACGCGTTGAGCCATGACCGCGATGGTAGTGGCCTCATTTGCCGCATCCAATTATTCGGTAACCTAACTAAATGTGGCTCGATCAGATATACTTTTTGCTCGAGCTTACCGGAGAACCCAGACGCCAGATTTCATCGACTATGTCATCGAAAATCAGGCTATGCGTGAGCGCTTTATCGAACTCACCATTCCCTTTTCGATCATCGGCGGAACGCTTGCATCTATCTGTATGCTGCTCACACGGTACTACCGCTAGCAGGCGCAAGCACCTCGCCAAGGCGCTGCATTTAACGCTCAGGCGCCTGCTCACCGCGAAATAAAAAAACCCGCAGCATGTGCGGGTTTTCGTCAACCTGGCAGACCAGCGCATCTGACACTTACACTACGCCGGCTCCATGCGCCTGCAAGTCGGCGTGGTAGCTGGAGCGCACCATTGCGCCCACCGCTGCGTGCGTGAAGCCCATCTTGTAGGCCTCTTCCTCGTACATCTTGAAGGTGTCCGGGTGCACATAAGAACGCACCGGCAAATGGTGTTCCGAAGGCTGCAGATACTGACCGATGGTGAGCATGTCCACATCATGCTCGCGCAGATCGCGCATAACCTGCAAGATCTCTTCTTCCGTTTCCCCCAGGCCAACCATGAGGCCTGATTTGGTCGCGACGTCCGGGTGCAGCGCCTTGAAGTCTTTGAGCAGCTTGAGCGAATGCGCGTAGTCCGAACCCGGGCGCGCTTCCTTATATAAACGCGGCACCGTTTCGAGATTGTGATTCATTACGTCAGGCGGTGCGGCATTCAGAATGCCGAGCGCACGGTCCAGACGGCCCCGGAAATCCGGTGTCAGAATTTCAATGCGCGTGTCAGGCGACAACTCGCGCGTCTGACGGATACATTCAACGAAGTGCGCCGCGCCGCCGTCGCGCAAATCGTCGCGATCCACGCTCGTGATCACCACATACTTCAGCTTCAACGCGGCAATGGTGCGCGCGAGATTCCCCGGCTCTTCCGGATCGAGCGGATCCGGGCGGCCGTGGCCCACGTCGCAGAACGGGCAGCGACGCGTGCACTTGTCGCCCATGATCATGAACGTCGCCGTGCCCTTGCCAAAGCATTCGCCGATGTTCGGGCAGCTCGCTTCCTCGCACACCGTATGCAAATTGTGCTCGCGCAGAATCTGCTTGATTTCATAGAAGCGCGAATTGCCGGTCGCCGCCTTGACGCGAATCCACTCCGGCTTTTTCAGCTTTTCGATCGGAACGATCTTGATAGGAATGCGGGCGGTTTTGGCTTGCGCTTTCTGCTTCGCGGTGGCGTCGTAAGCAGCGGCAGATGCCGGTACGCCTTCCGGCACGGGAGAAGTTGCTAGGTTCGCGGTAACGTCAGTCATTCGTTCGGTCCAGTCAGGCGGTGAGCGCACCGGCCTGCGGTTGGGCGACGGCCGCAGGGTTGCCGTCGAGGTTTGCGGTGAGGCACGCTGCAAGGGTGTGGGCCACGTCGTCCCAGCCGGCCCCAACGCCTAGCGTTGCCATGTCGACTGTTTCGAGCCCCACGTAGCCGCAAGGGTTAATGGCCAGAAACGGCCGTAAATCCATTTTCACATTCAGGCTAACGCCGTGATAGCTGCAGCCGTTGCGGATTTTCAGGCCCAGCGCGGCGATCTTTGCGCCGGCATGCAACCCGGCGTGCGGCCCGGGCGCGACGTAAATACCGGGCGCGCCCGCCTTGCGTTCTCCGGCGAGATTATACGCCGCAAGGGTGTCGATCACGGCCTGCTCGATCCGCGTGACCATCTCGCGCACCATCAGCTTGCGACGCCTCAAATCGAGCAGCAGGTAGGCAACCACCTGCCCCGGGCCGTGATACGTGATCTGCCCGCCACGGTCGACTTTCACCAGAGGAATAGCGCTGTCGGCGGCCAGCAGGTGTGCCGGATCGCCGGCCTGGCCAAGCGTGAATACGGGTGGATGTTCGACCAGCCAGATTTCGTCGGGAGTGTCGACGGTGCGCGCGTCGGTGAACGCGCGCATCGCATCGAAACTGGCTTCGTAGAGTTCGCCGCCGCGCCAGCGCAGCGTAAGCGGCGCCGCGGCGGGCAATTGAGATGAAGAAACCGGAGGGACAGACATCATCCCGGCAGTTTACCGAAATCTGGCAATCCCCGCCGGGAGTCGCCGCGCCCCGGAGCCGGGGCGCCCGCCATTAAACCGTGCGCCAGCCGCCGCGCATGCGCGCCGCCAAACGTTCGCCGACTCGCGCAAACCAGTTCAGCGCGCGCTCGTCGCAACGCGTGGGCACTGAAAACGCGATCGTTGCGCGCGGCGTGCCTTCCGCGCTGATCCACAGCCGTTCGCCGCGCCGCAATCTCAACGTGTGGCCGGGCTGCAGCCAGTAGTCTTCAGTGTCGTCGCTGCGCGTTACCCACACTGCGCCGCCACGCACGACCAGCTTCGTGCTGCGCGCCACCTTCAGGGGAAGCGTTTCGCCACCGTGAATTTCATACGCGATGCTAGAGGAAACTTCTCGCATAATGCCCTCGCCAAAAGTCGTTTCATGGCTACAATCGTAGGCGTAGCAAGGGGTTTCGCAAAACGATCAATTTTCACCTCTATGTGAGAAAAACTACGATGGAGCTCCGCCATCTGCCGCCGTTGAATGCGATCAAAGCCTTCGAAGCCGCCGCCCGCCACGAGAGTTTCTCGCGCGCCGCCGACGAACTCTTCGTCACTCACGGCGCGGTCAGCCATCAGATTCGGGCACTGGAGGCCGAACTCGGCGTGTCGCTGTTCGCCCGCGACGGCAAGCGCGTGCGGCTGACGGAAACGGGCAGGCGCTACGCCAACCACGTACGCTCCGCGCTGACCGCATTGTCCGACGCCACGCGCGAACTCCGTGCCGGCGACCGCGAGCGGCGGCTCGTGGTGTCCATGCTGTCGTCGTTTGCGGCGCGTTGGGTGACGCCGCGAATCGGCAGCTTTATCGAAGCACATCCGCAATGGGACCTCGAACTGTTGTCCACAAACGCGCTGACGGACTTCGCGCGCGACGACGTCGACGTAGCAATCCGTTTCGGCTACGGAAAATATGCGGGGCTGTACTCCGAACTGTTGCTCGAGGAGATTTTCTTCCCGGCATGCGCGCCGAATTTCAACGGTGGCAACCTGCCGAAAACGCCGGCCGAGTTGGCGAAGCTTCCTCTGCTCCGTTCCGACGACGAATTATGGCGCCCATGGTTCGACGCCGCAGGCCTCACCGAGTGGCCGGAGCCGAAGCGCGGCGTGCTGTATCAGGATTCGTCGAACCTGTTGCAGGCGGCGATCGACGGTCAAGGAATTGCGCTAACGCGCCGCTCGCTCGCAATGCATGAGATCGCGGCCGGCCGCCTCGTGAGGCTATTCGACGTGGACGGGCCGAGTCCGTGGCAGTACTACTTCATCTGCCCGCCGCAGATGCTGGAAACAGCGCGGGTGAAGGCGTTCAGGGACTGGGTCTTTGCGGAAGTGGGACGATTCAAGCTGCTGTTCGACCGGGCTTGCGAGGCCGGCTCGGCCGCAAGCGCGGCCCGAGCGGCGGACGCGGCGGACGCATTGCGCGTCGCGCCGTAGTGTGACGCCTTAAAGTACGACCTTGACCATCGGATGACCGGTGAGCGCCCGATAGATATCGTCGAGCTGTTCACGGCTAGTGGCACGCACCGTCACCGTCAGCCCGGTGTAGTTTCCGCCGCTGGACGGACGCGTCTCGACGCGCGAGGCGTCGACTTTGCTATCGAACTGCCGGACCACCGTTTCGATCGTCTCGGTGAACTCGGGGTGCGATTTGCCCATGATCTTGATCGGGAAATCGCAGGGATACTCAATCAGTGATTCGTTCGCCGGATTCATTTTTTGCTCCTTGCTGCTGCGCCCCTTGCGCCTCTGTTGCCTTGGCTCGCTGATACGCCGCATACAGCGCCGCAAACACCGCACCCGGCTTGCCCGCGCCAACAGGCTGGCCGTCGAGCTGCGTGACGGGCAGCACTTCCTTGGTGGCCGAACTGATGATGATCTCATCGGCTGCGCGCACTTCGGCTTCGGCGATCTCGCGTACTTCCAGGCGGATACCGCATTCGGCCGACAGCTCTTCGATCAGCCCATAACGGATGCCTTCGAGAATCTTGTGGCTGCGCGGCGGCGCAATCAATACTCCACCCTTCACCACCCACACATTCGACGACGACCCTTCGGTCAACACGCCTTCGCGGAACTGGATCGTCTCGAACGCGCCGTTTTCTGCGGCGTATTGCGCCATCAGCACATTGCCGAGCAATGAGACAGACTTGATGTCGCAATTGAGCCAGCGGCGATCTTCCGCGCTGACGCAACGCACGCCCTCCGCGCGTTGGGCGGCGTTCGGCAGATGGAGCGGCGTAACCATGACGAACACCGTCGGCTGGATGCCTGCGGGAAAAGCATGGCCGCGCTTTGCGACGCCGCGCGTGACCTGAATGTACGCAATCGCGTCCTGACCGGCGGCGAGATCGGCCTCGGCCTCGTTAGCCGCGACCACGCGCTCGATCAACGCGCGCCAGCCCGCATTGTTGAATGGATTGGCAATGCCGATCTTCTCGAGCGAACGCGAGAGACGCGCCAGATGCTGTTCGAAGCGGAAGGCCGTGCGTCCGCCCGCGTGCGCATACAGCGGCGCGACTTCGTAAATGCCGTCGCCGAAAATAAAGCCGCGGTCGAGCACCGGCACGCGCGCTTCGGACAAAGGCACCACTTCGCCGTTCAGATAAACGATCGGCTCCAGCGAAACATCAGGAAGAGCGGTCATTGCGATCCGTGTTTACTTTTTCTTGTTGAACATGAGCATGAGCGAGTCCCACACGCGGCCCACCACGCCCGCTTGCGGCACAGCCTGCAATGCGACTATCGGGAATTGCGCAAGCACCTTGCCGTCGGCAACGAGCTTCGCGGTACCGACTTGCTGACCGTTCGCGATCGGCGCGATCAGCGGATCCATCTGCTCGATTTGCGGCTTCACCTTGTCCGCCATGCCCTTCGGCACGGTGATGTACTGATCGCTCTTCACGCCGATCTGCACCGAGTCCTGCGCACCCTTGTAGACGCGCGGCGTGCCCACGATTTGGCTCGCCTTGTAGAGGCGCACCGTGTCGTACGCGGAGTAGCCGTAGTTCAGCATCTTCAGGCTGTCCTGCACGCGGTCATGTTCCTTCGTCTCGCCCATCATTACCGAGACGAGGCGGCGCGATGCGTCCTGCGTGCCCGGCAGCGAGCGCTTCGCGCTCGCGATCAGGCAGTAGCCGGCGGCTTGCGTATGGCCGGTCTTCAGACCGTCGACGGTCGGGTCGATCCACAGCAGACGGTTGCGGTTCGGCTGCTTGATCTTGTTGTACGTGAAGTCCTTGACCGAGAAGATGTTGTAGTAGTCGGGGAAGTCGCGGATCAGACGCGCCGACAGCACCGCCAGATCGCCAGCTGTGGTGTAGTGCTGCGGGTCGGGCATGCCGTTCACGTCGGCGAAATGCGTGTGCTTCATGCCGAGGCGCTGTGCTTCGGTGTTCATCATGTTGACGAACT
The DNA here is from genome assembly GCF_904848585.1 of Paraburkholderia kirstenboschensis. GTDB lineage: Bacteria > Pseudomonadota > Gammaproteobacteria > Burkholderiales > Burkholderiaceae > Paraburkholderia > Paraburkholderia kirstenboschensis. The sequence continues at coordinate 280,958 of NZ_CAJHCR010000004.1, forward strand.
GCGCTTCGCTGCCGCCAACCAGTTCGGCCAGCGCGATGGCGGCGTCGTTACCCGACTGCACGATCATGCCGTACACCAGATCGTGCACGGTCACGGGCTTGTTTGCCTCCACGAACATGCGCGATTCGTCGGTACGCACGCGGCGCACCGCTTCGCTCGGCGTCACCGTCTGGTCCATCGCGATCTTCTTCGTTTGCAGTGCTTCGAAGACGAGATACGCGGTCATCAGCTTGGTGAGCGATGCGGGTTCCACACGCTCATCGGGATTGCCCGAGGCGAGAACCTGGTTGCTGGTCGCGTCCACGAGCACCCACGAACGCGCGTTCACCCCCGGCGGCGGCACTTGCGCGAACGCCGTGCTGGCCGCGAGCGTGGCGGGCAGCACGACGCCGAGCGTCAATGTGCGGCTTAGCGTGGGAGAAACAAGAGATGCAACAGAGGGGAAAGACGTGCGGCCGGAGGTGGAAAAACGCATAGGGTAGGTTCGTGCAGAAAAATACAACGCGCGCAGGGCGCAGAGTTTGGAAGAGCCGGTCGGCGAGCGACTGGCCGTAACGACTAAACGTAACGGCTTGAGCGCCCATTGGACTTCCGGCCACGCGATCGGTTCGCGCAGCACTCGTAGCCGGCACCGCTGCGCGCGTGAAAAGAACTTACGCGTCGCGCGAACTGCCGGACAGGCCGTGCTGCGCCCAAAAAAGAGCGCCCATTATACGCGCGCTATTCCCCGAACTTCGCGCAATGGCTGGCGAATAGTGACGCGTTTGCGTGTACCTGTACCCCGGAAAACGCGCGCCGCGCGGCAACTCACCGCCACGCGTCGACGATGATCCGCTTCAGGATATGCAGCTTGCGATGCAGAAAATGCTCCGCGCCCGGAATCACCACCACGGGCAATTCCTGCGGCCGCGCCCAGTCGTAAACGGATTGAATGGGAACGGTCTCGTCGGTCTCGCCGTGAATCACCAGCGTATTGTCCGGCACGGGCGCCACTTCCCAGCGGCTCGCGGCGGTGCCGACGAACACCATCCGCTCGATCTCCTCGCCTTCGTCGCGCAGCTTCGCGGCCACATGCGACAGCACGAAAGTGCCGAACGAGAAGCCTGCCAGCACCAGCGGCAGATCGGCGTGCCCCGGCTGCGCGCGCATGTGGTCGAGCACCGCACGCAAATCGTCGCGCTCGCCGATGCCGCCGTCATGCTCGCCTTGCGTTTGGCCGACACCGCGAAAATTCGAGCGATACGTCACGTAGTTCAACTGGACCAGTGTGCGTGCAAGCGTCTGCGCGACCTTGTTGTCCATCGAGCCGCCAAAGAGCGGATGCGGATGCGCGACGAGCGCGATGCCGCGCGGCGCCGCGCCGTTTTCGCGGGCCTCGTCGGGCAGATCGAGCGCGACCTCGATTTTGCCTACCGGGCCGTCGATCAGATACTTCTTCGTGTGTGCGTTCATGGCGGCGCTTATTGATCGATCTTCAGACGCTCGACAACCTTGCCGTTTGCCAGATGCGAGTCGACGATCTCGTCGATGTCGCTCTCGTCGACATACGTGTACCAGACACCTTCCGGATAGACGACGAGCGTCGGGCCGAGTTCGCAGCGGTCGAGGCAACCTGCCTTGTTGATGCGTACCTGGCCGGGGCCGGCAAGGCCGAGCTTCTTCACGCGCTTTTTCGCGTATTCCTGCATTGCCTGCGCGTTGCAGTTCGCGCAACTCGGACGCTCCGCGCCCGGTTCACGCTGATTGAGGCAGAAGAAGACGTGATACTTGTAGAAGGAGTCCATGGTGTACGAAGAGCGAGGCTGTCAGAAGGGCAATAGTGCAGCAGAAGGCAGTCGAGCGCAGCGGCGCGCGCTTTGTTGCCCAGGGCCGCTTGCGGGGGGCCGCTTGCGGGGGGCCGCTTGCGGGGGGCCGCCTGCGGAGGGCCGCTTGCGGAGTGCCGCCTGCGGAGGGCCGCTTGCGGGGGGCCGCCTGCGGACGATTATAGCGAGCAAGGGGCCAGCATCGCTGACGCGGCGGGGGCGCCTACTTCGATTCGAGCCTCGTGCGCCGCCTGAGCCAGACCCGTTCGACGACGAACGCGAGCCACACGAGCGCCGCGTACGGCCACACCCACGCGAGCCAGCGCGCGAGGCCATTGAAGTGCAGATACCGTCCTTGCCGCCAGTCGGCCAGCACGACATCGAAATAAGGATTCACCGGCAGCAGGTTCACGAACACCAGCGTGACGACGAGTGCGCCCGCCGCCAGCGCGGCGCGCGATCTGCGCCGCAGACGCAACGCAAGCAGCCCGAGCGCCGCGCCGCAGCCGAGGCCCGCGAGCGCGCCGGGCGTCGCCCAGTCGAAAGCGAGGCCGGATTGCGATTGCAGGAACGTAGCGCCCGCCTTCACCCCCAGAGCCACGACGATAAACAGCAGCAACAGCCGCACGCGCGGCGCATGACGGCGTACCGTCAACGACGCGAGCGCAAGCGCGGCGAACAGATTGAGCGTGGTGATGAGCGCTTCCCAGGCATCGTCAGGCAACCAGGCTGCGACCCACGCGGGCCATGCGCCGACGTGCCAGCCAGCGGGCGTCCATGCGAAGAGGGCATCTTGCGTCGTGGAATCGACTCGCGTCCACAGCGCGCGCGGCCAGTTACCGAGCCCAAAGAGACGCGGCGACGGATACATCGTCGCAAAGGGCCAGGCAGCGACGAGACACGCGAGCGCGGCGCTCTCGCGGTGGAACCACATGAGCCGCAAGCGTCGCAACAACCCGCGATCGAGCAGCGCGCCCGTAGCCGGCGACATGATCGCCGCGCCAAGCAGTGCGCCGAGCGCATTGGCCGCGAGGTCGAGGTTGGACGCGACCCGCGTCGGCAAATACGTTTGCACGGCTTCCATTACGCCCGAGAGCAGGCCGCCGAGCACGAAAGCCAGCGCGACCGCGAGCGGACCACGCCAGCGCGGGTAAAGCGCAAGCACCATCAGCGCGCCGAACGGCATATAACCGAGCACATTCGTGACGACATCGAATGCCGTCAAATACTGCGGCATCGGATCGGACAGGAAGGCGAACGGCGTGAGACCGAGCGAGCGCCAGCCCGAAAACGGATACCACGAACCGTAGACGATCAGCGCGGTGTATAGCAGCAGCGCTTGCCGCGAAAGCACCGACGGACGGCGCAGCCACGATCTTTCGCTCATGCAGCGCTCCGTTGCGTGCGCTGCGCGCCGGTCATTGCGCGGCGACCAGCGCCTGAACGCCGAGCCAGGCGCCGATTTGCGCGACGAGGTCGTCGCTGGCGGTGGCGAGCGCTTGCGCGCCGCCTGCGGCGTCGGCAGTACTGGACGGTGCGCGAGAGATGAAGGTGCGCTGCCCCAGCACCTTGCCGCCCTGCGTCAGTGTGGCGCGCGCGGTCACCGCTGCATGGCTTTGCGACTGGCTGTCGAAGACCTGCTCGAACTCGCTCAGATCCACCTTCAGCACGGGCGCGGCGACGCCGTCGGCGCCCGTCAGCACCGTGCCGCGCGAACTGAGCGCGCCGCGCAGACGCTGCGTGAGCAACTGCGAAGGCGGCATCGTCCAGTGGCTGTTTGCGTACGCGGCCATCTGCTGCGCGTCGGCATAGCCGAGCCGGTACACGAGCTTGTCGGACTGGAGCATTTCCGGCGCGTTCACGTCGAGCACCTTCACTGCCGATTGCGTGCCCGCGGACGCTGCAGGCTTCGGCGGCCCGAAGTCGTAGCGAATGTCCGCGAGCGCGGCCGGCGTGCTGGAGCAGCCGGCAGCCAGCAGACTGAGCGCAAGCAGCGTCGCGCAAGCAGCGCCCGTGCGCGCGGCACGCGAGGACAACAAGCGGTGAATGGAGCGTGACATGACGATATTCCTTTCTTCAAACCTTCAGATTCATTGTGCGGCGCGCGCGGCGGGCCACGTAAAACCGGCCTCGCCGGGTCCCGGCGCCGCCGCCGGCGCGCCGAACAGCACGCTGCGCGGGCTGGTGCTGAACGTATCGGCGGCGCGGTCCACAGAGCGGGCGGCGGAGCGCACGTCTTCAGCAAGCGAATTGACCCGCGGCAACGTGTCGTAACCGACCCGCGCCGACAGATCCTGCAATGAGCCGTTCATCGCTGTGAGCGCGTCGCCCGCTTGCTGAGCCGCGGTGCCCACCTTGTTCAGATTGGTCTCGAACGGACCATCCGCGCGATTCAGGCTCGTGATCAACTGGTTCGTCGAGGCGAGCGTGCGATCCAGCTTGTCGATGGTGCCGGGCAGCTTGCCGGCCACCGGCGCCATCTGGTGCGTGAGCGTGGCGACGCCGTCCGCAGCTTTCTGGATGCTTGCCGCCGTGCCGTGCAACTGGTCGACCATTTCCTGCGACAACAGATTGTCGACGTCGTCCGTGACCTTTTCGAGTTTCTTCAACAGCACGTCGCCGCGTTGCTGCAATTGATCCAGCAAGCCCGGATGCATCGGCAACTGCGCAACCTGTTTTGCCGACGAAGCGAGCGGCGACGGATCGCGCCCCGTGTCGTCGAGCTGGATAAACGCAATGCCGGTCACGCCCTGGAAGCCGAGACTGCCGAACGTGGAATGCGTGATCGGAGCATGCGTGTCGACGAGAATGCGGATCAGGATCTGGCCCGGATGGTCGCGGTCGAATTTGATCGACTGCACTTTGCCGACGTCGAGCCCTCTATAGCGCACGGCCGCGTCGGTAAAAAGGCCCGTTACGTTGGTGCGCGCAATCAGATCGTACGGCACGCGCACCGCGCGGTCGACATTGAACAAAAAAGCCGCCGTTGCAATCGCGGCCAGCAGGACGACCGTAAAGAGTCCTGCCCAGAACGCATGCGATTTGTTTTCCATTGCCAGGTTCCCTAGTTTCCCTGATTCACAGCGGCAATTCGGACGATGCCGGCTCGAGCGCCGCGCGCGGCAACTTTGCGCGGCGCTCGGGCGGCAACGCCTGCAAGGCGCGGCGCCCGCGCAAGCCGAGAAAATATTCGCGGATAAACGGATGATCGACGCCCGCCGCTTCTTCGACGGGCGCGGCGACCAGCACCTTGCGATCCGCCAGCACGGCCACGCGCGTGGAAAGCGCGACCATCGTGTCGAGATCGTGAGTGACCATCACGACTGTCAAGCCGAGTGCGCGATGCAGCGCCGAAATCAGTTCGACGAACTCGTCGGACGCTTGCGGATCCAGCCCGGCTGTCGGTTCGTCGAGAAACAGCAGTTCGGGTTCGAGCGCGATCGCGCGCGCAATGCCAACGCGCTTGATCATGCCGCCCGACAGCGCCGACGGCATTTTGGACGCGTGCTTGCACGGCAGCCCGACCATCTCCAGCTTCAGCATGACGATGTCGCGCAGCAGATCTTCGGGCACCTGGCCGAGTTCGCGCACCGGCTGTGCGACATTGTCGAACACCGACAGCGACGAGAACAGCGCGCCGCGCTGAAACAGCATGCCGGAGCGGCTGCGCATCAGCAGCGCGGTTTCGGGAGAGATGGTCGCGAGGTTTTCGCCGAACAGCTTGATGGTTCCCGAAGACGGCCGCTCCAAGCCGAGGATCTGCCGCACGAGCGTGGTCTTGCCCGAACCCGACCCGCCGACGATCGACACGATCTCGCCGCGCCGCACGTCCAGATTCACATGCTGATGCACGATGTTGCGGCCATAGCGCTTGGTGACGTCGATCACTTCGATCACCGGCTCGGCAATGGAAGGCATCGGCTGGCCGCGTACGGCCTGAGTTAGCGGCGCGATCATCCGAGCCCCACGTTCTGGAACAGGATCGCGAACACAGCGTCCGCGAGAATCACGATCGTAATGGACGTCACCACCGAGGTCGTCGTGCCTTCGCCGAGACTCTGCGAATTGGCTTTGATACGGAACCCGAAGTGGCAGCCGACGATCGCGATCAGCATGCCGAAGACGACGCCCTTGCCAAGACCGATCCACAGGTTCGCAGCCGGCACAACGCCGGGCAACGCGCGCGCGAAGTAACTCATGTCGATGCCGAGCACGATCTTCGCGGCGAGGGCCCCACCGCTCAGCGCGATGATGTTCGTCCACATCACGAGTAGCGGCATCGCCACACCGAGCGCCACCACGCGCGGCAGGATGAGCCGCAGACCGTGGGGAATGCCCATCACGCGCATGGCGTCGAGTTCCTCGGTCACGCGCATCACGCCGATCTGCGCGGTGATTGCAGAGCCTGAGCGGCCCGCCACCAGAATCGCCGAGAGCACCGGCCCGAGTTCGCGGATCACCGACAGCCCGAGAATATTCACGATGTACTGATTGGCGCCGAAGAGCCTCAATTGCTGCGCGGACAGATAGCTCAGCACGATGCCGATCAGAAACGCGACCAGCGCGGTGATGGGCAACGCCCTGGTGCCGGCGTTGTAGACGTTCGCGGAGATTTCAGTCCACGGCGTGAGTGCGGGCTTGCGCGCGATCGCCAGCAGATCGAGTACGACGCGACCAAGCATGGCCACGCCGCCGTACAGATGCTCGAAGAACGAAAACAGCGCGAGGCCGAGCCGCGTGAACGGATCGAATCTGGCGACCGGCTCCGCCGTCTCGCGGACGGTGTCGAGCAACGCAATGCGCTCGAAGATATCGCGCTGTGTGTCGGTGAGTTCGGTGTCGGGCGGCATTCTGTGACCCCACACGCGCCACAGCGCCTGGCCGCCTACGTGGTCCATCCGGTCGATACGCGACAGATCCCACTGGCCGATGCCTTCGGCGCCTTCGAGCGAACGCAGTTGCGGGATCACATGTCCGGTTGCACGGTCGCGCGCGAGCGCGAGCGCCGTCCACTGGCCCGAGAGCCGGACGATCTTGCCTTGGCTGCCAGCCGCGACTTCGAGGCCGGGCGGAGTGTCGTAGTTCAAGGATCGTTGCAATGTGGTTATCGGATTAGCGGCCATTGTAACGAAGGCGCAGCGGATCGACCGTCCTGGCGGGACCAGGCGGTTCGCTGTCGCTACAATATGGGACATGAACGCTTCCACTCCGCCCCAAGGACCGGCCGCTGCCGCGAACGCAGCCGACTGGCGTATCGACCGTGAACGCGCCGTCGCTCTGTTCGGCGCGCATGCGCATGACTGGCCGATCGAAATCGTCGAGGAAACCGGCTCGACCAACGCCGACCTCATGTCCCGCGTGAAGGCGCTGCCGCGCAAGGCGGGCGCGCTGCCGAGGCCGATCGTGCGGGTTGCTTACCTGCAAACCGCCGGACGCGGCCGCCGCGGCCGTCCGTGGTACGCGGAGCCGGGCAATGCGCTGCTGTTTTCGGTTGCCTGCGTGCTGCCGCGTCCGCTGGAAGGACTGGCCGGATTGAGCCTCGCGGTGGGCGTCGCGCTCGTCGACGGACTGCGCTCGTTGCCTGTCGCGGGCCCCGGCCAGATTGCGCTGAAGTGGCCAAACGACATATTGCTCGAAGGCGACAAGCTCGCCGGCATCCTGATCGAGACGGCCTGGAGTACGGAAGACGCGAGCGCCGTCGTGATCGGCATTGGCACCAACGTGAAGGGCGCCGACGAACTCGCCGCGAAAATCGGCGCGCTCAACGCCGGGGCGCCGCCGCAGGCACGCGGCACGGCGCCGACCGCGCTGCAGCGCGCGCTGCCCAACGCGAACCTCACCGATACCCTCGCGGCCGAACTCAATGCACTGGAGCCCGCTTTGCTGCGCTTCGGCGCGGAAGGATTCGCGCCGTTTCAGGCGCGCTGGAACGCAATGCATGCGTACGCGGGCCGCGACGTCGTGCTGCTCGAACAGGGCAAGGAAGTCGCGCGCGGCGTCGCTGCGGGCGTCGATGAGCGCGGCCAGTTGTTGCTCGATACCGGCGCGGGCCGGCAGAGCATCGCGACCGGCGACGTGTCCCTGCGTCTCGCCGACGGTGCTGCATGACGAGCGGCGCGCCTCATCTCTTGATCGACGCGGGCAATAGCCGCGTCAAATGGGCGATGGTGGAGGCTGACGGCACGCAGATCGCGGCCGGCGCGCTCGCGCATGGTGGCGCCGGTCAGGCTCAGTGGGCTACCGAGGGGGCGACTCAGTGGGCGACTCAGTGGGCGACTCAGTGGGCGACTCAGTGGGCGAACTTGCCGACGCCTCGCGGCGCATGGTTATCGAATGTCGCCGGCGAAACTGTGGCTGAGCGAATCGCTGCGATGGTCGACGCGCAATGGCCGCATCTGCCGCTCACCACGATCCGCGCACGCGAGCAGCAATGCGGCGTGACCAACAGCTATACGACGCCGCATGCGCTCGGCAGCGACCGATGGGCAGGCATGATCGGCGCGTACGCGGCATTTCCCGGCGAGCATCTGCTGATTGCGACCTTCGGAACAGCGACCACGCTCGAGGCGTTGCGCGCGGACGGCTGCTTCGTCGGCGGACTTATCGCACCAGGCTGGACGTTGATGATGCGCTCGCTCGGCGAGCATACGGCTCAATTGCCGACGCTCGACGCGAGCGCCGCGCGCGGCCTTCTAGGGAGCGCCGCCGGGACGCAGGACGTGGCCCGACGCGGCCCGTTCTTCGCGACGGACACGCCGCGTTCGCTATCCGCCGGCTGCACGTTGGCACAAGCAGGTCTCGTCGAACGGACCTGGCGCGACTTGCAGGACGAATGGCAGGTGCCGGTGCGCCTCGTGGTCGGCGGCGGCGCTGCAGACGAAGTGGCGAGCGCATTGAAAGTGCCGCATACTCGCCACGATTCACTGGTCTTGTCTGGGCTTGCACTGATAGCTTCCGAGCGCGCTTCGGAACATGGCGTGTAGAACACCGGCTGGATGTGATGGCTGAACTTCGCGCCTGAACCACACCAGCGGCTTAACTTCTGCAAGGGAAAATATAACGATGCTGCGCTGGCTGATCGCCATACTGTTCCTGGCCAACCTTCTGGCATTCGTCGCAGTGCGCGGCGTGTTCGGCCCGACGCCCACGGCGAGCGGCCGCGAACCCAATCACTTGAGCCGTGAAGTCCATCCGGACTGGTTGAAGGTGCGCCCGGTCACGGCCACCGACGCCGCCGATCAGGCTGTTGTTGGCGCGGCGGCACCGGTCGCGCCGATCGCGGCGTCGGCGTTGCCGCAATAAAGCGAAAATCGGAGCGGAGAATTGGAGCCGGCTATAGCAGCGGCGTGTCGGAGCGGCGCATTCGAGCGGCGCATTCGAGTGGCTAAGGGCAACGGCGAACTCTGCATCGGCGAATACGAGCGGCGCGTCTAAGGGGCTCATCGAGGCGGCAACTGACGCCTCGAACCAGGCATCGAACTGTGCAAGCGCAAGCCCCAACCCCAGGCCCAAGCCACGCAGACACAGCGCCGCGTTCACCCCATCACATTTAGCCCTGCGTACGAACCTTCTTGAGCAGCGCCGTGGTCGAGCGGTCGTGCTCGAACGGAATCGCCAGCGCCTTGCCGCCCCAGCCGCGCACGACGGCCGACTCCGGCAGCGCATCCATGTCGTAGTCGCCGCCCTTGACGAGCACATCCGGACGTAGCGCCGAGATCAGTTCGACCGGCGTCTTTTCCCCAAAGCAAACAACGTAGTCGACGCTCTCCAGCGCCGCGAGCAAAGCCATCCGGTCGGCTTCGTTGTTGATCGGCCGGTCATCGCCCTTGCCGAGCATGCGGACCGACGCGTCGCTGTTCACGCCTACGATCAGGCAAGCGCCCTGCGCTTTCGCGTCCGCGAGATAGGTGACATGCCCGCGATGCAGGATGTCGAACACGCCGTTCGTAAATACGACCGGCGCGTTCAGCGAAGGGCGCAGCGCGACCAGCGCGTCGCGCGTGAGAATCTTGCGTTCGAAAATAGCAGCCATTTGGGGACGTGGAAGATACAGAAAATTGCCGCCGCGATACGGCGCAAGCAACGTGGAGCATGACGCTCGGGCAGACCGGTCAAGCGTAAAGGTCAAGCATCGAAATCAAGCGCCAATCAAACAAAACGGTCCGGCAAGCTCGCGCCTGCCGGACCGTTTCAGAGCGCCGAACCGGAGCGCGGCGCTAGCTTTGCATTATGCGCGAGCCGCGAACCGGAATCCACGAGGCTGCATTCAAGCCGGCTGTTCGGCCGACTTCTGGTCGGCCTGCAGCCGCGTCACCACTTCCTTGCGATAGCGGTTCAGTTCCTGCGCGGTAGTGAACGTGCGCTCGAATAGCAGCGACAGGTTATGCAGAATGCGCTCGACCACCTTCTTTTCCCAACCGTCGTCGAAGCGGATCTGCTCGTCGAGCCAGCGCTCGAGCCATTCCGGGTCGGGCAGGCGCGACTGGATCGTGTCGCGCGGGAACAGCGCCTGATTCACATGCAGATTCGTGGGATGCAACGGCTTTTCGGTGCGGCGGGCCGACGCCATCAGCACGCCGATCTTCGCAAAAGCAGCGCGTGCGATGTCGCCGGTTTGCACCATCGCTTTCTTCATGTAGCGCAGGTAAGCGCCGCCATGGCGCGCTTCGTCGCGCGAAATGGTTTCGTAGATGTGCTTGATGACCGGCTCGGTGTGCCATTCGGCAGCGCGGCGATACCAGTGATTCAGGCGGATTTCGCCGCAGAAGTGCAGCATCAGTGTTTCAAGCGGCGGCGCCGGGTCGAATTCGAAGCGCACGGCGTGCAGCTCTTCTTCAGTGGGGCACATTTCCGGCTTGAAGCGGCGCAGGTATTCCATCAGCACCAGCGAATGCTTCTGCTCTTCGAAGAACCACACGCTCATGAACGCGGAGAAATCGCTGTCGTGATGATTGTCACGCAGAAACATTTCCGTGGCGGGCAACGCCGACCATTCGGTGATCGCGTTCATCTTGATCGTCGCGGCCTGCTCGTCGGTCAATAGCGATGCGTCGAATTTGTCCCAGGGAATGTCTTTCTCCATGTCCCATCGAACGGATTCGAGCGATTTATAAAGTTCCGGGTAAAGCATGGTGTTCATAGTCCCACCCCTGTTCTGCACATACTGTGTGTGTCTGTCACTACTACGTGTAGCACTTTCCCGGCCACGAACCAAACGCGCCGGGTGTCGTGCCCGAATGCCGCGCCGTTCGCCGGCCAAGCCTTCAATTTTACGCGGTACCCGGCCGCCTGGATGCACGGCCAGCGAAGAAGTCCGGGCGCTCGCGCGAGGAGCGGCTAACGCAAAGTTACACGCTCGAAGTTACGCGCTGCGCGGCCAACCGTGGGTGAGGGATACCCTTTGCCTGAGGTCGAGCCAGTTTGCGATGAAAACCGCACCGTCCAGCCCTGCGCCGGTGATGCCGGCGGCGAATGGAGCGTGGGCGGCTCGATTGGTTGTTTTCAGCGCACGCCCAAAAACCAAACAAAGACCTTCCAATGATATCACGCTGACTTCCTCAAACCCGCGCGGTAACGGACGCAATTCCGATGCCCGGTTGACATGCCTCAACGACTGGTGCAATCGGCGGAGTGTGGCTCCCGACGGGGTCAAAACGGTGACAAGTCGGCAATTTTTCTATGGTCGCCCGCCGCCGACGGTCGGCCCGCCCGCCGCCCGCCTCTCGCTGCGCGTCGTCACACGGACTTCTTTGGCGGCTTCGACCCGCTGCTGACCGTGCTCGAAGCTGTGCGCCGCGCGGTTGACGGCGCGCGTTTCGCCGCTGGCCGCTTCGCCGCAGGCTGAGCAGATCCAGCGCCTTCAGCCGACTTTGCAGACATTGCGGCGGCATCGTCCCCGGGCGATGGCCGCGGCACATCGGTCGCCCCGCCAACCGCCTCGCTCGCCTCGTCCGCCGCATCCTGGGAAGCGTCGGCTTGCGCGCCGCCGCTCTCGGCTGCGCCCGCCGCGCTGGCTGGCGGCTGAGTCATCGCGAATTGCGCGATCTGGTTGAATTGCGATTGCAGCAGGCTCCACCATGCCGATGCGTCGAACGGCGGTGTGGCAGGTGTGTCTTCCTCGTCGCTCGACGATTCGGCGGCAGTCGAGCTTTCGGCCGAAGCCGCCGGCTCCGGATGAGGCCAACTGCTCGTCGGAGACGGGCTCGGCGCTGGCGCTGGCGACGCCGTCGCCGGCTGACTCATCGATTGCTGTGCAAACGCGCCGAACGCACGCAGCGTCGCAAGCGTCGCGCGCTGCACCTCGAGCGCCTGAATCGCGGACTGCAGCATGCTCAGGTTCAGCTTGAGCCATTGCTCGACCGCGCGCATGTCAGTGATGCGCTTATCGAGTTCTTCGACGTTGGTAAGCGGCGCCATCATGTCGGACATCATGGACAGTGACGGACCCAGGCCCGCGCCCGGTTGTGCGCCGGAAAACGCGGAGCCGAACGGTGACATGCGCATCATGCCCCACATGCTCTCCAGCATTTCGGCGGGCGGAAAACCAGGGAAGCCAGGGAACGGCGGCGTTGAGCCAGGTGTGTCAGTCATGCTTGTCGCCTCGCTGCATTAACAAAAAAAGCGCGGAAGGAAAACGCGAAAGAAAGAGCGCATGGAGCGCACCCGAATCCGATCATACAGCGCAGTGCATCGGAATCGCGCTGCATCCATTACGGTGCGCGCCAAGGGTCCGCGCCGCCAAAATCCGGCGCACGCCGCTCGCGCAGCGAGTTCACGCCTTCTCGCACGTCCGGCCCGGCGAACCCCATGAATTCCAGCGCAAGCGACGTATCGAAAGCGGGCCCTGCCGAGCGCAGCCAGTTGTTCAACGCATACTTCGTCCAGCGGATCGCGGTTTGCGAACCGTGTGCGAGCTTCTGCGCGACTTCAAATGCTTTTGGCAGCAGATCGTTTTCGTCGACCGCGAGCGACACGAGCCCGATGCGCTCCGCCTCCGCGCCGCTCACCGGCTCGCACAGCATCAGGTAGTACTTGGCCTTCGCCATCCCGCACAGTAGCGGCCAGACAATCGCCGCGTGATCGCCGGCGGCTACGCCGAGCCGTGTGTGACCGTCGATGATGCGCGCCGTCTTCGACGCGATCGAAATATCGGCAAGCAGCCCCGCGACCAGACCCGCGCCGACGGCCGGACCGTGCATCGCCGAGACGATCGGTTTGCTGCAGTTGATCACGTTGTAGACCAGATCGCGAGCCTCGCGCCACACGCGCGCGCGCACGTCGAAGTCGGTGGCCATGTCTTCGACCAGTTGCAGGTCGCCGCCCGCCGAGAAGCCCTTGCCCTCGCCGCGAATGATAGCGACGCGCGTGTCGGGATCGCGGTCGATGTCGCGCCAGATTTCCGCGAGTTCGTAATGCATGCGCGCGTCGGCGGTGGCAAGCCCGCTTCTGTTCGCGCCTTCGCCGCTCATCACCACTTCGAGCACGCCGTGCGGACGGCGATGCAACTTGAGCGACTGGTAATGTGCGTAAAACGCATCGTTGCTGTGAGTTAGTTCAGACATGGTGATCGATCCGTGTGTGCGTGATGCGCGCATCGCTTAACGCGGCTGATAAACCCATTTGCCGTTCCTGATTTCGACCATTACGCGCGCACGTTGGTCGAGTCCCAGGTGGTCCCCGGCGCTCATGTTGACGACGCCGTTGGTATCCGCGAGACCGCGCGTGCCTTCGAGTGCGTCGCGCAACGCTCGGCGAAATTCCGGCGTACCCGGCGCTGCTGTTTTCAACGCGATCGGCACAGCATGGTTGAGTAACATGCCCGCGTCCCACGTGTACGAGCCGAATGCCGAGACGCTGCCCGGTCCGCGGAGCGCTTCGAAGCGCGCGATGTAATCGAGCGCGAGGCGCTTAGCCGGATGATCCGCGGGCAATTGCGCCGCGACCAGCACGGGGCTTGCGGGCAGGAAGGTGCCGTTGCAATCGGCGCCGCACACGCGCAGAAAGTCGTTATTGCCCACGCCGTGGTTGTGATAGATCAGCCCTTTGTAGCCGCGCTCGCGCAGTGTCTTCGGCGGTAGCGCGGCGGGCGTGCCGGCCGCGCCCACCACCACTGCATCGGGATGCGTTGCGAGGATTTTCAGCACCTGACCCGTCATGCTCGGATCGGTGCGATTGAAGCGCTCGCTCGCCACCATTTGCATGTGGTGAAGCTGCGCGAATTTCGCGACTTCGGCGTAAAACGTCTCGCCGAGCGCATCGGCCTGACCGATGAAGGCGACCGTCTTCACGCCGCGTGTGCTTGCGTGCTCGGCAATTGCCGAAGCCATCATCGCATCGGTTTGCGGAGTCTTGAATACCCAATGGCGCTTGGCATCCACGGGTTCAATGATTTTCGCCGACGACGCAAGCGAGATCATCGGCGTGGTGCCGTCGGCGACCACGTCGATCATCGCCAGTGAGTTCGGCGTGATGGATGAACCGATGATCGCGTCGACATGATTTTCGGAGATCAGCTTCTTGGTGTCCTGTACGGCCTGAGTCGTGTCCGACGCATCGTCGAGCACGATGTATTCGACGCTCTGGCCGCCGATCTGTTTCGGCAGCAACGTCGCCGTATCGCGCGCGGGAATGCCGAGCGACGCGGCGGGCCCCGTCAGCGAGAGCACGAGCCCGATCTTCACCTGAGCCAACGCGATCGTGGGCGACAGGCATAGAAGCGCCGTGCACAGTGCGGCGACACGAGCCGCGACTCTGGCTGGCCGCCCAGTCAGCTTCAGCCCCTCCAGCCGCGTACGTCCCGCACTCGCATGCAGACCACGCGCGCAAGCGCTCCCCAATCCCGCGTCAAACGATCCAGCTCGCCGCATGGTGTCTCCTCACATGAGTTTTTCGTTTTGATATACCGCCGATGCCGCCGCGCCAGTCAGTGTAGCGGCGCGCGGTGGCAGCGGCATCGGGCGAAACCCTTTCGGACGACGCGCCGTACCGCGTCAGTCGAGCGGCGCGATGCTCTGGTCGATGGAGCCGAAAATCGACTTGCCCGCTTCATCGAACATTTCGATCTTCACCGTGTCGCCGTACTTCATGAACTCGGTCTGCGGCGCGCCGTGCTCGATCGTTTCGAGGCAGCGCTTTTCGGCGATACAGCAGTAGCCGCGCTTCGCGTCCTTGTTGGAGACGGTGCCCGATCCGACGATCGCGCCCGCGCGCAGATTGCGCGTTTTGGCAGCATGCGCGATCAGCTGGCCGAAATGGAACACCATGTCGGTGCCGGCGTCGGGCTGGCCGACTTTCTTGCCGTTCCAGTGGACGATCATCGGCCGGTGCACGCGGCCTTCGCGCCAATGTTCGCCGAGTTCATCGGGCGTCACGGCGACCGGTGCAAACGAAGTAGCCGGCTTGCTCTGGAAAAACCCGAAGCCCTTCGCGAGTTCGGCGGGAATCAGGTTGCGCAGCGACACGTCGTTGACGAGCGCGATCAGACGCACGCTTTTGAGCGCCTGCTCGGGCGTGGCGCCCATCGGCACGTCCGTGGTGATAACGGCAACTTCTGCCTCGAAGTCGATGCCGAACGCTTCGGATGCACAGACCACGTCGTCTTTCGGACCGATGAAGTCGTCGCTGCCGCCCTGGTACATGAGCGGATCGGTCCAGAATTCCGGCGGCATCTCCGCGCCGCGCGCGCGCCGCACGAGTTCGACGTGATTCACATACGACGACCCGTCCGCCCATTGGAAAGCGCGGGGCAGCGGAGCCATGCAGTCGTTTGCGTTGAATGAAAATGTGTTGCGCGCGCGCCCCTGGTTGAGCGCGTCGTACAGGTCGTGCAGTTGCGGCGCATAGAAGGTCCAGTCGTCGAGCACGCGTTGCAACGTGGGCGCGATCGCGTCGGCAACGGCCGCGGTGTGCAGGTCGCGGGACACGACAATCAGTTGGCCGTCGCGCGTGCCGTCCTTCAGCGTGGCAAGTTTCATGGAGGAATGAACCCTGTTAGTGACGATAGAGGGAATCTATTCTACGATGGTGAATCGGCGCAGCCCAAGCCCGCCTTGCCGAAACCGGGTGACAGGCGCAGGGCAAGGGCTCTGCGGCCGGCTTTTCTTCCATCGCTTTCGAACGCGCTTCGCGCGCCTTGCACATGCCGAACACTGCCCGCTCCGGCGCCATTCATGACCACGCTGACGCCGACGCGGACTCCGCCGAAGCGCCCGGCGCGTCCGACATCGACGACGAAACCGCCGAAACCGCCGACGCCGCCGACGCCGGCGAGGAAAAGCTGCGCTCGGGCATCCAGTCGATCGAAGTCGGCTTCCGGCTGCTCGACGTGCTGACCCACGAACCGCGCGCGATGATGCTGCGCGATCTCGCGCAGCGCGCCGGCATGAGTCCCGCCAAAGCGCACCGCTATCTGGTGAGCTTTCTGCGCCTCGGAGTCGTCTCGCAAGACCCGCTGTCCGGTCGATATGAACTGGGCGGCTTCGCATTGCAACTCGGACTCGCGCGGCTTGCCCGCGTCGACGGCGTGAAGCTCGCGCGGATCGCGCTCGCCGAATTGCGCGACCGGCTGGACCTGACCGTGGGCATCGCCGTGTGGGGCAATCAGGGGCCGACCATGGTTCACTGGATGGAGTCGAGCCATCCGGCGAAGGCGTCGTTGAAACTCGGCGATGTGATGCCGCTCCTCAGCTCCGCCACGGGTCTGCTCTTTGCGGCCTATCTGCCCGCGGGCAAGACCAGCGCCATGCTGGAGCGCGAACTGGCCGACACGCGCCGCTCGTCGCATATGGGCGTGCCGCGCACCCGCGAGGAGGTCGAACGGGCGCTCGCGGACGTGCGCAAGCATGAAGCGGCGCGCGTCGAAGGCATGTTGCTGCCGACCATTCACGCGTTCTGCATGCCGGTGTTCGACTCCACCGGCGAACTGGCGCTCGGCCTGGTCGCGCTCGGCCACGAAGGCGCGTTCGACATCGGCTGGGGCGGCGAAATCGACACGGCGCTGCGGGAATGTGCGCAAAAGCTCTCGTACGAGCTGGGGTATAGTCCGACGCCGCGTTGAGGCCCGCCGCCGGTATCCATTTATTCGCACTTCGCGCCCGCACTACACGCATTCATTCTCTCGCCGATGGCCCTACCTTCCGCCGCACGCCATTCCGATCTGACGCTCGCTGACGAGCCGCGCGGGCGTTGGCGTACGTGGCGCTGGATCGCGGTGTTGCTCGTGGTCGGCGTTCTTCACTGGATCGCGGCGCAATGGATCGAGCGCCACCGCGCGACACTGAATCCATCCAATGACGAACATGTCCCGGTGCAGGTTGCGCTTCTCAAGCCCGAACGTATCGAGCGTAATCCGGCTGCCGCGACCCCGGCTGCGCCTGCGCCGGAGCGAAAACGCAAGCCCGCCGCCGGCAAGCCGCGCGAGCATGTGTTGACCGCGCTGCAACCGGCCGAAAAGCCTACCGTCGACGCCGCAAGCGCTGCATCGGACACCGCGGACACCGCCGCCAGCGCGCCTGCCGCAAACGTGGTGCCGGCGAGCGTCGCAACTGGCGCAAGCGGCGCGTCCGCGAGCGCAACGGCAAACGAGGCGCAAGCGTCGCCTGGCGTCAAGTTCTCGGTCCCGCCGTCAGGCGAACTTCAATACGACACGTTTTACAACGGCGTGCGCAACCAGCCCGGTACGATCCATTGGATCAGCAGCGCGCAAAGTTACGAAATGGTGGTTTCGGTGCCCTTGCCTTTTGTCGGCACCTTCGTCTATTCGAGCCATGGCCGTATTGATGCATTCGGCCTCGCTCCCGAGCAATACGTGGAAAAGCGCGGTCGTCGCGTGGAAGATGTTTCCATCTTCAATCGCGCCGACAGGAAGATCGCCTTCACGCGAACACCGACGACGCTGCCGTTGCCCGACGGCGCGCAGGACCGCTTCAGTATGATCATGCAACTGGCGAGCCTCGTGCGCGGAGACCCCGACGCCTACAAGCCGGGCGTGACCCGGCAGTTTTTTGTGGTAGACAGCGACAGCGGCGAAAACTGGCCCGTCGAGACAATCGGCGACGAAACGATCCGCACCGCGCAGGGCTACCTGCAAACGCGTCATTTCAAACGCCTGCCGCGCCGCGAAGGCGACCAGCGCCGCATCGACGTGTGGCTCGCGCCTTCGCTCGGCTGGCTGCCCGCGCGGCTCGTGCAGACGGAGCCGAACGGCACGCAATTCGAACTGGTGTGGCACGGCAAGATGGATGTCGATAACAGCGCGGGCTCGTCCGATATATCGCCAGATTCCGCGCCTTCCGCTGCGCCGGCAGCCGCGTCCGAAGCCGGACCAGCCGCGCCGCTGACGTCTCAGCCAGGCCCACCCGTCAATTCGACCGGTACCGACGACAGTTCCGGCAACATCAAGCCCTGACACAAAACCGCCGGCAACAGCGGCAATGCCGGCATGCACTCGAATAGTGCCTCGCACATACAAGCGAAACTTCCTTCTCGACGCCGACTCTGCATCATCAGATGCAACCGTTGGCGAGCCGATTCGTAGATGCGTCAGGCCTCGACCAATTCTTCCACTGCGTTCCCCTTGAAGGAGCCCGCATGCAAGTGAACATCAACGGTATCGAGACGCGCTACGTACTGAGCAATGAAGGCGGCGGCCCCTGGCTCACGTTTATTCATCAACTAGGCGGCGATCTGTCTGTGTGGGACCAGCTCGCCGGTTATTTTCGCGACGACTACACGGTTCTGCGCTACGACGTGCGGGGTCATGGCCAAACGGCTTTGTCAAAAGAGCCGTTCTCAGTTGCCGATCTTGCCGGCGACCTTGCCGCGCTGCTCGATGCGCTGGGCGCGCCGAGCACGCACCTCGTAGGCATGTCGATGGGCGGCATGATCGCGCAGCAGTTCGCGCTGGACCACCCTTCGCGCGTGGACTCGCTCACCATTGCCGACAGCACTGCCGCGAATCCGCCAGAGGCCCGCGCAACATGGGATCAACGCGCCGCGAGCGCGCGCCGGGACGGCATGGCGTCGCTCGTGCCCGCCACGCTCGAACGCTGGCTGACCGAGGGTTTTCGGGTCGCGCATCCGGAGGCGGTGGAGCCGATACACGAGGCGCTGATCCGCACGTTGCCGGAAGGCTACGCTATGGCATGCGAAGCGCTGCGCGACTTCGACGTACGCGGTAAGCTGGGAGCGATTCACTGTCCAACCCTGGTCGTGGCAGGGCGCCACGATACGGGCACGCGGCCTGCTGCTAGTCAGGCGATAGCAGATGCCATTGAAGGCGCTCACTTCGAATTACTCGACGCCGCTCATCTTGCGCCAGTCGAGCAGTCTCAACGTTTTGCTGCCCTGCTTGAAACGTTTCTTGAAAGGCCGGTCTAACCGGTAGGTTCGGAACTTTTACAAGCGTCAATCCGGACCCACCCCTTGAATTCCACACCATAAGCTCCACGTATGGCGCAGGAATGGCCAGGAGCCAACGGAAATAAGGAGTGTCGCCATGCAAATGATCTACAACAGCCCTAACTATTGTGTCGTCGAATTCCCGCCGCAAGAAGGCCCGCTGGCCATGAAATCGGGTGGCTACGAGATCGTCGACAAAAACATGCAGCGTGAAATTTACATTGACGGTGCAATGGCGGCGCGGTTTCGCGAGAACGTGCAAAAGCTGATCGAAGAGGAACCGTCGCTAGACGAAGTGGACGAATTCCTCGGCCAGTTCGACAGCCTGATGCATCAACCGGTAATTCTCCACTGAGTGCAGGTCGCGCCGACGTGTTCGGCGTTAATACCGTTTGTAGTGTTTTCAACGTATTTGGCGACATATATCGACCGCGCCGTCCGGTTCCACCGGCGGCCTTCATAAGGCGGTCGGCAATGATGAAAGCGGTTCAGTGGGCTTCAGCCTGCTGAACCGTTTTTCTTTTTGTGGTGACCCTTCACCGCGAGGGGTTGCTGTCGGGTTGCCGTGTCGTAGCTGTGTGATTCGCGCGCGTTCGTGTATTGCGCGGTCTCTCGCGGCGTTTGTCGCGACCTGACCTGCTCCTCCCCGACATCCAGTCAGCGCCACGCCGCCTGCGCCCGGCGAATTAGCCCGGCTGCGGCTACAATGACTGGTTCCCGAAAAAGCCGGCGCAAGCCTTGTCCGCCATGAACCAGCCTGCCCAAACCGTCAAGCCTGTCCGTCCCGAGCTCGCCTATACCCGCGGCACGGCGCTGCCCGCGCTGCTCAAGTCGCGCATTCTGATTCTGGACGGCGCAATGGGCACGATGATCCAGCGCTACAAGCTCGACGAAGCGCGCTATCGCGGCGAGCGCTTCAAGGACTACGGGCGCGACATCAAAGGCAACAACGAACTGCTGTCCATCACGCAGCCGCAGATCATCAGCGAGATTCACGAGCAGTATCTGGCTGCGGGCGCCGACATCATCGAGACGAACACGTTCGGCGCGACTACGGTCGCGCAGGCGGACTACGGCATGGAAGCGCTTGCAGTCGAAATGAATCTGCAGTCGGCAAAGCTTGCGCGCGCCGCGTGCGACAAGTATTCGACGCCGGACAAACCGCGCTTCGTTGCCGGCGCGATCGGACCGACGCCGAAGACCGCGAGCATTTCGCCCGACGTCAACGACCCGGGCGCGCGCAACGTCACGTTCGACGAACTGCGCGCGGCCTATTACGAGCAGGCGAAGGCGCTGCTAGAGGGCGGCGCCGACCTGTTCCTCGTCGAAACGATCTTCGACACGCTCAATGCGAAGGCCGCGCTTTTCGCGCTCGACGAACTGTTCGAAGACACCGGCGAACGTTTGCCGATCATGATCTCGGGCACGGTCACCGACGCCTCGGGGCGCATTCTGTCGGGCCAGACCGTCGAGGCATTCTGGAACTCGCTGCGGCATGCAAAGCCGCTTACGTTCGGCTTGAACTGCGCGCTGGGCGCGGCGTTGATGCGTCCGTACATCGCCGAACTTGCGAAGCTTTGCGACACGTATGTGTCGTGCTATCCGAACGCGGGTTTGCCGAATCCAATGAGCGATACGGGCTTCGACGAATTGCCGGCCGACACATCCGGACTGCTCAAGGAATTTGCCGAAGCGGGCCTCGTGAACATTGCCGGCGGCTGCTGCGGTACGACGCCGGAGCACATCGCTGCGATAGCGAAGGCGCTCGCAGAAGTAAAGCCGCGCAAATGGCCGACGCAATATCGCGACGCCGCGTAAGCGGCGTACAAGCAGACGCACTTCGGGCGCACTAGATACGCAATAGCGACGAACTAGAGACGCACCGCAGAAGCAACGAGCCGCACCTGAGACGGGCCGCAGACGCACCCAGGCCGCACCTAACGCACGCAATCGACTCGCACATACGCCATGACAGATCACACCATGCGCCTCGCCGGCCTCGAGCCGTTCAACGTCACGTCCGGGACGCTCTTCATCAACGTTGGTGAACGCACCAACGTGACAGGATCGAAGGCGTTCGCACGAATGATCCTGAACGACCAGTTCGACGAAGCAGTCGCCGTCGCGCGTCAGCAGGTGGAAAACGGCGCGCAGGTGATCGACGTCAACATGGACGAGGCGATGCTCGACTCCAAAGCGGCGATGGTCCGCTTCATGAATCTGATCGCGTCGGAGCCGGACATCGCGCGCGTGCCGATCATGATCGACTCGTCGAAATGGGAAGTGATCGAAGCGGGCCTGAAGTGCGTGCAAGGCAAGGCGATCGTCAACTCCATCTCGCTCAAGGAAGGTGAAGAAGCGTTCCGCCATCACGCGAACCTGATTCGCCGCTACGGCGCGGCCGCTGTGGTCATGGCGTTCGACGAGCAGGGCCAGGCCGACACGTTCGAGCGCAAGACGCAGATCTGCAAGCGCTCGTACGACTTCCTCGTGAACGAAGTGGGCTTTCCGCCGGAAGACATTATCTTTGACCCGAACATCTTCGCGATTGCCACGGGTATCGAGGAGCACAACAACTACGCGGTCGATTTCATCAATGCGACGCGCTGGATCAAGCAGAACCTGCCTTACGCGAAGGTGAGCGGCGGCGTGTCGAACGTGTCGTTCTCGTTCCGCGGCAACGATCCGGTGCGCGAGGCGATTCACACCGTGTTCCTGTATCACGCGATTCAGGCCGGCATGGACATGGGCATCGTCAACGCGGGGCAACTCGGCGTGTATGCCGATCTCGATCCCGAACTGCGCGAACGCGTCGAAGACGTGGTGTTGAACCGTCGTGAAGACGGCACCGACCGCCTGCTCGAAATCGCCGACAAGTTCAAAACCGGCGCGGCAAAGAAAGAAGAGAACCTCGAGTGGCGCAACCAGCCGGTCGAGAAGCGCCTGTCGCATGCGCTCGTGCATGGCATTACGAACTTCATCGTCGAAGATACCGAGGAAGTCCGCGCGAAGATCGCGGCCGCAGGCGGCCGTCCGATCAACGTGATCGAAGGCCCGCTGATGGACGGCATGAACATCGTCGGCGACCTGTTCGGCCAGGGCAAGATGTTCCTGCCGCAAGTCGTGAAGTCGGCGCGTGTAATGAAGCAGGCCGTTGCACACCTGATCCCGTTCATCGAAGAAGAAAAGAAGCAGCTTGCGGCCGCGGGCGGCGACGTGCGCGCGAAAGGCAAGATCGTCATCGCGACCGTGAAGGGCGACGTGCACGACATCGGCAAGAACATCGTGTCGGTGGTGCTTCAGTGCAATAACTTCGAAGTGGTGAACATGGGTGTGATGGTTCCGTGCAACGACATTCTCGCGAAGGCGAAGGTCGAAGGCGCGGACATCATCGGGCTCTCCGGGCTGATCACGCCGAGCCTCGAAGAAATGGCCTACGTCGCGTCGGAAATGCAGCGCGACGACTACTTCCGCGTGAAGAAGATTCCGCTGCTGATCGGCGGCGCGACCACCTCGCGCGTGCACACCGCAGTGAAGATCGCGCCGCATTACGAAGGCCCCGTGGTGTACGTGCCGGACGCGTCGCGTTCGGTGTCCGTCGCCTCGAGCCTGCTGTCCGACGAAGGCGCGACCAAGTATCTCGACGAGTTGAAGTCCGACTACGACCGCATCCGCAATCAGCACGCGAACAAGAAGGCCCTGCCGATGGTCACGCTCGCCGAAGCCCGCGCGAACAAGACCCCGATCGACTGGAAAGGCTATCAGCCGGTCAAGCCGAAGTTTATTGGCCGCCGCGTGTTCAAGAACTTCGATCTGAACGAACTGGCGAACTACATCGACTGGGGGCCGTTCTTCCAGACCTGGGACCTCGCCGGTCCTTATCCGGCGATTCTGAACGACGAGATCGTCGGCGAATCGGCGCGGCGCGTGTTTTCCGACGGCAAGTCGATGCTCGCGCGCCTGATCCAGGGCCGCTGGCTGCAGGCTAACGGCGTGATCGCGCTGCTGCCCGCCAACACGGTCAACGACGACGACATCGAAATCTACACGGACGAATCGCGCAGCGAAGTCGCGCTCACATGGCGCAACCTGCGGCAGCAAAGCGTGCGGCCGGTGGTAGACGGCGTGATGCGGCCGAACCGCTCGCTAGCCGACTTTATTGCGCCGAAAGATTCGGGTGTGGCGGACTACATCGGCATGTTCGCGGTGACGGCGGGTCTCGGCGTCGACGTGAAGGAAAAGCAGTTCGAAAAGGATCACGACGACTACAGCGCAATCATGCTGAAGGCGCTCGCCGACCGTTTCGCCGAAGCCTTTGCCGAAGCGCTGCATGCGCGCGTGCGGCGCGACCTGTGGGGTTACGCGAACACCGAAAACCTGTCCAGCGACGACCTGATCGCCGAAAAATATCGCGGCATTCGTCCGGCGCCCGGCTATCCGGCGTGCCCGGACCATCTGGTGAAGCGCGACATGTTCGAGGTGCTGCAAGCCGGCGACATTGGCATGAGCGTGACCGAATCGCTCGCCATGCTGCCAGCAGCCAGCGTCTCCGGCTTCTATCTCGCGCATCCGGACAGCACGTATTTCTCGGTGGGCAAGATCGGCCAGGACCAGCTGGAAGACTACGCGCAGCGCATGTCCCTTTCGAAGGCGGACGCCGAGCGGGCGTTGGCGCCGTTGCTATGAGCCGGTAACACCCGGTGTGCGGGCGTGGCGGGAAACCCACTATATCGGGCGAGAAAGACTGAATATTTGCGGCAACGTAATTTTCGGCTTTGTAGACTGGGGCGGCTTGACCCGCCAGACGCGGCGAAAACGCGTCGGCTCATCTAATTGCAACCGTCAACGGAGAAAATCTTATGAAGAAGCTGGCGCTGTTATTGACTGCTGTTTCGCTTGCCGCGGGTGCTTCGGCGGCGCTCGCGCAAACCGCCGCTCCGGGCGGCTCGAGCGCGGTCAGTTCGTACTCCCCGCCCACGGCGAAACACGTCAAGAAACCTAAGAAGCAAAAAATGAAGAAGGGTGAGACAGCTCCCGCAGTCGCTCCGGAAGCCGCCAGCCAGTAAGCAGGCGGCACGGCCAAACCGCTTCAGGCCTCGCAAGACAAAAGAGCCCGCGTTGAGCGGGCTCTTTTTCATGCAGACATTGGGCGCGGGCCGCCGAATATCAGGTCAGCGGCAAATACCGCGCGGGCATAGCCACCCTCCCGGTCCGGCCGCGTTGGCCGGGCTGGCCTACGAGAATCACAGTCCCCAAACAATGTCCGCGTTCGCTTTTTGCGCGGCGCGCAGCATGTCGAGGAACGGGTAAGCGCGCTGCGCGAGCCCAGGCGGAATCTCGTGATGGTCGTGGCCCTCTTCGCCTTCGTGGAAATGGCCGTCGTGTTCGGCGCGTTCCTGCTTGTCGAAGGTGATGGCCGTTTCGAGTTTGGTGATCGCGTCGCCGAGTTCGGCGTGCGTGATGACACCTCGTTCACCTAGACGCTTGCCGACGATGCCGACCAGGTACTGTGCCAGATTCTCGAGCATCATCACGTCTGGGCAAGCGCGGCATTTGAAAGTAATCAGCATGACTGTTCCCTTTTTCGTTATGGTCGATTAACGCGCGAGCGGCGCTCAATGCAGCCGTCAGCGCGCGCTCCCTTAGCTCGCCAAAGAGACGCGGCGGCATCGGCCCTTGCTGGGCATCTGATTGAACATATTAGCACCTGCTAAAATCCGTCTGGACGGAAAAGCGCGCCTCGCTGCGCCGCGCGCAAAGGTGCAAGCGGCGCAGCCAGCCCGGCCGGTTCGCGCCTGCATGCCGCCGCAGCCATGCCTTTGCAGGACGCCGCGCCGCGCGCTCGTTGCGTTGCAGGCTACGTGCCCGATGGCGCGCCCGTCATGCCGATGCGTTGACGAGCGAACCACCGCTTTCCACGCTTCTGACGAATCGGCCGTGCCTGCCGCGCGGCCGGCGCCTCTTCCGCATCACCGGATTGCCTCACTGGACTCGCAACAAGCATGCTGCCCGCACATAAACATACTCTCGAAACACTGCTCGCCGACACGGTGAAGCAGGTAGCTCTTGCCACGCAAGGTGCGGCCGAAGCCGCGTTCGTGTCGCCCACCATCGCGCTGGAGCGGCCCAAAGTCGCCGCGCACGGCGACGTCGCGTGCAATGTGGCGATGCAACTCGCCAAGCCGCTTCGCGCCAATCCGCGCCAGCTCGCGCAGCAGATTGTCGACGCGCTGCTCGCCCAGCCGCAAGCGCAAGGACTGATTGAAGCCGCCGAAGTCGCGGGGCCCGGCTTCATCAACCTGCGCCTCGCCGCCACGGCCAAGCAGGCCGTGATCGCCGCCGTGCTCGCCGAAAAAGAAACGTATGGCCGCTCGCAACGCGACGCCGGCAAGCATGTGCTGATCGAATTCGTGTCGGCGAACCCGACGGGACCGCTGCACGTCGGCCACGGCCGCCAGGCCGCGCTCGGCGACGCACTGTCGAACGTGCTCGCGTCGCAAGGCTGGGACGTGCATCGCGAGTTCTATTACAACGACGCCGGCGTGCAGATCGCAACGCTCGCGCTGTCCACCCAGGCGCGCGCACGCGGCCTCGCTCCGGGCGACGAAGGCTGGCCGGCTTCGGCGTACAACGGCGAGTACATTGCCGACATCGCGAAAGACTATCTGAACGGCGTCACGGTATCCGCGAGCGACGGTGAACCCGTCACCGGCGCGGGCGACGTTGAAAACCTCGAGGCGATCCGCCGTTTCGCGGTCGCGTATCTGCGCCGCGAGCAGGACATGGACTTGCAGGCGTTCGGCGTGAAGTTCGACCAGTACTATCTGGAGTCGTCGCTTTACACCGAAGGCCGCGTGGAGAGGACGGTGCAAGCGCTGATCGCCGCGGGCAAGACCTACGAGCAGGAAGGCGCGCTGTGGCTGCGCACGACCGACGACGGCGACGACAAAGACCGCGTCATGCGGAAAAGCGACGGCACGTACACGTACTTCGTGCCGGACGTCGCGTATCACGTCGCGAAGTGGGAGCGCGGCTTCACGAAGGTCATCAACATTCAGGGCTCCGATCACCACGGCACGATCGCGCGTGTGCGCGCCGGTCTGCAAGGTCTCGGCCTCGGCATTCCGAAAGGCTACCCGGACTACGTGCTGCACAAGATGGTCACAGTCATGCGCAACGGCGAAGAGGTGAAGATCTCGAAGCGCGCGGGCAGCTATGTGACGGTGCGCGATCTGATCGAATGGTCGGGCGGCGCGACGCCGGGCTCGGAAGCCGCGGTCGATCTGATCGACGAAGAAACGATTCGCCGTGGCCGCGACGCCGTGCGTTTCTTCCTGATTTCGCGCAAGGCCGATACGGAGTTCGTCTTCGACATCGACCTCGCGTTGAAACAAAATGACGAAAACCCCGTGCACTACGTGCAATATGCGCATGCCCGGATCTGCTCGGTCATCGCCGAATGCAAGGCCCGCTACAGCGGCGACCAGAGCGCTGACGAAAGCAAGCTTGGCAGCGTCGACCTCGCGCCGCTCACGAGCGAGCGCTCAATGGCTTTGCTGAACAAGCTCGCCGAGTTCCCGGACATGCTTCAACATGCCGCCGACGAACTCGCGCCGCACGCGGTTGCGTTCTATCTGCGCGACCTCGCCGGGGAATTCCACTCGTTCTACAATGACAGAGCCGAGCGCGTGCTGGTCGACGATGCAGCCGAACGCAATGCACGCGTCGCGCTGCTTGCGGCCACGCGTCAGGTGCTCGCCAACGGTCTTGCGATCATCGGCGTCTCCGCTCCAGTCAAGATGTAAGTCCTCCGGCGCAACATGTATGCGGCCGTCGCTATAATCGGCGGCCGTTCCAGGATTCTTTTTGCAGGTAATTCGCACGATGGCAAAACCACGCCGCACAACAAAGCAATCGAAACAAACCGGGGGCACTTTTCTCGGCATCGTGCTGGGCCTGATCGTCGGCCTTGCGATCGCGGTAGTGGTGGCGCTGTATATCACCCGTGCGCCTACGCCGTTCGTCTCGAAGGTCGCGCCGCCTGCTGCATCGGATTCGAGCGCGAGCCAGGCGCAATACGATCCGAACCGTCCGCTGCAAGGCAAGACTCCGGGGCAGCCGGTGCCGCAAGCGGCGCAACCCGCGCCGCCGAATACCGCGCCTGGCCAGACCAACTCGCAGACGCAGTCGGGCATGCTGGAGCAGCCTCAGATCATCGAAGTGCCGCCGACTATCGGCAATAATCCGAACGCCAACGCGAACGGCACCGCGGTCGCTCCGAAGCCGGCTCAGGATAACGGCAGCGGCGCCACCGCCGCCGCGCCTGCGAAGAAGCCGCAAGCCACTAGCGCGCCGGCAGCCACGGCCGCGGGTTCCGCGCCGAAGAGCACGTCGTCGGCCACGGCCGCGAACGGCAAGCCGGGTTCGGGCGCAGCCCCGGCTCCGGGCGACGCGAACACCGGCTACTTCCTGCAAGTGGGCGCGTACAAGACCGCCGCCGACGCCGAACAGCAACGCGCGCGTCTCGCGTTCCAGGGCTTCGAGTCGAAGGTCACGCAGCGCGATGCGGGCGGCGTTACGTACTATCGCGTGCGTATCGGACCGTTTTCGAAGTTCGAGGACATGAACGCGAACCGTCAGCGCCTGTCGGACGCCGGCGTGGACACAGCGGTAATACGCTTCACCAAGCAATAAACAGCGAGTGATCCGCCGGCATGCGCCGCCGCCGAACTATCGGTGCGCGGCGCCTGTCGCAAGAATCGCAAGCACGATAAGCATGATTGAGCACGACGGACGATAGAACCGTCCAATGCCGATTCTAAAAACGGTGACGGGCATTTGCGTGGCGCCACTGTTTTACGCCTACCTGGGTCAACAAAACATGAAAAAACTGCTGAGCATTCTGTTCCTCTCGCTGGGGCTCGTCGCGGCCAACGCGCACGCATCGCCGTCGGCGCCGGTCGCGGGCAAGGACTACACGGTGTTGCCGAGCACGCAACCCACCGACGTGCCCGCCGGCAAGATCGAAGTCACCGAATTCTTCTGGTACGGCTGTCCGCACTGCAACGAATTCAACCCGTACCTCGAAGCATGGGTGAAGAAGCAGGGTGCCGACGTGGTGTTCAAGCGCGTGCCGGTTGCCTTCCGCGACGACTTCATTCCGCATTCCAAGATGTATCACGCGCTTGACGCACTCGGCCTCGCCACGCAACTCACGCCGAAGGTCTTCAACGAAATCCACGTCAACAAAGACTATCTGCTGACGCCTGAAGATCAGGCCAAATTCCTTGCGAAAAACGGCGTAGATCCGAAAAAGTACATGGACGCTTACAACTCTTTCTCGACGCAGAGCGCGTTGCAGAAAGACAAGAAGCTGCTCGACGACTACAAGATCGACGGCGTGCCGACTGTCGCGGTTCAGGGCAAGTATGAAACCGGCCCGGCCGCGACCAATAGCCTGCCTGGTACCGTGCAGGTGCTCGACTACCTGGTCCAGCAGGTTCGCGCAAAGAAGATGTAAAGCCCGAGGCGCCGGAATGAGTTCACCGCTGAAAGTTTTCATTACCGGCGCGTCAAGTGGAATCGGCCTCGCGCTCGCCGCCGAATATGCGCGGCGCGGCGCGATTCTTGGCCTCGTTGCCCGCCGCGGCGACGCCCTCGCCGCCTTTCAGCGGTCTCATCCGCAGAACTCCATCTCCATTTATTCCGTCGACGTCCGCGACGCCGAGGCGCTCGCCGATGCGGCCGCGCAGTTCATCGCGCAGCACGGCTTGCCGGACATCGTGATCGCCAATGCAGGCGTGAGCCGCGGCGCGGTCACCGGACAAGGCGACCTGCGCACCTTCCGCGAGGTGATGGACGTCAACTACTTCGGCATGGTCGCCACATTCGAGCCGTTCGCGGCGCCCATGATCGCGGCGAGGCGCGGAACGCTGGTCGGCATTGCCAGCGTCGCGGGCGTGCGCGGCTTGCCGGGCTCGGGCGCGTATAGCGCGTCGAAAACCGCGGCGCTCAAGTACCTCGAAGCGCTGCGTGTCGAGATGCGTCCGCTCGGCGTCGGCGTCGTCACGATCGCGCCTGGTTATGTGCGCACGCCGATGACCGCGCACAATCCGTACACCATGCCCTTTCTGATGGACGCGGATCGCTTTGCCGCCAAGGCCGCGCATGCGATCGAGCGTCGCACGGCTTACGCTGTGTTTCCTTGGCAGATGCGCGTCGTGGCAATGCTGCTGCACATCGCGCCACGCTGGCTCTACGATCGCGTGTTCGAACGCGCGCCGCGCAAGCCGCGCGCTATCGTCGAGTAAATCATGTCACTGCGTGCGGTCGATGCAACCGGCGTCGCGCACGAGAAGGCGGGCGCCGGCGCGCGCATCGTCTCGCTGGTCCCGAGCATTACCGAACTGTTGTTTGCTCTGGGCCTTGAACGGCAGATCGTCGGGCGTACCGGCTTTTGCGTGCATCCGCGCGACGGGGTTCGCAACGTGCCCAAGGTCGGCGGCACGAAAGCGGTGAATGTCGAAGCGATTCGCGCGCTGCAACCTACGCATCTGATCGTCAATATCGACGAGAATGAGCGCGGCACCGTCGAGCAGTTGCGCACCTTCGTGCCGCATGTCGTCGTCACGCATCCGCAGACACCGCACGACAACCTTTCGCTATACGCACTGCTCGGTGCGATTTTCGATCGGGAGAAAGAAGCGCAGCATCTCGCCGCAATGCTTGAAGCGCGTCTGCACGAGGCCGCCTCACGCGCGTTTGCCGCGCAAAACGTGCTGTATCTGATCTGGCGCGAACCGTGGATGACTGTCGCGCGCGACACTTACATTTCCGCAATGCTGCGCCTCGTGAACTGGCATACGCTGCCCGACGTGCAAGGCGGAAGCGCAGGCGCGGGCCGCTACCCGGCGTTCGATTTCGACCGCTCGCCGTGGCTTGCCGGCGTCGACCGTATTCTGCTTTCGAGCGAGCCGTATCGCTTCACGCAAGCTCATTGCGATGCGCTCAAACGCGATCCGCGAGTGGCGGGCAAGCGCATTGAGTTGATCGATGGCGAGATGGTGTCGTGGTACGGCGTGCGCGCTATCGAAGGCATCGCCTATCTGGTGAAGCAGGCCGCGGCCGCATAAACGCGCGGCTCTCATTCCATATGAATATGCGGATTATGTTGTTGTCGCCGCAACTGCCCTTCGATAAGCTTTCGCGAAGGCCGGCGCGCGCGTGGTCCGGCAGGTTGGTCCTGCAGCTTGGTCCGAATTAATGGCGACCATGCGCGAGCGCTGGAAACGTATCAAAATGAAGTCGACGGCCACGCCGCCGTCGCCCGTCAACGGAACATAACCAGAAACCAGACGCACTGCCTGACTGCGCTTGTTATCGGAGATCTTATGCGCTTCAAACTGCTCGCAGCCGCCGTACTGTTCACGGCGCCCGCGCTCGTGCTCGCCAAACCGCTGACCGTCTGCACCGAGTCGAGCCCCGACGGCTTCGATGTCGTGCAGTTCAACTCGCTCGTCACGACGAATGCGTCGGCCGACGTGATTTTCAATTCGCTGGTCTCATACGACGAAGCCGCAAAGAAAGTGGTGCCGTCGCTAGCCGACAAATGGGACGTGAGTGCGGACGGCCTCACCTATACGTTCCACCTGCGCCCGAACGTGCAGTTCCAGACCACCGACTACTTCAAGCCGAGCCGGCCGCTGAACGCCGACGACGTCGTCTTCACGTTCGACCGCATGCTCAACGACAGCAACCCGTGGCACAAGGTGGCGGGCGCGAGCGGCTTCCCGCATGGGCAGTCGATGGGATTGCCGAAGCTCATCAAGTCGATCAGCAAGGTCGACGACAACACCGTCAAGTTCGAACTGAACGCACCGGATGCGACCTTCGTATCGATCCTCACCATGGGCTTCGCCTCGATCTATTCCGCTGAGTACGCGGATCAGTTGCTGAAGGCCGGCAAGCAGGTCGACCTGAACTCGAAGCCGATCGGCACGGGCCCGTTCGAACTGAAGAGCTATACGAAAGACGCGGTGATCCGTTATGACGTGAACCCGTCCTACTGGGGCGCGAAACCGAAGATCGACCGCCTGATCTACGCAATTACGCCAGACGCCACGGTGCGCGCGCAGAAGGTGAAAGCGGGCGAATGCCAGATTGCGTTGTCGCCGAAGCCGCAGGATCTCGCCGACGCGAAGGGCGACAAGTCGCTCGCCATCGTGCAGACGCCTGCATTCATGACCGCGTTCGTCGCGTTGAACACGCAGAAGAAGCCGCTCGACAATCAGAAAGTGCGCGCCGCTCTGAACATGGCGTTCGACCGCAGCACGTATCTGAAGACCGTCTTCGACAATACCGCAACGCCCGCGGTGAATCCGTATCCGCCGAATACGTGGAGTTACGACAAGGCAGTGAAGGCCTGGCCGTACGATCCTGCGAAGGCCAAGAAGCTGCTCGCGGACGCGGGCTATCCGGACGGCTTCGAAACAACTATTTGGGTGCGCCCGAACGGCAGCGTGCTGAATCCGAATCCGAAGGCCGGCGCCGAACTGCTGCAAGCGGACTTCGCGAAGATCGGCGTGAAGGCGGAAGTGAAAGTGATCGAATGGGGCGAACTGATCAAGCAGGCCAAGCAAGGCCAGCATGACTCGCTATTCATGGGCTGGGCCGGCGACAACGGCGATCCGGACAATTATCTGTCGCCGCTCTTTAGCTGCAACGCGGTGAAGTCGGGCATCAACTTCGCGCGCTTCTGCAACGAGGATCTCGACAAGCTGATCGCCGACGGCAAGTCCACGCCGGACCAGGCCAAACGCACGAAAGCGTATCAGGCCGCGCAACAGATCATCCACGACCAGGCGCTCTGGATTCCGCTCGGCTATCCGACCGCCGCGGCCATCACGCGAACCAACGTGAGCGGTTATCACGTGAGTCCGTTTGGACGACAGAATTTTGCGGCGGTAGCAGTGCAGTAATCACTCGCTGTGCTCTGAGACATAGTAAAGGCCCGAACGCGAAAGCACCGGGCCTTTTTATCGACCGCTCAGATCAGGCCAACCGTCACGCCGAAAACCGCATCACCCCGTCCGCATCGAGCCTGCGCGTTAACGCGCCTGCCAGCCACAGCAGATGCAAGTGCGCGAGCGCCTCGCCCATGGCGAACGTCAACTGGTGAATATCGAGCTCGCGCTTGAACATCAGGGGAACGATATCCGCTGCGCTTTGCGGCTTTTGCGCACACGCCTCGCGGACTTCGGCGAGACGCGCATCGTGATGCTCGCGCAACTGCCTCACGCGCGTACGCACACCGCGAAACGGCTTGCCATGCGACGGCAGCACGAGCGTTTCTTCAGGCATGGCTTCGTAGCGCGCAAGCGATTCCAGATACAGTGCGAGCGGCGAGCCCTCTGGCTCCATTGCGAACACCGACACGTTCGTCGATATGCGCGGCAGAACCATGTCGCCGGAGATCAGCACGCCGGTCTCCTCGCAATGCAACGCGCAATGCTCCGGCGAGTGGCCGAAGCCAGTCACCACGCGCCACGTCTTGCCGCCGATCCTCACGGCATCCGCTTCGCGCAAGCGCCGGTATTGGTCCGGGACTTCAGGCACCAGATTCGCGTAATAGCTCTGGCGGCTGCGTAGTTTTTCGAGCGACGCCTCGTCGGTCACGCCGTGCATGGCAAAGTGGCGCGCGGCGCCCTCGCCGCCCGCGTTCGAGCCGTCGCCCGCCGCCATTACGCGGGCCTGCATGTATTCGCCGAGTGTCATCCATAGCCGGGCGTTCCAGCGCTTCTTGTCGCCGCCGTTGCAAACCCAGTGCGCGAGACCGACGTGGTCCGGATGGCAATGCGTGACGATCACGCGCAGCACCGGCAAACCGCCGAGCACCGACTCGAACACTGTCTCCCAGTTCTCCCTGATCGCATCCGACGCGATCCCGCAGTCGACCACTGTCCACCCGTCCTGGCCGTCGATCTGATCGCGCAGCAGCCAGAGATTGATATGGTCGAGCGCAAAAGGCAACGGCATGCGTAGCCAGAAGACACCGGGCACGACTTCCTGCGCGTGGCCGGGTTCGGGCAATGTGTCTTTGAACGGATAGTCGAGTTGATGTTCGAGCGCATTCATTTCGGATGTCTTCCTCCACGCGTTTCGCGTACTTGCAGCAGGTTGCATTCAACCCAAGTTGACGATAACGTAAACGTCGATTCTATCGTTCAATCCGATTTTTTGCCCGGCTACTGAATGTCCCGATGAACACGCAATACACGATCACCGAGCTCGCGCGGGAGTTCGACGTTACGCCGCGCGCGATCCGTTTCTACGAAGACCAGGGTTTACTCTCGCCGAGCCGCGAAGGTTCGAGCGGCTTGCGGCGCGTCTACTCGGGCCGCGACCGCACGCGGCTCAAACTCACGTTGCGCGGCAAACGGCTCGGCTTCACGCTCTCCGAGATTCGCGATTTGCTGGATGTATATGAATCGCCGACCGACACGGTCCCGCAACTGCAAGCGTTTCTCGCCACGGTCGCGCGTCATCGCGACGTGCTGGAGCGCCAACTGGAAGACCTGAACGCGACGCTCGAAGACCTCGCGCAATATGAAGCTCAAGCGCGAGCGCTGCTCGAGAGCGGCACGCACAAGGCACGTGAAGCCAAGCCCGCGTAAGCAAGGCAGCGAACCGTCGCCCGAGCCTATTTTTTGCTGCAAGTTGAGTCGTTTAACGAGGCGGAACAGGAGCATTGAGCGGAGTTAGTCGGAAAAGTCGGCGAGTGCCCGGCAACGCCCACGCGGCGGCGGGTCACCAACCGGTTGGCGCAATGCGTCGAGGGCGCACTCGAACGATACAATCACGGGTGTCTTCACGACATGAGACGAATGCACGGTCGACATGAATCACTTCCCCAAACTGTTGTCGTCGCAAATCGGCTTTGACGTCGCGGAAACGCTGCTCGAAGGATTCAACCGGCACTACCGGATCTTTCGCGACGCGGCGATCCACGCCAAGGCGCTGTTCGAAAGCGGCGACTGGCACGGCCTGCAAAAGCTAGCCCGCGAGCGCATTACTTCATACGACGATCGCGTTGAAGAATGCGTCGCGCTGCTCGAAGACGAGTACGACGCGGAGAATATCGACAGCGAAGTGTGGCAACAGATCAAGCTGCACTACATTGGCCTGCTGACCACGCATCGTCAGCCTGAGTGCGCGGAAACGTTTTTCAATTCCGTCTGCTGCAAGATCCTGCATCGCTCGTACTTCAACAACGACTTCATTTTCGTGCGCCCGGCGATCTCGACCGAATACATCGAGAACGACGAGCCCGCAGCAAAGCCGACCTACCGTGCGTACTATCCCGGCAAGGACGGCCTCGCCGCCACGCTCGAGCGCATCGTCACGAACTTTCAGCTGGAGCCGCCGTTCGAAGATCTGACGCGCGACGTCGGCTGCGTGATGCAGACCATTCACGACTCGTTCGGTACGTTCGACGAAGCGCCGAACTTCCAGATTCATGTGCTCTCGTCGCTGTTCTTCCGCAACAAGTCGGCGTATATCGTCGGCAGAATTATCAACGGCGATATGCTGCTGCCGTTCGCGGTGCCGCTGCGCCATGTGCAGCCTGGCTTGCTCGCGCTGGATACCGTGCTGCTCAAGCGCGAACAGTTGCTGATCATTTTCAGCTTCTCGCACTCGTACTTTCTCGTGGATATGGAAGTGCCGTCCGCTTACGTGGAATTCCTCGGCACCATCATGCCGGGCAAACCGAAGGCGGAGATCTACACGTCGGTCGGCTTGCAGAAGCAGGGCAAGAATCTGTTCTATCGCGACTTGCTGCATCACCTGTCGCATTCGAGCGATCAGTTCATCATCGCGCCGGGCATCAAGGGGCTCGTGATGCTGGTGTTCACGCTGCCCTCGTTTCCGTATGTATTCAAGCTGATCAAGGACAACTTCCCGCCGCCGAAGGAAACCACTCGCGCGAAGATTCAGGAGAAGTATCAGCTCGTCAAACGGCACGATCGCCTGGGCCGCATGGCGGACACGCTCGAATATTCGAGCGTCGCGCTGCCCCTTTCGCGGCTCGACGAAGCGCTCTTGCGCGAACTGGAAAAAGAAGTGCCGTCGCTGCTCGAATACGACGGCGACAATCTCGTGATTCGCCATATGTACATCGAGCGCCGCATGGTGCCGCTCAATCTGTTCCTGCAAAACGGCAGCGACAACGACGTCGATCACGGCATCAAGGAATATGGCAACGCGGTGAAGGAACTGATGCAGGCGAACATTTTCCCCGGCGACATGCTGTACAAGAACTTCGGCGTGACGCGCCACGGCCGTGTCGTTTTTTACGACTACGACGAGATCGAATATCTGACCGATTGCAACGTGCGCGCGGTGCCCGCGCCGCGTAACGAGGAAGACGAAATGTCGGGCGAGCCGTGGTACTCGGTCGGCCCGCACGACATTTTCCCGGAGACGTATGGCACTTTCCTGCTCGGCGACCCACGCGTGCGCCGCTCGTTCATGCAGCATCACGCCGACTTCTTCGATCCCGCGCTGTGGCAAACGCATAAGAATCATCTACTGAAAGGCGAATTGCCCGATTTTTTTCCGTACGACAGCAGCGTGCGCTTCTGCATCCGCTATCCGGAACGCTTTGCCGATGGGACATTCAACGCATCGAATGGATCGAACACATCTAATGAACCCAATGCCCAGGACGCCGCACTAGCGCCAGCAGACGAGCGCAGCGTAAGAGTCGCATAGTTGCCCGCACGCTGCATGCATGACGCCTGTACGACACCGAATCTAACGTAACGACCCCGGCCGCTCAAACGGTCGAATAACCGCCAAGACGCTTTATGAACACGAACGCTTCCAACCCTGCTCACCCGCTCGCTCATCTGTTCGACAACAACGACGCGTGGGTCGCCCGCAAATTGTCCGAAGATCCCGAGTACTTCTCGCGCCTCGCGCATCAGCAGACGCCCGAGTATCTGTGGATCGGCTGCTCCGATTCGCGAGTGCCGGCCAACCAGATCATCGGCTTGCCGCCGGGCGAAGTGTTCGTGCATAGAAACATTGCAAACGTAGTGGTGCATACGGACCTGAACTGTTTGTCGGTGATCCAGTTCGCCGTCGATCTGCTGAAGGTCAAGCACATCATGGTGGTCGGCCACTATGGCTGCTCGGGCGTGGGCGCGGCTTTGCACGGCCGTCGCGTGGGTCTCGCGGATAACTGGCTGCATCACGTGCAGGACGTGCGGGCGAAGCATGCCGCGCTGCTCGACGAATGGCCGCTCGGCGAGGCGCGTCACCGGCGTCTCGTCGAACTGAACGCTCTCGAACAAGTGGTGAACGTGTGCCGCACGACCATCATCAACGATGCATGGGCGCGCGGCCAGGAACTGACCGTGCACGGCTGGGCGTACGGTGTGCACGACGGCAAGGTGCGCGACCTCGGCATGACGATCAACAACGCGGCCGCGCTCGATGAAACTTACCAGCGTTGCGTCGCAGCCGTGTCGGCAAGCCGCGCGCATCAGGCGGACAACGACGTGGTCGCCGCCGATGCGGCCCAGCTTGGCGACGTGCCGGCTATCGTCGAAGGTGTGATCAAGGAGCTAAAACATGAGTGAGACAAACATGAACGGCACAACGGCTGATCCGGTTGTGATCGTGAGCGCGGCGCGCACGCCGATGGCAGCGTTTCAAGGCGACTTCGCGTCGCTGACTGCGCCGCAACTCGGCTCGGTAGCGATCGAAGCCGCTGTTCAACGCGCGGGCCTCAAGCCCGAGCAGATCGACGAGGTGGTGATGGGCTGTGTTCTGCCCGCCGGCCTCGGCCAGGCGCCTGCACGACAGGCCGCGCTCGGCGCCGGCTTGCCGCTTGCAACGGGCAGCACCACGGTCAACAAGATGTGCGGCTCCGGCATGCGCGCGGCGATGTTCGCGCACGACATGCTGGCTGCCGGCTCGGCCGACGTGATCGTAGCGGGCGGCATGGAGAGCATGACGAACGCGCCGTATCTGTTGTCGAAGGCGCGCGGCGGCATGCGCATGGGTCACGGCCAGGTGATCGACCACATGTTCTACGACGGCCTCGAAGACGCCTACGAAAAAGGCCGCCTGATGGGCACGTTCGCGGAAGAATGCGCGGCCTCGTTCGACTTCACGCGCGACGCGCAGGACGCATTCGCCGTCGAATCGCTGAACCGAGCGAAACGCGCGAACGAAGACGGTTCGTTCACATGGGAAATCGCGCCGGTGAAGGTTGCGAGCCGCAAAGGCGAAGTAACCATCGACCACGACGAACAGCCGTTCAAGGCGGACCTCGAAAAGATTCCTACGCTCAAGCCCGCGTTCAGCAAAACCGGCACGGTGACGGCAGCGAACTCGTCGTCGATTTCGGACGGCGCCGCGGCCCTCGTGATGATGCGCGAATCGACGGCCAAGCGTCTCGGCGTCGCGCCGATCGCGCGCGTGGTCGGCCACTCGACTTTCGCGCAGGAACCGGCGAAGTTCACCACCGCGCCGGTCGGCGCGATTCGCAAGCTGTTCGAGAAGAACGGCTGGCGCGCCGACGAAGTCGATCTGTACGAAGTCAACGAAGCGTTTGCCGTGGTGACCATGGCCGCGATGAAAGAGCACAAGCTGCCGCACGACAAGGTCAATGTGCACGGCGGCGCATGTGCGCTCGGCCATCCGATCGGCGCATCGGGCGCACGTATTCTCGTCACGCTGATCGGCGCGCTGAAAAAGCGCGGCGGCAAGCGCGGCGTCGCGACCCTGTGCATCGGCGGCGGCGAGGCGACTGCGATGGGTATCGAACTGATTTGACGCGTCGTACGCACGTTCAAGCGTTTCACTTAGTCCGAGGTGGATCATGAAGACAGTGTTGATCGTCGGTGCATCGCGCGGCATCGGCCAGGAATTCGTCCGGCAGTACAAACATAGCGGCTGGCGCGTGCTCGCCACCGCGCGCGACGGCGCAGCGCTCGACACGCTCACTCAACTCGGCGCGCAAACCTATTCCGTCGACGTGACCGAGCCGGAGGATATCGCCGCGCTCGGCTGGAAGCTCGACGGCGAGCATGTGGACGTTGCCATCGTCGTGTCGGGCGTGTACGGCCCGCGCACCGAAGGTATTGAAACCATTACCGCCGAAGACTTCGACCACGTCATGCACACCAACGTGCGCGGCCCGATGCAACTGATGCCGATCCTGCTGCCGCTCGTCGAAGAAACGGGCGGTGTGCTCGCGGTGATCTCGAGCAAGATGGGCAGCATCGGCGACACGAGCGGCACGAGCGGCTGGCTGTATCGCGTGAGCAAAGCGGCGTTGAACGACGCGCTCAAACTCGCGTCGCTCGACGCGCAGCGCGCCACGTGTGTGTCGTTGCATCCCGGCTGGGTGCAAACCGATATGGGCGGCGCGCAGGCGGCGATCGACCCCACGCGCAGCGTCGCCGGCATGCGCGAGGTACTCAAGCAGGCCGCCGCCTCGCGCGAAGCGTTCAATGGCCGCTTTTATCAATACGACGGCACGCCGCTGGAATGGTGAGGAGACACGCTCATGGTGCTTGATCAGGACCACCTGATGGTCCGCGACGCGCTGCGGACATTCGTGCGCGAAGCAGTCACACCGTACGCGGCGACGTGGGATCGCGAGCGCACGTTCCCAAAGGACGTTCACCGTCAACTCGCGGAACTCGGCGCATACGGTGTGCTGGTGCCCGAAACCTACGGCGGCGCCGGCATGGACGCGCTCGCGCTCGCGCTGATTCTCGAGGAAATCGCCGCGGGCGACGGCGGCACATCCACGGCGATCTCCGTGAACAATTGCCCCGTATGCAGCATTCTGCTGACTTACGGCAACGACGCGCAAAAGCGTGACTGGCTCACGCCGCTCGCGCGCGGCGAAATGCTCGGCGCGTTCTGTCTGACCGAACCGCAAGCCGGCTCGGACGCGTCGGCGCTGCGCACCACCGCCACACGCGATAAAGACGGCGACGCTTACGTGCTGAACGGCGTCAAGCAGTTCATCACGAGCGGCAAGAACGGCGACGTAGCGATCGTGATGGCTGTCACCGACAAGGCGGCGGGCAAGCGCGGCATCAGCGCGTTTATCGTGCCGACCGACAGCAAGGGTTACGTGGTCGCGCGCGTCGAAGACAAGCTCGGCCAGCATTCGTCGGACACCGCGCAGATCATCTTCGAGGACTGCCGCGTGCCGGCCGCGAATCTGATCGGCGCGGAAGGAGAGGGTTATCGCATCGCGCTGTCGGGGCTCGAAGGCGGGCGCATCGGCATCGCTGCGCAAAGCGTCGGCATGGCGCGTGCCGCGTACGAGGCCGCGTTGACCTATGCAAAAGAGCGCGAGAGCTTCGGTCAGCCGCTTTTTTCGCACCAGGCGGTGCAGTTCCGCCTCGCCGACATGGCGACGCAACTGGAAGCGGCGCGTCAGTTGATCTGGCACGCGGCGTCGCTGAAGGACGCGGGTCAGCCGTGTCTCACGGAAGCCGCAATGGCGAAGCTGTTTGCGTCGGAAGCCGCCGAGCGCATCTGTTCAGCGGCGCTGCAGATCCACGGCGGCTACGGGTATCTGAGCGACTTTCCGGTCGAGCGGATTTATCGCGACGTACGCGTGTGCCAGATCTACGAAGGCACGAGCGATATCCAGAAGATATTGATCGCGCGCGGTCTGGGCTAGGAGTTCGATGGGTTCGATGAGTTCTATAAACAAGCACAAGTCGTCCACGCAGCGACCTGCCGACTGTCCATGCGGCGGCGCTGCTCCCGGCCAGGCGAGCGGCGCGAAAGCGCCGCGTTTCGCGCAGTGCTGCGGCCGTTACATCGACGGCGGCGAGGTCGCGCCGCGCGCACTGGAACTGATGCGCTCGCGTTACAGCGCTTATGTTGTCGGCGCAACGAACTATTTGCGCGCGACCTGGGCGCCACAAACCTGCCCCGCCGATCTGGACGCGGACGTGTCGGCGCCCGACGCTCCTCGCTGGCTCGGACTGCAAATCAAGGCGTTCGCGGAGATCGACTCGCGTCACGCGACTGTCGAGTTCATCGCCAGATACAAGGTTGCGGGCCGCGCGCACCGGCTGCATGAGTTGAGCCGCTTCATTTGCAACGACGACGGACGCTGGCTCTACGTCGACGGCGATGTGAGCGAGTAGCTTTCAGCGCCTTTCCCGGTATTTCGCCGCGCGGCAGCGGACAATGCGCCGCAATCGCATATGGCCCTATAGCGGCGCCGCTTTGTCCTGTTGGCTCGACGCCACAGCCCGCGCCCTCTCTTTCCTCGCTTCGCGCTGTGGTGTCGCGCGACGGCTCGCTAGCTCCCTCTTAACAGGTCTGCCGGAAAGCCCTTTTATGGGCCGCAGATAGGCTCGTTCGTTCTCGATTTACAGGGGCTCCTCATCGAGTCGCTTCGCAGCCCGTTATCAGCCCCTTGACCAGCCCGTTCGCGGGCCGCGTCTCTGTCCCCATCCCCGCCTCTGCGCACCGCAAGTCGCACGCCTATTCAGGGCCACATTTGCCCGCACCAGCCGCACCCGCGGCCAGTCTGCGCCTCGCCAGACGGGCGCCCGCGACGCGGCAAATTTTTCGTCGCGGGTTCTCCTTGATTGCACAAAACAAAATTGTCGTGCCAGGATGAGGCTGTAGCTTCATGACGACGCGATGCGAGGACCAGTCGGTAAGGGTTCCGCAAGCCGCGCCGGCGCTTGGCCGATAACCAGATACAAAGGGTTGCGGCCGCGGCGCCCGGCGGCAGACGTGGCGTTCATCATCGACGCGTGGGGTCGCGTCGGCCGTTGGGTTTATCCCGTGCGATCTCGATTGACGTGCGTGCGCTCCGCGCAATGCGTACGTGAGCATCTTTTTGTTTGTCGCAAACGTGCACGAAAGGCGAATGTCAGCCGCGTGTTTCGATGAACGGACATGAGATGTCCAGGCAGTCTTTTCAGGCAGGTGCGTGAATGGTGTTGAGCAAGGTCCTTACGAAGTGTGCGGTGATTTGTGCAGCGGCCATGTGCGCTGTCGCAGTCGCGCAGGCGAACCCGCTCGCGGACGCCCAGCCCGGACCCCTCGCCCGCGCGCAGGTGCCGCGCATTGCGCTCCAGGACGACGTTTATCTGCCCACCGCGCGCCTGAACCAACAGATTATTCGCATACCCGTCGATGCCGACGGTGACATCACGCTTCAAACAACGGTCTATAAGCCGGACGGCGCAGGCCCGTTTCCGATGATCGTCTTCAATCACGGCAAGATTCCCGGCGATCCGCGCATGCAGGAGCGCAGCGACCCGCTGCCGTTCGCGCGCGAATTCGTGCGCCGTGGCTATGTGGTCGTAGCGCCGAACCGCCAGGGCTTCGGCCAGTCGGGCGGCGTCTATCACCAGGACGGTTGCGACGTGGAAAGCAACGGCATGTCGCAGGCCGGCGACGTCGCGGCCGCCGTCGACTACATGTCGAAGCAGCCCTACGTCGACGCGTCGCACATTGTGGTGGCCGGCACGTCGCACGGCGGTCTCGCGACGTTGGCCTACGGCACACAGGCCGCACCGGGCGTGCGCGCGTTGATCAACTTTTCGGGCGGCTTGCGGCAGGACGCGTGCGGCGACTGGCAAGGCAACCTGACACGCGCATTCGGTGCGTACGGCGACAAAACGAAAGTGCCGTCGCTGTGGATGTACGGCGACAACGATTCAGTGTGGAATGCGCCGCTCGTGGCCGGGATGTACGCGGCGTACGTAGCGCACGGCGCGAGCGCGAAGATGGTCGACTACGGCAGCTACAAGAACGACGCACATCGGCTCGTCGGCGACCGCGACGGCGTGCATGTATGGTGGCCGGCCGTCGAGGCCTTCCTCGCCCGCGTGGGCATGCCCACGGGCGTGCAATACCGTGTGTCGGACCCGTCGGCGCCGAAGGCGAGCGGCTTTGCTTC
The DNA here is from genome assembly GCF_904848585.1 of Paraburkholderia kirstenboschensis. Taxonomy (GTDB): domain Bacteria; phylum Pseudomonadota; class Gammaproteobacteria; order Burkholderiales; family Burkholderiaceae; genus Paraburkholderia; species Paraburkholderia kirstenboschensis. The sequence continues at coordinate 323,123 of NZ_CAJHCR010000004.1, forward strand.
AGTGGATGCCATCGACGCAGTGCCCTACGTCGATGAAGCCGGACGCAACGGATACCGCAACTTCCTGCATCAGTATCCGAGCCGCGCGTTCGCAGTGTCGGATACGGGCGCATGGTCGTGGGCCGAGGGCGGCGACGATCCGATGTCGGTCGCGATTGCGAATTGCCAGAAGCAGAGTTCGGCGCCTTGCCGGCTGTACGCGGTCGATAACTCCGTCGTTTGGGGAGATCAGGGATCGCGCACGGCTGATAACAATTCGGGGGCCGGGGCTTCTGATCGTTCTTCCCTTTCTTCTGCCGCCGAAGCGCGACGGGCGATTGCTAGTCGCGAATAGTCGCCCACGACGACGTGTGATGTCGTCTCGAACATTGCTGACCGAGCATGCGCCTGCCGGTGTTCCGGCCGGCCGTCGATCAGCTTTCGTTGCCGCCAGACCTGCCGACCCTGAGAGCCGCGCGCTGTCGAACGAATGCAGGGTGCAGCGCATTCTTCGGAATTGCGCACCGTCGCAATAGGCGGTAAGCCGGAAGCACTGAATAATTGACTGAGCCACGGTTAGCTGGCCGGCATGTCTTGTTAGTCATTCACACTTATCCATGCCGGCTCTCTCTGACCGTGAGCGTGGTCCTACGTCGACAACCTGATTTCCACCCGCCGGTTTCTCGACCGGCCCTCGGATGTTTCATTGCTCGCGACCGGGTCGGCATCGCCTTTCGCGACCATCTCGATCCTGTCCGCCGACACGCCCGCGGCGACCAGCATCTGCCTCACGGTGGTCGCGCGCGCCAGTGAGAGCGCCTCGTTGGACGCGAAATGTCCTCTGTCTGCGGGCAGATTGTCGGTGTAGCCCGTTAGACGAATCTGCCCGGACGCGCTGGCCAACTCCTGTCCGGCAACGGCAATGAACGGACTGACCAGCGCGTTGACGCTAACCTCGCCTGGCGCAAACATGTCGCGAAAGCGCAGCGTAACGGCCGTTTGGCTCGCGTTTTCGTCGACATCCACGACGCCGGCTGCGATCGCGTTCTGCAGACGTTCCTCGAGCTTGCCCGTCAGTGCATGAACGGAGGGAGCGGTGTGCGCCGCCGTACCCGCGCCGCCACCGCTGCCGGTATGCATCGTCGAGTCCTGCAGGATCTCCCAGTTCCACGAAAGGACTTCGATTTCGTCCTTGTGCTTGTCGTCCAGCGACTCGCCGTTGATACCGTCAATCTTCAGGAAGATGTCCTGTGCCATGTGTTCACTCCTTTGAGTGTTGGTGATAAGAGCGGCCGGGGTCACGAAGCGCTATCCGTTGCCCGCTTAGCCGGCCAACCGCCCGCGCCACAAGACCAAAACGGGCACGCTCCAGTCCCTCCAACCGCCCCGCGCCCATCTTCCCGCCCTAACACTCCAATTACTTTTCCGTCGCCAACTCCCCGCAAAAGCGACCTTCAGACCCAAACCCAAACCACCTGCCGCGAACCCCGCCGAACCCCAAAGCCTCAGCCAAAACGCACCGTCCCACCCCTAGTGCAAAGCCCGAAATAAACCGCTAATCTCGACCCCGCACGCTAGCCGGGAGGGCCGCGCGCAGCGCAAAAAATGACCACGCGCCGCGCCCCAAAAAACATACAAAAACCAAACCGCAGCGGCAAAAAAGCACCTCGGAGTACCTCTTGGAAAATTCAGCAACATCGCCAACATCGACTGAAGACTGGATCGCCCGCAGCCTGCGCGCGGTCTGGCATCCCTGCACGCAGATGAAGCACCACGAGCGCCTGCCGCTCGTGCCCGTCGCGCGCGGTCAAGGCGCGTGGCTCTACGACCGCGCCGGCCATCGGTATCTGGATGCAATCAGCTCCTGGTGGGTCAATCTGTTCGGCCACGCGAACCCGCGCATCAACGCGGCGCTCAAGGATCAACTCGATACGCTCGAGCACGCCATGCTCGCCGGTTGCACGCATGAACCCGCCATCGAACTCGCGGAGCGCCTCGGTGCGCTCACCCACGGCACGTTGGGTCACGCATTCTTCGCGTCGGACGGTGCATCGGCAGTCGAAATCGCGCTCAAGATGAGCTTCCACTCGTGGCGCAACCGCGGTTTCGCCGACAAGCAGGAATTCGTCTGCATCGCGAACAGCTATCACGGCGAGACCATCGGCGCGCTCGGCGTCACCGACGTCGCGCTGTTCAAGGACGCCTACGACCCGCTGATCCGCAACGCGCACGTCGTCGCATCACCCGACGCACGTCTCGCGAAACCCGGCGAAACGGCAGCGGACGTCGCACGTCGCGCGCTCGACCCCGTACGCGCGCTCTTCGAAGCCCGTGCCACGAAGATCGCCGCGTTGATCGTCGAGCCGCTCGTGCAGTGCGCGGCTGGCATGGCCATGCATGACGCTTCGTATATCGCCGGCTTACGCGCGCTGTGCGATCAATACGGCGTGCATCTGATCGCCGATGAAATCGCCGTTGGCTGCGGACGCACGGGCACCTTTTTCGCGTGCGAACAGGCTGGCATCTGGCCGGACTTTCTGTGCCTCTCCAAAGGTATAAGCGGTGGCTATCTGCCGCTTTCCATCGTGCTTTCGCGCGACGAAATCTTCGAAGCCTTCTATCACGACGACACCGCTCGCGGCTTCCTGCACTCGCATTCGTACACCGGCAACCCGCTCGCGTGCCGCGCGGCACTCGCCACGCTCGATCTGTTCGCGACCGACAACGTGCTCGCGGCCAACGCGCAAAAGTCCGCAAAGCTGATGGCCGCACTCGCGCCGCTCGCAGAACATGAACAAGTGCGCAACCTACGGCAATGCGGCACCATCATCGCCTTCGACGCGGCAATCGAAAACCCTCAGCATGCCAAAACATTCTCGCGCCGCTTCTTCGAAAACGCGTTGCAACGTGAACTGCTGCTGCGCCCCATTTCGACCACGGTTTATCTGATGCCTCCATACATTCTCGACGACGACGAACTCGCGCTGCTCGCCTCGCGCACTCGCGAAACGTTCGAAGCAACGCTCGCGCAGGTCCGCTAATGCATCTACTCGACAAACTCTCAGAGGGGCTGAAGGAAATCGACGAACGCGGCCTGCGCCGTCGACGCCGTACGGCCGACACGCCCTGCGCCGCGCACATGACGGTCGACGGCCGCGAGATTATCGGCTTTGCGAGCAATGACTATCTTGGGCTCGCCGCGCATCCGCAACTCATCGCGGCCATTGCCGAAGGCGCGCAACGCTATGGCGCGGGCAGTGGCGGTTCGCATCTGCTTGGCGGCCACTCACGCGCACACGCGCAACTCGAAGACGACCTGGCCGAATTCGTCGGCGGATTCGTGGATACACCGCGCGCGCTCTATTTCAGCACCGGCTATATGGCGAATCTCGCGACGCTCACCGCGCTCGCGGGCCGCGGCACGACGCTCTTCTCCGACGCGCTGAATCACGCGTCGCTGATCGACGGCGCCCGTTTATCGCGGGCAGATGTGCAGATCTATCCGCACTGCGATATGGAAGCGCTGAGCGCGATGCTCGACGCGTCAGATGCGGATGTCAAAGCGATCGTCTCCGACACGGTGTTCAGCATGGACGGCGATATCGCACCGCTGCCGCGTCTGCTTGAACTCGCGGAAGAGCATGGCGCATGGCTGATCGTCGACGACGCGCATGGTTTCGGCGTGCTCGGTCCGCAAGGCCGCGGCGCCGTCGCAGACGCCGCGTTGCGCTCGCCGAATCTGGTTTCGATCGGCACGCTCGGCAAGGCGGCGGGCGTGTCGGGCGCGTTCGTCGCCGCGCATGAGACGGTGATCGAATGGCTCGTACAGCGCGCGCGTCCGTATATTTTCACCACGGCTTCCGTACCCGCAGCGGCGCATGCGGTTTCCGCGAGCCTGCGCATTATCGGCGGCGATGAAGGCGATGAACGCCGCGCGCATCTGCGGAAATTGATCGAACGCACACGCGCAATGCTCAAAAGCACGCCGTGGATTCCAGTCGATTCGCACACCGCCGTGCAGCCGCTCGTGATCGGCGCGAACGAGGCGACGCTGGATATTGCGGCCTCGCTCGACCGCACCGGTTTGTGGGTTCCCGCAATCCGTCCGCCGACCGTGCCCACCGGCACATCGCGCTTGCGCATATCGTTGTCGGCCGCGCATTCGCATGCGGATCTCGACCGGCTGGAAGCCGGCTTGCAACAGGCAGGAGCGCAAGCCGCATGAGCAACACGAACTCTGCACTGTCGCTGTTCGTCACCGGCACCGATACTGAAATCGGCAAGACGTTCGTCTCTTGCGCACTGTTGCGCGGCTTCGTGCGCGAAGGTCTGCAAGCCGCCGCGATGAAACCGATCGCTGCTGGCGCGTTCGAACTGAACGGCGAACTGCATAACGAAGACGCGGATCAGCTCGACGCCGCTTCAAACGTGCTGCTGCCGCCCGCGATGCGCACGCCGTATCTGCTGAAGGAGCCAGCGGCGCCGCATATCGCGGCCGCGTTGGAGAACGTCACCTTCGATATCGACCATATCGTCGCTTGCCATGCGCAGGCGTTGCAGCGCGCGGACGTCGTGGTAGTGGAAGGTGTCGGTGGTTTCCGCGTGCCGTTGACCACCACGCACGACACCGCCGATCTCGCCGTCGCGCTGAAGCTGCCGGTCGTGCTGGTGGTCGGCATGCGCCTCGGCTGCATCAGCCACGCGTTGCTCACCGCCGAGGCCATTGCCGCGCGCGGGCTCACGCTCGCCGGTTGGGTAGCGAATCGCGTCGATCCGGACATGACTTTCCCCGACGAAAACATCGCGTCGATCCGTGAGCATCTCGCGCGGGAACACGGTGCGCCGTTGCTCGGCATCGTGCCGCATCTGCGCCCGGCCGCGCCGGAGCTCGCGGCTGATCAGCTCGACATCGACCTGCTATTGCAGACGCTGCGTCACGCGCAGCGCTGAATCAACCAACACATCCATTCATGAGGATTGAACACATGACGCAACTGAACATCGCCACCGCGCCTGCTGAAACGGCCGCCGCCAACAATGCCAACGCCAACGCCAATGTCGATGCGGCGGGCAAGCAACTCGCGCGCTGGCGCGTTGCCGATATCGTCGCGTTGTATGAACTGCCGTTCAACGACCTGATGTTTCGCGCGCAGCAAACGCATCGCGAGCATTTCGATGCGAACACCGTACAACTGTCGACGCTCCTTTCGATCAAGACCGGCGGCTGCGAAGAAGATTGCGCGTACTGCCCGCAGTCGGTGCATCACGATACCGGCCTGCAAGCCGACAAGCTGATGCCGGTCGACGAAGTGCTCGCCGCCGCGAAAGTCGCCAAGGAAAACGGTGCGACGCGCTTCTGCATGGGCGCCGCGTGGCGCAATCCGAAAGACCGCCACCTCGAGCCGATCAAGGACATGATTCGCGGCGTGAAGGCGATGGGTCTCGAAACCTGCGTGACGCTCGGCATGCTCGAAACGCACCAGGCCCAGCAACTGCGCGAAGCAGGCCTCGACTACTACAACCACAACCTGGACACGTCGCCGGAGTTCTACGGCCAGATCATTTCGACGCGTACATATCAGGACCGTCTCGACACGCTCGAACGCGTTCGCGACGCCGGCATCAACGTGTGCTGCGGCGGCATCGTCGGACTGGGCGAGTCGCGCCGCGAACGTGCGGGACTGATCGCGCAACTGGCGAACATGGACCCGTATCCCGAATCGGTGCCGATCAACAATCTGGTGCAAGTGGAAGGCACGCCGCTGACGGGCACTGAATCGATCGATCCGTTCGAATTCGTTCGGACGATCGCGATTGCGCGCATCACCATGCCGCGCGCGATGGTGCGCCTGTCGGCCGGTCGTGAGCAGATGGACGAAGCGTTGCAGGCAATGTGCTTCCTCGCCGGTGCGAATTCGATTTTCTACGGCGATCAGTTGCTCACCACGAGCAATCCGCAAGCGGAAGCGGACCGCAAGCTACTCGAACGTCTCGGCATTCGCGCCGAAGCCGCGCAGCACATGCCGCTCGACAAAAGCGGCTGCGAGCATGGTTGTGAACATGAGCAATCCGCACACGCCGCGACGAACTAAGCGCACTGACCGCGCGCTATAAAAGCCGCGCAATAAAAAGGCCGCTTCAATCTCGAAGCGGCCTTGTTCATTTCCAGCCGGGCAGTTTACTTTTTGTCGACGATGATCTGATCGAACGTCCCGCCGTCCGAGAAATGTGTTTGCTGCGCTTTCTGCCAGCTGCCGAACATTTCTTCGACGGTGAACGTCTTGATCGGCTTGAACTCGGCGGCGTGCTTCGCGAGCACGTTCTTGTCACGCGGACGCAGATGATGTTGCGCGATGATCTCCTGCGCGGCCGGCGACCATAGATAGTCCAGGTAAGCCTGCGCCTCCTTGCGCGTGCCGCGCTTGTCGACCACCTTGTCGACGATCGACACCGGCGGCGCGGCAAGCAGGCTCACCGACGGATACACCGCTTCGAAATTGCCCGCGCCCACGCCGGTGTTCATCAGCGCGACTTCGTTTTCGAATGTCACCAGCACATCGCCGATGCCGCGCTGCGTGAACGTCGTCGTTGCACCGCGGCCGCCCGTGTCGAGCACCGGCACATTCTTGAAGATCGCTTTTTCGAAGTCGAGCGCCTGTGCGTCGCTGCCGCCATGCTGCTTGCGATAACCCCATGCGGCCAGGTACGTATAGCGTCCGTTGCCCGAAGTCTTCGGATTCGCGATCACCACTTGCACGCCGGGCTTGGCCAGATCGTCCCAGTCCTTGATGTGCTTCGGATTGCCCTTGCGCACGAGAAACACCATCGTAGTCGTGTACGGTGCGCTGTCGTCCGGCAGACGCGTACGCCAGTTGGCGGGGACCAGTTGGCCCTTTTCGGCGAGCAGGTCGATGTCGTTCGGCTGGTTCATCGTCACGACGTCTGCCTGCAAGCCCTGCAATACCGACAACGCCTGCGCGCTCGACGCGCCATGCGACTGGCGGATCGACACGCTCTCGCCGCTCTTCTGCTTGTACGCGGCGATGAAGCCGGCATTGATGTCCTTGTACAACTCGCGCGTCACGTCGTACGACACGTTCATCAACGACGTCTCCGCGTGCCCAGCCGACACGCCGCCGAGCGCAAGCGCGATTGCCGTGAAGCCCGCCGCCAGCCAGCGCGTTGTCCCCGTCCTGTCTGCCATGTTGTCCCCGCTATCGATGATAAAAACTTGTGGCCGCGCAATTGCGCAACGTGAAGCGGGATTCTAGCGGATCGCCTCCGCGCGCCGCGGCCGAAGTCGGGCCGCGCGATAGTCGTCGCATGCCGGGCATCGAGCGGCGCACGATCAGAAGCCGAACAGGTCTGCCGAACAAATGGTCAACAACCGGCGCATCAAACCAGCGCGTGCTGCCCAATCTCGAACGCTTCGTCGCGAAAGCGCAGCGGCGCCGCGCAGTGCACCAGTGTGTCGATGAAATACTTCGCCCTCGGCCAAGGGCCGAACCCGGCTGCGGTATTGATATGCCCTGCGTCGCCCAGATTGACGAACGCGCTGCCAAAGCGCTGCGCGAGTTCGCGGGCGCCGGCGAGCGGCATCCACGGATCGGTTTCGCTGCCGATCAGAATGGACGGAACGCCAACACGCCGCGCCTCGAACGGTCCGGCGAAAGCGAATTTTTGCGGGCTTGCGGGCGCGACGAACAGCACGCCGACTACCTCATGTGCATACGACGCCTGCTGCAACGCGTGCGCAGCCGCGAGGCAGCCGAAGCTATGCGCGGCGAGCACGAACGGCCCCCGTTCACGCGCGAGCAGTTCGCGCAGCGAGTTCGCCCAACCTGCGACGTCCGGTGCATCCCAGTCGGCCTGCTCGACGCGCAACGACCGCGCGAACTGGCGTTCCAGCCAGCTTTGCCAATGTGCGCCCTCGCTGCCGTGCAGGCCCGGAACGGTCACGAGCCGCGGCGGCCACGGCGATGTGGTGCATGAAAGCATGTCTGTCCCTCGCTACGGGAAACCGGGAAGCCATTGTCCCGCCGTGCGACGCGTGGACGAACCAAGTTTTCGTGCTTTGTTTATGGAGTGGAGGGCGGGAACTGGCGGCGCACAGGCCCGCGACGCGCACGGTCGTGCGCAACCGCGCGGGATTGCCGCCGAAAAAGTAGAATGAAGCCTATTCATAAAAGGAGGAGCCCTCATGTCGCCAGCGTCGTGCGCTGCGCCGCAGCCGCCGGAAGCCTCGCAGCCATCCTGCCGCACCTCTTGTGCGAAGCGGCGCGATTGCGCATTCAACGGCGAGGTCGCATGAAAATTCTCTTTTACATGCCGAACGGTGAAGCCGCCGCCTGGCTGCACGACTTCGCCCGCGCGCTGCCGGAGGCCGATCTGCGCGAATGGCAGCCCGGCGACACCGCGCCCGCCGACTTCGCCGTCGTATGGCGCCCGCCGCGCGAGATGCTGGCCGGCCGCAGCGATCTGCGCGCGATCTTCAATCTCGGCGCAGGCGTCGACGCCATTCTCGCGCTCGAACGCGATCAGCCCGGCACGTTGCCCGGCAACGCTCAGTTGATCCGCCTCGAAGACACCGGCATGGCGCCGCAAATGGCCGAGTACGTAACGCATGCGGTGCTGCGCTATCTGCGGCGCTTCGACGAATATCAGACGCTGCAACGCGAGCGGCGCTGGCAAGTACTCGATCCGCATCCGCGCGAGACGTTCACGGTGGGTGTGCTCGGACTCGGCATGCTCGGCGCACATGTCGCGCAAAAGGTCGCGGCGTTCGGCATGCCGGTGCGCGGTTATAGCCGTAGCGCGCGGCATGTCGAAGGCATCACTACGTTTGCTGGCGCGGCGCAGTTCGACGCGTTTCTCGACGGCGTGAAGGTACTCGTGAATCTGCTGCCGCATACGCCGGATACCGCCGACGTGCTCGGCGCGCGCACGTTTTCGCGGCTTGAACGCGGCGCGTATCTGATCAACGTTGCACGCGGCGCGCATCTCGTCGAAGCAGATCTGCTCGGCGCGCTAGCAAGCGGCCAACTCGCCGCGGCCACGCTCGACGTGTTTCGCGAGGAACCGCTACCCGCCGATCACCCGTTCTGGCAGGAGCCGCGCATTACCGTTACGCCGCACATGTCCGCGCTGACGTTGCGCGAAGAAAGCGTCGAGCAGATCGCGGAAAAAATGTTGGCGCTGGAGCGTGGGGAAGCAGTCGGCGGCGTGGTGGATATCGAACGCGGATACTGACATCGTCGAATTGCATGGGCGGGAGCAGGTACCGAACCGCCAACTCTGATCGACTACTGTGTATGGGGAGACAATCATGGCTGTACCGCAGCAAGTGAAAATCGTCGAAGTCGGTCCGCGCGACGGCCTTCAGAATGAGAAGGAGTTTGTCCCGACCGCCACCAAGATCGAATTGATCAACCGGCTCTCCGCAGCGGGATTTCGCAACGTCGAAGCGGCGTCGTTCGTGTCGCCCAAATGGGTGCCACAGATGGCCGACGGCGCGGAAGTCATGTCCGGCATCGAGCGCCGCCCCGGCACCATCTATTCGGTGCTCACGCCTAACCTGCGCGGCTTCGAAGGCGCGCTTGCCGCGCGCGCGGACGAGATCGTGATCTTCGGTGCCGCGAGCGAAGCGTTCTCGCAGAAGAACATCAACTGCAGCATCGCGGAAAGTATCGAACGATTCGCGCCGGTCGCGCAGGCAGCCAAGCAGCACGGCCTGCGCATTCGCGGCAGCGTGTCGTGCGCGCTGGGTTGTCCGTATCAAGGCGAGGTGCCGGTCGCGTCGGTAGTCGACGTGGTGCAACGCTTTGCAGCGCTCGGCTGCGATGAAATCGACATAGCCGACACGATCGGCGTCGGCACGCCGAAGCGCACGCGCGAAGTCTTCGAAGCGGTGACACAGGTGTTTCCGCGCGAGCGTCTGTCCGGGCACTTTCACGACACGTACGGCCAGGCGCTTGCCAACATCTACGCGGCGCTGCAGGAAGGCATCGAAATCTATCACGCGTCGGTGGCGGGGCTCGGCGGCTGTCCGTATGCGAAGGGCGCAACTGGCAACGTCGCGACCGAAGACGTGCTGTATCTGATGAACGGCCTCGGCATCGAGACCGGCATCGACCTTGCTCAAGTCGTGGCAATCGGCGATTTCATTTCCACGTCGATCGGCCGGCCGAACGTTTCGCGCGCCGGCAAGGCGCTGCTCGCGAAGTCGCGCAGCGAAGCAGCGGCCAACTGCGTTTGAGCCTGGGTCGGACGCCTCGCTCAAGACATTGCCGGACACCAGACAATCAGGACCTGACACGATGACGGACCATGCTTCTCTTGAATCAGACGACCTCACCGCATTACCGGACTCGGCCCGCCGCGTCGCACTGCTGCTTCGCGAGCGCGGTCACAGTGGCCGGATCGTCATGCTGCCGGAGACCGGCAAGACTTCCGCCGAAGCCGCCGCCGGGCTTGGCTGTTCGGTCGCGCAGATCGCAAAGTCGATTCTGTTTCGCCGTCGCGAAGACGATGCGCCGGTGCTGGTGGTAGCAAGCGGCGCGAATCGCGTCGATGAAAAGAAAGTGGCGGCGCAAGTCGGCGACATCGGCCGCGCCGACGCGAAGTTCGTCCGCGAAAAAACCGGCTATGCAATTGGCGGCGTGTGTCCGGTCGGTCATGCGGTCGAACCGGTCACGCTGATCGACGAAGACCTCCTCGCGCTCGACAGCCTGTGGGCGGCCGCCGGACATCCGCATGCGGTGTTCAATCTGACCGCCCAGGAACTGGTTGCATTGACGGGCGCGCCGGTAGTCGACGTAGCGCTGCGCGAGACGGCCTGACGCGATGACAGCGGTAATCGACAAAGCAACACAGGCCGGCGGCGTGCCGTCGCCATGCATCAACGTGTGCCGGATGGATGCGTCGACCGGCTGGTGCGAAGGATGCCTGCGCACCATCGACGAAATCGCCGGCTGGTCGATCTACGACGACCACGAGAAGCGCGCCGTGTGGGAGGCACTGGAGGCCCGCCGCGCCGGGTTGATCGCAAGCCAGGCAAAGGTGCAGCCATGAACGCGCCGCCGCGCGTTGTCACCATCGGTGAGACTTTCAGCTCGACGCTCACGTTGTCGGCAGATTCGGTGAAGTCGTTCGCTACGCTCGTCAACGATATGAACCCGCTGCATCACGACGAAGCCTATGCGGCGCAAAGCCGCTTCGGCGGTCTCATTGCGTCCGGCACACAGCCCACCGCGCACTTCATGGCGCTGCTCGCGACGCATTTTTCAACCTACGCGCAGCCGCTCGGACTCGAGTTCGATATCAAGCTGAAAAAGGCCGCGCATGCAGGCGACACGCTCACCATGACCTGGCGCGTGCGCGACGCTTACTGGAAGCCAAGCCTGAACGGCGACCTCACGCACCTGGAGGGCTCGGTCAAGAACCAGCGTGGTGAAGTTGCAGTGGTCGGCACGTCGACCATTCTCGTGATGCCGAAAGTCGAGGCTTCCGTGAACGCAAGCGTAGGAGCCGGCTCGGGCATGGGCACGCTATGAACGCATTGCCTGCATCGATCCGCGTCTTCGAGCGCGGCTGGCTTTCGTCGAACAACGTGCTGCTCGTCGACGACGACTGCGCCGCCATCGTGGACACGGGTTACGCGACGCATGCGCACCAAACCCTGGCCCTCGTCCAGCAGGCGCTCGGCGAGCGGCCACTCGATCTGGTCGTCAACACGCATCTACATTCAGACCATTGCGGCGGCAATGCGCTGTTGCAATCGGCGTGGCCGTGCCGCACGCTGATCCCCGCCTCCGAAGCGGGCGCCGTGCGCGACTGGGACGAGGCGCGTCTGAGCTTCCGCGCGACCGGGCAGACCTGCGAGCGCTTCGGCTTCACAGGCACAATCGAGCCGGGCGCGACGCTGCGGCTCGGCGCGCTCGACTGGCAGGTGCTCGGCGCACCCGGTCACGATCCGCATTCGCTGATGCTGTACTGCGCGGACGAACGGGTACTCATTAGCGCCGACGCGCTGTGGGAGAACGGCTTCGGCGTGATCTTTCCGGAGCTCGAAGGCGAAAGCGGCTTCGCGGAGGAGCAGGCGGTGCTCGAAGCCATTGCCGAGCTCGACGTCCGCCTTGTGATTCCCGGCCATGGCGCACCGTTCACGAACGTCGGACAGGCGCTGGAACGGGCTTTCTCCCGCGTGGCGTGGTTGCGCGCGGACCCGGCACGCAATGCCAGGAACGCGCTCAAGGTGCTGATCGTCTTCAAGCTGCTCGACGTCCGCGCGATGAGCTTTACGACGCTGCTGCAAATGCTCGACGACGCGGCGGTCATGCGTGCGGCCGCTTCGATACTGAAGCCGCGTGGCGAATGGCCCGCACTCGTCAAAACGATTGTGGATGAACTGGCTGCGGGAAACGGACCGCTCATGGTGGAAGGCGAGCAGATCGTCGCGCGCGCGGCGCAAAGGGCGTGAGCACCTACGTTGCTTGAAGCGATTGAGTGTCCGGGCACTGGCCGCCGGCCCATGCGCGTTGGCAAGAGCGCCGGCCCCGGCCGGCTAAGGAAAAACGCCGCCACAAAAAGAAAGCCGCTCGACCCGTAAAGGCGAGCGGCGGAAATTCTGTCGGACGTGATCAGCGTCTGGTCGAATGATACGCGCGCGCGATTTTTGACCGCATCAGTGATTTCCCTACAGATGTTTGACGGCGGCTGCTCACCCGCATGCGGCCCGAAAGCAGACGCGAGCCGCGACGAGCCTTACGAACGATTGGTCCGCTGATATGAACAAACGTTCGCGCATATGCTTTGCAATCCATAGCATTGCGGCTCGCCGCGTTGACCGGATGCGCGGCGCTCAGACGGACGGCACGCGCCTTTGCGGCACGATGCGCCAACCGAGATTGACGCCGGCAGCCGCAACGAGGATCAGCACCGCGCCCAGCACCTGAATCCACGCGAGCGCCTGACCAAAAGCAACCCGGTCGACGATGATCGCCACCACCGGATAAATGAATGACAGCGCGCCGGTCATGGAGGTCGGCAGCTTCTGGATAGCACCGTACAGCAACACGTACATGAGGCCCGTGTTCACGACGCCCAGCACGATCAACTCGATCCATTGCGCACCGGTGGCGGGCAGCGCGTCGAAACGCACGAGCGGCGCCAGCATGACCACGCCGAGCAACACCTGGATCAGTGCAATCAGATGCGGCGGCGTGCCCTTCAGGCGCTTCGTGATGATCGAGGAGGCCGCGTACATCGCAGCCGCGCCCACCGCGTAGGCGATACCCACGAGATATTGCCCCGGCACCGCCAGTACCGCCGGTTCGACCTTGACGACAAACACGAGCCCGACGAATGCGATCAGCAGCCATGCCACCGTCGACGCGCTAATGCGCTCGCGAAACACGAGAGCGCCGAGCGCCACCAGCATGAAAGGTTGCGTGTTGTAGACGGCCGTCGCCATCGAGATCGACGCGCGCGAATAGGCGGCGAACAGCAGCACCCAGTTCGCGACGATCGCCGCGCCGCCGAGCAACGCGAGCCCAAGCATCTTCCACGAGAACAGCTTGCGCCTGAAGAGACCGAGCACTGCGCACACCAGCGCGAGCGTTGCGCCGCCGAAAATGCAACGGAAAAACACCACATTGAACGGGCTCTGCTGCGACGACACCACCAGCCAGCCGATCGTGCCCGACATCAGCATTGCGATGCTCATCTCCGCCGCACCGCGCCGGATTTCGTTTGAAGCCATGATCCGATCCTCGATTGAATTCTGCCTGACAAGCAGTGTAGATAATCCGCTCTCGTGAATACATGGCTAAACTTAAGCGATACTGCGATCAAACCTAATAATCGAAGGCCGTCATGACAAAACGCCTCGCACAGCCCGCGCCTGCTACGCTCGACGAAACCGACCGCGCGCTCCTCGCCGCGCTCGCCGAAGACGCGCGCCGGCCAGTCAGCGAACTTGCTCGCCTCGTAGGACTATCGGCGCCCAGCACGGCCGAGCGCATTCGACGCCTGGAAGCGCAAGGCGTGATCGAGCGCTTCACAGTGCAGCTCGATCCGCGCGCGTTAGGCTTTACGCTGCAAGCCATCGTGCGCGTGAAGCCTTTGCCCGGCCAGTTGCATCTGGTGGAAGAAGTGATCCGGCGAATTCCGGAGTTTGTGGAATGCGACAAAGTGACGGGCGACGATTGCTTCATCTGCCGCCTCTATCTGCATTCGATCGAGCAGCTCGACGAGATTCTGTCGAAGGTAGCCGAGCGGGCGGAGACCAGCACCGCGATCGTCAAATCGACGCCCATCGCGCGGCGCCTGCCGCCGCTCGGTTAAGCGAGCAACGCTACTTTTCGAGCGCTTCGAAGAACGACAGCATTTCGGCGACCAGCTCGTCAGGCGCCTCTTCGGGTATGTAGTGGCCGCAAGACAGCGAACGGCCGCTCACGTCGCGCGCCACGTGACGCCATTCGTCCAGCGCGTCGAAGCATTTTTCGATCACGCCCTTGTCGCCCCACAACACGCGCAACGGGCAGGCAATCTTCTGCCCGCGCTCGATGTCCGCGCGGTCGTGCTCGAGGTCGATACTCGCCGACGCGCGGTAGTCCTCGCACATTGCATGCACCGCACCGGGTTGCGCGAGCGCCAAGCGGTAAGCGTCGAGCGCGGCCGGGTCGAACGGCGCGAGACCCGCGTGACGGCTTCCCATCACCGCATCGACATAAGCGGCCGGGTTCGCGCCGATCAGCGTTTCGGGCAGCGGCTCCGGCTGAATCAGGAAGAACCAGTGGAAGTAATGCGTGGCGAAGGTGCGGTCGGTGGCTTCGTACATGGCTAGTGTCGGCGCAATGTCGAGCAGCATCAGACGTTCGACGGCGTCCGCATGATCGAGCGCCATGCGATGCGCGACGCGGGCGCCGCGGTCATGCGCGCAGACGAGAAAGCGCTCGAACCCGAAGTGCCGCATCACTGCGACCTGATCGGCGGCCATGGTGCGTTTCGAATACGGCGCATGCGCGGCATCGCTCTGCGGCTTTCCGGATGCGCCATAGCCGCGAAGATCGGTGGCAATGACCGTGAAGTGCTGAGCCAGTTGATCCGCGCAGCGCGCCCAGATCAGATGCGATTGCGGATGGCCGTGTAGCAGGAGAAGCGGCGGCCCCGCTCCGCCCTTCACTCCGAAGATATCTGCATCGCCCGCGGCGACGCGAAAGGGCGTGAAATTCTCGAAGGCCATGGCCGGCGTCTCTCGTCGTTAGAAGTCAGTGCATTGTAGAAGCCCAATGTGTCCCCACCGGGTGGGACAACCCACGCAAGCGTAGAACCCGAACACTCATTCCAACCGTTCTAAACGAACCGGCGACCGCGAGGCATGCGCTTGGCCTATAATCGAACGATCGTTCTTAAACGTTCGAGCGGCCATGTGCGCGGGCTGTCAGCTTCGCCACGGTGCAAGCCGCATGCCGCTACACTCATCAATAGCCGGGCGCTTTGCGCACCGGTCGGTCAATCAGGAGACTTGCACTATGGCATTGCCCGCCGTTCTACAAAATCTGGCGTTGCCTGTCGTCGCCTCGCCGATGTTCATTGTCAGCTATCCCGAGCTCGTGCTGGCGCAGTGCAAGGCCGGCATCGTCGGTTCGTTCCCCGCGTTGAATGCGCGCCCCGCCGAACTGCTCGACGAATGGCTTACGCAACTGCAGGCGCAACTCGCCGAACATAAGGCGGCGAATCCCGGCTCGGTGATCGGACCGATTGCCGTCAACCAGATCGTCCATCAATCGAATACGCGGCTCGAACATGACGTCCGGGTGTGCGTCGAGCACAAGGTGCCGATCTTCATTACGAGCCTGCGCGCGCCGGCGCGCGAGATTGTCGATGCAGTGCATAGCTACGGCGGAATCGTGCTGCATGACGTGATCAACCTGCGGCACGCGCAGAAGGCGCTGGAAGCGGGCGTCGACGGTCTGATTCTGGTTGCGTCGGGCGCGGGCGGCCATGCGGGCACTACTTCACCGTTCGCGCTGGTCGGCGAAGTGCGGCGCATTTTCGACGGCCCGATCGTGCTGTCCGGATCGATTGCGAACGGCGGCTCGATTCTCGCCGCGCAAGCCATGGGCGCCGACCTTGCGTACATGGGAACGCGCTTCATTGCGACAAGAGAAGCGCATGCGGTGGACAGCTACAAACAGGCTATCGTCAATTCCACCGCGTCGGACATCATCTACACGAATCTGTTCACGGGTGTGCACGGCAATTACATACGCGAGAGCATCGTCAACGCCGGGCTCGATCCGGAGGCGCTGCCCGAATCGGACAAAACCAAGATGAACTTCGCGAACGAAAAGGCGAAGGCGTGGAAAGACATCTGGGGCGCAGGCCAGGGCGTCGGCCTGATGGACGACGTGCCGAGCGTGAGCGAACTGGTCGAGCGTCTGTCGAAGGAATACAACGACGCAAAGGCGCGACTCGGCATCGGGCGTTGACATCGCCGAGGGTTGCGGGGGTTGCGCGGGTTGCTGCCGTCGCTCGCTGACGGTCGCGGCGGCGCCCCCTCGGCTCGCCCCGCTCGCTACATATTCCGACGATACTGCCCGCCCACTTCGAACAGCGCGTGCGTGATTTGCCCAAGCGAACAGACGCGCACCACATCCATCAGCACCGCAAAGACGTTTTCGTCGTCGATTACCGCGAGTTGCAGACGCTCGAGCGCGGCGGGCGCGGCGTCGCAATGCCGCGTCTGGAAGTCGCGCAGACGTTTTAACTGGCTTTGCTTCTCTTCTTCCGTGGAGCGGGCGAGCGCAATTGGCGTCGGCGCTTCATGCGGCTTCGCGCTCACGAACGTGTTCACGCCGACAATCGGATACGAGCCGTCATGCTTGCGATGCTCGTACAGCATCGACTCGTCCTGAATGCGCCCGCGCTGATAACCGGTCTCCATTGCGCCAAGCACGCCGCCGCGCTCGGTCAGCCGGTCGAATTCGGCGAGTACCGCTTCTTCGACGAGGTCGGTCAGTTCCTCGATGACGAAGCTGCCCTGATTCGAATTCTGATTCTTCGCAAGCCCCCATTCGCGATTGATGATCAACTGAATCGCCACTGCGCGTCGCACCGACTCCTCGGTGGGTGTGGTGATCGCTTCGTCGAACGCATTCGTGTGCAGCGAGTTGCAGTTGTCGTAGATCGCGATCAGCGCTTGCAGCGTGGTGCGGATATCGTTGAAGTCGATCTCCTGCGCGTGCAGGCTGCGGCCCGATGTCTGCACGTGATATTTGAGCTTCTGGCTGCGTTCGTTCGCGCCGTAACGCTCGCGCATCGCGATTGCCCACACGCGCCGCGCAACACGGCCGAGCACCGTGTATTCCGGGTCCATGCCGTTGGAAAAGAAGAACGACAGGTTCGGCGCGAAGTCGTCAATCGACATGCCGCGCGCCAGATACGCCTCGACATACGTGAAGCCGTTCGCGAGCGTGTAGGCGAGTTGCGAGATCGGATTCGCGCCAGCCTCGGCAATGTGATAGCCGGAGATGGAGACCGAATAGAAGTTACGCACGCCGTGTTCGACAAAGTACGCCTGAATATCGCCCATCACTTTCAGGCTGAATTCGGTCGAAAAAATACAGGTGTTCTGGCCTTGATCTTCTTTCAGAATGTCGGCCTGCACTGTGCCTCGTACATTCTCCAACGCTGTGCGGCGCGTCTCGGCGAGTTCGTCTTCGCTCAGCGCACGGCCCAGTTGCTGCGCCTTGCGCGCGATCTGCTGATCGATCGCTACGTTGAAGAACATTGCGAGTATGGTCGGCGCAGGGCCGTTGATCGTCATGGACACCGACGTTTGCGGCGCGCACAGATCGAAGCCTTCGTAGAGCGCATGCATGTCGTCGAGCGTCGCCACCGATACACCCGAGTTGCCCACCTTGCCGTAGATGTCCGGGCGTTCATGCGGCTCTTCGCCGTATAGCGTGACCGAGTCGAATGCGGTCGAAAGACGCTTGGCCGGCATGCCCTCGGACAGCAGTTTGAAACGGCGGTTGGTGCGCGACGGATCGCCTTCTCCCGCGAACATTCGCGTCGGGTCTTCGTTCTCGCGACGGAACGGGAAGACGCCTGCGGTGAACGGAAAGTAGCCCGGCAGATTGTCGAGCATCAGCCAGCGCAGAATCTCGCCGTGGTCGACGAATTTCGGCAGCGCGACTTTGCGCAGTTGCGTGCCCGATAAGGTCGTGGCCGTGAGCGCGGTGCGTATCTCCCGGTCACGAATGCGGACCACGTGGTCATCGCCCGAATAGGCGGCGACGGTTTGGGGCCACGCGTCGAGCAGCTTTCGCTCGCGCTCGCCGAGTGCCGTGGTGCGTTGCTCGATGAGCGCGTCGAGCGAGGCTTGCGCATCGTGCTCGTCTGCGCGCGCTTGCGCGAGCATCCGGCGCGCTTCGACGAGTTGCCAGCGCTCGCGCGCAACACCCGCTTGCTGATCGGCCCGCTCGCGATAAGCGTGGATGGTCTGCGCGATTTCCGCGAGATAGCGCACCCGCGCGGGCGGCACGATCGCATGACGGCCGCTCGAAAATCGCACGTCGGCGGGCACGGACAAACGGCCGCCTCCTGAGCGCAGGCCGTGCTTTCGCAGCGCTTCGGCGACGTATTGGTAAAGCGCGGTCACGCCGTCGTCGTTGAAGTGCGAAGCGATCGTGCCGAACACCGGCATCGCCTCGGGCGATTTCGCGAAGTCGGCGCGGTTACGCTGCACCTGTTTCGCGACATCGCGCAACGCATCTGGCGCGCCCTTGCGATCGAACTTGTTGATCGCGACCGCGTCGGCGAAGTCGAGCATGTCGATCTTCTCCAACTGGCTGGCCGCGCCGAACTCGGGTGTCATCACATATAGCGATTCGTCGACGAACGGCACGATGGCCGCGTCGCCCTGACCGATCCCTGAGGTTTCGACGACGATCAGGTCGAAGCCGGCCGCCTTGCACAGCATCAGCGCGTCGGGCAGCGCGTCGGAGATTTCGCTCGACGCCTCGCGCGTCGCCATCGAGCGCATGTAGACGCGCGCACCGCCGCCCCAGTCGCCGATCGCGTTCATGCGAATGCGGTCGCCGAGCAGCGCGCCGCCGGACTTGCGGCGCGACGGGTCGATGGCGAGCACGGCGATGGTGAGCGCGTCGCCGTAATCGAGCCGGAAGCGGCGGATCAGTTCGTCGGTGAGCGACGATTTGCCCGCACCGCCCGTGCCGGTAATGCCGAGCACGGGCACTTGCATTGCCTGAGTAAGGGCGGATAGCTCGGCGCGCTTCGACGACGCGACGCCGCCCGCCTCGATGGCGCTGATCAGTTGAGCGAGACGCCGGAACACGAGCGAGCTTGCGTCCCGCGAATCCACGCTGCTCGTCTCGCCCGGAACGTTTTGGGAACCGTCGTCGTTATCGCCGATGCCCGCGCCTTCGCTTACCTGTGCGCTCGAACGCAAGTGCAACAGAGGTTGACCGATCAGGCCGGCGAGCCATTCCCCGACTGCGCCGGTCCGCGCTGCGACGCCGTCTCGGGCCGCTGCTGCGCAGCGCGCGATCATGTCGTCGATCATTCCTTGCAGGCCAAGCCGCTGGCCGTCGTGCGGCGAATAGATCTTTTCGACTCCGTAGCTTTCCAGCGCGACGATTTCTTCGGATACGATCACCCCGCCGCCGCCGCCGAACACCTTGATGCGCTCACCGCCTCGCGCTCGCAGCAGATCGACCAGGTAGCGGAAGTATTCGTTATGGCCGCCCTGATAGCTCGACACCGCGACGCCGTCCGCGTCTTCCTGCAGCGCGGCGGTCGCGACTTCGTCGACGGAACGGTTGTGGCCTAGATGGATGACTTCGACGCCGCTCGCTTGCAGGATGCGGCGCATGATGTTGATCGACGCGTCGTGGCCGTCGAACAGGGCTGCGGCGGTGACGAAGCGCAAGCGCCGGCCGGCGGGCAGCTCGTGGCTGGCAGCGCGCTGCGGCGTGGACAGATCGGTCATGTCTCCCCCAGATCGTTACGCTGTTTGCGTGTGTGGGTGCTGGCAACCAGTATAACGAAACGGGTGGGCGCGGCTTCGGCGGTTTGTGGCCTGGTGCGCTTGCCGACGCGCTATGCCGGGCGCTATCTCACAGCCAGCGCCTTGATCTGTTCGAGCGACGGCCACAGCGACTCGTTCGCGAACCGGTCGGCGAGGAAGTCTACGAACGAGCGCACCTTCGCCGACAAATGGCGCCGGCTCGCGTACACCACATGGATCGGCAGCTCGCGAGGCGGCACTTCATCGACGAGCACCGGCACGAGACGCCCCTCGGTCAAATCGGCGCCGATCACTTCGGTGCCGAGGAGCGCTATGCCCGCACCTTGCAGCACCATGACGCGTTGCGCTTCGAGATGATTGACGATCAGATTGCCGGACAGGCGTACGCGCGCGGCTTCGCCGGTGGCTTGCAGGACGTCGAGTGCCGACACGCCCGTGTATTGCAGAAAGTTGTGGCGCCCGAGATCGGCGGCCGTCTTCGGCGTGCCGCGCCGGCGCAAATACTCCGGCGACGCGCACAGCAGCAGATGCGCCATCGCGATCTGCCTCGCGATCAGCGACGACGACTTGAGGCCGCTCGGCGAGGCGCGGATCGCGACGTCGAAGCCTTCATCGATCAGCTCGACCACGCGGTCCGACAACGTTATGTCGACGGTGACCTGCGGATACTGCGCGGCATAGTCGGCGACCGCGGCCATCACGTGACTCAGTCCGAATGCCGACAGCGACGACACCCGCAAGCGCCCTTGCGGCACGACGCTCGCCGCACCAACCACCTGCTCCGCCTCCTCGAGTTCGGTGAGCACCTGACTCAAGCGCTCGTAGTATTCGCGGCCCGCCTCGGTCGGCGCGACGCGGCGCGTGGTGCGGTTCAGCAGGCGCGCGCCGAGCTGCTGTTCGAGATGCATCACGTGCTTGCTCGCCATCGCCGCGGACATCTCCATTCGTTCAGCCGCGCCCACGAAGCTGCCCACCTCGACCACTTGCCGGAACACTTTCATGCTGACGAGGGTGTCCATCCGAATCGCTCGCTATAGGAATTAATCGGCGTTATTTTGCCCGGTTTATCAAGAGCAGATGGCGGAACGACTATGGCGGATCGCCTCAGAAAAGACCAAAGCCCGCGTTCCGTGAGGAAGCGGGCTTTGGAGGTTGTGAGCATGCGGCCCGGCTCGCGGCAGTCGCCGCTCGCCGGCCAGTTCAGCTGCGCAGCGACGCCTAGAACTTCGCGCGCATGCCAACGCCGTACGTATTGCCGCTCGACTGGCTGCTGATGTGGTCGTACAGATAAGCCGCGTACACGTCGGTGCGCTTGGACAGCGGGTAGTCGTAACCGATCGCCGCGGTCTGGCGCGTCTGGTCGAAGCCGCCGCCGTCGCGCGAATAAGCGTACGACGCCATCACCGTGCCCGGACCCGCCGGGACCGTTACGCCGCCTTGCGCAGTGTTTACGTGCCAGCTTGTCAGCGTCTGGTCGTTGTGGGTGTACATGTACTGGCCGAACAGCTTCACATACTTGAGGTCGTAGGAGACGCCGACTTGCGCGACGCTCTGCGCCTTCAGGCCCGGCACACCCGAGGAATCGAAACTGCCCAGATCGCCCGGCGTGTTGTTGAAGTTCACGTATTGATAAACCGCGGTCGCGGCGAACGGGCCGTGGAAATACAGCACCTGGCCGCTCCACTTCTTCGCGCCGTTCTGCGTCGTGTTGCCCAGCGCATACATTGCGCTCGCCGACAGGCCGTTGAAGTTCGGCGACTGATACTGAACCGCGTTGTTCCAGCCCGAGTCCCCCGTCACGCCTTGATCGGTCGAGTAAGTCGGGAACGTGCCGAGCCCGAGATACACGTGGTAGACCATCGGCGAAAAGACGTACGAGTCGATGAACGGGTTGAACAGGATCGTCGACACGAACAGTTCGGTGGTCAACCGGCCGGCCGTAACCGTGCCGTACGGCGATTCGACACCGACGTACGCGTTACGCGAAAACGTCGTGTCGCCGGCGAAGCGGCCGTACTGGCCGTTCTGCGCGCGGAAGAAGCCTTCCAGTGTAAAGATCGCCTTGTAGCCGTTGCCCAGATCTTCAGCCCCTTTCAAGCCCCAGTACGACGTCGACATTCCGCCGCCGGACACCTGGACCGCCGTCTTGCCGCCGGGAAATTTCTGCGCGCCGACCCATTCGTCCACCTGACCGTAGAGTTGCACGCTCGATTGCGCAAAAGCAGACGATGCACTGGCCAGCAAAGCGGCACACGCGGTTGCCTTGAGGGTGGTCTTCAGCGCACGGCTGATGCCTGTTTTCATGGATTCTCCAGTCTTTGTCAAAAGGGGTGTGGCTGTGCGAAAGGGCAAGCTCGCGCGAACCATTGTTGTTGTCCGTTCAATCGTCGAGCCAATCTGGGCGGGACCATCTTTGCGGACCATTTTTATGAACAAAAATATCGCTGGTTATTGCCGGTATATCGGTCTGATTAGTTTTGTCGCTTATCGGCCTGCTACAGACCTTCACGTGCGCATGTTCGTGGCATCGCGACACACACCGCGGCTCGCGCGAAGCAGCGCGCGCTATGCGTAACGCGTTCGATAACGCTTCAGATGACATGCTGATGACGCGCCGCCGCATAACCGCCCAAATTTGACGACGGGAGGTGGTCTGCTGCCGAGTGTTTTCAAAAAAGTGTGGCGTCGAAACGTCAGATTGCGCGCGCGGTTTGGAGGTGAGTCAAAGCGTAATGCGCGCGCCAAGCCAATTGAAAGGCGGGCAAGGGAACGGGATTGGAACAACGAACGTTGCCAAGGCACTGAACGCGACGCAAGCCGCGGCGCCGCCTATCCGGCTAGAGGATTGATCGAAGCGCGGCCCGGGCGGGCCTAGTTTCGGTAGGGAGAACTTTCGGGCGGGCGGCTGTCGTCGCCCTGGCGCTGGACGGCGCGCAGTGAACCGCGTTCTTCGTTATAGCGCGCGACGTCGGCCCGGATCGACCCCGAGCGAACCGGTGCATTGGATTGCGGCCGCTGTCCGGGGCGCGTCTCGGCGCTAACCGGTTGAATGACGCCGACGTACGGTATGCCGCCGCGGCCGTCCCCAGGATAAGCACCTGGTCCGGCGACGCGATGCATGCCTGCACTTGAAGCGCCGGAGGGATCGAGGTTGCGCTCGACGTTGCGGCCAACGTCGCGGTTGACGTAATTGCCGTGACCGTAGCTGTCCGCACCAAAGCTCGCGCCGCCGTGCGGCATGCCCGGACCTTTTGCGTAGGCGAACGAGCACAGCGCGACGATTACCGCGCCCCACGCCAGGTGCTTCGTTCTCGACAACCCGTCCACCAGTGACTCACTTGCCCGAAGACTTGCCTGAAGCCCACCGTTCGAGCTGCGATGGACTTGTTGAGGGACTGGCGCGGGCGCTGCGAACAGGTCGCAGCGCAGAGCATCCCGACGGCCTTTGATCGGTAATTTATGGTCGCGGGAAGAGGGTGTCGAGCCAAAAAGTGTTAGGCCTCGTCCGCTCTTGTAACACGTTGTTACTGCGACGTTTTTCTACGCCACAACCCTTGCTAAACCCGCCTGAGAATCGGCTGTGCATCGAGGGTTAGAGCGTTACGCGAAAGGCGTAATTGCAACGACGCGACGCGCCCTGTTCACCCGACGATTAGTCGATCAGCCAAGCGCACCCGCGGGACGCCACAGGCGTTCGCGCACGGGCCGACTGTCGAGGCATAGCCGATTCGTCGACCACGGCGCGAATGCATCGGAGTCATTAATCAATTCGGCAAATGAATTTGCCGTTTTAATAGCTTTAGACGGACAATAGGGTTTTCCATAGCACTACCGCCGGGCGCTTCGCGCACGCGCCTTGCGTGCAGTCCCGCATCACCGATTTCGAGAATCCGACATGGCCCGCCCGAAACTGCTTCCCGACAACTTCACCCTGTGCCTGATCGGCACGGTGATACTCGCCAGCCTGCTGCCGGTTCACGGCCAGGCCGCCGCGGGGTTCGACTGGGTGACGAACGTCGCGGTCGGCCTGCTGTTCTTCCTACACGGCGCGAAGCTTTCGCGGGAAGCGATTGTTGCGGGCGCGACGCATTGGCGTCTGCATGTGGTCGTACTGCTCAGCACGTTCGCGCTGTTTCCTCTGCTCGGCCTCGCGCTTAAACCGCTCCTTTCGCCACTTGTCACGCCTGCGCTCTACGCCGGGATCCTCTTCCTCTGCACGTTGCCGTCGACGGTTCAGTCCTCTATCGCCTTCACGTCCATCGCCAAAGGTAACGTTCCGGCCGCGGTTTGCAGCGCGTCGGCCTCGAGCCTGCTCGGCATCTTCATCACGCCCGCACTCGTCAGCGTCCTCGTCACGAATCAGGCGGCGGGCGGTAGCTCCCCTTGGCACACCGTGGGCAATATCGTGCTGCAGTTGCTGGTGCCGTTCGTGGCGGGGCAACTGCTGCGCCCGCTGATCGGCAAGTGGATCGAGCGGCATCGCGGCGTGCTGAAGTTCGTCGATCAAGGTTCCATTCTGCTGGTCGTGTATGGCGCGTTCAGCGAGTCCGTGACCGAAGGCCTTTGGCATCAGATCCCGCTCTCCGCTTTGGGCGGCGTTCTGCTCATCAGCGTGGTGCTGCTCGCGCTCGCGCTGGGCATGACGATTTTCGTGAGCAAGCGGCTCGGCTTCAGTCGCGCGGACCAGATCACTATCATCTTCTGCGGCTCGAAGAAAAGTCTTGCCGCCGGCGTGCCCATGGCCAAGGTCATCTTCGCCTCGCAGGCGGTCGGCGCGGTCGTTCTCCCGCTGATGCTGTTCCACCAGATCCAGCTTATGGTCTGCGCCGCGCTCGCGCAGCGCTGGGGCGCTCGCGACACCAGCGCGGAAAGCCGCGCCTCGCGCGAGCGGGCCGCCGCCGCCGTCGCCCGCCGTTGAATACGCGCGCAATGCAAATAGGACATTCATAAGCGCCCTCCCTGAGCGTCGTTTTCCAAAAGCCGCCTTGCGCGGCTTTTCGTTATTTCACGCTCATCCGCGACGGTTGTCGCCTCGGCCAGATGGCATAGGCGGCTTCCTGGCCGACTCCTGGCTGGCTCCTGGCTGGCTCGTGGCCGACTCCTGGTCGACTTCTGGTCGACTCCCCGCAGCGCCTCAAACTATCAGAGAACCGCGCGCGAAGCCTCACCCCAGCCCGAACGCACCACACCAGTGCAACGCTTCACCAAAAGTTCACTTAATTCTCCGCAGAGCAGGTCGTTAAGCCGAAGGTCCATCGCTACGTCTAACTGCCATGCAACTTCGCTCGCCCTCCGGAATCGCCGCGCCGCGCATCGAGGACCTGATTGCCCGGCGTGATCTGTCCGCCGTATTCCAGCCGATCATCGACCTCGAGGACGGCGCGATCCTCGGCTACGAAGGCCTGATTCGCGGGCCGGCCGGCACATCGCTCGAAGCGCCATTCGCCCTCTTTTCGCAAGCGCTCGTGGAAGGCTGCGCGATCGAGCTTGAACAGGCCGCTGCGCGCGCCTGCATCGAAGCGTTCGCGCGGCTCGGCTACGACGGCAAGCTGTTCCTGAACTTCAGCGCAGGCGCGCTTCGGCGTCTGGCCGACGCACCCGACGACACGCTCGCGCTGCTGCGCCATCGCGGCGTCGACCCGCAGCGCATCGTGATCGAGTTGACGGAGCAGAGCATGATTCCCGACGTGGGCAGTTTCCTGCCGGTGATCGCCACGTTGCGCACGGCAGGCGCGCAGTTCGCACTCGACGATTACGGCACTGCGAACGCCAGCATGAATCTGTGGGTGCGACTCCAACCGGACGTCGTGAAAATCGACCGCTTCTTCATTCACGACATCGCCTGCGATCCCCTCAAGTTCGAGGCCGTTCGCGCAATGCAGCACTTCGCGAGCGCGAGCGGCGCGCGCCTCGTGGCCGAAGGCATCGAGAACGAGGCGGATCTGATCGTCGTGCGCGACATGGGGATCGGCTGCGGGCAAGGCTTTTTCTTTGGCCGTCCGCATGCGCAGCCGGCACGCAAAGTCACCGACGACGCCCGCGACGCCCTGCGCGCTGGCCACATCGCCGTGTTTCCCGAGGCGACGCGCACGCTCGGCGGCGCGTCGCCATCGGGCGGCATGGCCTCGGAAAAGATGCTCGTGCACGCGCCCGCGCTGCCGCGCCAGGCGACCAACAACGACGTGCTCGAACTCTTCAACCGTCTGCCCGATCTGCACGCGGTCGCCGTGGTCGAGCATGACGAACCGGTTGCGCTGATCAACCGCCGCAGCTTCATGGACCGCTATGCGTTGCCGTATCACCGCGAGTTGTTCGGCAAGCGGCCATGCCTGCTTTTCGCGAACGCCTCGCCGGTGGTGATAGAGAAATCGATGACCGTCGAGCAGATGGCCAAGCTCCTCGCAAGCGACGATCAGCGCTATCTCGCCGATGGCTTCGTCATCACCGAAAACGGCAAGTATGCGGGGCTCGGCACCGGCGAGAACCTGGTGCGCGCGGTCACCGAGGTGCGCATCGAAGCGGCGCGCTACGCTAACCCGCTAACGTTCCTGCCGGGCAACATTCCGATCAGTTCGCACATTGCGCGGCTCGTCGGCAATCACGCCGGTTTCTACGCCTGCTATGTGGACCTGAACCACTTCAAGCCTTTCAACGATCAATACGGTTACTGGCAAGGCGACGAGGTACTGAAGTTCGCCGCCGCGGTGCTCGCCGACGTCTGCGATCCGACGCGCGACTTTCTCGGTCACGTGGGCGGCGACGACTTCCTCATCCTGTTCCAGAGCGACGACTGGCGCGAGCGCGTGCTGCGCGCGATTCACGTGTTCAACGAGGGCGCGCAACGCTTCTACGCGCCGACCGACCGTCTGGCCGGCGGCATTCACGGCGAAGACCGGCGCGGCAATCCGACCTTCTTCGGCTTCGTCACGATGGCAATTGGCTGCGTGCGCGTGGAGCCGGAGCCGACCGACGGCGCGTCGCTCTATAACAGCGAGGAAATCGCCTCAGTCGCGGCGCTGGCCAAGCGGCGCGCGAAGCTTGAGCCAAGCGGATTCGTGCTGATCGACGCCGCAGAAAGCGTGGCCTTGCTGCGCGGGCAGTCAGAAGCCTCGGCGACGCACGCCGACTGACGAAGCGGCGCCGAGTGCTGGAAGGACCGAGTTTCCAGCCTTGCTACCGCCGTCACGGAAAGCCCGCCGCCACAGAGCTAACGCGCGGAAATCGCATTTGTTTAGCAATTTTACTAAACGAAGAAATGTGAAAAAGGCCAGCATATACGGGTATTTACCGGTGCCTGCCACCACGCTTTGAAGCTGTTTGACGGCTGTTTTACTATACAATCGCCCGGACCAAAACACGTGCGGCCGCTCTGTCACGGCCACCTGCTTCGATGGCGATAACTATCCGCGACGTCGCGCGTGCGGCCAGCGTGTCGATCGGCACCGTCTCACGCGCACTGAAAAACCAGCCGGGCCTTTCCGAGGCCACACGCGTGCGCGTAGTAGAGGCGGCGCGCGAACTGGGCTATGACGCCGGGCAATTGCGTCCGCGCATCCGCCGTCTGACGTTCCTGCTGCACCGCCAGCACAACAACTTCGCCGTCAGCCCGTTCTTTTCGCACGTTTTGCACGGCGTGGAAGACGCCTGCCGCGAGCGCGGGATCGTGCCCTCGGTGCTGACCGCCGGTCCCACCGAAGACGTAATCCAGCAGATGCGCCTGCATGCGCCCGACGCCGTCGCGATCGCAGGCTTCGTCGAACCGGAGACGCTTGCCACGCTCGTCGCGATGCAGCGCCCGCTCGTGCTGATCGATCTCTGGGCGCCGGGTTTGCGTTCGGTCAATCTCGACAACGCTGCCGGCGCCGCGCTTGCTATGCGGCATCTGTTCGAACAGGGGCGCAAGCGGGTGGCGTTCATCGGCGGATCGCTCGCGCACTTCAGCATCGCCCAGCGCGCGCTCGGGTATCGGCGTGCGTTTTTCGAAGCGGGACTCCTGTTCGACCCGTCGCTCGAAGTCACAATCGACGCCGGACTCGACCCCGACAGCGGCGCGGCCCGAGCGATGCAGCAACTGCTCGATGCGCCCGGCCCACGCCCCGACGCCGTGTTCGCCTACAACGACGCCGCCGCGCTCGCGGCGCTGCGCGCCTGTTCCGCGCGCGGTGTGCGCGTGCCCGAGGACATCGCCATCATCGGCTTCGACGACATTCCCGCCGCCGCTCACGCCACGCCGCCGCTGTCCACCATCGCGGTCGACAAGGAAGCGCTCGGCCGCCGCGGCGTCGAGTTGCTACTCGAAGACGCGCCCGCCGAAACAGAAGTCCGCTTGCCCGTTCATCTCATTGCCCGTGCCAGTACTTTGGTGAGAACGCCATGACGCTATCCGCTACGCCTCCTTCCGCCAACGGCGCGCCCGCCGTGCCGCCCGTCGCCAGCTTTCGCAGCCGCGAGTTTCTGCTCTCGCACGTCGAGGACACGCTGCGCTTTTACGCGCCCAATGTGCTCGATCCGAGCGGCGGCTTCTTCCATTTTTTCCGCGACGACGGTTCCGTCTACGACAAGACCACGCGGCATCTGGTGAGCAGCTGCCGCTACGTCTTCAACTACGCAATGGCGTATCGCCAGTTCGGCGACCCGAAGCATCTGGAATACGCGCGCCACGGCGTGCGCTTTCTGCGCGACGCGCATTGGGACGCGCAGCACGAAGGTTACGACTGGGAGATCGAATGGAGCGACGGCAAAAAGCGCACGCTCGACGCCACGCGCCACTGCTATGGCCTCGCGTTCGTGCTGCTCGCGTACTCGCATGCGGCGATGGCCGGCATCGAGGAAGCGAAGCCGATGATCGGCGCGACCTTCGAGTTGATGGAGCATCGCTTCTGGGACGCCGCCGCCGGTCTCTATGCCGACGAGGCATCGCCCGAATGGCGCGTGAGCTCATATCGCGGGCAGAACGCGAACATGCACACCACCGAGGCCTTGCTCGCCGCTCACGAAGCGACCGGCCACCTCGTGTATCTTGACCGCGCCGAGCGCGTCGCGTCGAACATCACGCTGCGTCAGGCGAAGCTGTCGCAAGGGCTCGTGTGGGAGCACTTTCACGCAGACTGGTCGGTCGACTGGCACTACAACGAGGAAGACAGCTCGAACATTTTCCGTCCGTGGGGTTTCCAGCCTGGGCATCAAACGGAATGGGCGAAGCTGCTGCTGATTCTCGAGCGCTACCGTCCGTTGCCCTGGCTCTTGCCGCGCGCAATCGAACTGTTCGACGCCGCGATGACGCACGCATGGGACGAAGACCACGGCGGCCTGTATTACGGCTTCGGCCCGGACGGCACCGTGTGCGACCACGACAAGTACTTCTGGGTGCAGGCGGAGACTTTCGCGACCGCCGCGCTGCTCGGCAAGCGCACCGGCAACGAACGCTTCTGGGACTGGTACGACGAGATCTGGCGCTATAGCTGGGCGCACTTCGTCGATCACAAATACGGTGCGTGGTATCGCATCCTCACCTGCGACAACCGCAAATACAGCGACGAAAAGAGTCCGGCCGGCAAGACCGACTATCACACCATGGGCGCGTGCTATGAAGTGCTGACGCACGCGCTGGCCGAAGGCCCGACCGCCGCGGCTGTCTCCACGGAGCACGCAAAATGAGCCACGTGAACAACGAACTGCCCGTCTTCGTTTCGGCGGGCGATATCCTCACCGATCTCGTGCGCACGGGCGCCTCGCAATGGCTGTCGCGTCCCGGCGGCGCGGGCTGGAACGTCGCGCGTTGCGTCGCGCGGCTCGGCTTGCCGACCGCATGCGCGGGCTCGCTCGGCGTCGACAATTTCTCCGACGAACTGTGGGACGCGAGCGTCGCGGCCGGGCTCGACATGCGCTTCATGCAGCGCGTGGAGCGCCCGCCTTTGCTCGCGATCGTTCATCGCACGCATCCGCCTGCTTACTTTTTCATGGGCGAGAACGGCGCCGATCTCGCCTTCGATCCCGCGCATCTGCCGGCAGGCTGGATGCAGCAGGTGAAGTGGGCGCACTTCGGCTGCATCAGCCTCGTGCGGCAGCCGCTCGGCGATACGCTCGCCCGGTTGGCCGCCGAATTGC
Organism: Paraburkholderia kirstenboschensis; assembly: GCF_904848585.1. Taxonomy (GTDB): domain Bacteria; phylum Pseudomonadota; class Gammaproteobacteria; order Burkholderiales; family Burkholderiaceae; genus Paraburkholderia; species Paraburkholderia kirstenboschensis. The sequence continues at coordinate 353,265 of NZ_CAJHCR010000004.1, forward strand.
GTTCGCGCGGCGTGAAGATCAGTTTCGATCCGAACTACCGGAATCTGATGGAGCACGGATACGAACCCACGCTACGCAAAATGGCCGCGCTCGCGGACCTCATCAAGGTATCGGACGAAGACCTGCGCCTGCTCTTCAAGGCCGACGACGAAGCGCATGCGCTTGCCCAATTGCGCGCGATGAATCCGTCCGCCACCGTGCTCGTCACCCGCGGACCGGAAACGGCTCTGCTGATCGACGGCGCGGCGACCTTCGAGGCGCGCCCGCCGCGCGTCGAGGTGGTGGATACGGTCGGCGCCGGCGATGCGTCCATCGGCGGCTTGCTGTTCAGTCTGATGACCGCTTCGCAGCGGGCGTGGCCGGAGCATCTGGCGTTCGCGCTGGCGGCCGGCGCGGCGGCCTGCCGGCACGCGGGCGCGCATGCGCCGTCGCTGGATGAAGTCGTCGCGCTGCTGTAACGATTGGACGTTATCTTTTCCGCTGGACAGGCGCGCGTCGTCGCGAGGCGCCGCGCCGCGGGGCTTCAGCCGAAGCGCCATCGCCGTGCTACGATGAAAAGACCGGAACCTTTGGAACAAGGAGCGACGCCATGGAGGACATCACCTACACCAAAGGCATCTACACGGCCACTGCGTCGGTAAGAGAGCTCGACTCGGATACGTGGCAAGGCGTGGTCACACTCGCGCGCGACGAAGGCGAGGCGAGCCAGGACCAGGAAACCACGGTCTACGAAGTCGAAGCTACCTCGTCCACACCGGGCGAGGCACTGGAAGAAGCGAAGGCGCTCGCTCATCGCATACTCGGGGAAATCGAACTCTAGGCAGACCGGCGCGGCGCATCTCGCGGCGCGCCACCTGAACGCAATGGTCGGAGGCGATCATGGTTGAGCAGCTCTTCCTCTACGGCGTGTACTCGATTCACGTCCGCCCAATCGAACTCAGCGGCGCGCGCTGGGACGCGGAATACGAAATCAGGCATCGGGAGAAAGCGGTCAAGCCGTGGACGACCATCGGCGGCGACAACGGTTACGCCGACGAAGCACAAGCCATCGCTGTGGCACACCAGCAAGCCGTCGACGACATCGAGCACGGCGCAGGCATTCCGAAGCCGCGAGCATTTCCGTAAAGCGGAGCACAGGCCGTCTGCGTCAGTGTTAGCGCTGGCGTCAGCGCTAGCAGCGCATGGTAAACGGCATCTGAACGCGGCATTCAGCGCGTTCAAGAACCACTGAAGCGCCCCCGCCGCACCGCCACGGCACGGAAAACGCACACCTTCCTTCGCCCTGTTCGACGCGCCGAAGATCGCGCTCCGCGAGCGAGGCCGCGTGCTACGCTTGCGCCGTTTTCATCTCCACGAGTACGCGATGGCTACTGAACCGTCGGACCGTTTTGCCCGCATCGGACGGGCGGAAGTGAGCGCCGAAACAGGCCCTTCGCGCGGCAGCCGCGAACTGCGTCTGGACGACCGCGTGGTGATCGCGCACGGCATGCCGACGCGATTCTGGCAGGATCTTTATCACCGCGCGCTGGTGGTGCGCTGGCCGATGTTTTTCGTCAGCCTGGCGGTGATCTTCCTGTTGCTGAACACCACATTCGCCGCGCTCTATATGCTCGGCAACGCGGCCATTGCGAATCAGTACCCGCCGGGGTTCGGCGGTGCGTTTTTCTTCAGCGTCGAAACGCTGGCCACCGTCGGCTACGGCGACATGCATCCGCAAACGGTGTACGCGCACTGGATCGCGACGCTCGAAATCTTCGTCGGTATGTCGAGCATTGCGTTGGCGACGGGTCTGATTTTCGCGCGCTTCTCTCGTCCGCACGCGAAGATCATGTTCGCGCGCTACGCGATCATCCGGCCGCTGGACGGTCACATGACCTTGATGGTCCGCTCGGCCAACGGGCGTCAGAACGTGATCGCCGAAGCGCATGCACGGCTGCGCATTCTGCGCCGCGAAACGACTCCCGAAGGTTATACGCTGCGCAAGCTTTATGACCTCGCACTCGTGCGCGACCAGCATCCGGTCTTCAAGCTCGGCTGGAGCATCATGCATGTGATCGACGAAACCAGTCCACTCTTCGGCGAAACAGCCGAAACGCTAAAAGCGCGCGACACGTCGCTGCTGCTCACGCTGGAAGGCGTCGACGAATCGACGTCGCAGACCATGCAGGCACGCCACATGTGGACGTGCGACCAGATCTACTGGCAGCACCGTTTTGTCGACATCATGAGCGAACGCGACGGCGTGAGCCATATCGACTATTCGCATTTTCATGAGATCGTGCCGCTGGATGAAGCACCTGTGACAGCCGCCGTCTCGAGCATTTGATCGGGCAAACCAAAGCCGGGCCATTGCCTGCATCGCCCCAGGGCATACCCGCAGCCACCGTTTGCGTGGCATATCTATCTCAAAAGCGGCTTAAAACCGGTCGCTCCTCGCGCTCATTCGCTGACGCAGGAGCAAAGTAGAAAAAATCCACTCCGATTGGCGCTAAAAAATAGAGTCTCTTTCGCTGCGGCACCTCGGCGTCCCGAGGACGCGCGCCGAATGCACAACAGCAACCATCACGCATGGGATTGGAGACTCACCTATGACCGCTCGTCTGCCCATCGACGGCACGCCCGCACTTTCCGACTACAAGCTGTCCGACAATCTCACCGCGACCCGCGGCCGGATTTTTCTGACCGGCACCCAGGCGCTGGTGCGCCTCGCGCTCATGCAGCGCTCACTCGACCAGGCGCGCGGCATGAACACCGCGGGCTTTATCAGCGGCTATCGGGGCTCGCCGCTCGGCATGGTCGATCAGCAATTGTGGAAAGCGAAGAAACTGCTCAGCGCGGGCGATATTCGCTTCCTGCCCGCCATCAATGAAGAACTCGGCGGCACCGCCGTGCTCGGCACGCAGCGCGTGGAAGCGGACCCGGAGCGCACCGTCGAAGGCGTGTTCGCGATGTGGTACGGCAAGGGCCCCGGCGTGGATCGCGCGGGCGACGCGCTGAAGCACGGCAACGCGTACGGCTCGTCGCCGCACGGCGGCGTGCTGGTCGTGGCCGGCGACGACCACGGCTGCGTGTCTTCGTCGATGCCGCATCAAAGCGACTTTGCGATGATGGCGTGGCACATGCCGGTCGTGAATCCGTCGAACATTGCGGACATGCTCGAATTCGGGCTGTACGGCTGGGCGCTGTCGCGCTTTTCGGGCGCGTGGGTCGGCTACAAGGCGATCTCCGAAACGGTCGAATCCGGCTCGACGGTCGACCTGGATGCGCTGCGAACCGACTGGACCGCACCGGAGGATTTCGAAGCACCGTCGGGCGGCTTGCATAATCGCTGGCCTGATCTGCCGAGCCTCACCATCGAATCGCGAATGCACGCGAAGCTCGACGCCGTACGTCACTTTGCCAAAACCAACAGCATCGACAAATGGATCGCGCCGAGCCCGCATGCGGACGTGGGCATCGTCACATGCGGCAAGGCGCATCTGGACTTGATGGAAACGTTGCGCCGCCTCGACCTGACCGTCGCCGATCTCGACGCGGCCGGTGTGCGTATCTACAAAGTGGGCTTGTCGTTCCCGCTGGAAATGACGCGCATCGACACGTTCGTCGCAGGTCTTTCCGAAGTGCTCGTGATCGAGGAGAAAGGCCCGGTCATCGAGCAGCAGATCAAGGACTATCTGTACAACCGTACGCAAGGTGCGCGGCCGGCCGTGATCGGCAAGCACGCGCAAGACGGCAGCATGCTGCTCTCGTCGCTAGGCGAATTGCGGCCTTCGCGCATCTTGCCGGTGTTCGCCAACTGGCTCGCGAAGCACAAGCCGGCGCTCGATCGCCGCGAACGCGTGGTCGATCTGGTCGCGCCGCAAATTCTCTCCAACGCCGCGGACAGCGTGAAGCGCACGCCGTATTTCTGCTCGGGCTGTCCGCACAACACGTCGACGAAAGTGCCTGAAGGCTCGATTGCGCAAGCAGGCATCGGCTGTCACTTCATGGCTTCGTGGATGGAGCGCGACACCACCGGTCTCATTCAGATGGGCGGCGAAGGCGTGGACTGGGCGTCGCATTCGATGTTCACGAAAACGCGTCACGTCTTCCAGAATCTCGGCGACGGTACGTACTTTCACTCCGGCATTCTCGCGATCCGTCAGGCGGTCGCGGCGAAAGCCACCATCACCTACAAGATTCTCTACAACGACGCCGTCGCGATGACGGGCGGCCAGCCCGTGGACGGCAGCATCTCCGTGCCGCAGATCGCGCGTCAGGTGGAAGCCGAAGGCGTGTCGCGCTTCGTCGTGGTCAGCGACGAGCCGGAGAAATACGACGGCCATCACGATCTTTTCCCGAAGGGCACGACGTTCCATCACCGTAGCGAAATGGACACCGTGCAGCGCGAATTGCGCGACACCGACGGCGTGACCGTACTGATCTACGACCAGACGTGCGCCGCCGAAAAACGGCGTCGCCGCAAAAAGGGCGAATTCCCCGATCCGGACAAACGCCTCTTCATCAACGAAGAGGTCTGCGAAGGCTGCGGCGATTGCGGCGTGCAGTCCAATTGCCTGTCGGTTGAACCCGTCGAAACAGCATTGGGACGCAAGCGTCGCATCGATCAATCGTCGTGCAATAAAGACTACTCATGCGTGAACGGCTTTTGCCCGAGCTTCGTGACAGTCGAAGGCGGCAAGCTGAAGAAAGCCGCGGGCGCCGCGTTCGATCCGCAAGCATTGGCTGAGCGCGTCAACGCGTTGCGGCTACCCGCCACGCAGCTCGATGCCGCACCGTACGACATCCTAGTAACGGGTGTCGGCGGCACGGGCGTCGTGACGGTCGGCGCGTTGATCAGCATGGCTGCGCATCTGGAAGGCAAGAGCGCGTCGGTGCTCGACTTCATGGGCTTTGCGCAAAAGGGCGGCTCGGTGTTGTCGTTCGTGCGCTTTGCTGCGCGCGACGAGTGGCTCAACCAGGTTCGCATCGACACGCAGCAAGCGGACGTGCTGCTCGCCTGCGACATGGTGGTCGGCGCGAGCGCCGATGCATTGCAGACGGTGCGTCATGGCCGCACGCGCATCGTCGTCAACACGCATGCCATTCCGAACGCCACGTTCGTGCAGAACCCGGACGCTACGCTGCATGCCGACGCGTTGATCGACAAGATGCGCCATGCAGCCGGCGCTGAACGCATGTCGACTTGCGACGCGCAGGCGCTCGCCACGCGTTTTCTCGGCGACACCATCGGCGCTAACATTCTGATGCTCGGTTATGCGTGGCAGCTTGGACTCGTGCCCGTGTCGTTCGGCGCGTTGATGCTCGCAATCGAACTGAACAACGTGGCTGTGCAGATGAATCAACTGGCGTTTTCCATCGGCCGGCTCGCTGCGGAAGATCCTGCCGCGCTCGAATCGCTGTGGCAGGCGCGGCATGCCGCGAAGCAGACGGTGCGCGTAGATACACTCGACGAACTGATTGCGCATCGCGAAGGCCGTCTGCAAATTTACGGCGGCGCAAGCTATGTGAAGCGCTACCGTGCGCTGGTCGATGCTGCGCGCCGTGCGGAAAGCGCGGTCGACGCAAACAGCGAACGCGTGACGCGTGCGGTGGCTACGACGTTCTATCGTCTGCTGGCGGTGAAGGACGAATACGAAGTCGCGCGCCTGCATACCGATGCCGCGTTCCGGGAAGCACTCGAAGCGCAATTCGAAGGCGTGGCCGGCAAGGACTTCGGCATCAAGTTCAATCTGGCGCCGCCCACACTCACGCGCGCGCATTCCGGCGCGAATCCGACGAAAAAAACCTTCGGCCAATGGATGTGGCCCGTTCTCGGCGTACTCGCAAAGGTGCGCGGCCTTCGCGGCACGATGCTCGACCCGTTTGGCCGCACGCTCGAGCGCAAAATGGAGCACGAACTCGCGGACGATTACGAAACCACGTTGCAGCGAGCGCTCGCCAAGCTCGACGCCGACAATCTCGAAGACGTCGCGAAGCTCGCCGATCTGCATGCCCGTGTGCGCGGTTACGGCCATGTGAAGCTCGCGAATCTGGCGGGCGTCAAGCGGGGCGAGCGCGATCTCGCCGCGCGTTTGCAGATTGAAGCGGCGACCGGGGCGTCGGTAAAGAAATCGCTGGAGGAAGTGAAAGGCGCTGGGCAGTTGCGCGGAATTCCAGTGGTAGTCGCGAAGTAAGCGCTACGAGGCACCGGCCTTGCCGACGCCTACAACAAAGCCGCTCGTGCACATGCACGTAGCGGCTTTTTTTCTGCCTGGCGATTCAGCCCGCGCGCTAGCTTTTCGCCTCGGCATCCAGCAATGCCCTCACCTGAGCGACCTTTGCGCTTTCGACCGGGGCGAGCCCGTTACCGCCGGTGCGGACGCCCGACCCGAAGTGCACCGCTTCGACTCCCGTCCTGCTCACGAAGCCCGCAACGGCATCGACAGTCAGGCCCGCGCCTGCCAGCACCGTGCAGCGCGACTCCGCCGCCTGGCGCACCAGTTCGCGAATCGTCGCTTCGGCATCGAGCACCGACGGCTTGCCGCCCGAGGTCAGCACATTCGTCACCGCATCGAAACCGAGCAGCACATCTAGCGCTTTTTGCTGATCGCGGGCTTCGTCGAACGCGCGATGGAAAGTAATCGCGAGATCATCGGCGGCGTCGATTGCACGCGCAAGTTGTTCGCGGTCGATCTCGCCGTCCGCGTTCAACATGCCGATCACCACACCGTTCGCGCCCGCCGCCTTGACCGCCCGCACGTCGCGCAGCATCACCGCGAAGTCGTCGGCGTCGTAGACGAAAGAACGGCTGTGAGGGCGCACGATCACATTGACGGGCACGCTGACCGCATCGACCACCGCTTCGATCAAGCCGATGCTCGGCGTGAGCCCGCCCTCGCCCATCGCGGTCACGAGTTCGAGCCGGTCGGCGCCCGCTTGCGCGGCGAGCCGCGCGTCGGCGACAGTAGTGGCGATGACTTCTAGCAGTACGGACATGAGCGCAGCCGGGTGTCGTTGAAAACGACATCATCGCAGAAGCGCTATTCGTCGATCCAGTCGATGTCGCCGCACAGCACGCAGGTCTGCGCACCGACGCGCGTCGCCACCGACAACGTCACGCACGGCAACGCTTCGTTGATCGACAGATACGGACGCGTCACATGCACGCGCTCGGGCGAGTTGATCGCATCGCGAAAGTACGGACGACGCAGCCAGTTCGCGCCTTGCGCATCGGCAAGCGGCAAGAAGCGCGTTTCATGCGCCGCGCGATCGGCTCGCAGCACGACGTTGCGCCCCGCCTGCAGCCCTTTCGCGTCGAGCAGAAAGCAGCGCGCGGCGTGATCGAGCGCGAGGAAATTCCAGCACACTTCTTCGAGCGGCTCACCGGCTGCGAGCCGTTCCGCCGCACGTTCGAACGCGCGCAGATAGGGAGCGAGGCGGCTCGCGTTGCGGCGCTCGCGTGCTTCCATCTGATCGCGATAACGCTCGGTGAGTTCGCTGATGCAAGTCGCCGCGTGCGTTGCGTCGGCCGCCCCCGGGTTCGGGCGTCCGAAGAAAAACCCTTGAACGAAGTCGGCATTGCAGGCAAGCGCCATTTGCGCCTCGTGTTCCGTTTCCACGCCTTCGACAAGCACGAGCTTGCCCGCTTCGTGCAGCAACGCGACGAGGCCCGGCAGAATCGTCCCCATGTCGGCCCGATGCGCGGCGTGCGACAGCATGATGCGGTCGAGCTTCACAATGTCCGGATTCAATTGCCAGATGCGCTCGACGTTCGAATGTCCCGCGCCGAAATCGTCGAGTGCGATCAGGAAGCCGCGCTCGCGGAACTGGCGCACGGCATCCGCGAGACGTTCCAGATCTTCCGCGCGCTGTTCGAGCACTTCTAGCACGATGCGCCTCGGCGGCAAGCCGAGGCGCTTGAGCGTAGCCAGTAACGCAGCGGACAGATACGGATCGGTGAGCGCGCCCGGGTGCACGTTGAGGAACAGCCACTCGCGTTCGGCGCCTAGCACCTTGAAGTTTTCCAGATGCAGCGTCTGCGCAAGCCGGTCCAGCTGCAACACATCGCCCACGCGCGCCGCCTCGCCGAATACGTCGAGCGGCGAGACCGGCCGGTCGAGCATGTCGTGAGCGCGCAGCAAGCCTTCATAGCCGACCGCCCGCATATGCGACAGACTGAAGATGGGTTGAAACACGCTCGTGAGCGTCAGCTCGCCGTGCTGCACCGAGAAGCGTTCCAGGCCGGACGTCATTTCGACGTCGAAGCCGTGGCGCGCGGTAGCCGTCCTTTCCTGTTGCGCAATCGTCATGCAATCCTCTCACGCGAGAGCCGGGCCGGTCGAACGCGGGTGCGAACAACCCACGGCGCCATTGCTCCAAAATGTGCGTCATCGATATGGCTTAAGCAAGCTCCATGCGCGCGCTCGCGCACATAGACATGTAACTCGCGTGAAAGATTGCACCGGCGGCACGGCACATGCGCCACAGCAGGGCGCGGGCGCACCTTTAGCGTGCAGCCAGAACAAGCGGCCTTTGTGCAGCGTGGCGCAGTCCCGGCGGAGTCGCTGAAGTACGCCGCGCGGCGCGGACACGCTGCGCGGGTCAAACTCACAGGCTAAACTCGCGGTCGACACCTGGCATTCGCGCTGCGCCGCGCGACTCCATGATTCCTGTCAAGCACGCCGACGCGCCCCATGCCGCTTGCGCGCCGGCTTTGCGAGGTGCGACGCGCCGGCGCAAAATCTTTGTCCGCATCTCCGTTATCTTTCCAAGTCTCGTACCGATGGAAATCGTCTTCACCGTATTGATTCTTCTGCTTGCCGTGGCCGGGTCGGGTGTCGTGACCCGCCTGGCGCCGTTACCGTTGCCGCTGGTTCAGATCGCAATCGGCGCGATGCTCGCCTGGCCGAAGCTCGGATTGCACGTCACCTTCGATCCGGAAATCTTCATGATGCTGTTCATTCCGCCGCTGCTTTTCGCGGACGGATGGCGCATTCCCAAGCGGGAATTTTTCATGGCGCGCCGCTCGATCCTGATGCTCGCGCTCGGCCTCGTCTTCATGACGGTGCTCGCCGTCGGCTACTTCGTGCATGCGCTCGTACCGTCGATGCCGCTGCCTGTCGCGTTCGCACTTGCCGCCGTGCTGTCGCCGACCGATGCGGTTGCGCTTTCCGGCATCGCGGGCAAGGGCGAGATTCCGGGCAGACTGATGCACATTCTGGAAGGCGAAGCGTTGATGAACGACGCCTCCGGCCTCGTCGCGCTGAAATTCGCGATCGCCGCCGCGCTCACCGGCGTCTTCTCATTGCGCGACGCGTCGATCAGCTTTGTGATCATCGCCGCAGGCGGTCTCGCGACGGGCGCAGCGGTGAGCTGGCTCTTCAGTTTTATCTCGGTGCGCTTTCTGAACCTCGCCGAAGAAGGCGACCCGGCGCCCGGCGTCGTGATGACGTTGCTGATTCCGTTCGCCGCATACCTGATCGCGGAACGCCTCGAACTCTCGGGGATTCTCGCGGCGGTCGCGGCCGGCATGATGATGAACTACACGACGCTGGCAACATCCGGGCCGGTGGCATCGCGAGTGCGCGCGAGCAGCACCTGGACCATGATCGAGTTCGTCTTCAACGGCATGGTGTTCATTCTGCTGGGGCTGCAGTTCCCGCACATTCTCGGCCGCGCGCTGCTCGACGCGCATCAGACGAGCGACGTGCAAGTCGGGCTGCTGATCGGGTATATCGCGGCTGTTGCGGCGGCGCTCTACACGTTGCGCTTCGTGTGGGTCTGGCTGCTGCGCTGGTTCGCGAGCCGTGGCGCGACCCGGCGGGGCGTCGCCAACGCGGTGCCGGGATTGCGCACCGTGGGAGTCACGACGGTCGCTGGCGTGCGCGGAGCGGTGACGCTCGCCGGCGTGTTGTCGCTGCCGGAGATGCTGCCGAACGGCGCACCGTTGCCTGGGCGTGACCTCGCGATATTCATCGCATCCGGCGTGATCCTGTTGTCGCTGGTCGTCGCTGTGATCGCGCTGCCGCTGCTATTGCGCGGATGGCGCCGCGGCAAAGACCCGCACGCAGCGGAAGAAGCGCTTGCACGAACGATGGCCGCGCAAGCCGCAATTCGCGCTGTCGACAACGTGCATGACAAGGAGTGCGCGAACCTCGACGAATCCGCCTCGGCATATGCGGCCGATGTGACCGCGCGCGTGATGGACATTTATCGTCGCAGGCTCACCGCACTCGGTGAGGACCGCGAACCGCGCGAGATGGCACGGCGCGCAGATGCATTGGAATTTCGCATGAAGCTCTCGGCAATGCGTGCGGAGCGTCAGGTGTTTCTAAGCTTGCGCAGCAGTCAGGCCATCAACGACGAGACGTTCAACAAGCTCATGCGCGAAGTGGATCTGTCGGAGACGGCGCTGACCGCGCGCAGGAAGTAAAACAGCTACTGCTCAAAGTGCGGCGGCGGACCTTTGTTGAAGGTACGCGCGCCGCCGCGAGAACCGTCAGGCCACCGGACCTTGCGCCGGCTTCCTTCTGAGCAGCGCGTAAAGAATGATCGCGCCGAAAGTCGCGGTGCCGATGCCGCCAAGACCGAAGCCGCCGAGCTTCAGCGAGAAGTCGCCTGCGCCGAGTACCAGCGTGACAGCGGCCACGATCAGATTGCGGTTGTCCGAGAAGTCCACCTTGTTGACCACCCAGATGCGCGCGCCCGTCACCGCGATAAGACCGAACACGACAATCGAAACGCCGCCGAGCACCGGACCCGGAATGGTCTGGATGACCGCGCCGAACTTCGGCGAAAAGCCCAGCACCAGCGCAATCAAAGCGGCAATGACGAACACCAGCGTCGAATAGATTTTGGTCACGGCCATCACGCCGATGTTTTCAGCATACGTCGTCACGCCCGTGCCGCCGGCGAAACCCGAGACGACTGTCGCGAGTCCGTCGCCGAGAAAGGCGCGGCCGATAAAGCGGTCGAGGTTCTGCCCGGTCATCGCACTTACCGCCTTGATATGCCCAAGGTTTTCGGCGACGAGAATTACCGCGATCGGCGCGAGCAACGTCATGGCCTGCATGTCGAACACCGGTGCCGTGAAGTGCGGCATACCGAACCACGCAGCGTTAGCCACAATCGAAAAGTCGATGGGCTTGCCCATGCCGAGGCCGTTCGTCACGATTGCGTAAATCACATACGCCATCAGCAAGCCGACCAGAATCAGCAGACGTTGCAGCATGCCGCGTCCAAACACGGCGACGGCGCCGACGCACAGCACGGTGACCAACGCCATCCACGAATCGAAGTTGCTGGCGCTCACGCCGCGCACCGCAATAGGTGCGAGGTTCAGACCGATCACGCACACGATCGCACCAGTCACGACCGGCGGCATCAGCGTTTCTATCCAGCGCGTGCCGACCGCCGACACGATCAGCCCGATGATCGCGTACACCACGCCGCACGCGATAATGCCGCCCAGCGCGAGCGGAATGTTCATATTCGGCCCGTGGCCGCCGTAGCCCGTGATTGCGATCACGAGACCGATGAACGCGAAGCTCGAGCCCAGATAGCTCGGTACGCGGCCGCCGACCAGCACGAAGAACAGCAGCGTGCCGATGCCCGACATGAAGATGCAGAGGTTCGGATCGAAGCCCATCAGCAACGGCGCGAGCACCGTGGAGCCGAACATGGCGACGACGTGCTGAATGCCCATCGCGAACATCTGCGGCCACGCGAGGCGCTCGTCGGTGCCGACGATGCGCCCCTCGACGGCGTCTGGCTGCGCGCGCCAGCGGGGAAAATAGGAATCGGCCATCGCGGGGGTTCTCCTCTATTCGGCGTTTTTCGTGGACGACGGCGCAAAAAACAAACGCCGTGCGGGAATTACGCGCGAGTGTACGGAGTGCCATTGGAGGTGGCAAGCGCGAACAATATGGCGTGCAGTCCGTTGAAACAACACGTCGCGCGATGACGTGAACCCAATCACTCGCGCGTCGCTTCGAGCGAAAACACAGTCACCGCTTGCTGCAGCTGTCTCGCCTGATCCGCCATCGACGAGGCCGCAGCCGCAGCCTGCTCGACGAGCGCGGCGTTCTGCTGGGTCACGTCGTCCATTTGCGCGACCGCCCGGCTCACGCCCTCGATGCCCGTGCTTTGCTCCTGCGACGCCGACGAAATCTCGCCCATGAGATCCGTCACGCGTTTGATCGCCTGAGTCACTTCAGCCATCGTCTGGCCGGCCCGCTCGGCGAGTTCCGCGCCGCTGCCCACGCGTGCCGTCGAGCTTTCGATCAGTTCCTTGATCTCTTTCGCCGACACCGCGCTGCGCTGTGCGAGCGAGCGCACTTCCCCGGCGACGACCGCGAAGCCGCGTCCCTGTTCGCCGGCGCGTGCCGCTTCGACCGCTGCGTTCAGCGCCAGAATGTTGGTCTGAAACGCGATGCCTTCGATCACCGCGATGATATCGGTCATGCGTTTCGAGCCGGCAGCCAGTTCGCGCATCGTTTCCACGACGTCGTCGACAAGACCACTGCCGCGCGCCGCCACTTCCGCTGCGCCGTGCGCGACGCCGCCCGCCTGCTGCGCGTTTTCGGCGTTCTGCTTCACCGTCGACGTCAGTTGCTGCATGCTCGACGCCGTTTGCTGCAAGGCCGCAGCCTGCTCTTCGGTGCGCTGCGACAGGTCGGTGTTGCCTTGCGCGATCTCGCCCGACGCCGTCAGAATGGATTCGCTCGATTCGCTGATGCCCGACACGATCGCGGCGAGCCGCTCACGCATGTTGCGCAGCGCGTAGAGCATGCTGTGCGTGTCGCCGGCGCGGGTCTCGACGCGCACGCTGAGATCGCCATCGGCGATACGGTTGGCAAGCTGCATTGCGTAATCCGGCTCGCCGCCCAACTGACGCGACAAGCGCCGCGCGATCATCGCAGCGAGCACGCCGCCCGCGACGATCGCGCCGAGCACCAATGCGACCATCGCAATGCGCATGCGCTGATATTCGCTGGTTGCTTCCGCCTGCGCGTCGTTGCCTTGTTGACGGCGATAGTCGATCAACGCCGTGATGCGATCGCGCAATGCCTCGCTCGACGCAATCGCGCGGCGCACGAGTTCGTTGTTGTCGACGCCGGCCGGAATCGGCGCGAGTCCGATCTGCTGATGCACGATGCCTTCCCACTCCGCCGACTTGCCCAGCACGTCGTCGAACATCTGCCGGCCTTTGGCGGTGACGATAGTCGCGCGATACCGTTCGTAGCCCTCATGCATCAGCTTGAGCGAGCCGAGGATGCTGTCCTTCAGCTTCTGACGCCCCGCGTCGTCGGTCACGTAGCCGAGATTTGCGGCGGCGAGGTCGGCGTCGATCTTGTGGCGGTTCGCCTCTTCCAGCCAGTAAAGGCCGTCCATGTATTTGTCGCAGATCGCATCGGTGATGTCATGCATCGACGACAGCGTTTTCAGCGAAGTGCCGCCGATCACCACGGAAAATCCAATCACAACGGCAAACGCCAGCAGCAGTTTCCTGAACACGGTCATGCGGTCGAACCACTTCATTTGAACATCCTTCGGAAGTCACAACGGAATGCTCGCCGCTGCATCGTTGCAAACATGTCGCGACTCCTTGCGATGAGTCATGCATGCAGGACGTGGAGACGCAGCGGCGCTCACCTTTCTTTTACGGCGCTGACGGTGCTGACTTGAAGCGCTAAATGCCTGGAATAAGCGGGACAGGATAATGTAAGGAATGCCTGGCAGACGGAGCCGTGACAAACGCGCATGCATGCGTTTGAGATTCGTCCGATAGAAGTGTGTTGATTCGCCTCTTAGACTTCTCCCGCTGCGTTGACCCCATGTAGCGCATGCGATGTTGTTGTAACTCTCCGACTTTTCCGCTCACGCTCGACCGAGTGTGAGCGGTTTTTTTTCGCCTGGGCGTCGCGTTCAACGCGATTCACGCTTGCGCCTCGAACGCGCTGCCGGCGAGCCGCAATGCATAGGCGCGGACGTCCGCCGGCCATCCGGCGATTTTCTCTTCGAAGCGCGGTCGATCGCCTGCATAGAGCGCGCGAGTGGCGTCCTCGTAATCCGGCAGGTTGCCGGCCAGCGCGGTCATGAAGCGATACACCGCTTCTTGCGCCGCGCGTTTGCGCTCGCGCTGCTCGCCATTAGCGCGCGCCGTCTCCACGAGCTTGCGCAACGCGACCGACGCGCCGCCCGGCTGCGCGTTCAGCCAGTCCCAATGACGCGGCAACAAGGTGACTTCACGCGCGACGACGCCTAGCTTGGGGCGTCCGCGACCGCGCGGTGTGTCGGGCTCGGCGGCTGCATCGTTGCTTGCGTCGTTGTTTGCGTCGTTGTGCGAATGAGCGGCGGGCGACGCGCGGCCCAGGCGCGCGATGATCTCCTCAGCAGTGCCGCGCAGATCGAATTCGACCGGGGCGGCCGTGGCGTCGTCGAAAACCAGAACGGGCGCTTGCTCACCTCGCGCGATCACTTCCTTGACGGCGAGCGCCACTGCGGGCAACTGACCCGAGGCGATGAGGCGATGGCCTTCGAAGGCCGTGCAGGTGGTGCAGTACGTGGTCACGACAAACTCCAGGTCGGAAAGTTGTCGAATTATACCCGGATTAAATTAAGAAACAATATATTACCCGGGTATAATTAGTGAGACTCAATGGCCAGCCACCACCACGACAGCGCGCCCATTCGCCGATGCGCCGGTTCCCACTGTTCGGTATGGCACGACGCGATTGCGGCCGGCGTCTTTCGCGGCGTACAAAGCCTGGTCCGCGGCATTGACGAGCGCGCGGCTCGTCGTGAAGGCCTCGCCTTGCGTAGTGGCTACGCCGATGCTGACCGTCAACACGTGGTGCGAGCTCGCCACATGTCCAAGACCGAGCGCCTGGACCGCCGCGCGGATTTTCTCTGCAATGCAGATAGCGCCTGCTTCGTCGGTGTCCGGCAGCAGAACGGCGAACTCTTCGCCGCCGTAGCGCGCCGCCGTGTCGCCGGGACGCCGCACGTTGTGCGAGATGCAGTGAGCCACCGCGATCAGCGCGTCGTCGCCGGCCGAGTGGCCGTACAGATCGTTGAAGCCCTTGAAACTGTCGACGTCGATCAGCAGCATGGCAAGCGGTCCGCCGTTGCGCTGCGCGCGGCGCCACTCCTTCTCCGCGGCTTCCTCGAAGGTGCGGCGGTTGTCCACGCCCGTGAGACCGTCCGTTCGCGCGAGCCTGTGCAACTCTTCCTCGGCGAGGAGACGGCGCCGCATCTGCTGCGCGAACAGCACGGCCAGCGCGATCAGCGTGAGGTCGAGCGCGCCGATCAGCGAGCCTATGATCCATGCGCGCCGCCGCCAGCCCACGTAGATGTCGCGCGTGGACAGCGCGACATCGAGGATCAGCGGATACATGTCGATGTGGCGAAACGCGTACCAGCGCTCGACGCCGTCGATCGCCGCGGTGCCGAAGAAGTCGCCGCTCGGCTGCGCGACGAAGCGCGAATAGTTGGAGGTACCCGTGAGATTGATGCCGATCGTCTTCGGGTCGTACGGACGCCGCATCAGCATCGTGCCGTCGCCTAGCATGAGCGCCATTGAACCGCCGGCGCCGAGGTTCATACCGTTGAAGAGGCTGCGAAAGTATTTCAGCCGCATGGTGCCGACCACCACGCCGCCGAAGCTGCCGTCCGGCCGCGAAATGCGCCGGCTCAAGCCGATGCTCATATCAGTGCCCGTCGCGCGCGGCATGAACGGGCGACTCACGTACAACCCCACGTTGGGCGAATCGCGATGCACCTTGAAGTAGTCGCGGTCGGCGAGATAGACATGGCGCGGCGTAACGGACTGCGAATCGAACTTGATATAGCCGGTTTCGTCGATCACGAGGATCGAGCCCATGTCTTTCGCGGATGCCGAGCCGTCGAACAACACCATCTGACGCAGCGAAGGCTCCAGTTGCAGCACGCGTGGCTGCTTGAGCCCTTCGATCACCGTCCGTATCGACAGGTCGTAGATTTCCAGATTGCGCGACACGTCGCGCTCGACCAGCAGCGAGACGTTGAACACAGAATCCTGCGCGCGCCGCAACGCGTCGTCGTGCATCTGGGCCAGCACCCACACTGCAATGGCCAGGATTGCGCTGGCCAGGACGCCACTGATCGCAATGATGAAGTTCGGACGACGCGTGACCATTAGGTTCGGTTTGGGCATGCGCGGTCTTCACGCGCTAGGAGAAGGGAGAGACGCGTCCACCGGGGATCGCGTCTGGCGAACCCGTAGCGTAACAGAGGTCATCTTGCGCAAATGATCGAAAAGACGGGTCTTTAGTGCCTAGCGCGCGGCTTTTAAACCGCTTACGCGACCGCACTCATCGCTCGACGCCGCGTTGCGCTACTGCGTTCGCGGCCTGTGTCGCCACGACTGGCGGTTGCCGCGTCGTATGCTGATTGGGTGACGCTGCCGCCGCGACGCCCATGTTCTGTGGCGATCTCATGCTAAGTCCGCAATGGATTACCCCGCCTCCCTCAAGTCCGCCCGGCGCGACCCGATAACCAGTAAATGGAATGCCGGTTTCGTGCTCGCACGCAATCGCAACACTGCGCGGGACCGTCGGGAAGCACGGCGGTTACATAGACGCTCCCATTCCGGACCTGAGAGTCCATAACGAAACGTCCAGGTTTCGTCCTTGGAGAAGCAAAAATATATGGCCGCCTTGAACCAGTTCAGTATTAAAGCGAAGCTGATTGCCGGCTTCGGCACGTTGTCCCTGATCGTCGTCGCGGTTGCGGGACTTTCCCTCAAGTCGCTGAGCGATTCGACCGATGGGTTCTCCAGCTTCGTGCGCGGCATCAACGCGCGTGCCGACATGGCCGTACAGGTGCGGACAGCTGTCGACCGTCGCGCGATCGCGGCCCGCAACCTCGTGCTCGTGGTGAAGCCCGAAGACCTCGACATGGAGAAAGCGTTGGTGGCGCGCGCGCACGGAGATGTAACGGCGAACCTGAAGAAGCTGAACGAGATGGTGAAGGCCTCCGACGCGAGCGAGAAAGCGCGCAGCCTCGTGGCCGAGATGAACCGCGTGGAGACTGCGTACGCCCCCGTCGCGACCGACATTGTCGGTCTCGCGCTCGTTAATAAACGCGACGAGGCGATCGCCAAGATGGACGATCAATGCAGGCCTCTGCTCGCGGCGCTGATCCGTGCGACCGACGCGTATGCGGACTACGCGCATTCGCGGCAGGAGGAGATGATCGCCGGCTATGCGGCCCCCCCTTCGCGCGCCGGTTGGCCCTTGAGGCCCTGCGTGCAGAAGACGTTCGAGTGGGATAATTGGATTTGGCAGATCAGCTTCACTATGTAGATCACATCCGGTTAATTTGGCGGCCGTAGCCGTTGGGCCGTTTCGGCAAACCCAGATAATCTACGTTCGTCATTTCGCCATTGCCAGAATGGCCGCCCCTTGCGAGGACGGGACGCTTGCTGCTCGATGCGGTGAGGTGCAGCGGCAGACTCATGTCCTTGTCAATAAAGCGGTCTCATTCAGGACTTGGCGCAAAGGCATTGGATCTGAGCCATCCAATCGGAGACGGTCGCATCGACTGCGAGACTGTATCCACTTCGCGCACGCTTGCATGCATGCGCAAGCACCTAGCGGAACAGTCGACCGCGGCAGTGTCTTCGTAAAGATCAACCGGTTGCACCCCGTGTAACGACCGAAAACGGTTGGCTGTGTCAAAATGTGGACTGCTGCCATCAGGTGGTGAACGACTCAACCGTCGAGAACGGCCTACGGAGTTTCAGTGCAATCGGGGTGGAGGCACCGCAAAGCAGTGGCGACTACCTAAAACTACATGTGCCAGCGGCTCACGTTGGTCAGCACCCGATGGAAGTCGCGCGCAATGCCGATGGACGCAGGCTGGTTCAGTGCGCAAACACTCGCGGCGCAAGGTATCAACGAATCGATTACAGGGAAGCGCGGCCGCGGACGAATTAACACAAGGCGTTTTATGCCTCACACTGCGCGATCGTAATCTCGCTGGCCCACGCCATCCTTTGGAACTCACACCCAACCGGTCTGGATCGCTGAAACCCTTTCGCAGGCTCTTCGACACCTTTCCGTTTCCATTCCGGAAATGGAGGGAGATGTTCAGGCAACGGGCCGGAACGTTGTAAGACCGGCATTGCGGCCAATGGAATCGCGACGTTTTACTGTCCCAACAGCTTCGAGCCAAGAGTGACACGGACGCGGAGAACAAGGGCGACATGAAGGCAAAAGGAGCTAATACGTGCCGAATCGAACAAGCCTAGCCGGCAGCGAACTGTTCATTGTCGATAATAGCAACGACGACTGGAAAGCTGTCCGCTATCTGCGCGACTGGTGTCAACTCTCGAAGTCGATCGACATTGCCACGGGGTATTTTGAAATCGGGGCCTTACTTGCCTTGGGAGCCGAATGGAAGCAAGTTGGAAGTATTCGGATACTAATGGGCGACGAAATCTCCCGGCGGACCAAGAGAGCATTTGAAGAAGGCTTAGTCCGTGTGGCGGGACGGCTTGACCAAAGCATCGAAGCGGAAAAAAAGAAGAACGACTTCTTGGAAGGTGTCGCTGCCATTGTCGATGCTATTCGCAGCGGACAGATTCAATGCCGCGTGTACCGTAAAGACAAATTCCATGCAAAGGCGTATATCACCCACGCCAGAATGGACGTCATTGGCTCATCTGCCTTAGTTGGCTCCTCCAATTTCACGCACCTTGGCTTAACCCAGAATATCGAACTCAATGTACAGATCACCGGTACCCCAGTTGCCGTCCTCCAAGAGTGGTACGAGCATCACTGGGAGGCTGCGGACGACGTGACACCGGATTTGCTCAAGGTCATCGAACGGCATATCGAGGAGTACTCGCCATTCGAAGTCTATGCCAAATCACTGCTTGAATTTTTCCGCGGTCACGAGCTTACGGCAACTGAGTGGGAGCGTGAACATTCGGCAGTCTACAAGATTCTTGCACCCTATCAGCGCGAGGGTTACCACGCTTTGCTCAAGCGGGCGAGCCGTTACAAGGGCGCGTTCCTATGTGATGGCGTTGGCTTGGGGAAAACGTATGTCGGCCTGATGCTGATCGAACGTCTAATCGTGCATGACCGTCTAAAAGTGGCGCTCTTCGTTCCGAAGTCAGCTCGCAAACCAGTCTGGGAACGCGCGCTCCGACAGCGCCTACCGCACCTTTTTGGCAAATACAGCCAGCTCGAGATCTTTAACCACACCGATCTGATGCGTGGTGGTCAGACGGCCGAAGATATCGCTAGCGTTCGTGATCGCGCAGATGTGATCATCGTCGATGAAGCCCACCATTTCCGCAACACTGGGACGAAGGGCGATCCGAGTGATCCACAGTCGCGCTACTGGAAGCTGTATCAGTTGGCTGATGGCAAGGCCCTTTTTATGCTCACCGCCACGCCGATCAACAACCGGCTGCGCGATTTGCAGCACATGATTGAGTTGTTCTCCCGTCGACAGGCTGACTACTTCAAGGACGCTCCGCTTGGTATTCACTCATTGCCGGGCCATTTCCGCAAGATGGAAAAAGAGCTTGAGCGGTCGCTAGACCGGTCTGGCGACGACGGCGAGGTTATGCAGACCGACCAGATTGAAGCCGACGGAGTGCTCGGCACGGACGCGTTGTTCCAATCGCTTGTTGTCCAGCGTAGCCGCGCTTACGTGCGCAAGAGTCTGGAAGCTACTGGTACCGGAGAGATTCTCTTCCCTCAGCCGCGGGAACCGAAAGTCCAGCCGTACTCGGTCAAGCAGACCTACGGCAAGTTGTTGCAAATGTTAGAGGACGCCTTCAGCAAGCAGAAGCCGTTGTTCTCTCTCGCTATCTATTATCCCTACAACTACTATACCGGTCAGGAACAAGACATCGATGCCTTGGCCGAAGGACGCCAGAAACAGGTCGTTTCACTCATCCGAACACAGTTCCTCAAACGTTTTGAAAGCTCAGTGCATGCCTTCCGTTCTTCCTGCTGGAATCTGCTCCTCAAGTTGTTGGCATGGGTGGAAGTTCATGCGGAGACGTCGCATGAGAAGCGTCTGCTGGAACGCTGGAAGAACCAGCATTCGTCATTTGTCGATTACGTTCATCAGAACCAGTATGAGCTGTTTGGTGACTCCAGCGACGAGGACGCCGACGAAGATATTGTTCCAGAAGAGTTGCTCGAGGCTGTCGAAAAATTGCCGCGCGATCAGTTCAAGATCGATGAAATCATCGCCGAGACGATCCTTGATCTTGATCAGATTGCCGCTTTCCTGAAAGAACTGGACAAATTCAAGCCGTCGCAGGACAAAAAGCTGCAGGCCCTGATCGCCTTGCTCAAGAGGGACCCCGTATTAAAGGAGCACAAGGTGCTGATCTTCAGTGAGTTCATGACCACGGCACGCTATCTCAAGCAGCAACTCATCGATGCTGGCATCGAAGGTGTCGAAGAAATCGACAGCGCCACCAAGGTCGATCGTGGCGAAGTCGTCACGCGCTTCTCACCTTACTACAATGGGTCTTCCAGTCCGAAGTTGGTCGAAGAGGGTAAATCGGAAATTCGGGTCCTGATTTCTACGGACGTGCTGTCCGAAGGGCTAAACCTCCAAGATGCTACTCGTATCATCAACTACGACCTGCACTGGAACCCCGTCCGTCTGATGCAGCGAATCGGCCGCGTGGATCGACGCATGGACCCCGAAGTCGAAGCACGGTTGCTTGCCGACCACCCGGAACAGAATAAGTTGCGCGGCGAAACCGCCTACTGGAACTTTTTGCCACCGGACGAACTGGATGAACTGCTGCGGCTGTTCCGCACCGTCTCCAAGAAGACTCTGCGCATTTCCAGAACCTTCGGCATTGAAGGCAAAAAACTGTTGACACCGGAGGACGACTATCAGGCGCTCAAGGAGTTCACCGACGCTTACGAAGGCACCCTCTCACCCGTGGAGTCGATGCATCTAGAATTGCAGGCTCTGCTAAAGGCGCAGCCGGAACTTGAAGCTCGTCTACAAGCCCTGCCGGGCAAGGTATTCAGCGGGAAAGAAAACATGGAACCCAATTGTCGTGCCGTGTTTTTCTGCTTCGCCTTGCCCGCAAAACAGGCGGGCGAAGAACACTCTGAAGATCAGTCGCAGTGGACGCTGCAAGCAGGTTACGTGCAGTGGTACCTGTTCGATCTTGCCAGCGGCGACATTTTGGAAGACGCGCCGCAGATCGTCGATTCGATCCGCGCCACGCCGGATACCACGCGTCACTGCGAAATCGAGCAAACGACGCTGAAACAAGCACGCGAACGAGTCGAAAAACACATCAAAAACAGCTACCTGAAGAGAGTCCAAGCGCCGCTGGGTGTCGAGCCAGTGCTCAGGGCGTGGATGGAACTGAACTGAAAAAGGGCACGACATGACAGAAGAACAACGCCTACGCATGCGCTGCATTAAGACTTTCGCGCAGCTTCTCGATTTTTTGCGTGATGAATTGGACTGGCCCATTGACCAATTTGAGGACGAAGACGACTTAACCTTCGATTGGTCCGACGATCTGGGGCTGAAGGACTCCGAGCGCGTCGGCATCCGGCAAATCAAGCAGCTTCGCCCACTGCAAAGTGGTCAGCCTTGGGGTATCTTTTTTATCGATTTCGAGAAGAAACGTCTGCCCATCGTTATCTTGCGTCGCGTCCTGAATGCGCTGGTGATGAAAAAGCGCGGAAGCGCCAATAAAGCGCAGCAGGCTGCTTGGCAACAGCACGACTTGTTGTTTATTTCCGCCTATGGTGCCGACAACGACCGCCAACTGACCTTTGCGCATTTCAGCGAACTGAGCGGTGACCTGATCGACACCAAGCCCACGCTTCGCGTATTGGGGTGGGATAGCGATGACACGAATCTCACGTTGGACTATGTCGCCGACACGCTTGGTACAAAACTTACATGGCCCGAGAACACCGAAGATCTTGCCGCTTGGCGCAAACAGTGGTCACAAGCCTTCGAGTTGCGTCACCGGCAAATCATCGATACTG
The DNA here is from genome assembly GCF_904848585.1 of Paraburkholderia kirstenboschensis. Lineage (GTDB taxonomy): Bacteria > Pseudomonadota > Gammaproteobacteria > Burkholderiales > Burkholderiaceae > Paraburkholderia > Paraburkholderia kirstenboschensis. The sequence continues at coordinate 375,290 of NZ_CAJHCR010000004.1, forward strand.
CAAAAGAGCTCGCGCAGCGGCTAGCAGAACTGGCCCGGCGCATACGCAACCGCGCGTCGCTCGTACTTGAGCATGAAAGCGAAAGCGGCCCGCTACGCAAACTGATGAAGGGTTTTCGTACGGCGTTAATTCATGACCTAGACGAAGCTCAGTTCGCAGATATGTATGCGCAGACCGTCACTTACGGTCTGTTCTCTGCCGCTGTCTCCCGTACCGTACCGGGCGCGGGAACGGCCGTGGTTCAGGAAGATGTTGTCGCGATGGTGCCGGTTACTAACCCCTTCTTAAAGGAAATGCTAGAGAGCTTTCTCAAGGCCGGCGGCCGCAAGGGCAAAGTGGACTTCGATGAACTTGGTATTCAAGAAGTAGTCGATTTGCTGCGCGACCCTGCGACGCGACTTGATTTGGTGCTTAAGGATTTCGGGAACAAACGGCGCGACGAAGACCCGGTCATTCACTTCTATGAAGACTTTCTGGCTGCATACAACAAGGCGCTGAAAGTCCAGCGTGGAGTCTTCTATACCCCCCAGCCAGTAGTCTCGTACATCGTCCGCAGCGTCCATGAGCTGCTACAAGTCGATTTTGGGCTCGAGGACGGCCTTGCAGATACATCGACTTGGGGCGAGATGCTGCAAAGGCATCCTAACCTGCAACTGCCGTCGCTCACAGACGAACCGGGGGAGAAGCAAACCATTTCGCTTGACGAGCCCTTCGTTCAGATTCTTGACCCGGCAACCGGCACGGCAACCTTTCTAGTTGAGGTGATCGAAGTTATCCACGGTCATTTGACGAACAAGTGGAAGAAGAACGGACTGAACGAGGCGAAGCGCCAAGAGGCCTGGAATGAGTATGTGCCCAAGCATTTGTTGCCGCGCGTTCATGCATTCGAATTGATGATGGCACCGTATGCCATCGCACATATGAAAATCGGATTGAAACTGGCTGAGACAGGCTATCTATTCCGCAGCGAACAACGGGCACGTATTTATCTGACGAACGCCCTAGAACCGAAATTGCGGCAACTACCGTTCGTTGAATTCAAGGCACTCGCTCATGAAGCCGAGACCGTGAACGAAATTAAGTGGCACAAGCGGTTTACCGTGATCATTGGAAATCCGCCATATTCGGTGTCATCATGGAATTCAGGTGACTGGATTACCGGCCTTGTCGAAGAATACAAGCGAACGGTTCGAACTGAAGAATCACAAATCCAGGCGCTTTCGAATGATTACATTAAGTTCATGAGATTTGGCGAGTGGCACATTCAGAAGAGCGGCGTGGGTGTTCTAGGGCTCATCACAGGGCACGGTTATTTACATGGGACACAACCCCGTGACCTGAGAAATCATCTTAGTGGCAGCTTCAATCGTTCCTACTGCCTCGATTTGCACGGGAGTTTGCGTCGCATAGGAAACGATGACGTGGACGACCAGCCGGTATTTGAAATTATCACAGGCGTTGCTATTTTTGTTGGATCGCGAGTGATCTGTCCAGAGCAGGCGACCTTAACGGTCTTAAGCTCCTTGACGGGGCTCTTGGAGAAGAAATATGCCGCTCTGAAGGAAAAAACGGCGATAAATATTGCTTCTGCGGTTCAACCGCACCGGCCAACAGCTCCATATTTTTATTTTGCGATCTCTGAAACCTCCCAGGATATCCAGGACGAGTATGAGCGTTACATAGACCTACCAACTTTGTTTGGCAGCGGCAAGAGGAACGCCGATAAAGAGCGTTATTGGGCAACTGGTTTTGCGAGTCAGCAAGATGAATTGGCCATGGCATTTTCTCGTGCTGAGCTTGAAGAAAAAATGGCAGCGCTAGCCGAATCGAGTTCATTCGATGAGTTGAAACAGAAATATCGAATTTGCACGACGAATCAGTGGAACTACGACGAGGCAAGGGAATTTGTCAAGAGCGGTTTGTGGCGAGAGTATATCGGACAGGTTGCATATCGCCCTTTTGATCGGCAGTGGACCGTTTTGCACAAACATATTTTAACAATCCTGCGAAAACAGGTCATGTCTCAATTGAGTGTCGAAGATCATGATCTTGGGCTAATTTGCTCGCGAGCAGTTAATGATCTGAGATTCGCGCATTGCTTTGTTAGTTCAGAGCCTGTCGATAAAATCTTTATTTCATCAAAGACGTCGACCAATGCATATGTATTCCCCTTGTTTTTCAAGGAGAACGATATGTATGGGAAAACGCGACGCCCAAATTTCAGTCGATCATTTCTAGACCTTTTGGCGAGCACCCTCGCACTGAAGCAGACCGGTGAGCATGGAATACCAGCGGGCCTCACGCCGGAGGACATCTTTCAATATGTATACGCTTTATTCCACAGTCCCAGCTATCGCAGCCGCTACGGTGAATTTCTGAAAATTGACTTCCCACGCCTGCCCTTGACAGGCAGTTTGGCGTTATTCCGCTCATTGGCCCAACTGGGGCGGGAGCTAGTTGCGCTGCATTTATTGGACTCACCAGCCCTCGATAGGCCAAGCACTGAATTTATCGGTAATGGGGACGCTGAAGTCGCGCGCGTCGTTTGGATAGAGGGGACTGTTTGGATCAACGCACCGGCATGTCGAAAGGGTGGCTCGCAGCAGCCTGGTTCCGTGGGTTTTCGTGGCGTGTCGGAAGACGTTTGGAACTTTCACGTCGGCGGATATCAAGTCTGCGAAAAATGGCTCAAGGATCGCAAGGGACGAACTTTGAGCACTGACGATATTGCTCACTACCGTAAAGTCGTCGCCGCTTTATCGGAAACCTTGGTCCTGATGGATAGGATCGACCGCGTGATCGACGAGTACGGCGGTTGGCCGGACGCATTCACGGCGGAAGACGCAGCATGAGGGATGAGAACGAAGCGAACACACTGGATTTCTTCGTTGATGAGGCCGGCGATCCCACGTTGTTCGACGGCAAGGGTCGCGTGCTCGTTGGCCAGGTAGGTTGTTCAGAAACATTCATACTCGGCAAACTGGATGTGAACGATCCCGCCGCCTTGCATACAGCACTGGAACAACTGCGTGCAGACCTGATGGCCGACCCTTACTTCAAGCGCGTGCCTTCGATGCAGCCTGAGCGTCGCAAGACCGCGCGGGCTTTTCACGCCAAGGACGATGTGGCTGAAGTACGTCGTGAGGTATTCAAATTACTCATGGGTTTCGATCTACGTTTTTATGGCGTGGTGCGCAGCAAATCCGCGCTGCTGGCAAATGTGCGGCGGCGTAACGAGAGTGAGCCGGGCTACCGGTACCGAGGCGACGAGCTCTATGACACGCTTGTCGAAGAGCTGTTTCGGCGCTACCACCCTTTCGCTGACCAGCTCAACATCTGCTTTGCCAAGCGTGGCAGCAAGACACGAACACATGCGTTCCGATCCGCCATCGAGCGCGCCGAAGCGCGTTTCGAATCCGACTACGGTTCCCGCCGCTCGACAAAAGTGACCATAATCGCCAGCACTCCACCCGAGAGTTCCGGTCTTCAAGCGGTGGACTATTTTCTATGGGCCCTGCAGCGTCACTACGAGCGCCAAGAGAACCGTTACCTCGAACTGATCTGGGATAAGGTCGTCGAGATAGAGCACATGGACCGGTTCGAAGCCGGCCGCAAAGGTGTCGTCTACAGTAAGAAACGCCCCCTGATCACAGACCAGGAGGCGCCGGAATAAGAGGTGGGAGGTATAGGAGCCGGTAGCCGAAGCCATCGGATCACACGGCATGAAGCCGAATTTTGCCCCCGCACTCGTTATTAGTATAGCAGATCGGGGCACCCCAACGATCCGCCGGAGACGGATGAAACGCGTTCCACTGATGGGCAATTGATTATTGATGGTTCGCTTGGCTGATGGCGTAGGCGCCCATCCAAAGGCACCAACTGCGGTCGTATGCGGAAGATCCACTGTCGTGGGTTGACGCTGACTCCCGATGACGCGGCGTAAACTTTGACCGGGCACCTCCCGTTGGACAACTTGGAGCAACACGGCCGGTCAACATGATTGTCGCGGCCCAGCCCGCACCACCCTTGCCCAACTTCAGCGACTTTGACTGGTTTGGGGAGTCCCCGCCACCACCTGGCATAGACATCAGCGAAATCAAAACGTGGGACATTGATGCAGTTGACCACACAGTCTCTCGGGTAGAAGCATGGTAAGAAGAAGGTAGAGGGTGAAAAGCATCCCGCAAAGGCCTTGCCAGCAAGGCGTCTGGCATTGCGAACGGAACGCTAGCCCGGAAACGCAGAATGCACCCCCGCTGGCCGTTTTGGCCGTCATCCGTGTCCACACGGCCTGCTAAATCCTTTTGGTGCTAAGTTCAATGTGCCCCGCTGCGATGATCTTGACCCGCTCCAGTTCTTTCATGCCAGCAGTCGGCATGCCCTTGCACTTCGCATCGGACTGCGATACTGCACCTCCTCCTTCAACCATCCGCGATGAAATCGTTGAACGATGTCGTCCGAAGTTGCCACCAGCCGCTGAGGCGTTTTCGCCATATTCTGGTCCTGCCATATTTGCAGGCGCTTTGTCCAATTGATCAAGGCAAACTCGCAATTTTCGTAGAGTTGGCGCCATCTTCAATCAACCCGAACTGGTCGTCGTATTTCCTGCAAAGCCTTCTTCCGTCGCTCGAAGGGCGCAAGGGGCACAAAGTGAGCCGCAGTAGCCCCATGATCGGACGTGTGTCGAGAGCGCAACGCCGCATTCGTTACGCGAAGCGCACGGCACAAAGCCGCCCGCATGCTCGGGATGCAATTCGCCGCAGCATGATTAGATAAAGATTAAAAACCGCCGGCCTTCTTGGCTAGGTGTCGGCGTTGCGAGTCGCTGGGCTTCTTATCGACATGTACTGGGTCGCCTCGAATGTCGTAGCTGAACAGTTGACCGTGGGCCTCGCTCGCCTCGGCCAAGGCATCAAGGGCCCTGCGCAGAGTTTGTCGCCCGCTGCTCGAACTCTCCGTCCTCGCTACCTGCAAGCTTCAGCAGTGTGTCCGTGCGCATCGGGTAGGGCTTTGCATGACTGGCGTAGAAGCCGTGCAGCCATTGAGCTAGCGACTTCCGACCAGCGCGACGCACATTCCAGTCGATTTGCGTGAATTGCTCCGCTGCGAACAAAGTTTGCAGCTTAGGGTTGACCACGATCATCCATTCCTAGGTTTCATTGTCCTTATACGCCTCATCGATCAAGCCACCGATGTATGACCGCCCGTCCTGCTTGATTTCTACTGCGTTGGCTCTTAGACGGGTGATACGCGTGTGCAGCACCCTACGGTTCTTGCCCGTGTCAGTCTTGCCCATAAGCTTAAGCAAGGCATAGGACGTTACTCGGCACGGCACCCCCAGCGCCTGAAGGCGCAAGATATGGAGCACTCTTTCCAATCCATCGAGGTCAACCTGGTCAAGGCGTTCGCCAGTGTAAAGAATGGTCAGTCCGTCGAGCGTTGTCACCTGCTCGCCCGACATAAAGCGGCGCCGGCCCTTGGCGATAGCGCCGAACAGTGGTGACCGCAGGAAGCCGTTGGGCACGCCCCGCACAAAGTCGGGCCAATGCGGTAACTTAACCACGTCGTGCGGAAGCGGTATGCCGGGCAGCATGTTGCGCTTTTCACTGGCGCCCCGCTCCCGGTGCTTCTTCTGCAATTCCGCGACGCGTGCGACCAGTGCATCAGCCGAATGGCGCTCCGAATCGCCGCCTGCATCTGTTGGTCGCCGCCCAAGCACGTGTGTGCGGACAATGCTGCCCCTCAAATCGTCAAGCGGGATGACTCACCGCTTGACGTCGCTATGCGAGCGCTTCGCTACCGATATGGCTTTGGGTGGGCGACCCCGCCGGCGCTTTTCAGGTAAGGTCTGTTCCGTCACGTTGGGAAAGTCTGCGCCAGCGACGTGTAGGCCGATCCATCTCTCTACATCTTCAGCGCGCCATAGAAGGCGCTTCGTGTTCGGAAGGCGGCAGATCGGCGGAAGGGACTGGGGATTGCGCGTCGCATCGCTACGGATGCTGGCGACAGATTTCTGTAGATGCTCAGCGAGCTGATCAACCGTGAGTAGAGCTTGCATGGACATTGGCCTTTTTTGCGCCATGTCACATTTGTGCACACAGCGGCGTTGGTTAGCTGATGTATGCAAGGTTGACTCTTAGGGTCACCGATCACGGTAGAGACATGAAGTGTTTTTTACCAATGAGTCACGTGATCTCGAACCACTGTGCGGCGCCACAAATCTGCCACACCTAGTGTGCAAAAACCTGCCGCGGATTGCAAAACAACGCACTACATCGCAAGACGTAGTGCGTTGTTTTTATAAGAAATTGTGGTGGGAGGAGGACTATCAAACAAAGCTCTGAAATGCTTATGCCAAGCCAATTCCATAGTTTCAACGGGTCAAGTTGCCCCCATAGTTGCCCCCAAGCTAACTACGCTGCTTTCGTAACGCGGCGCTCCGGATAAAGCCATGGTCCGAGCGTGTGTGCTGGCTGCCGCCGCCGCGGTGTGGCGAGGGCCGCCGAGAACGGGTCAAGCCGTCAGTCCAATAGGCGCATCTGCCCGCGCGCTTCGAGTTGTTGCTGCTCAGCCACCTTTGACTTTCGGCGCCTGCGCGGCCCTTGGCGCAAGCACACCACCATAATAGTCTTGGCCTCGTCCTCGGTACATGCGAAACCATCGGGGCGCGTCACTGTGATCGTGTATTCCTCTTCAAGATCCGCCGGTCCGTGGCGAGGTTTTCCAGGTAACTCGAGGTAAATTTTGGGCATAGAAACGGACGCCTTTCAAAATAAGCTTGCATGCCAAATCATCCGCTACTGTCCCACCGTATCCTTGCAAGAATCAGTGCGCTCGCGAACTCTCGCACGCACCGTAGAGGCATCATGGCAGATTGTCTTCCGTCCTTTGCTGGCCGCGGCGCGCAACTACGGGGATGTGTGCATTGCGTGAGCCGCATCTGAGCACGGGCCACTCCTTGTGTTCGGTATGGCAATCTTTCAATATCCCGGTCAACAGCAACGTCTTGACTCTTAATCTGCAGGTCCAGTGTCCGAGTCACTCCCGCCCACCAACAAGTTCGAAAGGTTGCACGCGAAAACGTCACAACCCTTTTTCCATTCCCGCCTCCATGTAGCCGCGGTGTAACCCGATTGGAGGCACGCCGGAGGCCCCTAGGGGAAGAATGCGACTCTGCCGTGGTCGTCTTCTTCCTGCCGGTCATAGTCCAACACACGCGTCCAAAAACAGTGCGGCGTTGAGGTCACTGGCAAAGGCAGCCGGGATGCGGTTTCAACCTACGCGCCGTGAAGGCGCGACGCAATGAAGTTGATCGGCAGATCCGGCGAACACTTATTTCAGCCCATGCGCCCATGAAGAGCGCGACTCGCGCTCGCATGCCATGAGTACCTGCCGATGCGGTTCCCAACCCACACGGCCGTGGGAGACGCGACACTTCACTCCGCAGCACATCATTGTGAACGTGACAGCGGCTTTGAACCAAGTACGGCTGAGGCGCGACAGTGGATCGCGTGTTCCTTCTGCGTCTTCTTGATGTTTCAATCCTCGCGCCCGCCTGAGGCGCGACAATAACGCCTTTTGCACATCCTCACCGTCCTCCATGTTTCAATCCACACGGCTGCGTGAGGTGCGACCGATGAACGACGTAAGACATACCTAGCAGCGGAGTGTTTCAATCCACGCGCCCGCGTAGGGCGCGACGAACTTCAAGCCGATGCTGCAAAAGCAGTGGACGTTTCAATCCACGCGCCCTCGTAGGGCGCGACACGTGAACGCGATTCTCAACGAGTGCAAGCTGAAGTTTCAATCCACGTGCCCGCGTGAGACGCGACCTTGTTATCCATCACGACACGCCTTCCATCACCATGTCCTTCATTCTATGCTCCCGCGTTAGGCGCGACGCGAAGGATGCCTCATCCTGCGGCGTTGGATAGCGTTTCAAGCCACGCACCTGCGTGAAGCGCGACCGCCTCGCCGCGGGACTACACGCTGTGCCACAACCTGTTTCAATCCTCGCGCCTGCGTGAGGCGCGACCAGTTCTGCAACCAAGCCGCGATCTACAACTACAAGTTTCAATCCACGCGCCCACGTCAGGCGAAACGACTTCATTTCATCCATCGCATCGCGGATCAAGTTGTTTCAATTCCGCCGCGCGTGGGATGCGACTATCTTCCGATGATGCAGATCCCTATGGCCGCAGTGTTTCAATCCGCGCGCCCGCCCGGGCGCGAGCCGGTCAAATCAACGACCGGTGAGCGACGTGTTTCCATCTACGGGCCCGCATGAGGCGCCACTCCGCACTCGAAGAGAAAGCACCTTTACAATCATTCAATGCTTGGCGAAACGGCCGGGAAATATTCGGATGTCTCCGGTCCGCGAAACTGACATGGAATTAACTGGTACGGCGGCGATGGGGATCAGGTCCTGGTCTTCCTCGTCTACTCAGAAGCCATCCATGATTTCGGGCTCGAGCCCGGTCAACGCGTTATACAGCACCCGCTCGTCGAAGGACCCATCGGGCTGCAGCAACGAACGCAAGGTCTCGTGAACCTTCACAGAAGAGCATTGACCCAGCTTCGACCGGTGCTTCCACCAGACTACCTTGAGAACATACATGCTGCCTTCTGGCCGACCCGACGACGCATCATTTTCGAGCAGCCGGGGAAGCTGAACCTTGATGAGCTCCGCGTCCGAATCACTGAACCCGGTACGCTCGGCCAGTTGCGGATTGATGCTGCCGTAGGTTTCATAGATGCCAAAATCCACCCGATACTTCATGCCCATCGTATCGGACCCGCGTTTGCTTCCATCGCCGCTGCTGTTCACGCTTTTCGTGATCTGGGTGCTCGTGATACTCACGGGCTCCCTGCTGAATGCTGACTGAATCGTGACCGGCCCGCGGACACCGAACGAAACGCCCGCGGCGTCATCGTCCCTCCCGAAGGCGAAGAGCTGACCAAACGCACGGACGTCAAACCATCGGGTGCACGCCTCGTGGGCGATTTCATCCCTGCTCATCCCTTTCTTGAGCTTGCCTTTCCCCAGCGCGCTTTCGAAGCGGCTGCGCAGACTGACTTCGCCATCGTTCTTGCGGTCATCGGATTGGACGAAGATGGCCTGGCCGGTTTCCTGTAAACGGTCGCGCAGTTTGCGCTTGAGGCAGACGTCGGTGATCTCACCGTTGCCCGAATAGTCCGTCCTTGGCCGATTGCCGTTAAGCGGATCGCCGTTGGGGTTGGCATTTTTGACGCAGAGAATGAGCGCGAAATCGATCTTGTTTTGCAACGTGGTCATGTTGTTTGCCTCTCAGGTCAGTCGTTACTCTCGTTTTCCGGCGCTTCTTCCGGAGCTGCGTCTTCCTGGGCACCGGCATAGAGATCCTTACGCTGGCAGTGATACGCGAGCAGGAATTCCGCTGAGAGCGGGGAATCGTTTTGAAACTGCTCTGGATCAAAGGAAGCGAGAACTTCATCCAGCTGGCGCTCCCGATCGATCAGAAATCCCGGAGCACGGGACCGCAAGCGGATCTTGTAGGGTGTGAGCTGCAACTCCAGCGTGCGCCACGTTGAGTATGGCCTGTCCGCGAAGCGCTGCATTAGCCGAACGGCATTGGTGGCGCGATTTTCACTGGCGTTGCGGAGAGCGAAGCCTTCGAGGTTCTCCGCCAGCGCAAGCAGGCGACCGTATAGGTAGTCGCGACTGGCGCGACCAGTTTCGAGTGCCATTTGATAGTTCCTTTCCCGATGTTTTCCCTTGAACAATGAACAGGCGATTCCAAGGCATTTTTCCCATTCCCATGGCTCCATGGCGACGCGGTTGGCAACCCGGCGTCGTGTTGCATCGAGAAGGTCTTGAGAAACCGCGATTCCATCCACAATGCAGGACAGCAGTCGCTCGCGCGTTGCGGCTTCCAGTTTCTCGCCGACGCGCTGGCCAAAAGCAGCCTGCGCAACGTCGCGTGGTGCAGGCGCACCGATAAATTTCAGGCTCTTGCCAAAGTTTTGGGGCCAGGCAAAGGCCCGGTGCCAGTGCTCGACGCGCCGCAGGAATTCGGAACCAGACAGTTCCCGATAGAACGTAATCGACAACCGTCCGGGCGTGGCTGAGTCAAGTGCAAGGACCTGCACCCCCTTCGAAGCGTCGAGGCGCGCGTGGTAACCGTCAATCGCCAGCTTGAGTTTCTTAGCGAAAATCTCGCCGGCACTTGGATCCCCCGCCTGCGTCACCGACACGGCCAGACCCTGAAAGGTGTCCATCATAGGGTCGGGGACGTCGATCCCTTCCATACTCCAGCACATAATGACTTGGCTGCCCCGGCGAGAGCCCTGCCGCTCAATCAGCCAGCGCAACGCGTTGTGCGCTTTCTGTGTCACCTCATAGCCGACCCCGACAGCTTGCCCCGCATCGATGAAACGGCCGCGGAACGTGAAGCCGTTCCTATCGTTGGTCGAAATCAGCTTGCCCTTGTCGCCGCCGCTGCGAAGCTTGCCCGGATGCTGCCGCGCCAGCCTGGTCACCCTGCCCTCTACCATGCAGTAACCGTGTACCGCCGCAGTGGTCGCGTAGTAGTCGATCCACGCATCTCGCAAACTCGGATCCTCCCAAGTGCCGGACGCCTCGCTGGTATCTTCGACCCGCCAGCGCACGAAGGCATCTTCGGGCAGCTGCCCAGGTGAGAGTGCCTTAATGATTCTAGGTGCCTGATCCTTGTCGCCGGCCCACTGCTTGACGAGACGGCCAGACCTATCAACGGGAAGAATTTTCGCTTTGATCAAATCTTCGACCATGCGGCCACGCCTGACGTACTTGAGAATCGCATCGAGCTTCGGATGTCCATGCGCGGATCCGGCCCAGGCCGAAATCTGGGACAGGTAATCGCGCTGCGGCTCGCCCGGATCACCGGCAAAACCCGACGTGACTTCGCCGCCATGCGCAAGATAATCGCCAGCCACGTATTGCAGCTTGTCGCACAACGGATGACTGACCGGCCTGCTGCCGGACCGACCACCCGATGCTTCGGTGCACGGAATGAGCGTCGTGCAGTGCTCCTTCTCCAGCACGGAAGCGCGACGAAAGCGGCCCCGCCCGTCGAGAGCGATCTCGACCTGCACCTGCTGCGTGGTGTGGGCGATCGGCATTAAACGGATAGATCCATCCGGTTCACGACCGTAACAGGTCTCGAAGGTTTCGTGGAGTTTTTGCAGCCAGCTCATGCGACCACTCCCACCTCACGCGCCTCGGAATCGACGTCAAGCAGAGTGCTGCTGATACCGAATTGCTTGCCAGTCATATCCCGTACGAATTTGTGCTCACCGCATGCCTCCGGGCGCGGAAACCGGATATAGCCGTTCGCCATGGTCGGACGCCAGAAACGGGCGTGCAACTCCGGCTTGCCGATTTCATCCGGGTAGTCGAAGCCATGGAACATCATGCCGAGAGCCAGCTCGCCGTCCTGATCTAGTGCCCCGGCGCCCTCCCCAAAGACACAAGGCTCGACATAACCCTGACAGTCCCGAGTTCCCAGAAAGATGTCCTGGCGGCCGCCTCGTTCCAGGCTGCGCGTAGCAATCGCGAAATGCTTGCCGTCGATTCGATCCTTCTTGAGTTCCGGGCGATGGAGATTCCACTCGAAGTGCGCCCGCAACTGGTACTCGACATCTGCCAGGAACGTGTAGATCGCAAGATCATTGCCCCCGCCATAGTCCAGCGGCTTGACACCTTTGGTCTGCGTCCGGATCCGCTTCATGACCCGGATCTCGTCGATGATCCATATCAGGGTGGGCTTCCAGTAAATCGACTTGGCCACCCCCTTCAACGCTTCATAGGTCGGGACGTGATATGAGCATTTCTCGCCGCCGACCTTCGTCAGCGGGTCCGTAAACAGCCCATACCGCCCCTTCAGCCTAAATTCGATCGTATTTCGCGGTACTTTTTGTAATCCCATACGACGACCTCCTTCATTGACGGCTTAGGCAGACAACCCGAAGTGTTCGTTGTAGTAAGGGCGATCCAGGGTGTAGATGCGCAATTCATCACTAATGGGCCGCAGCGCACCCATATTGCTCAACTTCTCGAAAACGTTCGGAAAGACATTGACGGTGTACCGCTGCGCTTTGCGCAGCAAGGAAGACGCTTTGGCCAGGTTGGGCGACCCGCAAAGGTCGTCGACCAACGCCATGCCTTCCTTCCCGTACGGCACGACGATGCCCTGCGTTGGCGCATCGATCGCCATGAAGAGCTGGCTGGCGGTCATGAAGGGCTGCCGGAACAGGTAAGTCGGCGGCGTGTTGTGACGGTACTTGTACTCCCTGACCAAGCGCTCATTGGTCGATAGCAGCTCCAGCAATGTGCCGCTGTAACCCACCCCATCATCCGTCAAGGGATAACTCATGTCCGCGGCACGCTGGAAGAAATAGTAGCGGTAGTAATCACTCATGGCCTGCGTGCCGAGAAGGTTGGCACCGTACCGATCCGGATCGGCACGATAGTCGTCCAGTACCCGCTTCGCGTGCTCCCGACCAATCGCGATGTCCGGCAGGGTGGCCAGCAGCTCGTTGGCCGGGTCAACGATATAGACATGCCCTTTCTCCAGCCGGCCATTGCGGTTGCAGCGGCCGGCGGCCTGGGCGATGGAGTCCAGACCCGCCAGACAGCGGATCGCCACGTCGAAATCCACATCGACGCCCGCCTCGATCAACTGGGTGCTGATACAAAGCACGGGCGCGCAGGTACCAGGCTCGAGTCGCTGGCGTACCTTGCCTAGTTCCACCTGTCGATGCGCGGGGCACATGTCGGTGCTGAGGTGGATGAGACAGTCCGGGTCAATCTCGGCGCTCAGCAGCTCGAATAGGCTTCGCGCCACAGCCTTGGTGTTGACGACTACTAGGCAACTGCCGGTATTGCGGAATTGCTCGAGCGCCAGCCGTGCGATTTCCTCATCTCGCCAGCCGCCGGGTTTGCGCAGGTCGTGAACCTCCACACGCTTCAGTGCGTCGAACAGGGCTGTAACGTCAGGGATCAGATCTGCCTCGGGTGAAACTCGTACCGCGCCCTTCTCGGGGTCAACCTTGTCCAACAGCGGCTGCGTGGCCGTGCACAGGAGCACGGTACTGTTGCACTGCTCGACCAGGAAATTGATCGCGTTGCTAAACAGGTGCACGCAGCGGATCGGCAAGGTTTGAACCTCGTCGAACACCAGCACACTGTTTGCAAGCTGGTGCATGCGCCGCGCGCTGCGCGTGCCATGACCGAACAGCGTTTCAAGAAATTGCACCGTCGTCGTGTAGACGACCGGCGCATCCCAATCTTCGCTCAGAATCTTCTCGAGCCATGTTTGCCGTTCTGGCGTGAGGTTGCTGTGATGCTCCAGGACCACATGGCCCTGATCTTGCGGTGCATCGGCGGGCTCGAGCACGCGGCGCACCGCGCTCGCGTTCTGGTCGATAATTGACGTGAAGGGTATGACGTAAATAATGCGATCGAGCTTTCGATGCTCGGCGTGGTGCAAGCCGAAGCGCAGGCTTGCAAGCGTCTTCCCGCCACCGGTCGGGACGGTCAGGGGATAGATGCCCTTACCCCGCGTTGCTGCAGCCAGACACCAGTTCGAAATGTCGCGACGCAACGCATCAATCGGCTGTGGCGCTTCGAGCGCAACAAGATAACGCTCCAGCCGCCCTATCAGGTCCGGCCACCGGGCATATTCGCCGTGCTGGCGCAATCCCGCTCGGCCCGGCTTCTCAAAGTCGGCGGTGTCGATGCGATCGCCTGCAATCAGGCAACTGAACAGGAAACGCACAAGCAGGCCAAATTGCTCGAAACGCGGAATCAGGGCACCAGGATTCGCGCTCGTGATGCGCTCCCTTATGCGCATGACCTCTGCCAGCAACTGAGGATCATTCAGTACGTCTCGACTGCGCGAGAGGATATCGGCATCTGCGACCTTGCATACTTCGTCCAGATGGGTAAGGTTATGATCCTTGCCCATACGGCGCACGAAGTTGTCGTCACCGTCTGGCGCAACGCAGTCTATTAACCCGGAGTGGTGGGATGCAATACAGAGCGCAGCCAGCTGAGCGGCGCAGTTTGCGTCAATGTCATGACGCGAACCCGCTGAATGCTGCCAGACAAACTGTGCGCCAGCAGTGGAATGGTCGATCTTGCCTTTGAGTCTGCCGGCATCGACCCATGTTTCGTCCTCGTCGGGATTTAGGTGCCCGGTTGCAGATTTCAGATAATTCTGGAAGTCGTGACCGTACTTTCCCAGATCATGGAGCAGGCCGAGCAGTTCGCCGAGCAACGGCATGCCGATCTTGCCGCCAAAAAGCTTTCCCCAGAACGCTACCGCCCACAGATGATCGGCAAGGGGCTGCCATTGGCGGTCTGACTCCCTGTAGTGCGCGACGATGTGCGGGTCACCAGGGGCGGGGCTTTTCAGTCCATCCATAGTTGGCTTTGTGCAGTTGTGTAGGACTGCGGCAAATCACGGCTATTCCGCGCGCAAATACATCGCCTTGTACGACATGTTGCACAGCCTAATTCTTGGATGATAGGCTGTCAACATCGATCATTGCGAAGTGTCATGCCACAGAAGCCCCATAAGTCCAATCCTGACGTATTGCCGCCGACAATCCTGCAGCGTCTCGCACACATTGAGCGCTGTCTCTTCTGGAAAGGGGAACTGCAGCGCGCGGATCTCGTGAATACGTTTGGCATCAATCCCGCCCAGGCAGCGATGGATTTCCGACTTTACATGGAGCGCCACCCCGGCAACATGGACTACAACAAGTCCAGGAAACGTTATCTGCCGCTATCCGGGTTCCAGCCGCAAGTGATTAAGCCGACAACGCTCGACGAGTTCGTGCCGATGACGTCGCCCCGGATTCCCGTCGCCACGTGGCCACTGCCTAAAAGGCGAGCCACGCCCCAAGTGCTGCTCGCAATGGTGACGGCGGTCAGGGAACGGCACAAGATCGAGGTGAAGTATCAGTCGATGACGGGTGAAACGCCAACTTGGCGATGGCTGTCGCCGCACGCGTTTGCTACTGATGGTGAACGGTGGCACGTGCGGGCTTTCTGTCATACGCTCGGCGACTTCCGGGATTTCGTGCTAGGCCGCATTCTGTCGACACGCCACGGGAAACCTGGCGGCGAGGATCCCGCGTTCGATCAGGAGTGGAGCACGACAGTTGAAGTCACGGTGACGCCGAATCCGGATCTCGACGCGGGCAAGCGTGCAGCCATCGCGGCGGAATACGATCTTCCCCCCAAGACGCTGAAGCTGACACTCGAGTTGCCAGAGTCGATGCTGTTCTACGTGAAAGCGAAATTTGCCCCGGAAACGGATCCAAACCCCGCTGCGCACCAGATTGTCGTTGGGCGCCAAGACATCAATCCCAAAAAGCGGCGTTGATAAATGCATCACCCGCGAGCACAACGCCGCCGCCATAATTCGCGAGAGTCCGTCGAGCATGGTGACACGAGCAGCACAAGTTTAAGGTAGCGCTTCTGCGCTTCGTCGTAGATGACAACGCTGCGTGCAATTCAATTCAGCCCCGCTCACAACTCCGCCAGCGCGGCACTATGCCCGGGCCGGAGTGGGGCGAAATGCAGAAAATTAACCCTACGATTGTCGCCGTACGGAATAGTAACGGAACCCAATCCATCCCATGAACCACCGAACAACCGTGTCGCCAACCGAATCAGTCAGTAACTCGCCTGACATAACAACATCTATGCAAGGGCAGGTTTGATGAAACCCGTAAAACAACAAGATCAAAGTAACCTGAAGTGGGTTGCTGACTTCATCTGGAACATCGCTGACGACCGCCTGCGCGACGTATACGTGCGTGGCAAGTACCGCGACGTGATCCTTCCATTCACCGTACTGCGGCGGCTTGATGCCGTGCTGGAATCGACCAAGCAGGCAGTGCTCGAGCGCAAGAAGTTCCTCGACACCCATAAGGTGGCCGAGCAGGACGGCGCGCTGCGGATGGCAGCAGGGCAGGCGTTCTACAACACGTCGGAATTCACCCTCGCCACTCTCACCGCCAGTGGACAAGGACAGCGCCTTCGCGACAACTTCGTTAATTACCTGGACGGTTTCTCGCCGAACGTTCAGGACATCTTGGCAAAGTTCAAATTTCGAGACCAAATCCAAACGATGGTCGAGGCCGACATCCTCGGTCACTTGATCAACGATTTCCTCGACCCGGAGATCAACCTCGCGCCGCTTCCAGTCAAGGATACCGACGGGCGCATCAAGCTGCCCGCGCTGGACAACCACGGCATGGGCACGGTGTTCGAGGAACTGATCCGCCGCTTCAACGAAGAGAACAACGAAGAGGCAGGCGAACACTTCACCCCGCGCGACGTGGTCAAACTGATGGCCAAGTTGCTGTTCCTGCCGGTGGCCGACCAGATCCAGTCCGGCACCTACCTGCTGTACGACGGGAGTTGCGGCACGGGCGGCATGCTGACCGTGGCCGAAGAGGCGCTGCACGAACTGGCAGCGAGCCACGACAAGGAAGTCTCGATCCACCTGTTCGGGCAGGAGATCAACCCCGAGACCTACGCCATCTGCAAGGCCGACCTGCTGCTCAAGGGCGAAGGCGACGAGGCCGAGAACATCGTCGGCGGCGCGGACAAGTCCACGCTGTCGGCCGACCAGTTCCGGTCCCGGGAGTTCGACTTCATGATCTCCAACCCGCCTTACGGCAAGAGTTGGAAGACCGACCTCGACCGGATGGGCGGCAAGAAGGAATTCAGCGACCCGCGCTTCATCGTCAATCACGGCGGCGATTCGGAGTTCAAGCTCATCACCCGTTCCAGCGACGGGCAGCTAATGTTCCTGGTGAACAAGCTGCAAAAGATGAAGCACAACACGCCGCTCGGCAGCCGCATCGCACTGGTGCATAACGGCTCCGCGCTGTTCACTGGCGACGCGGGCCAGGGCGAAAGCAATGTCCGCCGCTGGGTGCTGGAAAACGACTGGCTCGAAGCCATCATCGCGCTGCCGCTCAACATCTTCTACAACACTGGCATCGCGACCTACATCTGGGTGCTGGCCAACCGCAAGGCCGATCACCGACGTGGAAAGGTGCAGCTGATCGACGCTTCGCAGTGGTTCCTGCCGATGCGGCGCAACCTCGGCAAGAAAAGCTGCGAGCTGGCGGACGCGGACATTGAACGAATCCTGAAGCACTACCTCGATCAGCCACCCGCCGATGCCGAGGCCGCGAAGGCCACGCCGGAATGCAAATGGTTCGACAACTCCGATTTCGGCTACTGGAAAACCACCGTTGAACGTCCGCTGCGACTCAAAAGCCAGCTCAAGCGTAGCGCCATTGAAAGCCTGCGCTTTGCCACCGGCGACGAGGCCCTGCGCGGCGAGATCTACGCCAAGCACAGCGACAAGCTGTACACAGAATTCGCCAAGCTCAAGCCCGAAATCGAGGCGTGGCTGAAGGGGGACGGTGGCGACGAGGATGCCGACGACGAGTCGGACGACGAAGACGCTAAGACCACCAAGAAGGCGGTACCGGAAAAGCGCCGCAAGAAGCTACTCGACCCTGCGACCTGGCTGCGCGACAAGACGCTGATGGAACTGGCCAAACTGGCGCAGCAGGAACTCGGCGAAGAAGTTTTCGACGATCACAACGAATTCCGAGCCCGCTTTGACGCCACGATGAAGGCACACGGCAAAAAGCTCGGCGCTCCGGAAAAGAAGCCAATCTACAAGGCAGTGAGTTGGCGCGACGAAACGGCACCGCCGGTCATCGCCAAGCGTAGCAAGCTCAAGGCGGGTGATCATTTCGAGCCCGGCTACGACGGCGCGTATCTGGAGGAAGTGGGCAAGGATCGGTTCATGGTCGAGTACGAGGCCGATACCGACCTGCGCGACACCGAGCAGGTGCCGCTCAAGGAGCCGGGTGGCATCGAGGCCTTCTTTGTCCGCGAGGTGCTGCCCCACGCTCCCGATGCCTGGATCGCAATGGATGCGACCAAGATCGGATACGAGATTTCGTTTGCGCGCTACTTCTACAAGCCGACACCGCTGCGCACCCTGGATCAAATTCGCGCCGACATCCTGAAGCTGGAGCAGCAAACCGAGGGCTTGCTGAAAAAGATAGTGGGAGGAGCGCCAGCATGAGCGAACGGCAAGCCTCTCTTTTTGGCTCGGATACAACCGCTGAAAGCCAGGTGCCGGCCTCTCGTGCTTCGGTACTGCCAGGTAATACTGGATATCCGGCATACCGGACGTCCAAGATGCGCTGGCTTCCGCCAGTACCCGAGCACTGGGGCGAGCAGCGCGCCAAGGTCTTCTTTCGTGAGGTGGATGAGCGCTCGCGCACCGGCGAAGAGGAGCTGCTGTCGGTATCGCATCTGACCGGGGTTACGCCCCGCAGCCAGAAGAAAGTGACGATGTTCAAGGCCGCGAGCTATGTTGGCTCCAAGCTGTGTCGTCCCGGAGACATCGTGATCAACACGCTTTGGGCGTGGATGGCGGCGCTTGGTGCGAGCAGGCACGCGGGTATCGTCAGCCCGGCCTACGGCGTGTATCGGCCGCACAGTGTCGACAGCTACAACCCAGCGTATCTCGACTATCTGCTACGCACGCGAGCCTACGTTGCCGAATACATCGGGCGCTCAACCGGCATCCGATCCTCGCGTCTGCGCCTGTACCCGAACCAGTTTCTCGACATCGCGCTTCTGCAACCGCCGCGCTCTGAGCAAGACCAGATCGTCGCCTACCTGCGAGCGCAGGATGCCCACATCGCCCGATTCATCAAGGCCAAGCGCGAACTCATCGCGCTGATGGCAGAGCAGCGGGGTGTCCTCGCAGAACACGCGATTGCGTCTGCAGAAACCCAATACCTCCGATTCGACCGAGTCGTCACGCTTCTAGCGAAGTCAATCACCAGAGAACCGGAGACGACATACACGCCGATTGGTATGTTCAACCGTGGTCGCGGCATCTTCCACAAGCCTCTAACCGAAGGAAAGCACCTTGGGGATTCGACATTCTTCCGAATCGAGAAAGGTGACCTGATATTTAGCGGGCAGTTCGCTTGGGAAGGCGCAGTTGCCGTTGCCAGTGCCGAAGATGATGGGTGTATCGCCTCCCATCGCTACCCAATTGCCAAGTGCATACTTGATGCTGTCACGCCGGAGTATCTATACACGTTCTTCTTGAGCAAGTCTGGCGACCTGCTCCTGAACCATCATTCACGAGGCGCGGCAGGACGCAATCGCCCGCTAAACCCGCGTTCGTTATTGAAAGAGAAGGTTCCGGTTCCACCGCTGCATCTGCAACGCGAAGTCACCGATTTCTTCCACGAAGAACAATCGGTACGTCGTGAGATCGAGAAGGAGATCGCCCTCATCCGCGAGTACCGCGACCGACAGATTGCCGATGTCGTCACCGGTCAAGTGGATGTGCGCGGCTGGGTGCCGGGCGCGGACGACGTGGTGGTCGACGAAGAGTTGGCAGTGCTCGGCGGCGACGAAGAATTGGATACCGATGAGGAGGAAACCGATGGCGACGACTGACACCAGCGAAAAGGGCTTGGAGGCCTTGATCGTGCGCGACCTCTGCACCGGCGGCGGCTACGTGCAGGGGCAACCCACCGACTACAACCGCGACGTGGCAGTGGATGTGGCGCAGTTGCTGTCGTTCCTGCAGGCCACCCAGCCCAAGGCGGTCGAAACGCTGGAATTGGCAGACGAGGGCATCAAGCGGACCCAGTTCTTGCACCGCATCCAGGGCGAGATCGCCAAGCGGGGCGTGGTGGATGTGCTGCGCAAAGGTGTTGGCCACGGCCCGGTTCACGTTGATCTGTACAAGCTGCTGCCGACGCCGGGCAACGTCAGCGCTGCAGAGAACTTCGGCAAGAACATCTTCAGCGTCACCCGCCAGCTGCGCTACAGCAATGACGAGTCGCAGCGCTCGCTGGACATGGCGATATTCATCAATGGACTGCCGGTGATGACCTTCGAGTTGAAGAACTCTCTGACCAAGCAGACCGTTGCCGATGCCGTCACGCAGTACCAGACCGACCGCAACCCGAACGAGTTGTTGTTCCAACTCGGGAGGTGCGTGGCGCACGTGGCCGTAGACGATGCCGAAGTGCGGTTCTGCCCGCATCACACCGGCAAGACCTCGTGGTTCCTGCCGTTCAACCAGGGCTGGAACAGCGGTGCAGGCAACCCGCCCAACCAGCACGGTTTGAAGACTGACTATCTATGGAAGCAGGTGCTGCTGAAGGACTCGCTCGCCAACATCATCGAGAACTTCACACAGGTGGTGGAAGAGGAGGACGAAAAGGGCAAGAAGCGGCGCAAGCAAGTGTTCCCGAGATTTCACCAACTTCGTACCGTCCGTGCCTTACTGCGCCGTTCCCGCGAAGATGGAGTCGGCAAGCGCTATCTCATCCAGCATTCGGCAGGCAGCGGCAAGAGCAATACCATCGCGTGGTTGGCTCACCAGCTAGTGGAGCTGAAGACCACCGCCGATGCGATGCTGACCCTGTTCGACTCGGTCGTCGTTATCACCGACCGGATCGCGCTGGACACACAGATTGCTCGCACCATCAAGAGCTACGACCACGTCGCGTCGATATTCGGTCACTCCGATAACGCGGACGAGTTGCGCACGTTCCTGCGTAAAGGCAAGAAGATCATCGTGACGACCGTACAGAAGTTCCCGGTAATCTATGATGAGCTAGGCGATCTCGGAAGCAAGAAATTTGCGCTGCTCATCGATGAGGCGCATTCCAGCCAGGGCGGCAAGACCACGGCCAAGATGCACATGGCCTTGTCGGGAGCTCCGGGTGATGACGGGGGTGACGAAGAAACGGTCGAGGACGCTGTCAACAAGCTGATCGAGTCGCGCAAGGTGTTGCCGAACGCCAGCTACTTTGCCTTCACTGCCACGCCGAAGAACCGGACGCTGGAGTTATTCGGCGAGCGCTACGTGGAGGGTGGCGAAGCGTGCTTCCGCGCCCCGGAGGAGCTGACCTACACCACCAAGCAAGCGATCCAGGAGGGCTTCATTCTCGACGTGATTGAGAACTACACATCGGTGGACAGCTTCTACCACGTCGCCAAGACGATCGAGGACGATCCCGACTTCGAGAAGATCAAGGCACTGAAAAAGATTCGCCACTACGTCGAATCGCACGACAAGGCCATCCGCAAGAAGGCCGAGATCATGATCGATCACTTCGTGGCGCAGGTCATTGGCAAGCAGAAGATCGGTGGCAAGGCGCGCGCGATGATCGTCTGCAACGGGATCGCACGTGCCATCGACTATTATCGCGAGGTGTCGGATTACCTCGCCACCATCAAGAGCCCTTTCAAGGCCATCGTGGCGTACTCAGGGGACTTCGAAATTGGCGGGGTAAAGAAGACCGAGGCCGACCTCAATGAATTCCCGAGCAAAGATATTCCGTCGAAGCTGAAGCAAGACCCATATCGCTTCCTGATCGTCGCTAACAAGTTCGTCACCGGCTTTGACGAGCCGCTGCTGCAGACGATGTATGTGGACAAGCCACTGGCGGGCGTGCTGGCGGTGCAAACGCTCTCAAGGCTGAACCGCGCCCATCCGCAGAAGCGCGACACCTTCGTGCTTGACTTTGCCGATAACGCGGAGGCGGTGAAGGCGGCATTCCAGGACTACTACCGCGCCACGATCCAGACCGGCGAAACAGACCCCAACAAACTGCACGACCTGAAGAACGATCTCGATGCGAAGCAGGTGTACAGCTGGCAGCAGGTCGAGGACTTGGTCGCGCTCTACGTCACTGGCGCAAACCGGGACGAGCTCGACCCCATTCTCGACGCCTGCGTTGCCGAGTACATCGACAACCTGAGCGAAGACGACCAAGTTGAGTTCAAGGGCAAGGCCAAGACATTTGTGCGCAGCTACGGCTTCCTCGCGGCAATCCTGACTTACGGCCACCCGGCTTGGGAAAAGCTGGCGATCTTCTTGAACTTCCTGATCCCAAAGCTCCCTGCCCCGAAGGAGGAAGACCTCTCGAAGGGCGTGCTGGAAGCCATAGACATGGACAGCTATCGGGTGGAGGCGCAAGCGTCGCTGAAGATGTCGATGGACGATGCGGATGCCTTCATCGAACCGCCCCCGCCTGGCAGTGGTGGCGGTGGCAGTACACCCGAATTCGACAAGCTGTCGAACATCATCAAGGCCTTCAACGACATGTTCGGCAACATCGAGTGGAAGGACGGCGACAAGATTCGCAAGGTCATCACCGAGGACATCCCGGCCCGCGTGGCGCAGGACAAAGCCTACCAAAACGCGCAGGCCAACTCCGACAAGCAGAACGCGAAGCTGGAACACGACAAGGCACTGAATCGAGTGGTGCTGGAACTGATCTCTGATCATACGGAACTGTTCAAGCAGTTCAGCGATAACCCCAGCTTTAAGCGCTGGCTGACAGATATGGTTTTCGACTCGACGTATCATCCAGGAGCCGTGCCTCCCAAGGCACCGCCGCAGGCTGGCGCATCAGCGTAATGTTTGTTGAATGAATTGTAAGAGTCGGGACTCCATGTGACATTCACAGTTAGATCAGGTCCCAAGCGTGTCGAGGCAGGGGGCGGCAACCGGCCGAGGCCGCGTGAAAACGCAAAAGTACTCGGTTTTCGGGTGTCGCTTTACCCTTCCCAACGCACCGCCAAGCCAATACAGCGAGACCTGAAGGGTCGCCTTTCTCGAACCTCGCGTTTAGCCTGCGATTTCACACGGCCTCGACCCAATTCAGTCTTTTGAATTTCTGCAAACCGGCCACTCATCCGTCGTCGCATGCATTGGTTTTTGTCCTGACGGGAACGAACCGGCTTGACGACAGATGACAACTTCTAGACGACTCGCAGATGCCACAAATATCGAGGACGGGTTGCGTAGACGGGCCGTACGTCGGTAACGGACGCTCATCTCACTGCTTGCCAACGCGAGGTTGCGCCGAAAACTGGCGTGAACGCTTAAGTTTTTTGACCATTTCGTCGATAAACGTAGGGAGCGGTTGAGCGCCCCCCAATGAACCTGTGCCGTAGCCGGGCGGCCGAGCAAGACAAAAAATCTAGGCTGGGCAAGCAATGCTTTCGTCCCAATCGGCCAACTGCCGAGAGGCTTTTCGATTATCCTTTCCGCGGACGTCCGGTGGTTGGCGCCGGGGTGCCGGCGGATCAAATCGACGAACACCGAAAAAAATATGCTCGAATGAGAGGAAAGAGTGAGATTAATTAAGTTCAGCGCTGCCAATGTCTTTAGATCTTATAATTTTTCGATAGACTTTAACCCGGACTTGAACTTCCTTGTTGGTATAAATGGGAGTGGGAAGACGACGGCACTCAGGCTTATACAAGCCGCGCTAACGGTCAACGTTCGCGAGTTGTGGACGATTTCATTTCGAGAAATGGAAATACAGTTCGAAAAAGACGCGAAAATCTGCACTTTAACAATAAGTAAAAATAAACTTGAAATAGAGTTTAGAGTAATCGAGCTGGCTGGCGTTTCATCAATTCGAATTTATGAGAAAGATGAGCTTGAGCAATATACGAAAACGGGTAAGATCGACGAAATGGCGGAGGAAATTCGGTTCAGATTTCTTCGGGAGAAGAATCTGATATCGGAGTTTATGGCGAGCATACCTGAGCCAATGTTCATTGGGCTCGAGCGCCGCCTTAAAACAAACGACGAGCTGTATGACGAAGAGACGTTCCGTTTTCATATCACGAATGGCACTCGAGTGGCCCCTGCGCGCCACCGAAACGCACCGGGCGAGGAAGGAATTGAAAATGCCCGACGGCTTATTAAGAATGAATACAGAAAATATCGGCGCATAGCCGACGCCGCAAATTCTTCCTTGGTGAATGTTATTGTTCGATCAACGTTCAAATATATTGGTATCGATGACTCCCTTCGCGCGGACAAAAGCAAAAGATATGCCGAATATCGTAATATCATATCGCGACGTCGAGAAATCGAGCAGGTAGCCTCTGAGCTGGGAGGAACTTCTAATGCCAAAAATCAGATCGACTTGTTTTTTGATAAATTGGAATCGGCACACGAAACTAGCGACGAGCCCGACGGGCCCGCGCTGTTGGAATGGTTGTTGAACAAAGCCCAAATCGAAAGAATTGACGCTATTCTTAAAGAGTTGGATAGAAACAAGCGTAGCGCTGCCAAGGTTTTCGCGCCGATCGAATCGTTTATTTCGGTCGCAAATTCTTTTCTCAACGATTCAAAAAAGAGCGTATCGGTCGATTCAGTTGGAGAGTTGATAATCCAACGTGAAGGCGATGCTGTACCGATAATGTCCCTGTCGTCTGGAGAGCGGCAACTCCTCACCCTTTTGGCTCATGTTACATTTATGCCTCGGATCAATGCCGGCATTATCATCATCGATGAACCCGAGCTTTCCTTACATTTGCGTTGGCAAGAGACTCTTGTCGGCCAGTTGACGAGATTGAACTCAAGCATCCAATTTTTGTTCGCGACACATTCTCCTGAGATTATTGGAGAAAACAAGAAAAATGCTCTGCGGGTGAATAGATGAACGATTTTCCGGAACGAGGGGCCACCGCAAAATTTGCGGCATCAGTTTTTTACGAAGATTTTAACGATATAGACGTGTATGTTGAGGACAAAGCCATCGGCTTCGCAAAGGTTTACAGCACCCTTCTGAGTAGACTGCTTGCTGACAAATTGACAATCAGCAAAGTATTTCCGCAGGGTGGGAGAGATGCCGTAGTGGCAAAGGCGAAGGAATTTCAGGCCCCCGATAGGAGGTCCATATACATCGTTGACGGCGACCTATATCTTATTTGCGGCGAAATGATTGAGCTCCCTTCAAACGTTTTAAGATTGGATCGATATTGCATAGAGAACTACCTTTGCGATGAACTTGCCATTTGCGAAATCATGGACGAGGAACACTTGACAATGACTTGCGACGATTTCAGGGCGCAAGTAGATTTTGAGGGATGGCGGGCAAATTCGAGCCGTTCATTTAGATCGCTATTTCTAATCTACGCCGCATCACATTATTTGGACAGCGGGATCGCGACCACCTCGAGAAAATTTAACGACTTTATCTCTTCGAAATATGCTGATCTTGATGATGCAAAAGTGCAAGCAGTTTGTTACGGAATCAAATCAGCATTGGACGCGCAATACGGCGCAGATGTTGTTGATTCTTTGGTGCAGGAATTTGAAGAAGTGATCGATGAGGCAGGCTGCTTCATAACAAAATATGTTTCTGCAAAGGAGTACACATTGCCAATGATGCTTGTCAGAATGCGTGCTCACGCGAGTATTCACTGCACGAATACAGCTTTGTATAATCGGCTCGCTAAGAAGTGCCGTTTGGACGCGCTACTGAAGCTGAAGCAAGAAATTTTAAATCGTGTCTTCCCGCCGGCGACGGATCGGTTAATCGCGTGATGTGCAACCTCTAGTTCCAGACAGCGGCTACTCACGGGTCAGGAGGGCCCGCCGTCGCGGAACAATCTCTGACGAACGACGCTCCTTGGCCGACTCCCGCCCGACCCGTTCTTCGGAGCCGCTCAGGAGCAGCCGACCACGGGAGAAGCAGACATTCGCCCTGCGCGAATGTTACCCGATGCTTAATTGAAAGGCTTACACTTTCCAATTTGGAAAGCCAAATCTCCGCTATCCTCGTCAGTTTCTGCCCACATGCCTTTGCCGACCAAGTAATAGCCTATGTCGCTCACAAGCAAGTAGCGGCCATTGAACTTGTTGAATTTGAAATCTCCATCCGGGATGCTACAAAATAAGAACCCCGCGTCATTAAATCCTTTTTCACATCCACCAGTTGGGTTGGCGTCGCCGACCTTAACCAAGTTGAATGCGAATTTTCCTTTTCCCGGTGTGAGTACGTACTGGAAATCGGTTTTGAACTTTGCGTAGTTCCACTTTTTTTCCTGTGAATCGTACTTGAAACCCGTCATCTTCTCGGGCGTACATACGTACTGTTCCGAATGCGCGTAAAAAGGGATAAGCAGCAGAAGAACCGAAACATGTTTGATCATTCCCATGACTCAATCTCCATTGAATGTGATTGAGACGATCTCATAGTCCTGCGCAGATTGTCGACGATCGTCGAGACGATGTCGAATGTCCCTTTGTGGCCGAACTGAGCCGGACGATTTGACATCGTCTGTCCGATCAGGTCCGGAGTTTTACAAATAAATAACCAGGCGGAAATGGTGTCGATGATGACTTCGTAGCCTTCCGCAGCGATCTGGCCGTAAAGCATCAGCCGGTACCGCACTGGAGTGGCCGTGAAATGATAGGTCTGCGTTGTAGGCCCGTACTGCGCCAGTCCGTACAAGCGATGACATGAACCGGCCGCGCACTAATCCGACCTTGGGGCTTGTCGGTATGCGCACGCCGGGGATCACTCGGGCGGCAGCTTGCCTGCCGATTCGAGCATCGCACGCAAACGTGTCTCAATGGAAACAAGTGCTTTGCGCAGTTGTTCGGGTGCTTGCGCGTCCTCCTCGGCGCAACGCACCATGCGCCACATTTCAACGAGGTTGCGGTACAGAAAGTCAACCCGATGCTCTGCGAGCTTTGCGCGGGTCTGATATTGACGGGCGTGCTCCAGCTCACGCCTGAGCGTTTCCTGGGTCGATTGTTCCTCCATATCGGCGAGCAGGCGGCTCAATCGGGCGTCAGTGTCGTCATGCTCCTCCCCGTCATGGCGTGCGTTGGCCGCCGACGGATCCACGAGGCGAGCATCGGGAGCTGCACTTGGGGCCGCTCTTGGCGCCTGGTTGGTGTGCGTCGCCTCCATCAGTTGCCTGCGCCCCTCGTTTATCGAATCGAGCCTGTCGTTAGCGCGATCGGCCGTGGCCGCGACGTTGGCGACTTCGCGCGCGACCGCTATCACCGCGCCGACCAGATCGAGAAAAGACTTGTGCAATTCACCGGCATTTAGATCCCAATCGCGCGAGTCGAGCGCCTCGGCGATCGTGCGTGCAGGGTGATCGTGGTTCGTGTCGTTATCGCTCATACGATGGCTCTCCTGATCTCAACGGAAGGCGCCACAAGTAGCACATCGATGGCCGCCGATGAAGCCACGAGCCGGTGTTTGAGCATGTCGCTATCGCGCAGACTCGTAACGTTCGTTGTCAGAGCATACGCGAGCGGTCACTTCGTTCGCGAGTTCCAGATAGTGGCTCTGCAATTGTCGCACCGACATGCCCGCGAAGCGGCTGTTCCATCACGGTCAGTTGCATTGGGACACGCGAACCGGACACCTTCGCCAAAGATGTTACGCACGCGCCCTTCCAGAAAACGGGTGTGCCGGTGGTCAAAGCTCCAACGCAGCACGGGCGGTGTCAACTCCGAAACAGAATATCTCTTGGCCGCCATGACTGCTATCGTCCGCAACAGGACCGGGAAACGGCGCATTCATTCAGGACCAGACCTTTCCTTTTCAACCCGTCGAACGTGAACTGAGCCCGCGACGGACGCGGGCGCTTACTGATGGCGTTCAGGCTGCCCAAAAGGAAAAAACGTACGCCGTGCGTGCGTCACGATCGAGTCGACGTACAGCGTTCGCCATTCCAAGTCACGAAAGAGTAGAAGCACCGGCTCGGGGGTTACCCCGCGGTTACAGGTTTGCAGCCAATTGAGGGAATTCGCGGCCGGAACTCACTGCGGATCCGCTCCGGAAAGGCGGCCGGCCAACTACGCGGCTGACGCAACCACGGATTACCAATCCGGATGTTGTGGGCGACCCGCCTCCTAAGAACAGGGCCACACACTACAGCCCGGTTTCACTGTACGCGCGTTCATAGTCATCCGGCGTCGCCGGGGCGCCGGGCATGAATTCACTATCGATTATCTGCTCAAGGTTCCACGGGCACCGTGCGGGCAGATCCTCCGGGTCGATTCCAATGGCTGACGCAGCGCGGTAGACCGCAAGCTCGTATTCGCCCTGCAGCCCGGCGGCCGCGTGCTCGCGCATGGGTGGGTCATCCTCGAAAATGTCCCTCAGAAAATGTCGGTGCCAGCTGATGATTCCGCTCCAACCCCCATTGCGGCGTGAAGGGCACGCCATCCACTTGAGGAGCGCCGCGAGCAGCTTGCGCAGGTGTCGCACAACGTCTTGGGGCGTCTGTCCGTTAAGCAGGCGGACCAGCATGGGGACGTCCAGCGCAGCCCAGTCGCCCGACTGAAGCGCGGCAATCTGCTCATCGCTCCATTGCGCTCGGTCATCTTCGTAACGCGTCATGCTTATGCCCGCCCTTCCTGCCGCCTCTGCCTAATCGAGGTCCTTCTCGCCGCTCAGATCACGTGCATAAAGTGGGCGCCCAATCCAAGCTGCTTCCACGACTTTATTCCATCGTGTCCGGCGCCGCAGACGGGCGATCCAGCTATGGTTCGCCAGAACCCTCGGCATCACGGTCAGCAAGTTCGCGTTGCCATTCAACGACCATCAGCTTTATTTGTTCGATTTCGACTCGAATCTCGGCAATTTGCATGCGGAGGCGACTCGACGCTGCCTCCAGCTTTCCGATGCCTCCCGCCATGCTTTCGCCCCACGCAGCCACGAGGGCGTCCATTTCCATCACTTCCTTCAACATGTGGCTCTCGAATTCGTCCATCGTCATGTCGGCTCCTTGCGCGTTACGACGCTCACGCCAAAGCGGGTTTTCTGCGGCTAAAGCAAGCGGAATCGGCACGGTTGTGACCATGCGAGTCCGCAATCCGCAGCGCGGTCCACCACACGCGACAGAACGAACTCATTGCCTCGCGTATTGCCCCCGCGAGCCGCGCGTCTTCAAACGTCAGGTGGTGCGCCGCGAGTCGAGCAAGCGCCGTCGATGCTCCGCCATCGTCGCGATTTGATCGGCCTCCTGTGAAACCGTCGCCGCCAGATCCGCAACTTGAGTCAGACGTATTTCCATCCGTGCCACCAGGTCCTCGACCCGGCTTAAGCTGGCAAAGATATCGCGCTGGCTGGCCTCGATCTCGTCGAGCAGAATTCGAGTCTCATCGCTATCGTTCACCTTTCCCTCCACGGCGTCATCGCCATCATGCGTCCGGTCCGATCAGCTGACACCGTTCGCAGGTTCGGCACCCCAATCCGCCTCTGCGTTCCCCGGTCCTGCAGCAGAGACTCGAACTCGCATTCCTTTCACGATATACGGTCGAACCGATGTCAGCGAGACGCGATTGACTGACCGATCGGTTGCACCCCTTGCGGGCGCGGAATACACGTATGACCATTCGGGGCTCGACGTAGCTGTCCGCATAGCAGAAGAATCAAGGCGATCCATTCGCCCGACAAAAACGCGGCAGTCTACTGATCGCTCGCCTTTCCCAACGACAATTCTTTGCCTTAGCACCATCTCACCCAAGAGACTCAGTGGCGACCGATCTTCGCCGCCCACTACGTCACGGTCGCATTTCTCGCCCTGCACGAATAGTCAGACGGCGCAACGCTCAGCGCCTTTCCTTGACTTACTGGGAGCCAACGGGCTGGCTATCTCGATAGGAAGTCGACTTCCGCGAGTAATGATGGTGTATTCCAGGATCGCAACCGCCTCCGAAAGAAGGCGGTCCACACGTACATCTTCGCCAAGCAACACCGAGTGTGCTGCCCGCATATCGCGGAGCCAATCAGTCAGCGATTTCTCGTGATAAAGACGTTCAGACACATCACGCATGAAGCGCCATGTCGACGCGTCGACGTGAGGTAGTGCATTTCCCATACCAGATCGCCCTCATCGAGGCTGTGCGGAATGCGAACGTGGGCGCCGGGACTCATTAGGTATCGCGTGAAACGATACGGTGTTGCGCATTGGCTTCAATCCCGACTCCGAGTCGCCAATCAATGAACCGCCGCCGCCTTCGCTCAGCTTTGATCCGTTCCATTTCAGCCCGCCAATGCTTCTCCTGATCGGCGTCCTCTTCGAGCCCCGCGCGTAGCGCGTTCCTCATCGCTTCTTTGGAGGCTCGCGCCAAGCTCGCCTTAAGACTAAGCGTCTCGAAATCCCCATAGTCCACGGGCTTGTATACACCACCCCGTACCGAATGAGCATAAATCGCGTATAGCTCGTGGGCGATGATGGCCGCCTGGTCCGGATCCATACCCTCGCCTTCCAACGCGAGTGCGAATCTCAGCGTGTCCATTGAAGCTCCTCAGCGTAAAAGGGCTTGCCACTCGTGCGTGGCTTTGATGACAGCGTTGATGATCGTTGGCGTGACGGTGTACATCAGCACGAGAAAGATCAAGCCCATCAGAGCGCACACGGGCCAAGCAAACCAGCGAATGAATGGGTCCGTTTGCTTAAGGGCCGCTTCCTGCGTGCGCTCTTTTTCCTTGCGCTGGCGCTCCCACCGCTCACGATCCTCGCGCATCTGTCGCGCGAAGTCTGAATCGCCGATGTCTCTGCCGATATTTAAGCGGCACCCAACTTGAGCGACGCCCCCCACTTGCACTCCGGCGAGCCAATTAGTGATCGATCGCCGGTGAAGCGGAAAAATTCCTGGTATCCCCACTAGCCCCACATGTTGAGCGATCGTTTTCCGCCCAATCGGATGGGCTGAAACGGGTCGCCTGTCGCCGGTCGCGGCAGGCAGGCTGCGGGGCCATGAAGGGACGTACGTCCGGTGCGTCGCCCGGACGCTCAGGTGGCAGCTCTGCTCGGCAAACGGGCATTCGATCGCGGAAACCAAGACGGTGGTTCGTCTGCCTTGCGGACATTCACGAGTCATCTTCGCCAAACAGCAACCGCGCCCCCTGCAATGCCACGGCGCGTATTCGAAATGGCGAAAGTCGAAATCGTCGCGGCCCTGATGGCCGACGCGTGCCGGGCAGCACGCGCGCGAGAGCCGAGTCGATGGACCGCGAGTACCTGGGCACAGATATGCACGGCGGAAGCGGCATTCGTGCGCGTGATCAGGCGATACGCACACTTGTAACGGAGAATGATCAGCAGACCAATTACGGTAGTCCCTCCGGCTATTGCCGACACTATACTGAAAGACGGATCTGGGACGAAAAACGAATGCGGCCTGTCGGCTGGGTGCGCTGCGCCGCATGGCGATGACGAGACGCAGCATGGGATAAGGCGTTGTGGCCGTTCGATAGTCACATATCCGCAAGAGATCGCTTCGGGTAGAAAGTGATGATGTGTAGGGAGCGCTTCCTCGGTACGCTAAAGTCGTCAGTGCATGCGTTGTGAACGCATTGCTGTGCATCACGATTGTTTTGCTCCAGCAACATGTACGCTCAGCGAAGAACGGACGCTCGACCAAGCGGGGACCAACAAAGCATTCCCCTTGGACAAGTTTCGCTCCGCGAGGATATTTAGATGCCCGTCCAGTCCCTAAGTACCGAACGGCTGTTCGTCATCTCAGACCTCCATCTCGGCGGCCGACCGTCGCAGCGCTCGCCTGACGGCGAGGCGACGCTTGGAACGAGCCTTTGCGCCAGTTACGATGAGCTGCGCGACTTCATCGATTGGGTGAGATGCTCCGCCTCGGACACCGAGCGCACCACGATGATTATCGCGGGCGACATCGTCGATTTTTTAGCGGACGATGAAATCGAAGGGGCGAAAAGCTACGCGCAAAGCTGGACCGACAGCGAAGAACGGGCAATCGCCAAATTGAACCAGATCGTGCTGAGATCCCGAGGTGCGCACGGTGATGGACCGTTTGAAGCATTACAGCGTCTTGTTTACGCCGGTCACCGACTCGTCTTGCTACTCGGCAATCACGACGTCGAGCTTGCGCTACCTGCCGTCAGAACGAGATTGCGGCATCTGCTCGATCCGAACGATCAAGCGAGGCTTGAATTCATCTACGATGGCGAGGCCTACATCAACGGTAACTTGCTCGTTGAGCACGGAAATCGCTACGACCGCTTCAATCAGATCGATCACAGCCAGCTCCGGCAGGAGCGCTCGATGGCGTCCAGAGGACTCGGCGGCAAGCTCGAACGCTCCGACCGATATTTCCAACCGCCGCCCGGAACACTGCTTGTCATCCATGTCATCAATCGTCTCAAGTCCAAATACCGGTTTGTCGATTTGCTTAAGCCGGAAACGGAAGCCGTTATTCCTCTGCTGCTTTTTCTAGAGCCGGAAATCAAGCTTGTCCTCGAGCACATTCTAGTTCTGTCGCAAGTCGCGAAGGGCGTCGCCGCTGGCGGCGTGAGTGACGATAACCTGACCACCAGGCGAACGGGTCACCTTAGCTCGGCGGGTGGAGATCGGCGCCCGCCCGAATCCGAGTTGAGGACGCTCGACTCGGTGCTGATCGAGCAACTGGGAGCGCAGCACGCCGCGGAGCTCCTCCCTGCCACCACCGTCACGGGCAACATGTCATCCGGCGGCCGCAACAGAAGTCTAATTGCCACTCGCGCGGGAGCCCGGCTCGATGCGTGGATCTCTGACATCTTCAAGGCGACAGCCAGAATAGGACCGCGCGTCAGGGCCGTTCCGACGAATCGGCTACAACTTCTGCGCCGCGTTTTGACGTGCGCAATGAGTAGCCATGCGTTCGATCTCGGTCGAGAGGCCGATGACTACCTGTCTGCGGCGACGGCGCTCACTCGATCGGGACGATTCTCGACCGTGATATTCGGCCACACGCATCTGCCGAAGAAGATTCGACTTGATGGCGGCAAGTCGTTCCCGGTTTATCTGAATAGCGGCACCTGGGCAGACATCATTCGCATTCCACCTGCAATTTTCGACGAAGAGGACTGGAGAAGTCCCCTCGAACAGTTTGTGGAATCGCTGCGAACGAACGACTATTCTTCCTATGTCACGAAGTGCCCCACGTACGTGGAAGTCAAGATCGTGGACGCACGTGTTCAGGAGGCGGAAGTGCGACGATTCGGCGGCGCGGGCAGCGAACGCGAGCCCGTATATGACTAATCTGCGGACCGGTGCATTCGTATGTTCGACGACGAAGCCATTAAACGAGCCACAGCGTCTGTATTTGACCGCGATGGCTTCTGCGGAACGGCGTGGCTCGGCGCTCCCGGGTTCGCTATTACCGCCGCGCACGTGGTAGCGGACCTCGCCGCGCGAAAACCGAAGGCGATGACTTTCAAGTTGCTGTTTTTCGATACCCCGGTGAGTGGATCATTGAACGCGACCAACATTGACTACTTCCATGATGTCGCCGTCCTCTCAATTGCCCAAGAGGGCCTTCTCGCCGACGTTCATCCCATCCCCATCGCGGCGAGCACCGAAGTCCGCGCTGGGCAAGACTGGACAGCGTATGGTCCGGCTGATGGCCATCCGAGAGGCTTATGGCTTAGAGAACAGATCATTAGTCTGGCCGGATGGACCGAAGACGGCGCGCCCGCCATTCAACTGGTCACAAGACAGGCGGCGGCGGAACATCTGAGGGGAATGTCTGGCGCACCGGTGCTTGTCAACGGCGCGGCCATCGCCATCCTTAGGGAGTTTCCTGTGCGGATGCCAGGGGAGCACGTGTTGCTCGCTTCCAGACTAGACGCCGCCGCGCGAAGCCTTCCGACGCTTGCTGGGCTCATCGACGCAGGCAACCGATCGCGCAAGCAGCAGTCTGCGAGCACGTTCGACGGGTATTGCAGGCGGGTCATTAGAAAGTGGGACGAAATTGCCTATCAAGGGATGTTCGCTTTCGACACCCCCCGCTCATCTTTTCCGCCGCTCGAAACGATTTACGTTCGCCAGCCATTCCGTCGGGAGATGACGCCGTCACGGGCGCCGCGCGGCACCGTGGTATGCGATTCCGAGAACACCAGCATCGAATCTAGCTTGCAACACCATCGCAACATACTAGTGCAGGGAGACGCTGGTTCGGGGAAAACCTCGATGCTGCGTCACGTTTGTATTCAATTGGCAAGCGACTGGGTCGTGCAGATGCAGCATCGCTTTCTGCCGGTTTATGTAAGCGCGCAGAGCTTGGTTGTAGCGAATCGAGGTGGCAGCCTCGAAGACCGCATACGGGACGCTGTGGCGATCGATATCGGCATGTCGATGGAGCGCGATTTTTTCCGCCAGGCGCTTCCGGAAGGTGCATCGTGGCTGCTGATAATCGATGGTCTCGATGAAATCGTGCGGTCCGATCAGCGCCGGCTTCTCATTGACCAGATTATGCTGGAGGCCAATGACCAAGCAGAAGCCAAGCATCTTCTTGTCAGTTCGCGACCCATCGTTGACCTGCACACCAGCCTCGGGGAGGAACAGTTCTCTCGTTTCACGCTCGTTCCGTTCGATCGCACTCAGGCGTTGAACCTCGTCGACCGATGGTTCGCCTTTTTTGATCGTGCACCCAGTACGTCGGCTGGTTTTCTCCGAATGATCGACGAATCCGCGCTCAAAGGCATACTTGAGACCCCGGTTCTGCTCACGATGGCGCTCTTGTCGTATCTTGGCGGGCAAGTAAATGGATATTGCACTCGAGTGGAGCTATACGACCGCTTCATCGAAGGAACGCTGGACGCTGCGCGCATGCGGACTGGCCTGAATAACGTCTCCTCCGCCTGGGCCGAACTGTTCGGTAGCGAGGGAGAGAGAGCCGCGCTCACCTTGCAAAGGGGTCGCAGGGAGTTGCTGCGGGAACTGGCCATGCACCAGCAGTTCCAGGGAAACGACCGCACAATCGGAATGCGGAAGCTATTCGACATCTGTGTCGCCAGGGGATGGTTCGCGGCATCTCTTTGCGACGGGTTCGAGAAGCGAAGGATTATCAATTCCTTGCTTCCCGAGGCGCTGCTCCAGTCCGGCCTAGTGCGCCTAACTCCCGATTCATTGCAATTCACACACAATACGATCCGGGAGTTCCTGTGCGCAGAGCTTCTCGTGAGACAACACCCCATCGAGTCGGAAGTCGCTCAGAACGTCCTCAACCAGTGGGGCGACGCTCGCTGGCGCGAAGTTGTCCTCTCGAGCCTAAGCATCTGGAGTAGCGAAAAAAAAGCTCGTTCCTCGGTCATGTTTTTTTTCGACCGTCTGATGAGCCTTAGCCGCCTGGGCACGGACTTCGTAGCATGTGCCATCGCGGAGGGCGTACAGGTTGAGCCCGAACAGCGCAGCGAGCTTGTCGCGCGATTGATCGAAACTTTCAGCCGCTGGAATCCCTGTGTGCAGTCTCTTATGACCTTTCGAACACCCGACCCAGTCCCGGTCCTTCGACAATTGGTCAAAGAAAAAGAATGCCGCAAACAGTTCCTCGAGCTGCTCGCCGAAGGAGCATCCAACTGCCCCCGATCCCTCGGCAGGCTTCTGAATCTTGCCTTTGAATTTATGTCGGCGGACGAGTTGGAGGCATTCGCAACACATGCGAGACATGTCTGGATGCGCGCGGACTCCTTTCGTTTACTTGCGCTGAAAGGCGACCCCTCGTCTTCCGTATCACTGTTGTCCGCCGTCGTGCGCGATCGGGGCTGCCCGCTGAACGCCCGGCGAAAGGCGCTGGTCGCGCTTTGCGATTTGAACGACGGTGCGGAGGCGATCCGCGTTTTGCGAGCAAGCAAGATTGATCCGTTGCTGCGTGTAACGGCATACATCATCCAATTCGAGCGCTCGGCGGAGAGACACTATCTTGCGAGGGCTACCGATCTATGGAAGACAGCAGTCGACGGTCGCACCGAAGCGCGCGAGATAGCCGATCTTGGTGCTCACCTTTGCGCCAATTTGCTAACGCGCAACGACATAGCGGATCGCGCGAGGGAAGTCTGTGGTGCGTCGAACCATGTCGCCGAAATCTTCGGTGCGCTGGTAAAAAGGACGCAAGTCATTTCGTTGGCGAGAAGGTTCCTTTGCGGGATCGCTGACGATGCTTTAAGTCCGATTGAGATCCGCTTTGCGGCGGCGTCCGCACTAGCTTCAGTGGGATACGTCGAAGACGTTCGCGGAACACTTAGCGATCTTGCGAGAGACACCTCGCTGTCGTCCGAAAAGCGAGTCGAAGTCGCGGAGTACATGGCGAGAGCCGGCGAACGCGGTCCATTAACCGACCTCATGTCGGATGCAAGCGTGGACGATTGGCACAAGGCAAGAGCCGCGATCTCGCTTGCCATGACCGGAGATGCCGCTAAGGCGCATGAGAGGCTGTCGGAATCCGTGCGCAACGTCGACATGCCACATGCTCAGAGAGTTGAGATCGCGGCCGCCTTGGTACAACTTGGCGATCACGAGCTCGGCCTGGACGTGCTGAGAAAATTCTCCGCCGACCAGAAACGATGCAAACGCGTGATAAGAATTCTCTTCGATCTGGGGCGGCCCGAGGAGATTGAACGCATCCTGGTTGACTTGCAGAACGGTGATGACTTGGAGTTTGGCGTGGAGGCGCTCACCGAACTCGGCGCGTTTGCGAGCTTGCAGCGCCTTCTGCCGCGTATGCCTGTGCAGTTCGTGAAAGATCGCATCGAAGAAGTGCTTTATAAGAGCAGCACGGAAAAGGCAAATCAGGCCTCGTTAGAACGTCTGTTCGCTGACCCATAGCGCCTCCCGCCCGCCAAGCCGTTGAAATTGATACTCATGAGCCGAAGTCACGCTTGTCGGTTCCGGTTGGGAGCGGTTTTCTGTCCCTTTGGGATAAATCCGTCTTACTGGGGATATGACTTCCAGTGACTTTTAAGTCACTGCAGCCTGACTTTTCGCCCCTGCTTGTAGCGCAGCGAATCGCAGGCGGCGCGGAAGAATTTTTCGATCGGAAACCGTCCGGCTCTTGTGCATGGAGAGGAGACGCTCGAGCCGGTAGCCGCTGAACGGCGGTAAGGGGGTCGTTCGCGGCCCCTCGCTGTCGCGGGTAACGGTTGTCGGTGTACAGAACAACAATTTCGAGGATCAGGGGCGGCGCAACGCGAAGACGTTGATGAGCATCCTCGGCTCTGACGCCATCGCGCCGTGTTGAAAAAGTCGCTGGTCGTCTATTTCATGAGGTTTTCAGGGGTCTTCTTACCCTTGGAGGAACGTACCTCGCTGCTTAATCGCACGCGCGGACTGCTGGCTGAATTGGGGTGGTGATTGCACGTTCAGCCGATCGCTATCTGGGCGCGTTGCCTACGCTGATCGAAGACGCCAGAATGCCTGACCCGGTGCGTGCCATGTTGCTTGAGGTGCGCGAATAACTGGTCGCGCTGAACCTGAGGCTTGCTCGCTGCGACCAGCAGATCGCCACTCACGCCAGAAACAGCGATGTCGCCAAACGCGCCGGCGAACTGCTTGGCGTCGGTCCGGTAACATCGAGTGCGCTGGCCGCCACGGTGCCCGATGTGAAGGCCTTCAGGAATGGGTGGCAGTTCGGCGCATGGCTCGGCCTGACACCACAGCAGCACAGCTCAGGTGGCAAGACCAGGCTGGGACATATCAGCCTGCGCGGCAACGTCTATCTGCGCACGCTGCTTTTTCAGGGCGCCTGAAGTACGTTGCAGTCGGCGTTGCGTGCGGACCCCACGCACGCAAGCGGGCTACAACGGTGGATCAGACAGCTCCACGAACGCAAGGGCTATCACAAGACGTTGATTGCGATTGCCAACAAGCATGTCCGGATATTGTGGGCGATGCTCGCGAAGGACGAACATTATGACGCCGATGTGTGGCAACGCCATCCGATGCATCCGCCGTTCCCATCCGCCACAGCATGACCCGGTTAGCCTGAAACTCAACTACTGCTCGACGCGATAACAAGACGAGGTCGGACCGAACGGGAGAAGAACCCGACGATTCTGTGATCCTGTTGGCGAGTCAGCACCGCATGGGGGCCTGGTAGCTCATGCCTGTTCGCCGGTTTTCAAATAGATCCTATGCATCAGGAAATCTGCCGACGCTGATCGATAAAATCAGTCGATCGAACCCTGCTACAAGGAGAGCATCATGCGCACGGATCAGACATTCACGACGGCTCGTGAGGAATTGGTGCTGGCGGTGTCACTCGAGCTGGCTTCGGTAAAGTGGAAGGTCGCGCTTCACGACGGCCGGCGCAAGAAGCCGGCGGTGCACACGGTGGCCCAACCGCATGCCGCAGCGCGCCTGCAGGCCGTGCTGAGCCTGATCGAGGCGCAAAAGGGGAAGTGGTCGTTGCCGGAGGGTGTGCGCGGTGTCGTGATCTACGAGGCCGGCCAGGACGCGTTCTGGATCTCTCGCGCGCTGCAGGCGCGACACCTCGAGTGCTACGTCGTCGATTCGGCCAGCATTCCGGTCGAACGCCACAAGCGGCGCGCGAAGACCGACCGGCTCGATGCCATCAAGCTGGTGATCAACCTGCGTGCGTGGCTGCGCGGCGAGCGTGACCGGATGCACGTGGTTCACGTGCCGTCGCCGCAGGACGAAGCGTCGCGTCAGCTGATGCGCGATCGCGGGCAACTGCAGAAGGAAGTGCTGCAGCACCGCGACCGCATGCGCAAACTTCTGGCCACGCTCGGTTGCTGGGACGAGGTCGATCACAAGGCCTTCGCCGGTCGGCTCACTCGTGATGAGGTGCGGTGTCACGACGGCTCCGCGCTGCTGCGCGAGCTGCGTGAGCGACTGCTGCGCGAGTGCGAACGGCTGGCGTTAGCCCAGCAGCAACTCGCGGCGCTGGAGAAGACGCGGCATGCAAGCCTGCCTGCTCCCGCACGTGAGCGGATCGATCGGTTACAGCGGCTGAAGGCGATCGGGCCGATCGGCGCGTCGCGCCTCGCACTCGAACTGTTCTGGCGGGAGTTCCACAACCGGCGCCAGGTGGGCGCGTGTGTAGGGCTGGTGCCGCAGCCCTTCGACAGCGAAGAGAGCCAGGTGGACCAGGGCATCAGCAAGCAAGGCAACCGACGGGTGCGTGCCCTGCTCATCGAGATGGCGTGGTCCTGGCTGCGCTACCAACCCGGCAGTGCGCTGACACATTGGTTCAACCAGCGCACGCAGGGCACCGGACCAAATCGCCGAGCGCGGCGCATTGCAATCGTCGCGGTGGCGCGGCGCCTCGCAGTTGCGGTGTGGCGCTATCTGAAGGACGGGTTAGTACCCGAAGGCGCACAGCTTAAGTCAGTCAGAGCGAGCAAGATATTACAACAACGCGATCATGCAAGGTTCCGAAACTCGAAGCATTGGCGGTTTGAAGTGACCATGCCCGTGAGAACCCTAGGTTACCAACATAGCCGATTTTATAGATGGGTCATGCTCCTGGAAAAATTCCAGCGTAACGCGCATACAGGATGAGGCTGGCCAGGCGCCAGCGGATAGAAGGTAGTGAGACGTTGGAGTCTTACGCGCGCGATGACCGGCTTCATACCAGGGACCTGGATCGGATTGCAGCAATGGTTGACGGCGGTGGACCTCCGCAGAATGCGCTCGTATGTTGGCGAGCGCTATAACTCACGCTCGCCAACATAGGCCAGCATATCGCCTCTTCGCAGCGTCAAGGGTGCGCTGCGCCAGGCTTCGCCTGCCCTTGACCCGGCTACGTGGCGTCCGCGCGGAGACCGAGATGGACTGGGCCGATAGTTCGTGACGCAGTATGTGAAAGGCCTTGACAACTTCCTTCTCATAGAAGGGTTCTCCCGTGCGGCTCATATCGTGGCCCGCCCGATACATCTCGGGCAACAAGGCCGTTTGCAAAGAGGCAGTCTGTTCCTGGTATTGCTTCGGAGCGCGAGCCTCAGCTGAGAAAGGAGATGTGTTATGGCTGCCCAACCAACTGGACCACCAGCACGTTGGCGTCGTGCATTTGCCGGCGCCAACCAATCTCACGCCGATCTTGACTTTCGGAGGAAGTCCTTGCAAACAGTATCGGCCGTGAAGCGTCATTCGCACGCACCGTTTTCCGGACGTTCAGACGTCGTATCCCCTTTGCACGTGGCCATTCAATTCGCCGACGGTGAACGTTGCGTCATTGGCCGAAACGGTCAGTCCGA
The DNA here is from genome assembly GCF_904848585.1 of Paraburkholderia kirstenboschensis. Classification (GTDB taxonomy): domain Bacteria; phylum Pseudomonadota; class Gammaproteobacteria; order Burkholderiales; family Burkholderiaceae; genus Paraburkholderia; species Paraburkholderia kirstenboschensis. The sequence goes on from NZ_CAJHCR010000004.1 coordinate 415,187, forward strand.
GCGACACCAACCGTAGATTTGAGTAGCGAGTCCGGCCTCACTCGCGTCAGTTTATTTCGTCGGGGGCACGGCTAGCGAACACGTTGCTTGTCCGAGCACGGCGTTACCTGGTAGCTTGTCATCCACAACGGTCACCACAAGAACGTATTGGCTAAAGGCGAATGGATTTGGTTGCGGCGTATCGACGACGAGCCTAGATGTCCCGGCATAGGCTTTAATGCTTCCGTCTGGAAAGTCCACGTTGTTTACTGTCAGGGTGCCTGCAGAGCCACCAGAGGAGTTGATGAATTGCACGTCAAAATTCTCCGCCGAAGGGCGGTCGGGTATGCCGGCGCCGGTTTCGTCCCTGATGCGCACATATAGAATGGAATGGTTTGGAAACTATCGTTGGTGTCCAACGTCGCAGCAGCGGTAACCGTAAGACCTTCGGAGAGGAATACTGGCGGTCCTCATCCTGTCCCGAAGATCGGACTCGGTCTTGTCGGCATGGTGACACCTCCTTTGCATGGGATGGCTAGGCGGGTGCAGCGAACGGATTTTCTAGGCGAGGAAACCACGACGTCGCCAATGGACGGTAGGTCACGCCCTTTAGCCGGTCAAGAAACACTCTCGTTGGGCTACACCATCACGCCAAAAGCTGTACTGGCTGTTATGGGAACTCTTCAAAGACAATCCACGTTACACCCGGCTGCAATTCACCCGTCCGCGCCAATCCGGGCTTGCGCTCAGCGAAAATACACGAAAACCTCCGCGCGGCGAGCTTCGTGTCAATCGCAACTCTCAATCAGCTGAAGCGCGCCGGATTATGCCGTCTTGCAGCGCGTCAGTATCTGGTCACTCGCCATGCGTCGCGAATTCGTGCGACTGTCAGGATGGAAGCGGCTCAGCTCGGGCCATGAAGGGACATTCGTCCGGTCCGCGAATCGGACATTGAGATGGCCGTACCGCTCGCCAAACAGTCACTTGTGGTGAGTGCGCCACGAGGCGTGTGAAAAGCTTGACGACAACTCAGTTGTCACTTGTTGAAGTCGCATTTTTGCTCCACCTGGGCGATGACGCCGGTTAATTGAGCGACAGTGTTATCGAAATTTTTCTGCTGAGCATCTGCATCGGCTCGGCGCTCTTGCCAGTTCAGATAGCCAGGTCCCTTGTCTTTCGAATTCCCGAATGATGCTGCGTCGGCGGGATTGTCATACTTGTTTGCGTAAGCTGTTGCGTCGAGCCGCATTTGCGAAAGAGTCGAACTCTGCTCGGCCATGACCGTTCGAATCTGGGTTACCTCGCCGAAAAGTGATCGACAGATCGCAGGCACGGTCTGCGTTGGTTCGGAGGTCAGACTTATCTTGTAAAGGTTGAGGGAGGTCTTGTTCCCGATCAGCCCCAGGACGACAAAGGCCAAGATCACGACGATTGCGACTATGCCGCACGAATTCTTTTTGAGAAATTGCCATAGGGTTTTTTTCTCTTTTTTGGAATCCTTGTTATTAACCTTTGAATCTTCGCTTTCCGCCATGGAATCCTCCTGTCGGTTGGTTGACCCTGCGAAGATCTCTGTCGCGCCAGGCGAGTATGCGCACCGGTTGCGATTAAACATATGATCCGGACACGACAAGCGCAACCATAATTTACTCTTTTGATGAGCAGGGCTTGATAAGTAAAGGCTTGCGGAGTATGGAAATGCGCGGGTTTGAGGGCACGCTGACGTAGGGCGCCAGACTTGCGACTGGCGCCACAGTTTTGCGACTGTGGGACGGAGTGAGTGCTCCACCTACTGAGAGATGTGTAGCGTAGGCCGCCAGAGTAATCGCGACTGCCGCCGCAGTTGTGCCACTGAGAGACAAGGTTGGTATGACGGGACTACATTGTCTGGTAGCGTCAGCATCTACCGTGCGGAGGCCGAATCGCTGTCGTTGGCCGACTCCAACATCGCGACATCGAAACGGCGCTCAGCATCACCCAGCGGACGTCAGTGAACGGGCGACAATTGGCCGTCGGCGGTCTTCCTGTCCTACCAAATCCATGTTCCGGCGACTGGGCCATCGTTCCAAAAACGATCAACCAGGATCCGGTTCCCATGTTGACTCGCAAAAAGCTCCGGGTGCCTGTGCGCATGTATCTATTCGGGGTTTCAAGTATTCGTCGAATGACATAGGACAGCGGCCCGCAAAGGTATTTCGCATCATCGCCGTAGTACGTTGTGAGCTTTTCCATGCTAGCCACCGTCAGCGATGTACAGCCAGCCGAAGCAGTGTCGTATTCGACGCTGCGTCTATGGACACGTCTTCTATCAACGATGCCGGTCACCGCCCAGGACATAGCCGCTCAAGCATTGTCGATCCTACGGCGATGTTGACGGTGTGATAGCGCCGCACGCGCCGTCACGATTGAATAGCCACGCGCGCGCGGGTGCGGACTCTTGTTTTGGAAGTGCCAGGCTCAACGCGTAGGCAGTGCTGTAGAGCATGAACGCGTCGTGCTCAAGACGAATGCTTTGAGGGCCGGCGAGGTCGCCGAAGCCAATCACCCGACCGCCGTGCACGGCCAACACTCGTTCAGGCTGCTCAAGCGCTGTGCCTCTTTGCCAATCCACAGCAAAGGCGACAATGTAACGCATTTCGCCACCCGAGCGAATGAGCAGCACCAATAAGGGACCAGCCTCCAAGCCCTCCTTAAGCAGCCAGTGGCGCGACGCGTTGCGGTCCTTGCGAGTCAGCTGTAGCAGGCGGCCCAAATCAGCGCCAGGAGCCATGCTGTAGCGACCCGGATTGGTGGATGCCTCCTCGTGCAAAGGCCGGTCCATCATCGATTGCCACGGGCCTAGCCGAACCGCGCGAATCTGTTCAGCCGCGTTCCATGTGTCGCGCGCTCGCGCGCTGGCGTCGATCTCTTCCACGCTAGACACTTCGGCAGGATCCAATGAGTCTCGCGATCCACGCCCTTGATCGCCCGCCGCCACCGCCCATGCCAGCTCAGCCCCTTCGGATACCAATGCACCGACCTCATGTGGAAAGGCGCCGCACAAGAGTGGCTCCAGCAGGCGCAGCGACAAGTCGCGTGTCCCCTCGGTGCTGTCCGGATCGTCGGCCTGTTGTGCAGCCACGCCCAGCACTAATTTCCAGTTGTCCTGCGGGTCAGCTCCAAACGGTATGAGGCGATGAACCGTGTCGCGTGGTGTCACCACGGTCACCTCGATGCCCTTGTCTGCAAGAGGCGTGGGAACGGCACCCAGCGAACGCGCCGTGGTCACTTCTTGCAGCACCCACTCAACGCCGTCTACAAGGGCCTTGGCGCGCTCAGTGATACCCAAAGCCACCGCGTTGCCAGCCGCGGCATTGCCGGCCCGGGCCGAACGCAAACCTAGTTCTACGCCGGGACCAGTCTCCGCGCCCTCGCCGCGCAGGGCCCAGCGCGTGAGGACCATGTCGCCAGGACGGAGTACCGCGGCGCAGACATCCACCAGCGCCGGACTGACAATTTGCGCCGAGGCGCCGGCTAGCGGCGAAACCAGTGGCAGCACCCTGCGAAGGCGCGCGTCCGACTGCACCGATTCCGCAAACATGATTCGCTGCCGTTTCGACAGTGCCGCACCGATAGACGAGAGGGGCGCCAAGCGGCCCGCGTTGTCGACGATATGGTTCAGCGCGAGGCGGAAGCGAAGCGCCGGCTCGCCTTCCGCTATCAGCGGCTGAGCGTCAACAACTTCCAACACACCATCTTGGTCAGTGCGCGCGGTCAGCACCTGCGACGCCATTGCAGGCGCCTCCGCTGGCCTCATCAGTTCGATCAGCGCGGAGTAGCGTGGTTGGTGGGCGCCTGACAGCAGTGGCGGCGCCGATGCTTCATCGTCGACCGCAGTCACGACAAAACTGCGGGGCACCGGACCGCTCAGCGTTGGTCGGCCATGTGCCATCACCAGCGCGCTCGAGCGCAACGAGCGGCGCAGCAGTTCGCGGGTACCCCATGTCAGCAGCGCTGTGCGTTCGGCATCCGGGGCGCCGTCTTTGCCATTGATTGCGGCATCGGTGACCAAGGCGTGCGCCACTTCCCGCAGGCCGCCTTGCACTGCCGCATCGGGCACATACAGTGTGGCTGGAATGGCACTCTCCATAACTGGATAAACCCCTCTCTTCAACACTCCGACGTAATATGGCGTCGCGAGCACGCCCACACCTGCGCTCAGCAGGCCGCTGTCCAGCCAACCCACCGCCTGAGCGACCGCGCTCCATTCCGGCAGCGTTTCGCCATCCCCCGGCAAGCCCACGCCCGTAGCGAATTCTGCCGCAGTTTGAGATTCGCATAACCGTGCGATGGTATGGGCATTGAGAGCGTGCGCCAGTGCCCGGCGTTCCTGCCAGCGACTGGCCGGCGCACAAGACTCGTCCACTGGTGGCGAGATCAACGGAAACCACTCCAACTTCGGCAATTGCGGCAGTGGCACCCTCAGCACCGAGCGCCCCTGCCCCGTGCGCAGCGGCAAGCGCAGCAACAGTCCGCGGACATGCCCGTTGCCGCTCGCGGCACCATGACAAGCGCTTAGTGCCTCGTCGCACTCATACAGGACCTGGGGCACAACTTGCGGCGCATCAGCTTCAGCGTCAGTCAGGCGCAACAGAATCACGTCGTTGGCAACCATACCCACCTTGCCATCGTGAAACTTCACTAGACGGATCGCCTGCGGGACCTGAAACGAGAAAACGGGAGTTGCTGCGGTGCCGATGTGCAAGCGATGTTCCACCATCGCGTGCAGCACGTCGCCTGCAACGCTCCCGTCGGCGTCCAGCGGCACCCCGTCGAAGAAGCAGTGCACGCAGTCGCGCATCGTCATCGGAGCAGCCGCTCGTTGCTGGAACTCGAACTCGTAATCGTTGTCAAGCACCAGGTGGCCGCTCAATGTGCGCGTCACCGTCGCCGGAGCCCCTTCCCAATGCCTGCTGCACCAGTCGGCAAGGCCGTTGACACGTATCCGACTGACCTCGTCCAGTGACCCGAAACAGGCCTCAGGCTTTGCAAGCAGGTCGGTCCAGCTATATGCCAGTCTGAGTTGAGTCGCTTGGTCGGGGTCACCGTTTCGGCATTCAAGACAGCCTGCCATCTGCTTGCCACCAGTACACTTCCCCAGCACAAGCCAGCGCTGCGCGCCAGCTTGTGCCTGCTCCAGTTCCAGAGCACGCCCGCTCACATCGGTGAAACTGATCGCGCCCGCCTTGCCGACGCCAAGTTCGAGCACCAACTCTCCTGCCGGTCCACTCTTCCAACTCAAGCTTGGCTCGCCGCTTGGCGAGGCTACGATGCGCCAGCCCGCGCTCTGCTGCGCGTTGGCGCAGAAACGGTAGTGCAGAATGAAATGCGCCTCCAGCCCTGTCGAGGCTTCGACCTCGATCTTAGCGGCGAGGGCCTTGCAGACGCCATCTTCAAAGTAATAATTCAGCTCGACCTCTTTGCACGGCAGCACCACTTCGCCGAGGCTGGTGTGCAAGCTGATGCGGTTGACCTTCACGACCATTCGCGGTCCGTCAGCCACAAGCGTGCCGCTGACGCTTGCTACGCTGGGATCTGCGCTTGGCACCTTTTCCATGCGCCATTCGAACAAGGGATTTGCGCCGAGCGCCAAGCCCCATCCGTGAATGCCTATCTGCCAATCCAGCAATATCGCACCGGAGGCGTCAATCGGCGGCAGGAACCGATCGCCGGCCGGTGCGCCCAACCGCACCTTCACTGCAGCCGCACTGGTGCTGATGGACAGCAATTCATCAGCCAGCAGCACGAAAGGCCCCCACATCGGCGTGCTGCCCGCATGGTTTTGTAGCGGACCACTTAGGTCCCAACTCCCGCTCCATTCCGGGGCAGCTGGATCAAGGTCGGCCAGGCAAAGGATCAGTTCAATGACGCCGAGAGCGCCACCGTCGACCGTGCAGAGGCGTTGCTGGGTCAACAAGCGCCGGGGGTCGGATGGCCCTTCCCCGATACTCGTGATCGTGCGCACACCATCGGCAAACGGCGTCCAGTTCCTGCCGACGCCATCGCGAAACGTGCGGCATGCGTCATCGATCCAGAGTGACTGGCCGAAGTTGCGCAGCAGCTTGCCGGTTCCCATGACGCGCGTCAGATAAGACCTGTTGCCCGCGCTGCCCGTCACCACCGCGACCGGCCCGCTGAACCCATCATCGCGGCTGCCGATGCGCAGCGGCAGTTGCTCGCCGTCGTCCGCGCCGCCGGTGGCCTGCATGGACAGATGCGGGTCGGCGCCCCCGAGCGCCAGCTCCAATTTAGAAACGGTCACCGTTTGCGGCGCGGCCAGCCAGCCGCGCACTTGGTATACGGTGCTGCTCTCTATCTTCACGGCGATTGCGTCGATGGCGAGATCGTCCACGGGCCGCACCGCAGCAAGCGACTGCGAAGCGAGTGTGCTGCCGAGCGTTCCGTCGAGCATGGCACGCAGGTAGCCATCGGCCAGTATCGGCGGGGCATGTCGGTAGGTGTAGCGCGATTCGACGGGGTCTAGGGTTAGCCCGGTCACATTGGGATGAAAAAATTCGCCAGCCAGCGGCTTCCAGCCGTTGGCCAAATGCGTCGGTAATGGGTAGCGCGGGGCGGCCAGCCGTGGCAGGCCGGACGTGCCCAACACTAGCTGCAAGGGTTCTCCGGTGGCGTGCACGAGCGGCACCAGCGCACGGGCTGGATCGAGCAGCGGCCCCCCCAACGCCTGGCCGCCAGCGGGTATGGTCTGCACAAGATAAGCGTCCTGAAAAGCCGACCACAGCACGGTAGAGCGTACTGCCGTTGCAGGCAGCACGAACTCGGGCTTACTCCCATGACGGATATCCAGCGACCATCCGCCTGGCGCGGCCACCCCGGCACGGCCTACCCAGAGGGCTGGGAAGATCATCGAAGCCAACGCCAGGGCGAGCTTGCTGTCGGCATCGGCACGGCTGGCAGGGGCCGAAGCCAGAGCATCGATGAACGGCCTCCCCAGCGATGGCAGAGTCAATGCGTTCTGGCGCGCGCCACCGGCGCAAACCCACCAGCCCGGTGTGCGCCAGACCAAGATGGCGTCATAGAGATACAGTTGGACCTCGTGGCGGTCGATGCGCAGAACCACATGCGGCTCGGCTTGGTTGGCGCCGCCTGACACCCACGCCGTCAGTCCGGCCGGGCCACCTAATGCTTCCAGCGGCAAGCCGCCACGAAAGACCTTGCTACTGTCGGCCGCGGCGGCCAGCAGCGCCTGCGCAGGACGCGCTTCATTCCGGTCCAACGGTAGCGCCTCGGCTTCGAGCTGCAGGCAGCCTTCTTCGAGCATCAGCCAGACGGGCTGAACCTCTGCTGGCGTATTGACGTTGGGTGACCCGCCCATTGCGGGTGGATCGATGCCAGCAGCACCTGCTAGAGCATCACCACACAGCATGCCCGTGGCCGCCAAGGTCAGCTGCGTGTGCACGGGCTGCTGGTCATGCGCCCATTTCAATGACAGATTGGGTGTCTGCAAATCTGACTTGCCGGCTGTGCGCAGCGTCAGGCGCACTATGTCGAACTGCGCTGCCGAGGGCGCCGGCACTGCGCCGGACAGCCACAATGCGGAGCGGGCAGTGCGCGCGGTCATTACCGAATTGCGCTCACGAGCGTCCCAGACGAATTGCGCGGTCATCGCCGTGCCCGTTACATCACACACCAAGCCACCATGTTCAAGCTTCAAAGCCGCACCGTCACCAGAGACCCACAGCTGACACACCAGCTCCGCGCACACCGGCTGCACGGCACCTGACGCGGCTGCCATGCGCTCCAAACGCACCCCGGTCGCCGCGTGCTGGAAGCATTGATCGATGAACGGCTGGCAATCCGGCGTCATGAGGCGCCAGCGGAGCATGGCCCAGCGCGGCTCCGTGCCTGGCCACGCCTCCGGATCGGGTGCATCGGCGCGCAAGCCCTCCACCAATGCCTCGAGATTGGGCTTGGCGCGCGCCGACGCTGGCACGAGTCGATTCCACGCGTGCGTGCCCGTCCTCTCGCTGTCCGGTATCGTCTTCCAAGCGGCGTCGCCATCGGCCGCATCTGGCTGATGACGGGGCAGCAGCAGCACGTCGCGTCGGTCCGGGGCCCGCCACTCGAGCGCACCCTCCAAGGCCAGTCCGAGCGGGGTGAACCAGTAGTCCAAATCCTGGCCGGTGTGCGGCAAGCTGGGCCAGAAAGCGACCAGCGCCGATGCGCCGCCATGCGCCGCGCGCAAGGCCTCGAACATTGGCGCAAAGGCGCACCGCAAAATGCCGACCACAACCTGGTAGCGCAGTGGACTGGTACTGGTGCGGCGCAGCACAGCATCGCCCGACACCTTCACCTTGACGGTCGTTTCCACCACCGGGCGTTCGTGCGGCCATAACACCCCGTTGCTGAAGTCGGGTGCATACAGCGTCAGTCGGCACTCACGGGCGTTAAGCGAGACGCGTACCAGCGTGGCGCTGCCGTCTGCACTGGTTAGGTTCTGAAAGTCGCCGTCCTCTAGGAGAGCCTGCAACTCATGGCGCGCGGCGAACAGATAGCCGCAATTGGTATTTTGCCCCCACTTGTTATAGGTCAGCGGACAGAAACCGGTCACATCGTTGGTGCGGACCGACAAGGTAGTGGTCATGGGATTTCCCCTTCGCTGCGGTATTGCACACCGTCACGTTGCACCTCTATGCTCAAGGTCCATTCGGCGGTATCCCGGCCCAGCGCCGTACGCAACCAGCCCAGTTCCACGGGGGCCAGACTGAGCGCGCCCGCGATCCCGATTCGGCCCCGGTGTTCCTCTTCGGTGAGTTGAACCAGCTTGGCCTCCACTTGCTGTGTGCCGTCGTCCGGACCGACGAGCACACGCGCAGCAACCCCCGCGTCCCGGTGCCCCAATTGCACGAGTTCAACACGAAGCGGCGGCCCGTCAAGCGCCCCGCCGGCGACAACAAGCCTGTATTGCGCGCGCACGTCCGGAAGCTGCAGCACGGGCACTTCCAGGTCCGTCCCCTCCCCGGTGGCACGCACCTGCCACACTTGGTCGCGCGCGATCCAGTGCGCCCGTACCTGCGGCCGGAGGGCGTCCGCGCCACGCACCAGCGCGAATTCAAAGAGCAAGGTCTCACCATCATCCGCCAGCAGCCAGCGCAGCTGCGGGGTCGGATAAGACAGGCCTGCGCGCTCAGTGAACATGGCCTCGACCATCGCAGGGACCGTTTCGAGCGCGCCGGTTTCGGCCGAGTGCCGCACGCCCGCTTGCGTCACAACTTGCACGCCATACGCGTAGAAGGGCGGAAGATCCGGGTAACGGTACGCGTCGTAGCCGTGGTTGATGATTGCAGGGGTTGCGTCGTCGACCAGCGTCCAGTCCGACATTGGGGGCACACTTTGCTCCTCACCGGCCGCCCAGGATCCGCGGTAAGCGTCAACATTGAAGTCTGCGGCGACCGCGCCCATCACCGCTTCCCACCCGCCACTGGCCGGCGCCGCCACGGCGCGCTGCAAGCGCACCTTCTGCTCAATGAACTGCACCCGGGCTGCCAGGTCACTTCGGTACAGCGCCAGCCGCTGGGCCGAGTGGACGGCCACCAGCGCGGTCAGCGCTCCCGTGTCTGGATCAGGCGTCATCGCCCAGCGCTCCGCTTCCAGCGCCTGAGTGCGGAAGACCGGCACCTCGTGCACATAACTGGCTGGCATGGTGCGCACTGCGCGTGGCGCCACGATGTCATAGCGACGCACCACTTCCACTGCCACCTCGAGCTCGCGCGCATAGCCGTTCTCCATGTTATGGAAGACGTGCACCTGGCCGCCCAGCACAGGCAGCACAGACGGGAACTGCGCCTTCGGACCCTGCTCTGCGGCAGCGTTGGAGTGTTCGCCCCGTTGCGCATTGTGTTGCGTCGCCGGAACCTTCGCCAGCTCCCACATGCGCGCGAGAAGACACGGTGGATGGTCTTTGTCCGAGCGGGTGACCAAGCCGTCAATCCGCTCCACGAGGGCTTCGACATACTCAATCCACGCATGCGGAATTTCCGCTGAGCTCAGCACACCGGACTTGGCAGGCGGTGCGACCAGCCGTAAAGCTGCGGCAAGCTGGCTTGCTGCCTCGGTCAGGCATTGCGCGACGTCCTGCGACACCGCAATGGCGAGCAATTCATCCAGCATAGTGCGCGCAAACACGCGCACCCCGTACAGTGTCAGCGACTGCTTGTCGGGGCGCTCACCGGGCTGCAGGTGAGAGAACGTCACAGCGAGCACCGACGCCGCATGCGCCGACAGAGTGTGTTCCCAGGTCTCAATGCCGAAGCGGTCATCGTCGCTTGCGACCCATACTGTGACGCATCCACCCAGCGCCTCCAGCAAGCGCCATCCGTAGATATCACTCGCAGCCACATTGCGCGCAAGCAACTCCGCCAATCGGTCGCCATCGGCCGAGACGGCGGGCCACATCGGTTCGTCTGCGTGACAGCAAGCCTTGTAGACGCCGCTCCTCTCAAGATCATTGGTCAGCGCGACGAGCGACGCATGCAGTGCGACTTTGTTGCCGCCGTCAAGCGCACGCACGCCGAAGCCCTCCTGAACAGCGGGAATCGATGACGGAGATGCCGCGGGCAAACGTAGCCGGTCGCCTTCTAACCGCCAGTTGGGTTGGCCGGGCGGCCCCCCCGCAAGCTGGCGCACCGTGACGGCCGTCGGCGTGGCGCGGTACAAAGCTTCAGGCTCCACCAGGAAATCGGCCAGTGCGCTGCCGCGTCGTTCCGGGTCCGCATCGAAGCGATCCAATGTCCAGACCCGGTAGCCGACCACCGCGCCGTAACGATCGGCTATGTCTCGGGTGTGGTTGATTATGCCGCGCAGACGCAGACCGATGTCCTCAGGCCGTCCACCCGCCACGAACGGCTGGGCCGCGACCTCGGCTCGGAAACTGGACGTCGCTCGCGGCAGCCATTCGGGTTGACGTTCCACTGCGGCGGCCAGCGGCAAGCGCTCCAATGCCGCCACTTCTGTGCCCTCGGTCACCTCTGCATTCGGCTCCCTGACCACTGTGACCAGAGTGGTGTCGCGCATCAGCGCGATCCGGCAGCGCAGCAGTGCGGTTGCCAGTTCCGGCGGCAGCGTGGCCCCCCCCGCGTCGCCCTTCAGGCGTACATGTAGTTCGGCCGCGTTGCCACCGGCGCCCAGCACGCGGTCCCAGTCTGCCTGTTCGCTGGCGACGCGGATGTCGAGCCGCGCGCGGCAGGTCAGAGTAACCGTTTTGTGTTCCGTGGTCTTCTCTTCCGCGCTCGGAGCCACCGGCCCCTTGGTCCGCTCAACCCTCCACACCAAGGGCTTGAGCCGGTCGGTGACGGTGTCCAGATCGGTGATGCTCAGTTGCCGCAACTGGTTGGTATCCGGCAATGCGATCCCGGACGCCTTGTCCTCCTCGGACCAAAACACCGAGACCTGACCGTCGTGCCCCTGTCCATAGCGGCCCAGCACACCGGCGTCAACCCGATAACGGAACACTTCGATTCGGCTAGCCAGCCTCTCCAGATCGGTGCGCGTCGCCTTCCAGGCGCGCTCTGGCGTGGCGCGCGTGTCCACATCGACGTGCAGCAGCAGTTCGAGCCGATAAGGCGCCAGTGCCGCAACGGTGGCATCAGGCGCCTCCGGCGGCAAGCGCAACACTGCCTGCGCATGGACCAGCGAGAACAGGCTCGACGCGGCGCGGTAGTCGACCGGGATAGTCGTGCTGGCGACCACCGTGTCGCCTTTACCATCGTCGGCGAGAGCCTCTACTAAGTACACCGGCTGAGCAGTCCCAGTCAGTGGCAGATTGCTGTCATGAAACTGGAACTGTGGGCGCACGCAGTACGTTTTCCCACCGCGAACATATTTGCGCCAGATCGGAATCACATGCATCTTGTCCGACGCCGGCAGGCCGGAACGATCGTCTTTCAGGCGTTGGACCCGGAATGCGGCGATGCCCATGTGGTTGGCTGGCCCTTCATCTGTGGTCACGCCTTGCGCGCTGGTGCGCAACACCGACCAAACCAGACCAATCTCGCCCTTGCCTTCGAAGTAATAGCCCGGTTCGATCTGAAAGCGGGCGCGACGTGTGGCATCGCAGGACCAGTCCGCGGCGGTGGTCGCGTGGCTAAACATGATCGGTTGCGGTTTTTCCGAATCGATAATGGCGGCCAAGCCCTGTGACGCGAGCTGCGCTTCGAGCTGCTTGGACCAGGCAAACGACAGTACCAGGCCAAGGCGCGACGCCAGAAGGTGTGGACTGTAATTCTTGTCGTGCGGCGCCGGACCAGACACTGGATGGCCCGGCCGCACACTGGCGTCCCGCGCCATGTTGAGCAACTGCATCAGCAATTCACCGCTGCTGGTAGTGCCCGCCGCTGCCACGGGACCGTTGAGTTCCGTCTCGTCTGCCCGACGCACATGATCGTCGTAGGTCGGCGTGTTGTCTGAGCCATAGCGCTTGCGAAAGCGTGTCGAACGACGTTTCGGATCGGCCAGCACAGCCGGGTCGTCAAAGTCTCCAGCGACCGGTTGGACGGTGCGCGGATCTACGACTTCCTCCGGCACTTCCGCACTCTCGACAGCGATGTTGGCGAGTAGGTCGCCCGCATAAAGGGCGCGCGGAGCATCGGGCTGTTGTCGTGCCAGCCAATCATGCGAAAGCAGCACATCGTCGGCCGCCTCCACCAAGGTAAGCTCTACCGGCCCGCCAGTCACCGGCGGTGGCGGGCTGGCATCGTGACCGACCACGCCCTGGAACGCATCGGCCGCGGCTGCGTTGAGCCACAGCGTATGGGTTCGCGGCACAAAGGGCACCGGGCTGCCATCGGTTGGGGCGGCCTGCGGCGGATAGCCGATCGCGTCCAAGTCGCCCTCGGCGTCGGGAAATAGGACCACCCGCAGTTCGTCTGTGCCGACTGGCATTGCGTAGCAGCGCCAGCGCGTCGGGGCCGCGGCCGCCCGCGGCGTCACCGGCACCGACGAGGCGGGCGCTAGCGACGCATCGATTGTGGGCATCGCGGTATGCGCGAGCAGTCGTGCGGCGGCGCTGCGCGTTCCAGCCTTGATCAACTCTTCAATCGGGGGCACCAGAGCGGTAATGGCGCTACGAGCCTCGTCGACCCGTCCTTCTGACGACCCGATGTGCACGCGCGCGCCGATGCCAAAGCCCGCGACTTGAATGTGCACCTCGACGCTGCCATTGAAACCCAACCCCGAGGGGACGATCGCCGTCTGTAAAACAGCGGTCGCCGTGATCCCGAGCGTGACGCTGACATCGAACAGGGTTACGGTGAAACTGAAGCCCCATCCGCTGATGCTGATGCGCTTGTAGACTCGGGCCGCGATCTCCAACAGTGCACTTAGCATTACATCTGCCAGCACATAGTACTGTCCTGAGTTGGTGACGGCACCTGCGAAAGTCGCCTGTAATTGGAAGCGCGCCACTGCCGAGAGCGACACGTTTGCAAAGCCCATGTCCTGCGAGAAGCTGCCGCCGATCTCGGCCTGCACTGCGAGGTTAAGTCCGACCACCTGAGTGCCTCGGTAGTACCCAAAGCGAAAACCCGCTTCAGCCCAGCCCCGGGCGGGCCCGAGCTGCATTTCGAACCGGGCATTGCGTGGCCAGCCGACTTCGATCAGGGCGCCGCGTGGATCGGCATACATCGATACGCACAGGCGCACGGCATCCAACGCGCTCTGCAGCATCCTCATCATTGGATTGAGGTTTGCCGTGTCGCCGAATTTCGAGTTCGGCAAGGTCATGAAACGACCGTAGAGGACCTGTTCGCGCGGCGACAGCGCCAACGCGCCCTTGATGGCCGGATGTGCAATGTACGCGTCGTTTCCCGTATTATCTGGCGAGGTCACAAACCAGCCGTTGAGGCCGACGATGATGTCCAAGTTGTCGTCGATCGCCAGCACGGCGGACGCGGCTAGCGGATGGTCGACATCGGGCTTGAGCAAGCCGAAGGTAACCAACATGTAGGCCACCAGTACATATTCGGGCCGCTGGCCGGGTACGAGCGCTTGCCAGGAACTCAGGTGTGCCGGATATGGCAAACCGCGCGGGTCTTTCAGCGTGCGTTCGACGCGAGCGGCGATCGTTAGCGCGCTGGGTTGCCCGGGTTCGTCCGAGAACCCGCGAAGGCCCTGACGAATGCCGACACCGATGCCCACCTTGCGCAGGAAGAACCCATAGCCGAGCGAATCGTTGCGCTCCGTCGATGCGTACACCGCGATCGACGGCTTGGCAGGATCGTCTTTCAGGCGCGTCAGTTTGAGCAAGGCCTGGGTTGCTGGAAGGGCTTCGCTGCGCAGTTCCACTTCGCCACCGAAACCGTATTCGTAGGCGTCGTCGAATTCGGTGATACGTCCCTTGAACGAAAAGCCACCATTCATGCCGATGTCCACGCCGATCGAGGAGATCGCGATCTTCGGGATCAGCGAGTCGGCGCGCGACTGACGGATAGTGATGTCACCAAGCGTGAGCGCAACGCGCATTTTAGGGAGGCGCTGCTTAAACGTGATGTCGCCCAGCAGGCGCAGGCCCATGAACGCTTGCAGGTCGCCCGGGCGCTGCAACACGAAGCCGCGCCAAGTGACGGCGAACATGCTGGCCACATCGAAGGTACGCGGCGTGACCATGACCGTGATCGGCGACTCGCCCAAATGCGCCAGGTCCATGTTCTCGAAGTGCACACTGGTGCCATCAAACAGGGACCGGTACTCTCCCAATCGGCCCAGCATCGGTCCCTCAGGCGAGAACTTTATGCTGCCGGTGAGCCCGCCCTTGACCTGCCACTGCCTATCCGACCCGTAGCTCAGACTCAGGTTGATGCTTGCCACGATCACCTGCAGGTACAGAGCGCGCAAGTGGAAGGTCTTGGCCACGCCAACATCCAGCTCCGCCATAATGGTCAGGCCGCCGCTGTTCTGCACGACCCGCATCGTTAGCACGCCTTCAGCGTCGTCGAACACCTTGAGTCGCACCTTGGCCTGCAGACTGGCCGAGACCAACCGCCCGCGCACGATGCGGAATTCGCCGATGCCGTCCTTGGGCTCCTGCACCGCCAGTTCTTTGTCCAGCACCGGCAGGTCGAGCGCAACCACATCCTTGCTCACCTTCGCGGCAAGCGTCAGTCCGCCGCTGCCCAGGGCGAATTCGCTGATGTCAAATTTGATGCCACCACTGGCCGGCACGGCAAGCACCGGATGCTCGTTCTCTTCGGGGATGACCAAGCGGAAACAGCTGCCAGGGTCGCTGCCATCGAGTGTCAGCATCGCTTCTACCTTGGACGGCAGCGTGAGTTTGGCGATACTGCCCAGTTCAAGTGGCGTTGCACCGACGTCCATGTCGAGCTTGATGCGGCTTAGGCCGCAGGCAAAACTGTCGCCGCGCAGTTGCAGGTAGTCTTGCACATCCACGGCGCAACGGGCATTCAGCGTGGCTTCGCCCCGCATACTGGACACCGTGATGAGCACGGGCAGGGTCAGTTGCAGATGGTCGGCTTGCCGGGCGATGACGGGCGATTGGACAGCCGACAGGAAAGCGCCAACCGAGTCGGCGGCACCTTCCAGCCACTGCCCCGCGATGTCTAGCAGGCGGCAGCTTGGCTTTGTGTGGTGTGCGGCAGCGCCGCTCTCGAACAGCCAGGCTGGAATCCGCGGACGCGCCAGGTCCGACAGATCGATGCCCGGGCGCGCCGCCAATGGCGCCTTGGCGACGGCAGGGGCGCCAAAGCGCGCCAGCAGAATGTCGAAAGGAGGAACGTGGGCGCCCGCGTCCTTGCCTTCAGTGGGGACGATGCGGGCGGCGTCGTGGGTTGCGCCGGGTAACGCCGCCAGCTCCAGCGCCAGATAGGCACCGAAGCTGTCGGGGTAGGTCACCAGCGCACTACCACTCATCAGATCGGCCTCAAAGCCGAGCGGCGCACCTTCAGTCTCTAGGCGCAGACTGGCAACCGGCGAACCCAGACCAACGCTCAGGGTGGTCGCGCGCACGCTGAATCGGGCGGTGACGGCCCCGTTGCACAGGCCAAGTCCCAGCTCAATCAGAGCGTTGCTGTCCACCCGGAGCGGCAGAGCCCCGGTGTCGCCAAGATCGGCCAACGGAAAGCGCCATACCAGCTCTTTGCCGCCCGCAACATTGGCGATCGAGATGCCGCTGATCTCGACTACCTTGCGCGACCATTCCAGTGGCTTGTGCAGCCATGGCCCGGCCAGGCGCAGGCCGAGGCTCAAAGCGAATGTGCCCTCGGATGGCACAGTCACCGATGCCAGCAAGGTGAGCGACAGCCCCTCGGCCAGATCGCCCATCCAACTGCTGACGTCTGCCTCAATCGTGAAGGGCTCGGCGACGTCCAGCGCAGCGAAATCCAGCAGTTCCTCCACACCGTCGCGGGCCCAATAGGTCCCAATCTGGACCGTTTCGGCGGGGCCTTGGGACAGTCGCACCAGCGCTGGCTCGGGCAGCATAAGAGGCACCGCCTTGAGTTCGGCTCCAACCTTCAGCACTGGCACGACGCCGCCAACCCAGAACTGGCCCGCGCCTGGCAGCGCTGCCAGCCTATGCATGGCGACGTCCCCTTCCGCGATGAGAGCAGGTGCAGGCGCCGCCAACAGGCCAAGTCCAACCTCAGCCGCAGGCTGGCGCAGCAGCACGGCCTGGTAGTCGATCTGGGGGACGGGCGGCGCCGCGCTGTCCAGCCCTTCCAGATCCATCACCTCGCTTAGTTGGTCGACGTAGACACGGGTGGCAAGTGGCGGCAGAGGTCTGAGCTTCTCCAGCGTTAGACGGATGTTCTGCTCCTTAATGGCTGGTACCAGCGCCTGCCACACAAATGCATACTCCTGCTCCGCGGTCCAATTCCGGAAATCCTTGCGCACCACATCCGCATCGAACCAAGCCTTGGCTGCCTTAGCGGTCGGACCCGTGTCACGTTGCAGCGCCTGCGCCAGTCCCCCACTGTCGAGATAACGCCAGCAAGCCAGCATGGCGATCGACTCTGCACTTTGGAACAGTTGATGGGCGAGTGGCAGTTGCTTGCCGAAGACAGGTTTGAGCCCCGTGAGCGGCAGAGTCAAGGCCGCGCGCACACCCATGCGCCACAGGTCGTACACAGCGCGGCGCGCCTGCTCCGAGTCCTGAAACATCTCACGCAGCCGGTAGAGCGAAGGCCAGTTGAGCATCGCTACCGTGATCTGTGCGCTGGAAGAAGCTTTCATCGGTGCGGGCGCATTCCAGATATGCGGTGCGCAGCGCAGCGACAACCCGTCGAGCGGGCCCGGCCCCGGCAGCGGTTGGCCTTCTTTGGGCGTGACGGCGCCACGCGCAACCTCGGGCCAGCCCTGGCGCAGAAATGTCGCGCTTGCGCCAACCGACTGCGGGACCCAGGCGTCAAAACCAAGGTCGCGCATCACATTGAACGGTCCGCCGTACCAGCCATCTTGGTCGGGTGTCCGTTCGGCGTGACGCCAGGCCAGAAACTCTACCATCAAGCCCCATTCGCTCGGCGGGACCGACCCGCCACCACTCAGCGGAAAGTACTGGCGCAAACCTGCCAGGGTGAGGGTCCAGCCTTTGATACCTGGCTCGACTCGAAACTGGTCGACGTGGGAGACGCCAGCGCCCTTGCCGAGCGCCTGCTCAAAAGCGCTGAAGGTCTTCTGCTGAAGGGGTAGGAGGAATGCGCCGAAATTTCCCGGGTCGCGTACCGCAAAGCGGTCGCCCTCGCTCGCGATCTTTCCGCCGGCGCCGACTGTTGCGAACACCTCTCCACTCTCGCCGCTCGAGGGCAGGCCGCTGCGCCAGTCGAAGACGTAGAGGGTGCTGCCAGTTGCTGCGCCGTCCAGCGCCCACAGGGCAGCCGCGGGCGTCGGCGCGGTCGTCGTAGTCCCACAGCGCAGCGCACTTGCCACTCGTCCGCGACGCATTTCGCCGACGTGGCGTCGCGCCCAGAACTGCGTTCTATCCCCGTGCAAGCGGCGCTCCAATGCCTGTGCGTTGTCCGCCAGCTGGCCATCGACCAGCACATGGGAAGCTGTGCGTATCGCCAACGATTCCCGCACGCGCTGTGCACTCAGCACTTCCATGCCGACCTTCCCGAATGTGGCGGGCAGCAGCACCTGTGTGCCGAGTGCGTCGAAGTCTTGCTTGGCCCCGATCACGGGGTAGCGCATCGGAACGGCCGGGTGGCCGTCGCCTGCGAAGTCAAGATCGTGATCAAGGCTTGCCACAGGATCACGAAATTCCGCCCGGCCATCGGCCTGCACCTTCCAGAACGGCGAGGTCCAGGGAAGCCACGACAGTCGCGGCGGTTGAGGATCCGACGGATCGGCCTGCCCGTTGCCCTCCAGATGCGACTGACGCAATCGCGACCCGAAGCCGTTCTTAGATGTCGCAGGCCATGCTGGCAACTCGTGCAGATTCGAGTTGGGGATGCTGTCCATCCAATGGCCATCCTGCTGCTCGATGGATCCCGTGAAGAAGTCCTGGCAGAAGCGGTACTCGAAATCCTGCTGGAGTTCGGCTTCAGACATTCCAGGATTCCTCTTCTCAGCAGCGTCCCATGCTCGCCCGATGGCCGGCATTACGTACCTCGCCAACATCGTATTTGGGAGGAAGATGTGCAATCGGACGACGATGGCCATCGCAAGTTCGCTGGTGAGAACCTGACCCAGCGCGCTTCGGTTGCCGAGCTTGGATGGCAATTGGCCAGACATATCTGTGAGAGGCAGCCACGCCAGATTGCGCAGTCGATGAATGGCGAGTTTCCACAGCGCTATGCGCAACGCGGGAAGCGTGCGCAACAGCATCGTGGCCCTGTAATGAAAGTGTGGCTTGCGCAGGAACTCCATGTCAGCTGCACTATCCACGACGCCTGACCCAATGCTGACCGAGCCGGTCACTCGGGCTCCATCATTGCAGCCTGCGCCAGAGCCTGCGTCGTAGCGCGCCCCCCAGCCCCCGTCATCGGCCCAGTGCTTCTCCTGATACTTGACCTCTGCCTTTGCCTGTGTCGGATCGGCCTTGAAGGCCGACAAGCCCGCATTAGCAAATCTGCTAGCCAGCTCAGGATCGAACCGTTCCAGCCAGATCAGCAGGCCTCCGAGCTCGGAGGCCAACGCCTTGTTGCCCTTGGAAGTAAGCGTGTAGTGGAACAACGGTACGGACAGATTGACGTCGTCATACCCTTGCAAACGGTCGAAGAAGCCGTTGCATTCGACCTGACTCAGGCCGCGGATCACTCGGTAGAGACTGCGCCATTGGTCATCCGCGCGGATGCGTGCAGCATCCGGCCCAAGCAGATCGGGCAGAAATTCGCACCCTCTCCAAGGTTGAACAGCAACGCCTTCCGTTTGCAGATACGGCAGGATCTGCATGAACGAGCGGCGCTCGAACAGCCACTTCTCTTCAAACATGCCCGCGGGGGGAACGTAGCCCGAAGCGGCGCGATAGGCCGGATCGTCGTTGGCAATCGCGAACATTCCCGAGAAATCGCGTGCAAAAAAGAAGCGGTCCCGGTCGGCGTTCGTGATGGTCCACACGTTTTCGCGATCGCACTCGCCGGCTGGATCATGCTCATCGGGAAAGTTGGACGGTGCGTCGACGCGATCAATCAGGACGGGGCACACGTAAGCGCCGTGCGGATCTGCGGGATCATTCCAGCGGTCCAGGCATGCATCCCATCGGCTGTTCCATGCCTCTCCCAGACGCAGTCCCGCTGTTAATGTCTGCAGATCGATGCATACCTGCTGGCTTGCCGCGCGTTGCACAACGCCATCTGGGCCTTTATGCGCGAGCCACTTTGCGTGCATGGAATAGAGCTGGAACTCATACTCCGCGTAGCGCAACTCCTCGTCCTTGTGAGAGGTGGGAGACACGAAACAATCGAACCCGCAATTTAACAGCCGCCGAGCGCGATCGGCTTGGCGGGATGGACTGGCCCACAACGCTTCACTCATAAAGGCGCCTCCGTAAGTTCATGAAGTGGATGGCCTGAGCTACCGATCGAACCTCATCTGGACATCAGTACGGCTACGAACGTTCGGCGTCGGCCGATACTGTTGAAAAAGTCGCGCGTCGTTTTATCAGTTCTCCTTCGCGAAAATCGACGTCTCAGATCGGCCTACAAACCGCTGCCACATGTCAGGCAAGGGTAAGAGGACCCCTGAAGACCTCATGAAATAGACGACCAGCGACTTTTTCAACAGTATCGGCCAGGAACCGCCGGCGGCGGAGCATTAAGACCTTCGCAGCCGCAGAACGCGAGGCGAAGCTGATCATCGTCGCCAGCCGGTCAATCGCCGGCCGACGACAGTAGTAGAACGGCGCGTTCTCTTCACGGAAATACAGCCGCCGCCGCTAGGCGCATACGCGCGTGACGGCGACTCGCGCGGTGACTTCACTTCGTTTCGACCAATTGCTTGCCGATGCCGAAGGTAGACCCACTGATGCCCAGAAAGCTCAGCCACGACGGATCGAATACGGGTACGCGAGGTGTTGCGCCACGTGATAGATACCGACCAGCAAGAGCAGAAGGTTCACCACGACGGCCTGATAGCGATAGAGTTGCTTCTGAGCGCCATCGAAGCTAGTGATCAGGTCCGCCCAAAAGCCTGCGGAGGGTTCATAAGGCCGGCCATCCACGATGCGACCAGAGATCCGGCCGGGTTTCGATGCCGTGTCGGTGGATGGATCTTTTGCGGAACTGGATGTCGCGTACGGTGGGGAAGGCTTGGGAGGGGAGCAGTTTCTGGCAGGCAGAATGGTTGGTGCCATCGCCTGTCCCCAGCGTTAGGCCGCCCGCTGCAAGAGTATCCGACCAAGACCTTAGGACCATTGTCGACCGAAAATGCAATCTTTCCTTTCAGTACGTCGAGGTCGGTTGAGGCATCAACGGTCAATGCGGGCGTCATCTCGTCTTTCGCGAGATAAAGCGCTTGTTGATTCGGGACGCGAGGGCCGAATATCTCGCGTCGGCCATTCGCGAATCGATCAAAAACGTGAACCGCATGTTCATTCGACGTCGCGTTCTTGACCACTACAGCGATCGCGCCATTTGACGCTCCTCGAATAGCATGGGAAACACGTAAGGTAGAAGCAACGTAAATCTAGGTCATGGCATTTCCCAACGCAACATGTGTCCGTGCGGGAATGTGCGCTTCCCAACATAGCGAAAGCCGGTCGGAATGGTTGGGTATCTAGAAACAAAATGAACCAATACCTCGGGATCCTTAACGTCATCTGGAGGGCACTATGCTTCCGCCGCGAACGCCGGGGCGACGCCCCGCCGGTCAGATCGCTTTCAGACAGTCCGAGCTCATACCGATGGCGTAATCGTTCGCGATCTCGTCGAACTGGCCGGGGAGCTGCTTGCCCGGCTACCTCCTCTCGCTTGCCGGTCGACGCACCTAACTAGTTAGCAAAGGTCGAGCACCGGCCGACAATCACGGCATGCGAATGACCGATGTCACTTTGATACTGTTGAAAAAGTCGCCGAGTAGGTTTTATCAGTTGTCCTGCGCGAAATTGACCTCTCAGATCGGCTTGCAAGCCGCTCGCACATGCCGGCCAAGGGTAAGAAGACCCCTGAAAACCTCATGAAATAGACAGCCAGCGACTTTTTCAACAGTATCACTTTGAAAAAGGACGACGGGGTGTACTGTCGTCGACCGGCAGGAATGGGGTGGCGGATCAGGTCGGCGATAAACTCGGGCAGCAGCGCGCGCGGCACGCCGGTCCCCGGCGGAACTGCGGGAAGGTGCGATCGCCCTTAACAACCGAATCGGGATTTAAAGTTTTCAAAAAAAATGTCCCTGTTTGAGTGCACCATTTTTATGGGACCCGGGTGGAGGCGCAGAATGGGCATGCCGGGGGGGGCGAAAACCGAAACGCACTGCGGGTGGTCAGAGGTGGTCAATGCGTCTTCGCAGAGGCCGACGGCAACAGCGAGCAGCACCCTTCCGCCGATTACACCCACCTCGCGAGAACAACAATCGCCATCAACGTGGCGACGGACGGCGCGACGCCGTTCAGTGTTCCTCCCCGTCATCGGCGGAACTCCAGCGCGTGATTCGCAATTAGGAATCGGCCCCGTCCCGTGGGCAGGTACGCAAACCGAACCATTGATACGTTAGGTCCAGTGCGCGTAGCTCCGCGTCGAGCCGTGAGGCCCCGGCCTCGTATTCCAGAATGGCGGCGCGCTCGTCAAAGAACTCCCTTTGATTCGCTGTTAACGTCTTCAGCTCCGCTCGCTTTGCGCCGGTCAAAACCGTTGATGCGGGCATTGGACGCCTCCTTGGCGGTGATAAACGCACCGCCGTCTTGCGTTGTCTGTGTGGCGAGGAACGCACGTGCCCAATCCCCCAGGATTGCACGCGCGTCTGGTGCCGCTCGCGCAGCCAGCGATACAGCAAAGCGCACGGCTCGACTGACAGCGCGCGCCAAGTTCCGTCATTAACTCCCGCGGCGCGCCGCAGGTGCGTACCCCGCCGGTGTAATCGTGTCCGTCGCCGGTGCACGCCTCATAGCACTGCCAGAGCAAAGGCCTGTGCAGCATTTGCCCGTCGTTATCAATAACGAACCCCGGTCGAAGATGCGCGGCGCCCTTACGGTGGCATGTCGGGCAGGCGCCAATCGCTGCCCACCCGATAGCTGTACGGCTCCAGTGTCGCAAGCAACCTCCCACGCGTGCGCCGCATCGCAGCCGCTTCAACAGGTACAAGCCGCGCACCTAGTCCGCAGCGTCGCGGGGAACCCCGGCGCGGCGGGCGGGAATGTCTTCCCAAACTTGCTCATTCGCGAGGTCGCCATCTATGCGCACCGGCAGCGTTACAACCTCGGTCGCGAGGTCGATTAGCGGTTCGATTCCGATGTGCCGTCACGGTGCTCACGTGCACGAGCGATTCATGGACGGCCCAGCGCGTTATAGATGGTCTGCCGTGCCACGCCGAAGCTCGCAGCCAGTTCAGCCTTGGACTCGCCCTTCGCAGCCCGCTGCCGCAACTCTATTATTTGGGTTTTCGTAAGTGAGGGCTTACGTCCCTTGTACACGTTGCCTTTCGCCTTGGCCAGCGCAATCCCCTCTCGTTGGCGCTCGCGGATGAGGGCCCGCTCGAACTGCGCAAAGCCGCCCAGCATCGTCATCATGAGGTGCGACATCGGGTCATCGCTGTTTCCGCTGAAGGTGAGCCGCTCCTTCACGAACTCGACGGATACGCCGCGCGAAGTGAGTTCTCGCGCCATCCGCAATAGGTCCTCCGTGTTCCGTGCAAGCCGGTCCATACTGTGGATGATTAGCGTGTCGCCCTCGCGCACGTACTCGAGTGCCCCCTGTAGCTGAGGACGCTTGGTGTCCTTGCCGCTAGCCTTATCGGTGAACACCTTGTCAAGCGCGAGACCGTCTAGCTGCCTCTCCGCGTTCTGATCGGCCGTGCTCACTCGCACATAGCCGATTCTTTGCCCCTTGCTCATGATGCGCTTCCTTTCGAGTCTAGCGAGAGTGCCATACCGCTCTATGCCTCTGTCCAACTAATTTCTAGACTATGATGGACGAAGTGTCAAATAATCCAATGTCAACCCTAGTTAGACACCCAAGGACGGCGCGGC
Organism: Paraburkholderia kirstenboschensis; assembly: GCF_904848585.1. GTDB lineage: Bacteria > Pseudomonadota > Gammaproteobacteria > Burkholderiales > Burkholderiaceae > Paraburkholderia > Paraburkholderia kirstenboschensis. The sequence continues at coordinate 438,792 of NZ_CAJHCR010000004.1, forward strand.
GGCCCGCACGGACCGTCCATCTGAAGCGTACCCCAAATGCACAAAAGCGGGCTGACCGTCTGTGGTGGTTGCATGTCGTAAGCGATCGGCGGCCGTATCGATTGCTTTTCCGACGATCGTCCTTTCTGGCATCTGTGTAATTTCGCCGGTGTGGCGAGCCCCAAGTCCGGTGCAGTTGACTCCTTCCGGGTGAGCCTCGCGACTATCGGTACCATGCCCGCGCTCATCGGCATTGATAAGACTCTCATCTTGGCGGCCTCAAAAGAGTGATGCACCGGGATTGGGTCGCTTGCCGCCGCGCACGTGTCACCCTTATACCTCAATCGGAAGATTTGCTACCTGATCCCGCCGACAGGTGGCGACGAATAGGTTGCGCCTCCGCGTATGTTCGCGCATTGCCGCCACAATCATATGTGCACCCGTTGAGTTCTTCTCACGATAGACGCGAGCGCTGGGAGACCGCGCGTAACAAGCGGCGCGGGCGCCAAAGGCGACTTGCGCGAGCATTTGGAGACCTAGGTAAACGAGCGTGCACCGAGCCCGCCTTGGCTAGTCTTTTGCGGGCAACGCGCTTTACGAAAAGAACATCGCAACCCACCTCGCGCGCGCGCGCGATAGCTGTATGCGTGCCCGACGGTTAGGAGGGTGAAAGAGAGCCTGACGTTGCGCGCTTCCGTTGGCGCCGGAAAACGCTAGACGGGAGCCGACGGGAAGTGCCTGGATTGCGAACATCCGGCGTTTAGCGGCGATGGCATGAGGGCGCACACGACTTCGCCCGTAATCGCCCCGAAACCAGCCGCCTGCACCTTACCCGGTTCCGGTAACAGGTCGCCCACACCAATATGGCCGACAGGCCCCGCATTGGATACTTCGTATCCGCGCCTTTTTGACCATCGTGGTATGCGCTCATTCCATTGTGGTCGTTGCGCCTTATGCAGGTTCGAGAGAAAGAGCAGCACATTGGACACATTTCAGACCTTTTTCCCGGAACTTTTCTATATGATCTTGTCCGTGAAAGTTATCAGAAAAAAGTATTGATGCGCCCAATGCGCCCGGGGAATCGCCCGGAATATTGGCCCTCGCCACATTTCTACAATCTTACTGGCAACGCTTCCGGGGAAACCCATCTAATGCGCCAGGCTAGTCCAAAAAATCGCGATTTTCGAATGTGCGACGCCTGATGCCCCGGAAACCGCGTTTACCGGCTCCCGGCACCCTCCTGACGTTGGTATAGCCTCTGTCTACCAAGCTCCGCGAAAGAGCATTGACAGTTCGCACCATTTCGATAGTGCCAAAGTGCTCGCCGTGCCTCTTCCACGAGGCCCACAATTCTTCCGTGGTCGCATAACCGTTTGGGTCGTCCTCCCATTCCTCGGCCAGCCAGTCGCCGAGCAAGTCCATGGCTACCTTATAGGCTAGGTGCGCCGCCCTAACGCTATCCGGAAGCCCTAGCCCCGCCCGTTGGTAAGCGAGCGCGCCATCAACGCACCAGCGCAAAATTCCTTCGTATTCAGTCTTCAGTTTTTCGGCGCGGTCGGGGTCTTTTGGTATGGCCGCGTCGGCGCTGAAGTTACGCGTGAAGGGAACGAGCAGCAGCCGACGCCAAATCGCATGGTCGACGCCCTTTACAATCGGTCGGTGGTTCGTTGCCATAAAAGTCACCCAAGACGGTTGGAATTCCACCGAGTGTTTCGCATGCACTCCGCGCGCGCTGATTGTGTCACCGCCCGTCACACTCTTAATCAGCCCCTCTCGCAACTGACTACCTTCGTCTGGTTCGCTCATGGCAACGAAGCGCGAACCCCGCAAGCGCAACACGGCTTCGTTCGGACCGGATGCGTTTCCGCTAAAGCCTCGCCCATCCGTAAGAAAAGTACTCGCTGATGTGCACTTGGCGTGGCCGCCCAAAACGGCGGAAATCGCGTTCAAGATGGTGGACTTTCCGTTGCTACCGCTACCATATGGAATCACGATGACGTGCTCTTTCGGATTGCCCATCAACGAGTACCCGACGACCCGCTGAAAGAAGGCGACCATATCCGCGTCTCCGTAGAACGCGTCGGAGACGGTCTGCTCGAAAAGTGGACAGGTGGCTGTCGCGTTGAACGCCACGCCGGTCGTAATGGTCAGGTAATCACTCCGGTTCGGGTTCTGCAACGTACCGGTCGTCAGGTTTACCGCACCATTCGCGACCCCCAAAAAGTTCCGATCGCGGTCCAACTGGTTGAAGGGCACCAGCACCGTCGGGTCATTTGCAACCAAGGAAACCATGCTGCTGACCATCGATGCCTTCTGACTCTGCACGCACCACTTGTGATAGGCGACAAGCGCCGCGCTGTCCAGCCCGTTGGGAATCGTCCGCGACATCTCCTTCACGACGTTAGCTGCCATTTTGCGCACATTCGCCTCCGTCGTCCGTTGCCAGTACACGCCAGTCCACAGGTACCAGGAATTGTCCTCAGGCACATAAGTGAGTTCCGAACCGCAAAGCTGCACCATGCGGGCCGCGTTGCCAAACTCCGTGAGCGGAAAATCGGCGTTAAGTCGGCTTTGATAGTCCACCGGCATCATCGGTGACTGCAATAGCTTGCGGACTTTGGTTTCAAGCAGACTCACAGACATAGCACCCCCTGGATTCGCGCGGTCAACTCCCGTGCGAGTACGTCGCGGTCAGCGCCACTCAAGATCGCGTCGCGAGAAATGCCAGTTGGAACCGCTGATATCAATTGTGCCTGATCGGTGATCGTCGCGATCTGCGCGCGCCAGTGTGCAACACACGCCAGTCGAGCGCGCCAAATTAGCGTGGGCAACGCAATGCCGCCGCGTCCCTGCATCCGCTGCTCGCCAAAGGTTTCCCACTTGACAGCGGTCGCGCCTTCGTCGTACCGGTCCGGAGCGGTCGCACTCCACTCGTCCCAAAGCTTCAGCCAATCGTCATCCGCCTCGCCCTGATGATGCAGCGCCATGCCGGCTTCGAGCCACTCCTGATAGTGGCAATCGGCAGACATGTGCACGAGGACCTCAGTTTTAACGCGCTCGATGGGCCACCCAGGAAGCGGCCTCTTACCGTACACCAACAGATCATCATCATTGAATGGCATGAGCGCGCCGAAGTGCCGAGTGTAAAACGTCGTCAGATCGGTGGGTGCAGCCGGAATGATATTGATACGCCCCGGCACGGCGTGGCCGGTGACCGTGAAAAAGCGATGACGGTCGTAGACTTCCAAGCCAAGGACGCCGTCTGCCTTGCTTTGCGGAATTGTGCCGCGCGTAATGATCTTGACGCCCTCGCCGGACGGGGAGAGTTCGGCATAACCTGGCACGCTGTCGAGCACTGACTGCGCGAGTTCGGTGAAACCGTCCAACACCGTATAGCAGTGGTCTGCGTCTATGCCGACCCAGCCATCGCCCAACATGAAGCCGATGCCTGCCATGTCCGGATAGATAAGCACAGCACCCAGTGCTTCTTCGTACGTCGCCCAAGTTGCCGAATTATTCGACTTCGCATTGCCGCCACTGCATGGATTGATCGGACGTTTGGTCCAGCGGTGGCCGTCCGACACATACCTCCATGCCACCCAGCGAGCATGTCTTTTCAGTTCGTCGGGAATATCCGCTGCGCGAAGAGGCAACGGCGTGGGCCGCGGGATTGCGGAGTGTCGCTGCTGGTTATCAATGGTCATATTGTGTTTTATCAGTTGTACTAAGTTAATGGATACGTTTGTTTTATCGAAAAAGGTCGAGGCACCTCCATTAGTCTGGGTTGATCTCGAAGTCGCGAGGACCGCGACCTGTCGGCCGGCTAGTATTACCGCCCCGCAGAACCATAGCTTGACCGGACCGTCGCGTCGAATCTGATCTGCTAGCGAACGATAGCTCGCCCTTCGCCGCGTCGCGCTTCGGAAGGTCTTTCAGTTCGGTAGTTCGCGGGGTCGTGAAAAAATTTGTGGAGTTCGGACGCGGGCCAGACCGTGCACCGACCGCCCATACGGATCGGCGCCGGCGCCTTACCTTCGAGCACCAGCTTGCGCCAGGTCTCACGACTGAACGGCAAAAACGCCGCGAATTGCTTGAACCGGAAGAGACCCACCTCGGGAAGCGTGATCGGCATCTCCGGGAGCGAATGACGGCATTCTGCCGGCTTCGGGCCTACGCTGCTGGTGAGTGCGATCGTCTGATGCGCCATGTCGTTCCTTGTCAAAGGTTGTGAAACATGGCTTTGGAATTTATAGATTGATAGCCACTCGGAATAGGCGCGAAGGGTCGCGCCATTCCGCTGGAGAATGGGCGCGCCATTTCGGAGTGCTGCGCCGGATATGCCGCGGAAAGGTGCGACTATCTTTTGCGCCGCCCAGCGGGCAAATTCTTGTCACGAAGGATGGTGGCCATAATTTCGGCCACCCGCTTGTGGACACCCTGTGTCATCAACCACTCCGCCACGTCCTTGTTCGTCGGCGCCGTGGAAGGATCGGCCGGATCGTACAGCGACCAGAATCTTTGGGCAGCAGCGGCCATCTGACGAAGCAGAGGTGTATCGTGATCGCCCCAAGGCCATTTCGAAGGCTCAGATCGGGAAGCTGACGGGCCGTCCCAGTGGGGGTCGTACGGGGGGTCGTATTCTCCATAGAATTCTTCGAGCTCTGCTGGAAGACACCACCTCTTCTTACGAGCCCAGGCGACAAAATCCTCCAACCTGATCATTGAGTCGATCGTCGGGTTTTCGCTGGAGCCAGAGACGATAGTCAACGGCTTACCGATGCCCGCGTGCCGCACGGCTGCGAAGAGTCGGTCATTGAACGATTGCGATTCAGCAGGCGCGGTACCGCACTCGGCGCCATTGCCCCAATCGACCTTCTCCGGGCCGATGTCTTCAGAGAGCGCCACCGCCTCGCCGATCTTGGCTTCGGGGACGTCCGCCCATCTGTTCCAGTTCGGCCGACGATCGGCTTGAGCAGCAGTTACCGATCCTTTGGCCGTCGAGATCGCAGCCGCCGCATCGCGTGCGAGTTCAGGGTTCGTCCGGCAGTCCTCGCTACCCGGCTCGATGCCCACAGTCTGTCGGTCTTTCATTCCAGCCCTTAAATGCTATTTCACTCGCGCGTCGAGTTTGCAAGCGCCTCGACAATCCATGCCCACACCGGCGCGCGGTCAAAACAGTGCGGGCGCCGCGTGCTGCAAACGGCTGGAGTCGTCAGCGGGCGATTGTACTGTTTCGAAGCCAACGATGAATTAGCGGGCAATGCCACCATGGCGATGGGATAGTGCGCAGTGAGCGAGACGTGAAGAGGCATCTTGCGCAAGGTGGCAGAAGAGAAAATCACCAACTGCCCCCTGCCCGGTCTTCCGCGCGCCGATATACGCGGAAAGCACGCCGTACACGGCGAACAGCGTGCAGCCGATGTCGGCCACCGGCACGCCGGCCTTCTCGACGACGACGCCTTTCCCGCAAAGGCACGCGCCCTGTCGAACAAACGTTAGCGCTGAACGCGTCGCTGCGCGCGGGTGGAGCTGGTCGACGGATTCAACCCAGCCCGTGTTGAATCGCTAGCGCAAGCAGTAGCTCAGCGCCGTGTAGGCTGTCTCAACTGCTCCAGCTGATGTCCAGCGGTTGAGTCAGCGACGACCAATCATGTTCATGTCGCGTGCGCTTCTGCGACTGCTATCGGGTCGAGTCGGGGTTCGGCCTTGAGCGAGTCGAGATAGTCCGCCCATGCCTGCATCATTCGAATACGGTCGTCAATGAACTTCGTCCTGTTGTAGGCGGTTCCCAGCGCGTCCGGTACCTTGTGGGCAAGCTGGTGCTCAATGACTTCGCCGGGAAAGCGCAGATGCTCGTGCAAGATCGTGCGCGCCATTGCGCGGAAGCCGTGGCCCGTTATCTCTGTTTTTGTGTCAAATCCCATCCGCCGCAACGCCGCGTTGACGGCCGCACCACTCATCGGTTTTTTCACGTCTCTCCCCGGGAAAACGTACGTGCGCTGACCGGTGAGCGCGTAGAGTTCGCGAAGGATCGCGACAGCCTGCGTGGCCAGCGGTACCAGATGTTGGGTCTTTGTCTTTGAAACGGTGTAGCGCCACTGCGCCTTGTCGAGATCAAAGTGAGCCCACTCCGCAGTGCGGAGTTCCCCTGGGCGCACGAACAGCAGCGGCGCCAGCCGCAACGCGCACTGAACAACAAACGTGCCTTGAAATGCGTCGAGCGCGCGAAGCAGCCCAGCCACCTCAGAAGGCTCGGTAACGGACGCGAAGTGAGTATGACGCGCCGCCGGCAGTGCGCCGCGCAGATCCGCGCTGACATCGCGCTCCGCTCGCCCGGTAGCGATCGCATAGCGGAAAACCTGACCACAGTTCTGGTGGACACGGTGCGCGGTATCAAGTGCTCCCCGGGCTTCTACGCGGCGGAGAACCGCCAGCACTTCGGGAGCGGTAATCTCGGCGATCGGGCGACCGCCGAGCCACGGGAACACGTCTTTCTCCAAGCGTCCCATGACTTTTTCGGCGTGGGACTTTGCCCATCCTGGTTCGTACTTCGCGAACCACTCACGAGCGACGGCTTCAAAGCTGTTGGCCGCACGTTCCGCCGCTCCGGCTCGCTGTACTTTGCGCTCGATGCCCGGATCAACCCCGTTCGCCAGCAGCTTGCGTGCGGCGTCCCGGCGCTCACGCGCCTCTTTCAGGCCTACGTCAGGAAACACGCCCATGGATAGACTCTTCTCCTTACCCCCAAACCTGTACTTGAGTCGCCACCACTTACCCCCGGCGGGAGTAACGAGCAGATACAGCCCACGCTCGTCAAACAGCTTCTGCTGCTTGTCGGTGGGCTTTGCGTTGCGGATCTTCAGATCAGTAAGCGCCATGATTAACCTTTGGGAGTGACGGCACGCGTCGCATCCAGAAAGACACGAAGCTCAACCGTCTCTGCTGCTGTCAGGTTCAGACAGCGCTTGCCCAGCCTGAACGACAGAGCCCCATCGCTGTCCAGCATGAAGCGCATCGCAGCGTCGCGCCGTTCCTCTTCCTGACGCCGTGCGATGCGCTCTTCCTTGCGTACCTCGCCCGGATCAATACCGGCGGCGAGCAGCTGCCGGGCCTCATCGCGGAGCTTGCGCGCGTCGCGCACATTTACGTCGGGAAATACGCCCAGCGCGAGCCGCTTTTCCCTACCCGCAAACCGGTACTTGACCCGCCAATACTTACCGCCCGACGGATGGACTTCGACGAGCAGCCCCAAGCTGTCGTACAGCTTCCGGATCTTCTCAAGCGGGACAGCGGCGCGCACTGCCGCGTCTGACAAGGGAATCCGGTTGGCTTTGGCCATGGTTGGGGTAACAGGTCTGCGACACCTTGGAGCAACCACCAGAATTACCCCAGTATGGGGGTTGTTGCGGTTGGTGGAACCTTGGAGAAGTTTGCAACAAAAAACCCCGTGAGGCTAGGCCTGACGGGGTTTTGTGGTAAAACTTTGGTGTCGCTTGGAATCTGGTTGGTGGAGAGGAGGAGGATCGAACTCCCGACCTTCGCATTGCGAACGCGACGCTCTCCCAGCTGAGCTACCCCCCCAACGTGCAAATAATTCTAGCACAAGGATTTTCCGTTTTGCCAAGCCGCCAGCCACGGCAAAAACTCACTTCGAAGGCGCCCCAGCAAGCACCCAATCCACCACCGCGTGAATATCCGCATCGCTCATCGACTGATGCGCGGGCATCGGAATCATGCCCCACACACCCGAGCCGCCGTCCTTCACCTTGCGCGCCAACTTCGCGGGCGCCTGGGCGTCGCCCTTGTACTTGGCGGCGATCTGCTGAAACGACGGACCGACCAGTTTGCGATCCACCGCGTGGCATCCCATGCAAGCATTCGCGCCGGCCACCCTCTGACCGCTGGGTACATCGGCCGCATATGCCGTCGATACAAACAAGCCCGCCGCCCCGAACATCAAAGAAGCGATAACGACACCGACAACCCCAAGCTTCATTGCGGCGCCTTCGGATTGCCAGGATGCACCGCGTTCGAATTCGTGACCGGCGCCGGCGACTGCTGCTCGAGCGGTCGCGCGCTGACCGATGAGTCCGGAATCGTCCCCACCGTCGGCGCGCCAGCATCCGGCTGCGACGCGGCAACGGGCGCCGTCGCCGCAGCCGCATTCGCCGCCGCGGCTTCTTGCGGCTGGATGTACTGGAACACCTTCACAACCTGCGTGACGCCCGGCACCCGGCTAGCGACGTCCGCGCCGCGATTGCCTTCGTCCATCGTGACGAGGCCCATCAGATACACGGAACCGCGCTCGGCGACGACCTTGAAATCGTTCGCCGAGATATCCTTCTCGGCGATCAGCGCGGTTTTCACGCGCGTCTCGAGATACGTGTCATTCGTGCGCGAGGAGAATGAACTCGCCGGCATGATCGCAAGTTCGTTGACGATCGTATTCACATTGTTCAGGCCACGCGCGATACTCTCCGCGCGCTGCTTGGACGCATCTCCCGCCACTTCGCCGGTCAGCAGCACGCGGCGGTTGAACACCGTCACGTTGACGTGCGCCGAATCCGGCAGATTCTGGCTGATCTGCGAAAGCGCCTTCACCTGGATCTCGCGGTCTTCGGTCTGCGCGCCGATTGTCCGCCGGTCGGTCGCCATCAACGCGCCGCCACCCGCTGCGCCCGCAACGGCGAGAAAACAACCCTGCAACGTCGCGGACAACCCCGCCGCAAACCCAACTACCAGCACGGTTCTCACCAGTGTCTTTTTGACGCGGAATACGCTCATCAACTAGCTCTCCTTCGGATCAATCTCAGTCTTCGCCCAGCAACATGGCATCGATGCCGTCGCATAGACAATGGATGGTCAGCAAATGCACTTCCTGGATGCGTGCGGTGCGATCTGACGGCACGCACACGTGGATGTCGGTATCGCTCAATACTTCCTGCATGCGTCCGCCGCCCTTTCCACTCAACGCGACGACGATCATCTCGCGCTCGTGCGCGGCTTCGATCGCGGCGACCACATTGGCGGAATTGCCCGACGTGCTGATCGCCAGCAGGACATCGCCCGGTTGACCCAATGCCCACACCTGCTTCGAATAAATCTGCTCGAACGAATAGTCGTTGGCGATGGCGGTGAGCACCGACGTATCGGTACTGAGTGCGACGGCCGGCAAGCCAGGCCGCTCGCGTTCGAAGCGGCCGATCAGTTCGGCGGCAAAATGCTGCGCGTCCGCCGCGGAACCGCCATTGCCGCACGCAAGAATACGGTTGCCGTTGGCAAGCGCGGCAAACATCGTGTCGATTGCTGCGGCAATCGGCATCGACAAGGTTTCCAAAGCTTCGAGTTTGACTGCCGCGCTATCGCGGAAGTGTTGTTGAATGCGTTCGACTGACATCGAGTCTCTATCTTCTGCCGCGAGTGGGCCGCGACGTGCGGCCGTATTGTGAAGTCGTATAAATGAAGTCTTGCTGCGAGCAATAGCGCTCCACCGAACCTTGAGCGCAACGAACCGTGTGCGCTTCAACACCTCGCAAAATGCGCTGTGCAGCACGCTGAAGTCTCACCATTTCGCCCCGTAGCTCGCACGCGAGCGCAAGTTTATCGCACTAACCCATGTTCTCCGCGCATTGCGTCACACTTCGTCGGCACGGAAAGCATCGCGTAACCAGACGAGGCGCCCCGCTTCGAACGCAATCACGTCGAAGCGGCAAGCGGGCTGTTCGCGCGAATGCGAACGCTGGCTCGCAAGATAGTGCTGCGCGGCGCGTACGATCCGTTGCCGCTTCTGCCAACCAATGCTTGCAGCCGCGCCGCCATAGTTGCGTTGCGCGCGCGCACGAACTTCGACGAATACCAGCGCGCCGTCGCGCTCGCGCATCACGAGATCGATTTCCCCGCCGCGGCACGACACATTGCGCGCCACGAACCGCAAACGCTGACGCTGCAAAAACTCCTGCGCACGCGCCTCGAACGCCGCGCCGACGAGTTTGGACCCCGCCTGCCCGGAAAAGTTGTTCGATATGGCGGCGCTTGCGCTCGGCGTCTTACGCGCCGCGTCGACATTCCGCGCGCCAGCCGGAACGCGCGGCGCTGCGTGGCACAATGACGGCCTCATTCCGTCCGTTTGCGTTTTCTGCCTCATGACTCCTCTCTCCGAACTCGCGCAAGGGCAGCAATACCCTGCCGCCGCGCTGTATGTGGTGGCCACGCCGATCGGCAACGTCGCCGACATCACGCTGCGCGCGCTGCATGTGCTCGGACTCGTGGATCGCATCGCCGCGGAAGACACGCGCAACACGGGTCAGTTGCTCGCGCGCTATGGCATCTCGAAGCCGCTCATCGCGGTTCATCAGCACAACGAGCGAGCCGCCGCGCAACGCATCGTCGAGCATTTGCAAGCGGGCGAGCGCGTGGCCTATGTGTCCGACGCGGGCACACCCGGCATTTCTGATCCCGGCGCAAAACTCGTCGATGCCGCTCGCGAAGCGGGCTTTGCAGTGATTCCGCTGCCCGGCGCCAGCGCACTTGCCACCGCGCTGAGTGCGGCGGGGGATTGGGTCGCGACGTTCTCGTTCCTCGGCTTCCTTCCGCCGAAACCTAAAGCCCGCGCCGCCGCGTTGCAAACGCTCGCTCAGCATCCGCACGCGATGGTCTTTTACGAGGCGCCGCACCGCATTGTCGAAACAGTGCAGGCGCTAGCCGATGCGTGGGGCGGCGAGCGCAAGCTGCTGATCGCGCGAGAACTGACGAAGTTACACGAAGCCTTGCATTGCGGCACCCTGGCCGAAGCGCCAACGTGGCTCGCAGCGGATCCAAACCGCCAACGCGGTGAGTTCGTACTGGTGGTCGAAGGCGCGCAGCAGGCAACGGCCGGCGAACATGATCACGATGCGTTGCTGGAGATGTTGCTGGAAGAGTTGACAGTGAGCAGCGCGGCCAGGATCGCGGCGTCGATCACCGGCGCGTCGCGCAACGCGCTGTACACGCGCGCACTGGCGCTCAAGAAAGAAGACGACTGAGGGAAGCGGCAACGACGTACGCGCAGCCGCACAAACTCAAACAAAAAGGGCCGCCCATGCGCATGAGCGGCCCTTCTTTTTTCTACAGGCAGGCGTCGTTTGCCATGCCGAACGACGCAAACAGCGCCGTGCGCGTATTACTTCTGCGCGATGGAGCCCGAGTCGGAGGCCAGCGTTTCGTCACGCGCCAGGCGCGCTTCGTCCTGCGTCAAACCTTCGATCTTCACGCGCGCGGTGCCCGCGTGGCGCATATCGAGCACATTCGCTGCCGCCATCGACAGGTCGATCACACGGCCGCGCGCGTACGGGCCGCGGTCGTTGATTCGCACGACAACGGAGCGCGAAGTGGCGGGATTCGTCACTCGCACATACGACCCAAGCGGCAACGTGCGATGCGCTGCAGTCAGCGCGTGCATGTCGTAACGCTCGCCATTGGCGGTGCGGCGGCCATGGAAGCCGCGGCCGTACCACGAGGCGCGGCCGGTCTGATGAAAGTCCGAGACACCGGTACTGTCATCCGAAAGCGGCTTCGCATCGGCCAGCGACGGCCCCTGCGCGGCAGCATCGGCGGATGCCGGCGCGCTGCCGTAGGCTTGCGGTCCGAAAGACGCTGCTTGCGCGTTCTTTGTGCGGAGCGGCACAGCGCTTGCGACGCTGTTGTCGGCGCCCGGCGGCGTGGCGCAACCGGCCAGCACAAAAAAGGCAAAAAGAGTCCCCAGACTACGGGATAACCGAGTTTTCATAAGACGTGCAATCAAATTGTCGAGCCGCATCACGCGTAGTTGAGCGTGTTGCCTGCGACTCCGGCGGCAAAGGACGACAACGCGCCGCGCAGACGAGCGCAGAACGTCAAAGCCCGGATGCGGCTCATTCAGCCGCTACCGCACGGTTAATTTTCACGTCTGGCGCAACCTGTCCCCGGCAGCCTGACCAGACCCCACATGCCGCCATCGAACGTGGCAAACACGTTCTTGCGTGCGAGACTCAGCGCGCAGGAACGGCGGCGTAGGCCCCACCCAGCGTCACGACCGTAAGAGTCATAGCAGGCGCGCGGCGCCTGGCTGGGCAAGACGTGTGCATCGAAAGCTCGATACCTGATGGCCGCCCATAACCGCGACAGCCCATACTTGAGTGGCGATCCGCGCTCCCATTTTTGATGGGGACGCATCGCCTTGTGGCAGCACGATTCCTCGTGCATGGGGTCCATTATACCCAAAACAGAATGCTGTGTTGCTAAGCGACTGAAAACCTTGATGAATCTTCACCATTGCTGCAAAAATCAGCAGACAAAACACTTCGGTGCAAGCACTCGCGGGCGCCCGCGAACGTCGGCGCAGTGCGTTGAGACGCCGGTACAATCAACGTTTTCCCCGCGGCGCCGTCATTCATGAAAGTCACCTTGATCCCCGTTACGCCGTTCCAGCAAAACAGCTCGTTGCTCGTTTGCGAGGCGACTGGGCGCGCGGCCGTCGTCGATCCGGGCGGCGACCTCGACGTCATTCAGGCTGAGATCGCGCGCCAGAACGTGAGCGTCGAGAAAGTCTTCCTGACGCACGGTCATATCGACCACTGCGCCGGTGCAAAGACGCTCGCCACGTATTACGGAGTGCCGATCGAAGGCCCGCATCCTGACGAACGCTTCTGGCTCGACAAACTGCCCGATCAGAGCACGCGCTTTGGTTTTCCGGCGGCCGAAGCGTTCGAGCCCGACCAGTGGCTCGACAATGGCGACACGGTGCAGTTCGGCGACGAGACGCTCGAGGTCTATCACTGCCCGGGGCATACGCCCGGCCACGTGGTGTTCTTTAGCCGCGCGCACCGGCTAGCGCTAGTCGGCGACGTGCTGTTCGCAGGCTCGATCGGCCGCACGGATTTCCCGCGTGGCAATCACGCGGATCTGGTGCGCTCGATTCGTGAAAAGCTCTGGCCGCTCGGCGACGACGTCACCTTTGTCCCGGGCCACGGTCCCACGTCGACATTCGGCGCGGAGCGGCGTAGCAATCCCTATGTTGCCGACGGAGTCGTCGCATGAGCAGCGAAATCTATGTCAGTACCGACGTCGAAGCGGACGGCCCGATTCCCGGTCCGCATTCGATGCTGAGCTTCGCATCGGCCGCCTATACGGAAGACAAGCAACTCATCGCCACTTTCTCCGCGAATCTGGAATTGCTTGAGGGCGCCGCGCCGCATCCCGTGCAAGAAGCGTGGTGGAAGACACAGCCGGAAGCCTGGGCGGCCTGCCGCACGGACTTGCAGCGTCCGGAGGCGGCGCTCGCGGCGTATGTCGACTGGGTCGAGGCGCTGCCCGGCAAGCCCGTGTTCGTCGCCATGCCGGCCGGCTTCGACTTCACGTACATGTTCTGGTACATGATGCGTTTTGTCGGCCGTTGCCCGTTCTCGTGGTCGGCGCTCGACATCAAGACACTCGCCTTCGCAATGACCGGCTTGCCGTATCGCAAGAACATCAAGCCGCGCTTTCCAAAACACTGGTTCGACGAGCATCCACATACGCACGTGGCGCTCGACGACGCGATCGAGCAAGGCGCGCTTTTCTGCAACATGCTGAAGGATCTGCGCGCAATGCAGGCCGCGGGCCTAGCTGCCAGTGTAGAAGGGGACGCCTCAGGACAAAATCCCGCTGAGGAACCAGCAAATTAGGTAATCTCCCTCGCTCAGGCCGTTTTGCATTGCGTTTCGTTTTCGCGCCCTCTACCATGCGGTGATACGGCGACGCCAACGGAGGCGCAGTTGACACTCGATACGTTCTCTCAAAAAATCCTGCGCCTTTTGCAGCTAGATGCACGCCGCTCGGTGCAAGAAATATCCGACCAGGTCGGTCTGTCGAGCACGCCTTGCTGGCGGCGCATCAAGGACATGGAGCAATCGGGCGTGATCCAGCGCTACACCGCGCTACTGGATCGCGAAAAACTGGGGCTGCACGTGTGCGCGCTCGCGCACATTCACCTCACGCGTCATACCGAGGGCGGCGTCGAACAGTTCGAGCGGGAAATCGCCACTTGCCCCGAAGTGACCGAGTGCTACAGCACGACCGGCGAGTCCGATTACATCCTCAAGATCGTCGCGCCGGACATCAAGGCGTACGACACGTTTCTGCACGAACGCATCTTCAAGATTCCCGCGGTTGCTCAGGTACGCACGAGCGTCGTGCTGCGCGAAATCAAATTCGATACGCAATTGCCGCTGTGATCCGCGCTGTTAAGTAGCCGTCGACCGTGCAGATGAAGCTCGAGCCGGTGCTGCTGCGCGCGGCGCCTCATTGAGCGCGGCTCGCAGTTGCGCGCGGCACGGCCGCGCCTTGCGTCGGCTTGCGTTCTTGCACGGCTCAGCTGGTGCCATGCGGGACCACGGTGCTCTTGTGACGATGCGCGCCCGCGCCGAGTTGCGTCGACGAACCGCTTTGCGTCGACGGCGTGTTGAGTTCGCGCAATACATCGAGCTTGCGCGCGCCGAGGCGGCGCTTCAGCGCGGCGAGGTCGACACGCTCTAGCGCTCCGGTGCTCTCGTGGTCGTTGTCGCTGTCGTTGTCGTGCAATGGCTGAACGGGCAGCACGACTTCGACGTCGAGCCCTGTGCTGAGGTAGTGGATGTTCACCGCTGCCGCCTTGAGGCCGCCCGCCGCCAATGCCACGTTGACATCAGCAACGATCCGCTCGCGTGACGGCAAACCCACCGGCGGATGCGCGACGGCATCGTTCTCGGGATCGACATGGATCAGCGCGTCGAGCACGCGGTTGTCGGTCAACACACGCAGGCGTGCACTCTCAGCGATGTAATGCCCCTCGGACACCGAGATCAGCGGATCAACCAGGATATGTGCGTCGACTAGCGCGAAATCGCCCATTTTTCGCGTGCGCAATTCGTGGACGTCGCGCACGCCGGGCGTCGACAGCAGCAGCGCGCGCATGTCGGCAGTGGCGGCTTCGTCTAACGCGCGGTCGGACAGATCCTGCAGCGCGTCCCACCCGAACATCCAGCCCATGCGCGCCACCATGAAACCGACGATCGCGGCGGCGATCGGATCGAGCAGGCGCACGCCGGCGAGACTGCCGAGAATACCGAGCGCGACCACCAGCGACGATGCCGCGTCCGAGCGCGCATGCCACGCGTTCGCAATCAGCATGGCTGAGCGCACGCGCTGCGCTTCCCGCAGCATGTAGCGGAACAATCCTTCTTTGGAGAAGAGCACGAGCACTGCCACGAACAGAGCGCTCAGATGAACGGCTGGAATGCTGTCCAGATCGGCGAGACGAGTGCCTGCACGCCACAACATACCGACGCCGACAGCGATCAGCAGCGCGCCGAGAAATAACGAAGCGACCGTTTCGTAACGGCTATGCCCGTAATTGTGATCCGCGTCCGGCTTCGCGCCGCTGTGCCGATTGGCAAACAGCACGACAAAATCCGAAATCAGATCGGCAAGAGAATGGATGCCGTCTGCCACGAGTGCCTGCGAGTGCGCGAACACGCCGATGGCGATTTGCAGCGCCATCAATACCGCATTCAGCGCAATACTCACAAACGTACTTTTGCGCGCGACGCGGTGTTTCTCGGCGGACTCAACGGCGGCGGAAGGCATCTTGAAGGAAGCAGGAGTTCAATGCCTACATTCTACCCGCCGGGCCTTCATAAACCGCGCTGACCGGAAAAACATCTATAAAAATCAGCCGCTTATGAAAACGAAAAGCATTCGCATTCCAATTACGCGAAGTGGCGGCGCACGGCAACTTGCAGCGCGTTCGGCGCGACAATAAAAAGGCCGCGTTCAGAACAGCACGCGACCTTTCTCGGCGAGGCTGAAGCG
Organism: Paraburkholderia kirstenboschensis; assembly: GCF_904848585.1. Taxonomy (GTDB): domain Bacteria; phylum Pseudomonadota; class Gammaproteobacteria; order Burkholderiales; family Burkholderiaceae; genus Paraburkholderia; species Paraburkholderia kirstenboschensis. Next base: position 454,614 of record NZ_CAJHCR010000004.1, read on the forward strand.
CTCTCGCAACCGACTCGTATTCGTATTACATTTAACGGGGCAGCCATTTACATCTGAGTAATTCCCTAAGGGATTACTTTTGAATCAGAAACTTCTCGCGATCCAAACCGGCAATCCACCGCGGCGGTTTGCCACGCCCGGACCACGTGCTGCCGCTTTCCGGGTCACGGTATTTTGGTGCGACGCCGGCGCGCGGACGAGCGGCTTTGGCGCCTTTAGGTGCGCGGCCGCCACCCAGTTCGCTAAGGGAGATGCCGTAGTCGGCCATTTTCTGTTTGATTTCGTTGAGCACTTCGGCGTATTCGCGCGACTTAGCCTCTTCGATCTGCTTTTCAAGCTTCTCTCGCTGCGCGAGTAGTTCCTTGTAGGAAGACATAGGTTCCCTTATGGTTTGAATTAACGACTGCCAGTCTTAAGCCAGCTTGCCCTTTGAAGGTGTTCATGCCTCGGAATTTGCACGCGAGATTAACACAAAATAGAAAGACTACAAATGCATCGGCGTAAAACTAATACTTCTTCGTTTCAAAAACTTTCGTCGCGGCCCCGTGTCCGCGCGCTCCCTTTCATTTCGCCACGTCCGCATATTGCAGCGAAAGACTATCTTGCGTCGGTAATTATGGGATTAATTATCAGCAGATGAAAATTAAGATACGTTTCACCGGCCAAACATCTCATTTCATGAAAGCTTTGATATGAGACGACGTAACATATTGCAGCGGCGCTTCCCGCCGTTTTTCTGCGATAAGGTTTTCCCGAATCGGCAATAAACGCCTAATTGGTTTGCCGCCGCATGCAATCTTCTAGCGCCGCGTGCAAGGTTGCCAGATCCGGCTTACCGCTCTCGAAGGCGAAACGTTTGCGCAGCCCACCTTGTCTTAAATCGGCGCCATACCGGTCTATGCCAATGAGCTGATAACCAGAGCGGTTTGAAAACCCATCGGCGAATTCTCCTATGAGCGCTTCTTCCTGATCGGCTTCCAGCGCAGGCAGCGGGTCCAGTTCGTCGCCGCCGAGCCACCCCATTGCGCCGAACCCGCCGATATAGCGCAGACGATCGAGCGTCATGGTCCAGAACGTAAAGTCGCCGAGAACGAGATAGCGCTCCGCGTCAGGGTGATAGCGCAGATAACGCGCGACGAGTTCCGGCGCCGGATCGACCGGTTCAAACGTGCCCAGCAAGGTGACGCGCTGACCATTGAGTACGTCGCCGTCGGGCGCGTCGACGACGAGAAAGCCGGCTCGCGGATCTGCGTGCAGATTGTGCGTATGCTCGGCGAGCCGGCTCACCAGGATCGTAGGCCGGTGGCGCTCGTCCGGCGCGAATGGCAGCACGGACGGATAGGGGAAACCTTCGGGCTGGCGAGCGTGCGTCGCAAGCGTACCGACGGCGGAGGTATGCAGCAGGTGCAATGGAGCTTGTGCGGGAATGTTCAATTGCCTTCCTTGATGAATGATCTCTGCTCTCCGGAGACCACAAATGCAGTTACAGGAGGGGACGCTTGACCTGCCGCTCGCGGCCCGCGCTAGGGCTTGCAGTCGGGGCCAATCGCCTCCGACGTACACTTTCATGGCTTCAAGCGCTTCAAGCATAAGACAGCGCGCCTGGTTAGAATCGGAAATTCGCTTTCAGTGCGCTTTCTCCCGCACCTTTCTTCACGAGACTTCCGTGTCCGATCGATCTCCCGACTTCGCCGCCATCCCCGCTGCTCACCGAGACCTGTCCTACACAGTCCGTCAGCGAGCCCGCATTGCGACCATGGCAGTGTTTTTTATCGCCGGAATGGTGTACGGGTCGTGGGGCGTGCACGTGCCGACCGTGCGCGACCGTTTTCAGCTTAGTCCAGCATTGCTGTCGCTGGCGCTTCTTGCCGTCGCTGGCGGCTCGATCGGCGCGATGGCAGCCAATGCTTCGTGGATCGCGCGCGTCGGCACACGCCGCGCCTGCCTGACCGGCGGCCTCGTGATGGCGGTCTGCGCCGCATTGATCCTGGTGGTGCCGTTTTACTGGCTTTTGCTGATCGTGCTGGCAACGTTCGGCGCGGGCATGGCCACGCTCGACGTCGCGATGAACGCAGAAGCCAGCGCCGTCGAAAAGGCGCTGGGCAAGCCAATCATGTCGTCGTTGCACGGCATGTTCAGCGTCGGCGGAATGTTCGGCGCGGCGGCGGGCGGCGCGCTGCTCGCGCATGGCATGGCGCCGGCCGTGCATCTGGCATTGGCGGCCACCGTCAGCGCGCTGGTGTTGATCGCGGCGTGTCCGGCAGTGTTGCCGCACGTACCGCACGACGAACATCCGGATTCCGGGACGCCGCGCGCCAATCGCTGGCGCTCGCCGGCGTTGTGGGCGCTCGGCATCATGGCGCTCGTCGCGCTGATCGCGGAAGGCGCGATGTACGACTGGGCAACTGTGTATATGCGCGACGTCGTCCTCGCCACGCCGGCTCTTGCTAGCGCCGCCTACGCGGCGTTTTCCGGCGGCATGGCAGCGGCCCGTTTTGCCGGCGACGCCGTGCGTGCCCGCTTCGGCGCTCCGCAACTCGTGATGGGCAGCGCAACCCTTGCGCTCGCAGGAATGATCGGCGCGCTCTTGCTGCCGACTCCGGTCGCCGCGCTAGTCGGTTTCACTTTGATGGGCCTCGGCCTGGCCAACATGATGCCGGTGCTGTTCGCGGCCGCGGCGAGCGTGAAGGGCGTTCACGCAGCCGAAGGCCTCGCGCACGTCGCAGGGCTCGCATATTTCGGGCTGCTGTTCGGGCCAGTGGTGATCGGTGCAGTCGCGCAAGTGACCAATCTGTCGATTGGGCTTTCCGTGGTCGCCGTGTGTTGTGCGTTGATTGCGTTCGCGGGCCCGAAAGTACTACGACGCCTGAATATCTAGCAACAACGTAGCAACAACGCGCAGCACCCAAAAGAAAAAGCACGCGACCTGACGGTACGCGTGCCTTTTTTAATCATGCGTTCACGGACAGCGCAAGCTGCCCGCGCACATGCGCTCTTACATCTTCACGACGTCGAGCAGCGTCTTCTTGCCCGACTTGTAGTTGTACAGCGAGATCACGCCGTGCTTCAGATCGCCCTTCGAATCGAAGGTCGTCTGGCCGATCACACCCTTGTAGTCGGTGTTCGGCATTGCAGCCAGGATCTTCGACGGATCGGTCGAGCCAGAGCGCTTCATTGCGTCGACGATGATGTACACCGCGTCATACGTGAACGGAGCGTAAATCTGGATCGGCTGGCCGAAACGCTTCAGATACTTTGCCTGGAACGCCGGGCCGCCTTCCATCTTCTCGAGCGCCATACCGGCTTCCGAGCAGACGATGTTGTCGGTTGCGTCGCCGGCCAGATCGGACAGCTTGTCGGTACACACGCCGTCGCCTGCCAGCACCTTCGCACGCAGGCCGAGCTGCTTGGCTTGCTTTGCGAACGGGCCGCCGGTTGCGTCCATGCCGCCGTACATGATGGCGTCCGGATTTTCACCCTTGATCTTCGTCAGAATTGCGCGGAAGTCGACAGCCTTGTCGTTCGTCGCGTCATGCGACATCACGTTCAGGCCCAGCGACTTCGCCGTCTTTTCGAATTCGTTCGCGAGACCCTGGCCATAAGCGGTCGAGTCGTCGACGATCGCGACGCTCTTCACTTTCAGACCCTTCGCTGCGTAGTTCGCCAGTGCCGGACCTTGTTGCGCATCGGTCGCGACGACGCGGTACGTCGTCTTGAAACCTTGTTGCGTGTAGGCCGGGTTCGTTGCCGACGGCGAGATCTGCACGATGCCTGCATCGCTATAGATCTTCGAAGCCGGAATCGACGTACCCGAGTTCAGGTGGCCGACCACTGCGACGACTTTGTCGTCGACCAGCTTCTGCGCGACCTGCGTAGCGGTACGCGGGTCGGCTGCGTCGTCTTGCGCGTCGAGTTGCAGCGTGACTTTCTGGCCGCCAATTGTCAGGCCCTTCGCGTTGATTTCTTCAACCGCGAGGCGAGCGCCGTTTTCGTTGTCTTTCCCCAGGTGAGCGATACCGCCAGTCAACGGTGCAACGTGACCGATCTTGACGACCGTGTCAGCCGCAGCCGATGTTGCCAACGTCGCGAACAGCATCGCCGCAGCGCTGATCGGCAACAGCTTTTGAATCTTGATGTTCATGTAAGTCTCCAGTTTCGGTCCCAAAAACAACGTAATCGCCCTGTGCCCCCGCTTCCCCTACACGTGTCGCTCAGTCCCGTGGACGACCACGCCGGTTGCATCGTTCATGCACTTGGCCAGTACGTCCGCCGGACTGTTTGTGGCAGGCGGCGACCCGTACTTGCGCGCAAGTGTAGGCCATCAAATTAATTTGTGGGACTTTTTTGAGGAAGTGGGATGAACACTAATAGCGTTTATCCAGCAGCGACCGCTTCCGGCCTGCATGACGCCCCGGAGAACACCAGCCCATGCGGGTTTCCGCTATGTAAAGCGTTCATCCCGGAACCAGGCCTCAAGCTTTTAGCGGGTTAAACCGTTAATGGTTCGAATAAGCTTCGAGCGGCTTTTGATTGTGAAAACGACGCGCACAGCAAGCGGGGGCGATGCGCGCCTGACTCATGCCGATCAGCGCCTGAATGCCGCAATACGTGCGCTTGCCGCATGCCATTCCTGCTCGAGTTGCTCCATCAACTCGGCGGCGCCGAAGTCTTCGCGTCGCGCACGGCCCAACGGTGCGCCCTGCCCCGCCCACAGCGAGAGATAGTCGCCGTTCTGCGCGCGGGCGGCTGTTTGACGCAACTCTTGTGTCAATGCGTTCTGCACGGGATACGGCGCGATGTTCTGCGGCACGTCGCTCAAACGCTGCATGAGCGGATTGCGTATGCCGCGGGCATGACGGCCTGTGATGGCGCGCGTCACGGAAGTCGACGTGTCCGTGATCGAACGCAGCCGCTCTTTCCATGCCTGCGGTATCGCGCTCTCGCGGCTTGTCAAAAACGCGGTGCCCATTACCGCGGCTTGTGCGCCGAGCGCAAGCGCGGCGACGATCCCGCGTCCGTCCATGATGCCGCCCGCGGCCAGCACCGGCAGCCCGGTTGCATCGACGAGTTGCGGCACGAGGGCCATTGTGCCGACCAGCGCCTCTTCAAATGAGCCGATAAACGTGCCGCGATGCGCGCCCGCCTCCGCTCCCTGCGCGGCAATTGCATCGGCGCCGGCATCGCGCCATGCGACACCTTCGGCGACATGCGTCGCGGTGCCGATTACGTATTGACCGTTGGCATGAAGCCGCGCGACATCCTCGCTCGACAGCACTCCAAATGTGAAGCTCACCACCGGCACGCGCGACTCGATCAGCGCCTCCAGTTGCGCGCGAAAATCGGGTGCATAGCGTTCGAGCGGCCGGCCCGGCGGCAAGCCGAGGTCCGCGCGCACCGGGTCGATTGCTTCGAGCGCGCGGCGCACTGTGGAGTCGTCCGGCGAGGCCGGCTCCAGTACAAACAGATTGATGCCGAACGGACGATCCGTGAGCGCGCGAATCGCCGCGACATCGGTTGCGATTTTCTCCGGCGACAACGCCGCGCCCGCCAGCGTACCCAAGCCGCCGCTATTCGACACTGCGGCCACCAGCTCCGGCGTGGTAGCGCCCGCCATCGGCGCCTGAACGACCGGCACTCGCAATGCAAAACGCTCGGCAAACGGCGTCACAAAATTGACTTCACTCATGATCGATTCTCCTTCGCGCGACCCGCTCCTCGTAGCGGCGGACCACTACCGTGGACTCTACCGGCCCCGCGCGCAACGGAAAAATGAATTATCGAGAATGTTTCAATCGCCTTACGAGATTGCCTCTAAAAGGCCCGTCATGCGGGCTTTCTAAGCCTGCGCGCAAGGCTTCGAGGACCCTGCCTGCAGCCGCTTTCTTTTGATGGCAAACTGACCGCCCGCTTCAGGCATTCGAGCCTCTTGCGTTGACCTGGACTCAATTCGCAGACTGAACTCGCGCAGCAACGCGCGACTATGGAGAACATCATGAGCACGACTTCCCGATGGATCGACATCCCTGCCGGCAACGACACGTTCGGCGGCTATCTGGCGTTGCCCAAAAGCGGCAAGGGGCCGGCCGTCATCATCATTCAGGAAATTTTCGGCGTGAACAGCCATATCCGCTCGGTCGCGGATCAATACGCGCAAGACGGATATATCGCGCTTGCCCCGGACGTGTTCTGGCGGGTGCAGCCGCGTGTCGAGCTGACGTATGAAGGCGCCGACCGCGCAAAGGGCATCGAACTGATGCAGAAGCTCGACGCGAACGAGGCGGCCGACGACATCGGCGCCGCTGCCGCAGCACTGCGCGCGATGCCCGAAGTCACCGGCAAGATCGCCGCCATCGGCTTTTGCTTCGGCGGACGCCTTGCATATATGGCGGCGGCACGAGGCAGCGTCGACGCCGCAGTCGCCTATTACGGCGGCGGTATCCAGAACCAGCTCGACGAAGCCGCGAAGATCAAGGTGCCGATGCAGTTTCACTACGGCGAACTCGACGAGCACATTCCGCTGTCGGCCGTCGGTCAGATTCAGGAGCGCTTTGCGGGCCGCACGGATACCGAGTTCCACATCTATCCGAATGCCGATCACGGCTTCAACTGCTGGGACCGTGCGTCGTATAACCAGCGCGCTTCGGCGCTCGCGCATGGCCGCACGCTGACGTTCCTCGGCGAGCGTGCTTAAGTCGAGCCGATAGTCGGCACGATGCGCGCGGCTCCTCACGCCTGCGCGTAAGTCGGTTACCCTGTCAGAAACGGCGCGTCGCCAGCGCGCCGTCTTCTTTTGTGCGCGCCCACGAGCGGCTGGAAGATCGCGGCGTTCTGTTCGCCGCAGCCGCTGGCGCACATGAACATCCGCCATTCAACATTCGGCAGCGAGGGCTCCTCCGTCGTGCTATCAGACTATCTTGCCCATGACGCCATCGGCCTGGCCGAACTCGTGCGAACTCGAGAAGCGAGCGCGCGCGAGTTGGTGGACACAGCGATCTCGCGCACCGAGGCGGTCAATCCGGCGATCAACGCAATCGTGCTGAAGGATTATGACGCGGCCCGCGAACGCGCATCGCGTTACGACGCAAGCATGACGAACGGAGCGAATCCCGCAGACGCCGGCAGCCCAGGAACGACGCCGACCGCGCAGACCGCGCTCGCCGGCGTGCCGTATCTGATCAAGGATCTCGGCGCTCCGGTTGCAGGATTGCGCATGACAATGGGTAGCCGCCACTACCGTCACTTCATTCCCGGCGACGACGCACCAGTGGTCGCGCTTGCCAAGGCGGCAGGGTTGAACATCTTCGGCAAGACCAGCACTTCCGAGCTTGGCCAGATGCCTTATACGGAGCCCGAACTGTTTGGCGCATGCCGCAATCCGTGGAACCTCGACCATACGCCGGGCGGCTCCAGCGGCGGTGCGGCGGCGGCAGTAGCGGCCGGCATCGTGCCGCTTGCGCATGCGTCGGACGGCGGCGGCTCGATCCGCATTCCTGCATCGTGCTGCGGCCTCTTTGGACTGAAGCCTTCGCGCGGACGCGTGCCGCGCATGCCCGCCGCGGTCACGGCCGGCGAACTCGGCATCGATCACGGCGTATCGCGCAGCGTGCGCGACAGTGCGTTGTTGCTCGACCTTCTTGCCGGCAATGCCGACCGTCCGCTCGGCGCGCCCGGTACGTTTCTCGGCGCGAGCCGCGAGCCGTGCAAACGGCTGAACATCGCTTACGTAACCGAGCCGATGCTCGCGCCGTCCCTCTCGGCCGATGCGCGCACCGCGCTTGAGGACGCCGCGCAACTCGCGAGTTCGCTTGGCCATAACATCGAGCCGATTTCGCTCGGCATCGATTTCGCGGCCGTCAGACACGCATTTCTCACGCTATGGTCGGTCACCGCGGAAGACCTCGTGCTGAACGCCGAACGCATCACCGGGCGCAAACCGCTGCGCGAAGAGTTCGAAATCTCGACGTGGGCGATGGCGCACGTGGGCCGCAAGCTCGGTGAACGCGGCCTGCCCGCTGCGCTCGAAGAACAGCGCCGCATCACCGAACGTTTGACGGGTCTGCTGCAGCGTTACGACGTGATCTTGTGTGCGACGCTTGCGGGTGCGCCAATCAGGATCGGCGAGATGCAGCCTACTTCGGCGGAACGCATGCAAATGCGCGCGGTCAGCGCGATGCCTCTTGAACCGCTGCTAAAGAAACTACTCGCCGAAGCGGCGAATAAAGCGTTTGCGTGGGCAGGCTGCACGGAGTTGTTCAATCTGAGCGGCCAGCCGGCCATGTCGATACCGCTTTACTGGAATGCACGCGGACTCCCGGTCGGTGTGCAGTTCGCCGCGCGCGACGGTGGAGAAGCGACGCTGTTGCGCCTCGCCGCCCAACTGGAAGCGGCGCGCCCGTGGTTTGACAAGCGGCCGCCGCTTATCAAAGCGCGCAGCTAGGCGACGCGTTTGCTATCTGGCTTAGGCGGGCGTCTGCCGCGCTTCGCGGCAGACGCCCGGGTGATGGCTCATTGCATGTGCGCCGCAATGTTGCAGCGCTTTTCACGCTGCAATTGAGCGCGGCCTGTCGGCTGCGCGCTCACGCCTTCTTGTTATATGCACTGCACCAACCCTTGGATGCGACCTGCTTGCCGGCGAACATCGGGCACGGCGCGTATGGGTCTGTCGCCTTGCCCTGATAGAAGCTGCAATTGCCGCAGTCCTGGCCCGGCGCGTATTTGGCGAACTTCGCCTTGTCGACCTTGCTGGCGTCTTCCTTGTAGCCGAGCGCTTGAGCGGTCGGATCGCTTTCGGCGACCTTGGGCGCGTCGGCGAACGCCTGGCGGGACAGCGCGAGCGACGAGGCAACACCGATACTGGTGATCAAAAACGTACGACGGGAAGCTTTCATGGGGACTCACTCCGTTTATATTGAACTGATCGCCGTTCTATCGACAGCGGTCCCCAAGCATAGCAATGAAGCCGCCGTGCGTGACGGCTCAAATGATAGAGATAAGCGAATCGGTACGAATTGACGCAGCGTGGCGTGAGACGCAGCGGCCCTGCTCACGCGCGCCCGCTCAACTCGCAGACGCGTTGCGCGATCGCGAGCGAAGCAGTCAGTCCCGGGGATTCGATGCCGAACAGATTGACGAGTCCGCGCACGCCATGCGCGGCAGGCCCCTGAATCACGAAGTCGGCAGCAGGTTCGCCCGGACCCGACAGCTTTGGACGGATACCTGCATAGGCGGGCTGCAACGCATTGTCGGGGAGCGCGGGCCAGTAGGCGCGGATCGCGGCGTAGAAAGATTCGGCGCGTCGCGGATCGACGTCGTAGTTGATTGCATCGACCCATTCGACGTCGGGACCAAAACGCGCCTGGCCGCCCAGGTCGATCGTCAGATGCACGCCGAGTCCCGCTTCGTTGGGCATCGGATAAATCAGCCGGCTGAACGGCGCGCGCCCCGAGATACCGAAATAGTTGCCGCGCGCGAGATAAAGCGGCGGCACGTGGCGCGCGTCGAGTCCGCGGATCTTGCGGGCCAGCGCGTTTGCGTGCAGGCCGGCGCTGTTGATCACGCAAGCCGAACTGATGGTGGTGGGCGCGTCGCCGCCCACTTTGATGATGAAGCGGCCATTACTCGCTTCGATCGCCTCCACAGGCGAGTGAAACGCGAACACCGCGCCATCGCGTTCGGCGTCGCCTTGCAACGCGAGCATCAGCTGATGACTGTCGACAATGCCCGTCTGCGGCGAGAACACCGCCGCGACACATTCGAGCGCAGGTTCCAGCGCCTGCGCCTGGTCGCCGGTAATACGCATCAGGTCGAGCACGCCGTTTTCGCGGCCCTTGTGCATGATGCTTTCCAGCTGCGGAATCTGATTATGCGACGTCGCTACAAGTAGCTTGCCGCAGCGCGAATGCGGCACGTTATGCTCGACACAGTAGTCGTAGAGCATCTCGCGCCCCCGCACGCACAGCGTTGCCTTGAGCGAGCCGCGCGGATAGTAGATGCCCGCGTGAATCACTTCGCTGTTGCGCGAACTCGTACCTACGCCGATCGCCTCAGCCGCTTCCAGCACGATCACTTCTCGCCCGCGCGCCGCCAGGGCGCGCGCCACCGCGAGCCCGACCACGCCCGCGCCGATCACGACACATTCGATTTGGTCCATGTCCCTCGACGCAGCCGACTTCGCCGCGCGCCGCCTCATTCACCAATATAGATAACGCCAGCATGCAGCCATCGAACGTCTAACACCGCTCGCTGGCGAACGCACTGCCGTTTCGCAACCGCTGCGTCGAATTGTACGACGCCGCACAGAGCTTGATGCCCTCCGCCGTTTCCGGGCGGCGGGATCTCGGGCATCAGCGCTCTGATTTGCGCGCAAGGAGCGAACATGAGCCGTCAGAAGCCGATGGGTCTGCGACGGTTGCCGTAGTCGAGCCGGATGTCGCCGCCGCCGATCTCGTCGCGCCCGTCGATCCGCGCGGCGCCGAAGCCGTTCAGAATCGCTCGACGCATTTCGCGAGGCGACGCATTCTTCAGCGCCTCCAAGGCGCCATCTCCGAGTTGTTCCGGAAAACGCAGACCCCAGTTGTGTGCGCCGCGAATTTCCGCGTAAATGGATTGCGCGATCCGGCGCGCGCCGTCGCGGTCCGGCGGCGGAATCTCATACACATTCATCCGGTTCATGATCGGCTCTGGAATCGAGCGCTCGTCGTTGGCTGTGGCGATCCAGATCACATGGCCGGCGTTGATTGGAATTTCGGCGAATTCGTCGATGAAAGTCTGTGCCGTGTCATGCTCCAGCAACGCGTACAGCGCGCCGAGCGGATCGTATTGCGAGTCGCCGGTGGCCTTGTCGATTTCGTCGACCGTGATGACAGGGTTTGCATAGCTGCCGTTCACGAGCGCGTCGAACACCTTGCCCGGCTTCGCATTTTTCCATTGTGACGACGCGCCAGAAAGAATCCACCCAGCCGTCAACGAACTCATCGCGACGTAATGGTAAGCCGTGCCGAGCAGGCGCGCTAACTGCTTCGCGAAATGTGTCTTGCCGATGCCGGGGTCGCCGAGCAGCAGGATCGGCATCAGTTCGAGCCGGTCTTCCGTCTCGAGACAGAGAGCGACCTGCTTGCGAATGTCGTCGAGCGGGTCGGCGAAGTTCGGCAGTGCGTCGATCAGATCGTCGATGGACGGCATGCGGTTCGGCTTGACGCAGAAGCGCAAATTGCCGGTTTTCAGCATCTTTTCGTAGGTTGTGCGTAGCGCATCGTTGGCACCTTCGCCGAGATCGTTCAGCGCGGTTTCGACCTGATCGAGGTCGTACACCTGACTGAACGATGCCACGGCGATTTCCTGTTTGACCATTGCTGTTGTCATTGCTCACCCCGTTCTGGCTGGCCCTGCTCGGCGGCACCCAAGACGGGCGCCGTTTCAGGTTCAGTTTAACGAGGACAGATCGGCACGCAAGCCAGCAGTCGTGCGGCTCTGCTGCTAACGGCCGGTTGTTTGAGACTCGCGCGGGAAGCGCCGTCGGGATTACCGGCCCAACAGGAAATGCATTGTTGCTGAACCCGGCCCCGTTTAACCTGTCAGAAAAGCGTTCCGCTCATCAGGCGTAAGATGGCCATCTGACTACCCTGCCGGACGCAGTCACCGGAGATTTGCTTTATGTGGAAAACCAGTATCGTGGCCGTGCTGCTTGGCACTTCGTTGCTCGCACAGGCGCAACAACGGCCGCCGCAGCCGGTCGTGCAGTGGGAGCTGCAAGTACTACGCGACGGTCAGCAGATCGACGCGTTCGAGGGCACCACCACGGTCGGCCAGGCGCGCACGGATACGCATCACAAGGTAGTTCAGCATAACGTCGGCTGCAAGGACCAGCCGGCCGGCAGCATCGACCTCGCGCGGACGCTAACGGTGTCGCCGCTGCAGGCGGACAGTAACGAGGTCACGCTGTCCATCGAGGCGCAGGAAACTTTCGAGGACCCCGCCGCGCGGCAAACCGACACCGGCTGCAAACTGCCGCCGCAGCCGCGCCAGGTGAGCGCGAGCCACCCGGGTCTGAAAGTGGCAGCGGGTCAATCGGCAAGCTGGACGATCGTCGCCAAAGATCCGACGCTGGTCTATCGCGTCCGCGCGAGCCTGACTAACGGGGCGACTGGCGCGGGAGGCACGAGTGCCGCAAGTGGCGCGAACGCCACGAACTGAGCGGCAAGCGAAGCGTTGAAAAGCGAAGGATTGAAAAGCGACGCTGAAGAGCCAACCTAACCGTAGCGCGAACAACGCACGAATAATCAAAGCCCCGAAAACAGAACACGTGGATAACGCGGCATGCGAAACCCCGAAGAATTGATCCGCGAAAGCACAGCACCCAAAGATTTTGTGGCGGTGAGCTGGAACCTTCACAAAGGGCGAACACCGCTCGGCTTTCAAGCCTGGCAGGCCATGCAGCGCTGGGTTCAGTCGACCCAGGCCGACGCCTATTTCCTCCAGGAAGCAATGGCGCGGCGCATGCCGTCGCCGGTGCTGGGGAGCAGTTTCGGCGCACCGGTTGCCGAACCGCTAAGCGATGTGTGGCATTGCCAGGCGACCGAAATCGCGCGGGCGCTCCAGCTGGAAATCGCGCTCGGACCCAACGTGTTCAAGCCGTCCTGGCGGCACGGCAATGCGATCCTGTCGCCGCATCCGCTCGATCTCGGCGGACGTTGGGATATCTCCGCGCATCGCTTCGAAAAACGCGGCTTGCTGGTCGCGCGCGCAACGTTCGGCGGACATTCGGTCACGTTGTTGTGCGCGCACCTTGCCCTCACGCGCTCGGCGCGCTTGCGTCAGATGAACTGGATCGCTCACTGGATCGCGAAGGAAGCGCCGGACGGCCCGCTCGTGCTGGCCGGCGACTTCAACGACTGGCGCAACGACTCGGTGCCGCTTTTCGGCGAACACGGGCTGCACGAAGTCGCCACACTGCTTGGCGAATCCGGCCGCACCTTCCCGGCCTTCTCGCCGGCCCTCGCGCTGGACAAGATGTTTATCCGCGGCATGAAGCCGATTGAGTGGATCCAGCCGACGCAGGAGACCGCGTGGCTCTCGGATCATCTGCCGTATATGGCGCGGTTGCGTGTCGAATGACGGCGTGTGTATCGACGTTGCGGGGGCGGTGCGCCCGCTCCTTTCTATAGCGCGGTAGCGCGTAAAACGCTCCCGCAGACTCCACGCCCAAGCGGCTAGATTCGTTTCGGCGTCCATGTCACCGTGGCCGCGAGCTCTTCGCCCGGTTGCAGCACGCAGCCGCCCACATGCTCACGCGGGCCCGACGCGTTGAAGCAATCCGTCGTGTTCGTCACCGGCTCCACGCATAGCTGCGGGTCGTTCGCGGGCGCGAAAATCACCATATGGTCGAACGGCGCCTCGGCGGTCATCGTCAATTGACGGCGTTCGTCGGGCCATGCAATCGTCGCCTCGCGTGCCCAGTTTGCGAAGTTGTTGTCCAGATCGAAAGCATCCGGAGAGAGACCGTCGCCGCGCAACGCATCGACAGCCGGATGCTCGCCGAGATGCGTCGGCAGCACGTGAGCGTCGGCGTGCCACATCGCCTTTACATCGGCGTAGATCCGCGTTTGCCGCGTGCGCGGATAGTACGGATGATGTCCCATGCCGAAAGGCATCGCCCGCCCGGCCAGGTTTTGCGCGGACAGCGTGATGCGCAACGCCTGATCGGTGAGCTCGATGCGCTGCCGCGCGCAATAGCGGAACGGCCAATCGCCGGCAATGCGCGAATCGGGTTCGTGCTCGAAATGCAGGTCCACCGAGCTTTGCATCAGCGCGGCTACTTGCCACGGACGTCGCCACGCATTGCCATGCAGCGCGTGCGCGAAGCGCGGGTCGTTACCGCTGAGATCGACTGTGGCGCCATCGAATCCGAAGCGCGCATCGCGAATCCGGTTGCAATATGGAAAGAGCGGAAAGCTCGCCATGCGCAACGGGTCCTGCTCAGCGAATGCGGCATGCGAAGCGGGCCGCAGCCAGTGCATAGGACCGTTCGGCGTGCTCTCGTAGAAAGCAGCCAGCGCGCCGCCAATGGCAGGCGCGATTACGAGCCGTAGCGTGCCGGCCGTCAGCGTGACAAGCTGCGACGCGATGGAAGGATCGTCGAGCCAGGCAAGATCGGTTGCAGCGGGCTGCTTAGGATTGGCGGAAACGTCGGGCATGGTGAGAGAGAAAACGTGGCATCGCGCGAAGACGGCGACAACGCGGACGCTGTTAGCGTCGATGTACCGCACACTCTGCGCGGTCCGTGCGGATCGTAAGGTCCGCGCGTCGCAGAATCGCACGCCAGGGCGTGTCGGTCAATATTATTAGTAATAATCAGGTCTGCGTGGCTGCACGATGTCCTACGGCCTGCGCCTCGTGTGACGGGTTAGCGCGCGTTGCCGCGCGCATATTATTAGTGGTACCGTCAGCACAGAATGTTCAGCATGTCTTCGCTTTAGCGCCGCTGCAGCGCGGCCCGCACAATGAAAAAATCGACTCAACGCCGTCCCACCATGACCGACATCGCCAAATTCACCGGCGTGTCGCAATCGACTGTCTCCCTGGTGCTCAACAACGCGACCGGCGCGAAGTTTTCCGAGAACACCCGCAAGAAGATTCTCAAGGCCGCGCACGACCTCGGCTACCGGCTTTCGCCGCGCGCGCCGGTCGCGGCATCGAGCGACGAACGCAATCTGATCGTCTATCTCGCCGATGAAATCTCGACGAGCCCGCATCCGGTCGTCAATGTGGACGGCGCCCGCGACGCGGCCTACGCGAGCGGCAAGATGCTGGCGGTCTATTCGACGCACGGCAACGCCGACATCGAAAAGCAGGTTCTCGACACAACGTTGTCGAACCCGCACGTGCTCGGCGTAATTTATGCGACCGTCTATACGCGCAAGGTGACGCCGCCAGCCGCGCTCTCCCGCGTGCCGACCGTGCTTCTGAACTGCTACACGGGCGACAGTGGTTTTTCATCCGTGGTGCCCGCCGAAGTCGCGGGCGGTCATCTGGCCACCGAGTACCTGCTGCAAGCCGGGCATCGGCGGATCGGCTATATCAACGGCGAGCCATGGCAGGATGCGTCGAAAGACCGGCTCAAGGGTTATCGCACCGCGCTGGCAACGGCCGATCTGCCCTATGCGCCCGAACTCGTGCGCGACGGCGACTGGAGCTCCGGACTCGGCTTCGAACTGACGCTTTCGCTGATGCGCGAGCCCAATCCGCCATCAGCGATTTTCTGCGCAAACGACCTGACCGCGATCGGCGCAATCGAAGCGCTGAAGCAGCTCGGCCTGCGGGTTCCCGAAGACGTCTCCGTGCTCGGTTACGACGACCAGGAGATCGCGCGCCATACGCATCCGCCGCTGTCCACGGTGGTGCTGCCGAACTACGAACTCGGACGTTGGGCTGTCGAAACCCTGCTTCAGGAAGAACACAACCGGGCGGCCGGTGCGCCGGTGCGGCATCGTGTGGTGAAGCTCGACGGACCGTTGGTCGAACGTGCGTCAGTGCGGGTAATTACCGAGGCGAAAAAGCCCATGACTAATATTATTAGTGATTGACCGATAATAATTCGCGATGAAATAATCGACAGGCCCGGTCGTGGCGAAGTTGTCGGGCGGCAGGAAAATCAAAAAGCAAAATACACCTCACCAGGTACTGGAGGAAGACATGGCGTTGCTAAACAAAGAGGCGCGCAGAAATGCGCGCACGCAGAAGATTCGTCCGCTGGCGGGTTCGCTGCTGGCTCTGGCAGTCGGTCTCGGCGCGGGTCTTGGTGCGATCGCGGCGCACGCGGACGACGCGCTGCCCAAACTGCCCGGCAAGACTCCACTCAAGGTCGGCTTCGCGCAGACCGAAAGCAATAACCCGTGGCGCCTCGCGGAAACACGCAGCTTCAAGGAAGTGGCCGCGAAATGCGGCTGGCAGCTCGTGATGACCGACGCCAACGGCTCCAACTCCAAGCAGGTGTCCGACATTCAGAGCATGATCGCGCAGCACGTCGATCTGCTGGTGTTCCCGCCGCGTGAAGAAAAGCCGCTTGCACCCGTGGTGCTGCAGGCGAAGAAGGCCGGCATTCCGGTGATTCTGGTCGACCGTAACGTCGATCAGTCGGTGGCGGTTGCGGGCCGCGACTACATCACGTTTATCGGCTCCGACTTCATCGATCAGGGTCATCGCGCCGCAGACTGGCTCATCAAGGCAACGGGCGGCAAGGCGAAGATCATCGAGCTCGAAGGCACTACCGGCGCGTCCGCAGCGAACGATCGCAAGAAGGGCTTCGACGAAATCATTGCAAAGAATCCGGGCATGACGATCATCGCGTCGCAAAGCGGCGACTTCGCTCGCGACAAGGGCCGTCAAGTGATGGAAACGTTGCTGCAGGCCCATCCGGACGTCACCGCCGTCTACGCGCACAACGACGAGATGGCGCTCGGCGCGATCGCCGCAATCAAGGCGGCGGGCAAGCAGCCGGGCAAAGACATCCAGATCGTCACAATCGACGGCACCAAGGGCGGACTCGATGCAATCGCCGCCGGCGAACTGGGTGCGAGCGTGCAGTCGAGCCCGTTCTTCGGGCCGCTCGCCTGCGACGTCGCACAGCGTTACGCGAAGGGTGAAAAGATCCCGACCTGGGTCAAGGTGTCGGACCGTTTCTACGACAAGAGCAACGTGCAGCAGAGCATGCAATACGGCTATTGACGGTATTGCTGGCGAAGCTCGGCAACCAGGCAGCAAGAAGTCTCCGCCTTGAAACAGTCTCCTCTGCAAGCGGATGACGGAAGGGTTCGAAGCGACGCGCCCGTGAACCACGGACCGTCGCTTCGCTTTTATGCAGCGTAAGATGGTCAGGCGCAAAACGTCGACCGCTGTACGCGCATCAGGAGGACACCTGTGACGCAATCCGGCACGCACACGCCACACTCCCCGCAGCCTTCGCAGTCTCCAGCTACGCGTCCGCTATTACTCGAGATGCGGGACATCGGCATCAGCTTTGGCGGCGTGCCCGCGTTGCGCGGCGCGAATCTCAGCGTCGCGGCGGGCGAAGTGCATGCGCTAATCGGCCAGAACGGCGCAGGCAAATCAACCATGATCAAGATCCTGACCGGCGCCTATCGGCGCGGCTCGGGCAGCGTGCGCTTCGAGGGTCGCGAAGTCGATTTCCGCACACCGAAGCAGGCGCGCGAAGCCGGCATCAGCACGATCTATCAGGAGATCAACTTGGTGCCGTTCCGCTCGGTGGCCGAGAACATTTTTCTTGGCCGCGAGCCCCGCCGCTTCGGTCTGATCGATTGGCGCACGGTGCAGCATCGCGCCGCCGCACTGCTCGACTCGTTTGGCCTGCATATCGATGTGAAGAAACCGGTGGGCCGCTATTCGACCGCGATCCAGCAGATGGTGGCGCTCGCGCGCGCCGTTTCCTCCGACGCGAAGATGGTGATCATGGACGAATCCACTTCGTCGCTCGACGAACGCGAAGTGGAGTTGCTGTTCACCGTGGTCCGCAAGCTGCGCGACGACGGGCGCGCGGTGATATTCGTGTCGCATCGGCTGGACGAACTGTATGCGCTGTGCGACCGCGTCACTGTGATGCGCGACGGCCAGACGGTCGCGCAAAGCACGATGGCTGAGATGGACAAACTGCAACTCGTGACAACGATGCTCGGCCGTACGCTCGCTGCCGTCGTCCACGACGATCCCGCGGCACGCGAAGCGAATCTCGCACGACGCGGCAAGCAGGCCATCGCCGCGCGCGATCTCGGCGCGCATCCGAAAGTGAGCGACGTCTCGCTCGAAGTCCATGCGGGCGAAGCCGTGGGTCTGGCGGGCCTGCTCGGTTCAGGGCGTACTGAAACCATGCGGCTGATGTTCGGCGCGGATCCGCTGGAACGCGGGTCGGTCTCGATCGACGGTGCAACGGTGACGCTGAAATCGCCGCAAGACGCGATCGCGCGCGGTCTCGCTTATCTAACCGAAGACCGCAAGGCCGAAGGCATCGTTCCGGAACTATCGGTGCGCGACAACCTCACGCTCGTCTGTCTGCGCACGCTGACGAGAAACGGCATCGTCGATGTGAAGAAGCAGCAGGCGATTGTCGACCGCTTCATTGCTTCGCTCGGCATCAAGCTGCGTTCCGCCGATCAACCGATCCGCGAACTCTCGGGCGGCAATCAACAGAAGGTGCTGCTTGCGCGTTGGCTCGCCGCCGAACCATCGCTTCTGCTGCTCGACGAACCGACGCGCGGCATCGACGTGGGTGCGAAGGCGGACGTCGCGAAGATCGTGCGCGAATTGCGCGACGCGGGC
Source organism: Paraburkholderia kirstenboschensis (assembly GCF_904848585.1). Taxonomy (GTDB): domain Bacteria; phylum Pseudomonadota; class Gammaproteobacteria; order Burkholderiales; family Burkholderiaceae; genus Paraburkholderia; species Paraburkholderia kirstenboschensis. The sequence goes on from NZ_CAJHCR010000004.1 coordinate 472,941, forward strand.
CTCGCCGTGCTCATGTCCGCTTCGGAGCTGGAAGAGCTGACGGCGGTGGCCGACCGTGCGGTCGTGATTCGCGACGGCCGGACCGTCGCGGAACTGAACGGCGCCGAGATGAGCGAGAGCGCGATCATGGACGCCATCGCCTACGGCGGCGACAGCAGTTCGCAGCTGGCCGAAGCGGCACAGACGGCGAATGCCGCACATATCGAAGACGCGCTGGAGGGCGACCGTCATGGTGTTTAAGCTGGACCAGGAGTCTTTGCAAAGCGAGCCGCAGGCCGGGCATGCCGGGCCGCAAGCCGGCAGCGAAGCTGCGCCTCAGCAGGCAAGCTCGCCGGCAAATGCGCCGCGCGCTTCCCAGGCCACCACCGTGCGCAACTGGCGGCGCCTCGCGATGCAACGAGAAGTGATCGTGCTGCTGGCGATGGTGCTGTTCAACCTGATCTTCACGCCGCATTTCTGGTCGCTACAGACGTTCAACGTGAATCTCACGCAAGTGGTGACGATCGTGATCGTCGGCATCGGCATGACGCTCGTGGTCGCGACAGGCGGCATCGACCTGTCGGTCGGCGCATCGATGGCCATCTCGGGCGCGCTCGCGCCGATGCTCTTTCTCAACATACCTGGACCCGGCGGCATCGCGCTGGCGTTTGTACTGCCGGTGCTGGCCGCGGCGTTGTGCGGTGTCTTCAACGGACTGCTGGTAACAAGGCTCGCCGTTCAACCGATTGTTGCGACGCTCGTGCTTTTCATTGCCGGACGCGGCATTGCGCAAGTCGTCACCGACGGCAGCCTGCAGGCTTTCAATACGCCGGCCTTCCAGTGGATCGCGCTTGGCAAGGTTGCGGGAGTGCCGTTCCAGGTGCTCCTCATGCTCGCGCTGGTGGTTGCATTCGCGTGGGTCGTGCGTAAGACACTGTTCGGCCAGTATCTGCTGATCACCGGCGGCAACGAGAAGGCGGCTTATCTGTCGGGCGTGCCGACGGCGAGCGTCAAGCTGATCGCCTATACGCTGTGTGCGGCGCTGGCGGGACTCGCCGGGCTGATTTCGATCTCCGTCAATTCTTCTTCGGATGCGAACGTGGTCGGGCTCGGCATCGAACTCGATGCAATCGCCGCGGTCGCGGTGGGCGGCACGGCGCTGACCGGCGGCAAGGCGTTTATCGGCGGCACGCTGGTCGGCGCGCTAATCATCCAGTTGCTGCGCTACACGTTGCTCGCGCACGGCATTCCCGATGCGGCCGCGCTGGTGGTGAAGGCCGGCATTATCGTCGCCGCAGTGTACGTGCAGCGGCGCTCGCGCTAACGCCAGGGACCTCGTCGCGATGAAAAAGAATCTGCCTATCCTGCTCGCGCTGGTTGCGCTCGTCGTGCTCGGCCTCGTGCGCTACGAGCATTTCGCGTCGGCGTACAACATCACTTCCTTCTGGCGCTACAACTCGATGTTCGCGCTCATCTCGGTCGGCATGGCGTTCGTGATCATCACGGGCGGCATCGACCTGTCGGTGGGCACGGTCGCGGCCATGTCGAGCGTCGTAGCGGCAATGGCGAGCGCGCACGGAGGTTGGGTCGCCGTGGTCGCGGGGTGCGCGGCCGGGCTCGCCGCCGGCGTGCTGAATGGAGTCATCATCACGCGGCTGAAGATTCTGCCCTTCATCGTGACGCTCGCGACGAGCCTCGGCGCACACGGCGTCGCGTTGCTGCTCGGCAAGAACGATGCGGTGTCGATCGCCTCGGATTCGAATTTTGCCAACTTCGGCCAAGGCGATCTGTTCGGCTTACCGATTCCTGGGATCGTCGCCGCGTTGGTCGCCGTGGCCGGCTGGCTTGCGCTGCGCAGCACGCGCTTTGGGCGGCATTCGCTCGCCATCGGCGGAAGTGAGGAAGCCGCGCGGTTGATGGGTCTGAACGTGGACCGCACACTCGTGATGGCCTATGCGGTCAGCGGCCTGCTCGCCGGCATGGCGGGCGTGATCCTGGCCGCGCAGTTCGGCGCGGGGCAGCCGAACGAAGGCGTCGGCTGGGAGTTGTTCGCGATCTCCGCAGTCGTGCTCGGCGGCACACTGCTCACGGGCGGCGAAGGCTCGATTGCGATGACGATTGCCGGCGTGTTGCTGCTCGGCCTCGTGTTCAACCTGCTGAACTTCGAGAACGGCCTCGGGTTCATCAGCCTGTCGGCGTACTGGCAATCGGTGATTCGGGGCGTGTTTCTGCTGCTCGTCATCGTTTTGCAAGCCAGAGTGCTGAAGCAAAGGGGTAACAAGCGGATGGCGGTGCAGGCGCAGAGTTAGGCGGCGGTGGAGTGGATAGGGAGTGGCGGTGGGCCGAGCCGACGAGCCGCCGTCATCGTGCGTCGTCAGGCTGCTTTGCGCGGCTTTTTTCTGGCGCGTTTGCCTGCTTTATCGGCAGGGTCTATGCTGCGCCGCACGGCAGGTTTCGGTATCATCCCGAAAATGTTGGCCGCGCGGCGCACCTATCCGGCGCAAGCCGACAGCCAATGGCGACCGCCCTGCGCGGCTTTCGCCCATCGCCGTACCCGTGGTGAAGCGCGGCTGCAATCACGCCAGGTTTTCCCGCCGCCGATCGCAATCAGACCCGGCGCGGGCGCTTCTAAACCAGTAATCCGCTTGACGACCGTGGGCTGATAACCGTCGCTCGGACCGCTGTATCGGCGCTCGCCGCAACGCTTTTGGCCGCGCTTCTGGCGGCGCTTGTCCCCGTATTTGTCGCGCCCGATCGCCGCGCCACGGCCCACCGGCTGCGGGCGCGGTAAAATAATGGATTGCGCGCACTTCCCGTTCGCGGGTGAGCGCAGCATCGCCCTTGCCGTGCCGGCCGGCTTGAACGACTGGCCGCCTTTGTTTTCGCACTATCCAAGAAGCCATGAGCAACCTCAATTCACAAACCGTCCTGAGCGTCCATCACTGGACCGATACGCTTTTCAGCTTCACCTGCACGCGCGATCCGTCGTTCCGTTTCGAAAACGGCCAGTTCACGATGGTGGGCCTCGAAGTCGACGGCAAGCCGCTGATCCGCGCTTACAGCCTCGCAAGTGCGAACTACGAAGAACATCTCGAATTCCTGAGCATCAAGGTGCAGGACGGCCCGCTCACGTCGCGTTTGCAGCACCTGAAGGTGGGCGACCAGGTGCTGATCGGCAAGAAGCCGGTCGGCACGCTGATGGCCGACAACCTGCTGCCGGGCAAGACGCTGTGGCTGTTGTCCACGGGCACGGGCCTCGCGCCGTTCATGTCGATCATCAAAGATCCGGACATTTACGACCGTTACGAGCGCGTGGTCCTCACGCACACGTGCCGTTTCGTCGACGAACTGGCGTACAAGGAATACATCACCGACCACCTGCCGGCGCACGAGCACCTCGGCGAACTGGTGCAGGAAAAGCTGCTGTATTACCCCACCGTCACGCGTGAGCCGTTCCAGAACCGCGGCCGTATCACCGAACTGATCGAAACCGAAAAACTGTTCGCCGACCTCGGCGTGCCGGGCTTCTCACTAGAAGACGACCGTGTGATGCTCTGCGGCAGCCCGCACATGCTGCGCGACACGCGCAAACTGCTCGACGACCTCGGTTTCCAGGAGGGCAGCAACAATGCGCCGGGCCATTACGTGGTCGAAAAAGCGTTCGTCGGTTAAGCGGATTTTTCGCGGCCCATGCCGCAAATCAAGAAAAAGGAGCCTTCTGGCTCCTTTTTTTTCGCAGTTACAATTCGACGTAACAGATTTGACGTTAGACGTCGGAATTCTTCCTACAAAACGCTGATCAAAGACGTCGACCATTGCGCTAGATATCCGCTCTAACCCTTTGTGGGCCTGTATTTTTCCCATTTTTGAGATATGATCGCGGCGCACTGTCGGTTGATTTTGTGGTGGCACGTGGTACGCCCGGCTTGTTACTGAATGTAAATTTCGTTACGTTGCCGGTAGTGAATTTGCCTGTCCGGCTTCTCTGATACGGCCCGTCAGCGATGGCCTGAGACCTTATGCGTTCTTTCGTTTTTGCGGCGCCGATGCGCCACTCTTTCGTTGTCCGCGCCGCTTCCTGAGAGAAAGTCATGGATACGTCGACTGTCGTCCGATTAGCCGCTCATTCGTCAACCCCGTTGCTGCGCGACGGTTTCGGCGAGAGCGGCCTGACCGCTGAGTCGGCTGAGCGCGAACTGGCGCGGTTGCGCGCACGGGTGCGCGAACTTTCCACCGAACTCGTCAGGGCCCAGGAAGCGGCTTGCCGCCACGTTGCTCGCGAGCTGCACGACGGCGTGGGCGCCGAGTTGACCGCAACGCGCTTTGCACTTGCCGGCGTTGAAACGTGGTTACCCGCCGACGCTCCCGCACAATGCTCGGCCGCGCTCGCCGTCGCGAACCGCTCGCTCGACGCCGTCTGCACCGCAACGCGTCAAGCCGTGGCGGAGCTGCACGCGCCGGCGCTCGAAGCGGGCATCGTCGGCGCGCTCGCGCAATGGACCGGCGACTTCGCCGCCCGCACGCAGTTGCGCACGAGTTTCGTCTGCGCGGCCGACGTACGCCTCACGCGGCTACCCGCCGACGCGGCGCTGGCCGTGTTCCGCGTCGCGCAGGAGGCGCTGAACAACGTCGCCAAACATGCACGCGCGCAATCCGCCGACGTCCGCATCGAGACAAGCCGCCGCCATCTCACTCTGATCGTCTGCGACGACGGTATCGGCGTTTCGCGCAACGCCCAGCGGAGCAATGGCCATTTCGGCTTGAGCGGAATGAAGGCGCGCTGCGCCGCCTTCGACGGCACGCTGCGCGTGACTGCACGGCGCGGCCAGAACGATAGCCCGCGCGGTGACAGCAGCGACGGCTCGCGCGGCACGCGCGTGCGTGCGCGCTTCGCGTGGGACGCGATGCTCGCCGACGGGCACGCCGGACTGCGCGCGGTGCAATCGTGAGCGAGCCGTCATGAGCCTGCGCATCCTGCTCGCCGACGATCACGCCGTGGTCCGCCAGGGTGTGCGTCAATTGCTGCTCGACCGCGGCGTGGCGCGCGAGGTCAGCGAGGCGCAAACCGGCGCGGAAGCGCTCGACGCCGTCGCCAGCCAGAGCTACGACGTCGTGTTGCTCGACATTTCGCTGCCGGACATGAACGGCGTGGAAGTACTCAAGCGCCTGAAGCGCAAGGCGCCGCGCGTGGCGGTGCTGATGTTCTCGATGTACCGCGAGGATCAGTACGCGGTGCGGGCGCTGAAGGCCGGCGCGGCGGGCTATCTGTCGAAGACCGTCGACGCCGCGCAGATGATCGGCGCGATCCAGCAGGTCGCCGCGGGCCGCAAGTACGTGAGCCCGGCGATGGCGGAGGCGCTAGCCGATTACGTCTCTTTCGACGGCGAACAGTTGCCGCACGAAAAGCTCTCCGACCGTGAATACCAGACGCTGTGTATGCTCGCTTCGGGCAAGCGGCTGACCGACATCGCCGAAGCACTGTCGTTGTCGGTGAAAACGGTGAGCGTGTATCGCACCCGTCTGCTCGAGAAGATGAAGCTGCGCAACAACGCGGAACTCACTTTCTACGTGATGAGCAATCGCCTCATCGACCTGAATCCGGCGATGGCGGGCTGAACTCCGGTCTGCTATCGCTCTTGCCGCTTCGTTATCGCTTCGCCGCCACCGCGCGACGTTAGGCAATTGAACACCGGCAAGACCAGTTCAACAGCGCGTCCCAAAAAGGTGCATACGGCGCGCATCCGCTAAAATTGCGGGTTTCCCCGACATTCGGCGCGCGACACGCGTGCACTACTGGAGACCCCCGCCAATGTCCCTCTTTCGCAAGAAGAGCGTCGAGCACATGATCGCGACGAGCGCTCAGAATGCCGGCCTGAAAAAAGCGCTCGGCGCGCTCGACCTGACGTTTCTCGGCGTCGGCGCCATCATCGGCACCGGCATTTTTGTGCTCACGGGCACGGGCGCGGTGCAGGCCGGCCCTGCGCTGATGGTCTCGTTTCTGATCGCCGCAGTGGCATGCGGCTTTGCCGCGCTGGCCTATGCCGAGTTCGCGTCGACGATTCCGGTCGCGGGCTCCATCTACACCTATTCGTACGCGACGCTCGGCGAACTGGCCGCGTGGATCATCGGCTGGGACTTGATGCTCGAATATGGGCTCGCGACCTCGGCCGTGTCCGTGGGCTGGTCGGGGTATCTGCAATCGCTGCTGTCGGGCTTTGGCGTTTCGCTGCCGGTCGCGCTTACGGCGGCGCCGGGCGCGCTGCCTGGCCACGAAACCCTCTTCAATCTGCCCGCGTTCCTCGTGATGATGGCGATCACCGCGCTGTTGTCGGTGGGCGTGCGCGAATCCGCGCGCATCAACAACATCATGGTCGCGATCAAGGTGGTCGTGGTGCTGCTGGTGATCGCCGTGGGTGTGTTTCACGTGACGCCGGCCAACTGGCATCCGTTCATGCCGAACGGCTGGAACGGCGTATTCGGCGCGGCCGCGGTGATGTTCTTCGCGTTCATCGGCTTCGACTCGGTGTCGTCCGCCGCCGAAGAGGTGAAAAACCCGAAGCGCGATCTGCCCATCGGCATCATTGCGTCGCTCGGCGTGTGCGCAGTGTTGTACGTGGCGGTCGCGGCGGTCGTGACCGGCATCGTGCCGTCGGCGCAGTTCGCGAACATTTCACATCCGGTGTCGTACGCGTTGCAGGTGGCGGGTCAGAAGTGGGTGGCGGGCTTCATCGACCTTGGCGCGGTACTGGGCATGCTCACCGTGATCCTCGTGATGGCTTACGGCCAGACCCGGGTGATCTTCGCGATGTCACGCGACGGCTTGCTGCCGGCGCGGCTTTCGCGCGTGCATCCGCGCTTTGCGACGCCGTTCTTCACCACATGGCTCGTCGGCATTTTCTTCGGGCTGATTGGGGCTCTGGTGCCGCTGAACGTGCTGGCTGAACTGATCAACATCGGCACGCTGGCAGCGTTCTCGATGGTGTCGATTGCGGTTCTCGTCTTGCGCAAGACGCATCCTGAATTGCCGCGGGCGTTCCGGTGCCCTGGTGTGCCGGTGGTGCCGGTGCTCGCAGTCGCGTCGTGTCTGTTTTTGATGGCGAATCTGCAAGCGGTGACGTGGGTCGCTTTTGTAGTGTGGCTTCTGATTGGGATGGTGATTTATTTCGGGTACTCGCGTCGCCGGTCGCATTTGGCCAGGTAGCGGTTCATTACCGAGGGCGGGCAAAAAACCCCTCATAGCGCGCCCGCCCGATTTGTGCTTTACTTTTCGGCAGACTCATAAAAACCGCAGCACCCTAATCGGGCCCACGAAGGCAGGCTGAAGGCAAAAACAAAACGGTCCGGTTTCACCCCATAAGGAGACGAACTTCATGGCGATCAGCATCAGTCTGACGGTGAACGGCGCGCCCATCAGCGCTTCAGTCGAGCCCGGCACCCTGCTTGTCCAGTTCCTTCGCGATCAGCTCCGGCTCACCGGCACGCACGTCGGCTGCGATACGGCCCAATGCGGCGCATGCACCGTCCACCTCGACGGCCGCGCAATCAAATCGTGCAACATCCTCGCGGCCCAAGCGGACGGCGCGCACATCACCACCATTGAAGGCCTCGCCAAAGACGGCGCGCTGCATCCAATGCAAGCCGCCTTCAAACACTGTCACGGCTTGCAATGCGGCTTCTGTACACCCGGCATGGTGATGAGCGCTATCTCGCTCGTGCAGCGTCAGCCAGATCTCACCGGCGACGACGTCCGCGCGCAACTCGACGGCAACCTCTGCCGCTGCACTGGCTATCACAACATCGTCAAGGCAGTGCTCGAAGGCGCCGAAGGCATGAAGTCCTCTGGCACAGCGAACGCCACCGCAAATGCCGATGCGAATGCATCGGCAAACGCCAACGCAGCGGCCACCGCCTGAGGAGTCGACGATGAACGCACCCGAAACTCACAGCCTGATCGGCGCTTCCGTCGAACGTAAGGAAGACTACCGATTCCTGACCGGCAACGGTCAGTACACCGACGACATCCTGCTACCGCAGCAAACCTACGCGGTGTTTCTGCGCTCGCCGCACGCGCACGCGAAGATCAACAGCATCGACACGACCGCGGCGAAACAGTCGCCCGGCGTGGTCGCGATCTTCACCGGCGCGGACATGGCCGCGGAAAATGTCGGCGGCCTGCCGTGCGGCTGGTTGATTCACAGCACCGACGGCAAGCCGATGAACGAGCCGCCGCATCCGATCATCGCGCATACGAAAGTGCGCCATGTCGGGGATCAGGTCGCACTCGTGATCGCCGATTCGATCAAGGCCGCGAAAGATGCCGCCGAACTGATCGAAGTCGACTACGACGTGCTGCCCGCTGTGGTCGATACCGCGCATGCAGCCGACGCAGGCCAGCCGGCCGTTCACGACGAAGTGCCGGACAACGTCTGCTACAACTGGGGCCACGGCGACAAAGCCGCTACCGACGCCGCCTTCGCCAAAGCCGCACACGTCACGACGCTCGACATCGTCAACAACCGGCTCGTGCCGAACGCGATCGAGCCGCGCGCCGTCAATGCGAGCTATTCGTCGCAGGACGACAGCTACACGCTCTATGTCGCAAATCAGAATCCGCACGTCGAGCGTCTGCTAATGGCCGCTTTCGTGTTGTCATTGCCTGAGTCGAAATTGCGCGTGATCGCACCGGACGTCGGCGGTGGCTTCGGTTCGAAAATTTTCCTCTATGCGGAAGACGTCGCGCTGACGTGGGCATCGAAGAAAATTCGCCGCCCCGTGAAATGGACCGCCGAGCGCTCGGAAGCTTTCCTGTCGGACGCGCATGGTCGCGACCACGTGACGAAAGCCGAGTTGGCAATGGATGCCGACGGCAAGTTCCTCGCCATGCGCATTCACACCATCGCGAACATGGGCGCGTATCTGTCCACGTTCGCCTCCAGCGTGCCGACCATCCTGTACGCGACGCTGCTCGCAGGCCAGTACGCGACGCCCGCGATCTACGCGGAAGTGAAAGCCGTTTTCACCAACACCGTTCCCGTCGATGCGTATCGCGGCGCGGGCCGCCCCGAAGCGACCTACGTGGTAGAACGTCTGGTTGAAACGGCCGCGCGCGAGATGAAGCTCGATCCGGCGGAAATTCGCCGCCGCAATTTCATCCGCGAATTTCCTTATGCGACGCCGGTTGGCCTCACCTACGACACCGGCGACTACGAGACGATCCTCGCGCGCTCGCTCGAACTCGCCGATGTCAAAGGCTTCGAAGCGCGCAGGCAGGAATCCGAAAGGAACGGTAAGCGGCGCGGCCTCGGTTACTCGTGCTACATCGAAGCGTGCGGACTCGCGCCGTCGAATATTGCCGGCGCGTTGGGCGCTCGCGCGGGTCTCTTCGAAGTCGGGCAGATTCGCGTGCACCCGACCGGTTCGGTCACCGTGTTTACCGGCTCGCATAGTCACGGCCAGGGTCACGAAACGACCTTCGCGCAGGTGGTCGCCGACCGGCTCGGCCTTCCGCTCGAAAGCGTGGAGATCGTCCACGGCGACACCGGCCGCATTCCATTCGGCATGGGCACGTATGGCTCACGCTCGATTGCGGTGGGCGGCTCGGCGATCATGAAGGCGCTCGACAAGATCGAAACCAAGGCGAAGAAAATCGCCGCGCATCTGCTCGAAGCCGCGGCGGAAGACATCGAGTTCAAAGACGGCGTATTCCGTGTTGCGGGCACGGATCGCACCAAGGCGTTCGCCGAGATTTCGCTCGCGGCTTACGTGCCGCACAACTATCCGCTCGACGTGCTTGAACCCGGCCTCGAAGAAAGCGCGTTCTACGATCCGAGCAACTTCACGTATCCATCGGGCGCGTACATCTGCGAAGTCGAAGTCGATCCGGACACCGGCGTGTGCCAGATCCAGCAGTTCACCGCTGTGGACGACTTCGGCAACGTGATCAATCCGATGATCGTCGAAGGCCAGGTTCATGGCGGACTCGGGCAAGGCATCGGGCAAGCCATGCTCGAACGCTGCGTGTACGACAACGAAAGCGGCCAACTCCTGTCGGGCTCGTATATGGACTACGCGATGCCGCATGCGTCGGACCTGCCGGACTTCACCGTGGAAACCTCGAAGGGCACGCCGTGCACACACAACCCGCTCGGCGTAAAAGGCTGTGGCGAAGCAGGCGCGATCGGTTCGCCGCCGGCGGTGATCAACGCGATCATCGACGCGCTCGCGCCCCTGGGCGTGACCGATCTGCAAATGCCGGCAACGCCGCATCGCGTATGGTCGGCGATTCACGCCGCCAAGCAGACAGCCCATTGAGACCCTGAGCGGAGCATTCGACATGTATTCATTCGAGTATCAACGCGCGACAGATCCGCAAACGGCCGCCGCAGCCATTGCTGCAGACAGCGATGCCAAGTTTCTCGCCGGCGGTCAAAGCCTGTTGCCCACCATGCGGCTGCGTCTCGCGCAGCCATCGCAACTGATCGACGTGACGCGCATTCCCGCGCTGAAGTCGATCGCCGTCGACGCAAACACGGTCACGATCGGCGCGGCCGTCTGTCATGCGGACGTCGCCGATCACGCCGAGTTGCGGCGCGTGTCGCCGGCGCTCGCCGATCTCGCCGCGCATATCGGCGACCGCCAGGTGCGCGCGCTCGGCACGCTGGGCGGCTCGCTCGCCAACAACGATCCCGCGGCCTGCTATCCGGCTGCCGCGATGGGGTTGGACGCAACCATCGTCACGCAGCGCCGGCGCATTGCATCGAGCGATTTCTTTGTCGGCATGTACGAGACGGCGCTGGAACCGGACGAGTTGATCGTCTCCGTCGAGTTTCCGGTGCCCGAGCGTGCGGCCTACGAGAAATTCCGCAATCCCGCGTCGCATTTCGCGCTCGTCGGCGTGTTCGTCGCGAAGTTCGCAAGCGGTGTGCGCGTTGCGGTCACGGGCGCGGCGGCGTCTGTCTTTCGTGTGCCCGAGCTGGAAAGCGCGTTGTCGGCGAACTTCACGCCGGAGTCGGCGCGAGCGGTCAGCGTGCCGTCGGCGAATCTGAACGACGACATGCACGCGAGCGCAGAATATCGCGCGCATCTGATCCCCGTTCTGGCGGCGCGAGCAGTGGCGAAGGCGAACGGTTAGTCTTGCTTGCTATTGGCTGCTGACGTGTCGAGCCTTTAGCTCGCGCACGTCAGTCGCTCGCATTCGCCAAGGCATGCTGTATCGCGCAACGAACGCGCTTCACGTTTCATTCACGCTGCACTTCACAAGCAGACAGCGCGCAGATTCAGGAACGCCATGCACCCCGTTTCAATCGACGACACCCTCGCGCAACTCGCCGCTCAACGGTATTTCGCGAGCCGCGAGCTTGCGACGGCGCTGTATCTCGCGCTGCGCATGGACCGGCCGTTGTTCGTCGAGGGCGAGCCGGGCGTCGGCAAGACGGAACTTGCCAAGGCCGCAGCCGGCATGCTCGATACGTCGATGCTGCGGCTGCAATGCTATGAAGGGCTCGACACGGCGAGCGCGCTGTACGAATGGGACTATCCGCGGCAGATCATGGCCTTGCGTCTTGCCGAAGCCGCCGGCGACCGGCCCGATAACGACACGCTGTATCGCGGCGAATTCCTGCTCAAGCGCCCGTTGTTGCAAGCGCTGATGCCCGACGAAAATCATCCGGGCGCGCGGCGCGTGCTGCTGATCGACGAAATCGACCGCGCAGACGAGCCGTTCGAAGCGTTCCTGCTTGAACTGCTCTCAGACTTCCAGGTGTCGATTCCCGAATACGGCACCGTGCGCGCGGCGCAGCCGCCGCTCGTCGTAATGACGTCGAACCGCACGCGCGAAGTGCACGACGCGTTGAAGCGCCGTTGTCTCTATCAGTGGATCGGCTATCCGGAGCGGGATCGCGAGCTTGAGATCGTCGCGGCGCGCGCGCCGCAGACATCGGCGGAGTTGCAGCGGCGCGCGGTCGACTTCGTGCACCGGCTACGCGGCATGGATCTGTTCAAGGCGCCGGGCATCGCCGAAACGATCGACTGGTGCCGCGCGCTCGAAGCACTTTCGGTCACGGAACTCGACCCGCAATCGGTGCAGAACACGCTAGGTGTCCTGCTCAAGTATCAGGACGATCTGGCGCGTGTCGACGCGGATCAAATCGCCCAGTGTCTCGCCGCGCCGGGATAGCGAGCATGACGACGCCACCCTCCGTTGACGACACAGGCACAGGCAGAGGCGCAGGCACGGGCGCCGACGACGCGCCGCGCGCTCAGCGCGTGACAGCCGCCGCTGTCGATCCCGCCGCGCCACTTCCTGCCGACACGCCAACGCTCGCCCGCAACGTCGTGCATTTCGTGCGCGTGCTGCGCGGCGCGGGCCTGCCGATGTCGCCCGCACACGCCGTCGATGCGCTCGCCGCCCTGCATTGGATCGACTTGCGCCGCCGCGACGACGTGCGCGCAGCGCTAGCCGCATCGCTCGTCTCCGCGCCTGACGAGCGCGAGCTCTTCAACGCCGCGTTCGAGCTTTTCTGGCGTGATCCGGATTGGGAAGGCAAGCTGCGTGCGCTGCTTCTGCCGAAGGTGCGCGACGGCCTTCCGCCGCCCAGACGCAACAACCGTCTCGCCGACGCGCTCGCAGTCCGCGCGCCGCCCTCGCCGCATACGCCCGGCCCGCAGGAAACCGAGCAACAGGAATTGCGCGCGCACGTCACCTTCAGCGCGGAAGAGCGGCTGCGTCATCGCGATTTCGACACCCTTTCCGCCGATGAATGGCGCACGCTGCGTCATCTGATTCGCGCTCAGCGTCTTCCGCTTGCGAAGGAGCCGACGCGCCGCCTGAAGGCCGCGTCGCATGGCACGCACGCGGACCTGCGCGCGAGTGCGCGGCAAGCGGTGCGCGCGGGCGGCGACTGGACCGTGTGGAAATATCGCGCGGTGGTCGAGCGCAAGCCGCCGCTCGTCCTGATGCTCGACATCTCCGGCTCGATGAGCAGTTATTCGCGCGCGGTGCTGTATTTTTGCCACGCGCTCGTGCAGTCGCGCGAACGCTTGCAGGTTTTCCTGTTCGGCACGCGCCTCACCAACGCGACCCGCGCATTGCGTGAGCGAGATCCGGATGTGGCGATTGCCGCGCTCACCGAACAGGTTGTCGACTGGTCGGGCGGTACGAGAATCGGCGCGGCGCTCGCCGAATTCAACCGGCGCTGGGCGCGGCGCGTGCTGACCGGCCGCGCAACGGTGCTGCTCGTGACCGACGGCCTCGATCACGAAGCGATCGACGTGCTCGAGGTAGAAATGGCCCGTCTGCGCCGCTTCGCGCACCGTATCGTATGGCTTAATCCGCTGCTGCGTTTCAGCGGCTTTTCTCCGAAGGCGCGCGGCGTGCAGGCAATCCTGCCCTACGTCGACGCGCATCGTCCGGTTCATAATCTAGACAGCCTGGCAGCGTTCGGCCGCGACCTCGCGCAACTCACGCGCGCGCCGCGTCGGGACGTGGTTGCCATGTCCACCGCGGGAGCAAGTCCATGGAACTGACCGAAACTCATACGCTGCCGGTTTCGCAACAGCGTACGTGGGATGCGCTGAACGACACCGAGGTTTTGCGCGCCTGCATTCCAGGCTGCGAAAGCATCGATCCGGACGGCGAGAATGCGTACCTGGTGGCGTTGAGCGCCGCGGTCGGCCCGGTCAAGGCGCGCTTCAAAGGACGCATGCAACTGACCGATATCGACGCGCCCAACGCGTACAACATCGTGTTCGAAGGCCAGGGCGGCGCGGCTGGCTTTGCAAAGGGCAACGCGCGAGTCACGCTCGAAGCCGACGGCGAAGCTGCAACAAAGCTCAGCTACACCGCGAACGCGCAGGTCGGTGGGAAGCTCGCGCAGATCGGCTCGCGGCTCGTCGACGGCGCGGCGCGCAAGATCGCCGGCGAGTTTTTCAAGCGCTTCGGGGCACGATTCGAGGGTGAAGGCGCCAGTGCCGTCGACGATGAAAACCCTGAAGATGACGGTGGCGCTGCAGCCACCGACGCGGCGGGGCACAATACGGCATCGACCGAGGCCGCGGACGGCGAGTCCGGCGGCGATGCAACGAAGAGGAAGAAATCATGGACAGCGTGGATCTCGAAGTCCTGAAGACCAGCGCACGTTGGCTGGAAGAGGGACATCGCGCGCTACTGGTGACGGTGGTGAAAACGTGGGGCTCGTCGCCGCGCCCCGAGGGCGCCATGCTCGCGGTACGCGACGACGGACTCGTAGTCGGCTCGGTGTCGGGCGGCTGCATCGAAGACGACCTGATTGATCGCGTGCGGCAACGCGGCATCGAGCAGGCGCATCCCGAGGCGGTCAAATACGGCATCTCGGCAGAAGAGGCGCATCGCTTCGGACTGCCTTGTGGCGGCACGATCCAACTGGTGCTGGAGCCGTTGACGCCGCGAAGCGATATCGCCGAACTCTGCAATGCCGTGGAAGAAGGCCGGCTGGTGGCGCGCGAACTGAACATGAACTCGGGTGAAGCGCGGCTCGGCAAGGCGCTCGCAACAGACGGCGTGCATTTCGACGGCGAGCGTCTATTGACGATTCACGGTCCGCGTTACCGCATGCTCGTGATCGGCGCGGGACAGTTGTCGCGCTATCTGTGCAATATCGCCGTGGGTCTCGACTATCAGGTGACGGTCTGCGACCCGCGCGAGGAGTACACAGAAGAGTGGAACATCCCCGGCACGAAGATCGTGCGGACCATGCCCGACGACACCGTGCTCGACATGAAGCTCGACGAGCGCTGCGCGGTCATTGCGCTCACACACGACCCGAAGCTCGACGATCTCGCACTGATGGAAGCGCTCAAGACGCCGGCGTTCTACGTCGGCGCTTTGGGTTCGAGGCGCAATAATAAGGCGCGTCGCGAGCGGCTCAAAGAGTTCGACCTGAGCGACACGGAACTGGCCCGGTTGCATGGGCCGGTCGGCATTTATATCGGCAGCCGCACGCCGCCTGAAATCGCCGTGTCGATTCTCGCTGAAGTGACGGCGGCGAAAAACGGCGTTTCGTTGCCGACGCTGCTCAAGGTCGAAGGCGCGAAGGCAGCGCGGGAAATTGCGGCTTCCGGCGGGGAAGCCTGTAGCGCGTAGTCGTCTCGACGCTCGGGCATTCAGACACGTGGCTGGCTGACGCCCGGCGGCTTCTTACATCAACCCGCAAACCACGGCTGCGATCACCGATCCGCCGATCAGCACGACGCCTACCACGCGGCGTTTGTTCAGTTCGGTCCACAACAGAACACCGGTCAGCGAAAGCAGGATGAGCGAGCCGGCGATCGTATCGACCAGCAGCATCCATCCGATGCTCAAGCCCACGCCCTTGTGCAGATTGGTCATCGTCGCGAGGAAGGAATTTTGCGTGCGTTTGACCGCGACGAAGCCGTTGCCCACCCAGTACTCGGCTTGCACGTTCTGCGTGGGCGCGGCGAATGCAATCTGCCAGAACTCGGGCTGAATCGTGTTGCGATCACCCCAAGCCACCGGATGCGCCGGCTCGCGCTTCATCCTGCCGGGTTTGCCGTCGATTTTCAGTTCGCCCTTGAGCCACTTCGCCATGTCCATCGGCGAATGAAACGGCTTTTCCGGCACGGCCATTTGCAACTCCTCGACCTGCGGCTGTCCGGTCGACACCTTCATCGGCCCCGCGCGATGGTTCAGCAGGAAGCCGGTTGCGCCGAACATGAGTCCGAGCACCGCGCCCCACAAGCCGACCCAGCCATGCACTTTCCGCAGCCACTTGATGAAGTTCGCGCGCCGCGAACGCTGACGCCGCGCTGCCTGCTCGGCGCCGTCCATCAGATGATGGCCGGGCGGCTGTTCATGGGCGACATATCGCGAGGCGCCATTGGCAGCAGGTTTCATATCGATCGAATCAGGCGCGTTCACATCATGCTCCAGGCACAGCAGGTTAAGCCGCCGCCCGCGCGCAGTTAGGGAGCGCGCTCAGAGACGGGCGGCGACGGAATTCTGAAGGAGAGAGCGGACAACTCCGGCTTGCGGTCCAGAGCCGTCCTGTTGAGAGGCTGGCTGGCAGTCACAGAGGAGGAGAAATGTGACAGGAAGCTGGCGATGCCCTTCAATTGAGAATGGCTATCATTACACAATTGGCGCATTTGCTCAATCGCGGCAAAAAGCTCACACCGGCCACAACGGCCCTTCCTGCATCGCGCCGAGTTGCTCGCGCATTTCGAGGATGCGGTCTTCCCAATAACGTTGCGTGTTGAACCACGGAAACGCGGCCGGAAACGCCGGATCGTCCCAACGGCGCGCGAGCCACGCCTGGTAATGAATCAGCCGCAGCGTGCGCAACGCTTCGACCAGATGCAGTTCACGCGGCTCGA
The DNA here is from genome assembly GCF_904848585.1 of Paraburkholderia kirstenboschensis. Classification (GTDB taxonomy): domain Bacteria; phylum Pseudomonadota; class Gammaproteobacteria; order Burkholderiales; family Burkholderiaceae; genus Paraburkholderia; species Paraburkholderia kirstenboschensis. The sequence continues at coordinate 489,288 of NZ_CAJHCR010000004.1, forward strand.
AGTCACAGAAGTCTTCGTAACCGGCGAGCAGATCCGCCAGCGCACGCGATGCCTCGGCGCGCTCGCCGGGCAGCAGCAACCACAAATCCTGCACGGCCGGACCCATGCGGCTATCGTCGAAGTCGACGAAATGCGGGCCCGCGTCGGTCCACAACACGTTGCTCGGATGACAGTCGCCGTGCATGCGGAGATTGCGGATCTCGCCTGCCCGCTCGAATGCGCGTTCCACGCCCTCCAGCGCCAGATTGACGACGGTTTCCCAGGCGGCGCGCACGTCGTCGGGTATGAAGCGGTGGGCGAGCAGAAAGTCACGCGGTTCGAAGCCGAACGTTTGAATGTCGAGCGTGGGACGCTCCGCGTAGTCCTGCGTCTGCCCAACGGCGTGAATGCGGCCGATGAAACGCCCCAGCCATTCGAGCGTATCGCGCCGGTCGAGATCGGGCGCACGTCCGCCGCGACGCTCGAAGATCGAGAAACGGAAACCGTCGAAGGTATGCAGTGTGCGGCCCTCGTAGGCACGCGCCGGCACAGCGGGAATTTCCCGCGCAGCCAGTTCGGCAACGAACGCGTGTTCTTCGAGAATGGCGGCGTCGCTCCAGCGTTCAGGGCGATAGAACTTCGCGACGACGGGCGGGCCGTCTTCGACGCCCACCTGATACACGCGGTTCTCGTAGCTGTTGAGCGGCAACATACGCCCGTCGGTGCGCACGCCGGCTGTGGCGAGCACGCTGTCGAGAGCGTCGAGCACGATTTCCGGCTGGAGCCGGGCGAAAGGCACGGCGCGGTCTGCGCCGTCCTGTGGATCGAGAATGTCGTTCATGCCCGCATTGTGCGCCGCGCCGCCGTCAAAGACGAGCGCGGTTCAACCTGCGGCTCGCGTCTGCCGCCAGGCGACAGACGCGCCGAACCATGAACGCTTTAATGCATCTGCGCGCTTGACGGACGCACGAGTTCGCCGGTGTCGATAAGGTCTTCGAGGAAAAAGGGTTCAGTGTTCAGCTGCGGCGAAGCGCCGGGCTCGCCGGCATACCACGCCACCATGGCCATGTCGCCGAGAATGCGCATGACGATTCCGCGCGCGCCTTGCGGCACGGCGATATGCACTGATCGGACAATGGAACCGATTTGCATGATGTTTCCCCGTTCTCCCATAGCCGGCTTTATAAGTTCGTGCCGGTCAAGGTGATGATAAAAGCGCCGCTTCGCCGGTAACGTTGCGTACGCACCCAAATAGCTGCGCGTGAATACACGTGAGAGCTTCGAGTCATTGTTCCCGTTTTGCGGGGCCTTGGAAAGCGGGAACTGAGGGCGCTTCGCCCGTCGTTTCGCTTTATTCGTCGAGACGCGCGGCATCGCGACGAGACCATCATAAACCCTCGTGGGCAGAGATATCAAAAACGTGCGGCGTCGGCGCGACTCGCGCGTTTGCGGCGCACGCATGCGCCATTTTCAGCGTATCCTTAACTGCTTTGCACGAGCGTCGTCTCGCGCGCGTCGACCACCATCGCGCCGCACCCGATACATCGCTGCCGGTTCTTCATCTGCTTCGTGTCGCCTCCTGCTCTTTTGCTCTCTGCCGTGCCCAACACCTCCGACACGCCCTATCTCGAACGCGGCACCCGCGCTTATTGGCGCGCCAGCATCGCATTGCTGTTCGCGGGCTATGCCACGTTTTCGTTGCTGTATTGCGTGCAGCCGCTGCTGCCGTCGTTTTCGTCGGCATTCAACGTGACGCCTGCGCAAAGCAGTCTTACTGTCTCGTTGACTACGGCCGCACTGGCAGTCGCCATCTTCATGGCCGGCTTCGTCTCCGAAGGCTGGAGCCGTCACAAGCTGATGACGATGTCGCTCACCGTCTCCGCGCTCCTCACCATCGGCGTGTCGATTGCGCCGCAATGGCACCAGTTGCTCGTGCTGCGCGCGCTCGAAGGTCTCGCGCTCGGCGGTGTGCCGGCCGTCGCAATGGCTTATCTCGCGGAAGAAGTGCATCCCGACGGCTTGGGGCTCGCAATGGGCCTGTATGTCGGCGGCACCGCAATCGGCGGGATGGCGGGGCGGGTGATTACGGGCATCGTCGCCGATCTGTTTTCGTGGCGCGTCGCAATCGGCACGATTGGCGTGCTCGGCATTCTGTCGATGCTCGCGTTTCGCGCGCTGCTACCGCCGTCGCGTCATTTCGTGCCGCGGCGCGGGCTCGGCTTCACGCATCATCGCAGCGCGCTCGTCAGGCAATTCAGACGGCCGGGCCTGCCCCTGCTGTTTCTGCTCGGCTTCGTGCTGATGGGCAGCTTCGTCACGCTGTACAACTACATCGGCTACCGGCTGCTCGCGCCGCCGTACCGGTTGAGTCAAACGGAGATCGGCGCGATCTTCGTGGTCTATCTGACGGGCGTCATCGCGTCGCCGTGGTCGGGGCGCATGGCCGACACATTCGGCCGCGCTCGGGTGCTGACGGCGAGCTTGCTGTTGATGGCCTTGGGCCTCGCGCTCACCATGTTGAGTCCGCTTTCGGCGATTGTCGGCGGCATCGCATGCGTGACGTTCGGCTTCTTCGCGGGGCACGCCGTCGCAAGCGGCTGGGTCGGGCGTCTCGCGAAAGAGGCCAAAGGCCAGGCGGCCGCGCTATATCTGCTTGCGTACTACATCGGCTCGAGCCTGATCGGCTCGTACGGCGGCCACATGTGGGCCGGTTACGGTTGGAACGGCGTTGCGGGATTAGTCTGCGCACTGCTCGCGATCGGCGTGCTGGCGACGCTCAGATTGCGCCGGCTCGATCAGGCTTGAATGCCGCCGGCGAATCCGCGACTGTCTCATCGCTCAGTTCGCCGGTGATTCAAGCTGCATCGAAAGAGGCCAAAAAGTAAGGGGCGCGTAAGCAAACGCTTCACACCTTTGGGCTGCGTTTGCTGCGTCGCGGCAACCGCGCGAAGCCTTGCGGCAGTTGGCTTCTACGGATTGCGAATAAACGTCGGGGAGTTACCGGACGCGCCTCCGCCGGCTCAGCCGTCACCTATACTCAAATCGAGCGTTGCAGCGCGCGACTCTGAACGAGAGCCGCTCATTGCGCCGCGAATACAAAAGGAGACGGGTATGACGACCTATTTCACGATCGGCGATTTCATTCTGGTCATTCCGATGGCGCTTGCCGGGGCATTGTTCGTAGGCGCGCTTCCTTGCAAGACGGAATTGCGGCACAACGCGCTGCGCGTGCTGGGCGCGCTGCTCGGCGTAATGTTCGCAGTCGTGCTGGTCGAAGGCTTGCCCGCACTCGTATAGCGAAAAAAGCCGCCTCACCGGCGGCTTTCGTTTTTCATTTGCGTGGCGCCAGGGCCGCCGGAATCAGATCGCCTGATCGGTCGACGGCTTTTCCCACAAGTTGACGCCGCCCTCGGTCGCGTAGCGGTCGATCTCCGCGAGTTCCTCTTTCGTGAACGCGAGGTTCTTCAGCGCGCCGACGTTCTCACGCACCTGTTCCGCGCGGCTCGCGCCGATCAGCACCGAGGTCACGCGCGGATCGCGCAACGCCCACGCAAGCGCCATTTGCGCAAGGCTTTGTCCGCGACGCTGAGCGATATCGTTCAGCTTGCGTACATGCTCGATGTTCTGCGCGCTCAAATGCTCCTCCTTCAGCGAACCGCCGCCCGGCTTGTTGACGCGCGCGTCTTGCGGCACGCCATTCAGATACTTGCCGGTGAGCAGGCCCTGTGCGAGCGGCGTGAACGCAATCGTGCCCGCGCCGACCTGTTCGAGCGTGTCGAGCAGATCGTGTTCGATCCAGCGATTGAGCATGTTGTACGCGGGCTGATGAATCAGCAATGGCACCTTGTATTCGGCGAGCAGCTTCGCCATTTCCAGCGTCTTGCTCGCTGAGTATGACGAAATGCCGATGTAAAGCGCCTTGCCCTGCTGCACAGCGCTCGCCAGTGCGCCGGCGGTTTCCTCGAGCGGCGTGTTCGCGTCGAAGCGATGCGAATAGAAAATGTCGACGTAGTCGAGGCCCATACGCTTCAGACTTTGATCGAGACTCGCGAGCACATATTTGCGCGAACCGCCGCCTTGTCCATACGGACCGGGCCACATGTCCCAGCCGGCCTTCGACGAAATCAGCAGCTCGTCGCGATACGGTTTGAAGTCGTCCTTGAAGTGGCGGCCGAAGTTCGTTTCGGCGCTGCCATACGGCGGCCCGTAGTTGTTCGCGAGATCGAAGTGCGTGATGCCAAGGTCGAACGCGGTACGCAGAATTTCACGTTGAGTGGAGAGCGGCGTCGTATCGCCGAAGTTGTGCCACAAGCCGAGCGACAGTGCGGGAAGTTTGAGACCTGACTTGCCGCACACGCGGTATTGCATGTCCGAATAGCGTTCTGAAGCTGCTTCGTAAGCCATTGCTGGTGTCCTTGATGGTGATGTCGCCCGGGAATCTACGGGCATGGGCAATCGCATGCTGCGGGAGGCGTGCTGCTGTGGGTTTGTTTTTATGTGCGGCCAGACCGCTATGGTAGCCAATCGACGGAATGCGTGCAGACGCCTCTATGCAGGATGGACTACTGCTTGCAGGTCCCCTACACTTTCGCCGATCGAGCTTATGGAGCGTTAAATGACGAAGGCGATTTCAATCGCGCTGATTGTGGGTGGCATCGTGTTGCTGTATTTCGGCGGGCAGGCGTTCAATTCGGTAAGCAGCGACTTGTCCCGCGTCTTTACAGGTTCGCCGTCGAACAAGGCAATCATGCTGATCGTAGGCGGCGTGGTGGCGACGCTCGCGGGAATAACGGGCATCGCCCTGTCTGGCCGCAAGCGCTAGGCGCGAAGCGGCGCAGGCCTCGGCGGCGGCAGAAAGCGCCGAAAAATCAGAAGGCGATTTCAGGCTTCGCCGCTGAGCGGGTGCCCGGCAACGGCACATTGCTCGCGCCGTGATACGTGTACACGAGCGAGAACTTCACCTGATCGCTGATGTTCTTGCCCGCGGAATGCAGCGTATTGCAATGAAAGAACACCACGTCCCCGGCTTTCAGTTCGGGCGATACGGCAGCGCGAATCCACGCCTGGTTTTCCTCGAGATCGGAGCGGAAGAACTTCATGTCGTCGAAGCGTTCACCCGTGAATACAGCGGTGTGCGATCCAGGCACGAACCATAGCGCGCCGTTGTCGACGGTTTCGCTGCCTAGCGCGAGCCATACCGAAACCAGGTCGTCGCGCTCGAACGACCAGTAGCGCACATCGCGATGCCAGCCGGTCAGGCTGCCGTATGCCGGGTGCTTAGTCATCATGCAATTGTGATGGGCGCGCGACAGGCGCGGTTCCTCACCGAAATACAGTTCCATCCAGCCGCGAATTTCCGGGGCAGTCGCCCATTGGGCGAAACTGCGGTCGCGGGCATACGCATCGAGCAATCGCCGCACGGTCTGGCCGCCAGGCGCATGTCTGGAAGACGGCGCTCCGGGGTATTGCAGATCCGCTTCGAACTCGATGGGCGCCGCGGCTTCCTGCAACTGACGTTGCGCGACCTGTTTCATTTCCTCGCAACGCTCGGCCGGCACAAGGCCAGGCACGACGACGAAGCCCTGCTCCCGCAATGTCTGAATCTGCTCTTTCTTCGAATGAAATGACATGGTGTTCCGTGACCGTCGACAAACCGATGTTCGATTGTAAAACGGGCGCGATCATACCGCCTGCTGTTTGACGTTCGCGTGTTGCGATGAACTTGATGCAAGTCTGCCAGTTGCGCACTGTTTGCATGCAGCTCGCGACGACGCCGCACGTTTCTCGGGCAACCGCGCACACGAATCGTACGCAAGGGGAGCGAGCGCTATTCGGTTCAACGTCTTCGCGCACCTCGTGAAAACCCGTACCCGCAGGGTAAAAACCGACTTTCAGACGTCACGAATCACGTGTAGCCTGCACGCATGTTGATTGCTATTCCCGCCTGTTTGCACGCTGCACCGGCCATCAAGGCCCGCCCGGCTGTCCGCCGGGCAGTTTTCCATCGAATCCCGGGCTCCCGCGCAGTCGATCGCGATGCCGCCATTGGCATGCTTGGTGCTGCTATTGGCGCACATTTGATCGCGCGACACGCTGCCTACCTGTGAAGCCATGCATACTCTTCTGAGCACCCGTTTCACCCGAGCCGCACTCAAAGCCGCCCGTCCCGCACGCCGCCACGTGGTGCGCGCCCTGCGTCACCACGCCACGCGCACGCGCGCTTTAGGCGAACAATGGCGCGACGCCAAAGCGGTCGACGGCATTCGCACCTGGTTCAATACTTTCTTCTCGGCGCTGCGCACACGCGGCGGTTCGCGCCGCTTCTCACTACGCACTCTCCTGCGCAAACCGACACCGCTGCGTCTGAGCGCTATTCAGCGCGCGCCGGTCGCCGTGCCGGCGCAAAGCGCGAGCCGCCGTCCCCGCCGAATGTCGACGAACGGCAGCACGGGCTGGTTTGCGTTCGCGTTCGCGAGCCGCTAATCAGCAAAAGCGTCGCTAGGCGCAATGATCCAGCGGCTTCGGACGGCTTAAGCACGAGCTGCTCAAGCCACGCGCGATGCCGACGCATTGCTTGATGTCCGCGCCGACAATCGACGGCCAATAAAAAACCCCGCGCGGCGCAAGCCGGCGGGGTTTTTTCACACTGAAGCTGAAGATGCGTACGGCTAGCGTTAGTCCGCCAGCGCAGCGACCGGCTCGGTACCTGCAGCTTCGGCGAGCGCCAGAGCCTTGTCGGTGGCTTCCCACGTGAATTCCGGCTCTTCGCGGCCAAAGTGACCATAAGCCGCGCTCTTCTCGTAGACCGGGCGCAGCAGGTCGAGCATCTGAATGATGCCCTTCGGACGCAGATCGAAATGCTCCTGCACGAGGCGCGTGATCGTTGCATCAGAAACGCGGCCAGTGCCGAACGTGTTGACCATGACCGAAGTCGGCTGCGCGACGCCAATTGCGTACGACACCTGAATCAGGCAGCGCGATGCGAGGCCGGCGGCCACGATGTTCTTTGCGACATAACGGCCCGCATAAGCAGCCGAACGGTCGACCTTCGACGGATCCTTGCCCGAGAACGCGCCGCCGCCGTGGGGCGCCGCGCCGCCGTACGTGTCGACGATGATCTTGCGCCCAGTCAAACCGCAATCGCCTTGCGGACCGCCAATGACGAAACGGCCCGTCGGGTTCACGAGGAACTTGATGTCGCCCTTGATGAGCTCAGCCGGCAGCGTCGGCTTGATGACTTCTTCGATCACGGCTTCGCGCAGCGTACCGAGGTCGATGTCCGGCGAATGCTGCGTGGACAGCACCACAGTGTCGATGGAGTGCGGCTTGCCGTCGACATAGCGCACCGTGACTTGCGATTTCGCGTCCGGACGCAGCCAGGGCAGACGACCGTCACGGCGCAGATTCGCCTGGCGCTCGACCAGACGATGCGACAGGTGGATCGGCAACGGCATCAATTCAGGTGTTTCTTCGCACGCGTAACCGAACATCAGGCCCTGGTCGCCCGCGCCCTGATCGAGGTTGTTGTCGTGCGCACGGTCCACGCCCTGAGCGATGTCCGGCGACTGCTTGTCGTACGCGACGAGCACCGCGCAACCGCGGTAGTCGATACCGTAGTCGGTGTTGTCGTAGCCGATGCGCTTGATCGTGTTGCGCGCGATCTGGATGTAGTCGACGTTGGCGGTGGTGGTGATTTCGCCCGCGAGCACCACGAGACCCGTGTTGCAAAGCGTTTCCGCGGCAACCCGCGAGTATTTGTCCTGCGTCAGGATGGCGTCGAGAATCGCGTCGGAAATCTGGTCCGCGACTTTGTCGGGATGGCCTTCGGAAACGGATTCGGAGGTGAAGAAATAGTCGTTTGCCACGTTGCAGACTCCTGTTTTGTGGTTACGGTTGAGTTTCACGTAGCCAGCTTCGGGAGTCTGAAGCGGCGACGCTTTAGCGGATTACCTTACCGGCAGGCGCATATCACGTGGATCGCACCGCCCGGCTTCGCCCCGCAAGTTGTCTATTAACTCGGCGAAGCCCTTATTATAGCGACTTCCATTGATTGTCACAGAGTGTCCACGAGTGCGGTATTACGTCCCCCTCTCCGCTTTCCTGAACCCCGTCCCGCAAAGCGCCTCCGCGGAGGCTACATGCTGAGCCGCTATGGCGCCCGGCTCGCGATCGGCCTTCTCAAACTCTTCGCGCTGCTGCCGTACGGTTTCATCGCCCGTCTCGGCGACGGACTCGGCTGGCTGCTGTATCAGATTCCCAGCCGGCGCAAGCGCATCGTCCATATCAACCTGAAGCTGTGTTTCCCCCAATGGAGCGACGAGCGGCGTGAAGACGTCGCGCAGAAGCATTTCCGCCACGCGATCCGCAGCTACCTCGAACGCAGCGTGCAGTGGTTCGGCTCTGCAAAGAAACTCGAGAAGCTGATCCAGCTCGACAGCGCGATCGACCTGACCGACCCGAATCTGCCGCCTACGCTTTTTCTGGGCTTTCACTTCGTCGGCATCGAGGCGGGCTCGATCTTTCTCAATTACTCGCTCAAGCGCCGTTGCGGCTCGCTTTATCAGCCGATGTCGAACCCGGAGCTGGAAGAAGTCGCCAAGGCGGCGCGCGCGCGCTTCGGCGCGGACATGGCAAGCCGCGCCGACAGCGCGCGCATCGTGCTGCGCTGGTTGCGCGAACGCAAGCCGGTCATGCTTGGCGCCGACATGGACTACGGCGCGCGCAATTCAACCTTCGTGCCGTTTTTTGGTGTGCAGACCTGCACTCTGACCGCCGTCGGGCGTCTTTCGAAAGTCGGTCATGCGCAAGTAGTGCCGTTCATCGGCGAAGTGCTGCCTAACTACAAGGGTTATCGCCTGAAGGTGTTCAAGCCGTGGGAGAACTATCCGACCGGCGACGACTACGAGGATGCGCGACGCATGAACGCTTTCCTCGAAGAACAGATTCCGTTGATGCCCGAGCAGTACTACTGGGTTCACAAGCGTTTCAAGACGCGGCCGCCCGGCGTGCCGAGCGTGTATTGACGCCGGTTGCCCGACTGGCGCGCGTCCGGCCGCCTACCATGGGCCTGCCGGGCGAGCGCGGAATTAACGCGCCGTTCGGCTCACCGACTTGGCTCACCGACTTGGCTCACTTCTGGGCGCGTCACTTACAATAGCGTGATGAAACTGAAATTCACCAAAATGCACGGCGCGGGCAACGACTTCGTCGTGCTCGACGGCTACACCCAACCGGTCAACCTGACGCCGGCGCAGGTGCGCGCGCTCGCGGACCGGCATTTTGGCGTGGGCGCCGACCAGCTTCTGCTGGTCGAGAAGCCGACGGTAGAAGGCGTCGATTTCAGATATCGCATCTTCAATTGCGACGGCGGCGAAGTCGAACATTGCGGCAACGGCGCACGCTGCTTCGTGAAGTTCGTCCGCGACAGCGGCCTCACCGATCAGCGCAGCGTGCGCGTGCAGGTCCAGAACGGCACGATCACGCTGACCATGCAGGAAAACGGTGAAGTGCTGGTCGATATGGGCGCGCCGGTGTTCGACCCGGAACGCGTGCCTTTCGCTACCAAAGGTCTCGAAGGGCGCCGGGAAGGCGCGGACACACTGTGGCCGCTCGACGTCAACGGCACCACGCGCTGGATTTCGGCCGTGTCGATGGGCAATCCGCACGCAGTGCAAGTCGTCGACGACGTGGAGGAGTTTCCCGTGCTCGTCGAAGGTCCGGTGATCGAGCGGCATGCACGCTTTCCGCAACGGGTCAACGCGGGCTTCATGCAGATCGTCGGTCGCAGCGAAATCAAACTGCGCGTGTATGAGCGCGGTGCCGGTGAAACGCTGGCATGCGGCACGGGCGCGTGCGCGGCGGTCGCAGCGGGCATTCGCCGCGGACTGCTCGACGCGCCGGTGCTCGTCCATACGCATGGCGGCAAGCTCACCATCACATGGGACAGCAAGCATCCAAACGAGCCTCTGCTGATGGCAGGCCCCGCCACAACCGTTTTTCAGGGCGAGATCGAACTGGCCGATTGAACGCGTCCGGTTCAATCGCGCATGACTGATCCACTAACTCATTGACCGACGCGTCGCATGAAGGCGTCGTCCCGTAGTCCTACAGCCGAAACCATGAACGATCGCGAAGTCGCCGAATACCTGCTTGCCAACCCCGAATTCTTCGCCGAACACGCGGAAATCCTCGCGACCATCCGCCTCGCGAACCCGCACGGCAAAGCTGCGGTGTCGCTGCAGGAGCGGCAGATGGAAATGCTGCGCGACAAGAACAAGCATCTCGAGCGCCGGCTTGCCGAACTGCTGCGCTACGGCCATGAAAACGACAGCATCGCCTCCCGCTTTAACCGCTGGACGATCCGCGTAATGTCCGAGCGCGATTCGTACGCGCTGCCGCGCACGATCGCCAACGGCCTGCGCGACATTTTCGACGTGCCTCAGGCCGCGCTGCGCGTTTGGGACGTCGCCGAACCGTACGCTCAGGCGGACTTCGCGCGCCACGTCGGAGAGGAAGTACGCATTTTTGCGAACAGCCTGACCGCGCCCTACTGCGGCGCGAACACGGGTTTCGAGGCAGCGCAATGGCTGGTGCCTGCAACCGGCACAACCGGCGCGGCCGACGAAAACACGTCGGGGGGCGCCGCGCCCGAGTCGGCGCATGCGACAGAGTCCATCGCGCTGCTCGCGCTGCGCGATCCGGAGGGCAAGGAAGAAGCGTCGGCTTTCGGCCTGCTGGTGATGGGCTCGGCGGATGCGCGGCGCTTCCACGAAGGCATGGCGACCGACTTCCTCACGCAGATCGGCGGGCTCGCGAGCGCGGCGCTCAGCCGTCTGCTGCCGCGCTGATTCAGCGAGCGCCACGCGTCAACTGCCGGTTAAAAAGCCAACCGTGACCGAAGCCGATCCCATCGCCGCCTATCTGTCGAATCTCGAACATGAGCGACGGCTGTCGGCGCATACCTTGCGCGGCTACACGCACGAACTCGAAGAACTCCGGCTGCTGGCCAAGGGCCGGCCGTTCGAAAGCCTTACCGCCGTCGACATTCGCGGCGCCGTTTCGCGCGCGCATGCGGGCGGACTGACGGCGCGGTCGATCAGTCACCGCCTGTCGGCATGGCGCGCGTTTTACCGCTGGCTCGCCGGCCGCGTCGGCCTGCCTGCCAATCCGGTCGCCACCGTGCGCGCGCCGAAGCAGGCCAAGACGCTGCCCAAGGCGCTGTCCGTCGACGACGCCAACCGCCTGATGGAAAGCCCGCCCGCCGCATCGGCAGAAGGTTTGCGCGATCACGCCATGCTCGAACTGTTCTACTCGTCGGGGCTGCGTCTCGCAGAACTCGTCGGTCTGGACGCCCGTTTCGTCGACGGCGGCGGTTATCGCTCGGCAGGCTGGCTCAAACTCGATTCCGCCGAAGTCGAAGTGCTCGGCAAGGGCAACCGGCGCCGCATCGTGCCGGTCGGCAGCAAGGCGCTCGACGCGCTGAACGCGTGGCTGGCAGTGCGCGACCAGATGGTGAAACACGACCCGCATCCGCTTTTTCTGTCGGCGCGCGGCAACCGGCTGTCGCCGAATGTGGTGCGCGAGCGCGTGAAGCGCGCGGCCCTCGTGGCCGGCATTCCCGCCAATGTGCATCCGCACGTGCTGCGGCATTCGTTTGCCACGCACGTGCTGCAGTCGAGCGGAGACTTGCGCGCCGTGCAGGAATTGCTCGGGCACGCGAGCATCACGGCGACGCAGGTCTACACCGGGCTCGATTTCCAGCATCTCGCGCACGTCTACGATCAGGCGCATCCGCGCGCCAAAAAACGCGACTGACGCCGCTTTTGCGGTTTTTCGGTCTCCGCCTTCGCTTCATACGCCGCGCGTGCGCAGCAAGCCGCGCGGCCCTTTGTTCTCGCTGACATCCTGATGAATACCGTTACGCTCAAACCGTCGAAAGAAAAATCGCTGCTGCGCCGCCATCCGTGGGTCTATGCGAACGCGATCGACCGGATCGACGGCAATCCCGCGCCCGGCGCGACCGTGCTGGTGCGCACGCACGACGGCCGGTTCCTCGCACGCGCCGCGTACAGCCCGCATTCGCAGATCCGCGCCCGCGTGTGGAGCTTCGACGAAAGCGAGCCGATCGATCATGCGTTCTTCAAGCGCCGCGTGCAGCGCGCGCTCGCGCATCGTCGAACCATGGTTCACGACACCGGCGCAGTGCGGCTCATTTTCGGCGAAGCGGACGGCCTGCCGGGGCTGATCGTCGATCACTACGTCGCCGAAGACAAAGGCCAGCGCAGCCAGCTCGTGTGCCAGTTCATGGCGGCCGGCGTGGAGACGTGGAAGGAGGCGATCGTTGCGGCGCTGGCCGATGCGACCGGCTGCCCGAATGTCTACGAGCGTTCGGACGTGTCGATTCGTCAGAAGGAAGGGCTCGAACAGACCACCGGCGTGCTGGCGGGCGAGCCGCCTTCGGAGGCGCTGATCGCGAGCGAGAATGGCGTGCGTTATCACGTCGACGTGCGCAACGGCCATAAAACCGGTTTTTACGTCGATCAGCGCGACAATCGCCTGCTCGTGCAGCAGCTCGCGCAGGATCGGGACGTGTTGAACTGCTTCTGCTACACCGGCGGTTTTTCGCTGGCGGCGCTAAAAGGCGGCGCGAAGCGCGTCGTCTCGATCGATTCGTCCGGCGAAGCGTTGGCGCTTGCGCAGCAGAACGTGGCGGCGAACGGCTTCGACGCCGAACGCGCGACCTGGCTCGACGCCGACGCGTTCAAAACGCTGCGCCGCCTCTACGACGAAGGCGAGCGCTTCGACCTGATCGTGCTCGATCCGCCGAAGTTTGCGCCTTCGCGCGAACATGTGGACCGCGCGTCGCGCGCTTACAAGGACATCAACCTGACCGGCCTCAAACTGCTGCGCCCGGGCGGCCTGCTGTTCACCTATTCGTGCTCCGGCGCGATCGATTCCGAGTTGTTTCAGAAAATCGTGGCGAGCGCCGCCGCCGATGCACGCGTCGACGCGCGCATCCTCAAGCGCCTGGGCGCCGGGGTGGATCATCCGTTGCTCACAGCATTCCCGGAAGGTGAATACCTGAAAGGCCTGCTGTTGCAAATCGCCTGATCGCCTATAGATTCAAGGTTATTTCGCGCTGGGGCACGCTGGGGCATGTACCGCGACGGCTTCCGAATACCGCCTGCCAGCGCCGGCTTGACAGATATGTTTCAATAACCGGCTAGACGGGCCGCGCGCCGTAAGGCTGCCGCGCCCGCTTTTGCATACGCTCATGCGTGCGCTCATGCATGCGAACAGCCATTCGATTACGAATCGTTTCACGACATATAGGCGAACAACATGATCCCAGTCACTATCCTGACCGGCTTTCTCGGCAGCGGCAAAACCACCCTGCTCAAGCGCATCCTGAATGAAAAGCACGGCATGAAGATCGCCGTGATCGAGAACGAGTTCGGCGAAGAAAACATCGACAACGAAATTCTCGTGCAGGACACGAGCGAGCAGATCATCCAGATGAGCAACGGCTGCATCTGCTGCACGATCCGCGGCGACCTGTCGCGCGTGCTCAGCGACCTGGCCGCGCAGAAGCAGTCGGGCCAGCTCGATTTCGACCGTGTGGTTATCGAAACGACAGGGCTCGCGAATCCGGGTCCCGTCGCGCAGACCTTCTTCATGGACGATCAGATCGCCAGCGAATTCCTGCTCGACGCGATCATCACGCTGGTCGACGCCAAGCACGCGAACCATCAACTGGACGAGCATGAAGTCGTGCAACGCCAGGTCGGTTTCGCCGACCGCCTGTTCATCACGAAGGCCGATCTCGTCGACGAACAGCACATGGCCGATCTGCGCCACCGTCTGCTGCATATGAATCCGAGGGCGGCGATCAAGGTCGTCAATTTCGGCGAAGCGGACATCAAGGAAATCTTCGACCTGCGTGGCTTCAACCTGAATTCGAAGCTCGAGATCGATCCGGACTTCCTCGTTGAAGACGAACACGCGCATAGCCATGCGCACGCGCACGACGAGCACGGCCACACGCACGGTCATGATGACGATCACGCGAATTGCGATCACGACCATGGCCATTGCGATCACGAAGGCCATGATCACGCGCACCACCATCACGCGCATCACGACGACAAAATCAAGTCGTTCGTGTACCGCAACGACCGTCCGTTCGATCCGAACAAGCTGGAAGATTTTCTCGGCGGCATTCTGCAGATTTACGGCGAACGGCTGCTGCGCTATAAGGGCGTGCTGTACATGAAGGGTGTCGATCGCAAAGTCGTCTTCCAGGGCGTGCATCAAATGATGGGCAGCGATCTCGCGGCGAAATGGCAGCCGGTCGAGAAGAAGACCAACAAGATGGTGTTTATCGGTATCGAATTGCCGCAAGACCTGATTACAGACGGCCTGGACGCCTGTCTCGTCTGAACGCCGTTCGCGGCTTTCAGGCGCTTCCAGGCAATAGTCAGCTGAAAAAACACGGCGCGGCGGCGCAATAGCCGCCGTGAAATGTGCGCTGGCGCACACGTGTGAAAAGCGCGTGAAAACCCTGCTGTATTAATGCGTGCACGACCATCGCTTTTTGACCGTTCGCGCGTTATATTTTCGGGATACCGGTGCGCCGCAGAGGGATTTCCACCAGTTGCGGTGCCGGATTGTGATTCAGTTACAATACGTGCCCACTGGAGAATGAGAACGATTTGCCCGGTCAGTGCGCGGTCAGTGAGTATTGCGCGCCGGGCCTGAAGCGGCGCCGGAAAACCTGATCCGGGGAACACGCCGACAGTGCCCGCCGCCGCAGCCTGACAAGGCTGCTGCCCGGGAGCAATACCTCAGGAGCATTTGAGAATCGGTTTCCAGAGGAGTTCGGCCCCGCATTGGCGTTGCGACGCCCTAGGTGGGCGAGAGACGCTTCGGCGTCACGACAGCCCATCGTCCGTGTCCGCCCTGCGCTCAGCGTCCCAAGCGCCTTGCGGGCAATACGAAAGTGCGGGCACTATGCAGAGTTTTGCCTCACATTGAAGAAGTAAGCCAGATGACGACGAAACGACTCTTGACCGAAGCCGAAATCCTGAAGATGAGCGACAAGGATTACATGAATGAGGATCAGCTCGCTTTCTTCAAGAACAAGCTCGAACAGCTGCAGGCGGACATTCTCCGCAATGCCGGCCAGACGACCGAGAACTTGCGCGAGACGGTGATCGTGCCGGACCCGGCCGACCGCGCAACGATCGAGGAAGAGCACGCTCTCGAACTGCGCACGCGCGACCGCGAGCGCAAGCTGCTGAAGAAGGTGCAGCAGTCGATCGCGCGCATCGACTCTGGCGACTACGGCTGGTGCGAAGAAACCGGTGAGCCGATCGGCATTCCGCGTCTGCTCGCGCGGCCCACGGCTACGCTGTCGCTCGAGGCGCAGGAGCGCCGCGAACTGCGCCAGAAGCTGTTCGGCGACTGAACGCCGGCGGCGCGGCTTCGGCGCCGCGCCAACAAACGCTGCTTCGTCGAGAGGCGCACGGTAATCCGTGCGCCTTTTTTCTTTTGCGCGCGGATCTGGCGCATAACGCGGGAACGTCATCCTGCGAAGTCACGTTTTTTGTCTTATGCCGTTTGCCGGCTCTTGATATGACAGCGCAAGCCCTAAAATAAACCGGACATGCGCTGTACGAGCGCGCCGACCGCCATGACTTCAGGCGTCGCGCGCCGTCCGCTTCCAGGATTCATGCGGTGGCGCATCCGGCCGCCGCGTCCTACCCGCTTTGCAAAGAGGAACGCATATGGAGCAATTTCACGGCACGACGATCGTCTCCGTGCGCCGCGGCGACAAGGTCGCGCTCGGCGGCGACGGCCAGGTGACGCTCGGCAACATCGTCATGAAGGGCGGCGCGAAGAAGGTCCGGCGCATTTATAACGGCAAGGTGCTGGTTGGCTTTGCAGGCGGCACGGCAGACGCATTTTCGCTGCTCGACCGCTTCGAGGCGAAGCTCGAAAAGCATCAGGGCAACCTCACGCGAGCCGCGGTGGAGCTCGCGAAAGACTGGCGCACGGACCGCATGTTGCGTCGTCTCGAAGCCATGCTGATTGCGGCGGACGCGACCACCACGCTCGTCATCACCGGTAACGGCGACGTGCTTGACCCCGAAGGCGGCATTTGCGCGATCGGTTCGGGCGGCGCGTATGCGCAAGCCGCCGCGAAAGCCCTCGCCGACAACACCGAGTTGTCGCCTCGCGAGATCGTGGAAAAGTCGTTGGAGATAGCCGGCGACATGTGCATCTACACGAACCATAACCGCGTCATCGAGACGATCGAGTAAGGACCCACGATGAGCACCATGACCCCTGCCGAGATCGTCTCGGAACTCGACAAACACATCATCGGCCAAGGCCGCGCGAAAAAAGCGGTGGCCGTAGCGCTGCGCAACCGGTGGCGCCGTCAGCAGGTAGAAGACCCGCTGCGTCAGGAAATCACGCCGAAAAACATTCTCATGATCGGGCCGACCGGCGTCGGCAAGACTGAGATCGCGCGACGGCTGGCCAAGCTCGCGGACGCGCCGTTCATCAAGATCGAAGCCACCAAATTCACCGAAGTGGGCTACGTGGGCCGCGACGTCGACAGCATCGTGCGCGATCTGATCGAGATATCGGTCAAGCAGACGCGCGAATCGGAAATGCGCAAAGTGCGAACCAAGGCGGAAGATCAGGCCGAAGACCGCATTCTCGACATCCTTCTGCCGAGCGCACGTCCAGTTGGGTTCGGCTCCAGTTCGAGCGCCGCTGATACCGCCGACGAAGGCGGCGCCACTCGTCAGACGTTCCGCAAGCGTCTGCGAGAAGGCCTGCTCGACGACAAGGAGATCGAACTCGACGTCGAACAGCCGCAAGTCGGCATGGACATCATGGGGCCGCCGGGCATGGAAGACATGACTGAGCAGATCCGTTCCATGTTCGCGAACATCGGCGGCGGCAAGAAAACCCGCCGCAAGATGAAGGTGAAAGAAGCGCTGAAGGTTCTCACCGACGAAGAAGCCGGCAAGATGCTCAACGACGAAGAGGTGAAAACCAAGGCTGTCCAGAACGTCGAGCAGAACGGCATTGTGTTCCTCGACGAAATCGACAAGATCGCGTCGCGCAATGAGGCAGGCGGCGGCGAAGTGTCCCGTCAAGGCGTGCAGCGCGATCTGCTGCCGCTCGTGGAAGGCACCACCATCAACACCAAGTACGGCATGGTGAAGACGGACCACATACTGTTCATCGCAAGCGGCGCGTTCCATCTGGCCAAGCCGAGCGATCTGATTCCGGAACTGCAAGGGCGCTTTCCGATCCGCGTCGAACTCGATTCGTTGTCGGTGAAGGACTTCGAGTCGATCCTCGTGTCGACGGACGCGAGCCTCGTCAAACAATACCAGGCACTGCTCGCAACAGAAGACGTGCATCTGGAATTCGCCGACGACGGCATTCGCCGCCTCGCCGAGATCGCTTATTCGGTGAACGAAAAGACCGAGAATATCGGCGCGCGCCGTCTATATACGGTGATCGAAAAGCTGCTTGAAGAAGTGTCGTTTTCCGCCGGCAATCACTCCGGCAGCACGGTGCAGATCGACGCGGCATATGTGGACCGCGCGCTGAACGAAGTAGCCGAAGACGAAGACCTGTCGCGTTACGTGCTGTGACGTAGTGACGTAGTGACGTGAAGCGTTAAACAAACGCAAAAAAACGGGCTGCCTGAAGAAAGGCAGCCCGTTTTCTTTTGCGTGATATTCAGCGATAAAGCCGCGCTTACTGCTTGACTGGCCGTTTCGCGAGTTTGCGCTGCAAGGTCCGGCGATGCATGTTCAACGCGCGCGCGGTGGCCGAGATGTTGCCGCCATGCTCGGCAAGCACGCGTTGAATATGCTCCCACTCGAGCCGCGCGACAGACAGCGGCGTGGGATGCTCGATCGCCTCTTCCGCCTGAAGCGCGCTCGCCTCGCTTTGCAGCGCCGACAAAATCGTTTCGACGTTGGCAGGCTTTGCCAGATAGTTGTCCGCGCCGTCTTTCACGGCTTGCACCGCAGTGGCGATGCTCGCATAGCCGGTCAGCACCAGCATGCGAGCGTCGGGCTGCAAATCGCGCAACGGTGCGACGAGCGTAAGGCCGGAGTCGTTGCCAAGGTGTAGATCCACCGTGATCTGGCTGAATTTCTGCTGGTTTGCCAGCTTGATCGCCTCGTCCGCGTTGTGCGCTTCGCTCACCGTGTACCCGCGCCGCGTGAGTCCGCGTGCGAGGATGCCGGAGAACACCTCGTCGTCGTCGATCACCAGAAAATTCATTTCGCTCATGCCTGTTTCTCCGTGTTGGATGGTGCGGCGCCTTGACGGCCCGTGCCGGAAATTTTTCGCTCGGTGAGCGGCAACCGCAAAACTGCGCGCGTGCCACGCGGCTTGATCGAGCTGACGTCGGTCAATTCGATCGAACCTTTGAGGCGCGCCGCCGCCGAAAAAGCCAGATACAAGCCGACGCCGTGGCCGCCTTGCGTGCTCTCGACCGGCATAGCGCCGAGCGAGCCCCGCAGCGATGCTGGAATGCCGGGGCCGGCGTCGCATACTTCGAATTCGACCTGATCGCCGCGCGCTGTCAACTTGCACGACAACGTGACGTGATCGCGGCTCGCTCGCGCGGCGTTGTCGAGCAAAATCGTCAGAATCTGGCTGACGGCAACAGTGTCGTCAAGACTGACATCGGCCGGCGGCGCGCCGCTCCGCTCGAACTTCACATGCGGATGACGCAAGCGCCACTGCTCGGCAAACGACTCGAGCCACTCGTCGACGAGTTGACGGTTGGTCGTGGTCGTTGCGCGGCTGCGCAACCTGGCAAGCGCTGACGTGCACAAGCCCATTTGTTGTTCGAGCAATTCGAGATCGGCCTTATACGGCGCGAGCCCTTTATCGGTTCGCGCCGCGTCGCGCAGTTCTTCGGAAAGCATCGCAATTGTAGACAGAGGCGTGCCGATTTCGTGAGCGACGGTAGCGGCTTGCACGCCAAGCGCGACCGCGCGTTCGTCGTGAAGCAAGCGCTGCTGCGCGTCTCCGAGCGCTGCGTCACGTAGCCGCAGGGCTCGTGACATGCGCGCGACGAACCATGCAATCAGACCGACGCTCACCATGAAGTTGACCCACATGCCGGCGCGATAGTAGTCGAACAGGTTCGCGGGATTGTCGAGATTCAACGGCACCGAGTCGAAGCCGAGCACTGCGTAGCAGGCCACGGCGAATGCGGCGAGCCACGCCATCAGTTGCCACGGCAGAACGGCTGCGGCAATGGCGAGCGATGGCAGGTATAGCGAAACAAACGGATTGGTCGTGCCGCCGGACAGAAACAGCAACGCAGACAACGCGCCGAGATCGACCCAGATCTGACCGAACAGCTCCATGTTCGATTCGGGCCGCTGCTGCGCGACGCGCCACCACGTGAGTGCGTTAAAGAGCACCTCGAGCGAGATGACGAGCAGCATGGCCGGCAACGGCAAATGCACGCCGATAAAGATCTGCACGAACGCGATTGTCAGTAACTGACCGATGATCGCGAGGCTGCGCAGCCAGAACAGATGGCCCAGATTGACCCGGCCCGTGTTGGTTATACGATGCATGACTTCAGTTTACCCGTTCGGACGCTTCCGAATCATCTCGCCGCCGCACGGCGATACCATAGATTTCCTTGTTAGCGCGCGCCGGTCGTTCGGCAGCAATTATCCATGGCCACCTCTGACATGTCGTCAGCTTTCCTTAACTTTATCCGACATGCCGCCGCGGCGGGGCAGAACGGCGCTGCGGAATCCGAAGCGCAATTGCTTCATGTCGCGGCGCAACTGCACCCTCACGAGAACGAGTCGCTCGCCTCGCTCGTCCACGCTTTCATCGGCCAGCAGCGCCACGGCGATGCAATTGAACTGGCCGCCATTATTGCGCAACTCGACCCGAGCAACGCCGAGGCGCATTTTCGTCTCGGCTACGCGTTGCAAATGGCGAACCGGCACGGCGAAGCCATCGCTCCATATCGCAGCGCGCTCGCACTCCACCCCGCCTTGCCATCGCTCCGCTGCAATCTCGCCGGCGCGCTTGCGCTCACCCACGGCGAGCTGAGCGAACAGATTGAGCTTCTCGAACATGCGGTCCGGGATCAACCCGACGATGGAAACATCTGGACCAACCTGTCGAACGTTTATCGCAACAATATGGATGTACCTCGCGCGCTCGAAGCAGGCGCGCGAGCCGTCCAGTGCGCGCCGCTCAGTCCGCACGCCCACAACAACTATGCGCTGGCACTACGTGAAGCGCAACGCTGGGCCGAGGCGACGCACGCCGCGCAAACCGCTTGCACGCTTGCGCCCGCTGACGCCGGCATGCGTTCGAACCTCGCGATGCTGCAACTCATGAGCGGCGATTATGCGAACGGCTGGCTGTCGCATGAGGCGCGCTGGAGCGGCTCGTACGAGTTGCGCGGCAATCGTCCCGTCATGCCCGCACCTACCTGGCGCGGCGAGCCGCTCGCCGGCAAAACGTTGCTCGTTTGGGGTGAGCAGGGCATGGGCGATGTGTTGCAGTTCAGCCGCTACATTCCGATGCTGGCCGAGCGTGTGCATCGCGAAGGTGGCCGCCTCGCATGGAATTCATTCCCGCAAATGGGCGCGTTGCTCGCCCGGAGTCTCGGTGGTCATCTCGACCACTACTCGGCGGGCGGCGGCGTCGAATCCCTGCCGCCTTTCGACTTCGAGATTCCATTGCTGAGCCTGCCGCTGATCTTCGGCACGCGCGAGGCGACCATTCCCGCAACCACGCCCTACCTGCATGCGGACCCTGCTGCCGTGCAGCGCTGGCAGCAACGGCTTGCGGGCGAGTCAAGGCTCAGGGTCGGACTCACATGGACCGGCAGCCATGGTCATCAACGCAATCCGTTTCGCCGCGTGGGCTGGGAACGCTATGCGAAGCACTTCGGCGGCATTCGGAACGTGGCGTTCTATTCGCTGCAACCCGGTGCCCATGCCGATGTTGGCTCGGCCAACGCCGCAGGCCTGCCGCTCACCGACTACACCGCCGAATTTTCGACCTTTGACGATACAGCCGCCTTTGTCGGCGCGCTCGATCTTGTTATTACCGTGTGCACGTCGGCCGCGCACCTGAGCGGCGCGCTCGGACAGCGCACGTGGATGCTGCTCGACGTCAATCCGCACTGGGTGTGGCTGACCGGTCGCCGCGACAGCCCGTGGTATCCGGGCGCAACGCTGTACCGCCAGGAAAAATTCGGCGAATGGGACCCGGCGCTAGAGGCGGTGGCCCGCGATCTCAATGCGCTCGCTGCCCGGCACCGCGCGGCCTGACGGGACAAAGACGCGGCCGCGGCTTCACCGCAGCCTGCGGCGGTCACGGCAAATTCGCACCAGGCTCGGCTTGAGCCGCTCTTGCGATTTCCGCAACGAGACACTCAGGGCAAAGGCAACGGCCGGCCGGGTCCAGCCGGTCGCGCGGCAGTACGGGCATTTCGCGGCACCAGCAGTCGAAAGGCTTTGCATGCATCGCGCAATCGAATGCGTTGCCGCAGCGCGGGCAGCGCGCGCTGCCTTGCGGGCGTGAAGCGGACGGTTTCATGGCAGGCAGATGGCCTCGTGAAGCATCGACGAGGAAATGATGCCACGCCTGGCGTCCTACCGTGAGTCGTCCGTTCGGCTAGTTCACAGGCGTGCGGCAAGCGCGGTACGCTCGGTCTTCGGCTGGCGCTGCAAACGCCGCTTGCGCAGTGCGCAAACGACGGCCCCGTGCCGCCGGCGCGCGTGTCGAAAACCCTGTTGCAGCGCGCCAGTCCTGTACAATTCGCCGTGTTTTAACTGTTCCGTGCCCGAGCCTGCCGCCATGTCCGAGCTTCCCGACCTTTCGCAGATTGCGCCCACCCTGAAGGCTGAAATCCTGGCCGAGGCGCTGCCTTACATTCGCCAGTATCACGGTAAGACCGTGGTCATCAAGTACGGCGGCAACGCCATGACGGAGGAGCGGCTGAAGCAGGGATTCGCGCGCGACGTCATTTTGCTGAAGCTGGTCGGCATCAATCCGGTCATCGTGCACGGCGGCGGTCCGCAAATCGACCAGGCGCTTAAGAAGGTCGGCAAGCAGGGCACGTTCATTCAAGGCATGCGCGTCACCGACGAAGAAACGATGGAAGTCGTCGAATGGGTGCTCGGCGGCGAAGTGCAGCAGGACATCGTCACGCTGATCAATCACTTCGGCGGTCACGCGGTCGGTCTGACCGGCAAGGACGGCGGCCTGATCCACGCGCGCAAGATGCTGATGCCCGACCGCGACAATCCTGGTCAGTACGTCGACATAGGCCAGGTGGGCGAAGTCGAAGCCATCAATCCGGCGGTTGTGAAGGCGCTGCAGGACGACGCATTCATTCCGGTGATCTCGCCAATCGGTTTCGGCGAAGATGGCCTGTCGTACAACATCAACGCGGACCTCGTCGCAGGCAAACTGGCGGTCGTTCTGAACGCCGAAAAGCTCGTGATGATGACTAACATCCCCGGCGTGATGGACAAGGAAGGCAATCTGCTCACCGACTTGTCCGCGCGCGAAATCGACGGCCTGTTTGCCGACGGCACGATCTCCGGCGGCATGCTGCCGAAAATCTCGTCGGCGCTGGACGCGGCCAAGAGCGGCGTGCGCTCGGTGCATATCATCGACGGGCGTATCGAGCATTCGGTGCTGCTGGAAATTCTCACCGAGCAGCCGTTCGGCACAATGATCCGCTCGCATTGATTGCTGTCTCCCGCCCGGCACATAAGGCACGCCAAACCGGCGCGCCTTATGTGCCCTGTGGCGAGACTGCAGCAACGTATGTCCTCCATGGCATATTCGGCAGAACGCGGCGCCTTCCCGCGCGCCGCCACGGCGCTCCAGCCAGTCCTCCTTTTTCCCCGCAAATCCGCCGCCCGTATCGTGAACGCCGACGTTCGCCGCGCGCAGCAATTGCTCCGGCCTGAACGGCCTTCTTGACCATGCGCACTCCAACTTCCCGACGCCGCCGTCCGCACATCGCAGGCGGCCGTCCGGTCTGGCTGTTCGATCTCGACAACACGCTGCACCACGCGTCGCACGCCATCTTCCCCGCGATCAATCAGGCGATGACGCAGTACATCATCGACGCGCTGCAAGTGGAGCTCGACGAAGCCAACCGTCTGCGCACCGGCTACACCCAGCGCTACGGCGCTGCGCTGCTGGGTCTGACGCGCCACCATCCGCTCGACGCAAGCGACTTCCTCAAGGTCGTGCACACGTTCCCCGATCTCGGCTCTATGGTCCGTCACGAGCGTGGACTCGCGCGTCTCGTCGCGGCGCTGCCCGGCCGCAAGATCGTGCTGACCAATGCACCCGAAGCTTATGCGCGCGCGGTGCTGGCGCAACTTCGCATCGAGCGTCTGTTCGAGCAGGTCATCGCCATCGAGCATATGCGCGACCGGCGCCGCTGGCGCGCGAAACCCGACCACGCGATGTTGCGCAAGGCCATGCGCGACGCTCATGTGTCGCTGAAAGACGTGATCCTCGTCGAAGACACGCGCTCGCACCTGAAGAACTACCGGCGGCTCGGCATCCGCACGGTGTGGATCACCGGCCATCTGCCGCGCAAGCCTCATGCGGACGGCGTGCCCACGCGGCTGCCGGGTACAGGGCGGCCGCACTATGTCGATCGCAGCATTCGTTCGTTAAAATCGCTACGACTGAGCACCCGCTCGGTTCGAGTGAAGCGCCAGCAGACGGGACGACAGCCATGCAGCCGATCGACAAGCCTGACGAAGCCCTAGCCGAACACGATCCCGCCGCGCCGGCTGCACCGCGCGCGCAGCGCCTGAAGCCGGGCGAGCGCCGCGTGCACATTCTCCAGACGCTCGCGTCCATGCTTGAAGCGCCGAAGAGCGAAAAAATCACCACGGCTGCGCTTGCGGCGCGGCTCGGCGTATCGGAAGCCGCGCTCTATCGGCACTTTGCAAGCAAGGCGCAAATGTTCGAAGGACTAATCGAGTTCATCGAGCAGACCATCTTCGGGTTGATCAACCAGATCGTCGACAAGGAGGAGAGCGGCGTGCTGCAGGCGCGCGCAATCGCGTTGATGCTGCTGAATTTCTCCGCGAAAAATCCTGGCATGACGCGCGTACTGACATGCGAGGCGCTGGTCGGTGAGCATGAGCGGCTGACTGTGCGCGTCAATCAGATGCTCGAGCGCGTGGAAGCTTCGCTGAAGCAATGTCTGCGCTTAGCCGCAACGAACGCCGATACATCCGCTCAAGACGCGCCGTCGCCGGTGCCCGTTCCGGCCGACTACGATCCGGCCGTGAGGGCAAGCCTGCTGCTCAGCTACATCATCGGCCGCTGGCATCGCTTCGTTCGCAGCGGCTTCGTGCGTATGCCGGCCGCCGACGCGGATTCCCAATTGCGGGTGATCCTTCAGTAGTCCGCCGGGGAAGGCGCGCCAGCGGGCCGTAAGACGCTGCCGCGCGGAATTTTCCGCTATACTTTGCGCCTGACTGCGGCCCTGAATGTCTTCGGAAACAGCTTCCCAGCTTCTAATGCCGCGCTTCAGAACACGTCTGAATACGTGGGCGAATTCCTGTTGTGAAACCTTAGTACGCGCCGATTTGCTGACTCGATTGCGGGCGCGCGAACCAGTGGAAAATTTCCGCGGTTCACTACAAATGCGGCTAAAGAGGTCGTCAGCCGCGCACAAGTCGTTCCTCCGTGCTTTGCCGACGCCGTCTAGCCGCCCTGTCTTTGTCAAATGGCGGAATGAATGGAATCGATCGGTATCGTCGCTCCAAAAAAAATGCATTTCACCGAGCCGTTGCGTCTGCAGAACGGCAGCTCGCTTGCCGACTACGACCTGATGGTCGAGACCTACGGCACGCTCAACGCCGCGCGCAGCAATGCGGTACTCGTGTGTCATGCGCTGAACGCGTCGCATCACGTTGCAGGTGTTTATGCGGACAATCCCAAGGACATCGGCTGGTGGGACAACATGGTCGGCCCCGGCAAGCCGCTCGACACCAACAAATTTTTCGTGATCGGCGTGAACAACCTGGGCTCGTGCTTCGGCTCGACCGGCCCGATGAGCATCGACCCTGCCACCGGCAATCCGTACGGCGCGACGTTCCCCGTGGTCACGGTAGAAGACTGGGTCAACGCCCAGGCGCGCGTCGCGGATCAATTCGGCATCACACGCTTTGCCGCTGTCATGGGCGGCAGCCTCGGCGGCATGCAGGCGCTCGCGTGGAGCATGATGTACCCGGAGCGCGTCGCGCATTGCATCGTGGTGGCGTCGACGCCCAAGTTGTCGGCGCAAAACATCGCGTTCAACGAGGTGGCGCGCTCGGCGATTCTGTCGGACCCCGACTTCCACGGCGGCAACTACTACGCGCATAACGTCAAGCCGAAGCGCGGCTTGCGTGTCGCACGGATGATCGGCCACATCACGTATCTGTCGGACGACGACATGGCCGAGAAATTCGGCCGGTCGCTGCGCCGCGCAGAGGGCGCGCTCGACGCATACAACTTCAACTTCGACGTGGAGTTCGAGGTGGAGTCGTATCTGCGCTATCAGGGCGACAAGTTCGCCGATTACTTCGACGCCAACACCTATCTACTGATCACACGCGCGCTCGATTACTTCGATCCGGCTAAAGCCTTCGAAGGAGATCTGACAGCGGCCGTCGCGCATACAACGGCGAAATATCTGATCGCGAGCTTCACGACCGACTGGCGTTTCGCACCGGCCCGTTCGCGCGAACTCGTGAAGGCGCTGCTCGACCACAAGCGCACCGTCACCTACGCGGAAATCGACGCGCCGCACGGTCACGACGCCTTCCTGCTCGACGACGCGCGCTATCACAACCTGATGCGCGCCTACTACGAACGCATTGCGAACGAGGTGAACGCATGAACCAGCGAGCCCTGGACTATCTGGCGCTGCGCCCGGACTTTCGCGCGATCGCCCGCTGGGTCGAACCGCGCGCCACCGTGCTGGATCTCGGTTGCGGCGACGGCTCGCTGTTGTCGCTGCTCACCGAGGAACTGGACGTGCAAGGCTACGGCATCGAGATCAACGACGCCGGCGTGCTGGCCGCGACGCAAAACGGTGTCAACGTGATCCAGCAGAATCTGGAAGACGGCCTGCGCCTTTTCGAAGACGGCAGCTTCGACTTCGCGGTTCTGTCGCAGACACTGCAAACCATTCACCAGACCGCAGCGATTTTGCGCGAGACCGTGCGGGTCGGCCGGGAATGTATCGTGTCGTTCCCGAACTTCGGCTACTGGGCGCACCGTCTTTCCGTGCTGCAGGGACGCATGCCGGTGTCGAAGTCGCTGCCTTATCAATGGCACAACACGCCGAACGTGCGGGTGCTGACCATCAAGGATTTCGAGGCGCTCGCACCCGAAGTCGGCATCGAAATTCTCGACCGTGTAGTGCTGCATGACGGTCAGACCGTGCGATGGGGGGTGAACTGGCGTGGTAGTCTTGCGGTCTATCGCGTCAAGAAAAGCTAACGCAAATTATCCACATGTCGAACCCGCCGCACGAGGCGCCTGCACTTACCGCTCACGAAGAACATCCCGGCTGGCGCGCGTTTTTTAATACGCGCATGCTGATCTGCGTCTTTCTCGGCTTTACGTCGGGATTGCCGCTGTTCACGCTCGTCTATCTGGTGCAGGCGTGGCTACGCTCCGAAGGCGTCAATCTGAAGGAAATCGGCCTCTTTGCGCTGATCCAGTTTCCGTATACCTGGAAATTCATCTGGGCTCCGTTGATGGACCGCTACGTCCCGCGCTTTCCGGGCTGGCGTCCCGGCAGACGGCGCGGCTGGATGCTCGTCACGCAGATTCTGGTCGCGGGCGCCATCGCAATGTTGGGCTTCGTTTCGCCGCGCGACTCGATCTGGACGGTCGCAGCATTGACGGCGCTGGTCGCATTCTTCGGCGCAAGCCAGGACATTTCGATCGACGCATACCGGCGTGAGTTGTTAAGCGACACACAACAAGGCCTTGGCAACGCGGTGCACGTGAACGCCTACAAGATCGCCGCACTAGTACCCGGGTCTCTCGCGCTGATTCTGTCAGATCATTTGCCGTGGACTACCGTGTTCATGGTGACCGCTGCGTTCATGGTGCCCGGTATGGTGATGACACTCGTCGTGCGCGAACCCGAAGTGCACGGCACGCCGCCCAAGAATCTGCGCGAAGCGATCGTGCAGCCGTTCCGCGAATTCCTCGAGCGCGACGGCTGGCGCGGCGCGCTGTTCGTGCTCGGCTTCATCTTTCTCTACAAGCTCGGCGACACGATGGCAACGACGTTGTCCACGTCGTTCTTCCTCGACATCGGCTTCTCGCGCACTCAGATCGGCGTGATCGCGAAAACCACGGCGTTCGGCGCGAGTCTCGCGGGCGGAATCGTCGGCGGTATCTGGCTGATGAAAATCGGCATCGGACGGGGCTTGTGGATCTTCGGCATCCTGCAAATGGTGTCGACGCTCGGCTTCGCATGGCTCGCGCATCTCGGGCCCGCTTCGCCCGGTTTGACGGCGGTTTATGACATCGCCGTGTGGATAAGCGAAGGCACGACGAGGCTGCTCGCCGCGATCGGCATCGACTGGTCGGTGCAACTCGAGCCGCGCTCGGTCGCGCTCGCGCTCGTCTATGGTTTCGAAACCTTCTCCACTGGTCTGACGATGGCGGCCTTCACCGCATACATCGCCAGCACCACGGACCCGCGTTACACGGCCACCCAGTTCGCGCTCTTCACGAGCCTCGCTTCGGTGCCGCGCACGCTGGCATCGGCGGCGAGCGGCTACGTGGTGGCAAAGATCGGCTGGTTCGACTACTTCATTGTCTGCACGGCGCTGGCCGTGCCGGGCATGCTGCTTCTGTTGCGCATTGCGCCGTGGAGAGTCAGGTCGTGAAGGTGCTTCTGCCGAAGCGGTTGTTGTCGCCGATCCCGCGCGCTGCGTGGGGCAAGGCCGGCCGCTGCGCGTTGCATGCCGCGTTACGCCTTGGCTGTCTGAGCCTGATGAGCGCCGGCGCGTCCTCCGGCGCCTATGCGGCGGCGGCTGCGGCCCCCCCGGCCGCGGCCCCGGCTGCCGGTAACAGTGCCACCGCCGGCACGACCGCTAATGCAACGACGGCGACATCGCCGACACCGCCGGCACCGGTCGCAAAACCCGCAGCGGCAGCCGCCGGTACGGAAAGCGCCACCTCCGCCACACCCGCCGCGAGCAGTGCCGCCAACGCAACCGGCTCCGGCAGCGGGCAGGCCGCGGGCACGCCGCCAGGCGCATCGGCGCAATCGCCCGCTATGGCGCGAACCCCGACGGCAACATCGTCGCCCACTGGTGTGGCGAAACCCCCAGCGGGCGTGCCCGCGTCGGCACCGTACAGTCCGAACAACCAGTTGCGCTTTGGCGGCTACCTGGTGTTCCGTAACCTGGTCCCGTCGCCGGTGCTCGAAGCGCAAGCCGCAGACGAGTTCAGCCAGATTGCGTACGGCGCGGAGCATGCAAACCGCCTCTACGGCGACACCGACGCGCACGTGACACACGTGCGCTCTATCGTCGACAAGATGGTGCCGTACTCGCTCAAATGGAACGAGCGGGCGAAGGGCTGGAAGTGGGATGTAGCCGTGGTGCGCTCGCCCGACGTTCGTATGTACTGCCTCCCGGGCGGCAAGATTGTCGTGTACGGCGGGCTGCTCGACCGCGCGCATCTGAACGACAACGAACTCGGCATGCTGATCGGCCACGAGATCGCGCATGCGCTGCGTGAACATGCGCGGGAGCGGCTCGGTCAGTTGCAGGCGAGCCAGCTCAATTCGTCCGGCACGATTCCACAGCTTTTCGGTCTTGCGGATCTGGGCATGGCGCCGCTCGGCATCGGCTCGCGCCTGCTCGAAATGAAGTACGAGAACACTGATGAGACGGAAGCCGACGTGATCGGCAGCGACATCGCCTCTCGCGCGGGCTTCGATCCGCGCGCGGCAGTCACGCTTTGGGACAAACTCGCTCAGGCCACGCGCAGCAATCGGGAGCAGGGTTTCATCTACGTGCACCCGTACACGCCGGCGCGCCGCGAGGACATCATCAAGCGCTTGCCCGATATGCTGCCGCTCTATGCGAAGGCCATCGGCAAGACCGTGGATGCGCTCCCGGACTACGCCGGCATTGGCCGCCCGCGTCGCAAGCTCGCGCGCGATTAAGACGACTCGAACAGGTCCGCACGCGTCTCGTCAGAGGTTGTTCAGGATCGGCTCCGGTGTTCAAGCCGCCTGACGACAAACGCGAAGCTCACTTCTTCACGTCGTGGTCGTAGTCGACCGTCAGCGGCGCGTGGTCGCTGAACTTGATGTCGCGAAACACGTCCGTGCGCTTCGCCTTGCTCGCGATGCCCGGCGTCGCGATCTGGTAGTCGATCCGCCACCCCACGTTCTTCGCATACGCCTGGCCGCGATTGCTCCACCATGTGTATTGCTCCGGCCGCTGGTCGAGCGTGCGGAATACGTCGACGTAACCGACTTCGTCGAACAGCTTGGTGAGCCACTCGCGCTCTTCCGGAAGGCAACCCGAATTCTTCTGATTGCTCTTCCAGTTCTTGATGTCGATTTCCTTGTGGACGATGTTCACGTCGCCGCACACGATCACTTCGCGCTCGCGGGCAAGTTCCGTGAGATGCGGCATGAACTCGTCCATGAAACGATATTTGGCCTGCTGGCGCTCGTCACCGCTCGACCCTGACGGCACATACACCGACACGATGGACAGCTTGCCGAAACGCAGTTCGACGTAGCGCCCTTCCGGATCGAACTCTTCGCTGCCGAACCCAATCACTACTTCGTCCGGCTCATGACGCGTATAGACACCCGCGCCGCTATAGCCTTTCTTCACGGCGTGCTGGAAATAGCCGGTAAAACCGTGCGGCGCGAGGAATTCCGGCGTCATGTCGTCCTGCGAACATTTGATTTCCTGCACGCAGAGCACGTCGGCGTTCTGCTCGCGGAACCAGTCGAAAAAGCCTTTCTTCGCCGCTGAGCGGATGCCGTTCAGGTTGGCGGTAATCACACGCAACATGTCGTTCCTTTATCTTCAATTCGTTTGTGAGATTCGTTCGGGGCGAACTGCGAAAGTCACTCGACCACGACGCCCTTCAGCGATTCCTTCGCGGGCGGATATTCGAGCTTCAGCGCCTCAAAAGTGCGCAACAGCAATTCGGCGACCATCAGGTTGCGATGCGTTTTCGAGTCTGCGGGAATGACGTACCACGGCGCGTATTCGGTCGAAGTCGCGGCCAGCGCGTCGCGATACGCGACCTGGTACTGGTCCCAGTGTTTGCGCGCGTCGAGATCGGAGACGTCGAATTTCCAGTGCTTGGTCGGGTCGTCGATCCGCGCTTGCAGGCGCGTGCGTTGTTCGTCTTTCGAAATATGCAGCATGCACTTGATGATTGTCGTGCAACTGTCGGCGAGCAACTCCTCGAAGTGGCGAATGTGTCGGCAACGCACGTCGAACGCGTCTTCGTCGAGCGCGCCGAGGACGGTTGGCACCAGCAGATCTTCGTAGTGGCTGCGGTTGAAAATGGTTAGCTCGCCGGCCGCAGGCGCCTGTGAATGCACGCGCCAGAGGAAATCATGCGCGAGTTCCGTGGGCGTCGGCGCCTTGAACGGCACAATGCGCAAACCGAGCGGATCGACCTCGTGAAACACCGCGCGAATCGTGCCGTCTTTGCCGCTCGTGTCCATGCCTTGAAGGACCAGCAATACGCGCCGCTTCTGCTGCGCATGCAGGCATTCCTGCAAGCTGTCGAGCTTCGCGCCAATTTCTGACAGACGCGCGCGGTCGGCGTCTTTCGATCCCGTCGAAAAAGGCTTTGCAGCGGGATCGAAATCGTCGAGCGAAAACTTGCCGTTCTTCTTGCTTTCGAAATAAGGCACGCGGAAATCGTCGAGCTCGGGTTGCTTCGCCATCCACACACTCCGTGATCTGCGTTCAGCGGCTCGCAAAAGCGCGGCCGCAAAATGAAACGGGCCGTTGCCCCCAACTTTCGTTTCTGGCAACAGCCCGCTGTCGTCAAAGCGCGAGCGCTTCAGCCGTATTGTCTCCGTATCTTCTCTTTAACCGCACTTCAGTTCAGCGTCAGCCAGGTTCCAGCTCACGACAGCTTTTTCTTCAGCAGTTCGTTGACCTGCGCCGGATTTGCCTTGCCCTTCGTCGCTTTCATTGCCTGACCGATCAGCGCGTTGAACGCCTTCTCCTTGCCCGCGCGGAACTCCTCAACCGACTTCTGGTTCGCGGCGAGCACTTCGTCGATGATCGCTTCAAGCGCGCCCGTGTCGGAAATCTGCTTCAAGCCCTTCGCTTCGATGATGCGGTCGGCGGCGGCTTCGTCGGTGGCCTTCTCTTCCCAGATCGCAAGGAAAATTTCCTTTGCGATCTTGTTCGAGATCGTGCCGTCGGCAATACGCTGCAGCAGCAACGCGAGTTGCGCGGACGACACTGGGCAGTCGGCCATATCGAGACCCTCGCGATTCAGCTGCGACGACACCTCGCCCATCAGCCAGTTCGCCGCGACCTTGGCATTGCCCGCGCCGACCTTCGCGACTACCGCTTCGTAGTACGCGGCCATCGCCTTGCTCGACGTGAGCACGTTGGCGTCGTACGGCGTCAAGCCGTATTGCGACACGAAGCGCTGCTGGATCGCTTCGGGCAACTCCGGCATTTCGCTCTTCACGCGCGCCACCCACGCCGCGTCGACCACGAGCGGCATCAGATCGGGATCGGGGAAGTAGCGGTAATCGTGCGCGTCTTCCTTGCTGCGCATGGAACGCGTTTCACGCTTATCCGGATCGTAAAGACGCGTTTCCTGCACCACCGTCCCGCCGTCTTCGATCAGTTCGATCTGACGGCGCACCTCGTACTGGATCGCTTCCTCGAGAAAGCGGAACGAGTTCAGATTCTTGATCTCGGCGCGCGTGCCGAACTCCGCCTGACCGACCGGACGCACCGACACGTTCGCATCGCAACGGAACGATCCTTCCTGCATGTTGCCGTCGCAAATGCCGAGCCAGGTGACGAGCGTATGCAGTGTTTTTGCGTAAGCAACGGCTTCCGCCGCGCTGCGCATTTCAGGCTCGGTGACGATTTCGAGCAGCGGCGTGCCCGCGCGGTTCAGGTCGATGCCCGTCATGCCCGCGAAGTCTTCGTGCAGCGACTTGCCTGCGTCTTCCTCCAGGTGCGCCCGGGTGAGATTGACGACTTTTGAATACGCTTCCTTGCCCCCCTTCTCGTTGGCCGGCACCTGAATCGTCACCTGGCCGCCCTGCACGACGGGAATTTCGTACTGGCTGATCTGATAGCCCTTCGGCAGATCGGGATAGAAATAATTTTTGCGCGCGAAGATGCTGCGCGGCGCGACCGTTGCACCGATTGCGAGACCGAACTGGATTGCGCGTTCTACAGCGCCGCGGTTCATTACCGGCAAGGTGCCCGGCAAGGCTAGGTCGACGGGGCTCGCCTGCGTGTTGGGCTCGGCGCCGAATTGCGTCGGGGAGCCCGAGAAAATCTTCGATTGCGTGGACAGCTGCGCGTGGGTCTCCAGACCGATCACGACTTCCCATTGCTTGGTCATGGTGCTCACACTCCTGCCGGTGCTTTACGGTGCCAGTCGGTCGCGCGCTGGAACGCATCGGCCACCTGGAGCATCCGGGCTTCATTGAAATAGTTGCCGATGATCTGCAATCCCACAGGGCGCTGCGCGTTTGCGCCCGCGCCGAAGCCGCACGGCACGCTCATGCCGGGCAAACCGGCGAGGCTCACCGACAGCGTGTAGACGTCGGCGAGATACATCTGCACCGGGTCGTCGCCCTTCGCGCCCAAATCCCACGCCACCGACGGTGCGACCGGTCCCATGATCACGTCGCACTGCTTGAACGCTTCCTGGAAGTCCTGCGCGATGATGCGGCGGATCTTCTGCGCCTGCAGGTAGTACGCGTCGTAATACCCGTGCGACAGCACGTAAGCGCCGACCATGATGCGACGCTTCACTTCCGGACCGAAACCTTCGGCCCGCGACTTCTTGTACATGTCGAGCAGATCGCGATATTCCGCGGCGCGATGGCCAAAGCGCACGCCGTCGAAACGCGACAGGTTCGACGACGCCTCCGCTGGCGCGATCACGTAGTAGACCGGGATCGACAGCTCGGTTTTAGGCAGCGACACTTCGACGAGCGTTGCACCCAACGCTTCGTATTGCTTCAACGCGGCGTCGATGGACGCACGCACGTCGTCGGCGAGACCCGCGCCGAAATACTCTTTCGGCAAGCCGATGCGCAGGCCGGCGAGCGGCTTGCCCGCGCCGTCCTGTTTCCACGGCTGGCCGAGATAGCGCGTGTAGTCTTCGTCGTCGCGCACGAGGCTCGTCGAATCGCGCTCGTCGAAGCCGGCCATGGCGTTGAGCAGCGTGGCGCAATCGGCGGCGCTTTGCGCCATCGGGCCGCCCTGATCCAGCGACGACGCAAACGCGATCATGCCGTAGCGAGATACGCGGCCGTACGTAGGCTTGATGCCGGTGATGCCCGAGAACGACGCCGGCTGACGGATGGAGCCGCCGGTGTCGGTGCCGGTCGCGGCGGGCGCGAGGCGCGCAGCAACTGCAGCCGCGGAACCACCCGACGATCCGCCCGGCACGGCCTGACGATCCCACGGGTTCTGCACCGGACCAAAGTACGAATTTTCGTTGGACGAGCCCATGGCGAACTCGTCCATGTTGGTCTTGCCCAGGCAAACCATGCCAGCCTTCTGCAGACGCTCGACCACCGTGGCGTCGAATGGGCTTTCGTAATTCGACAACATTTTCGAGCCGGCAGTGGAACGCCAGCCCTTGGTAACGAACACGTCTTTGTGCGCGATCGGCAGGCCGGTCAGCGGACCGCCGTGGCCCGCGTGAAGCAGCGCGTCCGCGGCTTTCGCCTGCGCGAGCGTCAAGTCGGCGTCGACCTGGATGAAAGCGTTCAGGCTATTGGCCGCGTCGATGCGCTTGAGATAAAGCTGCGCCAGTTCGACGGCGGAGCATTCCTTGGCCGCCAGTGCGGCGCGCAGTTCGGTCAGACTTTTTTCATGCATTGCGTTTTGTCCTGGAAAGCGCGGCAGCGCGGATCACGCTGCCGTGGAGGCGTTCGATTGCGCGCTGACAAGCCCCGCCGGGGTATCGGCTACAGGCAACGGCACGAGCGCCGGTCGTGAAACGGCATGCCGTTTCACGACTCGCTGCTCGCGGGCCGCGCGGGGCTCGCCATGCGGCCTTACTCGATCACCTTCGGCACGAGATACAGACCGTCCTGCACGGCCGGCGCGGGACGCTGAAAAGCTTCGCGGTCGATCGTTTCGGTCACCGCGTCGTCGCGCAGGCGCAGCGCGACGTCTTCGATCTGTTCGATCGGATGGGCAAGCGGTGCGATGCCCGTGGTGTCGACCGCCTGCATCTGCTCGACGAGGCCGAAAAAGTCGTTGAGCTGGGCAAGCGTGTGCTCGGCGTCGGCGTCGGCCAGTTCGAGCCGCGCAAGATGCGCGATGCGCTTAACATCGGTCAGGGTCAAAGCCATGCAGTCACCGGAAAAAGTGGCAGACCGCCGCAGCAGGAAAAGAGCGCTGCGACAGCGAGTTACGACGCGGGAGGATGACCTCGAAAAAGGGGCCAGCGGCGGCAAAAAGTGCCGTCCGTTTCCTTCAAAACATCCAAAATTATAAGGTATCATTACGCGTTCGACCCAAACCCGGACCGACTTACCAAGGCCTTTCTGGACAATTCGTAAAGATAGTTCGGATATTTCTGACTTGGACTTGCATCGGCCTCCGGTAGACTCCCTCGCAGCTTCAAGTTCCGGTGGCGCCGCTTCGCCCGGTTGAAGCTGTTATTTTTTTCCGCTGCCGCCCTGCGCATCGTTGCGAGGGCCGGCCCCAAGCGAGACAGGATTTTGAATGTTCGGTTTTTTGCGCAGCTACTTCTCCAACGATCTGGCGATTGATCTAGGCACCGCCAACACGCTCATCTACATGCGTGGCAAGGGCATCGTTCTTGATGAACCGTCGGTGGTTTCGATCCGCCAGGAAGGCGGTCCCAACGGCAAGAAAACCATTCAGGCAGTCGGCAAGGAAGCCAAGCAGATGCTTGGCAAGGTGCCGGGCAATATCGAGGCGATCCGCCCCATGAAAGACGGCGTGATCGCCGACTTCACGGTGACCGAGCAGATGATCAAGCAGTTCATCAAAACTGCTCACGAGTCGCGCATGTTCTCGCCGTCGCCGCGCATCATCATTTGCGTGCCGTGCGGTTCGACCCAGGTCGAGCGCCGCGCCATCAAGGAAGCTGCTCACGGCGCGGGCGCCTCGCAGGTATATCTCATCGAAGAACCCATGGCCGCCGCAATCGGCGCCGGCCTGCCCGTGTCGGAAGCAACCGGCTCGATGGTTGTGGACATCGGCGGCGGCACGACGGAAGTCGGCGTGATCTCGCTCGGCGGCATCGTGTACAAGGGCTCCGTGCGCGTGGGCGGCGACAAGTTCGACGAAGCTATCGTCAACTACATCCGCCGCAACTACGGCATGCTGATCGGCGAGCAAACCGCCGAAGCCATCAAGAAGGAAATCGGCTCGGCCTTCCCGGGTTCCGAAGTGAAGGAAATGGAAGTGAAGGGCCGCAATCTGTCGGAAGGCATTCCGCGCAGCTTCACCATCTCCAGCAACGAAATTCTCGAAGCACTGACCGATCCGCTCAACCAGATCGTCTCGTCGGTGAAGATTGCGCTCGAACAAACGCCGCCGGAACTGGGCGCTGACATCGCCGAGCGCGGCATGATGCTGACGGGCGGTGGTGCGCTGTTGCGCGATCTGGACCGCCTGCTCGCCGAAGAAACCGGTCTGCCGGTGCTCGTCGCTGAAGACCCGCTGACGTGCGTCGTGCGCGGTTCGGGCATGGCGCTCGAACGCATGGACAAGCTCGGCAGCATCTTCTCGTACGAGTAAGCGAGCGAGATCGATGTCAGTAGCGCGGATCTGGCAAACGGCCCCCTGCGGGCCGGTTTGCCGTTGGCTGGGCCAACCAGCCTCCGTACGCTGAACCCGCGTTTCCAGCGCGCCGCCGCCTCACCCAACCGCTTACGCCCCCGGCGCCGACCATGGAATACAGTCCGCCGCCCCTGTTCAAGCAAGGCCCATCCGCTCTCGCCCGACTGCTGTTTTTCGTCGTGCTCGCGCTGGCCCTGCTGATCTCCGACGCACGCTTCAAAACGCTCGAAATCGTTCGCGGCGTGCTCGGCGCGGGTCTTTATCCGTTACAACGCGCGGCGCTCGTGCCGCGCGACGTCTTCATGGGCGCCGCCGATCTGGCCGTGACCAGCGCCACGCTGCGCAGCGACAACGAAAAGTTGCACACCAGGAACCTCCAGCTCGCACAGCAGGCGAATACGGCCGCTGAGCTATCTGCGGAAAACGCCCATTTGCGCGCGTTGCTGCAACTGTCGCAGCGTGCGACCACGCAATCGCTGCCTGCTGAAATCCAGTACGACACTCGCGATCCGTTCACGCAGAAGGTCGTCATCAACCGTGGCGCGCAGCAAGGCATCCAGAACGGTTCGCCGGTTGTCAACGAAGACGGCGTGATCGGCCAGGTTACCCGCGTGTTCCCGCTACAAGCCGAAGTAACGCTGCTCACCGACAAGGACCAGGCTGTGCCCGTGCAGATCGTTCGCACTGGCTTGCGCAGCGTGATCTACGGCACGCCGAAGGGCGACACGCTCGATCTGCGCTTCGTGCCGATCAGCGGCGACGTCCAGACGGGCGACGAACTCGTTACGAGCGGGCTCGACGGCGTCTATCCGCCGGGACTGCCGGTCGCCAAAGTGGTCCGCGTGGATAGACAGGCGGACACGGCATTTGCGCGTGTGATCTGCCTGCCGATCGCGCCGGTGCGCGGTGCACGTCAGTTGCTGGTGCTGCACTACGTGGCCGACGTGCCGCCGCGACCGGCAGAAGAGCCGGAACCGTCCGCCAAAGACGCGAAGGGCAAGAAGGGCGCGAAAGCCGCCGACAGCAAGGCCGCCGCCGAGAAATCCGCCAAACCAGCGGAAAAGCCGACCGCTGACAAGAACGCCGCGCCCAAGCCCGCGGCAAGCGCGCCTGGCCAAGCCGGCGCGGCCGGTAAAGCGGCCGCCGCCGACCAGAAGCCCGCTGCGCCGAAGAAACCCGCCGCCGTCGAAAAAGCCAAGCCACAAGCCGCGCCGGGGGCAAAGCCATGAACCGTCCGCAATACATCCTGCAGCCGGTCAATCCGTACTTCATCGCGTTCAGCCTCGCTGCAGCGTTTCTGCTGAACCTGATGCCGTGGGGGCGCCTGATCGGCGTGCCTGACTTCGTCGCGCTCGTGCTGCTGTTCTGGAACGTGCATCAGCCGCGCAAGGTCGGCATGGGCATCGCGTTTTTCCTCGGTCTGCTAATGGACGTGCACAACGCCAGCCTGCTCGGCGAGCACGCGCTCGCGTACACGCTGCTGTCGTATGGCGCGATCACGATTCATCGCCGCGTCCTGTGGATGTCGCTTGGCGTGCAGACTTTCGCCGTCATGCCGCTGCTGGTGATCGCCCAACTGGTGCCGTTCGTCATCCGTCTGCTGACGGGCGCGGCCTTTCCCGGATGGGGTTATCTGATCGACGGATTCGTCGAAGCTGCGCTGTGGCCCGTCGCCAGCCTGCTGCTGTTGATGCCGCAACGCCGGCCGGCCGACCCCGACGACACGCGGCCGATTTAACGAGGCGTCGAGCGCGCAGGCGGTCCTCATGGAACTCACCTTTTCTGCCCGCTCGACGCCCATCGCTGTTCATGCCTTCCGGTTCAGGCCGGATCAGGCGCACACTCATGATGGCCGTCGCCCGGCCTTTTGCAGAATCGCATGACCGAATTCAAGGACACTCAGCAACAGCTCTCGAAGTTCCGCCTGCGGGTCGCGGCGGCGGGCCTGTTCGTGTTCGTCTGCTTCGGGCTGATCGGCTTTCGTTTCCTGTTCCTGCAGGTGTGGCACTACAGCAAATACTCGCTGCAGGCCGACGAAAACCGCATTTCCGTCGCGCCGATCGTGCCGAACCGCGGCATCATCACTGACCGTAACGGCGTGGTGCTGGCCAAGAACTACTCGGCCTACACACTCGAAATCACGCCGTCAAAGCTAGGCGCGCCGCTCGAAACAGTGATCGACGATCTGGCCTCGGTCGTGTCAATCGACGCACGTGACCGACGCCGCTTCAAGAAGCTGCAGGAAGACTCGAAAAACTTCGAGAGCCTGCCCATCCGCACCCGTCTGACCGACGACGAAGTCGCGCGCTTCACCGCGCAGCGCTTCCGTTTTCCGGGCGTGGAAGTGCGCGCCCGCCTGTTCCGCCAATATCCGCTCGGGCCGACGGCGGCGCACGTGATCGGCTACATTGGCCGCATTTCGCAGCGCGACCAAGATCGTATCGACGACGCCAGCGATCAGAACGACAGCGATCCGGAACACTACGATCCGCGTCTGGACGCAAATAACTACAAGGGCACCGACTACATCGGCAAGATCGGTGTCGAGCAAAGCTACGAGACCGAGTTGCACGGCCAGACCGGTTTCGAGGAAGTCGAAGTCACCGCCGGCGGCCGGCCCGTGCGGACGATGTCGCGCACGCAGGCAACGCCGGGCAACAACCTCGTGTTGTCGCTCGACATCGGCTTGCAGCAGGTTGCCGAGCAGGCGTTCGCGGGCCGCCGCGGCGCGCTCGTCGCTATCGAGCCGGCCACCGGCGACGTGCTGGCATTCGTCTCCGCGCCGAGCTTCGATCCGAATTCGTTCGTCGACGGCATCGACCAGCAGACCTGGGACGAACTCAACAACTCGCCCGACCATCCGCTTCTGAACCGGCCGCTGCACGGCACTTATCCGCCAGGTTCGACGTATAAGCCGTTCATGGCGCTCGCCGCGCTATCGCTGCACAAGCGCACTCCGGGTTGGGGCTTTCAGGACCCCGGCTCCTACACTTTCGGCGGTCACACGTTCCGCAACGACGTGCGCTCGGGTCAGGGTTGGGTCGACATGAACCGCGCCATCGTCGTGTCGAACGACACGTACTTCTACATGCTCGCGCACGATCTGGGCGTGAACGCCATTGCCGGTTTCATGAAACCGTGGGGTTTCGGCCAGATCACGGGTATTGATATTTCCGGCGAAGCGCGCGGCATCCTGCCTTCCACGGAATGGAAGCGCAAGGCCTACCGCAAGCCCGAGCAGCAGCGCTGGTACGAAGGCGAAACAATCAGTCTCGGCATCGGCCAGGGCTACAACTCGTTCACGATCCTGCAACTCGCGCACGCCACGGCCACGCTCGCCAACAACGGCGTGGTGATGAAGCCGCACCTCGTGCGCGACATTGAAAATCCGATCACCAAAGACACGCGCCCGGTCGTGCGCGATCCGAGCGACAAGATCGCGGTGAAGCAGTCCGACATCGACATCATCAAGCGTGCGATGGAAGGCGTCGTAACGAACGGCACGGCGTCGAAGCTGTTCATTGGCGCGCCGTATGTGGCCGCGGGCAAGACGGGCACGGCGCAGGTGTACTCGCTGCAAGGCGCGAACTACAAGGGCCATGCGATCGCGGAGCACTTGCGCGATCACGCGCTTTTCATCGCTTTCGCACCGGCGGAGCAACCCAAGATCGCGCTCGCGCTGATCGTGGAGAACGGCGGCTGGGGCGCCGAATCGGCCGGCCCGATCGCGCGCAAGGTGCTCGACTACTACCTCGTCGGCAAGAACAAACCGGGCGCGGAAGCGGCGGCAGTTGCGGCAGCGGCGTCGGCGACCGAGGACGCATCCGCGCCGGAAGTCGGCGGTGCGCCGGCGCCGCAGGAAACCGGGCAGCCGGTCAAGATCGCTGCGGGCTTCACCGCGCTGCCGATGCCGGGAGCGGCGTCCGCTGCGGCTGCGGCGTCGGCTGCCGCCGCGGCGGCTGCGGCGAACGGGGCTTCGGGCGCAGGTGCCGCGTCTGGAGCGGCTGCGGCGTCTGCCCCTGCGGCGAGTTCGAAGTCGTCCGCATCAGCGGGGGGCGCAGGGACGACGTCAAAACTGCCGGCCTCGGCCACACCGGCCACACCCGCGTCAGCAGCAAAGAACCCGGCGCCGCGCAAATCAGGCACCCCGCGCCAACCGCGACCGGCGAGCGAGCCGGCACCAGCCGCCGCGCGCTCCGGAACCACTGCGCTGCGCGATCCATCGCGCGATAACGGCACTCAAGCCACCTCGCCACGCCAGC
Organism: Paraburkholderia kirstenboschensis; assembly: GCF_904848585.1. GTDB lineage: Bacteria > Pseudomonadota > Gammaproteobacteria > Burkholderiales > Burkholderiaceae > Paraburkholderia > Paraburkholderia kirstenboschensis. The sequence continues at coordinate 529,651 of NZ_CAJHCR010000004.1, forward strand.
CGGTTACCGGCGGCATCGACGAGTAAGGAGAAAGGCATGCAATTCGACAAGCGCGCCTGGATCGACCGCATCAAGCGGATGTTCGCAGGCTTCGACCGCCCGCTCGCACTGGTGGTGTTTCTGCTGCTGTGCGTGGGCATCGTCACCTTGTACAGCGCGAGTCTCGATGTACCCGGCCGCGTGGAAGACCAGTTGCGCAACATCATGCTGACGTTCGTGCTGATGTGGGCGCTCGCGAATGTTCCACCCACCACGCTGATGCGCTTCGCGGTCCCGCTTTATACATTCGGGATCGCGCTACTCGTTGCGGTGGCGATGTTCGGCCTCACGCGCAAGGGCGCGAAGCGCTGGATCAACGTGGGCGTGGTGATTCAGCCGTCGGAGATCATGAAGATCGCGACGCCGTTGATGCTCGCCTGGTACTATCAGCGGCGCGAAGGCGTGATGCGCTGGTACGACTTTCTGGTCGGGCTGGTGATTCTTGCCCTGCCGGTGGGACTGATCGCCAAACAGCCCGACCTGGGCACCGCCGTGCTGGTTTTCGCAGCTGGCTTCTTCGTCATTTACTTTGCGGGTTTGAGCTTCAAACTGATCGTGCCGGTGCTGATTGCCGGAGTGATCGCGGTCGGCTCGATTGCGGCGTTTCAGGACAAGATCTGCCAGCCGGAAGTGCAGTGGCCGCTCATGCACGACTATCAGAAGCATCGCATCTGCACGCTGCTCGACCCGACTTCCGATCCGCTCGGCAAGGGCTTCCACACCATTCAGGCGGTGATCGCGATCGGCTCCGGCGGCCCGCTCGGCAAGGGCTGGCTGAAGGGCACACAGGCGCACCTGGAGTTCATCCCCGAGAAACACACTGACTTCATCTTCGCAGTGTTCTCAGAGGAATTCGGGCTCGCGGGCGGCGTCGTACTGCTCACGCTTTACATGTTGCTGATCGCGCGCGGGCTGTATATCGCCGCCAACGGCGCGACGCTATTCGGACGCCTGCTGGCCGGATCTCTGACGATGGCATTCTTCACCTACGCGTTCGTCAATATCGGTATGGTGAGCGGCATCTTGCCGGTGGTCGGCGTGCCGCTGCCATTCATGAGTTATGGCGGCACCGCGCTGACCACGCTTGGCGTGGCAATCGGGCTGATCATGAGCGTCGCACGACAGAAGCGGTTGATGCAGAGCTAGCAGGTGGGCTGATGAAGAATGCTGCTTTGTTGGCAGCGAGACACGCTGCGAATCGGACTGTGAAGCGGGCAGTGAAGCGGGCTGCAAAGCGGACCGCAAGCACGCCGCACCGCAAGCTGTAAAACAGAAGGGGCGTATCGCCAGATGCGCCCCTTCTGCTTATTGCGGTTTCACCTCTTTGTGATCCCGCAGCTGCGCGCTCAGTTGCTGATACTTCAAGCGCGCCGCCGGATCGCCCTGCGCGGCCGCAGCCGCGTAATAAGCCCGCGCCACGTTCAGGTTCTTGTCGACGCCATCGCCGCCGCGTTCATAGAAGGAGCCTGTCACGTACTGTGCGGTCATATCGCCGCCCTCCGCAGCCTTCTTGTACCAGACGAACGCCTGCTTGTTGTCCCGATCGGTGCCTCGGCCATCGAGGAACTGATTAGCGAGCGCAAGCTCGGCCTGCACGTGCCCTTGCTGCGCGGCTTTCAGAAACCAGCGGTGCGCTTCGGCCGGATCGCGGCCGACGAACTCGCCATCGTCATACATCTTGCCGTACACATATTGCGCGTGCGACATGTTCGCGTCGGCGGCCTTGCGCAGCCACTTCTTGCCTTCGTCGACGTTCACCGCGGTGCCTTCACCGTTGAGCAGCATCATCGCGTAATTGAACTGCGCAAGCCGGCTGCCGCGCTCGGCGGCCTTGCGGAATTCTGCAAGCGCCGCACCGAAATTGCCGGCGTTGTAGTCGGCGACCGCGGTTTGCGTCTCCGGATCGTTCGGCTTCGCGAGACGATCCTGCGCATGCGCTGCGACGCCCGTGGTCAATGCCGCCGTAACCACCATGCGCGCGACAACGCGTTGCACCATCCACTTCATGACCTCACCTCCTGCAGCGCCTGGCGGGTTGCGCGCAACATCCACATGACGTCGGCGGCCAGAGCGATAAAACGAAAACCGGCATCGCGATGCTGCCTTGCGCTCGCGACGTCCATCGAAAAAATGCCGGCGGCAATGCCCGCTTTGTCCGCGGCGCTGACGATGCGCGCCATGGCCGCTTGCACGTCGGCGTGCTTCGAATCGCCGAGATGACCAAGGCTCGCGGCGAGATCCGCGGGTCCGACGAACAGGCAATCGACGCCCGGCGTCGCTGCGATCTTGTCGACTTCGTCGAGGGCGCGCGCCGACTCGATCTGCACGATGGTCGCGATTTGCGCGTTGGCCGTTTGCACGTAGTCGCGTCGCATGCCGTAGGCCGCGGCCCGCACGACGCCAGCGACGCCGCGCAGACCATCGAGCGCCTCGGCGCTCGGATATTGCGTGAGGCGCACCGCGTGGGCAGCTTCTTCGGCGGACTCGATATTGGGGAACATCAGCGTGCGTGCGCCAGCGTCCATCACGCGCTTGACGAGCCAGCCCTCGCTCGCCGGTACGCGCACCACCGGTTCGCTCGGCAGATGCGCGGCGGCAATCGCACGCAATTGCGAGGTCACGTCGCCACTGTCGTTGGGCGCGTGCTCCATGTCGATCAGCAGCCAGTCGAAGCCGGCGTGAGCGAGCGCCTCGGCGGCGGTATCGCTGCCGAGCGACAGCCATAGACCGAACAGCGGATCGGCTTCTTTAAGACGTTGCTTGAGGGGATTGGTGAAGGTGCTCATCGCCACACTCCCTGGCGATGACCGGCTTCATTGCAAGACACGAGGGGAAGCGTGGTTGGACGCGTGCTCGTGAGGCGAGCCCGGCAACGAGCCAGGCTCGAACGCTGATGGCCCGTTTGGCTGCTGCGACGCATTGCGGTGACCGGCATGTCTCGCTCCGTGTGGTTATCGGAGCGATCATACCGTGACAATAACGCGGCGGTTGGCCCGCGTAACGTGTGTGGTGGTTAGTCGCGAACCACGTCGGCCCAACAATTCGGCGTCTCGTACAGACGCAGCTTGTAGAGGCGCAGGTTCACGCCATAGTGCGCGTCATACACGTTCGCGAGAATGTCGAACGCGACAGCCGCCAGGTTCTCCACGGTCGGAATGCGGTCGAGCACCACGGTCTTGTGGCCCGCCATCGTTTCGAGGAAGCCACGCACTTGCGTGTCGCCTTCGTAGACGAGGAACGCGTGATCCCATTTGTCGACGAGATGTTCGACGGCGAGCGACTTCACGTCGGCGAAGTCCATCACCATGCCGCGGTCGGGCGCGCCTTCCGTGTCGACGAGATCGCCTTGCAGCGTGATTTCGATCACATAGCGATGGCCGTGCAGATTACGGCACTGGCTGCGGTGATCGGGAATGCGGTGACCCGCGTCGAATTCGAGTTTTCGTGTAATCGTCAGCACGGCAAATCAGGGAATATTCAGATACTTGTGGGTCTGCATCGACAGGCGCCATTGCGGATGGCGTTTGCACCAGTCGATCGCGAGCTTGGTGTTGAGGTCGCGCGACGGGCCGTCCATTGGCTGGACGAGGAAATACTCGAAGTCGAGCTTCGCATAGTCGGACAGGCGCTGGTTGTCCTGCGGGATCACGACCTTCAGTTCGTTGCCCTTCGTGACGACGAGAGGCGCGTCGGCCTTCGGGCTCACACAAATCCAGTCGATGGTCTCGAGCACCGGCAACGAGCCATTCGTTTCAATTGCAATTTCAAAGCCGGCCGCATGCAGCGCGTCGACCAGTGGCTGGTCGATTTGCAACATCGGCTCGCCGCCCGTGCACACGACAAAGCGTTGGCCCTCGCCTTCGGGCCATTGCGACGCGATCATTTGCACGAGGTCTGCGGCTGTGCGGTACTTGCCGCCGTTCTCGCCGTCCGTGCCTACAAAGTCCGTGTCGCAGAACCGGCATACGGCTTCGGCGCGGTCTTCCTCGCGGCCCGACCACAGATTGCAGCCGGCGAAGCGGCAAAACACAGCCGGGCGTCCGGCATTCGCGCCCTCGCCTTGCAACGTGTAGAAGATTTCCTTGACCGCGTACGTCATGCTGCTCTCTGCCTGGATTTGTACTTGTGTACCTACAAACAACTGCCCGAGCCCCGCTGCTGCAGGGCCGTCTCAAACCGGCTCGGTTACCTTTTCACCGGCGAGATAGGCTTCGTAACCTCGCTTGCGCAAGCGGCAGGCCGGGCATTCGCCACAGCCGAAGCCCCATGCGTGCAATTCCGCGCGTTCACCGACATAGCAGGTATGCGTCTCTATGCGCACCAGTTCCACCAGCGCGTCGCCGCCTAGCTCATGCGCGAGGCGCCACGTGTCCGCCTTGTCGAGCCACATCAGCGGAGTTTCGAGCAGGAAGCGCGAGTCCATGCCGAGATTCAGCGCGACCTGCAAAGCCTTCATGGTGTCGTCGCGACAATCGGGATAGCCCGAAAAATCCGTCTCGCACATTCCGCCGACCAACACCTGCAAACCACGCCGATAAGCGATGGCCGCCGCGATCGTCATGAACATCAGATTGCGGCCCGGCACGAACGTATTCGGCAAACCGTTGGCCGTGGCCTCGATTTCGATCTCGCGTGTCATGGCCGTTTCGCTGATCGCGCCGAGCACGGACAGATCGATCATGTGATCGTCGCCGAGGCGCTCGCCCCACGCCGGGAACGTACGCACTACTGCATTGCGAAAGCCTTCGCGGCATTCGAGTTCGACGCGGTGCCGCTGACCATAATCGAAGCCGAGCGTCTCAACCGTTTCATAACGTTCAAGTGCCCATGCGAGGCACGTGGCGGAATCCTGGCCGCCGGAAAACAGCACCAGAGCGCTACGTTTAGCGTCTTTGCGGATCACCGTGAAACTCCGTGAATGATGAGTGCCGCGTCGCGCTGCGCGAGGTGCGCCATGCAAGCAACGCGGCGCGACGCGAGCCGGCACTGCTGCCGGCCCAAAGCAGTATAGGCCGCGCCTTCGGCCTGCAAAGTCGCTGGGCGCTCATACCGTTAATCGTCGGGCGAGGGGTTCGGTGCGGATCGCGGCTCGACCGCGGGCCCTTGAACGAATTCGACGGGCGACGCACTCGCATGCAAGTGCTTGAACTGGCGCGATTTTATCACGCGATGCCGAAACTCGCCCGGCGCGCCCCGACGTACTACCGGCGAGCACCAAACAGCGAAAGCCCACCGCAAAAGGAAAAGCCCCAGGAATCTTGCGATTTCCTGGGGCTGAATCCTGGTGGCCTGGGACGGAATCGAACCATCGACACGCGGATTTTCAATCCGCTGCTCTACCAACTGAGCTACCGGGCCAACGAAGAACGAAATGATATCAAAGGGTCATTCGCTGGGCAAGCCCCTTCCCGAAAAAATCTGTGGCGGTGAAATCCGCCCGCGTAACGCGGTGCTCACTCGCCTTTGTTCTTCCCGAGATCGACGCCGAGCTGTTTGAGCTTGCGATACAAGTGCGTGCGCTCCAAGCCGGTCTTTTCCGCGACGCGCGTCATGCTGCCGTTCTCGCGCGCGAGGTGATACTCGAAGTACGCGCGCTCGAATGCATCGCGCGCATCGCGCAGCGGAATGTCGAACGAAATGGATGCCGTTTGCGCAGCGAGCACGCCGCTGCCCAAGCCGTCGGCTGAGGACAGCATCGGCAATGCAGCCGCCGAAGCCACAGCTGAAGAATTCATTGGCGACGCCGATTTCACCGCCGCGCCGCCCGGCGCAACTGCCGCAGTGCCGCGCGCGAGGCCTTGCTCCACGGCCTTTAGCAGCTTCTGTAGCGCGATCGGCTTCTCAAGAAAATTCAGCGCGCCGATCTTCGTCGCTTCAACTGCGGTGTCGATCGTCGCGTGACCTGACATCATGATCACCGGCATCGTGAGCTGCCCTTGCGCAGCCCATTCCTTGAGCAGCGTCACGCCGTCGGTATCGGGCATCCAGATGTCGAGCAGCACCAGGTCCGGCGCCTGACGCAAACGGAATTCGCGCGCCTGTTGCGCGTTTTCCGCCGCCTCCACGACATGCCCCTCGTCGCTCAGGATCTCCGAGAGCAATTCCCGGATGCCCATTTCATCATCTACCACCAGGATGGTTGCCATTTACGCTGCCTTTGTCTGCACTGTTGCTTTTGTCTTTCCCTGCGACGTACCGCCGTGCGCAGGACGCGGTCCCGCTTCGGGAGCCGCGGCGTCGTCTGCCAGTTGAAGGAAGAGAATCGAAATTTGCGCGCCCTCGACGACATCGCCCGCTTTCATGCGGTTTCGAATGTCGATGCGCGCGCCATGTTCGTCGACGATCTTCTTGACCATCGCAAGACCCAGGCCCGTGCCTTTCGCCTTGGTCGTAACGTAAGGCTCGAATGCACGGGTGAGGATACGCGTTGGGAAACCCGGTCCGTTATCCGACACTGTCAGACGTACCGCGACGCGTGCCTTGCCTTCCGCGTCGGGGTCTCCGTATTCTACTGTCCTCGTCTCGAGCACCACACGCGGGTGCTCGACTTCGGCCACCGCGTCCTGCGCATTCTGCAGCAGGTTGTGAATCACCTGGCGCAATTGCGTTGCGTCGCCACGAATCGCGGGCAGCTCGGAGAGTTCGACATGAATCGCACCCTTGCCTTCCTCGATGCCATACAGCGTCAGCACTTCGCTCACGAGATCGTTCAACTGCAAGTGCGCGAGCACGGCGGGAGGCGTGCGCGCGTAGTCGCGGAAATTGTCGACCATCTGCTTCATCGCGGCGACCTGGTTCACGATTGTGGTCGCGCCGCGCTTGAGCACATCGGCGTCCGACGGCGACAGCTTGTCGGAGAGCTTCATCTGCAGACGTTCGGCCGAGAGCTGGATCGGCGTGAGCGGATTCTTGATCTCATGCGCGAGCCGCCGCGCGACCTCGCCCCATGCGATCGAACGCTGCGCGGAAATGACGTCCGAGATGTCGTCGAACACCACGACATAGCCCGACGTCTGCATGTCCTGAGCGTCGCGATCGGTCGCCGACACAAGGCGCGCACCGCGCACGAGTAAAGTGAGCGGCTCGCTTTCGCCCGCCACCTGAACCGAGAACTGCTGCTGCCAGTGGCCGCCGTCGTCGTGACCGTCGCCGCTTGCCGCTTCGCGATCGGCAAACGCCTTGCGCACCATGCCGCCGAATTCGCTCAGCACGCCGATCTGTTCGAGCGCCGAGCCCAGCACCTCCTGGAACTGCTGACGGAAGATGCGCTCGGCGCCGCGATTCGCGGTAGTGAGCCGGAACTGGCGGTCGAACACGAACACGCCGGCCGTGAGGTTAGCGAGAATACTTTCCAGATACGCCTTCGAATGCTCCAGTGCGATGCGATTGTTCTCGACGGCCGCGCGTGCCTCGGATAACTGCCGCGTCATTGCATTGAACGACTGCGTGAGAAAGCCGAGTTCGTCGCGAGATTTGATCTCACGCTTCGGCGTGTAGTCACCCTCGGTGATTTCCTTCGTGCCCTGCGCGAGCAGAAACAGCGGCCGCGCGAGCTGGTTGCCAAGCGCGAGCGCGAGCATCATCGCGATGAACGTGGCGAGAAAGAGCGCGAGCGTCAGCGTGCCGATATACATCTTGCGCAAGCCGGTACGTCCGAGCGCTTTCTCCTGATACTCACGATACGCGCGCTGCACAGCGTCGGCATTGCGGGCGAGCGATTGCGACACTGGCTGCGTGAGTTGCAGGAAGCGCTCAGTGGGCTGCAACAGCGCCGCGTTCGTGTCGGGAATGCGCTGCACGACACGCAGCCGCAGCGCGCCCTTGCTGCCGTGCGCGCGGGGATCGCCGTCGACTTCGCCCTCTATTGCCGCGTAGCCGCGCCCGCGCGCCTGGTCGAGCATCAGCGGCGTAGGCAGGTCGTTCGGCACGAGCGACGCGTAATTGCTCGATGCCTGCGCGACCACGTGCATGTCGGGTGTTGCGCCGGACATGCTGCGCGTGGGCTCGAGGATCGTCGCGTCCTGCACGCCGAACTGGTCACGCAGACGCAGCAGCGTGAGCGTCGTGCCGGCGGCGTCCGCGCTCGCGAGCTGCTCGGACATCAGGCGGCCCTTGGTTTGCAGATCGGACAGCGACGCGTCGAGCATGCCGCGCCCGAGGTTCAGACCCGACGTGAGCGCGGTTTCGACATTCACGTCGAACCACGACTCGATACTGCGCGACACGAACTGATACGAGACCACATAAATGATGCCGCCCGGCACCACGCCGACCAGCGCCATGAAGAACGCGAGCTTCGCGAGAAGCCGCGTGCCGAACTTACCCTTTCGCAAGCGCGCAATGATGATGATGACGAGCGTCGCCACCACCAGCAGAAAGATCATCGCGACCACGAGATTCGCGGCGTAGAGCCACTGGTAATAGCGGTCGAAGAATTCAGTGTTCGCGCTTGCCGCGGCGAGCAGCACGAGCAGCAACACGGCGGTCACTGCGACCGTGGAAACCAGCACGCGCACGACGATGCTGCTGACACTGGTGGCGGAGCGCACTTTATTTAGCACGTTCGGTCACCGTAAAAGTAAAGCGCTTCCATTCGGAAGCGAGGTTCCAGTCGCGGTTGTTGACCGCGTCGATCTGGAACGGCTTGGGCATCAACGCGATGTCGAGTTGCATGCGCACGGACGCGTTGTACGTCTCGCCGGCATGCACTTCGTTGCGGTCGATCACATGCCACGACGTCACGTGCTTGATGACCGCGAGCGCATCTTTAAGCGTTGTAAAGCCGAGTTGCAAACCGCCGGACGACACACTGGACACGCGATATTCGCGCGTGAGCGGCTGAAACGACAGGCGAAGGCTTTGCGACACGTTCACCGGCTGCTCGTCGAACCAGTACCAGCGCGGTCGGCTCAACTCGAAGTCGGTTGTGAAGTACAGCGGAATGCCTTTATTCACGGCGTCTTCGAGATTGCTGTTCAACTCGAAGTCGAAACGCGCGTCGAGGCTCCAACCGGTATTGTCGGCTTGCAGCGAAGCGCGCTGCACGGCGATCGAGTCGGCGTACGCCGCGCCGGGCGCGACGAGCCAGACGGCCAGCGCGACCCAAAGCACGGCAGCGAGCCGAAGCGGGAAGAAGCGTTTGATGGTCACCGTTTCTGAAAGCGCGCGTAGAAAAATCCGTCGTGGTCTGAGTTCGCGCCGGCGCTGAGGTCAGCGAATTCTCCGGCATGGGAACCGGCCGATGTGTCGGCGGGCGCGCGGGCGACCGAAGGTAAAAGTTGCCCCGGCGCGTCCAATCGTACCGCATCCTGGTGCTTGTCTCCAAACCACTGCGCCTGCAACTCGCCTTCTTCGGGAAAGATCGAGCACGTAACGTAGAGCAATTCGCCGCCTGGCTTCACGAGCGGCCAGAGCGCGCCGAGAATGCGCCGCTGTTCGTCGACGAGCGCGGGAATATCGGACGCGCGGCGCAACCAGCGAATATCCGGATGACGCCGCACGATGCCCGACGCCGAGCACGGCACATCGGCGAGAATGCGGTCGAACGGTTGATCGATGTCGTCGTGCCATTGGGACGGCGTGCCCGCGTCACCGATACGCACTTCCGCCTGGAGCTTCAGGCGCTGCAAGTTTTCGCCGATGCGCCGCGCGCGCGTCGCATCGCTTTCGAGCGCAACCAGTTGCAGGTTCGCCAGTTCCAGTAGATGCCCAGTCTTGCCGCCGGGCGCCGCGCACGCGTCGAGCACGCGCATGCCGTCACGCACGCCGAGCAGTTGCGCGGCGAGCTGAGCGCCTGCGTCCTGCACCGAGACCACGCCTTCGCTAAAGCCGGGAATGCGATCGACAGGCATGGGCGTAGCGAGCTTCACCGCGAACTCGCCAGCTTTGCTCGCGGCGATGTGATGCTGCTCGAGAACCTGTAGATACGCATCGACCGTCGAATGTCGGACGTTCACACGCAGCGTCAACGGACCTTGCGTGTTGCCGGCCGCGAGCACGTCTTGCCATGCGTCGGGCCATGCGCGCCTTACCGCGTCGATCCACCATGCCGGGTAGTTCCAGCGCGCGACTTCATCGGTCTGCGCCGCTTCGAGCAGCGCCTCGCGTTCGCGCAGAAAGCTGCGCAGCACGGCGTTGACGAGCCCCTTAGCGAATGAGAATTCGCGACGCGCCGAGATCGCGCTGACTGCCTGGTCGACTACCGTGAACGGCGTGTAGGCTGCGCTGGCTTCGTCGTCGATCAGGAGCGCGAGCGAGCAGGCAAGCACATGACCGACGTGCGGCGGCGGCGCCTTCTTGACGAGCCTCGCGATCAACCATTCGGCAGTCGCGAGACGCCGCATCGTGCGATAGGCGATGTCCTGTACTGCGCCGCGCGCAGCAGCGGCACTGCCCTCTGGCGCAGACACGAAAACGGACTGCAGCGCGGCCGGCAAAGCCGCCCCAAGGCGGACGGCGCCTACCGCTTGCGCTGCACAGTCGAGCGCAAAGCCGAGCGATTCCGGCGCGAGATGCAACACGGACAAGCGGGATTCGCGCGGACGCGCCGACGAAGAAGCAGAACGCGAAGAAGGCTTTGGGATCATGGGAAGGCAAAGGCAGGCCGCGCGGTACGCGCGACACAATGAACACACATTGTAGCGTGGCGCGGCTAACGGGCCCCGCACGGGCGGCGGCAGCGGGAGCGTGCGCTGTCACGAAATAAAAAAGGCGAGTCAGAAGACTCGCCTTTGGTTATGCACTGTGCATCGGCGTTATTCGAAGCGCCCGGTTCGGGCCATTTCCATCAAACGCGCGATGCGTTCTTCTGTGGACGGGTGCGTTGAAAACAGATTCGCGATGCCGCCGCTCGCCAGCGGATTCATGATCATCATCTGCGCAGTGGCCGGATGCTGCTCGGCTGCCGGAAACGGAATGCCGCTCGCATAACGATGAATCTTGTCGAGCGCCGAAGCGAGCGCTTGCGGGTCGCCGGAAATCTGCGCGCCGCCACGATCCGCTTCGAATTCGCGCGCACGCGAGATCGCCATCTGGATCAGCGCACCGGCGATAGGCGCGAGCAGCGCGACCGCAATGCTGGCGATCGGGTTCGTGGGACGCCCGTTTTCGTCGCGGCCGCCGAAGAACATAGCAAAGTTCGCGAGCGCGGAAATCGCGCCGGCCATGGTGGCCGAAATCGTCGAAATCAGAATGTCGCGGTGCTTCACGTGCGCCAGCTCGTGCGCCATCACGCCGCGCATTTCGCGCTCGGACAGCACGCGCAGAATGCCCGTGGTCGCGGCAATGGCTGCATGCTCCGGATTGCGGCCGGTGGCGAATGCGTTCGGCGCGTCTTCGTTGATCAGATACACGCGCGGCATCGGCAAGCCGGCGCGCGTGGAGAGCTCGCGCACCATGCGGTAGAACTGCGGCGCGCTGGTTTCGTCCACTTCCTGCGCGTTGTACATGCGCAGCACCATCTTGTCCGAGAACCAGTACGAAAAGAAATTCATGCCGAGAGCAATGACGAACGCGATCGTCATGCCGCGCGAGCCGCCTATCACTCCGCCGATCACGATGAAAAGGGCCGTGATCGCGGCCATCAACATCGCGGTTTTGACCCAATTGAACATGTCTGCAACTCCTTGCCCTAACTCGGGGTTCATTTCCATGCCGCATCGTCGCGGCGCCTGATTGTAAGCTAAATGTTAGATATGGGCGCACGCGGAAAATTCAATCATCTCGACGCGGTAGCGAGCTTGATTCCCAGCCCGACAAAGGCGCTGCCGACGCCGCGGTCCAGCCACTTCTTCACTGACGGCTTGCCGGAGAAACGCCGCGTCACGCTGCCGGCGATCCACGCGACAAAGCTGTTCCACAGCATGCTCATCACGACGAATACGGCGCCGAGCGTGAGAAAAGCGAGCGCCTTGTGATCCGTGCCGGCGGTAACGAACTGCGGAAAGAACGAGACGAAGAAAAGCACGACCTTGGGGTTCAGTACGTTTGTCCAGAAGCCTTGCAGGAACAGTTGGCGCAGCGACTTTGGCGCACCGGCCGCGCGTGCTTCGCCGCGGGCTTCGTCGTCGGCAGGTTTGGCGAAAATGAGGCGCACCCCGAGATAGATCAGATAAATCGCGCCGACAAACTTGATGACGGTGAACGCCGTGGCCGACGCGGCGAGCAGCGCGGTCAAGCCGAACGCGCAAGCTAGCGAATGAACGCAGCACCCGGCCGAAATTCCGAGTGCGGACATAAGCCCCGCGCCGCGGCCCTGCGCGACGCTACGCCCGACGATATAAGCCGTATCCGGCCCGGGCGTCACGTTCAGCAAAAAGACTGCGACGACGAAAAACTCGAAATGAGTGATGCCGAACATGAGAATCCTCGGAACATGAGCGTGTGCATGGAGGATTTTAACGCGCGGCGACTGTCAAGCGGGGCCGTTGAGCATCGGCCAAACGGACGATGTTCAGACGCCGCCGACTGGTCCTACTTTGCTTCGGGAAGCTGGAAACGCTGCCCCGTAGCCAGCGCAAAACCGGCCAGGAATTCGCGTACCGGCAGACGTTTGCCGCCGGGTTTCTGCAATTGCGTGAGACGCAGCGCGCCTTCGCCGCAGGTTACGACGACTCCTTCTGGCGAAACGCTGGTGATCGTGCCGGGCGCATCCCCGCCTTGCGCGAGTTCCGGCGTCGCCGCCCAGATCTTGATCGACGTGCCGTCTTCGAGCGTAGCCACACTGCCCGGAAAGGGATCGAACGCGCGCACCTGGCGGGCGAGCACCGAAGCCGGGCGGCGCCAGTCGAGCGCGGCCTCGTGCTTGCCGATCTTTTCGGCGTAAGTGACGCCCTCCGCGGGTTGCGGCGTCGAGGCCAGCTTGCCGTTGCGCTCGAGTTCCACGAGCGCCTCCACTATCAGCTTCGCGCCTTCCTTGGCGAGGCGGTCATGCAAGGTGGCCGTGGTGTCGTTCGCGGAAATGGGCGTGCGTATCTCGGAGATCATCGCGCCGGTGTCTAGACCGGCATCCATTTGCATCAGCGTGATGCCGGTTTGAGCGTCGCCCGCTTCGATTGCACGATGGATCGGCGCCGCGCCGCGCCAACGCGGCAACAGCGACGCGTGAATATTGATGCAGCCGAGCGGCGCGATATCGAGCACTTCCTGCGGCAGGATCAGGCCGTAGGCTGCAACCACCATCACGTCGTGCGGCGTGGCGCGCAGGAGGTTGATGGCGGCCTCGGCCTCGGCCGGGTACTTCCCCGCCCGGCGCAGCGAAGGCGGCTGCGCGACGGCAAGCCCATGTTCTTCGGCGTAGCGCTTGACCGGGCTCGCCTGCAGTTTCATGCCGCGCCCGGCCGGGCGGTCGGGTTGCGTCAGCACGAGCGGCACCGGAAAACCGGCACCGTGGATCGCGGCCAGCGCGGCCGACGCAAATTCCGGCGTACCGGCAAAGACAACGCGCAACGAATGGCTCATGAGCAGGGGCGGAAGCAGGGAGCGGAACGGACGCGCATTACATTGCGTGGGCGAGCTTCTTCATCTTGCTCTTGATGCGCGTCTGCTTCAGCGGCGACAGATACTCGACGAACACGCGGCCCATCAGGTGATCCATTTCGTGCTGGATGCACACGGCGAGCAAACCCTCGCAATCCATTTCGAAGGTTTCGCCCTTTTCGTTCAGTGCCCGCACGCGCACTTTCTCGGCGCGCTCGACGTTGTCGTAAATGCCCGGCACGGACAGGCAGCCTTCTTCCGACAGCTTTCTCTCGTTGCTGGACCAGACGATTTCCGGATTGATGAAGGCGAGCAGTTGATCGTGCGCGTCCGACACGTCGATCACGATCACGCGCTCGTGCACGTCCACCTGGGTGGCCGCAAGGCCAACGCCGGGCGCGGCATACATGGTCTCGGCCATGTCCGCGACGAGACGGCGGATGCGGTCGTTGACCTGTTCGACCGGCTTAGCGACCTTGTGCAGCCGTTTGTCCGGGTAATTGAGGATGTTCAGTAAAGCCATGATTTCGAGTGTGATTTCGGCGCCGCTAACCGTGGGAGGGCTCACGTTGGCCATTTGGCCAGGTTGTCGGCCCGTCGCAATACGCACACGATAGATGGGGTCGAACCGGTTCGATTCAACGCGCCAGATGCGCCAAACGACGAGCCCGCGCGGGTGGGCGCGGCGCTGCAGTTATTTCGGATGATGAAAATTTTAGCATGGCGCCCGCCTGCCCGCTGGCCCTGCACGAGGATCGCCCCGCAATGCACACCTTGCCTGCAACCCATATCGAACTCGCCGCGTGGCTGCGGCTCTCTCTCGCCACGGGGCTGAAACCTGCGGCGCTGCGCCTGCTGCTGACCGCTTTCGGGCTGCCCGAAGCAATCCTCCAGCACGACCATGAAACGCTCGCCGCGATCGCCGGCGAGGCTGCGGCACGCGCCGCCCTGGCTCCCACGGGTCCCGAATTCGATGCTCAACTCGACGCGGTAATCGCATGGCGCGAACTGCCGGGCAATCATCTGGTGACGCTCGACGACCCGGCCTATCCGCCGGCGCTCCTCACCATGCCGGATCCGCCGCCACTGCTATATATAAAGGGCCGGCTGGAGCTGCTGCATACACGAGCCGTCGCGCTGGTGGGCAGCCGCAGCGCGACGCCGCAAGGCATGGATGACGCCGAACGGTTTGCGCGGACGTTTTCGGCTGCAGGCGTCACTGTCGTGTCGGGGCTCGCGCAGGGCATTGACGGCGCGGCTCATCGGGGCGGGCTCGAGGGCGTCGGCAGCACAGTCGCTGTGATCGGCACCGGCGCCGATCTCGTCTATCCGGCCGCGCACCACGCTCTGGCACGGCAAATCGCGGTGCAAGGCGCCATTCTTTCGGAATGGCCGCTCGGCACGCCCGCGCGCGCCGCCAACTTTCCGCAGCGCAACCGGTTGATTGCCGGGCTCGTCAGCGGTGTGTTGATCGTGGAGGCGGCCATGCGTTCTGGCTCGCTCATCACGGCGCGCCTCGCGAACGAGATGGGCCGCGATATCTTCGCGTTGCCGGGCTCGATCCACGCGCCGCTGTCGCGCGGATGCCATCGCATGATCAAGCAGGGCGCGAAGCTCGTGGAGACGCCCGACGAGGTGCTGGAGGAATTGGGCTTCGCGAAAGCCGCGCCCGTGCCCGCAAGCGCCCGGCGGGAAAAGTCGGCGACGCGGGCGGTTTGCTCCGCTGCAGCCGACCGTGCGGCAATGGCTCGTGCGCCGGGTGAAGAGTCGGCCCAGACAGTCGCGCAAGTGCGGGCATCGAACATGACCGGCTCTTCGAACCCGGATGCCCAGCGACTGCTCGCCGCCCTCGGCTACGCCCCAACGCCCCTTGAAATATTGGCCACGCGCACCGAGATGGATCATGCGCTTCTGCAAACGACGCTGCTCCAGCTGGAGCTCGCGGGCGAGGTCTGCGCGCTGCCCGGCGGGCGCTACACCCGTGCGAGCCACGGTCGGGCCGCCGCGAACTGCTTTGACCCAGCTTGACCACTCTCCGGGATCGGCCATGCTACATTCGCGCCAAAGCATCCGACAAAGTACCTGAGGAACCACCATGCCCGCGCTGAATCTCGACACCGACCAAGACCGGATCGCCGAGCGCGTCAACGAACCCGACACGCTGTTCGTTGCCTGCCTGTGTGCGCAATGGTGCGGGACCTGTCGCGAGTATCAGGAGGCGTTCGACAAGCTGGCCGAGCGGCATCCGGAAATCTGTTTCGCATGGATCGACATCGAAACCCATGCTGATCGCTTCGACGATCTCGATGTCGAGAATTTTCCCACCATCCTGATCGAAGACTCGGTAACGACACGATTCTTCGGCACCGTTTTGCCGCAGGCAGCGATCGTGGAGCGGATGTTGTTAGATCTGACCGCTTTGCCCGGCGTAAGCGGCGCGCCGAAATTGCGGCCCGCGCTGACGGCCGCCTAAGCGCGACCGGCCGCCTGCACAGGCCGTTACGGCAGGGGCGTTGCGGCCGGCGCATAGCTTGTTTGGCGCGGCCTGGTCGGTTGCCAGGCGCGCAATCTGGATCGCGCGCTTTTATGGCACTCGACACGCCGCGTTCGCGCCGTGTGCTATAAAGCGGTCGTTAATGGGTCGCAAGGTCGCAAACGAGGGTCGCGCCAGATGGGCGCGCTCAAGGCCACCAACCCGGATATACCAACCTCACATCGAGTCATGTCCAAAGCACTGATCATCGCCGAAAAGCCTTCCGTCGCGAACGACATCGCGCGCGCTTTGGGCGGTTTTACCAAGCATGACGAATACTACGAGAGCGACGAGTACGTTCTCTCTTCCGCAGTGGGTCACCTGCTGGAAATCGCCGCGCCCGACGAGTACGAGGTCAAACGCGGCAAGTGGAGTTTCGCCAACCTGCCCGTCATTCCGCCGCATTTCGATCTGAATCCGATCGCCAAGAGCGAGTCGCGCCTCAAGGTGCTGACCAAGCTGCTCAAGCGCAAGGATATCGACCGCCTCATCAACGCATGCGACGCGGGGCGCGAGGGCGAACTGATTTTCCGCCTCATCGCGCAGCACGCCAAAGCAAAGCAGCCAGTCCAGCGTCTGTGGCTGCAATCCATGACGCCGGCCGCAATCCGCGACGGCTTCGCGCGTCTGCGCAGCGACGAGGAAATGCAGCCGCTCGCCGACGCCGCACGCTGCCGCTCGGAAGCGGACTGGCTCGTCGGCATCAACGGCACCCGTGCGATGACCGCGTTCAACAGCAAGGGCGGCGGCTTCTTCCTGACCACGGTTGGACGAGTACAAACGCCAACGCTGTCTATCGTCGTCGAACGCGAAGAGAAAATTCGCCGCTTCGTGCCGCGTGACTACTGGGAAGTGAAAGCGGAGTTCGTCTGTGCCGCCGGTTTCTACGAGGGCCGCTGGTTCGACCCGAAGTTCAAGCGCGACGAGTTCGATCCGGAGAAGCGCGACTCGCGTCTGTGGGCGCTGCCCGCGGCCGAGACGATCGTCGCCGCATGTCGCGGCCAGATCGGTACGGTGAGCGAGGAATCGAAGCCGTCCACGCAGCTGTCGCCGGCGCTCTTCGACCTGACCAGCTTGCAGCGCGAAGCGAATGGCCGCTTCGGCTTCTCGGCCAAGAACACGTTGGGCCTCGCGCAGGCGCTGTACGAAAAGCACAAGGTGCTGACCTATCCGCGGACCGACGCGCGCGCGCTGCCCGAAGACTATATGGATACGGTCAAGCAGACGCTCGGCATGCTCAAGGAGAGCAACAACTATCTCCCGTTTGCCAAGCAGGTGCTCGATAAGGGCTGGGTGAAGCCGAACAAGCGCATCTTCGATAACTCGAAGATCAGCGACCACTTCGCAATCATCCCCACGCTGCAGGCGCCGAAGAATCTGTCGGAGCCGGAACAGAAGCTCTACGATCTGGTGGTGAAGCGCTTCCTGTCGGTGTTCTTCCCGGCAGCGGAATTCAAAGTGACGACCCGCATCACCGAAGTGGTCGGTCATCACTTCAAGACCGAAGGCAAGGTGCTGGTCGAGCCGGGCTGGTTGCAGGTGTACGGTCGCGAAATCAGCGGCGAAGATGCCAACCTCGTGCCGGTGCAGAAGGACGAGAAGGTCAAGACCGACAAGATCGCCGCCCAGCAACTCGTGACGAAACCGCCTGCGCGCTACAACGAAGCCACGTTGCTGTCCGCAATGGAAGGCGCGGGCAAGCTTGTGGAAGACGACGAGTTGCGCGAGGCGATGGCCGCAAAGGGGCTCGGTACGCCGGCCACGCGCGCCGCCATCATCGAAGGTCTGCTCGGTGAGAAGTATCTGATTCGCGAAGGCCGCGATCTGATTCCGACCGCGAAGGCATTCCAGTTGATGACGCTGCTGCGCGGGCTCGGTGTAAAGGAATTGACCGCGCCGGAGCTCACCGGCGAGTGGGAATACAAGCTGTCGCAAATGGAACGCGGCAACCTGCCGCGCGACGCGTTCATGCAGGAAATTGCCCGCATGACGCAGACCATCGTCAAGCGCGCAAAAGAATACGATTCGGATACGATCCCCGGCGATTACGCGACGTTGCAAACGCCGTGTCCGAACTGCGGCGGCCAGGTGAAGGAGAATTACCGCCGCTTCGCGTGTTCGAAGTGCGAGTTCTCAATTTCGAAGATTCCGGGCGGGCGCCAGTTCGAGATCGAGGAAGTCGAGGAACTGCTGAAGAACAAGACGATCGGT
Source organism: Paraburkholderia kirstenboschensis (assembly GCF_904848585.1). GTDB lineage: Bacteria > Pseudomonadota > Gammaproteobacteria > Burkholderiales > Burkholderiaceae > Paraburkholderia > Paraburkholderia kirstenboschensis. The sequence goes on from NZ_CAJHCR010000004.1 coordinate 547,910, forward strand.
CCGCTGTCGGGTTTTCGCAGCAAGATGGGCCGTCCGTTCTCGGCGATCCTCAAGCTTTCGCTCGACGACGAAATCAAGAACTACAAGCTCGAGTTCGACTTCGGTCAGGACGCGGGCGGTGAAGACGGCGAACCGCCTGACTTCTCCGACCAGGAACCGGTAGGCGCATGTCCGAAGTGCAAGGGCCGCGTGTTCGAACACGGCATGAGCTATGTCTGCGAAAACTCGGTCGCGAACCCGAAGACTTGCGACTTCCGCTCCGGCAAGGTGATCCTGCAGCAGGAGATCACGCGTGAGCAGATGGCAAAGCTGCTCGAAGAAGGCCGCACCGACCTGCTGACAAACTTCAAGTCGTCGCGCACCGGCCGTAACTTCAAGGCATTCCTCGTCAAGCAAAACGACGGCAAGATCGGCTTCGAATTCGAGAAGAAAGAGCCCTCGGCCAAGACGGCGGCGAAGACCGCCGCGGCAAAGTCAGCCGCAAAGGCTGGAGCAGAGTTCGAGTCGGACGAAGACGAAGCGCCGGTCGCGGTGAAGGCCGCCCCGGCCGCGAAAAAGGCCGCGGCAAAGAAAGCGCCGGCGACCAAAACCGCTGCGGCAAAGAAGGCGCCAGCCAAAAAGACGGCGGCTCGTAAGACGGGCTCCTGATCGAGCGGCGAGGCAGGCGTGTACGGCCTTTGCGCCGCTGCCCGCCTGGTCTGAAGCTGATGATAAAAAAGCGCGATCACCTAAGGTGACCGCGCTTTTTTAACGCCTTGCGGAACGCGCTTGTACTGCGCGGCCTGCACTCTGGAACAACGTCTTTTACAGTGGCGTCAACGCCGAGAGCCGCGTACGGTTCGAAGTCTTCGCCAACGTCTTCGGCACCGGTGACAGCTCGCTGTCCAGCAGTCGCGATAGCGGCTCGGCGCCGTCAAAAGCTTCCGGTGGCATGGACGAATCTGCCGCTTCAAACGACGCCTGCGACGCCGGCCGCCCGACGCCGTCTTTGATCCACTGTTCACCGAGCAGGCTGTTCGGTGTCTGGCTGAAATGCTCGACCAGGTGATCGATGAACGTGCGCACCTTCGCGGGCAAGTGACGGCGGCTCGGATACGCGATATTGATCTCGACTTGCGGCAAACGGTAATCGCCGAGCAAGCGCACCAGCCTGCCGCGCGTCATGTCGCGGCCGATCAGATAACTCGGCAGAATCGCGATGCCCATGCCGAGCAGCGCAAACTGACGCAGCATCTCCGTATTGTTTGCCACGATCACGTTCGACGGACGCACACGCACTTCGCCTTCCGGGCCCGTAAATACGCGCTCATCGCCCCAATATTCCGACGGCAGGCTCAGGCACGGATGCTCCAGCAAATGCTCGGGACGCGTGGGCGTGCCGTGCTTCTCCAGATACGCGGGCGTTGCACATACGGTCATGCAACCCGTGGTCAAACGCCGCGTGACAATGCTCGCGCTGCGCATTTGCCGGGCAATGACGACGCCTACGTCGAAGCCTTCTTCGACCAGATCGACCTGACGGTCGACCAGCGTCACGTCGGGAATGACCTTCGGATAACGCTCCGCGTACGTCTGCAGCACCGGTGCCAGGTTGTGTAAGCCGAACACGACCGGCGCGACGATTCGTAAAGTGCCGACGGGCTCGTGATTTCGCGCGACCACCATCTGCTCGACGTCTTCGAGTTCGTCGAGAATCTGACGCGCTCGCTCGAGATAAACCTGACCGGACTCGGTCAGGGACAAGCTGCGAGTTGTTCTGTTGAGCAGCCGCGTGCCTAGACGCCCCTCTAGGTCGGCAACGTGACGGGTGGCAACTGCGTTGGAAATATCCATCGCGCTCGCGGCGCGGGCAAAACTGCCGAGATCCGCCACCTTGACGAAAACTCGCATCGACTGCAAATGGTCCATATGACAACTCCTGCCGTGTTACGGCTTCCTGACAATTGGTGATAACCAGTGGAAGCGAACTAGGGATTCTCCTACGACTCGCGCAATCGTGCAGAAGTTGCCCGCAAAAACGGAAATTTCGTCAATTTTCGTGCGACTGTGCGCCCTAATGTGGGGCGCGGTGACCGATTGTTCCGCGAACGGAAACAATGTGCTGCGGTGCAGCTTGGGACGTGCGGTTGCCCGAATAGACACGGGTCGGCTTATGGGCCGCTTTGGCGTGGTCTGGCGCGCGAAGCGCCTCGCACCCAACGCGGCTGAAAAGCAAAAAGCCGCCCGAAGGCGGCTTTCACATCCGGAGTGAACACTCACATGGCTAGGCGGCCAGTTTGCTTTCCAACTGGCTCTTTGCTTGCGTCAGCGCGGGCGGCAAGCCTTGCTGCAACGTGTCAAAGAGTTCCGCGTGTAGCGCGAGCTCAGCGCGCCAGGCTGCGTCGTCGACGGAAATGACTTGCTCGAATTGCTCGCGGCTAAAATCCAGACCGCTCCAGTCGACGTCCTCGTACCGCGGCGACATGCCAAATGCATGCTCTTCGCCCTGCGCGGTGCCTTCGATGCGGCCGACCATCCAGCCGAGCACACGCATGTTTTCGCCGAAGCCCGGCCAGACGAACTTGCCGTCGGCGCCCTTGCGGAACCAGTTGACGCAGAAAATTTTCGGCAGCTTCGCGTTCAACTGCTGCAAGCGCTCCCCGGTTTTCAGCCAATGGCCGAAGTATTCGCTCATGTTGTAGCCGCAGAACGGCAGCATCGCGAACGGATCGCGCCGCACGACGCCCTGCTGGCCGGCGGCCGCGGCGGTCGTCTCAGAGCCCATGGTCGCCGCCATATAGACGCCCTCGACCCAGTTGCGCGCCTCCGTGACGAGCGGCACGGTCGTCGAACGGCGGCCACCGAAGATGAACGCGTCGATCGGCACGCCCGCCGGGTTTTCCCAGTCCGCGTCGATAGACGGACATTGCGACGCCGGCGCCGTGAAGCGCGCATTCGGATGTGCCGCCTTGCGCCCGCTCTCCTTCGCGCTTGTCGGTGTCCAGTCTTTGCCCTGCCAGTCGATCAGGTGCGCGGGCGGTTCGTCGGTCATGCCTTCCCACCAGACGTCGCCTTCGTCGGTGAGCGCCACGTTGGTGAAAATCACGTTTTCCTTCAACGTGGCCATTGCGTTGAAGTTGGTCTTTTCACTCGTGCCGGGGGCCACGCCGAAGTAGCCCGCCTCCGGATTGATCGCGTACAGGCGACCGTCCGTGCCCGGTTTGATCCACGCGATATCGTCGCCGATGGTGGAAATCTTCCAGCCGTTCAACCCTTCTGGCGGAATCAGCATCGCGAAGTTGGTCTTGCCGCACGCCGACGGAAACGCCGCCGCCACATGATGTTTGCGTCCCTCGGGTGAGGTCACGCCGAGAATCAGCATATGCTCGGCAAGCCAGCCTTCGTCGCGGCCCATCGTCGATGCAATGCGCAGCGCGAAGCATTTCTTGCCGAGCAACGCGTTGCCGCCGTAGCCGGAGCCATAGCTCCAGATTTCGCGCGTCTCAGGAAAATGAACGATGTACTTGGTCGGGTTGCACGGCCAGGGCACGTCTTTCGCGCCTGCCTCGAGCGGCGCGCCCACCGAATGCACGCACGGCACGAACTCGCCGTCTTCGCCGAGCACGTCGTACACCTTGCGGCCCATGCGCGTCATGATGCGCATGTTGGTGACTACATACGGGCTGTCACTCAGTTCGACGCCGATATGCGCGATCGGCGAACCGAGCGGGCCCATGGAGAACGGGACAACGTACATCGTGCGGCCACGCATCGCACCGTCGAACAGCCCGTCGAGCGTTTCGCGCATTTCTTGCGGCGCAACCCAGTTGTTGGTCGGGCCTGCGTCTTCCGGGCGTTGCGCGCAAATGAACGTGCGATCCTCGACACGCGCGACGTCGGACGGATCGGACCATGCGAGATACGAGTTCGGGCGTTTGGCGGGATTGAGCTTTCTGAGCGTGCCGGCTTCGACCATCTGTGCACACAGCCGGTCATACTCTTCCTGCGAGCCGTCGCACCAGACGATGTTGTCCGGCTTGGTCATAGCGGCAACGCGCTGGACCCAGTCGATCAGTTTTCGATGTTTGACCCACGGGGGCGCTTCTACTGACGCTTTGACTGTGGGCTTTCCTTCGAATGATGGATGATTCATCGACTTGTCTCCGTTTGTGGGGAATAGGAAAACGGTACAAGCCCGGCGATGCTGCATGCGAGAGGCATTTAATTGGTTGCGCCAGTTCTACAAACCGACGCGCAATTGCGCAGGTCATCACGGGCTTCAACACAGTCTGTTGGGCCGATACGCGCTGGACAGGCGTTGCAACCGTCTGTAAAGCGGCTTGCCTCAACACGCAACAAACTGTTAAAAACGATGTCAATCGGCGTTGCCGTCAGGCTGTCGTTCTCTGCGGCAGCTTCTACGGTAAGTCAATCAGCCAGACCGCCATGTGACCTGGGTCACATGATGGGACAGTCAGCATAACATTCCGTTCCGCACCACCATGGTGCGGCGCAAGACACATACCATGAAGATTGCCATCCTCGACGATTATCAGGACGCCGTTCGCAAGCTCGACTGCTTTCAATTGCTGGCCGACCATGAAGTCAAAGTTTTCAACAACACCGTCCGCGGACTCGGCCAACTGGCGAGCCGTCTCTCGGAGGTCGACGCGCTTGTTCTGATTCGGGAACGCACTCGCATCAGCTCGCAACTCCTCGATAAACTGCCTCGTTTGCGCATGATCAGCCAGACGGGCAAGGTGTCCAATCATATCGATCTGGCCGCTTGTACCGAGCGCGGCATCGCCGTGCTGGAAGGCAGCGGCTCACCGATCGCGCCCGCCGAACTCACGTGGGCTCTCATCATGGCGGCGCAGCGGCGCATTCCGCAATACGTAGCAAACCTTAAGCAGGGAGCCTGGCAGCAGTCGGGGCTGAAGACCTCAGCACTGCCGCCGAATTTTGGTTTGGGCCAGGTGTTGCGCGGTCAGACGCTCGGCATCTGGGGCTACGGCAAGATCGGGCGGCTCGTTGCCGGCTATGGCAAGGCGTTCGGCATGAACGTACTCATCTGGGGCCGCGAGCATTCGCGCGAAGCCGCTCGCGAGGATGGGTATGGCGTGGCCGAGAGCCGCGAAGCGCTGTTCGAGCAGAGCGACGTGCTGTCGCTGCATCTTCGTTTGCATGACGACACGCGCGGCATCGTCAAGCAGGAAGACCTGATGCGGATGAAGCCGACCGCGTTGCTCGTGAACACGAGCCGCGCCGAACTGCTCGACGAAAATGCGCTGGTCAATGCGCTCTCGCACAACCGTCCGGGCATGGTCGCGATCGACGTGTATGAAAGCGAGCCGATTCTGCAAGGCTACAGCCTGCTGCGCATGGAGAACGTGATCTGCACGCCGCACATCGGCTATGTCGAGCGCGAGAGCTACGAGCTTTACTTCAGCGCGGCGTTCCGGAACATCCTCGCTTTCGACGCCGGCGACACCGCCAGCGTGGCAAATCCCGAAGCATTGCAGGGCGGACGCCGACGTTAAGCGGCGATTTCCAGCAGATCGGGCATGCGTTCGAGGAACGTCTCGCCGTCAGCGCGGCCGAGGTTGTATGCATGCACCATCTGCGAAGGACTCGTGTAGTCCCAGCTCGAAATCGGCACTTTGCGCGACGGCTGCACGTAAAGCCGTTGCTGCACGCCGTGCGGCACGACGAACATCTGCGGCCGCGGATAGAGGCGCGTGACCATCACGAGTACGTTGCCGGGCGCGTCGGCGTCGAGCGCACCGACGGGCACGTTGTCGACCATTCCGCCGTCGAGCACCGGGCGGCCGTTGCGCCGCAAGACCGGCGTGAAAGGCGGCGTGCTCGACGACTGCAGGATCAGGTCCGCAAGATCTTCGACGGTCGCGCAATCTTGCGCACGCACGAATTCCGGATGAAAACCGAGCGTCTGACCCAACGTAGGGTGCAGCGTCTTACGCACGTATTTTTCGATGTTGTAAGCGATCAGGCCGGCCGCCACTGCGCTGCGCGCGCCCAACCAGCGCGGCAGATGCGAAACGCCGATGCGGATTTCCGGCGCATCGGCGAGTGACGAAAACTTCTCACCGTAAATGTCGAGCAGCGCCTGACGATAGATGCGGTAGTGCGGAAACACGGACTCGCCGCGCAGCAGATTGCCCCAATAGGCGTTGCGCGAATTGTGACGTAGCGCCTCTTCGTAATAGCGCATGACCCATTGTGAATCGCGCGTGTAAAGCATGCACGCGGTCGCGGCGCCGGCCGAAATGCCGGCGATCACGCGCGGGCGGATGCGCAACTCCGGTTGCACGACGTCCCAGAAACCCGCCTGCCACCAGCAGCGATTGCCGCCGCCCGCGAACACAACCTGGTCGAACATCTCGATATCCTCTAATGCTGTCTGGCGAGCGGTTTATGCGAGCAACGCGTAAGTAGTGGTTGCGTGAACCGCCATGTTGCCGGACTCGTCCAGCAGCTCGACTTCGCCGAACACGAGATTGCGGCCGAGCCGCAGTACGCGGGCAGTGATCAGCACATCGCCGTTGCGCACAGCACGCATGAAGCTGATGTTGAGCGACACTGTTGTCATCGGCTTGAAGCCGCCGAGCGCGGCCGATATGGCGACGATCATCGCGGTGTCGGCCGCCGCCATGAACACCTGTCCGCAGATGACGCCACCTGAATGGCGCAGTTCGCCCGAAAAGGGCAGGCGAAGCGTCGCGCTGTCCGCGTCGACCTTCACGGGGGTCAGCGCCAGCGCTCGGACCCAGGGCGCGAGGACGCGGTCGAGCAATTCGGTGATCTCTTTGTCATCCATGGCAATTCCCCGTTGAAAGCCGCGCGACGCATGAGCGGCGAGTGTCCGCGACATCATACCGGGACGTCGAACGCGGCGCGTTCCCGGCGGCGCCGGTTTTCGCGAGCGATGGCTCTACCGGAACGACACCGTATTTTTAAGAAATCTGCTAAAGGGGGCTTGGCAATGGTTCGAACATGCTGCATAATTTCGCTTCTGTTGGGGCGTTAGCTCAGTTGGTAGAGCAGCGGACTCTTAATCCGTAGGTCGAGTGTTCGAGTCACTCACGCCCCACCAAAGAATTTGAAAGGCCGGTTTAGCGAAAGCTAACCGGCCTTTTTCGTTTGCCGATGCGCGCCAAATTGAATCGCAGTTGCGCCTCGCCACTCTGTCTAGCCCGCGGAAAAGCACAAGCCTTCCAACCCACGTCCCCGCCGCCCACCGTCGCCCCAAAGCCGCAACCCCAATTCGCCCGCAGAAAAATTTCCCATGCGTAACGAATTATTGCGAACTATTATCATCCGTGTAATGATACTGATTCTCATTTGAGAATAAGACGATGGGTCCGTAACCTCTTGGGCAGACAGTCCGCCTGTCGGTGCCGCGGGGGCGTCGGCATCCGTCGAATCAGAAAAATAGCGACAACGACAGGGTTATCGATGTTCCGAAACACGCCTCTCGCGGCGGCCGTTCTGGTCGCGTTCGCGACGCCGCTCTACGCTCAATCGACCGCAACGCCCGCGACCGGCGCCCAGCCGACGTCACCCGCTTCCGCTTCGAGCGCGAGCGCGGAAAGCGCCACATTGCCCACCGTCAAGGTGACGGGTCAAAACAGCCCGTCCGCGGATTTCGCGCCTGACGTGTCGAGCGTCGGCGCAAAAGTGCCGACCGCGTTGCGCGACATTCCGCAAGCCGCGGTAGTGGTGCCGAAGGCGGTGCTGCAATCGCAAGCCGCGAGTTCCTTCACCGACGCGCTGCGCAACGTGCCGGGCATCACGATCGGTGCCGCTGAAGGCGGGCAAATCGGCAACAACATCAACCTGCGCGGCTTCTCGGCGCGCACCGACATCTACCTCGACAGTTTTCGCGATCGTGGCCAGTACTATCGCGACACGTTCAACCTCGAATCGATCGACGTGCTGTACGGCCCGTCGTCCCTCTACTTCGGCCGAGGCTCCACGGGCGGCGTCATCAATCAGGTCAGCAAGCAACCGACGCTCAAGCCCCGCGCCGATGTGTCGGTGCAGGCCGGCACGCATGACCGCTACCGCACCACGCTCGACCTGAACACGCCGATCACGTCGACCTCCGCATTCCGGATCAACGCGTTCGGCCAAAGCCTGGGCTCGTCGCGCGACGTGATGAAGAGCAAGGACTACGGCGTCGCGCCCGAAGTGAAATTCGGCATCGGCACGCCGACGGAAATCACACTGTCCGCGCTGATCCAGCACAACCGCGATCAGCCCGACTACGGCATTCCGGCGCTCAACGGTCATCCCGCGCCAGTGAATCGCGGCACGTTCTACGGCTTCACCGACGACCGCACGATCCAGGACGTGCAGACGCTGAACGCGCGCATCGAACATCGCTTCAACGACAACCTCAAGCTGCGCAACCAGACCCAGTTCAGCCACTACAGCACGGAAGCGCGCGCGACGAACGCGGCGTCGGTGCTCACCGGTCCGCTGCCGACGTCCACGGCATTGACCAACGGCAACTACACGACTATCGATCCGTCGCGACTGTTCGTGAAGCTGCAGGGCAAGGACCGCAACATCAACGACCACTCGGTCTACAACTCGACAGACGTCGAGGCGAAGTTCAACACCGGCTTCATCAAGCACGATGTCGTCGCGGGCGTCGATCTGAGCCACGAGACGTACAGTAACCAGAGTTTCGCCACCACCACGCCGGGCCTGCCGTCGAACACGATCGCCATCGTGCCGCTGGTCGATCCGACTTATACGACGCGCCCGTCGAATGCGAAAACCGTGGCGACGAACCTTGCGGAGTCGAGCGCGAACGGCGTCGGCATCTACGCGAACGACACCGTTTCGATCGGCGAACATTGGAAGATCGTGGGCGGCCTTCGCTGGGACCGCTACGAAGCGTCGATTCATAACTCGATCAATTTGCCTTCGTACGCCACCCAGACGAACTACTTCACGAGCGTTCGCGGCGGCGTGATCTGGCAGCCAGCCGACTGGCAGTCTTACTACGTGTCGTACGGTACGTCGTTCAATCCGTCGCTCGAAGCGCTCACACTCACGAACAACACGCAGAGCCTGCCGCCCGAGCACAACAAGTCGTATGAGGTGGGCGCTAAGTGGGATCTGCTGGGCGGCGGCCTGTCCGTCACCCAATCGCTCTTCAACATCGAGAAGACGAACGCGCGCACGCTCAATGCGGACGGCAGCTACACGCTCGACGGTGACGTCCGCGTACGTGGCTATCAGCTTGGCCTCGCGGGCCACATCACCGACAAGTGGCAAGTGTTCGGCGGCTACACGTACATGGACGCGACGATCCTGAAGGCGCTAGACGGCACGACCGGCAAGACGCCTGCGAACACGCCGCGCAACATGCTTACGCTGTGGACGACGTATGCGTTCACGCCGCATTGGGAAATCGGCGGCGGTCCGATCTACACATCGTCGCGTTATGCCGCGAACAACAATTTCGTGAAGGTCGGCGGCTACACGCGGTGGGATGCAATGGCCGCGTATCACGCGAAAAAGTATGACGTCCAGTTCAACGTGCTGAACTTGACGGACAAGAACTACTACGACGCGCTAATTCCGTCGGACGGCGGACGCGCGGTGCCAGGCAACGGCCGCACGTTCCTCGCGACGTTAAACTACCGGTTCTTCTGATCGCCGGAACCGGCGACCAACGTCACGCACGCCGCGCGCTTTGCTGATGCCGCTCTGTCACGCAGCGGAAAAGCGCGCGGTTTCGCAGGAAAGTCCGACCATGATTGTCTCGATCCCCGACGTATTCAGCCCCGCCGACGCCGCCGCAATGCGCGCGCATCTCGAAGCGTCGACGGACGCATGGGTGGACGGCCGCGCGACGGCCGGCTATCAGGGCGCGCCAGTCAAGCGTAACCAGCAGATCGCGGAAGGCTCGCCGATTGCGCTGGAAATGGGCGACCGGATCATCGCGGCGCTCGAGCGGCATCCGCTCTTTATCAGCGCGGTGCTGCCCAACAAGGTTTATCCGCCGCTGTTCAACCGCTATGAAGGCGGCATGCATTTCGGCAGCCATGTGGACGGCGCCATTCGCCTCGTGCCTGGGAGCGGCGCGCGCGTGCGCACGGACGTATCGGTCACGCTCTTCCTCACGCCTCCCGACGAATACGACGGCGGCGAACTGCTCATAGAAGATACTTTCGGCGTACAGGAAGTGAAGCTGCCCGCCGGCCATGCAATCGTTTACCCCGGCACCAGTCTGCACCAGGTGCGGCCCGTAACGCGCGGTGCGCGCGTGTCGAGTTTCTTCTGGGTGCAAAGCCTCGTGCGCGACGATACACAGCGTGCGATGCTGTTCGACATGGACGGCGCGATCCAGCGTCTGAATGCGTCGAACGCGGACGATGCCGCGCGCCGCACGCTCGTCGGCTGTTATCACAACCTGCTGCGCATGTGGAGCGATACGTAAATTCGTAAGAAACGGCGGATTTGCCCTGCAAGCTGGCTAGAGCGATGCGCATTTTTGTCCTACGCTTTAAGCGCGACGCGTAGCGCATCGGTATTTTCGGCTTCACAGCATCCAGCGAAAAGTTCTGCATTCGCTGCGTTCGCATGGTCCTCCCGCGCAAATACAGTCCAACCGGCAGGAGGCTGATCGTGAGTCAAGCAATCGCCTGATCGAACAGTCAGGCAGCCCGGGGACCGCCTCTTCGACAAGCGGCGCCAGTGCCCGGCGCACTCTCATGGAGGATGACGATGTCGATTCGACTTGGAGAAGAAGCCCCCGATTTCACTGCCGAAACCACCGAAGGCACGATTCATTTTCACGAATGGATCGGCGACCACTGGGTGATTCTGTTTTCGCATCCGAAGGATTTCACGCCTGTATGCACCACTGAGCTTGGCTATATGGCCGGGCTCAAGCCGGAATTCGACAAGCGCAATACGAAGATCATCGGCCTGAGTGTCGACCCCGTCAGCGATCACCAGAACTGGGTGAAGGATATCGAAGAGACGCAGGGCCACGCGGTCAACTACCCGCTCATCGGCGATGCGGACCTGAATGTCGCGAAGCTCTACGACATGATCCACCCGAACGCGAGCGGCGGCACGCGCACCGCGGCCGACAACGCAACGGTACGCTCGGTGTTCCTCATCGGGCCGGACAAGAAGGTCAAGGCAATGCTGGTGTATCCAATGAGCGCAGGGCGCAACTTCGACGAAGTACTGCGTCTGCTCGATTCGCTGCAGCTGAACGCAAAGCATACGGTGGCGACGCCCGTGAACTGGAAGCCCGGAGACGATGTCATTATTCCGACATCCGTTTCGAACGATGACGCGATGAAGAAATACCCCGAAGGATTCAAGACCGTGAAGCCTTATCTGCGGTTCGTCACACAGCCGCAGTAAATTGCGGTGCAGTGAACCGGGCGCATTGCATGCGCCCGGTTTTTTCGACGATGCAGGCCACGGAGCAAAATCGTGTTGATCTTCCGGCAGCTATTCGACCAGCAATCGTCGACGTACACCTATCTTCTCGCCGACAGCACAACGCAGGAGGCGATTCTCATCGATCCGGTTTTCGAGCAGGTGCGCCGCGATACCGCGCTCATCGAGGAACTCGGGCTGCGCCTGCTATATACGATCGACACGCACGTGCACGCCGATCATGTAACGGGCGCGTGGATGCTCAAACGCCGCACAGGTAGCCAGATTGCGATATCGGCTGCGAGCGGCGCCCAAGGCGCCGACCGCTATCTGAGCGACGGCGAGCACTGCGCGTTCGGCTCACGCCACCTGGAAGTTCGCGCGACGCCCGGCCACACAGACGGCTGCATCAGCCTCGCGCTCGACGACGGCAGCATGATGTTCACCGGCGATTGCCTGCTGATAAGAGGCACGGGCCGCACCGATTTCCAGCACGGCGACGCGCGCGCGATGTTCCGCGCAGTCCAGAACCAGATATTCAGTCAGCCGGATACATGTCTGCTTTACCCGGCCCACGACTATCGCGGCTTAACTGTCACGAGTGTCGGCGAAGAGAGGCGTTTCAATCCGCGCCTGGGTGGTGAGCTATGCGAAGACGATTTTGTCGGATACGTGACGAACCTGCGTCTGCCGCATCCGAAGCAGATTGACATCGCGGTGCCGGCGAACCTCAAGTGCGGCGTCGCCGCGAGCGACCCGACGCAGGCTGCCGAACCGGATTGGGCGCCACTCGCGTACACCTTTGCAGGCATCTGGGAAATCAGCCCGCAATGGCTCGAGGACAATCTCCGCGCTGTGCAGATCGTCGACGTGCGCGAGCCGGATGAATTCGACGGACCACTCGGCCGCATTCCCGCAGCGCGGCTTATTTCACTCGGCGATCTGGCCGCGCGTGCGACTGAGCTCGGGAAAGAGCGCCCGATCGTTGCCGTGTGCCGCGCGGGCGGCCGTTCGGCGCAAGCCACGGTGATACTGCGGCAAGCGGGATTCAACGACGTTGCGAATCTCGCGGGCGGCATGCTGCGTTGGCGCGCGGAAGGCCGCGTCGTCGAAAACGCCGGGATGTAGACGGCAGAATGATCGCGAACCGGGGCGCCGAGCGCCGCCTCGAAAGCAATTTCGTTCAATACACCTTGCCTCGCCGCCGATACCGTTGAGCCGCGTCAATCCCGCGCATTCACGTATCGAGGCACCCGATGTCCGCTTTGCTTTCCATGGCCGCGTTCGCGCTGGCTTCGTCGATTTCGCCTGGCCCGGTCAATGTCGTCGCGCTGAGCGCCGGCGCACAGCACGGATTCGCCGCGAGTCTGCGTCACGTCAGCGGCGCGACCGTCGGCTTCACTTTGCTGCTTCTGCTCATCGGCCTGGGTCTGCACGAACTGCTCGTGCATTTCCCCAATCTCATCAGCATCGTCAAATGGGCCGGGGTCGCGTTTCTGCTGTACATGGCCTACAAACTCGCGCTCGACGACGGCCAGCTCGGCGCCGATAAGCCCTCACGCGGGCCGTCGTTCGCCTATGGCGCGGCGCTGCAATGGCTCAATCCGAAAGCATGGCTCGCGTCGCTGGCCGGCATGGGTGTGTACGCAGCCGACGGCGACGGTGCACTCGTCTGGCAGTTCACCGTGATCTATTTCGTGATCTGCTATCTGTCGATTGCAAGCTGGGCTTATGCCGGAACGTTCTTGCGCCAGTACTTGCAGGCGCCGGAGCGCGTCAGGCTATTCAATCGGATCCTCGCCGCGTTGCTCGCCGCGAGCGCGCTTTACCTGCTTACGACGTAACGCGCCGGGCACGCGTAGCCTCAACTGCGATATTGCCCCGGCGTCGCCGCGACGAGCCGCTTGAAGGTGCGCTGCAAATGCGCCTGATCGGCGAAGCCCGCATCGAGCGCCACGTCTGCAATCAGACGGCCGCGCCTCAGCTGCACGCGGCTGTATTGAATCCGGCGATTGATCAGATACGCGTGCGGCGTCATGCCGTAGCGCTGCTTGAATGCGCGAATCAGATGCGATGCGGACAAGCCGGCCGCATTGCAGATGTCCTCGAGTTTCAGCGGACGCGTACAATTTTCAGCGATGAATTCCGCCGCTCGCGCAAGCTGCCGGCTCGCGTCGTCGTCGGAAAGAGGTGCGGGGTTTAAGCGCTGCTGTACTTCGCAGAAAAACGCAATCGCCGCGCTTTGCTTGCGCAGCAGATCCGCCTCTGTGTCGACGAGAATCGCATGCAGCCGGTTCAGACCATTGAACAGTGCCGAGTCTGTCGTCATGATTTGCGAGAACGCACGAAACGCGTGGTTTTCGCTGAAGCCCAGTTCGTGCTGCAGGCCGGTGAGCCATGCAACGTCGACGTGAAGCATGCGATACGACCAGCACTCGTCCGCAACGGGATTGCACGCGTGAACATCGTCGGGATTCATCAGGACAACCGCACCCGCGCCGGTCCATTCGCGCTCGTGGCGATTCACGTACACGCTGCGTCCACCGGTGATCGCGCCGATGGAGAACGTTTCATGAGAGTGCCTGGCGTAGCAGATCTCGCGGCCGTCCTCGATGGAACGCGCCTCGATGTACGGCAATGCCTCGCAACGCCAGAAACGCGGCTCGCTGGCGCGCTTCGCGTGAGTTATCGCCTCTGTCGTTCCGCTCATTCCCGCGCCTCCGGCTTTTACGTGGACCTCGCAGAAGCAGCAGCCGCAACGAGGCCACTTATCGTAGCCGCCAAACGCTCAGTCAACAAGCGGACTCAGGCGGGACTCGAAGCGCTAGCCGCGAGCCAGGAACCGTGAGCCGAAAGCGTTACTTCGCCGAGATGTCGATATTGCCCAGGTACTTCGCCGCGAGCGTTTTCACGGTGCCGTCGGCCTGCACCTTTGCAATCGCCGCGTTCAGCCGCTCGCGCAGCGCCGTGTCGCCCTTGCGGATGCCGTATGCGATACCGCTGCCCAGAATCTTGTCGTCACGCACCGGCTGTCCGACGAACGCGTAGTCCTTGCCATTGGGCTTCGAAAGAAAACCGGTTTGTCCCGCCGGCGCGAGCACGAGCGTTGCGTCGAGACGCCCCGCGACGAGGTCCGTGTACACCTGGTTCTGATCCTGATACGGCACGACGGTGACGCCAGCCGGTTCCCAGTGCGTCTTCGCGAACGTCTCCTGAATCGACGCCTGCAACACCCCCACGCGTTTGCCTTTCAACGATTCGGGCGTCGGCAGCAGACCGCTGTCGCGCTTTGCGATCAGTTGCGTCGGCACGCGATAGACAACCGTGGTGAAGTCGATCGTCTGTCGGCGCTGTTCCGTTGCGTTCATGGCCGAATTGATCGCGTCGAATTTGCGGCCTTGCAGCGCCGGTATCAAACCGTCGAACGACGTCTCGACCCACTTGCACGTCATATGCGCGGCGACGCACACGGCGTTGCCGACGTCGATGTCGAGACCTTGCAATTCGCCGTTAGGACCCTTGGATTCGAACGGCGGATACTGCGCTTCGAGCCCGAAACGCAGCGTCGATGTATCGGCCGCAACGGCAGCAGACGAGGCCGCCACCGATGCGAATGCGCAGGCCAGCGCCAATAGAGGCTTGAGCAGTTTCATAGCAGGTCCCTTCTCTTTGGTTTCGTTGTAGTGCGAGCACGCATCGTGTGGATGTGAAACCGCGCGACGATCATACTGCGTTCAAAATACACCGCCGTCGCGCCGACGTGCAGTCAATTTCAGATCTCGCATAAACGGCGCGCGCCTTCGATCAGCGTTGCGTCGTCCTTCGAAAAACTCAGGCGAATCAGGCCCGAATCGGTGCCGTCACTGTAAAACGCGGACAGCGGAATCGTCGCGACGCGCGCATCCCGAATCAGGCGTAACACGAAATCGCTATCGCCCTCGTCGGAGAATCCTCGGAAACGCGCGAGCATAAAGAAGCTGCCCTCGCTCGGCAACAGCTCGAAGCGCGATTCGGAAAGCGCATGCGCGAGCAGATCGCGCTTTTGCTCATAGAACGCGGACAGGCCGAGGTAACTTTCGCGATTGGACAATGCGTCGACGAACGCATACTGCATCGGTGTATCGGCGGAAAACACCATGAACTGATGAACTTTGCGGATCTCGTTCATCAGCTCGGCGGGGGCGAGGCAATAGCCGACGCGCCAGCCGGTGACGTGATACGACTTACCAAACGACGACACGATGACGCTGCGTTCCGCCAGTTCGCTATGGCACGCCATGCTCTGATGTTTCGCGCCGTCGAACACCACGTGTTCGTAGACCTCGTCGGCGAGAATCACAATGTCCGTGTTGCGCGTGATTGCTTTCAATCGCGCGACGTCGGCTTCGCTGAATACGGTCGCAGTCGGATTGTGCGGCGTGTTGATGATGATCATGCGAGTTTTCGGCGTGATCGCGGCGGCGACCTCGTCCCAGTTCACACGAAAATCGCTCAGCGACAACTTGATCGGCACGGGCGTCGCGCCTTGCAGCCGAACGATCGGCCCATAGCTGTCGAACGAAGGCTCGAAGTAAATCACTTCGTCGCCTGGGTGCACCAGCGCACTGATCGTCGAATAAAGGCCTTCGCTCGCGCTCGCGATCACCGTCACTTCGCTCGCCGGGTCGTAGCGCACGCCGTAGAGGGTTTGCACTTTGTCGGCGAGCGCTTCACGCAGCGCCGCGATGCCGGCCATCGGCGCGTACTGGTTGTGGCCGGCGCGCATAGCCTGCGCGACGCCGTCGACCAGCTTCGCGTCCGGCGCGAAGTTCGGCGCGCCTTGCGACAGGTTCAGCGCATCGTGTTGTGCGGCCAGTTGACCGATCACTGTGAAGATCGTCGTGCCAACGTCAGGCAATTTTGAGCGGGCTTGCGTAGCGCTCTGCATAAGGCTTCTCCCTATCTCCATCCGGCGGCGGATTGGCGGCCGCGGATCGCGCGGCCGTACATTCCGGTCGAGTGCCGGTTGAGTGATTAGGCATCAGCCAAAGAACCGTCACAATCGAAACTTTGTCATGCGCGGCATGCGTTTATGTCATGACCCGCAAGACCGCGCCCGCCCTTGGAAGCGGCCGCAGGCGGAATTCGACGGGAGAAAGAAGCACCCATGGCTGAAGATGAAAATCTTCGAGGTATGACCGGAGGTGATGCGGCTGCGGGCGCAGTGCACGCGGAGTAAGCGGCCCGCGCGACGCGGGGCCGAGCCGATGCGCCGCAGCAATAGTCGCGGCAGGAGCGGTCGGCATACCTATGCCGACGCGCCGCCCCCGCCACTTTGCCGCCGGATCAGGCGTCGTCCATCAAGCGGACTTTGACCTTCTTGCCCTTCACCTTGCCCGCGCTCAGCTTGCGCACCGCGTCTCGCGCAACGCTGCGTTCGATCGCCACATATGTCGACATCTCGGTCACGTTGATCTTGCCGATCTGGGAGCCGGCGAAACCCGCCTCGCCAGTCAGCGCGCCGAGCACGTCGCCGGGACGGATTTTTTCCTTGCGGCCGCCGAGAATCTGCAGCGTTTCCATCGGCGGCAATAGCGGCTCATTGCTGGCCGCCGTCAGTTCGGAGAGCTTGTGCCATTCGACTTCGCGCTTTTGCGCCTGCTCCAGACTGCCGACGCGCCCCATCTCGTTCATGCTCGCGAGGCTCAACGCCCAGCCCTCCTGATCGGCACGCCCGGTGCGGCCGATACGATGCACATGCACTTCCGGATCGGGCGTTACGTCGACGTTGATCACTGCTTCCAGTTGCGCGATGTCGAGGCCACGCGCCGCGACGTCGGTCGCGACCAGCACCGAGCAGCTGCGGTTTGCAAACTGGATGAGCACCTGATCGCGTTCGCGTTGATCGAGTTCGCCATGCAGCGCGAGCGCATGAAAACTCTGGGCGCGCAAAACGTCCAGCAGATCTCGGCATTGCTGCTTGGTATTGCAAAAAGCCAGCGTGCTCACCGGGCGATAGTGGTTCAGCAACAGGCCGACGGCATGCAGACGTTCGTCCTCGGTCACTTCATAGAAGCGTTGGCGGATCTTCGTATTGTCGTGCCGTTCGGCGAGCTTCACTTCCTTCGGATTCCGCAGGAATTGCTGACTGAGCTTGACGATGCCTTCAGGGTAGGTGGCCGAGAAAAGCAGCGTCTGCCGCTCCTTCGGGCATTGCTTGACGACCGTCGCGATGTCGTCGAAGAAACCCATGTCGAGCATGCGGTCCGCTTCGTCCAGCACGAGGGTGTTCAGCGACTGCAGAGGCAGGCTGCCGCGCTCGAGGTGATCCATGATGCGGCCCGGCGTGCCGACGACGATATGCGTGCCGTGTTCGAGGCTCGCGGTTTGCGGACGCATCGGCGTGCCGCCGCACAAGGTCAGAACCTTGATGTTTTCTTCCGCGCGCGCGAGACGGCGGATCTCCTGCGTGACCTGATCGGCGAGTTCGCGCGTCGGACATAGCACCATGGCCTGCACGGCGAAGTTGCGCACGTCGAGACGCGCGAGCAGCGCCAGCGAAAACGCAGCGGTCTTGCCGCTGCCGGTTTTCGCCTGCGCGATCAGATCGTGGCCGGCGAGCGCGATGGGCAAGCTCGCAGCCTGGATCGGCGTCATCTCGACATAGCCGAGTTGCGTGAGATTCGCCAGCGCGGCGGGCGGCAGCGGCAACTGACTAAACGGAGCGCCGGCGGTGGTGGGACTGTTCATAAGATGATGACTCGTTGTCGGCTGAAGGCGAGAGACTATTCGGCCACGGGGCCGGGAAAGGGGCGGCCTTCCATCTGCTCGTACAGCACCGAGCCGTCGTCCCCTTCAAAGCGCTCGACATAATTGCGCGCGCCGCACATCGGACAACGGAATAGCAGACCCTGTCCCTCGTTCTTGATGACGACGTCTGACTGCTCCCACTGTGCGCCGCAGGACTGATTTCTACATGTGAACACGTTGCTTCTCCAACTGGATCCGATTATTGATTCGACTGGACGCATCAACCGAGATGCGTATGCCGCGCACGCGGCGCGCTCACGTCCATTTCGCTGAGACCCTGCACGATGCCGCAGTCTTCGACGGCCTGTTCGCCGTGGCATTGCTCACGCAGCGTGCGCAGTTGCGCCTTGAGTTGCTGCAGTTCGTCGATGCGCGTATCGACGTGCGCAATATGCTCGTCGATCAGATCATTGATACCGCCGCAGCCGTTAGCCGGCGCGTCGGTGAGACGCAGCAGCGCGCGGATTTCGTCGTGGGTCATGTCGAGCGCGCGGCAATTGCGAATGAAGCGCAGCCGCTCCACATGCGTCGCGGTGTAGCTGCGGTAATTGGCCTCGGTGCGCTCCGCTTCGGGCAACAGCCCTTCTTTCTCGTAGAAACGGATGGTTTCGGTCGTGCAATGGGCGATTTTCGCCAATTCGCCGATTTTCATGGGCCCTCCCGATACCGGCCTTGACCTTGTAGTGGCTTCAAGGTGTTTACTAGACCACAAATCGAACGAGGAAGCCACCATGCCGCACGCTCACGAGGCAAATGCCGACCGTGCCGAACAGCCCGACGCCTGCGCCCACAAGCATGAAAACCATGCACATGACCATGCGGGTGGCGACTGTTGCGGCGCCTCGGCTCATGCCCCCGCGCGATTGGAGGCGCAATTGCTGCCGTTCAAAGCGATTAGCGGTGATGTGCGCACCGCGATCCGCATCATGCAAATGGATTGCCCGACCGAAGAAGCGCTGATCCGCAAGAAGTTCAGCCGCATGCCGGACGTGCGCGGCATCGAATTCAATCTCATGCAGCGCGTGCTGACCGTTGCGCACGCGCCCGACGCGCTCGACTCCATTCTCGCCGCGCTTCGTTCGCTCGACTTCACGCCAGAAATCGCGCGCCCGGATTCACAGTCTTCGCAACAGGCCGCTGAACAGCCCACTCAACCGGTCGCGCCTCGTCAGCCGAGGCCTTGGTGGCCGCTTGCTTTCGCCGGCGTTGCTGCGGGAGCCTCAGAGGCTGCAGGCTGGCTCGGCGCACCCGTCTGGATGGCAGCGGGTCTCGCGATCATCGCGATCGCTTCCTGCGGCCTGACAACGTACCGCAAGGGCTGGCTCGCCATTCGCCACGGAAACCTGAACATCAACGCGCTGATGAGCATTGCGGTGACCGGTGCGTTGATCCTGCGTCAATGGCCCGAAGCGGCGATGGTGATGGTGCTCTTCACCATCGCCGAACTGATCGAAGCAAAGTCGCTCGACCGCGCCCGCAGTGCAATCCAGGGGCTGATGCAACTCACGCCCGAACAGGCGAGCGTGCAGCAGCCCGACGGCACCTGGCGGCTTATAGATCTCAACGCGATCGCGGTCGGCGCGCTGGTTCGCGTGAGGCCGGGCGAGCGGATTGCACTCGACGGAGAGCTCGTCGCAGGGCGTTCGAGCGTGGACCAGGCGCCCATCACGGGAGAAAGTCTGCCGGTCGACAAGGCCGTCGGCGATGCCGTGTTCGCAGGCACCGTCAACCAGACCGGCTCGTTCGACTACCGCGTGACGGCGGTGGCCAGCAACACGACGCTTGCGCGCATCATTCACGCCGTCGAGGAAGCGCAAGGCACCAAAGCGCCCACACAACGTTTCGTCGACCAGTTCGCGCGCTTCTACACGCCGCTCGTGTTCGCCGTTGCGCTCGCGGTGGCACTCGTGCCGCCGCTCTTCTTCGGCGGGATGTGGCAAGCGTGGATCTACAAGGCGCTGGTGATGCTGGTGATCGCGTGTCCGTGCGCGCTCGTGATTTCGACGCCGGTGACTATCGTCAGCGGTCTTGCCGCAGCCGCGCGCAAGGGCATTCTCATCAAGGGCGGCGCTTTCCTGGAACAAGGCCGCAAGCTGAGCCGCCTGGCGTTCGATAAAACCGGCACGATCACGCACGGCAAACCGGTGCAAACCGATTTTGCGATGCTCGGCGATGCCGATGCCGATGCCGATGCCCATGCCGACGCCCACACCGCGCGGTGCCGGACGCTTGCCGCGAGTCTTGCGGCGCGCTCGGATCATCCTGTGTCAATGGCAATTGCGGCGGCAGCAAAGAACGACGGTGTGGGCAACGTCACTGTCGATTCGTTCGAAGCGCTCGCGGGACGCGGCGTGCGCGGCGAGATAAACGGCTTGACGTACTGGCTGGGCAATCATCGGCTCGCTGAAGAACTCGGGCGATGCTCGCCGTCACTCGAAGCGCGGCTCGACGCACTCGAACGGCAAGGCAAGACAGTGGTCGTGTTAAGCGACGCCCGGCGCGTCCTCGCGCTGTTCGCCGTCGCGGATACGGTGAAGGAGACGAGTTCCACCGCTATCGCCGAATTGCACCGCGTGGGCGTCGCCACGGCCATGCTCACCGGCGACAATCCGCATACGGCTGCCGCAATCGCACAGCAAGTGGGTATCGACGAAGCGCGCGGCAATCAGTTGCCGCAAGACAAGCTGGACGCCATCGCGCAGTGGTCGGCCGAGGGCGCGAAGATAGGCATGGTGGGCGACGGCATCAACGACGCGCCCGCGCTTGCACGCGCCGACATCGGCTTCGCGATGGGCGCGATGGGAACCGGCACGGCCATTGAAACTGCCGACGTCGCGTTGATGGACGACGACTTGCGCAAGATCCCGCTCTTCATCCGCCTCTCGAAAGCGACGCATGCCGTGCTGGTGCAAAACATCGCGCTCGCGCTCGGCATCAAGAGCGTGTTCCTGGTGTTGACCGTGATGGGTCTCGGCACCATGTGGATGGCTGTCTTCGCCGATGTTGGCGCGAGCTTGCTGGTAGTGGCCAACGGCTTGCGCTTGCTGCGCAAATAGAAAGCGCAACGCGTCACGCAATGAGGCAACTAGTGCGCAGATAAGCGGCTGCTCGTGACGGATTTGACGCCAATCGTGGCCTTCAAGGTATCCGAGGGCCGCATGCCGAAGAGCTTACGGTAATCGGTTGCAAACTGGCTCATATGCCAGAAGCCCCAAGCGGCCGCCACGTCCTGCACCGAGCGGGAGTCGCGCGATGCGTTGCACAGATCGCGGCGCGCGCCGTTCAGGCGGATCGCCCGCACATACGTTGCCGGCGCCATGCCGAGCACATCCTGAAAGCAGTATTGCAGCGTGCGCCGGCTCACATGCAGACGTTCGCAAAGCTCCGGCACACCGACCGCGCGATCGCGATTGGCGAGCACATAATCGCGCGCTTCAGAGACGATCGACTGACGGCGCGCGCGCGCCGGCATTGCCATCGGTTCAGAAGAAGCGGGCAATGCGCCAGCGTCGAACAGCGACGCCAGCACCGACGCCTGCAAGTTCTCGCGCGCGGTCGACGACAACGGCGCAGCGCTCGCCGCGCCGTGCTCTAGAAGTTCACGCAGCAAAGCACACACACGCTCCTTGCGGGCCATGCCGACCGTCACGACCTCGGTGTCCGGCAATGGCTCCATAAGACTCGCGCGCTCCACTTCCGCTGCGTAGCGACGCAACACCTCTCCTTTCACGACCACGCCGAAAATCTCGTAGCCCGCCGACGTCAGCAGTTCGAACTCGATGCCACCCGGACGAAAGGCGAGCGCGTCGCCACCGATGACTTGCGCGTCGATGCGGCCCGAGCCCGCGCGGCACGTCGGAATGCCGAACCAGTACGCGTCCTTCTGCACTTCGCACGTTTGCCTCAAGGTGTGGCTCGTCGTTTCGACAAACACCTGCATGTAATCGAGGCACAACTCCGTCAAGCCGCCGACAAAGCTTCCCGCCGTCAACTGATCGTAGGTCTGGTGCCAGCCGTGAAGATTGCGCGCCTGTTCGTCTGCGTCGTGAGCGACATGCGTCTGCACGCAGAAGCTTGGCTGCGGCGCGAGCGTGGAGCTTGTGCACACAGCGCTCGCCGCGTTGCTGTTGAGGGTTCCGATCGTCATGGCGAATCCGCGCGATGGAGTATCGAAGAGAAAAAACAAGGCAAGTCCCATGCCGATCGCGCGCGCCTGCTTACCGCACTGATTGCCTCCGCACGCGCCGCGCCGCTGTTCAATTCGTGAACAGCAACAACCGCATTGATCCGAAACGACGCGCCACGCCGCCTTCGATTCGAAGTAAAAACACGCGCCCCGGTGCGCCGGTGCCTGCCGTGCGTGCATGACTCACCAGCCAGGTGCATTGGCATAGATCTGGCTCTACGGTGACGCGGCCGGCTTCAACGGATTGCAACCGAGCGTAACATCGCGCCGGCTATTGCCCATTCAGACATGTGAGGAGCACACAGATGAATCACGCGGAGATGCAGTTTCTGACGACCGAATTCCCCTTCAAGAAGCAATATGCGAACTTTATCGGCGGCGAATGGGTAAAGCCCGCGGGGGGCGAGTACTTCGACAACGTATCGCCGATCACAGGCGAGCCGTTCACCTCGATCCCACGTTCGCGTGAAGCGGATGTCGAACTCGCGCTCGACGCGGCGCACCGTGCTAAAGCAGCGTGGGGCAAAACCTCGACGACCGATCGCGCGAACATTTTGAACCGCATAGCCGACCGGATGGAAGCGAACCTGCAGCGTCTCGCAGTTGCTGAAACGATCGACAACGGCAAGCCGCTGCGCGAAACGATGGCCGCCGATATTCCGCTTGCCATCGACCATTTCCGCTATTTCGCCGGCGCAGTGCGCGCTCAGGAAGGCTCGATCTCCGAGATCGACGACGACACCGTTGCATATCACTTCCACGAACCGCTCGGCGTGGTGGGCCAGATCATCCCGTGGAATTTCCCGATCCTGATGGCCGTGTGGAAGCTTGCGCCCGCGCTCGCGGCCGGCAACTGTGTCGTGCTTAAGCCGGCGGAGCAAACGCCTGCGTCGATTCTCGTACTCGTGGAGCTGATTCAGGATCTGCTGCCTGCCGGCGTGCTGAATGTGGTGAACGGCTTCGGGCTTGAAGCGGGCAAGCCGCTGGCATCGAGCAAGCGCATCGCGAAAATCGCGTTTACCGGTGAGACCACGACCGGCCGCCTCATCATGCAATACGCGAGTCAGAACATCATTCCTGTCACGCTCGAACTCGGCGGCAAGAGTCCCAACATCTTTTTCGCCGACGTGATGAATCAGGACGACAGCTACTTCGACAAGGCACTCGAAGGCTTCGGGATGTTTGCGCTGAATCAGGGCGAAGTATGTACGTGCCCGTCGCGTGTGCTAATCGACGAAAAGATCTACGACCGTTTCATGGAGCGAGCATTGAAGCGCGTCGCGGCCATCACGCAAGGTCACCCGCTCGACACGAGGACGATGATCGGTGCGCAGGCTTCGCAGGAACAGTTGGAGAAGATCCTGTCGTATGTCGACCTTGGCAAGCAGGAGGGCGCCGAGTGTCTGATTGGCGGCGAGCGCAACACGTTGAGCGGTGAGTTGAGCAAAGGCTATTACGTAAAGCCGACCGTGTTTCGCGGCCACAACAAAATGCGCATCTTCCAGGAAGAGATCTTTGGGCCGGTTGTGTCAGTGACCACGTTCAAGACCGAAGACGAAGCGCTCGAGATCGCCAACGATACGCTCTACGGTTTGGGCGCCGGCGTGTGGACTCGCGACGGCACGCGCGCTTATCGCTTCGGCCGGCAGATCCAGGCGGGCCGCGTGTGGACCAATTGCTATCACGCGTATCCGGCGCATGCAGCGTTTGGCGGCTACAAGCAGTCGGGCATCGGCCGGGAAAATCACAAGATGATGCTCGACCACTACCAGCAAACCAAGAACCTTCTCGTCAGCTATAGCGAGAAACCGCTCGGCTTCTTCTAAGCGTTAGCGGCGTAGCGTTAATTGCAGAGCGGGCCGCATTGTGCGGCTCGCTGTGTTTCAGCGAGGGCACAATGGCCGACATAAAAGAAGTAGCGCGCGTGATTGCGACTCCTGCCGCTACGGAGTTGATCGACACGTTGCGCGCGGAACATGGCGAGGTGCTGTTTCATCAATCCGGCGGATGCTGCGACGGCAGCGCACCAATGCTGTTTCCCCGGAGCGAATTCATGGTCGGCTCGTCCGACGTGAAGCTCGGCACCCTGGCAGGCGTGCCGTTTTACATGAGCGATTCGCAGTTCGAGTACTGGCAGCACACGCAGTTGGTTATCGACGTGGTGCCGGGCAACGGCGGCATGTTTTCGCTGGAACGGCCTAGTGGTCTGCGTTTTCTAACGCGTTCCCGTTTGTTCGACGACGACGAGAATGCATGGCTCAAAGCGCATCCGGTCCAGCGGGCCGATGCGTGAGTTAGCCTGGATTTGAGTTCGGCTTTGCGCTTGCATTTGGCTCTGCGCTGATGGCAGGCGCTGCCGGCGTGCCAGGCAGCGATGTGTCGCTATCGTCTTTCAGGCCCACGCCGGTGAGACCGAGGCGCCGTGCATGGGTAAGCAGATAATGCAGTTTGTGCGCCGCTAACGGATAGTCGAGTCCTTCAGGACGCACGTTTGAAATGCAATTGCGTTGTGCGTCGCTGCAGCCCACTTTCGGCGCGTAGGTAATATAGATGCCGAGACTATCGGGCGAGCTGAGACCCGGCCGCTCGCCGATCAGCATCACGACGATCTTCGCATTCAGCAATTCGCCGATCTCGTCGCCGAGTGCAACGCGTGCCTGCCGCGCGACGACGACTGGACCGATCGTCCAATCCACGAGCAGCGGAGTGACTGCGTGCAGCAACGGAATGGCTTGCTTCGACGCGGCAAAGGCCGACAAACCGTCGCCGATCACGAACGCTACATCGGGCGATTCGTCGGGTAATTGCGCGAGCGCTGCGCGACTCTCTTCGGATAAGCGTCGTCCAAGGTCGGGACGCCGCAAGTAGTGTTCGCGATCGGGCGCGGCGCTGTGCACATCCAGTGTTCTGAAGTTCTGCGCACGCAGTTGCTCGTGCAATGCGTCGGTATCGAGCGGATGATGCACGGCGTCGCGCGCTTGCGCATGCGAAAGATTGAACGCGAGTAACGGCGCAGTCGGCAGGCTGTTGCCCGCTCGGCCCAATGCAATGCGCGCGTTGGTGAACTGGCGCAGCGCGTTCCACGGGTTCTTGTCGACAAAGTCGCTCATTCGATACCCATCCAGTCGCGCACGCCTTCCAGCAGCGGTTGCTGTGTCGACGCGCTCAGCAATGCGCCGCGCGCGTCGGCGATCTGCATCGACTCGAGCCATTCTTCGAACTCCGGTGCGCGGCGCAAGCCGAGAACATCGCGCACATAGAGCGCATCGTGGAAAGACGTGCTCTGATAGTTGAGCATCACATCGTCTGCGCCCGGAATGCCCATGATGAAGTTGATGCCCGCCACGCCTAGCAACGTGAGCAGGTTGTCCATGTCGTCCTGGTCGGCTTCCGCATGATTCGTGTAGCAGATGTCGCAACCCATCGGGACGCCCAGCAGCTTGCCGCAGAAGTGATCTTCGAGACCCGCGCGCGTGATCTGCTTGCCGTCGTACAGATACTCGGGGCCGATAAAACCCACCACGGTATTCACGAGAAACGGATTGAACTTACGCGCGACCGCATAGGCGCGCACTTCGCAAGTCTGTTGATCGACGCCGAAATGCGCATCCGCCGACAACGCGCTGCCCTGCCCCGTTTCAAAGTACATCAGGTTGTTGCCCACCGTGCCGCGCTTGAGCGATAGCCCAGCTTCATACGCTTCCTGCAGCAGCGAGAGAGAGATTCCGAAACCAGCGTTCGCTTTCTCCGTGCCTGCAATCGACTGAAACACAAGGTCCACCGGCGCCCCTTTTTCGATTGCGGCGATCGTGTTGGTGACGTGCGTCAGCACGCACGATTGTGTCGGCACCTGATAGCGCTGCCGGAATTCATCGACCATCAGCAGCAGTCTGGTGATCGCGGCAAGATTGTCGCTGGCCGGATTGATGCCGATCATCGCGTCACCACAGCCGTACATGAGGCCGTCGAGCATCGAGGCCGCGATGCCCTTGACGTCATCCGTTGGATGATTAGGTTGCAAACGCACCGACATGTGCCCCGGCAAACCGACCGTGTTGCGAAAGCGCGTGATCACCGGACGCTTGCGCGCCGCTGCGATCAGATCCTGATTGCGCATGAGCTTTGATACAGCCGCGACCATTTCGGGCGTGAGGCCGGCGGCGATGCGCGTGAGCGCATCGGCATTCGTCGTGGTGCTCAAGAGCCAGTTGCGAAAGTCGCCGACCGTCAGATGCGAAATCTCGGCGAACGATTGCGGCGAATGATCGTCGATGACGAGACGCGTCACTTCGTCGCTTTCATACGGAATCAGCGCTTCGTTGAGGAACGTGCGTAGCGGCACCTGGGCGAGGGCCATCTTTGCGGCCACGCGCTCCTCTTCGCTCGCCGCCGCGACGCCTGCGAGTTGATCGCCCGAGCGTTGCGGGCTCGCCTTCGCCATGAGTGTCTTCAGATCGGCAAAGCGATAGGTACGGCTGCCGATTGTCTCCGTATAGCTCATTTTTACGACTCCAGCGCCGCTACACGGGCAGCGGCTTCGTCCGTCATTCTTCGAGCAACGCGTCCGCCGGCGCGGCCTCGCGTTGATGGCGCGTCAACAGAAAATAGACGTAGCCTAGCGCGAGGAAGATTGCGAACACCACTGCCACCAGAAAGTTGAAGTACACCATGGTCGCCAGACAGATCACCGCGGCCACCAGCGCGAACGCGGGGAACAGCGGAAACAGCGGCGCGCGGAACGGACGCTCCATGTTCGGCTCCGTGCGGCGCAGCTTGAATAGCGACAACATACTGATGATATACATCACGATAGCGCCAAACACGGACATCGTCACGATGTTCGCCGTGAGTGTCTGGCCGCCGAACTGGATCAGCTCGTCACTGTAGATCGCTGCGATGCCGATCACACCGCCAGCCAGAATCGCGCGATGCGGCGTCTTGAAGCGCGGATGCACTTTGGAAAGCCACTCCGGCAGATACCCCGCGCGTGCCAGCGCGAAAATCTGCCGCGAATAGCCGAGGATGATGCCGTGAAACGACGCGACCAGACCGAACAGGCCGAGCCACACGAGCATATGCATCCAGCCGCTATTTTCGCCGACGATGAACTTCATCGCTTGAGGCAACGGATCGTTGATGTTCGATAGCTTGGTCCAGTCGCCGGCCGCGCCTGCGAACACCATCACACCGATGGCCAGCACCACGAGCGTCAGGATGCCGGCGACGTAGGCAATCGGGATTGAGCGCTTCGGGTTTTTCGCTTCTTCCGCGGCCATTGCAACGCCTTCGATTGCGAGGAAGAACCAGATCGCGAACGGGATGGCCGCGAACATGCCGTTGAACGAGCCCATGCTGAAGGTATCCGCGCCGGCCCAGCCGCCTTTCGTGAAGTTAGACCACTGGAAGCCGGGCGATACGACGCCCATGAAGACAAGCAGTTCGAAAATCGCGAGCAACGTCACGCACAACTCGAACGCCGCCGCGATCTGCACGCCAACGATATTCAACGCCATGAAGACGAGATACGCGCCCATCGCCGCGTGTTTCGGCTCGAGGCCTGGAAACTGCACGTGCAGATAAGCGCCGATTGCGAGCGCAATGGCCGGTGGCGCGAACACGAATTCGACGAGCGTCGCCGCGCCGGCCAGATAGCCGCCAGTCGGACCGAACGCGTGACGCGCATAAGCGAACGGGCCGCCCGCGTGTGGAATCGACGTGGTGAGTTCGGTGAAGCTGAAGATGAAGGTCGTGTACATCGCGGCAATAAAAATCGCCGTGATGACGAAGCCGAGCGTACCCGCGCTCGCCCATCCATAGCTCCAGCCAAAATATTCGCCGGAGATCACGAGTCCAACCGCGATCCCCCATAGCTGCCACGTGCCGAGCGTCTGCTTCAACTCGTGATGCGTGACTTTACCGACGTGCTGACCGTTGGATTCTGATTTCATCGGGCGCTCCGTGAGTTTGCCGCTTGCTCGATGCCGCAAGGCTTTGCGGTGCGTGGGCGGGCAGGCTTTCGCCGATGGTAGTGAGCCATTATTCGAGGTGTTATCGAAATTCGGCAAAGTTTTGCGCGGCGTATGTCAACGGGCGCTTAACTCGTTGAGCGTGAAAATGCGCTTCAGATTCGCAGGATTTGGTAAACGAGTGCGTGGTACTTTCGTTTCAATTCCTCTGCTTGCACCCCATTGACGACCTGTACGCCGGCAATAACATGAACGAATCAGCTAATCGCGCCCGCTACGAAACACGGCTTGGCCGCGTGCTCGACCATATCTACGATCATCTCGACGAGCCGTTGGACATCGATCGACTTGCGGAAATCGCGTGCTTGTCGCCGTATCACTGGCACCGGATTTATCAGGCGATGTATGGCGAAACGGTGGCTACGACCGTTCGACGCTTACGCCTGCATCGCGCGGCCGGCTATCTGGCGAATGGAACGATGCCGATCACAGAAATCGCTTCGCGCTCCGGATATAGCAGCCTGCAATCCTTTTCCCGCACGTTTCGCGCGACATTCGGCGTGCCGCCCGCGCAATATCGCAACGAAGGCACGCATAGCCGGTTTCGGCCGGCGCTCTCAGGAGACACGCAAATGACGATGCATGAAGTGGTGATCCGTCAAGTCGAGCCGATGGAGATTTTGTCGGTCGATCATGTCGGGCCGTATATGCAAATCGGCAAAGCGTTCGATGCGCTGTTCGGCTGGCTGGCCAGACACAATCTGCTCGCGGCGGATATGCGCATGATCGGCATTTACTACGACGATCCGGGCGTCGTGGAGCAGGACGAGCTGCGTTCGAAGGCCGGGGTGCTGTTGCCTCGTCCGGTTCGGATGGCGGTGACGGCGAGTCCGCCTGTGTCGGTCGCGCAGGTGCGCGGCGGCGAATATGCAGTGTTGCGGCACAAAGGCCCGTACAGCGATATGCGTGCGGCTTATGAGTGGCTATACGGGACGTGGCTTGTGCAGTCAGGGCGTGAAGCCGCCGATGCGCCCGTGTTCGAGGAGTATTTGAATAGTCCCAAGGAGACCGCGCCTACCGAGTTGCTTACGGAGATCTGTTTGCCGCTGGTTTGATCGCCTTCCGTGACCTTCGTTACCTGCGTGCATGTTTGCGCAGCGGGCTTGGCGGATGCCTCTCTGGTTTTTATAGTCCTTGTATATGTATACGTAGTAATAGTTAACAAGCAGTGCACCTGGCTGTGGATAACCTCGAACCTCGTTTATGGATCAAGGGCTTGCCGAGTCCATAACCCTGCGCGGTAAACGTGAACAGCGCCTGGGAGCCAGGGAGAAGTTTTGGCAGGTCTCGCTGCCTGCGGTATTTATCAAGGTTTCGCTCACAAGGTGTGAGGATGCTTTTACACGAGTTGTCCAAAGGCGGGTGTGGATAACTTGCACGCCACTCGGTGACTACGGAAGCAGCGGAGTCGTTGTCGGACTCATGCGGTAATTCCCGCATTTCGGAAGCGGCGGTGTGTTGCAAGATTGTTTCGGAGTACCAAGGCATTGACAAGGTTTGGCGGCATCGCATATCTTTCCGTCGCGGGACGGCTGGTCAAGCTTGCTCAGGTGCGGGCAGCTTACGTTCCGGGCACTACGGGGTTACCCCGTGGATATGAATGACCTCCGCAGTTCGTCGCATGAGCCTGATTTGCGCGTTGCGCAATGCAGCTCACGCAGCACAAGACGCGTTGACTGGTCGCCCCGCTCTCTTGCCCCATGTCGTTATCCACGCTGCAAACCGTCACTAATGCGATAGCCAATGCCATGCTGGCGGGACCGCCCGAACCCGCTGCGATTGTGGAGCGGATGACGTGTGCGCTGGGGGAGCCAGCGGACTGGATGAAAGGTCTGGCGTCCAGGGTTGCGCAACGTTTTGCCGCGCGTTGGGATAGCGTCGATCCGTCGGCGATATCAAAGGTCGTTGCGGAGACGACGGGCTTTGTCTCCGCATGGAGAAGCGAGACGCCGCCTCGCGTCGTTCGCACTCTGATTCGCCCGCCTTCACAGCGACCCGCGCCGCCATGGTTACAAGACGCGGTGTTGCCGCAACTGGCGACGCTTGCCGAGCTGGCTGCGTGGCTGGAAGTCGAACCCGATGAGCTCGACTGGTTTGCCGACCACTGGCGCGTCCCGGCGCAGCAGGCGGCCACGCCACTACATCACTACTCGTACATGGTGGCCGATAAGCGTGACGGTCGATGCCGGATCATCGAGATTCCCAAGTCGCGTTTGCGGGGCTTGCAGCGTAAAGTGCTGCGCGGCCTGCTGGACAAGATTCCTCCTCACGACGCGGTGCACGGTTTTCGACGCGGTCGGAGCACGGTGAGCTTTGCCGCTCCTCATGTGGGGAAAGCGGTTGTGATTCGCTTCGATCTCACGGATTTTTTTGCATCCATACATGCCGGGCGAGTTTACTCAGTCTGGCGGAGTTTGGGTTTTCCGAAGGGCGTTGCGCGGTCTTTGACGGGCCTGTGTACCAATCGGGTGCCGAGTGGCCGTTTACTCGCGCCGGATCTGCGCGAAAAAACCGACTGGCAGGAGCGCCAACGGTATCGGAATCGGCATCTGCCGCAAGGGGCGCCGACTTCGCCTGCGCTCGCGAACTTATGCGCTTATCGGATGGACATGCGGCTTGCCGGCTTGGCGCGGTCTGTGGGAGCAAGTTACACGCGATATGCGGACGATCTCGCGTTTTCCGGTGGTGACGATTTGGCGCGAATGGCGACGCGTCTCTCGATTCGGGTGGCGGCGATTGCTATCGAGGAAGGGTTCGCGGTCAATTTGAGGAAGACGCGCGTGATGCAACGCGGCGCACGGCAGCAGCTTGCTAGTGTGGTCGTGAATCAGCATGTGAATGTTGCGCGCTCGGAGTTCGATGCTTTAAAGGCGGTTCTTACAAATTGTGCGAAGTTGGGCGTGGAGTCGCAGAACCGGGATGGGCATCCAGATTTCCGCTCGCACCTGGCTGGGCGGCTAGCGCATGTCGAGATGGTGAATGCGGCGAGAGGGGCGAAGTTGAGGAGGATTTTTGGGCGGATCGTGTGGGGACGATCAGGCTGAGGCGGTGCGTGGGGT
Organism: Paraburkholderia kirstenboschensis; assembly: GCF_904848585.1. GTDB lineage: Bacteria > Pseudomonadota > Gammaproteobacteria > Burkholderiales > Burkholderiaceae > Paraburkholderia > Paraburkholderia kirstenboschensis. Next base: position 579,385 of record NZ_CAJHCR010000004.1, read on the forward strand.
TAGATGGGCGAGACGGTGGTGCGGGTAATGGATGCTGGTTTATCTGGGCAATACACCGTTCGCCACATCACTTGTTGCGGAAAATTATCAAGCTCCAACGCGGACTGACGCCTATGAACAAGATGCGTCTGCTTCCGACGTAAGCCAGAGCGGGAAAATTAGCTGCGGTCGCTGAAAAGGGCCACCCCTTCACCAAAATCAAGAAGCTCTCGGTCGTATAACATGTGCAGGTCGCGGCGAAGCAAGATACCGTCCTCAGCCGCGTTATGGCCTTCGCGCCATTTGCGACCACGAAGGTGCGCCGCTTCAAGCGCCTCCGGAATGTCGCAACCAGAGATGGCACATTGACCAACCGTAAGCAGCAAACATTGCCTTTCGGAACGCAGGCTGTTCGGGACGTGTTTCCACAAGTAGAAACCGAGCAAGGCGTTCGTCGCTGTCGGCGTCTTCCTCGTCGGCTGTCTCGGTATTACCTTCCTCGATGTCAGGTGGTCTGTTAATATCCTTGTAGAGACCGATTTTCAATGAAGAAGACCTTTTACGTTTGCGTTTATCGTAGCTGCATGGCTGGCCATTAATACGAATATTGCGAAACTACCGAATCGAGTCCCGGCAGGGATGAATGGCTGTCATACTTGAAACAACATTATTTCGATATCTCGGATGGGCAGGGACACCGTCCTGATCCGGGCAGCATGGAATGGCTTGGCTCCGTCGAGAGGCAAAGATTCCCCATTCGCAACAATTTTCAGTTCGCTAACGCTGCGAATTCATCCAGCGCCAACTCTAACAACATACCTTATCATCAACGTCGCATTAGGGTTGGTCATCGTACTTTGAATGTCTCCACGTCTAGTCGAGCACTCTACTAGCGATCCCGCCGGCTCGCAAAATTGCGGGGACGTCGGATTGCATGCGATTGGCATCATGACCATTGAGGAATTCGTTTGTTCAATCTATCTTTCTAGTTCTTGGGGCATGCGCTGCTGTGCATTCTTGGGCGCAGACGTCCGGAGCAGGTCGCGCAGTTGTTCAAATTCTCGCCGGCGCGCTATCGATGTTCAATGTGGGCGGGTGCAAACAGACGGCGTCACGTTTAACGTTGCGTTGAGTTGCGTTGAACGGCTTGCATTGTGATCAATGCTATGGCTCCCGCAACGCTTACCACGCTGATTCCACCGTGACGGGTCAACCTGTCGACCGAATCATTAGTGGGAACTTTAATGGCGGTTTTTCCGAACCCGCATCGGTGTCAATGTATGACTTTCGGAACCATCCGCCCTGGTTTATCGGTGAGCGACAGGCTACATGTCGATGATGTTTGTTGGTCGGATGACGTTGTTTTCCTGCGCGCGAACGCGAGACGGTACATATTCGCACACGGTAGGCTATCGCGTTCGCAACTGCCAGCCAGCACAACTCCATAAGTCGCATCGCAAGTGCCACCCGTAAGCACTTATAAGTCGAGCGGTTATCTTCTGCTCCCTGGCTTGTGTTTCTCCGCTCGGCAAGGGATTCGTTTTTAAGGCAACTCATTGTCGCGAGTCCCATTTTTCCCATTGGGGCCGATTACCGTAACGCGCAGATGTCAAGGAAAATATTTCCGATTTGTGGAATTTAACAATTTGATCGGGACGTATTTCTCGTCGCCGCCGCCTTTACCAGAAACGAATAAAGAATGTTTACTATCCTCTATCATCAGACTTAGAATCTGCGGCGGGAAACAGTACGTGACAAGACGGGGTGCTAAAAATGGGCGCAGCTGACCTGATCGAACAAATTCGTTCGGGAATCTTCCAGAATGAGCGTTTGCTTAAACTGGATACACCTATCGGTGCAAATGCGTTGCTCGTCCAGCGGGCAGTGGGAACGAGTCGCATAGGTCGCGATTACGCATTTACCGTCGACGTCGCGTCTACAGACGAAAACATCGAGCTCAAACGGCTTATCGCGCAGCCCGTTACGCTATGGATCCAGCAAACCGACAAATCGTATCGGCCAGTGCACGGCTTCGTTCACACCGCTCGCCGGCTCGGCTCGGATGGCGGGCTGACCAGCTATCAAATCGCATTTGCATGCTGGTTGCATTTTCTGCGCTTCAGGCGTGATGCGCGCATCTGGCAGGACGTGACGGTTGATGAAATTATTACCAACGTATTCAATCAGCATCCTCAAGCCCAAGGCGCTTTTCGCTTTGCGCTGAATAAGCCGCTTCAGCCGCGGTCATTCTGCGTTCAGTACGAAGACGACTGGAATTTCGTCAATCGTTTGATGGAAGCTGAAGGCTGGTACAGCTATTTTGAACAGGCCAAAGACGGACAGTCGCACAAGTTGGTGGTGACGGACAATCTGGATTCGTTCAAACCTGCTTCACCGCAAAGCGTGGCGTTCTATCGGGCGGGCACAAACAGCGAAACCGACGCGCTCGTTCAATGGTCCGGCACCCGAACGCTGCAAAGCACCTCGCTTGTCACGAGTACATTCGACTATAAATCGCCGCAATATGCAAAAGGCACCAATATCCCGACGGTCGGCAATCAAGGTTCATTGCCTTCGCAGGCGGAAGTCTATGAATATTCCGGTGCGTACACTTATCGCGAGCAGGACCGTGGCGACGCGCTTTCGAAGATCCGCATGGAAGAGTGGGAGTCGCGCGCAAAGCGTTTCTATGGCGTAGGCGCAGTGCGGCGGCTCGATGCAGGGCAGTGGTTTGAACTCGTCGATCATCCGGATCATTCAGGCGGCAACGAGCAGGAGCGGCAATTCGCCGTGCTCGCAGTGGAGTGGGTGATCGAGAACAATCTGCCGGTATCACGCAGCGGTGCCGATTTCCCGCATAGTCTCCAGACCAAGGTCAAAACTACGCGCGCCAATTTCGGCCCTGCGCAGCCGTCCGCGCTGATTCCGAGCGGCGACGGCAGCACGGGGTTCTTCATGGCGACCATTGAGGCTCAGCGGCGCAGCATTCCCTTTCGCAGTCCGTTGGAGCATCACAAACCCGTCATGCCGACGCAGACCGCAACGGTTGTCGGTCCCCCGGGCGAAGAAGTCTTTACGGACTCGTTGAATCGCGTGAAGATCCGCATGCACTGGGACCGGATCAATAGCGGCGACGAAAAGGCATCCTGCTGGGTGCGCGTGTCATACCCGAATGCCGGCAGCAACTGGGGCGGCGTGTTCGTGCCGCGCATCGGTCAGGAAGTCATCATCACGTATATTGACGGCGATCCTGACCGGCCGCTCATCACAGGCCGCGTCTATAACTCCGCAAGCTCGCCGCAGTGGCACACCCAAGGCCAGTTGTCCGGCTATAAGTCGAAGGAACATAAAGGCTCGGGGTATAACCAGCTAGTGCTCGACGATTCCACCGGCCAGAATCGCGTGCAGCTTTACAGCACGCAAACTGCAGCACAGTTAAATCTCGGCTATCTGGTCTCGCAAACCGACAACACGCGTGGCGCATTCCGCGGCACCGGCTTCGAACTTGCCACCGACGCATACGGCGCGATCCGCTCGCAGAAAGGTCTCTATATCAGCACGTTTGGCCGTCCGGCCGCGAGCGGTGAACAACTCGACGCCACCGAAGCGCGCGGTCAGTTGACCGCAGGTCAGCAGTTGTTGAGCGCAACGGCGGACACTGCGCAACAACACGGTGCAGCCGAGATGCAAGCGATCGACTCGCTGAAGACCTTCACAAATGCCACCCAGTCGAGCTACGGCGGAAGCGCTTCGCCTGCCTTGCCGGCTTCCTCCGCGCAAGGACAGGAGACGTCAGGCGGCACTGGGCAAGCCAACGGCTTCAGCGATCCCGTGCTGTTGCTCGCTTCACCCAAAGGCGTAGGAATCACCACGCCGGAGAGCGTCCATATCCATGCGGGCGAGAACGCGACGATATCCGCGAACACCGATATCAATGTTGCGATCGGCAAGAGCCTCGTCGCAAATGCGGTCGATAAGATCAGCCTGTTCGCATACAAGCTCGGCATGAAACTGATCGCCGCGCGCGGCAAGCTCGAGATTCAGGCGCAGACAGGCGGCATTGACGTGCTTGCGAGCAAAGGCATCAAGATTTCATCCTCCACCGATGCCATCCAGTTGAGTGCGGAAAAAGAAATTCTGCTCACGTCGGGCGGTGCCTATATCCGCATCAGCGGCGGAAACATTCAGGTTCACGCGCCGGGCCAGGTGGATATCAAAGGCTCCGAACATTCGTTCACCGGCCCGACGCGCTACGACGGGCAACCCGCGGCATTGCCCAAGAGTGTGGTCAACGACCAGCAATTCATCCTGAAGGACGAGACCACCGGCAACGTGATGCCGCTCGCGCCTTACCGCATTGAAAGCGGCGATGGTCAGGTGCTGGCCCGCGGCATTACCGACGCCGAGGGCAAAACCGTGCGGGTCTTCACCGGTACTAAGGAACAGGAGTTGAAGATGTTCCATGAGGACGACTGGGTCTAGGAACACAACCACATAACGGGCGAGTTGAGACCATGAGCGAACAGAAAGTCGCGGGGCAGAGTTGCACCAACGACCAAACGGGAAGCGTTGCGGATGCCAAAGCGCAACAGGTACCGCTTTACTTCTTCTATCCCGAGACGGCCGAGCTTTTCGAATGTCCGGTCGAATCGATCGAGCCCGTCGCGAACGAAATCGCGTTGATGAGCAAATTGTCCGAGGACCTCATCGAAGCCCGTCAGCAACTTGGCGCGGCCCATGCCAACTGGCTCGATCAGCAAGGCAACGTCGCCCTCCGGCCGCAACTCGAAGCGAGCCTCAAGGCCGCGATACAGAAGGAAGAAGCCGCAACCCAGGCCGTCCACAAGGAATTGACCGATACGCCGGCATTCAATAAGGATGGCGTATGGGAGCTCATGCCGCTCAAGAAATTCAAATCCGGCACTGAAGCCTATGTTGGTCAACGCTTGACTTATGTTCGTTCGTCGAAGGTCGCGAATCATTTCCGCCGCTACAAGCTGGATTCGGATAAGCCGCAGCTCAAGTCATTTCTGAAGAAAGACCCGTCGACCGGAAAGTACGAACTCGACCACGACAAGATGAATGACAAGCTCAACTCGGCGTTGAAGAAGACCAAGTATCACGAGTGGAAGACGGATCCGTTAGGATGCGACTGGACATTGCAAATGACGGCTGCGTTCAATAAGAACGCCAATTTCAAGTCGCCGGACGATCCCGACGCGATGAGCGAGTTTTCCGGTGGTGCGCAAATGTTGCGGCTTTTCGCGGGAGCCGGTGCGAGCGCGAAGGTCGAGAGCACAGTCAAATCGTTCGACGACGCATTGCACCTGCGCGGCGAAATTGCCGTGTCTGCCAAAGGAAAAGGCGAAATTGGCGCGGTCCTCGCCGACGGCAATCTTCAGGCCAAGTTCTTCCTGCCATCGAAAGCGGGCCTGCAACTCTGGATTCCCGCGCCGACGCAAGAGGCTTCCGGCGCATACTCGTGGGCCCACACGCCGGATACCGATCTGGGCTTCTTTCGTCTCGCCGCCACGCTGAAGGCCGGCGCTTCGTGCGGCGCCAGTCTGCTTGCTGAGGGCGGCATTGAATTCAAGCTGGGTCGTGACGGCAAGACCCAGCAAGTGCGAGGCACGCGTGCCAAGCGAGACCTGGCGCAAATGAAGACCGCCAAGGTCGACGTCACGAAGGTCGAGGATAAAACAGACGCCGGGGGAGACCTCAAGGCGTTTGTAGGCGTCGAGGCCGAAGCATCGATCGAAGGCGCGTTTCAGTGGCGGCGCCCCGAGGAGAAAAGGGATAAATGGACCGCCTTCGCGTCCATCAAGCCCGGCGCCAGCGCACAAGCCGGCGCGGGCGCGCAGGCCGCGTTCCATATCACATACGACGGCAAGTTCCGCATCCTGATGAAAGCGGGACTATGCGCCGGCGTCGGCTTGAAAGGCGATATCGAAGCGGTGGTCGATGTCGTCTATATGGGCGAATTCGTGTGGTGGGCCAAGACGCAGATTGCTTACGCCGGGGACCGGAATCTCAAGTACTTTGCCGACACCGCGTTCAAGACGTTCTGTGCCATGTGCACGCTGGCCATCGTCACCGGCCGTGAAATCGGCAACTACGTCGGCCAGCAGGAGCGCGAACTCATGTCGGCCTTGCAGGAATTCGTCCGAACCAAGCCGAGGCAGTTTATCGAGGCCATTCACAACGCGAACGATGCGTTGCTCAACAGTCTCGCGGAAGTGAAGGGCTATCTGGTTTACGCACTAAAGGCGATCGGCGATGAATTCGAAGATCTTCGCCTCGAAGCCGCGTCGGCGATCAGCCGTATCATCGCGGCCGCGCAGGTGAAGAACGAAGTCAAGAATGTTTATCAATCGACCTCGCCTGACTTCAGTCAACAGGGCGATGCGCAGTTTGCGCGTGCCGAGATCGGTCGATTCATCGGCATGGATCAGTTGGCGATGCTCGAGAGCCAGCCTCGCGACGCACCCGCCCCCGGCTTTCGCTTTGCATTCAACGACACGCCCAGGTATGCCATGCAGGAAGGAACGAATGTCGCATGGCTCGATCCGACTCGCACCGCGGGCACTGATACCCAGATAGCTTGACAGTCAGTGGCAGTTCAAATAACGAACAAGAGGAGTTGCGTTTCATGAGTCATCTGTCTTACCGCGTGTCGGTGAAGCCATTGAAAGTAGTGGCGGCCGTGGCCGTGCTACTTCTGTCACGCGCCGCTCTTGCAGACAAGATCGACGCGAATGCGCCGGCCGACAGGACCCGCCTGATTCGCGAAATCACGACGCCATCGCCGCCCAAAAGCGTATGGGAACATATCAATGCCGTGTTGAGCTGGGCTCATGGAAAACCGTACGACGACACGGTGCGCATCCTGCAGGACTATTTCAAAACCTTGCCGCCACCCAACGCCGACGAACTGGCCGCCTTGAAGGACCGCCTTCGCAAGGAACTCCTCTATGTGAAGGGGGGGGAGTTCGTGATGGGCGACTTCGGCCCTCAGTCTTCTCCCGAAAAACTCCCCTACTCCGCCAATGACGGTGCCGGACCAGCACACGACGTGGATCTCGATAGTTACTCGATCCTGAAACATCGCGTGACGTTCGCCGATTTCGATCTCTATACACGCGCCAAACATTTGCCGCCGGTTGGAATTCGCGAGGCCTTCGATCTGCAGTATCGCTTTCCGGACTTCCCCGCGGCGTTCGTGACGTGGCAGCAGTCGCGCGACTTCTGCAAATGGGCGGGCGATGTCGCCGGCTTGCCGCTGGATCTCCCCACGGAAGCGCAATGGGAATACGCGGCGCGCTCACGTGGCGAGAAGTGGGTGATTCCGAGCACGGAAGTGCCGGTCGTTGACGGCAAATATGACGTGACCCAGATGGACGAGCTGATCACGGCGAAGGGCAAAGGAACTAGCCCGGCGCCGGAATTCAGCCGACCCGTGGGGACTTACGGCGACAACAAACTAGGCATGTCGGACGTGTTCGGCTACGGCAAGGAGTGGACCTATGACTGGTTCGATGCGAACTATTACAGTCACAGTCCATCGCGCAATCCGCACGGTCCCACGACGGGTACCCTCCGCAGCGTTCGTTATGCAACCGATAGTCGAATTCATCTCGTGATCGACCGGGTCGGCGTGGCGCCTGACAGCGCGAAATCCGACGTGGGCTTTCGCTGCGTACTTAACCGGAGCGAGCCGGTTATGCAATGACTGATCCCCGACAACAATGAGATACGCCTGCACGCTCCGACCGCCCGCTAATGATGAACTCAACCGTCGTCCAGTCGCCGTATAGTCGAAGCACGCTCGTCATCCTGACGCTCAGTCTCGGCGCCCTACTTTTTTCGCTGTTCTGGCTAGTGTCTTCGCTGATGACCACCCATCGCATGGCGGTCGCCGAAGGGACCGTGGTGAGTTACGACCAAGGCGGCCGAAGCTGGCGTTCGTATCAGCCGGTGATCGTCTTCACGACCGCACATGGTGATCGGGAGCAGATCACCGGCCAGACGTCGTCGACGCGGCCGGCTTACGACATCGGCCAAACCCTGCGCGTGTTCTACGACCCGACGGACCCCGCACACTCGGCGATCATCGACGACTTTGGGCAGCGCTGGTTTCCGATCGGCGTGGTGATGTTGCTCAGTGTTGTGTTTTCGGCGATTGGCGCGGTGATGTTCGTGATCGAGCGCGGGAAAGTTAAACAGGCCACGCCTTTGTCGTACTCGCAGGCGAGACGCAAACGCGGTCGGCAGAATCTGTTGGTCTGCCTGATCCCGATTGTGATCGGAGCTGGGTTTCTGCTGGGGGCTGCCGCTTCCGCGATGCGCGAGCGGCAGATCATTGGGAGTTATAAGCGTACGACCGGGCGAGTTGTCGAAGTACAGGAGGCCCAACGGCCTTATCAGCCGCGCGCGCATATGTATTCGGCGATCGTCGTGTTCAAGACGGAGACAGGGAAAGAGGTCTCTTTTGCGCAGGGGTCGTCGTCATCGCATAACGATCTCGAAAGTGGTGACGAGGTTAATGTTCTCTACGACGCGAACACGCCCGACCGCGCGATGATCGATAGTTTCTGGGAACACTGGGGACTGCCGGCCATTCTCTTTGCGATCGGCTTACCGTTCTTCGCCGTGGGTGTGTTCTTCATCAGCACCGTCGACTTCAGCGGTGGGCGCCACAGCAAACGGACCTAGTTTGAACGTGATTCGACATTCGAAATTGATGGCAGGCGACTTATGACTTCGATCGCATGTGAAGGCGATAGCACGTCGCACGGCGGCAAGATCGTTTCCGCTTCGGCGACCATCGCCGTCGGCGACAGCGGTCGGCGCGCCGCCCGACTCGGCGATCTCGTCCACTGCCCAAAATGCGACGGTACGTTTCCGATCGTGACATCGCAGAATCCGGCGATGACCGTGGAAGGCGTGCCGCTCGCTTTTCATGGCGACAAGACCTCGTGCGGTGCGGTGTTGATCGCCGCGCAATCCGAGACCACCGGCAATGTGCCTGCGTCGATGGAGGGCACGACGGCCGCGGCGGCGGAGTCCACAGTCGCGCCGACGTTGTGTCGCGAGTGCCTCGCTCATGCCGCAGAAACGGGCGCTTCCACTGTCGTGCGCTCATGATCCCGGCGACTCTCGCTGAACGGCTGGAGCGTTTGCGCGCGGATACGCCGGGGCTGCGTGCGTATGCGCTGGTCGATGGCCTTCAGTACGAACAGCATTTCGGCCACGGCTTGCGGCGCCGCTGGGGCACTGTGCACACGCTTTTCGCCGGCACAGAAGATGAGCCATTGGCATCCGCTGGACCATGGCTTGTGGACATCGCGCAACCCGATGCCGACGTGGTGGCTTCACTCGATGAACTGGAAACAGCGCGGCCTGGTGTGATGTGGTTATTCAGCACGCAGGATATCGAGTCGCTCGTGCGGACACTTCAACGCAAGCTCAACAGCAAACTGCCCAATGGCAAGATTGCGTTGCTCCGGTTTTGGGATCCGCGTGTTTTCGTGCCGCTCTTCAATGCGCTCGACACCGAAAGACGTCGCGCTTATTTCGGCGATGTGGACGAGTGGCACGGCCTTGCGGAAGGCAAACGCTTTCACGTCTCTCACCATGCTTGAACTGACCGCAGACCAATGGGCCGCCTTGTGCGCAAGCGACGAACGCAATTTTGTCGCGACGATTCGTGACGATATCGTGCGCGACGCCCCGCGCTATGCCAACGATCCGACCTTGCTCGACCGCCTGGTGCGGGCGTATGGAGACGCGAAGCGCATGGGGTTTCGGCAGGACAAAGAGTTGGTGGAGTTCCTTTATATCGAGGCGGACGTTCCGGAGTTTTATCGCAAGCCGGGGATCGCGGCCTGGCTCGCGAAGCCGGGACGACCGGTCGAGGAGCGGTTCGAGGATCTGCTGGCGGTGACCCGGCGGAAGTTGATTGATCTGGATAGGGAGAAGCGTTGATGGCTGTGTTGGCAATTCCGCTCGTCGAAGGAGCGGGCGCGCTGCTCGCCGAAGCATTCCCCGCTTTGCTAGGCGGGACCGCGGTGGCGGGAATCCTGTCGCTACCCGGCGATCAGGCGCAAGACAAGAGCAAGACCCAACCTGTCGCGCGAACCATGCCGAAGACGGACGAAGCGTGCAAGAAGTGTCCACCGGACGCGGGTAACCTCGTGACGCGGAACTGGAATATGTCAGATACCTCGCGCACGTATCAGGCGCAGGTGACGGGCTTCGCGCCGAATACCGAGTGGAATTTCAGCGGGCTCGACTTCGATGGGTTCCGTGCTTCGTTGTGTCAGTTGGAAGAGGCCAAGGCGAATTATGATCAGTTTTTTGATCCAGAGACAGGGGAGCCGAAATTCTTTTTCAGAGTATCCGGGGTCCGAAAAATAGTCGACCAGGCGTCTACCCAGAACGATATCGTGGTTGGCAATCCACCCGCCCAGCTTCACTGGTATTTCATGCAGCGATTGAGTTACCGGTATTTCACGCGAGCTTTCACGCTCGCCGCTCCACTTATTCGAACTGAGCTGCGCCCGCTTCTGTGAACTGGAATTGACGACATCATGAATTACAGTCTGAACCTCGAATTGACTTCCCGTCTGTCTGCGCCCGAATTGCCGACGATCGAATCCGAGTATCACCGGTTGTGGCAATTTGCGAGCGCATTGCAAGTCGCGGGTTTTCCGATCGATGGCTGGTTTCCGCCAGCGGACAACGTGAAAGCGTCACTTCTCAACCGGGCTTTCGATTCCACCGGACCGACGACAGCTGCCATAGCGATGGCAAAGGCCGAAAGGCAGGCGTATCCGCACGTACGCTCGTTTGGCGCGTGGAACGGGATCGAGGGCAATGGGGGCGCGGCTTTCACGGACCAACTCTCTGTGAATGGTTTGTGCGTCTTAAGCCTGCAGACTAAAGGTGTCATGTCTCTTGCAAAATGTGATGTCGTGGCAGATATCGTGACTGAAGCGACCCATATCTGGCCGGCGCTGAGTGTTGAAGTCGGATCGTTCCGATATTCATCGGAATACAGAGTTTTTGAAAAGCGCCCGGGCGCTGGATGGATGCTCTATTTGCCGCGCGTCCTCACCGCCGCGCAAATTCCGGAGGCGCGTGATCTTATTCCTGTGATGGACGGCAAGCGGCAGAGGGGCACCATCATTGTCAGTGTGATTGATGAGCCGTTCTCTGCGACGAACAAGGAACACGTGGCCGTCGCGAACGCTATCGAAAAGAGACTTGTCGATCAGGATCTGCTTCCGCTGTATACGGAACTTTAAGCGAGACCATTTGCGGACTTGGGAAGCCTCTGTCGAATGGGCTTTCATTTGAACATTGATGTCACCTATCGCGTAGCTGACCCGCAATTGCCGACCATCGAGTCGGAATACAACCGACTTTGGCAGTTTGCGAACGTCCTGACGCGAGCCGGCTTACCCGTCGACAAATGGTATCCAGCTGCGGATTCCGAAAAAGCGTCTCGGTTAAACGCTGCTTTCGATGCCAAGGGACCGACCAGCGCGGCGATTACCATGGCGAAGAGTTCCGCTCTATCCAACGGCACTAGCGTCTGGTCGCTCGGGGTATGGAATGGCTTAGAGGGAGACGGTGGCGTTGCTTTTTCTGACTCCCAAGGCATTGATAGTGTGTGCTCGGTGACCTTCCAGATGAAAGGCATTGTCGGATTTCAGCACGCAACACTGGTGACGGACGTTGTTTCGGAAGCGGCGCGCATCTGGTCCGCGTCGAGCGTTCAGGTCGGGCCATTCAAGTATTTTTCGCGGCAGCAGGTCTTCGAAAAACGGCCCGGCGCCGGTTGGATGCTTTATTTGCCGAGAGTTCTCACCGCGCAACAAGTGCCAGAGGCTCGCGACCTGATTCCGGTCTCGGATGGTAAGCAGCGGATAGGCACCCTCATCGTCAGCGTTGTCGATGAGCCTTTCTCTGCTTCAAATCGGGAACATGTAAAGGTCGCCAATGCTATTGAAGAGCGATTGGTCGATCAGGATTTGCTGCCTTTATTCACTGAACTCTAAGGTCAAAGTTTAGTTGACCGACGGCATCGATGGCAGCCCGAGCTTCGTAATGACGTCCTGCCTGTCGTTGGTAGAGCTGCATGCCAATGAAACCGAGTATGAATCACTGTGGCGATTTGCAATGGCTTTGCAACGCACTCATCTTTCGATCGATGGCTGGGCAGACATACTGCCTATTAATGTGCAGCCCCACCCGGTATGCTGCCCATGCAGCGCCACGCGTTACCGGCCGACGACTGTGGCAGTTTCATCGGGCGGTCCGAGCACCCGCGTGTGCACCGGCGATTCACCGGCGTCGTCGGCCGATGGGACCGCGCCCCGCTTGCCCGCCGCCGTGAACCACGCAGCCACACGCGACGGCACAGTCGCCGGATGAAATCCCAGTCCGACTCGTGAAACTGCAACGGCGTCTCGCGCACCGGAAAGTTCGCGCGATCCAGCGACGACAGGTCGAAATCGAACGCGCGCGCGAGCGCCGGACTCTTTTTCTGCCATTCGCCCAGCAGCTTCTCGATCACATCGGGCACACTCAGCGTGCGGCAGATGCGCGTATTGGTCCGCCCCTCCAGCACCGATAACGCATCGCGCAGGGTCAACTGGTAGGTCGCCAGCGACCCGCCCGACTGGCCCGCGCGCGCGTCGGTGACGATCGCGCAGATCGGGTGCAAGGCGCCACGATGGGTGACCATTTGCACCGACAGCGGCAAGCCGATGAACGCATTGAGCGGCAAGTCCGCGCGCGTCGACAGACACGTCACGTGACCCACGATGCCTGAGCACAGGCCCTCCCTGATGCCGATGCGATGCGCGATCAGCACCTACTCGAGGCTCGACCGGGCCGAGCCCCAGTGCAGGCGGAAGGCGCGGTTGTTTTGCGTCAGGGACGGGGAGGCGAAGGCGTGGAGCAGGTCGGAGGGGCGCTCGGTGGTCTCTTTAGGTGCCGCTTCGACGTTGTTGCACAACTTCTGACAATGGGAGAAAATACATCGGATACCTAACGACATGGTCAGAAAAAATCAAAATACGTTGTGCTTATATAGCATGATTGATTGGCTCGTTTGTAGCGTAGAAGAGGACGCGAAAGCGCGGAACCAAGCAAAGGAGAACGAGGAAGGAGATGAAGCGCGGGACGCATGGGCTGCCACCCAAACGACCCGCTGACCAAAAACAACCCTACGTTAATAGGAGTTGATCAAGGCTGACGCCAATCATAAAGCAGTTGCGCCTGTTACCCAACGCATCTTGACCATTTCGTCACAAAGACGCCCGCGGCCGATGAAAACGTATGCGCCGGCTCATATCGAATTCTTTCCCGATTTGCCGCCGGCGCCTTGGATTCGACTTTCTGGGCGGTGGCTGGAGGCGGCAGGGTTTGAGATTAGCGGGAGGATTCGGGTAGAAGTAGAGCAAGGCAGGCTGACTATCACGCCCGCTTGAAATAACAGAACTTGAGATTCGACCGCGCTCACAGCGCAATCGCGATTTCTAGGTTTGAATTTGCGTTGTCGTTCGCCACTAATTGACAGCTCTCACCGCGCGCTGAGCTCTCGTGCAACTTACAGCTATGCAGGACCATTTTCCCGATGGCGGCAAAATGGTCCTTACCATCCTGATAACGCACTACTCCGCGGCGCGAGTGAGTGAGCGAACCTTGCTCCATATGGCGCAAGCTGGTTCGCCATAGACCAGCCCTAGCCCACGGACATACATGTCAATTGAGGAAGACGAGAGGCCAACGATCCACTGCGCTTGCTGCAGCCACTGTAACTGCACGCACCAGTAATCCCCATTCGGATTCGGATAGCCCGCTGCAGCCATGCTGGTTGTCGAAACCCTTTCCGCATCAGAAACAATACGGGCGAGCTCGATCTCGTCCGTCGATGGACAGTAGAGGAGCAACAGTTGGCTCTGCAGAAGTGCCGCACCGGCATGAACACCGCCGCGCCTTCCCTCGGCTCTCACGTTATATGCCTTACGTGCCCTAATCCAACTCCAGTGCTCACGGCTCTTCACGAATCCCAAGAGCACGCCTGTATCTGGCAGCGGTGGTGCGAGCACTCGAGTTAGCCGGTCTTGCTTTTGCTGACCATAAGCATCCTCCAGCCAGTGCCGGCCGCGCTCATGCATAGTGAGGCGGGTTGCCACGTGATCCAGCACTTCGCTGATGAATTGCCTTAGCGCCGGCACACCGCACGCGTTTCCGGTGTCAGTTGGCCGCAACACGAAGGCCCCTAACCCGGGTAAAAGTTCGTGGTATTCCGGATACCGGAGACCAACCTCTTCAGCGTCACCACCGGGATAGAGCACGTAAGCGCCCGCCGTCCGACGGATCGCATCACGGTAGGCATGCATCTTGAGCAAGTCTGCCCGCAAGGCACGGCCGCGCTCCACACCTGCGGGCGCCTGCAAGGTCCCTGCTCCCTCCTCCTCGTCATCCAAACCGAAAACTTCTTTGACGAATTCAACTCGGTACTTGGCATCGAAATGAACAGCGATTGGTTCGAAGGTTGCTGGCTCTCCCTCGCCTGGACTGACCAGCAATGAGTAGTCCGGACGCATTGGCTTGGTCCATGAGGAATTATTTGCCGTGCTGCGTCGATAAGTCCGATTAAAGCAGAGCTCTACCTTCATACGCCGATCAAAGCGTTCTACGACCCCGGATAGAACGGTCTCCACTCCGGTACGGATGCCGACTGTAAGACTACTCGACCGCGACTGCACCAGTGGGCTCATATCAAACGTTTGTCCAACCAGCGAGGCCACCAACTGCGAAAGCTGAATGAATGCCCAATACTCATAGAGCGTTGCAACATCGCGCTGCCCCGCGCCATAGTCCTCAGGTGACGACTGCCAGGAGAGACGGGCCGCAAACTCAGTCTCTACATAGGCTCTGAAAATGTCTCGATAGCCTTCACGTTTTTGAAGGACTTGGTCGTCGGCAGGAAATCGTGAGAGCCAGCCAACTTCAGCAAACAGTTCTTGATGAAGTAACTCTTCCAACTGCGACGTCACCGCTGCAATTTCTCTGCGCCCCCGTGTCGTAGCGGGCGTGGCCCGCGCCTCAGCAAGTCCTCGATCGATATCCCCCAGCATCTGGCGCCAGTACTCCAAGGCAAACTTAACGAAGCGGTTGGGCGCGGTATCGCGAGTTGCCTCGGTCCGCGTACGCGCTAGGCGAGACGGGACGGATGCGATTGGCCCTCCCGGCCAAGCCGATCGCGATCCACTCCTCGCAAACTGCCGGAGTACGTGCGAGTCCGCCCGCACCCCCGCGCCCGGTCGCACTATTTCGTGCGAGCTTTTCCACGCGGTGTGTGGGCGGCGGATGATCTCGCGAAACGCGCCTTGGAACCTTTCGCTTTCAAACAAAGCACGCAGGAAGGTGAAACGCTGATAGAGGGTAACTGCATCGCGTGTGTCGTCGAGGTCAAAGCGTGCTTCGCTAACCGCGAACCGCTCCATCACTAACTCCGTCATCTGTTCCGCGATGTCGCGCAGCATCCAGCGGTATTCGGATGGGTACGAGAGCTTGCGGGATCGAACCTCGAGCTCCAACTCGCCCAAGGTGCGGATGCCAGCGCGTAGGACGACGCGTATGGTGCCTGTTGACAATCTAGGACGTAGACGTCCGGTCTTTCCCTCGAAGGTATCTGCTTGGAAGATCTCTTCGGGATCGGCAATCAGACTGTCGATGTCTTGTTGAATATCTTCCCAAGCATATCGATACTCCATGCCTTCCAACAGCTCGACACTGCTCGATAAGTCAATCGATGCGGCTGTACTATCGGGAGACCAAAGCGTCGCGCCGGAAGACGACCCCTTCCGCGGCAACACCGCGATGCGCAGCCGTGCGACGACCTCCCCGGCCGGGCCGTGAAGAGGAACGGAAGCTTCTGAAACGGCACGCACGAATTATTCCGTAAAGCTGGCGAACTGATTGGCACGCAAGCTTCGAAGCATTCGAATCGTCTTGGCGTAGGCAGCAGGGAGAGCTGCACCCAGCTCCGGTGCCTCCTCCACCATTGCCGTTGGCAGCAAGTCGTCGCTCGCGACTGCGTTGGGTAGGTCTCTGGCCAACTGCGCAAGCGCCAGCAGAGGCAGCTCCAAACGTCGGCGCGAACCATGCAATCTCGGCAATATCTTTTGGATGACAATTCGGTCCATGATCGCTCCCAGCCCTCCAATTCCTGCCTCTTCCGAGAGTGAGGCAAATCGCATTGCTTCATAGAACAATCGGTGCCCAAACTCGAGGTTGTATCGGCTCAGCAGTTCATGCAGCTGTCGCAGACGGACGGAGAGCTCGTCGGCCGCCGCGTTTGGGTGCTCTCGATGCCAGCCATCGTCTCTAGCGATGCTCAGAAGCCCTCTTACCAGTTCCTGATCTCCGGGTTCACACGGCAGAGGCTTAGCGACTTCAATCGACAGATCGTTCGAATTCACGCGAAACTCGAAAGTGTTAGCACGATCAAGTACTTTCGGCGAAAACATATATGTCGTCTCGTCGACGTTGACCGTACCAACAATCCATAGGTTTCTTGGGAAGGCGACTCTCGGCTCCGCGCCAACACGCAGTCGCCAACAGCCATCTGCGCCCTTATGCAGGTTCGGGAGGCATGGTTGACCGGACTCCATGCCCGACAGTACGTCTGCGAAATAGCGCTCAACGTGCGCCAAGTTCATTTCGTCGAGCAACAGCAAATAGGGATGCTGTGGGTCAGCGATGGCCTTCAAGATAAATTCCAGCGGAGCAGGAACCGCCCACGCAGGTCGCCCGTCGAGCTCCCGCTTGAGCGCATCTTCGTAGCCGAACAGTACCTCTGCGCCTGTCCAGTCTGGACGTACGGCCGCGACGTGTAGCCGATCCTTTCCCAGCCATTCGCCGAAACGTATAGCAATTTGTGTTTTACCAGAGCCGGACAAACCCGTAAGGATGACTAGCGGCTTAGCAACCAGACTGGCGACGAAGGCTGAAACAAGTTCATCATGCTGAACTCCGAATTGCACGCCACTAGCGCGCAGAGCAGCGCCGAATGATTCGACCGCTTCGCGAAGATCGGCTCGGAGAGGAAGAGGCGTGTGGACCGGTTGCGGCTCATCCGTTTCTAACTGTGGATTCTCGTCATCGGCGCTGAGCGCTCGATTGTAGATGTCGATAGCATCGTCCAAATCTTGTTGCAGCTCCGCCATGGGAAGAGGCTGCGTGACGTCGTAGGCGGCCCGGACGAAGGATGATCCATAACGTTCCGGCGTGCGCCCAAATCTCCCCTTGAACCAGTCTCTTACGGTCTCTACTCCCCCAAGCTCGCCCCAAGTCAGACGTGGTGTCTCCTCGTCGCTTACCCCATAACACAATACGAGTTGTTGCTGCTCTCTGAAGAACAAGAGCGAGGGATAGATGCCGTCGGTGACTGACTGTTCTCCGCCGAGAAAGGCAATCCACGGGGTCCGAGCAATGCCGCCCTTGCCAAAGCTTAGGCGAACCCTGAGGCCGCGATACTCTTTGAGGTAGCCTTGGGTTTGAAGCTCCGTTCCATTGTTGGCTTGCTTCAGGAAACGATCTAGCAGTTCGGGAATACCGCCGACAGGGTCATCTTTCGCACCGACCTCAAAACCCAAACGCCGCAATAGACGAAAAGCTGAGGACGTTTCGCCTCCGGAAAATGTAGCGCGATCTAGTGGCTCACCCGTGGCGTATTTGACTGCCAGCGACACAACTAACTTGGGCGGATAGCGCTTGCCTTCGAAGAAGAGATCGTAGCCAGTAGACTCTGCATCCTCCGACACGCCTTCTTGATCAATCTCACTCAATGCTTGCAGGATGTGCTCATCCGTTACGCCCTCCGTTGCAGCGGCGAACGTTTCACTACGCCATTCACCTTTTAACGGAGGTACGTAGTAATCCAATTGCGTCGTTCCGCGCTCCACCTCAAGGCGTTTTCGGATGGTATGCAGTTCTCGATCGAGTTGGACCGCATCCATTCGATTGACTTCGCGCCGCTCGCGCTTCGAGTAGTGTCGAACGATGGTCTTGCGGTCGTTCTTCCCGAAGATGCGCTCGAAGTCGTCTGGAAATAGTAGGAAGAGGAGCATGTGACGAAACTGCCTCGCTTCCCAATCCTGAATCTGGCGCAGCCATTCATCGAACTTCCAGCCGTCTTCCGTTAACGCAACTTGGTCGTCTGCGCTTAGCGCACGAAAGCGGCGGAGAAAGTTGATCAGGAAAACGAGTTCTCGCCACTGATTCTGATTAAAGCCCGGGCCTGCACTACCGATACCAGCGAGCACGTCATCATCCAGCCAGCGCGAATCGGTGGGCGATGGCTCACCCGACCAGTCCCAGATCGCTTCGATAGTCTTGCGCTTGTGGGCTGCGGTCAGGCTGCTCGGGCAAAGGTACAGCAGCCACATCATCTCCGCGACCAGTTGCTTCGCGGGGCCTTCAACGGGGGAGAGCTGCTGTTTCAGCTTTTCCAGGTATTTACCGTCGCCAAGGTCCGGCCTTCTTACAAAGTACTCGTCGAGTAGTTCCAGTGCCGACGACGTCCAAAGCTGCTTGCTCGTGAGGACGGAACCGCCGCCCAGCAGTGCGGCATCACGCCAATGCGCGGCCGCCTCTAGGATCCATTTCGAGTCGTCGTCCCCGCAGTATCTGCTCATATCATGCTCTCAGATTATTAGACGCGCCGACACAGACGGGCGACAATTGCCACAGTCGCGACGGCAAGCGGGAGAATACTTTAAATATGATATCGGCGGAATGAAACTCGGTGGCAGCTCTAGTGCGTAATCCCCGGTGCGGAGGAAAATGGATCGGTAAAAATCTGCAACAGAGATATCTGTGCCGTGCCCCTGAGATGCCGCGGGGCGCGGACAGTCCGAACCATAAAAAAGACCCGTAAGTCTCTCAACTTACGGGTCCTCTATTCTTACGTCATGCATTTATCTAAGCAGCGGTTGTAGATGGTCGCATATCCCGAGAAACTGGCCCTTGCCAGATAAGGCTTCCCAGCCGGGGCGGATGCATAACCTAAGAAAAACGCACCCATAAGCCGAGAAATTCCGACCAAGGCCACGTCAAATGCGGTGTGGTTGAAGGCCCCGAAATGAGCTCTCCCGTCAGCGGACGGCGGTCGCGCACGCGCGCGGTTTTCGAAAAACTGCGCTTAAAGTAAGGAGATTTTAGCGATTTTCGCGGGTGATGGGAATCTGCTGGATGTGCGCCGACGACCCTTCACTCTCCCTCCTCAGGCCAGCGATTTCGCTGGTGGGTCAAGACGGCCGCTCGCGCCCGTCTCGACCCGACGTGGAGGGGCCCCATGAAATCGACCCGCCTTTGTCTTGCCTGCGGCAACGCGTTCGTGGCGCTGCTGCATGTTCCCCCTCGGCGATATTGCTCCTCGAAGGCGTGCCAGCGCACCCTTCGACGCGACTCGCAGAACAACCGGCTCTGTAACGACAGCGGCTATCGCGAGAACCATGCATGTGATGATTCCGGTGTCGGTGTCTGGCTCAAAGTGATTCGTAGCGCGCGCTGGCCAGGTCATTCTTCGCCGGACGTCGATGCGTTATAGGCCTCTATTGCAGCCTCGCGGGTCGCCCAATACTCCAGCACCGATGCCTTCGTGACGAATCGGTCGCCCCCCTTTTTATCATGGAACTCCAGTTTCCCTTGCTCCAGCAGCTTCGAGACGTGCGGGCGGGACACGAATAGCAGGGTCGCCGCCTCGGCGATGGACAGGAAGTCGTCGGTATCATGCCGCCATGCGGGATGCCGGCTCAGAACGTCAACGAGTATTGCCTCCACGCCGGCGGAGAGCTCGCGCCGAACGTCGGAAGGCAGACTGGCCCCAACACGCGTGAACATCTCGTCCATACGTACGCGCGCGAGCAGCACCGCGTCGGCAATTGATGGCGAACTTTTCCCGTCTGTCGACATATTGGCTCCCGGGCGGGGGTAGAAATTGAGTGTAGCCCCTTTGCGAAGACACCGAAACGCCCCAGCTGCGCCCGTTGCAATCCGAACTGGAGGGGCCCATGAAATCGACCCGTCTTTGTCTTGCCTGTGGCAACGCGTTCGTGCCGCTGCGGCACGTTCCCCGTCAGCAATATTGCTCCGCGAAGGCGTGCCAGCGGGCCCGTCGACGCGACTGGCAGAGCAACAGGCTCTGTAACGACAGCGACTATCGCGACAACCAGGCGCGCGCACAGGCGAAATGGCGCGCGGACCACTCGAGCTACTGGCGCGAATATCGAGCCGCGCATCCCGCGTATCGCGAACGCAACCGCAGTATGCAGCGGTCGCGCAATGCGCGGCGGGACTCCCGGCCAATTGCAAAGATGAACGTCATCAGGCTTCCCCGGCCGCTGGACTCTGGCTTCTACCTGCTGTCCCACGCGGATGATGCCGGCGTTGGAAAAATGGACGCGTGGACCGTTCACATCGCTGTGCTGTCTGGACCGACAGCGCCGCCAACCTGATTGCAAAGAGATGACCTGATACGCATTGGTGTTGGGCCTGCTACCTTTGCCTTGTCACCGTTCGCTTTCGAACGCGACCTTCTGATGTGAAGCCGCGAAGCTCGCCTACGACGCTCACTTGCGTCTGGTGCCTGCCGCGTTTCCGTGTCTGATTTGCGGGGTGGAGCATGTCATTAAAAAACGCGAATGCACCGGTCGTCGCCAGTTTGTCTGCCGGGCGCGCAGTGGAGTACCCCTCACCACTCAGCCTCCCGCAATACGGTAGATTGCCTCATGAAGTGCGCCAACGAACTCGTTTAGTTTTACCATTTCCGCCTCTTCCGGGTTATCGCCGGCCGCTTGCAAACGTTCGATTGCCCCAGAAAGCTGTCGATTGTTTTTGAACAATGCGTCCACCTGCGATATTTTCTTCAAATGGTCCCGACACAATTGACGCCCTTGCGCTGTCAGACCTTGATATATGGCGATAGCTGCATCGTTCGTTTCCACACGGACGTAGCGAATGTGGCCGTCGAAAACGGGAAGACGCGGATGGAAGTAGTCTCCCGCTTCCGCTGGAAGGGGGTACGCCGCCGCCGTCTTGTCCAATGTCGTCCAGTTTTTATTCGTCTTCTGCTGATTGCAATCTCTGCATGCCAACGCGAGATTCCGGTAGTGCAACGAAAACTGGGGGTAATCGTCCCGCGACAGGATGTGCTCTACCGGCCGCGCATGGGCAATATTCTGAAGCCACCGACGACAATAGCAGCACCTCGTCCCTTGGAGATTCGCAAGGTGTCGTCGAAGTGCCGCAATTATCTCCGCTCCAATCGGGCGCGTCTCGCCTTTTGGATTGGGGTCCGGCTTCAAAACCGTCTGCTGTGCAAGCTGTGCCCACCGGTCCTCGCGATTTGCTCCTGAGGCCTTTTGCGCCTCAGCCCAAATCTTTCGTGCGTCATCCTGTAGATATTGGTACTTGTGCGGGCGAGCAAGAAAAGCGGCCTCTTCCTCGTCAAGCTGTTTTACTGACCGCATAGTTGTGCTCATTCTGCGTCGCCCGCGGTAGTTGATGAGGCGTTCCTGACAATCTCCTGAATTGCCGCTTGCGCTCTCTCGATGAGCCGCATATCAAACGCAACGCTTTCCTCTTGGTCGAACCTACCCTGTTCCGAAATTATTTGCTTCATCTCTTCAAGTTGTTGCAAGACATCCTCTTCTGGGTTGTCATTGACGGTGTGCTGATTTGCCTTGTCGATGAAATCCGCAACCAACGAAGCGCATCTCTCGTGCACCTCGCGATTGTTCGGGGTATGAGTGCGAAATCCCTCAAAAAGAGCGGTTTCAACCGAGCGCCGATTCATGCGCTCCAACGTTTTAAGTGCACGATTCTTGATAGTGAAGCAGTGGTCCCCTTCATTGTCAGCACTCGCGACAACGACCGGTGAATGAGTAGCGACCAGAATATCAACGTTAAATCTCTGCGCAATTAGTTGGAAAAGCTTAGGAAGCGCGCGTTGCCAGCTTACGTGTAAACTGATTTCCGGCTCATCGACCAGAAACAGACAGCCCACTTCAGCCTCCTTCACCATTTTGGCAACGAGCATAACTATCTGCTGCTCCCCCGAGCTGAGTTCATCGAAAGGAACGATTCCATCCCCGTTATGTTGACGGCGCAGACCAAGTTTGTATTTTCTCTGCTCCTCGGGATGTTGACGAAGATTGTCAATAATGAGACTGTCGTCGTGCGATTGCGACGCCAATCGTGCAATGCCACCGATGGCACTATCGCTAACGTTCGTGTTTTGCTGCACGTTCTTAGGAATAAGGAACTGCTCGGCCGAAAATCCAATGAGACTAACAATATCTTCGAAGACACTCAGCTTCTCTGAGTCGGAATGAATGGTCAGCATCAGTCTGGCGGCGTCTACGGCTGTCTGAATAGAGTTGACACCTCGCGCGCTAGTTTTCGCACCACGATATTTATAGAATGTTGCGTTCTCACCTCGTACTTCTCTTGGAAATCTGTCAGACGAGCCTGCCGCTACGGCGATAGTGA
Organism: Paraburkholderia kirstenboschensis; assembly: GCF_904848585.1. GTDB lineage: Bacteria > Pseudomonadota > Gammaproteobacteria > Burkholderiales > Burkholderiaceae > Paraburkholderia > Paraburkholderia kirstenboschensis. The sequence continues at coordinate 601,939 of NZ_CAJHCR010000004.1, forward strand.
GCCTCTTATTGTCGACAGACATTTTCGCCACATCGCGAAGCAGGATGCTCTTGCCTTCTCCATTGTTTCCAATGACGTACATTCGTTTGCCAAACGAATTGGCTCCGCGCAACAACCTATCCAATGCGCGCCTGTCAAGGCCGTGAACCCAAGTGCCTTCAACAGCAGGTCTAACATAGGTCGATGCGGTCAAGACATAGCCATTCTCTTTGACTTCTTTGACTGAGACGTGCCGAGACAACCCGGGGGAATCAAACATGCCCGGCGTGAATTCCCGCGAGAAAATTCCGGCGAGAAATGGGTTCTCTCCCTCAAGGCGCAGTAGAGCCCGGGATGATGCGTCGTGTCCCCCAATGAGGTCCGCGAGCATCGTGCCAATGAAACGGGCGGACGCTTTCATCTGCTTATTTGGAGTCAGGAGCGAAAGCGCTCGCGCATCGATGAACAGAATATCCTGGCGCGTATTCCCGGGTACGGCCTCGTCTCCCTTCAAAAGCCACGCCGAGAATTTGGAGTTTCGCGTATCAGAGGCTTCGCGCGGAAAATCAACGACTGCAGCGACACGACCAGTCTCAATCAGTTCCTCTCTGACTTCTCTGCTCCATTTCGGAGATACTCCATCAATCTGCGGCACAATCACTAATGCGAATCGGAAGCGCGTTCCCCGACAGAGCCTGTGCGCCCAGTTGACTGCCGCAAGCTTATCTTCGTGAACGTAAGGGTCAGTCGTGGCTCTCTGCCTCGCTCCGCGCGGCGTAGGATTCACGAGCAACATATCGACATTGAGCGGCCATGACACCGTTCCCCATTCGTCGGGTATGGTCGTGTTAACGTATGAAATGTCAATACCTAGCATCTTCAATCGCATATCGACAGCCTCGGGAATGGACACTTCTTTCCCTAACAGACAACTACCAAAGGCGCCGACGCTTTCAAAGACTTCCAAAGCAAGGTGGCCGGTCGCTCCGTGAAGGTCGCATATATTCCGAGTATTCTCAGGGAGACAGCTAGCAGCTAGCTCGGCCGAGAAGCTTTCTCTCGCGACATCAATATCGGTGGGTACGAGCTTTGCAATGCCTTGGTCGAAAGCGTAGAGCAGCTGTCGTTCGTTGACATTCTCCAACCAATCCCGCAAAACTCGCGCTTGGTTCGCTAACCAGATTCTGGCGGATGGCTCAAATCTGGGTCCGAGCCGCGTTTGTCTGCGCAACCAGTCGAGCGTGGCGAGATACGCACGTTCGAGACGTTCAGGGTAGGAATCTGGGAGTTCGTTTACTAGCCAGGAGTAGACGTCGTGCGTTCTAAGAGACTCATCCGACTTTACATGGGACCCTCCTGGCGTGTCGCGAGTCCATATTTGTCGCGTGATGGCTTCGTTAAACGCACGAGTGTTTCTCATCGCGTATAGATACATGATGAACAACGCGTGCTTGTAGGACAATTCGATTGAGGCTTGCGTATTTGGCGCTTGAGCGAGAAGATACTTCCAGAGTCTCGATGCCACCACGTTACTTTCGCTAATCTGTGCTTTCATTTTTTTCTTGATTGAGACTGTAGTCTTTGCGCAAATGCGCCGCGCTCAACTAGTTATGAGCACCACGCGCGAGTGAGCGTACCCGCCACCGTTGCGAAGAATCACTGAATGATTTGTCCTCGCTTACTTCTCGGCGAGTCATCGTCTCTTCTGAACCTCGGCGAGAACAACGCGCGATGAATTTTCGGTCAGTTCACGGATTGCAGCGGTAAGGTCACGGTCATCAAGATGACTCGTACCAATCCAGCCTCCGCTAACAAGGCCCGTGAAATCGCTGTTCGAGAGATAGCGAGGGATTTCCGCATAGTTGACCATTCGTCCGTCTCGCGGTCCACGGCCGTGCTCCGTTAGCAGGAGTTTTTCCAAATCGGCTCGACGCAGCAGACGGCCATCACACAGTTCTCCGTCTTGTCTTTCTAACACGGTTCGCTTGCAGAACTTTACGTAGAACGGTGCTGTACACAGTCTGCTGTAACGTAACTGCTCCGAAAGAGAATGCTTCTGTTGAAGTTTCGTCAGGCGTAGTTCTTCAAACGCAGCCTCGACCCGACGCATGCTCTCCATTTGCTCGTCAAACTTGCTGTCGGGTCGATACGTCCAGTGAGAGCGTTTCTTGTCGCAGCACTTGTACTGGACCATTACGAGCGAGGCCAGTTCGCGCAGGTATATAAGAAGGTCGACGCCGATTGAAGGTTCGAGCGGTCCTTTGTCCAAAGTGCGGACATATAGCCTTCGAGAACCATCTCCGACAGAAAGCTCCCCGGTTACCCGGAAGTCAGGTAGTTCCATACGCTCAAATACCGCTTTGTCATGCTCGATGAGCTCCCGCTCCTGGACTGGTGCAGCTTCCTTGATGTACCTAATGAACGAGTCTTCCGGGGCTGCGGGGTCGACAGGCGCGGCTTTCCGCAACAACTCCCGTCGAATTCGTCCACTGCCTGCGCAATCGAATGCCAGGCCTATCGCATCGCGCTCGAATGCAAGGTTTTGCAGCTGTAGCTCGGTTTCTACTTGCTCCGGCTGACAAACCTTGCTCCACAGTGCCTCAAGGCTTTTCGCTTGCGCCGGTCGCAGGCTAGCCAGCGCTCGCCGCACCTCGCCCCAAACGTCGGGAAATATTCGTCTCGCAACGCCCCCGTTGCTTATGATGAGCGCTTCCTTGGCCTCAGAGGACAAGCCATTGCGCATTTGCTCGACGTCGATTGGCGAAAAGAGCACGAAGTCGGAGAATCTGTAGTTGCGCGCGCCCGTATTTCTTTGCCCGCGCTTGTGAGAAACCATTGCGGCTGCCGAGATGCTCTCGCCCTTACCATCAAAGCAAACAAGAAATAGCTCTCGTGTCTTCGCCGAGTTGTCGAGTTGCGATAGCTCTACTGAGAAGTGGCTGTTCTTTCTCACCCTTTCCTCGAATAGCACCGAACGCTCGGGTTCAAAGTAAATGAGAAAACCACCCTTACCTGTTGTCATACGGTTCCTATCGAGCGCCCTTCTCGTCAAATAGTGGGGCAATTCAAAACAGGGTCGCAGATGGACTCTGTGCGGCCGACGGCACAACGTCGTATAACGGAGGAAAAGTGACGATACTTAAGGTTTCTTTCAAACTTTTCGCTCAATAACATCGCCGTTGCGCTTTTGTCGAGGTGGAGAGTTCAGTCGATATTTTGTTGAATTGCGAGAAATTACGCGAAATGAATCGATAGGCATACCGTACAGCGATGTGCGATTCGATTGAGGCGTCCATACGATAGCCGAGCCCTTGCGTGGTCGCCTTTAACATCGCGAGAAGTCGCGCTGTGAGATGAGAGCAGTTTTGAGACGTGCCTGACGGCAGAAGCATTTCCGGCTTTGATGGAGGTCGCTGTTGTCACCAGCAGAAATGCCGAAACCCGGGAGCGCGTTCACCCAAACATCTCTGGGCGCCGGTCAGTGACGAGGAAGCGACCGCAAAATGGAAGCGCACCGTCCGGCAACGCGGCGTGCAAACGGCGCTGGTCAGGATGTTTCTCACTGGCAAGGAAAACGACGTCGCATAGGAAACGTTTGCCGGCGGCCTGGTCGCCTCGCAGCTATGGCGTCCGTGGCAAGCTCATCCACTCGACGCCATCGCCCTGTATCACCGGCTACTGCCGGTAGCTGCGAAATAGGACGAGGCGTTCGAACTCGTGCGGGCTTTGGGCATGTTGCGGGCGCGGCTGGCTGAACGTCCAGAGTTCGCCAGTAAACTGGAGGAGATTTGGGCGGCATATCGAGCGAAGCGCAACTTCATCAAGCTGCTTGCCATACGGTCGTGAAGCCGCCCAAAGAAGATGGAGGTATCTGACAGCTTCGGATGCGCGCGGTAACGCGGCCGCGAACGACGAGTACAGATTCGGCCTTGTTGATGGACGTCGAGGAGCGGTCGCTGAATCGAGAGAGCGGCTGGAGTCTCTCATCGAGGCGAGCGGTACCTCGTCGGGCCGGGCTATCGTTTGGCGCAAGCTTCCGGAGTTCGGCTGGAGCCTGCGTGCTGGACAGGTATTCGACCGGTCGCGGTCGTCGTTGATGTGAACTGTTGATACGCGCATAGAACTGACCCACTTCCGCTAGAAATTTGCATCGAAAATTGACCCACATGTTCAACTGCCTGCTTGGACGCCAAGCAGGAGAACGGAGTGATAAC
>NZ_CAJHCR010000005.1 GCF_904848585.1 Paraburkholderia kirstenboschensis
GTCAACTCGTGCCGGCGCAGCACACTCGCAAGCCGGTAACACAGGCGGCGGTTACTCGGGGGCAGGACGCGACTCTGCATTCCAGGGCGTCGGCGCAGGCGCCGCGACGCAGCGCGACTCCAATCGTGGGCAATCGAGTGCTCAGTTCTCGAACTTCAACCATGCGGGTGGTGCAGCCCGTGGCGGCGGCGCTCGCGGTGGCGGCCGCCGCTAGCCACGGGCGGTCGTAACTCTCCGCGTCTTGCCGCCTATTCCGTCGCGCTGTTTGGTCGTGTCGTATGGCCGCTCTGCCGTTGGTACCCCAGTGGTGACGCGGACCGGCTCCCGCGTGCGCTCGATTAGCGCCCTCTTGGGCGCTGGCGACGGGCTGAATAGCTCGACGGTCATGGGACTGGTCCATCGGTCTTTCTGAGGTCAACGGCTGCGCCGGGAGATCGATAGCACTCGCCTTGATCTCAACGCATGGGCCTCGTCTGTATCCATACGCTGAAGGCGAGCGCCATGTACCAGTCGTACACGCCCGCGATGTCCGGATAGCGCCCCGCGCGGCAAATCAGATTCCACACCACGTCGTGCTGGAACGCGTCGCCGCTCACATCGCGCGACGCGGCTTGAGCGTTCGTAGCCGCCTCTGCTACGGAAACATTGTTCATGTCGCTGCCCTCGCCTGTCATGCCGGGGCTGGATGACTTGTCGGTGCCCAGCGCAGCGCATTCGCGAGATCCTCCGCGCCGAGTCCGACCAACAGGTCGATCGCGCCGTTCTTCAACGCTTGCGTGGCAGGCACGCCCGCAGCCTTGAGTGCCGCCGCGTCGATCCGCGAGACGTCGGATAGCTCGACGCGCAAGCGCGTGGCGGCGAGCGCATCGAGCTTGACGATGTTGGCCGCGCCGCCGAGCGCCGCGCGAATCTTCTCCGCACGTGCGCCCTGCTGCGCCGAGCTTTGCGCCGCGGCTGTCGCCGTCGCGGCTACGCCACTGGCCGTCGCCGCGTCTTGCGCGACAGGCGTGCCGGCAGGCGCGAGCTCGGCGTCGCTGGCGGCCGTCTTCAGATATTCCTGCATGTCGGTCTTCATGTTCTCCGACAACGTCCCGAAGATCGCCTGCACGCTATCGCCGACGCGCAACACTCCGGCCGCACCGAGCGCCTTCAGCTTCGCTTCGTCGACGCGCGCGGGGTCTTTCACGGAAATGCGTAGGCGTGTGATGCACGCGTCGAGACTCGTGATATTCGAGCGGCCGCCGAAGGCCAGCACCAGTTCGCGCGAACGACCACCCGTACCCCCCGCGGCGAGCGGCGCGCTGTCAACCGTGTCGTCTTCGCGTCCGGGCGTCTTCAGGTTGAAGCGCGTGATCACGAAGCGGAATACGCCGTAATAGATCGCCGCGTAGATCGGACCGAGAATGAACACGTACCACGCATGCGTGGCCTTGCCGCCGATCAGATTAAACATCAGGAAGTCGATGCCGCCTTGCGAGAAAGTGAAGCCCATGCGCATGCCCAGCGTGTTCGCGACGAATTGCGCCGACGCCGCGAGGCACGCGTGTATGAAGTAAAGGACCGGCGCGACGAACAGAAACGCGAATTCGATCGGCTCAGTGATGCCGGTGAGGAACGACGTCAGCGCGGCCGAAATCATCATGCCGCCGACGGCCACTTTGTTCTCAGGCTTCGCGCAGTGCCAGATTGCGATCGCCGCGGCAGGCAGGCCGAACATCTTGAACAGGAAAGCGCCCGCGAGGATGCCTGCGGTCGGGTCGCCCGCGAAGTAGCGAGTGATGTCGCCGTGCACCGTCTTGCCGGTGGTCGGATCAAGGTAGCTGCCCATTTCGAAAAAGAACGGCACGTTCCAGATGTGATGCAGGCCAAACGGAATCAGCAGACGCTCAACGAAACCGTAGATCGTCGCCGCCGTGCGAGGGTCGGACACCGCCGCCCAATGTGAGAAGGCTTTGATACCGCTGCCGATCGGCGGCCACACGAACGACAGGATGCCGCCGAGCACGATAGCGCCGATCGCCGTCACGATCGGCACGAAGCGCTTGCCGGCGAAGAAGCCGAGATACGACGGCAACGAGATCCGGTAGTAACGGTTGAACATCCACGCCGCGAGGCCACCGGCAAGGATCCCGCCAAATACGCCGGTCTGGATCGAAGGTATGCCCATGATCATGTCGGGCTCGATCCCTTCGACCTTCGCGATCACGCCGAGCGTCGCGGTCATCACCAGGTAGCCGATCGTCGCGGCGATGCCCGAGACGCCGTCGTTCTCCGTGAAACCGAGCGCGACACCGACCGCGAAGATCAGAGGCAAATTCGCGAAGATCACGTCGCCCGAGTTCTTCATCAACGCGAGCACGACCGCCGGCACGTAGCCGTGGAAGTCGGTCGCGCCGAGACCAAGCAGCAGCCCGGCAACCGGCAGCACGGCGACCGGCAGCATCAGTGACTTGCCGACTTTCTGCAAGACTCCGAACGCATGCGAAAACATGGCAGGTCTCCTCTTGATCCGTTCAGTCGGCAAAGCGGGAAAGATGTGCGCGGACTTCCGCGGCGGTGCCCAAACGCAGCACGTCGGCGGCGAGTTTGCTGGCCTCGGCCATCGTCAGCCGCGCAAGCTGGGCCTTCACCGAACCGACCGCGGGAATACTGACCGACAGTTCGTCGATGCCGAGACCCACGAGCACGGGCACGGCCATCGCGTCCGACGCGATGCCCCCGCAAATGCCGACCCATTTGCCGTGCCGGTGCGCGCCCTCGACCGTCATGCCGATCAGACGCAGTACCGCAGGGTGAAGCGCGTCGGCCTGCTTCGCGAGTTGCGGATGACCACGGTCCATGGCGAGCGTGTATTGCGTCAGGTCGTTCGTGCCGATCGAGAAGAAGTCGACTTCGCGCGCGAGCGGCTCGGCAATCAACGCGGCGGCAGGCACTTCGATCATCACACCGACCTTGACGCTCGCCGCGCGGTCGCCTGCTTCTTCGAGCAGGATCCTGCGCGCCGACTGCACTTCCTCGATCGTCGCGATCATCGGGAACATCACGTGCAGATTACCAAGCGGCGCCGCGCGCAGGATCGCGCGCAATTGCGTGCGGAAAATGTCGGGACGTGCCAGGCTTACCCGCACGCCGCGCAAGCCGAGGAACGGATTGTCTTCCTTCGGCAGCGGCAGATACGACAGTGGCTTGTCGCCGCCGACGTCGAGCGTGCGGACCACGAGTGGACGTTCGCGGCCGAGCGCTTCGGCTACCGCACAGTATTCGGCGGCCTGCTCGTCTTCGGATGGCGCGGTGTCGCGCGCATCGAACAGGAACTCGGAGCGCAACAGGCCCACGCCTTCGGCGCCGGCCGCCACCGCGTCGCGCGCCTCCTGCGCATTGCGGATGTTCGCGACGACTTCGATGCGGTGGCCGTCGGCCGTCATCGCAAGCTTGCTCGCCGCGAACTTTTCGGCTTCGCGTTTGGCGGCCTGGCGGCTGATGCGTTGGTGCGCCTGTTCGAGTTCGTCGGCGCTCGGGTCGCGCCGTAAGCTACCACGCGATCCGTCGAGCACAACAGGGGTGCCGTCGGCGAGTTGCAACGCGCGTGGGTCGATACCGCAAATCGCGGGAATGCCGAGCGAACGCGCAAGGATCGCGACGTGACTCGTCGCGCCGCCGGTCGTCGTGCAAAAGCCGAGCACCTTACTGCGATCGAGCGACGTGGTGTCGGACGGCGAGAGTTCTTCCGCAATCAGAATCGAGTCTTGCGGCACATCGATCTGCGCCTGCCTAACGCCGGCGAGCAACGCGAGCACCCGACGGCCGACGTCGCGGATGTCGCCCGCGCGTTCGCGCAGCAGCGGATTGCCGAGCTTTTCGAGCGTGCCCGCCTGCTTCTGGAACGCCGCCCGCCACGCGAAGCCGGCGCCCTTGCCTTCGCTGATACTGGCGATGGCCATATCGTTCAGGTCGGGGTCGTCCAGCAGTTCGAGATGCGCGGCGAGAATCTGCGCCTTCGACGCATCGGTAAGCGTCGCCTTCAGCGCTTCGATCTGCTGACGCGCCTGGTGCCGCGCCGCTTCGAGTTGCGCGCGTTCGCGTTGTGGCGACTCGCCAGCTTCGTTCACGTCGATCACTTGCTGGCGGAACTGCACCACGTTGCCGACGGCAAGGCCTGGCGAAGCGGAAACGCCGGTGAATTCGTTGGCGTCGGTGACTGGGGAGCGGGTTGCAACTGGCTCGGCAGTTGACGCGGCGGTTGGTGCTGAAGACGCTGAAGGCGCAGGCGCGTCGCCGGGCCTTTCGCCGGAACCTTCGGCAAGCACACGCGCGAGCACGCTCGCCGCTTCCGCCGCGTCGGGTCCGCGCGCCTCAACGCGGAGCTTGTCGCCGAGCGCGGTGGCGAGCCCCATGATCGCCACGATCGACTTCGCATTGACGCTGTCGCTGCCGCGCAGCAGGCGAATCTCCGACGTGAATTTCTTCGCTTCCGCCGCGACGACGGCTGCGGGCCGCGCATGCAGGCCCGCCGGATTCGGCAGCGTGATTTCGCCGGAGAGGATCGCGCCGGCCGCATCGGCCGTCTTCTTGTCCGCGACGCTGCCGGCCAGCTCGACATACAGGGCCGTGTCGGTGCCTGCGTTGACGAGGCCTTTGACGGGCACATAGCGCGCGACGAGTTCGCCGTTGGCGATCACCATTTGCGTGAGCAGGCTGCTCGCCTTCGCGCCGACCACGACCGGGTCGAAACGGATCAGCGGTGCGCCGACCGCGACCGTGTCGCCTTCGTTCACCAGCGGCATGAAGCCCTCGCCGCGCAACAGCACAGTGTCGAGTCCGATGTGCAACAGGACCTGCAGCCCGTTGTCGCCGGTGATCGTCAGCGCATGGCTCGCGCTATGCAGCTGCGTGATCTTGCCGGCAAGCGGCGCGAGCAACTCGTCCGAAGTTGGATCGATGGACACGCCGTCGCCGACCATCTTCTGCGCAAAGACCGGATCGGGGACGCTATCCAGCGGCACCATAACGCCCGAAAGTGGAGCGATCAACCCCATACGCAGAGGACGCTCAGGAGCTTTCATTGCGACGACTCCTCATGCTATTGACGCTCGCCTGAATGAGTTCAATTCGAGCCGTGCAAGCGAGCGCTGCACTGCGCCGACAACGAACCGCTCAATACGGCCACACCCACTCGGAAATCTCTGCTATCTTGCGCGAGCGTCTGCCCGAACTGAGGCTGCGCTTCGTGAACGTGGTGGATCTGTTCAAGATGCAGCCGGTGAGCGAGGTTGATGAACTTGTTCGAATGCCACGCGGTGGCAAGCGGTCCCGTCTCGGCCTCGCCATCCCCGACAACGCAGGCGACGATCAGATCGGGGTTGTCGAGCGCAGCACCATAAGCATGCGAAAGGCTGTAACCGAGTTCGCCGCCCTCGTGAATCGAGCCGGGTGTTTCGGGCGTCACGTGGGAGCCGATATGACCCGGAAAGGAAAACTGCTTGAAGAACTTCTGCATCCCCTCGGCGTCTTCGCTTTTGTCCGGGTACACCTCCGAATAAGTACCTTCCAGATAGGCAGGACCGAGTACGCCCGGCGCGCCATGTCCAGGCCCGGCCATGAAAATCACATCAAGATCGTCACGCTTGATCACGCGGTTCATGTGCGCCCAGACGAACGACAGCGCGGGGCTTGCGCCCCAGTGTCCGAGCAGACGGTGCTTCACGTGTTCGACCTTCAAGGGCTCCCGCAAAAGCGGATTGTCCCTGAGGTAAATCATGCCGACAGAAAGGTAATTGCACGCGCGCCACCACGCGTCGATGCGTCGGAGTTCGTCGTCGGTCAGGGTTGCGTGAGACGAAGTGTTCGATGCGCGCTCGTCGCTCATGCTGGCGTCTCCTGTCCTTGTAGCCTCGACCACAAGTGAACGGTGTCGGTCCGATTGACGTCGACATGAACGGACGCCCGGGACAGTGTGTCGATTGCCAGCGTAGCGCATGCGCGCATGAGAGGACATGAGACTTTGGGCCTAGCGCGTCTGAAGCTTTTGGGCACGTCCGCCGTTGCGGCTATCAACGCTGTTCACGGCACCCACATCACAAACCGGCTCATCCCCGCGCAGGCGCGCTGAAAGCGCCAGGTCGACGGCATCGCAAACCGGGCCGGGCGCTCGCGCTTCCCCTCGGTGAACAAGCACGATGCCCTTGGAGTTGACTTGCCGTCGAAGCAGCAGCGACTAGGCGTGAGACGGCGGCGTCAAAGCGTGCTCGACGCTGGGCAGCGATTGAGGCGACGCGCGTAAACGGGTTAAATGGCCGACGTCTAAAACGCGAGCCCGTCCGCAGTGCGCTGGGCGGCACATGACGGTCAGCGTCCCATATGCCGTTCGTAGCTACTCGATATGCGCTGCAGCAGTGTGGGATCGCGTGCGTCGCTTGAATTGAACTGCACGATGATGCTGCCATCCGTTTGTTGGCGAACGGTTGCTGTGACCGAACTGCCCCCGAGTACGCCAGCTACGATACCGCTGGCACGGTCTTCGACAGTAAGCGCCAGGTTCTCGTCGCCCATTGCACCCGACGCGGCCGCAAAGGACCGGTCAAAGCTGGCCGGCGTGGTGACGACCGTTCCGGCAGGCACCGCGTAGTACGAACACCCTGCTAGCAATAGCAAGGAAGCGTTGATGTTGACCAGCAGGATGCACCTGGAGACGAAACGCTCACACGGTCCGAGCTTGGGTCTCGCGAGATTCCCGCTTACCGCGTAGAGTCATCGCCTTCCCCTTGACAGCACCCGACGCCCTGCAGCAGAGAAGGTCTGATCCAGGAATAGCGGTAGTGAATGTAGCAGTGCCGGCTTCTTTTCAGTCGAAAGCCCAACTGCGAGCCTGCACGTCGCGACGTAGTCCGACCCAATGATAGGCGATTCATGCAAGCGAACCGAAGCAACATTCGTGGCCAGCAACCTTATGGCGCTGTCGTCCTCGTCGTTAGTAGCGACGGCCGCGGCGCCACGCAGTCAACTGCAAATATGGCGTCGATATACGACGGCGCATTGGGCTCAACCTCGCGACAAATGACTCGACACCCAGATATTCGTTTGCACGTTTGAGACGCCTGAACGAGCCTAGGGCGCAATACCGTGCCCTGGCTTGCTCCGTTGCCACCAAGACGCGGCAACGCCGTGGCGCATGCGTGGCTTTCGCGACCTGGGGTGCATACCGAACTTGCTCTCGTGCTTCGGGCCGATTCAGCCACATTTCGCGCTGAAGCGGCATCTGCTGCACGCCTCACCTTATTCACAAGGAACTAGCGGACTGCTCGCATCTGATCGCGTCGACCTTAGGAATCGTCCAACTGGCTCCGCTCAATGGCGTTCGTGTGGGTCGACTGCGCTTCTCGGTCGATTCGCGCGCCGCGCCGCCCGCCGCGTGTCGACCGCGCAGCGCGGTTACCTCGACCCAGAACCCTCGGAACCGGACACGGCCGGTCCGCTTTGCAGAGCGAGGCCGCGCCGGCCGGTTACGACTGCGGATTCAAGTCGGTCATTCCCGAACCGACCCTCGCGCGATTTCGCGGTTGTTTTATGCTTCCAATCAGAAACGATGACGCAAGCCGACTGTGGCCTCGACCTGATTCTTTGTGGATGCGGGTGAACTCACGCCGTTGATCCACGCAACACCCAGCGGGTTGTTGCTGCTCGTGCTCACGCTCTGCCAGGTGCTTTGGAGATAGACGTCCGTCCGCTTTGACAAGTTGTAGTCCGCGAGTGCACTCACCTGATTCCAGTGCGGAGCGCCGCTACCAGCGCTGGCACCAGCGCGCGAGTAGGTGTAGGCAGCAGCCAGCATCACGGCCGGCGTCAGCGCGTATCGCAGGTTGCCTTCATAGTTCTGGAAGTGGGTACTGACGCCGCTCTGAAACAGTTGGGTCAGGTTCGTTTGGGTATAGACCAAGCCGGCAACCAAAGGACCGAACGCATAGTTCACGCCGCCGCCCCAAGTCTGCTGTCGGCTAGAGAGTGCACCTAATGGCACTGCGGTTGGAGTCAGGAGGCCCGATAGCGAGGTCCCGAGCGTGTCGGTGACCGCCCCGTTCGCATTGACTTGGGCCGGCGTGCCGGCAGAATTGTTCAGATGCAGATACCCGGCGCCGAAGTTCAACGGTCCCCACATGTACGACATGCCGACACTGTACGCACGGTTATTGGCGAAACCACCCGCCTGATTCGAGAAGCCATACAGCGCGCCCAGTTTGAAGCCGGCAAAATTCGGGCTTTGATACTTGACCGAATTGTTTATCTGGAAGGAGTCGTTCAAATTGTCGACGTCAAACGGATGAGCGAAGTGGATACCGCCATACGGTGTCCCGGTCAACGAGAGCGGCGCCACGAAGTCAACCATGCCGTCGGTCTGACGTCCCAGAGTCAGCGAGCCAAAGTCACGGCTGGACACGCCAACGTATGCCAAGCGGTTAAATATGCGATTGGAAGACGAGAACTGTCCATTATTCACGTTGAAGCCGTTTTCCAAAGTGAAGATCGCCTGCAACCCACCGCCGAGATCTTCCGCTCCGCGCAGCCCCCAGCGACTGTACTGGACGCCTCCGCTGGTCATCTGCCAATTGCTATGCCCACCCGCTCCTGTGCCGGTGATTTGGCTGTTCGTGTACGTCAGGCCTGCGTCGATCAGACCGTAAAGCGTCACGCTGGTTTGCGCATGCGCCGTGCCGGCCAAGGTCGCCAGCGCAGCACCGGCTATCACAGTTTTCTTCATTGGTAACTCCAGGGTCGAAGGCTGTTTCATTAAACGCTTCACGCTACCCCGTACCGCGACGTCCTCTCTGCGGAAAAGTTGCTGTCGCAGGTAAGACGATAAAGGTAATCTGGTATCCGAATCAATCTGATCGAAGAGCCTGTCGCTCGATAGCAACAAAAGGATCCCCATGATTTTCGCTCGGCATCCTGTTGTTTCGCACGGGCATTCGAGTGCATGGGGGTTAGATCTTCGTCTCGCTTTTTTTTTGCGGTTCCGAGCTAACCAATGGTTTGCTCCGCTGAAAATCCGAGAGGCGAGAGTATCGCCACGGTGGTTCGCCCACTTCCGCGTTTTTTTTCGTCCGAGCGTTCGCCACAGGTTGACATGCGGGCCCCTGAGCAGAGCCCGACGTCTTCACATTGCTGCGCTCTTCGCGGCAACTCGGACAAGCACACGACCGGTTGCATGGCGCGACCAGCAAACGCTAGTCCTGGAGCAGACGCATACATCCACCGATGTCCAACAGCTCTCGCCCTTGCGGCGTCGCCAATTCCCACCGCTGACTACCTCTGAAAAGCGTCTTGCGGCTGACCGATGTCAAGAAACGAAGGGACCGAAAGCCTCAGCTATCCGACCCTTCACTGCCGGCAAGTCCTGCTGCTTCCTCTCGCTGTGCCGATGCGCCGTCTATATTGCTAGAGACGCCGTCCGTCACCTCAGGAGTCCAACATGTCCACCGATCCTTCCGATACCATCCCCGATCCAGCACGGCCATCGCCCGGCGCGACGAGCGAAGCGCCCCCCAGCACGCCGCCCGCTTCATCTGACGACGACATTCCGGACGCCGACGCCGCCGAGCCCGCTCCGCACGACCACCTTCCGCCCCGGTCGGACGATAACTGACCGCCCTCGCCCCCCAGCGAAGGCCATCCTGCAGAACCTGCGGGCAGCTCTGCTCCGCCGCGTTTAGCCACCTCTGCTCCGCGTGCCGTCGCCGCCAGCGCGACGGCTGCTCGACAAGATCCGCGAGCGAAGACAACCCGTCCCAGAGCGCATGATAGGGATCTGGATGTCCGGCGGCCTCGACCCGAAAGGCGAGTGGCCTCACTGCGGCCGTTGCTCAGCGGGCTTCAGTTGCGCCGACGTCGCCATCATGTCCATCTAGCGCGTACACCGTGTGCAAGTCCCCAAACCGGCCGCAGGGAAAGGTGCATATTGTCCCGCGCAAGCCATCGTGATGCCAACAAAGCCGCGCGCACCGTCATCCTGCTGCCCGCCATTACGTGCTGCGAGCATGCGACGGCACATCCGGCTCGCAAAGTTTGACGAGAAATCCGGTGTTTGTCCGCGCTATTAAGATAAGTTTTCTTCTCCTAACGGAGTCGTTTTACGAGTGCACGCTCGTCATCGATTGTTCGAGGCCGCTCGACCGAAGCTGTTATCACCTTTCCCACCATTCTCGATACGCTGGAAAGCCCTCATGCCGCGATAACTGCCCCGTTATCGCGGTAATCACGTTCACGATGGCGGGTCATCGGACCGGTGTCGACCCCTTGCAGACCTTCGGGTCTTCGTGCCCCCAACGTCCATTCTAAAAGTCCAGCCGCCATTCGTTGACGCCTAACGCCTTCCGCTCAAAGTCTGCCGCTCTGCCGCGAGCCCCTTCTTGCCTTCGTCAAACTTGATTTGGCCATCGATGCAGTCCAGATAGCGAGTACCGATTCGGCCATGCTGAAGCGGACGTAGCGGATGCAGCCTGTCGTGATTTGCCACTGGACTCTCCAGATGCCCCAGTATAGGTCCACGTGACCGCTTGCTCTGTCGGGTAGGCACGCGCATCAAACCCAACCGGTGGCTGGGCTTCATTAAATCAGGCTGTGGAGAGATGGCGGTCCGTCGCAAGCGGCCCGCCGGATCCAATGTGGACGTCCCGATCTCCGTCATCGTTCACTGCGTGCAAGGCGACCTGCACGCGTCTTGCGTAACGTACGGATTACAGCGCCGGAATCCCGCTCGGGAACTCCAGATGGCTCTCCACGCGCCTGACGCCAGGCACGCCCTCGGCCGCAACGCGGATCGCGCTCTTTTCCTCCTCGGATTCGATCACGCCCCAAAGATGCGCGACGCCGTCCTTGACGAGCACGCCCTGTTTTGACAGCCCCCAGCGCTTTCCGTGCATTTCCAGAACGATCGCGTCGCGCAAGCTCGCATCGTCGTGTGGAGAGGAGTCCGCCGCCGGCGCGACGCTCGCGAGTGCGCGCATCAGATTCGACCGGCTCACGATGCCGACCAGCTTGCCGTCTTTCAGCACCGGCACGCGTTTCAGATGCCGGCGCTCCATGAGGTCCGCGACCGCCTGGAGCGGCATGTCTTCGGAAATTGAAATCACCTTTTCGCACATCACGTCGCCGACAACGTGTCCGTGCTCCCTCACGTACCTCGCGGCCTGCTCGCGGGGCGACGACAATAGGAATTCGAGCCACCACGAACGCTTCCCGTGGCTGGTTTCGTTCTCCACGCGGTGAAGCAGGTCGCTGTCGCTGATCATACCGACGACCTGTCCGTTTGCGTCGACGACCGGCATGCCGCTGATCTGATTGTTGACGAACAGTCTTGCCGCGTCGTGGATGGTCATATCCGGCGTGGCGGTGACGACGGATGGAGTCATGATGTCGAGTGCGCGCATGGTCGCCCCTCAGCGTAAAGCGATGGGCTCCCATCTGCTGCACCCCTCGCAGAATTTCGGCAGACGCACCGGCAGCAATCCGCGCGGTGCTGAGACGACTGAATCCTGTACTCAAAAAACGCTCGCGCCCTCAGCGATTCACGCGCATGGCGGACGAAGCTCTCTTCGCTGCGCAAGGCGATGGTGGCGGCAAATCCGCGCCCGCCGTGCCTCGACAACGTCTGGAATCCGCATGAACATGCCCCTCGGGGACACGGCCGATCTTGTTGCGAAATGCGTTACGCACTGAGTTTAGGTTAACTCTGCCGAAGGTGCGCTAGGTGCGCAGTGCTCCGAGAGAGATGCAATTTGCCACCAATGAGTCCACCATCTTCTACGGCAGGCGGCGAATGAAAGATCACAACTGCGTCACCTCCGGCTTGCGAATGAACGTCAAATGTCCGAGGCATGACGCAGTGTCCGAAAACCCAGTAGAAGGATGAATATGGGGTCGAGCCGTCGGACTAGTGCCCAGAGGCTTAGGCCGCGGCCGTCGGCACCGATCGCGGGTCGAGAGAGTATCCGACCCGGTTCAATGCCGGCATTAACCGAGCCGCTTGCGTAGCTCGTCCGGCAAGTTCTAGAGTAATGCAGCCGTTCTAATGGCAGCATCTCCTGCTCGGCGAACGGCGCGTGGTGGCCGTCTGTACGCGCTCTGCAACGGAACCTTGATCAGCCATTCGCAGGCTCGCACGATGCCACCGGCCGCTTCGTAGCTTGATAGCTCAGTGAGCGCAACCGAGCGCACCGGTCAGCCGGATGTCGGGGCTAAAGACCGTTGTTCCGGTTGCGTCCGAAACTGCGCGGCGAAAAGGCTCGCTCAGAGGGATGCCCAGCGACAACATACAAGTTATCGCATCGGATGATCGTTGGCTTCAGTCGATGTGCGGATGTGCAATCGGGCAACAAGCTCTTCAGTCGCGCCCCGAAGTCCGGCCTCTTGCTATCCGTAGCCTTCGTCAATCCGCGCCAGCGCTTCCTCAAATCACCTCTCGATAGCAAAAAACAAGTGGAAAATTGTGCACTGCACGCCAAATTTCGCGGTTCCCGCACACTTTGTTGTCTCCCGATAATGCCCCAAGAAAATTTGACAAACTATCTTTAGATATATATCTTACGACACATCTTAAGACACAAATGGAGTGTGCAAGATGCGTCATCGCCATCGTTCTGACCGCCCGCACGGCGGGGACCATCCTTTCGGCGCGGGTTTCGAGCGCCCGTCGCTGCACGCGCTGTGGCATGCGTTCGTCCATCACCGTGAAGCTCACGACGAGCGTCCCGGCAAACACGCCCATGCCGGCCATCGCTTCTCACCGCATGCACTCTGGCATGCGATCGGACGTCACCATGAGCACCGCGGCGGGCGCGGTCATTTTGGCGGCGGGCCGGGCGGCTTCGGCGGCGAAGGCGACGGCTTTCCGCGCGGCCGTAAATTCAGCTCCGACGATCTGCAACTGCTATTGCTCTCGCTGATCGACGCCCAACCGAGCCACGGCTACGAACTCATCAAGGCTCTGGAAACGCGCTCGAACGGCTTCTACAGTCCAAGCCCCGGCATGGTCTATCCCGCGCTCACGTATCTGGAAGAACTCGGCTACGTCACCGTGCAACTCGAAGGCAATCGCAAGCGCTATGAACTCGCACAAGCGGGACGCGAGTATCTCGAGAGCAACCGCGACCGCGTCGAGATGATGCTCGCGAAGCTGAGCCACATCGCGCGCAAGATGGATTCGGTGCGCCGCGCCTTTGCCGGTGAAGAGCCGGCCGACATCAGCGAAGGAGGCTGGGCGCCCGAGCTGAACGAAGCGCGCCGCGCGCTGAAAAATGCGCTGCTGCGTCGTGACAATGCGCCGGCTGACGAACAGCGCCGCATCGCCGCCATCCTGATGCGCGCAGTGAAGGACATCGAAAGCGAACGCAATCCGGGCAGCGGTAATAGCGACGACGCGTCCACCGCGTGACACCGCGAACGCCCCCGCCTCACACCCTCCCCTCACGCCCGACTCTTCATCGCACGCACGCCGCGTACACGCGCGGTACGCGGCTCATCGAACCGACCACTTTGCATGGGACCAGCTCAATGACGACTTCAGAAAACCGACCCGACCTCGCCGTGCATCGAGTGCGGCACCCGCTCAAGTTTCGCCTGCTGCAAGTCAGCAAAGTGCAGGCACTGACACCGCATCTGATCCGCGTGACCTTCACCGGCGAAGATCTGCACGACTTCGTGTCCGCTTCGTTCGACGATCACATCAAGGTGTTCTTCCCCGAGCGGGGCGCGGACAAGCCCGTGCTGCCGGAAGCCGGCCCCGACGGTCCGGTGTTTCCTGAAGGACGGCGCCCCACCGCGCGCGACTTCACGCCGCGCCGCTTCGATCGCGAGGCACGCGAACTCGACATCGAATTCGCGATGCACGAAGCCGGCCCCGCTGCCACATGGGCTGCCCAAGCGCAGGTCGGGCAGTATCTGGGCATAGGCGGGCCGCGCGGCTCACTCGTGATCCCCACAGGTTTCGACTGGCACTTGCTGATCGGCGATGACACCGCTTTGCCCGCGATTGCGCGCCGCCTCCAAGAACTGCCGCCCGGCAAGCGCGTGGCCGCCGTGATCGAAGTGGCCGCCCCGTCGGCTCGCATCGAGTTCGAGACTCAGGCCGAGTTGCATCTGGTGTGGCGTTATCGCAGCGAAGCCGGCTCCCGCGGCGAGGCTTTGCTGCAAGCGGTCCGCGAAACGTATCTGCCAGAAGACGGCGAAGGCTATGTGTGGGCCGCCGGCGAGTCGGCGACCATCCGCGCGATTCGTCATCACCTGTGCACGGAACGCGGCGTCGACAAAGCGCGCATTCGCGCGGCGAGCTACTGGAAGCAGGGCGCGGCGGCCGTGCATGAAACGATAGACGACTGAGCGTCGCGCTGGCATTCGGCGAATGCGATGAGCGGCCAGGCCCGTGCAAGCGGCGCCCTTCGAACAACAACAAGGAACCTGCCAATGTATTCAATTGACGCAAAGCATGAGCGCCGTTTGCTCTGGCTGCTTGCGCTGACCCAGTTCACCATCATCATGGATTTCATGGTGATGATGCCGCTCGGCCCACAGATCATGCACGCGTTCGGCATTACGCCGGCCGGCTTCGCCACTGCGGTGTCGGCGTATTCGTGGTGCTCGGGCCTGTCCGGACTTTTCGCGGCCACCTACATCGACCGCTTCGACAGGCGGCGTCTGCTGCTCACCATGTATGCGCTGTTCGCGATGTCGAATCTCGCGTGCGCGCTGGCGAGCAGCTTCGCGTTGCTGCTGGCCGCGCGGGCTTTTGCGGGGATAACGGGGGGCGTGCTGGCATCGGTGATCATGGCGATCGTCGCCGACGTGATTCCCGTGCAACGACGTGGCGCCGCAACCGGCACGATCATGACGGCCTTCTCCCTCGCGGCGATCGCCGGTGTGCCGGCCGGCGTGATGCTAGGCGCGCATTTCAGTTGGGCCGCGCCATTCTTCCTGCTGGTCGCGCTGTCGCTCGCCGTGTGGGTGGCGGGCTGGCAACTGGTGCCGTCGCTGGCCGGACATCTGAGCCGGCGCCAGCCGCCGCTCGCCGAAATACTGCCCGATCTGATGCGGCTCCTCGGCAATCCGCGGCATATGGCGGCCTTTGCACTGACCTTCGTGATGATGGTCGCGCATATGCTCGTCATCCCGTTCATTTCGCCGGTGCTCGTTGCCAACCACGGCGTGTCGCCCGAGCAACTGTCGTGGCTTTATATGGCCGGTGGAGCAGCAACGTTCTTTACCTCGCGCCGGGTCGGCAAGCTCGCCGACCGGTTCGGCGCGCGGCGCGTCTTCAGGATCGCGGCACTGCTTGCCTGTCTGCCCGTACTCTTCGTCACCCACCTGCCGGACCTGCCGTTCTACGCACTGCTTCTGTTCTTTCCGGTTTTCATGGTGCTGATGTCCGGGCGCATGGTGCCGATGCAGGCGTTGCTGACCACCGTGCCGCAACCCGATCGACGCGGCGCGTTTCTCAGCGCGAATAGTGCGCTCCAGGCGCTGGGCACAGGATGCGGCGCGTGGATCGGCGGTCTCATGCTCGGCAGTTCGTCCGCCGGCCAGATCGTCGGCTATGGAACCGTTGGATGGGTGTCGGTCGCGGTCGCGCTCACCGGCGTTCTGTGGGTTTCGCGGGTGCGAGGCGCTCAGAGCGATAGCGCTGTATCGGCGCCCGCGGTCCTGCATGGTGAGGCCGTCGGCGAAAGCTGAGCCTCACTGCCCCCACCGCACAGCCTCGTCGCGGCCATCAGACCGGCTCCGCGCCGAGATCCGCCAACGGATGCGCCTCCTGCTTCCACGGCGAAGTCAGAAAGTGCCTGACACGCTCGGGCCGCACCTCGGCGAGCGTGGCGGGCGCCCAGCGTCCTTTGCGATCTTTATCGATCAACTGCGCGCGCACGCCTTCGCAGAAGTCGCCCTCCTCGATTGCGCGCTTCACGATGCCTAGTTCCATCCGGAAACACTCGGCGAGCGTCATCTGCCGGCCACGCAACAACGCCTCACGTGTGACGTAAAGCATGGTGGGTGAATGCGCGGCGAGCGCGTCGTAAGTGGACTGCAGCCACTGCCTGACTTCGCGCGGCGGGTCGCGTTCGAGATCGTGCCGCAACGTCGCCATGATTCTGTCGACGCCGGAACGCCGGTCGAAGTGCCGCTGGATCAGTTGCGTGAATGGCGTGATCGCGGCGTGCGGCACGATGTTGCAAGGCGGCTCGACCACCCCGCGCAATGCGCTCATGAGATCGCCCTCGTGCGACATGCGCTGCAATCGCTCTTCGGAGGAAACCAGCCAATCGGCCGGCACACATTGATCGGCCAGTTGCAGGCGCAACGCATCGGCGCCGGACAATGTCGCGCCCGTCAGGCCCACGTACAACTCGAGTTCCGCGGGCATCACGCTCAGAAAGCGCGTTGCGCCGACGTCAGGCAGGAAGCCGATACGCGTCTCCGGCATCGCGATCCTGCTGCGCTCGGTGACGATGCGCAAACGCGCCGCCTGCCCGAGGCCCATGCCGCCGCCCATCGCGATACCGTCGAGTACCCACCGGCTTCGGAAACGTGTGCAATGCGTAATCGAGCCGGTACTCGTCGACGAAAAACGCGAGCCAGCGGCTGTCGCCGTTTTTTGCGAGCCGGTACACTTCGCGCACATCGCCGCCCGCGCAAAAGCCCTTGTTTCCAGCCCCTTTCAACACGAGCGCGACGATGCCGTCGTCGTTGCGGCAATGCTCGACGAGCATGGCCAGCTCGCGAATCATCGCGTGCGACAACGCATTGAGCGCAGCCGGCCGGTTCAGCGTGATGACCGCGACGCGGTTGATCACGCGAAACAGAATCTCTCGTTGCTCTTCGCCGCCTCTATCGGACGCGTTCTCGGGCACGACGCTTTGCAAGGCGCTCATCGTTGCGTCTCCCCGTGAGCGTGTGCTGCGTGCGTCGAACTCGCGGCTTGTTCGCCTTGCTCGATCTGCCAGCGCGGCGCGCGCTTTTCGAGGAACGCATTGACGCCCTCGCGCTGATCGGCGCCGTCGAACAGATCGACAAAGCGCTCGCGTTCCAGTGCAAGCGCGGCTGAGCGCGGCACGCCATTGCGCGCCTGATGAATCAGCGTCTTGCTGAAGCCGACTCCCTGCGGACTCAGTGTCGCAACGCGCGCCGCCATGCTCAACGCAGCCTCGCGCGCGGCGCCTTTCTCCACGACTTCTTCGACGAGACCGATGCGCAGCGCGGTTGCCGCATCCACGCGTTCGCCGGTGAGAATCATGCGCTTCGCCCAGCCTTCGCCGACGAGCCACGGCAGCGTTTGCGTTCCGCAACCGCAAGGCAGCAGGCCAACTGCGGTTTCGGGCAGCGCCATCACCGCGTGCTGTTCGGCGATCCGTATGTCGCACGCCAACGCGCATTCCAGCCCGCCGCCCATCGCAAAGCCGTTGATCGCAGCGATCACGACGGGCCGCGCATTCTGCAACGCTTCAAAGGCCGCGCCGAAGCGTGCTGCCGCGACGCGCGCCATTTCGCGATTGCCGTCGGCGAAAGCGTTGAGGTCCGCGCCCGCACTGAAGAACTTCGGACCTTCGCCGGTAATGACCATTGCCCGGACACGAGGCTCGTCGTTCAGACGCTCCACCATTTGCTGCAATTGCAGCAGGCCGTCAGGCGTGAACGCATTCGCGGGTGGACGCTTCAGTGTGAGTTGCGCGACAGCGCCCCCATGTGCGTAGTCGAGTTCGATCATCGCGCATCTCCATTGCCGGTGTTTTTGGCGGCGTCTTTTGGGGTCTCGTTACGATAGAGCTTGATGACTGCGGAGAAGTCCAGACGTCCCGCGCCTTTCGCGCTCATCGTTTGATAAAGCTGCTGCGCGAGTGCGCCGAGATAGACGGGTTGACGCGCAAACCTGGCGGCGTCGGTGGCGAGCCCGAGATCTTTCAGCATCAGATCCGTGCCGAAGCCGCCGCTATATTCGCGCGACGAGGGCGCACTATCGATTACGCCCGGCATCGGGTTATACGTGTCGGAACTCCAGCAGCGCCCCGTCGACGTATTGATAATGCCGGCCAGCACTTTCACGTCGATGCCGAGCGCTTCACCCAGCGACATGGCTTCCGCCACGCCCGCCATCGTGATGCCGAGCACGAGGTTGTTGCAGATCTTCGCGACCTGGCCGGTGCCGGTATCGCCGCAATGCACGATGTTCCTGCCCATCGCCGACAACACGGGCTTGACCGTCTCGAACGCACTGTCACTGCCGCCGACCATGAACGTCAAGGTGCCCGCAGCCGCGCCGCCGGTTCCGCCCGACACGGGCGCATCGACAAACGTGTTGCCCCGTTGCTGCGCAAGTTCGGCAAACGCTTTCACGCTTGCCGGATCGATCGTGCTCGAATCGACGATGGTCACGCCTGGCGCGATGCCGGCCAACACGCCGTCATCCGCGGTCAGCACGCTGCGCACATGCGCTGCCGCAGGCAGCATCGTGATCACGCATTCGACGTCGGCCACCGCCGCTTTCGGCGAAGCGGCAGCCTTTGCGCCCTCGTCGACGAGCGCCTGCACCGCTTGCGCACTGAGGTCGAACACATTGACCGCGTGGCCCGCCTTCAACAGGTTGTGCGCCATCGGCGCGCCCATGTTGCCGAGTCCGATAAAGCCTATTTTCATGATCTCGTCTCCGTTCTCGCGGCCTCGTTCAGCGCAGGCTGATGGTCGTGTTCACGCCGTCGTTGACCGTGTCGTCGTCGAACCAGCGTGCGGTAACGGTCTTGGTTTGCGTGTAGAACTGCACGACCTGCTTGCCATATGGGCCGAGGTCGCCGAGCTTCGAGCCGCGCGAACCCGTAAAGCTGAAGAACGGCACAGGCACCGGAATCGGAATGTTGATGCCGACCTGACCTACGTCAATTTCGCTCTGGAATTTGCGCGCCGCCGCGCCGCTCTGCGTGAAGAGGCCGACGCCGTTGCCGAACGGATTGCGGTTGACGAGCGCGATTGCGTCGTCGAGCGTCGCCGCGTTCAGCACGAGCAGTACCGGCCCGAAAATCTCCGTGCGATAGATTTCCGTCTCCGTGCCGACGTCCGCGAAAATCGTCGGGCCAATAAAATTGCCTTGCTCGTAGCCGGGCACCGTCACGTCCCGGCCGTCGAGTGCCAGCGTGGCGCCTTCTTTTACGCCCGCTTCGATCAAGCCGAGAATGCGCTGCTTCGCCGCGCGCGAAACGACGGGGCCGATATCGGTGTTCGGCTCGTTGCCCGCGTTCACCTTCAGCGTCTTCGCCTTGGCGACGATGTCCGGCAGCCATTGCTGCGCGGCGCCCACCAGCACCACCACCGAAGTCGCCATGCAGCGCTGCCCCGCCGCGCCAAAGCCGGCGCCCGCAAGCGCGTTCAAGGTCTGCTCGCGGTTTGCGTCGGGCAGCACGACGGCATGATTCTTTGCGCCCATCATCGATTGCACGCGTTTGCCGTGCTCGCTGCCGAGGCGGTACACATGCGTGCCGACCGCCGTCGAGCCGACGAACGAGATCGCTTTCACGAGTTCGTGCGTGCAGAGTGCATCGACCACGTCCTTGCCGCCGTGCACCACGTTCAGCACGCCTTTCGGCACGCCCGCCTCCAGCGCGAGTTCGACAAGTTGCATTGTCGACAAGGGATCCTGCTCAGAAGGCTTCAGCACGAACGTATTGCCGCATACGATCGCCATCGGGAACATCCATAGCGGGATCATCGCGGGGAAGTTGAACGGTGTGATGCCGGCACACACGCCGAGCGGCTGGCGCAGCGTGTAGGTGTCGACTCCACCCGCGACGTTTTCCGCGAATTCGCCTTGTTGCAACGTGCCGATTGAACATGCATGTTCGACCACTTCGAGTCCGCGGAAGATGTCGCCTTCTGCGTCGGGAATCGTCTTGCCCTGCTCCGCACTCAGCGTCTTCGCGATACGCGGCATATGTTCGCGAATCAACGCCTGGTACTTGAGCATGATGCGCATGCGCGCGCCGATCGGCGTGTCCTTCCAGGTCTTGAACGCGGCATGCGCCGAGCGGATTGCTTCGTTGACTTCGTCGGCGGTGGCGAACGGCACGCGCGCCAGCACCTGTTGCGTCGCCGGGTTGACGATGTCGCGCCATTCGGTGGTTTTGGATTCGACGAACTCGCCGTTGATCAGCAGCTTGACGGTATTCGAAGCGATTGCGCTCATGCTGAAACTCCTGTGCGTTGGCCGCGTGACGGCCGGACAGTGACTGAAAACAGAAAATGTTCGATAACGCTCTGCGTGACTCAGCGCAGGTCCGGGAAATCTTCTTCCCAGTACTCGTCCGGCAAGCGTGCCGGTTCCGCCTGGCGCTCCATTTCACGGCGCCGCAACTCGACGCGGCGAATCTTTCCGGAGATGGTCTTCGGCAACTCGCTGAACTGCAGACGGCGAATACGCTTATACGGTGCGAGTTTTTCGCGCGAGAACGCGAACACGGCGCGCGCAAGCTCGGGCCCCGCCTGATAGCCGTGGCGCACCGTGACGAATGCCTTGGGCACCGACAGGCGCAGCGCATCGGCGCTCGGCACGACAGCGGCCTCGCCTATGGCCTCGTGTTCGATCAGCACGCTTTCGAGTTCAAACGGGCTAAGCCGGTAATCGGACGATTTGAAAACGTCGTCTGCCCGACCGACATACACGTAGTAGCCGTCCTCGCGGCGCAGCGCCACATCTGACGTGCGGTAAAAGCCGTTGCGCATGGCTTGCGCGGTCGCTTGCTCGCTGTTCGCATAGCCCGTCATCAGACCCAGCGGCCGCTGCTTGCCATCGGGTCCAATCGGCAACGCGATCTCGCCTTCGGTCACCGGCTGATCGTCGGCATCGAGCAGCTCGATTCTGTAACCCGGCAACGGACGGCCCATCGACCCCGCAACGACCGGTTGCCCCGGCGAATTGCCGATCTGGCAAGTGGTCTCGGTCTGCCCGAAACCGTCGCGAATCGTAATGCCCCAAGCGTGCTTCACGCGCTCGATGATCTCCGGGTTCAACGGCTCGCCCGCGCCGACGATCTCGCGCAGCTTCACCGGATAATCGGTGAGATGCTCCTGCACGAGCATGCGCCACACAGTCGGCGGCGCGCAGACCGTCGTGACGTTAAAGCGCACCAGCACATCCAGCGTGTCTTTCGGCACGAAGCGCGCAAAGTTGAAAACGAACACACAGGCCTGCGCATTCCACGGCGCAAAGAAGCAGCTCCACGCATGCTTGGCCCAGCCAGGCGAACTGATATTCCAATGGATGTCGTTCGGTTGCAGGCCGATCCAGTACATCGTCGACAGGTGGCCGACCGGATAGCTTTGATGCGTATGCTCGACGAGCTTCGGCTTGGAGGTCGTGCCGGACGTGAAGTAAAGCAGCAGCGGATCGGTGGCGCGCGTCACACCGTCAGGCGTGAATTGCGGCGATGCGTCATACGCTGCTGCAAGATCGGTCCAGCCGTCGCGCGGCGTGCCCACTGAAAGACGCGTCAACGGCACGTCGAGCGAATCGAATTTGGACAGCTCCGCGCTGTCGACCACTACGAAGTTCGCGCCGCCGATCTGCACGCGGTCGCGCACATCGTCCGCGGAAAGCTGGGTCGTGGCCGGCAACACGATTGCGCCGAGCTTCATTGCGGCGAGCATCACGTCCCACAGTTCGGCGCGATTCGGCAGCATCAGCAGCACGCGGTCGCCGCGTTTCACGCCCACGCTGCGCAGAAAGTTCGCCATGCGCGCGGAGCGCTCCGACATCTGCGCATACGAGAGACGCAGCCCCTCGCCGGCCGGGTCGTCGACGATCCACAACGCGGTGTTGTCGTTGTCGCGTGCGATGACGTCGAAGTAGTCGAGTGCCCAGTTGAACTGTTCCAACTCAGGCCATGCGAACTCGCGGTAAGCGCGCTCGTAATCGGTTCGATGGCGCAATAACAGGTCACGCGCGTCGAAAAAGGCTTTCGCTGCAGTCATGGTCGTCTCCTGATGGGCGCGGTATGAATCCGCGTTTGCTCGGGTTTAGTTTTATCCGCAAGCTATTTTGCGCTCAAACGCGGCTCGCGCAGCGTTCAAACGTGACGCGCGATCACCATGCGCTGCACTTCGCTGGTTCCTTCGTAAATCTGCGTGATGCGGGCGTCGCGGTAGTGGCGCTCCACGGCGTAGTCCTCCAGATAGCCATAGCCGCCGTGAATCTGGATCGCGTTCGAGCAGATCTCTTCGGCGGCCTCGGACGCGAACAGTTTCGCCTGCGATGCCTCCGACAAGCACGGTTCGCCCGCCGAGCGCAGGCGCGCCGCATGATGCACGAGCAGGCGCGCGGCGTTCAGGCGCGTGGCCATGTCGGCGAGCATGTTGGCGATGGTCTGGTGGTCCTTCAGCGCCTTGCCGAATTGCATGCGCTCGCTCGCATAGGCGCGCGCGGCGTCGAACGCGGCTCGCGCAATGCCCACGGCTTGCGCGGCGATGCCGATGCGCCCGCCTTCGAGATTCGACAGCGCGATGCGCAAGCCCTCGCCCGCTTCGCCGAGCAGATTCGCTTGCGGCACCGCGCAGTCGTCGAGTGAAATCGGACAGGTGTCCGAGGCGCGAATGCCGAGCTTGTGTTCCGGCTTGCCGACGTTGAAGCCCGGCGTATCCGTCGGCACGATAAACGCGGACAGGCCACGCTTGCCGCGGTCGGGATCCGTGACTGCGAACACGATCGCTATGTCGGCTCGTGCGCCGTTGGTCACGAACTGCTTGCTGCCGTTGAGTATCCACTTGCCGTCGCGCAGAACCGCACGCGTGCGCAGATTGTTCGCCTCGGAGCCCGCTTGCGGCTCGGTCAGGCAGAACGCGCCGATGCGCCGCCCCGTCGCAAGGTCGTGCAAATAACGGTCTTTTTGCGCGTCGCTGCCAAAGTTCAGGATCGGCCCGCAGCCGACGGAGTTATGCACGCTCATCAGCGTCGCGCACGCGGCGCAGCCCGCGGCGATCTCCTCCAGGGCGAGCGCGTAGGCCACGTAGTCGGTGTACGAGCCGCCCCACTGCGGCGGCACGATCATGCCGAGAAAGCCCAGATCGCCCATTTGCCTGACCACGTCCGCCGGCAGTTGCGCGTCGCGGTCCCATTGGGCGGCGTTCGGCGCGAGGCGCTCGGTCGCGAAGTCGCGCGCGGCGTCGCGGATCATGCGTTGTTCTTCAGTGTAGAAGCTGTCCATGGGTCCGAGTCCTTTCCTTGCGTTCGAGGCCCAGTGTAGGCAAGCCGCTCGCCGGCTTCGATGCTCAGCCCGATCATTGTGTGTGAGCGCATTTGCCATACTGGTACGATGCAATGCGGCCAATTGGCCTGTTTAACCGGCTTACGACGAATCACATAGGGAAAACGTTGAGCGCGATTGCCACCCTGACCAAACTTGCGAACAAACGCTGATGAAGACCGATAAAGGCACGATCTCCGTGAGTCTCGTCGAGGAAACACTCGCGCTTGCCAAGGCACGCGGTTTCGATGCGCTCCCGCTCGCCGAAGCCGCCGGCATCGCTGCGCCCATGCTGGCGTCGCCGAAAAGCCGCGTGTCGTCTGCGCAATATGGCGCGCTGTGGGCCGGCATAGCACGCGCGCTCGACGACGAGTTCTTCGGTCAGGACTCGCATCGCATGAAATGCGGCAGCTTCATCGCGATGACGCAGACGGCGCTCACGGCGCGCAACGGCGCGCAGGCGCTAGCGCGCGCGGTTGGCTTCATGCGGCTCGTGCTGGACGACCTCGGCGCGTGCATCGAGACAGATGCCCAGCGCGTGCGGCTGCGCTTTGTCGAACGCAAAGGCGCAAAGCCGCCGGCGATGTTCGCTTACGCGACGTATTTCATCGTCGTCTACGGGCTGTTGTGCTGGCTCGTCGGACGCCGCATACCGTTGATCGAGGCGCGCTTTCGCTGCGCGGAGCCTCCCGCAGCGCACGAATACCGGCTCATGTTCTGCGACGACATGACGTTCGGACAGCCGGAGTCGTACGTGGATCTCTCACCGGTGTTTCTCGAGCTGCCGGTGATCCAGACAGTGAGGTCGGCCAAGCCGTTCCTGCGCGACGCGCCGGCGAGTTTCATCGTCAAATACCGCAATCCCGGCTCGTTCGCCGCGCGAGTACGCAAGACGCTGCGCGCGCTGCCCATGATGAACTGGCCCGCGGCCGACCAGATGGCCGCGCGCCTGCACGTCGCCGAGGCGACGATGCGGCGGCGGCTGAAACAGGAGGGTCATACGTATCAGTCGATCAAGGACGACCTGCGCCGCGACATTGCAATCGGCGAACTGCAGCAATCCGGGCGCACGATCGCGGACATCGCCGCCTCGGTGGGTTTCGCCGAGCCGAGCGCATTTCATCGCGCATTCCGCAAATGGACAGGCATGCGGCCCACCGACTACCGGCCGGTGCGTGCGGACTTCACGCGGCGCGTGGAATCGGACTAAGCTGTAAGCAGCAGGCCAGTCCTACTGGAGTGTCGGCCCGCGCCGATCGACACCCGTCGACGGCGCGCGGCGCCCCTAGCGATGAGCACGTATCCGCGTCGCCCGTTCCGGCAACCTGGCGCGCGCCGGCCGTTTATCCACGGCGGTGTTGTGCGCCGGCTCATGCGCGGCATGACCGCGTGCGGGATGCTTTTGGCGTTTGTCTTCGGGGTCGCGGTCGCGTTCGTGCTCACCTTCCTGTTCGCGTCGTGCGAATACCTGATGGCGCCTGCGGTTCAGGCGGCGCCCGTCACTACACGGGCCACCACTGGGCATGCGCCTAACAGCGTCGTCGTGATCCCGGTGAGCGGCGCGATCGGTCCTGCGAGCGCCGACTTCATCGTGCGCAGCCTGCAGCGCGCCGCCGACGACCACGCCCAGCTCGCGGTACTGCAACTGGATACGCCGGGCGGGCTCGATACGTCCATGCGGCAGATCATCAAGGCAATTCTCGGCTCGCCGGTTCCGGTCGCGACCTTCATCGCGCCGAGCGGCGCGCGGGCGGCGAGCGCGGGCACCTACATCGTCTACGCGAGCCACATCGCGGCGATGGCGCCGGGCACCAATCTCGGCGCGGCGACGCCGATCCAGATGGGCATCGGCGGCGCGGAGCCGCCAGGCCGTGGCAAGCCGGGCTTGCCCGGCATGCCCGGCACCGACGACCGGGAGCCGCAGACGCCGGCCGGTCCAGCGGGTAGCGCGGGTGCCGCTTCTGGGGCTGCTTCCGGCGGTGTTTCCGGCGGTGCTTCGAGCAGTGCTTCAGGCAGCGCTTCCGCCGGCGCTTCGCGCGGCGCGGCAAGTGACGCCGCTGCCAGCGCCGCAAGCGCGCTCCCACTCGACACCCAATCGACCGAACTGCGCAAGCAGGTCCACGACGCCGCCGCCTATATCCGCGGCCTCGCGCAAATGCGCGGGCGCAACGCCGACTGGGCCGAACGCGCGGTGCGCGAAGCGGTGAGCCTGAGCGCCAGCGACGCGCTCGCGCAACATGTCGTCGATCTGAATGCGCGCGACGTGCCGGATCTGCTGCGCCAGCTCAACGGCCGCACGGTCACGACGAGCACGGGCAACGTCACGCTGGCGACAGCGCAGGCCCCCGTCGTCATGCTCGAAGCCGACTGGCGCAGCCATTTTCTCGCGGTCATCACCGATCCGAACGTCGCGCTGATGTTGCTGATGCTGGGCATGTACGGCCTCTTCTTCGAGTTTGCCAATCCTGGCTTCGTGCTGCCGGGCGTGGTCGGCGCAATCAGTTTGCTGATCGGCCTGTTTGCAATGCAGATGCTGCCGATCAGCTACGTCGGCCTCAGTTTGATCTTTCTCGGCATTGCGTTCCTGATCGGCGAGGCGTTCCTGCCGACGTTCGGTTCGCTCGGCTTCGGCGGCATCGTCGCGTTCGTGATCGGCGCGTTGATGCTGATGGACACCGATGTGCCCGGTTACGGCATCCCGTTGCCGATGATCGCCGCCGTCGCCGTATTCAGCGTGCTGTTCGTGCTGGGCGTGTCGAGGCTCGCGCTGCGCGCGCGGCGCCGGCCGGTCGTGACCGGTTCCGAAGGGTTGATCGGCAGCGTGGGTGTGGTGCTCGATGACGGTCTGCTTGCCGGCGCCGCGGTCAACGGCATGCCCGCCGGCTGGGCGCAGGTCAAGGGCGAGCGCTGGCAGGTGTCGAGCGCTGTCCCCGTCGCGGCGGGCCAGGCGGTGCGCGTTACCGCGCGCAACGGGCTGACGCTCACGGTGGTACCCGTGGCGCCAGTCGAGGGCGCGGTGCAGCAAGGGGCTCGCATGGGATCGGGGTGATGCGTTGAAGCGCGGATTTTGGGTGAGCGCTTTGGAGGGGATTGGAGTAACGGGCTGAAGCGTCAACTGTGGTCGACCGCTGTGCATGAGACCAGAGTAGACGCTAAAGCGCCAACTCTGGTCGACCGCTGTGCATGGGACCAGAGTAAGCGCTACACCGCCAACTTTGGTCGACCGCTGTGCATGAGACCAGAGTAAGCGCTGAAGCGCTAACTCTGGTCGACCGCTCTGCATGGGACCAGAGTAAGCGCTGAAGCGCTAACTCTGGTCGACAGGAGACATTCATGATTGGGTTTACTTTTGGCTTCACCAGTATTCTGATCCTGATGGCGGCCGCGCTGATCGCTTCGTCGATAAGGATCTTTCGCGAGTACGAACGCGGCGTCGTGTTCATGCTCGGGCGCTTCTGGAAGGTCAAGGGGCCGGGCCTCGTGCTTATCATTCCGATCGTCCAGCAGGCTGTGCGCATGGATCTGCGCACCATCGTGTTCGACGTGCCGCCGCAGGATGTGATCACGCGCGACAACGTCTCGGTGAAGGTCAACGCCGTGGTGTACTTCCGCGTCGTCGATCCGGAAAAAGCCGTGATCCAGGTGGCGCGCTACTTCGAAGCGACCAGCCAGCTATCGCAAACGACGCTGCGCGCAGTGCTCGGCAAGCACGAACTCGATGAACTGCTCGCGGAGCGCGAGCAACTGAACGCCGACATCCAGAAAGTACTCGACGCGCAGACCGATGCCTGGGGCATCAAGGTCGCGATCGTCGAAATCAAACATGTCGACATCAACGAAACCATGATCCGCGCGATTGCCCGTCAGGCCGAAGCGGAGCGCGAACGGCGCGCCAAGGTGATTCACGCGGAAGGCGAATTGCAGGCGTCGCAGCAACTGCTGCAAGCGGCGCAGACGCTCGCGCGCGAGCCGCAGGCGATGCAGCTGCGCTATCTGCAAACCCTCACGACCATTGCCGCCGACAAGAATTCGACCATCGTCTTTCCGCTACCGGTCGACCTGCTCAACGCGGTGGTCGAGCGTCTCACCAGACCGCCGGCGCCTTGATCGCCACGCCTTGGTCCCTCGCCCTGCTTTCGCTCACCGGATGAAACGGTACATTGCCTCGCAGCGCCTTATTCCAGATGCGTGCGAAATCTAAAATGTTTGAGTCGTCTATCACCGCTCCCAGGGAGCCCATCATGAAAGTGTTCTTTCGAATCGGATTCGGCGCGCTATTGGCCGCCGCCAGCATGAGCGCCGCGTTTGCGCAGTCTTCAACGCGGCCCTACGATCCCTCCGCGCCGAAAACACGCGCCGAGGTCAAGGCCGATCTGGTCGAGTGGCGCGCCGCCGGCTACGATCCGCTCGACTGGCTCAGTTACCCGAACAACGCGCAGCTCGCCGCGCGAATCGTCGCCGAACGGCGCTCGCAGCAGCCGGCGCCGACCGTCACGCAATAAGCATCGTGCTGCTGAACGGCAGGCCGCGCTGCCCGCATCCGCGATCGCAACGGTCGCGAGCGGCGAGCAACTCGAGCGTGTTCTGCCGCTCTTCTTTCGACTCCGGCTTCGGCCATCCCGGCGCGACGTCGTAAATTCGCTTGCGGCTGCGGCGGGGGCGCTGGCAAGGTATCATCTCGCCCCTACGACGAGAGACCCGCCATATGGATTCCATAAAACGCTACTTTGGCCTCGACGCGGCCGGCACAAACCTGCGCACAGAAGTGCTGGCCGGCCTGACGACTTTCCTGACGATGGCCTACATCATCTTCGTCAACCCGGCAATTCTGGGCGACGCGGGGATGCCGAAAGACGCCGTGTTCGTCGCGACCTGTCTCGTCGCGGCGCTGGCCTCGCTGATCATGGGCCTTTATGCGAACTACCCGATTGCGCTCGCGCCCGGCATGGGCCTGAACGCGTACTTCGCGTACACCGTGGTCAAGGGCATGGGTTTCACGTGGCAAGCCGCGCTCGGCGCGGTGTTCATTTCCGGCTGCCTGTTCCTCGTGGTCACGCTGTTTCGCGTGCGCGAAGTGATCGTCACCGGCATTCCGCACTCCATACGCATTGCCATTACCGGCGGCATCGGCCTCTTTCTCGCGATCATTTCGCTGAAGACGGCGGGCGTGGTGGTCGGCAATCCGGCCACGCTCGTCACGCTCGGCGATCTGCATAACCCACACGTGGTGCTCGCGGTGATCGGCTTCTTTGCCATCGTCACGCTCGACTATCTGCGCGTGCGCGGCGCAATTCTGATCGGCATTGTCGGCGTGACCGTGCTGAGCTTTTTCTTTGGCGGCAACCAGTTTCACGGCATCGTCTCAGCGCCGCCGTCAATTTCGCCGACACTTTTTCAGCTCGACATTCGCGCCGCATTGTCCACGGGTGTGCTGAACGTGATTCTGGTGTTCTTCCTCGTCGAACTGTTCGATGCAACCGGCACGCTGATGGGCGTGGCCAATCGCGCGGGGCTGCTGGTGGAAGGCAAGATGCACCGCCTGAACCGCGCGTTGCTCGCCGACAGCACGGCCATTTTGGCCGGCTCGATGCTGGGCACATCGTCCACCACCGCTTATATCGAGAGCGCGTCTGGCGTCCAGGCAGGCGGGCGCACCGGCGTAACCGCCATCACCGTGGCCGTGCTGTTCCTCGCGGCGCTCTTTTTCGCGCCGCTCGCGGGCGTGGTGCCGGGTTACGCGACGGCGCCGGCCCTGCTCTATGTGTCGTGCCTGATGCTGCGCGAGATGGTCGACCTGCCGTGGGACGACGCAACCGAAGTCGTACCGGCCGCGCTAACCGCACTGCTGATGCCGTTCACCTACTCCATCGCCAACGGCGTCGCGTTCGGTTTCATCTCGTATGCGGGGCTGAAGCTGCTCACGGGCCGCGCGCGCCAGGTGAAGCTGGTGGTGTGGATCATCGCCGCGATTTTTCTGTTCCGCTATTTCTATCTCGGCAGCGAGTAAGTTCACACCGGGCCCGGCGTGCCGCTCTGCTCAGGCGCGCCAGTTCGCTTCATAAAAGCGCACATAGCCGCTTCGCAGCACGACGCATTGCGCGCTCGTCTCCGACAAGAGGCGCCGCGTGGCTGCTTCGATACGCTCGCGGTGCGTGTCGAACGCGCCCACCATGTCTTCGAGGCGGGGCGAGGCGGCGCCAAAGTGATCTTCCAGCGCTTCCGCAGTGATCATGCACTCGACCCTCTGCCCATCGATCAGCGCCGGGAACGCCAGGGTGAGTTCGCGCCCTGAATATTCAGGACTTTCGTTCGGGAAAAGGATCTGCATGGGAGTCACCTGGAAGTTGGGCACTGCGCATGATTCGCTTGGGTAATGCGCACGCCGGTTGCAGCTGGTCGCGCCTGCAGCTTCTTCCTCCTTGTCCAATGCTGGCGACGCGGGCTCGTCATCCGTCGCATGCGGACGCAGTTCGCGCCTCGCGAGGATGATTTGATTCACTTTAGACGAGTTGGCGCGCGGCGCAAGTTTTCATTTTTGTTTGCCTGATCGCGGTGCGGCGCGCGCACAGATTGTGCACGGTGCGTCGTGCCACCGCGGTGTTTTCCCTGCCGCGCGCAACGGTTTGGGTCCTGTACTATCGGTGTTGGGCCGCAAGCGTGCATGCTGCGCTGCGGCATCGAAAGGCGGGCAACGTACCCGCCCTGTCCGATTACCGGAGACATGTCTTGAGCCATCGCTCTGCAACGCCGCCCACCGTGGGCCGACCCGACGTCATCGCGCAAGCTCACGCGCGCTCGGTCGAACTCGGGCTGCGCGCATCGGAAACGCCGGATTTTCATCCGCTGGGCCGGCCTGCGCTGCGCGAACTGGTCGATCGCAATCAGTCGCTTTATACGCACGCGTTGCCGGTCATGGAGACGCTGCACGCGCAGATCGTCGATACGCAAAGCATGGTGCTGCTCACCGACAGTCACGGCGTGATCCTGCACAGTCTCGGCGACAGCGATTTCGTCGAAAAGGCGAACCGCGTCGCGCTGTGTCCGGGTGTGTCATGGGCCGAGGCGGATCGCGGCACGAATGCTATCGGCACTGCGCTCGTCGACGCACAGCCGACCGTCGTTCACGCAGACGAACACTTTCTGCACGCTAACCGTATTCTCACCTGTTCATGCGCGCCGATTGCGGATCCGTTCGGGCACACCATCGGCGCACTCGACGTCAGCGGCGACACACGCGGCTTTCACAAACACACACTCGCGCTCGTGCGCATGTCCGCGCAGATGATCGAGAATCATCTGTTCTCCAATCAATTCGCCGATGCGGTTCGCGTGCACTTTCACGCGCGCGCCGAATTCATCGGTACGCTCTTCGAAGGACTCGCCGCGTTCGGCGCGGACGGCACATTCCTCTCGGCAAACCGGAGCGCGCTGTTCCAGTTCGGCCAGCCGCTCGCCGCTTTGCAGAGACAACCGTTCCACGCGCTTTTCGGCGTCGCATTCGCCAACGTGTTGCAGCGGATCGCTCGCGCGCCGGGCGAGAACGTCGTGCTCACGTTGCCGAGCGGAGTGCGGGTCGTCGCGCGCGGAGAATATTCGGCGCAGCGTTATGTGGCGCCTTCAATGGGCGAGACGGAAAGGACGCGCAGCGTTGCGTCGAAAGGTGTGCGTCATGTGCCGCATACCGCCGATCCGGCGCCGCTCGCCACGCTCGAAACGCTCGACACCGGCGACGCGCAAATGTCCGCGATTCTGGCGCGCGTGTCCAAGGTTCGCGGCCGCGACATTCCGATCCTGATCCTCGGGAAAACGGGAACCGGCAAGGAGTGGCTCGCGCGCGCGATCCATCACGATTCGCCGCGGCGCGCGGCGCCGTTTGTCGCGTTGAATTGCGCATCGCTGCCCGATACGTTGATCGAAGCGGAGTTGTTCGGCTATGAGGACGGCGCGTTCACCGGCGCTAAAAAGCGGGGCAGCGTCGGCAAGATCGTGCAGGCCGACGGCGGGACGCTGTTTCTCGATGAAATCGGCGATATGCCGCTCGCACAGCAAGTGCGGCTGATGCGCGTGCTGCAGGAACGCACGGTGGTGCCGCTCGGCGGAACTCGCGCGATTCCGGTGGACCTGCGGATCGTTTGCGCGACGCACCGCAATCTGCGCGCGATGATCGCAGAAGGCACCTTCCGCGAAGATCTGTACTACCGGATCAATGGATTCGTGGTGACCTTGCCCGCGCTGCGCGAGCGCACGGATCTCGCCGCGCTGGTCGAGCGGATGCTCGAACTCCAACGCGAGGGCGACGGCTTGCCGCGCCGCGTTTCGACGGCGGTGCTCGAACGCTTCATGCAATGCCGCTGGCCCGGCAATCTGCGGCAACTGGCAAATGTACTGCGCACCGCAAGCATCATGGCCGAGGGTACGGATCAGATCGAACTCGACGATTTGCCCGAAGACTTTCTGCACGATTGCGTCGATGCCGCTGCCGATGCCGCTGCGCCGTCAGCCCTCGAGGCCGTCGATGATGCGACAGGCAACGAAGGCAGCGCGCAAACACCCAAGCCGTCGCGAATGGACGACTGGCAAGCCGCGCTGATCGCGCAGACGCTGGCGCGCCTCGACGGCAACGTGTCGGCCGCGGCACGAGAACTGGGGCTCGCGCGCAATACGGTGTACCGCTATTTGCGGCGCGGCGGCGTGACTCATTAGCGGTGCCACCCGCCTATTCGCCCCGCGCGTTATCCATCCGCCGTGTAAAGTGTGACGCGTCCAGCCACACATTTACACGATGTCCGATCCAAACCGCCCGCCTCTCGTTCGCGTGGAGCCGCTCGGCTGCAGCTTCGAAGCACCCGATTCGCTGACGATTCTCGAAGCCGCCGGCTTTGCGAACCTGCGTCTGCCCCGCTCGTGTCGCAACGGCACTTGCCGCACGTGTCTGTGCAAAATGACGGCCGGACGCGTGCGCTATATGATCGAATGGCCCGGCCTCAGCCGTGAGGAAAAACAGGAAGGCTACATCTTGCCGTGCGTTGCGATTGCCGAAACCGACGTAGTGATCGAAGCGCCGGAAGCCATCGAATTGCGGCCGTGACGCTAAACGCCGCGACGTGTATACCCGATGCCAGTCCGTCCGGGTTGCGCGCGTTCACTCTATCGCAGCAAAGCGCGGCACCTTAGCGCCTTCATGCTCCACGAACTCGAAGAATACCGATGCCGGGCGTGTCCAGACCGTGCCGTTGGCCGCCTTGTAGACGATCATCGTGATAGCCGGATCCGACTCCAGCGTCGCCTCGCATATCAGTTCGTAAATACCGCCCTTGTAATGCCGGTAACGTGTGGTCTGCACCATTGAATTGTCCTTGTGTGGAAGCGCCAGGCTCAGCCGCCCTCTTTCATCTGTTTCAGAATTTTATAGACGGTCGCGCGCCCCATCGTAAGTACGGCGGCTACATAGTTCGCCGAACTGCGTCCGCGAAACGCCCCCTGCGCATGCAGCGCCTCGACGATTTCGCGCTTATGCTCGCGCGTGAGCGCGTTGATGCCGATTTGCCGCTCGCGCAGCCACGTGTGCAGGTAAGTGTTGATCCGGTCCTGCCAGTCGTCGCGAAAGAGGTCTTCGGCAGGTGCGTCGGTCAGATTGCCGCCCCTGATAAAGAGATCGAGCGTGGAGCGCACGTCCTCGAACACCGCGATATTGAAGTTGATGCACAGCATGCCGGCAGGCTTGCCGTTGTCGTCGAACAGGATGTTGCTCACGCAACGCATGCGCCGGCCGTCCCAATTGAGCTTCTCGTAAGGGCCGATGGTGCGGCCGCGCGCCGCATAGTGCACTTCGTCCAGCACCGAGGGGCCGCCTACTTCGAGCTTCGACAGATTGTTCACGAGGTAGGCGATGGTCTGATCCCGCAAGTCGTGAATCACGACCTCCGCGCACGGATAGAAAAGCGCAGCGATGCCGTCGGCGATGGGAGCGTAACGCTCCAGCAGCAGGTCTTTCACAGGAGACACGGTTGTCTGGCGCATTGAGAATGGCAGTGTTCGAGGGCGCTGTGTTGGAGGCGCAATGGTCGGAAAATCGGGCAGCGCAGTGGTGCGTGCCCCGCCCGGCAACTCGCCATTGTAGCCACCCGGCATGGCCGCCGGAGCGCGGCGAATTTTGTCCGCGTGGCAAGCGCTATTTTTTCGTGCGATAAAAGGCGATCTACTTCACGGAGCAGCAGATGGCAACGCTCGAAGCATTTCGCGCAGTGCTCGACGACAAGAGAACGCCGGAAATCATTCGCAACCACATCATCGATTCGCTGCAATACGCGCTGCGCAATCACGGACAGATTTTTACGTCGAAGGAAGTCGAATGGCTTGCCTCGTGGGACGACGCGCGCATCCCGCTGGCGGCGTCCCGCGAATTACAGAAGCGCATTGCCGAAACGTCGGGCTAACCGCGTCCTACGCTCTTTTCCACTGCTTCGCGCTTTGTGGCGTCCCGCCGAAGGCCCGCCGGCCGGGCAGTCTGTTCGTGCGGGGAACTTTTTGCTATCCAATTAGCCCTATTTAGTGCATCATATTGGAATAGTCGTATTCCGCATTTGCAGCACTGGCAGTCTCAACCCGGCATTTTCGCGGCATCTCCGCAACATCCCCGACTGTTCGGCCGCCGCCCGCCGGCGATCCCGTCACTCCGGCAATGCGCCGCCTGCATTAGCCGTCGCGAGTTGTGCAGCTGAGTTGTTTGGCGGGTTTCCGCTTACCCGCCCGCTGTCCGCGCGACATCAGCGTGTTTTTTCTCCATCGAATCCGCGACTTTGCGCGGCGCGCTCAAGCCCTTCCTATTGGGCCTGTGCCAACCTTTTTCCATGGCGGCGCGCCTCAAGGTGCTGCGCTGCCGGGCCAGTCGTGCCGCGCGTAACACGCGTGACACACCGGCCACGTAATACAGGATACTTATATGCTTATGAACTCAGCAGTCAAGACGTACAAGGGTTATGAGATTCACCCGCTCGTCTATCCGCGCCGTCCCACAGACGGTCAGACGAGCCGCAACCCGGACGCAGGCTACGACGCGTCGGTGCGCATCTGCCGTGTGGGCGCCAATGCGGCGGCCGAGGGCCGGGTGTTCCGCCTGCAGTATCTGTTTCCGTTCGACGGCACGGGCAAGGCGCGCATCGCGTGCATGGCTCACGCCGAACAACTGATCGACGGCCGAGTGGACGGCCAGTCGGTCGCCGATCTTTGAGCGGCACGAGCCGCGGCAGCACGCGCGGCACTAGTACCGGCGCATAAGCCGGTGCCGCAAACAGCGGGCTCGGAGCCCGCTGGCAACCGTATCTGATGCAGCGCCGCCCGCAAGGCGTCGCGCACCCCTTATCCCATCGACCAGGAGTTATGCATGGCGAAAGAAGAACTGCTTGAACTTGACGGTATCGTCGACGAAGTACTTCCGGACAGTCGTTACCGCGTGACGCTCGACAACGGCGTCGTAGTTGGCGCTTACGCGTCCGGACGCATGCGCAAGAACCATATTCGTATTCTCGCGGGCGACCGCGTGACGCTGGAACTGTCGGTCTACGACCTGACCAAAGGACGGATCAACTTCCGTCACAAAGACGAGCGCGCAGGCGGTGGCGGCGCGGCCCGCAGCAACTCGCAATTCCGTCGCCGTTAAGGCGAACGGCACGCGGGCCCTTGCGGCCCAGCTGGCGTGCCCTTGCAGCAACGTTGTTCGCGAAGCCTTTCGCGCGCCTTCTCCGGTTCGGCTCGACTCGAATCTGAGCGGCGCGCAGCGGCGGCGCTTTGTCTCAGAAGTTCGTCGCGACGCTCGTTGCGATGTCAATTGCGCGTCATGCGCTCTTGCGGTTCCGTCGTCCCCAGATGGTTGCTTCCCGCGGCGCCGCTTCGGTGCATCGCCCCAGCACGCCCTTTCATGGTGCAGACTTCCCGCGCAAAGCTGGCCTTGAGTACCTGAGGCGCCCGTAGGCAAAGGCTTTGCAGCAACTGGCATTAAAATTGCTTTAACGATGGTCAGCCGTCGATTGCCACTACTCCATGCTGCGTGTTCTCCTCGTCACCGATACCGATAAGCCGATAGGCGACCTGCGTGACGCGCTCGCGCGCCTCGGCTACGAGATGCTCGCCAGCACCGCGACGCCGCACGCGTTGCATAGCGCGGTTCAGAGTGAACGGCCGGACGTCATCATCATCGATACGGACTCGCCTTCGCGCGATACGCTCGAACAGCTCGCGGTCATGAACGCGACCGCGCCGCGCCCGGTCCTGATGTTCAGTCACGACGCCAACCAGCAGTTGATCCGCGACGCCGTCGGCGCGGGCGTCACCGCCTATCTCGTCGAAGGGCTCGAAACCGAACGGCTTGCGCCGATTCTCGAAGTCGCGCTCGCGCGGTTCGCGCAGGAATCGCAGTTGCGCGAACGCCTCGCGCAAGTCGAGAACGAACTCGCGGAGCGCAAGCTGATCGACCGCGCCAAACGCCTGCTGATGGATCAGCAGAAAATCACCGAGCACGCCGCCTACGCCACGCTGCGCAAACGCGCGATGAATCAGGGCGTCAAGCTCGCCGAGGTCGCGCGCGCGGTCGTCGCGTCGGCTGAATCGCTCAAGTGAAGCACGTCCATGAACACTGCTAGTCACCTCGCATCGTCGGTATCAGGGCCGTTGGAGAAGACGCACTTGCGGCTCGGCTTCGTGGCGCTCGCCGATGCGGCGCCGCTCGTCGCCGCGAAGCTGCTCGAATTCGGTCACGCGCACGGCCTCACGCTCGAACTGTCGCGCCAGCCTTCGTGGGCTGCCGTGCGCGACAAGCTGCTATCCGGCGATCTCGACGCGGCGCACACGCTCTACGGCCTCGTCTACGGGGTGCAACTCGGGCTGGGCGGTCCGCAAACCGACATGGCCGTGTTGATGGTGCTCAACCGCAACGGCCAGGCCGTCACACTGTCGAGCCGTCTCGCGGATGCACTCGCCGA
This sequence comes from Paraburkholderia kirstenboschensis, assembly GCF_904848585.1. Classification (GTDB taxonomy): domain Bacteria; phylum Pseudomonadota; class Gammaproteobacteria; order Burkholderiales; family Burkholderiaceae; genus Paraburkholderia; species Paraburkholderia kirstenboschensis. The sequence continues at coordinate 36,233 of NZ_CAJHCR010000005.1, forward strand.
ACATGGCAACTTGCCCAAAGCGCTCGCTACGCTCGGGCGCAAGCCGGTATTCGCGCAGACGTTCCCGACCGGCACGCACGCGATGTGGCTGTATTACTGGCTCGCTGCCCAGGACGTGCACCCGTTGCGCGACATCGAAAGCGTGGTGATTCCTCCGCCGCAGATGGTCGCGGCGCTCGCCGAAGACAAGCTCGACGGCCTGTGCGTTGGCGAGCCGTGGAACGCGATGGCCGAAGCCGAAGGCGTCGGCAGAACGGTCGCCTATACGAGCGAAGTGTGGCCCGATCATCCCGAGAAAGTGCTCGCGTGCCGGCGCGATTTTGTGAGCGCGAATCCGAATACCGCGCGCGCCCTCGTACAGACGATGCTCGAAGCGTGCCGCTGGCTCGACGGCCCCGGTCATCGCAATGAAATCGCGCGCTGGCTTGCGCGGCCGGACTATATCGGCATCGACGAGGCCCTGATTGCTGCGCGCTTCGGCGACGTGATTCCCGCTTCCGTGCCGCGCGGTTTGCCGGTGCGCTTTTTCGACAACGGAGCGGTCAACTATCCGCACCCGTTCGAGGGCGCGTGGTTCCTGACACAGTTCGAGCGCTGGGCCATGATCGACGCGCGCAGCGATTACACGCAGATCGCGGCAAGCATCAACCAGACGCAGCTTTATCGCGAAGCCGCCGCGCAAGTGAAGGTGACAGTGCCCGCGCAGGAGAATGCGCGAACGTTCATGGACGGCAAGGTGTGGGGCAGCGCGACGCCATCTGCTGATTTTGCGCGTGGGTTCGCGCTTCGGCGGTAGGTCGCGCGCCGGGCGTAAGCATCGCCCTGGGCGAGGTAAAGGCGTGGACGCAGATACTCAGGCCGGTGTCATCGAAAACAGCGCGAGGCGCACCGGCGGTTGATCGCCCGGCGCACCTCGCTCTCTACCCTGAACGCCGCGCCCTGGCGCGCAGCGCTCGCCCTCAAAAATTAAACTTGTCGATATTGCTCGCATCGAAGGTTGTCGGCGGTCCGAGAATGATTTCGCCTTGCGGACCAATGGTGCGCTTGCCGAGCTTGCCCGCATCGAACGATTCGCCTTCCTTACCATTGATCGTTCCGGACGCGAGCGCCGCCGCCGCGTAGCCGGCGAGATAGCCCAACTCGTTCGGGTCCCACAACTGGAATGCTTTTACCGTGCCGTTCTTCACGAACGCGCGCATCTGGTTCGGCGTGCCGAGACCCGTCACCGCGACCTTGCCCTTGCTCGACGACGACGAGATGTATCGCGCCGCCGCCGCAATGCCGACCGTGGTGGGCGCGACAATCGCCTTCAGGTTCGGATATGCCTGCAACAAACCCTGCGTTTCGACGAACGACTTCTGATCGTCGTCGTTGCCGTAAGCGATTTTCACCAGTTTGATCTTTGAGTACTCGGGCTTCTTCAACTCCTCCTGCATCCACTTGATCCACGTGTTCTGATTGGTCGCGTTCGGCGTCGCGGACAGAACCGCGAATTCGCCCTCGCCGCCCATCAGCTTCGACACGAGTTGAATCTGACCACGGCCGATGCCTTCCGCGTTCGCCTGATTCACGAACAGTTGGCGGCCCTCGGGTGCGGTGTCCGAATCGAACGTGACGACCTTGATGCCTTGCGACATCGCCTTCTTCAGATACGGCACGACCGCGTTGGCGTCGTTGGCGGCGATCACGATTGCATCCTGACGCTGGGTGATCAGCGTGTTGATGTACTGCACCTGCGACGACGCCCCCGCATCCGACGGCCCCACGACTTTGCCGACGCCGCCGAATTCCTTGATTGCGGCGAGGCCGCCGTCGTCGGCAATCACTTCGTATGGGTTGTTGATCTGCTTCGGCACGAATGCGATCTTCAGGCCGTTTTTCAGGCCCGCGGCGGGCGCCGCGCAACTGATCGCGAGCAACGCAACGCAGAGCGCCGCCGCGCCGGTGTGACGTAGTGGTTTGAACATGAAGTGTCTCCTGCCGTGTTTTGGACGTTGGGCTGTCCGGGTTTGATGATGACGTTATAGAGAGGAAGCGGACTTCGCGATGAAGCGCCGGTCGCGCGCCGCGCGCCAGCGCGTGACCAGATTGGGTATCAGCACCGATGCGAGCAGCAATACGCCGGTGACGATGGTGAGCGTCTCGCTCGAAACGTCGTCGAGTGTCAATGCGTTCTTGAGCACACCGATAATCAGCAGCGACAGCAGCACGCCGATCATCGAGCCGCGTCCGCCGAAAATGCTCACGCCGCCGAACAGTACCGCTGCGATCACCGACAACTCGAAGCCCTCGCCGTTGTCGCCGCGCGCGCTGGTGAAACGCAGCGTGTAGACCACGCCGGCGAGCGCGCTCATCAAACCGGACAGTACGAAAAGACGCAGCCTGATCTTCGTGACTTCGATGCCGGAGAACGCGGCGGCGGTCGGATTGGCGCCGATCGCGTACAGGCTGCGTCCAAACGCGGTGGATTGCAGCAGCACGGTGAACAGCACTGCGCCGACGATCACGATCGCAAACGGCAACGGAATGAAAGTTCCGCCGAGCGTATCCATGCCGAACGCCGTGTAAGCCGCGGGGAAATCTGCGACGGCCTGGTCGCCGAGAAGCACGTAAGCGAGCCCGCGAAAGAGCGCGAGCGTGCCGATGGTGACCGCGAGCGAAGGCAAGTTCAGCTTGACGATCACGAGCCCGTTCAGCAGGCCCGCCAACCCGCCGGCGACCAGTACGAGCGCGATCACAACAGGCATCGGCAAGCCCATGTGCCATAGCACGCCCATCAATGCACTGGATGCGCCGAGCACCGAAGCGACCGACAGATCGATTTCAGCGGCAACGATTATCAACGTCATCGGCAACGCCATTAGCGCGATCTCCGTGAGATCCGCCAACACGTTGCTGAGATTCGCGCCGGTCAGAAAGACCGGCGACAGCACCCGCCCGAGCACGAGCGACAGAATCAGCACGATCACGAGCAACACTTCCCATTGCAGCGGCGTTTCGCGTTTGCGCGTGAGTAGCGCGGAATCGGGTTTAGCCATGATCGCGTTTCCTCATCATGCGTTTGGCGACGGAGCGGGCGAGCAACGTATCGGCGGTAATGGCCGCGACAATCAGCGCGCCTTCAATCGCCTGCTCCCAGAATGGAGAGACGTGCAGCACGACCAGCGCAATGCTGATCACGCCCAGCACGAGCGCGCCGAGCGTCGCGCCGAGTATCGTGCCGACGCCGCCTGTGATCGCGACGCTGCCGACCACGGCAGCTGCGACGACCTGCAGTTCAATGCCCTTCGCGGTGCTGGCGTCGACGGTGCCGAAACGCGCGAGCCACAGTGCGCCCGCGAAGCCCGCAATCGCACCGGACAGCAGAAAGCCCGCCATCACGCGCCGTTCGACGTTGACGCCCGCGAGACGCGCCGCCTCGGGATTCGAGCCGATCGCATAGTGCTCACGGCCGCCGCGGAACTGCTTCAGGTAAATAGCGAGAGCAAGCAGCACGACGAGCGCGATGAGCGCGAGCGTCGGTATGCCGAAGAACGTGCCTGTCGCAAGGCGCGAAAACGCATCGGGCAGACTGGTAGCGTTGATCTGTCCGCCGTGCACCCACGCATAATCTGCACCCCGAAAGATGTAGAGCGTGGACAGCGTCGCAACGAGCGACGGCACGCGCCCCACCGCCACGAGCAGCGCATTGATGCCGCCCGCCACGAGACCGATGCCGAGCCCCGCCGCGAGCGCGACGACCACCGGCATGTGCGGAAACGCGACGTACAGGCTGCCCACTGCATAGGCGCTGATGCCGACCGTCGAGCCCACCGACAGATCGATATGACGCATCAGAATGACCACCGTCATGCCCGCGGTCAGCAGGCTGATGATCGACACATTGAGCAGAACGTCACGCAGATTCTGCAGATTCAGAAACTGCGGCCTCGCGAGAGAGGTGCCCACGATCAATAGAATCAGCACGACGAAAAGCGTCGTCTCGCGGCTCTTTGCAAGGTTTGCCGCCAAGCCGCCCGGTGTGGCCGACGGGCGCTTCGAAGGCGGCGGCGCCTGGACCGGCGCGGGATGAGTCGAAGAATGGCGCATCATGCCGCGTTCCCTAACGGTGGAATCGGTTGTCCAAGCGCGGCGGCCATGATGCGTTCCTCGTCGGCCTCGGCACGTGCAATATCCGCACTGATACGCCCCTCGTGCATCACCAGCACGCGGTCGGCCATACCGAGCACTTCCGGCAATTCGCTCGAAATCATCAGAACCGCCATGCCGTCGCGCACGAGTTCGGCGAGCGCGCTGTACACCTCGGCTTTCGCGCCGACGTCGATGCCGCGAGTGGGTTCGTCGATGATCAGGACTTTCGGGTTCGTGGCAAGCCACTTGCCCAGCACGACTTTCTGCTGATTGCCGCCCGACAGCGTGCCGACGGGCGCGTTCGGATCGCCCGCTTTCAGACGTAGACGTGTGCCCCATTGGTTGGCGAGCTGCGTCTCGCTGCGCGTGGTGATGAGACCGTGTCTGACGAGACGGCCTAGCACTGTCATCGACGCGTTGCGCGCGATGCTCAACTCCAGCGCGAGCCCTTGCTGTCGCCGGTCTTCCGGCACGAGCGCGAGGCCTGCGCGCACGGCGGCGGCAGGACTGCCGGCCGCGAGTGGTTTGCCGCCTATCTGGATGTGACCGGCATCGAGCGGGTCGATGCCGAAGATCGCACGCGCCACTTCGCTGCGACCCGCGCCGACCAGCCCCGCTAGCGCCACGATTTCGCCTGCCCGCACGTCGAAAGAAATGTCTTTGAAAACGCCCACGCGCGTGAGCCCTCGCACCGACAGGCGCACTTCGCCAGGCGGCCTCTCCGCTTTCGGATAGAACGTCTCCAGATCGCGGCCGACCATTTTTGCCACGATGGCGTCGGTGTTCAGATCGGCGGTCAAACCGTCGAACACCTTCGCGCCGTCGCGCATGATGGTGACGCGTTGCGTCAGCGCGAAGACTTCGTCGAGCCGGTGCGTGATGAAGAGAATCGCCACGTCGCGCTCGCGCAGCTTGCGCACGATTGCAAAGAGACGTTCCACTTCCGTCAGCGACAAAGCCGCTGTCGGCTCGTCCATGATCAGCACATTCGCATTCAGCGACAACGCCTTCGCGATTTCGATTACTTGCTGATCCGCAATGGACAAACCGCGCACCAGTTGATCCGCGCGCAGATCGACGCCGAGCGAGGCGAGCAGTCCGTCCACCTCGCGGCGCATCGCGTCGTATTGAATGCGCCCGATCCGGTCGACGGGCTGCCGTCCCATGAAAATGTTCTCCGCGATCGACAGATCGAAGAACAGCGTCGGTTCCTGATAGATCACCGCGAGCCCGGCATCGCGCGCTTGAGCGGGCGTGGCGAAACGGCGCGCCACGCCGTCCACCAGCAGTTCGCCGCTATCCGGCTGATGGACGCCCGCAAGAATCTTCACCAGCGTCGACTTGCCCGCGCCGTTCTCGCCGAGCAGCGCATGCACTTCACCCGGCCACAGCGAGAGATCGCCGTCCGATAGCGCGCGGACCCGGCCGAATGATTTGCTCGCATGCCGCAATTCGAGCCTCGGCACAGCGGATAAAGGTTGCTGCACTGCGTGTCTCCTTCTTTTATGTCATGACGTGCGCGGCTCGCTCGAGTCCACGCGGCCCGCTTCAGATGCGATAGAAACGCTCCGCGTTACGGCAAAAGAGCGCCTCTTTCTCCGCAGCGCTCGCACCTTCGACAATCGTTGCGTACGCGTGCCACAAACCCGCGTAGGAGCCGAACAAACGATCGACGGGAAAGTTCGACGCGAACATGGCTCGCTCAACTCCAAACGTGTCGATCGTTTCGAGCACATAGGGCCGCAAGCTTTCCACAGTCCACTGATGATCGAACATCGCAAGTCCGCTGATCTTCACGCAGACGTTCCGGCAACCCGCCAGCATGCGCATGCCGTCGCGCCATGCCCGATAACCGGCGACGCTGTCGCGATCCACGAACATGCCTGCATGATTGACGGCGAACAGCGTGTCGCCGTGCGCGCGCGCCAACGCCGCGGCCTCTTCCATTTGCGACGGATACAGTTGCAGGTCGAACGACATGTCGTAACGGCGCAGCAATGTGAAGTTCTCACGCCATTGCGGCTCGCGCATGAAATGGCGGCCCACATAATCGAACAGCCTGTTCTCGTGCACGTTGAGAATCTGCCGGACACCACGCGTATTCGCGAACGACGCATGTGCTTCCAGCAACGCGGGCGCATCCGCTGAGGACAGATCCACCGCGGCGACAATCGCGTTCGGCATGCCGCCCGATTCATGACGATCCGCAATGGACTGCAGCCAGCGCGTTTCCTCGACGGGGTCGGCAGGATCGTGATTCGCTTCCACATGCACGACTTTCTTCACATCGATATCCCCGGCTTCGCCGAGCAGATCGGCGAGCAGATAGTCGTGCTTCAGGTCGCGCGCATCGCCAACGAACGACACGCCAGGGTTTTCCAGCCACGGATAGCGATGCGTCTTCAGGTCCCACAAGTGAATATGCGAATCGACAACCTGCATGCGATGCCTCCGTCGTTTCAGGCGTGAAAGTCAACGCGAATGTCGGCATGAACGTCAGCCGAGCGAACTCAGACGAAACACCTGTTCGAGCGCTTGCTGATGCGGCGTGTGGTCCGGGGCTGTATGCATGATGTCGGCCATGTAATCCCACCATTTGCGCATGACTTCGAGTTCAGGGAGCGCGTCCATCGTGTGATGCGTGGTTCGCGTGAGCACGGCGAACAGGTGGTCGGTGCCGGGATCGAAGAAGATTCGGTACTCGCGGACGCCGGCGTTGTGCAGCGCGTCAACGAGTTCTGGCCAGATCTCTGCGTGACGGCGCTCGTACTCCTCGCGCATGCCGGGGTTGAGCACCATCCGGAAAGCGATTGTCTCCATGGCGGCTGTCTCGTCGTTATTGGCGCCTTCGCGGCGAGGCGCGTTCAAAGACTATAATTCGTGCGTCGATAGCATCTCAATCCGTTGTTGGGATTGGGCGATCCACAAACCGAATCGCACCGGAACCATGAGCCAACTCTCAGCAACCGTCGCACTCGTCAATCGGCTCAAGTTCAAGCACCTCGCGCTGCTCGTCGCGCTCGACGACGCACGCAATCTTCACCAGGCCGCCGAGGCGGTGAACGTCGCACAGCCGAGCGCAAGCCGCATGCTGGGCGATATCGAAGAAGCGTTCGGCTTTTTGCTGTTCGAGCGCAACGCGCGCGGCATGACGCCCACTCCGCTTGGCGTCGTCACGCTGGCCTACGCACGGCGTGCGCTCGCCGAACTCACGCGTTTCGCCGAAGACCTCGAAGTCAAACGACGCGGCGGACATGGACAATTGACCGTTGGCGCGATCATGGGCGCGGCGCCCGATCTGATGGCAATGGCAGTCGCCGCGTTGAAAACCGAAAGCCCGCTGCTGAACGTGCGCATTCTCGGCGAAACCAGCGACCAGGTCGTGCAGTTGCTGCATCGCCGCGAAGTCGACCTTGCGCTTGGACGCCTGACGAGTCCGTTGCAGCACAACGATTTCAGTTTCGAGCCGCTCGCGCGCGAGACCTTGCTGCTCGTCGTTCGCTCGGTGCATCCGCTTGCGAGCCGCGCGCGCATGACGCTGCGCGAACTGATCGACTGGCCTTGGGTTGCGCAGCCGGTGAGCAGTCCGGCGCGCGTACTGTTCGAGGAAGAACTCGCGCGTGCGGGACTCGCTACACCGGTCAATCTCACCGAATGCGCGTCGATCTTCGCCACGCTGCAATTGCTGGAAAACTACGATGCGGTGGCGATGCTGCCGGAGTCGGTAGTACGCGATCATTTGCGCGGCAAGCTGCTCGTTGCGTTGCCGCTCGAAATCGGCAAGAGCCTTGCGGGCTTCGGCATTCTTACGCGCAAGGAAGAAGCGCTCGCCGAACCCGCGGTGCGCTTCATCGAACTGCTGCGTGGCTTTTCGCGGCTTCTCGCACGCGAGGACACCGCTGCGTCCACGCAAGCCGCTGTTGCTTCCGCACAGGTCAGTTGAATTGCGCATCGCGCGTCATTGCAGATTGACGAACAGGCCGCCGTCGACCAGCAGCGCCGCGCCCGTCACATACCGAGCGCGGTCGGACGCGAGGAACACCACGCAGTCGGCCACGTCTTCGGGACGGCCCAGCCGGCCCAGCGGAATGCGCTTTTCGAAGTAGGCCTTCTTTGCTTCGTCGGCCAGATCTTCAGCGTTCAGATCTGTCGCGATCGTGCCGGGCATGACCGAATTGCAGCGGATGCCGTACGGTCCCAACGCAACCGCGCATGACTGCATCAGCGAATGAACGCCCGCCTTGGTCGGCGTGTAATGCGTCTGCATGCCCCCGCCCACCAGCGCGCTGATCGAACTGGTCGCCACGATCGCCCCGCCCGTGCCTTGCGCTTTCATCTGCTGCGCGGCCGCTTGCGTGACGTAGAACGCGCCGTTCAGATTGACAGCGACTGTCGACTCCAGCACTTCGGCCGGCATGTCGAGAAACGCATGGAACGGACAGATACCCGCGTTGCTCGCAAGTACGTCGACCTTGCCGAAGGCTTCGACAGTCTGGCGCACCAGTTGCTGACCCGTTTCGCGCGCGGCAACGTTGCCTTCAATTGCGATCACGCGCCGTCCGAGCGTCTCGATCTCCTCGACCACTTCGGCGACCGCGGAGCGGCGTCCGTACGACGCGTCGTTATCGCCCCAGTAGTTGATCGCCACATCCGCGCCTTCCGTTGCACACGCGACGGCTATTGCGCGGCCAATGCCGCGCGAGCCGCCGGTGACGATCACGACCTTGTCCTTGAGCAGCACGTGATTCTCCTTGGCTGGGTAATCCGGAATACGGCGACCATCAACGCGGATAAGGCCGCACCAGCGCACATTCCGGATTGAGCCGCACGCCGAAGCCCGGTGTGTCCGGCACCTTCATTCGTCCATTCACGGGCACCGGTTCGTCGAGCAGAAGCGGCGTGAACATCGGCACCACTTCGTCGGCCTTGGGCGCCATCATCAGGAATTCGGAGAAAGGCGAATTATGACGCGTGACGACAAAATGGTAGCTGTACACCGACGAGCCATGCGGCACGACCATCACGTTATGAGCATCCGCAAGTGCCGATATCTTGATCAACTCGGTAATGCCGCCGCACCAGCCCACGTCCGGTTGAATCAGATCGCAGCATTGCATTTCGAGCAGCATGCGAAAGCCCCAACGCGTCGCCTCATGTTCCCCCGTGGACACCATCATGCCGCGCGGCACGTTACGGCGCAGTTCTGCGTAACCCCAGTAGTCGTCTGGCGACAGGCACTCTTCGATCCATTTGAGTCCGTACTCGTGCGCGGCCTGCGCAAGGCGCGTTGCATACGGCACGTCGAGACTCATCCAGCAGTCGTACATCAGCCAGAAGTCGGCGCCCACGCGGCTGCGCATGTCCGCGAGCTTTTCGAGGTTGAGTTTGAGCCCGGCTTCCCCTTCTGACGGGCTATGCTGCAACGGCAATTTTCCGCCGATAAAACCCATCTCCTTCGCAAGATCGGGACGTGCGCCGGTCGCATAGAACACGAGTTCGTCGCGCACGGGACCGCCCAATAGCTGATACACAGGTTCTTTGCGCACCTTCGCGAGCAGATCCCACAAGGCGAGATCAACGCCGGAAATCGTATTGAGAACCACGCCTTTGCGCCCGTAATAAAGCGTGGCGTAATACATCTGATCCCACATCTTCTCGATGTCGGTCACGAGTTGACCCTCAAGAAAACGCGCGAGGTGTTTCTCTACGATGAACGCGCCTATTTCGCCGCCGGTCGTCACCGCGAAGCCGACCGTGCCGTCGCTTGCTTCTATTTCGACCACCAGCGTGCCGAGCACATTGATGCCGAACGACTGACGGCTCTGGCGATACTCGGGATAGCGCGCCATCGGCGTGGAGATGTGATCGTCGATCCAGTGTCCGCCGGGCTGATCGTGATAGTCGGCTCCGCCGCCGCGGACGATGAAGGCACGCACGTGCCGGATAGTAGGCATGGCCATGAGAGAGGGGCTCCGTGATAGGCGTCAAACGTGTCGCCGGAAATGCGCCCTTAGCGGGCGCGGTGCAGCAAGTCCTGGATTTTGTCGGGCGCCTGCGCGCCGTCGCGACGCAGCAGCGTGCCGATCAGCAGCGCAGCGATCAGACTGGACGCGCCCAGCACGACCAGTCCCGCAGATGTCGAGGAAAACGCGCGTTCAGCCGCCGTGCGCAAGCTGGGCGCGATAAAGCCGCCAAGGCTGCCGAGCGAGTTGATCAGCGCGATGCCGCCCGCGGCGGCCGCACCGGTTAGCAGGCGTGTCGGGAAGGTCCAGAAAAGCGGTTGAGCCGCGATGAAGCCGCTTGCCGCGCAACACAACGAAATGAGCCCAATCGCAGGGTTATGAGCAAGGCCCGACACGCCGATGCCAAGACCCGCGACGACAAGCAATGCCGACGCCCAGAGCCGGTGTCCGCCCGTACGATCCGCGCGGCGCGGCACATACCAGGTCACCGCGAGCGCGCACAGCCAGGGCAATGCGGCGACGAGGCCGACATGAAATCCCACTGTCGTGCCGAGCAGAGCAGCGACTTGTTGTGGCAGATAAAAGATCACGCCGTACACGCTCATTTGAATCAGCAGATAGATCAGCGAGAGCAGCAGCACGCGACGATCCACCAACGCGGCGAGAAGGCGATGCGGCCCATGCGCGGACGCGGCACGCGCGTCTTCGTCCAGAGCCGAGCGCAGGCTCGCGCGTTCCTGCGCGTTAAGCCAGCGGGCATTTTCCGGACGATTGTCGAGATACCAGAATGCCCAAACGCCGACGAGCGTTGCCAGAATGCCTTCGACGAGAAAAAGCCACTGCCAGCCTGCAAGGCCGAGCGCTCCATCCAGTTCGAGCAGCGAGCCCGACAACGGACTGCCGAAAATAAACGCCAACGGCGCGCCGAAATAAAACATGCCGACGGCCCGCGCACGCGCACGCTGAGGAAACCAGTGGGTCAGGTAATAGATGACGCCGGGGAAAAAGCCTGCTTCGGCAACGCCCAGCAAGAAGCGCAGCGTGTAGAACGTCGTGGCGGTATGAGCGAGACACATTGCCGCCGATACGAGTCCCCATGTCACCATGATGCGGCACATCCAGGCACGCGCGCCGACGCGATGCAGCAGCAGATTACTTGGCACTTCGAACAATGCATAGCCGACAAAGAACACGCCCGCGCCGAATGCGAACGCTGCGTTCGAGAGCCCCGTGTCGTGTTGCAATGCCTTTTGCGCGAAGCCGATGTTCGCGCGGTCGAGAAACGCCAGCACGTACATCAGCAGCAGGAACGGCAACAGCCGGCGCATTACCTTGCTGTTGATCGCCTCCAGTGAAGCGCTCGCATGCGGGTCCATGTCGTCTCCTTCGCGTAGCTCGCGTTGGCGGCTCCGCGGTTCTTGTGTATCGTGCTGCTTGCGGCTCGTATGTTCCGGGCGTCGTATAGGCAGGCGACGCCCCGCGCGAGTGCTCAGTAAGTGGCGCGTCCGCCCGACAGGTCGAATACCGAGCCAGTGCTGAACGCGCAGTCCTCGGATGCAAGCCAAAGAATCAGCGATGCCGCTTCCTCGGGCAGCAGGAAACGGTTCATCGGAATCTTCGAGAGCATGTAGTCGATGTGCTGCTGCGACATCGAATCGAAAATCTCCGTCTTGGCGGCAGCGGGCGTGACCGCGTTGACGAGAATGTTTTTCGTCGCGAGTTCCTTGCCGAGCGATTTTGTGAGGCCGATAAGCCCCGCCTTCGACGCGCTGTAATGCGAGGCGTTCGGGTTGCCCTCCTTGCCCGCCACCGACGCGATGTTCACGATCCGTCCATAGCCCTGCTTCAGCATCTGCGGAACGACCGCGCGGCACGTGAGGTACGGGCCGATCAGGTTCACGTCGATCACGCGGCGCCAGACGTCCGGCTCCAGCTCCCATGTGGTGCCGTTGCCGCCGGTGATACCCGCGCAGTTGACCAGAACGTCGATCGCGCCGTGATCGGCGACGGTCTGCTCGACAGCCTGCGCCACAGCCGCTTCCTGCGTGAGTTCGACAGTCACTGCCGTCACCTTGCCGAGTTCGCTGAGCTCACGCTGACTGCGCGCGAGACGTTCGGCATCGACGTCCCATAGCGCGACCGACGCGCCCGATTGCAGCGCCCGTTGCGCCACCGCGTAGCCGATGCCGCGAGCGCCGCCCGTAATGGCGACAACGCGTCCTTCCAGATCGATTCGATTCATTTGTGTCTCCTGTCGCACGGTTGACGCGCGCCCAAGTTGTTGTAGCCGTTAGCGTCCGTGTTGCGCTTCACGTCAATATACGAGCGACGCGATGCCTCAACAATCCGAGAATTGGAAAGGTCGATAACAAAAGCGGATCGAGATATGGCGGCGGACAGGCAAGCGCCAAGGGAAAGACTTCCGGGGAACGGAATGCGAGAGGGTTGCTGCAACTGCGATGCGTGGCCGTGACGCGCGTCGCGACCGTACATCAATAAGGCCACATCAGAGCGCTTCCTGGCAAAGCGCCATCATTCGCTGAACCATTGTGCTCGCTTCGTTCAGTTCCATTTCGTTCGTGAAGAGCGCCTGCACATTCGACAGTCGAACGGCCACGCCTGCGTCCTTCAGGTCCCGGCTCGCGATCTTCAAAGCGAGTTGCCCGATCCTCACACGCTCGAGCCAGTGCATGCTCATGTCGTTTTTCGCGAGCCATTGGCGGCAGCATTGGACGACGTGATCCACGCGCCATTCGGCACTGAGTGCATAGGATGCGGCCGCGATCGCTACGAGGAAGCACAGCAGTTCCGCGCGCGTGGCAGAGGGTTGTGTCGATTCCGTGTTTTTCATCCGCTTGTCTTTTGCCTGCGTGGGGCCTGGCTTTCGCTTGCTTTTGGCTTGTGCTTCATCGTCAGCACTCGCCGGGCGTGTCAGGCGTATAGATAGTCAGCAAACGAAACTGCGGGCGCGCGCTTGAAAATCAACACCTCCGTCGACGCCCGCGGACCCGGATGCGTGACTAGTCGCCACACGCCGCACTGCACTCGGCGCAAGCTACCGCTTTCGGCGCGAGTTTGCCCGCGCTGCTTCTGCCGAAGCTCACGAGCGCCGCCAGGCCGAGCAACGCCAGCCCGCTGCCGAACAAAAAGTCGGTGGAAATGCCCACCTGGTCGACCACGATACCGCCAATCAGCGAGCCCACCGCGATCGCCACCTGAATGATGCTCACGAACAGCGCGGAGCCGGCTTCCGGTGAATCGGGCGTCGCTTGCTGAATCCAGATGCTGAAGCATAGCGGCAACGCACCGAAAGAAATGCCCCACGCGAGTACGAGCGCGACGACGCCAATCGATGAATGCTGCAACATGGGCAGCAGAATGAGCGCGAACATCAGCAGCGAGATCATTGCGCCGAGCGAGATTTTCAGGCTGCGCGTGACCGTCGACGAAACCGCAAAGTTCGAGAAGAACCCGATGATGCCGAAGCCGAGCAACAGCCAGGTAACGGTCGCCATCGTCAGATTTGCATTGCGCAGCAGGAACGGCGTGATGTACGTGTACGACGAGAAATGCGCGCCGAACACGAGTCCAACCATCATCATGCTCCGGCGCGGATAGGGCCTGCGCAGCAGCGAAACCAGGTCGTGCAGACGCAATGCGGCGCTCGACGGCAAGGACGGCACGAACACGAACTGCGCGATGAGCGCAGCCGCGACGAGGCCGCCCGTTGCCATGAACGACGCGCGCCACGACGCGAAGCTCGCAATGAAGGTTCCGAGCGGCACGCCGATCACCGTTGCACAGGTGACGCCGGTGAGAATGGTGGCCATTGCGCGGGCCGAATCTTTCGGCAGCACGAGACGCCCGGACGCCGCAGTCGCGAGTGTCCAGAAACCGCCTAGCGCGGCGCCGAGCAATGCGCGGCCCACCAGCATCAAACCGAAGTTCGGCGCAAACGCGGAAATCAGATTCGACGCGAGCAATAAGGCGGTGAGTAACAGAAACACGAGCCGCCGATCCATGCGGCCGGCGACCAGCATCAAGCCGGGCGCCGAGATCGCGGCAATAACGCCGGGCACGGTGACCATTAAGCCGGCCGTGCCGGGAGACACGCCGAGATCCGCCGCGATGCGTGGCAACAGGCCGACCGGCAAAAATTCCGTGGTGACGAACGCGAAGGCGCCGATTGCAACGGCCACGACGGCGAGCCACGAACGTAGCGACGACGATGGCACATCGTCGGGCGCGACGGCGCTCGTCGGCAGATTATCTTCTCTTAACATAGTATTGTTTGCGGGTTATTAACAACGAATGGGATTGGAGCGGCTGCACATTGCTAATCACCTTCGAGGATCGACTCGCAGCCTGTACAGCATGAGTAAAAAAGCAGGCCGTATTGGCCTGCTCTTGGAATTCGATCGACGAAGCGGTGGGGACAATGCTGAACGAACACACCTTAACATCGTATTAAATCGTTCGCTGGACACTGCGAAAAATTGCAGTCGTGGGTGGGGTTATTCACGCATCGTTGCGCGTTCAACATTCATACGACGCGCGACGCATGGAAACGTGGGCATGGTGCTTGCTGAAAACGCGAACAGCATCCAGTGCACTCATCGCTCACTCAAAGGACTTCGAACATGGTTAGCACCCGCCCCTGCACCGCGACCTGCGTCATCGACGGCATGCCAGTCACCCTGACCTTCTATCCCGACAACGGCGTACTGCGGATCGCCGATCCGTCGGGTACATGTATCAAGGAAACGCGCTGGCATTCGTCGTGGCGTTCGTTGCTGGACGAATTCCGCCGCTTTGGCGAGCGCGCCGCGATGCAAGGGCCGGGGGCAGAGGCAATGGTGAGCCGCATCGTCGAAAGCTCCGAAAACACGACCGCGCAACCCGCGCTGGCATGAACGGAAGCGCGAGGCGGTGCGGCACTAGCGCATCGCCTCGTCGTACCCGAAGCCTTACTGACCGAAGTAAATCCTGCATTGCGGCCCGCTGGAGCAGGGCATATTTTGCCGCCCCCCCGCTTCGGACCGCCCCGCCGCTGTCCCGCCATAAGAGACGTTCTGAACCGGCTGCGAGGCTGTTGCGGCAGGTTCGATCAACGACATGTCGGTCTCGCCTGTGCCGATTCATTCGCATGCTGCATCAACCTGTGGCCGGCGGATGAACCCGTGCCCGGTTGAGTTGCCGCGTCGTCGGCGCTCGCCGCTCGCGGCGCGAGGAAAAGAACGGCGCTTACCAACGCCATCAATAAACGTAGTTTCATGGTCCAGACTCCTTGAATCCGGCGCAGCAGTATCGTCCCTCCTCAATAATCGATCTGCGTAAAAAGCCATCCGGCCGATGGAGGCCGACGCAAGTGCCAATGTGACGCGGGCCTGCTGCGTCGACTCGTAGAATGCAACCAGCAACGAGTCTCCCGCGCCCTGGCCGGCGCCGGATGCGCTAGTACAATGCCGGATCAGGCGCCTCAGGCTGGAAAACACGGATTGTTCTCTCCGCTATTCTTTTATAGTTCGGCCGCCACGGAATTCAAACTGACCGGCAGAACGGGTGAACAATACTGGGGGCGGAGCGGACAACCTCCGCATGAGCGTTCAAATGCGACAAAATCAGTTAAAACGGTGCGTGCATTGCGCGCGCAGTGCGTTATGATGCTGTCACAACCACAAGAAAGGGCCGCGCGCAAAACGCCGTCGTAAGACAGTGCGTGGACGCGAGACCAGCCGCCCAAATCAGTGCATCGTCATCATCGTTTTTTCCAATTTCGATCAATAACCTCACCGCGGACCGGCGCCATTTAAATGGACTCGAAGCTCTCGCGGGTTTTCCTCGCAATCTGCATTTGACAGAACGCTGGACGCTTTAGAAGGACTAATATCTTATGGACGAAAGGAAGCGAGATAGCATGATTGCGTATCTCCGCCATCGCATGGAAGAGTTTGGCATCAGACCGGAAGACCTTGCCGCCCTGCTAGCATCCGAACCTGCCGCGCAAAAGAATGCGCGCTACCGCAGCGCGACAGGAGACAGCTGGGACGGCCAGGGGGAAATGCCTCAGTGGCTCAAGCAGGCAATCAGCGCAGGCCAATCAATCGACCATTTTGAATTATCAGCTCCGCCCGCACCCGCGCCGCAGCCGAAAAAGCGCGTCGACTGGAAAAACGATCCATTTGCAGGCAGTCCGCTCGCGCGCCCGAACGACCACTGAGCGGCCAGCGCCGCGCTATCGCGACACATTACAGGTTGGGCAAATTGGCCGGGGCACGAGGGCGCGCACCGCGGGCCGACGTCGCTCGCGACAGCAGCGCATCTTGCGGCGCTTCAATAAAGGCGCTTAACTGACGCACGATTTGCCAGAACACCTTTTGAAATAGCCGAACGCGCTCTGACTCGGATATACCGTCGGCGAGCGGATCGGCGAAATGCCAAGCAGAGAGCTCGGGATCTCCCGGAAAGGCGGGCGCATGCGGAGGCGCAACGCTCGCGTCGAGCGCGATCACGAGGTCCATGCGGGGCGCCCATTCGCCGGTAAATTCAAGCCAGCTTTTCGGGCATAGCACGCCGAGGTCCGAAACGCCGGGCCGCAATTGCGCCACCGTCAATGGATGGATCCGCAAGGTCGGTTCCGGCCCCGCGCTGAATGCCTCGAACCGGTGCCCAGCCAGTTCCCGCAGCAAAGCTTCTGCCATGATGCTGCGTGCTGAATTCTCGCGGCAGAGAAACAGCACTTTATATTTCTTGGTCACGCTTACCCCGTACTCTGTTTTTGTATCTTCTATGCGCGATTGTGCCCGCTGAGTCTTGCGCCCCCGTGACACTACGATGTCTTTATTCCGCGCGCTACGGGAATTGCCCTGGAAGCGCTCCCAAAAGGGGACGAGCAAGGCCGGATAATCAGAACTTCAGCCCATTGAGGAACTGAAACCACAGCCCGCCCAAGCCTCCGGCTGTATTCGTTTCGCCTGCGGCTTCCTCGCGTTTGCCGTGAGCTGCGCGAGCGGCATGCGCGTCGCGATCGGCAGTTTCTTCCCTGTGAAGGCCCGCCGCTGCCGGTTCAAATGACCTGTCGGCGCTCGCTTCGGCGGACGCGGCCTCGGCAGTCGTTCCATTTGCAGCGGTCTCGCGCCGCGAAGCCTGCAGCGCCGCTACGCTGTCCGCAATCTGCGCGGCCCGCGCCGGATCGCATTCTCGCCCGAGCAGTACGCCGAACAGTACATCGCGGTTATGGCCTTCGTCGGCGAAACGCATTGCTAGTGCGACCATCCTGGCGTAAGCCGCCTCGTTCGCCGCGCGCGCCGCCGCCTCGCGCTCTGCTTGGGCCTGTTGATGGCGCGCGCGCTGCGCCTCCCATTCCCGCATCTGCTCGGCGTAGACGGCGTCGTACACCTTGCGCTGCTGGGCGTCGGAGAGAATCGCATAGGCGTCGCGAATTTCCTGGAAGGTGGCGCGCGCAACTTCCTCTGAGCCCACGTTGCGGTCGGGATGCCACTTCATCGCGGCCTTGCGGTACGCGCGCTTGATTTCTTCGCCGGTGGCGTGCATGGGCACGCCGAGGGTGTCATAAAGGGTTGCCATTTGCCTGCTCGACCTCGCCGGATATCGTGTCGCGGACCATCGTAGCACGCGAGAAACGGGCGGAACGTGAACACGCGGCGTCTACACGCGGCGCGAAACCGGCGAACAAAAAAAAGCCCCGCCACCAAAGTGGCGAGGCCGAGTCCCATGTCAAGGAGTGTCATGGAGGAGACGCTTCGATCATAACGGCCACCACTTGCGCTTCCAAACAATTGTTCGCCATATGCTTATCGGGGCCGCTCACGTGCGCACAATCCAGTGCGATCGACGCAATCAACACGCGCGGCGCCGCGCGCTCACGCCTCGCAGTTATATGGTTAGAACAAAAAGTCGCTTCGTGCGGGGCGCCGCGCTCATTAAGATGGTGCTTCAAAGTCCGGTTTAGCCGGGCCCGCCTCAGCGCGGACTCGCGCGAAAGCGCCGTGATCCGCTACCGAAGGAGCATTCGTTGACCAGTTTCGACCATAACCGCCGGCCGCTCGTTGTCGGCATTGGCGGCACGACGCGGGCGGCCTCGTCGACCGAGCGCGCGCTCGGCTTTGCGTTGCGCGGCGCCCAGGCGGCGGGTGCCACCACCCGGCTGTTCGGCGGCACGTTCCTGCATAGCCTGCCGCATTACGCGCCGGAACACAGCGAACGCACCGACGAACAGCTCGAACTGATCGAAGCCGTGCGCCACGCCGACGCGCTGATCATCGCGACGCCGGGCTATCACGGCGGCGTCTCGGGTCTCGTCAAGAACGCGCTCGACACGCTGGAAGAACTACGCGCCGACGAGCGTCCTTACCTGGATGGCCGCGCGGTCGGCTGCATCGTTACCGCCTATGGCTGGCAAGCCGCGGGTTCCGTGCTGACTTCTCTGCGCTCGATCGTGCACGCGTTGCGCGGCTGGCCGACGCCATTCGGCGCCGGCATCAACACGCTCGAAACGCGCTTTGACAGTGTCGACACCTGTTCCGACGCAAAGGTGGTCGATCAACTCGCCACCGTCGGCCAGCAAGCCGCGCAATTCGCGCTGGCGTTCAACGCGCATCGCGCGGCAAGCCCGAATGCAGCGGGCACCTCCCTGCAGCAAGCGCAACCCGCGCGTCTGCTGCACGCGGTTTAAAACCCTCGTCTACGACGCCCCGGGCCGCATTCGCGGATCCAGGGCGCTCGCCCTCGCACGAACCGTGCGCCACATAACAGACTAATAACGCTGCGCGCGCGATAGTGTGTCCGAACCCGGCAAACATGCCGTTACCCGATCTTTCGACAAGCGTTCCGGACATCCGCTGATTTGCTTGCGAAGAATGATTGGTTCACGGGCCCTTCAGTGCGGCCTACGCTTGAGCCTGCCCGCCGACTCATCCGCCGCCTGATGCCTACGCGAACGCGTGGCGTCATATGCACCGGCTCCTTGCAACACACGCGGGCATCTTCACTGCCACCACTATGAATTCACATATCCGCTACAAGGGCTACGAAGTCGCACCGGCCGTGCAACGTTTGCCCAATGGGCTGTTCGCCGCCAACCTGACCATCGAAAAAGCCAGCGCGAGCCGTAGCCAGGCGTATTGTTTCGACGCGCTCGACTATTTCTTCGACGAAGAACACGCCCTCGCCTACGCGTTTCGCTGGGGACGCATGTGGGTCGATAATCAGCAGTGACCTTGCGGCGACGACGATGAGTAGCCGTCGGCGGTGCAGTGCAAGCGCCGTATCTCGGGGCAATGTGACAGAATAGGCGGCACATCGAGTTCGCTCTCTGTACGCTTGCCATGTCCGACACATTGATAGATGTAGCCGCCGACCACAGCCTGCGCCACTGGACCTTCACCGGCACCGCCCGCGTGAAGGTCGGCTCCGAGACGCACAAGCACATGTTCTGCCGCATGTTGCTCGAGACTCACGATCCCTACAAACCCGCCGTGATCAACTGGCCTGCGCTGTCGCCGGATGCCCTCGAGCGGCTCTGCTCGCTGCCCATCTGGGACATCGCGGTGCAGACCGAAGGCCGCGCGTCGATCGACGTTCACACCTACGCCGCGCAACTGAGCGACCCGCTGCTGCGCGAAGCCATCACGATGGACGGCGACGAAGAGGCCCGTCACAAACGAGTGCTCGCAAAGCTGATCGCTGCATACGGCATCGAGATCGCGCCCGAGCCGCACTACCCGCCGCCGCGCGATGCCGAATGGGCATGGATGCGCACGGGCTACAGCGAGTGCATCGACAGTTTCTTCGCGTTCGGCCTCTTCCGCGCCGCGCAGCAGTCAGGCTATTTTCCCGAAGCGCTCGTCGAAACTTTCGAGCCCGTGATTCAGGAAGAAGCACGCCACATTCTGTTTTTCGTCAACTGGGTCGCGTGGCATCGACATAACATGCCGCTATGGCGCAGGCCGTGGCATGCGTTGCGCGTGGCCGCGATATGGGCCGTGCTGATCTGGGAGCGCGTGGCGATCGCGAGAGGCATCGACGCGAACGGCGTCGCGCACGACTCGAACTTCCTGCCCGCCAACAGCAGCGTGATCGGCAAAGGGCTCGAAACGCCCGAGCTGATCGAGCTATGCCTCGCGGAAAACGACCGCCGCATGAGCGGCTACGACGCGCGGCTGCTGCGTCCGCGGCTCGTGCCCGCGCTCGCACGATTCGCGTTGCGCTTCATCAAACGTTCGCGCCGAACGGACACTGCATGACAAGGAGCACGTCCATGACATGGACCGTCGATGAACAGCTTGCGTTGAGTGCAACCGACGCCGTCGCCGCGATCCAGTCGGGCGGGCTCAAAGCAACGGACTACGTCGCGACACTTCTCGCGCGAGCGGCCGCGCTCGGCACGCTCAACGCGCTGACCGTGATCGATCTCGACGGCGCCCTCGCCGCCGGCCGGCGCATCGACGCGCTGCCCGCGGCGGCCAGGGCGCAACTGCCGCTTGCCGGACTGCCGATCGTCGTCAAGGACAACATCAATACCGTGGGACTGCAGACGTCCGCAGGCACTCCCGCTCTGGAAGGTTTCGTGCCGAACACCAACGCGCCTTCGGTGCAGCGGCTCATAGACGCTGGGGCGATCATTCTCGGCAAGGCCAACATGCACGAGCTCGCGTTCGGCATCACGAGTACCAATCTCGCGACGCATGCGCGGCCGGTGCGCAATCCGTACGATCCCACGCTGATTCCGGGAGGCTCGTCGGGCGGCACGGCGGTGGCAATTGCTGCACGCGTCGCGCCCGCGGGCCTCGGCACCGACACCGGCGGCTCGACACGCATTCCCGCCGCGTTGACCGGCACCGCGGGCTTTCGGCCGTCGGTTGGCAATGGCGGCGCCGAGCGGCGCTATCACGACCCGGATGCCGTGGTGCCGATCAGCCATACGCGCGACACCGTCGGGCCGATGGCGCGCAGCGTAGCCGATATCGCGCTGCTCGACGGCGTGATTACCGGCGCGGGTCCGTTGCCCACCGTCGCGCTGAACGGCTTGCGCATCGGCTTGCCGGCGCCGCTGTGGGACGCTCTGGAGCGGCAGGTCGAGGACGTTGCACGCGCCGCGCTGAAACGGCTCGAAGCAGCGGGCGTTGTTTTCGTGCCGGTGGCGATGAGCGAACTCAACGACCTGAACGGCATGGTCGGCGGCCCAATCGCTATTCACGAAGCGCTCGGCGATATGAACGCCTGGCTCGCTGCCAACCAGGCGCCGGTGCAGACCGTCGGCGAACTGGCGGCTCGCATTGCGAGCCCCGATGTCCGTGCGATTTACGACGAGGTGCTCGCGGGCTCGCTCGACTCGCACTATGAGGCGGCGCTCAATCACTGGCGGCCGTTGCTGCAGGCCTATATCGCTGCGACTTTCGCCGACGAACGCCTCGATGCGCTGCTGTTCCCCACCACACGGCTCGCTGCTGTGCCGGCCGACGAGATCAACGGTTCGTCGACGGTCTCGATCGACGGCGGGCCGCCCGTCGATACGATGGAGGCGTTCCTGCGCAACGCCGAACCGGCCAGCACGTCCGGCATTCCCGGACTGTCGTTGCCTGCGGGAATGAGCGCATACGGTTTGCCGGTCGGTCTCGAACTGGATGGGCCGCTGGGCAGCGACAGGCGCCTGCTCGCAATCGGCGTGGCGTTCGAACAGTTATTGGGCGCATTGCCGCCGCCCGTGCTTTAAGAAAGATAAAACATGCCGATAGAAATGACCCGGGCTTACGCTCATGATCATGCGCGTGCTCACGCGCCGATAAAAACACCTGAAAATACGCATCGAGTCTCCGAACCTGGTGACCGACCAACGGAGAATCGCACGAGTTACTTCCGGCGCGTCGTCGCGGCGCTGGGCATCGCGCTTGCCGCCGCCGGATGCGCGCGTCTTGCGGCCGTCGATTCCAATGCGTTATGGAAGATCGTGGATATGCGCTGCGTGCCTTCGCAACAGGCGACCGGCACGCCCGGTCAATGCACGTTCGTGGATCTCGACAAACGCTACGCAATCCTGAAGGATATCGTCGGCCGCTCGCAGTATCTGCTGATCCCGACAGACCGTATCAGCGGCATTGAAAGTCCGCTCGTGCTCGCACCACATGCGCCGAGCTATTGGGCCGACGCGTGGGCCTCACGCGACTACGTGAATCGGTCGGTGAAGCGGACGCTGCGCGACGATCAGTTGGGGCTCGAAATCAACTCCCAATTCCGCCGCACGCAGAACCAGTTGCATATTCATATCGACTGCATGCGCCGCGATATCAGCGACGCGCTCGCGCGCCACGCGAAAGATGCGCCCGGCGAATGGCATTGGGACACGCTCGAGGGCAGCCGTTACCGGATCATGCGAGTTACCGCGCTGAGCGGCACGAGCGATCCGTTTCGTCTTGTTTCGCGCGACAACCGTAACGCCGAAGCAATGGCAATGCAAACCATCCTTGTGACGGGAGCGGGACCATCGGCTGAGAAAGACGGCTGGCTAGTCGTGAATAGCGGCCTCGATGCGGACAATGGCAGCGGGTCCGCCGAAGGTCTTCTCGATCACTCATGCCGCGTCGCCGACGCCTCGTAGCAGCAACCAGGTCTCGACACGCGCTGCGTCAGAAGCGACCGCGTTATTGAAGATTGGCCGCGGGTTCGAGAGGACGTCTCGTGCATGCGCATAGGCATCGGCGGTCCCTGTGGTGGAACAGCTCCGGCAAGGCCATAGACGGAGCGCTGTTACAGCACTTTCCGCACGCCGAGCATGCAAGCGAGAACGCACTCACCATGGCCGGCGCACCGAGTCCTGATAGCGCGTCAGAATGAAATGCGCGACATCGTTCGAGTGATAAGCCGACACCAGTTGCGCGACCCACGGCTCGCCCCGCTCGGCCTCGCGCACCGCCAACACACCGGCGTACGGTGAACGGGCGTCTTCGATGCCGATGCTGTCGCGTGCCGGATAAAGTCCCGCCAGTTGCGCGCTCTCGCTGTCCATCACGACGATCGTCGCCGCGTTCAGCGCCGCGACGAGCCGCTTGCGCGGCAGCGCACGCAGCGTCAGATTCAGGCGGTTGCCCGTCACATCCCGCAACGTAGCGTGAAGGCCGGCGCGGTCGTCGAAACTTAGCAGTGTGTAGTTTTGCAGCAGGACCAGCGCGCGCGCCATGCCTTCTGGGTCGTCAGGAATGACTATGCTCGCGCCTCGCCGGATCTGCGCGAGGCTCGTCAGCTGGCGCGAATAGAGCGCCATTGGCAGCGTGACCGTCGTCGCCACTTCATAAAGCGGGTAGCCGTGTTTTCTGCGCGACGCTTCAAAACTTTGGCCGTCTTCGAAGCTCGCGGCGTCGATTCGATGCGCGGCAAGCGCCGCGTCGATCTGCGCGCCGCTATCGAACGTCACCACATCGATATCGAGTCCGCGAGCGGTTGCCACGCGCCGTACTTCGTTCATGATTTCGGCATGCGTGCCGCGCGTGACGCCGACTTTCACAGCCGGCTGCGCGACATGCGCGATAACTGCTGCTCCCCACGTAGCCGCCGCGCCAATCAATGCAGCGCTAATCGCTGCGTTCACAAGGCATCGCGGTTTCATCCTTTGATGTCCCGCAAGATGGTCCTGAAACCGATATGCGATGCCGGCAGATCCGCTTCCTGCTGCTCGCGCGACGACGCGCGGTAGCGCACGCAGTAATCTCGCGAGCACAGGAAGGAGCCGCCCTTGATGACCATCGGCGTGTCGTGTCTGCGCGCGGGCGGTGCGATTGCCGCGGTATCGCCATTCGTATGCGACTGGTGCTCGCCCGTGTAGACGTCTTTGGTCCACTCCCATGCATTGCCGATCATGTCGTACAGCTTGAACCCGTTGGCCGCATAACAGCCGACGGGCGACAGACCCACATGCTTGTCCTCGTTGGTATTGAGAACGGGGAACACGCCTTGCCAGTAATTGGCGGCGGGCTTGCCGTGCGCATCGCGCGGTGCCGTGTCGAGGTCCGCGCCCTCCTGCCCGCCCTTCGCCGCGTATTCCCATTCAGCTTCTGTCGGCAAGTCGCGGCCGAGCCAGCGCGCATACGCGAACGCATCGGCTTGCGTGACGAGCGTCACCGGTTGGCTCATTTGCCCGTCGATGCTGCTGCGCTCGCCCGTGGGATGCCGCCATGACGCGCCCTTGACCCAGGTCCACCACGCAAGGTCGCGCGCATTCATTTCTTCCCGCGTCGGAGAGTGGAAGACGGCCGCGCCGCCCTGCTTTTCGGCGTCGGTGACATAGCCGGTCGCGCGGACGAACGCGGCGAATTGCGCATTCGTCACATCGGTCTGATCGATCCAGAAACCACCGACGCGCGTGCGGCCGTCGCCAGCCGGCCGCTCGTTTTCATAACCGCGTGTGCTGCCGAGCACGAAGGTGCCGCCGTGCAGATGCACCATGCCGGCCTTCGGGTCGTCGCGCCAGCCGGCGGGTAAACCGGCGTAGCGCTCGCACTGCGCTTCTGAGCCGAGCGGGGCGAGCGGGCGCGTGCGGTTCAGATCGTCGAAGCCGGCCGTTCGTGCGGGCCACGCCGCGACCGCGAAAGCCGCGCAGAAAACGGCGGCGAACAGGCCGCCACACCCGGCAAGCGTTCTTGCTCTGATGCTCATGACAGTGGCAAGCCCGCTCAGTAGTAGCCGCGTGGCCGCAGGGGTTCGACGCCGCCGACAGCGGACATGTATGCGTTCCACTGCTGCACGAGTCCGTCGATGATCGACGGATTCTGCGCCGCCACGTCCGTGGTCTCGCCTCTGTCCGACGTCATGTCGTACAGCTGCCAGTGGCCATCGACGGGCCCGAGCGGCGGCTCGGTCCACAACGCCTTCCATTTGCCGTCAGCGCTGCGCAGATAGCCGCGGCCGTATGCTTCATCGCCGAACGACGTGGTATGCACGTCGGTATTCGACAGGTCGTTCAGAACCGCCAGCAACGATTTCCCGGTGACCGGATACACATAGCGGTTGTTGTAGACCACCTTGCCCTTGTTCTGATCGACACCTGTCAGCGAGTTGATCAGCGACGGCGCCGGCTGCGTCGGCGGCGTCACGCCCGCAACGGCGAGGAACGTGGCCGTGTTGTCGGTGACGTGCGTGAAGACACGCAAGGTCGGTTTTTGCGTGGTCTGGCCGGGCAGATGCACGATCAACGGCGTGGATACGCCGCCCTCGCCGGAATAGCCCTTGGTGAGGCGGAACGGCGCCGCGCTGACTTCGGCCCAGCGCAAGCCGTACTGCAAGCGCTTCGCGTTCTGCAGCCCGTTGTCGGTGCCGAGCGTCGAATAGACCGGCTCAGCCGCGTTCGCCGTATCGGTCGCCGTTGGGTCCGCGCCGGAGTCGATCGGCCAGCCTTCGGCCCCGTTGTCCGACTGGAACATGATGAACGTGTTGTCGTACTCGCCAATGTCCTTCAGATGCTGGATCAAAAGGCCGATGTTGTGATCGAGATTCTCGACCATGCCGGCATAGATCTCCATGTAGCGCGCCTGCGCTTTCTTTTCATCGGCGGACAGGCTCGCCCACGACTTGTTCACATTGCCCGGACCATAGTCGCTATAACCTTGCGCGGCGCTATGTACGGCGCTGACGTACTTCGCGTTGACGGTGCCGTTGCCGGCGGTTGCCGGCGTAGCCGCCAGTGTTTCGGGAGCGCCCGCATACGGGTTGAAATCGGCGGGAATGATGCCGAGCGCCTTTTGCCGCGCGATGCGCGCCGCCCGGACCACGTCGTAGCCGGCGTCGTATTTGCCGGCATACTTGTGCAGGTACGGTTCAGGCACCTGCAACGGCCAATGTGGCGACGTGTACGCCGCATACGCAAAAAACGGCTTGCCGTCGCTCCTGTTCGAATCGATGTACGAGATCAGTCTTTGCGTATAGAAATCGGTCGAATAGAACACGGCCGGACTGCCGCCCGCGCCGCCCGGTTGTCCCGGCTGACCGGGCTGAACGTACTGCCCGTCTTCGGTATAGTTCTTCGAGCCGGCGGGCTCGTGTGCGAAGTGATTCGTAGCCGCGCCGCCGAGCAGCGCATAACTATGCTCGAAGCCCCATTGATCCGGCGTCTGTCCGCTGCCCGTCGCGCTGCCCGCAATGCCCGAGCCGATATGCCACTTGCCCGCCATGTACGTGTGATAGCCGGCGTCCTTGAGCAGTTGTGCGACCGACAACGCGCGGTCGTTCAGATAGCCTTCGTAGCCGGGCAGACCTTTGCGTTCGTCGGTCGGCACACCCATCGTGCCTTCGCCGACCAGGTGGTGGTCGGTGCCGGAAATCAGCATCGCTCGCGTGATCGCGCAGACGGTGCCTGTGTGATGGTTCGTCAGAATGCGCCCGGATTGCACGAGCGCATCGAGATTCGGCGTGTCGATGTCGCCGCCGAACGCGTGAATATCCGAGTAGCCCAGATCGTCCGCCATGATGTACAGAATGTTCGGGCGCTTCGCGGCCACCGGCGTGGCAGCCGGCGGTGTTGGAGAAACCCCGCCGGAACACGATGCAAGCGCAACCACACTGGCAACTGCGGCACCGAGTGCCCGCAGCCTGGGAATGGTGGGGAACGCCGCCGGATGCGATCTCGAACTTTTCATCGTTGTATTGGCCGTGGTTGTCTGAGCGCGAGATGGTAGCAACCGGTAATTCGCCGTCCAACCAAGGTTTAGTGAAAAGCTAGAGAAGTTCTGTGCTAAAGGGGCGCTGTGTTTGTGGCTGTGCTGTTTGCGGCTGTGTTGTTTGCGGCTGTGGCGTATCAGTGGTACGTAGTCGTGGACGACTGTAGCTTCGTCAGCACGCCGCGTCTGAACGCGAACCAGCCTTGCGAACCTTGCATCACGACTTCGTCGCCTTGCCAGAACACGCGCTTGACCGTCATGCGCGCGCCAACGCGCTGCACAACTGGAGGACGGTGGCGGAAGTCGTATAGCACCGGGCCCGAATCGGTCTGCACGAGCGTGCGTCTGACCGCGTCATTTGCGTTGCCCACGTCGTCGAAATGCGTGAGCGTATTGGCGCCGAAGCGATCGAACACTTCGTTGTCGAGCATCGCCGTGAAATCATGCCCTGCGTGCACGAATTGCAGTTTGCCCAAGGGCGTATCGAGCGGGCCCGACTCGTTGCTTTGCGCATGAGCGCAAGTGGCGAAAGAGGTGGCTGCGAGCGCAGCAACTAGTAGTCGTCTCATGTTGCCTTTGTCCAGAGTGCCAGCATTCATAGTCGGCCAAAATGGCCAACCGCACTATCACGGCTGCGGATGTTCAAGAAAGAATCGCAGCATTTCCGCGCTTGCGTCGGGACCCGCTGGATCCGTATAGCTACCCCGCGCATTGCCGCCGGCCCATGCGTGAGGGGCACCGTGTATGGTCCACAGTTCTGCGTCGATACCGTCCGCTGAAACGAGCCGTGAGACGGTACAGGCACGTCCGCCGGCATCGGCCCGACGCTGTTCGCCCCCGTCATGCGGCCGCGCGGAAAAACCGTCGACGAGTTGAGCGGCATTGCGGATGCTCACCGTGGCGTCGGCGTCACCGTGAAAGACGATCACAGGCCGCTTCGGTAACGAGGCGGTATCGGGCGCGGCGCGCCGTGCCTGTACCGGACGCTTGCCGCCTTTCATCGCTGCGAGCGCGGACGGAAGATCGTGCGCGCATCGTGCCGGAAGACCTGAATGCACGCCGGCCGCCGCATAGAGTTCCGGATATGCGGCAATCATGATCGCCGCCATTGCGCCGCCGGCCGAGAGTCCCGCGACGTACACGCGCGCGGGATCGACGTTCTGCTCTGCAATGATTTCGCGCGTGATGCCGGCGATCAACGACGGCTCGCCGCGTTCGCAATGCTGGTCGCCAGGCTTGAACCAGTTCCAGCATTTCGACGGATTCGCCTGCTGCGGCTGCTCCGGATAAGCGACCAGAAATCGATGCCGCTCCGCAAGCGTGTTCATCTGTGTGCCCGCGGCGAAATCGTCGGCGTTCTGTGTGCAGCCGTGCAGCATTACGATCAACGGAAGCGGCTCGCCTTCGCTTGCCGCCGGCACGTACAGCCGATATTGCCGGCGACCGGCGGCGTTCGAATACGTGTGCGTGCTGAAGTGTCCGCGGTCCTGAATATCACCGCGGGCTTCTCGCGCATTGAACGTCTCCGCGTGCTTTGTCGCCGGCCGCTCGAAAGGAACGGTGAACGCTTCCGGCATGAAATGCGAGGGCGCTGTTCCATGCATAGGGCCATCGGCGTTGCCGCCCAGCGCACGTTGTATTGCTTCAGTAGCTTCGGCGGGGCCACGCGTGCGCAGCAAGGTCATTGCTTCGCGCATCGAGGTCAAAAAACCTTCATCGAGTTTCATCGTGTTTGTCCGGTACAAGGGTTAAGTGTCGTCCGTCGGCCAGTTAGCGGATTCTGCTGGCGAGCGCCGTCTTGACAGCAGCGGATGCGTGAAACGCTCCGAGCACCACAACGCTGTCGATGGTCGCAAGCGCGAGTTCCGGGGTGACGTCGGCAGAAATGCTGGCCAGTCCGAGCACCTGGATCGTGAGACGCTGATTCGCGGCACGAACTGCCTCGAGATCCTCTCGCGAGAAATGCTGTAGCCCGAGCACAAGCGCGCGGCGGCTCACAGTCTCCTGAACAACGTGTGCGTGCAGCGCAAGCTGGTTGCGGATAGCCGTGCGAATCAGGTCGGTCCGGTTCGAATAGAAGCCCTCCTGCACCAGCAGGTCGATTTGCCCCAGGTCAACCGGGCCCAGGTTGATAGTGATTTTTTCCGACTCGCCGCCTTTCGGGCGACTTGCGGCGTTCGCTACGGGGTTTTCCATATTTTCCATCCGCTAACCATCCAATGGGATGGTTATAGGCTTATTTTGGGTGCGTTGCAACATCAAATTTTGGGGCCATTACGAATGCGGGCTGTTGGGAAACGGTGTGATGGCGTGCGATGACGGAGTTTGCGGGAGCGAACCCGTCAGCATCTAGGCTTGCGCAGCAGGCGTTTGTGACTCAGATTATTAGAACTCCGTACTATTTCGGACGTAAAAAAGCCCGCTGCGGGCCGAGATGCTTCTCCGTTCAGGTTCAGGACTTGCCGGAGACTGCAGTAGCGCCGGTAGGCCACGTCGAAAGCGCCTGCTCGGCAACGGCCTGCAGCATGTCGTGACCGAAGCCGGCCTTGGCTTGAACAGCCATGCCGTGCGCGACGGCGCACACGTACGCGGCAAGCGCGGCGCAGTTGGCCGTTTGCGGCAGATCGCCCTCCTGCTGCGCCCGTTCGAAGCGCTCGCGCAACGACGCCTCCCCGTTCGCACGCGCCTCGACGACGGCGCGCCGGACCGGCTCCGCATCGTCCGAGCCTGCCAATGCGCCGTGCACGCCTAGACATCCCTTGCGATCCGGGTAACGGGTATTGAGCTCGGCAGTACCGCGGAGGATGTGCGCGGCCACGTCGCGCGAAGTAGGTTGATTCAGCGCCGCCGGGAAAAAATCCAGGTATTGCTCGTAATAACGCTCCAGCGCGCGGCGAAACAGTTCTTCCTTGTTGCCAAACGCCGAATAGAGCGCAGGACGTTCGACGCCTGTAGCCTGCGTCAGGTCGGCGTATGACGCGCCTTCATAGCCCTTACGCCAGAACACGCACAGCGCCGCGTCCAACGCCTCGTCCACATCGAATTCGCGGTGACGTCCCATCAGTTTGCCTGCCTCGTCTTTTTCATAACGATCGATATTAAACCGGTTGACAGCCCGCGTCCAATAACATAACGTTTATTACGATAACGGTCGTTACGGAAACGCAACCATTCCCGGAAGCGTGCGCGTCCGGTCAAAACCAGAGAGGTTTTTCTCGTGCAGAAACCATTGCAGGGCAAGGTCGCCCTCGTTACAGGAGGCTCGCGCGGCCTCGGTGCGGCTACGGCGCACGCGCTGGCCGACCAGGGTGCGGACGTGGCGATCACCTACATCGCGTCAGCCGAAAAGGCGGACGCTGTGACCGATAAGCTGAGGGCAAAAGGTGTGCGGGCTCTCGCGATCCAGAGCGATCAGGCCGACACGGCCGCCGCAAAACCGCTGGTCGACAAGGTGGTAGCCCACTTCGGCAAGCTCGACATCCTCGTCAATAACGCGGCGGTTGCCGTGCAGGGCAAGACGGTCGACGACCCCGATCTCGACACGGTCAACCTGGACCGGCAGTGGCAGATCAACGTCATGGGCACGGTAGCGACCACGCGCGCGGCAGCACAGGTGCTGTCGGACGGCGGCCGGATCATCTTCATAGGCTCCCTTCTCGGCACTCACGTGCCGTTCACGGGTGCCGCCGACTACGCCGGCACCAAGGCAGCCCTGATCGGCTATGCAAAGGGTGTTGCCCGCGATCTCGGCGCGCGGAACATCACCGCCAACGTCATTCAGCCCGGCGTCATGCCGACCGATATGGCGACACACGTGCTGGGCGACGGCGTGCCCGACGCGCTCCTCGACCTTCACCCTATTCGCCGTATAGCGACGCTCGAAGAAGTGTCGGCCGTTGCCTGTTTCCTGGCCGGGCCGAACGGCGGATACATCACCGGCGACGTAATTAGCGTGGCCGGCGGCCTGAGCATCTGATGACGCTTGACGGGGCAGCCGCGAGCGCCTGCCCGATTTTTTGACTTGTCCTGCCCGGCGTCGCAGCGCTGGGCAAGGACGCCATCGTGATCTTCGACCGTGCTCATGTAATGCAGTGCGGCAGCCGGCATCGGTACCTCGGGAATCGGGCCGTAGAAGATCCAAACTCTTAATAGAAGCGCAACTCAAGGAAAAAAATGACAGCAAAATTTGGTGCAAAGTCGACCGCCGATGACGTGCTTTCCGGCGTCGATCTCAAGGGAAAGCGGTTTCTCGTCACAGGTGCATCATCGGGCATTGGTCTCGAAACCGCCCGCTCACTAAGTGCTCATGGCGCTATCGTGGTCGGCGCGGTCAGAGACCTGGCCAAAGCCGAGCGGGCCATTGCACCGGTCCGCGATGCCGCGCGCGAAGCAGGCGGCAGCCTCGCGTTGATCGAACTCGATCTCGCTTCTTTGCAGAGCGTTCGTGCCTGTGCGGACAAGTTGCTGGCTGACGGCCAGCCGTTCGATGCGATCATCGCCAACGCCGGCATCATGGCACCTCCGTTCGGTCGGACGGTCGATGGCTTCGAACTTCAATTCGGCACGAACCATCTCGGCCACTTTGCTTTGATCAACCGCATTGAACCGCTGCTTGCCGATAACGGGCGCCTGGTGATGTTGTCGTCGCAAGCGCATCGCGTCGCCGATATCGACATTGATGATCCGAACTTCGCGCACCAGACATATGACCCGTTTGTCGCGTATGGCCGATCGAAGACGGCCAACTCTCTCTTTGCAGTGGAGTTCGACAGGCGGCATGCCGGTCGCGGTGTGCGCGCTGCGTCGGTGATGCCGGGCAATAGTCTCACTGATCTCCCACGTCATTTCTCGCAGGAAGAGTTGCAGGGTCTCTTCGAGACCGTGGGCAAAGCGCGCGCCGAAGCGGGTCTGCCTCCTGCGGAGCTCAAAGAAATTGGGCAGGCAGCGGCTACGTCGGTTTGGGCGGCAGTCGTGGCTGACCAAGCCGGGATCGGCGGGCAGTACCTCGAAGATTGCGCGGTCGCGCCGGTCAACGACACGCCCAATCCATTTTCCGACGGCGTGAGGTCGTATGCACTCGACGCCGGCAAGGCGGAGCAGCTTTGGGCGAAAAGCAAGGCATTGATAGACGCCGTGTTTCGGTGATTCCAGGTATTTGATCTGTTTCGTCGCTGCCATCACGTAGAACGCGCAATCACCCTCCGCGACTGACATGATCGACTGGCGCGACATGCACGTGCAACGGCGCCTTGAGCATGTCGGCGTTGCCGTGCAAGCCGTGTCGGCGCCGGGGCGCCGCCAAGGACGCGCCCTATTAGCTGCCACACACTCGCACCCGGCCAGATCAAAGCAGCGTGCACTGTTCAATCTCCCCCGCCACGCCAAGATTTTCGTAGATCAGGAAGGAGGCGCCATGGGGAGCTTTGGTACCGGCACTCGCTTCGGCGGCTCGATCGCCGAGCTCTACGACAGTCATCTTGTTCCGCTTATCTTCGAGCCCTACGCTGCCGATCTCGCGAGGAGAGTGGCTGCGCAGCAACCGTCACGCGTGCCGGAGACTTCACAAGCTATCCAAAAACCCGAGCCCACGCAGCCCGGATGCGCCGCCCGCGATCTTCGAAGAGATATGAGCCGGCCAGCGCGAATAGACCCGAAATGATGCCCGTCAACACGTGCTCGACGACCGGGATGCGGTAGTGACTCGTATGCGAATAGGCATCGCCTAACGCTGTCAGGCAGCCGACGACCAGTGCATTGCCGTATCGGTGCGCATAGAGCTTCCTCGCCGGTGTGAAAGTCAGCAGTACGGCCAGCACGCCGGTGAACAGTCCCGTCTGCAGTGCAATCGCCCAATGCCCAAGGCTGAACAGATTGCCCCAACTTCCGGGCATGCACGTCATGCATGCGCTGGTCGGCTGCCAGAAACGCCGGGCAAAGAGCCTGATTCGGTGCTTCCATTCGACTAACATGATGTGTTTCCGATCGATGCCCCGTCGTGGACGCTAGCTGCGTATCATCGGCACTCTCTTCACACGTTTGGTCCCGCCGATTCGCCGGTTGAGCAGCGGGCCGCGTACCCCTTGTGGCGAACCGCTTGCCTGCCGTCGAACTCACACATTAACGAAAATACGGTCGAAAGAATATGCCGGGAGACGCGGGTTCGATGGCGCACGCGTGTTCATCACATAACGATATGCGCTGTGCGACCGGTTCACTGATGCGTTGCGCGACTGCGCGCTTTTCGACCGTTCGGCCGCCGCGCCCCGTCACCCGCTGCCTGCTCCGACCACTCCGACTACTCCGACTACTGGCTCAAGCCAAGCATCTCGTGCACCGCGTCACGATAGGTCCGCAACGGCCGCCCCAGCATCTTCGTGAGAACATTCACTGCATCGTCACCGGGACGCATGCCATGGCTCTGGATACCGGCCATCATCAGGCGCATGTCGTAGGCCAGCCAGTCCGGCCCATGCGCCGCCAGTTGCTGCTCGAAACCATCCAGGTCGT
This sequence comes from Paraburkholderia kirstenboschensis, assembly GCF_904848585.1. Classification (GTDB taxonomy): domain Bacteria; phylum Pseudomonadota; class Gammaproteobacteria; order Burkholderiales; family Burkholderiaceae; genus Paraburkholderia; species Paraburkholderia kirstenboschensis. Next base: position 69,498 of record NZ_CAJHCR010000005.1, read on the forward strand.
CGCCCGCGTAGCGGATTTCGCGCTGCAGCGCTTCGCTCCAGATGCGCGCGACGGACTCGCCGGTCAACGCCTCGGGGCCGACCACGTCGAGCGTACGGCCGGGCAATGCATTGGGTGCCCGGTGCCGTGCCAGCAGTTCGGCCGCTGCAACGTCGGCAATGTCCCGCACGTCGACCATGTTCACGCCAGCCTGGCCGATAGGCATCGGATAAATGCCGTAGCTCTCGACGACGGATTTGATCCGTTCGTCGTTCTGGATAAAGTAGGCCGGCCGCAGGATGGTCGCAGGCATCTCGAGGCTTTCGATCATCCGCTCGACGGTGTGCTTGCCTGTGAAGTGTGGCACGTTGGTATAGAGGTCGGCGTGGATTACCGACAGATAGACGATGCGCTCGATACCCGCATCTCGCGCCAGATTCAACGTGACCAGTGCCTGGGTGACTTCATCCGGGACAACCGCGTTGAGCAGAAACAGCGTGCGCACCGAAGACAAGGCCGCGCGCATCGAGCTCGCACTGCTCATGTCCCCGACTACTTCCGTCACGCCCGAGGGAAGCGCCGTTTTACCCGGCGCTCGAACCAGCGCTTTCACTTCGACGCCGCGGGAAGCGAGGCGCTGGACGATCTGCATACCTACGGTGCCAGATGCACCGGTAACAAGAATGCTCATGGTTTGCTCCATTTCTGGAAAGTCGATTTAGAGGAAAAAGTTCGCCACGGTCTTGCCGACCTGCGGCTGGGTCCGATTGCGTTCGATCGCCGTGGGCAGCTCGTCGAAGCGCACGACGGCGTCGACCTTGGACTGCAAGCGCCCGTGCGCTACGTCGTCGGCGATCTCTTGCAGCCGCGCGGCATCCGGCGTGTTCACGAACCACAAGCCGCGACGCCCGGCAGGGGCGCTCGCCAGAATGTCCGGCGACGCGGTGCTGACGACGACGCCATCTGCCGAAAGCACGGACCACGAGCGGGCCAGCACGTCGCCACCAACGTAGTCGAGAACGAGGTCGATGCTGCTTAACGAAGCTTCGAACTTCTGCTGGTCGTAGGCGATTACGTGGTTCGCGCCGAGACTGCGGACATAGTCGGCGTGGCTGCCGAGTGCGGTGGCAAACACCTCGGCGCCGGCCTGATGCGCGTACTGCACGGCGAATCCGCCCAGACCGCCGGCCGCGCCCTGGATCAGGATGCGCTGTCCGGCGCGTATCGGTCCGGCGAAGTGAAGGCTTTGCCATGCCGCCACAGCTGCGACGGGCAACGCTGCCGCCTCCACGAAACTCATCGAATCGGGCACCGTGGCGAGGTTGGCCGCGTTCACCGCTACCAGATCGGCGTAGGCGCCCAGTGCGCCTGGCGCACCCATCACGCGGTCGCCTTTGCGCAACCGGGTGACACCGGGCCCCACCGCTTCCACGACGCCGGCCAGTTCAATGCCGAGAACGGTCGGCAATTGCAGCGGAAAGGCGTCTCTCACGTAACCTTCCCGGACTTTCCAATCCAGTCCATTGACACCGGCGGCATGCACACGGACGAGAACCTGGCCAGCTCCTGCCACCGGTGCGGCGACGGAAGAAATCGTGACGGCGTCGGGGCCGCCGTACTCGGTAAGCAGCACTGCACGAACGTTGTTCATAAGAAACTCCTTGAGCGTTTGGTTGGGTACGCCCAAACAATAAGGAGTTTCACATTCAAAACAAAGACTCTAAAATATAGACGTTCCGTTTCATTAATGAGACACCATGGATTTGAACGACCTTGACGACTTTCAACTGGTGGCTGCTCACGGAGGTTTTGGGAAAGCGAGCCGCGCGAGCGGCCGGTCCAAAGCCACCCTGTCGCGCCGCGTCGCCGATCTCGAAGAAGCGTTGGGGGTTCGGCTCATCGAGCGGGGCACTCAACGCCTAGAGCTGACCGAAGCCGGCCAACTGCTGCTGACCCGAACCGAAGGGCCGATGCACGAGGTGGCCGAAGCGGTTGCGGCGGCACGAGACGGGCTTGCCACGCCGCGAGGCCGTCTGCGTGTCGCGGCACCGCTCCTCTTTTCCCAGTTGGCGCTGGGGCGGCTCGCCGCCAAGTTCCTCGCGAGCTATCCCGAAGTGCAGCTCGAAGTGGTCGCGGACGATCGCCCCGTCGATCTCGTCGACGAGCATTTCGACGTCGCCATCCGCATTAATCCGCGCAGCGACAGCACATTGGTCGGCAGGTGCTTCGCCAGGGACCGGCTGGTACTTGCCGCCGCACCATCGGTTCAAATGCCGCAAGGGCGCGGCGATAAGCCTGCGCCGGTTCCGGCCGTCGTCATGCCGAGCTATCGCGACGGAGATGTATGGTCTGTCCGCGATGGTGAGTTCACTATCGAACCGCAACCTGTTCTACGCTTGTCTTCGCTGTTGATGGTCCGCGACGCCATTGCTGCCGGCGCCGGGGCCGCCCTGCTGCCGGAGTCGATCATTGGCGGTCTGCTTGAGAACGGCGAACTGGTGACATGGGGCATTGCGGGCAACGACGTTGAACTCTGGGTCCTGCACACGTCTCGCCGTTTGCAAAGCCCCAAAGTGCGGGCCTTCGTGGAGTTCATGTGCAGCCAGTATCCAGACGGACCGTTCACCATTCCGGCACGGTGAATTTGCTTGGGCCGTTACCCCATCGCAGTTTGGCCGGATTTTGGCCGCCCTTACCCGTCGCGGCGAAAATGCAATCCTGAACAAATTGGTTCGGGCGCGGCGCATGGCTCGGTAGGATCGCTTCAAACATGCATCCGACCGATTCAGCCGATGGCGATCTACCTCGACCACAAACAGCGCAAAGCCATCGCAGGTCTGGCAACGAGTTGGACATGGCGCACGCAATGGCCGACATGGCTACTGATCGTCGCGATCTACGGCGGCTGGTTCGGCGTTGCAACCCATGCGCGCGTGCTCGGCCTGCCGCTGACCGCCGCGCTGCTCGCGTTGGTCAGCGCGTGGTACATGTCGTTGCAACACGAACTGCTCCACGGCCATCCTACAAGCTCACCGCGCTTGAATGCACTGCTTGGCTTCGCGCCGCTAGCCGTGTGGTTTCCGTACCGCGTCTACCGCGAGTCTCATCTTCAGCATCACGACGACGCGCACTTGACGCAGCCCCGGCGCGATCCGGAAAGCTATTTCGTCGATGCTCGTGTGTGGGCACGCGCCGGTTGGGCGATGCGCGCGCTGCTCACGTGGCGCAATACGTTTGTGGGCCGTCTGGTGGTGGGACCGGCGTTTGCGATTGCGGCGACCGGCGTCGATGCATTGCGCAAAGTGAAGCTCGGCGACTGGCGCGACGTGCCCGCCTGGCTCGCGCACTTCATCGCATTGGCCGCGCTCACCGCGTGGCTGCAATACGTGTGCTCTATCCCGGCGTGGGTATTCGTCGTCGGCGTGGGGTATGGGTCGATGTCGCTCGGCTCGATTCGCTCATTCCGCGAGCATCGCGCCGCAGATGCTTGCGAGCATCGCACGGTTGTGAATGAGGCGGCCCTGTTCTGGCGGCTGCTCTTTCTGAATAACAATTTTCATCTGGTCCATCATGACTTGCCGCACGTGCCGTGGTTCGCGCTGAAAACGGTCTTTCAAGCGTCCCGCGAGCAATACATCGAGCGATCCGGAGGTTTCCTGGTCGCCGGTTATGGCGAATGGCTCACGCTCTACGCGTTCGCGCCGGCCGAGAACCCAGTGCATGACGGATCTCGCCGCTTCGAGCCCGTATCGACGGAAGCTGAACTCACGTAGGCAACGCGCGGTTCGTCAACGCGCGGCGCGAGCAATTCGAAAGCTGCTACGGGTCAACTCGCGCGCAGACCGCTGCCTGGTAAAATCCGGGCCAACACTCGCTTTTACCAGGCCGGACGAAAAAACCGCTGCGCACGCAACAAGGCGCCGACATCGCCAAGGGTCTGAATAAGCGGCGGCGCCACCACCATTTTCTTTCAAGGCGCGATTTCCTCGAGACTTCGTTCGCGCGTCTCGGTCATCTTCAATGCACAGATCGCGCCGACCACCGCGACTACAGCAAACATGACGAAGACCGAGCCGATACCCTTCTTGTGCAGAAGCAATCCGGCAAGCGAAGGACCGACTGCGGACGCAAGCCGCAGCCATGACGTGGCGAGCCCCGTGCTGGTCGCGCGCATTCTGGTCGGATACACCTCGGGCGTGTACAGGTACAGCACCGCGGCAATCGAACCGATCAGTCCATAACTCAGCGTGCCGAGCACCATTGCGCTCCACACGTCGTGCGCGGCAAAGAGTCCGAGGCATGCAAACAGCACTGCGGCTAGACAGAAAGCGGACACCGTCCAGTTACGGCGCCCTACGCGATCGATCACATAAGCGCAGACAAGCAATAGCGCCACCTGCGCGACGTTAGTCATCGACGCAGCGCGTAGCGCCGTTTGCAACGGCAGGTGATAAACGGATCGATACAGCGTCGGCAGCCAGTTGTTCAGACTGTTCGCGATGAAAAACGCAGTGGCCCACAACACCCACACGACGAGCGTACGGCCGCGATAGAACGGCGACAGCAGTTCGCGCCAGCCCGCACGCGCATTCACCACGCTTTTGTTGGGCTGCTGGTGCCGGCCCGGTTCGATGCGGCGGTCGGTGCTCGCTTCCATGTCCTGCACGACGATTTCCGCCTCGCTCAAGCGCCCTTTCGAAATTAGCCAGCGCGGCGATTCGGGCAGACGTGCGATAAGCAGCGCGACGACAAGGCCGGGCACCGCACCGATCCAGAACATGATCTTCCAGCCGATGACAGGCACGAGCCACGCGCCGATCTGTCCGGTCGCCATCAGACCAACCGGAAAGATCAACTCGTACAGCAGAAAGTATTTGCCGCGACCATGCGCGTTGGAAAGCTCGCTGATATAGGTCGCCGCGACCGGCATCTCGCCGCCCACGCCAATTCCCTGAATGAACCTGCACACGAGCAGCATCGCGAAACTGCCGCTTAGCGCACAGCCCATGCTCATCACCGACATGATCGCAATGGCGATGGTCGCGCTGCGAATCCGCCCGCGCCGCTCCGCATACCAGCCGAACGTCAGCGCTCCGATGAACTGTCCCACGTAGCTCGCGCCGATCAGCACGCCGATTTCAAGGGGCTCGATATGCCACAAGCCGATCAGCACCGGAAGCACGAACGCGATCGAAAGAGCGTCGAACGCGTCGAAAAACGTCGCGCTGCCGACGATGATCCGCGCCTTCGTATGCCAACGCGAAAACGGCACGCTCTCTATGCGACGAATGAGCGCCGCGCTTGCGGCATCCACTGCCGCATCCACGGCTGCCGTTTGCGTTTCATCGCATCTCACCGCACCCTGCAGCGCATTGCCTTCCTGCATCGTCGTCTCCAGTTGCGAGTGCACTGTGCAGCGTTCGGGCGGTGACGCCCAACGCCTTGCTACAGCACCCCGTCGTTGTTATCAATGCAATGCGTACACTGCGATCAGCGCAAGGACCACCACCGCACCGAGCGCCCATGTCCAGCTTTTTGCGCCCGAGACAGACGCGGCAGATGCGCCTCCCTGAGTGGCCGCGCGAGCGTGGCTCGACGCTGTGGCCGCGTTCGGTTCCGCATCTTGCGCTAGCGGCGCGGTGCTGGTCGCCGCTGCGGGCTGCGGTCCGACGACAGCAGCCGTGAAGCGCCCGAAGAAGTCTTCCGCCATTTTCCGCGCGACGCCGTCGATCAACCTCGCGCCCACCTGCGCGAGACGTCCGCCCACCTGCGCATGCGACCGGTACACGAGCCGGGTCCCGCCGCTATCGGTGAGCAGGTCGACGTGCGCACCGCCCTTGCCGAATCCGGCCGCGCCGCCCGATCCTTCGAAGGTCATCGAATACGACTGCGGCGGCTGCAAATCGGTGAGCACCATCTTGCCCTTGAAGCGCGCTTTGATCGGGCCGACCGACGCGGCCATCACCATCTGAAACTGATTGTCGTCGACGCGTTCGAACGACTCGCAACCGGGCACCGAGGCCTTGAGGATTTCGGGGTCGTTCAATGCTGCCCACACGCGTTCGCGCGGCAGCGGCAGAATCTGTTCGCCTGTCAGTTCCATGTGCAAATCTCCTTGTCGCCAGCCTTCACCGTTGCGCTCGACTGCGCCCGGTCATGAACGGCGGCTCGCATGATGTTTATTGGGCTGTCACGTCGCATTGCATTGCAAACGCGTCAGCCCAGAATGTGTTCCCATTTCGCGCGCGTTTTATCCTGCAGTTCCTTGCTCGCCTCGGCGACCTGCGGAAACTCCGCGAGGAAATCGAACGGACGGCACGCGTCGATAATGGCCTTCGAGTTGAACGGCGCCTTGTACGGATTCGCGATCGACATAGGGTCGTTCTTCGAACCCATGCCGCGCTTGACAATGTCGATATCGATGTCCGGGTCCGTACGCGTCGCGACCGCCCACATGACTTCTTGCAGATTGGCGGGATCGATGTCGTCGTCGACCACGATCGAATAGCGCGACATGTAGGCACCCACGCCGCACTGGCTGAGAATATGTGCAGCCTGCCGCGCGTGACCCGCATAGCGCTGGCGGATCGACACGACATTGAACATGCGCGCGCCGCCGATCTCGTGTGCCCACACGCCGGCGACATCCGGCACGCCGGCTGCCTGCAGCGCATCGACAAGGAGCGCCGAGCGCATCACGGCCTTCGAATACGAGTAGTCGTTTGGCGGCTTTGCCGGCGGGCTACCCATGATGATGGGGTTGTTACGGTAGTAGATCCGCTCGATGGTCACGACCGGCGCCGTCTCCGCCTTGCCGGGGTAATAGCCGTGGAATTCGCCGAACGGTCCTTCGATCCTCACATCGCCCGGATGCGCATAGCCTTCGATCACGATCTCCGACGCGCCCGGAAACGGCAGTCCGGTCAATTGTCCCTTCACTACTGACACAGGCTTCTTCAGGATCGCGCCAATGTAGTTGTACTCGCACATGCCGAACGGCACTTCGATACCTGAAATCAGATAGCCGAGCGGATCGCAGCCGATCACGATTGCGACCGGAAACGGCTTGCCCGCTTTCATGTGTTTGTCGTACTGGATCGCGCCGTGCTTGCCCGGAATCATGTCGAGGCCAACGTGGTTGCGATCGTGGATCATCACGCGGTAAGTGCCGACATTGATCCAGTCGGAGTCGAGGTCTTTCGTCACCACCATGCAGCCGGTGCCGATATATCGACCGCCATCCTTTTCGTGCCACAGCGGTGCGGGAAACGAGAAAAGATCGACCTCCTCGCCGGATTGCAAGTTATCGAACACAGGGCCGCTCGCAGCGGGCACGGGATCATATTCGGGCGCGTGCGCCTGCCATTGCTTCGGCCTGCCACGCAGCGTTTCGACGAGCGCGCGATGCGTTGCCTGATGCCCCACGCGCAGAATCGACGACAGTCGCGCGGGGCTCGCGGTACTGCACGTCAACACGCGATGCCCCTTCGGATACCCCGGAATATCGTCGAAGAGCAGCGCCGAGGGCCGCTCCTTCTTTACGTTCAACTCGCTGATCGCGCCGAGTTCCAGATTCCAGTCTGCGCCCGATACATCGGTCAATTCGCCGAGCGCACGCGCCTCGTCGAGCCATGCTCGCAGATCGAGCGGATGGGAAGTCGAACTCTCTGTCACGTCGTGTGTCTCCGATAGTTTCGTGATTCTTTGCTCGTGTTCGCACTGGTATGCCGGGCTGCGGGTCGTCGTCGCGCGCTGCCCGCGTACTCGTTGATCGCCACATTGAGGCAACGGTGCACCGCGTGCAAGCGACCATCGTTCATGACAGGGATGAGAACGATTCATGAGACCGCCCAGATGCGGACATCGTGACTAGAACGCGGGATGCACACCCGGCATGTCAATCGAGTTCGCCAGGCGTGGCACCAGACGGCTCACGCCGGCCGTAGCCGCCCGCATACTTGAAAGTGCCCTGCGCGGTGGCGATCAGCGTCTTCGAATCGATCCACGCCTCGCCGCGCGCGAAATACACCGACCTGCCCTTGCGCTCGAGAAAGCCTTTGCCGATCAGCGTGTCGCCCACTCCCTTGTCGAGGAAGTTCAGCGTCAACGACAGCGTCACCGCGTGTATCGGCCGCTGCGGATCGGCGCTATAAAGGCCTGCGTAGCCGCACGCCGCGTCGAGCAACGTCGCCACCACTCCGCCTTGCAGCACCCGCTGCCGGTTCAGCAATCCGGGCTGCAAGTGCAGGCGGAACTCCGCATAGCCATCGCGCCACGCCGTGCGCGACATGCCGAGGCTGGCGAGAAACGGATTTTCCAGCACATCGATATCCACTGTTGTTCTCTCCCTTGCGCGCGTGAGCGGGCCGTACTGCCCCGCACTTTCCGTGATTCACGCACGGCCCGGCTTATTCGCGTTCCGGGTTTGTAACGATTGATTAATGTCCGCCGATAGACGACGCTTCGCTCGACTGGACCAAGAGTGCATGAGCGCTTTCGACGCGCGCAAACTAACTTTTCTCATGCCGGCATGAAAAAGTTTCATTTCCTCGGGGTCCGTAACCAGCCGATCATCCAAGCATTCGTGCAGCTTTCCGCCTGGGCCGCCGACAAGTACCCCGCGCGCCTGTACCAGGCGCCGCACGCGCCGATGAGATCCGCTACGACCACTACCAGGCGTCCTTGCATTGCGCTGACATCAGATGAGACCCTACATTCCCTCGCTTCAAAGCCTGCTCGCATTCGAAGCCGCCTCGCGGCATCTGAGCTTCACCCGCGCGGCACAAGAACTCGAGTTGACGCAAACGGCCATCAGCCACCAGATCAAGACACTGGAAGACCGGCTCGAGGTGAAGCTCTTCGTGCGCCGCCGCAACGTGCTCACGCTGACTCCGGCCGCGCGCGAGTACCTGGATTCCGTGCACGAGGCGATCAATCTGCTGTCCATCGCCACTGCGCATGCGCGCAAGAAAAAACCGAGCACCGTGCTCACGGTGACTTGCCTGCCCACTTACGCGGTCAAATGCCTGATTCCCGCGCTGCCGGAATTCCAGCGCGCGCACCCGGACATCACAGTGCATCTGGCAACCAGTTCGACATTCAACGAGTTTGACCGTAACAGTTACGACGTCGCGATCCGATATGGCTCGGGGCGCTGGGCGTCCGCGCGCTCTGACCGGCTGCATGGCGAGGAATTCTTCCCCGTGTGCTCGCCCGCGGTGCTCGCGGAAGCCGGCAAGTTCGAATCGGTAGGAGAAGCGCTGTCGCGCATGCGGCAGATACGCACGTACTTTTATTCGATGTATCAGGACGACTGGCCTGCATGGCTCGAAGCCGCCGTACACGAGCCTGTGGAGTTCGCCGGCGAGTCCGTTTTCCATCTGCAGCTCACGTCGCTCGCGGCGGCTGTCGACGGGGTTGGCATTGCGATCGGCCGCACACCTCTCGTGAACGGCGATCTGGCGAGCGGCAAACTCGTTGCGCCGTTCGACGTGCGCGTGCCGTCGAACTCCGCGTATTTTGTTTCGTCGCCTACCGACAAGGCGCGCACGAAAAAAGTCGAAGCGTTTCGCGAGTGGGCGCTCGCGCGGCTCGGCGAAAACCTGAATCTGAATCGCCACAGCGACGCGGCGCAATTCGAGGTGACCTCGCCTTCCGTGCCCGAGCCCTGCTGAGTTCATGTCCAGCACTCATCAGCCCACCAACGATCCGCCTTTTCGCAGCGTCGCTGCCCTGCTCGACCAGCACCGCCGGACAACGCCTGATAAACCCGCAATCGTCGATGTGGAACAGTGGGTGAGCATGAGCTTCGAAGAACTGGCGCACGCGGTCGACGCGATCGCCAGACAGTTCGCGCGGCGCGGCGTGACCCGAGGCACACGTGTCGTGATCGCCGACTGCGACGCGCCCGACAAGCTGCTGCTGTGGCTCGGCGCGTGGCGGCTCGGTGCGATCGTGTGTCCGCTCGACGTGCCCTTCGTCGGCAAAGAGATCGCGCGCACGCTACTCGACACGATCCGGCCAACGCTGATAGTGTTCTCCGCCGATTCCGCCGACACCTCCGTCGCGGGACCGAACGTGGGGGTCGTGCGTTTCGTTTCGTGGGCCTGCGCCGCTCACGAGCACGCCGACGTTGGCGGCGACACGATCTCATTGCAGGACAAAACACACGACGCCGCGCCGCTACCCGACGGCGCAACGCTGTGCACGCCTGACGACGTTGCGTCGATGTGCTGCACCTCCGGCACGACGGGCATTCCGAAGATCGTCGTCTACGACCACAGGTCATATTGGCTCAACGGCCTCGACAGCATCCACCTGCTAGGTTCGAGCCGCGACGACCGCATGCTCGAGTACCGTTCGTTCGACTGGTATTCGGCACAAATACTCAGTTTCATTCCGTTCCTGCAACTCGGTTCAACGCTGTGCGTCGCGCGCCGCTTCTCGCGCAGCCAGTTCGGCGAATGGATTCGCGAGCAGCGCATCACCGTGTGCGCGGGCGTGCCGACTGTTCTGAACATGCTGCTGGAAGCACCGCTCGATGTGAGCGCCGACACCTTCGCGTCGCTGCGCGCGATGACATGCAGCACCGCGCCGCTATCGCCCGTTCAATGGATGCGATTCGAAAAACTGTATGGCATCCGTATCCTGAACCTGTATGGATCGTCGGAAGCGGGATGGATGTGCGGCAACCGGCTGCAACATCGCAAGCTCGGAACGGTCGGTTATCCGGCCGCGCATATCCACTTCGATATCGTCGACGCGAACGGCATGCCGTGCGCTGCCGACGTCGAAGGACAGGTCGTCGTAGATGGTGAAAAACTCGCGCTGGGCGTGCTGCAGCGGGACGGCTCACTGCTGCCGATTCGCGGCGCGCCGCTCTTCACGCGCGACATCGCTTCACGCGATAGCGACGGCTTCGTGCGCATGGCAGCCCGCATGGACGACCTCATCATTCGAGGCGGCGTGAAAATCGTGCCGCAGGAAATCGAAGACGTGATGCGCACGCATGAGCATGTGCAGGACGTCGCGGCGCTCGGCGTGCCCGACCCGGTGTACGGGCAGGAGACCGTCTGTTTCGTGGTCCTGCAGCCGGGCATGGTGTCCAACCTGGAAGCATTGCGCGCGCACTGCCGCCGGCAACTGCCGCGCGAAAAAATGCCGAAGGACATCTATCCGGTTCCAGCACTGCCGCGCAGCGCGCGCGGCAAGATTCTGCGCGACGTGCTGCGTCAGCAGTGGTGGGGAATCGTCAACGCGCGGCGGGATGTGTCGGAGCCGGAGCAGGAGTAGAGCGGCGCGCCTATTGGGCGCGATAGGCGACCATCTGCAACTCGACGAGGAAGCCGTGGTGCAACTCAGGCACCGGCACAACTGCGCGCGAGGGCTTATGCGTGCCGAAATGCTCCGCGTAGAGCCGGTTGAATTCCGGCCAGTTCTTCACGTCGACGATATAGGCGGTGCACTGCACGACGTCAGTCAGCGCGCAGCCCGCTTGCTCCAGCACCCGTTCGCAATGGGCGAGCGTCGCGCGCACCTGGCGTTCGAAGTTGTCCGGGCCCTCGGTGGCCACGCCCGGGCCTGGCAACATGCCGGACACGAACGTGAAGCCGCCCGCCTGCACGGCCTGCGAATAGTGTCCGCCGGGAGCCGGCACCTTGTCGGTAAAGATGAAATTCATGGTTCAGATCTCTTCAGGTAAAGGTTGGCCGCGCGTTTCCGGCAGCCACGGCGCAAGCGCAAGGCCCACCAGATAGATGAAACCGACCGTGACCGCCGCATGACCGTAGCCGCCGAAGTGGGTAATCAGCGTGCCGGCGACGAGCGGTCCCGTCCATGCAAGAAAGCGCGGAACGTTGAAGCACAGCGCGATGGCGGTGCCGCGCACGCGCGTCGGATAAAGCTCGGGCAGCCATGTCGGCATCCACGTATATTGCCCCAGGCTGAAAAAACCGGCCACGCAGGCCACCGCCAGCAGCAGGCCGACATTGTGCGTCCACATGAAGAGCACCGGTGTCAGCACGAACGCCATCGCGAAGAAAAGACACGTGATGCGCTTGCGGCCATACGCGTCGGCGAGAAAACCCAGACCGATATAGCCGCTGATCGCGCCGACGTTATACGCCATGCCCGCGAAGCTCGCCCAGGAGGCCGCGTGAAGTCCCGCATGCGCGGCCACCGAGCCGATGTAGGGCGGCACCCATGTGGAGATGCCCCACCAGCCGAGCGTCGTGCTGAGCGACATCAGCACAGCGATCCACGTGCGTCGGCGCAGTTTCGGGTCGGCCAGCAGATCGACGAGGGTAAAGCGTGCAAGCGCCTGTTCGCGCTCGTCGAGCGCCGCCCCTGACTTCCTGCGCGCGAGCGTCGCCTTGCGCTCTTTGTTCACGCGCTGCCATTGCTCCGACTCGGGAATGCCGGCGCGCATCCACAATGTCGCGAGGCCCGGCAGCACGCCGATCAGATACATGTAGCGCCAAGCATGCTCGCCCGCGCCGCTCATGAAAAGCCATATCAGCGAAGCGACGAAAAAGCCCGTACCGAGCCCGCATTGCATGAGCCCCGCACCCTTGCCGCGATGCCGGTCGGGCCAGATCTCGGCGGTCATTGCCGTGCCCGTCGCCCACTCGGAACCCATCGCCAGACCGACGACAAAGCGCAGCGCCGCGAACGAAGCCCAGTTCCATGAAAGCGCGCTCAAGCCCGTGGTCAGCGAATACGCGAGAATCGCGAACATCATCATCCGCTTGCGACCGATATAGTCGGTCAGAATGCCGCCAATCAATCCGCCGATGCCCCAGCCGAGCAACGTCAACGCGATCACGAGCCCCGCGTAGAACGGAATCTGCGCGTGCTCGGACGGCGCGAGCAACTGGCCGAGTGCGCCGCCCACGGTGAGAACCAGTGCATAGGTTTCGTATCCGTCGAAGAACCAGCCGAGGTTGGACGCGATAAGCGCGCTCCACTGCTGCCGGTTGATCGAGCGATACCATACTGTTTCCGTTGCGGCGTCTGCGGCGACGCGAGCGTCCGCCCGCAAGCCGTGTGTGCCGCCGCCGGGCCCCTCCTCCAGAGGTTGCTGCATCGCCTGTCTCCTCGCTGCCATGGCATGCGCCATGCCGTCTGTTGTTATGCAGACGCGCGTTACTGCGCGCTGCCGTGCGTTACTGCGTGAGGGCCTCGTTGCGTTCGCGCTTTACGCTACGCGGGAACACCTGGCGTTGCCGACTTACGCATTTGCGCGGCGAGCTTCACCGCCTCGATGATCTCCGGATAGGCGGCGCAGCGGCATAAATTGCCCGACAGGAAATGCCGGATCTCCGCTTCGCTCGGATCGGGATTGCGCTCGAGCAACTGGCGGCTCATCAGTATGAAGCCTGACGTGCAAAAGCCGCACTGAAACGCGCCGCACTCGATGAACGCCTGCTGCACCACGTCGAGTTCGCCGTCGGCGTCCAGGTTCTCTACGGTGCTGACCTCGCCGCCGTCGACCATCGCAGCGAGATAAAGACAGCCCGACACGCTTTCACCGTTGACGATTACGGTGCAGCACCCGCACAACCCCTGACCGCAGCTTTCACGGGCGCCGTATAACGCAAATTGCTGACGCAACACTTCGAGAATCGTGTGATGCGGCTCGACGTCGGCGCTGACGCGCTCACCGTTCAGCGTGAAATCAATCTTGATAGAAGTGGCGCTCATGGTTATTCCTCGGATAGCGGTTCATTGCGCGCGGCGCACAGTGCGCGGCAGACACTCTCGGGCGTGAGCGGCAACGACTTCAGACGCACGCCGACCGCGTCTTCGATGGCTTCCGCGATTGCGGAGGCGACGCCGAACGTCGCACTCTCGCCAACGCCTTTCGCGCCGAAAGGTCCGTTGTTCTGCACGGAGTCCACGGTCTCGCGCCCGATATTCGGTGGAATGTCGTGGATGCCCGGAATCTTGTACTCCGCGAACGACGCATTGCGTAGCTGCCCGACCTCGTCGAACTCCATGCACTCGAAGAGCGTAATGCCGAGCTGCATGATGGCCGCGCCGGAAATCTGCGTATCGACTACTTTCGGATTGATCGGCGTGCCGCAATCGACCACATGCTCGAAGCGCAATAGCTTGAAGTGGCCCGTCTCCGTATCCACTTCGACTTCGACGCCGCAGCCGCCCACCATCCAGTTCGGCGTGATGTTGTCCGACTGCCCCGTCTCGTGTTCCGGCGACTTGTACGAAGGAATGAAGCTGCCGATACCCACGATGTTCCCCGCCTGCATGCCATACTTGCGCCGCAGCAGTTCACCCGCGCGGCTCGCGGGCGCGGCCGGCACGCCCAGTTCGTCGGCGAGTTCGGTGAGCTTGCGGTTCACGTCCTCGGCGGCGAGACGCACGGCGTGGCCCATGTGAAACGTCGAGCGCGAGCCGAGCGTCGCCATGTCGTAAGGCGTTATGTCGGTGTCCGGCCGCATCACGCGGATGCGTTCGGCGGGAATGCCCAGCACTTCGCCGGCCATCAATGCGATTGCGGTTTCCGACGCCTGCCCCATGTCCACCGTGCTCGAATAGACCGTGCAGCTGCCGTCGCCCGCGAGGCTTACCATTGCCATCGACGTTGTCGGCGCAACCAGCGCCTTGAAGCCGACGCCAATGCCTCGCCCACGCCTCAGTGCGCCTCTGCCGCGCTCGAACGGGGCAGCCCAGTTCAACCGCTCGGCAACCCGTTCGAGCACCAGGTCGATCGCCGCGTCATGCATCGGCGTGCCGGTTGCATGCGGACGCCCTTCGCGCAAGATGTTGCGGCGGCGAAATTCGAGCGGATCGATGCGCAGCGCGCGTGAAATCATGTCGGCATGGCTCTCGTATGCCCACACCATCTGCGGAATGCCAAAGCCGCGAAACGCGCCGGCGGGCGGCAGATTCGTGTACACCTGATACGAATCGATCCACACGTTCTCGATATCGTACGGGCCCGAAGCGGTGAAGCCCGACTTCTGCGTAACGCGCGGGCCTATATCCGCATATGCGCCGCCGTTCCACCACACCTCGCATTTGCGCGCCGTAATGCGGCCTTCTTCGTTCACGGCGGTTTTCATGCGGAACGTGCTCGCATGCTTGGTGATCGTGAAGAACTGCTCTTCCATGGTCAGCGAAATCTTCACGCTGCGCCGCGACAGCAACGCAAGCGCGACGACGAGCGCTTCCAGCTTGATATAGAGCTTCGCGCCGAAGCCGCCGCCGAGCAATGCCGACTTCACGCGCACACGGTTTTCGTCCCAGCCGAGCAGACGCGCAATCTCGATACGCACGAAAGACGGGCTCTGCGAAGCCGTGTGCACGGTGAGCATTCCGCTGCCCAGATCCGGCTCGGCAAGCGACACCATCGGTTCGAGCGGCGTGTGCATGACCTGCTGGGTCGTGAATGTGTCGTCGAATACATGCACGGCGGTCGCAAATGCCGCCTCCACGTCGCCACGACGCAACTGGAAGTCGAGCGCCACGTTCGTGCCCTTGCGCCCCGCCAGATGCTTCAAATCGGGGAACGTACCAGCCGGGCGCAAGAACTCGTGGACCAGAACGTCCGATTGCGCGGCCTCCACTTCGTTGAACACGGCTGGCAATTCGTCGTACTCGGCCATGATCAGATGCGTCGCCTCTTCGGCAACGTGCGGATCGGCGGCAAGCACGACGGCCACCGGCTCGCCGATATAGCGCACCTTGTCCAGCGCGAGGATCGGCTGATCGTGAAACGCGGGGCCATAGTACGGCTCGGGAATCACCTTACGGATATCTTCTCCGGTGTACACCGCGAACACGCCTTCCATTTCGCGGGCCGCGCTCGTGTCGATATTGACTATCTTGCCGTGTGCCACCGTGCTGCGAAAAATCTTGCCGTACAGCATGCGCGGCAGCACGAGGTTGTGAATGTACTCGGCGCGGCCCGTTACTTTCGAACGCGCTTCGAGACGGTTCAATGCGCGGCCCACCTGCTTGCCGGTCGGCTGTTCTTCGAGCGTCTTGTCGATCTTCATTACGCGTGCCCCCCGAATTGAGCGGCGCGGCCACTCGCGGCGGCCAGCGCCGTGCGCACCGCGCGGCCCAGATAGACCTTCAGCAGTTGTTTCTTGTAGCTCGCAGACCCATGAGGATCGCCGACGATGTCGAGCTGCGCCGCGCCGGCCTCGCCCGCTTCGCGCAGGATCGCGTCGTCTGGTAATGCGCCGCTAAGCAGCGCCTCGGCCTGCGTGAGCCGCGTCGGCCGATCGGTCGCGGCGCCGACGATCACGCTCGCGCGATCAATGCGCTCGCCCTGCATATCGAGCACCACCGCGACGCCGAGCGCGGGCCAGTCGTGCGCCGCGCGTGTCGTCACCTTCATGTACGCAGCCGGCCGCCCTGCTTGCTGCGGCACGATCACTTCGGAAATCAGTTCATCGCGAGCGAGCACCGTCTCGTAGTAACCCGTGCACAGGTCCTCCACGGGCACCGTCCGTTCGCCGTGCGGACCCGCGATCGTCACGCGTGCGCCGAGCGACGTGAGCACCGGCGGCATGTCCATATGAGGATCGGCGTGGCCGAGATTGCCGCCGATGGTCGCGACATTGCGCACGCGCACATTCGACAGCGTGCGCAACGTGCGGGCGATAAGCGGCCAGCCTTCCTTCACGAGCGGCGAATGTTCGAGTGTCGCAAGTCGCGTCAAACCGCCGATGCGCAACTCGCCGTTTTCGCCGGCACGAACCTGCGCATAATGCGGCTCGATGTCGCGCAAACTGACGAGGCGCGTTGGCCGTAGCACGCCGGCCTTCATCATCAACATGACCGCTGTGCCGCCGCCCATCGGACGGATATCCGGGTCGTCCGGGTCCAGCAACGCGATCGCTTCTTTCAGCGACCGCGGCCTCGCGAGTTCGAACGGAATCATCTAAACCACTCCTTGTTGCGCGTGTGTCTGCATGTCTCTGCGCGTTTGTCTATCGATCTAGCGGGCACAGCCTGCGCGATCGAGCAGCGCGTGAAGTTCGCGAGCGACGATATCCGGCGTCTCCAGCGGCGTGAGGTGCCGCGCTTTCGGGATTTCCGTCAGCGTCGAACCGGCAATGCCCGCATGGAGCGCACGTGCCATCGCGGGCGTCGCCGCATAGTCCTCTTCGCCCACGATCACACAGGTCGGCACCTTGACTGCCGCCATCAACGCGCGGCCGTCGAACGAACCGAGCATGCGGCCCGTTGCCGCGAACGCAGCAACGTCATTGCGCAAGAACGTATCGACGCAGCGCTGGACCACATCTGGGTGCTCCGCGCGAAACGCGTCGCTGAACCAGCGCGTCGTCTGGAAACTGACCAGCGGCGCGAGGCCGCCGGTCTCGGCCTTTTCGGCGCGCTCGTCCCAGTCTTGCGGCGCGCTTTCGCCGTACCACGCGGTCGTGTCGATCAGGCCTGCGGCAATCGCGTCCGGATAGGTGGCCGCGAACTGCAGCGCGACGCAGCCGCCCATCGACGCGCCCGCTATCAGCACGTTGCGAAAATCCGTCGCGCGCAGTACGTCGTACACGTCCTGTGCAAAAAGCGCCACGGTGTATGGACCCGCCGGCTTGTCCGACGCGCCGTGACCACGCGCATCGATTGTCAGCACCGATGCGCGCGGCAGCAGCCGCTCGACCACCGGCGTCCAGAAGTGACGGTCCATTGCGAGGGAATGCACGAGCACCACGCGCACCGTGTTTTCTTTCGCGCCGTAGAGGTTGTAGCCGATTCGCGTGCCGTCCCGCACGGCAACGTGCGACGACACAACATCGGGATTGGTCGGTTGATTCATTGCGTACTCCACTGGCTGTCGGGTGGGTTCGAGTTCGGGTCATCGAGCCCGCTGCCGGATATTGCGGGTTGCCCACAGACGCGGCAAACGACGATCTTTCATGTAAAGCATGAAAACAATTCATCGGCTGCGAACGAGCGTGCCATGACATTTGCGACGATGCGGGCTTCGCGCCGCTCACGCGCCAGCAGATGAATTTCTCTCATATGCGGCATGAACAATTAGCGTTTGCCCGGCGCCTGGCTCGCCGTCAATCTTGCTGCCAGAGTGTGCCGGCGCATGTCCGCGCGATTCCGCAATCCGCCTCATAGGACTGGCGCCTTCCCGGTTGCACGGCGCTGCCGCAGCGCTCGGGCCCCTCGCCGATCCCGCAGTTGCGCGGTCTTTTTCCAGCTTCTCAACCACAAGGTCGAATGCCGTGAACTTCGCAAGGAAACTCCTGAACTCGCAGTGGGTGCGTCCGCTCCTGCTGATCGTGGTCATGCTGCTCGCGTGGGACCTCGTGATACGCATCTTCAAGATTCCACCGTATCTGGTGCCGACGCCGGAATCGATCCTGCATCAGATCGCAGCCCAATGGTCGATGCTGCTGGAAGAGTCGCTGCCGACGCTGTACGCCACACTCGGCGGTTTTGCGCTGTCCGTATTGATCGGCGTGCCGATCGCGATGCTGGTCGCGGCGTCACCGTTGATCGAGAGCTACCTGTACCCGCTCGTCGTGTTTTCACAGAGCATTCCGAAGGTGGCGATTGCGCCGCTCTTCGTCGTCTGGTTCGGTTTTGGCTTATTCCCGCGCATGCTGGTTGCCTTCCTGCTCGGCTTCTTTCCGGTCGTGGTCTCGACGGTGATGGGTTTCAAATCGGTCGAAAAAGATCTGATCGACCTGGCGAAGTCGATGGGCAGTTCGCCCGTCAAGACCTTCTTCAAGATCAGCTTGCCGCACGCGCTGCCCTCGATCTTCGCAAGCATGAAGGTGTCTATCACGCTCGCGGTGGTCGGCGCGGTGGTCGGCGAATTCGTCGGCGCCAACTCGGGGCTCGGCTTCGTGCTGCAACGAGCAAACGGCAGCTTCGATCAGCCTCTGATTTTTTCAGCGCTGGTCGTGCTGTCGGTAATCGGCGCGCTGCTGTTCGTCGCGATCGACATGCTGGAGCGCATCGCCATTCCGTGGCATGCGTCGCACCGCTCACGGCTGCTCGGACGCACGTAATGCATGCGCCGCGTGCGCTTAACCATCCACATTAGCAAGCATGCAGTACCCATTTCATCGGGCACAGGAAGGAGACACTATGAAATCAGGAAAGCTGACGCGCATGGCAACTACGCTGAGCTTTGCCGCAGTCTGTTGCGCAAGCAACGTCGCACAAGCAAAAGATTCGCTGACGTTGATGTTGAACTACACGGTCAACGGCGCGGTCGCGCCGTTCTATCTCGGCAAGGTGAAGGGCTACTACGACGCCGAGGGCATCGATCTCAAGCTGATGGAGGGACACGGCTCGGGGCCGACAGTGCAGGCGGTGGCGACGCATAACGTCGACATTGGCTATGCGGACTTCAGCACGATGGTCAAGGTCGCGGCAATGGGCGCGCCCGTCAAAGCGATCGGCGTTCTCATGCAGGAGAATCCGACTTCCGTGGTGGGCCTTGCGGAGAAGAACATCAAAACACCGCAGGACATCAAGGGTAAAACGGTAGCGGTTGCACCCGGCGACGCCTCGTCGCAGTTATGGACGATGTTTATGAACAAGGTCGGCCTGAAGGACTCCGACTTCAAAACCATCACGGGCAATCCGCAGACCACCATCAACGCGGTTATCACCGGTCAGGCCGATCTGCTCGTCGGCTTTGCGACGATTCCGCTCATCTCTGTCGAGCAGGCCACGAAAAAGCCCGCGCGCGCCATTCTGTTCGCCGACTACAACGTGAACGTGGCGACGCTCAGCATCATCGCCCGCGACGACATGATCAAGGACCACGCCGAGCTGCTCAAGCGCTTCATGCGCGCGACCGCGAAGTCCGTGAACGATAGCGAGAAAGACCCCGCTGCAGCGGTGGATGCGCTGCTCAAGACACTGCCTGCCGCCGGTTCGCGCGACACGATGATCCGCACGCTGAAGGCGACGATTCCGTTCTATAGAACGCCCGATACAGAAAATGCGCCGATCTTCCATGTCAGCCCGAAGAATATCGACGACTCCGTGGCTGCAATCGTCCAGTACAGCAAGCTCGATCCGGCGGCGAACGCGCCCGCGAAGTATTACACCGGCGCGTTCGTTCCATGAGCCGCACGAGCTGCACAAGCCGCATGAGCGGCGATAGAGCCGCCGCGTCGTTCCCTCCCGTTCACCTGAAACCGGCCTCGCCATGACCACCGTACTGAAGCTCGACGACAAGCATCACCGATCTTTTTCCGCGCCCGTGCCCGCTAAACCGCTGATCGAACTGCGCGGCGTGACCAAGAGCTATCGCAGCGCGCAAGGCATGATGGAAGCGTTGAAGCCGCTCGACTTCGAGATCCGCGAGCAGGAGTTCGTCTCGATCGTGGGGCCGTCCGGGTGCGGAAAAAGCACCTTGCTGAAGATGGTCGCCGGACTCGAACCCATTTCATCGGGAACCATGACCTTGTCGGGTCAGCCTATTCGCGGGCCGCAAAAGAACGTGGGCATCGTGTTCCAGAGCGCCGTGCTACTTGCCTGGCGCAACGTGCTACGCAACATCCTGTTGCAGGCCGAGATGCGCCGCATGCCCAAGCGCGAAGCACGCGAGAAGGCGATGCAACTGATCGACATGGCGGGACTCAAGGGCTTCGAGGAAAAGTATCCGTGGCAGCTTTCCGGCGGCATGCAACAGCGCGTCTCGATCTGCCGCGCGCTGCTGCATGAGCCGTCCGTTCTGTTGATGGACGAACCGTTCGGCGCGCTCGACGCAATGACGCGCGAAAGCATGAACATGGAGCTACAGCGCATCTGGCTGGAGTCGAAGAAAACGGTTCTGCTCATCACGCACAGCATTCCCGAAGCGGTATTTTTATCAGATCGCGTACTGGTGATGTCGGAGCGGCCGGGTTCGATCGCCGCGATCTACGACATCGAACTGCCGCGTCCGCGCTCATTGGAAGTGATGGCAACGCCCGCGTTTTTGCATTACACCAAGACCATTCGCGCGCACTTCAATGCGCAAGGATCGCTCGACGATCACTGATTGCTTTGCGCGCAAGAAGAAGCCGGTTGGAACCTGCGAGGTTCCAACCGGCTTTTTTGTACGTCGATCAGAAGGGAAAGCACTGCTAGAACCAGTGATTCATGCCGAATGAGATGCCCGTCTGCTTCTGGTGGCCCGACGCATTCAACGTTGCATTGGTGACATAGACGCCGGTGAAATGCGTGTAGTCGATATCCGCATACAGCTCGGTGCGCTTCGAGAGCAGATAGTCGATGCCGAGAATCGCCACGTCTTTCCTGCCGTCGACGCCGCCCGTTTTGTTCTTATTGTCGTAGTACGCGGCAGTCACGCTGAAAAACGGCGTGGCCTGATAACGCACGCCGCCCCATAGATACTGATTGCGCGTCATGCTGCGCGCCGAGGCCGGCGTGTCCTGCAAATTGAGCGAATAGCCGGCCATGACGTCGACAGGTCCTACTGTCACCGCGCCGCCCGCCGTGTACTGGTCATTGCCGAAGTATTCGCTCGAAGTCGCCGTGAGCGGATTCGACTTATGTGTGTAGCCCGCGCCGAGTTTGATTGTCTGGCTGCGATAGTTCAGGCCGCCGGCCAGCGTCGAGCCGTGTGCGGCGCTGCCCGGCACGCCGCCCAGCGCGTACTCGCCGCGGACGACCCACGGTCCGAAAATGCCGCGATAGTTGATGTCATTGTCGTCGCGTCCGGTGTTGCCGCCCGACACCGCGGTCGACTCGGTAATGCCGAGATAGTGGAAGTCGAACGGCTCGAAGTCCTTGATCAGGAAATGCTGCAACGTGAACTGGCGGCCAACGTCGATCTGCCCGAACGGGCCGCCGACTCCAACAGTCGACGTGCGCTGGAAGATCTGATTGTTCGTGTTGTTGTTCGCACCGGTCGAGAGTACGAAGCCCGCTTCCAGATTGAAGCGCGCATAGTAGCCGCCGCCCAGGTCTTCCTTGCCTTCGAAGCCCCAACGGTTCGAGTTGTAGACGCCGTTCGACGCCATGGAAAGGGCCGCGCCGCCCGCCTTCGTTCCGTTCACGAGATTGCGCAAGCCGCCGTCGAGCGACCCGTATAGCGTGACGCTGCTCTGCGCATGCGCTGCGCCGCTCGAAAGTCCCAGCAGCGTGAATGCCGCCAGCGAGCGTGTCAAATTGCCTGCGCGTAAAGCGGGGACTACTCCTCCTTTTTCGTGCATATCTCCTCCATCGATGTCGTTCTATTGATATGGCGGGACGTGCAGGACGTGACGCTTCCTGCGTCGTCCACCGCGGGTACAGGAGCGTCCCGCTCGAAGCGACGTGCGGCGACCTGCGGGTCAAGGACCGCAGACCACGCGCAGCCGCGCGAGAGGCTCCCTTACTGCTTCGGGAAAGGCCGCAAGGTGAGGCGCTTTACATGTCCTTCTTTTCGGCGAAGAACCAGTCCGAGTCCTTGTTGATCCACTCGGGTCCGACGCGTTGACGCGTCTGTTCCTCGCCGGTCTCGAAGTACTCGCCCTTCACGGCGCGCTGCGCCATCGCTTCGTTGCGCTCGTCCCAGTCGCCCATCGACACGCCGAACCACGGCCATTCGGGACGCAGCGCGGGCAGGCCGAGTTCTTCCCAGATCGCCTTCGCGTTTTCCATGTACTCGCGAGTCGGAAGCGACAGCGGCGGCAGCTTCTCCTTGCGTGTCGCGTTCATCAGGATCACGCCGTCGACCGCGTCGTCACCGCGCTGCGCGCCCGAGGTGCGCGGACCGTGTCCGGTGTCGCGGCCGTGCAGGATCTGCACGTCCTTGATCGCGTTCATCCGGTAGCTCATCGACCAGAAGATCGCGTCGCTGTTCTCCGGGTTGATGTCGTTGCTCACCGCAACGACGAGCTTGCCGACGGCCGGCTGCAGCGACGCCGCGCCCATCAGCGCACGCCAGATTTCGGTCTCGGTTGCCTTCTCGCTGAACACGACGATTACGAGCTTGCGCAGATTGGTCAGCGGCTCGTGCATCACGACCTTTTCGACGCTTGCAATACGCAGCGAATTCTTCAGATGGTCGAGAAACAGCGGCTCAAAGGCGACCTTCTTGACGAGCGAGCTTTCGCTTGGCGTAACCTGGCTGATGATCGACACGAGATGCGCGTTCTTGCGCCGCGTGATCGCGGTGACGTTCATGTACGGATTGAATTCCTGCAAATTCACGTGACCGTGCGATTCGCCGAACGGGCCTTCCGGTTCGAGCGTATCCGTCGGCACGAAGCCTTCGATCACGATCTCGGCGTCGGCCGGCACGAGCAGATCGTTGGTCTTGCACTTCACCACGCGCAGCGGTTCGCCCAGAATCGCGCCCGCGACGCCGAGTTCATCCACGTCGATAGGCAGTTTCTGCACCGAACAGAACGACACTGCCGGATGGCCGCCAATGACGAGGGCGGCGGGCATTGGCTTGCCCATCGCCTTGTACTTGAGCCAATGCTGATAGATGCCCTGCCCCATTTCGATCGACGGATTGCAGCCGACGCGGCGCTTGCCCTTGATCTGTCCGCGATACGTGCCCATGTTCTGAACGCCGTTTTCCGGATCGACGGAGATGTACTGCGAGCACGTCGTGTACGGCGCGTTATCGAAGCCCGGCGTCGAAATCGGAATCGGCAGATGTTCGAGGCCTTGACCGTCCACGTCGAGATCGTCGCCGATGAAGCACACTTCCTGGCACGGCGCTTCCCGCACCACCACGGGTGCGATCGGATTACCCTTGGCCTGCTGCCACTTCTTGCCGATCTGGTCGACAGGCACGCCCATGCCGATCGAGTACACCTCGCGGTTGATCGACAACGCGCCGACTACCACCGGCAGTTCATATCGGCGCCCCTTGCTGTCGACCACGTTGTGAAACACGAACGCCTTTCTATCCGATTCTGGAATGCCGCCGCGCAACTGCCAGCGCACGAGCGGATGGAGTTCGGTGTCCTTGTTGATTTCGCGATGCACGTGCACGACGAGGCCTTTTTCATCCAAGGCCTGCAAATGTGTCTGGAAAGAAGGGGGATTTTTCATGGCTGTCCGGTGAATGACCAAGGGAAACGACGGTGAGCGCAGACTGAGGCAGAACGCCCTCCCCTCGCAAACGCTGATTTCTCATGTACGTCATGAACGGATTTCATCTGCGGGCAATGAAAAGACCTCATGCCATGCATGAACAGATTTCGTTTGAAGGACGCAGCGCATGTCATGCAACCTGAGCGCGCAGACACACGAACATGCCGCACTGCGGATCAACGGGAGACGATGAACATGGACCGGCCCAAACGTATCGTGGTGGGAATCAGCGGCGCTTCAGGCGTCGTCTATGGCGTCAGGCTGCTGGAAATGCTGCGCGCGCTCGATGTGGAATCGCATCTGGTTATGAGCCGCTCGGCCCAGATGACGCTCGCGTACGAAACGGATCTGCGCACGGCCGACGTGCAGGCGCTCGCCCATGAGCACTATCCGAACGCCGATATTGGAGCCGCGATTTCGAGCGGGTCGTTTCGCGTCGACGGCATGATCGTCGCACCATGTTCGATGAAGACGCTCGCGGAGATCGCGACCGGCAATACGGGTTCGTTGCTGTCGCGCGCCGCGGATGTGATGCTGAAGGAGCGCAAGCGGGTGGTGCTGATGGTGCGTGAAACGCCGCTGCATCTCGGGCATCTGCGCAATATGACGGCCGCGACGGAAACGGGCGCGATCATCTATCCGCCGGTGCCGGCGTTCTACGCGCGGCCCGAGAACTTGCAGTCCATGATCGATCACACGCTTGGACGTGTTCTCGATCTGTTCGATATCGACGCGGGCACGGTCAAGCGCTGGACCGGCGAAGGGAGTCAGAAGCTTGTCAGCGTGGCGAACGGTTGAACCGCGCGCCTGAAGGGAATCTCATCAAGCCCCCACTCGCTGCTTCGCCCGCCCGCGGGCCGCGCCGCTGCGCGCCTGCGGAACAACCTCCGCGAGCAGTTCGTCATGCAGTCCACGCAAGACTTCCACGAACGCCGACGCGAGCCGCTCCCGCGGCCTGTGCGGCGGAAACAGCAGATAGGTCTGAAAGCGCGTAGCCGGCACGAACGGGCGGATCGCGATATCCGGCCCGGCATAGTCGCGCGCGACGATTGGATGCGCGAGCGTCACGCCCATGCCGTGACGAACCATCTCGCAGCACATTGCCGTGTATTGCGCCTCGATTGCCAGCACGCGCTGCACGCCCGCGCGCAGGAACACTTCGTCCATCAACGCGCGCGTGCCGTCACCGTGACACAGCGAAATGAACGACTCGCCCTCAAGGTCCTCGGGCTTGATGCTGCGTTTCGCCGCGAGCCGATGCGCAGCGGGCATCACGCAAACGGCGGCCACGTCCGATAGCTGCTCGACCTCGCAATCGGATGCCTCGCTCACGTACACTGCCACGCCCAGGTCGCAAAACTGCGAAGCGGTCCAATGATTGACCGTGGCCGACGTGTTCACATGAAGCGACACGGTCACATCCGGAAACAGCTCGACGAAGCGTTTGATCGCATGCGGCACCAGCGTCATGCCCGCCGAAGGCATGGCCGCGATACGCAAACGCCCGCTGCCGAGGTTGCGAATCTGCGCGGCCGCATTCGCCAAACCTTGCAATCCGACGAAAGCGCGGTCGACCTCGCGAAAGAACGCCTCGCCCTCGCTCGTCGGAATCAGGCGCACGCCGCTGCGCTGAAAAAGTTGCAAGCCGGTATCGCGCTCCAGTTGTGCGATGAGGCGGCTCACATTCGGCTGCGACGTGAAGAGAGCCTTGGCGGCGGCGGTCATCGACCCCGACACCATGACCGCGCGAAACGCCTCGATGTGCTTGAGATTCATGCGTGTTTTCCCCAGGCTAATGCCTTCTGATCCATATCATCCATGCATAGATAGGTATTTTATTCGTATTGGACGACATGACCAGCCGGCGCGACACTGCTTTTCACCGACGGGCAGCGAAGCCCGCCCCCACACATCGGAACTGGAGATCGTCGTCATGAAAAGAGCGTTGCATCGCCGTCTGTCCGCCCCGTCCCACACCGCAATCGCGGCCGTTTCATTCGCCTTGAGCCTCGCCGCGCCGCTTCTCGCGCAAGCCGAGACCACGCTCTATGTCGCCAACGTAGGCGGTTCAAACGAGCAGGTCTACCGGCAAAAAATCATTCCGCCGTTCGAAAAGGCGCATAACGTCAAGATCGTCTACGTCGCGGGAAATTCAAGCGATACGCTCGCCAAGCTCCAGGCGCAGAAAGGCCACCAGCAGATCAACGTCGCGGTAATGGACGACGGCCCCATGTATCAGGCGATGCAACTGAACCTGTGCGCAAAACTCGACGACGCGCCCGTGATGCAGGACGTCTACCCGCTCGCGAGGCTCGGCCCCACTGCGATAGGCGTCGGCATGGTCGCAACCGGCATTGGCTACAACGAGGAAGCGTTCAAAAAGGCCGGCCTGCCGCCGCCCGATTCGTGGAAGTCGCTTACGGACAGCCGCATCAAGGGCAAGCTCGGCGTGCCGCCGATCACCAACACGTACGGCCTGCACACGCTCGTGATGCTCGCGCGTCTGTCCGGCGGCGGCGAGAAAAACATCGATCCGGGTTTTACCGCAATGACGAAACAGGTCGCACCGAACGTGCTGTCCTGGGCGCCGACGCCCGGCGAGATGGACGGCCACATGCAATCCGGCGACGTGATCCTCGCGCCGTATGGCAGCGGCCGCGCGGTGGCACTTCAGAACACCGGCTTTCCGCTGAAGTTCATCTACCCGAAGGAAGGCGCGGTCGCGTTGCAGGTGGCCGCGTGCGTGGTCGCGGAAAACGCGCAGCCGCAGCTCTCGCAGCAGTTCGTGCAATACCTGCTGACTCCGGAGGTGCAGACGTTGCAGGCGCAAGGCATCGGTCTCGGTCCGGTCAACAAGACGGTAAAGCTGACGCCTGAAATCGCTGCCCGCGTGCCCTACGGTCCCGATCAGATCTCGAAGCTGACCGCGATGGACTGGGCGACGATCAACCAGCATCGCACCGAATGGACGGAGCGCTGGAACCGTTCGGTCGAGCGCTGATCCGCGGCACCGGCAAGTCCCTCGCGCGGCGCGCGATCTGATGAAGGAGCGAGGCGCATGGCCTTCCTGACTCTGCAAGGCATTTCGAAACGCTACGGCGATTTCACCGCGATCGAGCACATCGATCTGGACGTCGAACGCGGCGAGCTGCTTGCGCTGCTCGGCCCGTCCGGCTGCGGCAAGACCACCACGCTGCAGATGGTCGCCGGTTTCGTCTCGCCGACCACCGGCCGCATTCTGCTCGATGGCCGCGACATCACGAACGAGCGTCCCGAGAAGCGCGGCATCGGCGTCGTGTTCCAGAGCTACGCACTGTTTCCGCACATGACGGTGGCGGGCAACGTCGGCTTCGGGCTGGAGATGCGCAAGGTCAGGCGCAAGGAGCGCGAGGAGCGTGTTGCCGACGCGCTGTCTCTTGTGCGCCTCAAGGGCCTCGGGCATCGCTATCCGAAGGAACTGTCGGGCGGCCAGCGGCAGCGCGTGGCGATTGCACGCGCCATTGCGATGGAACCCGAACTGCTGCTGCTCGACGAGCCGATGTCCAACCTCGACGCCAAGCTGCGCGAAGAGATGCACATCGAACTGCGCGCAATCCAGAAGCGCCTCGGCATCACGACGATCCTGGTCACGCACGACCAGGTCGAGGCGATGACCATGAGCGACCGCATCGCCGTCATGCATCGCGGCGTCATTGCGCAATTGAGCACGCCCTACGACGCCTACGAGCGCCCCGCCACGCCGTTCGCATCGACGTTTCTCGGTCGTACCAACGCGATGGCCGGCGAAGTGTTGCGCCGCAATCAGCGTTGCGCGGAGGTCGCCGTCGCGGGCACGACGCTGCACGTTCCGCACGAAGGCCGCCATGTGGACGGCGCAGTGCATGTCTATATCCGGCCGGAAAAAGTGCACCTTGCCAACGGCGATGCCCGGCTGCGCGGGCGCATCGTGACGCGTGTGTTCGTCGGCAATCAATGGCTGCTCGAGGTAGACACCGAACTCGGCAAGCTACGCGTCGCGCAGCCGAACCACGGTGCGCCGCCGCCCGAGGAAGGCCATGAAGTCGGCCTCGCATGGACCGACGACGACCTGCGCGTGCTGACGCAAGACAGTCCGGAGGGCGCTCATGGCCACGCTTGACGACGACCGCCCCGGCGCCACGCCGTGGTTGCTGTCGGGGCCGGCGCTGCTGCTCTTTATCGGTCTCTTACTGGTGCCGCTGCTGCTCACGCTGATGCTGTCGTTCCGCGTGTTCAGCGATACGGCCGGCGTCACGGCTGCCTATACGCTCACGAACTACTGGGCGGTAGTCAGCGACCCGTATTACGGCACGATCTTCCTGCGCACAGCAGGTCTGGCCTTCGCCGTCACGCTGCTGTCCATCGTGCTCGGCGTGCCCGAGACCATCGTGCTCGCGCGGATGAAGCGTCCGTGGCAGTCGCTGTGTCTGCTGGTGGTACTGGGGCCTTTGCTTATTTCGGTGGTGGTGCGTACGCTCGGCTGGCAGATTCTGCTCGGTAACAACGGTGTGCTCAACAATGTGCTCCAGTCGCTGCATGTGACCAACGAGCCCATCCGTCTGGTGTTCACGATGACGGGCATGATCATCGCGCTCACCCACGTGCTGGTGCCCTTCATGGTGATGTCGGTCTGGGCGACCATGCAGAAGCTTGATCCGCAAGTGGAATGGGCCGGCCGCTCGCTCGGCGGCTCGCCGTTCGCAGTGTTTCGCCGCGTGGTGCTGCCGCAGATCATGCCGGGCGTGCTGTCGGGCTCGATCATCGTGTTCGCGCTGTCGGCATCCGCTTTCGCTACGCCCGCGCTGATCGGCGGACGGCGCCTGAAGGTGGTCGCCACCGCCGCCTACGACGAATTCCTCGGCACGCTCAACTGGCCGCTCGGCGCGAGCATCGCCGTGCTGCTGCTGATCGCCAACGTGGCAATCGTGATGGGCTGCAGCCGACTCGCCGAACGCCGTTTCCGGCACATCTTCGATTGAGCGAAGGACAGCGATCATGAAACAGAACGGCATTCTCGGGCTCGTCTACAACGCGTTTTTCCTGAGCTTCATCCTTGCGCCCCTCGTAGTGGTGATGCTCGTCGCTTTTACCGACAAGGGCTTTATCTCGATGCCTTTCGATGGCGCGTCGCTGCGCTGGTTTCGCGCGATCATCGAAAACGGCGACGTTGTCTCGGCCTTCTGGCTGTCGGTGCGGCTTGCGTTCGCGGCAGCGACCATCGGCGTGCTGCTCGCGGTGCCTGCCGCGCTCGCCATTGCGCGCTATCGCTTTCCGGGCCGCGCCGCGCTCACGAGCTTCTTTCTCTCGCCGATGATGATTCCCGCCGTCGTGCTCGGCATCGCGTTTCTGCGCTTCCTGTCGCTGCTGCATCTGTCGGGCTCGTTCTGGTCGCTGGTGTGCGCGCATGTGGTCATCGTGCTGCCGTATGCGCTGCGTCTCGCGTTGTCGTCGGCAGTCGGGCTCGACCGCGATGCGCAACGCGCCGCGCTCTCCTGCGGCGCGAGCCGCTTCACCGCGTTTCGCCGCGTGGTCCTGCCGATGATCCGCACCGGCGTAGCGGGCGGCTGGGTGCTCTCCTTCATCCAGAGCTTCGACGAACTGACGATGACCATCTTCGTCGCAACACCCGGCACGACCACGCTGCCCGTCGCCATGTACAACCAGATCGCGCAGACGATCGATCCGCTCGTCGCTTCGGTGTCGGCGGTGCTGATCGTGGGCACGGTCCTGCTGATGGTCCTGCTCGACCGCATGGTCGGACTCGACCGCATTCTGATCGGAGAAGCGCAATGACATTGACAAGCACCGCCGCGAGTCCCGATATGCTCGCGGACGTGGTAGTCGTAGGCGGCGGCCTCGTGGGTTCGGCCGTGGCCTATGGACTCGCCCGCGAAGGCGCGCGCGTAACCGTGCTCGACGAGGACGACGGCGGCTTTCGCGCGTCACGCGGCAATTTCGGCCTCGTCTGGATTCAGGGCAAGGGCTATGGCCTGTCTCCCTACGCACGCTGGTCGCGCAGCTCGGCCACGCGCTGGCCGCAACTCGCGCAGGCGCTGCTGCAGGAGAGCGGCATAGACGTGGCGTTGAAGCAGCCGGGCGGCTTCCACTTCTGCTTCAACGACGACGAACTCGCCGAACGCGACAAGCGCCTCTCTACCCTGCAAGCCGAACTGGGCGATTACCCGTATCAGATGCTCGATGCCGCCGAAGTTCGCGCGCGCATTCCGCAAATCGGGCCCGCGGTAATCGGCGCGAGTTACACGCCGATGGACGGCCACGTGAACCCGCTCAAGCTGCTGCGCGCGCTGCATACCGCGATGCAGGCTCGCGGTGTGCACCTCGTGTCGAGCGAGCGGGCGCAGCGCATCGAACCGCAAGCGCGCGGCTTCGTCGTGCATGGGAAACGCGGGACCTATCGCGCGGCAAAGATCGTGCTTGCCGCGGGACTCGGCAATCGCGCGCTCGCGCCGTTCGTCGGGCTCGACGCGCCGGTCGCGCCCAATCGCGGCCAGGTGCTGGTGAGCGAGCGCGTTGCGCCGTTTCTCCACTATCCGACGCTCAACGTGCGCCAGACCGACGAGGGCAGTCTGCAGTTCGGCGATTCGATGGAAGAAGTCGGCTTCGACGATTTCACGACTACGCATGTGCTTGCCGACATCGCCCGGCGTGGCGTGCGTGCATTCCCGATGCTGCAACACGTGCGGCTTGTGCGCATGTGGGCCGCGTTGCGCGTCTACAGTCCCGACGGCTTTCCGATCTACGACCAGTCCGAGGCTCACCCCGGCGCGTTCGTCGTCACTTGCCATAGCGGCGTGACGCTGGCGGCCGCGCATGCGTTGCGAGTCGCGCCGTGGATCGTCGGCGCGCCGATGCCCGACGAACTGCCCACCTTCTCCGCGCGGCGCTTCGAGCACGCAAGAGAACTGACTCCTGCACATTGAATTCGACATGACTACTCAATCGACTCATACGCCGCCGACTCACGCCCTTTTCAGGCCGCTGCCCGGCGCGCAAGGTGCGGCCGCCACCCAGGTCGCAATCTGGTTCAACGATCAGCCGCTGACCGTGCCGGATGGCCGCTCCGTTGCGGCAGCGCTGCTTGCCGCGGGCGTCTCGCGGTTTCGCGCGACGCCGGTTTCAGGCGCACCGCGCGGGCCTTTCTGCATGATGGGCGCGTGCTTCGAATGCCTCGTCGAGATCGACGGCGTGCCGAGCCGCCAGGCCTGCATGGTCGAGGTCAAGGCGGGCATGCGAATCCGCTCGCAGGAAGGCGCGCGCGATCTGCCGCCCGCGCACCTGACCGATGCCCCTATGGAGAACGCCCATGGCCGCTGATTTCGTTTCCGAAGCCGTCGACGTCGTCGTGGTCGGCGCCGGTCCCGCAGGCATGAGCGCGGCCACGCGCACGGCGCGCGCCGGGCTGAAGACCGTGCTGATCGACGAACAGGACGCCGTGGGCGGCCAGATCTATCGCGGCATCGGCCGCGCCGATGCGCGCCGCAAGGAGATCCTCGGACCCGACTACGCGGCGGGCGCGGCGATCGCCGATGCGTTCGCTGCCTCCGGCGCACGCCACCTGACCAATGCAACCGTGTGGCAAGTCACGCGCGAGCGCGGCGTCAATTATCTGAAAGACGGCAATATCGGCAGCTTCGACGCACAGCGCGTGATCCTCGCGAGCGGCGCGCTCGAGCGGCCGTTTCCGATTCCCGGCTGGACGCTGCCCGGTGTGCTGACGGCAGGCGCTGCGCAGATCCTGCTGAAGAGCGCGGGCGAAGTGCCTGCCGCACCGCCGGTACTGGCGGGCTGCGGACCGCTCCTGTATCTGCTCGGTTGGCAATACGTCCGCGCCGGCGTGCCGATCCGCGCGCTCGTCGATACCACGCGCCATGAAGACCGCTGGCGCGCGAAGCGTCACATGCTTGCGGCGCTGCGTGCGTGGCCGTTCCTGAGCAAAGGCCTGCAACTGATCCGCACGCTGCGCAACGCGGGCGTGCCCATTTTCGAGGCGGCCGACGACTTGCGCGTGGAAGCGCGCGTCGGCACCGATCAGGTGGAGCGCGCCGCCGCGCTTCACTTCACGACGCAGGGCAGCGCGCATCGTCTCGAAGCCGATGTGATTCTCCTGCATCAGGGCGTGGTGCCGAACACGCAATTCACGCAGGCGCTGCGAGCGTCGCACCGCTGGGACAACGAGCAACTCTGCTTCACCCCGAAAGTCGACGCGTGGGGCGAGCTGGACGTGCCCGGCATTTTCGTGGCCGGCGACGGCGCGGGCATCGGCGGCGCCCAGGCGGCGGCCTTGCAGGGCGCGCTCGCCGGCCTCGCGGCAGCCGCGCAACTCGGCGCGATCACCGCCGCCGCACGCGACGCGCAAGCCGTCGAGCATCGCCGCGAACTCGCGGGCGTCATGCGTATCCGGCCGTTTCTCGACAGCCTGTACCGCCCTCGCGACATCAACCGCATTCCGCGCGACGAGACGATCGTATGCCGCTGCGAGGAAGTCACCGCGGGCGAGTTGCGCAAGTTCGTCGCGTTGGGTTGCGTCGGGCCGAATCAGGCAAAGTCGTTCGGACGCTGCGGCATGGGTCCGTGCCAGGGGCGCATGTGCGGTCTGACGGTGACAGAGGTGATCGCCGATGCGCGCCGCGTCTCGCCCGCCGAAGTCGGCTACTACCGCATCCGTCCGCCGATCAAGCCGCTCACGCTCGGAGAACTGGCCGGTGAATGACACGACCGTCATCCAGGAAGCCGATGTGCTCGTGGTCGGCGGCGGCTTGCATGGCACGAGCAGCGCGCTTCATCTCGCGCGCCGCGGCGCGAAGGTGATCGTGCTCGAAGCCGATTACGTCGCGCGTCATTCGTCGGGCGTCAACGCGGGCGGCGTGCGCACGCTGGGCCGCCCGTTGCCCGAA
The DNA here is from genome assembly GCF_904848585.1 of Paraburkholderia kirstenboschensis. Lineage (GTDB taxonomy): Bacteria > Pseudomonadota > Gammaproteobacteria > Burkholderiales > Burkholderiaceae > Paraburkholderia > Paraburkholderia kirstenboschensis. The sequence goes on from NZ_CAJHCR010000005.1 coordinate 102,473, forward strand.
ATTCCGCTCGCGCTGATGTCGCGCGAAATCTGGCACGGCATGACCGATCTGCTCGGCGAAGATGGCGGCTTCGTGCCTTCAGGTCAGTTGAAGATCGCCGAGACCGATGACGAACTGCAAGCATGCCGCGAGCGCGTCGCGCTGCTCGAATCGCATGGATTCACGCACGAGAAAGTGATCGACCGCGACACCGTGCTCGAACTCGAACCCGCGCTCGCGCGGCACGTCACGGGCGGAATCTGGGTCGAGCGCGACGGCTATGCCCTGCCGTTTCTAACAACGACGGCGTTCCGCCTCGCGGCCCAGTGCCTCGGCGCCCGCTTTCTGGAAGGCACGGCCGTGCACCGCATCGAACAACGCGGCACGCGCTGGTTCGCCATCACGCCGCGCGGCACCTTCAGCGCGGAGAAGCTGCTCGTCACCGCGGGTGCGTGGTCGGGCGAGCTGGCGAAGCAGGTGGGCGAGCCCGTGCCAGTGCACCCGGAAGGTCTGATGCTGATGGTCACGCATCGTGTCGCGCCGTTCTGTCGCGCCACGCTCGGCGCAACCGGCCGGCCGCTGTCCTTCAAGCAGTTCGACAACGGTACCGTGGTGATCGGCGGAAAGCTGATCGGTCTCGCCGATCTGGCGAGCCGTCACGGCGAAGTCGATTTCGTGCGGCTCGTGCGCAGCGCACGGACGGTGACCGACCTGTTTCCTCATCTGCGCAATCTCGGCGTGAACCGTGCGTGGGCCGGCGTCGAGGCCTTCACCGAAGACGAACTGCCGGTGATCTCCGCGAGCCGCAAGGCGTCGAATCTGTATTACTCGTTCGGCTATTGCGGCAGCGGCTTTCAGCTCGGACCCGGTTGCGGCAAGCTCGTGTCCGAACTGATGCTCGACGGCACGCCGTCCATTTCGCTGGATGCGTTCCGGATCGACCGGTTCGAGCGCGCGCTGTCTTCCTCTGCGAGCGCCGCGCATCTCGTTACGCAATAAGCGGTTGTTTTTTTGCTCCGTCGCGCCTTCGATGAACGCGCGCGGCGGCTTCGTTCGACCTCAACTAGAGACATTGTCATGACCGATATCGTTCGCATCGAAACCAATCAACGTATGAGCCGCGTCGTCAAGGCGGGCGGCCTCGTATTCATCGGCGGCCAGACTTCCGCCGATCAGACGCCGGACGTGAAAGTGCAGACCGCGAAGGTGCTGGAGAAGATCGACGGCTTCCTGGAGAAGGCCGGCATCGACAAGACGAGACTCGTTTCCGCCCAGGTATGGCTCGCGGATATTGCGCGCGACTTCGGCGGCATGAACGAGGTATGGGACGCGTGGGTCCCGCAAGGCTGCGCGCCCACGCGCGCGACAGTGCAAGCACAGCTTGCCGCGCCGGAATTGCTGGTGGAAATCGCCGTGGTGGCGCTCGGCTGAATCTGCTCGCGACGCGGCGCGTGAGCGCGACTGCCGCATCACTCACGCGCTGGCGTCCCGATCCTGCCGGGGTTCTCCTGGAGCCGCGCCGGCGTTTGAGCCTGTCACTCGCAAGACAGATCGTCCATGGCAATATGCGGTTGCTGGCCCGCTCTTCGAGCGAGGCGTGTATCAACGCAACAGGAAACTTGCCCATGGACGACGACGCCTGTGCCTTCAACGGCCTGCGCCCGCGCTTGCAGAAAATCGCTTATCGGATGCTCGGCTCGCTAGCGGAAGCCGAAGATATCGTGCAAGACGTCTGGCTGCGCTGGCATGCGGCCGCCCGCGAAAATATCGACAACGCGGAAGCATGGCTCGTCGCGGTCACGACCCGCGTGTCCATCGACCGTTTGCGTGCCGCCAAAACGCAGCGCGAGCACTATACGGGCATCTGGTTGCCCGAACCGCAAATGACCGGCTCGCCCGCCACACCCGAGGAGGCGGTCGAACGCAGCGACGACGTTTCCGTCGCGTTCCTGATGCTGCTGGAACGGCTGACGCCCGAAGCGCGCGCGGCCTTCCTGTTACGCGAAGTTTTCGATGCCGATTACGACGAAGTTGCCCGCGCGATCGGCAAGACCGAGGCGGCCTGCCGCCAGCTCGTGAGCCGCGCCAAAGGCCAACTTCGCGACGCGCGTGCCCGTAATGCCGTGCCGCAGGAGACGCATCATCGTCTTCTGCGGATGTTCGCGCAGGCCGTCGAGCGCGGCGACTTCCCCGCGATCAACGCGTTGCTCGCCGAAGACGCCATGCTGATCGGCGACGGCGGCGGCAAAGTGCCGAGCGCGCCCCAGCCGATGCTCGGCGGCCGGAGAATCGCGCAACTGTTCTACGCGTCGTCGCGGCGCTATGGCAGCGAACTCAGCGTCAGGCTCGTGGTGCTCAACGGTCAGTGGGCGCTGCTGCGTTTTATCGAAGGCAAGCTCGAATCGGCACAATCGGTCGAAACGGATAATGAGCGTATTGTCCGCATACTCGTGCAGCGCAATCCCGAGAAGCTCGCGCGCATTGCCGCAGCTTATTCGAACGGTTGAATCCATATGCGACGCGCGGCGCCGGCACTGGCGCCGGCGCGGCAAAACCGCGGGCAATGTCACAAACGGCGGGACTGATACGTCTAGCCGGTTTTAGACTTCACGAGTCGCGCCCGCATGTCAGACTACCGCTCACCTCGCCCTGTGACCGCCAGCCAGGACCCGTTCGCGAGCAGCTTCGCGACCACCTATGCCGGCGTCGTTTCATTCCTGGCCGTCGCCAATGAAGGCAGCTTCGCCCGCGCGGGCGATCGCCTCGGCATCGGCCGCTCCTCGGTTAGCCGCAATGTGCAGAAGCTCGAGGCGCAACTCGAAGTGCGCCTGTTCCTGCGCACTACCCGCAGCACGTCGCTCACACGCGAGGGCGAACTCTTCTACGAGAGCTGCCAGCCTGGCATCGAGCGCATCGTGGCGGCGCTCGACGGCATGCGCGATCTGCGCAGCGGGCCGCCGCGCGGGCATTTGCGCATCGCGTCGACGTCGGGCTTCGGCCGCAAGATCGTCGCGCCGCTATTGCGAGGCTTTCACTCGCGCTATCCCGGCATCACGCTCGAATTGCTGCTGAACGACCGCCCCGCCGACTTCACCGCCGACCGCGTCGACGTCTCGTTTCGCGACGGGCGCATGGAAGACAGCGGGATCGTCGCGCGGCAGCTCATTGCGATGCAGATGATCGTCTGCGCATCGCCCGCCTATGCGCGCCTGCACGGTCTGCCGCGCCACGTCGACGAGCTTGCCGATCATCGCTGCATCAACCTGCGCAGCGCCTCCGGCCGCGTCAAGGACTGGCAGTTCAAGGTGGACGGCCGACCCCAGCGGCATCAGCCCGCCGCGCAGCACACGTTCAACGACCCGGACCTGATCCTGCAGGCGGTGCTCGACGGTCTCGGCATCGCACAATTGCCGGCTTATCAGGTGCGTGACCTGCTCGGCGAGCGGCAGTTGCTGAGTTGCCTCGCGCAGCATGCCCCCGACGACGAAGGTCACTACATCTGCTACCTGAGCCGCCAGCACCTTCCGGCCCGCATCCGTGTGTTCGTCGACTATATGACCGAGCAAACGCGGGCAATGAATCCACAATGCGGGACGACGGTCGAGGCGGCGCCGGCTTTAGCGACTGTCGAGTGAACTGCGAGTTCGTCAGAGAAACGCAGCAGCGCCGGATCGCGATTGGTGCGGCAAGGACAACACCGCGTGTGCCCGCACGTGCCTAGCGCGGTGCCCGGCGCCCGCCTACCATGAGCTTATGCGGCGTCTTGCCGCTAACTACCCAGGGGTCTCGATCATGAAGATCGTTGTTATCGGCGGCACCGGCCTGATCGGCTCGAAGACCGTCGCGATTCTGCGCGGCGCCGGTCACGACGTGCTCGCTGCGTCGCCCAGAAGCGGTATCAACACTCTGACCGGCGAAGGGCTTCAGGAGGCGCTAGCGGGCGCGCAAGTGGTCGTCGACCTGGCCAATTCGCCGTCGTTCGAAGACAGCGCGGTGCTCGAATTCTTCGAGACTTCCGGCCGCAACGTTCACGCAGCGGAGGCCGCTGCCGGTGTCGGCCATCATGTCGCGCTGTCTATCGTGGGAACCGACAGGACGCCGGAGAACGGCTATTTCCGTGCCAAGGTCGCGCAGGAGAAGCTGATCGAGGCCTCGGGCATTCCATACACCATCATTCGCTCGACGCAGTTCCTGGAGTTTCTGGGCGGCATTGCCGCGTCGGGCGCCGAGGGCAACACGGTCAGGCTTTCGCCCGGACTCTTCCAGCCGATTGCATCCGACGACGTCGCGGCCATCGTTGCCGATGTCGCGCTTGCTGCGCCGCGCAACGGCATTGTCGAGATCGCGGGTCCGCAACGAGCCCCGTTCGACGAGATCATCGCGCGCTACCTGAAGGCGATCGGAGATCCGCGCGAAGTGGTGCGCGATCCGGAGGCGCTCTACTTTGGGGGCCGGGTCGAGGAGCTTTCGCTCGTGCCATTAGGCGAGGCGCGCCTCGGCCGCATCGGGCTCGAAGAATGGCTCAGCCGGTCGAAGGCGGCAGGCTGATTGGGCGCCGGTGGAGCAGCGCGGCGGCACGGGTTTCCCGAATGCCGCCGGCAGCGACAGCGCAATTGCTATCTAACCACTCTCAGGCGCGCGGCATTGTGTGCCGATTCGAGCCGGTTTCCGCCCAGCGATTTGGCGCGGTAGAGCGCCTCGTCGGCTGCGGCTAGCAGTTCGGCAAGCGACCGCCCCGCGTCGCTGGAATGCGCAAGGCCGATGCTGACGGTCGCCCGAATGTCTACACTGTCCACGCTGTGCGAGACAGTCTGTGCAAACCGCTCGACAATAGCCTCGCCCACCCCTTGCGCGTGGCGTTCGTCATGGCGCGGCAACAGCACAGCGAACTCTTCTCCGCCGATTCTGGCAAGCACCGCCTCGTGCCCGACCACGCTGCGGGCAACTTCCGCGAACGACTTGAGCACTTCGTCGCCGGTCTTGTGACCGTAGCGATCGTTGAGCTTCTTGAAGTGGTCGAGGTCGAGAGCAAGCAGCGACATGGGCCCGCTTTTATGCCCCTCACCGATGACGCGCGCCCCTTCCTCGAAGAACCATCTACGATTGCCGAGACGGGTCAGGTAGTCGGTTTGCGATTCGTGCAAGAGTTCGCCATGCGTTTCCTCGCGGATCATCTTCAGCACGGTCATCGGCAGAATGACCGAATACAGGACGCCCTCGTACATCGTTATTGCGCCGATGGTGGGCAGCAGGCCAGTTCCGTACCGCGTCACGAGCCAGGGCAGAACGAGAGCCCGAAAGGCATAGAAAAGCGCGTGGATAGCCGTCACCGCCACCGCGATACGCCGTGACTGGAAGGCTTTGAAGTCGTCGCTTCGAAGGAACTCGCGGGACGTCATGCCGCTCGCCACCGCGATTGGGATCGCGCTCACGTACGCCCACACGGTGCTCTCCCACCGCGCACCGCCCACTGCCCATGTCAGCGCCATGAGAAGGAGCAGCCCGAGCGAACCGGCCGGGTAGCGCCGGCCGCTCAACAACGCGACACCGTGCAGGACCAGCAGGTAGCCGGTCAGAATAACCAGATTGCTCAGCGCGGAGCCCCACGGGCTGGGCAGATTGTGACGAAACACGGCCGCCGCGCAACCGGTTGCGAGCGTCGCATATCCCGCTGCCAGCACTCTCAGCTCCCGGCTTCGCCGGGGATGGCTTTGGTGTTCCCAAAGCGTCATTCCGGAACTGGCGAAAAGCGTTCCGATTAAAAGCAGGTAAAGGGTGAGGAGATCGACATGCATCGCTGACGGAAGAGTTCCACGCCGGCAGGATGCGGCGACTGCGGCATTTTACTTGTATCGGCACGATATGCCCCGTTAACGGATGCATGCACCCCTTTCTCCGACCTTGGCGAACGACTCAATGCGCCATTGACTACTGCGCCTATAAAGCACTCGAAGAAGTGCCGCTGAACCATAAATGCATTTCCATTAAATCGCATCGACGCTCGTCCGACACCCCTAAATGCGACAGAAATAGTCGCAAAACGTTGTGATTCATTGAGTTCGTTTCTGAACCGCATCTGCTACCCTGAACCTGCCGATTTCGTGCGGGCTCGCGCGCATGCGCCGGCTTCGGCGCGGCATTCCTTTGCAGCCCGTCTACGCAGCGAAGCGACTCCGCGAGGTCTGCGCGAAATCTGCTTCTACGTATTCATCTTCAATCACCGCATGGAGTACGCGATGTTGGAACGGCTGGGCTCACGGTTTGTCGCTATTGGTGTTTTACTGATCGTCGCGGGCTGCGGCGGCGGAGGCGGTGGGGGCGCCACGAACTCGGGAGCCGCCGCACCGGCATCCGGCGCATCGGGCACGAGCGCGACCACACCGACGCTGGCCGCCGCTACGCCTGTGATCGACGGCACGACGCTTGGCGATGCAAACTGGCCCACGGGCTCCACGTCGTCGGGCGGACTCGGCCAGCCTGTTGGCGGGCTGAACTGCGGGTTGCGCAGCAATGCCTATACCTATACACATTTGTCGATCTATCAGAACGGCCGCCTGCTCACGGTGCCCGCCAACATCGGCACGGTCGGGCCGACCATGACGGCGCAGACAGGTTGCGCGTATCCGCTGCATACCGTCGACGCAAGCGGCAAAATCCGCATGGATACGACCACCGGCGCGTCGTACACGCTCGGCCAGTTCTTTGCGATATGGGGCGAAACGCTCGGTGCGTCGAACGTCGCGGGCCTGAGCGGGTCACCCGTTACGATCTATGTGAACGATGGCGGCTCGCTTTCGCAATACAAGGGCGATCCCGCGAGTCTCGTGCTTCCGCCGCATGGCGAAGTCACCATCATGACCGGCACGCCGTTGACTCAGATTCCGACCTACACGTGGACCGATCCGCCGCCCTTCGATCCGAATCCGATCACACTCGCCTATCTGGGCGTGGTGGGCACCTCGTACTGGCCGAACGGCAATACGGCGTCGGGCGGGACCGGTGCGACGGTCGACGGTTTGATCTGTGCCGCCGGGATGAGCGAGTTGTACCACGTGCATGCGCATCTCGCGATCATCAAGGACGGCCAATGGCTCGCTCTGCCGGCGAACGTGGGCATTCTCTCCCAGTGCAACTATGAAATGCACACGCACGACCAGACCGGCATCATCCATATCGAAACGCCGAACCTCAAGACGTTTACGTTGGGTCAATTCTTCGACATCTGGGGCCAGCCGCTCTCCAGCACGAACGTCGCGGGCATCAGCGGAAATGTGGTGGCGTATATCAACGACAACGGCGATTCGCGCCGTTACATGGGCGACCTGCGCAACATCGAGTTGACTTCGTTGCGCGACGTCACATTGCAGATCGGCACGCCGCCGATCAAAACGCTTGCGACTTACTCGTGGTATGAGCAGCAGTAACTGGAAAGTTTGCGGCATGCGCGAGGTCTGAAGGATAGCGGCGACGGCGTGACGCTCAGCGCGTCCAGCCGACGCCGCAAGACCGCAAGATCGCAAACATCATTACTGTTGCCACCGGCAACGGGCCCCGAAACCGGGGCATGTCGCCGACATACGTTAGGCAAGCAGCGGCTCACCCAAGCATCAACTACACGAAAAACTCGCCGCTGAATTCAGATCGCCGCCTTTGTATCGTGCGACTTTCGGATACGGACACAGCGGCCGTGTGCGGCCCGCGCCCCACTGCGCGGGTACTTCGCTATTCGGTATCGCGTTGCTTGCATCGCGTGCGGTCGCGATGACGCTGTCCGGTGCCTTGCCCTGCTCGACCCACGCGATCATCGGCGTCAGCATGTCGAACTGATCGGCTGCGGGGCCGCCCGAGCAATGGTTCATCCCCGCGACTGTGAAGAGCCGCGCGAAGTTGCTTGCATCGCCTCCGTTGGCCGCCATCACCCGTTGATACCAGTCCGTCGTATCGTTCGACGAAAACACCGGGTCGCTCGTGCCGTGATACACCATCAACTTCGCACCGCGTTGCCTGAGCGCGCTGAGATTGGCCTCGTCGGGCGGCGTCATGAAGGACCACGACGATTCCGTGTACGCGCCGCCCGTCGCAAAGATTTTCGGCGCATCGGTGTCCATGCTGAAGTTCAGTGCATACGACGACAACTGGCTCAGCAACGAAGCGCTTTGCGGCGGCGTCGTGAATGTAAATGCAGCGGCGGCGGGGTCGAGCGTGATGGAGTTGCTCTGCTTCCATGCCGCCCAGCCCGCGCCGCTCACGCCCGCATCGTATGGAAAACTCGCGTACAACGCGGTGCCCGCGCTATTGCGTGCGCCCGAGAACACGTTGCCGACCGCTTCTTTTTGCGCGGTAGTGAGGCACGTTCCGTCGCGCACGTTGCCCGAGCAGGTCGGCACATCCGCGGCCAGGCTGAAATTCGCCTGGCATGCCTTAATGTCCTGCACCATGCCGTCGGCGGCGCCATCGAGTGCGTCGCACTTCGCGATGATCCGCGACGCCACCAGTTGCCGTTCAGCGGCAGTAAAGCCGGTCTTGATGTCGGGCAGGCCATTCGCGGTTGTTGCAGTCGCAACCTTCGCGAATTGCTGCGCGCCCCACATTTCACCGATGGCGGCCTTCGGCAAATGGAAGCCCGGATCGCCCGCAATGATCCCGTCGTACTCGGCCGACGATCTCGCCGCCGCCACCATCGCGTGGCGCCCGCCGTTCGAGCAACCGTCGAAATAGCTGCGATCCGGCGCCTTGCCGTAGGCGGTGCGGATCACCTGCTTGGCCATCGGCGTGAGCGTCGCCACCGCGTTATAGCCGTAGTCGATACGGGCCTGCGGATCGAGACCGAACAGCGGATTCTGCGACGACGAGTGTCCGGCGTCCGAACTGATCACGGCAAACCCCATGTTCAGCGCATCGTTAAGCGGACCGCCCCCGCCGATCTCGCCGGTTGCCGTCACCACGTTGCCGTCGAGCCCGCCGTTGGCCTGATAGAAGAACCGGCCGTTCCATGCAACGGGCAGACGCATCTCGAAGCCGATTGCGTAGGTCTTTCCGTCGACAGCGCTCACGCGCTGATTCATCTGCCCCTGGACGACACAGTGCTCGGCAATAGGCTTGCCCGCCACTTTCAGCGTTCCGGCCGGTACGTCCTGCACGGAACTGAATGTGGTGTTCGCGAAGGCCAATTTACTCGCCAGCGCCGCGCAGCTTCCCACGAGCGTGGCCGGTGTTGCCGCGCTCATGTGCGGCAACGTCAATGTGTTATCGGAAGAGCCGCCGCATGCTCCAAGCGTCGCGCACACGGCTACCGCAATCACAGATTTTTTCATTCAATGTCTCCTAGAACGCGTGCTTGATACCGACCATCACACCTGTCTGACCGATGCCGGCGGCGGGCGTCGTGCCGCCACCGCCGCCGCTCACCGAATAACGCGCCTTCGCACTGTTGGCGAGATAGGCGGCCTGCGCATACACGGACGAGCGCTTGCTCAACAGATACGTGGTGCGCAGCGCGCCCATCGTCGCGCGCGAGTCGTGCGCACTGTTGATGATGCGGAACACTTCGCCATCGACCAGAAACGCGGGCGTCACGAAGTACGATGCGCCGACGAAGAACAGATCCGAGCGCACGTTCGGCACCGCGGGCGAGTCCGTCACGACGCGCCGGCCAAGCCAGCCTGCGCCGAGCTTCGCGCCCGCATACTGCGCATAGGCGCTCACATGCGTGCGTGCGTCCTTGTCGGCGCCATTGCCGAGCGGCGTGGGAGCGACGCCGTCGAAGAAATTCGCCTGCGCATTCGTGCCGCCGCGTTGCTCCTCATATGAAGCTGCGATGCCGAAGTTCGGCGCGTCGTATTTGAGCATCACGGACCAGTCGCGGCATTCGGTCGGATGGCCCGCCACCGAACCCGCGCATGTGCCCTGCCCCGGCGAATTGCCGGTGCCGGCCGAATCGCGGCCAAACGAATAGCCGGCGCCGAGCGTGAAGCCCTTGTACGTACCCATGTACGTAGCCGAATTGTCGGCGCGCGCATTGGGCACGTATGCGTCGAGCGAACCCATGCCGTAGATGTCCGGGCCGATGATGTCGGCACCTTGCAGCGCGAGGTACGTCATCGTGTATTGCCGGCCGAATGCCACGGTCCCGTATGGACCCTTGAGGCCGACGAATGCCTGCCGTCCGAACAGGCGCCCACCCTGGCCGGAACTGCCGTCGCGAACGTTGAATCCGCTTTCCAGTGTGAAGACGGCGCTATAGCCGCCGCCGAGATCCTCGGCACCGCGCAGGCCCCAACGCGAAGGCAGTTCGCCCGTTACTGCCGGCATGCGAAACACATGGCCGCCTGCGGCGTTCGCATGCGATACGTATTCGACGCCGGTGTCGATAATCCCGTACAGCGTGACGCTCGACTGCGCGAGCGCGGTGGTACTCAGCGCGCACAGCGCGCTGGATATCAGAATGCGGGTCGTGACTGTTTGCATCGTTGTTGTCTCCAAACGTTGTGTTTTCTTTTTCAGGCTTTTTTGCTAAGGATGGCTGATCAGTCGTTCGCGCGTGGACGGCGGATCAGCATCAGAGCCGCCGCCGCGGCAATCAGCGTGACGGGAATGCTCGCGCCGATCACCGTCGACGAACTGCGGCCCATCGCCAGCAACTGGCCGGCCGCAAGTGGCCCGACCACCGAGCCGACGCGCCCCACCGCGACCGCTGCGCCAACACCCGTGCCTCGCATCGCTGTCGGATAGAACGCAGCAGAGAGCGCATACAGCACCGATTGGCCGCCGATCACGAACATCCCCGCGAAGAACGCGGATACTGTGAGCGCCGCGAAACCAGGAGCAATCGACAGCGCCGCAAGCGACGCGATAATGCCGATGTACATGCCGGACACCACCACACCGCCACGCAAACGGTCCATCAACATGCCGATGAAAAGCGCGCCCAGGCCGCCGCCGATGTTGAAGAAGATCTGCACATAACCGACTTCCGCGCGCGCGAGTCCGCGTGCCGCCATCAACGACGGCAACCAGTTCAGCAGGAAGTACAGAACGATCAGCGTGCAAAAGTAGCTGATCCAGATTTGCAACGTGGAGAGCCCGCGGCTCGCGCCGAACAGCACTTCGCCGACGGGCGCGGGCTTCCTGCTCATGCCGTGCGACGCGCGGCGAAACGCGGAGGACTCAGGCAGGAATGCGAGCAGAAGCGGCACCAGAACGAGTGGCCCCGCGCCGCCCACATAGAAGATATGACGCCATTCCGTATCGCCCATACTGACGATGCCGACAATCGAGGCGATCACTCCGCCGAAGGGAATGCCGCAATACATCACGCTAACGGCGGTATTGCGCGACTTCGGCGAGACCGCCTCCGACGATAGCGCGATCAGGTTCGGCAACGCGCCGCCCAGACCGATCCCCGTCAACACACGCACGAAAACCAGCATGCCGAAGCTGCTGACGAACGCAGTCGCAATAGACAGCAGGCCAAACAGACACGCGCATAGAATCAGTATCCGCTTGCGGCCGATACGGTCCGCGAGCCGTCCGCCCAACATCGCGCCGGGCAATAACCCGAACGTGCCCGCGCTGAACGCGAGCCCCATTTGCGCAACGCTCAGGCCGAATTCGCGCGCCATGCGTGGCGCCGCGACGCCCACCGATTGAAGGTCGAGCCCCTCGAGCAGGGCAACCGCAAAACACAGACTCAACGTGATGACGGCGCCCGTTCGCGCGGTGTCTTGCGCCATGCCGTCTGCCGGCAGTGCTGTTCTGGTGGATTTCATGTCTGTCTCCTGTCGGCCGGAGCCGGCGCTTTCGCGCCTTACTCCGGTCACTGCAAGTTGATTGCTGTTTATTGTCTCGATGGCCGTCGATGCATCGGTATCGCTGCCTTATATCAGGCTCCCTGACATAGTGGGTGAACAAAAGCGCGTTCATGAGAACGCGCCAGGTCAGTCGCGATGGAGCATATTAAATATCAGGCGACCTGACAAAACAAGGTAGGCGTCTTTGGTGAATACCCCAGGTGCATCCAACGCAAGGGTTTTCACCGATCACGTGGCGATTGTGTCCAAAGCTGCTTGATAATAGACTTGTATCAGGCTACCTGATACGACGCGTGCATTGAAGCTTTAACGCGAACGCTATTGGGTGCTCGCACATCACGACAAACATCGATACGCGCGCAGGCGCGCTGGAGCTACAAAAATGGCAAGTTATGAGGGTCGCTGGACGACGGTGGACGTGAAGGTCCAGGAAGGCATCGCATGGGTGACATTCAATCGCCCCGAGAAACGCAATGCAATGAGCCCCACGCTCAACAGCGAAATGATCCAGGTACTGGAGACACTGGAACTGGACGCGGACGCGAAAGTACTGGTGCTGACAGGCGCAGGCGACGCCTGGACGGCGGGCATGGATTTGAAGGAGTACTTCCGCGAAGTCGATGCCGGCCCGGAAATCCTGCAGGAAAAGATTCGTCGCGACGCGTGCCAATGGCAATGGAAGCTGCTTCGCATGTACTCGAAGCCGACCATCGCCATGGTCAACGGCTGGTGTTTCGGCGGCGGCTTCTCTCCGCTCGTGGCGTGCGACCTGGCCATCGCGGCAGACGAAGCCGTGTTCGGCCTCTCCGAAATCAACTGGGGCATTCCGCCGGGCAATCTGGTCAGCAAGGCAATGGCCGATACGGTCGGGCATCGTCAGGCGCTGTACTACATCATGACGGGCGACACGTTCGACGGCAAGCAAGCCGCTGCAATGGGACTCGTCAACAGCAGCGTGCCGCGCGAGCAACTGCGTGCGGAAACGGTCGCGTTGGCCGCGAAGCTGCTTGAGAAAAACCCTGTCGTTCTGCGCGCCGCCAAGCATGGATTCAAACGCTCGCGCGAACTGACGTGGGAGCAGAACGAAGACTATCTGTATGCGAAGCTGGACCAGGCACAATTGCGCGATCCCGAGAAAGGACGAGAAGAAGGATTGCGGCAATTCCTCGACCAGAAGTCGATCAAGCCGGGACTTCAGGCGTATAAGCGCACCGAGTGAAGATCAGGTGAACATTAATCCCGTGCTGCCCGCACATGCGCGCCGCACGGGAGAAAGCATACAAAGGAGACAGCCATCGTGAACGAAGTAAGTATGTTGATCGGGGGCAAAGATTGTCCGGCCTCGGGCGGCGCCACCTTCGAGCGGATTGATCCCGTCACCGGCGGCGTGGCTTCGCGCGCGCCTGCCGCCACGCTCGCCGACGCGGATGCCGCTGTCGAAGCCGCCGCCGCCGCGTTTCCCGCGTGGTCCGCGCTACGGCCAACGGAGCGTCGTGCGCGCCTGCTGAAAGCCGCCGACATCATGGACGCGCGAGCCGGCGCGTTCATCGAATGCGGCATGGCCGAAACCGGCGCGATGGCCAACTGGTACGGCTTCAACGTGCATCTCGCAGCCAACATGCTGCGCGAAGCGGCGGCCATGACCACACAGATCGACGGCAGCGTGATTCCGACTGACACGCCAGACAACATTGCCCTGGCGGTGCGCCAGCCGTGCGGCGTGGTGCTCGGCATAGCGCCGTGGAATGCGCCGGTGATTCTCGGCACGCGCGCAGTCGCGATGCCGCTCGCGTGCGGTAACACCGTCGTGCTAAAGGCATCGGAAGCCTGTCCGGCCGTACACAGAATGATTGGCAGCGTGCTGCACGATGCGGGACTCGGCGACGGCGTCATCAACGTGGTGACGAACGCGCCGGACGACGCGCCCGCCATCGTCGAACGGCTGATCGCGCATCCCGCCGTGCGTCGCGTGAACTTCACGGGTTCGACGCACGTGGGCCGCATCATCGCGATGCACGCGGCCAGGCATCTCAAGCCCGCGTTGCTTGAGCTCGGCGGCAAGGCACCCGTTCTCGTGCTTGAAGACGCGGATCTCGACGCGGCCGTCGACGCAATAGCGTTCGGCGCCTTCTTCAATCAAGGGCAGATCTGCATGTCGACGGAACGCGTGATCGCACATCGCAGCGTGGCCGATGCGCTCGTCGACAAGCTCGCCGAGAAAGCGCGCACACTGGTTGCCGGCGCACCCACCGCGCAGAGCGCCACGCTCGGCGCGATGGTCAGCGCACAAGCTGCGCTACGCGCAACGGCGCTCGTGCAGGACGCCCGCGAACACGGCGCGAAGATATTCGGCGGCGGCACGCTGGATGGCGCAATCATGCAGCCGACCATCGTCGACGGCGTTCTCCCGGTTATGAAGCTTTACGCCGAAGAATCGTTCGCGCCGGTGGTAACGGTGCTGCGCGTGGACACCGACGACGAAGCCGTGAAAGTGGCCAACGACAGCGAGTTCGGCTTGTCCGCCGCTGTCTTCAGCCGCGATATCGCACGCGCGATGAGCGTCGCGAAACGTGTGGAGTCGGGGATATGCCACATCAATGGACCGACCGTTCACGATGAAGCGCAGATGCCGTTCGGAGGCGTAAAGGGTAGCGGCTACGGCCGTTTCGGCAGCAAGGCGTCGATTGCCGAGTTCACGGACCTGCGTTGGATTACGATCCAGACGGGTCCGCGTCACTATCCGATCTAGCCCCCTCGATCTGGACGCCTCGATCCAGATTCCCCGGTCAGGACGCTCCGATCAGAACGCTTCGATCAGGAACGCCCCGATCTGACACGCACGCCGTTTCAGCGGCATCATTCGAATCTCGCATGCTTCGCAGCAGACGAAGACGGCAGGAAGGAGACAATAAGTGAATTCGCAGCCGACGCAATCCAGTGTCGATAGAGAAACGCCCGTGCGCTATCGCGATGTGCGGATCGGTTCGGCGCCCGCACGCGTTCGCCGTGACGGCGACGTGTGGTACATGGAGTCCGCCGCGGTACCCGGCGCCTATCCGAAGCGCCTGACCGACCGGCTCGCGAGCGGCGCGCGTGCGCATCCGGACCGCTGGCTCGTCGCGCGCCGCGGCGCGGACGGGGAATGGCAAGGCATCAGCTACGCGCAAATGCTGCAGCATGCGCGTGCCATCGGCCAGGCGCTGCTCGAACGCAAGCTGTCGGCCGAGCGGCCCGTTGCGATCCTCTCCGGCAACGATCTCGAACACATGATGATCGCGCTCGGCGCAATGTGGGCCGGCGTACCGTACGCGCCCATTTCGCCGGCGTATTCGCTCATTTCCAGCGATTTTGGCAAGCTGCGGCATGCGCTCGATGTGCTCACGCCCGGTCTCGTCTTCGCGACCGATGCCGCTGCATTCGCCGCTGCGATCGACACGACCGTCGCGGCCGATGTTGAAGTCGTGACGTCCACGGGCTCCTGTGCACGCGCTGTGACGAACCTGTCGGCGCTGCTCGACACCACGCCCACAACGGTCGATGCCGCGCATGAAGCGATCGACACGGACAGCATAGCCAAATTCCTCTTCACGTCAGGCTCGACGACGCTGCCCAAGGCCGTCCCTACGACGCATCGCATGCTATGCAGCAATCAGCAGATGCTGCGCGAAACGTTTCCCGAGTTCGCCGACGAGCCGCCGGTACTCGTCGACTGGCTGCCGTGGAATCACACGTTCGGCGGCAGTCACAACGCGGGCATCGCGCTCTATAACGGCGGCACGATTTATATCGATGACGGCAAGCCAGTCGGCAAGAAATTCGAAGAGACACTGCGCAATCTTCGCGAGATCGCCCCGACGATCTACTTCAATGTGCCCAAGGGCTGGGAAGAACTGACGAGCGCGCTTGAAACCGACGCAAAGCTGCGTGAAACGTTTTTCTCACGCGTGAAGGTGTATTTCTTTGCGGGAGCCGGACTCTCGCAAGCCGCGTGGGATCGCCTGCAGCAAGTTACGGAGCGCTTTTGCGGCGAGCGTATTCGCATCATGGCGGGTCTCGGCATGACGGAGACTTCGCCGTCGTGTCTCTTCACGACGCTGCCCGCAATGACCGCGGGTTATGTGGGCGTACCCGCGCCAGGCTGCGAAGTGAAGCTCGTGCCCATTGCGGACAAGCTGGAGGCGCGCTTTCGCGGCCCCCACGTCATGCGCGGCTATTGGCGAATGGACGGTGCAACCACCGCGAAATCGTTCGACGACGAAGGCTATTACTGCAGCGGCGACGCACTGAAATTCGTCGACCCGCAGCAGCCCGAACTGGGCTTGATGTTCGACGGCCGCATTGCCGAAGACTTCAAGCTTAGCTCCGGCACTTTTGTCAGCGTGGGGCCGATGCGCGCGCGTGTCATTTCGGCCGGCGCGCCGTATGTGCAGGATGTGGTCGTCTCCGGCCTGAATTGCGACGACGTAGGCTTGCTCGTGTTCCCGCGACTCGACGACTGCCGGCGGCTCGCGCAACTGCCTTCGTCGGCGAGCGCGTCAGAGGTCGTGAGCGCGCCCGCCGTGCGGCAGTTCTTCGTCGAATTGCTCGATCGCCTCAATCGCGAGTCGACGGGCGGCGCGACCACGATCGCGCGGATGCGTCTGCTCGACGTCGCGCCGTCGCTCGATCTCGGTGAAATAACCGACAAAGGCTCGATCAACCAGCGCGCCGTGCTCACGCATCGCGCTGAACTCGTGCAAGCGCTGCATGACCCGCTCCAGCGGGATCGGGCCGTGATTTACGCGCCGCATGTCCGGACCTGAAGCCTGGCAACGCGACGCGCGGGCCGCAACAAGCGGCCTGAGCGCTTACTTGCGGGCGGGCACGGGCGCGAGAACCTCGTGCGATCCGGCCGCGCGCTGCGCCGACTTGTGGACCATCGTGTACGCGTAGTCGACGCCCATGCCGTACGCGCCGGAATGCTCCTTGACGATGCCCATGACTGCGTCGTACGTCTCTTTGTGAGCCCAGTCGCGTTGCCATTCGAGCAGCACCTGTTGCCACGTCACCGGAACGACGCCAGCCTGGATCATGCGCTGCATCGAATACTCGTGCGCTTCCTTGGAGGTGCCGCCCGACGCGTCAGCCACCATGTAAATCTCGTAGTCGCCTTCGTCCATCGCGCACAGCGAGAAGGTGTTGTTGCAGACCTCGGTCCACAGACCCGCCACCACCACTTTCTTGCGGCCGTTGGCGGCGAGGGAGTCGCGAACCTTCTGGTCGTCCCACGAATTCATCGACGTGCGTTCAAGCACCTTGTGACCGGGAAACACGTCCAGCAACTCCGGGTACGTATAGCCGGAGAAGCTTTCCGATTCCACCGTCGTGATGGTGGTGGGAATGTTGAACACGCGCGCGGCCTTGGCAAGGCCGACCACGTTGTTCTTCAGCACCTGACGGTCGATCGACTGGACGCCGAAAGCCATTTGCGGCTGGTGATCGATAAAGATGATCTGCGAGTTCGCAGGCGTGAGGACTTGCAGTTTCGGATTAGCCATGGCTTTGTACGTCCTAAGGGTCGATAAGGGTTTGCTGAACAGGGCAGGCATGCCGCACTCGCTTCAGAAGCGAGAAAAACTGGAATGCAGTCTATCGGCGGGCTTGCGCCGAGTCCTTGTCCTGGTCCTTAATCGTTCTTAAAAATAACAAACCGAAAGGAATCGACCTTAAGGACGAGCCCGCCTCAAGGTGCCGGCTTCCGGTCGGCCACATCCTTTCGATCCGAGACGTTCAAGCCCACGGCGGGCTTTCGCAGACGTCGCGATGCCCAGTGAATAGCGGCGGGTAAACCTCCAGACAGACGGCCGCCTTCATGGGATTGGGCCAAAACACCTTCGTTTAGCGACGCTGCCGCTTACCGCGACTTCCGTACGTTAACCTCGCATTGTGATACATCGGGACGCCTGGCCAGGCCCCCGATGTAGCGCGAATAACTTACGGGAATACGAAAAATGACAACGACCGATTCAGTCCAGTTTCCGGGTGAATCCGGCGCCTCCGTGCCGCAACAGGAAGCGCCATCGCGCAGAAGTACTGCCCCACTGCGCCGGCAATCCACAATTCGCAAGATAAAAGAAGCGTCCAAGTCACTATTACCGGCGCCGCTGTTCCTGAGCCTGCTGCATCACAAGGAAATCGGCCGCTATCCGAACTTGCTGCGCCCTACTACCTTCAATGAGAAGATTTTGCGAAAAAGCCTGCGGCCCGATCCCTGGTTCGCAGAGTTGACCGACAAGCTTACAGTTAGAGACTATGTTGCGAGAAAGCTGGGAGACGAGCACGTCATACCGCTCCTCGCAGCGCCGGACACTTTTTCGAAAGAAGTATTCGATGCCCTGCCGGACTCGTTCGTGATGAAAGCCAATCACGGCAGCAGCTACGTCGAGGTGGTGAGAGACAAGTCCACACGCTCTTTCGAAGAACTGCGAGAACTCGCCGATCACTGGTTGACACTCGACTTCTACAAGATCGCGCGCGAAAAACACTATCGCCAGATCAAGCCAAGCATTTTCTTCGAGCATCTGTTGCTTGACAAGAGCGGCCAGATTCCCGCCGACTACAAACTGCACTGCTTCGGCGGCCGAAGTGGAAGACCTGTCATTTATATTCTGGTGATCTCGGACAGGTTCGGCTCGAACACGCATGGCGACATATACGACGTGAACTGGAACCATCTGGACATGGCGATTGGTGCCTACAAACCGAGTGAAGAGCCGTCGCCCCGTCCAGAGAACCTGGAAGCCATTCTGGACGCTGCCACGAAGCTATGCAGCGATTTCGACTATGTTCGCGTGGACCTGTATGCGCCAGATAACGAGATCTACTTCGGCGAATTGACGTTTACGCCGGGTGCGGGCGTACTGCCTTTCACGCCTGACAGTGTCGACTACGAGTGGGGAAAACTCGTGCCAGACGCGTTCCTTTCCGCAAGACCGCCTTTACCGATACCGCCGACGCAACCCGCGTAACGTTTGCCGATTTCTTTCGGCAAGTTTGTCGCGTGACGCGCGCCGCACGAGGGCATGTTCCCCGCTTTACCGAAGCCCAAGTGAGCCGCGTCGAGTTGTGTTATCGACCGCACATATCGCATTACGGTCCGTTGGCGGGGCAGCGAACGGAAAGGTAAATTGCTTTGTGCTGGCTCCAGAGAGGCCAACGCGAGCGGAACACAAGGCGGACGTTGTCGCCGGTACGCTACGCTCCCGGTTCATGACAGGTGGTGAATAAATATGCAAAACGTGACGATCGTCATCTGCAATTACAACTATGGCCGCTTCCTCGCCAAGGCAATCAACTCAGCCCTCGAGCAGGATTATCCGGCCACTCAGGTGCTCGTCATCGACGACGGATCAACAGACGGCTCACGCGAAATCATAGAAAGTTACGGCGGTCGCGTCAAAGCGCTTTACAAGCAGAACGGCGGCCAGGTGTCCGCCTATAACGATGCGGTGAACATGCTGGAGACGGAATTCGTCATCCTGCTCGACTCCGACGATCTGCTGTATGCTCACGCGGTGTCGAACGTCATGCGTGTGTTCGAAAGCGGCAACTTCGTCAAGGTCCAGTTCCGGCTCGACGTCATAGATCCCGCGGGCAAGCCTTCGGGCACGTACGTACCGCACTCCGCGGCTCCCAGTGACTGCGGCAGCCCTTTGCGCCAGGGCTGGTTGTATCCGTCGCCACCGGCGTCGGGCAACGCTTACCGGACAAGCGCACTAAAGAAGATATTTCCCGTTCCGGAGGCCGACATCAATCGTTACGGGGCGGACTTCTATGCGATCTATGGGGTCGCCTTGTTAGGAGCCGTGGCAACGATTCCGGAATCGCTCGGCGCTTACCGCGTGCACCGCACCGAAAATTCGGGGATCGATTTCGCAAACTCTGAAAGCAACGACAAAGCTCCCAAGGCGCTGACGAAACGCTGGGCCATTCTGCGGCAAATGGCGCGCGCGCGTTTAGGCATCGAACTTCCGCTGTCGTTTCATGACTTCTCGCTTGAGAAGGCCCACTTCTGTTCTGCCGTTTATCAGGCGCCGTTCACAAAACGTTGGCGGTGGGTCAGCCGGCAATCGCACAGTTACTTTCGCTCTATCGTGGGGAACCCGTTCTGGAGCTACAAGAAAAAGATTGGCACGCTCGCTTTGTCTAGTCTCTGTTTGCTGCCTTTCTCGGCGCTCTCGGATTTCGCCGTTCGTTACATTGCGAATCCTCTTGCCCGGCGTCGCTTTTAGTCATCCGAAGCAAGTTGAATCGTCGTTTGTAGTTCGTTTCAGTCTTTAAAGTGTGCTCGGTGCCTCGCATCAAATGCCAGCGCAACAATCTTGCATGGACGTGATGATGAACAAGTTCGTTGGCCTGGATGTACTGCGTTTCGGTCTGGCCGTGTATCTGATGGTGTTTCACTCGATACATCAGTATCCGCAGTACGTGACGCTTCCGTTCGTCGAGTTGGTCAATCTGGGCGGGTTTGCCACCAGTTCGTTCTTCATCCTGTCGGGCTTCATTCTGGCCCACGTCTACTTCGGGCGGACCACCGAGTTGCGAGGCGGCACACGTGAGTTCTTCGTGAAGCGCCTTTCCAATCTTTACCCAGTGCACCTGGTCGCGCTTGTACTGTTGCTTCTCGTTTCGGCGGCAGGCACCCGCGGATATAACCATTTCGCGCTCATGTCCCTCGACGATTCCGAGCAGTTAGTCACGCTCGGCCCCACCGAGACCGCAATCCATTTCGTGCTGAACCTGTTCCTTGTGCAGGTATGGTATCCGCTATACGGGTCGGTTAATCCGGCCTCGTGGTCGCTTGCGACATTGTTGTTCTTCTATCTCGCGTTTCCGTTCTTCGCACCGCGGCTTCTGAAAGCGCGGAACAAATACCGGCTTTTGCTGATCTTGTGGGTGCTTTACCTCATCCCGCCTGCGCTTGCCACGGCGATGCACTGGTACGGTCCCGCCGCGGTTGGTATCGTCACTCGCAATCCGCTGCTGCGACTGCCCGAATTCCTGGTTGGTATCGTCGTGTATGGACTGTTTCGCGAGGGACATCTGAACCAGATTCACCGCAGCGGCATGAAGCTCGCCGCGGCGTTGTTCGTATTCGCAAGCTCGTTCGCAGCCGCTGCGTGGCTCGAGTCGCATGGGTCAATCGAAACCCGCTATCTCGTTCATAACGGCGCATTGATGCCTGCGGAGGTGTTGCTCGTCGCTGTATTCGCCGGCATCTCGATTCCTTCCAGGTTCGCGGCGCTATCTACCCGCCTCGGCAACTCGGCGCTCTCGCTCTTTGCCATTCATGGGCCGATCTTCCTCATCATGATAAAGGTGCTGAAACTGCTTTCCATCGGGAAATCGCCCCTATGGTGCGCTTCACACTTTTCCGAGTGCGTCGCGGCTTCGAAAGAAGTCATTCCCAGTATGGCGACTTATCCGCTCTATCTGATCGCAACGGTGATTGTGGCCGTGTATTTCCAGGAGCGGCTGGTCGCTCCGTTAAGGGACTGGATTCGCAGTCGGTTCCTCAGAGCGAGGACGAGGGCGCCCGCGGCAGAGCCGGGAAGTGTTTGAGGATTTCCGCCGCCGTGAGGCGGCTCAGCGCAAGGCGGTCGCCTTCAGAAGCACGTTTAGAAGCTCACAAACGAATGCACGAGCCGATTGAAGGCTCCGGCGTTCGACACATTCATTCCGTGCGACGCGCCCGCAATGGTCTGCTTGTCCGCGTAGTCGATCCAGTCCGCGAGTTTTTCGACGTTGTTGCGGAACATGCGAGGGCTGCGTTGCCCTTCGATCAGCAGCGTTCTGCATTTCACACCGCGTGCCGCGTCGCGTGAATATGCGGGCAACGGATCGCGTAGCTGTTTCGGCAAGGTGGCCGCGTTGTCCGTGGCCATGGTGCGAAAGGCGGTAGAACTTTTGCGCCATGAGCCCGGCGCGCTGACCGAGTCGACGAACAGTTCAAGACCCGCGTCGATCTCGCCTGCTTCTATCAACTCAGCAACGCGCGCGCGCAGCGCGTTCGTCGCCGTCGGAAGCGACGCGTCGGGCATGCCGTCTATCTGTAGCGGACCGCCCGGGTCCGCAAGCGTAAGCGTCTTCACGAGTCGCGGGTACTCGCGCGCCACGTTGAATGCGACGCAACCGCCGCGCGAATGGCCAACCAGATGCACAGGCGCGATGTCGAGCGCCTCGATGAATTCGGCCAGTTCGGCAACATGCGTCTGCCAGCCGAACTCGCCCTGTATGCACGCCTCGGCTGCGGGCCAGTAGTGGCTCAGGCTTACCGAGATGCAGCGGAAATGCTCGGAAAGCGCCGCTGTCTGTGCACTCCAGTAGCGGTAGTCGCACAGCGACCCATGCACGAAGACGAGCGGCTCACCCGTTCCGCACTCGACGTACGGCACGCAAATGCCCGATGCGATAGTCGCAAACGAGAGTTCGGGCACGGCAAGCAGGGAGAAATCGGTTCGGGCGTTCATACACTGGCTCCTTTGCCTGCACTATGCCGCACGTCAACATTTAAGAAAATCGCGTAATATTGATGGAATCCATCTGATTTTCTGATACCAAACCTTGAAAGCACTCGACCTCGATGTGATGACGATGATCGTCGCCGTGGCGGACGCCGGCAATATCAGCCGCGCGGCGGAAGTCGTGCACCGTTCGCAGTCGGCGGTGAGCATGCAGATCAAGACGCTCGAAACCGCGCTCGGCAAGCCGCTTTTCGTGCGCAAGCCGAGAAACGTCGTACCGACACAAGACGGCGAAGTGCTGCTCGCTTACGCGCGGCGCATGCTGGCGTTGCGCGACGAAGCCTGGGCCGCCGTGGTTCGGCCCGACGTGACGGGCCGTGTGAGTATCGGCGTGCCGGACGACTACGCGTCCTCGCTGCTGCCGCCGATCCTCAAAAAATTCTCCGCAACCTATCCGAAGGTCGAGATCCGGGTGGTCGGTCTGCCGAGCGTCGCGCTCGCGCCCATGGTGAAGGACGGCTCCGTCGATCTCGTGTGCGCGACGCGGGTCAAGGGATTGTCAGGCGAGTTTTTGCGGCTCGAGCCGATGGTCTGGGCGGCGTCGCCGAGCGCACACGACATCTGGCGAGAAAGGCCGTTGCCGATAGCCGTGTTTTTGCCCGGCAGCGTCGCGCGTGAGAATGCGATCCGCAGCCTGGAACACGCGAAGATCAGCTACCGGACCTCGTATGAAAGCCCGAGTCTGATGGGCCTCGTGTCGATGGCCGAAGCCGGCCTTGCCATCGTTCCGCTCGCACAATGCGCCGTACCCGCGCATTTCGCGCTGCTCGGTCATGCGCAGGGGCTGCCCGAAATCGCGGCGCTCGAAGTCGTGCTCGCGCGAAGCACGGCATCGAAACGCCCGCCATGCGATTTTCTCGCGGAGAAGATCATTGCAGAACTGAGGCGCTAGATCGCAGCCCAGAACGGCGACAGGCGGGGATCTTCGTCGGGCGAGATATGTCGGCTGAGTGTATAAAGGAAGCTACATGTCGTGCGAACAGGGCTCGCCTCTTTCGATGAACACGTCCCTTTCCGGGTCATCCGGCGCCTTGTGGCCGGCTATCGTGCGCCAAACCGCGCATGCGCTCGATTGCGGCGCGCTGCTTCCAATACAAACGAGCCGCACTACCATCGATGACGGCGGCGTGCGTTTTGTGGTCCGGCAAATCTCGAGCCTCGCCCGCAAAGAAAAGGACGAGCAGCAGCGCAAAGCCGGATCGTCCAGCGCTCGCGCGTCCAACCCTTTCCTGCCCTATGACCCGGATCTGTTCGTCGCCGACATCTCCGACACACATCTCGTCCTGCTCAATAAATTCAACGTTATCGATCACCACGTTCTGATCGTTACGCGTCGCTTCGAGCTACAGCAAGCCCTGTTGAATCTCGCCGACTTCTGCGCGCTATTCGCTTGCATGACGCAGTTCGAGAGCCTCGGTTTTTACAACGGCGGCCCGGAAGCCGGCGCGAGTCAGCCTCATAAACATTTGCAGATCGCACCGTTGCCGCTCGATGACAGTGCGCCAGAGCTGCCGATAGAACCGCTCATTGCGGCGGCACGCATGGACGGCTCCGTCGGCACAGTGCCGGGGCTCGCCTTTGCGCATGCGTTTGTCGGCTTCGATCCGGCGCTTGCAACGCGTCCGTTGGAACTGGCGCGCAGTGCATTCGAGCGGTACATGTCTCTGCTCGCTGCGGCCGGCTTGCATGCTGTCGATGTCAACGGTGAGCCGTTGCAATCGGCACCCTATAACCTGCTCGTCACTACGCGATGGATGATGCTCGTGCCTCGCTGCGCCGAACGCAGCGAGGGCATTTCGATCAACGCGTTAGGGTTTGCCGGATCGCTTTTCGTGCGTGACGAAACGCAAATGGACACCATCAGGAAGCTTGGTCCGATGAGCATGCTGCAACGAGTCGCGGGGACGATGGGAAGCGTATCCGCAGCGAGAAGCGATTAGCGTTGTCGAACGCGGCACACCTGTCATGGATACGTTGTGGCTGATCCCTCGCTCCGAGTGGCCTCCGTTCGCGCGTTGCCAGCAAGAGGTGGCCTATCTGCGCGAGCGCGTCGCGCCGGACGAAACAGGCGCGCGCCCAGGCGCATCGACGCGGAAACCACGGCAGTATCCGGCATGAAGCGCCAGACGAGGAGCAGCAGCGCGAGCACTGCGGGACACCAGCGCAAATCGGTCGGCACTCTTTCACGGTGAGCGAGCCGCGCATCGAGCAGCGCGTCGCGCAACGACGCGGCGTCGACGAGGCGCCCATAGCCGAAACCGACCTGCCCGGCCACCGAACTCAGATAGTGCCCTTGCAACGCCGACAATTCCTCGTGACTAGCCGCATGAGTCGCGGACGCATGCATCTGCGGGATCTGTACCACCTGGTCCGCCTGCCAGTAGCCGATACGATTTCCGCGGGCATCGCTGCGCGGAATGGGCGCCGGTTGATCGCCACCGACACCGATCAACCAGCCCTTCACGTGAGCGGGATTGATATCCTGCTTGAGCGCATCGGAGGGCAGCAGCGGCGGCGCCTCCTGTCCATCGGTCACGAACACCACGGCCGTGCTGTCGCCGATCTCCTGCGCCACGCGAACCGCCGAATACACACCGCCTTCGGCAATACGGCTGTAGTTCGTCCACCGCATGTGCCAGTCGATCCGATCCAGCGACGACAGCAGCGCGTCATAGTTGCCGCAGACTTCGACGGGCGCCACCAGCAGGAAACTCCGTTGTCCGGTGAACGCACTCCAGCCGACTTTCGAGCCGCACGGCAATTGACCGAGTGCATCGCGCATCGCGGCGCGCGCGAACGCGAGACGGCTCACCGGCGCGCCGTTCAGCACGACGTCCTCGACATACATGCTCTGCGTGATATCGAACGTGACAACATAGCTCGACGTGTCGCGCGGCAACGCCACCGGCGGCAAGGCGAGCGCGAGAATCAGCAGTACGAGCGCCGCTGGCGTCATCCAGTGACGGCCTGCGAGAAAACCACGCGTTTGTGCACCCAAGCTCACGGCAAATCCTTGCTTTCGGGATCGCGCACCTTGACGTCGTGCTGCTCCTTGACGTCAGGCGCTCCTGACGCGGAACGCGTTTCCGGGGCAAGCCACAACGCCCGTTCCAGGTTGTAGCGCGCATCCCAATCGTCCGGTGCGATGCGCAGCAGGCTGCGGTAGCGCGCCTTGGCTTCCTCGACCATTGCAAGCGATTCGATCGCGCCGGAAGGGCTATGACCGATTCCCTGGCGCAGGTACAGGTTGCCAAGATCGAACAGCGCCGCCCGTCCGACTTCGCTCTCGGGCTGCTCTCGAATCAGCGACTCGAAAAGCGGCCCCGCCGCATCGTAGGCGCCGTCTTTCGACAACGCGATTGCACGCGCGAGCCTGACCTGGGGTGCATCGTCGGTACTGGCAACGCCGCGCTGCGCATCTTTGGGCGCCGCTTTGTTCGCGACGACAGTAGCCGCAACCGTCCGATTCACCTGCTCCGCACGCTGCAATTCGATCCAGTCATAAGCCGCTACCGCCGCGCAGCACAGCGCCACAGCCCCGAAGACAATATGTACCGACGCGCGCTTCACGACCACACCCGCACCTGAAAGAGCCGCAACGCCATCAGCAGCACGCAACTTGCGAGCGCGACGGCGAAGCAGTACGGACTGAAGTCCTCGCGCGGCAAACGCTCCATGAACGTAGTCAGCGCATTTTGCTGCCGGTTGATCTCGGCCATCGCGTCCCTCATTGCTTTTGCGTTACCGGTCTGGAACAAACGATAAGGCGTCTTAAGCGACAGGAAATAACGGTGCAGTTCAGCTTCGGCGGAAGATTCGCTCGCAGGTACGGCCGCATTGAGATCGGGGCTGTAAACGCTGCTGCGCAAATAGATGAAGTAAAGCGCAATCTGGTTGCGAAGCAGGCCGTCCTCGATCAACTGCCGCTCGCGAGCGTCGAGCTTCGCGCCGCCGTCCGAGACGAGCACGATCGCGCGGCGGCTCGACGAATGCTGCTGATTGAATTCGCCGATTGCCGTGAGCAGCCCGAGATCGAGTTGTGTATCGGGCATGCCGCGCCCTACCGCAGTACCGGCGATAGCCGCGTCGATCGCGCGATGGTCGTAGGTGAACGGCATTGCAAGCAACGGACTCGTGCCGAACATCATGAATGCGAGCCGGTCGTTCGGCCTTTGAGCGACGAACTGCGTCAACGAAGCGCGCGCCACCCTGTTCTTCGATTCGCCCGCGCTCACCTCGACACCTTTGCTGTTCATCGGCTCGTCCATGCTGGCACTGCGATCCATGAGAATCAGAATCTGCGCGCCGCTGCCCGTGCGCACTACTTGCCGAGGCGAGCGCCCAGGACCGCCCAGACCGACGACGATCGCAAGCATGGCCAGCACCGCACTGCCCTGCGCGACGGCGCCGATCCATCGCCCGGCGCGATCGTCGGGCAGCCATGCGATCCACGAGAACGCGAGCGTGTCGGCGCGGCGGGGCAACAGCGGCAGCAACACGAGCGGCAGCAACGCAAGCAGCCACGGGTGAGCGAAGTCGAGCGCCATATCGTTCATCGCTGATGGCGTTGCTCCGCGCGATACAGTGCCTCGCACAGAGTCCGCAGCGGATAGGCGTCGCCCGAGGACGCGGGCGTGAAAAAGCGCTCAGACGATTGCCGGTAAAACTGCTCCAGTTGCGCGCGCAACGGTTGCAGATACGGCGCTTGAACGAAGAGGCCCGACAGCGCGCCCGCATGCACCACGTGGCCCGCCGTTTCGTTCAGCGCGCGATGCAGGCAAAGCCATGCCTGCGCAGATGCGTCCGCGTGCGGCTCGCTCGCTCGCGGCTTGCGCTGCACGCGCCGCAACTCCCGCCAGGCGCGCGCAAACGGCAGACGCGCCGACTCGCGCGCGTTGCGCCACAGCCACCAGCCTGCCCACGACAGCAAGCTCAGCATGAGCAAGCCAAGCGCGAAGCCCGCCTGTCGCCGCAGCGGCGCTGTAGGCACCGCAGGAGCCTGCCGGTCCGGACGCATCGCTTGCAGGTCGCCGGCATTGAACGGATTCGCGGGCGTCGCCGGACCGATGCTGAGCGGCCATTCTCCGACCTGAAGCGTCGCGCCCGAGGACGACGTCAGCGACAACGCGGGCAACGCAATCTGCATGAGCGTCGTCGGCACGTTGACGACCTGGTAGTCGATCGCCATCCACTGGCGGCCGTCGGCGTCGGTTTCGCTACGAACCCGCCGGCGTTCGAGCCACGCATCGGTGCGGCCGAGCGAAGGCGGCGTTACTGTGCCGAGATCGTAACCGCCATCTTTCAGCAGAACGCGTTGCGTGAGGACGTCGCCGAGCAGATAGCCGAATGCGCGCGGCTCCTGAACCGTCGGCTGAAAGGCCGCGCCGCTCGCCGCTGCGATGTTGGTCGACGGCATCAGCGCGGGCATCAGCGAAACAGCGAGCATGAGGGCGGTCGGGAGGCGGCGCGTCAAATTATCTGCTCTCATGCGACCGCCTCCAGAAAATAGCGTGACATCGCTTCCGGATCGAAGGCGCCTTCGATATAGAACGGCTGGATCGCGCGGTTGCCGAACATCCGCGAGAGTTCCGCGCGGCGTCGCGCAACGCCTTCATGCCAACGTTGGCGCGCGCTGGCGCTCAACCAGAGCGTGCGCCGCGCACCGGACTCGGCGTCCCTCACCGCAAGCAGCGGACCGCCCGCAGGCGGCGCAATCTCGGCAGCATCCCACACGACGATGGGCACCACGTACGCATGCACCAGCAGATCGAGCACCGCTGGCAACGCTGCAAGCGGCCAATGGAAATCGGAGACGAGAAAGACCAGCGCCTGACGGCCCGCGAGCGTCGACGCAACGCGCTGCAACGCTTCGGCGCTGCCGCTGCCCGAGCCCTTGGCCGCGCCTGTGCCCGTGCCCGCCCCTGTGCTATCGCGCAGCATCGTGGCGAGCACATTGCCGATGCCGCGCCCGGAGCGCGGCGGCATGAAGAGGTCGTCGCGCGCGCGGCTATCGAACGCAAGCATCCCCAATGGATCGCCGACGCGAAAAGCGCTGTATCCCAATGCTTCGACGAAGTCCGCAGCCACCTGCAACTTGCTCTGGCGCTCGCCGAAGCGCATCGACGCCGACACATCGACAAGCACCTGAACCGGCACTGCGGCGCGCTGCAAATGCACCCGCACGAGCCACTCGGAACGGGCCGCGCGCACGCTTGCCCGCAGATCGATGCGACGCGGATCCGGATAGTCGAACAGCCGGCCATGCATTGCGAATTCCTGGCCAGCACCAAAGCTCGATCCGCGATGCGAACCGGGACGAAACCCCGACGAACGCATCGGCAAACGGTAATGAAATTCCGCTATTTCTTTCATGGCTCAGGGCACTGCAAGCCTGTCGACGATCTGCGCGGTCAGCGCCTCCGCGAGCTCCTGACGACGCAATTCGTAGATCGGCGTGAAGAACACGCGGTGCCCGAGCGCCGGCAGCAACACCGCATGGATGTCCTCGGGAATCAGATGCGAGCGGCCCGCGAGCCACGCGACCACGCGCGCCGCGCGCAACAGCGCGCTCATGCCGCGCGGGCTCGCGCCTGCCAGAATGAGCCGCTCTATGTCCACGCCGTCGAGCGCGATACCAAAGCGCTGCGGCGTTTCGGTGGCCTGCCAGATGTCCAGCACATAACGTTCGATCGTTTCGCTGGACTGCACGCTGTGCTGAATGGCCGCGCCCACCTGGTTCAACTGTTCCCACGGCACGATAGCCGCAGAAAGCCGCGCGAGCAGCCGGTCGACGTCGTGATAATCCGCATCGAACACCAGCGCGCGCCGCACGTCGGTGTCGTCGGGTGTCGGCATGCCCAGTTCGAACAGGAAACGGTCGCGTGCCGCCGAGGCGAGCTCGAAGGTTTCCTCCTTCTCGACCTTGTTGCGATCCGCGAACACCGTCATGTGCGGAAAGCGGTATTCGCGATCGAACGCCCAGACGGAGCGCTCGGCCATCGCGCGCAACAGCAGCGACTGAACCTGCGGACGCGCGCGATTGATTTCGTTGAAGAAGAATGTCGTGAGACCCTCGCCGTGCCGCAGAAGCGGACCCGGATCGATACGCGGCCTGCCCTCGGCATCGACATACGTGTGATAGACGAGGTCGCCCGGCATCAGGTCGATCGTGCCTTCCACGCGCTCGAACTCGCCGCCCACGACACGCGCAAACGCGCGCAGCACCGTCGTCTTGCCGACACCGACTCCACCTTCGAGCAGCACATGCCCGCGCGCGAACAACGCAACGGTGATAAGCCGGATCACCTGCGCCTGGCCTATCACGGCGCTCGCGACTTCCTCCTCGATCTGCAGCGCATGCAGACGCCAGTCCTGAAGCTGTTCGCTGGAACCCATCGGTGCAATCTCCTATGGCTGGCACACACTGCGCCGCCAGCAAAAATGCGAGTCACGCGGAAGCATCGTCGACTGCCGGTATGAGGACCTTCGGCTTGCCGGGCGGCCGTACGAATACCGCATACTCGCGCTCCAGATAAGCCGCGGCCTGTTCCAGCAGAAATTGCCGGAAGATCATGCAGGTCGGTGAAAGCTGCTTGGCGCGCAAATGCACGATCTGCCATGTGCGCTCGATCGGCGTGCCGTTCACATCGAGCAATGCAAGCTCTCTCGTACGCAATTCGAGCAGCAGCGTATGCAGCGAAATGAGGCTCACGCCCATCCCCGCGATCACCGCCTGCTTGATCGTTTCATTGCTGCCGAGCGTGACGACTTTCGCGGGCGTGAACAGATGCTGCCGGAACATTTCCTCCGCGGCCATGCGGGTGCCCGAGCCGGGTTCTCGTAGAAGAAACGTGTCGCCGCGCAACTCCTGCAAGTCGAAGCGCCGCGCGTCCGCAAGCGGATGATCAACCGGCGCGATCACTACTTGCGGATGCCATGCGAGCGGCTCTGTTGTCGTATCGAGTTCCGGCGGCGGGCGTCCCATGATCGCGAGGTCAATCGCGTTGTCCTGAAGCAGGCGCAACAACGCATCCCGGTTGCCCACCGAGAAGTGCACGTCGACCTTCGGGTAGAGATGCGAATACATTGCGAGCAGCTTCGGCGCGAAATACGTCGCGGAACTGACGATGCCCACCGCGATAGAGCCGCTATCCGCCTGCTTGAGCGAACTCATCGCGTCTTCCGCGTCCTTGATCTCGCCTAGAATCCGGCTCGCATGATGGCTGAACTTTTCGCCGGCCTCGGTCAACGCGAGCTTGCGCGCAATCCGCTCGAAGAGGCGCAGGCCGACCGCCTCCTCCAGCTGATGAATCTGCATCGACACCGCGGGCTGCGTCAGATGCAATTCTTCGGCGGCTCGCGCAAAACTCGTATAGCGGCTCGCCACGACGAAGATCTGCAATTGACGCAGCGTGAGCGAGCGGATGAAGTTCACGGCCGCGCGTCCGCTACCGGCTCGCGCGCGGCGCGTTCGACGGCTTGACGGGCGCGTTCGGCGAATGCGGCGCGTTAGGTGTGTTCGGTGTGTTCGGTACGTTAGGAGCATTCCCCGGCGGCGGCAGCTTGCGCAACGCAGCCTGGAAGCTGAGGGTGCGGCTATGCAGCGGATGTGCGAAGTCGTTGTTCGCGCCGGGCACCTCCGTGCGAATCAGCGCGACCTCGCCCGGCACGGTAGGCGCGATCAGAAACGTGTAGCGCTTCGCGATGTATTGCGCGAAGCGTTCGGCATTGGGATCGTCCAGATACGGCTGCACGACGATCTGCTGAGCCTTCACCGGCTTGCCGTCGATCTGGCTCGTCACCGTTTCGATCTTCGGGCCGGCGGCAAGCGCGAGCCGCAACCGCTGCTGGAAATAGCGCCGTTGCCCGCCCGTCAACTGCTCCATCTCGGCGATGTCGCGCTCGAGGAAATAGATGATCACCGGGTTGCACTGCAAGCCGCCGTTCGGCAACGGCACGGCTCCGCTGTGATCGGACACCTGGGCGTCGCCCTTCGCGTTGTCCGGGCTCGTTACCAGCACCTTGACGATGTCGGTCCCGCGCGCGGGCGGGTCGGAACTGAGCAGCGCGTAGTCGAGTTCGGTTTGCTGCGCGACGCCATGCAGATGATCGGTCGTGAAGATAAGCCGCTCGGCGGACGAAATCTCGCCGCTGCCTGCGGCGGGCGCGGCCGCGTGCACATCGCCGATGAAACACGCAAAACACGCGAAACACGTTAAGCACGCGATGCTCGCGGCGCCCGCCGCGAGCTTGCGCCTCCATTCACGTCGCACACCGGCTCGCACCGCCGTCATGGCGATGCGTCCGCGGGCTTGCCGGACGGCGCATCGACGGGCTTTAGAAGCGGCACTTCATAGCTGGTGAGGATGCTGTCGATCTTGTCGTGGTTCGCGCCGATCCATTGATCGACCTTGTCCTTCCACGCCTTCTCGCCGTAGCGCACGCCCATCGAGATCGTATAGTCGAAACGGATGCCCGGCGTGGCCGGAAACGGCACGAGCTTCACCGAATCGCCGGAGCGTTTCGCGAAGTAGCCCGCAATCGGCCCCCACAGAAACACGACGTCGACGTTGCCCGCCTGCAGGTCTTTTTCGATCATCTGGCCGGGATATTCCTGCGGGTCGCCGCTTTGCACCTGATACGACACCGCCTGATCGATCAGGTTATGAGCGAGCAGCCAGTCGACAGCCGGCGTCTGCGAGAAGATGCCGAAGCGCAGCTTGTGCAACTGATCCGGCGGCAGCTTGAGCAGATCGTCCGGCGTGTTGATGCCGGCCAGCTCGGGCCGCTTCTTGAACACCATTGCATAGGTGGAGCGCAGATACGGCTGCGTCGTCGAAGTCAGGTCGTAGCCTTTCGGCACGCCGATGATCAGATCGCATTTGTAGCGCTCGCTGTCGGCCACCTTCTCGCGCAGCGTGTGGCGAACGAACCCCATGCGCTGTGGAAAGTACGTGTATTCGAGCTTGTAGCCGAAGTCGCTCGCCATCTGGCTCGCGATGCGGTTCTCGTAACCCTCGCCCTTGTTGTTCGACAGGGGCATGTTGTTCGGGTCCGCGCACACTCGCAGAACGCCGTCGGCGCCGTCGTTGTTCGGCAGCGCCGCCTCGCCCTGGGCGCGTACCGCGCCGCTTGCGAGCGCCGCATAGCAAAGCGCGCCTGCCACGAGCGCGGCGTGCGCACGCATTAGTTTGCGATGACGCATCGATCACCTCCTGAAGTTGTGCCGCCGGCGTTATTTCGCGTCGATGGCCTGCAGATCGCCGGGCTTGATCTGCCCGTCGGAGCGCCCTTTCAGATAGGCGTAAAGGTTCTCCCAGTTCTTTTGCATCATCTGGCTGGAACTGAAGTCGGGCATGCCCTTGTCGACCCGCCCACCGAACACCGTGCGGTGAAACTCGTTCTTATCAAGCGTCTTGAATGCTTCGACGAGCGAGGGTCCCACCATGCCCTGCTGCTGCGCGCCGTGGCAGCGTTCGCATGCAAGCGCGCGCCAGGTCTTCCATCCTTGCAACGTATTGGTGTCCACCTTGCTGCCGTCGACCACCTTGTACGCCACCTGGGCAATCGCGGGATTGGTCTGGGCGTACGTGACAGGCAGCACGACAAAAACGACGGGCAGTGCCGCCCGCAACAAGATTGATCGGCGTTTCATATACAGATGTCTCCTGATGATAGAGCCGCGCCTCGATGCATTTCATCGACGCATCGCTGCATCTCCTGCAAGCGCGCGGCCCCGGTAACTCGTATGCAACTCGTGGTTGAACCCGCATTGAACTGGCTTGACCGAACCCGCGCCGCCGGCTGCCCCGGTGCTTCACCAGGAGCGAGCCGGCCGCGCGATTCGAACCATCCTGCGCTCAGCTGTTGCCGCCAGGAATGGCGAACACGAAGAGCGTGCCGCCGAGCGCCGTGTACTTCGCGAGCTCGCGATAACCGCCCACCGCGCCGAGACCTTCCGTCGACTTCTCGAGTCCGGCCGCCATGCCGATGCCGGCCCAGCCGCCAATGCCCGAGTAGACGCCGACGTACTGCTTGCCCTGATACTGGTACGTAAACACGTTGCCGATGATCCCCGAGGGGGTCTTGAATCTCCACAACTCCTTGCCGTCCTTGATGCGAACCGCCTTGAGGTAGCCTTCCAGCGTGCCGTAGAACGCAATGCCGCCGGCGGTCGCGAGCGCGCCCGACCACACCGAGAACTTCTCCGGCTTGGACCAGACGATCTTGCCCTTCGCCGCATCCCAGGCGATGAAATTGCCCATCGCGTTGTTCTCGTTCGGACCCGGATACATCGACAGCGTCGCGCCCACATACGGCTGACCCGACACGTAGTCGACATCGAACGGTTCGTAGTCCATGCAAACGTGGTTCGTCGGCACGAGGAAGAGGCTGGAGTTCGGGTCGTACGCTGCGGGCTGCTGGTCCTTCGAGCCGAGCGCTGCAGGACAGATGCCCTTCACGTTGTGGTCCGAGCCCGCTGCCTGCGTCGAATACGCCGCGTTACGAATCGGCTTGCCGCTCTTCAGGTCGACGCTGTCGGCCCAGTTCACAGCCGGATCGAACTTCTGTGCGACGAGCAGTTGGCCGCTCTCGCGGTTCAACGTATAGCCGAAGCCATTGCGGTCGAAGTGAACGATGGCGGGCACCTTCTTGCCGTCGATCGTCAGATCCGACAGGATCATTTCATTGACGCCGTCGTAGTCCCACTCGTCGTGAGGCGTCATCTGATAGACCCACTTCGCCATGCCGGTATTCAGATCGCGGGCCATGATCGACATCGACCACTTGTTGTCGCCCGGACGTTGCGTCGGGTTCCATGTGCCCGGATTGCCGGTGCCGTAGTAGACAAGGTTGAGCTTTGGATCCCACGCATACCAGCCCCACGTGGTGCCGCCGCCCAGCTTCCACTGATCGCCCTTCCAGGACTTCAGCGACGAGTCCGCGCCCACCGGCACCATCTTGCCGTCGGCGTAAGTCATCGTCTTGTCGGGGTCCATCAGCATGTCCTTGTCCGGACCCGTGCTGTACGCGGTCCAGGCCGGTTTGCCGGTCTTGATGTCATACGCGATCAGACGTCCGCGCACGCCGAACTCGCCGCCCGAGATGCCGGTCAGCACCTTGTCGCCGAAAACGTGCGGCGCGTTGGTGTTGGTTTCGCCGGCTTTCGAGTTGCCGTTCTGCGCGGTCCAGACCACGTCGCCCGTTTTGGCGTTCAACGCGACGAGCTTGGTATCGGCCTGTTGCAGGAAGATCTTGCCGTCGCCATAGGCGAGCCCGCGATTGACTGTGTCACAGCACATCACGGAGACAACCGAATCGTCCTGCTTCGGCTGGTACTGCCAGAGGAATGTTTGATCCTTCAGGTTGATCGCAATAACCTTGTTAGGGAACGGCGAGTGGATATACATGGTGTCGCCGATCACGAGCGGCGCGCCTTCATGGCCGCGCAGCACGCCGGTCGACATGGTCCACGCGACCTGTAGTTTGCCGACGTTGTTCTCGTTGATCTGCTTGAGTGGGCTATAGCGGTGATTCGCATAGTCGCCTGCCTGCGCCGCCCAGTTCGACGGACTTTTGATGAGCCCGTCGAGCTGCGAATCGGCCTGTGCAACGATAGAGCTCATGGCTGCCGACGCGAGGATCGCGAGCCCAAGAACCGTGGTGCGTAAGTTCATGTCTCCTCCAGAATGGTCTTGCTGTTCAACTCACGAATGACCCACGCTACCTCGTCGCACCGGGCGCGCCCTCCACGGATGCAGGGTAACGATCAGCGCCATTCCCAATCGTTGTCGGGTTTGCGGCGCATGACGGCCAACGCATATTCCATGCCGGTTTCGCAGCGGCACGAGCCGCATTCGCAGCGACAAGCCGGCCCCCAAACGCCGCGCGGGCACAGCGCATCAAGCCGCGCGGCGTGCCTCGGGCACCGTTGGCGTTGCCGTGTGCAGGCTGTATGAAACGGCAATCGCGCGAGACATGGTTAAGTGGTGTCACGCCGTCACACCACTTAATCGAGCCATGTGGCACATACTGTGTCATTGCCCGATACGAAGCGTGTCCGTCGCGTCGCAGGCCGCGGAGGAAGCGCTTCGCAGAGCGCTGCATCGGGTTCGCGCGCCGCAGGGCGCGTTCGGTGGTGCGTCCGGTGGTGCGTCCGGTGGTGCGTCATTTGCAGCGCAACATGAGTGTTATCGATCGAACCAACATCCGCGGAGAAGCGATCATGGCAAACACCGAAAAGGTCTATTCCGACGAGGAGATCCAGCAACGGCTCGTCGGCCCGCTTCAGCACTGGTACGTGGAAGACGGCTGGCTGCGGCGCAAATACCGCACCGAAGGCTGGAAGGGAACGTTGATGGTGGTGAACGCAGTGGGTCATCTCGCGGAAGCCGCGTGGCATCACCCTGATCTGACGGTCTCCTATGCATTCGTGATCGTGAAGCTGAAGACGCACTCGGCGAAAGGCATCACCGACAAGGACTTTGCGCTCGCGAGCAAGATCGAGTCGTTCATCCAGTGGCAGCCGGCCACCGAAGGCGGCCCGCTGGAAGGCACGCCGAGCGGCGACCAGCGCTTTCGCTACATCAAGTACGACGCGCCGAAAGCGGAGGGAGCAGCCGAGGGCGGCTAAAGCGCGTCTGGCGAAAGCAAGGGCGGCTGATGCGTCTGAAAGCGGACGTCCCCGCATCTCCCTGGTACGGCTTTCGCTTGACGTCGTGCGCCGGCCGCCGCGCGACGGCACGCGCCGTCGCCATGGCGCCGTGTGCGGCTGGCCCTGCTCGATCCACACCGGATCACGCCCGAACAAGGACACTTGCGATGCAGCTTCACGTTCGCCGCCTTCCGCCTGACGCCACCGTGACGGTCGACGCTCCCGCGCGGTTGCATCTGGGCTTTCTCGACCCGAACGCGTCGCTCGGACGCGCGTTCGGCAGTGTCGGACTCGTGATCGACGGCGGCGGGACTCGCGTCGAAGCGCGGCTCGCAGAACGCGACCGCATCGACGGTGCGGTGTCGGAGGCCGAACGCGAGCGCGTCGCGGTATGTCTCGAACGGCTGCATTCCGCGTACGACCCGACGCCCGTCGCGATCGACGTCACGCAGACGCCGCGCGCGCACACCGGCCTCGGATCGGGGACGCAACTGGCGCTCGCCGTCGGCATGGCGTTCGTCCGGCTGCTCGGCCACGTCGCGCCAAGCGCCGAACTCGCGAGCCTGCTCGGGCGCGGCGCGCGCTCGGGCATCGGCGTGCTCGGCTTCGATTCGGGCGGCCTGCTGGTGGACGGCGGACCGTCGGGCGATCTGCATCCGGGCGTGCCGCCGCTGCTCGCACGCCAGCCGTTTCCCGAGGACTGGCGCGTGCTGCTCGTCAGCGACAATGCGCGCGAAGGTCTGCACGGCGCCGACGAACGGCGCGGGCTTGCCGCGCTCGCGCCGTTCCCGCAGAAACTTGCCGCGCATCTGTGCCACCTTGTGCTGATGAAGATCCTGCCGGGCGCCGCCGAGCGCAACATCGTCCCGTTCGCACATGGGTTGACCGAGATGCAGCAGACCATCGGCGAATACTTCGCGCCCGTGCAGGGCGGCGTGTTCGCGAGCCCCGGCGTCGAGCGTGCGCTGCGCGCCGTGGCCGCGCAGCGCACCGCCGGAATCGGCCAGAGTTCGTGGGGCCCGACGGGCTTTGCGATCGTCGGCAGCGCGCGCGACGCCGAAGGCGCGCTCGCCGCAGCGCGCGAAGCCACGCGCGGCATGCCGCATATCGAATGCGCGATCGTGGCGGGGCGCAATCGCGGCGCGACGGTGCGCTCCGCCGAAGCGCGCCAGCATCGGCGCATCGACGCCGCATGACGTGCCTTTATTCCGCGCTGCGAGCTACGTACCGGGCGGCCAGCGAACTGGCGCCTGAAAATGCAGCGTCCACGAATGCACGGCCTGTAAATGGCGGGCTCGCGAAAGGGCCGCGCACGCCCACGCGGCACACGCGACGCAAGCGGCACATGCAACAGGCGCCGCACACGCGACATCGATTCGGCACGCACCCGCTATGCCCATGCGCCCACGCGCGGCAACCCGTTAGCCCTTGCGTTGCGCAGCCATGACATCGCCACTGAAACGAGCCCCCTGCCATGTCCGACACCACTGAAAAACCCGCTGAAAGGCCCTACATCCTGCACATGTTCACGGCCACGCCGCAGATGAGTCCGTTCGACGTCAACATGGCCGCCGACGCCGGCTATCAGATCATCGTGCCGTATTGCAACGTCGACGCCGCAATGGTCTCCAACCTCACACAGGACGCGATCTTTTCGCGCGGCCCGAAAGGCGTGGCACGCACCGGCATCTTCATCGGCGGACGCGATGTGATGCTCGCCGCCGACATGCTCGACGTTGCGCGCAAAGCCATGGTCCCGCCGTTCGAGGTGTCCGTGTTCGCCGATCCGAGCGGCGCGTATACGACCGCCGCCGCGCTGGTCGCGCTGGCCGAGCGGCATCTGGGCAAGGCGTACGGGATGGAACTGGGCGGCAAGCGCGTGCTGATTCTCGGCGGCACCGGCGCCGTCGGGCGCGTGGCGGCGGCGATGGCGGCTTCGCTCGGCGCGGACGTGTCGATCGGGAGCCACAGCGACCAGACGCGCGCGGTGCGGGTCAGCGACGATCTGAATCAACGCTTCGGCATCATGACCAAAGGCGTGGGCACGGCGACGCCCGCCGAACTGCGCGCGGTGCTCGGCGAGGCCGAGATCGTGCTGGCCACGGCGGTTGCGGGCGTGCAGGTGGTGACCCGCGAAGACCTCGAACATGCGCGCCATCTGCTGATCGCCGCCGATGTCAACGCGGTGCCGCCCGAAGGCATTGCCGGCGTCAACGTCATGAACGACGGCAAGCCGATCGAAGGCGTGCCCACCGCGGGCGGCGCGATCGGCATCGGCGCACTGGCGATCGGCAACGTCAAATATCAGGTGGAACACCGGCTTTTCACGCGGATGCGCACGGGCGGCAAGCCCGTCTACCTGAGTTTTCCGCAAGCGTTCGACGAGGCGCGCGCCGTCGCGGCCGGTCTTGGTTGAGCGGCGAGCCGTGCGGGAGCACCAGCCATGATCACGCGTCCATCTCCAGCGCGTGCGCCGTTCGTCGCGGTGGCGGGGCTATCGGCGCGGATGCTCGCGCAGTCTGCCGCACGTGCAGGCTTGCGGGTCGTCGCCCTCGACGTGTTCGGCGACCGCGATACGCGCGAGGCCTCCGAACTGTGGTTCGACATCGGCGGCGGCCCGTTGTCGATCGACGCCGCGCGGCTCACCGACGCGCTTCAACGCAGCGCGCGCCTGCCGGGGATGATCGGCTGGATCGACGGCAGCGGGCTGGAGCCGTTCGTCGCGCAGTTGTGCAGCGCGCCGGGCCTGCCGCGCTTTATCGGCAATTCTGTCGACGCCAGCGCCGCCGTGCGCGAGCCGCGGCGCTTCTTTGCACTGCTCGACCAACTCGGCATTCCGCATCCGCCGGTCGCCTTCACGCGCCCCGCCGCGCCGCAGGGCTGGCTCGTAAAACGCGCGGACGGCTGCGGCGGAACGCACGTAGAGCCACTCGCCACGCTCGCAGCGGTTGCCGGCACACGCGTTCCCGCGCAAGTCTATTTCCAGCGCCAACGCCGAGGCCGCGCGATGTCGGCGCTCTTCATCGGCGCGCGCGGCAGCGCACGCGTGATCGGCTTCGCGCAACAACTCACGTGCACGATGGGCAGCTTGCCGTTCGTGCATGCGGGGTCCATCGGCCCAATCGATCTGCCGCCCGATGTCGAGGTGCGCGTGCGGGCGGCAATCGCCGCGTTGTGCGCGCGCGTCGGGCTTACCGGCATCAATAGCTGCGACTTTTTGCTCGACGGCGATTCGTTCGAACTGCTCGAAATCAACACACGCCCTTCATCGACGATGACGCTTTACGAAACGGCCTCGCCCGATGCGTGGGCGCGCGGCCTCGTCGCGAGTCATATCGACGCCTGCCGTCACGGCCGTCTGCCCGCCGAGCCCGCGCGTGCGACGTGGCGCGCAGGTCAACACGTGCTGTTCGCGCCGCATCCGTTCACGGTCTCGCAAGCGTTCAGCGATGCATGCATGCGCGATCCGCGTTGCCGCGACGTGCCGCTGCCCGGCACATGGGTCGAAGCTGGCCAGCCCGTGTGTACGCTCATCGTGCGCGCGGCTTCGGTGGACGCGGTGCGGCATGCGCTCGACGCACAGCACGCGCTGGTGCTGCAACGAATCGAAACCTGCCATGAGCCCTGCTATGAGCCCGACCCTGCCTTCATCCACTGCCACTCCTGACGAACCCAGGCCGCCGCTCGCGGATGCCGCCGCGCTCAGCGTCAACGCGCTCAGCGAACGTCTCGTCGCTCGTCTCGTCGACGACGCCCCTCGTTTCGGCGCCGCGATCAGCCGCACCGCGAACGGCACGGTGCTCGTCGACGCGGGCGTGGCTGCGCCCGGCAGCATCGCGGCGGGCGTGCTGATCGCGCGCATCTGCATGGGCGGCCTCGGCCACGTGACCGTGCGCGAGAGCCTGGATGCGAGGCCGCTGTGGCCGAGCACGATCGAAGTGCGCACGTCGTGGCCGGTGCTCGCCTGCCTCGCCAGTCAATATGCCGGATGGAGCCTCGCTGCAACCAAGGAGCAGACCGGCGGCAAGAAGTTCTTTTCCCTAGGCTCGGGCCCGGCGCGCGCGCTTGCGGTGAAGGAGCCGCTCTTCGCCGAACTCGGTTATCGCGATCGTCACGAGCGCGGCGTGCTCGTGCTCGAAGTGGACCGCTTGCCGCCGCAGGTCGTCATCGACAAGGTGCTGCACGACTGCGGCCTCGCGCCCGAGCGGTTGACACTTGTCACCACGCCGACACAGTCTGTCGCGGGAACGGTGCAGGTGGTGGCGCGGGTCGTGGAGGTTGCGTTGCACAAAACGCATGTGCTCGGCGTCGCACTGGACGAGGTGGTGGAAGCCGGCGGCTCCGCGCCCTTGCCGCCGCCCGCGCCGGACGGCATTCAGGCGATGGGCCGCACCAACGACGCGATCCTGTACGGCGGCCGCGTGCATCTCACCGTGAAGCACGACGCGGTGGCACGGCGGCTCGCCGCTGAACTGCCCGCGTCGACTTCGCGCGATTATGGGCGGCCGTTCGCGGATATCTTCACATCGTTCAATTACGACTTCTACCAGATCGACCCCGCGCTGTTCGCGCCGGCCGAAGTGTGGGTAAGCAGCCTCGAAAGCGGCGCGACCTATCACGGCGGCGCCGTCGACGCGGATTTGCTGCACGGTCAATGGAGCGGCAAACCATGAGTCTGCCTTTGCCCGGCGCCTGCGCGGTCACGGACGCCAATATGGGCAGCGGCACCGACACGCGCAGCGCGCCAGCGCCGCTCCGCATTGCGATCATGACCGACGAAACCGGCTGGCACACCGGGCGCCTGAAAAAAGCGTTTCGCGCGCGCGGGGTGGAGGCGCGCTGCATCGACCTCGCCGATTGCCGCATCGACACGACATGGGAGCCGCATGGGCTCGTGCTGCCGGGGTTCGGCCATGGGCTGCCCGACGCGGTTTTCGTGCGCGGCATCGCGGGCGGCACTTTCGAGCAGGTGACATTGCGGCTCGGCATCCTGCATGCGCTGCGCGAATCGGGTGTGCCGGTCTACAACGACGCGCGCGCGATCGAACGCAGCGTCGACAAATCGATGACAAGCTTTTTGCTGCATCGCCACGGCGTGCCCACGCCCGCGACGTGGGCCGGCGAATCGGCGGCATTCGCGCAGCGTGTGCTGATGCGCGAGGCCGCAGCCGGGCGCCAGGTCGTTCTCAAACCGCTGTTCGGCTCGCAAGGCCATGGGCTCAAACGGCTCGGCTCTCGCAGCACGCCGCCGCGCGCGCTGGCGCCGCTCCCTTCGCTGAAGCCATACAGCCAGGTAGCGTATTTGCAGCGTTTCATCGACGGCGGCCGGCCGGGCTTCGACTGGCGCGTGCTCGTGATCGGCGGACGCGCGGTGGCGGCGATGCGGCGCATCGGCGGCAAAGGCTGGATTCATAACTTCGCGCAGGGCGCGACGTGCGAGGCGGCGGAGCTGGACACCGCGCTCGCACAAACGGCGGTGCGCGCCACCGAGGCGCTCGGGCTCGACTACGCAGGCGTCGACCTGATTCCGGATCCGCGCGATGCCGCCCGTCCGCTAGTGCTGGAGGTCAACGGCGTGGCGGCATGGCGCGGCCTGCAATCGGTGACGTCTATCGACATTGCAGCGGCGCTCGCCGACGATCTGCTGTTCCGCAAGCTGCCCGCGCAGCGCGGCGAACTTGCGCAGACCGGCGAGGCGGTGGTCGCGCTGCATGGACGCCATGGCTGAGCGGCTCTCGGGTTTTCTGCGCACGCCGGGCCCGAGCGGCTACATGTGCGCGGCGAGTTCGAGCGGTTCGGGCGGTCCCGCCGATATAAACACTGCCCGATCCACCACCGACTCCGCGCAGGCTCGCGCGGCTTTCCTGACAGCCTGCCGGCTGGACGTCGAAACGCCGAAACCAGGCAACGTCAGCGTGGATAGCGAAGGCCACGGCATGAGCGCGGCGCAGTTCATCGCAAGCGCAGACGCGGCCGCCGACGCGCTGTTCGCGCGCGGCATGCCGGTCGGCCAGCGCCTGCTCGATGCTGTAACGGGCACGCGCGCCACGGTCGGCTGCAATACGAACCTGGGCATCCTGCTGCTGGTCGCGCCTCTCGCCGCAGCGCTCGAAGAAACCGCGCGCCCGCTGTCGGCCCAGGCGTGGCACGCGGCGACCGAGCGCGTGCTCGCGCGCCTCGACATCGACGACTCCCGCCTCGCATACCGCGCGATCGCGCTCGCCAATCCGGGCGGTCTCGGCGAGGCTCCTGAGCAATCGGTGCACGATGCGCCGACAGTCGCCCTGCGCGCTGCAATGGCGCTCGCCGCCGCGCGCGACAGCATCGCGCGACAGTATGCCGAGGGCTTTCGCGACATTTTCGAAACCGGCCTCGCCGCGTGGCGCGAAGTTCCGGCCGATGATCCGCGCATCGCCACGCTGAACGTGTTTCTCACGTTCCTGAGCACGTGGCCCGACTCGCACATTGTGCGTAAGCAGGGGCTCGGCGTGGCGCAGAGTGTCACGCGAACGGCACGCGAGCGGCACGCGCAATGGCGCCGTACGCTCACGCAAGCGGGCACGGTCGCGGGCAGCCAGCAACTCGATGCATGGGATGCCGAAATGAAAGCCGCCGCCATCAATCCCGGCACCAGCGCGGACCTGACGGTGGCTACCCTGTTCGTCGCGCTTTGCCTCGAAGAGCCCGATACCGCAAGCGGCGCGCCACGCGAGCCTGACGCGCCGCGCACTGGCACGGATTCTGTTAGTTAGTGCCACCGTGCATCAACCCGCCGCCCAGGCGATCGCGGACCAGGACCGTCACAGGCGGCGTTCAGTCAGTCGGCAAGTCCCCATTCCACTCATCGGAGGAACAGCATGGCCAAGATCAACCGCGTCCTGATAGGCGAGTCGCTCGTCGGCGACGGCAACGAGGTCGCTCACATCGACTTGCTGATGGGACCGCGAGGTTCCGCTGCGGAAACCGCATTCTGTAATGCGCTAACCAACAATAAGGACGGCTTCACATCGCTCCTCGCGGTCGTTGCGCCAAACCTGCTCACCAAGCCGAACACGATCCTTTTCAACAAGGTGACGATCAAGGGTGCGAAGCAGGCGGTGCAGATGTTCGGGCCGGCGCAGCATGCGGTCGCGCTCGCTGTCGCTGACAGCGTCGAGGACGGCACGATCCCGCAGGACGAGGCGGACGACCTGTTCCTGTGTGTCGGCGTCTTCATTCACTGGCAGGCGGAGGACGACAAGAAGATTCAGGAGTACAACTACAAGGCGACGCGCGAGGCGATCCAGCGCGCGGTCAAAGGCGAACCGAGCGCCGCGGAGGTCGTGTCGAAGAAGAGCAGCGTCGCGCATCCGTTTGCCCCGAACTGATGGCTCGCGGCCCGCGCGGACACAGCCGCAAGACGGGAAGGCGCGGGCCTTGCATGATGCCATCGTGCAATTGCTCTCACAGAGGCATGAGATGACCCAACGATGTCGCGCGCTGGCGGCCTGTGCCTGCATTGCGTTTGCCGCGCCGCTCGCCTGGGCGGACGGCGATACGCAACAGACGCCGGCCCCGTCGGCAGGCTACAACTACCCGACCCAGGGACGCGTCGAATACGTGCTCTCCTGCATGGACGACAACGGGCACGATTTCGCGAACGTTTATAAGTGCTCGTGCGTGATCGACAAAATGGCGACGGCGCTCCCGTATGACGAGTTCGTCGATCAGTCGACCTTCGCGAAGTATGCGACGCTCGGCGGCGAAGGCGGCTCGGAGTTCCGCGTCGACCACGCGAAAGCGCAGACGAAGAAATTTCGCGCGTTGCAGACGGACGCCTACCGGAGTTGCGGACTCGGCAACGATAAAACCGCGGCATC
The DNA here is from genome assembly GCF_904848585.1 of Paraburkholderia kirstenboschensis. Taxonomy (GTDB): domain Bacteria; phylum Pseudomonadota; class Gammaproteobacteria; order Burkholderiales; family Burkholderiaceae; genus Paraburkholderia; species Paraburkholderia kirstenboschensis. Next base: position 146,337 of record NZ_CAJHCR010000005.1, read on the forward strand.
GAAATAGCGGACATGTGCTGTAAGCGGGCGCGGCGCATGCCGTTCCGCCGCCGGCAGACGTGGCGCTTCGCCCGGACGATGCAGCGTGGTCCGGGCCTCGCGGGTTCAATCCGGAATCAGCCCCTCGCCAAGCGACGCATAACTCGCGAGGCCACTTGCTTTTGGCATATCGCTGCGCTGCCGCTCGATCTGCACGCCGACCGCCGCGACGTCGTCGAATTTGGCCGGCTTGGCGAGCGACACGCGCACCCAGTGCGCGCCGAAATCGGTAATCAGCAGGCGGGCTACCGCTTCAGCAAGCGCTTCCAGTAGCCGCACACCGTGCGACTCCAGCAACGCATGCAACGCGCTGCGCACCGCTGCGTAGTTGATGGTGTCCTCGATGCGATCCGTCGTACAGGCGCGAATCGCGGGCACACCGATCGCGAGGTTCATCCGCACGGGCTGCGGCACGTGCAACTCGCTGCTGTCGATACCTATAATCGTCTGACCGATAAAGTTTTCGATGAACACGATGTCCATGCGCTTCGGCAGCGTGCCGGCGGATGGCGCTTCTGAAGGCGCACCCCAGGGCATACCCGCGCGAGGTGTCCCCGCATCGGCGGCGGCGCAGAAACTGGCGAGGCGAACGGTATCGATACGGTCCATGGTGTACTCCGCCGCGTAGCGGCAACAAGTTAAGAGACGCAACCCGGGTAAACACAAAGCAGCATGCAACGAGTTGCCCGCGAAGCGCTCTGCGCCGCCAAGCGTCTCGGCAGGCCCCGGCAGGGCATGCCGACATTAAAAGCAAAAACCGGGCACACCTTGTACTATTGATGCGACTTCTTATTGAACGAGAACGACATCGGGCGTAGAGTTTTAAGCCAACGCCTGACAGTAACCCGAAACAGCGGGCGTATTACTCAGTGCGCATACGGACGGAGAAGGACAGAGAAGCCGCGGCGCCGGGGGATGACATTATCGATAAAGCGGCACTCGTGACGCGCCAAGCGAAGCCCAGGCAAACGCAACACTACGCCAGGCAACGTCCGGCGCGCGTGAAGTTGCCGCAACGGAGACGAACCCCATGTCGTTGCTTGCTGACAGCTCCATGCACGTCCGTGAAATTCTGAACGTCGTCAATCATCAATTGGCGACACGTCCGACGAGCGAGCCAGTCGCTCAATCGTGGGCACGTTGCGTCAACGAATTCCAGCTCGACCCTTCCCGCTTCGTCACGCCGCCTATCCTCACGGACTACGAACTAAGCTCGCGCCGTGAGGCCATGGGCGATCTGATCGCGTGCTCGAAGCTGGAAATGACCACGCTCTATCAACAGCTGGCCGATCCCGAACTCGCCGTGGTGCTGGTCGACTCGGGCGGGGTGATCGTCCATCAGGTTTCGTCGGTGCCTTTCGCCGAAGCGGTCGCATCCGACGGCTTCCGCGTCGGCGCGTTGTGGAGCGAGCGCGAAGCGGGCACCAACGGAATGGGCACGTGCCTCGCCGAACGCGACTGCATCGCCGTCTGCCAGCACGAGCATTTCTATCCGCGCTACACGTCGCTCACCTGCTCCGCCGCGCCGATCTTCGACGACAGCGGCGAGATTGCCGGCGTACTCGACGTCACGAGCCGCTCGAAGCTGCTGCAGCAACACTCGCTGGTGCTCGTCGGCATGTCGCGCCAGATGATCGAAAACCGTTTGCTCGATGCGCGCTACCGTCACGCGAACATGATCCACTTTCACAGCCGCCCGGAATTCGTCGGCACGCTGCATGGCGGAAAGCTTGCGGTAGCGGACGACAGCACCGTGCTGGCGGCGAACCGCAGCGCACTCTTCCAGCTCGGCTTCCGCTCGCTTAGCGAACTGCGCGGACGGCGTATCGAGGAGGCGTTCAACGCATCGCTCGAAGACATGATCGCGCGCAGCATTCGCGGCTCGTTTCATCCGGTCACCGTGTACAGCGCCAACGCGACGAATCGCTTCTTCCTCGTCGCGCAGACCGCGCAAAGTGCGGCGGCACGCGTCACGCGTGTCGCCGTGACGGCGCCCGCGCCGCGCACGAGCGCACCGGAAAAGCGTCCACCGCCGGCCCGGCTCGATGAAATCGCGCATCTGGAGTTCGGCGATCCGCGCATGGCCTCGCAGATTCAGCTAGGCGTGCGCGTGGTCCAGCGCAAGATCCCGATCATCCTCAGAGGACAAACCGGCACGGGCAAGGAAGTCTTCGCGCAGGCGTTGCATAGCATCAGCCCTCATTCGTCGGGGCCGTTCGTGCCGGTGAATTGCGCGTCGTTGCCGGAGAACCTGATCGAAAGCGAACTGTTCGGCTATCGTGCGGGCGCATTTACCGGCGCACAGCGCGAAGGACGCCGCGGCAAGATCGTGCAGGCCAACGGCGGCACGCTGTTTCTGGACGAGATCGGCGACATGCCGCTCGCATTGCAAGCGCGGCTACTGCGCGTGATCGAGGAGCACGAGGTCACGCCACTCGGCGCCGAGACCACCGTCAAGGTCAATTTCCAGCTGATCAGCGCGAGCCACCGCAACCTGCTCGAACTGGTGCACGGCGGGCAGTTCCGCGAGGATCTGTATTACCGGCTGAAGGGCGTCGAACTGAATCTGCCGCCGCTCGCCGAGCGCGTCGACAAGCTGCCGCTGATTCACCACCTGCTCGAGGCGGAAACCGATAACGATCCACCGGAGCTCACGAAAGAAGCCGAGCAGGCGTTGCTGAGCTATGCATGGCCTGGCAACATCCGTCAGTTGCGACATGTGTTGCAGATGGCGATTGCGCTATGCGACGGACAACCGATCCGCTGCGAAGATCTGCCCGTGGAAGTCACGCAACGCGATCCGCTAGTTGCGACGCCCTCCGTGTCCCACTCAGTTGCGCAGCCGGCGCCGCATCCGGACGACGACCCCGATCTTTCCGCGCTGAACGCTATCCAGTTGAATGAACGTGAGACCGTTCTTGCGATGCTCGAGGAAAATCGCTGGAACGTCAGTAACGTGGCAAAGGCGCTGGGCATCAGCCGCAATACGCTGTATCGCAAGATGCGCCGGCTGCAAATCCGTCTGTCGCACGACGGCTCGGGACAGGACGGCGCCGAGCCCGACGACGCGGCCGACGAACAGGCCTTCGACGGTTCGCCGTCCGACGGATCGCCGCCCGACGGATCGCCGCCCGACGGATCGCCGCACGCTCACAGCGCATGACCCAGGCGCCCGCTCGCAAACTCGCGGATTTCAAGCCGGACGCGCGCTTCGCGTGGTGCGTGACCGGCTCGGGCCATCTACTCGAAGAGTCGATCGAACTCGCGCTGGCGTTGCCGCGCACGGACCTTTTTCTCTCCGCCGCAGCCGAAGAAGTACTGCCGCTTTACGGCTGGAATCTGCCCAGACTGCGTGAGCGCTTCAACGTGTTCCGCGACAAGAGCGCGAGCGGCGTGCCGGTCGGCATGCTGTATCACGGCATGTATCACACTGTCATCATCGCGCCGGCCACCAGCAATACGGTGGCCAAATGCGCGTTCGGCATCTCCGACACGCTGCCGACCAACATGTACGCGCAGGCCGGCAAGCAGTGCATTCCGGGCATCGTCTTTGCATGCGACACGGAACCGACCGTCGTCACTCAAAGCCCGAACGAATGGGTCGAACTGCGACCGCGCGCGATCGAACTCGACAATGTGGAGCGCCTGTCGCGCTTCGAATACACCACGGTCGCGCGCTCGCTGGATGAACTGAAGACGGCGCTCGATCAACGCCTCGCGACGCTCGACCTGGTATGACACGGCCCCCCGGCGCGTACTGACATGGACCACATCGTCTTCCTGACCGGCCGGCTCGCCGAAAAGAGTCTGCTCCGCGTGCTCGAAAGCATGGCGCCGACGCCGTTCAGTTGGGAAATCCGCGAGATCGGTCTGCAAGTCGCCGCGCTGATGACCGCCGACATGATCCGACGCCGTGTGCCCGCGCCGCTCGCGGCGCAGCGCGTGATCGTGCCCGGGCGATGCCGTGGCGATCTCGCGGCGCTGACCGAACACTACGGCGTGCCGTTCGAACGCGGCCCGGAAGAAGTGAAAGACCTGCCGCAGTTCTTCGGCCGCGAGGCGAAGCCGGTGGACCTTTCGCGCTACGAGACCGAGATTTTTGCGGAGATCGTCGACGCGCCGCGCCTCGACCTCGACGGCATTGCCGCGCGTGCGCGCGACTATGCCGCGCAGGGCGCGAATGTGATCGACATAGGCTGCTTGCCGGAAACACCGTTCCCGCATCTCGAAGACGCGGTACGCCGGCTGAAGGCCGAAGGCTATCGCGTGAGCGTCGATTCGATGCACACCGACGAGCTACTGCGCGGCGGCCGCGCAGGCGCCGACTATCTGATGAGCCTGAACCTCGACACGCTGTGGATCGCGGACGAAGTGCCGTCCACGCCGATCCTCGTCGCACGCGATCCGCGCGACCCCGCTTCGCTCGACGCCGCCATCGAACTGTTCGCCGCGCGCGGCCGCGCGTTTCTTGCCGACCCGATTCTCGATCCGATCCCGTTCGGTCTCGCCACGTCGATCGCGCGTTACGTGAGGCTGCGCGAACGCTATCCGGACGTGGCCATCATGATGGGCATCGGCAACGTGACCGAGCTGACCGAAGCGGACACGAGCGGCATCAACGCAGTGTTGCTCGGCATGGCGGCGGAGCTTCGTGTGAGCGCGGTGCTTACCACGTCCGTCAGCCTGCACGCGCGGCGGGCCGTGCGCGAAGCCGACGTCGCGCGCCGCGTGATGCATGCCGCCCGCGAGGCGCAGGTGCTGCCCAAGGGCATCGACGGCGATCTTGCGACCGTCCATGCGAAGCGTCCATTTCCATACAGTCCCGCCGAGATCGACGAATTCGCCCGCGCCGTGCGCGACCCTAACTTTCGCGTGCAGGTGAGCGCCGAGGCCATTCATGTCTACAACCGCGACGGGCATCTTCGTGGCGGCGATCCATTCGAGTTGTATCCGGACCTTCATCTTGAAGCAGACGGCGGCCACGCGTTCTATATGGGCGTGCAGCTCGCACGCGCCGAAATTGCGTGGCGGCTCGGCAAGCGCTTCGACCAGGACCAGCCGCTCGACTGGGGCTGCGCCGTGGAGCGGCCCGAGCAGGACCTGTCGGTCTGGTGCGCGCCCGGCGAGACGATGAAAAAACGTTGAGCACGCACACAGCCGCAACCGTTCAGCGCGCTTCCGCCAGCGCTTCGTCCGCTTCGCTCATCTGCGCGAGCGCGCCACGCAGCGCGCCCATGGCCTGCGCATAGTCGTCGGCGCCGAAGACCGCCGAGCCGGCCACGAACACGTCGGCACCCGCCGCCGCGATCGGCGCGATGTTCGACGCCTTCACGCCGCCATCCACTTCGATCAGCAACGGCCGTCCCGTGCGCTGCATGGTTGCGTCAACGCGTTCGCGCAATACGCGTAGCTTTTCCAGCGTCTCGGGAATAAAGGCCTGGCCGCCGAAGCCGGGATTCACCGACATCACCAGTACCACGTCGAGCCGCTCGATCACATGATCGAGCACAGCGAGCGGCGTGGCCGGATTGAGCGCGAGTCCGACGCGCGCGCCGTGCGTCTTGATCAGTTCGATGGTCCGATGCACATGCAGCGACGCTTCCGGATGAAAGCTGATCGTGTTCGCGCCCGCTTCGGCAAAGCCGATCACGAGCGGATCGACCGGCATGGTCATCAGATGCACGTCGATCGGCACGCGCGTATGCGGCCGGATCGCCGCGCAAACGAGCGGCCCGACCGTGAGATTCGGCACGTAATGGTTGTCCATTACATCGAGATGAATCCAGTCGGCGCCGGCTGCGGTGACGTCGCGAATCTCTTCGGCGAGACGCGCAAAGTCGGCGGACAGCAGCGAAGGAGCGATCAGAAAATCACGCATGCCTGTCTCCTTGCTCAATGATAACGGCGCGCCATCGCCTCGAGCGGCAATGGCTTGATGCGCGGCGCCTGCCCTGCGCAGCCGAACGCCTCGAAACGCTCGACGCAGACAGCGCGCGCAGCCGCCGTTGCCGCCTTCAACGCGGCGCGCGGGTCGAACTCGGCACGTGCATTCGCCAGCGACTTGCGCATTGCGCCGCTCATTGCGAGCCGAATGTCGGTGTCGATATTCACCTTGCGCACACCATGCGCGATGCCGCGCCGGATTTCCTCAACCGGCACACCGTACGTGGTGGGAATCTCGCCGCCGTATTCGCGGATTATCGCGAGCCATTCCTGCGGCACCGACGACGAACCGTGCATCACGAGATGCGTGTTCGGAATCCGCTCGTGAATCTCCACGATCCGGTCGATGGCGAGAATATCGCCGGTCGGCTGGCGGCTGAATTTATAGGCGCCATGCGACGTGCCGATCGCAATCGCCAATGCGTCGACGCCGGTGGATTCCACGAAAATCTGCGCCTCGCGCGGGTCGGTGAGCAGATCGTCGCGTGTCAGTTGCCCTTGCGCGCCGACGCCGTCTTCCTCGCCCGCCGTGCCGGTTTCCAGCGACCCGAGACAACCGAGTTCCCCTTCGACGGAAACACCCACCGCATGCGCTGCGTCCACCACGCGGCGGCTCACGTCGACGTTGTAGTCATAGGTGGCGGGCGTTTTCTGATCGGGCAGCAACGAGCCGTCCATCATCACCGATGTAAAGCCCGAACGGATTGCCTGCTGACACACCGCCGGACTCGCGCCGTGGTCCTGATGCAGCACGAGCGGAATGTCCGGATGCGCTTCGAGCGCGGCCAGCACGAGATGGCGCAGGTACGGCTCGCCCGCATACTTGCGCGCGCCCGCCGACGCCTGCAATATCACCGGGCTCGCAGTTTCTTCCGCGGCCTGCATGATCGCGTGAATCTGCTCCATGTTGTTGACGTTGAACGCGGGCACGCCGTAGCCGTGCTCGGCCGCGTGATCCAATAGTTGACGCAGTGCTATGAAGGCCATTGCAAACTCCTCGATGACGAATCGGATTTTGTTCACGCAGCGCGCCGTGCGACGCGACGGGCTTCGTCCACCACAGCCTGGGCGGTCAAGTGGAAATGGTCGAACAGAGCGGCAGCCGGAGCGGATTCACCAAAGGTGTCGATACCTACCACGCCGCCTTCCAGACCCACGTACTGGCGCCAGAACGCGCGCACGCCCGCTTCCACGGCGACACGCGGCACGCCCGGCGGCAACACTGCATCGCGCCATGTGTCGGGCTGCCGGTCGAACACGCTGGTCGACGGCATCGACACGACGCGCGCAGCGATACCCAAAGCGGCGAGCGGCGCGAGCGCATCAAGTGCGAGAGAAACTTCGGATCCCGTAGCAATCAGTATTACCCGAGATTCCATGTGTGGATGCGTGGACTCCGACGCATCGCGCCAGTCCCGCAGCACATAACCGCCCCGCTCGATTGCGTCGATCTGCTCGCCGTCCCGTTCGACGAACGGCAGGTTCTGGCGGCTCAGCAGCAGGCTCGACGGCCCCTCGCGCTCAATCGCGCTGGCCCACGCGCGCGCGGTCTCCACCGTGTCGCACGGACGCCAGACGTCGAGTCCGGGAATCAGACGCAAGCTCGCTGCGTGTTCAATCGATTGATGAGTCGGCCCGTCTTCTCCAAGGCCGATCGAGTCGTGCGTGAACACGAAGATCGAGCGCGTCTTCATCAGCGCGGCCATGCGCAGCGCGTTGCGCGAGTAGTCGGAAAACGTGAGGAATGTGCCGCCAAACGCGATATGCCCGCGATGCAGCGCGATACCGTTGATCGCCGCGCTCATGCCGAATTCGCGCACACCGTAGTGCAGATAGTTGCCGGCTTGCAGGCCGGCTTCGTCGGCGTGAATATCCACGGCGGCTTGCCAGTTGGTGAGGTTCGAGCCGGTCAGATCGGCCGAGCCGCCCAGCAATTCCGGCAATGCCCGGGCGAGCACGGCGATGGTCTGCTGCGAAGCCTTGCGCGTCGCGATGGATTGAGCGGCGCTGTCCGCGTCGCGCAGCATCGCGCGAACGGTATCGCGCCAATGCGCGGGCAGCGCGCCTCGCGTTCTGCGCTCGAATTCGGCGGCCTCGTGCGGATAGTACTGGCGATAGGCTTCGAAGCGGCGGTTCCAGTCCGCCTCCGCCGCCTCGCCGCGCCCGCCCGCATCCCACTGCGCGCGGACCTCCTGCGGAATCGCGAACGGCGGATGCGGCCAGCCGAGTGCGCGCCGCGTTTTCGCGACCTCCTCGGCGCCGAGCGGTGCGCCGTGCACGTCGTGCGTGCCCGCTTTGGATGGGGACCCCTTGCCGATCACCGTGCGACAGCAGATCAACGTGGGCTTGCCAACCGCGCGTGCGTCCTGCAGCGCGAGGTCGACAGCGTCGACGTCGTGGCCGTCCACGTCGCGCACCACGTGCCAGCCGTATGCGGCAAAGCGCGCGGGCGTGTCGTCGCTGAACCACTGCGCGACATGGCCGTCGATGGAGATGCCGTTGTCGTCGTAAAGCACCGTGAGCTTGCCGAGCTTCAGCGTGCCCGCGAGCGACGCCGCCTCGTGCGAGATACCTTCCATCAGGCAGCCGTCGCCGGCAAACACATACGTGCGATGATCGACGATCGCATGACCCGGCCGATTGAATTCGCGCGCGAGCAGTGCCTCGGCGAGCGCCATGCCGACGGCGTTGGCGAGACCCTGTCCGAGCGGGCCGGTCGTCGTCTCGACACCCGGCGTCACGCCGACCTCCGGGTGCCCCGGCGTCCTGCTATGCAATTGACGGAAGCGCTTGAGCTCGTCAACAGGAAGATCGTAGCCCGTGAGATGCAGCAGCCCGTACAACAGCATCGAGCCATGTCCGTTCGACAGCACGAAGCGGTCGCGATCGGCCCACGCCGGATTGCGCGGATTGTGTTTCAGATGCCGGTCCCACAGCGCGACGGCGATCTCGGCCATGCCGAGCGGCATGCCGGGGTGGCCTGACTTCGCCGCTTCGACGGCGTCGATCGCGAGCATGCGCAGCGCGTTGGCCATCACGCGGGTTTCAGGAAATGCAATGGATTCTGCGACGGCACTCATCGAATGTCTCCTTCAAAACCTGCACTGGATGTCTCGCTTCAAAGCCGGAGCGTTAAAGGCTCAGGCCCTTGAGCGCCGGTCGATCAATTGCAGAATCATCGGCGTGAAGATGAGCTGCATGGCGAGCCCCATCTTGCCGCCCGGCACGACGATCACGTTTGGGCGCGACATAAAGGAGTCGTGCAGCATCGTCAACAGGTACTGGAAGTCGATGCCTTTGGGCCGCGCGAAGCGGATCACGACAAAGCTCTCGTCGGGCTGAGGAATTTCGCGCGCGATAAACGGGTTCGACGTATCCACGGTCGGTACCCGCTGAAAATTCACATGCGTGCGGGAAAACTGCGGACAGATGTAGTTCACGTAGTCGGGCATACGCCGCAGGATCGTATCGACCACCGCCTCGTGTGAGTAACCGCGCATGGTCTGATCGCGATGCAGCTTCTGAATCCACTCCAGGTTGATGATCGGCACGACGCCGATCAGCAGATCCGCATGCCGCGCAATGTCGATGCGATCGGTCACTGCCGCCCCGTGCAGGCCCTCGTAGAACATCAGATTCGTGCCGGGCTGCACGTCTTCCCACGGTGTAAACGTTCCTGCATCCTGCTTGTAGAGCCGCATTTCAGTTTCGTCGTGGACGTAGTGGCGAAACTTGCCGGTGCCGCTCTCGCCATAGCTCGCGAACAGCGCCTCCAGTTCTTCGAGCAAATTCGCTTCGGGTCCGAAATGGCTGAAGTTCGGCACGCCGTCGCGCTCGTGCTGCTTCATCGCTTCGCGCATGCCGTTGCGGTCATAACGATGAAAGGCGTCGCCTTCCACGATCTGCGCGTTGATCTTCTCGCGCCGGAAAATATGGGTGAAGCTCTTCATCACGGTCGTGGTGCCGGCGCCGCTCGAACCGGTCACCGCGATGATCGGGTGTTTGACTGACATGCGCTTGTCTCCGGATAGTAGTGTTGTGTTCGGCCGCTTTTCGCGAGCTTGGGCTTCTTGCGCTCAGGCGGTGAAACCCGGCAGAAAAAGCGAGCGCCGGCCAAAGAGCGGCGACGTGAACGGTCGATCCTCGCCACGGTCGTATTCGCCGTGATAGCGGCCAATGCGCTCCACTTCGTTGCGCGAGCCAAGAATCACCGGCACGCGCCCATGCAGCGCATGCGGCACCACGTCGAGAATGCGCTCGCGGCCCGTGATGGAAAGGCCGCCGGCCTGTTCGACCAGAAAGCTCATCGGGTTGGCTTCATACAGAAGCCGCAGGCGCCCTTCCATGACCGGCGTTTTCGAGTCGCGCGGATACATGAACACGCCGCCGCGCATCAGGATGCGATGCACCTCCGCGACCATCGAGGCAATCCAGCGCATGTTGAAGTCCTCGGTACGGCAGCCCGTGCGGCCGTCCTTGCATTCCTGCACGTAGCGGCGCACGGGCGGCTCCCAGAAGCGTTCGTTCGACGCGTTGATCGCGAACTCGGCGGTGTTCTCCGGAATGCGAATGTTCGAATGCGTGAGCACGAAATTGCCGATCTCGCGCTCGAGCGTGAAGCCATGCGTGCCGTTGCCCACCGAGAGCACGAGCATTGTCGAAGGACCGTAAATCGCGTAGCCCGCCGCGACCTGCTCACGACCCGGCCTGAGAAACGCGGATTCGCCGACCGGTCGATCCGTGTCAGCGGAACAGTCATCCACATTGCGCAGCACCGAAAAGATCGAACCGACCACGCCGTTGATGTCGATGTTCGACGAGCCGTCGAGCGGATCGAACGCGAGCAGATAGTCGCCGCGCGGGTAGCCTTGCGGAATCGTGTAGACGCTCTCCATTTCCTCGGAGGCCATCGCGGCCAGCAGCCCGTCCCACTCGCACTGCTGCACGAAGATTTCGTTCGTGGCGACATCGAGCTTCTTCTGCTCCTCGCCATGCGTGTTGATGCTTTGCGCCGACCCGTAATTGCCGCCGAGCGCGCCCTTGGTGAGCATCGCCGAGATCGACTTGATGGCCGCGGCTACGTCGATCAGCAGCGCGGATAGCCCCGCGTTCTGCGCCGTTCCCGCCGCGCAAGGCTGGCGGTCAAGCGTGTCGATGAGAAACTTCGAAAGGGTCGTGCGTCCGTCTTGCATGGCGAGCTCCTGAGGTTGTTCTGGTTCAGCCTGGCGGCGCCGTCACGGCGCGCGGCGCAGCGGCGCCCGACTCGGCGCCCGACGCAAGAAAGGACACGGATGGCTCGCCGTTTTGCGTGAGCGGCTCGGCGAATACGCGGCTTGCGCGAATATCTTCGGTGGCGATCAATGTCAACGCGGCCGCGTCGATCGGCGCGCCGCCCTGCATCGCCGCGGCGAATAGACGATTCGCCTGGCGCAGCCGCGAGCGGTCGAGCGCGTTGCGCACCGAGCGCGCATTGGCGAAATTCGGCTGGCGGGTGCGTCGCGCGAGGTAATCCGCGAAAGCGCGCCGTGACTCGGCGTCGAAGCGGTAATTCAACGTCGCGAGCATGCGCTCGGCAATGTCGAGCAGTTCCGCGTCGCCGTAATCGGGAAACGTGATGTGATGCGCAATGCGCGAGCGAAAACCCGGATTGCTTTCGAAGAACACTTCCATCCGCGACGCGTAACCGGCGAGGATCACCACAAGATCGTCGCGCTGGTTTTCCATCGTCTGCAGCAGGATTTCTATGGCTTCCTGCCCGTAGTCCCGTTCGTTTTCCGGGCGATACAGGTAATACGCTTCGTCGATGAACAGCACGCCGCCCATTGCGCGCTTGAGCACATCGCGCGTTTTCGGTGCGGTATGGCCAATGTACTGGCCAACCAGATCGTCGCGCGTCACCGAGACAAGATGATTGCGGCGAATGTAGCCAAGCCGATGCAGCACCTCGGCCATGCGCAATGCCACCGTCGTCTTGCCGGTGCCCGGATTGCCGGAGAAACACATATGCAGCGTCGGCGCGCCGCTCGCGAGACCGAGCGATTCGCGCGCCCGCTCGACGAGCAGATGCGCGGCGATCTCGCGGATACGCGTTTTCACCGGCGCGAGGCCGACGAGATCGCGGTCCAGTTCCGCCAGCACGTCGCCGATGCCGGAATCGCGATAAAGCGCGGCGAGGTCGATATGCGGCGGCAGCGCGCGGCCCGCGTGTTTTGCCGCGCTGTCGTTCGATGCGTCGTTCCCGGCTGCGGACGACGGTGCGTCGGCGTCAATAGCGGCAGCTTCGGTCATGCTTTCTCCCTCCGTTCATCACGCTGTTGGCACGCTTTTGTCGCGCTTTCGCGGGACCTCATTACGCTCTCGTCGCCACTATCAGCGCGTCGAACCGTAGCGCTCGCCTGATGGCTTATCGCTCGCGTAGCCCGACAATCCATATCGCTGGACACGTCCCGGTCCATCACCACGCGTAAGCCGGAAGCCGGGCTCTTCATCCGGACGGTTGACGATGAACGACAGCCGCATCGTCTCGAATCCGCGCACCGAGTCGAACGCGTTGACCTTGATGTAGTGCTGCGGCCGTGCGGCGCGGCACGCCTTCACTTCCTGCAGCACGCCGGCCGCATCGTGCAGGTCGAACATCGGCAGACCCCACATTTCCCAGTACGTATTGCGCGGATGCGGGTCGTCGGTGAATTCGACGGAGCAGGCCCAGCCCTGGCCAAGCGCGTAGTCGATCTGCAAACCGATCTCTTCGTCCGTGAGTTCCGGCAAGAAGGAAAACGTGCCTTGTGTAATGCGCATGACGTACCTCGCGATTGATTGACTGCAACGTTCAAACGGCGCACACGGTCTCCCGCGCAGTGCGTCGGCACTGCTGCGAACCTGCACCAGGAATCTTTCGATGCGCCGCTTATGCCGCGGTCGGCGTGGCGGCGAAATCCGGCGAATCGGTCGACGCGTAGTTGAAGCTCACGTCGCGCCAGGTATCGAGCGCCTGCTTCAGCGGCCCGCACCAGCGCGCCGCGGCTTCCAGAATGTCCGGCCCTTCGTGACGAATGTCGCGTCCTTCGTTGCGCGCCTTCACCATCGCCTCGAGCGCGACGCGATTGGCCACGGCGCCCGCCTGAATCCCACCCGGATGGCCGATGGTCCCGCCGCCGAACTGCAGGATCGCGTCGTCGCCGAACAGGTCGAGCAGTTGATGCATCTGTCCCGCGTGAATGCCGCCCGAGGCCACCGGCATTACCTTGCGCAGGCCGGCCCACGGCTGCTCGAAGAAAATGCCGCGCGACAGGTCGACTTCGTTGCGCGCCTCGCGGCACACGTTGTAAAAGCCCTGCACGGTCAACGGATCGCCTTCGAGCTTGCCCACCGCCGTGCCCGCATGCGCGTGATCGACACCCGCCATGCGCAGCCACTTCGCGATCACGCGAAACGAAATGCCGTGATTGCGCTGACGCGTGTACGTGCTGTGCCCCGCGCGATGCAGATGCAGAATCATGTCGTTCCTGCGAGCCCAGCGCGCCATCGACTGAATCGCGGTCCAACCGATCACGAGGTCGATCATCACGATGCATGAACCCAGTTCCTTCGCAAATTCGGCGCGCTCATACATCTCCTCCATCGTGCCCGCCGTCACGTTCAGATAATGGCCTTTGACCTCGCCGGTCTCCGCTTGCGCGCGATTCACCGCCTCCATGGAAAACAGAAAACGGTCGCGCCAGTGCATGAAAGCCTGCGAGTTGATGTTCTCGTCGTCCTTCAGAAAGTCGAGACCGCCGCGCAATCCTTCGTACACGACCCGGCCGTAGTTCTTGCCGGATAAACCCAGCTTGGGCTTGACGGTGGCGCCCAGCAACGGGCGGCCATACTTGTCGAGCCGCTCGCGTTCGACGACGATTCCGGTCGGCGGTCCCTGGAAGGTCTTCAGATAAGCAACAGGTATGCGCATGTCTTCGAGCCGCAGCGCTTTCAGCGGTTTGAAGCCGAATACGTTGCCGATGATCGACGCCGTCAGGTTCGCGATCGAGCCTTCTTCGAAGAGATCGAGTTCATAGGCGATGTAGGCGAAGTACTGCGGCTCGGCCGCATTCGACGCGGGCACCGGATCGACGCGATACGCTTTTGCGCGGTACATGTCGCACGCGGTCAGGCGGTCGGTCCACACCACGGTCCATGTTGCTGTCGACGATTCGCCGGCCACGGCCGCGGCCGCTTCTTCCGGCTCGACGCCCGGTTGCGGCGTGATGCGAAAGAGCGCGATCACGTCCGTGTCTTTCGGCGTGTAATCCGGTTGCCAGTAGCCCATCTCGCGATACTTCATCACGCCGGCGGCATAGCGCTCGCGCGCGTTGCCCGCATCGCGCGGCTTGTGGAGGGTCTCGATCACCGGTTGACTGAAATCGTTCATGACGTATCCTCGATTGTGGACAGGCGCGCTGCCGGAAGAACGAAGCGCTTGTGTGCACTGTAGGCAAGGACGTCATTGTTGAGAATTCACGATTTTATTTGGCAGACTTAATCGATCCGTTATCGATCGCATATCGTGGAGCGCGCTTTCGGCAAGTGCGAAGAAAGGAACCTGTCATTCATTCGTGCGCGAATTGCTTCGGTGAAATCGCGGCGTAAGCATGAGGCCGAGTATGGCTCCTGAACGCGAACCGAAAGTATCGAGCTGCATGCGCGCCGTAAGTGACACGCGTATCAGGGTCTTTCGTGCGCAGTGGAACACTTTGCTGCATTATCGGAACAGTGCGCCGCGCAAGAAGCTCATGCGGCGTCCATGCCGCGCGGGCCTGCCTGCCGCCGTTATTCGGCGAACGCTGTATTGCGGCGCGGCATAGGCTGCTCCAGTCTTCGTTGCCGGTCCGGCACGGAGCTTGCGTAGTCGATTACGCCAATGCAGCCCGGCAATGTGCGGGGCCGACGGCGCAACGCTGTATCAACCGATGGAGGAAGCACCTTATGCAATGGACGACTCCGAGCTACACCGATATGCGTTTTGGTTTCGAAATCACGATGTATATCGCTACGCGTTAAAGCCCGCATGGGCCGCGTAATGCGGCCCCTCTGCGGATCGATTGTTAATAGCTAGCTGAACGGGCGGCCTAGAGCGCTGCCAGGACACGCGTTCCCATCCATGATTCACGAAACGATCGTCACTACGGCAGCGTGCGATGGCCGTCCTCATGTCGCGCCGATGGGAGCCCGTTACGAGGGCGAGTTCGTCATTCTCTCGCCGTTCCGTCCGTCCGTGACGCTCGACAATATCGTCGCCTCACGC
Source organism: Paraburkholderia kirstenboschensis (assembly GCF_904848585.1). Classification (GTDB taxonomy): domain Bacteria; phylum Pseudomonadota; class Gammaproteobacteria; order Burkholderiales; family Burkholderiaceae; genus Paraburkholderia; species Paraburkholderia kirstenboschensis. The sequence goes on from NZ_CAJHCR010000005.1 coordinate 161,599, forward strand.
GCGGCGGTCCTCAATTTCACTACCGATGTCCGCGTTTTCGCCGGCTGCGTCACGCATTGCGCGACCGATTGGCCGACGCTCGCGGCAAGCCATGTGGCGAGCGTGCGGCTCGCCGAGTCGCTCGCGCATGCCGAGCTCGAACTCGATGAATTGCGCGACGACAATGAGCGCCCGGTACTGCGCATGAAATGCGTGCACCGCGAAACGCATGCGCCGTTCGCCGGTTTCAACCGCGCGCAGGCCGCAGTGGTGGAAGGCGCAATTCTCGTGAGCCGGCTCTTCATGCTGCCGGCCGACAAGGTCGATCGCGAGATGGCTTATCTGCAGATCGCCATCGACAAAACAGCCGGCGACGCCGAACGCACTGCGTGGGGCTGGCTCACCGCCGCGATCGCGCGGCACCGCGAACGCCTTGCATCGCCGGGTGGCCAGGCCGCCTGACTCGTCCGTCTAACTCGTGTCTTCGTATTACTCGCGCTTTTCCCGCTTTTTTCGGAGAACACCGATGACCGCATTGCTTGCGAGCGTCCGCTCGCACGACGAAGCATGGGATGCCGCTCGCGCTGGCGCCGACCTGATCGACCTGAAGGAACCGAATGCGGGCGCGTTGGGCGGGCTCGCGATCGGCGACATCGCGCGGATAGTGCGCGAGCTTCGCGCCCGTTATCCCGTCAAGCCGATTAGCGCGACAATCGGCGATTTGCCCGCGGATGCGCTGGATGAAATCGCCGCACGCGTGATCGAAGTGAGCGACACAGGCGTCGATTATGTGAAAGTGGGCGTGACGCCTGGACCGGCCGCCCGCCGTTGCCTCGAACAACTGGCGAATCTGCCGGCTGCCGTGGTGCCGGTCTTGCTGTGCGATGGCGGCATGGACGGCGAGCTCGCCGCTCTCGCGGCGTCGCTCGGCTTTGTCGGCGTGATGTTCGACACTTCCGCCAAAGACGGCAGCACGCTGTTCGATCATGTGGACAGCGACACGCTCGCGCGATGGCTGCGGCTCACGCGCGAACGAGGCGGAATGTGCGGCGTTGCCGGCTCACTCGGCTGGGCGCAGCTGGAGCAGATTCGCGCGCTCGCGCCCGATGTGGCGGGTTTTCGCACAGCGTTGTGCGTCGACGGCCGGCGCTCGCGACTCGATCCGCAGCGCGTCGCACAATGGGCGGACGCATTGCATCGCGGCTCAGGCGACGTTGGCGCTGCCGGTATGGCGGCGGACCTGGTTGCAGCCGGCGCGGTCCGCGTGTAGCACGGGGCATGCGGCGCAAAGCTTGGGTCGCCGCGCTGCATGGGCCGCATGGCTCAATGCGCTTACCTCCGCTATCGGCTAGATGGGCAATCTCTGCCGCATCTGCCAGGCAGCGCAGTCAGATGACCGGCGTATTCAGCAACCGGTCGCGCATCAGTTCGACATTGTCCTTATTGAACAGCTCGACGACGTAGTTCGCCTCGTTCACATAATCGACAAAGCTGCGGTCCACCACGCCCGCGGCTGCCAGCGTGTCGAGCCGTTCGTTTCCCGAGATCGGACATGACTTCACGACGATCAGCCGCTCGGCGTTGAGCATCGTCGAAAGCCAGGCGGCGAGGCTGTCGGAGGTCGTGTCCCAGTTGCTCATCGCGTCGGGCGTGTCACGCATCAGCGCAGTCGGCACCCACACGGCGACGTGGCCGTCGCGCAGCGCGCGGCGAATCTTCGCCTCGCTCGATGCGAGCACGAGTTCGGGCAAGACTCCTTGCATGAGGAGCGCGTATTGCGTCATCGCGAGCAGACACATGTTGTGAGCGGCGAGGTCGTCGAAGCTCCACTCGCTTTGATACTGCCGCACCTTGTCCGCGAAATCGCCGCCGCCTGGAACGATGACGACGCGCCCGCCCCCCACTTCGCATAGCTCGATGAGCCATTGGCGCAGCGCCGGCTCGTGACTCAGGCTGCCCCCGATCTTGACCACCCACATGATCGTTGTCCTCGTTTGCGATTAACCTCGTTTGCTTGTCCGCCTGCCTGCTGGCCCGGCTGTCTGCTCGTTGCGCCCGCCTCCTTCGAATATGTTGCGTGGTTCACGCGGCCCGTGTAGCCGCATCGACACTTTGAACGCCGTCGCCAGCCTGCGCATAACGCGTCGCCGCGAGCAGCCCCACCGCCACGCTCGGCGCGCAAGTCGCTGCCCAGTCGGACTGATCGGCCGCGCCTCCCGCCAGCGTGCCGAAATCCATATAGCCGCGCGCCTCTTCACGCGCGAGCGCCGCCACCAGAAAGCGTCCGCAGCCGGCGCCTACGAGCGGTGCGGTCGCAAGCTCGGGGTGGGCCGCCGTCACGCGCGTCAGGTTCGCGCCGATCTCGCGCAGTTGCAGCTCGCGCCAGCGCTGCGCGAACGCGCGCCATTCGGCGGGGCTCGCTTCGTGCGCGTCGCGGCCGATCATCCGCGCGAGCCGCCTTCTGCTCGCAAGTTCGTTTTTCGGGCCGTTGTCGGCGCTCGGGTAAAGGTCGTATTGCGGCGCGAGTTCGCCCGTGAGCCGGTACACGTCCGCCGTGGTCGCGAACCATTCGTTCATCACGTTGACCGCCGCGCCGCCGAACTCGATGCGCTGCGCGATCCCGCACAGCGGCGTGCGCACGACTCCCTGATAGACGAGCTCACCGGTGGCGAGCCGCCCGGCATCCGTCGATGCGCGCGCAACGACTCGCCCGTTCGCAAGCGGAATGATGTCGGTCGTCGTGCTGCCGATGTCGATCAGCAGCGCATTGGCTACGCGCGTAGCTATCCAGCGAGCGGTCGCCAGCCAGTTCGCCGACGCGACGCTGCGCCAGCCGGCCGCGCAGGTCTGCGCCGTCAGCCAGCCGGCCTCGCCCGCATAGAACGCGACGCGCGGCCCGAGCCGCTGCGCGAGCGCTGCGGCGATTGCCCGCACGCCTTGTGCTCGGTCCTCGAAAAGATCGACCATCTCGCCCGTCATCGTCACGGCGTGCCGCGCCGCGTAGGTTTTCGCGACCGGCCAGCGTTCGAACACGAGGTCGATGGTGCGCTCCAGATGTTCGAGCCCTTGCCACAACGGGCAGGCCCACTGCGCGACGTCGAGCACGACGCCGCTCGCATCGGTCATCGACACTTTGACGTGCGCGCCGCCGACGTCCCAGCCGAACACCGGCGCACCGCCCACGGAGTTCATGCGCGGCGCGTTCATGGCCGAGCTCCGCAAAGAGGCCGGGCGTCGTACCCGCGCGCCGCCGCGGCCGTAGATCGGCCTGCGGTCGCCGATCCGCCGGATCCGCCCGATCCGCCCGATGCGCCCGACCCGCGCGACTCACCTGACTGGCCTGTTCCACCTGTTTCGCCTGTTTCGCCCGCTCGAACCCGCACGCCATGCGCCGCCAGCAACGCCGCCGCGAGATTGCCGCCAAGTGCGGCGGAAAGGCCTGCATAAGCCACGGTCAGGCGCGGATTCACTTCGATGACGACCGGCCCACGCGACGGATGCCATACCACGTCGATGCCCGCAAAGCCGCGCAGTCCCGGCATCGCCGCCCCGACGCGTTTCGCAAGCTCGCGCAGCGTCTCGCCCTGCTCGCCCGTCGTGTCGATCTGATTGACCGCCACGCCGTCGAATTCGACGATGCGCGCATGCTGCCCCGGCGCCTTGCCTTCGCTCAAGCCAATCTGCTGCCGGTTGATGCTGACCAGTTCGACGCGCTCGCTGTTGCAGATCAGAGAAAGACTTAGCGGCTCGCCGTCGACCCACTCCTGCAACACCGGATTGCGCCCCTGCGCCGCGCGTGCGTCGAATTCGGCGCAAGCTTGCGCGAAATCGTCGAACAGGAATGTGTCGAGTCCGCCCGCGCCGTCGTCGGGTTTGACGACCCATTTGTTGCCTGTGTGGGTCACCGCCTGGCCGGGTTCAATGGCCGGCGTGGTCGCGATGCCGTGCGCCGCGAGACAGGCCGCCGTCGCGCTCTTGCTCGACGCGACTCGAATCGCCTCTTTCGCGCAGCCGAGCCAGCGCGCCGCACCGACCGCGTCGTACAGATGCAGCAGCAAGCCGTCGCATTCCGGCGCGACGATGCATGCGTAGTCATGCTCGCGGGCCGCGCGCGCGACGAAGGCCGTCATCGATTCGCCGGGCGCGGCCATACAATGAGCAAGCGCGGGATCGACGGTCTCGAAGCGCGAGCTCGCAAAGCTGACCTGCACGCCGTCGAGTTCGCGCAGGTCCGCGACTAGCGCGTCGCGCATCACGCGGCCTTCGACGATCAGCGCGCTCAGGTCGGCGAGGCTGCCCGCGCCGGCAAGCGCGGGGTCGATGCCGCCGCCGGTGAGATACTCGAAGACAAAGATCTTGATCAAAGGATGCGCCCCTATGCAGGTGATACCGGTTCTCGATCTGCTCGACGGCCACGTCGTTCGCGCGGTGCGCGGCGAACGGACTGCCTATCTGCCGATACGCTCGTCGCTGGCGGCCTCCAGCGAGCCGCTTGCCATCGCCCGCGCGCTGCTTGCTGCGAGCGGCGCGCGCACGCTCTATATCGCCGACCTCGGCGCCATCCTTCAACAGGGCGCTCACGTTCAAACGCTCGCTGCTTTGCGTGCCGCGCTGTCCGGCATCGACATCTGGCTCGACGCCGGCTACTCCGACTACGCGTCGATGCTCGCGCTCTTCGATCGTATCGACGCAGGCAACCGGCCCGCGACCCACGATCTGGCGACGCTCGTGCCGGTGTTCGGCACCGAATCGCTGCAAGACCCGCAAGCCCTGCGCGCCGCCGAAACCGCCGGGTTCTCGCCGCTCCTCTCACTCGACCATCGCGCCGGTCAACTGCTGACAGCCACAACACCTTGCGAAATCTCGAAGCTCACGCCCGCCTGGTGGCCGCGCAGAGTCATCGCGATGACGCTCGATCAGGTTGGCAGCTACGACGGCCCTGATCTCGCCACCTTCGAGCACATTCGCGCCAATGCTCCAGCCCATACGGACGTGATCGGCGCGGGCGGGATTCGCCATCGCGACGACATCGAGGCGGCGGCTCGCACTGGTGCAAGCGCGTGGCTCGTGGCGTCGGCGCTGCACGACGGCCGCGTCGGCATGCCGCTCGCCGCGTCGACGTAGGCGAGCAAAACAAGTTCCATGCCAATCGGCGAACGAGGTGTCGTGGTAAACAAACGGCAAGCTTTGCCGAGCTTTAGCGAGCCGCGCGTGACACTCTGCTCCAGAACGACACACAACCTGTGCGCTGCGTCAGACTTGCGCGACGCCGTGGCGACCCGTCGACGCCAGACGCGCGTCGCCCAGTCTCCGCGATCCTTCAAGCGAGACGTTGCATAGGCCGCGGGGGCGCTGACTGCAGCCGTTCACGCTGCGCACTCCAACGCTTCGGCATGGAGCTTGCTAAATGTCGCCCCATGCACCTCTCGCCCACTGACCCGTCGACGACCATGCCATCAGGCGCGGCCCACGTGCCCGCCGCGTCGATCACACGCGACTGGACCTGCCCGTTCTGTCCGCTGCTATGCGACGACCTCGCGATCGAATCGCGTGGCGACGCGACGCTCGCCGTACAGAACACCGACTGCCCTCGCCTTTTGCAAGCGCTCACGTGCTACGGCGCGGCGGATGCGCAATGCCGTGCGAGCGTCGACGGACACGACGTGGAACTCGACGAAGCGCTCACCCGTGCGGTGCAGATTCTGTCGTCGGCCAGGCGTCCGCTGTTCGGCGCATTGACGACCGACGTGGCCGGCGCCCGCGCGCTGTACACGCTTGCTGCAAGCTGCGGCGCGATCCTCGATCATCAGCATGGCGACGCGATGAGCGCGGCCACGCTCGCCTTGCAGGACCGCGGCTCGTTCTTCACGACGCTTTCCGAAGTGCGCTCCCGCGCCGATCTGCTCGTATTTTTCGGCTGTCAGCCGTCGCGCCGCTATCCGCGCTTCTTCGCCCGCACGATTGAAGGGACCGAGACCGCGCGCGAACTGGTGTTCGTCGGCTGCGAGTCCGATCCGGCGGCGAGCCGCCTCGCGAACACGCGGATCGAGTCGATCCTGCCGGACGCCGATCCGTTCGATACGCTCGCGCTGTGGTCCACCATCAGCGACGCGCGCTCGCCAAATGTATTCCCTGAAGACATTGCAGACGCACAGGACTCGAAGCAGTCACTCGCCCTGTTGCAGGCGCTTCAGGCTCGCATTGCGGCGGCGCGCTACACCGTGTTCGTCTATGAGCCTGCTTCGTTGCCCGCCCCGCATGCGGCACTGCTGATCGAAGCGCTGAACCGGATCGTCAAGGCGTCGAATCTGACCTCGCGCGCAGGCGGCCTCGCGCTCGGCGGCGATGACGGCGCGCTGAGCGTCAACCAGACTGTCACGTGGCTCTCCGGGCTGCCGCTTCGCACGCGCGTGTCGACGCCGGCACGCACCGCGGGCACCGCGCCGCTCGATCACGACCCGTATCGCTATCGCACCGAAAGACTGCTCGCCGATGGCGAAATCGACGCGCTGCTCTGGGTCGCGAGTTTCGCGCCGCCCGCGTGGCCGCAAGCACTGCCTCAAAACCTGCCGACGATCGTGCTCGGCCACCCCGCTCTCGCGCAGACCGCGTCGGCGCGTGGCGAGGGCACCGTGTTCATTCCGGTCGCCACGCCTGGCGTCGATAGCGGCGGGCATCTGTTCCGGGTGGACAACTCGGTGGTGATGCCGCTCGCCGCCGCTCGCGGCGCGGCGCTTGTCACGGTCGCGACCGTCGCGGCGCAGCTTGCCGCGCGTATGCGCACACCTTTCTCCGCGTCTTTCTCGACACCCTCGTCCGCGCCTTCCTTCGGGCAGCCCGCCGCACAGGTGCCGCCATGACGCTGATCCGGCTCAAGGGCGGCACGGTTTTCGATCCGGCCAACGGCGTCGATGGCGAGCGCCGCGACCTGGCCATTCGCGACGGCCGCATCGTCGATGTCCCTGCCAACGTTCCAGCCGACAGCGAATACGACGCCACCGGCATGATCGTGATGGCGGGCGGCATCGACATGCATTCGCATATTGGCGGCGGCAAGACCAATCTGTCGCGCCTTCTGCTGCCCGAGGATCATCGCGACGACCCTGCGCGCGATGCAGCCTATGAGTCCGTGCAGGACGCGAACGGCCGCTATCTGAGGCTGCCTTCGTGCGGCGTCTGCGCGCCTGGCACGCTGGCAACCGGCTACCGCTACGCGGAAATGGGCTACACCGCAGCGTTCGAGCCGGCGATGATGCCGTCCAACGCGCGGCACACGCACCTTGAGATGGGCGACACGCCGATCATCGATCACGGCGCCTACGTGATGCTCGGCAACGACGAACTGTTCCTGCAGATGCTCGCCGCGCGCGACGACTTCGAGCGCCTGCGCGACTACGTCGGCTGGACGATCCATGCGAGCAAGGCGCTCGGCGTGAAGGTCGTGAATCCGGGTGGCATTTCCGCCTTCAAGTTCAACCAGCGCGCGTTGAATGTCGACGAGCCGCACGTGCATTACGGCATCACGCCGCGCGACGTGCTGCACACGTTGACGCGCGCGCTGACGGAGTTGCGGGTGCCGCATCCGCTGCATGTGCATGCGAGCAATCTGGGTGTGCCAGGCAACATCGATTCGACCATCGCGACGATGGATGCCGCCGACGGTCTCCCCGTGCACCTCACGCATATTCAGTTTCACAGCTATGGCGTGGAAGGGCCGCTGAAATTCTCGTCGGGCGCGCGCCGCATCGCGGAAGCCGTGAACGCGCGGCCGAACGTGTCGATCGACGTCGGCCAGATCATCTTCGGCCAGACCGTGACGGCCTCCGGCGACACGATGATGCAGTTCCGCAACGCGCCGTTCGCCCGGCCGCATAAGTGGGTGGTGGGCGATATCGAATGCGATGCGGGCTGCGGCGTGGTGCCGTTCCGCTATCGCGAGCAGAGCTTTGTGAATGCGTTGCAGTGGATTATCGGGCTGGAGATTTTTCTTCTCGTGGACGACCCGTGGCGCGTCGCCATGACCACCGATCATCCCAACGGCGGCCCGTTCACGAGCTATCCGCATCTGATTCGTCTTTTGATGGACAAATCGTTTCGCGACGAACAGTTGGCGAAGCTCCATGCCGACGCGCAAGTGGCCAGCGCTTTACCGCAATTGACACGCGAGTTCTCGCTGTACGAGATCGCGATCATCACACGTGCGGGACCGGCGCGCCTGCTCGGCTTGCGCGACCGCGGTCACCTGGGCGTGGGCGCGGCGGCGGACATCGCCGTGTATCGCGACGATCCGGATCGCGAGCGGATGTTCACGTCGCCCGCTTACGTGTTCAAGGACGGCGAACTGGTCGCGCGCGACGGCACGCTCGTCGCGACGCCGACGGGCGGCATTCACTTCGTGTCGCCCGAATTCGACCGTGGCATCGAGAAGCGGATACGCGCCTACAGCGAAAAAAATCTCGCGAGCAACTTCGCGCATTCAGCGATCAGCGACGACGAAATCTGCAACTGCTGCCGCGGCGGCAAGCTGCTGCCCGTCGAATGCTTTGCGCACGGTTGACATGGCTGACCCGAACGGCGACCCGCACACGATGAGCGACACGGCGACCCTGCAGATCAACGGCACCACGATCGACGCCACCTTCGCGGAAGCATTTCCGATGAAGGCGACGCGGCTCGTCATCACCGCGCATACGCCGGCGTGGGCGATGAACGCGGCGCGCTCGCTGACGGGTTTTGCGACCTCGGTGATCGGTTGCGGCTGCGAGGCCGGCATCGAACGCACGCTGGAAGGCGACGAAACACCAGATGGACGGCCGGGCGCCGCCGTGCTGCTGTTCGCGGTGTCGTCGAAGGAGTTGGCAAAGCAGATCGAACGGCGCGTCGGGCAATGCGTGCTCACGTGCCCGACCACCGCCGTGTATCGCGGCATCGACCCGCAAACGAGCCGCGCGCCGCTTTCCGATCTCGCACCGCTCGGTAAAAACCTGCGCTTTTTCGGCGACGGCTGGCAGATCTCGAAGATGCTCGGCGACACGCGCTACTGGCGAGTGCCGGTGATGGACGGCGAATTCGTCTGCGAGGAAACCGCGCCCACCGTGAAGGCCGTGGGCGGCGGCAATCTGATTTTTCTCGCACGCGATATCGACGCGGCGCTAGCCGCTGCCGAAGCGGCCGTCGCCGCGATGCGCATGCTGCCTAACGTGATCATGCCGTTTCCAGGCGGCGTCGTGCGTTCAGGTTCGAAGGTCGGCTCGAAATACAAAGGCGCCACGGCGTCCACGAACGACGCGTTCTGTCCGACGCTCGCGGGCCTGTCGGCGCGCAGCGAACTGAGCGCGGAAGTGGGCTGCGCGCTCGAAATCGTGATCGACGGGCTCACCGAAGCGGACGTCGGCGCGGCAATGACGGCGGGCATCGTCGCAGCCGCCGGACTCGGACGCGCGGCGGGCCTGCTTCGGGTTTCGGCGGGCAATTACGGCGGCAAACTCGGTCCCTACCACTTCCATCTTCACCAACTTGCGGCCGGTCTCGGCGGGAGCGGCGCATGAGTGTCGTGACCACGTTGCGCGTCAAGACGGCGCCGGGTTTTCGCGTCGACGCATCTGCGTTGCTGCCGGGAACGCTCGCGGCGCTCTCCATCGCGGACGTCGAGCGCATCGTGCTGCCCGCGGGCAACGACAGTTGCGCGGTCGGCGATGTATTCGACGTCTCGCGCAGCGGCGATGCGGCGGCGTCGGAAGAAGCGGATCAGGGCGGCGCCGACGCGGCACTCGTGATCGAAGACGCCGTACCGTGGCTCGACCGCATCGGTGCGCGAATGACGCAAGGCCACTTGATCGTGGGCGGTTCGGTGGGCGATCAATGCGGCTTTCAGATGGCCGGCGGCGTGTTGCGGATCGACGGCGACGCGGGCCACTTCACCGCCTGCGAAATGCGCGGCGGACGGCTGACGGTGGCGGGCAATTGCGGCGATTTCGCGGCGGGCGCGCTCGCCGGCGACATGGAAGGCATGACGGGCGGCACGCTGACGGTTCACGGTAACGCGGGCGCGCGGCTCGCCGACCGGATGCGCCGCGGGCTCGTGCTGGTCGGCGGCAATGCGGGCGACTTCGCGGCGTCGCGGCTCGTGGCGGGCACCATCGGCATCGCCGGTCAACTGGGCGCACATTATGCGTATGGGATGAGGCGCGGAACCCTGCTGCTCGCACAGCGTCCCACCAGTGTGCCGCCTACCTTCACCGAAGGCGGCCGAGGTTTCGACGTTTTCTGGGCGCTACTCGTGCGCAGTCTCGCGGGCGAAATCGCGCCGTTCTCACAGTGGCGCGCGGCCGGGTTGCCGCGCCGCTACGCAGGCGACGTCGCCGTCGACGGACGGGGCGAAATACTCGTGGTGGGCTAACCGGAGGAGGCTGACATGACGACTGCGCATTCTTCTTCCGAGCCCTCTCGCGCCAGCCCAACGCCGCGTTATGCCGGCTCGATGATCGCGCTGCATTGGCTGATCGCCTTCGGCATCATCGGCCTGCTCGCACTCGGGCTGTATATGGTCGGACTGCCGAAGGGCCTGCCCGTCAAGGCGACGCTTCTGAACCTTCACAAGTCCATCGGACTCACGGTTTTCCTGCTGGTGCTTCTACGCATCGTGGCGCGTGTGGCCTTTCACCGGCCGCCCCTGCCGCCGATGCGACCGTGGCAACGCGCCGCCGCGCGCACTACGCAGGGCCTTTTATACGTGGCAATGGTGGCAATGCCTTTGTCGGGCTATCTGGGCTCGTCGTTCAACCGCTATGGAACGCGTTTCTGGGGCATCCCGCTGCCGAAGTGGGGCTGGGACGACGCCGGGTTGCGCGAACTGTTCTTCGGCATTCACGAAGCGACCGCCTATGTGCTGATCGCGCTGATCGCGTTGCATGTGGCGGGCGCGCTCAAGCATCAATGGATCGACCGCGACAATCTGCTCGCGAGGATGTTGCCATGAGGCGGCCCCGTTCAGACACGCACACGCACACACGCATGCGCCCGCAGCACGGCTCGCCGCCAGCGCCGCCGACTGTGCACGCGCTGCGCACGCGCGAAGCCCAGTGCGTGTCGTTCATGGTTGCCGGAGCCGCCGGCGGCGTGCCGGTCGTCGTATTGCACGGTGGTCCCGGCAGCGGCAGCCAGCCCGACGCAACGCGGCTCTTCGACTTGACGCGCTTCAGAGTCGTGCTGATCGATCAGCGCGGCACTGGACGCTCGACGCCGCGCGGCGGCGTGCGCCATAACCGCACCGACCGGCTGATCGAAGACATTGAAGCAGTGCGCGTACGGCTCGGCATAGAACGGTGGGGCGTGCTCGGCGGCTCGTGGGGCGCGGCTCTCGCGCTCGCGTATGCGGGGCGGCATCCGCAATCGGTGACGGGCGTGGTGCTGCGCGGCCTCTTTCTCACATCGGCGCGCGAGGTTCGCGGCCTGTTCGTCACATCGCGCAAGCGCGCTCCGCATGCATGGACGAAGCTGTGTGCCGCCGCGGGTTGCACGCTGCCTGCCGGATTGCTCGCGCGCTGCGCCGCCCGCTTGCAACACGGCGGCGCGAGCGACGCGCAGCAGCGGGCGCTCGCGCTCGCGTGGCGCGGCTATGAAAACGCGGTGCTGGCCAGTGCTGGCGCGCGACGCAAGCTCGTGCCAGCCAGAAGTTCACACAAGGAAAGCCGCAAGCTGGTCGACAAATACCGCATTCAGGCTCATTACCTGACGCATCGCTGCTGGCTTGGAGAGACGCGGCTGCTGTCGCTCGCGCGCCTCGCCGCTGCGTCCGGTGTGCCGCTTGCCGCCGTGCACGGCTCGCGCGATCCGGTGTGTCCGCCGGTCAATCTGCGGCGGCTCACACGGGCCGTGCCCGCCGCGCACGTCGAATGCGTACGTGCGGGGCACCTGGCAAGCGATCCCGCGTTGCGCGAGCACGTGGCCCACGCGCTCGCGGCAATGTTCCTTCCATCTACTCACGAGGGGCGCACGTTGCGCCGCGCGGCATGAAAATCAAGGTAATGGGCTCATCGGCGGGTGGCGGCTTTCCGCAATGGAACTGCAACTGCCGCAATTGCGACGGCGTGCGGCGCGGCACGCTGAAGGCAACGCGCCGCACTCAATCGTCGATTGCGATCAGCGCGAACGGCGAGGACTGGCTGCTCGTCAATGCGTCGCCCGATCTGCTCGCACAAATTGCCGCAAACCCCGAACTTCAACCGGCTCGACGCGCGCGCGACAGCGGCATTGCCGCGGTGCTCGTCATCGACGCGCAGATCGATCACGTCACCGGCCTGTTGATGCTGCGCGAGCGCGACACGCCGCTGCCGCTCTACGCGACCGATGCCGTCTGGCAAGACCTGACGAGCGGCTTTCCGATCGCGCCGATGCTCTCGCACTACTGCGGCGTCGAACATTGCCGCATCGCTTTGGACGGCGCGCCGCTCGCCGTCGACGCGCTACCCGGCCTGGAGATCCACGCGTTGCCGCTCTCCAGCAAGGCGCCGCCCTACTCGCCGCATCGCAACGCGCCGGAGCGCGGCGACAACATCGGGCTCGTCATCACCAACCGGCAAACAGGCAATCGCGTGTTCTATGCACCGGGCCTCGGCGCGATCGAAACACACGTGCTCGATGCGATGCGCGACGCGGATCTGCTGCTCGTCGACGGCACGCTGTGGACCGCCGATGAAATGATCCGCCTCGGCCTCTCGAAGAAAACCGCGGCGGATATGGGTCATCTGCAGCAATCCGGCCCCGGTGGCATGATCGAAGTACTGGACTCGCTTGCCGGGCTGCAGGTCCGCAAGGTACTCATCCACATCAACAACACGAATCCGATTCTCGTCGAGGATGGTGCCGAGCGCCGCATCCTCACGGAGCACGGCATTGAAGTTGCGTACGACGGCATGACGTTCGAACTATGAAGCGCGCGCAAGAAGCATTGACGGCGCACGAACCGGAGATCGCATGAACGCGAAAGACACCTTGAGCACAGCACCGCGCGACGCCGCCCAGAGCGGCGAAAAGCACGGCGGCGAAAAGCACGGCGGCGAAAAGCACGGCGGCGAAAAGCCCGGCGGCGAAGCCTGGACGCGCGAGGAATTCGAAGCGCAGCTACGCGCGAAGGGCACGGCGTATCACATTCACCATCCGTTCAATGTGAAGATGAATAGCGGCGGCTGCTCGCGCGAACAGATTCGCGGCTGGGTCGCGAACCGCTTCTATTACCAGATCAATATTCCGCTGAAAGACGCGGCGGTGCTGTCGAACTGTCCGGATCGCGAGACGCGCCGCCGCTGGGTGCTGCGCATTCTCGATCACGACGGCTACGGCGGCGAGGAAGGCGGCATAGAAACATGGGCGCGTCTTGGCGACGCGGTCGGCCTATCGCGCGACGAACTGTGGTCGCTCAAGCATGTGACGCCGGGCGTGCGCTTTGCCGTCGACGCGTACGTGAATTTCGCGCGCCGTGCGCCATGGCAGGAATCGGTGTGTTCGTCGCTGACGGAAATGTTCGCGCCGCAGGTGCATCGCGACCGGCTCGCAAGCTGGCCCGAACACTATCCGTGGATCGAAGCTTCCGGCCTTGCTTATTTCCGCTCACGCATTACGCTCGCGCAGCGCGACGTTGAGCACGGTCTCGAAGTCACGCTCGACCATTTCACGCGTCGCGAACAGCAGGAACGTGCGCTCGAAATTCTGCAATTCAAGCTCGACATTCTGTGGACCATGCTGGACTCGATCGAAAAGGCTTTTCCGCAATGAACGACATGTCCAACGCGGAACGTCCCGCGCTCAACAAGCTGTTTCGCCTGCAATGGGAACCGGCGCAAGACGCTCACGTGCTGCTCTATCCGGAAGGGATGGTGAAGCTCAACCAGAGCGCGGCGGAGATTCTCAAACGGTGCGACGGCACGCGCGACATGAAGGCGCTGATTGCCGATCTGGAGCAGGCGTTCAACGCCACCGGACTCGGTCCCGAAGTGCGCGCATTCGTCGCCGAAGCGCATTCACGTGGATGGCTGGAGTAGCGCGATGACCGACCTTTCGCAACCCGTTGCCGACGCACGGTCTCAAGCCGTGCCGGACGGCGTCGCGCCGCCGCTGTGGCTGCTCGCGGAGTTGACCTACCGCTGCCCGCTGCATTGCGCGTTCTGCTACAACCCGGTCGACTACACCGACCACAGTCGTGAACTCAGCACCGAGCAATGGCTCGGCGTGCTGCGCGACGCGCGCGCGCTCGGCGCCGCGCAACTCGGGTTTTCGGGCGGTGAACCGCTAGTGCGCGACGATCTGGAAGTGCTCGTCGAAGAAGCACGGCGGCTAGGGTTCTATACGAATCTGATCACCTCCGGCGTCGGTTTGACTGACAAGCGCCTCGGCGATCTGAAGGCAGCCGGCCTCGATCACATCCAGTTGTCGTTTCAGGATTCGACACAGGAACTCAACGACTTTCTGAGCAGCACGCGCACGTTCGATCTCAAACAGCGGGTTGCCGCGTCGATCAAGCGGCACGGCTTTCCAATGGTGCTGAACTGCGTGCTGCATCGCTACAACCTTCCGCACGTCGATAAGATCATCGACATGGCGCTCGCGATGGGCGCCGAGTATCTGGAGCTCGCGAACACGCAGTACTACGGCTGGGCGCACCACAATCAGGCTCAACTGATGCCGACGCGCGAGCAGCTCGAAGAAGCGGAAGCCGTGGTGGAGCGTTACCGACGCACGCATGGCGACCGGTGCAAGATCTTCTTCGTCGTGCCTGACTACTTCGAACGACGCCCGAAGCGCTGCATGAACGGCTGGGGCGCGGTCTTCCTTGGCGTGGCGCCCGACGGTGCAGCGCTGCCGTGTCACGCCGCGCGAGGTCTGCCCGGACTCGTGCTGCCAAACGTGAAAGAAATGCCGCTGCGCGAGATCTGGTACCACAGCGACGCGTTCAACCGCTTTCGCGGTCTGCAGTGGATGAAGGAGCCGTGCCGCAGTTGCGAGGAGAAGGAGCGCGATCTCGGCGGCTGTCGCTGCCAGGCGTATCTGCTCACCGGCGACGCAGCCAATGCCGACCCGGTTTGCGACAAGTCGCCGTCGCATGAAAAAGTGGTGAACGTGACGCGCCTGGCGGCAATGGCAAGCACACCGCGCGAGCAACCGATCCTGTTTCGTAACGACGCGAACTCGCGCAAGCTTCTGGCGGCGCAAGCGGCGGATAAGCCGCAAGACGGCGGCGATTGCAAGTAAGTTGCAGGAGACGGTACTGCAGGGAACCGGAGTTACGCGCTGAAGTGCGAACTCTGATCGACCGCGTTGCATGGAGGCTGAGCATGGCAGGGGCGGAAATTTCAGTGTTGCTCGTCGACGATCACGCCGTGGTGCGCGAAGGCTACCGGCGTCTGCTCGAAGTGAATGCCGACGTGCACGTGTGCGGCGAGGCGGCCGACGCCACGCTCGCCTATCAGCGCTTCTGTGCGCTGCGGCCCGATGTCGTCGTGATGGACGTGTCGCTGCCGGGAGCAAGCGGCATCGAGGCGATGCGGCGCATGCTCGCGCGCGAGCCCGATGCCCGGGTGCTGATTTTCAGCGTGCATGAAGAAGCGATTTTCGTGCGCCGCGCACTCGACGCCGGCGCACTCGGCTATGTGACCAAGGCCAGCGCGCCCGATGTGCTCGTGGAAGCGGTTCGCACCATCGCAAGGCGCGCGAGCTATCTGAGCCCCGACATCTCGCAGGCGCTCGCGCTGCGCAACGCATTCAGCGAAGGCCCGCCCGGGCGGCAGTTATCCGCGCGCGAATTCGAGGTGCTGCGTCTGCTCGTACAGGGTTACACGCTGCCTAGCATCGCCGAAAAACTCGGTCTTAGCCAGAAGACGGTGGCCAATCACCAGTCCGTAATCCGGCAGAAGTTCGGCGCCGACAACGGTGTTCAACTCGCGCAAATGGCAAGCCGCCTCGGTCTTCAGTTCACGGGTTCCGCAAGCCCCGCCTGAGCGGGCACGCGCGCGCAAAACAGGAAGCCGCCTTCGGGCTTGCTCGCCACATGAAACTCGCCGCCGAGCGCCTCGACGCGCTCGCGCATGCCGATCAGACCCAGCCCGTCGCGCGGTGCATCGAGATCGACGCCGGGGCCGTCGTCGGCCATGGTCACGACGATTTCGTCGATCGGTTCGTTCGCCTCTGCAGTTTCTTCCGATATGTGCGCCTCGCGCGGCGCGCGCACCATGAACACCTCCACGCGCGAGTTGCGTGCAAACTTCGAGACGTTCGTCAGCCCTTCCTGCACGAGCCGGTAGAGCGTAATGGTCAACGCGTCACTGAGCCCCGCGTAATCGCCTTCTATCGTCAGCGAGAACGACGCATCGGGCAGCCGCTCGCGCCAGCCGTCGATGCAATGTTCGAGCGCGCTCGGCAAGCCGAATTCGTCGAGACCGATGGGCCGCAGCCGCCGGATCATGCCGCCGATCTGCCGGTACACATGGCTCGCGCTCTGCATCAGACCGAGCGATATGCGATGAACCTCCGGCTCGCGCGCCGCCGACAGATCGCGGATGCGCGCCGCGTCGAGTGAAATTGCGTTCAGGTATTGGCCGAGTTCATCGTGCAGTTCGCGCGCGAGATGACGGCGCTCGATCTCCTGCGCCTGCAACGCCTGATTGGCGAGACGCCGGTTGTCGGCCAGCAGGCGTTCGGCCTGTTTCTCGAGCGCGCGCCGATACGCAAGCTCGCGGCGCGTCTCGCGATAGCGCCGCCACGCGAACCAGGCGAGGCCCATAGCAAGCACGCACAGCGTGCCCGGCAATTCGTCGAGCTGGAAGCGCTCCAGACCTCGCGTCCAGCGATAGGCGCGCTCGCTTGCATCGAACACCGAGCTGAGCACGGCAGCGAGCGTAGTCAGCGCGAGCACACATGCGAGATCGCGCGGAACCGTCGAATGCGGCGGATCGCGGCGCGCTGAGGAAGGTTTCGGGGAATCGCTCGACATCACGTTTGCATTCTACTCAGGCCGGTCGGACACGAAGTCTGGTTGCAACGAGTTAGGGAACGCTTCCTCGCGATTTCGGGAAAAGCTCCCGAGCTTCCGCGCGATGGCGCATGCGAAGCTTTGCACACCTTGAAAGAAAGCGCTACGCATGCCGCAACGCGGCTGCGCCATGAAGAAAGCGTCGCCCCGGCAGGAGACAGAATAATGAATATCGCATCACGCGTGCGCCGCGCCAATACCGTGCTCAAACTGCGGCGGCGTGCCGGCCTTACGCTTGGATTCGGCAGCGCGCTTGCAAGCATTTCGGTCGGCGCGTGGGCTGACGCGCAACCAGCGGTGGGGGCTTCGGCATCGGCTTCGGCTTCGGCTTCGGCTTCGGCTTCGGCTTCGGCTTCGGCTTCGGCTTCGGCTTCGGCTTCGGCATCGGCATCGGCTTCGGCATCGGCATCGGCGGAAGTTGCCGAGACGGCTGCGGACGGAGCGACAATCACGCTCGCGCCCGTCGTGGTAGTCGGCACCACGCCGCTTCTCGGTATCGGCACGCCGCTCGCGCAGGTGCCGGCCAATGTGCAAACGGTCCACGCGCAAGACATCGCGCAGCAGCACCGCAGCACGCTCACCGATTACTTCGCGAAGAATCTGCCGAGCGTCGATATCGCCGACGCGCAAGGCAATCCGTACCAGATGAACGTCAACTATCGCGGCTTCACTGCGTCGCCATTGTTGGGCACACCGCAAGGCATTTCGGTGTTCGTCGACGGCGTGCGCGTGAACGAGCCGTTCGGCGACGTGGTCAACTGGGACGTGCTGCCACAGCAAGCCATCGACACGATTCAACTGATCCCGGGTTCCAATCCGACCTATGGCCTGAACACGCTCGGCGGCGCGCTTGCGATCTCCACGAAGAACGGCAAGACGAGCCCCGGCGGCGAGGCCGAGGTGGCGCTCGGCTCCTGGGGCCGCAAGACCGCGCAGATCGAACAAGGCGGCACGATCGGGCAGAACCTCGACTACTACGTGACCGGCAACGTGGCCAACGACAACGGCTGGGCCGAGCAGAATGCAAGCCGCGTGCGCCAGATCTTCGGCAAGCTGCGTTATACCGATGCGGACACAACGTTGTCACTGTCGGCGGGCGGCGCGGACAACGATCTGCACGGCACGCAGACCATTCCGCGCTCGTTTCTTGGCAACCCGAAGCAGCCTTACACGTATCCCGACCAGAACCTGAACACGGCGGGCTACCTGACGCTCTCCGGCGAACACTACTTCAACGACAACGTAGAACTGAGCGGCAATGTGTACTACCGGCATTTCCGCAACAGCAACCTGAGCAGCAACACCAATCCGAACTTCGGCTCCATCGGGGACGACGGCGACGTCGACACCACGCAGGCGACCAACGAAAAATCAGTGGTCTCGACCGAGAGCTACGGCGCGAGCCTGCAGCTCACGCTGCTCGGCAAACTCGGCGGCATGGAGAACCAGTTCGTGGCCGGCGTGTCGGCGGACATCGCGAATTCGCGCTACACGGAATCGTCGCAAGACGCGGTGTTCACCGACTCGCGCGCGACAGTCGGCATCGGCGATTTCACCCAGCAGACCGCGGCGAAAACGCATAACGGCAACTACGGCATCTACATGCAAGACACGTTGTCGCTGACAAAGCAATGGGCGCTGACGCTTGCGGGACGCTACAACTGGGCCGATGCCACCATCGGCGACTCAAGCGGCCTTCAGCCGCAACTGAACGGACACCATACGTTTTCCCGATTCAATCCGGCAGTCGGAATCAACTGGAATCCGACCTCGGCATTCACGGCCTATGCCACTTATAACGAAGGAATGCGCTCGCCCACCGCGATCGAACTCGCCTGCGCGGACCCCGCCGCGCCCTGCTCGCTGCCGAACGACTTCGTGTCCGACCCGGCGCTGCAACCGGTGATCTCGAAGACCTTCGAGTTCGGCGCGCGCGGACGGGTCGGCCAGGCGACGACATGGAGCGCCGCCGTCTATAGAACGACGCTCGACAACGACATAGAGTTCATCAGCAGCAACGGCGCGGCGAGCAATCGGGGCTTCTTCCAGAACGTCGGCCGCACACGTCGGCAAGGCTTCGAGCTAGCCGGGCGCAGCCAGCTGGGTCCGCTCGCCGTGACGGCAAGCTACAGCTATATCGACGCAACCTACCAGTCGGCCTGGACCGAGAGCAGCCCAAGCAATTCGAGCGCGGACGCGAACGGCAACATCGACGTGAAGCCCGGCGACCATCTTCCCGGAATTCCGGCGAACACGGTCAAGCTGCAGCTCGACTATGCAGCCACCGCGAAGTGGAAGGTTGGCGCGAACCTCACGTGGCGCGGCGGCATCTATGCGCAGGGCGACGAAAACAACCAGGACGTGAACGGCAAGATCGCCGGCTATCTGCTGATCGATCTGGATACGTCCTATCAGGTCACCAAACAGTTGCAGGTCTTCGCGAACATCACGAACCTGCTCGACAAGCGCTATGCGAGCTTCGGCACGCTAGGAGAGAACTTCTTCAACGGCCCCAACCATACGTTCGACGGCGCGAACCCCAGCAACGAGCAGTTCGTCGGCCCGGGCGCGCCGCGCGGGTTCTGGGTCGGCCTGCGCTATGCGTGGAAATGACACGATGCGACACGATGCATACGCGAGGCGGTGACACATGATGGACTCGTCATCGCCTCGCGCATGAACGACAGTCAGCGCGATTCGATCGAGCCGTCGCTATGCGGATAGGTAACGATGCCCCATGCGAGCGGCAACTGGCCGATCTGCGTAATCGGCTGATAGCTGCGCGCGTCGAGCACGTACACCGCGTCGGAGCGCCCGCAGGCCACCAGCAGTTTCGCGCCGTCCGGCGTAAAGCTGAAGTGCCAGCAGCGTTGCCCAACGGGAACGTCGGCGAGATGCTCGTAGCTGTGGCCGTCGAACACCTGGACCGTCTTGTCGCGCGCCGCGGCGACGAAGAGCCTCTTGCCCTCCGGACCGTACGCCACGCCGTATGGACCGAGCTTGGTATCCACGGTTCGGACGACCTTGAACGTGTGCGCGTCGATTACGACGAGCTTGCTCAACGACTCGAGCGTGACCACGTATTCCTTGCCATCCGGCGACAAGCGGATGCCGCGCGGACGCCCGCCTGCCGCGAGCTTCACGGTCCTGAGCGGCGCGCCCGTTCGCGCGTGATAGACGGAGACCGTGTCGTCGCCTTCGTTCGTGACGAGCATGCTCTTGCCGTCGCGTGAAAACTCAATGCCCTCGGTTTCGTGACCGCTCGTCACCGAACGCACCACGCGCCAGGTCTTCATATCGACGATCGCAATCTCGGCGGGCGGCTTGTTCGCATCGTCATCGTCGTCGGCGTGCGGCTTGTTGGCTGGCTCGTTAGCCGGCTTGCCGGGCTGCGCGTTCGCGGCGGGCGGGCCGCCGTCTTCACCCGGCTCGTACGTGACGTACGCGTAGCCGTTGTGCACGCGCACAAACTCCGGATTCTTGCCGATTTTCACGCGCTGCACGACGTCCCCCGAAGCCGTATCGATCACGGCGAGGTCGCCGGTATTCTTGTTGGCCACCAGCAGGCGAGAGCCGTCCGCATTCAGGCTCAACCCGCGCGGGCCGCCCTCACCGACAGGAAATGTCGTCGTTAGCGTCATCTTGTCGAGGTCGATCACACCCACACCGGCCTTCTCGCTCGTCACATAGGCCGTTGGCGCCGCGGCTTGCGCCGGGGCCGCCGCGAGTGCGGCAAAGACAGCCGCGGCAGCCGCGGCTAAAACAATGGGTCGTCCCCCTGTTGCTTTACGAACGCGTGTCTCCAGCATATTTTTGTGCTCCGTTGTGAAAGCGCTGTGCCGCGCAAGCCCGGCATTCAAGCAAAGTAGTTCATTAAGGGAACGTTTGACAACGCAGAGCGGGCAGGAGATTTTCCCGAATTGACTCGGCAACCGCAGTAGCCGTTCTAAAACGCCGCCCGGCAGCGGAGAATGAACGCGCAGACTCGACGATGCGGCGCACGTCGACTGCTTGAAGCCTGCTGGTAGCCTGCTTTTCGCCTCTCATGCGGCGCGAGTTGAAGGAAACGGTATGCAGCACTATGGTGTCGCGAATGTCTGGCAGAGCGGCGATCTCGTCACACGCTCGATCCTCGGCACGCTTTTCATCATGTCCATCCTGTCGTGGACGGTCATCGTCGTCAAGCTGTGGCATGTCATGCGCATCAAGCGTGTGACCGGCCGCACCGACGCATTGTTCTGGCAAGCGGACAGCTTCGAGCACGGGCTCAGGGACCTGGGTGGCCTCGAGGGCTACAGTGGCGACGCATCGGCGGCGGTCCTGCGCGACAATCCGCTTCTGGCGCTTGCTGTGGCCGCTGCGGAGGCCGCGGCTCATCATCGGCAAAACAGGCCGCATCTGCAAGACCGCATCGGCGTGTCCGACTGGATCGCGCGCCGCTTGCAGGGCACCATCGACGACATCATCGCCCATATGCAAAGTGGTCTCGCGGTGCTGGCTTCGATCGGCAGCACCGCGCCGTTCGTCGGCCTGTTCGGCACGGTGTGGGGCATTTATCATGCGCTGATCGTGATCGGCGAAGCGGGACAGGCATCGATCGATCATGTTGCCGGACCGGTCGGCGAGTCGCTCATCATGACCGCGTTCGGACTCTTTGTCGCGATACCCGCGGTGCTCGGATACAACGGCCTGACGCGCGCGAACAAGTCGATCGTCACCCGGCTCAAGCGCTTCGCGCATGGACTTCACGCGTACTTCGTCACCGGCCTGCAACTGCCGCGTGCGTGACGCAATAGCGCGTTGCCTATGCTCATGCCGCACGCCCGCGGCGCTGAGGATCGTTAAAGGATCGGTTATCGAGGTCCAAAGAAACTCTGAGTTCAATTCACCGTCCCGCTCCGCTATCGTGACTGCACACCGGCGACATGCATGACGCCGCTCTGCAAACATGAAGAGGACTGGCTCATGCAAGCCTTGATCTTCGATGTGGACGGCACACTTGCCGATACCGAAAGCGCGCACTTGCACGCGTTCAATGCGGCATTCGCGGAAGCCGGTCTCGACTGGCACTGGGACGAAGCGCTCTACGCGCGTCTTCTCAGGGTAGCGGGCGGCAAGGAGCGTCTGTTGCATTACTGGCGCATCGCCGATCCGCAGGAAGCCGAAGGCTCGGGCGTGAGCGGCGTCATCGACACAGTGCACGCGATCAAGACCCGTCATTACGCGGCACGCGTGCGCAACGGCGGATTGCCGTTGCGGCCCGGCATTGCGCGGCTGATCGACGAAGCCGCCGAGGCCTCCATTCCCGTGGCAATCGCAACGACCACCACGCCGGCGAATCTCGACGCGCTTCTACAGGGCCCTTTCGGCCCCGAATGGCGCAGCCGTTTCGCTGCGATCTGCGACGCGGGCACCACGCAGGCCAAGAAGCCTGCGCCCGATGTCTACCTCGACGTGCTTCGGCAACTCGGCCTGCAAGGCGCAAATTGCTTAGCGTTCGAGGACTCCGCCAACGGTCTGCGGGCGGCGCGGGCGGCACTCGTACCGACTGTCGTGACACCGACCGCGTACACATCGCAGGATTCTTTCGACGGAGCGTTAGCCGTGTTGCCTCATCTCGGCGATCCGCATGCGCCGATCCCATCCACAACGAAAGGCCAGTGGCCCGCATGGGTGGATCTCGACACGTTGCGCCGCTGGCACCGCAATGCGTTGAACGAGGCCGCTGCCGTATGAGCAAGCAGCCGGTTTTCTCGCCGCAAGCGCTAACGCGAACGCGTGCCGTGCTGATCGACCTCGACGGCACGATGGTTCACACCGCGCCGGATATCGTCGAAGCGGTGAGCCGCATGCTCGCCGACTTCGGTCAGGCGCCGTTGCCGTTCGACACGGTCAGCAGCTTTATCGGCAAAGGTGTTCCGAACCTCGTTCGACGCACGCTCGAAGCGGCGGCGCTGGACCGGCAAGTAGATATGAGCGAAGCGTTGCCGATTTTTCATCGGCACTATGAACAGACCAATGGCAACTATGGCCATGTGTTCGCGCACGTCGCTGCGGGTCTGCGAGAACTTCGACGGCTCGGCTACCGGCTTGCATGCGTTACCAACAAACCGGAGGCGCTGGCCGCGCAACTGTTGCTGATGACAGGGCTCGCGAATGATCTCGACCTGCTGGTTGCAGGCGATTCGATCGAGCGCATGAAGCCCCATCCCGAACCGCTATGGCACGCTTGCCGATTGCTGGACGTGGATGTGGAGTCCAGCGTGCTGGTCGGCGATTCACCGGTCGACATAAGCGCGGCGCGAGCGGCCGGTATGCCGGTGTTCATCGTGAGCTATGGGTATGGCGGGCCGGATGGCCCAGCGTCGTTGCAGTGCGACGCGACGATCGATTCCTTTGCGCAACTGCCCGCTCTGCTTACGTCGCGCGATGAGCGCTTGCGTGCCGATGCCGGGTCTTAGTTCTGGATGGCCTCACGCGCTTTCGCAGCGCAACACAAAAGACCCGGCCGCGAGATGACCGGGTCTTCAATTGATTTGTCGCCAACGAGCCGCCGAAGCGGCTTGCCGCTCGCTACAACAGAACCAGCCTCATTAGAACTTGTGACGGATACCGACAATCGCGAGCGCTTGCGAATCGGTGCCGTTGTAGCCATATGAGCCGATCGAAGCTTGCGCGTCCTGGGTCGTGCCGTCCGCGAGACGCTGCGTGCCGTTCGCGTGCTGGTAGGCCGCGACCGCGTAGAAGTCGGTGCGCTTCGAGATGTTGTAGTCCGCGCCAATGCTGACCTGATGGTAATGCGCCGACGTGTCACCCGATGCAGCGGTGTACGCATAACCCACACCCGCGACGAGTGCCGAGGTCGCCTGATAGGTAACGAAGGCCTTGCCGCTGTTGTACTTCTCAGTGCCCGAGAAGGCGGACGAGGCATCGCTCTTCAATTGCGTGTTGCTATACGAAGCGCCCAGCGTGACGGGGCCTACCACGTATTGGCCGCCGATCTGCGCGATGCTGATCGACTTCGCCGACACGTATCCGTCGTTGATGTGGCTGTCGAAGATCGAATCGGTCGTGCTGCTCGCCCAACTCGTGCGCCCGGCGGTCGCCGATGCGTTGGTCGCGCGCAGATAGCCGCCGGCCAGCGAGAACGGGCCGTTCGAATACGACACGGCGCCGCTGTACGTATACCCCTGGCCCGCCTGACCCGCGACGCCGCTGAATGCATACAGGCCTTCGAACTGCAGGCCGCCGTAGTTCGGCGACACGTATTTGACCGCGTTCGACACGCGAGCGCTGTTGTCGTTGTTGTCGACGTCGCCCGGCGTTGCAAACGCGGAGCCGAAGAAGTTGTCGGCCGTGACGCCCTGCACCATGTCCACGATCGGATCGTACTGGCGGCCGGCGGTCACCGTGCCCCAAGTGGCGCCGGTCAGCCCGACAAATGCCTGGCGGCCGAACTCGCGCGAGCCCTGACCGAGCTTGCCCGTACCGACGTCAAAGCCGTTTTCCAACGTGAAGATCGCCTTCAGACCGCCGCCGAGTTCTTCCTGCCCCTTCAGGCCCCAACGGTCGCCGCTCAGATTGCCGTTGATCATGCCCGCGAGGTTGCTGCCTGAATCGGCGTTATGCACATAGCCGATGCCCGCGTCGATCACGCCGTACAACGTCACGCTGTTCTGTGCATGCGCGGACCCCGCCGCGACGAGCAATGCGAGAGACGCCGAAGTCAATGCTGTCTTTTTCATCCTTGTTCCTTTATTCACGTTCCAGAAAAGCATTACGGACGCGCAGCATACATCGACTAAATAAAAATTCAATAAAGGTGTTTTAAAATTACCACGCCATTAGCATTACCAATTAATGCGCAAATAATTGAGGGCTATGTGAGAACACATAGCCCCGAGTCCGGCACAACGGCCTTCCCTGCGTGGAGACTTAGAGAAAAGAACCGAACGTTGCGTAATCTAATGAGCGAATCGGGCGAAGTCAATCCATCGTAAAGCAGATTCACTTTCTTAATCTTTCTCCGCTTAACCAGCGCACCGCCTTTATTTCAATTAATTAATTTTCCTTCCCGTTTCATATGCTTCAAACGGGTCGACTTATTGAACCGGTCTACTTCGGCTGCGTTAATGGCAGCCTATTGCGCAACCCAGCAGACTGAACGCGCCGACAATTCCGACGCCCGCGCCCAGTCCGAACGTCTCCAGCGAAGTCGCGCATCCTTGCAGAGTGAAGACCATCCCGATGGCGGTAGCCAGCACGAGTTGCCGTATTCCGCGTCGTCCCGCTTCGCTTGACTGCCTGGTATTCATCCTCTCTGTCCTCGTCCCGATAGATCTGAATGAGGCGAGTGTAGCCAGCCCGCCACCGGGCGAACGCTCGAACAGCGGGGAGAAAAATCGCACCGGTTACCAAACGTTGCGCGCCGCAAAAGACGACCTCAGCAGCGCACGTGTCGCCGCGGCTGGCCGATTTCACCGCGAATGCTGGCTCTCCCACATACCGGCGGCTTACAGCTTGTCATCCTGACAACTCAGGCGCGCGCGCGAAAGGAGGTCGCCATGTCGGTTTATGTGGATGAAGGATTCCGGCCCTGTGTCACGGAGTGCGCGACGGTCGCGTTCAGGGTGTGCTGCGACGACCGGGCGCAGATTTTCGAAGTGAGCGCGGATGCCTTGATCGCCTATTGCGGCGCGGCAAGCGCGCGAAAAAGGGACCTACTGCTCGCATTCGAAGGCGCGCAACGCGAGATTCTCACCGTGGCCGCGAAAAGGTGGACGTTCACGCCGAGCGAACCCGTGCGGCTGGGTGTCGACGAATTCCGTATGATCATGCATTAGTCAGCCAAATAGGTATGCAAGACCCGTGTCATGACCTGGATCGCCGCCCTGCCGATGTACAACGTCACGCCGTCGCTCGAAACCGAGTGGCGCGGGTGGCTCTCCGACGTGCTGCGCATGGTCAAGCCCGCGTGCCGCATCGTCGAGCCCGACGAAGAATTGCACGGCTTCTGGCGTCGGCCCAATCTGCTGATGTCGCAAACCTGCGGCTATCCGTTGATGCACGGCTTGCGCGAACAGGTGCAGTTGATCGCCACGCCGCGCTTCGACGCGCCTGGTTGCGAAGGCGCGCACTACGCGAGCGTGCTCGTCACGCGCGCGGATGCGCCGTTCGACACGCTCGCGTCGTGCCGCGGTGCACGCGTCGCCTACAACCAGGACGATTCGAATAGCGGCATGAATGCGCTACGTCACGCGGTCGCGCCGCATTCCCATGAAGGTGCGTTCTTCCGCGCTGCGGTGCGTACCGGTTCGCATGTCGGCTCGCTACGGGCCGTCGCGGAGAATCGCGCGGACGTCGCCGCGATAGATTGTGTGACGTTCGCTTTTGTCTGCGATGAAATGCCGGAACTCGCACGGCGGGTCAGGCGCATCGGCATGACGGCGGCCTCGCCGGGTCTGCCTCTCATTGCGTCGGACACGGTGCCCGCCGCGACGGTGGAAGCGCTGCGCGAGGCGCTTAACGAAGCGCTCGCACTGCGTCCCGACCGCGCAAGACGCCTGCGTTTGCAGGGCTTTTCCACGCTGCCGCTCGACGACTACGAACGCATTGAGCAACTGGAAAACGAGGCGCGCGCGGCGGGATACACGCGCCTCGGCTGAGGCTTCGTGCTTCTTCTGCGCGGCCGGAAAGATCGCGCTTATTGCACGTCCAGCACCAGAAGCTGCGCACCGTCGGCGACCTGATCGCCTACCGCATACAGCACCTCGGACACTGTGCCCGCTGCCGGTGCACCGATCGTGTGCTCCATCTTCATCGCTTCCATCACGATGAGCGGCGTGCCTTTCTCCACCACCGCGCCCGGCTCCACCAGCACCGCGATGACCTTGCCGGGCATCGGCGCGGTCAAGCGGCCTTCGCCATGTTCGGCATCCGCGGCATGTGCGAGCAGGTTCTGCCACTCGAACGCCAGCGCGTGACCGAGACAGAACACATGGAACGTATCGCCGTCGATAAACACACGACCCGTGGCGCGCGCATCGCCTATCGTCGCGCGGTATTCGTGCAAGCCCGCGCCGCTGGACCATGAGAAAGCTTCGCGCACGCCGTCGTGTTCGAGCGTTTGTGTCGCGCCGTCGCGTGCAAAAGCGACTGTGAACGCGTTGCCGCTTTCCCCGCTGTTTTCGATGGCGAGCCAGCCTAGCGTTTGCGTAAAGCCGCCGTTCAGGCGCCAGTGCGATAACGCGTCCCACGGCGACGCGCCGTGCGCGGTGCCGCCTTCGCGCGTGAGCAGCGCGGCGCACGCGAGCGCGAGCGCTTCCTTGAACGGCTTCTTTACAGGGGCGAACAACGCCTCGTGATGCCGCTCGATCAGGCCCGTATCGAGATCGCCCGTTACGAACGGCTCGCTCTCGACAATGCGCTGCAAAAACTCGACATTCGTGTGCGGACCGACCACCTCGCACGCGTGCAGCGCACGGCTCATTCGCGCGAGCGCTTCCTCTCGCGTCGCGCCGTGTACGATCAGCTTCGCGATCATCGGATCGTAGAACGGCGTGATGGTGTCGCCCTCGCGCACGCCGCTGTCGATGCGCACGGGCGCCTTGCGACCCTCGCCCGCGGCCGCATGGATCGCGAATTCCACGCCTTCAGGCATGCGCAAATGCTTGAGCGTGCCGGTCGAAGGCAGGAACCCGCGCGCCGGATGTTCGGCGTAAATGCGCGCCTCGATTGCGTGGCCGTCTATCTTCAACTGATCCTGCGTGAGAGGCAGCGGTTGGCCCGCGGCCACACGCAGTTGCCATTCCACCAGGTCCTGACCCGTGATCATTTCCGTGACCGGGTGCTCGACCTGCAAGCGCGTGTTCATCTCCATGAAATAGAAATCGCCCGTGGCCGTCATGATGAATTCAACGGTACCTGCACCGACGTAGTTCACCGCGCGCGCGGCGGCCACTGCGGCCTCACCCATTTCGCGCTTGATTTCCGCGGACAATCCCGGCGCGGGCGCTTCTTCCAGTACCTTCTGATGACGCCGCTGCACCGAGCAGTCACGGTCAAACAGATAAACCGCGCCGCCGTGACGATCCGCGAAGACCTGCACTTCGACGTGACGCGGCCGCGTCAGATACTTTTCGATCAGCACTCGATCGTTGCCGAAGCTGCTCGCCGCCTCGCGCTTGCACGAAGCGAGCGCCGCGAGGAAGTCTTCGCTGCGCTCGACCACACGCATGCCCTTGCCGCCACCGCCCGCGCTGGCTTTCAGAAGCACCGGATAGCCGATCGCATCCGCCTCGCGATGCAATAGTTCGGGGTTCTGATCATCCCCGTGATAACCGGGAACGAGCGGCACCGCCGCCGCGTGCATCAACGCCTTGGCTGCGGCTTTCGAGCCCATTGCCGCGATCGCTTCAACCGGCGGTCCAATGAACACGATGCCGGCGGCTTCGCATGCATGCGCGAAGTCTTCGTTCTCCGACAGGAAGCCATAGCCGGGATGCACGGCCTGTGCGCCGGTTGCGCGCGCCGCCTCGATAATGCGCGCCACGCGCAGATAGCTTTCCGCCGCGGTCGCTCCGCCGATATGTACGGCTTCATCGCAAGCGCTCACGTGCTTTGCATCGGCGTCCGCGTCTGAATAAACAGCCACACTTGCAATGCCGAGCCGCTTGCAGGTTGCCGCGACGCGGCACGCAATTTCGCCCCGGTTGGCAATCAGGATCTTGTTGAACATGAGTTGTCTCGATCTCGGGATATTCTTCTGGTGAAGGCCTGCGAGCGCCTCGGAATGTCAGTGAGCCGCGCTTCAATCACGCCAGGCCGGCGTGCGCTTTTCAAGGAACGATGCGACGCCTTCGCGGCCTTCCGCGCCGGCACGCGTGCGCGCGATACGCGCGGCCGTATCTTCGATCAATGCATCGTTCAACTCGCGGCCCGCCATGTCCTGCACGAGCTGCTTGCAATTGCGCACCGCTTGCGGACCGTTCGCGCACAGCGTTTGCGCGATCTGCTGCACGGTGGCATCCAATTGCCCGGCGCTGACCGCTTCGCCGACGAACCCAAGGCGCAGCGCCGTCGCACAGTCGAACTGCTCGGCGGTGATGAAATAGCGGCGCGACGCCTGCTCACCCAACGCGCGAACCACGTACGGCGCGATAGTCGCCGGAATCAGACCGAGACGCGCCTCCGACAGACAGAAGCGCGCATTTTCCACCGCCACCACGATGTCGCATGCCGAGATGAGTCCCATGCCGCCCGCGTATGCGTCGCCGTTCACGCGAGCGATCACCGGCTTGCTGCAGCGATAGATGGACGACAGCATGTTCGCGAGCAGCATCGCGTCGGCGCGGTTCTCCTCGTCGGAGTAGGCGGCCATCTTCTTCATCCAGTTCAGATCGGCGCCCGCGCAAAAAGCCTTGCCGTTCGCGGCCAGCACGACCGCGCGCACGTCGTCGCGTATGTTCAATGCCGTGAAGGCCGATGTGAGTTCCGCGATCATCGTTTCATTGAACGCGTTGCGCACATCCGGGCGATTCAGCGTAACGGTTGCAACGTGCCCGGCGAATTCGACATTCAGTGTTTCATAGTGCATCGTGGCGGCTCCCATGCGTGATGCTGCGTCACATCCGAAACACGCCGAAGCGCGTATCTTCGATCGGCGCATTCATCGCTGCCGACAGACCGAGACCGAGTACGTCGCGTGTCTGCGCCGGATCGATAACGCCGTCGTCCCACAGACGTGCGCTCGCATAGTACGGATGGCCCTGATGCTCGTATTGCTCGCGAATCGGCTGTTTGAAGGCCTCTTCTTCGTCGGCGCTCCATGAACCGCCTCTGCTTTCAATACCGTCGCGCCTGACCGTGGCCAGGACCGACGCTGCCTGTTCGCCGCCCATCACCGAAATGCGCGCGTTCGGCCACATCCACAGAAAACGCGGCGAGAACGCGCGGCCGCACATGCCGTAATTGCCCGCGCCGAAAGAGCCGCCGATGATCACCGTGAACTTCGGCACCTTCGCCGTGGCCACCGCCGTTACCATCTTTGCGCCGTTACGTGCGATGCCTTCGTTCTCGTACTTGCGGCCCACCATGAAGCCCGTGATGTTCTGCAGAAACACGAGCGGGATCTTGCGCTGGCAGCACAGTTCGATAAAGTGCGTGCCCTTCAGCGCAGACTCCGAAAACAGAATGCCGTTGTTTGCAATGATGCCGACCGGATGCCCCCAGATATGCGCGAAGCCGCACACAAGCGTGGTGCCGTAGCGTGCCTTGAATTCGTCGAATGCGGAGTCGTCGACGATGCGCGCGATCACCTCGCGAATATCGAACGGCTTTCTCGTATCCACCGGAATCACGCCGTACATGCTCTTCACGTCGTAGCGCGGCGGCTTCGGCTCCTGCAACATGAGCGCCACATGCTTCGTGCGGTTCAGGTTGCCGACGATGCTGCGCGCAATCGCCAATGCATGCGCGTCGTTCTGCGCGAGGTGATCGACCACGCCCGACAGACGCGTATGCACGTCGCCGCCGCCGAGGTCTTCCGCGCTGACCACTTCGCCGGTTGCGGCCTTCACGAGCGGCGGACCGCCGAGAAAGATGGTCCCCTGATTCTTCACGATGATCGATTCATCGCTCATGGCCGGCACATAGGCGCCGCCGGCGGTGCATGAGCCCATTACGACGGCAATCTGCGGAATACCCGCTGCAGACAGATTCGCCTGGTTGTAGAAGATGCGGCCAAAGTGGTCGCGGTCGGGAAATACGTCGTCCTGATTCGGCAGATTCGCGCCGCCCGAATCGACGAGATACACGCACGGCAAGTGGTTTTCCGCGGCGATTTCCTGCGCGCGCACGTGCTTCTTGACCGTGACCGGATAGTACGTGCCGCCTTTGACCGTCGCATCGTTGCAGACGATCACGCACTCGTGGCCCGCGATCCGTCCGATACCGGTGATCACGCCCGCGCCCGGCGCGTCGTCGTTATACATGCCGTAGGCTGCGAGTTGCGAGAACTCGAGAAACGGCGTGCCCGGATCGAGCAGCTTCTCGATGCGCTCGCGCGGCAGCAATTTGCCGCGCCCGGTGTGTTTTTCGCGTGCTGCCTGCCCGCCGCCCAGCGCGAGCTGTTCGACCTTCGCACGAAGATCGGCGACCAGCGCTTCGAGCGCCGCCGCGTTCGCGCGGAAGTCGTCGGAGCGCGGGTTCAGCTTGGATTCGATGATCGGCATTGCGTGGCTTCTCCTGTGTCGATCGGAGAATCGGAGTCGGCGCTTTAGCGCTCACTGCGATCCCATGCCGCTTGTTTGGAAGTTGGCGCGTGAGCGCTTACGCAGTCTCGGCAAACAGCTCGCGGCCAATCAGCATGCGGCGGATTTCGCTCGTGCCCGCGCCGATTTCATACAGCTTCGCATCGCGCCACAAGCGCCCGACCGGATATTCGTTGATATAGCCGTTGCCGCCGAGAATCTGGATCGCTTCGCCCGCCATCCATGTAGCCTTTTCGGCCGTGTACAGAATCACGCCCGCGCAATCCTTGCGGACCTGGCGCACATGCCCGGTGCCGAGCGTGTCGAGTTGACGGCCGACCGCGTAGAGATACGCGCGGCATGCCTGCAATGTGGTGTAGAGATCGGCAACCTTGCCTTGAATCAGCTGGAATTCGCCGATGGACTGACCGAACTGCTTGCGGTCGTGAATGTACGGCACTACCGCGTCCATCACCGCGACCATGATGCCGGTGGGGCCGCCAGCGAGCACCGCGCGCTCGTAGTCGAGGCCGCTCATCAGTACTTTAACGCCGCCGTTCAATTGCCCGAGAATGTTCTCCTGCGGCACTTCCACGTCCTGGAACACGAGCTCGCCCGTGTGCGAGCCGCGCATGCCGAGCTTGTCGAGCTTCTGCGCAACCGAGAAACCCTTCATGCCTTTCTCAACGATAAACGCGGTAATGCCACGCGAATTCGCTTCGACATCGGTCTTCGCGTAGACGACCAGCGTGTCGCAGTCCGGGCCGTTGGTAATCCACATCTTCGTGCCGTTGAGCACATAGTGGTCGCCCTTCTTGTCGGCGCGCAGCTTCATGCTGACCACGTCCGAACCCGCATTCGGCTCGCTCATTGCAAGCGCGCCGACGTGTTCGCCCGACACGAGTTTCGGCAAGTACTTCTGCTTTTGCGCCTCGGTGCCGTTGCGATGAATCTGGTTCACGCACAGATTCGAATGCGCGCCGTATGAGAGACCGACCGAAGCGGATGCGCGCGAGATCTCCTCCATCGCGACCATATGCGCGGTGTAACCCATGTTGGCGCCGCCATATTCCTCCGAGACCGTCATGCCGAGCACACCGAGATCGCCAAATTTGCGCCACAGGTCCATCGGGAACTGGTCCGTGCGATCGATTTCCGCCGCACGCGGCGCGATTTCTTTCGCAGCGAATCCCGCGATGCTGTCACGCAGCATTTCGATTTCTTCGCCGAGCGGGAATTGCAAACCGGGCAGGTTGCTCATTGCGGTGTCTCCAGAGTTCATTGGCGGCCGGACAATGATGCCGGCGAATTCGAGTGCGGCCGGGCGGACGGCGGCGGCCAGATGGACCGCGTCTCTCACCGTACCCGAGGCGCGCGACGTTCAAGGCGAATTTCACGCTAGATTTACGTAAGCGTCAATAGGTATTTCTGAGTGCGACTCAGAAATCGATTCGATTGGTTCATGGGCACGGATGCTGTGATAGCATCGGTTCAATCGGGTTTTTTCATTCGAACCCTTCCAGAAACTTGACTTCCACTCATATGACGGTTGCTCTGAAGGCCGAATTGCCCGCGTCGCGCCGCCAGCCCGCCGGGCGCAAGTCGCAGCAGCGGGTGAAAGAGATTCTCCAGGCGGGCCGCGACGTGTTCTCCGAAAAGGGCTATGAACGCGCAACGACCGCGGAGATCGCTCAACGCCTGGGCGTTTCCGAGGCGACCGTCTTCAGCTATTTTCGCGGCAAGCGCGAGTTGTGCGCGCGGGTTATCGGCGACTGGTACGACGAGATCATCGACGCGATCGAATCCGGGCTGCCGCGCGACGGCACCGTGCGCCAGCAATTCGCGTTTATCGTGCGGACGCATTTGCGGCTGATGCTCGTGAACGGCACCGACCTTTGCGCGCTGGTGTTGTCGGAAGGACGCGCGCGTCACCACGAGTTGAGCGAGGCGCTGACCGAATTGCAGCGCCGCTACACCGCACCGCTAATGCGCGTATTGGCTCAAGGCCAGGAAAGCGGCCAGATTCGCGCGGACATGCCTTTGCGTTTATTGCGCTCCATGGTGTTCGGGCCAATGGAACATGTGTTGTGGGACGCGACGCTCGCGAACCGGCATACCGACATCGAAGCAACCGCGGACCAGTTGATCGACGTACTGTGGGCCGCGTTGACGCCTCCCGACCTTGCGGTGAACGCATTGCAACAGTTCAGAGCGGAAGTGGCCGAAGCGAACCGTCGTTTCGAGGAAGCCACGCGTGAGGCCGCTGCGCGCAACGCCGATCCGGCGAGCGGCGAATAGCGTCTGGCGTTTTTCTTTTCCACTGATTCCTGTTCTCGCGAGTTCTGTCTGGCGGCGAAAAAAACGCTAATCTACCGGTCTCATGGTAGATAAAGCGCAGCCAAAAGGAGAACACCAGGTGGCAGATCTCAAGCCCGCGAAAGCCGCAAAATCTTCAACGAGCGCAAAGACCACGAAAGCCGCGAAGTCCAGCAACATCAGGATCGGCATAGGAGGTTGGACCTATGCACCGTGGCGCGGCACGTTCTACCCAGAAGATCTCACGCAAAGCCGCGAACTCGAGTACGCGAGCCGGCATCTCAGTTCAATCGAAATCAACGGCACCTTTTACGGTTTGCAAAAGCCGGCGAGCTATGAAAAGTGGTATCAGGAAACGCCAGACGAC
Source organism: Paraburkholderia kirstenboschensis (assembly GCF_904848585.1). Taxonomy (GTDB): domain Bacteria; phylum Pseudomonadota; class Gammaproteobacteria; order Burkholderiales; family Burkholderiaceae; genus Paraburkholderia; species Paraburkholderia kirstenboschensis. Next base: position 195,533 of record NZ_CAJHCR010000005.1, read on the forward strand.
TTCGTCTTTTCGCTGAAGGCGCCGCGCTACTCGACCAACCGTAAAGTACTCGCGGAGGCCGGCGAGACCATCGAACGTTTCTTTGCAAGCGGCGTGTTGCTGCTCAAACAGAAGCTCGGCCCCATCAACTGGCAGTTCGCGCCGACCAAGAAGTTCGACAGCGAAGACTTCGAGGCCTTTCTGAAACTGCTGCCGGCGAGCATCGAAGGTATAAAGCTTAGGCATGCAATCGAAGTGCGCAACGACAGCTTCAAGACACCGGAATTCATCGCACTAGCACGCAAATACAAGGTCGCAGTCGTGCTGGCCGGCGACAGCGACTACCCGCAAATCGCCGACATCACCGCGCCGTTCGTCTACGCGCGCATTATGGGCACGACGGATAAACAGGCCAAGGGTTACGCGACGAAAGCGATCGACGCATGGGTCGATCGCGCGCGCCAACTGGCTGCGGGCACGACGCCCGGCGACCTGGAAACGTGCGCGGAACCGCCCGCAAAAGCAGCCGCGCGCGATGTTTACCTCTACGTAATCAGCGGCTTCAAGGAACGCAATCCGGCCGCTGCAATGGCGTTGATCGAGCGGCTTTGACCGGCGCCGTTTCGGCGGCGGCATGCGAGTGTCATAATCCCGGCAGCGAACCACACGCAACGACACCCACATTCAAGGCCGCGAGGCCAACTCACATCGAAAGTCCGGGAGAATACCTTGAGCGCCATCGACAATCCTCTGCACGACCGGGAAGTCGGCTCGGCCGACGCCACGCAGGACACTACGCGCATCGACGACGTTCGCATCGGCGCGGTCCGCCCGCTGATTTCCCCTGCTCTATTGCAGGACGAATTGCCCGTGCCCGCCACGGTGCAATCGCTCGTTGAAAAGACACGCGCGGAAATCGCCGACGTCCTGCACGAACGCGACGACCGGCTCGTGATGATCGTCGGGCCCTGCTCGATCCATGACCATGACCAGGCGATCGAATACGCACATAAGCTGAAGGCCGCGGCCGATGCGTACAAAGACGAGCTGCTGATCATCATGCGCGTGTACTTCGAAAAGCCGCGCACCACGGTGGGCTGGAAGGGCTATATCAACGATCCGCGTCTGGACGGCAGTTTCCGTATCAACGAAGGCCTGCGTCTCGCGCGGCAATTGCTGCTCGACATCAACGGCCTGGGCTTGCCTACTGCCACCGAATTCCTCGATCTGCTGAGTCCGCAGTACATCGCCGATCTGATCGCGTGGGGCGCAATCGGTGCGCGCACAACGGAAAGCCAGAGTCATCGTCAACTGGCTTCGGGGCTCAGCTGTCCGATCGGTTTCAAGAACGGCACAGACGGCGGCGTACAGATCGCCGCTGACGCGATCGTGGCCGCGCGCGCCAGCCACGCATTCATGGGCATGACCAAGATGGGCATGGCGGCCATCTTCGAAACGCGCGGCAACGACGACGCCCATGTGATTCTGCGCGGCGGCAAGAAGGGACCGAATTACGACAGCGCATCGGTCGCCGCGAGCTGTGCCGCGCTCAAATCAGCGGGTCTGCGCGAACAGGTGATGATCGACTGCTCGCATGCGAACTCGGGCAAATCGCATTTGCGTCAACTGGATGTGGTGCAGGATGTAGCGCAACAACTTTCCGCGCAGGAGCGCCGCATTATCGGCGTCATGCTTGAAAGTCATCTGGAAGAAGGCCGTCAGGATCTGAAGGCCGGAGAGCCGCTGCGTTACGGCGTGTCGATTACGGATGCTTGCGTAAGCTGGGCGCAAACGGAACCCGTGCTCGAGACACTTGCCGACGCGACCCGCAAACGCCGCGCGGGCTGATCGCGGACACGCTCAATACGACTGCGAGGCAAGCCAAGCCGGCACACGCGCCGCGCCATCCGCCGATGGATTCGTCCTACCGGGGCTGGGCAGCGCGTGATTCCTCACACCCGAGGCATCGCTCGCGCCGCGCCATGACAGCGCATTGCGGATGCTCCGGCGTGAAGCGCGTTGCATTACGACGCGTTGACGGCTTCCTTGAACGCCTTGCCTGCGGTGAACTTCACCGTCTTGGCTGCGGCGATCTGGATCTCGGCACCCGTCGACGGATTGCGGCCCACGCGTGCTGCGCGCGCGCCGGTCGAGAAAGAACCGAAACCGACCAGTTGCACCGTATCGCCACCAACAACGGCTTTGGTCACCGCTTCAACGATAGCGTCGATGGTTTGGCCGGTGGCCGCTTTGCTTTCGCCCGTTGCTGCGGCGACTGCATCAATCAGTTCCTGTTTGTTCATAGCACTTCCCGTATGGTAATCATGGAACCGGCGCTACATCTGTCGCGCCGGGACCGACACACTAACGCATAGGCGCGCTTTCGCGCAAACCCTGCGTGTAAGCCTTGTATCACCCGCCCACAGCCGATTTGACGATTTTGTTCGGCAAAGTGCCCTAAGAATCGCGTGCTTACGTGTATCTCCCGCTTGACCGCCATAGCTCGCGTATCACAATCCGTTGCAATTTCAGTGCTTTAGCGCGAGCCAAAAGGGTCGTGGACAAATTTTTGCTCTGTCAGACTGCTCGACCGGCTACCGTCGTTCGGCCAGCGCCGCGCGAGTTTGAATCAGCAATTGGGAGAAAGAAAAAGATGAATATTCGCCATATAGCAACATGTGCGCTCGTCGGCGCGCTCTCTTGCACGACCGCCTCGGCCGATGAAAACGCCTGCGCGACGCTAGCGGGAACGACGAATTCCACCGCACTCCAGGCGTTCCAGGTGCGCGACGGTGAACCCGTCGACCTGATTAGCGGCGCGAAAACGGTGCACGGCAAGCTGCTTGTATTCGGCGAGAACGGCGTGTTTCGCGCTTACTGGCAGCCCGAAAACAGCGCCGAAAATTATGTGCTGGCGAATGCCGGCGACAATGCAGTGCGCCTCATATCCACTCCTGCCCAAGGCAGCCAGGCCGTGCACGGCGAACCGGGCACGACACTTGGCCCATTGCGCGTGCTGTCCTGCCCCAAGCTTTGAAGGCCGCCCGAAGGTCAAAGTTACCCATCAAGACCTAGGAGCGCATTGCCACCGACCGTTCGGCAGGTGTTAATTACCGGACCACGGCCAATGCAAGACAACCATCTAACGCACTCAAGGTCTGATCGGCATATGCCGATATACCAGGCTGCGTATGCGGCGCAAACGTTAAGGGACAGGAATGGTTGGAATAGCCAGATTGAGGCAAGCGTTGTCCGGGGCGGAAAGAGACCCCGATCTTGTGCGTTCGCAGTTCCAGGCGGTGGGCCGCCAGATTCCGCTTCTTTACTTCATCCTGTTCGTCAACACGCTGGCGGTCACGGTCACGCACCTGCACAGTGCGCCGGCATGGCTTTCGATTTACGCGCCGGGCGCGCTGTGCACGTTATGCGTCGTGCGATGCATACGGTGGTGGCGCGCCCGGCATCGCGTGTTGACGCAAGATAAGGCCGTGCACGAGGCGCGCAAGCTCGTCTGGCTCTCCAGCACGTTCGGCATTGCCTTCACCACCTGGTCGCTGATGCTGCTGCCGTACGGCACCGCGTACGAACAGGCGCAGGTTGCGTTCTACATGGCGACTACCGTGGTCGGCTGCGTGTTCTGCCTGATGCACCTGCGCGTGGCCGCATTGCTGCTTCTGTCCATAGTGATCCTAAGTTTTTCGACGTTCCTCGTCTTTACGGGGTCGCCGGTGTTCATCGCGATGGCGATCGACATGACGCTCGTCGGACTCGCGCTGGCTTTCATCATCGAGCTGTATCACCGGACGTTCTCCGGCGTCGTGTATGCGCAGCGCGAATTGCAGGCAAGCCAGGAGAAAACCCAAAGGCTCAGCGACGAAAATTTTCGCCTCGCGAGCATCGACAGCCTGACCGACCTGCCCAACCGCCGCAGCTTCTTCGCGTCGCTGCGGGCGCTGTCCGAACAGGCGCTTGCCACCGGCGGCGGATTCAATGTCGGCCTCATCGATCTCGACGGCTTCAAACAGGTCAACGACATTTACGGCCATGCAAGCGGCGACCTCGTGTTGCAGGAAGTCGGCTTGCGGCTGCTCGCGCTGGCCGAGCCCGGCATTTTCTTCGCGCGGCTCGGCGGCGACGAATTCGGCGTGCTCGCCCAGCACACGCAGTCGAACGAGACGCTATTCGAACTGGGCCAGCGCATTTGCGACTCGCTGAGTCAACCGTATCAGGTGGCAGGCAATATTGCGGAACTGTCGGGCACGATTGGCTGGGCAGCGTTCCCGGATGCGGGCACAACCGTTACGCAAGTATTCGAGCGCGCGGACGCGGCGCTCTACGTCGGCAAGGAGAGCCGGCGCGGCACGGCGGTGATCTTCTCGACCGAGCACGAAACACGCATTCGACGTTCGAGCCTCGTCACGCAGGAGTTGCGGCACGCCGAACTGGAATCGGAACTCTTTCTGGAGTTTCAACCGATTTCCGATGTCGTCACCATGCGAACGATCGGTCTCGAAGCACTCGGGCGGTGGCACAACCCGAGGCTCGGCGCCGTGAAGCCGGAGGAGTTCATCCGGATCGCTGAACGGACCGAAATCATTCTGCGCATAACCGAAGTGCTCTTACACAAGGCGCTCGCCGAAGTGCCGCATTGGCCGAGCGAGCTCTATCTGTCGTTCAATCTCTCCGCAATCGACATTTCGACGTCCGCGCGCGCCCGCCGCCTGATCGACATTGTCGCGGCGAGCGGCGTGCCGCCACATCGCGTGTCGTTCGAGATCACCGAAACTGCGCTCACTCGCGATTTCGAGCAAGCGCGCTCGGCCCTCACGATGATCAAGCAGGCCGGCTGCCGCGTTTCTCTCGACGACTTCGGCACCGGTTATTCGAGCCTCAGTTACGTGCACCGTCTGCCGTTCGATTCGATCAAGATCGACCGCAGTTTCATGACCGACGTGGATTCGAACAGCGCATCGAAGAAGATTGTCAAATCGGTGCTCGACCTGTGCAAGAACCTCGGGCTCGAATGCGTGGTCGAAGGACTCGAAACGTCGTCGCAGGCGGAAGTAGTCAAGGCACTGGGCGCTCGCGCGGTGCAAGGCTACCTGTTCAGCCGGCCCATGCGTTCGGGCGCCGTCTCGAGCTATTTGCAGGCAGCGCAGGAGCAAAGCCGCATGGAAGACGCGCCCCGGTGATCACAACGGCCGCAAAGAGGCGCCGCGCAAGCAGCGCTAACGCGGCGCTGCGTTGTACTCGAGTTTCGGATACCAGTCGCTGCCACGACCGTCGGGCGTCATGTCCAGCACGGTCCACAGAGGCATCACGTCGGGCGCGCCGCGCGGATCCTGGCCGGGGTCGGCGGTCCACGGACCCATCTCTTCTGCCCAGAAGTGCCGTACCGTACCGCCGGATCGCGTGAAAACGTTGAACGCGGGAACGTCGTCGCCATCCGGATCTTCGCCTGCATAGTCGCGATTGAACGTATTGTCCGCCGACGAATACAACTGCAAATGGCGCCAGCCCCGCTCTTTGGCGAAGGCGACGAGCTTCTCTATCGGCGAGCGGCCGATCACTGCGAACGCCACACGCTGCAGCATGTCGGGCATTTCGCCGTCGTAGGCGCTCAGGAGCGACGTGCACATCGGGCAAGACCGCTCGCGCCTGGGACCGAACATCCAGTTATACGTGACGAGCGTATCCTGCCTGACGAACATTTCGGAAAGCGTGACGGGGCCGCTCTCACCTTCAAAACGGTAGTCTTCCGGTACGATGCCACCAGGCGGCAGCGCGCGACGCTGCGCGGCAACGCGTTCGATATGGCGGCGCAGTTCTATTTCTTCAGCGAGCAGATCATTGCGCGCGCGGCGATACTCGGCGCTTTCGCCGGGAAAGCGCCGCGGCGAGTCCGCAAGTTCGCGGGCCGGCTTCAGGGCCGGTGCTGCTTCGTTCGATTCAGTCATGTGCAATCTCCCTGTCGAGGAAAAGGACTAGTGCGTAGCGCGCGCTCTGCGCCCCGCCACCCACATACATACACGACGATCTAGGCCGCGGCGAATCGACAGCGGCGCGAGAACATTTTCCGCACTCCGTCTGCCCAGGCCTTTGCGCACTGCAACGGAAACCACGCGTTATGACCGGCGCGACGCGGTATGCTGTCGCGAAACAGCAGCCACGTGGCCCCGCGCGCGCTGCGCCGCCTGGGGAGATGCAACATGCCGCTTCGTCTACCGCCTTTGCCTGCGCTTCGCTTTTTCGAAGCAGCCGGCAGACATCAAAGTTTCAAGCTCGCCGCCGCCGAACTGAATGTTACGCCGAGTGCGGTCAGTCACGGAATCGTCGGTCTGGAGCAGATGCTAGGCGTTGAACTCTTCGTGCGCGAGCCTCGCGGTATTTCGCTCACTGCCAGCGGCGCGGACTATCTGTCATACGTTTCAGAGGCATTTTCGCTGATTGCTATCGGCACGCAGCGTCTGCCGAACCATCGCGCGAACCGCCCCATTGCCCTGAGTTGCGCCCCGACGTTTGCGTCCCGCTGGCTGTTGCCACGCCTGCAGAATTTCAGGGCGCGCTGGCCACATGTGAATGTGACTGTCGATACATCGCACCGCCAGGTGGGCTTTCCGGTGGACGGATTCGATTTCGCGGTCCGCATGAGCCGTGCGCCTGTCGCCGGCACTGCGTGGGCGCGGCTCTTTGGAGAACAACTCGTCCCTGTATGCAGCCCCGCCTATCTGGAGTCGCTGCGTGATACGCACGGCACGCCGCTATTGCGCAAGGCCACGTTGATTCACGTGAATGCCGCGAGCGAAGACTGGCAGGCGTGGCTCGAAGCCACCGGCATGGAAGGAGTCGATCCCAGCGAAGGCTTTCGTGTCGACACGATCCAGCTCGCCTTCGAAGCTGCAAGCATGGGCCTCGGCGTTGCGCTCGGTCGCAGGCCATTGGTGGATCGCGACCTCGCGAGCGGCGCGCTCGTCGAAGCGGCTTCCAGTACGATCGCTTCGTCCACTGCCTACTGGCTCGTTAGCGCGGAGGACGCGCAACGTCGGCCGGAACTACTCGACTTCAGGCAATGGATGCTCGCAGAGGCCGGGCAGTTTTCGTGCGACTCAAGCGTTGGCGCGCACGCACCGCAATAGAGGCTATTGATACTCGCCTGATCTCGCCGATTGGCGCACACAAGCTTTTACTCGGCTTCCGGGTCGTTCAACCCGCTACCGATCGCACAGGTGAGCGGCGCTCACCTGTCGTCAAAAACTTTTCTTTTGCGGCTTCCGATGCTCGCTGCGACCATTGTGTCGAAGGAGATCAGAACCATGTCGACTGCCAACAGCAAACGCTTTGCGCCCGCGTTCAATCACACGACGCTCGTCATTCTCGCCGCCGCGCTCGTTCTCAGCGCGGCAATGGGAATCCGGCAAACGTTCGGGCTATTCATAGGGCCGTTTTCTTTCGATCGAGGTTTGCCCGTCACGCTCATCGCGTTCGCAATTGCGCTGCACAATCTGGTGTGGGGCTTCGCGCAACCGTTCGCGGGCGCAGCTGCGGACCGCTACGGTTCCGCGCCGGTGGTCGCATTCGGCGCGACGACTTTCGCGGCGGGCCTCGGCCTCGCGGCCGTCGCGCCGAGCGGGCCGATGTTGATCGTCGGCATGGGCCTGCTGGTGGGCATCGGCGTAAGTTGCACCACATTCGGCGTCGTGTTGCCGGCGGTCGGCCGCGTGGCATCGGCGGAAAAACGCAGCATGGCAATGGGCCTAGTCAGCGCGGGAGGGTCCGCCGGGCAGGTACTGATGGTCCCGCTCGTTCAGGGCATCAGGCTCAACGCGGGCATTGCCACGTCGCTATTCGTGCTGGCTTTCCTGATGCTGATGGTTGCCCCGCTCGGCATCGTATTGGACCGGCGCGCACGAACCGGAGCACCGCTTTCTGAGCCGCCGCTCGCGCCGCTACGCAGCGTGCTTGCTCAAGCCGCCCAGCATCGCGGATACCGGTTGCTCACACTCGGCTTCTTTACCTGTGGATTTCAACTTGCGTTCATCGCCACGCATTTGCCAGGCTATCTGTCGCTATGCCATATGCCCATCGGACTCGGCGCGACCGCTCTTGCATTGATCGGCTTGTTCAACATGATCGGCAGTTGGGCGTGCGGCTGGTTAGGCGGCCGGTTCCGGCAGCATTACGTGCTTGGCTGGCTATACCTGATTCGCAGCGTGACGATCGGCGCATTCTTTCTGCTACCGAAAAGTGCCCTGACGGTAGTGGTATTTGCGGCCGTCATGGGCCTCACCTGGCTCGGCACCGTTCCGCTGACGAGCGGCCTCGTTGCGAAAGTATTCGGTACGCGCCATCTCGGGAGTCTGTTCGGTGTCTGCTTTCTGAGCCACCAGATCGGATCGTTTCTCGGCGCGTGGCTGGGCGGCGTGGTCTTCGACCTGACGGGCTCGTATTCTCTGCTGTGGCAAGCGACCGTAGCGAGCGGTCTTGTCGCCGCACTGCTGCACTTTCCAATTGACGACACCGCACTACGCACGCCCGCACTTCGTTCAGAACCGGCGAGCGCATGAGTACTGCATAAGCAGGGAGAGGTTTATTTCTGCGGTGAATCGGAAGCGGCTTTCGGCACGCGCCCCATCAAATAGAACTCGTCGTTGGGGCGCATGGAAATCACATTCGCCATGCGGTTCGACAAGCCGAAAAACGCTGTAATCGCGGCAATGTCCCAGATGTCTTCGTCCGCGAATCCATGTTCTCGCAACGTCTGGAAGTCGGCATCGTCGATGCAGCCCGATTCGCGGCATACCTTCAACGCAAAGTCGAGCATGGCTTTCTGCCGCGCGGTGATGTCCGCCTTGCGATGGTTCACGGCCACCTGATCCGCGAGCAGAGGCGCCTTTTCGTAGATGCGCAGAATCGCGCCGTGTGCGACCACACAATAGAGGCAATCGTTCACCGCGCTGGTGGCAACCACGATCATCTCGCGTTCGCCTTTGGTGAGGCCGCCTTCTTTCAGCATCAATGCATCGTGATACGCAAAGAACGCACGAAACTCATCGGGCCGATGCGCAAGCGTCAGGAATACATTCGGCACGAACCCGGCTTTTTGCTGCACTTCGAGAATGCGTGCGCTGATGTCGTCGGGCCATTCGCTCGGATCGGGCACCGGGTAGCGGCTGATTGGTTGAAGATTGGCCATGCTGTGTCTCCGTTATAGCGCTATATGTCATGACGATTGTAGCGCTCGCCAGCATTTCCCGAGTACAGCGCGAGCCCGTTTCGCATAAACGCGTCCGCGCTCTTCCAGGAGTCGCTGCAATCCGGTATTTTCCATCGATTCATACTCGATGAGCGCGCGCATTCATGGACCGTCTTGAAGCAATGTCGATTCTGGTAGCCGCGGCTGAAACCGGCAGTTTCTCCGCTGCGAGCCGCAAGCTGCATATGCCGCTGCCCACCGTCAGCCGCAAAGTCGCGGAACTGGAAACGCATCTGAACGCGCGTCTCCTTGTACGCTCGACGCGCAAGCTCACGCTGACCGAAGCGGGCGTAGCCTACCTCGCCGCGTGCAAGCAGATTCTCGAGCAGGTTAGCGAAGCGGAAAGCGCCGCAGCTGGCGAATACAGCACGCCGCGCGGCGAACTTGTCGTGACGGCGCCTATCGTATTCGGGCGGCTGCATATGCTGCCCATCGTCAGCGACTTTCTCGCGACGTTTGCGGAGATAACCGTGCGGCTCGTGCTCGCCGACCGCAACCTGCATCTGCTGGACGAACATATCGAGGTCGCGCTGCGCATCGGCAAGCTTCCCGACAGCAGCATGGTCGCGACGCAGGTCGGCACGGTGAACCGCGTGGTTTGCGCGAGTCCGCACTACCTCGCGCAAGCGGGCGAGCCGGAAACACCCGCCGATCTCGTGCGCTTTTCGTGCGTCAATTTCGATTCGCTGCCTTCGGGCGCCGTGTGGAACTTCGCCAAAAGCCAAGGCACACGCGAAGCCGTTCCGATTCATGCGCGGCTGTCGGTGAATACGGCGGAGGCGGCTATCGACGCCGCCATCGCCGGGGTCGGTTTGACCAACGTGCTGTCGTACCAGGCGGCGCGAGCCGTCGACGAAGGCAAGCTGAAGCTGGTGCTGCGCGACTTCGAACCCGAGCCCATACCAGTGAGCATCATGCATACGGGGCAAGGAAAACTGCCGCTGAAAACACGCAGTTTTATTGATTTCGCGGTACCGCGTTTGCGCGAGGCGTTGGCGCGAGACAAGGACATGCTGAGTGCGAAAGCCACGCCGCGCGGCAGGCAGAAACGCGCATCGCCGACTTGATTGCTGCTCCGCTCCAGGTTCGAAAGCGGCGCATCTATCGTCTAGACTTGCTTCACAACGCGGACAACGACGAACCTTCCCGCTGTTGCAAAGGAGCCGCCATGTCAAACGTTTTGCACGACGCACAGCGAACGGTCGTCAGGGTCCGCCCGGACGAGGCGATCACGACAAGCCAGCGCTTGCCGTATTTTGTCGGCATTTCACGAGGCACGGCTCAAGCCGCTGGATTGTCGATGTACATGGTCATAGTGCCGCCCGGCGGCCATGCGGAACCGCATTATCACGCCGACTTTGAGACGGCGATTTACATGCTCGAAGGGCGAGTCGAGACACGCTACGGTCCCGGCTTGCGCGAGTCGGTGATTACCGAAGCCGGCGACTTCCTTTTTATTCCTCCGGGCGTGCCGCATCAGCCGTTCAATCTGGACGACACAGTCGCAGCAAGAGCGATAGTCGCGCGCAATCAGCCGGACGAACACGAACGCGTCGTGCCTTATGATCCTGCCGGGGATGCATGACGGCGTGGCCATCGGCGCGGTGAGACGCGCCATCGGGCACACGCCGGCCTTAACAAAGGTCGCACCGAAATGCCGGGATATCGCGAGGCGAATGCTTGCGGCGCCGGCTTACTGGCTTGCGGCCGATGCACCGCCCATGGGTGCCGCCGGGCCGCTGCTCATGGCAGCGGGGCCGCCCGTGCCCGCGGTTCCGGCCGTATCGTTCGAACCCGAGCGCTTGCACCCCACGGTGCCGCCTGCCAGCGCCGCGATCAACACGGCGGTCATTACCTTCCTCAGCACTGGTTCCATCATCATCTCCACACTGGTCGGGAGCGTCGCACTTCTGGTCGTCGGCAAAGCGCAACCGCTTTGACAAATCGTGCGGGCGTCGGTCACTGCAAGCGAGAACGACGATCCGCATGCGAACGCAAGACGCGTCATAAAACGCGGCTGTCTTCTGTCCCGGTACAACTTGCAATCCCATGTAAAAAACGGGCAACGATCACGCGACATGCGTCTCGCTACGACCATCTGTCTCACTGCGCGATTGCCCGTGCATCCTCGCGCAGGCGATCATATTGCTTAGGAGTTCGCATTTCAGGGTAAAGACGGCCACGCATACTCGTCACGCATGCATGACTTGCGCCCGTTCTGAAGAGTTGAAGACGCCGTTCGAGGACAGCCCGAAACGCATCTTCAAGCGGATCGGCATTCATTCACGCATAGCGCGCGAGGAACATATCGGCCGTTGAGTCGGCGATTGCCTGCTGTTCGGTCTTGCTAAGCGGCGACTGCCCCATCGTCACCTGCGGCCAGAAAGCGAATGCCTTCACGAGCCCTTGCAATTGATGCGCGGCAAACACGGGATCTGAAATCCGCAGACGTTTATCGGCGGCGGCCGCACGGATCCACACGGTCAGGTCTTCCTCGCGCTCGCCGAGGCGCGCCACCATATCGCGCGCGCGTTCGGGCGAATGAATACCCGCGGCAATAGCCACGCGCGCCAGCGCCACAAACGCCTCGTCGTTCATCAGCCTGAGCTTGCGCATCAACAGTTCGATCAGTTGCTCGCGTAAAGGCGCAGCCGCCCGATAAGTGAACGCCTCGCCCGAATGACTCGCGTCCCACAACTGCCGCAATATCTCTGCGAATAGCGCTTCCTTGCTCGGGAAATGGTTATAGACGGTGCGCTTCGAGACATTTGCGCGCGCGGCGATCCGGTCCATGCTGGTGGCGTCGAAGCCGGCCGCGAGGAATTCTTCGATAGCCGCGGAAATCACGGCGACGCGCTTGCGGTCGGTCAGGCGTTGATGAGTGAGGCTTGGGTCCATCCGGAAATTTTACACTGGGCGGTTTACTTTTCCAGATTATAAATTACACTACCCAGTCTACTTTCCACGTCAGGACGTCACACATGACAGCGCTCATCGATTCCATCGGCCGTGCACTCGGTTTCACCGCGGCGAAGCGCGGGCGCGAGCTGTCCGGATTGTCGGCGCAGCACGACGGCGAGCGCTTTCGCAACGTCAAGCCACGTCCCGTCGAAGGATTCGGCAAAACCTTGCGCATCGCGTGGAATATGCTGCTCAACAAGCCGCAGGGAACCGTTCCGGCCGGCGCACTGCCCGTCGACACGTTGACGCGGCAGCAGCTCGATACCGCGCCCGACCGCAGCCTGTACCGGCTCGGCCATTCAACGGTGCTGCTGAAACTGCGCGGTCGATTCTGGCTGACCGATCCGGTATTCGGCGAACGTGCATCGCCGTTCCAGCGTCTCGGCCCGAAGCGTTTTCATGCGCCGCCCATCGCGCTTGCCGATTTGCCGCCGCTTGCCGGCGTGATTCTTTCGCACGATCACTACGATCACCTGGATCGGGAAACGGTGCTCGCGCTTGCCGCTACGACGAAGGTGTTTGTCACGCCGCTCGGCGTGGGCGACCGGCTAATCGACTGGGGCATTGACGCGAGCAAGGTGCGCCAGCTCGACTGGTGGCAAAGCGCTGAAATTGACGGCATGGCATTGACGGCGACGCCCGCCCAGCACTTCTCGGGACGCAGCCTGTTCGACGGCAACAGCACGTTGTGGGCGTCGTGGGTCATCGTCGACGACGATCTGCGCGTGTTTTTCAGCGGCGATACCGGCTACTTCGACGGCTTCAGGATCATCGGCGAACGCCTCGGGCCATTCGACGTGACGCTCGTCGAAACCGGCGCGTACGACGCGCAATGGCCGTATGTCCACATGCAGCCGGACGACACCGTCCAGGCGCATATCGACTTGCGCGGCCGCTTGCTTGTGCCGATTCATAATGGCACGTTCGATCTGGCGATGCACAGATGGTACGAGCCATTCGAGCGAGTGCTGGGGCTCGCCGCCGCTCGTGGCATCGCGCTTTCGACCCCGCGCATGGGCGAGCGGCTCGACCTCGCCGCGCCGCATCGAGGCGAGCGTTGGTGGCGCAATGTCGTCGAGCCGGTGAAGGCACCGCAGCCATCGCAGGGCTTCATCGCACGTTCGTTCGCACGCCTGTTCTCATGCAACAGCGCAGGCCGTGCCAACTCCTGAAGCAGCGTGACGCGGGACTTCACTTAGCGGAGTTCCGCAGCCCATCTAGAAGGTATGCTGGATGCCCACGCCATACGTGCTGCCGGAAGGATTGGCCGTGAGCTTGTCGTATGAATACACCGTGTACACGTAGGTACGTTTGGAAAGAATGTATTCGTAGGCGAGACTCGCCGTATTGCGCACATTGCTGCGGTCTAGCGGCGCGCTGTGTTTGGTGCGCGCCCACTCGGCGAGAATCACATTGGACGGCGTGAGCGGAACGGAAAGGCCCAGTTCATAAGTGTGAGAGCCGGTTTCAACGTTGTTGTTACTCGTCATTTGCGCGGCGCCGTAGACCTTCATGAACTTCGCGTCGTACGCGGCGCCGGCGAGGTAAAGGTACTGTCCCGTCGACGGCGCGACCGCCGCGGTCCGCACGCGCTGCGCAGAGAACACTGCCGTCAGCGGTCCGTTCGCATACGTCAAATGCAGGCCGACGTTGTCGCGCCCCTGATGCCCCGTCGTGCTGCTCACGCTATAAATCGCGGTGCCCGTCAGCCCGCCGTAACTCGGCGATACGTACTCGATTGCGTTTTGCCAGACGGTATCGCCAATCACCGTATTGTTGTAGCTCGCCGTGTACGACTGCACGATCAATGGCGAGAAGACCACCGAAGAGCCAAACGGATTGACAAGTTGCTGGTTGATATACGTCGGGTTGGTTTGCTCGCCAAACTTGAACGTGCCGTATGCGCCGGTGAGTCCAACGTAGGCGTTGCGCGAAAAGAGTCCGTCGGTCGTGTTGCGTCCCATCTGTCCGGTGTTCGGCCGGAAAAAACTTTCGAGGCTGAAGATCACCGCGTTACCGCCGCCAATATCTTCACGGCCGCGGATGCCCCAGAACGATGTGGTCATTCCGCCCCCGCCCATTTGCACCGTGCTTGCGCGCGTTGTGCTGAGTTTCGCGCTGTCGATATACATGCCGATCAAGCCGTACATCTGAACCGACGAAGTCGATAACGACGCAGCGCCGGCCGCGGCTTGCGAAGAATCAGCGTTCGCCGTGCCGCTTACTAACGCGAGCAGGGCCGTTGCAATGCTTGTTGCGTTAAAGCGTGCCCCGTGGCGCATGCCATTTGTTTTTATGCACATGGATTGTGTCTCCAGACCAGTTTGTATTTTTTGAGCGCAAGCTGCCCCTGCCGCGTGCGCGTATGCGCACGCAGTCAGAACGATCTCTAGTGTTTTACAGCGGCTATATGGTCAGTTCATGCGGTCAATCCGCTCGTCGGCGCGACATGCCCGCATTCAGCTTCGAACGGTCGAGTTCGTGTTCCCACGCGGAAACTACGAGCGTGGCAACGCCGTTGCCGATCGTGTTCGCAATCGCGAGACCTGTACCCATGAAACGGTGAATGCCGAGAATCAGCACCATGCCGGACACCGGGATCAGCGGAAAAACCAGCAGCGTGGAAGTGAGCATCACGAACGCAGCACCCGCCACGCCGCTTGCTCCTTTCGACGTCAGCATGGCCACGCCCACGAGCGTCAACTGTTGCGTCAGGCTGAGTTCGATGTTGAACGCCTGGGCAATGAACAGCACGGCCATCGTCAGATAGATGTTCGTGCCGTCGAGGTTGAACGAATAGCCCGCCGGAATAACGAGTCCAACAACCGACTTCGAGCAGCCGAGGCGCTCGAGCTTCTCAAGCATCTGCGGAAGCGCGGCCTCTGAAGAACTCGTGCCGAGCACGATCAGAATCTCTTCACGTATGTAGCTCATGAATCGCAGAATGCTGAAACCGAGCAGCCGCGAAATTGCGCCGAGCACCACGATCACAAATACGGCTAGCGTCGCGTAGAACGCGCCAATCAGCTTCAGCAACGGCACAACCGCGCCGATTCCGTAGGTGCCGATCGTGAACGCAATGGAGCCGAACGCGCCGATCGCCGCCACTTTCATAATGATGTGAACGATGCCAAAAAAAGTATGGGCAAAGTAGTCGATCATCGCGATCAGCGGCCGTCCGCGCTCTCCGGTCGCGGCAAGCGCCGCGCCGAACAGCACTGAAATGAGCAGGATCTGCAGCACATTGCCCGACGCAAAGGCGCCTGTGACGGTGTCGGGAATGATATGCATCAGAAACTCGACCGTATTTTGCTGATGTGCGGCAGTCGTGTAACCGGTCAGCGCTTTCGTGTCGATGGTGGCCGGATTCAGATTGAAGCCGCTGCCGGGGTGAAAAATGTGCCCTGCTACAAGCCCTATTACGAGCGAGAGCGTCGACACGATCTCGAAGTACAGCAGCGCCTTGCCACCTACTCGCCCCACCTTCTTCATGTCGCCCATTCCGGCAATGCCGGTCACCACAGTACAGAAGATGATCGGGCCAATGACCATCTTGATGAGCTTGATGAACGCGTCGCCGAGCGGCTTCATTTTCACGGCGAGCGAGGGAGCGAAATGCCCGAGCAGCACGCCGATAATGATTGCGACGAACACGTGGAAATAGAGCGTTCTGTAAAACGGCTTCTTCGCGCCCGGCACGGACGAGGTCATGACGGCACTCTCGCTCATGAAGCCGCTCCCAATCGGTAAACGCGGGAATCGGTTACGGTCATCTTTGTCTCCATCGAAATTGATTAGCGGAAAGTCGATAAGTGTCGCTCTCCGCATGCCTGCCGTCTCACGCGGCAGTTCAGGACATGATTGCAGCCGCAACTACACGTTGAAGCCGTAAAGCCGCGCGGGGTTCGTGACCAGCAGTTTTTCACGCAATGCCTCGTCCGGGCAGAAGCGTAATAGCAGATCGACCAGTTCGCCGTCGTTCGGCATGTCCTTGCTGATGTTCGGATGAGGCCAGTCCGTGCCCCACAGCACACGGTCGGGCGCGGCTTCGATCAGCGTTTGGGCAAACGGAATCGCATCGTCGAACGGTCGGCGGCCTGCGGATACACGCTCCGAACCGCAGACCTTGACCCATGCGAGCGGATTGCGCATCAGCTCGAGCAGTTGCCGGAACGGCTCCTGATCGAGGCCTGCTTCAGCGCGCACGCGGCCCATGTGGTCGATCACGAATGGCACCTTGATGCGCGCGATCCGCTCGGCGTACTGCAGGATATCCTGCGCATCCAGATGCAGCACGACATGCCAGCCCAGCCGCTCGATCCGTTGCAGTACCCGGTCAAACACGTCGAGATCCGGCGCGCCGCCGAGATGCGCGACGAAGTTAAAGCGCACGCCCCGCACGCCGCGTGCGTCGAGCTCGGCGAGTTGGGCGTCGGTCACATCGCCGTCGACTATCGCGACACCGCGATAACGTCCGTTGCCACGCGCTATCGCATCGAGCATCGCGGTATTGTCGGTGCCGTGACAGCTCGCCTGTACGATCACGCCGCGGCTCAGGCCGAGAAAATCATGCAACGCGACCAGTTGCTCGAAAGGCGCGTCGGGCGGCGTGTAGCTGCGATCGGGCGCATACGGGAATACCCCGGCGGGACCGAAAACATGGCAATGCGCGTCGCAGGCGCCGGCGGGCAATTGCTGTGCGGGCCGGACAGGATGGGGATCGGGCGGCAAACAGGATTTCATGGAAGCGTCGTCTCTATCAGGGTGGCCGCGCGGCGCGGCTCTCTATGTAACTTGGCGGGTAAGCTGGGGTAAGCCGATTGTGGCGGGGAGCGCCGCTCGATACAATCTCTATACCGAACTAGCTGATATGTGAATTACACATACCTCCCGCCATGGACCTCAAGCAGTTGGAAGCGTTTGTGCATGTGGCCGAACTCGGCAGCTTCACGCGCGCCGCGATTACGCTCGACACCAACCAGCCCGCGTTGAGCAGGCTCGTGCGGCAACTGGAAGTGGAATTGCGTCACACGCTGCTCGAGCGAAATGGCCGCGGCGTCGCGCTCACGCCCGCCGGTCAGCGAATGCTGGCTCATTCGAAAGGGATCCTCTCGCAGGTTCAGCGCGCGTCACAGGATCTGGACGAGTTGCGTGGCACCGTCGGCGGCCATTTTTGCATTGGCAGCACGCCGAGCTTCGCGAAGGTCGCGACCAACGAACTGGTGCGCAGCTTTCGCACGTCGTTTCCCGGCGCGACCATTTCCGTTGCAGAAGGTCTGTCGACCTACCTGATCGAATGGCTGATGATGGGTCGTGTCGACGCCGCAGTTCTTTACGACACGTTCGATACACCGCTGATCGACAAACGCACCGTATTCACAGAAGAGCTCTTTCTGATCGGTGCTGACGACAGTAAAGCACAAGCGGAATTCGCACGCGAGCCGGTGGAGGCAATCGCATTGCGCGATATTCCACGTTATCCGCTGGTGATTCCCGGGCGCATGCATGCGATCCGGCGCATGCTCGAATCGGTCGCGGCCGAGCAAGGAGTAAGGCTCAACATCGAACTGGAAGTGGATGCGGTGTCGTCGATTCTCGATCTGGTCAGCGAAGGCATCGGCTACGCAGTGCTGCCGCTCAACGCAACCGTGAGCGACGCGCTCAAACGGCGCTTTCGCGTGATCCGCATTACCGAGCCGACTTTATTCAGCCGCCTTGCTATTGCGACGAGCAGCAAGCATACGCTGTCGCAACTGGCGGTCCAGGCGATTGCAATGCTCGAAGAGCGGGCATTGCCTCTCTACAGTGCTGTGCGCAGCAAGTAAGAAGGCAATAGAGCCGGAGGTCTGAGCCGTAGCGCTTGCAGTACTTTTAAATCGCTAATCTGTAATCACCACGGCAACGGCTTTTGCATGGGCCAATTCGAATGTGCCGAGCCGGCCCGCGCGAACGTTGAGTACCAAGCGTTCGAGAAACTCGACTTCGCGTTGGAGTTGCACGTCGCCGCTGGTTGCGGCCGCAATCTTGTCGAGGCACATGCGCCGGCGCGCCAGCAGGAAATTGACGGCACTAATACGCCGCATAAAGAACTGCTCCATCTTCGTATGGTCAGCACATTGCTTATTTTGGAAAGCGACCATAGCACGCGCATACCGAGTAAAAGAGCGGCGCAAAGGACTCGAAAGGAATATCCCTTGCCTGTCCGTTTCGGCTCTCGCCCCTTCCGGTACGCGTTAGAAATTTTTAAGTGCAGCTTTAGCAGAAATTGCCTTCCGTTCGCGGCTGCAAACGCCAACATCGGCCAACATCGCGCCATTCCGGCCGCTGCGACGACATTGCCCGGAGGGCATCGGGCGGCGCGCATCGCTTGCCGCTTTGCTATTGTCGGCCGCCAATACGATACTAGTAGCCTGTTCGTATTCCGCTTTCGAGGAACTGCCGATGACTGCCCTGCTCACTCGCGAATTAGCTTCGAAATTCGCCAACCTTGCGCTCGCCCACCTCACGCGCGAATATCCGAACAAACTTACGCATTCGCTCGCCGGTCCCGAGGACGTGCAAAGCCCCCGTGCATTGCATCCGATTTTTTATGGGAGCTATGACTGGCATTCGTGCGTGCACGGTTACTGGTTGGTTCTTCATCTGATGGAGCGCTTTCCGGACTTGCCGGAAGCAGCACGTATCGTCGCGGTGGTCGACGAGCACTTTACCGCGGCGAACGTGGCCGGCGAGCGCGCTTATCTGGACTTGCCGCACAACCTGGGCTTCGAGCGGCCGTATGGCTGGGCATGGTTGCTCGCGCTCAGCGCGCAATTGCAATCGTTGAAGCTGTCTGACGCTGCACGGTGGTCGAGAACTTTCGCGCCGCTTACCGAAGTTTTCGTCGAACGCTTCCAGACGTTCCTGCCCAAAGCCACCTATCCGCTACGCGTCGGCACGCATTTCAACATGGCGTTCGCGCTTGCACTCACGCTGGATTTCGCGCGGCAAACGTCGCACAGCCAGCTCGAAGCGCTGATCGTCAGTACCGCGGAGCGCTGGTTTTTGCACGACGTGGGGTGCCAGGCATGGGAGCCCGCGGGCGACGAGTTTCTGTCGCCTTCGCTAATGGAAGCGGAGTTGATGCGGCGTGTTTTGCCGCCCGCTCAATTCGTAGACTGGTTCGGCCGCTTTCTGCCCGAGCTCGGTGCGAAGAAACCCGCGACGCTGTTCGAACCGGTTACCGTGACTGATCGCACCGACGGCAAGATTGCTCACCTCGACGGCCTCAATCTAAGCCGCGCATGGTGCCAACGCTCGGTGGCTCGCGCGCTGCCGGCGGGAGACATACGGCGCACAGTGCTGTTCGATTCGGCCGAGCGGCATTTGCAAAGCGCTCTGCCTCATGTGGCGGGAGACTACATGGGCGAGCATTGGCTGGGCACGTTCGCTACGCTCGCATTGGAAGCATGATCCGGGTGCAGGCCGGATATGTCCGGTCTGCAAACAGATTCGCGGTGGGCCTACAAATCAGGCCACAAATCGGGCTTCGAGCCGGACCTCCATTGGAGCCCACGAATCCGCCGCCAGCGGCATCACTGCGTCGACAGTTTCTTCGGCTTGGCCGGTGCCTGAACCTTGCTGTACTGGAATTCCGGCGTTGCCTTCAAGGCTGCCTTCGTCGCGCCGGCCAGATAGAAATTCCCCGAGCGAATGTCGAGTGCCGCAATGGGCACCGCCACGTCATGCGACGCAACGCCCAGGAAGCCGCCCGCAGCGACGATTGCAGCGGAAAGCGAGCCGTCCGGTGCAACCACGAGATCGCGAATCGAGCCGATCTTCTCGTTCTGGTCGTTGTACACAGCTTTGCCGAGAATGCTCTTCTTCACACTCCAGCCGTTCAGCAGCGCATTGGACTGCTCGACGGTGACACTCAGAGGTTGCGTGCCGGCGACTTGCGCCTGCGCGCCAAAGCTCGTTGCAGCTACCGCGACGGCCACCAGAAGTTTGCCCAAAGTCATTCTATTTACTCCGTTTTTTTAGACGATTTGACCGGCGCATAACCGCGCCGAAAGAAACGCTGCAAAAGCATCATACCGGCTACGACGCGGAGCTGCATGCTGGGTGACATAAGCGCGAAGCACGCTGCGCGGACAGGGCGGTAAAATCGCATCGGGTGATAACGCGCCGTTACCGAGGTGGTGAGTTTGACTGAGCTTGAGCAGGGTTTCATCTTGACGCGGCATTGGCGGGACACACCCGCCGGCACCGAAGTCGATTTCTGGCTGGCAACAGACGGCGGGCCTCGTCATATCCGTCTGCGCCATCAAACATCGGTTGCATTCATTCCCGCTGAACAGCGCGAACGCGCCGAAACCATTCTGCGCCGCGAAGCGCCGCTCGATCTGAGGTCACTGGAATTGCGCGACTTTCACCATCGGCCCGTGATGGGACTGTACTGTCCGCAATATCGTCAGTTGACCGGCTTCGAAAAGCGCCTGAAACAAGGCGGCGTAGATGTCTATGAAGCCGACATCTTTCCGCCCGAGCGCTACATGATGGAGCGTTTCATCACCGCGCCGGTCGTGTTCAGCGGCGACATCGAGCGCGACGGCGCGCTCGTGAATGGCGAGTTGAAACCGGCAGCGGACTATCGTCCTTCATTGAGACTCGTGTCGCTCGACATTGAAACGAGCGTCCACGCCGAACTCTACTCGATCGCACTCGAAGGTTGCGGGCAGCGCCAGGTGTACATGCTCGGGCCGCCGAACGGCGACGCCAGTGAGCTCGACTTCGACCTTGAATACTGCGAAACGCGCGCACAGTTGCTCGAAAAGCTGAACACGTGGATGGAGCGGCACGATCCCGATGCGATTATCGGGTGGAATCTCGTGCAGTTCGATTTGCGTGTGCTGCAGCAGCATGCCGAACAATACCGCGTGCCGCTTCGGCTCGGACGTGGTGGCGCGGCGATGGAATGGCGCGAACACGGCCTCAAGCAGAACCATTATTTCGCGGGCGCCGCTGGGCGACTGATCATCGACGGCATCGAGGCACTACGCTCCGCGACATGGAGCTTCCCGTCGTTTAGCCTCGAACACGTTTCGCGCGCCGTGCTGGGCGAAGGCAAAGCTATCGACAATCCGTATCAGCGCATGGATGAGATCCAGCGCCGCTTCGACGAAGACAAGCCCGCGCTCGCCCGGTACAACCTGAAGGATTGCGAGCTCGTCACGCGCATCTTCGCCAGGACCGAACTGCTGCCGTTTCTGCTGGAACGCGCCACCGTTACCGGCCTGCCTGCCGATCGCAGCGGCGGTTCGGTGGCGGCGTTCACGCATCTGTATATGCCGCGAATGCATCGGCAAGGCTACGTCGCCCCCAATCTCGGCGACGTGGCCGGCGCCGCGAGTCCCGGCGGATTCGTCATGGACTCGCGCCCCGGCCTTTACGATTCGGTGCTGGTGCTCGATTACAAGAGCCTGTACCCGTCGATCATTCGTACGTTTCTGATCGACCCCGTCGGGCTGGTAGAAGGCATGCTCAATCCCGGCGAAGATCAATCGGTGCCGGGCTTTCTCGGCGCCCGCTTCTCCCGCACGCGCCATTGCCTGCCGTCGATTGTGAGCCAGGTATGGCAAGGCCGCGAGACAGCGAAGCGCGAGCAGAACAAGCCACTCTCGCAAGCACTGAAGATCATCATGAATGCGTTTTACGGCGTGCTCGGCTCGACCGGTTGCCGCTTTTTCGACCCGCGGCTTGCGTCGTCGATCACGATGCGCGGTCACGAAATCATGCACCGCACGCGCGAGCTGATTCAGGCCGAAGGTTATGAAGTCATCTACGGCGATACGGATTCGACCTTCGTCTGGCTCAAGCACGCGCACGGCGAAGAAGAAGCGAGCCTCATTGGACGAGCGCTTGTCGACCATATCAACGCATGGTGGCGGCAAGATCTGCAACGGCGTTTCGGGCTCGAGAGCGCACTCGAATTGCAGTTCGAGCGGCATTACCGGCGGTTCTTCATGCCGACCATTCGGGGCGCGGAAGAAGGCAGCAAGAAGCGCTACGCAGGGCTCACCGTTTTGCCGGACGGTAGCGAAGAGATCGTCTACAAAGGGCTCGAAACGGTGCGCACTGACTGGACGCCGCTCGCGCAGCAGTTTCAGCAGGAGCTCTATCGGCGCATCTTCACACAGCAGCCTTATCAGGACTACGTGCGCGACTATGTGCGCGATACGCTCGCAGGCAAGCTCGACGATCAGCTCGTCTATCGCAAGCGCCTGCGCCGGCCGCTCGGCGACTACGAGCGCAACGTGCCGCCTCACGTGCGCGCAGCGCGTGTCGCCGACGAGTTCAACCGGCGGCAAGGACGTCCGCTGCAATATCAGAACGGCGGCTGGATCAGCTACGTGATTACGATTGCCGGACCCGAGCCGCTCGAAACGCTACGCTCGGCCATCGACTACGAGCACTATCTGACGCGTCAATTGCAGCCTGTCGCAGACGCAATCTTGCCGCTGCTGCGCGACGACTTTACGCGGCTGACGTCCGGGCAGAAACAGTTGTTCTGACGCGGCGCCAGCAGCGTAAAGCGGGGCAAGCCATATCATTGAGGCTTACTTCGGCGCCGGAAAGCCGAGCGCGTCCGCTTTGGTCCGCAACTCGGCAAAACGGCCACCCGGCGCACTGATTGCGGTATTCGGCACGGCCTGGCTCTTGTCGAGTTGCGCGATGCCGCTCGCGCCCGAAGTAGCCGTCGATAGATTCGAGCAGGCCGAGCCGAAGGTGCCTTGCGTCACCGCGATAGCCGGCGCGTCGGTGCGCGGCGCGTCGGTAAAGTCGAGTGCATATGCCATGTTGAAGGTTGTCGAATCGCTCGCACGCACGCCAAGCGGATCGAGACCGAAGCGCCACGCGAGCAACTGGTGAATGGAGCTTGGGTCGAACGGATAGCGCGACACGTAGTTGGCGCGCACACGCGGTCCGAGCAGCATGCAGGGCACGCGAAAACCGAGCCGGCCGTCGTTGCCGAGTGCGGCCTCGGCGGTGGACACCGGCTTCACGGGCGGCGCGACATGCTCCATGAAACCGCCCCACTCGTCATACACGATGATCATCAGCGTCCTGCTCCAGTTGGGGCTGGTGCGTAGCGCATCGTAGATCTGGCCGAGCAGCACCTGGCCGTTGCGCACGTCGGCATGAGGATGGTCGTCGTTCGACGTGCCCTGCGCCTCGCCGCCAAAGCTGGGGTCGACCATGCAGAACGATGGCAAGGTGCCCGCCGCCGCGTCGGAGAGAAAGTTGGCGAAGAGCTTCGAGCGGCCCACGTAGCGCGTACCGTAGAGCGCCGTGAACGGCACGTCATGGAAGTAGTAGGTGGACGAAACGTTTTTCGCGTCCAGGCGGTCCCAGATGGTCGGCAGCGTCGACGTGTCGAGCGTGTCCGACAAGCGGTCTGTTTCGCCGCTGTGCAGATACACACGGTTCGGATAAGTGTCGGCCAGAATGCCGCTCATATAGTAGTCGCAGACGGTGTACTGCGGTACCGCGCCGCGATAGAACTCGAGGTCCGCTGCCTGGAAATAGCCAATCGGCAACAGGTCGCCGCGCATGAGGCTCGTGCCGGCCGTGAGCAGGAAGCCATTCATTGCGCCATTGGCAAGATGAACGCGTCCGGCGTCGTATGAGTGATTCGGGTCGGCGAACGAGCAGGCCTGGAAGCCATAGGCGGGATTCGAGGGGAGCGAGAACGGCGTGTGAGTTTCACCGAATGCATCTTTGAAGTTTCGACCGCTCTGTGCAGTTTCGGCATTGGGCACCCAGCCTAGCAGATGGTCGAACGAGCGATTTTCCATCGTGACGAGCACTACGTGATCGATGCCCGAGGTAGCCGGATCGGGTAGCGCGGTACGCGGCAGATTCGCACGGCCCGGAGGAATCGTGCCGACGGCTGGCGGTCCTCCGGAGCCCGAGCCGCCGTTGCTACCGCCTCCACCGCCTCCTCCACACGCCGACAGTGCGATTGAGCCTGCCAGCGCGGCAAGAACCTTGCGGCGGGCCGCATCGGGCGGATTGGTTGGCCTGGTCGTCATGATCGTCTCCCTTTGTTGGCTGCTTGCTGTTTTCGCGAAAGAATTCGCGTGGCGGATTTTTACCACCGGGCGATTTCGTGCAACGAGGGAGCAATTACCGTTCCGCGAAATAAGGGAGGCCAGTTTGACGATGCAGCCCGGCTTCTCGCACAGCAACCGAGCCAGGTCAGCAATCACAAGCGGTGAACCATGCCCACGCCGCGGCAGACGCGGGAGATGCGGCACTACCGGAACCGCCGGCCGGCCGCAAGCATTCTCAACGCTGCAAGCTCAGGCTTTATGCGTCGACAACCGGACTGCTGATAAAGCGCAGCGCGAGCCGGTTCATCACGATCGCAACGGCCGCGATGATCGCGGGCACCGCCAGCACCGAGAACACCACCTGAAAGCTGAATCCGAGCGAAAGCAGCGCACCGCCCATGAGCGAGCCGAGAATCCCGCCCAGGCGCCCGAACCCCAGCATCCAGCTCACGCCGGTCGCCCGTGCGCGAGTCGGATAGCAGCTCGGCGCAAGCGCGTTCAAGCCGGTCTGCGCGCCGCTCATGAAAAAACCCGCACACGTGACGAGAACCGGCAGCAGGCCCGATTTGAGCGTCCCCATGCCAAGCGCGAAGATGAACACGCCGCCCAGCAGATAAGCCGCGCCGATCACGCCGTTGCGGTCCAGACGGTCCATCGCGAAGCCCACCGCCACGGCGCCGACAGTGCCGCCCAACTGGAACATGCCGGTGATCGCGGCCGCACGTTCGACTGGAAAGCCGGCGTCCTTGATCAGCGTCGGCAGCCAGCCGGTCAGCAGATAAATGATCAGGAGTCCCATGAAGTAGGTAAGCCACAGCATCAGCGTGCTGAACGCGTAGCCGTCGGCGAACAGCATCCGCACCGGCGCCTTGGCCGCGACCACCGGCTCAGGCGCCGTGAAGCGCACGTCCTTGCTGAACTCGTGGCCGCATACGCGCCCAAGTGTCGCCGCGATACGTTCGGTGGGCATCTTGCGCACCAGCATCAGACGCGCGGATTCAGGCAGCAGCCACAGCAGTAGCGGCACGCTCACAATCGGCAGAATCCCGCCGAACATGAACACCGCGCGCCAGCCGTAGTGCGGAATCAGCGAAGCCGCGACGAAGCCGCCCGCGCCGGAGCCGAAATTGAAGCCCGTGAACATGATCGTGAGCAGCAGCGACCGGTTGCGCGACGGCACATATTCGGAAAGCAGCGTCGTCGAGTTCGGCATGGCGGCGCCGAGGCCAAGGCCCGTGAGAAAACGCAGCGCGACAAGTTGCACGGGCGTCTCGGCAAATGCGCAAATCAGGCTGAAAAAGCCGAAGCAGAACACCGAAGCGATCAGCACCTTCTTGCGTCCGATGCGATCGGCAACAGGACCCGCAGCCAAAGCGCCGACCGCGAGGCCGACCATTGCAGCGCTCATCACCGGACCGAACGCGGTGCGGCTCACATGCCAGTCATGCATGACGACGGGCGCAACGAAGCCCATCACGGCCGTGTCCAAGCCGTCCATCATGACGATCAGAAAACACAGAACGAGGACGAGCCATTGGTAGGGCGACACCCTTCGTGCGTCGATAAACGCCTTGATGTCGACTGAGTCTGCAGATTTCATGCATGTCTCCGAAGAAAATAGTTTCCCGTCCCGGCTTTCTGTGGAAGCCGGGTTATGTTCTGGCATCGAAGTGGAGAAGCCGCCAGCGCGCGGCTCAGGTGCTGCGCGCTAGACCGCTTCGGGCACCTTGCGCGTCTTCAGAAACGCTTCGAGGGTTTCGCCTCGCATGCTTGCGTACATGCCCAGGTTGGTGATCTTCACCACGCGCGCGAATTTCTCCAGCACGAAGAAGCACACGCCGTAGCGGATCAGGCCGATCCAGTCGGCGTTGTCGACAAGCGCGCGCTCTTGCGGCGTGAGACCCGCTGCGTCGTAAGCCGCCTGACGATTTTCAAGCCACAGTGCGCGAGCCGGCGCTTCGCGCATCTGCCAGAAGAAGCGGTTCAGGCGCATCGCCTTGATGCTCTGGCGAATATCGAACGGATACGTGCCCGTCAGTTCTTCGACGCCAATCAGTTGCGGATTCATTGCGCCACCTCGTCTTCGTAAATCGTCACGGCCATTGCGGTGCTCGTTGCAAGGTAGTAATTGCGATGCAACTCGCGCACCTTCGGACCGAGCGCGCCGCGCATGGCGAGCCACATGATCGTTTCGACGCTTTCCGCGCCACCGAGGCGCACGTAATCGACATGCTTCATCGCGGCAAGACGTTGCGGTTCGTGAACGATCAGGTCGAGGAACTCCATGTCCCACTCCGTATTGTTGAAGCCGCTGCGCTCGCCATGAACCTGGTGCGAAAGGCCGCCCGTGCCGACCACCACGACGTCGAGATCTTCTTCATACGACTCGATCGCGCGGCGCAATGCCTGGCCGAGGCGATAGCAGCGGTTCGCGGTCGGCAGCGGATACTGCAGCACGTTGACTTCGACAGGCACGAGCGCAAGCGGCCAGCCGCCGGCGTGAGGCAGCATCAGCGAAAGAGGCGAATTGCAGCCGTGATCGAGCGGACGGTCCTGAAAGATGGTGAGGTCGAACTCGTCGTTCACCAGTTGCTCGGCAATGTGGATCGCAAGCTCGGGGTGGCCTGCGATATCCGGAAGCGGACGCTTGCCCGCGCCCTCGTCCGCGAATTCATGATTGGCCGACACGCCCAAAGCAAACGTCGGGTAACAGTCGAAGAAGAAGCTGTTCGCGTGGTCGTTGTAGAACATCACCATAGCGTCCGGCTTGCGTTCGGCGAGCCAGTTCGCGACCGGCTCGTAGCCCTTGAAAAGCGGCGCCCATGCGGGATCGTTCTGCTTACCCTTGTCGTACGCCATGCCGATAGTCGGCACATGCGAGGTGCCGATTCCACCGATGATTCTTGCCATTTCGTTTGTCTTCCGTCGCTTCGTGCTGCGCGATTGCTGCGCGCCAATCGGATAGGTTGCGGGAAGTCTGGAAACCGTCCTCGCAACCGGCTTGGGATACCAAAATAGGAATTGTGGGGCTTGTTAGGAAGTACGGGTAAACCGCGGTTAGCGGGAAAATCGTCGTTTTTACCAAGGGCATTCCTGACTTTCCGTATCTCGCGCCAGCCCGGAAAACCGTACTCTGCCGGCATAGCTTGGTATCCCGAGTCGGAATGCGCCGCATCTTCACGCGAGTTTTTCGCGCAGCTGCCAATAAACAGAACAGATGCCTACGAAACCAACTCGCAAGTCCGTTTTCCAGGCGTGGTGCCTCGGCTTTTGCGTGGCTATACTGGACGACGTCCAATGAGCAGATGACGATGAACGAAACGACACAGCAGGCTATTGTTCAGACCTTACGCGAGAGAATTCTGGCAGGCGAACTGTCGCCCGGCCAACGCCTCGTCGAAGCGCAACTCGCGCAATGGCTCGGTGTATCACGTACGCCGCTGCGTTATGCGCTAAGCGTGCTGTCTTCGGAAGGACTGCTCGATCGCTCGGGCGCGCGCGGCTATGTGGTGCGCCGCTTCAGCGTACGCGACGTGCTGAACGCAATCGACGTGCGCGGCGTGCTAGAAGGTCTCGCCGCGCGCTCGGTGGCCGAGAGCGGCGTGGGCACGGCGCTCGCCGCCGCGCTCGACGACTGCCTGCGCGAAGGCGACGACATCTTTGGCAACGGCCACCTTCAACCCGGCGACGACGTGCGTTATGCGGCGATGAATGGGCGCTTTCACTCGCTCATCATCGAGGCAGCGCAGAACACGGCGGTTAGCGCCGCGTTGAGTTTGAACGACAAGATTCCGTTCGTCTCGCCCTCCACCATCGCATTCGACGAAGCCGCGCGCGAGCGTCAGTTCATGATGCTGATGTATGCGCACCGCCAGCACCACGCGATTGCGGACGCGTTGAAGAAAGGCGAAGGCGCGCGCGTGGAAGCATTGATGAAAGAGCACACGCACATATCGAAGGAAAGCCTGAACCTGTCCCTGCCGGCATTGCATCTGATCGCGGGCGCCGCATGACGCGCGACGCATCGCTCGCTGCCGTTAGAAACCAGGCGCCCGGGCAAGCGCCTGCGAAGGCCACGCCCCCCGCAAGCAGCAAAGAAATGCTCAACCTCGCGCAATTGCGCGCATTCCGCCTCGTCGCGGATAGGGGCAGTGCAACGCGTGCGGCCGCCGCGCTGTTCCGCGCCCAATCGGCGGTCACGCGCTCGGTTCAGGAACTCGAGTCGGCAGTTGGAGAACCTCTATTCGATCGCGGTCCTTCGGGCATGCTGCCCACACCCGTTGGCCGGGCGGTGCTGCTTCGCTGCGAACGGATCTTCGCAGAGCTCGAAGAACTCGCGCAATGGTGCTCTGCGCGGCAGGCACGCCGCCGCCCTGCTGCCGAAGGCGCATTGCCCGCCTATCTGCTGAACACACGGCGGCTGCAGATTTTCGTCGCGCTGGCACGGCACCGTCATATGCCGAGCGCGGCCAAAACATTCGGTATCAGTCAGCCCGCTGTGAGCACCGCGATCCGCGTGCTCGAAAGCGGCTCGGGCCTGAGCCTTTTTCACCGGAGCCCGCGCGGCATTCTGCTCACTGCCGAAGGCGAAACGTTTCTGCTGCATGTGCGGCGCGCGTTGAACGAATTGCGCCACGTACCCGACGATATCGCCGCACTGCGCGGCAATATTCGGGGCGCAGTAACGGTCGGCGCGCTGCCGCTGGGGCGCACGCTGATCCTCCCCAAAGCCATCGCGAAGATGAGCGCGGACAATCCGGGCGTGCGCGTGGTCACCGATGAAAGCGCGTATGAAGCGCTGGTGGCGGGATTGAGAGCGGGCGACATCGACTTCATTCTCGGCGCGCTGCGCGAGAACGACTCGACGAGCGGCCTGAGGAACGAGCGCTTGATGTCGGAAGACATGGTGCTTCTCGTGCGGCGCGATCATCCGCTCACGCGCGCTCATGAGCCGAGCATCGCGGATTTGCGTGACGTGCAGTGGATCTTGCCGCGCAGTCATGCGCCCGCGCGAGCACTATTCGAAGCCCAGTTCAAGCGGATGAAAATCAAACCGCCCATGCCCACGGTCGAAACCGCCGACCTCGCGGTGATTCGCGGCCTGCTGCTAGGCACCGACATGGTGGCGGCGCTGTCCGCGCAGCAGTTGCACTACGAGGTACAAGCGGGGCAACTCGCTGTGCTCAAAGTGCCGCTGCACAACACCCGGCGCGATATCGGGCTGACCATGCGCGCCGCGGGTACGCCCTCACCGGCGGCTCGGGCGCTGATCGACGCGATTCGTCTGTCGGTGGTCGACGTCACACGCACAGTCAGTGTCGCGGCAAGTTAGCGGCGGCTTGCGGTGACGGCCCCGTCACGGCCTGCGGCGAGGACCACGTTCAAAGTCGTTGCTAGCCCCGCGGCTCCCATACGGAGGGCGGAATGCCGACCACACCGTCAAACAGCCAGCGCGCGGTCCGCAGCAACGCCGCGCTCAGCACCTCGGGCCGATCGGGCTCGCCGCCGAGCGTGAGTTCGACGGTGAACTCGCCGGTCGGATGCTCGACGGAAACCCGTTTGCGCGTGCCCTCAGGTTCCACCTCCGCAATGCCGTCGCACACCGTGCCGGGCAACACCGCCGCCGTCGCCACGCTGACCGCGCCAAGCACACCAATCGATGCATGGCAGCGGTGCGGAATAAAACTGCGTGTGGAAACCGTGCCGCCGTTGCGCGGTTCCGCGACGAGGCACATCTTCGGCACCGTGCGCGCGCTGACGTCGCCAAGGTTCATCATCGGACCCACGGCAAGGCGGATCTTTTCGATGCGCGCCTTGAGTTCGTCGTCTGCGTCGAGTTCCTCGCGCGTTTCGTAACCGGTGCGTTGCAGGTCGCGCGCTCGCATCAGGACGAGCGGCATGCCGTTGTCGATGCACGTGAGTTCGACGCCTTCTACCGTGTCCTTGAGTTGCCCGGTCGGCAGCAGCGCGCCGCATGTCGAGCCGGCCGTGTCCCGGAACTCGAGCGGAATCGGCGCGGCGCCGCCCGGCACGCCGTCGATGCGCGCGTCGCCTTCATACGTCACGCGAAAGCCCGGCGTGCTGACGGTCGCGACCGCGATCTGCCCGGTGTTGACCATGTGAATGGCCACGCGCGTGCTGCCGTCTTCCGCGTTGACGAGTCCGCGTTCAATCGCGTACGGGCCGACTCCCGCCAGAATGTTGCCGCAGTTCTGGCCAAAATCGACGCGCGCCTCGTTGACGACGACTTGCGCAAACAGATAATCGACGTCGGCGTCCTCGCGCGACGATGGAGAAACGATCGCGACCTTGCTGGTCAGCGGGTCCGCACCGCCGATACCGTCGATCTGCCGCGGGTCGGGCGAACCCATCACGGCGAGCAGCACACGGTCGCGTTCGGCGGGCTCGGCGGGCAAGTCGGACGCCATGAAAAACGCGCCTTTGGACGTGCCGCCGCGAATCATCATGCAGGGAATGCGGGTCTGGGTGCGACTGGACATCGCGGGTCTCCATCGCTAATGGGCGGCTCCCATTGTAGTTTTCGATGGCACAGGCAAAGCACCTAAAGCGGCACGCAATTCCATCTAATCTGTTTATCGGCTGTGCCTGCCGGCGATCCGCGCCGCGTTGCAAGCGGCTTGAAATGGCGGACGCCGAACCGCGCGGCAATGCGTTGACGCAGCGCACATCTGAAACCGCTTTCTCCATACGAAAAGCGTGCTTTTGCCCATCGCCGGGGATTGGCTTCAAAACCGCCTTCTATTCGACCAATTGAAGCTCGGACCCCCGGCGCACACTGACGTCGTGCCAATTGCGTCAGGAGCCTCAGATGTCTTCCCGTCATCGCCAGAATCGCCCGTTCGACGAAAACCAGCCCGAGCCGGGAACGGCCGAATGGACCAACCCTGCGCCCGACGCCGACGCGCAAACCATGCACGGCCTGCACATTGCTTCGCAGAATGTGTTGCGCCTCGCAACGCAGACGTACAATGCTGCGGCGCGCGGCGATGAGGCAGCGGCACACGCAGCGCGCGCGTCGCTAGAACAGCAATTGGGTCTGACCACGCGTCTGATCGACGAACTCGTTTCCGGCGGCGCCGACCAACCCACGATGCACTGACGGCCCGCAATAAAGCAAGGCCAACAGCAATAACCGCAGTTTCCAATCTTCGAGACAAGAAATGAGCGCTTTGACGGTAATTCTCTGCATCTGGGCAATGGTCGCGTTCTGCGCGGTGCTGTTCATCCGCGGCGCCACTGCGCGCATCGAGCGTCCCAGGAAGTCGACGCAAAGCCGTCCGGCGCGCTTTTCAATCGCCGAATAAGGGCTCCGCGGGGCGGCTCGATGTATTGCGGTGAACAATCGGCGCACGGCGCCGGTTGAGTTCCGTCAATCCCTCGCCGGCCACGGCAACCCTTGCGCCGACCAATCCAGTTCGACGCCGATCACCGAACGCTCATCCGCGAACTGTGCAGCGAGCGTCACCGCGATGCACGGCCTACCGCTCGCCAGCGAAAGATACGGATTACTGGCGATCGCAACGCCTGGCAACAGCACGGCATTGCGATAGTACGGCCGATGATCCCAGCGCGCGTCGCGCGGATTCGCCACCGGATGCAGCGAAGCACCTTCCATGCTCCACGCCGGGCCCGGCACTTCGGGACCGAGCTGGCGTCCGGAAGCGTCGAGAATAAAGCAGCTCACGCAACGCTCGAACGTCGCCAGAGAAGAGAACGCGCGATCCATGGCCACGCCGGCACGCAACGCGTCCGCAGCCTCGCGCAACGCCACGCGGTACGGCTCGACTACGGATTCGAACAACGCATGCTGATGCGCGCGGCCTTGCGCGATCACGTCGAAGGCATCGTCGATTCGCAGATGCACGGAGCCAGGCGGCGCGATCTGCGCTGCCGGCCGCCCGAGAAGATAGCCCTGCGCGAAGTCCACGTTCGATTCGACGGCGAGAATCAGCTCCTCGGTCGTTTCCACGCCTTCCACCACCACCAGCATGCCGGCTTGATGCAATAGCGACACGAGCTTGGGCAAAATCGGCTGTTCGGTGCCGTGCCCCGTCGCGCGTATCAGTTCGCCGTCGAGCTTGACGATATCCGGACGGATGCGCAGCAGCCGGTCGAGGTTCGACTGGCCGGCTCCGAAATCGTCGACGGCAATCAGGAAACCGTGTTCGCGGTACAACGCCGCCGCACGCGACATCTCGCCGACACTGCCGCCGTGCGACTCGAGAATTTCGAGAATCACCTGTTGCGGCGCAAGCCCCACCCTTCGCACGATGGCGGCCAGTTCATCCGCATAGCCGTCGGCGACGAACGTGGCCGGCAGAATGTTGAGGAACAGCCAGCCGTCGGCGGGCAGCGACGCGCGCGCGTTGGCAAGGTGCACCGCGTGGCTCGCGCGGTCGAGCACGCCTTCGTCGTTGGACGGCTTGGGCGCGAACAGCACCGCGGGCGGCAGCAGCGTGCCGTCGTCCAGCTCGCCGCGCAGCAGCGCCTCGAAGCCGACCTGCTTCTGATGCGACAAGCTGAAAAGCGGCTGAAAATGCGAAGTAAGGTAATAGTCTTCCCATCTATGCCGCGAGCCGGTCGAGCCCGCCGCGCCGCAGGCGTCCTCGATCAGCGATTGCAGCGGTGCGTCCGGCAGCGGACGCTCAGAGCACACGCGATTCCTGCCCGAATGCTTGGCGCGCAGCAACGCTTCATCGGCGCGGTCGAGCAGCACCATGATGCTTTCGCCGCTGCGGTGCTCGGCCACGCCGAAGCTTGCAGTCAGATTGCCGTCCGGGCGCTCGATCGCGGCAATCGCGCCGCGCAGCCGCTCGGCTAGGCGCAGCGCGCCGGCAAGGTCCTCGCACAGCAATATGGCGAATTCCTCGCCGCCGATCCGGCTCACGCTGTCGGTGCCCGCGGTTCCGTCGAGCAGCACCCGCGCGACCTGGCGCAACGCAAGATCGCCCACCCCATGACCGAACCGGTCGTTCAGCGACTTGAAGTTGTCGATGTCCAGAAAGATCGCGCTAACCTCCCCGCCCTGCGCCACGTCGGCGAGGCGCCGCTCCGCCTGGGCGACGAACGCCCGGCGGTTTTGCAGACCGGTCAGTGGATCGGTGGCCGCCAGTTGAGCCAACTGGTCTTCGAGCATGAAGTGATTGCGCCGGAACCGGTAGAAGCCGAAATGAAACACGACCGAAGTCGGCATGCCGATCGCCGCGATCCACATCCACATGACGATGTCGACGTCGGCCGTGCGTGGCGCGCCGGGCAGCAGCGCGATTGCCGTCGCATAGAAGAGCGCGCTGCCGACGAAAAAATGCGTCGGCGTGAGCCAGAGCGGCGCGGCGCAAACCGGTATCACGACCATTGCCGGCAGCGTCCACAGCAGTGGCTGTTGCAAGCCCGCAACGTTCAGCGCCAGTCCGCCAATGAGCGCGAGTGAGAACGCCACGCCGATTGCACCGAAGGTCCACGTCGACTTCGCGCGCGGGATGGCCAGCACCAGCAAAGCCAGCAAGAGTGCCCAACCAAGGCGGTACGCAAGCGGCGCCGCCGGTCCGCCGATGAACCCGCGCGCCGCCACCAGAGAGAGGAACGCAACGACGGTAAACGCCATTGTCACGGTCGACAGCGGACGCTGATGTTCGAGCGAGCGCCGGTGAAAGCGCTCGCGCAGACTGGCATCGGATGAGTGCGGCGGCGAAGTAAGGAGCATAAGGATTGGCTACGGGGCAGGTCCGGTCACTCTATCCATGTATATCGGCAAACATCTGAGGAATGTTGAGCCTTTCGAAAAATATCCGGAAATAAGTACACGGCCGGCTCGCGCAGACTGAGTGCAACGCGGCGATTGAGCCGCACGACGCTTCGCTCCCCCGATGCGTCGGGCCCTGGCGATCATACCGCAGCCTCGGAAATTAATTCCGACACGAAATAATTGGTATGTGGAAAGCGCACGGCGGCAGAAAAAGGAAAGAGCAAGAGCCTCAATCCAGGGAACGAAGCGGCCGTTAACACGGCCAGGAAGTTGCGATTGGAACAGTAGTTTGCGCGCCACGCATCGCCGACAGAATTTCGTAATGCTTCGTGGTCCTTCCGTATGCAGCAAGCGGCTCGCAACTATCGGACAGCTGACCGAAAGTGGCTAAAAGTTAATCTCTTAAGTAGACTGCTTCAAAGTGTGCGGAAGCGCCTGGTTAATGCGGTAAAACTAACCTATGCGGCCCCGCGCGAATTGCGCGAGCACTGTCCCTGCACCCGGTCGTCGCGGTCTTTCTCAGCCTTTTTAGCCAGTCGGCATCGACGTCCATTTTCCAGAAAACATGGTTCCAATCCTCGATTACCTGCTCGAACGCCAGATGTCACCGCAATGGCGGTGCATGCTTTGCGCCTTGGCCTCGGAGTTCGAGGCGCAGATCGGGCGCGATGAATTGCGTCAACTGATGCACCGCGTGGGCAGCCGTTTTGCCGCGGCCCATCCGCTGCCCGCTTGCGACTCGACTACCGACCTCGCACGGACGCTGAACGAGCGTTGGCAGGAAATCGATTGGGGCTATGTCGAACTCGCCGACGAATCCGACTCGTTGCGCATCGTTCACTATTGCGCGCCGCTTCCGGCGTTCGGCAACGACGCGCTCGCCTGGACCCCGGCGTTCCTGGAAGGCGCGTATCAAACCTGGCTGAGCGCGCTTGGCGCGCAGGGCTTGTCGGTCGCGCAAACCAGCGAGTATTCGCACGACACGGCGCTCGAGTTCCGTCTCGGCCGTCATGCCGCGTGAATGCCATAACAGGCCACGGCCGATCTGCACGCAGGACCGGTGCGCGATCAGCAACATGCAGTCGGGTTGGGCACTGGTTTTGCGCCGCGACCGGAAGCGACGACCGGGCAACGTAAAGCACTAAAAGAATGGCGGCAACATGAGTTCATCAAGCGACATCGAAAAATTATTCGATCACTTCGGCGGCGACGCCAGCGCGTACCAGGAGATCGGCCGCGAGAACGAGGCGCATTCGGCGCGCACGCGCTGGCCGTTGCTGGTGACGCTCGATCTCAGACAGCCGCTGATTCCCCCCATCGGGCAACGCGGGCAAGCCCGGCCTCAACCGGTGGCCGACAAGGCCGCCGCGCTCGCCATCGAGCGTCAGGACCCGGCCGCGCCGAAAGACGCGGCCTCGGTCACGCGCGCAAAGGCACCGCTTTTCACGCGCTCGCATCGGCGCGACATTCCGCCAGTTGCCGTGGCTGCGGCAGCGCCGGACGCGCCGCGCGGCGCATCGCGCTTCGGTGCGCCTGAAACGAATAGCGAGCTTGCGAAGGCACCGGCTTCGAAGGCGGCTGATGCTGCGTCGTCGGCTTCGACCCCGGTTTCACCGGCAACGGGACATGCCGACCCGGTGGCCGCTGTCGTCCCTCCGGCCAGAATCGCATCTGTCGCGCCGCTTGTGCCCGTTTCCGCCATGCCGCCGATTGCGCCTGTTGTTCACAGCGCGCCCGCCATTGCTGCAAGCAATCCGCCCGCAGCAGCGGCGCGAACGTCCGCCGCCGCTCCGGCATGGGCACAAGCGCCGGCGCCCGCCCGTGCCGATCCAGGCGCCGCCCGCACGCAACACGTCACGCCCGCGTCCGCCTCGGCTCGCATGCAGCCCGGCATGTCTACGCCAGTGCCCGTGGCGGCCCAACAACCGGCGTCGATCCTCGGCAAACTGTTTGCCTCGCAAGCGGAAGCCGCGCCACTGCGTGCGGCCGCGCCTGTCACGCAGGCTGTCCCGCTGCAATCGCTGTTCGACCGCCTGCGCGGCACCCCGCGCGCCGCCACGGCGTCCGCGGGCGCCGCCGAACCCGCCGAGCCCAACTCGTGGCTCGTCAACGGCCCGCGTCGCTCATGAAAGTCATTGCGGTAGTGTCCGCCAAGGGCGGGGTCGGCAAGACGACCCTCGCCGCGAACCTCGCTTCAGTACTGGCCGCGAGCGGCCGGCGCGTGATCGCGCTCGACCTCGATCCGCAGAACGCGCTGCGCCTGCACTTCGGCGTGCCGCTCGACAGCATCGACGGCATCTCGCGCGCCACGTTGACCGGCGACGCATGGCAGTCGGTCATGTTCGACGGCGTCGACGGCGTCACCGTGCTGCCCTACGGCGCGGTACTGGAGGACGACCGCCGCCGCTTCGAGGCGCATGTCGACCAGGACCCGCTGTGGCTCGCGCATGCGCTGCGGACCTTGAGGCTCGAAGCATCCGACGTCGTGGTCGTGGACACGCCGCCGGGTTCGTCCGCGTATGTGCGCGCCGCCTTGTGCGCGGCCACCTTCGCGCTGAACGTGGTGCTGGCCGACGCCGCTTCTTACGCAGCGATCCCGCAAATGGAGCGGCTGATCGACACGTACGCGGCACCGCGCGCCGAGTTCGGCGGCGTGGGCTACGTGGTGAATCAGATCGACCAGTCACGCCAGTTGACCAAAGACGTACTCAAGGTTCTGCGTCAGATGCTCGGCGAGAAGCTCTTTCCGGGCGTGATCCATCTCGACGAAGGCGTGAGCGAAGCACTCGCCTGCGACACCACGCTCATTCACTACGATCCGCTTAGCCAGGCTGCCGCCGACTTTCGCGCGTGCGGCACGTGGCTGATGTCGGCGGTCGACGCGATCGCTGTGTCGCCAAGGAATGTTGCATGAGTACGACTCATCCCGAGGGCATTGAAGCGAGCGAACCGTCGCGGTTCGAACGCTTTGTCGACGCGCGCTTCTGGAATAGCCGCATCGTCACCGGTCTCGTCACGCTGTTCGCGCTCGTGATGCTGTACTTCGTTTTCACGGTGCCGCTCGCTTTCTACGAGCAACTGACGTTCGCCACCTGCTGCTTCGTCACCGCGCTGCTGTTTCGCCGCCTGCAAGGCCGTTACGCGACGATGGTGATGATCATGCTCTCAGTGGTCACCTCGGGCCGCTATATGTACTGGCGGCTAACGTCGACGACTTACTGGGAGCATCCGCTCGACGCCGCGTGGGGTCTGCTGCTCGTGTCGGCGGAAGTCTATTCGACGCTCGTGCTGCTGCTCGGCTACTTTCAGACCGCGTGGCCGCTCAAACGCAAGCCGATGCCGCTGCCCGTCTCGCGCAGCGATTGGCCGACCGTCGACGTCTTCATTCCCACTTATAACGAGCCGCTTTCGGTGGTCAAGCCGACCATCTACGCGGCGCTCGCGCTCGACTATCCCGCCGAGAAGCTGTCGATCCATGTGCTCGACGACGGCCGCCGTCCCGAGTTCAAGGCGTTCTGCGAAGAAGTCGGCGTCAACTGGACGATCCGCACGCACAACCGTCACGCGAAGGCCGGCAACATCAACGAAGCGCTGAAGATCACCAAGGGCGAATACCTCGCCATTTTCGATTGCGATCACATTCCGACGCGCTCGTTCCTGCAGATCGGCCTTGGCTGGTTCCTGCGCGACAAGCTGCTGTCCATGCTGCAGACGCCCCACCACTTTTTCTCCGCCGACCCGTTCGAGCGCAATCTCGGCACGTTCCGCAAAGTTCCGAACGAAGGCGAACTGTTCTATGGGCTCGTGCAGGACGGCAACGATCTGTGGAACGCAACCTTCTTCTGCGGTTCGTGCGCACTGCTGCGCCGGACAATGGTCGAGGAGATCGGCGGCATCGCGGTCGAAACCGTCACTGAAGACGCTCACACCGCGCTGAAGCTGCACCGTCTCGGCTACACCACAGCGTATCTGGCGATTCCGCAAGCCGCGGGGCTCGCGACCGAAAGTCTGTCGGGCCACATCGGCCAGCGGATTCGCTGGGCGCGCGGCATGACGCAAATCTTCCGGATCGATAATCCGCTCACCGGCAAGGGCTTGAAGTTCGGCCAGCGGCTTTGCTATCTGAACGCGATGATGCACTTCTTCTACGGCATCCCGCGTCTCGTGTTTCTTACAGCGCCGCTGTCGTATCTGTTCTTCGGCGCGCATGTGATCGAAGCCGCCGCGAGCACCATCGCCATCTACGCGCTGCCGCACATGATGCACGCGAGCATCACCAATTCACGCATGCAGCGCTCGTTCCGACATTCGTTCTGGGCCGAGGTGTATGAATCGGTGCTGGCGTCGTATATCACCGCGCCCACCTTGCTCGCGCTCATCAACCCGAAGCTCGGCAAGTTCAACGTGACGGCCAAGGGCGGCCAGATCGAGAAGAACTATTTCGACTGGGCGATCTCGCGGCCGTATCTGTTCCTGCTGTTGCTGAACCTGATCGGTTTCTGCGTGGGCGTCGTGCATATCTATTTGAACTGGCATACGCGCAGCGTCGTGCAGACCACCGTGCTGAACCTTGGCTGGACCACGTACAACATGCTGATTCTCGGCGCGAGCGTCGCTGCCGCGAGCGAGCGCCGGCAGATTCGCGCGGTGCACCGCGTGGCGATGGAAATGCCGGTGATGCTCAAGTTCTCGACGGGCCGCACGCTCGCCTGCAAAACCATCGACTACTCGGAAGGCGGCGTGGGCGTCGCGCTGCCCGCCGCCATTCAGGTGCCGATGCACGAGCGAGTCACCGTGTCGCTCTTTCGCGGCGACGAGGAATACGCGTTCCCCGCGACTGTCGGGTTCACGGCGCCGGGCCGGGTTGGCCTGCGCTTTTCCGCGATGACGCGCGAGCAGGAATACGAATTCGTCAAGACCACGTTCGCACGCGCCGACGCCTGGACCGGCTGGGCCGAAGGGCGCCAGCAGGACACGCCGCTGCGCGGCCTCTCGCACGTGCTGACGGTGGGCGTGCGCGGCATCGCAGGCCTCTTCGAGCATCTCTACAGCGACCTGCGAAGCTCAATGAAAAGCCGTCCGGTGGACGTCAAGAAGCTAAAAACCAAAGACTGATCTATGCGCAACAGGATGGCGAAGGGAAGCATCGAACGCTCGAATCACGAGCGCAGCGAGACGCACAGTGACACAGACTTGCAGCCACGCAAGGCGCAACGCCCTCGCTTTTCACGGCTGACGCGCGGCGTCGCGTGCTGGCTCGCGTTGCAGACTGCGCTGGCGGCGCCGTTCGCCTCGGTGGCCGAAGCAGCCGCTGCGGCGTCGGGCACCGTCGGAAAGACCGACGCAGCCGACACCGCCGCGCCACGTATGCAAGCCGCGCCGCGAGCGCAGACAACGCCGGCCGCAACGGCGGCTACGAACATGGCCGCACATGCGGCCACCGGCACAGGCAACGGCCCCGCGCCGAGTCCCGCCGTGCCCTACGATCCGACGATGATCGCGCAAGCGCCGTTGGCCACGCCCACGCCGGCGCTCGCCGCGTCGGCGGTAAAAGCGCTGGGCGTCAAGACGCCGACCACCGCCGAACCGGGCACGCTGGTGCCGGGCGGCCGTCGCCAGACGCTCACGTTCGCCGACCTGGGCGCGCTCGATCCGCTGCAATTGCGCGGCACCGACGGTCAGAACGGCGTCGCGTTTTCGGTGCGCGGCGACGAGGTGGTGACGGGCGCGATCCTGCATCTGATCTACAGCTACTCGCCCGCCCTGCTGCCGAACATCTCGCAACTGAAGGTGCTGGTGAACGGCGAGGTTGCGGCAACGCTGCCCGTGCCGCGCGATCAGGCCGGCATGCTGGTCGCGCGCGACGTGTCGCTCGATCCGCGCTTCGTCACCGAATTCAATCACCTGAACGTGCAGTTGATCGGGCATTACACGGCGAGTTGCGAGGACCCGGCGAACTCGTCGCTGTGGGCCACCGTCAGCAATGCGAGCTCGCTCGATCTGACGTATGCGTCGCTCGCCAGCAAGCCTGATCTCGCGGCCTTGCCGCAGCCGTTCTTCGACCGGCGCGACGTGCGGCGCCTCGAACTGCCGTTCGTGTTTCCGCCGAAGCCGACAGCCGGCACGCTCGAGGCAGGCGGCATCGTGGCCTCGTGGTTCGGCGCGCTCGCCGGCTATCGCGGCGCGCTGTTCCCGGCGCAGCAGGACAACGTGCCGCTGTCGGGCAACGCCGTCGTGTTCGCCACCGACGACCAACGCCCCGCCGGCGTCACGATTCCAGCGATCTCCGGCCCGACCGTCGCCGTGGTCGACCGCGAAGCGCCGGCGCGCGGCAAGCTGCTGCTGGTGCTCGGACGCACCGACGCCGAGTTGAAGATCGCCGCGCGCGCGCTCGGTATCGGACAGAACACGCTGACCGGGCAGAGCGTGACGATTACGCGGCTCACCGAACTCGCGAAGCGCGCGCCATACGACGCGCCGAACTGGCTGCCGACCCATCGCCCGGTGCGTTTCGGCGAGCTTGCCGATGCGCGCGACCTGACCGCGTCGGGCTATGACGCCGACGCGGTCCACGTGAATCTGCGCGTACCGCCCGACCTGTTCATGTGGCACACCAAGGGCGCGCCGATCGACCTGCGCTACCGCTACACGGTGCGCCCGCAGCGCGACCGCTCGTCGCTGAACGTGAGCGTAAACAACGGCTTCGTGCAGGCGCTGCCGATTCCGGCCGAGTCCAGTTCGGTATTCGACCTGAGCCATTACTTCGCGCGCGTGCTGCCCGACAAGACGGCCGAGGCTCGCCGCACCGTGCATATTCCGCCGCTGCTGCTGACACCGCGCGCGCAACTGCGCCTGCACTTCTACTACGACATTCCGAATACCGGCGAATGTCATGGGCGTCTGCTGGAGAACGTGATCGGCGCGGTCGATCCGAATTCGACGATCGACCTGTCGTCGTTCCCGCACTACATGGCGCTGCCCGATCTCGCGGCGTTCGCGAACAGCGGCTTTCCGTTCACGCGCATGGCGGATCTGTCGGAAACCGCGGTGATCCTGCCGAACGACGCCGACTCGAGCGACTACAGCCTCTATCTGCTGACCATGGGACGCATGGGTGCAT
Source organism: Paraburkholderia kirstenboschensis (assembly GCF_904848585.1). Taxonomy (GTDB): domain Bacteria; phylum Pseudomonadota; class Gammaproteobacteria; order Burkholderiales; family Burkholderiaceae; genus Paraburkholderia; species Paraburkholderia kirstenboschensis. The sequence goes on from NZ_CAJHCR010000005.1 coordinate 236,707, forward strand.
CGACCGGCTATCCGGTGGCGGGCGTGACAGTGGGCACCGCCGACGACGTCGACAAATACGCCGACAAGGACCTGCTGATTTTCGGCGCGCCGGGCAAGCAGCCGCTGCTGCAACGCTGGGCCAAGTCGATGCCGTTTTCGAGCGACGGCGACTCGCGCACCTTCCAGCTGTCCGACATCGTTTTCAAACTCGAGGACTGGTGGCACGGCGAGCGCGGCGTAGAGCGCCTGCCCGCGCGCGCCGACCTCACGCTCGTGAGTTCGAACGGCGACGCGCTTCTCACCGGTTTCGAATCGCCGCTCAAAAAGACCCGCAGCGCGGTGGCTCTCGTGAGCGCGGCCGGGCAGTCGGACGCCGATCTGTCGGCCGCCCTGCTCGACGCCGACGTGCTGCCGGAGATTCAAGGCGCGATGGCCGTGATCCACGGCCGCACGGTCACGATCACGTCGAACGGCGACGCGTACTACGTCGGCCATTTGTCGCCGCAGGAGTATCTGCGCTGGGCACTCTCGTCGCATCCGCTGTTGCTGATGCTGGGCGGCGTGCTCGCGGCGCTGATCATCGCGGCGCTGTTCTACCGGATGCTGCGCTCGGTCGCGGCGCGCCGTTTGAAGGACTAACAGGACTGACATGCGGGTTCGAATCAACAAGAAACAACGTGTGGTACTGGCGCTCTCGGTGACGCTGGGAGTGGTGGCATCGGCGGCGTGCGCGAACGTGCTGAAGGTCGCGCAGAATGCAGCCGCGCCCGGCGCGTGTGGCGACTGGGCCGGCTATCGCACTTTCGTCGAGCGCTTCGTGCAGGCCGACGGCCGCGTGATCGACTACTCGACGCCGACACAGCAGACCACCTCCGAAGGCCAGTCGTACGGCCTCTTCTTCGCACTCGTTGCCAACGACCGCGCCACGTTCGACCGGCTTCTGAACTGGACGCGCACCAACCTCGCGGGCAATCAGTTCGATCCGCAAAACCTGCGCTTGCCGTCGTGGCAATGGGGCAGGAAAGCGGACGGCTCGTACGGCGTGCTCGATCCGAATTCCGCGTCGGACTCCGACTTGTGGATCGCCTACGATCTGCTGCAGGCCGGGCGCCTGTGGCATGACGCGAGCTACACGCAGCTCGGCCAGGCGCTCGCGGCACGCATCGCGCGTGACGAGATGACGAGCCTGGCCGGCGTCGGTCCGATGCTGCTGCCGGGGCCCGAAGGCTTCAAAAGCGGCGGCGTGACGCGCCTCAATCCGAGCTACCTGCCGCTGCCCGTGCTGCGCGCGCTCGCCCGCGAGGTGCCGAACGGTCCGTGGGCGAAGCTCGCCGACAGCGCCTACAAGCTCGTCAAGACCACAGCGCCGCAAGGCTTCGCGCCCGACTGGGCGGCGTGGCAAAACGGCCAGTTCGTGGTCGATCCGAAAAACGGCGACACGGGCAGCTACGACGCGATCCGCGTCTATCTGTGGGCGGGCATGGCGTCGCCTGCCGATCCGCTTGCGAAGCCGTGGCTCGCCGCGCTCGGCGGCATGCGCGCCAAGGTCCAGCAAAGCGGCTTCCTGCCGGAGAAGGTGTCGTCGACCAACGGCTCGGCGAGCGGCGAAGGCCCGCTCAGTTATTGGGCCGCGCTCGCGCCGTACTTCAAGGCGCTCGGCGACGCGCACGGCCTCGGCCTCGCGCGCACGCATCTGGCCGCGCTCGACACCAGCGTGCCTGGTCACGAGCCTGTTTACTACGACAGGGTGCTGGGCTTGTTCGGCACGGGTTTTATCGACGGACGCTATCGCTTCGACGAAAGCGGACGTCTCGTGCCGAGCTGGAGGACCGCATGCGATTGAGCGCCCTCGCGTTGTCATTGCGCTTTACGCTGAGCTTCCCGCTCGCCTGCTGCCTCGCGGCGGCCGCACCCGACGCGTTGGCACAGGTGCCGGCGCAAGGATCAAAAGATCCGATGGGCGTGCTGATCGATCAGGGCAAGTACTGGCAATCGCATCAGCGCGGCGACCTCGCGGAACAGGCCTGGCTGAAGGTGTTGCGCATCGACCCGAAACAGCCCGACGCGTTGTTCGGGATGGGCATGGTGCTCGCCGACCGCAAGGACGGCGCCGGCGCGCAGCAGTATCTGTCGCGTCTGAAGGCGGTCGCGCCGAACTACCCGAGCCTCGATGAACTCGGCCGGCGGCTCGGCGAATCGAGTCTGCGCGACCAGACCGTGAACGACGCGCGGCGGCTCGCGCAAAGCGGCCAGAGCGCGAGCGCGGTGCAGGAGTATCAGCGCGCCTTGAGCGGCAAGCCCGCCACGCCGGCGCTGCAGCTCGAGTACTACCAGGCGCTGTCGGCTACGCCGCAAGGGTGGGATCAGGCGCGTCGCGGGCTCGAACAGCTCGCGCGTGACAATCCGGACGATCCGCGTTACGCGCTCGCCTACGCTCAGCATCTGACCTATCGCGACGTCACGCGCCGCGACGGTATCGCGCGGCTGCAAAAGCTCGCCGGCGACAGCACGGTGGGTGCGGCGGCGAAAAAGAGCTGGCGGCAGGCACTGCTTTGGCTCGACGCGCGGCCCTCGGACGCCGCGCTGTACCAGGCGTATTTGCAAAGCGCGAACGACGACGCCGCGGTCAAGGCGCGCTTCGATTCGATGGTGCAGCAGGACAAGGCGGCCCGTGAGCGCGCGCAGGAAAACGCCTCCGTCGACGCACGCGGGCGCACCGTCGCCGAGGGCTTCGCCGCGCTCGATCGCAACGACGCGGCCACGGCGCGCGCGAAATTTTCGTCGGTGCTGACCACCAGCCCGAACGACACCGACGCGCTTGGCGGCATGGGCATCGCCGCGCTCAAGCAGGAGCACTTCGCGGAAGCGCGCAACTATCTGGAGCGCGCGTCGCGCAACGGCAACCCGGCTCGCTGGAAAACCGCGCTGGATAGCGCGACCTACTGGACCTACACGAGCGACGCGATCGGCGCGCGCAGCAACGGCGAATTCGCGAAGGCGAAGTCGCTGTTCGAGCGCGCAATCGCGATGAATCCTTCTGATGTCACCGCGCAAGTGCTGCTCGGTGAAATGCTGCTTGCGAACCACGACGCGGCCGGCGCCGAACAGGCATACCGGATGGCGCTGCGCCGCCAGGCAGACAACCCCGACGCAATTCGCGGACTCGTCGGCGCACTGGCCGCCCAGGGCCGCGGCGACGAAGCGTTGCAGTTCGCCAATCGCCTGAATACGGAGCAGCAGTCGAAGGCCGGCGGCATCAACCGTCTGCGCGGAGAAGCGCAGGCGGCTCAGGCGCGCGCGGCCGAAGCGCACGGCGATCTGGGCAGCGCGCGCAGTCTCTTCGAAGACGCGCTGCTCAACACGCCCGACGACCCTTGGCTGCGTCTGGATCTCGCGCGCATTTACGTGCGCCAGGGCGCGGTCGCGAACGCACGCAGCATGATGGACGGCTTGCTCGCCGCCCATCCGGACATGACCGATGCGCTGTATGCGAGCGCGCTGCTGTCGGCGGAAACGCAGGACTGGTCAGCCGGTCTCGCGCAACTCGAACGCATTCCCGCCGCGCAGCGCACCGACGCGATGGCGGCGTTGCAGCATCGGCTGTGGGTGCATCAGCAGGCCGAACTCGCCACGCGCATGGCGCGCAGCGGTCAGACCCAACAGGCGCTCGCAACCCTGCATGCCGCCGAGCCAGTGGCGGGAAACAGTCCCGAACTGATCGGCGTGATCGCGGCAGCGTACCAACAGGCCGGCGATCCGAACCGCGCGCTCGGTCTCGTGCGCGGCGCGATGAACGCGGCACCCGGCAACACCGATCTGCTGCTGCAATACGCGGGCATTCTGTCGGCCACCCAGCAGCAAGCAGAGCTCGGCATGGTGATGCGCCGTCTGTCGTCGATGCAATTGACGCCGCAGCAGCGCACCGACTTCGGCAATCTGAACCTCGGCATCGTCATCAAACAATGCGACGCCGTGCGTCAGCGTGGCGACCTTGCCAGCGCCTACGACGTGATCGCGCCGTGGCTCGCGGCGATGCCCGACAATCCCGATCTGCAGGCCGCTCTGGGCCGCCTGTATGCATCGGCCGGCGACGACCGCAACGCGCTCGCAAGCTATCGCGTCGCATTGCGGCGCAAGCCGGACGACCTGAACCTGTTGCAGGCGGCGATTTCCGCTGCGTCCGGCGCGAAGCAGTTCAGCTACGCCGAATCGCTGGCGGCGCAGGCCTTGAACGCGGCGCCCAACGATCCGGGGGTGCTTGCCACCGTCGGCCGCATGTATCGCTCGGAAGGCAAGCTGTCGCTCGCGTCGACCTATCTGCAACGCTCGCTGGTCGCCGCCAATACACCGTTGATGGCGAATGCGCCGCGCAATGCCGCGGCGAGCAACGTGCCGCGCGGCTGGGAAGCGGCGACGCGCCGTATCGGCGCGACGCCGCTGCCCGGCACCAATCCTTTCGAGGGAAAAACCGCGACGCTCGCGCCGACCGACGCCGATAACGCAGCGCCCGGCTTCAATGCTTCTTCGAATGCCGCGCGAGCTTCCCTTCCGTACTCGCAGTCCTCCTTGCCGACACAGACCGTGCCGAACTATCCGCCGCCCACGCAGCCCGCGCCCTACGTCGCCCCTTACTCGGCACCCGCGCAGCCCTACACGCCGAACAGCGCGCCCGCCTCGCTGCCGTACAACGCGCCTCGCCAGGGGGCCGACGCAGGCGGCTACGGCGAGGACAGCTACGGCTCGAGCCAGTCCGGCGCGCCGTTGCAGCCCTACCCCGGCCAGAACGGCCAGGTCGCCCAGCCGCAGATGCCGGCGCAGGCTCCGATGCAGCCGATGCAGCAGCAATACAACCCGGCTTACGCGCAGCAGGCGCCATATCCGCAGCAGCAATACGGCACGCCCGATGGCTATGCCCCGACGCCCTGGCCGATGTCGCCCGCCGCACGCGAGGCGCAGGTCAACGCCGGGGCGATGCAGCCACAGCCGTATGGTTCGACGACAACAGCCGTAGCCGACGGCAAAAACGGCAAAAACGGCAAAAACGGCAAACGCACCGCGAGCAATAAGCAAAGCGCGTCGAAGAACAACCGCAATGCAGCCGGTTACGCTCAGCAACCGCAACCGTATTACGGACAACAAGCCTATCCGCAACAGCAGCAACCGCAAGGCTACGCGCAACAGCCTTATCAGTCGTATCCGCAGCAGCAGGGTTATGGCCAGCAGGCGTATCAGCCGTATCAGCCTTATGCGCCGCAGCAACAGGCTTACGGCAATCAGGGCTACTACGGGCAGCAACAGCCGTACATCCCGCAGCCGCCCAGCGGCTACGCGCAAGCGTATTACCCGCAACAGCCTGGCATGAACGGCAATGGCGCGAACTACGCGCAGCCGAACGTCGCGAATACGCAGACGCTCGGCGTGGCTGAGGAACTGGCGCAGGTCAATCGCGAGCAGGCGAGCACGATCTCGGGCGGCATCGTGTTTCGCAACCGCAGCGGCGAGGACGGCCTGTCCACGCTCACCGACATCGAAGCGCCGATACAAGGCCGCATCAAGGCAGGCAACGGCCATGTCGTGGTGACGGCGACTCCCGTCACGCTCGATGCGGGCACCGCGGCAGGCAACGTCTCGACGCTCGCGCGTTTCGGCGCGGGGCTATCCAACAGCACGTCGGCAGCAGCGGCCGTTGCGGGCACCAACAACTACGGCAGCCAGACGGCGAACGGCGTGGGCCTCTCGGTCGGCTACGAAAGCCGCAAGCTCAGCGGCGATATCGGCGTGACACCGATCGGCTTTCGCGAGACGAACATAGTAGGCGGCGCGCAGTACAACGGCGGCATCACCGACAAGGTCTCGTATTCGCTCGCCGTCGCCCGGCGCGCGGTGACCGACAGTCTGTTGTCCTACGCGGGCACGCGCGACGCCGCGTCCGGCCTCGAGTGGGGCGGCGTTACATCGACCGGCGGCCTTGCGAGCCTTGCCTGGGACGACGGCACGAGCGGTCTGTACGTGAACGCCGCGTTCCAGTACTACGATGGACACAACGTCGTGACGAATACCGCCTGGAAGGGCGGCGGCGGCGTCTACACGCGCCTCTTCAAGGACGCCAATCAGACGTTCACCATCGGTGTGAACACGACGCTGATGGGCTACGACAAGAACCTGTCGTACTTCACGTATGGCCAGGGCGGCTACTTCAGTCCGCAACAGTACGTGATCCTGAATCTGCCGATCGAATGGACCGGCCGCAACGGCGCCTTCACGTATGACCTGAAGGGATCAATCGGCGTGCAGCATTACCGGCAGGACGGGTCGAACTATTTCCCGCTCGGCAGTTCGGGCACGCTGCAAGCGGCGGCTGCGGGCGAGGCGGCGCTGATCGGCAGCAGCGTCGATAGCGGCGCCCAGTACCCGGGGCAAAGCAAAACCGGCGTGTCATATTCGCTGAGCGCGGTGGGTGAATACCAACTCGCGCCGCAACTGGCGTTCGGCGCAACGGCTTCGCTCGGCAATGCTTATCAATATCGCGAGTGGCTTGCCGCGGTCTACGTACGCTATAGCTTTACGAAGCAGACGGGCCTGCAGCCGTTCCCGCCCACGCCGCTCAGTTCGCCGTATTTGTCGCTTTCCAACTAGCGTACGTTGGACCCGCGTCGTGTGTCGGGTCCCGCGGCGGCCCCATCCGCTGGACCGCCGCCACCGCCGCCACGGTCCCTTTAGCCCGCGTCGGGGCCGGTTGCGTATCTGCGGCAATGCTCCAGGTATCCGGCGGCGTGACTGCTCACCAGTTCCACGATGCTTTTCCAGAGCCAGCCGGGTGCGTCGAGTGTCTTCGAGCGGTTCTTGCGCAACTCGGCGAGCCATGCCTTGCGTTCGGCGAAATCCATTTGCCGCGCGTGCGCCTTGCCCACTACCAACGCAAGAAAACGCGCCGCCTTCGTCGCTTCAACGCGAGTCAGTTGCTCGATCGTCAGCTTCATATCCTGTGGCAGCAACTCCCGTATCACCACCGCGCGATCCGCAAGGCGCGCCGATTTCATCCGGTCGCCGAGCGAAGGCGACAGATGCCGCGCGCCCTCCACCACGCGCTCAGCGTTATCGCGCGGCATTCTTGCGCCCGCATAGCGAGGCGCCGCAGCGGGCGCCGCCTCCTTGATGTCGATCAGACACAGATCGTCGCCGTCCACTGCGGCGCCGTCGATGTCGAGCAGCACCGCGTAGCGCAGTCGTCCGAGCGAACTGCAGCCCTTGACCCAGTAAGCGGCGTCGAGCACTTCGACGTCCGCCTCGTCGCGTGCGCCCCGCAATACAGTGGCGAGTGTGGCAACCGATGTCTTCCTGAAGAGCTCGTCGATCTCGCGCCGCTCGTTTTTGGCAAGCGGCCAGAAACGCGAACCGAGCGGAATAGTCGGCTCGCTATCCTCGATACGCTCTTCGGCAAGATGGCGCCACGAGCGCCGCACCGCTTCCTTCATCACGACGCGCACCGCCTCCGGTCTCTCCGCGTGAATGTCGGCCTCGCCCGCGCTTTCGTCGAAGGCACGTTCATAGCCGTCGGCCAGCGCCTCCATCATCTGCACGGTCGTCACACCGGGCAGGTCGGAGCCGCGCGCGGCCGTCGCGAGCGACAGCCCGAGCCGGATCAGATCGTGCGCGGGATTGCCGATCACCGTCTGATCGAGATCGCGAATCTGTATCTCGACCCGGCCATGCGCATCGGCGACAGGCCCGAGATTGCCGGTATGGCAATCGCCGCAGATCCACACAGCGGGACCTTCGGGTAGCGCGTGCCCTTCGATTCCGTCGAGCCACTCATAGAATCTGTTCGTGCTGCCGCGCACATACGCATGCGCAGAGCGCGCCATTCTCGCGTTACGGCGCGCGGTCAGAAGCGGCTGGCGTGCTTCTGCTTCGGGAAGCTTCTTCGCCCGCTTGTTGAGAGACTTGCTGGACAACTTGTTTGTTGCGACGGGCTTCTTCGGCATCGTACGGTCCGCTCTTATCGACATTCGAAGCCGGCGCGGCACTTGTCCTCGCCAGCGCTTGTCGCGCGCGTCGTCACGCGCGCAAGCAACGACCGTTAGCAGGAATCGCGCCTATGGCGTGAAGCACTCTGTAAAGACACTTGCGGCTTCAACGATAAGTCACGCGAGATAGAAAGCGCCGTCCGATAAAACGTCCTGAACCTATCTTCGATGCACGTGCATCGGCGCTTCTTTCCGCTTCCGAATGCGCTTGCTCACAGTGGGCAGGTAAAACTTGCGAGAGCATATAAGCGGCTGAAGACGAAAGCGTGCCGGCGCCGTGCGAAACCTTTACGCGCGCTATGTGAACCGGCAGACTGGAGGCCCACTCATCATGTGACCCCTATGGAGCGCAGCATGCCATTTCCGGCACAAGATCACGGCTGTCCTGGCTGGAGCGGCGAAATGGCGCGGCGTATCAGTGAATTTGACTGGTCCGCAACCGAGGTCGGCGCGATCCCGAACTGGCCTCGCAGCCTGACCGCCACCGTGCAGCTGCTGCTTGCCTCGCCTGTGCCGCTCGTGCTGCTGTGGGGCAGATCCGGCCACATGATCTACAACGACGCTTACGCCGTTTTCGCGGGCGGACGGCATCCATATCTGTTGGGCTGTCCCGTCGAGATAGGCTGGCCCGAAGTTGCCGACTTCAATCGTCACGTCATGACTACGTGTCTTGCCGGCGGTACGCTGTCGTATCGCGACAAGGAACTCGTACTGCTGCGCGAAGGCAAACCCGAAGACGTGTGGATGGATCTGTACTACAGCCCCGTTGCCGACGACAGCGGCGCGCCCGCGGGCGTGCTCGCCATCGTCGTCGAGACCACGGGGCGTGTGTTGACCGAGCGCTGGCGGCAACGCGCCGAAGCGGAGCTGCACGAGACCAACGAACGCCTGCAACTCGCGCTCAATACCGGCGCCGTCCTCGGCACCTGCGTCGTCGACATGCGCACTCAAAAGATCACTGGCGACGAGCGCTTCGCCCGTACTTTCTCGTTGTCGGTGGACGAAACCGCTCGGGGTGTCGATCACCGCGCCGCGGCCAGAATGATCCATCCGGACGATCAGTCGCTGCTCGAACATCTGACCACCAAGGCGCTGTCCGGCGGCAAACCGTTTCGCGCCGAGTACCGGATACGCCGCCCAAATGGCGACTACGTGTGGGTGCAAGCGAACGGCCAGTGCGAGTTCGACGATAACGGCGTGCCCACTCGTTTTCCCGCCGTGCTGATCGACATCCACGAACGCAAGATCGCCGAACAGTCGCTGCGTCAGTTGACCGAGACGCTCGAACAGCGCGTTGCCGATGCGGTCGCCGCACGCGCATTCGCAGAGGAACAGTTGCGCCAGGCGCAAAAGATGGAAGCGATCGGCAGCCTCACGGGCGGCGTCGCGCACGACTTCAACAACGTGCTGCAAGTGATCAACGGCAATCTGCAGATGATGGCCGCCGACGCCGGCGATAGTCCCGCAACGCTGCGCCGTTTGTCGGCGGCGACCGATGCGGTGAAGCGCGGCGCGAAACTGGCCGCGCATCTACTGGCGTTCGCGCGCCGCCAGCCGCTTTCGCCGACGGTGCTCAATCCGCGCCGGCTGCTCGCGGGCATGAGCGAGATGCTGCATCGCGCGCTCGGCGAGACCATCACGATCAAAACGGTATTGAGCGACGATCTGTGGAACGTGCAGGCCGACCGGAACCAGCTCGAAAACGCGCTGCTTAATCTCGCGATCAATGGACGCGACGCGATGCAGTCCGACGGCACGCTCACTGTCCGTGCCGCGAACCGTGTGCTGGATGCCGCGTTTTGCAGCGACAAGGCGGAGCTGTCGCCGGGCGAATATGTCGTGTTCTCCATCACCGATACCGGCGCGGGCATGCAGCCAGAGGTGCTTGAACACGCGTTCGAACCGTTCTTCACGACCAAGCCCAACGGTCACGGAACGGGCCTTGGCCTCAGTATGGTGTTCGGCTTTGTCCGGCAAAGCGGCGGGCATACGCTGATTGAGAGCGAGGTGGGACAGGGCACGACCGTGTCGCTGTTCTTCCCGCGCTGCTGTGAGCCCGAAACACCCGAAACCGTCGATCAGACCACTACACCGCTGGGCGGCGGGGAAACGATCCTCGTTGTCGAAGACGATGCCGATGTGCGCCTGACCGCCGTCGAAATGCTCGCGCAACTCGGCTACAAGGTGCTAACTGCATCGAGTGGCGATGCGGCGCTCGAATTCATCCACAGCGACGTGCCGATCGACCTTTTGTTCACCGACGTGGTGATGCCGGGCAAGATAAAAAGTGTCGAACTGGCGCGCCGTGCCGCGGCGCGCTCGCCCGCGGTGCCGACTTTGTTCACGTCCGGTTATACGCGCGACGAGATCGTCCATCACGGCAAGCTCGATGCCGGCATTACGCTGCTGTCGAAACCGTACCGCCGCGACGATCTCGCGCGCAAGGTGCGAAGCGTGCTGCGCGCCTCGGCAGGGCCGGTTGCCGGTGTAACGCATGTCGGCAAGATGACTGACAGGGAAATCGCTGCGTGCGTGCCGCCCGTGGTTTACGATCCGTCGAGCGTCGACACGCCGGGCGTCGCCGCGCGCGGGCGCGAGGCTCTACAAGAGGTCGCCCCCGAAGTTGCGCCGGCGCGCTCACCGGCTCACGTGCTGCTCGTCGAGGACGACGCCGATTCGCGCGAGGCGCTGAGCAGCCTGCTCGGCGCGCTGGGCCTCGACTGCACGTCGGTGGCGAGCGCGGAAGAAGCGCTGCCGCTCGTGCCGGCGCAACGCTACGACATCCTGTGCACCGACATTACGCTACCGGGCATGTCGGGCGACAACCTCGCGCGCGCGGTTCTGCGCGCACAGCCGGACGTGCAAGTGCTGCTGGTGTCCGGTTACGGCGCGCATGCACCGATCGGCGACAGCATCCCCGGCGCGCGGATGCTCGGCAAACCGCTCGACATCGCTCAATTGCGGCGCGAACTTGCGCAGTGGCTCGATCCAATCGAAGCGGCCTCGTGACGCCGAGCGCCTCAATGCCCGGCATGCGCTTTTCGCACCGCACGCCGGAATGCGGCATATATTGGTTTATATCGATGAAGCCGCACGCGGCGCGAAGTGCGCAGCGCATACGCGCCCTGGTATGATGCCGGGCGCGCCGGCTTTTCTGTTGAATGGGCGCTTCACCTTCCGCCGCTTTTTGTCACGAGAGCTATCATGCCTGCCCAACACGACCCAGCCCCCGCTGCGAGCCCAAGCCCTGCCAAGCCCACGCGCAAAGAGCTGTCCATCACGGCGCGCAATCTTCTGATGGTAGCCGTCGGCGTGCTTGTCTTCGCGATGGTCTCGGGCGTAGTGCTGTATCAGCCGATCGCCTACGGCGACGCAATCCCGAACTTCGGCATCATTCTGATGCTGACGGTGCCGGTAATTGCGGGCGTCGCGTTTCGGGTCGGACTGGATGCGTGGCTAGAACGCAAGTAATGAATGAGTGGGCAGCGGTTCGTCGCTGCCCGCTACCCCGCGCCGCGCGGCACCACCACCCACACCTCCAGGCCGCCGCCCTCACGCGCGTGAAACTCCACCCTGCCACCGTGCAGCCGCGCGATCCGCTCGACAATCGCGAGCCCAAGCCCGGTGCCGCCGCTATGCGCTCGCGCGTTCCTGCCGCGTTGGAAGGGCGCCTTCAGCTGTTCGAGTTCTTCCGCCGATAACCCCTTGCCGCGGTCGCCGACAGCGACATACACCGCGTCGCCGGTCGCCCAACTACGCACCGCCAGTCCGCTGCCGCCGTACACGATCGCGTTCTGCATCAGATTCATCAGGAGCCGCATCATGCTCACCGGACGATAAGGAACCAGCGGCAAGCGCGCGAGCGACAGTTCGAACTCATGCCCGAGTCCCGCAAAGTCTCCGGCAAGCCGCTCGATCAACGCGTTCAGATTGCCGGGCTCGGCCGGCTCCCGCTCGCCGCTGCCTGCGTAATCCATGAACTGTTGCAAGATGGTTTCGATCTGGTCGAGGTAGGACTCCGCCGCCACTACGAAACTGCTGTCGCTGCTCTCCGGCATCGCCATGGCCATCGAAAGGCGTAGCTTGGTGAGCGGCGTTCGGATGTCGTGCGAGATGCCGGCAAGCATCAGCGCGCGCGTCGCTTCCGCTTGTTGCAACGCGTGCGTCATCTGATTGAAAGCGCTGCTCACCGCGGCAATTTCCAAAGGACCGCTGGTCGGCAACGGCGGCGGCGTGTCGCCGTCGCTCAGGCGCTGCGCCGCGCGCGTCAACTCCTGAAGCGGCCGGTTCAGGTGAAGCTGGATCGCATAGCCGGTCAACGCCGCCAGCGCGGCGAGGCCAAGCGACAGCAGGATGGCTGCGTCGAGCCCATTGCCCTGGGCGTCTTCGGGAATCGGCAGTGCGATCCAATACGGCGTAGCGGATGTGTCGGCACCGGTCGCAGCAGGGCCCGGCGCAGCGGACGTGTCAGCCCCGGATGCAGCAGGGCCCGGCGCAGCGGACGTGTCAGCCCCGGATGCAGCAGGGCCCGGCGCAGCGGACGTGTCAGCCCCGGACGCAGCAGGGCCCGGCGCAGCGGACGTGTCAGCCCCGGACGCAGCAGGGCCCGGCGCAGCGGACGTGTCAGCCCCGGACGCAGCAGGGCCCGGCGCCGCGGCTCCAGAAGCAGCGGCACCCGAAGCAGCGGCTCCCGGCGCAGCGCCGCCCGATCCATCGGCGGGAGCATGCATACGAATCCAGAGGCGTTGGCCGCCTTCGGTCTGCCAGCGCGCCTCCATGTCCGCCGGAAGATGCTCACGCAGACTCTCCAGAAACACCTTGCGTTGATAGTTGCGGTATCCGCGCAAGAGACTCGCCGGCGGCTCCGCCAGGGCATTGCCGGGAAGCCGTGTATGCGCGTCCAGACGCGCGGCCAACGCCTCGCGCGCGGCGCGCGGCGTGGATTGCAGCAGGTTGTCGAGCGTCGTCACATAGGTCGCGAACACCGCGGCCGCGCGCTCCACGCGAGGCCGCTGCACATAATGCAGCAGCACGCCGAGCGAGCACACCTGGCTCAATACGACGAGCGCGATCAGCAATGCAATATTGCGCGCGAGGAGCGTGCGCGGCAGCGCTCTTTGCAACAGTGAGCGCTTCATGAATCGACGTCCGCGATCAGCATGTAGCCGACGCCCCACACTGTCTTGATGAAGCGCGGCTTGGACGGATCGTCCTCGACGATCTGCCGCAAGCGCAGCACCTGCACGTCGATGCTGCGATCGAGCGCATCGTGATCGCGCCCTCGCGCGCGTGCGAGCAGATTGTCGCGGCTTACCGGCCGGTTCGGCGACGACGCGAGCGCAACCAGCAGCAGCATCTGCGCCGAGTGAATTTCCAGCAGCTCGCCGCCGCGCATGAGTTGCTGCTTGCCGACATCGAGCGCGAATTCGCCGAAGCGCACGCACTGCGACGTGACGGTCACTTCGCCCGAAGCCATCTTCTGACGGCGCAGCAGCGCATTGATTCGCGCCACCAGTTCGCGCGGAAGAAACGGCTTCGCGAGATAGTCGTCGGCGCCGGTTTCGAGACCCAGCACCCTGTCGAGCGGATCGCCCTTCGCGGTCAGCATCAGAATCGGCAACGTCTGGCCCTGCTCGCGCAAACGTGCACAAATCGCGAGCCCGTCTTCCTCGCCGATCATCAGGTCGAGTACCAGCAGATCGAACGGCTCGCGCTCGAGATAGCGGTCGAGCCGCTTGCCGTCTTCCGCGACTCTGACGTCGAAGCCCTGCCCGCGCAAGAAACGCTGCAGCATGTTGCGCAGTTCGACTTCGTCGTCGAGCACGATGATTTTAGCGGGGCGATCCATGCGAAAGCTCCTCGTTTCAGGCATCGTTTCGGGTCTTGCGCGCGGCCTGGCGTTCGGCAATGCGCTGCAACAGCACGTAGAACGACGGAATGAACAGCACGGCAATGCACGTGGAAGCCAGCATACCGGAGAACACCGCGATACCGAGCGAGCGGCGCGCGCTCGCACTCGCGCCGGTGGCTATCACGAGCGGCACGACGCCGAGAATGAACGCGAACGACGTCATCATGATGGGCCGAAAACGCAGGCGCGCGGCTTCGACCGCGGCCTCCGCAATGCCTACGCCTTGCGTGCGCAAATGCCGGGCGAACTCTACGATCAGAATCGCGTTCTTCGCCGACAACGCGATCAACAGAACGAGGCCGATCTGCGTATACAGATTATTCGCGGCGCCGAGCAGTGCAAGCGTGCCGGCCGTGCCGAGCAGCGCGAGCGGCACCGCGAGCACGACCGCAACCGGCAGCAGCCAGCTTTCATATTGCGCGGCGAGCACGCAGAACACGAGCAGCACACCCACTGCGAAGACCCAGTAAGCAGAGTTGCCTACCAGCTTCTCCTGATACGACATCGCCGTCCATTCATAACCAACGCCGGCCGGCAGGATGCGAGCGGCTTCCTGCTCGAAAGCCCGGATCGCGTCCCCGGTGCTGTAGCCGCTCGCCGGATTGCCGTTGATGGCCGCCGCCGGCGCAAGGTTATAAAGCGTCGCGACCGCCGGACCGACGCTCGTATGGGCGTCGATGAAAGTGCCCAATTCGACCATATGTCCGCTGTTGCTGCGAATCTGCAAGCGGCGAATGTCGTCGGTCTCGCGGCGAAACGCGCCGTCCGCCTGCACGAATACGGGGAACGTGTGATTGAATGCGGTGAACTGATTGACGTAGGCGGAGCCCACGTAATCTTGCAGCAGATCGAATACATTGCCGACCGGCACTTGCAGCGATTCCGCCTTCGTGCGGTCGAGCGTCAGTTCGACGCTCGGCACCGAGGCGCGAAACGGACTGAACACGCGCTGCAGTTCCGGACGTTTCGACACGCTCGCGATCAGCGCATCCGTCGCGCTTTGCAGCCGTCGATAGTTCTGCGAGCCGTCGGTGAGCATCACCTGCATCTGCACGCCGCCGCTATTGCCGAGCCCCTGGATCGGCGGCGGCACGATCACGACGGAGCGCACGTCGGGCAGCTTCGCCAGCTCCCTGTTCATACGCAGATACAGCGAGCGCAGGTCTTCGCCCTTGCCGCGCTTGCTCCAGTCGTCGAGCGTTACGTAAATCAGCGCGGAATTCGGCACCGACGCGTTGTTATCGAGCGGCGATATACCGCCAATCGACACCACATGACTCACGCCGGGAATCGCCCCGATCCGCTTCTCGATCTGTGTGCTGGCCTCGCGCGTTCGCCCGAGCGATGCCGCGTCGGCGAGTTGCGCGGCGATCAGCATGTACCCCTGATCTTCGAGCGGAATGAAACTGGTCGGCACGCGCGTCAGCAGGAACGCCGATGCCGCGCCGAGCGCGAGCGCGATAACGAGCGCGAGCTTGCAGCGCGCAACGAACCACGAAACCACCTTGACGTAGCCGCTCTCCACGCGCGCATAGGCCCTGTCGAACACGCGGTACACCACGTTCGGTTTGCCAGGCCGCTGGTGCCGCAGCCAGCGCACGCTCTGCACCGGCTTGAGTGTCACCGCATTGATCGCGCTGATGACCGTGGTCGCAACCACCACGAGCGCGAACTGCCGGTACATCTGCCCCGTGACGCCGCCAAGAAACGCGGAAGGCAGAAACACCGACACAAGCACCAGCGTAATGCCGATGATCGGGCCGAGCAATTCATGCATGGCGTCGATGGCGGCCTGCTTCGGCGTCTTGCCCTGCTCGATATGCTGCGTGATACCTTCGACGACGACGATTGCATCGTCCACGACAATGCCGATCGCAAGCACGATCGCGAACAGCGTCAGCAGATTGATCGAGAAGCCCATCATGTAGATGGCGCCAAACGTGCCGACAATCGTGACGGGAATCGTCGTGGCGGGCACGAGCATCGCACGCCAGTTCTGCAGAAACAGCAGGATCACCGCGAGCACGAGCAACGCCGCCTCGAAGAGCGTCTTGTACACATCGATCACGGATTGCCGCACGAAGGTCGTCGTATCGAAGGGCAACTGATAGGTGACGCCCTTCGGCATGTCTTTCGCGAGGCGCGCCATGGTCTCCTTTACCGCATTGCCGACCTCGAGCGCATTTGCTTCGGGTAACTGATAGATGGCGATACCGGCCGCGGGCTTGCCGTCGAGATTGAAGAACTGGCCGTAGCTCGACGAGCCTAGCTCGGTGCGCCCGACATCGCGGATCCGCACGAAGTGGCCGCCGTCGTTCGAATCCGCCTTCACGATGATGTCGTCGAATTCATGCGGATTGGAAAGCACGCCGCGCATGGTCACGGTGAGCTGAAACGCCCGGCCGCCCGCGTTCGGTTCCGAGCCGAGCTGGCCCGCGCTCACGTCCTTGCTCTGGCTCTGTATGGCCTGCATGACGTCGGCTGCGCTCAGATTGCGCTCGCTAAGCTTTTGCGGATCGAGCCAGACGCGCATGCTGTACTGCCCGGTGCCGAACACAGTGACGTCGCCGACGCCCGGCAAACGCGCAAGCGTGTCGCGCAGATAAATGACCGCGTAGTTGCTGAGAAAGAGCGAATCGTATTTCGGGTCCGGCGATTGCAGCGTGTACAACTGCAGAATCGCGGTGGAGCGCTTCCTCACGGTCACGCCCTGTTGTTGGACTGCTTGGGGCAGTTGCGCGGTGGCGGCCGACACACGGTTCTGCACGAGCACCTGCGCCTTGTCGACGTCGGTGCCCACGGCGAACGTAACGGTGAGCGTGTAGGTGCCGTCGTTCGTACTGGTCGACTGCATGTACAGCGCGTTTTCCACTCCGTTGACCTGTGCTTCTATCGGCAACGCGACGCGGTCGATCACCGTCGTCGCGCTCGCGCCCGGAAAGTGCGCGACTACCTGCACGGTAGGCGGCGTGATCGGCGGATATTGCGCGATGGGCAGATTGATGAGCGCGACCGCGCCGAGCAGCATCGCGATCAACGCAATCACGTTGGCGAATACGGGGCGCTCGACGAAGAAGCGAATCATGAACGGCCCTGCGCTACGGCATCGACTGTCTGCACCTTGATGCCCGGCGCGACGGCGAGGCCCCCGCCGGTCACGACCCGGTCCGACGCACCGAGGCCGCTCTTGATCGCGCGCAGCGAACCGTACAGGCCGCCCGTCGTGACGCCGCGCTTCTCGATCACGCCGCCGGCGTTCACGACCAGCACGGAAGCGCCGGCCTGCTCACGCAGCAACGCGGTATCCGGCACGAGCAGCACCTTTTGCGGCGCACCCGCCGGAATATGCACTTCGACCGACATGCCCGGGATCAGATGCGCGTCGCGATTCTCGATGTCGGCGCGCAGCTTGATCGCGCCGCTCGCCGGATCGACTCGCGTATCGACGAATTCGAGCGCGGCGTCCTCGCCTTGCTCCGGCTTGGCGCCGATCAGATTGACGCGCACGCTGCGCGGCGCTCGCGTGAAGAGGCCGATGCGATTCGCGTCGCGCTCGTTCAGCGTGAAGTTCACATATACCGGCTGGATGCGATCCAGCGTGGCGAGCCTGGTCGAATCCGATCCGCCCACCACATTGCCGACGTCGAACGCGCGCGCGCCGATGCGGCCCGCGAACGGTGCGCGTATTTCCGTGTAGCCGAGGTTGATGCGCGACATGTCGCGCTTCGCCAGCGCCTGGTCGCGGGTGGTCTGCGCCTTTTGCAGCGACGACTCCGAAGTCGCGTTGTCCGACGTGAGCTCCTTCTGGCGCGTCAGTTCCTGATTGGCGTTATCGAGCGAGGCCTGGTCGTAGACGAGTTGTGCGCGATAGGTGTCCGGCTCGATGCGAAACAGCAGTTGCCCTTGCTTCACATTAGCGCCGTCTATGAAGCCGATTTCCTTCAGTACGCCCTGAACGCGCGCGACCAGCGTGACCGTTGCCGACGGTGCGACGCTGCCGGTCAGATCGAGTTGCTCGCGCACCTCGCGCGACTCGGGGCGCATGACGATGACTTGCGGCAACGGCGCGGTCTGTGCAGCTGGCGCATTGCCGTCGTGGCATCCGCTCAATACGGCGCTTAATGCCGTCAGCATGACGACGCAAGGCAAGGCGCTCAACGGGCGGTACGATGCGGCGTGAAACGCTGGACGTCGCGGCTCTGCCAGCGCATAGGCATTCGCTGTGCCCTCGCCCACTCCTCTTCGCTTGGCCATTTTGTTATTCCCGCGTCGTCATTTACTGTCCGCCGGCGAGTTCGCGCTCGCGCGCGCCAGCGCGGAATTGGCAGGCGGGTTCAACAGACGTCCCCAATCCGTGCGCCGCGCCATCTCTTCGGCGATCCGTTCGCTCACTACCTGCTGACCTTGCGCGACTTCCCATCCTCCGCCGAGTGCGCGATACAGCGACACCGCCGCAAGCGCTGCAATCCCCTGGTTCTGCGCGAGCGAATCGCCGTCGCGCAACGCCGAGCGCGAAGCGTCCAGCACCGAGTCGTAAGTCACGGAGCCGGAGCGATATTGGATGTTGGCAAGCCGCAATGCGCGCTGCGATGCGTCAGAAGCGCGCGACGACGCCGCGAGCGCATCGAGCGATGTGCGAAGCGCGGCAATCGCGTCTTCCACTTCTTTCTGCGCTTGCAGCACTGTGTTTTGATAGTCGAGCACCGCTTCCTGGAACGCCGCGTCCTGAATTCGCACGGCGTTCTGCAACTGCGTCCGGTCGAGAATGGGTAGCGAAATGCCCGCCGAAAAGAGGCCAATCGTCTTGCCGCCCCATTGCGACAGTCCAATGCCGTGCTGTTCGCCGGATGACAAGCCGAACAGTCCCGTCAGCGATAACGACGGATACAGCTTCGCCTTCGCCGCGCCGATCAGCGCCGACTGCGCCGCCGCGTTGAGCGCAGCCTGACGCACGTCGGGACGGCGCCGCAATAAATCGGCGGGAATGCCTACGTCGATCTGCGTGGGCGGCACGGGGATCGCACTGCTGCCTTTTAGTTGCGCGTCGACGGCGTCGGGCGGATCGGCGAGCAGCACCGCGAGCGTGTCGCGATCCTGCACGCGCGCCTTGATGAGCGGCGGAATCTGCGCCTCGGTTTCGGCTACCAGCGTGGCGGCCTGCTCGACGTCGAGCTGACTCGACGCGCCGCGTTTGTAGCGCGCCTGCGTGAGCGTGAGGCTATCCTGAACGGACTTGAGGTTCTGCCGGGCCACGACGATGCGCTGCTCCAACGCGCGCAGATCGATGTATGCGTTGGCGACATCGGCGAACATGGACACCAACGCGTTGTCATACGCTGCCTCGGACACGCGTAATTGCGCACGATCCGATTCGATCTGCCGGCGGTATTTGCCCCAGAAATCGATCTCCCACCCTGCGTGCACGTGCAGATGCTCGGCCCATAAATGAGCCGGCGGTATCGGCCCGACCCCGCTCGTGTTGATATGGCTCGCGCCAACCGACACGCTGCCCGATTGCGGCAGGAGATTTTCCTCACTGATCGCAAGCTGCGCCCGCGCCTTGAAGATATGCAGACCCGCTACCTGCAGCGACAGGTTGCGCTCATAAGCGCGCTGTTCCAGGGCGCTCAGCACCGGATCGTTGAACGCCTTCCACCACGCGGCCTGAGCGGCGGGCGCGCTCTGCGCGGCAGGGGGCAAGCTTTCCAGCCACTGGTTCTCCAGCGTGACGTCGGGCTCCTTGAAGTCCGGGCCAACGCTGATGCAACCGCTCAGCGCCGCGCCCATCGACACGACGATCGATACGCTTACTAGACGCAAACGGCTTGACGTGGCAGGTTTCATCGCGTGAATCGGGCGTCAATGGCTGAGTGAGGGGTTCATGACGGCTGGGGCAAGCGCGCGGCACCGGCGTCGTGCGGTTTCGCGGCAAAGCGCGCCGCTCAGTGCACGGCTTAATGCGCCGCTTGGTGCGCCGCTCAGTGCGCCCCTTAATGCGCTGCACCGCGTTCGCGCATATATGCCTCGATCTCCGGCAACGTCACGTAGCCGAGCTTCTGCGTGTCGATCTCGTCGAAGTGGCTTGCCACCATCGGCATGCCGGCCACGGCCTGCTCTTTCGTGAGCTTGCCGTCATGCGTGGTATTGGCATTCGCAAAACGCGTTTGCAGCTGCGCAACCATGCGCTCCATGCGCTGCGGATTGCCGCCTTGCGGCGCGGCCTGAGCGAACGTGACGGTGGACGCGCAGCACAGCAGGACGGCGGCGAGCAATTTTTTCATGACTGACTCCTTCGATAAGCCAACGAGCGTCGCCTGCTTGTGCCGCGATCCGTTCAATGACAGGCCGAATTCTTGTGGAACCAAAGCCGCAAAGCAATTGCAGAGTTATGTCGATTAATGTCATGAAGCGCCAGCTGCCTCGCGAAGCGCCGGGCGCATGGCGGAGTGTCGCCCTGTTGCCGCCGTTTGCTGCCGTTTGCTGCCGTTTGTTGCCGCGTAATGTCGGCTACAGCTGTCCATTGCCGCGCGCCGCGACGGGCGCGGCGTGACATCGAATGAAATGAACGAGTGCTACCGTCTGGCGACGATTTGCGTAATTCTGATCTCGCGCCGCTCCGTGATGGAACAGGCCGATAGCGGCAATGGCGCGTGCTTGAGCATACGACATGCGGCCTGCAAGAAGGCCTGGTGAATTCCCCTTGTCCTGAGGAATTGGGGGAACACTACTTGCTCACCCATCCAAGTAGTGCCGGAGCTGGTTTGCCGTTCACCTCTTTTCCCGGATCACGTCGATGAACTATCCGAACCTGGACAGCGAGATCGCCCATCTCGAACTCGTGTTAGGGCGAATTTCGGTCAATGACCGCATTCCTCTTTCGTATTGGGAAAACCGCCTGCGCCTGCTGTCGGGTGCGTCGCTGGTGCCGGTGCAACGCGCCCGGCTGGCGCGTCTCGAAGCCGTGCTCGGCGTACTGCGTGATTCCGAAGAAGCCGTTTTCGAAGCGCCTGCTGGGCGCTCGAAGGACGGCCGTTCATGACTGAAGCGACTAAGGAACCGCAACAGAAAGCACCCGTTGCAACGGCCCGCAACGGTGCGCCGCGCGCCGAGGACGCCGGCGCGGACTCGCCGCATCTGAACGAGGGCGAGCAGGACCAGGCGGCACATCACACCGCCCCGCACGCGCTCGTGCTGCATGAGATCGTCCGCGAAGAGGGCGAAGCCGCGCTTGAGCGGACCATCGGCGCGTTGATCTGGTCGTCGCTCGCCGCCGGTCTGTCCATGGGCTTTTCGTTTCTCACGCAAGCCGTGCTCGAAGCCGGCTTGCCGGACACGCCATGGCGCCATCTGGTGTCGAGCTTCGGTTATTCGATGGGTTTCGTGCTCGTCATCATGGGGCGGCAGCAGCTTTTTACCGAGAGCACGCTGACCGTGGTGCTGCCCGTGTTGACGCGGCGCGATCCGCTCACGCTGCTTAAAGCGATGCGTCTATGGGCCGTGGTGCTCGTCTTCAACCTCATCAGCACATGGATCTTCGCGGCGATGCTACGCATTCCCGATGTCTTCTCGCCCGCGGTGGTGAATGCATTCGGCGACGTGTCGCGCGCGGCGGTCGGCTCGGAACACATGCTGCCGACCATGGTCAAGGCGGTCTTCGCGGGCTGGCTGATCGCACTGATGGTGTGGCTGTTGCCGAGCGCGCGCTCGGGGCGCCTGTTGACCGTGCTGCTGATTACCTATGTGGTCGCCGTCAGCCATCTTTCGCACATCATCGCCGGATCGACGGAGGTTGCTTATGCGTTCCTGAGCGGCGACGCCAGCCTGCACGACTACTTCTTGCGCTTCATCGTGCCGACGCTCGTCGGCAACACCGTGGGCGGGATGTCGCTGGTTGCGCTGCTCAATCACGCGGCCATTGCGCCGGAAATCAACGGCCATCGCTAAGCGGGCAAAGTACCCCGGGGCCGCCTGGCGCAGGACGCGCGGCGGCCCTCTTGACGAGCCGGCGCGTCAGCCGGTCAGAATGCGCGCGCCGAGTGCGAGCACCAGCGCGGGCAGCATGACCACGACGCCGACCTTCAGGAACTTCATGAAGCTCACGTCCTCGCCTTCGCGGCGGATCGCATTGAGCCAAAGAATGGTCGCAAGCGACCCGGTGATTGACATGTTGGGTCCGAGGTCGACGCCGATCAGCAGCGCGTCGATCACGCGCTCCGGGCTATGCGCCTGCATCACCGTGGAACTGGCGATCAGGCCGGCCGGCAGATTGTTCATCAGATTGCTGCCGATCGCGATGGCACTGCCGGCCCACCCCGCTGTTGTCATCTCGTTGTGCGCGGCGGCCGTGCGCGTTAGCGCTGCCAGCATGCTGATCACGCCGGTGTAGTCGAGCATCTCGACGAGAACGAACAGCGCGGCCACGAGCGGCAGCACGCTCCACGATATCTCGCGGATCATCGGCAGCGGCGATTTGCGCTCCTGGATCAGCACGACGAGCGCGGTCGCCGCGCCGAGTATCGCGGTGGGCAGCCCCAACTGAATGTCGAACGCCGATACCGCCAGCAGCACGACGGCCGTGACGGCGATGCCGGCGAGCGCCACGCGTCCGCTCGACGAAAGCCGAAGCGGCTCGAGGTTCGCCTCGCAGCTTCCGGCAAGCGCCTTGCGCTGCGTCCAGCGCAGCAGCATATACGTGGCGACGATCGACAGCAGCGACGGCAGCGCGAAGCGCATCAGCCACGGCACAAGCGCGGGGGTGTGATTGCCGTACAGCACGATATTGGCCGGATTGGATATCGGCAGCACGAAGCTGGCTGCGTTTGCAATGAACGCGCACACGAACAACAACGGCAGTGGATCGGTCTTCGCCTTCTTCGCGGCGGCGAACACAGCCGGCGTGAGGACGACCGCGGTCGCGTCGTTCGAAAGAAAGGCGGTAATGACCACGCCGACCAGATAGACCAACAGGAAAAGCTTGCGCGGTGAACCTTGCGCATGGTTGACGGCGAGCACCGCGACCCAGTCGAACAGCCCCTCGCGGCGCCCGACCTCCGAGAGCAGCATCATGCCGGAGAGAAACAGATAGACGTCGGTGCCCTTGCCGACGGCTTCGACCGCGAGATGCAACGGCAACAGCCCGAGCGAAACCAGCAGCAGCGCGCCGGCCACGGCCCACACCGCTTCTGGCCATTTGAAGGGACGGGTGATCACGCCGGCCGTCGCGAAGGCGGCGATACCCCATGAAAGGAAAATCGAAGTCACAACGAAAGCCCTGAATGGATGGTTGTACGTGGGCAAAGCCCGGTGCGCAGGATACCCCAACTCGGCCCCGGCTCAGCTTGCCTTCGCCCGCCGTTGCAAGTCGCGAGCCAGAACGGCATTAACGTCACCAGTACAACAATGTGTTCTCGCGTGCCCGCCTATTCAGTCTTCATTGACCTGCCTACTATTCGCAGTCACCGCCACGACGCCTAACCGACGAGTATGAACGACATGTCCCGCCGCACCAATTCAAGCCGTTACCACGGCGCCGCAATCGCCCTGCACTGGCTGATCGCCGTGCTGATCGTCGGCGGCTTTTATCTGGGCTGGATCATGACGGACATTCCCGGCTTCACGCCGACGAAACTCAAGTATTTCTCGTGGCACAAATGGATCGGCGTCACCGTGTTGATGCTCGCCGTGGCCCGCGTGTTGTGGCGAGCGACGCATCGCGCGCCGGCTCTGGACAGCGCAACGCCCGCGTGGCAAAAGGCGGCGGCCCATGTCGTGCACGGCCTGCTGTATGTGCTGATGCTGGCGATTCCGGTGTCGGGCTATCTGTACAGCTCGGCGGCGGGAATTCAGGTGGTGTATCTCGGCATCGTGCCGCTGCCGACTTTCATCGGCCCGGATCAGGCGCTCAAGGCTACGCTGCGAACAGTACATGTGCTGCTCAATTACACGCTGCTCGCGCTGGTCGCCATGCATGTGCTCGCGGCGCTGAAGCATCAGTTTGTCGACCGCGACGGACTGCTCGCGCGGATGATTCCGTTCCTCAAGTAACAGTCATCGGCGCCCATTCGCTACAGCCTGTTGGCAATCAAATTCCCCGCTGTGTGCAATGAATGCGCACGGGTTCGATAGGATGCGTATCACCATGAAAAACACACTCCATCACTCCATCCTCGCCGGCGTGGCCGCCCTTTCACTTTTTGGTGTGGGCCTCGCGCACGCCGACGTCGACACGAGCAAAAGCACCGTAATCGCCACGACGAAGCAGATGAACGTGCCCGTCGACGGCAAGTTCAGGAAGTTTTCGGCGCAACTGTCCTTCGATCCGGCGAAGCCGACCGCAGGAAGCGCGAACCTGTCGATCGACACCGGCAGCTACGACCTCGGCGCGGACGACTACAACAAGCAGGCGCAAGGCAAGGAATGGTTCGACAGCGCCACGTATCCGGCCGCGACGTTTGTGTCCAGCGCGATCGCGCCCGCGGGCGGCAATCAGTACAAGATCACCGGCAAGCTGACCATCAAGGGCAAATCGCAGACCGTGGTGGTGCCCGTCACAATTGCAAGCCAGGGCCCGACGCAGACGTTCGACGGCTCACTGCCGATCAAACGCTCGCAGTACGACGTTGGCACCGGCGAATGGAAGGACACGTCGGTCGTAGCCGATGAAGTCGTCATCAAATTTCACCTGGTCGCTTCGAAGAAGTGATTAGAAAAACCGAAGCAAAACCTCAAGCTTAATAGCACTTTTTGAAAACCTGGAGAACATCTTGAAGAAACAATTCCTGCTCGCCGCCGGCGCGCTCGCCACCGCATTGTCGTTCAGCGCAATGGCCGCCGACACCTACCAGCTCGATCCGACCCACACGTACCCCAGCTTCGAAACCGATCACTTCGGCGGCGTGTCGATCTGGCGCGGCAAGTTCAAGAAGAGCAGCGGCACCGTTGTGCTCGACCGCGCGGCAAAGACCGGCACGGTCGACGTGACGATCGACATGAGCTCGGTGGATATCGGCAATGACAAGCTCGATTCCGAACTGGTCGGCGACAAGTTCTTCGACGTCGCGACGTACCCGAGAGCGACCTACAAGGGCACGCAAATCCGCTTCGACGGCGACAAGCCGGTGGAAGTGATCGGCACGCTGACCATGCATGGCGTGACCAAGCCGGTCAACCTGAAGATCGAGTCGTTCAAGTGCTTCGTGAACCCGATGCTCAAGCGCGAAGTGTGCGGCACCGAGTCCACCGCAACCTTCAACCGCGATGACTTCGGCGTCGACTTCGGCAAGACCTACGGCTTCAAGATGCAGACCACGCTGCACATTCAAGCCGAAGGCATCAAGCAGTAAAGTCACGGCGGGCGCTGCCAGGCGCCTGCCGGGCTGACGCACGCCCTTGCCCGCGCGGTCAGCACAACGCGACCGCGCTTCGCCTCTATCCGACCACCTCGTTCTGCAAAGGCAAGTTCTTCTCGAACGCCGAGACGCTTTCGAGCGTGGTTTCGCAGATGGTCGTCAGCGCCTCGTGCGTCAGATAGGCCTGATGCCCAGTGACGATGACGTTTGGAAACGAGACGAGGCGCTGAAAGACGTCGTCGGTGATGATCTCGCTGGAGCGATCGCGAAAGAAGAGACTACTCTCCTGTTCGTACACGTCGATTCCAAGCCCGCCGAGCTGACCGGTCTTCAACGCGTCGATAGCGGCCTCGGTGTCGATCAGTCCGCCCCGGCTAGTGTTGACCAGTATCGCGCCCGGCTTCGCACGCTTAAGCGTTTCGGAATTGATGATGTGGTGTGTCGTCGGCGTGAGGGGACAATGCAGCGAAATGATGTCGGCTTGTTCCCCGATCTCGCCCGGCTTCGCATAGCTGAGACCCAGCGCCTCGAATTCCGCTGACGGGTGCGGATCGAAGCCAATCACCCTGCAGCCGAAGCCGAGCATGATCTTCGCGAACACGCAGCCAATCTTGCCCGTTCCGACCACCGCAACCGTCTTGCCGAAAAGATCGAAGCCGGTCAGCCCCTCGAGTGAGAAATTCGAGTCGCGGGTGCGATTGTACGCACGGTGGACCTTGCGGTTGACGGCGAGCAGTAGCGCCACGGCGTGCTCCGCCACGGAGTTCGGCGAATAGGTCACGACGCGCACCACCTTGATGCCGAGCCTTTTCGCCGCCTCGAGATCCACGTTGTTGTAGCCCGTGCAGCGCAACGCGAGCAGACGCGTTCCACCTTCGTGCAGTGCGGTCAGTACCGCCGCGTCCGCCTTGTCGTTGACGAAGATGCAGACCGCGCCGTAACCGGCGGCAAGACCGGCCGTGTCCTGCTCCAGCAAGACGTCGAAGTAATGCAGCTTGTGCTCACCGCTTCTGTTCGCCTCGTCGAGATATCGGCGTTCATAGCGCGTCGAGCTGAAGATCGCCACTTCCATGATGGACTCCTTGTGTATCGAGGGCCGACTTCGGTCACGTCTGGTCACGCACGTGCCGGTCTGTGCAGCTACGCTCAGCCGGCCGCAATCGCAATTGCGATCTGCACGAACAGCACCTTTACGATCGTCATCGACGGGAAGATCATCGCGTACATGATGTCCGGCTGATCGGTCGGCGCAACGCGGTTGGCGAACGCGAGAATCGCCGGGTTGCCGGTCGCGCCGCATATCACGCCGACCGACGTGTCGAACGACAGCCTGAAGATCCACAGGCAACATATAGCCGTCACGCCGACGAGCACCAGCAGCGTAATCACGCCATAGAGCAGCAACAGCGGCCCGGCGGTGCTCACGGTCGAGACGAATTTGGGCCCGCAAGCGATGCCCACTTGCGCGAGGAAGATCGTGAGCCCGAGATTGCGCAGCACGAGATTCGCTGAAAGCGGCATCACCCAGACGAACGGGCCGGTGCGGCGGGCCTTCCCCAGGCATAGCGCGACCAGCAGCAACGCCGCGAGACCCAGGCTGAACGCGCCGAGACCAGGAAAGCGCAGCGGTATCGCGCCGACTAGCAGCCCCGCGGCCGCGCCTATGCCTAGACAAATGAAACTGAGGTCGGCCGTGCTTTTGATCGAATCGCCGAAGAACGCCCGAACGCTCGCCTGGTGCGCGCGATTGACCAGCAGGCCGACCCTGTCGCCCGCTTCGAGAATGAGATCCGGAGTGGATAGCAAGTCGATGTCCCCGCGCCGCACGTGTGCGACCGAGCAGTTCACGCCTTCGGGGTAGCGCAGACTGCGCAGCGGCATTCCGACGACCGCCGGATTCGATGCGAACACGCGCATATAGTCGAGATCTTCCCGATGACTCGCGATTCGGCCGGGCTGCAACTCGCCGCAGAGCGCCGTTGCTTCGTCGAGCAGGCGGGGGTCCGTCGCGGTGACGAGGAGGACGTCGTCGCCGCGCAGAATGAAATCGTCGGTGACGAGCTGGTTGTGATGCGCGCGCCGCACGGCCGCGATTGCCACACCGGCAGGCAGGCGTGCCAACAGATCCGACACTTTCACACCGAAGAAAGCCGCGTTGTGTAGCGCAATTTCCGCAGTCTCCAGCACCTTCGCGGGCGGCTTGCGTATGTCGACTTTCAGGGCCAGCTTCAGCGCATAGATGAAGAGAATCGGACCGGCCACGCCGAACGGATATGCAACGCTATAGCCCACGGCGGCATCGTTGTTCTTCATAGCCGCGATCGCAACCTGCAAGCTCGCCGTGCTCGTGCCGCTGCCCGCGAACATGCCGAGAGCATCGGCGAGCGAAATGCCGAAATGGATCAAGCCGCACGCGACGAGACCCGAAGCGATCACACCGAGACATGCGGCTGCATTGGCCTTCATGCCCTCGCGGCTCGTGAGCCCGCGAAAGAACTGCGCGCCATACTGAATGCCGATGCCATAAAGAAACATCAACAGACCGAGCGTGCCGAGCAGTGCCGGCGGTGTGGATTTCGGCGCGAACGCGCCGAGCGCCAGTCCAACGAACAGCACGGCTCCGGATCCGAGAGCCACGCCCTTCACATTGATTTCGCCGATCAGGTAACCAACCGCAATGGTCAAAAAGAGCGCGAAAAGCGGCTGACTTTCGACGAAGGTTCTGACTGCATCCATGCCGCCTCCTGATGATCGACAAAGCGTTACTGCAGTACATAAAAATTAAAGTCGCTCGCCTGCCAATCTTCCAGCGAGACTGCGACCGTTCATCGCGATTCGAGCACTACGACACTGCGCGGCTCTACGCGGCAGTTGCCGCATTCGATGTGAGCGCTCTCTATCGTCCCAACAATGTCCGACGGCGCTTGCGCCGCCGTATCGACGATGCGCCGCCAGCTCGCGTCGTCGAGCGTGGGAAGCTCTACGTCGCGCGCATCGGCATTCATGTTGAGGATCACGTGCAACATGGGCTCGCCCGGCGCAAGCCCCGCGAGCGTATACGCGACGAGGCGAGCACTCGGGTCGCCCCAAGTGGGACACTCCAGTCGCTCGCCATGCCAGGCGACATCGCGATGGGCCCGCCCGTGCTCTGTAGCGCCCGTGAGGAACCGGCGACGGCGCAGGCTCGGGTGACGCTTGCGCAGCGCGATCATCTCGCGCACGAACCGCAGCATGTCGAGCGCGTCGGCGTCGAAGTGCCAGTTCATCCATGACAGCGCGTTATCCTGGCAGTACGCGTTGTTGTTGCCGCGCTGGCTTCGCAGGATCTCATCGCCGGCGAGCAACATCGGTACGCCCTGGCTCAACAGCAGAATCGCGATGAAATTGCGCGCCTGCCGCATACGCAGCCCGGCGATCGACGGATCATCCGTGTCGCCCTCGGCGCCGCAGTTCCACGACAGGTTGTCGTTGCTGCCGTCGCGGTTGTCGTCGCCGTTCGCCTCGTTGCGCTTCGCGTCGTAGCTGACGAGATCACGCAAGGTAAAACCATCGTGACAGGTCACAAAATTGATGCTGTTCACTGGCAGTCTGCCGTCCGATTGATAGAGGTCCGCGCTCCCCGCGAGGCAGGTGCACATCTGGCCGATCATTCCCGGATCGCCGCGCACGAAGCGCCGGATCACATCGCGGTAGCGGCCGTTCCATTCGGCCCACGCCATGCCCGGAAACGCGCCAACGTGATAAAGACCCGCCGCGTCCCACGCCTCGGCGATCAGCGGCACGCGCGCGAGCACCGGCGACGCTTCCATGGCCCATGGCAGCGGTGGCGTGCGTAGCAAAGCGCCGCCCTCGCCGCGCGTGAAGACGCTCGCGAGATCGAAGCGAAAGCCGTCCACACCGAATTCCTGCACCCAGTACTCGAGACAATGCAGGATGAACGCCGACACCAGCGGATGATTGCAGTTGACCGTATTGCCGCAGCCTGTGTAGTCGAGATAGCGCCCGCCATCGGCCGGATCGACGTGATAGAAGACTTCGTTAGCAAGCACCTTGAAATTGATCACGGGACCGCTCAGGCCCGCTTCCGCGGTGTGATTGAACACCACGTCGAGCAACACGCGGATGCCCGCCGCGTGCATCGCGTCGAGCAACGCACGGAACTCCTGCGGCGCTCGCTCAGGATCGACGCAATAGCGCGGATGCGGACTATAAAAGCTATGCGTGCTGTAGCCCCAGTAATTGACGAGCCCCTTCGCTGCTGCCAATGCGGGCACATCCTGTTCATCGAACGCCATCACCGGCAGGAGCTCGACGTGCGTGATGCCCAGTTCCTTCAGGTACGGAATCTTCTCGATCAGTCCCGCAAACGTGCCGGGGTGTCGAACGCCGCTCGATGGATCGCGGGTGTACCCGCCCACATGCAGTTCGTAGATGATCGCGTCGTCGAGCGTGCGCACGGCCACGTCTTTGCGCTCGGGCAGCGGCTCCGTGACGATGGCCCGAAACGATGCATGCCCGGGGTCCCTCGCACCGGTTGCGGGCTCGCGGTGCCAGTGGCGGTCGCTGACCGCGCGCGCGTCGGGATCGAGCAACTCGTGACGACCGGCCGCTTCGTCGTCGAGTTGCGGCACGCCATGCGGGCCGTAGGCGCGCCATGTGTAGTAGCACGGCACCGCAAGGTTGGCGATCAACACATGCCAGAAATAGAACGTGCGGTTTCTCTCGGGCGCGAGTTCGATGATCTGAAACGGCGTAACGCTGTCCGTCGAAGCGTAAAGCAGCAGTTCCAGGTGTGTCGCATGCCGGCAAAAAATGCAGAAGTTGACGCCGTCCGGCACGACCGACGCACCGAGCGGAAATCGCGAACCGGGCCGCGCCTGATAATTGCGCGTACTCCCGACGTTAGGGCTGTCCAAGGTCGATCCTCACCGCACGCGCGTTCCAGATCCGCTCGCAGTACTCCCTGATCGAGCGATCAGACGAGAACTTGCCCGAGCGCGCTGTATTCATGATCGACATGCGCGTCCAGCTCCGGGCGTCGCGCCATGCTTCGCTCACGCGGTGCTGACACGCGACGTAATCGGCGAAATCGGCAAGCACGAGAAATGGATCCGAGTGAAGCAGATTGTCGACGAGTGCCCTGAACATTTCGGGGTCGCCGCGCGAAAAACGGCCCTGAGCTATTTGCGCGATGGCTTCGCGCAGATCGTCGTTGGCTTCCACATAGTCGGACGGCCGATAGCCGCCCTGCTTCAACTGCTCGACCTGCTGCGCGGTCAGGCCGAACAGGAAGAAATTGTCCGCGCCCGCTTCTTCGCGAATCTCCACGTTTGCGCCGTCGAGCGTACCGATCGTCACCGCGCCATTCATCATGAACTTCATGTTGCCGGTGCCGGATGCTTCCTTGCCCGCGGTGGAAATCTGCTCGGACAGATCCGCTGCGGGATAGACCCAGTGTCCGTTCTTCACGTTGAAGTCCGGATAGAAGACCACCTTCAGCCGGCCGTCCACCACCGGATCGTTGTTGACGACTTCTGCAATGCCGGTGATCAGGCGAATCATCAGCTTGGCCATCGCGTAACCCGGCGCGGCCTTGCCGCCGAAGATAAAGCAACGCGGCGCAATGTCGAGCCCGGGGTTGCGACGTAGCTGGTGATACAGACTGATGATGTACAGCGCGTTCAGATGCTGGCGCTTGTATTCGTGAATGCGTTTGACCTGAATGTCGAACAACGCATTCGGATCGACCTCGACGCCAGTTTCGCTCGCGATCCGCGCCGCGAGTGCCGCCTTGTTGTCCCGCCGGATCGCGCGCCATGCTTCATGAAAACCGGCGTCGTCGGCATGCGCCGCCAGTGCGTCGAGTTGCGCAAGATCGGTGCGCCACTTATCGCCGATCGTCCGATCGAGAAGACGCGCGAGCCCGGGGTTGCTCAACATCAGAAAGCGGCGCGGCGTCACGCCGTTCGTCACATTGAGAAAGCGCTGCGGGAATAGTTCGGCGAAGTCACGCAGCACGGTCTGGCGAAGCAGGTCCGAATGCAGCGCGGCCACACCGTTCACGGCATGAGCGCCAACCGTAGCCAGATGCGCCATGCGTACTTTCTTGTCGCCGCGCTCGTCGATCAGGGACATGCGTGCGACGCGCGCGTTGTCACCCGGAAAAACGCGCCGCACGTCGTCGAGAAAACGGCGATTGATTTCGTAGATGATTTCGAGCAGGCGCGGCAGCAGGCTCTTGAACAGCGGCAAGCCCCAAGTTTCCAGCGCCTCGGGCAACAGCGTGTGGTTGGTGTAGGCGAAGGTGCGCTGCGTGATGTCCCAGGCGGGGTCCCACGCAAGCCCGTGCACGTCCAGCAGCAGACGCATCAACTCGGCTACCGCGATGGACGGATGCGTATCGTTGAGCTGCGCGGCAAACAGGTCGGCGAACTGCTCGATCGACGTGCCCTTCAATGTCATGAGCCGCAACATGTCCTGAAGCGAGCACGAAACGAAAAAGTACTGCTGCGCGAGCCGCAAGCGTTTGCCCGCTTCCGGTTCGTCGTTCGGATAAAGGACCTTCGATAAGGTTTCCGAGACCACCTTCTCCTGCACGGCCTCGTAGTACTGGCCCGCGTTGAAGTCCCGGAAGTCGAACGACTCCACCGCTTCGCTTTTCCACAACCGCAGCACATTGCAGGTATCGACGCGGTAGCCCTGCATCGGCAGATCACAGGCAACGCCCTTTACCTGATGCGCTGCAATCCAGTTCACCCGCAGGCGTCCCTGGTCGTCGGTCTGGTGCTGCGTGTATCCGCCAAAGCAGACGTAGTGGCTCACGTCAGGCTGGACGATTTCCCAGGGGTTGCCGTTCTGCAGCCACTTGTCGGTCACCTCGACCTGCCAGCCGTCGCGAATCTGCTGGTCGAAAATGCCAAACTCGTAATGGATTCCGTAACCGATTGCAGGTATTTCAAGCGTCGATAGCGAGTCCATGTAGCAGGCTGCCAGGCGTCCGAGGCCGCCGTTGCCGAGCCCGGGTTCCTCCTCGATCGCGAGCAGCGCGTCGAGGTCCTGGCCGAGCGCATGCATCGCTTCACGCGCTTCGTCCTGCATGTCGAGACTGAGGAGGTTATTGCCGAGTTGCGGACCGATCAGGAACTCGGCGGAAAGATAGCAGGCAACCTTGACGTCCTCCGCTGCATAGACCTTGGTCGACGCGGCCCAGCGGGCCAGCATCCGATCGCGCACGCTGAAGGCGAGCGCCATGTACCAGTCATGTGGGCCCGCAATGTCCGGATAGCGCGCTGCGCGGCAAATCAGATTCCTCACCACGTCGTTCTGGAACGCGTCGCCGCTCACGTCGCGCGGGGCGGCTTGCGGGTTGGAAGTCGCCCCTGCTACGGAAACATCGTTCATGGTCGTTTGCCTCGCCTGTCATGCCGGGGTTGAATGGTCTGCCGGCGCCCATGGCAGCCCGTTCGCCAGATTTCAGAAGTCCGATTCGAGCCCAACGGTAGAGCGCCGGGCTCACAGTGAACCGCTCAATACGGCCACACCCACTCGGAAATCTCTGCGCTATCGGTGCCGTGTTCGTGCGCATAATTCAGATTGAGGATGATCGCGTTCCTCATGTCCTCGCGAAGATGCGCGGTTCTGCCTTGCAAGCGCGGCACGCGATCGAGCACGTCGAGGACCAGATTGAAGCGGTCCACCTTGTTCAGGATCGCGAGTTCGAGAGGCGTATTGATGTTGCCCTTCTCGGTGTAGCCGCGAACGTGAAGATTCTCGTGGTTGCGAAAACGATATGCGAGCTTGTGAATCAGCCACGGATAACCGTGGAAGTTGAAGATCACAGGTTTGTCTACGGTAAACAGACTATCGAAGTCGCGCTCGGTCGAGCCGTGCGGATGCTCGCTCACCGGCTGCATCTTGAACAGATCCACCACGTTCACGAAGCGCAGCTTCAGTTCGGGCAGACGCTCGCGCAAGATAGCTGCGGCGGCGAGCGCTTCCTGCGTGGCGACATCGCCGCATGAAGCCATCACCGCATCGGGCTCCATGTCTTCGTCATTGCTCGCACGGCGCCATACGCCGATGCCTTTTGCGCAATGCATGACCGCTTCGTCGATGGTGGTGAACTGCAGATGCTTCTGTTTATCGGCGACGATCACATTGATGCAATCGGTGGAACGCAGGCACTCGTTCGCCACGACGAGCAACGTGTTGGCGTCCGGTGGTAGATAGACGCGCGTGACCGATGGGCTCTTGTTCGTCACGAGATCGATAAAACCGGGGTCCTGGTGAGAGAACCCGTTATGATCCTGGCGCCATACCGTCGACGAAAGCAGGATGTTCTCGGACGCTACCGAAGCGCGCCACGGCACATGGTTTTTGCATACGTCTAGCCACTTCGCGTGCTGGTTGAACATCGAGTCCACCACGTGCGCGAACGCTTCATAAGTATGAAAGAAGCCGTGACGGCCGGACAGCAGGTAGCCTTCGAGCCAGCCCATCAACGTGTGCTCCGAGAGCATTTCCATCACGCGGCCGTCGCGCGCGAGTTCGCCGCCGTCGTCGTCCTCGGGCAGCATGTCGGCCATCCACACCTTCTTGCTGACCTCGTAGATCGCCTGCAAGCGATTGGACGCGGTCTCGTCAGGGCCGAAGACGCGAAACGTGTTCATGTTGCAACGCATCGTGTCGCGCAGGAACTGGCCGAGCGGCTGGGTGTTCTCGCGCAGCACCTTGCCGGCATGCGTGACCTCGACCGCGTAGTCGCGGAAGTCCGGCAGCTTCAACTCGCGGCGCAGGACGCCGCCGTTCGCATGCGGATTGGCGCTCATGCGGCGTGGCCCTTGCGGCGCAAGCTCGCGCAGCTCGGCACGCAACTGGCCGTTGTCGTCGAACAACTCGTCGGCCTTGTAGCTGCGCAGCCAGCTTTCCAGCAGTTCGAGATTTGAGGGGTTGCCGGTCACATCGGAAAACGGCACCTGATGCGAGCGCCACGAGCCCTCGACCTTGTGGCCTTTGATTTCCTTCGGTCCCGTCCAGCCCTTGGGCGTGCGCAACACGATCATCGGCCAGCGAGGCCGCTCGGGATTGCCGTTAGCACGCGTTCTTTCGTGAATCGCGCGGATTTCGGCGATGATCGTATCGAGCGTGGCCGCCATCTTCTGATGCATCTCCGACGGCTCCGATCCTTCGACGAAATACGGCGTATAGCCGTAGCCCTCGAACAGTGCTTTCAGTTCCTCATGGCTGATGCGCGATAGGATTGTCGGATTGGCAATTTTGTAGCCGTTCAGGTTCAGGATCGGCAGGACGGTGCCGTCGCGGACCGGGTTGATGAACTTGTTCGAATGCCACGCGGTGGCAAGCGGTCCCGTCTCGGCCTCGCCATCCCCGACCACGCAGGCGACGATCAGATCAGGGTTGTCGAGCGCAGCACCATAAGCATGCGAAAGGCTGTAGCCGAGTTCGCCGCCCTCGTGAATCGAGCCGGGCGTTTCGGGCGTCACGTGGGAGCCGATATGACCCGGAAAGGAAAACTGCTTGAAGAACTTCTGCATTCCCTCGGCGTCTTCGCTTTTGTCCGGGTACACCTCCGAATAAGTACCTTCCAGATAGGCAGGACCGAGTACGCCCGGCGCGCCATGTCCAGGCCCGGCCATGAAAATCACATCAAGATCGTCGCGCCTGATCACGCGGTTCATATGCGCCCAGACGAACGACAGCGCGGGGCTTGCGCCCCAGTGTCCGAGCAGACGGTGCTTCACGTGTTCGACCTTCAAGGGCTCCCGCAAAAGCGGATTGTCCCTGAGGTAAATCATGCCGACAGAAAGGTAATTGCACGCGCGCCACCACGCGTCGATGCGTCGGAGTTCGTCGTCGGTCAGGGTTGCGTGAGACGAAGTGTTCGATGCGCGCTCGTCGCTCATGCTGGCGTCTCCTGTCCTTGTAGACTCGACCACAAGTGAACGGTGTCGGTCCCATTAACGTCGACATGAACGGACGCCCGGGACGGTGTGTCGATTGCCAGCGTAGCGCATGCGCGCATGAGAGGACATGAGACTTTGGGCCTAGCGCATCGCGCCGCGACGCTGTCATACGATGCGGCTGGCCGTTCAGAGCGTGGCAGCGCCCACGCGTTCGCGTGCACTCACTTGAACCGCGGTTAGCACTGGCCGGCTGCTCTCACCTGGGAACATTGCAATCGCCAGTGGTCCAACTGCCTGTGCCCTTATGTTTTAGCGAAATGGTGAGCGTGCTTCCTCTGTTCGCCGTTATCACCTGTCCGTAACTGACGGTCGGAATGAACTGGATATCCGGCGCGACCGCTACCGGGGGATTGCGTGACCCATCGATTGTCAGGTCGAGTTGCACGGTGATGGAGTCGATATCGACGTCCCCCTCCCGCTTGCGCGCCGCTTCCTGCTTCCTGAAGTTGCACAATCCGTCGAGGACTTGTCCCAGGGCAGTCGGGATATCTACCGGCTTACCCGGAGAAATCGGCGGCGTGTTGCAGCCGACGAGCAGCAAGGAAAAAGCGAAAACAGGCAGACAGAGGTGGGCGCGCATCAGCATCTCCTTTTCCGATCGGTATGACGAACGGCATCGTGGGTCGCCGCGGGTTAGATACGCCAGGCGAACTAGAAACTCACCGCAAACCCGAATGACACGCCATGCACATTGTGTCCGAACACATATCGCACCAAGGCACGCGTCCTGGTAATGATGACCGGATACCTGGTGCTGTCGAGTTCGAGGCCGACGCCCAACGAGGTGAGATCGTTGAAACCCAGCACGCCCGCGCTGTCGCCGAAATAATGTGAGTAAGCCGCTTCGAGCACATAGCGGACTGGCCGGTCCAATGCGTGCCATCCCGTAGGCGCGCGCCAGCGAGTCCACAGGCTGATTTGCTGCGCCATGGCGGACCCCTGCACTGCCTGGGAAGAACCACCGAAGCTGCGCAGATAAATGTCCGTAGCCCTCAACTCAGCGTCAATTTCGTAGTTGTCACGGTAGCGCTCATAGTCGAGCATCAGCGAGCCGCCATAGCCATACGCGTCCAGCGAACCGTTCTCGAGAAACTGGAGGTTGGCATCGGTGGCGCGATTGAAGATGGTCTGTCCCACCTTCAAATCGCTGGAGACGCGACCTAGCGTTCCGTTCAGAATCGGACGAAACACCAGTTCATTCGTGATCCGGAAATCCCATCCAATGCCGACTGTGCCACTGAAGGTGTTCCATTTCGTCGGCACCGGACGCTGTCCCGAGCCGTCGGACGCGACAAAAACCGGATCGTAACGACTATAGGCGAGCGTGCCCTCCAGGTACAACGGGAACGACCGGCTCATCGTGAACCCGCCGCCAAGCTGTGTCTGGCCGAAGCCGGGGTTGCCGGTCGTGCCGCTATTGACCGACAGGTTACTGGTAGTGACGTCCGGGACGGTCGTGTAACTCATGACGGCGAGCACGGCGTCCGCGTGCTGTCTGACGTTACCCCCAACCACGGCAGGCCCCGACGACCGGCCCGGAAGGTCCTGCGCAATCGAAAGACAAGGCACCAGGCTGAAAGCTATGGTCGCACATGCCAACGACGCCCGGCGTGGCCAATGGAGCCGCAGTACATGTATCGCCCGATCGACTGACGGTCTGTCCGCGTCCAGTACGAACCAGCACACAGCGTACAGAAAGCACATTGCACACTCCTGTATGTTGGGCCATTGCTTCCTTGTATCCGGGACACGCGCATCACTGCGGCGCATGAAGTTTTCTCTGGCTTCTTCGAGCACCCAAACGCGGCAGGCACACGTCGAATTCAGAATAGACAAAATACGCCGCCGTGGCGGGAATATTGCCACCGCGCAGCGACGCAGTCGTTCAGACGCTCCGTCACGGCATCGTCGTGCCGGGCGGGCTAGCCGAAGCGGGAAACGGCGTTTGTGCGGGTTGTTCGTCGACGGGATCCGCCAGCGACGCCGCAGGCGGTCCGATAAACACTGGCAGTAGAACGACATCCCGCTCGGCAGCCGGCATTCTCGCGAGAGCATGCAGCGTCACTCTCGTCATCCAGCAGACATCGGCCGGGGTCGCCGTGGAAGGCTTCGCTGTATATGCCATATACCGATCGACGTTGAACGGGTCGCCGCCCAGTTCGATGACCACCGCACGAGACATTGCCTCGGACGCTGCCGCGTATTCTTCCCGCGTCGGCACGCGTACCGGCGCCGCGGAACCGCTGCTCACCATTACCTTGTACATAAGATCGAGGTAAAGCTCCGCTTCGGCGTCGGACATCTGCGCGATCGTGATGCGGTTCATGACCGTTACGATGTCGACGAGCCCAAAACAATTGACCGGCACCAGCTCGTCGAGCACACGGGTGAGCAGCACCAGGTAACGCGATCGGTCCGCAGGCGTGAGGCGAGCGAGGCCACTCGACATCATGGCTTCCCGCTGTTGCGGATCGAGCAGCACATGAACGAGCGCCGGTGCGCCGCCTGGAACATGGGCGGCGATAACCGGGTCGTGGATTACCTTGTCGAACCACGCGAAAATGATGCGGGCTTTGGGCGAGCCTTGGCTGATCCCGTACTGGCGAAGGATGTCATCGATATCTATGGCGCCGGGCTGGGGCGCAGCCGACCCGGCTGCAGCGGCGTCCGGCGACCCATCGTGGAAGTCCTGATGAACCGCCGCACTCGCGCTCAACGAGATGAGGAGCGTGAACCATACAGTCAGCCGCAGCATCTCTCTCTCCGCAATAGCGACAAGCGCAGGGCTCGCGATACGTTTCAAAACGCATCCGGTTCTTTCTGCATGGACACGTTGAGCGGCATGAAGATCGACGCTTCGAGGCTCGCCGCCAGCGGCTCGACATCCGGCTTCGCCTTCTCGTCCGCGTATTCGATGGCAAGAGGTCGCCGCCAGATTCACGAAACGCTATCGCGCATCAGCAGGAGATCGAACGCTCGTTGGCGCTCCCGGTGACAAGCGTCTTCGCGCCTTTTTTTAACGGCTGCTATGAGACATGCCGTCTCATCGTGATTCTCCTTGTGCTTACGCGCCGATCAGGGCGCGAGTGTGACGGGCGATCATCAGTTCCTCGTTGGTCGGGACGACCCACACGCCGACCCGGCTCGCGGGCGCGCTGATGCATGAACCGTTCGCTTCGTTCGCGCCGGGGTCGATGTCGATGCCGCACCACTGCGCCTGCTCGCCGACACGCTGCCGAACCTGCGCCGCATGCTCCCCGATGCCTGCCGTGAATACCAGTGCATCGATGCCCTGGAGCGCGGCCATCAGCGAGCCGAGCTCCCGGCAGATCCGATACACATACAGTTCAACGGCGAAGCGGGCACGAGGATCGTCGCTCGCCAGTAGCACGCGCATGTCGCCGGAAATGCCGGAAACGCCGAGCAAACCCGACTGGCAATACAGCAGGTTTTCCACTTCGCGCGTGGTCATCTTCAGTTCGTCCAGCAGATACAGGATCACGCCCGGGTCGAGGCTGCCTGAGCGCGTGCCCATCATCAGGCCGTCGAGCGCAGTGAAACCCATCGTGCTCGCGACACTGCGGCATGCCGACAGCGCACACAGGCTCGCGCCATTGCCAAGATGCGCGACCACCGTGCGGCCGGCCGCGGCTCCCGGTGCGATCTCCTGGAGCTTGCTGGCGATGTACTCGTACGACAGTCCGTGAAAGCCATAGCGGCACACCCCGTGTTCGGTAACTGCAGCGGGCAGCGCGAAGGCCTTCGCCTGTTCGGGCTGCGTTGCGTGAAAGGCCGTGTCGAAACACGCGATTTGCGGCAGCGCCGGATTGCGTTCCGCGATGATTGCGATCGGCTTCAGGTTATGTGGCTGGTGCAGCGGCGCAAGCGGCGTCAGCGTGTGCAGTTCCGCGAGCACGCCGGCATCGATGAGCACCGGTGCGATGAAACGCGCGCCGCCGTGCACGACGCGATGCCCGACCGCCACGAGGCGATGGCCTTCCCGATGCCCGCGCAGAAACTCGGCGATATACGCGATCGCCCCGGCGTGTTCCAGGCCTGCGCCGTCTCCCCATGCGTGAGCGCCGGCCTGCGCGCCGGACGCATCGAAGGCGGCGAAGTGCGGCGAACTGAACAGCCCGTCGATCTGCCCTCGCAGCACGCAAGCTAGCTCGGGGGTTTGCGCATCGAAGGCGCTGAACTTGATGCTTGACGATCCAGCGTTGAGTACCAGGATGACGTCAGCCATGATCTACACCAGCAACCGAGCTTCACGGCCCTTGCTCGCCACCAGCGACGCGACCGCGCACGACGCGAGCCGCGTGATGATCGAATCGGCGCGGCTCGTCAGGATGATCGGCACGCGCGCGCCGAGCACGATGCCCGCCGCGTCCGCGCCGGCCAGAAACGACAGGCTTTTTGCCAGCATGTTGCCGGCTTCGAGATCGGGCACCATCAGAACATTGGCGCGCCCCGCCACCGGCGAATCGATCTTTTTCATGCGCGCCGCTTCGGGGTCGATCGCATTGTCGAGTGCGAGCGGCCCGTCGACGAGCGCACCTGTGATCTGATGACGATCGACCATCTTGCAGAGCGCCGCCGCTTCGATCGTCGACGGGACCTTCGGGTTCACGATCTCCATCGCCGAAAGAATCGCAACCCGCACTTCCTCGACGCGAAGCGCATGGCCGAGATCAATTGCGTTTTGCAGAATGTCGGCTTTCTCCGCGAGCGTCGGTGCTATGTTGATCGCGGCATCGGTGATGATCAACGCGTCTGCGTGACCCGGCACGTCCATCACGAAGCAGTGGCTCACGCGCCGTTCGGTGCGCAAGCCGCCGTCGCGGCGGACGACGGCGGCCATCAGTTCGTCTGTGTGAAGGCTACCCTTCATGATCGCCTCGGCCTTGCCTTCGCGCACGAGTTCGACCGTTTTCGCCGCCGCCGCGTGACTGTGCGGCACGTCGATCAGTG
This sequence comes from Paraburkholderia kirstenboschensis, assembly GCF_904848585.1. GTDB lineage: Bacteria > Pseudomonadota > Gammaproteobacteria > Burkholderiales > Burkholderiaceae > Paraburkholderia > Paraburkholderia kirstenboschensis. Next base: position 276,928 of record NZ_CAJHCR010000005.1, read on the forward strand.
GATACTCGGCTATCTGCAGCCCGCATTCTTCGGCGACGGCACCGATGCGCTCGCGCGGTCCCACGAGAAGCGGCGCAATCAGCCCCATCCCCGCTGCCTCCACGGCACCTTCGAGCGATGCGCGATCGCATGGATGCGCCACGGCAGTGAGCAGCGGCGGCTGGCTTTGGCAAAAGGCGATAAGCCGTTGATACTTCTCGTGCGTACGCTCCACGGTTCCTCCCGTGCATTGCGACGGTCGTTGCGCGCGCGGGAACGCCGGCAACGCTGACATAGCTCGTGCAGGACGACTATCGCCGCCGCGCGACGCTACGGCAATAGGACTTTGGACCGATCTCCCGCAGCTTGACTTCGCGAGCCGCGAGTCGATTGACGCCTAAAACCGTCCGCGCCGGGTGGGGTCGTACATGGGATCCGGTGACTTCTGCGTTTGCCGCAAAATGCCTGCGTCGTCGAAATAGAAGTGAAAGATCATGTGATTGATATTGTTCTCCAGATAGCGGTACGACCACACATCGCGCTGCATCCTCTGAAAGCGCGCGGTTTCGAACGGGCGCCCGAAGTTGATGAGCACATCGTCGCGAGTCCACTTGCCGACCTCCGCGCGATAGAACTCGCTCTCCTGCAGCACCTGGCGCATGCTCACCACTTTGCCGGAGGCGTCGATATCCGCGACGGTCGTCGTCGTGCCCATCGGTTGCGTCGGCCACATCAGGCGCTGGCCGCCATCCGGCAGCGCGTAGGTTTCCTTGGGTGGCCCAAGCCGCGCAATCGCCGTCGACTGATCCGCGCCGGTTTCCACCTGCTGATGAGGGTGCGTACAGCCCATGAGCCCGGATGTCAGCGCGCAGATCAATACACATGCGATCTGGCTATTCATGAACTTCTCCCGTCGATGATGAGGCCTTGCTGTCTTGTTTCACCAGACAGGCGCCTCGTACGGCATGACGATCTGCTTGCTCCTTAGTGGCAGATCCGCGATCCCGCCGGAACTGTCGCCCGAGTCCATCCGCTTCCTTTGGCCAGATCAAAACGGCGGCAGGTTTAGCGCACCGGACTCCGGTCCATGCGTTAAGCCAGCCTTTCCGAAATTGTTGCGAGCGATGGCGGCGTGAGGCTATCGGACAAAGGTCTTACGCTAGAAACTGCGGAGCGATGGCTACAATCGGACTTTCGGCCATTCTCAATGCAGGCAGGACAAGCGCGACACCAGGCAGCCGGGTCGCCAGCAGAAACGGGGCATTAAGTATTGAGGGAAGGTGCTGGTCGAATGCCGTGCGCGCCTATGGCACGGGCCAGACCAGGAAGAACAGCAAAGGAATAGTAGGGCTGCGACTCGACCGTTGGTGTGGTCGGCATCACCTGCCCTGTTGGCTTCGATAGCGCGCATCCAATGGCTGATCTCGGTTAGCGCCTTTCGTGGCGATTACTGCTTGCGGCAATGCGCGCGACGATCGGCACCAAGCGAGGATTGAACATGGGGATTGAACTGGCACGACCACTCGCCCGCGCGACGATTGCATCAATGGTGACTCGCGCGACCGCGCGTTGCGCCCGTCTTGCAAACTGCTTCATACGACGGTTACTGACCGGATGCCTCGCCCATACCAGCGCTGCGAACCACCCGATAACCGTCCATCCAAGCAGAATGTTCACCATTGTCACCGCGAACGCGTCTTCGCGTTCTCTGGCGTCTGCAATCATTGCGGGTACCAGGTACAGCATCAGCGCGCCCACAAACAATGCACCCTCGATAATTTTCAACATTTCGACACCTCGTGACAGCTTCGCCTGGCTGACTGCTTTTTGATTAGTGGCCAAAGTACACACGACTGACAGACTCGACGGATTGACGGCCGCCAGATTCCGAAGAGGACGCAGCTACGCCACCATACGAATCACTGACAGAGCCGACTGCACCGTTGCGTTCTGCCGCAACGGTTTGGGCACTCGGGCCTCGCTGCGAAGCAGGTGCTCCCACCGACGGGCGATAAGAAGGTGCAGGACCGTAGCCGCTGGCAAACACAGGGGCGGCAAACGAAGTAGTGGCGGCGATGAGCACAGCTGCAAGAAGTTTGCTTTTCATGATGACTCTCCGATGCGATTCTGAGGAAGCGCGAATCGGGTGAGACGCGCGCCGTTGACAAGAGTCAGTGTAGACGGCGCCTATCCTTTTTCTATGCCCATAGCGTGAAATCACAATTGCTGCAGACCGAACAATACCCCGCTGCATGGCGGAGTCGCGGGCATCGCGGCCAGCCACGTCGACTATGTCTCAGCGCGAGCGCCCGGTGCTTTACCGTTTGCTCGCGCGCCGTCAGTTTATTGTCAGCTCCCGCCGAAAAAGATGTTGCATTGCGGGTTCACCCTGCAGGGCCGGGCATGTTTCGCACCGCTCTGTACCATCGTATCGGAGGTGCCACCGTACGATTCCATCCCCGCACTGGGGTTGGAAACCTGTGTCTGACCGCTCTCTTGCGGAGCGGGCTGAGGAGCCTGGGGCGTGCCTTGCGAATGCGCCAACCCGGCGATGAAAAGCAGCCCGACAACCGATCCAACCATCCGTCGTAATTTCACATTGCCTCCTTGATCTGCGTTGGGTTATCCATTCATGCCGTTCGTTATTCGCGGCGAACTCGAAAACCGACACCCGGTTTTCGGATTCAGAAGCGCGCCTGCGGCCTGCGGGTCGAGTCGAGTCGAGTCGAGTCGAGTCGAGTCGCCCAGGACCGTAATCCAGGAAAGTTGGGAAGATACGAAGCGCAGTGCGCCCGGCCGAGACGGGGACGCAAGTTGGCGTGCGCATTGGCAATGTCGATGGATTTTGTGGACCCCTCGACACGAATAGTCGCCCTGCAAGTACGTTATAGCGCGTGGGATGACGAATAGTTAGTGATTATTCGACCTGTCTATTGCTTAGAACTGCGGCGAGATTGTTTGCCGCGTTCAGCCAACGATGATCGCCAGAGCGGGCCTCTTATCTTTGACTAAGTACCGCCAAGGTGGTGTTGGTTTTTGGCCCGCAACAAGACGTTCCCTGTGTTCGGCCGAGTCCAACAACGCCTCGCTGTTGCGGAGCCGCTGTATGCATTCGTTGCCCTGCCAGCGGGCTTTGCACGCGTGTCAGCGGTAAGGCATCGCTACCGGCACAGTAGTTGCAAACGTTAGCTGCGCCACCAGGAGACAGCCATGATGCGGCTCTTTGCAAACTCAGTGCAATCGAAACCAACGTGCAACAACGCAATCGTCGTCATTGGCGCTATCGCATTCGTTGCGGTATGCGCGACCGGCATTGCTGCATTCGCCGGGCTATTGCCCGAATCGGAAAGTGTGGCTGTCAAAGTGACTGCGACACCGTTGATAGACCTGCAGACTCAAATTAAACAAACAATCGCGAGTCCATGATTCGAAAGCCGCGAGAAGCGCCGATCGCATTTGCATCGAGTCGCGAACAGTGGCCGCCGTTCGGCCATATTCTTCGCCTTTGCGTTTCGTTGTCCTACCATATCAACTGCGATAAGTTGGCACGCATCGGGCTGCCCCCTGCCATCACATCCTGCTTCGTGTCCCGTCGCGTTTTGCGCAACTCATCCGCGTTGCCGCGCCGCTCATCGGGCAAATCGGCCGCGCAAACATCTCTGGTCAGGAGCGGCCATGAAACGAATCGTCGTGATCGGCGGTGGCTTTGCGGGCTTGTGGAGCGCCATCGGCGCGGCCCGCAAGCTCGATGAGCAAGGTGCGAGCAATCAGGTCGAAGTCGTCATGGTCAATCCTCACGCGCACCACAGCATCCGGGTGCGCAACTACGAAGCGGATCTCGCGGCGACGCTGGTACCGTTGAGCGATGTGCTAAGCCCCGTCGGCGTGCAATGGATCCAGGGCGCAGCCACGGACATCGATGTCGCCGGCAAACAGGTCACGGTGAGCGTCCGCGGACGCACCGCGCCGCTGCCTTTCGACAAGCTCGTGCTGGCATCGGGAAGCCGCCTTGTCGACGCGCCGATTCGGGGGCTCGCGGACCATGCGTTCAACGTCGATACATACGAAGGCGCCGAACGCCTCGAACGACGACTCCTCAGAATGGTGCATTCACACGGTGCTGGAAGCCTGACCTTCGTCGTTATCGGCTCAGGCCTCACGGGCGTGGAGGTCGCCTCCGAGTTGCCGCACCGTGTGCGCGACCTCCTGGCAGCTAGCGGTGAGCGCATGCGTGAGCGCGAGGTTCGCGTCATGCTAATCGAGCGTGCGCCGCGGATCGCAATGGCGATGGGCGGCGCGCAGCCTGTCATCGAACAGGCATTGACGCAACTCGGCGTCGAGATGATGACCGGCGTTGCAATCGAGCAGATCGACGACACGGGGATGACGCTCGCGGGCGGCAAGCGCATCGACGCATCGACGATTATCTGGTGTGGCGGCATGCATGCGAGTCCGTTGACACGCTGCATTCCTGTCGAGCGCGATGCGCTTGGGCGGGTGCCGGTCGACAAAACCCTGCGCGTTGAAGGTGTCCCCGACGTCTTCGCAGCCGGCGACGTGGCACGTGCGCTCTTTGAAGGCGGCAGGCACGAATCCGTCATGTCCTGCCAGCACAGCAGGCCGATGGGGCGTTTCGCGGGACACAACGTCGTCTGCGATCTGCTCGGTCTGCCGATGCTGCCGCTCGACATCGACTGGTACACGACCATTCTCGACCTCGGCCCTTGGGGCGCGGTCTACACCGAAGGCTGGGAGCGCAGGCTCGCGGCACAGGGCCAGCAAGCAAAAAACGTCAAACGCGTCATCAACACTGAGCGGATCTATCCGCCCCGCACAGGCAACCGCGCCGATCTTTTCAACGCGGCGGCTCCGATTGTGCAAGCGCCGCCGCCCATCCGCGGGTGACACGCCACAAGCGCGTTATGCGCTCGTGAAGTGCCGTTCGGCAAACGGACTGCCGACTTCGGTCGCGCACTTTTGCCAGACGCCTTCACCCGCACGCATCAAACCTTCCGGGCGATCCACCCAAGTCACTGTGCGGCATTGCTCACAAATTGTTGCACTTTGTTTCAATCCGCTGAATTGCCCACCTGGCAACGCTTTGCGTCCCATGAGATAGCCGACGCACAGTCAGGCTGGCCGCGGCAGGGTGAAGATTTCAAACGATAGACCGTTAAAGAACTCAACAAGTGAGGCACACACACCATGAAGATTGAACCCAGCAACTACCCCCTCGCGGCCCCGCGCAACAGTACGCAGCGCGCAACGAACAACAGCGATACGAATGGCGCGGTCGAATCCGTGAACCCCGTCGGCGCTCCCGCCGCACAGAATGCTCAGGTGAATCTCACGTCGATGTCCGCGCTGCGCACGTTCAGTAATCCGGATATCGACACGGCGAAGGTCGAGTCGATCAAAGCCGCGTTGCGTGACGGCACCTACAAGATCGATTCGGGCAAGATCGCCGACGGTGCGCTAAACGCTGCGCGCGAGTTGCTGCAAACGACAACTCGGTAGCCGGCGGCTGAACCTGGTGGCACCGCCGGGAGGTAACGCATGTCGCTGCTCAGCTCCCGACGCCTGCGCATACGAAGATGGCGCTCGCTCCTGACCCGCCGCGGTCCACCTACCGTTTTCCCCGGAGGGCTCGCGTCAAGCCTAGCTCGTCATAGGGCTTGGCCAGAATGACCGCCCCGGCAAGCCATTCGTTGCTCAACGCGCTCGGGTCTGGATTGCCGGATGCAATCACGACGTGCAGGTCCGGGTATTTCTTGCGCGCCTGAACTGCAAGCTCGCTGCCTGACATACCGGGCAAGCCCAGGTCAACAATCAGCACGTCTAGAGGTTGAGCGTCCAGAATCGGGAGCGCCTGTTCCGCACTGGCCGCGGTGAACACGCGGTGCCCGAGACTTTCGAGCATGTCTCCGGTGGACATCAGGATCAATTCCTCGTCCTCGACCAGCAGCACGCGCAGCGCGAGGTAAGCAACGTCGTTGACAGGCCGTTCGCGGACGGGCCGGGAACGGACCGCCGGGGCCGGGCGCTGGCTGTTCAGTTGCCGTTGATTTGCCAACACGTGACGCAGCCGTCGCGCCAAAGCCTCGCGGGTGTATGGCTTACTCAGCAACTCGATGCCTTCATCGAGGCGGCCGCCATGCACGATCGCATTTTCCGTATAGCCCGACGTAAAAAGCACTGCGATGTCCGGCAACCGCTCCCTCGCCTTTCGAGCAAGTTCGGGGCTGCGCAGCGGGCCAGGCATGACCACATCGGTGAAGAGCAGATCGATCGGCACGCCGCTCTCTATGATGGCCCATCCGCTTTGCGCATCTCTCGCTTTCAGCACCCGATATCCAAGGTCCGTCAGCATATCGACAACCGTGTTGCGCACATCTTCGTCATCCTCTACTACCAGGATAGTCTCCGTTCCCCCAACCGCGGGTGCGGTCTCAGTCTCCGGCGTGCGATCCTCCTCCTGGCGAGACCTTGGCAAGTAGATACGGATGGTGGTCCCTTCGCCCAGCTCACTGTAGATTTTGATGTGGCCTTCTGACTGCTTGACGACGCCCCACACCATGCTCAGGCCAAGGCCGGTTCCCTGCCCTTCCGGCTTCGTGGTGAAGAAGGGTTCAAACGCGTGCTCGATGACTTCTCCCGACATTCCGGAGCCCGTATCGGTGACGGCAAGCATCACGTACTGGCCTGGCCGGACGTCGGGGTGGGCAGCGGCGTAAACGGCATCGAGCGACGCATTTCCCGCCTCGATCGTCAATTTGCCACGGCCTCTCATTGCGTCGCGCGCGTTGATGGCGAGATTGAGTAACGCGTTCTCCACCTGGCTCGGATCGACCATGGTGTTCCAGAGACCGCCGGAGATGACGGTTTCGATCTCTATCTCCTCACCCAGAGCGCGGCGCAGCATATCGTCCATCTCGCGGATGAACCGGCCAAGATTGACCACCTTGGGTCGCATCGGCTGGCGCCGCCCGAAAGCAAGCAATTGCGAGGCGAGTTTCGAGCCGCGTGTGACCCCGGCTAGCGCGTTACGTAAGCGCCTTTCCCCGGCTTCATGGCCGGCGATGTCTCTCGCCAACAGCTGGAGATTCCCCGCAATCACTTGCAGCAGGTTGTTGAAATCATGAGCCACCCCGCCGGTCAGTTTGCCGATCGCCTCCATCTTCTGTGCGTGGCGCAGCGCCTCTTCGACGCGCTCGCGTTCCTCGGCCGCGCTAAGTAGCTGTTCATTCGCAGCCTGGAGTTCTAACGTCCTTTCGACGACTTTTGCTTCCAGCGTCTCGTTCAAGCGTAGCTGCCGTTCCTCGCTTTCACGCAAAGCCTGCTCGGTCACGGTGCGTTGTGCGATCTCTGTCTGGGCGGCCTGATACAACCGCGCATTGTCGATGGCGATCGCCGCCTGGGCCGCGACACCAATCAGCAGGCGCTCGGCGCGCTCGGTAAATACATCAGGTTCGGGATGACCGAAGAAAAGACCGCCCAGCACTTCGCCAGAGCGCGAAACGACCGGAGCGGCCAGGTAGCTGCACACGGGCAGATGCCCTTCAGGCATGCCGAAATACGGAGCGCTCTTGCCATAGCGCGGATCGCGCGTGATGTCGGCGGAGCGCACGATAGCCTCGCCGTTGAACGTCGGCGCAAACACCTTCGTGTTGCGCGGCATCGGAAATTTTGAAAACGCTTCGCGCGGCACGCCCGAGATGGAATAGAGCGTATAGCGCTCGCCACGCTCGTCGAGCACATTGTAGAAAAACGCGCCAAATGCGGCGCCCGTGAGCTCTTTCGCGGCATCGGTGACGACTTGCACAGCCTGGTCCAGATCCAGCTCGGCCGCGATCGTCGCGCCGATTTTATTGAGGACCTCGAGCAGGTTGGCCTCGTCGCGCAGAGCGTGGCTCATCTGTTTGCGAAGTGTCGCCATGGCGAGCGCTGCGTTGACCCGGGCAACGAGTTCGCGCGCCGAAAATGGTTTGACGAGGTAGTCGTCGGCGCCGGCAGCGAGGCCATCCAGGCTCGCCTCTTCTCCCGCTCGCGCCGACAACGCGATGATGGGCAGGTCCTTCAACGCCGCATCGCCACGGATGGAACGTATCAAGCCAAAGCCATCCAGCCTGGGCATCATGATGTCGGTGAGCAGAAGATCGGGACGGCGGTGGCGAATCGTCTCCAATGCAGCCTGCCCATCCGCGACGACTTCGACATGATGAGAACCGCCTAGCAGACGTTGCACGTAGGCACGCATGTCGGCGTTGTCGTCGGCCAGAAGAATGTGAGCCCCATCGGTCACCGGCGGCGCCGGCGTCGTAGCGGACTCGCTGATCCTGTCTCTGCCGGAAGTCTCGTGAGGCGCATTCCCGTCGGGCAACCAGCGCTCAGCCTCGCCGACGTAGGCCTCGACACGCAAGGCGCTGGAACTCAGCGGTCCTTCATGCTCGATCTGCGGCGTTGCCAGATGTCGCGTGCCAAAAGGAATGGCAACGGTGAAGACTGTCCCTTTGCCGATTTCGCTTTCTACCCGAACGGTGCCGCCATGCAGCCTGACAAGTTCCTCGACGAGAGCGAGGCCTATGCCGCTGCCCTCGAACGAGCGACCGCGCGCCCCCTCGATACGGTGAAACCGCTCAAAGAGCCGCGGCAGTTCCGCCGCGGGAATACCTGTCCCAGTATCCCGAACGACCAGTTCAGCCGATTCGCGCTGCCTGAGTTCGACCGATACCCCGCCTTCGAACGTGAACTTGAACGCGTTCGAAAGCAGGTTCAGGACAATCTTTTCCCACATGTCACGGTCCACGTAGACCGGCTCAGTCAGCGTCTCGCAATCGACCGTCAGCGTCAGCCCAGCACGCTCCATGGCCGAGCGGAAATTGCTGGCGAGGTCCGTGGTGAGCTGCGCAAGATCCGTGGCTTGAAAGCTGGCCTGCAAGCGCCCCGCCTCGATCCGCGAAAAATCCAGCAGGGAATTAACGAGTTTCAGGAGCCGCAGGCCGTTGCGGTGGGCAAGCTCAACCTGCCGGAGCCCTCCTTCGCCGAGTTGCTCCGGGTCGGCGAGCAACTCTTCTATCGGCCCCAGCATCAAGGTCAGAGGCGTACGGAACTCATGACTGACATTGGAAAAAAACGTCGTCTTGGCGCGATCGATCTCGGCCAACGCCTCGGCACGTCGCCGTTCTTCCTCGTAGGCGCGGGCACTGGCCAAGGCGGCTGCAATATGTGAGGCGGCTCGCTCCAGGAAAGCCTGGTAGTCGTCGTCGACGGCGCGGCGTGGGCTTATCCCCGCGACGAGAATGGCGGCAACCGCTCCCGGGTGCGCCGTCGCCTGAATCGGAAGGATGAGCGCATGAGTACACGGCTCGGGCCACGGGCCGCCAGGGAGCGGGTTCGTGAAACGTTCGGCAAGATCGTCCACGAGAAGTTTCTGCCCTGTCCGCCGCACGCTGGCGAGAGGCCATGGCGCGTCGGCGTGGGCAATGTCGATTACCGTCGGCGCAGCCGGACCGTCCCGGTCGATCCCGGTGAGTCCCATCAGGTGCGCCTGCTGTCCTTTGTCATCGATCCGGTAAAGGAGACTGAATGGCACATCGACGCTTTTCGTGGCGAGCAGCGTCGCCGCGACTGCAAATACCTCTTGCTCGTCTCGCCTCGCAGTCAGTGCCTCGGCAAGCTCGCGCAGCGCACGTTCACGCCGCTCTGCAAGGACAGCGGAAGTCGTTTCCAGGACGGCATTGAAGATGCCCTCTACCTGGCCACCCTCGCCCCGGATCGGGCTGAACGTGAAGTTGAAATAGCACTCTTCCGTGTACCCGTGGCGGTGCATGGGGAGCAATTGGTCATGCTGCCATACCCCGGCTCCGGTCTCCTGCACTTGATGGAACAGCGGGCCGATAGTGTCCCAGATCTCGGGCCACACTTCCCGGCCTGGCCGGCCCAGCGCCCAGGGGTGCTTCTTGCCCGGAATCGAACTCCAGGCGTCGTTGTAGAGCAGCGCCAGTTCCGGTCCCCAGTAGATGGCGATCGGAAAATTCGCTTCCAGACAAATGCTCAAGGCGGACCGCAAGCTTTGCGGCCAGGCTTCAGGTTCACCCAAGGGCGTGGCGCTCCAGTTGTGCGCGCGCATCAGCGCGCCCATTTCGCCGCCGCCATACAGGAAATCATGAGCCACAGACGGTGCTGTACGGTATGTGTCGGATGATGTCTGGTCGCTCACGGCTACCTCAACTGGACAAAAAGGCAGCCATTATCCTTCAAATGCGGCGGTTCGTAGTGTGCCCATGTGGGAGGTTTCTTCGTTGCCTCCTGCTGGCCATTTACCCTTTCGCGGCCATTGCATCAGGAGGGCAGATAAGCGCGCAAAAGGCGGGCGGACTTTGCGAAATACGTACCGGCGACGTTTCGAGGCAGCGGTCATTGATACCGCTGTTTGGATAGTCTGCACTGCGCGCACGCACGGAATGCGCATACGCTCCGGGATAGATGCCGTTGAGCTTGGCCGTGCCGGTCAGGACCTTCATTGCAAGCAAGTTGTTCCACGGTCCAGCACGTGTGGGCAGCCGCCTCGCCTCGGCCGAGGCAAGCGGAACAGACCGTTAGTTGCGTAAGAAGACGCCATTGCCTAGCGCAAACTACACCGAGAGGGCGAGGCGCATACGATCGCCAACTGCCCTCTGGCAGTTGGCACTCAGCGAGTCGTATACCGAGCCCTGCGCTAGCCCCGCGACTTGCGCAGTGCCCCGGCCTTATGAACCGCGCGCTTGCCGCTCTTCTCGCTCTCCACTTCATACGACGGACTGGACGGCGATGCCGCAACAACATGTCCATCCACTTTTGCGCGCTCAGTAATGACGCGTTTGACGCGCCCGTGCGTTTCGCCCTGCGATGTGTTCCAGCTAACGCGATCCTTCGGTTTGAGATCGTCGCTCATTGCGACCCTCCGTTCGTCAAGTTGATGGGAGTCGGATGCGCAATCGACATGCCGCGCACACGGCGCGTCGATCTCGCAGCGTCGTGCGGACACCCGGCGCCCCGAGGCGCAGTTGTGAGGCCCGACTTCCGCCAGCAAACAGCGCCTCACCGCATCAACTCCGTCAGCAGTCAGGTCGGCATCGCGCCATCGTTAGGACGATGGCGCTCCTCGCCTGCGATGGCCGCGCCTGTACGGTCGTTGCGCACGTCGCCTTGCTGCCACGTCGACGCCTCGTCCTCCGGCAAGCAATCTCCCTTGCTGATCGAGAGCAGCACGGGCACAGACTTATACGACGGTGTCCCGCTACGCGCGTCGCAGTCATGCAATGCAATGAGCCCGTTCGCCTCGGGGTAGTAGGCCGCCATCGATCCGCGGGGAATGTCGTAAGCGACCGCCGTCATGCCGCACAGGCGACGCGATCCGCCGAGGCTCACGGTATCTTCGATCGCCTCGACATCGACGAGATCGCCATGCTGCAGTCCGCGCGAGTCGAGATCCTGCTCGTTGACGAAAACCACATCGCGACGGCCCGATATGCCGCGATAGCGGTCGTTGTAGCCGTAAATGGTCGTGTTGTACTGATCGTGGCTGCGTATCGTGGCGAGCAGTAGCGCGTCACTGCGATTCACGCGCGGATCTTCCATGACGCCGCTATGGGCGATGAAACGCGCGCGGCCGTCGGGCGTGTCCCAGCGGCGCGCAGACGCGGCGTTGTAAAGCCGGAAGCCGCCCGGTTCTCGTATCCGCTCGTTGTAGTGCTCGAATTGCGGAAACACCGCTTCGATCAGGTCGCGAATGCGGCTGTAGTCGGCGACCCAGCCATCCCAGTCGAGCGCCGGATCGTCGAGCGATGCTTTAGCAATGCCCGCGACGATCGCCGGTTCGGAGCGCAGATGCTCGGACGCCGGCGGCAGTGATCCTTGCGACGCATGCACCATCGACATGGAGTCTTCGACGGTGACAGACTGCGGCCCGCTTGCCTGGATATCCAGTTCGGTGCGTCCGAGACACGGGAGCAACAGCGTCTCTTTCGCAGCCAGCAGATGCGAGCGGTTCAGCTTCGTGGCGATATGCACAGCCAGGTCGAGCTTGCGGATCGCGTCGAAGCAGACGCCGGGGTCCGACATCGCGACCGGCAGATTGCCGCCCAGACAGATCAGCGCCTTCGCGCGCTCGTCGCGCATGGACTGCATCGCGGCAATTGCGCCGTGCCCGTGCTCGCGCGGAGGCTCGAAGCCGAACACGCGCTTGAGCGAATCGAGGAATGCAGGCGGCGGCACTTCGGTGATGCCCACCGTGCGATCGCCTTGCACGTTGGAGTGGCCACGCAGCGGACAGATGCCTGCGCCATCGCGTCCAATGTTTCCTCGCATGAGTAACAGGTTCGCAATCTGCTGGACGTTCGCGGTCCCGCTGCGATGCTGTGTGATACCCATTCCATAGCAGGCGATCACGGCGCGAGACTCTGCATAAATGCGCGCAAGCTTTTCGATCTCGTCGCGCGCAACGCCCGAGGTCGACACGATCTGGCCCCACGGCGTGGCTTCCAGATCGCGCACCAGCTCGTCGAACCCGGTCGTGTGTTCGTCGATGAACGCGCGATCCACTACGCCCTCGCCTCCGTTCTCGCGGCTCTCCCGGTCCATGTCGAGCAGCGTTTTCATCATCCCTTTCAGGGCTGCGACGTCGCCACCGATCTTGAGTTGCACATAGTCGGTGGCAATAGGCGTAGAGCGTCCAGTGGCCATTTCCACAGCGTCTTGTGGCGAAGTGAAACGCTCCAGTCCGCGTTCGCGCAACGGATTGAGGGCCACGATTTTCGCCCCGCGCCGCGCGGCGGCGCGCAGCGTCGCGAGCATGCGCGGATGGTTGGTGCCGGGATTGTGTCCGATGCAGAATATCGCGTCGCAATGGTCGAAGTCAGCGAGCGTGACCGTGCCCTTGCCGACGCCGATTGATTCGGGAAGGCCCACGCTCGTGGGCTCGTGGCACATGTTCGAACAGTCGGGGAAGTTGTTCGTGCCGAATCGGCGTGCGAGCAGTTGGAACAAAAACGCCGCCTCGTTCGACGCCCGCCCCGATGTGTAGAACTCCGCCATGTTCGGATCGGGTAAGGCGCGTAGCGCGGCGCCGATCCGCGCGAACGCCTCGTCCCACTCGATCGGCACGTAGCGGTCGGTGGCGGCGTCGTAGCGCATTGGATGAGTCAATCGCCCTTCGTCTTCTAGCGCGAAGTCGCTCCAGTGCCACAGTTCGCTGAGCGAATGCAGTGCGAAAAATTCGGGTGTCGTACGTTTGCTCGTCGCTTCCCACGACACAGCCTTCGCGCCGTTTTCACAAAACTCGAACGACGAGGTGCTGCGCGGGTCCGGCCACGCGCACCCAGGGCAATCGAAGCCGGCCGGTTGATTCACCTTCAACAGCATCGTCGCCTCGCGCGCCACACCCATCTGCTGGCGCACGGCGCGAGCAACTGCCTGCAACGCCCCCCAGCCGCCAGCCGGGCCGCCATAGGGCCCAACTCCTGGTACATCACGCTTGCTCATTTCTCGTCCTCCGGTAAGCATCCGGGGAAACGCGCAAGCGATGTGCCCACGGGGTCGCGCTGGTTGCAGACTTCGTGCGGAACGTGGATGAGGAGCAGACGCCGCTCAAGGGCAGCCAGCGCCACGAAACTGCAGATCGGTTCCCAAGGCCCCTGACAAAAGCACTGTATAGATGTACAGTGCCGGTAAAATACCTGCCAACCTCACGTGCCCCTGCCCCGCTGCTTATTCAGAACGCTGCTGATGAGCGTCGCGTTGCCCGGGCGGCACCACCGAACGCTACTTTTGAGTAACAAGGCATGCCAGATGACCGGCGCATAGCCCACATCGACATGGACGCATTCTTTGCGTCTTGTGAACTGTCGCAGTATCCAGAACTACGAGGCGAGGCCATGGTGGTTGCCGGTCGTCGCACGGATGCGCCGCGAACAAACCCGGACGGCACGCGGGAATTTTCGCGCTTACGCGACTATGTGGGCAGAGGCGTCTTAACCACCGCCACCTACGAAGCCCGCGCACTTGGAGTTCATTCCGGCATGCCCACCATGAAGGCCGCCCGGTTAGCGCCGAATGCGATTCTCCTTCCGGTGAACTTCGACCTCTATCGAACGTATTCGCGCCTGTTCAAAGATGCAATCCGGTCGGTCACCCCGAGCATACAAGACGTCGGAATCGACGAAGTCTACGCAGACGTCTCGCTCACGAGTGGCAGTTCGGAGGAAGTAGCGCGCAAGTTGAAGTCCGCGGTGTTGGAAGCAACGAATCTCACCTGCTCTGTGGGAATCGCACCCAACAAGCTGCTTGCAAAGCTGTGCTCCGATATACAAAAACCCGACGGCATCACGATCCTGAAGTTCGAGGACATGCAGTCCAGGATCTGGCCAATGGCCGCAAACAAGATCAACGGTATCGGCCCCAAGGCCAGCGCGAAGCTTGCGTCATTGGGAATAACGACCATCGGTGGAATCGCTGCGTGCGACGAGCCCTGGCTCATAGAGCACTTTGGCCGGAGCTATGGCGCGTGGCTTCGCAGGGTGTCCCACGGTCTCGATGACAGACCCGTGGTGACATACAGCGAACCGGTCTCGATGAGCCGCGAGACCACGTTCGAACGGGATCTGCATGCGGTGCGGCACCGGCAGGAACTGGGCGCCGCATTCACCCGGCTGTGCGAACAGGTGGCAGCCGATCTACAGAGAAAAGGCTATCTGGCGAGGAAGATCGGCATCAAGCTGCGCTTTAACGACTTCAAAACAGTCACGCGCGACATAACGCTTCCTGAACCCATTGCCAACGCGGAAGCTTTGCGTCGCGCGGCAACTGACTGCCTGAAAAGAGTGGAGCTCGTTAAATCCATCAGACTGCTCGGAGTCAAGGCCGGTAACCTGCAACCCGCCGGACAAGCTCCTCGCGACGAGTCGGTTCAGTTCACGCTTGATTTCTAATTCGCGCGTTCTGTTCCATGCAGCGCGACACGGAGCGCCGAAGCGGTGCCTGCCAGTTCAGGCAGACTTTCCTTTTACCAGCGAAGAATAAGAAGCCGCTGCCGCTGCGGGTGGATTGTTTGCGTTCGCCCCAGCATTTCCCGCACCATTCCCCGGCAGGTTCCCCGCATTCGAACGTAGTGGCGGCGTAACGCTGTCCGCAAGCGAAGCAGCAATTGAAAATGCAAACGTATTGACGCCGTTCGCGCTCTGCACTGACACGCTGCCGCGATGCATCTCCGCGATCGCCTTAACGATTGCAAGACCCAGGCCGTGATTCTCGCGGCTATTGGTGCGCGACACTTCAGCACGATAAAAACGGTCGAACAGATGTTCGAGCACGGCGGGCTCGATCGGCTCGCCGGGATTCGCAACTTCAATGCGCACCTGTTGGCCGTCTCGCACAATACGCACGTTGATCTGCGCACCAGGCTGGCAATGCTGGATCGCGTTCATCAACAGATTCGTGCAGGCGCGGCCGAACAGCGAGCGGTTCACATGCGCTGCGGCGTCGCCATGCAAGCGCGCATGCACACGAGCTTCTTCGAGCGGAATTTCCAGAAACTCCAGCGTGTGCGCAACTTCCGCCGCGAGCGATACTTCAACGAGGCCGGTCGCGCGCTCGCCCTGATCGGCTCGCGCGAGGAACAGCATGTCGTTGATGATCGCGCGCATACGTTCGTATTCCTCGAGATTCGACTGTAGCGTATGACGTAAATCGTCCACGGAGCGGTTGCGTGTCAACGCCACTTCGGTCTGCCCGATCAGAATCGTGACCGGCGTGCGCAATTCGTGCGCGACGTCCGCATTGAACGATTCGAGGCGGCAGTACGCGCCGTCGAGGCGTTCAAGCGCGCCGTTGAACGAATTAGCGAGGTCATTCAATTCATGCGGCAACGACGTGGTATTCAGCCGCTGCGAGCGATTGTTCGGACTGACGGCGGACGCGTCGCGGGTGAGACGCGTCAACGGTGCGAGCCCGATGCGCGTCACCGAATAACTGAGCAGCAGCACCGCGAGGCTGCCAAGCGCCGATAGCGCCGCGAGCGCAAAGCCGAACACGCGCATCGTGCGAATGTTCGGCAAATAGCTCGATGCAACCTGCAACTGCATTGGGGGACGTGTCGAATAGCCGGGAATGGACACAGTAGTGGTGAGCATATCTTCACCGCCGCCCACCGGCCTCACGCGGGCGTAGCCGCCGGGCCAGGTCTTCACGGTCGAGCCTTCGATAGGCTTGCCATAGTTGTACGACGGCTCGATGCTCGTCACCGCATATACGGTGCTGCGGTCATGCGGCGTCATGTCGGTCAGCTTCTCACGCGACATGCGCCATTTTTCAGGTGTCAGCCCGTGATTGCAGATGAGCCGCGCAATCTGCGCACGGTCGTCGAGCGACTCGCGCAAGTGGTTCTCGAGCTGCGAGCGCAACACCGCAAAAAGCCCCGCGCCGACAAGCGTAAACACGAACAGCGCGACGAGCGCGAACATCAATGCGAGGCGCCGTGCTATTGAACGGTTCATGGCTGCTCCGCCTCTTCACGCACTTCGAGTACATAACCCATGCCGCGCACCGTATGCAGCAGCTTGGAAGAAAACGGGCCGTCGAGCTTCGCACGCAATCGCTTGATCGCCGTTTCCACGACGTTAGTATGACTATCGAAGTTGACATCCCAGACGAGTTCGGTGATCGCGGTCTTCGACAGAATATCGCCCTGCCTGCGGGCCAAAACGCTTAGCAGCTGGAATTCCTTCGCGGTCAGATCGAGACGCACGCCCTCTCGCGTCGCGCGCCGCCCGATCAGATCGACAAACAGATCGCCGACGGATATCAGCGTGGATTCCTGCGAGCGCGTGCGGCGCGCCAACGCGTGCAGGCGCTCGACGAGTTCGAGGAATGAGAACGGCTTGGTCAGATAGTCGTCGGCGCCTTCGCGCAGACCGCGCACGCGGTCGTTCACATGGTCGCGCGCCGTCAGCATGATGACAGGCGTCGACTTGCGCATGCGCAGCGCCTTCAGCACGCTAAAGCCGTCGCGTTTAGGCAGCATGACGTCGAGCACGATCACGTCGTAATCGAACTCGGTGGCCAGATGCATGCCCTCTTCGCCATCGAGCGCGACGTCCACGACCCAGCCCTGCTCTGTCAAACCGGAGCGCAGGTAGTCCACCACCTTGTGCTCGTCTTCAACAATCAGCAATTTCATGCGCGTCCCCTAGTGTCTGCATTATACGAAACGCCTCCCGTTGCTTCGCGTGCACTCTGCCTACCTTCATGGGGCAGCGGCACGAGTCTGAACGGGATCGGCGCCCTCCGGCTGCATGTCCTGCATGTCCTGTTGCGCAACGCTGGGGTTGCCGCTCGCCATTCCCGTGCTCGCATCCCAGCCGCCGCCCAGTGCCTTGACCAGTGAGACGGAAAGCGTCATCTGCTGGCCGCGAATCTGAGCGTCCTGACGCTTGCTGTTGAGCAACGACTGCTGCGCGGTGATCACATCGAGATAGGCAACCAGGCCGCCCGAATAACGGTCATTGGCAAGCGCAAGCAGACGTTGCGAATCCGCGACCGCTTGCTCCGATTGTTTCGCCGCGCCGTCGAGCACGGCGAGACCCGTAATGCCGTCCTGCACCTGCTGGAATGCGTTGAGCACCGTTTGCCGATAATCGGCCTCGGTCGCTTTATAACCCTCGCTTGCGAACTGCACGTTAGCCGCGCGGCGTCCGCCGTCGAACAGGACCTGGCTCGCTGCCGCACCGAGCGTCCACATCAGCGTGGGCGCGCTAAGCAAGCTCGCGAACTGCGTGCTTTCCCAGCCGATGCCGGGCGTCAGCGTGAGGCTCGGAAAAAACGCCGCCTTCGCAACGCCGATCTGCGCATTGGCCGCTGCCATCGCGCGCTCCGCGGAGGCGATGTCGGGCCGCCGTTGCAGCACGTCGCTCGGCACGCCGAGCGCAATCGCCGGCACCTGGAAGTTCAGTACCTTCGGCTCGATTGCGAATTGCGGTGCAGGCACGCCGACGAGCGCCGCAAGCGCGTGCTCGAATTGCGCGCGCTGGTTCAGCAGCAACTGCGCCTGCACACGTGTGGTGTCGAGCAGCGATTTTTGCTGCAACACGTCGAGCCCCGACACGGCGCCGAGCTCGTGTTGGGAGTTCACATAGTCGAGTGCTTTCTGCTGCAGCGTGACCGATTGGTTCAGCACGTCGATTTCTGTGTCGAGCTCGCGCAATGAGTAGTAGTCGCTCGCCACCTCGGTGGTGAGCACGAGCCGCGCATTGGCGAGATCGTCCGCAGATTGCTCGGCGGACGCCGCCGCGCCTTCCACCTGGCGGCGTATGCGGCCAAAGAGATCGGTGTCGTAGGTGATCGTGGGACCGATCTGCAGATTGTTCTGCACCGTCGACGTGGTCGGCACGCCGTAGTTCGTGCGCGGCCTGTCGTGGGAAATCCGGAAGCGCGATGCCGATGCGGCGAGGTCCACTTCGGGAACCTGCTGCGCGCGCGTGTTCGCAAGCGTCGCCTTCGCCTGAGCATAGTGCGCGCTCGCGGCCACCAGCGTCTGATTCTGTGCGAGTGCCTGCGTCTCCAACGCGGCGAGCGTGGAGTCGCGATAGACGTTCCACCAGTCGGGGTCCATCGGCGCATGCGACGGAGCCGCGACGCGCCAGTACGAATCGGTATTCCATGCGGGCGGCACCTCTGCCTGCGGCCGCCTGTAGTCGGGGCCGACCGTACACGCGGCGAGCATGGCCGCGCTGGCAGCAGCAGTGGCAGCCGCACCGACCGCCGCGGCAACCCTGAATACGCCGCCGCTGCCACGCGTGGGCTTCACGACGCCCCCTTCGTGTTCTTCTGCGGTTGCGCGATCTCGACATGATCGCCGTCCGCAATCGAATCACTCGGGTTGATGATGACTCTGTCGTTTCCATCAATCCCGCTTTCTATCTCGAGCGTCTGTCCGAAATCCTGCGCGATCACGATCTTGCGCAACTGCACATTGCCCTTCGCGTCGACGACTGCAACCCGCGGACCCTCGGCGCGAAACAGCAACGCGTTGCCGGGCACCATCCACTGTGCGCGGGCAGCCGACGGCAGCGCCACTTGCACATAAGCGCCCGGACGCAGCTTGCTATCGGGATTCGGCAGCGTCACTTCGACTTGCAGCGAGCGAGTCGGCACGTCGATCGCGCCCGAGATATGCGTGACGGTGCCATGGAATTGCTGGCCGGGCAGTTCGGCCTGCGTGACCACCACGTTCTGTCCGACCGACACGTTCTGCGCATACGCCTGCGGCAATTGCACATAAACCCGCAGCGGGTCCGACTGTGCAAGCGCGAACAGCGCGCGGCTCGTGCCGCTACCCGCATCGATCAGATCGCCTACGTCGACATTGCGTTGCGTGACCACGCCCGCGAACGGTGCGACGATCCGCTTGAACGATTCGAGCTGGCGCAGGCGCTGCACGTTGGCGTCGGCGGCGGCCAGGTTCGCCACGTCCTGCGCATACGTGCTCTGCCGTTCGTCGAGCTCCTGTTGCGAGACCGCATCACGCTGACGCAACTGCTGCCAGCGTTCGAGCGAGCTCTTCGCAAGCGCGAGACTCGAACTGGTTTGCTGGCGCTGCGCGAGTGCCTGCGCGAGCTCCTGATCGATTTCCGGCGTATCGAGTTCAGCGAGCAACTGGCCCTGCTTGACGCGCGTGCCGATGTCGGCATACCAGCGCAGCAGGTAACCGGTAGAGCGCGCAAAGATCGGCGATTCGACACTGCCGCGCAACGTGCCCGGCAACGTGGTGCTGCCACCGCCTTCCGCCGGCGTTGGGCTCGTCACGTTCACATATTGCGTGGCGTTCTGCTTCGTCGTTTGCTCGACCGTGCGGTTTTGCATGAGGTTCGCAATCACGGTGCGCAAGGCCCCCAATGCGAGCAATGCCAGCACAATCCAGATGGCGATCTTCGCGCGCTTCCATTCGCGATTGCGCGGCGGCAGTGCGTGGCCGCTTTCGGTCTCTCGCGACGGAATCGCCAGCGATGCATGAGTTTTTTCGGTCATCTCAGTTAGCCATCTTGGTTAGCTAGCTCCGTTAGCCTGGGTAGCCGTTTTCTTCACGTTTCTTCGATTTGCCGTTTTTGCCTGGTCGACTTCAGGCCGGTTCGCCGGCGCTGCCGCTTCCAGTATCTTCATGTTCGTTGCGATGGCGACGCGCGAGGCGCGTATGAATGCCCGCGAACACCAGCGGCACGAAAAACAGCGTGGATACCGTCGCAAACAGCAATCCGCCGATCACCGCGCGGCCGAGCGGCGCGTTCTGCTCGGCGCCTTCGCCGAGACCGAGCGCCATCGGAATCATGCCGATGATCATCGCGAACGCGGTCATCAGCACCGGGCGGATGCGGCTCGCTCCCGCTTCGAGCGCTGCGGTGAGCGGTGGCGCGCCGGCGGAAAGCCGCTGACGCGCGAACGCGACCATCAGAATACTGTTGGCCGTGGCGACGCCCATCGTCATGATCGCGCCCGTGAGCGCCGGCACGCTCAGATGCGTGCCGGTCAGGAACAGCATCCACACAATGCCGGCGAGAGCCGCAGGCAAAGCGCTCACGATAATCAGCGGATCGACCCACGACTGAAAATTCACGACGATCAGCAGATACACGAGCACGATCGCCATCGCCACGCCGAGGCCGAGCCCGAAATAGGAACTGCGCATCGTCTGTACCTGGCCGCGCACGGTGATCTGACTGCCGCGAGGCAGCGACGCGCGCGCTTGTTCGACGAGCTTGTCGACCTGATCCGCGACGCTACCCAGGTCGCGCTTATCGACGCTCACGTACAGGTCGATCACCGGCCTGATGTTGTAGTGCGTGACGACCGCAAACTGGTTTTGCGACTGTACGCGCACGAGGTTGCCGAGCAGTTGCGTCGGCCCCGTTGCGGAGGCGGACACTGGCGTGCGCAACAGGTCGTCGATCGACGAAATGCTGTACTGGGGCGTTTGCACTGCAACGTTGTACTCGACCCCGTTGCGGTCGTTGTACCAGAAGCCCGGGGACGTCTGCGAGCTTCCCGATAGCGAAATCAGCACGTTTTGAGCGACATTGCTCGCCGTGAGATTGAGTTGCTGCAAACGGGTGCGGTCCATTTGGAGGTTGATGGCGGGCTCGTCGAGTTTCTGCTGGATGTGCGTGTCGACAGTGCCTGGAATCATGCGCACCTGTTTGAGCAGCTTGCGCGCGACCTCGAAATTGCCCTGCTGATCCGCGCCGGCGATCTGCACGTCGACGGCTGCGGGAAGCCCGAAGTTGAGAATCTGCGTGACGATGTCCGCCGGTTGAAAGAAAAACTCCACGCCCGGAAAACGTTGCGGCAGCATAGCGCGGAGCTTGTCCACATAGACTTCTGTCGGCTCGTGACCTTCTTTCAGCGCGATCTGTATTTCGCCGTCGAGCGTGCCGATCGTCCCCGCATTGCTGTACGAAAGATTGATACCGCTGTACGGCAAACCGAGGTTGTCGAGGATAGTGCCGAGCTCTTTCCCAGGCACGACTTCGCGGATCACCTTTTCGACTTCGTCGGCAAGACGCGCGGTCTCCTCGATCCGGGTGCCGGTCGGCGCGCGCATATGCAAGCGGATATTGCCCGCGTCGACACTCGGGAAGAAGTCTTCGCCGAGCACGAACGCAAGCCCCATCGACACCACGCAAAAGCCGAGAAAAATGCTGCCGAAGCGCGCCCGGCGCACGAGCAGGCTGCTGAGAATCACAATATAGGCGGCCCGCATGCGCTCGAAGCCGTTATCGAAGCGGCGATAAAGACGTGTGAAGAGACCTGGCTTCGCGTCGGCCTTCGGCTTGTGCGCGTGGCCCATCAGCAGCATGGCCAGCGTGGGCACGAGTGTGCGCGACAGAACGTACGACGCGAGCATCGCGAAGACCACCGCTTCGGCGAGCGGCACGAACAGGTAGCGCGCTACGCCGGTCAGAAAGAACATCGGCACGAAGACGATGCAGATACACAGCGTCGAAACGAGCGCGGGAATGGCGATTTCGCCTGCGCCTTCGAGAATCGCATCGTGCAGATTGGTCCCCATGTGCAGATGCCGTTCGATGTTCTCAATCGTCACGGTCGCGTCGTCGACGAGAATACCCACCGCGAGCGCAAGGCCGCCGAGCGTCATGATGTTGATGGTCTGCCCGAGCGCATGCAAAGCGATCAGCGAGGACAGGATCGACAACGGAATCGAAATCGCGATGATGCAGGTGCTGCGCCAGTTGCCGAGAAACAGCAGAATCATCGCGGCGGTCAGCGCTGCGGCCACCACTGCCTCGCGCACCACGCCCTGCACTGCCGCCTTCACGAACACGGATTGGTCGAATAGCGCGGTTATCTTCAGATCCGGCGGAAGTGCCGCGCGCGCGGCGGGCAGCAAGCCGTGCAGCGTGTTGACGATCGAGAGCGTCGACGCACTGCCGTTCTTCAGCACCGACATCAGCACGCCGCGATGGCCGTTCTCGCGAACGATATTGGTTTGCGGCGAGAAACCGTCGCGCACGTGAGCGACTTCGCGCAGATAGGTCGTCGCGCCGTTGACCGTTCGCACTGGAATATCGTTGAGCCCTTCCAGCGTCGACGGCGAGCCGTTCATGTTGATCGTGTATTCCTTCGGTCCGATCTTCGCCGTGCCTGTGGGCAGAATCAGGTTTTGCGCGTTGAACGCGCTGACCACGTCGAGCGGCGTAAGGCCCTTGGAGAGCAACGCGCGCGTGTTGAGGTCGACGGAGATCAGCCGCGATTTGCCGCCATATGGATAGGGCACGGCCGCGCCGGGGATCGTCACCAGTTGCGGCCGCAGGAAGTTCAGCGCGGTATCGTTGAGTTGCTGCTCTGAAAGCCTGGTGCTCGACAAGCCCAGTTGAATCACGGGAATGCTGGAGGCCGAATAACTGATCACCAGCGGCGGCGTCGCGCCCGGCGGCATCTGCTTGAGTTGCGCCTGTTCAACGGCCACCGTCTGCGCAATCGCGGTCTGTATGTTCGCGTTCGGCTGCAGAAACACCTTCAGGATCGTGATACCCGCGAGCGATTGCGACTCGATATGCTCGATGTCGTTGACGGTGGTGGTCAGACTGCGTTCGTTGACTGAGGCGATGCGGTGGGCCATGTCCTCCGCGGACAAGCCGTTGTACGTCCAGATGATGCTGACCACCGGAATGTTGATTTCCGGCAGCACATCGACCGGCGTGGTGAACAGCACGAAAGGCGTCGCCAGCACGATCAGAATGGCCATCACGATGAACGTGTAGGGCCGCTTAAGCGCAACGTTGACAATCCACATGAAACGCGCCTGAGTAAAGTGCAGGTGACTGCAGGAAGCAGGTGAGGGATGGGGAACTGGCGCTTATGCTAGATCGCTGGCACCAACACCTGCATGACGCGAAAATGGCGGGAATGTCAGGAAGCTTATCGTAAGGAAAGGCCGTTGACAGGCGGCCCTCGGCGCTGGCGGGCCGCCGTCATATTTCAATCATCCTACGCTTTTTTCATACTTTCACTTCGCGAACAGCGACGACATATCGGCAAAAGCCTTGAATTCGAGCGCGTTGCCCGACGGGTCGAGAAAGAACATGGTCGCCTGTTCGCCGACTTCGCCCTTGAAACGCACATGCGGCTCGATGATGAAGTCGATGCCCGCTTTCTGCAGCTTGTCCGCGGCGGCCTGCCATTGCTCCATTGAAAGCACGGCGCCGAAGTGGCGCACCGGCACGGCGTCGCCGTCGACCTTGCTGGTCTGGCGGTGGCCCACTTCTTCCGGCGCGAGATGCGCGACGATCTGGTGCCCGTAGAAGTTGAAATCGACCCACTGCTCCGAACTGCGCCCTTCGGGGCAGCCGAGCAATTCGCCATAAAACTCGCGCGCAGCGGCGAGACTATGAACAGGAAACGCCAGATGAAACGGCGGCAAGACGGTGTCGGCAACGCTCATGATGTGAGGCTCGCTGGTTATGTAGGTGATGCGGTTGATGATCCCGGTGGCAAGCTGCCTGATTCGCCATTAGCTTAACCACAAGTAAAAATGGTGAGAAACGATATATATTTGACCTGACCAACACCAGAATCGATCAATCGAATCATGCTTTCCGAACTCAAGACTTTCATTGCTGTGAGCCAGTATGGGACTTTTTCCGGCGCGGGCGCTCGCATCGGGCTCACGCAATCGGCCGTCAGCGCGCAGATGCAGCGGCTCGAAGAAGAGCTGGGTTTCGCGCTGTTCGATCGCACGGGCCGCTCCGCCACGCTTAACGACGCGGGGCGCGAAACGCTCGCGCTCGCCGAGGAAATGATGGCGCTCTACGCGCGCCTGTCCGAACGCGGCGCGGTCGCGGCGGAGAGCGGCATGCTGCGCATAGGCGCCATTGCATCGGCACAAGTGTCGTTTCTCGCGAACGCATTGTCGCGCTTTCGGGTAGACCGTCCAGGCTGGCGGATTCGCGTCGTGCCCGGCGTATCGCTCAACCTGCTCGGACAGGTCGACTCGGGCGAACTGGACCTGGCCGTCATCATCAAGCCGCCATTTGCACTGCCGTCGGAACTGGAATGGCGCACGCTCGTCACTGAACCGTTCGTGCTGCTCGTGCCCAAAGCGTTCGCGCGCGGCAAGCAATCGTGGCGCGAACTGTTGAAGAGCGAGCCGTTTATCCGCTACGACCGTACTTCGTTCGGCGGGCGGCTGGTCGACCGCTTCTTGCGGCGCTCGCGGATAAACGTACATGACGTGCTGGAACTCGATGAATTGCAGGCGATCGTGCAACTGGTCGCGCGCGGCATCGGCGTCGCATTGATTCCTGACACCGCGGGCCTCGGCAAGTGGCCTGCCGGCGTGGCCGCCCTGTCGCTCGAAGACGCGACGTTTCATCGCGAGATCGGCCTCGTCCAGCGTCCGCGACATAGCCGTCAGGCGGTTGCCGGCGCGCTCGCCGAATGCATCGGAACGGCGGCGAACCAATAAAACGCGGCGCAAATGCAGAATGGCGCACGAGTGTGCCGACCGACGCGTGTTCAACTGTACCTGTGCGCTACATGCTTCGGCGCGCAGAATCGTCGTTCCCACTGCCCGCCCCCGAGTCGCAGCCCATGACGCCTACTGCCTTTCTCACCGCCGATGTCCTGATCGCCTATAGCGCCTACTTCGTCGGCACGGCAAGCCCGGGCCCGAGCAATCTCGCCATCATGTCTCTCGCAATGAGCGCGGGCCGCCGTTCCGCGCTCACATTCGCGTTGGGCGTGGTGTCGGGATCGTTCTTCTGGGCGCTGCTGGCTTCGCTCGGTTTGTCGGCGGTACTCGCCACCTGCTCGGAATGCCTCGTCGCGATCAAGATCGCCGGTGGGCTCTATCTGCTGTGGCTCGGCTTCAAATCGGCGCGCTCGGCCTTCGCTCCGCGTGCACTGCCCGCGAGCGAGGCGCGCCGCAACGAGCCGCTCAAACGGCTCTATCTGCGTGGCCTGCTGCTGCATCTAACCAACCCGAAGGCCGTTCTCGTGTGGATGTCGATCGTGTCGCTCGCAATGTCGCCAGCGGGCGGTACGTCCCATATAGCGCCAATCGTGCTCGGCTGCATGTGCATTGGCGTGTCCGTGTTCAGCAGTTATGCACTGCTGTTTTCAACGGCATCCGCGCGGCGCGTCTACGTCGCGATCCGGCGCTGGCTGGACGGCTCTCTCGCGATCATGTTCGGCGTTGCCGGTCTGAAGATGCTGACGTCGAGAAGCTAACGCCTTTATTGCGCCTCGGGCTGGTCCACGCCCGCCGCGCGCAGTGCTTCGTGCAACGTGCCGAAAATGCAGCTGCTGTCGATAATCGGCGTGATGCCGTGCCGGTCCATATCCGAGCGTAAATAGGGGTTCACGCGAGCGAAAATCACGTTGATGCCGCTTTGTTTCAGCAGCCCGCACAACTCGCCGACGGAGCGCGACGCCGAATAATCGAGGTCGGTAATCGCGCTCGAGTCGATCACGAACCAGCGCACTGCGCTCGGCGCGTGATCGATCAGGCGCCGGGCGTCGTCGACGAAAAAGTGGTCGTTCGCATAGAACAGGTCGGCGCCAAAGCGATAAACGATCAACCCAGGCGCAGTCTGCGCGCCGGGAACCGCGGGCACCGGCACCCAGACGCCGTCGTCGCCGGGCGCGAGAATCATCGTATGCGGACGGTAGCTGTGGCGCACATGGCGCAGCAACGACAACGCGACCGCCACCAGAATGCCGTGTTCGACGCCGATCAGCACCACGGCCGCGGCTGTGAACACTGCGAGCGCGAACTCGCCCGGACTCTCGCGGCGAATCGCGAGCAAGGTTTTCAGGTCGATCAGTCCAACCGCGATTGTGAATACGATGCTTGCCAGAATGCAGCGCGGCAGATACTGCAAAAACCGGCTGAGAAACAGCAGAACGATTACCACGACGGCCGCGAACACGATCTGCGCAAACTGACTGCGCGTGCCGGCTCGATCGGCCATCGCCGTCTGCGTCGGACTGCCGTTCACCACGAACGCTCCGGAAAACGCTGCGGCTGCATTGGCCACGGCGATGCCAAGCAGGTCCGCATTCGTGTCGGTCGCCTCGTGATGGCGCTCGGCGAACACGCGGCTCGCCGCGGCGCTTTGCGCGACGATCATCACGAAACACGAGGCGGCGACCGGCACGAGATCGAGCGCCTGCTGCCATGTCACCGACGGCATACGCAGCGGCGGCAAGCCTCCGGCCACCGGACCGAGTACCGCGATGCCACGTGCGGCGAAACCGTACATATCGCTCGCGGCGATTCCCGCCACCACCGCAATCAACGGCACGGGCAAACGCGGCCACATACGCTTGAAGAATAGAACTGCCACGACGACGAGCACGGAAATCGCGAGCGTCGGAACATCGAGTTGCGTCCAGTCGCGCGCGACGAGAACAAGCTGATCCACACTGCGCGCCGCATGTCCCGCCAAGCCGAGCATGTCGCCCAGCATCGCAATGCCCACTTGAACACCAACTCCGGCAAGAAAGCCCACCAGCACCGTGCGCGACAGGAAGTCGGCCAGAAAGCCCAGTTTGAAAATGCGCGCGACGAACAACAGCGCAGCGGTAAGCAATGCGACCATCGCGGCGAGCGACGCGTATTCCGCGCTCGAAACGGGCGCCATGGTCGACAGGCGGCTCGCGAAGATGGTGGCGGTGGCCGAATCCGCCGCGACGACGAGATGCCGCGATGCGCCGAAGAAGGCAAACGCGATAAGCGGCAGAAAGACGGTGTAAAGGCCGGTAACAGCCGGCATGCCCGCAATGCGCGCGTAGCCGAGTACCTGCGGGATGTCCATCGACGCGAGTTGCACGCCCGCCAGCACATCGCGCAACGCCGCCGCGCGGCTCAATGGAAGCACGCCCTTGAGCACGCTTGCGCGTGTCGCCAGATTCCCCAGAAATTCTTGCATACGCGATGCCGCCCCAAACTCAGGTTATCGCGCATCGTGCCGCGATTCGGCACTTGAAGGCAAGGCCCGCAGGCAAAACCGGCGACGGCTCAAGGCCGTCAACGGCATTTACTTGCCCGTGCCGGTGAAAATCGCGACGTTGAGAATCAACGTTTGAAGTGGCCTGTGCGCGGATCGACATGCAGCGCGAAACCGAACAGCGCCGCAATGCAGATCGGACAGGCAATGAAGAAAACCGCCAACATCTCATACCCCGTAACCAGTTTTCGTTGCCCACGAGTCTACGCGATAAGGTAGCGGAGAAAATGTGCGAAAACCGCACAGCACTGTTGCGGACTATTACACCATTGCCGGATCGCGGCGCATTTTAGCCCATGAAACGGCGGGTAAAAATGCAAAGCGCTTCGTCGGAGCAGATGTCAAAGGTACAAGTTCGGTCGCGCAAACGTTGTCGCGGTTATCGCGGCGCGAGAAGCGCTAACAGTCCAGTTCAGTGCGCGAGGGAAATGCTTTTGACACTGGTAGCCGTCATTCGTGCTGGATCGCGTGGCAGCAGCTTGCAGCGTCTATAAAGAGCCGCGCGACCGCAGCGTTTATAATCCGGCATGACTCGAATCCCGCACCACTTCTCCCCGCCGCCCGCCGCGCACGACTGCCGCGTTTCCCGCAACATCCCGGCGGTCGCATGAAAACACCGAAACGTTTGCTCCCGCTAGTCGAGGAAGGCCTGATCGACGAAGTCATTTCCCAATTGATGAGCGGTAAGGAAGCCACCGTGTACGTGGTGCGCAGCGGCGACTCCACGCGTTGCGCAAAGGTCTATAAGGACGTCAAACAGCGCAGCTTTCGTCAGGCTGCGTCGTATCGCGAAGGTCGCAAGGTCAAGAACAGCCGTCAGCAACGCGCGATGGAAAAAGGCAGCCGCTACGGTCGCGAGGTGCAGGAGCAGGCCTGGCAGAACGCCGAAGTCAGTGCGCTTTTCCAGTTGGCCAACGCCGGTGTGCGCGTGCCGCAACCCTTCATTTGCAGCGACGGCGTGTTGCTGATGGAACTCGTGACCGACGCGGAAGGCAACGTGGCGCCGCGTCTGAACGACGTCGATCTGAGCGAGGCGCGCGCGCTCGAACTGCATGCACTGCTCGTCAATCAGGTCGTGCGTATGCTGTGCGCCGGCATGATTCACGGCGATCTGTCCGAATACAACATTCTGCTTGCCGCCGACGGTCCCGTGATCATCGACCTGCCGCAAGCCGTGGACGCCGCCGGTAACCTGGAAGCGCCCGCGATGCTCGAGCGCGACGTGAACAACCTCGCCACGTATTTCGGCCGCTTTGCGCCCGCGTTGCTGAAAACGAATTACGGCAAGGAAATCTGGTCGCTTTACGAAGCCGGCGCATTGCACGTGGATGCGCAGTTGACGGGTCACGTCGAAGCCGATACGACGCCGGTCGATCTCGAAGCCGTGCTGCAGGAACTCGAGGACACGCGGCTCGAAGAAGAGGCGCGTCAGCGCCATGAAGAAGCGCTGCGCAGCGGCGCCTGACGCTCAGTAAGAGGCCGCACGCGGCCTTCGGAAGAAACGATCAGGCACCGCCGCAGCGCGACGCGCTAATCGAAGCCGGCTTGGCGCCCGGCGCCGGTCCCACGGACTCGCGCATCGTCACGCTCACCGGGAACTCGCGGAATATCTCCCACGTGGTTCGATAGCACTCGTTGAGGAGCCAGCGCACCGCGTTTTGCGTCAGTTCGGCCGTTGGAATATGCACCGACGTGAGGCCGGGCGCGGCATAAGCGGCGGAGTAATCGTCGTCGTAACCGATCACCGACAATTCGTCCGGCACCGAAATGCCAGCCTGGTGAAAACGCGCGAGCGCGCTGACAGCCATTGTGTCGTTTGCGCAGAAAAGACCCGTATAACGCCGCTTCAAATCGAGCAGTTTCTGCGCGGCAGCATAGCCGCCTTCCGGCGAGAAGTCAGATTCGATCAAGGTCACGTCGCTGCGGGAAATGCCAGCGCGCTCGAGTTCGGCGAAGAAGCCTTCGAGCCGCGTCAGGTTGTCCGAAGCCGTAAACGGCCCGGAAATCACGGCGATTTCGCGGTGGCCGTGTTCAAGCAGCGTGCGCGCGGCCAGTTCGCCGCCGTGCCGATGATCCGCGCAAAACGAGGCTTGCGGGAACTGGTCGAACGCCCGATTGAGGAACACCATTTTCGGATGCATTCGATGCAGCATGATGAGGTCTTCATCGTGCAGATCATGGCTGATCACCACGACGCCGTCGCAATCGCGGCCAATCAGAAAACGCACCGCCTCGATGGCCTGCTCGCGCGGCGACACTTCTCCGCAGCCGGTCGCGACCACCACATGCCGGCGCACCGCGCGTAGCTCAGTGTCGGTCTGTTTGAGGATGGTGCCGTAATAGGAGCCGAAAAACGTCGGCACGAAAATACCGATCATGCCGAGCGACTGCGTGGCCATCGCGCGGCCGATGGAAGACGGACGGAAGTTCAACTGCTCGATTGCAGCCCGCACGCGCGCTGCGGCGTCGGCCGAGACCGGGCCCTTGCCGGAAATAACCCGCGACGCGGTCGACATGCCGACACCAGCCAGCGCCGCGACATCTTTCAGTGTTGCCACACGGTTCTCCGTCACACCATGCCGTTTTCCACGACACGCACACCGGCGCGCTACAAACGCGCACCGCTCGCCGCGTCGAAGAGCGAGACATGTGTGCTGTCGAGCGAGAACGCCAGCGTATCGCCCGGCATTACCGGGGTCTTGCTTTGGTCGATCGACGCGATCTGCTCTCCATGATAGTCGAGCCAGACGACGCGGTGGTTGCCCATCGGCTCCACGAGCGAAACTTTTGCGCGCTCGCCAGCGCCTTCGCCGGTCTGCGTCGGGCAAATGCGTACATCTTCGGCGCGAACTCCTAGCACGCATGGCCGGGGCGGCGATTGCGATTGCGATTGCGATTGCGATTGCGATTGCGATTGCGACTGTGATTCGCCGGACTGATCGACGAACGCGTAGTTCGACACGTCGAGCCGCCACTGCCCCGCGCAAAAGTGCAGCGAGCCGTCGCGCTGCTCCAGCGTGCCGTTAACCAGGTTCATCGCGGGCGTGCCCAGAAACGTCGCGACAAAGAGATTGGCGGGCCGCGCATAGACTTCCGCAGGTGTGCCGAACTGCTGGATCGCGCCGCCTCGCATGACGGCCATGCGCGTGGCGAGCGTCATCGCTTCGACCTGGTCGTGCGTCACGTAGATCATCGTTGCGCCGAGACGCTGGTGCAATTGCTTCAACTCACGGCGCAGTTCGGTACGCAGTTTGGCGTCGAGATTCGACAGCGGCTCGTCGAATAGAAACAC
Source organism: Paraburkholderia kirstenboschensis (assembly GCF_904848585.1). Taxonomy (GTDB): domain Bacteria; phylum Pseudomonadota; class Gammaproteobacteria; order Burkholderiales; family Burkholderiaceae; genus Paraburkholderia; species Paraburkholderia kirstenboschensis. The sequence continues at coordinate 307,753 of NZ_CAJHCR010000005.1, forward strand.
GTCGGCTTCGCGCACGATCGCGCGGCCTATCGCCACGCGTTGCCGTTGCCCGCCCGACAGTTGCGCCGGCTTGCGTTTGAGCAGCGGCCCGAGTTGCAGCATCTCGGCGGCGCGCGCCACACGCCGCGCGATTTCCGCCTTCGGCGTACCGTTGATGCGCAACGCAAACGACAGATTGCGCTCCACGCTCATGGTCGGATACAACGCGTATGACTGGAATACGAGTGCAATGCGGCGATCTTTCGGTTCGGCCCACGTCATGTCTTCACCGGCAATTTCAATGTTGCCGTCGGTCACGTCGATCAACCCGGCAATGCTGTGCAGCAACGTCGACTTGCCACAGCCCGAGGGGCCGAGAAGCACGACGAATTCGCCGGCTTGCACGTCGAGATCGAGGTTTTCGATCACCGTGTTACCGCCGAGCCGGATGGTCAGATTGCGCACCGCAACGTTCGCCGCATGCGCAGTGTCCGCGGCGCCGGCGACGCCAGGCAGGTTGTCGATCTGTGCCGCGTCCGCAGCTTGTGTCATGTCAGCCGCGCCTGTCAGTGGACTTGCGAGCGTGTTCGCCTGTTTAACCACGTAGGTCATCGCTTTACCCTTTGACCGCACCCGACGCAATGCCGCGGACAAACCAGCGGCCCGAAATGAAGTACACAGCAAGCGGCACCAGCGAGGTCAGAATCGTCGCCGCCATGTTGACGTTATAAAGCCGCTCGCCGGTCGTCGTATTGATGATGTTGTTCAGTTGCACCGTCATCGGCAGATTCTTCGTGCCGGCGAACACGAGGCCGAGAATGAAGTCGTTCCAGATGCCCGTCACCTGCATGATGACCGCCACCACGATGATCGGTGTGGACATAGGCAGCATCAGCTGGACAAAGATACGCCAGAAACCGCCGCCGTCGATGCGCGCCGCCTTGAAAAGCTCTTGCGGAATCGACGCGTAGTAGTTGCGAAACAGCAGCGTCATCACAGGCATGCCGAAGATCGTATGAATCACGACGATGCCCGGCAGCGAACTGAACAGATGCACGCTCGCGAGTACCCGCACGAGCGGATAGACCATCACCTGCACGGGAATGAACGCGCCCATCAGCAACACGCCGAACAGCATGCCCGCACCGCGCGGACGCCAGAACGACAGCGCGTAGCCGTTCACCGCGCCGATAGCAATCGAGAACACGGTGCTCGGCACGACGATACGCACGGAGTTCCAGAAGCCCACCTGAATGCCATTGCAATCGAGCCCCGTGCATGCGGACTCCCACGCCGCGCTCCATGCGTGCAGCGTGAAATGCGCCGGAAGAGCGAGCAGATTGCCGAGACGGATCTCGCTCATCGGCTTGACGGACGTGACTAGCATCACGTAGAGCGGCAGCAGAAAAAATAGCGCCGCGCTGAGCAGAAACAGATAAACACCAACGCGCGCCGGTGTGAATGCCGCACGGCGGCGCCGCTTTGGCGCGGTATGCGGCGCGGCGCTTTTCAGCGGCGAACTGAGCGTGTTCATCACACCTCCTTGCGCAACGCCGCGCGGCTGCGGGCATAGAAGAACGGCGTGAGAATCGCGAGCACGGTTACGAGCAGAACGATCGAGGCCGCCGACGCGAGGCCGATGTTCGCTCGGCCAAACAGATAGTCCATGATGAACTTCGCCGGCACCTCGCTCGCGGTTCCGGGGCCGCCTTGAGTCATTGCGACCACGGCGTCGTAGAGCTTGACGACCATCACGAAAAGCAGCACGAACGCGGTGGAGATCGACGGTCCGAGCATGGGCACAACGATGCTCGCATAGACCCGCCAGCGCGGAATGCCGTCGATACGCGCGGCTTTCCACAACTCGTCGTCGATGCCGCGCAAGCCCGCCAGCAGCAAAGCCATCACGAGACCCGACGCCTGCCATACGGTGGCAATGACGATCGTGTAGATCGCCCAGTCCTGGTCGACGATCCAGTCGAAGCGCGCATGAACGAAACCGAGCTTATGCAGCACAGCCTGCGCGCCGAGCTGCGGATTCAGAATCCACTGCCAGACAAGGCCCGTGGCAACGAACGACATCGCGTACGGATACAGAAACACGGTGCGCAATGCGCCTTCAGCGACGACACGTTGATCGATAAAGATGGCGAGCAGCAAACCGATCGCCATGCACGCGACAATGAAACATGCGCCGTAAATCACGATGTTTTGCAGCGACAGCAACCAGCGGTCGTTGTTGAAGAGCCTCACGTATTGCGCCAATCCCGCGAAGTCGCCCGATGGAAACGTGCGCGAATTGCTAAGCGAAACACGCGCGGTCCAGACCATCGTGCCGAGATAGGCGAACACGACGGTCAGGACCATCGGCAGCAATGCGAGCCATGCCGCAATCGAAAAACGCTTTTTTAGCGGCTTTTTCAGGGGCTTTTTGCGGGACCCGGACCTGGACCGCGACGCATGCAGCTTGAGCGCGTGCATATTGCGCCTAGCTCTTCAACGCGCCGGCAAACGCTTTTTGCGCGTCGTCGACCGACTGGTTCTTGTTCCAGAAGTTGGTGACGACGTCGATCAGTGCGCCTTGCGTATCGGGTGAAAGCAGCATCTCCGGATTCGGCAACTGACGCGACTTGTCCTTCATGATCGCAATGCCCTCCTTCGCGCAGATGTCGAGAGCACCGGCATCCACATCGGGGCGAATCGGAATCGAGCCTTTCTTTGCGCTGAATGCGACTTGCGCGGGCGGCGAGGTCATCACCGTGGCAAGAAGGTTCTGTGCTTTCACGCTGGTGGCGTTATCGCTCTTCGGAAACACGAATACGTCGCCTGCCACGAGGTACGGCGAATGCGGGCCGAAGCCCGGGAAGCAGCCAAATTCCTTGCCCGCGCTCTGCTTAGCCGCCGAGAATTCGCCCTTCGCCCAGTCGCCCATGATCTGCACACCGGCCTTGCCGGAAATGACGAGCGCAGTCGCATCGTTCCAGTTGCGGCCGGGCGAGCCTGCATCGACGAAATCGTGCAAGCGCTTGAATGCAATCAACACCTTTTTGAACGCGTCGGATTTCACCGCATTCGCGTCATGGTCGCGATACACCTTGAGGTACAGGTCGGGGCCGCCTACGTCGGCGAGCACGGCATCGAAAGTGATTTTTTCCTGCCACGGCTGGCCGCCGAATGCGAGCGGAATCACGCCAGCGGCTTTCAGCTTGCCGAGATCGGCGATGAACTCGTCGTAGCTTTGCGGCTCGGCGGTAATGCCGGCCTTCTGGAACGCGGGTTTCGAGTAGAAAAACCAGGCCGGCATATGAATGTCGACCGGCGCGGCGTAGTAGTGCCCTTTCACCTTGATGCTGTCGAGTATCGACTGCGGGAACACGCCGCTCCAGTTCTCTTTCGCGGCGACGTCGTCCACATTGTTGAGCAGCCCCTGATCGATCAGGTCATGAAACTGTTTCGACGTATTGAACTGCGCTGCCGTGGGCGGATCGCCGCCGACAATACGGTTGATCGCGGTGGAGCGCGCCTGATCCGCGCCTGCAACTGCGTTATCGACCCACTGACCGCCGGCCTTGTTATAGGCATCGGCAAACTGGCGGATCGCGGCGGACTCGCCGCCCGACGTCCACCAGTGAATCACGTTGGCCTTCAGAGGCTCCGCATGCGCAAGCACGCCATTCATCGCCAATGCCGCAACCATCACTCGCAAGACCGTTTTTCTGCTGTTCATTCCGTCTCCTCCGAAGGCTCGCGCCCGTGTTTCAAGTCGACATGCAAACCAGCTTCTGGTTCTTTTTCGTTGCTCTTTCGTTGCCTCTTTCGTTGCCTCTTAGATGCGCTGGCTTCTCTCTTTTCGCTCCTTGAGGAATTGCGACACCAGTTCGGCGCTGCGCTTTAGCGTGCGCTTCTGCGTGACGTAGTCGACATGCACGATACCGAAACGGCGCTCATAGCCGAATGCCCACTCGAAGTTGTCCATCAGCGACCACAGGAAATAGCCGCGTATATCGACGCCGGCCTTGATCGCTTCGTCCACCGCCGCAAGATGGCGCTTCAGAAACGAAATGCGCTGCGTGTCGTTCACGCGTCCGTCGATCACCGCGTCGTCGGAGGCCATGCCGTTTTCGGTGATATACACCGGCGGCAAGTTCGCATACTCGCGGCTGAAGCCGATCAGCAGATCGCGCAAACCGTCCGGATACACTTCCCATCCCATCTGCGTGCGCTCGACGCCTTCCAGCGGCACGTCCTTGAAGCCATGCGCGCCGTCGCTCGCGACATTGGTGCGAAAGTAATAGTTGATGCCGAGAAAATCGAGCGGTGCCGAAATGGTCTGCATGTCGCCGTCGAGTATCAACGGCTCGGTGCCCGGCCACAGTTCGAAAAGCGCCTCAGGATAAGTACCTTTCAGCAACGGATCGAGAATCCACGCATTGTGCTGGATCTCGAACAGTTGCGCGGCGCGCTGATCCTCGGCACTGTCGCTGTTGGGCGTGCCGCGCCCGATATTCGCGACGATGCCCTTCTGCGAGGCCGGATCGTTCGCGCGCAGTACAGGCAGTGCGAGTCCGTGCGCGAGCAGCAGGTGATGCATTGCCTGCGTGGCGAAGCGTCCGTTGGCAAGACCGGGCGCGTGATGGCCGTTGCCATAGCCGAGATATGCGGAGCACCACGGCTCGTTGAGCGTCGCCCATGCATCGACGGTGCCGGCCAGCTCGCGGCTCATCAGATCCGCGTAATCCGCGAAACGGTATGCGGTTTCGCGATTGAGCCAGCCGCCGCGATCTTCCAGATGCTGCGGCAAATCCCAGTGATAAAGCGTCACGAAGGTGGTAATGCCCTTCTCTTTCAGCCGCGTCAGCAAGCGCTTGTAGAAGTCGAGTCCCTTGCGATTGGGCGCGCCGTTGGCGTCCATCACGCGCGGCCACGCAATTGACAAGCGGTAGCCTTCGAGCCCGAGGCCAACGAGCATTTCAACGTCGGATTCCCAGCGATGATAGTGATCGCACGCCACTGCGCCGCTGTCGCCGGCGAGCACTTTGCCGGGCGTCGCGCAGAAGGTGTCCCAGATGGATGGCAGGCGGCCGTCTTCGTCGACCGCGCCTTCGATCTGATACGAGGCAGTGGCTGCACCCAACAGAAAGTCCTTGCGCCACAGCGTCGAGTCGGCGGCAGGCGTGAACGGATCGGCAGACAAATGAGAGGAAAGTGCGTCGTGTGCCACGGATTCTCCATGCAAGCGAATGCTCGGCTGAGTTGAGTGAACCGGGTACGGCGAAATACGGGAATCGACTGCATTGACATCTGCAAAGGCAAAAGTGGAAGCGCTTCCACTCAACGCTCGCGAACAATATCAGTGGCCTCTTCGACGCAGCAATCAGGGTTTGTCTGGAGCGGTGCTGGCACGCCCTCTCAACGCATGCCCGACGCATTGATCAGCGCCGCGCTGCACCGGAAATGCGGCGCGATCGCAGGCCTCGCATGGGCTTTTCCAATCCGCGGAGACCTGCCTCTCCATTGCGGTGCTTGCAGTAACAACAGAGGATAGCCTTTTACCGTGTGAGGCAATCATTGTCTTGCAGGCTCTTGCGCGTGACGCCCGTTATTCATGGCGCCGCTCTATTTAACGGACAGTGAGCGCCGCGCCCGCCGTTTCCGCGCGCTTCGCGACAAAATTCCAACGCAGCGCTGTGGCCGTCTCCACAGGCGCCGGCAGAAGCCCCGCTCGGTAGAACGTGTCGGCGATCTTTTGCTGTTCACCGAAGTTCTGCGTATCCACTGCCCGCACCGTGTAACTGCGGCGTCCGTTCGCGCGCTCGATGGTCGTGGCGTCCAACCCCCAGATCGGCGCGAGCAGTTTCGCTGCATCGTCGGGATGGCTGCGAACCCAGGCTCCCGCCGACGACAACTGCGCGAACACAGTGCTGATCACCTCCGGATGGGCCGCGGCAAAGCTACTCGACGCGAGGTAGTACCGCTGATACGAGGCAAGCTCTGCGCCGTTGGCGAGGATGCGTACGTCCGGCGCCTGATCGACAGCCGCGACATACGGGTCCCATGTGACCCATGCGTCCACGCTGCCGCGCTCGAATGCGGCGCGTCCGTCGGCGGGCGTGAGATAGCTGATGCGCACGTCGGCGGGTGCGAGACCTGCCTTGGCAAGCGCGGCGAGAAGCAGGTAATGGCTGCCGGCGGCCTTGGTCACCGCGATACGCTGGCCCCTCAGGTCGGCGAGCGTATGCACGGGCCCGTTGCGCTTCACGATGATGGCCTGAGCGCCGGGCGACGGTGCTTCCTGTGCGACGTAGACGAAGCGCGCATGAGCCGCCTGCGCGAACACCGGAACCGTGTCGGCAACGTCGGCGCTGAAGTCGACCGCGTCGGCGTTGAGCGCCTCGGTCAACGGCAGGCCGCTCGCAAACTCGTTCCAGCTAATGCTCACGCCCAACGGCGCCAGCGCCTGCTCGAGCGAGCCGCGCGCTTTCAGGATGGTAATGAGTGTCGAAGACTTCTGATAGCCGATCCGCAGCTTCACAGGAGGCGGGACACTGCCAGTGGTTTGCGCCTGCGCAGAGCTGACAGCGAGCAACGAACTCAGCGCCACTCGGGCGAGCAATCGAAAGATAGAAAGTGTCACGGCTCGAAATTCCGGTGAGGTCAATGCAATGAAACTGCGATCGTAGCAACGGCGGATCGCACGGATAAGCGAGCGTTTTAACTATGCTTAGCAGATGAACGCATAACGCTTAGTCTCTTCCGGCATATCAATGCCAGAATTGATTGGTGGTCGCGGATCAACGGCCGATTGAAAATCAAAAGGATCGACAGACGCAGTCGCGCGTTCTCTCTCGCGCTTTCGCGCCGCTCACTTCCGCATCCGAAACCGTCCATGACCACAACCCGGCCTCGCCAGCTCCATCTGAACGTCAACATTCTCCACTCGGGGTTCGTTCCTTCTGCGTGGCGCGTCGAAGAAGCGGATCCGCGCGCGTTCATCGACATAGATCATTACGTGCGCGTCGCGCGGATCGCAGAGGCCGCGAAATTCGATGCGGTGTTTCTCGCGGACAACGCATCGATTGCCGATCAGATCGACTTCCGCCCTATCACCGCGCTGGAGCCCACCGTGCTGCTGGCCGGCATCGCATCGGCCACGACGCATATCGGCGTGATCGGCACCGCGTCGACCAGTTACAACGAGCCGTACAACATTGCGCGGCGCTTCGCGACGCTCGATCATCTGAGCGGCGGACGCTCGGGCTGGAACATCGTGACGACCGCCGATCTGGGCTCGGCGCGCAATTTCGGCCGCGACGCGGTGCCGGATCATGCAGAGCGCTACGAACGCGCCGCCGAATTCACCGACGTCGTGCAAGCGCTATGGGATAGCTGGGAAGACGACGCGTTCATCGGCGACAAGGCGAGCGGGCGTTTCATCGACACGGCGAAAGTGCACCGCATCGAACATCGCGGCAAATACTTCAGCGTCGACGGTCCGTTCAATCTGCCGCGCAGTGCGCAAGGGCATCCGGTGCTGATCCAGGCGGGCGGCTCGGCGGACGGTCGCGATCTCGCATCGCGCTACGCTGAAGCGGTGTTCTCGGCGTCGCAATCGTTCGACGAAGCGGCGGCCTATGCGCGGGAACTCAAATCGCGCGCGGCGGCGTTTGGACGCGGTGACGAAGCGATTCGCGTGCTGCCGGGTCTCACCACCATCATCGGTGCGACGGAAGCGGACGCGCTGCGCCGTCGTGACGAACTGGTGGATCTGATTCCATGGAGTTACAGCCTCACGCGGCTCGCGGGCATTCTCGGCGTGAGCGTGGAGCGGCTGAAACTCGACGAGCGTCTGCCCGACGATCTCACGTTGCGCGGCGGCGGCAACGGCAATCACACGTTCTTCCACGCGACGCTCGCGCAAGCACGCAGCAATGGCTATACGGTGCGTCAGTTGATCCGTGCGCTGGCGGGCGGCGGTGGACATCGCGTGATCGTCGGCACACCGGAACAGATCGCCGACGATATCGAACACTGGTTCAAAGGCGGGGCCGCCGATGGTTTCAATCTGATGCCGGATGTGCTGCCCGGCGGCTTGCGGGATTTCACGGACGGCGTCGTGCCGCTTCTGCAACAGCGCGGCATTTTTCGCACCGAATACGAAGGACGGACGTTGCGGGAACACTTCGGGCTGCCGCAGCCGGTTAGTCGCCGCCGTCACTTTGAAGCACGACAGGAAGCTGCGATTGCGTGAGCGGCGGACGTCGTAGCGATAGCCGTAACAGTCCCGCTATCGACGACTTCGGCTTCGTGCATCACTCCCCGCAGTTTCCACCAGACGCCAAGCGGTGGGACCGGTAGCCGGGCAACGTTAGATCAATGCCAGTTCTCGACTCGGGGCCGCCGTCTTCGCCACGTGAAATCAAGAAGACGACTCTGCTATCAACCGGCACCTGGGTCGACGTCGTCGGGCTGAAGATGCCACCGCGCAGATCACGCTAGGGCGCTTCGTAGGCAAACCGCGACGACGGCACCGTTTCCCGATTACATCACCTGGCCGACACTTTCTCGTGACGAGCGAGCAGCATATGTGCGAGCCATTGCAACGGAACCAAGTTTTTGTCAGGTACAAAGCAAGCACGCAGATTTGGACAGACGCCGGGCGGCGGCAGGTGAAAAATGCGCTCGCCGTTCCGCTCAGCGCGTCTGAAATTTCACAACGACTGCGCACGAACAAACACGCTCGGGTTATCTGCGTGCGCCACCGCTCAGAGATGCGCCCAGCGGGTATGCTTACTGCTTACTCGCGAGCACAGACCGCAACACGTCACAGCTTGCGGCGCGACACAATGGAGAAACCACATGCGCCTCGATGATGAAGTAGAAAGCCAGAACGTCGAAGACCGGCGAGGCGGAGGAATGCGGTTGGGCGGCGGCATCGGCATTGGGACGATTGTGATCGCACTCGCCGCGTCGTACTTCTTCGGCATCAATCCGATGACGATTATCAACGGTGCGCAAGTGCTGCAAGGCAACGCGCCGCAGCGCAGTGCGACGACAAACGCGCCGCCCGCCGAAGATGCCGGCAGTCACTTCGTACGCCGCGTGCTCGGCAACACCGAACGCACCTGGCAGCATATCTTTCGCACGCAGTTGAATCAGGACTATCCGGCGCCGAAGCTCGTGCTCTTCAGCGACGCCACGCGTACCGCATGCGGCACCGGCCAGTCCGCGATGGGGCCGTTCTACTGTCCGCCGGACCGCACGGTTTATATCGACTTGTCGTTTTACCGCGAACTGCGCGACCGCTTCGGCGCGGGCGGCGACTTCGCGCAGGCGTATGTCATTGCGCATGAGGTCGGGCATCACATACAGAACGTGGTGGGTATCTCCGACAAGTACGAAGCGGCCCGTGCGCGCATGTCGCAGGCGCGCGGCAATGCGCTGTCCGTGCGGCTCGAATTGCAGGCGGATTGTTTTGCGGGCGTGTGGGCAGCGGTCGCGCAGCAGTTGAACGCGAAGCTGATGGAACCGGGCGACTTCGAGCAGGGGCTGACCGCAGCGGGCGCGATCGGCGACGACCGGTTGCAGCGGCAATCGCAGGGACGCGTCGTGCCCGAGGCATTCACACATGGCACGAGCGAGCAGCGGCAGCGCTGGCTGCGGCGCGGCCTCACGACGGGCGATATCCGCCAGTGCGATACGTTCTCGGCGCAGTCGTTGTGATCTCGACGTGGCGTCGAGCGTAGCGCGTTGAGAGGCTACAGTGTCATGCCAGCCAGTGCGCTTTGTCGCTGCGCGGCGTGAACAACGCGAGCGCCGCGGCGGCGATGAACAACGCGGGCACATCGCCCGCCAGATGGCCCGGGATGGCGCGCCCCGTCCATCTCCGGTCATCAGCGTGCCGTCCGAACGGCCGCCTGCAGCTAGATTTGTATCGCGTCTGACGAGTACCGCACACTCTCGAAATCCCTACAAACAAAAAACTAACATTACATAACACTTTCAACTATAAAATCAGGACGTGCGGCGAACAGCCTTGTCTCGCCGCATGCCCTCTGCCCGCCGGCCTTGCCGGCGGGCTTTTTTTTGCCTCCTGTGAATGAGTCTCCGCCATTCCTTCAAATTCCTTTCATATCAGGAATAACGCCTGATGATGCCCGCATTTCTTTCGCTTGACTTACTTGATATATCACATACTGTATTGGTTCGACCAACGCTTTCACGACGTCTAAAAGGTCGGCCGCGGAGCTGCTTGCCCGCAATCACAAGACAAGGCATGCCAAAAGGAGACAGTGATGAAATCGGATCATCAGGAAGGAGCGTCGTCGTGGGTAGCGTCACCGTGGGTGCAACTCGTATTCGGTGTGATCTGCATGGCGATGATCGCCAACATGCAGTACGGCTGGACCTTGTTCGTCAATCCGATCAACGAAAAATATCAATGGGGCCGCGCGGCGATTCAGGTCGCGTTCACGATCTTCGTCGTGACTGAAACCTGGCTGGTGCCCGTTGAAGGTTATCTGGTCGACAAGTATGGGCCGCGTCCGGTTGTAGTCGGTGGCGGCTTGCTATGCGCGATTGCGTGGGTGCTGAACTCGGTGGCGTCGTCGCTGCCATTGCTCTACATTGCGGCGGCGATAGGCGGCGTCGGCGCGGGCGCGGTCTACGGCACCTGCGTGGGTAATGCGCTCAAGTGGTTCCCCACTCGTCGCGGCCTTGCAGCGGGAATCACCGCAGCCGGTTTCGGTGCGGGGTCCGCGGCCACCGTCATTCCGATCTCCAACATGATCAAGAGCAGCGGCTACGAAGCGACCTTCCTGTCGTTCGGCCTCGGCCAGGGCATCATCGTCGTCCTGCTCGGGCTCGCCTTGCTCGCGCCGCCGGCCAGTCTGCTCGCCACCGCAAAAAGCACGATCAAGCGCGTGGTCTACAACGCCACGCCGCGCGAAGTGGTGAGCTCGCCAGTGTTCTGGGTGATGTACCTGATGTTCGTGATGATGGCCGCGGGCGGCCTGATGGCTACCGCGCAACTCGGACCGATAGCGAAGGACTTCGGCCTGCACGACTCTCCGGTTTCCTTGCTCGGATTGACGTTGCCGGCGCTGACTTTCGCATTGACGATCGATCGCGTGCTGAACGGTTTGACGCGGCCGTTCTTCGGCTGGATCTCGGATCGCATCGGCCGGGAGAATACGATGTTCATCGCATTCGCGATCGAAGCGGTCGGCATTCTGGCGCTGTCGAAATACGGCCAGAGTCCGGTGGCGTTCGTCGTGCTGACCGGCATCGTGTTCTTCGCGTGGGGCGAAATCTACAGCCTGTTCCCCGCCACGTGCGGCGATACGTATGGACCGAAATTCGCGGCTACGAATGCGGGCCTGCTCTATACCGCGAAAGGCACGGCTGCGCTGCTCGTGCCGTTCACCAGCGTCATTACGGCGGCAACCGGCAACTGGCATGCCGTCTTCATGCTTGCGTCCGGCATGGCGGCAGCAGCCGCGCTGCTCGCACTCTTCGTGCTGAAGCCAATGCGGCGCGCGCACGCGGCGCGTCACGCGAGTCCGGCGAGCGAGAGCGCTTATAGCGGCGCATTGATAAGCGAATCGGCGCGCGTCTCGGCCGACGGTGGTTGATCATTGTTATCAGTGTTAATCGAACGGACCGCATCGCCGCACAGCGGCGACTGCGTGTCCGGGAATGCGGGAGTACGATCTCCCGATCCGCTCGACCGATATGACTGAACACGCACGGGAATAAATGAGTGACTGCCGGTGTTCACCGGAAGATGCGCGTTGTAGCCTGACGTTCGACGGACAGGTGAAGCGCATCTCACAGTCGCCTCTATCGTCACTCCACATTACCGTGAGCCACACATGAACGTATCCGAACGCCTCGCGCAGTTGGGGCTCCAATTGCCGCAGCCGATCAACCCGCTCGGCTCCTATCGAACGGTGTCCGTTTCAGGCAGTCAGCTTTATGTCTCCGGTCTCGGTCCGTTCGAGGATGGCAAGCCGATGGTCGGAATAGTCGGCGGCGATCTGTCTCTCGAAAGGGCCCAGCACGCGGCACGCCTGACGATGCTGATGATCCTGGCCTGCGTCGATCAGGCATGCGGGCTCGACAACGTCGACAGATGCAGCCGACTCACTGTCTACGTGCGCGCTGAACAATCGTTCACGCAACATCCGCAAGTGGCCAATGGCGCGAGCGACCTTCTGCTGACATTGTTTGGTCAGAGCAAGCTTCCAGCGCGAAGCGCCCTTGGCGTGCACACGTTGCCGATGGGCATCCCCGTCGAGATCGACAGCATCTTCGACTTGAAACGGTGAACATGAGCCGGCACGCGTAAGAAACTACTCGCCATATCCCACCCCATTGCGGCGCCTTAACTCCACCACATCGCGAAGTGGAGGCGCCCCGAACAGCCGGCTATATTCGCGGCTGAACTGCGAAGGGCTGTCATACCCGACCCTGACAGCCACCGACCCGACATCTCCCTTCTGTCCCAGCAGCAGCTTTCGAGCTTCGTGAAGCCGCAGTTGCTTCTGATACTGCAACGGACTCAGCGTCGTGACGTTCTTGAAGTGATGATGGAACGACGACACGCTCATGTTCACCTCTTGTGCCAGCATCTCGACCCGCAGGATCTCCGTGTAGTGATTCTGGATCCACTCGATCGCGCGCGCGATCCGGTAGGTCTGACTCCCATTTACGGCGATGTGCCTGAGCCGCTTGCCCTGCTCGCTCGTCATCAACCGGTAGAGCAGTTCCTTTTCGATGAGCGGCGCGAGAACCGGAATGTCATCCGGAGTATCGAGCAATCGCACGAGCCGCAGCGCCGCGTCGAAAACCGGTGCCGACAGCGAGCCCACCGCGATGCCCTCGCCCGCCGACACGGCCCCCGGTTCCGGCAGACACAACTGCGTCGCCAGTTCCGCGATGGCCTGCGGATCGAGCGTGAGCTTCACGCATAAATAAGGCGCTTCGGACGACGCTCGCGTGACCTGCGATGTCATCGGCAGATCGACGGACGTCACGAGGCAATGCAGATGATCGTAGTCGTAAGCCTGCCCCGCGACCACGACCCGCTTGGCGCCTTGCGCCGCGAACACGAACGCGGAGTTCGTCACGCCGCAGCCAAGATCGGCGGGCGCCGAGTACCGGTAGAAAGCCAGAGAGGGAATCGCCGTCTGGTGCGCGCCGTCGACTGGCGCGAACCGGCTGACGAGCGCGGCCAGTTCGCGGCGTGCCGCTTCGCGCGACGCCGAGGGATCCATCCCGGAAGAAGCCAGATTCATGTGCATTGAACTCCGTTGACGGAAGCGAGCATACTCAACCGCTGCCAGACTGCCACGTCCGGCTCGTTCGATTTGCAGAATTGTTCAATATTTTTGCAGGATTGTGTAAGCGGAACAGCAAGCCGTCGGTCACACTGCCGCGTACACCCGGCGCCAAGTTCGGGCTTTCCCCACCGGAGAGGTTTCATGTCCACATCGTTTGTCCTGAACGGCAAGAACGTCACGCTCGACGCCGATCCCACCACGCCGCTCCTCTGGGCAATTCGCGAGAACGCCGGCCTGCACGGCACCAAGTTCGGCTGCGGCATGGCGCAATGCGGCGCCTGCACGGTTCATCTCGAGGGCGAGGCCACCCGTTCGTGCGTGCTGCCGCTCGCCGCCGTCGCGGGCAAGCGCATCACGACCATCGAAGGCATTGAAAGCCGGCCCGCGAAAGCGATCCAGGCCGCATGGGTCAAGTTGCAGGTGCCGCAGTGCGGATACTGCCAGTCCGGACAGATCATGTCGGCCACAGCCTTGCTCGAACACAACGCCACGCCTACCGACGCCGATATCGACGCCGCAATGAACGGCAATCTGTGCCGCTGCGCAACCTACACCCGCATACGCGCGGCCATCCACGAAGCAGCCGCCACCCTGAAGGCCTGACCATGACGACCGGATCTGATCTCAAGGACGCAGTCCGCCCGTCGCGCCGGACCTTTCTCAAAGCAGCCGGCGCCGTCGCTGCAGTCGGCGCGAACATCGGCCTCACCATCGGCTTCGAGTGGGCGGGCATGGGCCGCCGCGCACTCGCCGCCACGATGCCTGACGCGACGTTTGCTCCCAACGCCTTTCTGCGCGTCGCGCCGGACAACAGCGTGACCGTCATCGCGAAGCACGTCGAGATGGGCCAGGGCGCGTACACCGGTATCGCGACCATCGTCGCCGAAGAACTGGACGCGAACTGGCAGGACGTACGTGTCGAGAGCGCGCCCGCCGACGCAAAGCGCTACGCGAATCTGGCCTTCGGCACGATGCAGGGCACGGGCGGCAGCTCGGCAATGGCGAACTCGTGGATGCAACTGCGCGAAGCCGGTGCGAAAGCGCGTGCAATGCTGGTCTCGGCCGCCGCCGCGCAGTGGAAGGTGCCCGCAACGGAACTCGTGACGCGCGACGGCAGCGTGCACCACGCGGCCACGAACCGCAGCGCAACCTACGGCTCGCTCGCGTCGGCCGCGGCACGGCTGCCGGTGCCGCAGAAGGTTACGCTCAAATCCCCGAAGGATTTCCGCTTGATCGGTCATCAGCTGCCGCGCGTGGACGTGCCGCCGAAAACCGACGGCACCGCGCAGTTCACGCTCGACGTCACGTTTCCCGGCATGCTGGTCGCGTTGCTGCAGCGTCCGCCGCTCTTCGGTGCGACGGTCAAGTCGTTCGATGCGTCGGCGGCGAAAGCAGTGCCCGGCGTCGTGTCGGTCGTGCAGGTGCCAGGCGGCGTCGCGGTGGTCGCAAAGGGCTTCTGGGCGGCGAAACAGGGCCGCGATGCGCTGAAAATCGAATGGGACGATTCAAAGGCTGAAAAGCGCAGCTCGGACGCGATCATGGCCGAATACCGGCGGCTCGCCGAGCAGCCGGGCGCAACCGCCCGCAAGGACGGCAATGCGGAGCAGGCGCTCTCAGGCGCGGCGAAGAAAATTTCCGCATCGTACTCGTTCCCGTATCTCGCTCACGCGCCGATGGAGCCGCTCGACGCGGTCGTCAAACTCACCGCCGACAGCTGTGAGATCTGGGCCGGCGATCAGTTCCAGACCGTTGACCAGGCAAATGCCGCGCGCACGGCCGGGCTCGACCCGCAGCAGGTGAAGATTCACACGCTGTATGCGGGCGGCAGCTTCGGGCGGCGCGCGAATACGCGCTCGGACTATATCGTCGAGGCCGTGTCGATCGCCCGCGCGCTGGGCGCGAACGGCACGCCGGTCAAACTGCAATGGACCCGCGAGGACGACATCCACGGCGGCCTCTATCGGCCCATGTACTTCCACAAGCTGGACGCGGGGCTGACAGCGGACGGCAAGCTCGTCGGCTGGCGGCACCGGATTGTCGGCCAGTCGATCCTCGGCGACACACCGTTCGCGAGCGTCATGGTCAAGAATGGGATCGACGCGACCTCGGTCGAGGGCGCCGCCAACCTGGCCTACGCGATTCCGAACATCTCGGTCGAACTGACGACCACGCAGACCGGTGTGCCGGTGCTGTGGTGGCGCGTGGTCGGCAGCTCGCACACGGCATTCGCGGTCGAGGCGTTCATCGACGAGGCCGCGCACGCCGCAGGCAAGGACCCGTTCGCTTTCCGCCGCGATCTGCTCGCGCACGAACCGCGTATGCGTGCCGTGCTCGAACTCGCCGCGCAGAAAGCCGGCTGGGACCCGGCCAAACCGTTGCCCAAAGGCCGCGGGCGCGGCATCGCCGTCGCCGAAGCGTTCAAGACGTTCGTCGCGCAAGTGGCCGAGGTCTCCGTCGATCAGGACGGTAACGTGAAAGTGGAGCGCGTTGTCTGTGCGGTGGATTGCGGCACGCCGATCAATCCGGACGTGATTGCTGCGCAGATGGAAGGCGGGATCGGTTTTGGCCTCGGCGCGGCGTTGCACAGCGCGATCACGCTGAAAGACGGCAAGGTCGAGCAGAATAATTTCGACGCTTATCAGGTGCTGCGAATCGCCGAAATGCCGAAGGTCGAAGTGCATATCGTGCAGTCGGGCGAAGCGCCGACGGGCGTCGGCGAGCCGGGTGTCGCGCCAGTCGGGCCGGCGGTTGCCAACGCGATTTTCGCAGCCACGGGCAAACGGCTTTACGACTTGCCGTTCCCGAGCGCTGCGGGGAAAACCGTCTGACAGGCACACGCGGGGCTACCGGCTTTTCGGCCGGAAGCCTCGCTGCCGGAGCACGCCACCGTCACTAACATATTGAAAATAATTAAATAAACGCCCCGATGTGTCGATAACAGGTTCAGCCGCTTTTCCGTTGCGGTTGGACTTCACATGCAGAGCTCATACAACCCTTGGCTAGTGGCAATGTCGTTTGTCGTGGCGACGCTCGCGTCGTACACGGCACTCGACCTCACCGGCCGCATCTTCATGCTGGCTTCGCCGCGGTTGCGCCACGTCTGGCGCATGGGCGGCGCGGCGGCGCTCGGCGTCGGCATCTGGTCGATGCACTTCGTGGCCATGCTGGCACTTTCGCTGCCCATTCCGCTCGGCTACGATTTCGCGGACACGGCCTATTCGCTCGCACTGGCTGTGGGCGCGTCGTATCTCGCGCTCTGCCTGACCACTCAGGCACGGCTCACGGCCGCGCGCCTGCTGGGAGGCGGCGCCTTCATGGGCGCGGGCATCGCCGGCATGCACTACAGCGGTATGGCCGCTTTGCGCATGTCGCCCGGCATCAGCTATCAACCGGCCTGGTTCGCTGCCTCGCTCGCGATCGCCGTTGGCGCTTCCATGGCCGCACTGTGGATGGCGCGCGCGCTCAGTAACGACGACGCACGACACGTGCTGCGCAAGCGCTTTGGCGCAGCGCTTGCAATGGGCGTTGCAATCAGCGGCATGCATTACGCCGGCATGGCCGCCGCCGAATTCGCGCCAGGCGCGATCTGCGGCGCGGCGGCCGGCGTCAATGCCGCATGGCTCGCCACTTCGGTGATCCTGTTCACGTTCGCGATACTGATCGTCACGTTGCTGCTGTCGCGTTTCGATGCGCGCACGAGCTTCCTCGTCGGCGCGGTGTCGAAGCTCAACGGGCAGATCCTGCGCCTCGCCACGCTCGACACGCTGACAGGACTGCCGAATCGCGCCACGCTGACCGAGCGCATCGAGAGAGCGATTCATGCCTCGCGCCGGCAACGGTCGCTCTTCGCGATCCTCTTCATGGATCTGGACGGCTTCAAGACGATCAACGACTCGCTCGGCCACTCGGCCGGCGACCAGGTACTGTCCGCGTTCGCGCAACGCTTGCTGGTTTGCGTGCGCGCCGGCGACACCGTCGCGCGCCTCGGCGGCGACGAATTCGTGGTGCTGTCCGAGAACCTGGCCTCGCGCAACGACGCCGCGGCGCTTGCAGAAGGCGTGCTCGAGCGTATGCGGCGCGATACATGGGCCGACTCACAACCGCTTCAGGTGATGCCAAGCATCGGCATTGCACTGTTTCCCGAGGACGGCGACACCGTCGACACGCTGCTCAAGCACGCGGACGCCGCGATGTACGAAGCGAAGCGCGCCGGACGCAGCACCTATCGCTTCTTCGAACGGAGCATGAACGAAGCCGCGACGCGCACGCTGCAAATTCAGAACGCGTTGCGCGAGGCGTTGGCCGAGCGTCATTTCACGCTGCACTTCCAGCCCAAATTCGACGGCAAGAGCGAGTCGCTTGCGGGCGCCGAAGCGCTGATCCGTTTGCATCATCCGCAACTCGGTACGCTTGCGCCGCTCGAATTCATTCCGATCGCAGAACGCTCCGGGCAGATCGTGCAGATCGGCTACTGGGTATTGCGCGAGGCGTGCCGGCAGATTCGCCGATGGGCGGCGCAAGGCCTGCCGCCCGTCAAGGTGGCGATCAATCTGTCACCGCGCCAGCTATTGCAGGCGGATCTCGTGCCGACCATGCTCGATATCGTGAAGGCAGAGGGCGTCAGATGCGAACAGATCATGTTCGAGATCACCGAAACGGTGGCAATGCATGACGCGCCCCGAACCATCGAGATGCTTCGGGAATTCCAGGCAAGCGGTTTCGAGATCGCAATCGACGATTTCGGCACCGGCTATTCCAGCCTCGCGTATCTGCAACGGTTTCGCGTGAAGCAACTGAAGATCGACCGCTTCTTCACCAACGGTCTCGACGCGCACGGCGCCGAAGGCAGCGCGATCGTTTCGGCGATCATCGCACTCGCGCATTCGCTGGAAATGGATGTGGTGGCCGAAGGCGTCGAAACCGAGTCGCAACTGCACATGCTCAAGGCAATGCGGTGCGACGAAATGCAAGGCTTCCTGCTCGGCAAGCCGCTGACCGCGGACGACTTCGGCGATTTCCTGCGCGGAACCGCGGTGACGGAGGACGTCTGCTGAACGGCCAACCGGCGCAACGCAGGTTGCTGCGGTAGGTCAGATCGGATTCAGTCACGCGCGACATCGACCATCGACGTAAGCGGCGCCTGACCTAAGTCGCGCCGCGTGAGCTTGCCGTCCACCGACGCGCCGCAATCCATGCGCAATTGCTGATAGTAGATGTTGCCGGTCACATGCGCATTGGCCTGTAACTCCACGAAGTGGTCGGCAATCACGTCACCGACTATGTTGCCGTTGACCATCACGTCGTAACCGTGCACGTTGCCTTCGATCGATCCCCGGTCGCTCAGCACGAAGAGCGTCTGGCTGCCGGGCTCGCCGCTGACATTGCCCTTCACATGGCCGTCGAGGCGCAGTCCGTCGGTAAACTGAAGATCGCCCACGATGCGCACGTCGTGCGCAATCAGTGTGGCGAGCTTCGTTTGCTGGATGCCCGCGGCTTTTTTCTTGCTGAACATAAGTACTCCGGAAATATAAGGGTGTGCCGCGTGGATCAGGCAATGCGGCGTCTGCGCCTAGCGGCGAGTCGTGGCCGTCTGGGCGTGCGTCTGCGGGTGCGTCCGCATGATCGGCGCCGTTCTCTTCTGGCCGCGCAGGAACTGCAATTCGTCGTTGAGCCGCGCGACGTCGGCAGCGGCGCTATCGGCCGCTTTCTGTACTGCCGCGCGCGCCGCCAACTCCTGCGCTAAAGCAAGGCGCGCTCGGGCCAGCTCTATCTGCTCGGCGCTTCTATCGACGGCAGCCGGAAGGCATTGCGTGAGCGGCCCACCCGCGCGGCGCGCCTCGCCGATAACTACGGCGGCGCCGCCGGCGAGCGCACTGAGCGCGCAAACGAGCGCCCAGGCGGCGATGCGAAAACGCACAGAGCGCACCGGCGCAAGCGTGTAAGCGCGACGCGTCAGAGCGTCGGCGTCGCGGGAAAGAATGGGATCAGCCATGAGAAGCAGGGGCGAAAAGCGCGAGATAGGCCGCGGGATCGACGGGTGCGCCATTGACCAGCACTTCGAAGTGCAGATGCGGACCGGTCGAGCGCCCGGTCGATCCGACGTCGGCGATATATTGGCGCGGCAGCACCAGATCGCCGACCTTCACGACGACGCGCGACGCGTGGCCGTAGCGCGTCATGAGTCCGTTGCCGTGATCTATTTCGACCGCGTTGCCATAGCCGGACTTTTCGCCCGCGAGCACCACGCGGCCGCCTGCCGCGGCCAGTATCGGTGTTCCGGTTCTGGCGACCAGGTCGAGGCCCGGATGAAAACTCAGCCGATGCGTGAAGGGATCGACGCGGTTGCCGAACGGCGAACCGAAATGCGCGCCGCCGGCGGGCATGCGGCCGGGAAACGCGGCATAAGCCATGGCGTGCGCGGCGGTCTGCCGTTCGAGCGCGCCCAGCGTAGCGGCGATGCAATCGATCTGTTCGCCAGTGCGTTTTGCGTCGACGCGCGCACCGAGATGCCGGATGACGCCGCTGCACCGGCGCGGCGGCAGAGAGGGGCCGCCCTCGCCTTCGCTGTCGGTTGCGTCGGCATCGCCGCTCGAAGACGGCGATGCGGTAACCGGCGCGCCCTGCGCAACCGGCGCTGAGCGCGGTGTATTCAGACGCGCTTCGAAATCGCGCAACGCACCGACTTGCGCGCTGAGGCGCGCGATGCGCGGTTCGATTTGCGCCACCGACGCGTTGAGCTTGCCAAGCTGGTCGATTGCATAATCGCGCTCGATGCGGTTCGCGGTTTGCATTCCGGACGTATCGCGCGCGGACCAGTGCATGCCGATCGCGATGCCCGCCAGCAATGCAAGAGCCGCGGCCGCACCGGCGGCGCCGAGCGCGCGCGTCAACGCAAAACGGCGGGTGACCAGGCCGACCGAACCGCTAGCGAGCCGAGTGCGTGCGCGAAACACGGACAACATCAGCGCGTCCCCAGCCGCAAAATGCGCGCATGGCGCCGCACAGCGCGCGCTAGCGTCGTATGTAAAGCGGACATGAAACGGACGAACTCAACTGACTGCATTCGGCATCGACCGGGCAGATGCCGGCGGCGGTAATCGATAGAGGGCGCCGATTATCGCCTCGCCGCCGCAAGAAGCATCTCAAATACGCTGTCCGCGGCGGCCCGCTTTCCTCAGGCCCGTTCCAATGCGGCGAGGCGCTCCACCAACTTTTCGCTCGCGCGCGTCATCGGCAGGCGAAGTTCGTCGCGTATCAGGCCTTGCGAAGCGAGCAACGCTTTGACCGGCGCGGGATTCGGTTCCGCGAACAGCGCGTGGATCAGCGGCGCGAGCGTGTGGAAAATGCGCCGCGCCTCCTCCAGCGCGCCGGCCGCGAGCGCTCGATACAGCGCGACGAACCGTTCAGGCCGCACATGCGCGGACGCGGCAATCGCTCCACTGCCGCCCAGGCACAGCGTGTTGAACATCTGCACGTCTTCGCCTGCAAGCACTTGCAAGCGACCGTCGCGAATCAGCGCGTGAGTGGTGTCGAGCGAGCCTGCGCAATCTTTCACCGCCTGGATTCGCGGATGCGCGGCAAGCGTCATTAGCGTGTCCAGTTCGAGCCGCACACCGGTTCGATACGGAATGTCGTAGAGCACGATTGGCTTTTCGCTCGCATCGGCAAGCGCCGTGAAGTGGCTGACGATGCCGGCCTGCGACGGCCTGATGTAATAAGGCGCGGCCATCAGCAAGCCAGCGACAGGCAGCGAATTCAGTTGCGCGATGCGCTCGCGCATGCTCTGCGTGTTATTGCCGGATACGCCGACGACCACGGGCAATGCTGGCCTGGCATCGGTGCTTGCGTCGGCACCCGCGCGGCCCGCTTGCGCCGCGTCGAGGATCGTTGCGAGCACGGCGTCCTGCTCGGCGGCGTCGAGCGCGGCCGGCTCTCCGGTCGTGCCTAACGCGACAATCCCGGCTATGCCGGCGTCGGCATAGCGGCGCACGAGCGCGCGCAGCGCGGCGTGATCGACCGCGCCGTCGGCGAAAGGCGTGATGAGCGGAACCCAGATACCCGAAAAAATGGACATGTCTTTCCTCTTACGTCGATGAGCGACCGTATCGATTCCGGCAGCGTGCGAAGGAGAAAGACAGGAAGGACCGCCGAAGCGCTTGATCCGCCGTTCCGTCGCATCTGACGGAACAGCGTGCTCCGGTCAGATGAGCGGCTGTTTTTTGGCTTTGGCGCTGAACTCACGGCTCAATTGCTCGCCGTTGCGCGCAGCAACGAGCGAACGGCGCGTGCGTGCATTCGCAACGCTTGCGAAAGCAGACCGGGTCGCGGTCGACGAGCAGAGTCGGAGTGTTTGGCGAAGGCGCATGAAGCGCAGTGTAACCGCGCCCGCCGCGGATTGGCAAAGCGCATCCCAAAATGGCTTGACTTCTACGATAGGCGAACTAATATACGCACCGCGTATATCCGGCGCAGACATTTTCCAACAGGTGCCTTCATGAGCGTCCCGCAACAAGCCTTCCTTCGCGACGCCATGCGCCGCCTGAACATGACCCGCGAGACCTTCGCGGGCCGCATCGGCGTGTCGCGCCGGGCGCTGGATACGTGGCTGTTGCCCGACGACTCGCAGGAATCGCGGGCCATGCCGGAGATTGTCGAGCGCTTCGTGTCGGAAATCGTGGTGCACGGCGAGCCCGGCGAGAAATATACGCAAAGCGTAGATTCGCAGTCGCTCGCGAGCCAGATGCTGTGGGAAGGCAAGCCACAGTTGCTGTCGGTCGACCAGTTCTCGCGCGACTCGGTGGAGGCTTTGTTTCGCGTCGCGGACATCATGCAGCCCATCGCACGGCGCCGCAAAATCTCGCGCGTTCTCGAAGGCGCGGTGCTCGGCAATCTCTTCTTCGAAGCAAGTACGCGGACTCGCGTGAGCTTCGGCGCGGCGTTCTGCCGGCTTGGCGGTTCCGTGTGCGATACCACCGGCTTCACGTTTTCTTCGATGGCGAAGGGCGAGTCGATCTACGACACGAGCCGCGTGATGAGCGGCTACGTCGACGCACTCGTGATCCGTCATCCCGAGCAAGGCTCGGTGGCCGAATTCGCGCGCGCGACCAATGTGCCTGTGATCAACGGCGGCGACGGCCCCGGCGAACATCCGAGCCAGGCGCTGCTCGATCTGTACACCATTCAGCGCGAGTTCTCGCGGCTCGGCAAGATTGTCGATGGGGCGCATATCGCGCTCGTCGGCGATCTGAAATACGGTCGAACCGTGCATTCGCTGGTCAAACTGCTGGCACTATATCGCGGCATCAAGTTCACGCTGATTTCGCCGCCCATGCTCGAAATGCCGGGCTATATCATCGAGCAGATTTCGCGCAACGGGCATGT
The DNA here is from genome assembly GCF_904848585.1 of Paraburkholderia kirstenboschensis. Taxonomy (GTDB): domain Bacteria; phylum Pseudomonadota; class Gammaproteobacteria; order Burkholderiales; family Burkholderiaceae; genus Paraburkholderia; species Paraburkholderia kirstenboschensis. The sequence continues at coordinate 330,453 of NZ_CAJHCR010000005.1, forward strand.
GATCGAACAGACTCACGACCTGCCGACCGGACTGCGCGGCGCCGACGTGGTGTACGCCACGCGCATCCAGAAAGAGCGCTTCACCGACGAATCGTTCGAAGGCTACACACCTGACTTCCAGATCAATCAGGCGTTAGTAGACAGCGTGTGTGGCAGCGATACGCTCATCATGCACCCGCTGCCGCGCGACAGCCGGCCGGGCGCGAACGATCTGAGCGTCGACCTCAATCACGACTCGCGGCTCGCCATTTTCCGGCAAACCGATAACGGCATTCCAGTGCGGATGGCGATCTTCGCGGTGCTGCTCGGCGTCGAAAAGCTGGTTCAGCATTCCATGCGCGACGCTGCCTGGCGTCCGCCCGCATACCTCGGCCCCGACGACGCGGTGTTTCACGGCATCGACTGAAGCAAGCCAGCAAGTTAATTCGGGTAACGAAGCAAAACCGAAGCACAACTGAAGCAAAGCAAATGCGGGCATGAAGCAGCGCGTCAGGCTATCGCGCTGCCACCGTTGCGCCTGAAGCTAGCTGCAAAGAACTGCACCTGGTATTGCACCGCGTTGGCCCAGTACTTCCACGTGTGGCCGCCCGGCCGCTCCGCATAATGATGCGGCACGCCCAGTTCGATGAGCCGCGCATGCAGCATCCGGTTCGACTGCACGAGTGAATCGTTCATTCCGCAGTCGATCATGAGCGCAATATGCGCGCTCGCAAAGCTGCGCGCATGCTCGACGATAGGCTCGGCGTTCCAGAAGTCCGCATGCCCCTCGGGATCGCCGAACACCTGATCGATGCCCGGTTCATCCTCGCAACCGCGTGGATCGACCGCGCCGCTCATGCTTCCCGCCGCCCCGAATTCATCAGGCCGATCCAGCGCGATATGAAGCGCGCCGAACCCGCCCATGCTCAAGCCGGTGATCGCGCGCCCTTCTTTCGTTGCAATGGTGCGGAAATGCATGTCGATGTACGCAACGACCTCGGTGCCTACATAAGTCGTGTAACGGCTGCGCGAGTCGACCGGACTGTCGATGTACCAGCTTTCGTGGCCGCCATCGGGCATCACGAGTATCACGTGGTAGCGGTCGGCGAGTTTGCCGATGGGCGAATTCGCGGTCCAGTCGGTATAGTCGCCGCCCGAGCCGTGCAGCAGATAGACGACCGGAAAACGATCAGCCGCGTTGCCGCGCGCATAGCGGTCGGGCAGCACGACTGTCGCTTCCAGAGACTTGTGCATGGCCGCGCTCGGAATGGTCACGACACGGGACTGGAAGGCCCATGCGGGAGCGGCGACAAGCATCATCGCGATCAGCCAGCAAAGACGTGCCTTACTCATGTTGTCGCTCTCCCTTTCTACGTGTCCGGGAACCCAGCGGGCATACCAACGGCGTAGGCCATACGGGGCGGCAATATCCAGCGACGACTCTAGCAACGGCGACTTACAGCCAAATTTCAGCAAACCCTACGATTCGTCTCACGCGATGCGCGGCGCATGCTTCCGGACATGCGTGCGCCATGCAACTATTTGACGTGGACACCCAGGCCCGCGCGGCCGGGTGCGATGTCGTCCTTTAACGTAAGTTCGGGAATCCGATAATCGCCGCCGTTCTGCGCGCGGAAAGGTATGGGCGCCGTGTTCCAGAGATTGTCGAGACGCTCGCCGAGCGCGTTGCGCACATCGGCATATTTCTCTTCGTCGATGCGGCTCGTGCGATACACCACGAACGGCGGCAGTACATCGAAACCGGGGTAATAGAGTATGCCGTGCTGGATCGGGAACAACACGTCGTCGATCGGACCGTTGATGCCGCGCGGACTATAGTGCGATTCCCATCCGCCCGTCGTGACCACCAGCATGGCGCGTTTTCCGGCGAATGTGCCCTCGCCGTAGCGGTCGCCCCAGCGTGCGTCCGAGTGTTCGCCCACGCCGTATGCAAAGCCGTATGCGTAGACGCGCTCTACCCATCCCTTCATGATCGCGGGCATCGAGAACCACCACAGCGGGAATTGCAGAATGACCGCGTCCGCCCATTTGAGCTTTGCCTGCTCCGCTGCGATGTCCGCACTTTGCAGTCCGTTTTCGAACGCATATTTCGACGCGCGTGAAGGATCGAAGCGATCGCCGGTTGCAGGAGCGAGGCTATCGCCTGCATCGAGCGCCGCCTTCCAGTTCATCGCATACAGATCGGAAACCTGGACCGCGTGCCCCGCGTCGCGCAGGCGCTTGACGGAGAATTCCTTCAGCGATCCATTCAACGACCGTGGTTCTGGATGAGCATAAACAATCAGAACGTTCATTTGCGGTTGCCTCTTTCATGTCTGGAAGAACACACGATAGGCGCCGCCACGGTATATTGGAAATGAATTACTGACATGGCAGGTATTACCGTGAATAATCTCCGCAAGCTGGATCTGAACCTCCTCGTCACGCTCGACGTTTTGCTGGCTGAGCTGAACGTGACGCGCGCGGCTGAGCGGCTCAATTTCTCGCAGCCTTCCGTGAGCGTGCATCTGGCCAAGCTTCGCGACCTGCTGGGCGACCCGCTGCTGCTGCCCGGCCCGCGCGGCATGCGCGCGACGGCCCGCGCCGAGGCGCTGCGCGAGCCGTTGCGGCAAGCGCTTGAGGCATTAGAGCAAGCAGTGGCGCCCGCGCGTCCTTTCGACCCGGCGCAGGCCGCGCACACCTGGCGCATTGCCGCGACGGACTACGCGGAGTCGACCATCATCCTGCCGGCGTTGCCGGGCCTGCGCGCGGCGGCGCCCGGCACACGGCTCGCCATTGTCGAGGCGGCGCCGCCCCGCATCGCGAGACAGGCCGAACAGGGCGAAATCGACCTCGGCTTTCATACGAGCGAAGGAGCGCCTGCCGGCTTGCGCAGACGAGTGCTGTTTGCCGAGCGCTATGTGCTTGCCGGGCGCGCCGGTCATCCGCGTCTGAAACGGCGGCCGACACTCGCGCAATTCTCCAAGTTCGAGCACGTGATCGTGTCGCCCGACGGCGGCGGCTTTGCCGGCGCGACCGACGAAGCGCTTGCCCAAGCCGGCCTCTCGCGCCGCGTCGTGCTCTCCGTTCCGCACTTTCTGTTCATGATCTCCGCGCTCGCCAATACCGACCTCGTGGCGATGGTGCCCGCGCGGCTGGTCCGCGACAATGCCGCACTACGCGTGGTCGAGCCGCCCGTCGAGGTGCCGGGCTATGAAATGGCGATGCTCTGGCATGAACGTTCGCATCGGGATCCAGCGCATCAGTGGCTGCGTGCGCATATTGCCGATTCTGTTTGAAGCGCCGTGGCGGTTAGCCGTTGGCGCGGCCAATTGCATCCAGTTTCGCGAGGATTTCGTCGCTTAGCTTGATCTGCGCGGCCTGCAGGTTCTCGCGCAAATGCCCGACGGACGACGTGCCCGGAATCAACAGGATGTTGGGCGCGCGCTGCAGCAGCCATGCGAGCGCCACTTGCATCGGCGTTGCGCCAATCGTTCCCGCGATATCGGTCAGCGCAGACGACTGGATCGGCGTAAAGCCGCCCAGCGGAAAGAACGGCACATAAGCAATGCCCTTGGCTGCCAGTTCGTCGATCAGCGCGTCGTCGGCCCGGTGCACCAGGTTGTAGTGATTCTGCACGCAGACGATCTTTGCAATGCGCTGTGCTTCGGCAATCTGCGTCGGCGTCGCGTTGCTCAGGCCGATATGGCGGATCAGTCCGCGCTGTTGAAGTTCGGCAAGCGCGGTGATCTGCTTTTCTACCGATCCTTCGCTCGGCGCGTGCACGTCGCCCATCATTCGCATGTTTACCACTTCGAGCGTGTCGAGCCCGAGGTTGCGCAGATTGTCGTGTACGCCGCGCTCGAGATCCTCCGGCTCCTGCGCCGGCAGCCAACCGCCATCGCTGCTGCGCACCGCGCCGAGCTTGGTGACGATCACGAGATCGTCGGCATACGGATGCAGCGCCTCGCGAATTAGCTTGTTGGTGATATGCGGGCCGTAAAAATCGCTGGTGTCGATGTGATTGACGCCGCAAGCCACCGCTTCACGCAGCACGGCGATCGCGGCGTCGCGGTCTTTCGGCGGCCCGAACACGCCGGGCCCCGCGAGTTGCATGGCGCCGTAGCCCATGCGCCGCACTTGGCGCGCGCCGAGCGAAAACGTATTCGTGATATCGAGGTTTGGCATGGTGCTCTCCTTTCTCAGTAGGTTGAGGCGCAGTATGGCGGGGATTGCATCGTTTAATAAAGCGGGCTAACGTGCACGGGTTGTTCAATATAGTGAACAGTGACATGGAATTAAACGACCTGACCGCTTTCATCTCAGTGGCGCGCGCGGGCGGCTTTCGCGAGGCGGCGCGCACGAGCGGCGTTTCCGCGTCGAGTCTGAGCATTGCCGTGCGCCGCCTTGAAACGAAGCTCGGTCTGCGCCTGCTGAACCGTACGACCCGCAGCGTCGCGCCGACCGAAGCGGGCCTGCGTCTGCTGGAAAAGCTGACGCCGCTCTTCAGCGAAATGGAAGCGGCGCTCGACGTGCTCAACGTGTTTCGCGACCGGCCGAGCGGCACGCTCAAACTCAACGTGCCGGCGAGCGCCGCGCGCATGGGGCTGCCTGGTGTGATAGCGCCGTTTCTGAAAGCCTATCCGGACATACGGGTGGAAGTGGTTGTCGAGGACGGCTTTGTCGACGTGCTTTCCATCGGCTGCGACGCGGGCATCCGTTACGACGAGCGGCTCGAGCAGGACATGATCGCCGTGCCGATCGGCCCACGCGTGGAACGCTTCGCGACCGCCGCCGCGCCGGAGTATCTGCAGCTCCGCGGACGCCCGCAGCATCCGCGCGACCTCCTTACGCATGCTTGCCTGCGCGTCCAGTTTGCCGGCGGCGCGACGCCGACGTGGCTGTTCGAGCACGAAGGCGAAGTGGTCCAGCTGAATCCGTCGGGACCGTTGCTCGTGCGGCCCGGCGCGGCGCTCGACCTCGTGATCAGCGCGGCGGTCGCGGGTGTGGGCGTGATTCACCTGTTCGAAGACATGCTGAGACCGCACCTGGACAGCGGCGCTTTGGAGCCGATTCTCGAACCGTGGTGGCAAAGCTTCTCAGGGCCCTTTCTCTACTATCCCGGCCACCGTCACTTGCCGGCGCCCTTACGCGCGTTCGTCGATTTTTTGAAGGATCGCAATGGTTGAGTGAACAGGGCCGCAAATTCGACATCGCGCGGTCGATTTGCTGTGATAATGGGCTGCCGCATCGGAGCGCACGCGCATTCTCAACACCTGATCCACCGCACCATGAAGAACGACACACGCGTTAGCCCGCTGCGCAACTTCGCCGAATTCGTTCGCGCGGAGCGGGTTCGATTGACCGAGCAATGGATGAATGCGGTTTTTGGCGACGCCGATCTGGTGGAAGCCGACAAGCTTACGTATCAGCAACTCGCCGATCATCTTCCGGAAATTCTCGACGGCCTGTGCGCGGCGCTCGAGGTCGAAGATCTGGAACGCCTCGAACCGGAGATCGAACGCGATGCGCGCAAGCACGGCATGGTGCGCTGGCGCCAGGGCTACCGCATCGAAGAACTGGTGCGCGAACTGGATCTGTTCCACCAGGTTCTCGCCGATGCGCTCGACGAGTACGCCACGCGCGACAACACGCTCACCCGCCGCCACGAAAAGCGCGCGCGCCGCCTGGTCGCGGAAGCGCTGAGCATGGTCACGCTCACGTCGATCAAGGAAGTGGTCAGCGAACGCGACCGCAAAATCGACGAATACACCGGCCGGCTGGAGCGCGCAAACCACGAATTGACGCTGAAACAGCGGCTCGTCAGCGACTTGTACGAGTCGCGCATGTACATCACGCGCAGCGTCGTCCATGATCTGCGTAACTTTCTGAATTCGTTTTCGATGGCGCTGCAACTGATCGCTCGTGTGCCCGCCAAGGCCGACACCGCGTTGCAGCTAGCGAACCGGCAGGCGGCGGACATGAAGGCGCTTGTCGAGCAGATGGTCGAGTACTCGGTGATCCTCGGCGACGGCACGCCGCTTACGCTCGAACAGGTCGACCTGCATGAACTCTACGAGGAACTCGTGGCGTCGTCGCGGCCGTCCATCGAGGAGAAGGGACTGACGCTGCGCGCCGCGTTCGATCCGGCGCTGCCTGCCGTAACGTCGAACCGTCTGAAGCTCAAGCAGATCGCCGTCAACCTGCTTTCCAATGCGACCAAGTACACCAAATCGGGCCAGGTCGAGCTGTACTTCCTGACGGCCGGTCCGCAACACTGGTCGATCCGCGTGTCGGACACCGGCGTGGGCATCGCGGCCGCCGATGCCGAGCGGGTGTTCGCCGAATTCGAACGCGCCGCAGGCGAGGAAATCCCCGGCACCGGCTTGGGTCTCGCCATCGTGAAGGAACTGTGCCGCGTGCTCGACGGGCACATCGACTTCGCGTCGCGCGAAGGCATGGGCACCACCTTCACGATCCGCTTTCCGTTGACGCTCGCGGAACAGCCGTAACAGCAGACGGGGCAAACCGACCGGTTATCGTGTCGCTCCGCTGCTGGTCATGCGCGGGCATACGCTCATTGCGCCGCTGCCGTTGTTCAAACCGCGCGTCACAACCTCGGACGATGTGCCGTCGCGGCGCGCCAGTTCTGCGAGATCGAGCAAGGCGGCGTAGCGCGCGGGGCAATCCGTCGACGGAACGAGTTCAGGAAGTTCACGCGGCAACTCCGGATTTGCCATGAACCTCTGCACGGCGATCACCAGTGCGGCCGCCACGATGATCATCGCCCATACGCGCGCCTTGCGAACGGTGGTTGGATCCGAAGCTCGCAAGCGCCGCCGGCGCGACACGGCAACACGTTGTTCGTCCCCCATCGCGCCGCGCGGCTGCATTGCTCGGGTGGCATTGAAGCGGCTCGGCCGACTGGCTCGGCTGGTTCGAGTCAAGCGCATTCTGAATGACATGGCGTCGCTCATCATGCCCAGTGCGCCGGCACATACAGATTGCCGACCCAATGACCCGGCACCCAAACCGCCGGGCGCGGCGCCGGCGCAACATAGACGCGGCGCGGCGCTACGTAGATAACCGGCGGCGGCGCATAGACCACGGGCGGCGCGACATAAGCGACAGGCTTCGGCGTAATCACGACAGCCGGCGGGGGCGGCGGCGGTGCATAAACCACGGGCTTCGGTGTCACGACGACAGCCGGCGCAGGCGGCGGCGCATAAACCACGGGCGGCGGCGCTACTACGACAGCCGGCGCGGGCGGCGGCGCGTACACCACAGGCTTCGGCGCGACCACGACCGTCGTGCCGCCCGTCGCGACAACGCCCGTGCTCACCACGGTTCCGCTCGATGTCACCGTATTGCCGTGCGTGCCGGTTACGCTAGTGGACGTCGTCACGACTCCCGGCGCCACACGCGTCGCCGTGCCGGAATGCTCGACCGTGCCCCCATCCGATCCCGTTACCGTTCCCGAACGCGAGCATGAAGCACCGGCGCAACTGGTTGACGCCGAGTGATCGACCGTATCGCCGTTGGAGCGCGTCACCGATCCCGACGACGAGTACTGCCCCGCGCCCGTCTTCGTCACTTCGCCGGAGGTGGTGGCCGTCTTGCCATCAGGTCCGGTGAGCGCGCCCGTATGCGAACACGTGCCGCCCGCACAGCTGGTGTCGCCGGCGTGCTGCACCGAGTTTCCGTAGCGGCCCGTCGCGGTGCCCGAATTCGAGAACTGTCCGGGCGAATTGCGAGTGACCGTGCCGGTGTTCGTCGCGGCGCCGCCATAAGGCCCGATGACACCGCCTGCATGCGAGCAGCTGCCGCCGCCGCACGAGCCGTAGTGGCCTTCGTTATAGACGCCGCGCGAGGTGTAAGCGGTTCCGTGCTGCGACCACGCGAACGCCGACGCGCTGCCCAGTGCGAGCATCGCCGTTGTCGCAGTCAGCGCGAGTTTGCGCAGTGTGCGGCGAGCGGAAGGAGAAGAAGAAGTGGCGGCCGCAGATGAAGCGCCGCTGGCCGGGACTGCGAACGAATGAGTTTTCACGGGTATGTCCTTCGGGGATTCAGGCCACTTGCTGCGACTGCTGCTGCGCTGTGTGGCGATGAACGGACTATAGGAGGACGCTCCGCGACAGTCATCAGCCAAGATATGTCACGCTGTTTCATCGTGAAAGAAGCCTTCTGGGCAAGGCTTCGCGAGCATCTTGCAGACGCCGTGACATATGCCGACACAATTCGCTTCGGTGAGAAAGCATCGTGCCGCACGGCTGCCCGAGCGACGACACGCTGCAGTGTGGCTACGGAAAATAGCGGCCGATTTCCGTTGACAACGCGTGCGGCAAAACGGCACACTCGGTTCATGTTGACGCACACCTCCATCGCAGTAGCGATTAACCACCCGAAGCGAGCCATCATCGGCTGGCCTATGGGAGCATGTTTGCGTTAGCAGTCTGAATCTGCAAAACAAAACCCCAAGGCCCCGCTGGTAACGGAAGGGGCCTTTTGTTTTGTGGGCGTCTCCGTCGGCCGGCTCGATAACGGAGAGCAAGATGGATCAGGCAAGCCCGCAGTGCATGGACGACGACGCACATCGTTATGCTTACTATCAGGACGAGCGTCTACCGAAGGTGGTGGTGCATTTCCCGGTTGCGCCAGGCGCGACGCTGACATGGCGTGTCGAGGCGGACAGCACGCTTACCGTGAAGGGTGCGCGCCTCTGGCTGACGCGCATCAGTTCACCGTACGATCACTGGATCGCGCCGGGCCAAACATTCAGCCTGCAGCGCGGCGAACGCATATGGCTCAGCACTGACGGCGAACGCACAGCGCATGTTTCGCTGACCTCCGCGCTGCACGCGAACGGCCTCTTCGCGCGCTGGCTCGGACGGCTCGCCGGTTTAAGCCTGGGGCCGCCGAGCCCGCGCTGACATGCGTTGACATGCGTTGACATGCATTGTCAGGCTCCGCGCATGTCGCGTGAACTCGTTGCATGCGCAGCGCGAGCCTGAAAGAACAACGGCGCGACGGCTCGCAAGGCCATCGCGCCGCGCAACGACATACGCTTCATTGAGCCGTGTTTTGCGCCGCGTCTTGCGGCGTAATCTGCACAGCCGCAGCCGAAACGAATACCGCGTGAATCGTGTCGCCCACCTTCACGTCTGCAAGGTCGACTTGCGGACCGACTTCGAGCGTTTGTGTCTGATACGCGCCGCGCAACGTGACGAGGCGCCGCTTGCGGTCGATCTTTTGCACGGTAGCGAGCACTTCGACCTGACGCGCCGATTCGAACCCGCCCGAGGCCGGTGTGTAGACCTGCGTATCGACACGTTCGCGAATGCCCTTGCCTTTGCCCGTCACGCGCTCGGCCTTGACCAGCAGCGCGTTTTTATAGAGCGCATCCACATGGTCGCCCACCTTCAGTTTTTCGAAACCGGCGACTTGCTGGCCCACGAGCACGATCACTACGTTGCCGTTCGCCCCCTTCAGCGTGAGCGAGCGGCTGCCAGGGTCGATACCCACGATGGTGGCCTTCATATGCACAGGCTCCACCGCACTGACAACACCTTGCGCAGTACTCGCCAGCGGGTCTTGCGCCCACGCCGGCTGAGCCGCGGCGAGCACCGCTGCCGTCAATGCTGCTCCTATCGTTGCTGCATTCATTTACGCTCTCCTTGATGAATCGCCCCTGCCATGTTGCCCATTTCGCATAATGTCGAATGGAAAATATTCAGGACGCTTGACTAAAGGTGTAGCGCAACGATTGTACATGCCTTACAAAAAGCTTCAATCGCGATCCGGTACAACGCTTGCCAACGCGCGACGCAAAAAGAAACAGCCTCTTCGCGGTAGCGAAAAGGCTGTTCGGTAACACCAAGCGCTGCATGCACACGCATGCGCGCTAATCCATCACACGCGTTCAATCGCGATTGCGATGCCCTGTCCCACGCCGATACACATCGTGCACAGTGCAAAGCGTCCCTGCGTGCGGTGCAGTTGGTACATCGCGGTCGTCACGAGGCGCGCGCCGCTCATGCCGAGCGGATGACCGAGCGCGATCGCGCCGCCGTTCGGGTTCACGCGAGCGTCGTCGTCGGCCACGCCAAGCGTGCGCAGCACCGCAATACCTTGCGAAGCAAACGCCTCGTTCAGCTCGATCAGGTCGAACTGATCGATGGTCATGTTCAGGCGCGCCATCAACTTTTGCGCGGCGGGCGCTGGGCCCATGCCCATTACGCGCGGCGCGACACCCGCTGTCGCGATGCCGAGCACGCGGGCTCGCGGCGTGAGGCCGAAGCGCTTTGCCGTCTCTTCGTTCGCCAGCAGCAGCGCCGCTGCGCCGTCGTTGACGCCCGATGCGTTGCCTGCGGTCACGGTGCCGTCCGGACGCACGACGCCCTTCAGTTTCGCGAGCGCCTCCAGGCTCGTTTCACGCGGATGCTCGTCTTGCGATACGGTGACCGGATCGCCCTTCTTCTGCGCGATCGTCACGCCGACGATTTCCTGCGCGAGCGTGCCGTCCTTCTGAGCGCGCGCGGCCTTCTGCTGGCTGCGAAGTGCGAAGGCATCCTGATCGGCGCGGCTGATGTTGTAGTCGGTCGCCACGTTTTCGCCGGTCTCGGGCATCGAGTCGACGCCGTACATCTGCTTCATCAACGGATTGACGAAACGCCAGCCGATGGTCGTGTCGTAGATATCCGCCTGGCGCGAAAACGCGCTCGTCGCCTTGCCCATGACGAACGGTGCGCGGCTCATGCTTTCGACGCCGCCGGCCACCATCAACGCGGCCTCGCCGGACTTGATTGCGCGCGCGGCGATGCCGATCGCGTCCATGCCCGAGCCGCACAGACGGTTCACGGTCGAGCCCGGCACGTCTTTAGGCAGCCCCGCCAGCAGCAGCGACATGCGCGCCACGTTGCGATTGTCTTCGCCAGCCTGGTTCGCGCAGCCGTAGATCACGTCGTCGATGACACTCCAGTCGACGTTCTTGTTGCGCTCCATCAGCGCCTTCAGCGGCACCGCGCCCAGATCGTCCGCGCGAACCGACGACAGCGAGCCCGCATAGCGGCCGATGGGGGTGCGAATCGCGTCGCACAGGAATGCTTCGGTCATGTGATGTCTCCAGTGATGTGCTGCGCGCGCCGCGCCGTCAGCATGGATGCGCGGCGCGGGCGGATGCGTCGAGCATCGGCCGGGCGGCTGCCGGGCAGCCGTCGCGTGAATTCAGCTTAGCGCAGGATGGTGAACGATGCGTTCGAGCCGCCGGCCGCTTTGTTCTTTATGCGAACATACGGTCATATATCGAACAACAAGGCTCGATAATAGGCGCGTGGCGGAAACGCTGTCAAGCGCGCACCGCCCGTCATCAGGGAATACGTGAGAGGCGGCCGCCGCGCCAGGCTCGTGTCTGACAATTGATGCGCCCGCGCCGCCGCCACGCTGCAGGCCGCGACGCGGGGCTTGGCGGACGTTTTTTTTAGCGGAGCTGCACGCCCTCGTCCGCGATATAGGCGCGGATCACGTCGGCGAACGTGTGCTCGCCGCGCAGGCCCAGTTGTTCGGCGCGCGACGTGTCCCAACGTCCCGGCCAGCTACCGACGATTTTTTCGATGCGCACGTCCGGCTGCCAGACGATCCGCTTCGCGACCTCGTCGCCAGCCACTTCGCGCAGCGCCGCCACCATTTCGTCGACGCTCACGGAGATGCCCGGCAGATTCAGCACGCGTTGGTTGCCAAGCGCGGCGGCGTCGAGTTCGAGCCCGGCGATCAGGCACTCGATCGCTTTACGCGGCGACAGCAGCCACAGCCGCGTGGAGCCGTTGACGGGGCACACAGCCTCTTCGCCGTTCAGCGGCTCGCGGATAATGCCGCTCGCAAACGACGACGCCGCCGCATTCGGCTTGCCGGGCCGAACGCTGATCGTGGGCAGCCGCAGCACGCGTCCGTCGACGAAACCGCGCCGCGAATAGTCGTTGAGCAGCAATTCGGCGATCGCCTTTTGCGCGCCGTACGACGACTGCGGATTAAGCGCGGTATCGTTCTGCACGATGTCGGGCAAGTCGCCGCCGTACACCGCGACCGAACTCGTGAACACCACGCGCGGCCGGTGTCCGCGTTGACGGCAAACGTCGAGCAACAAGCGCGACGCGTCGAGATTGATGCGCATGCCGAGATCGAAGTCTGCTTCCGCCTGACCGCTCACCACCGCGGCAAGGTGAAAGATCGCCGCGGTGTTGCTGTCGATCGCACGCTCGAGCACACTGCGCTCCGCGATATCGCCCACTTCGGTGCGCACGCGGCTGTCGCCGAAATCGTTCGCTTGCACGACGTCGAGCAAGATGAGTTCGGTGATGGCTTGCGGCGCGCCCTGCGCGTCTTTCAACGAACCGCGCGAGAGCAGTTCACGTGCAAGGCGTTGGCCGAGAAATCCCGCGCCGCCGGTTATTAGTACTTTCATGATTGGCTTCTGTCCTCGTTATATTGATCAGGCGGCGTTCAGATACGGTTTGAGCCAGCCGAGCCCCGCCGAAGTCGCGGCCCGCGGCCGGTATTCGCAGCCGATGTAGCCGTCGTAGCCGAGTGAGTCGATTACGTCGAACAGATACGGATAGTTGATCTCACCCGTATCCGGCTCGTGTCGCTCGGGTACTCCTGCAACCTGAATGTGACCGATGCCCGCCTGATCGCGCTTGAGCTTTACTGCGAGATCGCCTTCCACGATCTGACAGTGGTAACAGTCGAACTGCACCTTCAGATTCGGCTCGCCGACTTCCGCGCAAATAGCTTGCGCCTCGTCCTGCCGGTTCAGGAAAAAGCCTGGCATGTCGCGTGTATTGATCGGCTCGATCACAATCATGATGCCCTCGGCTTGCGCAGCCTTCGCGGCATACGCGAGGTTTTGCAGATACACCTCGCGATGCCGCTCGCGCGGCTGATCTGCGCCGATCAGGCCTGCCATCACATGCAGCTTGCGATTGCCGATGACGCGCGCGTACTCGAGAGCCGTGTCGACGCTGCGGCGGAACTCGTCCTCACGTCCGGGCAGCGTTGCGATGCCCCGCTCGCCGCTCGCCCAGTCGCCCGGAGGCGCGTTGAAGAGCGCTTGTGTCAGACCGTTGGCGTCGAGCCGCGCCTTGATTTCCGCAGCGCGAAAATCGTAGGGAAACAGAAACTCGACCGCTTTAAAGCCGTCTTTTGCCGCGGCGGCGAAACGATCCAGAAAAGCGTGCTCGTTGTACATCATCGACAGATTGGCGGCAAAGCGAGGCATGGCAGCAACTCCTTTGAAGCTGTGTTCAGCGCGCGGCAAACGAAGCTGGAGCAGCAACGTATGCGCCGCGCGGGCTGTTAGCGATTGACCAGTTTGGCCGGCGTGAACCACGTAGCAATCGCGCCGATCACCAGCATGCCGGCCAGCACATACATGCCGGTCTGCGTGCTATGCGTGAGATCCTTCAGATAACCGATCATGTAGGGACTCGCGAAGCCCGCGAGATTACCGATCGAGTTGATGATCGCGATGCCGGCCGCGGCGGTCGCGCCAGACATGAACGCCGTAGGCAGCGACCAGAAGAGCGGCGCGCAAGTCAGCACGCCGGCAGCGGCGAGCGACAGAAACGCGATGGACACCACCGTGTTGCTCGCGAACGAAGCCGCGACCGTGAAGCCCACGGCGCCGAACAACGCCGGCACGATCAGATGCCAGCGGCGCTCACGGCGCTTGTCCGCGCTATGCCCCATCACATTCATCACGACGATCGCGCAGACAAACGGAATCGCGCTCAGGAGACCGATGTTGAATGCGCCGCTCACGCCCGTGGATTTGACGAGCGTCGGCATCCAGAACGTCAGGCCGTATTGCCCGGTGACGAACGCGAAGTAGATTAGCGACATCCACCACGTGCGCGGATCGCGGAACACCGCGCGCAGCGAATGAGCGTTTGCTTTTTCCTTCGGCTGCGATGCGGCGATTTCATCGTTGAGCAGGCGCTTTTCGCTTTCGCTCAGCCACTTTGCGCTCGCAATTCCGTTGTCGAGATAAAGGATCGTGGCAATACCGATCGCCACCGCCGGGATTGCTTCGATCAGGAACATCCATTGCCAGCCCTGGAGACCCGAGCTGTGATGAAACGCCTGCATGATCCAGCCGGACAGCGGATTGCCAAAGATGCCCGACACCGGAATGGCAGACATGAACACCGCAATGATCTTTGCGCGCCGATGCGACGGAAACCAGTAAGTCAGATACAGAATCACGCCCGGATAAAAACCCGCTTCGGCAAGCCCAAGCAGAAAGCGCAAGATATAGAACTGGGTCGGCGTCTTCACGAATACGAATAACGCTGACATCACGCCCCAGGTAATCATGATCCGCGCGATCCAGATGCGCGCGCCGAGCTTGTGCATCAGAATGTTGCTCGGCAGTTCAAACAGGAAGTAGCCGATAAAAAACACGCCTGCGCCGAGGCCGAATACCGTTTCGCTGAACGCGAGGTCTTGCGACATTTGCAGCTTTGCGAAGCCCACGTTCACGCGATCCAGATACGCGACCACGTAGCAGAGCATCAGAAACGGCACGATGCGCCAGAACACTTTCTTGTATGTGCGCTCGACTTCCGCGGCACCGGGGTGACCCACGGCCGCCGCGATCGGCTGGCTGGATACGGCCTGATACGAACTCATGCAATGTCTCCTGAGAGGGGAATGTGACGCGTCGCCTTGGGCGATCTGATTCGTGTGAGCGGTTGCTACCAGCGCGCGCCGAACACGCTACGCAGTTCTTCGAGCGACGCTTCGTCGAGCGGCGCAGGACGCGGATTTGTCATGAGCCACAAACGCGCGGTCTCTTCGAGTTCTTCGAGTGCATACGACGCATGCGCGACGGAGCGCTCCCAGACCACCGGACCGAGGCGGTCGAGCAGCACCGCGCGAACGCTATCGGCGAGCGCGGCGATCTGGGCGGCTACTTGCGGATCGCCGGGCCGGCGGTAACGAATCAGCGGTACGTGGCCCACTTTCATCACGTAGTACGGCGTGATCGGCGGCAGTACGTCGGTCTCGCTCCACACGCCGGCTAATGTCAGCGCGACAAGATGCGTCGAATGCGTATGGACGATGCCGCGCGCTTCGCCATTGCGCGCATAAATGCCCCGATGCAGCGCGAGTGTTTTTGACGGCTTGCCGCCCGACACCGCATTGCCGTCGAAGTCGACCTTGGCGATGTCGGCCGGATCGACCCGGCCGAGGCACGCATCGGTCGGCGTGATCAGCCAGCCGTCATCGAGCCGCGCGCTGATGTTGCCGGCGCTGCCTACCGTATAGCCTCGCTGATAAAGACTCGCTCCAGTCACGCAGATTTCCTCGCGTACGTGCGCTTCGTTCGTGGTGTGGACTGCGGGCGCGTTGCTCATTGCGCGGCTCCGTTCAGATGACGCAGCGCTTTCTCGAAGAAATCGGTGGTGCCGAAGTTGCCGGATTTCAGTGCCAGTGCGAGCGGTTGCGCGCCCATGGTTGCAGTCGCCGGCACGCCGGGATCGATCTGGGCGCCGATGCGCAGCGTGCGGACACTCAGCGCCTGCACGACCGCGCCCGAGGTCTCGCCGCCCGCCACGACGAACTTGCGCACGCCGCGCTCATGCAAGCCGCGGGCAATCGACGCCAACGTCGATTCGACCAGATGTCCTGCTCGATCCACGCCGAGTTCGCGTTGCACCGCTTTCACTTCGTCGGGCGTGGCGGTCGCGTAGATGAGCATGGGCTCGGCTTTGTCGAGATATGTCTGCGCGAATGCCAGCGCCTGTTCGACAACCGCTTCGCCTCGCGCAGCCGCAAGCGGATCAATGCGAAACGCAGGGCGTATTTCGCGCCACGCGGCGACTTGCGCATTGGTCGCTTTCGACGCGCTGCCGGCGAGCACCGCCGACAATCCTTCGACGCGCGGCAGTTGCGCGGCGTCCGCCTGTGAATCGAGCAGGCCCGCGCGGCGGAAGTTGCCCGGCAAGCCCAACGCAATGCCCGAGCCGCCCGTGATCAGCGTGAGATCGGCGCAGGCTTCACCGAGCACGTAGAGGTCGGCGTCGGAGACCGCGTCGGCGATCGCCATGCGCACGCCCTGGTTGCGCAATGCGTCGAACGCTTCGCGCACTGCCGATACGCCTTGGGCCACCGCGTCGTAACGCACGAGCCCGACGTTCGATTGCGTCTGGCGTTGCAACACGCGCACGAGGTTGGCGTCGCGCATCGGCGTGAGAGGATGGTTCTCCATGCCCGACTCGTTGAGCAACGTGTCGCCGACAAAGAGATGCCCGCGAAAAATCGTGCGTCCGTTCTCGGGGAACGCGGGGCAGGCAATCGTGAAAGCACTGGCAGAATCTTGCGCGGATAGCGCGTTCAGCAACGCATCCGTCACCGGCCCGATGTTGCCTGCGTCGGTCGAATCGAAGGTCGAGCAGTATTTGAAAACGAACTGGCGGCACCCTTGGGCGCGCAACCAGTCGAGGGCGGCAAGCGATTGCGCGACCGCGTCGGCGACGGGGATCGTGCGCGACTTCAGCGCGACCACGAGCGCGTCGGCTTCGATCGTTTCTTCCTTCTCCGGCACGCCGATGGTTTGTACCGTGCGCATGCCGCCGCGCACCAGCATGTTGGCGAGGTCGGTTGCGCCGGTGAAATCGTCGGCGATACAGCCGAGCAGCGCGCGTTGTGTCGTAGCCGTCATGACGCGCTCCTGATTACTTTGCCGCCGGCACGTCGATGCCGGGGAAAATCTTGATGACCGCGGAGTCGTCCTCGCCGCCGTGACCGGCCGTGGACGCCATCATGAACATTTGATGAGCCGCCGCCGATAACGGCAGTGGAAATTTCGAACGGCGCGCGGTATCGAGCACGAGGCCGAGATCCTTGACGAAAATATCGACGGCCGACAGCGGCGTGTAATCGCCGTTGAGTATGTGCGGTACGCGGTTCTCGAACATCCACGAATTGCCGGCGCTGTGCGTGATTACGTCGTATAGCGCGTCCGGATCGACGCCTTCGCGCAAGCCTAGCGCCATCGCCTCCGCCGCCACGGCGATATGCACGCCGGCCAGCAACTGGTTGATGATCTTGACTTTCGATCCCGCGCCATGTGCGGAGCCCAAGCGATAAACCTTGCCCGCCATCGCGGCGAGCACGTCTTCGCAGGCCGCGTATGCGGCGGCGGGGCCGGACGTCATCATCGTCATCTCGCCCGATGCGGCGCGCGCCGCCCCGCCCGAGACTGGCGCATCGAGCATCTGCAAACCTGCTGCCTCGATGCGCTTGCCAAGTTCGATTGCGAAGTCGGGCGCGACAGTCGCGCTCGCAATCACGACGCCGCCCGGCTTCATCGCCGCGACTGCGCCTTGTTCGCCGAACAGTACCGCCTCAGTTTGCGCGGCATTCACGACCAGCGTGATCACCACGTCACATTGGGCACCGAGTTCGGCGGGCGACGCGCAACCCACGCCGCCTTCGTTCACGAACGCCTGCAGGACTTCGCTGCGCAGATCGCACGCGTGGACCCGCAAGCCCGCACGCAGCAGCGAACGCGCGACGCCCAAACCCATTGCGCCAAGACCGATGACACCGACATTTCTGGACATGCTGCACCTCTATGGAATCTGTTATGCGCTTGTGCGGATTGCGCCGGGTGCGCCGCGTACGCCGTACTCGCGACACTCGCCAGCATGGCTCGGCATCAGCGAATGCCCGCTTCCGCGAGCCGCCTTGCCGCGTTGTACATGTGGGTTTGCGCCGCGTTGCGCGCGGCCATGGGATCGCCGGCACGAATCGCGGCTGCAATGGCCGCGTGCTCTTCGCGCACCTGACGCGAGAAGTCCTCGCGCAGTGCCTCGTTGCGACGCGTAACAACCGTGCCGGCTTCGAGATACTGGTTCAGAAACGTCAACGTCTTGAGGAAATACGGATTGCCGGTTGCTCCCGCAATCGCGCGATGAAACGCGACGTCTTCGGTCACGCCGTCCTCGCCTTCGGCGACGGCTTCGTCGATCTTCGCCAGGGCGGCGTCGATGGACATCATGTCGGCGTCGGTGCGACGCATCGCGGCCTCGGATGCGACTTCCGCTTCAATCGCCCGCCGCAACGCGAGAATCTGCACGACCGAGCCCGGCTCGACCGCTTCCGCGTAGTCGATACGCAGCGGCCGGATCGCGCCGTGCGCCGCGATGAACACGCCGCTGCCCTGGCGCGGCTCCACCACGCCTTCGTTCTTCAGCCGCGAAATCGCCTCGCGGATCACCGTGCGGCTCACGCCGAACTGCTGCGCGAGCACTGCCTCGGTCGGCAGCTTGCCGCCGCGTGCGAAGGTGCCCTTGTCGATCTGCTTGAGAAGCTGCTGCGCGACGGTGTCGCTCAATGCGCGGGCTGGAATCTTGTCGAACATCGAATCTCTCGATTGTCATGTCATCGGGTCATCATACAAATTTTCGATGCGGGCTGCATCCACGCAAACCCTGGGTTTTTTGTCGGCGCGCCCGTGATGTTGGCGAAACAGAAGGCTTAAGCTATCGTCACGCCTTTGCGCACCGTCGCGACGATCCAGTTGCCGTGAACGGTACCCGAGCCTTCCGAACGTACATTCCGCAGACATTCCAGGTCCATGAGCAAAGCCCCGCCGCCGTCCTCCGACGTTTCCGCCAGCGCCGAACCGGCCCCGGACAAACCGGGCGACTCATACGTGCAGTCGTTTGCGCGCGGCCTCGCGGTGATTCGCGCATTCGACGCGAAGCGTCCCGAACAGACCCTTACCGACGTTGCCGCTGCGACGGGCCTCACGCGTGCGGGCGCGCGGCGCATCCTGTTGACGTTGCAGACGCTCGGCTACGTCGAAGCAGAGGGCCGCCTGTTTCGCCTGACGCCGAAAATTCTGGACCTCGGGTTCGCGTACCTGACGTCGATGCCGTTCTGGAATCTGGCTGAGCCAGTCATGGAGGAACTGTCCGCACAGGTGCACGAAAGCTGCTCGGCGGCCGTGCTCGACCGCACGGAGATCGTCTATGTGTTGCGCGTGCCGACTCACAAGATCATGACGATCAACCTGTCGATCGGCAGCCGCTTGCCGGCGTATTGCACGTCGATGGGCCGCGTGCTGCTCTCCGCACTCGACGACGAGACGCTCGAAGCCACGCTGAATTCCTCGCCGCTTTATGCACACACGCCGCGCACGGTAACGGACAAGGAAGAACTGAAGAAACTGATCGCGCAGGTGCGCCGCCAGGGATGGGCGATTGTCGATCAGGAACTGGAAGGCGGTTTGATTTCGCTGTCGGCGCCGATCCGCAATCGCCAGGGGCGCGTGATCGCGGCAATGAACATCAGCGGCAACGCGCAACGCAATTCGGCGAGGCAAATGGTCAAGGCGTTTCTCGAGCCGCTGCAGCAGGCTGCGCAAACCGTATCGGAGATGGTGGCAAGGCGCGGTTGAATTTCAGCGGCAATTTTCGCGGCTGTTCGAGTGCCCGCGGCCCCCGCCCCCAATCGCGCTCAGCGGCTGAGATACCGCTCCACCAGCCGCGTCCAGAATGCCGCACCAACCGGCAGATTCCGGTCGTTGAAGTCGTAATGCGGGTTGTGCACCATGCAGCCGTCCTCACCTACTCCGTTGCCGATACGTAGAAACGTGCCCGGCCGCTTCTGGAGCATGAACGCGAAGTCTTCGCTGCCCATCAGTATGTCGGTCTGCGCAACGACCTTGTCGTCGCCTACCAGTTCGCGCGCCACTTCTACCGCGAAATCTGTTTCGTCATCCGAATTAACGACGACCGGATAGCCCTCGATATATTCGACGACGGCCTTAGCGCCATAACTCGCGGCCTGCGTCTGCGCGAGTTCGGTAATGCGCTTTTTCAGCAGCGCACGGACTTCAGGGCTGAACGAACGCACGCTCAGTTCGAGTCTCGCCGTACTCGCGATCACGTTGTTTGCTGTGCCGGCATGCATCGAGCCGACCGTCACGACCGCAGGCTGCGACGGATCGACATTACGCGCGACGATCGTCTGCAACGCCATGACGATGCTTGCCGCCACCACCACCGGATCGACTGTCAGATGCGGGCGCGCCGCGTGGCCGCCCACGCCTTCTATCGTGATGATCGCCTTGTCGCCCGCCGACATGAACGGCCCCTTGCGAAACAGCAGCACGCCCGGCTCCGCGCCTGGATGATTGTGCAGGCCGAACACGGCGTCGCACGGAAAACGCTCGAACAGGCCGTCTTCGATCATTTTCTTCGCGCCGCTGTCGATGCCGCTTTCTTCGGCCGGCTGAAAGTAAAGGTGTACCGTGCCCGAGAAATTACGCGTGGCCGCGAGGCGTTGCGCGGCGCCGAGCAGGATCGTCGTGTGGCCGTCGTGGCCGCATGCGTGCATCTTGCCGTGCGTGCCGCTCGCATAAGGCAGGCCGGTTTGCTCGATGATCGGCAGCGCGTCCATGTCCGCGCGAATGCCGATGCTGCGCTTGCCGTCGCCTACTTTGAGCGTGCCGACCACGCCGGTTTGACCGACACCGCGCGTCACCTGCCAGCCCCATTGCTCGAGCTTCTCTGCGACGAGCGCGCCGGTTTGCAACTCTTCGTAGGCCAGTTCGGGATGGTGATGAATGTGATGGCGAATTTCGCGCAGGCTTTCGGCGGCGGGGATCAGATCGGCTACTTCGGTGAAACGCGCGGTTTCGCTCATTTGCAAGAGACTCCGTGATGTGAAGCTGCATGAAAGCCGATGCCAAGGCTGCAGTAAGACGTTGCCAGGTCACCGCTGATGCAGCGAAGGCGAGAACTATAGCCCGGCTTTGGCCTCGAGGAATGCGATCAGCGCATGGCCCGCGTCTCCGAGTTCGCCTGAATTGTCGATTGACTTGCAGCGAACGCCATCGGGCAAAGAGAAAGGCGCGTGCCGTGCGAGCCGCGCGGCTACCTGCTCCGCCGATTCACGCGCCCGCGCGCCGAGACGCGCTTCAAGAATATGCGGCGCAGCGTCCACATGCACGACTTCGGTACGAGGATAGCGCGCAAGCGCATGATGCAGATACTGGCGCGAGCCATTCACGACAACCGTGCAACCGCGCGCGAGCCATGCATCGAGTTCGATACCCACGCCATAGCGCAGCGAATGACTCGACCATTCGAGCGCGAAGAGACCCAGCAACGACCGCGCGGCGAATTCCTCGACGCTGAGCGCGATATGTTCTTCGCCGTTGCCGCTTGGCCGCGTAATGTAACGATGCGCGAAGAGAATCGGCTCTCCCGCAAGGCGCTTGCGAGCGAAACCCAGCAACGCGTCCTTACCCGCGCCGGACGGCCCCATCACATAGACCAGGCGACCTCTCATTGGCCCCTCACCTCGTGGCATTGAAACGGCACACTTTGCCATAACGCGAAGCTTTGCGGGACCCGCTTAGCGCGACGTTTTCACGTGGACAGCGGCACACGCTCCAATTCGTCCGGTTCGAACCAGGCGGGGTTACGCGCGGCTATGGGACCGAGCGACACGAGGATTTCACGCAAGTGGCTGCGCATGGCGTCTTCAGCGGCAGTGGGATCGTGCGCGCGCAAGCCGGCCAGGATCCTGGCGTGTTGCCTTATCAGCAGATCGAGCGGCGACACGTCGGGCAAGCTCAAGTAGCGCACGCGATCCATTTGCGCCTTGATGTCCTGAATGGTTTCCCAGGCGGCAGTGCAATCTATCGCCTGCGCGATCGCGTAGTGGAACGCCTCGTCGAGCGCCAGGAAGGCGGCCGTGTCATTCGACTTCGCCGCGAGCTTCTGCTGGCGCAGATTGTCGGCGAGCGCCTGCAATTGCTCATCGGTAATCGACACTGCTGCTTTACGCACCACCGCCGTTTCGATCGCTTCGCGAATGAAGCGCCCTTCGCGCACCTGGCGCGGCGAAATGCGCTTCACGAAGGTGCCGCGTTGCGGCAAGACTTGCAGCACGCCCGCTTCGACCAGTTTGATGAACGCCTCCCGCACCGGTTGTCGCGATACCTGGAACATGTCCGACACTTCCTTTTCCGAGAGCGGCGTGCCGGGCACCATCTGGCCGACGAAAATGGCCTGTCGCAACGCGCGGAAAATCTGCTTGCCGATGGGCTCGTGCGAATCGAACGATACGTTCTCGGTCAGATCGGGCAATGGGACATGCACGCCAGCCTGCGCGCCCGCGCGACGTCGCGCACGGGGTTCAGCGAGCGTGGCGCTCGCGGCGCTCGCGGTCAGGGGCGGCTTGCTGGCGGAGAGATTCCTGGTCGACATTTTGCAAACTACGAAAGAGCATCGAGTGGATAGCTGCATCGGCGCATCGGTGTCTTGCCGGCATAAAGGCAAACTGCGAGGCACACCGCGAGGCAAACTTCGACGCACACTGCGGGGCACGCTGCGAAGCTGCGCACCATACTACCATGCACGTTCCACCGCCAGCGTGTTTGCGCGCGGCTCGCGAATCCACACGAGCGAGCACACCGCGCCGAGTACCGCGATCCCTCCCGCCAGCACGAATGCGCTGCCATACGCGCCGTGTGTCGCCTGAACGATGAAGCCAGTCACAGCCGGCCCGATCACGCCCGCAAGATTCGCAAGCAGATGCACGAAGCCGCCGACGCCGCCCACATGTTCGCGCGGCACCGTGTCCTGAATAACGGCCCAATAAACGGCGCCCGTCACATACAGGAAGAAGATCGAAACCGACATCAGCGCGACCGCGCTTTCCGTGCTGGCCACGCGGCCCGCCAGTGCGACGCACACCGCCGCCGCGCCGAGGCATGTACCGAGCACGATCTTGCGCGACAGCAGCGGCTTGCCCGTCAAACGCAGAATCAGGTCGGAGATGAAGCCGCCGGCCGCGAGTCCGATGCTGCCGAGTACCCATGGAATCACAGTGGCGATGCTCATGTCATGCAGACTCAGGTGATGTGCCTCGGTCAGATAGGTCGGAAACCACGAGAGAAAGAAAAACAGCACGTAGTTGTACGAGAAAAAGGCAAAGGCAGTTGCGAGAATGATCGGCTTGCGCAGAAAGTGGCCGAGACCGAGCTTGGAGCCGTCGGCGGAATGCGCGAGGGCGTGCTCGTCAGCCTGGCCCGCGAGAATCAGTTGCATCTCATCGCTTGTGACGCGCGAATTCTGTTGCGGATGTTCGGTCGTGGTCGCGGCCCAAAAGACGAGCCATAGCAGCCCCAGCAACATGATCGCGACGAACGCCCAACGCCAGCCGAACTGAACCGCCATGAAACCCACCACCGGGCCCGCCAACGCACCGCCGAGCGGCGTACCGGAACTGATCACGCCAATCGCGCTCGCCACTTCCTTGCGCGGAAACCAGTTGTTGACCATCTTGCTGTTCGACGAGCTGAACGGCCCCTCGCCCATGCCGAACAGCACACGCAACACGATCAGCGAACCGATGCCGGTTGCGAGCGCCGTGGCGCCGCAAAACAAAGACCACACGCCCATCGCAGTGCCGAACACGCGCTTTGCGCCGACCTTGTCCGACAGCACGCCGCCGACGAAATTGAACAACGCATAGCCCACAAAGAAACTGCTGAACACGACGCCCATTTGCGCGTGCGAGAAGTTCAGGTCTTTCTGGATTAGCGGCGCAGCGATAGATAGTGCCGAGCGGTCGAGATAATTGATGACGCCCGCCAGAAAGAGCAGTGCGACAACAAACCAGCGTTGACTCTTTATCATGCGATGTCTCCTTCATTGCGCCTCTTGACGGGCGTTAGAACGGCTTGTGAATGTGATGCGCGCATCGAGGAGCGTGTTTGCAACTCGCCTGCGGGCGTGCGGTTTCAGTCGAAATTCAGATGCACCTTCATCGACTGCGAGCGGTCCAAAGCGACTTCGAATGCCTCGTTTGCGTCGCTCATCGCAAATGCGTGCGTCATCAGCGGGCGCAAGTCGACCTTGCCGGATGCAATTTCATCGGCGGCAATCGCATATTCGTCCGTGAAGCGAAACGAACCTTGATAGCGAAGCTCCTTCGACATCACAAGATTTGCTGCAACAGGCGATTGGCCCGCAGGCAAATTGCCGACCTGGATTACCGTGCCGCCTGCACGCGCTGAACGCAACGCCGTATCGAGTCCTGCGGGACTGCCGGACGCTTCGATCACCACATCGAACGTGCCGCGTTGTGCGGACCATTGTTCGATCGTCGCGGTATCGGCGGCATTGACCGTCTGGTCCGCGCCGAGTTGAGCGGCAACCTGCAAGGCCCGGCTCGACAAATCCACGGCGACGACCCGATGTGCGCCGGCGCGCCGCGCGACGCTCAGCAGGATGCAGCCGATCGGTCCGCAGCCGATCAGCAGCACGCTTGCGCCGACGAGCGAGCCTGCCTGTTTCACCGCGTGTAGCGCAACGGCGAGCGGCTCGGCCATCGACGCCTGCGCAAAGTCGACGCTGTCGGCCACTGGAATGCACTGGCGTGCCGCCACGACGATGTACTGGCGGAACATGCCCTGCATGTGAGGAAACGTCGACGCACTACCCATGAAGCGCATGTTCAGACAATGATTAGGCATCCCTACCGTACAGTACTTGCACGTTCCACACGCAAGTCCCGGATTCACTGCGACGCGCTGGCCAGGCACGAGGCGCGCATCGGCGCCCACGCCTTGACCGAGCGAATCGATTTCGCCCGCCACTTCGTGTCCGAGCACGAACGGCTCGCGCACCGCGAAATCGCCGCTCTTGCCCTTGAAGTAATACGACAGATCGGAACCGCAAATGCCGCCGGCGCGCACGCGCACTCGCACCTGGCCGGGGCCGGGCTCCGGCGGAGCGACCTCGTCGATGCGGATCAGTTTGGGTTCGTGAAGCACGGCTGCAAGCATGGTGGACTCCGGTATGACAGATGCGCGAACTCGATCACGCGCGGCAAAATGCGGGGTAAAAAGAACTTCAGCGACGGCGCTGCATCACTCGTTTATCACCAGTTCCATAGCGTGCCGTCTTCGAGACGCGCAACCGGCAGATATGCAGGGTCGTAAGGGAAACGCGCAGCGGCGGCTTCGTCGATGTCCACTCCGTGGCCCGGTGCATCGCCCGGATGCATCATGCCTTTGTCGAAGCGCCACGCATGAGGAAACACTTCGAGCGCCTCTTCGGGAAAGCCCATATATTCCTGCACGCCGAAGTTCGGCACCCACAGATCGAAATGCAACGCCGCGCCCATGCAGACCGGCGACAGATCCGACGGCCCATGACAACCCGTGCGCACCTGGTAGAGCGAAGCGAAATCAGCAATCCGCCGAAGATGCGTGATGCCGCCCGCATGCGTCAGCGTCGCGCGGATATAGTCGATCAGTTGCTCCTCGATCAACTGCTTGCAGTCCCAGATACTGTTGAACACCTCGCCGACCGCAATCGGCGTGACCGTGTGCTCGCGTATCAGCCGGAAGCCGGCCTGGTTCTCGGCGGGCGTGGGGTCTTCCATCCAGAACAGACGATACGGCTCAATGGATTTACCTAGGCGCGCCGCCTCGATCGGCGTCAGGCGATGGTGCACGTCGTGCAGCAGATGCGTGTCGAAGCCGAACTTGTCGCGCACCGCTTCGAAGAGCTTCGGCACAAAGTCGAGATACTTTTCCGACGACCAGCTTTGCTCTTCGACAGCGCCCTTCGTCGCCGGCTCGTACATGCCGCTGCCTTTCGATACGCCATATACCGAGCGCATGTTCGGCACGCCGCATTGAATGCGAATGGCCTGATAACCGGCCTCGATGTGCTCGGCGTAACGGTCGAGGGCTTCGGGAATGTCGCGGCCCGTGGCGTGTCCGTAGACCATCACGCCTTCGCGCGACGCCCCGCCGAGCAGCTTGTACAGTGGCATGCCCGTAACCTTGCCGAGGATGTCCCACAACGCCATGTCGACCGCGGCGATGGCCGTCATCGTGACTGGACCGCGGCGCCAGTACGCGCCCTTATACAGATACTGCCAGGTGTCTTCGATACGGCCCGGATCGCGGCCGATCAGCAACGGACATACGTGATCTTTCAGATACGAGGCAACCGCCAGTTCGCGACCGTTGAGCGTGGCGTCGCCGATACCGTGCACGCCTTCATCGGTGACGATTTTGAGCGTGACGAAGTTGCGGCCGGGGCACGTGACGATCACATCGGCGCGAACGATTTTCATGTTCTCTTCCTTGCTAAAACAGGTCTTGCGTGGCGCTGAACGGGAGGTAGACGCTGGACTCACGGCCGCGGTGTCATGACGCTTTCAACGAGGCCATGCGGCTGCGCATTCAGCCTCACCTGCTTGCCTCGAATCGTTTGAACGATGCTACCATACAAGTATAGCGAAGCGTCAAATCAGGGTTTTCCCGCTGATTCGCGGCGTTTCAGGCCTGTCACGTCATCTGGACTTCACAACATGAGCACGCCAGCTTCATTGCCTCGCCTTACCCGTCAAGCGTTGTCCGCACTGCGTCAGCATGTGCTGTCACCCGAGCATGCTGCGTGGCGCGAGCCGCCTATCGGCATCGTTCATTTCGGCATCGGCAATTTTCATCGCGCGCATCAGGCGCTTTACACGGAAGAGGCCATGCTCGTCGAAGGCGGCGACTGGGGCATCTGCGGCGTTACGCTGCAAGGCGACGTGGCGAAGCGCGATGCGCTGATGGAGCAGCAAGGTGTGTACAGCGTTGTCGAACGTGGACCCGAGGGCGCGAAGGTGACCGTTGTGCGCGCATTGCGCGAAGTGCTCGCGATGCCGCACGATCACGACGCATTGTTCGCGCGGCTTGCCGAACCCTCGGTGCGAATCGTCTCGTTGACGGTCACCGAAAAAGGCTACTGCCGCAATGCAAAGACCGGCGACGTCGCGCTCGACAATCCCGCGATAACACACGACCTTTCGCATCCGCACGCGCCGCGCAGCGTGCCCGGCATTCTGGTTGCCGCGTTGCGCCAGCGCCGCGATGCAGCGAAAGAGCCCTTCACCGTGCTGTCATGCGACAACCTCGCGCACAACGGCGCCGCTCTGCGTCAGGTGGTATGTTCTTTTGCACGGGAGTCCGATCCGGCACTCGCTGACTGGATCTCAGCCAAAGTTGCATTCCCGTCGACGATGGTCGACCGCATCGTGCCGGCCACGACCGACTCCGAGCACGTCACCGTGGCCGCGGCGCTCGGCTATCGGGACGCTGCGCCCGTGCCTTGTGAGCCGTTCCGGCAATGGGTGATCGAAGATCGCTTTCCCGCGGGACGTCCCGCATGGCATGCGGTGGGCGCACAACTCGTCGACGACGTCACGCCGTTCGAACTGGCGAAGCTGCGCATGCTCAACGGCACGCATTCCACCCTCGCCTATCTGTCGATGCTTGGCGGTTTCGCCACGATCGACGAGGCGATCGCCGACCCCGCCATGCGCAATCTCATCCACGCAATGATGACGCAAGAAATCGCGCCGACGCTGAATATGCCAGCGTCGTTCGATGTCGCCGGCTATCGCGATGCACTGCTCGCCCGCTATGCGAACCCGGCGCTCAAGCACCGCTGCGCGCAGATCGCGATGGACGGCAGCCAGAAGATTCCGCCGCGTCTGCTTGGCACAATCGCGGCAAAGATCGGCGCTGGGCAGCCGTTCAAGCGTCTCGCACTAGCGGTCGCGGCATGGATGACGTTTTTGCGCGGTTATGCAGACAACGGTTCGCGCTACGACATCAGCGACCCGCTCGCCGATAACTTGAAGGCGCTCGCGGCATCGGCCAATGGCGATCCGCAGGCGCTGATGGATGCGCTGCTCTCCGTGCGCGAAATATTCACCGCAGAGCTGGCTGCGCAGCCCGCGTTCAGAGCCGCGCTCCATCACGCGTTGCAGTTGCTGCAAAAGGATGGCGCACGCGGAGCGATAGCGGCGTCGCAATAGCACGCCGCATTTTGCATGTCAGTCAAGCCGTGGGCTCAGCCTCATGCCCCTCGGTTGCGCTTTCGCCGGCTTGCACGTGCACGATTTCGGCCTGCTCCGCCTGCTGGCGCCGGCGCGCCTCGAGCACGTCGCGATAACGCAAATACGCGCAGCGTCCCCCCGATTTCGCCGCGTACATCGCGGCGTCAGCGTTCAGCAGCAGTTCCTCCGCCGTGCCGCTGTCGTCGGGGAACTGGCTGATGCCGATGCTCGCGCCCACCGTCATGCCCTGGCCGTCCATCACGATCTCTTCGTTGAGCGTGGTCATGATGCGCGAGGCGATGCCGGGCGCCGCTTCTGCCGAGCGCGGCCCCTCGATCAGCACGATGAATTCGTCGCCGCCAAGACGCGCGACGACATCCGCGGAATGCAGCACTTGCTTGAGCCGCAGCGCCACCGCAACGAGCACCTTGTCGCCGACCGAATGGCCAAACTGGTCGTTGATCTGCTTGAAGCGGTCGAGGTCCACGAACAATACCGCGAGTCCTTCGCGGCGGCGCGTCGCATCGTCGATCGCACGTTCGAGCTTTTCCATGAACAGCATGCGGTTCGGCAGCCCGGTGAGCACGTCGTGCGTGGCGAGATGCACGAGTTCGCGCTGCTTCACATGCAGCGCGTCCATCTGCGATCTGATCTCGCGGCGCAGGCGATCGAAACAGCGCGCGAGTACGCCGATCTCGTCCGTGCGTTTGACGGGCAATGTCTCCATTGCGTGTTCGGCGAAGAGATGCGTGGCCGCATAGGCGAGGATATGCAACGGCTTGGTGAGCGCGCGTGCAAAAAGAATCGCGAGAAGCAGTGCCAGCGCGCTGGAGATCAACACCATGCGGATGATGCTGCCGCCCAGCAGTTGCGCGCCCGACAACACATCTTCGAGCGGCTTGCCAAGCCCGATCACGATGAAGCGATTGCCCTCGGACGCGCCGAACGGCCTGCGCACGAAGGCGAGCACTTGCCCCTCGGCTTGACGGGGACGCGCGAGGCCGTTCACGAGTACTTCGCTTTCCTTCTGTTCGAAAAGCGGCTTGGTAACGGCGAAACTATCCTGCATCAGCACCCGGCGGCCCGTATCGAAGCCGAACGTTTTCGACGCATCGGGGTGAACAAGGAAGTCGCCCCATTCGTTGGCGAGATAGACCTGATAATCGCTCGGCAAATCGCTTTGCAGGCGCTTGAGCAAATCGGCGATATTGATGTCGATCACGACGACGCCGACCACCGAGCCTTGCAGGTTAGCGACGGGCGTGCCGACCCGCAGCGTCGCTTTGCCCTGCGCCGCATGCGCGCCGTATTCGTGATTGACGGAAATCGGCGACGTGTAGATGCGTCCGGGCGAAAATGCGAGCGGCTCGAACACATACGGGAACTGCGCTTTTTCCTGCAGGTCGCCGCCGTCCACGCGCATCAGTCCGTCGGCGTCGCGGTCAAAGCGAATGATTTCGAGGCCGTGATGCGCGCGGCTGATAAGCCGGATCTGCAGGTATTCGGCGTGATGGATCATGAAGCTCGAGTACACCTGCGCGAGCCGTTCGCGCGACGCACTCGCGGCGGTTCCGTCGTCGGTCGCCACGACCTCGGCCGACGAGGGCAAGCTCGCGAGCACGAGCGCGTCGGCGCCGACGTCGTCGATCGACGCGGAAAAACGCTGGCCTAGCAATTCCGTCGACGTCAGCAAGCTGTGGCCGGCTTCCTTTACCAGCATCGCGCGGTTCGCGTGATACGCGTAATAACCGGTCGCGCCCGATGCCAGCACGCCAATGCAGGCGAGCAGAATAGACAGCTTGAAGGTGAGGCCCGGACGGATCATTAGAAGCGCTCCGAGCGGTCACCGGAGACGATTCTGGCCCACAGGTCTTCGCGCCGTTGAATGTTCTCCACCGGACCGATCCACACGATGCGAGCGTTGTCGCTATGCGCGGCCGGATCGGTCAACGTGTTCGCGAGTCCTTGCCGCTGTGTCAGTAACCGGCTCACCTCCGGTTCTAGCATGTAGTTGATCCATGCGAGCGCGAGCGCCGGATCGGCGGCTGCACGCGTCATCGACCAGCAATCGAGCCAGGCCAGCACGCCTTCGTCGGGAATCACGTAGCCCACGTCGGCGCCGGCGCGCCGCAGCAATTCCAGTTGCTGCGTGCCGTAGTTGCCGAACATCAACGCGACGTTATGCTGGATGAAAAACGCTGTCGCCTCTTCGGGCAGCGTGTAATAGGTCAGCAGATTGCGGCGCAGATCGACGAGCTTGTGAGCGATCGCGCGCATCTGCGTGGCGTTCAGATTGAACGGATCGCGATAACCCAATGCAAGCGCCGTGAACGAGAAATTGTGCTGCGCGCTATTGAAGTCGAGCACCTTGCCGCGGTACCGCGGGTTCCACAGTTCGCGCATAGAGCGCGGCGCGACCGCGACCTGCTTGCGGTCGTAGATGAGGCCCATCGACGAATAGGTAAACGGAATCGCATAGACCTTGCCGTCCGACACGATCCCTTCAATCGCCGAGCGCGCCTGAAAGCGCGGCAGTTGTCTTCCGGTATTGGGCAGGCTTTGCAGATCCAGCGGCGCCAGCAGATTGGCGCGCGTATAGCGCTGGATTTCCGCGGTGTTCGCCGCGAGCACGTCGAAACGCGGCGCGTTTTTGGCGTGCAGTTGGGCCCATAACGCTTCATCGGAATCCACGAGCGTCACTTCCACCTTTACGTCGTAACGCGACTCGAAGTTCTTCACGACGTCGGTATCGGCGTAACCGGGCCACGCAAGCACGTGCAAGACTTTTTTCGCGACTTCGGCCGATGCGCCCGATAGCAGCCCGAAGCTGAGAAACGCGCTCACCACAAGTCGCAAGAGAACGCCGCAACCGCTGCGCGCGGCCAATGACGCGTGCGAGGTCCC
Organism: Paraburkholderia kirstenboschensis; assembly: GCF_904848585.1. GTDB lineage: Bacteria > Pseudomonadota > Gammaproteobacteria > Burkholderiales > Burkholderiaceae > Paraburkholderia > Paraburkholderia kirstenboschensis. Next base: position 361,263 of record NZ_CAJHCR010000005.1, read on the forward strand.
AACCGCAATTCGCCGCTGACCGTGCTGCGTAAAACAGCGCATTTCATCTGCCGTCGAAATCATGTGCATATGCAACACCGTTTTGCAGAAGGCAGTTCCGGCGAGCAGATGCCCGCGTGAATGACTCGCGAATCAATACTGGAGACGTTTCCTCTGATCAGAACTGCTCTTTGCGCTGCAGGGAAAGCGCGAGGAGCAACGATCATAGCGCCAAGCAATATTTTTTTGGTTTCATTACCGCGTCAATGCGCAGAAATAACTGACCCTCGGCGGGACACGACGGGCATTCATCTCCTGATAACGGCAGGCGCTTAACGTTCTTTAATTAATTCGACGAATTAAATGGACACGTGATTGCTAAATATCATTTAACGATTCGCATTACGATCGGGTTACTTCGTCATTACGACTTCCGCCGACAGCCGGACATTCGATGCGGCTCGCATTGGCGCGCGACCATGCGCTCCTCCGAGCGCCTCTGCTTTCAAGGCGTCGCTCATGCGCCATCCGGTATTTCACTAACTACCCAATATTTTTGAACTGATAAGCTTGGCGCGCGCTGCTGGCCGCCCCGGCCGACAGCTTCAACCCAGGCCCGGTCGTGAGTCGCGCCGGGTTTCCCGCAGCGGCACAACCGCGTGCGGGAGTATTTGAACTACACCGAGGAGTAAAACAGTGAAAAAACTGCTAGCGGCTTTGACGGTTGCTCTGCTTGCCACCGTCTCGATTGGCGCACACGCTAAAGATTGGTCCACCATCCGTTTTGGCGTTGATGCCAGCTATCCCCCGTTCGAGTCCAAAGGCTCCGACGGCAAGCTCGTTGGCTTCGACATCGACCTCGGCAATGAAATCTGCGCGCGCCTGAAGGCCAAATGCGTGTGGGTCGAAAACGACTTCGACGGCATGATTCCGGCCCTGAAGGCGAAGAAGTTCGACGGCGTGCTGTCGTCGATGTCCATGACGCCGCAACGCGCCGAACAGGTCGCCTTCTCGTCGAAGCTGTTCAATACGCCGACGCGCCTCGTCGCAAAGAAGGGTTCGGGCATCCTGCCGACGGCTGAATCGCTGAAGGGCAAGACGGTCGGCGTCGAACAGGGCACGATCCAGGAAACCTACGCGAAGACCTACTGGGAACCGAAGGGTGCGAAGGTCGTGCCGTATCAGAACCAGGACCAGGTGTATGCCGACTTGCTGTCGGGCCGTCTGGACGCAGCGCTGCAAGATGCGGTGCAAGCTGAAATCGGCTTCCTGAAGACGCCGCGCGGCGCCGGCTTCGACTTCGTCGGCAAGAACCTCGACGATCCGAAGATTCTCGGCAACGGCGCGGGCATCGGCATGCGCAAGGAAGATACGGATCTGAAGGCGAAGGTCGACAAGGCGATCGCCGACATCATCAAGGACGGCACGTACAAGAAGCTCGAGAAGAAGTACTTCGACTTCGACGTGTACGGCAGCTAATACGCCGGCTTATGTCAGCCAGGGCCGCCACGCGCGTCTAGCGGCGCGCTGAACGACTCGCCGGAACGGGCCCCGCCATGCGCGGGGCCCGTTTCGTTTTGTAGCCGGCACAACCACGCACCGCGCCGTATCGGCTAAGATCGTGCGATCGATATGGCGCCGGGCTGTTGTGAACGACTGGCGTCATCCAGGCTTTTCCCCTCAAATCAACGAGATAGCGGCGCGCCGCACTTTCCCGCGAATTCGACAACCATGCAAACCCAATCCCATCCGCTGATTGCCCCGACGCTCGGTACCGCCCGCAACCTGACGAGTTTCCATTACGGTCCCGGCGGCGGGCAGAAGATCTATATCCAGTCGTCGCTGCATGCCGACGAATTGCCGGGCATGCTCGTCTCGTGGGAACTTCGCCGCAAGCTTGCGGCGCTCGAAGCGGCCGGCAAGCTGCGCGGCGAAGTCGTCATCGTGCCGGTGGCCAATCCCATCGGCCTGAACCAGCACTTTCTCGGTCACCTGACCGGACGCTTCGAAACCAACACCGCGCAGAACTTCAACCGCAATTTCCACGATCTGTCGGCACTGGTCGCGCCGGTGATCGAAGAGCGCCTCACGGATAACATCGACGCCAACCGTACGGCGATCCGCACCGCGATGCGCGAGGCGCTCGAGGCGCAAAGGCCGGCCACCGAGCTCGAATCGCAACGTCTCGCGCTGCAAAAGCTTTCATACGACGCCGACGTAGTGCTCGATCTGCATTGCGACTGGGAAGCCGCCATGCACCTGTACACGAACCCGGACCTGTGGCCCGAAGTCGAGCCGCTTGCGCGTTATCTCGACGCAAAGGCATCGCTGCTTGCGCTCAATTCGGTGGGCAATCCGTTCGACGAAATTCACAGCTTCTGCTGGTCGGATTTGCGTGGCCGTTTCGGCGAACGTTTTCCGATTCCCAACGGCTCGATTTCGGTCACGATCGAATTGCGCGGCCAGCGAGAAGTGTCGTACGAGTATGCGGAGCACGACGCGCAGGCGATCGTCGAATATCTGACCTCGCGTGGCGTGGTTGAAGGCACGGCCGCGCCGCTGCCGCCGCTCGAATTCGCAGCCACGCCGCTCGCCGGCGCGGAGCCGATCGTCGCGCCGATCAGCGGCGTGCTGGTGTATCGCTGCGAGGTGGGCACGTGGGTCGACGTGGGCCATGAAATCGCGGACATCGTCGATCCGTTGACGGACCGAGTCGTCACGCTCAAAAGCAACGTTGCCGGCGTGCTGTATGCGCGTCATCTGACGCGCTTCGCCACGGCCGGCCTCGAATTCGCGCGCATTGCCGGCGCGACCGCGTTTCGAAGCGGCTCGCTGTTGAGCAACTGATCTGCGGGCTTTGGACGCTAAAGTGAGGGCGCCCGCGAAGGCGCCCTCACTTGTTATTGCTCTTGCTCCTGGTCCTGCTCTAGCGATCGCCAGCCAGCCACGCGATACGAAAAAGCCCTTTAAAACGCGGGAATAATCGCTCCTTTGAACTGCGTGTCGATGTACTTGCGCACTTCATCGGACTCGTAAGCCGCGACCAGTTTCTTCACCCAAGGCTGATTGCGGTCTTTCTCGCGCACGGCGATGAGGTTGGCATAAGGCCCCTTCAGGTCTTCGATTGCAATCGCGTCTTTGGTGGGCTGCAAGCCCGCCTTCACTGCATAGTCGGTATTGATCGACGCCGCGTCGAGGTCGTCCAGGGCGCGCGGCAATTGCGCGGCGTCGAGTTCCACCAGCCTGATTTTCCTGGGATTCTCAGCGACGTCGAGCGGCGTCGCATTGACGCCGTTCGTGCCGACGCCTGGCTTCAACTTGATGACGCCGTACTTCTGAAGCAGGAGCAACGCCCGGTTGCCATTGGACGGATCATTCTGAATGCCCACCTTCGCCCCTTCGGGCAAGTCCTTCAGCGACTTGAGCTTCTTCGAATAAAAGCCCATTGGCGACACATAAGTCAGGCCGACATTCGCGATCTTGTAGCCGCGCTGCTTGATCTGGCTATCGAGAAACGGCTGGTGTTGAAAACCGTTAGCGTCGAGATCTCCGGCGTCCAGTGCCGCATTCGGCTGCACGTAGTCGTTGAATTCGATCACTTTGACGTTGAGCCCCTCGCGCGCCGCGACTTTCGTCACGACCGACCAGATTTGTGCATCGGGGCCGCTCATCGTGCCGACCTTAAGCTGCTTGTCGTCCGCATGCGCAAACGTTGCCGTGAGCGAAAGAGCGGCGACACCGGCCAGCGCGAGCAGGTTTCTGATGATATTGCGGCGTTGCATGCGTTTCCCCCATAAGCGGTTTGATTGATAGGCGCGCATCGTCGCATGCAGCGGCGGCGGCCTGAAACCAATCGTTTTTCACACGCTTATATGAGCGGTCCCGAAAAAGCTTATGCACGCAATTCACTCGGTACGCGGTATTGCGGCGCTAATGAATCGGTAATGCAGCGGCTTGTGCCTCGTGCCTTCGTGCGAAATTGCCATTGACTGTCGCTTGCGCGCGACAGATTTCAAAATCAATGCGCCTGTCACATACCTTACTCAGCGTTCCCTTAAATTTCAGGCCGTCGCATGACCTTGCCAAAGAGCACCGCATTGCGATCGCTTAATTTTTAATCGGAGAACGTTTTGAACAAAAAACTATTGACCGCCGCTACCCTCGCAGTCTTCGCCAGCGCCGCCCACGCACAAAGCAGCGTCACGCTGTATGGCGTGATCGATGCCGGTATCAGCTATGTGAACAACTCGAAGACCGCCACCGGTCACGACAATCTCTTCAAGTACGACGACGGCGTGGCGCAAGGCAGCCGTTGGGGCCTGCGCGGCACCGAAGATCTGGGTGGCGGCCTGAAGGCGCTGTTCGTGCTGGAAAACGGCTTCAACAGCGGTAACGGCACGCTCGGCCAGGGCGGTGCGATGTTCGGCCGTCAGGCGTATGTCGGTTTGTCGCAGAACAATGTCGGCTCGTTGACGTTCGGCCGCCAGTACTCGTTCTCGACCGACTATCTCGGCGGCAACTACTCGACCGGCGGTCAAACGGTCGCGGGCAACTACGCTTACCACATCAACGACGTCGACCAGTTGACGTCGAGCCGTATCAACAACTCCGTCAAGTTCAGCAGCGCGAACTTCTCGGGCCTGACCTTCGGCGCGATGTATGGCTTCTCGAACCAGGCAGGCGCATTCGCAGGCGCGCCGGCATCGGGCACGACCGCAGCACCGGTCGCGGGTTCGTCGCGTGCTTACAGCTTCGGCCTGAACTATGCGAACGGTCCGTTCGGCATCGGCGCGGCATACACGGACATCCGCTACCCGAGCCAGGCAACGCCGGCATTCTCGACGACCATTGCAAACGTGACGACGGGCAACATCCGCGATCTGCGCACGTTCGGCGTGGGCGGCCGTTACATGATCGCCGCAGCGACGCTGTGGGCGTTGTACACGAACACGCGCCTTGAGCCGATCACGGGCGGTGCAACGACTTTCGCCGCGTATGAAGCGGGCGCGAAGTACGCGTTCACGCCGGCATTGACGGCAGGCGCGGGCTACACGTACATGCACCTGAGCAACGCGAATCGCGGTCACTGGAACCAGGTCGATCTGAGCGTCGACTATGCGCTGAGCAAGCGTACCGACGTGTACGCGCTCGGCATCTATCAGATCGCAGCGGGCCGCAACGGCACGCAGGATCTGCAAGCGCAGATCGGTTCGAGCACGAGCTACTTCAACACGTCGGGCACGGGCGCGGACAACCAGTTGGCATTCCGCGTGGGCGTGCGTCACAAGTTCTAAAGCGGATTTGCGCCGGCGCAGGCGTTAGCGCCTCGCCGGCTCCGAATGTCGAAACGCCGCTGCTTTTGAACCGTCTCCGCAAGTTGGAGCGGAGTCGACTGCTCGGTGCTGCAGCTGGACATTACGCAGCTATTCCTGTTTAGTAAGACGCCGGCGCCGCTGGCGTCTTACTGCTTTCGCCTCCCCTCTTCGCAGCACAGAACGACCTGATATCGATTCGTTCACCGGCGTCCGTACGTCCATCATTTCAAGAATACTTGAACTATCGATTCGACGGCTTTATGATGCCGTCATGGACTCGAACCTCGTTGTACGCGCGCTCGGCGCGCTGGCTCATGAATCGCGACTCGCCATCTTCCGTGCGCTGGTTGTCGCCGGTCCCGAGGGCATGGCCGCGGGCGAGATCGCGCAGCAGGTCGGACTGTCACCATCGAGCTTGTCATTCCATCTGAAGGACCTTTCGCACGCCGGCCTCGTTACAGGTCAGCAGGAAGGGCGCTTCATCTATTACTCCGCCAACTTTGACGCGATGAGTGAACTCGTCGGTTTTCTCACCGAGAACTGTTGTGCGGGTGCAGGCTGCGGAGCGCGGCGCTCGCCACCGTAGTGGGTGTACTCGTCGAAGTGCCCGTCATGCTGCTGGTCGTCGGCGTCGTGAACCGGTCGCAGCTAAAACCCGAATACATCGAGGACACACGATGCGCGTGACCATCTATCACAACCCTGACTGCGGCACGTCACGCAACGTGCTCGCGCTGCTGCGCGAAGCCGGCGAGCACCCCCTCGTGATCGAGTATCTGCAAAATCCTCCCGATCGCGCAACGCTCGAACACCTGATAGCCGACAGCGGAATGGCAGTCCGGGACGTGCTGCGCACGAAGGGCACGCCGTACAAGGAACTCGGACTCGACGATCCGGCACTGAGCGACGCTCAACTGATCGAGGCAATACTCGCCCATCCGATACTGATCAACCGGCCGATAGTCGTAACGCCGCGCGGTACACGTCTGTGCCGCCCTTCCGATGCAGTGACCGGAGTCCTTGCAAGCATGCCCGAGCGCGAGGTCCTCAAGGAAGAAGGTGTGCCTTTTATCGTGGCTCGCCGCATCGCAGGTGACAACGCTGAATTCGTGCAGGCACTGCGCGATGCAAAACTTCCCACCAGCGACCTGAGCGAATCTGGTCGCTCGTTCTTCACCTTCTCCACGCTGGCAGGTCGCCATCTTGGCTATGGCGGTTTCGAGCAATCCGGACGCGATGTACTGATCCGGTCACTTGTCGTTGCGCCGGAGCATCGGGGCAAAGGCATTGGCCGTAACGTGCTCGCCGTTCTGCTGCGCGAAGCCTTCGATGTGGGCGCCCGTACCGGGTGGCTGCTCACAGCGAATGAATCTGCGTTCTTCGAGAAGTCCGGCTTCAGGCCGGTCAGCCGCGACGCGGCCCCGGCAACGATCCTGGCCACACGTCAGGCTGCCGGGTTGTGTCCGTCGTGCGCCGCGCTGCTTTCGCGTGCCGTCACCCTTTAATCGCCATAGCCAATGCAGACCGATCTACCGAACATCAGCGCCGTTCATCTCGACACACCCGATCTCACGAAGCTCGAACCACGCGCGCTATCGCAACACCCGCCGCGCATTCTTCTTCTGTACGGCTCACTCAGGCCAACGTCGTACAGCAGGTTGCTTACGCTGGAAGCAGAGCGGATTCTTCAGCAGTTCGGCGCCGAGACGAAGGTGTTCGATCCGCACGGCCTTCCCCTTGCCGATAGCGTCCCGCCGGACCACCCGAAGGTAGCGGAACTGCGCGCACTATCGGTGTGGTCCGAGGGCCAGGTGTGGTGCAGCCCTGAACGTCACGGCGCGCTCACAGGGGTTTTCAAGAATCAGGTCGATTGGTTGCCGCTCGATTCCGGCAGCATCCGCCCCACGCAAGGGCGCACGCTGGCAGTCATGCAAGTGTCCGGCGGCTCGCAGTCGTTCAATGCAGTCAACGCGCTGCGCGTACTAGGCCGTTGGATGCGCATGGTGACGATTCCAAACCAGAGCTCGGTCGCCAAGGCATTTCAGGAGTTCGACGAGAACGGACGGATGAAGCCGTCCTCGTACTACGATCGGGTGGTCGACGTGATGGAAGAGCTTTTCAAGTTCACGCTACTCGTACGCGACCGTTCGGATTACTTGACCGACCGGTACAGTGAGCGCAAGGAGCGGGCACCGGCAAACGTAACGGAACTCGCGAGTGCTGCTATGAGTCATGAGCAGAATGCGCAAATTTCCGACACAGACGAAAGCGAGGTCGAGTAGCGCTCCTTGCCATCAGAGTCACTGGCCATAGGGCATTTCAGTTCGCCTCGCATCCGACGCATAGCTATACAGCCGGCGCGCGTCTCGCCGCGCGTTGCGGCAAAAGCACGATACAGGCGACGATAAACACAAGCAGAATCCCCGATGCGTACAAGCGGCTGACGTGCAACCCGCCCTCCGCAACAGGCTTGTCGAGCAGATCTCCAAGCGTCGCGCCGAGGGGACGCGTCAGAATGAACGCTGCCCAGAAAAGCGCCGTGTGCGACACGCGCGACCAGAAATACAGGGCGGCTACCACGAGCAAGCCTGCGCCGAAAATCATTGCTCCATACTCGTAGCCGGCACCGAGACCGCCGCGATCCTCGCCTGCGACCCAGTCTCCGAGCGCGGTGCCGAGCGTTTGCGAGAACAGAATGGTGACCCAGTAGAACCATTCCGCTTTAGCCGTGACGATACTTTCGACTGAAACCGTGCCTTCCGAGCGATACCAGGCCGCAAGGCTCGCCGCAAGCAATGCGACGACTAGCGCGACGCCGCCGGGATAACCGATGCCGAGCGATCTATCCGCGAAGTCGGCCATTGTTGTGCCAAGCGTCGTGGTTGCGATGATGGTCGCCCAATAAAGGAACGGATGGAAGTCCCGCGCCTTGATCTGCGCGGACACGAGCACGACGAATAATACGAGGAAGATCGCCGAACCAATCAGGTAACCGAGGTTCAGCGACATCGACACCCAGTCTCCGCCCGTTTCACCCAGTGTGGTGGCCGCGACCTTGATTACCCAGAAACCCAACGTCACTTGCGGCACTTTGCTGACGGCCTCTTCAGCGAAGTTCATGGCGCTGTCTTTCATCAGTCACTCCTTTCGTGGTAGCTGTATAGACACGCCAATTTAAACGCAAGAGGTTAACGCTTGCTTAAGCATGGTTGAGTTAGTGCGCATTCCCCGCCGGGAATAAGTATCCCACTACACCGGTTAACCGATGCAGAGCGAGTCAAAACGAACTCAAACCGGGTTCGGACGATACGCTCTTACATCGAGGAGCACTGCCATGAAACTCACTTATGCAGACCGCGCAGCATCGCGCTCATTCGTCACGATGGTGGCGAGCACTGCGCTTTTGATCACATCGACATGGGCGCACGCACAAGCATCGCCCTCCCCGGGCGCGCATCAGCTCACGCGCGCTGAAGTCATGCATGAACTCGAAGAGCTCGAAGCCGTCGGATACAACCCGTCTACAGGCGACGACCCCAACTATCCGGCTGACATTCAGGAAGCGGAACGAAAAGTCGCCGCGATGCATGCGGCCCAACAGAACGCGCTCGTCGACAACCAACCTGCAATGCAGTCAATGCCAATGCAGTGAAGAGAACAGTCGCCGATCCAACCCACGCTACGACAATCTATCCAGCAACCTTGTAAGGCCGCGTCATCAACTCGAGAAAGTGACCATCGAGGTCGTCGAAATAAAGCCCGCGGCCACCGTTGTGCGAGTACGTTTCTCCGGCGCGTCGTTTGCCGGGGTCGGCCCAATATTCGATCCCTCGCTCGCGAATACGCGCGAACGCCCGCTCGAATTCTTCTTCGCTGATCAGAAACGCGTAGTGCTGCATGGCGATCGGATCATCGCTCTCATAGAAATCAAGCGACACGTCATTGGCCATTTGCACGACCAGCATCTCCCCGAACGGAATCGGAGCCGGAAGGCCCAGAATGTCTCGCAGAAACTGCGTTGACGCCTGCTTGTCCCGGCACCAGACGATAGTATGGTTTAGCTGCACACTCATGCTGCACCTCCATCCGGTAGGTACTCATGGAATCAATATAGTCGAAGCCTCATCAGCCAACCGCTCCGTCCTGCAAGTCGTGGGCAATGAAGTCGACGAACGCGCGAATGCGGTTCGACATCTGATGCCGTTGCGAGTACACGGCAAAGATATCCGCGTTCGGCGTCTCGTGATCGGGCAGCACCACAACGAGCGAGCCATCGGCCAGATACTGTTTGATGTCCCACTCCGCGCGCAGCAGAATGCCGTGCCCTTCGAGCGCCCACTTCACCGCGATCTCGCCATCGTTGGTGGTCAGCGTGCCCTTGATCCGCACCGCCTCCGTCTTGCGCGACGCACCCTTGCCCGAAGTCAGGCGCCACACGCCATACGCTTCATCGCCCTGACGAATGCCGATGCAGTTGTGCCGCGTCAGATCGTGCGGCGTCATGGGCATGCCGTGCAATGCGATATACGAAGGCGCCGCGCACAGCAAACGCCGGTTGGCTGCAAGGCGCCGTGCGACCACCCGCGTATCGGGCGGCTCGCCAAAACGGATACATACGTCGAACGTATCGTCCGTGAGCGGCGGCGGCGTGACCGACAACTGAAGCTGAACCGACACCTGCGGATACGCCGCGACAAAACGCGAAATAGCGGGCGCCACATGGCTGCGCCCGAACCCGAGCGTCGCATTCACGCGCAGCAGCCCTTTCGGACTCTTCTTCGCGGAACCGAGCAACTCAGCGAGTTCGTCGATCTCGTCGAGAATCCTGCGCGCATGCTGCAAATACAGCTCGCCTTCGGGCGTGAGCATCATCCGGCGAGTGGTGCGATTGACGAGAGCCACGCCGGCGCGGCTCTCCATCTGCGTGAGCCGCTTGCTCACGGCCGCCGCGGTCAGCCCGAGCTCACGCGCCGCCGCGCTCAGGCTGCCGGACGCGGCGAGCGTAGAGAAAAAGCTCAAATCGGCTGGCTGGACGGTGTCGCGCATCAGCTTCACTTGTGAATTAAAGTTAAAGATGCTTTGAGTCTAGCACCGGTTTTTGCGTCCAGATATCGATAGAGTCACTCACATCGACAACATATGAAGGACCGGAGACATGCAAACCTATCGCATCGCAACCATTCCCGGCGACGGCATCGGCAAGGAAGTCGTGCCGGCGGGCGCGCAAGTGCTCGAAGCGCTAGCCAGAACCACGAAGTCGTTCGCGTTCGAATTCGAGAACTTCGACTGGGGCGGCGACTATTACCGCAAGCATGGCGTGATGATGCCGGCGGACGGACTCGACGCGATTCGCGGCAAGGACGCGATCCTGTTCGGCTCGGCGGGCGACCCCGACATTCCCGATCACATCACGCTGTGGGGACTTCGTCTGAAGATCTGCCAGGGCTTCGACCAGTACGCAAACGTGCGCCCGACGCGAATCCTGCCCGGCATCGACGCACCGTTGAAACGTTGCAAGCCCGAAGACCTGAACTGGGTGATCGTGCGCGAGAACTCGGAAGGCGAATATTCCGGCGTGGGCGGCCGCGTTCACCAGGGCCACCCGATTGAAGCCGCCACCGATGTGTCGATCATGACGCGTGCCGGCGTCGAGCGCATCATGCGTTTCGCGTTCCGCCTCGCGCAGTCGCGTCCGCGAAAACTGCTGACGGTGATTACGAAAAGCAACGCGCAACGTCACGCAATGGTGATGTGGGACGAGATCGCGCTACAGGTCTCGAAGGAATTCCCCGACATCACATGGGACAAGGAACTGGTGGATGCGTCGACCGCCCGCATGATCAACCGACCGGCGAGCCTCGACACGATCGTCGCCACTAATCTGCATGCGGACATTCTCAGCGATCTCGCCGCCGCGCTCGCCGGCAGCCTCGGCATTGCGCCGACCGGCAACATCGACCCGGAACGCCGCTTTCCGTCGATGTTCGAGCCAATCCACGGCTCCGCGTTCGACATCATGGGCAAGGGTCTCGCCAATCCGGTCGGCACCTTCTGGTCGGTCGTGATGCTGCTGGAACACCTCGGCGAATTCGATGCCGCAAACCGCGTGATGCAGGCAGTGGAAGCCGTGACCGCCGACAAGTCGCTGCACACCGGCGATCTCGGCGGCACGGCGACTACCGCGCAGGTAACCGCTGCCGTCTGCGCGTTCATCGAGCAGACAGCAGCGCCCGCTGCCAACGCCCCGAAGGAAGTCCCTTTGGGGGACGCCGCGTAAGCCTGGATCACGCGACAACAGTCGCGCCTCGTAACGCGCGCCGCAACACGAGCCTCACAATAGCCGCCCAACAGCCGCATCCGACGGCTGCGGCGCGCGCCGCACTGCGCCGCGTTCGCAAGCGAGCACAGTTCACGCCTCCAAAGGAGGAGACAATGATGACCGACCTCGAAAGCCGGGTGTCCCGCAAGCTGATGCTGCGGATCATCCCGTTTGTAATGCTGCTGTACTTCGTGAGTTTTCTGGACCGCGTCAACGTGGGTTTTGCAGCGTTGACCATGAACAAGGCCATCGGTCTTTCACCGACTGCATTCGGACTCGGCGGCGGCCTCTTCTTCATCGGTTACTTCCTGTTCGAGGTTCCGTCGAACCTGATTCTTCACAAGGTCGGCGCGCGCCGCTGGATCGCGCGCGTCATGGTGTCCTGGGGCATCGTCTCGCTGGCGTCCGCATTCGTCGTCGGGCCCAACAGCTTCTATGCGCTGCGCTTTCTGCTGGGCGTGGCGGAAGCGGGCTTCTTTCCCGGCATCATCCTGTATCTGAGCTTGTGGTTTCCGACACGTCAGCGCGCCGTCGCTGCCGCATGGTTCATGGCCGCGGCGCCGATTTCCACCGCCATCGGCTCGCCGATTTCCGGCGCGATCATGAAGCTTCCATCGATAGCCGGTTTCGCGGACTGGCAGATGCTCTACATCATCGAAGCGCTGCCCGCCGTCGTCCTCGGCTTCTTCGTGCTGAAGTACCTGACCGACACGCCGTCGAAGGCGCACTGGCTCGAGCCCGAAGAACGCGACTGGCTGATCGCAAAACTGAAGACGGAAGCCGACGCGCGCCAGTCGCATGCGGGCCACACGGCCGGTGCGTTGAGCGCGCTGCGCGATCCACGCGTTCTCGCTTTGGCTCTGATCTACTTCGGCACCTCGGCGGGTTTGTACACGCTCGGCTTGTGGGCGCCGCTGATCATCAAGCAGTATGGCTTCGGCTCGTTCGAAACGGGCCTGCTCGCAGGCATCCCCAGCATTGTCGCCGTGGTCGCAATGATCCTGTGGGCGAAGCATTCGGACCGTACCGAAGAGCGCACCTGGCACGTCGTCATTCCGTGCGTGCTGGCCTGCCTTGGTTTTGTGTTTGCCGGTAACGCCACGACAGCACTGATGATCGTGCTCGCCCTCGTCATCGTGAACGTCGGCATCAGTGCGGCGAAGGCGCCGCTGTGGGCAATGCCGAGCATGTTCCTGTCGGGCGCCGGCGCGGCCGCGGGAATAGCAATGATCAACTCGATCGGCAATCTCGGCGGTTTCGTCGGTCCGTTCGCGATCGGTTGGCTCAAGAACGTGACGGGCGGCTACTCGGCGGGGCTGTATGTGGTCGGCGCGACGCTGGCTCTGTCCGCTGTCGTCACGCTGATGCTGAGCCGGCAATCGAAGCAGACGCCCGTCGCAGCCGGCGAGCGCCACGGCCACTGAAGGCATACGCTCATCTGGGAACAGGATTCTCCGTCGTGACATCCAACGTCGTATGCAACGAAATGTTGGTTGAACGGGAGAATCCGCATGAAACTGATCCACCCGCACTGGCTAGGCGCACTGGCGCTCGTCAGTCTCGCTAGCTGGGCTCAAAGCGCCGGTCCGACCGATCCGCAGATCGCGGCGATCGTCGTCACGGCCAATCAGGTCGATATCGATGCCGGCAAGCTCGCCGAGTCGCGCTCGAAGTCGAGCGACGTCAAGGCGTTCGCGCAACAGATGGTCACCGATCACAGCGCGGTGAACAAATCAGCCAGCGATCTCGTGCACAAACTGAATGTGACGCCCGAGGAGAACGGCACGAGCCAAAGCCTGAAGCAAGGCGGCGATGCAAACCTCGCGGCCCTGAGGAAACTGCAAGGCTCAGCCTTCGACCGCGCGTACATCGATCACGAAGTGACCTACCATGAAAACGTGCTCGATGCGCTCGATAAAACGCTGATTCCGAGTGCGAAGAACGAAGAGCTGAAAGCGCTGCTCGTAAAGGTCCGGCCCGCCTTCGTCGCGCATCTGGAACACGCGAAGCATCTGCAGGCGTCGCTGGAGAAAAGCAGTGGTTAAGCGGCGGCGTGCGCCCGGCAACGCGGCGCTTAGAAGTACGGCGCTCGCTTGTGCGATGCTGGCATCGCTTCCGGCAAACGCGATTGCGGCGCCGAAGACATACGTGGTCGCGATTGAGAACATGCAATTCAATCCGCCAAATTTGAGCGTGAAGCGAGGAGACCGCGTTGTATGGGTCAACAAGGACATCTTTCCTCATACCGCGACCGCCGACACGCGTGCATTCGATTCGCGCAGCATTGCCGCGAACGCCTCGTGGTCGTACGAGCCGGGCAAGGCCGGCAGTTTTCCCTACGGGTGCACGTTTCACCCGACAATGCATGGTGCACTGACCGTTCGATGAGAGCCCGCTCGCCATGACCGACACAGCAAATGTGCCGTCGATGTCCGGCGCCGACGACGATCTCGCGATCGTACGGCGCATCGTCGCAGGAGATCGGCCGGCATTCGAGTTGCTGATGCGCCGCCATAATCGACGGCTTTACCGGCTCGCGCGCGCCACGCTGCGCGACGACGCTGAAGCCGAAGACGCCCTGCAGGACGCGTACCTCCGCGCATATCGTTCGCTGGGGCAATTTCGCGGTGACTCGGCGTTGTCGACCTGGCTTTCGCGTCTCGTGCTCAACGAATGCTACGGCCGGCTGCGCCGTCATGCGCGCCGCGAAAATGTCTTCCCGATAGTCAGTTCGACCACTGCCGACATCGATATCGAAGCCATGCATCCGTCCGACTCCGAATCCCCCGACAGCGCAGCGGCGCGCGCGGAAATGCGTGCGCTGATCGAGCGCAAGCTCGACGAACTGCCGGAATCCTTCCGCACGGTGTTCGTCCTGCGTTCGGTGGAAGAGCTGAGCGTCGAGGAAACCGCGCAATGCCTCGACATTGCCGAAGCCACCGTGCGTAGCCGGCATTTCCGCGCGAAAAGCCTGCTGCGCGAATCACTGGCGCGAGACATCGACCTCGCAGGGAGCGAACTCTTCGGGTTCGCCGGCGCTCGCTGCGACAGGATCGTCGCAAATGTGATGTCGCGACTAGACAAGCGCGGCGAAAGCAGCCAGGCCGACTGAAGCGACCCAAGTGACTCAGGCGACCCGAGCGACGCAGGCGACGCCGCACCCCGGCGACGGCCACACGTCGTGGCGTACGCTGTCAGACATAACACCATGTCATGGCCGCTCCAACAATTGCGGCGTTGCTCCGGTCAAATTGACTCACTATATTTCCATTCAAGCCCGCGCCATTTGCCCCTTCGGCCGCAAGCCGCAGGCGCATTCGCGCCGACCTGGATGATGTCTTTCGCTTCAACCGTATCGAGGAGAAGTCGTGATCAGCATGCCAAGGTTGCGCCCGTTTGCCATGACTCTTGTGTTGAGCGCCGTGAGCATGGCGCCTGCTCTCGCCGCAGGAAAAATCACCTTTGTGTCGCAAGGCGGCACTTATCAGGAGGCCCAGACAAAGGCGATCCTCGACCCCGCTGCGAAGGAACTGGGCATCACCATCAATCAGGACAGCATTCCCGACGCGTGGCCGCAGATCAAGGCCCAGGCCGCTACCGGCAAGCCGATCTGGGACGTGGTGGACACGCCCACCTCCAACTGTCTGCGCGGAGGCCGCGAGGGGCTGCTCGAGAAGCTCGACTTCTCGAAGATTCCCAACGCTGCCGCAATGCCGGAAAAGTACCGCACGCCGTACTCGGTCGCGTATGAGTTCTATTCGACTGTGATCGGCTACAACAAGAAAACGCTGAAAAAGGCGCCGCAAAGCTGGGCCGACTTCTGGAACGTGAAAGCGTTCCCCGGCACGCGAGCCCTGCGCAACGATCCGCAAACGGTACTGGAAGCCGCACTGCTCGCCGACGGCGTGCCGCGCGACAAGCTGTATCCGCTCGACGTCGACCGCGCGTTCAAGAAGCTGCAGCAGATCAAGCCCGACATCACCGTGTGGTGGACGTCCGGTGGCCAGTCCGCGCAATTGCTGCATGACGGCGAGGTGGACATGACGATGATCTGGAACGGCCGCGCGAGCGCGGTGCGCAAGGACAACCCCGATGTCGATTTCACGTTCAACGACGGCATTCTGCAAAACACGCAGTTGTGCGTGCTGAAGAATGCGCCGAATCTGACCGACGCAATGCGCTTCCTCAACGCCGCAATGTCGCCCGAGTTACAGGCCAACCTGCCGCTTTACATCGACTACGGACCAGGCAATCCCGCGGCATTCAAGACAGGCAAGATCACGGCCAAGCGCGCAAGCGAACTGCCAAGCTCGCCTGAGAACGCCGCAAAGCAGGCATTGATGTCTGAAGATTGGTGGGCTTCCGATGCAGGCATCCAGGCGAAAGCGCGCTGGCTGAAGTTCATGCAATAACGGCCGCACCGCTCGGTATGCGATTGAAGCGCCCGCGGGAACACGGTTCATCGCGGGCGTTTTGTTTTTTGCGGCGCTCACTGCATTCATCGCATTCACAGCCACGAGCCACACAGTCCTTATCTAACCAACGTGATCGACTATCTGATTCTTGGCGGCGGATCGGCGGGCTGCGTGCTCGCCGCGCGTCTTTCCGAAGACACCGGCAAGACCGTGTGCCTCGTCGAAGCGGGTCGCGACATCTCGCAGGCGACAATGCCGGCCGACATTCGCAGCCGCTATCCCGGTCGCGCATATCTCGACAGCACGAACATCTGGCAGCAGTTGAAAGCGCGCATGAGCGCGCCTGCCGCATTGCGCCGCTATGAACAGGCGCGTCTGCTCGGCGGCGGCTCCGCGATCAACGCATTGATGGCCAACCGCGGCGCGCCCGCCGATTACGACGAATGGCAAGCACTCGGCGCGCAGGGCTGGAACTGGCAAGCGTGCCTACCGTACTTTCGCAAGCTCGAAACAGATTCCGATTTCGGCAATTCCAGCGACGTCAGTATCAGCGCCCTGCACGGCGCGAACGGCCCGCTGCGCATCCGGCGCACTGGCTGGGCGCGCATCTCGCCGTTCGTGAAAGGCGTGCTCGATACGTTGAAGCATGACTATCCGCTACGCGCCGATCAGAACGGCCCGTGGGAAGACGGCACCTTCATCGGGTCGATTGCAGTGAGCGCGAGTGGCGAACGCATACCCACATCCCTTTGCTATCTGCACGAAGCCGTGCGCGCGCGGCCCAACCTCACGATTTGCACCAATGAAATAGCGGAGCGCATCGTGTTCGACGGACGGCGCGCAGTCGGCGCACGCATGATCCGGCCCGACGGTACCCATCGCGACATGCGGGCACGGTGCGTGATCGTCTGCGCAGGTGCTATTCACTCGCCGGCGCTGTTACTCAGAAGCGGCATCGGTCCCGCCGACGAACTTGCCGCACTCGGCATCGACGTACTCGCACATCGCGAAGGCGTGGGCCGCAATCTGATGGAGCATCCGTCTATCGCGGTCTCCGCCTATCTGCCCCGCGCGGCGCGCACGCCCTTTCGCGACGAGCATCATGAACAGGCAATCGTGCGCTTTTCGTCGGGCTTGTCCGGCACCGTGCCGGGGGACATGCACGGCGCAATACTGTCCCGCTCGGGCTGGCATTCTGTCGGCTACCGTCTCGGCACGATGTTTTTCTGGGTCAACAAATCGTATTCGCGCGGACGTCTGAAACTGAAATCGTCGAGCGCGTTCGATGAACCCGAGGTCGACTTCGCAATGCTGTCCGATTCGCGCGATCTCGAACGGCTAAAGCTCGCGCTGCGTTTAGGCGCACAGACTCTCGCCGCGCCGTCGATGGCCGCGCATCGAGGCACGGTGTTTCCGTCGAGCTATTCGCCGCGCGTCGCAGCCGTTGCAGTGCCCGGCGCATGGAACGCGTTGCAGCGCGGCGCGCTAAGCTTGCTGCTCGATATCGCCGGCCCGTTGCGGGCGTCGCTCGTGCGGCGCGTCGTGACGCAAGGGGTGACGCTGAACGAACTGCTCGCCGACGATACCGCGCTCACGCAGTTCATCACGCGCTCTGTGGGCGGCACGTGGCATCCTTCGGGGACCTGCCGCATGGGCCCCGCCGACGATCCGCTCGCAGTCACCGATGCGCATGGCGCGGTCTACGGCGTCGAAGGGCTGCACGTGTGCGATGCGTCGTTGATGCCGTCTATTCCCTGCGCCAACACGAACGTGCCGACCATCATGATCGCCGAACGCATTGCCGACCTGCTGCGCGGCCGTTCAAGTGCCCCCTAATCGCCGTAGCCGACGATACCCTTCACTTCGAGAAACGCCTCGAGGCCCCACTCGCCGTATTCGCGGCCGTTGCCTGACTGCTTGTAGCCGCCGAACGGCGAACCTGCGTCCCACGACGGATAATTCACATAGACGCTGCCCGCGCGCAGACGGAACGCAACACGCCGGGCGCGCGCCAGGTCCGCGGACTGCACGTAGGCGGCGAGGCCGAACGGCGTATCGTTGGCAATCGCGACGGCATCTTCGTCGTCGCGATACGGAATGATCGCGAGCACGGGGCCGAAGATCTCCTCGCGCGCAATCGTCATCGACGGATCGACGTTCGCGAACACCGTGGGCCGCACGTAATAGCCGCGCGTCAAACCGTCGGGCCGTCCAGGGCCGCCCGCCGCGAGTTGCGCGCCTTCCTCAATGCTCTTTTCGATCAGCCGTTGCACGCGTGCATATTGCAGGTCGCTGACGACAGGGCCCATCGTCGTTGTTTCATCGCCCGCAGGACCCACGCGATGCGCGGCCGCCGCGCGCTGTGCAATGCGCACGGCCTCTTCGTGCCGCGCCGCCGGAACGAGCATGCGCGTCGGCGCGTTGCACGACTGGCCGCTGTTGCTGAAGCACGAGTTCACGCCCGACGTCACAGCCGCTTCCAAGTCGACATCGTCGAGAAGAATGTTCGCCGACTTGCCGCCCAGTTCCTGATGCACCCGCTTGACGGTCGGCGCTGCGAGTTTCGCGATCTCGACGCCCGCGCGCGTCGATCCTGTAAACGACACCATGTCGACGTCCGGATGGCTGCACAGCGCGGCACCCACAGTCGGGCCGTCGCCATTCACGAGATTGAACACACCGGGCGGCACGCCGGCCGCGTCGAGAATCTCGGCAAACAGCACGGCGTTGAGCGGCGACACCTCGCTCGGCTTGAGCACCATCGTGCAGCCTGCCGCAATCGCGGGCGCGACCTTGCAGACGATCTGATTGATTGGCCAGTTCCATGGCGTGATCAACGCGACCACGCCGACCGGCTCATGATTGACGAGCGTCGTGCCTTTCTTGCGCTGCCATGCGAAGGTCTCGCAGGTTCCGAGCAGTTCTTCGAGGTGACGCTTGCCGAGCGCGGCCTGCCATGCATGCGAAAGCGCTTTTGGCGCGCCGATCTCGCGCGAGATGATGTCGGCCATTTCGTCGTAGCGCGCCATATACGCGTCGAGTATCCGGCGGATCAGCGCGATGCGCTCGGCGGGCCCGGTCAGCGAGAAAGACTCGAACGCGCGTTTCGCGGCGGCCACGGCGCGCTCCACATCGTCCGCATTGCCTAGCGCGACCTCGGCGAACGCTTCTTCGGTGCAGGGATCGACCACGGGCAGACGTGCTGTGCCCAACGGCGCGACCCAGGCGCCGTCGATATAAAACTTCAGTGCGTTCGACATCCGCTTCCCATAGAGAGCATTCAAAGAGATCAGGCTCGCGCCGCCGAAGAACGGCGGCTCACGACGACGATCATCACGAGACACAAGGTCAACGCGGTCAGCATCGTACTGATCGCGGCGATGGTGGGATCGATCTCGTCGCGTAGCGTGACGAACATGCGGCGCGTGAGCGTCTGGTTCGTGCCGCCTGAGATGAACAGTGCGACCACCGTTTCGTCGAGCGCCTGAATGAAGACGAACACCGCCCCCGAAATCACGCTCGCCTTGATCTGCGGAAGCGTCACCGCGAGAAAGCTGCGTAGGCGATTCATGCCGAGGCTGCGCGCGACCATCTCCTGCGTGCGGTCGAAAGTGCGTAAATCGGCGCCCACGGAAATCAGCACATAGGGCAGGCCGAGCATCGTATCGGCGACGATCAGGCCGCCCAGCGTGTTCACATAACCCGCTTGCGTGAATACGAAGAACACGCCCACCGCGACGATGATGATCGGCACCATCAGCGGCAACATCAGCAGCGTGCGCAGATAGCGCATCGACCAGTGCG
Source organism: Paraburkholderia kirstenboschensis (assembly GCF_904848585.1). Lineage (GTDB taxonomy): Bacteria > Pseudomonadota > Gammaproteobacteria > Burkholderiales > Burkholderiaceae > Paraburkholderia > Paraburkholderia kirstenboschensis. The sequence goes on from NZ_CAJHCR010000005.1 coordinate 381,095, forward strand.
TGCCGTGCTGGATCGCGTAGGCCGCGGCGATGCCGAGCGGCGTCGCGAGCACCGCTGCGCAGACGGACGCCACGAGCGTCGTGCGAGCCGCGTCGATCCACGCGGGGTTGTCGAAGAACGCGTGATACCAGCGCAACGAATAGGCGGGCGGCGGGAACGTCATGAAGCGCGTGTCGGAGAACGACAGCGGCACGACGATCAGCACGGGCAGCATCAGAAACACGAGAATCAGCACGACGACCGCGCCGAGCACGACTCTGCCGAACGGGATCTTGTTCATTTCGCGCCCAGGGTCTTTTCGAGTGGAATCACGCGGCTCGCGGCATAGAAGATCGCGAACACGCAGAGCAGCAGCACGACACTGACCGCGCTCGCGGCGCCCCAGCTGTTATAAATCTCGACGTTGCGGCTCACCACCATCGACACCATGATGGACTTGCCCCCGCCCATCAGTTCGGGCGTGATGTAGAAACCGAGGCACAGTACGAATACGAGCGTGACGCCTGCCACGACGCCGCTCATCGACAGCGGCAGGAACACGCGCCAGAACACGTGCAGCGGCGAGCCGCCGAGACTGGCGCCGGCCTGCGAGAGATTAGCCGGGATTTTCTGCATCGCCGAATAGAGCGGCAGCACCATGAAGGGCAACAGAATGTGCACCATCGCGAGAATGGTGCCGAACTGGTTATAAGCAAGTTGCACCGGACGATCGACAAGACCCGTCGCAAGCAGCGCCTTGTTGATGAGGCCGGTGCGCTGCAGCAGCACGAGCCACGCATAGGTACGCACGAGCACACTGGTCCAGAACGGCAGGATCACCATGCCGAGTATCAGCGCACTCCATCGCGGCGATACCGACGCCGCAAAATATGCAACCGGATAGCCCAGCAGCAACGTCACGCCCGTCACGATCACGCTGAGCTTGAACGTCATAAGGAACGTGTCGAGATAGGTGCCCGTGAAAATGCGCTGGTAATTGACGAGCGTGAAGCCGCCGTCATGCCAGATCGACTGCCACGACAGCCACGCGAGCGGCACCACCAGCAGCACGACCACGACGAACAACGCGGGCGCGAGCAACAGCAGCATCGCGCGGTCTTCGCGTTGCTGGTGGCGCACCGACGGGTCCATCGCGGTTGTTTGCATCAAGGCGGGTTCCTGGAGAATCCGTTTGGCTGTCGTCATCATGCACCTACGGCGTCGAGAAACTGATACCACGCGGCAACGACGCGAACGCCCGGCGCGCGCAGCGAATGGAACGGCACGGGCCGCAAGCCTTGCTGGCCGAGCAACGCAAGCTCAGGCGTCTCGCCGAGTGCGAGCGCTGCGGCATGCTGGCCAAGCAGGCTCGCCATTGCGACGCCCGCTCCGTTATATCCCAGACAAAAGGTCGTGGCGACGTCGCTGCGGCCAACATGCGGCAACGCATTGAACGTCATGCCGACATAGCCGGACCACTGATATTCGATACGCAGACCCGCGAGATCCGGAAACAGCGCGACCATCGCGCGTTGCAACGCGTCAAAGCCCGTCGCCTGGCCTTCCTTGCCGAACGCGTCGCGTCCGCCGAACAGCATACGGCCGTCGACCTTGCGAAACCACTTCATCATGCGGCGCGTTTCCGTATAGCTGCGGCGCTGCGTCATGAGTCGACTATCGAGTTCCGCGGGCAGGCGTTCGGTCGCGATCATCGCGCTGCGAAACGGCACGAGTTCACGCTGATAGGCAGCGGTCGCGGACGTGAGATCGGAATACGCGTTAGTCGCGACGATCACTTGCCTCGCGCGCACCGTGCCGCCCGGCGTTCGCAGCACGACACCGGCGGGCCCGCTTTGCGAACGCGTCATTTCGACAACCGGCGTAGCTTCGTAAATCGGCACGCCCCGCGCGGTGAGACCTCGAGCGAGACCGTACACATATTCGAGCGGCAGGATCGTGCCTGCATCGGCGCTCAATACGCCGCCGACAAATTCCCTCGATCCCGTCTCGCTCGTCACTTCTTCGCTCGACTGCACTGTCATCGACGTGTCGCCCAGTTGCGTGCGCACCCAGTCGGCCTCCGCGCAAATCGCGGCGAACGCGCGCTCGGTGTGCGCGCAACGCAGGCTGCCCGTATGCTCGAACTGCGCACGTTCGAGCTTGAACTCGTCGATGAACGATTCGACCACTCGCACGCCATCGTGCGCGAGCCGATGCATGCGCTTCGCGGTATCGAGTCCATGCAGCTTGTCGATCTGCGGAAACGACAAGCGGAACTTCGACGACACCACCCCGCCGTTGCGCCCACTCGCGCCCCAACCGACCGGGTTTGCATCGAACACGGCGCAATCGACGCCGCGCTTTTGCAGCGCATACGCGGCCGACAAGCCCGAATAACCCGCGCCGATCACGGCCACGTCGAGCGTCAGATCGCGCCCGAGCGGCGCGCCCATGCTCACGGGCGCCTGCCGTTGCGGTGAGCGGGCGGCCATCGCCCGCCATAGTGAATTGGGCTGCGGCCGCTGCGAGGTGTCGTGGAGGGTGGGCGCGAGCATGGCTTAAGCGGCGCGCGCTTCGGCTTCGACCGCGTCGGCGAGCGCGCCGAGCGTTGCAAACTTGAACGTGGGCGCGGTGACGGCTTCGGGCACCGGCGTCGCGCCGAAACCCTTCATGCCCTGCCGGCGCTCGATCCAGCAGGTCGAGTAACCAAGCTTCGTCGCGATACCGATGTCGTGATACTGGCTCTGCGCGGTGTGCAGGATCTCGTTGAACTTGAAGCCGAATGCGGCCTGACGCCCACGGTTATAGGCAAAGAACTGCGGGTCCGGTTTCGCGACGCCCGTTTCGTCGCAGCAGACGGTGTCGTCGAAAGGGTCACCCAGGGTATGTGCGTAGGCCGACAACGCGACACGGTCCGCGTTGGTCATCGCCACGAGGCGATAGTGTTTGCGCAGGCGCTTCAGGGCCGCGACCGAGTCTTCGAATGCAGGCCACTCCAGCACGTCGCGCTGAAAGGCCGCGGCGGATTGCGCGTCGTCGGGCAGGCCGAGCTCGCCGGCAAGATACAGATACACGTTCGCCATCTCATGGCTCGAACGACCCGGATACTTCGCGCGTCCGCGCATATACGGTTCGAAGATCTGATCGTCGGTTAGATCTTTCGCCGCCGCGCCGCCAAGGCGCCGCACGGACGCGAGCACGCCCTGTTCGAAATTGATCAGCGTGCCGACGACATCGAACGTCAGGACCTTGAAATCGGTGAGCTTCATTGCATCATCCTTTTGCGGGTTGCGTGAATTTCGTAAGACGTATGCCGCCAAGCGCGCGGCGGGAGAAGTCAGGCGGGCACGACAATCGTGTCCTGCGGATCGAGCACCACGGTCATGTGTTCGCCAGGTGAGGGAATGCGGCTGCGCGCGTTGTGATTGCCGGGCTGGCGCAGACTGATCAAGGTGCCGTCAGCCAGTGTCGCGAACACGCGCAGGCTTTCCCCCTGGTACAGCACTTCGGTTACGCGGCACGAGAGCCGGTTGGCGGCCGGCTCTGTCGCGCCGGCGTCGATCACGAGCTTTTCGGTCTGCACGGCAAGCAGCAAACGCTCGCCGCGCGGCAACGGATGCGCGGTTCGCAACACCGCGTCGCCCAGGCGCACGGCGTCGTCGCCGGCGCGGCTCACGTCGAGCAGCGTCGCCTCACCGATGAAGCTCGCGACGAACGCGTCGCAAGGCCGGTCATAGAGACGCTCGGGCGTATCAATCTGCACGAGCTTGCCGTTCTTCAGTACAGCCACGCGATCGCTCATGGTCAGCGCCTCGCGCTGGTCGTGCGTCACATAGACAATCGTCGCGCCGAGCTTGCGATGCAGCCGCCGCAACTCGATTTGCATGGTTTCGCGAAGTTGCTTGTCGAGCGCGGAAAGCGGCTCGTCCATCAGGATCAGTTGCGGCTCGAAGACCATCGCCCTTGCGAGCGCAACGCGCTGACGTTGACCGCCGGAAAGCTGGCTGATGTCGCGCGATTCATAGCCGCTCAGTTCGACCATCGCGAGTGCGTCGGCCACTTTCGCCGCCCAGCCCGCTTTCGGATCGCGGCGCGCGCGCAGCGGAAATGCGACGTTCTCGCCCACCGTCATGTGCGGAAAGAGCGCGTAGTTCTGGAACACGATGCCGATGTTGCGTTTGTGCGGCGGCGCAAATGTAATGTCCCGCTCGCCGACCCAGACGGAGCCCGAACTCGGTTGAACGAAGCCGCCGAGGATGCCGAGTAGCGTTGTCTTGCCCGACCCGGACGGCCCGAGCAGCGACACGAACTCGCCTGGCTCGATGTCGAGCGAGACGTCGTCCAGCGCGATCACGGGACCATAGCGCTTCGCTGCTGACCGGATGGAGACTCCTGTTTTCGCTCGTGCGTCCATTGCGTTTGCTCTCGCTGAAGGGCCTGCATTAGGGAAAATATAGGTGTCAAACTTTTTGGCGGCAATTCCCAAATTGTTGGATCGGGCATAACATCAAGTCATGCCGAATCTACGCAAAAAATTGCCGAGCGCGAATGCGCTGTTCGTCTTCGAAGCTGCCGCGCGGTGCGGCAACTTCACGCGTGCCGCGCAGGAACTCTATGTGAGCCAGCCCGCCGTGAGCCGCATGCTCGCGCGCATGGAAGACCACATCGGAGTGCGCCTGTTCGAGCGGGTGCGCGGCGGCATCGAGCTGACTGAGAGCGGGCGGATTCTGTACACCAAGATCTCCGAAGGATTCAACGGCATTGAAAGCGCGATACGAGAAATCGAGGCGCGTGCCACGGGCGTGGAATCCGTCACGCTGTCCGTATCCACGGGCTTTACGACGCACTGGCTGATGCCGCGAATGAGCCGCCTGAACGAAGCGTTTCCCTCAATCGATTTGCGGTTTCAGCTCATCTCCGGGCGCATTGGCGGCCCGCTCGTCGATGTCGATCTGGGCATGCGCTTCATGCACGCCGGTGACATCGACGAAAACAGCGTGCTTGTTATGCCCGAAACGCTGTTGCCCGTGTGCAATCCGCGCTATCAGGAAACGGCGCAAACGGACGCTGGCCGTGAGCACGGCGACATCGTCATCGTGATGGACGACGAGGAGCGCGGCTGGCACCACCGCTTTGGAGCGTTCGAACAGCACGGCCGGCGCGTGGCGAGCATGCTCAGCTTCAACGACTACGCGATCGTCGTGCAGGCGGCGCTGCTCGGTCAGGGCATCGCGCTTGGCTGGCTGAACGTGGTGTCGCACTGGCTGTCGCAGCGCGCACTCGTCCCCGCCGAAGAAGAAGTCCTCGTAACGAACCGGCGCTGCTGTCTGGTGTCGCCCGCGAACCGGCCTTTGCGACCCATCGTCGCGAATGTGCGCGACTGGATCGTCGAGGAAATGCGCGCCGATTTACGCACGTTGGAGCGTGCGTACCCGCAGTTGGGATTGCGCGAGGCGTTCAAGGAATGCGGAGTCGCCATTGTGTGACGGCAGGAGATGAACTGCTGCGGCCGATTCACTCCAAAAGAACAGGCGGCGCGCGGCAATTCCGGTCGCAGCGCCCGCATTTTGCGCTGGCCAAATCTGCAATCGACCAACGGCTTATCAAAGCCCGTTCTTCATCGTGTGCATTAAGTCGCCGAACGACTGACGCGTATTGACCGCATTGACGATGTCAGCGAGAAACCAGGGAAGAATCAACTGTGTGTTGGGATCGGTGACACCGACACTCAGCGCCGGCGGCCTCGTCGCCGGCGCGGTTGGCGCGGCTGGCTTTGCGCCCTGATAAGCGGGCGAGGCGCGGGTTTCGTTGGCGGGCGAAACGTGTTGGGCGACCGGCTGGGCGGGCGGCGGCCACGCCGACGAACAGCCGCCCAGCGGCATAGTGACGGCGGCGGCAACAACGGCAGTAGCAGCAACGCAGAACGGCTTCATGACGGACTCCAGCCCACGTCATTTGGACAGAAGTGCCTGGCGAGAAGTTCTTCGACTTAGGCACGCCGAATGGCAGCGCCGGCGTGCCCGTTCTTAGTGCCCCGCTGCGCCAGCCGCTGCGGCATTCGTCTTGCCCGGCTTCGTCACCCAGATCAACGGAATGATCACTACGAAGATCACCGCCGACAGCCAGAAAATATCGTTGAGCCCGAGCATGGCGGCCTGGGTGTTCATCGAGTGTTCGAAGAAAGCCATGGCTTGAGACTGGCTTCCTCCCAACGCAGCTTGCGCCGAATCCAGTGCCGCGGTGAATACAGGGTTGGTGATGCCGGTCTGCTCAGCCAGTCTCGCGTGATGCAAGATGGTGCGATCGTTCCAGCCGGTCGCGGCGAGAGACGTTCCCACTGCGCCTGCAAACACCCGCACGAAATTGGACAAGCCGGCAGCGGCAGGAATTCTCTCGGGCGCGAGGCCGGAAAGGATGATTGCTGTCAGCGGCACGAAGAACAATGCAGTCGGTATGCCCTGCAACAAGGTGGGCAATACGAGCGTCCACGTATCCACGCCGGTCGTGTAGTGCGAGCGCATGAAGAACACGGCTGCAAAGCCGATAAAGGCCAACGTTGCGAGCACGCGTGCATCCGAACGCGGCATGATCTTCGCCATCACAGGGGCAAGGATCACGGCGAATATGCCGAGCGGCGCCGTGACGAGACCTGCATCGACTGACCGGTAGTTCAGGTAACCCTGCATCCACTGCGGGAGCAAGACGAGGTTGGAGAAAAACACCGCATACGCAACTGAAATCGCAATCGTGCCGCCCAGAAAATTGCGGCCGCCGAACAGCCTCAAATCGATGATCGGATTCTTCTCGGTCAGCTCCCAGATCACGAAGAAAGCAAAGCTGATTCCTGCAAACACAGTCAATGCGACGATTACCGGCGAATTGAACCAGTCGAGGTCCTTACCCTTGTCGAGCATGATCTGCAACGAGCCGACCCACGCGATCAGCGAGATCAGCCCTATCTTGTCGATCGGCAAACGCTTCGTTGGGGTCTCGCGCGTTCGGTAGATCGCCCATGTCACACCTGCAGCAAAAAGCCCCACCGGAATGTTGATGTAGAAGATCCACGACCACGAATAGCTGTCCGTAATCCAGCCACCGAGCGCAGGCCCCGCAATGGGGCCGACAGTCGCCGTCATTGCCCACAGCGCCAACGCATGCGAACTCTTCTCCTTCGGATACGAGCCCAGCAGAATGGCTTGCGAAAGCGGAATCAACGGGCCCGCAACCGCGCCTTGCAAAATGCGCGCGGCAAGCAGAACCGGCAGGTTCGGTGCTATTCCACATAACCATGAGGACACGACAAACAACAATATCGCCCATACGAACAGCTTGATCTGCCCGACACGCTGCGTGAGCCAACCCGTCAACGGGATTGAAATTGCATTGGCTGCGGCGAAGAGCGTAATGACCCATGTGCCTTCATCGACCGATACGCCAAGGTTGCCTGCGATCGTCGGGATGGCCACGTTCGCAATCGAGGAGTCGAGCACATTCATGAAAGTGGCCAGCGCCACAGCGAGCGTTGCGAGCACAAGCTTGCCGCCCGTCAAAGGCGCAAGCGTTGCAGGTCGCGTCGATTGATTCATTTCATCACCTGTTGAAGGTCACTATTATCTGACCAGTCAGCTAACTGCACAAAAAAAATGGTCGCGTGTTCAGCCCGCTTTGCGCGTCGGGTTCTTTTGCACCCCAGCCGTTGCGGCCGTGCGCGCCATCGGCATGTTTTGCGCGATGATCCGGGCGATCTCCGCATCTGCATCTGCGCCGTACTGGGCAAATACATCGGTGCGATAAGCAGTATTCACCGCGGCGCCGAGTTGAGTTCCCGACTGGTCGCGAGTTTCGACTTCGACCTGCATCGACAATCCAATTCGCAGCGGATGCGCGTCCAGTTCCTTCTGGTCGAGCTGGACACGCGCGGGCAGACGCTGCACGACCTTGATCCAGTTGCCGGTCGCATTCTGGGCGGGCAGCACGGCGAACGCGGCCCCCGTTCCTGCAGAGAAGCCGACCACGCGGCCGTGGTATTTGACACCCGAGCCGTACAAGTCGGCGGAAAGCGTGACCGGCTGGCCGATACGCATGCGCTTGAGTTGGCTCTCCTTGAAGTTCGCATCGACCCACACTTCGTTGAGCGGCACGATAGCCATCAATGGCGTGCCTGGCGCGACTCGTTGACCGACCTGTACAGAACGGCGTGCCACATAGCCGGTGACCGGAGCAGGCAACGTGTTGCGCGCGTAGTTCAGATAGGCGTCGCGTACTTTCGAAGACGCCGCCAGAACGTTCGGATGCTGTTCGATCGACGTGCGGTCGGTCAGTGCATGGTTTGCTTCGGCCTGCTGGCGCGCGGCGTCGAGCGCGGCTTGCGCGGCGCTGACCGCATCACGCGCGTGGGCCACGTCCTCGCCCGACACCGCGCCGGTTTCCGCGACCGCCTGACGTCGTTTCAGATCATTGACGGCGCGCGCGAGATCGGACTCGCGCTGCGCGACTGTTGCTGCGTAATAGTCGTTGTTCACGTACAGACCGCTGACTTGCCGCACGGTCTGCCCAAGCGTAGCTTCAGCATTGGCAAGCGCGTCTTTGGCGTCCGCGTTGTCGAGCGTCACGAGCGGAACACCTTGCTTGACGATCTGCGTATCGTCCGCGTTCACTGCAACGACGGTGCCGCTGACCTGCGGCGTCAGTTGCACGAGATTGCCGCTGACGTACGCATCGTCGGTCGCCTCATGATATTGACCGGTCGTCACGTAATACACGCCATAAGCTGTGCCGGCTACCACTATCGCGGCGCCCAGCAGCGCGAGCAGCAGCTTGCGCCGGGTGGGCGTTTGCGTTTGTTGAGGTTGGTCTGCGTCCGCCTTCGCTCGGTCGGCGTTAATCGTATCGCTCATTTTGTGGCTCCTGACAGGATCTGAAATACGTCGCGCTCAACGCACGGCGACGACTGGATTGAGTTTGACTGCAGGTGCCGCACCGGCACTCTGCGCAGCGGCATCGGCATGGTCGGAATAGCCGCCGCCAAGCGCCGCTGCCAAGGCGATCTGCTGATCGCGCCGGTTCATCTTCAGATTCGCGACCTGCTGGTCGGCGCCCAACGCCGTGGTGTCGGCGTTCAGCACCGTGAGCTGATTCGCGAGTCCCGCCTTGTATTGGACGAGCGCCAGTTGATCGGCACTGCGGGCGGCTTCCTGCGCAGCTAACGCATCGCTGAGCTGTTGGTCGGTGGAACGGATTTGCGCGAGTTGAGTGGCAACTTCGGACAGTGCCGTGACGAGCGTCTGGTTATAAGCCGCGACGGCGTAGTCGAAATCGGCATAGCGGCCTTTAAGTTGCGCCCGCAACTGGCCGCCGTCGAAAATCGGCAGATGGATCGCCGGCCCCACCGATGCCGTGCGGCTCGCCGCGTTGAGGAAGCGGCCAAAGCCGAACGCGTCAAGGCCGATAGCAGCACTCAGGTTGATGTCGGGATAGAACTCGGCCTTGGCTTCCTTCACATCGTGCATGAGCGCGTCGACTCGCCATTTCGCGGCGACCAGATCCGGACGCCGGCTCACGAGGTCGGCGGGAAGGTTGGCCGGCAGACGCACTTCGTCGCCGATACCCAGCGCGGGACGGGCAATCGCAAGACCTCGGTCAGGTCCTGCACCGAGCAATGCGGCGAGTTGATATCGCGTGCTGAGAATGCTGCCGTCCAGCGACGCCAACGCGGCCCGGCTGCTAGCAAGGTTCGCCTGCGCGGTCTTGCGCTCCACCTGCGTATCGAGTCCGGTTGCAATCCGGCCGGCGGTGATGCGGTCTATCTGCTCGCGCTGCGTCACTTCCTGCTGCGCGATGTCGCGCAGCGCATATAGACGCGCCAGCTGGTTATACGCACGCGCCGTGGCAGATGTCAGCGAGAGTCTGACGACTTCCGCATCGGCCTTGCTTGCTTGCAACTGCGACACCGAGGCTTTCAGTGCTTCGCGATTCTTGCCCCACAAATCGAGGTCATACGATGCGGACAGCAAGCCCTTGTTCTCTGATTGCCATGACCCGCCGTACGGAGGCGGCACGAGCGCCGTGCTCGAATACTGCTGCCGTGTGAACGAATAGGTCGCCCCGACTTGCGGCATCGTGCTCGCCTTCGCCGTCTCGCTGTAAGCAGCGGCGGCGGCGACGCGTGCGCGCGCCTGTTCGATCGACGGATTGCCTTTCAATGCTTCATCGAGCAGCGCCTTCAGTTGGGAGTCGCCGAACTGATCGGCCCAGTCGACCGCGGGCCACTGCCCGTTGTCCGCCGGAATGCTTTGCTGCGTCGCATAGGTCTGCGGCGCAGCAATCTGCTTGTCGCTCGAGATGCCTGCATAGTTCGCGCAGGCCGATAGCACCGCCGCGAAAATCACCGTCATGCCGGACTTCGCAATTCGCGATCCGATCACTCGTCGATTTAACTGTCTATTCATCTTCTGACCTGTCAGATATACGGACAAAAAAATTTGCGCGAACGATTCGCTCAATCTTCGAGAAACTTGAACAGCAGACGGCGCAGCTCATGGAATTCGGCCTTGGTGAATTTCTTCAGCCGTCTGTTGAGCACGACCGGCACCATGTCGGGCAGACGGCTCGCCACGGCTTCGCCTTTTTTCGTGAGCTTCAGATTTACGACACGGCGATCTTCCAGACTGCGGGAGCGCTGTAGCAAACCCTTCGTTTCGAGCTTGTCGAGCATGCGCGTCATCAGGCCGGTGTCTATACCGAGCAACGTGGACAGTTCGAACGGAGTGTTCGCGATCGCCTGGTGCATGGACAGAAGAATGCCCATTTGCTGGGCCGTGATGTCCAGATCCTTGAGTTCTGCGTCTATCTCTGTCACCAGAAGGTTGCGCGCCTTGTTGATGGCAAAGCCCACGCTCTCGGTTACGCTGAAATTCTCGCTCGTGTAATGGTTCATCTGTTGTTCCCTCGCTTGGAACGCAATATATCTGCATTGTCAGATATCTCCAAGCTCAATGCTGCACATCAATGTTTCAATTATTGCGCTACCGGCGATTCCGTCCTGCGGCGAAGAGGAACTGCGGCTCGCGGCACGTCGATCTCATTGCTCCGATCAGCCCGCCCACCAATGCGCTTTCAGCCAACTTCCACAGGCGACGCGCGATGCGAGCTTACCAACAGCACCGAGACGCTTACCGCCCGCGTCGGTCGCCGGCGGGGGCCCGCTCAATTCCACGGGCCTTGCATCGCCGCCTTCCGTCACACGCCTTCAACGAGAACGGCGCGATAGCGCGCGCCTTTGAACCGGTGCTGCGCGACTTCCTGATAGGCCGGCCCGTCGTACCAGGCACGCGCTTCTGCAGTCGACGGAAACTCCACGATCACGACACCCTCTGGCGCTTCGCCTTCAAGAACCTGTTGAGGCCCGTAGGCAGCGAGGATCTTGACGGGATGGCCTTTGAAGGTCTCGCCGACCTTGCTTTGGTAGATGTCGAGTTCCTGCTGATCCTGCGTGCTTTCTTTTGTGAAGACGATATATGTGGCCATGGCATGCGCTCCTGCGGTGGTGGGAAGGTGCATACGATGATGCCATGAAATCGCGTCGTGCTTCGGCGCACAGCACCGCTGCTATGTGGACCGGTCACTTCCCGGTAGCCCAATGCGAGTTGCGCATCAGCTTGCTGAAGTCTCTGCGGACGAACTCCGGGTCCTTGTAGGCCATGACATCAGCCAGACCCGTTCCCTGCGTGGTCTCCGGACGATGCTTGAGGCTCTCGTAGAGAGCCTGCATAAAGTCTTCCGCGAATTGCGGCGGATGCGGATGAGCCGCCTCGACGGCGTTCCGCTGCGCGGCTGTGAAGTCGTCATAGCCTGCGCCCACAAGATCCATGTTGGCGCCTTCGGCAACGAGTGCGGCCATCGGGAACAGATGCGCGGAAATTCCATTGGTCGTGTGCAATGCAATTGCAAGCCAGACCATCTGGCTATCAGCCTCGGAAATGCCGTGACTCCGCAAAAAATCGCGTGCCGCGTTCGCGCCATCCACTTCATAACGCAAGTGGCTTTGCCCATAACCTGCCGTCAGGCCGAAATCGTGGAACATAGCCGCAACGTAAAGAAGTTCCGGGTCGAAAGCGAGGCCCTTGCGCTTTCCTGCCAGGGCAGCCCAATAATAGACGCGCGTGGAGTGCTGAAACAGAAAATCGCCCTCCGAATCGCGAATGATTTGCGCTGCGTCGCGCGCCAATTTGCTGTCGGGGACTTTTACGCCAGGAACCTCATCGCCGGCGTTCGCCGTGGGTTGATTGAACGTGGGCTGCGTTTGCGCGTGCGCGTCGGGGGCCAGGATAATTCCCCCAAACGCGAGAGCGAGGGCGGCGCAAACTGCAGCAACGATACTGCCGGCCTTCATGATCTTCTCCTTCTTCCAAAGAACTTAACTGAACCGGAACCAGCACACGACTGCTGGCCGTGCCTATACGCGAGGCACTACAGGAATCCTTCTCGGACCCTGCGCATTTCATACGGCATGCAGGGTCCGGATTGGGATGAGTGGACGACAACCGGGCATTCGGAAATGCAGCGTTCAGCGGGCAGTTCGCTGTTCCCACTTCGAACTGAGGATGATGCTGCAAACGTTCGTTCGCACGAAATCCGGATCCTTGTAGGCGAGGAAATCATCGTTGAAGGTACCGAACGTGCTGCCGGGGCGATGCTTCATACCGTGATAGAAAGCATCGATGATCTTGTTTGCAAAGCCGGGATCGCGGGGATACGCAGCAATCACCGCGTCGCGTTGTTCGTCGGTAAATTCCTCAAAGCCGCGCCCCGCCACGTCCATTCCTGCTCCTGCCTGCAACAAGGCAATTTCTCCGTGCATGTGTTCCGGGATGCCAGGAGTCGTGTGCAAAGCAACTGCATTCCAGACCTTGTCAATGTCCGCCTCGGCGATGTGGCGGCTTCGCAGAAAATCCCGCGCGGCGTTCGCGCCGTCCACTTCGAAGCGAAGCTGGCTCTCCTGATAGATCGACGTGAGGCCAATGTCGTGGAACATAGCGGCGACGTAAAGCAACTCCGGATCGAAGAACACGCCTTTTCGTTCCCCGAGCAAAGCACCCCAGAAGTACACGCGGGAGGAGTGCGTGAACAGCAATTCATTTTCCGTGTCCCGAATAAGCTCGGTGACCTCACGCGCCAATTTGCTGTCGGGTATCTTCACGCTAGATATTTCGTTCGTCTGCATCACTCTTCTCCATTCATCTGATCCTGCATTTACGGACAGTCGGCGACGGCTGGTGCCTATCGCTCGCCCGCACTCCACTGCGTACTCCAATTAGATTGCAATTGATCAGCCGCTTTATATGGAGGAAGTTACGCTCCTATCAGGCCACAATACAGACCCAAGATTGACGATTCTGGATGTACCATTGACGGCTATGACGACGCTCCCAATTGGCCTCGATCGCTCCGCGAGCACATCGCTGTCCGCACAAATCTACGGTGCGATTCGACACGCGATAGAGACAGGGCAGCTTGCCGCCGGCGCAAGGCTGCCATCGTGGGTAGATCTGGCCGCGCAGATCGGCGTCTCGCGCGGCACGGTGCGTGTGGCCTATGAGCGTCTGATCGATGAGCAGTTCGCGGTCGCTTGTGGGGCGGCCGGAACCCGGGTAGCTGAGCGTCCACCCCCGCCCGCAACGCCCGCTCGGTCACCGGAAGCGCCGCCGTTTCCCGATCTGTTCCATGAATTCGGAGCGGCTCCTTTGGCGTTTCAAATGGGTGTGCCTTCTGAGGACGCCTTTCCTTTCAAGCTATGGTCGCGCGTACTCACGCGCGCGGCGCGGCGGGCTGCGGTTGCTCATGTCGGCTACCCTGATCCGCGTGGCGATCCTGACTTCCGAAAGGAGATCGCAGCCTATCTTGGCGTTGCACGGGGCTTGCGATGCAGTCCATCTCAGGTTCTTGTCACTGCGGGATTCTCGGCTGCACTCGGCCTCGCAATCCGGGGGCTCGGTGTCGAAGGCAAAGAAGCATGGATGGAAGATCCCGGTTTTCCGCTCACGCGTACCGCGCTCGATTTAGCTGGAATGACTGTGAGAGCCATTCCAGTCGATGCGGACGGGCTCGACGTGGACTCGGGCATTCGGAGTTCGGCTGACGCCGCCCTGGCAGTCGTGACACCGGGCCAGCAGGCACCCCTCGGGATGGCGATGTCGCTCCCCCGGCGGCTCGCGCTGCTCGCATGGGCTCGACAAAACGACACCTGGATCATTGAAGACGATTACCTGAGTGAGCTCCAGTTGAAGGGCCGCGCAGCGCCGGCCCTTGCATCACTCGATCCAGACGGACGCGTGCTGCATATTGGCAGCTTCAGCAAGACTATCAGCCCCGCGCTCCGACTCGGCTTTCTGGTGGTCCCGCTTGAAATGGCCCACCGCTTTGGCGAGATCGCAGCGTGCCTGATGCCCGCACCGGCGTCGTTCGTGCAGCACGCCGTGGCAGAATTTCTGCGCGACGGGCACTATCTTCGGCACCTTCGGCGTATGAAGCGTCTTTATGCCACGCGACGCGATAGCCTGCTTCGTTGTCTGAACGAGTTGGCATCGGACTCGATAAAAGTTCGTGCGGCTGCCGGTACGGCCATCGTGACGACGCTTCCCCACTCTGCATCTGACGTAGATATCGCCATGCGAGCGTTGCAATCCCGCTTGGCGCCTGCGCCTCTGTCGCCGTGGTATCTGCACTCGCCTCGCCCACAGGGCTTACTGCTGAGCGTGACCAACCTGGATGAACGCAGGGTGGTCGAAGACTGTCGCCGACTGATGGAAGTGGTTCGCAAAGGTAGCTAGGCCGCCGGCAATGCGGCTTGCTGACCGCTTGATGGTACATAACGAATGTTCATTCTTGGTTCTTTCTTATGGTCCAGCCCGGACCCACAATGTGAGGACACCAAGGAGATACCACGTCATGAACATCCGATTTGTCGTTGGTGCTGTCGCCGCAGGCATTGCTCTTTCCACTGCCATACCTGCCACCGCGCATGGCACGGCTGAAACCGTCACGCCGAACTTCCAGCACGCGATTCCCAACATCCCTGGCAAGTCGTTGACCGCGGTGGTTGTCGACTATGCACCCGCAGCAGCGTCGCGCGCACACGAGCATGCGAAGTCGGCTTTCATCTATGCATACGTCGTGTCGGGAGCCATCGAGTCGCAAGTCGACGACGGCCCGAAGCGGGTCTACCATGCCGGCGAAAGTTTCTTCGAGGAGCCGGGCGCAGTTCACCGTGTCAGCCGCAATGCAAGCAAGACCAGGCCCGCAAAGTTGCTGGCCGTGTTCGTGGTGGACAGCAACGATAAGGCCCTGACCACCCCGATCGAGTAATCAGTACATCAAGGCCCTATAACTTCAACCGGCATGGCGGGAGCACCGGAACTACCGTTCCGCCTATAGGCAAATCACGCTTCACATCAACCGGGCACATCGCGAAGGCGTCGTTAGCCAACCAGTTCGACCATCACGATGTCGGTGTCGTCTCGCGCTGTCATCGTAAGCTGCGATTCATTGGTAACCACGACTCCATCGCGTGGCGCGAGCCGGACCTGTCCCACGTCGAGCCGACCGTGATCGGCAACCACATACGCGTGGCCTGGCGGTCGCAACACGTGATGCAGCGTCGCGCCTTCGCGTATCGTCGCGATGCGCACGCGGGCATCCGCATTGATAGGCAACGCGCCTGCACGCACGTCGTCTGGATCGCCGCTCGCCAGCGTGACGAAGCGGCCTTCGCGACATTCGCGCGAACAGACACGCGTCGCCCAACGCGGCGTGCCGCCCGGTGTGCGCGGGTGCAACGAGATCTGAAACAGCCGCGCCGGCAAACTTTCCTCGTTGCGTTCGGCGTGATGTACCGCGCAGCCCGCGCTCATAGCCTGCACGGAGTCGGCAACCAGGCGCGCTCGATTGCCAGCGTCGTCTTCGTGCGTGATTGCACCTGAACGCACCCACGTCACGATCTCGACTTCGCGGTGAGCATGCAGACCGAAGCCCGAGTGTGGCGCGAACTCATCGTCGTTCCAAACGTAGAGCGCGCCGAGCGGCACATGGTCGGCGCGTCCGAACTCGCCAAAGCGGAAATGCAGCCGCGCATCCAGCCAGTCGCGCCTGATTACATCGAGCGATAGAAAAGGACGATGTTCGATCATGATGTGCCCGAGTTGAAACGCGCGGACGCGCGCGGGCGCCGGTGCAGTCGTCGAAGACCGCACCAGACGCGCCCTCGCGTGCCCAGGTTGCGCTTAGACCTGCTGCTGGCCGCCGTCGACGAACAGCTCGGCGCCGTTCACGAAGCTCGCGTCGTCCGAGGCGAGGAACAGCGCCGCGCTCGCGATCTCGCCGGGCTCGCCGAGGCGTCCCATCGGGATCTGGGCAGCCAGGTAATCGGCCAGGCCTTGTTGCTGGGCTGCGTCCGGACCGGCGAGGTCGAGCAGGCCCGGCGTGCGGGTTGCGCCCGGGCTGATCGTGTTGACGCGGATGCGGCGGTCCTTGAGATCGAGGATCCAGCTACGCGCAAAGGCGCGCACCGCGGCCTTCGACGCCGAATACACGCTGAATGCGGCCGTGCCCGCGCTGCCAGCCGTCGAACCGGCGAGGATCACCGAGGCGCCTTCTGCGAGCAGCGGCAGCGCTTTTTGCACCGTGAACAGCACGCCCTTGACGTTGCGGTTGAAGGTGTCGTCGAAGTGTTCTTCGGTGATGCCGCCCAACGGCAGCATCGAACCGCCGCCAGCATTGGCGAACAGCACGTCGAGGCGCCCCTGTTCTTCCTTGATCTGCGCGTACAGCGCGTCGAGCTCATCGAGCTTCGCAGAATCGACGCGTACGCCGGTCGCGTTGCCGCCGGCTTCGCGAATCCCCTTCACTGCGGCGTCGAGTTCGGTCTGACGGCGACCGGTGATGTACACGTGCGCGCCTTCTGCTGCAAAGCGGTGAGCAGTGGCGAGGCCGATGCCGCTGGTTGCGCCCGTGACCAGTGCGATCTTGTTGTCGAGTTTGCGTGCCATGGTGTTTCTCCTTCAAATCGATAAGTGGATGACTGCGTTGGGAAACTGCGTTCGGTGTTGCGTGCTGCGATGTAAGGAGAATATCGACGCGTCCGCTTTTTCGAAATAGAATTGATTGCAATCCAACGTTGCATAAATGAAACGATGAGGCGAAATGGCGAAGCTGCCTGATTTCGAAGGACTGGCGATGTTCGCGAAGGTCGCCGAGGAAGGATCGTTCGCGGCTGCGGCGCGCGCAGTGGGCGTGTCGGTGGCGACTGTCTCGCGCGGCGTCGCCCGCCTGGAAGACCGGCTGGGCGCGCGGCTTTTCAATCGCACATCGCGCCAGCTAGCGCTCACCGAGTTCGGCCGGACGATCTGCGAGAAAGCCGGCGAGATTTACCGGCAGGCCGAGGAAGCGGAAAGTGCCGCACGCGAGATGTCAGTGCAGCCGCGCGGGCTCGTGCGCCTCGCTGTGCCGATGTCGTTCGGGCTGCGCTGGGTCGCGCCACTGCTGCCGGCTTTCTTTCGCGCTTTTCCGGTGGTGTCGATCGACCTGCATCTGTCCGATGCGCCGGTCGACCTGGTCGCTGACGGCTTCGACGCCGCGCTGCGTATTGCCGCACTGCCCGATTCGTCGCTGGTAGCGCGACGGCTGTGCGCGGTAACGCAATACGTCGTCGCGTCACCGGACTATCTGAAGCGTGAGGGACGGCCTACGCATCCGCGCGAACTGGTGGACCGGCCGTGCCTCTCATATGCGTATCGCGCGCGCAGCGATGTGTGGCGCTTCACGAACGACGCGGGCGAGGAGGAACCGGTCTTGCCTACAGGTCCACTGCGCGTGACGAACTCCGATGCGCTGTTGCCCACGCTGCTCGATGGTCTGGCGATTGCCGAACTGCCCGAATTTATCGCCGGCGAATATCTGGCCGATGGCCGTCTGGAAGCGATCCTCACCGACTGGTCTTTGACGAAGGGCGGCCTTTACTTCGTCACGCCGTCGGCGCGCGCCCGTCCTGCGAAAGTGAGCGCGCTGTCCGACTACTTCGCCGAACACCTTTCCGATCCGTCGTGGCGATGGCCGAAGTGATGCGCCGGCGCAGTTCACATCGGCTAACCCGACGAACGTTCATCATTGCATTGGTGCAACGATAAGTTTGAAACGATCAAGGGATCCCGGCTCGACATAGCTTTCGCCGAATACAATGCCAGACGAAGAAGGGTCGCTTTGGCCGACCCGTATAACGCACAGTCATCGATGAAAGCCCCCAAAACGTCTTCGAATGCTGAGCCCGCGGCGGCCGGTACATCGGCTGCGCCGGCCGACCGCGGCAAGACCGAACGCCCGGTCGCGGACGCCATCGCGCCTCACGATCCACACGATTCGCGCGCTCGCAGCATTGCTCTCGCGGCGAGCCTCGCCTTGATCGCCTTTTCGCTGCGCACGCCGATCACGAGCGTGGGTCCGATCCTGGTCGAAGCGGTGCGGGCCACCAACCTTTCGCGCACCGGCGCTAGCGTGCTGACGACATTGCCGTCGCTATGCTTCGGTCTCTTTGGGCCGCTCGCGCCACCACTCGCGCGTCGCCTCGGCAGTGAACGCGCATTGCTTGCGCTACTGGTGCTGCTCACGCTGGGCACTGCGTTGCGCGTCGTTCCTATGTGGCAGGTGTTGTATCTCGGCCAGATAGTGGCCTGCTTTGCCATCGGCTTGATGAACGTGCTGTTGCCAGGCGTAGTGAAGCGCGACTTTCCGCACCACGTCCCGCTGATGACAGGAATCTACAGCGCCGCAATGTGTGCGGGCGCCGCCGCCGCGGCGGCCGCCACCGTGCCGGCTGCCCATGCGGTCGAACACCTGCTGGGCGGCGCGAGCGGCAACGCGTGGGCGTGGGCATTGGCGCTGTGGGCGTTGCCCGTCGCATTGGCGACGCTGGTCTGGGGCGCGCGACTGCCTGCGAAGTCGACGCACTCAGGAAGACGCGTGGAAATTGTTCGCGGTTTGTGGCGAGATCCGCTCGCGTGGAAAGTCACGCTATTTATGGGTTCGCAATCGTCGCTGGCCTACATTGTGTTCGGCTGGCTGCCGACGGTTCTTCGCACGCGCGGCATGAGCGCCGTCGATGCCGGGTTCATGCTGTCGCTCAGCGTGGTCACGCAGGCGGCGTCGTCGCTGCTGCTGCCATTTCTTCTGGCGCGGCTGCGGGATCAGCGCGCGGTGAATGTGAGCGCGTTGCTGTCGACCGGCGTGGGTCTGATGGGCTGTTTCTTCGGGCCTCCGTCGACCATGTGGATCTGGGCGCTGCTTCTCGGCGCCGCGCAAGGCGCGTCGTTCACGCTTGCGCTCACCGTCATCGGCTTGCGCTCGTACGACTCGCACGTGGCCGCGCAACTTTCCAGCATGGCTCAGGGTATCGGCTATCTGATCGCGTCATGTGGGCCGTTCATCGCCGGATCGCTGCTCCACGCAACCGGCTCGCTCTCCAGTCTCGCTGCTTTATGCGCGGGCATCTGCGTCGTGTCTGCGTGGTTCGGCTATGCGGCGGGGCGACGGGAACATGTGAACGCGCATCTCGAGTCAGCGCGTTGAAGACCCAATAGATTCGCTGCTGCCGCGTGCAACGGCCCGTTCGTGTCCGACGAGCGCCGTGACATCACGCGTCTCGGCAACGGAGGCGTCAGGGCTTTAAGAGGCTCCCTGTATCCGGGGAGGTCGAGCACCCTCCTGCTCATCGGGCACGAGCCATTGCATTGCCTTGCCCGAACTCAATGCCTCAGCCAGCTCGGCGAGCGGCATTGGTCTGCCGATGTAATAGCCTTGCGCCTGGGTTGCGCCAATATCCCGCAATGCAGCCAGCGCCACCGCATCTTCGACACCTTCAGCCACCACGCCCAGACCGAGCGACTCCGCCATCCGCACGATCGCCCGGACGATGGCGCACGTGCGCGGACTCGACGTCAAGCCGACGATAAAAGATTTGTCGACTTTCAGCGCACTGAAATGATACTGATGCACGTAGCTGAGCGACGAAAATCCGGTGCCGAAGTCGTCCAGCACCACCGACACGCCGTTGTCGGTCAGGTGCTGCATCGTATGCCGGGCGACTTCCGGCTCCGCGATCAACGCACCTTCAGTCAATTCCAGACGCACGCGCGATGGCGCGACGCCGTGCTGTTGCAGCAGCGCGAGTACGTCGTCGGCGAACTCCGCGCGGGTCATGCTGTAGCTCGAACAGTTGACATGTACGGGAGGCCAGCCGGCATGCGCAGGCTGCGCGAGAATTCCCGCGACGCAATTGAGCATGTACAAATCGAGCCGGCCGATCAGCCGCAGTCCTTCCATTGCCGGCAGGAATTCCCCGGGCGCGAGCAAGCGGCCATCTTCCTGCCGCCAGCGTACCAACGCTTCGAGCGAGGTTAGACGGCCAGTGATCGTGCAGATGATCGGCTGGAAGAACGGGATCAGTTCGTCGTCGCGTTTGAGCGCATTTCGTAACGCGCCTTCGCGCCGCATCCGGTCGGAGACCTCGTGCCGCAACTCCTGATTGAACACCACGTAACTGTCGCGGCCACCGTTTTTCGCACGATACATAGCCGTGTCGGCGTCGCGCAACAGGTCGGCCGGTTCCTTGTGGAATTCATGTTCGGCGGTCACGATGCCGATGCTGCACGACGAGAAAACGACGTGGTCGTCGATATGAAACGGCAAGTCGAACACCGACAAGATCCGCTCTGCGATAGCCACTGCCGCTTCGAGCGACGCGTCGGGCGACAGGATTGCAAACTCGTCTCCCCCGAGACGCGCGAGCATGTCGCTACGGCTCAGGCAGTCGCGCAGCCGTTTCGCGGCCGACACCAGCAGCTGATCGCCGAAATGATGGCCGAGACTGTCGTTGACGACCTTGAAGCGGTCGAGATCGAGAAACATCACCACCAACCGTCGTCCGCAGTCCAGATGCCGGATCCATTCCACGCCCAGCCGCTCGAGCAGATGGCTGCGGTTGGGCAAACCGGTTAATGAATCGTGGAAGTTCTCGTGCAACAGTTGCGCGTTTGCCCTATCGAGTTCGCGAGTGCGTTCCTGCACGCGCGCCTCCAGTTCGAGGTTCGCGGCATACAGTGCATCGGCGGCGCTTCGTCGCGACAATGCCGTATCGATGTGGCGCGAGACGAAAGTCAGCAACTCCTGGTCACGGGACGTGTACTGAACGTCAGTCGAGTAGCTCTGCACCGCAAGCATGCCCCGCACCTTACCGGCTTCGAACAGCGGGACACCCAACCATGAACGCAGATTGAGATGGTCGTGGTCGAGTTCCACCTTGCCTTCGCGAATCAGGCGCTCCGCCTCGGTACGATTGAACAGACACGGTCGACGCTGCGAAATAACGTATTCCGTGAAGCCGCGTTTATAGCGCCTTGGAGCCGGCTGCTCGTCAACCAGTTCATCGACGTAATAGGGGAAGGAAACGGTCGCTGTCGTTTCGTCATACAGCGCGATATAAAAGTTGTGCACGTATAGCAGTTCGCCCAGAATGCGATGCAAACTGCGGAAGAACTCGACCATGTCCCCCGACGCGCTCGACAGCTCTGCAATACTGAAAAGCGCACTTTGCAGATGTTCCGCCCGCTTTCGCTCGGCCACCTCCTGCCGAAGTGCGGCGTTCAGTTCCGACAGTTCCGACGTCCGGCGCGCTACGATGTTTTCAAGGTTAGCTCGGTGAAGAATGCGATCGAGGGCCATTGCAACATGACGTGCGACCACGAGAAACAGCGCCCTGTCGTCCGCGCTGTAAATGCGCGATACGTCATAGACCTGCATGGCAAGCATGCCGAACACTTCGTCGGATGCGTTCTTCAACGGCGCGCCCATCCAGAATTCAGGGCGATCCCCAACGCAATAGAAGCGGCCTGCCGCTTCCGCTTCCTGAATGCCGGCGGCGTCGATCAACAACGGTTGTCCGGTCGTCAAGACCTGTGCGGTCAGCGACAAACGATCCGGATCGAGCATGTCATAGCTTTCGGATTCGAGCGCGTCGACGTCGATCACATCCACATAATACGGATACGTGATACGCCTGCTTTCCGGCTCATAAAGCGCGAGATAAAAGTTTTCTGCGTCGATTATCGTCGCCAGTTGCCGGTGAACGGCAAGCAGGAACGCGGAGCGCTCGCGGATCGAACTGGCTAGGTATGCAATTTCGTGGAGCACGCGCTGCGTGTGTTGCGCGCGCACGAGCGCGTCCGCAAGCAGTTGCAGTCCCAACGTGTTGGCGAATGCCGCGATCGCTTCGTCGCTCGCGTCCTTTAGCGGCGCGAGCAGCCAGCCCAGCGCTTTGTCGCCAGTTCCGGTCGGCCAGCAATGCAGTGCTCGCGACTCGCAAAACGGGGCTAACGCGTCGTTCGCGAGGGCGTCGGGCCACACCGTATCGGCGCCGGAATGTGCTGCCAGGTGCAGTTTGTCTCCCGCGCGATACCACGCCCAGTCCCGCCCGCGCATTCGATCGCGGGAGACTTGAAGCAGCGTATCTATCCGCGCTGTCGTCCCTATCGACGTAGTCAGGTCCGCCTCTGGATTTGCGACAGCGGTGGTCTGGTTATCGCTCTGACCTTTCCCCCAGTCGCGTCGGTGTCCGGAAACAATATTCATCAACGCTCCATGCATCTCTCATTCTGCATGCATTAAATCAGGTAGCGACCGGCCCCGGTCCGCGTGCCTTTTGTAATTCGCCTACCCGCTATCTGATAACGGCATCAAGGCCTCGATACTTTATCCCAACCCGTTTCCGGCCCATTCAGGTGGCTGTCATTCCCGTGCCTTATCAACGCGCGACGCGTGATTTTTCGGAAACCAAGCGTTCGGAATATGTCACTTGCCGATGCATTTGTGGCTACCTAGCATCAGTCCGACTAGTCGCAGTGGGAGCGCTCGGTACGGCCGGAGCGGGCCCGATCTTTCCTCTCTCGACAGATTCTCACAATGATCGACCCCAATAAAAGCAAGCGCGCGAGTATCGCGGTATTCGGGCTGCTCTATCTCGGCTACTGCATTTCGTACATCGATCGCTCGGCGATTGCACTGTCGCTTGTCGCCATCGGCAAGGAGTTCCACGTCGGATCGGCGGCGCTCGGTGTCGTCATGAGCACCTTCTATATCAGCTACGCCGCGATGCAGATACCCGGCGGCTGGATCGCGGATCGCTGGGGCAGCAAAAAGGTCATCGTCGTATCGGTGGCGTTCTGGTCGCTGTTCACGTTGATGACGGGTCTTGCATGGTCGCTAGCCTCGCTGATCGCTATCCGCTTCATCTTTGGTCTCGGCGAAGGCGGTTATCCGGGCGCCGCGGTCAAGGGCGTCACCGAATCGTGCGCGCGTGCCGATCGCCCGAAAATGTCCGCATTGCTGATGTCGTCGAACTACGTGGGCAGCTTTATCGCGCCGCTTGCGATCGCGCCGCTCATTCTCTACCTGGGCTGGCGTCATGCGTTCGTCGTGGCGGGGATCGCGGGCGTCGCGTTCGCGCTGTTCTACCTGTTCGCCGTAAAGGACACGCATCAGAAGCGCGATGCGTCGGGCCGGGCCACACGCATCGACGGTGCGGCGACGCGCGCGCTCCTCAAGATGCCGCTGATGTGGAAAATTCTGCTCACGTGGTTCGGCATGGGCATCGTCAACAAAGGTCTGGATGCATGGATGCCCGCGTATCTGCTGACCGAACGTCATCTCGATCTGAAAGCGGTCGGCATGTTGACGCCGCTGCCCTTCGTCGCCGCGAGCATTTCGACGGCGCTCGGCGGCTGGATTCTCACGCGCTGGTTCGATGGCCGCGAGAAGTGGCTGATGGCCGCGTGCTGCGTGATTTCCGGCTTTTTCCTCTACGAGATGTATACGGCTGAAACCGTGACGGGCGTGATCGCCTATCAATCGATCGTGTATTTCTTCAAGTCTTTCGTATTCGCGGGCGTCTTCGCGCTGCCCACCAAGTTCCTTCCGCAGAAGTTGATCGGCACGGGTGCGGGCATGGTGAACTTCGGCGGCCAGGTGGCAGGTTTCGTCGCGCCGGCGGTCATTGGTCTGCTCGTGTCCATGACGGGCAACTACAACGCCGTGTTCGGCTTCCTGATCGCGGCCACGGCGCTTGCGTCGGTCACGAGCTTGTCGATCGGGCTCGCAAGCGAAAACGATGCGCGCCGTCTCGGAGCCGCTGAAGAAGCGTGATCGCATCACTACATCGATCCAGCATGAACGCCCGCATTCTTCAGGAAGCCGCTGTCCGATACTTTCTCGAAGTCGTCAATACCGGTTCCATCGCCGACGCCGCGCATCGGCTGAACGTCGTGCCGTCGGCGGTGAGCCGGCAGATCACGCGGCTCGAAGGCGAACTCGGCATGCCGCTTTTTGTGCGGCAATCTCGCGGCATGGTGCCGAGCAAAGCGGGAGAAATGCTCGCCGCATACGCGCGACGCTCGCAACTGGACGCCGAACAGATTTCGCTCGAAATCGATGCGCTTCGCGGCGAGGCGGCCCGCAGGATTCGCATTGCATGCACGGAAGGTTTCGCGGCCGCGTTCCTGCCGCGCGCAATGGCCGATTTCCGCCGCACCGTCGCGCCAGCGTCGTTTGAAGTCGTGGTGGATACCGCCGCGGGCGTCACGCAACGTGTACGCGAAGCCGGAGCCGATGTCGGCCTGACCTTCAGCTTTGGTCCCGCGAAGGACATTCACGTCGCGTTCTCCGCGCCGTCGCCCATATTCGCGATCGTTGCAGCGTCGCATCCGCTCGCATCGTCGGCGCAGGTTTCGTTCCGTGAATTGCTTGCCTATCCGCTCGCGTTGCCCGGCGCTCATTCGACGCTGCATACGCTCATCGACATCTACTGCAGCCGCGAAGGCGTAGCGTGCAAGAGCGTGCTCAGCAGCGCGACGCTGGAAACGCTGCTCGGCTTCACGCTCGCAAGCGACGCGGTCACGTTCAGCGGCGAACTCTTCGTGCGTCCGCGTCTCGCGACCGGCGAACTGGTCGCGTTGCCTGTGCCCGAGTTCGCGACGAGCGAACGCGCCATCGAAATACAAACGCTCGCGCGGCGCGAATTGCCGCCGCTTCTGCAGTCGTTCGTCGAGCGCTTGAGCGATGAACTTACGCCGCCGGCGTGCGTTGTCCAAAAGTGAAGCCAGCGTTCGATAAACATCACTAGCCGCTCAATTTCTCGTCGTCTACATTGAGCGCACTCTTTGTATCATTGCAAAAGGATCGCTCGATGTCCGACCGTCACGAACTCACGCGTCATAGCGCCGTCGCGCTGCGTGCGCTCTTGCAAGCGCGCGAAATCTCCGCCGTCGAATTGCTCGATGCCTGCATTGCGCGCATAGAAGCGCTCAATCCGTATGTCAACGCGATCACCGCAACGAGCTTCGAGCGCGCTCGTCTCGAAGCGCGCGCCGCCGATACCGCGTTGGCGCGCGGCGCCGCGCTCGGGCCGCTGCACGGCCTGCCGATCGCCATCAAGGATCTCGAAGAGACCGAGGGCCTTCTGACGACGTACGGCTCGCCGCTGTATCGCGCGAACGTGCCCACACGCGACAACACGCTCGTGCGACGTTTGCGCGCGGCGGGCGCGATCGTCGTCGGCAAGACGAATGTGCCGGAAATGGGCGCTGGTGCCAACAGCTTCAATCCCGTTTGGGGCGCGACGGGCAATCCGTTCGATCCGCGTCTGAATGCCGGCGGATCGTCGGGCGGATCGGCGGCCGCGCTTGCGCTCGACATGGTGCCGCTCGCAAGCGGTTCCGACACGGGCGGCTCGTTGCGCATTCCCGCGGCGAAGTGCGGCGTGGTCGGATTGCGCACCTCGCCTGGACTCGTGCCGAGCGACCGCAAGCCGTTGGGCTGGACGCCGATTGCTGTGGTCGGGCCGATGGGACGCAACGTCGAAGACACGTGGCTGCAACTCGCGGCGACGGTCGGGCTATCGGACAGCGATCCGCTCGGCTATCCGTTCGCGATGGATCCGACGATGGACGGGCGCGCGCTCACCGATTTGTCGAAGCTGCGCATCGGCTACACCGAAGACTTCGGTGTCTGTGAAGTCGATGACGAGATCCGCGCCGTGTTCCGCCGCAAGATCGAATTCCTGCGCGGCCATGTCGCCGTGTGCGAGCCGGTCGAAGTCGATTTCGAAGGCGCGCATCGCTGTTTCGACGTGTTGCGCGCGGAAGCTTTCGTCGCAGGCTTGCAAAAGGCCTATGAAACCAGTCCCGATCTGCTCGGGCCGAATCCGCGCGCGAACTACGAAATGGGCATCGGCATGGGACTCGCCGATTGCGTGCGCGCGCACGGCAATCAAACGCGCCTGTTCCGCCGCTTCCAGACGCTGTTCGACCGCTACGATCTGATTCTGTCACCCACCACGCCCGTGTCTCCGTTCCCCTGGACGCAGCCGTATCTGAAGTCGGTGAACGGCGTTGCGCTCGAAAACTACTATCGTTGGCTTGCGCTGACCTATGTCGTAACGCTCGCGACGAACCCGGCCCTGTCCTTGCCGTGCGGCGTCGATCATCGCGGCATGCCGTTCGGGCTTCAGATGATTGGCGCGTTCCGCGGCGATCTGGGTTTGCTCGATGCAGCGCGCGCATTCGAAACGCTCTTCGCATCGTCCGATGAAACGCGCCGTCCGATCCCCGATGCCGCGAAACTGCGCACAACCGATGTCGATCTCAAGTCCATCGTCACGCATCCGCCCGTGCTCGATGCCGTCGCGCCCTCGAACAATTCCGCTTCCTCTTCCACGTCCGCCGTCTGACCGAACATGATCGATTCCGTGTATGGCAAGCCGCTCGACGCGTGGCTTCGCGACTATCCGCTCTTGCGACAGCTCATGGAGCTTCAGCCCGTCGAATGGTTCAACCCGGCCGTCGCGCCGCTGGCCGATGCGATTGACGACATTCCGCTCGATGCATCGGATGTCGCCGATGCGAGCGCACGCCTGCAACGGTTTGCGCCGCTGCTCGCGCAAGCCTTCGACGATGTGCGCGAAGCGGGCGGCATCATCGAATCGCCGTTGACCGATGTGCCCTTGTTCGCGGATGCATTGAGCAGGCGCTACGAGGTCGAGGCGCCGCGTCGCTTGTTACTCAAACAGGATAGCCATCTGCCTATTTCCGGTTCGATCAAGGCGCGCGGCGGCATTTACGAAGTGCTCTTTCATGCGGAGCAACTCGCGATACGCCACGGCTTGTTGAAAGAGGGCGACGATTACCGCGTGCTCGCCAACGATGCGTGCCGCGCGCTCTTTCGCGAGCACAGCATCGCGGTAGGATCGACAGGCAATCTCGGCATGTCGATCGGCATCGCGAGCGCGACGCTCGGCTTCACAACGACCGTGCACATGTCCGCCGATGCGCGTCAATGGAAGAAGGACCGTTTGCGCGCGCACGGCGTGACAGTCATCGAATATGCGGGCGACTACGGCGAGGCGATCGAGAGCGGCCGACGTCTCGCGTCGAACGATCCGCTGTGTCACTTCGTCGACGATGAGAATTCGACGACGCTGTTTCTGGGTTACGCGGTCGCGGGCGAACGCCTCAAACGCCAGCTCGATGCTGCGAACGTGCGTGTCGATGCGGAGCATCCGCTTTTCGTCTATTTGCCGTGCGGCGTGGGCGGCGGTCCGGGCGGCGTCGCGTTTGGTTTGAAGCTCGCGTTCGGCGATGCGGTGCATTGCGTCTTTGCCGAGCCGACGCACTCGCCATGCATGTTGATGGGCGTGCTCACCGGTTTGCACGAGAAGCTCTCGGTACAGGACTTCGGCATCGACAACCTGACCGCCGCCGATGGCCTCGCGGTCGGTCGCCCGTCGGGCTTCGTCGGCCGCACGATGCAGCGGATGATCGACGGCTACTACACGATCGACGACCGCGAGTTGTACGCCCTTCTCGCGCTGATGGCGGACACACAGGCCATTTGCCTGGAACCGTCCGCGCTTGCGGGCGCGCCGGGTTTTGCGCGGGTATCGAAGGAAGCCCACGGCTATCGCGCCCGCATGAATCTCGACGATGCAGCAATGCGCAACGCGACGCACGTCATTTGGGCGACTGGCGGCGGGATGGTGCCGGAGGCTGAGATGTCGGCTTATCTGCAAACCGGACGCGCCGCGTTGCACGGCGCATAGAAAGCTGGCGGCGCTGTTCCCGGCGCCGCCACCTCCATCTGATCATGGCTTAAGACGACAGGATTCGTGAGATTGAAAGCACGAGCCAATTTGGTTCAGATCGGTCTAACGACAATCAAAGCGAGCAACATCTCTATAGGCGAACTCCAGCCATTTAGAACAGCCGCTCCAAGGAGCAAACCCTGCGGTGATTCGTCTGGAAACGGGTTTGGCCGAGCCAATAGGCGATCATTCATCGCTTCAAGTGCTGCATGTATGCTTGCCGTCGATCAGGCTGACTATCCCGTCATCCACAGACGCTGGCTGGCGTTCGTTTGCAAAGCTGCTTCATTTGGTTCGTAGCCCCTTGGACGAGCGATCGATTTCGGCTCCCGTTATCTCGCCTTCGTCGCATCTCAACGCAGCAGCATCGCACATAGCGCGAAGCCGGTCAGGTAGGTGCCTAGTGCGCCGACGAATCGGAAAGGATTGGGTTTCGCCATCGTTGGCCCTGTGACTAGTCCGACGACGACCAGACAGCGGCACACGGTCGCCGCTATGATCAATGACAACGTCGCCGCAGAAGGCGATCGCGCGCCATGATATAGAAACAGCAACGCGAGGAACGGCGCGTATTCGGCCGTATTGGCGTGCGCCCTCACGAGCTTATAAAGCTGGTCCGCCGGGTCCGGCTCACAGCCTGTGTTGGTGCCTTTGCGAAAACGCATCATCGAGATCGACAATCCGAGGCCAAACAAGAGCAGTCCTAGAACCAGCAAGCATGCGAGCGCAATGTTGTCTATTTGCATGAGCCTCCTCGACAGGGAATTTACAAATGCTGGTCTGGTTGTCTCCACGATATGCCCTGACGGTGTGTCGCGTCAGCGACGTGCATCGTGTTGTCAACGCATCATTATTGCTTCCAATCGTCGAATCCATCGTCAGGGACGCGGGCACGCGCAATACGTTGCTCTTCACGATTGCTCCGCAAATACAAGACGACAACGCATCCTCAACATTGAAGAAAGCCACCACTCATCGCTTGAGCATTAGCCGGCATGCGCCCAACAGTCTGCGGCTTGTAGACTGTCTCTTCTGACTGAATTCCCCGACCGGTCCGTACACAAATACCTCGCTTCCGCGCGACGACTGAGCGCCATGTCTGATAACCGTTGTGTCCAGAGCGCGCGCAATTCATAGCCCGATTTCGTGGGCGAAGGGCTGCAAGCCTAGACTTTGCGTGGGCTTTGCGTCATGCGAAGCTGCCCAGTACGAAAGGCTTTCGTTACGTGTGGATCTATGCGTTCGTCAAGTGTGCGAATAACATTCGTACGCGACGGCTGCGTCAGCTGTGAGGCGCGGACACGGCGACGAGCCGGAGCTACAGTTCCCGGTCGTCACTCAGACGGAGTTGCCGCAGGAATGGACTGTGCCAGTCCATCCAGTCATAAGAATCGCTAGATCGCGCCCATGCCCAGTTCCTTGCCACATTGGGACCGGTGGCCTCAACGACATGATTCTTGACCGAATCAAACTTGCTCGGGTCACTCGTGCTGCTCCCGGCATCGGTATTTCGGGAATTCGTGTGCTCGTAATACATGACCTTATCCTTCAACAGCTTGAAAAACATATAACTGTTTGCATTGCCCGCTCGAAACCGAAGTGCTGTCCGAGCGGTTATCTCTGGCGAACGAAACGCGAGCAGGATACAGCGCGTCACGCAGACGGTTGTCGCTCGACTTCATCGCGCCAGGTCTTGGTCGCGGATCCTGTACGCGCGCGGAGGCGCTCGGACCGGCGGACTCAGTCGTGCACGCCCGCGCGATGATCGACCAGCGGCATTTCTTTCGGAGACCGCCACAGTACACATGAAAAAAATGCGGCAAGCACTGTTTGCATCATCTTGTCGCTCATCAATTCCGGTTCGCACATTCCGGAAAACTGCACACCATCGCACAGGCTCATCAAGCCAAGCACGAGAGCGTCGGTCGGCAGGACCATCGGGCCGCTATTGCGCTCCGAAATCGTGCCAACATACGCGCGAATCTGTTCGAACCTTTTGTGCCGGAACGCACTCATGCGCTCCTGAAACGCGGCATCTCGGCACGCGAGTAGTTTGGCTTCGACCCAAAGTGGAAAGCAATCGTTTTGAAGAACAGATCTGCTGTAGTGCGCGACGGCGCGCTCCTTCATTTCCTCGGCCGTGCCACCCTCCTTCATGATCCCCTGAAGATTCGCTAGCGCCCTATCGTCATCGCGTCGTAGTAGCTCGATCAGCAGTTCCCGTTTGCCGCCGAAATTCGAATAGAACGCGCCGCGCGTATAGCCAGCCGCCTCAGCGATTTCCTCCACGCTTGTTGCGGCCAGCCCCTTTTCAATGAACATCTTCCGCGCAGCCTCAAACAGGAACTCCCGAGTCTGTTCTCTGCGCTGTGAGTGTGTCAGGCGTTCGCGCTTCATGTAATAGCGTACCGGTCAGGCCGCCATCTGCGGTGTCGCCAATGGGCGGGTGTGTCAGATGACGCGTTTCGAAATGGTTCAGTCAATAACGGATATGGGTCATCACAGTCCGCGCCTGAATGACATTAGACTCAATACTGATTTATCTGTCAACACGCTTAATAAGGTCACCACCAAGGGGCGCTGGATACACGGGACGTCGCAGCGAACGGCGGAATCGAGGAAAAAGGCACCGAAACGCTCAGACGAAACGCCAGAACGCCTTTCGTGAAGAATCGGTGCAGTATGTCGAGAGCGCCCTCGTCGCGTTGGAATATGTTCCAGCGATAGCGCGCTCCGTTCGAGTCGCCCGGCGACTGCCTACGCAGCTAGTCCGCCGGTTAACGGGGCCTGTCGGTCTCAGGCAAAGCAGCTTCGTTGCGCGATCATGCGACCACCGCGTCATTAGTGGACTGGACGAGACTGACCTCACCCAGATAAACGCTTTCGCCCAATTCGCACTTGCGCCACGCGTTACCGAGGGCGTGACGGACCTCGACCCGGTAGCCGCCACTGTCCTTTGCGAGACCGTCGAACCGGAAATCGCCGAAGTGGTCGGACACGGTTTCGCCCACCTTCTGATCGCCGACGTAAAGTGCGACGACCGCATCCGTGACGCATTCGACCACGTCTCCCATCCGGGCGCTGACGCTTCCCCCAATGAAGCAGGTTTCCCAACGCTCGAGGCCGCTGTACCACACGCGTGGCTTCGTGCCCAGATTTGGCCGCAGTACCTTGAGTCCCTCGCGCTGGGCCTTCTCGGCCATCGCTGCGTCATCGAGCCTGACGGTCTCGAAGACGTCGGTGGGACATGACTGCTGGCAACGCGGCCCAGGCCAACCCTGGTCGAGCAGATGGGCATCGAAAATCCAGGTCTGCGGCAGTTGCAGCTCATCGTTCCAGACGATCGCCTTGTACGGGCAGGACTTCACGATGTCCTTGCGGCCCCGCGCCTTGTCCGGATCGATGATGACGATGCCGTCGGCGCGTTTGCGAACGGCATCGCCGCCCACCCGCATGCAAGGGGCTTCGTCGCAGTGGTTGCACATGACCGGCAGATACGTGGTCTCGACCATATGCGAGTCGCCCTGAACGCGGCGCAGGATGCGCACGGGACTGTCGGCACTGGCCGCGGCGGGCGCGGCATAACCAGGGAAGTCGTTGCCGACGTGCTCGTCCCGGGCGGCGATGACGCAGTTCTGGCAGTTCTCGCAACGCCCGACTTTGATAACCAGGTTTAACTTGCTCATTCTGTAGTCCTCACGCTGCGCGACCGAGCATGAACGTCTCGGCGCTTCGCCACTTCTCGACCTGCACCAGGCAGGAGTTCGGACTCATACTGCTGGTCCCGGCGGTTTGCGGCCGGTCGGGGGTGAGCACGTTCATGCAACCGCCTATCTCGACTCGCTCGCCATCTATTTCAATCATCTGAAACTCGGCGCTCGCCTCGTACGACTTGACCACTCCCGGAGTGACCAGCGCCGAGACGTCAGCCGCGCAGATCACAGCGCCGCGGTCGTTGTACACCTTGACGAGGTCGCGATGTTCGATGCCTCGAATGGCCGCATCGGCCGGACCGAGCCTCAGTAGCCAGAAGCGGTGCCCGCCAATCAGCGCGCGATGGTCCTCGACGCTGTTGACCGAGGAATTCTTGCCGTCACAGTGAGTATGGAAACTGTAACGACTGTGGGTGGCAATCAACTGCAACGGATAGCGCTGAGCCAGCTCCGAGCGCAAACCCTCCCACGAGGGGATATACCGGTTGAGCGGCGGCCGCTCGGGATTGTCCGCAGTGTGCCGCTTGAGCAGCTCGGGCACGAACTCCAGCTTGCCGCTCGGCGTTTGCAGGCCCATGCCGAATTTTTCGGCGAACTGGGACGGCAGCGGATGCGGCTCCTGCAGGTCCTTGCGCCGCCCCTCCGCGAACCAACGCATGTCCACCGGATGGCGCAACTCGGGCTTCTCGGGCGGCACGACGAAATAGCCCTTGCGGCAGAACTCGCGCCACGAAATGTGATCGGGCAGATCCGACGAGTCGAAGACCCGCCTGACCCAGTCCAGTTCACTGCCCCCCTCGGTAAACACCCCGCCAAGACCCAGCCGGGTCAGGATGGCAGCGAAGATGTCGTAGTCGGAACGGGACTCGCCCAAAGGCTCGATGCACTTGTGCTGCAGCGTCATCACGCGATGATTGACCGTGCTAAAACCATGGTGGGCATAGCCGCCGGAATTCGCCCATTCGCCGATGTCCCAGCGCTCCAGCGCGGTGCACGCGGGCAGGATGATGTCGGCGAACTGGGCCTCGCCTTCCATCCAGATCGACTGGTTGACCACGAACTCGATGCTCGGGTGCCGGTAGGCTTCAGGCCAGCGTCCGGAATTCGTCACCGTGCTGAAGGCGGACCCGCCGTAGCGGTAGATCATGTGGATCGGCGAATACCCGGGCATGGGATAGCTGAATGGCGCGAACTGGGCTTCCTGCGACATGCCGTCCCAAAGGTAGCCCGTCGCATGGCCGTTGATGATGGCGTCGGGCAGTTGCTGCCGCGGGACCATCTGCTTGACCGGATTCATGGACAGAATGTGCGGCATGCGCTGGTAATTGTTCACCGCATTGGCGGTCCATGCCAGGTCGCCGGATATGCCGCCGTCCGCATAGCCGGGGAAATAGAAATGGAGGTCGTGGGGCACACCGGCTTCAAGGCAGCCGAAATTGACCCCCGGCTTACCCCAGCCCTGCATCGCCATCATCATGATCATGCAGCGCGCCCATTGCGCGCCGGTCGCGCCACGGCCCGCGCCGCCGAATCCCGCGCCGGTCATCCCCACGGCGAGGTGGACCTTCCTGTTCCCCCATCGGCGCGCAAGCGCGCGGACGTCTTTGGGCGGAACACCGGTTTCGCCCTTCTGCCACTCGGGAGTCTTGGGAACGCCGTCGGTTTCGCCCAGAAGATAGGCCCTCCACTCGTCGAACCCGGTCGTGCGCGTGGCGACGTAATCCTTGTCGTACAGGTCCTCCACTGCCCAGACGTACATGATGGCGGTGGCGAGAGCAGCGTCGGTTTGCGGTCGGACCGGAATCCAGCGGCCGCCAAGCAACTGCGCGGTCGGGTTGCAGTGCGGGTCGATATGAACGAACTCGATGCCGAGTTCCTTGGCCCACAGCCGCCGCGGAGTGCCCTCGAATCCCGCATAGGCACCGTTGGTACTCTCGGGGTCGCAGGACCAGAAGACGATCATGTCGGCTTCCTTCAGGCAATCCTCAACGCCGCCATAGCCGGATGGCACGCCAACGCGCATCGAGTTGCCGAAATGATGCATGGCGCCCCAGTACCAGCCTTCCCAGCTATCCGGATTGGCCGCGACCCGGGTGAAGCCGATCAGGTTGGCAAAGCGCGTCAGCGCGCTGAGGTAGTAGCCCACGTTGCCCCACTGGTGATGGGACGACATCGGGAATGTGATGGAACCGGGACCGTGAACGCGCTTCTGCCGGTTGATTTCCCTGGCGACAATGTCCAGGGCCTCGTCCCAACTGATACGCACATAGCCGGATTTGCCCCGGTTCTGGGGATTGCGCTCGCCGTCAGGGTCGAAGTCGACCCGCTTCATGGGATGAAGGATGCGCTTGTCGGAATAGACGAGTGACTTGAGCGTCAACGCGTGGGGCGCGACCAGGCCACGCCGTGGCGGGCTGAAACGGCGTCCGCGCGCCTCGATCACATAACCCGGCGCATCGGTGCTGTCGAACTCGATGGGCGTCACCCGAACGACGCGGCCATGCTTGACGTAGACGAACAGAGGCCCGCCGTTGGTGCAGGTGGTGTAGCGGCGCGTGCCGTCGCGCAAAGGCGTGCCCATCGGCAGGCCGACGGTGCGCATCATGCCCAGGGTCTGCATTAGCCACACCAGCAGTTCGTCCTCGCCCTCGGTCACCACTTTGAAATTCTTGGCGGCGTGGATGATCTCGCCCTGGTCCGGGTTGGGAGAAAGGAACTTCAGGGCGGTGGCGACATCCTTGAAGGCCATGCGCACGTCGGTCCGCGGATGCTTGCCGGCGCGCGACCGCACGCGTCCGTTCCTGAATGTGATGACGCGGCCGACGCTTTCATCCATAAGTCCGATCCATGCCACGAGATCGCGCTCCTTCAGGCGATCACGATAAGCGGGAAAGCGGCGTGCCGTCAGGTCAAGAACCTTAGGCAACGCAAAAAGAATGGTTTTGAGGACCTGTCGTTTCATTGTTCGATCCAAAGAGAAGCTTTGCCGCGCAAGCGGTGGCATGACGGCATGACTGACCGCTTCCCCGAGCGTGCAACTCGGGCGAGCATGGCTTTGCCAGGCCGTAAGTCAGACACCGGCAACGCCGGGCCTCTTTGTAGCAGCGTGTGTAGCAGCATGTGCGGCCCCATGTCGTACGCGAAGTCGTGAACCGCAGTCACATCCGGGTGGCAAAAAATAAGGTCCATGTCTTCAAAAGTTCGCTGAAATCTCAATTGACGCATTGGCAACCCGTAGGCTCTAGAACGTGTAGGCGACGTTTACGAAGACGCTAAGTGGATTGAGCCGCAGCGTTGATTTCGAAACGATCTGCGTTCCAGTCGCGGTCTGTCCGTCTAACGTTAGGTGTGTCTTTACCGGCATATAGTTGACGGAGGTTCCAACAGACCAGTGTTTTGCAATCGCGTAATTCGCCCCAATTTCGAATACCGGATTCCACGATGAACTGAGTGTTGCGTGCGCCGAACCACCTGGACCAACGCTATCACTGACGAACCGGCTATTAGTTGTCCGAACCTGTGTGAACCACGTATAGTTCACGCCCAAACCGATGAATGGACGCAATTTCGAGCCGACTGAAAAGAGGTGGTATCGAAGTTCAATGGCGGGCGGCATCGGCCTCGTCGAGCCGAGGTTGCCATACTTTTCTAGTGCCCCATCGCCTACCAGGTTTACTGTCAATGGCAGTCCCAGAAGCATAGCGACGCCAATGTTGTCCGTGACGTAGTACTCGGTGGTAATTCCCACCGTATTCGTTGACGTCGCATGCGCCCCGGTACCGGCTAGCTGGCGATTCACCGTTTCGCCGCCGATACTCTGCACGACGAGCGGCGTTGCGTTACCCTGTGGCGCGATGTGAAGCCATCCTGTGGACAGCGTAATGCTTCCCGCCGACTGGGCGTGTGCATTCTCAGTAAGCGCAGTCAGGCAGATACAAGCCGCCATACCGACTGAATTGATCACTCGCCCGTAATTTCTCACGTGTCGTCTCCTGTCTCTGTCTGAAAATTTTTATAAATCGGCGGTGTTGCCGTGGAACTGCTCAATTGCTGTTTTCCGTCTTTCGTATAGCTACGATTGGCGGACGCCCGCATGTCGCTGCACTCCAGTAAGCGTGCATCGCCAGGCGTTCGGACTCAGGCGAGGACACGCACCGCCCACCGTCGCGGTGCCGGAAGAAAAAGAATCCAAACGGGCCTGTCGGTAGCAGCAGCTCGATACGCCGCACGGTTTCTGATTAGAGCGCGGGCGACTGAATCGGGTAATGCGAACAGGTGCCGAAGAAATCGGTCCAAGCCATTTTTAATCGCGAACGCAAAGACCTTTCTGATGCAACATCACATCCTGCCTCCCCACGCAATTAGGTGTTCTAACCTATAAACATCGGCGGGCATTTTTGCCGCGACATAGCGGCGCGTACGACTGCTTAATCTTTAGTCTGGGTGCATGATCGAACGCGTCCCTCTGATGTCGTGGCTCGCGTCACGTCGGGCTGCCCTGCGCATCTGTCGCTGCCGGGTCTTTCTCCTCCGCCGATTGCTCCGCACTTGATGGCCTCGCGGCGGCCGAGATCGAAAATGCGAACGGAAAGCGCCCGAGCGCGGACGTCGCCAATGCTTCAAACGCGGGGTTGGCAAGTTCGACCTCTAGCGACAGTCCGCGCGAGGTGTCATCAATGATGTGAACGGTCGCATCCTCGACGCCAGCCTCCGCGAGTGCCGACTCCAGGGCGTCTGCCGTTTCGCGCCGTTTCAGCGCCGGCTTGAAAATCTTGCCGACGCCGGTCAGCGGCATCGCATCGACGATCCGTATCCCCTTTGGTAACGCGGCGCGTTCGCTGATCTCGTGACGCAGAAACTCAACCAGTTCCGCTTCGGTTGTGGTTGTGCCGGGCTTCAGTTGGACATAGGCGACCGGCAGCTCGCCCGCGTGCATATCGGGGCGCCCCACAGCCGCGGCGATCTGGACTGAGGGATGGCGATGCAGTGGTTCCTCGATTGCCGCCGGATCGATGTTGTGTCCGCCGCGGATAATCAGCTCTTTCTTCCGGCCGGTGAGCCAAAAGTAACCGTCGGGGTCGCAGCGTCCGAGATCGCCGGTATTGAGCCAGAGCCCGCCGTCGCCATCTTCCATCCAGATGCCCCTGTTCTGCTCCGGCCTCGTGTAGCCAGCGAACACATTTGGCCCGGAGATGACCAGCTGACCGACCTCATCCGCAACGCAATCCCGTACATAACAGCCAGTTCCATCAACCACTACGGCTTTCATTGCTTGCCCTGGAAGACGCAGACCAATCGAACCGGCCCTGCGCTCGCCAAGCGGAGGGTTCACGCTGCTAACGCAGGTACCTTCGGTGAGGCCGTAGCCTTCAAGGATTCTTATCCCTGTGCGATCCTGGAAAGTGCGAAGTAACTCCACCGGCATGGGGGCAGCACCGCACAGGCCATACTCGAGTGAACTGATATCGTGCTCGCCAACCGGAATGTCCAGCAGCGATCCGTAAAGTGTCGGCACACCGCTGAAGAAGTTGATACGGTAATGTTCGACAATTTCCCAGAAACGATTTACAACGCCCTCGCCCCTGTAACCTTGTGGTGTGCCGAGCACAACGTGGGCACCACGCGAGAACGCCAGCAACCCTGTCACCGTCACCGCGTTGACGTGGAAAAGCGGCAGCCCGCAAAAAATTGTTTTTCCCGGACCAATGCTTTCGCCGAAGAATTGACCCGCGTTCCACGCATTGGCCACCTCGTTGCCGTGCTGGCGGATCGCAATCTTCGGCAGCCCCGTGGTGCCGCCCGTGCAAAATAAGGACGAGACATCATCGACGCTGATTCGACGGCTGCTGCTGAGCCCCTCCCCCGATTCCTTCGCGATGGCGGTGTTGAAATCGTGGATGCCGACATGTGCAGGAACGGCACCGTGCACGCCGCCAGGCCCATGCAGATTTGAACACTCGTCACGTTGAAGCATCCGGGCGGCAAGTCCCTTTTCGCCCGGCATGCGGGCAGCCGGATTCACGAGCACCAGATGCTGCAGGCAAGGGAGCTTGTGCAGCACTGCCTGCACCTTCTGCCAGAGGTCAGTTCCAGGAAGCGGCGCCAGCGTGACGAGCACGCTCGCGCATGATGCGTTGAGCAGTTCGCCGATCGCGTCACTCTCAAGCAGCGGATTGATCGCGCAGACAATCCCGGCGGCTTCCCCGCCCCAGATCACAAAGTGTGTCTCAGGGAGATTCGGCAGGACGTATGCGATAACGGAGTTGCGCTGTACTCCCAGGCGCGCAAACATGTTCGCAGTTCGCGTGACATCGCGCACGAATTCGCTGTACGTCCAGCACTCTGCGTGCCGGTAGTGGTCGGCCGTTGCAAAGAACGAAAGCGCGGGTGCCGATGGATTAATCGCCGCGCCCCGGCAGATCATCTCGTAAGTGCTCGACGGGAGATCCGCCGGCAGTCCCTGCGTTTCGATGGCAAGGACTTCGTCCATGTTTGCGACGCCTTTCATGCGGCCTGTTCCACAACGACGTTATGCTGCACGCCCAGATCGATCGAGCGATCGTTGCTGGCGATATGCGCCTCCACGACGTCTCCCACCTGCAGGTACTGCGGTCTTTGCTCCTGCATTTTCAGGAACAGACGCCATTTTTCCGCGTCGGGCAGTTGCGCCGCGGCGCGTTGCTTTTCGGGCGACGGAATGCTCAGTGCACAGCCGGACGGCGTGCCCGTCGCGAGCAGGTCGCCAGTGCGCAGATCATGCACGGCGGAAAGCTCCGTCAAGGTCTCTGCCGGTCCATAGACAAGACCCGCAGTCGTGTCATTCTGGCGGACGGTTCCATTGACCGTCAGTGTCAGCACGAGCTCCTTCAACTTCGGGATATCGTGTTTCTCAAGGAGGCAAAGGTAAGGGCCGACAGGGCCAAACGTGCGGTAGCTCTTGCCCTTGTAAAACTGCATCTGCGGAATCTGGATATCGCGCGCGGAGTAGTCGTTGACGATCACAGCACCAGCAATGTAGTCATGCAGGTTCCCGTCGGTGATTGTTTCGCGGGACGTGACGTCGCGTTTGAGGACAAGACCGAGTTCGATCTCGTAGTCGAGGAACTGCACTTCCTTTGGCTTCACGACGGTGGAGTCGGCAGGAACGATGCAGCTCGTCGCCTTCGTGAAGATCATGTTGAATTTCTTCACATCCGGGTCCATGCCGGACTCAATCATATGCTGGCGATAGTTCGCGCCCTGGCAGAGGAACTGCTGGTTGGCAGTAATGGGCGACAGCCAGTCCACCTCCGACTCGGGAATCGTCGGACCGCCTAGCACCAGCAGCCGTTCGACCGGATTCGCCTCGATAAACTCGGCGGTCGTGTTGAACTCGCCGGGAATTGGCGTAATCGCGCCGTTGGCCACGATGCCCCATTGGGCGCGGCCATAATGACTGTAATGCAGAACATGAAGTGCCATTTATCGATCTCCGGATTCTATAGAAGGGTTGGGTTCAGGCGAAAATCTTTGCCAGCGAGCGCAGCTTGCTCAGCGTCAGGTCGGGGCTGCGGCGCAGGTTTCTGACGAGCGCCACGATGCTTGCAGGCGTGAATCTGGGCTTTGTGAAACTGCGCGGCATGGTCGGCCCCCATTGCGCCATCGCTTCGCGGCTCACCGCGTGCACACCCGCCGGCGCATCGGCAGTAAAGAGGTCGCCGTCGCAATAGTGTTCGTGCTTGTCGCCCCACGGGTCCTGCCAGTAGTCGAATATCTGGCTGCCCAAAATATGCCGGCCGATCCCCCATGCGTGCGTCCAGCCCTTTTCGCGCAGGACGCGCTGGCCCATGCCGACCGCATCGGCATCGACGACTTCGTAGGCGCTATGGCTGTAGGTAGGCAGAAAGCCTTGTGCAAGCGCGAGGGTATGGTGATCGGCCGGCTTGTCACCCAGATCGAGCCGCATGAACGCGACGACGGGCGAGCCATCGGGAAGCACCTGTACGTCGCTCGGGATAAAGCCGAAATGCTGCGTGTACCATGCGCAGGTTTCCTGATAGTCCGCAAGCTCAAGCACGACATGTCCGAGCCGGACGATTTCCGGTGCGCGTTCGGGCGGTCGCTGCGTTCCGTTAATCCGGACCGCCGCATCTACGGAATTGAACGGCAATGGCGGCCGATGGGACAGCGCCGTCGCCGGCGCCTGGCCCCATATCGCATCGATGCGAAAGCCGGAAGGGTCGGTCAACCGTACGATATAGCCGCCGCCGGGCAAGGGCGACCGTTCGACGTCCGAGGCGCCCGGCAGTTTTGCAAGTGCATCAAGCTCGGCCCTGTTATCGACCTGCAGCCCGAAGCCAACGAACCGGGATTTTGGTGCCTTCCGGACCACATAGCAAAAGTGGGAAGCACCCGTTCCCCGCAACAGGAGGAGGTCTTCACTGCGCGACACCGTCTGTAGACCGAAATCAATGAGAAATTGCTCGGCTTTATCGAGGTCTGGTCGGTCGAATATCAGATAGGCCAATGCCGACGCTTTCGTCGTGGGATCGGGGTGACGGCTCGGCTGTGCAGTAGTCAGTTTCATGGCAACGGGGAATCAGACGGGTCAGATGGCGTATGCAGCTCCTGGGTTCGCGCGCCGATGAGACGGCGGGCTACGCTGCAAGGCGAGTCTCGCGAACACGAGCCGATTTGCATCGGCGCCCGGGGCGTCCTGGTCGATCGTCGCGTGTGATCGGACCGAGGCAGCCCGCTCGACGGGCACGAGCCCGCAAAGAAATGCGGCTTCGAGGTCTTCCCAACTATCGTGCTGGGCGAGACGAAGCCGTCGCTCCCGATGGGCAATCTGGCCATGCCGCATGACGGCACGGCACCCTCCTTTGCTGCTGTCTCCACAGTCACTCCATCTGTCGTTTGGCGTTTGCCATGTTGTCTGTAACGCCGCTCTCCGCGGTCGTTAGTGACATTAAAGTCATCGCTGATGTTTTTGTCAATAGAGACATTCCAATCCATACGTGGAGTGACGACACGTCGACCTGTCATGCCCGACGCCACAAATCGCCGGACAGCAAAGCGTCCTACCCATGCGGCGCCGGTCGCCCCGGTTGCCGTTCCGGAAGAACGCGAGCCGCGCGGTGCGTGCCCCAAGCGCGAGACGCGTGCCCGTCTGCTCGACGCCGCCCTCACGCTGAGGGACGAAAAAGGCATGTGGGCGTAGCGATCACGTAGTCACGGAATCCGCTGAAGTTGGTACGTTGGAAGGTGCAGTGAGGGCTCGCATTGCCGCATGACTTAGTTATCCTCTGTTACGCGCTTTCGCCGGCGCGCCCTTCACAAGTCAACAACACCGACATACCTACTCCAACCCCAATTTTGCTGAACACCTGAACTTCAGCGACAACGATCATCTGCCGCTTTTGTTCTGTTTTTCACCGTCATTCCACGTACGCCTCCGCTCTGCACGCGGATCGACGACGTGACCGGCGGCGACCATGCCCGCGGCCGACCATCGATTTCCAATCGTTGCAATCTTAATTTATCTGAACCGTACAGTTCATTTTTGTTGACAGGTGCTCCTCCCATAACTAGACTGTGCGTATTGGTAAAAGAAGTTCAGGTGAGCGCGGGGGCATGCAGGAGAGCATGAATATTCGGAGTCGGGATCTTTAATGCCCCCGCGACCGGTGTACGTCCCAGATAAATGAAATAGCCGCCTCGCGCCCTACCGCTCATCCAGACTGCGAAATGCCGACGTGCAACCACCCCATCCTGTTTCCGAGATCGTCATATATGACGATAAATGTTGAGACTTTTCCAAGTCAGTGCGGCAGCCGATTTCCCGCCCAGCGGCGACCGAATGCAACTCTGCTCACATACATATCGCGCGCATGAGCCAGATCTCTCCAGTGCATACTCTTCGCCACCTTCACGTCGTGCGACAAGTGGTCGCCGTCATACTTCGCCTTATCGCGCTCATGATGTTCGGCCTCGCCAGCACCGCTCTGAATGCAGCGGCGCTGCCGCCCTCCAGTCTGGACGCTCCTGCTGATGTTTCGCCCTCCATTGGCGGAGGTCCCACCGCTTTGCAAACGCTCAATGCGCTGCAGACCAGGCAGGACCAGATACGGCAGCGTGCTTCGACGGCAACAAGCGACGCGCAGTTGTTCGAACTGGATGCACAGAGCCGGCACGTCGCCGAAGACGTCGACAGGCTGATAACCACGTCGCTTGAGCCTGATCGCGCGAAAACGCATGCACAGCTCGACGTACTCGGAGCCGCACCCGCTTCCGACTCCGCAGCGGAAACGCCCGCAGTCGCCCAACAGCGCAATGTGCTCGCTGCTGAGCAGTTACAACTCGACGCCGCGATCAGGCAGGCGGCAACCATCAAGGAAAACCTTGGCAAGCTGAGCGCCCAGATCACCCGACTGCTGCACGACCATCTAAAGGATCAGTTGGCCCTTCGATCAGACAGCATAGTCAGCACCGCGTTCTGGGCGCCCGCGTTCCATCCCGACACGACTGATTATCAACGTCTGCGAGACTTCAATGGGCAGATCCAAAGGCAGATTCAATCGACGTGGCAAAAAGGGCATCGGGTTGTAACCGCGCTGCTTGTGCTGTTCGCTCTAGCCATCGCAACGATTGGCACGCGGCTTCTTGACAGAGCATCGGAACGGCTTTGCCTGCACCGCCTCCCGGAAGGCCGGTTACGGCGCAGCGCGATGGCGATCTCGACCGTATTGGCGTCCGTGGCGACCACCATATGTGCCGTTGATCTATTCTATTTCGCGTTGACCCGCCAGCAGGCGATGCCCGCTACGCTGCAGAGCTTCGCCAACGAACTCATCAAACACGTGGTGACCTGTGCGTTGGTTGTTGCTCTCGGCCGGGCATTGCTTAGCAC
Organism: Paraburkholderia kirstenboschensis; assembly: GCF_904848585.1. Classification (GTDB taxonomy): domain Bacteria; phylum Pseudomonadota; class Gammaproteobacteria; order Burkholderiales; family Burkholderiaceae; genus Paraburkholderia; species Paraburkholderia kirstenboschensis. The sequence goes on from NZ_CAJHCR010000005.1 coordinate 423,906, forward strand.
ACGACATCCGTCGTGGCGGTTGCCGTCCATCGCAGATCCGGTCGCTCGCGCGCTACGTCCTTTCCCATGGATACTAGCCGCACTGCTGCTATTTTCAGGTGCCGTCGAGCAACTCAATCGCGCAATCGACACGAGTCTGCAAATTACCCTCTTTACTCGTGGCGTGGTTGCGTTAGTGGTCGCGCTGACCATCGGTATGTCGCTTTTACGAGCAAACCGCGTACGCAGTTCGCTCGCCGCAGCAGGAGAATCGCCGGAGGCTCGTTCGACCCTCGCTGGAATTATCCACGCCGCCGTCAGCCTTGCCGTCGGCGCTTCTTTGATTGCATTACTTTGTGGCTATGTTTCGTTTGCGCGGTTCCTGACCTACGAACTGGTCTGGTTCGATCTCGTACTGAGCAGCCTTTATCTGCTGACGAAGCTCGCCCATGATGCTTCCGAAAGCGTGTTTTCGCCATGCTACGCCAGCGGCAAAACAGTCGGGCGACTATTCGGACTGCAAGAAGTCCATCTGGAACAGGTGGCAACGATCCTGTCTGGCGTTCTTCGCAGCGCATTGATGCTGGCTGCAGTCATCGCACTGCTCACGGGGGGGCTCGGCACGACGCCAGGAGACCTGATCGGCAGCATTGTCAGCGTGCTCGGCGGGGAGCGATTACACGCGCTCAATATTGTTCCCGCCCATATCTTTAGCGCTATCTTTACCTGCGCACTATGCCTGTATCTCGTTAGGCTCGTCCGCAAATGGCTCGACACCGAGTTTCTGCCCAAGACGCAAATGAGTTCAGGTATGCGCGCGTCGCTGCTAACGGTGTTCTCCAATGTCGGCTATGTCCTCGTCGCGCTGCAAACCTTCTCCGTACTCGGCGTGCAATGGCATAACCTGGCATGGATCGTCAGCGCATTGTCAGTAGGCATCGGCTTTGGTCTGCAGGAGATCGTTAAAAACTTCATCTCCGGGCTGATATTGCTTGCGGAACGGCCGGTCAAAGTAGGCGACATGATCAGTATCACCGGCATTGAAGGCGACATTCGGCGTATCAGTGTACGTGCGACCGAAATACAGCTCGCGGACAGATCAACGGTAATCGTTCCCAATTCACACCTGATTTCGCAGAATGTGCGGAACGTGACAATGGGAAACAAAACGCAGGGAGTTGTCACACTGAGCCTTACGTTCGCGCTGGACATCGACCCGGAGCAGGTACGCGATGTTCTTCTGCAAGCTTACCTGGATCATCCATCGGTTCTTGATCGCCCCACGCCTTCGGTGACCTTCAGCCAGTTGACGCCTGACGGAATAACATTGACCGCCACCGGATATGTCGCCAGCCCCAGAATCGCCGGGGATACCAGAAGTGATCTGCTATTTGCAATCCTCAAGCGACTACGTGCTTCTGAAATACCACTGTCGATCTCTCGAACCGTCGTAGTCCGAGGTACGAGCGATATCATTTCGGACCAGCAACTCACAGGTCGCAATCCGGGACCGGCAGAGCTTCGGACTCTGTCTGCAGTCATCGAATAGATAGTCATCCAAAATGATATCTCATGATCCGGGACTGGCAAAAAGCCCTATCGGCGACTTGCTGCCGCTGCCGAGTAGCTGATAACCGTGGTCCAGTCATAGACCTTTCCGTCCTGATCACTGCAGCAATGCTGCTCAGCGGTGCCACGCGGCGCACGAACAGCGTTCTGGGGTACACCGTCGTGGTTCAGTTCGTGGATGCCTGGGAGCAGAGCGGTCGATCAGCAGTCCATTGCCACATCCCGGCTCGAGTCTTCCTTCGGCGATTGCCGGTTTCAGCGGCCATCGGTGGGCAAACCAGGCATGACAGTCCCTCGATTTTAATGCGCCGTTCTTTTCGAGTATCACGTTTTGCATGCATTTTCATACCGCTTCGGGTGCGGATTCAATCGGTCATCCGCATGCTGCCCGAGGGGCTGCTGCACCTAACAACCTGGCGCAAGCGTTTGAGCGCCCTCCTCGAAGAACTGCGCCGTGTGATCGATAAACGCCCTCACCTTTGGGGGTAGCAGCGTGCGTCCCATGTAAGCCAGACGGACCTCGGCCGCCGAATCTGCGATCTCATACTGCTCAAGCAGGCGGACCAGCCTCCCGGCCTTTATATCGTGCTCGACCAGCGTGATTGGAAGCAGAGCGACCCCGAATCCCTGGAGCACGATGTCGCGATTAAAGATCGGGTTGTTCGATGTAATTTCGTAGTGGAGCGGGACCCCGACGTTTTCATGCTCTGTGCGGAAGGTGACGAATGGCTTGTGCATGGAAGGCGGGACAGTGACGAACACATGGTCTGCCAGGTCAGCCGGATGCCGAGGCCGAGCGCGCCTGCCCAGATAAGCCTCCGTGGTAACGATCACCAATGGCAGCCTATGGAGAAGTCGCGTCACGGCCAGATCCGTCGCCAGCATGAAAGGCATAACGATACCGACGTCGTAACCATCCGCCGTCAGGTCAACTGGCCGCTCGGTTAACGTGGCGTCTACGGTGATGTTCGGATGTTTAAGCTTGAACGATGCAACCAATGGTGCCAGCCATGTCAGTGCCGCGGACGTGTGCGCGACCAGCCTGAGGACGCCCGCAGGCAGTCGGCCATGACTTGCGGCATCGGCTTCCAGACAGTCGAGATCGTCCAGAATCCGTGTGCAGCCGTTATAAAAGCGCTCCGCCGCTTCAGTCAGCGAAAATTGCCGAGTGGAACGGTGAAAAAGGCGGGTGCCGAGGCGCTCTTCCAGCGACGCGATGGCCCGCGAAACGACCGACGGCGATAAGTTCATCATTTCGCCAGCACGCCTGAAATTTTTGACTTCTACAATGGCGCGAAATACGCGCAAGCTTTCGATATATTCCATGGTTTAGCGCTTTGCCCGCGCTCAGAACACTGTAAGCAGAAGAAACTAAACTGGATGCTTCCCGATACTAATACGGGTGAAAAACTGCTATCGGGATTAGCCTTCAATTGAAGCGCGGCCTATAGATGCGGCACATACTTTTCGGAGCCTCTCGCGCAGGCGCCGATGATGGGGCGCTAGTAGGCGGCGAGTAACCCCACGGTCGAGTCATCGCGCGGACGCTTGAGAGCGTTGGCGCAGGTGAGCGCGACGGTGCTGCCGGCCGCCGCGGCCACGACCTCAGACCGCTTGCGAGACGCACAAAATCGTCCACGGCGGCGGAAGGACGGAGCGCATCCTGGATAGCGCGCGGCAGTTCGGCGGCCCGTGCAATGCAGGGGACGGCTCTGATGCAACCTGCATCGAGAATGGAGACGGCCAGATAGTCGCGAGCGATTCCGCGGAGGTTCTCCAGAACCGCGTGAGCGTCGACTTCACTGTCGACCCGATTCATGACGATGCGGAACTGTGCAATTCCCTGCGTGAGACGCAGCCGTTTCATGCGAACGTACGTTTCTGCCACTGCGTTCGCTGTCATGGTTGTGACGAGCAGCACGTCGTGAGCTTGCAACGCGAGCGGTGAGAGCACGCTACCGTCGCTAAACGCAGCGTCGATCAGCACGACGTCCGGGGCGGCGGCGGGTGCCGCGTCATATGCTACGGCACCGTAGCGTTGTTCATTCGTATCGCCCGGGCCGGTGATGGCGACCGGCAATGGACCAGTTCCGACCGCCTGCACTCGCGGCAGCCTGCCATTCGGCAAGGAAGCGAACATGCCCGCTTCCTTGATGGCGCCGAGCAACGCGCTGGCCGATCCGTTGCCAGCGTATTCGTCCAGCACGAGGACGTCCATCCCTTGCCTGGCCAGCGCTATCGCGAGGTGGACGACGGCAGTCGTGCAGCCCACTGCTTGCGAGCTGCCTGTAACGGCAACCACGTGCGCAGCGCTTGCGGCCAGCATCTGGTGCAAACCGAGAGCCTGAACGGCGCCTAAATCCTTCACTGATTCCCCCATGTGCAGACGTGGGCTCGCGCCACAACTAGCGCTGGCATGCCGCCGCGCCGTCAGCCGGCGCTCGACGAATAACCGATTCCGGCTCAATACACGAATTGTACGCGCTTAAGTCACTTTTGAGAATGAAATCGCAGATGATCTTCGTATCAGAAATGAGCAATGGAGCATTGAAAAAGGGGTGCGAGCAACAGGGTCATACACTGTGGCGAGGCCAGTGATTCAGCACAGCGCGGCACAATGACAGCGCTGGCCACTGGCGGTAGTCTTGAGCGATGGCTCAATGCCTCGGCACATAGGTTCAAGCACGCATCGTCGCCGAAGCACGTCACTCTATATGTCGTTCACTAGACCAGCCTCTCCTGCCGTCGATGACACTAACGTCATGGTTGCGCACTTTGTCAATGTAGACGTTTGAATCTATACTTGGGCATGACCAGGATCGGATCTATCAATGCCTAACCCTTCAAATCGCCGGACAGCAAAGCCCGCAGCCCCTGCCGCACCCTCCCCGGCTCCGGTCGCAGAAGAGCGCGAGCCACGCGGCGCGCGCCGCAAGCGCGAGACGCGCGCCCGACTGCTCGACGCCGCCCTCAGGCTCATGGCTGAGAAAGGAATGGAAGGCGTAGCGATCAACGAGATCACCGAGGCTGCCGACGTCGGCTTCGGTTCGTTCTACAACCACTTTGAATCGAAAGAAGACATTTACTCGACGCTTGTCGATAACGTCTTCAAGGACTTCGCGGACGTGCTGGACCGTGTTGCCAGTGGTCTTTCCGATCCGGCCGAGGTGGTTTCCGTCGCCGTGCGCCACACGGTGATGCGTGCCCGGCGCGACGCCGTATGGGGACGTTTCCTGATACGCGAAGGGTTCTCAGCGCGCGCGCTGAGCCGCGGTCTTGGTCAGCGGCTGCTGCGAGACATCGCCAACGGTATTGCGGCCAAGCGCTTCGTGCTCTCAGACCCGCTGATGGGCTTCCTTTCAGTGGGGGGCACCGTGCTGTCCGTGATTGCCGCGGACCTGAATTTCGTCGCTCCCGGTGCGCCCGCGTCGGACGTACTCAAGGAACTCGGGTTTAGTGGAGAGCACTTGCCCGAGCGTACAGCAGCCACGCTGTTGTACACACTCGGGATCAAGCGCGCAGAGGCGGAGAAGATTGCGGCGCGTCCGCTGCCTGCCGTCGACGAGAGGACTGAAGCCGTTTGAGCTCGAAGGCCCGGTCACATTAATTCCGTCGGTTTGGTCACCTGAAGTCAGCCGGCAGCGTGCCGGCCCGGGGAACAAGTACGGTCGACGGCTAGCGATAGAATTCATCGGCTAAAGCCTTGACACTAGCAATGAGTTCGCGGTCCTGGTCGTCGAGAGCTTCGCTGTGGAACTTCGAAAGTTCGTTAAGCGCTCGCGACACAGCTCTGACCGGATGAGACGCCGACGGCAAAAACGGCCACGCATGGAGCAGGTAGATGAGTGGCGTAATCTCGCGGCGTTCGCACCAGCGATCAAAGAGCACGATGCACACGTCATTGGCCTCGTCACGCAAGCAGGAATCGTCGTTCCCGCTGCTGTTGCAAGCCTCGGTCCCGGCGATCATGAATGTTCCCGCGTAGGTGCGGTGGCGGTTTCGTTCCATTTTCCTTCCGGTGCGCGGTGCGCCAATTCCGGCATCGGTTCAGCCCGCCAGAGCTGGGCATGACAACGCCGAATCTCCCGTACTGGCAGGCATGCGCGCCGGTGCAATCGTCGACACGAACGGCGACGCCGAAAATTCCCGGACGACTTCGCCAATTTGGGCGCCTATCCTTCTCACTGCGACTCGGTGGCCGTTGACGAGTGCATCGTAGCCGGCCGATACCGGCTCGCTGACTATGCTGCGGCAGGTCAATGTTCTTGAGTCGTTCGACTTGCTTACGCTCCAGGTTACGTCAATCAACGCGTGTGAGCCCGGCCACGATTCAAAACGCCGCACGTCGACGGAGACCTGGTACGTGCGAGCGTCCTCAGCGTGACCAGGCTGGTGCGTGTTGGGGCCGCCCACCTGTCGAGTCGCGGCTGCGAGCAGCGCATCGCGGATCTCGTCTGCAAGCGGCGATGCCCAGCGCTCGTCCTCCAGAATCCTGACGCGCGCCGCATCGTCCTGTACGACGAACTGGCTCCTTGCCACTGAAACCGGCACCTTCACCACGCGCATGTCGATCCAGAAGGCAGGACTGACCGCGACGCTTTCACGCGTCGGTTCCCCGTCAGTGCCGAGGGTATAGAAGTGTGCCGGCGGAGAAGCACAGGCGCTCAGCGCGGCGAGACCCATGACGGTTGCAATACGGGCGACCGCGCGCCATGCGCGGGATTGGATGAGGTTCACCGTTGATCTCCTTTCTTCCCGAACAGGAGCGCTTGGGGATGACGTTCCAGATAGTCGGCGAGCGCATTGAGGGATTGCAGGGTGCGCGTTAGTTCCTGCATCGCGTCCTGGACGTCCGACTGCATGGGCGCCGTCTGCCGGAGCGTCGTTTCGGCGGTACTGAAGGTTTTCTGCGCCGCTGCTAGCGTGTCGCGAGCTTGTGGAACGACCTCTGTGTCCATGTGACCGAACAGTTTGCTGGCGTTTTCAAGTGCGCCATTCAGGTTGGCTCCTATCTTGTCCAACGGCACCTGATTCAGCTTCCTCGCAATATCGGCAATCTGCACCTGAAGTTCGTCAAGGGTGTTGGGCACGGTCGGCAGTTCAATAGGATTGCGATGTACATCGACACTCGCCCGAGGTGCTTTGGGGAACATGTCGAGCGCCACGAATAGCTGGCCTGTCAGCAGATTGCCGGTCCGCAACTGGCCGCGCATTCCTTCCATGACGAGGTGTTCCAGCAACTCGTGACCACCCTGCGAGTTCGGAGCGGGTAGCGCTTCGTTGGAGCGCCGGCTCAGCCGGTCGGGATACAGCGCCAGCGATACCTTCATACTGAAACTCTTCTCTTTTTCGTTGTATTCGATACCGATGTCCGTCACCTGCCCCAGCGCGATGCCTCTGAGGTCGACAGGGGCGCCGACAGACAGGCCACGCAGCGACTGGTTGAACCGCATCACGACATTGAGCGGGGCGCCGTCGGGCTCGCGCATCGCGTCCGACTCGTCCGATGCGAGTCGGAACACGGCCTTGTCCCCGGCCGGTTGTCCAACGTCCTGACCCGGCGGCGACTGGAACGCCAGACCTCCGACAACCACCGTCGCCAGAGATTGTGTATTGAGCTTCAATCCGTTCGAATCCAGACGGAGGTCGACACCGCTTGCGTGCCACCACCGTGTATTGGTGCCGACATATTGGTCAAACGGGGCATTGACGAAAACATTGACGATAACGCCAGTGCCATGCGGATCGAGCGAGAAGCCGACCACCTGGCCCACCTTGACCCGGTGGTAGAAGATGGGTGCGCCGATATCGACGGAGCCCAAAGAGTCCCCTCTCAGCGTGTACTGATGCCCCCGCTGCCCGGATGTGACAATAGGCGGACTCTCGAGGCCGACAAACGCGGCTTGCCTTTCCGAAGACTGCCCGACGTCCACACCGATATACGCGCCGGACAGCAGCGTACCGAGGCCCGAGATGCCGTTAGCGCCCACGCGCGGTCGAACCACCCAGAAGCGCGTGCCCCGGCTCGCGAATTTCTCGGCCTGTTTGGTCAGCTCGATCGTAACGATGACGTGCTGCAGATCTTTTGACAGCGCGACCGCCTGTATCGAACCGATCTCCACGTCCTTGTACTTGACCTTCGTTTTGCCCGCCTCCATGCCCTCAGCGTTACTGAATGTGACCGTCACTGTCGGTCCCTTGTCGGTGACGGATTTGACTACCAGCGCAACACCGATCAGCGCACAGATGAGCGGCACTAACCAGATGAGGGAGGGAATCCAGCGTTTTCGCGGCTTTATGTCAGGTCTGGGTGGCGTGGGAAGATGCATCGCTCGGGAAGTGGTTCGAAAATATGGGGTTATTGAGGAGTGCGGACGCCGCTAGCGGCATTCGTTCATGGCCGTGAATCACGCGCTGGCCCGCAGCGGACGTTGTCCCAGATCAGCCGCGGATCGAACTGATGCGACGCGAGCATGGTGAGAATCACCACCGCGCCGAAGGCCAGCGCGCCCGGACCGGCAGTGACAACGGCAAACGAACCGAAATGCACCAGCGCTACCGTCAATGCGACAACGAAGACATCGAGCATCGACCACCGGCCAACGCACTCGACGAGCCGATGCAGCCTCGTCCGTTCGAGCGGTTGCCAGTCCGGACTGCGGTGGGCCGCGACGATCTGCAGCGTGAGAATCGCGAGTTTGAGCATCGGCACCACGACGCTGGCTATGAACACAACGACGGCGAGTGGCCAGTCGCCCGAAGTCCAGAAGTACGCCACACCGCCGAGGATCGTGTCGTCCTCCGAGTGGCCGAGGGACGACGCGTGCATGATAGGCAACAGATTCGCGGGTATGTAGGCGAGTGCCGCAGCAAGAACGAGGCTCGACGTGCGCGTCACGCTATCGGGATGGCGCGTGTGGAGCACCGATTCGCACCGGGAGCAGCGCTGGTCTGACGACCCCGCAATGTGCTTCTGCACCAGTCCACAGGTATGACACGCCACGAGCCCGGCGCGCCGCGCCGTCCTATGCACCGCCGGCGCGGGCTTCAGCCCGAAGAACCTCAGGCGTCGTGAGGCGCACCGGCGCTTCACCCTGGTCCAGCGGATCCCAGAAGGTTGTCGAAGCTTTATTTCGTCCCGCGTTGACCACAGCATGCGCGGGTCGAAAGCGCCGAGATACGCCAACATCAACGTGAGTGCGCCGAATGCAAACAGTCCTGGCCCTGGGACCACCCGCGCCATGCTGACCATTTTCACGATCGTGATGATCACGCCGAGCATGAACACTTCCACCATGCCCCATGGCCGGATGAACTGCACGACGCGAAGCATTCGATTGAAATGACGTACTACCTTGCCAAGGCGCAGCGGAACAAGCACATAGAGAAGCGCGAGGAGTTCGATCAGCGGAAACAGGATCGCTGAGCACAACACCATCGTTGCGACGATGCGCATGTGGCCCGTCCATAACGCCCACACCGCGCCGAGTAGCGTCGCCTCCGAGGTCATACCGTTGGTCTGCAGCTGTATGACCGGGAAAGCCTGCGCTATACAGAATGTGATCAAAGCTGCGACTGTTATCGCCCCAATCCGGTCGAGCGGCACGCTCGCTCCGTGCGCTCCTTTCAGGCTCGCACGGCAGCGCGAACACCTCGCAGCCTGCCCGCCCCGCAGCACAGGCTTGCGAAACAGCAGATCGCACTCGTGACAGGCGATCAGTTTCTTATATTCCATACAGGGAACTGGAGAACCTGAAGTTGTGGCGCGTTCGATGCACGTGAAGTCCGGCTTGACCTTTCCTGTGCGTCGACGCATTTTTATTTCGGATAGAAAACGACTGCTCCGATACCCGGCGGTGCAGTCAAGGAAGAGCGGCCCGGCTGGCAGGCCGCCCTCCCCGGCTTCATCGACGCGCGATCATTGCGCCGACGCTGTTTGCGGCTTGCCTGGCGGCAGTTCGCCCATCGCCTGGAACAGGGCAGCGGTATCGTTCATGCGCTGGCTTGCGGCGCGAACGGAACTGATCTGTGCACTGAGAAGCCGCTGCTCGCTGGCATGCTCCGCCGTTGACGGCAGCGAGCCCATGCGGCGGCGCGACGCGGTATCGTCGAACGCCGCCTGCGCGGCCTGTGCCGCTGCTTCAGTCGACGCAAGCGTCTGCGCGTCGTTATCCAGTGCGGCAAGCGAATTCGCGACATCATGGAAAGCCGACAGCACCGTCGACTTATAGTGAAAAGCCGCCGCATCGTAAGCATTGATCGAGGCGCGGCGTTGCGCGAACAACGCGCCGCCATGGAAGATCGGCTGCGACAGGCTCGCGCCAATGGCCCAGAGTCCGCCCGCTCCCGAGAGCACCGTTGGCCAGCTAAAGCCACCGCGGCCCATCGAGCCTGTCAGTGACAAGCTCGGAAAGAGCTGCGCGGTGGCAGCGCCCACATCAGCGGCTGCGGCCTTCAGGGTGGCGTCGGCTGCCTGTACGTCGGGACGCGAACGCAGGAGATCTGACGGCACCGCGACGGGCACATGCTCCGGCAACGCCAGGCTCTCAAGTGCGGGAACGCTCGGGGCGTTATCCGGCGCGCGGCCGATCAGCACCGCGAGCGCGTTGATGGCAGACACGCGCTGCTGGCGCAAAGCCGGCAGTGTCGCCGCCTCCGAAGCAGCATCCTGCTTCGAAGCGAGCGCCTGCGCACGCGACACTGACCCGAGCGCGTACCGGTGCTGGTCCTCGTTCGCAGCATCCCTCGCCACGGCGACGAGCCGTTCGGTGAGCGCGATCTGACGATCGAGCCCCGCCACATTGATCGCCGTGCCGACGATGTTGGCGGCGAGCGCCCGCCGGGCCGCTTCCAGCTCATACGCCTGCACATTCACGCGAGCGGCGCTCGCCTTGTTTGTGTAACGCGTCTGGCCGAAGAAGTCGAACGTATAGTGCGCGACAAGCTGCCCGGCGAAAAAATTGTATTGCACCTGCTCCGGGCCAAGCCCCGGCACAACGGGCGAACGCGCGCGCTCCACTTGGGCGACACCATCCACTGACGGCAGTGTGGACTCGCCGACCTGCGCGCGCAGTTGCTCTTGCGCGGCCGCCAACGTACGCCGCGAGGCCGCAAGCGTCGGGCTGTTGCTCAAGCCTTCCTCGACGAGCGCATCGAGTGCGTCGGAGCGGTAGAGCCGCCACCATTGCGGAACGCCCGCCGCGCCGATATCGAACTGCTGTGCAACGCCCGCTGCAGCGACAGTCCCGGATGGCTGCCTTTGTGCGCCATAGTGCTCAGGTGAAGGAGTCACCGGCGGTTCGCCGCTGGGGCCGAACGAACAAGCCGTCAATGCGAGCGCCGCTGTCACGGCAAAAATGGATGTTCTGTATACAAGACTCATGCTCAAATTTCCGTATGCTCGGCGACGAGCTGTTGCACCCCGCGCTCGTCGCGCCGGACCCTGAAGCACGCCGCGTACAGCGCGGGCAGGAAGAACACAGTCAATACCGTGGCAATCGTGATGCCGCCCATCAGCGCGGTCGCCATGGGACCAAAGAAGCCCGAGCGCAAGAGCGGAATCAACGCGAGGACGGCGGCGGCAGCGGTCAGCGTGATCGGCCTGAAACGCCTCACCGTGGCCCCGACAATCGCGTCGAAGCGCGAATGCCCTGCCGCGATGTCCTGATCGATCTGGTCGACCAGAATCACGGAGTTGCGCATGATGATGCCGAACATCGCAATCACGCCCAGCAGCGCGACGAAACCAAACGGCTTGCCGAACAGCAGCAGCGCGGCCACGACGCCAATCAGACCGAGCGGTGCTGTCAGCACCACGATGAACGTGCGCGCGAAGTTCTTCAGCTGGATCATCAACAACAGCAGCACGGCAATGATCATCAACGGCATTTCGGCATTGATCGACGTCTGGCCTTTTGCGCTTTCTTCTACGGCGCCGCCCACCTGAATGCGATAGCCGACCGGCAGCCTTGCGGTTTGCGCCGCAAGTGCATGTTCGATGTCGCGGGTCACGTCGATCCCCTGCGCGTCGCCGCGCACGTCCGCCTGCACCGTGATTGTCGGCTGACGGTCGCGTTGCCAGATGACGCCGTACTCGAGCGTATTGCGCACGTGTCCGAGCGAGCCGAGCGGCACCGCGCCGTTGGGCGTCGGAATCGCGAGGCTCGTGAGCTGTGCGGGGTCGACGCGTTCGGTCTTTGGCGCACGCAGATCGACATTGATCAGCTTATCGCGCTCGCGGTACTGCGTAACCGTGTACCCCGATAGCGTCATGGCGAGGAAGTTCGATACATCTTCCGAGCTGACACCAAGCTGGCGCGCCCGGTTCTGGTCGACCTCGAACGAGATCGAGCGCTCCGCCGGCTCGTCCCAGTCGAACTGCACGTTGCGCGTGCGCGGATCAGCGCGGACCTTGTCCGACACGTCTTGAGCAATCGATCGCACGGTCGCGATATCGTCGCCACTCACGCGGAACTTGATCGGAAAGCCGACCGGCGGACCATTCTCGAGGCGCGCGACACGCGCCCGCACGCCAGAGAAGTCCTTCTCGAGTTTGCCGTCGAGCCAGTGCATCAGTTCCTCGCGGTTTTCGACGCTTTTTGCCGTAATCACGAATTGCGCGAAATTCGGCTGCTGAAGCTGCTGGTCGAGCGTCAGGTAAAAGCGCGGCGCGCCCGTGCCAACAAAGTCGACGAAGTGGTCTATCCCGGCCTTACCGTCGAGCGCCTTTTCGAGGCGCTTCGCTTCACGCTGCGTCGCTTCGAACGAGGCGCCTTCCGGCAGCCTGAGATCGACTAGCAACTCTGGCCGTTCAGAGTTCGGGAAGAACTGTTGCGGCACGCGCGTGAAGGCCAGCATGGAAATCGCGAAAAGCACGACGGTGATGCCGAGCACGACCCATCGACGCTCGACGCACCACGCAACCCACCCCGACAGGTGCCGGTAGAAGCCGGTGTTGCCGATTTCATGCGGATCATGGTGTGCACCGCCGGGTTGAGGCTTGCGTTCCGGCAGCAGGTAATAACCCAGCAACGGAACCAGCACGACCGCTGCAAACCACGAAACGATCAGCGAAATGGCCGACACTTCGAAGATCGAACGCGTGTACTCGCCGGTGCTGGATTTGGCCAGCGCGATCGGCAGGAAGCCCGATACCGTGACGAGCGTACCCGTCAACATCGGGAATGCCGTGCTCGAATAGGCGAATGCTGCCGCGCGCGCACGGCTCCAGCCCTGCTCCAGCTTCACCGCCATCATTTCGACGGCGATGATGGCGTCATCGACGAGCAGGCCCAGCGCAAGCACGAGGGTGCCGAGCGAGACCTTGTCCAGGCCGATATTGAACAAGTGCATGCACAGTGCCGTGACCGCGAGCACGATCGGAATGGTGATCACGACGACCATGCCCGTGCGCAGACCGAGCGAGACGAGACTGACGACCAGCACGATTGCCACCGCTTCGCCGACCGACCTTGCGAACTCATCCACTGAGTGCTTGACCGCGTGCGGCATGCTTGAAACAGGTGTAAGTTTCAGCCCCGCAGGCAGCGTAGCCTGCAGTTCGGCGGTTTGTGCGTCGAGCGCCTTGCCGAGGCTTATTACGTCGCCGCCCTTTTGCATCGTCACGCCGATGCCGAGCACGGCTTGACCGCCGACGCGCATCTGGGTCGCAGGCGGGTCGTCATATCCGCGAGTGACTTTCGCAATGTCGCCCAGCCGGAACGTGCGCTTGTTGATGGTGATGAGCACATCCGAGAGGGCCTGTACATCCTTGAGCGCCCCGCTCGGCCGCACGTACACGCGGTCGTCCGCGGTCGTGATGGTGCCGACGGGCGCCACGGTGTTTTGTGCGTCGATCGCCTGCGCTAGCTGTTGCGGCGTGATCGAGAGCCGTGAGAGCTGGGCGTTCGAGATTTCGACGAAGATGCGCTGATCGGGATCGCCGAAATAGTCGACCTTGGCAACGCCGTGTATTCGCAGCAGGACGGTGCGCAGCTTGTCGGCATAGTCGTGCAGTTGCGCCGGCGAAAAGCCGTCGCCTTCTAGCGCATAGATGTTGGTGTAGACGTCGCCGAATTCGTCGTTGAAAAACGGGCCGACCGTGCCCTTCGGCAGTGTCGCGGCAATGTCGCCGACCTTTTTGCGCACCTGATACCACGTTTCCGGCACTTCCTTGACGGGCGCCGAGTCCTTCATGGCGAAGAAGATCATCGACTCGCCCGGGCGCGAGTAACTCTTGATGTTGTCGATGTTCGGCGCGGCTTGAAGCTGGCGGCCGATCCGGTCCGTGATCTGTTCCTGCACCTCGCGGGCAGTCGCACCAGGCCAGTAGGTCTTGATCACCATCGTGCGGAAGGTGAACGGCGGGTCCTCCGACTGCGCGAGTTTCGTATAGCCGATCACGCCGAAAAGCGTGGCGAGGCCAATCAGGAAGATCACCAACTGCTGATGACGCAGTGCCCAGCCGGAAAGGTTGAAGCCGTCCTCGCCAGATTGGTCTGCCCCGGAATGCGGAACGGGCCCGCTCTCGCGTACGGATTCATGGTCGCGGGAATTCATGACGGAAAGTCCTCCCCATGCAGGGGCGCCACTACATGCACGTGCTGGCCCACGCTCACCGCATGCACGCCTTGAACTATCACGCGGTCGCCGTCATGGAGGCCGGATGCAATGGAGACCGTTCGCTCGTCATATCGCTGCACCGTCACGGGACGCAATTCGAGCGTATCGGTGCCCGCACGCACCACCCAGACTGCGGGGTTCTCGCCCTGGTGAAAGAGCGCCGTCACAGGTATCGTGAACGGCTGTGCGGCTGCCGCATTGCCGACGGCATTGAACGCAACGGTGGCGGTCATGCCGGGGCGCACTTCAGGGCTGGGCGCGTTCAGGGTGAGCTTGATGCGCCATGTCCGGCTTTGCGGATCTGCGCTGGGCGAGACCTCGCGCACGCGAGCTTCGAACAGCTTGCCGGGCAATGCAGGCAGTCTGACGCGCGCCATGCTGCCGACTGTCACCGAGCTAAGCGTCTGCTCGGGAGCGTCGCAGATGATATCTACGTCGCCTGTCCAGTCGAGGTGATAGATGGATTGGGTTGCCTGAACATTCTGGCCCGTGTCGGCGTCCTCCGACGTAATCACACCGTCATGGTCTGCTGTCAGCGTCGCATAGCGCAGATTGTCCGACGCGAGCGCCATCTGCGCGAGCGCCGAGTCGCGCTGCGCAATAGCGGATGCGTACGCGTCCTGCGTCTGTTCGAGCTGCGCAGGTGCAATCAGGTTTGCTTGCGCCTGCGCCTGATCCCGATTGAGCTGCTGCTTCGCGTAGACGAACCGGTGTTCGGCGGCATCGAGCTGCGCTCGCGCGTTCGCCAGGTTACTGCGAAGATCCGTTGGATCGAGGAGCGCTACGGCCTGCCCCGCCTTGACCGCGTCGCCGAGACGAAGGCGCCGTTCGATGATCTTGCCTCCCACTCTGAACGAAAGCGCCGTGGAGTAGCGAGCCTGCACCTGAGCCGGCCATAAAGCACTTACCGTGCGCCCGTCAGCGTGCACGGCCAGGGCGACCACGGGCTTCGGCTCCGGAGCGGCCGCTTCCCGCGGGTGGCATGCCGAGAACAGGACCGCGCAACTAGCCGCAAGCGCCACGCGTGCGCACTGCAGAGATTGGAGGAAGGAAGGTAAGAAGCGATGCGCAGGCGCCTGCGCGATAGGGCCGGAATGTTTCACGATGTTCACAAGACGGGCAATAACCCAGGTAAGAAAGTTTCCTCATGCGGTGCAAACCTGAAGTGCCATCAAGCACAGCTTGCTATCAGCGAGGACATACAAAACTAGCTCCGTTGATACGTTAGTTGTCCTTCTTTATACGTCCATATCGGTGCATGCCATCCGGGCACGACTCACGCAGTCAGTAGTTGACGCCGCGCCCGCTCATGCCTGGGCCCGATGATCTGCCAGCCTGTCAGTTTCGCCCGAAGACCTGGCGAGACCGCGATGGGCATTTTTTCGCTCCCTCGGCATTAATCAGCTCTTCGTACGTCCGGTTGCGGCGGCCGGAATGAGATTAGACCCATTACTGATGGTATTGTCAACCATGACATATAAATCTAAAATCTGAACATCGAACAAGTAAGATCACGGAGCCGACATGCCAGATGCCCTAAAGCCGCGCACCAGTCGCGCACGCGCGCTCAAGGCGCCAATCGCATCTTGCGGCGCCGTCGACGGGAGCTTCCCGCGCGGCGCCCGTCGCAAACGCGAGACGCGCGCCCGCCTGCTCGACGCTGCGCTGCAACTGGTGGCGGCCAATGGCTTGAACTCCGTGACCATTAACGAAATCACCGAGGCAGCCGACGTCGGGTTCGGCTCTTTCTACAACCACTTTGAGTCAAAGGAAGGCATCTTCACGGCGCTGATCGAATGGCTGTTCGAGGAATTCGCAAATTCGCTCGATCGCCACGCCGCGGGGTTGTCCGATCCAGCGGAAGTGATCGCCGTCTCAGTGCGTCATACGCTGTTGCGGGCACACCGCGAGCCGGTTTGGGGGCAACTTCTTATCCGCGAAGGCTTGTCGCCGCGCGCGCTCAGCAGGGGTCTCGGCCTGCGCCTGCTGCGCGACATCGAGAAGGGCATTTCAGAAAGGCGCTTTGTGATCGCGGACCAGCTCATGTCCGTTATCTCCGTGATCGGCACGGTGCTCGCGGGAATTGCCGCCGAGCTGCAATTGACCGTCTCGTCGAAGCGCACAGTTCGTGCGCGAAAAATGCTTCGCTCGAAAGAGGAGAAGTTTGCGCAGCGAACCGCCGCCATCGTGTTGCAGGCGTTCGGTCTCTCACGTGTGGAGGCCGAGCGGATCGCACGACGTCCACTGCCCAGCGTTCCCGCCGGTCAGACCTTGCCGTGACGGCGCGACTAGCGCGAGCTTTGCGCCCCTTCGCACGTGCGGCCGCACGGCCAGGATACAGAATCGGCCGGTAGGCGCGATCGCGCTGCACATCTGATCGGACGAACGCGACGTCGATCTGATCTGGTAGAGGGCGAAGAATCCGAACAGCCGCCCAAAACCGCTCCGAGGCTTCCTTTTGGGCAGCTACGCACATCAGCCGGATGATGAGTGTGACGGACAGCGCAAACAAATACATCATCCCCAGCGCCGTGAGGCCGCGTGGAGGGCGATCGCGCGCCAGCTACTCCACGCCCGGCTGAAAAATGTATGCAACGAGCGCCCCAAGCAGAAACGGCGTAAGAACGGCACGCAGGTTGAGCAGCAATACTGCCTACAGCTAAAGCTAAAGCTAAAGCAACAGCACACCACACCAAAGATTGGCGATGGCAAACAGTCATCGACGCCCCATTGAGCGAGTGATCGAGTGGCTTTGGCCGTTGGGTCGAAGCGTCGGCGGAAGCCTCCGTCTTAACCGCGGGACCCGACGATGACGCGGTTGCCCGCCGGCGCATCCGTCAGATTCGCGTCGCAAGTTTAGCGGCGCTGCGAGTCACCCTGGCATTACCCTGTTGGCGTGACGGGTCTTGCGGCGTCGCCGGCTCGCGGGTGCTTATCCGATCGCCCGCCGGGTCGCCCGGCGACCTAAATCCACATTGGCGGCGCCTTCGGATCGGGCTGCGGCATCATCGCCGGTGCGGCCATCGCGGGAACGACAATCGCAATGACCCGCGGTGTGGGCATCACAATTGTGGAGCAACCGCAGACCGTCGCAGCGAGCGGGAACGGGCACAGCAAGGCGAAAAAGAAGCGCGGTCGTCGCATCATTCCTGCCACCGATGCAGCGAATTGTTCAAGTTTTGGTCGAACAGTTATGGGTGACATCTCCAGGGTCGATGCAGCGTGTGTTGGGGCGACTCGCCTACACCGTTTCGTGGACGGGTCCAAATGTGATTATACTATCATATGTGATTGTACACATCACAGCAGACTTAAGAAGATGCAACCACGCTGCACCGGCGGTCGCGATGCGCCGCGCGCTGCGTTGCCGTCCGGCTCGCGGACGGTGGCAGATGCGCGGAGGGGTCAATGCGTGAGGACGCTCGTGTGCGCGGCCAGGCGCTCGACCTCGAGTAGCGCCTGGCCAAGCACATCGATAGCCCCATTCGTGGTGGAGGCCGTAGCAGCGCTGCGCAATGCATGCTGTACGAGCTCATGAATGACCTCCGTGTTCGATGAACCGACCTGGAATATGATTTGGTGTTCCATAAGTATTCCTGCGTAAATAGCGAGGTGTGTATGAGTGGATGCAGTATAAACAAAGCGCGCCATCATTCGACGTGCGCAATTATGAGTTGCGAGATCTTCAACATATGGGTTTGCGTGAACCGCGAATAGCTGGCAGCAGAACAACAGGCTCAAGCTATTCCCGTACTCACGCCGGGTCTTGTTAGCGAACCTCTGTCGGGGCGTGCACGCTCGACTGGCCGCTCCCGTTGACGTGAGGCCCAGTTCGAGACCGTCGAAGCGACTGTGGTGCGTGTCATTCAGATGGTCCGCAGCGTCCCTGCCTTCGGGCACGGTATAGAAGCGCGCGCCGCTTCAGGGCAATCGGCTGCGAGGCTTGCAGCGACGGCAACTCTCCATTGCTCCGGGGATGCTTGTAAGCAGACGGTAACTGACTAAACTGGCACCAACGAACTGGCAAACAGCACCCATGCCTCGCCAAACCGTTGTTCCCCCAACACCGCGTCTCCTGCATCCGACGCTCGCTATGGAGTCTGATCATGCAAAAGTCCAAGACCTTCATCCCCGTCCCTGTTGTCGCGTCGATCCTGTCCCTTTCGACCGCCGCATTCGCTAGCAGCGATGGTCCCCAAAAGTATGAGCAAGCGGCTGCGCAAACGGTTCAGCGTCAAACGGTTGAGGGTCAAACGGTCGGCTACCACGACCGCACGAGCGCCGCTACACAACATGCAATGGACTTTCAGGCGGTATTCGCCCGCGTGGAAGCCCAACGACAGGCGTTCGACAACTACGGCGGGATGGATAGTTCGTCCGCTTCCCGCCCCTCAGACAACGCAGCGTCGAATCGATCCGTCGACTTCAGTACCGCAACGGCGACCTGGCGTTACAAGGCAATCCTGGCCGCGCGCTGAGACAGCCTGCGGCTGCCAACCGCATCAAATTCAAGTCAATCAGCTGGAAAAATTGAAATGAAAAAGACCTTCCTCGTACTGTTCGCATTCCTTACTAGCACATCCGTGCTTGCGCAAAACAATCTGCCGCAGCAATTCCCGTCGCAGCAGCCCTCGTCCGCCGGACAATCCCCCACGAAGCAGCTTTCACAGGGTGGGCCGCAGCTTCCGAACCCTCCCCAGCTTCCGCAGCTTCCGAACCAGGTTCCGACACAAGCGTCGACGCAAGTCCAGACCCAGCTTCCGAAATAACCCGTATGGCTGCGCAAGCCACGCAGCCATACCTGAGAGACCGGCGATTGTCGCGGCTACCCCGATGCTGTTCGTCGCGGTAGGCATGCATGCGATGCATGACGGCGTTTGCCGGCGATTCATCTATGACGTCCGCAGATCGCTGGCCGCGAGACCGTGGCTGGTCGAGCAATAGGCTGCTCTCAACGCTTGTCCAGCAATTCCATCAGGCGCTGCATCTTCGCCGGCTGCCTGCGGAAGTTTCGGCGGTCGCATGGACCGCCATCGGCGTGCCCGTCATCCCGGCGTATTTCAGAGTAGACATCCACTGGCCGATTTAAGGGAGGATTGGCTCCGGTACAGGCTAGCAGGCTGCTACCCATGCAGGCGTTGCCCGCGGCGGATTTCTCCGACGCGGTGTAGGCGAAACCGCCCGCCTGGCGACACGGTGGCGGTTCGCTTGCCATCTCCCGAGTTCCGCGCCCGTCCGGGCGCCTGCCTATGCGGCGTGACCTTTGTCCGTCGGCCCATATGCGGCCAGAAACACGTCGACCGCTCTTTGAACGACTTTGGCGACGTTGCGGGAACTGGTATCCGCCGGCGCGCCAACCAGGCACAGTTCCAGCAACTCCGCATCGTATAGCCCGCGCAGATGCGCGGTCGCAACCTCTGCGTTACAGCTGCGCAACTGCCCGCCGTCAATCGCTTGCTGCAGGAAGTCAGTCACCACTTGCCAGGCGAGCTTCGGCCCGCGGTCATAAAACAGGGCGCCGACGTCCGATCGGCCGCCTTCCTGATGCGCGAGACGGCGCACCGCCAGTACCTGCGGCTTGAGCGTCGCGGCGAGATACTGTTTGCCGAACTTCAACAGTGTCTCGCGAATCGGCAGCGAGGTCTTGAGTACCTCCGTCGCCACTTTGGCTTCCTCAGCGGCGGCCATCATGACGTCTGCGAACATCACTTCCTTGGACTCGAAATAGCTGTAGAGCGTGGCTTTTGATCCGCCTGCCCGCGCCGCGATCTCGGACATGGATGCCCGTTCGAATCCCACTTCGCTAAACACCTCGAACGCGGCGTCGACGATCGCCTGCCGCTTTTCTTCTGTCTTCACTCTCATTTTCAATGCGCTCCTCCGGTCGCAAGACCGATCAACAACATGGCCGGCGGCGACACCCGTGACCGGCCTTCGACTTTCAATGTTGTGATCTTACCATATCTGAACCGTACAGTTTATTTCTGTTGACAGGCATGGTCGGCATAACTAGACTGCCCGGTATCGTAAAGAGCGAAGGGAGCAGGAGCATGCAAGAGAGCACGGACATTCGGAGTCAGGTGAAACGGGTGAGGCTGGCCGTCGCGTTCGCGTTCGCGATAGTGGTGAGCGCTTGCGCGCAACTGCCCGACATGCCGCAGAAGCCGGTCACGAAAGACATCAGCAGATATGAGACGGCGCAGAGTCTTGGTGCGGACGGCGGCAAGCAAGGCAGCACGGCGTCTGCGTGGCCCACCGATCAGTGGTGGCTCGGCTACAACGATCCGCAACTGAACGCGCTGATCGGGGAAGCGCTCCAGGATGAGCCGACACTGGCGGCCGCCCAGGCGCGGCTGCATAACGCCGAGGCGTCGGCGCAAGTGGCCGGCGCGGCGCTGCTGCCCGAAATCGATGCGGACGGCTCGGTTCAGAAGAAAAAGCAGAGCTACAACAACGGTATTCCCTCGGATTTCGTTCCCCACGGATGGCGCCCCTACGGCAGCGCCGGGCTGAATTTCAGCTACGAAATCGACTTCTGGGGCAAGAATCGCGCGGCGCTGGCCGCCGCTACGTCGGAGCTCGACGCCGCGCGCGCCGATGCGGCACAGGCCCGCATGGTTCTCTCCGCGTCGATCGCGGCAGCGTATGCCGACCTCGCGCGTCTGTTCGCCGAGCGCGACAGCGCGCAGGCGGCACTGCAGGTGCGCACGCAATCCGCACAGGTGTTCCGGGACCGTTTCGCAAACGGCCTGGAAACGCAGGCCGGCGTAAAGCAGGCCGAGTCGAAGCAGCAAAGCGCGCAGGCCGACCTTCTCGCGCTCGATGAATCGATTGCACTCGAGCGCAACCAGATCGCCGCGCTGATGGGCGCCGGTCCCGACCGCGGCCTGCGCATCGCACCGCCGGCCGTCGATCTGACGCAGCCTGCCGGCATGCCCGCCAACCTCGGACTCGGCCTGCTGGGCCGCCGCCCGGACGTGGTCATTGCACGCCTGCGCGTAGAGGCGGCGGCGAAGCGGATCGACGTCGCGCGAGCCGGGTTTTATCCGGACATCACGCTCGGCGCGTCGATCGGCTTCCAGTCGCTTGGCCTGAACATGCTGACGAACGCAGCTTCGCTGGCCGGCAACTTCGGTCCGGCGATCACGCTGCCCATCTTCAATGGCGGACGTTTGCGCGGTGAACTGCGCGGCGCGCGGGCGACTTACGACGAGGCGGTTGCGAACTACGACGAAACGCTGACGAAGGCATTGCTCGACGTGGCCGACGTTGCCGCAAGCGAACGCGCGCTGGCGGACCGGCTGCAAGCGACGCAAGCCGCCTACGACGACGCTGCCCAGGCGCACCAGGTCGCACTCGATCGCTATCGCGCCGGCCTTGCGGGCTACCTCGAAGTGCTGAACGCCGCCGACACGATGACTTCCGCGCAGCGCCAGCTCGCCGATATCCGGTCGCGCACCTTCTCGCTCGATGTCGCGCTCGTGCGCGCACTCGGCGGCGGATATCAGGCCGGCACGCCGGCCGCGACCGACGCAACGCATTCCAACAAGCAAAGCTGATTTCAAGGACTCCGATCATGTCTGAAACCCAATTCGTCAAAACCAGCGAGTCGCTGATGCCGGACTCGCCTGCTTCCGCTGCCCCCGCTGCTTCCGCCGATACCGGCGCTGCGGCCGCCGCTCCCCCTTCGAACCGCAAGAAGCTGTTCGCGCTGCTCGGCGGCGCCATTCTCGTCGCCGGTCTCGGGTACGCGAGCTACTGGCACTTCGTCGCGTCGCATTACGTGTCGACCGACAACGCCTACACCGCGGCCGAAGTCGCATCGATCACGCCGGCGGTCAGCGGCATCGTCAAAAGCGTGCCGGTCGTGAATACGGAGCAGGTTCACAAGGGCGACGTACTGGCCGTCGTCGACGACACCGACGCGAAGATTGCGCTCGCGGAGGCCGAAGCCGATCTTGGCCGCGCCGAACGCAAAGTTCGCGGCTATGTCGCGACGGATTCGGAGCTGAGCGCGCAAGTCAGTGCGCGAGCAGCCGACCAAACCCGCATGGCCGCGCAGATCGCATCGGCCCAGGCCGACTTTGACCGCGCGGCGATCGACATGCAGCGCCGCGAAGTGCTGACCCACACCGGGAGCGTATCCGGCGAAGAGCTGAGCAACGCGCGCGCCGCGTTTGCCACCGCCAGGGCGGTGCTCGACGCAGCCCGCGCCGCGGCCCTGCAGGCGAAGGCAAGCCGCGACGCGGCCGTCGGCTCGCTCGAGGCGAACAAGGTGCTGATTGCGGACACGACGGTCGATACCAATCCGGAGGTCCTGCTCGCACGTGCGAAGCGCGATCAGGCCCGCGTCGATCTCGAGCGCACCGTGCTGCGCGCGCCGGTCGACGGCGTCGTCGCGAGTCGCCAGGTCCAGGTGGGCCAGCGTGTTCAGTGCGGCACCACACTGATGAAAGTCGTACCGATCGAATCCGTCTACGTCGATGCGAATTACAAGGAGACGCAGCTCGGCAAGGTGCGCATCGGCCAGCCGGTGGAACTGAAGTCGGACCTGTACGGCAGCAAGGTCGTCTATCACGGCAAGGTCGTTGGTTTCTCGGGCGGTTCAGGTTCCGCGTTCGCGATGATCCCCGCGCAGAACGCCACCGGCAACTGGATCAAGGTCGTGCAGCGCCTGCCGGTGCGCGTCCGGATCGATCCGGCCGAGCTTCGCGCGCACCCGCTCGGCATCAACCTGTCGATGGAAGCGACGGTCGACACGCGCGGCGGCAACGACGCGTCCGCTCACTAAGGATCCGCCATCATGTCTTCCAGTCAGGTCAATGACATCGCATTGCCGCCGCTGTCCGGCCCCATGCTAATTCTCGCGGCGGTGATGATCGCCGCCGCCAACTTTGTGGCGGTGCTGGACAGCACCATTGCGAATGTGTCCGTGGCGACCATCTCGGGTGCACTCGGCTCCTCGACCAGCCAGGGCACGTACGTCATCACGTCCTATGCGGTGGCCGAAGCGATCACGGTTCCGCTGACCGGCTGGCTCGCGAGTCGCTTCGGGACGGTACGCGTGTTCATCGCGGCGCTGGTCATGTTCGGACTAGGTTCAGCACTGTGCGGGATGGCGACTTCCCTCGGCACGCTGATCCTGTACCGTGTGTTTCAGGGGCTCGCGGGCGGCCCGCTCATGCCGCTCTCGCAAACCCTGCTGCTGCGCATCTTTCCGAAGGAGAAGGCCGCCGCGGCGCTTGGCCTGTGGAGCATGACGACACTGATTGCGCCGGTGATGGGCCCCGTGCTGGGCGGTATCATCTGCGACGACTACCACTGGTCCTACATCTTCTTCATCAACGTGCCGGTGTCGCTGATCTGCGCATACGCCGGATGGATGATGCTCAAGCGCTTCGAATCGGAGAAGATCCGGATGCGGATCGACACGGTCGGGCTCGTGCTGCTGATCATCTGGGTCTCTGCGCTGCAGATCATGGTCGATGATGGCAAGGACAAGGACTGGTTCAGCTCGATGGAAATTCGCGTCCTCGCGATCGTTGCGGTGATTGGTTTCCTCGCCTTCCTCATCTGGGAGCTGACCGAGCGAAATCCCATCGTCGATCTGCGTGTGTTCCGCCAT
Organism: Paraburkholderia kirstenboschensis; assembly: GCF_904848585.1. GTDB lineage: Bacteria > Pseudomonadota > Gammaproteobacteria > Burkholderiales > Burkholderiaceae > Paraburkholderia > Paraburkholderia kirstenboschensis. The sequence goes on from NZ_CAJHCR010000005.1 coordinate 447,700, forward strand.
CGTGGCTTTGGTGCGAGTGTGGTCACCATGTCGCTGGCGTTCGGCGCGTACTTCGGCGCCACCGTGCTCACGCCACTGTGGCTGCAGAACAATATGGGGTACACGGCCACGTGGGCCGGGTATGCCCAGGCGACGACGGGCATCTTCGCGGTTGTCGCCGCGCCGTTTGCAGCCAGGCTGTCGACGAAGTTCGATGGACGCTGGCTGGTGTTTGCCGGCGTGATGTTGCTCGGTTCGGTGACGCTGTTCCGCACCCATGCGAATTCGGACATGGACTTCTGGCAGGTGGCACTGCCGCTGCTGCTGCAAGGCGTCGGTCTGCCGTTCTTCTTCGTGCCGACGACGAGCATCGGCCTGAGCAGCGTCGACGAGCCCGAAACGGCCTCGGCGGCGGGGCTGATGAGCTTCTGCCGGACCTTCAGCGGGGCGATTGCCACGTCGGTCGTCAACACGTTGTGGGAGGACAAGACGAAATACAACCGCGCGGAGTTGTCGGGCCTGGTCGATCAGGCCGGCCACTTCATGTCCTCGCTGACCGGTTCCGGCTGGAGTGCGGATCAGGCGCAGGCGCAAATCAGCAACATGGTCGAGTCGCAGGCGGTGATGCTCGCGACCAACCAGCTCTTCTTTAACATCGCATGCTGCTTCATCGTCGGCGCGCTTGCGATCTGGCTTGCGCCCAGACCGATGCGTGTCGCGGATACGTCACAGGCGCACTGAATGCCGGGGGCGCCCCCCCCGCCCCGCCTTCGCCGATGCCGGATGACGACGATTGATGGCCCGTTCGATACGCCACCGGTTTCTGCGGGGTCGCTTGCGGGTTACTCCATACAACTTTCGACCATGATCCTTACTCCCTATCAGCGCTACACCCTCGTCGGGAGCGTCATCGCCGCGGGGCTCGGTGTCCTTCTATGGACCTTGCGACCGGTTCTGACACCGTTCCTCCTCGGTGCGCTCATCGCGTACATGCTGCAACCGGGCGTCGAGTGGCTGGTACGCCAGCGTGTGCCACGCGCAGTTGCCGTCCTGCTGATGATGCTGCTGTTCGCACTGCTTCTGACCCTGCTGCCGCTCCTTGTGCTTGCCGTGATGCACAAGGAAGGGCCGGAGCTCGCGAAGACCATCCCCGTCTTCATCGCGAACCTCAACGCGTGGCTGCAACCGAAACTGGCACTGCTGGGCATCAGCTACTCGCTCGATCTGGCCGAAGTTCGCCGCCTGCTCACGGGCGACACGTTCGGCGGTGGCCAGACCGTCATACTCGCCGCGTTGCGGTACGTGCGTACAGGTAGCAACGTCGTCCTGCCTCTGGTGAGCAACGTCATACTGGTGCCGCTTGTCCTTTTCTATCAGCTTTACGACCGGCACCAGATATTCGCGCGGATGGAAAGCTTTGTGCCGCTGCGCTGGGTCGGCAAGATCCGGGGACTCGTGACCAGGATGGACCACATGCTGTCGCAATACTTACGCGGCCAGTTGCTCGTGATGGGCGTGCTCGCCGTGTTCTACCCGATAGCGCTAACGCTGGCCGGCCTCGACATCGCGCTGCCCATCGGGCTCTTCACCGGGTTGGCGGTGTTCATCCCCTACGTGGGTTTCGCCGTGGGACTCGCCCTTGCCCTTCTTGCCGCGCTTCTGCAGTTTGGCGGCTGGTACGGCATCGGCGCAGTCGCAGCCGTGTACGGAGTTGGGCAGGTTCTCGAAAGTTCGTTTCTTGTTCCCAAACTCGTGGGTGACCGCATCGGGCTGCACCCGCTCGCGGTGATCTTCGCCCTGCTTGCGTTTGGCCAGCTTTTTGGCTTTTTTGGCGTGCTGCTCGCGCTGCCAGTGAGTGCGATCCTTGCAGCGCTGCTGGGCGACCTGCGGCGCCGCTACGTGGCCAGTGCGCTGTATAAGGACTGACTGCCGGTTTGCCCTGGATGCCGATCTGCCGCCCGCACAATGCGGGCGGCAGCCGGATAGTCAGTGCGTGGTGTGTGCGGCGTCCGCCGGCCCGTATGCGGCCATGAACACGTCGACCGCTCTCTGGACGACCTTCGCGATGTTGCGGGGGCTGGTATCGGCCGGCACGCCAAACAGGCACAGCTCCATCAACTCAGCTTCATACAGCGTGCGCAGATGCGCTGTCGCGATGGCTGCGTCACAGCTGCGCAACTGCCCGGCGTCAATCAATTGCTGCAGGAAGACAGCCGCCGTTTGCCAGCCCAGCTTCGGCCCGCGCTCGTAAAACAGGGCGCCGACATTCGACCGGCCGCCTTCGCGATGCGCGAGACGGCGTATCGCGAGCAGTTGCGGTTTCAGCACCGCGACCAGATAGTGCGTGCCGAAGCTCACCAGTGCATCGCGAACCGGCGTGGAGGTCTTAAGCAGCACGAACGCCGCTCCGACTTCCTCCTGCGCGGCGGCGGTCATGAACTCGGTGAACATCTCTTCCTTCGACTCGAAGTAGCTGTAGAGCGTGGCTTTAGAACCGCCTGCCCGCGCCGCGATCTCCGACATCGACGCCTGCTCGAACCCCACCTCGCTGAACACCTCAAACGCGGCGTCAACAATCGCCTGCCGCTTTGCTTCCGTTTTCCCCCTCATCGGGCGCTCCTTTGTTTATGCGATCGAATCGACGTCGCCGGCGGCAACGCACCTGACCAATCTCCCGTCTTTACAGATGTAGATTTTAACATAACTGAACTGTATGGTTTATTTATTCTGGTGGCAAAACAGTATGCTTCACCATACTGAACCATATGGTTTTGAATTTCGATTCACCTTGCCTGCGCACTGACGCCGCTGGGTTGTGCGGGATGATCTGGCCGCTGACGAGCCAGTCAAAGAGATGCCGGATTGCCGCGAGCCGCTGCTTCACAGTCGGTGCGGCGTGGGTATGTGTCTGCCGCTCGACCCACGCAACGACGTGCAGCGGCTGCACCGCCGTGATTGACACTCCGCCGGCACCGGCGCACCACGCGAGAAAATCCAGCGCCGGCGGAGCGATGCCATCACGTATGACGAGCCGGGTCATGACTGCTGCGTGATCCGCAGCAGCCAGGCGCCGAGCGTGTCCCTGACGCACTGCTGGCAGAGGTCGACGCCGACCTCGTTGCCGTCCTCAAAAAAGCGAGCCGAAGCCACCGCGGCCTCTCAAGTTCTACCGCCTAATGCCGTATACGAATATCACACATGACATTTTTATCAACGTATCGTTGGCGCTTGCGCGGTTCGCTTCCTCCTTCCTGCGCCTTGTGCACGACCTTCACTCCTCTCACCCGTTCTATCATCATGTTCAAGAATCTAAGTATCCGTGTCCGCCTGGCGCTGGCGATGGGTTTTCTCGGCGTGCTGCTGATCCTCGGCGGCGTCATGGGCGTCGTCGGCGTGTCAATGAGCAATGCCGACGTGGAGGAGCTCTATTCCAACGATCTCGCTCCTTCAGCGGCGCTCGGTCAGGCCAGCATTGCACTGTCGAGGTCCCGTCTCTGGCTGTATCGCATCGCGCTTGATCCGGCCAGCCCAGACGTGCCCCAGGAAACGCAGACCGCCCGTGATCTGCTCACGACGTCAAAGCGGGCGTGGGACGTGTATCGCACGCTGCCGTTCTCCGGACCCGACGAGGCGCGCCGCGCGGCCGACGTGAATGCGAAATTCGATGCTCTCGTCGCCAATGGCCTGGAGCCGATGTTCCGCGCGATTGCCACCCATGATGCGACGAAGATCCCCGAGGTCTGGCTGCACATCCCGCCGTCGCTGGCCAGCGACGTGACCGACGGCCTGAATGCACTGGACCAGATCCAGATCACCACTGCGCGGGCGACGTTTGATGCCGCGCGGGCCCGCTTCCATGGGTTCGTCGTTGTAGCCATCGCCGGTATGCTGATCGCGCTCAGCGCGGCGGTGCTCGCCTGGTGGTCGCTGCAGCGCGCGATCGGTGCGCCATTGGGTGAGGCTCTGCATCATTTCAGGGCGATCGCCGACGGCGACCTGACGACGCAGGTCGAGGTTCGTACGCGCGACGAGATGGGGCAGCTGATGAGCGGCCTGCAGGCGATGCAACGCAAACTGGTCCAGACGATCAGTATCGTGCGGGACGGCTCCCGGTCGATCGACACCGCCGCGCAGGAAATTTCGGCCGGCAACCTGGACCTGTCGCAACGCACCGAAGAGCAGGCCGCGTCGCTGGAGGAAACTGCCTCGTCCATGGAGGAGCTGACGTCGACGGTTCGCCAGAACGCCGACAACGCGAAGCAGGCCAGCCAGGTGGTGACGAACACGGCGCTGCTGACCGAGCAGGGCAATCAGGCGACGCAGGAAGTCGTCCAGACGATGCGGGGTCTATCCGACGCGTCCGGCAAGATTGCCGAAATTACCAGCGTCATCGAAGGGATCGCATTCCAGACCAATATCCTGTCCCTGAACGCCGCCGTCGAAGCGGCGCGCGCTGGCGAGCAGGGGCGCGGTTTCGCGGTGGTCGCCAGTGAGGTGCGCTCGCTGGCCCAGCGCAGCGCCACCGCGTCCCGGGAGATCAAGGAACTGATCACGGATTCGCTGCGCCGCGTCGAGACTGGCGCGCGGCAGGTCGACCGCGCCAGCCAGGCAATGGCGGAAATCCGCGCTTCGGTGCAAAAGGTCAGCGACCTGATGGGCGAGATCGCCGCCGCATCCGACGAGCAGTCGAAGGGTATCGAACAGGTCAATGTCGCGGTGGCACAGATGGACCAGGTGACGCAGCAGAACGCGGCGCTGGTCGAACAGGCGTCCGCGGCGGCACTGTCGCTCAAGGAGCAGGCGGGGCAGCTGGAAACCACAGTGTCGGTATTTCGGGTCCGTGCAGCGGGGGATCGCGGGGCTGGTCCCGCTTGACGTTGAAGCTGAGGCGGCGCCGACTCTTCCCCCGGCGCAACCCAGTTCCTGCCAGCACACCCGCACGAGGGCGCCGTTGACGCTCCTGACGATGAACCAGCTCGAGTGATCGCACGAGGTAAATGCAAAGTAACCGGAAAGAGTTTCAATCTTGCAGTCGCTTTCGAACCCTCGAACCGAGGAGGCCTCGCAGTCGCCCAAAGCACCTTTCACCAGCTATAGACACCAAAGTTGTAGGCGACACGCGAGCGGAAGTCGGCGCATCATCTTCGGTTGAGCCGCAAGCGCAGGACACGAGGCCTGCATTAGCTGCCGGCACGATCGAGATCCGGCTGGAGCGTGCGGTGGCTAAACATCAGTCCGGCGCTCATTGCACCCTCTGCCCTCTTGCCCTCGATGCCATTGACGATCGCCGTGCACTCTCGCAGACGTGGACCGAGCAGCGGATGCGCGAGGTAGTCGCGTGCTTCGTCGAGCCCGGAGATCGCGTAGCGTTGCGCGGTCGGGCTGCTGCCAATCCCCTCTATTTGCGGGAAGATGAACCACATCCAGTGACTGCGCTTCTCGCCGGCGTGCAGTTCGTCAGTCACCCGCGCATAGACTGGCTGCTGCGCGTCCACGAAGCGTTGCAGATCGTATCGGTCGGCCATAGCGATGCCCTCTTTCGTCAGTGTCAGCCTGAAACAACTTTTGCTCACCCCCGCTCCCGGTCGTTCTGAAGTCCGATGGGCGGGGGCATGACGCCTGAGGTGGCGCGGGGCATGTTGCCACCGGTAACAGGTAGCTCAACCCGTGCTACGACGTGCTCGGGGCCCAACGACGTTCCGCAATCGGGGCAAGCGGGCTTTACATCGGCGAATATCGGGTCGAGGCCTTCATAATCGCCAGTGTGAGAAAGGCGCCTGACGAAGTTGAAGTGCCACGCTGGCACTGCGCTTTCATCTGTGCTTTCGACAATGCAGCCACGGTGTCCGCACGGGCATAACAGATTGAATACCATCAGTCTTTTCATGATGCACTCCGTCGTCTCGCAACTGAACAAGACCCGAGCATCAGAAGTGCCAGCCTCTCCACGCTGCCCCGCCGAGAGGCTGCGATCGTGGCGGCATGTCATCCCGTTCCTTGGCGGATAGGTTGATCGCATCCAGCATTCTCGCGAGTCCACGACCGAGGCTGCTCGATTTGTTGGCTCGACCTAGGCCACCTACTATGGCGATCGACGGCGGTTTATACCCGATAACGGCGACTCTGCGGCGCGTAACGCGACCTGGCCGGCTCGCGCCCGAGGGTTTTCCTTAGCCTCAGGCACGGCAACAATGCCGATGGTTGGCCGTCGGCGGACATGCTAGGATTTCTTTCAAACAACTCCGGAAACTGGTGATGCCGTTCATCTGCGAAAACGTTGAATGTCGTGCCGTGCTGGCTCGCGGTCAGGTCAGATCCAATCACGAGGACGAGGGGTGGTGCTTCTACTGCCCGGACTGCGAAGCCAGGAACGAGTTGAAAGATATCGGCGTACCTGGCGGTCCTGTCGAGTTGGTTCAGCCAGAAAGATCCGACCTTCCGCACAAGGTAATAGCGACTGCTCGACCATTGGAGGACGGCAGGTACGCAGCTCAATTGCGTGTTCAGAGGGCACTTGGTATGAAAGGAACGTACGCTGTCGAAGAGCGCTGGGAGCAGCTCGGTGTTTTTCTCAACGCGCAAGAGGCCATAGCGCATGCGAAGTCGATCGCAACAGACGTGCTGAAGCGAAACGCCTAGTCGCGAGTGGTACTCCGGGTTGCGCCACACCTATCAATGCACAGATTTCGACGGCAGTCCTACGGCCGGATAGCCCGCGATAACCCGGTTCCGTACGTTGTGCAGGTGCGTGCCGCGCAGAAAGCGTTTCAGCTTTCGGTGCGCTCAATAAGCGGTGTTAGCGGATACCGTACCACCCCGAATACTCCACTGAACCAGATGTGATAAACCAATCTTAATTCACGAAGTGCCACTGGGAGCGAGCTTGACAAATAGTCTGGCCGCTTCGTTGCCGTGGGATAACGCGCGCAGCGCAAGGGAGAGCGCTAGTTGTGCGTCGTGAGAGACCGCGCTACGGTCCTGATCGAAGAGCTTGACGGCATGGCGCATATGCTGTGCCGCCTGCGTGTGAAGCTCCACGGCCGCGGCATGATGTTTCGCCACGTCCGCCGCATCTACGACAGAGCCGGTCGAAGGAGGCGGTATCGACGGCGTATTGGTGCTGTGCGCGCCAGCGGCGTGTGCCTGATCGATCGCATGCAACGTGTGACCATGGGCCATCATCGCCTGATGCGCGGCGTGGGCAAAGTCTCGATCGTTCTCGAAATGCCGCGACGCCTCGCGGTGATGTCGCGCGGCCTGCTCGTGGTGTGACGCCGCGGCTTCGAGATGACCTTTCTTGCTGTGCTTCGTGTTCACGCCGGCTCCCGTGCAAACTTCAGGACTGACTCCGATGGCGACCGATTCGAAGACACAGTGGCGGGTCGCAGCAAGATCCTAATTTACACGCACTTACGTCTTCTGCGGCATTTGTGTCTAGCGGAAAATCGGCATCACGACCTGAGTCCCTACAGGATCCGGGCCGATGCCGTGAATTTGATGGCGCGTGTGCATGGTTTCACCTGCGCGTTGGGGTCGAGAGTGTAAGTTCGCTGAAGCAGGAAGCTGCCATCCCAGTTCTCAATGCCGCCATCGTCGGCAATCCGCCGCCATATTGCTGACGTAGAACTCAGCACGCCCGAATGTCGGCATTGGCCGAAACGCCTCCGTTACTCATTTAGGAAAGTTTCGATGTGAACCAGCCGTTGAGTCACGATGGTGGAGGATACGCTGGCGGCAACAATCGGCAAGATTGTGAACGGTGCAGTGGCGAGAGCGTCGTTTCACAATGGAACTCCCATCTTTCTTGTGGGAGTCTGCCATGAAGACCGAACAACCCCGTGAAGCATGGAACAAAGGCAGGCTGCTCGGCCAGACGCCGCCGCTCAGACCGAAAGACGTTTGAGCCATCCGGATTCGCCTCCAGAACGCTCGCGCTGTGCGCGATCTTGCCTTGTTCAACCTCGCAATCGACAGCAAACTACGTGGCTGTGATCTTGTCAGTCTGCGAGTTCGCGATGTCACCCACGTCAATCAGGTCTTACCGCGGGCGCAAGTCGTTCAGCGCAGTCAACGCTGGCCGCACGACATGATGTTGCATGCGCATTCGTGCGGCTACTTTCCGTCGCGCCTATTTTTGGCGGAGCGGCCAAGTTGTTCCCACCAGCCCGTTCCGCGAAGTCGTCATCCGGTTGACCGTAGCGCATTGGAGATCGGCGCGAGGACCGTCGAGTACAGTTCGCCCTCAGCCGACCTTCGCCGTTCATCCGTCGTGCGGCCGCAGCGCGCTGCTTCGCTGTCGTTTGCGTCCACTCGAATCGAATGTCGGCTTCAGATGACGGCGAACGCGTGCTGACGACCCACTACGGTCAGACGTACTAACCCGCCTGAGCGTCCTGGTCAGGAAGTGCGCGGGGCCCATCCAGTGCTTGACCGTGCCGAAGACATGCTCAACGGTACTTCTGCGGACGGTCATGGCGTCGGGTTTCCGGTCGAGCCGACGCTGCATCACTTCCAGCGCATTCTTGTGTTCCCATCGCCGAATTCGACGATAGTCAGACGGTGAACATCATTCCTTGAGATGGCAACGTGGGCACGCGCTGGGCCAGTAGACTCGCAGATTCATGTCATGCTCGACAGTCGTGAATCGATGGATCGCCCGCTCACCAGCAGGGCATCGATACGTGTCGCTTTTCGCTATGTAGATAAAGTCGGCCTTCGTAAACAGACCTTTTTTCCGGGACGCCGACGTGAGCGGCTTGGGAACATACGCGCTGATGTCATTCAAATCGCATGCCCTTATCTCCGGCCCGCTGAAGTAACCGCGGTCCGCAACAACCTTCAGCTTCGATCGGCCCATCGCGTGCTTCGCAGATATCGCCATTCTGCTGAGTTGTCCATGATCGTTGCCGACATTGGTTACTTCGTGTTCAACGATCAGATGATGTTTCGTATCAACTGCTGCCTGGACGTTGTAGCCCACTATGCCGGAGCCTCTTCCACTCGTTGCCATCGAGCGCGCGTCCGGATCCGCCATCGACAACTGCCTGTCCGGCTGCTTTACCAGCTGCCTGCTGATCTGGTTGAGCTCACGCATCTGCTGGCGCAGCACGGCGATCTTCTCGTAGAGTCTGACGGCGGTCTGCGCTTTCGATCAGATCGAGATATCGCTGCTCGCTTTCCTCGATCTGCTTCTGGCGCTTGTCGATCTTGCTTGCCGTGTAGTTCATGTCGCGGCTGTTTGATGCCTTGAACTTGCTACCGTCGATGGCCACCATGTCACTGGATAGCAGCTTGAGCCCGCGACACAGTTCGACGAAACGCCGGCATACTTTGCGGATCGCCGCGCCGCTGTCACGGCGGAAGTCTGCGATCGTTTTGAAGTCTGGAGCAAGACGTCCAGTCAGCCACATCAGCTCGACATTGCGCTGGCATTCGCGCTCAAGTCGCCGGCTCGACGGTATCCGGTTCAGGTAGCCGTAGATATACATCATGAGCACCACGCCAGGATGGTAGGACGGGCGGCCTGTAAGCGCCGGTGTTGTACCGTTGAAACCGAGCTCTGTGAGATCAAGTTCGTCGACGAAGGCATCGATCACTCTCACCGGATTGTCCTGCCCGACGTAGTCATCGACACATTCGGGAAGTAGTGCGACCTGCTTGCGGTCATCGCCTTCAACGAATCGCTTCATGAGTCATCCGGCCTCAGTGCGTTGATTCAGTTGAGGGGATCAATGTGTTTTCACACAGGCTGGGTCCATTGTGGTCGCTCGACCCAGAGTGGCCACAGCGACGGCTTCCGAAGTTTAACGGCCGGCCAGTCGGCGTGGCTGCCATTCCGGTTGCGCGCCATGAAGGATGCGGCCACTCGGCATTTTCATGCCATGAAACGCAATGCCGAAGGGTGAGCGGCATTGACACCACCGGCATAACGGGGAGGTTTCCGGCGTGTTTAAGTGTGCCGGCGTCCCGGCCGTCACGTTCGCACGGGCAAAATGGCGAACGCCGCGTTCCTTCACCGCCTTTTTTATTCACGCGATGGGAGATGCCGCGCTTCAGAAGTCGTGTCGAATCGAGAAGGTTGCGCCGCGCTCATGCGCGTGATTGAGGTTCAGAAGCGGATTGGCCCTGAAGCTCCAGTCGTCGTCACCGCTTGCGGCAGTGGGCGGAACGCTCTGCGGGTCGGACGAAAGGCCGAAGCCAACGGGGGGCAAGGGTGAATGGGCGGCCTGAGCGCTGTCGAGCGGGGCCAGGTAAGGGTTACCCGGCGCATTCCCATAACGGAAGCGCTGTTTGCCTTGCACGATATTGTTGCTATCGGGCGGGCCGTAAGCCACAGCACTCCATTGCATCGCATTCTGGACCACATAGCGGCGTACGTGGCGAAACGGCGTGTAGGCCGGTGATGCAGAGACTGGGTACGAATAGAAAAGAACTGAAGTCGAATAACGCGTTTGGGATGAAATGTGGACGGGACGTTTGGCGAAGGACATCGCGCTGTTCACAAGCAATAGCGCGCCGGCAATCCAGAGAACTGGATTGCGGCGCGCAATCAATCCGACCTTGCCAACGATGTAGTCGATCACCCTACCGCCCACCCCGATCCATCTAGACTCTCACCAATTAAGGCATGCATAAACCAGTTTAGTTCGCTTGCATCATTGATGAATAACGCTGACAGGTAAAAACTGCGGCCGCATTATCCACATGCGCCAATTTCACCGCACGCCGTGCAAAAGTCGCAGCCGTCGGCAATGGAAAGCGTGTTGTCCGTAGTCGAAGAGAAGGCTTTGCGGAAGAAGCACGCAGCGCTCAGGAACTACGCACGATGCATGAGAAGAATCAAAACGTGACACACGGACTGACGCAACGGTAACCAATATTGGTCCGCCCCCTCAGCGCTGCTGCTCGGACTACGAGGCGCACATGAACTGGTCCGAATCAAGACGGCGCGTGGTGTGCTCGAAGGGCCGTCGGGGCGCTGTTCAATATATCGCCGGCTCAAATCGCTGTCGCGGCAGTTCAAGTGCGCCCGGACTCGCGGTAGCTTCGCCAACACGCAGATGGTCGCGAATGACGGATCTCGGTTACCGCCAGCCGCTCGAACGTCTCCTCTCTCCCGACGATGAACGTCCGGAACTGGCCGAGAGCGCCAGTTCAAGGAATGTGCTGTGGAGCAGCAGTTGAAATCTTCGATGGCTGGTTTCGGGCGCCTTCTGAGAATGAGTGCAGTCGGCCATGAGCGGTCACTGGCTCTTGCATTTCCACCGTCATTCGCACGCCGGCTCTGCATCGGACAGCGGACATCGACAATCTATCGCGTTCAAAGCCTCGTAGCGCTTCTGTGATGACAGCGCTACAACGACAATCCGCGAGCGCGTTACGCGATAGGCACGTTAGTCCAGGGCCGCTCGCGTTTCACGCAGAATCTCGTCTGAGAGGTCAGGGTCATCAACCGCACGAGCCAAAATGAGGGCTCCGACGATGCTTGAAAGCGTATGAATCGCATCGCGGCGAGCATTCTTCCTGTTGGTCTTTGCGCGAGATTCAGTGAAGCTTTTGATCATACCTTCGACATGCTGGGTGAACGCGGGCTGAGCCCCAGGTTCACGGGCAATCTCGCCTGCCAATCCCGCCATCATGCATCCGTTGCCTCTGTCGTCACGGTGCTGCTCGGTGAGATACCCGTCGACGTATCGAGCTCTCGACTCACCGCGGGCCGCACCTTCTCGCATCAACTCGAGCGCTTTGGTCGACGTGTCTTCGATGCTCTTCGCGATCAAATCTTCTTTTGACGCAAAGTGATGATAAAACGCTCCGTGTGTAAGACCCGTCGCCTTCATGATCTCGCTGAGGCTGACCCCGGAAAATCCTCGCTCCCGAAACAAAATGGATGCCTGCTCCAGGATACGGGCATGCTTCTCTGCCGTCTCTTCGGGCGGGTAACGCATACGTCCTCCGAAAAAATGAAATGAAATTGGTTGACTTGAAGCAGTATAGGCATCATGCTTAACAAACGGAAGCATGATGATCATCATGTTTGAATAACCAGACGTCAGCGCAGTGCACGCGTAGGTGCGCTCCCAAACATGATGCTCATACTGTTTAACTGTGCGGCCCCGGCGCGCAAGCCCGGCCGCGTTTTCTTAGTCTCTGGAGGTCTATATGAAGAAGTTCCTCGTGACAGGTTCCACTGGCGCTACGGGTGCTCCCACCGTTCGTTTTTTGCTGGCAAATGGCCACCACGTCGCGGCTCTCGTTCGCCGTGAGGACGATCGTTCCGCGGTGCTGAAAGAGCTAGGCGCCGAGATCGTGACCGGTGACATGCTCAGGATCGAAGATGTCCGTCGTGCAACGGAAGGCGTCGACGGCGTCTACTTCTGTTATCCACTGACACAAGGCGCGATAGAGGCTACGGCGATCCTCGCCCAGGCTGCAAGGGAGCACGGCGTGAAGCAGATCGCATACATGTCGCAACGGCAGTCGCGCCCACATGCTCGCAGTCCGGCAACAATGAGCCACTGGCTTTCGGAACAGATTCTCGACTGGTCGGGCGTTCCGGTGACGCACCTGCGAGTCAACTTCTTCGCCGAATGGATGTTATATACGGCCGCTGAGATCCGCGCCGGCCGCTATCTGACGCCGTTCGATCCGGAGAGTCGCTTTGTGCCCATCTCTGCAGCCGACATTGCACGTGTGGTCGTAAAAGTCCTTGAGAATCCGGAAGCGTTCGGCGGCAAGATCATTCCGCTCACCGGCTCGGTTGAAGTCAGCCACATCGAACTTACGGGTATTCTCGCGAGCACGCTCGGCAAGGAGCTTCAGTTCAAACAGGTGTCGCCAGACGAATTCGTCAAGACTATCGGTCTAGATGGCGATCCTTCATTTGCGGCTCATTTCGAGGCAGTAAAGGTGGATCAACAGGAAGGCCTGCTTGCCGGCGTCGACAGGAGCGCGGCCGAGATCGTGGGCCAGCCATTGACGACGCCCGAACAGTTCATCCAAGAGCATCACCATTTTCTGGCATAGCGGTCATTGCCAGCAGACGCTCCGGTTCACTGCAGCGTCGTTGCAACCCAAACGATCGTGTTTGCGGGCGGGTGCCGGCGACCGCGCACGGCACCGTCCGAATAGGAGCGATTCGCGCACCGAAGTCTGAAGCGAACCACTGACGCGTCTCACAAACATGCTAGTGGCGGCAGGAATGAGTGCCCGTTTGGAACCGGAAAGCAGCCGTTGCGGTCTTGCTAATCCGGCCGACAGCTACGGGTCATCAAGACTCGTTCGCCGCTCCCGGAAGCCGACGTTCGACTGCGCCGCGTTGCGAACGACAGCGAAGCGGCGAGCTGCAGCCGCACGGAGGATGAGCGGCGAGCGTCGGCTTTGGCCGAATAGGGGCTGCTCCGAAATGTATCAACGCGATCCACGTTTGGAGTGGCTGTCGCTTGCGCCCAGATAGGGATTAATCATTATGCGCATAACGCTCTCACCGCTAAACGACGCTCTTTTCGTCCTCTGACCTTTGGACGCCTAACGCATGCCCGAAGGCACTTTGCCAGCAAACAGAAATCGCCGGGCGATTGAAAGGCTTTGCGACTCGGCGCTCACTTCTCGCGCGCTCGCGATTAGTGCCATTTTTTGTGTCGGTAGTCTCACTAATACTGTCGCCGATTTCGTTAATTGTGTCGTTTTACGGCCGCCACTCACCGCCAGCGTCCTCCGCCGACGTCTGTACCGGACACCATCCTAAACTCCGTACAGGTACTGTACCGGCAACGCTCGCTAGAATGCTCCAAAGTCCTCTGCCAGTCCTTGGAGTCCGCCATGTCTTATTTCACGCTCAGCGCGCTGCCGGCCGGCATCCTGTTCGCGCTCGTCACCACGATCACGCCAGGTCCGAACAATACAATGCTGCTGGCTTCGGGCGTCAACTTCGGTTTTCGCCGCACGTTGCCGCATCTGTCGGGCATTAGCGCGGGCGTCGTGCTGTTGATGCTGTCGGTGGGGATCGGGCTCGGCGAAGCCTTTATTCAGTTCCCGGTGCTCTACATGGTGCTCGAAGTCGCGAGCGTCGCGTACCTGCTTTACCTCGCGTGGAAAATCGGCACGTCCGGCGAATTGAAAGTGAAGCAGGGCGAGCGCAGGCCGATGAAATTCTATGAAGCCATCGCTTTCCAGTGGGTCAATCCGAAGGCATGGATGATGGTACTGACCGCCGCCACGACGATCCATTTGAGCGAGAGCTATAGCATGAACGCGATAGCCATGGCGGCGCTGTTCTATGTAATCGGCTTTCCGTGCATCTGCCTGTGGGCCGGTTTCGGCACCGCAATGCGCCGCGTGCTGTCCGACCCGAAGCGCCTGCGCGTTTTCAATATTGCCATGGCGCTGCTGCTGGTGTGCTCGCTTTATCCGATCGCACTGAAGCTGATCGACACCATCCGCGCGTAAATGCGTCAGCGCCCGTTCATCCGGGCACCAGCACGCGGCTAGATCACGCCACGCCCAACCTGCTCGATGAAGCGCCACAACGCGTCGTCGGTTGAATACGGGGCGTTGAAGCGGAACCATGCGCTCGGCGCGTCGTCGGGACGGAAGTAGGAGCCGGGCGCAAGCCAGATGCCGTGCGCGAGCGCGGCGGTCGCCACGTCGCCGGCGCGCGCGGGGTCGATCGGCAAACGCGCCCACAGAAAAAGACCCGCTCGCGGGCGATGAAACACTTCGAGCCCGAGCGAATCGAGCCGCTCCTCGACGGTTGCATGCGCGAGCTTCAGCCGCTCGTTCACGGCTTCCACGTGACGCGCGTAGCGCCCCTCGAGCAGCACTTTGTCCACGATCCGCTCAATCGCTTCCGACGACGTCAGCCCCACCGCCATCTTCGTGCGCGCCAGTTCACGCAGCACCGCGCGCTCCGCGACCACATAGCCGCAGCGCAGCCCCGGCGTGACCGTCTTCGAAAAACCGCTCACATACAGCACGCGCTGCAAGCCTTCCATAGCGGCGAAAAGCGGCGCACCGGACGGCGCGAGTTCGCGGCTCACGTCGTCCTCGATCACCCACATGCGCTGACGCTCGGCGATCTGCAGCAAGCGAAACGCGGCCGACATGCCGAAGGTCGCGCCGGTCGGATTCTGCAGCGTCGTGTTGACGAAAATGGCCTTGGGCTTGTGCTGCGCGACGAGCGCTTCCAGCACATCGGTATCCACGCCTGCGGGCGTGCGCGGCACGCCATGCACGACGAGTCCCGCGAGCTTGAGAATCTGCAGCAGGTTGCAATAACCCGGATCTTCGACGATCACGGAATCTCCCGCGCGCAGCAAAGTCCGCACGATCAGGTCGAGCCCCTGCGTCGCGCCTTGCGTGAGCAACACGTTCGACACGTCGACCGGCAAGCCGCGCCGGTCGAGTTGCTCGGCGATGCGCTCGCGCAACGGCGCGAACCCGTAAGGATGGCCGTAGTCGCCGAACCGCGCCGCAGGCACGCGGCTCATCGCACGCAGCGCATGCTGTAAACCTGTTTCGTTGATCCATTCGTTCGGCAGCCAGCCGCCGCCCGATTTGATCGGCACCGAATGATCGGCGAACACGTCGGACAGGAGCCAGGTCGCGGTGAGGCTCGGCGGCTGCCAGTCGGTCACCGCGGGCCGCGCGGACGACGAGCGCGCCGCCACGCGATACCCGGAGCCGCGCCGGGCGACCACGAGCCCCATCGACACGAGACGGTTGTACGCTTCCGTGACCGTGAATGTACTGAGTTCGTGACTCTGGGCCAGTTGCCGGACCGAGGGCAGCAACGCGCCGGCGCGCAGCGACTGAGCCTCGATCGCCCGGGCGAAGCCTTGCACGACCTGGTCGACCAGCGTCGGAGCGGCGCGCCTGTCGCGCTCAAGGTTCAATTCGATCATGGTCGGGACGAAAAAGCCGGCCGCGGCGGACGGCCCTAAGTGAATGACGCGGAAACGACGCGCGGCAACCTGCTGTTCGACGCGTCATCCAGGCGATGCGGTCGACACAGTTGCTGCGAATCCACCAACACAGTTAGCGCGACACTGCGTCAACTGTTTATGCCGCCATTAAACCGCGAACGCTACAGTTTTGGCTATGCCCACGGGAAGTGCCCTCGGGGTGCCTCCACGGAAATGCGTCAGGGGCGCCCCAACGGAAGTCCCTATCGGGAAACCACTTCGAGGAGAAACCCATGACTTCGCGCCCCGTCATCGACGATCTGTCGTCTTTCTGGATGCCCTTCACCGCCAACCGCCAGTTCAAGGCCGCGCCGCGCCTGCTGGAATCGGCGAAAGGCATGTATTACCGCAGCACGGACGGCCGCGAAGTGCTCGACGGCTGCGCGGGTCTGTGGTGTGTGAACGCGGGCCACAGCCGCGACGAGATCGTCGCCGCGATCACGCAGCAACTTTCCACGCTCGACTTCGCGCCGACTTTCCAGATGGGCCACCCGCTCGCGTTCGAAGCGGCCACGAAGGTCGCCGAGCTGATGCCCGAGGGTCTCGACCGCATCTTCTTCACGAACTCGGGTTCCGAATCAGTCGACACCGCGCTGAAGATCGCGCTCGCCTACCACCGCTCGCGCGGCGAGGCGCAGCGCACGCGCCTGATCGGCCGCGAGCGCGGGTATCACGGCGTGGGCTTCGGCGGCATTTCGGTCGGCGGCATCGCGCCCAATCGCAAGACTTTCTCCGGCGCATTGCTGCCGGCGGTCGATCACCTGCCGCACACGCACAACCTCGAACACAACGCTTTCTCGAAAGGCCAGCCGGCTTGGGGCGCGCACCTCGCAGAGGAACTGGAGCGCATCGTCACGCTGCACGACGCATCGACGATTGCCGCCGTGATCGTGGAACCGGTCGCCGGCTCGACGGGCGTGCTGATTCCGCCGCAAGGCTATCTGCAGAAGCTGCGCGAAATCTGCACGAAGCACGGCATCCTGCTGATTTTCGACGAAGTGATCACGGGCTTCGGCCGCGTCGGCAAGGCCACGGCAAGTGAATATTTCGGCGTGACGCCAGACCTCATCACGATGGCCAAGGCGATCAACAACGCGTCCATTCCGATGGGCGCGGTCGCGGCAAGCCGCACGGTGCACGACACGATCGTCAACGCGGGCGCGCAAGGCGCGATCGAGCTATTTCACGGCTACACCTATTCGGCGCACCCGGCGGCCGTCGCCGCGGCTATCGCCACGCTCGACCTGTACGGCCGCGAGGGACTCTTCGAGCGCGCCGCGTCGCTTGCGCCGACTTTCGAAGCCGCGGCTCACTCGCTGCGCGGCGCAAAGCACGTGAAGGACATCCGCAACCTCGGAATGATCGCGGGCATCGAACTCGAACCGCGCGACGGCGCGCCGGGCGCACGCGCTTACGAAGCATTCGTCAAATGCTTCGAAGCGGGCGTGCTGGTGCGCTTCACCGGCGACATTCTTGCGTTCTCGCCGCCGCTCATCATCAATGAAGAGCAGATCGCGCACATCTTCAAGACTGTCGGCGACGTGCTGGCCACCGTGCAGTAAGATCCACCCCGGCTCAATGATGCGCGCGAGAAGCGCGCGTCTGAGCCGCCTTCTTTGCCGCAGCCGAACGGCCCGCCGCACCTTTGGTCGCAGCCGCTTTCTTAGCTGCCGCCGAGCGGCTCGCCGCCGGACGCTTCGCTGCGGCAGTCTTCGCCTGCTTCGACATCGCCGAATGCGATGCGCCGGCCTTGCTCTCGCGCTTCAGCGCATCGGTGGTGGCGCGGGAACGCTTCGCCGTCGACTCCTTACTGGCCGTCTTTTTTGCGGCGCTCTTCTTCTGTCCCGCAGCGCTGTCCTTCTCGGCTTTCTTGCGCGTGGCCTCGCTTGCGGCGCCCTTTTTCGGCGCCTTCAAATCGACGCCCGCGCGACGCGCTTCCGACAGGCCAATGGCGATCGCCTGCTTCGGCGACCTGACGCCGTGCTTGCCGGCGCGCACCTTGTCCACCTGCTCCTTGACGAACTCTCCAGCTTGCGTGCTCGCTGACTTGCCGGCGCGTTTGTCGGCTTCGGCACGCTTGACGGTTTTCTTTTCGGGCATGACGGTTCTCCGATTGACTGTGGCTCTACTCGCTGAGCAATGCGTGTGCCGGGGTCCTGACTCAAGCTGTCGGGGGCTCGCGCCGTTCACGTCGACGGCGTATGGTGTCATCAAGAGTCGGCGCTTGACCGGCTCGAACGGGAGACATCCATGAAAATCCCCACCGTGCGCGCGGGTGCGCATATTGAAGGCGTGCATTGGATCGCCGAATACGCGGAAGACGTCCACGAGATTCGCATCTTCCGCGAGGGGCAGGAAATCGACGTGCACGACGCGCCTTCGTCGCTGTTCGGCGACGAGGAGAACGCCGGCTCGAAGAGCACGGCGGATCATCGCGCGGGCGAAGCAGCCGTACTGGCGTATCTGAGGCGCTTCGTAGCCGAGCACGACGCCGAGGAATAGCGCCTTCAGTTCATGCGCGCCGGCCGGTAAATCGGCCGGCGGCCCGGCACCTCGCATCGGCGCCGGCTTTGGTGGACGCCTGCGGCATGGGCCGCCGCAGGCGTGGCGGCGCGCTGGCGCCGCGAGAACAAGCTTACTCGGCGGGCCGCAGCTTCTTCACCTCGGCGTCTGACGGCTGAACGCTCGCGCCGTCGACATAGCGATACGACGTCATCACGCCTTTGCCGTCCTTCAGACCGGTCACGCCGACGTAAGCACCCATGGTCGACTGATTGTCCTGCGCGCGATAAGTGATCGGCCCGAACGGCGTTTCGACGCCAAGGCCCTTGAAAGCCGCGGCGAGCTTGTCGGTATCGACGGAACCCGCCTTTTTGATGCCGGCCGCTATCGACATCAGCGCCGAATAACCGACCACCGAGCCGAGCCGCGGATAGTCGTGATACTTCGCCTGATATGCGTCCACGAATTTCTTGTTGGCCGGCGTGTCGATCGAATACCACGGGTAGCCCGTCACGATCCAGCCGGCCGGCGCTTCGGCGCCCAGCGGATCGAGGTAATCCGGTTCGCCCGTCAGCAGCGAAACGACGCTGCGGTCCTTGAACAAGCCACGCGTATTGCCCTCCCGCACGAACTTGCCGAGATCGGCGCCGAACAGCACGTTGAAGATTGCGTCGGGCTTGGCGTCGGCGATTGCCTGCGTGACCGCGCCCGCATCCACGTTGCCGAGCGGCGTGGCCTGCTCGGCAACGAACTGCACGTCAGGCTGCGCGGCGCTCAACAGCTTCTTGAAAGTCGCGACCGCCGATTGTCCGTACTCGTAGTTCGGATAGACCAGCGCCCAGCGCTTCTTCTTCAGCTTGGCCGCTTCGGGCACGAGCATCGCAACCTGCATATACGTGGAAGGACGCAGGCGATACGTGTATTTGTTGCCGTCCGCCCAAACGATCTTGTCGGTCAACGGTTCGGCGGCAAGGAAGAAGATTTTCTTCTGCTTCGCGAAGTCGGTGAGCGCGAGCCCCGTGTTCGACAGGAAACCACCGAACAGCAGTTGCACCTGTTCCCGCGCGATCAGTTCCTGCGCGACGCGAATCGTGTCGCCGGGGTTGCCGTTGTCGTCGCGTGAAACGACTTCGAGCTTTTTGCCGAGCACGCCTCCGGCGGCGTTGATCTGTTCCAGTGCAAGATTCCAGCCGTTCTTGTAAGGACCGAGAAAGGCCGGCTGCGCCTTGTAGCTGTTGATTTCGCCGATCTTGATGGTCTGCTGTGCGTTCGCGCCGAAGGCGGCGAACGACAGCACCGTCGATAGCGTGAGGCGAGAGATCCATCTTGCGCGCGTGGTCATGCGTTTCTCCGTATCAAAGGGATTGCGGGAATGCGTTGGTTTTCTATCTGGCGTTGCTGCGGCACTCGAGCGAACTGTTGACCGGCCGCAGCGTTGCACGCTCACTCGGCGCGCGGAGTCGCGCGAATCCGGGCGACGCTTGCGGCGACGTCCTGCCAGGCCGGCTTGCCGCCCGCGAACTGCTGGCGCAGATACGACACAAGCTCGGCGACCTGGGCGTCGTTGAAACTGTCGCGGTAAGCCGGCATCGTACCGAGTTCGGGCCGCGCAGGCGAGCCGATGCCGTCGAGTATCACGCGGATCAGATTATCGGGCGTCGCGCTGTGCAAATTCGTATTGAGCGCCAGCGACGGATGCGCGCCGAACAGCTGCGGCCCGCTGCCCGTGTGATGACAGGCGGCACATGCACCGTCGAAAAGCCGTGCGCCGACGCCGGCCGGCATGCCGGTGATCGCGCTGGCTTGTTCGTATTGACGCGCCATCGCGGCGGCATCGACATTCGCTTCGACCGGATTGAGCGACGCAAGATAGTGTGCCATTGCGCGAATATCGCTGTCGGGCAACGCAGCGAGATCCGCGACGACAGGCGCCATCGGCCCAGCCGCGACGCCATGCAGCGGCGCGTGGCCGAAGCGCAGATAGCTGAACAGTTCGTCTTCGCTCCACGGCACAGGAGAGTTCGAGAGCGACGACAGCGCGGGCGCTTCCCAGCCTTCCGCGCTGCCCCCGCCCATGAACGCCGCGCCTGTTTTCTCGGCGCCGAAGGCGTTGCGCGGCGTGTGGCATGCGCTGCAATGCCCGAGACCGTTGACGAGATACGCGCCGCGATTCCACTGCGCGCTGTGCGTCGCGCTCGCAACGAACGCATTGCGTCCGAGGAAGAGGCCGTTCCATGCGGCCATCAGCGGACGCGCGCTGAACGGAAACGCCAGCTTCGTTTCCGGCGGCCGGAAGCGAACCGGCGTTTGCGACATCAGGTAAGCGTAGAGCGCCTTGAGGTCGTCGTCGGAAGTGTTCCTGAACGACGTGTACGGAAACGCCGGATACAGCCGATGACCGTCGCGGCTAATGCCTTCGCGCATCGCGCGAACGAACGCTTCGAGCGACCATGAGCCGATGCCCGTCTGCGCATCGGGCGTGATGTTAGTGCTGTAGACGGTGCCGAACGGCGTTGCGAGCGGCTTGCCGCCCGCGTTCGGCACACCGTTGTGCGCCGTATGGCACACCGCACAATTGCCGAGCGAGGCCAGCAGTTTGCCGCGCGCGACGAGCTCCGGCGCGAACGCACTAGCAAGCGGCGGCGCGATCGGCGCCATGGGCGGCGGCGCCAACGCCAACGCACCGAGCCAGCCCGCAGCGCCCGCAGCAAATGCGCCGAGAAAACCTAAGCGCCAACGCTTCTTTCGGCGCGACGCGGCGTCTGCGGCCTGCGCATCGGCCAGCGCCGCGCGGATCGTTTCGGGCGTGAACGGCGGCCTGCGAAAACGCACGCCGGTCGCGTCGTACAGCGCATTCGCAATCGCCGCCGCGCCGGGCAGCGACGCGGACTCGCCCGCGCCCATCGGTGGCTCGCCGTGGCGCGGCATCATCACGACGTCGATCACGGGCACTTCACGGAACGTGAGGATCGGGTACGCACCCCACTCCTGACTCGTCACCGCGTTCTGGTCGAACGTCACGCGCTCTTTCAGTGCGCGGCTCGTCGCCTGAATCACGTTGCCATGAATCTGATGACGCACGCCGTCGGGGTTGATCATGGTGCCCGTGTCCTGGCCGACCACCACGCGCGTTACCGCAAGTTCGCCGCTTCGGCGGTTCACTTCGACGTCTGCAACCCACGCGCACCACGCCGCGCCGAAGCCGGGAAACTTGCTGTGCACGTAGCGTGCGTAAGCAATGCCGCGGCCGCGCGCGATGTCGCCTTCTACTTCTTCTTGAGGCTGGTTGGTTCGCGGCTCGCGCGGCTGCCAGCCGGCACGCTCGGCGACCGCCTTCACGAGTTCGACCGCACGGGGGTCGCTCAAATGCTTCAGACGGAATTCGACCGGATCGGCGCCTGCTTCGGCGGCGAGTTCGTCGATGAACGACTCGTGCGCGAACGTGTTCGGCAACGCGGACACGCCGCGCAGCCACGACGCCCGCACGATTGGCGGCGTGTCGTCGCAGACCACGCGCATCGACCGGTAATCGTACGGCGGCACGGCCGTGCGGTCGCCCATTTCGAACACCTGGGGCTGGGCGGATAGCGCGCCGGTCAGCAGCAGCGCCAACGTAGGCGCGTCGTTCGACGGATAACGCGTCGCGAAGTCGTAAGCCGCCAACTCGCCTTCGGCGCTCAATGCGCCGCGCACGTCCATCAATTGCGCCGCGCCCTTCGGCTCCCACGCATGCTCGTCCTCGCGCGACAGTTGCACGCGCACCGGGGCGCCGGTCGCACGCGAGAGCAGAGCGGCGTCGGCGGCGACATCGTCCGCGCAATTGCGGCCGTAGCAGCCGGCCGCATCCATCCGCACGATTTCGATGTGCGCTTCGTCCATCGCCATCAGCAATGCAAGGTCGGCGCGCAGCGAATGCGGATTCTGCGTGCCCGACCATAGTTTCAACGCGCCCTCACGATAATCGGCGACCGCGCATGAAGGGCCGATTGACGCGTGCATCTGAAACGGCCATACGTACGTGCGATTCAGCGTGCGGCTGGGGTCGTGCGAAAGCGCCGCGTCGACATCGCCGTCGATCACGAGGTCGCGCCGGTTCGCCGGGTTCGCACGCAATGCGGCTTCTATTTCTTCACTGGTTTCGAGCGGCGGCAACGGTTGCGAGGCTTTCCATTGCACATCGAGCCGCTTCGCGGCCTGCTGCGCGACTTCCTCGCGCTCGGCCACGATGCCTACAAAGTCGCGTATGACGACTACTTTGACGACGCCAGGCAAGTCGCGAATCGATTCTTCGTCGACATGCAGCAGGCTGTTGCCGACAAAATCGCCCTGCGCGATACCCGCATACGGCGGCCGCACAACGCGGCCGTGCAGCATGCCGGGCACGCGCACGTCGTGCACGAAGCTCAATTCGCCCGTTGCCTTCGCGGGAATGTCGACGCGCGGCGCGCTCTTGCCGACGATCTTGTATGCGTGCGGCGACTTCAAAGGCGCGTCGGTCGTCAGTTGCAATTCGATTCGCTGCCCCGCGATCAATTCGCCGTAGCCGATGCGTTTTGCGTTCTCTACGGCGCCGTCGCCGTCGCGTTCGAACACCATGCCGTCTCGTACATCGAGCTTCTCCACGCCGACGCCGAAGCGCGCCGCCGCCTGCGCGAGAAGCCATTGACGCGCCTGCGCCGCTGCATGCCGCAACGGCACTGCCGTTATCTGCATCGTCGCGCTTGCGATGGTCGGCCCCTGATTGGGCGTTTCGTTCGTGTGGCCGAGCACGATCGACACGCGCGTCAAAGGTAGATCCAGTTCTTCTGCGACGATCTGCGCAAGCGCGGTGCCGATGCCGGTGCCGAGATCGACGTGGCCGTTGAACGCGATCGCACTGCCGTCGTCGCGCACGGCGAGAAACATATCGGGCTCGCTCGGAACAAACGACGACCGCGAGCCGGGCTGGCCCACAGCCGGCTTGACCGGCGCTTGCGGCGCACGCATGACGATCAGCACGCTCTGCGCGTCATACAACTGCTTGCGCGACGGCGGCGCGGCCCGGCGATCGACGCTGAAGTCCGGTCCCGTCATGCGCGCGCCCCTTCGGAAGCATTCTTCTGCGTCGCGAGTAGTTCAGCGGCGCGCTGCACAGCACGCACGATTTCCACATGCGTGCCGCAGCGGCACAGGTTGCGCGACAACTCGCGCTGGATTGTTTCCACACTGGGATGCGGATCGCGATCGAGCAACGCCTTCGCCGTCATGATCATGCCGCTCAGGCAATAGCCGCATTGCGCGGCCTGCTCTTCGATAAACGCCTGTTGCACCGGATGCAGCGCGGCACGTGTACCCAATCCTTCGAGCGTGGTGATCTCGTGGCCTGATGCCACTCTCGCGGTCGTCACGCACGCACGCGTCGGCACGCCGTCGAGCAGCACCGTGCATGCGCCGCATTCGCCGAGTCCGCAGCCGAACTTCGGACCGTTGAGCGCGAGGTCGTTGCGCAGCAGGTAAAGCAATGGCGTGTCGGCGGCGGCGCTGACGAGATGCGTCGCGCCGTTGACTTTCAGTGCGAGCGGCGCCGGCCCGTTCACGAGCGCACCGTGGGCGCTAAACGTTGCGTGCTCACAGCACGACCGGCACTTCGGTCGCGGGCGGCGTATTACGACTGCGCCTGCAACGGATCAAACCGTCGATCATTACCATGCCCACGCCCGGAATGTCGCCGAGCTGCACGCTTTCGAGCAGCGTGTCCGCGGCCGTATGTTGCGCGCGGTCCATGAAGACGAGGTCGGCGGGACGTCCCACTTCAATCAACCCCTGGCGCAAGTTGCGCTGGCGCGCGGTATTGCCGGTCGCGAAGCAGAACGCGATTTCGGCGGGCACATCCGCGAGGCTGGAAATGAGCGCGATCATCCGCAAAATGCCCAAGGGTTGGACGCCGGAGCCGGCGGGACTGTCGGTGCCGAGAATGATCCTGTGCGGGCATTTCAATTCGATTGCATGACGCGCCGTCAGCAGTGCGATGCGTTCGTTGCCGTTATGGACTATCTCGAGCGCGCGGCTCGACTGCTCGCATAAATCGCAAACATGCCGGTAAGACAGCGACGTATGCCCGCCGTTGATGTGGCCGATCACGTCCGCATCGGCCTCGAGCACCACGTCGCGATCGATCAGGCCCGAGCCGGGAATCGACGGGCCGCCCGTATGAATCGTGCTCTGAATGCCGTACTTGCGCGCCCACGCGACCATCTGCGCGGCTTCCTCGCCGGCCTTCACGCTGCCGAGACCGACTTCGCCGAGCAGCTTCACGCCCGCTTCGGACAACTCCTTGAAATCCTCCTCGACCATGCCTTTCTCGATCACCGGCGCGCCCGCCATCACCTTGACGCCGCCGCCGACACCCGCGCCGCGCATGCCTTCGAACGAACGCTGAGCGGTGATCGCCAGCGCCTTCACGCCGAGCACATCTTTCGGACGACCAGGTAAATGTACTTCCCCAGCGGAGATCATCGTTGTCACGCCGCCGTTCAGATTCGATTCGATCCAGCCCATCTGATTCTGCCGCGGCGTCCAGTCGCCGAATACCGGATGCACATGCGAATCGATCAGGCCGGGCGCGACGGTCGTACCTTTGCAATCGACAGTGGTGCGCGCGCCTTCCAGGTCGCAGTCTTTCTCCTTGCCAACAGCAACGATCACGCCGTCGTCGATCACCAGCGTGTCGGCGTCGAGAATCGGCAGATCGATGTCGCCGGATAACAGCAGCCCGATGTTCGTTACCGCGACCTTGCCCGACAAGCCTGTCAACGTCTCTGCTGCCATCTGCCTCTCCTTTCGCAACGACTGTCCTAATTACACGCCGAATCAAACGCTCAGATAAGCGCGCCTCACTGTTTCGTTACTTGCCAGTTCGCCAATCGTGCCGCTAAAACGGATCTGCCCTTTTTCGAGGACATACGCGCGGTCGCTGACCAGTTCCGCGAAGTGCAGGTTCTGTTCGGATAACAGAATGGATAGCCCTTCGCGCTTGAGTTCGAGAATCATATTAGCCATCTGCTCGACGATCACGGGCGCCACGCCCTCGGACGGTTCATCGAGTAACACGAGATACGGATTACCCATCAACGTGCGCGATACGGTGAGCATCTGCTGCTCGCCGCCGCTCATCTGGCCGCCGGGACGTTTCGGCATTTCGCCGAGATTGGGGAACAGGCGGAACAGCTTTTCCGGCGTCCATTGCGGCGCGCCTTCGCGTGGCGGCTGGCGGCCAGTGTCGAGGTTCTCCATCACCGTCAGATCGGCGAAAACGCGCCGGTCTTCTGGAACGAAGCCCATGCCCATGCGCGCGATCTTGTAGGGCGCCAGCGCAGTAATGTTCTGGCCGCGAAAGGTCACTTCTCCCTGGCGGCGCGGCAGCAGACCCATTACCGCTTTCATGGTGGTCGACTTGCCCGCGCCGTTGCGGCCCATCAACGCGACAACTTCGCCGCGGCCGACTTCCAGGCCGACATCGAACAGAATGTGAGCGCGGCCATAAAACGCATTGAGGCCCGCTACTTTCAGCATCGGCTCGCTCATTGCAGCGCTCCTCCTGCTGCATGGCCACCCGCCATGTCGTGCAGCGCCGCGTGCGGCTGAAACGTCTTGCCGGTGCCGAAGTACACTTCCTGCACGCGCGGGTCGTTGCGGATCGTGTCACCGTCGCCCTCGGCGATCAGCTTGCCGCGCGCGAGCACGATCATCCGGTCCGCGTAGGCGAACACCACGTCCATGCTGTGCTCGGTGAACAGCACGCCGATTTTCTGCTCGGTGACGAGCCGCTTGGTCAGCGCCATCAGTTCGTTGCGCTCCTTCGGCGCCATGCCTGCAGTGGGCTCGTCCATCAACAGAAGCTTCGGCCGGTTCGCGAGCGCAATGGCAAGCTCGACACGCTTCACGTCGCCATATGCGAGCACGCCGCATGCGCGGTTCGCGTCGGCGGCCATGCCGACCTGTTCGAGCAGCGCGAACGCTTCATCCGCATAGCGCGAGGCCGCGGGCTTCCACACGCCGAAAGTTTTGCGTTCGCGTGAGACGAGGGCCATCTGCACGTTTTCGAGCACGGTCATTGAATTGAAGGTCGCCGCGATCTGGAATGTCCGGCCCACGCCGAGCCGCCAGATGTCGCGCGGACGCATGCCGACGAGTTCGTGTCCGTCGAAACGGATAGAGCCGGACGAAGGCGGCAGTTGTCCGTTGACCATGTTGAAGCAAGTGGATTTGCCCGCGCCGTTAGGCCCGAGCAATGCGAGAAGCTGGCCGGCTTCGAGTGTGAATGAAACGTTGTCGACTGCTTTCAGACCGCCGAACGATTTACAGAGGCCGGATACGTGCAGCAAGCTCATAGCCCCTCCTTGATCGCAGTACGTTGCGACGGTTGTGGGCCGTTGTTCTCGGCGTTATCGGCAGTGTCATCGCCGAAGCGATCGCGGATAAAGCCCACGATGCCCTGCGGAAACGCGATCACCAGCAACAGAATCGTGAAGCCCAGCAGCGCTTGCCAGTAATCGGTCTGCCGCGCGACGGTGTCCTGCAGCCACGTGAAAACAGCCGCGCCGACTATCGGCCCGGTGAGCGTCTGCAAGCCGCCGAGCAACACCATAACGAGGCCGTCGACGGAACGGCTCACGCTGATCACCTCCGGCGAGATCGTGCCCTTGGAGAACGCATACAACGATCCTGCGAGACCGCAGAACAGCGACGCGATCACGAAAGCCGCCCATTGCACGCGCTTCACGTCGATGCCGATAGCCTCCGCGCGCAGCACCGAATCGCGCGACGCCCGCATTGCATAACCGAGCGGCGAAAACAACATACGGCGCAAGAGCCATACGCCGATCACCGCGCACGCAAGCGTCAGGTAATAAAGCGCCACCGGCGACGACAGCCAGTTAGACGGCCACAAGCCCAGAATGCCGTTGCTGCCGCCCGTCACATCGTCCCATTGGAACACGACGGACCACACGATCTGTGCGAACGCGAGTGTCAGCATCGCGAGG
Source organism: Paraburkholderia kirstenboschensis (assembly GCF_904848585.1). Taxonomy (GTDB): domain Bacteria; phylum Pseudomonadota; class Gammaproteobacteria; order Burkholderiales; family Burkholderiaceae; genus Paraburkholderia; species Paraburkholderia kirstenboschensis. The sequence goes on from NZ_CAJHCR010000005.1 coordinate 475,166, forward strand.
TAGACGCCGGAAAGGCGCACACAAAACCAGCCGAACACGAGCGCCCCGGCGACGGCCAGAAGCGGTCCGAGCAGCAATGCGGCTTCCATTGGCAGATTCAACACTTTGAGGAACAGCGCAGCGCCATATGCGCCGAGCCCGAAATAAGCAGCATGACCGAACGAATGCATGCCGCCCGGCCCCATGATGAAATGGAGACTCGTCGCGAACAGCACCGCGATCAGAATTTCCACGAGCAGCACCGGCATATACGGAAACGCATTCGCCGTGAGCGGCGCGAGCAACAGGATTAGCAGTGCAATCGCGGCGAACCACTTGAGCCGCTTTCCCGCAGGACGCAGAGGCGCTTCGGGCGCTGCCATGCCCCGCACCGCGGCACTCGCGCGACCGAGCAAACCCCACGGCCGCACCACCAGCACGACGGCCATCACGACGAACTCCGCGACCAGCGTAAAGCGGCTCAACGAGAGACCGACGCCGAATATCGTCACATGTCCTATGCCGATGCACAGCGCCTTGATCTCAGCAATGATCAGCGCCGCGACGAACGCGCCCGGAATAGACCCCATGCCGCCGACCACGACGACCACAAACGCATTGCCGATCGTCTCTAGATCGAGAGAGAGATTCGCCGACATACGCGGCCCTTGCAGCGCCCCGCCCAACCCTGCGAGAAATGCGCCGACGAAAAATACGCCTGTAAACAGCCACGCCTGATTGATGCCGAGCGCGCCAAGCATCTCGCGGTCCTGCGTCGCCGCGCGCACGAGCGTGCCCCAACGCGTGCGCGTCAACGCATACCACAGCAGCAGCAAAACCACAGGGCCGATTACGATCAGCGCGATGTCATAGGTCGGCAACGGATGGCCGAGAAAATCTACCGCGCCCGCAAGATGCGGCGCGCGCGGGCCGAACAGATCTTCCGGTCCCCATAGCCACAACGCGGCGTCGCGAAAGATCAATACGAGTGCAAACGTGGCAAGAAGATGGAACAACTCCGGCGCCTGATAAATGCGCCTCAGCACGATCATCTCGACGAGCGCGCCGAGCACCGCCACCACCAGCGCGGCGGCCAGCACGGAGAGCCAGAAGCCACCCGCCGTGTGTCCAAAGCGGCTCGCGATGCTGTAGGCAACGTAGATGCCGAACATGTAGAACGAGCCGTGCGCAAAGTTGACGATACGCGTTACGCCAAAGATCAACGACAAGCCGGCGGCGACGAGAAAAAGCGTCGATGCATCGGCGAGTCCGTTGACCAGTTGTACCAGCAAATTCGAAAGCATCGAGACCCTCGGCAGCTTGCTGACGATCCACGCGCCAACCGGGCATGAGGCTCGAACAGCAGACGTTGCGGCGCGTGCGGCACCGTGCTCGCACGCATCAACGGCAGCACACTACCTGAAAGAAAGCCCTTGTGGGGAGCCGCGAAATAATCGCATCCAATTTCCGGTGCAAGACTCAGCGCAAACCATCCTCGCCCTTGATCTCGCTTGCCTGCAAACCGCCGATACGCGGCAACGGCCGGCCCGACGCAGTCACGGCCACCGCGACCACGATCTCATTGGCGCGCGGTGCGTCCGACACGCGCGCCTCTATCGCGTCGAAATGACTGCGCACGAAAGCGGCGTCCTTATGGCCGAGAGGTACGTCGATCGCGGTGCCGAGCGTGCCCATTTTTTTCGCCGACGGCACGAGCGCCGCGCCCTTTTCGACAGCCGCGCGCAGCGGCGCGCCGAGCTTCGGATGCAGAATCGCGGCGGCGTGTTCGAGTTCGCCCGCCTCGCCGACAATCGCGGCCTTGCCATAGCTTTGCGCGTCGCCCGGTTCAATGCCTAGCGCTTCGACGCACCTGTTGCCGAGCAGCGCGCCCAGTTCCTCGCCGGCTTCGATCAGCGCGTCGAGCTTCGCTTCGTAGCGGCCCGCATACGGATTGTCGATCACCGCGATCGCCACCGCGCGACGTGCCGGCGGATCGACGTTCTGGCCCATTTCAATGCGTGTTTCGTCCACTTGCACGATCAGCTTGCGAAGCTTGATTGCCATTTCGCTCTCCGTGTTTCTATGCCTGCGTTGCTCTGTCTTGTCCGTGCGCCCGTTGCCACCTTCAGCGTGGTTTAGCGCAGGCCGTCTTTGCCCACAATCGCTTCTTTCGCGAGCCCGCCGACGCGCGCATGCACGCGATGACCGGTGCTCATCGCGAGGATGTACACCACCTCGTCGGCTGAGGGTGCGCCGGGCACACGTACTTCGATGGCGTCGAAATGACTGCGCACGTAGCTCGCATTCACATGCGTGAGCGGGACGTCGAGCGCGGTGGAAGGCGCGCCGACCTTTTTTGTCGACGGCACGATTGCGTTGGTGGGTACGCCGTTATTCTCCAGCAACTCGCGCATCGCATAGCCGCCGGGCACATGCCACAACGCGCCATGTTCGAGTTCGCCACGCGAGCCGACAATCGCGCCCTTGCCATAACTTTCTATCGACGCATGCGGGACCGCCATCGCCGCGAGCAGTCGTTGCGCCATGTCGAAGCCGATGGGCTTGAGCACTTCCATCGCGTGTTCGATGTTGGCTTCGTAGCGGCCGGCGAACGGGTTCGTCATCACAGCGGCAATCGCGCCGCGCCGCAACGGCTGTGCGGGCGCGGGGCCGAACTCGTGGAAGATGTCTTCGACGTGCGTCAGCACGCGGCGTATTTCGAACACGGGGCCTCCGTTGTTGTTTGAGCGCGATGCGAAAGCAACGCGCCTGTGCCGTGCATACCGGCGATTCGCGCTCGCCCTTGCAAGAACAATGCGGCGCCTTCGATCATCTCTCGATCGAGCAAACGCCGCGCGGCTTCCACGCCGCGGGCAAGCGCGAAATCGATGAGCGGCTGCGGCAGCGAAGGGACATCGACGGTAACAAGCTGGTCGCCCAGATCGGTGTCGTCCTTCAGCGACGAAGCAGGCATACGTACGATGCCTGCATGATCGAGGTTCACGGCGTTGGCGATCATCGTCGCGGCGGCGTCCGCGCTTGCCGCATTGCGTGCGAGCACCGTCACACTGTCCGCAATGCCGAGACTGAAACTGCGGCCGCGCCAACCGCTCGTGGCAATGCCGCGAATGGGCATGCTCGCGTCGAGCGTGAGATTCGCGTCGAGCGCCTCGCCGCCTGGGCGCCGCACTTTCGCAAGCGATTGCGAAAGGTCCGCAAAGACACCCACGCGATATTGCCGGCCTTCGGTCAGGTAAAACGCTATGTCACCGCCATTGTTGATGAACGCGCGAGAGATGCCTTCGCGTGCGAATGCGCCTATCAACTCGTCGGCGACGCTGCCCGCAACGGCTGCCATTGACGTGATAAAACGCGCGCGATGGGGATGGCACGCGGACCACATGCGGCGCGCAACATGGCCTTGCAGCGCGCAATCATCAGGCGACGCCTCGGCGCTAACGGGCCGCCGAAGCATTTTCAATTCACCGACCAGTTCAGGCAATACACCGACGAAACGTGCCCAGCACGCATCAAAAGCCGCTTGCAGCGCGGCGGGTTCTCCGTCGGCGCTGAGGATCAGGTCGATCGGCCCATGCTGCCAATGCCAGCGGGTTGCGTCGATACGGATGCGGGTCGGGTTCATTGCGCTGTTGCGTGCATCGTTGTGTGCGTGTTTGCCTGCGTCATAGCGTTGTCGTGACAGTGCGTTAGCCGAGCATTGGCGGCATGGCGGGCGGCCACGGATTGTCCGGATTGGCAGCCAACATGCGGCGCGCAAGCGGCGCGCCTTCGCTATGCTCCGGACCGTTGGCCAACACGCTCTCCAATGAACGCACTGCATCCAGGTGGCCGCCGAGATCGCGATATGCGTCGTACGTCATGGTGAATTCGATCGGCGCGACGATGGCGGGCGTCGGCACCGTACCGAACGATCGGTCAGGCATGCGCGATACGTCGACCATCACGGTGATGCCGCCGCCCGGCCACACATAAGCCGGCGCGCCGCCGCATGTCACGTTGACGAGCTTCTGCTTGATCGCGCGCGTGAGCAGCACCGGGTTCTCGGTCGCGCCCGCCCGCAGACTGCCGCCCGCGCCGCCGAGAAACAGCACCGTGGCAAGCGACGGCTCGCAGTTTTCGCCGATTCGCTCCACCGTTCTGCGCACCGCATCCGGCATTTCGGCCATGCGCGGCACGAGATCGTGATCGAGTTCGTACCACTGCGCGTGTTCGCCGGTGGTCGACACCATCAGCAGACGCATGCCGGGTTTCGCGACCGTGGGATCGAAGCCTTCGATAATCGCAAGCGGGTCCTGAATGTCGGTGCCGCCCCAGCCAATGCCGGGATTCGCCACCTGAAAATAGCGGCCCGGCGTCGACTTGCGTCCGCGAATCCTGATGCCCGAGCGTGTCATGCCGAGGCAGCGCCCAGCCTGATGTTCGGTGAGCACGCCGGTGATGTGATCGTCCACTACGACGACTTCGTCCGCGTGACCGAACCATTGTTTAGCGAAGATGCCGATAGTCGCCGAACCGCAGCCCACCCGCATGCGCCGCTCTTCGACTCCATCGACAACCGGCGCGGCACCAGCGCGAATCGCGAGGCTCGCGCCGCCGTCTATGCTCAACTCCACCGCCTGCTTGTTGCCGAGCGCGAGCATCATGTCGCACGTCACGCGGCCTTCTTTCTTGCTGCCGCCGGTCAGATGATGGACACCGCCGAGACTCAACATTTGCGAACCGTATTCGGCCGTGGTCACATGGCCGACGATCTCACCCTGGCAACGCACGTTCGCCTGCTCTGGACCGAGAAAGCGGTCAGTGTCGATTTTTACCTTGAAGCTGCAATAGCTGAAAATGCCTTCGGTGACGACCGTAATCATGTCGACGTCGTCGAGCTTCGAGGCAACGATAAAAGGCGCGGGTTTGTAGTCGGGATAAGTGGACGATGCGCCCACGCCGGTCACGAAAAGCGCCTGTTCGGCGGCATGATCCTGGGCTTCTGACGATGCACCGAATTCGACCGTGGAGTCCGCGCTGGTTGCGCGGGACAAAAACACCACCGGGTCGACGCGAATCAGCCGTCCGCTCGCATTCGCATAGCGATCGCACGCACCGGTGCGGCCTTCCGATATCTGGCACAGCACGGGGCAGGCATTGCATTCGATCTTGTTCGACGCCATTCGCTCGCTGCGCGGCGCCGCCTTCGCGAGCACGGTGGGACCGGGCGTAGAGGCGATGTCGCCGTCCACGCGCTCCGCACCGAAATCGACCTTCGCATGTTCTGTCATGGTGGGGTTCCCATACGACGACATTACAATCGGTCCTGCCCGGTTGACGAATAGCCCTTGTTTCAAGGGACTTTCGTGTGACTCGCGAATTTCATGTTGCGGTCACTTACCGTTCGTGTAGTATCCGCTACACCAAACTTGTTGCAAATCTACTCGATCAAAATAGACTGCGCAATGTGTTTCCCGTTCGCATGAGGATGGTGCAACGCGGCATTCAAACGGGCGCACGCTGGATCGGTGTTCCAATTTACGCCGAAGCTGTCGCACTCACAGCACTCGCAGCGCTCGCATTATGCAAGGCCCGCTGTATGATGAAGACGCGTATCTGCCCCGGCGAACGGCGGACGCAAAGCCGCAAGCTTCAAGCCGTTTAACGACGCCAACAAAAGAGATATCAGACCGCCATGAGTTCCACTGCCGCTCGCAAGCCGGGAGCCACCGGCATCCGTGCGAAACAGGCGCAAGATACGCGCGCCAAGATACTGAAAGCGGCAATCAAGGTCTTCGCGAAGCAAGGCTATGCAAGCGGGCGCGTCGAAAGTATTTCGAAGGCGGCGCGCTCGCACGACCGAATGATCTACTACTACTTCGGCAGCAAGGAACAGTTGTTTATCGAAGTACTGGAAACGATCTACACGCAGTTCAACGAAGCGGAGAGCAAGCTCGATCTCGATCTGGACGATCCGGTGCACGGCCTCGAACAGATGGTCGAGTTCGTCTGGCAGTACTACCTCGATCACCCCGAGTTCGTTACGCTGCTGTCGAGCGAGAATCTGCATCAAGGCAAGCACGCAAAGAAGTCTTCGAAGCTAAAGGAGATTTCCGGCTATGCGATTTCAGTGGTGCAAAAGCTGCTGGATGCGGGCACGGCGCAGCGCGTTTTCCGCGCCGACGTGAAGGCGCGCGACGTGTATCTGCTGATCGCATCGCTCGGCTATTTCTATAACGCGAACCAGTACACGTTAGGCGCGTTTCTCGGCGAGCCGCTGATGGACAAGGCTGCGCTCGCCCATTGGCGCGAAGTCATCAAGGACACCGTATTGCGCACTGTGCGGCTGGACCTGCCGGCTGAGGCGCGCGCCAATGCCGGTACCGCGACCGACGCTGATGCCAACGCGCGTCGCGAAACACAGCCCGTACGGCGCGCCATGTGAAAACGCGCGCCGCATTCGGGCGCGCGTCTTATGGTTAAAGCACGACTGCAGCCAACGAACTCACGGCTTTGCAGCGGCGTCATCCTCGCGGAACAGTTTGTCGGCGAGATGAAACGCGGAGTTGGCCGCCGGCACACCGCAATAAATTGCGGTTTGCAGCAATACTTCTTTGATCTGTTCGCGCGTCACGCCATTGTTTTTCGCGGCGCGCAAATGCAGCGCAAGTTCTTCACTGCGATTCAACGCGACCATCATTGCAATGGTGAGCAGGCTGCGTGTGTGCCGCGGCAAGCCCTCGCGTGTCCAGATTTCGCCCCACGCATAACGCGTGATGAAATTCTGGAACTCTTCAGTCAACTCGGTGCGGTTCGCAAGCGAGCGGTCCACGTGCGCATCGCCCAACACTGCACGGCGCACGCCGAGTCCGGCTTCGTAGCGGTCTTCGTCGTTCATTTGGGCTCCGTCAAAAAGTCGATGACTGTCTTCGTGAAAGCATCGGCCTTCTCGATGTTCGAAATATGCGAGGCGTCCAGTTCGACATAACGTGCGCCTGGAATCGCCTGCGCGAGTTCGCGTCCTTGCGCGGGCGTCGCCGCGACGTCGTGCGTGCCGCTGATCACCAGCACCGGCAGCTTGATGCCGTGCGTTTCGGGGCGAAGATCGGTGGCGTCGATCGCATCGCAATTCGATGCATAACCTTCTTTGTCCGTATGCACGAATACGTCGCGAATCATTGCGAGCACCACCGGCTCCCGCTCGATGTAGTCGGCGGTGAACCAGCGCGGCAACACCGCTTCTGACAGCGCCAGCATGCCCTCCGTGCGAGCCCGCGCGGCGCGCGGCACCCACACTTCGGGCGAGCCGATTCGCGCCGCCGTATTCGCGAGCACGACGCGCTCAAAACGATTCGCATGACGCGCGGCCAGCGCGACGCCTGTCAGTCCGCCCATCGACACGCCGCAAAAATTTGCGCGCGCGATCTTCAGCGTGTCCATCAAGCCGAGTACGTCGCCGCTCAGTTGCTCGATCGTGTACGGACCTTTCGGCGATTCGGAATGGCCGTGACCGCGCGTGTCATAGCGCAACACGCGAAAGTGCCTGGACAGCGCCGCGACTTGCGGCGTCCACATTGACAGGTCGCTGCCGAGCGAATTCGACAGAACGATCCACGGTGCGTGGCCGTGACGGTCGCCGTCGATCCGATAGTGAAGCTCCGTGCCGTTGACTGCGGCGTAAGGCATGCCGGTTACTCCTTCGAAGGGGCGCGCTGTGAACGCGCGGTATGAAGCGCCAGCGCAGCGTCCACATATGCGTGCGCCTGGCCGACGTATTGAGCGGGATCGAGCAGTTGGTTCAGGCGCTCGATCGAAAGATGCTGGGTCACGGCAGCGTCCGCGGACAGCACATCGAAAAGCGTCTGGCCGTCGCGGATCGCGGCTTTCGACGCGCGCTCCACGAGATGATGCGCGTCCATCCGGCCGATGCTGTCGCCGAGCGCAAGCATCACCGCTTCGCCCAGAATCAGGCCGTGCGTGACGTCGAGATTCGCGGCAAGGCGCGGCACGTTCACGTTCAGTCCAGCCGCGATCTGTTCGACGTTGGCAAGCGCGCCGCCAGCGAGCCGTGCAAGATCGGGCAGCGCGTCCCATTCGGCTTGCCAGCCGCCAAGCGCGCGCTCGTGTTCCTGCACCATGCCCGCGAACACCGTGGCGACGAGTCCCGGCGCACGCGTGGCCGCCGTGAGCACCGCCGCGCAGCCAACCGGATTACGCTTGTGCGGCATCGTCGACGATCCGCCTTTGCCCGCAGCGGCAGGCTCGGCGAGTTCGTCGATCTCGGTTTGCATTTGCAGCGAGATGTCGCGCGCGATCTTGCCGAGCGTGCCGATCAGCATGCCGAAGAACGATGCTGTCTCCGCGATCCGATCGCGCTGCGTATGCCACGGCAAGGTAGGCACGGTGAGGCCGAGTTCTTGCGCGAGCGCTTGCGTGACTTGCGGCGCCGCATCGCGCAGGCTCGCCAGCGTGCCGGCTGCGCCACCGAATTGCAGCACGAGCACGCGCGCACGCAGCGCGTCGAGCCGCTCGCGGTGACGCAACAACGCATCGAGCCATTGCGCGAATTTGAGGCCGAGCGTGATCGGCAACGCCTGCTGCAACCATGTGCGGCCGATCATCGGCGTCGCGCGATGCGTGGCTGCAAGTGTCGCGATTGCGTCGCAAGTGGATTGCAAGCCGCTGTCGAGCAGATTGAAGGTGTCGCGCAGTTGCAGCACCGTTGCGGTGTCGATGATGTCCTGGCTCGTCGCGCCCCAATGCACGTATTTCGACGCTTCGGCGTCAGCCGCTTTCACGCGCGCGGTGAGTTGCTTGACGAGAGGAATGGCGAGATTGCCGCCGAGCGCCGCGTCGCGCGCAAGCGCGTCGGCGTCGAGTTGATCGGCGTGACCGGCTGCTTCGATTGCCGGCACCGCTGTTTGAGGAATCACATGGTGCGCTGCCGAAGCGCGTGCGAGCGCCGCTTCCACGTCGAGCATCCGTTGCAGCGTGGCACGCGGCGCCCAGACGTCGTTCATCGGCTGCGTGCCGCAAAGAAGGCCGGTGAGGCGACCGCTGGAGTCGAGCATGATGACGTCGATGATCGGAATGATTTTATTGAATGTAGCACTGCTCGGCGAAACGCGGGGCGCGCGACAGCATGCGTGCCGCCACGCGCCGATCAATCAAGCCGCATCCGTCCGCATGAACCTGCATCGACGCACGCCGCGCCAGGCTCACGCAGCGCGCGCGTCCTGCGTTCCGTCGATCAGCGGCACACCCGTGAGTTTGAGCAGCGCGTCGAAGTCGATGTCCGAGAAAATCTCGCGCACCACGAGGCCCTGGTCGGTGACGTCGATCATGGCCAGGTCGGTGTAAATGCGACCGACGCAACCGACGCCCGTCACCGGATACGTGCATTCAGCGGCGATCTTGCTTTCGCCCTGCTTGGTCAGATGCTCCATCATCACATAGACCTGTTTCGCGCCGAGCGCGAGATCCATCGCGCCGCCGACAGCCGGAATCGCGTCCGGCGCGCCGGTGTGCCAGTTCGCGAGGTCGCCCTTCGCCGACACCTGGAACGCGCCGAGCACGCAGAAGTCGAGGTGGCCGCCGCGCATCATCGCGAACGAATCGGCGTGGTGGAAAAACGCGCCGCCTTTCAGCAGCGTGACGTGCTGCTTGCCGGCGTTGATCAGTTCGTCGTCTTCCTCGCCCTTCGCGGGCGCGGGGCCCATGCCGAGCAGGCCGTTTTCGCTGTGCAGGAAGATTTCCTTGTCGGCTGCGAGGTGGTTCGCCACCAGCGTCGGCACGCCGATACCGAGGTTCACATACGCGCCTTCCGGAATATCCAGTGCAACGCGCTTGGCCATTTCATCGCGGGTCAGTTTCTTCATGTCGGTCTCCGGTTCAGGCGGCAGCGTCGCGGGGATTGGGCAGCGGAGCATGTGCCGCTTGCGGCACTTCGATCACGCGCTGCACGAAAATGCCCGGCGTCACGATGTTCTCCGGATCGAGCGCGCCGAGCGGCACGACTTGCGATACCTGCACGATTGCGGTTTTCGCCGCGCTAGCCATGATCGGCCCGAAATTGCGAGCCGTCTTGCGATAAACGAGGTTGCCCCAGCGGTCGCCCTTATACGCCTTGATGAGTGCGAAATCCGCATGCAGCGGCGACTCGAGCACGTAGTGCCTGCCGTCGATCAGACGCGTTTCCTTGCCTTCAGCGAGCTTCGTGCCGTAGCCGGTCGGCGTGAAGAATCCGCCGATGCCTGCGCCCGCCGCGCGAATGCGCTCGGCCAGATTGCCCTGCGGCACGAGTTCGAGTTCGATTTCGCCGGCGCGATACAGCGCGTCGAATACATACGAATCCGTCTGGCGCGGAAACGAGCAGATGATCTTGCGCACGCGCTTCGCCTTGAGCAGCGCCGCGAGGCCAATGTCGCCGTTACCTGCGTTGTTATTGACGATGGTGAGTTCGCGCGCGCCCTGCTCGATCAGCGCGTCGATCAGCTCCGACGGCATGCCGGCCGTGCCGAAGCCGCCGATCATGACAGTCGCGCCGTCATGGACATCGGCGACCGCCGACTGAAGTGACTCGAAAATCTTATTGATCATGTCGAATTTCCTTGTGAGGCGCTACGCACGCCGCGCATCGCCATGACGGCAGCCTTCGCGGGCGGTCTCCGGGCCGATGCGGGCTGCGGCAAACGGGTGTGCCGGCAGCTTCTGCCAGTTCTTCGCCGGTCGGGTCTGCCGGGGTCCGTGCGCCGATCCGGTTGGCGACGAGTTGCCCGCAAGCTCGCTCGCATTGTTCGCAGAGTGAACAGTGATTCGGTTAGCGAACGATCCGGCGATTATGGTTGCGCTTTGGCTGCATTGTCAAGGCACGGACTTTCCCTTAATCATAGGTTGCCGCCGCATGCGGTGCGTACCTGTTGGCTTCGTGCGCACTCTTGTCGCGTGGAGGTCAACGAAAATCCCACTATCCCGCACGGCGATTATTCGGCTACCCTCTATCGACATATCGAATAGCCTCACACGGCCCGCCGGTCGAAAAGCATGTCGGACACCAACCTCGATCTGAATCTGATCCCATACCTCGTCGCGATGGAGGACACCCGCAACGTCAGCCGCGCGGCCGAGCAACTCGGCGTGAGCCAGCCGCGCGTGAGCACGGCGCTCGGGCGGCTGCGCGAGTATTTCGACGACCCGCTATTCGTGCGCACGTCAAAAGGCATGGAGCCCACGCCTCGCGCGCTCGCCATTCTGCCGGCCGCGCGCGACGCGCTTCTGCGGATCGAGAAAGGCATGCTCGACGCGCAGGAGTTCGATCCGGACACCAGCACGCATACGTTCTCGATTGCGCTTTCCGACGTCGGTGAGATCGTCTTTTTGCCACGGCTTCTGCAACTCTTCGCCGAGCGCGCGCCGCATGCGAATCTGCGCTCCGTATCGCTGTCGCCGGCGCATGTCGAACGCGGGCTCGAATCGGGCGACGTCGATCTCGCCGTTGGCTACTTTCCGGACCTGTCGGGTAATAACTTTTTCCAGCAGCGGCTCTTCACGCACCGCTTCATTTGCCTGATGCGCGCCGGTCATCCGCTTTCGAAGGCGCCGCTCACGCTCGCGCAGTACGTCGCGTCGGGGCACGCCGTGGTGCGCGCCGAAGGACGCAGCCAGGAAGTCCTCGAACAGTATCTGGTGAAAAAACGCATCAAGCGGCGCGCGGTGCTGGAGACGCCGCACTTCATGAGCCTGCCGTTCATTCTCGCGCGCACCGATCTGATCGCGACCGTGCCGCATGCGATCGGCTTCGCGTATGTGTCGGAACATGCGTCGATCACGCTCGTCGAGCCGCCGCTGCCGCTGCCGCGTTTCGATTTGCGGCAGCATTGGCATCGCAAGTTTCATAACGATCCGCGCGGAAGCTGGCTGCGCAGCGTGGTCGCGCAGCTCTTCAACGACGCCATGGACGAATGGCCGAAATGAAACCGTCAGCCCCGCGACGTCGGAAGGGGCATCGGCACGATCCAGCGTAAACATGGAACAATAACCACACTCATGAACCCGCGCGCTCCATCCTGGCCCGACGCGCGATCCCGGAGGAGCAACGGATGACCAGCAGCAAGACAGAACAAACAACACCGGCGGCCACGAACGGCCGTCCGAGCCGTGAAGAAGCAGAAGCAGCCGTGCGCGTGCTGCTGCGTTGGGCCGGCGACGATCCGCAGCGCGAGGGCCTTATCGACACACCGGCGCGCGTGGTGCGCTCTTATGAAGAGTTCTATGCGGGCTATCAGGTCGATCCGCGCGAAATCCTCGCTCGCACGTTTTCCGAGGTGGACGGCTACGACGAGATGATCGTGCTGAAGGACATCCGCTTCGAAAGCTATTGCGAACATCACATGGTGCCAATTATCGGGCGCGCGCATGTCGCGTATCTGCCGGGGCATCGCGTCGTCGGCATCTCGAAGCTAGCTCGTCTCGTCGACGCATTCGCAAAGCGCCTGCAGATCCAGGAAAAGATGACCGTGCAGATCGCCGACACGTTGAACGATGTACTGCAACCGGCAGGCGTCGGCGTAATTCTCGAAGCCGCGCATCAGTGCATGTCGACGCGCGGCGTGCACAAAGCGGGCGTGACAATGGTCACGTCGCGCATGCTCGGCACGTTCCGCACGGACCCGTCCACGCGCCGCGAGTTTCTGGCGATAGTGGGCAATCCCGGCGCCGTGGCGGTGCCCAACACGTAAGAGCAGATTTTTAGCCGGGCGCGCGCGACACAACGCATGCCTCACGCCGCCTTGCGCGTGCTGCGCGTTTGCCCGAACGTCGCGAGCATCACGGCGCCGAGTACACAGGCAACGCCCGCAAGTTGCGCCGCGCTGACCGGCTCGTGCAACAGCAGCGCGGCCAACGCCAACGCACTGACCGGCACGAGCGCGGTCGTCAAGCCGGCCTCCGCGCCGCTCACGCGCGCGGCGCCCTCATACCAGAGAACGAAGCCGGCCACGGTCGGCACGAGCGCGTAATACAGCACGCCGCTCAGAGCGCCGCCGTCGAGCGACATGCTCCAGGGTCTTTCAAAACACGCGGGCACGATCGAGACCGCGAAGCCGACGCCGCACATCAACGCCGACAACGGCAGCGGCGCAACCGGTGTGCGCAGCTTGCGATTAAGCAGAATGAAAAGCGCCTCGCAGACAATCGCCGCGAACACCAGCGCATTGCCCAGGATAGAAGAACTGCCGGCATGCGGCACAGCGCTTTCGCCGGGACGCACGGTGCAAGCAAGCACGCCCGCCGTGGCGAGACCGATCGCACCGAGCAGCGCGGGCGACGGCCGCTCGCCCAGCGCCAGCATCGCGACCACCGCCGACACTGCGGGCAACGTGCCCGCGATCACACCCGCATCGCCGGCCGAGGCGAGTTTCATCCCGCTGATGAGCAATACCGTATAACCGACGCTGCCCGCCGCGGCCTGCGCGACGACCAGCGCGGCGTCGCGCCGGTCGAGGCGCGGCCAGCGCACGCCGCGCCAGCGCATGATCAGCACAAACAGCGGAAACGCGATCGCGAAGCGCAGCGCGGTTGCACTGAACGGCGGCAATCCCGCCGCAATCGACTTGCTCACCACCACCGTGCTGCCGACGCCGACCATCGCCAACGCGCAACATATATAGCCGATGTACCGTGAATTCATCGTGCAACTCCGAGGCAAAGGGACGAGCACGCAGCTTAAACATGCGGCCGCAGGCAGTCTTGAACGAAATTGCAGCGCGTTGCAGCTTGGCCCTTGCGGGCGATCCATCGAGTATCCTGCTCGAAGGGAGAAGCCCGAGCGCGACGGGAACGGTCTTTGCATCAGTAGACGAGCCGGGCAACAATAGGCGCCTTCAACTTCCCAACAAGAACTCAGGAGCCGCGCAATTGGTAGAGTTTCCGTCGTCGGCGGTATCCGCTTGGGGCGGCGCGGTCGTCTTCGGCAACGTGCTGTTGACGCGACTCGGCGTGCCGATTCCCGCCGTGCCCGTGCTGTTGTTTGCCGGCTCCGCGATTGCGGCGGGCACGCTGTCGTTCTGGCCGGTGCTATGCGCCGCGGTGCTCGGCGCGTTGATCGGCGACGGCGCGTGGTTCACCGCCGGCCGCCTCTATGGCCGCAAGCTGATTGGCGTGCTCGGTCAGATGCTGCCCGCCCTCGATGCCCGCGTCGAACAGGCCCGCTCGATGTTCGAGCGCTTCGGCGTGCCGCTGGTGTCGATCTCGAAGTTCGTTCCCGGCCTTGCGCTGATCACGCCGCCGCTGATGGGCACCACAGCCGTCGACGCCCGCATCTACGCAGTCTGGGACCTTACCGGCGCAATGGCGTGGGCCGCTTTCTGGCTGCTCGGCGGCGCGGCAGCGGAACGGCAACTGCATATGCTGTTCGAGTTCGTCAGAGCGCAAGGCGGCACGGTGATCGATCTGCTGCTGGGCGCCGCATTGCTGTATCTCGCCTATCGCCTTTTTCTGCAGCGGCGGGCACGCCGGCAAGCCGCGCTCGCCGATGACGGCGCGCAACCACAAGCGTCGAGCCGCGCGGCGGCCCGCAAGCCGACACCCAAGGTGCTCGACGCACGCCCACCGGGCGCAGCGCTCGACGCAGTGCCGCCTATTCCGGGCGCATACGCACTCGACCCGCATTCGCCGGAACAGATCGACTTCGCGCTGCGCGCCTATGACATGGTGATTTACTGCGTGTGCCCGGACAGCGCAACGGCTGCCGAGATCAGCGTGCGGATGCGCAACTATGGCTATACGCGGATTCGCGCGCTGCGCGGAGGGCTGGATGCGTGGCAGCGGCGCGGCTTTCCGGTGGGTTTGCTGCTTGCCGACGAGCCGCGCACGAGCCGGCTCACGCAGTCTGTAGGCGCATTACGCGGCGGATTCCATGGAGACGCAGGAAACGCCGTGACACTGCGCGGCTTCGCGCCGCGAAGCCGCGCAAGCGCATGAATGACGACTGGCCTGTCCAAGTCGACCTCGCCTTGTTTGCTTCACGCTCGCCTGCGACGGCGGGTGCTAAGTCATCGAACGCATGGGCGACTGCGCGGCAGAAACGCGATTGCGGCCCGCCGCTTTCGCCACATAAAGCTGCCGGTCGGCTGCGGCGAGCAGATCGAACGCGTTCGCACCTTGCGCGGGCACGCAGGTCGCGCAACCGACGCTCACCGTGACCGCCACCGTGTCGTCGCCGCCCTGCAGAATGTCTTGCGCCTGCACTCTCCGGCGAATCTTCTCCGCAAGCGTGAGTGCCCCGTCGGCCGACGTGTCCGGCAGTATCACGGCAAACTCCTCGCCGCCATAGCGCGCGACCACGTCGACTGAACGGCGCACCGCGGTCGAAATGCATTCGGCCACCGCGCTCAGTGCTTCGTCGCCGCTTGCGTGACCGTGCGTG
This sequence comes from Paraburkholderia kirstenboschensis, assembly GCF_904848585.1. Classification (GTDB taxonomy): domain Bacteria; phylum Pseudomonadota; class Gammaproteobacteria; order Burkholderiales; family Burkholderiaceae; genus Paraburkholderia; species Paraburkholderia kirstenboschensis. Next base: position 490,569 of record NZ_CAJHCR010000005.1, read on the forward strand.
TCGTTGAAGTGTTTGAAATGATCGATGTCGATGAAAAGCGCCGACAGCGGCTGGCCCGTGCGCCGCGCGCGGCGCCACTCTTCGTCGAGCCGGTTGTCGAGCACACGGCGATTGCTAAGCCCTGTCAGCGGGTCGGTGCCGGCGAGACGCGTCAGCGCGGCCTGCGCGCGCAACTTGCCGCGCAGCGCAAACGCCAGCAGCCAGGACACCGCTACGAAGACTGCGCCGAACGCGAGCGTCAACGCGCCGCTGATCGTCGCGCGATGGCGCCACGGCGCCAGCACGTCGTCGACAGCGGGCGCGACGACCGCAATCAGCGAGGTGCCCGGCACGTGCGTGTACGTGAACATGCGCTCCACACCGTCGACTGCGGAAGGCGCCATATAGGAACCGGCGCCATGCGCGGCCATACGGACGAAGCTCGGCGACCTTGCAATGCTCGCGCCGATATCTTGCGGCGAGTACGGCTTGCGCGCGATGAGCGTGCCGTCGTCCATCGCGATGAATACCGAGCCTTGCTTGCCAATGCTGATTCGCTCGAGCAGGCGTTGGAAGTACTCGATGCGAATCGCAAGCAACGCGACGCCGGCAAAGCTGCCATTGGCGTCGTTGATCCGCCGGGTGAGCCCTATCGACATCTTGCCGTCGCGCAAGCGGGAGCGGAACGGATGCGACAGATAAAGACCCGCAGCCGCGTTGCGCCGATGGACCATAAAGTAGTCGCGGTCGGTAAAGCGAACCTCCCGGTTGACGTCGCCGCTTTGCGAAGCGATCACCTCGCCATGCGCGCCCAGGATATACGCGCCGCCGAGATAAGCGGCCGTCGTAGCACGGTCGAACAGCACTGCGCGCTGCGCGTCGGGAGGCAGCCCCGCAGCCAGATGATGCTGCGCGCCGTCCACCATTGCCTGCAACGACAGGTTATAAATTTCGACGTTCCTCTCCACATCGCTGGAGATGATCGACACGAGGTTCTGCGACGTTTCGCGCGCATGGTCGAGCGCGTCAGTGCGTCCGCTAAGGAGCGTAAGCAACGTGAGCGCCGCCATCGCGACCGCGACCACCGTACCGGCCACGCCCGCCAATACCGGACGATTGCCCACGTAACGCGCGACGCTGCCTGCTCCTTGCCGGACGGCCCTGCGCCAGCGCCGCCCTTGCAAATGCGCTCGATTTGCCACCTGCGCGTCGCCTCCATTGCACGCGGGCCGCATGAGCGTGCGGGCCGCCATCAAATATCACGCGCGGGCGCATTGCCCGCCGCGTGTCAGGGCGCGTTCGCGTTATAGCTTGCGCAACAGTCCCGCCGCCGAACGCATGCGGCGTTTGCGCTCCTTGTGCAACCACTGCAGCACCGCGTCGGTGTCGCCCGATCCGGCGAATAAGCTCGCATTGTCGCGCAGTAACATTTCGCTCGCGACGATATCGTTTAGCGTACCGAAACGTTTTTGCACCTGCTTGAGCCGCTTCAGCGTGCGCTTGTGGCTGCCTCTCAAAACCGGCTGGAAAAATTCGAGCAGATAGCGAAGCTTCTTGCCGGCTTTCCTGACGTCGTGAAAAGCGGCGTAATTCGACGTTTTTGCGCGGCGCGCGCGCTTGGCGCGCTTTAACAACGAACGCTCCGAGGCTGCCACACGCTTGCCCGCGAACTTGCTCAACGGCACGCGTTCGTGCGTCGTGTTGATCTCCGTCGATGCGCTAGTCAACGCCTCGCGCAACAGATGCTTGACGTCCGCGTTCGACAGCGTCTCGCGGCTCGTTGCGAGCGCATCGCCGCGCGCTTGCTCGAGCTTCGGCGCGAGGTTGCGCGCACCGCTATCTTCCTGCCCGAGGAGTTCGATCAGGATGTCCCAGTCGCGGGTTTTGCCGGCTGCAGTGGCCAGATACTTGTAGAGCGCGCGTTGCCGCGTGTTTTCGCCCTTCTCGAGGAGCGGCGCGAAGGCCCACCACAACGACCGCAAACGGCGTAGCGAAACCCTCAGCTTGTGCAGCGCTTCCGGCGACGGATCTTCGCGTACTGCATTCGCGAACCCTATCGCGTCGCTAACGAGCGGGGCCGCATACGACGCAAACGCGGCGTGCGCCGTGGGCTCCTGCACGGCCGAATCGGCGGCCGACGCCCCTCCGTCCGCCTTGCGGCTTTCCTTGCGACTGTCGCGCTTCATCGAATTTCCCTCGAAGGTATGCCCGGTCCTCCCCCAGCGTAGCAAAATCGATTCCTGCATGCTACGCGGCACTGCCCTCGGGCCATCAGTCAAGGCGCCGGCCGCCAAATGCAGGCGGATGCCCGCTCTTGTGCATCCGCCCGATGCAGGTGTCATCGTACAGACACATATGCCCCGCAGGATCGGCAGTTCACCGACATTCCTCCAAGGGGCACACGTCATGCCGGAACTTTCCTACCCGCAACCCAGCGCGGCAAGTGGCAAGGGGCGCAATCTCGGTCTCGTGATTTTCCTCGCCGTGATCGTAGCCGGCGTGGGCTATTGCAGTGTGCAACTCGCGGGCGATCTGCAACCCGTGCGCGAGAGTTCCATCCTGCCGTATCTGCTGCTCGGCGTCGCGCTGCTGATCGCACTTGGATTCGAATTCGTCAACGGCTTTCACGACACCGCGAACGCCGTGGCCACCGTCATCTATACACATTCGCTTGCGCCGAATCTCGCGGTCGTCTGGTCCGGCGCATGGAATTTCCTGGGCGTGCTGAGCTCGAGCGGAGCGGTCGCGTTCGGCATCCTGCAACTGCTGCCGGTTGAGCTGATCCTGCAAGTGGGCAGCAGCGCGGGCTTTTCGATGGTGTTCGCGCTGCTGATCGCGGCAATCATCTGGAACCTCGGGACCTGGTATTTCGGCTTGCCGTCGTCGAGCTCGCATACGCTGATCGGCTCGATCATAGGCGTCGGCCTGATGAACCAGTTGATGCACGGCGTGAACGGCACGAGTGGCGTGGACTGGAACCAGGCGCTTGGTGTGGGCAAGTCGTTGCTGTTCTCGCCGCTCGTAGGTTTTCTCGCAGCCGGATTGCTGCTGATGATTCTCAAAGCCGTCGTGCGCATTCCCGCGCTCTATGCGGAGCCGAAGGGCAAGGAGCCGCCGCCGTTCTGGATTCGCAGCCTGCTGATCCTGACCTGCACCGGCGTTTCGTTTGCGCACGGTTCGAACGACGGCCAGAAAGGCATGGGCCTCATCATGCTGATCCTGATCGGCACCGTGCCGACGGCGTATGCGCTGAACAAGGCCGTTACGCCCGCTCAAACGCAGACGTTCATCGCGGTCGCGGAGCAAACGTCGGGCGCGCTTGCGCGCTACACGAATGGCGCGCCGCCTTCCGCCAATCCGCGCGCCGATGTCGAAGCATATGTGCGCACGCATCAACTGACGCCCGCGACGTTGCCCGCCTTGAAGCAACTCACGGATATCATCGCCAACCAGGTGCGCACATCCGGTTCGATGGCGGCCGTTCCGCAAAGCATCGTCGACAACGTGCGCAACAACATGTACGTGGCATCGGAGGCGATTCGTCTGATGGACAAGGCGAAGCAACCCGCCTTTGCTCCGGAAGACGCCAAGGCGATCAACAACTTCAAGGCGCAGACGGATCACGCCACCAAGTTCATTCCGACGTGGGTAAAGGTCGCGGTGGCGATTGCGCTGGGCTTGGGCACGATGGTCGGATGGAAGCGGATCGTGGTGACCGTCGGCGAAAAAATCGGCAAGCAACACCTGACGTATGGACAGGGCGCGTCGGCCGAACTCGTTGCGATGATGACGATCGGCGCGGCCGACATGTACGGTCTGCCCGTGTCCACGACACATGTTCTGTCTTCGGGCGTGGCCGGCACCATGGCGGCCAACGGCTCGGGCTTGCAATGGGCGACCGTGCGCAGCCTCGTGCTCGCGTGGGTGCTGACGCTGCCGGCCTCCATCGCCCTCGCGGCGGGCCTGTACTGGCTGTTCCGCGCCGTGTTCTAATCAGTCCGTTCGCGGCCGCCCATGCACATGCAGCATGGAGCCGGCATAACGAAAAAGCGCGGCACGTGCCGCGCTTTTTCGTTTCTTCTACTTCAAATACAAGGCCGGTCGAACCGCTCAATACACCTCGGGCACGATCATTGAAGCCGGCACCGGCTGACGGCTGTACTCGTCGTGATAAACGCGTGCCGGCAATTCGACCCGCGGATGCTCGATCTCGTGATACGGCACCTGGCTCAGCAGATGGTGAATGCAGTTCAGGCGCGCCCGTTTCTTGTCCACTGCCTGCACGACCCACCACGGCGCCTCGGGAATGTGCGAGCGCTGCAGCATCACCTCTTTCGCGAGCGTATATGCCTCCCAACGGCGCCGGCTTTCCAGATCCATTGGACTGAGCTTCCACTGCTTCAGCGGGTCGTGAATGCGGTTCTGGAAGCGGATCTCCTGCTCTTCGTCGGTGATAGAGAACCAGTATTTGACGATCTGCACGCCGCTGCGCACGAGCATCTTTTCGAACTCGGGCACCGAGCGAAAGAACTCTTCGTATTCTTCGTCGGTGCAGAAATTCATCACGCGCTCGACGCCCGCCCGGTTGTACCAGCTGCGGTCGAACAGCACCATCTCGCCGCCGGCCGGCAGTTGCGAGACGTAGCGCTGGAAATACCATTGCGTGCGCTCGCGGTTGTTCGGTGCGGGCAATGCCGCAACGCGGCACACGCGCGGATTGAGCCGCTGCGTGATGCGCTTGATCGCGCCGCCCTTGCCCGCGGCATCGCGCCCTTCGAAAATCACCACGAGACGGTGCCCCGTCTGCACGATCCAGTCCTGCAATTTGACGAGCTCGCCCTGCAAGCGGAACAGTTCGCGAAAATACACCTTGCGTGCTTCGCGGTTCTCGGGCGTGAAGCCCTCGGCGCCGTCGAGGATGCGGTCGTCGACCTCCATCTCGAGTTCCTCGTCGTACGCGTCGATGAGGTCTTCCTCGAAACGGCGTTGCCGCTCCACGAGCAACTCGGGTTCAGGTCTCGGATCCTGCTCTTTCATTGCGGCTCTCCTGGCGACGAAAATGATCAGGCTCGCGGCGGCAAAAGCGACGCGGGCGCGCCCGATTATCGGTGCATCCGGTGTCAGCCGTGTTACCGCAGCCGGTTAATGATAGCGAGTTTCACGCCCACGCCGCTCGCTAACGCAACGGTTTTGCGAAGCTGAGTTCGTGGCCGTCCGGATCGGCGATATGAAAATAGCGCTCGCCCCACGGCGCATCGGAGGGCTCGAGCGACGGCTTGAATCCGGCCGCCAGCGCCTTGCGATAAATCGCATCGACATCTGACACGTAGATGATCACGCGGCCCCACCAGTTGACCGGCGCACGCGAATCGGCGATCAGATTCAGATACGTGCCGCCGAACGCAAACGACGTAAATGCGGCTTGCCCATCGCCGAATTTGAGCGGAAAACCGAGGGCTTCGTAGAAACGCACCGCTTCCTGCATATTGCCGGTGGCGAGCGTGATAGCGCTGAGCGACTCGATCCGCGGTTCGGCCGGCGCGGCCTCAGGGGATGATGCGGACGAAGCCGAAGCATCGGTCTCGTCGGACGGATGGGCGGGCTGGTTCATGACGGCGGTCTCCTTCGCGTGCGGTCGCGGACGGCTCGTGGTTGCATCACAGTGTCTCACACGCCGGAAACTCGCTTTACGGCGGCGATGGCCGACCGTGGTGCATACCGGTCAATCCCTGCCCGAGCGGGCCAAGCGACCCAAGCGGGCCTGGCCGGACCCGCACTTGAAAAGCCCGAGCGCGCCCCGCATCTGCAATTCCGTTTATCCGGAGCATCGCCATGGGAAGCCGTCCACGCTTCATTGATGACCTGTCGCGCGCCGCATCCGACGCACCCGGGCCGAACCACCTCAATTCTCTATCCGACGACGCCCTGCTCGACGCCTATTCGCGCACCGTCATTGGCGCGCTGGAACGCGTGCAGCAGGCCGTCGCCTTCATTTCCGTCGAACGCCGGCTGGCGGGCGCCGCCGCGCGCGACCGCGGCGCTCGCGGCGGCACGGGCTCAGGCTTCATCTTCACGCCAGACGGCTACTTGCTGACCAATAGCCACGTCGTGCATGGCGCGACCCACATTCAGGTCACGCTCGCCGACGGCTCCAGGTTCGACGCCGATCTGGTCGGCGACGACCCCGGCAGCGATCTGGCCGTGCTGCGAATCGGTTCGCCCGAGCCGCTGCCACATGTGGAACTCGGCGACTCGTCGAAGCTGCGTGTCGGGCAGATCGCCATCGCGGTCGGCAATCCGCTCGGCCTCGCGCAAACGGTGACGACGGGTGTCGTATCGGCGCTCGGCCGCTCGCTGCGCTCCAATTCTGGCCGCATGATTTACGACGTCATTCAGACGGACGCCGCGCTCAATCCCGGCAATTCAGGTGGTCCGTTGATCAATTCGACGGGCCAGGTGATCGGCGTGAATACCGCGATCATTCCCGGCGCGCAGGCCATCTGCTTCGCCACCGCTATCGACACGGCGAAGTGGGTCATCATGCAGATTTTCGCGCATGGCCGCGTGCGGCGAGCGTATATCGGCGTGGCGGGCACGACGACGCCGCTGTCGCGCCGCGTACAGCGCTACTTCGGTTTGAGCGCGCAAAGCGCCGTGCATGTGATGGAAATCGTCAAAGGTAGTCCGGCCGCGGCAGGCGGTCTGCGCACCGACGACACCATCGTCGCAATCGACTCGCTGCCGGTGCAGGACGTGGATGGGCTGCAACGCACACTCGACGCGTCGCGGATCGACAAACCCGTCAACGTGACCGTGCTGCGCGGCGCGCAACGGCTCGAATTGACGCTGACGCCAGTGGAACAGGCAAGCTGATCGCGCGTAAAAAAACCCCGGGCTCGTTCGAGCGCGAGGTCTTCTGTTTGTGAACGGCGCGTCATGATCGACACGCCGTTCACGCCATTCGAAAAACGCTTACTGAATGATCCGCGTGACGCCGCGGCCGCGAGGGTCGGCTGCAGGCTCCGGCGTTTCGTCATTGATCTTGATGGCCTGAATATCGCCGTTGAAGTTCTGGGCCTTCAGCGTATAGCCCTTCGCTTCGACCTGCTTGGCGAGTTCGCCGTCGATCGGCTGGTACGGCTCCCAGAAAATCGTGTTCGGCGGCAGCAACTGGTGATGGAAACGCATCGCGCCGACCGCTGCCGGCAACGGCATATTGAAGTCGTAGATGTTGTTGATCACCTGGAAGATCGACGTGAAGATGCGCGAGCCGCCCGGCGTGCCGATTACGAGCGAGACTTTGCCGTCTTTGGTGAGAATCGTCGGGCTCATGGACGACAGCGGGCGCTTCTTCGGTTCGATCGAATTCGCGTCGCTGCCCACCACGCCGAACATGTTGGCCACGCCCGGCTTCGCGGAGAAGTCGTCCATCTCGTCGTTCAGCACAATGCCCGTGCGATCCGCGACCACGCCCGAACCGAAGTAACCGTTCACCGTGTAGGTGTTCGACACCGCGTTACCCCACTTGTCCACTACCGAGAAATGCGTGGTTTCCGCTTTCTCCGGCATCGACGTGCCGAGTCCGGGCTGCACGCTCTTCGTGTCCGACGGGGTTTCCGGATTGATCTCGGAGGCACGCTTCGCGAGGTACGCGTCGTCGGTCAATTGCGCGACCGGCACCTTGTAGAAGTCGGGGTCGCCGAGATATTGCGCACGGTCGGCGAACACGCGCTTTTCGATTTCCGCGATCAGATGGATGTATTGCGCCGAATTGAGCGGGACGTCCTTGAAGTCCGCTTCGCGGTCCGCCTTCATCTTCAGCAATTGCACGAGACCGATGCCGCCCGAGCTCGGAGGCGGCGCGGTGTACACGCGGTAGCCTTTCCAGTCGGCCTGGATCGGCTGGCGCCACACGGCCTTGTACTGCTGCAGATCCGCCTTCGTAATGAGGCCGTGACCGCGCATGGATTCAGCGATCAGGTCCGCTGTCTTGCCCGAGTAGAAGTCTTTCGCGCCCTGGTCCGAAATGCGCTGCAACACGGCGGCCAGATCGGGTTGCTTGAAGTTGACGCCTTGCTTCAGGTTGCCGAAGTAGGTGTCGAAGTTCGTCTTGCCGGCAAATTCTTTCGCCGCCGCATCGCGACGCTCCTGCAGTTGCTCGCTGACCGTGAAGCCGTCGCGCGCGTAGTGGATGGCCGGTGCAAGTACCTGCTTCCATTTGAGCTTGCCGAAGCGGCGCTGCGCCTGCCACATGCCGTCGACGGTACCGGGCACGCCCACGGCGCGGTAGCCGTACAGGCTCATGCCCTTGACGACCTCGCCCTTGTCGTCGAGATACATGTTCTTCGTGGCCGCCAGCGGCGCGCGCTCGCGATAGTCGAGAAAGTACGGCTTACCGCCCACATACAGCGTCATGAAACCGCCGCCGCCGATGTTGCCCGCTTCCGGATAAGTCACGGCAAGCGTGAAGGCGATGGCGACCGCGGCGTCGACCGCGTTCCCGCCTTCCTTGAAGATCTGCTCGGCGGCGTCGGCGCTGTACTCGTCGGCAACCGCAATTGCGGACGCGGTCAGTACAGCCGGCTGAGGTTTCGCGGGCGGCTTCGCGACTGCCGGCGTGGCCTCGAGAAAACCGACGGAAACAGACAGCAGTGCGGCCAGCGCGAATCCGCTAGCGGACGATTTGGCGTTGCGGAACAACTTCATTGGTATCCCCCAAGACGACTGTTTCACCAGACGATAACTTCAGTTCCCTTGGGGCTTATAACATGTGAACAGGCTCTTTGCGAAGCCGCGGTAGCCCGTAGGAAGACTGCTGCGGCACACCAAACCAGCGAGTCGTCTTCAGGCGTCACGCCGTGCCGCGGCGGCCGCGGGCGATTTCATCGCCGGCGTCGTGCGGCAAACGTGCCGTGACCGGAATAGACAGGAATGAGAACAGACCGACCACGACGAACGCCGGCCAGAAGTCCGAGAAGACGATGCGCGAATGACCCTGCACGTTGTGCGAAATCTGCAGCACGATGCCCGCGATGGTCACGCCCAGCCCGAGCGAAAGCTGCTGGATCACGCTTGCGACGCTCGTCGCGCGGCCCACGTCGCGGCTGGGAATATCGGCGTACGCCAACGTGTTCAACGACGTGAACTGCAGCGACGGAAAGAAGCCGCCGACCAGCACGACGCACCAGATCAACCAGTGCGGCGTGCCGGGAAAGAACAGGCCGTAGATCGCGATGACAATGCCCGCGCAGCCCGCGTTGACCATCAGCACGGTGCGAAAGCCAAAGCGTCCGAGTATGCGCGAGGTCGCCGCCTTCATGAAGATCGAGCCGAATGCGGACGCGCATGTGATCGAACCGGACAGAAACGGAGTCATGCCGAGGCCTTCCTGCAACGCTAGCGGCAACAGAAACGGCACGGCGCCAAGACCGATGCGAAAGAGCGACCCGCCCGCCACGCTCGCATGGAAACTCGGAATACGCAAAAGGCGCAGATCGAGCACCGGCAACTCCACGCGATTCGCGTACAGCACGTAACCCACCAGCAGCACGACGCCCACAGCGCACATGCCGAACGACACGATGTCGGGCACCAGTTCGCCGCCCACCAGCGAAAGTCCGAGCATGAACAGCGAAGCGCCGCTCGCGGACAACAGGAAGCCCGTCCAGTCGAGCCGGCCAGGATGCGCTTCGCGCACGTTGGCGATGTGTTTATTGGCGAGCCAGATGCCGATCAAACCAATCGGAATATTGACGAAGAAGATCAGGCGCCAATGTAGATACGTGGTGATGAAGCCACCGAGCGGCGGCCCGACCACAGGCCCGAGCAGCGCCGGCACCGTTAGATAATTGACCGCGCGTATGAAGTCCGATTTCGGCACTGAACGGAAAATGATGATGCGCCCCACCGGCACCATCATCGCGCCGCCAATGCCTTGCACGAAGCGCGCGACCACGAACATGCCAAGCGAGGTCGATGCCGCGCACATCAGCGAGCCGGCCATGAAGATGCCGATGGCCGTGCGAAACACCGTGCGCGAACCGAAGCGGTCGGCGACCCAGCCGCAAATCGGAATGAAGACACCGAGGCCGATCACATACGCGGTGACGGCCAGCTTGAGGGTGATGGGGTCCTGACCAAGATCGCGCGCCAGAACGGGCAGCGACGTCACGATGACCGTGCCGTCCACGTTTTCCATGAACATCGCACACGCGACGATCAGCGGAACAATGAAAGCGCCTAAAGCGAAAGGCATTGGCAGGGCGACGGTTGGCAAGGCCGCCGGTATAAAGCGTCGATTATGGCATTGCAGCGGCAACGAAAGTTGCGATGCGCCCTGGATAGTCTTTGAACGACAAAGAGCCGGCACGGAGCCGGCTCTTTGCGCAGTGTCTCGCCGTCAGCGGGATGTCAACGCGACGCGCTGACGAGCGGCTGCAACTGCGGCAGAATCTCAGCGGTCGCGCGAGCGACGTCGTTCGGGAAGTCGATTTCGATCCACGGCGCGCCGGTGACGTCGGCGGTATCGAACACCTGGCTGCGCTCGAGCAGCAGGTCGCGCACCGCTTCTTCGTGCGGCAGATTGGCCCGGCCGCTGTCGATGTAGCCTGCCACGATTTGTGCAAAGCGCTCGGCCGTTTCCTGACGGAAGCGGAAAAAGCCGACCGATTCGCCGATGGTGTCGTACTCCAGATTGACAGCGAGCTGCTTGCGCAATTCGACCGGCACGCCGTCTTTCAGGCACAGCTTCACGGGCTCGTCGCCGGCTTCGAAATCGCGGTCGATCAACAGACGGTTGACCGTCTCGCCCGCGACCAGCGCGGCCAGGATGCGCTCGTCGTAGAGCACGTCGGCGTCCATCAGCAGCACGTCGCCGCCGCGCGTGAGCGCCTCGGCCACCGTGTGCACCGTCAGCACGCTGCCCAGGTCGTAACGCGTGTTCAGCACGGTTTCAACCTTGTGCGGCCAGTTGATGCGCGCCAGTTCCGCCTGCACCGACTCGGGCTGAAAACCGAGCGCCAGCACGACTTCTGTCACGCCGGCGGTTTCGAGCATCTGCAGATGCCGTTCGAGCAGGCTCATACCGTCGAACTGCAACAGGCACTTCGGGAACTGGGCTTCCGGCGGTTGCTGGAGACGCAGGCCGAGGCCCGCAGCGAGGATGATGGCACGCATGCGCGGTCCTTTGAAAAGATACGGAGTTTAATCGACAGCGGGAACGCGCCCAAGGGCACGCCGCCTTTGCCAGCTTCGTTCGCTGAAGTGCAAGACCAGCAGACCCGGCAAGCCTAGCAGGATTTCGCGCGCGCGCTTGGTCAGCGACAACGCGAGCGCCGCGTCGGGCGGCAGACCCACCAGCGGCGCAAGCAGCAAGTAGCCGCCTTCCTGCACGCCGAGCGAGCCGGGAATCATGAAGGCCGCGCCACGAATTGCCTGGCCGACGCTTTCGAGCAGCAGCGCGTCGACCCAGTCGACCGGATGGCCGAGAAAACGCAGCGCGAGCCACACTTCCACGGTGCCGACGATCCAGCCGGCAAGACTCAGCGCAAAGCTCGCAGCGACCCGGGCGCGCTCGCGGTACATGGCCTGCACGGCTGCGTCGACGGCTTCGGCGCGTGTCATCAGCCCGGACCAGTCGCGTTTGCCGAACAGTTTCGACGCCACGCCGAGCAGCCGGCCAAACAGCCCGCGCCGTTGCGCGTAATAAAAGCCGACGATCATGCCGCCAAGCACCGCCGTTGCAATCAGCGTGGCGGTTTGCAGGTCGTGCAGCGCGCCGTGCGCCGCGTAGGCGCCGAACATCAGCAGCCCGAAGAGCGCGAAAACGATTTGCGCGAGCGCCTGGGCGGTCGTGCTCACGGTGATGGCCGCAGCCGCGTCGCGCATCGGCATGCCGCGCTGCGACAGCCGCCGCACCATCACCACCGGTCCGCCGATCTGGCCGGCCGGCAGCAAACTGTTCACGGATTCACCGATCCAGCGCGCGAACAGCGCGTCCCGCACCGACAGATCGTGACGCCCGCCGTCGCGGTGGCGCGGCAACAGCACCGAGATCGCGCCGGCGTCCAGCGCGAGCGGCACCACGTGAAACGCGGCGACAAGTGCGAGCCCCCAACCGGCGGCAAGCAGCGTCGACACTACCGAGCCGAAACCCTGCCACGCGAGCAGGCCGACAAACAACGCCGTCCCGATCGACAGCAAAATCAGGGCTGCGCGACTCATGCGCGGTCCTTGTCGCGGGTTTTCGCCTGAGTCATTTGACGAAACACCTGGCGGAAGCCGAAATACGCGATGGCGTCTTTCATGTTGGAAATCAGGCGGCGCCACGGACGCATGTTCGGGTCGGTGACGTATTCAAAAGTGAGCGACACGCGCATCTCGTTCGGGCCGGCCGGCGTGATGCGATGACGCAGCTTGTCGCCGTCGAAAAACACCAGGCCGCCAGGCGGAATCTGCACCGAGCCGGGCTGATCCGGCAGATCCGGATTGCGCGTGTGCAATTCGTAGTCGAGACGGCACGACGATTCGTCGATCACGCCAAGCAGCAGTGTGTAACGGCGGCCGTCATAGTACGAAGTGTCGTAGTGCCAGCCAATGTGATCGCCTGGCCGCGTGTAGTAATACAGCGCGTACGCGTGCGGATCGTCCGCCGGCGACACTTGCAGCTTGTCGCCGCTCAGGTGTTCGAGCCAGGCGATCAGTTCCTTCGAGCGATACAGTTCGGCGATGAACGGCGCGAGACGGTCGATCGTGTGACGGCTCACGCTGCCGCCCTGCTTGTGGCCCGGCAGGTAGTTGCGGTTCACTTCGTCGAGCAGCGCACGCGCGCTGTGCACGAGTTGCGCGGTAACTTCCGGCGCGAGGAAATCTTCCAGATAGAGAAATGCGCCCTGCCCGGCGAAGTCCTTGCGCAAGCGCGGATTGTCGAACGTGCGCGTGCGGCTCGCAACCGCGCGGTCGGCGTCCGGCGCGGCGGGCGCCGGCTGCATTGCGGGCGCGGCATGTTCTGTGCGCGTAGACGCGGCCACGTCGTCTTCGGCGTGTGTACTCGCTTGCGTGCTCATTTACCGGCCAATACTTGATGGGTTTCAGAAGCACCCGCGCCAGCTTCAGCTGGCTGCGCGGTACGGCGCGCGACGCGCCAGTAGTCGATCATCACCCACACGGCGAAGAGCGGCGCACCGATCGAAGCGGCCACGACGAACGGCATCACGACGCTCGTCAGCGTGACGATGGGCAGCAGATACAACACGTCTTCCGTTTCGAAGCCGCCCACGGCGGCCTGCTTTGTGCCAGCCTTGCCGGCCATTTCCTCGATGCGCATGCGCAGGAAGAAAATCACCGCGACGGCAATGCCGGCGACCGCGCCGAGCCAACCCGGCGCGACTGTCAGCCCGCCGATATTCGACGCTCCAGCGCCCACACCCATGCCGATAAACAGCATGACGGTGACAAGCGCATCGGAGGCGAGGTCGTAAAAATGACCGATCCGGCTCGACTTCCCGCTGATGCGCGCAAGCTCGCCGTCGGTATGGTCGACGAAGTTAGACAGGACGATAAGAGCCGCGCCCGCATTGACCCACGCGAAACCGCCACGCGCGAGGCACAGCGCGCCTGCAACGCCGATCAGCAGACGCAGCGTAGTCAGATGATTGGGCGTGACGCGCGTGTTAATAAGCGGTGTCACGAGCCGGCGGGCTAGCCGCGCGTCCCAGGTTCGGGGCGGCGGAACATTAATTGGAGTCTGGGGTCGCGAATTCATAACCCGGAAATATATACGGGATCGAGAAAGATTGCTTTCTTCCCGTCAGTTTGTTTGCGGTTAATCGGCCTCGTGAACGGATTGCCGACTGCCTGTACATGAAGCAGGATTTGCCGAATCGCGATAAAGTGCGAGTCCTGTTGCGCCTGTCCCGCAGAATCATTTCGATGCAAACAGTGTTCGCAGTTTGCGCCGCTCTGTATTTGTCCGCGCAGCCCGTTGCGGACACACTACAGCGCACCACATCGCAGTAGATCCGCAGTACATCGCAGTACCTCGACTACGTCGCCTTTCACGCTATGAAACGCTTTCTTTCGCCTGCCGCTTCGCGTGTCTTCTGCACAGCCGCACTTGTTGCCGTGGCGCTCGGGCTGCCGTTCGCCGCTCATGCGACCGCTCTGGACGCGCCGCTTGCCTGCAATGAAAGCGGCCATCAATTCATCGCCGATCTTGCCGGAAACCAGCTAATCGACCCGAAGCCGACCCGCGTCGAAAGCAACTCGATCAACGCATTTTCTCCCGCGCAAGGGGCGGACCTGACCGCATTTGGATTTCACATATTCGCGGTGGTCGGCTATGAGAAGGACGATCCCATGTTCCGCGTTGGAGAAGGCGAGCCGGTGGCACGCTCGGCGTACGGCGTGGTGGTGTTCGGAAGCGAATCGAAGGTACGGGCCGCGGTGACGGCAACCGGCGGCACGGCAATCGTGCACCGCGTGGCGCCGCTCATCACGGCGATCTTCTGCAAGCGGAGTTAAGGCGGCGCTTCACGATCCGCGCCGCCTGCCGCCACGTTACAACTTGATCGACGTCGGATCGGCCGTCAGATAGCCGACCGTCGCGCCGAAGCGGTCCTTATAGTTGGCCCGCACGAGCGGATCGAGCGTGGCCTTGACCTTGTCGTGCAACGGACTTTCCCAATCGCCCACGTGCTGGAAGTTGCTCATCACGTAGGTCCAGCCGTTGATTTCGTCGACGGCGTGCAGGCCCGTCGACTCCGCGCCCGCTGGACACGACAGCACGCGCGACAGCGTCTTCGTGTCGACGTTGTACGCCCACAGGAAGTTGTTCACGTGCATGCTGCTGTCTTCGCCAATGAAGAGCGTTCGCAGCTTCTCCGAAAACTTGAGGTTGTCCGGGTTCGCTATACGCTCGGCGTTCGCCGTGTTGCCGAGCGCGTCGGCGGTTGACAGATCTTCGCCAACGAGCGCCGCGGGCGCCGCCATATCGACCGGCACCCAGTTGCTGTTGATCGCGCCGCCGCTGCGGTCGAGCTGGCCGCCTTTCATATTGAGCGCGTAGACCGCGCCGGCGCTGATTGCTTTGTCGACCGCCACGTCCGTCGACGCGGCGTTGCCCCGCACCATCGATTTCTCGACACGCGACATCGCCGAATACAGCACCTTGTCCTTGATATTGACCGTCGTGCCTTCGAGTTTCGTGAAGCCCATGCTCCCGCCGACGAGCGCCGCGTAGCGATGCGTCTCGAGGAAAGTCGCGGCTTTGGTCATGCCCGGCTTTACGCGGATCCAGTTGAACGTGCCGTTGAAGTTGATCTTCGTGTACGACGTGTCGAGCGGATCGGCGGTCTTGACGTCCATGATGTCGGCCGCGGTCAGCGTGTTCGCGAGCGACTCGATTTCGTCGCTGGTTGCGTGGCCCAGGTTGATCCATGAAAGCATCGCCGCGCCCGCGCCGCTCGACGACACCTGCGTCCACTTCGCGACATACAGCGTGCCCGCCGACAGGTCGGCCTCGCGGTCGGCGACGAACATGAAGAGGCCGCCGTTGGTGGCGTCGTCGCCCATCAGCACGGTGCGCTTGTCCGGCATCACCTGAACCAGTTCGTGCGAAATGCGGCCAAGGCAGTAATGCTTCCTGATCGTACCGGTGCCGTCCGGATTGACGGTGACCTCCGGCAAATGGCCGTAGTGATACGGATTCGCCGTCGTCTCGCTACCGAACAGGTTGCGGCTGAACCCCTTGAACTGGCTATTGGAAGAGATGGTCGCAGCGTCCGGCTCATACTCTTCGCTCGACAGATGCGTGTTCCAAGGCGACAGGCTCGCGCCGCAGGTAATCCACAAGCCATGCACTTTCGACGTATCGACGTTGTGATAGCCGACGAGCGTGAGCTTGCCGGTGGCCGGGTCCTGGTCGAGCGTCAGCACGGCGATCGGCGACGGCAACTGACCGTACATCGACACCAGGCTCTGGTCGCGTGTCGCGTACTCGAACTGCACGACTGCGAACACGGCGTTGCCTTTGATTCCCTTCACGGTCGGACTGTCGAGACGGATCAGCGAACTGCCGTCCGGGCAATCGGAGTAGAACTGACGCTCCTTGCCGGCAACCGATTTGTCGATGATCGGCTGATTGTTGATGTCCACGTAGCCGCCGGCAAGAATCGACCCGCCCTTGATGTTCGGGACCATGTCGCCGGTAATGAAGAACGGCTGGTATGAGAGCTTGAACGTGCGGCTGCTGCCGTCGCTCAACTGCACCGTCAGCGAGGAGCCGACCGTGGTTTTCGCCATTGCGGCAGGATCCGCCAGCGTCGGCGCCGCCATTGCGCTGAAAGCCGCGGACACGAAATTGGCAACCGGCTTGACCGGCGTCGCGAGATCGTCGCTGCCGCCGCACGCGCTCAGCATGGAAGCCGTGGCGAGACCGCCTAATGGCAACATCGGCACGCCGGCGAACAGTTTCAAGGCCTTGCGGCGGGAAGGGTCGAACGGCTCAGCCATGTTGTCGTAATCCTGGTTGTGGGTGGCGTGGGTAACTCACAGCCGGCACGACTCGGATTCAAACCGCATGGTTCGCGCTCGCGCCGCTATGACGCGAGGATTCTATGAAGCGAATGTGAAAGTATATTGACAGCAGTTGGTAATATTCACTCCGACCACAACCACGTTAAGAGCTGGACTCAGCCGGGACGCCGGAAGTCATTCTCGACCCATGCTGAAGCGCTCGCCTTGCTAAGCTTGAAATTAGGCGCGACCTGCACTTGCGCGAGTTGCTCGCCGAATGTGTCGAGCGCGGTCAACAGCGCGTACGGTTCATCCTCATCCGGCACGATATCTAGCGTGATGTCGAGCTCGTTGTTGCCGTCCGCGCTCGACACACGCACTTCCTTGTGAAGTTGCGCGCGCAACTGCTGCTCATGCCGGCGCAGCACTTCAGACGCGGTTTTCACGAGCGTATTGAACGCGCCCGTGTCGAGCGGCTTCGGGTCTTTCTTGTTGCGACCCATTGTCCATGGGCCGACAAGCGCGGGCTCCGCTTCGCCGTCCTTGATCATTTCGACAGCCCAGCCTTCGTCGTCTTCGTTCTTGATGACGCGCGCGGTCCAGCCGTCGTCGCGCCAAAGACGCGCTTCGTGCAGCGTTTCGGGCTCGCTTTCGATCTGCGTGGTATCGGGTGCGGACGCGCCTTCCGTCGTGGGTTCAGCAGCTTGGTCGGACGAGGGAAGGGTTGGGTCGGTCATTACAGGTTCACTCACTATCGCTGGGCTTGAAACACATATCGAGCATGCAATTCTACCCGCCTCCGGCGCGCCGAACGCCGCGCTCTGACGAACGGACAAGTCCTGGCGGTCATTTCGCGCGTGGAAATAGTGCATTTCGCCGTTTAAACGGAACTTATAAAGCCATTATAAAAATGGCGAAAAAACAGCCTGAAAGCAGCGTAAAAAATTTGATAAGACGCGCCCTTTGATGAAGGCAAACAGATATCAGATCTGGCGACGAACCGAATAGAGTCCCAGACGACAAATGCTTTATTGCGTGAATCGCAGGCAATTCGACCTTACGCCGGCAGCCTCAGCAAAGGTTCTGCAATAAGGCACTTTGAAAGCCGTAGCGCGCCGGCAACAACGGGATAACATGGAATGCGTCGCCCTATTCGCGCGCGTTGCCAATTCCTCTTTATTTGTGCGCACTTACGCCATTCGAATATCTTCATTACGAATTCTGGAAATGACTGTTGCGACATTCGCTCAATTGAATAAGCGAATAGCGGGAATACACTTCGCAGCGGATCGTCACGTGGCCGACGCTATCTGCGCAGTCCACGGCGTCAACCGAATGCGATTCTCGATGCATTGTCCCTGGAGTCATGAAATGAAAAGAACCCTCATCGCAGCAGGTCTCATGGGCGCATTCGCGCTCAACGCACACGCACAAAGTAGCGTCACGTTGTACGGCATGCTCGACGCCGGCCTCGTGTATTCGAACAATCAGGGCGGCCACAGCAACTGGCAGCAAGGTAGCGGTTCGGTGTCGAACACGTACTTCGGCTTGCGCGGCAGCGAAGACCTGGGCGGCGGTCTGCACGCCATCTTCACGTTGGAGAGCGGCTTCAATCTGAACAACGGCCAGTTCTCCGAAGGCAACACGATTTTCAACCGCCAGGCTTTCGTCGGCTTGAAGAGCGACCAGTACGGTACGCTGACGCTCGGCCGTCAATACGATTCCGTGGTCGACTATCTCGCGCCGCTGTCCGAAGCGGGCGCGGGCTACGGCAACAATCTCGCGGCCCACCCGTTCGACAACGACAACCTGGACAACTCGTTCTCGATCAAGAACGCGGTCAAGTACACGAGCGCGAATTATGCGGGCCTGAAGTTCGGCGGCCTGTACGGCTTCAGCAATTCGGCTGGCCAGTTCTCGAACAATCGCGCATGGAGCGCGGGCGCTTCGTATGACAATGGCCCGCTGAGCGTCGCGGCGGCTTATCTGCAACTGAACAAGTCGGGCAGCTCCAATCTGAGCGGCGCCGTCTCGCAAGGCGACGGCACTGCGCAGATCGCGGCCAACCTGCAGCGCACCTATGGTGCGGGCATCAACTACACATACGGTCCGGCAACGGCGGGCTTCGTGTACACGCATACGCAACTGGACGGCATCACCGGCATCGACGTCGGCGGCGCGACGCTGCCAGGCATTGCCGGCACCAACCTGCACCTGGACAACTACGAAGTGAACGGCCGCTACGCGCTGACGCCGGCAATGAGCCTCGCGGCTTCGTACACGTTCACGGACGGCAAGATGTCGGGCTCGAACGGCTCGGGCGATCCGAAATGGCATACGGTCTCGCTGCAAGGCGACTACTCGCTGAGCAAGCGTACCGACGTCTACGTCGAAGGCGTGTATCAGCATGCATCGGGCGAACTCGGCAACTTTGGCTCGAACGTGGCGGCGATCAATACGCTCGCGCCGTCGTCCACTGGTAATCAGGTTGCGGCGGCTGTCGGATTGCGTCACCGTTTCTAAATCTCCACGCAGTGCTTGCAGCGCGAGCCTACCGATTCGCGCTGCCTCCGACCCGCCCGTGACACGATCACGTCGCGGGTTTTTTCATGGACGCAACGTTTCAGCTTGTAACGAAAGTGACGGCGCGAGCGCGTGCTCGGTATACTCGGGCGTCCGCATTTTTCTTCGCGATGGAGCGTGTTCGCTGCGTGTGGTTTCGGCGAGAGCGCAACGCGAGTGAAGGCGGCTTTGTCGCGAAGCATCGCATTGCGTCGATCGCTCTATGGCTCGGTGCATTGACCGCGCTATGCTTCGCCCGCACAAGATTCCCGAAATGACCGGGGGCGCCGACGACCTCACCATGAAACGAACTTTCCTGCTTGCTCCTGCCGCCGTGGCGATCGCCACCCTCGCGGCTTGCGGTTCCTCCAACGGCCCTGCCGCACGCGACGCGTCGCAGCCCATGATCTACGTGTCGTCGCAACGCGCTCCCGCGTACATTGCCAGTTGCCTGGAAAGCCGCTTGTCGAGAGTTCGCCTGTCGCGAGTGGGCAGCGCGACCGAGATCGCGGTCGGCTCAGACTCGAACAATTCATACTTCGTCACGCTGACGCCGTCGAACGCGGGCTCGGTGATCAAGGTGATGCATCCGGCCAACGCGCCCGACGATCCGCCGGAACCAGAAATGCGCTTCAATATTGCACGCTGTGCGACCTGATCGTTGCAACTGGCACGCGAGTGGTTCGCGTTGAATGCACCTTTGATTAATGCCTGACATACGATGCCGGGACACGTTTTTATCGACGTCCCGGCTATTTTTTGCGCGTCTATCCGCGAACATAGCCGCCCTCTTCTTCATGCGGCGCGCTGCGTCGTGAATTCCGATGGCATCCAGCAAAGCACATCACGCAACCGGTTTCGCGGCGGGCGTCATTGCGGCGGCGGTTGTCGCGCGCATCGGCGGCAGTCACGACGGCGCGTTTTATATCGGCGTACTAATGAGCTTTATCGCGGGCGTAGCGGGAAGCACGGCGCCTGACTGGCTCGAAGTCGCGTGGTGGTCGCGCGCACGCCGGTTGTGGATCGCGCATCGCACGTTGACGCATTGGGGCGTTGGCTGGATCGCGCTGCTCGCGGTTTCGTACTGGGAACTCGGGCATTCGATCTACGCAGCGCCCGCGTTCGGCTTCGCATGCGGCGGCCTGATGCATCTGCTCGCCGACTGGCCCAACCCGCTCGGTGTGCCGTGGATCGCCGGGCGGCATTCGTTGAATCTATGGAATAGCGGACATTGCGACCTGATCGTGGTCGCGGCTTCGTGGGCGGCGGCCTGGTTTGTCGGTCGGCATGTCGGATTGCCCGGCATGCACGGACTAGATGTGTGGCAGCACCTGCGCTTGTGAATCCCGCGTTGATTTTGGCGCAGCGTGAGTTCGCGTCAACGCATCGCCGCAGCGTAGTTCGCGGGCGTGACGCCAAGCAGGCGCACAAAAGCCCTCGTCATGTGACTCTGATCGGCAAAGCCCGCAGCGGCGGCCGCGTCGGCGAGCGACGCGCCGCGCGCTATCCATTGCCGCGCCAGCACCACGCGCCGCTGCATCCGATATGCGTGCGGCGGCAAGCCAATTTCATGCGCGAACGCTCGCAGCAACTGGAAGCGGCTCATGCGGGCTTCGCCGGCGAGATCGGCGAGTGTGAGCGGCGCTGACGGATCGTCGTCGATGCGCGCTTTCGCACGCGCAATCGGTCCCGCGGGACGCGACGATAAAGCGTGCGTTTGATTGCTTGCCTGCCGGGTTGCCTGCCTGGTTGCATGAACGTCAAGCAGATGCGCAAGCAGTTCGAGCAACGCCTGCTCACGCGCCAAGGCGTCGGGCGCACACGGCGCCTCTACCGCCACGGCGAATAATCGTTCGAAAAGATGTTTGAGTAGCGGGTCGTGCACCACGGGCTGCGTGAGTTCTATCTCGCGCGCCGCCGCGCCGCTCAGTTCGGCCGCCGCGCTCACCAGCATCGACGGCTCGAAATAGAGCATTCGCCACGCGCGGCCACGCTCGTCGAGCGGACTGCCGTCGTGCACTTCGCCGGGATTCACCATGATCGCGTCGTTGGCGCGCGCTTCGACCGGCCCGCGACCGCTCGCCGATTTATGCCCGCCGCTTAGAATCACACCGACGCCAAAGCGGTCATGCGAATGGCGAGGAAACGCATGCGCGGTTTGGGCCACCGTCGCCTCGACGCCTGCAATCGCGCAACGAGGCATGTGGACACGGCCACGCGATGCGTCGCGCTCGCGCATCAACGCCGCCCTTCTTCGCCCCGCTCGCCTTCGCGGACCTTGCCTTGCGACACGCTGCTGCCCGGCGGCACGCTATGCGTGAGCCACACATTGCCGCCGATCACCGAGCCGCGCCCAATCGTCACTCGTCCAAGGATCGTCGCGCCGGCGTAGATCACCACGTCGTCCTCGACGATTGGATGCCGCGCATTGCCCTTGATCAGCGCGCCGTCGATATCCGCGGCGAAGCTCTTCGCGCCGAGCGTCACCGCCTGATACACGCGCACGTGTTCGCCGATGATCGCCGTTTCGCCGATCACGACGCCCGTGCCGTGGTCGATGAAAAAGCTCGGACCGATCGTCGCGCCGGGGTGAATGTCGATGCCGGTTGCCGAGTGCGCGATCTCGTTGATGAAGCGCGCGAGCAACGGCACGCCGAGACGATGCAGCGCATGAGCAAGACGGTGATGCGTCATCGCCCATACGCCGGGATAGCAGAGCAGAATTTCGGTGATGTGCTGCGCGGCCGGGTCGCCCGTGAACGCCGCCTGAATGTCGCTGACGAGCAGCGCGCGAATGCCCGGCAACTGCGTGCCGAACTGGCGCGCAACTTCGAAGGCACGCTCGCGCAATTCCGTCTCCGGCGTTTGCGCGTGTTCCGGCAGAAACCGCAGCGCGCGGCGGATCTGTTCCGCGAGCAAACGCAATGTGCTTTCGAGAGTGTGTCCGACGTAGTAGTCGACGGTTTCGTCGGTCAGATCCGGCGCGCCATAGTGCGTGGGAAACAGCGCGGCGCGCAGCCCCGCGACGATGTTGACCACCGCTTCGCGCGACGGCAGTTCACGAATGCCGAGCGGATGCCGCGTACGGTGCAACTCTTCACGCGACGCACGCAGGTCCGCGACGATCTGTTCAAGGCCCCAGTTGTGGGAAGGCACATTAGGCATAGAAGGACAGCGCCGCGCGAGGAGCACGGTATCGAGTGATTGTCCCGAGAGATTACCGCGTTTTGCGGTGGCTCGCGCAGCGTTGCGCGCAAGGCAAACGCGAGGTGCGCTCAGATGGTCAGACTGCTCGCGTCGATCCAGCGCACCGCCCAGTCGCGCGCATGGGCGATTGCGGCGGCTTCGTCGCGAAAGCACAGATCGGTCGGGAAAAAGCGGTTGGCGACGAGTTCACCGTCGCTCGACCGCGAAATGACTACGTAAGGTTGCCAACTGCCGTCGCCGGCACGCGCCGGTGCGCAATTTAACAAATAGCCGCGATGTGTGAATGCAGCATCGAAGTGCATGTGTCACCCGCCCTGACGGCCCCGTAGAATGTTTTGAGTAAGCCCGCGCTCGTTGCACCGGTTGATAAACAGCGATGTGAATCTCGCGAGAACCCGCGAGAACCCAATTAAGCGCTCATGAAGAGCACGCTCCGCTCGCCGGAGTATGATCATACTCTGTAGAAAATGCGCGTTCATTAAAAAAAACGAAAGGCGCGCGCACGCAATCGCCTAGGTGAGGGAACGGAGCTTGCAGTTCTGAACCCGACTTCTTGAAAGGAGAATGCATATGAACACCCATATCGACAAGGCAGCAGACGCCAGCAAGCCAACTGGCCCGAGCGGGCCGCGTACCGCCGAATCGCACAATGACCGCTCACACGACAGCACGGTCGACACCGACGGCAAGAACCACGAAGCCGCGCGCATTGCGGGCCAGAGTCCCATCGCAGTCGACGAAATCACCACCAGCAACGCGTCGCTCGACAACAGCGTGCCGGAAGCGCTCGACGGCATGGCCGGATTCGATAGCCGCGTGGGCGGCAATCACCTGCTGCTCGCGCTCGAACCGGGCTACACGGTAATCGACAAAGGGATGTTCGAACCGCAGGCGCTCCATTCGACCGATGAACTGTTCGACTATTCGCGCCCCAGCGAAAACCGCCATCATCGCGGCCGCATTCATTACGCCCTTAATCATTTGCGACCCACACGCGTGATCGAAATAGAGCGCGTGAAATAATCTGTCGATTTGCACTTTCGTTTGAATCTGGACGAAGGCCGATTTGTCGGTGGATATCAAAGCGCGCATTGTTTAAATACATGCGCGTTTTTTATCGCCTGTCGTTGATTAGAAACCGACGGTTGCAAGACCTGCTCCCCGCTACGGCTTTTTGTGCTGTCCGACGCGGCGCACAATCGTTGCACATCAAACTCAATGGAGCGGCAAATGAAAAAGATCGTCGTGATCGGCGCCACGGGCACGCTGGGCCAGGCAGTCAGTGAGGCGCTGAAGGCTCGCCACGAAGTCATTGAAGTAGGCGCTACGCGCGGCCAGTATCAAGTGGACAGCACCGATCCAGCGAGCGTCGAGCGGCTCTTTCGCGAACTCGGCAAGGTGGATGGCGTCGTCACCGCGACAGGCAAACTGCATTTCGGCCCGCTCGAGCAAATGAGCAGCGAACAGTTCTGGGTCGGCCTGCGCGACAAACTCATGGGACAGATCAACGTCGTGCTGGCGGCGCAGAACTACGTGAACGACGGCGGCTCGTTCACGCTGACGAGCGGCATCGTCGGCGACGAGCCGATTCGCGAGGGCGCGAATGCGACGACCGTCAATCTCGCTCTCGAAGGTTTTGTGCGCGGCGCGGCGATCGAATTGCCACGCGGTATCCGCATCAATGTAGTGAGTCCGACTGTGCTGACCGAATCAATGGGCGCCTACGGGCCGTACTTTCGCGGCTTCGAGCCGGTCAGCGCGCAACGCGCCGCACAAGCGTATTTACGCAGCGTGGAAGGCGCGCAGACGGGCCGCGTCTATCGCGTCGGCTACTGAGCGCCCCACTTCGCGAGACGCATTGCGCCGCTCAACGCTTCTGTTCCTTCACGCGCGAGACGATCTGTGTGGGGCTCACGAACTGCAGCGCGATCAACACCCAGACCAGCGTGATCGCCATGTAGATCATCGCCATGGCGTCGATGGATTGCGGCGCGCGCACGCCGGTTGAAAACACCGCGTAGTACAACGCGACCACGAGCGTCTGCGTCGCGGGCCCTGCCGTGAAGAATGTCAGTTCGAACATGCCGATGGTGCGCACCAGCACCAGAAGCGCCGCGGCCAGCATGCCGGGCACGAGCAGGGGCAGCAGCACGTAGCGGAAATAACGGAACGTGTTCGCGCCGAAAATGCGCGCAGCCGCTTCGAGATTCGGATCGATCTGCTCGATGAACGGCGTCATCACGAGAATCACGAACGGCAGCGCGGGCACGAGATTCGCAAGTATCACGCCGCTCAGCGTGCCGGCGAGACCGATCTTGTACATCACGGTCGCCATCGGAATGCCGTACGTGACGGGCGGCACCATCAACGGCAAGAGGAAGATCAGCATCGCAATGCGCTTGCCGCGAAACTGCACGCGCGCGAGCGCATATGCCGCCGGCACGCCGAGCAGCACCGACAGCAGCACGACAGCGCCGACTACTTCGACCGTCACCCACAACACGCTCGCCAGCTGGAAATCGCTCCACGCCTGCGCATACCAATGCAGCGTGAAGCCCTGCGGAAGCAACGTGCCGAACCAGCGCGTCGCGATCGAATTGACCGCTACCGTGGCGATCAGCAGCACGACGTTGGCAAGGAAAAACACCATCGCGCCCCACACGATCACGCGCCACACGCGGCCCGGCACGCTCGCACGCTGCTTTACGCGCCTCGGCTCGCGTGCGTCGTCGCCCTGCTGTTTCGATTCGGACGCGGACCATGAAGCCGGCGCGCCGCCACGCTCGGTCGTCATCAGCCTTTGCCTCCAGTTGCAGGGCCGCTGTAGAAGAAGCGGCGCGCGCCAAGCATGGCCGCGACCACCACCAGTTGCACGAAGCCCATCACCATCGCAATCGCGGATGCGAGCGAATAGTCATAACTTTCGAAAGCGGCTTCCGCTGCGGCAATCGACATCACGCGAGTCGGCCCGGCGGGCGCGCCAAGCAGTACTGCCGATGGAAACACCGAAAACGCCTGCACGAACGAGAGGCAGGCGGCCATCGTCAAACCGGGCACCAGCAGCGGCAAATAGATGCGGCGAAACTGCTCCCAAGGACTTGCGCCAAGCGTCGCGGCGGCGCTCGCGAGCGTCGGGTCGATGCCGGTCACGTACGACAGCGTCAATAGAAACGCGAACGGAAATCCGGACACGATCAGCGAGATCAGCACGCCCCAGAAGTTATGCGTGAGCCGCACTTCGCTCGTATAGAGATGCATGCCTTGCAGTGCCTGCGGAAACCAGCCGTTGGGTCCGAAGTAAGTGAGCATGCCGTCGGCGATCAGCACCGTGCCGAGCGTGACAGGAATGACCAGTAACGTGGTCACGAACTTCTGATACCGCGAATGCCGGCGCAACGCGAATGCGACGGGCACCGACACACCAACGTTGATCAGCGTGGCCGGCACGGCCAACTTCAGCGTGACGATGATGGTGGGCCACATCGACGTGTCGGTGAAGAACGTCAGATAGTTGGCCCATGCACTGCCGCCGTTCATCGGCCGGAACGACAGCGCGAGACCGTACGCGAACGGATAGATGAACAACGCGACGATGAAGAGCAACGCCGGCGTGACGAGCCACGCCTTGCTATCGCGCTGCGCTGCTGGCGCGACAGGCGCTGACGGCATGGGCGTGCTCATGCCGCCTCTGCGTCATAGACGAGCGTGCGCGAAGGCGGCACACGCAAGCTGATATGTTGTCCCTCGACGAACTCGCCCGCGACGCGTGCCCACAAATCGCCGAACGCGGTCTTCACGCGCAGCAGCGAACTATTGCCGCCGTATTCGACGACGGTCACTAGCGCGTCGAACGCATTCTCGGCTCCGGGCGCCGTGCGTTCCATGTCCTCCGGGCGCAGCGCCACGCTTACACGCTTGCCGTTGAAGCCTGCCATCGGCGTGCCGATCAGACGCACACCGTTCGCACTCACCGCGACGCCTTCGCCTTGCATGCCTTCGAGCGTGAATTCAGCGACGTTGCGATAGCCCATGAAACGCGCGACATGCAGATTCTGCGGGCGCGTATAGACCTCTTTCGGCGTGGCGACCTGCTGCACGACGCCCTCTCTCATCACGACGATGCGGTCGGCCATCGAAAGCGCTTCGTCCTGGTCGTGCGTGACGTACAGCGTCGCGCGTTCGAGTTGGCTATGAATGCGGCGGATTTCAGCGCGCATCTCGATGCGCAACTTGGTGTCGAGATTCGACAGCGGCTCGTCCATCAGAATCAGCGGCGGCTCGATCACAATCGCGCGCGCAATCGCCACGCGCTGTTGCTGACCGCCCGACAGTTGGCCGGGCAGCTTGCGCTCATGGCCGACCAGTTGCACGAGTTGCAATGCCTCCCGCGCGCGCCGCATGATTTCGCTTTTGCCGACGCCGCGCATCTTCAGGCCGAAGCCGACGTTGTCGAGCACGCTCATATGCGGGAACAGCGCGTAGTTCTGAAACACCATGCCGAAGCCGCGCTTTTCCGGCGGCAACACATCGATACGCTTGTCATCGAGCCAGATGCCCCCTCCGCTCAGCGGCTGCAAACCGGCGATGCAGTTCAGCGCCGTCGACTTGCCGCAGCCTGAAGGCCCGAGCAACGCGATGAATTCGCCGCGCCGGATGTTCAGATCGAGCCCCTCCAGCGCGGCGATCGACTGGCCTTCCGCATTCGTGAAACTGCGGCTCACCGAGTCGAGCCGCAACTGTTCGAAGTGATGCTTCATGGCGGTTCCCTGATGCGCGTGACGCGTCACGCGCGAGTCGCACTCGCACGAGTGGGCGCGGCTATCCGGCCTCGGCTATTTCGTCTTTTGAGCGCCGACTTCCGTGTCCCATTTCCTGAAGGCGGCGACCATCGCGGCTGCATTGAGCGGCAACACGTGCGGGCGTTCCGCCAGCAGCTTCGCGTACTCGGGCCGCCCGTACTTCTTCAGGACTTCCTGGCTATGCGCGGGGGCCTGCTCGACGGTGACGCCCTTGATCGCCGGACCCGGATAGAAGTAACCGTCGTCGTAAGTCATGGCCTGCTGCGCGGGCTCGAGCATGAAATTCATCAGCTTGTAGAGCACGTCGAGCTTTTCCTTCGGTACGCCCTTGGGAACCACCATGTAGTGCGCGTCGTTCACCCACGTCATGTTGTCGAACGCCTGCACGCGGAAATCGGCAGGCACGATGCCGAGCGCGCGCGGATTGATGTCCCAGCCCGTTACCGTCAAGGTCATGTCGCGCGTGCCTTCGCCCAACTCCTTCATCACCGCGGACGTGCCGCCCGGATAGTAAGGAATGCATTCGTTCAGCTGCTTGAGGAAGGCCCAGGTCTTGTCCCAACCGTTGATGGGGTCTTGCGGATTCTTGTCGCCGAGCACATAGGGCAAGCCCATCAGGAACGTGCGGCCCGGTCCCGAGTTCGCGGGTCGCGCGTAGATCAGCTTGTCCGGATGCGCCTTGCACCATTGCAGCAGTTGCTCGGGCGTTTTCGGCGGATCGCTGACCTTGGCGGGGTTGTATTCGAGCAGCGGCCCGGCAGGCATATACGCGACCTCCAGACCGTAGCCTTGCGCCAGCTCCTGCATCTTGCGCGGGCCAGGCGCGTATTTGTCGAGCACGCCGGGGAATTGCGCCGCGTTGTCGGGCAGCAGTTTGGTCCACAGGTTCTGTTCGATGCCGGCTGCGAGTGCGTCGGTGCCGGTCAGTACCAGGTCGATGTCGGAGCGGCCGGCGCCCTGCATAGCCTTGATCTTGCCGGGCAATTGCGGGGCGGGCGCATTCGTGTAGGTGATATTCGCGACGAGGTTCGGGTACTTCGCTTTGAACGCCTCGAAGCCGGCGCGCGTAAGTTGGAGATCGCCGGCTACGTCGACGATATTGAGTGTGACCGGATCGGCCGCATGCGCAGCCGAGCCGAATGCGGCGCTCGCCGCGAGACATACCGACACCAGCCTGAGCGCCAACCTGTGCGGAACAGTCATTGCGTCTCCTCGCTTCTTGGTATGAAGTCCGCCGGTCGACTGCGCCGGGCGTCTCGTTCAACCACTGCAACATAGCGAAGCGGAACAGCCGATGTCAAGCAAATACTCTTGCTCGCGTTTTCCCCGACATGCTGGGCATTTTCGCCCGAAGGCCTTTGGCCTCAATGATTTGGCGCGCTTGTATAGGAGGGCAAACCCCGAGCCGCCCAACGTGCAATAAGCGCTTGTCAGGCAACTATCGCGGACCGCTCGCAGCCAAAGCCCGCGATCAACCGCCGGGTACGCCCTGCGTGTTCACATATAGCGAATAAAGGCCGTGGCTCGCCGCCATAAATAGCCGGTTGCGATGACGTCCGCCGAAGCACACGTTCGCGCAGCGCTCCGGCAACGCAATATGGCCGATCGGCTCGCCCTGCGGTGTAAAGACGCGCACGCCGTCGAGTTCGTCGGTGCCCATACCCCAACCGCACCACAAATTCCCGTGGACGTCGACGCGAAAGCCATCCGGCGTGCCGGGGCCCGCGTCGATCAGCACGCGGTTGTTCGACAGCGCGGCGCCGTTGCCGTCGACGTCGAAAGCGCGAATCTTGCGCGGCTCGCCTCGCGATTCGACGATATAGAGCACGGACTCGTCCGGCGAGAACGCAAGGCCGTTCGGTCCGAGAATGTCGTCGGCGACTACGCTCACCTCGCCTGACTGGGCGTCGATCCGGTACACGCACGCCGGCAGTTCCGACTCCTGCTGCTCGCCTTCGTAGAAGCCGTCTATGCCGAACGTCGGATCGCTGAACCAGATCGAACCATCCGATTTGACGACGACGTCGTTCGGCGAATTGAAACGCTTGCCGCGATAGCGATCGGCGAGCACGGTAATCGAGCCGTCGTATTCGGTGCGGGTAACCCGGCGCGTCAAATGCTCGCAACTCACGAGGCGGCCTTGCCGGTCGCGCGTATGGCCGTTGGCATTGTTCGACGACTGACGGAACGTGCTGACCGTGCCGCCCGCTTCGTCCCAACGCAGGATGCGGTCGTTGGGGATATCGCTCCACAGCAGATAGCGGCCGTCGCCGAACCAGACCGGCCCTTCCGACCAGCGCGCGCCTTGATACAGACACTCGACGGACGCTGATGCAAGCGTCAGCGACTTGAAGCGCGGATCGAGCACGCGCACGGAAGGATCGGGATAGCGTCGGCTGTGGTCGGTCATGCTGCCTCTATCTGGTTGGATTAATTGGTGCGGACACGCGCGCGTGTTCTCTTTCAAGCGCGAGCAACGCATGCGCCGCGTCGGCGATCTTCGCATGATGTTCGGGCGGCGTCGAACTGAGTAAAGGCAACATCGGCCCCATGTCGGCGATCTTCGAGAACGTGACCGCGTCGTGCAGCACCCGGATCAGCGAGATGTCGTCGCGCAAGGTTTCGAGCGGCAGGAAGGCGTCGTAAAGACGTTGTGCGGTGTCGCTGTCACCGGTTTTCGCAGCGTGCAGCAACGCCGTGACCATGTGAGGCGCAATACAGCCAGAGCCGGTTGTCCATGCCGCGAGGCCGAACTCGCGCAGATGCACGAGCGCCGGGCGCTCGCCCATGCCGGACACGATCTTGCCCGCCGGCACGTGTTGCAGCAAGCGCCGCAGGTAGGGATCGTCGGCGGGATTCTGGCGGACGATCGCATACTTCACCGCGAGCAGCGTGCCCCGCTCGACGAGGCGCGCCAGCGTCTCCACCTCCACATAGTCTTCGCTTTTGATGTACAGCGTGAGCGGGATGCCCGCCGCGTCGACAATCCGGGTAAGACCCGCTTCAACGCCCTCCGACGTCGTAAAGCCGGCGAGCGGCAGCACCATTGCCGTGCGATAGCGGGTCTGC
Source organism: Paraburkholderia kirstenboschensis (assembly GCF_904848585.1). Taxonomy (GTDB): domain Bacteria; phylum Pseudomonadota; class Gammaproteobacteria; order Burkholderiales; family Burkholderiaceae; genus Paraburkholderia; species Paraburkholderia kirstenboschensis. Next base: position 520,697 of record NZ_CAJHCR010000005.1, read on the forward strand.
GCGAGGATACGCGCCTGATCGAGCATCTTTCCGTAGTCCGGCCCGATTGCCGGGATCACGCGCGTGCCGGGGCCCGCGGCATCGGCCAGCAAATCGAGTAAATCGCGATACTTGCTGACGGCTGTGTGATAGAGGTTCGCGTTGCCGCCATAGAGCAGTGTGCGTACGCCGCCTGCTTCGATATGGCGGATCAGCGTGGCATTCTGGTCGGCGTCGAGTGCATGGTCTGCGCGGCGTGCCAGTGGCGGCACGGCCATGACCGAGGCCGCGAGTTCGCGGTCGTCAAACGGAGATTCGTTCATCAGGCGGACACCGGAGTAGAAGTAGCGTCTACGGTAGCATCCGCCCGGAAAAGTTGTCAAACAACTTTGTATCCGCGAATTGACAAACCGACGCGTCCGACAAAAATGTTGAGGCGCCTCGGGAGGCTTTTTGTATGACAATAGAAGAATAAGCGCCATTCGCGCTAAGCGGTGATTTACGCAGTAGAACCCAACAGGCCCAGTTAAGACAGGGCATGGCGAATGGAGTGGTTTTGCCTGTTTATTTGGCATTCGCGGAATGCGACGTGAGGGAAATGCATGAGCGAAGCCGAACCCCTTGCCGCTAGGGGATTACGGCGTTGTTCGCGGTATGCGTAAATTCCGGGAGGGTGAATGCCCGCGTCAGGTTTATTCACGCCCGGTTAAACGCGGGTTAAAGGCTGCGTATAGAGCGGACGGCCCCGCTTGCAAAACAATTTTTAGTGATAGATTGTCCGCACTAAAGCAGTCACACATAAAAACCTGCGCAAATAACCACAAAGGCTATTTGCGAGTCTGAGAGAGTGGAAATTGGCGCTACATTTTATCGAGCAGATGGCACCGCTACTGGACGCCGCCGACGAAGCGGAATGGTTTGGCGCGGTCGCGGGTCTCGCGGAGAGTTGGGGATTCGACCGGCTTCTGATCGCAATGCTTCCGCGCCCAACCATCAGGCTCGAAGACGCTTATATTCGCAGCACGTACGCACCCGCGTGGCGCCGTACCTACGACGAGCAGGGCCTCGTGCATATCGACCCAACGGTCGCACATTGCGCGACACGCTCCACGCCGCTAGTGTGGTCGCCGGAAATTTTCACGACCGCTCCGCAGCAGTCCATGTACGAAGAAGCGCGCGCCCACGGTTTGCGCGCCGGCGTGACACTGCCGATTCACGGCCCGAATCAGGAGGCCGGCATGATGTGCTTCGTGAACGACGCCAATCCGACGGACACCTTCTGGCGTCATATCGACGTGGTGTTGCCGAATCTGGTGCTACTGCGTGATCTCGTGATCGACACCAGTCAGCGCCATTTGCAAACGCACACGCAGACTTTATTGCCCAAGCTGACGCCGCGCGAACGCGAGTGCCTTCAATGGACCGCGCGCGGCAAATCCACGTGGGAGATTTCCCATATCCTGAACTGTTCGGAAGCCGTGGTGAACTTCCACATGAAGAACATCAGGACCAAACTCGGCGTGAATTCGCGACGCGCAGCAGCCGTGATCGCGACACAACTGGGGCTTATTGACCCGGGTTGAGCAATGCCGCGGCGTCGCGGCTGTGAAGCACCCGCTCGGCGCGGCCGAGGTCGGCGTCGGAAACGGTTTTCGTGAAGTACAGGCCCAGCAGGATTGAGACGGGCGCCGGGATTTCCGCACCGGACTCAAAGCGGCTGCCGCGCGACTGCGTGACGCCGAAGCGAGCCCAGAAGCGGCGCTGGCTTTCTTTTTTCTTTTTGCGGTACGCGATGATCAACACCCGGTCTACCGCCGTGGACGGCTCCGCCGAACGCGTTTGAAGACCGGTTTGCGGTTGCCAGTGATTGTCTAGATGTTCCATTTTGGTGTCCCGTCGGTTGAGTGCTGTTTCTGTCTCAAATTCTCCGATATCCGATAAGCATGCACACCTATCCAGGTAGATAGGTGGCGGAACGATTCAGAATGCATAAGTTTTCCTGCGTATTGGTTTCCCCAACACGTTCAGGAGAACGTCATGCAAACAGCGATCCGGATTGGAATGCGTCAAGAGTTCGACAACGAGGACATCAACGAGATGTACCGCCTGCGGGCACGGGTGTTTCACGGGCGGCTCGGCTGGGATATTCCGACCATAGCGGGCATGGAGATCGACGGCTACGATGCGCTCGGACCGCATTACATGCTGATCCAGGCCGACGACCGGCGCGTGCGCGGCTGCTGGCGTCTGATGCCGACCGAGGGGCCGAACATGCTGAAGGACACCTTTCCTCAGCTGCTGCATGGCGCTGCGGCGCCGGTCGGGCGGCATATCTGGGAACTGAGCCGCTTCGCGATCGACACCAGCGGCGAGGAGAAGTCGTTCGGCTTCGCCGACTTGACCATGCAGGCGATTCATGAGCTCGTGACCTTCGCTGACCGCATGGGCATCACGCGCTATGTGACGGTGACCACGACCCCGATCGAGCGGCTGTTGCGCAAGACCGGAATCGAGATTAGCCGCCTCGGCTCACCACTGCAGATCGGCGTGGAACGCGCGGTGGCGCTGGATATCGCGGTGAGTCCGAAGACCCGCACGGCGCTGTTTGGGCCGATCGCCGCAGCCGCTTAGCTACTCTTCGCTGCTCCGCTGCTCCGCTGCTCTCAGCTGGCCGGGCTTCACCGTGGTGGCCACGGCCGGTCAGACGGCGCACAGCGAGTCATGCGAAGCTTGCCTCACGAACCAAACATCCGTTCGAGCGCGTTTTCCAGGTGCGCTCGCATTGCCTGCCCCGCCGCCTGCGGGTCCTTGCGGCGGATCGCGTCGAGCACCGCCCGGTGTTCCGCCTGCACGAGACGCTGCCGCTCCACCGTTTTCACGAGCGACAGGTTGCGTGACAAATTCATGCTGAAGACGATCTGTTCCTCGATGAACGACATGACCGTGATGAAAAACGGGTTCTTCGACGCGCGCGCCACTGCCAGATGGAACATGAAGTCGTCTGACGCACCGATGCCGCGCGTCTCAATGATCCGTTCGAGCTGATTCCATGCATGCTCGATCGCGGCGATGTCGTCGGCGTCGGCCTTGAGCGCCGCGTGCTCAGCCGCGCCCGCCTCCGTGACAATGCGAAATTCATAGCAGCGGCGGATGTCGGACAGCGTTTCGAGCGGCGCGAAACGCCGCACGTCCGGGTCGGGCCGCCGCGCGACTGTCGTTCCCGACCCATGACGCGTCACGATGATGCCGTCGGCCCGCAGCCGGGCCAATGCCTCGCGCACCGTGGGCCGCGAGGTCGAGAAGCGTTCGGCGAGCGCATGCTCGGTAGGCAGCCGCTGCCCTTCCTTGTATTCGCCTTCGAGAATGCGATTCAGGATGTCGCCGTAGATTTTGTCGGGCAAGCCCGTCGTTTTTCGCTCATTCATCGGCCGGGCGCATGCAGCTTGTCAGAGTAGATCCCGATTGTAAGGCAAACCCGAGCGGCATTTGCCGCGCTTCGGACTCGCAGCATCGAGCAAAAAGCCGTCCGCGCGTCTTGGGGAACCGGCTACCGTCTTGCGAGAGCAACGTCAAAATTTGTGAACTGGTTGATTTACATCCTGGCTGAAGCAGAGTTTCTGAACGATCATTAAAGCTCGCAACCTGACCTGGAGCGGAAATGTACACACGCATTCTTGTAGCGGTCGACGGCAGCCAGACTTCTCGCCGTGCTTTCGAGGCAGCGCTCGCGCTTGCAAGATCAAACGGCGCTGTCTTGCAGCCCCTGTACGTCGTCGAAAATACGCCAATGTATTTCGAGGCGCCGGGCTATGACCCTTCAATACTTCGCAATCGTCTCATCGAACAAGGGAAGGAACTCGGCGAGGAGTTCGCGCGCGAAATGGACGCGCAAGGTGTAAAGGGAGAGATCGTCGTCACCGAAGCGCCGTCGCTCGACGACGTTTCCACGGCCGTGCTGAAAGCCGCCGCCGACTTCAATGCGGACCTGCTCGTCATGGGCACGCACGGCCGGCGCGGATTTCAGCGCCTGATTCTCGGCAGCGTCGCGGAGCGTTGTGTGCGCCAGGCTCGCTTGCCGGTGCTGCTGATCCCGTCCGCGGCAAGCAAAGCATCCGACGACGCGCAAACGCGAGACTGACGCCGCGAGCGCCACGCCAGCGCGCAACCGGGACTTTGGGAAGCCGGGGGCGCGATCGATGCTACGTCGGTCCGCCTCGCTGCAATGCGCGATGACTGACGTGGTCTTCGAGCAGGCGCCGCATGGTGGCCAGCAACGTGGGGCCGTCCACCGGCTTGCGCAGAAACCCGTCGAAGCTGACGAAGGCGGGAGGACTCGGCTCTCCCGAAACGAGTATGAAAGCGACGTCGGCGAGCCCGGGCAGTGTGCGCAACCGGTGACACAGCTCACTGCCCGACATGGTCGGCATGCGCCAGTCGGCCACCACGACGTCGACGGGCGAAGCCATGAACTGAGTTAGCGCCGACTTACCGTCCAGCGCAGTTTTTACTTCGTAGCCCTCGGCGGAGCAGATCGCGCTCCATGCGTCCAACGCCTCGGCGTCGTCATCTACCAACAATACTGTTGCCATGTGCAATTGTCCTATCGCTTCGACGAACTGCTTCGCAACGTGCATGCCAACGTGCGCTACTCAGTTCGCGCCAATCGGCTTACGCGCCGCAAATATGAATGCGAAGCGGGAAACGGCGAGGCGGTCGCGTTGCAGCATGGGCATTGCCGCGCACGATAACCTCGCCTATTGCTGTTAACAATAGCAACTCAATTGCAACCCGGTGGGCAAACTGCTTGACGGCGCAACTTCAGGCGCGTGCCAATGCGGCCACCACCAGGCGCTGCTGCTCTACGCGATGCGCGCGTATAGACGAATCCGCGCCCGATGGACTCTCGCGCCGGCATACGTCGAACACGCGGCAGTTCGCCGGAACCGCTCCCTCTATGTCATCGCGCACGAAATGCCATGCGCCATGCTTCTTTTCCTCTTCCTGGGCCCAGACCGCCTCCGCAAGGTTCGGATAAGCAGCAAGCGCAAGGGCAAGCTCGCTCGCCGGGAACGGGTACAACTGTTCGATGCGGACAAGCGCAGTCTGTGTGTCGCCGGAAGCATCGCGCGCCGCCTGCAAGTCGTAGAAAAACTTGCCGCTGCACAGCACGACGCGCGTCACGTCTTCGGGCGAAGCCGCACCACTGTCTTGCAGCACCGGAGCAAATGCACCGCCGATCAACTCGCCGACAGGCGAATGCGAGCGCACATTGCCATGGAGCTGCCCCTTCGGCGACATCACGACAAGCGGCTTCGGCTCGACGCTCAGCGCCTGCTCGCGCAGCATGTGGAACCACTGCGATGACGTCGACGGCATCACGACCTTCATGTTTCCGCCTGCGCACAGTTGCAGGAAGCGGCTGAGATACGCGCTCGAATGCTCGGGACCGACACCTTCATGACCATGCGGCAGCAGCATCGTCAGTCCGGACGATTGGCCCCATTTGTACTCCCCCGCGGCGATGTATTGATCGATGATCACTTGCGCGCCGTTCACGAAGTCGCCGAACTGCGCCTCCCAGATAGCGAGGTGCGAGGTGGACTGAACGCTATAGCCGTATTCGAAACCCAGCACGGCTTCCTCGGTCAGCGGCGAATTGATGATGTCGAACTCACCCTGATGCACACCGAGATTTTGCAGCGGCACATGAGGCTCGGTCGCATCGGAAGTCGCGCCCTGCGAGTGCCACACTGCATGCCGATGCATGAAGGTGCCGCGGCCCACGTCCATGCCGGAGATGCGCACACTGTGCCCGTCGTCGAGCAGACTTGCGTAAGCGAGGTTTTCGGCGAAGCACCAGTCGGCCGTGGCTGTTTCCGCTTCTACGCTCTTGTGCCACTTCGCCGTGATGTCGCGCACGAAGTCATGTAGCCGCAGCCCGGGCGGCGTGCGAGTCAACGCCGCGGTAAGCGACTGCACGCGGGCAAGCGACAACGGCCGCGTGCGCTTCGTGCGCTTCGAGCCGTTCTCGCGCTCGGGGCGCTGCCGCGACGACGTTTGGGTGGGCGGCGTCAGAAGGTCTCTCAATGCATCGGCGCGCAACACGTCGAGTGGTGTTTCCTCGCCGATGGCCGAGTGATAAAGCTCGGTGACGGTCTGATGCGCCGAGATTGACGCTTGCTGCGACGGCTGCGTCAGCGCAGGAATATCGTGCTCCGAGTGACCCAGGCGCCGATATCCGATCAGATCGATCACGACGTCGGCTTCGTACTCCATGCGGTACTGCAATGCGAGCTTCGCGGCGCGCAGGACCTCGTCGGGACGGTCTGCGTTCACACGAATCACGGGCGCGTCGATCATTCGCGCGACGTCCGTGCAATAGGAATGCCCTTCGGCGTCCATGCGGTTCAGCGTCGTGAAGCCGATCTGATTGTTCACGATAACGTGGACCGTGCCGCCCAACGCGTAACCGTCCTTGCGCGTCATGTTCAACGTTTCCATCACGATGCCCTGGCCCGCGAATGCCGCATCGCCATGCACGACTACCGGCAGGCATCCAAAGCCGCGATGCTCGTCCTGGTATGCACGCGCCATCCCGCTCACCACCGGATACACGCTTTGCAGATGCGACGGATTGTGCGCAAGGAACATCGCGACGTCGCCGTCGGGCGTCTGTCTGACGGTGCTGCCGCCCAGGTGATAAGGCAGATCGCGCTGCATGGCTGCGACATCGGAAGCGGGATCGAGGCAATCGACGAGCTTCGCCGGATCGAAGCCCATCACATTGACGAGCACGTTGAGGCGCCCCCGATGCGGCATGCCCGCGAACACCTGCTGAACGCCTTGAGCGGCGGCGTGATCGACGATCGCTTCGAGAAGCGGCACGAGGCTCTCGCAACCTTCGAGCGAAAAGCGCTTTGCATGCTCGAAAACCGCCGCCACATGACGCTCCCACATTTCCGCGGCAATCAGGCGGCGCAACAGAGCGCGGCGCTGCTCGCGGGCGGGCAACGGCGCAAGCTGTTCCGACTTGAGCATTGCGGATAAACGCGCACGGCGCTGCGGATCGCGAATACCAGTGAGATCGAGGCCGATTGCGCCGCAATAGATGCGCCTCAGCTGCCGCTCCAGTTCATGCACCGCAGCCGATGGCGGCAGCAGCGGATTCTCGGCGCCGATCGGCTGCGCCGGGTCCAGCCCATGAAACACAGGGTCGAGCTCAGGCACTTCGGGCACGGGCGTGAGGCGCAGCGGGTCCAGCGACGCCTGACGATGGCCGTGTTGACGAAACGCGTCGATGAGGCGCCTGACCTGCAACGTCCGCGCTATCGGCGACAGGTCGCCTGCCTGTTCGATAACCGCGCTGGCCGGTGAGCGTGAAAGAACAATCGATTCGGAAGAGACGTGGGACATGTTTGATAGCGTGCGGAAGAAACCGTTAGTCGGATTTCGCTGTCCGCATGGGGATGCTCGGGGCGCAAGCCCTCGACGGCAACATGACAGTTGGCCGCGATTTTCGGCAGACAGCGAAACGGAAAGGAACGCGATGCGGATACGGGCTTGCAGAGCGCTCGGTCTTCTGTTGTTATCGATCCGGTCCGCGCGACCGGCTCGTGTCTCCGTCCGTTGTCCGCCTGGCTTCTACTGCGGTGACATGCTCGCGTTGAGCCACGCGCCTGACGCGCCGGCCTCGCTCGTGCCGTTCGTGCGATGTGCGTGCGGTTGGTTCGCGGCGCGCCGTTGCTTCGCCGTGTCGCCGTTCAGCTTGAACGTGCTGACCGTATCGGTGAGCTGTTGCGCCTGGTCCTGCAAGGCCTGCGCCGCAGCGGCGCTTTGCTCGACGAGCGCGGCGTTTTCCTGCGTCACCTTGTCCATCTGCGTGACCGCATGGTTGATCTGCTCGATGCCTTCGCTTTGTTCCTTGCTGGAGGAGCTGATCTCCGCGACGATCTCCGTCACGTGGCGAATGCTCTTGACGACTTCGCTGATGATCTGCCCCGCGTCCTCCACCATCTTGCCGCCGGTACCGACCTGATTCACCGAGTCGGCGATCAGCTCCTTGATTTCTTTCGCCGCGACGGCGCTGCGTTGCGCAAGCCCGCGCACTTCGCTCGCGACCACCGCGAAACCGCGGCCGTGCTCGCCGGCACGCGCCGCTTCGACGGCTGCGTTGAGCGCAAGAATGTTCGTCTGGAATGCGATGCCGTCGATCACGCCGATGATCTCGACGATCCTGCGCGACGATTCGTTGATCGCGCTCATCGTGCTCACGACCTGATTCACCGCGTTGCCGCCCTTCACCGCGACGTCCGAAGCACTCGACGCAAGCTGATTCGCTTCACGCGCGTTGTCGGCGTTCTGCTTGACCGTCGACGTGAGTTGCTCCATGGCAGCCGCGGTTTCTTCGAGCGAACTCGCCTGATGCTCCGTGCGGCTCGACAGGTCCATGTTGCCGCTCGCCACTTCGCGCGTTGCCTGGCTGATCGTGTCCGTGCCCTGGCGCACTTGCGCGACGATGCCGTGCAGATTTCCCGTCATGCGTTCGAGCGCGGTCAATAGGCGCCCCACTTCGTCGGTCGTATCGACATGCAGGTGATGTGTGAGGTCGCCCGCTGCGACCGCTTCCGCGAGACTCACCGCGCGGTTGATCGGCCGCGTAATGGTGCGCGTGATGAAGATGCCCGTGGCGATCGCGATCAGTGTCGCGATTAGTGCGAGCAGGATCATCTGGATCTTCGCGCGATGTGCTTCGCCAACCGCATCTGCCACGTCGCGCGCCATCCGCTCCGCCTGCACGTCGACCATCTTGTCCACGAGCAGGTAGTACGCATCCTGAAGCCGCGCCATGTCGCCCTGATAGACATCGCGCGCTTCCTGCTGCTGGTTCTTGCTTACCAGATCGAAGAAAGTTTTCACGCTCACGCCGTAGGTCGAGCGTGCGTCGAACTGCTGCTTGAACAACGCCTTCGTGTCATCGCTCGTCAGATGCTTTTCAAGTTCCCCGTAGGCTTGCGCATTGGCTTTGCGGATGGCCGCATAGTCGTCCATGTACTGCTTGGCCTTGTCCGGCGACGTAGTGAGCAGCAGATTGCTGAGAATGCCGTTCGCCTTGTAGCCGTTGCTCTTGATCTGATTGCTGAGCGCAATCAGCGTGTAGCGGTTACTGACGATCTCGTCCATCTTCGTGTTCGTGGACTCGAGATGCTCGATGCCCACGATAGCCGTGCCGACGAGCAGCGCGACCATCAGCGCGAAGGCGGAGCCGAGCCTAACCCCGATTTTCAAATTCGAAATCTTCATGTGTCTAATTCCTTGCCCTACCGCACGATAAAAGTTGTCGCGAAGCAGCCGGCGCTTCAGCGTGAAAGGATGCGCCCTGTCTCGAGGCGGTTCACTTCGATGACGTTTGAACCACCGGCGCGCGCCGACGCGGGCGCGTGTGATTCCGCCCCTTCTCGTTGCCGCCGCTTTCTTCAGACAATATGACGACACAATCCGCGAAACCTTGAGAGTTGGTCGCAAGAGAAAGTGAAAATTTCGCCAAACGTTTGCGTCGGCGTTGGAAAGGGCCTGTTGAGGCGAAAGGATGAGTGAGCGTCAGTGCCCGTCTGCGGAATGCGTGCGGACGCTTCAGACCCGCCGCCGAGGTCTGATATCGCTCAAGAGGCCTGAGGGCTGAAGCGCGTCATTTTGCCGCGAAACGGGGGACAGAGCCGGTGGGACAATCGGGGCATTCCCCTGGCATTGGCTCAGACATGCTTACTTCTACCGCTGTTGCACACTCCGCCGGCGCCGCCGACTCCGCTGTCCCCCCCGGCCCGGCCGTCAGTTCGCCGCCGTTGCAGCGCAGCCGCCGCGCCACGCCGCGGGCCGCCGCGCGCACCAGCACGCGCAGCGCCGCGCGCTGCTCCAGCTGTGCGATGCGTCAACTGTGCATGCCGCAAGGGTTGTCGCCCGACGAGTTGTCCAAGCTCGAAACGCTGATCTGCTCCGCGCGCTCGGTGCATCGCGGAGACGCGCTGTACCGCAGCGGCGACCGTTTCGACAATATCTATGCGGTGCGCTCCGGCTCGATGAAAACCGTCATGGCGCATCGGGACGGGCGCGAACAGGTCACCGGGCTGCGACTTGCGGGTGAAGCGCTCGGCCTCGACGGCATCAGCGACGACCGGCACGCATGCAGCGCCCTGGCGCTCGAGGACAGCACGGTGTGCATCGTTCCGTACACGGCGCTCAAGTCATTGTGCCGCGAAATCGGCTCGATGCAGGAACGCCTGCACAAAATGCTGGGCGAGCAGATCGTGCGTGAAGCGGCCCAGATGATGGTGCTCGGCTCGCTTTCGGCGGACGAACGAGTCGCCGCTTTCCTGCTCGACGTGTCCGAGCGCAATGCTCAACGCGGTTATTCCTGGGCCGAATTCAACCTGCGAATGACGCGCGAAGACATGGGCAGCTACCTCGGCATGACGCTCGAAACCGTGAGCCGCACCCTGTCAAGATTTCAAAAGCGCGGCCTGATCGACACGCAAGGAAAGCATATTCGCATCGTCGATCTGGACGGCTTGCGCCAGGTTTAAGCTCGACACGGGGGGCGCGGCCCGCGCGGCCGCGTCCTTTGCCACGATTTTTCGGCGGACCTTGCGCCTTGGCATGGCATCTGCAAGCGGGTACAGTCTTTGTTTAGTCCGTCCCCCCGCAAGGAGACCCGGCGAAATGAACCGCGACCCCGGTCCACATCATCCGCTCGTCCAGCGTCTGAACGACGCGCGTCAGGTTACCGACGCCCTCTTTTCCATCGTCAAGCCCGAGTTCCTGTACGAGCGGCCGATCCGTGAACGGCACCGGATCGTGTTCTATATCGGGCATCTCGAAGCTTTCGATCGTAATCTGTTCGACAAGCGCCTGTTCGATCTGCCCGCGTTCGATGCGCAACTCGATCAGCTATTCGCATTCGGTATCGACCCGGTAGACGGTGGTTTTCCGACCGATCAGCCTGGCGATTGGCCTTCGCTCGATACCGTGCGCCAGTACGGTTTGAATGCCCGCGGGCAGATCGACCGCGAACTGCGGGCGCTTACCGATTCCGCGCGAATCGATGCTTCGGGGCAATTGCTCAACGTGGCAATCGAGCATCGACTGATGCATGCGGAGACGCTTGCCTACATGCTTCACCAATTGCCGCTTGAGCAGAAAGTGACGGATCTGCGCGAGCCTGTCGTGACCGGTCCGGGGCGCGCGAACAGCCTGTCGCCGGTGGTCAGCGTGCCTGCCGGTTCGGCCGTGATCGGCATGCCGCGCGACGGCGGCCGCTTCGGCTGGGACAACGAGTTTGGTGAATTGCACGTCGACGTGCCGGCCTTCGAAATCGACCGCTATATGGTCACGAACGCCGCGTTTTGCGAGTTTATCGAAGCTGGCGGTTATCGCGAGCGAAAGTGGTGGTCGGAAGAAGATTGGGCCTGGAAGGAAGCCGAGCACATAGAACATCCCGCGTTCTGGTCGCGACGCGAGGCGAGCGGCCAACGCGGCGCATGGACGCTGCGCACGATGTTCGACGAAGTACCGCTTCCACCGGACTGGCCGGCGTACGTGAGCCACGCCGAGGCGAGCGCCTATGCGCGCTGGGCGGGGAAGGCGCTGCCGACAGAAGCGCAATGGCAGCGCGCGGCGCAGGGCGCGCCGCATGCCGGCTCGGGCAACTTCGACTTCCGCAGTTGGGACCCGCGTCCAGTCGACGCTTATCCGGACAATGTCAGCGCGTTCGGCGTGGAAGGCCAGTACGGCAACGGCTGGGAGTGGACTTCGACTTTGTTCGACGGGTTGCCGGGCTTCGAGCCGTTTCCGTTCTATCTGGGTTACTCGGCTAACTTCTTCGACGGCAAACATTACGTGCTGAAGGGCGGATCGGCGCGCACCGCACAGTGCATGTTACGACCGACATTTCGAAACTGGTTTCAGCCGCATTATCAGTACGTTTATGCGGGGTTTCGGTGCGTGAGTTGATGGCGAATTAAACACGCACACGTCCCACGTTGAGTACCTGCCCGCCTGGCGAGCGCATAGAAAACGCTCGACGGGGGGCGGGTACTCGCGCTCACGTTGGCGAGACAATCCATACGGTCTTCGCGCAGAGTCTTCCGTTTCGAAGCGTTTTGAAGCGGTTCGATGCGGCGAGGCAAATCAGGTCACGATAGCGCGCCGTCCATGACTTACCGGTCTAGTCGTTTCGTAGCACCAGTCGAGACTCTGTGCGAACCGTGCCTTCGTTCAGGTCATCATGCTTTTTCATGTCCCGCATCACACGAAAGAGATCGCGCATCGAATCGATATCAAGCAGCCTCGCGAACGTGAAGGTGTCCTCGTAGGCCCGCATCCAGGGGATCATCGCGGACGCCACAGCTTTTCGACCTTGTGCAGTCACGACTAGCTGACGTTTGCGTCGATCTCTTTCGTCGGTGTTCGTCGAGATAAGCCCGCGGCGAAGCAACGGTGCCAGATTGGCCGACATATTCGACCGGTCCATTTCCAGTTCCGCAGCCATATCGCCGAAAACCAGTGGCTCGCGCTGTTGCAGCAAGGCGAGCATGCAAAACTGGGAGGCGTTAACGTCCATATGTTGCAGCGCCTCGTCGAAATGGGTGCAGAAAGCTCGCATCGCGCGCTGCGCAAAAAAGTGGTTCAGTGCGACCGCGGAGATTGCTCCCAGATCAGAAGTCGACGACCCATGCTCTTGATTTTCCATATCCGCGTTTGACAGAAGGATTACGCGCCCGCTTGGCAATATTCCGATTGTGGGAGCAAAGTAGTAGTGTCGTACCTGAGCAAAGTACAGATGTCGTACCCCAAGGGTCTGTAGCGCATGCTGGTGCGGTTTTCCCGCCTGTGGAGACCGCCATGACGC
>NZ_CAJHCR010000006.1 GCF_904848585.1 Paraburkholderia kirstenboschensis
TTATCACTCCGTTCTCCTGCTTGGCGTCCAAGCAGGCAGTTGAACATGTGGGTCAATTTTCGATGCAAATTTCTAGCGGAAGTGGGTCAGTTCTATGCGCGTATCAACAGTACGACGCTCGTCTCAGACGGCGCCTGGCGCAAAGCTTTCGCCGGGTCGTCGCTGACCATCTGCGTTCTCGCCCATTCCAGCGATAGCGTGCCATCAAGCAGTTGCTGCACGATCGGCGCATCACGCATGGCGTCCAGGTAGGCGGCGGCCGTCGAGTCGCTTTCGATCGTACGGGCTTTCCGGTTCAGTTCATCCGGCTTGTCAGCGCCGGCACGGCGGACGATAAGGTCGACCGGATATGACGACTCACTTGCCCAATAACGGTCGAATTCATCTGCGACATCGATTGAAATTGTGCCTATAGCCAGTACATCGAGATCGGCGAAGACAATCCCGTCGGTGGCGCCGAAGTACTCGTCGCCGATATTGCGTCCACCGACGATTGTTGCGGCGCCGTCGGCGGTGAATGACTTGTTATGCATGCGACGGTTGGTACGCGAAAAATCCGTCAGGAAGCCGATGAACTTCGGACTGCGGATGACGAACGGGTTGAACAACCGGACCTCGACATTCGGATGTGTCTGAAGCGCGGCCAGCGTGTCATCGAGCGATGACGAACCGTAGTCGTCCAGCAACAGGCGCACTCGTACGCCACGATCAGCGGCCGCACGCAGTGCATCGAGCAGGAGCGTGCCCGTGCGATCGTTTCGCCAGATGTAATATTGGACGTCGAGCGTACGCTCAGCCGTGCGGGCCAGCTCCATGCGCGCAGCGAAGGCTGCACGCGGATCCGCCAACGGATAGATACCGGCCATATCGTGGTGAGCCGCCAGGTCGTGAGCGGCCGACCGCCCAAGCGTCGTGGTCCGCGCCTCTGCTGCGCTTATTGCCACCGATGGCGTGCGGCTTTCAAGCGGTGGCAGCGCGCAGCCGGACAGCGCAGCCGCGCAGACCGCAATCGATGCAACGACGATAACCGATCTTTTCAGGAGGTCGGGTGCAACGTATCTCAGCGTTGGCATGGCTTAACCGGGCTCTGCGAACAATCAAAGGGTCGGCCTCAGGTTGCTCTCCAGGATGCTTTCCGCGCCACGCCGTCAGCTGTTTCTCGCAAGCGTGCGTGAAGCGTAGTCTAAGCCGAACCGGTCTCGGCGTGACCGTGTGATGACGCAGCGGGCGGTGGGGATTGCAGCACCGAATAGCGGCGCCCGTGTTCCGCCAGGCGTAAAGTCTCGTCGCGTGCCGCGAAGCCCGGATCGTTCGACTGTTGTCTTTCCGGGTTACATGCGAATTTTTAGCGGAATAGCGATGACCGAACATTGGGAATCGCTCCCAATGTTCGGTCTCTTATGCCTTCGATGAAGCACGGTCCGATACCTTGCCGTACCAGGCTTGTAATGCGTCGAATGCAGTGGGAATGTTCATCTTCATACCGCCCGCCGCGAAGTCGACGGTCACAAATGTCGTAATGTCGGCCACCGAGAACTCGTCCCCTGCCACGAAGGGAACCGTCTTCAGGCGCTCGTTGAAGTCAGCGAAGAAGTTTTTCGTCCACAACATCTGAACGATTACGCACGCCGCTATCCAAGGCGGCGCGAGCGTGAGCGCGTCAGAGCTTCGATCCACCGTCGACACGCAACGTGTCGCCCGTGACCCAGCGTGCGTCATCGGACGCGAGGAACACGGCTGCGCCCGCGATGTCGTCGGGCTGCGCGACACGCTTGAGCGCCTGCATGCCCAGCGTGAAGTCGCGGCCCGCGTCTGTCTTTGCGAAGTTCGACATATCCGTTTCGACCACGCCCGGAGCGATCGCATTGACGCGGATGCCACGCTCGCCGAGTGCGGACGCGAAGTGGCGCACGAGCGTGTCAACGGCGCCCTTGGTCGCCGCGTAGGCGGACAGGTTGTTGACGGACGCCCGCGCGGCCAGCGACGACAGCAACACGACGCTGCTGCCAACGCCCAGCACCGGCAGCAATTGCTGCACGAGGAAGAACGGCGCGCGCACGTTGACGGCGAACAGGTCGTCGAAGTCTTCGACGGTCGTGTCCTCGATTGAAGCGGCCTTCGAGATGCCCGCATTCGCGACGAGAATGTCGAGCCGTTCGCCCGTCAACGATCGCACGCGCTTGGCCAGTTCATGCGGCCCGTTTGCGTCGCGCAGATCGGCCGCGACCTTGTCGGCCCGTCCGCCTGCCGCGCGGATCGTTTCGACGACATCGTCCGCGGCCTGCGCCGCATTGCTGTAGTGAACCAGCACACGCGCGCCCGCTTTCGCCAGCGCGATGGCGGTTGCGCGGCCGATGCCGCGAGATGCGCCCGTCACGAGCGCGGTCTTGCCTGTCAGTGAGGTCATGATGAGATTCCAGTGTGAGAAGTCGTGTGATTAGTCGTGTGAGACTGCGCGTTACGCAGCCGTTGCCTTTGCTTCCGAAAGAAACTGATCGACATGCGCGACAAAGCGCGCGGGGTACTGATACAGCGAGCCGTGATTCGCATCCGGATAGATGATCAGTTGCGAATTCGGGATGTGCTGTTGAAGGGTCCACGAGTTGATCGAATAGATGATCACGTCGTTGTCGCCATTGACCACGAGCGTCGGCTGTTTGAGCGCGGCGAGGTAGTCGTACGGGTTGTCACGCGGCGCGCCCCACTTGGCGAGTGCCGCGAGTTGCGCGGGCGCGACGTTGTCGTTGGCTTCGGGATCTCGGTTATGGGTGCGCAGACGGAAGCGCTCGATGAAGCCGCGGCCCGCCGCCTGGCTCGCTTCGGACGGCGCGAAATGCACGCGCAGCCACAAATGATCGGGATGCGCATACGACGCGCTAAAAATCTCCTGTGCTTCCGGCGTGAGCGTCGTCATGCCTTCGCCGCTGCGCGGGCCTGTGCCGACGAGAATCACTTTGCGCACCAGTTGCGGCTTCGTGATTGCCAGTTCCTGCGCGATCAGTCCGCCCATCGAAAAGCCGAGCACGTCGACCTGCTTCAAGCCGAGCGCTCCGATGAACGCAGCCGCATTGGCGGTCATCTCTTCGATAGACTCCGGCACCTCGCCTGAGCTGCTCGAAATGCCAGCGTTGTTGAACAGAATCACCTCGCGGTGTTGCGCGAGACCGTCGGTGACGGCCGGGTCCCAGTGATCCATCGTGCCGGTGAAGTGAATGTTCATCACGAGCGGCACGCCCGTGGGATTGCCGAAGCGGCGGTAAGCGAAGCGGATGCCGTTGGCCTCGACGAACTGGGTCGGCGCGGTGTGGTGAGTATGGCGTGTCATGGCGGTTGTCCTTTCCGGAAGTCCTTGAGGGTTGTGCGGTGCGCTATAGCTGAAACGTATGGCGAGGCTGGTTGCTGTGTTTCGCCTCGTCTGCTTGCGCTTCGTATGGCGCCATCCTGGAACGTAATTTAGGCGCGGCGCGTCGTGAGCGGAAAGACTTTGTATGTTGTGTGGCATGCCTGGAATGCATGCCCCCGTAAGCAGGCTTCATGAGGCCGTGCGGCCTCCGTTCACGCGCAGCACTTCGCCCGTCATGAAACTGGCGGACGCCACGTACACGATCGCTTCGGCGATTTCATCCGGCGTGCCCGCGCGCTTGAGCGGCACGGTGTCGAGGAACGCCGCCTTGCGTTCGGGCGTCTGCGTGAGCCGGTCGAGCATCGGCGTTTGCACCGGACCCGGTGCGACCGCGTTGACGCGCACGCCGAAAGCAGCGGCTTCGAGCGCCGCCGACTTCGTCAGCCCTTCGACGGCATGCTTGCTGGCGACGTAGAGCGCTGCACCGGCCGCGCCGCGCGCGCCCATCGTCGACGACACATTGACGATGCTGCCGCTGCGTTGCGCCGACATCGCGCGCAATTGATGCTTTATTGCGAGCAGGGTGCCTAGCACGTTGGCATCGAAAACGTCCGCGTAACGTGCGGCTGTCTGATCGACGACGGGAGCCGATTCGCCTTCCGTGCCCGCCGCGTTCACGGCGATATCGAGCCTTCTGAAATGTGCGACGGTGCGCTCGATCAGCGCCTGAACCTCGTCTTCGATGCGCACATCGGCGGGGATGAACTCTGCCTCTGAGCCGAGCGCGCGGAGCGTGTCCGCGAGCGCCAGGCCTTCGTCCATGCGCCTGCCCGAGATCACGACGCGGGCCTTCGCGCGCGCAAAAGCAAGGGCGGCTGCGCGACCGATGCCGCTCAATGCGCCCGTCACGAGCACGACTGTCTGTTCGTTCATGCTGGTTCCTTACTGGTGTTGTTCGATCGAATCGACACGGTCGGTGTAGAACGCGAGGTGGGCGCGGATCGGCTCGACTGCGGGATACGGCGACTCGTAAGTCCAGATCGCATTGACGGCGCGCTCGCCGCCCGAAGGGATCGAGAAGTACGCGGCGTCGCCCTTGTACGGGCAGTAAGTCGAATGACTGGTGCGTTCGAGCAGCGCCATGTCGACATCCTTGCGTGGGATGTAGAAGACAGGCGGATACTGCGCTTCATGAAGTGTCAGTGCATTGCGCGTGTCGGCGACGATGCGGCCCGCGACCTTGACCACGACGCGCGAAGCATTGGGCTCGATCGTGATCGGGTGATCGGGGCCGGGCGTTTTCACGCTGCGCGCCGCGTTGGGAGCATGGCTGGTGGACATGAGTGCATTCCCCGATCAGGCAGGTTGGTCGGCAGACGGTTCGACGGCAACGGTATCGCTGCTCGCGTTGTCGTAGGCGGGAAAGTCGATGTACGCGCGTTCGTCGCCGCCCCAGAACGCGTCGCGTTGGTACGGCGCAAGCGGCAGAGCTCGGCGCAGGCGCTCGGGCAAATCCGGGTTCGACGAAAACCAGCGGCCGAAGGCGACCAGATCGGCGTCGCCTCGTTGCAGGATTTGCTTCGCACCTGCGCGATCGAAACCACCGGCTGCGGCGTCCGTGTAGATGCCGGGCGCGCCGAGATAGCCACGGCTGTCGTACGAAGGATGCGCGCTTTCGGTAATCAGCAGACCGCCTTGCGACGCGCGCTGGCGGTAATACTCGACCATCATCGCGCTCGGGCTGTCGTCGGCAGCGGAGCGCAGGCGCGTCATCGGCGCGTGCACAACGCGGTGCGATAGTTGTAGCGGGCCGATCCGGGTCGAAGAGAATAGTTTGAGGTGCGAGCCTGACATTCTGGATGCCTTATTAATCGATAGAGATGGAATACGCTGCGATTGCGTGTGTCGGTCAGAGCTTCGAGCCGCCGTCGACGAGCAGTGTGTCACCCGTGATCCAGCCGGCGTTGTCGGACGCAAGAAACGTCACCGCGCCGGCGATGTCGTCGGGTTGCGCGACGCGCTTCAACGCCTGCAGGGAGAGCGTGTAGTCGCGGCCTTCGTCGGTTGTCGCGAAGCTCGACATGTCGGTCGCGACGACGCCGGGCGCCACCGCGTTCACGCGCACGCTGCGCTCTCCGAGCGCCGATGCGAAATGCCGCACGAGGGTATCGACGGCGCCTTTCGTCGCGGCATACGCGGCCAGTTCGCCAACCGCGGCGCGTGCCGCCAGCGACGACAGCAGCACGACACTGCTGCCTTTGCAGAGCATCGGCAGAAGCTGCTGGACGAGGAAGAACGGCGCCCGCACGTTGACGGCAAAGAGATCGTCGAAATCATCCACAGTCGTGTCTTCGATGCTCGCGGCCTTGGCGATGCCCGCGTTCGCCACCAGCACGTCGAGCCGTCCGCCGACGACGGCGCGCACGCGCTTAGCGAGCGTGTGCGGGCCGTCGGCCGCGAGCAGATTGGCAGCGATCTTCTGCGCGTGCCCGCCGCTCGCGACGATCGCTGCGACGGTCGAATCGGCCGCTGCTTCGTTGCTGCTGTAGTGCACGAGCACCTGCGCGCCCGCGCGTCCGAGCGCAAGCGCGATGGCGCGGCCGATGCCGCGTGATGCGCCCGTTACGAGCGCGGTTTTTCCAGAAAGGTCGTTCATGGCGAAGCTCCGTTTGTGGTGTGCGGCACCGCTCAGCGATAGCCGCTGGGTATGACTGCGCGACTGTTTCTGCGGCGTCCGCACTGCTCAATGTGACTGTCGGCTCGTAATCTAGCCCTCGCTTGCGCAAAGAAAAAAGACTTTGTAGGCTGGCAGGCATGCCTCGAAAGCATGGGGGAACGACAAGGCCAAACAGGAGAAGACATGGAGCTGCGCCATCTGCGCTATTTCGTTGCGGTAGCGGAAACAGGCAGCCTCACGGTCGCCGCCGAGCAGCGGCTGTTCACGTCCCAGCCGTCGCTCAGCCGGCAGATTCGCGATTTGGAAGACGAAGTGCGCGCGGAACTGTTCAGCCGCAGCGCGCGGGGCGTCGAGCTGACGGCGTCGGGCAAGGCGTTTCTGGACCATGCACGGCTCGCGCTCGCCCAGGTCGATGCTGCCGTCGAGGCCGCGCGCCGCGCCTCGCGTCCTGCCAAACAGGTGTTCGCGCTCGGTTTTTTGACGGGTCAGGAAATGACCTGGTTGCCGCGCGCGATGCAAGTCTTGCGCGACGAGCTGCCGAATATCGACGTGACAGTGTCGAGCGGCTATTCGCCCGATCTCGCCGACGCCGTCGCGCGCGGCAAGCTAGACCTCGCGTTCGTGCGCTGCGAGCCGGGGCTGGATCTCGATTACCGCGTGGTCCATCGCGAGAAACTGATCGTGCTGATGCCCAGCGACCATCGGCTGACAGCGAAAGAAGCGATCTCGCCTTCAGACCTGGAGGGCGAGACGTTTGTCATGGCGTCGAACAAGGCCCGCGTGCTGCACGATGTGGTCGAGCGATATCTGCGGGAGAACGGGCTCGATCCCAAGCCCGAACATGGCGTCGACAACCTGGCGATGGCGATGTCGCTGGTCGCTTCCACGCGCGGGCTGTCGCTGATGCCCGAGTACGCGAACAATCTGCTGCCGTGGTCGGTGGTGAGCCGCCCGCTGGAAGGCGAAGCGCCGACCGTCGATCTCGCGATCGGCTACAGTCGGTCGAATGCATCGCCCGTGCTTAAATTTTTTCTGTCCAGAGCGGATGAACTGATGGCTGCCTGAGTGACGCTGAGCGGCGACGCTGTGCCCGGGTTGGCACAGCGTCCCTAAGAAGGAGGCTTAGCATCGGCCAGGACCCGCCTGTTGAGGCCGTCAATGTCCATTGGGAGATGCGCTCAGACCGGACACCGGCTACTTTCGCGACTGCGTATCCATTAACCCACGGAAGAATTAAGCCCTCCCCTCGATCAATTTTTGAAAAGTGTTTGCATTTTGGAAACGCTTTCCACTATGATGGCACACGTCGAACGACTCAACTTGGGTAGTCATCATGAGCGCTGTCGCCGAACGCATCCTTCGTGTACTGGAAGAGCTCGCCAGTGCGCCAGAAGGCAAAACGCTTTCAGAACTTTCCGCCAAGCTCGATTTGCCAGTTAGCGCTACTCATCGTCTTCTCGCGGATCTGTTCGAGCAGGGTTATGTGCGCAAGGACGAACGGCGCGGCGAATTTTCGCTGACCATGAAACTTCCTTCGCTGGGACTGCGATTTCTCAGCGCAGGTGGGGTCGTTGACGTCGCCCAGCCCATTCTGGAACGACTTGCGGCTACTTCGGGCGAATTGGTTCGGCTTGCGATCGTCGATGGCGAGCAGTTGATTTACGTGGCCAAGGCGCAAGGCGCGCGACAAGGTATCCGCTACGACCCGGAGATGGGCCGGGCGGTGACTCTTTCATGCAGTGCAGCAGGCATGATCTGGCTCGCTGGCAAGAGCGAAGAAGACGCGATCCGGCTTGTGTCGAAACAGGGCTTTGGCATGCCGTCGGACTTTGGTCCGCTTGCGCCGACCACGTTCAAAGCTCTACTGCCAATGATCGAGCACGCGCGCAAGAATGGCTACGCAACGACGCAAGACATGTTTCTGCCCGCCATGAGTTCTATGGCCACGCCTGTGCATATGAGCAATGGCGAAGTGCGCGCAATTCTGATCATCGCGGGACCGATGTCACGGTTGACTGAAGAGAGAATGAAAGAGCTCGCTCCGGCGCTCATGGCGACGGCAACTGAATTGTCCGATGCAAGCGGTGTGTCCCCCATGCTTAAGCAGGCAATGCAAGGCGCCAGCCGCACCGCAGGCGCTGAGCGCTAGGCCAAGGCGTCCGTTGCTGGACGTTATCCGTTCGTGACTTGATGTGGTGACATGGCGAATTGAAATTCGCCACTACTTCAGATCGGATATTTAGCAGTAGAAATTAAAAATAAGCGATTGACGCAAGAGCAGCACAGACTCTTTTAAAGACAGCAGGAGACACGCATGAACCATGTTTCAGAGCAACCTACCTCACATTCCATGGCCAACAGGGCGGTGAGCGCCGCCACGCTTGGCACCGCACTTGAATGGTTTGACTTTACGCTCTACGGATCAGTCGCAGCCACCGTGTTACCAAAGTTGTTCTTCCCGGCGATGGATTCGAGTTCCGCCATGCTTGCCTCGTTGGCAACTTTCAGCGTCGGACTGGCCGCCCGACCACTCGGCGCGATCATCTGCGGATACTTCGGCGACAAGATTGGACGTCGCAATCTCATGCTCGGTACGGTGTCGGTGATGGGTCTCACATCGGTACTGATGGGTTTGCTGCCCACTTATGCGCAGATTGGAATTTATGCGCCTCTGCTGCTTGTCATTCTTCGCATTGTTCAGGGTTTCGCACTTGGCGGCGAATCTACTGGTGGCCAACTGATGGCGCTGGAGCATGCTCCAGCAGACCGGCGAGGCAAATACTCCGGTCTGATCGGCATGTGCGCTCCACTGAGCCAGATCGTTGCTAACGCGGTGCTTCTACTACTTTCCTCTACGATGAGCGCGAATGCCTTCATCAGCTATGGCTGGCGGATTCCGTTCGTGCTGAGCTTCGTGCTGGTGTTCGTCGGCATTTACATCCGACTGCGCGTTGCCGAGACTCCGGCTTTCGTCAAGATGCAGCAGTCCACTGTGGCCAAGGTCGGAAGCCCTCTAAGGGATGCGTTCCGCCTTCACTACAAGACGATCATTCGCATGATGCTGTTCTTCTGCGGACCGACTGCCCTTTTCTATCTCGCCGTCGTATTCACCTTGAGCTATCTGACGAATACGCTCGGCGTGCCCAAGCAGACCGGCTTCATGTTGCTGATGATCGCCAATGCCTGCGCCATCGCAGGTTCGATCCTTGGCGGCCTGCTGAGTGACCGGATTGGCCGTAAGCGCGCATTGCTGCTCGCGTCCGCCGCTACCTTCGTGATCATGCTGTTTTATTTTCCGGTCCTGGCTACTCGAAGCTTCGTACCGATGGCGGTAGCTATGGGGCTTTTCATGGCATTCACGCAGGTCCAAACGGGGATTCAACCGGTCGCGTTCGCTGAGGCGTTTCCAACCAATGTTCGCTATTCCGGTTCGGCCCTCGCATTCACCGGTGCGAGCCTGTTCGCTGGTGGGCCGATTCCGGTGGTCGCCGCCTGGTTATTACACCTCGGCAACGGATCGCCGTGGCCGCTCGTCGCATTGGTTGGAGCACTCAATATCCTGTCGTTCTGCATGATTGCGATCGGACCAGAGACCGCGGGCATCGACATGAACCGCCTCGACTCAGCGGCCGAGATCGCCGGTGAGCATCAACGTGTCTCTGGGCAGGCCACCTATTGATCTCGCGCTGTGCCTTCGTTTTGCACCGGAAGAAGCACAGCCTTTGAGCACTCGAAAGCAGATGGAGCACACACAATTGGACACCGCAAACACTGGCCTTCTCGCGATCTGGAGCACGATCGCGACCGAATCGGAAACTGACTACATGCACTGGCTCACCCGGGAACACATTTTTGAACGGGTAGGCGTACCGGGTTTTCGGTCAGGGCGGGTCTTCAAGCGACGCGACAAGCGGCCCTCGGAGTACATGATGCTGTACGAACTGGACAACGCGGACGTGATGGCGAGTTCTGGCTATCTGGAAAGGTTGAATAACCCGACTGCGTGGACCCGCCGGATCATGCCGACGCTCGAGCAGTTTCGCCGCGGCGGCGGAACTATTCTCGCCCGCGGTGCGAACTCAACCGGATACGGCGGTCACCTCGCCATCGCACGATTTGAAGACGCACTACCGGAATGCCTGACAGCCCAGCAAGGGCAGGCAATCGTCGATGCACTCGCGAAAGGCGACTGGGTTGTGAACGCGCAGATCATGGCCGTGAAAAACGAGGCGACAGCGATTGCCACGCAGGAAAAGTCGATGCGGCGAAGTTCAGAAGGTGAATTCGCGGGATTACTTCTCGTGGAGTCGCTCGATAATGGCTCGCTTGACCGGGCAACGATGCAGGCGAGCAAGGCAGCCGGGATCAATCCTGATTTGTTCGATTCATACGACCTCGTCTTCGTCTGCCATTCCGAATAGGCATTTGATGTCTGGAATAACTTAGAGAGAGGCGGTCCGACCACTTTAGGACGTTTGCCGTCGTGGCCTGAATCGTCGGCACATCTTCAAGGCCAGGTTCAGTGGTTACGTCGTCCGCCACCTTTTGCGGTCACATCTGATGCCGCACGAGTGAGGTCGCCATGACGTGCATCTTGCCATCCCGTGCCGCTATCTCCGCGTGATGTTTGGCGCTCAGTTGGCACGCATCTCTTCCACATTGACGATTGCCGTCCGCGCTCCCGACGACTTTTGTGCGTCGCTCGCGCGGTTTCCGGCAAGAGAACCAGGTTCACGCCTGCGCCTGAAAAACCAGATTGAACGGCGTTTGCGTTGCACGCCTGAAGCGCGTGAAGCCGCCAGCAGTCACGACTTCTCTGAGCCGCGCTTCGCCCGCCTGAGCGCCGAGCGCTCTTCTGCCTTCCTGTGATAACGATGCGCCTGTGCAAATCATCGTCGAGGCAGAATAGAACACCCGTCCGACAGGATTGATATTGTCTTCGAGGCGGTCATTCGCGAACGGTTCTACGATCATCCACGATCCATTGGGTCGCAGCGTTTGCAGGACGTGTGCTGCTGCGCCCGTCGGGTCGCCCATATCGTGCAGGCAATCGAAGAAGGCGACGAGGTCGTAGTCCTTCCCGGGATATTGCTGCGCGGTTGCGACTTCAAACGTGACGCGGTCGCCGAGGCCCGCGCCGTCGGCAAGTTCACGTGCTCTTTGTACGGACGGCTCGTGATAATCGAAGCCGACGAAAGCCGCGTTCGGGTATGCCTGAGCCATCAATATCGTCGATGCGCCGTGGCCACAGCCGACATCCGCGACTTTCGCGCCACGCCCCTTGAGAATCTCTTGTACTCCGTCGAGCGCGGGGATCCATTCATTGACAAGATGCGCTGCATAGCCCGGACGAAAGAATCGTTCAGTACCCCGGAACAGCGATGGATGATGCTGATGCCAACCGACGCCCAAACCCGTGCGAAACGCGGCTTCGAGTTTCGGCAAGCTGCGGAACATCGCTTCAGCGCAGTCACAGAAGCCGGGGATAAAAGTCGGGCTCGTTTCTTCGGCAAAGCACATCGCCATTTCATTGGCGAGCTGATAGCGGGCAGTCGAAGGCTCATAGTCAATGAAACCGGATGCAGCTTGCGCGGCGAGCCATTCGCGCACGTATCGTTCGGCGAGACCGGCACGTTCCGCGACCTGCTCCGAGGTCATCCAGCCCTGCTCGCTCATCGCTTTGTAGAGGCCGAGCCGGTCGCCGAGCGCGATCAGCGGCGCGCACGCCACTGCGCCGAACTCTCCAACCATCCGCCCCATGAAGTCTTCCACTTTCTGTTGGTCGTATTGCATGTGCCACCTCACGCTACGAAGGCAGAATACATCTGACGAAAAAGCGCTGTCGTTCCTTGCAGCAGGCTAACGTTGCCCATGAAGAGTATAGGTAGGCAATAGCAGAATGAAACGACAATGCATGGCGCCATTGCGTCGCCGACGCCAGTGCAGGACGCGCCACCAGTCGTCTTCGGTACCGGCCATTTAAGGGAGGTACCGGCTTGTCGTGAGGCGAACTTTGCGGGGCATTTAACATCCGGTGAAGTCCGGCCGGAAGTGATAAGCGCTATTCCGGCAAGGATGACCAATGACGCTCGACGTGTTCTGACACGCTAGACTTCCGCCTTAACACATCTCAGCCACGATACGGACTTCACGGTCCCTCAAGGAGAAGCAGCGGCATGGACCGGATGGCAGCAATGGAAACGTACGTCAGCGTCGTGGAGGCGGGCTCGTTCTCGGCAGCCGCCAAGCGACTCAAACTCGGGCAACCGGCAGTCTCGAAGTCGATCGCGCAACTCGAAGAGCGACTCGGCGTACGACTCCTTTTGCGCTCGACACGCGGTCTGACGCCCACCGATGCCGGTCAGCGTTTCTATGAGCACGCGAGGCGCGCAATCGAAGAAGTGGAACTTGCCGAACATGTCGCGCGCGACGCGTCTACTGGGCTGTCCGGCGTGCTGCGCATCAGCGCCGCCGTGACCTTCGCGCGGCTGCATATCCTCCCCGCGCTCAAGACGTTTCTCGATCGGCACCCTGATTTGCAGATCGATATCGTGCTGGACGACCGCACCATCGATCTGCTCGAAAAGGGCGTGGACGTTGCCCTGCGCATGGGATCGCTCGACGATTCGACAATGACCGCGCGCCGCATTGCGCAAAGCCGTCGGCTGGTCGTCGGAACGCCTGCATACCTCGCCGAAGCAGGCGTGCCGAAAACGCCTGCGGACCTCAGTCAGCATCAGGTGATCGTGTATTCGTTGCGAGGCGGCGGCGAGTCGTGGGCGTTCAGCCAGCACGGCAAGGAAGTGGCGGTGGTCGTGTCCGGCCGCGTCAGCGTGAGCGCCGCCGAAGGCATGCGTACGACGGTGCTTGGTGGATTGGGCCTTGCGATCGCGTCGGAATGGATGTTCTCGCCGGAACTTGCCGATGGCTCGGTTCAAGCGGTACTGACCGACTGGGAATTGCCCTCGATCGACCTGTGGGCGGTCTTCCCGGCCGGACGCCTGGTAAGTGCGAAGGCGCGAGCGTTCATCGCCTTCGTCGAAGAGGTACTCGGTGCCGCCGGCAGCGCCAACAGCGGCCCGTCCTCAGAAAGCGAGCTTACCGATTGATGCTCCGCCGTCGACGTAAAGCGTCTGACCGGTTATGAAAGCCGCCGCATCAGAAAGCAGAAACTCAATTGGTCGCGCCAGTTACGAGAAATGTACGCTGCGTCATCAAATGTCCTTTACGAACCGGAAGGAATCGAAATGCCGCGACGGGTTCTCCGGCGCGGCGATCTGTGCGCGTTGAGCGTTGAACGGTCAGGCTCAGGCGTTGGCCGTCGCTTTTTCCAGAACCGGGAACATGTCCGACGGGTCCGGACGACGCGTGTAATCGGGGTTGACCTCCGAATAGAGCACGATGCCGTCCTGACCGACGACATAGCGAGCGGGCATCGGCAACGTCCAGCTCGGGTCGTTATTGAACGCCGGCAGATCGTTTTTCAGGTTTTGGTACAGCTCGACCAGATAGTCGGGCAACGCGAAACGCAGTCCGAAGTCGGCACCCGTCTGACCGTTCTCGTCGCTCAGCACCGGAAAGTCCAATTCGTTGGTGCGCACGGACTTGCGGCTATTGACCGGCGTCTGCGGCGAGATCGCCACGACGTTCGCGCCGTAGGCCTGAATCTCAGGCAGCACTTCGTTGATCGCCTGCAATTCGATATTGCAGTATGGGCACCAGACGCCGCGATAAAACGTCACCACCAGCGGGCCCTTCACCAGCAACGCAGCGGAAGACACGTCGTTGCCATCCTGATCTTTCAGTTGGAAATGCGGCGCGCGGTCGCCGGCCTTGATCGCGCGGCCCGCTTGCCCGCTCGCAATCAGTTCTGCCGTGGCGCGTTCCATCACCGGATGAATTTCTGGCGGTGCGTTGAACGGCGGTTTGCCAGCCTTGAAGTCGGCCCGGAATGCGTCGAGTTTGTCTTGCAGTGACATGAGTGTTCTCCTTCGAGAGGAATAGAGGAATGAGGAATCAACGAGTCAGTAGGTTCAGGCTGCGTTTTGCGCTGAGGCAATGCGTGCCGCTTCGGCCGCAGTGACGCCTTGGAGCGCCAGGCCGTAGCCGATGCCTTCGTCGATCACGCGACCCAATCGCTCGGTGATTCCGATGCGGGTGTATTTGGTGGTGAGCGGCGGCTGCTTTGCGATAGTCGCGGCGATGGCATGCGCACGTTCCACCGGGTTTGACGGGAGCCGCGAGGGCTTCCGCAGACGGCTTAAGGAGCGACAGCTTAAGCAGCGACAGCGACCGGCTTAGTCCACTCGTTACCGGTCATGAAGCCGTCGAGTTCGGTGTGAACGATGTGGTTCGTGTAGTTGCTCATCACCTTGGTTGCCACGCCAAGAATCACTTCGAGGACGTTTTGACGGGTGTAGCCAGCGGCGAGAAACGCGTCGACATCGGCGTCCGGGACGAAGCCACGCTCACGCACCACGAGCGTCGTGAAGCGATGCAGCGCTTCGAGCTTTGCATCGGGCAGCGGCGTGCCCGCGCGCAGCGCGGCGATCACGCCCGCGTCCATCTTGAGCATCTTTGCCAGCGTGCTGTGACCGGCCATGCAGTAGTGGCAGTTGTTCTCGAAGTTCGAGGTGAGGTAGACGACCTGCTGCTCGTGCGGCGTCAGTGTGCTTTTCGAGAACAGATCCCACAGCGCCGAGTAGCCGGCCAACAGCGCAGGCGATTCCGCCATATGCGCCTGCAAGTTGGGGACGAAGCCGAAGGCGCGCTTCGTGTCTTCGAGGCTGGCCTTCGACGCGGCCGGTGCGTTATCGATCGTATAGGTTTGGAAGTTGCTCATCGTTTTGCTCCTGTTGGTTGACGGTGAGCAAATGATGAAGGTCAGCGCCCAGCCGAAGAAGGCAGGCGTCGTTGATAACAGTCATTCCTGGCAGGCATAAAGCGACGGCAGTGCCGTTGGCGTGCACGCGCCGCGTGCGCGTTCGCGGGAGCGGGTTTCGCCCTGGCAATCATCCAGCCGCGCAAGTGATGTACTTCGCCTTACCGGACGCGTTTGCTTAGCGCGCTCTTCACCGGCTTAAGAAACGACGACTGTAAATTCGAGCCCTGACTCAAAGTCCAGCGTCGTTGTCGAAAATCGCGGATCGTCGTCAAGATAGTGCTTGTAGGGACGAACGGCGTCCTCGGCCGTGTACATGTTGTCGGCAAGAACGATAGAGCCCGGGCGCAGCAGGCGCTCAGTTTGCTTGAACAGATCCAGGTAGGTGTTGGCCCACACGTCGATAAACACCATATCGAAAGTGCCTTCCAGTTCGGAAACGGTCTGGAATGCATCGCCTTCCCGCAGGTCAACATAAGCATCTACGCCCGCCGCTTTGACGTTGGCCTGAAGATGTGCGCACTTAACCGCGTCGGATTCAGTCGCGACAACCATTCCACTGCCCAACGTGCGCAAGGCCTCGGCGAGATACAGCGTGGACACGCCGCAGGAACTGCCGAGTTCGAGGATTCGAGCCGGTTTGTGCGAAAGCACCATGTTGTGTAAAAACCTTCCCGTTTTCTCTGACACGGCTAACGATAGAGGAGTGCCTTGCGACGATTCGAAATCTTCACTAGATAGTCCGAGCGTTTCGAGAAACCGGCCGCGCAGTCGAGGTGCGAGCGTGTCATATTCCTCCGCGAGAGTCAGAAACTCCTCGCTCGATCCGTCAAACTGCGCCTGTGCGCGGGCGATTACTTCTGTCTGGCTCTGTTCGTGAAGCCGCCGCAAAAGAACTGTGCTTGACGACACCATGTGCTCTCCTTGACGAGATCGGTAGTGTTGATGAAGTCTCCAGCGACTGACCGCTACCTGGCAGCCTGCGATGTCGTAACGCCATCAGCAAAGACGTTTGACGCTATGCCGTTCTGGCCAGCTTGATCGCGCGTTCAGGACACGCGGTCACGCAAAGACCGCATGACCGGCAGGCGTCCGCATTCGGCGTGTAGGCGACTTTCATTCCATGCACGCGTAGCTTAAGGCGATGCATCAAACCGAGACTCAGATAATCGACCTCGTCGATGCGCCGGATCTCAAACACGTTCTCGGGACAAACATCCAGGCAATCGCCCTTACCTTCGCAACGTTTCAGGTCGACGAGTGGCGCAATCACGCCCGGCTTCTGTTTGCAGTCGGCCGTTGATTTCTCGCGCATGTTCAATCTCCCGCGCGCCCGGCGCGGCCCGATCGCCATGCCGACTGGAAATGCTCCCGTTCCTCAGGCGTCATGGCTTCCCATTTGCGCCAATGACGCCGTTCGCGCCAGCCGCCGTGTCCGCGGAATCCGCCAAACAGGATGCGGCTCAAAACCAGCAAGCCCAACGCATGCGCGAAGTCGATCGCACGGGCGCCGACGAATATCGCCGGAATCACCCAGTTCCATAGAGTCATGACCACCCACCCGAGCACGCCTATGCCGACCACCACAAGCAGCACTTTGCCCACACATCTGATTCGATATTTCATCCGTCGACTCCTCTAAATACCCAGTTCGTCATAAATGGCCTGCAGTCGGGCGCGCAGATGCAAGACCGCGTAGCGTTTGCGCGCGAGCAGCGTATTCAGCGCGACGCCGCTTTCCGCCACCATGTCTTTGAAGGGCCGCCCTTCGAGTTCGTGTCCGATAAACACCTCGCGCTGATTCGGCGGCAACTCATCGAGCGCGTCCTGCAAGGCTTTGAGCAATAGAGCACGAGCGTAGAGCGCTTCAGGACCAGCATCGTGCGCCGGTAGGGCGAGGTCGAGGCGATACTCACTGCTGGTGTCATCCTCATCCTCTGACAGATCTGTCAGAGGCTGCTCTCTTTTCTTGCGAAAGCGATCGATGATGCGGTTGCGCGCGGCCCGGAAAAGCCACGCGCTCGCCTGCTCGATCGGAGCGGGCAGCCGGTAGGCCTGCACAAATTCATGGAACACGTCCTGCAGAATGTCCTCGGCATCGTCTGGATCGCGTATTCGTCGCCGAATAAAATTGACGAGCCTCGTGCGCTCACGCACCACGGTCGCGGTGATGTCGTTGTCCCGTTCGGTCATCGTCTGCGAGGTGGGTGGCGGTTCCATGCGTCTGAAGACGTTTCAGGAGCGCAAATATTGTGGCGAGCGTGAAAATTCTTTCCCGTAGCTACTGCAGGTTCGCTTGAGGCAGTGCGTGAAGGGGTTGTGATCATTAAGTCACTGATCAAACCAAGTCGAAAAACAAATGGCCGCAGCGTGAGCTGCGGCCATCAGGCAAAGCAAACAAAGGCGCGTGCAATTCAACGAATCGCCACCACGCCAACAGCAACTCACACGATATTCATCGCCAACGCACTCTCACGATAATGCTGGCTCGCCTTCTCGGTATCCCCCAATTGCTCATGCAGCCGAGCCAATGCACGGTGCGAACGAATCTTCAGCGTCTCATTGTCAGCAAGCTTCAGCGCACGCTCAAGGAACGACTGCGCCTTGCCCCACAACTGCTGATGCAGACACAACCGCCCCAACGCGAACAGCAAGTCCGCATCGTCCGGACGATCCTTCTGCCATGCTTCGGCCTTCTGAATCAGCGGCAACGCATCGCCGCCAGTAGTATCCGGGTAACGACGCAGCAACCGCGCATCCCAATTCTGCGCGAGCGCGTCCTCGACAATTTTCCGCGCCTCCTGCGGACGATTCAGCGCAACCAGCAGTTCCGCGGCAAGATCGGCGAGACGCGGCGAATGACGCTCCGTCGGCGTCAGTGAATTCCACAGTTCGAGCAGCGCATCGGCGTTATGCCGACGATCGCGCAGCAGATTCTCCGCCGCCAGTTGCCGCAAGCGCACCGCCACCGCCGGATGAATCGCCTCGCGCTTTTCCAGCGTCTTGACGAGCTTGAGCACCTCGCCCCAGTTCTTCAATTGCTGCTGCGCGCGCAACATGATCTGCTGCGCGTGAATGCGCCGCGCGCCCTGCGATTGCATTTCGGTGAGCGCGGTAAGCGCGCCATCCGCGTCGCGGCCGTCGGCTCGCATGTCGGCGGTGGCCATGAGACGCGCGTCCTGCCAGTCGGTTTCGTCGATCTGCGCGAGCCATTCGTCGCGCCGCGCATATTCATGCATGCGATGCGCCGCGGTGGCCGCGATCAAGCCGGCCGCGCCCTTGTTGTCGCCGTTCGCAAGTGCGTCTTTCGCAGCCTTTTCCGCGCGCGAAAAGCGTCCGGCGTACAGGTTGCCGATCGCGTCACGCAGCGCGGCGTGCGCCTTCGCGACGCGCGAGCGCGCACGGTAGGCCGCCACACGCTGCGGCATGCGCCAGATATTGCGCACGATGCGCAGGAGCGCATACAGCAGAACAAACAGCACCACGAGCCCGACCACGAACAAATTGAGCGACATGTCGACGCGGTACGGCGGATACACCAACATCACCTGCCCCATGTCGAAGCGTCCGACCACCGCGAGCGCAACCGCCACGGTGAAGAGCAGCGCGAGCCATAGAAGTCCCCGGATCGCCATGATTAACCCCGGCCCCGGTATTGATTGACAGCCTGCAGGCTCGTGTTCAGATTCGGCAATTCGACCGCGGCCGACCCGGCCTCCACCTGCTTGACGAGATCGACTACGTTCTGTGTTTTCTTCGACGACATATCGAAGTAACGCGTCAGCGCCGTTTGCGCGCCCTGCAGATCAGACTTCAGCGTGGTCTGGTTGCGCGAGAGCAGCGCAAGACGCGCCGACAGCAAACGCAGCTTCACGTTCTCACGCACGAAGTAGCCCTGGTCGGGCGCGACCATCATCGCGTCCGCGTTGTCGATGCGGCGCACCTGCACGAGGCTCGTCAACTGCTGGCCGATGCCGCTCGTCAACTGGTTCCACCACACTTTCCAGCGCGGCTCGCCGGTGGCCGCGGATACCTTGGCCGTGTCCGCCCATGTCGCCGCATGCGGCGTGGCATGGGCAATCGGCGCTTCGCCGGAAAGCGGCAAGCTGTCGATCTGATCGACCGCGTTGTCGAGCTTGATCGCGAGACCCGTCAGGTCGGTGGAAGGCGCGGCCTTCAGCTTGTCGATGTCCTGCGCGATGGCCTTGCGCACCGCGACCGCCTGCGGGCTATCCGACGCCGCGAGCCGCGTGTCGGCGCTTTGCAGCGCGAAGAGCGCAAGCTGCGTGTTGCCGGTCAACTGCAATTGCTGGCTCGCGGCAGACAGCATCTGCCCGACTTCTGCGAGCGTCCAGTCGTCGCGGTTGCGCGCGAGATCCGCGTACTGTTGCTGCAGCGCCTGCTGCGCGGCTTGCGCATCGGCGAGCTTGCCCTCAAGTTGCGCGACCTGCGAGTCGGACTGACGCACCGTGGCAAGCGCCTGCTCGGTCTTGATGCGCAGTTCGTTGGTTTGCGTGTCGTTCGCCTGCTGACGTTGCGCGATTTGCTGCTCGGTGCGCTCCACCTTGCGATTGAGCGCATAGCCGCCCACGCCCGCGGCGCAAGCAAGAACCACCACGACAAACCACAGCAGCGGTCCGCTCGCGCTGCGACGCTTTTGCGCTTCGTAGGGCGTGAAGGGTTGATTCGGCGGCAACGCTGCGGTCGCGGCCGGCTGGGGTGAAGCGTTCGTGGATGCGTTCGTTTCAGTCATGCGTGATTTAGCCGGTGAATGAGCCGGATTGGACGGTACCGGTTGAACTACGGTCGGCAGGGCGGCGAGTAAGGCGTGTGCGATGCGCTCGTCGCCCGCGCCGGACACCGTAATCCTATCAAAACCCAATGCCCGCGCGGTCTGAGCAATACGGGGATGAGGCGTGACGAGCGTGGCGCGCTTGAGCTGCGCGAGTTCGTCGGCGGTGAGATGCTCTTGCGCGAGTTCGTGCAGATTGCGCACGCCTTCGGAACTGGTGAGAAGCCAGGCATGCGGTTCGCCCGCAAGCAGTCGATGCACACGAGCCCACGCGCCGATCGACGGTTCTGGCACGAGCCGCCGGTACGCGGCGACCGTCTCCACCTCAGCGCCGGCCTCGCGTAGACGCTCGGCGAGCCACTCGCGGCCGCCGTCGCCGCGCACGATCAGAACACGCTTGCCTTCGAGACTCGCCTCGCCGAGCGCCGAGTCGATCGCGGCGAAGAGGCCTTCGGAGTCGAAGCGTCCGTTGTCGTCGTCCGCGTCGGATGCTGGACTGATGACCCGGTGAGCCGGTGCACTGACGCCGTGGCGCGCGAGCGCCCGCACGCTGCCCGGCCCGACTACGCCGACCGGCAATGCGTGCGGCCAGATCGCGCCGCTCTGCGCAAACGCGTGATCGATTGCGTTCGGCGACACGAATACGACGAGCACATAGCGTTCGAGAGAAGCGAGCGCGGCGCGCAACGGCGCGTCGTCGGCGACAGGCGCAATGTCGATCAGCGGGAAGTCGAGCGTCGCAATGCCGGCCGCGAAAAGGCGTTCTATCAGTTCGCTCGACTGACCGGCCGGTCGCGTAATCACGACAGTGAACGCCGCCTTGCCGGCGGATGGCGATGCGTTGCCGGGAATGTCGGCCGCCATCAGTCGCCGGACACCGCGCTGTCTGCCGCGCCGGAGCCCGCACCCGCTCCCGGCGCCGCGGGACCGCTCGCCGTGCTGAGCGCGCGGACGATGTCCATGGCGCCTTGCTGTTCGAGCGCGCTCGCCACTTCGCTGCCCAAGGCGATTGCGCGTTCGACGGTCGGCGCGGGCGCCGACGCCTGCGCACTCAGAACGCGCTGGCCATCGGGCGTCGCCACGATGCCGCGCAGATGCAGCGCGCCGTCATGCCATGTCGCGTACGCGGCGAGCGGCACTTCGCAACTGCCGCCGAGCGAACGCGACACCATGCGCTCGGCTTCGACGGCTGCCGCGGTATGTTCGTGATGCAGCGGCGCGAGCCATGCCGCGAGGTCCGCGCGATCGGCGCGAATCTCGATGCCGAGCGCGCCCTGCCCCGCAGCAGGCAAGCTGTCCTCCGGATCCAGCAGCGCACGGATACGGTCACCCAGGCCGAGGCGCTTGAGGCCTGCCGCAGCGAGAATGATCGCCGCGTAATCGCCGCGATCGAGTTTGGTGAGGCGCGTATCCAGATTGCCGCGCAGCGGCCGCACTTCGAGATGCGGATAGCGCATGCGCAGCATCGCTTCGCGGCGCAGGCTCGATGTGCCCACCACCGCACCGGCCGGCAGCGCGGCTAGCGAGTCGTAATCGTTCGATACGAGTGCGTCGCGCGGATCTTCGCGCTCCATGATCGTGGAGAGCGCGAAGCCCGCGGGCAGTTCCATCGGCACGTCTTTGAGCGAGTGCACCGCGAGATCGGCGCGGCCATCGGCGAGCGCCGCTTCGAGTTCTTTGACGAACAGCCCCTTACCACCCACCTTCGACAAAGTGCGATCGAGAATTTGATCGCCACGTGTCGTCATTCCGAGGATTTTTACGTCACAAGATGGATATAATTTGTGCAGCGCACATCGCACATGCTCCGCCTGCCACATGGCGAGGCGGCTTTCTCGCGACGCAATCACAAGCGTGTGGGGTGGCGCGGCAAACGTCTCGGTGTTCATTAGCTTGTCGATTGAATGACGGGATGGAATAACAAACAATGTTAGCACGCGCCCTTGCGTTGACTCCCCGGTTCGCCCGCCTGTCGCCCTTACGGGGCAAGGCTCGAATCGAGGCGCGGCGGGGCGCCGTGCCGACGCGGTATCGGCGGAGGAGACGGGCTTCGCGCCATGCGCGGCTGTCCCATTGCGGCCTGTTCACGCACGGTCGTTCGCGCATCGCGCCGCTGCATGCGCGATGATCCAATGCGGCGCAACATGCGCCGCATGCAGAGCTTGTGCGGTCGCGCGGCCTTCCTCCTCGGCGTATCGCCATCGGTGCATACCGCTTCAATGCAGTTCACGTTGCAGTTCCAGTGCAGTTTTGAGTTCCGCAGTAGCAGTTCATCACTTAACAGACCCTGGCTTCCCTGAGGAAACCCATCGTGACGTCTTCCGGATCGGCGCGCCCTGCCCGCCGCAACACTGCATCGCCCAACGCTTCCACTGTCGACGCCGACGCGTCCACAGCTTCCGCATCGTCTAAAGCAAGCACTGCCCAGCCGGGCAAAGCCAAACGGGCGACCACCGGCGCGAAGGCTGCCAACGCCGCGAAAGCCATCAAGGCCGATAGAACCGCCGCGCCGGTCAAGCCGCAAAAAGCCGTAAAGACTTCGAAGGCGGACAAGCCGGCCAAAGCCGCGTCCGCCACGAACAAGGCGAAGACGGAGGCAAAGACGAACTCTAAAGCGCAAGCGAAGAACAAGGCGGAAGACAAAGCGCCGAAGCTGCAAGCCGTCTCCGAAGACACCGTCGTCGCCGCGCCCAAAACCAACGGCCGCACGCGCGACGACAAGGACCATCCGCTCTTCCAGGACATCCGCTATCTGGGGCGGCTCCTCGGCGACGTGCTCCGGGAACAGGAAGGCGACGCGGTGTTCGACGTCGTCGAAACAATCCGTCAGACGGCCGTGCGTTTTCGCCGCGAAGACGACAACGCCGCCGTGCAGACGCTCGACAAAAAGCTGCGCTCGCTGAGTCCCGAACAGACGGTCAGCGTGGTGCGCGCGTTCAGCTACTTCTCGCATCTCGCGAATATCGCCGAAGACCGCCACCGCAATCGCCGTCACCGTATTCACGCGCTCGCAGGCTCCGCCGCGCAGCCGGGCACCATTGCCCATGCGCTGGAGCGGCTCGTCGAAGCGGGCGCCGCCGCCACGCCCGTGTTGCAGCAGTTTTTCAACGACGCGCTCATCGTGCCTGTGCTCACCGCGCACCCAACGGAAGTGCAGCGCAAGAGCATTCTCGACGCGGAGCACGACGTCGCGCACCTGCTCGCCGAACGCGATCAGCAGTTGACCGACCGCGAACGCGCGCATAACGAAGCAATGCTGCGCGCGCGCGTCACGTCGCTGTGGCAAACGCGGATGCTGCGCGACTCGCGGCTCACCGTCGCCGATGAAATCGAAAACGCGCTGTCGTACTACCGCGCTACCTTCCTCGAAGAAATCCCCGCGCTTTACGCCGATATCGAAGAGGCGCTCAAGGAGCACGGCCTCGAAGCGCGTCTGCCACCGTTCTTCCAGATGGGCAGTTGGATCGGCGGCGACCGCGACGGCAATCCGAACGTCACGGCTGAAACGCTCGAACATGCAATCGCGCGCCAGGCCGAGGTGATCTTCGAACACTACCTCGAGCAGGTGCACAAGCTCGGCGCGGAATTGTCCGTGTCGAATCTGCTCGCCGGCGCGAGCGACGAACTCAAAGCGCTCGCGGAAATCTCGCCTGACCGCTCGCCGCATCGTACGGACGAGCCTTATCGCCGTGCGCTGATCGGCATGTACACGCGGCTCGCGGCAAGCGCGCGCGTGCGTCTCGGCGAAGGCAGCGTGCCGCTGCGCAGTGCGGGCCGCGGCGCAGCGCCGATTCGCGCGACCCCCTACGACGACGCCTCCGAATTCGTGCGCGACCTGCATGTGCTGATCGATTCGCTCGCCGCGCATCATGGCGCTCCGCTCGCCGCGCCGCGTCTCGCGCCGCTCGCGCGTGCGGCCGAAGTGTTCGGCTTTCATCTCGCGAGCATCGACTTGCGCCAGAGCTCGGACATCCACGAAGCGGTGATCGCCGAACTGCTGAAGCGCGCGGGCGTTCATGACGACTACGCCGCGCTCGCAGAAAGCGAGAAGCTGGAAGTGCTGCTTGCGGAACTTGCGCAGCCGCGCCCGTTGCGCCTGCCGTATGGCGAGTACTCCGATCTCGTGAAGAGCGAACTCGGCGTGCTGGAAGAAGCGCGTGTCACGCGTGAGAAATTCGGCGCGCGCGCGGTTCGCAACTACATCATTTCGCATACGGAAACGGTCAGCGATCTGGTCGAGGTGATGCTGCTGCAAAAAGAGACCGGCCTTCTACAAGGGCGGCTCGGTGACGCGAATGATCCGGCCAAGGCCGCGCTGATGGTGATCCCGCTCTTCGAGACGATCCCCGACTTGCGCAACGCGCCGCACATCATGCGCGATCTCCTTGCGCTGCCGGGCGTCGACTCGATCATCGAACATCAGGGCAACGAGCAGGAAGTGATGCTCGGCTATTCGGACAGCAACAAGGACGGCGGCTTCCTCACGTCGAACTGGGAGTTGTACCGCGCCGAACTCGCGCTCGTGTCGCTCTTCAACGAACGCGGCATCACGCTGCGCCTTTTCCACGGACGCGGCGGCACCGTCGGCCGTGGAGGCGGCCCGACTTATCAGGCGATTCTGTCGCAGCCGCCCGGCACCGTCGACGGTCAGATCCGTTTGACGGAACAAGGCGAAGTGATCGCGAGCAAGTTCGGCAATCCGGAAATTGGCCGGCGGAATCTGGAAACGGTGGTGGCTGCGACCCTCGAAGCGTCGTTGCTGCCGCATGGCACGGCACCCGCGGAGCTGCCGGTTTTCGAAGCGACGATGCAGCAATTGTCCGACGCGGCCATGGCCTCGTATCGCGCGCTCGTGTATGAAACGCCCGGTTTCAAGGAGTATTTCTTCGAGTCCACGCCGATCTCGGAGATCGCCGAACTGAACATCGGCAGCCGTCCGGCGTCGCGCAAGTTGCAGGATCCGAAGCAACGCAAGATCGAAGATTTGCGCGCGATTCCGTGGGGTTTCTCGTGGGGCCAATGCCGGCTGTTGCTGACCGGCTGGTATGGGTTCGGCAGTGCGGTTGCCGCGTATCTCGACGGCGCGCCGAGCGACGCCGAGCGCGGGCGCCGTCTCGCGCAGCTGAAGAAAATGCACAAGAGCTGGCCATTCTTCTCGACGCTGCTCTCGAACATGGACATGGTGCTGGCGAAGACCGACCTCGCGGTGGCCTCGCGCTACGCGGCGCTCGTCACGGACAAGAAGCTGCGCAAGCATGTGTTCGAGCGGATCGTCGCGGAATGGGAGCGCACGTCCAAAGTGTTGTCGGAGATCACCGGCAAGAGCGAACGGCTCGCGGAAAATCCGTTGCTCGCGCGTTCGATCAAGAACCGCTTCCCTTATCTCGATCCGCTCAATCACCTGCAGGTCGAATTGCTCAAGCGTTACCGCGCGGGCGACACCAACGCGCGCGTGCGGCGCGGGATTCATTTGAGCATCAACGGGATCGCGGCGGGGTTGCGGAATACGGGCTGACGGTGGCGGATGGCAGTGGCGTTTGCAGGCGCCGCTGCCCATGTAGTTGGAGATAAAGCCGGACGTGCATCTATTGGTCGCGTTCGGCTTTATTGTTTGCCGGAACGGTTTCTGGTGCATTGGTGACGCGTTTTGCAAGCTGTGCTTGAGCCGCATTACGTACACGGCAGTATGAGGTCACAGTCAAGGGCTGCAAGGTGTTGACACTGATTCACGAGTGCACCCACATCGGGTTGTCGTTCTGGGCGCAGTCCAACCCGCATCAGGCAATTCGCAATGCTGACAGCTTGGCGTGTTACGTGGGATTCGACGAATAAGGCACAAGATGAAAAGATTTATAACGTCATCCAAGGTGACGTTTTTAGCGCTGTCCATTCTCATTGCGGCGAGTCAGGCTAGTGCGTGCACGGTCTCCGAAAACATGGAAGACAGCTTACCGCTCAACTCTGCCGAGATTCCCAATTCTGACCGGCTGAGAATTACGGAAATGGTAATAGCCGCTCGCCAATGGCCGAACGTTGAGATCAGGGGAATCATATACGCAGGTGGATATGCGATCGAACGCGATCCCCTCGCGCTTGCAGGGCAGAGAGGATCAGCATTACGCGCGTATCTGATCCAACTCGGAATCAAGGAAAGCAATATCTGGATGGATACGCGAGAGATCAAACGCCCGGACATCGACAGCAAGGGAAACAAGGCGTTGAATCAGATTGCCGTGACGCTAGTCCCAATATGCGAAGGCGGCTGCGAACGCCTTTGTAGCGATCCACGGGTAACGCCGACAACGAGGGCGATCCAGTAGCCCAACTGCACAGCCTGGAGCCGCGTGCCCTGAAACAGCAAGCACGGCTCCGGCAGATCGGTTCAAGTTCCGCAGACGCCTTCTCAACCCGCTTCGACCATTAACGCATCCAGCTTGAAAGAGCCGTCTTCCTTCACATCGAAGTATTGCCGCACTTCGTCCGGCGAATTGCGCCACAGCGACTGGATCGCCACCACTCGCGGCTCGGGCGTGCGCATGCGCGCCACCCACGAGCCGAACTCGATGTCGATGCGCCAGCGCTCGCGAATCGAGGCCTTGAAACCCGCAGCTTCGAAGAGCGCGATCCATTCGTCGGCGCGGTAATCGCGAATATGCGAGCCGTCACGTAACAGTTCGATTGCCTGAATATGCGTGTCCAGCAACGGATGGTCGATGCCGGCGATGTCGATGAACAGCACCCGGCCGCCCGGCTTCAGCACGCGCCGAACTTCGGCGAGCGCCGGCGCCACGTCGTGCCAGTGATGCGCGCTCATCCGGCTGATGACCCAGTCGAACGTGTGATCGGCGAACGGCAATTTTTCGGCCGCGCCCTGCCGCGTGCGAATGTTGGCGAAGCCGCGATCCTTTGCGGCGCCTTCAACGGTGGCGAGCATCGGCGCGGCGATGTCATAGGCGATCACTTCTTTCGCGTGCGGCGCGACGGCAAAACTCGCGTGGCCCGCGCCGCAGCCCATGTCGAGCACCGTCGCGTCCGGCGTCGCCGCGATCGACTCAGCCAGCGTCCGCAAATCGGCGCCGGTTGCGTGGGTCGGACTCGTCAAATAGGCGGCGGCCGTCGAGCCGAAGGCGTCGGCGACCTGATCGTGATGCTTCATGATAGCTCCGGTTGTCTGCGTGGACTGTGTCGTGTGGATCCGCGTTTCTGGTGCTGGCAGCGCGGCCTGCCGTTCGAGCCGCTACGCCGCTACAATAGAGCCCGCCGTGTACCAGTACAAGTTAAGCAATTATTCTGGTATCTATACCACCCTCCTCACGCCGCACCAAACGAATGACCACGCGAACGAGCACGCCCTCTTCCGCCGACAACCCGCCGCCGCTCGATGCCACGCCCGCCCGGGCGCTGGGCGACTTCATCCGCGCGCACCGCGAACGGCTGTCGCCGCAAGCTGTCGGCCTGCCGCCGGGCCCGCGCCGCCGCACGCCCGGCTTGCGGCGCGAGGAAGTCGCGCAGCTGTGCGGCGTGAGTCCGACCTGGTACACATGGATCGAGCAAGGGCGTCCGGTTTCCGCTTCCGCCGACGCGCTCGCACGTATCGCCGTCGCGCTGCAACTGTCGCGGGCCGAGCGGGCGTACCTGTTCGAGCTGGCCGCCCAGCGCGATCCGGCCGAACCCGACCCGGCCGCCGCCGACGCGCCCGCCACACTGCTCCAGACCGTGCAACTCGTGAACGCGCCCGCCTATGTGCTCGACCGGCAATGGAATGCGCTCGCCTGGAACCAACGCGCGGCCGATCTTTTCGTCGGCTGGCTCGACGGTTCGCATGACCGCAATCTGCTGCGCTACACGTTCACGGAGCCGGCGGCGCGCGAGTTGATCGTCGACTGGGACACGCGCGCGCGTCGTCTAGCCGCCGAGTTTCGCGCGGATTCGATCCGTCATCTGAACGACGCGCCAACGCGTGCGTTGATCGATTCGCTCACCGCCGCGAGCGACGCGTTTGCGCGCTTCTGGGCTTCGCAAGACGTCGGAGGCCGCGAAGGCGGGCGTCGCGAATTCAATCATCCGCGCGACGGCCGGCTCGTCTACGATCAGATTACGTTCAAGCCCGCGCATCGCGAGGATCTGAAGCTGGTAGTGCTGGTCCGCGAATAAGCAGCTGCACGAGCCGCCATTGCGGGCCGCAAGCCAGCATGCTGTATGAGCGGCCGTGCAAGCCCCGGTTAGCCGACGCGCTCGGCCTCGCCTACGCGGCGCGGTCCGGTCGTCGGCGCGGCGTTGTGCCAGTGTTAAAATCCCTGTCTTTCCATGCTTCGGCAGCGCGCTCGCAGTCATGCCAGGCGCATCCGCGCCGTCAGCTTCTTACCGCTCGCCCGATCGCCACTTAACTGCTGCATAACTGCCGCTTAACTGTCCAAAACCATGACGTCCCAACTGCACAAAAAAGGCGAAGCCTGGTCGGCTCGCTTCTCGGAGCCGATGTCGGAGCTCGTCAAACGCTACACGTCGTCGGTATTCTTCGACAAGCGTCTGGCGCTCGTCGACATTGAAGGGTCGCTCGCGCACGCCTCGATGCTGGGCGCGCAGAAGATCATCGCCGCCGAAGACCTCGCCGCGATCCAACGCGGCATGGCGCAGATCAAGGGCGAAATCGAGCGAGGCGAGTTCGAGTGGCAACTCGACCTGGAAGACGTTCACCTGAACATCGAAGCGCGCCTCACCGCGCTCATCGGCGACGCCGGCAAGCGCCTGCACACGGGCCGCTCGCGTAACGACCAGGTCGCGACCGACATCCGCCTGTGGCTGCGCGGCGAGATCGACCGCATCGGCGCGTTGTTGAAGGAACTGCGCACGGCGCTGCTCGACATGGCGGAGAAGAACGCGTCGACCATCATGCCCGGCTTCACGCATTTGCAGGTCGCGCAGCCGGTCACGTTCGGCCATCACCTGCTCGCCTACGTCGAAATGTTTTCTCGCGACGCCGAGCGCATGCTCGATTGCCGCAAACGCGTGAATCGTCTGCCGCTGGGCGCGGCGGCACTGGCCGGCACGAGCTATCCGATCGACCGCCACGCGGTGGCAAAGACACTCGGCTTCGACGGCATCTGCGCGAACTCGCTCGATGCGGTGTCCGACCGCGACTTCGCGATCGAATTCACGGCGGCGTCGGCGCTCGTCATGACGCACATCTCGCGCTTCTCCGAAGAACTCGTGCTGTGGATGAGCCCGCGCGTCGGCTTCATCGATCTGGCCGACCGCTTCTGCACGGGTTCGTCGATCATGCCGCAGAAAAAGAATCCTGACGTGCCCGAACTCGCGCGCGGCAAGACCGGCCGTGTGAACGGTCATCTGATGGCGCTGCTCACGCTGATGAAAGGCCAGCCGCTCGCGTACAACAAGGACAATCAGGAAGACAAGGAACCGCTGTTTGACACGGTGGACACCGTCGCCGATACACTGCGCATCTTCGCGGAAATGGTCGCGGGCATTTCGGTGAAGCCACAAGCCATGCGCGACGCCGCGTTGCAAGGGTTCTCTACCGCAACCGATCTCGCCGACTACCTCGTCAAGCGCGGACTGGCGTTTCGCGACGCGCACGAAGCCGTTGCGCTGGCTGTGCGCATCTGCGCGGATCGCGGCTGCGATCTCGCGGACCTCGCGCTCGAGGAAATGCGCGCGGAATTGCCGAACGTCGCACATTTGATCGGCGACGACGTGTTCTCGTACCTGACGCTCGAAGGCTCGGTTGCCAGCCGCAATCATCCGGGCGGCACAGCACCCGAGCAGGTGCTGGCCGCGGTCAAAGCGGCACGGCAAGCGTTGAACTGACACGCGTTGAACTTGCGCGAATGCGCCGGCATCGGCGCGTTCATGCATAACGGATTGCGAAGGCGAACTCGTTGGCGAGTTCGCCTTTTTTCTGGCGCCTTCGCCGACATACCTGGGCGAACGCGGATTGAAACGCGGCGGTTTTTGACTACCATCAAAACAGGTTCTGCCCTCGTTAGTGGTTCATCATGCTTACCCGCACGCGCCTCCTTCGCCCCATGACTGAATGCAGCGCTCGCCGCGGCAGCGCATGGTCCCTATCTCTACGCGGCAGCGCAATCATGGCGTTGCTCGCACTCGGCATCGCCGGCTGCACGATCACACCGCCGCCAAAGGCGGTCGTCGCGACGCCGCCCGCCGCAGTCAACAGCGCGACGCTCGATCAGTATCGCGAGGCCGTCGCGCAACGCATCGTCGAGCGCAATCCTTCGTATGTGCTGCGCGGCAAGCCGCAAGCAATGCTGCGCTCGCTCGTCGTCGTGTCGTTCACCGTGGATCGCAACGGGCACGTTGTCGCGTCGTCGGTGTATCGCACGAACGGTGACGACGAAGCGGAAAGTACCGCGCTCGCCACCCTGCGGCGTGCGTCACCGCTGCCATTGCCGCCGGGCAAATTGTTGAACGGCCGCGGCCAGCTCGAACTGTTCGAAGATTGGCTGTTCAACGACGACGGTAAGTTCCAGCTGCGCGAACTGGCCTCGCCGCAATCGCTGACCATCGACTGAGCGCGGCCTGGCCGATCGGCCAGCCGCCTTGCTGCGCAAGCGCCGCGCTCGCTATAATTTTCCGATTCCTCGCCGGAGCCTCCGGCACGGTGCAGGCCGCCCGCTCATCCGCGGGCGCGGCTTGCTGCCACCTATCGCGGCGCCGCGTCATCCACGCGCGCCACGCAAACGCCTTTGCTGCGTCGCGGCGTCAACGCCATGCACGCGCAGAGGGCCGCATTCGCGCGCGAGTCCCTACGGCCGACGTTGTATGCTGCGGGTTCGTCGCCCGTCAGCCGCATCGCCGACGCGAGTTCGACTCAAGCGCACGAACCTGAACAAAGATGCCGATTGACCGCGCCGCTGCGCAGTCTCACTGCGCCGCTATCGAGCGAGGCAACGCGGCATCACGATACATGGAGACCCTGCATGTCCACATCGCCGATTTCCGCGGCCGAGCCCAATGCGGCCGGACACACCAAAAGCGCGCGGATCATCTTCGCGAGCTTCATCGGCACCGCGATCGAGTTCTACGATTTCTACGTCTACGCGACCGCCGCGGCGCTCGTCATCGGCCCAGTGTTTTTTCCGCATGGCTCGGCAACGGCTCAGGCGCTGTCGGCTTTCGTCACGTTCGGCATTGCGTTCGTCGCGCGGCCAATCGGCTCGTTCCTGTTCGGCCATTTCGGCGATCGCATCGGCCGTAAATCGACGCTCGTCGCGTCTTTGCTCGTGATGGGCGTCTCCACCACGCTGATCGGCTTCGTGCCAGGCTACGACTCGATCGGCAGT
The DNA here is from genome assembly GCF_904848585.1 of Paraburkholderia kirstenboschensis. Classification (GTDB taxonomy): domain Bacteria; phylum Pseudomonadota; class Gammaproteobacteria; order Burkholderiales; family Burkholderiaceae; genus Paraburkholderia; species Paraburkholderia kirstenboschensis. Next base: position 31,018 of record NZ_CAJHCR010000006.1, read on the forward strand.
CTTGCACCGATCCTTCTGTGCATCTTGCGTTTTGGCCAGGGCATTGGCCTGGGCGGTGAATGGGGCGGCGCGGCGCTGCTCGCCACCGAAAATGCGCCTGCCGGCAAGCGCGGCTGGTTCGGCATGTTCCCGCAACTCGGACCGTCTATTGGCTTTCTCGCGTCCAACGGCCTCTTCTTCGCTCTTGCGATGTCGTTGAGCGACGCGCAGTTCCGTAGCTGGGGCTGGCGCGTGCCGTTCCTCGTGAGCGCGGTGCTGGTCGCGCTCGGGCTTTACGTGCGGCTGAAGATCGCGGAGACGCCGGCCTTCCAGGCCGCCATCGAGCGTCAGGAGCGCGTGAAGGTGCCCATCGCGACACTGCTGTCGCGGCATTGGATGCCCACGCTGCTGGGCGCGCTGGCGATGGTGGTCTGCTACACGCTGTTCTATAACGCGACCACGTTCTCGCTGTCCTATGGCGTGTCGGTGCTGCACATTCCGCGGCAGACGTTCCTCGGGCTGCTGTGCATTGCCGTGGTGTTCATGGCGCTCGCCACGCCGCTGTCCGCATGGGCAAGCGACCGCTATGGCCGCAAGCCGGTGCTGATCGTGGGCATCGTCGCAGCGGTCCTGTCGGGCTTCACCATGGCGCCGCTCCTCGGCAGCGGACAAACGCCGCTCGTGCTGCTGTTCCTCATCATTGAACTGTTCCTGATGGGCGTGACGTTCGCGCCGATGGGCGCGCTGCTGCCCGAACTGTTTCCCACCAACGTGCGTTATACCGGCGCGGGCGTGTCGTACAACCTGGGCGGGATTCTCGGCGCATCGGTTGCGCCGTACATCGCGCAAATGCTGGCCGCGCGCGGCGGGCTGCCGTGGGTGGGGGCGTATGTGTCGATCGCAGCGGCCGTCAGCATGATCGGCGTGCTGTGCATGCGCGAGACGCGCGACTCGCGCTTGATGTGACGCGTTGATCCGCAGGCGGGGAACTCCGGCGGGTTTATCGCTGAAGTCCCTGCCTGGCGGGGGTTTCGCTGAGTGAATCCCCCGCCTTGCGCGCCTTTTTGACTTGCCTATACTCGACCTGAATGACCCCATGGCAAGCAGGGAGGCCCGGATGAACCTTCATCTACATAATGCCGACGTCGTGACGATCATCGCGCTCGCGCTGTTGTGTTCGCTGCTGCTGGCGCTGCGTTTTCGTCCCGCCACCTGGAAAGGCATTGTTGTCGAGGCACTGGCGGCGAACGCGGCGGCCATTACGGCTGTCATCGCGTTCGAGATGCTGGTCGCCTGACGCTCGGACCGCGCCTCGCGGGCCGGCTTTGCGCCAGGCCGCCAGCTCAACGATAGTAATAGCCGTGATGGTGGTAGTAGCCTCCACCGCCGTAGTAATAGCCCGGCGCCGGCGCGACAACGCAGCCGCCAAGCAGGGTTGCGAGCACGGTGCCGGCGATCAGAGTCAGGAGCAGGCGTTTCATGTTGTTCTCCGTCGAGTCAGGTTCGTTCGAGAAAATCTCGAATGACTCGATTGAACACGACGCGCGGCTGCCAGAACGTTGCCAGTTGTAAGGGAAGATCACGCGTGTGTTACACACGTTCGCCGACTCGCGCGACTCGACCGGACACATGGCAACGCACGCTCACGCCAGATGAAAACACCGCCTATACTGACTTGAACATGTCGGCCGGTGATGCGCCTTGAGGGTGTTGCCTTGTGGCCCTCCTTAAGACAGGCGCGGCGTCGGTCCAGCGCGGTTTGCGAGCGGCACTCACGCCCACATTCACCAACTACCGGGGCGCGCGCAGCAGGCGCGACCGCTCCGGCAACCAACGAAAAGCGACAGATTTAACAACCGTGTAATGGGCGATTCATGCGTCGCATGGTTGCGCAGCAAGCCGAATCCTCTTCGCCCGACGTTCCCCGACGCGGGCGTTTCCAGGGGCGTCACGTAACAGTGCCGGTTGCATAGGCACTCTGCGCGTGACGCCCTTTTCTTTTGAGCAAACGATTGCCGGCAGAAGCTGCGCTCAAGCCGCAGCGGAGCCCTGCCCAGCGGCGGCGGGCGGCTTGCTGTGCACGTAGTCGATGGCATCGAGCACGGCGCTGATGGGCGGCACCGAAAGGCCGTCGCCGACCGAGATCGAGCGAAACGGTGCTTCCACGCCGCAATGCTCCGGCGACGTCGCCACGAAAACCATCACAGTGCGCTTCAGCAGTGCATGTGCGAGGTGGACGAAACCGGTGTCCGCGCCGACCACCAGCGAGCATGCGTCGATCATTTGCGCGATTTCGGTCACGGTCATCTTCGGCAGAACTTTCGAGCCTGGCACTTGCGCGGCGATCTGCTCGGCCTCGATGCGCTCGCCTTCCGAACCCCAGGGCAAGACCACGCGGAAGCCGCGTTGGGAGAGCTCGGTGCCGACCACCGCCCAGTGCGAGACCGGCCATTTCTTGTCGTCTTTCGACGTCGCATGAAAAAGCGCGGCGACTGGCGCGCGCTCGCCTTCGAACGGCGGTCTTACGGGCTCCGGCAACTTCAGGTCGTAGACAGGCGGGCCCTCTACTTCGTAGCCCAGGGCCTCGCCCGCGCTGATACGCATGCCGTGCCACGCATTGCATTGCGGACGCGGACCGAAGCGCCCCGTGTACGCAAACGCGGCGCCGCGCTCGCCCAGGTCCTGAGACTGATAGCCGATGCAACGCGACGAGCGGGCCAGAAACGCGATGATCGCGCTTTTGTACACGCCGTGAATGTCGATGATGTAATCGTAGCGATACGCACGCAGCTCCGCGATGGACGCCGCGATCGCCTTCAAGTCGGCCCACCGGCGCGCTTTCTTGAAGCGCCGCAGCGGCGCGAACAGCACGCGGTCGATGCCCTTGCACCATTGCGCCACTTCGGCGAATGCTTCGTCTGCGGCCCAATCCACTTGAACGCCAGGAAACGCGCGTTTGATGTCCGCCACGACGGGCAGCGCTTGCACGATATCGCCGAGTGAGGTGACCTTGACGATAAGGACTCGCTTCATTGAGGACCTTTGGTTGTTCAACGTCAAGGTATTTTAGCCGACGAAAGGAATAGTCTTTGCTGAACCGGGCAGTGCGACCGCCGGAAAACAATACGGCGTCTTACATCGTGCGCCTTACAACATGCCTTTTTACTCTATTTCACAAGGCTTTCATACGGTTTTACGTTTTCCGCACGCTTTATACTTCACCCTTTGCACATCCAGATCTCATGTCGCGAGCGCAACCTCTTCTTTCATCCGGGATCGTGCGTCGCGCGAGACGTCTTTGGCGCCAGTACGGCATTTTCTGGCTCGGCGCGATCGCGGTCGGGCTCGTGGCGGTGCTCTATGCGCGGCTCATAGACTGGGGCTACGAGGAATTCCGGGCGGTGCAGCGCGAGCATGTATGGGCGCCGCTCATCATTACACCCGCGGTGGCCGCGCTCGCCGTGTGGCTCACGCGCAAGTTCTTTCGCGGCGCCGAGGGCAGCGGGATTCCTCAGGTGATCGCCACGCTTCATTCCAAACCCGGCGAATATGGCGCGCGGCTGCTGTCGTTCCGCATTCTGGTCGGCAAGATCGCGGTGTCTTTTCTGGCGATTCTCGGCGGATTTACGATCGGCCGCGAAGGGCCGACCGTGCAAGTGGGCGCGGCCCTCATGTTCAATCTGCGCAGGCTTTATCCGCGTTCGAATGCGCTGATCGAGCGGCAACTGGTGCTGGCCGGCGCGGCGGCGGGTTTGTCGGCGGCGTTCAATACGCCGCTCGCCGGTATCGTGTTCGCCATCGAGGAGTTGACGCGCAGTTTCGAAGCCCGCGCGAGCGGCGTGCTGATTACTGCCATCATCATTGCCGGTGTGATTGCGCTCGGACTGAACGGCAACTATACGTACTTCGGCACCATTCAGATCGGCGCGCACTTTCCCAATCTGCTTGCGCTCGCGGTGCTGCTTACGGCCATCATTACGGGTATTGCGGGCGGCGTGTTCTGCTGGCTGCTGCTGAACACCGCGCGCTGGATTCCCGCGCCGCTGCGTCAATTGCACGGCGAGCGGCCTGTCGTGTTCGCCGCGCTGTGCGGCTTCGTGATTGCGGGAGTCGGCTTGGTTTCAGGCGGCACCACGTTCGGCAGCGGCTATGCGGAAGCACGCGGATTGCTCGACGGACACGAACAGCTGTCGGTGTTCTATCCGTTCCTCAAAATGATTTCGATGGTCGGCTCATATCTGCCCGGCATTCCGGGCGGCATCTTCGCGCCATCGCTGTCGATCGGCGCAGGCTTCGGCAATCTGCTGCACATGGTGTTCGGCTCCATGCAACTGCCGATGCTGATCGCCCTCGCCATGGTCGGCTATCTGGCCGCGGTCACGCAATCGCCGATCACGTCTTTTGTGATCGTGATGGAGATGATCAACGGTCACGCGCTCGTGATTTCGCTAATGGCCACCGCGCTCATTGCGAGCCGCGTGTCGCGCTTTTTCGCGCCGCCGCTTTATGAGGCGCTTTCCGAGCGCTACATGGCGCCGCTGCCGGGCCCGGCGCCCGCTCCGGTGCCGGAAGTGCCCGCGGTGGATGCGCCCGAAGTCGACGCATCGGAGCCGGTGGCGGAAGTGATCGACGCGGATCGCTCCAACGAGCCGTCTGCGGACAGTTCTGCTGATACCTCCGCTCGCACTTCAGCTGACAAGCCAACTGATAGACCAGCTGATAGACCAACTGAAGGCGGCTCGCCCACACCTCGTCCCTGACCTGAGCTCGCCGACGTTCGTTCGCGGCGCGCTTCAACACGCGCCGAGCCCACCTCGCCCAGCGAGCAGCGGGCTTATAAGGTCTGCGGAATCTCTATCTTGACCTCGAGAACCTCGAGGTCGTCCTGGCGCTCGAGACTCACGCGGATGTCGTCGTCCGAAATCCGCACGTACTTCGAAATCACGGCTACCAGTTCGCGTTGCAACGCAGGCAGATAATCGGCGGGAGCATGACCGCCGGCGCGCTCGTGCGCGATGATCAACTGCAGGCGTTCCTTCGCTACCGACGCGGATTTCTTCTTCTCGCCCAGCAAAAACGAAAGAATCGACATAACGTGCGCTCCCCTTACTTGGTGCCGAAGAGGCGCTGCAGCAGCCCGGGCTTCTGGTAATCGGTAAAGCGAAGCGATTTCTGCTCGCCGAGAAAACGCGATACGACGTCTTTATAAGCTTCGGCCACGTCGGTGCCGTCGAGATGCACAGCCGGCAGACCCTGATTCGACGCGTGCAGCACCGCTTCGGATTCCGGGATCACGCCGATCAGGTCAATGCGCAGGATTTCCTGGATGTCGGTCAGCGACAGCATCTCGCCTTCGCTCACGCGCTTCGGGTTGTAGCGCGTGATCAGCAGGTGTTCCTTGATCGGCTCCTTGCTTTCGATCGCGCGCTTGGTTTTCGATGACAGGATGCCGAGAATGCGGTCCGAGTCGCGCACCGACGACACTTCCGGGTTCGTCACGATCAGCGCTTCGTCAGCAAAGTGCATGGCGAGGAGCGCGCCCGATTCGATACCGGCCGGCGAGTCGCACACGATGTATTCGAAGTCCATCGCGATCAGGTCGTTGATGACCTTCTCGACGCCTTCCATGGTCAGCGCATCTTTGTCACGCGTTTGCGAGGCCGGCAGGATGAAGAGGTTCTCGCACTTCTTGTCCTTGATCAGCGCCTGGTTCAGATTGGCTTCGCCCTGAATCACGTTGATCAGGTCGTACACGACGCGGCGCTCACAGCCCATGATGAGATCGAGGTTGCGCAGGCCGACGTCGAAGTCGATCACGGCGGTCTTGCTGCCACGCAATGCGAGGGCCGATGCAAAACTCGCGCTCGTGGTCGTCTTGCCCACGCCACCCTTGCCCGATGTCACCACAATGATTTTTGCCATTACCCTTACCTTGTGTTCGTCAAATTCGTCAATTATGTGCGGCCATATTTCGCCCCGGACGCCGCGCGCCGTCAACGTTCAGCGCAGCGGATCCGACAGCGCTTACGTGAGCCGCAATGGTTCGATCATCAACTTTTCTTCTTCGAGCCAGATCTGCACCGCCTTGCCGAGTACGTCGGCCGGCAGCGGGTTCTCGGTCGTCCGATAGATGCCCGCGATCGAGATGAGTTCCGGTTCGAGACACGTGCAGAAAATGCGCGCGTCGTGATTGCCTTGCACGCCCGCGAGCGCACGGCCGCGCAACGGCGCGTAGATATGGATATTGCCTTCAGCGATGACTTCCGCACCGTAGCTCACGAGCCCAAGCACGACGAGATCGCCCTTTGCGTAGATGCGCTGGCCCGAGCGCAGCGGCTTTTCCACCACCATGGTTTGCGAAGACGTGGCAAGGCGCACGGGCTCGGCGGCTGCCGCAGGCGCGGTCTCAACCGATGCGGCTGCGGCCGCCTGATTTGCAGGCGCTGCGCTTGCGCCTGAGTTGGAGTTTGCTGCGTCGGCCATGTCTGCCGCCGATGCACCCGCCGCTTCTTCGTCAGCCGATTTCGCGGACGCGCCGCGGCGGTCGCGCGCTTCGAGCAACGGCAGCGCCGACTCCGCCGCCCATGACTGCTGCGTGTCGGCGACCACGCCGACCGGACGCATGCGCACGCTCTCGAGCAACTGTGCGATCTCGGCGAGCGGCAGGCGTTCGTTGCCGGCGAGCCGGCGCACGTCGATAGCGACGACGTCGTTAGCGAAAAATTCGGGGGTCGCCTCGAAGCGCCGGGTCAGCTCGGCACGCATGGCATCGAGGTCGGTTGTCTTGACCACAAACAGGAGCGTGTCGACGGAACCGCTGCGGAGTTCGAAAAAGGGCGATTTCTTGGGCGACATAACGTTCGGCAAAAATTTTGCGTATTTTACAGGCGTCCGCGCGCGCGGCGAGATTTTTTGCCGGACAACGAGCGGCTGGATATTCACATGCGCTCGCGCGGAAACGATCGGAGCGCGCCGCACATGAACGGGCGAGGCGGGAACGCTGCTGAGGATGCGAAGGGGATACGGATGGAGATGCCGATGGAGATGCAAAACGGGCGGCAGACTGTTGCGCCGCTCGATAGATCACCGGTCAACTGCTGGCGACGTGGACGGCACGTGGCGAACAAGCAGACTTTCGACCTGCTCGGGCGCACGCACGACGCGCCGATGTTCGCCTGTAGGCCCGAAACCGAGCGCTTCGTAAAAGCGCATCGCGTTGCGATTCGAGTCGGCGACCCAGGCGTAGATCTCGTCCGCGCCTTCCTTGGCGAGCCAGCCGCTAGCCGTATCGACCAGTAACTCACCGCCGCGCAGATGCCGGACCGCAGGCGCCACCCACAGTTCGCACACGAATGCGCGGCGCTCCGCCGCTTCTTCGAAGTGCGCTTCGACCAGTCCGGCCGGATGACCCTCGGTGTAGAGAATGAAAGTGCTGATGGCGAGAGAAACCGCGTGTTCTGCGGCGACGACGTCGAAGCTGGCGGCGTCCGCGGACAACGCGTCTTCTAGCGTTGCGCCGAACGCATAGGGCGCCTCACGCAGGGACGCGGTACGGAGTTCGCGAAAAACGGCGCCCTGATCAGCGGCGATACGGCGAACGGTCAGTGACGGACTCATGCAGACGAAAACCCCTTGAAACCTTAAGCCGTAGCTTTAACCGAACCAGCGCGAGAGTCAATTCATTCTTTGCCGGGCGATCTTATCGCGCAAGCTGGTTCACGCAAAGCGCGCAGGGAACCCTGAGCATGTCGCGCGCCCGGCGCCGTGCGCGTCGACGTCATGCGAAGCGTGTTTGCCTCACGGTGCTGCGTAACTGCCGGTGCCGTCCGGCCAGGGCGTGAGGAGTTCGTAGCCGTCTTCGGTGACGGCGATCATGTGTTCCCACTGCGCCGACAGCGAGCGGTCCTTCGTGACCACCGTCCAGCCGTCGCGCAACACCGTGGTGCCGGCGCGGCCCGCGTTGATCATCGGCTCGATCGTGAAGACCATGCCGGGCTTCAGACGCACGCCTTGCCCCGGCTGGCCGTAATGCAAAACCTGCGGGTCTTCGTGATAAACCTTGCCGATGCCGTGGCCACAATAGTCGCGCACGATCGAAAAGCCGTCGCGCTGCGCGACCTTCTGGATCGCGTGGCCGACATCGCCAAGCGTAGCCCCCGGCTTCACTTCGCGGATGCCCGCGAGCATCGCCTCATAGGTCGTGTCGACCAGTTGACGCGCCACCGTGCTCGGCTGGCCGACGCAATACATGCGGCTCGTGTCGCCGAAGTAGCCGTCTTTGATGATCGCCACGTCGATATTGATGATGTCGCCGTCTTTCAGCACTTCGCTGCGGTTCGGAATGCCGTGGCAAACCACCTGATTGACCGATGTGCACACCGTCTTTGGAAAACCCAGATAACCGACGTTGGCCGGAATCGACTTTTGCGTGTTGACGATGTAGTCGTTGCACAGTGCGTCCAACTCGTCGGTGGAGACACCGGCCTTCACGTGCTCGCCGATCATGGCCAGCACGTCGGCCGCGAGGCGGCCCGAGATACGCAGCTTGGCAATGTCGTCAGGAGTCTTGTAGGTAATGGCCATGTATGCGGTCGATGGGTTCGAAGGGAGGTCGATGTTCAATCGAACGGCCAATTGTACAGAGGATCGGCGTGGGGGCCGGGTAAAGCGGGGGGGGGTGGAGAACTCGTCGTGCGAAGACAATCGTATGGCGTGCGAGCAGAGCAAATTAGCAGAGCGTATCGAAGCACTCAAGAAGCACTCAAAGATGGCTGAAGAATTCGCCCCTTGCGCTGGCTCACCGAGCACAATAGCAGCGCTATTCTTCCAGTTGCGGGGAACAACGGTTCGACAAACCCCATATGGAGCTCAGATACGAAGCGAAAATCTCGTAGTCGATAGTGTCGTCTGCGATCGCAACCATGGCTTCCTCGAGCTCTGGCGTCCGAGGAATTTCGAAGCCTTCACGCTCGAGATAGGTCAAGCAGCAGGTAAGTCCAGTGCGTTTGTTTGCGTCGTTGAACACGTGGCCTTTGGCAATTGCCACAGCGTACATGGCGGCGATGCCGAACACGTCGTCGAGACCATTGTAGTGTGCGTGATTCTCGATGCGCTGCAGAGCCGCCTCTACTCCGCCCCGCCCGCCTGCGGCATAACCCGCCAGGCCGCCTAGCTCCGCGAGAATTTCATCGTGAATGGTGATGACGTAATCGAGGTCGAGCACTCACCGATCCTTTAGCGCTATCAGGACCTCGCGGTGCTCCGAGATGACCCTGCGTGCGGAGCGCAGCACGTCCGTTTTTTCCTTTTCAGTGGCGACGCTGACCGATGCTTTCGGACGCACCATTACTCGCGGCGCTAACTGAACGCCGTACAACTCGGTAATATGTTTTTTCTCGGCCATGTTGCACCTCCAGAGCCCATTAATCGGTGCAGCGAATCTCGGAATCGCTAGCTTGGCGTCCGTACTAATGGCGAAAACCGCACTTGGTTTCAGCAGCAAGCTTAGCACTTGCGATATAGAAACGAAAACAGGCCCCGAAGGGCCTGTTTTCTGAATTTGGCGGAAAGGGTGAGATTCGAACTCACGGTACCCCTAAAGGTACACCGGATTTCGAGTCCGGCGCATTCGACCACTCTGCCACCTTTCCGTGTTTTCCGACTTGCCACAACGAGGCGGTTTTGTCAGATCCAAGCGGGTCGCTGCTTGGGAGAGAAAGATTATAGAACAGCTGAATTGGATTTCCAAGTACCTCGCCAAAAAAATTTCGACGAGACCCGGCGATCAAACCATGCTGTTGCGTCCGCCCAAAGCGAATCAGGCCGCCGGGACTTCCAGCCGCTCGACGCCGCCAAGGTACGGCCGCAGTGCCGCCGGCACCGTAACGGAGCCATCGGCGTTCTGGAAGTTCTCGAGCACGGCCACGAGCGTGCGACCCACCGCAAGACCCGAACCGTTCAGCGTATGTACGAGTTCCGGCTTGCCTTGCGCGTTCCGGTAGCGCGCCTGCATCCGGCGAGCCTGGAACGACTCCGTGTTCGAACAACTCGAAATTTCGCGATAGGTGTTCTGCGCCGGCAGCCAGACTTCGAGGTCATAAGTCTTTGTCGCTGAGAAGCCCATGTCACCCGTGCACAGCGTGATCACGCGGTACGGCAATTCGAGCTTTTGCAGAATCGTCTCGGCGTGGCCGACCATCTGTTCCAACGCGTCATACGACGTTTCCGGCGCCACGATTTGCACCATTTCAACCTTGTCGAACTGATGCTGACGGATCATGCCGCGCGTGTCGCGTCCATACGAACCCGCTTCCGAGCGAAAGCACGGCGAATGTGCGGTCAGCTTGATCGGCAACGCGCCGGCTTCGACGATGCTGTCGCGCACCGTGTTGGTCAGCGAAATTTCCGACGTGGAGATCAGATACTGCGTGACCGTGTTTTCGCCGCCGCCCTTCTCGACGCGGAACATGTCGTCCGCGAACTTCGGCAGTTGGCCGGTGCCGTACAGAATTTCCGGATTCACGATATACGGCGTGTAAATCTCCGTATAACCATGCTGCTGCGTGTGCGTGTCGATCATGAACTGCGCGAGCGCGCGATGCAGCCGCGCAATCTGCCCGCGCAGCATCGTAAAGCGCGCGCCCGACAGCTTGGCGCCGGTCTCGAAATCGAGGCCGAGCGGCGTGCCCACATCCACGTGATCCTTCACTTCGAAATCGAACTGACGCGGCGTGCCCCAGCGGCGCACCTCCACATTGTCCGTTTCGTCGCGTCCTGCCGGCACGCTCTCATGCGGCAGATTCGGCACGCCGAGCAGAAGATCTGACAGACGTTTTTGAATGTCGTCCAGCTTCGCCGCCGACGCCTTCATCTCGTCGCCGATGCCGCCAACTTCCGCCATCAGGGCCGAAGTGTCCTCGCCCCGCCCTTTCATCGCGCCGATCTGCTTCGACAGGCTGTTGCGGCGCGCCTGCATTTCTTCGGTGCGGGTCTGGGTGTCGCGGCGTTCCGCTTCGAGCGCGGTGAAGGCCGCCACGTCAAGGGTATAGCCGCGGTCGGCGAGGCGTTTCGCGACGCCGTCGAGGTCTTTGCGCAGCAACTGGATGTCGAGCATGGGATGGGGCGGTATTCGTTGTATGAAGGTGGGATTTTAGCGCACCGGCGGCACCGGCCAGGCTCAACCCTTCTTGGGCTTGTTCTCGTTGCGCCACTGCGCGTCGAGTTCGGCAAGACGCGCCATCTTGTCGCCGATCTTGCCTTCGAGGCCGCGCGGCGTCGGCGTGTACCAATGCGGATCGCGCATGTTCTCGGGCAGATACGTCTCGCCGGCCGCGTATGCATCCGGTTCGTCGTGTGCGTAGCGATACTCGTGGCCGTAGCCGAGTTCCTTCATGAGCTTCGTCGGCGCGTTTCGCAGATGCACCGGCACGCCACGCGACTTGTCCTTGCTCACGAAGCGGCGCGCTTCGTTGTACGCGTTGTAGCCGGCATTCGACTTCGGCGCGACGGCCAGATAGATGATCGCCTGCGCAAGCGCAAGCTCGCCCTCGGGCGTGCCGAGTCGCTCGTAGGTCTCGGCGGCGTCGAGCGCGATACGCGCGGCACGCGGGTCGGCAAGACCAATGTCCTCCCACGCCATCCGGACGATGCGGCGCGCCAGATAGCGCGGGTCCGCGCCGCCGTCGAGCATGCGGCAGAACCAGTAGAGCGCGCCGTCCGGGCTGCTGCCGCGCACCGATTTATGCAACGCGCTGATCTGGTCGTAGAACGCATCGCCACCCTTGTCGAAGCGGCGCAGATTCTCGGCGAGCGCGCTGCCGAGCAACGGGCCGTCGATCTCCGTGGTCTTCTGCTGGGAAGCCGCGCGCGCGACGATTTCCAGGTTGTTCAGCAGCTTGCGGCCGTCGCCGTCGGCGGAACCGATCAGCGCATCGCGCGCTTCGTCGGTAAACGTGAGGCCGCCGAGTTCCTGTTGCGCGCGCTCGAGCAGCTCGCCCAATTCTTCCTCGGTGAGACTTTTGAGCACGTACACCGCGGCGCGCGACAGCAACGCGCTGTTCACCTCGAACGACGGATTCTCCGTGGTCGCGCCTATGAATACGAAGAGCCCCGACTCCACATGCGGCAAGAACGCGTCTTGCTGACTCTTGTTGAAGCGATGCACTTCGTCGACGAACACGAGCGTCTGATGTCCGTTCGCGCGATGAATCTGCGCGGTCTCGACCGCCTCGCGGATATCCTTCACGCCGGACAGCACCGCCGACAACGCGATGAACTCCGCGTGGAACGCGTCGGCCATGAGCCGCGCGAGCGTGGTCTTGCCGACGCCCGGCGGGCCCCAGAGGATCATCGAATGCGCTTCGCCGGATTCGAATGCGACCCGCAGCGGCTTGTTCGGGCCGAGCAGATGCTTCTGGCCGATCACTTCGTCGATATTGCGGGGCCGCAGGCGTTCGGCGAGCGGGACATTGGCACGGGTTTCTTCGAACATGACGTTTTGGGGATAATCTCGGCTTTTCCGGACGCGGTCCGCGCGATGGTCCGTGTGTTGGTCGGCCTGGAGGCGGCATGCTGCCGGACGAGAGCGCAAAACCCGCACGCGCAAGGCGCGAGGCGTGGGAAACGTCCTGCATTATGACAGTGACCGAGCGAGAACGAGCGCGGCGCATCTTGAACACGCACGCGAACTCGCATACAAGAGCAACCGAAACAGCAACAGCAACAGCAACAGCAACACGACTCAGGGACAACACCCGATGGCACAAGATCCACTCGCCGGCGACGCCGGTTCCACCTACGCGCCGCTCACGCCGGTGCCCGACGCGCGCCGCGCCTTCCGTACCGGCGACGCGTTCGCGCTCTGGTTCTCGCTCGGCATCGGCCTGCTGGTCGCGCAAGCCGGCGCGCTGCTAGTGCCGGGACTGTCGCTGCCGCACGCGTTGCTGGCCATCGTGATCGGCAGCGCGATCGGCGTGGTTCTGCTGGCTCTCGCGGGCGTGATCGGCACGGACACCGGGCTCGCGGCGATGTCCTCGCTGCGTCCGACGCTCGGCGTGCGCGGCGCGTCGGTGCCGGCTGTGCTGAACGCCGTGCAACTGGTCGGCTGGGGTTCGTTCGAAGTGATCGTCATGCGCGATTCCGCCGATGCGCTCGCCAAGCAGGCGTTCGGTCTTTCGATGCCGCTCGTCTGGACCGTCGTCTTCGGCTTGCTCGCGACGCTGCTCGCGATCAGCGGTCCGCTGTCGTTCGTGCGGCGCTTTCTGCGCACGTGGGGCATCTGGCTGCTGCTCGCAGGCGCGGCATGGCTCACATGGAGTCTGCTCGCGCAGCACGACCTGAGCGCGATGATGCGCCGCCCCGGCACTGGCGAGATGTCGTTCGGCGGCGCGATCGACCTGGTGGTGGCGATGCCGCTTTCCTGGCTGCCGTTGATCGCGGACTACACGCGCTTCGGCCGCCGCGCCGGCGACACGTTTCGCGGCACGCTACTCGGCTACGGCATTGCGAACATCTGGTTCTATGCATTGGGCGCGATCTACGGTCTGGCCGCCGGTGGCGGCGACGCGCTACTCACAAGCGCGCTCGCGCAAGCCGGCGGCGGGCTCGCATTGCTGCTCATTCTGATCGACGAAGTGGACAACGCATTCGCCGACATTCATTCGGCAGCGGTGTCGACGGGCACCTTCTGGGCGCGCGGCAGTGTGCCGATGCTGTCGGCGGCATTCGGCGCGCTGTGCACGTTGATCGCGCTGCTTATACCGATGGCGAAGTATCAGAACTTCCTTTTGCTGATCGGCTCGGTGTTCGCGCCGCTTTTCGGCGTGGTGCTGGTCGATCACTTCATCGTGCGCAAGCGCCGTATAGAAGCCGCCGTGCTCGCCGACGTGCGCGGCCGTTACGGCTTTTCGGGCGGCTGGCATCTGAGCGCGTTCATTGCGTGGGCGATCGGCATCGCCGCTTACCAGGCGATCAACCAATGGCTGCCGAACCTCGGTGCGACGCTGCCCGCGCTGGTGATCGGCGCGGTGTGCTATCTCGCGTTCGTGTCGACGCGCAAAACCGCTTACGCGTGAGCGGGTCAATTCGCCGTCGTTAAAGAAAAGGCCTGCATTTGCAGGCCTTTTTTGTTGTGGCCGCCGCGCCTCGCATCGCAGCGGATGGCGACAAAGCTCAGCGAGCAGCAGTCCGGTACTCGACGCCCGGCAGCACGCACAACAACTCGAACGCGAGGTTCGCGGCGAGCAGCGCCGTCGTGCCGAACGGATCGTACGGTGGCGCCACTTCCACCAGATCGCATCCGACGATATTCAAGCCGCGCGCGCCGCGAATGATTTCGAGCGCCTGCGGAACAGTCAGCCCGGCGATTTCAGGCGTGCCGGTGCCGGGCGCAAAGGCCGGATCGATACCGTCGATGTCGAACGTGATATAGACCGGGCCGTCGCCCATGCGCTCGCGCACGCGTGCCATCAGCGGCGCAAGCGACTGGTTCCAGCATGCCTCGGCCTGCACGACCTCGAAGCCCTGATCGCGGCACCAGTCGAAATCTTCTGCCGCATAGCCCGTGCCGCGCAGACCGATTTGCACAACGCGCTCGCAGTCGAGCAGCCCCTCTTCCACCGCGCGACGAAACGGCGTGCCGTGTGCGATCTTCTCGCCCATCATCGTGTCGTTGACGTCGGCGTGGGCGTCGACGTGAATCAGGCCGACCTTGCCGTGTTTGCGATGGATCGCCCGCAGAATAGGCAACGCGATGGTGTGATCGCCGCCGAGCGTGACCGGCTTGCAATCGTGCTGAAGTATCTCGTCGTAAGCCGTTTCGATCCGCGCGATCGAATCGTGCAGGTTGTACGGATTGATCGCGACGTCGCCGAGATCGGCCACACGCAGAGAATCGAATGGCGCCGCGCGCGTTGCCATGTTGTAAGGGCGCAGCAGCACCGATTCGCTGCGAATCTGGCGCGGCCCGAAGCGCGCGCCAGTGCGGTTGGACGTGCCCAGATCGAACGGCACGCCGACGAAACATGCGTCGAATCCCTCCGCCGAGCCCACGTTCGGTAGCCGCATCATCGTGGCAATGCCGCCGCAGCGCGGCATTGCATTGCCGGACAGCGGCTGCGGCCGCTCACCGGCTTCAGGAGAAATGAAAGAGGAAGTATTCATCGTGACTCGGCAATGAAAGAAAACGCAGCAGTTGGAAATCTGCAAACCGGCTCGATAGATGCGTTGATGCATTCCGCAGGCACTCGGAACGCCTGCATGCCGGGTGAATCTCCATTCTTGAGCAGTTCTCGTCGACTTAAAATAGCCGCGCAATAACCTTTACATCGATTCACAGCGATGTATCCTGACGCATGTTCTCCCAACTCACCGACCTCGATTTGCGGCTCATCCGCGTGTTTCTGGCCATTGTGGACGCGGGCGGCGTCTCGTCGGCCCAGGCCGCGCTCAACGTCGGCCAGTCGACCATCAGCACGCAACTCGCCACACTCGAAACGCGCCTGGGGTATCGGCTGTGCGAACGCGGCCGCGGCGGGTTTCGACTGAGCGCGCGCGGCGAACAGTTCGCCGAGGCTGCTCGCGCGCTGCTCAGTGCTGTCGACAGTTTCGGCATGCAGGCGCGCAATGTGGGCCGCAAGCTCGTTGGCACGCTCGACATCGGCATGATCGGGCACACGCCCGTATCGGCGAGTGCGCGCATTAGCAACGCAATCGGCCGGTTCCGCTCGCGCGATCAGTCGGTCCGATTTTCAATTCTGGTGCGCTCGCCTGGCGAGCTCGAAGAGTTGCTGCTCAATGGCCGGATTCAGGTGGGCATCGGCTATTTCTGGCATCGCGTGCCGTCGCTCGAATACACCGAAGTGTTTGCCGAAGATCAGTTCGCGTATTGCGCGAAAGGTCATCCGCTGTTTGGTTCAGCCGGCGGCGTGTCGCCGGAGCAAGCTGCGACGCACGAATGGGCGTGGCGCAGCTATCCGTTGCCCGAAGCCGAAAGTTCGACAACGCCGCGCAACGTCACCGCGGTCGCAGACAACATGGAAGCGGTCGCCATGCTCGTGCTGTCCGGGCATCACCTCGGCTATCTGCCGGGACACTTCGCGGCGCCGTTCGTCGAGCAAGGACTGCTCGCCGCGTTGAACCCTGCGCTGATGCGCTATCGCGTCGCGTTTCATATGGTTACGCGGACACGGCAGCATCGAACGGATATCGTCGAAGCGTTCATCGACGACATGAAGGCCGCCCATGCCGTCGAAGCAAAAGCGTAACGCCCGCACCGCGTTGTACCGGCGATAAAAAAGCCGCGCATTCAGCGCGGCTTCTCTCGCAAATATCAATACACGGCAGAGGCTTAGCCGTTGATCACGTCAGCGCCTTTCGGCACGGTGAACTTGAACGCGTCGGCGGGCAGCGGCGGATTCTTCTGGATGTTCGAGAAGGTCAGCAACGTCACGTTGCCGAACACGTCGTGCAGTTCCATTGCTTGCAGATTGCCGTCTTTGAAGCCGATGCCCACGCGCTGAAATTGCGTGTCTTTCGCTTTCGGCGTGAGTTCGAGCCAGTCGATGCCGGCCTTCACTCCCGCATCGCGCAACGTGAAGTTCTTGTCCAGATCGTTACTGCCGAACAGGATTGCCGCCGGGCTCGCGCCGAGCGCGCCGCCGAGGCTTCGCACCGTCACCTGGTTCAGATCCTTGTCGTACACGTAGAGCTTGTCGCCGTCCGCCTGCAGCAATTGCGCGTAGGGTTTTTCGTATTGCCAGATGAACTTGCCGGGACGCGCGAACGTGAATGTTCCGCTCGACGTACCGTTCTTGCCGCCGCCCGTGGTGGACAGCACGCCGCTTGCGCCGCTCGCCGCTTGTGCCTTGCTGGGCGCGCGCACTTCCTGCTGCACGAAGGTGCCGCGCGCCGAGTGAACTTGCGCGACGAACGCCTTCAACTGCTCGGTGCCGCTCGCGAACGCCTGCGAAGCGACGAGCATCGACGCGCCGATCGCTGCTGTGGCGACGCTGCGCGCGATTGCGCGGGCGAACCGGCCGACGCTGCTGGATGCATGCTGCTGCACAAATAGCTGCATATGATTTTTCTCCCTTGATTTGAATTCGTTGAGCGACCGCTATGTTTGCGGCGCATCGACATGAGCGGTGATTGCCGGTGGCCGTGAGCACAGCGTGAGGCTTGCTGTGCGAGGCTCGGGGCGAACGGGTGAGCTTCGATCCTTGCGGTCTGCTGCGCCGGGCCTACTACCGAGCTTAGGCAGGCAGTCTTAAACGAGCCTTAGAAACTGGCATGGAAGCGGACCCTGAACCTGGATCTTCGCAGCGGAGCTTCACGGCGGACCTTTGAAGCGGACGTTAAAGCGGACCTTTGAAGCGGACGTTCAAAGCCAACCGTGAAGCAGGCAGTAGAAGCCGTTGGGAGCAAGCTTTAAAAGCCCCCCCTGAACCACGCCCCGCAAGCGGCAAAGAAACACTCGCCGTTCGCCTCACACCATAACGCCTACTCCGCCTCTCGCGCCGGTGCCAGAATTTCTCGATTGCCGTTCGACGACATCGCCGACACCACGCCGGAATTTTCCATTTGTTCCAGCAGACGCGCCGCGCGGTTGTAACCGATGCGCAAATGCCGCTGCACGAGCGAAATCGACGCGCGCTTGTTTTTCAGCACCACGTCCACTGCCTGATCGTAAAGCGGATCCGACTCGCCATCGCCTGAGCCGCCCGCTCCGGCCCCCGCTGAGCCCTCGTCGCCCTCGCCGGTCACGCCGCCTTCGAGGATGCCTTCGATATAGTTCGGCTCGCCCTGCTCCTTGAGCTTGTCGACGACGCGGTGTACTTCCTCGTCCGACACGAACGCCCCGTGCACGCGCACCGGCAAGCCGCTGCCCGGCGGCAGGTAGAGCATGTCGCCCATGCCGAGCAGCGATTCCGCGCCCTGCTGGTCGAGAATCGTGCGCGAGTCGATTTTGGACGACACCTGGAACGCCATCCGCGTCGGCACGTTAGCCTTGATCAGCCCGGTAATCACGTCGACCGACGGACGCTGCGTGGCGAGAATCAAATGAATGCCGGCCGCGCGCGCCTTCTGCGCGATCCGCGCGATCAGTTCCTCGACCTTCTTGCCTACCACCATCATCAGGTCTGCAAGTTCGTCGATCACGACCACGATGTTCGGCAAACGCGTGAGCGGTTCCGGCTCGTCCGGCGTGAGGCTGAACGGGTTCGGCAGCTTTTCTTCGCGCTTGGCGGCTTCGTCGATCTTGTTGTTGTAGCCGGCGAGGTTACGCACGCCGAGCTTGCTCATCAGCTTGTAGCGCCGCTCCATTTCGGCGACTGCCCAATTCAGCGCATGACCGGCCTGGCGCATGTCCGTCACGACCGGACACAGCAGATGCGGAATGCCTTCGTAGACGCTCATTTCGAGCATCTTGGGATCGATCAGGATCATGCGGACCTGGTCGGCGCTCGCCTTGTAGAGCAGCGACAGGATCATCGCGTTGATACCGACCGACTTGCCCGAACCGGTCGTGCCCGCGACCAGCAGGTGAGGCATCTTCGCGAGATCCGCGCACACCGGTTTGCCGCCGATATCCTTGCCGAGGCCCATGGTGAGCGGCGACGCGGCGTCCGCATACACCGCCGAGCCGAGAATCTCGGACAGGCTCACGGTCTGGCGGCGCTGATTCGGCAGTTCGAGCGCCATGAAATTTTTGCCCGGAATCGTTTCGACGACGCGGATCGACACGAGCGACAGCGAACGCGCGAGGTCTTTTGCCAGATTCACGATCTGGCTGCCCTTTACGCCGGTGGCCGGCTCGATCTCGTAGCGCGTGACGACCGGACCCGGATACGCGGCGACGACGCTCACCTCCACGCCGAAGTCCTTGAGCTTTTTCTCGATCAGACGCGAGGTGAATTCGAGCGTATCCGCCGAGATGGTTTCCTGCGCGGCGGGCGCCGGATCGAGCAGCGAGATAGGCGGCAGTGTGGAATCGCCGGGCAGATCGGTGAAGAGCGGCACTTGCCGTTCTTTCTCGACGCGCTCCGACTTGGCCGGTGTGACGACCGGCGGCACGATCACGACGGGCTCGTGCTCCTCGATGCGCACGCGGCCCTTCTCGACCTTGCCTTCGCGCTTCACCGCCGCGGCTTCGCCCAGTTTGCGGTCGCGGCCCGCCTCGCGGCGCAGCTTCGCAAAGGTCACAGCCGAAATGATCGATTCGCCGACCTTCTCCGACACCGACAGCCACGAAAACCGGAAATACAACGACAGGCCAATGCCGAGCACGATCAGCAACGCGAGCGTGCCGCCCGTGAAACCGAGCGCATGCGACACGCCGCGCGCGATCGCTTCGCCGATCACGCCGCCAGGCGCGCGCGGCAATTGCACCTTGAGCGACCACATGCGCAGCGCCTCGATGCCGTCGCAGGCAAGCAGCACGAGCATGAACGCAAAGGCGTCCGCGAGCCAGCTGGCATCGCGCGGCGCGTCTTCCTGCAAGTCCTCGTGACGGGTGATGCGCTTGTAGTTCGCGGAGATATGGCGGCCGAGCAGCACGATCCACCAGTAGGCGGAGAGGCCGAACAGCAGCAGCAGAATGTCCGAGGTCCACGCGCCCACGCGGCCTGCCCAGTTGGCGATGTGATCCACCTGCGCGGCGTGCGTCCAGCTCGGATCGCGCCGGCTGTAGCTGACGAGCGCCATCAGCAGGAAAACGCCGAGCGCGACCTGCAGAATCCAGCGGATTTCAGTGAAGAGACGCGACATGCGGTGCGGCAATGCCTGCGCGCTCGCGGAATAGGGAGCTTTTGCCATTGATCCTGTTGCTTGTGTGGCCGATCCGGTGTGCCGGGTCGCAGCCGCGCCGGGCGCGGCTGCGGGCGCAACACCGGCAACCCGAAACTTCGATCCGGCCTATTGTAAACGCAGTGCCCCGCGTGAGGCTGTAAATGACGGTAACCTGGCCGACTGGCCACGCGCAGGCGTCGAATCGGAGCGCGATCAGCACGACAGGCACGCGCCATGGGCTATCGCCGCGATCGGAAACCTTCATGGAGCAGCCCGCCGCCCCGCCCTTTATAATGCCCGACTGATACCCATCTACAGTTTCAGCCAAGTCGCGCAGCCTCGCATGGGCGAGCAGCGCGCCGTAAAAGGATTCGATCATGCCCGCAACTTCCACGAAACACGCCAAGGTTCTGATTCTCGGTTCCGGTCCCGCCGGCTACACGGCAGCGGTCTACGCGGCGCGCGCCAACCTCGCGCCGGTGCTCGTCACGGGTCTCGCGCAAGGCGGCCAGCTGATGACCACGACCGACGTGGAGAACTGGCCCGCCGACGCCAACGGCGTGCAAGGCCCGGAACTGATGGCGCGCTTCCTGGAGCACGCTGAGCGCTTCAACACCGAAATCATCTTCGACCACATTCACACGGCGAAGCTGAACGAAAAGCCGATCCGTCTGATCGGCGATTCGGGCGAATACACCTGCGACTCGCTGATCATCTCGACGGGCGCGTCGGCGCAATACCTCGGCCTGCCGTCGGAAGAAGCGTTCATGGGCAAGGGCGTGTCGGCCTGCGCCACCTGCGACGGCTTCTTCTACAAGCAGCAACATGTGGCCGTGATCGGCGGCGGCAATACCGCCGTTGAAGAAGCGCTGTACCTGTCGGGCATCGCGAAGAAGGTCACGGTGATCCATCGCCGCGACAAGTTCCGCGCCGAGCCGATCCTGATCGACCGCCTGCTCGCCAAAGAGAAGGAAGGCGTCGTCGAAATCAAGTGGAACCATACGCTCGACGAAGTCACGGGCGACCAGTCCGGCGTGACCGGTTTGCGCGTCAAGCACACGCAAACCGGCGAGACGACCGACATTGCGTTGCAAGGCCTGTTCGTCGCGATCGGCCACAAACCGAACACGGACATCTTCGAAGGCCAACTGGAGATGAAGAACGGCTACATCATCACGAAGGGCGGCCTGAACGGCTTCGCGACCGCCACCAGCGTGCCGGGCGTGTTCGCCGCCGGCGACGTGCAGGACCACGTGTACCGTCAGGCGATCACGAGCGCGGGCACCGGTTGTATGGCAGCGCTCGACGCGCAGCGCTATCTGGAAACCATCAACGAAATGGCCGGCGAGCACGCGATGAGCCAGGAAGCCGAGCGTTGATCGGCCGCGGCTCTTCACGAACGCAACGGTAAAATAGCGGCTGGGCGTTGCCCGGCCGCTCGCTCGATAAAAGGCCGCGGCTTGCACGCCCGCGGCCTTTTGCATTCAGACGTGCGTCACGGCCACGCAAGGCGCCGCTTGATCGACTCTTGATCGGCTGTTGATCGACTCATTTTCCGCATGTATCACCGCTATGCCCAAGAACCAGCCTCACCCGAACGAGCCCAAGCGTGCCAGCGCCGCCGCGCGACCCGCGCCGGAACCGGCTGCCCCCGCCGCCAGGCCGGCAATCGAGCCGGCTGCGGGTCTGGCGGGCTTGGGCGCGCTGCGCGATGCGTTGAAGGCCGACGGAGAGCGGCGCGAGCGCGAACGCGTAACCGCGGCGGCCGCACAGCGCGAAGCGGCTGCAGACGCCAATCTGTTTCGCCGCGAGATCGGCGAAGTCGCACCGCTCGCGGTGCCGCCGCGCGCATCGTTGCCGCGCAATCCTCCGCCGCCGCTGCCGGTGCAAACGCGGCTCGACGAAGAAGCCGTGCTGCATGAAGCGATCTCCGACGAGTTCGATCCCGAGGTGCTGCTCGACACCGACGAAACGCTCTCCTATTGCCGCCCAGGCGTGAGCCAGGAAGTCGTGCGAAAACTGCGGCGCGGCGACTGGATCGTGCAGGCGCAGATCGACCTGCACGGCATGCGCCGCGAGGAAGCGCGCGAGGCTCTGGCTGAATTCATCCGCGAATCGGTGAAACGCGGCATGCGCTGCCTGCGCGTGATTCACGGCAAGGGTTTGGGGTCCGTCGGCAAGGAACCCGTGCTCAAGGGCAAGGTGCGCGCATGGCTCGTGCAGAAGAGCGAGGTGATCGCGTTTTGCCAGGCACGTCCGCATGACGGCGGCGCGGGCGCTGTCGTCGTGCTGCTGCAGCCGGCCGCAACGCCGGCTCATACGAGAACTTTGGCGGAGCCACGGTGATCCATCCCAGGCTGACGCTCGCGCTGACTTTCATGGAGGCGCTGGCGATTTTCGCGTACGCCATTTCCGGCTTCATCGAGGCCAAGACGCGCCGGCTCGACGCCGTGGGCACCTTTCTCGTTGCAATCGCCACGGCGTTTGGAGGCGGCACGCTGCGCGACGTTCTGCTCGAGCGCCGTCCGTTCTATTGGGTCGAGCATCAGGAATATCTGATCGCGATCTTCGCGATGTCGCTGTTCGCGCCCACACTGCTGAAAGCCACCTCGCGCCTTCTGTCCGAGCGCGTGCTGCTGGTGGCCGACGCAATCGGCCTCGGGCTTTTCAGCATTGCGGGAACCTCGATCGCGCATGACGCGCAGATGCCGTGGTTCACGTCCGTGATGATGGGCGTGGCAACGGGCGTGTTCGGCGGCGTGATCCGTGACGTGCTGTGCAACGAGGTGCCGTTGATCCTGCGCGATTCGCGGCCGTACGCGACCTGCGCTTTCGTCGGCTGCTGGCTGTATGTGCTGCTGGATTACGTGAATTTCGACACCGTGTATAGCGTGCTGATCGCCACCGCCTTCATTCTGCTCGCGCGGCTCGCGACGTTCAGGTTCAACGTACGATTGCCGCATTAGCGGGCTTTGACATCGGGGCGGTCCGCTCGCGCGGACTGGCGGCTTGACTTGTCGATTTGCGGCGCACTCGTTCGTCGTGAGTTAACTGGCTCTGCGGCCCTGCGGGGCCGCTACACCCGCCCCCACCAATCAAGGTGATCACGATGAGTCTGAAGCTATACGCCCACCCCTTCTCCTCATATTGTCAGAAGGCCCTCACGGCGCTCTACGAGAACGGCACGCCATTCGAGTTTCGCCTGCTCGCACACGACGATCCACGGATCATGGCCGAATTCGCGACGCTGTGGCCGATCAAGCGCTTTCCAGTGCTGGTCGACGGCGACCGGACGGTGACGGAGGCGAGCATCATCATCGAATATCTGGGCTTGTATCATCCCGGACCGGTGCCGCTTTTACCGGCCGACGCGCGCGCGGCGCTCGAGGTGCGCAGCATGGATCGATTCTTCGACAACTATATTTCGACGCCGCAGCAAAGAATCGTCGCCGACAGCCTGCGTCCCCCAGCGGAGCGCGACGCGCACGGTGTCCGCGAAGCCCGTGCAATGCTCGACACCGCATACGCGTGGCTCGACAAGACGATGGCGGGGCGCGAATGGGCCGTGGGCGACACCTTCAGCCTCGCCGATTGCGGCGCCGCACCGTTTCTCTTCTACGCCGACTGGACGCACGCGATCGACCCGGCGTTTGCGCATGTGCGCGCTTATCGCGAACGGCTGCTGGCGCGTCCGTCATTCGCACGCGCGGTCGACGAAGCGCGGCCGTATCGGCCGCTGTTCCCGCTCGGCGCGCCCGACCGGGACTGAGCGGGATAAAGCACGGCCGCGCGCCACACCCGATGCGGACAACATCAATTCGAGCCTATACACTTCACGTCGAACCTATTTCCGCCAATCACTCACAAGGCCAAACATGGACCGTTTCGAAGCGATGGAGATATTTACGCGTGTGGTGGAGGCCAACAGCTTCACCAAAGTATCCGAATCGCTCGACCTGCCGCGCGCCAAAGTCAGCCGGACGATTCAGGCGCTGGAAGAACACGTCGGCGTACGGCTGTTGAACCGCTCGACGCGCCAGGTCAGCGTTACCGAAGACGGCGCGCTCTTTTACGACCGCTGTGTGCGCATTCTGGCCGAGGTCGCCGACGCAGAGTCGTCGCTGTCGAACAAGCGCGAAAATCCGGTGGGCACGATTCGCGTCGATACGTCCGGCACGCTCGCCCGCGCGCTGCTGTTGCCCGCGCTCGACGATTTCTACCAGCGCTACCCCGAAATCGACGTGCGGCTCGGTCTCGCCGACCGCAACATCGACCTGATCCAGGACGCGGTGGATTGCGTGATCCGCATGGGCACGCCGGAAGAGTCGAGTCTCGTCGCGCGGCGTATCGGCCAGGCGCGGATCGTCACGTGCGCGTCGCCGGCGTATCTGGAGAAATACGGCACGCCCACCACGCTCGACGAGTTGAGCGGACACCGCGCGGTCAACTATGTGTCGGCGCGAACCGGCAAGACGTTTCCGTTCGAATACGAAGTGAACGGCGAGATCGCAAAGGTCGCGATGAAAAGCGTGCTCGCGGTGAACGACGGCTCCGTCTACATTCGCGCGGGCGCGCTCGGCCACGGCATCATCCAGCCGTCGCGCTTCATGGTCGCGCACCTCATCAAGAGCGGCGTGCTCAAGGAAATCCTCACCGACTACACGAGTCCCAGCACACCGCTGTCCATCCTTTACGCGCATCGCCGCAATCTGAGTTCGCGGCTGCGCGCATTCACCGAATGGGTGACGGAGCTCGTGCGCAACAACCCGGATCTGCGCATACCGGACGCTTGACGCGCTTCAGCGAAAGGAAAAGCCCCTTGCGTCTCGCGACACAAGGGGCTTTTCTTCATTCGGACCAACAGCGGCGGTCGGATCCGGCTCAGGCGATCCGCTCTTCATTCGACGGATCGAACAATACCGCCTTCGACGTATCGAACAGCAGTGTCGTGTTCGTCAACGGCTGCGGGTTCGAAGCCGGGTGCACGCGGCTCACCACGCGCTTGCCGTTGACTTGCGCGAACACGAGCGTGTCCGGGCCGGTCGGCTCGATCACATCGACCTTCACTTCGATCTGTTGCAGCCGGGCGTGGTCGCCGTGCGCGCCGCGCGCATCGGTGATGCGTTCCGGGCGCAAGCCGAGAATCACTTCACGGCCGACGTGCGACTTGACCTTCGCCGAATCGAACGGCAGATTCAGCGCCGTGCGAGTGACGCCGGTATCCAGTTCGATGCCGACGCCCGCGCCCTGCTCGACGAGCTTGCCCTGAATGAAGTTCATTGGCGGTGCGCCGATAAAGCCGGCCACGAACAGGTTCGACGGCGAGTCGTAGATTTCCTGCGGCGCGCCGAACTGCTGCACGATGCCGTCCTTCATCACCGCGATACGATCGCCGAGCGTCATTGCTTCGATCTGATCGTGCGTCACGTAGACGATCGTCGTGCCGAGGCGCTGATGCAGCAGCTTGATTTCCGAACGCATTTCGATACGCAGCTTGGCGTCGAGGTTCGACAACGGTTCGTCGAACAGGAACATCACCGGGTCACGCGCGAGAGCACGGCCCATTGCCACGCGCTGGCGCTGGCCGCCGGACAACTGGCCGGGCTTGCGGTCCAGCAGGTGCGTGATCTGC
This sequence comes from Paraburkholderia kirstenboschensis, assembly GCF_904848585.1. Lineage (GTDB taxonomy): Bacteria > Pseudomonadota > Gammaproteobacteria > Burkholderiales > Burkholderiaceae > Paraburkholderia > Paraburkholderia kirstenboschensis. The sequence continues at coordinate 56,414 of NZ_CAJHCR010000006.1, forward strand.
AGCGTGTTCGACACGCGATCGACGATCTGCGCCTGTTCCTGCTTCGGCACCTTGCGAATGTTCAGGCCGAACGAGATGTTCTCGCGCACCGTCATCGACGGATAGAGCGCGTATGACTGGAACACCATCGCGATGTCGCGATCTTTTGGCGACAGGTTGTTCACCGTCTTGCCGTCGATCTGAATCTCGCCCTTGGTCACGGTTTCGAGACCGGCGATCATGTTGAGCAGCGTCGACTTACCGCAGCCCGAACCGCCGACGAGAATCAGGAACTGGCCGTCTTCGATGTCGATGTTGACACCCTTCAGAACCGGCACCCCGTTCGGGTAAGTCTTGTACACGTCACGGATGGAAAGGCTTGCCATGCTGTGAATCCTCTTGTCTCTGGTACTGCTTGAAAACGTCTTGTCGGTGACGGCGGCGCCTGGTGCTTTCATGCACGAAGCGGCCGCCGCGCTCGGTTGGTCTAGCCTGGGTTCAGCCCTTCACCGCGCCTGCCGTCAGGCCGCGCACGAAATAGCGTCCGGCGACGATGTAGACCAGCAAGGTCGGCAACGCCGCGATGATCGCGCCGGCCATGTCCACGTTGTATTCCTTCACGCCGGTCGAGGTGTTCACGAGGTTGTTCAGCGCCACCGTGATCGGCATCGAATCCACGCCGGAGAACACAATCCCGAACAGGAAGTCATTCCAGATCTGCGTGAATTGCCAGATCAGGCACACCATGAAAATCGGCAGCGACACGGGCAGCAGAATCTTCGTGAAAATCGTGAAGAAACCTGCGCCGTCGATACGCGCCGCCTTCACGAGTTCAGCCGGAATGCTGACGTAGAAGTTGCGGAAGAACATGGTAGTGAACGCGATACCGTAGATCACGTGCACGACCACCAGACCGGTTGTGGTGTTCGAGAGGCCGAGAAAGCCTTCGAAACGCGCCATCGGCAAAAGGATCGCCTGAAACGGAATGAAGCAGCCGACCAGCAGCAACGTGAAGATCGGATCGGCGCCGCGAAAACGCCAGTGCGTGAGCACATAACCGTTGAACGCGCCGACGATCGACGAGATCAGCACGGCCGGAATCACCATGCGCACCGAGTTCATGAAGAACGGTTGCATGCCGTCGCAACGCACGCCGGTACACGCACCGCTCCATGCCTTGATCCACGGATCGACGGTCCAGTGCGAAGGCGGCGTAAGCAGGTTGCCGGTGCGCAACTGGTCGATGTCCTTGAACGACGTCGACAGCATCACGTACAGCGGAAACAGGAAGTACAAAGCAAACAGGACCAGAGCCGCGTAAATGACGGCGCGGCTGATCGTCATCTTAGGCTGCATTGCGGGTGCTCCTCGATTCCAGATACATGAGCGGCACGAGCACGGCCACGACGGTTGCGAGCATCATCATCGACGATGCCGCGCCGACGCCGAGCTGCCCGCGATTGAACGAAAACGTGTACATGAAAATAGCCGGCAGCGACGACGACGTGCCAGGACCGCCCGCCGTCAACGCGACGACCAGGTCGAACGTCTTGATCGTGATATGGCAGAGAATCAGCAGCACGGAGAAAAACACCGGACGCATGCTCGGAATCACAATCTTGCGGTAGATGGTGGGCAGGTTCGCGCCGTCCATCTGCGCGGCCTTGAAGATCTCACCGTCGACACCGCGCAGACCCGCGAGGAAGAGCGCCATGACGAAGCCGGTGGATTGCCACACCGCCGCGATCACGACACAGAAAATCGCCTTGTCCGGATCGCCGAGCCAACTGAACGAGAAGCTCGTCCAGCCCCAGTCGTGGAACACCTTTTCGAGGCCGATGCTCGGCGTCATGATCCATTGCCACGCCGTGCCGGTCACGATGAACGACAGCGCCATCGGATAAAGGAACACGGCGCGCAGCGCGCCTTCATTGCGGATCTGCTGATCGAGCAGGATCGCGAGAAAGAGACCGAGGCCGATACAGATACCGATGAACGGGATGCCGAACCAGCCGAGATTCGCTGCCGACGTCCAGAACACGTCGTTATCGAACAGTTCGCGATAACGGTCGAGACCGACAAATTCATAACGAGGCATCAGTCGCGAATTGGACAGCGACAGATAGCCCGTAATGGCGATGAAACCATAGACGAATACCAGGCTGATCACGACGCTGGGTGCGAGCACCAGCTTCGGAATCCAGCGATCGGCAAGGGCCGCCATGGGCGACACGCGGCGGGCGGCGCTAGCCGTTTTCCCGTTTCCGCTGATAGAAGCAGTCACTACTCGACTCCTGCTGAAACTGTACCGCCCGGCCACTCACGTCGACGCACACGACCAACCGGCAACGTGAGAACGTGACAAACGCGAAGCCGCAACGGCATAGGTGTGACTCTATAAAACCCAGGGTGAAGCCGCTTGCATCGGGGCGTGCGTCGGGCAAAGCGCACATCGCGCGACGCGATCCAGCACCCTCAGCGGCGCGAAGCGGCGCGTCCGATCCCGGACGCGCCGCTTCGCTACTTCACTTACTTGGTCTTCGCTGCCTTCGCGAGCGCCGCAACCGCGCTCTTCGAATCCTGCTGCGAGTTCATGAACTTCGTGACCACGTCGGAGATCGCGCCGGCTGCTGCATCGGGTTGAGCCATGCCGTGTGCGAGCGACGGCACATAGCCGCCCGACTTGATCGCGACCTGTTCATCCGCGTACGACTTCTTCGCGCAGTCGTCGAACTTGGCCATCGACACGCCCAGACGAACCGGAATCGAACCCTTGTTCAGGCTGAACTGCTCCTGGAATTCCGGCGACATGATGGTCTTTGCGAGCGCCAGTTGACCCGGCGTTGCTGCCTTCTGACCTTTCTGCTGGAAGAACACGAACGAGTCCACGTTGAACGTGTAAGCCTTTTCCGTGCCCGGCACCGCGGCACACACGTAGTCCGAGCCCGACTTCTTGCCGGCGTTGGCGAATTCGCCCTTCGCCCAGTCGCCCATGAACTGCATGCCGGCCTTGCCGTTGATGACCATTGCCGTAGCAAGGTTCCAGTCACGGCCCGTGCGGCCCGCGTCGAAGTAACCCTGGATCTTGCGGACGGTGTCGAACACGCCAACCATCTTGTCTGAAGTCAGCGTCTTTTCGTCGAGGTCGACCAGCGCCTTCTTGTAGAAGTCCGAGCCTTGCGACAGAACGACGTCTTCCCACAGCGTCAGGTCTTGCCACGGCTGCCCGCCCATCGCGATCGGCTGGATGCCTGCGGCCTTCATCTTGTCGGCCACCGCGAAGAATTCAGGCCACGTGGTCGGCACCTTGCCGCCTGCCTTGTCGAGCGCTGCCTTGTTGATGTACAGCCAGTTCACGCGATGCACCGAGAACGGCGCCGCGACGTAGTGACCGTCCGCGTGCATGATCTTGTCGATTTCCGGCGGCAGATTCTTCTTCCAGTCGCCGGCGACGGAGTCGATCGGCACCAGCACGCCTTGCGAAGCCCAGTCCTGAATCAGCGGGCCCTTGATCTGCGCAGCGCTCGGTGCGTTGCCCGAGATCACCTGCGTCTTGAGTGCCGTCATGGCAGCCGCGCCCGCGCCACCCGCAACCGCAAAGTCCTTCCACGTGTAACCCTGCTTCGTCATGTCGTCCTTGAGGACGCCGACGGCTTTCGATTCGCCGCCCGAGGTCCACCAGTGCAACACTTCGACCGACTCGGCAGCCTGCACGGCCGAGACGCCACACATCAGACCTGCGGCGCACAAAGCGCCCATGATCGCGCGAAATTTCATTGCTTATCTCCTCCAGACACCTGAACAAAAAACAAATGGCCCCTGATGTCGCCAGGGTGCTGTGGTTGGTTCAAACAGGCAAAACACTGGGCGATCGAGCACGGTCGGGCGCATGCGCGAGGCATGTGCCGGCGGACCGATGTCCGGCCGCTGGAAGCTCAAGAGATGAGTGGTTCGGGATGCAACTGACTGTCTCCTCTTTTGATTTTTGCCTGCCCGCTTCGCGCGGCAGACTCGAGGTGCCTTGCACGTCAACCGAGGCAATCGGCTTGCCGGCCCCGCGCTCCCCCGGCTTTCCGTAACGGCTGCCGGGACAGGCTGGCCTATGCCGGCACGCAATGTCCGTTAACATGCAGGGACGCCTGCCGATTCGCGAAAACGCGCAACTGACCTGACAGCGCACGCTTTTTTCATCGAATTAGCGCTACCTCTTGATTTGGATTGTAGTTAAACTACAATTCAGTGTCAAAAAATATTTTATCGGACTACGGTCGCCCTTTTCACGAGCAGTGAACGGTCAGCGCGGCGGCCCCAGGACATCGACGGAGACTCATGGAAACCGATTCAAGCTTCACCTTCGTTCTCTTCGGCGGAACCGGCGATCTGTCGATGCGCAAGATTCTCCCCGCACTGTTTGAAGCGCACCGTGCGGGCGGCATGCTGGCCGACAGCGGCAAGATCGTCGCGGTGGCGCGCCATGCTGCGGATCGCGGCGAGTACATCCAATGGGTCAACGAGCACGTCAAGCCGCATGTGTCGAAGAACGGTGTCGACGAAACGGCATGGTCGAGCTTTCTCGAACGCATCGAGTTCGTGAAGATCGACCTGGGCAATCCGGAAGACTTCGCCCTGTTGCGCGATGCGGTGAAAGACCTGCCTGGCATCCGCGTGTTTTATCTGGCTACCGGCCCGTCGCTGTTCGTGCCGATCTGCCGCGCGCTCGCGTCGGTGGGCCTTAACGAAAACGCGCGCATCGTGCTGGAAAAGCCGCTCGGCTACGACCTCAAGTCGTCGAATGCGATCAACGACGCGGTCGGCGAAATCTTCGCTGAAGAACAGATCTACCGTATCGACCACTACCTCGGCAAAGAACCCGTGCAGAACCTGCTGGCGCTGCGCTTCGGCAATGCGCTGTTCGAGCCGCTGTGGCGTCGCGAGTGGGTGGAAAGCATTCAGATCACGATCGCCGAGGAACTCGGTGTCGAAGCGCGCGGTGATTTCTACGACAATACCGGCGCGCTGCGCGACATGGTGCAAAACCATTTGCTGCAACTGCTTTCGATCGTCGCAATGGAACCGCCGCATTCAATGGATTCCGACTCGGTGCGCGACGAAAAGCTGCGCGTACTGCGCGCGCTGAAGCCAATCGATCCGCTGAACATCGGCAAGGTCGCGGTGCGCGGTCAGTATCATTCGGGCGTGATTCGCGGCACCGCGGTCCCCGCATATGCGACGGAACCGGGCGTGAAGCCGAACAGCACGACCGAAACCTTCGTTGCGTTGAAAGTCGAGATAGAAAACTGGCGTTGGGCCGGCGTGCCGTTTTTCCTGCGCACGGGCAAACGGCTTGCGGACCGCGTCGCGGAAATCGTCGTGAATTTTCGCGCGGTGCCGCATTCGGCGTTGGGTGTTTCGGCGTTGCGCGCCGGCGCCAATCGTCTGGTGATCCGCTTGCAGCCGAACGAAACCATTCGTCTGTACTGTCTCGCGAAGCAGCCCGGCGAAGGCATGAATCTCGCAAGCGTCCACCTGGATCTCGCGTTCGACCAGTTCTTCCGCGAAGGGCAGATGGAAGCGTACCAACGCCTGCTGCTCGACGTGATCAACGGCCGTCTCGCACTCTTCGTGCGGCGCGACGAACAGGAAGCCGCGTGGCGCTGGGTCGAACCGATTCTGAACGAATGGAAGGCTTCGAACAAACCGCCGAAGCCTTATGCTGCGGGCACATGGGGTCCTGCCGCCGCGAGCGCGATGCTCGCGCAGCACGGCACCTGCTGGCTCGAAGAAGAGAACTGATTCGCGGCGGATTTTCGCAGCTCTAACAAAAAAGCAGCACGGAGGAGAAGTGATCGAGCTACACGCTTTCGACGATCAACGCGCCCAATCCGACGCGTTGGCGAAGGCCGTTGGCGACGCGTTACATGCATCGCTGGCCGCACAGACGGCGACGTCAGACGCCGGTATATCCGGCGCGTCCACAGCCGGTACGTCCACAGCCGGCCCGCCCCCGGCCCTGCTCGCCGTGTCCGGCGGCAGCAGTCCGCGCCCGTTCCTGCAGACGTTATCCACCCAAAGCTTCGACTGGCCGCGCATCGCGGTGACACTCGTCGACGACCGCTGGGTGCCTGAGACGGACAGCGCAAGCAACTCGCAACTCGTGCACGCCACGTTGCTGCAGAACGCCGCGAAGAACGCGACGTTCTGGCCGCTCGTCGACACCACGCAGGATCTGCACTCCCATGTCGCCGCGCTGAACGCCGACCCGCGTTTCGCCAGCGTGCCCGACGTCGCGATTCTCGGCATGGGCGAAGACGGCCACACCGCGTCGATCTTCGCCGATGCGCCCGAATGGGATTACGCCATTAGCACGACTGAGCGCTTCGTCGCCGTTCATCCCGGCAGCGCGCCGCATGCGCGCGTGAGCTGGTCGCTCTCGGCGCTCAAAGAAGTGAAGCACCTGTTTTTGCTGATTGCCGGACCGCGCAAGATGGACGTGCTGAACGCCGCCGCATCTTCGCTACAAAAAAATGCCATCTCGCAGTTGGCGAACGACAAGGGAGTGAGACTCGATGTCTACTGGTGTGCAAACTAAGGCTGCTCCGGGCGCGGGCCAGCACGCCGATGGACCGAGGCTGCTGGCCGACATCGGCGGCACGAATGCGCGCTTTGCGCTGGAAACCGGACCGGGCGAGATCGGCTCGGTGCACGTCTACCCGTGCGCGGATTACCCCGGCGTCGCTGAAGTTATCAAGAAGTATCTGAAGGACACGAAGATCGGCCGCGTGAATCACGCGGCGATTGCGATTGCGAACCCGGTCGACGGCGATCAGGTCAGCATGACGAATCACGACTGGAGCTTTTCAATCGAAGCCACGCGCCGTGCGCTCGGCTTCGACACGCTGCTCGTCGTGAACGACTTCACCGCGCTCGCCATGGCCCTGCCCGGCCTGACGGATGCGCAACGCGTGCAGGTCGGCGGCGGTACGCGCCGCCCGAACAGCGTGATCGGCCTGCTCGGTCCGGGCACCGGTATGGGTGTCTCGGGCCTGATTCCTGCCGACGACCGCTGGATTGCGCTCGGCAGCGAAGGCGGTCACGCCACGTTCGCGCCGGCCGACGAGCGCGAAGACATCGTGCTGCAATACGCGCGCAAGAAATGGTCGCATGTATCGTTCGAACGCGTGGCCGCGGGGCCCGGCATCGAAGTGATCTACCGTGCGCTGGCGGGCCGCGACAAGAAGCGCGTAGCGGCAAACGTCGACACTGTCGAGATCGTCAAACGCGCGTTGGACGGCGAGCCGCTCGCGGCTGAATCCGTCGACGTGTTCTGCGGCATTCTCGGCACCTTCGCGGGCAATATCGCCGTGACGCTCGGCGCGCTCGGCGGCATCTATATCGGCGGCGGCGTCGTACCGCGGCTCGGCGAGTTCTTTGCGCGCTCGTCGTTTCGCAAACGCTTCGAGGCGAAAGGCCGCTTCGAGGCCTATTTGCAGAACGTGCCGACTTACGTGATCACCGCGGAATATCCGGCGTTTCTCGGCGTGTCCGCGATCCTCGCCGAGCAGTTGTCGAATCGCGCGGGCGGCAGTTCGTCGGCGGTATTCGAGCGGATCCGGCAGATGCGCGACGCGCTGACGCCCGCCGAGCGACGCGTCGCCGATCTCGCGCTGAACCATCCGCGCTCGATCATCAACGACCCGATCGTGGACATTGCCCGCAAGGCCGACGTGAGTCAGCCGACCGTGATCCGCTTTTGCCGCTCGCTCGGTTGCCAGGGTTTGTCGGACTTCAAGCTGAAGCTTGCGACCGGTTTGACCGGCACGATTCCGGTGAGCCACAGCCAGGTGCATCTCGGCGATACGGCGACGGACTTCGGCGCGAAGGTGCTCGACAACACCGTGTCGGCCATTCTGCAATTGCGCGAGCATCTGAACTTCGACCAGGTGGAACGCGCGATCGATCTGTTGAACGGCGCACGGCGCATCGAGTTCTACGGACTCGGCAATTCGAACATCGTCGCGCAGGACGCGCACTACAAGTTTTTCCGCTTCGGCATTCCGACCATTGCCTATGGCGATCTATACATGCAGGCCGCTTCGGCTGCGTTGCTCGGCAAGGGCGACGTGATCGTCGCCGTGTCGAAGTCGGGCCGCGCGCCCGAACTGCTGCGCGTGCTCGACGTAGCGATGCAGGCAGGCGCGAAGGTGATCGCGATCACGTCGAGCAACACGCCGCTCGCCAAGCGCGCGACGGTCGCGCTCGAAACCGATCACATCGAAATTCGCGAGTCGCAACTCTCCATGATTTCGCGGATTCTGCATCTGGTGATGATCGACATTCTCGCGGTCGGCGTGGCAATTCGTCGCGCGGTGCCGAGCGCGGACGTCGCGGAGACGGTGGCAAAAGCACGTCAAGGCGCCGACGACGACGCGACCGCGGTGCTCGACTGGCTCAGTCACGGCGCGGCTTCATCGGCGCGCGATTGATGTCTGTACGAAGGCCACGCTACGGCGTGGCCTTCATACATCTCCTGAAAATGCGGACAGAAGCATTGCCTGTGCGAGTACGCGCTTCAATAGCGCGACCCGGACAACAAGCGATAATAGAAACTCCATCGCTCACGGCAAAGCACACCGATGATCATCCGTCCGCATCTCCATTGGTTCCGCATGCTGCTCGCCTGGCGCGGCTCGGTGCTTCCGCAGTTGCTTCCCCGGCTCTTCCTCATTTTCGCGATCTCGGTCATTGCGGTCGCAGCGCACGATCATCTGCTGCCAATCTCGCTGAACCTCAACACGACTGCGCCGTTCTCGCTCATCGGCATCGCTCTCGCGGTATTTCTCGGCTTTCGCAACAACGCCAGTTATGACCGCTGGTGGGAAGCGCGCAAGCTCTGGGGCCAATTGTTGAATGACGCGCGTTCGCTTACTCGCCAGGCGCTGACCTTGCGAACCTCGCAGTTGCCGAAAGAAGAAGTGGCCGAGTTTTGCGCCGCGTTGGGCGCGTTGCCGCACGCGCTGCGCCATCAGCTTCGCAGAAGCGATCCGCGCGACGACCTCGCCGCACGCCTGCCGCCTGCGTTGTTCGAACGCGTTATGGCGTCGCGCTACAAACCGGCGACGCTAATGCTGGTTCTCGGCGAATGGGTGCAGCGCCAGGCGCAAAACGGCTCGATCGATCCGATGGGTGTACTCGCGTTCGACCGGAATCTGAATGGCTTGTCGGATGTGATCGGCGGATGCGAGCGCATCGTGTCGACGCCGTTGCCGTTTGCCTACTCGGTGATGATTCACCGCACGGTGTATTTCTTTTGCGCGTCGCTGCCGTTTGGACTCGTCGACAGCATCGGCATTTTTACGCCGGTGTTCGCGGTGTTCGTTGCGTACACCTTCATGGCGCACGAAGCGATCGCGTCGCAAATCGAGGAGCCGTTCGGCACCGACGACAACGACCTCGCGCTGCACACCATGTCCCTCATCATTGAAGACGCACTGTGCGATCTGCGCGGCGAACCCGCGGTCGCGCTGCCCGACCCGCAAGGCGAAAGCTACGCGCTGACCTGAACCTCTCGATGAGGCAGCGCCTGCCTGCTCGCAGGTCTAGTCGTTGCCGACCGTTTCCGACAAACGCTTGAGCGTCGCCACACGCGCACCGATGATGTCGATGCGGCCGCGCTCGTCGACGAGCGGCGTGGTCGCGTTCAGGTAGGCGGTCCACGCCTTTTGTGCGCGCGTCAGCGTGGGACGCGAGCGCGCCGGCATCTTTGCGTGCAGACGGCGATAGTAGCGATTCAGGTCGAACATCGCGTGTTCGCAGCGCGCGTCCGCACGGCAAGCACGCGGACGGCCCGCAGGATCGCCGCCGCCGGCACTCGCCTTCGCCACCGCGCTGCGCAGCGCGAGCGCCCGGTCACGCACCGGCTGCAATTGCATATCGGCTTCGGCGAGCACATACATCGTGCCGCGCGTGGTGGCGAACACCGCCGCGAGCAGTTGCGTTTCGGCATCACGTGAAGCCTGCCAGCTCGCCTGACTCTTCTGCCACTCCTTGCGCCGCGCCGGCGGCAACTCCGGCTGCAACTGCTGCCATGCGTTGTCCAAAGCGGTCTTCCAGCCGATGCGCGCAGTCTCCATGCACTGCACCTGCCCCGCCGTCGACGACATATCGCTGCGTGCCAGACACGTGCGCATCGCCGCGTCGATCGGATCGGCTGCGGCGACTTCAGCGCGCGCGGCGAGCGGCGCGACACCGATTAGCAGTGCGCACGTGAACGTACGCATCAGCGCGCCTGCAAGTGCACGCACAAGTGCGCTCTGTGCCGCGCGCACCGAAGCCGGCGCGCGCAACCGGCGCCGCAAGCCTCGGTTGCTTCCGAGGAACGTCATGAAGCGCATTGTCAGACGCGCACGCAATCGACGAAATATTCGATGCGTCCGTTGATCATCTCGCCGACGAGACCGTGAATGTCCGTGTGGAAACCCGGGAAACGCTCGTTGAATTCACGCGCGAAACGCAGATAGTTGACGATGGTCTTGTTAAAGCGCTCGCCCGGAATGAGCAGCGGAATGCCCGGCGGATACGGCGTCAACAGAATCGACGTGACGCGGCCTTCGAGTTCGTCGATGGGCACGCGGTCGATCTCACGGTGCGCGAGCTTCGCGAACGCGTCGGACGGCTTCATCGCCGGTTCCATGCTCGACAGGTACATCTCGGTCGTGAGCCGCGCAATGTCGTTCGCGCGGTAGACGCTGTGGATCTGCTGGCACAGGTCGCGCAAACCGACGCGCTCATACGTCGGATGCAGCGCGACGAAGTCCGGCAACACGCGCCACAACGGCTGGTTGTTGTCGTAGTCGTCCTTGAACTGCTGGAGTTCGGTCACCATCGAATTCCAGCGGCCCTTCGTGATGCCGATCGTGAACATGATGAAGAACGAATACAGCCCGGTCTTCTCGACGATGATGCCGTGCTCGGCCAGATACTTGGTCACGATCGCGGCCGGAATGCCCGTCTCGCCGAAACCGCCGTCCATGTCCAGACCCGGCGTGACGATAGTCGCCTTGATCGGATCGAGCATGTTGAAGCCTTCGGCAAGCGGTCCGAAACCGTGCCACGAATCGTTCGGGCGAAGCATCCAGTCTTCGCGCGAACCGATGCCTTCGTCGGCGAACTGGTCCGGGCCCCAGACCTTGAAGAACCAGTCGTCGCCGTATTCCGTATCGACCTTGGTCATAGCACGGCGGAAGTCCAGCGCTTCCGCAATCGACTCTTCGACCAGAGCTGTGCCGCCGGGCGCTTCCATCATGGCCGCGGCCACATCGCACGACGCGATGATCGCGTATTGCGGGCTCGTCGACGTATGCATCAGATACGCCTCGTTGAAGCGGTGCTTGTCGAAGCGGCTGTTCTTCGAATCCTGCACGACGATCTGCGAAGCCTGCGAGATGCCGGCCAGCAGCTTGTGCGTGGAGTGCGTGGCAAAGACCATTGCGCCGATGCGCGGACGGCCCGCGCCGATCGCGTGCATGTCCTGATAGAACTCGTGGAATTCGGCATGCGGCAGCCACGCTTCGTCGAAGTGGAGCGTGTCGAGCCATTCGCCCAACATTTCCTTGATCATCTCGACGTTGTAGATCACGCCGTCGTACGTGCTTTGGGTGATCGTCAGAATGCGCGGCTTCAGGTTCGGGTTCTTCGCGAGCGCTTCGCGGGCGAACGGATTCGCCTCGATCTTCTTGCGGATGTTTTCCGGCTCGAACTCCGAACGCGGAATCGGACCGATGATGCCGAAGTTGTTGCGCGTCGGCGTGAGGAACACCGGAATCGCGCCGGTCATCGTGATCGCGTGCAGGATCGACTTGTGGCAGTTGCGGTCCACCAGCACGATGTCGCCCGGCGCGACCGTGCCGTGCCAGACGATCTTGTTCGAGGTCGACGTGCCGTTGGTCACGAAGAACACATGGTCCGCGCTGAAGATGCGCGCGGCGTTGCGCTCGGAAGCCGCAACGGGGCCGGTGTGATCGAGCAGTTGCCCGAGTTCGTCGACGGCGTTGCAGACGTCCGCGCGCAGCATGTTCTCGCCGAAGAACTGATGGAACATCTGACCGAGCGGGCTCTTCAGGAACGCGACGCCCCCCGAGTGCCCCGGACAGTGCCACGAGTACGAGCCTTCTTCGGCGTACTGCACCAGTTCCTTGAAGAACGGCGGCGCGAGCGAATCCAGATAAACCTTCGTTTCGCGGATGATATGGCGCGCGACGAACTCCGGCGTGTCCTCGAACATGTGGATGAAGCCGTGCAATTCACGCAGGATGTCGTTCGGCAAGTGGCGAGAAGTACGCGTTTCGCCGTACAGGAAGATCGGAATGTCGGCGTTGCGGCGGCGCACTTCCGTCACGAACGCGCGCAGCGCGACGATGGCGGCCGCCAGTTCCGGCGTTTCCCCTTCGACCACGACGTTTTCGACGTAGGGCAGCAGTTCGTCGTCGTCGATCGAAAGGATGAAGCACGACGCGCGGCTCGACTGCTGCGCGAACGAAGTCAGATCGCCGTAGCTCGTCAACCCGAGCACTTCCGCGCCTTCTTTCTCGATTGCTTCGGCCAAAGCCCGAATGCCGGAACCCGAGATGTTCTCGGAGCGGAAATCTTCGTCGATGATGACGACGGGAAAACGGAACTTCATGGGCGATTCTCCAAAAAGAACGACCGCTGCACTGGATAGATTGCAGCGGTCACCCTGTGTACCTGGTGGGTCAATGCACTGCCGACGTCACGTCTTCGGCAACGTGACCCCGTGCTGTCCTTGATATTTGCCGCCGCGATCCGCGTACGACGTTTCACAAATCTCGTCGCTTTCGAAAAACAGCACCTGGGCGACGCCTTCGTTCGCGTAGATTTTCGCAGGCAAAGGTGTCGTATTCGAGAATTCGAGCGTGACGTGACCTTCCCATTCCGGCTCGAACGGCGTGACGTTCACGATGATGCCGCAGCGCGCGTAAGTGGACTTGCCGAGACACACGGTCAGCACCGAGCGCGGAATGCGGAAATACTCGACCGTGCGAGCGAGCGCGAACGAATTAGGCGGGATGATGCAGACGTCGCCCTTGAAGTCCACGAACGATTTCTCGTCGAAATTTTTCGGGTCGACAATGGTCGAGTTGATGTTCGTGAAGATCTTGAATTCGTCGGCGCAGCGAATGTCGTAGCCGTAGCTCGATGTGCCGTAACTGACAATCTTCCGGCCGTCTTCGGAGACGCGAACCTGATCGGGCACGAACGGCTCGATCATTTTGTGCGACTCGGCCATGCGCCGGATCCACTTGTCGGATTTGATGGTCATAGGTGAACGCTGCTCGACGTGAATAACAGGTGTGTGACGGATAACAACCCGGCGCGTGCCGGGCACGTTGCGACCGGTTGTCCCACTTCTTAGGACCGGCTTTTGCCGGTGCGCCCGCAAGAAGCTGCCCGGGGCAGCATTGGCGATGACGCCGGCCGGCCGCCGCCGCGAAAGGCGCTTATTTTACGCGATCACGAGGATGCTGCCGCACATGGGGGCCACTGCTGAGCGCTGGGAAGCCGCTTGGGTCTGCTTTGGTCTGCTTTGGGCTGCTTTCGTCTGCTCCTGGTCCGCTTCTGGCCGCTCGGCCACAGGTAGGAGCAACAGGCCAACCACGCGGTTATTGCTCATTGACGGATCAGACCGCACGCAAGCGCGGGACCCGCACCATGCGGCGGATACGCGTAGGGATCGGTTGCGTCGTGATGCAGCAGCACCGCGCGTTGCAGAACCGAACGGATACCGTCGAGCGAAACGTCCGGAGCGACGATGAAGCCGGTCGCCACGCCGTTCGCGTCCGCATGAATGTTGCCGAGATCGCCTTCGACGCGCGCGCCCGCTTTCAGACGCTCGGCAGCCGGCGAGAACACCTGGCCGGCGCTGGAGCCGTCGGTGGCATTGCAGTCGCCGCGCTCGTGAACTTGCAGCGCGTGATCGCTGTTGGCCGGCAGGCCCGCGAGATTGTAGGTGACCTGCACGCCGTCCGAGCGTTCGATGAACGTAACGAGGCCTCGCGCCTGATTGCCCACGGTGGGCAGCAACTGCGCGTCGGCGCGCTTTTCCTGTGGTCTCAGGAAGGCGCTGCAGCCGCATAACAGCATACTGCTGGCAGTCAGGACGATGAAGGCATGCACCGCCTGCCAGTCGATTCGTTTTCCCATGCGATCCTCGTGCCGGCTGGCAGCCGCCCCTGCGGTCGCCGAGCCGAACCTGTGAAGTCGACATGATACCGCGAGACCAGGCGCGAATAGACGCCTGGGCCCCCCTTCCAACCGTCGTTTGAACGGCTCGTCAGGTGTTCTGCACGACGATGTTGGGAAATTTGGAAGTCATGTCGCGGGCACGCTCGGCGATATGAACCGCCACCTTGCGCGCGATGGTGCGGTAAATCTCCGCGATGCGCCCTTGCGGATCAGCCACTACCGTCGGACGGCCGGAGTCGGCCTGCTCGCGGATCGCAATGTCGAGCGGCAGACTGCCGAGCACGTCGACGCCATATTCCTTGCCCATGCGCTCGCCGCCGCCCGAGCCGAAGATATGCTCTTCGTGGCCGCAGTTCGAGCAGATATGCATCGCCATATTCTCGACGATGCCGAGAATCGGAATGCCGACTTTCTCGAACATTTTCAGGCCCTTGCGGGCGTCGAGCAGCGCAATGTCCTGCGGCGTGGTGACGATCACGGCGCCGGTCACGGGCACGCGTTGTGACAGCGTCAACTGGATGTCCCCGGTGCCCGGCGGCATATCGACGATCAGGTAATCGAGATCGCGCCAGTTGGTCTGCCGCAGCAGCTGTTCGAGCGCCGACGTGGCCATCGGGCCGCGCCACACCATCGGGTTGTCCTGCTCGATCAGAAAGCCGATGGAGTTGGCCTGCAGACCGTGGCCCGTCATCGGGTTCATGGTCTTTTCGTCCGGCGATTCGGGGCGCCCTTCGATGCCCAGCATCAGGGGCAGCGAGGGTCCGTAGATATCGGCGTCGAGTATGCCGACCGACGCACCCTCGCTCGCAAGCGCCAGCGCGAGGTTCACGGCGGTCGTGCTCTTGCCGACGCCACCCTTGCCCGACGCGACGGCCACGATATTTTTAACGTTCGGCAAGAGTTTCACGCCGCGCTGCACCGTGTGCGCGGCGATTTCCTGCGACAACTGGATGTGCGTCTGCACCACGCCTGGCACGGCCTGCAACGCGTCGGCAAACTGCTTGCGGATCGCCTCGAACTGGCGCATGGCCGGATAGCCGAGTACCACCGCGACGCTAACCGTGTCACCCTCCACGGCGACGTTTTTAATGTTCCTGGCAGCGGCATACGGCCGGCCGGTGTTGGGGTCAGTGACGGCTGCGAGGGCAGCGTCGACCAAAGCCCGATCGATACTCATTGACACTCCAAGGGAACACATGCAGCGCAGCGGAATCGAAGTCACGCCACGCGCCGGAATTGCAAGAAATTGTTAGACAGCATTGCGAAAACCAGGCGTGCCGGGCACCCTTTGGGCCGGCGGACCGCCATGGGGCCGCATCGCTGCGTACGCCAGGCTTTATTGTAGTGGCTCACGTCGAGCGCTGCCGGAAGACCCTTCTTCATTGTCGGACCGGGACTGAAGAACGCGTTTGGTCTTTACGCCTCGCTCGCGTGGCCCCCTCGGCTTGTCCGTATTGTCGAGCAGTCTGTTCTGGTGCCGTGACGTTCGCCACGCAGGCTCTAGCGCCACGGACGCTTCACCCGCGCGTGTTATTCGCGCGCTTTATTCGCGTCATTCGCTTTACTCGAAAGGAATCAGAAATGAATGCAAAAATCATGACTCGCCTCGCCGTTCTCGCCGTTTCCGGCTCCTTGCTGGCAGGTTGCGCCAGCCAACAGGGCACTAACACGGCCGTGGGTACGGGCGTAGGCGCCGGCACCGGCGCGGCGCTGGGCGCCATTTTCGGCGGCGGCAAGGGCGCGGCGATTGGCGCCGGTGTCGGCGCAGCGGTGGGCGGCATCACCGGCTACAACTGGCAATCCATTCACAACAAGCTGTCGGGCGCCACCAAGGGCACCGGCACGCAGATCACCGAGCAGCCGGACGGCTCGCTCAAGCTGAACATTCCGAGCTCGGTCACGTTCGACACCAACAGCTATGCGATCAAGCCGTCGTTCGCGCCGGTGCTGGATCAGCTGACGCAAACGCTGCAGCAGAACCCGGAAGTGATCGCGCAAGTAATCGGCTACACGGACAGCACCGGTCAGCCGGCGTATAACCAGACGCTGTCGGTCAATCGCGCGCAAAGCGTGACGGGCTTCCTGGCGCAACGCGGCGTCGCGCCGCAGCGTTTGTCGGCACAAGGCATGGGCCAGAACCAGCCGATCGCCGACAACAACACCGAAGCCGGCCGTGCAGCAAACCGTCGCGTGGAAATCTATCTGCGCGCCACGGCTCAGCACACCACGCAATAACGGTAACCCGCGACCGCAAAGGGAAATTAGGGGCCGGAGGCGCGCAGCACCGGCCTGCCGGGCTGACCGGCGTCGCCGGTTCGCTTATCGCGTGGCCGGCGGCCTGATGCTGATCGAGCCGTAAGAAATGCAGCGCGGGAAATCTTTCACGAGGGCGAAAAAATTTCGAACTCTCCCGAAATTCCGCTGTCTGTCTTTACGGTACGTGGCTGGCGAAGCCGCCGCGTCACCATTCTCCTCTTGTCGTTGTTGCTCCGGGGTTAATCGCCCCGGTTTTTTTTGGGCGCTCGCTTTTCGCAGTGCCCAATGCAGCGCGGCAAGCTGCGCGCCCGCGCGGGCCCGCGCCCGCGGGCGTCTGCCCTGCTAGAATCGACCTTTCGTCCCACCGCAGGCTCCCACCATCCTTATGTCAGCACCCGCAACCGATCTCACTGCAGGCGCGCCGTCGGCCCGCCGCCAGATTCTCGTCACGTCGGCCCTTCCTTATGCGAACGGGCAAATTCATATTGGCCATCTGGTCGAATATATCCAGACGGACATCTGGGTCCGCACGCTGCGAATGCACGGGCACGAGGTCTATTACGTGGGCGCCGACGACACGCACGGCACGCCGGTCATGCTGCGCGCGGAACTGGAAGGTTTGACGCCGAAGCACCTGATCGACCGCGTCTGGCAGGAGCACAAGCGCGACTTCGACAGCTTCGGCATCTCGTTCGACAACTATTATTCGACCGATTCCGAAGAGAACCGCGTCCTGAGCGAGAACGTCTATCTCGCGCTGAAGGAAGCAGGCTTGATCGACGCGCGCGAGATCGAACAGGCGTACGACCCGGTCAAGGAAATGTTCTTGCCGGACCGCTTCATCAAGGGCGAATGCCCGAAGTGCGGCGCGAAAGACCAGTACGGCGACAGCTGCGAAGTGTGCGGCTCGACCTATCAGCCCACCGAACTCGTCAATCCGTACTCGGTGGTGTCGGGCGCCACGCCGATTCGCAAAACATCGACGCATTACTTCTTCCGCCTGTCCGACCCGCGCTGCGAGAACTTCCTGCGCGCGTGGGTGGGCGGCCTCGCCCAGCCGGAAGCGACCAACAAGATGCGCGAGTGGCTGGGCGACGCCGGTGAAGCCAAGCTCGCCGACTGGGATATTTCGCGTGACGCACCGTATTTCGGCTTCGAGATCCCAGGCGCGCCGGGCAAATACTTCTACGTGTGGCTGGATGCGCCGGTCGGCTACTACGCGAGCTTCAAGAACCTCGCCGAAAAGCGCGGGCTCGACTTCGACGCGTGGGTTCGCCCGGGCTCGAAGGCTGAGCAGTATCACTTTATCGGCAAAGACATTCTGTATTTCCACACGTTGTTCTGGCCGGCCATGCTCGAATTTTCGGGCCACCGCACGCCGACCAACGTGTTCGCGCACGGCTTCCTGACCGTGGACGGCGCGAAAATGTCGAAGTCGCGCGGCACTTTCATCACCGCGCAAAGCGTGATCGACACCGGCCTGAACCCGGAATGGCTGCGCTATTACTTCGCGGCCAAGCTGAACAGCACGATGGAAGACCTCGACCTGAATCTCGACGACTTCCAGGCGCGCGTGAACAGTGATCTGGTCGGCAAGTACGTGAACATTGCGAGCCGCGCCGCCGGCTTCCTGATCAAGCGCTTCGACGGCCGCGTGCAGGACAGCGCGATGCAGCACCCGCTGCTCGCGTCGCTGCGCGCCGCCGTGCCGCAAATCGCCGCGAACTACGAAGCGCGCGAGTACAACCGCGCGCTGCGTCACACCATGGATCTGGCCGATGCGGTGAACGCTTACGTCGACACGGCCAAGCCCTGGGATCAGGCGAAGGACCCGGCCAATGCCGTCGCGCTGCACGAAACCTGCAGCGTGAGCATCGAGGCGTTCCGCCTGCTGTCGCTTGCGCTCAAGCCCGTGCTGCCGAAGCTCGCGGAAGCGGTCGAAGCGTTCCTCGGCATCGAGCCGCTCGTATGGGCCGACGCCAACGTACCGCTCAGTTCGGCGCGTCCGATCAACGCGTACAAGCATCTGATGACGCGCGTCGACCCGAAGCAGATCGAAGCCTTGCTGGCGGCCAATCGCGACTCGCTGCAAGCCACGCCGGAAACGGGTGCGCCGGCCGCGGACGCGAAGGCGAAGTCGAAAGCGGCAAAGACCGCCGCCGCGGACAAGGACGACAAGGACGTCACGCCCGAAGTCATCTCGATCGACGACTTCGCGAAGATCGATCTGCGTGTCGCAAAGATCGTCGACTGCAAGGCGGTCGAAGGTTCGGACAAGCTGCTGCAACTCACGCTGGACGTCGGCGAAGGGAAAACGCGCAACGTCTTCTCCGGCATCAAGTCCGCGTATCAGCCGGAGCAACTGATCGGCAAGCTTACGGTGATGGTCGCGAACCTCGCACCGCGCAAAATGAAGTTCGGCCTGTCGGAAGGCATGGTGCTGGCGGCGTCGGCGGCCGACGAGAAAGCCGAACCTGGCCTCTACGTGCTCGAGCCGCACAGCGGCGCCAAGCCGGGCATGCGCGTGAAGTAACGCGCGAGCGCACACGCACGGTTAGCTGCAACAAGCAAAACGGCACGCTGTAAAAGGCGTGCCGTTTTTTTTCGCCTGCTTTTCTATGGGCGAGGCATGGCGTTCTTCAGGACAGCGCGAGCGGCCAGAAGAACATCACCACCACTTGATCCGGTCATAGCGCCGCGTATAAAGCAACTCGATTCCGTCGAACGTGCCGCCATAGGCCGCGACGGACCAGTAGCGCGTCAGGTTGACGGTCGCCTTGACCGCGTTGCTCGCCGACTGCAACCCCTGCTCATAGCCGATCACGAGCCATTCGTTGATCGCCTTCGACACCATCACGACCTGCGGATCGGTCAATCCGACTTCGCTGCGGCCAATCGAGAACTCGTCGAGACCGAAGGTCTGCGCAATCCGCTTGCCGCTCGCGCTACCGAGCAACGCGAGCGCGGTGGTCATCGTGCTCTGCTGGCCAAGGTTGTTGCCCTGATCGGTGCCATGGCCAAAGAGCAGCCACGAGAGCTTTTCGGTATCCGGCACGTTCGGCTCCGACACGAGCTTCGCGACCGGGAAGTTCACGGTGCCCGTAACCGAGACGCCCGCCTCCACCTGCTGATTGCGGCGCATCGCCAGGATATTGATGCCGGGGTTGGCGACCGGTCCGTTAAACGTGAAGAAGCCGTTTTCGATATTGAGCTTGCGGCCGAATGTGGTGTAGGTCGAGCCCTGCGTCACGCGCACGTTGCCGACCGCGCGCAGCGGCAGATTCGGCGCGCTCATCGCCGTAATCGTGCCGGTCAGGCCGAGGTCGGCCCCTTGTCCGCGAAACCGGAAGTTGTTGCCAAGGTTGATGTCGATGTTCGCGCGCGGTGCAAACGGACCGATCGGCTTATTGCTGCCCGGCACCGGCCGCGGCCGCTCGCCCGCCACCGTGCCGTCCGGGCGTACGACCACCACGTCGTCGCCGAGCTTGGGCGCGGATTGCTCCGGCATGTCGAACAGCGCGTGGTCGACGACGAATTTGCCGTTGATCGCCATACCGCCTTGCGCGCCGGCGTTGGCGACGCTGGCGCTGCCCGTGAGCGACAGATTACGATCCGGCGCGGCAAAGAGTTCGAGTTTGTCTGCGACGATGCTCGCAGTCAGGTCCGGTTCCGCGCCGTCCAGACGTACCCGGCCGGTTGCGCGCAAGGTGCCGCTCGCGCCGTGGAACTCGACCTGCTGGAACTCGACGAGGTTGTGCGACAGCGCGACCCGCACGATGCCGTCCTTCAACTGCACACCCTGGTCGACGAGCGTGGCGGAGAGCTCGTCGCCGAGCAGCGAGCCCGTCAGGTTAGGCTTGGCGACGGTGCCGCCGAGCGCGAGCTTCAACGCGATGTGGCCGTCGAGCAGATAGCTCGGCCCGAACAGCCCGCCGGTCGTTTTCAGCGACGGCACATTCGCGTTGACATTGCCGGTGAGCGCACCCTCCTCGTTGACGGTGAGGAAGCCGTCGCGCGCAACCAGCGTGGTGTGCGCATCGGCGTCGATCACGCCGATGCGGCTCGCCTGCGCATGCACCGTCGCGTTCAGGCGATTGCCGCCGCTGAACTCGGCGCGCGCGGAGATATCCGAAATACCCAGCGACGCCAGCCCGCGGCCGATCTCGACCGTGACGTCGCCGCTGCGGCGCTGCAACTGGATATGGCCGCTCGCCGTGCTGCCGAGCGCGAAGTCCCAGTCGCCGTCGAATATGAGATCGGTCTTGACGGCCGGCGGCGTGCCGGTGATCTCGCGCCGCAAGTCCTGCAGACGCGCCACGGAAATGCCGGTCAGGCTGCCCGCCGACTGAGCCTTGCCGTGGTCGAAAGAGAATGACTTCAGGCTCAACACCGCGCCTTCTAGCGTGAGCCGTGTCGCGCCGAGCGTCAGCCGGCGCGGCCCGGCGCTCACGGCAAGCGGCGACTCGAGATTCAAAGCGGGCGTGCCGCGGTTTTGCAGACGCGTCACCGTGCCGTCCCAGCGGGTGCCGTCGCGCGCCTCGGTAAGCTTGCCGTTGGCCGCGAGCGTCAGATCCAGTGGGCGATCCTGCAGCTTGCCGGTAGCCGCGGCTTCGAGCGAATGACTGGCGCGCGTGCCGGTCAGACGCGCGGTGAGCGTGGTGAGATCGACGCCGCCCGCGCTTACGTTGCGTGCGTCCGTCGTGAAGACGAGCGCGCCGTTCGCGCCGTCGCGTAGTTCGGCATGACCTTCCGCATGGCCGATGCGGTTGCTGCTCAACACGACGCTGTCGGCCTTGTAGTTCAGCACCACGTTCGGATGCTCGAATGAGCCGGTCAGGTCGCCGTCGGCGGCGACGAGCCCGGCGAGGCCGAAGCCGAGGCGCTCGAGCGCCGGTGCGTCGATATGAAAGCGCAAGCGGTCGCCGCGTGCGCCGAAGCTGCCCTGCAGATCCACCTGGTTGCCCGCCACCGACAGGTTCGCGCGGCTCGGCAGAATCCGCGAGCCCGCAAGTTGCACGGTGCCGCCGCCGGTCAGCGGCAGGCCGTCGTAGACGCTCGGGCCCAGCTTGAACTCGGCCTTGGTGGTGAAAACGGGTGCCAGCGTGCCGGTCGCGGACAGCGTGCCGTTGACTTTCGCCTCGATCTTGCGCGCTGGCGGCCCGGCGCGTTTCGGCGCGGGTGCCTTGCGCTCGATCACCTCTTTTTTGACGACGGCCTTGCCGGTGTTCTTGACGGCCGCCGCGGCCTTATCCGCAGGGGCTGCGCTTTTGGCGCCGGAGGTGCTGCCCGCTTGCGCCCCGGCCTGCGCCGACAGCCTGCCTTTCGCCTCGCTCTGCGGCACTGCGGGTCCGTTGACTGGCGTGCGTGACGGCATTTGCGAGGTCAGCGTCAACGGATCGAAATCGGTGAGTTGCGCCTTCAGGTTGTAGCTGGAATTCGCGTCGTGCTTGAGCGCGCCGGACAGATCGATGTGGCCTTTGCCCGACGTGATACGCACGTCGTTGAAGCTGAGCCGCGCGGGGTCCATCGTAAGCTTGCCCTGCGCGCGCAGCGCCGCTTTGGGATCGGCCAGATCGAGCGTGACGCTTTGGATATCGTCGTTGAGCCGGATGGCGATCGGCCCGGACAGCTGCGTGGGCCGCACCGTCGCCTGAAGCGCGTTCAGGTCGAGACCGGCAACCTGCAGATCGAACTGGCCGCGCTTGCCGCTCAGCGCGCCGCTGCCCTTCAGCGTGGCGCTCTTCACGAGGCGCACAGCGAGGTTCG
Source organism: Paraburkholderia kirstenboschensis (assembly GCF_904848585.1). Classification (GTDB taxonomy): domain Bacteria; phylum Pseudomonadota; class Gammaproteobacteria; order Burkholderiales; family Burkholderiaceae; genus Paraburkholderia; species Paraburkholderia kirstenboschensis. The sequence continues at coordinate 78,674 of NZ_CAJHCR010000006.1, forward strand.
AGATGCGCTGCGCGCTGGCGTCGAGGCGCACGTCGGCGTTGGCGTCGATGAGCGGCAGCAGGTTTTGATCGATCGCGCCGGGACGGGCGTTGACAATCGAGATGTGGCCCGCGACTGCGAAGCCGGCGGTAGTCTTGCCGGCCGCGCGCGCCTGGCCGGCGCTTGCGGGAAGTGCTGCAGTTGGGCCTTGTGCAAGGCCCAGCAAAGTGGTGGCGCTAGCCCCACTGGCCGCGCTCGCCCCACCCTCACCCGCCTGCTGTCCCGCCGGCTGCCCCACCGGCTGCAACTCCGCCCTCACGGCCAGATCGGCGAGCGGCGCGCCCGGCGCGAACGCCTGCGGATTGACGTGATCGAAAGTCAACGTCGCGCGCTTGAGCGGCACCTCGCCGAACGGCGTGGCTTCGACCTGCGCGTGGCCGGCCAGCTTCATCCCGCTCGCGTCGAGTTCGGCGACGAGATTTGCCAGCGAACCGCTCAGATGCCCGCCCACCTGCACGGCCTCGTCGTTGACCTTGCCCGAATAACCCACCTCGCCCGTCAGCGGAAACGGCCGCACGCCGTCGAGCTTTGCCGACGCCGTCACCGCGCCGAACGGCGTATCGAGCCGCTCGATCGCGGCCTCGTGGTGACGCCCGTCGCTGCGTCCATGGAAAGCGAAGTGTGAAAATTCGGTTGTCGACGTGCCCTGGCGCAACAACAGCTTGTCCACCTGCACGTCGCGGATTTCCAGCTGCATCGGCAAGCGCAGTTCTTGCGGCAGCTTCAGCGGCTCGCTGCTGCTCGACGACGTGGCACCGATGCGCGCGTCCACGGTACCCACATGCAGATAGTCGATGGTGAAACGCCAAGGCTCGCGCATGAGCGCCCAACGGCCCGACACACGGTCAACCTGGATGTCGGTGCCGCTGCCGTCGAGCGCGCGCCAGCGCACTTCCCGTAGCCGCACGCCGTTCGCGAGCGCTCCGCTTTCCAGCGTGCCGCTCAGCTTGCCGCCGAGCAGCTTGACCGCCGCCTGCCACGCATAGGCGGTGCCGCGTTCGGTGGTGAGCGCGCCGTACAGCAGGCCAAGCGCCAACGCGACGAGCAACACCAGCGCCACGACCGTCCAGCCGAGCGTTTTCAGCAGCAGGCGGCCGGCGCCGCGACGCTTCGCCGGCGGCGGTTCGGGCGTGCCAGGCGGTTCAGCGCCCGGCGGCTGGTTGCCGGGCGGCTGCGCGGGAGGTTGGGCGGAAACGTCCGTCGTCATGCGTGGTTCGTGTACAAGGAGGTTCGCATCAGAAGGCGATACCGAGCGTCAGATAGGGCCGCACGCTTCTGTTGCGGATGCCGTATGCCAGGTCGACATTGACCGGGCCCACCGGGCTGCGCCAGCGCGCGCCGACGCCCGCGCCCGGATAAAAAGTTTTCTCGCCCCAGGTGTCGGTGGCCGTGCCGACGTCGAAGAAGGCCGCCGCGCCCCAGTCGTGCGTAAACCAGTGCTGGTATTCCGCCGATGCCGTCACGAGATATTTTGTCGGCAATACCGAACCCTGAACGTTGTTACCGATGCTCTGGTAGGAATAACCGCGCACCGAATTCGAGCCGCCCGCGCGAAACAGCAGCGAAGCCGGAATGCCGCTTGAACTGCCGCTCGTGAACACGCCGCCGAGTTCCGCGCGAAACACCATGAGGTCCTGCTTGCCGATTGGCAGGTACTGCTGGCCGCGCGCGTAGCCGCGGATGAACGTCTGGTCGGTGAGCACGCCCTTCACCGCGAAACCGGCTTCGACGTGGATCAGGTTGCCCTTGCGCGGGAACAGCGGGTCGTCGGTATTGCGCCGGGTCCACGACCACGACGGCACCAGCGCGCGGCTCGTAGTCGGCTCACCGACGTTCTGGTCGAGCCGGTCCTGATAGAACAGGATCGCATACGTGTAGTCGATGAACTGCGACGTGCGAGTACGCTGCACACCGCCGCGGATGCTATAGATACGCGTGTCGGAAACGTCCGTGGTCGTGTAGGACGCCAACACACTATTGGTCCATCCCCGTCGTCCCGGCGGCATTGCAAGCTGAATCTGGCCGTACTGTTGAACCTGATCGACCCGGCCGTCGATGGTGAACGGCCATGCCTTGCCGAACGTATTCAGATATGAGTACGCGCCCTGCACCAGCGCACCATTGTCGGTCGAGTAGCCGACGCCGCCGCGAATGCTGTTGTACGGATACTCCGACACCTTCACATGCAGCGGCGTTTCGACCGGCTTCTCCGGATCGCTGTTCACATCGATCGCGACGCTCGCGTAGTAGGGCGTGTTCTGCAACTGCCGCTGCAATTCGGTAATGCGCTGCACGTCGTACACGTCGCCCACAGAAATCGGATTCACATTGTGGACGATCTCTTCCGGGTAGCGCCGCGTGCCCGACACGTCCAGCTTGCCCATCGTGAAGGTGGGCCCACTTTCATACGCGACCGACAGCTTGGCCTCGTGCGTGCGTGGATCGACGCGCGCCTCGGCGTGATAGATCTTCGCGCCCAGATAGCGGCGCGCCTGCAACGCCTTCAGCGACGCGTTCTTCGCGTCGTCCCAGGCCGCCTGCGAAAACGCGTCGCCCTCGTGCAGCGAAAATGCAAAACGCGCGGCGTTTTCCTGCGCCGGGTCCTCGGTCAGCACCGGGCCGCGAAACGACAGGGAAACGGACGTGATGAGGGTTTGCGGTCCAGGATCGACGCTCACGGTCACATGCTTCGTGTTCTCGACGGTACGCACGTCCGTGCGCACAATCGGGGTGAAGTAGCCTTGGGTGGCTGCCAGATCGCGCACCTGCTGGGGCGTCGCCGTAATCAGAAATTCGAACTGGTCGTCGCTGATGTCGGGGCGCTTCGCAAACCGCGCAATGTCCAGGTGTTCTTCGAGCAGCTTGCGCAGCGAGCGCGGCGAAGCTTCGACATCGACCTTGTAGCTCGCCGCCGGGCGCGCCGCGTATGCGGGGCCGTTAGCCAGCATCAGCAGCAGGACGCCTAGGGCGAGCCACGCGCGCAGCCAGCGCCGCATTGGCGTGCAAACGCCGCGGCCCCCGCCGGCTTCGCTGCGCCGCCCATGCGGCTTTTCGATCGCACACCCCGCCAAACAGGACCTCCGGCCATCGTTGATGAATTTTGTCGTTCGGGCGCAGTCCCGCCGAAGCTCGCTATTTGACCACATCGGCAGCGCCGCGCTATCTCTAAACGCACCCGCGAACGCACCCGCGAACGCCCGCGCGGCGCATGGCCAGAGGCCCGCGCGCCCGCCTTTGACGCGCGGTGCGACACGCGGGTTCCGGCGATCCGCGCGGAGCGGAATTTAGCCGACGATGCGTCGGGCGCCGACCGGGTTTTTCGACCGCGAGCGGCGCATGCGCTAAAATTACGGAATAGTAGCGGCACCCGCACGAAGACCACGGCTAAGCCGCCATTTGCCCAACCACGCCCCAACCACGGACGTCGAGCCATGTATCAATCGGACATCACCCAGTTCCTGAACCAGCTCAAGCAACAGAAGCCCAACCTCGAAGCCGAGCAACGCCGCGGCCGGGCCTTGCTGTGGGACAAGCAGCCGATCGACCTCGAAGAGCGCGCCGAGCAGAAAGCGTCGCGCGTCGACCAGACGCCTTACTCGTACTACCAGAACTTCTGAGCGCCACCCCCAATCAATGAATCCCGCCGACGAGGCACACGGCGCGCCGCCGGCTCGGTCCGACGCCGCGCTTGCCGCGCCCGCCACCGATTCGACGCCTGACACCGTCGACGGCATTGCTTTCGCACGCCTGTACGGCGAGCCGCTCTTCAAGCTGCCGACCGACCTGTACATCCCGCCGGACGCGCTCGAAGTGTTCCTAGAAACGTTCGAGGGCCCGCTGGATCTGTTGCTGTACCTGATCCGCAAGCAGAACTTCAACGTACTCGACATTCCCATGGCGGATGTCACGGTGCAGTACCTCGGCTATGTCGACCAGTTGCGCCAGACCAATCTCGAACTCGCGTCCGAATATCTGCTGATGGCCGCGATGCTGATCGAGATCAAGTCGCGCATGCTGTTGCCCGTCAAGAAGGCCGACAGCGGCGAGGAAGCCGAAGACCCGCGCGCGGAACTGGTGCGGCGCCTGCTCGAATACGAGCAGATGAAGCTCGCCGCGCAGCGCATCGACCAGTTGCCGCAACTCGGCCGCGACTTCCTGCGCGCCGAGGTCTATATCGAGCAAAGCATCACGCCGCGCTTTCCCGACGTGAACAGCGAGGACCTGCGCGCCGCCTGGGCCGACGTGATCAAGCGCGCGAAACTCGTCCAGCATCACAAGATTTCGCGCGAAGAACTGTCTGTGCGCGAGCATATGAGTTCGATCCTGCGGCAACTTCAGAACGCGCGCTTCGTCGAATTCTCCGACCTGTTCGATACCAGCAAGGGTGTGCCGGTCGTGGTGGTCAACTTCATCGCGATGCTCGAGTTGTGCCGGGAATCGCTCGTCGAAATTACTCAGGCCGAGCCGTTCGCCCCCATCTACGTGCGCCTCGCCTATTTGCCGGCCTGACGCGGAGACCGGTTTCGGCGCAGCGGGCCGGGCTTCATGCTCCAAAAACGGCCGATCAGGCCTCGTTTCGGTGCGTCCGGCGGCCAAATCCACTACAATCCCGCGCTCCGAACCTGTCATTACCAGTGAGGCGGCGGGCCGCGCAATAGCCTGAGGCCTTTGCGTCAACCCAGTCTCGCGCCGCGCGAGGAATCCCTGTCCGATCATGAAAGTCATCAGCTCGATCCATGAATTGCGCGACCAGTTGCGCGGCCAGAATCGCACGGCCTTTGTGCCGACCATGGGCAATCTGCACGAGGGCCATCTGTCGCTGATGCGTCTCGCGCGCCAGCACGGCGATCCGGTGGTGGCGAGCATCTTCGTCAATCGTCTGCAGTTCGGGCCGAACGAGGACTTCGACAAATATCCGCGCACGATGGAAGCCGACATCGAGAAGCTGCAGAAGGAAAACGTCTACGTGCTGTTCGCGCCGACAGAGCGCGACCTCTATCCGGAGCCGCAGGAATACCGGGTGCACCCGCCGCACGATCTCGGCGACATTCTCGAAGGCGAATTCCGGCCGGGCTTTTTCCAGGGCGTGTGCACTGTCGTGATGAAGCTGATGTCGTGCGTGCAGCCGCGTGTGGCGGTGTTCGGCAAGAAGGACTACCAGCAGCTGATGATCGTGCGCCGCATGTGCCAGCAGTTCGCGGTGCCGACCGACATCATCGCGGCTGAGACCGTGCGCGATACCGACGGTCTTGCGCTCAGCTCGCGCAACCGCTACTTGCAGCCGGCCGAGCGCACCGAGGCGCCGATGCTGGCCGCCGAGCTCAATCGCGTGCGCGACGCGGTGCTCGCGGGCGAGCGCGACTTCGCAGCGCTCGAGCGCGCGGCGATGGCGTCGCTCACGGCTCGCGGCTGGCAGCCCGACTACATCGCAGTGCGCAAGCGCTCGAATCTGCTGCCGCCGGGTCCGCAAGACGCGAACGCGGAACTCGTGGTGCTGGCCGCCGCCAAGCTCGGTGCGACCCGTCTTATCGACAACCTCGAAATCTGAAGCCGTCTGGAACAGCGTAGACACGCCCAAGAAGTTACAAGGATTGATTGGTTATGCAACGCAACATGCTGAAGTCGAAGATCCACCGCGTCGCGGTCACGCATTGCGAGCTGCACTACGAAGGCTCGTGCGCGATCGACGAAGACCTGCTCGAAGCGGCGAACATTGTCGAAAACGAACGGATCGACATCTGGAACATCAACAATGGTGAGCGTTTCTCGACCTATGCGATCAAGGGCGAGCGCGGCAGCGGCATGATTTCGCTGAACGGCTCGGCTGCGCGGCGCGCGCAACTGGGCGACCTGGTGATCATCGCGGCCTTCGCGGTGGTCGACGAAGCGGAGTTGAAGGCGGGCTGGAAGCCAGACCTCGTGTTCGTCGATGAAAACAACAAGATCAAGGGCAGCCGCGATCACGTGCCAACGCAGAACTGGAATTGAGCGACGCACTTGGCTGAGCTTTTTGTAACCGGGCTGGGCTCGACTGGGCTTTGCCTCCCCCGGCTCAGCGTCACGCCGCCGATCAAAGCGGCGGCCATGCTGCCTCGCGCGGGTGGCTCGGGTGGCTCGGGTGGCTCGGGTGGCTCGGGTGGCTCGGGTGGCTCGGGTGGCTCGGGTGGCTCGGGTGGCTCGGGTGGCTCGGGTGACTCGGTGGCTCGGTGGCTCGGTGGCTCGGTGGCTCGGTGGCTCGGTGGCTCGGGTGGCTCGGGTGGCTCGGTGGCGCTGGTGGCCCCGGGTTGCTCCAGACAACTACGGGTTGGCTCCCGCCGGCTCCGGTCGGCTCTCTCCAGCGCCACCGCTTTTAAGCCAGCACGAGCCTCACCGAAGCCCTGCCCTCACCCCTTCCTGCCGGCGCCATTCGTCCATTCGATGATCGGCTGCCACTGCTCCAGGTCCTTCTCCACGCGGCTTTTGGCGACGTCCCACAAGGTCAGACCGTGCGCCGCCAGCTGCACGTAGTTCTGCGTGTCGCGCAGATAACCGAGCACCGGCAGCTTCAGCCCCTCGACGAAACGGTGCAACTGCTCCGCCGAACGCGTGCGCGCATCGACGCGCATGCCCACCACGCCGATCTCGATTGCACCTTTCCTGACCGCTTTTTCCTTCGCGAGCCGCTCCAGAAATTCCTGCGTAGCCAGAATATCGAACATCGACGGCTGCAGCGGCACGATCACCTTGTCGGCCAGCTCCAGCGCGATATTCATGCGATTGCCGTGTAAGCCGGCCGGGGTGTCGATAATCGCGTGCTCGAGGCCCTTTGGCGGTTTGGCGGGCGTCTCGGGGCTGACTTCCCACGTTTCGATGGCCGGCAGCGTGTCCGGCCGCAATGACAGCCACGCATGCGCTGACTGCTGCTTGTCGAGATCGGCGAGCGCAACCCACTCGCCGGTTGCGGCGAAATAGCCGGCCAGATTGGTCGACAGCGTGCTTTTGCCCACGCCGCCCTTCGGATTCGCCACCACGATTACCGTCATGAATACTCCCGGAATGAAGGCTGGACGACGCCAGCCGGTTCGCCGCGTTCTGCCCTGAACCTTCTGCTTTTGGCTTGTGCCTATTGTCATATCGGCGCGCCGATTTGCACAGATTCGAGTCCGTGCGCCGATCCAGCCGTTGATAATATCGACAAATGCAGCGAGGCCGAAGCCCCCGAACGGCTAATCGGTCGCCCCGATCACCGATTCAACCTTTCCAGGAAGCCAATCCAATGAGCAAACTCTGGCCGGAATACACCGTCGAACGACTGCACGAACGCCAGAAGGGCAAGCTGCCAGGCTTGCTGGGCGTGCATGTGCTGTCGCTGGACGAAGGCGCGCTGACTGCGGAATTGACCGTGCGGGAAGAACTGCTCGCGCCAAACGGTTTTCTGCACGCGGCCACGGTAATCGGTCTCGCGGACACCGCTTGCGGCTATGCGTGCCTCGCCCACCTGCCGGAAACGGCGCGCAACTTCACGACAGTCGAGCTAAAAAGCAACTTTCTCGGCACGGCGACCGAAGGCACGATCCGCGCGGTGGCTAAGGGCGTACACCTTGGCCGCAGCACGCAGGTTTGGGACGCCACGGTCACCGGTCCGAACGGCAAGACGATCGCCCTGTTCCGCTGCACGCAGATCGTGCTGTATTGACAGAACCGCAGGACATCGCAGAGAGCGCGACCCGAAGTCCGCTTCGCTTTGGCGCTTCTTCGCAGAATGTGATCGCCGCGCTGGCGAGTCCGGCCGTCAAGCCATCGCCGCCATCAATCTGGCCAGATCCAGGTGTTCAGCCAGCGTGTCGGCGAGCCGGTCCAGCGACGCTTCGCGCAACGCGGGGTAGTCGATTGGGTCCGCGTCGCTTAGTCCGGCCCAGGCCAGCAGCGCCGCGCAGGCGGCCGGTGTGTCGAACAGGCCGTGCACGTACGTCGCGAGGATCTGGCCATCCGCGGAAATTGCGCCGTCGGGACGCGCTTCGCCCGGCAGCCCAAGGCGCAGCGCCGGCGATTCCAGCGCCGGTCCTTGCGTCTCGCCCATATGGATCTCGTAACCGCCCACGTCCGGGGAGCCTGGCAACGCGAGGCGGCCAGTCACGTTCTTCAGCGTCTTTTCGCGCGTCAGCACTGTCGAGTAGTCGAGCCAGCCAAGGCCCGCCGACGTTCCCGGCGCACCTTCCACGCCGTGCGGATCGGCGACCTCGCGCCCGAGCATCTGCATCCCGCCGCATATTCCGATCACGCGCCCGCCATAGCGCAAATGCCGTTGCAGCACCGTGTCCCAGCCTTGCGCACGCAGAAACGCCAGATCGCCGGGCACGTTCTTCGAACCCGGCAGGATGATGAGGTCCGCGGGCGGCGGCGGCGTGCCGCTTCGCACGTAATGAAAATCGACCTGCGGATGCGGGCGCAGCGCGTCGAAATCCGTGTGGTTGCTGATGTGCGGCAGCACCGGCACGACCACGCGCAAGGTGCGCGCGGCGTCGCCGCGCTGCGCCGCGCGCAGCTCGGGCGGCAGCATGTCCTCGGCGTCGAGCGTGAGGCCATGCAGATACGGGACGACACCCAGCACCGGCTTGCCGGTCTTCGCCTCGAGCCAGTCGAGACCCGGCTTCAGCAGTCCGATATCGCCTCGAAAACGGTTGATGATGAAACCCCGTACACGCGCCTGCTCGCTTGCCGACAGGCACGCAAGCGTCCCCGTCAGATGCGCGAACACCCCGCCCCGGTCGATGTCCGCCACCAGCACGACCGGACAGTCGACGGCTTCGGCAAAACCCATGTTGGCGATGTCGCGCTCGCGCAGATTGATCTCGGCCGGACTGCCCGCGCCTTCCACGAAAATCGTGTCATACGCCGCTTGCAGCCGCGCGTAGGACGCAAGCACCGCTTCGAAAGCGACGGGTTTGTAATCGTGATACGCGCGGGCGTCGAGATTCATGCGCGCCTTGCCGTGGATGATCACCTGCGCGCCGCGATCGCTCGTGGGCTTGAGCAGCACGGGGTTCAGATCGGTGTGAGCGGCGATGCCGGCGGCCACTGCCTGCAACGCCTGAGCACGACCGATCTCGCCGCCGTCGACGGTGACTGCGCTGTTGAGCGCCATGTTCTGCGGCTTGAACGGCGCGACCCGGACACCGGCGCGCCGCGCGAGCCGGCATAAGCCGGCGACCAGCGTACTCTTGCCCGCATCGGACGTGGTGCCCTGGATCATTAGCGTGCCGCGCGGCACGGATATGGCGTCATGCGAGATCGAATGGATGGTCACGGAAATGTCGGACTCGGCGAAGGAAAAGACTATTAAACCGCGGCATTATCCCATCGCGCCGGCCCGCGCTGCACGCCGGTACAATCACGCGATGATTTCCCGCGACCTTACCTTCGTTCTCGGCGGCGCGCGCTCAGGCAAGAGCGTGCACGCGGAACAGCTTGCCGGCCAAAGCGCGCTGCCCGTGACCTACATCGCCACGGCACGCGTGACCGGCGACGCCGAATTCACCGCGCGCATCGCGCATCATCGTGCGCGGCGCCCTGCACAGTGGCGTTTGCTGGAAGCAGACGTCGATCTCGCCGGCGCTATCTCCCAGGCCGACGCGCCAGGGCGTTGCACGCTGATCGACTGCCTCACGCTATGGCTCGCCAACCTGCTGTGTCCCGCCGATGGCGACGGCCTGCCGCCCGATCAATATCGAGCCCGCATCGAAGAACTGGAGGCCGCGCTTGGCAACGCTCGCGGCAAGGTCATCGTGGTCAGCAACGAAATCGGCCTCGGCGTCGTGCCGCTCGGCGCGGCAACGCGTCTTTACGTCGACGAACTCGGGCGGCTGAATCAGCGCGTCGCGGCGCTCTCCACGCAGGCCACGATGATGGTCGCGGGCCTGCCGCTCACGCTCAAAACCGCGGGCGGCGCGTGATGCTCTCGCTTCCTCTTATCGTGACGCTCGCGACTGCGGGCGTGGCCGTCGACCGCTGGTTCGGCGAGCCGGGCGGCGCTCATCCGCTGGTGGCTTTCGGCAAATGGGCGGCACGTTTCGAAGCGCATTACAACCGCGGACGGCGCTTGCGGCTCAAGGGGCTGCTCGCATGGTCGCTTGCCGTGCTGCCGCCGGTGCTGGTCGCCTGGTGGCTCGTCGCCGTGCTGCCGTTTTTCGCGGCCTGCGCAGTGCACGTTGCATTGCTGTGGTTCGCGCTCGGGGCACGCAGCCTGCACGACCATATCGAGCCGATCGCGCGGGCGCTCGCGCATCGCGATCTCGCTGAAGCGCGCCTGCTGACGGCGCGGATCGTCTCGCGCGAAACGGCCAACGCCGATGAAGCCGCGCTTGCCCGCGCCGCCGTCGAATCGGCACTCGAAAACGGCAATGACGCGATCTTTGGCGCGCTCTTCTGGTTCGCGATCGCGGGCGGTCCGGGCGCGCTCGGATTTCGCCTCGCCAATACGCTCGATGCCATGTGGGGTTACCGCACGCCGCGCTATTTGCGCTTCGGCTGGGCCGCCGCGCGACTCGACGACGTGCTCAACTGGATTCCCGCGCGCCTCACCGCCGCGAGCTATGCGCTGCTCGGCGACACGCGCACCGCGTGGCGTTGCTGGCGCGAACAGGCGCCGCGCTGGGACAGCCCGAACGCAGGGCCGGTCATGGCCTCGGGCGCGGGCAGTCTGAACGTGCTGATCGGCGGTCCCGCCGTTTATAACGGCGCGATCGAACATCGGCCCACGCTCGGCTTCGGGCATCCCGCGAAGGCCGCTCACATCACGGCCGCGCTCATGCTGGTCGAACGTACGGTGATTTTGTGGCTCGCGGTGCTGATCGTGCTGGCCTTGCTGAGCGTGCCCTTGCATGTCTGAACGAATGGACGAGCGGCGCTCACTTCAAAATATAAAGCCAGGGCACGCTGGCGAAGCGCCGGCTGCATGCGCGTCAGCCAGTGCGACGATCCTGCATGGCGGCAATCTGCACGAAGCGGCTGTGCGCTATCGCATTCCCTACGCGCAGTGGCTCGATCTGTCGACGGGAATCAATCCGCACGGCTATCCGGTGCCGCCCGTTCCCGCCGACGCCTGGCGCCGCCTGCCCGACGAAGGCGACGGCCTCGCCGACTGCGCCGCGCGCTACTACGGCGCGCCGGACGCGGCGCATGTGTTGCCGGTTGCCGGAAGCCAGGCGGCGATTCGCGCGTTGCCGGCGTTGCTGCCGCGCGGGGGAGTCGGCATCGCGCCGCTCACCTACAGCGAATATGCGCCTGCATTCGAGCGGGCCGGACATCGCGTGGTGCCGCTTGATCTTTCGTGGAATGTGCTGCCCGATGCGCTCACGCATGTGGCCGTCGTGAATCCGAATAATCCGACCGCCGAGCATCTGTGCGCTGCGAAGCTGCTCGATTGGCACGCGCAGTTGAGCGCACGCGGCGGCACACTCCTCGTCGACGAAGCCTTCGCGGATACGATACCCGCCGCTTCGCTTGCAGGCTGTACGGATCGCGAGGGTTTGATCGTGTTGCGCTCGCCCGGGAAGTTCTTCGGACTTGCGGGCGTACGCGCCGGTTTCGTGCTTGCCGCGCCTGCGCTGCTCGACAGCTTGCGCCGCGTGCTCGGCGCGTGGACCGTCAGCGGTCCCGCGCGTCATGCCGTGAAGGCCGCGTTTTCGGACCGCGCCTGGCAACGGCAGATGCGCACACGGCTCGAAGCGGACAGCGCGCGCCTCGTCGATCTGCTGCAAGTTCATGGCATTCGTACCCGCAGCACCCCGCTCTTCGCGTGGACCGACGATCCACGTGCCGCAGCCCTGCACGAGGCGTTGGCCACGCGCGGCGTGTGGACGCGGCTTTTCGCATCGTCAGGCAGCGTGCGTTTCGGTTTGCCCGCGAGCGAAGACGAATGGGAGCGTCTCGCCAAAAGCTTGCGCGCGGCAGTCGAGACGATTGACGCAACGCGACCGGCCTGATCCGTTGACGACCGCAAAGCTTGCCCGTATCGCCTCACAGCGCAGCGCATCGCATCGATCCGCCCAACGCAAAACTCGACGTTCGATCCAATGAATTCATCCGCACGACTCCCGCGCCTCGCTCTCGCCGTCATGCTGCTCTCCATCGCGTTGCGCGCGCAAGCCGGCATCGCCGTGACCGACGACACGGGCGCTGTGCTCACGCTGGCCGCGCCCGCGCAACGCGTAATCAGCCTTGCGCCGCATGTCACCGAACTGCTGTACGCGGCTGGCGGCAGCTCGAAGATAGTTGGTGCCGTGTCGTACAGCGACTATCCGCCCGACGCACAGCAACTGCCCCGCGTGGGCGACAACAAGTCGCTCGATCTCGAACGCATCGTCGCGTTGAAGCCCGATCTAATCGTGGTGTGGCGGCACGGCAATGCACAGCGCCAGCTCGACCGTCTGCGCGAATTGCACATACCGTTGTTCTTCAGCGAGCCGCATCATCTCGACGACGTCGCTGTCTCGTTGACGAAGCTCGGCGAATTGCTCGGCACCTCGTCTACCGCCGATGCAGCCGCCGCCGCATATCGTCGCGACATTGCGCGCCTGCGTGCGCAGTACGCTAACCGGCCAGCCGTCAGCGTGTTTTATCAGGTGTGGGATCAACCGTTAATGACGCTCAACGGCGAGCATATGGTTAGCGACGTTATCGAGCTATGCGGCGGACGCAACGTGTTCGCGAGATTGCAGCCGTTCGTGCCGACCGTTTCGACCGAAGCCGTGCTCGCGGCGAATCCACAAGCAATCGTCACGGCAGCGCCCGGCGCGACGAAACCCGACACGACCTTGCCGCAACTCGGCGCGTGGCGCGCGTGGCCGCGTCTGTCGGCGGTCGCCAATAACAATCTGTTCGCAATCGACGGCGATCTCATCAACCGGCCCGCGCCGCGCATCGCGCTAGGGGCGAAGCAAATGTGCGAGGACCTCGATCTCGCTCGTTCCCGCGCCAAGCAAAGCGCGCAGTAACGCATGTTCCGTGAAGCGCCTCGGACTCACGCGTTCCACTTCACTAGCGACCACTGCTGACCCTCATCGCCGCGGCGCAGCCAGACGATGTTGGCGGTTTCCAGCGACCACCGTAAGCAACGTTCAAGCGGCACGTCGAGCGCCAAGGAAGCAATCGCGCGCATCACGCCCGCATGCGTGACCACATACGCCGGTGACAGCTCGCGGGTCTGCGCGTACGCATCGAACCATGCGCGCACCCGCATGACAAACTGCGCGACGCTCTCGCCGCCATGCGCGCGTGCGTGTTCGAAGTTGGACGCCCAGTCGTCGAGCAGTTCGCGATCGATCGCGTCCCAGCGTCGCTCTTCCCAATCGCCGAAATCCATTTCCTTCAGGCGATCGTCGTGGCTGAGCACGCAGCCGAAGTCGTTCGCCATTTCGACGGCGAGCGCCGAGCAGCGCGTCAGCGGGCTCGACATCACGACGCGCGGCGCTGGCACCTGCATGCTTGCGAGCCTCAACGCGAGTGCCGCGGACGACACGTCGGCCGCCTCGGCGAGCGCCACGTCGCTGTGGCCATAGCAAACGCCCGCGTCGAGTGCGACGGCGGGATGGCGAATCATGACGATATCCATGCGAGCCCTAGGAGATAGATGCCCAGTTCAAAGATCTGTTGCGCAAAGCCGAGACAATCGCCGGTGTAGCCGCCGATGCGCTTCACGAAGTAGCGGCCCATTGTGAACCGCAACGCGAGCAGCATCGCGAGCGCCGAGCCCGCGAACCGCCAGTCGGCCGCGAGCCACTCGCGAGGTCCGTCCGGCCACAACAGCCACGGCAATCCGAACGCGAGGGCGCATAACAGCGCTGTGCCGCTCAGGCGCTGCGCGACCGGCTTTGCTTTGCCTTCCGCGCGCACATAGTCGAGCGTGGCCAGATAGCTGATCGCGCAGGCACGGCTTGCCGCATGGGCCGCAACCATCAGACTTGCGGCGCGCATCGGCGGCAATGAGGCGAGCGTCTGCCACTTGAGCGCAAGCGCGACGACCAGCGCAATAGCGCCAAAAGCGCCGATGCGCGAATCGTGCATGATGCGCAATGCATCGTCGCGCGTATAGGCGCCACCGAACGCATCGACGCAATCGGCGAGGCCGTCCTCGTGGAATGCGCCCGTTATCAATAGCGATGACGCCATCGACAACAACACCGCAACCCCCGCCGGAAAGACGCGCAGTGCCGCGAGATAGACAAGCGCGCTGATGCCGCCGATCAACACGCCGACGAGCGGAAAATAGCGAGCCGCCGCATTCAGATAGTGCGGCTCGTAGCCGACCCAGCGCGGCACGGGTACGCGTGTGAAATAACCAAGCGCCGTGAAAAAGTAGCGCAATTCCGCCAGCGGTTTCATATTTGGCTTGCGTGCTCGTTGACTGAAAAGCGAAGTACGGCGCGGCTCACGCTTCGCGGTTCGCGACACCGGCCGATTCGAAGCTCGCCATCTCGTTGATGAACGCGCAGGCCGCGCGCAGCAACGGCACCGCGAGCGCCGCACCGGTGCCCTCGCCGAGCCGCATGTCGAGCGACAACAGCGGCTGTGCGCCGAAATAGTCGAGCATGCGCCGATGTCCCGCCTCGTTCGACGCATGCGCGAACACGCAGTACTCACGCACATCAGGCGCAATCGCGTCCGCGATCAACAGCGCCGAACTGGCGATGAAGCCGTCGACGAGAATCGTCATTCGCGCTTGCGCCGCGGCGAGATACGCGCCGGCCATCATCGCGATTTCGAAACCGCCGAAGGTTGCGAGCACATCGAGAGGAGCGGTGGATGCGTCGTGTCGCGCGAGCGCCGCTGCAAGCACGCTGCGCTTTTTAGCGAGCCCGGCGTCGTCGAGACCGGTGCCGCGGCCCACGCATTCGTCAATCGCGACGCCGCACATGCGGCTCATCAGGCACGCCGCCGCCGATGTGTTGGCGATGCCCATTTCGCCGAAGCCGATCACGTTGCTGCCGAGCGCAGCGTGATGCCGCACGCGCGCGGCGCCGGCTTGCATCGCGGTGAGCGCCTGCTCGTGCGTCATCGCAGGTTCGTGCGCGAAGTTGCGCGTGCCCGCGCCAACCGGAATGTCGACGAGGCCATCGGTGCGCGGTAACGGCGTCGCAATGCCCGCATTGACGACTTCCAGTTCGATGCCCGCAACGCGGCTCAATGCATTGACTGCCGCGCCGCCCGCCAGAAAATTCGCAACCATCTGCGCGGTCACCGCTTGCGGATAGGGGCTGACGCCTTCGGCCGCAATGCCGTGGTCGCCGGCGAACACGATCAACGCGGGGCGCTCCACCGTTGGATGCGTAGTGCGCTGAATCAGGCCCATCTGACGCGCGAGCGTTTCGAGCCGGCCGAGACTGCCGGGCGGCTTCGTCTTCGTGTCGATGACGTGCTGAAGCTCGCTGCGTAACGTCTGATCGAGCGGTTCTACCTGGGGCAATCCGGACAAGCGTGGCGAGGAGGTCATGAGTTTTATGAAGATGAAGGATGTTCCGTTCTGAGCGTCAGCTTGCCGACGTGTCATGGCTCGAAGCGAATTCGTGACGTGAACGCGGCGCGGGAATGAGCGCCTCGTGCTCGCCATCGCGAATCAGAATCAACGGATAGCCGAATACGCGGCTCGTCAACGCAGGCGTCAGTACCTCGTGCGCGCGCCCCGCGTAGGCTGCGCCCGCACCGTCGAGCAGCAGCGCGTGCGTCGCGAACCGGCGTGCGAGGTTCAGGTCGTGACAGGAAAACAGCACGGTCCGCGCTGGCTCACGCGCCCATTCGCTGAGCGCTTCCAGGCACTCGATCTGATGATGCAGGTCCAGATGCGATAAAGGTTCGTCGAGCAGTAGAAGCGGCGCTTGCTGACACAGCACGGCCGCGAGCGCCACGCGCTGACGTTCGCCGCCGGAAAGCGACAGCACGTCTCGCGCAGCCAGTGCGGTGAGACCCAGCAAGTCCAGCGCGGCACGCGCGGCCTCGCGATCGTCCTCGCCCTCCCAACCCCAGCCGGACAAATGCGGAAAGCGGTTCAGCATTACGATGTCGAGCACGCTCGCGCTGAATGCATCGGGCGCGCTTTGCGGCATCAACGCGCGGCGCTGCGCAAGTTGCCGCGCGTGCCAGCCGGCCATACGCACGCCGTCGAGTTCCACGTGCCCCGCCGACGGTTCACGCAAACCCGCGAGCGTGGACAAAAGCGTCGTCTTGCCCGCGCCGTTCGGACCGGCCACGCACCAGATCTCGCCCGGATAGAACGTATGCGTGAACGCGTCGAGCAACGTGCGCGCGCCCGCATGCAAGCTCACGCGCTGTGCGCTAAGAGTGGGCTGCGCGAGGTTGTTAATGGGCATCATCGGCGAGCGCGCAGCAGCATCCAGAGAAACACCGGCACGCCGATGATCGACGTGATCACGCCGACCGGCAGTTGCGCCGGCGCGATCACGAGGCGCGCGATCAGGTCGGCGCCCATTACCGCGACACCGCCCCCGAGCGCCGCGGCGGGCAGCAGCATACGTTGGTCGTTGCCGAACGCGAGCCGCAACATGTGCGGCACCACGAGCCCGACAAAGCCGATGGTGCCCGCCGTCGTCACGGCAGCGGCCGCGGCGAGCGAGGCCGCGAGATACACGCGAAGCCGCAACGGCATTACCGCAACGCCCAATGCCTGCGCGGCAGCGTCGCCTCGCAACAGCACATTCAGGCGCGGTGCAACGGGCACGATTGCAATCAGCACGACGGCCAGCGCGACGAGCGCGGTCCATGGCAGCGCATTGCCATTGAGGTCGCCGGTAAGCCAGAACAACATGCCGCGCAAACGATTGTCGGGCGCGAGATTGAGCAGCAAGGTAATCAACGCGCCCCAGCCTGCCGCGATTACGGCGCCAGTCAACAGCAGGCGCGGCGACGTGTCCTGCGGTTCGCCGCGCCACAACTCTCGACGCGCAAGGCCGAGCACGAGAAGAATGGATACGAATGCGCCCGCAAATGCCGACGCATCGACGAGCCACCACGCGCAACCGGCGATCATCGCGATGAGCGCGAAAGTTGCGGCGCCGCCCGATACGCCTAATACGTAGGGCTCAGCGAGTGGATTGCGCAACAACACCTGCAGCAGCGCGCCAGCCAATGCGAGCAATGCGCCGCAAGCAAAACCGGCCAACGCGCGGGGCAAACGCAGCGTGCGCACGATCTCGCCGGCGAGATCGGCAGAGTTTGCGTCGGACGCGCCCGCATGCAGCGGCGAAAGCGCCTCGATCACGCTCGCGGGCGCAAGCGCCACGCTGCCCAATGCGAGCGACGCCATCAGCACGGCAAGCGCGGCGGCAGCAAGCACGAGCCAGATCGCGGCGGCGCGCTTCGCAGTCATCGCATGAAGCGTGGCGGGCATTGAACCCGCGTGACGGCTCATCGGCGCGCTCTCAGCATGGCGCCGGCATCACTGCTGCTGCCAGCCGACCGTGACATATGCACCGCGCCGCGGCGAGTTATACGAGTAGGCCGTTTCATAGTCCTTGTTGAACAGATTCTGGATTTGCGCGGCCACGTACCATGCCTTCGTGACGTTGTAGCGCGCGGCCAGATTCACAACACCGTAGCCGCCGAGCTTGCCGCTGCTGTCTTCGCGCGGACCGCTCACGATCCACTCACCGCCCACGCGCCACCCTGCAATACTGCGATTCACCGTCAGCGACGCGAAACGCCGCGCGCGCCGCACGAGGTCGGTATCGTTGTCCAGGTCGACCGGATTTTGCAGCGTCACCGACGCGCGAACGTCGGTCTTGCCTACATGTCCGCTCCACGATCCTTCGAGTCCCTGCACTTTTGCATGACCCACGTTTTCGGCCAGATAGATCCCGGGCGTCACCTGCTCATAGTCGATCAGATTCGAATAGCGCGTCTGGAACGCACTCAAACGCATCACGCCGAGCGCATTGGACGCGTACTGCAACGCTGCTTCGATCGAATGACTGCGCTCCGGTTGGATCGACGGATTGCCGCTCACCGGATAGTACAGATCGTCGAAGCTCGGCGCGCGAAACGAATCGGAATAGCTTGCGCTTAGCTTCCAACGCGACGTGATGTCGAAGCCATAGCCGAGATAGTAACTGTTCGCTCCGCCGAAATCGGAGTACTGGTCGCGCCGCACGTTGGCCTGGATCTGGTTGCGCCCGAAGCGCGCCGTATAACCGGCGAAGCCCGAGTCGACATGGCGAGTGGGCGCGGCAAACGTATCCGACTCGAGGCTCTGGTCCAGATGCTCGTAGCCAACTTGCAGTTTCTGCTGCGCGGCCAGCGCAAAATCGTTCTGCCAGGTGTACTGGCGATTGTCGGTGTCGAAGCGGCCGTTATACAGACCGTTGGTGTTCGACACGCTGCGGTCGTCGCCTTGCGCAACGATGAAGTGCGTGGTCCACCAGTCGGTTAGCTTGCCGTTCGCGAATGCGGACAACTGACGCACTTTCGTGTACAGATTGTTCAGATCGGTCGGCTCGCCGTATGCATTGTCGTAGCTGTTGTTGCCGTTCGACTGGAGATAGCGGACGCCCGCGTCCCACTTGTCGGTGAACTTATGGCGCAGCGAAGCCGAAATGCTCTCGTTCAGATAGCCGTTCGCATTGGGGTTCGCATTCGGCGCCTGTTGAGGATTGAGCGCGGAAAAGCCGTCGTCTTTCGAACGCGCGAGCGAGATATTGAAGGTCGTGCGGCCGTCCTTATCCAATGCGCCGTTCGCGCCGACCTGTTGCGTCTGCGTGTGGTAGCTGCCGTAGCCCACGGAGAAATTGAAACGCGGCGGATGATCGCCGCCGTCTTTTGTGAACACCTGGACCACGCCTCCGATCGCCCCCGAGCCATATAACGCGGACACATTGCCGTTCACTACTTCGACATGGTCGACCTGATCGAGCGGAATCTGCGCGATTTGCGCGGCGCCGAGACTCACGGAATCGACGCGCACACCGTCGATGAGAACCAGCGATTGCGTCGACGATGCGCCGCGCAAGTACAGGCTCGCGGTCGAACCAGGGCCACCTGTGCGCGAGATTTGCGCGCCGGGCGCGAGTTGCAGCAGACCGGGCAGATCCGTTGCGGTGGTGTCGGCAATGTCCTGCTGATCGAATAGCGACGTTTGCGGGATCGTATCGGCGAGCGCTTGAGGTCCGCGCTCGGCGGTGACGACGACGGGCGACAAAACAGCAGGCGAAGAATCGGCGATTGCGGTGGATGCGGGGCTGGGAGCGTTTATTGCGCTTGTAGCGGCTGGTGCGATCGGTGCGACTGCATGCGACGGCGCGGACGAACTGTCGGCGGCTTGCGCATGCGCGAGCTGCGGCAGCCCTGCAAATGCGAGCAACGCCGCGCGGGCGATAGGGGACAGCATGAAATGAGATTTCCCGTGGATGGCGTGCGCGGCCCGCTTCCCCGCAGGCCGTCGCGTAACGAGGCGCGAGCGCTTTTGACATGACATTTCGCGGGCGCGCGCCTCTCCCTCTGGCCGGTATCCGGGCTGACGACGCTCGATCCCGCCTTCCCACGCGTGACGCGCAGTGGCACACTCGCATGTTGAACCGGAACACGCGATGGGGATCGAACTGCAAAGCACGAAGTGCAAAGCGAATGCGGTCGCTTACCGTTGCGGGGGCAGCGCAGGTTCGCGCGTTCTGGTGAACGGCGCGCCCTGCTTCCCGTTTAACTGCGCGCGCAATGAAATGCGCGCGCGGGCACCAGAGTGCGGCAAGTTTATGAGCGGCCTCGGGGCCAGTCAAGAATGCGGGTCACACAGCGATTGATTCGGACAGGGGCGGAGTATTGTCCGACGCGATCTGTGACACACGAGTACTTTTTCTTCTTCAGTCGAAAAAAGCCTGCATAAAGCGGTGTTGTTACGTCTCGAAACGAGACAAATGTCGGAACGTGCGGCATTCCGCGCTAAAATGCGAGGTCTTTAGAGGACGCAGCACATGCTCACCGAACTCGAAACACTTTCACAGAATATCGGCAAGCTGATTGCCATCAGCCAGCGCCACAACGAAGCGCGCGTCGCGCTCGAAGAGCAGCTCGCGCAGTCGCGCGCCGAGGCAGAAGCCACGCGCACGGAACTTGCCATGGTGCGCGAGGAACGCGATGCACTGCAAGCGGAGCGCGACGCGCTGTCGGCCAAGATCGACGACGCTCAAGTGCGGCTCAATGCGATCCTCGAAAAATTGCCGCGTGCTCGCGGGCACAACGAGCCGGACAACCAGCTCGATCTGCTCGAGCCCGCTCAGCATGAAGTCGAAGCGGAGAGCGACGCCACTCGCCACGGAGAAAATGCATGACCACCAAGCAGATCGAAGTATCGATTCTCGGCGTGCCCTATCGTCTCGCCTGCTCGCCGGAAACGGAAGGCGCGCTGCTTGAAGCAGTCGCGCGAGTCGACGCCGAAATGTCGAAGATCCGCAATAACAGCAACGTGCGCGGCACGGATCGTATTGCTGTCATGGCCGCGCTGTCGCTGGCATCGGAACTGCTTAAGCTGCAATCGAGCGTGCGTCACGGAGAAGCATTTCCCGCTGAAGAAATCCGGCGTACAATGCATCAAATGAACGAACAACTGGGTACTGTGATCGAGCAGTACACCATGCAGTAAGCAGCAAGTTTGCAAGTAAAGGTGGCCGGTCTTCGGGTCGGCTGCGGATTCAACCAGGTGGCTCACGAAGTAGCTGAGCAAAGCGCGTGAGAAGGTGCACGAGCAACACTCGGCAAACGTTTCACCTGAATGGTTTTAGCTTCATCGGTTTAGCTTCCCTGCCTGGTTCGCCAAGGTCATATATTCCTTGAACCAATGCCATGTGCACGGTTGCGGAAATTTGTAGCACGGGCGTGCGCGTCACTCTGTCTGATGTACCCGAAGTGCTGCTAACTGCGACCAATTCTGAACCCCCGGTTCAGGATGCCGGCCTAGCGGCCAAGGCGGGGACCTTTTTTGGAACGGCATCGGACTACGGTCCGGTGCCGTTTTTGTTTGTGCTCCCTGCTTTTCCAACCTTAACGTTCCCTTCGATTCATGCGCTACTGGCTAATGAAGTCCGAACCGGACGAAGCAAGCATCGACCATCTTGCCAACGCACCGCACCGTACGTTGCCGTGGACCGGTGTGCGCAACTATCAGGCGCGCAACTTCATGCGCGACGCGATGCAGGTCGGCGACGGCGTGCTGTTCTATCACTCGAGTTGTCCCGAACCTGGCATCGCCGGGATTGCTGAGGTGGCGTCCACCGCTTACCCGGACCCGACACAGTTCGACAAGAAGAGTCCTTACTACGATCCCAAGTCGTCGCAGGAAACGCCGCGCTGGCTGCTCGTCGATGTCGTCTTCAAGAAGAAGATTCCGTTGATTCCGCTCGCCGCATTGCGCGAGCACGAAGAGCTGAAAGACATGCGCGTGCTTGCGAGAGGCAACCGTCTGTCCATCACGCCGGTCACCGAAGCCGAGTGGCGCTTCATTACGAAGCAACTCGTTTGAGTTCGCCAGTGCTCGCTCCAACAGCATCACGAGCGATGTGGCCAACCGATGCTCATAGCACGGTTAAATTGGGGAACCAAGCTCAGGTTACAAGCGCCTAACGCACTTGCAAACGGACTACCAACGGCGCACGAAGCGCCGTGCCGTTGCATCGCGCCTGTCCGATCGTGCGCAACCCTGTTCAAGCAAGGAGTTCCACACAGATGAAAAACACCGCACGTGCACTCGCTTTCGCGCTTGTCTGCGCCGCGCCTGCAGCCCTCGTGCTCACGCCCGCTATCGCACGCGCGCAGAGCGTCGCGCCCTATCAACCGGCGGGCGTGTTATCGCTCAACGCGCAGGCCAGCGCGGAAGTGCCTCAAGACGTTGTCGAGATCACGCTCTTTTACGAGCAGGAAGCGAGCGATCCGTCGGCGCTTACCTCAACGTTGAACCAGCGCGCCGATTCGGCGTTGCAAAAAGCCAAAGGCGTGAGCGGCGTGACCGCACGCACCGGTTCGTTCTCGATTTATCCGTCCACCGATCGCGATGGCCGCATCTCCGCATGGCGCGGCCGCACGGAGGTCGTGCTCGAGTCGCACGACTTCGCCGCGGCGTCGAAGCTCGCGGGGCAAATGGCGCCCATCATGCAGGTCGGCAACGTGCAGTTCTCGCTGTCGCCTGCGGCGCAGCGAGCCGCTGAACAAAAGCTTACCGGCGATGCGATCAAGTCGTTCCGTGAGCAGGCTGCTTCGTCCGCGCAGGCGTTCGGCTACAGCGGCTATTCGATTCGCGAGGTCAACGTCGGACATAACGGCGCAATGCCGCGGCCCGTCATGATGATGAGCGCGCGCGCCATGGGCGCCGACGCCAAGATGTCGGCACCCGTGCCAATTGAAGGCGGCACGTCGACGGTAACGGTGAATGTATCGGGCTCAGTGCAGATGAAGTAACGCGCGGTCAACGCGCTGCCCGTGCGGCGGCACACGAACAAACGCCACGGCATGCCGTTGCGTTTTTTTATCCGG
Organism: Paraburkholderia kirstenboschensis; assembly: GCF_904848585.1. GTDB lineage: Bacteria > Pseudomonadota > Gammaproteobacteria > Burkholderiales > Burkholderiaceae > Paraburkholderia > Paraburkholderia kirstenboschensis. Next base: position 101,216 of record NZ_CAJHCR010000006.1, read on the forward strand.
CGAACACAACGTACCGTGTTATGGCAGCGCGTGCGCCGGCTCGCCGCGGCTGCGACGATACGACCACACGAGCATGGCGATGCCCACGAGAATCATCGGCAATGAGAGCCATTGGCCCATGGAGAGTCCCATGGCGAGCAGACCGAGAAAGTCGTCGGGCTCCCGTGCGAATTCCACAATGAAGCGCGCGAGCCCATAACCGATCAGGAACACCGCCGAAATAGCGCCGAGCGGCTTCGGCTTGCGCGAGAAGAAGAACATCACGAAGAAGAGCGCGACGCCCTCGAGCGCGATCTCGTACAGCTCTGACGGGTGACGCGGCAGCATGTGATATTGCGCGAACACTTCGTTCAGCTTCCATTGCGCGGCCAGTTGCGGATGGGCGGCGAGCCACGCGGCGTCGTCGGGCGCGGCGCCTGGGAAGAGCATCGCCCACGGCGCCGAGGGATCCGTCACGCGCCCCCACAACTCGCCGTTGATGAAGTTGCCGAGACGCCCTGCCGCGAGTCCCGTCGGCACCATCGGCGCGACGAAGTCGGTGACTTGCAGCCACGAGCGTTTGCGCTGATAGGCGAACAGCACCATTGCGAGCGTCACGCCGAGGAAGCCGCCGTGAAACGACATGCCGCCTTCCCACACCTTGAAGATGTCGAGCGGATGCGCGAAATAGAAGCTCGCTTTATAGAACAGCACATAGCCGAGCCGGCCTCCGAGAATCGTGCCGAGCACGCCGTAAAACAGCATGTCGTCGATATCTTTGGGGGTCCAGCCTTGCGCCGCGACGAACGGCAAACGCAGCCGCAGCCGGCCGACGACGATCGCCGCGATGAACGCGACGAGGTACATCAGTCCATACCAGCGCACGGCGAGCGGCCCCAGATGAATGGCAACGGGGTCGAAATTCGGGTGAATGAGCATCGTGTTGTTATGGGCAGTTCGGGTTCAGAAGCTAGTTTGTATTGATAATGCGCGGCTTGCGCCGCCTGCGTTGGACGGCTGCGCATGCAATGCGTTCGCCGCCGTCGCGTTAAATGTGAGGCGCGGAGGCCTGCGCATCGGCACGCGCCGCATGCGTCCGCACGATTTCGATGAAGCCCGCCAGCACCGGACTCACCTCCGCGGTTCGCCACACGAGCCCTGTTTCGATAGCGGGCACCGACTCGGACAACGGCCGGTACACGACGCCGGTTCGGCGCAGGTTACGCAACGATTGCGGCACGAGTGCGACACCCATGCCGGCCGACACGAGGCTCACGATGGTCTGCATCTGGATCGCCTCCTGCCCGACCCGCGGTTGAAGCCCCGCCACGCCGTAGCAATCCATAATGATGTCATAAAAGCCTGGCGCCAGACGTCTTGGGAAGATGACGAGCGGCGCATCGGCAAGCTCACGCAAGCTGACCGGCGTGTCGAGCCATTCGGCATGCGGGTCGCCGGCAGCGCCGCCGCCACCGCCGTCACCGCCGGAACTGCCCGCCAGGCGCGCCGCCGTCTCGGTCGACATTGCGATCACGAGCGGCTCGCGTGCGATCGGCAGCCACGACAGCTGCGCGGCATGGCGCGTCGGCACAGGGGCAATGACAAGGCCCGCGTCGATGCGCCCGGCGACCAGTTCGTCCACCTGCACGTCGCTGGTTGCCTCGGTCAGCTCGAGCCGCACGCGCGGATGACGCGCGCCGAAGTCGCGCAGCAAAAGCGGCAACAAGCCGTAGTCCGCCGTCGAAACGAACGCGAGCGACAGCACGCCCGCCTCGCCGCGCGCAAGGCTTTGTGCAAGCGGCCGCAAGCCCTCCGCGCCCGCCAGCAGGCGCTGCACTTCCGGCAGCAGATCCGCGCCCACAGGCGTCAATTCGACGGACCGCTTGGTACGCGCGAACAGTTCGACCCCGAGCGTCTCCTCCAGAGCACGGATTGCCTGTGACAGAGGCGGTTGGGTCATCGAAAGGCGCGCGGCCGCGCGGCCGAAGTGCTTTTCTTCGGCGACGGTCACGAAATAGCGCAATTGACGCAGGTCGGGAACGGCAGGGAGCATGATTAATACATTTTACGACCTATTCGGCGCTCAATAATATATTGGACACGCACATCGCAAAATTGCATTCTTGCTCGACGGGTCCGAACTACACTGGACCGACCAGCAAAACAAACAGACCGGAGATCCCCATGCCCTACAACCGTCGTTCGAAGAACATCACGCAAGGCGTGGCCCGTTCGCCGAACCGCTCGATGTACTACGCACTCGGCTACCAGAAAGAAGATTTCGACAAGCCGATGATCGGCATCGCCAACGGCCATTCGACCATCACGCCGTGCAACGCCGGTCTCCAGCGCCTTGCCGATGCCGCCGTCGCCGCCGTCAAGGGCGCGGACGCCAATCCGCAGATCTTCGGCACGCCGACTATTTCTGACGGCATGTCCATGGGCACCGAGGGCATGAAGTACTCGCTCGTGTCACGCGAAGTCATCGCGGACTGTATCGAGACATGCGTGCAGGGCCAATGGATGGACGGCGTGGTCGTGATCGGCGGCTGCGACAAGAACATGCCGGGCGGCATGATCGGCCTCGCGCGCATGAATGTGCCGGGCATTTACGTGTATGGCGGCACGATCCGTCCGGGCAACTGGAAGGGCACGGATTTGACCATCGTCTCGTCGTTCGAAGCTGTCGGCGAATTCACGGCGGGCCGGATGTCGCAGGAAGATTTCGAGGGCGTCGAACGCAATGCGTGCCCGTCAACGGGTTCGTGCGGCGGCATGTACACCGCCAACACAATGAGCTCCTCGTTCGAGGCGCTCGGCATGTCGCTGCTGTATTCATCGACGATGGCAAACCCCGACCAGGAAAAGGTCGACTCGGCCGCTGAATCGGCGCGTGTGCTCGTTGAAGCGGTCAAGAAAGATCTCAAGCCGCGCGACATCATCACGAAGAGGTCGATTGAAAACGCCGTGGCGGTGATCATGGCGACCGGCGGCTCGACCAATGCCGTGCTGCACTTTCTGGCAATCGCGCACGCGGCGGAAGTGGAGTGGACCATCGAGGACTTCGAGCGCATGCGCAAGAAAGTGCCGGTGATCTGCAACCTGAAGCCGTCGGGCCAGTACGTCGCGACCGACCTGCACAAAGCCGGCGGCATACCGCAAGTCATGAAGATCCTGCTCGACGCGGGTCTCTTGCATGGCGACTGCATCACCATCACCGGCAAGACACTCGCTGAAGAACTGAAGGACGTGCCGGCCAAGCCGCGCGCCGATCAGCAGGTGATCTTCCCGATCGATCAGGCGTTGTACAAGGAAGGCCACCTCGCGATCCTGAAGGGCAACCTGGCCGAAGACGGAGCGGTCGCGAAGATCACGGGCCTGAAGAACCCGGTGATCACCGGTCCGGCTCGCGTATTCGACGACGAGCAAAGCGCGCTCGAAGCGATTCTCGCCGACAGGATAGTCGCCGGCGACGTCGTCGTGTTGCGCTACCTCGGCCCCAAGGGCGGCCCGGGCATGCCGGAAATGCTCGCGCCGACTTCGGCGATCATCGGCAAGGGTCTCGGCGAGACCGTCGGCCTCATCACCGACGGACGCTTTTCAGGCGGCACGTGGGGCATGGTGGTCGGTCACGTCGCACCCGAAGCGTTCGTGGGCGGCACGATCGGCCTCGTGCAGGAAGGCGACTCGATCACGATCGACGCGCACAAGCTGCTCTTGCAGTTGAATGTCGACGACGCTGAACTTCAGCGCCGCCGCGCCGCATGGCAGCAGCCGCAACCGCGTTATACGCGTGGCGTGCTGGCGAAATACTCGGCTCTTGCGCTGCCGGCCAATAAGGGCGCCATTACGGGCTAAAACAACCGGCTAAAGCAGCGGACTAAAGCCGCACGCGCTGTGACCGGCGGCCTGGAGTCCCGCTAAAGCCCTACGTAAAAGCGAAAGGGGCGCACGAAATACCGTGCGCCCCTTTCCTTTTATAATGTTCGGACCACAAGCCGGACAACTGCACCGGCGGAGACCAGAATGAAATCAATGTCGTGTACGGTGCTTGCAGCGGCTGCTGTGTTGGCGGCCATGTCGATCGGCATCAGCCCGGCTGCGCATGCCGAAGTGGCCGTGGGACTCGCGCTTGCGCAACAGCAGAACTGCATGAGCTGCCACTCGGTCGCGCGTCCGTTCATGGGGCCGGCGCTGCACGATGTCGCCGCGAAATATGCCGGCCGCGAAGACGCCGCTGTCTACCTGAAGCACAAGATCCTGGATGGCAGCACCGGCGTATGGGGCCCGGTGCCAATGCCCGCGAATACGCAGCTCACGCCCGAGCAGGCGGCTGCCCTGGCGGGCTGGGTGCTCACGCTCAAATAATTCCGGCTGATGGAAATCCGGGTGATTGATTAGCCCGGGCGTTAGCGCGGCTCGATGGGTCGCGCCACGCTCGGAGCACCGGTGCGTCGACTCTCACGCGCCGCCCGATCGCCGGGCAATCTCCGCTTCAACCGCTTCGCGTACCCAGCCGGTCATCTGGTTTTCAAGAGTCGAGACGACTTCGCGCGCGATCTGATCGACGAGCCGTGTCGCATGCTCCTCCACGGCGCTACGGCAGCGTGCTTCGATAGCACCGCGCCCGTCGCCGGCGAGAAATCCCGCGAACCGCTCGCGCAGATGCTCGGCGATGCGTTCGGCATCGACACCGGATTGTCCGTGTGTGTCCACTTCCTGAGCGATGTCCGGCGGCACCGTGGCGGCTGCTTCAAACGGCGGCGGCGGTTCGGTCCGATCAAACATGGCTGCGGACGCCGCCAGCGCGTCGTCATGCGCGTGGTCGGCTTTGGCTGCAAGATGCGGCCGCGGTTTCTTCATGGCATGAGCATGATGGGCGGGATGCGCTTGATCAGCCGGACGCCCATGATCCGCGGAATGCGCATGCCCGGCCGTCGAACGCGCTTCACCTGTAGCCGCCGCGGTAGCCCCAGTCCCCACAGGCTGCGGCGCAAGCACCGGCTCCGGCGCAAGCGTTTCTTCCGGGCTGAGAACCGGCTGCGGCGCAAGTTCGGGCTCCGTTGTGACGTCCGGCTGGAGAAGCGCCTCTGCTTCACGCAGCGGCGTTTCGGCCGGAGCAGCAGCCGGCGCGGCGGCGCCAGCCTGCGGCTCGCGCCGTTGGGGCACATGGCCCGGAACCAGCACCTCGTTCAGAACCGGGATCGAGTTATCGTTGGGATCGGACACCTGCGCCCTCCGTGTTTGAGTCGTAGCGAAAGCAGGCCGCGTATGCGCCGAATCGCCTCGACAGGGCACAACGCGACGCGGGGCGAAAACCTAACCGCCCTGCTTGTAGTTGTTCAAAGCATAGCCGCGATCGCGATAGAAGCGGTAGCGTTCGCGGCCCGCAGCAAGCTCGTCGTGTGCGTTACCGACCACTTCCAGCAATCTTTCGAAGCGCGCGAATTGCGCGGGCACGCTCGCACCCAGATTGAGCAGCACCTGATGATGAGGGACGTCGTCGAGGTTCGTGGCCAGCACGATCGGCGTTTGCGCGGCGAGCGGCGTGCCGGCCATGCAGTGCGGCACGAAGTCGAGCGCGGAAAAGGTCCACAGCTGTTCGTCGAAAGCGCGCAGGCGCTCGGGCTCGGCCACCACGATGGTGGGCTGTCCCGCCTGATACGCCTTGCGCACCAGGCGGCATGCATACAGCAGCGAGTCGCCGACGTTCGAGTGAAAGTCGATTCTCGTCATCGGCGACTCCGCTTGGCGCCGCGTGCAATCGCTCGCACACGTGCAACGTTACTGCGATGCGTCATTGCGCGGCGCGGTCGATCAGGAACTGCGCGAGGAGCGGCACCGGACGACCCGTCGCCCCCTTCGCCGCGCCGCTCTTCCATGCGGTACCGGCGATGTCGAGGTGCGCCCACGGATACGCGTCGGTGAAGCGCGACAGAAAGCACGCCGCCGTGACGCTGCCCGCCGGACGGCCGCCGATGTTGGCAAGATCGGCGAAATTCGACTTCAGCTGTTCCTGATACTCATCGTCGAGCGGCAGGCGCCAGGCCGGGTCGGATGCCTCACGCGATGCGTCGAGCAACTCACCCGCAAGCGCGTCGTCTTTGGAGAAGAGGCCGCTGTTGTGATGGCCGAGCGCGATGATGCAAGCACCCGTGAGCGTGGCGATGTCGATCACCGCGGCCGGCTTGAAGCGCTCCGCATAAGTGAGCGCGTCACACAGAATCAGGCGCCCTTCGGCGTCGGTGTTCAGCACTTCGATCGTCAAACCCTTCATGCTGGTGACGATGTCGCCCGGCTTGGTGGCAGTGGCCGAGGGCATGTTCTCGACCGCGGGAATGATGCCGACCACGTTGATGTTCAGGCCCAGCTCGGCGACGGCGCGCAGCGTGCCCAGCACCGAACCGGCGCCGCACATGTCGTACTTCATCTCGTCCATGCCTTCGCCAGGCTTCAGCGAAATGCCGCCCGTGTCGAACGTCACGCCCTTGCCGACCAGCACCACCGGCGCGGCCTTCGCGGCGCCGCCCTGATACTGCAGCACGATGAACTGCGCGGGTTCGACCGAGCCGGCCGTGACCGACAGGAACGAGCCCATCTTCAACGCTTCGCACTGTTTTTCGCCGAGCACTTCGACCTTCAGCTTCCAGTCTTTGGCGAGCTTCTTCGCGGTGTTCGCGAGATAGGTCGGCGTGCAGACGTTGCTCGGCAAATTGCCGAGGTCGCGTGTGAGGTCCATGCCGTTGGCAAGAGCCGCGCCCTGCTTCGCCGCGAGCTTGGCGGCTTTCTCGTCGCCGGTATTCACGCTGAATACGATGCGCTTGAGTGCGCGCGCCGAATTGTCCGGCTTGCTCTTCATTTGCGTGAACTTATAGGTCAGTTCGCGCAGCGCGAGGATCGCGGCGCGCACGCCCCAGTCGGCCGAACGCTCGAGGATAGGCAGTTGGGCCAGCGTGAAGGTGACCTGCACGATCTTCGTGGCGAGCAGCGCGCGCCAGGCCGCTCGCACGGCTTCGCCATAGGCTTTCTGACTGAAAGCGTCCTGTTTGCCGAGACCCACGAGCAGCACGCGCGACGCGCCGATACCCGAGACTTCATGCAGGAACAGCGTGGTGCCCGCTTTGCCGTCCATGTCGCCCGCCTTGATGATGCGGGTCAGGAGGCCCTTGGTGAGCGCGTCGATTTCAAGTGCCGCGCCCGAGAGCGTTTGCGACTCGAACACGCCGATTACGATGCAATCGGATTTCCCGGTGAGGAAACCGTTTGACGAGCCTTTGGTCCAATCACAGGCTTTTATGCTAAAGTCCATCGCGCTTGTCCTCGGATAAAATCTGGGCTTAGGATGAAAGCCGCAATTATCCGCTATTTTTCCCGCGGCGGCTGCACCGGAGGCGTGACGGGAAGCAACCCGCGCGTCGCTGAGAGCGCCCCCTCTCGTCATCAATAATGATCTTCGAACGCTCCCTCCAGCGCGAACTCGCGTACACGGCTGGTGCCGTGTTCATGGTTCTCCTCACGCTCGTGCTGACCACGATGATGATCCGCATCGTCGGCTTCGCGGCGCAGGGCGAAATCGACCCGCGCGACGTGCTGGTCCTGATCGGGCTGACCGTGATCGGTTATCTGGCCATCATGCTCGTCGCCACGCTGTTCGTGTCGATCCTGTTCGTGCTGACGCGCTGGTACAAAGACTCCGAGATGGTCGTGTGGCTGTCTTCGGGCGTCAGTCTCACGCAATTCATCAAGCCGATTGGCATCTTCGCCACGCCGATCATCATTCTCATCATGTTCTTCGTGTTCGTCGGCTGGCCGTGGTCCAATCAGCAAAGCAAACTGATCCGCGCGCGTTTTCAGCAGCGCGACGAAGTTTCGCTGCTCGCGCCCGGTCAGTTCCGCGAATCGGCGAGCACTCACCGCGTGTTCTTCATCGAGAAGATGTCGCCCGACCAGGGCCATGTGGAGAACGTGTTCGTGACGAGCACGGAAAACGGCAAGGTCAACGTGGTCGTGTCCAAGAACGGCCACACCGAAACGCATAAGAACGGCGACCGCTTCGTCGTTCTGGAAAACGGCCGCCGCTATGAGGGCGAACCGGGACACCCGGATTTCCGCATCATGGAGTTCGAGCGTTACGGCGTCAAAATCGAGAGCCAGCCGGTCGTCAATACGACGAGCACCACCGGCACGCCCACGCTCACGCTGTTGCGCAATCCGACCAGGGACAATCTCGCGGAGTTCGCCTGGCGCGCCGGCCTGCCGCTCATCGCGATCAATCTGATGCTGCTCGCCATTCCGCTCGCGCATCAGAACCCGCGGCGCAGCCGCACGATCAATCTCGTCATGGCCGTGCTGATCTATCTGACGTATTCGAATCTGTTGAACGTGGTGCAGTCGTGGATCGAGCAAGGCAAGATTTCGTTCGGGGTTGGACTCGTGAGTCTGCATGTGATCGTGGCAGCGATTGTCGCGTTCATCTTCTGGCTGCGCGTGCGCAACCGGCCGCTGTTCACGCGGGCCATGTTCACCCGTTCGCAGGGAGCGTGACCGATGCGCATCTATGAAAGGTACTTCGCGCGTCAGATCTATCTCACGTTCATCTTCATTCTGTTCGCGTTTTCGGGCTTGTTCTTCTTCTTCGACCTGATCAACGAACTGAACTCGGTCGGCCACGGCAACTATAAATTTCAGTACGCGGTACTGCGCGTCGCGCTGCAAACGCCGTCGCGCTTCTACGAAATCATTCCAGTTGCCGCGCTGATCAGCGCGATTTACGTGTTCGCGCAAATGGCGGCGAACTCCGAGTACACGATTTTCCGCGTGTCCGGGCTTGCCACCAATCAGGCATTGCGCTCTTTGCTGAAGATCGGCATTCCGCTCGTGTTTCTCACGTATCTGATCGGCGAAGTGGTCGGTCCGTACACCGATCAGTTGTCGGAACGTGTGCGGCTGGAGGCTCTGGGGTCGTCGGTATCGAGCAACTTCCAGTCGGGCGTGTGGGTGAAAGATACGCTCACGGCGCGCGCGGACGGCGAGCAGGTCACGCGCTTCGTGAATGTCGGCGAACTGAAGCCGGACGCGACAATCAGTAACGTACGGATTTACGAGTTCGATTCGAAGTTCCGGCTCTCGAATGTGCGCATTGCGAAGACCGGTGTTTATCAGCCGCCGGGGCATTGGCAATTGACCGGCGTGACCGATACACAATTGATCGACGTGCCGCCGCCTCCGGGCACGCCGGCCGACGCGCTCAATCCCGTGTATCGTGCAAAGCAGGTTGCACTGCCTGAATATTCGTTGCGCTCGGAGCTTACGCCGCAGATTCTGTCGGTGCTGCTCGTGTCGCCGGATCGCATGTCGATGTTCAATCTGTTCCGCTACATCCAGCATCTGACCGAGAATCATCAGGACACGCAGCGTTACGAGATCGCGCTGTGGCGCAAGGTGCTGTATCCGTTTGCCGTGTTCGTTATGCTGGTGCTGTCGCTGCCCTTCGCGTATCTGCATACGCGGGCCGGCGTGGTCGGCATGAAGGTGTTCGGCGGGATCATGCTCGGCATGAGCTTCCAGTTGTTCAACACGCTGTTCTCGCATATCGGCACGCTCAACACCTGGCCCGCGCCGCTGACGGCGGCGACTCCGGGGCTCGTGTATCTCGTGCTGGGTCTCGTCGGGCTGAAGTGGGTTGACCGGCATTAGGAGCCTTTGTCATGGCTACGCATGGATTGGTGTTGTTCGGGCATGGCGCGAGAGATGCGCGCTGGCGCGAGCCGTTCGAGAGGCTGGCGGAGAAATTGCGCGCGGCGCGAGCTTCTGGTGGCGATGACGGGTTCGTCCGGTTAGCTTTTCTTGAGTTGATGGAGCCGGATTTGCTCACGGCAGTGGGCGAGCTTGTCGCCGACGGCTGTGATGTGGTCACCGTTGTGCCCGTGTTCTTCGGGCAAGGCGGGCATATCAGGAAGGATTTGCCGGAATTGATTCAGCGCTGTCGGGACGCGCAGCCTTCTGTTGAAATCCGATGCGCGATTGCTGTCGGCGAGGATGATGCTGTGCTTGATGCTGTCGCGATTTATTGTCTGCGGCAGGTTTGAGTTTTTTGCCTTTGACTGCGGAACGGGTGGTTTCCGTGCGTCCGGCAGTTCCCTCTTTTTCTCTGCCTGAGCCGCACGTTCGTTGTGCGGTCAGCGCGTCGTAGGTCTCTCTTGTTCTGTTGGTGCTGACCTTGTGGCGTTGCGCGTGAGCGCAATTTCGCCCGCAATGTTCACGCATTCGTGGCATGCGTCCTTGGGAACTCGCATGCGTCGCGCATAGCTCACGTTGATTCAGATTTTCCCAATACATCGTTGAGCACTTTCCCCTTTGCTGCGAGCGGAAATCCGATTTCGCTTGCACTTCTCATCCCCTAATCTGAACGACGAGCTTGCTGGTGTGCGCGAACAGCATCTTGCTAGATGCAATGCTTCGTTATCCTGCCCGATCGAGTTCAGAGGCACTCAAAAACGACGACACAGGACGGGAAGCAGAACACGATCTCGCGCGGCGCGTGTCGATGTCCAGCGCGGCCTGATGGCCGGCAACCGCATCAATTCATTCTGGATGAAGGAGACCCATGCTGAAGTTTTCGACCAGACGCACGATCACCGTTAGCGGCGCGGCGCTGCCGGAGTCGCCCTCGGGCGAGCCCGCACTGGTGCTCCGATCAATCCGTGGCGAGGAAACCCTGTCGGAAATCTACACCTACACGCTGGACATGGTGACGCCGCATGACCTCGACATGTTCAGCGACGACGCGGCGAACCTCGACCTGCGCGCCATGATCGGCAGGCCGCTGACCGTGGCTATCCAGCTTGAAGGAATGAGCCGGTTTTCCGGTCCTTCGTGGATGTCGAACATCGGCAGCGGCATGCGCGAGATCAGCGGCATCGTGACCAGCGCGCGCTTTGTCGAACAGCTGGACCGGCAAAGCCACTACCGGCTCACGCTGCAACCCGGTCTGTGGCTGGCCGGGCAGCGTTCGGACTACCGGATATTCCAGCGCAGGAATGTCATCGACATCATTCGCGAAGTGGTGCGGATCTATCCGTTTTCCTGCGCCTGGCGCACCAGCCGGATTTATCCGCCACTGGACTACCAGGTCCAGTACGGTGAGACGGATTTCGACTTCGTGCAGCGTCTGATGGCTGAGAACGGCATCTACTGGTTTTTCGAGCACTCGAAGGGCTATCACCGGATGGTGTTCGTGGACCATGTAGGCGCGCACAGGCCGGTGGAGAGCGAGGCGTATCACACGCTGGCGTACTACCCGCCGGGGCATAAGATCGACGCGGAGTATATCGACGGGTTCGATATCGCCCAGACGTTGCAGTCAGGCGTGTGGACGACGGACGACTATGACTTCAAGCAGCCCGAAGCCAGTCTCGGGGTGCGCAAGGTCCAGCCGCAGAAGACGATTCACAACGATCTGACGCGTTACGAGTGGCCGGGCGACTACACCAGCACGGCCGAGGGCGAGAAGTTCGCGCAGATCCGCATCGAGGAACTGTTCGCGCGCGGCGAGCGGGCCGAAGGCCGTGGCGCGCTGCGCAATGTGGTGTGCGGGACGACCTTCCATCTGGAGAACCATCCGTACCGCAAGGCGAACCAGGAATACATGGTGATCCGCGCGAAGCTCGATGCGGAGGAGACGATGGACGCCTCCGGCCCGGGCGTCTACCGGTTCGACACTGACTTTACCGTGCAACCGGCGACCAATGTGTTCCGCCCGGCGCGCACGGTCCCGAAGCCGCGCACGACCGGCCCGCAGACTGCGGTGGTGACAGGCTTCGATAGAAACGTCGTGTCCACCGAGCCGTATGGGCGGGTGACGCTCAAGTTCCGCTGGGACAGGTCACCGAACCGGGACGAGAATTCGTCGTGCTGGGTGCGGGTCATGTCGTCGTGGGCGGGTAATGGTCACGGGAGCATCGGCGTGCCGCGTGTGGGCACGGAAGTGATCGTGGACTTCATCAACGGTGACCCGGACCGGCCGTTCGTCATCGGGCAGGCCTACAACGCGAACAACATGCCGCCGTGGCCGTTGCAGGACAGCCACGCCCTGTCAGGCATGCTCAGTCGCAATCTGGAAGGGGGAGGGTCCAACCAGTTTGTTGCGGACGACACACCGGACCGGTTACAGGCGCAGGTCACGAGCGACCAGGCGAATTCGCGGCTGGTGGTGGGCTACAACACGCGCATCGTGCCCGGCGAGGGACGCAAGCAGGCGCGCGGCATCGGCTGGGAACTCGCCACTGATTCATGGGGCGTGCTACGTGCGAACCACGGCATGCTGGTGACTACCGAGACGCGCAGCGGTGCGCAGTCGCCCGAGAAGGACATGGGCGAAACGGTACAGCGGCTGACGCAGGCGCGTGAACAGCATGAGGACATGGCGCAGCTCGCGCAGCGGCACAACGCGCAGTCACCCGAGGCGAGCCAGCATGACGCCGCGAAAGCCATCAAGGCGCAGAACGACGCGATCCGGGGCGGCGAGGTTCGTCCACGTGAGAATCCGTTCCCCGAAATGACGCGGCCCGATCTTGTCCTTGCGAGCGCGGCGGGGATCGGCATGAGCGCCACACAGGGCACGCACATCGTGAGTGGACAGGATCATGCGGTGACGGCAGGCCGCGACGTGAGCGTGTCGTCCGGGCGCTCACTGTTCGCGTCGGTGCGCGGCGCTATCTCGATGTTTGCGTACCAGCTCGGGCTGAAACTGATCGCCGCGAAAGGCAGGGTCGATATCCAGGCGCAGAGCGATGTGATGGCGCTTGCGGCCTTGAAGGACATCACGGTCACCAGCACGGATGGGCGGGTCGTGATCACCGCGTCGAAGGAAGTCTGGATCGGCGCGGGCGGCTCGTATATCCAGATCAACGGCAGCGGAATTATCAACGGCTCGCCGGGAGCGATTCTGGAGAAAGGGGCGAGCTGGGATGTGCCGGGACCGGCGTCGATGCGCATGCCGTTGCCGGATCTGCCCGGCGAGAAAAGTTTCAGTGCGCAGTTTGTACTTCAGGACCGCAGCGGCGCCGTTCTCCGCAACTACCCGTACCGGCTCGATGCGGAAAACGGGCCGACCTGGTACGGCATCACTGACGAAAACGGCCTGACGCAGCGCGTCTGGACGGCCAGTGAGCAGAGTCTCAGGGCGCATCCGCACGAGGCGCCGCAGCCGGATGAGGCTGCGCCTGAGGACGATCCGCACGATTGCTGAGCATTCCCTTACTTCGAAAAAAAGGTCAATAAATGACTGGCCCGAATCAAGCCCCGATCGGCACCATGATGTGCGGACCGAACATGCCGACCCAGGTTGCGCAATGTATGACGCGGAAGGTGAGCTTTACTTTTTATTGCGCACCCCGAGATGATCTGGACGACAATCAGATCTACCACGGTGCGTATGACACCGACGTGACACATAGAGGTGTCACCGACTCCGCGCCGTATCTGACGGGTATGCCGTATGTGCTCGTCGATGCCGATACGCATGCGGTGATCTATCCGTACAACAGTGCAGAGGGCAGGACCGCGACGTTTCCGGCCAACGTATCAATGAACACCCTGCAAGACGGACAGCGCTTCAGGCATTCACTGCCCCCTATCAACATTCCCGATCATGTCACCCGCATCGCGCTGCACATGGCCAACGATGCCTACCTGTCGCACCGGAACTTTCAGCTTTTTGCCTGGACGGTGCCCGATGCCGCCCATAGCAAGGTGCATGTGTATGAAGTCAGGTCTGACTTGCAGGGCCGGTTTGCAGAGCGGAATCAGTTGGGCACACCGCCCGCCGAAAACACCCTGGCGGTCAAACCAGGAACAGCGGACGAATATCATGGCTACCTGAATGGTGACGTGTGGCTGAGCATCAGTCATGAATTCACCGATGATGAAATTACCCGGCTTTGCCCACCGGAAACGCTGTCACGCGCCCTTCTGCCCGGACAACATCCGGTGGCCCCGCAGGACACTGCTGGAAACGCCATTGCGCCCGTGCCCCCGGCAGCCGCGCCAGGAATGCAGGCGGTGCAACTGAACCAGCAGACCTACGCCGGACCCATCACCGGCGTAGCTCATCCCCCGCTGCCGGTACCGCAGCCGCATCCACAAACGCCGCCGCAAGCAGCGGGCAACACCCAGTCACTGCCGGTTGACTGAAGAGAGGTGCTTCAGCCCATCTATGGCGCGGGGGCGGATTCCCGCTCGATGGCCCCGTTCAGCGTCAGGGTGGATGCACTGGGCATCACCGTGACGTTCACCGCGCGGGCCGTTGCCAATGCGGTGAACACCAGTAGTCGCACGACCGTCCAGCAGGCGCTGCGCCGGACCTCGCCGCGCGCATTTGCCGCCGTCCTGAAAGCCGCATGGCGCCTTCATATCAGTTCGGTGGATTTCTCCAGTTCATGGCGCCCGATGCTCGGTTCCCGACTGCATCGAATGGGCGTGGCCCTGGACGTCACGCATTTCGATGATGCCGATGAGAACATTCATTTTACGATTCACAATCATGGATCCCAAGATAGAAATCATCCATTTCCCCAAAATTCCGGAGGCCGAAAACTGGCCGCTCTTTATACCGAATTGACGGGAAATAGTGAGGTCGAGACGGGGATGGTATATACGCCTTGGGTTCACTGGGTTTTGCCGCATGATTCGCATATGCACGTCACGGTTAAAAAATAAATTTCATTGAGATGAACATTCAGAACATGAGAATTATTTCATTTCTTTCGCTTATCACGTGCGGTTTGATCGGCGTTGTCGACTGTGGGTCGGCGCATGAAACCTTGCACTATGGCAACGTAAAAATATACTACGACGCTCTGCTGCATCCGCGGTGTGACTTATTTCTGCGGCATCAAGTTGGAGATATGGAGGAGGGATATCGCCTGGGGGACAAATTGGCTGAGGAGAATCAAGCGGATAACTTTCCACAAGGGTATAAATATGCTCCTCCATCGCTTTGCACCAAGTTCAGAAGTTCACCCGACAGTGCAATAATATATAGAACGAAAAAATCCAAAGAAAACATTTACAAGAAGGATCTAATTTCTCTCGATGAAATGACTCCATGGAACGGCCACCCTCCATTTCGTGTAAGATTTGAAATAACACCGGCAAATGGCGTACTCGACGAGGATGTTGATCGGCCATACTTTCCCTATAATCCCGTCAACAAGATCTCTAATTACATTCTTATTAACAGTCAGAGCCAGGAATTAAGTATAAAGAGTGGGAAAAAGACCGGGTACCGCTTTTTTAAATTTACGGATAGATGCTATTTGGCAACAGAAAAAAAACCCCGTGTATATAAATATGAAACTTTATGTGTGCATGCTGGCGGTCCGGCTTACGCCTTGCCCTCAACGGTCAACACAACGAGTCGCCCATGGATCAATATCACGAGCCAGAATACCGTTGGGCAAGACTGGTTAATGCCCGCCTCAAATGTCGAGATCGACGGCTCCTCCCCCGTCAAGCCATTTATCTACTCGGATTTTCCGATTAATGATAATGGCCGGGTCACCCAGGGGCATGCGATGTGCATGGCCGACTGCGCGCCCGGCATGCTGTTTCGGGTACTTCACAAAGACGAAAGCATCTGGGGCGCTTCGGGCAAACCGCCTGCGCCTGGCGCGAAGGTCAAACCGTTTTGAATGAGCGGCAGAGCTGGACATGGTGATTCATGTTCATGGCGCCCGATGCTGGGTTCCCGACTGCACAGAATGGGCGTGGCGCTGGACGTCACGCACTTCGATGATGCCGATGAGAACATTCATTTTACGATTCATAATCATGACCACCACGATAGAAATAATCCGTTTCCGGTTAATCCTGGCGGCCAGAAACTCTCGGCCCTATACCGTGAGTTGAGAGCGGACCAGCAAACGATGCCGGCAGGGGTCTATACACCATAGCTTAACAGGGTGATACCGCATGACACGCATATGCATGTCACGGTCAAAGAGTAAATTCCGTTTCCTGACGGCACATGAATGGATTGGCTATGATTATTAAAAAGTCTGCTATTTTTATTCTTGCAGGATGTGTCCTGCTAGGAATTTCGAGAATCGGTACTGCCAATGAAAAAGTGGTGAATTTTAATGGAAAAAAGTTTATTATAATGAACTTTTGCAACCACGGTGTTCATTGTTTCTTCGGCATCCACTTGATGAATTTAAGAGTGGATTCGGCGCAACCTCCGATGAAGTGTGCCAAAGATATCGCTCTTCGAAAGAGAATGACATTCTTTATTCATTCGTTGCACAGGGGAAGCCGCCCATTATTGGAAGGAAAAAAGACTTCGTTTCTTTGGATGAGATGTTCCCATGGGAAGGGCCACCTCCATTTCGGGCAAGATTTGACATCGGCTTTGCAAGCGACGATCCCGATCCCGATATTAACCCTTCCTATCTACCCTATGTCGAAACAAACAGAATCAACAATTATGTCATGATAGACAATTCTGGCTATGAAATAGGTCTCGCCACCGGAAAGCGAACGGGTTATCGGTTTTATCAATTCCAGGATATGTGTTATCTAGCCTCAGAAAAAAAGCCTCGGGCATACAAATATCTTACCCCATGTGTGCTTACGAAAAATCCCGATAACGGATTCCCGAAAGCCGTTGATACGGTCAGCCATCCATGGATCAACATCATGGAACGCAATACGATCGCACTGGATGAGCAAATGCCGAGTAGTGTCGAGATCGACGGCTCCTCCCCCGTCAAGCCGCTGATCTACTCGGATTTTCCGATTAACGACAATGGCCGGGTCACCCAGGGGCGTGCGATGTGCATGGCCGACTGCGCGCCCGGCATGCTGTTAAAGCTGCTTCATAAAGGTCAGAGCATCTGGGGAGCCTCAGGAAAACCGCCTGCACCGGCCCAGAAGGTCAAACCGTTCTGAACGAGCGGAGGATTAGTTTAATCGTTAAGCAGACAAAAACATGATCGATCTCATCCGACCTGTTGGCACCGCGGACGATGGCGGCACAATCATCCCCGTCTCGATACCATGCGCCACGGCAGCGTCTTCGCGGCCCGCCAAGCCGACCAAGTGACGCGCCCATGGCACTCGGACGTGCGGCGCAACCTTGCTCCTTCAAGGTGAGAGCTACCCACCAACCGCCCCCTACGCCGCCGCGAGAACCCCATCCACAAACCGCACCACTTCCCGCTGCCGCTCAGCAAACGCCTCCCCAATCATCACCAAACTCGGCTGCGAAGCATCGACCCACCTTTGCGCTTCGCCAGCAGCAAGCTTTTCGAGCGTCAGCGTCAACATCCGCTCACGCTCGGTACTGCAAGCCTCGACAATCGCGACAGGCGTGGAAACGGGCTTGCCTGCATCGATCAATTGCTGCGCAATTTCAACGCCGCTATCACGGCCCATGTAAAACACGAGCGAATCGGCGTTCACCTGCTCGCGAATTTCATCTGAGCCGGGCGCGCGGCTAAACGTCGCCAGCGCGACACTGCGCGATACGCCGCGCAACGTCAACGAGCGCTTCAGCGAAGCCGCGCTAGCCAACGCCGCCGTAATGCCAGGCACCACCTCATAGTCGATGCCGGCCGCCTCGAGAGCGCGCATCTCTTCATCGGCGCGGCCGAATAGCATCGGATCGCCGCCCTTCAGGCGCACCACCACCCCGTGCTCCAAAGCGGCGTCCACGATCTGCTTGTTGATGAACTGCTGCGCCGTCGATAGCTGTCCGCAGCGCTTGCCCACCGCAATCCGGCGCGCGGTGGACGGCGCGTAGTCGAGCATCGCGGGCTCGACGAGCGCGTCGTGCAGAACCACATCGGCGGTCGCGAGCAGCCGCGCGCCGCGCACCGTAATCAGGTCCGCAGCGCCCGGTCCAGCACCGATCAGATAAACCTTACCCATTTGCCTCAGCCTGTTCGTCAGGGGCGTTCGCGGTGCGCGGCTGCGCCAATCATTTACGCGGAAAACGCCCGGATCATTCCGGCCGCGACGGTGTGATGCGTCGCTTCGTCGATCAGCACGAAGGCGCCCGTGCCCTGATGCGAGTCATACACGTCGCACACCAACGGCTTTTGCAACGTCAACGCCACGCGGCCGATGTCGTTCATCGCCAATTCGCGACGATCGGTCGACTGCGACAGCGTATGCACGTCGAGCACTTCCTTGATCGAACCGATGCGCGCGAACACCGTATTGGTGGTCTGCTTCAGCAGATACTTGCGTTGCGTGGAAAGCGGCGTGTCGTCGAACCAGCACAGGTCGGCTTCGAGTTTCTTCGCCGGCTCCGGGGCCGCTTCGCGCAACACGAACGTGTCGCCGCGCGACACGTCCACGTCTTCCGCGAGGCGGAGCGTCACCGTTTGACCGGCGAACGCGCGATCCACCTGCGCCGTGCCGCCGACCACCGGCGCGATGATCTCGGCAACCGTCGCTTCGCGGTTGGCCGGCAACACGACGATCGTGTCGCCCACCTTGACCTCGCCCGCTTCCACACGGCCCATGTAGCCGCGAAAATCGTCTGCCTGGCTGCCGTCCTGGCGCGCCACCCATTGCACCGGGAAACGCAGCGCCTGGCCCGTCGGCACTTCGACCGGCAGCGCTTCGAGCAGATCGAGCAGCGGCTCGCCCGCATACCACGGCATGCTTTCGCTGGCCGTCACGATGTTGTCGCCCTTCAGCGCCGACACCGGCACGAAGCGCACATTGCTCAAGCCGAGCTGACGTGCGAGATCGACATACGCGTCGCGAATCTCGTCGAAACGCGCTTCGCTATATTCGACCAGATCCATCTTGTTGATCGCAACGATCACATGCTGCAAACCGAGCAGCTTCACGATTGCGCTATGACGCTTGGTTTGCGGCAGCAGTTGTGCGACGCCGTCGACAAACGTCACGCGCGTTGCGTCGACGAGAATGATCGCCGCGTGCGCGGTCGACGCGCCGGTCACCATGTTGCGCGTGTACTGCTCGTGGCCCGGCGTATCGGCGATGATGAACTTGCGCTTCGCGGTCGCGAAGTAGCGATATGCGACGTCGATCGTGATGCCCTGCTCGCGTTCCGCTTCGAGACCGTCTGTCAGCAGCGACAGATCGATTTCGTCGCCCACAGTGCGCTTATTCTTCGCGCGCGACAGTGCGGAAAGCTGATCGCTCAAAACGGCCTTGCTGTCGTACAGCAGGCGGCCGATCAACGTGCTCTTGCCGTCGTCCACGCTGCCAGCGGTGATGAAGCGAAGCACGCCGAGGTCTTCCGGTTGATGAATATTCATAATTACATTGCCTCGTGTGCTTAGAAATAACCCTGCTTCTTACGCTGTTCCATCGCGGCTTCGGAGACCTGATCGTCCATCCGCGTCGCGCCGCGTTCCGTGATTTCGGTCACGGCCGTTTCGGCGATGATCTTCTCCAGATCGTCCGCGTCGCTCTCAACCGGGCACGTGCAGCTAATGTCACCGACCGTGCGGAAACGCACCTGCGCCGTTTCGCTGACTTCGCCTTCGCGCATCGGCGTGAGCGGCGTGACCGGCACGAGCAGGCCATTGCGTCGCACGATCTCGCGTTGATGCGCGTAGTAGATCGACGGCAGTTCGAGCTTTTCGCGGGCGATGTATTGCCACACGTCGAGTTCGGTCCAGTTCGAGATCGGGAACACGCGCAGATGCTCGCCGTTGTGCAGACGCGCGTTGAACAGGCTCCACAGTTCCGGGCGTTGCGCTTTCGGATCCCACTGGCCGAACTCATCGCGGAACGAGAAAATGCGCTCTTTCGCACGGGCTTTTTCTTCGTCACGGCGCGCGCCGCCGATCAGCGCGGTGTAACCGTGCTGTTCGATGGTTTCGAGCAACGTCACAGCTTGCGCCGCGTTGCGCGAATCCGTTTCACGGCGCAAACGCACCGTACCGCGCTTGATCGAATCTTCAACGTGGCCGACCACCAGTTCCGCGCCGATCTCTTTCGCGCGACGGTCGCGGAAGTCGATCACTTCGTCGTAGTTATGACCGGTGTCGATATGCACGAGCGGGAACGGCAGCACGGTCTTGCGATTTGCGCCGATGCCGAAGGCCTTCAGCGCGAGCGCGAGCACGACGACCGAATCCTTGCCGCCCGAAAACAGCAGCGCCGGCTTGCTGCATTCGGCAACCAGTTCGCGCAGGATGTGAATCGACTCGGCTTCGAGCCAATCGAGGTGATCCATCCGGTTCGCCGTGTTGGCAAGCGGAGCGTTGACAGTGGAATCGAGCGTGGTGCTCATGTTTGGGTCCTTCGTTGAGTCGCTTGTCGAGCGGTTGCCCGTGAAAGCGCTGATATTCAATTCGGTATGTGCGGCGCGAAGCGGCAAAGCCAAGCCCTCGACGCCACACAAATCAGGCAATGCGTCAGGCCGGAGCGTTCTCGCCGCGGTCGACCGCAATCGGCGTAATCGTCGTGATATGGAGTCCGCATTCCTTCGTATCGCGCGATTCCCACCACCAGCGTCCCGCCCGGCTATCTTCGCCCGGACGCACCGCACGCGTGCAAGGCTCGCAGCCAATGCTCGGATAACCGCGCGCATGCAGCGGATTCACCGGCACGTCGAAGGCTTTCAGATAGTCCCAGACCTCGGCTTCGGTCCAGTCGGTCAGCGGATTGAACTTCGCGATGTTGCGCGCGGCGTCGTGTTCTTCCTCGTGCAATTCGGCACGCGTCACCGACTGCTCGCGACGCTGGCCCGTCACCCATGCGCTGACGTCCGACAGCGCGCGGTTCAGCGGCTCGACCTTGCGAATTTCGCAGCAGCGCTTGCGCAGATCGACGCTCTCATAGAAAGCGTTCAGACCATGCGAGCCGACGTATTCGTCAATCGCGGCAGCCTGCGGATGAAACTGCTCGATGTCGTAGCCGTAGCGCTCTTTCACACGGTCGATCATGCCGAGCGTCTCAGCATGCAAGCGGCCCGTGTTCAACGAGAAGACGCCGATCTTCACGCCGCGCGACAGAATCGCGTGCGTGAGCAACATGTCTTCGGCGGCGAGACTGCTTGCGAGCTTCACGTTGGCGTGACGAGCGGCGATCGAATCGAGCAGCGCATCAAGGCGTTCGACCTTCGCGGCGAGTTCCGGTGTGAGCGACTGCAACGAGGCGGCGCTCATGCCGGGACCTTTTCCGAAGCAGAGGCCGAAGCAGCGCGGCGACGGAACAACGGCGATGGCTCGTCGAACGCGCCCTGGTATTGCACGGTGAAGTCGTCGAATGCTTTCAGCGCGTCGCTGATGTCCTTGTCCGCGCGCACTGCGAAAGCGTCGAAGCCGCAACGGAACATCAAACGCACCTGGTCGCGCAGCACGTCGCCGATCGCGCGCAGCTCGCCCTTGTAGCCATAGCGCTCACGCAGCAGGCGACCGATGCTATAGCCGCGGCCGTCACGGAACACCGGGAAGTCCACGGCGATCACCGCGACCTTGTCGAAGTCGCCGGCAATGTCCGCCGGCTCGCTGTCCGGCGCGAGCCACACGCCGAGTTCGGCGGCACTGCGCGAAGCGCTCAATGCATCGTGCTCCGCCTGCCACAACGCGAGCGGCACCAGCACGCGGCCAGCCGGCAGTTCGTTCACCGCGGGCAGCGAGCCGTCTTCCGCCGGGCGCACGAGCGCCCAGTCATCGTTGACGATCGCGCGGTTCTTGATGATAGAAGCCATCTGTTCTGTATCCTTTGCGCGGTTACGCGTGAGCCGGTTGACGCGACGCGTACACGCGTTCCTTGAACGGGGCCATGCCGATGCGGGTGTACGTGTCGATGAAACGCTCGCCTTCATGGCGGTTTTCAACGAACGTGTCGATCACCTTCGTCATCACGTCCGGCATTTCTTCCGCCGAGAACGACGGGCCGATCACGCGGCCCAGGTGAGCGCCGGTCGCGCCCGTGCCCTGCTCGCCGCCGAGCGTCACCTGATACCACTCAGAGCCGTCTTTATCGACGCCCAGAATGCCGATATTGCCGACGTGGTGATGACCGCAAGCGTTGATGCAACCCGAGATGTTCAGCGATACGTCGCCCAGGTCGTACACGTAGTCGAGATCGTTGAAACGTTCCTGAATGGCGAGTGCAATCGGAATCGACTTCGCATTCGCAAGCGAGCAGAAATCGCCGCCCGGGCACGCGATGATGTCGGTGAGCAAACCAATGTTCGGCGTCGCGAAACCTTGTGCCTTGGCCTTTTCCCACAACGCGAAAAGGTCGCGCTTTTTGACGTTCGCGAGAATCAGGTTCTGTTCGTGCGACACGCGGATCTCGCCCAGCGAGTACTCGTCGGCCCAATCGGCAACCGCTTCCATTTGCGCGTCGGTGGCGTCGCCCGGCGCGACTACGCCGTTCTTCAGCGACAGCGTGACCGCCGCATAGCCCGAGACCTTATGCGGACGCACGTTGCGCTCGACCCAGCGGGCGAACGCGCGGTTTTCCAGCAGATGCTTTTCGAACGAGGCGTCTGTGTCGGCCAGCTTCTCGTACACCGGCGGCTGGAAGTATTGCGACACGCGATCCAACTCGGCCTGCGTGAGCGTCGAAGGGCCGTCCTTCAGGTGCTGCCATTCTTCCTCGACCTGCGCGGCGAACTTCTCCGGGGAGAGCGCCTTCACGAGGATCTTGATGCGCGCCTTGTACATGTTGTCGCGGCGGCCGTAGCGGTTGTACACACGCAGCACGGCTTCGCTGTAGGTCAGCAGGTGCTGCCACGGCAAGTCTTTGCGGATCACCGCGCCGACGATCGGCGTGCGGCCCAGACCGCCGCCCGCCAGAATGTCGACCACGAGCTCGCCCTGAGCATTGCGCTTCACATACACGCCCATGTCATGAATCTGCACGGCGGCACGGTCTTCCTGCGAACCGGACACGGCAATCTTGAACTTGCGCGGCAGCCACGCGAACTCGGGGTGGAACGTCGACCACTGACGCAGAATTTCCGCCCAGGGACGCGGATCGACGAATTCGTCCGGAGCCACGCCTGCGAACTGATCGGCGGTGATGTTGCGGATGCAATTGCCCGAGGTCTGAATGCCGTGCATCTGCACCGACGCAAGCTTGCGCAAAATCTCCGGCGTTTCCTCGAGCTTGATCCAGTTGTACTGGATGTTCGAACGCGTGGAGAAATGGCCGTAGCCCCGGTCGTGCTCGCGCGCGATCTTCCCGAGCATGCGCAGCTGGTCGCTGCGCAGATTGCCGTACGGAATCGCGATGCGGTGCATGTACGCGTGGCGCTGGTAGTACAGACCGTTCTGCAGACGCAGCGGACGGAACTCCTCTTCGCTCAATTCGCCCGACAAACGGCGGCGAACCTGATCGGCGTACTGCGCAACCCGTTCATCGACGATGGTCTGGTCGTACTGATCGTATTGGTACATTCGGGGACCCCAATTTTTTGCGTTACCGCGTGACACGAGGCGATCCGCAGGCCAGCACTCCGGTTTCGCCGCGCTCTGAACATCTGTGTTTGTCAGCTGGATCGAGTCAGGGTTTAGACCTATCTCTCATTTGCTTATAACAAATACAGATATCCATATTGAAAAAGATGGACAGATCGTAATAAACTCGCCTTATATTTCAAACGACTAAAAAATTCTTTTGATATGCGGAGAGGTTATATATGAACCTGCATCAGTTCCGCTTCGTCCGCGAGGCTGTGCGGCAGAACTTCAACCTGACCGAAGCGGCCAAGGCGCTGTATACAAGCCAGCCAGGCGTTTCGAAGGCAATCATCGAGCTCGAGGACGAGCTGGGCGTCGAAATCTTCACACGCCACGGCAAGCGCGTTCGCTCGCTAACCGAGCCGGGCCGGATCATTCTTCAGTCGGTTGAGCGGATCTTGCAGGAAGTCGAGAGTCTGAAGCGCGTCGGTAAGGACTACGCGGCGCAGGACCAGGGCAACCTCGTGATCGCCGCCACGCACACCCAGGCGCGCTACTCGCTGCCCGCCGCCATCGCCGAATTCAAAAAACGCTTTCCCAAAGTCCACCTTTCGATACTGCAAGGAAGCCCGACGCAGGTCGCCGAGATGGTGCTGCACGACCAGGCGGACCTCGCCATCGCCACCGAGGCGATCGCCAACTATAAGGAACTGGTCTCGCTGCCGTGTTTCCAGTGGCATCACGTGGCGGTGATGCAGCCGGACCATCCTCTGCTCGACCGCAAACTTTTGTCGCTGGATGATCTGACCCAATATCCGCTGATCACTTACGACAACGCGTTCGCCGGCCGCACCAAGATCAACGAGGCGTTCCGGCTGCGCGGGCTGCATCCGGACATCGTGCTGGAGGCCATCGACGCCGACGTGATCAAAACCTACGTGGAACTGGGTCTCGGCGTCGGCATCATGGCGGACATTGCGTTCAACGCCGAGCGCGACCGCCATTTGCGGGCAATGCCGGTCGGCCACCTGTTCGGCAGCAATGTGACGCGAGTCGCGCTCAAACACGGCGCGTACCTGCGCAGCTATGTGTACACGCTCGTCGAACTGCTGTCGCCGAGCATGAACCGCAAGCTGATCGAACAGGCGCTCAAGGGCGAACACGAAACCTACGAACTTTGAACTCACAACCGCTTCCTGCTATCCCGCTACGGAGACCCATCGATGACGTCGCATAACAACAGACTTCGCGGCCTCGCCGCCCTCGGCGCTCTTTTGTTCGCCACCGCAGCACACGCCGACATCAAGGTCGGCATCGATCTGTCGAGCACCGGCCCCGCAGCGGTGATCGGCATTACGAGCAAGAACGCAATGCTGATGTGGCCGGCCACCGTCGCCGGCCAGAAAGCCGACTACATTTTTCTCGACGACGCCTCCGACCCCGGCGTCGCCGTGCGCAACATCCGCAAGCTGATCAACGAAGATCACGTCGACGTGATCGTCGGCCCGAACATCACGCCGGCGGCGATGGCCGCGCTCGATCCGGTTGCCGAAAGCCAGACGCCGATGATCACGCTGATCGGCTCGGCGAGCGTCGTCGAGCCGCAGGAAGGCAAGAAGGTGTGGGCCTACAAGATGGCGCAGACCGACAGCGCGATGGCCGACGTGATGACTCGCTACATGTCGAACCACAACGTGAAGACAGTGGGCTTCATTGGTTTCGCGGACGGCTACGGCGAAAGCTGGCTCAACGAGTTCAGCAAGTTCGCCGCGCTGCGCCATATTCAACTGGTCGCGACCGAGCGCTATAACCGCACGGACGCGAGCGTAACCGGCCAGATTCTCAAGCTGATGGCCGCGAAGCCCGACGCGATTCTGATCGCAGGCGCGGGCACGCCGACCGTGTTGCCGCAGCGCACGCTGATCGAGCGCGGTTTCAAAGGCCCTATCTATCAGACGCATGGCATCGCAACGCCGGAGTTCATCAAGCTCGGCGGCAAGGACGTGGAAGGCACGCTGTTCCCGACGCAGCCGGTCGTGGTCGCGCGCACGCTGCCGGCCGAACATCCGGCGAAAAAGGCGGCGCTCGCGTTCGCGAACGAGTACGAGGCGAAGTACGGGCCGGGCAGCGTCACGCAATTCGCGGGCGACGCAGCCGGCGTCTATCCGCGTTTGCAGGACGCGGTGGCGCGCGCGCTCAAGACCGCGCAGCCGGGCACGGAGGCTTTCCGCGTCGCGTTGCGCAACGAACTGGAACACGCGCATGAGCTCGTGGTGCCGAACGGCGTCGTCAATACGAGTGCGAAGGACCACGTGGGGCTGGACCAGCGCGCGAGCGTGATGGGCACCATCAAAAACGGCAAGTTCGTTTATTTGAGTCAGTAAGCCTTTTTTGTGGGCGTTCGCGCGCTCAGGCGGCGCTGCAGGCTCGGCCTCGCGCGCCGCAACCTCCGTGTACCATGCTGACGGCTAGCTTGCGGTGAGCGCGGGCTCAGGCTAATTTGCCGATTGCGCAACGAGCGTGCGGCGCGCCCGCTCCTCAGGCCACCGCCGAATCCGCGTGTATCGCCAATCCGTGAAGTCCGTCCGATCGCGCAAGCTAAAGACCAGAAAACGCATCATCATCACCTCTGTGGTTGCCGTCGTGATTCTCGCCATCGCGATAGCCCAGGCGATCCGAAAGCGCGAGCCGCCCGCCGCCACGACGGACACGGCATCTTCCGTCATCGAATTCTCTCCCGACGATCTCACCACGGTCAGCCGCCGCACGCTCTCGTCCAGACGCTGCCGCTGACCGGCTCGCTGCGCGCCGTCACGCAAGCCGCCGTCAAATCGAAAGTAGCGGGTTCGGTACTCGAAGTCGGCGTGCGCGAAGGCGACGCTGTGCAGAGCGGCCAGATTCTCGCGAAGATCGATGCGCGCGACTTCGCGGCCCGCGCCGAGTAGAGCCGCGGTCAGATGGCCGCGATGACGGGCCAGTTGGACATCGCGAGGCAAACGCTCGAAAACAATCGCGTGCTGGTGGAGAAAGGCTTAATTTCGAAGAACGCGTTCGATACCGCGCAAAGCCAGTATGAGATCGCGCGCGCGAATCTCCTGCCGCTCGCCGCCGCGCTCGGCGAAGGCGGCGAGCAACGCGGGCCGCTCGGGCAGACAGTGATTGGCGGTGTGATTACGTCGTCGCTATTGACGCTCGTCGTCGTGCCTGTCGTGTACACCATGCTGGAAGATTGGGCGGACTGGGTGCGACGGAAGTTACGGCGCCGCGCGGGGTGAGCCGCGCGGCGTCGGCGAAATTGTTAAAGTAATAGTTTTTCCCCGATCAGCAGTCCCACACCATGCGCACCACGCGAGCCATCCACGCTGTCGAGCGGCTGAAAACGCGCAGCGGCAATCCGCAATTCGCCGCGATCAGCCTTTCCGGCGGCCTCTTCTATCTCGTCGACAAATCGGGCGGCACGGACAAGAAAGTCTCCGATCCCCTCACGCTCGACGACTTCGTCAAGTTTGTCGATGCATACGGTCCGCCGAAACCGCGCAAGGCGAGCAAGCTCGACATTGCGTTCGAAGCCCAGATCAAGAAAAGCAAAGGCGGATGAAGCGTCAAGCCACGTGGCGCGACTGCGTGGCTCTATAACTTCTCGATCTCACGCCATTGCCCATCTGCAGCGCTACTCGCGAGCACTGCATCGATAAAGCGCAGACCCGCCACGCCGTCCTCCACTGTCGTGAGCAGCAGGCTTTCGGCCGGCAACGCGCGGCCCTCGTCCAACGCTTCGATCTGCAACGCGGCGTCCTTATACAACTGCGCGAACGCTTCGAGATAACCTTCGGGATGACCCGGCGGCACGCGCGTCGCGTGGGCCGCGCTCGCGCCGCTTACGCGTCCACGCGTCAGGCGCTCGGCTGCCCCGCCGAGCGGCGTAAACCACAATTCGTTGGGATTCTCCTGGTCGAACGAAATGCCCGCTTTGGTCCCATAGACGCGCAGACGCAAAGCGTTTTCCGCGCCGCTCGCGACCTGGCTCGCCCATAGCATGCCGCGCGCGCCATTCGCATAGCGCAGCATCGCCTGCACATGATCGTCGATGCGGCGCCCCGGCACGAACGTGTGCAACTCGGCGCAAAGCGCGGCGGGCGTCATGCCCGTGACGAAAGCGGCGAGGTGATACGCATGCGTGCCGATATCGCCGAGACAGCCCGCCGGGCCCGCTAACGCGGGGTCCGTGCGCCAACCGGCCTGCTTGTTCAAGCCGCCGGTTTCGATCGGCTCGGCCAGCCAGTCTTGCGCGTATTCGACCTGCACGACGCGTATCTGCCCCAGTTCGCCTGCTTCGATCATCTCGCGCGCATGACGCACCAGCGGATAGCCGGAATACGTATGCGTCAGCGCGAAGAGCTTGTTCTTCTCGTGCGCGAGTTTGGCGAGCGCTTCGCCTTCGGCAAGTGAGATGGCAAGCGGCTTGTCGCACACCACATGAATGCCGGCGTCGAGAAAGGCGGTGGCAACCGGCGCATGCAGATGGTTCGGCGTCACTATCGCGACGGCGTCGATACCGTCGTCGAGCGCTGCTTCCGCTCGCGCCATTTCTTGCCAGTCGGCGTAGCTACGCGCAATGCCCGCCTCCGCGGCGCTCGCACGCGCGCGTTCGGGATCGGACGACAACGCGCCCGCGACCAGTTCGAAACGATCGTCGAGGCGCGCCGCGATCCGATGCACCGCGCCGATGAACGCGCCCTGTCCACCGCCGACCATGCCCAACCTGAGTCTTCTGGATGGCATCTTGTCCGCTCCTTTCGCTCACTGCTTACTGCTTACTGTTGCAATCGGCGCCCTCAGATGCCGAGCACGCGCTTCAACTGCGCTGCATCGACGCCGCTGCCCGCGAAATCGTCGAATGCATGCTCGGCCACGCGAATGATGTGCTCGCGGATAAACTCCGCACCTTCGCGCGCGCCGTCGTGCGGATGCTTGAGCGCGCATTCCCATTCGAGCACCGCCCAGCCGGGGAAATCGTATTGCGCCATTTTGGAAAAGATCGCGCGAAAATCGATCTGGCCGTCGCCGAGCGAGCGGAAGCGCCCCGCGCGCTCCACCCAGCCGCTATATCCGCCATACACGCCCTGCCTGCCGTTCGGCCGGAACTCCGCGTCCTTCACATGAAACGCCTTGATGCGCTCGTGATAGATGTCGATGAACGCGAGGTAGTCGAGTTGCTGCAGAACGAAATGGCTCGGATCGAAGAGGATATTCGCGCGCGGATGCTGGTTCACTGCATTCAGGAAGCGCTCGAAGGTCACCCCGTCGTGCAGATCCTCGCCGGGATGCAGTTCGTAGCACACGTCCACACCCGCTGCTTCGAACGCATCCAGAATCGGCGTCCAGCGGCGCGCGAGTTCGTCGAACGCGGCGTCGATCAAACCGGCTGGACGCTGCGGCCACGGGTAAACATACGGCCACGCGAGCGCGCCGGAAAACGACACATGCGTGGTCAGCCCCAAGCGCTGCGACGCCTTCGCGGCCAGCTTCAATTGCTCGATGGCCCACTGCGTGCGCGCTGCCGGGTCGCCACGCACATGCGGCGCCGCGAAGCCGTCGAACAATGCATCGTAAGCGGGGTGCACCGCCACAAGCTGCCCTTGCAGGTGCGTCGACAACTCGGTAATCGTGACGCCCGCGTTGTCGACCGTCTCGCGCAGTTCGTCGCAGTACGCCTGACTCGACGCCGCCTGTTCGAGGTCGATCAACCGCGCGTCGCACGGCACCTGAATGCCCTTGAAGCCGAGCCCCGCGGCCCAGCCAGCCAGATGCGCAAGATTGTCGAACGGCACTTCGTCGCCCATGAATTGAGCGAGAAAGATTGCCGGACCTTTGATGGTTCTCATCGTATGGTTCCTTTAGCGGGGTGCGCCTTCTGCCTACGCGCCCCGCTGCCAATGGACGGTGCACAAGATCAGAATGGCGAGTCCGGGAAATAGAACTGCTGCGCGTTCTCCTTCGTGATCAGCACCGACGGAATGATCGTGGTGGCCGGCAGCTTCTCGCCCTTCAGGCGTGCTTCGGCCGTAAGCTTGATTGCGTCGTAAATGAATTTCGGCGAGTACGACACGTCCGCCTGGATGCGCGGTGCGCCGTCCATCACGTTCTTCACCATGCCTTTCGAACCCGCGCCGCCGAACACGATCTTGACGTCGCTGCGCTTCGCCTGGTCGATGGCCTTGAGCACGCCGACCGCCATGTCGTCGTCGGCGGCCCACACGGCGTCGATGTGCTTGAAGCGCGTCAGATAGTCCTGCATGACCTTGAACGCGTCGTCGCGATTCCAGTTCGCGTATTTCGCGTCGAGAATCTTGATGTTCGGATAGCCCTTCAGCACGTTGGTAAACGCGGTCCATCGTTCGTTGTCGAGCGTCGTCGGAATGCCGCGCAGCGCGACGATGTCGCCCTTGCCGTCGAGCGCTTTCGCCAGAAATTCGGCGGGAATCCTGCCGAACGCGGTGTTGTCGCCGGCCACGTAGGCATCCTGCGCGCTGGTGTCCGTCAAGCCGCGATCCACCACCGTTACGTACACGCCCTTCTTCTTCACCTGCGCGACCGGCTGCGTGAGCGATGCCGATTCGAACGGGAAAATCACGAGCGCATTGATCTTGTTCACCGTGACCAGATCCTGCAACTGGTTCGCCTGTTCTGGCGCTCCGGCCGCTGTCTTCACGATGACTTTCAGATTCGGATGTTCTTTCTCGAGATCGGCCTTCGCCTTGTTCGCCCACCAGACGATGCCGCCCGTGAAGCCGTGGTCGGCTGTCGGAATCGCGACGCCCAGCGTGACCTTGTCGTCGGCTTGTGCAGCGCCTGCGGTGCCCAGTATCCCCAACGCCAGCATGCCGGCGCCGATCGCTCGAATGACCTGCTTCATGGTTGTGTCTCCAATTTGTGCTGTTGTGAGGCGTTCGTGCGCCCCTGCCATTGTGTCGCTTTGCAGCGCTACACCTACCGCCGTCCACGTTGAACGAACGCGACGAAGATAATCACCACGCCCTGCACCGCCGCGTTCAGATACACGCTGATGATGCTGGTCAGATTCAGAATATTGGCAATGACCGACAGCAGAATTGCGCCGATCACCGTGCCGATCACGCGTCCTTCTCCGCCCTTGAGCGCGGTGCCGCCCACCACGACCGAGGCAATCGCTTCGAGCTCCCATAGCAAACCGGTGGTCGGCGTCGCCGAGCCGAGGCGCGGCACATACAGCACGGTGGCCACGCCAACGCAAATGCCGAGCAGCACATATGTGACGATCTTCACGGTATCGACACGTATGGCCGCATAGCGCGCGACCTGTTCATTCGATCCGATCGCCTGCACATGACGCCCGAACGCAGTGCGATTCAGAATCAGCGCACCGCCCGCGGCCGTCACGAGAAATACCCAGATCGGCACGGGCACGCCGAAGAGACTCGCGTAATAGACGGGACCATATAGATCGGATAACGAATTATCCAGCGTCAGCGCGCCGCCGTCGGCGAGCCATGTCAGCACTGCGCGAAAAATACCCAGCGTGCCGAGCGTGACGATGAACGGCTCGATGCGCCCCTTGGTGATCAGCAGCCCGTGCGCGCAGCCGAAGAGTCCACCCAGCACGAACGCGAATGCGATGCCGAGCGTCACGATGACGAGCGGCGCGAACGTATGGCCGCCGACGCCCGCCGCAAGTCCGTTCATCAGCCAGATCATGCTCCCCGCGATCAGCGCCGCCATCGAGCCGACCGACAGATCGATGCCGCCCGAAATGATCACGAAGGTCATGCCCACCGCGATGATGCCGATGAACGACGTGCGCGTAAGCACGTTCATCATGTTGTCGAGCGTCGCGAAATCGCGATTCAGCAGCGTGCCGACGATACACAGCGCAATCAGACCGACGAGCGGTCCAAGCGCATACAGCCGATGCGCGAAGCGCAACGCGCGGCCGGATTGCACGGCTTCAGTGGGTGCCGGTCGCATGGGCGATCAACTCCTCTTCGGTCAGGTGTTCGAGCGTGAGCGTGGCTTGCAGGCGTCCCGCGCGCATCACGGCGACGCGATGGCACAAGCCGATCAACTCGATCAGTTCGGATGAAATGACGATCACCGCGCGGCCCTGCGCGGCGAGACGATGAATCAGAAAATAGATGTCGCGTTTCGCGCCGACGTCGACGCCGCGCGTCGGCTCGTCGAGCACGATCACGTCCGGCTCCGGCTGCAGAAACTTGGCAAGCGCAAGCTTCTGCTGGTTGCCGCCGGAGAGCATGCGCGCGCGGCTCGACAGGTCGCCCGTGCGAATGCCGAATTCGCTCACGGCGCTTTTCAACGCGTCGCGGCCCGCTTTCATGTCGAGCAGCGGATGCGCGTAGCGTTCCAGTGTCATGAGCGTCACGTTGTCCT
Organism: Paraburkholderia kirstenboschensis; assembly: GCF_904848585.1. Lineage (GTDB taxonomy): Bacteria > Pseudomonadota > Gammaproteobacteria > Burkholderiales > Burkholderiaceae > Paraburkholderia > Paraburkholderia kirstenboschensis. Next base: position 133,024 of record NZ_CAJHCR010000006.1, read on the forward strand.
GCAGGCTTAGGTTCACGTGCAGGCCCTTGCCTTTGCGGTCTTCGCTGAGATACGTGAGGCCGTGGCGCATTGCTTCGCGCGGACTTTTCAGATCGACGGGACGCCCCGCGATTTCGATTTGTCCGGCCGTGCGCTTGCGCAAGCCGATGATCGCTTCGAACGCTTCCGTGCGTCCCGCGCCGACGAGTCCCGCGAAGCCGAGCACTTCGCCGGCGCGCACGTCGAAGCTCAGATCGTCGACCCATTCGGGCACGGCGAGCCCTTGCACCTTCAGCGCGACCGGCGCGGCTGCGGATACGGTGATCTTCTCGGGGAACATGTCGGACACGTCGCGCCCGACCATCAGGTTCGCCATCTGTTGCCGCGCGAGCGCCGCCGTTTCATTGCGCGCGACGAAGCGGCCGTCGCGCATCACGATGACTTCGTCGGTAATGCGCTCGACTTCATCGAGCTTGTGCGAGATGTAGACGATGGTCACGCCATCGGCCTTCAACTTTGCCATCAGCGTGAAGAGGCGCTCGGTTTCGGACGGCGTGAGGGTTGCCGTCGGCTCGTCCATGATGAGCAGGCGGGCGCGGCGCGACAGCGCCTTCGCGATTTCCGCCATCTGCTTTTCCGCGACGATCAGTTCGCGCACCTTCGTGTCCGGAGCCTTGTCCAGTCCGACTTGCGCAAGATAACGCGCGGCCTCGGCGCGCATTGCCGTGTCGTCGACGAACCAGCCGCGCCGCTTCTCGTGGCCGAGATACATGTTTTGCGCGATCGTCAGATGCTCGGCGAGATTGAACTCCTGGTGAATCAGCACGATGCCTTGCGCTTCGGCGTCGCGCGAACCGGCAAAGTGGCAGGCATGGCCGTCGACATGCAACGTGCCCGACGTCGCGGTTTCATAGCCGGCGAGGATTTTCATCAGCGTGGACTTGCCCGCGCCGTTCTCCCCGAGCAAACCGTAGATGCGCCCCGGCGCGAGATCGAAGCTCACGCCATGCAGCACGCGCACCGGGCCGAAGTCTTTGCGGATGTCGTCGAAGCGGATAGCGAGGCTCATGCTTCACGTACTCCCGCGAATCACGAGCCGGTGCGGCAGCAGCACGCCCGGCACGTTTGCCAGCGGATTGGCGAGCCGCTGCAACAGGAGGCGGGCGGCGGTCTCGCCCAGTTCGCGCATGGGCTGCGCGATCGTGGTGAGCGGCGGATCGATTTGCGCGGCAATGGAGATATCGTCGAACCCGACCACGGCGACGTCGTCGGGTACGCGTTTGCCGACGCTGCGCAAGCCGTGAAGCACGCCCGTCGCGAGCGTGTCGGACACGGCGAAGATCGCGGTCGGCGCGTCGGGCGGCAGCATCAGCGTGGCCGCCGCCGAAGCGCCCGCCTCGTAGTCGAGGCTGTTCAGATTCATGCGCCAGCCGTCGAGCGGCGTGATGCCCGCGTCGGTCAGCGCATCGAGATAGCCTTGCTGACGCTGCCGCGCGTACAGATAGTCGGTGTCGGAATTGATGAGGCCGATGCGCCGATGCCCGCGCGAAAGAAGATGCCGCACGGCGTCGCCCGCGGCGCGGTAGTTGTCGATGCCCACATACGGCACGCCCACCGCCGGATCGAACTCACAGCATGCGACCCACGGCAACGCGCCGGATGTATCGGCCTGTGCCTGCTGGATCGTCGCCGGGTCCAGACAGATCGCGCCGTCCGCACGGCGGCGGCGCAGCAGATCGAAGTAGCTGCGCTCACGGCCGGGATCCGCGCCCGTATCGCAGAGCAGCATGAAGTAACCGTGCTGGCGCGCGACGCTGTCGATGCCGCGCACGATCTCCGCGTAAAACGGATTGCCGAAGTCGGGGACCATCGTGAGTAAGAGGCGGCTTTCGGCGGTGCGCAGATTGCGCGCGAGTTCGTTGACGCGGTAGCCGCTCGCGTCGACGGCGGCGAGCACTTTGTCGCGAGTCGCGGGCCGGACGTTCTCGTGGCCATTCAGCACGCGCGACACGGTCGCCACGGAAACGCCCGCCTGCCTCGCCACGCCCGCGATGGAGAGCCCTTCCGCCGAGCGCGACGCACGCGAAAGCGGTTGCACTCGCGGCTCGTCGCCGGTCGCGGACACCGCTGCGGGCTTCGCTTTTGATGTCGATCTGGACAAGGCAGCGGCTTCCGGAAATGTAATCGATTACATTTTTTAGCGAACGCGGGCAGAAGTGCAAGGCCGGAATGCTAGGGATTTACACGGGGGCAACCGCGAAAAAGCGCGCGGGAGCGTCGGGACGAAAGCGCGAACCCCAGCTGCGCCGGCGAAAGGCCGCTTGGCGCGATGCCCGCCTTGGCCCGAACCGCCGGCGCCATTTGGTACAATCCCGCAGTTACCCTGCCGTGGCTTGCGCATCGAGTGACAGCCTGAGTGTCAGCCTGTGTGTGAGCGCTAACGTCGGCGCGAATGTCAGCACGATCGTCAGCGGGCTATCCGCCGAAGCCGCCGCGCAGTGGGAAAATCGCAAAACTCGCCAAACCAGAACCGCCAAATCCACCATGAACATCGAGCAAGCGCGTTTCAACATGATCGAACAGCAGATCCGCCCCTGGGAAGTGCTCGACCAGGACGTGCTGAATCTGCTGTCGATCGTCAAGCGTGAAAACTTCGTCCCGGCCGCATACCGCGATCTGGCTTTCGCCGACTTTGAAGTGCCGCTGCCGGCCGGTCAGCACATGCTCGCGCCGCGCGTCGAAGCGCGCACGCTGCAGGAACTGGCGGTGAAGAAACATGAAAGCGTGCTGGAAATCGGCGCCGGTTCCGGCTACATGGCGGCGCTGCTCGCGCACCGCGCGCAACACGTGCTGACGGTCGAGATCGAGCCGGAACTCGCGCAACTGGCAAAGAACAACCTGATCGCGAACGGCGTGCTGAATGCCGAAGTCGCGACCGGCGACGCGGCGCGCGGCTGGGCCGCCGCCGCTCCGTACGACGTGATCTGCGTGTCGGGCGGTCTGCCCGTGCTGCCGCAGGAAATTCTCGAACACCTGAAGATCGGCGGCCGTCTGGCGGCGTTTGTCGGCACCGCGCCGGTCATGAAGGCGCAGATCATCACGCGTATCGACGAAAAGCAGTACCGCATTGCCGACGTGTTCGAGACGTACGTCGAACCGCTCGTCAACGCCGTGCAACCGCCGCGCTTCAAGTTCTGATTCGCCTGTTTTTCACGGACGTCCGGCGCGCCGCCGTCCTCTGAACGGAAGTCTCGCTGATGCAAAACCTCACCGCTCCCGCGCTCGCCGAATGGCTCGCCGACACGTCGCGCCCCGCACCCGTCCTGCTCGACGTGCGCGAGCCATGGGAAATCCAGACGGCGTCGATGGCCGGCATCGTGTCGATTCCCATGCGTGAGATTCCCGCGCGCAGCGAAGAACTCGACGACGACGCGCAGATCGTCTGCATCTGCCATCACGGCGCCCGCAGCGCGCAGGTCGCGATGTTCCTCGAATCGCGCGGCCACGCGAACGTCTTCAATCTGCAAGGCGGGATCGACGCATGGTCGCGCCAGGTCGACCCGTCGGTGCCCACCTACTAAGCGCCCACGCGCAATGAAGCGTTAGCACGCGCCGCTCCTGGCGTCTGCTCTGGCGCTCGCTTGCGGATTTGTGCGTGTTGCACGCGCCGCCCGCGCAAGCCGTCGACCTCTCCCAACTCTACGACGAAGCGCTCTCCAACGACGCGCCACTGCAAAGCGCGCGCGCCGCGCTTGCCGCCAACAGCGAAGAACTGCCGCTCGCACGCGCGAAGCTGCTGCCGCAAGTCTCGGCATCGCTCAATGGCAGCCGTCAGAGCACGGACTTTGGCGGCGGCTTTCCGGCATCGTATGGCAACACCTACGGCTATGTGGTCTCGCTTACGCAACCGCTGATTCATGTGGACAGCAGGTACGGCTATGCGCAGGGCAAACTCGCGGTCGCGTCTGCGCAGGCGTCGTTCGCGCAGGCGCGCCAGGATCTGATCGTGCGCCTTGGCGAGGCATACTTCGACGCGCTCGCCGCGCAAGACAGCGTTGCCATTGCGCGGTCGTAGAAGGCGTCGATCGCGCAGCAACTCGAATCGGCGAAGCGTTCATTCGAAGTGGGCAACACGACGATCACCGACACGAACGAAGCGCAGGCCAAATACGATCAGGCGGTCTCGCAGGAAATCGCCGCGCAGAACGATCTCGCCGTAAAGCTGACGGCGTTGCAGCAGATCGTCGGGCATCCGGTCGAGCATATCGACGGGCTCGCGGCCGGCGCTCCGCTGCCGCCGCCCGTGCCCGCGGACATCAACCAATGGGTCGATGCGGCGAGCGACGCCAACTATCAGGTCGTACTCAGACAGATCGCGCTCGATAACGCGCAGCGCGAAACGTCGAAGGCGAAAGCCGGCCATCTGCCGACGGTCGACCTGGTCGCGAGCCGCTCGCGTAGCAGCGTGGCGCGGCGGGAGCCGGCAACTTCGGTGGAAATTTCGGCGGCGGCTTCGGCAGCGGCGCGAATACGCCGTCGCCCGGCCCGCCTGCGCTTGCAGCGGAACTGGGCAACCTCGGCTCCTCGTACACGAACAGCACCATTGGCGTGCAGGTCACGATTCCGCTTTTTGCCGGCGGCGCGACGCAAAGCCGCGTGCGCCAGACGCTCGCGCTGGAAGATCAGGCCGCCGCCGATCTGGCGACGGGACAGTAGGCGCTGTTGCGGTTGAAGGCCGTGCCGCACTGGCCGCACCAGGCCGCACTGTTAACCACACATAAATCGCACGCTCTTCAACGGCGATTTTCCAGGCAGCTTCCTGAAGAACGGGACGCAACCGCGTGCTCCCACTTTCGCACCTATCCGCGCGTGCGGGCGCTTTGAATCGACTCCCATCTTTCTGAATGTCATCGGGGCTTAACTTGAGTTACTCAAGATCCGTTCCCATTCGAACTTTAACAACCGACATCAGGAAGCCTATGTTGTTTCAATCACCCGCACGCCGCCCGTTATCGACTTTCGTTGCCCTCTGTACTCTGCTGACGCTGGGTGCGTGCGGCAGCAACGACGAGCTCCAAAGCAGTGCGGCCGTCGCGCCCGCCCCGCCGGCGGATCCTGGATTTGTGGATAGCGCATCCATTCCGCCCGTGCCGGCGTTCGTCGACAATGCCGCTTCCAATCAAAGAAACGACGCGCACTTCGCGACACTCGATACGAATGCCGGCGTACGCGTTGTCACCCGTTTCCTCGACTTGTGGCAGCCGTCGACCATGATTGTCGACGCGGGAGCGTCCGCGCCGGCAGTCGACGGCTTCCCCGCCGTAGTTGCCTCCACATGCTCGGGTCTCGTCAACTCAGGCACGGCTTGCGGCACGATCCTCAATGCGGCCGTGCTGAGTCAGAACACGCAGTTCGTCGTCAACGAGACGGTCGCGCGCACCCAGGCGCAAGCGGATGCAGCGTATTTCGACGACCGTCGCAACAAGGGTTACAGCGTGACCGACGGTATGGGACCGTTGACCGGCGCATGGCTAGGTCTGACGCAGCAAACCACGACTATCACCTCGATTCCGGCGAACGCGACCACCACGCTGTACAACGACGCAGGCAACAACACGGGCGTTGGCCGCCCGGCCAATGCGGCGTTCGGCACCGTCGTCGACTTTGTCAACGCAATGAGCACGAACGGTTCGACTGAACCGGCGAAGCGCTTCTACAAATACGCCAGGCCGTACCGCTGGAGCAGTTCGGTGGTGGTCGCGCCGACACTCGTGCCGGCCGAAAGCGCCACGCCCGCCACCGACGGCGGCTTCATCAGCGGCCATACGGCGGAGGCAATGCGCGACTCGATGGCCATGGCTTACGTGGTTCCGCAGCGCTTCCAGGAAATGATGAGTCGTGCGATGGAACTGGGCGAAAACCGGATCGTCGCAGGGATGCATTCGCCGCTCGACGTGACGGGTGGACGGATGCAGGGCCTCGCGGTAGTGGCCGCCAATCTCTATAACCCGGCTAACGCGTCCCTGAAGGCCGCGGCATATGCGCAGGCCCAAAATGCTTTGATGGCGCAAACCAGTACGACGAGCAGCACGTTCAACACGTTCGCGCATTCGGGCACAGCCACGACGGACCGTTTCGCCGTCTATACGGCCAACCGGTCGAACTACTTGCGTCGGATGACATTCGGCTTCTCGCAAATCGAAGCGACCGACGCAGCGCCAGTGGTTCCGAAGGGAGCAGAACTGCTGCTGGAAACCCGCTTTCCTTACCTCAGCGCGGATCAACGCCGCGTCGTGCTGAAGACGACGGAACTTCCGTCCGGCTATCCCGTCATGGACGATGCCGAAGGCTGGGGGCGCTTGAACATGTTCGCAGCCGCGGACGGCTACGGCGCGTTCAACGGCAATGTCGTCGTTTCGATGGACGCGACACAAGGTGGCTTCAACGCGCTCGACACCTGGCGCAACCCGATCTCGGGCGCGGGCAAGCTGACCGTGCAGGGCACAGGCACGCTGAGACTGGCCGGAGCCAACACGTTCTCGGGTGGCTCGCAGATTGCCGGGGGCACGCTCGAAGCCGACTCCGCGTCCGCGCTCGGAACGGGTGACGTCTATCTCGATGCGGGCTCGCTGGTCGTCAATGCGCCCGGTGTGGTTTCCGTCGTTGGCAAATTCACGCAACTCGCGAATACGACGTTGGAACTGAATATCGGTGCCAACGGACAAGGCTCGATGAAGGTCGGCGCTCAGACCACGGTTCTCGGGGGAACGCTGCATGTGAAGTTCGTCGACGGCTTCAAACCGAAGGCGGGCGATACGATCACTGTGATCAGCGGCAATGGTTCGAACGTGAAGTTCTCCGCTGTTTCCGTTGACGGCTTCAAAGCCACGCCTGTCTACACATCGAGCGGCGTTCAGGTACATCTCGATTCTTAACCAAGGCAGAAAGGCTCCCGCCCTTCGCCACATCAACTGCGAGTCCGCTCGGCGCGGACTCGCAGCCTCACTCCTAGCCCTGCACGAAAGCCAGCAAATCAGCGTTGAGCACATCCGCGTTCAACGTCAACATGCCGTGCCCGAAGCCGGGATACGTCTTCAATGTTCCGTTCTTCAACAGCTTGATCGACTTCAGCGCCGCATCCGCAAACGGCACGATCTGGTCGTCTTCGCCGTGCAGCACGAGAGTCGGCACGCTGATCGCGCGAAGGTCTTCGGTCTGGTCGGTTTCCGAGAAGGCCTTGATGCCTTCGTAGTGCGCCTTCGCGCTGCCCATCATGCCCTGACGCCACCAGTTCTGGATCACGCCTTGATGAGCCGTCGCGCCGGGACGGTTGAAGCCGTAGAACGGCCCCGCCGGAACGTCGACGAAGAACTGCGCGCGGTTGTCGGCAAGCGCCTTGCGAAAGCCGTCGAAAACCTCGAGCGGCAGGCCTTCCGGATTCGCCTCGGTCTTGAGCATCAGCGGCGGCACGGCGCTCACCAGCACGGCCTTCGCAACGCGGCCAGCCGGTTCGCCGTGCTTCGCCACATAACGAGCCACCTCGCCGCCGCCGGTCGAATGTCCGATATGCACGGCATTGCGCAGATCGAGCGCTTCCACCACCGCGAAAGCGTCGGCGGCATAGTGGTCCATGTCGTGTCCGTCAGAGACTTGCGACGAACGGCCGTGGCCGCGCCGGTCGTGAGCGATCACGCGGAAGCCCTTCTGAACGAAGAACAGCATCTGCGTATCCCAGTCGTCGGAAGACAACGGCCAGCCGTGGTGGAACACGATCGGTTGCGCGTCCTTCGGACCCCAGTCTTTGTAGAAAATTTCGACATTGTCCTTCGTTGTCACGTACGGCATGGTCGTTTCTCCTGTTTCACGTTTCGGGCGATAGCCGACTAGATGATCCGGCGCGAGTGTTACGAAAGCCACCATGGTGGCAACAAACTGTAGAGCGAACTGCGCAACACGCTGAAGGGAGAATACTGACACGCGCCTCGTTATGGAAGGTCGCCGTAAAAAACTGATCGTTGCGCCTGTGCCATCAATCGCTCCTGGGCACGCTGTTCGCGTCGCAATTTATTGAGCCGTTTCGTCCATCCGATTAGGAAATTTCGCAGAGTTTTCCGAATACCACACGGGCACCATGCTCGGTCCATTTCGGGAGCCGTGTGATGAGACTCATGAAGATAGCGATGCTGGCCGCAACCGTGTTGCCGCTGTCGTCGTATGCCGCGCTGGGCGGCTCGGCGGTCGCGGGCGCGTCCGTGCCGCTCGTGCTGCGCGCCGCCACGCCACAGTCCGCCCCGGCGTCCGCAAGCAGCCAGCCGGCCAGCGGGCCCTTGAGCGCGGCGCCCTACTCGGTGCGCCAGTCGGTCGACGCGAACGGCGTCACGATCCGCGAATACATGCTGCCCTCCAATGTCGTGTTCGCCGTCACCTGGGACGGACCAGTGCGCCCGAATATGCGCGCGCTGCTCGGCAGTTACTTCGCAAATTACGTTGCAGCCGGGCAAAGCGGCGTGCGCGGCTCCGGTCCTCTGATAGAAGGCAACGACGACTTCCGCATCGAATCCGCAGGCCGCCTCGGGCGCTTCTTCGGCATGGCCTGGTTGCCGCGTCTGATGCCCACGGGCGTGCGGCCGGGCGATCTCGAATAACAGGCGTTCCGCTTCCTGAGAAAACACATGAATACATTGAAGAAGACGCTTTCGCTCGCGGCGGCCATCGGCGTTCTGGCGCTTTCCGCTTGCGGCGGCGGGGGCGGCGGCACCGGCACTCAGGGCGATAATTCGGCCGGCTGGAACGCCACGCCGCAATGGACACCGCACGGGTCCGGCACCTCCAGCGGTTCGGGGAACTCATCGCTGCCCGCTACCGGCGACAACACGGTCACGATCCGCGTCGACAATACGATGGGAGGCGCCAACCTGCTCAAGGCCTCGATCAGGGTATGCGTGCCGGGCACCGGGAGTGCGCCGCAATGCGTGACCGTCGACAACATGCTGGTCGATACCGGCTCCACCGGCGTGCGCCTCGCGGCGCGCGCCATTCCCACGCTGGCCCCGCTGCTGCTGACGCAAGTCGGCGCAGTCGACGACACGAGCGGCTCCGCGCCCATCGTCGAATGCATGCCGTTCGGCTCGGGCTATACGTGGGGCTCGGTCAAACGCGCCGACATTACGATCGGCAGCAAGACAGCAAGCAACCTTCCGATCCAGGTGTACGCGGACGGCGCATTTCCCACGCCCGACGACTGCACGAACTACGGTGCCGACATGGGCGGCGGCGCCTTCGCCGGCATAAACGGTATTCTCGGCGTCGACAATTTCGCGATCGACTCGGGCGACGCGGTCACTACCGCCATTCCTGGCAATTACTACTATTGCCCATCGCAGAACTCGTGCATTAGCACACGCATGCTGGCGGGCAAGGAAGTGAAGAACCCCGTGGCCGCATTTGCCACGGACAACAACGGCACGATCATCCGCCTGCCCGCCGTGCCGGCCGGCGGCCAGACGAGCGTCACGGGGCAACTGGTGTTCGGCATCGGTACGCAGCAGAACAACGCGTTGCCGTCTGGCGCGACCGTGCTTGCCATCGACAAATACGGCGCTTTCACGACGCAGTATCACGGCAAGGTCTTCACCCGCAGCGTGATAGACAGCGGCACCAATGCGTATGCTTTCCCCGACGACACCATCGCGACGAGCGCGGACAGCTGGTACACGCCTGCTGCGCCGCTGAATCTGAGCGCAACGATGGAGGCCACGAACGGCACGGGCAAACCGCTCGATATGCCGTTCTCCATTGCCGATACGAGCAACCTGCGGTCATCCGGCTACTACGCTCTCAGCAACGCGGGCGCGAACTTCGCGTATGGTGGGAAAAACAGCACGTTCTTGTGGGGGTTGCCATTTTTCTATGGCCGGGACGTCTACACGGTAATGGGAAACGCGAAGGTCGGTAACCAGACAGGACCGTTCGTCGCGTTCTGACGATCAACTGAGGTCGTACTCGAGGCGCGGCGTTATCGCAGCGCCTCCTTAAGCCGTTTCCTACCACCCATTCAGCCTCATCTGCACATTCCGATATAGCCGCGCTGGCAACATGCTCCGACCTGTTTCGTGGAGCGATCCGATGATTCTTACTAAGGCCGCACTGGCCGTTGCGGCCATGTTGCCGCTGGCTTCTTTTGCGGCATTGGGCGGCGCGCCGAGCCTCGGTACAACGTCGCACTCGTTGCTCCGGTCGGCAGCGGCCGTTGCCACGCCCGCCGCGACGGCGCCGTACACGGTGCGCGAATCAAGCGATAACGACGGCGTCAGGATTCGCGAATATGTATCGCCTGGCAACGTCGTGTTCGCCGTCGCATGGCAAGGCCCGGTGCGTCCGGACATGAACGCGCTGCTCGGCAACTACTTTCAACGCGCCGCGTCGGCGGGTGCCGGCCATCCGCGCGGCACCGGCCCATTGATCGACCGTAGCGGCGACTTTCAGATCGAGTCGGTCGGCCGCCCCGGCAACTTCTTCGGCAAGGCCCTGTTGCCGCGCCTGCTGCCGGCGCATGTACGCGCCGAAGACATCCAGTAACGCCGTGCGCGGACTCACAGAACAAGAAAACGATGAACACTTTCAGCAAGACCCTTTGCTTCGCGTTGCTAACGACCAGCGTCGGGCTGTCCGCCTGTGGCGGTGGCGGCAGTAGCGACGACGGGGGCTCGAAGCCGGCGCAGAGTAACGATAAGGCGGGTTCGTCGGAACCGGCTTCAGGGGTCGCTGGGGGGCAAGGGCCGGCGCCTGCGTCCACGTCTGCACCGAGTCCAACTCCCAGTCCGGCGCCACCTCCGGCTCCGCGTCCTACGCCTACGCCGTCGCCAACGCCGTCACCGAGCCCGAAGCCGACACCAGCACCGTCGCCAACGCCAAGCCCGAAGCCGGCGCCTACACCGGCACCGACACCGGCACCCACACCAACGCCAAGTCCAACTCCAACTCCAGCACCAGCACCAGCACCCACACCAACGCCCACACCCACACCAACGCCCACACCAACACCTACCCCCACCACGAACACCGCTCCCATCATCGTTGAACGATGGACAGGCGGCTATGCCAACACGCCCTACGTCACCGTCACGTTCTGCATCCCGGGCGTGCAAGGCGCGAATCAGTGCGCGACGATCGATCACATGCTGCTCGACACGGGCTCGGCAGGCGTGCGTGTGTTGGCAAGTGCGCTGGGCCCGGCGCTGGCAGGCAGCTTGCCCGCGCAGACCGGCGCGACCGACGACCCCACCCGCGGCGCGCCCATCTCCCAATGCGCGATCTTCGCGTCGGGCTATACGTGGGGCTCGGTGAAGCGTGCGGACGTGACCATTGGCGGAAAGCTGGCGGGCAATCTGCCAGTCCAGGTTATCGGCGACGGCGCGAACGCCACGCCGCCGGATTGCGCGTCGCGCGGCGTCTCCGACATCGGCAGTGTTGCGCAGCTCGGAGCGAACGGCGTGGTCGGCATCGGCTCGGCGGTACGCGACTTTCCGCTCGCCGCACAATATGTGTTGCCGGCGACGTACTACTATTGCCCGTCCACCGGGTCGTGCACGAGCACGCGCGTGCCGCTCGACACACAGATCATGAATCCGGTTGCCGACTTCACTACCGACAACAACGGCACGATCATCCGCCTGCCCGCGTTGCAGCCCGGCGGTCAGGCGAGCGCGGCGGGTGAACTCGTGTTCGGCATCGGGACGCAGCAGAACAATGGGTTGCCGACGAGCGCGAATATCATCCCGCTCGACAGCAACGGCTTTTTCGCGACCGCGTATAAGGGCAGCACGTTCGGCAACGGCGTTATCGACAGCGGCTCGAACACGACCATCTTCCGCGATCCGGCCATTCCGTTCGACGCGTGGGGTCGCTACACGCCTTCCACCACGCTAAGCCTGTCCGCTGTGCTGAAGCCGACGGGCAGCGCGGCCACGTCCGGTACCGTGCCGTTCCAGGTAGCCAACACGGCGAGCCTGCTCTCCGGCACCTATGCGGCGCTCGATAACATTGCGTCGTACACGTCCGTCTCCAGTTACTTCATCTGGGGCTTGCCGTTCTTCTTTGGCCGCAGTCTGTACACCGCGCTGAATGGATCGCAAGCCGGATCGCAAAGTGGACCGTTCGTCGCGTTCTAGCGCGCCGACGCAAAACCCGCGCAATGCATGAGGCCGGCGCGGCACGCGCTGGCCTCATGCAAACGCCTGATGCGAACACCTCATGCAAACGCCCGATGCAGCCGCCTTGAGGCAAACTTATAAAGCCTCAGCGCATAAAGCAAACGCCTAAAGCGAACACGCAAAGCCAACGCCTCCGGCCATCCACTCCAAACGTTCAATCCGTCTCCCTCAACACCTGGGCTACCGTCGCAAAGATCTCGTCGATCTGCTCCTCTTCGATAATGAGCGGCGGCGAGAACGCGAGAATGTCGCCGGTATAGCGCGTCAATAGGCCCTTCTGGAAACATCGCACGAACACGTCGTAAGCGCGTGCGCCAGGCGCTCCGTCGCGCGGCGCAAGCTCGACGCCGCCCACAAGCCCGAGATTGCGGACGTCGATCACGTGCCGTTCCCCGCGCAGCTTGTGAATCGCGCGCTCGAAAAGCGGCGCCATCCGCGCGGCCCGGTCGAATAACTGCTCGCGCTCGTAGAGGTCGATCGTCGCGCATGCCGCGGCGGCCGCAATCGGATGTCCCGAGTATGTGTAGCCATGAAAGAGTTCGATGCCGCCCGGCGCGCCGTTCACGATCGAGTCGTGAATCTGGCCGCTTGCAGCCACCGCGCCCATCGGAGCGGCTGCGTTGTTGGTGCCCTTCGCCATCGTCAGCAGGTCAGGCGTGATGCCGAAGTACCGCGCGGCGAACGGCGCGCCGAGGCGGCCCCAACCGGTGATGACTTCGTCGAAGATCAGCAGAATGCCGTGCTTGTCGCAGATCTCGCGCAGCCGTTGAAGATACCCTTGCGGCGGAATCAGCACGCCTGTCGATCCGGCCACCGGCTCGACGATCACCGCGGCAACCGTCGACGCATCGTGCAGCGTGACGATCCGCTCGAGTTCGTCGGCGAGATGCGCGCCCCACGCCGGTTGGCCTTTCGAATAAGCGGCCTCCTTGATGTTCAGCGTATGCGGCAAATGATCGACCGACGGCAGCAGCGCGCCCGAAAACGCCTTGCGGTTGGGCGCAATGCCGCCCACGGAAATACCGCCGAAGCCCACGCCGTGATAGCCGCGTTCGCGTCCAATGAAGCGCGTGCGTTGGCCCTCGCCGCGCGAGCGGTGATAGGCCAGCGCGATCTTCAGCGCGGTATCGACTGCTTCCGAGCCTGAGTTCACGAAGAAAATGTGCTTCAGATCGCCTGGCGTGTGCCGCGCGATCTTCGTCGCGGCCTCGAATGCTTTCGGGTGACCCATCTGGAAAGTGGGCGCGAAATCCATCTCAGCGGCCTGAGCCTGCACGGCGGCCACGATTTCATCGCGGCAATGCCCGGCGTTCACGCACCACAGTCCCGCGGTGCCGTCGAGAATGCGCCGGCCATCATGCGATGTGTAGTACATGCCTTTCGCGCTCGCGAGCAGACGGGGCGCACTCTTGAACTGGCGATTGGCGGTGAAGGGCATCCAGAACGCGGACATATCTGGTTGATTGGCGCCGGCGGACTCAGTCATCTCATATCTCCATGCAAAGCTGTCGACCGGAGTTGGCGCTTTAGCGCTTACTCCGGTCCCATGCAGAGCTGTCGACCAGAGTTAGCGCTTCAGCGCTTACCCCGATCCCATGCAGCGCGAACTAAACGGTCTTTCAGTGTAGGCACAACACAGCGCATGCACAAAGCGGCGGCGCACGTGCACCTCCAAAGCCCGCTGGCCGATCGTCACGCTTCGTCGCGGCGCGGCACGCACCTGAACGAGGCGCATCGAACGCATGTGCACCAGATTCGTACGCCAAGCCGCATAAGCCGGCTCGCGTGGAGGCGCGCCGCAGCGCGCGAAGCCGCAGCAGGCCCCGCATCCCTCACATGGCATGTGCCTTGCAGTACACGAGCGGCAATCATGCGGCGCAAGCCCCGTGGCTGAAATCGACGCCCATAAACATTCATCATCAATGGCAAGGGGATACACATGAAACGTCGCAGTCTGTTGAAGTTCGGCTCCATGTCCGGCGCGCTCGCGCTTGCAGGTCGCGCGCCGTTCGCGCACGCACAGTCCGCGAGCGGTCCGATCAAGGTGGGCATCCTGCATTCCCTGTCCGGCACGATGGCGATCTCCGAGACATCGCTGAAAGACACCGCGCTCATGACGATCGCGGACATCAACAAGAACGGTGGCGTAATGGGCCGTCAGCTCCAGCCCGTAGTGGTCGACCCCGCTTCGAACTGGCCGCTCTTCGCCGAAAAAGCGCGTCAGCTGATCACGCAGGAAAAGTGCGCCGTGGTGTTCGGCTGCTGGACTTCGGTGTCGCGCAAGTCGGTGCTGCCGGTGTTCGAGGAGCTCAACGGCCTGCTCTTCTACCCGGTCCAATACGAAGGCGAAGAGATGTCGCGCAACGTGTTCTACACGGGCGCCGCGCCGAACCAGCAGGCGATCCCCGCAACCGAATATCTGATGAGCGCCGAAGGCGGCGGCGCTAAGCGCTTCTTCCTGCTCGGCACCGACTATGTGTATCCGCGCACGACCAACAAGATCCTGCGCGCGTTCCTGAAGTCGAAAGGCGTGCAGGAGGCCGACATCCAGGAGGTCTATACGCCGTTCGGTCATAGCGATTACCAGACCATCGTCGCGAACATCAAGACCTTCTCGCAAGGCGGCAAGACGGCCGTGATCTCGACGGTGAACGGCGACTCCAACGTGCCGTTCTATAAGGAACTCGGCAACCAGGGGCTGAAGGCTTCGGATGTGCCGGTCGTCGCCTTCTCGGTCGGCGAGGAAGAACTGCGCGGCATCGACACGAAGCCGCTGGTGGGCAACCTCGCGGCATGGAACTACTTCATGTCGGTACGCAACCCGGCCAACGAAAAGTTCAAGAAGCAATGGGCCGCGTGGGTCAAGGAGAACAATCTGCCTGGCGGCACCAAGCGCGTGACGAACGACCCGATGGAAGCCACTTTCGTCGGCATCCACATGTGGAAGCAGGCTGTCGAGAAGGCGAAGAGCACCGAAGTCGACAAGGTGCGCGTGGCGATGATCGGTCAGCAGTTCCCGGCGCCGTCGGGCTTCACGCTCGAAATGGACGGCAACCACCATCTGCACAAGCCGGTGATGATCGGCGAAGTACGCGCTGACGGTCAGTTCAACGTGGTGTGGCGCACCAAGACCGCGGTTCGCGCGCAGCCGTGGAGTCCGTTCATCGCAGGCAATGCAGGCAAGCCGGATGTGGTCAGCTCGATCCCCGCGTTTCTGAAGCGCTCGCGGATCGCTTAACGGCACCACGCATGACAGCGGCTCGAGTGGCCGCCGTCATGCGTCGAGGCGAACTCGCGGCGACCGTATTGGTGTTCGGCCTCGCGCAGTGAGTTCGCTGCGGATCCGGCATGCGCAGCAATCGCAGCAATCGCGACCGAACTGCGCGAGTGCCAGGCGAGCGATGACGGTCGTGATGCTTGCGACGCGTTCGGCTCGACACTGCCCCATGCAATCCGGCGGCCAAACGAAGCCGTGCAGCGTGCGGCGCAACATCGGCTCGCATTCAACCGGCGCGAAGCGCGCTTTGCAAAGCGCGTCGCCGGTAATTCCTCAAAGGCCATCATGGCGTTTTCATTCCTCACTTTTGCACAGCGGTTCGCGCGACGCAGCGTCAGCAGCGCCGCTTTTGCGTTGGTTACGTTGGGCGCGCTCGCGCCGCATGGCGCGTTCGCTCTGACTGCGGCCGATGTCGCGCCGCTCGCCGCCGACGACTTCGACGCGAAGTCCGCCGCCATCGACAAACTCATCGCCAATCACGACAAGGAGTCGGTCGCGGTGCTGAAGGCGTTGTCCGAAGACGGCGTGCTCGCCACCGACTCAGGCGCCGTCCTGCTGCAGGACGGCGACGCGACGCGCGACGCCGTCACCGGCAAGACCGTCGCCGCAAGCGACGCCCAGCCCGTCACGTTGAATAATCTGCTGCGCTCGAAAGTGGCGGGCGCGCTCTCGGGCATACAACTTGACTCGCCGGATCAAGCGACGCGACAGCAAGCCATCGACTCGCTGCTGAAAAACCCCGACCCGTCGATCAAACCGCTCGTCGATGCGGCCCGCGCGAAAGAAACCGACCCGGCGCTGAAGAAGCGCCTCGACACGCTGTGGGCGATGACCGCGCTGCATGACGCCGACGCGGCAAAACGTCTCGAAGCGGTGAAGCTCGTTGCCGAGCGACACGATCTAGATATGAACGAACTGCTGCGACCACTCGTGGCGAAGAAGCCCGACGGCACCTTCGCGGAAGCCGACGCTCGGGTGCGCGCCGCCGCACAAAGCGGCATCGACGAACTCGACGCAATCCAGCGCCGCGGCGAAATCGCCGGCACGCTGTTCGCGGGTCTGTCGCTCGGCAGCGTGCTGCTGCTCGCGGCACTCGGCCTCGCAATCACGTATGGCCTGATCGGCGTCATCAACATGGCGCACGGCGAATTTCTCATGATCGGCGCGTACGCCACGTATGTCGTGCAGAACCTCTTTCAGCGTTTCGCCCCCGGCGCGTTCGACTGGTATCCGCTCGTCGCGGTGCCCGCGTCGTTCGTGGCGGCGGCGCTCGTCGGCATCGTAATCGAGCGGCTCGTGCTCAAGCATCTGTATGGCCGTCCGCTCGAAACGCTGCTGACCACCTTCGGCATCAGCCTGATCCTGATTCAGGCAACGCGCATGCTGTTCGGCGCGCAGAACGTGCAGGTGGTCAATCCTTCGTGGATGAGCGGCGGCGTGACCGTGCTGGCGAACCTGATCCTGCCGTACAACCGCCTCGCGATTCTCGCGTTTTCGCTGATCGTCGTCGGCATTGCATGGGCCGTGTTGACGAAGACGCGCCTCGGACTCTTCGTGCGCGCCGTCACTCAAAACCGCCGCATGGCTGCATGCGTCGGCGTGAAGACCGCGCGGGTCGACTCGTATGCGTTCGCGTTCGGCGCGGGCATCGCTGGACTCGGCGGCTGCGCGCTGTCGCAGATCGGCAATGTCGGGCCGGACCTCGGGCAAAGCTACATCATCGATTCGTTCATGGCGGTCGTGCTCGGTGGCGTGGGTCAACTGGCGGGCACCGTGATCGGCGGCTTCGGACTCGGACTCGTAAGCAAGGCGATTGAGCCGTTCTGGGGCGCCGTGCTCGCGAAGATCGCGGTGCTCGTGCTGATCGTGCTGTTCATCCAGAAGCGTCCGCAGGGCATGTTTGCCCTCAAGGGCCGCAGCGCGGAGGCATGAGATGACATCTGCAACTTCCTCTTCGAGCGCGTCGGGTCATGTCGCTGCAACGGGCGGCAACTCGGCCGGCAGCTCAACCGACCGCGTCGCGCAGTCGGGCTTCGCCCTCGGCTTGCCGCCGCGTCCCGCACTGCTGTCGCGCCGCGCATGGCTTGCGCTAATCGCGCTGATCGTCGTGTTCGGCCTCGGCGTGCCGTTCGCTACGCTGGTGGTGCCGGAAGCGAGTCCGCTGCATCTGTCCGCTTACGCGACGACGATCACCGGCAAGTTCATGTGCTACGCGATCGCGGCGCTCGCGCTCGATCTGGTGTGGGGTTACTGCGGCATTCTGAGTCTCGGACATGCGCTCTTCTTCGCACTCGGCGGCTACGCGATCGGCATGTACCTGATGCGCGCAATTGGCCACGACGGCAAGTACGGCAGCGATCTGCCCGACTTCATGGTGTTCCTCGACTGGCATCAACTGCCGTGGTACTGGCAAGGCACGCAGCATCTGGGCTATGCGCTGCTGCTCGTCGTGCTGGTGCCCGCAGTGGTGGCCTGGGTGTTCGGCTTCTTCACGTTCCGCTCGCGCGTGAAGGGCGTGTATCTGTCGATCATCACGCAGGCGATGACGTTCGCTGCAATGCTGCTCTTCTATCGCAACGAGACGGGCTTCGGCGGCAATAACGGCTTCACCGATTTCAAGCGCATCGGCGGCTTTCCGATCACGCATCCCGGCACGCGCACTGCCCTGCTGCTCATCACGTTTGCCGTACTGATCGTCGCGTTCCTCGGCGCGCGTGCGATCGTCACCTCGAAGCTCGGCCGCGTCGTCACCGCCGTGCGCGACGGCGAGACGCGCCTGATGTTCCTCGGCTACAGTCCACTCGCGTACAAACTCTTCGTGTGGACCGTGTCCGCCGTCTTGTGCGGCATTGCGGGCGCGTTGTACGTGCCACAAGTCGGCATTATCAATCCGGGTGAGATGTCGCCTGGCAATTCGATCGAAATGGCCATCTGGGTGGCCGTGGGCGGACGCGGCACGTTGATTGGGCCGATTGTCGGCGCGTTCGCGGTGAACGGCGCGAAGAGCTTCTTCACGGCAAACTTCCCTGAATACTGGCTGTTCTTTCTCGGTCTGATTTTCGTGCTGGTCCCGCTGTTTCTGCCGAACGGCATCATGGGATTGGTCGAACTCGTGACGCGCAAGAGGAACCGCTCATGAACGAAAACCCGATGGTTCCCGATCTGGCTTTGCCCGAACACCCTTCTGAACACGCGTTGAGCGGCGTCGCGAGCATGGGGCACGTCGTTGTGCCCGGCGAGATCGACATTTCCCACGGCACGATCCTGTATCTCGAAGATGTGACCGTGAGCTTCGACGGCTTCCGCGCGTTGAATGCGCTGACGCTTTCTATCGACGCCGGCGAATTGCGTTGCATCATCGGACCGAACGGCGCGGGCAAGACGACGATGATGGACGTGATCACCGGCAAGACCGGGCCTGATTCGGGCAAGGTGTTTCTCGGCCAGTCGATCGACCTCACGCGAATGAACGAGCCGTCCATTGCGCGTGCCGGCATTGGACGCAAGTTCCAGAAGCCGACCGTTTTCGAGCAGCATCCCGTGTGGGAAAACCTCGAGCTCGCCATGAAGACCGACAAGGGATGGCTTGCGTCGTTGCGCGCGCGGCTCGATCGCGAAGCGCAAGCACGCATCGAAGAAACGCTCGTCCTCATCGGTCTGGAAACCGAGGCGCGGCGCCTTGCCGGCGAACTCTCGCATGGACAGAAGCAGCGGCTGGAAATCGGTATGTTGCTGATGCAGCAACCTGCGCTGCTGCTACTCGACGAACCCGCCGCCGGCATGACCGACGACGAGACGATGCAGTTGGCCGACCTCCTCAATCACCTGCGCGGCACGTGCTCGATGATGGTCGTCGAACACGACATGGAGTTCGTGAAGGCTCTGTCGGGCGATACCGGCAAGGTCACGGTGATGGCCGAAGGGCGCGTGCTCGCGCACGGCACGCTCGACGAAGTGAAACGCGACGAGACGGTGATCGAATCATATCTCGGTCGATGAGTGGGCCGTGAATCAAAGGGTCGAACGACATGCTTGAAGTAGAAAACCTGAACCAGTACTACGGCGGCAGCCACATTCTTCGCGACGTGAAGCTGACCGTGCCTGACGGCAAGCTCACCGTGCTGCTCGGCCGCAACGGCGTGGGAAAGACAACGCTGCTGCGCTGCCTGATGGGCGTCGTGCAGACGAAGAGCGGTTCCATCGCCTGGCGCGGCGCGCCGATCACGAAGCTGCCGACTTATTCGCGCGTCGAGAAAGGGCTCGCGTATGTGCCGCAGGGACGCGATATCTTTCCGCGGCTGACCGTCGAAGAAAATCTGCTGGTGGGCGCGGCTAGCAAGAAAGCGCCGAAGAAAATCCCCGATCGTATCTACGAGTTGTTTCCGGTACTGAAGGACATGCGCAGCCGGCGCGGCGGCGATCTGTCGGGCGGTCAGCAACAGCAACTCGCGATTGGCCGCGCGCTGATGAGCGATCCGCAACTTCTGATTCTCGATGAACCCACCGAAGGCATTCAGCCGTCGATCATTCAGGACATTGGGCGCACGCTGCGTCAACTGGTCGAAGAGATGGGCATGACCGTGTTGCTCGTCGAGCAGTACTACGACTTCGCAAAGGACATTGCCGATCGCTATTGGGTGATGAGCCGCGGCGAGATCGTCGCGGGCGGCGAAGGCGCCAATATGGACGCCGACGGCGTGCGTGCGCTGATCGCCGTGTGAGTCTTGAGCGCTGGTAGGCGTGCTATGCTCGGCGCGTCTTGTGGCGCATGTTCTGTGACGCAAGTCCTGTCTTGCTGCACGCTCTGTCCTGACAACTCGATCGCACGTTTATTCGCATGTCGCTTCACGAAAATCACGTCACGCTCGCTACTGTGCAACCCCAGGCGCAGAGCGGTGCGCATGCGCAATGGCGAGCGCGTCTCGAACTTGGGTTCGTCAGGCATGGCGAGCGCACTGCCCTGCAGCATCGGCTGCACGATGGGCCGCTGCGTGTGCAACGGCCGTTATATCCGGAAGGTCAGAGCGTTTGTCATGCAGTGATCGTGCATCCGCCCGGCGGCGTCGCGGGCGGCGATCAACTCGATATCAACGTGAATGTCGGTGCTCATGCGCATGCGGTGATCACGACGCCTGGCGCGACCAAGTGGTACAAATCGAATGGACGCGCCGCGCGGCAGACTATCGCCGTGCACGTTGCCGGGAATGCGAAGCTCGACTGGCTGCCGCAAAACAATATCGTGTTCGACCATGCGAATGCGATGCTCGATTTTTCCCTGACGCTCGACGAAGGCGCTACCGCGATTGGCTGGGATGCGACGCAGCTTGGGCGGCAGGCGGCGGGCGAGCGGTGGTCGGCGGGGAGCTTGCGGGCCGTGTCGCGGATCGTGCGCGCTAACGGCGAGTTGTTATGGCTCGAACGTGCGGCTCTTCGCGCCGAGGATCCGCTGCGCGATGCGGCGCAAGGGCTCGGTGGATTTCCTGCTTATGGGACGCTTTGGGCGGTTGGCGCGGCTTGCGACGACGCGCTCGCGGAAGCGCTGACCGCACAGCTTCCATTCGATGATTCGCTGCGCGCGGCCGCTTCTTGCGTGACTGGCGGCGTATTGCTTGTACGGGCTGTTTCGCGATCAATGGAGACGTTGCAGCGCGCTTTGACGCAATGCTGGTTGCAGTTGCGGCCTGTCGTGCATGGGGTTGAGGCGGTGCCTTTGAGGATTTGGGCGACGTAGGTTTCCGCTCTGTGCTTTTTCACCGACCTTCCATGCAATAGCGTGGCATGCCAGACGTGCCCCTCTGCCCGGCGCCATTACAGTGTTGCTCCTGCGCCCAGCCTTAGAGGCACAGACCTCCTTGATCTTTCGTCGCAGTCTCAGCAACGCACACGGCCGATCCGTCGATTGGCGCGGCGCAGGACGATCAATACTGAGACGACCGGCGACCGACTGTTTTCCATCTTCCCCCGCTGACATTGACGCCCGCCGTGGGCGTTTTTTTACGCCCGCTATCAGACAAATCTTGACGAATTATCACAAGGCGGGCGTCTTTTTCGGATTGTCCTGATACCCAGATCGTCTGGGATTCTTCGGAATGGATTGCGGATGTGTGCACCGTTTGAGCATAAGCCTCTGACACCGCACGTCCCATTCCCATCACTTTGGAGTCCCCCTATGGCACAGGACATTTTCATCAAGATCAACGGCATTGACGGCGAATCGCAGGATGCGGTGAAATGAGAAAAAGCCTCGTGGCCAAGCTATTACGATACGTCGTCTGGATGGCAATATCCCTCACCGGCGGATGGCGGCTGACGTACCACATCGATGACATGTTTCCGGGCAACATGCCCGATTCCGTCGATATGTTCATCCGCTTCTGTCTGGAGGTCGTAGGGCGCAGTGATCTGGCGAACCCGGACGATATGGAAGTGCTCGCCTTGCTTCTCTACTGGGCAGTAGCTGCCCTACTCGTCGGCGCGCTTCTCTTTCTTTGCTACATCGGAGCACGCGCGTTATTGCTTAAAAGAAGGCCGTAGTTATTGCCAGGCGAAGAGCGCACGCGTCGGAACAGACTCGACCAGAGGAGCACCCACCTGACCGGGTGCTCTATCAGTCAACCGGAACGCCCTCGTCGTTCAACGACTCGTTGCTCGTTCAACGTTCACCCGAATCCGCGCGGCAATGCGATGCAACGGAAACTGGTCATCATACTTTCACCGCGTAAGACACGCCCGCACCAACTCGGCGCTTACGCGAGCCCTCGCATGGTGCACTGGCCCGCAAACCTCCCCACCAGCCCCCGCCGCACCACGATGGCACACACCTTGCGTTGCTAGCGGCCGATGCTGCCGCTTCCTCGACGCCAGCCGCCTGCCCGCCACCACCACAGCTACTACAAATGAACCGACCAACGCTCCGTTCCGCGCGCCGTACCGTCCTCGCCGCACTGCTCGTCTCGCCCCTGCTCGCGATCACCGCACCCGCGGCTCACGCGGACACACTCGATAACATCGCGAAGGCAGGCGTGCTCAAGGTCGCCGTGCCGGAAGACTATCCGCCGTTCGGTTCCGTCGGCCCCGACATGAAGCCGCAGGGCTATGACATCGACACCGCCGCGCTGCTCGCGAAGTCGATGAACGTGAAGCTCGAACTGGTGCCCGTCAACAGCGCGAACCGCATTCCCTATCTGCAAACGAACAAGGTCGATCTGGTGATTTCGTCGCTCGGCAAGACGCCCGACCGCGAAAAAGTGATCGACTTCTCCAACGCCTACGCGCCGTACTATCAGGGCGTGTTCGGTCCCGCCGACATCAAGGTCAGCGGCCCCGCCGATCTGACCGGCAAAACGGTCGGCGCGACGCGCGGCGCGCTCGAGGAACTCGGTCTCACACAAATGGCGCCCAACGCCACGATCAAACGCTTCGAGGACAACAACGCGACCATCGCCGCGTTCCTGTCTGGTCAGGTTCAGTTGATCGCCGCGGGC
The DNA here is from genome assembly GCF_904848585.1 of Paraburkholderia kirstenboschensis. GTDB lineage: Bacteria > Pseudomonadota > Gammaproteobacteria > Burkholderiales > Burkholderiaceae > Paraburkholderia > Paraburkholderia kirstenboschensis. The sequence goes on from NZ_CAJHCR010000006.1 coordinate 155,976, forward strand.
AACATCGTCGCGGCCGCGATCCTCGCGAAGAATCCGCCGCGCCGTCCGGAGCCGAAGTTCGTCATCAAGAACTCGCCGTGTTTCGTCGGCATGAACAGGAACGAACCGCGCCTGCAGCAGAAGGTGAACGCCGCCATCGCGCAAGCAAAGCAGGACGGCACGCTCAACACGATGTCGAAGAAGTGGTTCGGCGCAGCGTTGCCTGCGGATCTGTAAGCGCGTCGTTAGCCGGGCTTGATAGCGTCGCTGTTCTGTCCGGCATTGCATGGGTCGCATCCGCGGCCCGCAACGCATATCATTGTCGCAGCCTGATCCTTTCGGATCGGGCGCAACCACCGCACTCATTCGATGAAGCTGACACCTCGCGAGAAGGACAAGCTGCTGATCTTCACCGCCGCGCTGCTTGCCGAACGGCGCCGCGCACGCGGCCTCAAACTGAATTATCCGGAAGCGGTCGCCTTCATCACCGCCGCGCTGATGGAAGCGGCGCGCGACGGCAAGACCGTCGCCGAGGTCATGCACTACGGCACGACGCTGCTCACTCGCGACGACGTCATGGAAGGCGTGCCCGAGATGATCCCCGACATCCAGGTCGAAGCCACCTTCCCCGACGGCACGAAGCTCGTCACCGTTCATCATCCGATTCCCTGATCCGCTGAATCCCGCTAAACCTATCAAGGCACGCCCATGATTCCCGGCGAACTCATCACCGACGACGGCGAACACGAACTCAACGCGGGCCGCGCCACCGTCACGGTGCTCGTGTCGAATACCGGCGACCGGCCGGTGCAGATCGGCTCGCATTACCACTTCTACGAAGTGAACGACGCACTCGCCTTCGACCGCGAAGCCGCACGCGGCTTCAGGCTGAACATCGCTGCGGGCACCGCCGTGCGTTTCGAGCCCGGCCAGGAGCGCACCGTCGAACTCGTCGAACTGGCGGGCGAACGCATTGTGTACGGCTTCAACGGCAAGGTGATGGGCAAGCTGTGACGTGCCGCGTGCGCTCATCGGCTTGAACCGCCCTGCTCATTTCCGGACTGACATCATGACCTTACGCATTGGCCGCCGCGCATACGCGGAAATGTTCGGCCCCACCACCGGCGACCGCGTGCGTCTCGCCGACACCGAGTTGCTGATCGAAGTGGAGCGCGACTTCACCACGTATGGCGAAGAAGTGAAATTCGGCGGCGGCAAGGTGATTCGCGACGGCATGGGCCAGTCGCAGCGCGTGCATGCCGACGTCGTCGATACGGTTGTGACCAACGCGGTGATTCTCGATCACTGGGGCATCGTGAAGGCCGACATCGGCATCAAGAACGGCCGCATCGCCGCTATCGGCAAGGCGGGCAATCCCGACATTCAGCCGAACGTCACGATCGCAATCGGTGCATCCACGGAGGTGATCGCGGGCGAAGGGCTGATCGTCACGGCGGGCGGCATCGACACGCATATTCACTTCATCAGTCCGCAGCAGATCGAAGAAGCGCTCGCCAGCGGCGTGACGACGATGCTCGGCGGCGGCACCGGTCCGGCAACGGGCACCAATGCCACGACCTGCACGCCGGGTCCGTGGCATCTCGAACGCATGTTGCAAGCGGCCGACGGCTATCCGATGAACCTCGGCTTCCTCGGCAAGGGCAACGTGAGCCAGCCGCAGCCCGCGCTCGAACAGATCGCGGCGGGCGCAATCGGCCTGAAGCTGCACGAGGACTGGGGCACGACGCCGGCCGCGATCGACAACTGCCTGTCCGTCGCCGACGATACCGACACCCAGGTCGCCATTCACACGGATACGCTGAACGAAGCGGGTTTCGTCGAAGCGACCGTGGCTGCGTTCAAGGGCCGCACGATCCATACGTATCACACGGAAGGCGCGGGCGGCGGCCATGCGCCCGACATCATCAAGGTATGCGGCGAAGCGAACGTGCTGCCTTCTTCGACGAATCCGACGCGGCCCTACACCGTCAACACGCTCGAAGAGCATCTCGACATGCTGATGGTGTGCCACCACCTGGACCCGTCGATTGCGGAAGACATTGCGTTCGCCGAATCGCGCATTCGCCGCGAGACCATCGCCGCGGAAGACATCCTGCACGATCTCGGCGCTCTCTCGATGCTCTCGTCGGATTCGCAGGCGATGGGGCGCGTGGGCGAAGTGATCATCCGCACGTGGCAGACCGCGCACAAGATGAAAGTGCAACGCGGCGCGCTGCCCGAGGACACCGCACGTCACGACAATTTCCGCGCGAAGCGTTATGTCGCCAAGTACACGATCAACCCGGCAATCACGCACGGCATTGCGCATGAAGTCGGTTCCATCGAGCCCGGCAAGTGGGCCGATCTCGTGTTTTGGGAGCCGGCGTTTTTCGGCATCAAACCGTCGTTGATCCTCAAAGGCGGCATGATCGCAATGGCGCAGATGGGCGACCCGAACGCGTCGATTCCAACGCCGCAGCCGGTGCATTATCGCGAGATGTTCGCCACGCGCGGCGGTGCGCTCGGACGCACGTCGCTGACTTTCGTTTCGCAACTCGCCGCCGATGCAGGCGTCGCCGAGCGCTATGGCCTGAACAAGCGTATCGTGGCCGTGAAGAACTGCCGCAACATCACGAAGGCGGACATGATCCACAACGCGTGGCGCCCGTCGATCAGCGTCGATCCGGAAACCTATCAGGTGATCGCCGACGGTCAACTGCTGACCTGCGAACCGGCAACTATCTTGCCGATGGCGCAACGCTATTTTCTGTTCTGACCATGCGCACACTCGACAAACTGGTTGCACCGCATCTCAAACTCGCGCCGGTGCTTGTAAAGCGCGCGCCGACGCTGACGCTCGCTTTCGACGAGCGTCGCAAGAGCCGCCTTGCGGCCACGCTCGATAGCGGCGAAGAAGTCGCCGTGCTGCTGCCGCGCGGCACCGTGCTGCGCGATGGCGATGTGCTGGTCGCAGACGATGGCGGTCTCGTGCGAGTAGTCGCCGCGCCGGAAGCGGTGCTGGTGGTCCGTGCGAAAGACACGTTGACGCTCACACGTGCGGCGTACCACCTGGGCAATCGCCATACGCCGGTGGAAGTCGGCGCGGATTACCTGAAGCTCGAATACGATCCGGTGCTGGCCGATATGCTGAAGCGTATCGGCGCGACGGTCGATCAGGTTTCGATGCCGTTTCAGCCGGAGTCCGGCGCGTACGGCGGCGGCCATAAGCATGGCCATGACGAGACGTTCGCCGAAGACTACGCGTTGGCGCAGCAGGTGTTCGGCGAGCATCATGGGCATGAGCATTCGCATGATCATGAGCACGGGCATGAGCACGGGCATGGCCACGGGCACGGGCAAGAGCAGGAAGGCCACGTCCACGACGAATCTTGCGGCCACGCGCATCACCATCACCATGCGCATCGCTGAACTCACCGCGCTTTTGCACCTTGCGTCGCCGGCGCTGCCCATCGGCGCCTTCAGCTACTCCCAAGGTCTCGAAGCGGCGATCGAAGCGCAACTGATCACCGACGCCGATTCGGCGCGCGCCTGGATCGCGAGCGGCTTGACCGACGTGCTCGCGCATGGCGAACTGCCTTTTCTCGCGCATCAGATTGAGCGCTGGCGCACGCACGACGCTACTGGGCTCGCGCAAGCGAATAGCGAGTTCCTCGCGAGCCGCGAGTCGGCCGAATTGCGGCGTGAAACCGAACAGATGGGCTGGTCGCTGCGACAACTGTGCGCATCGCTCGAATGGGGCGATGCGGCACGGCGCGCGACGCTGGCTTCGATGACGCCGCTCGCGCAACCCACGGCGTTCGCCTTCGCAGCGTATGCGCACGATGCCGCCGTCGACGCTGCTCTTGCCGCGTACGCATTTAGCTGGGTCGAGAACCAGGCCGCCGCCGCATTAAAAGCCGTGCCATTGGGGCAACTGGCGGGGCAACGCATCATCGTCGCGTTGCGCGAGCCGATCGATGCTGCGGTCAAGCGCGCTTTAGCCACGTCGCCGGAAAACATCAATACCTTCGCGCCGCAACTCGGCATTCTGTCGGCGCGTCACGAGTCGCAGTATTCGCGGCTTTTTCGCTCATAAAACGATCCATCATGAACGCACCTCATCATCCTGCTCACTCGTCCGTCCGTACGAAGAAACTGCCGCCGCTGCGCGTGGGCGTCGGTGGCCCGGTCGGCTCGGGCAAGACAACGTTGCTCGAAATGCTCTGCAAGGCGATGCGCGAACGGTACGACCTGGTCGCGATCACCAACGACATCTATACGAAAGAAGATCAGCGCCTGTTGACGGTGGCGGGCGCGTTGCCGGCCGAGCGGATCATGGGTGTCGAGACGGGCGGCTGTCCGCATACCGCGATTCGCGAGGACGCATCGATCAACCTCGAAGCTGTCGACCGCATGCTCACGCGTTTTCCGGACGCGGACATTGTCTTTATCGAATCGGGCGGCGATAACCTCGCGGCGACCTTCAGCCCGGAACTGTCGGATCTGACGATTTACGTGATCGACGTGGCAGGCGGCGAGAAAATTCCGCGCAAGGGCGGCCCGGGCATTACGAAGTCCGATCTGCTCGTGATCAACAAGACGGACCTCGCGCCGATGGTCGGCGCGAACCTCGACGTGATGGCTTCCGACGCGAAGAAAATGCGCGGCGAGCGGCCTTTTGTGATGAGTAATCTGAAGGCGCTCGACGGGTTGGACGACGTGGTGCGGTTTATCGAGCGAAAGGGGTTGTTGAAGGTTTGAGGGCTGACGCGCTGAGTCTGCCCAGCACTGCCCTCACTCCGGCAATATCGCCATCAATACATCCACGGTACGCGCGGTCGCCCCGCGATGACGCGCGGCAAACGCCGAGGCCGCGCCGCCCATCATGAGCCGCCGCGCCTTGTCGTTGAAGAGTTCGCGCAGCGCTCGCGCCAGATCGGCCGGATCCTGCACCTGCACCGCCGCGCCCGCGGCGACTGCATCGGCCGTGGCCTGCGTGAAGTTGAACACGTGCGGCCCGATTAGCACGGGCACGCCCACCGCGCAGGCTTCGATCAGATTCTGTCCGCCGAGCGGCAACAGACTGCCGCCGATAAACGCGAGGTCCGAGGCCGCATAATAAGCGCCCAGTTCGCCCATCGAATCGCCGAGCAGCACATTCACGTCCGCCGGCAATGCGGGCACACCGCTGCTCGAAGCCGCTGACGCAACTTTCGCATCGGGCGCCCACGTCGAACGTCGCGCGAGTCGCAGCCCGGCTTTCTCGACGAGCGCCGCAACTTCGTTAAAGCGCTGTGGATGGCGCGGCACGAGAATCAACAGCGCACCTTCAACGCCGAGGGCCGCGAACGCTTGCAACACGAGTTCCTCTTCGCCTTCGCGTGTACTTGCCGCCACCCACACCGGGCGCGCGCCGATTGCCGCGCGCCACGCATGACCGCGCGCCGCCAGTTCCGGCGGCGTGCTCATGTCGAACTTGAGATTGCCCAGTACCGCGACGTTGCGCGCGCCCAGCGCGGTCAACCGTTCCGCGTCCGATGGACTCTGCGCCAGCACGCGCGCAAAGCCGCCGAACACGTCCTTCGTCGCGCCGCCGAATTTCGCCGCGCGCTTATATGAGCGCGCTGACATCCGCGCGTTGGTCAACACCAGTTGCACGTCGGCGCGCCGGCATTCGTCGATCAGCGTGGGCCACACCTCGGTTTCCATTACCAGACCGAGCGACGGCCGCCACGCGCGCAAAAAGCGCCGCACCGCGTGCGGCATGTCGTACGGCAGATAGCTGCGCAACACGCGGTCGCCGAAAATCTGCTCGCCGGTCGCGCGCCCGCTCGGCGTCATGTGAGTCAACAGAATGCGTGCGTCCGGACGCGCTTTGATGAGCGCCTCGATCAGCGGTTGCGCGGCACGCGTCTCACCTACCGACACCGCGTGCACCCAGATCAACGGCGCGTTGTCTTCGGGCAAACGTCCGCGAACATAGCCGAAGCGCTCGCCGATATGTTGACGATAACCGCGCTCCTTGCGTGAACGAATCAGCAGACGCAGCACGGCGACCGGCGCGATGATCCACCAGAGCGCGTTATAGATTGCCCTCAGCATCGGCGCTCCGCATGATGCAACCGCACAGCGTGCAGCTCGCGAATACAGTGCCGATGCAATTGACCTTGCATGACCGCATAGTCGGGCACCGGCGCGCGACGGTGCACAAAGTCCCGTGAGCCGGAACGAACGGCGGCGCTCAAACCAGCGCCCTGCCCTTCAGGCGTTCAAGTATGCCGAGCGGCGCACATTCGGGTTGCACCATTGCCTTGACCGGCAGGAAGAAAGTCTGCTCGAGCATGAACTGACCGGACATCACAGCGTGCGAAGTCTGATCGGAGAAGCACACCCACACGCTGCCCGGCGGAAACGGCAGGGTCTCCTGCGGGCTTGTCTTCTGATATTCGAGGTCAGCCTTCATGCCGTCGTGCAGATGGAGCATCAAATGGTCGTACTCGCTGCGCGGCGATTTGGTTACGTGCAACAGATTCAGCAACCACGCTGCGCCAGGCATTTGCGGCTTGATGTGCGGCAGAAAGCGTTTGGCCATGTCCTCGAACGGTTCGCCGACTCGCCACACGCGCGGCACGCCATTCGGATTGACGTTGGTGAACACACGCAGAATGCGTTCGCCGTAATTGGGCCGCGACGGAAACGCGTCCACATGCAAGCGGCTATCGTCCTTGCGCCATGACGTTTGCCGTGTTTCCACCTGATGCAGCCGCAAACTCGTGGGCGCCACGCGCAGCTTGCCGTTGTATTCGGGAAAGAGCCCGTCGACGAGCGTGCGCGCATTCGCCTGGTAACGCGCGATCAACGCGCGCACCGCGGACTGCGTGACGGCGTTGCCTGCCACGCCGTGCAATGCGCCGCCATTCGGTTCGAGGCTGATGTTCTTGCGGTTCGGATCGGCCAGCGCGGGATCGAGCAGCGCCTGCTCGCCGCCTTCAATCGCGAAACGCAGGTTCGGGAAATACAGCACCTTGCCGCGTTCGACGCCGGCGAGCAGCGTCTCACGCGGCACGGACAGGTTGCGCGCGTGCCAGTCGGCATTCGCTACTTCGATGATCTGGGTTTCGTTCATGATCGCCCTTGGAAACGGATGATGCGTGAGGCGAAGCACACCGGACGAATCACAACAGTCCGAAGCCGGCAAGCGCGGACTTCACCTGTTGCAGCGTGGGCGGTTGCCCTGCCGTGCCGAGATTGACGACGTTGGGGGACCAGTAGCCGCCGGTGCGCCACGCGGTCGCGAAATTGTACAACTCGACCGTGGGCCGCTTAAGCGCCGCTGCAATGTGAACTAGACCTGTGTCAACGCCGACTGTCGCGGCCGCGCCTTCAAGCAGGCCGACCACCGCGGGCAACGACAGCTTGGGCGGCACGATGGCCGCCGCGCCGAACTCTTTCGCAAGACGCTCGCTCGTCGCGCGCTCGGCCTCGCTGCCCCACGGCAAGACGATCGACGCGCCGCGCCGCACGAGCGACTGCCCCAACTCGATCCACGCGGTATCGGGCCATTGCTTGTCGGCGCGCGAGGTCGCGTGCACGAACACCACGTAAGGCACAGGAAGATTGAGATTCGCCGCCGACAACGCCAACGCGGCGCGCCGCGTGTCGATGCCAAAATCGATTTCGTCGGTAGGTTGCGGCTGCGGGTCGTTCAGCGCCGCGGCCACCAGCTGCCGCGTGCGCTCGACCACATGCGTGCGCGGCTCGATCGGCACGCGCTTGTCGTAAAAGAAGCGCACCGGCCATTCGAAGCCCGCGCCGTCAGTGCGATTTGCGAGGCCGACGAGCGGTCCGCGCGCCATGCTCGCGACCCACGCGGTCTTGATGAGCCCCTGGCAGTCGATCACCAGATCGTAGTTCTCGGCCGCGAGCGCGCGGCGGAATGCGCCGATCTCGCGCCAGTTGCCGACCGACAGAATGCGCTTGCGCCAGCGTCGCAGCGAGACGGGGATCGCGCGCCGCACGCCGGTCACGAGTTCGACAAGCCCCACGAAACTTTCCTCGACGAGCCAGTCGATCTGCGCCTCGGGATGACGGCGCCGGATATCGGCGATCACCGGCATGTTGTGAACGACGTCGCCCAATGACGACACCCTCACGATCAATATCTTTTGCACGCTCAAGAGTGGGAAAACCGGTTATCCGGCCCGAAGATGCATTGAAAGAAGCCCAACGAAACCTAAGGCTTCGCGTGAGACTTCCAGCGAGAGATGACAGAACGCAGACGTTATGTCACCAGGACGGCAATTCTAGCGCGACCCGGCTGGCTGGCATGAAAAAACGCGGCGCGGTAAGTGAAACCCGCGCCGCGTTCTGGCCGATGGCCGCGGCTCGCCGACAACTTCAGCGAACCGCCCCGCCGTTCGAACGTTTAGAACGGCAGCTTTGCGTCGGCTTTCTCCGCGAGAATCACGCGGCGGAAGTCTTCCTGAATGCGCTTGAGTGCCGCGTCGTTATCGGCTTCAAAACGCATGACCACGACCGGCGTGGTGTTCGAGGAACGCGCGAGGCCGAAGCCGTCCGGGTACTCGACACGCAGGCCGTCGATCTTCACGACCTCGTCGGCGCCGGTGAATTGCGCGTTCTGCTGCAAGCGTGCGATGAGTTCGAAGTTCTCGCCTTCCTCGAGTTTCAGTTGCAGTTCGGGCGTGGAGTTCGAGTTGGGCAGCGAGTTGAGCAGCTTGCTCGGGTCTTCCACACGCGTGAGGATTTCCAGCAGACGCGCGCCGGTGTACAGGCCGTCGTCGAAACCGTACCAGCGGTCCTTGAAGAACACATGGCCGCTCATTTCGCCCGCGAGCGGCGCGCCGGTTTCGCGCAGCTTCGCCTTCACGAGCGAGTGGCCGGTCTTCCACATGAGCGGCTCGCCGCCCTTGTCCTTCACCCACTTCGCGAGATTGCGGGTGCACTTCACGTCGTAGATGATCTGCGCGCCCTTGTTGCGCGACAGCACTTCTTCGGCGAACAGCATCAGTTGGCGGTCCGGATAAATGATCTGGCCGTCTTTGGTGACGACGCCGAGGCGGTCGCCGTCGCCGTCGAAGGCAAAGCCGATTTCCGCGTCCGTTTCCTTCAGCGCGCGAATCACGTCCTGAAGGTTTTCCGGATGCGCCGGGTCCGGGTGATGGTTCGGGAAGTTGCCGTCGATTTCCGTAAAGAGTTCGACGAGTTCGCAACCGAGCTTCTTGAAGAGCTTGGGCGCGAGGCCGCCGGCGACGCCGTTGCCGGTGTCCACCACGATCTTGATCGGGCGCGAGAGCTTGACGTCGCTCGTAATGCGCTCGAGGTACGCATCGGCAATGTCGTACTCGGCGTAGGTGCCGCTGCCTTCGGAGAAGTTTTCGTCGACGATGCGCTGATGCAGCGCGAGAATCTGCTCGCCATAAATCGCGGAGCCGCGCAGCACCATCTTGAAGCCGTTGTAGTCCGGCGGATTGTGACTACCCGTCACGACGATGCACGAATCGACGCGCCGTTCGCCGCCCTCGAGTTGCAACGGCACGCTCGCAGCGAAGTAGCCGACCGGGGTAGGCACCATGCCGACATTGACCACGTCGACGCCGGCCGCACGCAGCCCGTCGGACAATGTCTGGATCAATTCCGGACCCGACAGGCGACCGTCACGCGCGACCACCACGGCGTCGCCGCCTTGTGCACGCACTTCGCTGCCGAACGCACGGCCGATCGAACGCGCTGCATCCGCGTCGAGCGTCTTGCCGATTACGCCGCGAATGTCATATGCCTTGAAAATAGATTTGGAGATCATGTTGGCTCACTTGCGTGCAATGGGAAAATTTTGACCGGCGCAGTCATGCTTGATCGGTAAATCATAGCGACTGGACATGATGCTGCGCCCTTGCCGGAGGCAATCCGGTTCCAACTCTTATAATTGCGCTTTTCGGACCAGCCTAGTAACGCCATTCTAATGCTTAGACGCCCTCCATTTGTAAAGTTGCCAAGGCCGCCCATGCCTCGACGGCCGGCCAGGTGGGCAGACTCGCGCCAAACGCATTGGCGGGCACTTACCGGATGCTGACGCTCAAGCGCTTCGCCAATCCCGACGTCACGCGCGCCTTCACGAATATTGTCTGGCTCGGTCTCGAACGGCTCACGCAAATCGGCGTGGCCATTGCGATCAGCGGCATGCTCGCGCGTTACTTCGGGCCGGACACATTCGGCAAATGGCAATACGCCAATACGCTGCTGCTGGTGCTTTCGCCTATCACCTGGGTATGCGGCGCGGAGATTCTCGTGCCCACCATTGTCGAGCGGCCGCCCGCGCAGCTCGGCACCGTGCTCGGCAGCGCATTCGCGCTGCGCTTTTCTGTGTCGGTCGCAGCACTGCTGCTGACGTGGCTCGGCATTGCGCTCAATCTGTTCGATCCGCTCGTCGGCGCGATGCTCGCGGGGCTCGCCGTCACGATGCTGTTTCGCGAACCGTTCGTCGGCGTGATCAATGCGTGGCTGCAGAGCATGACGTACAGCAAGCCGCAATTGCTCACGAGCATGAGCACCGCGGTGATCAAGGCGGGCTTCGTCTATCTGCTCGTGCGCGCCGCTGCACAACCCGCGCGCTTCGGCTGGCTGTGGGCGCTCGAGTCTGCGGCCATCGGCAGTGTACTGGTGGTCTATTACATTCGTCGGCATGGCGGCAAGCTGGGGTTGCATTTCGACCGCTCGCTCTTCAAACACTTCGCGAGCGCAGGCACGGTGTTCTGGCTCGGCCTGATCTGTATGTATCTGTTCCTGAAACTGGATCGGCTCATGTTGGAGCGAGCCATTTCGTTCGCCGATCTCGGGCGCTATTCCGCCGCGCAGCAGTTGAACGAAAACTGGATTACGCTCGCGCTGATGCTCGCGCAGACCATCGCGCCCGCGTTCGTCTACCGGGTGCAGCAAGCCGCGCAGTTACGCCGTAACGTGTGGCGCCTTACCGCGATGACCGCCGCGTTGATGATCGCGGGCGCCGTGGTGCTCGATCTGCTCGCCGGCTTTATCATTCGCCGCGTGTTCGGGCCGGGCTTCGAAGGCGCGATCGATATCTTCCGCTGGGCCGTGTGGCTCTCCGTGCCCGCCGGCATCGAGGCAATCGGCAATCTGGTCGTTCTCAAATATCAGGCGAAGTTCGTGTTGCTGTTCAAATGGCTGCTCGCGCTGGCCGTTGCGTTCGTCGTGAACCTGCTGGCGATTCCGCGGCTCGGCGCTTATGGTGCCCTCGTGGGCCTTGCATGCGGTTATCTTGCGGCGGCGTCGGTTAATCTTTATTACATTCGTTTCAAATTGCGCCCATGACGCTTACCGCCGTCGACACGCCGCCGCACTGCCTCGAAGATGTCGCGGTGCTGATTCCCGCCTACAACGGCCAGGCCGACGTCGATCTTACGCTCGCGTCGTTCAATGAAAGTGCGCTGGTGCACGTTCTGATCGTCGATGACGGCAGCACGCCGCCCATCGTCGCGCCAACGCTTTCCAACCTGCAAATCGAAGTGTTGCGCATGCCGCAGAACGGCGGCATCGAGCGTGCGTTGCAAACCGGTATCGACGCGCTTGCACAACGCGGCTTTCGCTATGCCGCTCGTATAGACGCGGGCGACCGCAGCGTGCCGCAACGGCTTGCGAAGCAGCGTGCGTACATGGAAGCGCATCCGCAAGTGGCCGGGCTTGGCATGTGGACGCAGGTGGTCACGCGTGCCGGCGCGCCGCTTTTCATGCTGACACCGCCCGCCGAACCGGCAGCGATCCGCCGACTGCGGTTCTTCCGCTTATGCCTCGCGCATCCTTCCATGATGCTGCGTATCGACGCCGTGCGCGCCGTCGGCAACTACCGCGCGACGTATCCGTCGGCGGAAGACCTGGATCTGTTCGTGCGTCTGATGGAGCGTTACGACTGCGCGAACCTGCCGGAACTGGGCCTCTACTACGAACTGAACGAAGGCGGCATCAGCGCGACCAGGCGCCGCCGCCAGGTCCTCTCGACGCTGCGGCTGCAACTGCGCTACTTCGACGTCGCGAATCCCTATGACTGGTTCGGCCTCGCCAAGAATCTGCTGCATCTCGTGACACCGTATCGCGCATTGCAGCGGGTCAAACGCAGCCTGCTCGCGCCGCGCGCGAGTCATTGATCCGCATTGTCACGTCGGTTCGCCCTTTCATTCACCGCCGAGCACTTTCCCGCATGAAGCCAGCCCTGAAGTCGACGCCCGCGTTGCGAATTACACTCGTGTGTAACACCGCCTGGGCAATCTATACGTATCGGCAAGGGCTGATTCGCATGCTGGTGGGACGCGGCGTCGACGTGACGGTGCTCGCGCCGCGCGACCGCACGTTCGAACTACTTACGGCAATGGGCTGCCGCTGCATCGAATTGCCGGTCGCCTCCAAAGGCACCAATCCGCGCGACGACCTGCGCACGTTGTACTCGCTGTACCGGCGCTACCGCGCGATCCGCCCGCACGCCGTGTTCCACTATACGATCAAGCCGAATATCTACGGCTCGATCGCCGCGAAACTCGCGGGCGTGCAGTCGGTGGCGGTGACGACGGGCCTCGGCTATGTGTTCATCCAGCGAAGCCGCGCCGCGCAGGTGGCCAAAAAGCTGTATCGTTTCGCGTTCCGTTTCCCACGCGAAATATGGTTTTTGAATCGCGACGATCAGACAGCGTTTGTCGAACAGAATTTGTTAGTGCATCCTGAACGCGCCCGGCTGTTACACGGTGAAGGCGTCGATCTCGAACAGTTCGGTTTTACGCCTCTGCCCGAGCGCGCGGAATTCAAGTTCGTTCTGATTGGCCGTTTGCTGTGGGACAAGGGCGTCGGCGAATACGTGGAAGCTGCGCGGCAACTCCGCCAACGTTACCCGCAAGCGCGTTTTCAGCTGCTCGGTCCGGTCGGCGTCGACAACCCGAGCGCGATCACACGCGACGAAGTGGCGGCCTGGGAACGGGAAGGCATCATCGACTATCTCGGCGAGGCGCATGACGTGCGGCCTTTTATCGCCGATGCGGATTGCGTCGTCTTGCCGTCGTATCGCGAAGGCGTGCCGCGCACGCTGATGGAAGCGTCGGCGATGGGCCGGCCGATTGTCACGACCGACGTGCCCGGGTGCCGCGAAGTGGTGGCGCACGGGGTCAATGGACTGCTTTGCGAAGCGCACAGCGCGGAGAGCCTCGCCGCGGCGCTCGCCAGAATGCTCGATATGAGCGGCGCCGAGCGCCGCGCCATGGCAGAACGCGGCCGGCAGAAAGTCGCGCAGGAGTTCGACGAACGCGTCGTCGTCGAAACGTATAAGGACCTGGTGCAAAAAATGACAGGCGTTTTACTTTAACGGAGCAACAGCATGACCACGAAGGGCACGATTCTGGTAACGGGCGGCGCGGGCTTCATCGGTTCGCACACCTGCGTCGAACTGCTGAACGGTGGCTACGACGTCGTGGTGATCGACAATCTCGTGAACAGCAACCGCGAGTCGCTGCGGCGCGTGGAGCGAATCGCAGGCCGCGCCGTCGCGTTCTACGAAGCGGACGCGCGCGACGAGGCCGCGCTCAACCGTGTTTTCGACGCGCACCCGATTACCGGCGCAATCCACTTTGCCGCGCTGAAAGCGGTGGGCGAGTCGGTTGCGAAGCCGATCGAGTACTACAGCAACAACGTGGGCAGCCTGCTCGCGCTGCTTGGCGTGATGCGCGATCGCAACGTGAAGCAGTTCGTGTTCAGTTCGTCGGCGACGGTGTACGGCGTGCCGAAAAGCTCGCCCATCGACGAATCGTTTCCGCTGTCGGCCACGAACCCGTATGGTCAGTCGAAGCTGATTGCCGAACAGGTGTTGCGCGATCTCGAAGTGGCCGATCCCTCGTGGCGCATTGCCACGCTGCGCTATTTCAATCCGGTCGGCGCGCATGAGAGCGGGCTGATCGGCGAAGATCCGGCGGGCGTTCCGAACAACCTGATGCCGTATGTCGCGCAGGTCGCGGTCGGCAAGCTCGACAGGCTGCGCGTGTTCGGCGGCGACTATGAAACGCCGGACGGCACCGGCGTGCGTGACTATATTCACGTGGTGGATCTCGCGCGCGGGCATCTGGCCGCGCTCGATGCGCTCGTCAAACGCGACGCGAGCTTCGTTGTCAATCTCGGGACAGGCCAGGGCTACAGCGTGATCGACGTGGTGAAGGCGTTCGAAAAGGCGTCGGGGCGGCCGGTGCCGTATGAGATCGTGGCGCGCCGTCCGGGCGATGTGGCGTCATGCTTTGCCGATCCGCGCGCCGCATTGGAACTGCTCGGCTGGCGCGCGGAGTTCGGCATCGAAAGAATGTGTGCGGATCACTGGCGGTGGCAGTCGGCAAATCCGGACGGCTTTCGCTGATCCCTGTCGCGGCGAGGTTGCACGGATGCCACTAAACGCGGCATCCGTGCATTTCTGCCCGCTGTCTCCCGCCCCCTGCTTCCGTCTGACTCCCTTTCCCGGTACCGCCACGACGTTTTGCTGAGTATGCAGCCCGATGTCTGATTCGCGACAGGGATACGGGCGCTTTACTTCACTCAGGCTGCCAAGCCTGACACGCTGCCAGCGCTGCCGCAGACGGATGGTGCTGCCACGCCATTGCGCAGCGTTGAGGCAGCCCCCCCCGTTTGCCGCACCCCATGCTATCGATCAGGACGGGCCATGAGCCATCCACAAGGCGGCGACGACGAAAGCGCCACTCAGTATCGCAGCGAGAACGGCGAGCATCAGAACGCCCCTACCATCGTCTCTCGTGATAAGGAAATGGCCTACGAGCTTGCGCACTGATTTCATCAGAACTCCGTTTGAGTGACTCGTCTGGATGCGATATCTTGTGGCGCCCGCGAGCGCCTGCGCCGCAAAAGTACCGCAACCAGTATCGATGCCGATCGACAGGACGCAAAATTCATCGGGATGGACTGAGATGATCACAGGAAGCCACGAGCCTGCCGGGCCATCGCGGACATCACGATGACCGTCTGACTGCACAACGGGGCCGTTCGAACCTGTTTTTGCCCGGCTGCTCTTTCTGCTCAACGCTCCTTTCATTCCTGGGTAGTTCGCCGCTGCCCTGTGCGGCAGCGTGCGCAGATTTCGCGGAGCCAGGCCACTCTCCAGCTCCGACCTGGCTCGCGCGCAGGCAGGATGCCGCACGGCAAAAGCTCAGGGGTCAACAGATATCCATGCAGCTCGGCGCCCGGGCCAGTTGATCCGCCTTGCTGGCGGCCGAATGCCAGTTCCACCCCAGACGCGCTCAACGTTCCGGGCGTAGCGCGAATGCCAGCCGGGGCTCATCCCGCCGGAGGGACCCAGTGAACTGGCGGGCGCGTCACGGGCTCTGTGGGCGTCTGACATGTGGCCGCGTCGCGCCGTTCGGCGCAAACCGTTCGCGAGCGGCTGGTCGATTCAGGTCAGTGCATCAACACGGTGCAAGCGAGGAGTCAGGCAGGGCAGTTGGGCAGCGAATCAAATACTTCTTGCAGGCAGCGGAACGTTATGGTTCAATTCGTGGAATGCTATGTTCTTGGCCGCTCCTGCGGCATTACCGAGAATTGGGTCCCCAGGACCTGAATTAATAGAAATTGCAGTTGCATCAATAGAAATTGCAGTTGCATCAATAGAAATTGCAGTTGCATCAATAGAAATTGCAGTTGCATCAATTGAAATTGCAGTGGCGCCTGGGATTTCCCATGGCGAAGTCCGTCAACACCGATGTGGGATCTGTCACTCGTGTTCTATGGGGTTCCCTCATAGTTGGACCGCGTTGTACACGCGGAACTTGACGACTTTTCACGGTCTGCTGCGCGCCTTGCTGGCGCGGTTCACCTCTCTGCCTCCCCTCTGCGAAACTGAACTGTGGAACCAGGTTGCGCCTTTTGCGCATTTTCCTGATCGCACAGTTGATCAATCATGCCGGCCTTTCCGGCATTCAATTACCCCAACGGCGCGCGAAAGCGCAGCCGCGGTCTCTGCCTATGCGCCCGCGCAAGCGTCGCATTACGCAGCTCCACGCGGGTGTCCTCCCCAAGACTAGCAGGCCTCCTATCCAGCACACCGGATCTCAAACTCAACACTGCCCTCTGGCCAGCTACTCAAGTCCTATAAACCAGCAAGCCGTCCGGCAACGCAGCTGACTTCCCGCCCCCTGTCAGCGCGTCATGAAGGCCTTGAGCCAATCAAAACCGGCGCGACAGATTCGCGTCCATGGGCCTGTTCGCGCATACCGCCCGCGCGCACAGTCAGCTATGGCGGCCACCTTCAACAACCTGAGGTTACAGATATGGGTATGCTCGCAGATGCAGCGCACGAGATTGTGATCGCCAACACGAGGCTCGGCGGTAGTCTGAGGCATCAGGAGCACCGGCGCGTGCTCGTGACGTCCTTTTTGCGATACGCCCGGCAGCAGCGCGCGCTGACCCGGTCACTGGCAGACGTCCCAGCCTGGCTTGTACATATGTATGCGGGCCACTGCATCACACAGGGCATGGGGCCGGGACCCTGGCCAATGTCTTTTCTGCTATCCGTGTGGTTCTCGGCGCGATGGGAAACGACCTTGCACGCGAATGCAGCAACCGTCAGCTTGGCCTGCCATGTCGGGTCAGAGTCGGCACACGGCGTGCCCAGACACCGACCGAAATTGCCGCGGTGTGCGACCGCGCCCGCCGGGTTGATGAGGGGCTGATGCACATGGTCCGGCTTGCTGAACTGTTCGGACTGCGCAGGAACGAGGCGCTGATGTGCGGCAGGGATCTCCCCATGTGGCTCGCTGCACTCATAGCCGGGAAGAGCGAGCTGGCCGTGATGCGCGGTGCGAAGAATGGACGCGCCCGTTGTGTGGAAGTCCTGGAACACAGGCGCACAGAGGCTATCCACGCCATCGACGCCGCGCTTGCCTACTGCAAGGAACGTGATTTTCGGTTCATCGTTGGACGGGGCGAAAATCTGAAATCGACGATCCACCGGTTCAACGCCCTGGCGCGCCGCATCGGCATGACCGGTGAGGTGTCTTTCCATTCATGCCGATACTCCTATGCGCTTGCACTTGCCAACAAACTGCTGGATGAGGGCGTGCAACCGTACGAAGCCCTCGTGCGGTTGAGTGCAAGTCTGGGGCACGGCCCCGGACGGGCAGTAATGATATATCGAACCTATTGTCAGCCGATTTCAGATCGTTTCAAAGGCTGCCTTGCCCTCAAGCGCAATGAAGCACACCGACGCAGCCCGCCAAAAAAGTTGCCGCGCGCAGCCGCACGCCATCAGGCGAAGCTTCAGCACGCCATGTTGAGCGGGTTCCCGGTCGGCCGCACCAGTCAGCCCGACGGTATTCAGGGACGCGCCCGCGATACGAGAAAGCGTTGATGCGAATCTGCGAAACGACCGGTCGCCCGGGCGCGCTCCGCGCACACCTGGCAAAAGCGTCAGAAAAACAGCATGTCACTAGCCGATAGTTTGCCTGCCTCTAACTCTACCGACATATGGATAACTACATGCCGAACAGAAACAGCGCCGACTCGCCGTCGAATCCAAGCCATGGTCCGCGGCCTTTCGCGAGCAATGAGCAGATAGACCGTGTCATCACCGCGTTGGGTGTCAACGCAAAAACGGCCGAGGATCTGCGTTGCGCCTGGGACGAACTCGCTGCATTCCTCGAGCAACGCGGCGCGCTTCCCGAGCGCGTAGAAGATATCGGAAAGGATTTGCTGGCGATGTACGCCTCACATTTCTGCTCAAGCGGGCCAGGGGACAACAGGCTGGCCGCACTGAGCACGCTTCTGAGGCGTGCAGGACATTCCACGTCAACGCTTGCTGCACTCGTCGTGAAAACGCGAAGGGTACGACTGAGCAACGGGCCAAACGGAAGATACCGCTTCGAGCGACAACGAATAGATGATTGACCTCCTCACGGTCAGCACTGAAAGGCAATGTCCCATCGCTCACCGCCGGGTAGCACACGCCTGACACTGCCCGACATGTAAGGATTAGCCAAAGGCTTCATACAGATGATCCGGCGCAATCGATATGCCTTTACAGAGGACACCTATTTTTTTAAGGGTCGGCACATTGACCAGATTCAGACCTGCATCCAGCCACGACCGGTTGCAGACTTTGCAGCGCCACCCACGTACCACCGTTTTTCCACAAGAAGGAGTTTCGACATGCACCACGCTACGATTGTTTTCAACAGCAGCTCCGACGCAGCCGAGCGCTGCACGGGCGAAGTCATTCAGGCCAAGGTTGGCGGCAAGCTGAACGTCGTCGACGTCCGCAAGACATTGATGCCTGTCGCATCCAATCCCATCATTCGCGTTCGCCCGGAAAAGCTTGAGGACCTGTATTGTGACATCGCGTCCACGCAGGCTGCCTGCACCGTACAGGTCACAGCCGACTGCACCGAAGCCTTTCTGCATTTCATGGAACAGTACCCCGGAACCGCAGCAGAATTCGGCGCGGTTGTCCTGAGTACGACACGCAATGAAGAATCTCAGAAAAAGCTGATTGATACCTTTGCGGCCATGGTACACCTAGGCATGAAACCGACCGCGGCACGCTTTCTTCTTGTTCAGGCACCTCGCGAGCAGCCTCTTGAAATCGCCTTTTCAACGCTGTTCGAGTACCTGAAAAGCCCGGACGCCCAGGCAGTCGTGCCCCCCGCGGTCCTGTATGAATCGGTGGCATTCGCAAAGATCTATGACCAAGCGCTCTCAGTTTCAGCGATGCTCAACGGCGAAATAAATTTCCAGACGCTGCTGGATACAGCGCGCCAGCGCAACGAGAACGAGGAGGTCTTACGTGATCTCTCAAAAAAGCTGCTCGTGCAGCGCGCATTGCTCGCATGTCGCAACGACATTGAGAAGGCGACCGATGCCCTGCAGCTTCCCGGCGACGCGGCACCGATGCAGCGGCCCTTGCCACGTGAGCGCCTCGCAGTACCTGGAGAAGACGAGGCGGTCTGCGCCGCCCCGGATGTAGTCCCTGTGTATTGACATCAACGACGACAGGCGATGTGGAGTCCGGTAGCTGCTTCGCTGCCGGCTCGCGCCACCCAATTTCGCTACTGCGGGGACGCCCCCCGTTCTCCCAGAAATGTCCCGCGTGGCCTATGCGGCGGAAAGCCCGCTGACGCCACCGGACGAACGCCAACTGCACAATGGAGCAAAGTCATGCTGAGAATTGTTCTGCCTCACCACACGAGTGTCGAGTCGTGGATGACGATCCTCGCCCTTGCGGATCATCTTCACGCAAAGGACGATCTAGGCCGCCTGCCGGATCATTACTGGCAAGCCGTATTGTCGGCTCCGACCATGCATCTCGTTGAACACCACCTGCCACAGGGCGAATCCCCGCTTCTGCGTGCGTTCAGTTGTTATTCCGGCTCTGACGTCGATTCCGTCCACCGTACTCAATGCATCCCGTGGGGGGAATCGGGCGAGGTACTCTTCTGGGCGCAGCATGAATCCTGGGAGTCCCCCACGGAAACGATCAATGGCCTGCGCATTGACATAGTTGCAAAGATTGCGTTTGATCATCCGGAGCTTTCCATCAGCAAGCCGCGATGCCCCTCTCTCGGCGAAAGCCTGGTTACCGAATTTCGCACGCTTGCCGCGGACATCGCTGTTGAGCATCCTGCTTTCGGCTTTTATCCGGGCGTCGCTCCGCTCAGTGCGCTCAGTCTGTTCATCGGCGGCGCAGGAGCGCTGGATGTCGAGAAGCTATGCTCATTCGTGCACGCGGTGTTTGTAGAAAAAGGCGGCGCGGGGGTCCTTTCTGAAACAATCAAACGCACGTGCGAGGCACGAGGATTTGCCCTCGCATCGACGACAGACCTGACAATCGGGCCGGCCGCGATATAAGGCTTGAAGTCGGCGCCCATTCGCATGCGAAAGCGCCGACTAACGCGGGACCCGGCCGCGTGCGGGAGCCGCGAATATTTGCGGCTCTGGCAAGCACGCATGCCGCACCCATCGCGACGGGAAGGGAGAAGACCGGGACCCGCAACGCAAGCGCCAACGTCGCGCAATCCTCGGGGGGTGTCGAAACAGGATCGCCTCGCGAACCTATGTACCGGGAGTAACACCGCTGCTAGGCTGGTTGTCCAGCTCAGCGCTGCGACTTCGACAAATAACGAATGGAGCGCTTGGACCTTAGGGCGCGTCACCGGCGTAAGAACGTTTGCAACCTGGGGATCCCTTCAGCGAGGACGTCCATTACTGCGTCTCGACGACAGGAGTCGGCTCCATTCTTCAAGCACTGAAGGCCGAGGTTCGCGGCATAGCACGCAGATCGCTTGCTATGCCGCGGTACCCGGTCGGTGAACGAATTCGTCCGTATCTCGCGCTTCTCGTTGCAGTCAGAGCTGCCGTACCGCTCGCCGACCATCTGGGTCAATTGCCGTCGTGTTGACATGCTAAGCGGCGTAGTCAATGTCGCTCTGGGCTGCCGTCTCACAGGTAGCAAAACACTTGGGGCAAGGAGTACGGCACCGCAAAAAAGACCCAAATCAATGCGCAAGCCAACATGTTTTTCGTTGTCTACTCGAGACGCTGATGGGCCCACGACGGACAGCGATAACAGTATGGTTGCAGAGCCGATTCAGGCATTGGAGACAACGAGCGTCGAGAGTGCCGCGCGCACGTCGGCCGCAGTGATGGTGGCGGACCCATCGTCAATATGTCGCGCTACCGCTTCATCGATGACGCGCTGAAGAGCCGTGTCCGTGTCGGCGATCGAACAGCCCTCGAGGCCTGCAATCAGACATTCCACTGTGTGCCGCGAGATGGCAAAGGTTTCGCCCGCTCTGTGCTTCACCTGAATCCGGATATACGCGGCGAGCACTTCCCGTGAAGGAACCCCGAAGCGGATCTTTTGCTCCAGACGCCCACCGCGCAACGCAGCGCGATCCAGTGCATCCGGATGATTGGTTGCAGCAATGACCAGCACGTCTGTCACCCGGCCATCCGCGCCGTCGATCGAAGCAAGGATCCGGTTGGTAAGCGGTGCAACACTGGAGAGGCGCCGATCACCCAGTACGTCGTCCGCTTCGTCGATTAGCAGAATGCATGGGCGCAGGTCTTTTGCCTTGCGATAGAGTTCATCCCAGGCCGCATGACTGCCGAGCAGCTCCGCGCCGGTGGTCTTGAGGAATGCCCAGTCACTTGCCTTCGCAAGAGCCATTGCTGCGTGAGTCTTACCCGTGCCAGCCGGACCGTAGAACAGGACCCCGCGCGGCAGTGCACCACCCAACTGCTCCATTCGGTGAACGTTCTTGAGCCGTCGCGTGAGGCGCTTCAGGTCATCACGTGATCCGTCGGGCATGATGATCTCGTCGATTGCCTTGACTCCTTCCGGCAGGTGTCCCTTCGAGCCCTGGATACGACGCATGGCCTGCATGGCAATATCGAACGAGACCGGACCTTTCCCGAAAAGTCCCTCCCGCCGCATATCGGCAAGCTGCGGTCCGACAGCCATCAGGCGTGCTGCACTGAATCCACCCCAGCGCGCCGCGAGGCTACGGAGAGCGGACTGGTCAAGCGCATCAGCACCAAGCGCCTTGCCGAACGAACGCTTCAGGAGCGCTTCACGCGCTGGCAGATCCGGCGGCGGCACCTCGACCTTGAAGTCAAAGCGTCCCTCCCGGATGGCGGCCGCATCGAGCCAGGCGATGTCGTTCGTGGCGGCGACCAGCACGATCCCTGTGCCACGCAGGCGCACGATCTCCGTGAGCATTGTGTTGGTGAGGTCGCGATCCATCGAATGGGTCTGGTCGCCGCGTGACTTGATGAAACCATCCATTTCATCGATTAGAAAAACTGCCTGTCGCAAGCGCACTGCCTGAGCAAAGGCAGCCTTCACGCGTTCTGGCGTTTCATTGATCCATTTCGACGCAATATCCTGGTAGGAGATCGACAAAAAGGGGATGCCCAATTCGCCAGCGAGCGCTTCGGCAAACATCGTCTTGCCGGTGCCTGGCCCCCCCCATAGCAGGATCCCGTTTCTGGCCTGCTCCGGGTTGGTGAGGATATCGCGTGCCACGTTGAGCAGTCGTGCCTTGACCTCAGCCATGCCTGTGATAGCGTCAAAGCCGAATCTCGCATGAAGTACGCGGTCATCCAACGAATATGCGTGCTGGGCCGACACCTGCTCCGTATCACGCTGGGCTGTTGAACCCTGCGGCGTCGAGGGCTCTCTCCCCGGAAGCGCGGCCGGGCGCTCCCGGCGCTCCCGGCGCTCCTGGCGATACCGTCGGTATCCGGGAGCCAGAATCATCCAGAGCGCAGTGCCGACTCCTAGCATGGCAGTGGTGTGCAACGATGCGTGGACGAGAACGGCAACCAGCAGCACGACACTGGCCATTGTCATCAGTCGGCGAGCGAGAGGGATGCGGTAATGAAGCATGAGCGCCACGCAAACACAGACGACTACGGTGACAATCAGCCGAATATTATCGAAATGCAGCGCGAACCCGAGGCCGAAGCCTACGCCACATCCAATCAGGAGCGGCGGGCAGTCACGGGCAGTGGAAAGAATGGCGTCCTTCATGGACAGTTCTCCGTGGAAGGGATCTCAGTGAAGGTGGGCGAACAAGAAGGGGCACGGTCAATGGCTCGCCTCGCGAAACATCGGCTATTCGAGGTCTTCAAGCGTCTCGTAGATGTCGTCGCGGATGAGTTGAGCCAGTTCATGACGCTCGAAAAACGCCCCAGTGACAAACAGCGCAGCGAAAGCGATAGCACCATCCCTCAACAGCTCGATGACGCCGAGGGGCAAACCGTGCGTCAGCGGGGGCCACGCGGCCTGCAGTTGGTTAAGGCCCAGCACGACACCAAGGCAGGACGTAAAGGCCATCGTATAGGGCGAGATGAACAACAGGACGGCGGCACTGTTCCAGAACGTTCGCACAGGGAGGGGCAGGCTTGCGTGATCCGGATGGATAAAATTGAAGAACGACTGCTGCTGATCGTTATGCATGACAAACTCCAGAAGTGTTGGAAGGGATTGACGTGTTGGAAAAGGATTTGCCCGGCCCGGTGAAATGAAAGCGTCTGGGCGGGACAAAGCCAGGTTCGCATTGGTTCGCCCAGACGCAAGTGCACATGCGAGTTATCGAAGCGCAAGAAGGGGACGGCCGCAGCGGCGTAGTCGGATGCGCACCATTAATCCTCGCTGGCGTGTCCGTTGACGTACCGGCTCGAACACCCGGCGCTGACTCGCACGCAGCAGACGTCGCTGCCGGGCGATTGGGCGCCCGAGGGCCGCACGGAGGCGGCGATGCCAAGCCTCGATCACTTCCGGCGGGATGCTGCTGTCGATGTAGCCGGTCGCCCCCGAGTCGGTGACAATCCTGACGACCTCGCGCCCGTTTTGCGCCGTAAAGCGTGTGGTTTCCATTTGAGACTCCGTACTATCGACGTGTTTATTTCCGCGTGTGACGCCGTATCCATCGTGCGGCGACGAACAGCGGCATGAAGACGTCTGCAAGGCACTGGCGGCATTCCTCGACAAATACCTGCCATAGCCGGTTTCCTGAGTTACTCATTGCGATGTCCTTGCGGGTGGTTGTGGTAAGGCGTCTACACGTCCCTTTTGGTCATGGATGTCTGTCGGCCAGAGGGCTGACAGATCTGACAAAGGCAGTGAGGGCAAGAGGCAGACAGGACTGGCCGGAATGCAGAAAGGCGCCCCCCGCCTGCCTGTCCCTGCGAACTTCACTGCAGGGACAGGCTCAGGATCGCACGGGCTTTTGCCAACGCAAGTCGGCTGTGGGCAATGGCCGGAGGGCGCACAAGCCTCAGGAACATTTCGATCCAATGAAGTGCAGTTAGCGGAACACGCCGCTCAACGAACGGCGACTCTTTTTCGCGGCGATCGATATAGCGCTGGCGCCCACTTCTCGGGCGAATGAACAGGAAGGACGACCAATCGGGAGATGCGATAGCGCCGGCACGTCGCAGATGCGGGCAGCCCTGGCGTCCGGTGTCGATCTGGCGAGGTGCACGAAGCCGCTTTGCTGCGGCTCCTGGCGGCCGAAACGGGTGCCACTGAAATTGATCGTCGTGATCCGCACAGCCCGGGGATCCGTTGATCATGACGACGCATTGGCCGAAGCGTATGACCCAGCCGGCGCACTTGTGCCGTGGCGGCCACCATGGGCGGGTCGGAGCAATGCTGCGGCCGCTTAGCGGTATAGTGGACGCGTCGTGGTTGGGTCACTACTCACAACTCTGATGCTAGAGCGAAGGCTGACGAGAATAGCCCTCACACCGATGACGAGCGCCGCCTCGCGGAGCTCATGTAGCTCGCCGTCGTTGCCAGACAGCCGGTGATGACGGTTTTCGCTAGTTGCCAGACCCACGCCCCTCATAGACCTTTCTTGCGGGAAGGTCGATGAGAACCCGGTGCGACAAATACGGATCACTCGCCAACAACGACTCCCAACGGCCGATGTAGTGGCGCGCTCATTCGAGTATCTTCGCAACACTGTCCTGTGAGAGCTTTGCCACCGTCACGCTCCGCGTAGAACGCGAGCTCACCGCCGACGATATCGAGCGAGCGGATATAAAACGGCTGGTCGGCACAACGTGGCGGTCGGAGCGTGGCACCGCCGCGACACCTCACTCCCGCGCGTTATACGTATCGCATACGCGATCTTCTGCGCCCTGTCCTGGGCTGCGGGCTGGGATGCAGTCGTGACGCACGCCGCTCCCCGCGACTTCGATGATGCGGTTGAGAATGACGTCGAGCGCCGTGAGAAGGTCCGTGCGCTGGGGCTGCGTCGACTCCTCTGCGAGAAAGTACACCACTGTCCGCAAGAGGCGGGAATTCTTGGTCAGCACGATGCGGTATCGCGTGGCCCGTGGCGCCCGGTTTTGCGCCGGATAGATAATGTTCCTGAACGCGCTTTTGTCGATCATGGCTGCAGCCTCGATGATGCGGCCGTACCCGGCACGGTTCACTGGCCACGCTACGCGGCGCTGCTCCCCTGAAGGCTTTCAGATCACCTTTGGATATTCGTCAACCCTCGTAGGACTGTGTGCAAAGCAGAGCGCCTGCGGCCTCCTCGAGTCAGCTGGCCGAGCCTCGCGAACGTACGTTCAGAGCCGGCAGTACGCGTCTTGCCGTTCCCGGGCTCGAGCCCCGGTACCCCAGGCGCCTATGCATTGGAGGCGGCAGATCTTCCAGCTACAAGTCGACCGTCACCGTACGATGCTGGAGAAAGGTCAGCTCCGGACGGAACAGCAGAAGAGCGCTTCGACTAAGCACTATCGGTTGACGTCCGATTTTGGGTCGCAGGCGGGGGCTTGGCCGGAGTCGTCGGGTGATTCATTCTTGCGTATCCGAATCCTCAACGGACCAGCCAGCACGCTAACGTTTTCCGGGAAGGGAACTGTGACCGGTTGCATGGCCTCTTCCCGCGTAGCCAGCGCGAATCGTCTCAACCGCGCACGAAGCTGCTCAGACGTCTCATTAGGAAGAGGCTTGCATCGTTTTTGTTTTCTCATTCAGGCTCCTAAGAGGGATATTGCGCGTGCTCCACGTTGCGTGGCCTCGGGGCATTCCGGTGGCGCTTGCGCTGCTGTGCGCGGAGGTTGCTTCCCATACTAGCTAAAGTCACTTATCAAGCAAGCTGACTTGAGGATGAGATTCCGCGTTGTTTGCGTGCCCAGTGAGGGGCGCATCGGGAGCGCAATGTGGGTCAAATAAACTATTCTGCCGGCGAGGATGGATCTGTGGCCTGAGTTTCAATGGTCGCGTGGGCCGGATGGGGTCCCGCAGGTGTCGCCGAAGCATCTCCCCAAATAAAGCGACGGGCCAGGCAGTGCAGCGGGACGATCTCCGCTTCGAAGATCTCTGCCAGGAGCCGCGGGTGCCGCCGCTCGCACGGCGCTTTTTTGCTCGACGGCAAACTGCAGATCCTGTTCTATGCGATAGGCCGTGGCAACGCTGAATCCAGCGCGTGCGGCCGCCGTGGGCGGCCTTCGTTGCGTTGGTACATCATGTAAAGCCTCATCTGTGGTCGTTGACGTGTCGTCCGCGCACGGCGGCCTCCCTTGCAAGACAGACTCGTTCATATCCGATCTACCGCGACCGCCGGCAAGGCTTTGTGCTAAATGCGAGCGCTTCCGGCGCGACGCAGCGTCGCCGGTTCGGGGCTCCGCCCGTCACCGGCTTCATTTCTTTGGGTGCTTCAAGATTCGCTTACGAACGGTATGTCCACGTATACGAGGCCTTCCTGTCGCTCGTGCGTGCGCTGATCGCTGAAGCACGTTCGAGTGGTTCAATTGCCAATTTTGCATCGCTCGTCGGACGCGTAAGGAGCGTCTGATAGGTCCCGCGATGGCAAAGTCTTGCACTTACCGTCCACTCCGTCGCAGCCTCTGACGGCTTTTGCACGATGAACACCGCTACCGGGTCGTCGATCAGCGCCCGCGAATATATTCCGGCCAGCGGACGTAGGTAGACTCGCCGGATACCTTCCGGGTCACAGATTGAATGTCCTCGACCTGCATCCAGTGCGCACCACTCTCCAGTTGCGAGACGACATCCCAATATTCGTTCTCGATCGCGAGACATTGGGCAGCGCGCGCGCCCTCCCTGATCGCATAGAGTCGCCATTGGGCCGGCCACTGCGTCTCGCTTTCCAAACGGAAGCGCAGCTGCCCATCGATAAGGATGTCGAAAGAGTTTGGACCGTCCGCAACTGCTTGGACGCGGTCCGTGTATCGCTGGCGAGCTGTGCGCCTAGGTGACGTGACAGGGCGATTGGTCAGTGACATGGAGATCTCTTTAGATTGAAGAGGTATCCTCAGTTTCCTATACACCTTTCGTCATGCAACCTGAAAAATTGGTCGAATTATTGTCTGTTTGTCTGGCGCTCTGTCATTTCCAAAGATAAGTTGTGCGCCAGGTTTGTTGTTGCGGGGCGAAGGTCGTTGCCGGATGTTTGCTTCGCGTCATAACGCAGGCGAAGAAATGACGAGGCGGCGCTCCCACAAACGGGCAGTCAGACGCGAACCACTTACAGTGACTTAGGGTTCCCTGTTCGCGTCGCCATGTACATTCATTCGGGATGGGGCTATCTCGACGTACCGCACAACGATGTCCGCATACACAACTCTGACAGCCCAGCGGGGCATTATCGCGACAGCTTGCGTAATGCGAAGGCGGAAGAGATTGCGCCGTGCGATGCCCGCGGACGGCCCGCCTGTGGCTGACGCAACATCGTCAAGGAGAAGGACCTTATTGAATGGGGAGCCACCGGCGCCTGCCAACTCTGCGACTTTGGCTCCCGGGACAGCTTCCTCGACAGGTGCCTCATTTCGCGCTGCGTGACTTTGGTGATCTGTCAAGCGGCCTGTCCCCGGCTCCCTTGCCCGGTGCCAACTCGGACGCCGTAATCCCGTTCATCGCGACGGTACCTTGATCGGCTACATTATGGCTTCATGGAGCGCCCTGAGCGCTCCGGCAGGAGCGATGCGGCATTTCCCTCACCGCCGTGCTCGACCGCAGCAGGCACCGATCCCGGTTCGCATTAGATGCGAAGATACCGGCCGCACACAGACGCGACAGGACTTAGATAACCTGAACAGATGATGTTTCTTTTCGTGGCGATGCAGCACTGTGACTGCCGTAATTCAATGCCGCCCGATCACGGACAGTCAATGTTGACACATTGGCATCAAGCCGGAACACCGCTACAGCGTCGCGCAACACACCCGCCTGTTCTTCCAGCGATTTCGCCGCCGCAGCCGCTTCCTCTACGAGTGCCGCATTGTGCTGCGTGACTTCGTCGATCTGCGAGACCGCCTTGTTGACCTGCTCGATGCCGTCGCTTTGCTCCAGCGCGGCGGCCTCGATTTCTCCCATGATGCCGGTCACGCGCTCGACCGACTGCATCGCCTCGTTCATCGTGCGGCTCGCCTCGGCTACGAGTGACGCGCCCTGCTCGACCTGAGCCGCCGAATCGCCGATCAGTTCCTTGATCTCCTTCGCCGCCGCGCCCGAGCGCTGCGCGAGGCTGCGCACTTCCGACGCCACGACTGCAAAGCCGCGCCCCTGCTCGCCGGCACGCGCCGCTTCCACGGCCGCGTTCAACGCGAGAATGTTGGTCTGAAACGCGATGCCCTCGATCATGCCGATGATCTCTGTCACTTTGCGCGACGACTCGCTGATGCCGTCCATCGTCTCCGTGACACGCGAGACCACTTTGCCGCCGCGCGTGACCGTGTCGAGCGCGCCGTGCGCGAGCCGGTTGGCCTGCTTCGCGTTGTCCGCGTTCTGCTTCACGGTCGCCGATAGCTGCTCCATGCTTGCTGCCGTCTGCTGAAGCGCCGCGGCTTGCTGCTCGGTGCGCGCGGACAGGTCTGCGTTGCCGGACGCAATTTCATTTGCGCCCTGCGTAATGGCCGTTGTGCTGCCGCGCACTTGTGACACCGTGTCGACGAGGCCGTCGCGCATCTTCGTCAACGCGCTCAGCAACTGGCCCATTTCATTGCGCGACTGGCTCTTGATCGCCACGGTCAGATCGCCTCCTGCCATCCGCTCGAAGTGCTTGACGGTGGCATTGACCGGCTTGATGAGCGCCGCCGACAACGCGACGCGCGCCGCCACGCCGATCACGATGGCGAGAGCGCCGATTGCCGCAAAGAGAAGCGTCGCAATCTGGAAGCGTTGAGCGGCGGTCGCGGCCTGGCGGTGCTGGTTCTCGGTCTGCGCATGTTCCAGCGCGTCGATCGCCTTCGAATACGTGGAGTAAAACCCGTTCGCCGTCTCGCCCTGAATGTTGCGGAACGTATTGAAGTCGAAGTCGGTGAGCGCTTTGAACTCCGGTTCGATTGCCTTGTCGACCAGCGCGTTACGGGCCTGCTCGACGTTCTGCGCGAGCTTCTGCTCGGCGTCGCTCGAAAACGGTCCTGCCATGTAATTGCGAAAGTCCTTGTTCGATTCGACCAGCACCTTGTGCGCGGCGGGCAGCAGATCGTCGGTTTGCTTGCCGACACTGAAGAGCGTTTGATAAGAGCCCAGCGCGAGTTGCACTTGCAGCAGCTTCTCAGAGCTCGCCTTCAGATGCGAGAGTGCCTCTGCGCTGCGCTGCGTGTCGTCGAGGCTATTGTTGGCAAGCTTCAGTGCGCCATATCCAACGCCGATTACGGTCAGCAGAAAGGCAACGAATACGCTGATCACCAGCGTCAGGCCGCCACGAATTGAAATGTTATTTAGCATTGGGTCTCCGGAACCGTCTTGTCGATCCGCGGCGAGTGTGCTGTCCGCCCGCATTGCGCACACGTCGCCGCATCCAGGTTAACGACGCCGCGCGACCCTTGCTACATAGGTGAAATCCATGACTGGCGCGGGTTCGCGCGTGATTTGCGCGTCACTATCTGGGATTCGTTGCGGCTATCTCGAGCCCGGCGCTTTTCCGGGCATCTCGCGTTTCGTTTGTATAATTCGGCGTCTTCGCTCAGGCCCACTTTCATGCTTAGTTTTGCGCTCGGCTTTATCGTTTCACTGCTGATCACGCTGTTGATCGTGCGCTATGCGCATCTGCATGAAAGATTTTCGACCGACACCGATTTGGCCGGCGTACAGAAATTTCATGTGCGCCCGGTGCCGCGCATCGGCGGAACCGGAATTCTCGTCGGGCTGATCGTTTCGGCGGTGCAACTGCGCTATGCCTATCCGGCGGTATCGGGCGGCATCCTCGGCCTCATTGCGTGCGGCATGCCGGCCTTCGGCTCGGGTCTCGTCGAGGATCTGACCAAGCGTGTGCCGCCGCTCGCGCGCCTCGTCTGCACGATGGCGGCAGCGGCGCTTGCGTATTTCCTGCTGGATATCGCGGTCACGCGCATCAGCGTGCCGCCGCTCGACTTCCTGCTCTCATATGCTGTGATCTCGTGCGCGGTCACGGTGCTCGCGGTGGCAGCGCTTGCGAACGCGATCAATATCATCGACGGCTTCAACGGCCTTGCGTCGATGGTGGCGTGCATGATGTTTGCGTCGCTCGCTTATGTCGCTTTCCAGGTGCACGATCCGATCGTGCTGTCGGCGTCGTTCATGATGATGGGCGCGGTGCTCGGCTTCTTCATCTGGAACTTTCCGGCGGGGCTGATTTTTCTCGGCGACGGCGGCGCGTACTTCATCGGCTTCATGCTTGCCGAACTGTCGATCATGCTGGTCATGCGCAACCGCGACGTGTCCGCGTGGTATCCGGTACTGCTGTTCATGTACCCGATCTTCGAGACGTGTTTCTCGATTTATCGAAAGAAGTTTGTTCGCGGCATGTCGCCCGGCATTCCGGATGGCGTGCATCTGCACATGCTGGTCTATAAGCGGCTAATGCGTTGGGCGGTCGGCGCGCGTACCGCACGCGAACTGACGCGGCGAAATTCGCTGACGTCGCCCTATCTGTGGCTGCTATGTCTGATCGCGGTCGTGCCGGCCACGTTGTTCTGGCGGCATACGCTGCATCTGTTCTGCTTTGTGGTGGTGTTCGCGGCGACCTATGTGTGGCTGTATGTGAGCATTGTGCGATTCAAGTCGCCGCGGTGGATGGTGGTGAGGAAGGGAAGCGGTGAGCGAGGTCCACGCCCTCCGCTATAAGCGGTGTTATCCGGCCCAAACGCGGCCGCGCGCGCGCCCCTAGATGCGCCGGTATTCAACGAGAACCCGGGGGCGCGCGTCTGCATACCGCAGAATGGCGTCCGCGATCGTGCGAAGGCGCAGGCGCCCTATCCCCGTACGCGCAAACTGCTGCTGGCGCACCCGCAGATGCCGGTAAAGTCAGCTACGCTCAAGCAACACCACAGGAAGTGCGGGGGGCCACCATGACCGCTTCATGCGAAATGACACCGAGTCCTTCAACGATCTACAGCCGCGGAGGTAGCAGGTTGCGCAGGAACCGCACTTTTGCCGCATTCTGCTTGCTGGCGAGGCGCGCGGCAACCGCTGCCCGTCAACCGCCGTCAAGATCAACGTGTCGTCGGTCTCACCGTGTGTGACTACCCCGGCCCAATGCATTGTTTCCACCAGGAAGACTCCGAAGAGCGCAATCGCCACATAATTAATTTCAGCATTCGGAAGGCGTCCCGGCGCGTGAATCACAACGAGGCCATCCAATACCAGCCGGTCATCACAGCACAAGCGGGTGAGGTGCCAGCGCGGCTCGGCTGACACCTTCCTTTCTCCCTCTTTCCCTCGCTCGTGGGCAGAGACTGCCCCTTCGTCGCGAGCTTCATGGTCGAGCTTCGGTTGCGCAGTGGAAGGCGGGACTGGTTGCCAGAAGACCTAAGCCGTCGAAACTGGTGGCTAACCCACAGTTGCGCCACTACCTGCAAGACCGTCTGAAGGGGCAAGGTTCGCGACGCTGCATCAGTTCCGTGACAGATGGTTGGACATCGCCCAGCCCACGATGCGCCGGCTCAACACGCCGAGCACTACGGCCAAATACAGAAACTCCTCATCAGTCAGGATGTAGGTTGCATCTGCAACCCACAGCACGTTCATCGTGTCAGGGCTGAAGTGCCGGCGTACCAGGTGGGGGGCGCGCCGTGCCCCCGCACGTTGCCGCGTGGTACGTCGCCAGCACCGCCGGCTGGCCCTACACAATCCCGCCCAATACACATGAGCCACACCACCCGCTTGCGTCCCACTTGCATGCCTTCGCGCGCGGGCTGCGCGTGGATACGGGTGCCCAATACGTCCCCCGCGAGCTCGCATGCAGCGTACGGACGCGTGGCTAGCAGCAGCGCCATCCTGGCAACAGGCCAGCGGGCCCGGTTCGCTGTCATGATTGCGTACCCTTCGGCGGCACGGCTCCCGTCTCTCTTGCGAACCAGGCCGCAGCGTGCGAAAGAATGTCGCGCTCCATTTTCAACTGGCGATTCTCACGGCGCAGACGCGTTAGTACCTGCCGTTCGGCCGTGGTCACCCCGTCATGCCGTACGCCAACATCACGCTCGGCCTGCGCGCACCAGTTGACGATGGTCTGCGCCGTCGGCTCGAACTCGCGCGCAAGTTCCTGTGGTGTACGCCCGGCGTTGACCAGTTCCACCATATGCGCCCCGAACTTCGCAGGGTAAGGTGTACGAGTCTTGCCCATTTCGGCACCTCCTCTTCGGAAAGAATAGGTGTCCGTTTTCGCGGGTCAACCTCAGGTACACGTTATACTTTGCGCTGATGGCAATCTTCTCTGCGCCATCCTGCGGCCGCTCGATGCTTGCTACCAAGAACCTTCGCACACGGCCAGGTCGCGAACTGCTCACGCTTGCGACGAGCCTTTCCCAACTTGGAGCTCTGCACATTTTGCCGATGACAGAGACAAGACGGCCTAGCGTTCATGTCGCCCTTGATTGCGACAATATTGGGCGGCCCTTGGCTGGGTGAACCGGTGGTCGTCTCGGCTAGTGCGCAACCTTGGTAAGAGCGTTAGGCGCGACGCTCATCTCACGGCCGACTAGCCACCTACCATTAGAAGGATGGTACTTGTACTGGCATCCGCCGTCTAATTGAGTTGTACCAGATACTCACAGTTAATTGAGTCAGACCGAGGACATCGTGACAATGTTTCTTTGCACTTGCCTCAATACCGTGGCGTCTCGACTGCTGGGGGAGTTGTCGTATCGCATGGTCAAAAAGCCGTTTATTGGAATGGGACGCGTATTTCTCGGTTCCACCCGGCTTCCGGATACCAGCGCCGGCGTCGCGAACTCCGAAGCGACTTGACCACCGATTAAAGCCGCCCGACCGTGCCTACGACCATTTCATCAAAGACGGCTTTGCCCGCCCCGCACCCACTGCGTGGCATCGGCATGCTGCTGATCTCGCAGTTGTTGCTCGTCTCGATGGACGCCACCGCCAAGAAGCTATCGCTGACCCTTGCGGTGCCGCTGCTGGTATGGGCGCGCTACGCGGTACATCTGGTGCTCATGTTGATTTTCTTCGCGCCGTCGCGCGGTCGTTCGATACTAGCCACAAAGAATCTCTCCGCCCAATTGTGCCGCGGCTTGCTGCTATTGGGCACCAGCATTTCCGGACTGGTCGCCCTGCGCATTTTGCCGATGGCGGAGACCGCCGGCCTCGCGTTCATGTCACCGCTGATTGCCACGATATTGGCGGGGCCGCTGCTGGGTGAGAAGGTGGGGCGTCTCGGCTGGAGCGCCATTCTCGCGGGGGCGGCCGGCGCCGTGCTGATTTCACGGCCGAGCAGCCACTTGCCGCTCGAAGGTGTGCTGCTTGTGCTTGCGTCCGCAGTCTCTTTCAGCATTTATCAGATCCTGACGCGCAAGCTCAGTCACACCGAGGACAGCGTGACCATGCTGTTCTACACCGCGCTGGTGGGAACCGTTTGCCTCAGCGTCGTGTTGCCGTGGATCCCGTCAGGCGCAGCACCGACGTTACCGCAGACCATCGGCGTCCTGTCGCTCGGCGTATATGCGGGGATCGGCCACTTCTGCGTGATCCACGCGTTTCGCCACGCGCCGGTATCCAAGCTGACACCGTTCATGTACGTGCAACTGGTGTGGGCCGCGCTGCTCGGATGGTTAGTCTTCGGGCATTTCCCGGACGGCCTGAGCATCGTCGGCATGCTGATTATCGTGGGCGGCGGGCTGCTGCTCTCGTTTGCTCGCAGCAGACGGAGCGCGGCGAATGCCGAGCCGGTCAGCAAGT
Organism: Paraburkholderia kirstenboschensis; assembly: GCF_904848585.1. GTDB lineage: Bacteria > Pseudomonadota > Gammaproteobacteria > Burkholderiales > Burkholderiaceae > Paraburkholderia > Paraburkholderia kirstenboschensis. Next base: position 189,667 of record NZ_CAJHCR010000006.1, read on the forward strand.
CGGGGGCGCGCGCTTTCTCAAACAAATTGACGAACGCCGCGACACGTGAAAACTTCAAGACGCACGCGGCACCGCCGTCACGCTGCTCAGCGAAGCCGCAACGGCCGGCTGATATTCAGGCACCCAGCGACGCAGATCGCGCCTGACTTCCTGGTCGCTCGGCACACGATGTTGCATCAGCCACGGCAGCAGTTCGTCGAGCAGATTGTCCGGGGTTGCGCGCGCCTGGGCGATGCGCAGCTTCGGATGCGGAGTGCGAGTCGTCGCCTCGTCGTCGGCGAGCAGTTCTTCGTAGAGCTTCTCGCCGGGCCGCAAACCTGTGAACGCGATGCGGATATGGTCTTCGCTGAAACCGTAAAGACGGATGAGATCGCGCGCGAGATCGACGATTTTCACTGGCTCGCCCATATCGAGGATGAAAATCTCGCCGCCCTGTCCCATGCTCGACGCCTGCAACACCAGTTGCGACGCTTCCGGAATGGTCATGAAGAAGCGTGTGATCTCCGGATGAGTGACCGTGACCGGGCCGCCCTTCGCGATCTGCTGCTGGAACTTCGGAATCACGCTGCCGGCGCTGCCCAGCACATTGCCGAACCGGACGGTCTCGAACTGCGTGCGTGTGCTCGTTTGCTGTAACGCCTGGCAGGCCATTTCGGCGAGACGTTTGCTTGCGCCCATCACATTGGTCGGGTTAACTGCCTTATCCGTCGAGATCAACACGAAGTGCTTGACGTCGTGCCGGATCGCCGCCCGCGCCACCCGATAGGTGCCGAGCACATTGTTGCGCACCGCCTGCCACGCGTTGAGTTCTTCCATCAACGGCACGTGCTTGTACGCGGCAGCATGGAACAGGATATGGGGGGTGAAGCGGGACAACACCTGATCAAGCAGCAGCGAGTCCTTCGCGTCACCGATCACCGGAATCACCGAAAGCCCCGGGAAGCGCTCGTGCAGCTCTTCGGTCAGGCGATACATTGCGTACTCGGACAGATCGAACGCAACCAACTGCGCGGGCTCGAAGCGCAATATCTGACGGCACAGTTCGGAGCCGATCGAGCCGCCTGCGCCCGTCACCATGACGACACGACCGCGCAAAAGCGCTTCGACGTCCGGCATGTCGATCTTGATCGGCTGGCGCCCGAGCAAGTCTTCGAGGTCGATCTGCCGCACGCGTGACAGGAACGCCTGGCCCTGCGTCAACGCGGTCAATTCCGGCAACACCAGGGCCCGCACGCCGGCGCGCACGCACAAGGTGGCGACTCGCCGCTGCGTGTCGACCGAGGCCGATGGAATCGCGATGATCGCGTCTTCGACCTTCAATTCCGCAGCCCAACGCGGCAAATCGGAAATCGGACCGAATACCTTGTAGCCGTAGATTTCACGGCCTTGCTTGGCAAGGTCGTCGTCTAGCAAACCGACCAGCCGCCATTCGCCCGAACGCGACAACTCGCGTGCAAGGCTCGCGCCGGCGCCGCCCGCGCCGAGCACGATGACCGGCTTGCCCTGCCCGATCAGTCCGCCATAAAGATAGAACTCCTTCGACGCACGATACAAAGCGCGCGAGCCGCCCATCAAGAGGAACAGGAACAACGGCGAAACCAGCAGAACCGAGCGCGGGACGATCGGATACGGCTGGACCATGACCGCAACCATCATCATCGCGAAAGCCCCGGCCATCACGGCCTTGGCGATCCGCATCAGGTCAGGCAAGCTAGCAAATACCCACATGCCGCGGTATAGGCCAAATATGCGAAACATAATGCCGTAGACCGGCAGCGTCCACACCAGCGCTCTGACAGCACCGCTCCAGAACAGAGGCGGTACAGCCCCATTGAAGCGGATCAAATACGCAGCAAGCCAAGTCCCGGCAACCGCAAGCAGGTCAAACAGAAAGGCCCCAAAAGATCGCCATGATGCTTTGTGCTGAGCCATCGGCATCACACCTCACCTGAAAGTTGCCGAATTGAAGCGACGCCATCTGAAATCGATGCAACACCCGATCAATGCCAGCACGAGCCCCCATGCGCCGACGCAACACCATTGGAACGTTGAGGGCCAGCCAAGAGCCACTACGGCAAGGATTATGCCACCTACCATAACGATGTACCAGATGGAGGCGGTTTTCGCGTGCCCCAGCCCGTACTGGACCATACGCTGATAGTAGTGCTCACGGTGCGCCTGCCAGACCTTCTCGCCACGCAGCAGGCGTCGCATCAGCGTGACGGATGCGTCGCAGATGAAGGGCGCAAAGATCAGGGCGGGAAACCAGATTGGCCACACGCCACCGCGCCATCCCCAATATCCGAACGCGCCGGCAAGGAATCCAAGCGAAATCGAACCTGCGTCGCCGAGAAAGATTCTGGCGGGGTGAAAATTGAAGATCAGGAAGCCCGCGGCGGCTCCGGCCACGGCGGCTGACGCCACGGCCAGTTCTGGCGACGGATGCTCGCTAAGCAGCGCGCCGATGCCGTAGCCCGCGAAGCCGAACAGCGTCATGCCGCCCGCGAGACCGTCGGCGCCATCCATGAAGTTGTACAGATTAATCAGCCAGACCAGCAGAAACGCGACTATCGCGAGACCCCATACCGGCACCGCGGCAGGATAGACGCTCACTACAGCGATCACGACGACGAGGTGCGCGGCAAACCGCACTCGAGCCGGCAGACCCCGACGGTCGTCGATTTGCGAGACCGCCGCGACGAACACCATCAGAATTCCGATCAGCCACAGCGACGGCGCGAACAGCCAGATGCCCAGCGCCGCCACCGGTACGATGCCCCAGCCGCCGACGCGCGGCGTCGGCCGGGTATGCAGGGAACGGTCGTTCGGGACGTCGGTGGCGAGCCACCATGCGACCCCGGATACCAGCAGGAGCCCGAGGATCGCCGCGCACGCGAGCGTCGCACCGACGCCGATCAGCGCCCCGGACGACCAGGATGAAAGCGAATGAAGTTGTATTGACATCCTTCTGCCTCAATGCGTGGAACGATACCACTCGGCCGTCGCGGCCAAGCCTTCGTCGGTCGACCAGGCCGGCTGCCAGCCCAGCACGCTCTCGATGCGCGACGTGTCGAGCCGAAGATCGCTAACGAGCCGGTCGATTGCGGCAGTACGGTCCGTCAGTCGGCCCGCAAGACGCAGCCAGCTGACGGGCACAGGCACCAGACGGCTCGGCTTGCCCAGATGCCGGCCGATCGCGCGCACTAGCCCGGCGACCATGGGTGCGTCGCGATCGGCGACATGGAAACAATGGCCCGCCGCGCGTGGATCGGTCGCGCATTGCGCGAGCGCCTGCGCGAGATTGCCGACGTACACGACGCTGCGCCGCGCCTCGATCGAGCCGAGGGGCAACGGCACGCCGCGCGCGACGGCCGTCATCAGACGGAGGAAATTCGCCCGCACCTGCGGCCCGTAAACGAGCGGCGGACGGACGATCACGACCTCAAAGCCGGTTTCCGAGCCGAACGCCGTCAACGCCTGCTCGGCCTCCAGCTTCGAATGGCCGTACGCGTCTTGCGGGGCAGCCGGATCGTCCTCGCGCAACGGCTGGCCACCGTCGACCTCCGCGATGGCCTTGATGCTGCTGACGAACACCATGCGCCGCACGCCATGGCGTTGAGCCGCTACGGCCACGCGCAGCGAGCCATTCACATTAGTCGCACGAAATTCGGCGAGCGGGTCAGCCGCCTCATCGCGCATAACGTGCACGCGAGCCGCCATGTGCACCGCGCAGTCGAACGAAAGCCCCGATGGCCAGTGGGCGTCGAGCCCCTCGAAGTCCTTGCCAGTGTGCACCCACTCTTGCACGCCGTCGACGCTGCTGCCGCGCTGCCTGACGAGCCCCGTGACTGCATGCCCACTTTGAAGCAAAGTCCGGCAAAGCACCCGACCGACGAAACCGCTTGCTCCTGTGACAAGAATTCTGCTCACAACAATTTCCAGCCGAAGCGGTTGAAGAACTTAAACGCCGACGCGGTGAACATCTTGAGATGCACCCAGCCCTTGCGCGACGCGCCTCCGCCGAAATGCAGCACACGCACAGCGGGTACATACGCGACGCGCCCGACGTCATGCGCGCGCAGGCTCAGGTCGTAGTCCTCGAAATACAGGAAGTAGCGAGGATCGAAGCCTGCCAGACGCCTCAGCCGGTCCGTGCGGAACAACATGAAGCAGCCGCTCACGATGGGCGGATCCCAGATCACGTCGTGCTCGTTAATCACATCGCGCATCTCGTAGCACGCGAGTCGCCGCTGGAAATGCCGCCGCATGCCACCCGGCAGAAAGCCTCGCACAAACAGATCGAGCAGCGTAGGGTAGCGGCGGCACAGATACTGGAGGCCGCCACGTTCATCGACTATGCGCGGCGTCAGCAAAGCGGCGTCCGGATGCTGTTCGAAAAAGGCAAGCGCCTCGACGAATACCGACGGGTCCAAGTCGACGTCGGGATTCAGAATGAGATGGTACTTGCTCGCAGCCCGCTCGATCGCCAGGTTGTGACCGCGCCCATACCCGACATTGCCGTGACCGCTGATGACGCTATATGAGACGTCCGGCTGTTCGCCCACATCAAGCTTGGCCTGCGCCTCCGCCAATCCCCCATTGTCGACAAGACAGACGGTGAACGTCAATTCAGGCCGCTGGCGTTGCAGTTCGGCGCTGGCAACGGCCAAGCTCGCCAAGGTGCGCGCCAGCAATTTCGCATCAGGACGATAGATCACGATTGACACGGAGAATCCAACAATGCCGTGCGGCGGGGGATTTGGAACAGTCATATGAAAGAGTAACTTTCGCGCGTTTCCCGCGTTCTTCGATAAAAACCGATGATGGCCTCGGCGGCTCGCAAGTGTGCGCAAGTTTGACCCTCGTGGCAAGCTATTCGCGCCGCACCGTCCTTTCGGCATCGTTGGCATGACATCCCTGGCTCTAATTGCTTCGTTGCCGTCGAGAAGTGCAGCTGACGTGGGAATTAAGCTCCGTCCGTTCGGATACATTGACTGGATCGAAAAGTCACTGTGTATAATCTTCACTTTCCTCGCTTGAACTACCGGCCACGCATGGGCCCACTTGATAAACCGCGTACCGACAGCGTCACGGTCATTGAAGACATGAAGCGTCAAAGGGCTGCAAGGTTAGGAATACAGGCGACCGACCGGCAGTGGAGGTACAGGCTCTTTACTGGACTTTTAGAGCGAATCTTGCTTGCATCCGCTCACGATAATGGGCCAGGAAGATTTTACCCGAGCCACGAGACCTGCCGCCGCAGGCTTTCCGCGGCATGCTCATCGTGCCGCAAGCGGTCACGCAGACCTATACCAATTTGTCGAGCCGGCGTGCAAGCTACTTCCGCCACAGGTGCTAACGCGCTCCGAGTAGCCTTACCTCTGCTCTGGGCAGCGAGTTCTGCGGTTAATTTTACAGATTTTGTCACACACCGACTCTCGACCCGGTAAAAGAGGATGCAATTGAAATGAAAGCAGTGTTGCTTGCTGGTGGTCTGGGCACCCGTATTTCTGAGGAAACGTATCTGAAGCCGAAGCCGATGATCGAAATCGGCGGCCGCCCCATCCTCTGGCACATCATGAAGACGTATTCCGCCCACGGGGTGAACGATTTTGTCGTCTGCTGCGGGTATAAAGGCTACGTGATCAAGGAATACTTCGCGAACTACTTTCTGCACATGTCCGACGTCACGTTCAATATGCGCGACAACGAGATGAAAGTTCACCAGAACAACGCGGAATCGTGGCGGGTGACGCTGGTCGACACCGGCGAACAGACGATGACCGGCGGGCGCCTGAAGCGTGTCGCGCAATATCTGGACGGCGAGGACTTCTGCTTTACGTATGGCGACGGCGTGGGCAATGTCGACATCACAAAGCTAATCGAATTTCACAGGGCGGGCGGCAAGCTCGCTACGCTGACCGCCACGCAGCCGCCAGGTCGTTTTGGCGCGCTCGACGTGCAGGGCAACCTCATTCGCAGCTTCCAGGAAAAACCCCACGGCGACGGCGCGTGGATCAACGGTGGCTTCTTCGTGCTGTCGCCGAAGGTCCTCGGATATATCGATGGCGACGACACGATCTGGGAACGCGGCCCGATGGAACGACTTGCGGCCGAAGGGCAGATGCAGGCGTGGTTCCATGAAGGCTTCTGGCAGCCGATGGACACCTTGCGCGACAAGAATCACCTCGAAGATCTTTGGAATTCGAACCAGGCGCCATGGAAAGTGTGGGCATGAACGAGCAATTCTGGCGAGGTAAACGCGTTCTGGTAACCGGCCATACCGGCTTCAAAGGAGGCTGGCTGTGCTTGTGGCTGCAACAACTTGGCGCCGAGGTCACCGGCTACGCGCTGGCCGCACCCACCGAGCCGAGCCTGTTCAAGGCGGCGCGGGTGAGCGACGGCATGAAATCGATCATCGGCGACATTCGCGATCTCGATCATCTGACGCGCGTTTTTGCCCAAGCCCAGCCGCAGATCGTCATCCACATGGCGGCGCAGCCGCTCGTGCGTCTGTCGTACAAGGAACCGGTCGAAACCTATTCCACCAACGTGATGGGCACGGTTCATCTGCTTGAAGCGGTACGCCACACGCCATCGGTGCGCGCGGTCGTCAATGTCACGAGCGACAAGTGTTACGAGAACCGCGAGTGGGTGTGGGGTTACCGGGAAACCGAGCCGATGGGCGGCTTCGATCCGTACAGCAACAGCAAAGGCTGCGCTGAACTCGTCACCGATGCGTTCCGCAACTCGTACTTCAACCCGAATGCGTACGCCCAGCATCGTGTGGCGCTCGGCAGCGGTCGCGCCGGCAACGTGATCGGCGGCGGCGACTGGGCCGGCGACCGTCTGATTCCCGACATGATGCGCGCGGTCAGCAGCGGTACGCCCGTGCAAATCCGCAATCCACATGCGATCCGTCCGTGGCAGCACGTGCTCGAACCGTTGAGCGGCTATCTGCACCTCGCCGAGAAGCTATATGCGGAAGGTCCGAAGTTCATCGGCGGTTGGAATTTCGGCCCTAACGATTCGGACACGCAACCCGTCCAGTGGATCGTCGAGCGCCTCGTTGCCCGTTGGGGCGAGGGCGCCGTCTGGCTACGCGATGCAGCGCAGCAACCTCACGAGGCGACCTATCTGAAGCTCGATTGCTCGAAGGCCAAAAGTCTGCTCGGCTGGTCGCCGCGTTGGACACTTTCCGAGGCGATCGACCGCATCGTCGAGTGGCATCAGGCTTTCCTGCATAACGCCGACATGCGCGCGCTGTCCCTTTCACAAATTAACGCTTACCAAATCAAATGACGACCCCCAGTAAAGAACAGATCCGCGAGCAAATCATCCAATTGGTCAGGCAGTTCGGCGAACTCGCGACGCGTGCCCCCGATTTCGAAGCCGGCGTCACGGTAATCCCACCCTCGGGCAAGGTGATTGGCGCGCGCGAGCTAGAACTGATGGTGGACGCGTCGCTCGACGGCTGGCTCACCACCGGGCGCTTCAACGACCAGTTCGAACAGCGTCTCGCGAAGTTCATCGGCGTGCAGCACCTAATTACGGTCAATTCGGGTTCGTCGGCAAACCTGGTCGCGTTTTCCACGCTGACCTCGCCGAAGCTCGGCGACCGCGCGATCAAGCCGGGCGACGAAGTGATCGGCGTGGCTGCCGGCTTCCCGACCACCGTCAACCCGATTCTGCAATTCGGCGCTGTGCCGGTGTTCGTTGACGTCGAACTGGGCACGTACAACATCGACGCTTCGAAGATCGAAGCCGCGGTCAGCCCTAGGACCAAGGCGATCATGCTGGCCCACACACTGGGCAACCCGTACAACCTCGACGTGATCGTCGCGCTGTGCAAGAAGTACAACCTGTGGCTGATCGAAGACTGCTGTGACGCGCTCGGCTCGACCTACGACGGCAAGATGGTCGGCACGTTCGGCGACATCGGCACGCTGAGCTTCTACCCCGCTCACCACATCACCATGGGTGAAGGCGGCGCCGTGTTCACGAACAATCCTGACCTGCGCCTGATCGCTGAATCGTTCCGCGACTGGGGGCGCGATTGCTACTGCCCGCCGGGTAAAGACAATACCTGCGGCAAGCGTTTTTGCTGGAAGCTCGGCAATCTGCCGGAAGGTTACGATCACAAGTACACGTACTCGCACCTCGGCTACAACCTGAAGATCACCGACATGCAGGCTGCCTGCGGCCTGGCGCAGCTCGACCGCGCGGCCGAGTTCGTCGAAGCGCGCCGCCGCAATTTCGCCTATCTGAAGACCCGCCTCGCCAGCTGCGCCGAATTTGTGATCTTGCCGGAAGCGACGCCGAATTCTGACCCGTCGTGGTTCGGCTTCCCGATCACGCTGAAGCCGGAAGCGAGCCTGCGCCGCGTCGACCTACTGACCTATCTCGACCAGAACAAGATCGGCACGCGCCTGCTCTTCGCGGGCAATCTGACGCGTCAGCCTTACATGATTGGTCGCAACTATCGCGTGAGCGGCGAGCTCACCAACACCGATGTGATCATGAACGACACGTTCTGGGTCGGCACCTTCCCGGGTCTGAAAGAGCCGCAGCTCGACTACGTCGCCGAGAAGATCGAAACCTTCCTCGGCGTCAACTTCTGAACCCTCGACCCATGAACGGAACCACTCTTTGAAAGGCAGCAAGCCACCATGTTGAACAGGCTGAAAGCGGCATTCACCGGCGACAGGGAAACGCGCAAAAAAATGTTGCGCTACCTGCTCGTGGGCGGTATCAATACCGCCTTCGGCTACTTCGCCACGGTCGGTTTGTACTACGCGTTGCGGCCGCACCTGCACATCATCGTGATCGGTCTGATCGCCAACGTGATCTGCATCACGGAGTCGTTCATTACGTACAAGCTAGTCGTATTCAACTCGCGCGAGCCGTGGTTGCGCGAATATTTGCGCTGCTATGTCGTCTACGGCAGTAGCGCGCTCATCGGCATCGCCGGGTTATGGCTGCTCGTGAACGTCCTTGGGATTCCGTTCTGGCTTGCTCAAGGGCTGCTCATGGGCATCAGCGTGGCCATTTCGTATGCGGGCCACGACCGATTCACATTCAAAAAAGTACAGCGCGGATGAGCGAAAAGAAACTGGTCAGTATCGTTGCCGGGTGCTTCAACGAGCGGGATAACATCGCCGAACTTCATCAGCGCATTACGGCCGTGATGGCGCAAGTGCCCCATCTCGACTACGAGATCCTGCTGATCGACAACGCATCGACCGACGGCACAGTTGAAGTCATCCGGGAAATCGCGGCACAGGACAAACACCTGAAGGCGATCGTCAACGTCCGCAACTTCGGCCACATCCGCTCCCCCTACCATGCGCTGCTGCTCGCACAGGGCGACGCGGTGATCGGCATGGCCTCGGACCTCGAAGACCCGCCCGAACTGATCCTGGATTTCATCCGCAAATGGGAAGAAGGCTTCAAGGTCGCGATCGGCGTGCGCCGCAAGCACGAAGAGCGCGGTTTGATGCCATTGATGCGCAAGGCCTACTACAACCTGATCACGCGCATTTCGGAAGTTGAGCAGGTGCAGAACTTCACCGGCTTTGGTCTGTACGACAAGGCGGTGATGAACATCCTGCGCCAGATAGAGGACCCGTACCCGTATTTCCGCGGCCTGATCTGCGAAATCGGCTACGCCCGTGCAGAGATCCCGTTTGACAAGCCGGTTCGCAAGCGCGGCATTTCGAAGGGAACGTTCCTCGTCTATCTCGACAGCGCGCTCCTCGGCATCGTCAACCATTCAAAGGCGCCGCTGCGCCTGGCGACGATGATCGGCATCACCATGAGCGGCCTCAGTTTCCTGACGGGCATTTACTATCTCGTGCGCAAGCTGTTGGAGTGGAACGAATTTCAGATGGGCATCGCGCCGCTCGCGGTCGGCCTGTTCTTCTTCATGGGCATGCTGTTCCTGCTGATGGGGCTTCTTGGCGAATACGTCGGCCTGCTGGTGACGCACACGGTGAAGCGGCCGATGGTGGTCGAGCGCGAACGCATCAACTTTGACTGAGGGTTTCATGGGACACACGATTCCGAGCGGCCACACGCTGTTTCAGCGCGATCTGGAACACATCGCCGCGCTACTCGAAGGTGATTTCCCGCAGTTGCGCGGAGCACACTTGTTCATCACGGGCGGCACGGGTTTTTTCGGCATCTGGCTGCTCGAAACCCTGCTGTGGGCGAACGAGAAGCACGCGCTGAATCTGCGCATCACGGTGCTGAGCCGCTCGCCGGGGAAATTCCTCGAACAGCGCGCGCCGCACCTGCGGGGCCGCCCGGGGCTGAGTTTCGTCGCCGGCAACCTGACCGATTTCGAGTTCCCCGCCGAAGCCTGCAGCCACATTCTGCATGCGGCGTCGGAAACCAATCTCGAACGGTCCGCCGACTGGGCGCAGCGCCATCTTACCGGGGCGCTCGACGGCACGCGCCGTCTGCTCGACATGGCCGCCGTGCATCGATCGGAAGCGGTGGTGATCACCACGTCCGGCGCGGTTTATTCGCCGATGGACTCCGTCGTCGATAATCTGTGCGTGGAAGGGCCGGCCGGCATCGCCGACTATGCGTCCGAGCGGATCGTCTACGGCCAGTCCAAGCGCATGATGGAAATACTGACGTCTGTCGCCGCGCAACAGCACGGCTATCGCGCGCTGATCGCGCGCTGCTTCGCGTTTGTCGGCCCGTATCTTGCGCTCGACAGCAACTACGCCATCGGCAACTTCATCCGCGACGCGCTCGCGAACCGAGATATCGTGGTAGGCGGCGACGGCACGCCGCTGCGCTCGTACCTGTACGCGGCGGACCTCGTCGTGTGGCTGATCCGCGTGCTGATGCGCGGCCGCTCGGGCGTGCCGTACAACGTCGGCGGCGACGAGATCGTATCGATCGGCGAATTGGCGCGCACAGTCGCGAAAGTCGCGGGCCGGCCGGATACGGTGGTCATAAAAGGCACACCGGTGCCGGGCGCGAAGCCGTCGGCGTATCTGCCGTCGCTTGAGCGCGCTAAAACCGAACTCGATTTGCAGGTCTCGATTCCGCTTGAAGAAGCGATCCGGCGCACGATGGAGTGGCATCGTGCGCGAAGCGGCAAGGTAGTGTGACGAGCGGTGAAACGACGGCGTCCAGACGCCGCCTGTCGATAGATCGTGGAGAAGGCTTCGTCACTTCGAAGCTTTGTAATTACATTTTTGGGCAAAATCGAATGGCAATCAGTGTCTCGGATTATGTGTTCCAGCGAGTCGCAGAAGCTGGAGTCAAGGACGTGTTCATGGTGTCGGGCGGCGGCATCATGTACCTGACGGATGCGCTGAACCGGTCGAAAGATCTGCGCTACTGGTGCAACTACCACGAACAGGCATGCGCGATCGCCGCGGAAGGCTACGCACGCACCACGGAAAACCTCGGCGTTTGCCTCGTTACCACGGGTCCGGGCAGCACCAATGCGCTGAGTGGCGTCGCGGGCGCGTTCGTCGACTCCATCCCAGTGCTGGTGATTTCCGGCCAGGTGCGCACCGCCATCATGGCCGACTACAGCTACCAGCGTCAGGTCGGTCCGCAGGAAATCAACATCACGCCAATGGCCGAGCCGGTCACGAAGCACAGCGTGACGGTGACCAATCCGGAAGACCTGCGCTACGAACTGGAAAAGTGCCTGTACCTGGCGCGTGCTGGACGCCCCGGCCCGGTCTGGCTGAATCTGCCGCTCGATATCCAGTCGGCGATGATCGAACCGGAACAGCAGCGCGCGTTCGTTCCGGAGGGAAAAGCCACGCCGGAACTCGACCCGGCCAAGCTCGATCAGGTCGCCGAACTGCTGCTCGCCTCGAAGCGCCCAGTCATCATCGGCGGTAACGGCATCGTGCTCGGCCATGCCCGCGAGGCGTTTCGCGAACTCGTCGCGAAATTGCGAATTCCGGCGCTGTCGACGATCAGTGGCATGGACATCCTCGCAGAAGAAAACCCGTTGTTCCAGGGCCGCATAGGGCCGGGTGGACAGCGCCGTGCGAACTTCGCTCTGCAGAATTCCGACCTCGTGCTCGCGCTCGGCACGAGCCTCTCGATCTCGGCCATCGGCTTCAGCGACAAGTTCGCGCCGAAGGCAAAGAAGGTGCTCGTCAATATCGACGCCGGCGACCTGGAAAAGAAAAATATCACGATCGAATACCCGGTCCTCGCGGACGTGAAGGAATTCATCGAAGGCCTGCTGAAACGCGTCGAAGCGCACACCTACCAGCCGACGCAGCGTTGGCTCGACGCCTGCGCGATGTGGAAGCGCGAATACCCGCCGATGCCGGCGCCGGAGCTTCTGCAAAAAACTCACGTCGACATCTACGCGGCGTACGACGAACTGTCTCGCCAACTCGACAATACCGACGTCGTGGTCAGCGGCAATTCGCTCGACGGCTGCATCATCGCGTATCAGAACCATCGCGTGAAGGACGGCCAGGTCGCGTTCACGAGCGCGTGCATGGGCGCCATGGGCTGGGATCTTCCAGCGCTCGTCGGCGCATGCATCGCAGACGACCAGAAGCGCCGCGGCGTGCTAGTGACGGGCGACGGCAGTGTGCTGTTCAACATCCAGGAACTGATGTTCCTAGCGCAGAACCGCCTGAACGCCAAGCTCTTCATCAGCAACAACGATGGCTATCAAAGCATGCGCAACACGCAACGCCGCTTCTTCGACGGCCGTGAAATTGGTACCGATAAACTGTCCGGCGTGGGCAACCCGAACTTCAAGAAGCTAGCGGAAGCCTTCGGTCTGAAGTACATGCTGATCGAAACGAACGACCAGTTGCAGGACGCGATCAAGACCGTGTTCGCCGACAAGGAGCCGTGGATCGTCGAAATGCTGGTCTCGCAGGCACAGCAACGCTTCCGCGCCAATTCGTACCGTAAGCCGGACGGCACGATCGCATCGCGTCCAATGGAAGACATGGACCCGCTGCTGCCGCGTGAAGAGTTGGAACGCAACATGACTATGTTCGACAACGACGACTGAGTGCGCAGCCGCCGTCCGTTTCGCCCGGACAGCGGCTTTCCCACGCCATTCGACGATTGTTCGGATCGTTCGAGTTGTTCGGATCGACGCTCGAGCCTGACACCCGAGCGTGCCGATTGTGGCCCCCCTTGTAGGGTGCCCTCCATTTTTGCCGCTCCGTGAATCCGCTACCTCACGCCGCGGAATTCGATCTTGTTCGTCCGTCCTTCATCTTCGGCCCGATCTTTCTAATGTCCAATGTACGCAACCGCCCGCCGATCGGCGCGCTCACCAGTTTGAGAGGCGCCGCCGCGTTGCTGGTTGTCGTGCATCACATGGGGCTGCTGATGTTGCCGCTCAAGGACACGAGCTTCGCGCCCGCGCTGCAAGCGTCCGGCGTGCTCGGTATGACGACGTTTTTTGTGTTAAGCGGCTTCGTCATACATTACAACTACGCCGACCGCCTGACCGCCGATCGCGAGCGCGGCATCCTCGCTTTTTTGTTCGCCCGCTTCGCCCGCCTGTATCCGCTGTATCTCCCGGTGATCCTAATCAATTGCGCGGCGAACCTCGGTCGCGCGGCGTATCACGGCAACCAGCTGGCGGCGAACGTCTATTCCGCGTCGCTTCCGGTCTATCTGACTGGAATGCAGTCGTGGTTTTACTCCACGGTCAACGGCTTCAATCTGTCGATCTCGCAGGAACTCGCGAACAACTCCTGGTCGATTAGTGTCGAATTTTTCCTCTATCTACTGTTCATTCCACTCGCGCTGTACGGCGGTTTCAAGCGCCACTCGTTGTGGCACGGAATCGTCCTGACGGTCGCGGCGATGGTCTTGCGCACCGCGTTCATCCGAATGGCGTCCAGCGAGGAAGTAGTGAACAGCATGTCGCAGATCTGGGGTGCGTCGCAAAGCGTCGACCCGACGCATTGGCTTGTCTATTACTCACCGTACGGGCGAGTTTTCGAATTCCTCGCCGGCGTCGGTATCGCCGAGATCTGGCTGTCCGCGCCCGGTCACGCGCATTCGGCCCGGGCGCGATTGATCTCTCGACTGCTCGGCGTCGTCGCCATTGCGTACATCGGCGGTTCGTTGCTCGACTCCACGCTGTTCAGCGCACCGCGCCTGTACGGCGGCTATCGCATGTACAGCGGCTATTCGATCGCCGTCCCCGGCGCAATCTATGCGGCCTGTCAGAGCCGCAACTGGCTCGGCAAACTGGCGTGCGCGGCGCCCTTGATGTTCGTCGGTGAAATCAGCTACTCGCTCTACCTGCTGCACGGAAACCTGTACGCGTTTTTCATGGTAAAGCCCGGGGGCGACTTGGCCCGGCAAGCCCCCGAGATGATCTGGAAATCCGCAGCATTTCTTGCAATCCTGTTCGTGACGGCTTGGCTCGCCTACCGGTTCATCGAGATGCCCGCACGCCGCTGGATCATGAACTTTTATAAAAACGGCATGATGCTGCCCGCATTGACGCCAGCATCGAAAACTCCGGAAGGATGACGCCAGCGTCCGTCCCCGCTTCGCTCCGCTTGATTGGCAATGTAAAGTAACAGTCGCCGCAACACATAGGAAAGGAACACAATGTCCACCAAAAAACGAATCCTCGTCACCGGTGCCGACGGTTTTATTGGCTCGCACCTGACGGAATACTTGGTAAGGGCCGGTTACGACGTACGCGCCTTTGTTCTGTATAACTCCTTTAATTCGTGGGGCTGGCTCGATCGCGCGCCAGCGGACATCAAGTCGTCGCTGGACGTTTTTGCCGGCGACATCCGCGACCCGCACGGCGTGCGCAGCGCCGTGGAAGGCTGCGATACCGTGCTCCACCTCGCCGCGCTGATCGCGATTCCGTACTCGTATCACTCGCCCGACACCTACGTCGACACGAACGTCAAAGGCACGTTGAACATCGTGCAGGCGGCGCGCGATCTTGGCGCCCGCGTGGTCCACACGTCGACTAGCGAGGTTTACGGAACGGCGCGCACCGTGCCGATCGCCGAAACGCATCCGCTGCAAGGCCAATCGCCGTATTCGGCGTCCAAGATCGGCGCCGATCAGATCGCGTTGTCGTTCTACATGTCGTTCGAAACACCCGTCGCCGTGTTGCGTCCGTTCAACACGTACGGACCGCGCCAGTCGGCGCGCGCGGTGATTCCGAGCATCATCACGCAGATCGCCAACGGGCAACGCAACCTAAAACTCGGTTCGCTGCATCCTACGCGCGACTTCAACTTCGTGAGCGATACGGTGCGCGCGTTCGAAGCCGTGATGAAGAGCGATGAGGCGCTGGGCCAGGTGCTCAACGCGGGTAGCGGCTTCGAAGTGAGCATCGGCGATACGGTGCGGATGATCGCCGAGACGATGGGCGCCGAAGTGACGATCGCAACCGACGAACAGCGTCTGCGTCCGGAAAAGAGCGAAGTCGAACGACTGCTTGCCGACAATTCCCGCCTGCGAGAGTTGACGGGCTGGGCGCCGGAATTTGGGAGTGTGGAAGGCTTCCGCAAGGGCCTCGCCAAAACGGTCGAGTGGTTCACGGACCCCGCCAACCTCGCTGCCTACAAGGCCGATCGTTATAACGTCTGATCAACTCTATCGAACCATGAGCCGAGCCACGACCATTGTGCAGATTGTTCGGGACGCTTATCGCGCCGAAGGTTTCCTGCCACTGCACGCCCCTGTCTTCCAAGGCAACGAAAGCGCCTATGTGCAGGCGACGATCGAGTCCACGTTCGTGTCGTCCGTCGGCGCCTATGTCGACCAGTTCGAAGCGATGCTGCGCGAGATTACCGGCGCGTCGCACGTGATCGCGACGACCAACGGCACGACCGCGCTGCACATGTCGTTACTGCTCGCCGGCGTGGGCCGCGACGATCTGGTGATCACGCAATCGCTCAGCTTTGTCGCGACCGCGAATTCGATCGCCCACGCCGGCGCGACGCCCGCGTTCGTCGACGTCGACGCTGACTCGTACGGCCTCTCTCATACCGCGCTGAAAGCGTTTCTCGAAAGCGAATGCGTGCTGACCAACGCGGGCTGTATCCATCGCGCCACGGGCCGCCGTGTGGCCGCCTGCGTGCCAATGCATTCGTTTGGCCTACCCGCGCGAATCGAAGAGATTGTCGAGATCGCCACCGCATGGCGCATTTCGGTTATCGAAGACGCTGCTGAAGCGCTCGGCAGCAAGATCGGCTCGCGCCATTGCGGCACATTCGGCAAGCTAGGCACGCTGAGCTTCAACGGCAACAAGATCGTCACCACCGGCGGCGGCGGCGCGATCATGACCAACGACCCGGAACTTGGCAAGCGCGCGAAGCATCTGACCACCACCGCCAAGGTCCCGCACCGCTGGCGTTTCGAGCACGATGCAATCGGCTTCAATTTCCGCCTGCCCAATCTGAACGCGGCGCTCGGCTGCGCGCAACTGGAACAACTCGATGCGTTCATCGCGTACAAGCGCGATCTCGCGCAACGCTACAGCGAGGCATTCGCGAAAGCCGACATTCCGTTCGTCACGGAGCGTCCGGGCACTACGTCGAACTACTGGCTGTGCGCGATCTTGCTGAAAGATCTCGCCGAGCGCGACGAATGCCTTGAAATCACTAACGAAGCCGGTGTGATGACGCGCCCGATCTGGGAACCGCTGCACACGCTGCCGATGTTCTCGTCGGCGCCGCGTGGCCCGCTCGAAGTCACGCAGGAGATCGCCAGCCGCCTGATCAATATCCCGAGCGGCGTGTTGCGCCAGCCGGCCTGAGCATGGACATCCTGTTATTCGGCGGCGGCGGCCATTGCAAGGCCGTCATCGACGTGATCGAGGCGGAAGGCAGCTGGCGAATCGCCGGCATCGTCGAGGCGCAGGGCAGTACGACGCGCGACGTGCTCGGCTATCCGGTCGTCGGCCACGACGATCAGCTCGAGGATCTGTTGCGGCTATGTCCGAACGCCTTGGTCACCGTCGGACAGATCAAGTCGCCGTCGATCCGGCAGCGCATCTTCACCCGACTCACCGCAACCGGCTTCATGCTGCCGACTATCGTTTCGCCGCTCGCGCGGGTCGCGCGCGGCGTGCGCCTCGGCGCCGGTACGGTCGTCATGCACTACGCGCAAGTCGGCCCCGACGCGACCGTCGGCGCGAATTCCATCATCAACACGCGTGCGCTCGTCGAGCATGACGCCGCTGTCGGCAGCCATTGCCACGTCGCGACCACCGCCGTGCTAAACGGCCAGGTCGTGGTGGGCGACGGCACGCTGATCGGTAGCGGCGCGATCTGCCGCGAAGGCATCACGATTGGCGCGAACTGCCTCGTGGCGATGGGCTCGCGCGTACGCAAGCCGGTAACGGACGGCACTTTGTACTTGGGAGACAAATCCAGATGACCCAGCATTGCACGGTAATCGCCGAAGCCGGCGTCAATCACAATGGCTCTCTCGATCTGGCCTATCAGCTGATCGACGCGGCGGCAGCGGCCGGCGCAGACTACGTAAAATTTCAGACGTTTAGAGCCGAATCGCTCGTCACACGCGCCGCACCCAAGGCCGAGTATCAAAAAGCTACCACCGACAACGCCGAGTCGCAATTCGACATGCTCAAGCGCCTCGAACTGCCTCAGGAAGCGTTCGCGGAGCTCGCAAAATATTGCGCGCAAAAGAACATCGGATTCATGTCGACGCCGTTCGACCTTGAGGCAGCGCGCATGCTGGCGAATCTCGGCATGAGTACGTTCAAGGTATCGTCAGGCGACCTGACCAATGTGCCGTTCCTGCGCGAGATCGGCAAGCTGGGCCGGCCGGTCATCCTGTCGTCCGGGATGGCGACGCTCGGCGAAATCGAAGACGCGGTTGCGGCGTTGCAGGGCGTCGGCACGCCGATCGAGCAGATCACGTTGCTGCATTGCACGACCGAGTATCCTGCCCCCGCGGAGGAAGTCAACCTGCTGGCAATGAACACGATCCGGGCGGCGTTTCCGGGCGCGACGATCGGCTATTCGGACCACACTCGAGGCATCGACATTCCGATTGCGGCTACCGCGCTCGGCGCGCAGGTGATCGAAAAGCATTTCACGCTCGATCGCACAATGACGGGCCCGGATCACAAAGCGAGTCTCGAACCGGCGGAACTGGATGCAATGGTGAAGGCGATCCGGCGCGTGAGCCTTGCGCTCGGCACTGGACGCAAACAGCCCACCGCCTCGGAAATTCCGAACCGCCTGATCGCGCGCAAGAGCATCGTCGCGGCGCGGCCGATTGCGCGAGGCGAAACGCTGTCAGAACAGAATCTTGCAGTGCGACGCCCAGGCAATGGCTTGTCGCCCGCGCGCTGGGATGAGGTCGTCGGCAAATCGGCCGCGCGCGACTACGCGCAAGACGAGCCGATTTGAGCCGTCTGTTCGGACGAGGCCGGGCATTTGATCGAGGCGGCGCGTCCGACCGCGTCGTCTAACAACACGTTTGCGAGAGTATTCATGCGTATTTTGATAGTCGGATATGGTTCGATCGGTGCGCGCCATAGCCGGATCGCCGCGGCGCTGGGCATGCAAGTGGCATGCGTGTCCGCCAACACCGATTGCCCTTTCCAGCGCTTTGAGAGCACGGCGGACGCAATTGTGAGATTTGCGCCCGATCGCATCGTGGTCGCAAACGCTACCGCGCGTCATGCGGACACCGTCAGGGAAATCGCGCGCGCCGGCTTCGATGGCGGCTTGCTGATCGAGAAGCCGGTGTACGGCTTTCCCGACGAAACGCCGGAGGTCGGCAATATGCGCGCGTATGTCGCTTACAACCTGCGGTTCCATCCGCTCGTGCAGGCGCTGCGCGAACATGTCGCGCGTCTGCCGGTGCTGTACTCGGCGTCCTTCCACGCCGGCCAGCACCTGCCGCAATGGCGCGCGGGCACCGACTACCGGCGCTCGTATTCGGCCAGCGTCGAACAGGGCGGCGGCGTGCTGCGAGATCTATCGCACGAGATCGATCTCGCGCTATGGCTATGCGGGCCTGCTGACCGCGTGGCTGCTCTCGGCGGTCATTTCAGCGACCTCGAAATCCGTAGCGACGACGTCTTTACGACGCTGTCGGCGAATCGGCGCTGCCCCGCGGTGTCGATCGGCATCAACTATCTCGACCGCATGCCGCAGCGTTCGATCTCGTTGAACGGCCCCGGCCTGACCGCGGTGCTCGATCTCGTGAACGGATCGTTGACCGTCAACGGTGAACTCACGCGTATGGAAACGGAACGAGACGCTACCTATACCGCCCAGCTCGAGGCCTTTGTTCGCGACGACACATCGACGTTGTGCACGCTCGCCGAGGGCGTCGACGTGGTCCGCTTCATCGGCGCGGCGGAGAATGCTGCTGCCCGCAGTACCTGGATCTCACTCTAACCCTATTTTGTGACCATCGATCATGCGTCGAATCGAAGAACTCATGTCGCTTGCGGGCAAGACCGCGGTTATCACAGGTGGCGCTGGACACCTCGGCGCAGCGATGGCCGAAGCTCTGGCGGAAGCTCACGCGACGGTCGTGCTCGCCGACCGGCAAATCCAGCAGCTGGACGAAACCGCGAAGGCAATCCGCTCGCGGACCTCGGCGCGCGTCGAAACGTTCCAGCTCGAACTTGGGGACGAGACCGCCGTGCGCGCGCTGCCGGAACAGATCGCACAGTTGTGCGGCGGCCTCGACGTGCTGGTCAATTGCGCGGCATTCGTCGGCACGTCACAACTGGAAGGCTGGGCAGTACCGTTCGAACAGCAGAAAACGCCGGCGTGGCGCGCGGCATTCGAAGTCAACGTGACGTCCGTGTTCGAGCTGGTGCAAGCTGCGTTGCCATACCTCAAGCAATCCGGCAAGGGGTCGGTGATCAACATCGCGTCGCTGTACGGCATCGTCGGTCCGGACTGGCGGCTCTACGAGGGCACCGCGATGGGCAACCCCGCGGCATACGGCGCGAGCAAAGGCGCACTGATCCAGCTGACCAACTGGCTCTCGACCACCCTCGCGCCACACGTGCGCGTCAACACGATCAGCCCCGGCGGCGTTTGGCGCAACCAGCCGGAAGAGTTCACGAAACGCTACGTCGAGCGCACGCCGCTCGGCCGGATGGCCATCGAAGAGGATTTCAAGGGGGCAGCGCTTTTCCTCGCCAGCGACCTCTCCGCCTACGTGACCGGACAGAATCTCGTCGTCGACGGCGGCTGGTGCGCCTGGTAACTAGTCTTGCCGTATCAAACCACCGCACAATCGAATAACTAGACGGAACACCGCTGGATGAAGAAGTTAATCCTTTGGGCAAGACACGTACCCATCTTCTTGGTGGCAATATTCGGCGGCACTGCGCTCATCGCATGCAACCCTGGGTACTTCTGGGACGACTGGGTCTGGCTTTTCCAGGATTCGGCGAGCAGCATCCAGATCGGCAGAGAGCTCGGTGTGTGGTGGGCCGGCTACCTGACCAACGCGATCAATCAGCTAGCCGCGCCTTCGTTGACTTTGCGCGCGGTCGCGCTGGTCTCGTGGGTCGTCACCGCGATCGCCATTACGTACGTGCTGCGCCAGCGCGGCCAGATTTCGGCGCGTGAAGCCGTGCAGCTGTTCCTGATCTACTGCGCGACGCACATCGTGCCGGTGCGCTTCCTGACCAGCGTCGCGATGTACAACGTGTATATCGCGTCGTTCTGGATCGGTTGTGCGCTGCTGATCGCACGCCCGCGCTCGTTCAAGCTGCGCTTTGCCAGTCTGCTGTGCTTCTTCTTGTCGTTCTACCTGAATTCGCTATTGTTTCTGTACGCGCTGCTGATGGCGCTCCTCGCGCTCGAAGAATTAAGCCGCGACGCGGGCGTCAAAATACCGCCAAGCATCAAAGCGCTCGGGAACTTCGGTACGTTGCGCGCTGAACTCGCCGCGTTTGGCAAAAACCTGCTAGCGCCGTTGCGAGCGTTCGTGCTGCGGCACATTGCGTTTCTCGCGCTACCCGTGCTGTTCCTCGCGATCAAGAAGTTCACGACTGCCCCTTCGCCGCTCTACAACACCTATAACGACGTCGACCGTCACCTTGTCGTCCGCGCGATCTCGGATTCGTTTACGCTGATCCGGCCGGTGCTCCGCGACTTCTTCGCGACGGCGTCGCGAACCGTGGCGCCTCTCGCGCTCGTCATCGCGGGCGTCGTCTGCTTCCTGCTGTTGCGCCTGTTGCCGCGCAACCCGTCTCGCACCTCGACTCGCAACGCGCTCGCCCAGCTTGTCCTCGGTCTTCTGATCTTCGCTGCAGCGGTCTATCCGTACATCGTCGTGGCGAAGACACCGGATCTGATGAGTTTCTATGATGCTCGCAACATCCTGCCTGCAGTGGCGGGGATCGACCTAGTCCTACTCGCACTTTTGAACGTGCTCGATCGCGGCTTTGCGTATGTGCCGTTCCTGCGCTCCTACGGCCGGGACCTGGTGCTCGGCTACATTCTCGGCGCGTCGATCTGCGCGGGCTTCATGAGCGGCGTGGGTCTCTGGCGCGACTGGATGAGACAAAGCGCCGGCATGCACTACCTCGCGATGCACCGCCACCAGATCGGCGACGCGCGCACCTTCGTATTCGACGACTCGTCGACGGACAGCCGCTATCGCGATCGCACTGTGCTGAACTACGAATACACCGGCAACTTGATCACGGTGTTCGGCGCACGCAGCCGTTTCGGGATTTCGGTAAGCGAGTATTTCAGCCTGCCGCCCGCCGTTCCGCTTCTGTCGAACTCGTATCTAAGGCAACGCTTCAATATCGCCGACTACGACTTCACGAAGCCTCATGTGATTGTCACCATCCACGACGGCGTGCTGAAGCTGAACACGAAGCGTACGCTCGATGTGCTGTGGTCTTACCTGAACGGGCAGAACTGGCAAGCAAGCCTCGACAACTACTTCTCTATCGATTTCGCGCGTGAATTCACCGAAACGGATCAGCGCGTCGACGAGATGTATAAGATCGCCGATGCGTTGAAAGCCTATCGGCTGGAGCATAGCGTCTATCCGACGAGCGTGCCCATGGCGCCGGATCAGTTGCCCGTCCACCAGATTTCGGCCACCGGCCGGGTCATTCCGGCCGTGCTGACCGGCGACATTCCCGGCTTGTTTCCCGCGTATGCGCCCCGCCCGGCGGACATGGTGCCGCACCCCGCCAATGAAGCGAACTACCTGTACATCTCGGACGGCGTAGATTACAAGCTGGTCTATGCCAATGCGCAGGACCAAGCTTATGCGAAACAGACGCACCCTGCGCTGTTCGATCCGGTGCGCGGCGGCTATGGCGTATGGACGTCCAACGCGCGCTTTTGGTAACCAGCGCCCGCATGAAACTGGAGGGAATATGAATAGAACGATCTGCTTTTTTACCGGCACTCGCGCCGAGTACGGCCTGCTCAGACCGCTGATGAAAGCGATAGCGTCGACACCGGGTGCGACGTTGAAAACGCTTGTGACCGGCTCGCATCTGGCAGAGTCGGCTGGCGCCACGTGGCGCGAAATCGCGGCCGACGGGTTGCCCATCGACGAACGCGTGGAAGTGCTGCTCGACAGCGGCACCGACGAGGGCGTCGCCGCGTCGATCGGCCTCGGCGTAATGCGTTATGCCGAGGCGCTCAAGCGCCTCGCGCCCGACATGCTCGTGATTTTGGGCGACCGTTTTGAAGCTATCGCGGCGGCCATCGCGGCAACCGTCTGTAAAACTCCAATCGTGCATATCCACGGCGGCGAGTTGACGCTCGGCGCGATGGACGACGCATTCCGGCACGCAATCACGAAGATGAGCCACCTGCATTTCACGAGCACGGAAGCTTATCGGCATCGCGTGATCCAACTTGGTGAAGATCCTGCGCGTGTACATAACGTCGGCGCCCTCGGCGTCGAGAATGCTCGCACGCTGCCGTTGCTGGAGCGTTCCGAGGTCGAGCGCCGCTTGAACCTCACGGCGGGACAACCGTATTTCCTCGTAACTTTTCATCCGGCGACACTCGACCGGCAAGTACCCGACGAGCAATTGCGAGCACTGCTGGATGCTCTCGAGACTTTCCCGGATCGCGCGATCGTGTTCACCGGTGCGAACGCAGATGCGGGTGGCGCCGGACTCAACCGGCTGCTCGCCGAATATGCACAGAAGCACGCCGACCGTTATCGCTTTTCGATGTCGCTCGGCGCAACGCTGTATCTGTCCGCTGCACGCGCGGCTGACGTCGTGATCGGCAATTCGTCGAGCGGAATCATCGAGGTGCCGAGCTTCGGTACGCCCACGGTCGATATCGGCATCCGCCAGCAGGGCCGAATTCGTAGCGAAAGCGTATTGACGTGCGCCGCCGAAATCGAAGCAATTAAGGGCGCCATTTCGAAAGCGCTGACGCCGGCATTTCGCGCCCGCGCTGCGACGGCCGCCAACCCCTATGAGCAGTCCGCGACCACCGCGAGGATGGTTGAAACACTAATGACGTGGGATAACGCGACTGCGTTGCACAAAAACTTCCACGACACGCTGCCGAATTCGTTGGCGCGCGCGCCAAGCGACGGGGTAGCGACGTGATATCATAAAGTAATAGTGGCTTGTCGAGGGAGTCATAACAGCGCGCGGCGGATACGTTGTTGTGTTGCGTTACTCCATGCTTCGTAGCGGCCACGCCCGCCTGACTCCCTCCCTTAAAGCCCCCACCGTTAGTGACTGGAACGTCCTATGCCTTTCCAGTTATTTGTTTCAAAGTCAATTTGAACTTCTTTGCTGTGTACTAATATGACGGCTCTCGACGAACTCGCTCATTTGAAAGTAACGCTCGATTCGAAAATATCGGATGTCATCGCACGTATTCAGGAAAGCGGTCCGGTTGCGTGCGCGTTGCTCTACGATCATACGGGCCAATTCATCAACATCATCACCGACGGCGATGTCCGGCGTGCCTTCCTCGAAGGCCACAAGCTTGACGACCTCGCTATCAAGATTCAGTCAATCAAGTCGCGCAGTGCGCGGCCGGCTCCCATAACCGCGAAAGTAACCGCGAGTGCCGACGAACGCGAACTGCTCTTCCGGAGGTACTCGCTGCGTCAACTCGTGCTGGTGGACGCCAAGGGATTGCCGGTTTCGATCATCGACCATCACGCGGTCAATCACGCGCCCAACTACATCGACCGCAAGTTTACCGCGGTGGTGATGGCCGGCGGTTTTGGCACACGTTTGCGTCCGTTCACCGCGGACACGCCCAAGCCAATGCTGCAGGTCAACGGTCGGCCGATGCTCGAAATCAGCATCGAGAAACTAGTCAGTCACGGCGCGAATCGCATCTTCATTTCCACGCACTATCTGCCCGAAAAGATTACCGACCACTTCGGCAATGGGGAAAAATTCGGCGTGGACATTCAGTACGTGCACGAGACCACGCCGCTCGGCACTGGCGGCGCACTCTCGCTGGTGCCGTTCCATGACGAGAACACGCTTGTCTTCAACGGCGACATCCTCACGAATCTCGACATCGGGATGTTCCTCGCGTTTCACCTGCGCAGCAATTCGGCAATGACTATTGCTGCAACGCAATACAGCTTCCAAGTCCCGTTCGGCGTCATCACGGAAAGCGATTCACTGGTCACGCATATCGAAGAAAAGCCGAACTTCAGCTTCCTCGTGAATAGCGGCATCTACTTTTTGTCGAAACGCGTGTTCGAGACGCTGCCGGCCTCGGGGCACTACAACATGACCGACGTGGCCAGCAATCTCATCAAGGCGTCGTTGCCGGTATCGTGCTTCCCGATCTTCGAACATTGGCTCGACGTCGGCCGCCCGAGTGACTACGATCTCGCTTCCAAAATTTTCTGAGCGACGGCCCTGTATGACCTTGGTGATCGACGTCGAACAGCGAGCATGGCGCCGGTGATCAGCGTGCCCTTGCGCCCGCCGTTTATTTCGAGCGACCTCGCCCTCGTTCTGTCGCTCCGGCTATGGCAAGCGGGCGCAGGCCTACTGACTACGGTTCTCGCCGTGCATTTCCTGTCGCCGGAAATTCAGGGGTGGTATTACAGCTTTATAAGCGTCGCCGCGCTCTACTCATTGTTCGATCTCGGCCTTTCCATGGTACTGGTGCAAGTGTCCGCTCATGCGTTCACCGGCCTCACTTGGAAGTCTGACGGCAGTGTCGAAGGAGAGGCGACCGCTTACTTTCACGCGCTCGCGCATAGCGCGTTGCGCTGGTACGGTGTGACGGCGCTGGTGTTCGTGGTCGCGATTGTGCCAGGCGGCATGTTGTTCTTCGGCTCGAAACACTCGGCCACCATTCATTGGATCGCGCCTTGGCTCGTGCTGTGCACGTTGACCGCGGCAAGCCTGATCGTCACGCCGTTCCTGTCGATTCTCGAAGGCACCGGGCAGATAGGCCGCGTGTATGCTTTACGCCTTTCTTTGGCGGTTTGCGGATCCATTGCCTGCTGGGCGACGCTCGCCGACGGCGGGGGACTCTGGGCAACGGTGATGGTGCCGGCCGCGACGCTGCTGATCCCGCTGGTGTGGCTCGTCCGTTACCGGCGCGGTCTGTTGCGGATCGCCTCGCACAGCGCCGGCCACGGCTTCGGCTGGCGGCATGAAGTGTGGCCGCTGCAATGGCGGCTCGGCGTGAACCTGCTATGCGGCTATTTGCTTACGCAGATCAATATTCCCATCCTGTTCCATACCCAGGGCGCGGTGATCGCCGGCCAACTCGGATTGTCGCTCGCGATCGTGAACACGCTCGGACTCGTCGCACAATCCTGGATCACGCGGCGCGTGCCGTTGATGGCCCGCGCCGCCGCCATGCGCGACTGGCACACGCTCGATCACATGTTCAAGCGAGACTTCGCGATGTCGTCGGCGATCTTTCTCACGATGGCGATCGGCGTGGTGGCGGCGGATCTGATATTCGCCGATACGAAATACGCGCGCCGTGTACTGCCGTTCTGGCAACTGGCTGGCCTGCTCGTATTCGTGTTCAGCAACCAGTTGATCGGCGTCCTCGCCGCGCACTTGCGCAGCTTTCGTCGCGAGCCGTTCATGGCCGCGCTCGCCACGTCGACAATCCTGACGCTCCCGCTCATCGTATGGGCTGCGGCGCATTATTCGTCGGCCGGGCTGGTGACCGTCCTGGCATCGGTCAACTTGCTACTAAATCTACCTATTGCTTTCTTCATCTGGTATCGGTGCAACCGGGCCTGGAGACATGATTCGTGAACGTTGAAACCGCCCCTCTACTGACCATCGCGATTCCCACTTTTTCTCGGGCTGGTTATCTTGAATTAAATTTGCGGAGTCTCGTCAAAGAATCGCGTTCGCTCCCCCAAGGCGTGCTCGAAGTGATCGTCTCCGACAATCATTCGACCGACGCGACGCCCGCGGTCGTGGCGAACGCGATCGCGCAAGGTCTGCCGATCCGTTATATCCGCAACACGGTCGACGTCGGCTCCGACGCGAACATCGCTCAATGCTTCAACGAAGCACAAGGCCACTACGTACAGATCATGGGCGACGACGACCTCTATGTGGCCGGTACGCTGTCGTATCTGATAGACCACTTGCGCAAGGCCGAATACGGCGTGGTGTGTCTGCGCCCGTACGGCTACGAAGTGGACCCCGTTGCGGAACATCCGGGCGGCGGTTCGCGCGTCGAACTGTTTGACGACATCGGCGATTTTCTTGCCGAGATCGGTTCGTACATTACGTTCATCTCGTCGTGCGTTATCAACCGGCGCGTTCAGCAGGAAATCGATGCGCGCCAGTTCTGCGGCAGCAACCTGGTGCAGGTGCATCTAGTCGTCAACGCGGCGTTGCAGGTGGGTCATAACGCATATCTGAAGCGCTACATTTTGGCGTGCAAGCGCGCAAACTCCGGGGGTTACGATTTCTCCGAGGTGTTCGTCGAGCGGCTTGGTCGCATTCTCGACTCTTACCGTGCCGCCGGCCTCAGCGCGCACGCGATCGATCAGTTCGAAACGCGGATGCTGAAGTCGTATCACCCGTTCAATCTGGTGCGTCAACGGCTCGCGCGGCAAGGCGATTTGCGGGAAACGTACCGGCGCTTTTCGGCGCGCTTCGGCAAGCGACCGCTGTTCCGCTTCTGGGTCGCGCCGATCATCCGCTGGCCGCGCCCGTTCGCGCTCGCTTGGGGAATGATGGCGACGCTGGTCGGCCGCGTTGCCAACGGCGATTTCCGGCGTGGCATGCACTTCATGTTGAACAAGCTGCGCCGATGCAGTCAGCCGGCGTCGTGACAGCAGCAAACGCGAGATAACGCGATATGCCGCATCAGGAAGAAATACGACGCACTCCGTGCTTCAGGTCTCGGTCGAAGGCAAATGATATGAGCCATAAAAACCTCGAAATAGAACGGTTGCGCGCCGTCGCAGTATTGCTCACGATCATGGTTCACGCGCCGTTCAAGCAACTGTTCAGTCCGTATCTCTATTCGTCCTTCACCGGCGTCGATCTCTTCTTCGTGATCTCCGGGTTCGTCGTTTCGCGTTCGTTCCTCGCGACGCTGCCGGACGCGCTCGGTGCGTCGCCGGTCGAGCGCCTTGAACGCAGTAAGCAGTCGATCATTGCGTTCTACCTGCGGCGCGTGTTCCGGATCGCGCCGTCCGCATTCTTCTATATCTTCCTGTACTGGATCCTAGCGCTCGTGATGAAGGCGACCGGCAGCGTCGCGCTGTTCGCACGGCCCGCCGATGTCTTCCGCGAAGGCATCGCTTTCGCGGGCGGCATCTACAACTACGCGATGGCTTACCACAGCATTCCGACAAACATGGCGCACTACTACAGCTTGTCGATCGAAGAACATTTCTATTTGCTCGCACCGCTGCTGCTGGTACTGTGCGGCCGTACGTCATACAGGCTAGCGGCGAGCGCGGTCGGAGTAGGTCTGGTGCTTTTCGTCGCGCGGCCAATGACGTCGATTAGCATCGCCGACCTGTCGCATACCCGCTTCGACGAACTGCTGTACGGCGTGATCATCGCGCTGCTGGTCCACAAGTATCGGCATCTTTCCGTGTGGCGTTTCCAAAGTATCGCCGATGGCGGCACTGTTCATTCGTCGGCGCTGGTCAACATGCTGCGTCACCCGTGCACGCGTTCGGTGCTCAAGGCACTGATCGGGTTCGCGTTATGCGCACTACTCGCGCTGCTACCTGGGGTCCTGAACACTGATATCCTCGGCGGCTCGTCGACCCAGTTCTACTTCTCAAGCGCGGCGTTTTGCGGCTATGCGCTGGTATCAGTCGCACTCGTCACCCTGGCATCTTTAGAGCGTGGTTGGATCCTAAACATCCGCGGCCTGACCCGTCTGCTCGAATACATCGGCGGCCGTTCGTATTCGATTTATCTCGGCCACGTGTTGCTACTCCTCGTGTACAACGATCTCTATTTCCGTTACTACGAGAATATCCCCGACTTTATCAAGCTGACCCGCGCTGGCTACGTGTTGCAGTTCGCGCTGTTTCTCGCTGTTGTGCTCGCGCTTGCGGAGAGCACGTACCGTCTCGTCGAGAAGCCGTGTATTGGCGTCGGCAAACGGGTTATCGGTTCAGTCACGGAGGCGCGAGCATGAGACGCCACTTCCGACTCGCCGCCACGGGGCTGCTGCTCGCATCAATTCCGGCGTTCGCGCAATACGACTATAACGACGACTTCACCAGAGCCGTCGCCGCTCATTATCCACCGCTGGTACGGCTGTTGATTACGAAAGGCGGCAAACAGAATGTTCAGGACGATAGTGGCGATACACCGATGATGCAGGCGATCCGCTCGCACGACCGCGAAATCGCCGAGCTGCTGACGCACTATCAGCCCGATCTCTTACTGTTGAACAGCCGCAATCACTCGGCCGCCACCGAAGCCGTGCTGGCGGACGACGCCGACAGCCTGCCCGAAGTGCTCGCACGCGAAGATTCGCTGCAAGTCGCACAAGCGTTGGGGCTCGCGATAAAGCTAACCAAACGGCGCGTGCTGAACCGTTTCGTCGAGCTGTTTGGTGCGCCAACGACCAACGATATAGGGCAAGGCTTCCTGAGCAACCCACGGTCGTTTTTCGGCCTCGGCAACCGCGTTGCCTATGCGTTCTCATCGACGGAAGAACGCCCCGACGTCTGCGCGAAGCCGGCGACCACACTGTTGCTGCAAGGGAAGATCTGCAAGATCGATGGTGACATGCTCAGCGTCGAATGGCAATCTGTGTCGAACCTCGACAACGAAGACTCGCACTGCTCGCCGCAAAAACGCCTGCGATTCGTGCGTAAGACCAACCCCGTGTGGAGCGAGAAATTCCTCGGCTCGTGCGGCGTACCGCCGAGTTACTTCTCGAATCTGCCGGCGTCGTTCAACTACCGTCAGTTCATCGTGCCGGAACTGCGCTGACGCGCGGCGCGCGCTCCAATCGCTAGCGAAACAGGTGAAGCGCCGCGTGTTGAAGCAACATGATCGTCTTTGCGTCGATGATCTCGCCGCTGACGATCATGTCAAGCGCGCGATCGATCGTCAGTTCGACGACCGTGATGTCCTCGCCCTCTTCAATAAGGCCGCCGCCCGCATGGATCCGATCGGCTTCGGTGTAAGGCGAGACATAACCGTACACCACGTGCGTCACGCAGCCGGGAATCATCAGCGCTTTGAACACCTTGTGCATTTCGCCGACGCGATACCCGGCTTCCTCGGCCACTTCGTCGCGTGCGCGCGCTTGCGGCTCGGAACCGTCCAGAAAACCGGCGGGTGCCTCCAATAGCCAACCGCTCTCGCCACGTAAATACGCAGGCAATCTGAACTGCTTCACGAGAATAACCGTACGCCGCGCGAGATCGTACAGCAGCGCGGTCGCGCCGTCCGCGACGTGATAGATCTCGCGGCTCAGCACCTGCTTGCTGCCGTCGTCGCGCTCATACTCGAAGGTTTGAAAATCGAGCCGCTGTTGTTTCTCCGACAAAGCATTTACCGACAGCATCCGGATACGCTCCCGCTTTGACATCGTCGCTCTCCTTTCGGCGAAACGGAATCAGACTCGCTGTGTCACTGCGCCCCGCCGTGCACCTCAGCGGCCATCGAGGCACAACCGCAACGCATCGCGCCAATCTGGCGCGCAAACTCCGAATGCCGCATTGAATTTGTCGTTTGACAGTTGTGAGTTGGCCGGCCGCGCGGCGGGCGTCGGATAGGACGAGGCGGCAATTGGCTTCACAAGGGGACGCTTGTCGCCGCCCGCGAGCTCGAAAATCGCTTCGGCGAAACCGTGCCACGACGTCGCGCCGGCTGCGGTCAAATGATAGACGCCCGAATGCGCGCGCCACCAGTCGCGAACCTCGTCCGCCGTGCCGGCGACGGATTGCGCAAGCACGTTCGACGTCAGCGACGCGATCGTATTGGCCCAGGTCGGCGCGCCGTGCTGATCGGCGACCACATCGAGTTCATCCCGCTCCAACCCCAGCCGCAGCATCGTAAGCAAAAAATTTCTGCCGCGCATACCGTACACCCAACTCGTACGCAGAATCAGATGATCGCAACCGGTGTCCGCGATCGCTTCCTCGCCTGCGAGCTTGGTGCGACCGTACACGTTCTGCGGACCGGTCGGATCGCTCTCGACATACGCGGTTTGTTTCGTGCCGTCGAACACATAGTCGGTTGAGTAATGCACGAGCGCCGCGCCCACGCGTTTGGCTTCCTCGGCAAACACGCGCGGCGCGTCCACGTTGACCTGGGTGGCGGCCGCCACGTCGGACTCCGCGGCATCGACCGCGGTGTAAGCAGACGGGTTGACGATCAATACCGGCTTCGTTTCGCGCACGACATCGCGAATCTGCTGCGGGTCGCGCAGATCCAGCCGGTTGCGCGCAAGCGACACGATCTGTCCCAGCCCTTGCAAACTGCGCTGCAATTCGAAACCAACCTGACCGTGGATGCCGGTCAGCAACACGACGCGTGGCTGTGTCATCGCCCGTCTCCTCAATCCGCCAGGTCGGCGTCGGCCAGCGGCGGCGCGTTGGCGTCTTTCGCTGCCAGCAGCGGCTCGCCGTCGAGCGGCCATCCTATGCCGATCTGCGAATCGTTCCATAGCGTGCATCGTTCGTGTTCGGCAAACCAGTAGTCGGTGGTCTTGTACAGGACCTCGGCTTGTTCGGACAACACCGCAAAGCCGTGCGCGAACCCCGCCGGAATCCATATCTGCCGCTTGTTCTCGGCGCTCAGCCGCTCGCCCGCCCATTGACCGAAGGTCGGCGAGCCTCTGCGGATGTCCACCGCGACGTCGAACACTTCGCCGGAGACGACACGCACGAGCTTCCCCTGCGGCCGCACAAGCTGATAGTGCAAACCACGCAGTACGTTCTTCACCGAAAACGAATGATTATCCTGCACAAATTCGACATGCTGGCCGAGCGCGTCGGCGAACTCCTGCGCATTGAAACTTTCGAAGAAGAACCCGCGGGTATCCGAAAATACTTTCGGTTCGATGATTTTCACTTCCGGCAACGAGGTCGGAATGACGATGAGCTTCATGCGAGGGGATCTGAAACGAGCTTGAGCAGATATTTACCGTAGGCATTTTTCGCCAGCGGCCCGGCTAGCCGCTCGACTTGTTCCGCGCCGATCCAGCGCTGGCGGAACGCCACTTCTTCGGGACAGGCGACCACGAGGCCCTGACGCTTCTGCAACGTGGCGATAAAGGTTGCGGCGTCGATCAGCGAGTCGTGCGTGCCAGTGTCCAGCCACGCATAGCCGCGACCCATCACCTCGACGCTCAACTTGCCGGCGCTCAGGTAAATCGAATTAACGTCGGTGATTTCGAGTTCACCGCGCGCGGACGGTTTGATTTCAGCGGCAATGTCGCAGACGTCCCGGTCATAGAAATAGAGCCCGGTAACGGCGTAGTTCGAACGTGGCACGAGCGGCTTTTCGTCGATCGACAGCGCGCGAAACATCTTGTCGAACTCGACCACGCCATACCGCTCCGGATCCTGCACGTGATAAGCGAATACGGTCGCTCCTTCGGTGCGCTCGTTCGCTTGGCCGAGTTGCCGCGCGAGATCGTGGCCGTAAAAAATGTTGTCACCAAGGATCAGCGCGGACGGCTCGTTGCCGACGAACTCGCGACCGATGACGAACGCCTGCGCGAGTCCATCCGGCGACGGTTGCACCGCGTACTGCAAGTTCATGCCCCACTGACTGCCGTCGCCCAGCATCGCCGTGAAGCGCGGCGTGTCCTCCCGCGTCGAGATGATCAGCACGTCGCGAATGCCGGCGATCATCAGGGTCGACAGCGGATAGTAGATCATCGGCTTGTCGTACACCGGCAGCAGTTGCTTCGATACCACTTGAGTGACCGGGTACAGCCGCGTGCCGGACCCGCCCGCGAGAATGATGCCCTTACGTGCCATCTCGATCCCCTTATGCTCGTTGTGAGTAATTCGTCTCGACCCACTTCCGGTACTCGCCGGAAGAGACTTCGTCCACCCAGTCCTGATGGCCGAGATACCAGCGGACCGTCTTCGCAAGCCCGGTCTCGAAGGTTTCCGCCGGCTTCCAGCCGAGTTCGCGTTCGAGCTTGCGCGCGTCGATCGCGTAACGGCGATCGTGGCCGGGGCGATCACTGACGTAGGTGATCTGCTCGCGGTAGCTACCGGCCGCTTTCGGCCTTAGGGTATCGAGCACATCGCACAGGGTCTGCACGACATCGAGGTTCTTTTTCTCGTTCCAGCCGCCGACGTTGTACGTCTCGCCCGGTACGCCGCGCGCAAGCACTTCGCGGATCGCACTGCAATGGTCGACCACGTAAAGCCAGTCGCGCACGTTCTGGCCGTCGCCGTACACGGGCAACGGCTTGCCGCCGAGTGCGTTCGCGATCATCAGCGGGATCAGTTTTTCCGGAAACTGGTACGGCCCATAGTTGTTCGAGCAGTTCGTGGTCAGCGTCGGCAGGCGGTACGTGTGCTGGTACGCCCGCACGAGATGATCGGAACCCGCTTTCGTCGCGGAGTACGGGCTGTTCGGTGCGAACGTCGAAGTTTCAGAAAACGGCGCATCAGCGGCGTCCAGCGAGCCGAACACTTCGTCGGTCGACACTTGCAGGAAACGGAACGACACCTTATCGGCGTCGCTGAGCGCGCTCCAGTAGCTGCGGGCAGCTTCGAGAAGCGTGAAAGTGCCGACAACATTGGTCTGCACGAAATCCGCCGGCCCGTGAATCGAACGGTCTACGTGACTCTCGGCCGCAAAGTTGAGCACTGCGCGGGGTTTGTGCTCAGCAAACAGCGCATCCAGTGCGACGCGGTCGCAGATATCGGCTCGCACGAACAAGTGTCGCGGATCGTCCCGCAGGGACTTCAGCGTACCCAGATTGCCGGCGTAGGTAAGTTTGTCGACGTTCACAATCGCTTCGTCGGACGCGTTCAGCCAATCAAGAACGAAATTGGCTCCGATAAAACCGGCTCCGCCCGTTACCAAGATCATGGACTTTCCTTCCAAATATGCGCGGCGCTATCGCGTTCCTCGCCGCACCTACGCTAAAAATTTCTCACATTGAAATGTCGGGCCGGCGCATCGCTCACGCCTTTTTGCCAAACGGACGCCAATCTCTGACGAAGCCCCGTTAGCAAACCCACCGTTCCGTAGCTTATGCCGCCAACATCCAACGCAGCGTATCCATAAATGGAATAACCTGCACTTCAGGCACCAGCGACCGCAGCTTCGCCGGTGATCCGGCCAGCACCTTCACATCCGTTTGTCGGACGAAAGCCGGATTGACGTGGACTTGCAACTCATGGCCGGTCAGATCGCTTGCTGCCGACAGAATCTCCCGGAGCGTATAAGGTGTACCCGTGCAGACGTTCACCGTCTCCGCGGCGGCCTCGGAATCGAGCAGGGCCTCGTAAGCGCTCGCCACGTAGCGCACGTCAGAAAAATCCCGTGCAACATCGATATTGCCCAGTTCGATAGACGGCTCGCGCCGCGCGAAGTGCTCGACGATCTTCGGTACGAGGAAGTTCGACGCCTGTCCGCGGCCCGTGTAGTTGAACGGACGCACGATCAGGATAGGCAACCGGTCGAACCAGGTGTGCACCATCGTTTCCATGGCCGCCTTGCTGGCCGCGTAGTGATTGACCGGCGTAAGCGGAAAGCTTTCGTCGATCGCATCGCTCGTCACGTTGCCATACACATTCGCGCTGCTCGCAATCAGCACCTTGCGCGGCGAATGGCCGGTCGCCGCACACGCCTCCAGCAGGTTCAGCGTGCCGATCACGTTGACTCGGTAAAAGTCGAGCGGATCGTCATGGCCGACAAAGCTGATCGCAGCGAGATGAACGATATAGTCGGGCCGCGCCGTTTCGATCACGCGCCGGCAGTTTTCCGGCGAGGTGATATCGAGCCTCAAACGCGTGGGCGTTTCCCGCTCGTCGCGGCCGGCGAACGTTTCGATCACGTTATGGCCGCGACCAAGCAGGTTATCGACCAGATAACGGCCAGTGAAGCCGCTCGCCCCGGTGACGAGCGTGCGGACCGGTTGCTTCGCATGGGAAGACGACATGCTTTCTCCGTTCACGAGAGTCATCCTGTTGTGATGCAATATCGCGCTGGTCGTTCAGTGCGTGCCACGACAACAGCGGCAGTGCAAGCGTGGCGCGATACCGGCGCTTCAAACGGGCTATTATGTCACGCTCGCTTGCTGCATTGCCCAACGCGGCACGCTCCGTGCGCCGCCGCGTGTATCGAACCGCAAACATTCCCTCGATGACACCCTCCACCGCGCCTTCATCCCCTTCGTCAATTTCGCAGCAGCAACCCGTGCCTCTTGCCTTCGGCGATCTGCAAGGATGCCGCACGCCTTTCCAGCGACTGCTCGCGAAGGCCGCGCCGCCAGCCGGCACGCCGCTATGGTTCGCGGGCGATCTGATCAACCGCGGCGCCGAATCGCTTGCCACGCTGCGCGACATCATCGCGCTCGGCGATCGCGCGGTGCCGGTGCTGGGCAATCACGATCTGCATCTGCTGTCGGTATCGGCGGGAATTCGCAAGTCGAAAAAGGGCGACACGATCGACGAAATTCTCTCCGCGCCCGATGCCGCCGACCTGCTCGAATGGGTCCGTCACCGACCCATCGCGCATTACGAGAACGGCATGCTGATGGTGCATGCGGGCGTGGTGCCGCAATGGGACGTGAGCCTCACGCTCGAACTCGCCGACGAATTGCAGCGGGCGCTGCGCGCGCCGAACTGGAAGGAGACGCTCGCAGGCCTGTATGGCAACGAGCCGAGCCTATGGACGCCGAACCTGAAGGGCATCGAACGGCTGCGCGTCACGTGCAGCGCGTTGACGCGCGTGCGCTTCTGCAATGCGGAAGGCGCGATGGACTTCAGCAGCAGCGGCGGCCTGAACGCCGCGCCGCCCGGCTGCATGCCCTGGTTCGACGTGCCGTGGCGCAAGACTGCGAACGTGACCGTGGTGTTCGGCCATTGGGCCGCGCTGGGGCTGATGTTGCGCGACAACCTGATCGGACTCGACTCTGGCTGCGTGTGGGGCGAAAAGCTGTCAGCGGTGCGGCTCGCGCAGAATCCGGCTGAGCGCACACTCACTCAGGTCCAATGCGACAACTGCCGGTCGAGCGGGGGCAATTAGGCGGTCCGGGATCTAGACGCCTGATGAGCGGGCCGAGCTGTCGGCGGGTTCAATCATTGTTTCGGCGGATGTGGACGATTCCGCCTGCTCCACGACGAGCGCGCCGCTGGTTGCCGTGCCGCCTCGCATCTCCTGCAACGCGGCTTGAATGACGCCTTGCGCTTGCGCCGCCAACGCACGGCGGTCCGCGCCCGCCGCAAGCGGCGCACACACGTACACATGTGCGGTCAACGGCCCGCCGCGCAGCAGCAAATTAAGCGAGTCCGCGAGCGAGAGATCGTCGATATAGGCAGGCGCCGTGGACTGCCGGCCGTGCGCGTCTTCGTACATGATGCATAGCGGCTGCACCGGCGCTGCGGCCGACACCGCCGCCTGAAACATATTCGCGTGAAACGGCAGCAGCGCGAGGCCGTTGGACGTCGTGCCTTCCGGGAACACGCACATCAGCTCGCCCGCGCTCAAACGGTCGGACAGCTCATGCATGATCCGCTTTGCGTCGCTGCGCTTCTCGCGCTGAATGAACACCGTGTCCAGTTGCTGCGCGAGCCAGCCGACCAACGGCCATTGGCGGATCTCAGCCTTCGACACGAACGGAGTGGGCCGCCACGCATTGATCACATAGATATCGATCCATGAGATGTGATTGGCCACGACCAGTGCACCGCGATCGAGCCGTGCGCCGTCGTTATGCACGACGAGCCGCATGCCGCACATCCGCAGCATCTTGAGCGACCATTCGCGGTTGAGCGCGTGACGTCGGTCCGCGTCAGCTTTCGGAAAGCGCGTCGCCACGATCCACATGCCGTGCAGCAGATGCGCGATGAGACGAGCCTTGCGTAACGCGAGCTTCATAGTCGGAGCTTTCCGTTGCGGGTCAATGCGAAATCCAGACTGGCCAATGCGTGAGCCATGCCGCGCACGTTAGCGCTGCTCGAATGCGACGCGGCCGGCCACGATGGTCGCCCGAACGCGAGCCGGCAATTCGTAACCGAGGAACGGCGTGTTATGCCCCTGACTCTTCAGCGCACGCGGCTCGACGCGCCAATGCGCGTGACGGTCGAACACGCAGAGATCGGCCACGCTGCCTATCGCGACGCTGCCGGCCGCTTGCAGATCGAGCACGGCGGCCGGCGCCGCGGTGATGCGGTTGAGCGCCTTCGCAAGCGGCACGCCGGCTTCGTCGGCCCACTTCACCGTCAGCGACAGAAACAGCTCGAGGCCGGTAGCGCCCGGCGTGGCTTCGCCAAACGGCAGCAGCTTTTCGTCGTCGTCGACCGGTGTGTGATCGGAGCAGATCGCGTCGATGGTGCCGTCGACGAGACCCGCGCGGATCGCTTCGCGATCGCGCTGCTGACGCAGCGGCGGGTCGAGCCGGAACTGCGCGTCGAAGTAGCCGATGTCGAGGTCGATCAGATGCACGTGGTTCACGGTCACGTCGCACGAAACCGGCAAGCCCTCGACTTTCGCCTCGCGCATGAGCGCGATGCCCGCCGCCGACGACACATGCGACAGATGCACCCGCGCGCCCGTCACACGCACGAGTTCGAAGATCGTATGCAGCGCGATGGTTTCCGCCGCGACGGGCACGCCGGAGAGGCCGAGCCGCGACGCGAGCGCACCGCTCGCGGCCACGCCGCCCTTGCCGAGATACGCGTCGACAGGACGCAGCCAGACCGTGTAGCCATAGGTTTTCGCGTATTGCAGCGCGCGCATCAGCACTTGCGTATCCACCACCGGCGAGTCGGCCTGCGAAAAGCCGATGCAGCCGGCTTCCGTGAGTTCGACCATTTCGGTGATGACCTGGCCTTTCAGACCGACCGTCAACGCGCCGAGCGGATAGACATGCGCCTGGTCAAGATTACGCGCGCGAAACTTCAGCATTTCGACGAGGCCGGGTTCGTCGAGCGTCGGATCGGTGTCCGGCGGACAAACGAGACTCGTGACGCCGCCAGCAAGCGCCGCGGACATTTCCGATTCGAGCGTGGCCTTGTGTTCATAGCCCGGCTCGCGCAGACGCGCCGACAGGTCGACGAGACCGGGTGCGATATGCAGACCGCGCGCGTCGATGGTTTGTGTCGCCTCGAAATTGGCGGGCGCGTTGCCGAGCGCGACGATCTTGCCCGCCTCGATGAAAACGTCCTGCTGCTGTTCCGTGCCTGCTGCCGGATCGATCAGCGTGCCGCCTTGAATATGAATCGTCATGCGCTGCCTTAATGTTTCAGCCGGATTCGGCCAGGTTCTGCGTTGTCTGCCGCGCGTGCGTCGTTCTGCGTCCGCACGCATGCGTTTGCCGGATCAATCGTTATTGCCGGCGACGATCCCCATCACCGCCATGCGCACTGCAATGCCGAACGTCACCTGATTCAGAATCACGGATTGCGGACCGTCGGCCACCTGCGAATCGATTTCGACGCCGCGATTCATCGGGCCTGGGTGCATCACGATTGCATCGGGCTTGGCGAGCGCGAGCCGCTCCGGCGTCAGGCCCCAGCTCTTGAAATACTCCTGCGCCGACGGCAACAGCGCGCCGCTCATTCGCTCGTTCTGCAGACGCAGCATGATGATCACGTCGACGTCCTTCAGCCCTTCGTCGAGGTTGTGGAACACGCGCACGCCCATCTGTTCGAGGCCGCCCGGCAGCAGCGTGCGCGGGCCGATGGCGCGCACTTCCGGCACGCCGAGCGTGGTCAGCGCGTGAATGTCCGAGCGCGCGACTCGCGAATGCAGAATGTCGCCGACAATCGCCACACGCAGATTCGTGAAGTCTTTCTTGTAGTGGCGGATCGTGTACATGTCGAGCAGACCCTGAGTGGGGTGCGCATGACGGCCGTCGCCGGCATTGATCACATGCACGTGCGGTGCGCAGTGCTGGGCGATCAGATACGGCGCGCCGCTCGACGCATGACGCACGACGAACATGTCGGCGTGCATCGCCGACAGATTGTTGATCGTGTCGAGCAGCGATTCGCCCTTGCTCGTGGACGAAGCGTTGATGTTCAGATTCAGCACGTCGGCCGACAAACGTGTCGCGGCAATTTCAAACGTGGTGCGTGTGCGCGTCGAATTCTCGAAGAACAGATTGAAGACCGACTTGCCGCGCAGGAGCGGGACCTTCTTGACCTCGCGATCCGTCACGCTGACGAACTGGCTCGCCGTGTCGAGGATGTGATTGACGATCGCCTTCGGCAAACCTTCAATCGACAACAGATGCTTGAGCTCGCCGTTTTTCGTGAGCTGCGGGTTGCCCTTCAGGAAGCCGTAGCGGAAGCGCTCGGTGGCGCTGTCGGCTTGGTCGTGAGAGGCCTGGTTCGCGGTGTTCATGAGTTACCTGCTGGAGATACGGACTTCAACGTGTGTGCGGCGGGCTGCGACTGGCGGTGCGTGCGCACTCGCACCCGGATGCCGCGCTCAATCGGCGCGGGCTTCGGTGTGAAAAGTGAAACGCGGCTGGCCTGCGCTGCTCTCCTCGCGCGCGAGCACCAGCGTCGCGTCCGCGGGCACATCCACCACGCCGCCGACGAAGCGCGCCGCCACCGGCAACTCGCGGCCTCCGCGATCGGCGAGCACCGCCAGTTCGACCGCCGCCGGGCGGCCGTAGTCGTAGAGCTCATTGAGCGCTGCGCGGATCGTGCGGCCGGTGTACAGCACGTCGTCGACCAGCACGATGCGGCGGCCGTCGACGGAAAAAGGCAGCGAGGTCGGGCTCGCCTGCGAGTGCAGACCTTTCTTCGCGTAGTCGTCCCGATGCAGTGCGACATTCACTACGCCGAAACTCGCCAGCTTCAGATCATGCGCGAGCCGTTCGGCGAGCCACGCGCCGCCGCTGTAAATGCCGGCGAGCACGGCGCCCTCGGCACCGTTTTGTGCCGCACCGAACTCGTCGCCATAGGCGGCGCGAATCTGGTCGAGCAGCGCGCGATAAAGCGCTTCGGCGTCAATGGAACTCATGATGGTCGGAAAGTCCGTCTAGATATTGCTGAAGGATGATGCTGGCGGCTTCGGCGTCGAGCATGTCGGCACGGCCCTTGCCCTCGCGGATACCCGACTTTGCCTCAACCGACGAATAACGCTCGTCGATCCACGTGACGGGCAAATTGAAGCGGCCGTTCAATTGATTGCCGAACCGTTTGGCGAGTCGCGTCATTTCGTGCGGCGTGCCGTCCGGATGCATCGGCAAGCCGACGACGAGCGCGTCCGGCTTCCATTCGGCGATCAGTTTGCCGACCTCTGCGAAGCGATATTCGCGGCTGCGATTCTGCACGATCACGAGCGGCCGCGCGCTCTTCGTAAGCGAATTGCCGACCGCCACGCCGATGCGCTTTTCACCGTAGTCGAACGCAAGCAGCGTCGCCTCACGTCCGGCCGGCAGGCTCATGCGGCGCCTCTCATGCGTGCCCGGCCTCGCCCGACAGCATGGACAGCGAAATGCCGAGCAGCGCGAGCGCGGCTTCGAGGCGCTCTTCGGCGGGCACGTCGAACACGATCTTCGGATCGGCCTCGACCGTCAGCCAGCCGTTTTTCGAAATCTCTTCTTCAAGCTGACCCGCGCCCCAGCCGGCGTGACCGAGCGTGAGCAGGAAACGCTCGGGACCCGTGCCGCTTGCAACCGCCTCGAGCACGTCTTTCGACGTGGTCATTTCGAGACCGCCCGGCACCGACATGGACGACGTATAAGTGTTGCCGTCT
Organism: Paraburkholderia kirstenboschensis; assembly: GCF_904848585.1. Classification (GTDB taxonomy): domain Bacteria; phylum Pseudomonadota; class Gammaproteobacteria; order Burkholderiales; family Burkholderiaceae; genus Paraburkholderia; species Paraburkholderia kirstenboschensis. The sequence goes on from NZ_CAJHCR010000006.1 coordinate 229,988, forward strand.
TTCGGGTCGTGCAGCACGAAGCCGCGCTCGGTTTGCACCGGGCCGCCGAAATACACGGGAACATGAAGGAGAGGCTCGATTTCGAGCTTGAGGTCGATGCGACTGAAGAGCGCTTCCAGATCGATATCGGTCGGCCGGTTGATCACGAGGCCGAGCGCGCCGCGCTCACTGTGATCGCAAAGGTAGACCACCGTTCCTGAAAACGTCGGATCCGCCATGTTGGGCATGGCGATCAGGAACTGGTTGGTCAGATTGATGCGATCGGTACTCTTGGACATAGTTCGGATTTTAGCAAAGACGGTGCAGGATGGCGGGCTTCGAGCGTGGAACGGCGACGCGAGTCATGGAGCGTGCCGCGAGCCATCGACGGCGATTCATGTTGCACTCTATCACGCACGCGGGCCTTGCCACGGTGCAGTTTGGGCCTGCGCGCCTGCTTGCGGGCTCGCCTGCGTAGTTGCCTACCTGATGCGCTTCTTGCGCGGCCCTGGCGCTCCTGACGCGCGTTACGCGCCGCCCTGCTCGATCGACCGCGTAAGCGCGCTCAGCGCTGCGCCGCTGGCCGGCGGCGCCACGCCCGCCGCCACCTTGTGCAGCGTGGCGCGCAATGCCTCGGCCGCGCCTTCCAGCGCACTGGCCGCAGGTGCGTCGACGATCACGTGAGCACGCACCGCAGGCGTCGACACGCCGGCATGAGCGCGACGGCGCCACGCGAGTCCCAGCGCATCGGCTAGGAGCGCGACATGGCCGAGGCCGAGCGCGCAAGCTGCGGACCCGAGCCGGTACGCGGCGTCGCCAGCCTGCAGCGCTTCGCTCGGATCGGCCTTCTCAGGCTGGTCCGCGGCCCGCGCGTGTTCGGCAAGCGCGGAGATCGCGGCGTCGGCCGTTTGTAGAAAATCCTCGTACGCATGCGCGTTGACGCTCAGCACACCAAGTTCGCGTGTCAGTGAAGTGTGCGCGCCGAACGACTGCGCCTCCACCGCTCCGGCTTCCCAAAGCATTTCCGATGCCTGCGTGCCCGCGACGTGCCAATCGACGGTCAAGCCGTAGTCGTGCAGCACCTCGACCTGATCGGCGTCTTCTGCGGCGGCGCCGAACAGTGCGTAATCGCGCCACAGCAGCGCGAGGGTAGCTCGCACCAGCGAGCGCTGCGCGCGCTCGATGCCGCGCGCATGATCGGCTAGCGCGAGATTGCAACGCGCGTAAAAACGCCGCGCGTCGGGCTCACCCGCCGCGCGTCCGCTGACCCGCAATGCACGGGCGCAGGCCTTGGCAAGACGCCAGAAGTCATAGGGATCTGGACCGGCGAGCTCGGTGAACACCGCGTCGAGTTCGTCGAGCGCGGCGTTGGTGGCCGCGCGCGCCGCCACGCTGCCGGTATCCGGCTGCGAGCGCAGCACCGGGAGCAGCGCGCGTTCGTAGCGCGCACGCAGATGAGCCAACTGCTCGGCCGACTGTGCATGAAACGAAACGGGCGGCACGGGCCGCGCGGTCAGCGCGAGGTCTTCGAAAGCCACCGGAGAAGCAGTTGTGTGTTCGCCGAGATCGGCACACAACTCGCGGTAATGACTAAAGAGCGTGGGCGAGCAGGCGAGCTCGCGCAGATTGTGACGCTCGAGCGCCGCACGAAAGTCGCGTAGCGCGGCGCCAAACGCCGGCCGCACGTTCTCGGCCTCGGCCGGATCGCCTGCGGCCAGCGGCGAAAGGCGCACGAGCGCGTCGGCGAAACGCGTGGCACTCAGCCAGCCCGCGCTGCGCAGTGCGTGCGAGGCGCGCACAAGCGCGGTGGTGCAGCCGGTGTGCTGCTCGAACGCCAGCAGCGCTTCGGCCAGCGCAAGTTCCGCCGGGCGAACAGCGCCGCCGCGCGGGTTGGGCAATGCGTCGAAGGAAACAGGTGCTGCGGATCGAAGAGTCATGAGTTGGCGACGGAAAGTCGGCGGGCCGCCGTTGGGCGCCGCGCGCAGACTGAGCGCCTAACGCGCGGACCGGCAACTGAACAATGACAAATGCGCGATGACAGCTGCACAGGGACAAATGCAGAACGACCAATGCGCCATGACAGACTACGCAACGTCAACCTGCGGTTGGGACACGGCCAGCACGAGGACGTTCCGGCGCGATGCCACACCTCGGCGGGGCGACGCCGGCCGCCGTTCGACTTCAGATCTGGACCATCTCGAAGTCTTCCTTGCGCGCGCCGCACTCGGGGCACGTCCAGTTGATGGGAACGTCTTCCCAGCGCGTGCCCGGCGCAATGCCCTCGTCCGGCAAACCGGCTTCTTCGTCGTAAATCCAGCCGCAAATCAGGCACATCCAGCTTTGATATTCCATTCTTGTATCGCGTCGTGAAGTCCGGGGAAACAGGAGCCATGATGGTACCGTGTTGCCGCCCCAATGCCTAGCAATGGCAAAAGCCCTGTCCCTTTGTGCAACGACCTTCGGCAATGCTGGATGGGAAAAGTGCCGCTGCGTGCGGCGTCGCGCCACGGGTTAGCCCAGAAGCCGGGAGCGAAGCCACCCGCGATGCGAAAAAACGCCCCTGCGCCGTTTTAGGACGCATAATTGAGCCGCTTGCGCACTCACCGCGCCAAAAATACCGCTCCTTTGTAAATCTTCATGCCCAGCGACACGCCCCCGATCGTCCTCACCTTCGGCCTCTCCGATCCTACCGGCGGCTCTGGCCTGCAAGCCGACCTGATGACACTTGCCAGCATGGGCTGTCATGGCGTCTCCGTGCTTACCGGCTATACAGTGCGCGACTCGGCGAGCTGCGACGAAGTCAACGGGCTCGACCCAGAGGTTGTAGCGACCCAGGCGCGCATGCTGCTCGAGGACATGCCGATTGCAGCGTTCAAGGTGGGCGCCTGCACGCGCGCGGAAGTAGTGAGCGCGATCGCCGAAGTAGTAGCCGATTACGACGATATTCCGCTGATTCTCGCCCCCGACTTCACACTCGACGACGAGCACGTGCTCGCCGCCGACGAACTGCGCGAAGCCATTGCCGACCTGCTCGCGCCGCAAACCACCTTGCTGGTCGCCGACTCGGCCACACTGCTCGCCCTCGCTCAGCCAGACGGCGACGCCGAAGCGCCGAGCCTCGACGCGGCGATCTCACATCTGCTGTCGCAGGGCTGCGAATACATTTTGTCGACGGAAACCGGCACGCACCGGCTGGTCAATACGCTTTTCAGCGAAGACGGCCAGTTGCGCCAGGACATGTGGGACCGCGGCAGCCATCGCATCATGGGCTTGACGGATACGCTCGGCTCGGCCATCGCGGCACTCCTCGCCAATGGTCAGGAACCGGCGGAGGCCGTTCGCGAGGCTCAGGAGTATCTGTACCAGGCGGTGCGCGCCGCGTTCCGACCGGGCATGGGCGCGTATATGCCGGACCGGTTCTTCTGGGCTCGTAGCAGCGACGACGACACGCCGCCCACTGCCGGCAAGGACGCGGCGCCTGGGGAAGCGAGGCACTGAGGTACGTCGGGGTGACTGTGCGCGGATGTGGCGCGTGTGGCGCGTGTGGCGCGTGTGGCGCGTGTGGCGCGTGTGGCGCGTGTGGCGCGTGTGGCGCGTGTGGCGCGTGTGGCGCGTGTGGCGCGTGTGGCGCGTGTGGTGCGTGTGGTGCGTGTGGTGCGTTGGCGCGCCTCGTGCAAACCAGGCGCCTGCAATCGCTATGTCGCTCGTAGCAGGCTTCTTGAGCAAATTCCGAGGAACACGGAGGTGCTCCCGCCGAATCATCCCTCCATGCCCCATCTAGTCATTGCATAGCGCTCCCGCGTAACGCCGCCTGGCGCGCCCGACGGCTTCCACGTCGCACTCGCCCACTCCGCCGAGGCATTGCCACGACGCGTGGCGTATGTCGTCAACGCTGACACTGCGTTTAAGTCCTTCTGGAACATGACCATGGAACTGCCCCGCGGCCTTGTGCAGCCCATCCACGGCGCGAGCACGCTTGCGGACAGGATGCGACTCCTCCGTCAGAAGCCTCTCACGATCTGGCTGACCGGCCTGCCGGGAGCAGGCAAGTCGACCATTGCGTCCGAACTCGAACGGCAACTCGTTTCGCAAGGCCTGGCCTGCTACGTACTCGACGGCGACAGCATTCGCCACGGCTTGGGCAGCGACCTCGACTTCAGCCAGCAGGGCCGCCACGAAAACATCCGTCGCGTCGCACATGTCGCCCAGTTGATGAACGACGCAGGCCTCATCGTTATTACCGCACTCATCTCGCCGATGCAGGCCGACCGGGCGATGGCGCGCGATATCGTGGGCGCCGGCAATTTCATTGAGACTTACCTGTCGGCACCATTCGCAATATGTGCGCGCCGCGACCCCAAAGGTCTCTACGCAAAGGCTCTGGCCGGCGAGATTGCGTCGTTCACCGGCGTATCAGCGCCCTATGAAGTACCGCTCGATCCGGATCTCGTGATCGACACTGCAACGTTGACGCCGAGTGAGAGCGTTGCAGACATCGTCGCGTACTTGCGTGAGAACTGTCTTGCGCTTCTCGCATAAATGTTTTGCCAATCGCTGTGTTGGCGACATCGGCAGTACTAACGTTGGCTTACGCCCGAACGGCAGATGGTGGCTCTCCGAGCTTAAAGTGAGCATTGATCCTATATCGTCATGACACTTGCAGCTCTGAGGTGGTGACGATGCGCTCTGCCTATGCCGCCCCATTCTCTGCTCGCCGAGACGCCGGGTTCAGCCGATATATCGGCCGACGCTTGCAACTCACGCGATGCGGCTCATTTGTGGGGATTCCAGCCTCTCGATGCTTCTAAAGCATTAAGGCGTCACCTGCCCGCATGTCAGATCGTCTTACGGCTTGCCGTTCAAATCTATCATTGGGCCCGGCACACTGAATGCACAGAGAGGCTCACGTGTTGCGAGATGGCGCGAGGTCGGGCATTACAAACCGACGGTCGCGCGATGGCGCAATTTTAAATTGACTTCGGCGGTGCAGAAAAAATCTGATATTGATCGATCTCCGCCTTCTTTCCGACCATCTCGGACATTATCTTGTCGGAATAAAGCGCTCAACCGACAAGCTTCGGCTAGTTTGATTTAGTGATTGAACGGCGACAACGCCGCAGAAACGCGCTTTGTCGGCCCGGTCAAAGGGTGAGAGAAGCGGAATAGGTTTGGCGTATCGTAGAATCGGTTAGCAGTCCATTCAATAATAAGCGTTCGTCACATACACGTTGCGCCGGCCATTTCCACATTAATGCATCGATGAAACCAGGGTTTAAAACCATCGATTGTTTTCTCCTGAATTGATTCGGTAAAAATTGCGAACTCCTAAGCGCTCGCGCCGAAGCTTCAGTTCACGATAAAAAATAACCGGCCCACAAATGACCGTCGCGTCGCGTGAGATTGGAATGATCACGGCCTCCGCGAAGATCAGCATCGTCCTCTTAGAGGTGCATTGCGCGGCAACGGTGAACGACACAGATCGATGTCCGTTCAGGACGAGGCGCGGGCGTCCTTGCTGTCCGACAAAGTCGAAAACCGTCGTTGCGGGGAGGCCAGGGGCGACGGCTATTCTCGTGGCCGCACATTTAAGCAGTACTATAAAAGGGTCGAGTCCCGAAAAGATCAGCAGGGATATCCCGTAATTAACCGAAGAAAGCATAAGACGTTCGCGAGTCGCGAAATTGGCCGAAAAGATCTTGCTATGTGGCCGAGGTCGGCGAAATTTACTATAGATTTCCGCGCCTTACGGGTATTATTTACCCCGGTCGCCCAGCAAGTATGGATTTTTTGCCGATCGCTGCCGTGCGCGTCTCGGGTGAAACGTTTGCGAGCACCGGCGGTAAGGGGTCCTGGATGCTTGGGGCCGCTAAAAAGGGTGGAAGACACACCGTGGGCAGATCATTCGACCCCTGATGCTGAATTGGAATCAACGTCTACACCGTGCAGGAATATGTCGTTCGGAATTTTTTAGGCGTCCTAACGGATGACTTCCCCCTGCTGCCGTTCAACCGTTAAACGCGCCAAGTAATTCCTGTTTGGACTTTATTAGGGCTACGCAGGCTTTTCGGCGTAGTCGAACTGCTCGTAACGCATTCGACCGCCAAGCCGGGTGCCCACTACCGTAGTTGCAAGAAATCGCTGTACAAGTTACCGAATCGAGCGGGCTGCTCACGCTTGTAGCGAACGTTTGCTTTAAACACGACAGGGTCTTCGACCATCTTCGGGTCGGCGTCCGTTCGCCTGTAATTAATGGCGCGCTAGTGAGTGCTTCATTAGTCGCGGATCTATCCGCTCTAAGGATATTCGCGTCAGCAAACGTTTCACTTGAGCTTACCGAACGGCACTGCTCCATTCAAAAGAAGCAAAATAATTTGCTCGTCCGTCAGTAGACCTAACTAGCGCGTGCCCTGATTGGCGCGCATCTATTTACTCGAAGCGCCATAAACATTTGGGGTTTCTTATCGAGATTTTTTCTCGACAGCGGAATTATTTACCATGCTAAAACGACGTCAATTTATTAGCGGCCTTGCGGCTATCGGTGGAAGCTACCTGTTGAGCGCGTGTGGTGGCGGCGGCGCAGACGGTGGCGACAACAGCAGTGGATCGGCCGCTACGGAGGCCAAAGCGCATGCCGCCGCTTCTGCAAACGGCACCGCCATTCCTCCGGCAAGCTCAATCACAGACAGCACCGGCGCGGTCTGGACTCTATCAGGCGGCGTGGTGTACAGGAACGGCGCGAAAGCCGGCAATACCTACAACGTAACGCTGATCAGTTACTACGGCAACACCATCTATTCTTGCGGCACCGGCGGCCAGTACTACGCGTGGAACGGGTCCGGATGGGTAGCGTCCCTCGACCCCCGCATGGGAGGCACGTCGGCTGAAGGCACCACGCTGCCCGCTTCGCCCTACATCATCGACAGAGCGAACGACGTATGGACGCTTGTGAATGGCGTGGTCTACCGCAACGGCGCAACCGTGGGTAACACGTACAACGTGTCCTTGGTCCTCTGGTACGGCGGCAAGATCTGGCTTTGCGGCACGGGTGGTCAGTTCTATGTGAACGTAGACCAGCGGAACCTGAAAGCGCAATGGCTGCCCTCGTCCGACCCGCGCATTGCTGCGGCGCCTGCTGCCGGCATGTTCTACGGTGTCAACGGACACTTTGACTACACCTACACCCCAGCCCAGCTCGTATCGCTCGTCAAGGGCATGGGCTGCACGACATATCGCGTAGGTTGCACGGCCCAACCGAATCAGATCTACGCAGTGACCAAGATCGCGCAGGCTTTCCAAAGTGCCGGCCTCAAGCTGTTCGTGCTGATCAACCAAGGCGTCACGGATGCCAACGGTAGGCTCTACGCGAACGAAGTTGCGGCTTACCTGGACAACATGGCAGGTGCGAAGACGATCGCCACAGCACTGGCGCCGTATGGCGTGACGATGTACGAATGCGGCAACGAACTGACGCGCCAGGACGCCACCGTAGTTGACTTCTCGTACGCCGGCGCGTTGGCCGTGGACTTCAATAACACCAACTGGCCGATCATGCGCGGTGCAATGCGCGGCATGATCGACGGTGTGAAGTCGATCCAGCCAACGGCCAAATGCGGTATCAACTTCTGCGTGGCGGACATCGGCGCGGCAGACGCGCTGTGGGAAGGAATGCAACCCGACGGCACCAGCGGCCACCAGCCGTTGCGCTGGGACATTACCACGTGGCACAACTACGCTGCGTATGGCGACATTTTCGCCATTGGCAGCGACGGTAAGGGTCCGGCGTTCGACTTGCCGACGTATTGCAAGGCTCGCTATGGCGTGCCGTTCATGATCACCGAATGGAACACGGGTCCGGAAGAGACGGAAAGCTCCCGTGCGAGCTACATCACGTCGCAGCTGACCGAGTTCTATGCGGCGCGCAAAACGCACAACATCCAGTCGGTGATGTATTACGTGCTCGATAGTGGCAATAACACCTACGGCATCATGATCAACGGTACGCCGATCAGTCAGCCCTACAATGCTTTCACTGCGTTCACGTCCGCCCACCCGGACAATTAAGTGCAGAGCGCTTAGCATTCGAATCTGCTTGATCCAGCTGTAAAACGAACGTCGCCTCTTCGCCTAACGAAGAGGCGACGTTCGCATTTCTACGCTACCCCTTAGAGCGCGTTATTCCGCAGCGCCGTGAGTCGCACATTTCCCTACTTTGCCGGAACGGCCGTTGCGATCGCCGGCGACCGTGGCAAGAGCCCGATGTTTTGTACATGAGCGCGCTAACCGTCGGACTCGCCCCTTCGATTACGCCTATTTGCCCGGTCGCGCCAACGCTCCGGGCACAATCCCGGACCCCGCGCCGTGTACTGAAAGAAAGACACAACAACAGCAGCGATCGCGGTCGCATACGGCACCACGATTCTTGCCTCCAACAACCTGACTTCGACGCGGACGGCGTCTTCGTCACTCGTCGACGACAATTCCGGCCGCGCTGGCATATCGTCGATGCCCGGCCGAGGCAACGCATCCGTGCTGAGCAGGCAGCGCGCACCAGCCAACAGACGCAGATCGGATCAAGCGCCTGAGGCGAAATCCGCTGTTATTCAGCATTTTGCGACTGTATCGCCCGACTTTGCGCCGCACTGGCCTTTTTCGCCGAACTGCCACCTAACATCCTCCGAAAAGGGCCATTAGCGAATGACGTGTGACGAGGCGTGTCCGAACACGGTCGACGCACAGGCGGCTACTACGGCAAAGCGAGTGTTACATACAGTCTGCGGGCAACGCAGACGCCCTGGCATCTATATTTGGAGTCACAATGGATATCGATTCGCAAACCGTGCCTGCTTCGCAGCCCTTCCTTCCAAAGAAAGTGTTGGCGAAGCGCGTTAGCGCCAGGAATTTCAGTTATGTAGTCGACCGGCTATCGTTTCATAGGCTCAACGGGCTTGCGGAGAAGCATCTACGCGCGAGAGGTCACAAGATGGCCGTATTCGCGAATGAACATATTGGCGGATTTATCCATGTTTTCGGGGTCTATGAGCAGGAAGAGCTCGACGTGCTGTTCAGCTTCCTCGAACCTTTGCACGACGTTTTCCGTGCGGGCATCGGGTTAGATATCGGCGCCAATATTGGCAACCATAGCCTTTATTTCTCGAACATATTCGACGAGGTGTATTGCTTCGAGCCAAATCCGTCGATTTTCTATTTGCTCGAATTCAATGTGAGTTTCCGGAAGAAGATCAAAGCATTCAACATCGGTCTTGGGGACAAGAAAGGAACATTCAGGTTGTCAGAGGTGCCCGATAACATGGGCGAATCGGCCATCGTCACGGACCAGCTTGGGGCCGATGCCGACGCAAACTGCGTCGATGTGCAGATTGACAGGCTGGATAATCTCGACTATCGCGACAAAGGGCTTTGCTTTATAAAAATGGATGTCGAGGGTTTCGAACCCAAGGTACTGCAGGGCGGCTTGCGCACTATAACGAAGCACTGGCCACTGATCGTATTGGAGCAGCACGAAAGTGACTTCAAAGAAGGAGATTCGGAGTCAATTTCAATATTGCGAGACCTGGGATACAAATTCTGCTGGCATCAGAGCGGGACAGGGTCACGAAACACTTTTATCCGGCGCATTTTCAACTTCACGGAAATGTTTGCGGGACGTACGCACAAAGTGGTGACCGCCGAGGACGTTCCACCGGGACATTATTCGATGCTTATAGCGGTTCCTCCGCGGTTTCAAGCTGCCCTTCACATGTGACGATGTGTTTGAGTAACCTTGACGTGAGCGTAGACGATCCAGAATTCTAACTTTTGAGCTTGTGAACGTCCCGACCATAATAAAACCCGCATTTCTGCGGGTTTTTTCTTTGGCAAACGCACCTCGCGGCGCGCTTTTCCATGGGCTCCCGATCGAACCTCTGTGCGAGGCGCAACGGGGAGCGGACATGAAATTACATGTCCATGCCCATGCCGCCCATGCCGCCGGGCATGCCGCCAGGCATCGGTGCGTCTTCCTTCGGCAGTTCGCAAACAGCTGCGTCGGTCGTCAGCAGGAGACCTGCCACCGATGCTGCGTTTTGCAGCGCCGTGCGCGTGACCTTCGTCGGGTCCACGACACCAGCGTCAACCAGGTCGACGTACTCGCCGGTTGCTGCGTTGTAGCCGTAGTTGCCTTGGCCAGCAGCAACTGCCGCCACCACGACGCTGGCTTCTTCGCCGCCGTTCGTGACGATCTGGCGCAGCGGCTCTTCCATTGCGCGCAGGACGATTTTGATACCTGCGTCCTGATCGGCGTTAGCGCCCTTCAGGCCGGCGATCGCCGTACGTGCGCGGATCAGCGCAACGCCGCCGCCAGCAACGATGCCTTCTTCCACAGCTGCGCGCGTTGCGTGCAGTGCGTCTTCGACACGTGCCTTCTTTTCCTTCATTTCGACTTCGGTCGCAGCGCCGACCTTGATCACTGCAACGCCGCCTGCCAGCTTGGCAACGCGTTCTTGCAGCTTTTCACGGTCGTAGTCCGACGTAGCTTCTTCGATTTGCGTGCGGACCTGCTTCACACGCGCTTCGATGTTCGCAGCTTCGCCAGCGCCGTCGATGATCGTCGTGTTTTCCTTGCCCACTTCGATGCGCTTCGCCTGGCCCAGTTCGGCCAGCGTTGCCTTTTCGAGCGTCAGGCCGGTTTCTTCAGCGATGACCTGGCCGCCGGTCAGGATCGCGATGTCTTCCAGCATGGCCTTACGGCGATCGCCGAAGCCCGGAGCCTTCACGGCAACCGTCTTCAGAATGCCGCGGATGTTGTTCACCACCAGCGTTGCCAGTGCTTCGCCTTCGACGTCTTCTGCGATGATCAGCAGCGGACGGCCAGCCTTGGCGACTTGCTCCAGAACCGGCAGCAGATCGCGGATGTTCGAAACCTTCTTGTCGTGCAGCAGCACGAACGGGTTCTCGAGCACGGCAACTTGCTTGTCCGGGTTGTTGATGAAGTACGGCGACAGGTAGCCGCGGTCGAATTGCATACCTTCGACAACGTCCAGCTCGTCTTGCAGCGACTTGCCGTCTTCGACGGTGATGACGCCTTCCTTGCCGACCTTGTCCATTGCTTCAGCGATACGATCGCCGATCGACGAGTCGCTGTTTGCCGAAATCGCGCCAACTTGAGCGATTTCCTTGTTCGTCGTGCACGGCTTGCTGATCTTGCGCAGTTCTTCGATCGCGGCCGTCACAGCCTTGTCGATACCGCGCTTCAGGTCCATCGGGTTCATGCCCGATGCAACGTACTTCATGCCTTCGCGGACGATCGACTGAGCCAGAACCGTTGCGGTCGTGGTGCCGTCACCTGCGTTGTCGCTGGTCTTGGAAGCCACTTCCTTGACCATTTGCGCGCCCATGTTCTGGAGCTTGTCTTTGAGTTCGATCTCTTTTGCGACCGACACACCGTCCTTGGTGACCGTCGGGCCGCCGAAGCTGCGTTCCAGGACAACGTTGCGGCCCTTCGGACCCAGCGTGACCTTCACAGCGTTCGCGAGGATGTTCACGCCTTCGACCATCTTGGCACGGGCGGAATCACCGAATACGACGTCTTTAGCTGCCATCTTCTAACTCCTTGAATTCTTGGGATATAACCGGAAGTAGCGGCTTGCGCTTACTTCTGCACCACGGCCATGATGTCTTCTTCGCGCATCACGAGCAGTTCGTTGCCGTCGACCTTGACGGTCTGGCCTGCGTACTTGCCGAACAGGACACGGTCACCAACCTTCACGTCGAGCGCGATTGCGGCGCCCTTGTCGTCACGCTTGCCCGGGCCGACCGCCAGGATTTCGCCCTGATCCGGCTTTTCTGCTGCGGCTTCGGGGATCACGATGCCCGACGCGGTCTTGGTTTCTTGATCCAGACGCTTGACGATCACGCGATCATGCAAAGGACGAAGGTTCATACATACTCCTCTCTTGATTGAGACTGAAGAACGCTTGGAAAACCCGGCTGGCCGAGCCAACCGGCGAAGTTGTTAGCACTCTCGTGCAGCGAGTGCTAATTATATGGACGGGTGGTGACAAATTCAAGAAGGGATGTGGGGCGGCGTCGAGATTCGCTGAACTTCGAAAATCGCTCACTCAGGTTCGAGGTGGCGACTCATATTGGGACGCCGCGACGGCACGCAGTTCCCTGTTAAAACAATGACTTAGAAGAAGGTCCGTCGTACCGCTCGGGCGAACGCTCTGCACTGACTGTCGGCCGCTTCTCGGCCCACCCTCCGCAAAAATTAGCAATCGCCGTTGGATCAAGGGTAAACGCTGTGGTTGATCATGCTCGGCGACCTGTGAAGACGACACCCCGCCATCGCTCCTGATCACCGACAGTTTTGGCTGGCCGGTCGGTTCCGCTCACTGCGCGGACGGTTGCATGTAAGGCAGTTGCGTTTGCGCTCGCGAAGAAGCCGCGCGGGCGCCCGGGGACATTTCGCCGAATACGGCACGCCTGTTGTCGTGCCCGCCCGACTCACGTGTACCGATTGCTGCCGTACCGAAACTTACCCAGGTGGTTTTTACGGCTGCTGAAATCCGGCGGCGCGGGAAAATCAGATCGTGATCGGCGACGTGGCGTCTTTTTGCAGAGCGCCTGCTCCGTCGCTACGCCCACTGCGCTTCGCGCTTTCTTGCAGCCCGAAGACTGGCACAGCGATTGACGTGAGCCGCGATGTCTCTTGTTTATTCTCCGCGAGCGAATTGATAACAACCGAGTGGTCGCCTGCCTCTATGAGGGAACCCGGACAAGGATCGAGATCCCGTGCAAGGCACTTGTTCCTGACCACACCGGTCAGAAGAAAGAACCTTGCAACATGCTTGCGCGTATTTCAGATCGCAATAACGACTGCTACCACGCAGAGCAGGATGATCGATAGGCTCCCGCGGTTCTTGATGGAGAACACTATCGGGTCGTCATGCATTTGACCGCGGAACGCGACCATCCAGACGCGGCTGATCCAGAAGAGCAGCAGGCAAAACAGGATCCACAGCCTGTGCGGATGGCTATACAGCACGTTCACGTCAGCTGAATTCATGTAAAGAGCAAGTATGAGTACCGCGACGTAGCCTGCTGCCGTTCCCATCGAGCGCACCATGCTCATGTCCGCAGTGTAGTAGCCCCGGCCCGCGGCACAGTCCTTGCCTTCACGTTGCAGCTTGTCGAGTTCCGTGTAGCGCTTCACCATGGCCAGACTGAGAAAGATCATCACCGAAAACATGACCAACCAGTCCGACAGCACGACGTCCACGGCCGCCCCGCCGGCCACAATGCGGGCGGTGTACAGCGCAGCCAGCACGAAAACGTCTACCAGCATCACGCGCTTGAGACGCAACGAATAGGCGAGCGTCACCGCGACATACGCGGCTAGCGCAAGCTGGAATCGCGTCGGCAGCATGATGGCCAAGCTCGCCGACGCCGCCAGCAGGACGAACATCAGGCCAATGCCAGCCAAAAGCGGCAATTCTCCAGAAGCGAACGGGCGCCGGCGCTTGCGGCTGTGGCGCCTGTCCGCATCCAGATCGAGCATGTCGTTCAGCAGGTACACCGATGACGCGCAGAAGCAGAAAGAAAGAAACGCAATCCCGTCAGCGACGAGTACATCGACATTCATGAAGCGATGCGACGCAAGTAGCGGGACGAAGATCAACAGGTTCTTCACCCACTGATAGACACGCATCTCCTTAAGAGACGACCGGATGAATGACCGCTTGCTGTCGAAAATTACGGTTGCCTGATTCACTCGTTGCGCGGCGGCCTGAATGCTCTTACCCCCGACAACTATCGCTTTGCGAGACTGCTTCCACACGGGTACGTCGGCGCGCGCATTACCGCAATAGTCGAAACCATGCGCACCAAACTCCGCCGTCAAGGTTCCGGCCTTGTTAGTGCCGGACAGATTGTGCGTTTCATTGCTTGCCATCACACCTTTGAAGAAACCAAAGTGCGACGCAATCTGCTCAGCGAACCGTTGATCGCTGGCAGTGCAAAGATAAAGATCACGGCCGCTAGAGCGCTCCTGTTTCAGAAACTCGACGAGGCGTGCGTTGTACGGAAGGAGCGATACGTCGATGGTGACACGCGCAGCTATCTGAGCCTTCAGATAGCCTTTGCCGCGCAGCAGCCATGCGATGCAATGAAACAGATATAACGGGTTTTGCTTTATGAGCGCAAGGAACGACTCAATAAGCAGGTCGCTGTCGGTCAAAGTGCCGTCCAGATCAACGCATAGAGGAACAGCGATCATAGTCACCTCGATCGTTATCAATATCTGATCAACACCAGATCAGGCAAGAAAAGCGACGAACGTTCGCCGTTGATATCCGGCTATTGTCGGCGTCCTCCGACAGGTAGATAGGCGAACGCACCATCGCACGATCACCATGAAAGATCGCCCGCCAAAGACGCCTTTTTGACGATCAGCGTCGACGGTATTCAGTTGGCGGCCATCACACTCATAACGCGACTTCGTTTAGCTCGAGGGTGCATCGGAGATGGATAATCACTTTTATCGAACGGCGAAGGTGCGTCACGCTCACGCAGGCTCATTCTCAACGCGTCAAGCGTAGCATTGGCTGGGTCGTCTCCGCCAAGCGGCGGCATGAACTGTGGTGATAATGGCCGATATCGTGGAAGGCGCGTTTAACGGACGTGTTTGCGCAGATGTGCACCACATGTATCTCCATAGAATGCGACTTGCGCCTTGTCCCCTAAAGTAAAAATCCTGATAATCAACAACTGGTTCCAGCGGCCGTTAGCAACTTGATGCCGACGACGAAAATCGATCTGGATACCTAATTCCATCGCCCGGCACCAGCCAGAGTTGTTTCGCCACTGCCGTATCTGTCGATAGACACCATCAGGGACGCGCACGACAAGCGTCACGCTTAATCGCCAGCACTGAACTGGCATGTCATATCGTCTTTGTAGCGCGGACCGTCAGCCCCGTAGATCGAGTTGCTCGAGACTCTGGCAGGCGTGCGTCGATCATTGCACGATTCTTTCAATCCCGGAAGAAGGCCATTCTATGTCTACGACAATGAAACGCACCTTTGAGCATATACGTTGGACCCAATTGAGCGACCAGATTGTTGTCTTTGTATTCGCTTCGTCACTGTACGCAGCGATCTTGTATAACACTGGTACCGACAGCACACTCATGGCCGGCATCGTCGGATTCTCTGTTGTGGCTGGCGCAATCCTATGGGGCTATCTGTCGAAGGCCCAGTGGCGCACGACAATCCTGTCGGCTCTATTCATCGCGGTCGTGTTGTGGGCATTTGGTCACTTGCGAGAGTTCAGTTACGACGGCCTGAATTACCACCTCGCCACGCCCTTGATGCTTGACCACGCGTTGAATGGCGTCATCGGAGCGCGAGAACCGGGAGGCGTTTTCTGGGCTCTGCATTATCCGAAGTCTTTCGGATACTTTGCATACACCGCAAAACTCCTGACGGGGCACTTCAACAGCGGGAAGTCGTTCACTCTATTGCTTAGCGTTCCTGCGCTTTATTCTCTGATGCAGTTGTTTCGGACCGCAGGCATATCGAGCAGGCTCGCACTGGTGGGAGCCGCTACCTGCATCTACAATCCTGTTGCGATCGGACAAGTTACTACGTTTTACGTCGACGCGTCCCATTTCTACTGCTGGACCATTTTCTCCGTCAATCTACTCTTTGCCATCAAGCGCTTGCCTTACTCGAAGGCACAACTCGGCGGCGCGCTCGTGCTCCTGATAGCATCAAAGCTGACGGGACCTGTCTTCGCATCGATATCCATATTCGTATTCATTGTGGTGGCAATCGTGACCGGAGAAAGATCGAGCTTCTTTCGGCGGTACAAAGGCATATTCGGACAATTGGTTATCTGGTCTTTCGTTGCGGTCGCAATCGTCGGCTACTCACCGTACGTTGAAAACGTCGTTGCCGGCAAGCACATCTTCTATCCCGTTCTAGGGAAGGATAAGGTCGACGTGATGGA
Source organism: Paraburkholderia kirstenboschensis (assembly GCF_904848585.1). Lineage (GTDB taxonomy): Bacteria > Pseudomonadota > Gammaproteobacteria > Burkholderiales > Burkholderiaceae > Paraburkholderia > Paraburkholderia kirstenboschensis. The sequence goes on from NZ_CAJHCR010000006.1 coordinate 245,972, forward strand.
AGAGAAGGCATCGCCGCATTTTCTTGCCATGAACCCGCTGCACAGGCTGCTTCTATCATATTTCTCCGTACCGTATAACTGCAGTTCTTGCCGCGAAGCGGAGCCCATCTTCGCGCCCACAAAGGCCCAAATGCGCGATGCATTCATCGCGATGCATACGGCCGATATGCGTTTTGCAGGCTTCGGTCCGCTCTTCGGAATTATGCTGATCGCCTGTCTGGCTTCCTTCTTCTGGCGAAGGAAGAACGCCGATGTCGTAAAGATATATCTGCTTGCAACTCTGGTACTTGTTCTCAGTCATCCGCAATCGTGGTGGGCGCGCTACGTGCCAATGTTCTATGTCGTTCCGTTTCTGGTGGTTGCGGGCTTCTCATCAAACCGTAGGTTATTCAGAGTAGTAATTGCTTTGGGCATCATGAACTCGACCCTCGCTCTCGTCAGTGTCGGGGGCTACCTCGCCCTGAAGGGCGCTCACTACAACAACGCAGTCGCCTCGGTACGCGCGACGTGCGGCAAGCGCCAGATCGCATTGCCGTCTTCTGAAATGAATTGGGAACCGGACCTGCGTGACGACCATCTCGTCGTTATGACGGGAAGCTCTCCGACGGAGCCCGGGTGCATGGTAAATTTTGACGAATTAATGGTTATGAAAAAGTAGCGTCGATATCGCTTCTGCTCGAACTCGCACGGACCTCCGGATCAGTCGAACTTTATTCGGCCAATTAGGCCATTAGAGCGCCAGTTTTGGCCCGTTTAGATAGGATTCGCAGGCAGCACGGTATCCTCACAATCGCAAAAGAATGTCGGCCAATAGTGCCGACGCAACTCCAAGCTTTGACCTCAGGTGACGCTTATGCACGACAAGACGAACGATGGCAGACGACTCGCACTTCGGACTTTGGCGGCGCTTGGTTGCACGTCGTTGGAGGGGCTATGGCCGGCAGTCGCATCCGCGGCGACACGGCGCGCTTCCGAAACGCCGTTTGCCGGGCCAAGAATCACTGACATGATGGGTTCTAATGGCTGGGCCGGCTCGCCTATCGATACGGCTATGTGGAAGAAGATGGGCCTCACCTTTGGACGCGGACCCGTTGGACCGGGCCAGCCGAATGGCCCCTCGGACATAATGCGTGTCGACAAGACGGAGAATGACAACAACGTCGACCTTGGGCCCCTTATCCTCCATAACAACCGGAATGGAATCCGCACGCTGCTGCTACTCGCCTATACGGCGCTCTGGAATGCGAGCGTGCGGGGCGACAGCAAATCGGCGCCAGTCGACGTGAAACCATGGGAACGCTATGTGGAAGCCGTGGTCAGCAAATACTCCAAGCCGCCGTACAACGTCCGGTTTTTCCAGATATGGAATGAAGCGGCGGGGAAACTTTCGGGCGGCTCGCCGCAGGCATCGTTCTGGCACGGAGTGACTAAAACGGGTATCAGGGACCCGGACAAAGGTCCGTATGAGCAGGCGATGCAGGACTATGTCGAGAAGATCCACATTCCCGCGGCGCGGATTATCCGCCGCCACGGTGCGTACGTCGTGTACGGCGGCTGGCCGGACCAGGGCGGCCTGGAAACTTACATTCAGTGGCTCGAGTACAAGAGTCCGAAGTACAACGAGCGGATGCTCGATTGCGTCGACTATCTCGACACGCACTATCTTTGGATCAATGCTTTCGACGAACTCTACGACCGTTATATAAAGCGGGGGCCGGCGCGTGGCTTGTGGCAGACCGAGATCGGCGACCGTTACATGATCGACACTCACTACTTGCCGACTTACTTCTTTCAGTTTGCCGTGTGGGCGCTCGACCGGAACTGGGACAACCGCGACAAGTACGTCTCGATGGTGTATCACTGGGAAGGCGTAGAGTCCTTCCGGCTTACACGCCGAGGGCCGCCACAAGCCTTCAACGTGTCGGGCCAAAGTCTGATCGTGTTGAATCAGACCGTTGGTGGCGTGCTGTCACGCTTTCCGCAAAAGCTGGACTTCAGTCCGGATGCGTCGGGTACCGCCTTGCGCTCGGACGACCAGATCGTCATACAGGTGGAGGCACTGCCAGGCTGGCACACGGTGAACGTGCCTGGCCTGGCAGCGCCTGCGTCGGGAAAACCGTCTGTTCAGGTTATCGATGCAATTTCGGGTTCCATTCAGCGCGCCGCGGACGTGACAATGAAATGGGACAGTAACGCGCTGAACGTCCGATTCAATGTTCCGACTCGTGTGAACGGCCAAGGTGGCAAAGGAACGCCGAAACACCTCGCCTATATTGTCGTGCGACCGTAGGCAACCGCCGACTGTGCCGATCGCTGCGCACCGGCGCGACCGGCGCAGGTGCGCAGCGATTGCCTCGCGCAACGGCCTCGCACCCTTCGGGCCGTCATAACCGGCGGGAATGCCGCCACGCGCGCACAAGCCCGCTTGCCGAGCCGCCGCCAGATGTCGACGGGCACCATGGGGGCAATCGGCACCGAGATGGCGAAGCGCGCCTTGGCAAAGGATCGCCCTCCCGTTCACACCGAACGACGCGCAATTTGTTGGGACGCACTGCGTCTCAGAGCAACACCGGCATCCAGTTGTGCCGGGAGTTCCGCGCGCTGCGGTAGCGCAGGCCAGTCGGAAGGCCGTCCGACGAACGCCGTTCACGCTCCGGCTCTGGCCTGATGAAAATGATCGAAGCTGGCTCTACAGGCCAAACGAGTTTCGGCGCACACTGCGCACAGAAACTCAACGGAGCAGCCATGTACGTACCAGCCCATTTCAACGAAGCGCGCAAAGACGTGCTCCATGCGCTCATCGCGCACAACCCCTTCGGCACGCTGATCACCCACGGCACGAGCGGCCTGGACGCGAATCACATTCCGTTCGAAGTTGCGCCGGAAGAAGGCGAATTCGGCGTCCTGCACGCGCACGTCGCGCGGAACAATCCGCTGTGGCAGGACGTGGCCAACGGCGAAGAAGTGCTCGTCGTCTTTCAGGCAGGCGATGCCTATATTTCGCCGACCTGGTATCCGAGCAAGCACGAAACGCACAGACAGGTGCCCACCTGGAACTACGTGGTGGTGCACGCGCATGGCCGCATCACGATTCGCGACGACGAAAAATACGTGCGCGGCGTCGTGGCGCGCCTGACTCGCACACACGAGGCGGGGCAGCCTCGCCCGTGGAAAATGGGAGATGCGCCGAGCGAATATATCGACACCATGCTCAAAGCGATTGTCGGCCTGGAGATCGAGATCACCCGTCTCGTGGGCAAGAGCAAGCTAAGCCAGAACAAGGACGCTCGCGACATTGAGGGCGCGGCTGAAGCGCTGAAGGAAAACGGCAATGATCGAATCGCCGATGCGATGCTCGAGCACGCGCCGCATAAGCAATAAAGCCACGTTTGCACCGCTGCGCTCCGCAAGTCGGGCAATGGTCGGAGCGCACGCAATGTGCCGAATGCACTACTGGTTGGTGACAAAGCGCCAAAGCGCTGTGCACTCGGCACTCGATAGCTCGAAATGGGGCATGGACTTGCGCAACACCACGCTTGCCGGATCTATGCCGTCCTTGACCGCCCGACAGAACGCAACGGGATCGTACCGACTGGGCGGACCGCCTCGACGGCTTCTTGCATCGAGCAAATAGCCACGTGTAAGCGGCGGCGCAAAGCCGGGCGATGGATCCGTCCGTGTGTGGCAGTTGACGCATCGCGTAGTCCACTCCGGCAGCGGTTGATTGTCGTCGCGCAGGTGCGCCGCTGCGGCACGTTGTCCGCTGAAAATCGCACAGCCCATATCGCCCGGCGCGCAGCTCTGGTCGGCATACGCCAGATACGGAATGTTTAGTAGCGCCAGGCAGACCGTCAAGCGAGCCGCCAGGCGCGAGGTTGTCGACGTAATCATCAGTGCAGCCGCAGCGTGCGTGACACGCTCGGCACGCCGTTGGTGTTCAACGCAAAAAGCATGTAGTAGCCCGGCACGACAACACCGGGATCGGCCGGAATCTTCAGAATGAATTCGCCAGCCGTGCCTACCGTGAAACTCAACGGCACGCGTCGCTGCTCGTTGTTTACAGCATGCGTGTTGGACGACAAACGCATCAGCGCGAACGCCTTGACACCAGTGCTGGCTTTCACGGCGATGGAAGTACCGAGCTGTGCATCGGCCGGCACGTTACTGAGCGTCGGCCGTGTGGCAGCCGATCCATCCGCATTGAGCAGGTACGGCGGTGTGAGGATCTCAATGTCTGTGTGGTTAGTCGCGCAGCCGCCACACAATCCACCGCCGCCGCTCAGCACGCGGCCATCCGCCAGCAGCAGCGCAACGCTGTGATACGTCCGCGGCACGGCTTGCGGCGCGAGCTGCGAGAAGACCTTCGTCGTCGGGTCCCACAACTCCGGAGTCAGCACAGCAGTGTCGTCCGAGAAAGGCTGCGCAAACGCCTGTCCGCCCACCACGACGACCTGCCCGTTCGGCAACACAACGCTGCTGCTGAATGCCCGCGTATAGCTCATCGGAGGCAGCGCGGTGGCGGTCGCCGTGCCGGTACTGATATCGATGAGCGTGGCATTCGAAGTCGCATTCGACTGCTCATAACTTGGAGCACCGCCGACAGCGAGAATCTTGCCGATGTCATACATGACGGCGTTGCCATTCATCGCATCGGTATCGTTCGCGCGCTTGCCGGCATCGGTCACGTTGCCGTTACCCGCAGTGTCGAACCAGTGCATGGCCTGGCTCGGTCCGGCGTGGAAAACCCGCCCATTGGACACCGCGAACAACCACGCGTGGTTATCAGCGCGGAATATGCCTGCCGCGTCCTGGGTCAATATGTAGTCGGCGAGTATCGCTCCGTTGAGTTGCCAACCCGAACCCGATGTCCACGTTTCGCCGTTTTTGCCACCCTCGCCGCCATTCCATGAACCACCAAGAGTGAACACGCTCCCATTGCTCAACGTGACGGTACCCTGGTAGCCTCGAGGGATCTTCATCAGGTTGCTCGACGACCATTGACCGGTCGACGGCGTGTAGATGCTCGTCTTCGAACTGCTCGATCCGCCGTTCACCAGCAAGCGGCCGTCAGGCAGATTCGCGATACCTGGGCAGAACATATCGTGCCCGGTATTGCTGACCAGCACCTGCTTGTTGGTTCCTGTGGTCGGGTTGAAGACCGCGGTGTACGTCTTGCCCGGGGTGATTTCACCAGAGGTGAAGTCGAGAAGCATATCCGACGACCACACCAGCACGTTGCCATCGGGAAGATTGGCCGCCGCTGCGGGAACCATTGGCACCCCGACAGGCGCCGACCACTTCGACGGCAATGTCTTCACATTCAGACCGCTCAACTGCCAGGTTTGCAGAGCGCTTCCATTGCATACCTGCTGTCGGACTTGCTGCCCCCATCCAGTCAGGCTCTGCGCCGCCAGACACAGGCCGCTGTGCGCAGCAACGATCGCGTAGCCGTTGCCTTGCGGCTTCGCGGTGAATGTCTGGTTCGTCTGACCGTTGCACGCCCACTGAATGATCGCGGCGCCAGCGGTCAAGCTCTCTCCTGTCACGTCCATGCACAGGCCGCTGTTTTGATTGACGAAGTGAAACTGGGATCCGGTAGGTACGGGCCGCCACTGCTGATTTGCACCGCCCGAGCACCCCCAGGAGATGACCGAGGCGCCACCCGTGGTGGATGCAGAGTCAACGTCCGCGCACAAATTCATACCGCTGAGCGTAATTGGGCCCACCGTTTGGGCCTCCACGCGTGTCGCGAACGTGGCGAGGGTCCACGCTAGTGCAGCGACGAAAAGTGCATTCATGCACTTGCCCCCATAGAGCGAGAAGAATCTGATAAACGGAATTGGCGCCATGGTCTCTGCTCCAGTTAAGGTTGAACTACGCGCGCCCCAATGCGCCCAGCGCATTGCAAATTTCGTCTGCACTTGGAAGATCCGCGCTGCGCCAGCGCAACCGCGCGCTCGCATCGAAGCAGTAGATCTGGGTTGCGTGATCTGCAATGTTGCCAAGCGGTAAGCGGCTGCCTGCAAGTGCCATGCGCATGCCGTCAACTTCGCGCAATGTGGGGGTTGCCGCCGTCCATGCAGGGCCAGCCTGAAAGCGCTTGAGCCAGTCATGCAACGCAGATGGCGAATCGGAAAGCGGATCGATTCCGATCGAGAGCAATCGAACCGGATAACGCCCACGAATTTGTGGCAACCGTTGCTGCACCGCGCTGAATAGCGCTCCTTGCAGAGGACATACGGAACTACATCCGGTGTAAATGGTTTGAAGCGCCGTCACGCCGTCCAGCAGTAAGCTGTTCAGCAATCGCTCTGCGCCGGTCTGATCGACCAGCCGCGTATCTTCCAGACGAACTGGCGGAGTGACGAGCCCCGATGTTCCATGCTGTGCATATACCGGCAAAGGCGCTGCCGCCATTGCAAGCAATGCGACATCGCGCAAGAAGACGCGGCGCGACGATCTTTCAACCGGCATGGACTCGCCAGGTTCAGCGCGCATGAGAGCTTTGGGATGAAACAAGGCGTCGTCCTCCGCAAAAGCCCATAGAACTGCGCACTCGCCTCCGCAACGGCGTTTGGCGCGGCAGTCAATGAACACGTCGGGTGAGTCGGCGATCGCTACGTTGCTTCGGTTCCGGGGGCGGCAAACCGGTTACGTATTAGAGGCAGCGATTAACGTCGACGGCATCCGATCGTATGCGAAGAAGGCGACTGGGTTTGTTTAGTACCCCACACTTCCCAGCGCTTCGTGACGTGAAGCGTGTCGGCGCGCGGCGGCTCGGCACGTGGGCCAAATGAAAGAATCCGGAGATGCGAGGCGTTGCGGCAATCCATGTCGATTCGCGTGCCGCGATGGTCTTTCCTCAACCCGCGCTGACGTTGCTCGCGAGGACCATTCCGGCACCGCGTGCCTGCGAATAGCTGGTGCCACAGCTCATCGCACTGTTTCCGGTGACCGACATGTCAGTACAGCCGTACAGATTCATGCCCGTCTCGCACCGTCGCACGAGATTGGCCGACACCACACCGCCAATGCGATTTGCCGCCGCAATTCCGCTTCCCCCGGGCCCGCTGAAACCTTCAACTACATTGCCGACTACCACGGCCCCCGTCGCGCTCGACTCCAGATAGATACCGTGCTTCGGACTCTGCTGACCGAGTACCGTATTGCCGTTGATTACCGGGTCGGACACGTCCAGACAATGGATTCCGTGCGCACCCATGTAGCGCAGGTTATTGCCCAGAATCGACGGCGAATCCTGATACAACGCGAGAATGCCAATTGCGCCATCCGCAGCATTGCAAAGCACACTGTTATTGGTGACGGCGGTGCCCTGTCCGCGCTCATGCCACTTGAAAGTCAATAGCGGCGAGCCGGCGCCTATCGGGTTGCTTGCGACCAACGCAGTCTCAGCAACACTCACAACGAAGGTTGCTGACGGCACGCCAGGTCCAGTAATGAGTTGCCCGAGTTGAACGGCCGGATTTGCGGACGCCAGCGTGACGTGAGCCGTGCCGTTTGTCGCCGCCCGCTGCTCCACCGAGACCGCGTTATCGGTGTCCGAGCCCAGCAAGCAGATTGCGGCTTTCGCGTGACCGCGCGTGAGATCGATTGTATTGCCCGATATGACGGACTGCACCGCTCCGCCGTACACGGCAATGCCCGCGTGAATCGGGTCCCATGCCGACCCGGTGCCGTCGGTTGCGGCGCGGTCGAATATCACCGTGTTACCCGTGACCGAGCACGCCAGCGATCGGACGATAGCTATGCCCCACCACTTCGCGCCCTCGCAAGTGTTGCCCGTGATGGTCGAGTTATTGACGTTTTCTGTCACTATGCTGCGCCGGAACGAACCTCGCACGACATTGCCCACCACCGTACACATGTTGTCCTGCAGCGGGAAGGAGTCGGCATGGTAGTTCGCCAGCCCTTCCATGTGTATGCCGATGCGGCAGTCCTGACCGGCCTTGGCCGTCACGAGATTGCCGGTGATCGTCGCTGCGCAACCCCAGACGGTGATACCGTCGCCGCGATCCTCGCCATAAGTGGACTTTTGCGTGGGTCCGCCGCCCGCGCCGATACAGTCAATAACCCTGTTATTGGCGATGATGAAGTCGTGATACTCGCCAGTCGATTCAACCTGGATGCCGTTCTGAAAATAGCGAATGGTCGAGCGCGTCACCGAACCAAGACTTGCGCGAAACATGATGCCGACGTTTCGTGCGCCGCTATTCGACTGAAGCATGTTCCAGTTCGTGAGATAGATTCCATCGAATTCGCAGCCTTGAGCAGTCACCGTGATCGCCGCCGCATTGGCGATGCCCGCGGTAAACCGCAACTCGCCGCCGCCAACTATACGAACCGTCTTCTCAATCTTGAGCGGCCTCGTCACCTTGAACACGTGCCCGCCGGGCACATGCACTACTGCGGCTCCGCTGCTGAAGGCCGCCTGTATCGCAGCGCTGTGATCGAGCGACGGCGCGCCTGACCGTGCGTCAGCGCGTGCCTCGGGTGACATGAAGTCGAGCACGCTTACTTCGCCATTCTGCCCGCGTGTATTTGCTGCATTCGATGCAGTTGCCGGATCAGCCGAAAAGTACCCCGCCACTGCCGCGCCCGCGGTCGTAGTTACCTTCGTAAGAAAGTTTCGCCTCTGTTCGCTCACAATTTTTTCCCGCAGATTCGAGCACAAATGGTTTGCCGCGGAGAAGACTCAATCCTCTCCTGCAATGCGTTGGCAACATCACCCGCTGCAACTTACCGGTTAATTAACCGGCATTCGTCTGCGGCTTGCCGCTGCGAGCGAAGTTGAGCGTCCTGACCAATATCGACTTAACCGCGCCCAAAGGTAACTTTCGCCACGCGAGCGGTACACCGGTCATTTGCGCGGCAAACCACGGCAATGACGAATCGTCTTCAATATCGAATGCGCTCAGGCGAAACGGATCACTTCTTTCGTCGTTCCAGCCAACCGCTGTAGTGCGTCCGCTCTTGTATCCGGTCGCCTTGAGCATTGCCACCTCACGCGATCCATACCGGCCATAGGGATATGCGAAGTGTTCGCAAGGTGCCCCGGTCAGCTGTTCAACCTCACGCTTCGATTGCGCGAGTTCCTCGATGCACTCCTGATCGTCGAGGCGCGTGAGCGTCGGATGAAAGCGCGTGTGCGATTGAAAATCCACATACGGCAGCATGGCTTCTATCTGTTCTCCGCTCAGCCCGCTCACCGGTGCTACGTCGCTGCGCACGTTCTGCTGAAACCCGTACCGCGCCAGCTCCTCGAGTCTTTGCGCATTGGGAAGCTTGATCAGACGCTTGACGCCCGCATGCTGCGCGCCGGGCGTGAGCCACCAGTGAGTGCGCTCATGCGCCACGATGCTGCTACAGATATAAATAGTAGGACGAACGCCATGCTTGATGAAAATCGGCAACAGCGTCGCGTTTCCGACATGGCCATCGTCGAATGTGAGCGCCGCGCGCCGGCGACCCTTTCCGGGCTTGTTCACTTCGGACATCGGAACAAACTCGCAATACTGCTTCAGATACGCAAGGTGTGAATCGAGCGTGGCCGGATCGGGATCGTGATAAAGAAGCACCGCAACCCGGTCTCGCCATAGCAGAAAGCGTGTGAGCGCCGGTAAGCCGCTGAGAAGAATGGCGTGCGTAAAGATCGTGCGCATTAGTAGCTTCGGTTTCATGTCACCTCTTCAGGTCACGAAATACAGCACGGGTTGTGCGCTTCCTTATACCGTTCTCAATAAGGCCCGAACGTACGGTTAACCACAAAGATGCTGCGTGCCTCCATTTACCTCTCACGGTTTTACTTTTCGCGAATGCCGTCGCCTGCAAAGTGCCTCATTGATATGTTATGCACAGAAGTGCAATGCCTACGCAGCGTAAATGATCCCATTCAGGTTGTGCGCTCGCGAACATACGCGTCAAAAATGGCACCGCAGACTCTGGCAGTGCTGACTGGTGCGCATCATGTGGCGCGCCGCCTTCACACCGTTCTACATGCGACCCAGTTTCATTCAGGCACGAACCGAGTCTGACGAGTCGCAGCATTCCGACAATGTATGAGCCTTGTTTGCCGGCCTCCTCCATCGAGGCGATGGAGCGATCTCTCTTCGGCATTTCGAGGGGTTCGAAAGACGCTCCTAACTCGAGCGGAAAGTAATGAGCCGCGGCGCTTACGACGGTAAGCAGACGAATAGCGTGCGGCAACGGAACTTCGCTGGCATCAGCGCCTGTACATCCATGTGTGCGGGTGGTCGGTTAAACTTCTTCGATGATGGGCTCCTTATGAACGAGTATTCTCCAAAATCGCAGGCTGCCGGCTCCCGCCAGAATGACGTGGATCTGGTCCGTTACCTCGACGTGGTTCTCGCAAATCGGTGGTTTGTCCTGGCCATCGCGAGCATGGTGCTGGCAATGGGTGTCGCCTACAGTCTTCTCGCACCGCCCGTTTACCAATCCGATATTCTCCTGCAGGTAGAACAGGAGAGCCCTACCAATACCAAGAGTCTGTTAGGCGACGTGTCGAGCCTCTTCGACGTTAAAACAGAAACCACCGCCCAGATTGAAGTACTGCGCTCACGCATGGTGGTAGGAAATGCGGTCGACAATCTCAAACTCTACATAAGCGCCGAGCCGAAACGCTTTCCATTGATTGGCAATTGGATCGCTCGCTGGAACAAAAGCTTGTCGCAGCCCGGCCTGCTCGGAGTTGGCGGCTATGCGTGGGGCAATGAGTCGATCAATGTGGGGACGTTCGATGTCCCAGAAGAACTGGAAGGCGACGACTTCAAGCTGACCTCGCTCGGCGGAGGCCGCTATGTTGTCGAGCAGAAGCAGCTTGACGCGCCCATCTACGGACGTGTCGGCGAGACGATCGTTTCCAACGAGAGCACCGGAAAGATAACGCTGCGCGTGCAAGCACTCAACGCGAATCCCGGCACCGAATTCCAACTCGTACGGAACTCCCGACTCAAGACGCTGGAAAACCTGCAAGACAAGCTGTTCATTGTTGAAAAAGGCAAGCAGAGCGGCATTATCGGGGCGTCACTGACAGGCACGGACCGGCAACTGACCGCGAAGATCCTGAACAATATCGGCGACGAGTACGTCGCGGCAAACATCGCGCGCAAGGCTGCCGAGGCCGAGAAGTCGCTCGCGTTTCTCAGCGATTTACTCCCCCAACTGAAAAGCGAACTTGAAGGTTCCGAGCGTAGCTATAACGCGTTGCGAATGAAGCGCGGCACATTCGACATCAGCGAAGAAGGCAAGACCTATCTGCGCGAAAGCGTCGAATTGCAGGCGAGTACGCTTGCCCTGAAACAGAAACGCTCCGAACTCACTGCACTTTTCACGAGCGAGCATCCGTCGGTTCGTGCCGTCGACCAGCAGCTTGCCGCCCTGAGCGCCAAAGAGGCCGCGGTCTCGCAGCGAATGACTTCGCTGCCTGAACTGGAACAGGAGTCGTTGCGCCTGATGCGCGATGTGCGCGTCAATAACGATCTCTACGTCGGCATGCTCAACAACATGCAGCAGTTGAAACTCGTGCGGGCCGGCAAGGTCGGCACCGTGCGACTGCTTGACCGCTCGGTCGTACCGAAGGAGCCCATCAAGCCGAATAAGCCGCTGCTGATCGCCGGATCCGCGGTACTCGGCCTCATTCTGGGGATAGTGGCGACCTTCGTGCGCCACATACTGCGCGGCGGCGTGACGGACCCTCACGACATCGAGCAGGAGACCGGTCTCACTGTATATGCGACCGTTCCAGTTTCGCGCACGCAGGCAGCGCTCCAGCATGAATCGCCAGGACGCAATGAGGGCTTGCTGTTGCTGGCCTCGCATTCTCCGGGAGACCCATCGGTCGAGAGTCTGCGCAGTTTGCGCATAGTGCTGCAGCTTTCAATGCGGGAAGCGGGAAACAACCGCGTGCTGCTCACCGGTCCGAGCGAACAGATCGGCAAATCGTTTCTATGCGCGAATCTCGCGGCCGTGATGACGGGATCCGGCAAGCGTGTGCTGCTGATCGACGCCGATTTGCGCAGAGGCCATCTGAACGAGTATTTCGGCAAGGAATCGCAACCAGGGCTCGCGGACGTTCTGACGTCGAGTGCCACGCTAGACGAGGCACTGCAGCGTAACGTGGCGCCCGGACTCGACCTCCTCCCCAACGGCACTACGCCGTCCGACCCCGCCGAGCTTCTGATGGGCGACGCAATGTCGCGTCTTCTGGAATCGGTAGGCGACAGTTACGACATGGTGTTGATCGATACTCCGCCCGTCCTCGCGGTGTCCGACGCTGCGGTACTCGCGCACCGTTGCGGCACCGTGTTCCTCGCAACGCGCTTCGGCACGACTTCGGTCGACGAAGTACGCGAGTCTGTCAAGCAACTCAGGCATGCGAACGTGGAAGTGAAAGGCGTGATCTTCAATGCTTTCCATCCGGCCGCCTATCGCTACAGCCTGGGTTCTCACGCGGGACGTAACCGATATCTGTCGTATCAGTACACGACTGCCTCGAGCGACTCGAAATCCGCCAGTTGACCCGTGTCTAACCGTATGCCGCAGAAAGCCCGTGTGGCCGATGCGGCATAACCGGTACGGCTTTGTCAAAACCGAACTCCGAAGAGAAGATGATCGTCAATGTAAAGCATTCGGTCGTTAGCATCGCGGGCGTTGTCCTCAGTCAGGCCGCAAACTTCATTGCGGTCATATTGATTGGCAAGTTCTGCGGGCCGAGCGAGCTCGGTTACTTCAGTCAGTTGAATGCGATTGGCCTTTTCGCCGGCTCTGTGCTGGGCTTGCGCCTCGAAGTGGCTTGTATGGCTGCGGATAAGACGCTCGCCGTTCGGGCGCTGGTGAGTTCGAGCTGCGTCGCCATGGGGATCGCACTGCTCCTCGCCGTCGTCGCGGTGATCAGTGGTCAGCAGAAGTATTTGACCGTAGTGGTGCTGGCGAGCGGCGTATTCCTCCAGCAGGCACTGTCGTCCGCATTAGCGAGCGAACGAAAGTACGTGAGTATCGCCGTGCAACGCGCATTCCCGAATGTCGCATTCGCAGTGGCGTTCGTTGCGCTGATGATGATAGCCAGCCACCCGTGGAGCGGCCCGGATATTTTCGCTGTGTATAGCTTCGTGTTTCTTGCTTCGGCTGTCGTCCCGCTGGTCGGATATCTTTTCGCTTCCCGGCCGATGCTTTCGCCGGAGTGCCTGAAGTTCTCCCGGCTGCAACTCGATTACGCCAAGTTCTCGCTGCCGACGACGTCGCTTAATTCGGTCGTGATCTATTCAATCGCGATCCTCATGCCGCTCGCTTTTGCACCCCACGACGCGGGCGTGTTTGCTCTCGCCTATCGCGTCGGCTATTTCCCCGCGTCCCTCCTGTCACAGAGTCTCGGCGCGGTATTCCGTCGGGATCTGATCGATCTGGTGGAAAGAGGAACAGACGTGCGCGGCGCGAGGAATCCTGCAACATCGTTCTCTCTGGTTCTGATGCCACTGAGCGTAGTGCTCATTGCCGCCGGCTACCTCGGTCTCGCGCTCATCATCAACTTCAAGATGGGAGACCTCTGGCAACAGTCGATGCATGTTTACATGCTGTTTTCGCCGTACTTCCTGACGATGGCCGTGTTCGGTTCGCTTGCACAGGTATTTATCGTCTTCAAGCAGCAGAAGTTCGATCTGGTGATTCAACTGATGAGCGCCGCCAGCATATTCATCATTTTCACTTTTACCACCCTCTTCAGGCTTGACTTCATGTCGGTCGTGCTGCTTCTCAGTCTTTCGGGAACGCTCGTGGCATGCGTCGGCATCTATTATTCAGTGAACGTGGCGAAAGGCGGCATGAGCATCAAGCCGCGGGATTCGGTCGCAATTTAAGGGGGTGAACGTGCGTATTGTCAAAGTACCCGGGCTGATCGGGCGAAGCGCGAGTCCCGGTGTGTCGGCGACAATCTGGCTGCTTCTGCTCGCCCTTCTTTGCTTTATTTCCATCGCCCATGAAACAGTGCTCCCGGCCAAGTTCCTGCTCGACGAGCAAGTTATCCTCGAACGAATGATGACGGTTAGTCGCTTTGAAGCCTTTGGCGACTCCTTCGACAACCTTGCATGGACTTTCCGCTCGCTCGGCATTAGCACGCCGGGAATATCGCTGCTCGGATTCTTCGCCTCCACAGTCGGACTCATGCTCGCCATATGGCGCTCGGGAGTGGGGTCCCTGACGTATACGGAATTCCTGCTCGCCTGCTTCTGGCTCTTTGCGCAGACGGTCTACATTGGTATGCCTTCAAAGGAGATCGTCATATCGCTGGCGGTTCTCTTCATTCTGCAGTGCAAGGATTCGCGGTTCATCGTTGTCGTATTTACAGCTTGCGTCGCACTGATCGCCATCTTTTTTCGGACCTACTGGGCTATCACGTTAGTGCCGGCGCTGTTGCTGTACTTCGGGCCCGCCGTTCTGCGCAAGCCGCCGTCTCTCGCATTGCTGGCTGTGATCCTGTTCGCATGCGTAGCCGCTAACTTCCGTATGCAATACGGCGAAACGCTGGACTTTGCACGGCAAATGGTTAACGAGTCGAGAGATCCGAGCGAGGTCGGGTCGCTTATCGTACAGATCATCCCCGGCGGCAATATGGTCTCGGACGTGACTAACGCCATGCTCATTCTGGGCACGTTTCTGCTGCCTTTACCGCTGGTTCTCTCAGGGGTGGCGACTCAGACCATCGGCGGAATATGCACATTCTTTACTCTCGCCTCTATGTTCTCGCGGTATCAGAGAAGAGGTGCAGTCGCAGCGCCAGATCGCTTCGAGAAGCTGTGCTTCTGTTTCATTGTCAGTTTTCTTGCGACTCAGGCGATCTTTGAGCCTGACTATGGGTCGTTTCTCCGCCACCTATCGCCGATCTCGCCGCTCTTGATGTATCTGCTGCTTTCATCGCGATCGGAGCGCGAGTCGGACGCGGCTCATGTCACTCCGATCCGGCGCGTCCGCTTACATTTCGGCCAGCCGGAGCGCAGATGGCTCAGATCCCACGATGGTCAATGAACGCGCAGCGCGGCGTTCAGGCAGCGGTCAATTCCCGATGACGCGATCACGTTATTCCAACGCAGATGTTCGAGGCTCGATGGGTCGTTGGCTGGCACCGTCTCATCCGACAGACGACCTATTCCTGCAAAGATGTCGGGCCCCGTTACCTTGCAGAGAATGCCGAACGCGGCCGCTGCAGTGAGGTTCGACGGCGAGTCGTTACAAATGATCCTTTTGCCCAAGGCGGCATATTCCAGGAGCTTCGTCGGAGTCTGGACGTTGTACGGGCGCGAGTAGGGAATTGTGGAAATGGCGTACTCGCAATTCTTCACCACATCGAGCGCGTCCCGCTGCGGCAGTTTCCCCGTGAATATCAGGCCGGGTGCCCCCTGGTAAGCGTCGGCGATTTCCTTTTCCACGGCACCGACAAGTACCAGGGTCTCGGACCCGCGCCTCGCGGAGGCAAAACCCGCCAGGAATTCATCGACGCCCCTCTCACGGGTAATTTCTCCCATATAGCAGAACGTTCCCGCGGGCAGCGACCCGTTGCGCGAGCCCTTGCACGAGAAGATCCAGTCAGGCACGCCCATGGGCAACAGGATGGTTTCCACGCTGTCGTCGAAGTCCATCAGCTTCTGCATGGATTCGTTCTGAAAAATCCTGAGGTTTGGACGCGGCTGCAGCAGCTTCTTCGCAGCGTCTTTTAGCTTTATATAGCTACCCACCGACAACGAACGATAGTCGTGAATCACATAGCGCGACGGCAATCTCTTTGGATAGAAACCCATGATGCACCAGAGCACATAGTTGTACGGGTCCGCTATCTTCCGGTACTCAGCCAGCGTGCCTGAGTCGACGAAGTAGCCGTTCTTTTCAAAATACTCCGTGTATGCGGCCACCTCGGGATAGTTCGCCTTGCCCGTATGCAAAATAAACAGTTTCACTTTTTCCTACCTCCGTTGCTCGCACTCGGCACCCATGTGGTCGACGAGCTCTTTGCTTGCGAGGGCGTTACGTCTTATTGGCTGAAGTTTATTTTTTGCGAAATATAGCTATTGATGTTCGACTTCTCGATGACGTTGTCCCACGCAAGCTGCGTGAAATTCGCCCTTTGATTCGGCTTCGCCGTTTCGATGGTGGCGGCGGTCATACCGGTGAAAATGGAGGAACTGGTGATGATGCTGTTGATCCGCAAATCCTCGCAGCACGCGACGTTCGAAGGCGAGTCATTGCACAAGATCTTTTTTCCAAGCGCCGCGTATTCGAGTAGTTTGGTCGGTGTCTGATAGCAATGCGGACGGTGGTACGGAAAGTACGACACCGCAATCGACGACCTGGCGACAAGGCCAAGTGCCTCGCGCTGCGGCAACGCGCCCGCGAACACCAATCCGCGCTTGCCGGCGTATCGCTCGTAAAGGCGCGGCTCGGGCTTGCCTACGAGCAGCAGCGAAGCATCCACCTCGCGGAAGTTCTCGAGAAATGCCTCGATGACGAGATGGAAGCCCCGCTCGAAACTCATGTCGCCGATATAGCAAAAGTCGGCGATATCCTCGGCATCAGGCGGTTGTTGCGGCACCTCGAAGATCCATTTTGGAACGCCCATTGGAAGGATCACCGAGGGCACGTCGTCATTGAACTTCATAATGTTCTGCTGCCGCGTGTTCTGGAAGATCCGCAAATTGGGCCGCGCGTTCAGATAGCGCTTTGCGATGTCTTTTAGCCCAGCCGAGCCGCCCACGGAGAGCGACCTGTAGTCGTGAATGACGAAGTCCGACGCCAGTTGCTTCGGATAGAAGCCCATGATCGCCCACACCAGGAAATCTGCCTTGTTCTCCAGCGCTTTGTAGTCGCTTAGTGTGCCGGCTACTACATCGACACCGCGTGCGGCGTAGTAGTCCTGATAGGCCACGAGTTCGGGGTAATTAGCCCGACCGGGATGTAGCAAGAAGATTTTGTACACAGTTGGTCCCTGTAAATCGTTGGTGCGTTCAACTAGTCGTTCAGATCGGGCGTCGGAACTACAATGACTTGTCCGGGTTGGGCTGGATATCGCAAGGGCCGATAGAATGAGTGTCCACTACTTCCTTGGCGTGTTTTTCTACGGTGGACTCGTACGTGTTCAGCCATCTGTGAAAGATCGTGTCCATCGAAAACTTTGCCACCGCGAGCTCCCGTGCGGCCGCGCCCATCTCTTCCCTCAGTTTCCGGTCGCCGCGAAGCTGCTCCAGGTAACCCAGTATCTCTTCATCCGACCCAACGAATCCCGTGACGCCGTGAACGACCACGTCGCGATTGCCGACCACGTCCGTCACGACCGCCGGAATGCCCGCGACCTGGGCTTCGATTAGCGCTACGGGCATGCCTTCCCAGCGCGAGGTCTGCACGTAGATGTCGAGCTCAGACATCAACCCGAGAGCGCGCGAACGCGTTAGCCAACCGGTGCACGTGAGCGCAGACGCCTGACTCGCGTCGGGCAGCTCTTCGCTATTGCCGCCAATCCAGACAAACCTGGTAGTCGAGTCGTGCAACGTGTTCGCGAGAGAGATAAAGAGCTCGTGATGTTTCTGAAACGACGCGCGACCATTCATTCCGACGACCACATCTCCGTCGTCGCGAGTTTTACGCAGTGGGATGCTGCTAATGTCGACGCCGTTCTCTATCAGCTTTGCGTCCTTCACTCGTACCTTCCCTTCAATTTCCCGCAGTTCTCCCGGCGAGCACGCGACGACCGTTCCCCCCATCAGGTCGGCCATACGCTCGAACATCAGATAGGCAAGCTGCTTTGCGCGAGAGACGTCGCGGCGCAAGAACGCAAGGCCGTGCGGCGAGTAGAGAACCTTCGCGTTTTGCGTCGCAATTTTGGCGGCCGCTCGTCCTAATACCCCAGCCTTCGACGAGTGCAGATGGATCACTGTCGGGTCGCAGCGCCGCATATGTCTGGCTAGTTCCCACACGCTCGACCAATCCTTGCGAACATGTACGTCCCTGCACATTGCCACGTGCACGAGGTCAACCTTGGGATGAAACAGTTCGTTGAAATTCGTCGGGGTTTCCGGCCGTGTCGAATAAAGCACCGTGACATGCGCGCCGATTGCCGCTGCGCGATTGCAAAGCTCCGTGAGCATCGACAGAACCCCTCCTCCGAATGCCTCGGTAACGTGAACGATTCTCATGGGGCTCCCGCGCCAATTAACGATTTGCCAAGTTATCCATCGTGCTCGCCGCCCAGGCATGTGCCGATTAATCAGATGGCCTGGAGACTGCGTCCGTTTTTTAAACGCAAAATGCGAAAATAATCTGCATAACTGAAAATCACACGCGAAACATCGTGAAATCACCGATTTTTCATGACGCCGCATTCATACCTGTACCGAACAGCGATGGAGCCGCAAAGCGAGGAGCAATACAAGGGATTGCTACCAGATAACGCGAACACGCAAATCCGACTCACTAATCAGTGCGAGACTTAGCTTTCTTCGGAGTCGTGCGAGTCGACCAACAAGCAACAAGGAAGGCTTACTGCTCCTGCAAGCAGCGAATTGCGCAAAGCGGGAAGATCAAAGCGGGAAAGCAGGCCTGCCGCAATCTTTCAAGTCGCAAACAGTAGAATGCGGAAACCTTGCGTGACGATAAAAGCCTAAAAACTAACGCTCCGTGCGGAAGGACACATCGCGCGGTAAGTTTTGCAGACAGCAGTAACAAGTACTGTCAAATAATATTATTACCTTAGCCGCACCGTTTCGTTTAATCCTTGGTCCGCCACTTGCTTTCTCAAAATGCAGGTTGTGGTGAGAGCGATGTGGATCGTTCAATTGACGGCAAGGTCGTCGGATTGCCCTAGACAACGGCAGGCGACGGCTGAAAGGGCAGCGTATGCTTAGGTGAAAACACTCTGGACCCGCATACGACGCTTCTCGATCGGCCACCCCGCTCCTGCTGTTGCCAGGCACACGCGAGTAGACTCAACCGCGTTCAACGGTTCGCTGATTGCAGCGATAAGGAGGCGACGCACTTATAGCAAGCGAGGCCGCAGGCGGGCCTCAAATGTTCTACAACCAAAGACGATGTTCTTACCGCCGTCTTGTCATTTTTCTCGAGTTCGCTTGGCTTTTTCTATGGAGTACGGCATTGACAACGATTCCGATGACCCTGAAGATCAAGCACGCGTTCTCCGTTGTACGGGTGCTGTGCATCTTTCTTGCACTCAGTGTGTCCATGCAAGCGTTCCAGACCGTGGAACGTTTTACCGGCCGGCGAAAAGAGCGCAGGGACAACAAATAGGTTCAGCGTCGCCACGCTGACGGTGGAGCCGCTGCGCGTGCCGGTCCACCGTCGGTAGAAATGGACTAGCGTTACATTCAGTACTTTTCCGCAAATCGCCGTGGGTCCCACCAAATGCGAATCGACGCGCCACCATGGTTGAATGGCGCGCGTCGAAATTGACTAAGCATCTGTAATGCGATTACTGGCCGGTATAACCGAGCGGGACCGTTGAATTGTTCTTCGCCACCGTCGCGTTATTCGACACGATGTATTGCGGCATTTCGCTAAGCGTCAGCGTAACTGAACCGTTGTTATACGCAAGCGTGCTGACATTGCCGTATGCATCGATCTTCGTCACATTGCCCGACGTGCCCGCATTGTCGACCTGCAATGCATAACTGCTCGAGTACGTCTGGCTGTACACGCCGTTGCTCGCAGGCCATTGCGCGTTGCTATGCGCCCATGCCGCCGTCACCACTTTGCCGTTGCCGAGTTGCTGGAACCCATACACGAATGTGCCCGACGGCGTGCCTTTCACTCGACCGAGCGTATTGGTGCCGTCGAGTACGCGCGTCATCGTAGCGAAAGCCATTGCCTCCGGCTTTGGCGACAGGTTAGTCGCGCCAAATGCGCCCTGCGCGTTGTTCAGATCGAAGAACGAGCCGTAGCCGACTTCGCCCGGATAGTCGGGGCCATAGAAAAGTGTGGTGACCTGCGCGCCGCCACCGAGCACGATGATGTGTGCACGCACGCCGACTGCCGCGTGAGCGAACAACTGGTTCTGCGACGGCACCGTCGGACCATAGCTGAGGCCCGGATCGTAGCTCGTGCCCGCTTCGGTGAAGAAGAGCTTCATATTCGGCTTGCCCGCCTGCATCACCGAACGCAATTGCGTCATCTGGTTGTCGAGCGCGTTCGCCTGGTTCGCCGGATTGGGATCGGCGTCCTGCAATTCCGGCGGATGTGCCGGATAAGTGCCTGCATTCCAGTAGCCGTGAGTTGAAACGGCGTCGATGTAATTCCACAGCCCCAGCGCGCCAAACTTCTTCAAATAGCCAGTCGTGCAGGTGTCGCAATTCGCAGCGAACGGATTGCCTGTGCCCATCACGATAGCGTTCGGATCTGTCGAGTGGATGCCTTCGTATGCGGCCTTGTACATGGCGACGAAATTCGCGTCACTGTCTGCCCAGCCGAGGCTCGGCTCCCACGTTACCTGATAGTAGTTCTTCTGCTGGTTCGGATAATTCGCGGCGCGAATTGCGTTGGTATCGGTGCCGACTCTTGCCATGAAGTTCTGGAATTCGGGCATGTTCGACGGCGCGTAATAGCTGTCGTTGAACTGACCCGTCTTCGAGTCCCACGCAGGCAGACCGTCGAGACGCACAATGCGCATCTGATCAGGATTAGCCTTATAGAACGGATCCAGGTCGTTCGCGCTCGGCGTGTAGGTGTTCGGACCGTTGGGTTCCATCGCCGAGACCTGGCGGTCGTCGATCGTCCACGAGATACCGAGCGCATGCAGTGCCGCGATATTGCCGTTGAAGCCCTGCATGCCGAAGCGGTGCTGATCCTGATGCGCATAGGCGACGGTCCCGATTGCGGAACTCAGGTCGGGCAGAACGCCGAACGTTGCAATGCCCACCGGCCGCGTTCCGCTTCTCGGCAGTGTGCCGCCGCCGGAGCGCAGCGTCGCAGTCAGTGCGCCATAGCCGGCCCACGTCGACTTGCATGACAGCGTGTTGGTCTGCGCGCCCGGACTCACCGCGAAATTGCCCTGCGTCTTGATTGCGCCATTCGAGTCCGCCACGGACCAGACGACGGTGTCGGCGTTCGATGCATTTGTCGTAATGGCGATCTTGAACGCTGCGTTGTTCGGAAACACGCGCAGACCGTCGGTGGTCGGCGTATCGGCGCTGATCACGCCGTTAGCGGTGCCGCCTGCGGTTTGCGTCGGGTTGCCGCACGAAATGGTGGCGCTGGTGGTTGCCGATGCGGGCGAAGACGGTGTAGGGCTTGGTGTCGGTGTTGGTGCCGGCGCGGGAGCGGGCGTTGGTGCGGGCGCAGGTGCAGGTGCAGGTGCAGGTGCAGGTGCAGGTGCGGGCGCGGGTGCGGGTGCGGGTGCAGGTGCAGGCGCAGGTGCGGGTGCAGGCGCAGGTGCAGGTGCAGGTGCAGGTGCAGGTGCAGGTGCAGGTGCAGGTGCAGGCGCAGGTGCAGGCGCAGGGGCAGGTGCAGGCGTCGCTGCCGCCGCCCTCATCCAGCACGCCTTGTTGTACCCGAACGCGGGATCGGCTTGCGAAACGGAGCCGACATAACAACCGACACCGTTACTGAACGTACGGGGACTCGTCAGCATTGTCGAGGGTGCATCGGGCGGGACCGCGCCGAATACCACCGAAGCCGTGCCGAGGAACGAGCATTTGCCGTTCTCTTGCGCGCACAGCTTGAATTGCTGGCCCGCAACCGTAATGGTACTTGCCTGCGCTTGCGCGCTTTGAGCACCCAGGGATGTCAGCGCCGTCGTCGCCGCGATTCCTACCAACCTCGAATATCTAACCATTGTCCCTGTCTTTGAGAAGAGAAGTTATCCCCGAAAAGTGAGCAGGATCGGCAGAGCCGTCGCGCTTTTGTCTTATTGGATGTGAGAGAAAAGCTGTCCCCCGGACGCAATGCGGTCCGTCTTGAGACATCAAACGCTGGACGATCGAAGACCGGCGCGGCTGTGCACTGCGCGCGGTGGGAAACAAAAGCACCACTGTGCGAACGCCGCTATCTCCCCGGCGTTCAATCCATTAGGATGGCTAACTGACTATCTGAGCCAGTTTGCTTTTCATCATCGATCAATGGCAGTCGTTGAATGCAACGTTTGTCGCGCGCGTTACAGACTGGCGACAGACACAAAGCAAGCGGCAAAGGTGCGGCGCCGACAGGGAAGCAACGAGGGAAAACTTACCTAGAGCTCATTTCGAACGGGACGCTGTGGCATTAGTTACTGAACGTCTCGGCGGGAGAATTATAAACGTTTCAAAACTGCAACCAAGAGGGGCGTGGTTCGATAAGTAACAATGGCACCCGTACCGTCCGCGCGGAGCCCGCGGCTTTCGCGAATCGACTGCCCTTCGAAAAGCACGCCTCGCGAGTGCCTGGAAAACGTAAAAGCTTTATTCGTCGGCGGATAAAGCGATTGCGGCGGCCGGTAGAATTATCTGATCGCCACTTTCGGCCGCAGCGCCAGTGAGATTTGGCGCGACCCAAAACCTTGGTACGCATATTGCGTAGTCGCCAAGGGGAGTTGCGGACCTCATGCAACTGTCCTGATTCAACTGCACCATGTCGTTTTCCCGTGTTACACAACGCACTGACCTTACACACCAGAGTGGTACGCTGAAGAAAGCAGCCTTCGCGGCAGTGAGTCGCCGCCTTGCGGCGAGATCCAAGCGACTAGAACGCACCGCGAAGTGCAATTGCCGGCTAACGGCTCAACATCGCTGCGGGAGCCACTGCGATGGGATACAAATCCTATACCCTGATGACCTTACTGGCGGTTAGCAACGCAGCCCTCGCGTGGCAGCCGCTCATCTACCCGATTCGAAGTCAAACCGCGTATCAGCGCAGCGTCGACAGTGCGTTGTGCTATGCGTCTGCGAATAAGGAAACCAAAGTCAACACTGTGCGCGAGGCGCAAATTCCGCCGCCAAAGTCTGCGGCAACCAAGACGTCTTCTACTGGCGCGCCATCGCGTCCGCCGCTTCCTCCGAGTACGTTCTCCGCCGCGCCTGGTGGTCCTGCGCTGCCCGACGGCATGGCGCCGGCCGCGCCCAACGCGGCTTCGGCGACGCAACCCGGCGCCGCCACAGCCAGCAATGCCGCGTCGGCGGCAATCGCGGACAAGCCCGCGAGTGGAGCGGCAACGGCAACGGCAACGGGGACCGCCAATGCGGGGCACGCGGCATCTGGGGCACTGCCTCCCTCCGCGGCAATCGCCGACAAGCCCGCCTCTGAGCCAGCGACCACAGCAAGCGCTGCCGGCGCGTCACAACCAGGCACCGCCGCACTGCCGCCACTTCCGGCACCCGAGCCACCCATGACGCGCTACTGGGCCGCTTACGGCGCATGCATGCAGGCACGCGGCTATGTCGTTGCGCAGTAAGCCTTGGTTGCAGGCCTGCTTGCGGCGTCCAGTACGCCGGCTACGGTGAGCACGTCGCACGCCGCCGGCAACATCGCGAATATAACGACATGAATACAGACCAGAACGATTCTCCGGAATGCGAACATTGTGGCGCACCGCTCGTGAGCCGCAACGTTCCCTGTCCTTCATGCCGTGCGCGCAGTGTCCCTGCGTATGCCGCGATGGTGCCGACGCTGACCGTGCGACTCACCGACGCGCGGCCGCCGAAAGCGAGGCGCCTACCGATGCAAAGAGTGTGGGACCCCTCGCGTGCGCTCGCCAATCCCTATGCGGTGGTCGAAGACGCAGCCATCGTCCAGAGCACTTATCAGCGGATGCGCGAACCGCTCGCTCTTGCCGCCTCCGCTCTGATCGTAGCCTCGGCGGTCTATGTCGGCTTCATACAGAGCAAAGACAGCGATGAAGACGTGGAACCGCTTACTGTATCCGGTGCGATCAGCAGGCAGAAGAGCGTGACGCCGGTCCTGGCGGTGCAGCGCCCTGAGACTGCTGCTCCTGCGCGGTCAACAGCGGTCACCGCCGCTCCTCGCTCCGATACGGCACCCACGTTGCCCACGGCATTGACCGCGGAGTTACCCGCTTCGTCGTCGTTGTCCGCGCGCCGCACCGCACCGGCCGTTTCCGCTGCCGCAGCCATCTCCGCTGCGCCGGCCGCCTCCGGTGTCGCAATCGCAATCGCGCAAGCAAAACGCAATCCCGGCGCCACACCGCCCATCACCGCAGAAGAAAAAGCACGCGCCGACCTGTCGCGGCATCTGCGTGCCGCGCGTGCAAGTCTTCAGGAGAACAATTTATCTGCGACGAAGGCGCGCGTCGCCGCGGCGATCGCGGTGCAACCTCAAAGCCGTGACGCGCAGAACCTGCGCGCGGCCGTCAATACACGTGAACAGCAGCGTGACGCACTGTTGAGTCTTGCGCGAGGCTGCGGCTACATTGCCCGCTGGGATTGCGTGTCGCTCAACGCAGGCAGCGCGCTCGGTATCGATTCGAGCAGCAAGGAAGCGCGGCATCTCATGACACTTGCGGTGCAGGAGTCGGCGCTCGCAAGCGCCCGGACGATCGAGCCCGCACCCGAAGCTGCGCCCGATACGCGCGACATCAACCTGCATCATTGAGGCGCGCCCGGTTCGACGTTCAGCGCGCCGACACTGCCGGACACACTTGCCGCGCAATCGCGCGGTATCGCTCGGCCGTGTCCCTAAGAGTGAGTCCCGCTAGCGATCTTTGCACGCGCTTCTCGCTCAACGCCTTCACGATGGCGTCGGCGTAACCGTCCACGTTGTCGGTATCGACCAATTGCACGCAGGGGAAACCATTGGCGAATGCGAACGCCGGTATCCTGCTCGCGACGATCGGCACGCCCGAAGCCAACGCCTCCAGAAACGCCACGCTGTGCCCTTCTGAACGCGAAGGCATGACGAAAACGCTCGACTCGGAAAGCACGGTCGCCACATCGCTGCGCGGCCCGGCGACCACGACGCGCTCCGCAACGCCCAGCTCCGTTGCGAGCGCAACGACCGCACGCTGGTAATCGGGGTCCTCGACCACGCCGTAGAGCACGAGCCGTGCGTCGCCAACCTGCTTGAGCACTTCGCTGAAAGCGCGCACCGTGAGCAGTTGATTTTTGACAGACGCATATCGGCCGATCTGAACGATCTGCGGAACACTCGCGGCTCGCTGCGCCCCGTCGGTAAATGCGAAGCGCGCAAGATCGACGCCGTTCGGCACCACCGTCATCGACGGATGCACGCCGATTGCCTGTATGTAGTCCGTGACGCCTTGCTGCGATACGCCGATCACGACGCTCGCGCGCCCCGACAGAAGACGTTCGATGCGCCGGAACAGCGGGCGCTCGAAATCGTTAGTCGCGGAGTGCATCACGTAGACGACAGGCACGCCCAGCGGCAACGCGCGCGCATAAAACGACGGAATCGTGGCATGCGCGAAGATCACATCCGGGCGAAACCGCCGCACTGCGACGAACAGATTCCACAGCTTGCGCGCCGCGTGGTGCCGTTTTTGCGGAAACCAGCACTGCACGCCATGCGTCTGCAACTCGCTCGCCAACGACGTGAAGTCGTCATGCGCAGGCAGGAGCGAGCCAACGCATACCGCCATGCCCCCGGCGCACTGATCGAGCGCGAGATCTTTCGCGAGCACTTCCGCGCCGGACAAACGCGGCGCCAGTACGAGATGGAAGACGCGCATCATGCAGTCCTTGCTCTCAGGGTTCTGTACAGCATCCACGCCGCGGCGCAGCCGAGGCCCAGCGTCATCGACCACGCGATACCCGTCACGCCCCACCAGCGAACCGCGAGCGGCGCACTGATCAGCAGCACCACCACCTGAATCGCCGAAGCATGCACAGTCGCTTTCGCGTCGCCGATTGCGCGCAAATACGAAACGAGCACCGCGATCAAAGCGCCTATTGCCATGTTGATGACGAGTATCCTGAAGAGCGGCACGGCGGGCAGCCAGGCCGCGCCGAGAATCAGCGAGAACATCGGCTCCGCGATCAGCCGCAGCACCTCGACGAAAGCGGCGAGCCCGATTGCGGCCGCCAGCAGATAAACCCTGATGAGGCGCGACGCCGCCTTGGGATCGCGGCGATGATGCGCGGCAAAAGTCGGAAACAGGTATTGCGACATCGCGATCGCCGCATCGGCAAGCAGCATCTGCGCGAGACGCGACGACATCTGATAGCCGCCGAGTTGCGTGGGGCCCAGCAGCTTGCCGACCACCACCTTGTCGAACTGGTTGAGCAGCAGGTTGATCACACTGCTCGCCCAGATCCATCGACTGAAACCGACATACTGGCCGATGCCCGACCAAACCGCGCGCACCGGCGGCCTGGGTTTCATGGTCCCCCACGTCAGCGCGCTTTTAAGCGATTCACCGGCGACGAGGCCGATCAGTACCGAAGCCGCGCCCGCGCCGAGATAAGCGAGCGCGAGGCCGACCGAGCAATCGACGAAGGCAGCGGCCACCTCGACACCCGCGATATGTTGGAAGCGCCGCTCACGCTGGACCACGTAGTAGGTCGGCGACGCGAGCCCGCGCAACAGCGGCAGCAACGCGGCGAGCTGGATCAGCACGAGCGATCCATCGAGATGAAACTGGCTGCTCAGCAACGGTGCGAGCGCAACCAGCAACAGCGAAATCAATACGCCACGCGCCGTGAGAGTGGTCCACACCGCGCCGAGCTGCGAGCGCGTTGGTGCGTGCTCGCCTTGAATCACTGCCTGCGCGAGCCCGGTATCGGATAGCGCCTCTGCAATTGCGACCGCGAGCAAAGCCACGCTCACACTGCCGATCGCCGCCGGCCCGAGCATGCGGCCGATCGCAAGAAATTTGATGGCCACCAGTCCACGCACCGCGAACTGTTGCAATAACACCCATGTCGCCGCGCTCGCGCCGAAACTGCTGGCTATCGAGAGCGCGGGAAGCCTGATCGCCCGCAAGCTCATTCTCCGTCGAATTGCAGCGCCGTGCAGCGGTTTGATCAGCGTGTCGTGACTCGCTGTGAACGCCGCGGCGCCTGATTGGAATTGGGTCCCGCCAGCAAGCTGGCGACGGTTTATCTATAACCGTAAGCAGGACCTTACCGCGAGATATTCGCCGTCAACCGCCATCAACCAGGCGGCTTCGGCCCGAGCCCTTGTCTGGTAGTACGTTTACCCACACAAACCGAGAGATACGCGGTTTTCATGCTGCGAGGGGTGCTACCGTTATTCATCTGACGCCACGGCAGAGCCCGCGGCTCGGGCCATTTCCGCTCGCGGCGGAGAACCCGCTGATGCAATTCGTCAACCCATGCACGCTATTTCCGCCTATGCCTACCGACGTGATCGAACCTGACTTTGTCCTGATCGTGGAGCCCAATCTCACCGGCCACCGCTGGCGGTATGTCGAGTGGACGATGCAGGCCTGCGCGGAGGCCGGCTATCCGTGCATTCTGGTCACTGAATGCGCAAACGAAGATCACCGGCTCGCGAAACAGATCACTGCAGCCAACCGCCCCGATCAGCAGATCGCTTTTGTCGATCCGGAGGAAAGCCGCACTCACCGTTTGCGCGAGCGCAATCAGTATTGGCGCTTTCATAACTACTTTCAGCGTGCATACCGCATCCTCAGCCGCACGCAGTCGATCCGGCTGGTCGTCGTGCCGTATGCCGATTATTTTTTCAATGGACTACCGTTTCTTGGCGCTCCGTTCGGCAAGACGCCGTGGATCGGCATTACGATGCGCTCGACGTTTCATCATCACAAGGTAGGCATCAAGGCGCCCGA
Source organism: Paraburkholderia kirstenboschensis (assembly GCF_904848585.1). Taxonomy (GTDB): domain Bacteria; phylum Pseudomonadota; class Gammaproteobacteria; order Burkholderiales; family Burkholderiaceae; genus Paraburkholderia; species Paraburkholderia kirstenboschensis. The sequence goes on from NZ_CAJHCR010000006.1 coordinate 273,750, forward strand.
TCGTCCGCTCGTCAACACGATCAAGGCACAGCTGTTCAAACGCGCGGTTCGCACGCCGGGGCTGCGCACCTTGCTGAGCATCGATCCCACCTTGCCGGAATGGGCAGCGCTCAATACATCGAAAGACAGTGCAAATGTCGCCTATGTAGCCGACCCCTTCCCGGACGAACGCGCGGAAGACCCTGCGCTCGCGCGCGAGCGGCTCGGGCTCGATCCCACGCAACGCTACCTGCTCGTGTACGGCGCAATCACCGAACGCAAAGGCATCTACGAACTGGTTCATGCGATGACGCGTCTCGAGCGCGCGCCCACGCTGATCGTCGCAGGCGAACAGGATGCAAGCACGCGGCACTTCATGCGCAATCACATTCGCAGCCTCACGCCCGCGCCGCTCGTGCTGGATTCGTTCATCTCCAACGACATGGAACGCGATCTGTTCTCCGCATGCGACGCGGTATGGCTCGGCTACAAAGGCCATTACGGCATGAGCGGCGTGCTCGTGCAGGCGTACCGCTTCGGCAAGCCGGTAATCGCAACGGAAGACGGTCTGATCGGCTGGTTCAGCAGGCGTTGCGAATTGGGACCGATACTGAACGACCTGAGCTCGGCGTCGATCGGCAAGGCCATTGCCGAAACAATGACTTCATGGCCGCACGAACATGCAACGGCATCGTCGCGCGACAACCTACTGTCGCGGCATACGCTCGGCGAATTCAAGCAAACCTTGCTGCAACAGATGGCGTGATTCAACCGCCGTCCGCATGACGTGCGCCGGCCACACCCCCCGCGCACGTCATGCGTTCTCTCACGACAGCTGCCCACTGGCGACAGGCACTTCCTCGCGCACCGAGCTGCTGCGCTTTTCAGGAAACAACGCATTGCGCATTAGCAGGAACGGGTATTCGATTGCGCGCGTCGTCACATAGCCGATCACGATTGCGATGACGAACTGCGCCGCGAGCGCAACGATCCAGATGACGCTCGGCGCGAGGCCAAGCGCGGTGGCCTTGCGAATCACCATATCGCCGGGAGCGAGCGCGAGCGAGTGCCACAAGTAGATTCCGTATGAATAGAGACCCACCCAGGCGACCCCGCGATAAACCCATGTCGTGCGCAGCGAGCCCGAGTACTCCAGCACCAGCACGATAAGCGCGGCAAAACCGAGTGCCTGGATCGTGTATCCAATGCTTTCGTCGAGTGCGATGTTGCTCGTCGCCAACACAAGCCATGCACATAACAGCGCGACGCTGCCGATCAGCAGCCACTTGCGCTTCGCGATCTGGTGATAGATGCCCGGCTTCATCCAGTAGATCGCGGAGAGGATCACGCCGATCAGCAAGCTGTCGATGCGGTACTGGGTATAAGCAAATGCCCCTTGCAGATCGCCGCCCGCCACCGCAAAGCAACGCGCTGTGAGCGTTACCGCACAGATTGCCGAAAGTACGCCGATAATCGTCCATGCACCGAGTCGCAAGCGCGAGAAAAGTAAAAGCAGCGCCGGCAGCACGAGATAAAAATGTTCTTCGACCGCGAGACTCCATGTCTGCGTGATCGAGGTGCCGAGATAATTCTGCAGATGCGTCATGTTCTGAAACAGGAACGTATTCCACGGATGCCGGCCGGCCAGCACATGAAAAATGACCAGAACGTAATACGCGGGCCAGATACGGAACATCCGCCGCACGATGAAACGGCGTGCGTCGACATGCCCCGTTTCGGCGTATTGCCGAAGCAGCAGGCCGCCGACCAGAAAGCCGCTCAATGTGAAGAAGAGATTGACGCCCTCTCGCCCGAAGTTCTTGAGTGGGTACTCGATAATCTGAAGGAGTACATTGTCGGTATGAACAGCGTGAAAGTGAAAGCCCATCACCGCAATGATTGCGATGCCGCGAACGAAGTCCAGCTCGATCGCCCGACCGGCTTTCGCGGGTCCCGTCCCGCCAAATAGCTTCATTTTGTTTTCCCCTTTCTGTTTTCTCGGGCGCATCCCCCTTCTTTGCATCTTCGGTGTCAGCAGGTACAAGCGACCGCCAAGATCAAGGCATTCACCGACAATAAAGGAGAGCTCGCGTGCGTCTTGCAGGCATAGCCCTTTCCACTGTCGCCAGAATCCAGGCAGGCGGAGACGAACAGCAATTAGCGATATCCGCAAGCACAAAGTTGCGCTCACAATGACCCGACGCGAGACCGTCCGCTTAGACGACGGCAAACGGCGACGGGGAGGAAATAAGAATGCGCCATCAGTATGCAGCACCCTGGATATCGATTTTTCTATTACCGCTTGCTCTGGACTACAAGGCCACCAACGCGACCACGGGCCACTTCGCCCAATTCATATTCGTCGTTCCAGCAGTGGCAGCGGGGCTCGCCCTTCTGCTCATCGCACCGCGCTTTCACGAGCGTTCCCGGCTTCGCACAATCGTTACCACGAGCCTGCTGCTGTGCGTATTCGGTAGTGTCGTCGCGCAACTGATCCAGGATAACGACAGCGGCAACTATTTGCGCGTGCTGCTGCCGTTCATGCTTTTCCTGCTCGGCTATCTCGTCGCGTGCCGGCCGTGGAGCGAGCAAAGAATCGCGCAGTTCGAAAAAGCGCTATTCGCGGCGAACGTAGTCAGCCTCGTGTTCACCTTCGTCTACGGCCTCGCGACGAGCGGCGGCCTCGACGACGCGCGCTTTCGCATCATCTCTGTGACGCTGCTCGGATTGCAAGGCGTGCTGCTCCACGAATTCGTGGTCGCCAAGCGCTATTCGTCGTTCACGGTCGCCGTGTTTATCGGCACCGTGATTGTCGAACTGCTAAGCGTGACTCGCAGCCTGCTGGTCGGTACGGTGCTGCTGTTCGTGATCGCGATGGCACTCAGCGCGCCGTCGATGCGGCAGATCTGGCGCGCCGTCGCGCGCGGCCTCATGGTTGTCGTGGTGTTGGCGGGCGTGGCGGGTATCGCGATACTGACCGTTCCCAATGTCGCGGAACACTGGACGCAGCGCATTTTCGTGGCGGAAGCAACCATCTCCGGCAAGGATCCGACCACCATCACGCGTCTCGCGGAAATGCGCGACCAGTATGACCAGGTCACCGCCTCGCCGGAAACGCTGTTGTTCGGCGCGGGCTACGGGCACTACTACCGTTATTCGCCGGATTATCTGCCGGACCTTGCAGGCCAGTTCAGCAAGCAGGATTTCTACGCGATCAACGAATGGGCCGCGGGCCACAACTTCTGGGTCTACCAGTTGTTCGCGGGCGGGCTCGTGTTCGGTATCGCGATGCCACTCGCCACACTCGGCGCGCTCGCGCTATGTTTCTTCGCCTATCGCTACTGGCGCTCGGTTGTGCCCGATGCGCCGATGCTGCCGATACTCGGGCGCGCGATCATGCTGTTCGCCGCGTTGCCGGCCACCTCTATCGGCGGCAATCCGCTTGGACCTCGCTTTTCCGGGCTCGTATTCGGCATTGGTCTCGGTTTGATGATTGCCACCTACACGCGTTTGCAGCGCGCACTGCCCGCACGCGCGAACCGTATGGGCGCCGCGCGCCGCATGCGGGCCACCGCTTCGCCGGACTTGCCCCGCCGCATTCAACCGGGCATGGGCCGCGCGGATCTCGCCAGTACGCTGGGCATGTCGCAGACGACACGACTGCCGGGTTCCAACCGACCGGACATCGCGCGATGAAAATCCTACACGTGCTTGCAAGCGTGGATCCACGCGCCGGCGGTCCCGTCGAGGGCGTTCGCCGCAGCGGCGTGGCCATGCAGGATGCTGGACATGAGATCGAAGTCGCTACCTGCGATGCCCCGGACGATCCATACCTTGCGGCTTTTCCGTTCCCGGTTCATGCGTTCGGCCCCACACCCAACCGCTACAGCTATAGCGCCTATCTCGCGCCGTGGCTTGCGAATCACGCGAAGCGCTTCGACGCCGTCGTCGTGCACGGCCTGTGGCAATACCATGGCTTTGCGACATGGAAAGCGCTGCACGACAGCGGCGTGCCGTACTACGTGTACACGCACGGCATGCTGGACCCGTGGTTCAAAGAGGCATATCCGCTCAAGCATCTAAAGAAATGGCTCTACTGGCCATGGGCTGAGTACCGTGTGCTGCGTGACGCGCGCGCTGTGATCTTCACGACCGAAGAAGAGCGCACCAGGGCCCGCCAATCGTTCTGGCTCTATCGCGCTCGCGAGCGCATCGTGCCGTTCGGAACAACGGTTCCTAAGGTCGACGTAGCGTCGGTGCGCGAAGCGTTTTTACAGGCAGTACCCAGCGCACGCGGCAAACGCGTCGTGCTGTTTCTCGGCAGAGTGCATGCGAAAAAGGGCTGCGATCTGCTGATCGACGCATTCGCGCGCGTGGCCAAACGTGACGAGGCGCTGCATCTCGTGATCGCCGGTCCCGATGAAACCGGCTGGGCCGCGAGTCTGCGCGCTCAGGCGCAAGCTGCTGGCATCGCGCATCGCATGAGCCTGCCTGGCATGCTGCAAGGCGATTTGAAGTGGGGCGCGTTTCATGCAAGCGACGTGTTCGCGCTGCCGTCGCATCAGGAGAATTTCGGTGTCGCGGTGGCCGAGGCGCTCGGCTGCGGCCTGCCCGCGTTGATCTCCGATAAGGTCAACGTGTGGCGCGAAATCGAAGAAGGCGGCGCGGGGCTGGTTGGGTCCGACACCGTCGAGGGCACCGAAAAGAGCCTCGTTCGCTGGCTGGAACTCGACGACGCCGCTCGTGAAGCGATGCGTGCGCAAGCCGCGCGCACATTCAACGCCCGCTTCAGGATCGAAACGATGGTGAGCGCGTTAACCACCCTGCTTGAAACGAGAGGCGGTCACCACGACCAGGCAGAGAAGAACACACTCCCCGCTTTTCGCAAAGCCACTCAGCAGGCTCGCTGACTTCCATAAAGAATGACGGCGCTCATATGAGCGCCGTCCTTGTGCCGGGCGACGCCGCGTTCACTGCGACGTCGCCTTCGTTTATTTCACTACCGGTTCACTGCTCCTTCATCAACGGCGTCAACGTCGAGGCCGCGATCGGCAGCGTCTCTACCGGCGACTGCGCCGGCGTAACACCGCTATTCGCCGCTTCCGCGCGCGTGTTGCCGACGATGTTCGGAACGTCGAGTTGCCGCGCCAGATGTCCGGCGAGCCGCAACGACAATGCGGCGATTGTGATGGTCGGGAAATTCGCGCCGACAGTCGGGAACACCGAACTGCCGCCGATATAAAGGTTGCTGATGCCGTGTACCTTGCAATCGCGGTCGACCACGCCCTCGCGCGGCGAGTCATGCATGCGCGTCGTGCCCATGTGATGCCACGTCCCTTCCAGTTTCTGCGGCCACGGCCTGCCTTCGAGCGGCGCGTCCAGTTGGACTTCGGCGACGCGCGCCAGCCGCAGCTCCTTCGCGAGAGCCTCGAACGTTTTGTCGAATGTGCGCTTCACCTGGTCGCCAAGGCGCCAGTCGACCTTCACGCGCGGCATGCCGAAACGATCGTGCTTGTCGACGGACAATGTGACGCGGCTGTCCGGATCGGGCACCGCTTCGACGATTGCCTGCAACGTGACGTCGGTGATCAGCGCAGGCCACTGCAACAGCCGCGTCAAGCCATATCCCACCGTATCCAGAGGGTGCGCCGCCATCGTCGCAATGTCCGCCTTCAGGCTGCGCCCCGGCTGGTCCTTGTGCATCAGCGCTTCCTTGCAGCGGATCAGCGCCTCGGAGCCCGCGCTGCCTTCGCCGTACCACCGCGAATAGAGCCACACGCGAGAATTGAGCAGCTTTTCGCGCTCCATCATCTCCTGTCGCGGCGCGAACTGAGATGAGATCTTCGTACCGTGCGCCGAGACGGCTGCATTCTGGTAGTGGTACTTGATGTCATACAGCTTGTTGCGCGCAACGCCCGGCAGGAAACGCACTTTCCCCGACATCATGCGCGGGTGGTCCATGAAGTAGCGGCCCACCAGATCGTTAGCGTTGCCAAGTCCTGCTGCCTGAACATTGTTCGAAGCAAGCAGTAACCGCGCGTTCTCGATTCCGCCCGTGGCAAGCACGAAAATGCGCGCCTTCACGGACATTCTGCGGCCGCTGATCGTGCCGACCTGCACTCGCGTAATCGTCGTGCCTTGCGCATCTGCGTCGATATTGAGGACGTTCGCGTGCAGAAACACGCGCACGCGCGTAGAGTTCGACAGTTCCTCGCGGTACACCTTGCCGAAGCGCACCGGCGGACTGAATTGAGCAACGGTGTCGCGCATATCGCCGGTGCCCAGCGGAATGCGGCGCACGTCTGAGCGGCCGATCTCGCGCTCCCAGTAGGCGGGGTCGAAGGTTTGAGGTCCGAGCTTCAGCAGATCGTGCGTGCGCGCATAGTACGGCGCGAGTTCGTCGAGACCAAACGGCCAGCCGCTATGTGCAATCCAGTCACGCTTCTCGAAGTCCCACGGATCGAGCGGGCGGCACCAGCCGCCCCAGCAATTGCTGCTGCCGCCGAAATAGCGGCTGCGCGAGCCGTCCGCAAAACGGTACGGCAGGCCGGCATTCTCGCCGCGATAGAGGTCGCGTGTTTCCTCGTCGGGCGCGAAGCCGCCGCTTTCAAGCATGCAGGTATCCACGCCGATGCGCGACATTTCACGTGCGAGCGTAATGCCCGCGACCCCTCCCCCGATAATGCAAACCGTCGTTTCAATGACCGTGTTTTGCTCGACATTGCGAGTATCGATGAACATCCGCAGCTCCCGTATTCTTTCATAATGTTGTGGGGCGTCGCTGGCTCGCAGGCGAGTGGCCTCGCGAGCAACGCGCCCATATGCCTTGACCGGATGCGCCTTTTTTCCGGTTGCCACCACGTCGGTCTCCTCAGCGTATAAACGCTGCGGCTTTACTTCTGTGCTTCAGGTCACGGAACAAACCGCTTCCGTAAAAAACGACACGGATTTCCGCCATACACGCCCTCAGCTTCGAGCGAACGATGCACGACAGACAACGGCGTGACGACTGCCGAGCGGCCAATCGTCACGCCCATCTGCACGACGCATTTCGACGTGATCCACACGCCGTCTTCGATCACGATAGGCGCCACACGCAGGTCCATCGTCGTGCTCATGTCATGCGAGCCGGCCGTGAGGAAGGTCCCCTGAGAGATGCACACGTTCGAGCCAATGTGAATCGGCGCCTGGTTGTAGATCCATACGTCGACGCCGAACCAGCACTTGTCGCCGACCTCGAGATTCCATGGCGCCTTCACGCGCAGTGGATGCACGAAACGACACCCCGTGCCGATCTTCGCGCCGAAGAGGCGCAGCAAAGCGACTCGCACGAATGAGAACGGCAGCAGCTTGTTGTTGATCACGCAGGCTTCCACGAAGAACCATATAAGCTCTATCAGCGCACTGCGCCGCGCGCTGTAATTCCCCTTGCCGGCCAGACTCAGGTCGATGACGCGACGCTCGGCGGCGGCGCCCTCTGCTTGCGGCGAGCATGCGAGCCGCGGATCGTCTGCAATGTTGCCCATCACCTTCCTCCATACCCTGCTTTCCCGTGCCAATACACAGGGATGCTAATCATCTTTGTGCGGGTGGCTTTGACCGCCATGTCGCTTTGAAACGTGTCCGTCCAGGCAAGCGTTTTGGCGGCTACGCGCATGGATTTTGGCGCACGATATCTTCATCACGACTGTATCAACCCCGGGGACCACAATGACCACTTCGCTTCAGCGCACCGCCACCTGCATGCTTGTCCTTGCCACCGCGTGCGCAGGACCGGCGCTCGCCCAGAACGCCGCGCCTGCCCGAGCACCGGCAATGACCGCCACCGCGCCGACCGGCTATGGCGCGCCCCAGCAGGCTCCCGTCGATCGCCGCGCCGTGCAGCGCAAGCGGGAGCAGAAGCTGCTCGGCGCACCCGACGGATACGGCGCCGCCAATGCACAAGACGGCAATATCGACGACGCACGCCGCGCGGCGTTGATGGACGAGCAACGCATGACCGTCATCGGTGCCGAGCAAGCCGGCCAGCAGGGCGCTGCGGGCAAGCGCAAGGCGCCTGCCGCTGCCAACGGCCAGTTGCGCGTGGCCGACGCGGCTCCGCGCCAGCGCGCAGCGGACACGCTGCTGCCCCAAGGCGCGGCGAAGGCCGCTTACACCGATCCGTACACAACCGGTAAGCGCTCCGTCTACCGGTCGCCGTGGTGATCGCGCGTTCATGAGAGGGCCGCATGCCGGTTCAATCCGGCGCGGCTTCCTCCGTGGTCGCAGGCTTTACGTGCGGCACCGCTACCGCTGAAGGCCTTGGATCGAAATACGTCTTGCTGGCTTCCGCACGCCTTCTTCCTGCCGCGCGGCACAGCATTCCAACGCGTTCTTCAAACGTACTGATCGTCGAATCGGGCGACAGCGTGCTTTCCGCATAGTCACGCGCCGCACGGCCGAGCGCTGCGCGCCGCTCCGAGTCGTTTGCAAGTGCAGTGATAGCGCCCACCAGCGCCTTCACGTTATCCGGCGGCACGACCACGCCGCGCGAATGCACCGCCTCGTGAAGCGCCGTGCCACGCCGTGCCATCGCAATCGTCGCGCGACCGCTGGCAAGCATGCCTGTCAGCTTCGACGGCATCATCAGATCGGCGGCATCGGCGCGTTGCGGCAGCACGTGAATGTCGGCGAGATTAAGCAGTTCGTTCAGGCGCTCCACCGGCTGCAGCGGAAGAAAGACGCAGTTCGGCAAGGCGGCGCACCGCTTGACGAGATTCTCTCTTGCCGCGCCGCTACCGCAGAACACGAACGTGATGTCCGGGCGAAACGCGAGCGACGCCGCGGCTTCCGCAAGCGTTTCGATGCCCTGCTTCGCGCCCATGTTGCCCGAGTACAAAACGACCTTTTGCTCATCGGATATGTTGAGCTGGCTTCGATACTCGCTCGGCCGCGGCAGCGGAAACACCGCCGAAACGTCGACCCAGTTGGGCAGGCACACCACCTTTGAAGGCTCGACGCCTTTTGTCGACGCACGCGCGCTCATTTGCCGCGTGATCGACGACACTGCATCGAAGCGCCGCAATAACTGACTCTCGATCCAGCGCGCGATCCGCGCGGCACGCGAGCCTTTAAGCAGGCCGAGTTCAAAAGCGGCGTCGACCTCATAGTCCTGAATGTGCAACCACGCACTCGCACGGGCGACTCGGGCGAGCGCGATCGTCGCGGGTGCGCACATCAAGGTCGGTGCGATCAACAGTACTGCATCGGGGCGCCAGAAGGCCTGCAACGCGAGCAACGGCAGAGAGGTTGCCGCGAAGCTGGCCAGGTGGATCATCCGCTTCACGCCGCTCGGGCGCGACGGCACCCATAGCGGCGCGCGCCATACAGAGACACCGTCGCGCTCTTCGCGACGATAGCGCCAGGATGTATACCCCGAGGAAACTCGCCAATCCGGGTAGTAAGGCGGAGCGCATACCACCCGGACGTCGTGCCCCCGGCTCGCAAGCAGCGCGGCCATTTCAGCCGTGTACTTGCCAGTCCCCGTGAGTTCGGGCGCGTAATTGAGGCCGTAGATCAGGATCTTCATTGTGCGTGTCTGAACGTGTTTAAGGCTTCTATGCCCGACCTCGCGGCGACGCCGCGACGCCCGTCAATCGCTCAGCATCAGCGCACAGCCCCGGGCAATATTGGCGGCTGCAGAAGGCGGATCGAAACGGCGAATGACATCCATGCACCGGTGAGCGGTGCCGCTCGCATCGGCGAAGGCCTCCATAGCCTTCAGAAGCGTGCGCTGCAATCCGGCAACATCGCCCGCAGTGAACGAATAGCCGCTCACTCCGTCGATGACGAGTTCCGGCACGCAGCCGCAGCTTTCGCTGACTACTGCCGGACAACCGTGCGCGAGCGCCTCGTTCACCACGAGGCCCCACGGCTCGCTATAGCTCGGCAACACCATGCAGGTCGCGCGGTAGTACTCCCGCGTGAGCGGCTCGTCTTGCAAACTGCCCGCAAAAGTCACCGCACCGCCCAGTTGCAGTTCGGCGACCTTCGCGTGCAATGCGTCGGCCATCGGCCCCGTGCCGACTATGCGCAACTGCGCTGCTGGAACGCGCTTTCTCAGGCCGGCGAACGCTTCGATCAGCGTGCCGATGCCCTTCTCTTCCGAGAGACGTCCCACGTACAGAAACACCGGCGGATTGCCGGCGCGCGCGGCGACACGCTCCACTAACGCGCGCTCCGGAGAAAACGAGCCCGGCAGCGCGGCCGCCTGGCACGGCACGAAAATCTTCTCCCGCTTCGCGCCGAGCGACAGCAAATACTCACGGCTGCGCTCGCCGAACCCGAAATAGCCGTCGCACAGCGAAAAGAACACGCGCTTGGGAATCGACGTAAGCAGCTTCTTTGGACGGTCTCGCGCAGTCGAATCGCAAAACACCGCGCGCCGCTTGCCGGTCACGATGCACGCGGCGAGCATCGCCCAATATTCCGGGCGGTGATAACCGGGAAGCACGATCAGGTCGGACTTGGCCTTGAGCACTTCCCATGTGAGCCGGCCGATCATCTTGAGCGTCGGCACGTCTTCGTAGCAGCCGTTGAACAGCTTCTGCATCGGATAACGATGGTACGAATAATCGACGTCGGAGAAACCGATGCGGTCGTGCTCGGTATCGGCGATCTGAACCATCGAATAGCGAATTGCTCCGGATGCCGAAATATTATGCAGCGCAGAAAAGACGACACCTTTGTGACGCGACCATACGACGTTGTGGAAGATGGTGACTGATGCGGACATTTTTATGCAACTCCTCGACAAGGCGTCATTGCATGGCAGCCGTAGTCGCCGACGCGGAATAGGATTCGACGAAATCCCGATACGTCGACGCGATTCCCTGCTCGAGTCCGATCGTTGAGCGCCAGCCCATCTTCGCAAGACGCGAGACGTCGAGCAGTTTGCGCGGCGTGCCATCCGGTTTCGACGCGTCGAACACCAGTTCGCCCTCGAAACCCACCACCTTGCAAATGCACTCCGCCAGTTCGCGAATCGACAGATCTTCGCCGACGCCCACGTTGAAAAGACCTTCCGTCACGTTGTTTTCAAGTACGAACAACGTGGCGGCAGCCAGGTCGTCGACATGCAGGAACTCGCGGCGCGGTGTGCCCGAGCCCCACACCGTCAACGTGTCCGCGCCATTCAGCTTCGCTTCGTGCGCTTTGCGTAAAAGCGCGGGCAACACATGGCTGCTGTTCAGGTCGTAGTTGTCGTTCGGGCCGTACAGATTGGTCGGCATCAACGACACGTATTGCGTGTTGTACTCGCAGTTGTACGCCTCGCACAACTTCACGCCGGCGATCTTCGCAATCGCGTACGCGTCGTTGGTCGGCTCGAGCGACGAGGTCAACAGATATTCCTCGCGGATCGGCTGCGGACACTGCTTCGGGTAGATGCACGACGATCCGAAGAAGACGAGCCGTTCCACTTGTGCGCGATACGCAGCGTGAATCACGTTGGTTTCGATCACCAGGTTTTCATAGATGAATTCGCCCGGCCGCGACGCGTTGGCAAGAATGCCGCCCACGCGCGCCGCCGCCAGCAGCACGACGTCGATCTTCTCCGCCTCGAAGAAACGGTTCACGGCCGCCTGATCCGTGAGATCGAGTTCGACGCGCGAGCGCGTTATTACGTTCGTATAGCCCGCGGCAGCGAGCCGTCTGACCAGCGCAGAGCCGACCATGCCGCGGTGCCCCGCGACGAAAATGCGTGAATGTTTGTCCATCGCAGTCACTCGTGATGTTCGAGCGCCGTGAAACCGGCGAGCGTGACGAGCGCGTCACGACGTGCAATCTGAAAGTCGGAGCGAACCATCTCCTTGACGAGCGAGGCGAACGGCGTAGTCGGCTGCCAACCGAGCTGCGCATGCGCCTTCGAAGGATCGCCGAGCAGTGTCTCCACTTCCGCTGGACGGAAGTAGCGCGGATCGACCCGCACGATCACGTCGCCCGGCGACATTCTCGTTTCGCGCCCTTCCACCTTTTCGACGATGCCGATTTCGTCGACACCGCTGCCTTCGAAACGCACGGTGACGCCCAGTTCGGCCGCAGCGTGCTGAACGAACTGACGCACGCTGTACTGCACACCGGTGGCGATGACGTAATCCTCAGGCTGTTCCTGTTGCAGCATGCGCCATTGCATCTCGACGTAGTCGCGCGCATGGCCCCAATCGCGCAACGCGGACAGATTGCCGAGATACAGCGTCTTTTGCATGCCGACCGCGATACGCGCAATGGCACGCGTGATCTTGCGCGTCACGAAAGTCTCGCCGCGTACGGGCGATTCGTGATTAAACAGGATCCCGTTACATGCATAAAGGCCATAGGCTTCGCGATAATTGACCGTGGTCCAGTACGCGAACATCTTCGCTACGGCATAAGGGCTGCGCGGATAGAACGGCGTGGTCTCGGATTGCGGCACTTGCTGCACGAGACCATACAGTTCCGAAGTCGACGCCTGATAAAAGCGCGTCTTGTTCTGAAGGCCCAGAATACGGATTGCCTCGAGAATGCGCAGTGTGCCGAGACCGTCCGCGTTAGCCGTGTATTCCGGCTCTTCGAACGATACTGCGACGTGACTTTGCGCCGCCAGGTTGTATATCTCGTCTGGCTCCACGCGTTGAATCACGCGCAGAATGCTGGTGGAATCGGTCAAATCCGCATGATGCAGAAAGAGCCGCTGTTCCGGATCGTGTGGATCGCGATACAGGTGATCGATACGATCTGTGTTGAATAGAGACGACCGGCGTTTGATGCCGTGCACTTCGTAGTCCTTAGCGAGCAGTAGCTCGGCAAGATACGACCCGTCCTGCCCCGTGATCCCCGTGATCAGCGCGACCTTGCGTTTCATGAAGCTTCCCCTTTTTGAACTTTTTAGTACTTGTGGCGAGAAAACTCAGCCCCGATTTTTTTCAACCCGCGATACTGTCGTACCCGTAATAGCCGCCCTGATAACCCGAACCGAGGAATGCCCCTTCCTGCGGCACGTCAGTGAGCAATACGCCTCTGAGTCCGACGCCTCCATTACGAAGACGCTTGGCGGTCTCCGCAATTTCATTCACCGGATGACGGCCATGGCGCACCACCAGCAGCGTCGTGCCCGCATGCTTGCCGATCAGCGTCGAGTCGGTCACTGCGAGAACCGGCGGCGTGTCGATGATCACCAGGTCGTAACGCGCCTTCAGTTCTTCGAGCATCGACTCGAAGCGCGAACTCATCAGCAGTTCGGAAGGATGCGACGGCAGCGTGCCCTTCGCCAGCACGTCCAGACCCGGCAGCACGTCGCGCTGGATCATCGACGTCAGATCGCCGCCGCTCAGCACATCCGACAAACCCGGTTGATGCGCAATGCCGAAGTGCGAGTGCACGTCACCGCGCCGCATGTCGCCGTCGATAACCAGCACCCGTTTGTTCGCCGACGCCACCAGTGCCGCGAGATTCACCGACAGGAACGACTTGCCCGCGTCGGGCCGCGAACCCGTGATCATCACCACATTATTTGGAGCGTGGTCGAGTGAAAGCTGCAGCGAGGTGCGCAGATTACGCACGCCTTCGACGGCGATATCTTCCGGCGCCTGCTGGGCGAGAACATGCAAGCCGCGACGGCGCAACATGACATTTTCCTGCAACCGCAACTGCGTCTGGCTGCGCGGCACCACGGCGAACACCGGCACGCCCAGCACCGCTTCGAGCTCGTCGGGACGCTCCACGCCGCCGTACATCGCGCGCTTGAAGAAGGTCAGCATGATGCCGAGCACGAGGCCGCCGCCAAGCGCGATCAGGATTGCGATCACGCGCTTCGGACGCACCGGCTCATCCGGCGCCTCGGCGAAATCGACCACCCGCACGTTGCCGACCTGACCTGCCTTCGCCACGCGCAGCTGCTGCGCGCTATTGAGCAGGTTCGTGTAAAGCTCGGTATCGACATGCACATCGCGCAACAGACGCAACGCGGTCTGCTCCGTGTCCGGCATCACCGACACGCTGCGGTTCATATTGGTCTGCGCGCCTTGCAACGCCGCGATTTGCGCATCCAGCGAGGCGACCGCCGGGTGGTTCGCAGTAAAGCGCTGCGACATCTCCGCACGTTGCGTTTGCAGGTCCAGCAGCTTGGTCTTGTTATCGACGATCTGCTGAAGCAGCAAGCGGCTCTCTTCGCCGAGATCCACCGTGCCGTGCGTATTGCGGAACTTGTTGTAGCGCTGTTCGGCGTCGTCCAGCTCCTTGCGCAAGCCCGGCAGTTGCTGATCGAGGAACGCGAGCATGTGCTCCGCTTCCGTCGAACGGCTCGCCACGTCCTGGCGCACGAATTCACGCGCCATGCTGTTGACGATCGCCGCGGTCAACGCGCTGTCGCCGCCTTCGAGACTCGCGCGGATCACGCCGGATTGCAGCGTGGTTTCTTGCACGACGAGCGCTTTTTGCAACCGATCAACCGTGCTCAACGTCGATGCCCGCGACAACTCGAACGGCGAGCCCGGCGCGCCGGTCAGCGCATCCACACGCAAGGAGATCGGACCGTCCGCCGTGTCGGTTTCCACCGTTTCGCCAACGTGGCCCGACAGAATTGCAATGCCGTTCTTGTCGCGCAGCACGTACGAACGGTCGTTGCCAGCGATGAGCGTGAACGTCGTGTCGTACATCTCCTTCGTTGTGTCGAACCGCGACACCGAGATGCTTTCATTGCCCCACGCGTAGCCGGACAGATTGATGAACTGCGGCAGCTTGAAGCCCCACTGCCCGTTCACAAGCCCGGCAATCAGGCTGCCGATAACCGGCATATAGCGCGGCGTAGCGGTGATGTCGAGGTGCAGCTTCTTGACGGTCTCCTCCGTCACGAGACGCGACTTCAGCAGCTCGATTTCGGCCGCGGTCGACGGCTTGGTATCGAACATCCCCGTGAGCGGCGGCAACGAGTCCTTGCCGTTCGCATTGGCATTCGCCGTCTTGTCCTCGACGTGGAACAACACATCCGCTCGATACGTAGGCGGAGCAAGGAAAGCGTACGCGCACCCCAGCGCGAGCGCTATCAGCGTCACCATTGCAATGGTGCGCCAGCCCCGCACGATAGTGCGGAGATAGTCCGACAGATGAAGCTCGTCCGGTCCGGACACGTCGGTGTAGCGGTTTTCGAAGTTGATTGCCATTTTGGTCACCCAGCGGAACCCGGCGGTTCTGATTTACGTTATAGGGTCGTTATTTTGCGAGCACGGCACCGGTCACAGCCGCATTGATTGCCGGCAGCAGCAGGTTCAACACACGGTTAAAGCGAACCAGTCCGCCCTGACCGACATACACCACGTCCTTCGGTTGCAGCTCGAACTGATTGGCGAGAATCATCGAGACCGGCGAGGTCGCGTCGAGGTGATAGACCTGCGGCGATTCGCTCGTCGAATTGCGGATCACGAACAGTTGCCGTGTGGCGGCTGTGTTCGAGTCGAAGCTGCCGCTATCCGAAATCGCCTGCGAAAGCGTCAGCGAACCGTTGCGCATCGGCGTGATGGTCGCAGGCTTGTTCACTTCGCCCATCACATAGACACCGCTGTCTTCGCGCGAGGCCACGCGCACAGCGTCGCCCGGTTGAAGGTAGATGTTCGACGGGTTGTGCCCGCGCTTGAGCAGTTCGTCCATGTTCAGCTGATACGTGACGCCATTGCGGATCAGCTCGACGCGGCTGCGATCGGCATTCGGACTAAAGCCGCCGCCCTGATTGATCGCGCTCGCGAGCGACATCGAAATGTCGTTGATCGACTGCGTGCCAGGCGTGCGCACTTCGCCGTCTATGTAGATCTGCGCAGCACGGAAAGACGCTACACGCACGGTCACTTCCGGCTTCTGATAGACCTTGCTCAGGCGGCTATACAGTTCCTTCTGGATCGTGCTGACGTCCTTGCCGGCCACGTGCACCGTGCCTGCGTACGGGAATTGCACATCGCCTCTTTCGTCGATGAGAAAGCCCGACGTCGCATCCGTCGTCTTCCCGCTCGGCGCCGGTTGGCCCAGGGCCGCCGCGAGTTCGGGGTGATCCCACACGACGATTTGCAGTACGTCGCCGGGACCCACGCGATAGGGAGTCGGCTTGCCGAAAAGCGCCAGAGTCGCGGGCGGCAATGGGGCAGTGCTTTGCTCGGTGCGCATCTTGCGCACCAGCGACAGATTGATATCGGTAATCGGTATCGTCTGTTGCTGCGCGGGTTCGGTGCTGAAATCGCCACCTGTTTCCTGAAGCATGGCCGGTGTGTCCATCCGCTGACCAGGCGCGGCGGCACAGCCCGCGAGCAATGCAGCGATGGCAAAAACCGTAAGACTTCCCGTGCGTGTACCAAGCGAGCTCATAACATTTCCTCCTTGCGCGAGAGCGGTGGTCCTCAGATGAGGCGACGCCCCGCGTGCTTTGTTAACAACTAGTAAGCGTTTCGATGCACCAGTCCGGCGACAATCGTCGCGCCGATGATCCGCATGTCGAGTGCGAACGACCAATGCCCCAGGTAGTAGAGGTCATGTTCGACGCGACGTTCCATCTTTTCGATGCGGTCGGTCTCGCCACGAAAGCCGTTGATTTGCGCCCAACCTGTAATACCCGGCTTGATCCGATAGCGATTGATGTAGCCCGCGACCACTTTCTGATAGAGGTCGTCGTGCTCGAGCGCATGAGGACGCGGTCCCACGACCGACATGTCACCACGCAAAACGTTAAAAAACTGCGGCAGTTCGTCGAGGCTCGTGCGGCGCAGAAACGCACCAACCTTCGTCACGCGCGGATCGTCGCGCGTGGCCTGTTTGACGGTGCCTTTTTCCTCGGTGTGCAGGCGCATCGAACGGAACTTGTAGATGGTGAATACACGTCCGTCCGCACCCTTGCGCTTCTGCCTGAAAAACACCGGCCCACGCGACGAAAGCTTCACCGCAACGGCAATAGCAAGCAGAACCGGAGCGAGACAAAGGAGCGCGGTGGCCGCGAACAGGCGGTCGAAGATCTCCTTCTTCAGCATCGAGTTCGCCGACAGAGGCGACGCAACCAAGTTGATTGCCGGCACGCCGAGAACGTCGATCACGCCGCTGCCCTCAAAGAGCGCCAGGCTGCGCACGTCGGGCATGAAACGGATGTTCACCAGATCGTCGCGAAACTCGCCGACGAGCGAACAGATCAGCGGCTCTTCGGAGAGCGACAACATCAGCCACAACTCGTGAACGTCGTTCGTGCGGATGTATTCAGCGAGCGCATCCACACTGTCGAACACCGTCACACGCGTACTCGTCAACGGCGACTTCTCCGGGCTCGTGTTGTAGACCGCCGTCGCGCGAAAGCCCGTGGTGGGTGCGGATTCGATACGGCGAATGATCGCGTCGCATTGCGAGCCGCTTCCTACTATCGCCACCTGATGCAGATTCATGCCCGCACTGCGTGCTCGCGCAAGCACCGCATGCGTGATGAGCCGGTACGAGATCAGCAAGCCGCCCGTGATGGCAGTCCAGTACGAGAACCACAAACGCGACACGAGGTCGATGCGATGCAACGAATACATGAGTACGAGCGCGCTGCCCTGCACGATCAGCCATGCGAGCGACACCTGACCCGCGAGCATCAACTTGGAGCGGCCGCGCCACGATTCGTACACGCCGAACGCGGGAAAGATCGCCAGCGCGAAGGCAGCGGCAAACATCACCAGCGCCCAATAGAAACCGGATTGAGCGAGGTAATCGAAGCGAATCTGCGACGCTACCGCCGCACCCGCCAGCACCAACGCGACATCGAACATTCGCGCGAGTAAATCCTGAAACTTGCGCATTTTGCTTACCTCGTACTGGCCGTTCCTGTCCGCAACCCGTCGGGCACGCTGCCTATGAGCAGCGGCCGTAGTTGTCGTTGAATCTCACGATGTCGTCTTCGCCCAGATAAGTACCCGACTGGATTTCGATGATTTCGAGCGGCACCTTGCCCGGGTTTTCAAGCCGGTGCCGCGTGCCGAGCGGGATGTAAGTCGACTCGTTTTCGCTCAGCAGGAATTGCTCTTCGCCTCGCGTGACGAGCGCTGTGCCGCGCACCACGACCCAGTGTTCGGCGCGGTGGTGATGCAGTTGGAGCGAAAGCTGCGCGCCGGGCGTCACGACGATGCGCTTCACCTGAAAGCGCTCGCCGTGGTCGATCGAATCGTAAAAGCCCCACGGGCGGTGCACCTTGCGATGCGCATCGGCTTCCGGTGCGTGCTGCGCCTTGATGCGCGCCACGAGACCCTTGACGTCCTGCACATGCGAGCGGTCCACCACGAGCACCGCGTCGGCGGTTTCGACGACCACCACATTCGTGGTGCCGACGCACGCAACAAGGCGTCCTTCGGAATGCGCGTAGCTAGACACCGCGCCCTCGAAAGTCACTCGGCCACGCCCTGCGTTTCCGTTGGCGTCCTTTTCCATCGCGGCCCACACCGCGTCCCACGAACCGAGATCGGACCAGCCTGCTTCCAGCCTGACGACCACGCCCGCCGGCGACGTGCCGTCTGCACGAGCGGGCTCTGCCGCATTCGCGTCCGGCGCTTCGGTCAGACGCTCCATCACCGCATAGTCGATCGAATCGGCCGGCGCGCTGAGGAACGCGTCGACGAGCGGCCGGAAATACGCGCCTTCGCTGCGCCCACCACTGAACGCGCGCTCGCACGCGGCGTGCATCTCGGGTTGCAGACGCGCGAGCGTATCGAGCCACACGCTCGCGCGCACGATGAAGATGCCGCTATTCCACCAATACGTTCCCGCGGCAACGTACTTCGCAGCGAGTTCCTCCGCGGGCTTCTCCACGAAGGCGTCGATCGCATGTCCACCGTCGGGCAGCGCGGCACCGATACGGATATAGCCGAAGCCAGTATCGGGCCGCGTGGGCGGCACGCCCAGCGTCGCGATCGCGCCTCGTTCCGCGTAAAGAGCCGCGCTTTCCAGCGCGGCCTGCAACGCACCGAGGTCAGCGATCGAATGATCGGCCGGCATCACCACGAGAATGCCGTCCTTACCGTCCGCGCACGCAAGTGATGCCGCGAGCGTAAGCGCGGGCGCCGTATCGCGACGCGCGGGCTCGACGATCAGGCGCGCCTCCACGCCGTTTTCGTGCAACTGTTCAGCAATCACGAAGCGGTGCTCTTCTCCGCATACGATGATGGGCGAAGCGTCGACCTGCCAGTTCGCCGGAAAACCGTTCATGCGCCGCGCGGTGGCTTGCAGCAGAGAATCCGAACCCACCACGTCGATGAGCTGCTTCGGATAGTTCTCGCGCGACACCGGCCACAGCCGTGTGCCCGATCCGCCCGCAAGGATGACGGGGACGATGCGCGTGCAACGCGCGCCGGTTGCCTCGCCACTCGCATTGGACGACTCGCCGTTTTCAGCTCCCTGAGTCAACATATTCGTAATCCTTATGATTCTTCAATAACATCAAACCAGACGCCGGAGACCGCGTGTATCAGGCGACCCCAGCTCGCGCCTTAGAGGCTATTGGCCCACCATGCGGCGGCTTTGAATCCTGAACTCCGTGGGCGAAATTCTCATTCGCTTGCGAAATACCTTCGCGAGCCTGTCACCGTTGCCCATACCGGTGCGGCGCGCAATTTTGTCGACCGGCAATTCGGACTCGGTCAACAGACTGCATGTCACCGCAAGACGCTCGTGCAGCAGAAAACTCGAAGGCGTAATGCCCATTTCCATCTTGAAGCGGCGCAGGAAGTTGCGCTCGCTCATCGCGGCGAACTGCGCAGCGTCTGCAATCGAAATC
Source organism: Paraburkholderia kirstenboschensis (assembly GCF_904848585.1). Lineage (GTDB taxonomy): Bacteria > Pseudomonadota > Gammaproteobacteria > Burkholderiales > Burkholderiaceae > Paraburkholderia > Paraburkholderia kirstenboschensis. The sequence goes on from NZ_CAJHCR010000006.1 coordinate 293,515, forward strand.
GACTGCTGACAGTTTTCCTGCAGCCAGCGGGCCGCCGCGCGAACCTTGTCACCCGGCGTGAGCGCGCCGTCTTCGCTCAGCAGCGGCCCGAGGTTCGAGCACGAATCGGCCAGCAGGCGCTCCGCCACGGTGCGCGCGGTCGCGGCGCCCAGATCGCGCTTGATCATCGCGAGCGCGCTTCGCATGGACTCGAGACGATCGCCTGCGTCGGCGGTCTGCTCGGTCTGGCGCGGCAGTGTCGACGGCTCGCGCGAGTCGCTGCCACCCATTGCGTCGGGCGTGTACGCCGCGTCGAGCAGTGCGCGTCCTTCCGCGATGGGCCGGATCATCCCCGTGTTGTGACGCACACGGCGCAACCAGGCGATCAGGCGTTCGTCCTTTGCAGCAGCCACGGCACCCTTGCCGCCGGCCACGTACAACGCGTCGAAGCCGCCGTAATGTCTCGCGTCGAGTCCATCGGTCCACACTCGCAGAGCCGACGAGGACGTCACCATGCCGCCGTCTGCCGACAGGAAACACACGTCGTAAGAGCAGCCGCCGGAGCCCGTGGACGCGAGATCGTTCGCCGCCTGAAACACTTCGGCTACGACGCCGGCGCCTTGCAGCGAGCAGTCGTTGAACATCAAAATCGCGATGCGACGCATCCCTTTGTTCGGTGCGTGCACCCAGCGCAGCATTGCTGACTCGAGACTCGCGCAGGTCATAGCTATCCTCACCAGAAAACGGCTTACTTCACCGTCAACGGCCACGGCGGGCCGACTCCGAGCAGTGCATCATAGCCACCCTAAATCAAGTATTTAGCCGCCATGACCGATAGTGTTGACATGTTGGCGCATTGACAGGGGTGGCTCGCCGGTGAATTTCGGCAATATTCTTGCCAACACCGAATTGCACCGAATTAATTGCCGATTCCGCATATCATTGAATTGGCGTTGTGCGAATGTTAGTGCAAAGCAGGAGCGCATTTCGTTCGCCACCGCACACTGGATCACGACTCAAAAAAGGGCGGTTACAATCCAATCCGCGCGGCCCGGTCGCTGTTATAAAGCTGTTTTTGCCGATTTCTGCGGGACGCGCAGATGATTTCTCCTCCACGCCTGGGCTCGCCGCCGAACTTGCTGCGCAGCATTGCGCGTCCGATGGACAGCACTCACATCAATAGCGCAAAGAAGTGTCTAATATAGGCGCGTTACAGCGCACTTAAATTATTTAATTTGTTCTTATTGGGCGTCTTGAATATAAACATAGCGATTAATGTTTCAGACGTGAAACATGGAAATAACATTCGATAACGCGGCGGCGCAATCGACGGACCAGAAGCGAATGGCGCGAGGCCGGAGACCGGCGGAAACCGCCATAAAATTGCGGAATTGCACTATGCGGTTTCCGCAACGCGCGGCAACGGACACTACACCGAGGCGGCTCTGACCTGGTGGATTAGCAAATTGACGACGTTCGCGCGTCTACATACGCCGCGAACCGCACGGGGAACATATGTCGAATCGAAGCAAGCATGACGCAGTGCGAAGCGTGAGCGGTCCCTCATCAGCGCGCGCGCCAATGCGGTCCGCCGCCCTCTTTTTCGCTGTCGTCACCATAGTGTGGTGCTCCCCGGTTCAATGCGGCGCAGCATCCGCGGCCGCGGCTGCATCCGCGGCGCCGGTCGATATCAAAGCCCTGTCAGGCCAGGGCCTTCGGTGCTCCGCGCCGTCATCGCAGACACGCGCGGCATCCGCCGGCGATCTGATCGAAGCCGACACGCCCAGCGACGGCACGCGCCTCTTCGCCGCGTCGAAACCGTTCGCGCTTGTCATCACCACGCGCGCACCGCAAAACGACACGCTCAACTGGCAGATACGCGACGCCTGGAACGTCGTGCGTGCAAGTGGGAGCTTCGGCGTCGCGGCGGGCGCAACGTCAGCGACGCTCAGTTGCGCATCCACGGTGGCGGGCTACTTTGCGGTGTCGGCCTCGCTCGAACGCGCGCGAGGCCAGCTCGAATCGCGCGGCACGCGTCCCGCAGGTATCGCGACCTTCGGCGTGCTGCCCGATACCGCGCCGGCCTTGCCCGCCGTGCGGTTTCCATACGAGGACCTGCACCGGTTCGGCGGCCAGGGCACAGCCTATCTCGCGCCCGGCCAGCATTGCTGCGACGGTGACGGCTACCGCCCGGTCTATACCGCGCTCGGCCTGACCTGGGCCAACGACAATCGCAACTGGTATATGGAGGAGCCGGATAAAACGGGCACCTTCAATCCCACGACGAAGCAGCTCACGCCGTACTTCCAGCGCGGCGACATCATGCGTCTGATCCAGCTCGACGGCATTCCCAAGTGGGCAAGCCCGACGGGCAAGCAGACTCATAGCTACGCGCCTACTTCACTCGCGCAGATGAAGGACTATATGGCGAAGGTCGGCGCGGAATCGAACCGGGTCCGCACGGCATATTTTCCGAAGCAGCGCGACAATTACTATCAGGTGACCTGGGAGCCGGACGCGGATGGCGGATTGCCGTGGCGCGACAGCGACGCCAATTTCGTCGCGATGTACAAGGCAGTGTGGGAAGGCATCCATCAGACGGACCCGCATGCGGTGGTCATGGGGCTCACGTATTCATCGGTGCAGGGCAATGTGACGTGGATGCGCCGTCTGGGTCCGCTTGGCATCGGCCGCTATATGGACGGCATGACCGTGCACGGTTATTACGACATCGGCACCACGCCATCGCATCCGCCGGAGCGTGTCGCCGACACGCGCAATGAGGGCACCGTGTCGGGTGCGCTGGCTGCTTCGATGCGCGCGTTGCGCCACGAAATGCGGCAATACCTGAAGCCGGGCGCGCCGCTCTTCGTCACCGAGACGGGCATCAGTTACGACATCGGCGAATCGTATGGCAAGAACTATCCTGGCGCGGACGTGCTGTATGCACAAGCCGCGGTCGTCGCGCGCACTCATTTGATTCTGCTCGGCGAGGGTGCCGACATGACCTACGTGTTCTATCTCGCGGACATGCCGGATGCCGCACCAGGCTATGGCATTTTCTTCGAGCTCGAACACGCGAAAGGCGCGTATGGTCCTACGCGGATCAGCCCAAAACCCGCGGCGCTCGCGGTTGCGGCGATGACACGCATCATCGACGGAACGAATACGCTTGGGGCGCTGAAGGGCCTGCCAGCAGGTGTCCATGCATACGCGTTCAGGAGGCTCGGCGGCGGCAAGATCGTGACTGCGCTCTGGACTCACGACAACGACAGATGGAGCGCGAAGACCGGCTTCAACGCGGGACAAAGCGTCGATTACCGCTTGCGCGTCGACGCACCCGGAACGAGCGGCGAGGTCACCGCGCTCGACATGATGGGCAACGCAACGGCCGTACCGTATCGCGACGGCGTGGCGAACCTGAAACTGTCGCCCGCGCCTCTCTATGTGCTGTCCGGCAACGCCGACGTGTTCAAGGACGCGGTGACTGCGCCGGAAGGCTACGTTGCCCGATAGAGCTTCGAATGGATGGCGCGATCGGTGCGCTACATCGAGCGGCGAAACCGCCGCGATAGCTACGTAGGCTAGGTAGCGCACAAAAAATCCGGGCCGGGAAAGCTAGCATTCCTATCGACGCGCTGGAGCCGCCAATGAACGGCGCTGCATGGATCATGCCGGTACTCGCCGCGGTGGCCGCCGTGGTAGCCGGCGCGTTTATGTTTACGGCGGCGGGCGCACTCGTGCTCCTGTTGCTGTTCGCCTATGTAGCGGAAAAGCTGACCCGCGACGATGACAACCGCGGCGATTACTAGCGCTTGCAACAGCAAGGTCGCGCTAGACATGGCGCCCTCGCCCAAGGAACTGAAATGCTGACGGAGATCGACTTCCTCGACGTTGTTCGTCTAACGCCACTTGTCGCGATCGATCTGATCGTTAGCGACGCAGACGGACGAATCCTGATCGGCCATCGCCGCAACCGGCCCGCACGCGGCACGTGGTTTGTGCCCGGTGGCCGTATTCTGAAAGATGAGAAGCTCGACGCCGCGTTCGCGCGCATTGTGGACGCGGAACTGGGCATCGCGAAACTCGCGCGTTCGTCCGCGCGCTTCGAAGGCGTATTCGAGCATCATTACAGCGACAATTTCGCGGCAGAGCCCGGCGTTTCGACGCACTACATCGTGCTTGCCTATGCGCTGTCACTCGGAAATACACAGCAGATCGGGCGGCCCGATCAGCACAGCGACTATCTTTGGCTCACACCCGCCGAGCTGCTCGCTCACGCGGACGTCCACGAGAACACCAAGGCGTATTTCCGCTAACCACCCCGACATACGCGGATCGCCGAAACGTTGGGTCATCTCCCGCGCAGTGTTATCCCGGCAACGTGGAACGTCAGACTATTGCCGTATGATCGAGCCCACTATAACGGCTCGAATCGACATGCGATCAGCGGTAGCCAGTTCTGTTCGGGGGTCATGCATTGCACTCGTCGCGGTACTCGCAGTGCTCGTGCTCGCCATGTTTCCAGCGGCAGCGCGCGCGGCCGGTTGCAAGGCGGGCACACTCGTCACGGTCGTCGCGCATCTCGACGACGATCTGCTCTTTGTCGATCCCGCGATCAGCGAGCGTCTGGATGCCGGATGGTGCATCACTACGGTGCATCTGATCGGCGGCGCAAACGGTGCGAACTTCTCTTACGTGCTCACGCGCGAACGGGCCTCGCGGCTCGCGTATGCACGCATGGCGGGCGTGCCCGACGCGTGGAGCGAGTCGAACATCGGGATTGCCGGCAAGCTCGTCCACCAAATGGTGCTGAAAGCAAAGCCCCAGGTTCGCCTGCTCGAATTGCGGCTGCCGGGCGGAGGCGTGCGCGGCGGTCGCCAGCCGCTCGGCTTGCTATGGGAGCAGAGCGCAACGCTTTCCTCGTATCCGATGAGCACGGACGGCTCCGGGCGCATGAAATACGACCGCGACACACTGTCGGCCACATTGAAGGCAATTCTGGCTCAGGCCACGCAGATCTATACGCTTAATCCGGACACCGTACCATTTGTGGAACATCCGGATCACATCCTTGCCGCACGCATTACGCGTCATGTTGCGCAGACCCTCGCCAGGAGCGTGCCGATCGTCTATCACGTGACTTACCCGACGGGCGGCTGGCCGGCCAACCTTCCCGCTACCGAAGTGCAGCGCAAGCGAGACGTTGTCGCGAGCTACTTCTCGATCGACGGAAGCGAGTCGTCGCATGTGTTCGGCGAGTTTCAGTGGGACGGCAACTGGATCGCGCGGCGCTATGCATCTGCGGATCGCAGCGATCGCCGCGTGCCGGACTTCCTGGCACGTCCAATACAGCTATTCAACGTCGCGACGAATCGCTGCGTAACTGCAAACGGACCAGGCCGCGCGCCCACGCTCTCCGCATGCAATGGATCGGCCGCACAGCAATGGCGATGGGAACCGGTAACGGTCTATCCCGGCAACGCCCGCAATGCGGCGCTTGTCAGCGCGGCGACGTCGCAATGCATCGCCGAGCGCGACGGTTATCTTCGCTCGGAAAGCTGCGATCAGTGGGACCTTGCGCAACGCTGGACGCCATGGGACTTCGGCCTCGTCTATACACCGATGCGCCATTGCCTCGGCGAAAACGACGGCAAGCTGACAATGCGCGGCTGCACCGCGCTCACCACACGTTACCGTTGGGCCACGACGCAACGCATTCAGGCAAACGATCTGCGGCTTGCCACGGCAATGTACGCAGACGTGACGGGCACGGGTGCACAATCCGCAGTCTATGTGCAGCGGCAGCACGATGGTCCCGGCTTCAATGTCTACGCGGCGTCGCTCGAAAAAAACGCGCCGCCGGCACTCTGGTATGCAGCCGCTGTCCCGTTCGATCCAGACGCCACCGCGCCGAGCTGCGCGGGCGACAAACTGTGCTTCGACAGCGCGCGCTTCCTGCTCGGCGACTTCGACGGCGATGGCAAGGCTGACCTGATGGTCGTCACCGCGCGAGAAAACGGTACCGCCTTCTGGCTGCTGCGCAGCGCGGGCGATCGTTTCGACGCGCCGCGCCTCTGGCTGCAAACCAGCACGGCATTCAAACCCGACCTGACACAGCAGTACGTGGCTGCGGATTTCACCGGCACGCGTAAAGCCAGCGTGCTCATTGCACAAAAGCGCGCAGATAGCGGGCTCGACTTGTGGATCGCGTCCTCTAGCGGCGCCGCAGACGTTGGCAACGCGCCTACGCTCGTCGCGCAAGCCCGAGGCCTCGCGCAGAACGCTGCCTTGCTGCCGATCGGCAACGCGGGCTCGCGCTCGTCGCTCGTCGCCGTGGAAATGACGCAAGCACGCGTGTCGCTCACGATCATCTCCAACGACGGCGCGCGCATGAGCATCGGCGAACGCAGAATGTTGCCTGCTAACTTCGTACCGGGCTTCGTAAAGACGACGGTCGCGTCGACGCGCGGCGACGATCGCGACACGCTGATGCTGGTAACGCCGCGTGTAAATGGCACCGACGCCGACACGCTGATCGACATCGCCACGCTCGACCTCGCCGAATCGGCTGGCGCGCCGGTACACGTGGCTTCGTTGCGCGGCATGTCGTGGTCGGATGTATTCCCTGGATACGTGCGCGACACGCACGGCGCGGCACTCGTGCTTTATCGCAGAACCGACGCGACGCTCGCCGACTTTTACTTCACTGGCGGCGCACCCGCGCTATCGCGCTATCCGCTGGAAAACGGCTTTGCCCTGGGCGCGCCGCACGATCTCGGCGAACTGCCAGGGCTCTTTTCGGAGACGGTGAGAATCGACCGGCTCGCGCAATAACGGGTGGCGCGCCGGTCGATAAACGCAGAATAGACTCAGGCCGATACCTGCATCGGCTGAGCGAACTTGCGCACAATCGACATATAGCGGTCCGCAGTGTCGTGCAGCGTATAACCCGCGAGTTGCCGGTGCGCGCGCGGCGTTTCCAATGCCTTGACGAGCGCGTGAGCATAGGCGTCGACGTCGGTCGTGTCGACGAGACTGACGCCGGCCAGATTGCTCGCGAAACCGAACGAAGGAATGCGGTTCGCCACGACCGGAATTCCCGATGCGAGCGCCTCCAGAAATCCTATGCTTTGGGCTTCGAAGCGCGATGGCATTGCAAACACGCGCGAGGAGCGCAGCACTGCGGCGACGTCGGAGCGCGGTCCGCATACGCTGACCTTGCTCTCCAGACCGAACTGCCTCACGAGCGACACCACCGCGCGGTGATAGTCGAGTTCCTCGACCACGCCGCACAGCAGCAGACGCGCTTCGGGTTCGACCTGCAGCACACGCTCGAATGCGCGAACCGTGTCCAGTTGACTCTTTCCTTCTATGTATCGGCCAAGCTGAACGATCTGCTTGGACGGCACAGCACTGTCAGGTGCGGGCGAACCGTCGTGTCCGGCGAATAGCGACGCGTCGACGCCATTAGGAATGACCACCATCGAAGGATGCCGGCCAATCTCGCGCATATAGTCGTCGATATTCTGCTGCGAGACGCCGATGATGGCTCTCGCCCGGCGCGATAGCAGGCGTTCGGCGCGCTTGAGCGCACCGTTCTCGAAGTCGTTGACGCCCGAGTGCATCACCCATGCGATAGGCGTATGCACCGGCAACAAACGCACGTACAGCGCAGCAAGCGTGGCATGGGCAATGATGAAATCCGGGCGAAACTCGCGCACCACGCGGTACAGGTGCAACAGTTTGCCGAACCTGCCATGCCGTACATCGGGGAAGCGGCACATGACACCCGCCGCTTCCAGTTCGGCTCGAATAGCGATGAAGTCGTCCTGCTGCGGCAACAGCGAAGTCATACAGACTTCGTGTCCGGCACGCTGGTGGTGAATCGCAAGACCTTTTACGAGTACTTCTGCCCCGGACAATCGTGGTGCGTGAACCAGTTGAAGAATCCTCACGATTTATCTCTCTGATGACCGCCCGTTTTGCAGCGGATAGATGAGTCGGCCCAGCGAGCAACGGCTCACTGAACGCTCTCATCCGATAGTTGGTATGTGGCGCACGCCTTTGCTAAGCGCACCGTTTATGAAACACGCGACCGGCCAATGCACCGGTTCTCGTCGCGAGAAAACGTTACACCCAAGATCCAGCAAGTTTGCGCCAAGTCCAAGACTTCTTCGGCTTCGGTATGAGCGGTATCGCCCACTTGGGTGGTGAATTTCTTCTGGAGACCGAATAGGTCGGCCGATCCATTACACCATTTCGCGAAGTCGGTGACGAGCGTTAATGAGCGCTACCGCACATTGGACAAGAGTGATGAAAGCGGCGGGGGTCTCGCCGTCTATGTACCAGGGCAGGTCACGCAAACAGCGACACTACTTCGAGATATCTTCCAACGCGACATCGCGCGTCTTCGGTCCCAGCGTGCCGATAGCGAGCATCACAATCGCCATTGCACCTGAAATAAACACGAACACGCCGTTTACGCCGAAGCGGCTCAGGCATCCAGCGATCACGAATGCGGAGAACATTGCCGACAGCCGGCTCCACGAATAAACGAAGCCTACTGCGCGTGCGCGGATACTCGTTGGAAAGAGCTCTGCCTGGTACGCGTGATAGCTGTAGGAAATGATGTTGCCCGCGAGCACGAGACACACACCGAGGCTGACCAGCAGCACCGTCTCGCGAACCTGGCTAAACAGCAAGCCGCACACCACGTTCACCGCCGCCATGAAGATGATCACCGTCTTGCGCTCGAAACGGTCGGCAATCAGCAAGCCGAGCAACGGTCCGAGCGGCGCCGCCACCGCGATGATGCTTGCGTACATCAGGCTCGTCGTCACCGTAATGCCCTGCTTGATCAGCAGCGTCGGAATCCAGTTGGCGAAGCCGTAGTAGCCCATCGTCTGGAACACATGAAAGATGATGAGCATCAGCGTGCGCTTGCGATAGGGCGGCACCAGCAGATCGCGGAACGCCGCGCGGGCACGAACCGGCTCGGGCAATGCGGGTTCCGGCAGCGCTCGTCCGTATTCGCGTTCGACTCGCGCTTCGAGCCGCGTCATGATCGCGTCCGCTTCGTCGATCCGGCCTTTTTGCGCGAGCCACCGCGGGCTCTCCGGCAAACCGAGGCGGATCCACCACACGACGAGCGCGCCCACCACACCCGTCAACACGACGAGACGCCAGCCGTCGAGACCAAAGTACTGATGAGGCACCAGCAGATACGAGAGAAACGCGACGATCGGCACCGCGCAAAAGCCGACTGCCTGCGAACACGCGGACGCACGCCCTCGCACATGCTTGGGCACGAGTTCGGAGATGTACGTGCCGATCGTCACGATCTCCACGCCTATGCCGATACCCGCAATGAAACGCCACAGATTGAGCCCGAGCGCCGTGTCCTGAAACGCCATGATGACGTTCGCCGCCGTGTACCAGAGCAACGACCACGTAAAAATCGCGCGCCGCCCGAAGCGGTCGGCTAGAAAGCCGCACGCCGCGGTGCCGATGAAGAGCCCCGCGAACAACGCGGCAATGAAGCTCGCCACGCCGCTCGTGCCAAAGAGGCCGTGCGTCGTCGCGGTCAGAATGCCGCTGCGCACGAGTCCCGGCGCGATATACCCCGAGAACATGAGGTCGTACAGTTCGAAGAAGAGCCCGAGGCTCAACAACATCACCAGCTTCCAGATGGAACGCGTGGCCGGCAAGCGGTCGAGCCGCGCCGAAATGCGCGCGCCGCCCAGCGCTATTTCTTCGGCACGGCTGCCCGCCGACGCACCGGCGCCCGAAGGCAAGCCGAGGGCGCCGGCATCGCCGACCGCTGTCGCATACACCGCCTGATTCGACGACTTCATCGTCTGTCTCCTTGAATGCCGGTCTGCGCCGGATAAGCTTGATTGGTTATGTGCGCTGCTGATCACGCGGCCACGCGTGGCGCCTGATTCGAGTCGCTGTTCAACAGCGCGATCTGCGCATCGTCATAGCCCAGCTCGCGCAATACCGCTACCGTGTGCTCGCCGATCTTCGCGATGGGCTGACGCGGCTGCAAACGCGCGCCGTCGATCGAAATGGGCAGCAGAGGCATTGCGGTTTCGCTGCCGTCCTCGAGCGTGAGGCGAGCAAGGCCGCCGCTTTCTTTCAGGTGCGGATCGTCGAATAGCTCTTCGGGCTTTGCAATCGACGCGAACGGAATGTGGTCGCGCTCGAACAGCGGCACGAGCGCCGCGCCTTCGAAACGGCTCAAGGTGGCGCCGAGCGTTTGCAGCAGCCATGAGCGCGCAAGCACGCGGTCGTTGTTCGTCGCGAGGCGCGGGTCGGCGAGCAGGTCGCCGCGGCCGAGAATCGCGCACAATGCGCGCCATTGGCCGTCGCCGGTCGCGGCAATGAACATCTGCTCATTGTTCGCGAGCGCGAAGACGTCGTAGACGGCCCATGCACTGATGCGCTCAGGCATCGGCGCGGGCGGCACACCGGTCGCGGCGTACTGTTGCATGTGCTGCGCGGACAGCAGCACACAGTTTTCGAAGAGCGCGCTTTGCACTTCCTTGCCGCGCCCGCTCGCATGCCGTTCGTGCAATGCGGCGAGCACGCCGATCGCGCCGAACATGCCGCCCATGATGTCGTTGACCGAACTGCCGGCGCGCAGCGGACGGCCCACCGGGCCTGTCATATACGCGAGGCCGGCCATCATCTGCACGACTTCGTCGAGCGCGAGGCGGTGCTCATATGGGCCATTGAGAAAGCCCTTGTGCGAAACGTAGATCAGTTTCGGGTTGCGCTCGCGCAGCGACGCATAGTCGAGACCGAGCTTCGCCATGCGGCCCGGCTTGAAGTTTTCGACGAACACGTCGGCGGTATCGACAAGCTTGTGCAGTGCAGCCAGTCCGGCTTCGCTATCGAGATCGAGCGCGACGCTCTTCTTGTTGCGATTGAAAGTGCGAAAGAAACCCGCGCCGGTGCCGAGCAAACGGCGCGTGCCGTCGCCGCGCGGCGGCTCGACCTTGATGACTTCTGCGCCCAGGTCGCCGAGAATCATCCCGCAGGTTGGGCCCATCACCATATGCGACAACTCGATCACGCGGATGCCGGCAAGCGGCAATGCGCGCTCCTGTGGCGCTTCAGTGGAGGAACTGGCGATAGCGGAATGGGCGTTCATTGCAGCACCTGTGAGCAGGAAGATGGTGAAGATTCGATTTGTCTCGAAGCGGCGAACTGCTTGGGCAAACCGGCGCGCGCGAGATAGCCGTAAAGCGGCTCACCAGGCAATGCATCGGCGAGGACTGCACGCGACGCGATCAAACGTGTGAGATCAATGCCGGTTTCATAGCCCATGCTTTCGAGCATGAAGACGAGATCTTCGGTGTTGACGTTGCCGGTCGCGCCAGGCGCGTGCGGGCAACCGCCAAGTCCGGCGAGCGACGCGTCGAATTCGCGGATGCCGTGTTGCAGTCCGATCAGCGTATTCGCGAGAGCAAGGCCGCGTGTGTCGTGCAGATGCAGCGAGCGCAGTTTGTCGCCCGCCGCGCCGCGCACGATTTCGATAATCTCGCCGACCTGGCGTGGCGTCGCTTCGCCGGTCGTATCGCCGAGCGCGATTACATCGGCGCCTGCATGCAGGGCGTCGCGTGCAATCGCGGCGATATCCTCATAGGGGACCGCGCCTTGCAGCGTGCAGCCGAATACCGTCGACAAACCGGCGATCAACTCCACACGCCGCGTGCTTGAGCCCGGCGCGCTGTCGATCGCCTCGCGCATTGCCGCGAACGCGTCGATCATTTCCGCTGGCGTCTTGCGCACGTTCGCGAGGCTGTGCGCGGTGCTCACCGAGATCGGCGCGACGATCCGATGCACGCCACATTCGAGCGCACGTTGCGCGCCTTTCAGGTTCGGCACGAGTGCGGTCACGATCAGATCGCGATAACCGAGCGCGTGGGCAATGACCTCGTCGGCGTCGGCCATTTGCGGCAGCAGCCTGGCCGGCACAAAAGAAGCCACTTCCATGTGCCGCATGCCGGCGGCATAGGCGGCATCGATCCAGCGGCGTTTGGATTCGGTGGGCATCGTTCGCGCGATGCTTTGCAGACCGTCGCGCATGCCGACCTCGGTCACGACGACGCGCTCCCTCATATCACTCATGTTTTTAATCCTGCGGAAAATGCGGGGAAAAGAAGCACGGATCACAGCGTGCCTGCGCGAAGCCGGGTCGCAAAGTCTGCGTTGACGAAGCACTCCATCGCCGTTGACGATGGCCGGCGGCACAAGCGGGACGGGCATGCGCCGTCGCAAAGGGGAAACCCTTAAGGGCCTTTCAGAGGGTGCGAAGTGCAGACCTGCACGACCATGCGCGACGCTTGAATCGCATATTGAAGAGCGGTTGAGCGATCCGATCTCGCGTCGGACCGGAAGTCGGGACGCTACGTCTGCGCATGCCTTAAACCGTGCGCAGCAAATGCTCCAACAAATGCGACGCGGCGAGCGTCAGCGCATTGCGGTCGCGCACGCAGATCACGAAGCGCCGCTCGGCCCACGCATCGCGCAACGGCACGGCGACGATGCCGTATTCGTCGGCGGCATGACGGGGCAGCGCCTCGCCCGGCAGAATGGCTACCGCGAGGCCGGCCTGGATAAAACGATAGGCGGCGTCGAACGTCGACACGTAGGTGCGATAGTTGAGCTCGCGCCCTTTCTCAGCCGCGATCCGCTGCATCAACGCATTGACCGACGCGTTCGACGAGAGCCCGAGGTGGTCGAACGCGAGCGTCTGCTCGAAGCCGATGTCTGCCTCGCCGGCAAGTGGATGATCGCGCGGCACGATCAGCGCGAGGTGATCGGCGCGATACGGCAGCGCGTCGAGACTACCCATCGGCACCACGTCGCGGCAGATGCCGAGATCGGCCACGCCTTCCTCGAGGCCACGAACGATTTCGGTGCTCACGCGCTCTTCCACATCCACGCGAATCTGCGGGTTGGCCTTTAAGAACTCTGATAACGCCTCGGGCAAAAACTCGACCATCGACGACACGTTTGCCAGCACCCGAACATGGCCGCGCGCGCCGGCCGCATATTGGCTCAGCTCGGCCTGCATGCGTTCATGGCCGCGCATGATGAGCCGTGCATGGCGCAACAGCGCCTCGCCCGCGGCAGTGGCGCGCACACCGCGCTGACTGCGCGAAAGCAGCGCGACGTCGACGAGCACCTCGAGATCGGCGAGCCGCTTGCTGACCGCCGACGGCGCGATGAACTCGCGTTCCGCGGCGCGCGCGATCGTGCCTTCCTCGCAAACGGCAATGAACAAGCGCAACGTCACCTGATCGATCTGCCACATGCCGGACGGCTCCCAGATTAGAGTGGGGAAAATTATGCCCGAGTAAAGCGGCGTCCGACTTCATTCCCAGGGTATCCACGGTTGATTCATAAGCAGTGCTTGCGCGTTGGCTTCCCTGCTGACACGCTGACCCGCTTGCTCGCGGCTTGCAGGCTCGCTATGCTGAGCGTTGCTCGCGGGCGCCGTCCCTTCTATTAACGTATTGCGCGGCACGCGGCGCTCCAGCGGCTGTCTCGCTATCGACCATAAAAACTCACGGAAATCTCCATGTCCATGACCAGTCTCTTCATTACCGCCGCCGGCGTCGGCCTTGCGATTGCCGCGCCGGTCGGGCCCATGGGCATGCTTTGCATCCGCCGCACGCTGACGGGCGGCCCGAGGGCCGGGCTCGCGATCGGCCTGGGCATCGCGAGCGGCGACGCGTTCTACGGTCTGATCGCGGCGCTCGGGCTCGTCGGCATTTCGCAGTTCATGCTGGCATACGACCGGCCATTGCATCTGCTTGCCGGATTGTTTTTGCTGTATCTCGGCGTGCGCACGCTGCTGCAAAAACCTCCCGCCGACGCGGCCAACGGCGAACCGAACGGCAACGGCAATGGCCATGGCAATGGCAAGCTCGCGCAAGTGGGCCGTGCCGGGGCGCTGCGCGCCTACGCGAGTTCCTTGCTGCTCACGCTGACCAATCCGCAGACGGTCATCATGTTCGCCGCATTGTTCACGACGCTGGCACCGCGCGGCGCATTTTCGTCGACGATTGCGCTCACGACGGTCGGCGGCGTGTTCTGCGGCTCGATCGCGTGGTGGTGCTTTCTCGTGACGGTGGTATCGCTCGCGCGGCATGCGATCGGCAGCAAATTGCGGCTCGCGATCGACCGGTTCGTCGGGATCATGCTCGCGGCCTTCGGCGTCGTCGAAATTCGCCGCGCGCTTTGAGCGCTTGGCCGCGCGCGGACGACCGCGGCATTGGCGTTTCCCCGCGTTCGTACGCTGACGCGTCAGTTTTGCGACAATAGCGGCTTTCGCTGCGCCGAGCGTTGCTGATGCCCGATTTGCCGACTTGCGTCGGCGGTGGGGCACACGCGCGCCGCCCGTGCCCTAACTGTCAATCCACCGACCGCCAGCGGTCTCATCAATGGCTCTTCCCCATATCGATTTGCTGTACTCCGCCTCCGGCCTGTTCGTCGGCTTTCTGGTCGGGCTAACGGGCGTTGGCGGCGGCTCGCTGATGACGCCGATCCTGGTCCTGCTGTTCAACGTCCACCCGGCGACCGCAGTCGGCACCGACCTTTTGTACGCGTCCGCCACCAAGGCGACCGGAACACTGGTCCACGGCCTGAAAGGTTCCGTCGACTGGCAGGTGACGCTGCGGCTCGCCGCCGGCAGCGTGCCGGCCGCGACGGTCACGCTGGTGCTGTTGCACCGCTATGGGATGGACACGCCGGGCGCGAGCCGGCTGATCCAGATCGTGCTCGGCGCCGCGCTGCTGGTGACGGCGGTCGCGCTCGTGTTCCGTCCGCAACTCGCGGCGCTCGGCGCGCACCGCCGCCGCACGCCCAGCCAGGGACGCACGCTCGGCCTCACCATGCTGACGGGCGCGGTGCTCGGCGTGCTGGTGTCGCTGACTTCAGTGGGCGCGGGCGCAATCGGCGTGACCATCTTGCTGCTGCTTTATCCGATGCTGCCGACAATGCGCATCATCGGCTCCGACATCGCGCACGCGGTACCGCTCACGCTGCTGGCGGGCGCGGGCCACTGGCTGCTCGGCTCGGTCGACTGGTCGATGCTGCTGTCGCTGCTCGTGGGCTCGCTGCCGGGCATCGCGCTGGGCAGCATGCTCTCCGCGCGCGCGCCGGATGCGTTGCTGCGCAATCTACTCGCCGCGACGCTCACGCTGGTGGGCGTGCGCCTGGTGCTGGCCTGAAGCTGGCCTGAAGCCGGTGAGGCGCCAGCCCGATGTTCGTCCTATGTCGGGCTGACGCACATCAGATGCCGGGCTCGCGCCGTCGCCCTCACCTGAAAAAGCGGCAGGTCAGATCGGCCTCGAACTGTCTGACCCATTGGCCGTGGCGGTCGTAATACGATTGGGCCCAGCCGCCACGCCGCACGGTGACGAGGCGCTCATGGGCAGCATCGGCGGGATCGGCACAAACGCTGATGTCGAAATGCGCGGGCGCGAAGCCGCGCCGCGCGCACACCAGTTCGAATGCGGCCCGGTCGGTGATGGGCAGATCGGTATAGCGCAGGAGCGTAGGTTGCATGGCGTTGACTCCGGTTCTTCATGCATACGGTACGCTTTGCGCGGCGTCGGAAATGTGTCATCGCACACAGTTGGACGACGGCGCCTTGTTTGCCGCGCACCATCTGATGAAACCGTCATTGCCGTATCGTCATTGCCGTATCGTCAGCGCCGTTTCACTAATGGCGTGGCAGAAAACAAAAAAGCCCCGGCATGGCTGCCGGAGCTTTTTTTTCGCGCGTATCGAAGTGGCGCATTGCGTCGGAAAATGCCCGACGCGGCGCCTCGCGACGCCGCCACTTGCTAAGCCGCGCCGTGTGAGGCGCGCTGATTGCTGCGCCGCTAAGCGCCTGATCAGTGCGCCGTCACAGCGGGCTTACCGATGCGCCCGCTCGCCGCGCTTACTGCTGCATCACGTTCAGCTTGTTCGACACCGACGTCACGCCGGCGACACCCTTCGCTGCCTCGCCGGCCGCGTCGATCTGACCTTGATCGGGCACCGAGCCCGTGAGCGTCACGGCGCCGCCGCGGGCGCGCACGGCGATGTTGGACACGTCGATGCCCTGCGTCTTCGCGAGCGCGGCGCGCACCTTGCGGCCCAGCTGGCTATTGGCCTTCTTGCTCGCCTTCGCGCTGGCGGCGGGGGCGGCTGTCGTGCCCGTTGCCGTTGCATCGCTTGCCTGAGCATAGACGTTGCATGCCACCACCATTGCCACCACCGAGCCCAGCGTCTTCAGAAAACCGACCGATTTCATATTGCTTCTCTCCTTAGCATCACATTGGACCGCTTGAATAAGCGGCTTCGTTACGACTACCTGCGGCCATGCCCGAGGCGCGACGAGGCGCACGGCGAGGCAATGGCCGGCTATGGCTGCGACACGAGATGCGAGAGGCGAAGGGAGGCCGGCTGCCATATTCCGCACGCGATGGCGAAGACGCTCATGCGATGCGGTACGGAGACCGGCAAGCCGCGATATTCGCAGACGCGCCCGGTTCTTGTGTGTCGTGCCGGGTCGCGCCGCGCGAAACGTGTGTTCGCGGCAGCGATGCACAATTTAATCTAGCCGCGCCAGAAGCGCAAAGGGTTTAGTCATGCGCGATGCGAGCGAGTCGGGTTGAAGCGCATGTTTGCACGCATTCAGATGCGCTTCATGTGCGCTTCATGTGCTTCCGATACGCGCTTCGCATGCTGAGGCGCTCGTCGCCGAGGCGCTTTTTATTGGCCGCCTGCTCCCCGCTCGCTGCCGAAGCACTCGCCGCTCACTGCGCTTTCATTGCGTGCTCACTGCCCGCTCCTCGCCAGGCGCTCGCCGCTCCGCCACTCCGTAGTCACTTTTTGTTACGGGTTTCTCCGCGCCCGGCCCAGCCGTCCATTCCGCCGCCGCGGCAATCTCAGGTACCATCGGCGCCACGCGCAGCCCGCCATCCAGTCCACTCCCGATCGTAGCCGTCCTGTCATCCGATGAAGCCAGCCACCGGCCGCAAACGCCCTCCCCACCTCGTTGCCCGTTTCGTCGCGATCTCGTGGCGCGATCTGGCTGTGTCGTTCGGGCCGATCGTGCTGGTCGCCCTCGTCGCGATCTGGCTCGCCGTGCGTCTGATCCAACCCGCGCCGCCCAGCACGCTCACCATTAGCGCCGGCCCGCAAGGCAGCAGCTTCTGGACGGCGGCCCAGAAGTACAAGGAGATTCTGGCGCGCAACCGCATTACGTTGAACGTGCTGCCGTCGGAAGGCTCGCTGCAAAACCTCAAGCGGCTGTCGGACCCGAACTCGAACGTCGACGTGGGCTTCGTGCAGGACGGCGTCGCGCCCGGCGCGGCAAGCAGCGGCCTGATGTCGCTCGGCAGCGTGTCGTATGTGCCGCTCGCGATCTTCTATCACGGGCCGACGGTCGCGCGGCTCTCCGAATTCAAGGGCGAGCGGCTCGCGGTCGGCGCCGAAGGCAGCGGCACTCGCGAACTGGCGCTTGCGCTCCTGAAGGCCAACGGCATCGAGCCGGGCGGCGCGACGAAACTGCTGCCGCTTTCCGGCGACGACGCGGCGCAGGCGCTCATTTCCGGCAAGGTCGACGCGGCTTTCCTCGCCGGCGATTCCGCGCAACCCGCGGTCATGGGCAAGCTTTACCGCACGCCGAACGTGCAGTTCTACGATTTCTCGCAGGCCGACGCATACACGCGCCGCTTTCCCTACCTGACGCAACTCGAATTGCCCATGGGCGCGTTCGACCTCGGCAAGAACCTGCCGTCCGCGCCTATCCACATGGTCGCGCCGACCGCCGAACTGGTGGCGCGCGACTCGCTGCACCCTGCGCTGTCGGACCTGCTGATCGAGGCAGCCCGCGAAGTGCACGGCAAGGCGAACATCATGCAGCGCGCGGGTGAATTCCCTGCACCGCTCGCCCATGACTTCACGATCAGCGACGACGCCGCGCGCTACTACAAGTCGGGCAAGGGCTTTCTGTACCGCGTGTTGCCGTTCTGGCTCGCGAGCCTTGCGGACCGGCTGCTGGTGGTGGTCGTGCCGCTCGTGGTGCTGCTGATCCCGGCGCTGCGCCTCGTGCCGTCGCTGTATGCATGGCGCGTGAAGTCACGCATCTATCGCTGGTATGGCGCATTGATCGCTATCGAGCGCAGCGCGCTCAGCGACCATTCGCCGGCCGAGCGGGCGTCGCTTCTGCAACGGCTCGATGCGATCGAAGACTCGGTGAATGGTCTGAAGATGCCGCTCGCCTATGCCGATCAGTTCTACGTGCTGCGCGAGCACATCGGCTTTGTGCGGGCAAGGCTCACGCAAAGCCGCGAAGCGCAGCGCGAAATGTACGGAGAAGAGCCGGACGAAGGTGCCGACCAGGACTCTGTCATAGCAACCGAAGCACGCGACGCCGGCGCCGCGCCGGGCACTCCGAACGAAGCCGCGGAGATCGGCGAAACACGCGCCGACGAGCGCCGCAAACCAATTGACGGTGCAAGCCGCCGCCGCACCGCGTAAGATCGTTACAATTCCGACGATCTGGCAGACGCATCCGCCGATCTGTCGGACAGGCAATCCGGGAGACATATATGACCGTTGGCATCGACGCCGCGCAGCCGCTGTGGTTTTACGATTTCGTCTCGCCGTTCACGTATCTGCTGCTCGAACAACACGACAAATGGCCGGGCTTCGACTTCGCATTCACGCCTGTGGTGCTGAACGACCTGTATCGTCACTGGGGGCAACGGCCGGCTTACAGCGTGCCGGCCAAGCGCACCTTCCTGTACCGGCACGCGCTCTTTCGCGCGGAGCAACTCGGCATACCGTACAAGATGCCGCCGGCTCATCCTTTCGACTCCATGAAGCCCCTGCTGCTCGCCACCGCCGCTCAGGCAGACGTGTTCTGTGTGCGCGAGATCTTCCGCTTCATCTGGCGTGAAGGCCGCGATCCGTCGAGCGAGGCGGCATTCGCCGAATTGTGCGAACGGGTAGGCATGCCCGACGGCCCCGAACTCATCAAGAGCGAAGAAGTGAAGGCGCAATTGCAGCGCAATACCGCCGACGCCATCGGCCTCGGCGTGTACGGCGTGCCGACGTTCCGGCTGAACGACCAGTTGTTTTGGGGTGAGGATGCGTTGCCGATGGTGTTGTACTGCGCACGCACGCCCAACTGGCTGGAATCGAGCGAAGTGAAGCGGATCAGTGCGCTGCCGTCGGGCTTGGCCGATATTTGAGCGTTCGGTGCAGTGGCGTGCGCGTGCCGCACCGAGCGGTGCTGATGCCGGTCATACCGCGCCCGCTATGGCGGCCGCAACGCAATCGGGCCTAAGGTTATAACCTTTGCGCCATGCATTGTCCGCGCGCTGATCGCCTCTCGCGCGGGGCGGTCTCTCGGGCGGATTCGTACGACGCCCGCTCGACTTCGCTTGCCTCTTTTCCATGGACGACACCGCCGCCTCCCTCGATATCTGGCTCGTGCGCGTGCTGCGCACGCTGCTCGTCGAGCGCAGCGTCACGCAAACCGCGCTGCGTCTGAATCAGACGCAGCCTGCAATCAGTACGGCGTTGCGCAAGCTGCGAGAGACGCTGAACGACCCTATCCTCGTGCGCGGCAAGTCGGGCATGGTGCCGACCGAATATGGCGAGTCGCTGCTCACTTCCGCGCAACGGGTGTTGCGCGAGGTGGATTTCGTGGCCACGCCGCACGGCGACTTCGATCCCGGCCGTTCGCGCCGCACTTTTCGGGTAGCCGCGCCGGATTATCTGAACGACTTCTTCATGCCGACCGTGATCGCGCAGTTCCGCGAGGCGGCGCCGCACGCGCGGCTCGAAATCGATTCGCTGAGCCCGATGCTCGACCACACTGCCTCGCTCGATGCGGGCGCGCTCGACCTCGTGATCGGCAACTGGCCGAAACCCGATCCGCGTTTCGAGCGCAGCGACCTGTTTTCGGACACGGTTGTGTGCCTGATGCGGGAGGACCATCCGTTGGCGCGCGCGCCGCTCACGCGCGACGCGTATCTCGCGGCGCCGCATCTCGCGCCGACTCCCTACAGCGGCGCGCGCGGTGGCGCCATCGACATCGGGTTTGCGCGCGCACGCGCCGAGCGGCGCATCGTCGCCACGCTGCCGTATTTCGGCCTCGTGCCGCAGACGCTGCTGCAATCCGATCTGATCTTCACGACGACGCGGCGCTTCGCGACGCACTACGCGAGCATTCTGCCGCTCGCAGTTGTCGAGGCGCCCATTCCGTTTCCGCGTATCAAGTGCTACCAGATGTGGCATCCGCAGCCGGATCGCCCGAGTGATCTTGGCTGGCTGCGTGCGTTGATGTCACAGGTGTCGGACGGGTTGGTCGCGCAGAAGGTTCGGCGCACCAAGCGGCCACGGCAAGGGCCAGCCTGAGGGCGGGGCGGACGCTGCTAATGGAGCGATGACGCGTCCATGCGGCTGAGACGGTTAAGGAGTATTCGGCGACTGATGCGCCTGCGGCTGTGGACGGGTTGCGGCGACCGATGCGGTTGACGTGGTTGACCCGGTCGCCCCGGTTTTATGCGGCCAAGGCGCCAGGCATTTCAGACGTTTGTCGCCATAGGTTGAAGCGCCGCTTGCGTTCCGTTCCCCGCCGCAGCCTGAGCCGCGGTTCGCCGCCCGCGGACTTGCAGCAACTCGGCGCATACCGCCACTGCGATCATCGCGGGCGCCTTATCGACGATGCCAGGCACGCCGATCGGACACGTCATCTGCTCCAGCCGTTCGAGCTCGACGCCACGCGCGAGGAGGCGCCGTTCGAACTTCACGCGTTTTGTCTTCGAACCGATCATGCCGAAGTAGCTGAAATCGCGCCGCCGCATGATACGTTCGGCGAGCGAAAAATCGAGCGCATGGTTATGCGTCATCACCAGAAACCAGGCGCCGGGCGGTGCCGTATCGACGATCGCGTCGGGCGTATCGGTGGCTTCGATCTGCACATTCGCGGGGGTTTCGTCGGGGAACAGTTCGTCGCGCTCGTCGACCCACTGAACTACGCACGGCAGGTTGCCGAGCAACTGGACAAGCGCATGACCCACATGGCCCGCGCCGAACAGCACGATATGCATGGGCGCGGGACGGGGTTCGTCGACCGCGCTGCGCCGGCCGATCCGAATCGAAGAGCACTGGTTCATCGCATTCATTTCTCTCATCACCTCGCGGCCGACGTGGCGGCTCGCACCGCGCCGATCGCCCTGAGGATTTCCTCGCTCGTGGCAGGTGCATTGAGCGGCGGATTCACCCGATGACCGCCCACTGCCGACACCGCATCGCGAATCGCAAAGAACACCGAGAACGGCAACAGCAACGGCGGCTCGCCGGTCGCTTTCGAGCGATGGATGCTGTCCTCCGCATTGCGGTTCTTGAACAGACGCACGTTGAAAACCGGCGGCGTATCGTTGACGGTAGGGATCTTGTAGGTGGACGGCGCGTGCGTCATCAGCTTGCCGCCTGCGTTCCACCACAACTCCTCGGTGGTGAGCCAGCCCATGCCCTGAATGAACGCGCCTTCCACCTGGCCGATGTCGAGCGCCGGATTCAGCGACGCGCCCACGTCGTGCAGCGCGTCCGCGCGCAGCACGCGCATTTCGCCGGTCAGCGTGTCGATCACCACTTCTGACACGGCCGCGCCATACGAGTAGTAGTAAAACGGCCGGCCTTGCAACTTCGCCTGATCCCAGTAGAGCTTCGGCGTTGCGTAGAAACCGTCGGACCACAGCTGGATTCGCGCAAGATAAGCCTTTGCGATGACTTCTTCAAACGGCACCACGGCCTCGCCGACAATCACGCGATCGTGCGCGAAGCGCACGTCGGAAGCATTGACCTCGCCGGCGCCGAAACGCTCGGCGGCAAACGCGGCAAGCCGTTCGCGCAACTGGCGCGCCGCGTCCTGTGCAGCCTTGCCGTTCAGATCGGAACCCGTCGAAGCCGCCGTCGCCGATGTATTCGCGACCTTGCTCGTATCGGTCGCCGTCACGCGAATTCGATTGAAGCCGACGCCCAGTTCATGCGCGACGACCTGTGCGACTTTCGTGTTCAAGCCCTGGCCCATTTCGGTGCCGCCGTGATTCACGAGCACCGAACCGTCGGTGTAGATATGCACGAGCGCGCCGGCCTGATTGAAGTGCGTGACGTTGAACGCAATGCCGAACTTGACTGGCGTGAGCGCGAGGCCTTTCTTCAGCACCTCGTTGTTAGCGTTGAATTCGTTGATCGCCGCGCGGCGCGCGCGATATTCGCTGGTCGTTTCCAGTTCGTCGATCAGTTCGTGAATCACGTTGTCTTCGACGATCTGGCCATACGGCGTCTGATTACGCTCGGTCTTGCCATACAGATTGCGGTGGCGCACGTCGAGCGAATCCTCGCCGATCGAGCGGGCCACGTTGTCCATGATGTATTCGATCGCAAACGCGCCTTGCGGACCGCCGAAGCCCCGAAACGCGGTGTTCGATTGCGTGTTGGTCTTGCCGCAAAAGCCGTCGATAGTCACATCGGACAGCCAGTACGCGTTGTCGAAGTGGCACAGCGCGCGCGTCATCACCGGGCCGGACAGGTCGGCCGAGAAACCGCAGCGCGAGGTCATGTCGACGGCGACGCCTTCGATCACGCCCTTGTCGTCGTAGCCGACTTCATACGTGTAGTGGAAGTCGTGCCGCTTGCCCGTCACCATCATGTCGTCGTCGCGATCCGGGCGCAGCTTCACGGGGCACAGCAGCTTCCATGCAGCAAGCGCCGCGCAACACGCGAAGAGGCCCGACTGCGATTCCTTGCCGCCGAAGCCGCCACCCATTCTGCGACATTCGATCAGCACGTTATGGGAGGCAATGCCCAACGCGTGAGCGACAAGGTGCTGCATTTCAGTCGGATGCTGCGTCGAGCAATACACGTGCATGCCGTCGTCGTCCTTCGGCACCGCGTACGAAATCTGCCCTTCCAGATAGAACTGCTCCTGGCCGCCGAGCAGCATTTCGCCTGCCTCGCGATGCGAGGCGCGCGCGATCTTCGTGCCGGCCTCGCCGCGCACGAGCTTCATTGGCGGCAAGACATGTTGATTGGCGGCACGCGCCTGCTGCGCGGTCAGGATTGCAGGCAATTCCTCATAGACGATCTCCGCGCGGCGCGCGGCGAGCCGCGCAGTCTCGTGCGATGTCGCGACCACGATGAACACCGGCTGGCCGACGTACTGCACGATCCCGTCGGCGAGAATCGGATCGTCGCCGTGGACGATCGGCGCGACGTCGTTGGCGCCGGGAATATCGTCCGCGGTAAAGATAGCGACCACGCCGGGCGTCGCGCGCACCTTATCGAGCGACATGGACACGATCTTTGCGTGCGCTTTGTTCGACAGGCCAAGCGCGGCGTGCAGCGTGCCCGCGACCGTCGGGATGTCGTCGGTGTAAGTCGCGCGACCGCTCACGTGCAGATGCGCCGATTCATGTGGACGCGACACGTGAACCTGCGTGAAGTCGTCGAGCGCCTGAGCGTCCTTCAGAAATGGTTCGGCATGCTGATTCATTGTTGTGTTCTCCGTATTCTTCGTGCGCTTCGCAGGTCTCGCGCGTCAGGCATTTGCTTCGACATTGCCGCTGATACCGACTTGCGCAGGCGCGCAGGCCGCGACCACCGCGCGCACATCGAGCGAGCTTTTCGGTAACGGATTGTTGGGGCGCGTTTCGAGCCAGAAGCGATACAACGTGTTCTTTGCAGCTTCGAGACGATAATTGCTGGTCGCGCGCATATCGGAAAGCGGCGCATAGTCGTTGCCGAGGGCGAGCATCGCGGCTTGCGCGGTGGCTTCATGCCATTCGGCGTCGCGCAGCACGGCTTCTGCGTGCGTTGCGCGCTTCGGCGTCGCGGCCATGCCGCCGAACGCGATGCGCGGCTCACGAATCAAGTCGCCGTCGGCGATAAACGAGAATGCGGCGCACACCGCGGAGATGTCAGAGTCGAAGCGCTTTGACAGCTTGTAGGTGCGGAATTGCAGCTTTTCGCGCGCGCCCGTGCGAGTCGGCACCTTTACGCCGACGACGAACTCGTGCTCCGCCATATCCTTCTTCTGATACGCGAGGTACAGGTCTTCGAGCGGCATTTCGCGTTCAACGCCGCCACCGCGGACAATCACGCGCGCACCGAGCGCGATCAGGCCAGGCATCGAATCGCCGATCGGCGAGCCGTTGGCGATATTGCCGCCGAGTGTGCCCGCGTTGCGAATGGGCAGCGAAGCAAAGCGTTGCCACATTTCGGTCAGCTCGGGATACTGCTTCGCGATCTCCGCGTAGGCGTTTTCGACCGTCACGCCCGCGCCAATTTCGATCCAGTCGGCACGCGTTTCGAGCTTCTGCAATTCGGCGATCTGTCCCACGTACACGACATTGCCGAGTTCGCGCATCTGCTTGGTGACCCACAGTCCGATGTCCGTGCTGCCCGCGAGAATGCGCGTGGCCGGCTCGGCTTGCTTGATCTGCGCGAGCGCTTCGACCGTGCGTGGCGCGTCGAAGCGCTGGCCGGCATGCTCGTAATGAAACGTGTCGTCGCGTTGCAGCGTCGCAAGCGTGCCTGCGAGTGCCTCGACATTCACCGGTGCCTTAGGCGCGGGGGCTTCGAACATGCGCACGGCCGCATCGACGATCGGGCGATAGCCGGTGCAGCGGCACAGATTGCCCGTGAGCGCGTTGCCGATCGCTTCGCGCGAGGGCACTGTCCTGTTCGCGCAGCCATGCTCGTGACCGTGCTTTTCGTAGAGCGACCACATCGACATGACGAAGCCCGGCGTGCAAAAACCGCACTGCGAGCCGTGGCAGTCGACCATCGCCTGCTGTACCGGATGCAGCGAGCCGTCGGGCTGACGCAGATCTTCGACGGTGAAGAGCGCCTTGCCGTCGAGCGTCGGCATGAACTGGATGCAGGCATTGACCGCCTTGAAGTCAACGCCGCCCACTTCGTTGCGCTCGCCAATCACGACCGTGCACGCGCCGCAATCGCCTTCGGCACAACCTTCCTTGGTGCCGGTGCAATGCGCGTCCTCACGCAGATACTGCAGGACCGTACGGGTGACGGGCGCGTCCTTGATCTCGCGGATCGCGTTGCGATGGTAAAAGCGAATTGGCTCAGTCATGGCTTATTGCTCTCGAATGTTCTTTGTGCAGCAGGGATGGTTCGAAAACTATCACCGTCAATAAATACAACCCATAGCTCGGGTCGCATGCGGGACATATTCTCAAACCGATATTGAGATGGAATCGGAGCGCTTTCCGCTTATGTTGGGCTGGCTGGATCGAGACGTTTATGTGTGAGATACCTCGGTTCGGCCAGTTTCCCTAACGCTCGCGAAGCAATTACGCGCGTCGGCGAGGCCGGGTCGAGCATCTGGCTCCCACTATCTGTGGCTGCGCGGCGTTTAAGTCTGATCAATTATTAAGCAAATCCTGCAAGAGAATCGGTTACATGGGAGAATCACGTCTTTCCGCCGTTTTCAAGTCTCGTTTTCCCCATGTCCACCGACACAGCGACACCCCGCAGCGAATTTGCGACGACCATGCAGATCATCCCGGTCGTCTTTTTCACGTTTCTTTGCTATCTGACGATCGGCATTCCGCTCGCGGTGCTGCCGGGCTACGTGCACGACGATCTCGGCTACAGCGCGGTGCTCGCGGGCGCGGCGATCAGCGTGCAGTACCTGGCGACGCTGGCGTCGCGACCGCTGGCAGGACGTTCGGCGGACACGCTGGGCCCGAAGCGCACGGTCACGATCGGCTTGCTCGGATGCGGCGCGAGCGGCGTTCTTTTGCTGCTGGCGGTTTTGTGCGGACGCTGGCCCGTGCTGAGCCTCGGCCTGCTCGTGTGCAGCCGGCTCGTGCTCGGATTCGGCGAGAGCCTGTGCGGCACCGGCGCGATACTGTGGGGAATCGGCCGCGTGGGCACGAGCAACAACGCGCGGGTGATCTCGTGGAACGGCATCGCCACATATGGCGCACTCGCAATCGGCGCACCGCTCGGCGTTGCGATCGAGCGGACGGTCGGCTTTGCGGCGCTCGGCATTCTGGTGATCCTGCTGGCGGCGCTCGGCTTCTATCTCGCCCGGCCGATCGCACCTGTGCCGATCGTGCACGGGGAACGGATGTCATACCGAAGCGTGTTCACGCGAGTCCTGCCGCACGGCATCGGCCTTGCGCTCGGCTCGGCCGGTTTTGGATCGATTGCTACGTTCATCACATTGTTCTATGCGGCGAAGCAGTGGCCGAACGCGGCGTTGTCGCTGACGGTGTTTGGCACGCTGTTCATCGGCGCGCGGCTGCTGTTCGCCAACACGATCAAGACCTACGGAGGATTCCGGGTCGCGATTGTTTCGTTTTCGTTTGAATGTGTCGGTTTGCTGATGCTGTGGCTTGCGCCTGAGCCGCATATTGCGCTCGCGGGGGCGGCGTTGACCGGATTCGGCTTTGCGTTGGTGTTTCCGGCGCTTGGAGTCGAGGCAGTCGGACTCGTGCCGCCCGCGAGCCGTGGTGCGGCTTTGTCGGCTTATTCGGTGTTTCTGGATCTGTCGTTGGGAATTACAGGGCCGTTGGCGGGGTATATTGCCGGCGAGTTCGGGTATGGGTCAGTGTTTCTGTTTGCGGCAATTGCCGCTGCCGCGGCTGTGGGGCTCTCCAGTTTTCTTTATCTTCGGGATGTGAAGGTTGGCAAGATGCCTGCGGCGCTTTGAGCGGTTTTCGGCTCAACGCACCAACTCATAAGTGAGTTCCGTGGCTCCGGCCAGGCAGCGGTGTAATTAGAAATGACGTAGGGAGAGGCCGGAAACCGACCCTACTTGGCCCCCGACAATCCTCTCTCCAACGCCGCGACCCCGGCGGGCAAATCGACCTTAACCCCCAGATCGACCATCGTCCGCCCCAAAGCGTGCACAGTGCGAAACAGATTGTGCTCGCGGCATTGCTCGCCCATCTGCCCGATCCGAACAATCGGCAATCCAAACGACCCTGAGATTTCGACCTGATGCTGCCGCGAAATATGCGCGCACACGTCGCCTGGACTCAGCCCGGCGGGCACCTCGATCCCCACCACCGAATTCAACCGGCAAGCAACCGGCGCATACAACTGCAAGCCGAGCGCGGTCACGCCTTCCTGCAATGCCACCGAACACTTGAGGTGCCGCGCAAAACGCTTCTCCAGCGTCTCGGCGCACACGAGCCGCAGCGCCTCATGTAAGGCCAGCACGCCCGATACCGGCGCCGTGTAGTGATACCCCGCGTTATGCCAGAAGTTCTCCGCGAGCGACGCGTCCAGACACCAATGCGCGTTCGGCGCGGTACGTCCTTTCACGCGCTCCCAGGCCGCATCGGAAAACGCGATCAGCGAGACTCCCGGAATAGACGACAAGCCCTTCTGCCCGCCCGTGATTACCGCGTCGATACCCCATGCGTCCATGGCGAGCGGCATGGTGCTCAATGTGCACACCGCGTCGACGATCACCAGCGCGCCCGCCGCCTTCGCCAATGCGGCGATGTCCTTCAGTTGGTAATTCCAGACCGTATTCGAGGTCTCGCCCTGCACCACCGTGACAATCTCCGGACGCTCGCGGCGGATTGCCTCTGCGATCTCGTCGAGACTCGCCACCGTGCGGTCGGCCACTTCCAGTTCGCTCACCCGCGCGCCGACGCGGCGGCCCATCTCGGCCATGCGCCCGCTGAAGAAGCCGTTCTTGATGCTCAGCACGCGCGTGCCTTCCCACGCGAGATTCGAGATCGCCATTTCCATCGCGGCGGAACCGGGTCCCGCGACGCCCAGCACCCATTTCGAATTGGTCTGGAACACGTAGCGCGCCATCGTCTTTACCTGACCGATCACCTTAACCATGGTGGCGCCCAGATGATTGATCACGATCGTGTTGGCCTTGGCGACCGCTGCGGGAATCGGCACGGGGCCGGCGCCCATCATCAGTAACGGCTCTTCGGGAAGAATGGCGTCGAGCGATTCGACGACCGGACACGGCACAGCAGTAGACGCAACGTTAGATGATGAAGTCGGCATGATCGGTACTTGAAGGAAAGCGCAAAGATGGAATGCACAGGAGCCAACGGCCTCGCCAGCTGTCACACTGGCGAGGCCGTCGTCCGATCATTCACCGATCCGCGCAATTGCGCAAGTTTTTTGACCATGCGTGACCAAGCGGCGCTGCATACGCGCGTCGGCGACGCGCTCTGCCGCATCGAGGTAAAACCTCACTTCACCTTCGTCTTGTCGAGCTTCTTGCCGGTCTCCGCGTTGAAACGCTCAACGTATTCTTCGATCAGCCGCCGCATTGCGCGTCCGATCTGCCGGTAGTCCGACTCGTTGAGATTGGCCAGCGACACACGCCCCGACGCATGCTGCGTGCCGAAGCCGAGTCCCGGCAACAGCACCACCCGAGCCTCGCGCGCAAGACGGAACAGCAATTCGGTAGGCTGCGTGTTCTTCAACTGCCAGTCGACGAACTCGCGCCCGAACATCCGCTCGCCAAGGAACTCAGCGTCGATAATCGTGTAGTAGTCGACCTGGTTCGGATCGCTGTCGTCGAATGAAATGCCGACCTCTTCATAAAGCGCCTGCTTGCGCTTGCGGATCAGGCGCTTTAGCGCGCTCTTGTATGCGTCGGGCGTATCCATCAGCGAGAACAGCGAGAACAGCACCATCTGCACCTGCTGCGGCGTCGACAGCCCTGCCGTGTGATTCAGCGCGACCGTGCGGCTGTCGGCCACCAGACGGTCGATGAATTTGAGCTTCTCAGGCTCTGTCGTGATCGACTCATAACGTTCGTGCAACTGCTTCTTCACGTCTTTCGGCAGTTCCGCAATCAGCCTGTCGAGCACGTTGTCGCGATGCGTCGCGATCGTGCCGAGACGCCAGCCGGTCGCACCGAAATATTTGGAGTATGAGTACACGAGGATGGTGTTCTTCGGCGCAAGCGCGAATAGCGACACGAAGTTGTCCGCGAACGTTCCGTACACGTCGTCGGTGAGAAGAATCAGATCGGGCCGTTCCTTGACGATGTCGGCAATGTACTGGAGGCTCTCGTCGTCCATTTTCACCGAAGGCGGATTGCTCGGGTTGACGAGAAAGAACGCCTTCACTTTCGGATCGCGCAGCTTGTCGAGCTCCTCTTTGGTGTACTGCCAGCCGTTCTCAACGCCGGCGTGCAGATTCACCACGTTCAACCGGTAGTCGTTCAGCCGTGGAATTTCGATGTACGGCGTGAAGATCGGCATGCCGAGCGCGATGGTGTCCCCGGGCTTGATAAGGTGATTCTCGCGCATCGTGTTGAAGATGTACGTCATGGCCGCCGTGCCGCCCTCCACCGCGAACACGTCGAATTCGCCGACGAACGGATGCTGGCCGATCATCTCCCGGCGCAGATATTGCCCGACGATTATTTCGGATAGCTTGAGCATCCGGTCGGGCACCGGATAGTTCGATGCGAGAATCCCCTCGCACATTTCATACAGGAAGTCGCCGGCGGAAAGCCCCAACTGATCGCGCACATACGATACCGCACCGCGCAGAAAGTCGATCCCCGCCACGCCTTTGTTTTCGCGCAGGAACAGGTCGAAACGCTCTTCGAGGCCGTCGCGCCGCGGGAAGCCGCCCACACCTTCGGGCATGTACGCGAACGAGCGCTCCGACTCGCGCATTGCAAAGAGCCCGAGTTGCCAGAAGCCGTGGCGCGGGATCGTCGCGAGAAAATTCGGGTTTCCACGGCCGGCGTTCAGCATCGATGCGTTGGCCGGCCGCTCGACGGCGCCGCCGCCCGCGGCCTTGATGAGTTCGTCCTTGAGCTCGAACGGGCTCAGTGCGGCAAGACCCGGCTGTGCCATGTCCCCATGTTTCCTGTCGTCCTTCTCTTTTGCCATGATGCGTTCTCCTGAGCCAGGTGAAAGACGCCGCCGGGCATTGATCAACGCGATGCCGCGGCCGGCGCGAAGAGATCGATACAACGCGTTTGCTACACGAGTCCCACCACTAGCGGACCCAGCAAGGTCAACGCGACGTTCGCAATTGCATAGGTGATGGCGAACGGCACGGTCGGCACCGCGCTTTCCGCCTTGTCCAGCACGCCGCCGAAAGCCGGATTCGCACTGCGCGAGCCCGACAGCGCACCTGCCAGAATGGCCGCGTTGTTGTAGCGAAGCACGTAGCGGCCGAACAGCATCGTGAGCAGGAGGGGGAACAACGTGACGAACACCCCGAGCAGGAAGATCGTCAAGCCGCTCTGCTTGACCGTGACCACGGCCTGCAGGCCGGAATTCAGACCGACCACGGCGACGAAGGCCGCGAGCCCGAAGTCCTTCAGCAATTGCGAGGCTGCCGTGGGCATCACACCGTACATGGGATGCTTGCCGCGCATCCAGCCGAACAGCAGGCCGGCTAGCAGACAGCCGCCGCCCGAACCGAGCGTTAGCGGAATTCCGCCGACATTCACAACGATGAGCCCAATCAGCAAGCCAAGTACGAGACCGACGCCCATGTAGATGAAGTCGGTCTTGTTGCTGTACGGCAGCTCGTAACCCGCGGCTTCCACGGCGCGCTTGGTGTCTTTCGGCGAGCCATAAAACGTGAGCACGTCGCCATGTTCCAGATGGGTTTCGGGCAGCAGCGGCAGCGGCTGGCCGGCGCGCGTCACGCCCTGCAGATAGACGCCATGGCGCATGTCGCGATCCACCATCTCCCGCGCGACCGCAATCGTCGTGTGGTTCATGCCTTTGCGCGTGAATACGCCTTCGCGCGTTTGCATGACGACGCCGACATCGCCAATGTCGGCAACTTCGCTGCCGTTCGCGCCAAACTCGACGACGGCTTCGCGACGGCCCACGACCAGCACGACATCGTCGAGGTCCAATACCAGGTCGGGTGTCGGGTCGAGCGTATGGCCGCCTCGCTTGACCCGCTCGATTGTCAGCATGTCGCGATGCAGCGTCTCGACCTGCTTCACCGTCTTGCCCGCGCTGACGTCGATCCGGTACGCCCGCCCCACTAGTTCCGGCAATGCCAGAAGCTGTCCTGGTCCGCGCGCCGGCGCGCCCGAGGTGAGCTCGCGTTCTGCTTCGATGGACGCGTCGCGCAGACTCTGCCCCATGAACTTGGGCAAAATATTCACGCATACGATGATCGCGCCGAGCGAGCCGAACACGTAGGTCACCGCATAGGCGATCGCAACGTCGGATTGCAGCGATTTCACCTCTTCCGCGGGCAGCCCGAGGCGCGCGATCGCGTCGCCCGCTGTACCGATGATCGCGGACTGCGTAAGCGCGCCGCCGGCGAGCCCGGCCGCGAGCCCCTTGTTCAGGTGGAACAGCTTCGCGCAGACCACAACGGTGATCAGCGCCGTGACCGCGAGGAAAACAGCCATCGCAATTTCCCGCAGCGTTTTGCGATTCAACGAATTGAAGAACCCCGGACCGGAGTCGTAACCGACCGCGTAGATGAATACGGCGAACATCACCGACTTCACGCCGTTGTCGATCGTCACGCCCGCCTGACTGATCACCACCGCCGCCAGCAGCGATCCGCCGACGCCGCCCAGCTGGAACTTGCCGAAGTTGATCTGGCCAATGAAGTAGCCGGCCGCGAGCGACAAAAACAGCGCAATTTCAGGTGATTTCTGGAATATGTGATGTAGCCAGTCCATCATGCCCTCGCTGGATAGTTTGCGATGCTAATTACCCGACACTGCCCACCGCGCGTGTTCGACACCCGCGCGATAAATCCGACCGGCTAGCTGAGCTTGCCGGCCAGGCCGACCACGACCGGTCCCATCAACGGCAAAAAGATGTTGGAGAGCGCGTAGGTGATCGTGTAGCCGATCACCGGCGTGGAGTTGCCAGTCACACCGACGAGCGCGCTGATCGCCGGCGTGCTGCATTGCTGACCGGCGATCGCGCCGAGCAGCATTGGCGCTTCGAGCTTGAGGAACATGCGGCCAATCCATAACGACAGCAGCCCAGGCACGAGCACCATCAGAATGCCGGCTGCGGGCAGCGCGAGGCCGTAGTCGCGCACGAGCTTGATGGCGTCCGGTCCCGCCGACAATCCCACCGCGGCGATGAAGGTGGCGAGCCCGAAGTCCTTGAGGATTTGCGCGGCCGCCGGGGGCAGCGAGCCGACGAGCGGATGGCGCGAGCGGATCCAGCCGAACAGCAGCCCGGACAACAAACACCCGCCGCCGGTGCCCAATGCGAGCGACACGCCGCCGATGCGCCCGCCCAGGTGGCCGATCGCCATGCCGACCAGCACGCCGAGGCCCAGATAGACGAAGTCGGTCTTCTGGGTCGCGACAAGCACATAGCCGAGACGCCGCGCGCCGCGCTCCACATCGGCCTTGGCGCCGACCAGCGTCAGCACGTCGCCGCGATTCAGTTCGGTGCCGGGCAACGCGGGTATCGTCGTCTCCAGTCGCGTGACGGCCGCAATGTAGACTCCACGCGCCTCGTCCGGCGGTGCCCGCTCGCGAACCTGAGCAACCGTGAGACCGTGCGCGTCGCGCCGTGTCAACACGACGTCGAGCTTTTCGGCGAGCACCTGGCCGAAGCCCGCGCCGTCGACTTCATCGCCGAGATCCGGCGCCGCCGCGACAATCGCTTCGCGGCGGCCCACGACGAGCACGACGTCGCCCGAGGCCAGCGCGAGATGCGGATCTACCGGCACATTCGCGCCGTTGCGCCGCACCTGCTCGATGGTGAGATTGAAGCCGTGCTGCTGCTCAATGGTGAGAACTGTCGCTCCATGCGCCGCGCCGATGCGAAATACGCGGCCCACCAGCGCCGGTGCGGCGGCATGCTGGCCCTCGCCCAACGCTCCGTCGCCACCCAGCGTGCGCCACACGCGCGCCGCCTCGTCGCGCAAGTTGATGCGCAATAGCAAAGGCGCAAACTGGCTTGTGAAGAGGACGATGGTGATGAGCCCGAACAGATAACTCACGCTGTACGCGGTCACGATGTTGGCTTGCAGACGCAGCGTCTGCGCTTCGTCGAAGCCGAGCCTGGCGATCGCTTCGGAGGCCGTGCCGATGACGGCCGATTCGGTCGCCGCGCCAGCCAGCAAACCAGCCGCATGACCGTCACCGCGATGACGATCAGCAGGAGCACCGACACGACCTCGACCACTGACAGCAGCCCATAGCGCCACCCCCGACCGATATTGGCAAAGAATTGCGGCCCACCGGTAAATCCCAGTGCAAAGATAAACAGTGCGAAGGCGATGTTCTTGAGGTCGGGCGCGAGGCGCGCGCCCGTCTGACCCAGTAACAACGCAACGATCAACGTGCCGCAAACACCGCCCAACTGGATAGGACCAATACGGAAAGAGCCAATCAAATAGCCGATTGCGAGGCTCGTGAACAAAGCGATCTGCGGTTGAGTCCTCAGCAATTCACCGATCATGTTGGTTGGCCAAATTTATAGATTTATTCGCAAATTGCTAAATAGATACGTAAGAGAAATTAAGCCTGCTGCCGCCTCCGATAGTTGACTTAAATCAGCTAACCCGACGGGAAAGATGAAATGGCGCCGAAGGGCGCGAAAAGACGCGCGCAGCAAATCACGAATGCCGCGCTGGACCACTGCGTCATTTAATGGAAAACATTTATGACCGGACGTCGCCCGGTGCTCCCGGCGAGGCGAAACGCCGCACGTGCGGCTCTGTGCGAAGCGTCTTCACTCATAAATGGAGCGGGGCATTCACAAGCTTTTTTAAATTATGAAAGTTTAGTACCTCTGTCAATGCTATTTTTTTGTCATCGACACTTGACTTCACAGAGTGCGGACCTAAGCAAACCCCATACACATACGTTTGAGCGCATTGCTTATTGCGATGGCTCCCCTATACTCATTCGCTCTACGCAGCCTGACTCGTTGACATTAGCCGGGAATTCGCGAGCGCCGCGAAACGTTTATGGGAGTACGCGATGCGCATCATTCTCTTCAGCAGCCGTCAATATGACATCGAAACTTTCGCCGAAGCGAACAGCCGGCATCGCTATGAGCTGCATTTCCAGGAATCGCATCTGGACAGCGAAACCGCAGTTCTGGCGCAGGGCTACGAGGTGGTGTGCCCGTTCGTCAACGACCGGGTCGACGCGGCCGTGCTGGAGCGGCTATATGCAGGCGGCACGCGGATGATTGCGTTGCGTTCGGCGGGTTTCAACCATGTGGACCTCGCAACGGCCGAAAGCCTGGGCATCGCGGTCGCCCGGGTGCCCGCCTATTCGCCGCACGCGGTGGCCGAGCATGCGGTCGGCCTGATCCTCGCGCTGAACCGGCGCATTCCGCGCGCCGTCGCCCGCACACGGGAAGGCGATTTCTCGCTGCATGGACTGCTCGGTTTCGATTTGCACGGCAAGGCGGTGGGCGTGATCGGCACCGGCATGATCGGCCGCGTGTTCGGCCGCATCATGGCGGGCTTCGGCATGCGTGTGCTCGCGCACGATCCAGGCACGCCCGCGAGCGACCTGCTCGCGCTCGGCGTGCGCTACGTCGCGCTCGACACGCTTCTGGGGGAATCGGACATCGTGAGCCTGCATTGTCCGTTGGTGCCGTCGACCTATCATCTGATCGACGCCGCCGCGCTCGCCAAGATGAAGCGCGGCGCGATGCTGATCAACACGGGGCGCGGCGGACTCGTCGAAAGCAATGCGCTGGTCGGCGCGCTGAAGGACGGCCAGCTCGGCCATCTCGGCCTCGACGTCTACGAGGAGGAAGGCGGTCTCTTCTTCGAGGACCATTCGAATCTGCCGCTGCAAGACGATGTACTCGCGCGCCTGCTGATGTTCCCGAACGTGATCGTGACCGCCCACCAGGCGTTTTTCACGCGCGAGGCGATGAACGAGATCGCGCAGACCACGCTCGATAACGTCGCTGCGTGGCAAACCGGCGTGCCTCGCAACGCGGTCCGCGCGGCGGGCACAGCGGGCTAGACGCCGCCGGAATTCAGCGAGACCGGGCGAATCGCCGTGCGCGCGTCGTCCGGCGCGCCGCACATCTCGCGCAGCAAGGTCGCCTCGCGCTCGTGAACTTCCACCGGGAACCAGCGCGCGCCGGCATCGGCGAGATAGCGTGCGCGATGCTGGCCATTGCGAAACGCCACCACACCCTCGCGCTCGAAACCGAGCCAGCCGAGTAGACCGGACGCGCGGCGCGTGCAAATCGTCACGTAGGGCATCTGCGGAATACGAGGATTGTCCGGATCGAGGAATTCGCGAATGCCGCGCACTTTCCCCGCATGCCATTCGGCGATGGGCTTCAGAACGTAGTCGGTGTTGTCGCGATCCGCGCAGGCGAGCAGCTTGCGCACGTCGACCAGCACGACCTGATGCCGGGTGCCGTCGGCGACGAACACGCGTTTCAGGCGCACATGGTCGTACCATGAATGCTGGTGAAGCGGCACGATCCAGACCGTCTCCGCGCAGGCCGGCGCAGCGGCGGACGATGAATTGGTCAGAGGCAAAGGCAGGCTCGCTGAGCCGGCGAAGATTCGCCAGCGCGTTAAGAGAGCGCTAACGCTACGAGTCGATTGTGAAAGAAGCATGTCAAGCCACGGTATTAACTGCTCTGCATGAGCGCCCGATGAGCGCGGCACAAGCGCCCGGACGGACGGGCGAACGCGGACCTTCAAGGACACGACGATGATAAGCACCCAAAATTTCAATCAATATGTGCGCATCGAAGCTAACCAGGATAACGGCACAGCAACCATCGTGCTTGAGCGCCCGGAGCGCCGGAATGCCGTCGACCGCGCTGTCGCCGATGCGTTGAGCGCCGCGTTCCAATGCTTCGAAGCAGAACCGGCGTGGCGCGCCGCAGTTTTGTTCGGCGCGGGCGGCACCTTTTGCGCGGGTGCGGATCTCAGCGCGCTCGCCGACGAAAACCGCCGCAACGAGCTACACGCGGACGGCAGCGGACCTGGGCCGATGGGACCGACACGGATGAGCTTCACGAAGCCCGTCATCGCGGCAATCGCAGGCTATGCGGTGGCGGGCGGCCTGGAACTGGCTGCGATGTGCGACCTGCGTGTCGTCGAGGACGATGCGGTGCTCGGTGTGTTCTGCCGGCGCGTAGGCATTCCGTTGATCGACGGCGGCACGATCCGCTTGCCGCGGCTGATCGGCATGTCGCGCGCGCTCGATCTGATCCTGACGGGACGTGCCGTGAGCGCCCAGGAAGCGCTCAGCTTTGGCCTCGCCAACCGCGTGGTCGCGAGGGGCGAAGCGCGTGCCGCGGCAGAGCAACTGGCCGCCGAACTCGCGGCGTTTCCGCAGGCGGCGCTTCTGGCCGACCGCCGTTCAGTGCTGGAAAACAGCATGCTCGGCGACCTGGCCGAGGCACTTCGGCGCGAAGGCGCCGGCGGATATCGCGCTGTATTCGACGAAGGCATTGCCGGCGCCGCACGTTTTGCGAGAGGCGCTGGACGTCACGGCACAACGCCGGATTCACACGAAGGAAGCGGCTAGCGGGGCGGCGAAACGGGGCGGCGAAACGGAGCGGCTCCAACCATCGGCACGGCGGGTTGCATGCACTCCGGCGGCGTGATGTCCCGCGGCGTTCAGCGAAAAACAACATCTGCATCGGCGCTCAGCGCTATCGTTTCGACTTAGGTAGAATCCCTGACTGTTTTGCATCCCGCACGGCGCATGCGCTCTCGTCCCGAAAACGCGCGCCGGCCGCGCGACGCTTCGCGCCGCGCCGATCCACAGTCTGCCGCCATGCCTTTGCCCCTGCTTGCTCTCGCCGTTGCCGCCTTTGGCATCGGCACCACCGAATTTGTCATCATGGGGCTGTTGCCCGATGTCGCCCGCGATCTGTCCGTCTCCATTCCGGCGGCGGGCATGCTGGTGTCGGCATACGCGCTTGGCGTGACCATCGGCGCACCGATCGTGGCAATCGCGGTCGCCAACATGCCGCGCAAGAAAGCGTTGATGAGCCTGATCGGCGTATTCATCGTCGGCAACCTGCTGTGCGCGGTCGCGCCCGGCTATGCGGTGTTGATGGCCGCGCGGATCGTCACGGCGTTCTGCCATGGCGCGTTCTTCGGTATCGGCTCGGTGGTCGCCGCGGGTCTCGTCGCGCCGAACCGCCGCGCGCAGGCCATCGCGCTGATGTTCACCGGCCTCACACTCGCGAATGTGTTGGGCGTGCCGCTTGGCACGGCGCTCGGCCAGGCTGTCGGCTGGCGCGCGACTTTCTGGGCCGTAACGGGCATCGGCATTGCAGCGGCCGCCGCGCTCGCGGTGTGCCTGCCGGCGCAGATCGAGATGCAGAAGGCGAGCCTCGTGCGCGAATTCAGCGTGCTGAAAAATCCGCAGGTGCTGATGGTGCTCGGCATCAGCGTGCTCGCGTCGGCAAGCCTCTTCTCCACGTTCACGTACATCACGCCGATTCTCGAAGACGTGACCGGCTTCACACCGCACGCGGTCACACTCGTTCTGCTGCTGTTCGGGCTCGGCCTGACGGTTGGCAGCACGCTTGGCGGCAAGCTCGCCGACTGGCGCCTGATGCCGTCGCTGGTGGCCTTTCTGCTCGCCATCGTGGTGATTCTCACGATTTTTGCCGGCACCATGCACGCCGAAATTCCGGCGATGATCACCATCTTCGCGTGGGGCGTTCTGGCATTTGCAATCGTGCCGCCGTTGCAAATGCTGATCGTGGATCGGGCGAGCCACGCGCCGAATCTAGCGTCGACGTTGAACCAGGGCGCGTTCAACCTCGGCAACGCAACGGGCGCATGGCTCGGCGGCATGGCGATCGGCGCGGGCGCGCCGTTGACCACGCTGCCGTGGGTCGGCGTGGCGACCTCGATCGGGGCGCTCCTGCTCACGCTGTGGTCGGTGTCCATCGACCGGCGCGCGCAGCGGGTGGCGGTGGCGGGCTGACAGCGGCATGCGCGGGCTCGCGCCGGTTCGTGCCGGCGCGCTTCGCGCGAGCGCCTGCGTTTCTACCTCACCCCCTCGCCACCAGAATCTCGCCGACGCACGTTCCAAAACCCACGCGATAACCGTCTGCCTGGCACCAACCCGCCAGCGTCAACTCATCGCCGTCTTCGATAAAACTGCGCGAGCCGCCCTCCTTCAGTTCCAGCGGCTTCTTGCCGTTCCACGTGAGTTCGAGCAGGCTGCCGTACGAGCCTTCCGTCGGCCCGCTGATCGTGCCCGAGCCCATCAGGTCGCCCACTCGCGTGTTGCAGCCCGACACCGTGTGATGCGCGAGTTGCTGAGCCATCGTCCAGTACATGTGCTTGAAGTTGGTTCGCGCAATAGTCGTTGCTTCTTTCGCGCCTTGCGGACGTAGCTTGACTTCCAGCTCTATGTCGAACGCATGCTCGCCGTCGTGCCGCAGATACGCAAGCGGCTGCGGCTCCTGCACGGGCTGTGCGACGCGGAAAGGCTCGAGCGCATCCAGCGTGACGATCCACGGCGAAATGGTGGTCGCGAATGTTTTTGAATTGAACGGGCCGAGCGGCACGTATTCCCATTGCTGAAGGTCGCGCGCGCTCCAGTCGTTCAACAGCACCATGCCGAAGATGTGCGCTTCCGCATCGGCACAGGCGATCGGCTCGCCCAATGCGTTGCCGCCGCCGATCACGAAGCCGGTTTCCAGTTCGATATCCAGCTTACGGCACGCGCCGAACACGGGACGCTCCTGATCGGGCAACTTCAATTGACCGTTCGGCCGACGCACCGGCGTGCCGCTCACCACGACCGACGACGCGCGTCCGTTATAGCCTATCGGCATCTCGGACCAGTTCGGCAGCAGCGCATTCTTCGGATCGCGGAACATGGAGCCGACATTCGTTGCGTGCTCCTTCGATGAATAGAAATCCGTGTAGCCGGGAATTTGCAAGGGCAGATGGAGCCGCGCGTCGGCCTGACGCACCAGCGCCTTCGCGCGCAGGGTAGCGTCGTCGCGCAAAGTTGCGGTGTCGCGTAAAAGCAGATTACTCAGCTGGATGCGCACGCTGCGCCATGCGCCGCGGCCAAGCGCGATGAACTCGTTCAAAGTATCGCGCGCGAAAACGTCGGCCTTCGAGGGCACCGTGAGTAATCCCGCCGCCTGCAGCGCGGCCAGATCGACAATCTCATTGCCAATCGCGACGCCCACGCGCCGCGCATCGTCGTTGCTATCGCTGAAAATGCCGAACGGCAAGTTCTGGATCGAGAAATCGTTGCTTGGTTCGTTGGCCGACTGGACCCAACTTTTGCGCGACGGATCGAGCGTCGCCTGAAGATCGCTCAATGCGCTCATCGTTGCTCCGGATTGAAGTGTTTCTTAAGACCTTGCCAGCACTCGTAGTAATGCGCCTGAAGTTGCGCGGTTTCGAGCGCAAAGCGGGTCGGCTTGATCAGCGTCCTGGTTTCGAACATGAACGCCATCGTGTCGCCCACCTTGGCCGGCTTCGACGTATCGCTGTGCGACGCCTTCTCGAAGGTGTCCGCGTCGGGACCGTGGCCCGACATGCAGTTATGCAGGCTCGCGCCGCCCGGTACGAAACCTTCGGCCTTCGCGTCGTAGACGCCGTGCACGAGTCCCATGAACTCACTCGCGACGTTGCGATGAAACCATGGCGGGCGAAACGTATCTTCAGCGGCAAGCCAGCGCGGCGGGAAGATCACGAAGTCAATTGAATCCACGCCCGGTGTGTCGCTTTGCGATTGCAACACCAGAAAGATCGACGGGTCCGGATGGTCGAAGCTAATCGAGCCGATGGTGTTGAAGCGCCGCAAGTCGTATTTATACGGCGCGTAATTGCCGTGCCACGCGACCACGTCGAGCGGCGAATGTCCAATGTCCGCGCGCCACAGATTGCCGTTCATCTTCGCGACGAGCTCGAAGTCGCCTTCGCGGTCCTCGTAAGCGGCATGCGGCGTGAGGAAGTCGCGCGGGTTGGCAAGACCGTTCGAGCCGATCGGCCCGAGGTCCGGCAAGCGAAGCAACGCGCCGAAGTTTTCGCAGATGTAGCCGCGCGCCGTGCCGTCCGGCAAGCTCACCGCGAAGCGCACGCCGCGCGGAATCACTGCGATCTCGAACGGCCCGACTTCGAGCCGGCCGAGTTCCGTCGCGATTTCGAGGCGGCCTTCCTGCGGCACGATCAGCAACTCGCCGTCGGCGCTGTAGAAGAAACGGTCCGTCATCGAGCGATTCGCCGCGTACAGGTGGATCGCGCAGCCGCTCATCGATTCGGCGGCGCCGTTGCCCGCCATCGTGACCCAGCCGTCGACGAAATCCGTCGGCTCGCCCGGCATCGGCAACGCGTCCCAGCGCAACTGATTCGGCGGCGTCGGCGGCACTTCGGCGAAATTCGCGACGAGCCGCTCCGAAGGCAGCGGCGTGAACGGCTTATGCACTGCCGCGGGACGAATGCGGTACAGCCAGGTGCGCCGATTGTGCCCGCGCGGTGCGGTGAAAGCGGTGCCGGACAACTGTTCGGCATACAAACCATAAGCCGCGCGCTGCGGCGAATTGCGCCCTTCAGGCAGCGCGCCCGGTAGAGCCTCGGTCGCGAATTCGTTGCCGAAGCCCGACTGATAGCCGGGTTCGATCTCAAGCCGCGACCTGACGGTATTCGGCTGACGTGTTGAGGTATCCATGCAAGATTCTCCGTTGACCTTAGACTTCACTTCACGCGGTTTGCGGTTCGGACGGACGGCTGCGTTGCCGCGTCGCCGCGGCGAGCCCGATCACCAGCAACGCGGAACACAGCACCGGCAGCGCGGCCGCATGAAACAGCGATTCGTTCGACCAGTTCAGCGCAATCAATTGACCGCCGACCAGCGGCCCGATCACCGAGCCGATACGCCCGATTCCGAGGCTCCAGCCGATCCCCGTCGATCGCAGTGTGGTCGGATAAAAGTGGCCCGCAAGCGCGTTCACCGCCGGCTGCCCGCCGACCACACAGAAGCCGCCCGCGAACACGACGATCAGGAGCCACGGCAAAGCATGCGCCACGCTGCCAATGGTGCCGACAGCGAGCGCCGCGCCCGCGAAGCACACGAACAGCACGCGCACGAAACCAAAGCGTTCGATGAACCAGCCGAGCAGTAACGTGCCCACCACGCCGCCCGTCTGCAACACCGTGCCGACGATCACCGCCGTGCCCGGCGAATAGCCGGCGTCGCGCATGACGGTCGGCAGCCAGTTCGACAGAAAGTACAGATCGATCAGGTTCATGAAGCTGATCGCCCACAGAATCAAGGTGACCGGAGCACGGCCCGCGCGGAACAGCTCCGCGACCGGTGCACCGGCATTGCCCTTCTCGCGTACGACGACGCGTGTGTTCGCATCGATCGGCAGGTCCGGATTGAATTTCGCAAGCCAGCGCAACGCGCGGTCGCTGCGGCCCTTCAGCACGAGAAATTGCAACGACTCGGGCAACGCGGCGAGCATGGCGACCGCGAGCACCAGCGGCACCGCGCCGCCGACCCAGAACACTGCGCGCCAACCATAGGCCGGAATCAGCGCAGCGCTGATGAAGCCGCCCAGCGCCGCGCCCAACGTGAAGCCGCACGACACCAGCATCATGCGCTTGACGCGATGGGCGGGCGTCGAAAATTCGCCTACGAGCGCCATCGCGTTCGGCATGATGCAGCCGAGGCCGAGGCCCGTGATGAAGCGCAGCGCGATCAATGCGGGAATCGTCGAGACGAAGGGCGTAGCCAGCATCGACAGCGCAAAGAAAAACGTGGCGCCGATCAGTACCGGACGACGGCCGATGCGGTCCGCCAGCACCGACAGCCCCAATGCCCCGAGCAGCATGCCGAACAGGCTTGCGCTGAACACTGGGCCGAGCGCCGCCTTCGACACATGCCATTCGCCGATCACGCTCGGCGCGACGTAACCCATGGCCTGCGCGTCGAAGCCGTCGATCACGAGGCATAGTCCGCACAACGCGAGCAGCATGAACTGGAATGCCGGGTGATGCGTCTCGCCGAGCACCCGCTCGACTTCGATCACGTTCGGGGCGGCTGATGCCGGGTTGGCGCTCATTGGTAGGGTCTCCACATCTGATGGTTCGAACGTCTGCGGCGGCGGGCCGATGCGAAGCACGCGGCACGGCGTAAGTCGGCTCTCGTCAGTCGCACGACGATTTACGCATGGTAAAACTAATTACGTTAAGTGAAATTAACGTATACCCTGGACGCACGACGGCAAACGCGCGGCACCACCGCCGGGCAAGGGTTGGCGGATATCGTTAGCAGCATTTTGTTCATGTGAGCGCGATGTGGACTGCTACCATCGAAGATGCGGCGCACATGCTCTGTTTTGAGGCGCGAACGCACCACTCATCCGATCCATTCGCTTAAATGATCCCGCCGACCATTCCCAATCTCGTTGCCCGCGCCTCTGAGCATCCGTTCCTCGCCAAACATCTGGCGATGGGTCACGGCACGAGCGGCGATATTGCGCTCGCGCGGTTCCACGACCTCGAGCTCACGAGCGCCTATGAACCGATCTTCGACATCAGCGTGCACGCGTTGGCGCAGTCGATGTCGTCCGATGTCGAAAACGTCGACCGTTTCGGCGATGAGTTGGGTTTCCAGGCGGTCACGCAGCGGCTCGACGCCGCGCCGTTCGATATGTTCGACGCGTTCGACCGCATCGCCGACGATCAGGAGGTCGTCGCGCTCGACCGCACGTCGCGCGCGCTGCACGCGATCAACTTCTTCGGTGCCCAGCGGCACGGACTGCTGTTCCTGCGCGTGCACGAGCGGCTTCTGAAGAGCGTGAAATACGATCATGGGCGGCACTTTTCGAGCGTGCTCACGTCGTTCGGGTTGAACCCGTCGAGGATAGTGATCGAGCTGCCGGCAGCCGCGGTCGCGCATAAGACGTTTCTCGGCTATTTGACCAAGAGCTATCAGCACTACGGCTTCAAGGTGGCAGGCAACCTGTCCAACGCAGGACAGATTCTGTCGGTGTCGGACACCGCTCGGCTCGACTTCATCAAGATGGATGCGGCGACCGCGTTGCGCGACGCGACGGTCAAGCCGTTAGTGGGATACGCAAGCCGGCTGCGGATTCCGCTGATCTTCAATCGGGTGATGGACGAACCGCAATTCGAAGCGTTGCAGCAATACGATGTGCGCTTCGTGCAAGGGCCGCTGTTCAATGCGCATTATCACGACCGCGCGGCTTGATTTACGGGCTTGGCTTGATTTACGGGATTGGCTTGATTTGCGGGCTTGGCTTGATTTGCGGGCTTGGCTTAATTTGCGGGCTTGGCTTAATTTGCTCCGGGCGATTGTCTTAGCTTGATCCAGTCTGCTCGGGCTGATTCTCCCGGCTTGATTCGCTTGATGCATTTCACTCGGCCCACTTAGCTCTGCCGGACTCGCTTCGCCTAGCCGATGCGAAGCCTCAGCCAGCGTCGCCGAGGCGCCGCGCAAGCGCCTTCAGCCGCGGCGCAACCTTGTCCCGAAACACGTCTTCTCCCATCGACGAAGCCGGTCCGCTGCAACTCAGCGCAAGCCAGCGCCCTTCGCGCGGCTCGCGAAACGGCA
Source organism: Paraburkholderia kirstenboschensis (assembly GCF_904848585.1). Lineage (GTDB taxonomy): Bacteria > Pseudomonadota > Gammaproteobacteria > Burkholderiales > Burkholderiaceae > Paraburkholderia > Paraburkholderia kirstenboschensis. The sequence continues at coordinate 337,073 of NZ_CAJHCR010000006.1, forward strand.
CGGCAACCGCGTTGACATCGTCGTGCCAGGCCCGAAACGAATAGCAGCAACGCTCCTTTTCGAACGCGGCGATTTCCTTCACAGCGTCGGCCACTAGCGCCGCGCCGCCCTTCCCCGCCGCTTTCCTGAGTTCCGCAAGCAGCGCGGCACGCACGTCGACAGGCTGCACAGCGAGATAAGCGCGGCCCATTGAGCTCGTCAGCATGGACAGTTTCGAGCCGGGCGCGAGGCCGAGCGTCAACGCGGTCTCGCTGCGTATGGTGTCGAGGTAGATCATGTCGAGGCCGTCACGACAGCCGAGCGAAACAGCAGCGCCCACCTCGCGCGCGAACCCGCGCATGTGAGGGCGGGCAAGTTCGAGCGTGTCGGTGCCCGAGAGCAGCGCAAACCCGAGCGACAGCACGCCTGCATCAAGCGCGTATTTGCCCAACGCTTCATCGAACCGAAGATAGCCGAGCACGGTCAGCGTGTAGGCGAGGCGGTTGACAGTCGCCTTCGGCAAGCCGGTGCGTTCGACGAAGTCGCGGTTGCCGAGCATCGTCTCCCCCGGCTTGAACGCGCGCAGCAGCTCAAGCCCGCGTGCGAGGGCGACGACGAATTTGCGCTCGTCGAGCGGATCGGACAAAGTGGATGCGGGCGTCATCGGGTGATACACTCAGGCGTGGTTTGCAAAACATTGTTCCGCATAGCGGAACCATAGTCAAGCTTCATTCAAGCAAGGAATCAGGAGATACGTCATGGCCGAGGCCGCGCAGTTTCACTGGGAAGACCCGTTGCTGCTGGATCAGCAGCTCACCGAAGACGAACGCATGGTGCGCGACGCCGCCGCCGCGTACGCGCAGGACAAACTGCAGCCGCGCGTGCTCGAAGCGTTCCGTCACGAGAAGACCGACATCGAAATCTTCCGCGAGATGGGCGAACTGGGCCTGCTCGGTCCGACAATTCCCGAGCAATACGGCGGGCCGGGGCTGAACTACGTGGCGTATGGCTTGATCGCACGTGAAGTGGAGCGCGTCGACTCTGGCTACCGGTCGATGATGTCGGTGCAGTCTTCGCTGGTCATGGTGCCGATCTACGAGTTCGGCTCCGAGGCGCAGAAGCAGAAATACCTGCCGAAGCTCGCCACCGGCGAATGGATCGGCTGCTTCGGACTAACCGAGCCGAATCACGGCTCCGATCCGGGCAGCATGGTGACGCGCGCAAAGAAGGTCGACGGCGGCTACTCGCTGTCCGGCTCGAAAATGTGGATCACCAATTCGCCAATCGCCGACGTCTTCGTGGTGTGGGCCAAGCTCGAGGAAAACGGCAAGGACGCGATTCGCGGCTTCATCCTGGAGAAGGGCTGGAAGGGACTGTCGGCACCGACCATCCATAGCAAGGTAGGCTTGCGGGCGTCGATCACCGGCGAAATCGTGCTCGACGAAGTGTTCGTGCCGGAAGAAAACCGCTTTCCGGAAGTGAGCGGCTTGCGCGGTCCGTTCACGTGCCTGAACTCAGCGCGTTACGGCATTGCGTGGGGCGCGCTCGGCGCGGCGGAAGACTGTTGGCACACCGCGCGTCAGTACGTGCTCGATCGCAAGCAGTTCGGCCGGCCGCTCGCGGCAAACCAGTTGATTCAGAAAAAACTCGCCGATATGCAAACAGAGATCACGCTCGGCCTGCAAGGCGTGCTACGCCTTGGACGTATGAAAGACGAAGGCACGGCGGCCGTGGAGATCACGTCGATCATGAAACGCAATTCATGCGGCAAGGCGCTCGACATTGCGCGGCTCGCGCGGGACATGCTGGGCGGGAACGGCATCTCGGACGAGTTCGGCATCGCCCGGCATCTGGTGAATCTTGAAGTGGTCAACACCTATGAAGGCACGCACGACATCCACGCGCTGATTCTCGGACGCGCGCAAACGGGCATCCAGGCGTTTTTCTGAAGCCTTTCTGAAGGCAGACCACGGTTTGTCGCAGCGCGGTTTGTTCATGCGTCGAAAGTAAAAGGCCGGTTCGCGATGAACCGGCCTTTGTCGTGTATGACGCAGCTTTTGGCTTTCTGCTTCCGAAAGTCCTCAGCCTTGCGCCGAGCGCGGGCTTACTTATTCGGCTGCGGCGTCATGCGCAGATACGGACGCAGCGCCTTGTAACCCTTCGGGAATTTCTGTTTGATCACCTCTTCGTCCTTCAGCGATGGCACGATCACGACGTCGTCGCCCTGCTTCCAGTTGCCGGGCGTTGCAACTGAGTGGCTGTCCGTGAGCTGAAGCGAATCGATTACGCGCAGCACTTCGTCGAAGTTGCGCCCTGTGCTTGCCGGATAGGTAATGATCAGACGCACTTTCTTCTTCGGATCGATGACGAAGAGCGAGCGGACCGTGAGTGTTTCATTGGCGTTCGGGTGAATCATGTCGTACAACTCGGACACTTTGCGGTCGCCATCGGCCAGAATCGGAAACCCGACGTTGGCGGCCTGCGTCTCGTTGATGTCCTTGATCCATTCCTTGTGCGACTCGGCGCTGTCGACCGACAACGCGATGGTCTTCACGTTGCGCTTCTCGAATTCCTCGGCGAGCTTGGCGGTCAGGCCGAGTTCCGTGGTGCAGACCGGCGTAAAGTCGGCCGGGTGCGAGAACAGCACGCCCCAGCTGTCGCCGAGCCATTCATGAAACTTGATGCGGCCGATACTCGACTCCTGCTCGAAATCCGGTGCGGTATCGCCAAGACGTAGACTCATGTGCATCTCCTTAAGTATTCGGACACCAGCGCGAGCACGTGCCCGCAGCGCCTGAAAAAGATAAAGCATACGGCAGCGATCGTACATGCCGAACGAACATCGGCTCACTACTTTATGCCTTTTTGTAATTTTCGCCGATTTAGTGGAAACTTTGCGGGACAGATCAACTCCATCATGCACTAACATCATCTGTAAGCGGTCATGCAGGTGCTGTCCGGTAGGGTTTCGCCTCGCCAGGAACGGTTCGTGCGTTCGGCTCCACAAACCGGGCAGTGCGCTCGCCAGCCGCCGTTTCTTTGTTTAGGATTCACGCGTGGCGTGAGACGAAGGGGAGCTGTCAATGTCGGAAGTCAACAAGGAGAGATTGATGTCGGATATCAAAACCGTCCTCGCGGACGCTGAAGACCTGCTGAAACAGGCCGCAAGCGCAACTGGCGAGCGCGCTTCGGAACTGCGCGAAACGGCGCTGTCACGTCTGAAGCAAGCCAGGGAAAAAGCGGCCGACGTGCAAGTCGTCGTGGTCGAGAAAGGCAAGAAGGCTGCTCGCGCAACCGACGACTACGTTCACGAGCATCCGTGGGCATCCATCGGCATTGCCGCGGGCGCCGGCGTGCTGCTGGGTCTGCTGATCAACCGCAAGTAACACGACGCACGTTGCCGGACAAGCTATGTCCGGCTTGCCAGCGAATCAAGCGGACCGGCGCATGTCCGGCCGGTCCGCTTATCTTGGCGCGCACGTTTGCACGCGCCGCTTAGGCCAACACGCGCAACGCCCACAGCCATGACGACCGACACACATTCGCAGCGCGAACAACATAGCCCGTTACGCCGCATCATCGGCTCGGTGTCCGCCATTCTGCAAACACGCCTTGAACTGGTCGGCATTGAATTGGCCGAGGAAAAAGACCGCCTTCTCGGCGTGCTCTTTCTTGGCCTTGCCGCGATGATGCTGACCACCATGGCCCTGATCGCTCTTACCGCGCTGGTCGCCATCGCGTTCTGGGACACATACCGGTGGCAGGCGCTTGCCGGAATCACACTTGTCTATGCGATCGCCGGACTGACCTGCGCGCTAAAAGCGCGCAGTAATCTGCGTAATGCGCCGATGGTTTTCGAGTCCACCATCGCCGAATTCGAAAAAGACCGCGACGTATTTCGTAGACCGTAGCACTGCGAGCGCACGGAGCGGGAGCCGTCCTTCGCTGATTGGCAAGTTCGTGAGCCGGTTGTTAAGCGTATCTGAAGCCGACCGGTTGCGGCGACGCTTGCTGTGCCGTTCTTTGCCGTTCTTTGCACCGCGCGTTGTGCCGTTCCGTGCGCTGTTCCTAGCCCTCCATACTGCCGATACGCCATGAGCCAGAGCCATACAAGTTCCGCATTCCGCAACAAGCGCCAGCCGGCGAGAGACCTTAGCGCGCCGCACCTGCGAGCGCTACGCAAGGAATTGCTGCTCGTGCGCGCGGACGTCGAGCGCATGGAGTTGGCCCAGGCGACGATCGAATTGCGCGAAGCCGTTACCCACTTCAGTTGGCTCAAGTTCGTCGTACCGGGTTTCGGCGGGTTGCGCATGGGCACAGGGTCCAAAGCGAATTTCCTCAACGCCGGGACCATTGGCGCTCTCCTCAAACAGTATCCGCTAGTCAGTTCGATCGCCTCGATCGTCCTCGCGAAGCCGCTGCGCGCGACGGTTGCAGCCGGCGCTAAGCCCGCGCTGAAATGGGGCGGCCTGGCGCTTGCCGCGTGGGAAGCGTACCGCGTGTGGCAGCAGATCAAAGGGGAGTCGCGAGCATCGTATGGTTCGCGCGACGAGGGGTGAGGTGCTGGGCAGGGTTGAGTGCTTCGGTGCTCGGTGCTTCGGTGACTCAGTGCTGCCGTGCTTCAGTGCTCCAGTGCTTCATCGCTTCATGGGTTCGTGCCTTTTTTGTCAGTCAACGAGCGCACCTCGGCGCACGCTGGCTTCGCGGTTTGCTAGCTAGTGCCCCAACACTGCCCGGTGGGCGGCGCCGACCCAATCGCGACATTCTTATTACTTCGCATCCCTGTCGCGTCGAGCGTGAAAACACCGCACGGGTCATCGCGCATCGGGCCCGATTCGTCCGGAGCCGCTTCAATTGAATAGCCGCCGTTAGCATCATCCGCCGGCAGCACATGCAGCCGATAGACCGCAGTGCCGAATTGCGGAGCCTGATCGAGACCCGGCGGCAGAGCAGCATTGTTGTCACTTGCCGCACCCTCGACGAATTGCGCCGCCCGAAACAGCGCCGATGCCGCGTCGACCCGATGCGTTCGCACGACCTGACTGCGATACGACGGCACAGCAAAGACGGCCAGGACCGCGACTATCGCGAGAGTGATAATCAGTTCGAGCAAGGTGAATGCGGATAAGTACGCCCTTCTCATCTATGCCTCACTAAGAACCCTTAACAAAATGAACGAAGGGGCTGTTAACCATCGATGAATGCTGTTAACCTTTTCATTGTTTCGACGACGAAAAGGACATGGCCAAGCCAATACTCGACGACGAACTGTGGGCACTCA